>NZ_CP191268.1:0-4785000 GCF_050410835.1 Streptomyces sp. cg35
AGTAACCGGCGAGATCGTTGAGCACCATGGCGCGGCGCTCGTCGGGGTCCATGCGGGAGCCGGTGTCGGCGTGGCGTCCTTCGAGGAAGCCGACGAGCACGCCGCACGACCCGTCATGAGGTGTGTTGTCGAGGACGGTGCCGAAGGGACGGTGGGTGCTGTTGGCCTGGCCGCTGAGGCCGGCGTGGCGCCAGAACGGCTCGCCGTAGGCGATGTTGATCTTGATGACGCGGCCCATCGGCATCCGCTGGACGAGCTGGTCCCGGTCGCCGGGCAGACCCGGGGTGTAGCGGATACGGGCGGCCAGCGGCGGCGGGACGGCGACTACGGCCCGCCGGGCGCGGACGGTCAGGCCGCTGCGAGTGGTGATGCGGACGCCGGAGGTCGCTGTGGGCCGCCAGTCGATGTCGGTGACGGGCGCCTCCAGGACGATCCGGCCCCCGAGCTTCTCCGCCAGTTCGAGCGCAATGCGCTGCGTTCCGCCGACGACGCGGTCCTGCTGGGCTGCGCCCTCGACGTTGATCATCTGGTCGACGCCTCCGGCGGCGCCGATGTAGAACGCGGCCCATAGCGCGGACACGTCTTCCGGCTCGGCGGCGAAGACCGCCTCGGTGACCAGCCGGAAGAAGTCCCGGCCGCCTTCGGTGTGCGCGGTCCTGCGCAGCCAGGTGTCGAAGGTCTGCCGGTCGAGCTTCTCGGCCCGGGACGCCAGCCACGGCTCGGCCGCCGCGACCTGCCGGGCTGTCCGGTCCAGTCGGTACTGGGCCTGTCCGATGTCGGCGAGGACGAGCGGGTTGAGCTTGGGGATGCGGCCCTTGTACCGGGAGCGGGTGGAGCGGAACTCCGCGATGTGCTCACCGTCGCCGTACGTGGGGTAGGTCCGCAGGCCGAGTTCCCTGATCAGCTTCATGGCGTGACGCTGGGTCGGGCCGACCCACTGCCCGCCCACCTCGATGGGGGCGCCACCTGGCAGCTCGCCGTTCAGGAGGCGTCCGCCGACACGGTCGCGTGCCTCCAGGACGAGCACATCCGCCCCGTTCCGTACGAGGTCACGGGCGGCCACCAGCCCGGCCACTCCGGCGCCGACGATCACGACGTCCACGGACTTCTCCACCACGCCCACCTCTCATACAGAACGCATCTGACATACACAACGTATGTGATATCCATGGCGTATGGAAACGCTGCGAGAGAAGTACGCGGAGAACACGCGCCGCGCCCTGCTCGAGACGGGACTGCGGCTCTTCACCGAGCGGGACTACGCCAGCGTCTCCGCAGAGGAGTTGGTGCGTACCGCAGGGCTGACACGAGGCGCTCTCTACCACCACTTCGACGGCAAGCCCGGCCTCTTCGCAGCAGTCTTCGAGGAGCTGGAGCGGCAGGCCACCCAGCACATCCGGACGGCGATCGCCCCCGTGGACGATCCGCGTGAGCGGGCCTCCCGGGCGGTCGGCGCGTTCCTCGACGTCTGCAGCGACGGCGCCTACCGGCACATCGTGCTCCAGCAGGGGCCCATCGCCCTGGGCTGGCAACGCTGGCGTGAGCTGGACCAGCTCCACCTCGGCGCCCTGGTCCTCGACGTCGTCAATGCCGCGCTCGATGCCGGACGCCTACGTCCCCACCCGGCCAACCTGGTAGCCGGGGCCTTCTACGGCGCGCTCACAGAACTGTCCCTCGCGATCGCCGACAGCGACGCACCGGAGCAAGCCCGGTCCCAGGCCGCGGAACTCGTCCGCGATCTCATCGACGGGGTGACCACGGACGCCACCCCGCCCTGCGCATAACCCGCAGCGACGTGGACCGGCCCGCACCTGCGAACCGCCGACCGGGCCATCCGGGCAAACCCCGCCCCCACGGGCTGACGGAGACCCTGAAGTGCGGCCAGGGACTGGTCTTCGAGGTCACCGGCCCCGGGCCAGTGTGGCTGCAGAGCCGTAACACGGCAGCGCTGGTCACCCGCATGTCCGTGCCGGGTCGGTTTGAGCCCGGGCACGGTGCCTATGGTCCGGCAGTTCCCGCCGTCGAGGTCACGCGTCCGGGTCGGGCAGCACCACTTTGCCGTCCCGCAGTACTCGCATGAGGTCTCGGGCGATGTCCTGCGGTTCGGCACCGCCGGGGTTGGCCCGGAAACGGTCGCCGGCTGTCTCGGCGATGAGTACCGCGATGCGCGCGGAGAGTTGCACGGCCATGTCGTCGGGTGCGGCTCCGCTGCGTTCCGCGATCGCATGTGCGGTCGCGCTGCAGTGTTCGGCGAGGATGTCCCACAGGCGGGCGCGGGCAGCGGGCGCTTCGTCGATCACGTCTCCGGCCATGAGCACGCGCTCGCGGTCCTCGGCTGTCATCGTGAGGCGCGCGCAGACGGCCCGGCTGAGGACGGTCGGGACGTCCTCTTCCGCGGTCTGTGCACGCAACGTGCTCAGGCAGGGCCCGTACTTCTCCTGGAACCCTTCAAGGACGAGCATTTCCTTGCTGTCGAAGTACCGGTAGATCGTGACGGCACTGAGGCAGCCCTTCGATGGCTCGAGCCGAGGGTGCGTCCAGGATGTGTCGGATCTCTTCTTGCGAGTATCCGTCGTACGTCAGGGCTGCTGCCGCCCGGGTGCGCGGATCCTGGATCTCTTCAAGGACCGCGGCCACCCACATGTTCCCGAGTACCTCGGCCAGGCGTGCGTCATGGTGCGGGAGGTCGTGGCTGGTGCGCTGCAGCCCAACGGCCTTGAGGCGCCGTTCCTGGCTGTCCAGCCGCTCGACCAGGGCGCGCTGCCGCAATCGCGGCAGGGCCCGGGCCGCGGTCATCATGGCCGGCTCCTGGCGCAGGTCGCCGTCACGCCCCAACTCTTTGAGGTCCTGGGTGTCGTGGGGAAGGCCACCGAAGCCCCGGTGGGTGACGCGTTCGAAAATGCTGCCCAGGCGCATCCATCCGTTCAGCACCGCGAGCGCGTAACGGACCAGTTCATCGACAGACCGGTCGTACCGGGGCCCGGGCCAGTGTGTCGACGATCTGCCGATCACGTAAGAGCCGTCCGTCGGCCTGTGAGTCGGTCGTGTCACCGCACTGCTCCGGGGCCTTCGGAGGCTGTCCGGGCAGACGAGGCCCGCTGCCCTGGCTGGCGGGGCGCGGCGGTCGCCGAGGGCGCACGGTGTCGTCGCGCCCGTCGGTGCCGTCAGGTGACATGCCCGCCCTTGCCTTTTGCTTGCCGTCCGGTCCGCCTGGCGACGGGCCGTGACCTGTCGTATGTGCGTCTGCGGGACTCTCCCCACGCCGCTCGCCGCATGTGCTCCGCGAACCAAAATGTTGGAGAACGCGTGGGGCAGCGGGACGGATCCGACGCAGGAGGAGACATCCGAGACAACAACTCGACCGGAGTGTCAGGTGAGTTCCTCTTCCGCATCACGTCCGCCCGCACCGCCGGCCGCTCGGCACGTCCGGCCCCCGCGCACCACAGTGTCCTACCGATCGCGGTCACAGTCGGCCCGTCTGCCCGTGGCCTCAGCCCTTGAAGCACTCCCCACACACCAGCCAACGGATGGTCGACCGTGTTCCCTGCAGAGCGGACCGCGCGCCTGCTGCCGGCACTGCGCCTACTGCCCGTCGTCCTCGTCGTCGTCCTGTCCAGGCCGGCCTGGCCGGCCTGGCCGTTCCTGCCGGCGCACCGGCAGCACGTCGTGCTCGAGATGGTCCGTGAGCTGATCACCTGGACATACGGCACCACACAGCAGTGAGGTGCAGCGCCTAATCCCAACCCGGACACGACCGCCCACAGACCCATCACGACCCCACAACAACACCGCAATTCGACGGCGTTGCCGGGCCTCTCCTGCCCGCGTGTCAGCGGGGCTGCCAGGTGCGTACTTCGAGGTGGACGATACGGGCGTCGGGTTGGATACGGCCGGTCTCGATCAACCACTGCTGTACGGCGGCCGTGACGTCGCCGCCTGCCGCGTCGACGCGTCGGGCAAAGCTGGCTGCGTCGAAGCCGCCAGTGGCGGCCGAGCCGTAGGAGCGTTCTTCGGTGTGGTCGGTGCGCTGGATGACGTCGCGGCGGATGCCGGGTGAGTCGGTGCGGCTGCCGGAGGGCAGGACGTAGCCGGACTTGTGGACGCGGACGGTGAAGGCGAGTCTGAGGCCGCGGCGGGCAGCTTCCGCGATGAGGGGGCGCAGGCGGGCGGAGCCGGAGGCGATGGCCTGGGCGGCAACACGGCCGGTGCCGGTACCGGTGGGGGTGATCAGGACGGCCTTGGTGCGCACGCGGGCCCGGGTGCCTTTGATGGTGGTGCGGCGGGTGGTGTGACGGGCGGCGAGGGCGGCGAGTTCGGTCAGGTCGGTGATGCCGGCGGTAGTGATGGCGGCGAGGACCTGGCGCAGGGCGGGGACGAAGGCGGCGCCTTTGTTCTTTGTGTAGAACTGGGAGACCAGGGAGGGGTCGCGGTCGATGATGCCGGCGATGTCACGTTTAGTGCAGCCGGCTTGCTGGAGTTGGTCGGCGAGTTGGGCGGCCTCGTTCAACTGGGGTGCCGGGGCGGCCGGTCGGCGGCGTGGAGGCATCAGACACTCGCCGCCGGGGTGGTGAGGGCGGTGCGTCCGGCGTCGCGCAGGGCCAGGAGTTCTTCTTCGCTGGTGGGTGCGGCCAGCGGGCCGGTGAGGTAGCCCTTTTTGAGGTAGTCGCCGGGCTGTTGGTGATAGGGCCAGGCCTGGGGCTGGGTGAGGTAGAGGGCGTCGGTGCGGAAGGCGATGACGGTGCCGGGGGCGGCGTGCAGGGCGCCGGCGTGGGTGTCGTCGGCGCGGTGGCGCTGGGTGAGCAGGGCGGCGCGGGCGCCGGACCAGATGGCGGCGGCCCATTCGGGGTGGGCGTTGGGGTCGCGGCTGAAGCCGGTGGGCCGCTGCCAGGTGATCAACTCGTCGTTAAGGCCGATGATTTCGGCGTCCGCGGGAACGTCCCGCTCCTGGGTACGGGGGGTGGTGCCGGTGACCATGCGGGGGCGTTGGGCGAAGGAGCCGATGCCATACAGGAGGATGGAGCGCACGGCGCGGGCGGCGAGGTGCGCGGCGCGGGCCTGAGGCGGGTCTTGCTGGAAGTGAGCCTGGGCGGTGAGGGTGGCCCAGGCTTCCTTGAGTTTCTTAGCCCAGTCGTCCAGTGGTTTGCCGTCCTCCCACAGGATGCCGTCGAGAACCTGGATCTTCCACGGGGTGAGCGGGTTGGTCAGGGCGGTGTGGACTTCCGGCCCGCCGGCCCAGGTGGTGAAGGTGGCACCGGGGGTGGCCGGGTAGTGCCAGGCACGGTCGCCGGGGGCAGGGGCGGGCAGCAGGCCGACGTGGTCCCAGGTATTGGGGACGGTGACGCGGATGTGCCAGTGCCCGCACCCGTACAGGGCGCGGGCCTGTTCCTTCTCGGACCAGGCGCTGAACTGGTGGCCGGTGATGCGGCGGGGGGTGCCGATGGGGGATTTCCAGGTGTGCTTGGCGTAGGCGAAGGTGCGGTCGTACTCGACAAGTTGGGGCAGGCGTTCGGGCACACGGGGCGGGGCGATCAGCTCGTTGCGGCCCTGTCCGGCGGTGGCGTGCAGCAGGCCGCGCAGTTCTTCGGACAGGACGGGGAAGCCCTCGCTGTGCTGGCCGCGGGCGGGGATGGTGCGGGTCCACAGGTCGCGGCCGGTCTGGGAGGGCGAGCCCATCAGGACGGCGTCGTCGAAGTGGCGGCGCAGGGCCTGCCAGAGCAGGACGAAGGCGTCGCGGGCGATGGCCGGGGGGGTCCTCGGGCTGGAGGTCGAACCACTCCCCCATGGAGCGGATTTCCACGTGGGCAGATCCGCCGTCGCGCATGTAGCGGGCGACGGGGTGGCGGGCGTGGACGAAGTGTCCGGCCATTTTGTCGCGGCCGCGGCCGGTGTCGGTGCGCCAGCCCGGGGCGGGGGCATTCAGCCAGGCGGCGACCGCGTCGCGCAGGTAGGGGTAGCGCTCGGCGTCGCGGTGCCAGGGGGCGCCCGCGGTGATGTAGATGCGGTCGGCGCCGTCGGGCAGCACGTGGCAGACCGCGGTGAGGATCTCGGCGGCCGAACGGGTGCCGAGATCGAGGTGGTGGGTGTCGTTGCGGTGGACCAGGATCCCGGTGTCGGTGTCGAGGAAGACGGTGGAGCGGGTCTGCTGCACGAAGTTGGGCCGAGTGGAGGCCAGGCTCCTGGTGTGGGCGAACCAACTCTCGCCTTCCTGGCCGTCGGGGATCGAGGGCAGGGTGCGCGGCTCGTCCTGCCGTGCGGGGGCGGCCCCGGGCGGAGCCTGTGCTGCAGGCGGCGCGGGAGCCGGGTGGGGGGTGCATCAGGGCCCTCGTCGGCCGCGGGCTCGGGCGCCGTGGCGGGTGGGGGCACGTGGGGCTGTGGCGCGTGCGGCAGCGTGGGGTCGGCCTCGGGCGTCGGCGCAGGGGGCTGGTGCTTTGCGGGGGCCGTGCCGGCCAGCGTTTGCGGGGCCAGGGCCGGGACGCGGGCGACGACTTCGGCCAGGCTCAGGCCGGCGGCCGGGGCGATGCGTTCGGCCTTGGCCTTGGCGTAGCCGGCCAGTCGGGCGAGGTGCTTGTCGCGTTCGGCCTCCAGCTTGGCGAGGGCGGCCCGGGCCTTTTTGATGTCGTCGCGCACCGTGCGCAGGTCGGCGAGAGCAGCGTTGTAGCTGGATGCGTCCATCGGTTCCTCGGCTCAGGCGGTGCGGTGGGTGGGGACGTAGGCGATGGGGCCGCTGGACTGGGAGGGCAGGCGGGCTCCCAGGAGATGGTCGGCCAGGGCGCGCTCGGCGGGGGTGGCACCGGTGAGGTGTTTGGTCGGGGCGGTCAGGTCGGTGACGTATCCGGCCAGGCGGGCGTGGGGAAAGGCTCGGCGTCCGCGGGGCAAGTTCTCCCACACGTTCAGGTGGGCCAGGACGGCGACCACGTATCCGGCGACGGTCACGGGCAGGACGTTTGCGGCGGCGACGCTGGCGGCGTCGCAACGCCAGCCGCCGCGGAGCGCTTTGAGCAGGCTTTCGGGCGGCAGCAGGGCGGAGAATCCGGACCATTGCCGGTCCTCGTCGTCGATCCTGCAGGCGGCGTCCACCCGAAGAACCGCCACCTCGTCCGCATCCAGATGCTGCAGAACGGCGGTTGGGCGGGCGGCCAGGCGCTGCACGGTGTCCAGCGGAATCATCACCCGCACCCCGTGCCGTGTCAGGCCGGGGAGCAGATCGGCTCGGATCAGGCGGCGCAGCGTGGTGATGGCGCAGCCGAGTTCTTGGGCGGCCTGGCCGGTTGTCAGCAGCACCGTTCACCCTTTCCGTCCGCGAGCATCCAAGTCAACTCTGATATCTGATCGTACTCAACACTAGGCAGGAGATGACGGGGCGTCAAATGAAAGCGGGGGGTGCCGTTCTCCTGGATTCGGCCAAGGCCGGCGGGTGAGGGTGTGGGCGTGGACGACCGGAGGGTCAACGGCGCTGCATGGGGCGCAGCGCTTCGGCGTGAAAGGCGGTCTCGGCCGGTCAGTTGGGTGCAGGCGTGCCGGGTGACGGCTGTGCCTGCTGCACTGCGTGACAGGCCGGCGAGGGACCGGCGAGGAGGTCCATGACGTCGATGTCGAAGCAGGCGGCCAGCAGGACGCAGTCGTCGATGCCCCACGGAGTGGCGCCGCTTCGACGTCGGCCGATCTGGGCCTGGCTCACGCCGAGCGCTTCGGCGAGTTCCGCCTGGGTCATGCCGGTTTCGTGCAGGAGCATGGCGCCAGTGGCGCGCAACTGCCGTGCCAGCTCGGTGCTCACGCGAGTGGCTTCCTTAGGGATGAGAGTTTCTCCGGGAGCCCTAGCGCGCCGTGTCGGTGCACTCACCCTTGGTAGAGAGCTTGCTCGTGCGGAGGCTGTGGGCGCCCGCCTGCGGGGGGGCGTGCGGTGCGGGCTTCACAGGGGGTTGCGTCGCGCCTGATCGGCCGCGGGCCCGGTGGCGTTGATCTTCACTAGTCGGTCGTCGATGGCCCCTGTGGTGCGTCCGAATTCCCGGCTGAGCTGCTCGGCGTCGGCTCCCTCGGCGCTGCGCCGGGCGAGGCGGGCTTTCTCGGCATCTGTCCAGCGGGCGTGGGTGTTGCTGTGCAGTTGCCTGCGCCGCCGAAAGGCCGGTGAGTACTGCGCAGGTACGCGGACGGGTTCGACGGCGGGGCCGGGCTTGCCGGCGATGACGCCCCGGCGCACCAGTTCTAGGTGGATCTCGCCGCGCCGTCGGTTGAGCTCCTGGGCCAAGACGCCGAAGTCGCGCTCTTGGCGGTGGCGCTGCACCAGTCGCCGGGACTCCTGGGCGGTCCAGCCCGAAGCGGAGCGGGGCTGCTCGCCGGTGCCGGGGTCGGGGTCGGGGCAGGCGGCTTGCAGCAGACGGGAGATGACGGGCAGATCGCCGACGTCGAGGGTGCCGTGGAGTTCGCCGCGGATCCGCCATGCCCAGCGTGCCGTAGCTGTCCAGGCGGAAGGCCAGGAGCCGGCGGGCGCGCTCGTCCGTTGATGGTGTGGCTGGCGTGCTCGCCCGCTCCCCCTGTGACGGCCGCGACGGGACCTTCTCTCACCCACCATCCCCCGTTGCCTCTTGACCGAAGCCATCAAGGCTCCCACGCCAAGATCTGCTGGCTGTGTCGGCGAGCAGGTCATGGCCCCCTTGAGAGGCTGGCGGCTTCTGAAAGCTCTGCTGCAGCACCCATCACATCGCCGACGTCGTGAAGGCTGTCCTCGTCCCTCACCACGCATCAGCGTGAGGTGGGAAAACGCCCCGTGCTTCGTGGCATTCGTGGCAACTGATTCCCTCGGTCTGCTGCAGCGCCCTGGCCTTCTGCTGGGCAGTGTTGCCGTTGGATCCACCGTCCCGGACTGCACCCATGTGATCCGTGAAGTCGTCCTGTGCCGTCCGGCAGCCGCGCCCGCCGGGCACCTGATGCCAGACGGCAAGAAGGGCAGGCCCTCCCCACGTCAAGGAGGGCCTGCCCGTTCATGGCGCCAGCAGCCGCAGACGGCTCCTAGCGGGCCGTGTACCACTTCACGGCGTGCGTGCGCTTCGGCCAGAAGTAGTCGCCCTCGTCAGGGACGCCGATCGACGCGGTCCCCGTGTTCGACGCCCGGTACTTATAGCCCTTGTGGGCCTTCAGCGAGACGGTCGGGGACTTGCAGTACTTCTTGTTGTGGCAGCTCCCCAGCTTGCCTCCCGAGTAGTCCTTCAGCTTCCCGCTCTTGTAGGAGCTGAGGGCCGCCTCAGGGCGTTGCACGCTGCGCTTCTTGCTGCACTTCTGGTAGCCGTAGGCGTACACCTTGCCGTGGCTGCGCCACACCTTCACGTAGTTCGTGCAGCCTTCGTAGGACTTCCCGTGCCCCGTGGCCGCCTGGGCCCCGCCGCTACCCGCGCATACGCAAGCGAGCGCGATCGAGCCGACGCCAAGGCCTCGTAGAATCCTCTTCACTTGGTCCTCCCGTGCTTTTGTTACTGCAGAAGACGCAAAATCACCGAAACGACAATCCCTGAAACAGCGGACAATCCGACTTCAGCGCCTTCTTCCTTTCCCCCAGGTGTGCATCTGCGCCTCTCCGCGCGTCGGCAGGCGGCGCGGCGGCCCCACGCCTGACCGCACGGCCCAACTGCACCGCACGGCACCGCGCCCCCCCTGCTTCCGCCGCGCCCCATGCTTCCGCCCACCCAGGGAAGACCCTGCCAGCACCCGGGTGCAGCATCCTTGCAAAACGCTTGCAGACTCAGACACCCGCGATGAGTCCGGCGGCACGAGCTATGGACAAGCAGCACACCGAGCAGTAGCCGGGCTGCACCGCATCGCCGCCGGCGATCGCGCACAGCTCGCCCGGGAACGGGTCCGCGTCAGCAGGCGTCGCCGATCGCGAGGCAGGCGGTAGCCGGGACGAGACCGTGCCCTATGAAGTGACCGCCGGCGCCGCACCGGCGGTGATGGGCTCATCTGTGCCTCAGCCTGACGGCCCGAGCGCCCTCTTCATGACCGTCGGAGTGCACAGACAGGCCGTCATGGATGGTCGGTCTGCGAGACGCCCTGCGCCAGCTGACCGACCACCTCCAGCACTCCCTGGCCGAAGTCGGTCGGGGCAATCAACAGGCCGAAGACCAGCACGATCGCCACGGTCGTCCACTGATCTGAGCGGCTCCTGGCCTGCACGCGGCGCCGGATGCGGAAGTAGATGATGACGGCGAGCAGGACGGCCACATCGAGCGTCAAGATCATCGCTGAAACTCCCCCAGCGGAACAGGACAACACGTTCGGTCGGCGTGATGGCATGGACACGGTGGAGCAAGCCGACAAGGGCCGGGGCCTCACCGCCCACTGGCCGAGCAGGTGGCGCTCCGCCAGGTGCATGCGGTGCTCTCGCCCCCAAGTGGCCCCCTTGGAGAAGGAAGTGGCCGCCCGTCAGGACGCCCCCGACGGCCGCGCCGAGCACCTGGCGGGCCGTGCCGTCGACTTGCCGGCGTACGCCGGCACCGGCTGCCGGGCCGTGCTCACCGTCGCGCCGGTGCTGGCACTGAATCGGCCAGACGCGGCCCGTGGGGGCGACTGCACGAGCGTCCCGGACGACGTCGCCGGCCCCGCCGATTCGCTCTGCCCGGCATCCGTCTTGGCGCATCAGATCTCACGCAGCAGGCTCGAATGCACGAAGATCCAGGGCGTCGGTCTCGGCCGCACGCACGCGAAGCCTGAAGCCCTGTCACGCTCGCAGCGAGCCCGCGATCGCACCGGCCGAGCCCACGGGCCGAGGACACAGGCGGCGATCACTCCGATGACGTGGAGCACCCACCGGTGAGCCAACAACCGCTGCACCACGGCGATCACCAGCCTGCCCACGATGACCGTGGACCGCCGACCGTCACCTGCTGCTCGTGACGACGTCGACGGGAGCAGCCACGGGCTGGCCCGCTCGCCGCCGGGCACCGGCTCATTGCGGCCCTTTGGCCGCGTCGCGCCAGTGCCTGCCACCAGACCCCAGCGGTCTACCGGGTCGCATGCCGCTCGTACCTGGCGGTTTCGATCTCCCCACAACGCCCTCCCCCTGCCACAGCCATTGGCATGGCCACGCAGTAGGTATGAGAGCACGTACCGCTGACAGTCAGTAAGAGGGCAACCACTCGTCGCCAGGCGTTTTCGGACAACGGCGTCCACGCGACGAGGCGCCCTTCTGCGGCGGCCTGCGCGCTCGACGTCAGATCCGCTACAGGTGACTCACCGATCAGCCGCGTCGCCAAGAGCGGACGCAGCCGGCCTCGCCGCCTTCTGGCCTGCATACCCGAAGCGGCGCTCAGCCTCTCAGCGGCGGCCTGGCCCGATAACCGGCCCCACAGAGCACTTCCCATCGCGGCGGGTCCCGCAGATGCGTGGAAGCCGGGGCCGGGTGCGCTGAGACTGTCCGCGGCGAGACGCAGACGGTCCGGCCGAACAGGCCCCCGGGAGCACACCGGTGCGGGCGGATGCGATCCGTGTGCGCGAGCGCGTCGAGGGCAACGGGTCCGCGCGGTCTCGGCCCACCGGTGCAGGCCTGGGCGTCGTCCTGGATGTGGGCGCGCTGCTGGTGCCGGGAGCGGGCAGCATCCTCGTGTTCCGGGCGGGTCTGGGCCGGTGGTCAGGCCGAGCCGGCGGGCCAGCCATCGGGCCGGCAGCCCGGTCCAGTGCACGCGTTGGGGGGGGCGGGCTCTTCCTGCAGGGCTCGCGCAGCCGCGTGAATGGCGCCGCAGCCGTCTCCGGGCGTGCGTGAGCGGCGGCCCGAAACGACCGCCGTTGCGGTCGGCGGGGCATACCGGCACGGGCGGGCGGCCGGGTCCGGCCCGGGCAGGAGCAGCCGGTCTCTGCGGCGCGCTGACGGGCGTTCGCTGCGGCGGCCAGAGTCAGCCTTGCTGCAGTGCTTTGAGGTCCTGCAGGGTCAGTTCGTTCGTTCCTCGCCACACGGCCGGGCTCTCGGCCCATTTCACGATCGCCGGATGGGCCGTTTCGTAAGGGGCCCCGGCGGCGGTGTTCCTTCCGTCGCTGTCCGCGATCTGGGTGAGGTAGGCGGCCAGGGCGTGCGGTCCGCCGCCGCTGTAGCCGATGTTGTACCTGGTGCCGCGCTGCTGCGGCAGGATCGACAGCACACCCTTCGCCGTACGGGCCCAGAACCTGCCGCCGCTGACCATGAAGTGGTGGAGCCGGTCCAGGGGGCGCAAGGCCAGCGGGGCGTACGTGTCGAAAGTCCACCGGTCGGCTGCCCCGGTGCCCGCCTGCTTGAGGTGTTTGGCGACGACCGGGAGTCCGGACTGGGGGTCGTAGTAGGCCCGGCGGCAGACACAGCCCACCGCCCCGGCAGCCGTGGAGGGGCTGCGCTGGTCGTCCTCCACGCACGGCTGGAACAGGGCAGGAATCCTCGACTGCTCCACGAGCGCGCAGTGCAGACTGTTCGGCTCGCAGCGCTGCAGCCTGTCCAGCCATTCCAGCTCGAGGGGGGTCTGGCCCTTGATCGGCACGACGGCGTTCAGTGATGACGCGGCGACGCCCAGGGCCGGCTCGGTGTGCAGGACAAAGTGCAGATAGCCGCGCGTCGGGTCGGTCAGGTTCAAATCGCGGTGCTGGTAGGTCAATGTGACGCTCCAATAGCGTTGAAGGCGTAGCTGATTCTCGGCACGCGCTGCTGACGCAGGACCCTGAAGAACACCAATCAGCCATCTGCTGGCCGGACACCGTCGATCCCGACCCACCCCGCACGGATCACAGCTTCTCGGCACTGGGCTCACCGGCTTGGTGCAGGTGCTGGATCTTCGAGCCGAACGGTCCAGGGACTGACGAACCACAGGCGAGGTGGGCCAAGGTGAGTCGACGGACCTGGGCGGCATGTGCCGTGGTCCCTGCGCGACCGGGCCAGCCAACGCGATCCGCGGGCCTGGCATACGCCTCCCCGACCACACAGCGGCCTCGCGCAGGCGCGCTCCGGCCCCCGGCAGGAGCAGAGAGAATTCCCTACTCGTCAGGCAGACGATGCCGGCCCGACCTCCCCTGGTCAGACATCGGCAGCGACCACGCTGTCGTGGGGTTCGGCGGACACGATGAGGACTCCGCCCTCGTCGGTGGCGGGCCGTGATGCCCGGCGGATCAGCGTCTCCCACAGCTGGGGCCAGCTGGTGGCTGCGTCCCAGCGGATACCCTCGAACCGTACGCCCTGAAGGTCCCCCTCACGCAGATCAACTCCGACGAGGCCGTGGCCGGCCCATTCCACTTCCGCCGTGGCCCACAACAGCGTCATGGCCCGTCCGCAGGCCTGTTCCAGGTCGTCTGCGAAGTCCCGAACCACCTCGTCCACGCCGAGGAAGTGTTCGGGTGCGTCGTCCAGCAGCTGCTGGGCAGCATGCACCTCGTGCAGGAGCCGCTCGGCGGCCGCAGCGAGGAAGGCTTCGGCGACGGTGAGACATCCGGGCTCCGCACAGGACGCCGAGCAGCGACGAGGGCCCGGCAGGCGCCGGATCTCGGCAAAGCAGTCACCCAGCTGACGGACCGCTCCGTACGCGTGACCGGCCAGTACCCCTTCGACGAAGATCTGCCCGAGCTCATGGACGGCACGCCGCTGGGCGCGCAGTGCGCCGACCACGTCGCGGGGCCAGCAGCCACGCACGAGATCCAGCGCTCGACTGCGGTGTCTGACGCGTACAACCGGCGGGCGCTTGACGAGGGTGCTGGCTGCGCTGAAGGGCATGCCCCAGCTGGAAGTGCCTGCCGCCGGCGGCGGTCTGACTCTGACGGGACATGCGTGCGCTGACCGCAGTCTCGCGGTTGCGGCGCACGGCAGCGCGCCCCCGGCCCAGAGCGAGGCCGAGGGCGCGCAATCCCGGGATGCCCCCCTCCCGCCGAGAACCGGTCATCGACCGCGGTTTCGAGATGCCGGTACGCCGATGCCAGCCAAATGCCGAGCATGCCCCGGTGGCCGAGCCACCGGTGGTGGCGCAGGCAGACCTGATCGTGGACACAAGAGGCCCGGGAGCGCCGGATGCACACTCCTACTCCACCCCCACCCGCCCCTTCTCGCGGACTTCGCGACACAGGACCCTAAATGGTTCGAGAAGTTGCCTGAGTTGGTGGAGGACTTCACGCCGGTCTCGCAGCCTCTGCCGTCCGATCTGGTGGATGCGGACCTATCAGGTGCGCTGGCCTTCCTCGGCGACGGTCCGCGTCGCATCGCGCAGATGCTCCAGATACGCGCGATCGCCCTCTACGGCGTGCAGACCACCATCGGGATCGGCCCCTCGGGAACCCAACCGGTTCGGACACTCCTGCAGTTGCCCAACGAGAAACTCGCCTGTGGGCGGCGCCATTACGGCGGGAAACCCAGCCAGTTCGCTGGTTCTCGTGACACGCTCCCGGCACTCGGGGAGTGCGAGTGAGCGCCCACGTCTTCTTTCACCTGCGCATGCCGCAAGGCGGAGAGCTGCCCGACCTGATGGCCATCGAGCGGTTCACGCCGGTCGCCCAGGCTCTCCCCCCGACCGCAGCGGTGGCACAAGTCGGCGGGGCCCTGCGTCTGTTCGACGCGGGGCCGACAGACCTTGCCTATCGGCTGAGGCTGCAGGCGATGGCCTGGTTCAGCCTCAACGTGGTGGCGGGGATCGGGCCCTCGTGGGCGGTGGCGGCGATGGCCTCGGCCCGGGCTGGTTCCCACGGCGTGAAGCACGTGTCCGATGCGGAGACCGAGGCGTTCTTGCGGCCGCTGCCTGTAGGGGACCTGTACGGGATCCGACGGGCCCAGGCCGAGACACTGCGTCGTTTCGGGGTGCGGAGCATCGGGCAGCTGGCCGCGTTGTCGGCGACGACCGCGCTCCGCATTCTGGGCCGGCACGGGCGAGTGCTGCAGGAGCGCGCACGCGGGACGGACCGCCGTGCAATCTCCCCAGGCGGCACGCCGAGATCCTGTAGCGTCCGGGCCGACTTCGCGCAGGATGTCCTCGACAGTGAACAGCTCCGGACAACCGCGGCACGCCTCGCAGCTGAGTTGGGCGGCCGCCTGCGCCTCGCGCAGCAGGCGGCAGGCGGCAGGCGGCAGGCGGCAGGCGGCAGGCGGCAGGCGGCAGGCGGCAGGCGGCAGGCGGCAGGCGGAGTCACTGTGATGGTGCGGCTGGCCGATGGCCAGACAGTGTCCACGACCCGGACTGTGGCCGAGCCCTCGGGTCACACCGATGTCCTGCGCGGGGCCACGTACGCGATCCTGGGCGGCTTCGCTCTGCAGCGCGCGCGGATCCGCCGGCTCACGGTCGTCGCAGAACGAATCGTGAACGCCGAGCAGGCGTACACACAGCTGACATTCGACCCGGCCCGGGCATCGTGGTTGCGTGTTGAGCCAGTGATCGACCAGCTCAACGCCCGGTTCGGTGCGGGCACAGTGGCCCCGGCTACCTCGTTCTGCGGGCCGGTGTTGGACTCATGAGGGCCCGTTCCTGCATCGCGGCACCGAGAGCATTGACGCGTGATCAACGGCGGCAGGCTCGTCAGGCTCACGGCGCGAGCCCGGCCGCTTCCAATCGTGGCGTGGGCGTTCCGAGCGGAACGCTCGCGGTCAGGGTGCTGCCACCTTGATGCGTTGCAGCCAGGCTTTGACGGCGCGGTCGGCTTGCTCAACCTTCTCGCCTTGGACGGCGAGGCCGTCGGCGAACGAGGCGCCGCGGCAGGAGGCTGCATAGTCCCGTGCGGTGGTGCCCAGGCCGCTCATGGCGTGGGTAGTGACGGGAGCGACGGTCTTGCCGGTGAAGTCGAGGCGCTCCGTGAAGGTCGTCATGATCATGGGTGCCCGGACGTTCCAGATGGGGCTTCCCAGCAGCACGGTGTCGTAGTCATCGAGGCTGGGCAGCGCGCCTTTAATGGCGGGGCGCGCGTCGGCGTTCTGTTCGCGCACGTTGCGCTCGACGGTCGCGTCGTAACTGTCGGGGTATGGGACGGCGGGCTCGATCCGGTAGACGTCGCAGTCGATGAGATCGCTGATCTTGTGGGCCAGAACCTCGGTATTACCGACCTTGAGCGTGGTGCGATCGCCGTAGTGGTAGTTCTCGCCGGCACGCGAGAAGTACGCCAGCAGGACCTTGGGCCGCGCCACGGGGGCGTTCGTGGTCTGACTCGTTGACGGGCGCTGCCGGTCGGACGGTGGCTGGTCGTTTCCGGGTGAGCAGCTGGTGAGGTGCGGTGCGGTCATGGTGGTGGCTCCGGTCAGCAGCGCTGCGCGCAGGATGGTGCGACGCCGGGCCGACGGGTGGTTCTGCTGCGTCACGGTCGTCCTTCGCGCGGTAGGCGGCCGGGGGCGAGCGGCGCCGAGGGCGCTCGCCCCTGTGCGGGTGTGGGTCAGGCGTCCAGGCGGCGCTTGGAGAGCCAGGCGACCATCTCGGGGTCGTGGTGGTCGAAGAACAGCGTCGATCCGGTGTCCAGGGCGGCGATCCGCTCCATGTCGTCGCCGGTGAGCTCGAAGTCGAAGACGTCGAGGTTCTGTGCCATCCGGTCGGGGTTGACCGACTTGGGGATGGTGACGATGTCGCGCTGGATGAGCCAGCGCAGTACGACCTGGGCGACGGACTTGCCGTGCGCGGCGCCGATCTCGCTGAGGACGGGGTGGGTGAACAGGCCGTTCTTTCCTTCGGCGAAGCCGCCCCAGGCTTGATGCTGGACGCCGTGCTCGCGCATGAGGTCGTTGTCGGTCGTGCGCTGGAAGAACGGGTGGGTCTCGATCTGGTTGACCTGCGGGGTGATCTCGTTGTTGAAGATCAGGTCCAGGAGGCGGTCGGGGTAGAAGTTGGCAACGCCGATGGCCCGGGTCAGGCCCTCACGGTGGGCGGCTTCCATGGCACGCCACTGGCCGTATACGTCACCGAAGGGCTGGTGCATCAGGTACAGGTCGACGTGGTCCAGTCCCAGCTTGGTCAGTGAGGTCTCCAGGGCGCGGCGGGTGTTGTCCTGGGCGGGGGCGTCCTGGACCCACAGCTTGGTGGTGACGAAGAGGTCCTTTCGGGGGATGCCGCTGTTCTTGATGGCGTGGCCGACGGCTTCTTCGTTGCCGTAGGCGGCGGCGGTGTCCAGGAGTCGGTAGCCGGCGGCGAGTGCGTCGGTGACGGCGCGCTCGGTGTCGTCGGCGGGGATCTGGTAGACGCCGAAGCCGAGGATCGGCATCTCGACGCCGTTGTTGAGGGTCACGGTCTGCATGAGGGGAGATTCCTTCGCTGCGTGGGGGTGTTGCTGGGACGAAGGCCGGTCAGGGGCGGATGAGGGCCTTGAGGACCTGGCGGTCGGCCATGGCCCGGTACGCCTGCGGCGTCTGGTCGAGGGCGTAGGTCTGGTCGAAGACGCGGCCGGGGGCGATGGTGCCGTCCAGGACGTCGGGCAGGAGCTGCTCGATGTAGGCGCGGGCGGGGCTGGCGCCGCCGGTCAGGGTGATGTTGCGCATGAACTCGGCCGGGCCGATCGGGGCCTGCTCGTACTGGGGGACGCCGAGGCGGCTGATGGTGCCGCCGTCCCTCACCGCGCCGAGCGCCGTGTCGAGGGCCGGCCGGGTGCCGACGGCCTCGATGACCTTGTCCACGTTTCCGGTCAGCTCACGGATGCGGGCGATGCCCGCTTCACCGCGTTCGGCGACCACGTCGGTGGCGCCGAAGTGCCGCCCGAGATCCGTACGTGCTTCATGGCGGCCCGCGAGGACGATCCGCTCGGCGCCGAGGCGGTGGGCGGCGATGACCGCGCACAGGCCGACCGCGCCGTCCCCCACGACCAGCACCGTGTCGCCGCGCCCGACACCGGCGGTGACCGCGCCGTGGTGGCCGGTGGTCATCACGTCCGACAGCGCCAGCAGCGACGGGATCAGGGCCGAGTCGGCGGCCACCGGCAGCTTCACGAGGGTGCCATCGGCGTGCGGGACGCGGACGGCCTCACCCTGCCCGCCATCTACTCCGTCGAACCCGTACCGGCCGCCGTTGCGGCACGAGATGTGCAGGCCCCGCGCGCAGTAGTCGCAGGTGTTGTCGCTGTAGGTGAACGGCGCCACGACCAGGTCCCCCGCGCTGAGGCCGGTGACGTCCGCGCCGGTCTCCTCGACGACGCCGAGGAACTCGTGGCCCATCGGCCTGCCGGTGTCCGTGGCGGGCATCGCCCCATACGGCCACAGGTCGCTGCCGCACACGCAGGAGGCGACGACGCGGACGACGGCATCAGCGGGCTGGACGATCTTCGGGTCGGCCCGGTCCTCGACACGGACGTCCCCGGCTCCGTACATCACGGCTGCACGCATGACAGGTGTTGCTCCAAACGGGTGGGACGGCGGCGCCGGGTCGGCGGCGCCAGCAGGTGGAAGGGGGCGGTCAGCGTTCGAGCATCCGCGCCTGGGCCTCGGTGTGGGTGTCACCGGCGGCGGGCGGGAGGCTGGAGAGCGTGTCGAGCTGCTCGGCGCTCAGGGTCACTGCGTCGGCGGCGGCGTTCTCCTTGATGCGGCTCACGCGCTTGGTGCCGGGAATGGGGGCGATGTCGTCCCCCTGGGCGAGCAGCCAGGCCAGTGCCACCTGCCCGGGCGTGGCCCCGGCCTCGTCGGCTACGGCCTTGACCTCGTCGGCGAGGGCCAGGTTGCGCTGGAAGTTCTCGCCGGTGAAGCGCGGATTGCCGCGCCGGAAGTCGTTCTCGTCGAACTGGTCTGTGGAGCGGACGGTGCCGGTCAGGACACCGCGTCCGAGCGGGGAGAACGGGACCAGGCCGATGTTCAGCTCCCGCAGCACGGGCAGGACGCGCTCCTCGATACCGCGCGTGAACAGGGAGTACTCCGACTGCACCGCCGTCACCGGTTGTACGGCGTGCGCGCGGCGGATCGTGTCCGGGCCGGCCTCCGAGAGGCCGAACGCGCGGACCTTGCCCTCGGCGATCAGCTCAGCGACCGCGCCCGCGGTCTCCTCGATCGGCGTGTTCGGGTCGACCCGGTGCTGGTAGTACAGGTCGATGTAATCGGTGCCCAGCCGCTTCAGGGAGCCCTCGACCGCGGCGCGGATGTTGGCCGGGCCGGAGTCCAGGTTCCACGCGCCCTCGCCGCCGTGCGAGACCAGGCCGAACTTGGTGGCCAGCACCACCTTGTCCCGGCGCCCCTTGAGCGCCTTCCCGAGTAGTTCCTCGTTGGTGTACGGGCCGTAGATCTCGGCGGTGTCGATGAGCGTGACGCCCAGCTCCAGCGCCCGGTGCACCGTACGGATCGACTCCGCGTCGTCCGTCCCCGAGCCCGTGTAGCCGTGGGACATGCCCATCGCGCCCAGACCGATCCGGGAAACCTCCAGGTCACGCAGCTTGATGTAGCGCATTTCGCCCTCTTCGTATCGTGGCGTCGCCCGGCTCACTCGCTCTCGGCAGGTCATGCCGCGGCGGTGTGAGAGCCGGCGTCTTGCTCATCCACCTTCGCCTGGATCGCACCGTCGTGGCAGGGCGAACTCTTCGGGGGTAATGACAGGGCCCCCCACCGGCCCGCGCGGCGCGTGCTCACCGGGTGAAACTGGAGTCATGGCATCGACGAGCGCACACAGCGAGGGCGCCGAGCTGGGCCGCTACCTGCGCGCCCGCCGCACCCAGACCAGCCCCGAACACGTCGGCCTCACCATCGGCGCCGGCATCCGCCGCACCCCCGGCCTGCGCCGCGAGGAACTGGCCACCCTCGCGGGCATCAGCATCGACTACTACGTACGCCTGGAACGCGGCAAGGAGACCCGCCCCAGCCCCGCCGTCCTCGACGCGCTCGCCCGCGCCCTGCGCATGGACGACCAGGAGCACCAGCACCTGCGCGAGCTCGCCGCCCGCGCCGCCCGCTACGTCTCCGAACCGCCGCCCGCACCGAGCCGCACCGTGCGTCCCCACCTCAAGCTGCTGCTGGAATCGCTGCGCCCGAACCCCGCCTACGTGATCAGCCGCAGCATGGACATGCTCGCCTGGAACCCCGGCGGCCTCGCCCTGTACGCGGGCCTCGACGACTGGCCGGTCAAGCATCGCAACCTGGCCCGCTACCTCTTCCTGCACCCCGCCGCGCGCGATCTGTTCCCCGACTGGGACCGACAGATCACCGCCTGCGTCGCCCGCCTGCGCGCCATCGCAGGCACCGCTCCGGACGCGCCCGACCTCACCAACCTCGTCGGCGAACTCCTCCTGAAGAGCCCCGACTTCGCGGGACTGTGGGAACGCTACGAGGTAACCGGCCGCAAGCCCACGCACAAGACGTTCCAGCACCCGCAGGTCGGCACGCTCACCCTCACCTCGCAGTCCCTGCACGTCGAAGGCACCCCCGGCCAGCGCATCGGCGTCTACACAGCCGAACCCGGCACCCCCGACCACGACGCCCTGCTCCTGCTCGACATGACCGCGCCCCGACCTGCCGAACGCCCTGTCGCAGCCCCGAAAGCCACCGGTCGGCAGCCGTAAGCGGCGTGGCTCGGCCCTCTCCCTGGCACGACTATGTTCGTTGGCAAACGACATCGCCCACCGGCGCTCGTGAGGTTCATCGGAGCCCTGGACTTCAGGACCATAGGTCCGCCTCCGTCCTTGAAAGCGTGCTGCGGGACGGGGAAACGTCTCGGCCACGGGTATGCCACCGGATCTTCAGGGTGCGACAGCATCGGGCCTGAAACGCCCCGGGTGCGCTGCACAGAGGTACGTCATGGCGGTACGCGGGTGGATCCCGAACAGTCGCACCAGGTTGAGAGGGTCGGTGTTGTGCCGTGCCTCGTCGAGGATCCGGTCGCGGCGCAGCCTGCCGACTTGATGCCCCATCCGGTGCAGGGGCCGGTCGATGGCGCTGGAGGACACCGGTGGGTGGGCCGGGTCTAAGGCGGTATGTGCCGTGACGAGGAGATGCGGGTTGGCGCCGGCGGGCCAGCGGCGGTACCGCTCGGACAGCCACAACACGATCAGGCGGCTGGTGAGCTCGTCCAGGTAGACGGTGTGGACGAGGGCGCCTGGGCGGCGTACGAGAAGCGTGCCCGCGGCGCGGTCGAGATCGTCCATCAGCAGGCCCCGCTGGTCGTGCACGGTCAGCGCGTGGACAGCAGCGAGGACGAACGTGAGCTGGGCGCGCACCGCGGGAATCTGGCGTAGCGCACCACGGAGTTGGTCCTCGTGCAGTGGCTTGGGCAGGGTGCGCGCGGCAGGTACCGGGATGTGCCGGGCCGGGTCTTGGAAGAGGAGCCCTTCGCGTTTGAGGGCGCGGAACAGCGAGCGCAGTGCGACGGAGCGGGCCTGGGCCGGGAAGCCTGTGAGTTCCGTGATGGCACGGGTGATGTGGTCATGGGTGACGGCACGCAGATTCTCGATGCCGTCGCCGTGCCAGGTCTTGAGGACCGGGACAGTTCGGCGTAGGTAGCCGCATACGGTGACCGGCGACAGGGGATGGCTGCTGCGTACGGCGGTGCCGGTCAGTACATCGATCCATCGGTGCACGGGCATACGGAACGGGCCGGGTACGGTGTCGGCCATGCGGAATCCCCCACAGACACGCAAATCAGAGAACTGATTTTTGAAATCTGCGAGTTACTGGCGCATCTTCACTCATTCGTGCGCAGCGCCCGCACAGCCCCTCGCGCTGCAGGAACTGCCCGCGCGCCTCTCCCGGGATGCTCGACGAACCCGTCGCTACTCCAGTTTGATGATCGCCTCCATGGCACGCGCCGCCGCACCCTCCCCCGAGCCTCGCCACCACCACCGCCGGACCTCTCCCAGGAGCTGGGACTGCAGCGGGCCCGCGTCCGGCGGCTCTCCTTGCGAGCCAAGCAGCTCGAATCTACCGAAGGCTCCCCTCACCAGCTGCTCTTCGATCCGACAGACGGCAAGGACCACCGTCTTGAGGAGATCGCGGACGCGGCTCGGGCGCGGTTCGGCGCAGATGTCATCAGACCCGCCGCGCTCGCACCACCGCCGTCCAAGCCGTTGAAGACACCGATTCGCCACGCCCCGTACCGGCGCAGCGCGGTGGCGCACGGGTCACTGAACCGGCCGGCGGGCGCGGGCCGCTTCGATGTCTGGGACGTGCTCCTCGGCCCAGAGCCGTACGGCGCGGAGCGGGACGAACAGGGAGCGGCCCAGCGGTGTCAGGGTGTACTCGACGCGGGGCGGATTCTCGTCGTACTCGTGGCGGCTGATCAGGCCGTCTGCCTCCAGGGCGCGAAGGGTCTCGGTCAGGACTTTGGGGGTGATGCCCTGGATGTGGCCCTTCAGTTCCGTGAAGCGGAGCGGCCCGTCGTCGAGGGCGTTGACGACGAACACCGTCCAGCGGGCGCCGATCCGGTGCAGCACTGTGCGGCTCGGACAGCTCGCCGCCATCACGTTGTACGCCTTGCCCACATCCGCTCCCGAGTTCTGGTTCCGTTGAAGATACCGGTATCAAATCCATACCGTTGAGCCCGATCCTATGAGAGGGAGTGGGACGCATGGAGCGGATCCTGGTCATTGGCGGCGCACGGGCGCTCGGCGCGGCCGTCGCGAGGCGTGCGGTGGCGGACGGGTACGACGTGGTCATCGGCGCCCGGAACGAAGCTGCGGCCGACGGACTCGCGCGCGAGATCGGCGCCACCGCGGTACGGATCGATCTGCAGGACGAATCAACACTCGCCGCCGCGGCGGAGCGCCTGAAGGAGGGTGGCGTCGACCACATCGTGACGACCGGCTCGGCGCCGCACGACGTCCGCGCCATCGAACTGGACCGCGACAAACTGCTCGCCGCGTTCGCGGCGAAGGTGATCGGCCCGCTGCTGGTCGCCAAACATTTCGCACCGGTACTGCGACCCACCGGGTCGCTGGTGCTGTTCTCCGGTGTCGTCGGCTGGCGCCCCGGGCCGGGATCACTCGTCAAGGGGGTCACGAACGGCGCGGTCGAGTACACCGCGCGCCACCTCGCGGCGGACCTCGCGCCGGTACGCGTCAATGCCGTCTCGCCCGGTGTCGTCGACTCGGGCGCCTGGGACCGACTCGGCGACGCAAGGGCCGGCCTGCTGAGCAGGAGCGCGGCCGGGACCTTCGTCGGACGCCACGGCGAGACCGACGACGTCGTCGACACGGTGATGTGGCTCCTGCGCGCGGGATTCGTCTCCGGCGAGACCATCCACATCGAGGGCGGCGCCCGCCACAAGACCGCCTGACACCCGACCGGCGAGTGCTACGTGCCGCCGACGACCACGCCGGAAGTGGGGACATCCAGGAGCGGTTCCGCTGGATCAAAAACGGACCTATCGCCCTCTCAGCGGATCACGGCGCACACAGTGATCGTGACCAGGTATGGCACCGGCACCAGGAGGGCGGCACACAGCCACGCCCGAACTCGGCGGCCGTATGCCACAGGAAAGAGCACGTCGACGGTGACAACCAACAGCAGCACAAGACCGCCGAGACCGACCAGGCAAAGCCGCGCCCAACCTGCCCCTTCGATCACGTCAACACCGCCGCAATCGGTTTCGCCCACCCCGGCGGTATCGAAGGCGCACGATCGGTACTTCGTCAGCAACACCCACGCCGAGTGCAGCGGCACAACCGCCGGCACTCCCATCACCAAGTTCACCCACAACGGCATCCAGCGTGCCCACCACGGCCGCCGTTCACGACTCTCACCGTACTGATCGCCTTCAGACGAGACCTGCTCCAACGCCCGCATGACGGGGCAGAGTAGCTACCAGCCCAGACCGCCGTTCGGTCACCCCCCACCCCACGCCATGCGGGAGGAAACCGGCACGGTCGAGGATGAGTTGGCGGGTGGAGGTGGCGGGCTCCTCGTCGACGGGGGCGCCGCCGTCGCCGTCGCAGACCACTTTCTCGCGTGGCATGCCGGCGAACGCTTCGTGGTCGGTGGTGGCGGTCCCTCGTGGCCCTTGACCGTGGCGTCACCTGATCTGGACGTGCGCCGCCCGGCCCGGCTCCACCCACGACAACACCGCCGCCCGCCACAGCCACATCCTGGCCCACCCGCGCGCCGCCGGCCTCGGGGCGCAGGCCGACCTCGGCTTCCGCGGCCTTGTCGCCGCCGGTGAACCGGATCGGCCCCCGCCGGGTTCGGAGGTGCAGGGTTCCCACTGCTGTCCCGCGGGGGCCGATGCAGGCCCTGTACCCACCGCACCGCCCGATACGCCCCGATCCACATCTGGCGTCCGGTTTGATCAGACCCTCGCGGCCCGGCACCTGCAGCACGCAAACAGAGGGGTGGGCCCGGCCGTCCCAGGCCGGGCCCACTCCTCATGGGCACACACGCCGCTGCCCGCGACGTGCTGCCGCATCTGTGCCGTCGTCAGGCGACGGCATGCCTCACCACCGGTACCAGCGGCCCTTGCGGCCGCCGCTCGCAGCGGGCCGGATCACGAAGCCGAGCAGCCACACCACCAGCACAACGACCGCGATCCACCACAGCGCCTTCAGGGCGAAGCCCGCACCGAAGAGGATCAGAGCCAGAAGAAGAACCACAAGCAGGGGAACCATTGTTATTACCTCCTGGCGACCGTGTGCTCTTACCGTGAACCTACAAACACACAAAAGGCGCGTTTCTTTTACGGACTGCAGGGCATTCGACCGCACCTCGGAGTGCCCCCGTCCACGCACCTCATGCGCACCAGCCCCCAGGCAGAAGGCGCGAACCGACCGCCGCGACCATGTTTGCCGTCCGCTCGAGCGGCCAGGCGAAGACCAAGCACATGATGTCGATGCCAAGGGAGCGTGAGCGGACATGACCGCCAGCGAGAAGGCCAAGGCGAAGACCGAGCAGGTCACCGGTGCCGTCAAGGAAGCCGCCGGACGCGCCGTGGGCAACGAACGGCTCACCGCCGAAGGCCGCGCCCAGCAGATGAAGGGCGACGCCCGCCAGGCCAAGGAAAAGACCAAGGACATCGGCAAACACTGAGCGCCGAGGATGCGACGCCGGTGGGGCGGCCCCCTGGGACAGGGGGCCGCCCCACCGGCGTTGCCGCGTGCGATCCTGCTTCAGGCCCGCTTGCTCGAGTGGCTTGCTTGATCACGGAGCCCGCTCTGCCATCGAGCATCCCGACTTGCGGGACAGAGACACCCCGCCCGTGCGCACCGAGACGCTGTTACCGCAGTATGTGCCTTCTCTGTTCGCTTCTTCCTGGGGGGACCATGCGCCACGCCATCACCGCGTGCGGGATTGCGGCCGTCTGCTGCCTGAGCCTCGCCGCCTGCACGCACAGCGAGGACAGAAGTGCACCTGAGCCGAGCCCGCGTTCCACGCTCCAGCTGGGGCGGGGCGCCGAGACTTCTGCCGTCGACAGCAAGAGCACCGTACAGATCCATCCGGATACGGTGGTCTATGACGGCAGCACCAGCTTCGGCGATTCCCAGCACGGCGTTTTCGCCGTCGTCGCCTACCAGTCCACGAACCGGACCGCGCACCGCGCAACGACGACCGCCGCTCAGGGAGGCTTCCGATGGAAGTCCCCGGACGGGCCTGCCGTCACCGCGGGGAACACCACGGCTGCGAAGAAGCTGGCCCCCATCGGCTTCAGCGAGGGCGGTCCCGTCCTTGCACCACGGACAATGCACCAGGACGTCGCGGTCTTTGACATCACCGCTGCCGAGAAGGGCGGCACCCTCGTCTACGTGGACGGCGACGGGGCCTCTTCCCAATGGAAGATCCCTGCGACCGACTCAGGCGTCTCGGTCCCCGCACTCAAATTCGCCCTGAACTGAGCGGCACCGACCAAAGCTGCTGGTCTTGCGACTGCAGACCTCTCGACTCGCCCGTCCCTCGATGCGGAACCGCCGGCCGCAACCGTGGATCGCGTCGGGCGAACTGTGGCCTCTCGTCGCACCGTTGCCACCGGCGCCGGGCGCGAAGCAGGCCGAGGCAGACCGCCGGCGCCGGACCGGCAGACACGGTGCGAGATCCTGTTCGCCCTCCACACAACGGGCGACCGGTGGGGCCACCTGCCACAGAATTCGGGCTTCGGTCCGGGCATGACGCGCCGGCGACGGCCGGCGACGCCTGGACCGCGGCCGGCCTCCGAGACCAGCTGCACGCGTGTTGGTGCGGGTGGTTTCGGCGATGGCGCCGTCCTCGCTGACGCGTTGGCGGGCGTACCCATCGGCCGACGGAGGCCATGGCGCATCCGCGTCACCGGCCCCGTCTCCCGTCGCAGGCCGTCCTCAGCCGGCGCGGCGCACGGCCGCCCGCACGCTCTTCATGATCTGGTCGGCCCGGCTGGTCCGGCCCCACCACCTGGCCCACTTGGGCTTTTCGACCGCCAGCGCCCTCACCGTGTCACCGCTACCGGTGGTGAAGACCGTCCCCGAGCAGCCCGTCTCCACCGTGACGATCTCCGCCAGGGGACCTCCCCCGCCCAGGACAGCAGCCGAGGCCTGCTGGTGCGGGGTTTGGGCAGGTGCGCACCTGCCCAAACCCCCTGTCCGCACAGAACCGTGGGGCCTAGCAGGTCTTCTTGTACTCGAACTTGATGGGCGTGGTCAGGAACACCTTGTTGCCCTTGGCGCCGCCCTTGACCGAGATGCACTCGTGGGAGAGTCCGGCGTTCGTGGTGACATACAGACCGTGCGTCCCGGCACAGGTGTTGTGGTAGTAGACCGTGTACGTGGCGATGCCGTCGTCACCCCACGAGTAGTTGAAGCACGTGACGCTTCCCTCTCGCTTCTTGAGGACCGTGGCGCCGCCGTCCGTGTCCGCGCTCGCCGGCGCGGCACTTGCGACCCCCGCCGCCAGCATGGCACCGAGCACGGAGCCGACAATCTTCGCTGAACGCCGCATTTCTTCATCCTTCATGTGTTCTTTCGCGGTACACACATGCCTCCGGCACATGTCAACGCTTGCTTACCTGCGCAACCGTGACATCCGTTCGACAGGGTGCGCAACGGTGCACACATATCCCCCTTTCACGCCCTTCCTACGGACAGAGGGGACCCGCACACCACGCCGGACCTTGTAACGGAGACGGGACGGGCCACACACCCCGCAGCCGCTGGCCGCACCACCCCACAGACCGTCAACTCACCATACTCAGAAGGGGGTTGACCGATCACGGGCGGCGCACCGTCAGCGGCGCCGCTCTGACGCCGGGCTGTCACACCACCTTCGGCGTTCCGACACTGGCGCTCCACGTAACGATCACCGAACAGGAAGATCACGTGAATCGTTATGGGCGCTTCGGTCATCCAGCCCGGCCGCCGCAGGCGAGCCGATTCCCGCGCTCAACCCGCCGTCCCCCAGCGGCAGACAAACCGAGGTGCACGGCACACTTCGGTTGACGCCCACAGCAGCTTCATGTGCACTAGCGACTCGGCACGGCCAACAGGGGCAGGAAGGAGCCACCCGAGATGTCTGGTGCGAAGCAGGGCGTCCATCACATCGAGCGCGTCCTTGCAGGCATCACTCTGATCGCCGCGCTCGGCTTTGCGTTCATGCTGCTGTTTACGGACCGGCAGTCGTTCCTCACCGAGGTGAAGGCAGGCACGTACGCTCCGGAGCTCATCGTTGCGGCCGTGGCCGCGGCCGGCTGGTTGCTTCTGCGGCGCCGCCGGCACGTTCGCGCCGCTCTCCTTCAGCCGAGCCCTCGCGAACTTGCCCTGCGCTCCACCACCGTGCCCTCCCGGCGCCCTTCCGGGGCCTCCTCGTCAGGGGCATCGGGTGAGGGCGAGGACGCGTTGGCGATGGCGGCGCTGCTGACGGCGAGCCAGTTCTCCGCGCACGGCGACTCCTCTCATGGTGCGGACGACCTCGACCACCCCTGAGCGGCAGGCGAACTGCAGCCGGCTGTCACCGCCCCGGCTCCACAAGTCCCAGGTCCCGCAGGCACTCTGCGGTCTCCACGAGCGTCGTCGCGGCGGGACGCGGCCGCCAGCCGAGCTCGTCGCGGGCCCTGTCGTTGTGGATGACCGGGCGTGGGAGATCCTCGCCGGGAGCCTCGCGTTGCGGCGCCCGCGCGGCGAGTGAGCCTAGCCGGCCGCGCAGGATGCCGGCCATCTCGACGAAGCTGAGTGTCGGGCCGTCGGCGACGGCCACATAGCGCCGGCCCGCCGCTTGGGGCGCGGCCATCGCACGCAGATGCAGGTCCGCCACGTCACGGACGTCGACGATGCCGAAGCGGGCGCGGGGTGCGATGTTCATCGTTCCGTCCAGCATCGCCTTGACCAGCTGCATGGAGGAGCCGAGTGCGGTCGTCAGGGTGGGGCCGAAGATGCCGGTCGGGTTGACCACGACGAGTTCGCTGTCGCCGCCGTCGCGCTGCATCCAGTCCCACGCGGCGCGCTCGGCGATCGCCTTCGAACGGGGATAGGGGGCCAGGCCCGGTGTGTCGGGGTCGGTCCAGTCGGCCTCGGTGAACTCGGCGCCCGCCTTGGGGGTGTAGCCGACCGCGGCGAACGACGAGGTGAGCACGGTGCGCCGGACCCCCGCGTCGCGGGCCGCGCGCAGCACCCGCAGTGTGCCCTCGCGGGCGGGCACGATCAACTCGTCCGCGTCGTCGGGCTGTGCGACGGGGATCGGTGAGGCCACGTGGTGGACCTCTTCGCAGCCGGCCAGCGCGGCGGCCCACCCGTCGTCGGCCATCAGGTGAGCGGCGACGACCTGAAGACCCGCGTCATCAGCACCGCCCCGGCGCAGTGCCGCCCGCAGTTCCTGCGCACGGCCGAGCGAACGCACCGTCGCGCGCACCTCCTTGCCCGAGCGCAGCAGGGCGGCGACCAGCTGGCTGCCGAGGTATCCGGACCCGCCGGTGACCAGGACCGGGCTCATCACGCCACCCCCAGCCGCTGCGCCGCCTCGAGGCAGAGCCGTGTCGCCTCGGCCTCCGCTCCGGCGTCGCCGCGTTCGCGGGCGTCCCACAAAGCGGCCTTGTGGCGCAGATAAGCGAGCCGGGCCCGCTGAGCGGCGATCTCCGTCTCGACGCGATCGGCGTGGCGCAGCAGCAGATCGCGCTGCTCGGCCGCGGCGGACCGCCCGCGCGTGCGGTTGCTCTGGTAGGTGCGCATGTCCTCGATGCTCATGCCGACCGCACGCAGGCAGGCCAGCGCCTGGAGCTCGTCGAGGTCCCGCTCGCCGTAGCGGCGGTGGCCGCTGCGCTCGTCCCGGTCGACCGGGCCGATCAGCCCGATCTCCTCGTAGTAGCGCAGGGTCGGCTCGCTCAGCCCGCTGCGCCGGGCGACGTCCTGGATGGAGAAAGCTGTCATGCGGGGAGCAGAACACACTTCAAGCGCTTGAAGGCAAATGCGCGGAATGCGTGGTCTGTGGCTCGGGCCGGAGGAGCTTCTGCCTGCCCTCGAGGAAGTGCAGCAGGTCATGTCGAACAGCAGGCGCCTCAGTCGTTCTCGGAGCCTGCTCCGAGAACGACTGAGGCGCCTGCCGCACCTGGGGCCGGGCTTGCGTCCACGCGTCGGGACGTCGTACCCGTCGGCACGCGCCCCGGTGCGGACGGCGGACGCGTCCCTCGTTCTTCTGGTTCAACCCATGGGCGGCGCTGCGCCGCCCCCGGCGCCTCGGCGTGTTCCTCTTCAAGGGAACACGCCGGCTTGTTCAGCATGACGTACTTCCTTGATCGTCAGAGATGGATCACTGCGCCCGGAGCACGGAAAGGCGGGTCCGGTGGTTGCGCTGGACCACTCCATCGGCGCATGTTCCGTACCCGTCGGGGCTGTTCGGACGGGTCCACCCTGACGGCAGGCCTGACGGCAGGAGGCCGCTGCTGTGGAAGGTGCCGGGCATACGGCTGCCTGCCGCCCCTGATGACTCGCGCGTGGCGCCGGGCGGCTTCAGGTCGTCACAGGGGTGCTGTGCGGGTGAGGTGCCGGACCGCCTCGATCGCCGGGGTGGGGTCGGGCCCGGTGCCGTGCGATCCGGAGGCACCGGGTAAGTGGCCGGAGGCGCGTTGTCGCCAGGTCGGCGGCCGAGCCGCCCCGGGCCGCGGCCCCGTTCCGAGGCCGTAGCGCTTTCACTTCCAGTCCGACGGCATCCACCTGGCAAATTAGCGATCCAACGCAATAATCTCCTTGCCCATCTCATGAATGCAACGTAGCGTTTCGCATGTCAGAAAGACTGAGGGTGGGGCAGTAAAGGGGTGGGGTATGGAAACGGCACATCACCGGCAGGCGCCACCCGGCGCCTTCGCCGCCTTCGCCCGCTTCGCCCTCTGCGGCGGCGGCGTGGGACTCGCCTCCAGCTTCGCCGTGACCGGTCTCGCCTCCTGGATCCCCTGGGGCGCGGCGAACGCCGTGATCACCGCGGCATCCACGCTCTTGGCCACCGAGCTGCACGCCCGCTTCACCTTCGGCGCGGGCGGGCACGCGACGCGCAGCCAGCACGTGCAGTCGGCTGGCTCCGCGGCAGCCGCATACGCGGTGACCTCCGTAGCGATGCTCGTGCTGCACCTGCTCGTGGCGACGCCCGGCGCCGTCCTCGAGCAGGCCGTCTACCTGACCGCCTCCGCACTGGCCGGCGCCGCGCGGTTCGCGGTGCTACGCCTCGTCGTCTTCGGCCGCAAACGCCGGCAGATCGCACCCACCGTGGTCACCGTGGTCACCGCCCGGCCGGCCCCCACGGCGCCGACCGGGGAGGGCCTGGCGTTCTCCCGGGCGCTCCACCAGCAGCGAAGTGATCTCCGGTATCCGCGGGGCCGCTGCCCGATGCGGGCCTGGCGGTGCCCGCCGCCCACGCCGGGGCACCGTCCAGGGACACTGCCGGGTTTCGTGGGGCGGCAGAGGCATGGCGGGACAGGTGAGTCGGTTCCCGCCGGTTAACCTTCACCCTGTCCACGGCGTCAAATAGCGGGCGCCCCCGCAGGAAAGGCACTACTTCATGCTGATCGCTCAGCGTCCCTCGCTGACCGAAGAGGTCGTCGACGAGTTCCGCTCCCGGTTCCTGATCGAACCCCTCGAACCCGGCTTCGGCTACACCCTCGGCAACTCGCTCCGCCGCACCCTCCTGTCCTCGATCCCGGGCGCGGCCGTCACCTCCATCCGGATCGACGGCGTGCTGCACGAGTTCACCACCGTGCCGGGCGTCAAGGAAGACGTCACCGACCTCATCCTCAACATCAAACAGCTGGTCGTCTCCTCCGAGCACGACGAGCCCGTCGTGATGTACCTGCGCAAGCAGGGCCCGGGCCTGGTCACCGCCGCCGACATCGCACCCCCGGCCGGCGTCGAGGTCCACAACCCCGACCTCGTCCTCGCCACCCTCAACGGCAAGGGCAAACTGGAGATGGAGCTGACCGTCGAACGCGGCCGCGGCTACGTCTCCGCCGTCCAGAACAAGCAGGCCGGCCAGGAGATCGGGCGCATCCCGGTCGACTCGATCTACTCCCCGGTCCTCAAGGTCACCTACAAGGTCGAGGCCACGCGTGTCGAGCAGCGCACCGACTTCGACAAGCTGATCGTCGACGTCGAGACCAAGCAGGCCATGCGCCCCCGCGACGCCATGGCATCGGCCGGCAAGACCCTGGTCGAACTGTTCGGTCTGGCCCGCGAGCTGAACATCGACGCCGAGGGCATCGACATGGGCCCCTCCCCCACCGACACCGCCCTCGCCGCCGACCTGGCCCTGCCGATCGAGGACCTCGAGCTCACCGTTCGGTCGTACAACTGCCTCAAGCGCGAGGGCATCCACTCCGTGGGTGAGCTCGTGGCCCGTTCCGAGGCGGACCTGCTCGACATCCGCAACTTCGGCGCGAAGTCCATCGACGAGATCAAGGCCAAACTCGCCGGCATGGACCTCGCCCTCAAGAACAGCCCGCCCGGCTTCGACCCCACCACCGCCGCCGACGCCTTCGGCGCCGACGACACCGACACTGGCTTCATCGAAACCGAACAGTACTAACCACCACACCCACCACAGAACCCCCGCCCAACGCCGATACCGGCCAGCGGACCACGGCCCGGACTGCACCCGCCAGAACAACCCGGCGACGCAGTCCGGGCCGCGACCATACCGGACCTCCATCTCGGCCCGGGCTTGAGTTGTCAGAGGCGGGGTGGGCGTCTCCGTGGAGGTTCACGGCTCTCCGTGCTCCGGCGCTGCACCGGAGCGGGGCACGGAAGCGAAGGGCTAATTCCGGCAGGTGCCCGCCGGACAGCAGGCCGGGGGCGCCAGACGACCCTCCACAGGCGGCCCTAGCGGGATGGCGGGCCAACACGCCGGGCGGCACCGGACCGGTGTATCGCCCCGCCGGGGAACGGCCGCTGTGGGGCCGTGGCCTTCACAGACAGACTTCCTGTACCAGGCGGGCAGGTCACGAACTGGCATGCCGAACCAGCCGTACACAGACAGCGGCCGGAAACCCACGCCAGCCACTCCCACAACGCTCCTGGAAAGCGTGGGGCCGCGCCCCGAGGGCGAGACAGGCCCACCACGGCGCGGTCAACACCACTGCCGGGCCTACGGTCGACGAGAAGGGGACGCATCGTTTCTGCGCACCGCTCGTTGAACCGGGCAACGCGGGCCCGCAGACGACGCTGGCGCCCTTCGGACCCGCCCGTGAACCAGCCCGCGCCGCACCGCAGGGCTTCGACGGTCAGGGCAGAACCCGTCGGGCCGGTGCGCACGGCGGGTGCGGGACCTCACCCCCTCCTCAGGTCCCGCACCCGCCCCCTCAGCCCCGGGCATCGCCATACCTGCACTCCTCCGGCCCTCACCAACCACGATGGGCACCTGGCACATCCGTGCCCGCCGTCACACGGCCGCAGCACCTCGCCCGAACGGCGGGGCCGAAGACGGCCAGCGAGGGAGCACGTTGCATGCCCGCACCGGACCGGCCAGGCGCGGGCGGTCGAGATCCGGCCCGGGGCGGCGCACACCGCCCCGGTAAAGACCTACACCGCCATGCCGTACACGATGGTGAACAAGGTGCCGAGCGAACCGATGATGAACACCCCGGTCAGGCCCGCGACGATGAGCCCCTTGCCCTGCTCGGCACTGAACGTGTCACGCAACGCCGTGGCACCGATGCGCTGCTTTGCCGCACCCCAAATGGCCAGCGCGAGACAGAGCAGAATAGCCACCGCCATGACCACCTGAATCATGGTCTTGGCCTCCGCGCCCAGCGAGCCGAACGGTCCCCAGTCGGGAGCGATGCCCCCGATGATGGTGTCGATGTCACCCTTCTCGGCTGCGAACAGCATGTCGATCCTCCATGGGGCGCGGGTGCCGACGACCGCCTCGGTCGTCCGCTGGGACTGCAGTCGGTCCAGTCTCGCGGACAGACCAGCGACACGAACAGGGGCTGGCAACTCGCCCACACAACCGGCCCCTTCAGCGTGCCCGCGCCCCCCGGGAAACGCAGCACCTCTGCCTCCCCGGACGCGAGACCCCCTCATCGCCGCAAGTGCTTCGGCCCAGCCCACCCCTCGCTCCCGAACCCCGGCCGGGCACGAAAGCGGCCGACCCCGACTCCAGGTGACTACCCACGCTCCAACACCGCCTCGTTCGCCCCTCCAACGCTCAGCACGCCCACCCCGCCCTGCCTCACGGCGCACCCCGGACGACGCTGCCCCACCAAACCTCACTCAGACCGCAGCAGCACCGGGCGCCCCACGGCCCGTCCGGCCGGCACCCCGGCACAGCAAGCAGGCTCAAGCACGGCCCGCCGGCGCCGCAGTACACCAGGCAAACCGCACGACGTCGCCACCATCCGCTCTGCCATCCACTCCCGACGCACGGCTCGTCCTCCAGCCCGACCCCGGCCTCACCCTCACCCTAAAGTTGAGGTTGAGGTGCCACTCGATGCGCCCCTGCGACACCACCGCATGCCACACCCGGCCGCCGCCGCGCCCGCGCCCGGTACCCGATGTACGCAGCCCACCATCCGCACCGTGACGTCCCTCCCGGCGCCGTTCGGGCCACGCGGCACGAAGGCCGCACCGGCCGGGATGCGCAGGCCGATGCCGTCCAGGACGCTCTTGCAGCCACCGGACTTGCCCAACTCGTTCGCCGCAACAGCCGTGTCGGGGCGCGAACAAGGGCTCCTTCCACAGGCTGCGCGTGGTCGGCCTTAGAGGCTGCGGGCGGTGATGTCGCCCTGCATGACGGTCGCCTTGACGGTCAGAGCGGGCGTTTCGCCGGTGTTCTTCAGCGCGTTGTCGATACGGCCGTAGCTGGTGCCGGCATCGAGGGAAGCGGAGACTCCGGGGGCGGCAATGACGGTGATGTCGCCCTGCTGGGTGCTCAGGATGAGCTGCCCGGACACGGCCTCGCTGACGCTCACATCGCCCCGCTGGTTACTGATCTCACCCCCGGCGTGCAGTCGGCCGACCGTGATCGTGGCATCCAGGCCGCCCAGGCGGACCCGGTCCGCCTCGTCCAGCTTCACTTGACCGTAGCCACCCTCGAAGACCACCTCACCCAGGCGCCCCACACCACGGAACTCGGCGGCCGCCGCCTTCGCCTCGATCCGCGAACCGACCGGCACCTGAACAGTGACTTCGACGGATCCGGAGTTACCCAGGAACCGATTGGTCGCCTGCGGGGCCTTGATCCGCACCACACCGTCGGCGCAGGCGACCTCGGTCTGTTCGGCGGCCTTCACGTCACGGGACTTACCGGGGTTGGCGGGCCGGACCTCGACCGTGGCGTCGGTGCGGTCGGCCGCGATCACCTGGATACGCCCCGCCGGGATGTCCACAACGGCGGCGACCGGGGCGGCGGTGGTGAACTTCTGCATCGTGCTCTCCCTTGCCCATAGGCGGCGAACCCCGTGCAGCCCGCCGTTTCCAACAAGGAAAACGCTACGTTGCGTTCACGCAATCGGCAACATACTTGTTGCATGCGAAACTCATCATCGCAGCTAGAGCAGTGGAATTTGAAGCAATGACCTCGCAGATAACGCAACGAATCACGGGAATAGTTGTTGCAATGAAATGAGAGTGAACGCTATAGTCGACCCCGCCAGCCACCACCGGGCCACCCCAGACCATGAAGGAGAGTGCGATGCCGGGAGGCCGACTCACCCAGTCCGAACGTCAGGAGATCGCCCGGGGACTCGCCGATGGCCTCGCCTACGCCGAGATCGCCCGCCGTCTGGACCGCCCGACCTCCACCATCACCCGCGAAGTCATGCGCAACGGCGGCCCCACCGCCTACCGCGCCGACACCGCCCACCGCGCCACCGAACACCGGGCCCATCGCCGCAGGAAAGCCACTCCCCGCGACCCCAGAACCTCACCCCAGCCCTACGGACGCGACCCCGACGCCGTCCGCGCCTACGAGGAAACCTTCACCGCCGTCATCGCCGCCTCCGGCGCCCCCACCATGATGTCCCGCGTCCTGGCCAGCCTCTTCACCACCGACTCCGGCAGCCTCACCGCCGCCGAACTCGCCGAACGCCTCCAGGTCAGCCCCGCCTCCATCTCCAAAGCCATCACCTTCCTCGACAACCAGGGCCTCATCCGCCGCGAACGCGACGAAAACCGTCGCGAACGCTACGTCGTCGACAACGACGTCATGTACCAATCCATGATCGCCAGCGCCCGCTCCACCACCCACCTCGCCGACACCGCCCGCCAAGGCCTCCCCGTCCTCGGCCCCGGCACCCCCGCCGCCACCCGCCTGGAAAACACCGCCCGCTTCCTCGACTTCGTCTCCGAAAGCATCACCCGCGCCGCCAACCAAGCCCGCGACATCCTCCACACCCAACCCACCACCAACACCGATACCGATCCCGATACCGACACCAAGTGACCTAGCGCGGTCCGCGGTGTCGACTTGCGAGCTGGACGCCTGACTTGCCCCCACGGGCCTGCATTGCGGGCGATCGTAGGAGGTTCAGCCGGGGGTCGGGTACAGGCCACTGCACCCGCAGGGGCCTGTACCCGCGACAGGTCATCCGGTGTCAGAACGGTGGTTGGGTCCTCTGCGACGGAATGTTCAGCGCTCTGCCCTGGGGGTGCGGAATCCGAATGGGCCGCGCCGGGGACTGCGGTCTCTTCCCGACCCACTTGGCGGCGAACACGCGTACCCACCAACTGTCGTCCGGATTTCGCGAGGCCATCTGGATCACCCTCCTGCTCATCGGAGTCGGACTGGATCTCTGACTGGATCCTCGTATGCCCGCAATGCGCAATTAACTCCACATTCCCCCCGTAGGAATCATGTGCGGCAATACCTTGGCGGCGGTGACCGCACGATCGGGTGTTGAGCCGCTCACGAGCCGCTCAAGACGCTGGCCCCGTTGAGCGATTCCAGCCGTACGACCCTTACGTCAGCACACTGGCCGTCACACTCGGACCGGACCTGAGAACCAAGGAGAAGATCAATCGGACCACCGTTCCGCGACACAAGAGCGGATGGGTATCCGCACGTCAGGGGTGCGCAGTTGACGGGACGGGCCCGATTGGCTGCGGCGTCCGGGGGCAGAGGGTGCGTAGGTCAGCCACAAGGGGCGCGACCTCAGGGCGTAAGGAGCAGACCGTGCCATCGGGCAGCTCGCAGAAGACGTCGGCGGCCCGCACCGCCGCAGGCCGTGCCACCACCGTGGATCAGGCGTTCTAGATGGGGACGGCGACCAAGGTCCCGGAGACCCGGGACATGATGGGCGACGAGCTGTCCGGCGACGAGGCGTACGCAGCGATTCGCCGCTACGGAGGTCAGAAGCTGCTGCGTGACTCCTTTGTCCGCTTCCGTTACGCGGATGGGTTCAGCCATGCCCGGGCCCTTGCTCTGCAGACCGTGCTGGCTCTGATACCTCTCGCCATCGTGTTCGTCGGTCTGTCGACGACGCTGCACACCGAGTCCATCGGCCGGTTCGCGGAGATGACCATTCACCGAATCGCGCGAGGGCCGAGTGCCGCAGTGGTGGACGAGGCTCTGAACAGAAGCCGACGAACCGCCGGCGAGGGCACCCAGGTTGCCCTCTGGCTGGCTCTTGCGTTCTCTCTTTCCAACGTGACCACTGCGATGTGCCAGATCGAGCGCGGCGCCAACCGCATATACGGCAATGAGCGCGACCGTCCGTTCCTCAAGAAGTACACCCGTGGGCTCGTCATGGCGGTGAGCGCCGGACTCCCACTCGGGCTCGGCTTCGTCATGATGGTGGCCGGCCGCGATCTGGGAGCGGCGGCGGTGTCCGTCTACGGTCTCGGCGACGGGGCCAATACCGCCTGGGACATCCTGCGGTGGCCACTCGGTCTGGCGTTGGCACTCGTTTCGGCGAGTACCGTCTTCAGGCGCTCGCCACGTCGTCGGCAACCCGGCTACACCTGGCTGGCATTCGGAGCTGCCGTGTATCTGGTGCTGTGGTCCCTGCTGACGTGGGCGCTGAGTCTGTATCTCTCGGTCAGCGGCTCTTTCGACACCGTCTACGGGCCCCTGAGTGCCTTCATGTCCCTTCTTCTGTGGGCCTATCTGACCTCCATCGCCCTCTTCCTGGGCTTGTCGTTCGCGGCACAGCTCGAGGCCGCCCGGGCCCTGCGCCCAGGTCCCACCACTCCCGATCCTGGGGTCTGACCGGACGCGGCTGCGCAGCGTGTGTGGAAGAGGCCACGTGCGCTGCAGGCGAACGCGCCAACAGCGGGGCATGCAGCAGCACGGCACCGGACTCCACACACGACTGCTCGCTGTTCGATCGGTTCACCCCGAAGTCTGGCGCTCGCCGGGGCTCGCTCCGTCAGCACCGGAGGCGCGTCGAGCGGGACGCTATCCGTTCCGGATCCGTTCCGGTGGAGCCGAGCAGGTTATGAGAGCGATGAGGGGTATGAGGAGCTCTCCACACCTGGGCAGATGAGGCTGAGGAGATGCAATGCGGGTCGAGGCAACGGTCATGAGCAGCAAGGGACAGGGGCTGGGGTTCGAGGTACGGATTCACGGCATGCCTGTCGGCCTTGATCACACCGGTGCGCGCACGATCGGCGAGGCCCGCCGCTTGGTGGCACAGCTGGTGGCGCTGTCGTCTCAGGTGCCTGCCGAGTCTGTGATGGTCGACTTCATCGCAGGTGATCCCGCAGCCGCTCGAGCCATCGATGGCGACCGGATCGGCGGCGATACGGATTTTGACCTGGCCGAGGTGCGGGTCAGACATCGGCGAGGGGTGTATCGGGCAGCTCGCTGAGTGCCTCGCCCAGGGGTGCCGGGCTCACTTCAGGGCCCGGGCACAGGAGCGAGCGCGGGCTGATGAGGGACGGGCCCGCACTGCGAACTGACTCTGATGCGACGCCCATAGCCAAGGCCTGCCCGCGAGCTCCGACGCAGCGGCTGCTGACCAAGCGTCCGGCGACGCGGTCGATGGCGGTGTCGGTGTCGGTGTGAGGCCTGTCTCGGTGGTCCGGTCTGGCGGTTCAGCTCGACCACGAGCTCACCTTGGTGGATGCCTGTGCCTCGATGCGTTCGGGAGGCGGCGTTGCGGGGCGGGCACCGGTGCGGGTGGCGCCGATGCCGGCGATCACGACGAAGGCGACACCGACTGCGGGCGCGAGGCCGGGTATCTGACCGAGCACCAGCAGGCCTGCGAGGAGTGCGATGGCTGGTTCCAGGCTCATCAGGGTGCCGAAGGCGGAGGTCGTGAGGCGGCGCAGGGCGAGGAACTCGAGGATGAAGGGCAGTACGGCGCTCAGAGCGGCCAGTCCCAGCATGGCTCCGAGCAGCTTCCAGGTGACGTGTGCCAGGTCGGACGGTGCCGCGGCGAGGAGGCCGATGAGGCCGGCGACGGGCATGGAGATGGCCAGTCCGTTGAGGCCGGTCACGGAGTCGCCCACGCGTTGGGTCAGCAGGATGTAGGCAGCCCAGCAGGCTGCGGCGGCCAATGCGAAGCCGGCGCCGGCCGCGTCGATGCCACCGTGCCAGGGTTCGGTCAGTGCCAGGACGCCGATAGCCGCCATGGCTGTCCAGCGTGTCCGGCCACGACCTGGGCCGTAGAGGGATACGGCGAGCGGGCCGAGGAATTCCAGTGCGCTGGCCGTGCCCAGCGGCAGGCGGGTCACGGCGAGCATGAAGAAGACCATCATGCCCGCGCTGACCGCGCCCAGCGTGGTGCATGCCACCAGGTCGCGGCCGGTGAAGTCGCGCAGGCGGGGCCGCACCAGCACCAGCAGGAGGACACCGGCCCACGCCAGACGGAGCCCTGTCGTGCCCAGGGCTCCGAGCTGATCGACCAGCGGGACCGACAGCGCCAGCCCGAGCTGAATGGTGGACATGGAAGCCACGGCCATCAGGGCCCCAGTGGCAGGTGTGGGCAGGCGTGGACCTGCGCGGTGTTTCGACAAGCTCATGGATCCGAGTACACGGCGTCCGGACCATTCGTGTCCACGTGCTAATTATGGACGATCCGTTCGCCGATCCTGGACAATGCCGGGATGGAGACTCGCCGACTGCGCATGCTGGTGGAGCTGTCCCGTCTGGGGTCCATGCGCGCGGTGGCCGACACCCTGCGCACGACCACCTCGACGATCTCGCAGCAGCTCGCCGCCCTGGCGGACGACATGGGCACCGCATTGACGGAACCGCACGGGCGCCTGGTCCGGCTGACGCCCGCGGGCCGCCGGCTGGCCGAGCACGCGGTGACGATCCTCGCCGCCGTGGAGACGGCGCGCCACGACCTCACCCCAGGAGCTGAGCCCAATGGCACGTTGCGCGTCGCGGGCTTCGCCACCGCGATCCGTGCGCACGTTCTGCCCATCGTCACGGCCCTGGCCACGAGCCATCCCCGCCTCCGTGTCCTGATCCGCGAACACGAACCCGCCGAGGCACTGCAGCTCCTGACCGAGGACGCGACAGATCTGGCGTTGACCTACGACTACAACCTGGCACCCGCGACCGAGGACCCCGAGGTGTCCGCCACCGCCCTGTGGACCGCGCGCTGGGGCCTGGGCGTCCCAGCACAGGCCGACACTCGAGAGGGGACAGCGCTGGAGGTCTTCACCCAGTTCGCCGGGCAGGACTGGATCGTGAACTCGCGCAACACCGCGGACGAGACCGTCATCCGCACCCTTGCGTCTATGGCAGGCTTCACCCCGCGCATCACCCATCAGGCCGACAGCCTCGACCTCGTGCAGGGCATGATCACCGCCGGACTCGGCGTGGGCCTCCTCCCGGTCGGGACCGCAACGTTCCCCGCCGTGCGACTCCTTCCACTCACCGGCCCAGACGTCGAACTGCGTGCCTACGCCGTCGCCCGCCACGGCCGCCTGGACTGGCCTGCCCTCGCCCTGGTCACCGACCTCCTCGTCAGACGGTCCACGACCGGGCAACACACCGGTCGGCCCGCAGTCCCGACCAGCGAGGAGCCCCGTCAGCTGCCGTGATCAACATGGCTAGCCTGTGCGGGAGGCGACGTCAGGCACTCCGGCCCGCGCTCACCAGCCAGCGGCTTCCTTGGCTCGCGACAAGCACGGCACACCAGAAAGAAGGAATCGTGATGACCACCACAGCCCGAGCCACGGTGCAGCAAGACAGTGAACGCGTACGCGTCACCCGCTGGGATTTCGAGCCCGGAACCAGCACAGGCCCGCACGTGCACGAGCACGACTACATCGTGGTGCCGATCACCGATGGCACGACCAAGATCCTCACCCTCGGCGGGGCAGAAGCCGTATCGGAACTGAAGGCGGGCGAGTCCTACGCACGTCCCGCAGGCGCCGAGCACGAAGTCGTCAACGCAGGCGACTCCTTTCTGGCCTTCGTCGAAATCGAACTCAAGGAACCCGCGAAGCACGTCGTGGCACCTGCCGCTTCTTGAGGCACTCTGCTCCTCAGGCGTTCGATCCCTCTAGGCCGGGATGAGCGCGGGTGACTCCGCAGAAGGCGTCAGCTCGGTGGTGATCTCGCCGCCCAGAATGGCCGCCCAGAATTCCGCGAGCGCTCTCGGGCCATCGCAGTCCAGGGCTACGGAGCCCAGACGGCCTAAAGGTTCGGTCTTGGGGATACCTCGGCTCATGGAGCGAAGCGGCGTAGGCGCATGCGACAGACAGCTACGCCGTCGCGCCCTGTCGCCCGCCATCCGCCGTCGCACGTGGGGATGTCAGACGTTGGCGTAGCCAGGGATGCCGGCCTTGATGCGCTCGAGTTCGCGTTCGTCGGAGACGCCCTGGAAGTCGTAGCGGGGGGTGTACGGGATCTCCAGGCGGCGGGCCTCGTCGTCGGTGAGTTCGAGGTCGAGGGAAGCGACGGCGTCGTTGATCTGCTCGATGGTGCGGGCGCCGACGAGGGGGGCCGCGACGACGGGGTTGCGGCGCAGCCAGGCGAGGGCGACCTGGGCGCGGGACACGCCGTGGGCGTCGGCGATGGCGCCTACCTCGTCGATGATGAGGCGGTCACTGTCGGCGGTGGCCTTGTAGAGCATGTCGGCGAAGGCACCGTCGGTGGCGGCGCGTTCGCCCGTGTTGGCCTGGTCGAAGGGGCGGGCGAGCCGGCCTCGGGCCAGCGGACTCCACACCATGGTGGCGACGCCCTCGTCGGCACAGAGCGGCAGCATCTCGCGTTCCTCTTCACGGGCGAGCAGGTTGTAGTGGTTCTGCATGGTGACGAAGCGGGCCCAGCCGTGCCGCTCCTGCAGGTGGAGGGCCTTCGCGAACTGCCAGGCGTGCATGGAGGAGGCGCCGAGGTAGCGGGCCTTGCCGGCCTTCACCACGTCGTTCAGCGCCTCCAGGGTCTCCTCCAGCGGCGTCCCGTTGTCGAACCGGTGAATCATGTACACGTCGACGTAGTCAGTACCCAGGCGGCGCAGGCTGGCGTCGATCTCGGCCATGATCGCCTTGCGGGACAGCCCGCCGCCGTTGGGGCGGCCCGGCCGCATGGTGTGGCGGACTTTGGTGGTGATGACGACGTCGTCGCGGTTCGCGTAGTCCTTCAGGGCGCGGCCCAGGATCTCTTCGCTGGAGCCGTAGGAGTACATGTTCGCGGTGTCGAAGAAGTTGATGCCCGCCTCGAGGGCGTGCTTGATCAGGGGACGGCTGGACTCCTCGTCGAGGGACCAGACGGGGTGCCCGCGGTCGGGTTCGCCGTAGGTCATGGCGCCGATGGCGACCGGTGACACGTCCAGGCCGGTGCGGCCCAGCTTGATGTAACGCATGCGGAAGCTCCTATGATGGGAACGAGCGGAGAGGTCTCCGGTTCACTTTCGACGTTAACGGAGAGTTCTCCGCTTAGCAACCGGACCCGATCGCCGCGACCCGAAGGAGGACCTATGGCCGGCACGTCACTGCAGCGCTCCGACGCACTCAAGAACCGGGAGGCGATCCTTCAGGTCGCCCACGACGCACTCGCCGAAAACCCCGACGCCTCGCTGAACTCCATCGCCAAGCGGGCCGGCGTGGGACCCGGGACGCTCTACCGCCACTTCCCGACCCGCGAAGCGCTGATCCTCGAGGTCTACCGCCACGACATCGGCCGCCTGGTGGCGTCGGTGCCGGACATCCTGGCCTCCCTGGACCCGCTGGACGCACTGCGGCGCTGGTTCACCGACCTCACGGGCTACGTACGCATCAAGCACGGACTGGGCGAAGCGCTGAACTCCGCGGCGGCGCAAGAAGTCGTCAGCGCCTCTTGGCCTCCCGTCAGCGCCGCCGTCGGCCAGCTCCTCGACGCATGCGAGCGGGCCGGGGAGATTCGCCCCGGCATTGATCCCGTCGATGTCGTCATGCTCATGAGCTGCCTGTGGCGTACCCCGGACACGCCGGACGGCGCCGCCCAGGTCCAGCGTCTGATGGACCTCGCGATCAAGGGCTTCCGTCCCTGAGGCAGAGTGGCCGTGCAACGAGCGGCATCCTCCCTTGACCGCACGGCGGCCTGAGCCGAGGTCATCAGGCCCTGAGTGCGGCTGCGTTCCGCTGCTAGCCCTCTCAGCAGCTCGCCACGCTGTCTCCGCACCTGCCCGCTGGCCGGCGCCTTCAGGCACCCGCCTCGCGCGCAGCCTGGTGCAGGGCTTCGAGGGCGTCCAGGACGACGGTGCGCTGGTACCAGTCCAGCCAGGTACCCGCCACGCGCTGCAACTGCTGCAACTGCAAAAGCTGTTCCTGGCGCAGGCCGGTCAGGGGCTCGCGGTGGTGGCTGGACACCACGCCGAGCACCATGCCGCCCCGACGCGCGATCAGGGGGACGCTGTGGCAGGCGCGGCTGCCCGCGTCCAACAGGATCTGCTTGCTCGCCTCGTCGAAGCCGGTGCTGCGGGCAATATCGGGGACGGTGACCTGGCGGGCCGACTTGGCGGCTCTGGAGCACGGAGTGCCGTCGTCCACAAAAGCAAAGTAGTCCGTGAAGATCTGCGGGTGGCCTTCATGCTGCACCATGCGCAGCGTTCTGCCTTGCCGTACCTGCACGTTGCCCGCTTCTCCGCCGGTCACGTCCAGCACTCGGTTCAGCACCGCGGACAGGACCGAACTCTGGCTCCGGGCATCGACCTGCTTGCGTCCCAGGGCCCGCAAGGGCGGGGAGGGTCTTCGCACCCGCCCGGGGAACCAGTCTTCGTCCTTGTCGTGTGGTGGCGTGGTCTGTGCGAGAGCGGCAGCCAGTTCATGAACTTTGATGTTGCTGCGTTGCGAGACAGTGCGCAGCAACGCGAAGGCGTCCTCTTCGTTGCTGAGGCTGTAGCGCTCGACCAGCCTGCCCAGAGCGAAGGACACTTGGGCCCTGGCGCGACCTTGTTTGTGGACGCTGGCGACGAGCTCCCGAAGTTCTGTGGCTTCGGACCGCAGTCCTTCCTCGCTCGTCCACGCTTCCCTGCGCAGCGCAGGGAGGAGCGGAATGGGGGCGAGGGGACGTGCCGGCTGGGCATGGCCGTGCGTCACGGCGGCCTCCGAAGAGTGCGGCGGATACAGGGGACAACCGCGTAGCACTGACGGCCGGACGAAGGTGCGCTTGCGCTTCCGTCCGGTGGCTGCCTGTGTGCGGCCGTGCCTGCTTCCCAAGCACTCGTCGCCGATCTTATCGCCACCCTGGTGGCGCGGCGTCGCGTGCCCCCGACGCCTGCTTCTGTCCCCACGGGGCGTCAGTCAGACGCACAGCGCCAGACCTTCGGGCACCAGGAGCCTGTCTCCTCGGAGCAGGAGCGGAACAGCGCGCGCTACCGGACCTCGCTCGAAAGGCAGGTGATCTGGAGAGATACCCTGGCCTTCCATGGCAATAAGTTCCGCGCTGTGCTCCTTCGCCCTAGTTGTAGGGCTTCTCACTCTGACTCCCGGACTCGACACCGCGCTGATACTGCGCACCTCGGCCCTTGGCAGGCGCGGGAGGGCCTTGGGCGTCGTCCTTGGAATCCAGACCGGCACCCTGGTGTGGGGTGCGTTCACCTTCCTCGGAGTGACGGCGCTCCTCACGGCCTCCCATCTCGCCTACACCGCGTTGCGCTGGATCGGCGCCGCCTACCTGATCTGGATGGCGGCCCGCATGCTCCGGGACACGTTCCGGGCGCTGCCCGGTCCAGAGACGGTCGCACCACTTCTGGCCGTCGGCGCTGACTCGCTCAGCGCGGGCTGGCGGCAGGGAACACTCACCAACCTCCTGAACCCGAAGATGGGTGCCTTCTACGTCGCTGTCCTGCCGCAGTTCATCCCCTCAGGGACAGACCACTTCACCATGGGCCTCCTCCTCACCACGGTGCACATCCTCATAGGTCTGCTCTGGTCTGCCGTCCTCATCGGCTTCGCTCGCGTCCTGCACGGCTGGCTCCGCAAGCCCAACGCGCGCCGTCTGCTCGACCGGATCAACGGCACCGTCATCGGCGCATTCGGCATCAGGCTGGCACTCAGCGACTAACGATCCGAGCGGCTCGGCACGGTGTACTGGCACTGCACTGGCACGAACGCATTCACACTCACACCCCCACCCCCACCCCCACCGACACCGACACCGACACCGACACCGACGAGATCTACCAGCACAAGCATCAGCCCTTCGGCCGACCGTCTCGCCCGTCTGCTGGGGAGCTCGTGGCACTGGTGCTGGCACCGGCCAGGGAGGCGCCGCGGGTCTCGGGCGCGAGGACGTGCGAGACCGCGGCGCCGCACACCAGGACGGCCGCGGCCAGCAGGATCGTCGCCGAGACGCCGAACCGGTCCATGGCCAGGGGAAGAAGGAACGTACCGGCCGCGGATGCGGCCCGGCTGACGGCCGTGCCGATGCCGCTGGCGCCCGCCCGCACCTGCGCCGGGAAGAGTTCCTTCGGGTAGACGCCCGGCAGAACACCTTGTGCGGCGTTGAAGAAGGAGAAGACGAGGAAACAGATCACGACGACCGCGACCGGAGCCCCGCTCCACAGCCCGATCACCGCCAGGGCCACGGCGCTGATCCAGAACGTCCACAGCACCAGCGGACGCCGGCCCGTGCGGTCGACGAGAACGACTCCGATCGCCGAGCCGACGACCGCGAGGACGCTGGTCGCCACCGACGCGGCGAGGCCGTTGCCCAGGCCCAGCGCGGAGAGCACCTGGGGCGCGAACGTGCCGATCGCGAAGTACGGCAGCACGCTGCATGCCCAGAACACGCAGACGAAGACGGTGCGCTTGCGGTACTCACGCCCCAGCAGCAGCGCCCATCCCGCGCCCTGCCGTGACGAGGTGCCGGACTCCGCGGACTTCGGGGCGAAGGCGTCGAGATCGTAGGCGGGCCCGATCCGCCGCGCTACCAGCCGCTCGGCCTCCGCCCGGCGGCCCCTCCCGGCCAGCCAGGCCGGTGACTCGGGCACCCGCAGCGCCAGGCACAGGCCGAGCGCCGCCAGCACGGCCGCTCCGGCGAACGGCCACCGCCAGGCGTCCGGTGCCGACTCCGCGACCAGGTAACCGACGACGTACGCGAGGATGAAGCCGACGTACCAGCCGAACTGCAGGGAGGCCAGGAGCGTGCCGCGTCGCCTGGCCGGGGCGAACTCCGCGACCATCGGGGACGTCACGACGTACTCGGCTCCGATGATCATGCCGATGAACAACCGCACGGCGAAGAGCTGTCCGGCGGTGGTGACCCACAACTGGGCCAGGCAGCCCACCAGATAGGCGGCCATCGTGAACACCACGAGCGGTTTGCGTCCGTAGCGATCGGTGAGCCAGCCGAACAGCGGACCTCCGACGAAGCAGCCGATGAGCGCGCCTGCTCCGACCAGGCCCTGCCACAGTGCCGACATGTCCAACTGGCGTGTCGCCATGGCCAGTCCGGGCCCCACAGCCTGGACGTAGCCGTCGATGAGCTTGCCGCACATCGCGACGGTGAACACGAGCAGGAACACGCGCCGGTACTGGCGCCGGTGTCCTTCGTGGACAGCCGTGGGCCTGGCGCCGGGATGGATCGTGGTCACGCGTGCCTCGCCCTCATGTGCTGGTCAGCGGGGCGAACCGGCCCTGCGCTGCTAGTGGAGGGACTGTAGGAAGCCGGGGAGCACGGGAACAAGGAATCCGGGAAGACCGCAATGTGCGTTGCGCTCAGAGCAACCGGTCGGTCGGTGTCGGACGTCGGCGCGGTTCCCAGCCGAGGGCGGCCGATACCCGGGCCGCCGCCCGGACCGTGATCCGTCCGGCCTCCTCCAGCGACCCGCCCAGGCGCTCCTCGGGCGCACCGACGTTGAACGCGGCGACCACCCGGCCGCGGAAGTCGCGGATCGGCGCCGAGACGCCGACGAGGCCCGATTCGAACTCCTCCCGCACCTCGGCGTACCCGCGGGCGCGGGCCTCCTGGATGCGCTGCCACAACTCCTGCACGGAATGCACGAGCGAACCGTCGAAGCCACCCGACAGGTCGCCCATGCCGAGGCGTACGTACAGCTCGTCCGGGGTCGCGTCGAGCAGCAGCACCCGTCCCGCCGAGGTGCGCGCGGCCGGCACGCCGCGCCCCTCCCAGCCGTGCGCGCGGTAGGAATGCGCGGAGACGGACAGCACGGTGAGGACTTCGCTGTCCCGCAGGACGCACAGGTGACAGGTCTCCTCGAGCTGTGCGGCCAGGCGCCGCATGACCGGCTCGGCGATCCGGAGCAGCCGGCTCTCCGCCGTGCGGGCCACCATCGAGAACAGGCGCCAGCCGAGGCGGTACTCCAGGGTGTCGGGGTCGCGCTCCACGACTCCCTCCTCGGCGAGTGCCTTGAGCGCGCGCGAGACCTGGCTCTTCTCGCGTCCGGTGCGCTGGGCGAGCTCGACGACGCCGAGCCCTCTGCCGCGCTCCGCCTCGTGCAGGGCGAGCGCGTCGAGCAGGCGCAGATCACGGTTGAGTCCTTGCCGCCGGTCCCCGGCGGGGCTCGCGGGAGTGGTCGTGCCCGGCAGGTCGGGGGTGTCCGGGTTCCGCGTCACGCCAGGTCCTCCGTGTCGCCGCAGCGCGGGGTTGCCGGCAGTGCAACCCGTATTGCGATCCCCCGCGATTCGTTGCCCGCCGCGTCCGGCCGTCCTTACGTTGACGGACGTGGGCCCCGCCTCTGCCGCCGGGGCCGTCGCACGTCCCTGGGAGATTCCTTCATGAAGATCACTGACATTACCCTCGACCGCCTACGGCTGGAACTGGAGCCTCCGTTTCGCGCGGCCTGGGACCCGGAGCCGCGCCGGCACTTCGACGCGACCGTCGTTCGGGTGCACACCGACGAAGGAATCACGGGCATCGGCTCGGGCGACACCATGGACGGGTTCGACGCGTTCCGTCACCTCTTCGTCGGGACCGATCCGCTGGACATCACCCGTCACGTGCGCGCCATCGAGACGGCCAACTTCCACGGCGGCCACTACTGGCCTCTGGAGGTCGCGCTGTGGGACATCATCGGCAAGGTGCACGACCGCCCCGTGGCCGAGCTGTTCGGCAACGCCACGAAGCGGCTTCCCGCGTACGCGTCCTCGGGCGAGCTGAAGTCGCCGAAGGACCGTGTCGACACGGCGCTGCTCGCCCGTGAGATCGGCTTTCGCGCGATGAAGATCCGTATCGACCGGAACCGGGTCCGCGAGGGCATCGCCGCCGTGCGGGCGGTCCGGGAGCGGCTCGGTGACGACTTCGAGATCATGGTCGACCTCAACCAGTCGTGGCGCATGGCCGGGGACACCGCCCCCGCCACCGATCTCGTCCGCACCCAGACGATCGTCGCCGAGCTCGCCGAACTCGGCGTGTTCTGGGTGGAGGAGCCGCTGCCGTACGCCGATCTCGACGGGTTCAAGCGACTGCGTGCCGCCAACCCCACCGTGCGGATCGCGGCCGGAGAGATGCACCACTCCACCACCGAGCTGCTGCGTTTCCTCGAGGAGGACGCGCTGGACGTCTACCAGATGGACGTCGTCCTCGCGATCGGCATGCACCGGGCGCGCACACTCGCCGAGGTGGCCCAGCTCAAGCACCGCCACTTCACACCGCACAGCTGGACCAACGGCATCGGCGTCCTCGCCAACGTGCACGTCGCGGCCGGAGTCGGCGGTGGCCCCTACTTCGAGTTCCCCTTCGACCCGCCCGGCTGGACGCCCGAGCGCCGCGACTTCATGCTCACCGACCCGGTACGCATCGAGGCGGACGGCTGCGTCGTCGTGCCGGACGCTCCGGGGCTGGGCGTGGACCTCGACGAGGACGCGGTACGACGCTGGCGGATCGGCTGAACCGACCGGTCCCCGAGGCGGCGAGGCGCACTCGGCGCCCGCCCGCCGCGCCGGGCAAAAGGAGTTGTCCGGCGCGGCCGGCCGCAACGGGAGGTCTCGCCTTCGGCCCTCGTGCGACGCGGGTCATCGCGGGTCATGGCGGGTGCTTCGGTGAAGCGAGGTGAGGGATGTCGATGTGGAGGGTGCCGATTCGTCGCCGCTCTCGACAGCCACGCAGTAGCCCCTCCCCTGCCGCTCAGTTGACGACACGCGCCCGGCGCCGCCATCACACGGTCCCCGCGGCTTGCGGTGATCATGGAGGGATGCTGACCGTGCTCGTGCTGGCCGCCCCCGACCAGGCGGCCGACCTCATCGCGCAGATCGAAGGTGTGGCGGAGGCCCGCGTGGTCTCCTCCACCCACGACAGCGCGCTCGCGCTCGCCCGTGCCCAGACCCTCCTGCCCGACGTCCTCGTCGCCGATCTCAGTGCCCGGTTCGCTCCGGACTCAGCCACCGTCATCCACCGTGCCCGGCTGCTGACGCCGCCCTGCACGGTCGTGGTGCACGCCGACGGCGCGGTCCTGGGGACCATCGCCCCCGAGGGCGCCGTCTGTCCCGCTCCCGATCCCGAAGCCGGCGCGCTCGCCCGTGTGCTCACGCAGCTGAGCGGCTTCCCGGCCTAGGTTTCCACCGTCATGTGTGAACCCGGGTCGACCACGGGATGAGCCCCAGGTCACAAGGGATCGGAGACACGCGGAACTCCCTCGCCGGGGCGCAACTGTTCAACTGTCACGTCCGTCCCACGAATGCACCCATGCATCCGTGAGGAAGACGAAGCACCGTGACCCAAGCACTGCCGCTGTCCGGACGACGTCCGCCGAGGCCGCGAGCGGCGGGGCGCCCGCCAGGTGTGGCCGACGGCAGGCGCCCGGACATTCAAGGGCTGCGTACCGTGGCCGTCACGCTCGTCGTGCTGTCGCACGCCGGGGTGCGGCAGTTCAGCGGCGGTTACTTGGGCGTCGACGTCTTCTTCGTCATTTCCGGCTTCCTGATCACGTCCCTGCTCTCCCGCGAGCTGGAGCGCACCGGCCGCATCTCCCTGTCCCGTTTCTACGCCCGACGGGCCCTGCGCCTGCTGCCTGCCTCCACCCTGGTCTCGGTCGTGACGCTGGGAGGGGCGTATCTCTTCCTCTCGAAGGTGCGCTTCGCGCAGTACGCGGGCGACGCGATCGCGAGCGGCCTGTACGCGGTCAACATCCGGCTCGCCGCGTCCGGCACGGACTATCTGCAGGCGGCCGACCCTCCGTCGCCCTTCCAGCACTTCTGGTCGCTGGCCGTCGAGGAGCAGTTCTACGTGGTGTGGCCGCTGCTTCTGGCTGCCGCGTATCTGGTCGTAGGCCGGCACCGACGGGCAGGACGAACGTCCTGGCGAACGGTCGCGGCGCCGGCCGCGACCGCGGCCGTCCTCCTCGCACTGTCGTTCTTCCTCAGCCTCCGTACGACGCGGGTATCTCCGTCCTGGGCCTACTTCGGTTCGCACACGCGGGGGTGGGAGCTGGCTGCCGGGGCGCTCCTCGCCCTCTGTGCCCACCGTCTGCGGGCCATGCCGCCGCCGCTCGCCGGAACGCTCTCCTGGGCGGGCCTGGCGGCCGTCGTCGGAGCAGCGCTCACGTTCGACAACGCGACTCCGTTTCCCGGGTACGCGGCGCTCGTGCCAGTCTCGGGCACGGTGCTCGTGCTGGCGGGCGGCTGCGTACCGAGCCGGTTCGGCGGCGAACTCGTCCTGCGGCAGCGGCTGTTGACCGGCATCGGCGGCCTCTCCTACGGCTGGTACTTGTGGCACTGGCCGCTGCTCGTGATTCTTCCCGTCGCCCTGGACCGACCGACGGCCGGCGTACCCGCCCGGTTGGCGGTGTGCGTGTTCGCCCTGGTGCCGGCCTGGCTGACGCTTCGGCTCGTGGAGAACCCGATACGGTTCGGCGCCGTGTTCCGGGACCGGCCGCGCAGGGCGCTGGGCCTGGGCGCCGGTTCGACGGCGGGGATCGTGACGCTCGCGCTCGTCGCGGCGCTCTTTCCGCCCGCGATCGGCTCCGGTCGTCCGGCGCCGGGTCTGGCCGCGGCCCTCGACCGGGCACCGGACCCGCAGGCACGCCTGGCCCAGTTGCTCACCGCGCCCAACGACGTCGTCCCCGGCAATCTCTCGCCCGGCCTCGCCGAGATCAAGGCGGGTCGTTCGGCGGTGTACCGGGACGGCTGCCACGTCGGCCCGGCCTCGGTCGACGTGCCGCCGTGCGTGTACGGAGACCCTGCGTCGGACACCACGGTGGTGCTCTTCGGTGACTCGCACGCAGCCCAGTGGTTCCCGGCTCTCGAACGCCTCGCGCGCGAGCGCCACTGGCGGCTCGTCTCCTGGACGAAGGCCTCGTGCAAGGTCGCCGACGTCACGATCGTCAGCGCGGGCGCACCGTACACCGCGTGCGACACGTGGCGCTCGAAGGTCCTGGCGCGGATCGCGGACCTGCGGCCCGACCTGGTGATCGCCTCCTCGTCGGAGGCGGGCGATGCCGCGCGCCCGGGCGCCGAGGGCGCGGTGCGGCAGTGGACGTCGGGCTTCGAGCGGACGTACCGGTCGATCCGGGCGAGCGGGGCCCGGGTGGTGGCGCTCCTCGACACGCCCTGGCCTGTGTCGGACGCGGTGGACTGCGCGGCGACGTATTCGCTGCGTCTGGGGCGGTGCGCTGCCGCGCCCGGCCGTGCGGTGAAGGACCCTCACAAGGCCGCCGCGGTACGGGCGGCTGCGGCGTCGACCGGGGCCTCGGCCGTCGATCCGGGCCGATGGCTGTGCGCGCCCCGGGTGTGTCCGGTGCTGGTGGCCGACACACTCGTGTACCGCGACGACGGCCACATGGCGGAGGCCTACGCGCGGGCTCTGTCCCCGGTCCTCGGCGCCGAGCTCACCCGGCGGTTCGGAATGCCGTGATCCCCCGGTACTCCCTCAGGCCTGGTCGACCAGGCGTGCTCCCCGTTCAGCGCCCTACAGAGCGCGGGCCTTCTGCCCGGAGCTTGTTCTTCCTACGATGACGCGATGAACGCTGGGGGCGGGTGGGATGCGTGAGACTGCGAGTTTCCGTTGTCGTGACAGTGCTCGTGTTTCTGCTGTCCGGCGCAATGGTGGCGTGGGCGCTCGACGGCGCTCTGGGTCTGTCGTTCACGGCGAAGGCCGTACCCGTGGAACAGGCCCGGCAGGAGCCGGTGCGCACCCCGCGGGCGGCGCCGACGCTGCGTGCGATCACCGGTGTCACCGGTACCCGACTGCGGCTCGCCGGCGAGGCGGTCGGTGACGCGCTCGCAGCCCGCGGTCGTGCCGCGCCCGCGATCCGGACGAGCCGCGACGACGTGGCCGCCGGCGACGCGCTGGCCGTGCGGGTGGGCGGCCTCTCCGGTGGCGGGTCCGACGAGCGGTACCGGCTGAGGCGTACCGGGCGTGGTTACGTCCTGGATGCGGCGTCGGCGGCCGGTGCCGCGGCGGGTCTGTATCGGTTCGCGGATCGCGTCCGCGGCGGCGAGGACGTCCAGGCGGACCGAGGGCGCGTCGTGGCGCCGAAGTTGGGGCTCCGGTTGATCGACACCGGTGCCGTCGGCCTGGACGCCGATCGCGCCCGGTTCGTCGGGGGCAAGGACTACTCCCTCAACTCCGATGTCGTGGGGAGGGCGTTGCTGCCGCGGGCCCCCTGGGTGGACGGCGCCGAGGTCGGGCGGATCGGGCAGCAGTTCCGGACACTCGTCCGGCACGCGGTGCGAGACGGCTACAACGGCGTGGTGGTACCCGGCTTCCTCGAGTACGTGACCTTCTCCGGCGTCGGCGACGGGCGGTCCGTGTACCCGGCGGACGACGTGCACGTCGCTCGGGCCCGCGCGATGGTCAAGGCATTCGCGCCGGTGTGGCGGTACGCCCACGAAGCGGGCATGCGGGTCTACTTCCAGACGGACATGCTGGCACTGTCACCGCCTCTTCGCCGCTATCTGGAGCGCGAGTTCGGCAGGCTGGACACCGAGAACCCGAAGCTGTGGTCGGTGTACGCGGCCGGGCTCGAGGAACTGTTCCACGCGATGCCGTTCGCGTCCGGAGTGATGATCCGTACCGGCGAAGGCGGATCCGCGTACCGGCTGCCGGGCTGGGACTACACCTCGGCGATCGAGGTGACGACGGCCGGATCGGTGCGCGCCATGCTGCGGTCGCTCCTGGGCGCCGCCGAACGGGCAGGCGGCGACCGAGAGGTGATCTTCCGTACGTGGAGCGTGGGCGTCGGCGCCGTCGGCGATCTGCACACCAACCCTGCCTCGTACAGAGCGGTGCTGGACGGCATGGACGATCCTCGGCTGATCGTGTCGACGAAGTACTCCCAGGGCGACTTCTACTCGCATCTGCCGCTCAACCCGACGCTGCTAGGTGGCTCCCAGCGGCGCATCGTGGAGTTCCAGGCCCGCCGGGAGTTCGAGGGGCAGGGCGCCCTGCCGGATGACCTGGCGGAGCTGGAACAGACGGCGCTGCGACGCTTTCTGTCCGCCAATCCTCCCATCGAGGGCGTGTGGACCTGGGCGCAGACGGGCGGACCGCTGTACGCCGGTCCGCGCTCGCTGTACCTGCGGACCGGATTCTGGCAGTTGTGGGACGTGAACGTGTATCTGACCGCCCGCCTGGCGCAGGATCCCGAAACCGACGTGGCCAAGGCTCGTACGGCGTGGATCCGCCGGACGTTCTCGGACGATCCGGCGACCGTGGCAGCGATCGGCCGGATCCTGGGGCTGTCGCGCGCGACGATCACCAAGGGGCTGTACATCGGTCCGTACGCGGACACCTCGGCCAAGGCACTCGGTCTCGAACCCCCGCCGATGATGTGGATCTTCGAGTGGGACATCGCGACCGGTGACAGCGCCGCCCTTTCCAGCATCTACGCCGCCACCCGCACCCGGATGCCCGAGGCGCTGGCCGACGCACAAAGGGCAGTGGAGCTCTCGCGCCGTCAGCAACGGCTTCTGTCAGGGACGGACCCCGGCACCTGGCGCGACGCGCAGTTGCGCGAACGGTTTGCCGACGCACTCGCCTACCAGACGAACCTGCTCACGGTGCTGGGCGAGTACCGCGGTGCCGTGTTGTGGCACCAGAGATGGCTCGACACCGGATCGGCCGACGCGAGCAGGCGATGGCACGCGGCCGAGCATCGGTTCCGGGCAGCGGCAAAGGACCACGAGCAGCGCTACGGCGACGATCTGGCGCTGCCGGCCTACAACTTCACGGCAGCCGATGGGGGTCTGCGGCGGGCGGACCGCGATCCGGCCATGGCCTGGTGGGCGCGTGCTCTGCTGCTCGCCCTGCTCCTGACTGCCGTGGCCGCCGTGACGTTGAGGAGGCTGCCCGGAGCCGCTGGGGTCCGGGCACTGCTGACTGCCTCGCTGCGCCCGTGGCAGGTGCGGACGCTCCCCGAGCCGCCGGGCCGGCTTGACCGGCTCGTGGTGTGGATGCTCCCGGGACTGGTCCTCGTGCTGAGTCGCGCGGTGCAGACCTGGTTCCTGGCGCCGGTGCACGTGGCGGTGACGATGGGCGCCTGGGTGGTCTTCGCGGGCGTACTGCGTTGCGCGGTGGGGCGTCATGGGTACCGGCTTGCGGCGGCGGTGGGCGGCGCCGCTCTTCTACGGACGCTGCTCCTGCTGGGCGTGCTCGCCGTGCGCGGGCCCGGCTTCTACTGGTTCGGGTTCTGGACCTCGGCAGCGGGCCGCTTCCTGTACGTGATGGTGGCGTGGGCCCTGTTCCTCTGGGTGTGCGCAGCCGCCTGGTGGGCCCTTCGTCTTGGCTACCGGCTGAGCGCCCGGCGGGCCTGGGGCTGGCTCCTCGGTGCCGTGGGCAGCACTGTCTCGGTGGGTGCTCTGGTGGCCTGGGCGGTGGGCACGGAAACTTCGCTCAGCACCTGGAACGACCAGATGGCGCTGCTGCCGTGGGGCCTGCACCGCATCCTGGGCCTCACGGAGTACCTGGGCATCCCGGGAACGGTCCCGCGCACGCTCACCGTCGCGGCCGCGGTCGTGACGGTCGCGTCGGCCCTGCTGGTGACGGTCCGTCGGAGAGGCGAGTCGGCGGAAGAGACATCCGGCGCCGAGCGGAGGGCGGGGCAGGTCTCGAGGTGAGGGCGTCCGGAAACTAGGGCGGCATGGGAGGCAGGCGCGTTCAGCCTGAGACGGGCTCCGACCCCTCCTCGCCGGCGTGCACTTCGGCGTCTCCCCCGCCCTGAGAGCGAGTTCGCGTCGGCTCGTCGGCGAGCACCTCGCGCGCCATCCGGGACGTGGACCGGCCGCCTGCTCGACGGCTTCGACTTCGCCCTATGCGCATCGAGGTCGGCGGCGCGCCCCCAACAGGTCTGCCAGGCAGCCCAGTTGGGTCGCCCCGCGCGAGGACAGGACCGCCAGCATCCGGAACTGCGGCAGGGGCACCCGGTTCTCGACCTCGGCGAGCGTACGGGCCGACACCGCGCCCCGTACTCGCGTCGCGAGTACGGGGCGGTGAAGAGCAGGAGTTCCGCCGACGTCCTCCGGGCCGAGAGTCCACCGACTGGCGGACCCCAGGTTCAACCGGTCGCCGCTGTCGGCGTCACACCTCCGCGACCAGCATGGCTGTCATGAAGAATTCAGGTGCAACGACGATGAGCAGAACCCGGGATCCGCATGCCGAGCCGGTTGTCCGGCTCGACTGCGTCAGCCGGGTCTATGGCGGAGCGAAGAACCCGGTGACCGCGCTCGACGACGTCAGCATCTGCCTTGACGCGGGTACCTTCACCGCCGTCATGGGTCCGTCCGGATCGGGCAAGTCCACCCTGCTGCATTGTGCGGCGGGCCTGGACCGGCCCACGTCGGGGACCGTGCGTCTGGACGGCGTGGACCTCGCCTCGCTGCGTGAGCGGTCCTTGACCAGGTTCCGCCGCGAGCGCATCGGCTTCGTGTTCCAGGCGTTCAACCTGCTGCCCGCGCTGAACGTCGTCGACAACGTGACGCTGCCCCTGCGCCTGGCCGGCACTCGGCCCGCCAGAGCAGTCGTGGACGAGGTCCTCGAGCAGGTCGGACTGAGCGGGAAGCGGGCCAGCCGGCCGGGCGAGCTGTCCGGTGGCCAGCAGCAGCGGGTCGCGATCGCACGGGCGCTGGTCACACGGCCTGCGGTGATATACGCGGACGAGCCGACCGGCGCCCTGGACACGCGCACCGCGGCCGAAGTCCTCACTCTCTTACGGCAGTCGGTCGACAGAGCGGGCCAGACCATCGTCATGGTCACGCACGACCCGGTGGCCGCCGCGTACGCGGACCAGGTCGTCTTTCTCGCCGACGGACGGCTGATCGGTGCGCTCGAGCGGCCGAGCGTCGAGCAGGTGACGGGGCAGATGCAGAAGCTGGGCACGTGGGACGACCGTGGCGCGCTCCAGCAGACCGGGTACGGGGTGCAGCGATGATCCGTATCGCGCTGCGCACCCTGCGCTTGCACAAGGGCGGCTTCATCGCTTCGTTCGTGGCGCTGTTCCTCGGTGCCGTCATCGTCATCGGCTCCGGCGGTCTTCTCGAGACCGGCATCCACAACGCGGCACCACCGCATCGCCTCGCCGCCGCGCCGATCGTCGTCACCGGCGATCAGCGCTTCGCGTACACCCAGGAGGAGCTCGTCTTCCCCGAACGCCTGCACATGGGCGCCGAGTTGGGAGACAAGCTCGACAAGCTCCCGGGGGTCGGCTCTTCGGTCCAGGACCTCTCCTTCCCGGCGGCTCTCGCCCGGGGCGGCGAGGTCACCGGCCACGGCTGGTCCTCCGCCAAGCTCGCCCCGTACCACCTCACCGAAGGCAGGGCACCCGTCGGGGACAGCCAGATCGTCCTCGGGGAACGGCTCGCGGACCGTACGGGACTGAAGACCGGCGAGCGGATACGACTGCTGGTCCACGGCGTCGAGGAGAGCTACCAGGTCTCGGGGCTGGCCGCCGGTGCGGACGACGACGGCGCCGTGTTCCTGGCCGACACGGAGGCCGCCCGGGCCGCGGACCGTGTCGGAAGGATCGACAACATCGGGGTCTTCCCGGCCCCTGGTGCGAAGGTGCAGGACGTCGCCTCCACTGTGCGCAAGGCCGTGGACGGCTCGCCGATCACCGTGCTGACCGGGGACGACGGCGGCCGTGCCGAGGATCCGGGCGTCATCGCCGACGGCAGCGACCTGATCCCGTTGGCCGCCGCGTTCGGCGGTCTGTCGGCGATGGTCACGGTGTTCGTGGTGGCCAGCACGCTCGGCCTCTCCGTCCAGCAGCGACAGCGCGAGATGGCGCTGCTGCGCACGATCGGTACGACACCGGGGCAACTGCGCCGGCTCATCCTCGGCGAGACCCTCTTCCTCGCCGTCATCGCCACCGGTCTCGCGGCCGTCCCCGGGCCCTGGTTCGGGCGGCGGCTGCTGGACGCCTTCTCCAACGCGGGCGTCGTGCCCGACTCGATCGCGTACCGGGCAGGCTCCGTGCCGGTGATCGTCGGGGCAGCCACCGCGCTGCTCACCGCGCTCGGCTCGGCGTACATCGCGGCGCAGGCCGCGGCCCGCACCAGGCCGACCGAGGCGCTGGCCGAAGCGACGCTGCACCGGCGCTGGTTCAGCGCGTTCCGGTTGATCGTCGGGCTGCTGTGCCTCATCGGCGGTGCGGCCCTCGCCTGGGGCACCACGGGTGCGGCCGGCCCTGACGCGGCGGGGGTCGCGACACCGGCCGCGATGGTGTGGGCCGCGGCGTTCGGTCTCCTGGGACCCGTCGTCGTACGAGCCCTCGTGGCAGTGCTGCGCCGTCCCGTCGGGAGGGCGTTCGGGCTCGCCGGTGAGCTCGCCGCGCACAACGCGCGGGCGCGCACGGCGCGGCTGGCATCCGCCGTGATGCCGGTGATGCTGGCCAGCGGCCTGGCGGTCGGCCTGGTCTACATGCAGACGACGCAGTCCGACGGCGCCAAGCGGGCGTTCGACGAGAACCTGCGCGCGGACGTCGTGGTGACGTCGGCCTCTGGCGGTCTCCCCCTCGACCTCGTCGGCAGGATCCGCGAACAGCCGGGAGTGGTCGCGGCGTCCGCGCAGATCCCGACGACCGGCTACATCGAGCCGGACGAGCCGATGCGGCCGAGCGAGGGTGAGGACACCGGCCCGCAGCCGATCGAGCTGTCGATGCAGGGGGTGACTCCGCAGGGCCTGGACCGCACCACCGCGTACCGGGCGGCGAGCGGCAGCCTCACCGCCCTGAGCGGCGACTCCGTGGCACTCCCCACCGCGTACGCCAAGGACCACAAGCTCGGCGACCCGGTCCCGATGCGCCTCGGCGACGGCACCCAGGTCACGTTGAAGTTGGTCGCCACCATCGACGGGCGGCGCGGCTACGAGACGGCACTTGTCCCGGCGTCACTCCTCATCGGGCACACGGACGGCGGGCTCGTCCCGCAGATCGTGGTGAGTGCGGCAGACGGCACGGACCGAACCCAACTCATCGCTTCTCTCACGAAGTTGGATGATCTCCAGCCCGGGGTCCAGGTGTCCGGAACACAGGTACTGGAAGCCGCTCAGGCCGACACGGACCATACGCAGGCCTCGATGGCGTATCTGGTGCTCGGTGTGGTCGTCGGTTACGCGACGCTCGCTCTGATCAACACGCAGGTCCTGGCGACGGCCGAACGGCGCAAGGAGTTCATGCTGCAGCGGCTCATCGGGGCCACCCGCCGTCAGATCCTGCAGATGATGTCGGTCGAGGCGACCTTGGTGGCGCTGGCCGGGAGCGCGCTCGGCCTCCTGGTCGCCGGGGCGACGTTGGTTCCGTTGAGCATGAGCGTCCTCGGCACGGTCCTGCCCGGCGGGTCCCCGTGGATCCTGATCACGGTGATCGCCGGCGCGGCAGCCCTGACTCTGCTGACGACGCTGCTCGCCGCGGGGGCGGTGCTGCGGGGGCGGCCACAGGACGCGGCGGGGCTGCGGGAGTAGCGGCGCATGACGTGGATCAGGGGTACCGCCCCACGGAACACTGTGCGCGAGCTGTCGCTACCAGAGGCCTCCGCGCGCTGGGCCAACCGACAGGAACGAAACGTGCGTTGCGTATCGGAATGGGAACCGAGAAGCCGTCCGGCGTCGAAGGGTGCGGGCGCGCGCTTCGGTCAGAGGGAATGCGGCTACGTTACGGACATCGATCCGTTGAGACGTCGACCGTGGCGGCCGGTAGGGTCCACCGGTGCGTGCGGGGATCGTGGGGGATACGCCGAAATCCGTCTTGAGTTGCTCAGCGATGGCGTCGTGCGTGACGCGTCCACGCGTGAGGGGGGACAGTTCCAGAACTCTGGCCAGATGGCCGAGACGGTCCAACGCCCGGGCGCCGACTGGGGAGCGGTCCTCGATCGTCTCCAGTACGCCCAGGAGGTGGGGCACGATGGCGGACGGCGTCGGAGGCGACAGCCCTGCCGTCAGGAAGCCCGCGGCACACAACGGACCTCGCCGACCGTGGCGGGCGCTCGCACTGATGTGGAGAAGGTGGACCACGAAGGCGCCTGCGGGCGACCAAGCCGGCGGCGTGGAGGGCACGGACGACATCGATCAAGATGGCGGCACCTACTTGATCTTGCCTCGGCCCCGGTGTAGGGGTGTCTTCGTATGTTGCATCCCGCATGTTTCGCAGACAAGGAACGTTTCTCATGAGCACTCTCGGAATCGCCGGAAAGTCATCCGTAGCTCTCGCACTGGGCTGCGCGGCCACGTTGTTGATGCCGGCCACTCCGGCCGCCGCCTCAGACTGGGACCGGAACTGCTACAGCATCTCCGCCCCCTACAAGGGCATCAGTGAAATCATCGGCAAGGCCGGAAAAACCCGCAGCGGCTGCACGGACGCCACCATTTCCCTGCAGCGTCACCGCTGGTACGGCTGGGAAGAGATGGACTGGACCCCGCTGGAGAGCGGCACCAAGCTGGCGTACTGGAACTGCACGGGTTCTGGCACCTACACCTACAAGACCGTCGTGGGCGTCGACTCCAACCTCGCCACCTACGAGAGCGCCGAACGTCGCTTGACCTGCTGAGGACCACGGTGGTCCACGGGTCCTCGCCGGGGTCTACGTGACCGGCCGGGGGAAGCCACAGGCCCGCCTTGCGGTGCGCGACGAGCAACACCCGCTCGTGCGTTTCGTCGAGGACGACGAAGTAGCTCACCAGGTGCTGTGCCGGCACGTCGGGTTTGCGAGTGCGGTAGAGCGGGGCACCGCCGGCGATCCACTCCGTAGCGGTCTCCAGGTGAGTGCGCTCCAAGTCGTCCCACGGGCTGATGCCCCTTTCCGATTCCAGGAGTTGAGACCGTAGGTGGTCTGTTTCGGTGACGGATGTGGGGTCTGATGCCGGCATCCGTCCATCCTGGCAAGAGCCACTGACATCGCCTGCCGGATCGTTTCGGATGCAAGCGACGCGTCACCCGGGAACGTTGGGTATCGCCCAGCCTTTCTCCAGGCCAAGCGTCATCTCGCGGGCGCACAAGGGCTCCTGTCGCTGGACCAGTTACCCATTCCGCAGCGCGCTGGATGGAGGACTGTGGCGGCCGGTGACCTTCGCTACGCAACGTCAGGTCGTGTCATCAGCGGCGACCGCACATGCAGCTCCAAGCTGGGGCCGGTCAGGGGCACGGTGCTCCAGGTCGCCGCTGCGGTCCCCGCTTCGGTGTCGACGACGAGGCGAACCCGGTGCGGGGTGGTGATGACGTAGAGGTCGGCGGCGAATGTGCTTCCCTGCCAGGCGCCGGCCGCGACAACGGGCCGGCCGAGCGGGGAGCTTTCTCGCCAGGCGCCGTGGCCGATCTCGACGTCGAGGAGGGAGTCGAATCGTACGAGCCATCCGCCGTCGGTGGGGTCGATGGTCACTGTCGTTCCGTCGGGCAGGGCCGAATCCTCGGAGGAGGCGTCGAGTCTCGCACTGACCGAGCGCCCCGGACCGGCCGAACCCGGCGTCGGCGGCAACGACAGCCGCCGCAGCCGATCGGCGAGGATCTCGTCTTCCCCGGCGCTTGCCGAATGCTGCACACCGGGCAGCAGGCACTCCCAGATGGAGTCGAGTACCTCCTGAGCGTCCCCCTGGGCGGTCACGGCGACCACGAGATCATGCGACGGGATCACCACGCACTGCTGCCCGAAGGAGCCGTGACCGTGGTACCCGTGACGCGACATCCAGAACTGGTAGCCGTAGCCGCAGCGGAAGTCCGCCTGGTTCGGCTCGTCCAGGTCCCAGACGCAGTCGATGTGCCGTCTGGTCGCGAGCTCCACCCACGCGCGCGGGACGAGCTGCTGCTCGTCCCAACGGCCACCACTCAGCAGCAGTTGCCCGAAGGCGGCGATGGCTTCGGTCGTGAGGTGCAGTCCGTGGAATCCGAAAGCGGCACCGCTGGCCACCCGGTCCCATTCGGCGTGGTCGACGCCCATCGGCTTGAACAGGCGTGCGTCGAGGAACTCCGGAAGACCGCAGCCCGTGACCCGTTCCACCATCCGGGCCAGGATGAAGGTGGTCGAGTTGTCGTAGGTGTGCCGCGTGCCCTCGGTCGCGGCGAACGGCAAACGCAGGAAACCCTTCACCAGGTCGTCGGGTTCCAGCTCCCATGCCTCGGCAAGGCTGTCCGTGGCATGCCCGGCTGACATGGACAGCAGATGGTGAACGGTGATGCGGCCTCCCTGCTCCGAGACGTCGGAAGGGACGTGGTCCGGCAACACGTCCACCACTCGATCGTCCAGCGAGAGAAGCCCGTCGGCGATCGCGAGCCCCACGGCGATCGACGTGAACGACTTGGTCAGCGAGTAGAGGAGGTGCGGGCGGTCCGCCGAGTACGGGTCCCACCAGCCTTCGGCGACGACGTGACCGCGATGCACGACCATGATCGAGTGGCACTCGACGGATCGATCCTCGAGCCGGTCCAACAACGCGGCGATCGAACGGGACGAGATACCCGAGGCAGTCGGTGCCGAACGCGGCAGCAAAGCACGCTGGAAAGACATTCCGACTTTCTAACAGATCCCGGATGACCAGGTGCGACTACCCGTGGGCAGCCGGCCTCGGCCCAGGCGTTTCAGTTCACTCCTTGACCGGATCGGATCCCGGCCTTTTGACGAGCCGGTCACCGACTGCGACCGCCTTCCAGAGCCGGCGGCTGATGCGGACCTTCACGTTTTCGCCGTCCGCACGGCGCACCTTGACGAAGTGATACATGTTCGAGCCGTCGAGCATGCCCCGGGACTTCTCGGTGACGGCGCCTTCCCAAGCGTCGTCCTGCCTTACTTTGCGTGATGTGAACATATTGGAGATTCTACGAAGCCACATGGTCGCCGGTGCAGGGCTTCAGATCCCCTCTTGGAGATGACATATGTCATTCCCGATCCGGAACATTTGTGGTGCGCCTCGCTGCGCCGCCGGCAATGGGCCGATCACGTACAGCAGGTCATTGTCTCGCACCAGCACCATCTGGCCATCGAGCGCGGAGCCGGCACAACTGCACTTCCGGAGGCGGCTACTCCTGCCGGCCACGGGCATCCGCCAGCCATGATTCTTGCCCGATCACTACCGGACACACCCGCCGAGTGGGGACTCATGCTGGGCGCTCTCACGCTCTACTTCCTGGGGCGCTGGTTCTTCGCCTGGCGGCAGGCCCAGTCGGAGGGGCACAGACATCCTGCTCACACCGCGCTGCACGAGCTCGGGGACGACGAGCCCACATCGCGCAGTGCACCCGGGGGGTTCGCTTCCTGGAAGGAGTTCCTGCGCTTCGTTCTTGTCGCCGTGGTGATCGCCGCGATCGCCGGGCTGACGTCGGGAGCGCTCCGCATCGCCCTGCTGGCCTGCATCACCCCGCTGCTGGTCCTCGCCCTCGCCTACCTGGACTCCCGAGAGAAGCGCACAGCACGGGAATCCAGTCCACGTACGACCGAGTGACCCGGTCGTACGTCTTCCTCAATGTCGTCGAACCCCTGCCCCGGCGTTCAGGGCGTGGGAGGCCAACTCCGGGGTATCTGGCGGCGCATGGAACGCGAACGCCGCCTGCGGCGGCACACATGGGGCTGGAGACTGGTGCGCGCCTTCGTCATGGCGCTGGGATTCGTCTGCATGGTGGCGTTCGCCGTCGCGCTGGCGAAGGTCACGCTCGTCCCGTCGCCGGCGTCAGTGCCGTTGACCCACAACAATCTGCACCCCGGCAGTTCCATTCGCCTCTACCTGGAGCAGCCGGACTGGCGTGACACCATCAAGCAGGTCGGCGGGAACATCCTTCTGGGAGTACCGTTCGGCTTCCTGTTGCCGGTTCTCTTCCCGCGCACCCGGGGCTTGGTCCGGGTGGTCCTCATGACGGCTTTCGTCATGCTCACCGTCGAGATCGCGCAGGGGCTGCTGGTCGCCGGGCGAGCCTTCGACATCGACGACGTGATCCTCAATTCGGCGGGGGCCTTCTTCGGGTACCTCGTCCTGGGCCGCAGGCTCGGCCGGGCGTTGCATCCGCGCCGCGCCCATTGGTGGCACCCACGCCGCACCGAACCGGCTCCGACCGCAGCGGCAGAGAAGGACCGGAGCCGCTGGATGTGGGGCTGGCGCAGGAGCAACCCCCGTCCTGCACCGGACGCCAAGAATGCCACCCCTCCGAAGCGCTCCCGCAGGAAGCTCCCCGCGTTGCTCCGAACGAAGCGGCCCTGATTCTCGAAGACTTGGGCCGCGCCGCACGGCGACCACCCGCGGCAGATCGGCGATGCTCGGTGGGAGGATGACGAACTGCCGTCGCGGCCTCGGCCGCATCGCCGCGCTGCACCTGGCCCGGCCCGCATCGCGCGCGCCGTCGAGTATCGCAGGGGCGCCTACGCCCTCCCGGATCCATTCCCCCGACGAACGACACGACAGCCGCTCTCACCCACAGCATGCCGCCCAACTACCCGGGCAAGAGGACCCCATGACACCCGCTATCCGTACTGCCCGCGCCCTCATCGCCGCCGCCGTCCTCACCTGCGCCACCGGGGCCTACCTCGCCGCCACAGCCAGGGTGTGGTGGGCCATCGCCGCCGTGTACGTCGCAGCGCTGCTCGCCTACTGCGCTCAGCGATCCCGCGCGGATCACCGCCGGATCCTCGTCCAGCACGACAGAGCCCGGCGTATCGCCCTGGGCGAGCTGATCGATGACGGGCTCCCATGCTGCCAACTGTGGAACGTGTCCGACGGTGAGGTTCACGGGCCCGGATGTCTGAGCCCTCACGACCCGGACGCCGAACTGCAGAACGCCTGCTGCTCCGACGCGTTCGTCTCACGTGACAGGACCCACGATCCGAGGTGCCGGATGGCCTCGGCGAGGAGCAACGCCGCTTGACCGGCAGGATCCGGCTGGGCGCGAACATGGCGTAGAGCGCTGGACCGTTGTCTCGCCCGCGTCCGCGACGGCCTGCGCCCTCGTCGGCGCGGCCGACTCAGCGCTCCAGCGCTCTACGCCGTGTTCGAGGCTGCCGCGACGGCGACCGTGTACGCCCCGTAAGCACGCGCCGCGCACCTCTCAGCGCCGTCGCTCCTCGGGCCACGGTCGAAATCGACGCCGCCCGGCTTCCACCGCACGCTCGGTGAAGCGACGGCGTAGCCACCCCATCCAGAACGCCAGCGGCGTCACCACCAGGCCCAGCAGCAGCGACATCGGCCAACTGACGCCGTCACCCGAGTAGTGCATGACGAGCACGGCTACGGCGTAGACCGCCATGACGATCAGGGCATCCCGCGATCTCCTGGACAGGTTCATCCGGATCGGATACCCCCGCACCCGAAGATCACGACAGCTGACCGTCGGGCCCATCCGCGAAGCTTGCGTGAATTCAGGGCTCGGCGTCCGCGGCAAACCGGAACCGGCTGCCGACGGAGTCGAGTTCGGCCCACACCCCCCGTGACTGGACCCGAGCGAAAAGCTCACCCTCCACATCGACAGGTCGCCCGACAGCAGCGGGATGCTCGGTCCCAGGCATCGGGTTTCGCATGCGCGGCGCGCGTCCACGGAGCGCGGACGGTTCGCCCGATCAGCAAAAGGCTCGGAACGTCCCGTCCACGCACGCCAGTGGGGTCAGCTCAGCGTCTTGATCGCGGCAGCGTCGTACGGCTTCAGCTCGCCGAAGCGGTCGGCGAGCACCTTGGCCGCCCATTCGGGGTCCTGGAGCAGCGCGCGGCCGACGGCAACCATGTCGAACTCCTCCGCCTCCAGGCGGTCGAGGAGGTTGTCGATGCTCTTGACGGGAGAGCCCTCGCCCTGGAACGCGTTCACGAAGTCGCCGTCGAGGCCGACGGAGCCGACGCTGATGACCTGCTTGCCGGTGATCTTCTTCGTCCAGCCGGCCAGGTTCAGGTCCGAGTCCTCGAACTCCGGCAGCCAGTAGCGGCGGGTGGAGGCATGGAACACGTCGACGCCGGCCGCGGCGAGCGGGGTGAGGATGGCCTCCAGTTCCTCAGGGGTCTCGGCGAGCCGCGCGGTGTAGTCCTGCTGCTTCCACTGCGAGTAGCGGAAGAGGATCGGGAAGCCCGGGGAGACCTGCTCGCGGACCGCTGCAACGATCTCCGCGGCGAACTTCGTCCGTGCGACCGGATCGCCACCGTAGGCATCGGTGCGCCGGTTCGTGCCCTCCCACAGGAACTGGTCGACGAGATAGCCGTGTGCGCCGTGGAGCTCGACGCCGTCGAAGCCGATGCGCTCCGCGTCTGCGGCGGCCCGGGCGAACGCGGCGACAACGTCGTCCAGGTCCTTCTGGGTCATGGCCTTGCCCGTGGGCTCCGCGCCCGCGGTGACCAGGCCGGACGGTCCGACTGCGGGAGCCTCCGGGTAGGGGGCGTCGCCCTGGGCGCGCACCATGCCGATGTGCCACAGCTGCGGCACGATGGTGCCGCCGGCCGCATGGACGTCCTCTGCGATCTTCGCCCAGCCCGCCAGCTGGTCCTCACCGTGGAACCGCGGCACTCGGTCGCTCTGCCCGGCCGACTCGTGGCCGACATACGTTCCCTCTGTGACGATCAGCCCAACCCCCGCAGCGGCGCGGCGGGCGTAATAGGAGCGCACGTCATCACCGGGAACGCCGCCGGGCGAGAACATGCGCGTCATCGGCGCCATCACGATCCGGTTCGGGACGGTGAGGCCGTTGAGCGCGATCGGGCGGCCCAGTATCTGGGCCGCGCGGGAGGTCAGCGTGGTGCCGGTCACGTGGGGGGCTCCTCAGGATTCGCAGGGTAAACCGGTTGGTATGTGAGCATGCATTCTTACATTCTCTGAAGTAACGGCGTGCGCGGCGGCTGCATTCCTTGGACAGCACATCCAGGGTGAGATGCACGAACCCATAGGACACGGATCCATAGGACACGGACCCACAGGACACGGATCCACTGGACCACGCAGGCGCGTTCAACCGATGAGCCGCAGTTTCGTGGGGCACAGGCCGAGCCGGATCGTCTGGCCCCAGGTCAGCTCGATCGCGTCGCTCTCCATGCCGTCCCCGAAAGCGACGAGCCGCTCGGATTCCACGGTCACCGACAGTCGTGCGTCGGCCGTGAGTTCGCCCGCGTTCAGGTGCGTCCCCGTGACGGGTGACGGCCACGCCTCCCGTACGAACCAGGCGAGCCGGTCGTCCGTCGGCTCCGGCAGCCGTAGCTGCGTGGCACGCTCCTGCCACACCGAGCGCAGCCAGCCGGTCGCGCCCGTCCCCGTGCCGATCAGCACTCCGGAGGAGGCCTGGGCCTCGACGGTACCCCTGTCACCGTCGAGGCCCAGGCGGTAGCGGGCGGTGCGGTGGCCGGCCGCACCGACGTAGATCTCGTTGAGTGCCACCAGGCGCTGGGTGTCGTCGGTGACGGCCTCGACCATCGTCAGCTCGTCCGCACCGGTCGTCGGGGTGAAGGCTGCGGGCAGCAGCCGGGCCACGTCGTCCGGGCGGTGACGCACCAGGACGCCCGGGTTGCGGCCGGGATCGGTGTCGACTCCGAGTACCGGCTGGGCCCCGACGTACTGCGCGGTGTTGGCCACGAGCCCGTCCTGTCCGACCACCACCACGGCATCCTCGGGGCCGAACAGGAACCGGTCCAGATCCGCCCGCTCCACCTGCGCGCGCCGCCAGTTCAGCGGGACCGCGGCCGACACCTGCGCGAGCGCTTGTCGCGCCCGATGGTGCCGTTCGACGACCTCGTCGATGGACCGACCGCGTGAGGAGAGGAAGAAGGCAGCCTGCCCGTGGGTGCCGTGCCGGGCGACCAGCTCCTCGTACTCCGTGGTGCGGTGAACGATGACGGCGCGGGGCGCGAGGGTCATGCCCCCGGCTCCTGGTGCGCGCCGAGCCGCGCGAGCAGCCCGGTCAGCACGTCCGGGGAGACGGTCACGCTGTCGATGCGGGGCAGGTTCTCGGCGAGACGGGTGCCGGTCAGGGCGTGCAGGGTCGCCACGTCGACGTCGCCGTGCACCCGCAGCCAGGCCGCCTGCGCCTGAGCTCGGGCCTCGCCGACCTCGCGGGCGCCCTCCGCCTCCGCCCGGGCGAGCCGGACGGCCCGGTCGGCCTCCGCGCCGACCCGTACCGCGTCGGCGGCCGCCTTCTCCTCGGCCTCGCGCCGGCTGTTGGCGCCGCGCTGCTCGACCAACTGCTCCTCGCGCCGGGCCAGTTCGATCTGGCTGGCCAGTTCGTTCTCGGCGATGGTGCGCTCACGCTCCACGGCGACCGCGCGCCGCTCGTACGTGGCGCGGTCCGCCTCCTGCTGGATGAGCTCCCGGGCCGGGGTGCGCAGTGCGCGCTCCACCTCCGGTTCAGGGCGCACCGCCATCACGCGGACGGCGACGATCTCGATGCCGGTGGCGGGCAGTCGCGGCTCCTCGCCCAGGCCCTGGGTGATGCGCTCGCGCACCGCGGGCACACCGTCGGCGAGGGCCGCGGCCAGCGGGGTGCGGGCGAGCACTTCAAGGGCGTGCTGCTGGGCGCTCTCGGTCAGGAGGGTGGCGAGCTGCTCCAGCGGGGCGCCGCGCCACACGCCCGTGTCGGGGTCGACGGAGAAGTCGAGCCGCTCGGCCGCGACAGCCGGATCCGCGATCCGGTACGTGACCGTGGCCTGCACGGCGACATCCTGGAAATCGGCGGTACGAGCGTGGAAGGTCATCGCCAGTTCCCGGTCGTCCACCGGCACTTCCGACAGCGCGGCCGTGAGGGGCCGGAACCAGAAGCTCAGCCCCGAGCCGTCGTGGGCGAGCTTCCCTGAACGGTGGTGCCGTACGTGGGACGTGGGCGCCGTCCGCAGATGGCGCCAGCCGAAGCGCTTGGTGATGTCGGCCATGAGAACCCCCTTGATTTGAGTCATTAGGACTCTAAATAGAGAGATGCTTGTCGTCAAGGGGACGAAAAAACAGGGTCAGTCAGCGAGGCGTCTCAGGACAGCGGCGAGAGCCCGTCCGGTCGCACCCCGACCGACACGCAGGGAGGCGGCCAGCCGTTTTGCTGACCTCAAGGATCAGGCGGCTGCCCAGACTCGGGGAGCCGCCCGTCTACCGCTTCCGGCTTGCTCGTCCTTGGTGGCCGCCCTGGACTTCGGGCCCACGGCCACCCTCACGCGTCACACCTCAGACCGGACCGGGCACACCCTTGTACTTGGTGGCCTGGCAGGCAATGCGGTTGATGCCCTTGAAGCGGACGCAGACCTTGGTGTCGGTGTCCATGTCGAAACTCGACCAGGTGTAGGAGATCGTCTTGCCGACGCGCTTGGCCGTGGACGGGCTGCCGTAGTTGTGACCGTTGAGGGTCAGGTAGACCGCGCGGCTCTTCACAGACTTGGGCGGGTTCGACCAGAAGCCCGTCGCACTGTTGCCTCCGTTGTGCCCGACGAGCCGGATGCAGACCTGAGGCCCGGAGAAGTGGTGGGTACAAGCGCTACTGTCAGCTGCGGCCGGGGACGCGGTCGTGATGACGCTCGCGCACATCACGGCGGCGACGGCGGCAGCGGTTCGGATCATCTTCATGATCAACCAACCGGGGTGTGCGCGACCCGGGCACGAGAGATCACCCCCAAGAGGGGAAGGCGGCCAGCCCACGGGACACCAGGCCTCGCAGGTCAGTCGCCCACGGCAAGTCAGAATCCACGTCCTCGATCGGCTTCATGAAGTCGGTGACGGTCGCGCGGGGAACATCGCTGGTTCGCGGTGCTCAACGTGTACATGTCCCCCGCCCGGTGCAACCCACGCGCATTCGGCGACAGACCCGAACCGACAGACCCGGACCGGCGGACTGGCCCCTGGCGTGCCCTCGTTCGCGCCCAACTCCCCCGCGCCCTCACCGCCGCAGAATCCGGTCGGAGCCGCTCGCCCTCTACGCCTGCCGTCTGTCAGCAATCTTGTCGAGTTCACGCATCGCCTCGGCATGAGCACTCATCCGCAGACTCACACTGCCGCTGACGAAGAGCGCGACACCAGCAATCGACACCGGCACGGACAGCCCCAACACACCGAGGGCCTCAGGCCAGTCGCGCTCGTTCTGACACCAATCCCCGCGCTGCAGACCATTGTTGGCCGTACCGCGTTCGGTCAGCAGCCGCGATTCGCACTCCGCCGGATAGTGGTCGTCGGGCTGCCTGTCGACCTCGTACGGCGTGAGCAGCAACAGGGCACACCATGCCCATTGCAGCGCTGCCACCACCAGCAAGCCGACGCCCCAGGCACGTATCCGCCCATTCCTGTCCCTGAAGTCAAGGTCGTACTCGCGTGATCGCATGGCGAAAGAACCTAGCAGCGGCGCTCACCCGTGAGCGCATCCGCTGCGGCCAGCGCGTGGTACAGGCTTTGTCGACAGGGTTGCTGTTGCTATGTGCAGACGGCTCGGAGGGCGCAAGTCAGCTGAAGCCGAGCTCTGTGAAGGCGCAACCCCGCGTTCGGGATAGGGCAGTGCCCGGCGGCGAGATGGATCGGCCCGCGCGGGATCGTAAGGTGCTGAAGCATCTGACGGCGCCCTTCGCATCGGAGGTCGTTCCACAGTTGTTCAGTACGAGCACGCCGCCAGCGCAGGCAGCATGCAGCGCCTCGCACCGGGCGCACTGGCTCTGCGTCACACTAGTTGAGCAGCACAGCGCGGTCCCGTAGCGGTCCTGTAGATGAGCAGGTGCCCTCGGTGCCGGCGCGCACACCACACAGGACCGCTGATCATGGCAGTCGGGGCAGGACCTCCTTGCTTCCGTCAGGGCAAGTGCTGCTGGGCGAAGAAGTCCCACATGAGGGAGCTCATGTTCGGGCCCAGCGGGTCCGCGAACGGGCCGGTGCCGCCGCCGGGCCACTTGTGCTCCAGCCCCTCCACGTCGTACTTCTCGATCAGCGGTTGACCGCCGCCGCGCGCCGTGTACCGAGTGCGGGTGTAGGGGCGCTCCCCCGGCGCATCCACCCGCTCGGTGGTCTCGGGCATGTCGTCCACATCCCCGTCGAGCCTGCCGTCGGGGGCCAGGTCGTCGACGGCGGCCCACTGCGATGCCAGGCGATTGGCCATCCACGGCGGCACTGTCGAGTCGGCGTCGCCCTGTTCGATGAGTATCGGCACCTGCCGGGCACGCGAACCCATCTCGGCATGAGCCAGCTTCGCGGTGTCCACCGGGCTGACCTTGTCCGGGTCGGGCTTGACCTTGTCGAAGGCGTACTCCCCACCGGCCAGCGAGGCCGCCGACGCGTACACGTCCGGGTAGGTCACCGCCATGACGACCGAGAGACCGGCGCCCGAGGAGGCTCCGACCACGTGAACGCGCTGGGCGTCGGCGCGGTAGCGCTCCACCACCGCCTGGGTGGCGCCCGCGATCAAGGAGGGCTCACCGCTGCCCCGGTGCTGGTGCCTCGGCTGAATCGCGTTCCAGCAGCGCCCCAGATTGCGCAGCGGGTCCTGCGACGGATAGACGACGATGAACTCCTTGGTGTCGGCCACCTGGTTGAACCGAGTCATGTCCTTCATCGAGTTGCCGCCGAAGCCGGTCATATCGCAGCCGTGCAGCGCCACCACCACCGGCAGCTTCTTGTCCGGCCGGTAGCCGGGCGGCAGGTGTACCTCGTACTCCACCCTCCCCGCGGCATTGGCGTAGACGCCGCGCTCGTCGTGTCCCGCGGCAGCGAACGACGTGTCCGTCAGGAGTGGCAGCGCCATTCCCATCGCCGCCGCGACGACCAGCGCACGCCGGAACCTCTCTCCCATCACAGGCCTCCCGTGGATGTGATCAGATGCCGCACATCCTGAGTCCCCGGCTCTGTCACCAGCCAGGGGCACGCGCCCAACGGCGGCCGCCGGATCCTGTGACGCCTCACCTTGCCGTCGGACGGCGGCCTCCACCGATCCCCCGCGGACAGGCCGCGGACTGAGACATCAGTCAGGGCAACCACATCGGGCTCGATGCCCCTGCATCGACGGGCCAGAGATGCCATCGCGCATCCGCAGGGCCCAGACAGGGACGTTTACGGCGTTGATCATCCATCCGGTAATACAGCTCAGAGCGGCTCTCCCTGTAACAAGATCGGACAGAAGTTACTTGTCCGTATGCCGTGACTTCCCTAGCACTTGGCAGTAGAACTCGTTCCCGTTCGTCCGAACGTGAGGGAGATCACATGACGACAAATGGCCAGCCCAAGAACAGACCTGACGGGATATCACGTCGAAGACTCATCGTTGGAACGGGTTCCATAATCGGAGCCTCCGCGTTGATCGGGCAGAGCTCCGCGGCGTACGCGCGCCCGATGGCCGCCGCGGACATCCCCAGCGGAGCCAACGTTCCGGTCCTCGTCATCGGCACCGGCTACGGCGGTGCGGTGGCGGCGCTGCGTCTCGCCCAGGCGGGCATCGACGTCCACATGGTGGAGCTGGGGCAGGACTGGGTCACGCCCGGTCCCGACGGCTTGATCCATCCGAAGGTCACCAGCCCCGACTACCGGTCGTTCTGGATGCGCACCAAGACGAAGGCGCCGCTCAGCAACTTCCTCGGCTTCCCGATCGACAAGAACGTGCCGAAGTACGCGGGCATCCTGGACGCGGAGGACTTCGCGGGGATCACCGTCTACCAAGGGCGCGGCGTGGGAGGCGGCTCCCTCGTCAACGGCGGCATGGCCGTCACGCCCAAGCGCCAGAACTTCGCCGGGGTCCTGCCCACGGTCAACGCGGACGAGATGTACAACACGTACTACCCGCGGGCCAACTCCGGGCTCGGCGTCGGCCTGATCGACCCGGCCTGGTTCGAGCGGACCTCGTACTACCAGTACTCGCGCGTGGGGCGTAAGCACGCCCAACGCTCCGGCTTCGCCTGGACGTTCGTCCCCGACGTGTACGACTGGAACTACATGGTCGCCGAGGACAACGGCACCGTGCCCAAGTCGGCACTCGCTCAGGAAATCCTCTACGGCAACAACTACGGCAAGAAGACACTGGCCAAGACGTACCTCGCCCAGGCCAAGGCGACGGGCAAGGTGACGATTTCACCGCTGCACGAGGTCACCTCGGTCCAACCGGCTTCGAGCGGCGGCTACACGGTCACCATCAGACAGCTCAACACCGCGGGCGACACCGTGGCCACCAAGACGGTGACGTCGGGGAAGGTGTTCTTCGCCGCCGGCAGTGTCGGCACCAGCAAGCTGCTGGTGAAGCTCAAGTCCACCGGCGCGCTGCCGAACCTCAACAACGAGGTCGGAAAGGGCTGGGGCGACAACGGCAACGTCATGTGCGGCCGGGCCAACCACCTGTGGGACCCCACCGGTGACGTCCAGTCGACCATCCCCTGCTCCGGCATCGACAACTGGGACGCCGGAGGCGCGTTCGCCGAGGTCGCCCCGCTGCCGACCGGCATCGAGACCTTCGCGTCCTTCTACCTGTCCATCACGAAGAACACGCATCGCGCCGAGTTCTCGTACAACGCCTCGACGGGCAAGGTCGACCTGTCCTGGCAGACCGCCTGGAAACAGGACTCCATCAACATGGCGAAGAGCATCTTCGACAAGATCAACAAGAAGGAGGGGACGATCTACCGGTCCGATCTCTTCGGATCCAACAAGATCTGGGGCGACCATCTCACCTACCACCCCCTGGGCGGTGCGGTCCTCGACAAGGCCACGGACAACTACGGCCGCCTGCAGGGCTACAACGGCCTGTACGTCATCGACGGTGCCCTCATCCCCGGCAACACGACCGTGAACCCGTTCGTCACCATCACCGCGCTCGCCGAACGCAACATCGAGAGGATCATCGCGACCGACCTGTGACACCGCGTCCTGTTCAGTTCCTCAGCACTTGATGTTCGTGGCCACGAACGCACGCAGCACACCTCAGCACCGACAAGGACGAGAACAGCCCCAGCCCGCACCGTTCCCTGTGTCGCCACCTGCTTCCCCGTACGAGTGATCGCGCACCGCCGCTTCCCGCCCGGCGGGAGCTTTCGGCGGCGCCACGCGAGTCATCGTCTCCCAGGTCAGACACCTCTTCGGACAGCGGTTCTCGGCGCAGCGAACAGGCTCTCCTCAAGCCGCCACGCGTGCCGTCCCCTCCGACGCGGCCCGGTCGGCCACCACACGCCGGCGACGCACCGGAATGCCCATCGTCGGGTTGGCGACACCCCAGGCCGCACCCTTGCAGACCAACTCCTTGTAGCGCGCCGCGAAGCGGCCGGTCAGAGCGCGGTCCACGGAACGGTCGTCGGCGGTGACGAACTGGATCAAGCCCTCCTTGCGGCCGAGCGAGATGCACTGGTTGAAGTAGCGCAGCGGGGCGTTCGGCAGCTTGCCTCCGGTCAGACGGGCCGCGATGGAGTCGGCGGCCTGCCAGGCCATGGGAGTGCCCGAGGCGCAGGACATGCGCAGGGGCTTGTCGCCTGCGCCCAGAGCGTGGCCGGAGTCGCCGATCGCGTACACGTCCGGGTGGGAGACCGAGCGCATCGTCTCGTCGACCACGATCCGGCCGGTGTCCGCCAGTTCCAGGCTGGTGGCTTCGGCCAGTGGGTGGACCGCGAAGCCCGTGGTCCAGACGGTGACGGCGGCCGGGACGGTCCTGCCGTCCGCGGTCGTGACCCGGTCCGCCTCGACCGCGGTCACCTCGGCGTTCTCGTGCACGGTGATACCGAGCCCGTCGGTGACCTTGCGCAGGTGCGCGCGGCCCTTCGGGGAGAGCCAGTCGCCGAGGTCGCCGCGCGCGGCGAGCGCGATGTCGAGGTCCGGGCGGGTCTCGGCCACCTCCGTGGCGAACTCCAGGCCGGTCAGGCCACCGCCCACGACGAGGACCGTCTCGCCCTCGGTGAGACCGGCCAGGCGCTCGCGCAGCCGGAGCGCGCCGGGGCGGCTCGCGATCTCATGGGCGTGCTCGGCGACGCCCGGGACACCGTTGTCGTTCCCGCCGCTGCCGAGGGCGTAGACGAGGGTGTCGTACGGCAGCTGTGCCGAGCCGTCGGCGCTGTCGACGGCGACCGTCTTGCGGTCCACGTCGATCGACGTGACCTTCGCGAGCTTCAGCTCGACTCCCGTGCCCGCGAACATCTCGCGCAGCGGGCGCGGCGTCAGGTCCTGGCCCACGGCCAGCTGGTGCATCCGGACCCGCTCGACGAAGTCGGGTTCGGCGTTGACGAGGGTGATGGAGACGTCCTCGCGGCGGAGCCGCTTGGCGAGCCGGCCGGCCGCGATCGCTCCGGAGTAGCCGGCGCCGAGGACGATGATGCGGTGCTGCATGTTCCTGCTCCTGTCTGCGCGGTTCCGGCGCCTTCTGGCCCGGTCACGCCCCTTGAACCGGGCAGCCCGCTGATTCCTGACAGGAGAGGAGTGTGACCTGCGTCACAAGGTGGATCAGAGGGCCTCGGTCAGGACCGGAGCACCGAAATCGCCCGCCGCCCAGCGCTCCGTCGCGCGCTCCAGCTTGTCCGGGTTGACCTGGCTGCGGATCGCGACGATGCCCTCCGGTGTCTGCTCCAGGCACATGACGCCGAAGACCCGGCCGTCGACCACCGCGACGATCGCGGGGCCGCCGTTGGCGGTGGTGGCGTAGAGGTCGGGCGAACCGCCGACCAGATCCCGCTTGGCCTTGGCAGGCTTGAACATCCCGCGCAGGAACTTCGCCACGGCAAGTGCGCCCTCGAAGGCGCTGGCCCGGGCCGGCACCTTTCCGCCGCCGTCGCCGACCGCGATGGCGTCCGAGGTCAGCAGCTTGATCAGCGGCTGCGTCTCGCCGCTGGTCGCCGCAGCGAGGAACTCCTCGACGACACGGCGCACAGCCGCCTCGTCGATGTCGGCCCGTGCCCCGCCGGAAGCCGCTCCACCAGCAGCACCCCCTCCGGATGCCGCCCGCGCTCTGCCCTCCGCCACATGCTTCTTCGCGCGATGGAGGATCTGCTGGCTGGCCGCCTCGCTGAGGTCCAGGATGTCGGCGATCTCCCGGTGGGAGTACGCAAACGCCTCGCGCAGCACGTACACCGCGCGCTCGTTGGGCGAGAGGCGCTCGAGCAGGACCAGCACGGCGTACGACACCGAGTCACGCTGCTCGGCCGTCTCCGCCGGGCCCAGCATCGGGTCGCCTTCGAGCAGCGGCTCGGGCAGCCACTGGCCGACGTAGGTCTCGCGGCGTGCACGGGCCGAAGTGAGCTGGTTGAGGCACAGGTTGGTGAGCACCTTGGTCAGCCAGGCCTCGGGCACTTCGATGCGCTCGACATCGGCGGCCTGCCAGCGCAGATAGGTCTCCTGTGCTGCGTCCTCCGCCTCGCTCGCCGAGCCGAGCATGCGGTAGGCGATGGCCTCGAGACGCGGCCTGGCCGCCTCGAACCGGTCCACGTCACTCAGGGTCAGGGCCATGCCCCGGATCCTAACCGTCGGGGTGCTCGCTTTCACGGCCACACCGGAAGGGGCCATCAGGGCCGCGAGCCCCGCCGGGCGGGCATGGCTCAGACCAGGGCGTTCTTGTAGAAGATGCTGGAGCGGCGGTCGCCCTCCAGGCCGGTGGCGAAGCCGATGAAAAGGCGGGCCTCGCCGGCGTCGGTGCGGTAGACCGCCAGGCCCTCGGGCTCGCGGTGGTGGAGGGTGGAGCCTGCCTTGGTGAGGACGGGGCCCTGCTTCACGGCGCCCGTGTTGATGTCGACGCTGGTGACGTAAGTGTTGCCGTCGCCAGTGGGGGTCCCGTCGCCGGGGTAGGCGTCACCCGTCAGGTAGTACATGTACGAGCCGTACAGCGTGTAGCCCTGCGCAGTGCCGGAGATCGTCGGCTGCTTGAAGTCGACGAGCGGTGTGCCGAAGGTGCGTGCCTGGAAGGCGGAGAGCGGATACACGGCGATCCGCTTGCCGGCGCTGGTGTGGTACCGGACGATCACGCGCTCGTAGACCGGGTCGACGGAGCAGGTGTACTCGCTGGCCCCGGAGATCGGCCGGAAGGCGGCCGATGCGGCCGGCGAGTTCAGCGTGGTGTCGGCGGTGTAGCGGATGGGGGCGAGCGCGGTGCCGAACCCGCCGGTGTTCGTGGCGCACTCGATCCACAGCTCGGTGCCGGAACCATCCGGCAGCGCGGCGAAAGCGACCCCGTGGCCGAAGCCGTTGAGGTGCATGTACGAGATGTAGTTCCCGTCGAAGTCCATCTTGTTGATGCACAGGTCACCGGCGGACTCGGCGCTTCCGTCCCGCTTGGTCGCCACGAACAGGAACTTGTTCACCCAGTCGAAGGCGAAGCTCTGCTGGACCCGCGGACCGTGCAGGTCCTTGGACCGGAACAGGTCGTACGACGGCTGCGTGAGATCGAACCGCTTGGTGGCTGCCACGGCGGCGGAGGCGGTCTGCGCGCCGGCACCGAGCCCGAGCGCGGCGAGGGAGACGCCGGCGCCGGTGCGTATGAGGCCGCGCCGGGAGAGAGAAGGGCCAGGGTTGCGGTTCATGAGGGACTCCAGAGGCATGGAGTGAAGGAAAGGGACACGTGATGCTATCCGCCGCAGGAGGGAGGACGGAGTGCCGTGCCCCAGCGCGCAGTTGAGCGTCGGATCGCCGCTCGGCCGAGCACGAAGTGGAGTCGCCCGAAGCCGCTCCGGCCCGCCGGCGGTGAGCGCGGCGACACCCACAACCACGTCCGCGAGACCCACGCCGTGACACACGCCCTGACGAGAATCCCCCTTGCTGAAGCAGCACGCCGCAGCGCCCAGGACCGACCGCGACGAAGTGCGTCACGCCCGCATCCAATTGTCAGCCAGCACTGGAAGAAGTACGCAGGAGTCACCGGGCCGTGACCCCGCTCAGTGACTTCTGCGTACCAGCCGAACATGCGCTATCGCACTGTTTCTGCCTGTTCGAGCGGAGATCGACCGATCCGGCTGACGCACAGAGAGTGAGGCTCTAGGGTCAACTCATGGACGGTGAACACTGGTTGGCGTCCTGCCACCCCACGCCCGACGCGGCCTACACCCAGTGGGAACAACCCCCGCACCTCGCCGAGATCCCCCTGGGCCGGAGATTCGACGCGCTGCGTCTGCCCCAGATGCTGGGCCTCACGCTCCTCTGGGAGCTCGCCCGGGACCGAAGCCGCATCCCCGTCCTCGAAGAGCACGCACGCCCCAAGCCCTGGATCTACGTGCTGGCCGAGCCCGGCACGGCCGAGGCCTGGGGCACCCGCCGCCGGCAGTCGGGAGCCACGATCCTGAGTGCGGGCGACACACTGACCGTCCCGTCCCCGCTCGCGGACGCCATCACCGGCGTGCAGCGGCACCACCGGTACATGTGGCGGACCGCGCCGAACGGCGCGGGGACCCTCGCCGCGTCCGACGACCTGGCCACCGCGCTCGATCGCGCGCTGGATCCGGACCGGCAGGCCGAACGGATACGCGCCGCACGCGCCGTCTTCTTCAAGGGCCGCCACCGGACAGACTGAACGGCTCCTCACATCAGCGCCGTCAAGAGTGCCGCGCGCCGGGTTCAGCAAACACTCAGCGGTTCCGCAGCCGAGGGCGAAGGCCCACCGTCGGCTGCTTCCTGATAATGCTTCGGCCGTGAGCTCCGTCCGGGGAGTGCCCGTCGCGGTCCCGTCTCGGGTTCCTCGCAGCCCCTGCCCGGCCGCGCCTTCCCTGCACATAGGGTGGAGCCGGTAAGTCCGCCAGCGCGAGAGGTCTGTAATGCCCGAGCTCCCCTCGGATCCCGCCGTCGCACAGTTCGGCCCCCAGGGGCTGCGCCGTATCAGCGTGCCCGCCTCGTACGGAACCGTGCCGGCCTCGGCCCGTACCCATCTCGCGCAGGTCGGTGTGCCGCTGCACGTCGGCCCGTACTTCATCGCGGCGGACGACACCGACGGACCCACCCTCGGGATGTACACCGGTCACCGCGGCGTCGCTCTCCAGGGCGACTGGGCGGAGTGGGTGCGCATCGGCACCGACCGCCTGGCGAGCTTGTGTGTCCGTACCGACGGCTCGGTGCAGGCCCTCTTCCTCGGCCGTGACGAGGCCGCGCTGTTCGTCAACTCGGACATCGCCGCCTTCACGCACTGTGCGGCCGTCCTGGATCGCGCCCTCCCGGTGATTGCCGCATCAGACGGGCTCCAGTCCGCCGCCGAGGCGTTCACCGCGCTGGTCCAGGAGATCCGGCAGGTCGACCCGGAGGCCGTCGCCGATCGGGAGAACTGGTGGCCGCGGGTGCTCGACGACGTCCGTCACACCCTCAACTTCCCGTTCTCGTCGGCTTTCGAGTACGTCGGCAAGGACGGCACGAAGCAGATCGTCACCGCCCAGACCGGCCCTGGCCGCATGCACCCCGAGGAGCAGCTGTGGCAGCAGCTCTCCTCCGCCGGGGTGGAGCCCGAGCAGGTCCGCCGCGTCTACTGCGAACTCCAGCCGTGCATGATGCCGGGTCACTACTGCGCCGCCTGGCTCCAAGTCGTGCTCCCGCACGCCGAGTTCACACACAGCTTCGACTACGGCGACACCGCGGAGTCACGCGAGGAAGGCCTCAAGGAACTCATCACGCACGCCGCGCAGCAGGCCCAGCAGTGATGCGCCGCCCGGGTGCCGCAGGAATGGAGATGGGTTGATGACCGCCGACCCCGCCACGGGCTGGCCCCGACCCGCATCCGGGCGGGAGCCCGCCGCGGCCGCCCTGCTCGCCTGGCTCGCTGACCCCCACGCCCCCGGTCTCGCCGTGGTCACCGGCGCCGAGGGCAGCGGTAAGTCGCGGCTCCTCTCATGGCTGATCGGTCACGGAACACAGCCCGGCACTGCCGAGGAACGTCGCGTTCACGGCTTCGTACCGCTGCCCGGCCAGACTGCGACCACGGCTGCCTGGATGCTCGGCGAGCAGTTGTCGATCGCCGCTTCCTCCCCCGGCGACCTGCTGGCCGCGATTGCCGCCGACCGGCGCCGCACCGTCATCGCGCTGCCCGACCTGCACTCCGCCGAAGAGCCGAACTCTCTCGTCGAACTCGTCCTGGATCTGGCCTCGTTGGAGCATGTCCGTGTCCTGGTCGAGGTCCGCTCCGGTACGGAATGGGCGCAGGCGCTCACCGCCGGACCCTGCGCCCGCATGGACCTGGACGAGCCCCAGTGGACCGACGAAGCCCGCCGCGAGTCCTGGGAGGCGGCGCACCCCGTCGGCCCGGCCGGGCTCGCGGAGCAGGACCCGGAGTCGATTGAACCGTTCGACCTGGATGATCCCGTCTCGGTCTGCGCCGCCGACCCCTGGAGTGTGACCACCGCGTACGAACGCTCCGAGGAGAGCCACGGCGGACTGCGCGCCGCCTGGCTCCGGGCCGGCGCCTCTCTGACCCGCGAGCAGCCGGCTGCCGAACGTGCCCTGGTTCTCCTCGCCGCTCTTGGTGACGCCGGTGATCCGCGCCTGCCCGCTGCCCTCAACTCGGCCGCCCGAGAAGCTTCCTGGACCGTCGTGTGGCATCGGGTGCGCGGCGACGTCACCCCGCCGTGGCCCGGCCCGGTCCGATCCCTGGCAGCCGGTACCGGCCCGCTGGCGGGGCAACTCGTCGCCGCTGACCACCAGGGGACCGTGCGCGTCCTCGATGCGGAGAGCGCCGGTTCCGCCGGTCGCCTCCCGCATTCCGCGCACGGCGCCCGTGCCACTGCCGTGCACGGCGACGGCACTGTCAGCGTCCTCGACGAACACGGCCTCCTGCACACCCAGCGCGCCGCCGAGTCCGCACAGCCCAAGGGGCTAGCCGCCCTCCTCGACGACGGTCCCTCCGGGCATGAGCAAGTCCTCGAAGCCGTACAGGACTACACGCAGCGTCAGCAGGAGACGGTCACAGCGGTCAGCACAGCAGGGGACCACGTGATCCTCGGTGACGCCGCAGGCACCGTGCACGCGGTGACCGTCGGCACCGAGCCGCGCACCGCCGCTCTGCACCGGGGGCAGGTCACCGCGGTCGCCGGAACCGCCCTGCCCGTCTCTTCGGAGGGCGACACCGTCACCCTGCTGTACACGGGTGGCGCCGACGGCACCGTACGCGCATGGGCCCCCCACACCGACCCGATGTCCGAGCCGGTGGCCGCCCGCGACTGTGCTGTCAACGCGGTCGCGGTGGCGACGACCGAGGCCGGGCTCGTCCTCGCGATCGCCTGGGCCGACGGCCTGGTGGAACAACGCGCCCTGGACGACGACCGGTTGCGTACCTTCCGTCCCGGCGGCCAGGCTCACGCCCTCGCCTTCACGGCGGAAGGGGACTTGGTGGTGGGGACGGACGAGGCGCTCGTGCGGTTGCGGGGTCGGTGACGACGACCGGGCGGTGAGCGGCGGGGACCTCCAGGGCGTCGATCACTGAGGTACGCGCCAAAGGGCGACCAGCAATGCGTCTGGCGGTTGCATTTCGTTGCATTCCGCTTCTCCGCGCCCTCTCGGTCAACTCCGCCGCCATCAGCGCCAGATGGGACTCTTGTCACAGATCCGTGACGCGTCCGGGTTCCCCTTGTGCACCTGACAACCCGTCCAGCTAGCCTGGGGCAGAAGATCTTGTAGTTCATGGGGACGGAGCACGCGGCCATGGGTCTGGTACTGCCCAGCGTCATCGACGAGGCACTCGACCTCATCGGGGTCAGCTGGCCCAACGTCGACGAGGACGACTACTTCGAAATGGCGACGTCCATGCGGGACTTCGCCGAGGAGTTCGAGGGGCGCGGCGGTGATGCGGACAAGGCCGTGACCCGCATCCTCAACTCCTCCGAGGGCTGGGCTGTCGAGTCCATGCAGAAGCACTGGTCGCACGTGAAGACCGGTCACCTGGACAAGATCCCCGAAGTGGCAAGGCTGTTCGCGGACGCCTGCGACGGGGTCGGCGAGATCATCCGCGGCCTGAAGGTCAAAGCCGGTGTCGAGCTCGGCATTCTCGCGGGCACCATCGTCGCCGAACTCGCCGCCGCTCCCTTCACCTTGGGTATCTCCGCCGCGGTCGCCGCCGGTGAGATCACGCTGATGCGCACCATCGTGAAGCGGCTCATCGACGAGGCGGTCGATCAGATCGTCGACGCGCTCATCACGAAGGTCACCGAGCCCGTCACCGGCAAACTCGCCGAGCTCGTCTCGGACATGACCCTCGACCTCGCCGAGGGAGCCTTCAACCCCGGGGACAAGCCGGGCGGCATGACACTGGCCTCCGCGGGCGACAGCGACAGCGGCGGCTCCGGGAGCGCGGGTAAGAAGACGGTCATCGACCACTTCGAGTTCGAGGACGGCGCCGGCAAGGTCTCCCGCCACGGCAGCGACATGAGCAGCCAGTCCGGGATCCACCTCAGCAAGTCGAAGACCTCCTTCGGCAAGACCAAGGGCAAGGACCCCTTCACCGAGGTCTTCGACGGCATCCTCGAGGGCGCCATCGACGGGATGGAAAAGGCCACGAAGAAGGTCGCCGACCACGTCACGGACACGGTTCCGGACCGTGTGAAGGCTGCCTCCCGGCATCAGAAGCGCAAGGACTACGACGTCCGCGACGAGGCCGACAAGGTCGACGTCAAGAAGGTCAAGCGTGACGGGGGCACGCCCATGTACCTTCTCAGCGACGACGGTTCGATCCGCCAGCTGCATCACAACGGGACCACCAGTCCCGTCCCCCACAACGACTCCTCCGGAGTGAACGACGTACTCGGCGACAAGGCCTGGTACCCGTGGAACAACAAGGGGGACAAGCAGCGCAAGGACAAGCCCGGCAAGGGAAGCGTCGGCTCCACGAAGGTCGCGCCCGGCTCCACCGACCTGGCCCGCGCCACCCAGCTCGGGCGCTTCGCCAACCGCACCGAGCGCCCCGGCTCCTACATCCCCGGCGGCAACTACGCTTCAGCGCTGCACGACGACGGCAAGGGGAACCGTTTCATCTTGGTCGGCGCCAGCGGTAAGGCACACTCGGAACGTTCCATCGGACACCCGCTGATCAAGAAGGGCCACGAGGGCAACGTCGGCGAGCTCTACACGGAACGTGAGCCGTGCCAGAAGAATCCCAAGTGCGACAAGTATCTCGCGAGGGAATTCCCTGACAATCTCGACGTCACCCACAGCCAGAAGTACGACCAGTCCGAGAAGGGGCCGGACGGCAAGGAGCTCTCCGGTTACAAGAAGGACAGGGAGCACCGCGCCTACGTCAAGTGGCTGCACGACCAGTGGGACCAGCACGGTGTCGAGGGCGGGCGCACTGATACGGTGATGAACTTCTCGCCCTCGGACAACAAGTTCGTTCCATAAGAGGGCGGGCCCGCCGGCGGGAAGGAATCGGGGTCGCCAAGGGCGTCTCGATCCGCAACGCTGTTGTTGTGACCGCTTTTATCAACTGAGAGTCCCACGGCGCCTGTGCCGCCGCCGAGTTCGGAGTTTTGGCAGTGCTTTTCGACGTCACCCGCAGCGAGCTCGTCGACATCTTCGGCGAGGACCGGCTCGCGAGTTTGCCCGCCGACGCTTTCCCGCCCACCGCCGCGGACACCGAGGGCGCCCGCCTCCTGCAGACCGTCGGCGTCCCCACCGGGACGCTCCTGCTGCGTCAGCCCGACGAGGACGACGGCCGGCTGCCCCTCGTCCAGAACGTCGTCCGGATCGAGGACTTCGAGGACGCCGCGGAAGGCGCGGGTGACTGGCCCGTCATCGGCTGGCTGCTCAACGCCCACCTCGCCCTCGACCCGGGTTCCGGCGCGGTGCACGCCTTCGACGAGGACGAGGAGACCGCGCAGGAACTCCACGCGGACGTCTCCTCCCTCGTCCAGGTCACCGCCAGGCTCCAGCGCCTGCTCGAGGAGTTCACCTTCAGCGGCGGCGAGGACGAGGAAGAAGCCGACTTCGAGCGCCTGGAAGGCGAGGTCGAGCGCATCCGCGAGGAGACGAGCGACATCGACCCGCTCCCCTTCCAGGACGACGAGACCGTCTGGTCGACGGTCAGCGAAGAGATCGCCGCGGGCCAGCGCTTCCAGGGCGACAGCCCGGGCGCCCGCTCGCTCTACGGCTGATCGTTCTCCGATGTCGCCCGTGCACCGCGCGGTCTGCGCCGTGCACGGGCCTCTTTCCTGCGGACCCGTCTTCTCCTGAACCTGTCCGACGAACTCCCCACGCCGCATGCGCCCCGGCCCAGTAGGCGCGTGGCCTGCACGCCGCTCCATTGATGGGGCGCCGGTGGCAGATCAGAGCTGCCGCGACGCCGACGAGTAGCCACGGCCATAGGCCCGGGCCGGGGAGATGGGACAGTCTCCCCCGCTAACTCCCGGTACCAGCGGCGGAACAAGCCGTCCGGGCTCTCCCCGCGAGCCCGGGGCAGACCTCACGCGGGCGCTCATCGCCACCCTCATGAATCGCGGACGCTGTCCGCGGGTGCGGGGCCCGTCTCGTGTGCGTCGTACAGGGTGCGCAGCGCCACCGTCAGCCGGCGCGCCGCGTCCTCGTCGAGCGGGGCGAGGAACGCCGCTTCGGCCTCGATGCGGGCCTGTTCGGCTTCACGCAGGCAGACGGTGCCGGTCTCGGTGAGTGTCACCACGTTCCGGCGGCGGTCCCGGTCGCTGCGACGGCGCTCGACGAGGCCCTTGCCCTCCAGGCCGTCGATGACGGCGACCATCGTCGTGCGGTCCAGGCCGATCGCCGACGCCAGCTCGTTCTGCGACCGCTCGGCACCGTCGGCTGCGATCACTGAGAGCACGCCCAGTTCCTTGGGGTGCACGTCGTACGGGGCCAGCGCCTCGCCCATCAGGTCGGCCAGCCGCAGAAACGCGTGCTTCATCAGGTAGCCGAGCCGATGCGTGAGCACGTCGGCCAATCCGACTTCGTCCGTCATGCCCGATAGCGTATCCTGTTCCTGATAATCAGCTGCACTGACGATTCCTCGCACATCCGAAGGCGACGCGAATCGCTCGGCGCACGCACCGCAGACAGACCTTCACGCCCAGGCTCACCCCCGGGTACGCGGTCACCTCACCGGGACAGCGACGTCCCGGCCCACATCCCCGCAGGAACGCACTGTGCGCGCGGCTCGTCCCGCCGCAGCACGGCGCCCGGCTCCGGGCCGCCGCGCACAGCGCACCGCACAACTCTCGGCAAGGAAGAGACGTCCTCCGTATGAGCGACTCCATAACCACCGGCGCCAACCGGACGGCGCCGGGCTCCGGCTCCCCCGACGCGCTCGAGGCACCCGACCCCCGGCGCTGGTGGGGTCTGGTCATCATCGCCCTGGCCCAGCTCATGGTGGTGCTCGACGCGACCATCGTGAACATCGCGCTGCCGTCCGCCCAGACCGACCTGGGCATGTCGGACGGCAACCGTCAGTGGGTCATCACCGCCTACACCCTGGCCTTCGGCGGTCTGCTGCTGCTCGGCGGCCGCGTGGCCGACCTCGTCGGCCGCAAGCGCACCTTCATGATCGGCCTGGTCGGCTTCGCCCTCGCGTCCGCGGTCGGCGGTGCCGCGACGGGCTCCGGCATGCTCTTCGCCGCCCGCGCGGCGCAGGGCGTCTTCGGCGCGCTCCTCGCTCCGTCCGCGCTGTCCCTGATGACGACGACGTTCACGGACCCGCGCGAGCGCGGCAAGGCGTTCGGCATCTACGGCGCGCTGGCCGGCGCCGGTGGCGCCGTCGGCCTGCTGCTCGGCGGCGTGCTCACCTCGTACCTGAACTGGCGCTGGTGCCTGTACGTCAACATCCCGATCGCGATCGTCGCGGTCATCGGCGCCAGGATCCTGCTGCACGACCGTCCGGGCCACAAGGACGTCAAGCTCGACGTGCCCGGCGTGATCCTCGGCTGCGGCGGCCTGGTCGCCATCGTCTACGGCTTCTCCGAGGCCGAGCCGCGCGGCTGGAGCGACTCGCTGGTCGTCTCGCTGCTGGTCGGTGGCGTCGCGGCGCTGCTGGCGTTCGTCCTGTGGCAGGCCCGGGCGAAGTCGCCGCTGCTGCCGCTGCACATCCTGCGTGACCGCAACCGCGCCGGCTGCTTCCTCACCATGGGCCTCGCCACGATCGGCATGTTCGGCCTGTTCCTGTTCATGACGTACTACCTGCAGGGCATCCTCGGGTACTCCCCCGTCAAGACGGGCCTGGCGTTCCTGCCGATGTCGGTCGCGATCATCATCGGTTCGACGCAGATCTCGGCCCGTCTGCTGCCCCGCGTCCCGGCCCGCGCCCTGATGGTGCCCGGCATGCTGCTCGCCGCGTGCGGTCTGTTGATCCTGACGCAGCTCGGCGTCGACTCGGCCTACGCGACGCACGTCCTGCCGGCCGAGCTGATCATGGGCCTCGGCATGGGTCTCACCTTCATGCCGGTCTTCTCCACCGCCACGCACGGCGTGCGCCCGCAGGACGCGGGCGTCACCTCGGCCATGGTCAACACCTCGCAGCAGGTGGGCGGTTCGCTGGGCACGGCCCTGCTGAACACCATCGCGACCTCGGCCACGTCGACGTACATCGCGGGCCACCTGACCGACCCGTCGAAGAAGGCCCAGGTCGTCGCGGAAGGCGTGGTCCACGGCTACACCCACGCGATCGGCTACGCGGTCGCCGCGATGCTGCTCGCCGGCTGTGCGGCGGCTCTCCTGGTCAACGCCAAGCCGGTCCGCCACGGCTCGCACTGACACCCACCGAGTGAAGGGGTCCGTACGGCCGACAGGCCGTACGGACCCCTTCGCCTTGCGCACTTCGCATGCGCGGGAGCCGCGGTGGGGCCACCGCAGCCGGTCGCGCCCCGGTCTCGTCAGGTCAGGTCCGACATGTCCAGCACGAAGCGATAGCGGACGTCGTTCCGGGCCAGGCGCTCCAGCGCCGTGTTGACCTGGGCCGAGGGGAGGACCTCGACGTCGGCTCCGATGCCGTTGTCGGCACAGAAGCGGAGCATCTCGGCTGTCGAGGGCCGCCCGCCGCTGCCGGCCGAGCTGAGTTTCTTGCGGCCCACGAGCAGGTCCATGGCCTCGATGGTGAGCTCCCCCAGGTATCCCACGAGGGAGAGGGTGCCGTCCATCGCGACCAGCTTCAGGTACGGAGCCAGGTCATGGGGTGCGGAAACGGTGTCGATGACGACGTCGAAGGTGTCGCGCGCCGCGGCCATCTGCTGCGCATCCGTGGAGGCGATCAGGTCGTGCGCCCCGAGCTGCAGCGCGTCGTCGCGTTTGTCCGTGCTGCGGCTGATGACGGTGGTGGTGGCCCCGAGTGCCACGACGATCTTGACGGCGAGGTGGCCCAAGCCGCCGAGCCCTGCCACCGCGACCCGGCTGCCCGGGCCCACGCCGAGAGAGCGCAGCGGTTCCCAGACGGTGACTCCGGCGCACATCAGCGGAGCGGCCGCTGCCGCGTCCAGGCCGGTGGGCAGCGGGTAGGCGAACGTGTCGCGGACGACGTATTCGCGGGAGTAGCCGCCCAACGTGGTCGAGCCGTCCTGCCGATCGGTGCCGCCGTAGGTGAGCGTCGGGAAGGTGTGGCAGAAGTTCTCCTGCCCCGCGGCGCACATGGCGCACGTGCCGCAGGAGTCGACGATGTTGCCGACCGCGACCGGGTCGCCGACCGAGAAGGCGGTCACGTCGGCACCGGTCTCGGTCACCACACCGGTGAATTCGTGGCCCGGCACCAGGAGGCTTTCGGCGTGTGGATCGTAGGTGCGCAGTGTGTGCACGTCGGTGTGGCAGACCCCGCAGTAGTCCACGCGCACCGCGATGTCGTCCGGCCGCAGATCGCGTCGTGTGAGCTGTGCGCGCTCCACGGAGCCGGGGCCGGTCGCTTTCCATCCGGTGGTTGTACGCATCTCGATCCTCTTCAAACAGACTGTTCGGTCTATTGGAGCGTAGACCCATTGGGCGCCCTGAACAAACCGACTGTTCTGTTGAGTAGAATCGGCACATGCCGGAACAACCCCAGACCGCGCGTGGTGCGGCGACGTATCAGCGCATCGTGGATGCCGCCACCGAAGAGTTCGCGCAGCACGGCATCGCCGGAGCGCGCATCGAACGCATAGTGAAGGCAGCCCGCACCAACAAGGCCCAGCTGTACGCCTATTTCGGCGACAAGGACCAGCTCTTCGATGCGATCTTCCTCGGCTCGCTGGAGCGCATCACCAATGTCGTGCCGATCGACGCCGACGATCTTCCGGACTGGGCCGTGCGTCTCTACGACGAGTACCTGCGCCGCCCTGATCTGATTCGGCTCGCGACCTGGACGCGGTTGGAGCGTCGGCCCGACGGGCACTTGGTCGACACCCGTGAGCGCTACGACGACCGCAAACTGGCGGCCATTGCCGAGGCCCAGGCGGCCGGACGTGTCCGGGCGGGCGACCCGTTCGACATCATGGCCATGGTGATCGCCATGTCCATGGCCTGGTCGCCGGTCAGCAACGTGTACGCGGCCACCAGCGAGGAGCCCGACGCCGTGCACGAACAGCGCCGGGCCCTGCTCCGAGACTGCGTCCGGGGAGCCACCACCCCCGCCTGAGGCCGGCTGACACGGTCGGCATCAGCACGGGCCCCTCCCCCGCCGACACTGCAGCGCCGCTGACCGGGCGCTGCGGAGATCGAGGGCCTCGAGCTCGTCGGACGCCCGTACAGCTGGCTCAGGCGCGAGCGCCTCCACTTCGTGGAGCGCCCATGGCCGGCACGGGCGCTCCACGCTGCGGAATCACAACAACCGCTCTACAACGGCCCTTACTGAACCGCCCCGTCCGGAATGCACACGTATCCCCGGCCCCACGCGTTCCGCTCGACATGACTCGGCTCCGTGGAGCGCAGGCAGAAGAGCCACGCCTGACGGTAGGACGGGTTCGTCAGGATCAGCTCCTGCTCGTCGTCGTCCGCGCCGGCGAAACTGTCGTACGCCTCGTTCGACAGCACGACGGTGCCGGGGTCGGGGTCGGCGGCGAGGGCCGGGGCTGACCAGGCGATGGACGCGGCCAGGGCCAGGACGACGGCGCCCGTGGCGGTACGGATACGCATGAAGGTCTCCTTGATGAGAGGACGACAGGACATCGCCTGCTCAACCCCTGAGCCCCGCCTTGGTCACGATCCCCGCCCCCGAACAGGCCACGCGACTCCGCCTGGCCGTGCGGGCAGCGGGGACCGCGGTAGTGGTGGGCTGAACCACCGCCGGGCCGGGCAACGCGTCGTCCGTCGTGGGCGAGCTCTTCACGCTCGCGTCGGATAGCTCGGTCTCAGGTTCTGGGTCTCGTGGGGGCACGCCACTGCCTCGGGCACCTCAGGGTCCTACGGATTGGAGCCGGTCAAGGTCGGTCGGAGGTCCGGCGCAATACCAGGCAGACGAAGCCGAAGCTGTCCCGGTAAGAACGCAGCCATTCTGAGCGGCGGGTGGCGGCTGTGGAGAGGGCTTCGGAGCTGTCCGGATCATCAGGGTGGTCCAAGGCCCATGCGGCCAGCGATCCCCAGCACGCCCACTCGTAGTCGTCCAGCTCCCGGCGGGTGCTCACGTGGCCGTGCACGGGCGTCCAGCCGTCAGCGGTCACACGGTCCAAGGTGGTCGCCAGGTCCGCGAAGTCGCCCAACATCTCCACGGCCTCAGGAGAAGGCTCCTTCTCCCAGAATCCGTCACCGACCAGGACGGATCCGCCCGGAGCCAGATGCTTGCGTGCCGCCGCGAGAGTGGGCAGCAGTCCACCGAAGGCATGGGCGGCCCCGACGCTCAACACCAAGTCAAACGGGTGCACGGAGGAGAAGTCGGCTGCTGCCTGACGGTGGAGAGTCAGGCGCTCTTGAACGCCCAGTCCGATTGCCGCCTCACGAGCTTGCGCCAGTGCGTCTTCAGAGATGTCGACGCCCTCGGCATGCAGGCGAGGACTGGTGGCCAGGGCACGAAGGAGCCACTCCGCTCCCCCACAACCGAGGTCGAGCACACGCGCGTCCTGTCGGGAGATTCCGTGCTCGAGCAGTGCGCGCACCGAATCGTCGTCGAGCGGGGACTTGATCGGATGGTTGGCATGCGCGATCCGTGACATCTGTTCGCGGTTCATTGGCGCAGCCTGACACCGTCGCAAGACCGTACGCATCTTCATTTCCACACCGAGCGTCACGTCCATCGCTTCTGCCTTTTGCGGGGCGGCGGTGTTCGACTCTTTCTTGGCATCGGGGGTCGAAGAAGCGGTGTCGTTCCGGGAGCCGCAGCCGACGGCGGCGAAACTGACTGCTCACACGTCACGCACGGCCTATCCCCATGGCGTCGGTGTGGAGCGGATCCAGGTTGAGCGGGTGGCAGTCAGCCTGCTCACGAATCGATCAGTGCCGCAGGCTCGGCGTGGCCGGTGGCCGGCCACGCTCACCACGTCACGTTCAGCGTTCCTCCCACCGGAAGTGCGTGCCAGCGCTCGGCGTATTCGTCGAAGCGAGCCACGATCCGATCGACGACCGGCGGGATGTGCTGCGCCGTGACGTAGGCCGGAAGGTCCGCGGCGTGGCCGCGGCGTACTTCCCACACGGGCAGTGTGATGCCCGCCAGTTCCTCCGACCTGATCATGTCGGCGCGCTCACGCGCGGAGGATCTGGTCCGCTTCATCTTGCGGCGGCGCAGTGCCTTGGTGCGCTCCGCCGGGTCGGCAGGCCAGAACATGCCGTTGTCACCAGCGGCAAGCTGTCCGAACACCCCCTGCTCGATCCCTGCCTCTGCCTCGACGAGCAGATGGACCAGGTCATGAGGGAGATAGTCATGGCCTCCCGGCCCGTTGCGCGGGGCGAGAGCAGGACCGGCGTCGCGCTGCACGGCGATGCGGTAGCTGGTTCCCGGGCCCTTGGTGAAGACGACCTGCATGAGCAAACGGTAAGCGGCTCAGGCCGACCAACGCATCCGGTTTTCCCGCCTTCGGCTTACCCGCGAGCTGCACTTCGACGCCGAGGACATCGACAGTGCGCCTCCCCCTTTCAAGGGCGTGTGCGCGACGGGCTACGTGAAAGCGCTCGCCCCGAACTGCGGTTCCCGTCGCGTTCGTAACGCGATCATGGCTGGGTCTTCTTGAGTCGTCGCCAGCAGATAAGACTCCAGGCCAACGAGACGAAGGCGTCGTGGAGTTCGAGGCCTTGTTCCCATCGCATTGCCAGGCGCTGGAACTGGTGGAGTAGCGCGAAGGTCTGCTCGACGACGACGAGCGGCTTTACGCACTGCTCGGGGAGTTGTCGCTCAAGAGTGACCGGTTCCGTCAGTTGTGCGGGCGTCAGGATGTGCGTTCCGCGCACGACGTGACGTTCAGGAGACGACATCCCCGGGTCGGGCCCATGGACCTGCTGGTCGAGAAATTCCCGGTGCCCGGCAGCGGCTTGGAAGTCCTGCTGCTGCACCCCGGACCCGACTGCCCCACGGCCGCACCTGGCGTACCTCGGGAGCCACTCGCACCCGGGCCGAAGGTGGCGCCTCCCAACGCTGCGTTCGACCCACAGCCGCCGGCCGACAGCTGCCGCGGGGCGACAGGGAGGTCAGCCGCCCTGACCGGCGCTTCCGATCGGGCCGACCTGCACCGGGCTGCCGGAGCCGTCCGTCACGGGCAGCGTGGCGGCGCCCGGCCAGGCGAGGGTGACCGACTTCGTCTCGTCCGGCGGGGTCACCACAAGCCCCGTGATACGGACACCGGAGCCGCCGGACGTGTTGCTCGGGTAGTGGATGCCGAAAGCCACCGACTCCCCGTTCTTGAGGATGCCCTGAGGAGCCTGTTCACCGGTGCGCTTCGCGGACAGCGCGCCCGAGTTGGTCTTCAGGTCGACGCCCGCGTATCCCGAGATCGCGCAGTCGCGGCCGCTCTTGTTCTTGAAGGTCACCGCGACCGTGTTGTCGGGGTCGCCATCGATGGTGTTGTCCGAGGCCGTGATCTCCAGCTGGTCGGTGCGGCACTTGCCGACCTTGCTGTTCGTGTGGGAGCCGGTCCCGGCGGCCGTGCCCTTCCCACCGGAACTCTGCCCGCCCGAGTTCTTCCCCCCGGAGTCCTTCCCGCTTCCCTGATCGGAGCTGCCCGAGCCCGAACCACCGTCCGAGGACGACGCAGTGGCTGCCGACGACGGTTCGCCCTTCCCCATGTCGCCATCGTCGTTCTGACAGGCAGTGAGCGAGAGCCCCGCGGCAACGGCCAGGGCGGCAAAGGTCAGCTTGCGAACGCGCATTGATTCATCCCCGTATCGATCGAAAGTCCGGCCGCTCGTTCCGTGTCGGTACGAGCGAACGTTTCTGATCACCTAGAGCGGCACGGTCCGGGGGCACGTTCCGTCCAGCCGCTCGCTAATACATTCCTGTTACACGCACGGAGAGGCACCCGTAGCGCCATCGCCGGCAGCGCGCCGCCGGCCGGTGTGGAAGGCTGCTCCCACCGGGGCTCCGCGACTGTTCGCAGCCACCGTCCGCTGGGACGAATCCGTAACCCGACAGCGCTTGACCGCAGGCACTCTGGCGGCCTGGCGACCTGCCAGTGAAGGAAGTGGTTAAGCGGATGCGGGTGCCCCGGCTCGGCCCGGGCCGCCCACGCACCCGCCCCTGCCGATTCGTGCCGACAAGGCATGCGGCTCCCGCAGGATCCGCGCCTTCCTGCGTCGATGCCGTATTCCTACACAACGTCGAACTCGTTGCCTTCCGGGTCCTGCAGCAGGACGGCGTACTGCCCCGAGTCCGGCTCATCCGCGATCCGAAGCACGCTGGCACCGGCTTTGACGAGTCTCTCTACTGTGGTGGTGACCCGCTGCCTACGGACCGCCAACGGGACGTCGCGCCCGCCGCCGACCTTCAGGTCGAAATGTATGCGGTTCTTGGTGGCCTTGGGCTCCGGAACCTGCTGGAACCACACCCGGGGCCCTTGTCCTGCGGGATCGACGATCGACTCCGGGATGTCGCCCGCACCTACGGGCAACTCCTCCTCGGGCACCCCCATGGCTGCCCAGTACTGCCGCCACGTGGCATGGCCGCCCGGTGGAGGTTCGGGTACGTATCCCAGAGCCTCGCTCCAGAACGCGACCAGCCTCTGCGGGTCGGCACAGTCGATCGTCAGTTGCAGCGTCATGTCCATAACCAGAGCCTGACAGACACCTCTGACAGTGATGCGCGGCCTGGCAGCAGGACTGTGCTGCAACGCCATCGTGCCGCGCAAGCTCAACTGGCTTTCATTCAAGCGGTGTTGTGCGGAACACTTCGCGAGATGGATGAGACTACGGGCGCGGAGGCCGACACGGAGCGCCCGGGGCTGGGGCGCCATCGCCACACCTATCGCCCGCAGCGCAAGAAGCCTTCAGCGTACGTGCTGCTTCTGCTGCGGCTGCTCCCCTTCTCGGCCCTGGCCTGTCTCCTGACGATCCTCCTCGGTGTGTTCTTCGACTGGGAGGGAACAGCTGCGGCCGAAGTGGTCGGCGGGCTGGCGCTGCTGGGGCCCTTCACTGTCAGGGCTCTGTGGTACTGGCGGCACACAAAAGTGGAGCTCCGCCTCTACGAGCACGGTCTCGTCGCGATCGCGGCCAACGGTACGGAGACGATCTTCCCCTGGCCGTCGACCACGGTCTTCACGGACGCCTGGAATCGCTACAAGCTGTCCAATGCCGAGGGGACGGTCGTCACCCTCGGAGCAGCGCACCGTGGGCCCTTGCTCAACGGGGTGAAGATCCGTGGTCTTCGCGCCCGTGCAGCGATCAGGGGCGCCCAACTCCCGCAGGAGGAGGAGTGGGGCAGGGCGATCCTGGAGGGCGTCCGGAACGCGCAGCTGGCGTCGATCACCCAGACCGCTCTGGCCGGCGGTGAAGTCCCCTTCGGGGACATCGTGTTGAGCCGAGACAGGCTGACCGTCCGGCGCAGGCGCGGCCGGGACGACTTCACGACCTGGGAGGATGTCGACTCGCTCTCCCTCACGGCCGAAGGCAATCTCTCCATCACCTCGCGAGGAAGCGACTTCCCGACTCACTACGTAAAACCCCGATACCAGATACCCAATTTGGACATCTTCCTCGACCTCTCCGGCCGACTGCACGGACGCAGGGCACGGGCCGCACACACTCCAGCCGCACACACTCCGGCCGCACCTACTCCAACCGGACCCACACCCACACTCACGCCCACACCAGAACCCCCACCCACGCCCCGCGATGACGAGGAGACGACCGGCGACATACCAGAACTACTGGCCCTGTACGTCGCTTTCGGCGTGGGCGCGTGGGCCGCCTGGCGCCTCGGCACCCGGCACGACATCGACGGGTTGGGGTCCGTACTCCTCGCCGTCTGCGCGGCGGCTCTCGGCGGAGTTGTCGGGGCGGCCTTCGGCCTGGTCCTCGCGGCAGCCGTCATGATTGCGCCGAGAGTGGTGGGCGAGTTCCTCATCGAGCCCCTGATCCGCTGGATCCGGCATCGACGGTACGTCGCGTCGACCGCCCTAGCACTGGTCCTTACTGCCCCGCCGGCACTGCTCCTCGTACTGTTCCTCCAATTCCCCTCCCGCCTGGTCCCGCTGGTGGCGCTGCTCTTCTTCGGCGGCTGGGCCCTGTTGCTCGCGGTGAAGTGGTGCGGCACGTCCGAGCGCCTGGTCGTACGGCATCTGCCGCACCTCCCTGGGGTGTTCCTGGTCGTCCTCGCCGTCGAGCAGCTCGTCTCCGGCGACGTACTGACCGTCACACCGGCTGCCGGCCTCTTCTTCCCGTTCGCCGTCTGGCTCTCCTGGCGCGGCTGGCGAAAGCTGAAGGACTCCACGCGTCCGACGGTGCAGGCGGTGGCCGACATCGTCGTATCGGTGGAACTCGGCCTCGTGCTGACTTTGCTGATGGTGTGGCTGGCAAACGTCCTGTCGTTCACGCCACCCCAAGTCACAGTCGCACGCGCCCTGTTGGAGAAGGTCCAAGGGCTGACGGAAGTGCACTGGCTGTACTGGCTGGCGGCATACACGCTGCTCGCTGTCGGCAGTTACGTCACACTCCGCTGGCCGGACCATGTCGCGCGGGTCAGACGGCGACTGCGCCCGGCCCGCTTCGGCGGAGCCCGGCTCCCCCTGGGCCTCGGTGCCAACTTCGGACGGCGGTCCCTCTCAGGAATCAACATCGGCATCATGGTCGGCCTGCTGTTCGTCGTCGTTCTCGCTCCTGTGACCGAGGGGACCTGGAAACAGCCCGTAGCCAAGAGATACACGCTCGAAGTGCAGCGTCGGCAGTACGCCGAGGGCGCCGCGGCCGCGTACAAGGAGATCTACCGGCAGGTCACGCTGCATCCCCGGACCGCTGCCCGGGTGAGAGCCGTGATCCTTGCCGCGCACCGAGCCGCGCCTTCGCCACCTGGCGGACCCGTGAACCGGACGGCGCTGGACATCGCTCGGCAGGTCGGCCGCTTCCAGGCCGGCACTCTCGCTCCCGACGACCCGGCGCCACCCCAGCCCTCCCGGACACCGGAGACCGACGATCTCAACGGACAACTCGATCAGCTCGACGAGAGCCAACAGCGCACCGCGGAGCGGGAGAGACAGACCGACCGGTTCGCCGAGCTCGCCTCCCTCGCGATCACCCGCACCTTCGACGCCCTCGACCTGGGCGACAACCAAGCCGTGCAACTCGTCAAGGAGTACCTCGGCGGGCTGGTGGAGGACGGCCCGGTCAAGAAGATCTTCCACCGGTGGGGTGAACGCATCGGCGAGCCCCCGCCCGACGGCGATCAGCTCGTACGCATCGACGTCCGCCGCCTGACCACAGTGGCCTACGACCGCACCCGGGCCATGGTCGAACGCGCCGACGCCAGCCTGCTCGCCTTCTACGGCCGATTCGGCATCGGTGTCCCCAGCGAGGACACCTCGCTGACACCCGCGATCGACCTGGCGAACCAGCACCGGTACCTGCAGCAGGGCACGGGCCCGTGCGCCGGCTGCGTCAACTCCCCGAACAGCGGATCCAGCACGGGCGGAGGCACCGGAGGCGGCGGCCGCCGCTGAATCGGAATCGCCGGCCCCGACGGAGAGGGGATCTCTTCGGCGGCGCGGCAGCGCTGTACGCGGCGGGGTCCACTGTTCCGGCCACCACGCTCGCCGGCGTGCCGATCTTCTACCACGTGCGGTCGTGGGACCGAGTCGTGTGGCTGCTCAGACACTGAGCCCGGACGCCGGCGCCCCCGCCTTCAGATGTACCGCCGGATGCGTCGCCGCCCGTGGCTCTACTACTCCGAAGGCGGACACTACGAACGACCCCGGCGGCGAAGGGGAGAACTCGAACGCATCGAGTCCTAAGATCCGCTCATGGCGAGCGAACTACCTGATGAGCTGCTCGAACTGCAGCGCGCGGCCGACGACGAGGGCCGGAAACTGGAACACCTCGACGACGGCGAACGCGAGAAGCAACGCGAGGTCTGGTTCGCAGCGGCGGCGAAATCCCAGGCGGCGGTCTCCGACTACGCCGCGCGCAACGACCTCAACCGGTACGAGGTCGAGAAGCAAGTCAGACAGACCGTTCGGCATCCTCCGACCCCGGAGGAGTAACAACGGCTAACACGATGACGCGGATCGGCGCTGTTAGCCGTGTCCGCGTCAGGAGTCGGGCGTTGTCTGGGAATGGGGACTTCGCCGTGGATCGTGTCGGATGACCTGTGGCAGCGGATCGAGCCCCTGCTGCCGCGCAAGGAACGTCGGTTTCGGCATCCTGGACGCAAGCCGCTGCCGGACCGGCAGGTGCTGTGCGGAATCATGTTTGTTCTGCACACCGGCATCCAGTGGGAGTACCTGCCGCAGGAGTTGGGCTTCGGTTCTGGCATGACCTGCTGGCGGCGACTGCGGGACTGGAACGAGGCGGGCGTCTGGCAGCAACTGCACGAAGTACTGCTGGCCGAACTCAACGCGGCGGCCCGTCTCGACTGGTCGCGTGCGGTGGTCGACTCCAGCCACGTGCGGGCCATAAATGGGGGAGCCGGACGGGACCGAGTCCGGTCGATCGCGGCCGAACCGGATCGAAACACCACCTGATCACCGACGGACACGGCACACCGCTCGCCGTGATCCTCACGGGCGGCAACCGCAACGACGTCACCCAGCTCCTGCCCCTGATCGACGCCATCCCAGCTATCAGGGGCCGGGTCGGGCATCCGCGACGTAGGCCGGACTCACTCTTCGCCGACCGCGGGTACGACCACGACATCTACCGCGATCAGGTCCGCCAGCGCCGCATCGTCCCGGCTATCGCCCGCCGCGGCACCCCCCATGGCACCGGACTGGGCAAATACCGCTGGGTCGTCGAACGCAGCTTCGCCTGGTTCCACGGCTTCAAACGCATCCGCATCCGCTGGGAACGCCGAGCCGACATCCACGAAGCCTTCCGCAAACTCGCCTGCTGCCTCATCACCCATCGACAGATCGGCTCACTGCGAGGGCCGATGCCGGCCCGTGAGACAAATCTGGCTACTTCCAGACGGTGAAGTAGTTCGTGACGGGCATAGTGATCTTGAAGACCATCCCGTACTCGCGTCGCAGATCCGCCACGCTGGTCGAGGCGGGCTCTCTGAGGCAACGTCGCACTGGCGGATCATGGGGGCTACATGAGCGAGGCTCTTCAATCACCTCACCTGTGCTCCCACTGCGCACCTGGTCCCAGCTCAGAGTGATGGTGCCTGCGCTGAAGAGCTCTGTTGGTTCCCCGGTTCCTGGTCCTTGTGGGTCGCCTGCTTTCCCGCGGTAGTAGTCGACGACTGCGCGCGCGTAGTGGAAGTCGTGGTCGAAGGGGATGGGAGGTCCCGTACGGTCTCCTGCGCTGAGCACTCCGTCGATGGTGTCGGCCATCCTGCGGGGATCTGCCCCAAAGTAGGCAGCAACGGACATGGTGCACTTGATCTTGTACCTGTCGGAGCCTGTCGGAAAAAACAGCTCCTTCGCGCTCCCGCCAACACACACGTCTTCCAGAACAACCAGCCCCAGCGTGAGCGGCGTTTCGGCGTCCCAGACGGCGATGACGTCCCGACTGGCCAACTCAACCTCCTGCCGTGCCTTCAGGGCTTCAGGACTGCCAGCCAGCTTGCGCACGGTCTTCTCGCTGGTCGCGCGCCCGCACGCTGCGAGAACAAGCACCAAGGTGATAGTGAAAGGTAACCCGAACACACGACGTATCCAGGATCTCTGCTGTCGACTCAAAGCCGGCAGGCCGAGCCAGGCCGCAGCGACAGTAGCCAGAAGAACAGCCAGGACGAGTATCAAGATCCAGAAGGTGGTCGCCATGACGGCCATGATTCGCTAGCCGCACGAACCGCTGCTACCCGTACGGATACTCATAGAGCTCGACGTCGAGGGGTCGGGCACCCATCTCCTACCTGGAGCGAGAGCAGCGTCACCTCATTCTGTTAGGCGCTGTAAGCCACTCCCCCAGCGGCCGCTCCTCGTCCGGCGTCCTGGGGACGACGTCCGCGCCGCACAACGCGCGCGACGCCTCAGCCGGTGATCTCCTGGAAGCCCCCGGCCTTGCGCCATACCCGCGTACAGGAGAACCGCATGACCACCTCCGCCCCCACCCGGCCGCTCGTCGTCGTCACCGGGGCCAGCTCCGGTATCGGCGCCGCCACCGCACGACTGCTGTCGGAGCGCGGCCACGCCCTGCTGCTGCTCGCCCGTCGCGCCGAACGGATGACGGAGCTCGGGCTTCCGCACGCCCTGTGCCGGGCCGTCGACGTGACGGACCGCGAGGCGGTGGCGGCGGCGGTCGCGGAGGGCGAGGCGGCGTACGGTCCCGTGGACGGCCTGGTCAACAACGCCGGGGTGATGCTCCTCGGGCAGATGGACCGGCAGTCGCCCGAGGAGTGGGACACGATGTTCGATGTGAACGTGCGGGGCCTGCTCAACGGGGTGCACGCCGTCTTGAACGGCATGCTGGAGCGCCGCGCCGGCACCATCGTGAACATCAGCTCGGTCGCGGGCCGCAAGACTTTCCCGAACCACACCGCGTACGTGGGAACGAAGTTCGCCGTGCACGCCATGTCCGAGAATCTGCGCGAGGAGGTCGCCGACCGCGGGGTCCGAGTCGTCACGATCGCGCCCGGGGCCGTGGAGACGGAGCTGCTCTCACACACCAGCGACGAGCAGATCAAGACGGACTACGAGGCGTGGAAGGAGTCCGCGGGCGGCGCCCTCGCCCCCGAGGCGGTCGCCGAGGCCGTGGCGTTCGCCTACGGACAGCCGCCCCAGGTGTGCGTCCGCGAGATCGTCCTCGCCGCCACCGGTCAGCAGGCCTGAGCCGGGGCAGTCGCCCTCACTCCTGGCCCGCGACCGAGCATGGTGAGTCCGCGGCCCACATAGGGCAACTGCCTTATGGTTAAGGAGACTTGGAGATAAGGCACCAGGAACTCACCTCGCCAACCCTGTTCGACGTACCGGCGGCGCGGGTATGCCATGTCTTGCCGCGCGCACGTCATATGCGCGGATTCGGCTTCGACCGGGGGGCTTCGGTGCGCAACAGGGTTGCTGGCATGGGGCTCGGTGAGATCCGCGGCGATTACGCCGTCATCAATCCTGCGACAGGCGCCATGATGCAGGTGCTACGGGGGTTCTTGCTGCTTGGCTGGGGCGCCCTGCTCGTGGCTACGGTCGTCAACCCGTCCGCGGTCGATAGCAATGCCGCTGTCGCGACAGCCGTGGTGGCCGCGGTGTACGCCCTGAAGTTCGGATGGCGGCGGATGACGGCCTGGTCCGGTGTGAACAGGTGTTACCTGTGTGCGGAGGGCGTGGCCGTCACCAGCCGATTCGGCCGGGTGCGCGACTCCGTGGCGTGGAGCGAGGTGACGGGTGTGCAGCAGACGACGGTGGTGGGTTTCGTTGTGGGCTGCCATCGCATCGAAATGTTCAGAAGCCGCTCCGCCGCACCCCTCTGGTTCGTGGCGCCGGGTGCGAACTCCGCCCTGGTCAGGGCCCTGCTCGACGAGGGCAGGCGCATCGGTGCTCTCCAGTGAACCCAACCTTCCGTGCCCGGGATGCCGCCGGCGACAGCACCGGCGACAACCACGCTATGTGTCGACCGACGGCCGTGACAGCACGACCAGGCTGCGTGACTCGACCTGAAGGAGTGCCTCAGCCTTGTGTTCCTTCTCGTCGGGCTCGCCGGCCGGCTCCGCCGTGTCGATCTTCGTGGTCCAGCACACTCCGTACGCGGGGCCGGGGAGCTGAAACTCCATCGGCTCCCAATAGCAGTTGAAGAGCATGAGGAAGGAGTCGTCCACGACCCGGTCGCCGCAGGGGTCCGGCTCCGTGATCGCGTCCCCGTTCAGGAAGACGGCCAGCGCGTGGGCATCGGGCCATCGCCAGTCCTTGTGCGTCATCTCGGCGCCGTCCGGGCGCAGCCACACCAGATCCGGCAGCCCCTGCCACTCGTGCGGGGCGACCTCGCCCTGGAAGAAGCGGCGCCGGCGCAGGACGGGATGCGCGGTGCGCAGTTCACCGAGCCGCCGCGTGAAGTCCAGCAGGGACGACTCCTCGTCGCTCAGGTTCCAATCGATCCAGGTCAGTTCGTTGTCCTGGCAGTAGGCGTTGTTGTTGCCGTCCTGCGTGCGGCCGACTTCGTCGCCGTGGCTGAGCATGGGGATGCCTTGCGACAGCATGAGGGTTGTTAGGAAGTTGCGCTGTTGCCGGCAGCGCAGCGCGCGCACGTCGGGAGCGTCGGTGGGGCCTTCGGCGCCGCAGTTCCAGGAACGGTTGTTGCTCTCGCCGTCGCGGTTGTCCTCGCCGTTGGCCTCGTTGTGCTTGGAGTCGTACGAGACCAGGTCGCGCAGTGTGAATCCGTCGTGCGCGGTGATGAAGTTGACGCTGGCGCGCGGCCGGCGCCGATCGCGCTGGTACAGGTCGGCGGAGCCTGTGAGGCGGGCGGCGAACTCCGGGAGTGAATGTTCGCGGGCGCACCACAGGTCGCGGATGCTGTCGCGGTACTTGCCGTTCCATTCGGACCACAGCGGCGGGAAGTTCCCTACCTGGTAGCCGCCGTCGCCGACGTCCCAGGGCTCGGCGATCAGCTTCACGCGGTTGATGACGGGGTCCTGTTGGATGAGGTCGAAGAAGGCGGACAGCCGGTCGACCTCGTGGAACTGTCGTGCCAGGGTCGCCGCGAGGTCGAAGCGGAATCCGTCCACGTGGCATTCGGTGACCCAGTAGCGCAGCGAGTCCATGATCAGCTGAAGGACGTTGGGGTGGCGCATCAGCAGGCTGTTGCCAGTGCCTGTGGTGTCGTAGTAGCGGCTGAAGTCCTCGTCGGAAAGCCGGTAGTACGACGCGTTGTCGATGCCGCGGAAGGAGAGCGTGGGGCCGTTCTCGTTGCCCTCGGCCGTGTGGTTGTAGACGACATCGAGGATCACTTCGAGCCCGGCCGCGTGCAGGGCCTTGACCATGCCCTTGAACTCGTCGACCTGGTGGCCGAGTGTGCCGGTGGCGGCGTAGGCGTGATGGGGCGCGAAGAAGCCGATGGTGTTGTAGCCCCAGTAGTTCGAGAGCCCTCGGTCCAGGAGAAAACCGTCCTGGACGAATTGGTGGATCGGCATCAGCTCGACTGCCGTCACCTTCAGGGATGTCAGATGGTCCAGGACGGCCGGACTGGCCAGGCCGGCATACGTGCCGCGCAATTCCTCCGGTACCCCTGGATGTGTGCGGGTCAGGCCACGCACATGCGCCTCGTAGATGACGGAGTCGGTGTAGGGGTGCCGGGGTGACTCGTCCGCCTCCCAGTCGAAGGCCGGGTCGACGACGACTCCGCACAGGCCCTGGGCGAAGCCGCCGTCGGGGGCGGCCTGCTCGTGGATCGCTCGGGCGTAGGGGTCCAGCAGGAAGGCAGAGGCGTCGCAGCGATGTCCGGACGTCGGTTCCCAGGGGCCGTGGACCCGGTAGCCGTAGCGCTGCCCGGGACCGATGCCGGGCACGTAGCCGTGCCAGACGAATCCGTCGACGTCGGGCAGTGTCACGGTCCGTTCGGAGCCATCGGGGTCCACCAGGATCAGATCCACCTGGTCGGCCACGCCGCTGAACAGGGCGAAGTTCGTGCCGTGACCGTCGTAGGCCGCCCCCAACGGGTAGGGGCGGCCGGTGCGCACGGGTGCGGTCACGAAACCGCCCCGGCCGTCAGCGGTCCGTCGGCCGTCGGGACGGCACGCGGCACCTGCCGCTCGGCGCCCGCGGACGGGACAGGACGCTTCGGGGCCAGCGGCTCGCGGACGCTGTTCCGGCTGCGCAGGGAGAACCAGACGATGCGCCGGGCGTGCGTGGTGCAGCTGCCCCAGCCGTCGCTCAGTGCCGCGATACGGCTCAGGCAGGCCAGAGCGGCGGACCGCTGGTCGGCTCCGGCGGCGTCCTGATGCGACACGGCGGTGATCAAGTGCTGGCCGGTCCACCACGTCTCGATCGTCACAGGGCCCCCGCCCACCGCGGCCTCCATCAGCAGCCCGACCCCCCGGGTCGCGGGCGTCACCAGCTTCTCGAGCCCCCAGTACCGCAGGTGCGCGGCGACGATGCGCTGCATCTGGCCGACGCGCTCCGGCTCGGGATCCACCTCGACGTGGTAGTAGCGGGGCACTGTCCGGTTCATGGTTTCTGCTCCTCATCGCGGAGCTCGCGCCCGTCGACACGACGGGGCCGTGCGCACGGAGCGTGAGCACTGCTGGTTCGAGAGTCAGGATTCAGCCTCGCCCCACTACTCCATTCGTGCAACACGAGCGTGTTCGTCTCGTGACGCTGGGCTCAACAGGACGGATGACGATCGGCCGCGCACGATGGTGGAGGAGCTGCCGCGTGTGACCGGCCGCTCCCTCTCCGTGCACGGTGTGCGGGCCCATCGGGCCCGGCGGCGCGGAGCCCAGGAGGTCGACGGATGCCATGGACGCATCGCGTACCGACACGGAGCTCGGCCGGCGCCTGCGGCGCTACCGCCAGTGGGAGCGCCGCTTCCTCGCCGCTCCCGCCGACGCCGATGTCCGCGCACGGTTCGAGCGGGCCGCAGGGGCGTTGTGCGCCGTGACCGGCGAGCGGTGCGGCCGGGAGGCCGCGGTGACGGCGGAACGCCGCTTGCGGGCCGAAGGTATGCGCGAGCGGACCGCGACGACGACCCTCGTGTGACCCCAACTGCCGTGCACAACGCGAGAGGTGAGACGGATGACGACGGTGCCGCATCCCGTGCCCGTGTCGATCGAGCGGGTACGCCCCCGGGTGGAAGGGGGCCTCGGCATGGCGAAGGCCGTCGTCGGTGAGACCTTCCCGGTCACGGCCACGGTGTTCGTCGAAGGATCCGCGGTCGTCCGTGCTCAGGCCGTGCTGTGTGATCCCGGCGGCAGTGCCGAGTACCGCGCGATGCGTGAGACGAGCCCGGGCGAGGACCGCTGGAGCGCGGAGGTCACCCCGTCCGCGCCCGGCACGTGGAGCTTCTGCGTCCGGGCCTGGTGCGATCCCGTGGCCACGTGGCAACGGGATGCCGCCGTCAAAGTGCAGGCCGGCGTGGACACCGACCTCACGCTCGAAGAAGGGGCCGTGCTCCTGGAACGGATCCTTACCGGCACGTCCGACGACGCCCCGGCCGCGGCCACGCTGCGCACCGCCCTCGACGTGCTGTGCGACGGGCGCCGTGACGCAGGTGACCGGCTGGCGGCGACGACCGTGCGGGAGGTCCTCGCCGTACTGGAGTCCCATCCCTTGCGAGAGCGGCTCACCGAGAGCGAACCGCTGCCGTTGCTGGTGGAGCGGGAGCGGGCGTTGTACGGGTCCTGGTACGAGTTCTTCCCGCGCTCCGAGGGGGCGGTGCTGGAGGCCGGGAAGCCACCGGTGAGCGGGACGTTCCGGACGGCGGCACGACGCCTACCGGCGATCGCGGAGATGGGTTTCGACGTGGTGTATCTGCCGCCGATCCATCCGATCGGGACGACGCACCGCAAGGGACGGGACAACACGCTCTCGCCGGATCCTCATGATGTGGGGGTGCCCTGGGCGATCGGTTCGCCGGAAGGCGGGCACGACGCGGTGCATCCGGGTCTGGGGACGCTGGAGGACTTCGACGCGTTCGCGACACGCGCGCGGGAGGTGGGTCTGGAGATCGCCCTCGACTTCGCGCTGCAGTGCTCGCCGGACCATCCCTGGGTGGACAAACATCCGGAGTGGTTCCGCCACCGGCCCGACGGGTCGATCGCGTACGCGGAGAATCCGCCCAAGAAGTACCAGGACATCTACCCGATCGCCTTCGACCGCGACATGCTGGGACTGGTGGCGGAGACAACGCGGATCCTGCGGCACTGGATGGCGCACGGAGTGCGGATCTTCCGGGTGGACAACCCGCACACGAAGCCGGTCGTCTTCTGGGAGCAGGTCATCGCGGACATCAACCGTACCGACCCCGACGTGATCTTCCTGGCCGAGGCGTTCACCCGTCCGGCGATGATGCGAACGCTGGCCGAAGTCGGCTTCCAGCAGTCGTACACGTACTTCACCTGGCGCAACACGAAGCGCGAACTCACGGACTATGTGGAGGAGTTGGCTCGGGAGTCGGCGGCGGTGATGCGACCGAACTTCTTCGTGAACACGCCCGACATCCTGCCCGGGTTCCTCCAGGACGGAGGCCGCCCGGCCTTCGAGCTGCGGGCGGTGCTGGCGGCCACGCTCTCGCCCGCCTGGGGCGTCTACAGCGGCTACGAACTCTGCGAGAACACTCCGCTGCGTTCCGGCAGCGAGGAGTATCTGCACTCCGAGAAATACGAACTACGGCCACGGGACTGGGAGTCGGCCGCGCGCGAGGGACGCAGCATCGCCCCGCTGATCAGCGCGCTCAACGACATCAGGCGCCGCAGCCCGGCCCTTCGCCGACTTCGCGACGTGCACTTCCACCACGCCGACAAGGACGAAGTGATCGTGTACTCGAAGCGCAGCGGTTCGAACACGGTCCTGGTGGTCGTGAACCTCGATCCGCACCACACGCAGGAAGCGACGGTGTCGCTCGACTGCGCGCACCTGAACCTGGCCCCTGACGCCTCGTTCCGCGTACGCGACGAACTGACGGGCGCGACCTACACCTGGGGCGCCACCAACTACGTCCGCCTGGTTCCTGGCGAGTCACCCGCACACATCTTCACCTTCGACTGAACACCCGGCCCGCTCTGCCAGGACGCGCAAGGACGCGGCAACGGAGGGAGATCACCATGACCGTCCATGAACCGATGCTGACCCCGCCCACTCCCGACAGGCGGTGGGATCCGGACTGGTTCAAGCGTGCCGTCTTCTACGAAGTGCTGGTGCGCTCGTTCTACGACAGCAACGGAGACGGTGTCGGTGACCTCAAGGGCCTCACGGCGAAGCTGGACTATCTCCAGTGGCTCGGGGTCGACGCGCTCTGGCTGCCCCCGTTCTTCAAATCGCCGCTGCGGGACGGCGGTTACGACGTCGCCAACCACATCTCCGCCCTGCCGGAGTTCGGTGACCTGGCCGACTTCGTCGAGTTCGTGGACGCGGCGCACCAGCGCGGGATGCGCGTCATCATCGACTTCGTCATGAACCACACCAGTGACCAGCACGAGTGGTTCCAGCAGTCGCGCTCCGACCCCGAGGGGCCGTACGGCGATTACTACGTCTGGGCGGACGACGACAAGCAGTACCAGGACGCGCGGATCATCTTCGTCGACACCGAGGCCTCGAACTGGACCTTCGACCCGGTGCGCAAGCAGTACTTCTGGCACCGCTTCTTCTCCCACCAGCCGGATCTCAACTACGAGAACCCGGCCGTCCAGGAGGAGATCCTGGCCGCGCTGCGGTTCTGGCTGGACCTCGGCATCGACGGGTTCCGCCTCGACGCGGTCCCGTACCTGTACGCCGAGGAGGGCACCAACTGCGAGAACCTCCCCGCCACCCACGACTTCCTCAAACGGGTCCGCAAGGAGATCGACGCCCAGTACCCGGACGTGGTGATCCTCGCCGAGGCGAACCAGTGGCCCGAGGACGTCGTCGACTACTTCGGCGACTTCCAGTCGGGCGGCGACGAGTGCCACATGGCGTTCCACTTCCCGGTCATGCCGCGCATCTTCATGGCGGTGCGCCGGGAGTCCCGCTACCCGGTCTCGGAGATCCTCGCCAAGACCCCGGCGATCCCGTCGAGCTGCCAGTGGGGCATCTTCCTGCGCAACCACGACGAGCTCACCCTCGAAATGGTCACCGACGAGGAACGCGACTACATGTACGCGGAGTACGCCAAGGATCCGCGGATGCGCGCGAACATCGGCATCCGCCGCCGCCTGGCCCCGCTCCTCGACAACGACCGCAACCAGATCGAGCTCTTCACCGCCCTGCTGCTGTCCCTGCCCGGCTCGCCGATCCTCTACTACGGCGACGAGATCGGCATGGGCGACAACATCTGGCTGGGCGACCGCGACGCGGTGCGCACCCCGATGCAGTGGACCCCGGACCGCAACGCGGGCTTCTCCTCCTGCGACCCGGGCCGGCTGTCCCTGCCCGCGATCATGGACCCGGTCTACGGCTACCAGGTCACCAACGTCGAGGCCTCGATGTCCTCCCCGTCGTCGCTGCTGCACTGGACCCGACGCATGATCGAGATCCGCAAGCAGAACCCGGCGTTCGGCCTCGGCTCGTACCGCGAACTGGCCTCCTCCAACTCCGCCGTCCTGGCGTTCCTCCGCGAGTACGGCGACGACCTGGTGCTGTGCGTCCACAACTTCTCCCGCTTCGCCCAGCCCACCGAACTCGACCTCCAGGCCTTCAACGGACGGCATCCCGTCGAACTCATCGGAGACGTCCAGTTCCCCGCCATCGGTGAACTGCCCTACCTGCTCACCCTCGCAGGACACGGCTTCTACTGGTTCCGGCTGCGCGGCACATCCCTCACACCCCGTGTCGCTCACCACGATTGGACCTGATCCGCCATGACCACGCCCCTGCTGACCGAACCGGGTGTCACACCCGCGCGGCTCGCCGCGCTTCTGGCCCGCTGGCTGCCCGACCAGCGGTGGTTCACCGGCCGCGACCACAAGATCACGAGCCTGTCCGTGGTCGCGGCGACGGAACTCACGGCCGACTGCTTCCACCTGCTGGTCAGGGTCGAGCACGGCGGCGAACAGGACTGCGTCCACTACCAGCTGCTGCTGGGCGCGGCCACCGACGTGTCACCACGGTTGCGGAGCCGCGTCCTCGGCGAGGTCGAGGGGGCTGCCGGGCAGGGCCTGCTGGTGTACGACGCCGTGCACGACCACCGCGCGGCGGCACTGCTCCTCGACCGCATCCGCAGGGGCGGCAGGTTGGGCACTCTGCGCTTCGAGTCGTTCCCGCGCACAGGCGTCCCGAGCCACCTGACGCCCCACGTCCTGGACGTCGAGCAGTCGAACACCTCGATCGTCTACGGCGACCGGCTCATCCTCAAACTCTTCCGGCGTGTACAGCCCGGCATCAACCCCGACCTGGAGGTGCCCGCCGTCCTGGCGCGGCACGGCTGCACGCAGGTCCTCGCGCCCACTGCCTGGTTCCACACGTCCGCCCCGTTCTTCGCGACACTGGGCGTCGTCCAGCCCTACCTCGCCGATGCCACGGACGGCTGGACTCTGGCGCTCGAATCGGCCCTGGAACGAACGGACTTCGTCGAGGAGGCCCGGGACCTGGGCCGCGCGACGGCCGCACTGCACGTGGCCCTGTCCGAGGCGTTCCCCGTCACCGCGGCCCCCTCGGACCACGCCCTGCGACTGGCGGACGCCATGACCCATCGCCTGCGGCGCGCGGCCTCCCTCGTGCCGTCGCTGCGCGCGTACGTGCCGCGACTCAGGGACGTCTTCGCCGAGTTCGCGCTGGCGAGCAGTGATCTGCCGCTGCAAAGGATCCACGGCGACCTCCATCTGGGGCAGGTGCTGCGGACCCGTGGCGCCTGGCACATCGTCGACTTCGAGGGCGAACCGGCCAAGCCGCCGGCGGAACGGCGCGGTGACCACTCCCCGGTCGGTGACGTGGCGGGCATGCTGCGGTCGTTCGACTACGCGGCCCATGTCGGCGCCTCGCCCCGGCCGCGGTGGGCCGAGCGCACGCGCGCCGCGTTCTGCAGCGGGTACGCCGAATCGGGGCGGTTCGATCCGCACGCCATCGCGGCGGTGCTGCGCGGGCACGAGGCGGACCGGGCCGTCTACGAGGTCGTCTACGAGGCGGCCCATCGCCCCGACTGGATCACCGTTCCCATGACGGCCGTCGCACGCCTGTGCCGCGTCGGCTGACCGTTCCTCACACGACCGCAGCAAGGGAGTTCCGCAGATGGCCGTCGCCGACGTGGCACCGACCACCGCCACCCACCGCGCGCACCGCGCGCCGGCTCTGGCCGCGGAGGACCGCGGCCGGCTGCTGCGCGGCGAGCACCATGATCCGCACTCCGTCCTGGGCGCGCACCCGCGGCCCGACGGTCTGATCGTGCGCTGCCTGCGGCCGGACGCGCTCGCCGTCTGTGTCCTCGCAGGGCCCACCGCGTGGGCCCTGCACGACGAGGGCGGCGGCCTGTTCGCAGGCACGATCCCGGGTGGAAGCAGCGGCGCGCACCGTCTGCGCGTGGCCTATGCGGACGCGGTCGTCGAGGTCGACGACCCGTACCGCTTCCCGCCCACGCTCGGGGAGTTCGATCTCCACCTCATCTCCGAGGGACGGCACGAGGAACTATGGACCGTGCTCGGCGCCCATGTGCTGGAGCGGCAAGGTGTCTCGGGCACGCGTTTCGCTGTCTGGGCGCCCGACGCCAGGGGCGTACGCGTGCGCGGCGACTTCTGCCACTGGGACGGCACAGCATTGCCGATGCGCTCGCTCGGAAGCTCCGGCGTCTGGGAACTCTTCGTCCCCGGAGTCGGCGCGGGAGCCCTCTACAAGTTCGAGATCACGGGTCCCGACGGCGCGAGGCTGGAGCGTGCCGACCCCATGGCCCGTCGCACACAGCCGCCGCCTGCGACCGCTTCGATCGTGGCGGACAGCGACTATGGCTGGGGCGACGCGCAGTGGTTGAGGCAACGCGCCGACCGTCCGGCCCACACGGCGCCCATGTCCGTCTACGAGGTGCACCTCGCCTCATGGAGACCCGGTGCGACCTATCGAGAGCTGGCCGATGAACTGGCCGCGTACACGAGGGAGTTGGGCTTCACGCACGTGGAACTCCTGCCGATCGCCGAGCACCCCTTCGGCGGCTCCTGGGGCTACCAGGTCAGCGGCTTCTACGCCCCCACCGCGCGCCTAGGCACCCCCGACGACTTCAAGTACTTCGTCGACACCCTGCACCAGGCGGGTATCGGCGTCATCCTCGACTGGGTTCCCGGCCACTTCCCCCGCGACGAATGGGCGCTGGCACGGTTCGACGGACGCCCCCTGTACGAACCAGAGGACCCGGCACAGGCCGCCCACCCCGACTGGGGCACGCTCGTCTTCGACTTCGGGCGCCGCGAGGTGCGCAACTTCCTCGTCGCCAACGCCATCTACTGGTGTCAGGAGTTCCACATCGACGGCCTGCGCGTCGACGCCGTCGCCTCCATGCTCTACCTCGACTACTCCCGCCCGGACGGCACCTGGACGCCCAACGCGCACGGCGGACGGGAGAACCTGGACGCTGTCGCCTTTCTGCAGGAGATGAACTCCACTCTCTACCGGCGCTGCCCGGGCATCGTCACCATCGCGGAGGAGTCGACCGCGTGGGACGGCGTGACCCGGCCGACGGACCAACCGGCAGCGGGCGGCCTCGGCGGGCTGGGCTTCGGCCTCAAATGGAACATGGGCTGGTCCCACGACTCCCTCGCCTACCTCGCCCGCGACCCCGTCCACCGCAAGTACCACCATCACGAGATGACGTTCTCGATGGTCTACGCGTACAGCGAGAACTACGTCCTGCCCGTCTCCCACGACGAAGTCGTGCACGGCAAGCGCTCACTCGTCTCGAAGATGCCCGGCGACTGGTGGCAGCAGCGCGCCAACCACCGCGCCTACCTGGGCTTCATGTGGGCCCACCCCGGCAAGAAACTGTTGTTCATGGGGCAGGAATTCGCGCAGGGCGCCGAATGGTCCGAGGCCGACGGACCCCAATGGTGGGTGCTCGACGGGCATCACCCCGCGCACGAGGACCACCGCGGCGTCCAGCGTCTGGTGTCCGACCTCAACCGGCTCTACACGGCCGACCCCGCCCTGTGGGAGCAGGACTGCACTCCTGCGGGGTTCTCCTGGACCGAGGCGGACGCAGCGGACGACAACGTCCTGGCGTTCCTCCGCCACTCCGCCGACGGCGACCCGCTCCTGGTCGTCGTCAACTTCTCCCCCGAGGTACGCGACGACTACCGGATCGGTGTCCCTCACGTTGCCCCGTCGACCTGGCGCGAGATCCTCAACACCGATGCCCTGCGCTACGGCGGCAGCGGCGTCCTGAACGCGGGGCCCCTCCCCCAGGAGCCCCGCGCCCACAACGGCTTCCCCGCCTCGATCACGCTGCGCCTCCCGCCGTTGGCGGCGCTCTGGCTCAGCCCCGGAGCCCCCGGGCTCGCCTGACCGCCGCCGTCGAGGCGTTGGCGAGGAAGGCCTCTCAAGATGCGGCGCGTGCGGCGGATCTTGCTGTCACGGCGTGTACGGCGTGTAGGTGATCGACGAGACCTTGAGGTACCTGGCCCCGTCTGCTGTGGCCCACGTCGAGGAGTCCGGGTTGCCCGGCCAGTCCCCGCCGACTGCCGTGTTCACGATGAAGCGCATGCCGACACCCGGAGCGGTGGTGTACCACTTCGTGCCGGTGATGGTGCCGTCCACAGTGAAGTCGATGTGGTCGGGCCACCACGTGAACGAGTACGTGTGGAACGCATTGGTCCAGCCCGAGGAGTTGCCCTTCGAGAACTGCGTCTGGGCGTTGTTCGGGTCGTGGAAGGTCTGGTACACGGTGTTCGGGTTCTGCCCGACGATCTCGGCGGCGTCGAACTCGGGCAGCCACGGGTTCAGGTACGCCGCCCATACGGCGGGCAGAAGGCCCTGGCCGTTGGGCATGTTCGCGGTGAAGCTGTAGGTGCCGTAGCCGTAGAGCGCCTTCGACTCCACGCGACCCGAGTAGTACGTCCCGTCGGCGGCCTTGTACGTCTTGATCATGAGCGTGCCGCCGTCGTACCAGACGCAGTCCGGTGTGTAGGTCTCCAACTCGTTGTTGGCGGTCCATCTCCCGCTGATGGTGTTCCAGGAGTTGACCGTCTGCGGCGCTCCCCAGGTTCCCGCGTGCGCTCGCGGCTGGCCGAGGAGAAGCAGCGACAGCGAGGCGAGGACAACGGTGATGAGTCTGGCCGGCTTGAGAAGTGCGGATGACATCGCGGCTCCATTGCTCGGATGACATTGACCGTGGGAGCGGTCCCACGACCACTTCAGTAGCGGACTGTAGAAGTCCGTTCAATACCTGACAAGACTCACGGCAGCAGATTTCAGCTGACTTCTTTAGTTGAAGACATGAGGTGGGGATTCCTGCGCACTTCTGGCGACCGCATCGCGTCGGATGTGTCAACTCTCAGGGTTTGCACTCCGAAAGGGCCCGGGCGGCAACTCCGCTGCCGGACGGAGCTTCGACTGCAGGCAGAGGGGTTCGGTCGAAGGGCTAGATTTTGCGGCAGTACAGGGCATCGGCTGTTCCGCCGCGTCCGATGGCCGTGGAGAAGGCGATGCCGGCGGCGTACTCGTCGGCGTTGCATTGCGCCTTGTAGAAGCCTGTGGCGTAGTCGCCGCCTTCGCCGGAGGCGGGGCGGCTGTCGCCTCGGTCGTCCCACAGTGTGCGGCCCGCGCCTGCGAGTGTGATGCGTGCGGGTGAGCACAACACGGCGGACACCCGGTTGCCCCGGACGCTGTACCCGATCATGAACTGTGCTTCGGCGCATTGGTACTTGGTGAAGCCGCTCGCCCAGTCCGCGGTGACGTTCGCCTGCGAGGCAACCTTGACCGGTGCCCCGGAGGCCGCGAGAGCCGAGGCGCCTGCGTCGGTGCACAAAGCGCCCTGGCCTCGCTGGCTGATGCCGATGAGCCGTTGGTCGTCGGGGCAGGACAGTTTGCGTGCTCCGCTGTCCCAGTCGGCTGCGGCCCGCAGTGCGCGGTTGGCGTCCGCATGGGTGGCCTTCAGCATCGACCAGGTACGCACCTGCGGCACCGTCCCCTCCCGCCCTGGAGCGGCGGTGAGCTTGCGCCAGGCGGTCGCGCGCCAGTCGTCGCCGTCGAGGATGCTGCGGGCCGTGCCTGCGGTGTCGTAGCGGATCAGACCCCAGCGATTGCCTTGGTCATTGTCGTGGAAGCCGACGGCCGGCCAGTAGGCGAAGTCGAGGTCGTGGTCGATGAGGAAGTCCACCGTGTTGGCGAACCAGGTGCGCTCCTTGGCATCGGTGTCCTTGGCGACGCCGAACTCGCTGATCCACACAGGGGCTGTGAAGTGCCGGTCGGGAGTGTCCGCCACGTAGGAGGCCGTGTCGCGCATGACCGAGAACAGGTCGTCGCGGCCGAGGTCGCGGTAGCGGGCATCAGTGGTCTCGCCGGTGCCGGTCGCACCGCTGTGCCGGGGTCCCGTGTAGCCGTAGAAGTGGGCGGCGTAGACGAGCTTGTGGGAGCGCACCAGTGTGTTCGACAGGGCGGCGACGGGCTTGAGGAGCGGTCGGTCGTGCCAGAACCCGTCCACCGGGATGCCGGCCCAGTTGATGCCCTCGACCATGATGAGCAGGTCCGGATTGGCGTCCTTGAGGATCAGGTCGCCGGCTTGTTGTGCGGCTGCGGCCCAGTCGTGGGCATCGCCCAGGCCCCAGTTGGGGTCGTCGAACACATCGCGGCGTACTTCGTTGCGGAGGTCGGCCCCCACGACGCGGGGGTTGGAACGGTAGCGCTTCGCCATGAACACCCAGTCGTCGAGCCACTTCTGGGTGCTCTGGCCGCTGTTCCAGCGTTCATTGCCGTCAACGCCGCAGCACCAACGGGTCGTCGTGGTGTGGTTGTTGAGGATGACCGCGAATCCGGCATCGGTCAGCGCCTGAACCGCTTCGTCGAACACCTCCAGGGGGCGCAGCCCGTTCAGGCGCGGGTTCGCTGTCAGCCCGGTCACCGGCTGGGTGTCGCTGAGCATCTCGTCGGAGAAGGGCAGGCGCACGCTGTTGAGTCCCAGGCCCTGGAAGTCGGCGATGATCCGGCTCATCGGGACCCGGTCCAGCCCGAGTGGCGCCCGGTGCCCCACTTCCCCCGCGTGGTTGTGCGCCGGATCGTCGGGCGAGCCCGATCCGTCCCAGGTGCCGCTGGAGCCATGCCAGTTGCCCGACTTCAGCTTGAACCGCTTCCCGTCCGCATCGACGATGTAGCAACCTCGGGTGCTGAGCGGTGCGCTCCAGGCGGGTGGTGCATCGGCTGTGGCGTTCGGCGTGGTCCTGGCCGGCTGAGCCATGACCGCGGACGGGCCGAGCAACAACCACGTCGCCAGCAGGGCAAGAACGAGCAGCAAGCGCGAGCGCACTGGGCGACTCCTCTGTGGGGAAGGATCGCCCCGACCTTAGAGCCGCACTACGCAGAATTGAAGGGACACCGACATCTTTAGGGTGGATTGGACGCAAGAGTGCCCGAGAAGCGGCGGGCAGGTACCTGCGTACGCCGGCATCGGCCGACTTGTCCCTGACTCAGTTCCCGAAGTCGGCCCGACCGGCCTGCCGTCGGCTCCCGTCGCCCAGCCATCCGTGGTCAGCTTTACTGACGGAAGTCGAGCATGTAAAAGACCTTGTCGTAGCGGTGATCTCCGACGGCGACGAAATCGGGCAGTCGGCCGTACTCGGTGAAGCCCAGGGACCGGTAGAGCTGCAGGGCGCGGGTGTTGTCGCCCCGGGCGTCCAAGGTGAGGACCTCGATGCCTGCCTCGCGGGCGTCGGCGATCAGGGAATCGGTGAGTGCCCGCCCGACACCGCGGCCATGGGCAGCGGCGTCCACCGCGAGTTTTTCGAGATCGGCGTGCGGCCGGTGGGTCGGTCGGGCGTAGCGCAGCCAGTACCCCAGGCCGACAAGGCGTCGGCCGAGGTAAGCGGCGCGCAGGGCCCCGTCTCCGGACTGCACCGCAGCCATGACGTGGCCGACGAGTTCCGCCACCTCATCCTTCGAGGGCGGTTCGACCCAGCCCAGCGCGGCGCCTCCACCGACCAGGTCCGCCAGGATCTGGTGGGCCGATTCCGCGAACCGGGCCTCCAGCTCCGGATCGGACGCCAGCTCCCGGGCGTCGAGGATGTCAGGCTCAGTGGTGATTCCGCTGTTCATGGCCGCATTCATGATCTCCAGCCTAGCCAGCCCCGCGCCCAGGCATGGGCCTGCTCCCTGGCAGGGTGTGAACGGCCGGGCAGCCGCTCGCCGTCAGGCCACGACCCAAGCAACGGTGGTGAGTGCTCCGCACACGGCGCCTGCCACGGTCTGCGGCGCCGTGTGATAGCGCAAGGCCACACGGGACCAGCACACCGCGGCGGTGACGGTGCAGCCCAGAAGCCACCAAGGAGAATGGACGACAGCGAGCAGCGCCACGACGGCCGAGGCGACCGCGGAGTCGACCGAGATCTTCCATACGGTGTTGACGCTCAGGAGCGCGACAGTCATGATCCACAGCGCGATCATGGCTTTCAGGATGTCCGGCGGGGCATGGCCCGCCAGCATGACCAGTACGCCGACCCCGATCGACATCAGGATGACGAGGAAGATGGGGGCTCGTTTGGTGCGGTCGACGACGTGGCGGTCTCCCCAGGTGCCCCGCCTGCGGTGGTACTCGATATAGCTCGCGGGCACGATGCCTGCGCACAGTGCGCCGAGCAGTCCCCATGGCAGGCCGGAGAGGTCACCAGCAGCGGCGACGCCGATGGCGAGCATGCCCGCCACCAGTACGTTGCGGGGCTGCAAGAGGTCTGTGATGACTCGTGCGGCGCGATTCTCCGGCGCTGCGGCGGAAGTCGGAGCCGGGGCCGAGTTCATCGTTGCCTTTCGGTGCGGGCGGGAGCTGGAACTGCCTTACTCTGCGGGGCAGTTGGCCCGCCGCCTCAGCGGCGTGCACACGACTGCCTCGGTGGTCAGGACCCTATAGGGCGTTGCGCAGACGCCAAGAGCCAGGGGTCCGGGAGGGCACAGCGCGGGGCCCTTCACGCCGATACCCGCCCGGCCACAACAGGTCCTCGGGCTGGGACGACTACGCGGTCCGCTGGTGACGACGCCTTCGCCATCTGCCGCAACCTGCACGGCATGCACCTGGCCGGCTTCTTCGACGCGGCAAATGCTGTGCTTGTCGGACGGACCTCGGCACCAGGCGCCCCCTCGCTGTCCCGGCACCAGGCCGTGCTGGACGCGCTCGGCCCATTGAATGTACCGATCATCGCCGACGTGGAATGCGGACATGTGCCGCCGTACATGCCGGTCACCAAATGGGGCGCACGGCCGCCTGGTCCACACATCGAGCGGAGCGAACTCACCCGGACCAGGCTCTGAAGTATCGACTCGCGCTCCTCCCCATGCACAACCGACCGCCCGGCGACGAGGCCGGAGGGGCCATAACGGGCGGTTGGCGTGAGGGCGAGTAGGTCATGTCCTAGACGTCGAGCGCCGCGACATCCGGCGTCCGTTCGTGGAAGTGTCGCCGCAGGTGCCGCTCGATGAAACGGTCCCCGCGGCGCTCGAGGTGTGCGCGGCCCGCCTCGGTGCGGCCGAGTATCTGATAGCGCAGGACGTTGGCGGCTATGAGGGGCGGCACGGCCCAGGGCAGGGCGAGCGGCAGGTCCAGGTCGCGCATGCCCTGGCGGCCGAGGAAGTAGCGCAGCATGCTCAGCAGCCGGGCCCGGGTGTAGGCGCGGCGCAGGTGGGCGAAGTGGGGGAAGTACAGCTGGCGTTGTGCTTCCACGAGGGCGCCGGCCAGGGGCGGGCCGGCTGTTCCGCCGTAGCTCTGGGTGAGCAGCAGATGGTAGTTCAGGCGGTGTTGCTGGGACTCGTGATCGCAGAGCCAGTCCTGGTCGACGCCCATCAGATGGCCGACGTATTTCCACAGGTGCATGAGGGCGCGTGATTCCGCGCGGGTCACGCGCACGCCGAGGAGGCGGACGCCGAGCAGTTGAACGGCGTTGAACAGACCCAGGGTGGCGGCAAGGTCGGTCCTGTTGACCGGCAGGCCCCAACGCCCGGCGTCCCACCGGTCGTTGTGCTCGAACTGGTGGTTGACCAGGGCGTGCATGAGCCGTACGTGCACGGTGAGGCGGAAGCCGTCCCCCGTGCGACGCAGGGCGCCGGGAGCGGTGACCGCGGTCGCCCATTGCTGGGTCTCGGCGATCCTGCGCAGTGCGGAGCCGCCGACCAGCGCGCCCGTCTCGACCAGCAGCCGCGGCGGTCCGTCGAACCGGTAAGAGCCGATCAGCGCGAGCTGCAGCATCACGTCAGCGGTGTTACGACCGAATCTGCGCGCCACCCGCCCGCCTTCGTCGATCAGGTCGAAGTCCACCCAGTCCGGCACCGGGTCGACCGCGGCGAAGAAATCCCGAAGGGCTCGGGGCGGGTTGGCCACCGAGTCGATGCCGTCGACGAGCGCGCGCCGGAACTGCCTCATCGTGACCTTGTCGGGGTGCGCGGCGTCGGTGATGCGCAGGGCGCTCGCCAGGGCGGCGCCGATCTCGTCGCGTGCGGTCAACCGCTCGCCGATGGTGGCGAGCAGACGGTCATCGACGCGGCCGCGGCTCACGCGCAACAAGCGCAGCGGCCGCCCTACGCGACGGTTGCGACGTTCTGTCTCGCGGAAGCGTTGTGGGTACGTGGACGGGGGCGTCCTTGTCCGGTTCGGCTCGGCCAAGTCATCTCGCGGTGAAGGCTCGTGTGCGACCATGAGTCGATGCTGACGGTCTTTCATATTCGCGTTCAACTCGTCTTCTGATGCCCACGTCATCGCCTGGCGACCACGCCCGGCGCGTGCCGCGCACTCGCGTGTCTCCACGCAGGATTCCGCGTCAGGAGCGCTCGCGGGCGACGGTTGAACGCATCCTGGAGGCGGGCGAGCGGGTCCTGGCCGAGCATGGCTACGAGGGCGCGTCGACCAGCCGTATAGCGACGGCGGCCGACCTGAGTCCGGGTTCGCTGTACCAGTACTTTCCGCACAAGGACGCGATCGTCCTGGCCGTGCTGGAGCGCTACAGCGACCAGTTGGTGGCCGGGGTGACCGCCCAGATGACGGGTCAGTTCGAGCAGCCCGCACCGGTGATCGTCCGCGCCACCCTCGCGACCTTGTTGGACGGTCTCGACGTGGAGCCGCCGTTTCTGCGCGCCGCCATCGTCTACGGTCCCCGGTTGGACGACGGCCGCGCCCTGCGGGTCTTCGAGGACCGCATCGGCGAACTGGTCCTGGCCTATCTCACCTCTCGACGCGAGGAACTACGCCCGGATCTCTCCTTGCCCGCGGCGGCCTGGATGCTGGTCCGCACGGTCGAGCATCTGACGGTCCGCTATCTGTTGGACCGCCCGCCCATCCCCAGGGACCGTTTCCTGGCGGAGCTGACCCAGCTGACGCTGAGCTACCTCAGAGCGACGGCTTGACTCGTCAGCACGGCCTGGGCGTCGGAATGACGACGGCCGCGATCGAGCCCTTTCCGGATCCAGATCCCGCAGGCCGATATCGATGACCTGCATGATCGTCTGGCGCGCACCCGATCGCCGTACTCGGTGGCGGGCGCCGCATCGGAGTGGGATCACGGCATCCTGTCGGCCTACCTTCATACGTTGGCCGGTTATTGGGCGGACGGATTCGACTGGCGGGCCCACGAGGCCTGGCTGAATGCCTTCCGCAGTTCCTGACCGAGATTGACGGGCAGACCATCCATTCCCTGCACCTCCGTTCGCCGGAGCCGGACGCCACGCTGCTGCTGCTCAGCCACAGCTATCCCACCTCGTTCGTGGAACTCCTCGAGGCGAGCGGGCCGCTGACCGATCCGCGCGCGCACGGCGCGGACCCGGCGGACGCGTTTCATGTCGTCATTCCCTCGCTGCCCGGCTTCGCTTCGAGGTTCCCGACCTGTTCGTCGACGACATCCGCGCCTTCTTCAGAACACTCCGCGACTGACACGGCGCAGCCGGGCAAGCCCTGTCGGCACGGCGCCCCGACCGACTCCACCGGCCACGGCCTCATCACCGCCCTGGCCGACCTCGGTGAGGCAGAAGCCACCCGGATCGTCGACGCGGTCCCGCAGCTCAAAGGGCAGATCACTCTCTCACCGGGCAAGCCGTACGAGACCCGCGCCCTGATCAGCAACAACCCCCGTTGTCAGGCGGCTTCCTCGGCAGCAGGCTCCTCAATGGTGTGGGAGTCAGTAAGGCTCAGCGCGCCGCCGGCCGCGATCAGTCCGACGACGACCGCGAGAAGCGCGTAGGTGATCCGCTCGCCGTGGAAGAACGACGCGACGAGGTCGCTGCTCCAGGTGCCCGCGGGGAGCTGGGTGGTGACCAACGCGGCGATCAAGGTGCCGACCACAGCGGTGCCGACGCTGGAGCCGACCTCCTGGGCGGTGTCGTTGAGGGCGGCGCCGATCGAGGTGCGGTTGCTCGGCATGGCGTCGACGAGTGCGACCGCGCAGATCGTCATCACGGTGCGCAGCCCCACGGTCATGAGCACCATGCAGACCGCGATGACGGCGTACCCGTGGTCGACGCCCCAGGAGAGACCCGCCAGTGAACCGGCCAGGCAGGCCGCGCCCACCAGACAGGCGATGCGGTGGCCGAACCGGCGCGCGAGCCACTCGGACAGGGGGGTCGCGACGAGCATCGTCACGATGATCGGGAGGTTGGCCAGGCCGGCCCGCACCGGGCTCCACCCGTAGGCGTACTGGAAGTGCAGGATCAGTCCGAACATCACGCTGGCCATCGCGATGGACGTGCCGATCTGCGCGAGAGCGGCGCCGCGGACGGTGCCGTTGGAGAAGAGGCCCAGATCCAGCATGGGTGCCGCGCTGCGGCGCTCGTGCCGGACGAACGCGATTGCGGCCGCGACGGCACCCACGATCGACGTGAGGGTGATCGCGGAGAGCCAGCCGTGCTCGACACCGCTGGTCAGCGAGTAGCAGGCGAGTCCGATGGCGGCGACGCTCAGCGCGGCGCCAGGCACGTCGAGCGCGTCCTTCGTCAGGTCTTCCGGCCGGTCGGCCGGGACGCCGAGCCGGACGCCGATGCACGCGATCAGTGCGATCGGGGCGTTGACGACGAGCAGCCACTCCCACCGCACATGGGCCAGTGCGGTGCCGCCGAGCAGGGGCCCGAGGACGAAGCCGGACATGCCGACGACGATCATCACCGTCATGGCGCGCATCCGCAGGGCCTTGTCGTCGAACAGACGGAAGACCAGCGAGTTCGTGATGGGCGCCATCGCCGCGGCGGCTATGCCGAGCGCGGCCCGCAGGGCGATGAGCTGGCCTGCTGTCGTGACGAGGACGACGCACAGACTCAGCGAGCCGAACACGGCGAGTCCGATCAGCAGCACCCGGCGGCGGCCGAGCCGGTCGGCCATCGACCCCGCGGTGAGCAACAGGCCGCCGAAGGTCAGTGAGTACGCACCGGTGACCCACTGCAGCGCGGTGGTCCCGCTGCCGAGATCGCGGCCGATCGTCGGCAGCGCGATCGACAGCAACGTGTTGTCGACCATCTCGACGAAGAATGCCAGGCAGAGGGCGGCCAGCGGGATCCACGCCGCGCGCAGGGACGGATAGGTACGTGAGGGGTTTTCGAGCGTGGCAGTAGTCATGGCAGCCCTTTCGATCGAACGCCGTTCGGGTATCGAACAACGTACGATACGCTACGATAGAACAACGTTCGATACGAAGCAAAACGTGATGGGATGAAGCCATGGCACCCCAGCAGAACCGCGCCGGCGGAGGACGCCGACGGGCTTCGCACTCGATGGAGTCCGTGCTCACCGAGGCGGTGGCCCTGCTCGATGAGGCCGGGGCACCGGCGCTGACGTTCCGGGCGCTCGCACAGCGCCTCGGCGGCGGCGTCGCCAGCATCTACTGGTACGTCGCGAACAAGGACGAGTTGCTCGACCGCGCCACCGACCACGTGATGGGCGAGGTACTGGCCGCCGTCGAGAAGCTTCCGCGCACCGAGGACCCGATCGACGACCTGCGCGCGATGGCCCTGACTCTCTTCGACGCGATCGTGGAGCGACCTTGGCTCGGCGCCTACTTCATGCGCAACACCGACGTCCAGGGCAACGCGCTGCGCCTGTACGAGCAGCTCGGCCGGCAGACCCTGCGCCTGGACCTCACCGCGCTCCAGCGCTTCCACGCCGTGTCCGCGATCGTGGGGGTCGTGGTCGGCTCCGCCGTCGACCTGGGGCAGGAGCCGCCCGAGGAGGTCCTCGGCGGCGCCGTGGACCGCGACGAGTTCCTCGGCCGCTTCGCCCGGACCTGGCGGGAGCTCGACCCCGAGGAGTTCCCCTTCGTGCACGAGATCGTCGACGAGTTCGACGGCCACGACGATGTCGACCAGTTCCGCTCCGCGCTGGAGCTGACCCTGACGGGCCTGCGCCTGCAAGCCGGCGCCTGAGCGGTCACCCGCCTGCGAGACCACCCGCGATGCGCCGTGCGTCGTCAGTCGACGTTGCCGTGATTCAGCCGCGAGCCACCAACACGGCGATCCACCGGCCCGGAGTGATCGTCGGCCCGGTCGCAGCGTGGGGATCTGTCACAGCTCAGCACCTGGCGACCCGGCACCCCGGGCCGCTGCGACCATCGGGCCTCAAGCCTGGGGGGCGGGCGCCACATCCGATTCCGGGACGGCGGTCGCGCGCGAGGACAAGATGCCTTCGACACCGTGCAGGAACGTCTCAGAGATCAGCACCGGATCGAAAAGGCAGCCGGCCGCCATGGCCCCGTCCCGGAGCATGACGAAGTGCCGCCCTGCCGCGTCGGCGGGCTCACAGCCCGCCTGCGCCAGCAACTGCGTGACGGTCTCCAGGAACCATTGACGGTGCGCCAGCACGGCCTGGTGGACCGGGTGCGCCGGGTCGGGATACTCGGCCACAGCGTTCAGGAAGGCGCACCCGCGGAACCCGGAGTACTGGATGCCCTCGGTGATGGCCCGGCTGACGGCCCGGACCGTGTCAGCCGCTGACCTGCCCTCCACCTGGGTGGCCGCGACCTGCGCCCGGATGCCGTGGTCAGCCTGCTGGAGATAGGCAAGAATCAACTCTTCCTTGCCCTTGAAATGCCGGTACAGGGTGGCGCGTGTGACCTGCGCTTCCGCGATGATCCGGTCCACGCCGACGGAGTGGATTCCCTCCGCGTAGAAGATCCGGGTCGCCGTGTCGAGCAGGCGAGACCGCGCCTCGGACGTGCTCCCGCCTTCTCTGCTCGCGCTCATGGCGCCACCGTATCAGCCTGCGAGGGAGAACGTTCGGTCTTGACAGTGGGATGCGGGCACCCTTAGATGAATAGCGAGACCGAACGTTCTCCCTCATCGGAGTGGATGACTTCCGGGCGACGCATTGCGGCAGGTCCGCACAGCACACGGTCGGACAGCACACGGCTCCCGATGGCCACCTCGCTCACACGACGCCGCTTTCACCGAAAGGGATCCTCATGGACACCTCCGTCGCAGCCCCCGCCCCTGCCGCGAGCGCCTCCGCAGCGCTGCGCCACCTGTATTTCGTGCGCTTCGCGTTCGCCGCCGCCTGGGCCGTCCTGCTGTTCACATCCGCCCACACCCTTGGCACCCTCAGCGCGACGCTGCTGGTGATCTATCCCTTGTTCGACGTGGCGTGCGCCGTCGTCGATGCCAGGGCCGCCGAAGCGAACGGCGGACCGGTGCGCGGTCTCTACGCGAACATCGCGCTCAGCACCCTCACCGCAGCAGGTCTGGTCGCCGCCGCGTCCTCCGGCATCCCTGCCGTCCTCCGCGTATGGGGAGCCTGGGCGATCACCGCGGGGCTCGTCCAGCTGATCGTCGGCGTCCTGCGACGCAGCATGGGAGGCCAGTGGGCGATGATCGCGAGCGGCGCCATCTCCACCCTCGCCGGAGCCTCCTTCATCGCGCAGGCCGGCAAGGACGATGCCTCACTGAGCACCCTGGCCGGATACGCCTTCCTCGGCGGGGTCTTCTTCCTCATCTCCGCCCTCCGCTTGGGACGAGCCGACAAGACCGCATGAGCTTGAACGGCCCGCGTGAGCGCGTGGATCACCGGCCCCGGACCGGGCTGTGGCCGATCGCTCGCTCCGACCGGGGATGAGCTGTCCCACCGGGCCACCTCGGCGGACTGGCCATCCCGGTCATGGAACGCATCCGTGTCGGCGGCCTCGGTAGCGGAGACCCGCGCATGCGGCCCGACCATCTCGGCGGGGACAAGGCGTACTCCTCCGGCGCCATCGCCGCTACCTGCGGCGGCGCCAGATCAAGCACACCGTCCCCGAACCGAAGAACCAGCGGGCCAACCGCCCACGCCGGATCTAGTTGCCGGTCGTGCCGTCGAGCATCTCGCGCAGGATGTCCAGGTGGCCGTTGTGGCGGGCCGTCTCCTCGATGAGGTGGTGCAGGATCCAGCGCAGGTCGACGTGGAGGCCGTTGCGGATGGCTCGCTGGGCCTGCTCGCCCAGGCCGGCCCCGGCCACCAGCTCGCGGTAGCGGGCGCTCTGCTCGGCGTATTCGTCGAGCAACTGCGCGAGCGGGAAGTCGACGGCGATACGCATCTCGCGGTCGGGGTCTTCATCCGTCATGGGGGCCCGGTCCTCCTCGCCGAGGAAGACCACTTGGAACCAGTAGTACTCGACCCAGCGGAGGTGGTTGATCACTCCGCTCATGGTCATCAGCGGTGAGCCCGGCAGGAGCGCCTTACGTGCGTTCTCCTCGGAAACGCCATCGCATTTGGCGCGCGCGGTGGCACGTGTGTAGTCGAGAAACGTGGTGAGCTGGGTGCGTTCGTCCCACGCGGGCGGCGTGTCGTCGATTCTGGTCATCGCGCGAAGCCTCCCCGATCATGGCAACCGATGTCGAGGCAATTATCGACGGGCCCCACCTGCTCCAGCTGTACTCGGCGTGCCTCCGGGCTGGCTCGGCTCAGCCCAGATCGTCGATGAGGGCGGTGACGTAGGCGTCCAGCCACTCTTGGACAGCTCGCGTCGTCAACTCTGCGCTCCCCGCCTTTCGCCACGACTGCGACACCAACTCAGTCGATGATCCGGACGCGACTGCGCCGACGAGGACCAGCCGAGCTGTCGACTCCTTGGCCCCATCCGCACGCAGCGAGACACCATCCCAGGGCTGCTCCCACGACATACCAGAACAGATCCGGTGCGTTGAAGGTCGACCCGAGCAGCGGCTGCAGCACCGCCGGGATCCCGACGATCTGCAACAGCTCCACGGCCCAGCTGAATCCCAGCGCGACGCCGGCAGCGACAGCGGGCCGCAAGCGGGGCGCCGCCATGACCACGACGACACACACGAGCACCGTATAGAGCGTGTCCCCCGCGTACTTCGCAAAGTCTCCACCGGCCCACGACCGCACGCCAAGACCAGCCGCAACGGTCAACACCGCTGCGCCGCAAGCCCACCACCGTCTGTTCATCACCGGCACCCTATGCGCTGCGCCGAGCTCTGACGGGTTTCCTTCCCTCGGTCTCCGCGCACGGTGCCCACCGCCCGCGGGAGGGGTAGCGGGGAATCGATGGTGCCGTCGCGTCGTTGGGCTGGCCATGACGGACTCTCAGGCGCACGATGACGCACTGCTCCAGCTCGCCGCCGACACCAAGGAAGGCATCCTGGTCACTCTGAAGCGCGATGGCCGCCCGCAGTTGTCCAACGTGTGGCACGTGTACGCCCCCGCAGCCAAGACCATCCGTGTCTCCATGACCGACGACCGCGCCAAGACGAGGAACCTCCGCCGCGACCCCCGCGCCAGCTATCACGTCACCAACCAGGACCGCTCGGCCTGGACCGTCGCGGAGGGCACCGCCGAGCTGACGCCCGTCGCCACGGATCCGTACGATGCGACCGTCGAGGGACTCATCTCCCTGTACCGCGACCGCAATGGCGAGCATCCCGACTGGGACGACTTCCGCAGCGCCATGGTCCGCGACAAGCGAGTTCTGCTCACGCTCCATGTGGAACGCGCCTACGGCCAGCCCGTGGGCTGAACATCCCCTGGGATGACGTGCGTTGCGTGGCACACCTCCCTGACACACTCGCCCCTCGCAACGGCTGGGGCCAGGAGCCCCGCTTGAAGCCGCGGCCGCGCAAGGCGAGACCTCAATGATCGAGCCGCATCGGATACCCGTTAAGCTGCAAGCGCCTCGTGGGGGAAGTCCGGTCGAAGTCCGGCGCTGACCCGCAACGGTAGGCGGAACTCAGGTTCCGTAAGCCCGATTACCCACGGTGGTGAAGCTCCTGTCAATCGCCGTGGACTGCGAGAGGTGCTGCACACGGCGCCCGTCCGGAGCTGCTCCTTCTTGATCACGCAGGTGCACGGCCCGAGGCGAAAGCGATCCGCCTGTGGCCACGCTCCGCGACCGCATACCCGCCCTGCTGCCCCGAAGTACGCACGGTGGGCCCCCACCCCAGCGCGTCTCGCTGCCCCTACTGGTGGCCGTTCTGTGCGTCGCGCTCCCCCTTTCCCTCGCCTGCGGGGCGGGCATCGGTGCGTCGGGGCTCTCATGGGGCGAGGCGCTGCACTACTTGTGGGCGGGGCTGACCGGCGGATCCATCGCTCCGGACGAGGTCTCCTCGTACGTCATCGTCTGGGAGATCCGCTTCCCGCGCGCCGTGCTGGCTGCCGTCGTCGGTGCCGGCCTGGCGGCCGTGGGCGTTGCTGTCCAGGCCATGGTCCGCAACGCTCTCGCCGACCCGTTCGTCCTCGGCATCTCCTCAGGCGCGGCCGTCGGCGCCAACGCCGTCCTCATCTTCGGGGCGTTGAGCGCGTTCGGTGTCTGGGCGCTGTCGACGGCGGCGTTCCTCTCCGCGCTGGCGGCCATGGTGCTCGTGTACGCGATCGCCCAGAGCCCTCGGGGGCTGACCCCGTTGCGGCTCGTGCTGACGGGTACCGCGATGTACTACGGCTTCTCGGCGGTGACGACGTTCATGGTGTTCGCTGCCGAGCACGGTGAAGCGGCCCGCTCCGCGATGATGTGGATGCTCGGCAGTCTGGGCGGCGCGGACTGGGCCTCCGTGCCGATCGCCGCGGGCGCCGTGTTCGGCGGCCTCGTCCATCTCGGCTGGTCGGCCCGGCGCTTGAACGTCCTGGCGATGGGAGACGAGACCGCCGCCGCGCTGGGAGTGAATCCCGGGCGGCTGCGCAAAGAGCTCTTCCTCACCGCCGCCGCCGTCACCGGAGCGGTGGTCGCGGTCAGCGGGGCGATCGGCTTCGTGGGTCTGATGGTTCCGCACGCCGCGCGCATGCTGGTGGGAGCGGATCATCGTCGGCTGCTGGCCGTCGCACCGCTGGCCGGCGCCGTGCTGCTGATCTGGGTGGACATCCTGTCGCGCGTGGTTCTCGCGCCCGCCGAACTGCCGCTGGGCGTACTGACGGCGGCGATCGGCGTGCCGTGCTTCGTGCTGCTCATGCGTCGGCGTACCTACACCTTCGGGGGCGTGTGATGCAGGTCGACGTCGACGCTCTGACGGTTGACATCTCAGGGGCCCGGCTGGTGCAGGACGTCACCCTGCGAGCGGGCAGCGGACAGTTCGTGGGGCTCGTCGGTCCCAATGGCAGCGGCAAATCCACCCTGTTGCGGTGCGTGTACCGGGCCCTGCGTCCCACAGCCGGCATGGTCCGTCTTGATGGCGAGGACCTGCTGTCACTGAGCGCACGCGAGAGTGCGCGCCGACTCGCCGCCCTTCCGCAGGAGGCGGTCGCGGAGTTCGACTTCACCGTCGCCGAGGTCGTGGCCATGGGCAGGCTGCCGCACCAGGGGGCGGTGGCCCGGACCACCGACGAGGACCGGCGCACCTGCAGAGCGGCACTCGAAGGAGTCGGCGCCGGCCACCTCGCGGACCGCGGATTCCTCACGCTCTCCGGCGGAGAGAAGCAACGTGTTCTGATCGCCCGCGCGCTGGCCCAGCAGCCCCGGGTGCTGGTGCTGGACGAACCCACCAACCACCTGGACATCGCCCAGCAACTGGAAGTCCTGGCCCTCGTACGAGCCGGCGGACTGACCGTGCTCACGGCTCTGCACGACCTCAACCTCGCCGCACTGCACTGCGACCTCATCCACGTCATCGATGCCGGGCGGATCGTCGCGTCCGGCGCCCCTCACGACGTCCTCACGCCCGAACTGTTGGCGGACGTCTTCAAGGTACGGGCCCATCGGGTGCCGCACCCCGCAACAGGCGCGGTGCAACTGCTCTTCGACCGTCTCCCCTCCCCCTGATCCGCCATCGCACCGCCCCCTTCCAAGGAGCCACCGCCACCATGCAGAACCGTGCACGTCCCGCTGCCCTCGCCCTCGCTCTGGCCTTCGCCCTCACCGGTTGTGGCGCGGACGTGACGCCCGAGGAGGGCCGGGGAAAGGGAGAGGGCACCCGTGCAGCCGACAGCCACTACCCCGTCACCATCGAGAACTGCGGCGAGAAGAAGACCTATAAGAGGGCCCCGCAGCGCGTGGTCACCAACGACGTCGGAATCACCGAGATCATGTTCGCCCTCGGCCTCGAGGACCACATGGCGGGCTATGTCATGCCCGACGACAAGGGGGACCTCACCACAGTGCCGTGGAAGGGCGGCTACCAGAAGACCAAGTGGCTCTCCAAGAAACAGATCAACAAGGAGCTGGTCCTGGACGCCGGCGCCGACCTGGTCTTCGCGGGCTGGAACTACGGGTTCAACGAGGGCGAAGGCTTCACACCCGACGCGCTGGAAGAAGTCGGCATCGACTCATACGTGCTCAGCGAGTCGTGCCGCAACGGGCAGGGCACAGCCCGCGGGGTGATGGCGCCCCTCGACGCGCTGTACACGGACCTGAAGAACCTGGGCACCCTGTTCGACGTCGAGGACAGAGCCGACGCCCTGATCACCTCGTTCCGCAAGCAGGTGTCCCAAGCGCAGGCCAAGGCGCTGAAGGGCGCCGAGCGGCCACGGGTGTTCCTCTACGACAGCGGCCAGGACAAGCCGTTCACGTCCGGCGCCTACGCCGGGCCCCACGACATCATCACCAAGGCCGGCGGCGACAACATCACGAAGGACGTCAAGGACAGCTGGACCACCGTGGGCTGGGAAACGGTCGTGGCCCGCGACCCGGAGGTCATCGTGATCAACAACTACGGGGACACCACCGCGGATCAGAAGCGGAAGTTCCTCACGTCGTACAAGCCGCTCGCGAACGTCTCCGCCATCAAGAACCACCGGATCGTCGTCCTCGACTACGTCGACCTCGTCGAGAGCCCGCGCAACCCCGCCGCCATCAGCTCACTCGCGGCGAAGCTGAGAAGCTTCCGCTCCTGAACTCGCAGTGCCCACGCCTGAGCCCAACTGCTGCAGGCGCGGGTGGCCGAGCTCCGCCCCGGCCCGCCAGGAGCGCCGCAATCGGGCGGTTGCGCTCCTGCTGGTCGCTGCTCATCGAGGACGGGTCCCGGCCCTCGACGAGCAGCGTCCTGGCTGACAGCTCCTACCGTCCGCTGTCGGGCCGACGGCCTGGCCTCACTTCAGGTGCCGGCCGAAGAACCGGACTCCGTCCTCCACCTCGAACCACGGGGTACCGGTGTGCCCGCCCAGGTTGGCGTGCAGCGTCTTCTCCTTGGTACCGAAGCCGTCGAACAGGTCCAGGGCCCGCTGCCGGGGGTTTCCCTCGTCGTCCCACTGCAGCAGGAAGAGCAGCGGAATGGTGACCTGCCGAGCCTCCTCGCGCTGGGCGCGGGGCACGTACCCCCCGGCGAAGAAGCCGGCGGCCGAGATGCGTGGCTCGACCACGGCCAGCCGAATGCCGAGGGCGGTCCACCCCGAGTACCCGACCGGGCCGCCGATCTCGGGCAGCGCAAGAAGCGCGTCCAGGGTGGTCCGCCATTCCGGGACCGCCTTGTCGACCAGAGGGCCGATAAGGGACTCGAAGATCTCATCGACCGGCTCGCCGGCCTGCATCGCCCGGCGCAGTTCGGCGCGGGCCTGCTCGTCGGCGGCCGAACGGGGCCGGTCACCGCACCCGGCGGCGTCGATGGTCGCCACCGCGTAGCCGTTCGCCGCGGTGTGCCGGGCCCGGGCCACCAGCCGGGGTTGTGCCTTGGGCAGGCCGTTGTTGTGGGCCATCAGGACCAGCGGGGCCGGCGCGTCGGATTCAGGCGTCCACAGGGTGCCGGGGATCTCGCCGAGGGTGAATTCGCGTTCGAGCAGGCCGTCGTCGAGGCGCTGCTCAGAAGTGAAATGCATGGTCGTGCCTTTCGGGAGTGCTGCTGGACGGCGCTCCCGGACGACCTATCGCCCGACCGTGACCCCGGAGGAGAGCACCCATGTGAATACGTTCACGGGTACCACCTCCTCGTTCTCTCGCACGGCCTCCGAAAACCTAGCAGTGGTCGCCGTAACCCACCAACGGGTTTTTTGCGAAGGACCGATGGCCGAAAGCCTGACTTCTCGCGTTGGGGGCATCCCCTGCCCGGGCAGCAGCCAGTGGCTCGCCTACGGACCGGCCGCGGCAGGACGGCTCCTGGCCCACTACGGTCACGCCGGGGTCTCCAGCGCCATCAGCCCCATGACGAATGAAGTTCCGCCTGGCAGGCTCCAGTCATGACCTCACAGGAACCAGGAAAGTCGGCGACATGGGCGAAGGCCCTCGCCGCGATCGTCCTTCTCATACTCCTGCCGATCATGCTCTGGATCCTCTTCTCAGTACCGAAGTCGACCACTATTCCGTGGTGACGGCACGCCTGACGAGGCCTGGACCTGCAGCGTGATCCCGCCGTGCGCGACCCCGGCCGCCCCTCCCCTTCAGGCCCTGGCGCACAACGCCCACTCGTACCGCTGGCCGTGTCGTTGAACGTCCGTCACGCCAGAGCGCCCAACCATCATGAAACGCATAGGGGTTGACGATGCCGAGGCGGATGCCTACGTTCCTTTGAAACGTTCCATGCAGGATGCGAGGCGCGGGACGAGTGCTCCAGCGAGCCAGTGGCAATTGGTGCGGCGGGTCGCTGCGTTCAGCCTCGCCGCCGCCGTTCGTCGACCGACAAGGAGAACCGTCTCCATGCCCGAGCAGCCCGGTTCACCACTCAGCCGCCGCCACGTTCTGGCTGCCGGGGCCGCGGCGGGCGCAGCTGTCGCCGTCATGGCAGCCCCGTCCAGCGCCGCCGCCCCATACCGGCAGCCGAGCGTGTCCCGCGGTCGGGGCCGCTCCGGCGCAGGGCCGTGGATCCCCTCGTACCCGGACGGTCGCCCGGTGGCGACGCTGCGGCTCGATGCGCGCGACAGCGGTCCGGTCCTCAAGTACGGGGACGGTCCGGGTGGTTGTGACCGCTTGGGCGCTCGTGACGTCTGGGTCTACCGCGACGCGGACACGCTCTACATGAACTACGACGCCGCCGGGGACCGGGGCTGGCTGGCGGCCCTGGCCACCAGCCGTGACGGCGTGAGCTGGACCAAGCACGGCCCCGTCCTCGACCTGGGAGAACCGGGTTCCGACGACAGCGGGTCCGCGAGCTACGGCGTCACCTATCGCAAGGCTCCCGGCGACTGGCACATGTTCTATCTGGGAACCCCCCACACCACTCCCCCGCCCGATCGCATCCCGGCCTTTCCCTACATGACGCTCAAGGCCCATGGCCCCGGGCCGGCCGGACCCTGGACCAAGGCGCCGGACGTGGTCCCCTTCCGCCCGGCGCCCGACACGTACTACTCCGTGACGGCGAGCCCCGGCCAGATCGTCCGCCATCACGGCGAGTACGTGCAGTTCTTCAGCGCCTCCACCGAGGACGCCGAGGGCACGCACCGCACCATCGGACGGGCACGGACCCGGGACCTCGACGGCACCTGGCAGCTCGACGACCAGCCCGTGGTACCGCTGGCGGAGCAGGTCGAGAACTCGTCGCTCTACTACGAGCACGTCAACGACACGTGGTTCCTGTTCACCAACCACGTCGGTCTCGACGAGCACGGCGAGTACACGGACGCGATCTGGGTCTACTGGACGCGCGACCTCGACCAATGGGACCCCACCGACAAGGCGGTCGTCCTGGACCGCAACAACTGCGCCTGGTCGCCGTACGTCATCGGTCTGCCGTCCGTGGTCCCCCTTGACGGCCGACTCGCCGTCTTCTACGACGGCCGTGCTGCCGACGACACCTCACACATGGGCCGCGATGTCGGCCTCGCCTGGCTCGACCTTCCCCTGCACCCGCCGGTCCGGTCCTGACCCCTCGATGCAGCCGGGCGCACCCCGCCCGGCTGCATCGCGATGGCGCTTCCGCCCGACACGGGGCCGCTCATAGGCGAGAGGGAGGCTCACACACCGGCTGACGTCGCCGCCTGACACGTCACGCGCGCCCGGGCGGGCGGTGCATCCGCCTCTGCACCTCCAGTCTATATTGCGCACTTGCGCAATATAGGAAATCATTGCCGCCCCGGCAGAGAGACAGACGGATGCTCGCGTCACACACGCCCATCTCCAGCCACACACCCCACCGTTGACGGCTGGGCACCTCCGGACGGCCGCGTGCAATCTGCCTACCGTCCTGCCCTGGTGCACGGGGACGGGCCTTGGCCTCGGCCGGCGACCGTGCTCGGGTGGTTCACCACTGACTCCGGCGTAACGATGTGCCTGCTTCGTCCGTCCGGCAGCACGGCGGCCCGGTGGATCACGTTCGACCCGCACCACATCGACCTTGTGGTGCGGGAAGGGCTGTGAGCAACAGAGAGTCGGCGATTCCGCGGGCACACGCACGGCGTTCGGTCCGGGCCCGATCGAGAGCGTACGGCTACCGCTGACTGTGGGTGGGATGCGTTCCACTTCCGACGTCCTGACGGGGTGCCGCCAGGGCGGAGCTGTCCGTCTCGGGCTCACCCGTTGCCGCGGTGGTGGGCCGGGGTGCGGTGGCGGGTGAGAGAGCGGCGGCGACGAGCATGAGCAGCAGGACCGGGACCATCGCGGCGCGCAGCCCGTGGTGTTCGCCGAGGAAGCCGAGTGCCGGCGGTCCGGCCAGCAGCGCGACGTAGCCGATCCGGGAGGCCAGAGCGACTCGGCCGGGGGCGTCCGGACCGGATTCGCCGGCTGCGGAGAGGGCCAGCGGGAAGCCGAGAGAGGTGCCGAGCCCCCAGAGCACCACGGCACAGCCGGCCGCCACCGGTGAATCCACGAAGGACACGAGGGCGATGCCGGCGGCCGTCAGCAGCGCGCCGCCGCGGAGGACCGTGGGCCGGCCGGCCCGGGCGACCACGGGGCCGCCGGCGAAGCGGCCGGCCGCCATGGCCGCGGCGAACCCTGCGTACACCAACGAGCCGAGTCCGGCGGGCATGTGGTGGCCGTCGACCATCAGCAGCGGAAGCCAGTCGGTGGCGGCGCCCTCGGCGAGCGTCATGCCGAGCACCACGCCGCCGATCATCAGTAGTCGCGGGTCGAGGTACAGCCGCCGTTCCCTGGCTCCCGCGGTGGCCTCCGGGTCGGCGGGGCGGGTGGTGGACGCGGCACCGGCGGCTGATGTGTCGGCGGTCCGGGGGCGGCGCCCGGTGCCGGGGCGCAGTCGCGGCACCGCGAAGGCGAACAGCCCGACCGCGACGAGCAGCGTGACCGTCAGGTGCCATGGCACCGGGAGACCGGCCGCAGCACCGGCCACTCCGAGGCCCGCCCCGATGAGGGTGCCCAGGCTGTAACAGCCGTGGATGGCCGGCAACACGGGCCGGCCGAGCTGCCGTTCCAGTTCAGCAGCGTCGACGTTGCTGGCGACTTCCGAGATGCCCACGCCGGCGCCGAAGAGCAGGAGCCCGCAGGCAACCATCGGTGCCGTGGCTGCCGCCGTGCCCAGCGCCACCGTGCCCACACCGGCCAGCACGAGGGACATGCAGGCGATGATGACGGGGCGGGTCGAGAATCGTGCCACGAGGGCACCGGCCACAAGGATGCCGAGCATCGAGCCGATCGACATGCCGAAGAGCACCAGGCCCATCTCCGCGGTGGAGGCATCGAGCCGGTCCCGGACATCGGGGGTGCGAGTCACCCAGGTGGCGAGCGACAGGCCGGGGATCACGAAGCACAGCTGCAAGGCAATGCGGTGACGGCGGAGCAGTGGGTCCACGGGGACGGGATCCATGAGGGCGTGGGCCTCCGGAGACGGGACGTTGGGCGTACCCACGCACCCTAATGAGGGCCGCGATCGGGCCGATCACTCTTGCAGCACGCCCGGACGTGGCCCGGCCGGGCACCTGCCTGGCCCACGGACCTCACCCGGCGCGCCGTCGACGGCAGGTTCGGTCTTCCCTCATTCCCACGCTGATGACCGCATCGGCTCCGTGTCGTACTCCCAGCCGGCCTCCGTCACGCGGGACGTCGGTCGCCGTACGCGTCCGACGCACGCGTCATGATCTGGACCGCTTCCTCCTCCGTCGTGTCCGGGGGGACGACGAGCAGATCCCAGCGTCCATGGCCGGGGGCGACGAGGACGACAGTGTGCGCGGCCCCCGGCGCCGGACGCCTGTGCAGGCCGACGACCTGGCCGGCGACGAGCATCCGGCCCGGCATCGGTGACCACATTTCACCGTTGAGCACAATGCTGGCGATGTGACCCCAGGTCCGGGGCAACCCGGCGAGCAGCACGGGCAGTTCGGCAAGAAGATCGTACGAGCGCGGCCACCATGCTCCATCGATGGCGCGGGGCCCGCCGGCGTGGGGCGCAAGGCGCAGGCGCAGCAGAGGCCGGGAGGGAAGCGGGGGGTGCGGTGCGAGGGCCATGATGTGTGACTCCTGCCGACTGACGTGCGCGAATGGGGAGTTGAGAGGGGCCTCGCGTGCGGCGGGCCGCGTTGCGGGCCGGTCTCGGCCTGTGCGCGCCGTGCACCGAACCGAGCTGTCCAGAAGGCTGATGACAGCGACCGACGGGCCGGGCTACCGCGCTTCGCGCCGTGACAGGCGCGCTGGGGAGTCGGCGTGGTGGAGGTTGTGCCAGCTGTCGCCGGAGGAGAGCAGGGCCAGTGGCCAGCTCGCTCCGACCAAGTCCCGCCCACAGCAGGGCGGTGACGCCGTGGAGCAAGCCGACTCCGATCACTCAGCCTAGAGCGAGCTCATCGACCCGGCCGCCATGAAGGTGCTGCGCGCAGGACAGACGCCCCGGTAACCGCCATCAGCGAACCACGGTGGAAGCCGACCGCGACACCGAGGCCCGTGACCGCCCATGGGGCGCACCCGAGCACGATGTCCGCAGGATGGATCAGACACCCCCCACAACAGTCGTCTGGCGACTCCGAGCGCCACGAACAGCGGCGTGACGATCACCGCCGTCACCGTCATGCACTGGTGACGTCCACTGTTGCGCGGAGGCCACCAACTGCCTTGTTGTGCAAGCGAGTTGACCTCATGGTCCTGCGGCGACCGGAAGCCGCACGACGGGGATTCGGAGGTGCGCGAGGCGGATGTCAGGGACATGAGGGCTCCTCGGCCGGATTGCGGATGGCGCGGCCGGGGTCGGGGGCTGCCCCTGAGTGGGCGGACGGCGAGGCATGGGGTGCTCCAGGTGATCGGGCACCGGCATACAGGGATCCTCGCCTCCTTCAACATACTCCTGCCGGACGAAGAAGGACCGGGACGTATGCTGGGACCACCGGGTGCTCCTCGTACGCCGACTCCGCTCGGCGTCGCTTCCGGCGCACCACGACACCGGGCCGCGCCGACATGGCGGCCCGAAGAGGGGCGTGCGTGATGAACGCACATACCGCCCGGCGCAGTTCAGCCGAATCCAGGCAGCCGACCACGTGCCCGCCCGTCCGGCTCGCCCTGCGTCCTCCGACCTTCCCCCCGGGGCCGGTGTGCGGGGCCTGGTGGCCGCGCACCGATGACCTGGCCGCCGAACTGGCCGCACTCACTGATGTGTTCGACGTATCCCGTGGCCGCGTGACCCGGATCGCGTCCCACCACGGAAGCTGGCCGAACGAGCCGCGCACCCTCCCCGTGACAGGTCACACGGTCACGGCCAGCTGGTACGCGTCCGGCCTCGACCCGCACACGATCCGGCTCTTCTCGTACGGCACCGGCCGCTGGGACCTGCTCGTCGTTCCGCCGCACAGCGAGGCCGGCGCGGCCGCCCGGCTGATGACCGCGGCGGCCGACCCCACCCTCCGCCTCACCGGCACCGCCCTGATGGCGATCGGAGGCCCGTCCGGGTGACCCGGCGCTCATGCTCGGCGGCGACGAGGTCGCCGCCGAGCGCGTCGGCAGGAGTACCGTGGGAGCACCAAGGGCATTTCGCACTCCGGCATCCACGCGGGTCTCGTCCTCGGTGAGCAACAACATCGGGGACGACCGGCGCGTCGCTCCGAAGACGGGTTCGCATCATGGCCGCGATCACCACGTCCACCCGCGCAGCCTCTCCGCCTCCCCTCTGTGCCGCCCGTGTGGCACTGCAACTCCCGACGGGCCGCGGCCTGCTCGACGGCGCCTGGTGGCCCCGCTCGCGCGACCTGGTCGCCGAACTGCCTCCCCTGGCGGCCGTTCTCGATCCACTGTGGGGCCGCATGACCCGCGTCGCCGTCAATCCGATGCTGTGGCCCGTCGTCCCGCGCAAGGTGACCGTCGGCGATCACGTGCTGAAGGTCGGCTGGTTCACCCCTGAACTCGACCCGCACAAGCTGCTGTTGTCATACGGAATCGGCCGCTGGGACCTCCTGGTCATCCCGCCCGAGACGCGTCCCGCAAGCGCCGCCCGGCTCATGAGCATCACCTGCGACCCGGACGGGCCCCGACTGACCGCCACCGGTCTCATCACCGCCGAGGCCGCACGCAGCCACGACATCGCCGTCGGCGACCGGCCGCAGAGCGCGGAGGAATCGTGGGAGTACGAGGGTGGCGCGACCTCCACCCATCCCGTCGCGACGACCAGGAGGGGGTGACCGCCATGGACGCCGCACTCACCTCAGCCGCCCTCCTGCTCCTGATCACCGTCACCGCCCATGTGATCCAGCGCCGCAACACCCAGCACGCCGAAGGGACCACCTTGCGTACCTACCACCGCGTTCCGCCCGACCACCGGGCCCCCACCGATCCGGGAGGCGGCGGCCCGCCGCCTCCCACGCTCCCGCCGGGCGCCCCGGCCGACCGGCACGACCATCGCGACGGAGGCCGCGGGCGGTTCCCGGCGCGCCGCCGCCGTGACCGCACCACACACAAACAGGCCCGCTGAACCGGGCCTCTTCGAAGGGACCGCGAAGGGAGTCCGGATGGCCGAGGTGTATCTGCGCAGGCTCACCCGATGGCAGGCCGAGCAGCAACGCGAAGCCATCGCCGATGTGTACGTCACGGCGTACCGCGGCGCCGCCGGGGCGGAGTACCGGGACCGGACCAGGTTTCTGCGCCGCTACGAGCAGCATGTACGGCACGACGGTTTCGAGATGGCCGTCGCCGACGCACCGGGCCTCGTCGGCTGCGCCTACGGGTACCGGCTGGATCGCGACGGGGCGTGGTGGGGCGACTTCCCTGTCGAGGTGACGCCCCAGACCGAGGAACTCACTGCGTCCGGGCGGGTGTTCGCGCTCACCGAGCTGATGGTGCTCCCCGCGTTCCGCCGCCGCGGCGTCGCGACCCGCCTCGGGGAGCTGCTGCTCGCACGCCTCCCCCAGGAACTGGTGGTGGCCGGCATCGACCGGGACAAGGCCTCGGCCGGGATCGGAGAGCTGCTCCGTGCCTGGGGCTGGAAGGAACTGCCCGCAGCGGGGCCGGACGCGGAGGCGTCGGGCCGTGAGGTGTGGGCGCGAGGGCCTGTGCAATGAGTCGGCCAGGGGGCTCAGAACTCGGCTCTGGTGCGGGCGCGGCACCTGTCCTGAGCCGTCGACGGCTACAGGTCTCGCAGCGGATCAGCAGCGGACCGATGCCTGCGAAGCCACGATCGCCTTGTTGAGCTGTTCGACCTGGGGCTGGATCTTCTGCGCGGCCTCGGATGCTGTCGTATCGCCCCCGAGGCCGTCGATCGCCTTCTTCAAGTCGTCGTAGGCATTCGAGATGGCGTCCGTCTTGGCATTGCCGATGCCCTGTGCATCGTTGTTGATGTCCTTGAGGTCTTCGGCGATGTCTTCGCGGGCGTCCTTGATGTCATCGAGGGTGCTGTCGGAATCGAGCGTGGTCAGGTCCGCGGTGTCTTCCTTGAGGTCGCCGAGGCTGTCGCACAGGGCCTGGGCGCTCTTGGAGGCCTCCTCCTTGGGTGTGCTGTCGTCGTCGGAGCAGCCCCCCAGTAGGAGCGCGGCCGCGCCGGCGGCGGCAACAGTGACGGAGAGACGACGAGAGAGGCTGCGAGGAAACGTCATGCGCTCATGCAACGCGCCAATCCGGCGTCCAGCGCGCGGGCACGTGGCGAACGGGTGACGGCAGGACCAGGTCGTGGCTGAGACCGGTTGCGGACCCGCAGGCGGAGGCCTACTGTGCGGCGGCGATTCGCAGTAGTCTGGTGGTGACTCCGTGGATGCCTCCACCAACGTGTTCATCCCTCGTGATGCCGGTGTTCGGCGACGATACGTAAATGAAGAGAGAGACCGAACTTTCGCCAGCGGATATTCACGGTCCTGTGCGGCCGACGATTCACTCACCGCTGGGCGGTCCGTTGCCTGACCGGCCTGTGCAGTCCACGACTGCGGGCGCCTCGCGGAGTGTGCTACTGGGGAAAGGGCGGTGCAGCCGCCATGCCCGAGACACCGCGTGAGGAGCGACTCGCGTTCGCCTTCGTAGAACTCGCCGACACCATGGTGCGCGACTTCGACGTCATCGGACTGCTCCACACACTCACCGACCGCTGCGTGGACCTGCTGGATGTACAGGCGGCCGGTGTCCTGCTGGGTCTCCCACAGGGCCAGGTCGTAGAGGCCGCGGCCTCCGACGAACTCACCCGCGCGCTGGAGCTGGAAGGCGTCGAGTGGGACGAAGGCCCGTGCCGGGACTGCTTCCATGCCCGCGCCTCCATCGCCGAGATCTCCTTGGACACGATGGCCGCCGGCAATCGCTGGCCCCACTTCGCCCCGCGCGCCCGGCAGTTGGGCTTCACTTCGGTGGTGGCAGCCCCACTGCGCTGGCAGGAACAGGTGATCGGGGCGCTCAATCTGTTCCGTAACCGGCCCGGTCACCTCGGCGGGGGCCAGCTGCGCCTGGCCCAGGCACTGGCGGACACCGCCACCATCGGCATCCTCCAGCAACGTGCGGCACACGAGCAGACGGCCGTGATCGCACAGCTGCAACACGCACTGAACTCACGGATCATCATCGAACAGGCCAAGGGATACCTCGCCCACCGCCGGCACACCACCGTGGACGAGGCATTTGCCCGCATGCGCAGCCATGCCCGCCGCCAAGGGGTCAAACTCACCGACGTGGCCCGGCAGGTCCTGAACGGCACCGCCGCAACCAGCCTGCTGGATCCCGGCGCGTGAAACCGCTGCCGGGCCGGCCCGGCAGCGGTGGAGGCGGGAAACACCATGCCCTATCGGATCGCGACCTCGTTGCTGCGCGCCCTGGACTCACACCGGGGTCCGGGGCTGCCTGCCTTGCCGCTGAAGCAGGCCAGCCGGGAATTCGGACTGGACGGGCTGGCGTTTCTGCTGGCTCCCGGCGGCAGGCCCGGCGAACTCGTACAGGTCTTCGGTGAGCGCACTGCACCTCTGGAGGACCTGCAGTTGACACAGGGACAGGGCCCCAGCCCTGATGTGGCCCTCAGCGGCACCAGCATCCTCATCTCCGACATGGCCGCCCTCGACCCCGTCCGCTGGCCCGGCCTGTCCGTATCGGTCCTGCAGCTGGGCATACGTGCCGTGTTCGCCTTCCCGCTACGCATCGGGGTCATCGCGATCGGAGTCCTGACCGGCCACCGCACCACACCCGGGCCGATGACCGCCGACCAGCTCGCCTCCGCGCTGATCGTGGCCGATCTGCTCGCCCAGTACCTCATCCACCGCGGTAGCACCCGCGGCGACGTGAGCCGCCTCCTGGACGGCGCCGAACTGCACTTCGCCGAGGTCCATCAGGCCACCGGAATGCTCGCCGCCCAACTGGGCATCGATTGCGCTCATGCGCTGGCCCGGCTGCGCGGCCACGCCTTCCGCAATGACCAGCGCCTGCTCACCATCGCCCGCCAGGTCCTCGACCACCAGCTGCACTTGAACACCGACGACACTGGGGACAGTTGACTCCCTCTCCTGTCGAGCTTCGGCGCTCGGGGACCGCTTCTCCCGGAAGAGGTTGCCTGGGTTCGGAGTACGGTGAAAGGACCGAGAGTCCCCCGTGCATCGGCTACGGCGCCCGTGCCGTTCTCGGCGATCGACGACACCGACCCGCTGCGGCGGGTTCGGGACAGGGATCGTCTCATGGCAGAGCATGCGCTCCGACCGGTCGATGCGCAGCCGCGTCCACAGGTGCGGCAACAGAGCCCGTCCCCGCTGGAAGCGGAGCGGGTCCGCCCGTTGTCCCGATGCCAGGTCGCCGATCGCCTCCAGGAACTGGGCGCGCTGTACGCGGTCAACTCCGGCACGGAGCCCAGAGAATGGGATGGGCTGAGCCGGGCTTTCCTGCGGCGTCTGGTGCTCGACATCCGGCGCCCCGGGTTCGGCCTGCTGGTGGCGGAGAACACGGCACTTACGGCGTGTGCGTATGGGTTCCGCCTGCGCGCGGGGCTTTTCGAGTTCAGGGAGATCGTTGTTCCGCAATGGGTGCGAGTGCAATCCCCGCATCTTGACTGGAACCTGTCGCGGCGACTGCAACGGCGACTCCTCGGCGATCACGGCGACGCCATTGGCGTCACCCTGGTCGAGCGCAGCGACGCGAGGAAGCTGGCAGCGCTGCGCTCCTGGGGATGGCGGAGCACGTCCGGACACCTTTACGGGATGACGGAGTTGGATCCGCGGCGTGTTCTGCTGCTCTGTCCTTGAGCAGCAGAACACGCCGCGGCCGCTGGGCACGACGTCGGCATCGGGTCGCCCTCGGGTGCGTCGGCAGCCGGGTAGGAACGCCCACAGCCCGTACGCCCATGGTTGTTGCGGGGAGCGATGTCATCGGCTCTGACCGGGAGGGGCCGGACGGGTGGCCCGGCCGCCGCCGAACCGCACTGGCTTGCCGAGAACGTCGGCCTGGGCCGGGCCGAGGCCCGAACGACGCGTACGCACTCGGGGCCGCTTGAACAGGTTGTCGGCGGCCCGTGAGTGACTGCCAGACTGGTCGCATGGCTGAACTGGACGGAAGACCCGTGACCCTCGACGAGCTCCAGAGCCTCGCCCTCACGAACTACGGGCACTTCACGTCCATGCGTATGGAGAACGGCACCATTCGGGGCCTGTCGCTTCACCTGGACCGGTTGGTGCGGGACTGCCGGCTCGTCTTCGGCGTCGAGTTGGATCGCGAGAAGACGCTGAGCTACATCCGGCAGGCGGCCGCTGGTGTCTCAGGTGTCGCGGGTGTGCGGGTCACGGTCTTTGATCCCGCGATCGATATGGGCCGTCCCGGCGAGGCCCAGGATCCTCACGTTCTCGTGCACTTGCGGCCTGCAAGCGCCACGCCCCCGCCGCCGCTCACTGCCAAGTCCTTCACTTTCACTCGTGACAACGCGGCCGTGAAGCACATCGGGCTCTACTCGCAGCTGCGGGTCCGACGTGAAGCACAGCGCGCCGGCTTCGACGATGCGGTGTTCGTCGAGCCGGACGGTCGCGTCTCCGAGGGCAGCACGTGGAACCTCGGTTTCGTGGACCAGGACGGGACGGTCATATGGCCGGATGCTCCTGTCCTCCCCGGCACGACGATGCTTCTGCTGCAGAGCCTCGGCCTCACCGAGCAGGTCACGGCTCCGGTGCGGCTTGTCGATGTCCCGGGCATGGCCGCCGCATTCGCCACGAACACGACGATCGGTGTGCGTTCCGTGAGCGCGCTGGACGACGTGGAGTTCCCGCAGGACCACTCCGTCCTCGACGCACTGCGTGACGGCTACGCCAGGATTCCCGGCGACAAACTGTAGACGGAGCCCTGCGCCTGAGCCTCTTGAGGTAGCCCGCGAGGCTCGGAGTCGGCGATCGTGTGCCACCCGCACCGGGGACTTATGGCTCGCAGTCCCGGAGATGAGGGATTCGCCGGGACTGCGCCGGGAGAGTGAAGTATCCGCTCCGGAGCGCTCCTGGGGCGCTTTGTTGCCGATGGGTCAGGTGAGGGCAGTCAGTCCTCCGCGCCGGCCGGACGGGCCGGCGTGCTTCGGTGAGTGAGGGATCTTCCATGATGCGTGTAGTGAAGACTGCTGCGGTCGTGCTGGCGATGGGCGGCGCGATGCTGGCGGGTGCGGGTGTCGCTGCGGCCGACAGCGAGGCGCAGGGTGCCGCGGTGGGTTCCCCGGGCGTGCTGTCGGGCAACGTGGTGCAGGTCCCGGTCCACGTGCCGGTCAACGCGTGTGGCAACTCGGTCAACGTGATCGGCGCGCTCAACCCGGCCTTCGGCAACACCTGTGTCAACGGTGAGCAGTGGACCCCGGACGGCATGGAGCAGGGCGGACACGAGGGACAGCCTGGCGCCATGGACGACGGCTACGGAATGAGCGACGACGGCCCCTGGAGCATGTGACCCCCAGTCACCTGGCGGCCCGCGTCCTGCCGGATCGGGCGCGGGCCGCCGCCCAGGCACTATCGGCCGGAGCACCGTCCCGGCGCCGATCTGATCCGGGTGCGGGCCCGTACCGCAACGTGCCTCCGGATACGCGCCCTGCGGGACCCGCGCGCACCGCCCGTCCGCCGAGCGGAAACTGCACCAACATGTCGCCGATATCCGGAACTGCGCGCCTCGTCCTCGGTGTCGCGAGGGGCTCGATACGCGGCGTGACAAGAGTCGCACCTATGTGTGCGATCGGTGATGACTCCATGAGCGCGCATCCCTGTGAACTCGGGCTTTACTGATCAGTAGCCCTCACAATCCGTAGCTTTCGTGTCCCCTGGCGGGAGATCCACTGCGTGCTAGCGTCCCGGGTCGCCGGGGGGCCGACACAGCGACGTGAGAGGAATTCCGTGGGTCACATGCACCACATGGCGGGAGGCTGGGCCACTCCGGTCCTGTCGTACGCCATGGCCGTCGTCGGCGCCGCGCTGGGACTGCGCTGCACCGTCCGGGCGCTGGCAGCCGGTGGGCGGTCCAAGCGGAACTGGCTGATCAGTGCCTCCGTCGCGATCGGCGCCGGCATCTGGACCATGCACTTCATCGCGATGCTCGGCTACACCGTCGACGGCACCGCGATCCGGTACGACATCCCGCTGACCCTGCTCAGCCTGGTCGTCGCCATCGCCGTGGTCGGCGCGGGCGTCTTCACCGCCGGATACGGCAACTCCCGGGTGCGTTCCATCGTGCTCGGCGGCGCCGGCACCGGACTCGGCGTCGCCGCGATGCACTACATCGGCATGGCCGCCGTCCAGCTCAACGGCTCGATCTCGTACGACCCCGCGCTCGTCGCGATCTCCGTCGTCATCGCGATCGCCGCCGCCTCCGCCGCTCTGTGGGCCGCGCTGTCCGTGCAGGGGCCGGCTGTCGCGGCCGTCGCCTCGCTCGTGATGGGCCTCGCGGTGAGCAGCATGCACTACACAGGCATGGCCGCCGTCACGGTGGACGTGCACGCCGGCACCGCGCCCCTGCAGGGCGCGAGCGCCACCGCCTTCATCCTGCCGCTGGCCGTGTTGCTCGGCTCCTTCCTCTTCCTGACCTGCGCGTTCGTCGCGCTGTCCCCCACGGCGCGCGAACGCGCCGAGAGCGAGGCCGCGGCCCGCCCGCTGCACGAGGTCGAACTCCCGGTCGCCTGACCGCAGCCGGGCGCTCCCCGGCCCGCACCGTCACACTCCCCACCGCGGCACGCCCTTACGTCACGCACGTCGGGCTCCGCGCGTTCCCCAGGGCCCGACGCACTGCGCGCGCCCACACTCCTGCACCGCCAAGGAGCCGCTTCGTCATGCCCGCACGCCCACTGGTGCCCGATCGCTGGCGCCCCAAATCGATCCGCGCGAAGGTCGTCACCCTGCTGACCGTGCCGGTCCTCTCGCTCATGGCGCTGTGGGGACACGCGGCCGTCACCACCGCCTCCCAGGTCTCGGCCACCGAGCAACTGCGCCAGATCGACTCGACCCTGGTGGGGCCCGTCGCACGGTTCACCTCCGCGGTGCAGGACGAGCGGGCGGCGGCCCTGAAGTACCGGGCCGCGCCCGGCGGCACCGCCCGTCACGACTTCGACGCCGCGAAAGCCCGTACGGACAAGGCCGTCACGGCGTTGCGCGCGGGCGTCCGCTCCAGCAGCACCGACCTCGCGGCCCTCGACGCCGCGCTGCCCGGCCGACTGCGCTCCCTGCTCGCCGGCGCCGACTCGCTCGGTGAGCAGCGCGAGAGCAGCCGCAGCGCCTCCGCCGTGCTCTCCGGCTACGGCACGGCCGTCGACCGGGCCTTCGCCCTTCGCTCCAAGCTCGCGGGCGCCGACCAGCCCGATCGCGCCTCCGACACCCGTACCGTGCTCGAACTGGCCCGATCCCGCGAGGCGTTGAGCCGCCAGGACGCCGTGCTCGGCGCCGCGCAGGCGCGCGGGAACATGTCCGCGGCCCAGTACCGTACGTTCGTCGGCGATGTCGCCGAGCAGCGTGCCTTCGCCGACGCAGCGGTGTCCGACCTGCGGGCCGAGGACGCCGCCGCCTACCGCAAGGTGCTCCGCTCCCGCAGTGCGATCGACCTCGTCGGCGCCCAGGACGCCGTCCTTGCCGCCGGCCCCTCCTCCGCCGCCACCGTGGTGAGCGCAGGGCACTGGACTTCCGTCGCCGGCCCCACCTTGTCCGGGCTCGCCGCCGCGGAGCGGGGCGCGATCGACACGGGCGCCGACGCGCAGCCGTACTCCCTGTCCAACTTGGGCAGTTCCGGCCTTGCCGTACTCCTCGGCCTGCTCGGTGTGATCCTCTCGCTGCTGCTCTCCGTACGCATCGGGCGCGGCCTCGTCGATGACCTGACCCGCCTGCGCAATTCCGCGCTGGAACTCGCCGCCCACCGGCTCCCGGCCGCCATCCGCCGCATCCACGGGGGCGACGGCCTCGACCTGGAGCAGGAGGCCCCGCTGTCGCACGACCCGATCCGGGACGAGATCGGGCAGGTCGGCGCGGCGCTGACCACGGTGCAGCGGGCCGCGCTGCGCGCCGTCGCGGGCCGCGCCGCCGTGCTGACGGGGGTGTCCGGCGTGTACGTCAGCCTGGCCCGCCGCAGCCAGGTGCTGCTGCACCGGCAGCTGGAACTCCTCGACACCATGGAGCGCCGCACCGAGAACCCCACGGATCTGGAGGACCTCTTCCGCCTGGACCATCTGACGACGCGGATGCGCCGCCACGCCGAGTCCCTGCTGATCCTCTCCGGCTCCGCGCCCGGCCGCGCCTGGCGCAACCCGGTCCCGCTGATCGACGCGGTGCGCGCGGGCATCGCGGAGACCGAGGACATCGAGCGGGTCCAGCTGCACGACATCCCGGACCTCAGCCTGGCCGGCACGGCGGTCGCCGACCTCATCCATCTCGTCGCCGAACTCACCGAGAACGCCGCCTCGTACTCACCGCCGCACACCCCTGTGGTGGTGCGTGGTGAGGAGGTCGGGGCAGGCGCCGTCCTGGAGATCGAGGACCGCGGTCTCGGCATGGGCGACGAGGCGCTCGCCGCGGCCAACGAGAAGATCCAGGCCGCGGACATCGACCTGCTCGACTCGCGCCAGCTCGGCCTGTTCGTGGTCAACCGCCTCGCCGAGCGCCAGCACGTCGATGTGACCCTGCGCCGCTCGGTCTACGGCGGCATCACCGCGGTCGTCTTCCTCCCGCACCAGCTCCTGGAGGCCCCGCACCCGGGCCTGCGGCCCCTGCCGGAACCGGAGCCGGACCCGGAGCCGGAGCCGCTACGAGCGGTGGAGCCCGGCCTCGCACCAGTTGCCGAACCGACCGTCGCGCGCATCCCCTCCCAGCGGCACTACGGCCAGGAACCGGCGACCGCACCCGAGGCGAAGCCCGGCATGTCGCCCAGCGATTTGGCGCCCCGCCAACTCCCCGCCCGCGCCCGGCATGCCGCACCTCCACAGCCCTCCCCCACCGCGCGACCCACACCGGTACCGGACGCGGACGACGCCGAGGACGGACTGCCGCGCCGGGTGCGCCAGGCCAGCCTTGCCCCCGAACTGCGCAAGGACGAGGACACGAGCGCGGGCCCGAACCCCGCCCAGAGCCAGGCTGTCCGCTCCCCGGAAGCAGCCCGCGCCACGATGGCGTCCCTGCGCTCCGGCCGGCGCCGCGCCTCCGCGTCCCGCGAGGAACCGGCCGGCCCGGGCACCCTGGGCCACCTGCCCCACCACCACGCAGCGAACGACGAAGGGTTCCGAGACCGATGACGCCGACCTACTCCGTGACCACCGTGGGCGACCAGAACAGCGACCACGGCGCGAGCGGCATCGACTGGCTCCTCGACGACCTCGTCGACCGCGTCTCGGAGGTGCGGCACGCGGTCATGCTGTCCACCGACGGTCTGTGTGTCGGCGCGTCGCACGGGATGGGCCGCGACGAGTCCGAGCGGTTCGCCGCCATCGCCTCCGGCTTCCACTCCCTGGCCAAGGGGGCGGGCCGGCACTTCGACGCGGGCGGCGTCGTCCAGACGATGGTCGAACTGCAAGGTGGTTTCCTCTTCGTGGTCGCAGCCGGCGACGGCTCGTGCGTCGCCGTGTTCACCGACGGTCACGCCGACATCGGTCTGGTGGCGTACGAGATGGCCCTGTTGGTGGACCGGGTGCGCGAGCACCTCACCGTGCCCCTGCGCGCGGACGGCACACCGGCGCCGGATGGTGGAGCCTCATGACGGACCGACCTCCCAACCACCACGCGGGGGGCCCGGGCGGACGCTCCGACGAGGCCTGGACCGACCGCTACGACGAAGAGGCCGGCCCTCTGGTCAGGCTCTACGCCATGACAGCCGGCCGCGCCCGCACCCACAACGGCGCCGAACGCGTCGACCTCATGGCGATCGCCCGGCCCACCGCGGCCACCCCGCGCGCGGCCCGCTCCCGCCCGAGCAGCGCGCGCTGCTGGCCCTGTGCGCCCACGGCCCGCGCCCCGTAGCGGACCTCGCGTCGGACTCGGGCCTGCCACTCGGTGTCGTCCGCGTCCTGCTCGGCGACCTCACGGCGCAGGGCCTGATCCACATCACCCCGCCCGAATCCTCCGCCACCGGGAAAGAACGTCCCCCCGCCCATCTCCTGCGAGAAGTGATCAATGGCCTCCGCGCACTCTGACCGCGCCCCGCATGCGGCGCCCGCCGACTTCACCGCGCTCAAGCTTCTGATCGCCGGCGGCTTCGGCGTCGGGAAGACCACGCTGGTGGAGTCGGTCAGCGAGATCCGTCCCCTGCGCACCGAAGAACCTCTCACGGAGGCCTCGCGCCCGGTGGACAGCCTGGAGGGGGTGGCCACCAAGTCCACGACGACAGTCGCCATGGACTTCGGCCGCATCACCCTGCGCGAGAACCTCGCCCTCTACCTGTTCGGCACGCCCGGCCAGGACCGGTTCTGGTTCGTCTGGGACGAACTGGCCACGGGCTGCCTCGGCGCGGTTGTTCTCGCCGACACCCGCCGGCTCGCGGACTGCTTCCCCGCTGTGGACTACTTCGAGAGCCGCGGCATCCCGTTCATCGTGGCGGTGAACTGCTTCGACGGGATCCGCAGCCACAGCCCGGACGCGGTGGCCCGCGCGCTCGACCTGAACCCGGACACGCCCGTCCTGCTCTGCGACGTACGCGATCGGGAGTCCGGCAAGGAGGTCCTGATCTCCCTGGTCGAGCATGTCCTGAGCCGGGAGCTGGTCACCCGATGACGCCTGCCGCGGGCGGCCCGTGCGGCGCAAACCAGGAGTCCGACACCGAAAGGGCGACTGGTACCTCTGCTACCTCTGCTGCCTGATACCTAGGTCCCCTAGAGTCGCCGCATGCGGCGAAGGACAGGACTGGGGATTGCTGGAGCTGCTGCCTTGGTCTGGGGCGAGTGGCTGAACTGGCGCTGCTGCCCGGGTGATGTGCCCGTCATCGCGGCCAGCAAGGCGATCAGCCCCGCACTGACGGCCCGCGAGCGAACCGCTTCGGATGCGTCGTGCTCCGGCGACAACACGGGAGAGCGCAGTGCGACGGGGACCTCTACCTCGTCGCACTGCCGGGGCTGCGCGTCGAGAGGCAGAGCTCGTATGAGCGGGTGACGGAGAGCCCACCCGAAGTCAGGGTGGGAGGGATGAATCCCCGCCCAGTCCTCGGGCATCACGTGACACCGCCCTCCCGCCTGACGCCGGCTGACCGTCAGCTTAGAGCCGCCTCTCTCGCCGACCCGATCCATCAAGGTCGTAGACCTGCTTCATGTCGGCCAAGTCGACGCGGGGCGAGGCCACGAGCCGCGCCTCGTCCGGGCATCGCGGCGGCCACCGGCGGCGCACCTGGGAGCCCGACGCGCCGCAGGCAACTCCCCTCCTGGCAGCCGGATTTCCTTTCTGCTGACCTCATACGAGGGGGACTCCACGGCAGCCATGGACACGCTCTCAACACCCCACCGACCGCCGTTCCGGTGCCAGCACTTGAAGAATTGCCTTCCCCCGCACGCCGATCCGGTGGACGCCCCCAGTGAACTCCCCGCACCATGATCCTTGTGCCGCTTCCCCATCAGACCCAACAGCCCCCTCTGCCCGGCCACATGATCGTCTGCGGTGACGACGCGCTCGCCGAACGACTGGCCGCCGAACTGCGCGAGCTCTACCGCACCCAAGTCACCATCGTCGTCCCGACCGCGCGCACCGTTACCGAGCCCGAGGCCGGCGGCGCGGGCAGGATGCGGGCGGCAGCGCTGCTCAGCCGGCTGCAGGCCGCCATGAACCGGGCCGCCCCCATGGCCATGGACTCCCTCGCCGGACAGACGCCCCGGGTACTGGAAGCTCCGGTGCTGGACGAGGACACGCTCACGGAGGCCGGCGTCGTACGGGCGGATGCTCTGGCCCTGGTCCATGACGACGACGAGACGAACATCCGCGCCGCACTGGCCGCCCGCCGCCTCAACCCCCGTCTGCGCCTGGTGATCCGGCTCTACGACCGCCGGCTCGGGCAGCACCTGACCCAACTCCTGGACCAGGTTGCCGCGTTGGCGCAGCCCGGCCTCGACCCGGACGCCGTGGACACCTCGACGACCGTCCTGTCGGACGCGGACACCGCGGCCCCCGCACTGGCGGCCACCGCCGTGGCCGGGACCAGCAAGGTCGTCCAGGCCGACGGGCTGCTGCTGCGCGCCGTGGAACGCCACCCACCAGGTCGCGGCGGGGTCGCCGACCCCGGTATGTGCACGCTCGCGCTGTTGTCGTCCACCACCAACGATCCTGCGGGAACGGAGGGTTCGGACGCATCCGGTCAGGACGGACCGCTGCTGCTGCCCGACGACCGCACGGTCGCGGCCGCCACCGGTCGCGGCACGGTGGTCCTTGACGCCGTGACTCCCGCCGGTCGCGGTCTGCCGCCACGCCGTCTGACGGGACGCGGGCTGCCGATCGGGTCGCTGTTCTCGCGCCGCCTGCGCTGGTCGCTGGCAGGGCTGGTGGTCTGCGTCGTCGGTCTGGCCCTGGCCACCTGGGCCACGACAGAGCCCCGTCCGCTGCGCGCCGGGTATCTCACCCTGCTGGACCTGTTCGCCATCGACGATCCGGCGATCGGCGAGCCTGCCGCCCGGCAGATACTCCAACTTCTCACCGGGCTGGCCGGGTTGCTGCTCCTGCCGGTCCTGCTCGCCGCCGCCCTCGAAGCATTCGGTACCTTCCGCACTGCGTCCGCGCTGCGCCGCCCGCCCCGACGGCTGTCCGGACATGTGGTGCTGCTCGGTCTCGGCAAGGTGGGCACCCGCGTCCTCGCCCGACTGCACGAACTGGGCATCCCCGTGGTGTGCGTGGAGGAGAACCCGGACGCCCGCGGCATCCCGCTCGCCCGTCGCCTGCGCGTGCCGACCCTCCTCGGTGACGTACGCGACGAAGGAGTCCTGGAGGCCGCGAAGATCCACCGCGCACACGCCCTGCTGGCCCTCACCAGCCACGACACCACCAACCTCGAAGCCGCGCTGTACGCCCGCTCCGTCAAACCCGATCTGCGGGTCTCCCTGCGCCTGTACGACGACGCGTTCGCCACCGCCGTCTACCGGACCCTGCGCGCCGCCCACCCCCGAGCCCTGACCCGCAGCCGCAGCGTCACCACGCTCGCCGCCCCTGCCTTCGCCAGCGCGATGATGGGCCGTCAGGTCCTGGGGGCCATCCCCGTCGAACGGAGGGTGCTGCTGTTCGCTGCCCTCGATGTGGCCGGGCACCCTTTGCTGGAGGGGCGGACCGTCGCCGAGTCGTTCCGGTCCGGCGCCTGGCGGGTGCTGGCCATCGACTCCACCGCACCGGACGACCGGCGCCCCGACCTCGCGGCCTCCCCCGACGACGACACCTCGGCATCGCCGCCCGGCCTCGTCTGGCGCTTGCACCCCGGCTACGTACTACGCCCCACCGACCGCGTCGTCCTCGCCGCCACCCGCCAGGGCCTTGCCGAACTCCTCGGCCCGCGCACCGAGACGCGGCCCGGCCGAGCGGCACCGTGACCGGATCCGCGTACGCGGTCGGCGCGCACGGCGATCAGGGCGTGCCGAACTCCACCCGGATCACGAGGGCGGGGCATCGTCGCCGGCCGCGGGATCCCCTTGGGGAGCACCCGAGGCGCTCGCCGAGTTGATCACAGACAGTGCATTCGGCGATGCCGCGTCGTCAGACACGGTTCATTCGCCCACGGCGTCCTCGGGCTCCCATCGCAGCAGGTCGCCCGGCTGGCATTCGAGTACTTCGCAGAGCGCGGCGAGCGTCGCGAAGCGCACCGCCTTGGCACGGCCGTTCTTGAGTACCGCCAGGTTGGCGGGGGTGATCCCGATACGGTCTGCGAGCTCGCCCACAGACATCTTCCGCCTCGCCAGCATCACGTCGATGTCGACGGCGATCGGCATCAGATCACCTCGTTCAACTCGGCCTGCATCTGCGTCGCTTCGGCGTCGCGCGCCACGGCTTGGGCGAGCAGCATCCGCAGCACGAGCACGATGAGCGCGACTCCCAGGATGGCCACGCCGATCCCGCCCATGATGAGGGTGACGCCCGGGTCGTCCCGTTGGCCGGGGGCATTGATGCCCGTGACCGCGAACCAGAGGAGAGCCGCCGCCACGATCGCGCCGATCACGGTGTCGACGTACCGGAAGGCAGCGTGGGAGAACACGGTTCCGCGCCGCACCATCATGACCAGCCGCCACACGCAGACCAGGGCGACCTGCGCCGCCACCATGCCCAGGATCATGATCACGCGCAGCGGGGTGAGCGGGAGCGACCCGTCTTCCGGATCGGAGGCCAACGCCCACACCATCGACGTCTGCACGAACACGGTTCCGGCGAGCACCACCACGATCACGGCGCGCAGCGCCCCCACTGTCAGCTGTCCCACAGCCCACCCTCCCATCGATTCACGATGGGAATCTATCGAATCTCGATAGATGTATCAAGAGTCGAGGTGAAGGCGGGTCGTCGGGAACAGCTGGTCCGCCCGGCACTGTTGCATCGACCGAGGGGCCGGCGCTCTACGGACGGGATACACACGGACCACAAGGTCGCCCGCCTGACAGACTCCGGACCCTGGGATCGCGGTACGCCCATCGCGCACCCGCACCGATACGCACTTTCTGCAGAAGGACGTTTCATGACTGACCGACCCTTGACGCTCATGGCCGTGCACGCCCACCCCGACGACGAGGCCACCGGAACCGGAGGGGTCCTCGCGCGGTATGCGGCGGAGGGAATCCGCACGGTTCTGGTGACGTGTACCGACGGCGGTTGCGGCGACGGGCCGGGGGGCGTCAAGCCGGGCGACCCCGGGCACGACCCGGCGGCCGTCGCCACGATGCGCCGTCAGGAACTCGAGGCGAGCTGTGAAGCGCTGAAGATCAGCGATCTGGAGACGCTGGACTACGCCGACTCCGGAATGATGGGCTGGCCGAGCAACGACGCCCCCGGATCCTTCTGGCAGACACCCGTGGAGGAAGGCGCCGCGCGACTCGCGGAACTCATGCGCCACTACCGACCCGATGTGGTCGTCACGTACGACGAGAACGGTTTCTACGGCCACCCCGACCACATCCAGGCCCACCGCATCACGATGGCAGCGCTGGAGATGACCGGGCTGACACCGAAGGTGTACTGGACGACGATGCCCCGCTCGGGGATGCAGCGGTTCGGTGAGATCATGCGCGAGTTCCATCCGGACATGCCGGAGCCCGATCCTGCCGAGGCCGCCGCGATGGCCGAGATCGGCCTGCCCGATGACGAGATCACCACGTGGGTGGACACCACCGCGTTCAGCGATCAGAAGTTCGACGCGCTGGCCGCGCACGCGAGCCAGGGCGAGAACATCTTCTTCCTCAAGATGGGCAAGGAGAGGTTCGGCGAGTTCATGGGCATGGAGACCTTCCTCCGCGTCCAGGACACCACCGGCGCGCCCGTACCCGAGAACGATCTCTTCGACGGGCTGCGCTGATCCGCAAGCGCTGTCGAGCGTGCTCGCACCTGGAGGCGGGGCACACGCCTGTGTCGTCACATGAGCGAGCTGATGGCCGTGACTGCGGAGTCGAGCGTCGAGGACACGGCGGACGCTGCCGACGTGCCCGCCAGATAGAAGCCGAATGCGGCGCCCACCACGATGTGGGAGAGCTTGCCCTCGCCTTTTCGCAGCAGGAAGATCACTGCCACGATCAGGACGAGGAACACCGGCAGATGCAGGGCGTTCATGGGTCTCACCTCGCGTCCCGGCTTGTCGCGGGTGCGCCCCGCGGTCGCCGGTGGCAGCCTCACGCCAGCCGCTGCCACAACGGCCAGGCTATGACCGCACGATCACTCCCGCTACTCGAGCGAACACGGACGGTGAAAGCGGGGCTTCCGACGCGGGGCAGGCTCTGAGGGCCTGCCCCGCGGGCCGGTCAGCGAGATCGGTCGGAAGAACAGGGGCTGGTGCGTTCCGCGGCCACACGCCCCGGAGCCTCGCTCTTCAACGCCGCTCTGGCCTGCCTTTCTCTCAACTCAGGGGAGTCGATCGCCGTGGGGGCGGCACCTTCGGCAACACCTCCCACAAGGGCCGCGACCCCGCAGCCCAGGCCGCCAGCACCTGCCGATCCACCAGAGCAATGGACAACTGCTGCGCAAGTGGCGGGCACTTCGACGAGAACCTTCCATTGGTCACCAGCACCACCACGTCCGCATGGTGAAGCGGCCGGGCCGTCCCGTTCAGCCGCTGCAGGTCCGGGGTTCCCACCGCTGAACCTTCCGCACCAGCCTTGCGATGCTTGCACTGAATGACCCATCTGCGCCCCAGCGGGTCGGTGGCGAGCACGTCGGCGCCGTTGTCGCCGGCGCCGCCGACCTGCTTCGCGTCGGTGCAGCCGTCGCGAAGCATCAGGTCCCGCACCGCGTACTCGAACTCACGGTGGTGAAGCCGGTCCAGCTGGGACAGCGCGTAACGCAGCCCTTGGCGCCGGGCGTCCGCCCACGCGGCCCGCTGCTGCCGCTGCTGGAAGAACCCCGCGCCTGCCAGTCCCGCCAGCGCAGCGAGCACGAGCAGGACCCACCAGTGAGCCAGCAGCCAGCCGACCACCGCGCCGATCAGCCAGAGCGCGGCCACTGCTCCTAGTAAGACGGTCAGCAGTTGCGCCTGCAGGCGCTGCTGACGCTTGGTCGGCCGACGACGCCGCGCAGGCGCCCGCCCCATTACTGTTCACCGCCGCGCGAGAAACGGATCGGGTACGAGACCGTCGGCGTGGGTCTCCTCGGTTTCTCCCACCCCGGGAAGTGCACCGGATAGGCCGCCGTGGACGTCGGTCCGGGCGTACGCCCCGAGGGACCCGGCTTCGATCCGGGCGAATCGGTGGTGGTGCTCATGGAACTTCCCGCGGCCACGACCACCACGGCTACGCCGACGAAGAGGGCCACCTCACGGCGGGCTCCGGCGGCCCACCTGGAGTGCGCCCTGACTTCCGTACCGTCTCTTCGCCAGTACCTGTCGATCCAGACCACGGCTCCCCCTCCGAGACTGCTTGCCCGACGAACTACCCATGCTGGCATCACCCACTGACAAGTGGTCAGGGATTCTGCGTCGCAGTGATCGCCAAGCCAGAACCGTGGCAGCCCGGATTCACGGGGAGGCTCCGCCGCGCTCCGAGGCCTTCTCGAGGAACACTTCACAGCGCCCTGCGGCCAGGGGCGCTCTACGAGAGCATCATCGACGGAGAGCCAGCGGGCTGCCGCCCTCATCCCGTTTCTACATCAGGACATACTCCCTGAGCAGCCCCACGTGAATCGTCGCACCGTCAGCCGCAGGCGTCTTTCTACGGTCCGACTGCTTCTTGCCGGCCTTCCACGACGTCGTGGGCCGCCTCCAAGATGGTGCGCTGCCCGGTGGTTGCACGGAGGCGCAGGCGGGCGAAGGCGACTTCGAGACTGATGTTGTGCCGTGCGGCCAGGATCCCCTTGGCCTGTTCGACCACCACGCGCGTGGACAGGCTCTGCTGCAGGTCGCTTGCGTGAGAGCGGCTTTCCTCTACCTCACGCTGCAACTTCCACATGCCGGCTGCCGCCTCGGCAAGAGAACGGACCAGCTCCAGGGCCGGTTCATCCAATGGGCTGCCCGGCGCGCCCAGCAGCACCACGGCGCCGACCAAACCGTCATCGCCGCTGAGGGGCAGCACCGTGACTCGCCCGAAGCCCAGGCTCGCGGCTCGCGGCGCCCACCGCGGCCAGCGCTCCCAGGCCGAGTGCGTGGTCACGTCCACGTCGAGCAGTGCGCAGCCCGAGCTCTGCACGTCGTGGCCCGGGCCCTCGCCCCAGCCGGCAGCGTCCGCCGCCAGAGACCGGACCGCGCTGTCGGTGCCGTCCGTCCACACCACTGTCGTGCCGAGCGGCGTGTAGCGGACGAGCGCGGCGCGGGCCCCGTAAAGCCACCGGCTGCTCTCCACGAACACGGCCAGCGCACCCTGCACATCCAGCGGATCTGCCGCGGCCTGTTCCAGCACCCGCGTGAAAACCTCTGCAATATCCGTCTGTCGGGGCGTCATCTCCTGAGACTAGGGCCAGCGACACCGCCTGCGCAGGGGATGTGGCACGAACAAGCCACCCTGCGAAATCCGTCCGGAGGCTCCCTGCCGGGCTCGGGGAACAGTGCCGTGGCCCTGGGTCCACAGCGTCGCGGTGGAACCTATTCCGAAGGTCCAGGGTCGTTTTCCTGCCCGGGGACGAGAGAGGGACGGTCGGGCGCTTCGAGGATGGAAGGGCCAGTCCCCCCTTCCCCGGAGCCCCGCATGCCCGCGACCTTTGTACATCCTGCCGCCGTCGTCCCGCTGTTCAGAGGCAGACTCGTGCCGTCCGCTCTGGTCATCGGCTCGATGATGCCGGACGTCTACCAACTGCCGTTCCCGAACCTCGGCATGCACGACTGGGTTCCGGGTCTCCTCTTCTGTCCGCTGCAGACGGCGCTGATGCTGGTGGTCTTCCACGCGCTGTTCAAGCGCCCGCTGGTGGACCTGGCCGGACCTCGGCTGCGGGGCAGGCTTGCCGGGCCGGCCACCGGGTTCCGGCTTCGCGGGCCCGCCGCGTTCGGCTGGCTGTGGCTGTCGGCCGTCCAGGGAACGGCCACCCATCTGCTGTTCGATGACATCACTCACGGCCGGTACGTCGACTGGGGCCTCACCCCGGTCATCGGCACCTACAGCGGAACCCAGCTCGTCCAGGAAGGGCTCTCTCTTCTGGGGCTGGTCGCACTGGTCCTGGCGTACAGGTCCTGGTACCGGACAGCTCCCCACGTCGTGGACCCCGGCGCCTTGTTGCCCGCGATGCCGCGCGCGGCCCGAACCGCAGCCCGGGCGGTGCTGTTGGGCTACGCGCTGGCGGGTGTCGCCGCGGAGGTGATCCACCCGCGGATCGACATCTACCGCACGTTCCAGCCGGAGCAGATGCCGACAGGTTTCGACTACTTGTGGACCGTGGCGGTCGACGCGTCGCTGCGCGGCCTGGACTGGGGCATTGACGGACTCGTTGCGTATGCGGCGCTCTGGCAGGCCTGGCGGCTGTGCCGGCGGCTGCGGCGGACCGGACAGCGGGTGGCCACCTGTGGCTAGGCGATTCCTGATCGACCTCGGTGTCGCTGTGGCCGTCGGCCTCGGCCTTCAGTGGTGCGTGTCGGCAGGCGATGCCCACGGCGGCCGGTGGGGCTATCTGGTCAGTGAGCCCGTGTGGCCGTGGTACCTGCTCGTCGCGGTGCTGGGTGCGAGTGCCGGATCCTGGTTGTCCGCGGTGCTTTGCTCGACTCTGTCCGTACTGATCATGCTGTACGGCTACTACCGTGCTCGAGATCAACTGGCGGCCCTGTTCGACCCGGGCGGCTGGGGCGAGAGCACGCCCTTCTACTGGCTGGTCGCGGCATTGACCGTCGTGCCGCTGGTGGCTGTGCTGGCGTATCAGGCTCGGTGCGTCGTGCTCAAGGGGTTCCGGTCAGTCCTGCTTCGTAGGCGATGATCGCCGCTCGCACCCGATTGGCCGCGTCGAGCTTCGTGAGGATGCGGCCGACGTGCGCCTTCACGGTTCCGGTCTCCACACCCAGCCGGCCGGCGATCTCCGCGTTGGACATGCCGTTGCCGAGCAGGGCCAGCACCGCACGCTCCCGGTCGGTGAGCGAGGAGATCAGTTCCCTGGCGCGAGCGGCGGCCCCGGTGTTGTCCCGCGCGGCCGACTCCCGCAGCGTACGCAGCACGTGGCCGGTCACCCCGGGCGAGAGCACCGCCTCACCGCCGGCGGCCGAGCGGACCGCCCCGATCAGCTCCTCGGGGCGGCTGCTCTTGAGCAGGAAGCCGTCCGCGCCCGCGGTCAGCGCCTCGGCGACGTACTCCTCGTTGCCGAAGGTGGTGAGCATCAGCACTGCTGCCATGGGCCGGGCTTGTTTGAGGCGTTGCACGGCGGCCAGTCCGCCCGAACCGGGCATCCGTACATCGAGCAGGACGACATCGACCGGGACACGAGTGGCTTCGGCCACGGCCTCGTCACCGTCCCCCGCTTCGGCGACGACCTCGATGTCGTCGGCATGGCGCAGCACCAGCCGGATACCTGCACGCACCAGCACCTCGTCGTCCACAAGCAGGACTCTGATCATGAGGCACTCCGGGAACGGTGGCGTCGGGTCATCGGGCAGGAACTGCGAATCGGGAGATTTCGACCAGCCGATCGTCGCGGAAACAGTAACGCACCAGGTGGAGCTCGTCGTCGTCCGGTTCCTGGCTCACGTACGGGTAGACACAGGCGGCGGCAGCGGGCGGTGGTGGCTCATGTCCGGTCGCAGCCGCACGGGCCAGGGGCTCGTTCTCGCCCGCCCGCTGCTCGACTGTCTCTCTGGACATGCCGAGCCTGATCGGACCGGGCTCGGTCAAGGGCACCGGCTCCGGGGCGTACCGGTCCACCAGCCGCAGTCCGAGCAGCAGAAGCCCGCCGACGACCATCAGCCCTGCTGCCCCGGCCGTCAGACGCAGCGCGCGGGCGGGGCGGACGGGAGTGGGGGCGGGGTTCTCGTCTGCCGTCGGCAGTTGCGCAGGAGGTCTCCGGGGGAGGTAGGCCTCCACGGTGAAGCCCGCGCCTGTCGCGTGCGCGTCCAGCGTTCCGCCCAGCAGCGCGACACGCTCTCTGAGCCCGGCCAGGCCCAGGCCTGTACTGGCGGAGTCGGCGGGCAGCGGCGAGGGACCGTTGTGCACGCGGACCCGTACGTCGTCCTGCGCAGAGACGACGGTGATCTGCAGCGCCGCACCGGAGGCATGGCGATGCGCGTTGCTGAGGGCTTCCCTGACGACGCGGTGCACCGCGAGCCGGAGTCGTGGCACGGCTCCGGCCAGATCGTCGCCGGTCCACTCCAGCGTGACGGGGGTGCCCGTGGCGCGGGAGGCGGCTGCGAGCGCAGCGAGGTCGGCGTGTGTGCCAGTGGCCTCGGTGGGACGGGTGTCGTCGTCGGGCCCGAGCACCCCCAGTGCCTCCTGGAGTTCGGTCACTGCGAGGCCGGCGGCGGTGTGGATCTGGGCCGCTTCCGCCTGCAGGAACGGCTCCCGTTCGGCCAGGGCGAGTTCCAGGCCTCCGGAGTAGAGCGAGATGAGGCTGAGCCGATGACCTACAAGGTCGTGCATCTCGGCAGCGATACGGGAGCGTTCGGCCAGCCGCGCTCTGCCGTCCGCCGCCAGGGCGCTGTCGCGCAGCAGGCGCACCGCCCGTTCCTGCTGGCCGACCACGATGCCGACCAGCGCCGGCCCGATCACGGCCAGCACGGCCACGACCATCCCCAAGGGCACGATCTGTCCGGCAGAGGGAGCCCGGTACGGCGCGGTCGCCATCGGCAGCAGCGACGCGGCGGCGAACACCACGACCGGCCATCGCAGTGCGCCGGTCCGCCGACCTGCTTCGAAGGCAGCGGCCGCCGTCAGCAGCGCCACTGCAGGCACCGCTCCCGCCGCCGCCGAAAGCCCCAGCAGCACCACCACGGGAAACCGATGCCGCAGCACCACCAGGACAACAGCGACCGCCCCGAGCACCAGCTCGCCCACGCCACGGGGTCCCCAGCCCAAAGACCACTCCAGGACGGCCGCCGTGGCTCCGAGCACCAGGAACGCCGCCGCTGCCTCCACAACAGGACGCCACCAGGCCGGGTACGGGACGTGGAACGACGAAGAGCGCAGCACCCTCACATGATCACATCCAGTCCCTCTCGGCGGTCCGCACGCCGCGGGTCCTGTCCCGCCTTCGGCCATCACGTTCCGGTCCGCGCCGACGGCCTGTTGCGCCGGCCGTCGCATCATCGGGCGGTGAGACCGCCGTACTTGGTGTGCGCCGCCCGGTCAGGCCTGCGTGCGCTGAGCACTCTGGCGCCGGCGGGCATTGGCCGCCCAGGTGATTGCGGCAGTGAGAGCGCACGCCAGGACAGCGATCAGCAGACAGGCGACAAGCACGCGGGGGTAGCCGTGGGCCTCGGCATTGAGGAAGGGGTAGGGATACCAGTGCGCCAGGGGTCCACGTACGAGCGTGTAGGCGGCGTAGAGCAGGGGAAATGCCAGCCAGGTCACCGTACGACTCAGGCGGAGCGGGCGCGTGGGCGGGAACAGGAGCCAGTCGGCGAGCATGACCAAAGGCATGAGCTGGTGCAGGACCGTGTTGGTCCAGGGGAGCATCGCGGTCTCCACGTCGGCCAGAGCGATGGCGAAGACGAGACCGGTGATCACCATGTAAAGCGTCACCGCTCCGCGCAGCAGGTCCGGAGTCGGCGGGAGGCCCAGAGCGGCGGCCAGGGCGCCGTAGGCCAGCACGAGAGTGGTGGCGCAGTTGCTCAGCACCGTGAAATAGCTGAAGAAGTCGTCGATGCCCACGCCGACAGACGGGGCGTGGGCGGCACTGGCTGCGAGCGCCGCCGCCGTCAGCACCGCAAGAGCGACCCGTGTCACGGGCACCAGGAACCGCATGTCATCCTCCACCGGGATTGTCGCCCCACGTCACGGCTAGAGCGTCGTTTCTCTGATCGGTTGGCCAGTCGGTCGGATGTGCCTGTCCGGTCAGTGATCACTGATGCAAGCTCGGCTCGTCCCAGACCGCTCACCAGCGACTGATCAGGTGGGCCCTGCAAGGCACCAGGGAGCGGAACTTCACTGCGGTCCCGGCATTGGCGAGACAGGGGCCCGCCCTGGCGGCGCAGGCTCGGCCGGCGGCGTGATCACAGGAAGTGTGACATGCCGTGACGAGCGGCAGATCGACGTAACCCAGGGCCAGGACGCCTCACTCCCCCGGTGGGGCGACGACAGCGGACCTTGTCCTGAGCCGATGGCAGCCAGGATCATGCACACACGAACTGGTGGACGGGAGGCTGCACTTCGACAGCGACTTTGACGACGTCTGCGGACCCTCGTCCTCTGCGGCTCACCGCACTCACGGGCGGCGAGCCGCTATCAGGACGAACTGCCGACCAGCCCGCTACGAGGTCTCTCGTTCAGGCGGTCAGTGGTGCTGCGTTCCGGACTGTTCGGCGGCGGCGTCCACGGTCTGCGCGAGCAGGACGGCGATGGTCATCGGCCCGACGCCGCCGGGCACCGGAGTGATCAGACGGGCGCGGGTACGGGCGGTGTCGAAGTCCACGTCGCCGACGTTGCCCGGGTTGTATCCGGCGTCGATCACCACCGCGCCGGGCTTGATGTCCTGACCCCGGATCAGCCGGGGCCGTCCCACGGCCGCCACCACGACGTCAGCTTCCCGGACGATCCCCGGCAGGTCCGCCGTGCGGGAGTGGCAGTAGGTCACTGTCGCGTCCTTGGCGAGCAGGAGCATCCCTGCAGGCTTGCCGAGAATCGCACTGCGGCCCACCACGACGGCGTGCTTGCCGGCGAGGTCGACGTCGTACGCCTCCAGCAACCGCATAATTCCGCCCGGAGTGCAGGACACAAAACCCGGCCGCGCGAAGCTCATCGCGGCGAACGAATGGAGCGTGACCCCGTCGACATCCTTCTCCGGGGCGATGGCCTCGAACGCCGCTCGCTCGTCGATGTGCGGGCCGCAAGGATGCTGGAGCAGAATGCCGTGCACGTCCGGATCGCCGGACAGACCAGCGAGGGTGTCGATCAGTTCGGCGGTCGTGGTGGTGGCGGGCAGAGCGATGTGCCGGGACTGGATGCCCGCCTTCGCGCACCGTGCGCGCTTCATGCGGACGTACGTGGCCGACGCGGGGTCTTCTCCCACCAGCACCGTCGCCAGGCAGGGGCGGGTCCCCCCACGCCGTGAAACCTCTGCCGCCTTGGCAGCAGCCTCTTCGATGATGCGTTTGGCGAGGCCGGTGCCGTCCATGAGCCGGGCCGTCCGAGTCGCGGGCATCGTTGCCTCCAGGCGTTGCTGACCACTCGCCCAGGCGCACGGCAACGACGTCTCGTCAGGCCGCTCCCCGGTGGTGCTCCACCTCAGCGCCAGTCACGGCCCACACCGCACTGTAGTAGGCGCAGCATGCTCACGCCGGTCAGAACGCCTCAGCATCGAAAGCCGGTGCGCCACTGCCCGCGCGATCTCCCCGGGATGTGTTCCCTCCCGTTCATCCATGCCGTACGGGCCCGGTGGAGTCCCGCACGACGAGGCGCGGCACGAGGGACTCCTGGCGGCGCGGGGCGTCCGGATCGGACAGACGCGCGCGCAGGACGTTCACCGCCAGCCGCCCAATCTCGGCCTTGGCCGGGGACACGGCAGTGAGTGGCACCTCCGACAGATCGGCCACTTCGTCGTCGTATCCGATCACCGACAGGTCCCCGGGGACGTCGAGTCCACGTCGCCCGGCGACACTGACGAGCAGCGCGGCCTCCCGGTCAGCGAAACAGAGTGCCGCCGTGGCCCGGTGTGCGATCAGGCGGTCGAGGAAGCGCTCGGCGTCCTTGGGCGTCCACCGGGTCAGCGACTCGGAGACGGTCGGGTCGGGACCGAGCCCCGCGTTCTGCAGACCGGCCCGCAGCCCTGATCTGACCTGCGCGGCGGTGTGCGCGCTGGCGCGCTCCAGGTAGCCGATCCGGGTGTGCCCGAGCTCCACCAGGTGACGGATCGCGGAGTGCGCGCCGGCGGCATGGTTCGAGGCGACGAACTCGTCGAGCGTGGCCGGGATCTCGAGGCCGCGCTCGACGAGGACCACCGGCAGTCCGAGGCCGTCGAGGCCGTCGGTCCACAGCCCTGAGGCCGTCTCGCCGAGTCCCGGCACCAGGAGCAGCCCTGCCGCGCCGGCGTTCGCGAGGTTCTCGATCGCCTGCCGTTCCGTAGCGGGGTCCCAGTCGGTGCTGCGCAGCATCATCTGTGCGCCGTGCCGGGCGAGTTCACGCTCGATGCCCCCGATGATCCGAGGGTAGTAGTACGTCATGGAGGGCACCGCGACCCCGACGAGCGGCCCCGCCTCGGCCTTGTCCGCCGTTGCGATGTATGTGCCCGAACCCTGCTTGCGGTACACGAGCCCGTCCTGGACCAGCAGGTCGACCGCCCTGCGTACGGTGTTCAGGCTCACGCCCTGCTCGCGGGCCAGCGCCTGCTCGGTCGGCAATCTGCCCGCGGGCCAGCGCAGTTCGGCGATGCCCTTGCGGAGCTCTTCGGCGAGGCTCCGGGCCTTCTGGCCCCGGACGGCCGTGCCCGCGGAGGCTTGTGGTGCGCTCACGTGTTCCTGCCCTCGGTTCTCAACGCGACGAATCCGACCTTACTGGCGGGACGGCCCGGCCGGTTCAGCCTGTCGATCTAATTCGTTCTAATGAATTAGTTGACCATGCGAATGACTTCCTCCACACTCCTCGGCAAGCAACCCTGCGACCGAGGCGCGAGGAGAGTGCACAGTGACGAACAACGCGAGTCGTCTCCTGGTCGTCGCGACCGTCCTGAGCGCATGCACACTGCTCACGACCGCGGCCGGTACGGCGGGGGCGGGCGCCACGGCCCGTTCGACCGCAGTCGACCCCGCATCCCCGGCCGGTGTTCGGCCGCTCGGTGCCGAGAGAGCTTCGGCGTCCGAGCTGGTCTTCAGCGACGAGTTCACCGACTCCGCTCTGGACAGCACGAAGTGGACCGCCCTGGACCAGGAGCGCGACCCGCACGACGGCATCCGCTGGTGGTACAAGCCGGCCAACGTCCGCCCCGACGCAGCCGGGCAGGGTGCCCTCGCCATCGACGTCCGGAACATCGGCGCCGGCCAGTACGCCGGCGGCCGGATCGAGACGAAGAGCAAGTACGCCTGGCACGGCGGCGCGATCGAGTTCAAGGTCCATGTGCCTCCCACCAACGGCCACTTGGCCGCGGTCTGGCTGCAGCACCCCACCCACGGCAGCACGCCGGGCACGGCCGCCGACGGCGCGGAGATCGACATCGCGGAGACCGCGTACCAGTCCGACACGTACTCCACGAACATCCACTACGACGGCTACGGCGCCGACCACAAGGCGTCCCCCGGAGTGCTCGACGCGGCGGCCCTGCACAGCACGTACTGGCACACCTTCGGCCTCAGCTGGACGGGCGACTACCTCAAGTTCCTCTACGACGGCCAGGTCGTGCGCACGGTCACCGATCCGCAGCAGATCCCCCTCGTCGACGAGTTCATCGTCATCTCGCACGAGATCAGCGCCTTCCCCGAGGGGAACATCGCCGACGAGACCTTCGACTCCGGCTCCACCATGTACGTCGACTACGTCCGCGTATGGAAGTGAGCCGGGACGTCGCCCCTCCCCCACCCCCTGTTCAACGGCCCCCGCACGGCCGCTGCCCCTGCACACCAGCACCTATCAGGAGAAGTGTTGTCCATCAGACGTAAGAGAGCCGGCGTCGCGGCCATCGTCGCGACCGCCGCCATGGCGCTGACCGTGGGGATGACCTCCTCGCCCTCGGCGGCCGAGAAGCCCGCCCCGCTCCACAAGCCCACCACCGCACCGGAGCGCTGGGTCACCCTCATCACCGGCGACCGGGTGGCCGTCGACGGCAAGGGCACGCCCGTCGGCATGGAAAGAGCGGACGGCCGCGAGCGGATACCAGTGGAGGTGGAGCAGTACCAGGGCCACACGCACGTCGTACCCGCCGACGCCGCCCGGCTGATCTCCGACGGGACACTGGACCGCCGCCTGTTCGACGTCACCGAACTGGCCGGCGCCGCCTACCGCAAGACCCACCCCGAGGGTCTCGGCCTCATCGTCTCCTACCGGGGCGCGAAGCCTGCCGCCAAGACCGCGTTGCACGCCACCGACGACGCCGACGTCACCCGCAGCTACCGCAAGCTGAACGCCGAGGCCGTCACGGCACCGGCAAAGGGAGCGGCCGACGTCTGGCAGGCGCTCACCGACGGCGCGAAGTCCGGCGCCCGATCGACCGCTCCGGGCGTCAGAAAGGTGTGGCTCGACGGCCGGGCGAAGGTCTCGCTGGACGTGAGCGTCCCCCAGATCGGGGCTCCCGACGCCTGGAAGGCGGGCTACGACGGCAAGGGCGTCAAGGTCGCCGTCCTGGACACCGGCATCGACCGGACCCACCCGGACCTCTCCCAACAGGTCCTGCAGGCCCAGAACTTCACCACGGACGCCAGTGCCGTCGACGGTCACGGACACGGCACGCACGTCGCCTCCACCATCGCCGGTACCGGAGCGCAGTCCGGCGGCAAGTACAAGGGCGTCGCCCCCGGCGCCCAGCTCCTGGTGGGCAAGGTCCTCGCCGACGACGGCAGCGGCGCCGACTCCTGGATCCTCGCCGGTATGGAGTGGGCCGCCGAGCAGGACGCCGACATCGTCTCCATGAGCCTGGGAGCCACTGACAACGTTGGCACCGATCCGCTGGAAGAGGCGGTCGACACCCTCTCCGCGAACGGCGGGCCCCTCTTCGTCGTCGCCGCCGGCAACGCCGGCCCCAGCGCCACCGGCACGATCGGCACACCCGGCAGCGCCGACGCGGCACTCACCGTCGGCGCCGTCGACAAGAACAACGCCATGGCGCCCTTCTCCAGCAGCGGCCCGCGCCTGGGCGACGGCGCCATCAAACCGGACGTCACCGCCCCCGGCGTGAACATCGTCGCCGCACGCGCGGCAGGCACGACCATGGGAACCCCCGGCCCCGACGGCTACACCGCCGCCAGCGGTACGTCCATGGCGACCCCGCACGTCTCGGGAGCCGCCGCACTGCTCAAGCAGGAGCACCCCGACTGGACCGGGCAGCAGCTCAAGGCCCTGCTCGCCTCGGCGACCACACCGGGCAACTTCCCCGGATACCAGCAGGGTTCGGGCCGTATCGACCTGACCAAGGCGATCGCCACCCAGGTCGTCGCCGAGTCCGGCAGCGTCAACTTCGGGGCCCAGGAATGGCCGCACGACGACGACCAGCCGGTCGACAAGTCGGTCACCTACCGCAACCTCGGCACGGAGCCGGTCACCCTGGATCTCGCCGTCCACGGCAGCGCACCGGACGGATCCTCAGCCCCTGAGGGCATGTTCACCCTCGGCACCTCGCAGCTGACCGTCCCGGCGGGCGGCACCGCCGAGGCGAAGGTGACGGCCGACACCCGGCCCGGCGGCGACGCCAACGGCGTCTACGACGCCCGCATCACCGCGACCGGCGGCGGCCAGGTCCTCACCACCGCTGCGGTCGTGGAGCGGTCCACGGAGTCCTACGAGGTGACGTACAAGTACATCGGCCGGGACGGGAACCCCGCCCAGCAGTACGAGTCCCGGATCCTCGGCCTCGACGGGAAGGGCCTCGGCTCGCAGACCGACATCACCCAGGCCTCGGACTCCACCACGGTCCGGCTGCCCAAGGGCCGCTACTTCGCGAGCAACAGCCTGCCCGTGGTCCAGGACGGACAGATCACCGCCATCGACTGGCTGTACCAGCCGTCGCTGAACGTGGACAGGGACCAGACGGTCGTCATCGACGCCCGCACCGCAAAGCCTGTCGACATCACCGTCCCCGACACCGCGGCCAAGCCCCAACTGACGCGCTCGAGCATCGAGTTGCAGTGGATCCTGCCGCTCAACCGCTACATCCTGACGAACTCCTTCGACCAGGTCCGCATCGGCAACGTCGGCGACCCCGGCAAGGCCGACGAGATCCGCCAGGAGTTCTACGGCACCTTCCAGAAGCCCGACGGCACCGAGTACAACGTCGCCTACGGAACCGTCGGCGACCGGGTCCAGGACGGCTTCACCCGGCACCCGGGCAAGAGTGCCTTCGCCGCGGCCGACGTCCGGGTCGGTTCCCCCGCTCCCGGCAAGAAGGGCGCCTTCGCGGTACGCCCCTACACCGGCACCGGCGTGGGCCTGTCCATCACCCCGATCCTGGCGGTCCCCCGCGACTTCCGGATGTACCTGTCCGCGGACGACGGCCAGCAGTGGAACATCGGCTTCCAGCAGCGGGACTCCTCCGGCCTGGTCGTGGAGGCCCGGCAGGACGACATCACCCGCACCTACAAGGCGGGCCAGAAGTATCAACTTGACTACAACATAGGGGTGTTCGGCCCGAAGATCGACGGCACGTCGACCGGCGCCGTCCGCTCCGGCAACACCCTCACCGCGGCAGTGCCGCTGTTCTCCGACAGCGCTGGACACAGCGGGGCGTCCCTGACCGACTCCGCACGGACCAGCCTGTACCGCGACGGCGAACTGGTCTCGAGCAAGGACACCTTGGGTGGCTCCTTCACGGTTCCCGCCGACAAGGCCGCCTACCGGCTGACCGCCACCGCCTCGCGCAGCGGCGTCTCCGACGCGTCCACGAAGGTGAGCGCGGAGTGGACTTTCTCCTCGCAGAACACCGCGCAGCAGACCTTCCTGCCGCTGTCCTCCGTGCGCTTCGCCCCGAAGCTGGCGCTCGACTCCACTACCCCTGCCCACCGCTTGCTGAGCGTGCCGGTGTCCGTCACCGGCGCGGCGGCCGACGGCAACCTCGCCTCGCTGAAGGTCTACGCCTCGTACGACAAGGGTGAGCACTGGATCAGGACAGCGATGCTGTCCTCCCACGCGCTCATCCTGAGCCCGGCCTCCGGCAAGAGTGTCTCCCTGAAGGCGGTGGCCAGCGACAAGCAGGGCAACACAGTGACCCAGGAAATCATCGACGCCTACCGCGCGAAGTAGCACGACGTCGTATCCGGACGGTCCGGGGCGCACTGCGCCCCGGACCGTCTGCGTCCTTGTGGCCCCAGCTCAGCCCGCCCGAATCTGCGGCACAGCCCTCTCGTCTCTTCAGCGGTCATTCGGCGCCTCTTTCAACCGGCCGCGGAGCTCGGCCAGTTGATCCTCGAGGTCAGCCACCCGCTCTCGTGCTGCCGCCTCCCGGGCCCGCGGTTCCTCGAACGATGAGCCCATCGGTGGCGCCTTCTCCACCGTCACGGTAGAGGCGACAGCTCAGGCCGTCGTCCCGTGCGTGCCGCGTCAGCGCGCCGGGCAGTCCTTGGCGGCCAGCTCGCGGTGCGGGTAGGGACCGTCCGGGGTGGTGCCGTGCAGCCAGCCGGTGAGCCACTCGGCCAGCGACTGCCCGAGCGGGGCCAGGGCATGCCCCATGCAGCACAGGTTGGGGTCCCAGTCCCACATCTGCCCGTCGGCCGTCTTGAAGTCGATCAGCGCCCACATCGCGCCGCCCCGGTCCATGAGCGGAACGATCCCCGGCGGAAGCGGGCTTTCGGGATCGGCGAAGTCGCGGTACACCTCCGAGATATCCGCACAGTCGCTGAACCAGTCGCCGGCATCCGTCAAAGACACCAGGTCCCACGGACCGAAGCCACCGTTGGCCACTTCGAGGTAGAGCCTCCGCAGAAGCAGCGGCATCGGCTGCCCCACCATCTGCTCCACCGCCCGCACATCGTCCGCGGACGCCGGCTCCGGCAGTTCCTGGTCGGCCATCCGCTCGCGCACGGCCACGATGAGATCGTCATCGGTCACACGCAGATCTTCGACCACACCGAATGACTTGTCGACGGGCAAGGTCCCAGCTCAGCGTCTTCCCTCAGAAGAAACTGCACCCGAAGCCCTTTGCTGTTGCCTCACTTGGTCAAGCGTCGGTGGCAGATGACGCCTGCGGCCATGCCGACGAAGACGACGAAGTGCTCGGGCTTGCGGTTAGTGGCGACGGCGGAGGCGTCGGCCGCCGACCAGCCACGGAACGGTTCGTTCGACTGCTCAGCGGTGTTGACCTCCCCGGCGCGGACGCGTGGGGGTCGGGTCACGTCGTGCCCGCTGCACCCGCAGGGTCCCGTTCCGGTGGCGGTCACGAGCACGGGTCTGCGCGTGACGAGTCGTGCGGATCACGGCATAGACAACGACGGCGGCCGGGATGAACGCGCAGGCGAGCCAGGTGAATCTCCGACGGACCAGGCCTTCGAAGCCGGCCGGCTACCCGAAGTCAGGGCGGCGATGGTGGAGTTCGACCGTCAGCCCGTCATGCACCGCATCCGTGGCTTCCGGGCCGGGCACGGCCGCGTCGTTGCGTGCCACCGCTCGGACCGGTGGCGATGCACGGGTTGGGTCCACCGCCAGCTCACGGTCGGCCTGGGCCATTCCGGCGCGGGCAGCCCGGCGCAGCTCGCGCGCCCGGGGCATCGCCCGCAGCGCCACGTAGAACACGGGGCCAGTGAGCAGCATGACGAAGGCCCCCGCCATCGGATGTGCCCCGACCCAATGGGCGAAGCGCACGAAGAGCAACAGGCCGGCGCAGAACACGAACCCGATCAGCGCGAGGGGGACCACGAGCCCGGTCATGCGCCCTCCTTCGCCACGGGTGGCGGCAGCACTTGTGCTGGTGAATGTCGCACCTGTCACGCTGTCGGGCTCTCGCATCGCCACTGAATCTCCCCTTGCCATTCGGAAACGTCGTGGGAGGACAGGTGCCCTGCAAAGGCCAAACCATGATCGACTACTTGCGGCCTTTTGTGCTTGCCTTGAGGGCTTCCTTGGGCCGGAGATTCGCGGCCGCCGTCACACTGCAGCCGACCGGGATTGAACTGCGAGGCTGCGCGCCGAACGCGATACCACAACAGAAGGTCCAGCATCACAGGACCCCACTATGAACCACGTGTATACATCGAAGGTACAGTCTTCCTCGTGACCCCCACGATGACTTTCCGACGCGCCACGAACCTCACCACGACCACGCTGACTGCCTGTGTCGTCGCTGGTCTCGCCCTCGGTGTCCTGACGAACCTGCTTCAAGGCTGGCTGCCATGGCCGTGGAGTCAGCTAGCGAACTCGGGCGGCGTGTGGTCGGCGTTCGCTTTCGTCACCGGCGCAGTCCTCGCGCACCGCATACGCAGCTTGCGGAGTCTCGCTGCAGCCGGAGCACTGACAGAGATCGGCCTCGTTGTCGGCTACTACGGCTACGCGGAAGTCGGCCGAGGCGGCATGGGGAGCCTCGTCTTTCCGCTGGTCTGGCTGGTCATGGCCTGCATTGCGGGTCCTGTGTTCGGTGTCGCTGGCGCCTGGTGGCGGCGGAGTCCTCTCCGTTGGCAGCGAGTCGCCGGGTTGGGCGCACTCGGTGGCCTGTTCGGGAGCGAATGCCTGCATGCATGGCTCACCCTCGGGTACACAGGTCAGGCGGTGGCCACTGGCTCGGTTGCCTGCGCACTCCCGCTTCTACTTGCAGGCACATGGAGAGAGCGAGGTTTGAGCGTGGCTGCGGCGTTCCTCGCCTCTCCCCTCGCCTACGCGGCCGTGTACGGGCTGCTCGACAAGATCTCCGCCTAAGAACTTGCGCAGATAGGAGATATGGGGGGCCGCGAGGAAAGGTGAGCACCCGATCTCCGACACGACCTCTTCGGCGACCACCACCCGCAACGGCCGCAACGAGTGGATCCGGCTCGGCATCTTCGCCCGGCTCAAGGAGATCGCGTTGGAGTCCTACGATCAGATCGTTGGGCTCACGCTCGACCAGATTGCCGTCGACGGCTGTCCCTCCCCGTCCTTGCGATCGGGGGCGCGGAGAACCTGGGCGCGTCGGTCGGCGCAACGATGAGGCTGGCCGCCGCCGACGTGCAGAGCCTCGTCCTTGTCGAGTGCGGGCACTACCCCGCCGAGGAAGCCCCGAAGGCAATGCTGTCGGCACTGACCGCGTTCCCGGCGCCGTGCCGTGACGGGTCGAACGTGTAAATCATGGGCGAATCAGAACGTCGTTGATCAAGTGCTAGGCGTACTCGCTCGCTCAGGGCGGTGGGTACGTCGGCGTTGGTGAGGTCGAAGATCGTGCACGCCGCGCTTCCGTTGCAGGGCCCGGCGTCGCAGCAGGTGTGCACGGGCTCGCTGAGTTGGTCGCTCGCTCGACGGAGCGCCGGTCTCCCGAAATGAATCCCCTCAAGTTCGCCTTCTGCCACCCCTGCCGCAGAGCCCCGTCCTGGCCATACAGACCTGACACATGCGCCCGGTTCCAGATCTCTACGCAGGGACACAGTTCATGGCGCCCCTGTGGTCCCCAATACGGATCGTCGCGCCCTCGTCGTTCCCACAAACAAGCCGTCCACCTTCTTCCACGACACGGAGGCGGCGCTTTGGGTTCAGGAATCCGGCAACCATGGAATACGCCGTAGGTGAACCGACACACCGAACCCGAGCACACAACCGACGGTCACTACGTGGTGATCCGCGGACGCAAGTGGCGAGCCACCGACCCAGCCGTGCCCGAAGACGCCGCGACACGCCTACGTTCGCATCTCATGGCCGCTCGCCGGGCGGTCGGTGTCGCGCTCCGAGAGAAGAACGCCACGGCGGAGCGCGCCGCGCGCAAGAAGGTGAACGCCGCGAAGGTCGCTCTTGGGGAGCGGGGTACGCCGCCATGGTGGGAACAGGACGAGGAGGCGCGTAGGCGGAGGTGGGAAGAGGGATTGCGCCATCTCGATGAGCCCGCACCCGATGGTCCCCATGAGTGACGCTTGCAATGCGGCAGACCGTACTGTCGAACCCGTCACCCAGGAGGACTTCTGATGCGCAGCGTGACCTACTCCATGAGCGTCTCACTGGACGGCTACATCGTCGGGCCGGGCGGCGGCTTCGACTGGACGGCGCCCAACGAGGAGGTCTTTCGCTTCGCCACCGACGAGGTACGGGAGGCCAGTGTCCACCTGTTGGGGCGGCGGCTGTACGAGACGATGCTGTACTGGGAGACCGTTGACCAGAATCCGTCACTCGACTTCTCAACGCTCGAGTTTGCCGCGGTCTGGAAGCAGCTCCCCAAGGTGGTGTTCTCCACCACGCTGTCCGCGGTACAGGGCCATGCCCGCCTGGCCTCCGGCGGCCTGGGGGAGGAAATCGAGCGATTGCGAGCCGAGCCGGGGGACGGCAACATCGCGATCGGCGGCGCGACTCTCGCCGCCGAGGCGGCCGAGTTGGGTCTGATCGACGAGTACCGTGCCAGGGTCTACCCGGTGCTCGTCGGCGGCGGCATTCCGTTCTTCCCCCAGCACGAGCGCCGGGTGGATCTCGAACTCGTCGAGACCCGCACCTTCAGCTCGAAAGTCGTCTACCTCCGCTACCGCGTGGCGCGCTAGCCGGCTGATGATCCGCCGAGTCCTGGCAAGAACAGGCCGGCCGGTGACGTTCTCTCAGCACCATGACCTGCGCGAGGCGGCGTGAACCAGCTCCTGGTGGAGGCGAGTCGGACGGACCACGCCCGCCCGCAGGCGCACGTACCACGATGGCGGAGAGCATCACCGCTACCGGCCGCGTAACCCGTCCGCGTAGCTTCGAGCCCGGGTTGTCACGCGAGGGCCCGAAGCTACGCCATCACCGAATCACCGCTGTGCGGACGACGCCGCCTCCGCTTCCGTCTCCGCTCCAGCAGTGGTGAGCCGGCCGCCGGCCGTTTCCAGGTGTGCGCGAACGAACCACTGGAACTGCTCAAGGTCTCGCAGCTGCCCGATCAGGAGATCTTCAGTGGCTGGGTCGATCGCCCCGACCTGCTTGACTGCGTCACGAAGCGACTCGATGACCCCGGTATAGACGAGATCGAGTGCGCCCAGGTGGGCGATGGCATCCGCCCGTCCCACGCTGTAGTCCTCCCACGTCCGCTCGCGCACCAGAGCGCCCGGGGTTCCCTGGGCCACACCACCGAGAGCGGCCAGGCGCTCGGCCACGTCGTCTGCCATGTCACGGACCCGGTTCACTTGCGGGTCCAGCATCTCGTGCACCGCGATGAAGTGCGGTCCGACCACGTTCCAGTGCACGTGCTTGAGGGTGAGGTGCAGATCGTTGAGAGCGTGCAAGCGCTGCTGCAGCAATCCGATGATCAGGTGCGCGTCCTCAACGGAGACGCCAGGCACGGTGTAACGGGGAGCAGGCGAAGATGTCACTTTTCTTACTCCTATCTAGGGCAATATCACCTCTCGGTACCCGAGACCGAGCTGTTCACACTCAGCAGCCGGGCCGAAGTCCACCACGACAGCGAACACTGGCGCCCGCAGTCACGCTGTCCTCGGCGATTCGGCCGGGTCGGATGGCAGAGCCTCGGGCTGCGTCGCTACCCGGCCATCTTCCCGATCGCGTTGCGCAGCGCGTTTTCCACGACCTCGCTCAGGGCCGGATGGATCCACAACGGCCGCTCAGCGACGTCCTGCACGCTCAGGTCGAACGTCATGGCGATGACCAGTGGCTGCAGGAGCGCGGCCGCTTCCTGGCCGAGCACATGGGCTCCGATGAGGCGGCCGGAGGCGCGGTCGACGAGCACCTTGCAAAATCCGTCGGTGTCCTCGAGAGCCCACCCGTAGGCCACGTCCTCGTAGCGGCGCTCTCCGACGACGTAGTCGAGCCCCTGCGTACGCGCGTCCTGTTCGGTGAGACCGACCTGGGCGATCTGAGGATGCGCGAAGACCGCCGAGGGCACTACGTCGTATGACATCTCACGCGGCCGGTCCGGGTGCAGCAGGTTATGGGCGACGATCTCCGCCTGGCGGTTGGCAACGTGCTTCAGCGGCGCTCCGGCGTCGGCGATGTCACCGAGCGCCCAAACGCCGGTCGCGCTGGTGCGCATCTGCGGGTCGACGTGGATCAGCCCCTCGTCATCGCAGGCGATGCCGGCGTTCTCGACTTCCAGGCTGTCGGTGTTGGGGCGTCGTCCCACTGCGACGAGGAGGGTGTCCGCCTCGATCTCGCTGCCGTCGTCGAGCGTCACGGTGACGTTGCCCCGGTTTCCGGCTACCCCGGTGACCTCACTCCCCAAGCGCAGATCCCACTGTCGGTCAGCGATGTCGGTGAAGGCGCGAGCGAGGGACTCGTCCTGCTGGGCCAGCAAGGAGTTGCGCTGCTCGACCACGGTGACGGCGGTGCCCGCGGAGTGGAAGACATGAGCCAGCTCAGCGGCAATGTATCCACCGCCGAGCACGATCATCCGAGCGGGAACCTCATCGAGTCGCATCACCGTGTCCGAGGTCTCGTACGCAACTCCTGAATCGGCCACGACAGGCGGCACTGCGGGGCGTCCGCCTGCGACGACGACGATCCGGTCAGCGGTGATCGTCTCGCTGCCGGACGACGTCTGCACGAGGAGTTCGCGTTCTCCGGTGAACCGCGCGGCGCCCCGATAGACAGTGATCCATGCGGTGTCTGCGCGGCCCTGTTCGCCCTCGCGGGACTGCGTGTCGAGTCGGTCGAAGACACGCTCCTGAACCTGTGGCCAGACGATTGCGTCGAGACGGGCCCGCACGTTGTGCCGTCCGCTGGCGCGTACGGTGTCAGCCACTTCGGCGGTGGCGGCGAGCATCTTGCTGGGGATACAGCCCGCATTCAGGCAGGTGCCTCCGAATGGGCCTTCCGAGACGATGGCGACGTCCAGGTCGGCGAACCGGTCATCGATGAGGGCATTGCCGGTGCCCGCACCGAGCACGACGAGATCATGGTGTGGCATGAAAGATCCCTAGCCGAATCGTCCGCCTTCACACCCTCGCGCGCACGATCGCCTCCGACAGGAGGCAGCCCGTCCCTGGCAGCCGTGTCCGTGCATCGTCAACGCCAGGCACGGCTGGCGAAGATACTGCGACCCCACGCGCAGGAGTTGAAGCCGTCCCCGCGCAGGACGCGGCGATGCGCGGACGCATGCTCAACCGGAGTGGGCCACCACGGCATCGATGAGATCGGGCCAGAGTTCGCGTGGACGGTCGTGGCCCATGTCGGGGACCAGCAGGAGTTCGGCACCGGGCACCAGCTCCGCGGTGCGTTTCCCGCCGCTGGGGTCGATCAGCGTGTCGTCCAGGCCATGGATCACCAGGGTCGGCACGCGCAGTTCGCGGAGTGCATCCGCGCGTGAACCGCTGAGGATCATCGCGCCGAGCTGTCGTCCGATCCCGGCGGGACAGTAGGCGCGGTCGTAGCTTTCGGCGGCCAGTTCATGCAGTACCGCGGCGTTGCCGTATCGCTTGGAGGCCCACACCAGTTCCCTCCCCGCGGCCTCGACGTATCCCTCACGGTCCGCCGGCTTCGGACTGAACAGCACAGCCTGGGCCTCCGGGCTGGGCCGGCCGTATTCACTCTCGCCCGTCGAGGACATCATCGACGTCAAGGTCAGCACCCGCTCCGGAGAGGAAAGGGCCATGATCTGGGCGATCATTCCTCCCATCGAGGCGCCGACCACGTGGGCGCGTTCGATACCGAGCGCGGTGAGCAAGCCAAGGCCGTCGTCGGCCATGTCGCGAAGCCGGTAGGGAACCATCGCAAGGGCGGTGGCAATGTCACCCGAGCTGACGGCGTCGATGAACTCGCCCATGTCGACGGGGTGATCGTCGAACTTGGTGGACAGCCCGCAGTCGCGGTTGTCGAATCGGATCACGTAGCGGCCGCGCTCTGCGAGCGCCCGGCAGAAGTCCTCGTGCCAGGCGATCATCTGCGCGCCGAAACCCATCACGAGGAGAACTGGCGGATCCCCGGGGTCGCCGAAGCTCTCGTACGCGATGGACACCTCGGGAGACACACCAACGATCGACATGCACGGAGCCTGCCACGGCCGCCCATAAAGCGCACCAAGAATATGGCGCCTGACCTGCACGTCCCGCCCCTGTCCGCACATGATCTGCCGGACAGGGCCCGGCCACGTCAGCCCACTCCGCCACCACCTGGTGTTCTCTCGGACTCGGGCGCTGCGTGCGCCGTGACGCAGCAGGGCCCTCGCGACGATCCGTGCAAGGAGTAACACGGATCATCGCAAGGGCCCTACCCGGTGCTCCCATGCCCCGGACGAAGGGAAGAGTCCGGGGAGTGGGGGTATCAGAGGATGCGCTCAGGCGCGTCGAACTGGTCGACCGGCTCGTTCGTGCAGGCGGCGACCGGGCCGCCGAGCACGTTGCCGCCAACGCCCTGGGCCGCGGGGACCGCGCAGCGCAGGTCGACGTCGACGAACGGGGCGCCGTAGGAGTTGGCGATGCCGCCCGGGTCACCGGCGATGGCGACGTCCCCGTTGTCGGTGGCGAACTCCGAGGCACCGGTGCCGTAGGAGGTCGAGCCGACAGAGGCGCGGGCGGCCTGGTTCGCATCGTGTGCGCTGGTCATCGTCTCCGCCTGCGGACCGCCCTCGGTCGCCGAGGCAACGCCCGTCGCGCCGACCGTCGCAGCGGCAGCGGCGGACGCGAGAGCGGCACCGGCCAGAACCTTACGGATCATGGTTACTCCAAGTATGGGGGGGGTGGTGGGAGCATCGTGCACCCTGCCGACCTGCCCAAACTCGGCCCACGGCAGAAACGTCACGTCACACCACCCCAACAGACCAGACGCTCACCCGAACGGCAGCGAGCAGCGGAATCGGGTCCCTCACCTCGCCCGCGAACTGTGGCGGAGGGCCCGGCGAGAGGGGTACTGGCGCTTCACTTGTGGCGCTTCACTTCTGCTTGACGGGAGGGCAGGAGCCCGTGTCCTCGCCGATGGAGTTGATCTCAGCGTTGGAACGGGGATCGCCCGCGTAGTTGAGCTGGTCCGTGCACTTGGTGTCGGACGGCTCCTTCTGAACCGGCGGGCACGTACCCGTGTCCGCACCAATGGAGTTGATCTCAGCGTTGGAACGCGGGTCGCCCGCGTAGTTGAGCCGGTCCGTGCACTTGGTGTCCGACGTGGCAGGCGTGCTCGACGGCTTGCTCTCCGCCGTGCCGGACGACGGGGTGCTCGTGGCCACCGATGAGCTGCTCGGGGAGGAGGCGTGGTCGGCGCCGTTGTTGCCGCATGCCGTCAGTGCCAGTGAGAGGGCCACTGCGGTCATGGTCAGTGCCGAGATCTTCCGAGTGCGCATGCTGGTGTCCTCTGCGTGGGGCCGTCGCTCCTGGGGAGCGGGCGGGCGAGTGAGCGGGGCGAGTGTTCGCCCGTGTGGGGTTCTGTCCCCTTAGACAGGTGGTGTGGTTGCCCACGTTGCACCTTGATCGTTCTCAGGACACGTTCGTGACATGACAGTGGTCGCGTCGTGAAGTCTGTTGCGGGCGTACCAGCGGGCGGCGATCCGGGAGTCACCTCGGCTGCTACCGGGTCTGGCCGGAACACGGTCTGCCGTTCGCGTCGATCGCATGGAGATGCGCCGAACTCCTCCGCTGATCCTGGCTTGTGGCTGCGGGCACCGCGAGACTGACGGCCGGCCACGGCGGCCATTCCGCTCGGCGCGCCAGCCGCTGGACCTCGCCGACCACTCGTCGATCAAGGAGTCAACACGCGTCTGCCCAAGCGAGCAGTTGCCGCCGTGTTCGTGGCCGGCGCAGCTTTCGCGGGTCTCGCTCCCCAGGCTGTGGCCGCTCCCATGCCCTGGGAGACCAGCAAGATCCCCACGATCACCACCCACATCAGCGTCTCCACGACGGTGGTCGGCGACAGCGGCACGGTATCCGTGCTGTGCTCTGGCAACTGCTATCAGTAGGAGGCCGCGTCAGGAATCTGAAGATCATGTCCTACGCGGGGTGGCAGGACGAGCCGCTTCGATGCGGCCACGACGCCCTGTCGAATCGTGCGAGCGGGCTGGCACGCAGCCATCCGTTCATTTCGGCAGTCCCCCCGGTCCCTGTGAGCGCGCCGTTGCACCTCGTTCGATCTCGGCCTGCTCCTGGGCGATCTCCCGTCCGAGGAAGAAGTTCAGCCCGGTCCGGATGGCCGCGATGGCTGCCATCTGGCCGATTTCGGCGAAACTCGGTGCGACCGACGTGCGCAGCACATCGCCGGCCAGCTGGAACTCGAGGCCCAGGACGAGGAACCGCCCCAGGCCCAGCCTGATTCGGTTGAACTCCGCCACTTTGCCGCGCCCGCGCACACCCGCCCGGATGAACTGCCCGAACGCCCACGCAGCACCGATGAAGATGACCAGTGCGCCCGCGGACTCCACCAGCCTGACCAGCAGACCGATCACTTCGTGCAGGCTCGACTCGGGCAGCTTTTCCACCAACGGGGTCATTGGTGGAGGCTCTTCTCCCAATAGCCAAGAGGCAAGGACGAGTTCACGCCCGTCCGGGCCACGGAGGGCCGACGGCCTCTGTGGCAATGCCTCGGGTGGCGACAGATGACTCGGGAGTACGGAGTACGAGGGGACGGCACCCGCGGTTGCTGGAGGAACGCGGTGACGGGGCAATCGCAATAGCCCGGCAGGCTGCTGGAGGAGACTGCCCTCCTCGCCGTTCTCGAAGGCTGCGGCCTCCGCCACCTTCAGGTTCTGCCGATCCTCGAAGATGCGCGTCCCCTCGCCGCGTGACGCCGGGCAGACGAGCAGGGTGCTCGATGCGCGCCCGGACAGCGGGCTGCTCGTCCCGGCCTCAGCGGGTCTCACAGCGCCGCGACCGCGTCCTTCAGCAGGAGTACGGCGAGCGTCGCGAAGGTAGTGCCCGCTGCGACGTTGACCGCGGTGGCCGCCTTGCGGCCGTGCATCAGGCCCTGGCCCAAGCGGCCGGCGCAGAGGCCGATCGTACTGTCCCAGATGAGGCCCATGGCCAGGAAGATCAGCCCGAGTGTGAGGAGTTGGAGCCAGAGCGGCCCGTGCTCCGGGCTGGTGAACCGCGGGAGGAACGCGGCGAAGAAGAGGACGGTCTTGGGGTTGAGCAGGTTGGTGAGCACCGCCCGGCGCAGGATCTCGCGTTCGGGCGGCGGTCCCGGCGAGTGCTCGGGAGCTTTCGTCGCCGTGCGCAGGGTGATCACGGCGAGTCGGCCGAGGTAGAGGCCGCCCGCCAGCTCCACTACCGCCAGCGCCACGGGTGTGGACTGCAGCAGTACGGCAAGGCCGAGTACGGCGGCCGTGACGTGGACGACCATGCCCAGCGCCATGCCCGTCGCGGAGAGCAGACCCGCTCGCGGTCCGCGCTCCACGGCCACCGCCACGATGTACGCGGCGTCCGGACCAGGGGCGACGGAGATGAGCGCTACTGCCACCAGATAGGCCGGCAAAAGGCTGAGGTCCAGCATGGCGTCCTCCTTGGTCTGTCCCGACCCATTTGCGTAACGCACAAGAGCCGCTTAATACGTTACGTCGGCACCGATGAGGCTGCAACGCCAAGAAGCCGGTCAATGCGTTACGCTGGGCGGTATGGCCATCACCATCTCCACGCTCCCGCTGGGCGTTCTCGTTGACCTGGTCAACAGATGGGGCACACGACCTCGCCAGGAGGACCGTCGCGGAGAGGAACCTCTGCCGTCTCCGGACACCCTTGCGGACCTGGGGCTGGGCCTTACCGGGCAGGCGCGGGCCGGACTCACAAAGGAGATGCTGGCCGACGCGGCGGACGCGCTGCACCCGGTGTTCGCCGCCGAGGACGCCGGCACCTGCGCGCGACGACTGACGCGGCTGCTGTCCACCAGCGGCGCGCGGCCGGCACTCGAAGCTGCAGGCGCCGACGACACTCTCCGCGCGGTCTGGACGGTGACCAAGACCGACCGCGCCCTGCTCGCCGCGGCGGCGGTCACCCTGCGCCAGTACCTCGGCGAGCACGGCTTCGGGCGGATCGGCGTCTGTACCGGCGGGCACTGCGCCGACGTCTACATCGACCAGTCGCCCGGCGGCCGACGCCGTTTCTGCTCGGTCACCTGTCAGAACCGCGCGCGCGTGGCCGCTTTCCGCAGCCGGAGAACGAAAGCCGCAGCCAAGTGAGCACATGCGACTGTGCGCGGTGTGCCCGGCCGAAGGACCGGGCGCACCGCGCACGTCGGAAGGATCAGGCCCGGGCGGGAGCCTGGTCGGCGTCGGTCGGCTGTCCGTCGGCGGCTCCGTCGCCGTCGGGCTTGCGCATGGCGGGAATGAGGGTCGCGACGGCGGCGGACACAAGAGCCACGCCGCAGCCGATCATCAGGCCGGTACGGAACCCGTTCTCGGAGGCGAAGGTGAATCCGCCCATGCTGATGGTCATCTGGGCCAGAACGACGCCGATGACGGCGGAGCCGATCGTGGTGCCGAGCGAGCGCATCAGGGTGTTGAAGCCGTTGGCGGCGGCCGTCTCGGAGAGCGGCACCGAGCTCATGATGAGGGCGGGCATGGCGCCATAGGCGAGCGCGACACCGCTGTTGATCACGATTCCGGCGAGCATGATGCCCCACGCCGTCCCCATGAGCGGGAGAGCGACGCCGTATCCGACAGCGATCACGAGGGCACCGCAGATGAGGGCGGTCTTCGGGCCGCGCGCATTGATGAGCCTTCCGCCGAGCGGCGAAATCAGCATCATCATGATGCCGCCGGGTGCGATCCACAGACCGGCCGCGAGCATCGACTGGCCGAGGCCGTAGCCGGTGGCCTTCGGGAACTGCAGCAACTGCGGCGCGATCAGCATGAAGGAGTACATGCCGACGCCGATGAGAATCGAAGCGGCGTTGGTGAACAGCACCCGGGGCCGGGCCGTGGTGCGCAGATCGACGAGCGGTTCACGAGTACGCAGCTCGTAGAGGCCCCAGGCGAACAGGGCGACGACGGCCACCGCGAACAGGCCGAGCGTGGTGCCCGATATCCAGCCCCAGTCGGCTCCCTTGGAGATGGCCAGCAGCAGCGAGACCAGGCCGATGGCGAGGCCGACGGCGCCGGGCGCGTCGAACCGCTGCCCCTTCGCGCCTGCGGGAACATCCGGCACGATGGCGAAGATCATCACGCTGACGATCAGGGCCAGCACGGCCGAACCCCAGAACAGCACGCGCCAGTTCGCGTACTGGGCGACCGCGGCCGCGATCGGCAGCCCGATGGCACCGCCGATGCCCATGGAAGCGCTGACCAGGGCGATGGAGCCACTGAGCTTCTCGGCCGGCACGACGTCACGCAGCAGCGCGATACCGAGCGGCACCATCCCCATGCCCATGCCCTGCAGACCACGGCCGGCGATCATCGGCACGAGCGAGGAGGAGAGCGCGCACACCACCGATCCCACGATCAGCGGTACGGCACAGATGAGCATCATGCGGCGCTTGCCTATGAGGTCTCCCAGGCGGCCGGAGACCGGCACGCACACGCCCGACACGAGCAGTGTCACTGTGACGACCCACGCCGCGTTCGAGGACGATGTGTCCAGGATCTGCGGCAGCTCAGCGATCAACGGCGTCACCAGCGTCTGCATGATCGCGGCCACGGTACCGGCGAGCGCGAGGGTGGCGACGACAGCGCCTGACCTGCTGCTCGTCTCGGGGGCATCCATAAGGGCTCCTCTATCTCTTCAACACGTGAATCTCTTCACCGCGTACGACGATGTGCAGCATACACATACAATGTATCGTGCATATCGCATGCAGAGGGCGCATGCATGAGGGGCGTGCAGCCCAGGGCAGGGAAACCTGGACGTAAGCCCTGCGATACCGTCGGACCTGGGAGGACGCACGTACATGGACAAGCCCTCGCAGTTGGTCGAGTTCGAGCACATGGTGCTGGGCCGGCATCAGCTCGGCAATGACAAGCGCCGTCGGCAGGCAGACCGTCTCGAGCGCAGCGCCTACATCATGCTCAGCCGGATCCGGGCGCAGGGGCCGATGTCGATCGGTCAGCTCAGCGAGGCGTTCGCGCTCGACGCCTCCACGGTCAATCGCCAGACGGCGCAGGCGATGCGGGCAGGACTGCTCGAGCGGATTCCCGACCCCGACGGGGGCATGGCCCGCAAGTTCCGGTTGACCGAGGAGGGCGTGCGGCGGCTGGACGCGGAGCAGAAGGTGCACGTAGAGGAACTGGACAAGGTCTTCGAGGACTGGCCGGCCGAGGACGTGACAGCCTTCGCGCATTACCTCCAGCGTTTCAACACCAGCATCGAGCGACTCAGCGGCCAGCCCTGGCCCCGGTCCTGACCCCTTCTTCGCGATAGTTCTTTGCGATAGCCACAACGCTCAGGGGCGAGCCTCACGTCGCCCTTGTGGGCTACCTCCGGCTCAGGGTAAGGAAACCGGAACAATCACGATCCGCACCGACCGCATAAGCTTGATGACGTGGACCGATTCGACGGTGCGATCGCGGGGCTGGGCACACGGTCCGGCGTACGGCTGGTCGTCGGCATGTGGCGGGACTCGCCGTTCGGACCGGTGACCGACGTGATGATCGAGCGGCCGGACGGACACCGCATACTGATCGCACCGACCCCTTCCGTCGCCGACTACATCGCGACCACGTACACGTTCGACGAAGTACGGGTTGAATCCGTCGTACTCACCGTCGAGAGATCGGGCCGCCTCATCGTCCGGAGCCCCTCGGTCGAACTCGCGCTGACGACCGGCCGCCGCACCGGCGTCGGGGTACTGCTCACACTATTGCCACGGCCACTCGCCCGAACCCGCGGCTGGTGCCGCCTGATCAACCCGGTAGCACGGCTGGCACGTCGAGGCGTGCGCACCAACGGCAGCGCCGGAGGCGCCCGCCACGAGTACTACTGCGCCCTGGACGAACGCCTACTGACCTCAGCATCCGTACGCCTCGACGGGCACGATCCAGGCCCCCTCACCACGGTCACCCCTCCGGTCCGGTTCGGCTTCGGCTCAACTCCCCCGCGCCCCGCGCTGGTGCGGGTGACCACACTCATCGTCGAAGACGCGTCCAGGCGCAGGGCTGCCGGCTTGCCGGGCTGACGGGGGCTGGGTACCGACAGGCGTATCCACGCTTGGCGTACCGTGGCGACGGCTCTGGCCTCGAAGGTCATACCGACGGGTGGGATCTGAAGGTCGTTGACCCCGCCGTAGGCCCGTCGATCGTCGTCGCGGCTCCACTGAGGACGGCGAGCCAGCCTGTCCGCACTGCAGGCCGTCACCGCGCAGGGCGATCGATGGTCAATCAGACCTCCAACTGCTCCTCTACACGCTTGAGATAGTGCCGCGCCATGGCCAGGTTCGACCGTGACCTGTCGATCACCAGGTAGATGAAGAGCCCGTGCCCGTTACTGCCGACGACGGGCCGGAGCAGGTGATACTGCGTGCCGAGAGTGATCAGAATGTCGTCAATCTTGTCCTGGAGACCGAGTGTCTCCATCGTTCGCATCTTGGCCCGGATCACATCTGTGTTCCCTGCCGCCGCGACGGTCAGGTCCAGTTCCTTGCCGCCCCCGAGAACACCGAGCGCCATACCGCTGTTGTAGTCGACGACGGCCGCACCCAGCGCTCCCTCGACCTCGGTCAGCAGCATCTTGAGGGAGACATCCACATTGGTCATTCGGTCCTCCGTACGCAGGGCGCAGCCAGTTGCACAGCCAGTTTCACTCCAGACGCTAGCCACCCCGCGTGTTTTCCATAGGCATATGCAACACACTGCGAGCTCGCGGAGCGCTTCTTGCAGTAATGCCTGCTGGACACCTGTCGTATAGAGATCTACGCACGCAGGAAGCCTCCGGTCACGGCCGGGCCCGGAAGGTCATGACGCTGCAGCCGACAGCCCCTGAGCAACACCCGGCGTGTAAGGACACCCGCTTCACACGAGAGATGTCCGACTCAGGAGGCCTTGCTCCAGGCCGGCGTCGCCCTCAACTCCGCACACTTGCGCGACAGATGATCGCCTAGGCTGCACTGCATGACGCTGCAACTTGTTCAGGTGAACTTCAAAGCCCGGGACGACTCGGCGCTCGGCCAGTTCTGGGCGAAGGCACTCGGCTGGGACGTATCCAGCGAGGGCCCCGGCGTCACCAACCTGGAACCCGTGGGCTTCGACTGGCCGGACCCGTCCGCCGTCTGTATCGATCTCGTCCGTGTCCCGGACCCGGAGGCGGTGAAGTACCGAGTACACATCGAGCTCGCCACCACCTCCGAAGCCCATCAGGCGGAATTGGTCGGACGCCTGACAGATCTCGGGGCATCACCCGCCTCTGATAGTTCGGGCGACACTCCGTGGACCGTGATGGCCGACCCGGAAGGCAACACGTTCAGTGTTCTGGAGCCCCGGGAGCTCTACCGGGACACCGGGCCGATAGCCGCCATCGTCGTCGATTGTGACGAGCCGCAGGCCATGGTCGAGTTCTGGGGCGAGGCGATCGACTGGGCCGTCCACGAGCTGACGGACGAGCGAGCGCTGCTGCGTTCAGTCAAGGGTGTGGGGCCGTACCTGGAGTTCCGGCGTACGACCGAAGCCCAGGCCGTACGGAACCGCATCCATCTCGACGTGATGTCCGAGCCCGTCGAGGATCAGGCGAGGGAGGTCGCCAGGCTCGAAGGCCTCGGCGCCAAAAGGGCCGACGTGGGTCAGGGTGACGTCTCCTGGGTCGTCCTGACCGACCCTGCGGGCAACCAGTTCTGCGTCCTCGGCCGGGGCTGACTGATTACCCGTACTCAATGGCCTGGAGCGCGGCCCTCCTAGACCGGCAGGGTGGGCTGGGGTCACCCAGGATGTCGAGGGTCTGGCGGTGCTACGGAGCGAGCCGACGCAGATGGGCGCCTGCTCACCCCCTCTCCCCCACCGCAACGATGCCGAACGCTGGAGCGCTTGGCGTCACTCTGCGCGACCTGGAGTGGCTGCAGATGCCCGGTCCTGAACCTGGAGCCGGGCATCTCGCAGAGCAAGTCAACACATGGCGGGGACCAGCTCCTCGTCTATCGGGCCCAGAACCAGGCTGGTCTGCCCGGCTGCTGGCCCCTGCCCGCCATGGTCCGCGCCACCTCGACGGAGGTCGTCTGGTCCGGCTTCCACCAGCCCCAACGTCCCGAGTGGGGCGAACTGCCCCTGGGCCCCTACGTCTTCTCGCGCCCGGCCTACGACGAGGCTCTGGCCGCGCCGGGCCCGCTCACCCAGGACCCCCTCGCCTCGCTGCTGGGCGAGTGCTAGCCGAGAGCAGGAGCCCGGCGCCGCCCCTCCACGTCGTGGAAACCCGATCCAGACACCAACTGACCACTCTCGCCAGCCCCCACGCCGTTCGCCGTCGAGCCGCCACCACGCCGGCAGTCCTGTCTGCCTGCGCGCGGGCTACTGATCCGGTGACGTGCGGACGCCCGCTCGGTAGGCGCCGGGGGTGGTGCCCATGGTCTGGGCGAACGTGTGGACAAACGCGCTGGTGGTCGCCCAGCCACAGGCGTGGGCGGTGTCGGTGACGGCGGCGCCTTCGGCGAGCATGATCAGCCCGGTGAAGAGGCGGGCGCGGGTGCGCCACTGGGGGTAGGTCATGCCGAACTCGTCGCGGTACAGCCGCGAGAGGGTGCGCTCGCTCGTGTGCACCTGAGCCGCGAGCTGGGCGAGGGTGTGAGGCTGACGCAGGTCGTTCTCGACGAGGCGGCAGGCGTCGGCGAGGCGTCGGTCCTGTGCGGCGGGCAGGGCGATCGGCTCGGTCGTGACGCGGCGCAGCCGGTCGCGCAGTACCGCGTCGATGTGCCTGGTCTCGGACGGTGTGAGGGTGGTGCTGGTCAGGGCGATGAGAAGTTCGCGGACCAGAGGGTCGACGGCGATGACGGTCGGCTGCCGGGCATTGAGCAGAGGCGTTTTCCGGGTGGGAAAGCCGATGGTGTGGAAGCGGCTCTGTCCGTAGAAGCGGTGCTCGTGCCAGGTGTTCGCCGGGACCCACAGGGCCCGGTCGTTGGAGGCGATCCAGGAGCCGTGTTCGGTGGTGATCGCAAGGACGCCGGAGCTGACGTAGATGAGCTGGTGGTCGTCGTGGCGGTGCCGGTCAATGATGTCGCCACCGTCGCGGAACTGGGTGCTGGTCGGCGCGACAGGCGTATGGCGGATCTGCGACATGGATAGGCAGAATACGGGAAGTGCGCCCATGGTGTTCTTCTCCATCGTGGAGGGGTGACATCGACTCAGGAAACAAGCACTCCCCTCCATGCCGATGCCTCGCCAGGGCACTGGCGTCGGATGCGGATCTGGGCCTGCGCCCATGCCGTCGACGACTTCTACCAGGGCCTGGTGCCCGCGACCGTCCCGTACTTCGTGCTGCAACGCGACTTCAGCTACGTGCAGGCGTCGGGGCTGGCGCTGGCCGCAACGCTAGGCAGTGCGTTGCCGCAGGTACCGATCGGGCTGCTGGCCGACCGGTACCGGATGCGATGGATGTCGCCGCTGGGCATCAGCCTGGCAGGGACCGGGGCAGGTCTGTCCGGGCGGGTGACCTCCTACCCGCTGGTGTTCGCGCTCCTGCTGCTGGCGGGCGTGGGCATAGCCATGTTCCATCCGCCGGCGGGGCGCGATGCACGCCGCGCGGCCGGCGGCAGCGCCACCGCGATGAGTTACTTCGCCGCCGGCGGCAGCGTCGGCTTCTTCGTCGCCCCGGCGCTGGTCACACCAGCTCTGGACACCCTCGGGATGAAGGCGACCGCGCTGTTCGTCCCGCCGGCCGTCCTCATGGGCTTCATCCTGCTGCGCCACCACCATCGCACCGCCGGTGCCGCGGCAAGGACGGTTCAGCGTCAGGGCACGGACCGGCCCGGCCTGTTCGCAGCACTGACCGCCGTCGAGATCGTGCGCTCCACCATCTCGACCGGCCTCAACACGTTCATCTCCCTGTACTGGATCCGCCACCTTGAGGCGAGCAGCGGCCTCGGTGGCCTCGCCCTGACCCTCGAACTCGGCGGTGGCGTACTCGGCACACTGCTCGGCGGCCGGCTCGCCGATCGCATCGGCATGGTCCGCACGGTCCAGATCGGCAACGCCGCCATGCTGCCCGCACTGTGGCTCATGCTGATCTGCGACGACAAATACGCCGCGCTGCCTCTGGCGTTGCTGGTCGGGCTGATCTCGAACATCCCGTTCGCGGTGCTCATCAAGCTCGGCCAGGATTACCTGCCCAGCAGGCCCGGCACGGCAGCCGGGGTGACGCTCGGCCTCGCCATGAGCGCCGGCGGTCTGTTCATGCCGCTGCTGGGCATCGTCGCCACCCACTACGGCCCCCGGGGCGCGCTGATGGTCCTCGCCACCGTCCCGATCCTCGCGATCCTGCTCTCAACGGCATTGCGCGAACCGGTCCATCACGAACGGGAGGCCTCAGGGGATGCCCCTCCCCCGACCGTCTGACCCCGCACGGTCGATGCGAGAACCCTGCACGGCATGCGCACGCACGTAGTCGTCCACGATGCGATGCGGCCGATGCCGGCGCTGAACCGGGTGGCCCGGAAGCGTAGTTCGTCGCGCGCTTGCAGCGACAGCAGCAGCGGCACGCTCTGCCCATTCACCGCATAGGTCACCACCAGGAACCGGCCCAAAGACGACCGGATACAGTGCGCGCAACGGCAGTCCGGTTGCTTGAGAAGGGGCAGCGTGACCGACACCAGCGAAACCTCACCCGCCGACAGTGGAGCGGCTGCGGCTGAGCACAGCCGACTGCGCCGCCTGATGCGCTACATCCCCCTCATCGCCCCCGTCCTGCTGTGGGCCGTGCCCTGCTGGCTGCTGCTGCACACCGGCCAGCACTGGCCGCTCCCCGTCACGCTGGTCGGCACCGCAGTGTTCGCCCTCGGCCTGATCTGCATGCCGCTCGCGATGATGCGCGGCCACGGGCGGCGGCAGCAGGACCGGGCCGCGATCGTCGGGGACACCCTGCTGGGCACCAGCTGGGTCCTGTTCACCTGGTCCGTCCTGCTCGGCGTCCTGCTGCGGCTCGCCCTGGCCCTGGCCGGCGTCGGTGAGGGCCAGGACCGGGCCCGGATCGTCACCTGGGCGGTCCTCGGCACAGCGGCCGTGCTCCTGGCCTGGGGATACGCCGAGGCCCGCCGGGTGCCACGCGTGCGTCACCTCGACGTGGAACTCCCCCGCCTGGGAGCCGGATTGGACGGCACCCGCGTCGTCCTCATCACCGACACCCACTACGGCCCGCTCGATCGCGCTCGCTGGTCGGCACGGGTCTGCGAGACGGTGAACACCCTGGAGGCCGATCTGGTCTGCCACACCGGCGACATCGCGGACGGCACGGCCGAACGCCGCCGCGCCCAGGCCGCCCCACTCGGCACCGTACGGGCCGGCCGGGCGCGGGTCTACGTCACCGGCAACCACGAGTACTACAGCGAAGCCCAGGGCTGGGTCGACCTGATGGACGAGCTGGGCTGGGAGCCGCTGCGCAACCGCCATCTGCTGCTCGAACGCGGCGGCGACACCCTCGTGGTCGCCGGCGTGGACGACGTCACCGCCGAGTCCTCCGGCCTGGCCGGCCACCGCGCCCACCTCGCCGGAGCCCTCAACGGCGCCGACCCCGACCTACCCGTCCTGCTCCTCGCCCATCAGCCCAAGTTCGTCGACCGGGCGGCAGCCGCCGGCATCGACCTCCAAATCTCCGGGCACACGCACGGCGGACAGATCTGGCCCTTCCACCACCTGGTCCGCATCGACCAGCCCGCACTCGCCGGTCTCAGCCACCACGGCACCCGCACTCTTCTCTACACCAGCCGTGGCACCGGCTTCTGGGGTCCGCCGTTCCGCATCTTCGCCCCCAGTGAGATCACCCTGCTCGTGCTCCGCTCCCCGCAGCGGCCCCCCTCGCCGTAGACCTGACCGGGCTGGAGGGGGGTGGGCTGTTCCAGGTCGCGGTCACGGTCACGGTCACGGTCACGGTCACGGTCACGGTAGGGATGGTGCGAGGCGTGCCCGGAGCAGGACGACAGCACCCCTCTACGACCAAGGTGGGTTGAAGACGCGTTCACACGAGCTGCTGATGAGTCCTGCAAAAGTGCTGCGGCATTTCGGGAGCCATCAGCCGCCGGCCGCGCAGGGATCTCACTGCACTCACGTGGCATGCTGCGCCGGTTCGCGACACTTCAAGCAGCAATCGCGCGGTTGACTGTTGAAAGTGTTGAATTCACGCGTACCGCCCACGCTATCGATGGAATCCGCGCATTCCGATGGCAAGTACGGGCATCCTTCGAGGGCCGACTGATCAAGGTCTTGTGGCTCACGGGTGCAGCGGCGCCTCATGCCCAAGCCGCCACCGACTCTGCCTGTACCTCTGCGAAGCCGCTGGACACACGCTCGACCAGCCCACGCCCGAGCGACGGCTGTCGGCCGCGAGACGCTGCAAACAAGCCAGCTGATCACCGTTGACGAAGGACCGCATCCGTTCCAGGTGTGCCGACGAAAGGTATCTCCGTACGGTTGGTCGAGGAGGAAGCCAGACATGACGCGCACGCCGAATCTGCAGCTGCGCCGTTTACTTGACGATGCGCGATGGACGATGGAACAGCTGGCTCGCTCAGTAAATGCTCTGGCGAGCCACGAAGGAACGTCTCTCCACTACGATCGCACGTCGGTGGCGCACTGGCTCAGGGGTACACGACCGCGCGATCCCACCCCGCGTCTGATTGCCGCCGCGCTGGGCATTCGCCTCAATCGCGCACTCACGCTGTCCGATGTCGGTCTGGCAGCTCCCCCTGCTTCGGGGCCGGCCGCCTCCAGCCTCATCGAAGATCTCCTGAAGACATGCGCCCCTCCCCCTGCTCACGCAGAACAGCACCCTGCGCCGTCAGTTCACACGTCGTCGTCCGGGCAACGCGGAACGACCGCGCCAACACCACGTGAAGCAACAGCTGCGTTCTTCATTCATCTGCACTACCGCTACGGCAGTCATGGCAGCAGTGCGCTGACCACATACATCACGGACGAGGGGCCCCGAGACACCTCTCCTGCGTCACTGACCGATTCCGCGAAGCTCGCCTACACACTCGGCCTGCTCGTCGCAGACCGCGCAGAACCTGGACGAGCGGACACACTGTGGCAGCACACCATTCGTCTGGCGCAGCACGCGGGTTCCCCTGACCTGCAGTCCATCGCCCTACGGGCCCGCGCAGCCCTGGCCCACCGCCGCGGGCAGCACATCACCTCACTCAGCCTGGCCGACGAGGCCCGCCGTTACGCCCAGGCGCCTGCCACTCAGGCCTACTCGGTCATCATGAGCGCCAGTATCCTGGCCGCTATCCACAACGCGAAAGCCGCCCGACGCGCCCTCGACCGGGCCCAGTCGCTCTACCAGGCGCCCGGGGCGCTTGATGATCCCTTCACGACGTACCCAGAAGCCGGATTCCTTTTCCAGCAAGCCCATGTCCTCGCTGACTGCGGTCACCGGCAGGAGGCCATTGCCGTACTCAACGAGTCTCTGGAGCTGCGCCCCGCGGCGGAGTTGCGCAATCGGGCTCTGACTCACGTCAGGCTCGCCCAACTCCTTCTGCCTTCCTCGGCAGCTGCCGCGACGCCCCACCTGAATGCTCTGCTCGATCTGGGTCTGCCCGGGCAACTGCGATCGGACGCCGTCCAGGACGCGCTTCGCGGCCTCGTACGCAGCGTGCGCAACGAGCCGCTCACCCAGCGAAATGCTCAGCTGCATCGATGGGTGGCGCGACTGGCGTTACCGGCGCGCTGATTGGTGATCTCCGTGTGCGCATGCGCTCCTTCGCACCGACGGATTGGGCGCGCCGGCGCTGTTCTGTCCGGCGTCAGCGTTCTTCGCTCCGTGGAGCCGCGGTTCTTTTGCCTCCGGCTTTTCCGCCCACTCGTGCAGGAGAGCTCCGGTCATCAATGGGTCGTTCATGCCAAGTTCACTCTCCGCCTCGACAGCCGCCTTCCGAGAGCGATGCTGGTACAGCTCGCACCCGGCCACGAGCGGTCACAGCCACCCGGGTGAACTCACTGTTGCTCTCTGGCCTTCGACTCGCCTCCGCGGACGCGGAGCGGACCTCGTCCTGGTCCGCTGGGCCAAGCCCGATTCTTTGAGGCTGAGTTCAGGTACGGAAAACAGGCCCGCCGGAGCAACCCGCCGAGGGGTCGGCACTTTCCAACGCCTCCACCGCACAGCCCACAGCGGCCCAACGCCAACGTCGACCATGAGAGTCATCGCAGAGTTGATGCCGCCGTGTGACTGGCGTCCCGCGGGTGGGCGCCCCGTGGAGGCAAAGGTCAGGCATCCCCTCCGCACAAGGGCCCTCGCTATCACCGCATCCCGCCCTCATCGGCAGCCCTTACGATCACTACACCTGGCGGCCCATCGTGAAGAACTCGGCGTTGGGTTGCAGTGCCGTCAGGTGGGCCATTCGGTTGGACAGGGCAAACAGTGCGGTGATCGCCCCGACGTCCCAGATCTCGTCCTCGGTCAGTCCCGCAGCGCGCGCCCGCTCCAGCTGCGCCTCGGTGAGCGAGGCGGAATCCTGAGCGATCACCAGCGCCAGATCCACGAGAGCCCTGTGCCGGGGGCTGAGCTCAGCGCCGTAAGGGTTCGTGGCTACCTTCTCCGCGATCTCTGGGTCCCTGGTACGGATCCGCAGGATCGCGCCGTGCGCCACTACGCAGTAGGTGCAGCGGTTGGCCCCCGAGGTTGCCACCACGATGAGTTCGCGCTCGGCTTTGGACAGCCCCTCGTCCGAGTCCATGAGGGCATCGTGGTAGTCCAGGAAGGCCCGCAGTTCACGGGGGCGCCGGGCGAGAGCCAGGAAGACGTTCGGTACGAACCCCGTCTTCTCCGCGACCGCCTCGATCCGCTCCCGCAGGTCCTGTGGGAAATCCGCCAGTGCAACGTGTCCGAAGCGGCTCACACTGTGACTGCTCACGCGTCGACTCCCTTTCCAACAGGTTCACTTGGGTGGCCGCGTCGCGCGCAGCCCCCGCTTTGATCGTCACTCCCCCGTTGAGGGCGCGGCACACCACCTGACGGTTGTGGCCTCTCGAGGCGAATCTGCAGGATGAAGAGATGCTGCAGGTCAGCTGACGGGTGCGAGCGCAGCTTGGTGGCGCTTCATGTGGGCCGTGTCGGCGCTTGCCCATCCGGAACGATCAAGGTTCCTCCAGTGCTCAACGCAGGGAGAATGGCGTAGGGAGACAGTTCGGATCCCGATGCTTGCCGGAGACTGGTCCGGGTGTGCTCGTGCAGGCCGAGGCGGGAACACAAGGCAGAGACGGTACGGGTCGCCGTGCGGTGACCGGTCGCGGAGGCTTCGGCAGTTCCCGTTGCTCGCCATATCCAGGCATCACCCGCCCGTTTGGCGAAGTTGTGGGCCGGCAGTGGAGGAGCGTGCGCGGCCGTGCGCAGCTGGATCGGCGGGACCGTCCAGATGGTGGGGACGTCATACGGATCGGTTGCGTCTACGGGGGTGGGATCGGTAGGGCTGAGCGCCGCGTCCCAGGTTCGGTCCGTGAGGACGAAGCGACACCCGGAGCGGGCGAGTTCGACCTGCTGTCGTCGCGGCTTCCTGCGGGGGCTGACGGGGACACAGCATCCGCCGCACAGCAGGATTCCCAGGAGGGCGCTGACGTAGTGCCGGCTGTCGTGCACGCTGATGCCCACTCTGTCGTCGTGTTTGACCCCGTGGCCGACGAGCACGCTCGCTACCCGTCGCGCGTGGTAGGCGAGGGCGGTCCTGCTCAGGCACCCTCGCGTGTCGAGCAGCGCCGGCTGCGCCGGACTCGCGTGACTGAGCGCGAAGAATGCTTGGTGGACGAGTTGGTCGGTCAAGGCGGCGGACGACGTCGTAAGGCCCCTGTCGCGCTTGTGTCCCGTTCTGTTGGTCATGGGGCCGGGCAGCAGGCGAGAATGGCGCGCCGTCACCTGCCAAGCCGCTGTCGCATTCATAGGTCGCTCCGTCTCCTTGAAGGATTTCAAGACCTCACTCTGTGAGCGCTTTTCCGGCGCTTGATTCGGCTGGGCGGCACCTTGGCGCAGTGCCCGATGTCGCACGGGTGAGAGAACACGGCCTGTGAGGCGAGATTTCGTGCTCCTGCGATTTCGCCGACGGCGGCGCCTGCGCGGGTGACCTATTCCAGCCAGTCAATGGGCAGGTGGCCGACCGTATCTTGCGCACGCCATCTGATAAAGGGGCTTCCGCATCGCACTGAGGGGAAGTGGCGTGCGCCCGGCGCATCCGGTGGCGTATTCGTGCCGGACCGAGACTTCGGACCACGAAGGTCTGCATCGCCGCTGAACTGCGAACATGCGGAGCGCTCCCGGGTTCTCCTCGCCCTGTCGCCAACCGCAGCGAGCGGCGCAGATGTTGAATCTGTTGAATCCCGGGAGTGGCCCAACCGATTCAAGGAAGACGCCACTACAGCAACCGCACACCGTCCGCTCGAGCCCGCACGTACCGGACGGCACACGACCGCCCTGTGCGGGCCTGGGATCACCCCGCGCCTCAAATCAAGCGGAGGACAGAAATGGCCACCACTACCCAATTAGTGCGATCAGAAGTTGAATCGAATACGCCGGACGTTCCACGGCTCGTCTGGAAGTACGCACACCACTCGCCCACCGGCGGCAGTTTCACTGCGCAGCACCGACTCACGCACCTTCAGGTGGTGTGGCACGGGGCGCCGGACGGAGTGGTGGTCCGTGCCGAGTCCGAGGGGCTGTGGACCCCGTGGGTGCGTCTGCCGGGCCTGGTGCCGACGGGCGGATCGCGGGGCGACGGCGACTACTTCGGTCTCATCGCGCTCCCGCTCAGTGAACGCTATGAGCTGCGCGTCCCCCGAGGCGCGTCGGTGGTGCGCATCGTCGAGCTCTGTCTCGACCTGGACCCTGCGTCTGCCGTGCGTCCCCAACCCGTGAAGGGATTCCGGTTCCCCGAAGGCCAGAGCATCCGCAGCGACTTCGTCTCCCGTGCCCAGTGGGCGGCAGGAGCGGAACTTGATCTGCGCGACTCTGGTCAGCCGGGCAGCCATCCGCAAGTGATCGCTCTTCAGCATGTCTGTGCAGAGGACCTTCTGGAGGGCTCAGCGGACTGCGAGAGCAACGCGTGGCTGAACATGTCGGCCCTGGCTCGATGTTGTTCCGACATACGGGGCCGCGACGAGTTGCCGTGGCACTACCTCATCGATGCTCAGGGATGTATCTGGCAGGGCAAAGCGCCGGCTCCGTGTGCCGCCCCCGGCCGCATCTCACCGCCCGACGACGAAGTGATCATGCTGGGGGTCCTGGGCGGCCGCGACAGTGACCCGCTGGCCGGCGCGCGTGCCGGCCAGGTGACGGCGTGGCTGCTGGCTCTGTTGGCCGGCACCTGCGGCATTCCCCCGAACACGAATCTGGGTACCGCTTCACGCTGGCTGCCCGTCGCTGCGGATCCCGCGTTGTCGTCCCACCTGCCGCTCCTGCGGCGTCAGGTGCAGAACCTCCTGTGCTGAACCGTCGACAGCCGTCCGGCCCTCATGCCCCTACTTGGGAGAGACTCCATGTCAGGTGAAACCGTTACGGGAGCCCACGTCGTGGTGCACACGTTGGAACAGCTCGGCGTGCGGCATGTGTGGGGAATTCCAGGTGGCGCGGTACTGCCGCTCTACGACCCGCTGGCGCGCAGCAGCTCGATCCGCCACGTACTGGTCCGCCACGAGCAGGGCGCCGGACACGCGGCCGAGGGATACGCCTTGGTGAGCGGGAAGCCCGGAGTGTGTATCGCCACCAGTGGACCGGGAGCGACCAATCTCCTCACCCCTCTGGCCGATGCATGCGCGGACTCGGTCCCCCTGGTGGCTGTCACCGGGCAGGTGGACAGCACGGCTCTGGGCACTGCCGCCTTCCAGGAGGCCGACATCTGTGCCCTGGCGGCACCGGTGACGAAGCTGAGCCGTCAGGTCACCCGCGCCGCTGACATCGCCGAGGCACTCAACGAGGCATTCCATCTGGCCGTTTCAGGTCGCCCCGGTCCGGTCCTCGTCGACGTGACCAAGGACGCGCTGCAGGCTCCCACCGCCGTAGCGCCACTGTCCGCAGTGCCGGCTCCGCCCTCCTCTCCGGCGCCGGACCAGGCGGCCATGGAGACCGCCGCGGCCATGATGCGGGCAGCAGACCGGCCCGTCCTCTACATCGGAGGGGGCGTCCTACGGGCGCGGGCCACGGGCGAGCTACGAGATCTGGTGGACGCCACGCACATCCCGGTGGTCACCACCCTTGCCGCTCGCGGTGCCTTCCCCGACAGTCACCCCGCACACCTGGGGATGCCGGGGATGCACGGGACCATCGCCGCGGTCGGGGCGCTCCAGCACGCGGATCTGGTCATCGCCGTGGGCACCCGCTTCGACGACCGGGTGACGGGGAAGGCCGACACGTTCGCACCGCATGCCAAGGTCATCCACGCCGACATCGACTCCGCCGAGATCGGCAAGATCCGTCACGCCGATCTGGCCGTGCACACCGATGCCCGACGCTTCCTGACTGACCTGTACAAGGCATGGGCCCATGGCCGTTCCACTACGGCCCACGAGTCGTGGCGCGAGCAGCTGCGGGCCTGGCAGCACGCCTATCCCCTGGGGTACGAGCCCTCTCGCGAGGGGGCTGTCGCACCACAGGAGGTCATCGAAGCGGTCGGACGCATCGGCGGCACGCACACACGTATTGCCACGGGTGTGGGGCAACACCAGATGTGGGCCGCCCAGTTCATCTCCTACGAGCGTCCGGGGAGCTTTCTCAGTTCCTGCGGCCTGGGGACCATGGGCTACGGGCTGCCCGCCGCGATGGGCGCTCAACTCGCCGATCCCCACAGCCCCGTGTGGGTCATCGACGGCGACGGATCCTTCCAGATGACCTGCCAAGAGCTGTCCACGTGCGTAGTGGAGAGCATTCCCGTCAAGGTCGCCGTGATCAACAACGGCGGTCTGGGCATGGTCCGGCAATGGCAGGACCTCTTCTACGACGGACGCCGCGCACACACCACACTGCCTCGCAGCACCCCTGACATCGCGGACCTGGCCCGCGCCTTCGGCTGTGTGGGGCTGCGCTGCACGCGCCCGCAGGACATCGAGCCCGTCCTGGCTCGCGCTCAGGCCGTCAACGACCGCCCGGTCGTCATCGACTTCCACGTCCGCGCCGACGAGACGTTGTGGCCCATGGTCATGCCTCACTCGAGCAACAGCGCCATTCAGTTCGCACGAAACATGTCGCCCGCATGGGGCGACGACGCCTGATCCAACCCTCTCTCACCAACAGGCACACCACCGCTATCTGAGGAGAACGAACGACATGGACATCATCGACCTGACGGCCGGCCACCAGCACGAGCGAGTCGTGCTGTGCAGGGACGCCTCCAGCGGACTGCGGGCCGTCATCGCGGTACACACCACCCGCCTGGGGCCGGCCCTGGGCGGCACGCGATGTATGCCGTATCCCAGCGAAGAAGCAGCCGTCGAGGACGCCTTGGAACTCTCGCGCGCGATGACGCACAAGAACGCCATCGCTCTCCTGCCGCACGGCGGCGGCAAAGCCGTGATCATGGCCGACCCCGCCACCGAGAAGTCTCCGGCGCGGCTGGATGCGTTCGCCGTCTTCCTGCACTCCCTTGCGGGCCAGTACATCGCCGCCTGCGACGTCGGCACCGCCCCCGCCGACATGCAACGCATCTCGCACACCACCCCCTACGTCACCGGCCGGCCGGCCGAGCACGGCGGCGCCGACGACTCCGGTGAACTCACCGCCTTCGGCGTGTTCCAGGCCATGCTGGCCTGCGCCGAACACACCTGGAACTCCGCGGACCTGTCCGGACGCACCGTCGGCGTCACCGGCCTGGGCAAGGTGGGGCGCCGCCTCGTGGGACACCTGCGCCAGGCAGGAGCGAAGGTCGTGGCCACCGACGTGCTGCCGCAGGCGCGCGCACAGCTCCAGAGCCGCCACCCCGACGTCACCCTGGTCGAGGACGACGACGCCGTACTGGCCGCCGGCCTCGACATCTATGCACCCTGCGCGCTGGGCGGCGCGATCAGCGCCGAGCGGGCCGCCACGATCGAGGCGCGCGTCATCTGCGGCGCCGCCAACCGCCAACTCCAGGAGAGTGGCCTGGACCACGTACTCCACGAGCGCGGCATCCTCTACGCCCCGGACTTCATGGTCAACGCGGGCGGCGTCATCCAGATCGCCGACGAGCTCAAGCACTTCGACGCCGAACGCGCCCGGGCCCACACCCAGCGGATCCGCACCACCACGCGCGAAGTCCTCGCCGAATCCGCCGGCACGGGACAGACACCCCACCACGTCGCCCTGGACCTCGCGGAACGCATCGTGGCACGCGGCCCCGCCACCCAGACGGTCCGCTGAACTCATGGCATGTGAGACTCCCGAGGAAAGGCGCACCACCGTGACCGGCAAGCCCTCCGTGCTGTACGTGACCGACCCGCATTACGGAGCCCAGGGCGGACGTTCCTACGGAGCAGAGGACGTCTTCCTGACCGACCAGCTCCGCGACGCCTTCGCGATCACCACCTGCACACCTGCGCAGGCCACCCACATGCTCGAAGAGCATGACCTGGTCGTGGTCCGCAACAGCGGCCCCGTCATCCACTACCGCCTCGAGTACGAGCAGTTCTGCAAGCAGGCGGCAAGCACGGGTGCGCTGGTCTACAACGAGCTGCGGGGCAAGGCCGACATGGCCGGCAAGGCCTACCTCCCCCACCTCTACCGCGCGGGCTGTCCGGTCATCCCGACCATCGAGGACCACGAGGAATTCAGCGCCCTGCCCAGTGCTGACGGCTACGTACTCAAGCCGCTGTGGGGAGCGGACTCCATCGGGCTTCAGCACCTGTCACCCCGGCAGGCCGCCACCGTCGAGCGGACAGGCAACCTGCTGCAGCCGACGGTTCCGATCCGCTACGAGGTCTCGTTCTACTTCGTCGACGACATCTTCCAGTACGCCCTCAACGCACCTGATCCACAGGCTCGTTGGGCATTGGAACCCTACGAGGCCACGGCCGCCGATCTCGCCTTCGCCCGCTCCTTCATCTCCTGGAACGACATCCGCCACGGCATCCAGCGCGTTGACGGCTGCCGTACCGAGGACGGGCAACTGCTGCTCATGGAGATCGAGGATCTCAATCCGTACCTCTCGTTGGACCTCGTACCCGACAGCACCAGGCGCACGTTCGTCGACGCGTTTCGCACAGCGCTCGGCCGGTACCTCGCCGCCGGGCACCGCGGGTAGCGCAACTGCAGCCGCGCGTACGGCTTATGAGTCGTACGACTTCAGGAGTTGCCAGGCGACGTCGCGGTGCAGGACGTAGAGGATGCCCTAAGGCGGTGCGAGTTCGCGCTCCGGTGCGTGCGGAACTACGGATATGTGTCACGGCGCATGGCATCGCCCCGTCCGCTCGACCCGAAGCTCTGCGATCCTGGCGTGCGCGAGGGCGAGCAGCGTGATCGCGGCGAGGAGAGCGGCGGGCTCGTTGTCTGTCGCGGGCAGGCCCAGACTTCCCCTCCTCCACAAACGCGTGCTCCTCACCGTCACTCAGGGGCGTGCTGCTCGGCAGCCAAGCCGTTCCGAGAATCGGCCGCCGCCGCGGGCATGACGATCACCGTGCAAGTGGTGAAGACTGGACAGATGCCTCGCGACTCCGGCGGACTCATGTTCGTAGCGCTCGGTCTCGTACTTGTCGCCGCCGGCTTCCTCTGGCGGGGACGCGTCCTGCGCCCCCTCTCGGCGAAACGGGCCCAGGCAGCCGTGATCCGGGACCGTTCCAGACATCTGCTGCGTTCCGCGGACATGGCGATCGCCGAAGCGCGCCGCCGGGCCGCACGCGGCGAACCGGCCATCGTCACGGTCGGAGACGTGGCCAGCGTGGCGTGCCAGCACTACGGGCACGTCTTCGTGGAGCGCGAGGAGGCGGCTGCCGCCCTCCGCCAACGCTATGAGGCCGCCGACTGCCGGGTGGACTGCGTGACCGACGCTTTCAACTGACTGTCTGGGCCGGCGCGCTGGATTTCGGAGTTTCGCTGGCTCGCGAGTGGAGCGGCGTCAGTCGCTGCCAGAGGAGCCAGAAGGAGACGGCCGACGCGATGCGGAGGTCTGCGATCAGCGCTCGACGCCGTCGGGGTACGGCTTTCCGTGAGGCCGCCGAGACCGTGTGGGGTACGGGGAAATCGGTTGATCTCGGCCGTTTTTCGCTGCGAGGCGGTCAGATCTGATCGCCCCTGCGGGCAGCTTCGCAGTCGCGGGCGCGCCTGCCACGACCGCCCGTTACCGTGACCTGGCATGGCGATCAGAACCAGCGCGGAACTCATGGCCTGGCAGCCGCCAGCCGAATGGGACGGCCTGAGCGGAGACGAGCGACGGTCCTACCTGCACCAGCACGGCATGCCCACCACGTTGACGCCGTCGGACTGGGACACCCTGGACCGCGAGCAGCGGGGGGTGTTCGTGGAATGGCGCTTTCGGATCCTGTGCGACACCCCCGAGTCCCTTGCTCGCGACCGCGCCTTCAAGGAGGGCGAGTATCGCGAGGGGCTCAGTGCGTGGTCAGCAATGACGATCTGGTGGTGCTTGTGCCTGACCATCGCTGTGGTGCTGATCTGGGGACTGGGCACCGCCAGTGAGCACGTGGGGTTGCGCATCGGAGGGACCGTGTTCGTGGTCATCGGGTACGCGCTGGCGGTCTACGTGCCGATGCGTGTCGCCAAGCCCTGCCCGCCGCAGCCTTGACAGCGCGCACCGCTGGCGGCGGCATGGGTGGCTGGCAGTGCTGTGGCGGCGTGATACCCAACGCCGCGGAGACCACGGTGCGACAGCTGAGGTGGTTCATGCCGCTCTCCTATGCGTACGCAAGCCCGGGTTACTTCGGATCTGAAGGTGCGTGCAAGGTGCGTGCATCAGTGGGGCGCCGCCTGGAGAAGGCACGTGGCTCAGCCCTTCCCGCCGCGGTGGGATGGTGCTGGCCACAGTCCCTGCCCGGACATCGTGGCCCGGGCAGGGGGCAGCATGGGGAGACTGCTCGGGGCGCGTGTGCCCCGAACGGACGTACTGAAGGGGTTACTTGACGGTGATCGAACCCGCGTAGCTGGCGTTGGCGGCCGAGGTGCCGATGGAGACCGGGACCTTGCCGGCGGGGATGGTCCTCCTGCGAAAGCTCCGCTGCAGCAACAACCGGATCACCGACATCGTGCAGACCGTTCTCGTCCTTCACCACGCCTCAACCTCAGGTTGGAAAAGGCTCACTGGCAAAGCAGGCGACAAGCACACTGCACTGGACGAACTGCCGGCTGAGCTCTTGAGTCCTGACGTGCTGCCGTTAGCGACTGTGTCGCATGAGTCCACTACAGGGCCTGTTTCACACCGCACCGGTCTGACAGGCCGCTCCCTCATCACCGGACCTGTGGAAACCCGGTCACGCGGGCTGCCATAGTTCGACCCGATTGCCCTCAGGATCAGTGACCCAGCCGAATCGCCCGACACCCTCAATGTCCTGGGTCTCTTCGGCCACGTCCGCTCCCGTGGCGCGCAGCTGCGAGAGCATCGCGTCCAGGTCGTGGACCCGGAAATTGAGCATGGTCTGCTGCACGCGGGATCCGAAGTAGTCGGAGCCGGATTCGAACGTCGCGAACACCGTCGGCCCGGCCGCCTGACGCCACAGGCCATTGTCATCCGTGTCCAAACCGAGGCACTCGCGGTACCACGCGCTCAGGGCCGACGGGTCTGAGGCCCTCATGAAGTATCCACCGATTCCAAGCACACGCTCCATGCCGCCATCTTGCCAGGACGACCGTCAACCGGACTGGCAGTACACGAGCGTCTGCCTGCCTCGCCCTGCCGCCCTGAGCACCTAAGTTGACCGTCCCGAGCGAAGAGCTGAGGGGGTCTTCGGTCGCTGGCAGTAAGTCCTGCGCCTCAGGCGCGCTTCACGCCTGCTTGGCTAGGGGCGGCCTTTGCGGAAACCACGGGGACCATTCGTCGCCAGACGGTGGAACGTATCCGCGCCCCGCTGGAGCCGCTCGTGTCTCGGATCACGATCTACCGGCGCAGCACTGAGGGACGCTCTGACTCCGTGTCTCACGACGACCCGAGGGGCACGAAAAGGGCAACCAGGAGAACCGCGGGCAGAAAGATGATGCCGAAGCCGCTGACCCAGCCGACGCGCGGCGAGGACTGTGCTCCGACCGCGCGGCAGAACCAAATCGCCAGCGGCAGACACAGAAGGAACACCGGCCACGCGAGCCCCAAGAACGTGACACTCATCTACAGGTCCTCCCCCGAACCCACTCATGCGCCAGGACGGCGCCGAGCCCCCTCGACCTCCCCGACACCGCCGCCAGCCCGAGGCTCAAACTTGAACGCGTTCAAGGTAGCGCATGGCTAGCTACCTAAAGTCCGAACACCAGGAAGCGTCGGATCTGGGCGGGTGCGGTGACAGCCCGTCAGTTCTGTTGGCAGGCAGCCTGCTTGCACAGCCAGGAGTGGGCCGCACCCAGAACGCCACCCCGTTCGCGTACGGACGGGAGCTCATCTTCAACGCCCTCCATCCGGCACATCCGGGCACCGAGCGACGCGGCCCACCGAGAGCGGCGGGACTCGTCACCACCAGCAAGCCAGCCGCGAGGCGCGGTCGACGCCTTCCGGGCCTATCCCCTAAGCCGCCCCCGAGCGCCGCCCTTGAGGCACTAAGTGGGGAGCACTCCCCACTTAGTGCTACGGTCACCTCCGACACGCAAACGGGGAAAGATCCCCACTTCTGTCCGGGAGCCGCCATGCGCACGCAGCCCTCCACCGTCCAACTCGCTGACCTCACGGACGACTTCGCCGTCGACCCCTACTCCGCCTTCACCGCTCTGCGCTCCATCGGGCCCGTCCACCACGTGCGTTTCCCCACCGGGGACGAGTCGTGGCTGGTGGTGGGGCATGCGGAAGTACGCGCCGCGTTCGCCGACCCCCGGCTGCGCAATGACGTACGGCACTCCGCCGACTTCGAGGACGACGGGCTCTACTCCGTGGGCCGCAACATGCTCCAGGTCGACCCACCGGATCACACCCGCCTGCGGACCCTGGTGGCACGCGAGTTCACCGCCCGACGCGTCCAGGCTCTGCGCCCCCGCATCCAGGAGGCGGCCGGTGCACTCCTCGACGCCGTCGCCGCCGACGGCCGCGCCGACCTTGTGGCCGCGTACGCCTATCCGCTCCCGCTCACCATCATCTGCGAGCTGCTCGGCGTGCCGGACGTGGACCGGGCCGCCTTCCGGGCATGGTCCACCAAGGTCGTCGCCCTCGACGATGCCGAAGAGTCTGCCCAAGCCTCACAGGAGATGGCCGCCTACCTCGCGGGACTGGCGGAGGAGAAGCGGCGGCTGCGGGACGCAGCGGAGTGCGATCTGCTGCATGCACTGGTCCGCACCCACGACCGCGACGGCGGCGACCGGCTGACGCCGGAAGAGCTGCTCGGCATGGCCTTCCTGCTGCTGGTCGCGGGACACGAGACCACCGTCAACCTCATCGCCAACTCCGTACATCTACTGCTCGGCCATCCCCAGCAGCTCGCTGACCTGCGCGCCGAGCCGGACTTGTTGGAGAGCGCCGTGGAGGAAACGCTGCGCTTCGAATCCCCCGCGCCGGCGGGCACCTACCGCTACGCCGCCGAACCGGTCGACCTCGGGGGCGCCCGCATACCAGCGGGTGCGCGTGTCGTGCTCTCCATCGCCGCCGCGAACCGCGACCCCGCACGCTTCCCCGCCCCTGAACGGTTCGACATCCACCGCGACCCCGTAGCGACCCGAGCCCACCTCGCCTTCGGGCACGGCCTGCACCACTGCCTGGGCGCCCCGCTGGCCCGCTTGGAGGCGAATGTGGCCCTGCGCATCCTGCTGGACCGTTTCCCCGGTCTGGCCTTCGACGGCGACGGCACACCAAAATGGCGCGCGAGTCTGATGAGGAGCCTGCAAGAACTGCCGGTGCGCTGGTAGGAGTTAAGGCCATTTCGCGCGTTGAGGCAGACGAGAAGCGCTCCCCTACAAGTAGCGAGGGACCACGCGCGGGCTGGACGGGCCGGGGCCTGTCCAGAGGCTCAGTTCACGGTTGAGAGGGGAAGCAGACCGACTGGTCCGTGCTGCAGATCTCAGCCTTCGAGTTGATGGGGCCATAGGGACGGTCGAAGGTGAGGAAGGTGACCATCCGTCCTGAGGGAAACCTCGCTACGGCCTGGTTCACCGGTCCCGCGCCCGCCGCCCGCCCGACATGGTCGAAGTGCCGGTGACCACCCTCGGCGATCACGAAGCTCACCATTCGAGTCCGGCCCTCTTTGCCCTGTTCCAGGACCTGGTCGGGGTCACCGCGGCGAACGAGGAGCAGCCCGGGCGCAGGCGCCCGGTCGGGAAGAGTGCCACAGACCAGCGTGGTCTTCGCGCGCCGCACCAGGGCATAGCAGAAGGTGTGTCCGTCAGGCATCCACGCCAGCTCGCCGTTGTCGTCGTCCACTCGGTGAATCACGGTCACGATGTCATCCGAGGGGAGCTCGTACGGTACGGGGAGCTGGGCACGGCGTAACGCCGCACTCAGGAGCGCACCGTCGCGATCGGTAGCGGCGGCCTTGCCCCTGGGTCGGGCGGGCATCGTGTCGTACGGTCGGTGCAGGGCCGGCGGTTTCGTGCCCGAGGACTTCGTGGGTGTGGGTGACGCCGTGTGCCCTGACGTACATCCCGTCAGCGTCACCAGCAGCACAACACCCATGCTTGTCAAAGCCCGTCGCATCGACACCGCCATCCCCTCCTCGGCGGATCTTAGTTCGAAACGGCGTACGGAGGGGGTTGAGCGGTCAAGCCGCCTGCGTGAGCCGAGTGACGCGGCACCGTAAGGCTTCGTACTACTGCCAGGCCGCTGGGAGCGGAGCGGTCTTGAGCCCGGCCCGCCAGCTAACCCACGCTTGCTCAGCCGTCGGCGATGGACCTGTCCACCGCGTATCTGCTTGAACCCAGACGGGAACTGGCGGCGCGACGCGGGGAGTTCGGCGCCAGGCGCCGGCTGACTCCGGGGCGCCAAGCCCTGCTCGCCCTGGCCCACCTTCGCTGTGACGGCGACACCCACGCGCAGCTCGCGCTCCGATTCGGCATCAAGCTCGTCACTGGATACCGGTATGCCCGCGAAGCAATCGACGTAACGGCCCTGCTCGCGTGGACGCCCGCCGACGGGATGGCGACGGCCCGCACGAAGGCGTTCGCGATCGCGGAGGACCAGTGCGGCCGGTCGATTCGGAGCACCCCACGGAATAGTTGTCACGGCCTCGCCAGTTGTCTCTCACATGTGGAGTAGCGAGCAACTCGACCTGGACGCATATCTCACTCACCTCGGGTACGAGGGCGATCGAGCACCCACTCTCGAGACGTTGCGAGCCCTACAGCGTGCACATGTGCTGACTGTGCGGTGGGACACTCTCGACAGTTTCCTCTACCGAGAAGTGCGGCTGGACGTGCCGTCGGTCCAGGACAAGCTGTTGCGCAGGGGCCGTGGCGGCTACTGCTATGAGCACACCGTGCTCTTTGCTGCCGCTCTGGAAAAGCTCGGGTTCCGCTTCACTGCCGTCTCTGGTCGGGTGCAACTCGGCGCGGACTCCACCACGCCGCGCCCAGCGACCCACGCGATGCTGATCGTGGATCTGGACGGCACACGCTGGCTGAACGACATCGGCTTCGGCGCCAGTCCTCTGGAGCCCATCGAGCTGGCCGATGGCAGCCGCAGCGAAGGAGGACCGTGGCCGTACCTGCTGCGCCGGCAGAACGTAACCCACGGCTCCCCCGGCTGGGCAGTGCACCAGCGCGGGGACGGTGCGGAGGGGCCGGAAGGCTGGACGGTTCGCCAGGTCTTCACCGAGACCCCGCAGTACCCCATCGACTACGCGGTCGGGAACCACTTCGTGGCCACCCACGACCGCTCTCCGTTTGTGACCCGCCCCTACATCCAGCGCTTGCGCACGGACCGGCACGACACCCTCGACGCGCTGGTGTGGACGACGGAACGCCCCGACCGCGCCCCGGCGACCGAGACCGTTCAGCCGCAGGAAGTGCCCAAGCTGCTCGACGACGTCTTCGACATCCGCGTGGACCCTCAGGAGGCCAGTCTGCTGGTGACCCGGCTCACGGAGCTGAACGTCTGACCGGAGCAGAAACTGCTGGAGCGCCTGTCGCCCGCCAGGCCGGTGACGAATCCGATGACGAAAGGCGAGCGGCGAGCGGCGAGCTGAAGCTGCGCGTCTGGTGGCCGTCCCACTGGTCGACCGCCCCCAAGCGTCGGGGCCGAGGAAGGCCGAGGAAAATTGAGGACCTTAGTCCCGCATATGCCACTGCGTGAGGGATATCCGGAAGTACGTCGGAGCTCCGGTCGGGGTTTCGACGTCGCTACAGCAGAACGGAAGGAACACCTCGTGGGCATCATCGCCTGGATCCTCATCGGCCTCATCGCGGGCGCCATCGCCAAGGCGCTCACCCCCGGCAAGGACCCCGGCGGCTGCCTGGTGACGATGCTGATCGGCATTGTCGGCGGCCTGCTCGGCGGCTGGCTGGGCAAGGTGATCTTCGGCGTCCACTCGATCAACGGCTTCTTCAGCCTCTCCACCTGGATTGCCGCGATCGCGGGTTCCGTGATCGTGCTGCTGCTCTACCGGGTGGTGACAGGTCGCTCGCGCTGACCCTCCTCCATGTAAGCAGGGCTCTTGCGCATCGCTAAGGCACGTCGGTGAGTTGCTCTCCGCGCCGCCTATCGGACGACGAGGTCTGAGCTGCTCGAGCTCATAGGCGACGCCCTGGCCCTGGTGAAGGACTCCCCCGGGTGAGCGTGTCAGCGGCGAGACACCGCTCCTCACGTGAAGACAACACTCATCCCGCCTTCTTCCAGGATCTCAAGCATCACAGCAACCAAGTCATAAGGTGCACCGTCCGATGCCAGAACCCGGGACAAATGGTGGTGGGCGATCGCGGAGTCCCGCCAGTGCAGGGTTGCGGGGGCGGTGTAGCCGAAGTCTCCGCGAAGACAGTCCACCACGGCGTCCACGCATCCGCCGAAGTAGCCGCCCGGCCCGTTGACCGCCTCGCCGAGTGCCAAGAAGAGGCTCGCCTCGTCAGTGATGTGCCGGCCATCAAGCTCGTACGCAGCTCCGCCTGGCCGGCCCTGGTGCTTGAACCGGCAGCCCCTCTCGCGCACGAGGTCGAGCCACAATGCCCGCTGCCGGGTATCCAGGCCGGCCCAGAGGCCAGAGGTGGTGGGCGGGCCGGCGAGCCACCGGTCCATGACCGGACGGGCATGGCCAGGTACGGGTTCGTGGAACTCTTGGTCGAGCTCGAGCTCCAGGTCGATCAGGCCCGGCGCGTGCGCGGACGGGTGCCACGCACCAACCTTGGGGTGCAGCAGTCGGCTGGTGAGCCGATCTCCATTGTCGTCTCGTATCTCCAGCCAGGCCTCATCCAAGTCCAACGCGCGGCGGGTGCCCACTGCCAGTACCCGCCTCAGTCGCTCACTCGGTGCCAGGCCTCGCAGGACGAGCGGCGGTGCAGCCTGCTTGTCGGGCAGAACACGTGTGAACTCCCGGCACGAGCCCAGCCATTGGTACCCGTCGTGCAGGCGGACCTGGGCCCGGTGTCCTTCTGGCGGGCCCAGGTAGTCGTCCAGACCGGTGAGCACGAGAGCGTCCGTCCGCGCGTGCAGCCCGAGGCTTTCCACGTCTTCCAGCAGCCAGGCGTCGAGCGTGCTGTCCTCCGGTACCAGCCACACCTCACATCCGACCCAGCCTCGCACTTCGGTACCGGACGACTCCCAGCCGAACAGCTCGTACGTCCCGCGGCGGGGTTCCCTGAACAGCCCGTCGACCTCGACACAGGCACCCCAGACCCAACCGGGCTCTGTCCCCGTCAACACGTACCGCTCCGGCCTGTGTTGGCCGCCGCCCTCATACACGGCGGCAATCATGCCTGGACCAGAGGAAGCCGCGAAGCCCTTTTCACGGCTCACGCCGTGACTGTGACGACGACAGGCAGAGCCTCTCGGAGCAGACGGAGACCGGACCGGAGTTCACGCCCTACTGCGTCTGGGTCAGCAGTGGTGGAGCCTCACACCGACCGGTCCGCCCGTCCACACGGACGAGACGGCGAACGAACGAGCTAGGCTCACGCACCAAGGCGGGGCGTAGCGCAGCGGTCGACGCGCGCGGTCTCCAAAATCGCGAGGACGCCGGTTCGAATCCGGTCGCTCCGCCCCTCTCAGTCATCCTCGTACTGGTGTGCGCGCCCGCCTCGCCACTTGACCCACGACGAGTCGTCGAGCAACCCGTCCACGTTGGGCAGGCCCGCGCGGTGCAGGAAATCGACGAGGTCCGCATCCGAGTGCGCGAGGCCGAGGATCTGTCCGTGCGCAGTAACCCGCCGGCCGCCCGTGCCGAGCGGTGGGTGAACGACTATCGGGGCGCTCGCCACGCCCCCGGGGTGCGGGCTCACCTGCCCTTGCGCGACTTCACGAACCAGACCGCGGCAACGACGATCACAACCAGAAGGATCAGTATCTTCATGTAGGTCAGGTGCCCCCGATCGGGCCGGTCAGTCCAGCACGCCGAGCGCCGTGCCGGGCCGGCAGGCGGCGCGCCCCGTACTCCACATGCCACCGGGCAAACGGCCCAGCCGACGGGACACCAGAGGCCTGCCTCACAGAGCCGCCGCCCGCACCGTATCCGCCGCACGTCACCCGGTCGCTGCCCCTCTGCCCGCAGCAATCGACCCACCTCGGCGATACGGCGCCGCACAAGATTTGGTGTGCCGGAGCAAATTGCGGGAAGCGGTTCCGACGTGCGCCGGGTGATCAATGTGGCAGACACTTTCCCTTGGCGAGCAGAGTCGGAGAACGAGAGAGGCGGCATCGGCACGTGGCCCACACACCTTCTGACGGCCCGAGCGGCGGAGTCCGCAAGCGCATGCCGGCAACGGTCGCGGACATGCCTCGGCACGTACGAGAGGAACTGGCCCGTCGGCTGCGCCGCACCAAGCGGGCCTATCGCAAGCAGGACGTACAAGTAGTCGAGAAGCCTCTGCTCAAGCGGGCCGTCGGCGCCTCCGCGCTCGGCAACTGCATGGAATGGTTCGACTTCGGCGTCTACAGCTACCTCGCCGCGACCATCGGCAAGGTGTTCTTCCCGGGCGCCTCCCCGGGCGCCCAGCTGATCTCGTCCTTCGCAACGTTTGCTGCTGCGTTCGTGGTCCGACCGCTCGGCGGCCTCGTGTTCGGCCCGCTCGGCGACCGCGTGGGCCGGCAGAAAGTACTCGCCACCACCATGATCATGATGGCGGCCGGTACGTTCGCGATCGGTCTCATCCCGAGCTACGCCACGATCGGTATCGCCGCTCCGATTCTCCTCCTGGTCGCCCGAATGGTGCAGGGCTTCTCCACCGGCGGCGAGTACGGCGGTGCCACCACCTTCGTGGCCGAGTATTCGCCGGACCGCCGTCGCGGTTTCCTCTCCAGCTGGCTCGACTTCGGCACCTTCGTCGGCTACGCCCTCGGATCCGCGTTGGTCACCGTCCTGAACCTGGCTCTCTCGGACGACCAGATGCTGTCCTGGGGCTGGCGCCTCCCGTTCCTGATCGCCGGTCCGCTGGGCGTCATCGGCCTGTACATGCGGCTGAAGCTGGAGGAGTCTCCCGCCTTCCAGCAACAGCTCGACGACCACGAGAAGAACCTCGCCCAGGACTCGGTCGGCAGTGAGTTCAAGACCATCGTCCGCGACCACTGGCGTCCCCTGCTGCTGTGCATGGGCCTGGTGCTGCTCTACAACGTCACGAACTACATGGTCACCGGCTATCTACCGACCTATCAGACGGAGACGCTCGACCGCTCCAGCAGTTCGGCGGACATCCTGGTGCTCGTCGGCATGGTCTGGATCGTCATCATCATCACTTTCCTCGGACGGCTCAGCGACCACATCGGCAGGCGACCGCTGTACGCCACCGCGGCAGCCGCGATGATCGTCCTCGCCATCCCGGCCTTCCTCCTCATCAAGGCCGAGGGCACATGGCGTCCCGTCATCGGAGTGCTGATCCTGTCCACGCTCCTCGCCTGCTTTGCCGCACCCAGCGCCGCGACGCTGCCCGCGCTGTTCCCCACTGCGGTGCGGTACGCGGCCATGGGCATCGGCTTCAACTTCGCCGTGGCGGCCTTCGGCGGCACCACCCCGCTGGTCACAGAGGCACTGGTGAACGTGACCGGTGACGAGTTGATGCCCGCCTACTACCTGATGGTGGCCGGAGTCATCGGCTTGGTGACCGTCAAGTTCCTTCCGGAGAGCGCGCAGTTGCCGCTGAACGGCTCCCAGCCCATGGTCGGTTCGCAGGAGGAGCAGCAGGAACTGATCGACACGTCTCAGGACCTGGTGCGGTACGCCAAGGAGCAGTCCTCGGCACGCTGAGCCGCCCTCAGTGCTCTCGCTGCAACACGGCATCTCCATCCATGTCCATGACCGACGAGTGAGGAGCTGTAGCTGATGGTCGGTGGTCGCGTGCGCGTGCTGCTGTTGACGGCTCTCTTGCTGATGGCAGGCTCGGTGATGTCGTCCGCACCCGCGTCCGCTGTCATCGGAGGGTCGAAGAGTTCCTACGGCCCATGGGCGGTACGCATGCTCGTCGACGGCGAACCAGCCTGCACCGGGACGGCCGTCACGCCTCAGTGGATCATCAGCGCCTCACACTGCTTCTTCGAGCAGGGGCAGCCGGTCGCCGACAAGCGCATTGCGTTCCGCGTCGGCAGCCTCGACGTGCGCAAGGGCGCGACGGTTCGTCCCCTGCCCGGCAAACGCGTGGGAAGCGCGCACGCCGACATGATGCTCGTCAAAGTACCGGCGATGAAGATCCGTACGGCGCGGTTGGCCACAACCGGTGTCCGGCCAGGTCAGGCCGTGCGCCAGTACGGTTGGGGCGCTACGTGCGCCGGGGATGAGAACGCCTGTCAGTCCCCCGTGCTCAAGCAGTCGGATCTGCGGGTCGTTCCGGCCGATGACCCCCGCTGTGAGGGCTACACCGCGCCTGGCGGTTCGGACTTCTGCATGGAAAGGGTGTCCGGAATCCCCGCCGGCGGCGACTCGGGAGGTCCGGTGATGAGCATCGGCCCTCGCGGCAAGGAGACCCTCCTCGGCGTCTTCGACGGCTCCGACCGGCAGGAGATCGCAGAAGCCGGGGAGATCCAGCAGCAACTCGCCTGGATCCGCTCGGTGACCCAGCGATAGCGCGGAGCTGCTGCGGTCGGAAAGGTGAGCCGAGCCCCCTGTCGAGCGATCAGGATCAGCAGGCCCATCGCAGTCGAACGGCCTCGATCTCCGCGTCGTCGAGGAGAGCCTCGACGAGTGGGGCGGGGCCCGCCACCTTCGTCGCCCACAGGTCGTAATCCGTGCAGAGCACCCAGGAGCGGTCCTGCGCCCAGAGGTTGGACGGGCTCCAGCCGTCCTCTTCAGGGTGGTCGTACAACGCTTTGGCGTCCGCGAGGGTGCCGGCCCGGACGTGCGGATTGTCGAGATCCTCGGCTCCGTGCAGCAAGGGGCTGTAGTAGGCCAGGCAGCCGGTTGCGGCGCCTTGTGGGCTGTGTTCGGTGAGGATGTCGACCAGGCGGTTCCAGTCGGCCCGGTTCAGGCTGCCCTCGGACGGTGCCTGGATGCCGACCGGCCAGCCGCCCGGCGCGATCGAAGGAAACGACGTGTGGCACGGCAGCCGTCCCTCGGGCACCACGGGGTCACCGGTCCGCCGCGCCAGCTCGGCCCAGCGCAGTCGGCGCCAACGGGGGCCGGGGCGCTCTCCCCCGGTGCCGGTGAGCACGTCCGCGGGGTCAAGGCCCGGGATGGTCTCGACACCTCCGCTCGTCAGCGCGGCCCGTCGGTATGCGACGTAGGACATGTCGGTCGGCCCGAGTTCGTGCTCATACATGGAGTGGAGCACCCAGGCCGCGTCGGGCAGCGCCCGCGGCATGAATCCGGTGAGCCCGTCATCCGAGGTCAGGTCCAGCAGCCAGTCGGTCTCCTCGGACGGGGCGAGCGGCCACCGGGCGATCGCCAGAGCGGCGGCGGTCTCGTACATCCGCTCAGGATCGCACCCAGCGCAGGAGGGTGGTGCAGCAGCCCTCCGCGCTTCGGGTGTCTTGCCCTTCGGGGAGAGGAGCGAGCGTCAGGAGTGCGGGTGGGCGAACCAGCGGGAGGGTGCGGTAGGCCTGGTTGACATAGGCATCCAGGTAGCGGGCGACGGCCGCATCCACTGCCGGAGCGCTCAGCGTCCACTTCATGTTGGGCAGGTCGGCGAGGCCGCCGTCCAGCTCGTCGAGGAGCACAGGAGCGCCTATGGACCACCGCGAGCGTTGTCAGTGGGCACGGGCACACTGACGGCATGAGCTCTTCTTCGTCTGCCGCACCGGATGCGTCCCGCACCGCCACTGCTTGGGTCGAGTCGATGGGCGGGCCTTTGGTCGTCATCCCCGTATCCGCGTTGGACGCATGGCATGGGTGTACGGAGACCGGTGTCATGGCGGGGGATGCCACCGCTCCGGACGACTACGACCGGGCCTGCGCGGTGGACGATCTGGCCGGTGTGATCACCGTGGGCGAGAACGGCGCGCAAGCACTGGTGCTGGCGGACGAGCCGGCCACCAGCTGCTACCTGCCCGACCATCGGGCCTTCCTGCGCTGGCTCGCCGCCGGCTCCGAGGCTGAGCTGAAGGCGGCGGCCGTGTCCGTCCTTACCGACCCGGCCACCAGCTGGGAGGAGTGCGGCACGTGGGTGTCGGACGGTCCAGCCATGCTCATGGACTCCGCCGAAGCAGGCTCTGAGCTGGACACCACGTATCCCGGCGGTGGATTGCCCGCCCAGGCATCGGCTTCTCTGCCCGCCGGCCGCTGGAGGGTCCGAGCCACCCATACCGAGGTCGACGAGGGAGTCCGGGTCGGCCTGGTCCAGGTCCTGCCCATCGCTGCTTGCAACCCTCAGGGACCGATTGAGCGTGAGGGGAACCAGTCGACTTCGGGGTGCGTCATCGAGGCCAGGTGATCTTGAAACGACCGGAGGGCCGTGTATGCCTTCAACAGCAGCCCGATACCTGTACCTTACCCGGCACGGCGAGGCAACCGACGACGAGACTGAGCTCACCGCGCGGGGACGACGCCAGGCTGAACTGCTCGGCGAACGGCTTCGACAGACACCTCTGTCGGTGATCCACCACGGTCCTCTCCCCCGAGCGAGGCAGACGGCCCAATTGATCCACGGCCGGCTCGACCAAGTCCCTGTCCGATGCTCGGAGTTCGCCGGAGACTACCTGCCTTACCTGCCGAACCGAGATGAGCTGCCGCCCGGGACCGCGGACGCCACCCTGGAGCGCCTGGCCCAGTTCCCGAGGGAAGCACGCGAGGGGGGGCCGGGTCTCGCACAGGCGGCCCTTGCTCGCCTCACGGGACCGGTGGAAGGCGACCAACCCCGCCACGAACTGGTCGTCACTCACAACTTCCTTGTCGCCTGGCTCGTCCGCGATGCCCTCGACGCCCCGAGTTGGCGGTGGATCGGCCTCAGCCACGCCAACGCCGCACTGACCGTCATCCGTTACGCGCCCGACCGCCCGGCGTCCCTGCTCGTCTACAACGACACGGGCCATCTTCCTCGCGACCTTCGCTGGACGGGCCTCCCCGCCGAACTTCACATCTGAAGCGCGGAATGGTCATAGTCACAGGCTGTACGTCCGCTTCCTGGGAGCCGAGCGAAACGCAGGCGACGCTTTCTCAACGTCTTCGTCCTCGCCCACGAAATCGTCGCACAAAGCGAGTTGGCTGAGGAGCAGTACCCATTCTGGAGGGCCGACAACGACTGGTGCGACGCCGACTACACGAACCCGTCACGTGTCGGCCCACAGGTGTACAACCCGCAAGTGCATCCAGGTGATGTCGCCTGGTTCAAGTCATCCGCCACAGAGCTGATCCGGCGCGTGGACGGATACCTGGAGCTTCTGGCCGCACACGGTGTCGAACGCCATCGGTCGGAGTCATGGAACCCAGGACGGGTCGTCTACGAGGACGAGAACAATTCGTGGTTGTCCCGATGGGGCACCACGACACCGCCTGAGCCGCACGACTGAGCCAGTCCCGCCGTGCCCAAGACACCGACGTGCAGGAAAAGCAAAAGGCAAGGAGAACCATCTCCTTGCCACTCTCAACATATAGCGCGCCAGGGGGCTTGCCGCAAGGCCCGGGTGATGCCGCAGAATCATCGGCCGATGCCACCACCTGCGTAAATGGGGGGGCAGGACGTGTGTGCGTTGGTGTGGACGTATGCGGGACACGGTGACATCGAACCAGTGGTGGGACCGGCAGGGCGGTCACGGAGTCACGGAGCACCGCCCCCTCGGAGGTATCGGAATGACTGAGCAATACGTGTTGGATCTTCAAGGGATCGACGAGTCGCAGGTCGCGATCGTCGGCGGCAAGGGCGCACACCTGGGCGTGCTGTCACGGATCGAAGGCATCCGCGTACCGGCCGGATTCTGCGTGACGACGGACGCCTTCCGGCGGATCATGGCGGATGCGCCGTCCGTCGGGGATCGGCTCGAGCAGTTGTCCCGTCTGCACCCGGACGACCGGGAGGCGCTGCGCCGGCTCAGCTCGCAGATCCGCCGGACCATCGAAGAGATCGCGATCCCGGATGATGTCGCGGCGGAGATCACCCGCGCGGTCTCCCGGCTCGGTGAGCAGGCCGCGTACGCCGTCCGATCCAGTGCGACGGCGGAGGACCTGCCGACGGCCTCCTTCGCCGGCCAGCAGGACACGTACCTCAACGTCGTGGGGGCGACGGCGATCCTCCGGCACGTCAGCCGGTGCTGGGCCTCACTGTTCACCGAGCGGGCCGTGACCTACCGCCAGCGCAACGGCATAGACCACCGTACGGTCCACATGGCCGTGGTCGTGCAGCGGATGGTCTTCCCGGATGCGGCCGGCATCATGTTCACGGCCGACCCGGTCACGGGCAACCGGAAGGTCGCCACCGTGGACGCCGGTTTCGGCCTCGGCGAGGCCTTGGTCTCCGGTCTGGTGAACCCGGACGTGTTCAAGGTGCGACAGGGCGAAGTCGTCGCGAAGGCGGTCTCCGCCAAACAGCGTGCCGTGCTCGCCCTACCGAGCGGCGGCACGCACGAAGTGGCGATCGACTCGCAGCGGCAGGAGCAGCCGGCGCTGACGGACGCGCAGGTCGTGCGGCTCGTGCAGCTCGGGCGGCGGATCGAAGGGCACTTCGGCCGCCCGCAGGACATCGAATGGTGCCTGGTCGACGATGACTTCCAGATCGTGCAGAGTCGGCCGATCACGACGCTGTTCCCCATCCCCGAGAGCGGCGACCAGGACAATCACGTCTACCTGTCCGTCGGTCATCAGCAGATGATGACCGACCCCATGAGGCCCCTGGGGCTCTCCGTGTGGCGGCTGACGGCCATGGCGCCGATGCATGAGGCAGGCGGGCGGTTGTTCGTCGACGCCACCCGGCGCCTGGCCTCGCCCGCGAGCCGCACCGCCCTCCTGGACCTCGTAGGGAGAGGCGATCCACTGATCCGAGACGCGCTGGAGACCGTCCTGGACCGCGGCGATTTCGTCCCGTCGCTCCCGGACGCGACCACCGGTGGACCGAGGGCCACCCCTGCTTCCGCTCCGATCGAGACCGATCCGGCCATCGTCACCGGGCTGGTCGAACGCAGCCAGGCGTCCATCGCCGCCCTGGAGCGCGACATCCGGACGAAAACCGGACAGGCGCTGTTCGATTTCCTGCTGAAGGCCTTCGAGGAGCACAAGCGGGTACTGAGTGATCCGCTGAGCTTGCAGGGGATCATGGCAGGGATGGAGGCCACGTGGTGGCTCAACGACAAGCTGCTGGAGTGGCTGGGCGAGAAGAACGCCGCTGACACGCTCACGCTGTCCGCCCCCGACAACGTCACCTCCGAGATGGGACTGGCGCTGCTCGACGTCGCGGACGTGATCCGCCCGCAGTCGGAAGTGGTGGCGTTCCTGCAAAACGTCGAGGACGACGGATTCCTGGACGAGCTGGCGAAACTCGCGGGCGGGCCCGAAGCACGCGACGCCATTGAGGCCTATCTCGACCGGTACGGCATGCGCTGCGTCGGCGAGATCGACATCACGAGGCCACGGTGGCGCGAGCGCCCCAGCACGCTCGTTCCCGTGATCCTCGACAACGTCAGGAGCTTCGCGCCGGGCGCCGCCGAGCGCCGCTTCGAGCAAGGACGCCAGAAGGCGCAGAGGAAGGAACAGGAGGTTCTGTCGCGCTTGCGGGCCCTGCCGGACGGGGATCGGAAGGCCGACGAGGCCAAGCGGATGATCGACAGGGTCAGGACCTTCATCGGTTACCGCGAGTACCCGAAGTACGCCATCATCAGCCGCTTTTTCGTCTACAAGCAGGCCCTGCTGGCGGAGGCCGAGCGCCTCGTGCAGGCCGACGTGCTTCCTGAGAAGGAGGACATCTTCTACCTCACGTTCCAGGAACTCCACGACGTCGTGCGTTCGAACCAGGTGGATGACGGGCTCATCCAGCAGCGCAAGGACGCGTTTCAGTCGTACCACGCGCTCACGCCACCGCGGGTGCTCACATCGGATGGTGAGGCCGTGAGCGGGGCGTACCGGCGCGACGACGTGCCGGCCGGCGCTCTGATCGGCCTGCCGGTTTCCGCGGGGACCGTCGAGGGTCGGGCCCGCGTCATCCTTGACATGGCGGAGGCCGATCTCGAAGCGGGCGACATCCTGGTCACGGCCTTCACGGACCCCAGCTGGTCGCCGCTGTTCGTCGGAATCGCGGGACTGGTGACGGAGGTGGGCGGCCTGATGACCCACGGCGCAGTGATCGCCCGTGAGTACGGTTTGCCGGCCGTCGTGGGCGTGGAGCAGGCCACCCGGCTGATCCGGGACGGACAGCGGATCCGTGTGCACGGAACCGACGGGTACATCGAGATCCTGCCCTGACCGACCGCACCGAGCAGCCTCACCGCTCACGACTCCTCACAACAGGAGGGCTCTGAGGCGCCGGAAGTGACGGTGCGCCAGTTCTTGTTGGATGCTGGCCTAGGGGCCGAGCCAGTCGAGACGAGAAGGACCGCTGCCCGGCCTCGGGAGATCGACGACGAGTTGTGGGCGGACATCGAGCTGCGGGCCGCAGACCTGCCTGGTCTTCTCCCGCGCAGCGGTCGACTCCAGCCACATCCGCGCGGTGCAGGGCGAGCCGGCCCCCGGTCCGTCCCCGGTGGACCGGGGCAAGGCCGGCAGCAAGCACCACCTGATCGTCGAGGCACACGGCATCCCGCTCGCGGCGATCACCACCGGCGGTAACCGCAACGACGACACCCAACTGATCCCGCTGGTCCAGGCCGTCCCGCCGATCCGCCGATCCGCCGATGCGCATCAAGGACGGCCGGCCACTGCGCCGCCCGGGGTCCGCCTTCCCGCAGGCGCCGGTGAGGAGTTTCTCGTTACCTGAGGGCCTCGTAGTGGCCGGCGAACGCATGAAACGCTTCCTTCGGTTTCCACGGCATGCCGGGGTAGGCGCGTGCGTCCGCCGGAATTCCGCTCTGCCCGTCGAGGACCTTCACGATGCCGTAGGACGCGAGGTCGGGATCCGGGCCGGTCAGACGGTGGGGGGTGCGGTAGCCGGAGAAACTGAACCAGAAGACCGAGTCGACTCCTTCGTCCTCAAAGATGGGCATGAAGTCGTCGAGGTAGCGGACCTGTTCACCCTCGTCGCGCACCAGGGCTTGGGGGTGACGCCGTCCGGCCCCATGGCGACGTGCCAGCCCGCGCCGCCGTAGTCGCCCGCTCCCCGGAAGGTGCAGCAGCCACTTCCATGATGGCGACCGGCTTGCCGTGGGAGAACTCCTCGCGCAGATCGTCGCGGTAGGTCGCGGCGTTCCGCACGCCCCGGAAGGCGTCCAGGCCGACGATGCCGAACGGGCTCCAGTCCACCCCGTCCAGGGGACAGGAGGCGTAGCTGACGAGCCCGCTGAAGACGGGCCGCACCGCGCGGACGACCTCGCCGAGGAAGGCGTTGACCTTGGTGGGAAGGGGCTGCAGCGCGGCCTCACGGTCGGGGCCGGCCAGGACAGGGACGTGGTCGCTGAAGGTGTCGCCGGGCAGGTACCCGCGGGCGAACAGGCTCAGTTCACAGCCGGTGACCAGGACGACGTCGGCGCCGTCGCGACGCAGCCGTTCGGCCCACTCGGCGCCGTCGGTGAAGTACGGCAGCATCTCTTCGTCCGTCATCTCGCAGGGAAACGGCGAGAACCAGACCTCCAGCCCGGCGGCCGCGGCGTGGCGTGCGGTGGTCTCGATCCGCTCCAGGTCGCCACCGGTGATGCGGATCGCGGTGCAGTGCAGGTCCTCGGTGATGACCCGCACATCCCGCTCGACCAGGTGAGGGTTACGGCGCGATCATCGACTCTCCAGCGGCGTGAGGGTCAAGCCCACGTGCTGATCAGATGCCTGGATGTCGGCTCTGCTCCCTCAGCGGATACGCAAGCCTCGGAATACGCGCAGCCAGGCGGACGTCGAAAAGGGTTCGCGACGACTTCCGTTCAGCCCTCCCAAGCCAACTCACAGCACGCGGGCCCCGCGCGGCCTCACATGCGGGATCTCAGCACGTCGATCTCACAGCCCGGCGCGGACGGGTCGAAGCCGTGCTCGATCAGCCAGCGAACTGCCAACAGGCTTCGCAACGACCACCACGCGTGGATCACATCGAGGTCGACATCGGTGCCATAGCCGGCGATGACGTCGTCGAGGTGCTCCTCGTGTCCGAGTGTGAAGGTGGCGAGGTCGTAGAGGGCATCGCCCTGGCCCGCCTCGGACCAGTCGATGATGCCGGTGACCTCGTCGCCGTCGAGGAAGACGTGGGCGATCTGCAGGTCGCCGTGGGTGAACGCCGGAGTCCACGGCCGGAGCGCGACCTCGGCGACCTGGCGGTTGCGGGTGACCAGGTCGGCGGGCAGGACACCGTTCGCCACGAGCGACTCGCACTCGTCGTCGAGTTCCGCCGCCAGCGCGCGGCTGCTCCGGCCCGCCCGGCCGTGCCGGGGCGGCAGCGGCGCGTCGTGCAGCTTCCGGATGGCCGCGCCCGCCGCGGCCCACGCCGCCGGCGACCCGGTCGACGGCCCGCCGAGGCGCCCGAGCGTCGTCCCTGGGAGTGCGGCGATCGCGAGCACGGGCGGCTTGCGCCACAGGACTTCCGGGGTGGGGACCGGCGCGAGGGACATCGCCTCGACCTCGACGTCGATGCGCGCCTGATCGGCGTCCACCTTCAGGAACACGTCGCCGACGCGCAGGGTCGCGCGCTCGGAATGGGCGACGACGACTTTGACCTCATCCATGGGCGACCAGTATCCCGGCGATGATCGCCGATGTCGCCGGGTTTATCGCGTGTGACGGTGCGGCTGACGCTACCCGCTGCCCGGCGCCTCGTGCACGACACCGACCTCGGACCAGGTCAAGCCCACCGCTTTTGTGAGGAGTCCTGAGGACGAGTTCGCGAAGGGTGCGCAGCTGTTGCGTGTACTCGTCCTCTTGCCGACGCTGTACAGAGGTCTCGCCGACCGCGAAAGCGGCGGGCACCGCAACGAGGAGGCGCCGCAATGGCCGAACGATCGGGCAGGGTGATCTGCGACATCACGATCTCGGTCGATGGGTACGCGGCCGGGCTCAATCAGACCGAGAAGCGCCCGTTCGGAGACGACGGCGGCGACGGCTCGGGCGCCCGGCTGCACGCCTGGATGTTCGACACTCCCGACGAGAACCGGGCCGAGATCGATCAGATGGCCGCCGCCGAGGCATTCATCATGGGGCGCAACATGTTCGGCCCTGTGCGTGGCGCGTGGGACCGGCAGTGGAACGGCTGGTGGGGTGGCGAACCGCCCTTCCACGCACCGGTGTTCGTGCTCACCCACCATGCGCGCGATCCGCAGACGATGAACGGCGGCACCACGTACCACTTCGTCACCGACGGAATCACCTCAGCGCTGACGCGGGCCCGCGCGGCGGCCGACGGCGGTGATGTCCTGGTCCAGGGCGGCGCGACCACCATCAATCAGTACCTCGCCGCCGGCCTGATCGACGAGCTCAGGCTGCACCTCGTGCCGTTCACGCTCGGCGCCGGCCCGCGGCTGTTCGAGGGCGCCCCGTCCCTGAGACTTGAGCAGGTGTCGTCGAGGTCCGCAACGCTCGTCACACACCTGACCTATCGCGTGCTGCCATGACCAGCTCCACTACCGACCGGCCGCTTGGGCCTGTCTCTGCGACCGAGACAAGGCGCGTAGCCAGGTGAGTTGATCGGGTGCTGTTCCCGGCAACGGGCTACGGCTGGAGACCTGTCGGCTCACCATCTGTGAGCCCCCGCTGAGCGCGACCAAACGATCCATCTCGCGCATCTCACGGACACGCCCACAAGACCCAGAAGGCAGAAGCCCAAGCCCAAGCTGAAGCCGTCGCACGCGTGGCGGCTCAGCCCGTCCCATCACCTCCAGCCATAAAACGATTCAGCCCATTCAGGTGATAGCCCTCGCCAGCCGGTCGAACAACCCCTGCGACACGACCAGTTCAACTCCACACCGCCCCTGAATTGTCATCTCGCAGCGCAGGTATGAGGAGTTACCAGATAGAACCGCATAAACCAGGCGCGCGATCAAGATTGAGCGGCGCACGACGGTTGTCGCCGATGTGAACCCATGGCTAGCGTGTTCCGCGGCTCGCGAGTGAATCCATTCAACTCGTCTGCTGCACGCCTCTCTTCCGAAGCGTCTCTGTCCGCAGTGCGGCTGGCCCGGTCCCAGGGTCACAACCCGCCGTGCTCTGCGGTCAGGCACGACGTACGACCGTCTATCTGAGCGGGAGCCCCGATGTCCGAGGAACCGACTTCGCCCGAGCACGCCGGCAGATCTGTCGACGGCAGCGTCGGTGCTTTCAAGCGGCGCGCGTTGTTGCGGGCGGGCGCCGCGGCCGTGGCGTTGACCGCCGGAATGCGCACCACGGCAGCGGCCGCAGCTCCCGTCACGTCACCGTCAGCGGGCGGAACGGGCGCGGACGGGGCGCCTCTCAGCTCCTCCGTCGCCCCACGCGGTCCGTGGGACCGGTTCAAGCTCTCCCCGGCCGACCGCACAGTGCGCCCGACGTCCGTCCACGGCACGACCGGTTCGGTCGACGGCGCCAAGAACCTCGCCGGCAAGTCCGGACCGGCCCACGCCCGCCTGAACGGCAAGGGCACATCCGTGACCCTCGACTTCGGGCTGGAGGTGGGCGGTTACGTCACGATCACCCTCGGGCAGGGCACGGACGCCGACCAGGTCCTGGGCCTGACGTACTCCGAGCTGTCCACCTACATCAGCACGACATCGAGCGACGGATCCAACGGCGGTTCGAACAACGAACCCCCGGTGAATTACACGGCCCTGCCCGGTGGCCGGATCAACACCGCCACGTCCACCCCGACCGCAGGCACCGACGCCACCAAGAATCCCGCCGCCAACCTGCGGGGCGGTTTCCGGTACCTCACGCTCGTGAACCAGAGCGGCGGCACCGTCGAGATCACGGGCGTGTCCGTCGACATCGCGTTCGCGCCGAACGTGGCGGACCTGCGCGCCTACCCGAACTACTTCTCTTGCGACGACGACCTGCTCACACGTATCTGGTACGCGGGTGCCTACACCGTGCAGACCAACATCGTCGCCAACACCCAGGGCCGGGTGTGGGGCCCGCCCGACCTGGGGTGGGACAACAGCGCCCGCATCGGGGACGTCGGGGACACCGTCCTGGTCGACGGTGCGAAGCGGGACCGTACCGTGTGGCCCGGGGACCTGGGCATCTCCGGGCTCACGGACTACGTGTCGCTCGGTGACACGGTCACCATGCGCAATTCGCTGCAGACGCTGTACAACCACCAGGCCGACAGCGGGGCGCTCCCCTACGCCGGTCCGGCCGTCAACTTCATCGGGAACTCCGACGCCTACCACCTGTGGACGCTGATCGGGACGGCCGAGTACGTCGAGTTCAGCGGCGACTCGGCGTGGGCGCACACGATCTACCCCAAGTTCAAACGCGCGCTCGACTACATCACCGCGAAGATCGACAGTGATGGACTCCTGAACGTCACCGCGTCCAGCGACTGGGCGCGCAGGGACAGTGACGGCAAGAATCTCGAAGCGAACGCCATCATGTACCGGGCGCTCCGCGCCTCGGCCGCCCTGGCCGAAGCCGTCGACGACGCGGAGACCGGTGCCGCGTGCACCAAGAAGGCCGGTGCGCTGAAGACGGCCGTCGACGACGCCGGTTACTGGGACGGGGCCACCGGCCTGTACCGGAACAAGCCCGGGGCAACGCTCTATCCGCAGGATGCCAACGCGCTCGTCCTCTGGTTCGGGCTGGTGGACGACGAGGAGCGCGCGCAGGCCATCAGCCAGGCGCTGGCCAAGCGTTGGACAAAGACCGGCGCCCTCTCACCGGAGAAGACCGACTCTTCGGTGCATCCGTTCCCGGGCAGCATGGAGGTCCACGGTCACTTCGCCGCGGGCCGCGCACGGACGGCGCTGGATCTGATCCGTCTGGAGTGGGGCTACATGCTCGATGCCCCGCAAGGAACGGCCAGCACCTTCTGGGAGGGGTACAAGACGGACGGCAGTTCCGACTACTCCGGTTCCTACATGAGCGCCGCGCACGGTTGGTCGACCGGCCCCACCTCGGCTCTGACGTTCCATCTGCTGGGCATCGCGCCCGTCGCCGACGGGAAGGGGACGTACCGCATCGCTCCGCAGCCCGGCGACGTCAAGCGTGCCGAGGGTCAGCTGACCACCCCTACGGGGGTGATCGCCGTCTCGTGGCAGAGCACCGGCCGCGGCGAGTTCGGGCTGACCGCCGAGATACCTGCTCGGCGCGTGACCGAGGTCGCTGTGCCGATGCTCGACGCCAACTCCTACGTCGTACGTGTGAACGGCAAGGCTGCGTGGGATCGCGATGCGCGGAGTTACGACGCGCAGTACGAGGGTGGGTACGTCCGGCTCACCGGACTTGCCGAAGGAAAGCACACGGTGACGGTTCGGCGCCGCTGACCCGGGTGGTTGCAGTGGCGCCGGGGGACGGCCCGCGCTTCAGGCGCCGACCGTCCCCGGTGGCCTGGCAGTGTGAGCCTCCCGACCGTCGGCACACCAAGAATCTGGCCGCCTTCGCCGGTCAGAGCCCCGAACTCGCCCCCCGATGCCGGACCAGCTGACGCGCCGCCGAAAGGCCGGGACCGGCGGGGACACCAGGAGCACTCCAACTCCTCGTGTCCCCGCACCCGTCAGGTCATTGGCCTCAGTTCAGTTGGAACTTCTGCGCGTCGGCGCCGTTGCAGTCCCAGATCTGCAGCCGAGTGCCATTGGCGGTGGCGCCGCTCGGCGAGTCGAGGCACCGGCCGGACTGCGGATTGAGGAGCGAACCGTCCGACTGGGTCACCCACTTCTGGCCGCCGACCCCGTTGCAGTCCCAGAGTTCGACCTTGGTACCGCCGGCCGTGCCGTTTCCGTTGATGTCCAGGCAACGGCCCAGGGTGCGCAGCGTGCCGTCGGAGGGGTGGGCCCAGTGCTGGTCCTCGGCGTACTTCTGGCAGTCCCACAGTTGGACCGCCGCACCGTTGACGCCGGTGTCGTCGGCGGCGACGTCGACGCACTTGCCGCCCGGGCCGGTGAACTTGCGTTGGTCGCCGTTGGGTTCGTCGGTCTGGCCGGAGTAGCCGACGGAGGTGACGTTGGCCTGGACGGCGTTCTCCGCGGCGTCGGTCGGGTAGCCGGACACCATCACGCCTTCGAAGAAGGTGCCGCGGTTCCAGTTGCTGTTGTCTCCGCCGGTGCCCAGGATGATGCCGCCCTCCTGCTGCATCGGCTTGTAGCCGCCCCGATCGGGCAGGGCCCCGTCCCACCAGGTCGACAGACCGCCCGATTGCGCGTTGCCGCCCTTGAGGGCGTACTTGGTCTGCCCGTCGTTCTTCAGCATCGCCGTTACGTAGGTGGAGTTGTTGCCACGATTGGCGGTGTTGGAGCCGTTGGCCCCCTGGAACATGCCGTTCTCGAGGTCGGCCTCCACCCAGGGTCCCGATCCGGTGCACGGGGCGAAGTAGCAGGTCGTGGCGATGGATACGGCGTCCATGTGACCGTTGCCGGTGTCGGCAGGGGTGCGTTCGGCGTTGCCGTAGTCGAAGCAGCAGGCGGAGCCGACGTGGGTGCCGCTGGCGACCATGTAAGCGCCTTCGGCCTGCCCGTTGACCGCCGTGCCCGAGGCCTGGCCGTTGGAGCGGTAGCCGACGCCGGGTGAGACCCAGATCCCGTAGACCTTGTGCCCGCCTGCCGTGACCGAGATCTCGGCGGCGTCGGCGCCGCGGTCGGCGCCCATTCCGGCGGTGCCGGCGGGCCCGGGCGTGAGGTCGTTGTGGCGCGAGGTCTGGTCGTAGATCTTGCTCATCGAGCAGGTGGTGTTCTGGCAGAAGGTGTCCTGCGTCGCGGCGTTGGCGTATCCGCCGGACGCGAGCGGGCCGATGTCCTTGGTCGTACCGTCGGAGGCCCGTTTCACCTGGTAGAGCGGCCCGTTGTAGGAGGAGATGAGGGCGCGTGTGGTGCTGTGCGCGGCGACGCAGGGGGTGCCGGCGTTGCCGTAGATGTCGCACGGCAGGGACGTCGCCGCGTGCGAGAGTCCCGGCATGTTGAGCAGCGCCCCGAAGACGAGGGCCACAGTCGCGATGAGGGCGAGGGCGGCCCGGCGGGGGTGGGCCAGTAAGCCGAGTGCGGAGGTGCCTGTTCTGCCTGCGGGGTGAGCCGTTCTGCGCATGATGTGCTCCTGAGGGGGGATGGAGTGGAGCCTCAACTCAACGGTCTGGTAGCACAGTTGCCGTTGCGTGCCAGAGCGGGAACGTAGACTCCATGTTCGGTTGGGTCAATGTTTGTTGCTTTGCTGCGCGGCTTCTTGAAGGAATGTTTGGAGTTCCTTCGGATTCGGGTGGGGAGACCTTCTCGGGCCACGAGCAAGACCCGGCTGCTCGTTGCGCTCCCGGCCGAGCGCAACGCGATCCGGAACACCGCGTGTGCCGTCGACGACCCGTCCCATAACCTCGTGCACAAAGACGTCATGCGCTGCCAGGTGCATCAAGTCCGAGGAGGCGCTGGTGCTCGGAAGGGGCACGCGGTTGTTCGCGGTCGCCATCACCGCGGTCTGCATGGTGCTCATCGGCCCGAGCGCACCCAGCGGTGCCCTCATCGCGCGGCCGCTGCCGGTCGACGCCGCCAAGGACGTGGTACCGAACCGGGTCATGACGTGGAACATCTGCAATCCCTGCAACCAGAGCGGGCACAACCTCGGCCGGGCCGCGGAGATCGCCACGTACGCGCCTCAGGTCATCGGCCTGCAGGAAGCGTGTGTACGGGACGTCGAGAAGATCCGGGAGTATCTGGAGAACTTCTACGGGCTCCCGTACCACGTCGAGTACGGATCGGTGCTGCGCAACTGGGGCCGTTGCGGCGGGTTTCCGTGGCGCCCGGGAGGCTTCGGCCAGGCGATCCTCTCGGCGGCACCGATGACGGACCGGACGAACGTGGAGTACCCCGACGGCGGATCGGAGGACCGTGGATACATGGCGGTCACCACGACGGTGGGCGGCCGCCCCGTCCGGGTCTTCAACACCCACCTCGCGGAACGGCGTCAAGAGGCCGTCCGAGCGGACCAGGTCGGCGTCCTGGCCGCGGAAGTCGCCCGGCACGAGCGCACGATCGTCCTCGGCGACTTCAACGCCGTGCCGGGCGCCCCCGAGCTCAGCGGAATGTGGGCGCTGGCCACGGATGCCGATCCTCATTGCCGCCCGTCGTCCGCCGGCCCCTGCGAAACGACCACCGACTGGCAGAGCAAGTTCGACTACGTCTTCCTGCGCGGCATCGCCTCGATCGCGCACGGGGTTCATCCCAGCGCGTACTCGGATCACCACCCGCTGCACGCGGACCTGGACCCGAGCTAGGGAGTGTCGTCAAATGTCACGCCCACATCAGGAACGATGCGAGGCAATCGTTGGTGTTGCCGCCCGTGACGGTGAACGCGAGCGGACGGCCCGAGGCGTCGCAAGCGAGATGGATCTTGGTCGTCGGACCACCTCGGGAACGTCCAGGACCAGGAGTGTGGAGCCCCCATTTCGGGCTCCCGCAGCGTGCTGGTGGGCGCGAACGAGGGTGGAGCCGACCGACACCTCCCAGTAGACCTCACCAGCAGCGTCCACTCGCCCTTGCGCTTCCCGGAGCATCCGCTTGAAGGGTGCCGTCCTTGACCCATCGACGGTAGCGGGTGCGCAGCGTGGCCCAGGATCCGGACCTCTCCGGCACGTCCCGCCCAAGCCGCGCCCGTCCGGAACTTTCAGATGCTCCCGTTAAGGACCGTCCGGTCGTCCAGCCGCTTCCTCCACCGTTCCGACCGAGGCAACAGGGGACGGACGAACTCCCACTCGGAGTCCGCCAGTTCACTGCGACAGATCACCCAGCCATGATCCACTAGCCGGGATCGCGCAGATCGCGCCCCCCCCTACGGCAGCAGCGGATTCGCCGGCTGCGATCCGTGCCCGGCACCATAGGGCTTCATGGCGCACTGGTCTTCGGCTTCGATGAGCACCTGCTGCCCCCAATGAGCCGAGTATGCGGGGAACCGGACCCAGCCTCGTTCGGCGATGTTGTCGCCGAGATCGCTGAGCAACACCGCCCGAGCGCGCTGCTCTTCCTCCTCCGTCAGCGGCGTGGTACCGCCTTCCGCAGGTTGCGCCCGGACGTTGTACAGGTCTCGGATCACTGGCTCCTCGCAATTCGTCTGGGCTGTTTCCGGAGAGAGTATCGGCGCAGGCAGTGGTCCCAGCTGCCGGAACCCAAGCGTCTCTACTCACCGGGATGCCTCGCCTGGCGACCTACGGCACTGGATGTGCACGGGGTCTCACCGAGGTCACTTTGTCGACAACTCCCAGGGCTGGGTTTCATCGCACCGACGCCGGTCGGCGACCGGTACGCGCAAGCGGTACGAGGGAGCGTTAGGGCCTATTGCGGGAGTGCGCTGCTGGGCAGTTGAGTCCTGTGGGTCGGTACAGTCGCGTGCATGCTGAAGCCAGTGCTGCGTGTAGTTGAAGCGGGCGGTCGTACCGTGGACGATCCGACCGAGGAGGCTCTGCACGACCTGCTCTCTGAGATGAACCTGTCGCACCGGTTTGTGATCTTGGAAAGACTCGATCTGGAGGCTGTGGATCAGCACTACATTCAGGTGTACCTGAACGACGACCTCAGCTACCAGGTCGAGTACCGCGAAGGCAGTGCAGACAAGCACTACCAGGCCCACGTTCCAAGGCTCCATGAAGTGTTCGGCCCGGAAGAGTCGACCGCCAAGGTGATGATGGACTGGGCTCACGATCGACAGGGATGGCGGGAGGCGCTGCCGTGGACCCCGATGCCTTTTCAGTGAAGGATTACAGCCACTCGTTGATCACCGCGACCAGGACTTTCGCCTCGTAGCGGACGGCGAGCTTGTCGTAGCGCGTGGCGTCCGCGCGGTTCCTCTTGAGGCGGTTGATCCCGCACTCGACCGCATGGCGCTCGCGGTAGTCGGCCGGGTCGAAGCGCGGCGGCCGGCCGCCGCGGGAACCGAGCCTCCGGCGGTTGCGCGCCTGGTCGGTTGTCAGGGATGGTGCAGCAAATCCCGCGGCGACGCAGGTAAGCGCGGTTCCTGCGGGAGGCGTACGCCTTGTCCGCGCGGACCCGGTCGGGGCGGACCGTGATCGCACCTTCCGCGTCGGCCAGGTACTGCGGCCGGGCGAGTATCCGGTGCCAGGTGCCGTTCCGCTGCCATCGGCGGAACAGGTCGTAGATCCGGCCCCACGGTCCGTACGCGACGGGCACGTCCCGCCACGGCACACCGGTCCGGACCCTGAACCGTATGCCGTCGATCAACCGCCGCCGGGACCAGACCGGTGGCCGACCTGCCTTCGTGCCATTCGGCAGCAGCGGTTCCAGCATCGCCCACCGCTCGTCCGTGAGATCTCCCCGGCCCATGAACCGTGATCATCCACAGCCCAAGATCCACTTTCGACACACGGCCTAGGCGGGAGCGATATGTGGGAGCGGTCCAGCAGAATTCAGCCGACTGACAGCTGAAACCGCAGCTTCTCCTTCGCCTGCGCCCCCAGCCTGTCGTAGAATCTGATCGCGTCCGTGTTCCAGGGCGGGGTCTGCCACTGGACTTGCCCGAGCCCCAGCTCATGCGCTTCGGCCACCACGGCTTCCACCAGCAGGGGGCCGACTTTCAGACCCCGATGACCATCGCGCAGGAACAGACAGTCCATGTGGAGATACTCCGCGCCGTCCCACGTGGACACCTCCGGAGCACACGTGGCGTATCCGATGATCTCGCCGTCGTTCAACTCCGCGACGAAGCAACGCAATCGCGGTGTGTCCGCGCCGAACAGCAACGCCTCCAGCCGCCGAGCCAGGCCAGTCGGTGGGGCCGCCGCCCTCTCGTAGGCGGCGTGCTCGGACACGAGCTGGACGACCTGCGGAAGATCGGCGACGCGTGCGCGGCGTACTCTGACCGAACCGGTGCCCGTCATCGGACATCCCCAGCCGGACCTACGAGGACGGCGAGGTCGGACATGTACCCCTCGATCCATGGGTGAACGAGGACGTGGCCGCTACCAGGTGCCCCCGTAACCGCCCGGCTGCCCAGGGGGCGTACCGCACGAGCGTGGTATCGATCGGCCGGCGCCAGCAACGCGGATGAATCGACAGGCCTCAGAGGCTGCTCGAGTGAGGGCTCCCCAAGATTGGTCATACGACCATGATGCACGTGTGCACAACACACCTGGCAGGGGCGCCATGCGTCCCTCGGCATGGCATCTGAGAGGGTTCGCTGATGTGGCGTGAACAGATCCTCAAGACCATGTCCGATGCCGAACTCGGCGACCCGGCAAGCGAAGAGGCTTTGACGGCGGTCGAGAACGCCCTCGGGCAGCCAATTCCCGAGCAGTTGGCCGCTCTCTTGCGCGAGTGCAACGGTGTGCGAGGACGCTACGGTCTCGACGTCGTCTGGACCGCCGAGCGGATCGCGAAGGACAACGCGGAATTCCGCGCCGCTCCGGACTTCGCCGAGCTGTACATGCCGTTCGAACCGCTGATGTTCTTCGGCGACAACGGCGGCGACCAGTTCGCCTTCGTCCGGACACCGCAACGCGACGAGATCTTCGTCTGGGATCACGAGACGGACAGCCGATCCTTGGCTTCATACGGTCTCGGCCAATACATCGATCAGGCACTGCGGGAAACCGGCGACTGGCACCGGTAGCTCGGCCGAGCGGTCTTCGGAGTGCGGCAGGCCCGGCGGCGGTCATCCGTCACGCCGAGGGCCGCTTGTCCCGCACATTCCGCAATGCCGGCTGAACTTCGGCTCCACGTACGTAATGCACTGTCGTGCCGGGCAGAGTGGGCAGTGCGGCCCAGTGTGTGACCGGTTCGGCGCCGGAACGGCCATAGGGAAACCGGACGAGGTCGTCGGAGTCGACAAAGCAGTCGCGGTGTTCTGTACCGTCCGCGCTCCGGTGCCGCGTGGTGAAGTACATCGGCATGACCAGCCAGAATTCCTCACCGGCTGTGTCTGAACTCTCGGCTGGATACCGGCCCGTGATTGCTGCGGCGACAGGCATGCCGTCACCGGGCAGTCGGTCGCGTGCGTCGACCCATGCCACAGCGGTGGTCATTTCGGCCTCTGCCTCGCGTTGTTCGTGAGTCCCCAAAGCTGTCTCCCTCTCCTGCTGATAGCTCGTCGCGGGCCATTATCTCGGCATCCAGATGTCACCGGAGCCAAGCGTGACTGAGCAATTCAGCTGGCCGCGCTGAGCGCCGAAGTCGCCCGTCCCGAGTCACGAGCTGAGGGGGGCATCGGTCGCTGGTAGTAGGTCCTGCGCCTCAGGCGCGCTTCGCGCCTGCCTGGTTAGGGTCGGTCCTCATGGAGACCACGGGAATTGCTCGTCGCCAGACGGCGGAGCGTGTGCGCGACACGTTGGAGCGGCTCGTTACCGAGCGGGATGTATGGGTGTCGACGGCTCACCCTGATCACGGGCCGCACCAGGTACCGCTGTGGTTCTCGTGGGATGGGCGAGCAGTGTGGATGTGCACCAGCGCCACGTCCGCGACTGCGCGAAACGTCCGCAAAGAACCGCGCGTGCGCCTGTCGCTACCGGACACCTTCGACGTGGTGCTCCTTCAGGGTGAGGCGGAATGCTTCCCGGACCAGGAGGTGCCCGAAGGAACAGCAAAGGCGTTCGCCGACAAGTTCGGGTGGGATCCGCGCACGGACGAAGGTTCCTTCGTGTATGTACGTGTGGTTCCGACGACTGTGCGCGCTTGGCGCGGCGAGCCAGAACTGCGCGGGAGAGTCATCATGCGCGACGGGTTGTGGCTGGAATAGCGGCCGTCTCTCGCCGACGCGCCTCTCTCGGAACACCATCTGCATCTGCATGGAGGACGGTTGGGGTTCGCGGGGGCCATGTTCACTTCCGGAGGTCCACGCCACCGCCGGTCGACTTCAGCCAATACGCGCCACACTCCAAGATCTAGCGTAATGAAGACGGATATAGCCTGATTTCTCGCTGTGCCGGAACGTGCGACGCACAAGACTCACCGCCGTGGGCAACACCTCCGCGCAACAGCCGAGCAAGGCGGCACGATCCGGGCAGCTCCGTTCTCCCGTCACCAGACGTTCGTGGTGGGGGCGTCCATCGGGTGTGCTGCGTGCGCTGTCGGTGTTCGCGGCGCTCCGTCTGGCGGGCATCGCCGCCGTGATCTCGGTGAATCATCTGGCCGGCCGTCCCCCGGTCAGGAGTCTGAGCCGCTCCTGGGACTCCAAGTGGTACCTGCATATCGCCGAGTTCGGCTACGGGCACCTCTCGCGTGAGGCCGCCTCGGGCCTGACGCAGACCGACTGGGCCTTCTTCCCGCTCTACCCGATGCTCATCAGAGCCGTGACGCACGCGTTGCCCCTCACGGTGGAACAGGCCGCGCTGCTGATCGCCTGGAGCGCGGCGCTGGCAGCCGCGTACGGCATCTATGCCTGCGCGCACCGGGTCTACGGGAGCGCGGTCGCCACGGTCCTTGTCGCCCTGTGGGGGATGCTCCCGCACAGCGTCGTCCTGACCCTCGCCTACACGGAGGCCCTGTTCGCCGCACTCGCCGCCTGGGCCCTGTATGCCGTGCTGACGGACCGGTGGCTGACCGCCGGTGTGCTCGCGGCGCTTGCCGGACTGTCCCGGCCCACCGGAATCGCGGTCGCGGCGGCCGTCGTCGTCGCGGCCGCGGAGAAGGTCGTACGCCGTCGCGGGCCGGTGTCCGCCAGACCGTGGATCGGCGCGCTGCTGGCGCCGGCCGGCTGGGCGGGGTACGTGCTGTGGGTAGGAGCGCAGAACGGTGACCTGTGGCATGGCTACACCCGAGTGCAGAGCACCTGGCAGACCCGCTTCGACTTCGGCGTCCAGACCCTGGGCTTCTTGAAGAAGCTGCTGCTGCACGGCGGCCGGGTCGGGTACGCCATGGCGCTGGTGATCGTCGCGGCGGGCCTGCTGCTGTTCCTGCTGCTGTGCGTGGACCGGGCACCTCTCGTGTTCCTTGCGTACGCGGCCGCCATGGTGGCGCTGGCCGTGCTGGTGTCGGGCCCGTTCGGATCCAAACCCCGCTTCCTGCTGCCCGCGTTCCCCTTGCTGATCCCGCTGGCCCGGGCGCTGGAGCAGACCTGGCGGACCAGACGGACGCAGGCCATCGTGGTGGCCGGCGCCCTGGCCGTGGTGTCGATCAGTTACGGCGCCTACGTGACGGTGCTGGGTCGGCAGCCTTTGTGAGGGGCGCCCGACGTGACGGAGGGATCTGGGGTGGGCGCGATCCGCGAGGGCTACGGCTTCCGGCCGTATCGGGGCCACGAGGACCTGCACATCGCGGGCTGGGGCTCGGCTCTGCCATGTTCGCCTGGGCCGAGAGCCGGGTCCGGCGGCTCGTGCAGCAGCATGGCACCGCTCGGACTGCCGTGTTCGGCGCGAACGCCATGGCCTCGGAAGAGGAGTCAACGGCGTTGCTGCTCACCACCGGCTTTCGGCCTGTCTTCAGCCTGGGTCGGCGTCGCTCTGTGTTCTGTCCGTCGGCGGGGGCGAGCCATCGCCGTGGGTGAGGTCGAGGAGCTCGGCGTGCGGGCGGAGTCGAGGCGTCTGGGGCTGGGACGGGCCCTGCCGTCTCAACCGGCTTGTCGGCGCACCATCTCGTTGATCCAGATGGGTGCGTACGGTGACGTGCAGCCCGGGGACGTCGGATAGTCCTTGAGCACCTCCAGGCGCTCACCGATGGCGAGCGCTCGGGCGCGGTGCGCGGGGTGCTCGATGCCGATCTGGGCCAGGCAGTGGTTCATCGCCCACTGGAGTCGGTCCGGGGCGTCCTCCATCTCCGCTTCGATGACATCGAGCAGGCCCGAGAGGTCGAGGCCCTCGGGCTTCTTCGCCACGCGTTCGGTGGTCAGCGCCCAGCCGGCGCTCGCCACCACGGGGTCAGGATCGGCGAACCAGGCCTGGCGCAGCTCTTCGCAGTGCGGGTTCTTCTTCACCACGTAACTCACGAGCCAGTCGTGCACCTTGGGCGTGCGCGCCTCACGCAGCATGGTGTCCAGCTCATCACGCCCGAAGGCCTTGGGGCGGCAGACGAGGATCGCGAGGAGCCGCGCCGCGCTGTCCCCCGTCGCCCAGAGACCGGACGCCAGCTCCTGCTGTGTCTTGAGGCGCTTCGCGAGCGCGCGCAGTTTGCTGAGGTTCACGGCGTGGTCGTCGCCGTGTTTCTCGTTCACGGCTCGTGCTTTCGGGTCATCGAGTCCGGCCAGCTCGGCCAACACCTCGGCCACTGTCGTCTCGGCCATCCCTGCCTCCTGCCTCTCACGTGCAGGTTCACCCTACGACGGGCTTCCGCCCTTCGTGAGGCACACCGATGTGCTGGACACCCTGCGCCGGTGCGGCGCGCACGACACGTATGACAGCGCGGCGGACCACTTCATCGACGGCCTGCCTCAGTAAAGTGCGACAAAATCACACAAAGGAGCAGTACCATCCCGACGCAGCCCCCAGGATCTTGGATGACATCCCGTAGACAGGCGTTGGCCGGCATGGCCGGTGCCGCATGGATGTGGAGCGCCGCCATGCCGAACGCGGCCTCGGCCGCCTCCGATCGGGCCACGGCGCGGTCGCTGGTGGATCGGATGACGCTGGAGGAGAAGGTCGGCCAGCTCTTCATGATCGAGGTGGCGGGCCAGGACGCCTTCCGCGTGAGCGAGGCCGCCGCGGCCCTCAACCGCAGGCGCTACGGGGTGGCCACTCCGGCAGAGGTTCTCCGCAAGTACGCACCGGGCGGAGTGATCTACTTCTCGGCGCGCGGGGACGACAATCTCGCCTCTCCGCGGCAGATCGCCCGGCTCTCCGACGGTCTGCAGAGGGCGTCCCGGAGTGCTACGGGACTGCCGCTGATCATCTCGGTGGACCAGGAGGGCGGCGCGGTCTCCCGGATGCCCACTCCGCCTGCCACTCCGCAGCCGGGCAACATGGCGCTGGGGGCCACCTGGTCCCCGTCGGACGCCCGCCGCTCCTACGAGATCACCGGTGCCGAGCTGCACGCCTGCGGCATCACCGCCGATCACGCTCCGGTGGCGGACGTGAACGTCAACCCCGCCAACCCCGTGATCGGCGTACGGTCCTTCGGTGCCTCCCCGCAGGCCGTGTCGACGTTCGTCCAGGCCGCGATCAAGGGGCTGCACCGCGGCGGCGTGGCCGTCACCGCGAAGCACTTCCCCGGTCACGGCGACACGGACACCGACAGCCACTTCGGACTGCCCCGCATCACTCACAGCCGGTCGCAGCTCGACGCGATCGATCTGCCGCCGTTCCGTGCGGCGGTCGCAGCGGGTGTCGACCTGATCATGACGGCGCACATCAGCGTCCCCGCACTCGATCCCACCTTGGTTCCCGCCACGATGTCGCACGCCGTCGTCACCGGTCTGCTGCGCGAGGAGTTGGGATTCGACGGTCTGATCGTGACCGACGCGCTCGACATACAGGGAGCCAGCAAGCAGTTCCCTCCGGACAAGGCCGCTGTCACCGCACTTGCCGCGGGGGTCGACATGCTGGTCCTCTCCCCCGACCTGCCGCTGGCTCACGCCGCGGTGGTCGACGCCGTGCGGTCCGGCAGGATTTCCGCGTCACGGCTCGACGCCTCGGTGGTCCGCATCCTGAGCCACAAGATCCGCCGCGGACTCTTCACCGACGTGCTCGGCGACGGCTTTGAGGACCGGGCCGAACGCGTCGTGGGCCGTCCGGAGTTCCGCTCCGACGTCGTCGCGATCACCGCGCGCAGCACCACACTGGTCAAGAACGACAACGGTGCGCTCCCCATCCGTACCGGCGCTCGCGGTGTCCTTGTCACCGGGTCCGACTCCGTCGCCGTGTCGCGCCTGGCGGCCTCGTTCACGTCGCGCGGGCATGCGGTCACGTCGCTGGACGCGGGTGCCACCCCCGACCGGGGCAGGATCGACGAGGTCGTCGCCGCTGCTGCCGCCGCCGATCTGGTGGTTGTGGCCACCAGCGGCCTGACGGTCGGTGGCGGGAAGGACGCGGGTGTCGCGCAAGTGGGTCTGGTGCGCGCGTTGCTGGCGGCGAAGACGCGCGTGGTCGTGGTCGGCGTCCGCACTCCGTACGACATCAACCGCTTCCCCGACGCGCCGGTGTATCTGGCGACGTACGGCAATGGCGCGGACGCCCTCGACCACGCTGTTCAGGTCATCGTCGGCGAGCACGGCCCGAGTGGGCGACTGCCGGTGTCGATCCCGGTGGCCGGTGACCCGTCACAGACCCTGTTCCCGATCGGGCATGGGCTGCGCTATTAGGTCGGCACCTCGCAGGATGTCCCATGCTCTGAGGTCGAGTTCGGCCGCACCTGGGGCAGTGAGGACGAGGCGTGCCGCGTGCGGTGGGGCGACTTCGGTGACCGTGAACGGTGGGTAGCGTCGGATCTCGGTCACGGTCAGGTCGACGGTTCGGCCTTGGCGGTCGAGGCATCGGAAGCGATCACCGAGCCGCGTGGTCGCCAAGCAGCGCACGATGAGCGCGAGTCGGCCGGGTCCGAGATGTTCCACTTCGAAGATCTGGACTTCGGGGCGCGCGTCGGCAGCGGGCTCGGTCATGCCCGCCATGGTCTCAGGAACGACTGACCGCGACGGCGCCTTCGCTTGTCTCGGCGCCGAACGGACTGCTTCTTCTACTTCGTCGCCGCGGCAGATTCGCCGGACCGGGACGGTGGCATGACCTCACGCTGCTGAGCGGACTCGGCGGCGGTGTGGGCGGAGGCAAAGGTGAAGGCGCGTGGCGACGGCCCGTTCGCCCGTAGGTCCGCCAGGCGTTCCAAGGCTTCACCGACGGTCGGGATGTGACCGGCGGGAACCCACCAAAGCACCAGGTGCGCCTCGACATGCCGCTCGAACCATTCGCGACGCCGCCGCATGACCTCCAAGTGCCCGCTGCGGTAGGCGAAGTCCCAGAGCGCCTCCTGGGTCTCCCACACGGACAGATTGATGATGACGTTCTCGCCCGCCGGACGGAGGCCGGTGGCGTCCGCCGCCCCCTCCCCCACGAGTCTCCAGACGAATCCGGGCGCGTCGTCGGCCGCGGCGTTGACCGGGTCCAGCATCTCTACGAAGTGTGCGCTGCGTGGGTCGTCGAGCGGATGACGGAGCGTGGAGACATTCAGCTGGGCGAGGTGGGCGGCAGGCGTGGGTGCGGTCATGGCCTCATCCCAGCATGGCCCGCTTTTCTATGTCAACGAGTTTTGTTTTTAGAAGCTTCGATCACGACGCAGCACTCCCCCGGCCGCGCGTCCATCCGGGTGCCTACGGGGCCGCCCGCACCGAGCAGCCCTTCCAGCAGCGCGAGATTCATGCCGCACACGAGCGGCGGGAAGCGTTCGGCGACGGCATGGAAGGGGCAGTTGCGCATACGGATGACGCGCGCCGCTTCCCCGGGCTCACCCTCCCCCTGGGAGTTCTCGGCGTCTTCGGCGTGCGGTTCGTAGCCGCGGGCAGCCAGGATCTTCATGGCCTGCTCGAGATCGGCACAGGGCGCAGCCGAGCCACGCAGGGCCTCGCCCCGGCGGCGGGCGGCGGCGCAGAGACCGGCGTCCAGGCCGGCCTCTTCGGCGGCCTCGGCGAGCAGTTCGGCGGCGGTGCGGTAGTCGCGGGCGGGCAGCGACACCGCCCGCTCGGTCCGCACCCGCGTGTACACCTTGGCGGGGCGGCCCGCCCCGGGGCCCGAGCGGCCGGTCAGGCGACGGCTGCCGCTCTCCAGCAACCCGGCCTCGGTCAGCTTGTCCAGGTGATGCGCTGCGAGCGTGCGTGTCACCCCGGCCGCCTCGGCGGCCTCGTTGCGGCCGACCTCGCGGCCCTGCGCCGCCACGTACTCGTACAGGCGACGCCGCACCGGATCATGCAGTGCCGCGATCGCGTCGATGTCCTCCATCCGGACATTCTAGAAACAATCCAGGTTGGAGATAGAAGAGCGGGGCGGGGCCCTGGCCCCCTTCTCCATGAGCATGCCGCGAAAGAGCGCGCCGGCGCAGGACCGGACTCCGCCGTCACGGGGATGGGACGGCGGAGCCGGCGCCGCTCATTGTTCCTGGTTCAACTGCCTTGCCGCCAGAGGGCCTTGTCCGGTCGAGCGGGAACGGGGGCCTGCAAGGGCGACCTCAGAGTGGGCCGGCCATGCTTGGCTCGCGGTCCGCGCCGGGCGATGGCCGTCACGCAAACATGTTGTGGTTCAGGAGATACGTGGCGTTTCCCGCGCGGATCCGGGCCGACCGACTACTCGCATCGACGACGAGTTCGAGCGTCGTACTCTGCCGGCCCCCGGTTCAGGGAGCGAACGGACGGCGGGCGGCTGATGGTGGTCGAAGAGCCGCGAGCGCTGACGCTCCCCACGAAGGCTCGGTCCGTCGGGCGCCAAGGCCGCTACCGGGGCTTCTGTACCGCGAACTCGTTGCCGTCGGGGTCGAGCATCAGCAGCTGACCACTGTCGCCTTCGCCGGTGTCGGTGCGGGTCGCGCCGAGCGAGATCAGGCGGTCGACCTCTGCGTTCCAGTCGGCGTCGGCGGGGATCGCCAGCTCCAGGTACAGCCGGTTCGTGCCCGCCTTCGGTGCCACCGGCGGACCACCCCACGTGATCTTCGTACCGCCGCTCGGCGACTGGATCGCAGTCTCCTCGTCCTGGTCCCAGACCAGGGGCCACCGCAGCGCCTCGCTCCAGAAGTAGCCGACCTTCTGCGTACCGTCGCAGGCAAGCGCTCCGACGACACCGGTGTCGGCGAGGAACTTGTTGCCCGCCGCGATGACGCAGAACTCGTTGCCGTCCGGATCGGCGAGCACCACATGCCCCTCTTCCGGGAGTTGACCGACGTCGATGTGCTGCCCGCCGGATGCCAATGCCCTGGCCACCGTCTGCTGCTGGTCCTCCGGGGTAGCGCTCGTCAGGTCGAAATGCGCCCGGTTCTGGGCGGTCTTCGGTTCCTGACTCAGCAGGAACCGGATGCGGAAACCGGCGGCGCTCGGAGGCAGGACCGCGACGTCATCGCCGTCCGGATCGTCGGCCAACTGCCAGCCCAGGATTCCGGACCAGAACCGTGCCAGGTCCGATGGCCGGGTCGCATTGAAGCAGATCGCGAACAGTTGACTGGTCATACCCCGCGCATCTCCGATCCGCTGACGGCCGACGCGGCACGCATCGCCCTCCCCGAGGCGCAGCCTAGGGGTGGCCCTTCGACACCCGCATCCGAGTTTCCGTCGCTTCCGCAGTCTCCGTCGCTTCCGGCGTTTCCGTCGCTTCCATCGCTTCCATCGGGAGTCGCGGAGTCGCGGCGTCACGTTTTCGCGAACGAGCAGCAGCAGCCCTGCTTACGCGCCGGCTCTGCTGCTCACCGCTCCGCGAGGATCAGGAGGATCCTCGTCCTTCCTCAGACAGACCACTTCAAGGGCTCGTTGTAAGAACCTTGCGAGTACGTGACCGCGGTGATCTTCGCGTCTGTCGGCAGCAGGTACGGCTGGCACACGGTGCGCTGGTCTCTCGGCTTCCAGATGTCTTCGCCGTCCAGCCGGGTGGTGCCGTCGTTGCCGACGCAGTCCTTGGGCCTGCTGCTGAGGTCGCCCATCAGGAGCAGGAGCTTCGTAGCGGGTCTGCCGTTGGCCTCGGCGCCGACGTCGCTCATCACCATGGGGACTTGATGGCGTTGGTGCCGACGTTCTTCGCCTTCACGTAGACCCAGGCGACCTTCTGCCCTTCGTACTTGCTCTGGTCGTCGAGTTCCTTGAGGTCTGCGGCCGTGCCCTCGATCACCTTCGTCGGCGTGACCAGGAACTTCGAGGTCTTCTTGTACTTGGTGATCTCCTGCGCGGGCCCGGGCTGCCCCAGGGTGAGCCGCGTGGGCGGGGAGCTGCTCGAAGAGGCGTCCTTCGCCGTGGTGTCGCCGCCCGGTCCACACGCGGTCAGTTCGACAGGTGCGGAACTGTGGAACGGATCCGGACCAAGGCTCACTCCGTGGCCGCCGTCTCCGGCACGACGTCGGAGCCCCTATCTGGCACAGCTGCCGACTGTCGTTCCTCGCGCCTGCCCAGCGCCGCGAGGAACAGTGTCACGGTGACCGACCCGGCCGCCATCAGGGTCATCGCCGTTGCCGGAGAGGCCAGTTGGGCCAGCGTGCCCGCGAGGACGGCGCCGATGCCCTGCAGAGCTGCCATGCCAGTGGCGTGCAGGCCGAGGGCCTGGCCCGTGAGGTCGTCGGGGGTGAGGGACAGCAGGCGTTCCTGCAGCACCAGGCTCGCTGCGAATCCGACAGAGGCGACGGTGACGGCCACAGCGGACAGTGCCACGCCGGGCCGCAGCACGAAGAACAGGTAGGGAGCCGCCAGCAGCAGGCGCAGCGGCGTCGCGAGACGGCGGCGTACCGCGGGCGGCACCAGGCGGCCCACCGCGAGGTCGCCCACGAACATGCCCAGCGCCCCGAACGCGTACAGCGTGCCGGCTGCCGCGGGGGCGTAGGAGACGTAGAGCGAGTCACTGCCGACGATGAGTCCGTTGGGGATCCAGAGGCCGAGGTACGCCAGGCGGCGCGGACGTGAGGACCACAGCAGGGCATTGGTGCGCCAGCTCGCCGCGGCGGATGGCCGGCCTGTGGAGCGGGGCGGGCGGGCCGTGAGGCCGAGGCGCGTGACGAGGGCCGACATCACGTACAGGGCCGCGGCGAGGAGGAGACAGGTCTGTGGGGACAGGAGTGTCAGCAGGGCGCCGCCCGTCGCGAATCCGGCCATCTGTGTCAGGCCCCAGAGCATGTTGTAGACGGATCGGCCCAGCACGTAGCCGTCCTTGGACAGGATCTCGTTCAGCAGTCCCCCACGTACTCCCCCGCTCAGTGACGCGACCAGCCCCTGCGACAGGACGACGGCGAAGACCGCCCAGACGGGCAGGCCGTCCAGCGCCAGCAGCGCCGTTCCGGCCGCGAAGGCGAGCCCGAGGCCGGACAGCACCGCGCGTGGCGGCAGCCGGTCCGAGCCCGAGAGCAGGAACGCGCCGCCCAGCAACTGCGCCAGTTGCGGGCCGAACATGCTCAACGCCGACAGGAGCGGGGAGCCCGTGGCCTTGAAGACCAGCGTGCCCAGGGCCAGCCCGCCGACCGTCTGGGCCGCAGCGAAGGCGGTGAAGGACAGCAGGAACGGGGTGAACTCCGGGGTCCGGAACAGGGAGCGGTAGCTGCGCATGTGCCGCAGTCTCGGAGCGGTCCGGAGACGTGTGTACCGTTTCGCCGACACGCGAAAGGTCGTACTCATGGGCTTGTGGCAGATCGGCACCGACACTCTCGCCCGCAGCCGCTTCGTCCTCTCGCCCTTCGCCGAGACGTTCGCGAGCCTGAGGCTGCTGCACACGGAGACGGGCGCCCATCCGGGCGAGGATGCCTGGCTGCGCGCCCACCTGCCCGGCTATCGCGCGCGCCTCGAAGCCGATCCGGTGGTCGCGCATCTCGTGCGGGTGGCCATCGGCACCTCGTGGATCGCCGACTTCTTCTGCCCCACCTCGTGTGTCGGGGAGACCTTCGGGGAGACCGTGGCGCGGGTGCGGGAGACCGGGGCCGAGGAGGCTCGGGCCAACCTCCGCGTGTGCCTCAAGGATTCGCTGCCCGCCGCCTTGGAGCGCAACGACCTGCCCGAGCGGGCGACCGCGCTCCTGACGTACGTCTGGGAGGAGACCGTACGGCCGGACTGGGACCGCCGACGACGTGTCCTGGAGGCCGACATGGTCGCGCGGACCGCCAGGGTGAACCAGGGCGGTTGGGCAGCCGTGCTGGATTCGTTGCAGCCGGGGATGACTCGGTGGCTCGGGGAGAGCAGGTTCCAGGTCAACCTGAACACGTATCCGCCGCGGGAGATCGCCGCCGGGGCCGAGCTGCTGTTCATGCCGGTGACACCGAGGACCGGTTGGGTGTCGTGGGAGGGACGAGAGCGGTACGCCGTCGTCTACCCGTGCCTCGGGGTGCTCTCCGAGGACCACGACCGCCGCCCCGTCCCGGCCGGTCTCGGCGCGCTCATCGGCACCGCGCGGGCCCGGCTGCTGGCGTTGGTCGGAACTCCCATGAGCACGACGCAACTCGTCGCCGTGACCGGGCAGGGGCTGGGGTCGGTGGGCCGGCACCTGCGGGTGCTGCTGGACGCGGGGCTCGTTCAGCGACGGCGGGCTGGACGGTCGGTGTTGTATGTGCGGACGGCGGCCGGTGAAGTACTCATGGATGCGTCGGGATCCGATGACGGTGGTCGGGAGCCGCAACGGGCCTTCGCGTAGTCGCGGACGATGCAACGGACGGCGGCACACGTATCTGCCGTCCGGCAGGGCTAGGGCCTGTCCGGCCCCTCAGTGGGCGGGAGGCCGTCGCCGTCTGCTCAGCCCTGACGACGAGGACTTCGTCATTCAGGCGGCCATCATCCGCCCGACCCGACAGCCTCGCCGCCCAACGCAAGGAACGTGCCCGCATCCGCGGCGAGAGGGACATCCGCTGAGGCGGACGCCCCTCTCGCAGTCGCAGCCTGAACTCGAGTGGGCCCTCGTGTCACCTTCGCCAGAACAGGTGGTGCGTCATGCCGCTCGGGCTGGGCACGATCTCCAGGTGGAACCGGTCGAGCAGCTCATCGGCGGATTCCCACAGGCGCAGTCCGGACCCGAGCTTCACCGGCGAGACCGCCACATGCATGGTGTCGACGAGGTCGGCATCGAGGAACTGCCGGATGGTGGTGACCCCGCCGCCGAGCCGGACGTCCTTGCCCTGCGCCGCTTCCCGCGCCTGTTCGAGGACCGTGGCCGGGTCGCTGTCGACGAAGTGGAACGTGGTGTCGGAGAGCGTGAACGACGGACGCGTGTGGTGGGTCAGGACGAACACCGGTGTGTGGAACGGAGGCTCCTCTCCCCACCAGCCGCGCCACTCATGGTCCTGCCAGGGCCCGCGCTGGGGCCCGAACTTGTTGCGGCCCATGATCTCGGCACCGATGTTCCGTGCGAAGTCCCGCGTGAAGTAGTCGTCGAGGCCCCGGCTCCCCCCGGGATCCGTGCGCATGGGCCAGCTCGCCGTGGCACCGGCCCAGGCGAACAGCCTCGCCGGGTCCACGGCGTGGCCGAACGGACTCTCGAGGCTCTGGTCCTCACCGGCACCGATTCCGTCACTCGAGACGGTGAAGTTCATGACTCTCAGCAGTTGTTCCACGTGTTTCCTTCTCAGGTCCTGTCGCGTCATCGTGTGGCGGGGCGCCGCACATCCTCACGTCGAACGGGGCGTGGCCGGATCGACAGCAGCCCGCAACTTTTTCCAAGGCACGTCAGGAAGCGGCCACGCTGGCGGTGTGCCCGTCGTGGACGCGGACGGCATCGAGGTGGCCTGGGTGGCCGTCGCCACCACTCACACGCGTCGCAACGGACGTCACCGCCCATCCAACCGTTCCAACCGTGCCAACCGCCAGCCCGGCGAACCTCCGCGGTCAGAGCACTGGGCGGCACGGCGAGGACCTGTGGTCCTGTCCACCGAGCCGTGTCCTACCCGGCCTTCTCCGCGCGGAAGGCGCGACGGTACGCGGCGGGAGTGGTGCGAAGGGCCTCGTGGAAGCGGCGGCGCAGGTTGACGGCCGAGGAGAGACCGACGCGGTGCGCGATGGTCTCCACGGGCAGGTCGGTCTCCTCGAGGAGCGCCCGGGTGGCGGCGATGCGCCGGTCCAGCAGCCACCGTCCGGGGCTGATGCCGAGTTGTTCGGTGAAGCGGCGAGTCAGTGTGCGGGACGAGACCTGGGCGCGAGCCGCCATCTCGGCGACGCTGACCGGCTGGTCCAGTCGCCCGGCCAGCCAGTCCAGCAGCGGGGCCAGCGAGTCGGCGACCGGTCCGGAGGTGGGCAGTTCGGCGTACTGCAGCTGGCAGCCCTCGCGGTGTGGCGGCATCACCAGTTGCCGGGCGATCCGGAGCGCGTACGCAGACCCCTGGTCGGCGCTGACCAGGTGCAGGCAGAGGTCCACTCCGGCCGCCGATCCGGCGCTGGTGGCGACGTCGCCGTGGTCCACGTAGAGCACCGCGGGATCGACCTGGACTTTCGGGAACCGGTCTGCCAGTTCGGGGGCCTGGGCCCAGTGGGTGGCGGCGCGTCGGCCGTCCAGCAGTCCGGCGGCGGCGAGCACGAACGCGCCCGAGCAGATGCCGACGATCCGGGCGCCGCGCCGGTGCGCCCGGCGGACCGCCGCGACGACCGCCGACGGCACGTCGGTACCGGGCGGTTGCCGCCAGCCGGGGACGAGCACGGTGTCCGCGCGCTCCAGCGCGTCCAGGCCTGCCGTGACCAGCATGTCGTAGCCGACGTCGGTGCGTACGGTGCCGGGGGACTCCGTGCAGACTTCGAAGGCGTAGCGCTGAGGGATCGCCGGTCCGTGGTCGCCGAACACCGCGCTCGCGCAGGCCAGCGGGAAGGTCGCCTGAGGGGGTTGCAGCAGCGCCACGACGCGGTGCGGTGCCGTGGAATGGGGCAGTGAGCCGGGCGTCATGGCGGGAAAGTACCTCACCGTGTCGTTCGAGACACTGGGGTGACCGATTGGTCCAGTCCAACATCAGTGCTGTGACCACCGCGCAGACGCATGACCAGACCGCCCAGCCCACCGTGCTCGATCCGCCGACCACTCAACGTCCCTTGTGGGAGCGGCGCTTCGCGCTCTACTTCACCGCCCGCACCATCTCACTGGTCGGCGACGCGATGATGCCGGTGGCGGCCGCGCTCGCGGTCGGCGCGCTGTACGGGATCTCCGGGGCCGGCCTCGTCCTCGGTACCTGGACCGGGACGTTCGTCCTCCTGGTCCTGTTCGGCGGGGTGTTCGCCGACCGGTTCGGAGCGCGCCGGATGATGGTTCTGGCGGACCTCGCCCGGGTGCTCACCCAAGGTGTGCTGGCTGCGGCGTTCTTCGCCGGACCGCCGCCGTTCTGGCTGCTGATCACCATGGCGGCACTGGCCGGGGCGGCCGTCGCGATGTTCCTGCCCGGGGTGAACGGGATGGTTCCGCTGGTCGCCCGCGAACCGCAGCGGGCCAACGCCACGCTCAAGGTGGCCGACGCCCTCGCCCACTTGATCGGCCCGGCCCTCGCGGGACTGCTGATCACGGCCACCAGTGCCGGGACCGTGTACGCCATCGACGCCGGTACGTTCCTGCTCAGCGCCTTGTGCCTGGCGCTCATCCGGCTCGCACCGGCCGACGCGTCCGCCGACACCTCGGTCGGCATCGGCTCCTCGCCCCGCACCGGCAGTTCGCTGCGGCGCGAGCTGCGACAGGGGTGGCAGGAGTTCCGCTCACGCACCTGGATGTGGGCGGTGATCCTCATCTGGATGGGCTACGGCGTGCTGCTCTTCGGGCCGCTGGTACCGCTCAGCTCGGCGCTGGTCGGCGACCGGCTCGGCCCGAACTCCTATGGCCTGGCCGTCTCCTTCCTCGGAGCCGGCACGGTGCTCGGCGGCCTGCTGGCACTGCGGCTGCGTCCGGCCCGGCCGCTGGCAGCCGGCGCGGTGGCGATGGTGCTGTACGCCGTGCTGCCGCTCTGCGTGGCGCTGGGCTCCGACCTGCCGCTGCTGCTGGCGGGTCACGCCCTCGGCGGCGGCGCCTTGGCGTTCTGGTCGGTGATGTGGGCGACGAGCGTGCAGACCCACACGCCGCCCGCTGTACTCAACAGGGTCAGCGCCTACGAGCTGGCGGGCTCGGTGTCCGGAATCGCGCTCGGCCAGATTTTGGCCGGGCCCGCGACCGCGCTGGCCTCCCCCGAGCGGCTCCTGCTGGTGTCGGCCGGCGCCTGCCTGGCGGGCTGCGCGGCGCTGTTCGCGATCCCGGCGATCCGCACTTTGCGCCGCGCCGCTCCCTCGGAGATCGACGGGCCGGGGGCCCCGGACGGACAGTGAACGGACTGTCTCACGATGTCGCCGGAGCTCCCGCCTGCCGGAGTCGGTGTCGGCTACGCGTCCCGGGCCAGGTCCCGGACGTCGGGGAGCGGCTGGAATCCGGCCGACTTGTAGGTGGCGAGGGCTGCGACGTTGCGGCTCGGCGTCGCGACGATCGCGCTCGACGATCCCAGCTCCTGGAGTGCGGCCACCGCGGCGAGGGTGATCGCCTTGCCGTGGCCGTGACCTCGATGATCCGGGTGCACGCCCATCGGTTCGAGCAACCCGGGCCTGCCACGACCGGCCGACCACACGGTCACCGCCGCCACCGCGTTGCCCGCGTCGTCGTACGCGATCAGACACCGGGCGTCGGCGTACGCCGGTCCGGCCGCCATCGCCTGCCAGCGCTCGTCCGTGAACGTCGGCCTGTCGAACGCTGCCCGATGTACGGCGGTCCGCACCTGTGCCTGCTCCGGTCCGGCCACCTCGACTCGCACGCCCGGATCCCGCACCGGCTGGGTGAGGTCACAGCTCAGCGGCGTCCACGGCTCGTCAGCGGTCCATCCGCTCTCGAGCAGCAGTTCTCGGACCAGCGCGCCCGTCGGTGCGTCGACGTACCCCTTCCGCTCCTTCAGTACGCCGCGCTCCGGAGCGCTCACGTCGTCGACCAGCCGACGCGCCAGCTCCTCGTCCCGGCGAGCATCCGGGGCCATCGTCAGGCGCAGCAATTCCGGCTCGTCCAGCAACCCGACGGCAACAATCCGTCCGCCCCGGCTCCACGTCCGCACCGCGGCGGCCGTCGCCTGCGCCCCGAACCGCCAGAACCAGCCCAGGTCGCCCGGGTGCAGGTGCATCGGCGCCCTGTCGTGCTGCCACTCCCGCAGCACGCCGACAATCTCGCCCAGCCCGTCAACTCCCGGCTCGCTCATCGCAATCGACATGCCCCCGATCACACCTCACCGCACCGACAGTCCGCACTCGATTTACGGCCGATGGCCGGTCGCTGCGTGGTGTGGTTGCCCCGTGCTCTTCATGCCCCATGGCTCGTCGCGGAGATCTGCCGTCTGGTCGCGTTGGCACCGATCGGGCTCATCTTCTTCGCCACGCGACACCGTGCGCGCTGAGAACCGCTTCTCCCAAGCGCTGTAGGGGCCCAACCGGACACGATCAGCAGGGGCAACGGCAACGACCAGCGAACCCTTCCGGCCCAATGCCGCGCGCACTCTCAACGACACCGCCCCGCACGATCGGCTCCTCAGCCGCGCCCCGAGTTCGCGGGCGTCTCGCGTTCTTGCAGGACCTGGCGCAGGGCGGTGATGCCGTTCAGGGCCGCGGGAAAGCCCGCGTAGGCGGCGAGGTGCGTGATGGTCTCGACGGCGTCGTCCCGGGTGCCCCCGGTGTTGAGCAGTCCGTGCAGATGCACCCGGAGTTGGGGCGCGGCGGTGCCCAGCGCGGTGCACATGGCCACGGATGCCAGCTCTCGGGTACGCAGGTCGATGCCGTGGCGGGCGTAGATGTCGCCGAAGACGAACTCGATGATGTAGCGGCCCAGGTCAGGGGCGATGTCGGCGAGGGACGTAACGACTGCTTCGCCTGCGTGGCCGTCGACGGCGGAGAGGGCGGCAAGTCCTCGCGTGTAGCGGTCGTCGATGTCGCTGTGACTGTCTTCGGCGCTGTTGCTGTCGGTTGCTTCGGACGCCTGGGATTCCTGGAGGTACCCAGGGTGTGAGTCGAAGACGGCACGTGCGGCGGTTACCGCGTTGAGCGCCGCCGGCACTCCTGCGTAGACGAGTGTGTGGATGAGCACCTCGGTGATCTCGCGTCGTGTGCAGCCCACGTTGAGGGCGCCCGCGATGTGGAAGCGCAGCTGCGGCTCCGCTGTGCCGAGGGCAGCGAGCGCGGCGATGGTGACGAACTGCCGGTCGCGCAGGGTGAGGTGAGGGCGGGAGTAGAGATCTCCGTACGCGAACTCGACGGCGTAGCGGGCGAGGTCGGGCGCGATGTCGTCGAGGGTCTCCAGTGGGGTCGGGGCGCCTGCTCCCACGGTGTCGAGCAGGGCGAGACCGCGCTCCAGTCGCGTGGGGCCGGTCGAGGATTCGTCGGAGAGGTGAGGTGTGGTCAAGAGGTGCTGCTCCTGTTCCTGTGCGAGAGCGAGGGCGGTCACGTTTTCCAACTGTCGAGTTGGAGTCTGGCACGGACGGCCACCCATGTCCAACCCTTCAGTTGGAGAATGGCTAGACTTGCCTCATGGCCTGGGACACCGCACGTACAAAACGGCTGCTGCTCGAGGCGGCCGTGACCGAATTCGCCGAGCACGGACCGCAAGGCGCCCGCGTCGACCGCGTCGCTTCGGCGGCAGGCGTCAACAAGGAACGGATCTACCAGTACTTCGGGAACAAGAAGTCCCTCTTCAACGCCGTACTGGAAGCAGAGCTGGCCCAGGCGGCCGCTGCGGTGCCCATGCCCGGTCCGGACGGCGACCTCGGGGAACTCGCAGGGCGCCTGTTCGACTATCACCGCGCCCACCCGCACCTGCTGCGGTTGCTCTCCTGGGAAGCACTGCAGGACGGCACCACCCCGCCGGTGTCCGAGGACGAACGCTCGGCCCACTACGCCGACAAGGCCGCCTCCATCGCCCTCCTGCAGCAGGCGGGCACCGCCACGACCGACTTCCCGCCCGGCCGGCTCTTCGGTGCCGTCTTCGCCCTGGCGACCTGGTGGCTCACCATGCCCCAGCTCGCCCGCATGACCCGGGCCGGAGCCGACAACTCCCCCGACGCACTCCGCGCCGACCTCATCGCCATGACGCGCCGCCTCACGACCGGGACAAGCGGCTCGGTTCAGCCTCACAGCGAGCAACAGGGCCCTGCCAGTTCCGAACCGGAGGCGAGTGCCTGAAGCGGTCTGCGCGGACCGGCTCCGGGCGACTGCGGCGGCATCGTGCAAGTGCGGGCCCCGACATTGAGCAGGTCCCGCGCCCCGTCACTGGATGAGGCTCCCCCGGTCGACGGCGTCGTTGCTCCACCTCTGCAGCTTCTCCGGGTTGCGTACGGCCCAGATGTGCGTGACGCGGCCGTCGCTCCCGACGTTGAACGCGGCCACCGTCACGGTGACGGAGTTCGTCCGCGTCTGGGCCACCAGGCCGGCACGTCCGTTGACCGTTCGCTGCAGCAGATTCATGGCCGGAGCCCGGTCGCCGATTCCGGTCAGGTAGCGAACGATGTCGCCCGCTCCGGTGATCGGGCGCAGGGCCGCGCCGACCAGGCCACCGCCGTCGGCGATGAGGGTGGCGTCCGGAGCGAGCAGCGCGATCAGGGCGGCGATGTCCTTGGTGTCCCAGGCGCGCCGGAAGTCGTGGACGACGGCGGTCTGTTGGGCGGTGGGGGCCTGGGCAGCGCGCGCGGTGCGGGCCCTACGGCGGGCGGACGAGGCCAGTTGGCGGCAGGCTTCCGGGGTGCGGCCGAGAACGGTGGCGACCTCGGCGTAGGGGTAGCGGAAGACGTCGTGCAGGACGAAGGCGATGCGTTCGGCCGGGGTCATCGTCTCGAGGACGACGAGGAGGGCCATGTCGACCGATTCGTCCAGGGTGACCTGTTCGGCCGGGTCGATGCCCGAGCCCCATTCACGGGTGTCGGGCACGGGTTCCGGCACCCATTCACCGACGTAGCGCTCACGCCGCGCCCGAGCCGAGCCGAGCACGTCCAGGCAGATGCGGGCGGCCACTCGCGTCAGCCAGGCACCCGGTGATGCGATGGCCTCTTGCTCCTGCCGGGACAGGGCGTACCAGCGCGCGTAGGTCTCCTGGACGGCGTCCTCGGCCTCGGCCAGCGATCCGAGGAACCGATAAGTGAGGTTCATGAGTTGGCGGCGCTCCCCCGCCACCTGAATCGAACCCGTCGCAGAACCACTCGCCGCGGAACCACTCGTCGCGGAACCGCTCACTGGCCCACCACTCGCAGCAGAAATACCCGTTGCTGAACTATCGGACATGCCTGTGACTCCCCCATGCGTACAGCGCCCCTCCACATGATCGCTGAGACGCAGCTCACACACCAGAGGTTTTGTTGCGCCTCACGTTTGCTGCGGCTGCGTCGTCGGACAGCTGACAGTCCGCGGTGTCAGCCCCGGACAACGCCCGAGCAGCAGCAAGGAAGGGGCGTCATGCCCGTACGCACCATGCCCGCACAGTCGGAGGCACAGCAGCCCGGCACCAGGTTCTCCGCATTCGTACGTGCCTCGATCGCCCTGCAGACCGTGGCCATCTTCCTGCAGGCAGTCAGCGCGGGACTGCTGTTGTCCGCTCAGCACGGCGACCTCATGCACAGCGTCGGCGCCCGTGTCATGTACGGCATGTCGATGCTGTACGTGCTCGCCGCGGTCCTCGCCTGGCGTCCGGGTGGCGCCTCGCCCCGCCCCGTCCTGTACGCGACCGGGTTCCTGCTCCTCGCGTCTCTCCAGGTGGTCCTCGGCATCGCTCACGTACTCAGCCTGCATGTCCCCCTGGGGATCCTCATGTTCGGCCTGAGCGTGCTCGACCTGGGCCGGGTCCTGACACGAAGCGGGGTCCGGGCCACCGTCACCGCGTGAGACACGGCCGTCGGCCTCATCCGTGCCGCAGCGACCCCTGACACACCGGCTCGGGCCGGATCCGGTGGCACGCGGCGTGGGGCCTTCGCTCTCGGTTCGCCGCTCCGACTGCCTCACTCGAGAGGACCAATCGGCACACGATTCGGCTGCTTGCCGCACGTAGGAGTGGACCCCGCCGAAATCAGCGGGCGCAGACACGGGTCGTCGCTGGTGAGAGCCGATTCTTCCGGCGAGAGCTCTTCCTTCGAGAGCGTTTCCTTCAGACGGGAGTTGTCATGATTCGCAAGGTGATGGCCGGAGCCGCTCTGGCGTCCGCCGCCGCTGCTGCCACCGTCGGCGCCGCCGGTGTCGCCTCCGCCGCCGAGGCCGCCCCGCAGGCGGACTCGATGACCAGCGCGCACGACATGAACCAGGCCTCGCGCGCCGCCTACGGCGAGACCATGTCGGGCACCGGCACCTCGCAGTTCGCCACCGACAACGGCGACGTCGCCATCGCCGGAGACCCGGGCGGCATCGCCAACACCTACGGCTCCTCGTTCGTCAACGTCGACCTGCGTTGCGCCGTTGCCGACCCCCAGGGCGTCGGCGGCAACGTCCTCGGCGGCCCGGTCAGCACCTGCACCAACGAGCCCGTCGACCAGTACGACGCCGAGGAGCGCATCCTCTGACCCGCACCCGGGTTCCCTCGCGGGCACGATCAGCACGTCCCGCTTCAGCCGCGTTCCTCCATGCGCGGCCGAGGCGGGACGTGTCGTGTTTGAGCGCCGGTGTTCGGCGGCTACGGGCTACTTGCCCGCACCCGCACCGGAGTTGACCGCGCCGCAATGCCGGTCGTGGCCCGCCGCGTGCTGCGCCTTGTACTGGGCGTCCTTGAGCGCCTGTTCCTGGGACCTGTCCAGATGCCCGCCGTTGCGCACGACGCGCAGCAGGTCCTTCTTCAGCGCCTTGTAGTCCCGCTCGGCGCCCTGCGCGGCCTTGGCGTGCCGGCCGCAATCCTTGTTCCGCTCGCCGCGGTGCTGCTTGTGTGCCTGGTGCTCGGGGGCGACGTCCTGCTCGCTGTGCCAGCCGCCCGGGTGGATGACGCCCACGAAGCCGTTGGCCTGGTTCAGGACGTACGTGAAGCCGTGGGTCTTCTTACTGGGGTGCTTCGCGTCGAGGGCGGCGATGCGGGTGCCGTGCTGGGTGATCCAGGCCTGCCAGTGCCCGTCGGAGAGGTGGCTGATGTGCGCCACGGTGCCGTCGCTCAGGTCGATGTCCTGCGGCTGGTCCAGGGTGGGCGACGGCAGGGTCACGTCGACGGCAGGCGCTTGGGCATGCCCGGTGGCGGCGCCTGCCGTGGAGGCCAGAGCCGTGACGGCCCCGATTCCGACGATGGCGGAGACAAGGCTGGTACGGACGATTCGAGAGGTCTGCATGGGATGGCCCCCTTTGCTTCCTGTTCGGTGGTTGGTGCGACGTCACTGAACGTAGGAGCTGCACATCAAGGCAATCCGTATGAAATGTCACAGAAATCGCACGAAGCGGTGATCGGGCGAGGCAGAGGCCTTATGCCCCTGCCCGGGTCAGGGCTTAGGTCCCCTCCCTCTTAGACGCCTGGCGTCGCCGCCTCCACCGCGGCCTGTGTGCGCGGACCGTAGACACCCAGCGTCTCGTCGATGTCCCGGGCCTGCTGGAAGCGCGCCACGGCCGAGGCGACGTCCACGCTGTAGTAACCGTCGACCGGGCCTTCGTACAGCCGCATCTGTCGCAGCCTCTCCTGCACGTCGACCACACCGCTTCCGCGACTGCCCGCACGCAGTGGCCGGTGATCGTCATGGGCGGTCCCACCGTCGTCAGCGGCCGTCGGCGAGGACGCCCCCGGCGCGGGGGCCCGCTGGGAGCCGGAACCGGCCGGCGACGAAGACGGCCCGCGGCGGGAGGAGGGATCCTGCGGCTCAGTGGCCGGCGGCGAGGCGTTCTGCCAGGCCGGCGTAATGGCAGGCCCGGCGCCGGCGCCCGTCGTCTGCCCGGTCTCCTTCTGTCCTGGGACAACTGTCGTCCAGAGGCCTGCGGCCACCAACGCGGTCAGGCCCGCGAGGCCCACCACGACGGCAGCGGCCCTGGCGCCGGGCGGGACGCGTCGCTTCATACGTCTGGGTACGGCGTCTTCGTTGAGCGGGGACTTCACACCCCGGACCCTAGATCCCCACAGCCCGGCCACTGCCCCGCTGCACCCGTCACCCGGCAGATTTCGAACAGACCCACAATCAGAGGACCACCGCCTCCCGGCACATCGCACGGGGCGGCACCGGGGCAGCTCTGGTGCGGGTCTCCGAGCCTGCTGCGCCTGCACGTCCGTATCCGGGCAGAGGTCGACTGCGTCACGCAACCCCGGGTACCGGGTCTAACCAAGTGACGGTGCCGTACGCGTGATGCGTCGTGCGAGCGGCACAGGAGACGACGAGTACGGGAGATGTTCGCGATGGCTGATGTGCACGGTGAGCTTCCTCGTCGGCGGCCGGGGCGCGCGCTGGGGTGCTTCGGCGAGACCCTCGACGTCACTCCGAGCAGGCGCGGGATTCCGTTGGCCGCCGGGATGACCTGGTCCGATCAGGCGCCGACGCACCGGCGCCCGAGAGTGACGCGTTCGGCTCAGGTCGGTCAGGTGTGGGTGATCGGTCTCGCCGGCCGAGCGGACGCGCGCGCCGCCGTGGAAGTGACGAAGCGGGTCGAGGCGCTGAACCATGAGGCTCCTGTGGCCTTCGACCTGTCTCCCGTCACCCATGTGCAGGCGGCGTTCCTGTGTTTCCTGCGCAAGGTGTCCACGGGCCGGCAGGTGCGGGTGATCTCGCCGTCCGCGCGTGTCAGGGAGCAGCTCGTCCCGTTGGTCGAGCAGCGGGACACGGCGCTGAAGATCGTGGCCGACGAGGCGGCCGCCCAGCCGGAGTTGATGTGAGCTGCCCGATTACGTGTCCGGGTGCGGGCCGGGTGTTCGCGTACGGCCGCCGCCAGTTGGGCGGTGGCCGTACGCAGGAGCCGGGCAAGATCGTCAAGGAGTACGGGCGGCGCTGATCCGGAGCCGAGTGGCGAGGTCGCGGTCGGTGTCGGCCTCCGGTCCGGCGCGACGGGCCCGGTCCAGTAACCAGCGGGGCGAAGAGGTGCGCCGCAGGCGGTGGTGGGGCGGGACGCCGGGATCGCTCATTCAGGGCTCTGGGGTGTCTCTTCGGATGCGGCGAGTTCGGCCGAGAACTGGGCGCCGGTGAGCAGCGCCAGGTTGGACAGCCACAGCCAGATCAGGAACACCACGATGCCGGCGACGGAACCGTACAGGCGGCTGTACGTGCTGATCATGGATGTGTAGAGCGCGAAACCGCCCGTCACGATCAGCCACAGCACCGCGGCCAGGATGCCGCCCGGCAGACTGCGGTGTTGTACGCGGGCCGCCGCGGGCCCGTTGCGGAACACCGTGGACACCAGCAGGACGATCAGGGCGAGCAGCAGCGGCCAGCGGGCGACCGACCAGGCGATGGCCACGGTCGCGTCCAGGTGCAGAGCCCGGCCGACGCCTTCGGCGACCGGCCGACTGAGCACGAGCACCAGAGCGGTCAGGACGAGAAGGGCCAGCAGGGCGAACGCGGTCAGGATGGTGTGGTGGGCCCTCGACAGGGGGGTGCGCCGGTCGGCGGTGCGGTGCATACGGTGCAGGGCACGCCGGAAGACGGCCAGGTAGCTGCAGGCCGACCAGACCGCGCTGACCAGGCCGGTGCCGATGATGGTCCAGGCGCCGGCGTTCTCCCGGATCATGCGGGTGAGCAGTTCGTGGAGTTGGTTGCCCGCCTGTCCGGGCGCGTACGCGGTCACATGCTCGATCAGGGACTGCGCGGTGTCGGGGCTGACGAGGCCGAACGTCGCCACCATCACCAGCAGCCCCGGCAGGACGGCCAGGGTCGCGTAGTAGGTGAGGGCAGCGGCGTAGTCGGTGATGTCGTCGTTCCACAGCGACACCGGTGTACGGAACAGGGCGTGCCGCAGGTCGCGCGGTGCGGGCGCGATGCGTTCGACGGCGGATGCCCGGGTGGGCAGCTGGGTGGGTTCAGTGGACATGAGGTGTGCGGTGGTGTGTGCCGCGCAGGCGGACTTGGACGGTGACGGGACGGGGTGCGGCCGCGGTCCGGGCCTCATCGACAACGGTGTTGAGCGCGCCGAGCACGCTGCTGGGTGTGATGCCGGGCTCCAGCCAGACATGTTGCTGTACGTGCAGGCGGCGTCGGCGGCGGGCGATGCGCACGTGGCAGCGGGCCACTCCGTCGACCGACTGTGTCCGCAGGCGGATCGCGTCTTCCAGGCCGGAGCCTCGAACATGGCTGCCCGGAGCGGCCAGGGTCAGGCGAGCGGGGCGCCGGACGGTCACTTGGGACAGGAAACAGACGATCAGAGCGACGGCAGCCAGGATGCCGACCGCCATGACGGTCGGCGTCCACCAGGCGTGGGTGCGCAGTTCGGCCAGACCGTCACGATCGAGCAGGACACTGTCCGCGGGCGGTGCCGGCCGGCCCGCAGGCAGGTGTGCGGCCCATCGCTCGTCGAAGGAGGCCAGCCACACGCCCGCGCACAGCACGATGAGTGCGACGGTGCCCAGGGTCAGCCGGTTGGCGGTGGTGCGTGGTCGCGACATCATGCGTCCCCCTCGCCGGTCGTCAGTGTTGCGTGGTGCGGTTCGGGGTTCTGCCCGGCGTCTGCTGCAGGTGCTTGCCACGTGTCGGCGGGGCGGAGGACCAGGCGCAGTCGCAAGGGGCGTCGTAGACCACAGGAATCCAGTACGTCGGTGGCGGTCCGACGGGCCTCGGCCCGGGCCGATGCGCAGTCCCCGAAGGCGACTTCACCGCGTACCTTGACGGTCCGTCGGCCGCAGCGGACCTTGATGTCCTGCGTTCCGGGTACATCGGCCACCGCGTCGCGGAGCAGTGCGGCGACGGCCGGTCGGTCGATCGCGGCGCTCCATCCCTCCCCCGCGGTGCCGAGTGTCAACTGACGGCGTCGGCCAGGCGTGACGACCATGAAGAGCAGCCATGCGCCGACCAGCGCGGCGCCGACTCCGGCGAGCGTGACGGTGGGATCACCGGGACCGTGACCGGCCAGCCAGGTCACGGCGGAGCGTCGCCATGCCCAGGGCTGTGCACCGGCTGCATGCACACGGAAGACGTCGACCGTGCACACGACCGCGGCCGCCGCGGCCAGTCCCGACAGCACGCCCATCGGCCGACGGCGCTGGGACCACCAGCGGCGCGGCGGCCGAACCGCCGGCCCGGCAACGGCCTCGGCGTCGGCGGGCGGCGACGGCGGCGCGGCGTCCGGCGCCAGACGGGACACGACCACGCGGACCGTGGGGACCTGCAGACCCGTGAGGGCGCGCGTGCGGGAGGTCACGTGTTCCTGCACCCTGCGCGCGTCGGTCGACAGGTGCGTGGGATACGGCAGAGCGACCTGCACGCCGACGGATGCCCGTCGTCCCGCGACCGTGGCCGAAGCGCTCACGTCACGCGCGGCCACGGTGACGGCCTCCCGGGCAGCGCCCTGGGCGACCTTGCGCACGGCTCTGTCGGACAGGACGGTGGTGCCCCGCAGCGCGGGGGCGGGGGCGGTCACCGCCGGCTCCGCGAGAACATGTTCGGGACGTCCTCGATCCGTCCGCCGCCGTCCAGCCAGTAGCCGACCGCGTAGCCGATGGCGCCGAGAGCGGCGACGAGCAGGAACGCTCCGAATCCCCCGAAGTAGCCGGCGAAAGCCAGCGCCATTCCCGCCAGCATTCCTTGAAACGCCCTGCTCACCCGCGTGCCTCCACTCGTGTGCCCCCGCGACGGGGCGGCTGCTGATCGTGTCCGCGTCGGGCGCGGCTGCCCTGGTGACGTCTACTCGACGCGGGAGTCGACGGTGGCGGGGGCGTCGTCGTCGCCCGGCAGGTGGACGTCGTTGACGGTGACGTTGACCTCCACGACCTCCAGACCGCTGATCCGCTCGACCGCGAGGACGACGTTCTCCCGCACGTCCGAGGTCACGTCCATGATCGGCACGCCGTACTCTACGACCAGGTCGATGTCGATGGCGGTCTGCCGCTCGCCCACCTCGACCTTCACGCCGCGGCCCACGTTGGCCCGCCCGCCCGGAATGCGCTCGCGCACGGCGCCGATCGTGCGCGACAGGCCGCCGCCCATCGCGTGGACACCCGGGATCTCCCGCGCGGCCATACCCGCGATCTTGACCACGACCACATCGGCGATCGCCGTCTTGCCCCGCGTGGACGCCGGCTCGTCCACTCCCGAACGTCCCGTGCCCACCTCGGTCGTGGCCTCGGAAAGCTTGGCCACCTTCGGCGTAAGAGTCTTCTGCTGAGGAGCCGCAACCTGCTGCGTCGCCATGTCCACATCTCCTTGCTGTATTGACGTTCTGTGTGCTTGGACCCCGCCCGTGGACAGTTGTGACGCACCAGATCCAGAAACTTTCCCGGCACCCGCCACCGAGCCCCGCCACGCACTTGGAGACGAGTTCCCCGACGGGCCTCTATGGGCCGTCTACCCCGATCCGGGGCCTGCCCACGCGATCTTGTGGGGGCGCTGACCGGCGGTGCGGCGTTCGTCGATGGCCCTCATCACACGCACAGGTGACGCCATGATGGGATGACCGGATGCCGAGACCCACGCCGCTCCGCCCGGCCCTCGCCGCGACCGCCCCCTTCTTGTCAGCTCTCGCCGCGAGCGCATTGCTGCTCACCGCCTGCGGGACGGAGCGCCCTGGCGGCGCCGGCCACAGCGGCGCCGAAGCGGACGCGACACCGTCGCGCACGCAGGTCGACGATCCGGGCAAGGACGGCGTACGGATCACCTCGCTGACCCTCCCGTCGGCCTCCCCCACTCCCTCCCGCAGCACCTCTGTCACCGCCGACAGTCTCTCCACGGGCCCGACGGCCACTGCCGCCTACGAGGTCACCAACAAGGGCGCGAAGAGCCTGACTTATACGGTCGTCATCAGCTTCTTGAGCGGCGACGGCGGGGCCGTGACCAGCCAGACCGCGACCGTGCGGGATGTCGGTCCCGGGCGGACCGTGCGCGGCACGGTCCGCGCCGAGGCACTGCCGTCCGTCGCGCCGCGGGTGACGGGGGCCAAGGTCCTCACCGTGACGAAGGTCCCCTCGGACGAGGCACCGGCCGAGCCGGGCACCTGCCCGGCCTCCGGGATCCGCGTCAGCGCCGACCAGGGCGACGCGGCCATGGGGCTGCGCGTCGTGGGCCTGCACCTCGACAACTGCGGCACGCGCGACTACACCGTCGAGGGCTACCCCCAACTGGAGCTCCTGGACACCGACTTCGAGCCCGTCGACGGCATCAGGATCCTCGACGGCAGCGGCGAGATCTCCACCGGCACCGGGCCCGACGGACCGCCCCAGTCCGTCACGCTCAAGCCCGGCGAGTCGGCGACCGCCGGCCTGGTGTGGCGCAACACCACCCAGTCCGGTACTCCGGTGAACGTGCCCTACGTACGGGTCCGGGCGAAGGCCGGAGCCGACCCGGTGACGGTGACCCCGAACCTCGACCTGGGAACCACTGGAAAGCTGGGCGTCAATCCTTGGGCGAAGGCGGAGCGCTAGCACGCGGGCCGGCGAGGAACAGTCGCCGTTCCGCTCGGCCGACCGAGGTGACGACGACGGACATCGCGTCCCCGACCCGCACCGCATCCGACGGCGATCCCACGGGCGCCGAAGCGAACTCCTGTAGGGGGACCAGTCCCTCGACGGCCGTCACATGGGTGCGGGCTCTAATCGACTCGCACCACATACTTGCCGCGCACCCCGCCCGCCTCCAAGGCCCGGTGAGCGTCCGCCACCTCGTCGAGCGAGAACACCCGGTCCACGTAAGGCCGCAGCTCACCCGAGGTCACGTGCCGCGCCAAAATGTCGAACAACGCCCGCTTGGGGTTGCCGCTGAAGAAACGCACCCGGCCGCGTCCGTACACCGTGCTCGCGGCGATGAAACCGAGGGAGGCGATGGGGCGGCTGAGGTCGAAGGCGATCGTGACCATGCGGCCACCGGGCTTCAGCAATCTGCGGTAGGCCGAAAGGTCGGTGCCCGCGGTGTCGAGCACCATGTCGAAGCGCCCCAACTCCCTCGGCTGAACCCGGTGATGGTCCACGACGTCGTCGGCGCCGAGGGAGCGGACGAAGTCGAGGTTGGTCTCCCGCGCCAGGGCGGTGACATGAGCGCCCCGCGCCTTGGCCAGTTGGACCGCGACATTTCCTACGCCGCCGGCGGCGCCCCGGACGAGCAGGCGCTCGCCGGGCTGCAGCGCTCCCTTGTCCCGAAGCGCGGTGACGGCGGTGGTGCCCACCGGGAGCGCCGCGGCCTCCACCAGGTCCAGGTCATCGGGAACCAGTCCGAGGCGCTCGGGTCGTACGACCACGTACTCCGCGGCACTGCCGAATCCAGAGGTCCGGCCCATGACGCCCCACACGCGGTCGCCCGGCGCGACGCCCGTCACCCCCGCGCCGAGCGCGGCGATCTCGCCCGTGAAGTCGAGCCCCGTCCGCTGCGGGAACCTGCGTCCGGTGACGAAGCGCACCCGGCCCGATCGGGCTGCCAGCTCACCGCCGTTCACGCTGAACGCGCGTACCCGGACCAGTACCTCGCCGGGGCCCGGCGCCGGGCGGGTGATGTCACCCACACGCAAGACGTCCGGGCCTCCGTACCGGTCGTACAGCACCGCCTTCATCGTCGGCTCCATCGCTCCCGCCTCCCTTGCTCTGCCCAGCCGGCGGGCCCACCCCGGCGGCTGTTTGCGCAGCGTAGGGTGACAAACGGACGACATCGTCCGGTTACGGCGGAGGTGAGAGACAGTGACCGCGCATTCCTCTCGGATCGAGGGCGACGCCTCGGCGAGCGACGCTCCGCAGGGCGGTCAGGGGCTGCGGCTGGACGCGCGTCGAAACCGGCGCAGGATCCTCACGGCCGCCCGCGAGGTGTTCGCCGAGCGGGGCATCGACGCGGCCATGTCGGCCGTCGCCCGTCGTGCCGGAGTCGGGGTCGCCACGCTCTACCGTCACTTCCCGACCCGCGACGACCTGGTCCAGGAGGCTTTCGCCGAGCAGATGACGGCGTGCGCGGGCGTCCTCACCCGGGCGGTCGCCGATGCGGATCCCTGGCGGGGCTTCAGCCTGCTGGTGGAGGAACTCTGCCGGCTGCAGCGTGAGGAGCGGGGTTTCCCGGAGGCATTCCTCGCCGCGTTTCCGGGCCAGGCCCAGAAGCACTCCGAGGCGAGGACTGCGGCGGAGCGCCACCTCACCGGTCTCATCCGCAGAGCTCAGGCCGCCGGGGCCCTGCGCCCCGATTTCGCCCCGTCCGACCTGATCGTCGCGCTGGTCGCGCACGGTGGCCTGGTGACCGCCCTCCCCGAGGACGACGCGGCGTCAAGGCGTCTGGTGGCCTACCTTCTTGACGCCTTCCGTGCGACGCCTCGCCACACGGCACTCCCCGCAGCCAGCGAACTGGCTCTGTCCGCGCTGCCCAGCACCGCTACGGCCCGTCGGCCGCATCCCCCTCATCCGCCGGTGGCTGCCAGCCGGTCTCGCCGCAGTCCGTGACCCGCGCCGGGCCCGTCGCGGCCGGGCTCACTTGCCGGAGCCCGTGTGGTAGCCGATCGGGTCGACGTACACGTCGGGAGCGTGCCCGCTGGAGGCGGGGACGGTGATGTTCAGGCCGTCGAGGTTCACGATCTCCGAGACGGTCTCGTTCGGCGGGGTCACGGAGAGCCTGGTGTACGTCTTGCCGGAACCGCTGGTGTCCGGGATGTACCGGAGCAGGAAGCGCCTCTCCTCTCGGGGCGCGATGGTGACGGTGGACGCCGAGGCGTCGGTGCGGGCGGCGTCCGGCCCGGTGTCACCCAGCCCGTCGGGGCCCACCAGTTGGACACCGGGGAAGCCGTGCATGCTGCACGTGGCCGAGCCGCCGTTCTTCAGGTTGACGACGATCTCGTTCTTGACTCCTGTGGAACCCGCGCTGAAGGCGAGGTCGTCGGTCTTGCACATCGATCCCGACGTCTTGGACTGGGTCCGGGCGGTGACCTTGCCGTCCGAACCGGAGTCTGCGGAGGAACCCGAAGAAGAATCCGAGGTCACGTCCTGGCTGCCGGCGGAGCTGTCGGCGGTGGCGGACGCGCTGGTGTCGGTGGCCGCACTCGCACCCTCATTGCCGCCGCAAGCGCTCAGCGACAGACCGGCGGCGGTGACGACGAGGGCGAGTGCGGAGATCTTCTTGACGCGCATCGGTACTCCTGGGAAGCGATGTCGCCTCGCTCGTTCGGCCCGAGCGGGGCGCTGTCGTTTCATAGGACACGTACTTTCCGGTGAGCCGTTGCGCCCGGAGTTCGATCAAGACGCCCCTGTGACAGGCGGGTCGACGGGCCGTTACGGAAGATCAGGGAAGCAGGACAGTCCGGGGGGATTCCACTCGAACCAACCATCGCGTCACCGCCGCCCGCATCCGCCGTTGCGCGGTCGTGGCCGAGTTCGCGCCCGGCCGAGGCGGCTCCGAGCCCCGTCATCGGGCCATCGGGCCATCGGGCCAGAAATTCCAGAAAAGTTCCGCCGATGATGTCGAGAACCCGCGTCCGGCTCCGTCCCCGGGGTGAGCGCGACCACAATGGGTCGCACCAGAACCGAGGAGAACACCATGGCCAAGTACTTGCTGCTGAAGCACTACCGCGGCGCCCCGGCTTCGGTCAACGACGCACCCATGGACCAGTGGACGCCGGAGGAGATCTCGGCTCACGTGCAGTACATGAACGACTTCGCGGCCCGGCTCGAGAAGAGCGGCGAGTTCGTCGACAGTCAGGCACTCGCCCCCGAGGGTGCCTGGGTCCGGTACGACGGTGAGGGACGCCCGCCGGTCACCGACGGGCCGTTCGCCGAGACCAAGGACCTCATCGCCGGCTGGATGATGATCGACGTGGACAGCTACGAGCGCGCCGTCGAGCTGGCGGGCGAGCTGTCGGCCGCCCCCGGCGCGGGCGGGAAGCCCATCCACGAGTGGCTGGAGGTCCGCCCGTTCCTGGGCGCGCACTCCACCACCGCGGAGTGACCTCCGGGTGACTCAGATGGACGAGGCCCTGCTCCGGAGCCTCACCCCGAGCGTGCTCGCTGTCCTCGTCCGCCGCGGAGCAGACTTCGCGGCGGCCGAGGACGCAGTGCAGGACGCGCTCGTCGAGGCGGTCCGGGTCTGGCCGGACGACCCGCCGCGGGACGCGAAGGGCTGGCTGATCACCGTGGCCTGGCGCCGGTTCCTCGACGCGGCCCGCGCCGATACGACCCGTCGGCGGCGTGAGGACCTGGTGGACGAGGAGCCGGCGCCCGGGCCCGCGTCCGACGTGGACGACACACTGCAGCTGTACTTCCTGTGCGCCCACCCGTCACTGACCCCGGCCTCCGCGGTCGCGCTCACCCTGCGCGCCGTCGGCGGCCTCACCACCCGTCAGATCGCCCAGGCCTACCTGGTGCCGGAAGCGACCATGGCGCAGCGCATCAGCCGGGCCAAACGCACTGTCTCCGGCGTGCGGTTCGATCAGGCCGGCGATGTCGCCACCGTGCTGCGCGTCCTCTACCTGGTCTTCAACGAGGGCTACTCCGGAGATGTCGACCTCGCCGCCGAGGCCATCCGCCTCACCCGGCAGCTCGCCGCGGCGATCGACCACCCCGAGGTGGCGGGGCTGCTCGCGCTCATGCTGCTCCACCACGCCCGGCGCCCCGGACGGACAGCGTCGGACGGCAGCCTGGTGCCGCTCGCCGAACAGGATCGCGGCCGGTGGGACACGACCGCGATCGCCGAGGGCGTTGCGATCCTTCAGGCCGCTCTCGCTCGCGACCGGCTCGGCGAGTTCCAGGCGCAGGCGGCCATCGCCGCCCTGCACGCGGATGCGCCCACCGCCGAGGAGACCGACTGGGTGCAGATCGTCGAGTGGTACGACGAGCTGGCCCGGCTGACCGACAGCCCGGTCGTCCGGCTCAACCGGGCGGTCGCCGTGGGCGAGGCGGACGGACCGCGCGCCGGGCTCGCGGCACTCGCGGCTCTGGACGACGACTCGCTCCCCCGCTACGTCGCGGTGGCGGCGTATCTCCACGAACGCGACGGCGACTTGGTGAAGGCGGCCCGGCTGTACGCCGACGCCGCCCACAAGGCTCCCAACCTCGCCGAACGCGACTATCTGACGCGGCAAGCCGCCCGGCTGAACGCAGGCAGGTCTCGCTGACGGCCCACTTCGCGGCGGAGCGAACGTCCCTGCGGCCTTGGTCGACGACAGTGACGGTGATGGTGATGGTCGCGGCCAACGAGATCTGCGAGGCGGCGAGCCCCCCGGCCTCAGCTGTCGGCCAGGCTTCGGTCCAGCAGGCCGAGCAACTCGTCCCAGTGGCGCTTCGTCCCGGAGGCGCTGAACGCGTCGGTGTCGGACATCGTGAAGCCGTGGACGGTGCCGGGGTAGGTCTCGGCGGTGAAGCGCACGCCTGCGGCCTCCAGGGCCCGGTCGAGTTCGCTCATGGCCTCGGACGACATGTCGTTCCCCGACAGGCCGAGATGGACCTCGGCGGTCAGCTCTGGGATGAAGCGGTGCGGGCTGTCGGGCGCGTCGGTGACCAGGAAGCCGGGGTGGAAACCGGCGACGGCGGCGACCCGGTCGGGGTGGGCCGTCGCCGTGCGCAGCGCCAGGGCGCCACCGATGCAGTAGCCGACCGTGGCGACCGGTCCTGCGCCGGCCTCGGGCCGGGTGGTGAGGAAATCGAGGTAGGCAGTGGCGTCGCGCAGGATGCGTTCGGTGGTGTGCTCCTGGACCAGGGGCATCAACCGGCCGATGACCGCAGGCCGGACGTCTTCTCCGATGTGCTCGGGAAGCTCGACCACCGGTGCCGGGCCGTGCCGGTAGTAGAGGTTGGGGACGAGCACGTAGTAGCCGTGCCCGGCCAGTTCGCGGGCTCGCTCCGTGAGCTCGGGACGCATGCCGAAGGCGTCCGTGTACAGCAGCACCCCCGGGTGCCGCTCGCCGTCGTCGGGGAAGGCGGCGTAGGCGTCGGCCTGACCGTCAGGGGTGGGAATCAGCAATGTCTCGCTGGGAATGGCGGGCTTCCTTCCTGTAGTTCGCGGATCAGCGTTAGTGGGACTAACGCTGATCGGCGCGAGCGACCGTACAGCGTTAGTCCCACTAACACAATGCGTAGGATGAGCGTCATGAGCAGAGCCGAAGCTACGGAGATGCCCGAGGACGACGCCCCCAAGGCGCCCGACAGGCTGCGTCGACGGGCGAGTCGGCTGCTGTCGCAGTTGACCACGCGGTCGGACCGGCTGGTCAACGAAGGGCTGGCCCGGGTGGACGCCCGCAAGTGGCACTACGCCGTGCTCGCCTCATTGCAGGATTTCGGTCCTTGCAGCCAGGCGACGTTGAGTCGTCGCACCGGTATCTACCGCAGTGACATGGTCGGCGTGCTCAACGAACTGGCCGAGCGCGACCTCGTCGAGCGGGCGCCGGACCCCGACGACCAGCGCCGCAACATCATCACGATCTCCGGCCCGGGCCGTCGTCGCCTACGCCGTCTCGACGGAGTCCTGGACGACCTTCACGACGAACTGCTCGCGCCGCTGAGCCCCGCCGAACGTGACCAGTTCGTGCGGTTGCTCTCCCGCTTGCTGGACCACCACACCGGCGCTTCCTGACTCCTCGTAGCCGCTACGCGACCTTGAAGGCACGACTGACGCAGGCCCTCGTGACGGCCGCCTGCCCTCACCGGCTCCGCTGATGACAGGCGGTCGACAACGACGGGTCCATGCCGATCTGATCGCCCCACTGACACACGGTGCGCAGGTCGTAGGTGGAACGGGGCTGCGGTCGCGGGGCCTGGTGGTGGCGCGGCGGGGCCGGACGGTGCTCGGGGGTCTGATGGCGCACCGGCGGCCGGGCGGCGGGCCGGTGCCTGCGAGGCGCGGTCGGCGCAGTGCGGTGCCGGGCAGCCGGACGGCGTACGGAGTGCTCGGCCACGTGCCGATCCGGCCGTGCTGCGGGTTCGTGGAACTTCGCCGCGCGCTTCGACTTCTTCGGCTTGTCGGACTTCTTCGACTTCTTCTGATGTTGCTGACGCTGCTCCTTCGACTTGCCCGTGGACGTGTCCGCGAGGGCCTCGCGGGCTGCCGGTTGGCGCGGGGTCCATGACGTGACGGGTCGCACGGGGGCGGGCTCTCCTCCCTGCTCGGGCGCGAACCGGCCGACCCGCCGGGGCGGGTTGGCGTCGTCCGGGCCCACGGTGGTGCATCCGGTCGCGAGCACGGCTGCGGCAAGCAGGGCGAACAGGAGTGGGCGGCGCATCCGCTCACTGTGCCCGTCGGGGCAGTGCGCGTGAGGGCGGCGCGCTCGGCGTTCATCGCCACGGGTGACGACGGAGGCCGGGGCGCGGCCGAACCTCAGCGGCGGGGTCGCTCCGGAGACCGAGAAGTGACGCCGAACCTCAATTCCTCGCTGGTGACTGGCTCGCCCGCCATTCCGGCGCATCCGGGGTGTCCTGGAATTCCAGGAGATGCTGTCCGGCCAGTCGGGCCAGCGCGTCGCGCACCTCGGCCGGGGTGGCGTAGAAGAACTCGCGGCGCAGATTGACCCGGTTGACGCGCTGGGCCTCGAATTCTTGGTGCAGGTGGCGTTCCAGGCCGACAGCGTCCTCGCTGAAGACGAGGGCGTGGACGTCGAAGCGGAACGGCACGGAGGCGTCGCCCAGTTCGTTCACGCGGTCCATGGGGTCCAGGCGACGGGTCATGCCGATCTTGATCATGCGTTCGCCGAAGGCTCCGATGTTGGAGATGACGTAGACGTAGCCGGCCCGGATGTTGGCTTCCCGGGCGTCGACTGCCGCCATGTCGGCGTCCAGTTCGGCGAGTTTGCCTTCGAGTTCCGCGATAGCAGCCGCGTCGGCGGTGCCCGCGCGCAGCCGCCGCAGAGCGCTCTCGTAGTGGCGGCGTTCCTTGTCGAGGCGCTGGCGCTCGCGCTCGATCTCCCGCTGGAGACGCTCCTCCTCGCGCTGACGCTCGCGCAGTTCGCGCTGTTCTTCCTTCTCGGCTTCCTTCTTGGCCAGGTAGTCGGCGGTGAGTTCGAGTTCTTGTACGCGCAGCCGGTGGTAGTCGTCGCTGATCTGGATCTGCATGGTGGTGCCGAGCCGGGCGATGGTGTCCCGGGTCTTGGTCAGCCGGTCGACGAGGGAGCCGAGGCGGTGGGGCTTCATGCCGCGCACCGCGTTGTCCGCCTCGGCGTTGTAGGCGCGGAGCATGAGCTTGGAGAAGTCCCGGACCATCTTGCGGCCCTTGGCCGCCGAACCGTCGACCATCCAGTTCTGGTTGCCCAGGACGGCACGGTCGTTCCGTGCGAGCTGCTGGTAGCGGGACTTGAGATCGTCGAGGCGGGCTTTGTAGGCGAGCGCGTCGGCCAGCGGGTGCCGATAGGTGTAGATGCCGGCCTCTTGCAGCATCCGGGTCTCTTCGGTCTGCACCAGCGCATGCTGTGCGGCGGCGACCTGCTGCTCGGCCTGACGTGCCTGCTGGGCCAGGGTGTCGGCCTGGCGACGCACGTCGATCAGCGACTGGGCTGCCCGCTCGGCGGCGTGCTCGGCCTTGGCGTCCAGCAGGGCGTCGATCCGGGCCATTTCCTGGACCTTCTCGTCGTGCGCGCGCTGCAAGCGCTGCTGCTCGGCGACGAGTTGCGCGCTGTCGGCGCCCAGCAGGCCGGCCAGCTGCTGCGTCAGGTGCCGGTTGTCCTCTTCCAGTTGACCGGCCCGGGCGTCGGCGCGGGCCACCTCGTCCGAAAGGCGCGCGGCGTCCGCCTCGGCCTGCTTGCGGCGACGGCCGAACAGGCCGCCGGCGTTCGACGCACCGGTGTCTGTCGTGCCGTAAGGGGATGCGGCCGGGACGGGAGCGGGGGTCGCCTGGGCCTGCTCCGGGATCCACAGTTGCCAGCCCGGGGGTACGGGCCAGGACGGATCGGGCTGCCAGCCCGCCGGGGGCACCCAGCCCTGAGGCGGTACGGGCCAGGTGGGCGGCGGATTGAACCGGTAAGCCATGGTGGTGCGACTCCTGCGTGAGCAGCAAAGGCGTGAGCACACTGCTCACACCTCTTCATTACATCTCATCCACAACTTACGTACATCAGTTTCTCGCCAGACTCGTCAGCCCCACCGCGGCCTATCGGCCCCTCCCGAACGGGGCCTACGGGTGCATGGACCAGAGGCCAGAGACCAGGGACCTGTGAACCTTTGGGCCGACGGCCGGAGAGCCGGTCGGGGCCGCCCGCTCATCTGTCCCGGTGGCTGCCCGTCGCCGGCGGGATGCCCTCGTCGGCGTCGATGCCGGGGGCGGGTTTGGTGGGTTGGCCCGGCATCGTATCGCCCGCGGCGAGGTGATCGAGGACCTCTGCCAGTTCCTGACAGGCACGCTGCACGGAACGTCGGGTGGCGCGCTGTTCGGTCACCATGGCGGACAGCAGCAGGGCGGTGAGAGCGGCGGCGCCGTTGAACGCCTGGAGCTTGGCCATGACCTCGATGGCCGACAGGTGGAGGAACGCGCCACGCTGCTCGTTCGCCTCGAACGTGGTCAGCACGGACGCGAACAGCGCGCAGAGCATGCTTCCGGCCAGTTGGAAGCGCAGCGCGGCCCAGATCAGCAGGGGAAAGATGAGGTAGAGCAAGCTCATCGGGCTGAACACGGCCAGCGGGACGAGCACCGAGGTCGCGAGGGCCAGGCACACGGCCTCTTTCCAGCGCCCGGCCCGGAAGGGGCCGGTCAGTCCCGCGAGCAGGAGCAGGAGCGGGGTGACGAGCAGGACGCCCATCGCGTCACCCACCCACCAGGCCAGCCACACGGACCAGAAGTCTCCGCTGTCCAGTTCCCCGGTCCACAGCTGTAACCCGACCCCCGTCGTGGAGCTGATCAGCATGGCTCCGAGTCCGCCGAGGAAGACGAGGGCGAGCCCGTCCCGCAGCCGTGAGACGTCGGGCCGGAAACCGACGCGGCGCAGCAGGAGGTAGGCGCAGAGCGGCGCGACGGTGTTGCCCGCCACGGTGACGAGCGTGGTGGCCTGGGGAGTGGTGAGGGACATGATGACGAAGAAGGAGCCGAAGGCGATCCCGGGCCACACCCGCACGCCGAAGACCAGCAGCGCGGCGACAGCCACGCCGGTGGGCGGCCAGACGGGTGTGACGACCACGCCTTCGACGACGAGTCGTCCCAGCAGACCGAGGCGCCCGACCACGTAATAGCAGGCGGCCACGGCCAGCGTGCTCAGGGCCGCCTCCATGGGCAGCCGGAACCGCCGAGTCACCAACACAGCAGCAATCAGACACCGGCCGCACCTTCTCGGCCATACGAGCGCCCCTGTCCGGGTCCGGATCGGGCGCTATCTCAGGGACCAGCAGCAACGTGCGTCACGTCCGCCGCAGCCGCCCCGCGCGGGACGGCCTCCCGGCCCCCTCAAGCGTCCGGTCGGCGCCGCCACGAGGGACCGCTGTCGTGGCCTACGACGAGGACCGCGGCGTCGTCCTCATGCCCCACCGTCTCGGCCAGCTTCATCACGCCGTTGGCGAGGGCGTCGATGCCCAGGCCGGCGACGACGGTGACCTCGGCGAGCCGCATCACCTGGCGCAGGCCGTCGTCGAGGCTCAAGGACGGGCCCTCCACCACTCCGTCGGTCAGCAGGACGAAGACTCCACCGGTGGTGAGCCGGTACTGGGCGACGGGGTACTCGGCGCCGCTGAGGACGCCGAGCGGCGGACCGCCCTCGCCTTCGGCGACACCGGAGCGGCCGTCGGCGGTGGCCCAGATGTGGGGAATGTGCCCGGCTCTCGCGCACTCGAGGAGGCCGGTGGCCGGATCCAGGCGCAGAAAGGTGCACGTGGCGAACAGGTCGGCGCCCAGGGAGATCAAGAGGTCGTTGGTACGGCCGAGGAGCTCGCCCGGGTCTCCGGTCACGGAGGCCAGCGCACGCAGCGCCACGCGGACCTGCCCCATGAATGCGGCCGCCTTGATGTTGTGTCCCTGTACGTCGCCGATGGACAGGCCGATGCGTCCCTCGGGCAGCGTGAAGGCGTCGTACCAGTCGCCCCCGACGTTGAGCCCGTGGGTGGCCGGCATGTAACCCACGGCCAGGCGGACGCCGGGAGGGCTGGGAAGGTCCCGGGGCAGCATGCCGCGCTGCAGCGCCACCGCCAGCTCGACCCGGGAACGCTGCATCTCCGCCAGCTCCCGTGCCCGGGCCGTCAGCGCCCCGAGCCTGGCAAGCAGCTCCTCGCCGTCGTCGGCCTCCCCGGTGCGGAACATCTGTCACTCCGGTTCCACGAGAACCCCTCGCGTCGGTCCGTCGGTCTTCCGGTCATCCACTGCGCGCGGCATCGGCGCAATTTGTCGTCCACTGTGCCCGCAGGTGACGGCGATCGCACCTTGTCAGGCCCTGCGACAGGGCGCCGCGATCGCGTACCGGCCTTGTCAGACGGCCCTGACGACGGTTCCGGCGCCTTCGAGCGCGCTCACCTCGCCGGCGGGTGCCCCGGTGTCGGTGACGAGGGTGTGCAGGTCCGCCGAGGGCCCGACGTAGGCGTAGGCGGTGTGGCCGAGCTTGGTGCCGTCGGCGGCGACGATGACGCGGCGCGCGGAGGCGATGCTCGCCTTCTTCACGGCCGCGTCGTCGAGGTCGTACGCGGTCAGGCCCTCGGCCGCGCTCAGGCCGCAGCAGCCGATGACAGCGGTGTCGAAGCGCAGCGCGGCCAGGGAGGCGAGCGCGAGAGGGCCGGTCAGAGCACCTTCCGCGGCGCGGGGCCGTCCGCCGGGCACCATCAGCGCGGCCGTGCCCGGAGGGTCGCTGAGCGAGTGGATCGCCTGCAGGGACAACGGCATCACGGTGACCGGCCGCCCTCTCAGCAGGCGGGCGACCTCCAGGCAGGTGGTGCCGCTGTCCAGCAGGACGGTCTCGCCGTCGGCGATGAGCGAGGCCACCTCGGCCGCGATCCGCCGCTTGGCATCGACGGCCTCGCGGGAGCGCAGCGCGAACGGCGGCTCCTCGCCCCTGAGCAGCAGCGTGCGCGCCCCGCCGCGGACCCGTTCGAGGACGCCCTGCGCGGCCAGTGCGTCGAGGTCGCGCCGGATGGTCATCTCCGAGGCACCGGTGAGTTCGGCGAGTTCCTGGACCGTGACACTGCCCGACTCCTTGACGGCCTGCGCGATCAGCCCGTGCCGGTCTGCGTTGCTCATACCGCGATTGAACACCACCCTTGAACGAACATGCAAAGTGTTCGAAGTGACAGTTTACGAACACCACATCTGTTCGTTACGGTTCCCGCATGGAACATTCGCTGCGATCCGCCCGTGTGGCGACCTTCGTCTACTTCATCCTCTGCGGCACCCTCATGGGCGCCTGGGTGGTGCACATCCCCGCCATCGAGGAGCGCGTGGGCGTCAGCCACGCGACGCTGGGAGGCCTGTTGGTGCTGCTGGGCCTGGGAGCCTTCATCGGCATGCAGGTCGCCGGGCGGCTGACCGACCGGCTCGGCGCGCGCGTCGTGGTTCCGGCCTCCGGTGTCCTGTGCGGCGCGACCCTGGTGCTGCCGGGCCTCTCCCGGGACGCCTGGACGCTGACCGGCGCTCTGCTGGTCTTCGGGTTCTGCAACGGCTGCCTGGACGTGAGCATGAACGCCCACGCCGTACATGTGGAGAAGGCCTACGGCCGGCCCGTCATGTCGGCGTTCCACGCCACGTTCTCGGTCGGCGGCGTCATCGCCGCGCTGGTCGGTGCGGCTGCCGCGAGCGCCGGACTGAGCCCGGCCGCGGGCATGGGCGCCATGGGAGCCCTGGGCATCGTGACCGCACTGGCGGCGAGCCGCGCCCTGCTGCCTTCGGCGCCGCCCTCTGCCGACTCCGGCTCGGCCGAGGGTGAGCGGGCACCGGCGACGGAGCGAGGCGGTACCCCGGGACGCATCTGGGTTCTCGCCGCCCTGGCGCTCATGATCATGCTGTGCGAGGGCGCCGCCAACGACTGGAGCGCCCTGCACATGAAGGACGTCCTGGGCACGCCCGCGAGCACCGCCGCCTTCGCGTACGGCACCTTCGCGGCGACGATGACGATCGGCAGGCTGCTCGCCGACCGGCTCGCGGCCCGGTTCGGGCCGGTGGCCGTCCTGCGTCACGGCTCGGCCGTGGCCGCGGTCGGCATCGCGCTCGTGACCATCGCCCCGTGGGCATGGGCCGCGTTCCTGGGGTGGGCGCTGTTCGGTCTGGGGCTGTCCGGCTGCGTGCCTCAACTGTTCAGCGCGGCGGGGCATGCGGACCCCGCCGCTGCCGGTGCCAACGTCTCGCGCGTCGCCGGCCTCGGCTATGTCGGCATGCTGGCCGGCCCCGCCGTCATCGGCTGGCTGACCCATCTCGTTGCCCTGAACCACACCTTCGTACTGCTGATCCTGCTGTGTGCGGTCGCTGCCGCGGCGGCCGGGATCCTGCGCACCGGATCCGACCGCACGCGCGAGCCGGCACCGAGCAGCCTCTGACCGCCTGTGCGGCACGGACCCTGACCCCCGTGCCGCGCAGGCTCCCCGCCCCGGCCGACCGGGCCGTACGCCAGAAATCACCGCCCGACACGAGGAGCCCTCGATGCCCCTGCCCGAGACAGACACCGCTCCCACGCGTGGCCGTGTCGGTGTCCTGCTCCCCCGCGACCTGCCCGTGAGGGAGGTGCTGCCGTTCGCCCGGCGAGCAGAAGAGCTGGGGTTCGACCAGATCTGGGTGGTGGAGGACCTGGGCTGGCGTGGCGGCATCGCCCAGGCCGGCCCCATCCTCGCCGGCACCACCGGCATCACCGTCGGAATCGGCATCATGCCCGCCGGTGCCCGCAACGTCTGCTTCGCCGCGATGGAACTGGCCACCCTCGCCCAGCTCTTTCCGGGCCGGCTGATCGCCGGCATCGGCCACGGAATGCCCGACTGGATGCGGCAGGCCGGAGCCTGGCCCGACAGCCCCCTGACGCTGATCAAGGAGTACACGACCGCGCTGCGCCTGCTCCTGCGCGGCGAGCCCGGTCCGGCAGGCGGCCGTTACGTGCGCTGCGAGGGCGTCGTCCTCACCGAGACACCCGACGTCGCGCCTCCGGTCGTCCTCGGCGTGCGCCGCCCCAAGTCACAGGCCGCCGCGGGCCAGGTGGCCGACGGGCTGCTCCTCGCCGAGCCCGCGGCCCCCGCCTACGTCGCCGCCTCGCTACGGAATCTGGGCAGCCCGTCCGACGCGGGCACCCCTCACGTCGTCACCTACGACGCCGCCGCCGTCGACGAGGACGAGGACGCAGCCGTCGCGCGCGTCCGGGACGCCCTGAGCGTCATCGGTGAGCCGGACTGGGCCGCGCACATCGCCCCCTTGCCGTTCGCCGCTGAGCTGCGCGAGCACCGCGCCGCCTGCGCCGACGCCCGGCAGTTCGCGCGAACCATGCCCGCCGCCTGGGTCCGACAGCTGAGCATCGCAGGTACGCCCGGCCAGGCACGCGAAGCGATCAGGGCCCGCCACGCGGCAGGCGCGACCAGCGTCGTCCTCGCCCCGACCGGCCCGGACGCCCCGGCGTGCCTCGACTCGCTCGCGCGCGTCCTGGACCCCCACTCCTGAGCCGACCCCTTAGACACGGAGGCACCTGCCGCCATGCCCACCGACCGACACATCGTCCTCTTCGACCTTTTCGGGGTCATCGCCCGCCACCAGCGCCCGGGCGCCCTGCAGAAGATGGCCGCCCGCTGCCACGCACCGACGCGCACCTTCACCGAGGCCTACTGGGCCTGCCGCCCGCCCTACGACGCCGGCCGGCATTCCGCGTCCGCGTACTGGACGGCCGTACTGCGAACGCTGTCGCTCCCCCACGACGCCGACACGATCGAGGAGTTGCGGCTCACCGACATCGACAGCTGGTCACGCGTCGACGACCGCATGGTCGCCTACGTGCGCTCGCTACGGGACGTGGCCGAGGTCGCCCTGTTGTCCAACATCCCGTCGGACCATGCGGATGTCTTCCTCACCGCGCAGCCCTGGCTGCACGAACTGGACCACGTCGCCTTCTCCGGAAAGATCGGTGCGGCGAAGCCGGACCCGGCAGCGTTCCACCACTGCGTCACCGCCCTGCAGGCCGCACCCGCGGACTTCCTCTTCATCGACGACCGCGAGGAGAACGTGGGCGCGGCGCGGGCCATCGGCATGGAGGGACATGTCTTCACGGGACGGGAGGAGCTGGCAGCCGTCGTCGACAACTGGCTGCCGACCGGCACCACGTGACCGCCACGGATTCGACCGCCGCACGAGGCGTAGGAGTAGTTCCGGGAGTATTTTGACTGCGGCCGTATTGCCGCTGGCAGGAGCCTGCACGACCGATCACGCCGACGATCACGCAGCCGCGAAGAGGGCGACCGTCCACGCCGCGTCGAAGACGTCGAGCTCCCCCGTTCCCACGAGCTCTGAACAGATCCCCGTGAAGGTCGCGCCGGAGCTGGAGCCGGGAGAGACGCTCGCCGCGCGCCAAGGCGAGACACGCGGAGGCCGCATCTTCGCCTTCCCAGGTGGCGAGAGGGGGAACGCCCTTGTCGTCGCGGTGCGGTGCAAGGGGAAGGGCGAGATGAAGGTGGACCTGGAGCCCTTGCGGTCCACGTTCTCGTTCGCCTGCGTCGATGGCGAAGTCCGCACCACGTACAACCAACTGGACGTCTCCGGCGCGGAGAAGAACGGCACGGTCTCCGTCAGCGCACCCTCGACGATGACGTGGTCGATGCCCATCGGCCGCGGCGAGCCGGCGCAGGAGGAGGGAAGGGACGGATAGGGCGAATAGTGCGGATAGGGGAACCCGTTCCGACGGAACCGGCTCCAACTCGCCTTCGAGTTGCCGGATCAGAGCCGAAGCATCCGGTTGCGCGGCACCTGAGAGGCGTGGCGTCACTCTTGGAACAGCGCCCTGGCCCGCTGGAGTTGCGCTACTTGGACTCGACACCGGCCAACGGTGCGGTGCCGGCGGCCAGTTCCGCGCACGCGGCCTCCCACGTCAGGCTTCCGGGCCGGAACTGGCTGTGCAGGTAGGCCGCGCTGAGGCGGGCCACGGCTGCCACCCGCTCCGGGTTCTCGTCGCTGGTCTCCTGGGCGTCGTAGCCGGAGATTCCGCCGAGGAGGTGCTCGGCTCCGAAGACGGTGAGCAGGGCCTTCGGTGCGGGTGCGAGTCGGTAGGGGTCGGCGTGCCAGTCGGGGCCGACCGAGGTGAAGTGCTGGGAGTCGTCCTTGTCGCCGGCCACGACGAGCGCGGGCGTTGTCATGGTGGAGAAGTCGATGCCGTGGAAGAACGGCACCTGCGCCGCCATCCATCCGGTCAGGACGTCCTCTCCGCCTCGGCCGGGGGCCGCGAGGAGCACGCCCTGCTTGATGCGGGGCTCCAGGAAGCTCACCACCTCACCGGTGTCCGGGTCCGTGACCGTGGCGCCGAGGAGCAGGCCGGCAGTGAAGCCGCCCAGGGAGTGTCCCGAGACCGCCACGTTGTCGCGGTGGAGGCGACCGGCCAGTTGGGGGACCTCGTTCTCGATCTCGCCGAGGTGGTCGAGGATGTGGCTCATGTCCGTCGCACGGGACTGCCAGAAGAAGGGTGCGCCGGGGGCGTCGGAGAGCTTCGCGGCTAGGGTCCGTGAGCTGAGGTGCGTGGGCTGGATGACCACGAATCCCGCCGCGGCCCACTGGTTGACCAGCGGTGCGTACCCGTTGAGCGAGGACAGATTGTTGGATGCTCCGTGCCCGTGCGAGAGGAGGATCACCGGCAGGTTGCCGCCGGCGGCGGGCGCGGTCACCCGGACCTGGAGGCTGACGGGACGACCGGGGATCTGGAAAGTCACCGGGCTGTAAGACAGGACCGGGGCGTCGGGGTCGAAGGTGGCGGAGGACATGAAGGTGCCCCTTCCGTGTGTTGGCGCTGCCGCGCACAGAGCAGGAGCGGCAAGAGGACGGCAGGCTCCGCGTGGCGTACCATTCAAGCGGAGCGACGTTCCATTTCATATTCGGAGCAGCGTTCCGCTTTGTCAACCCGTGGCAGGAAGGAGTCGGGGATGACGCCCCCCGAACCCGCGCAGGCAGGGGCGCGCGGCAAACGGTCGGACGCGCAGCGCAACCAGAAGATCTTGCTCGCGGCGGCCGCCGACGTGTTCGTCACGTCGGGAGTCGACGCCCCGATCCGGCAGATCGCCGCCAAGGCGGGTGTCGGGATGGGCACCATCTACCGCCACTTCCCCACCCGCGCCGACCTCGTCACCGCGGTGTACAACCACCAGATCGAGGAATGCGCGCAGGCCGGGCCGGTGCTCCTGGCCGACTGCGCCAGCCCCTTCGAGGCGCTGCAGCGGTGGGTGGACCAGTTCGTCGACTTCCTGGTCACCAAGCACGGCCTGGCTGACGCGCTGCAGTCCGACAGCAGCCGCTTCGCCGCCCTGCACACGCATTTCCTGGACCGTCTCGTCCCGGTGTGCGGTCAGTTGCTGGACGCGGCCGTCGAGGCCGGTGAGATCCGGGACGGCTACGAGCCCTTCGAGGTGATGCGCAGCATCGGGAACCTGTGCATCGGGCGCGAGACCGATCCCCGTTACAGCCCGCGGCGCATGATCGAGCTGTTGCTGCAGGGGCTCAGGCGGCCTCGCGACGTATGACGGTGCACGAGGCAGGGGGGGGGCGGGCGCGTGAGAGAGCGTCACGCTGGTCGCCTACCTGCTTAGGTCCGGCCTGGTCAGGTCAGAACCCCGGGATCTCGGCTCGCCGCAGGTGCAGTTCGGAGCGGACGAGTTCGCGGAGACGCCCCGTCCAGTTGCGCCCTCGGCCAGCGTTGTCGCCCCAGAAAGCCGAGTCGATGTCGTCGTAGATGAAGGCGGCGTCGTCGGTGGCCAGCAGGATCTCGGCGAGCTGTGGGTGCTGCTCGTACTTGGCGCGCAGCAGACGCGTCATGACGGCGGTCCGGGAGTGTTCAGTTCTGCGTTTGCCGATCATCCGGTGATTGTGGCGCAGTGTCCGTCGAGGACGAGTCTCAGTCTCATTCGTCGTAGCGGTAGTTGTAGTAAGCGGTAGCGGTAGTTGTAGTAGCCGAGCGAGGCTCGGGGGGGGGTGTAAGGGTTCTGTCGTGGTGCAGCCCGATGTCGTCGCTGCCGCGGGGCGGGAACGCGTCGAGCTGGTGGGGTACCCGTTCGGGTACGGGCCGGCGACCGCGGAGCGGCTTCCCCATACGGGGTTCCGCCTGGTGTTCGCGCGTGACGACGGCCCGGTCGCGCGGCGTCGCGCCGAGAGGACGGTGGCCCGGCTGCGGGCAGGTGGTCCGGTCCGGTGCTGCCGGTGGTGGACCTGCCGCCTCCCATGCCTCCGCCGCCCGCCGTTCCGCCTCGGGACGCGCCGCGCCGGGCCGCCCGCCCCTGGGCCGCACCCACTCCCCCGCCGCCAGGCACTCCGAACACCTGACGTGCCCCACAACCCGGCGCGTTGAACTGCTCCCCGGGTCACGGCGGCGGCCCGCGCACAACGGCTGACGGCTCCTACCGCTTGGAACGCCCGCTTCAAAAGTCCGGCCGGGCGTGGTCGGCGCAGTGCCGTAGCGCGCTGTCGTACCGGTCAACGGCCCAGGCCAGCGCGTAGCGGTTTCGCAGCTGCCTCCCTGTATGACATCGATGTACGTCGATACGATGCGCACGGCCGTACTTGCCCTGTGGTGGGGGCTTCGAGTGCTCCGACCCGACGGGGGTGTGCTGTGAAGTCACCGATGGATCCCTGGAAGGCACTGAACGAAACCGACGGCGACTCCGTCGGCCGGCAGTTCCAACAGCCCGGACTGGCCTTGCGGGCCGGTCCGTTCGCGCTCGTCGCCGTCGTGGCCACGGTCAGCGTCCTGGTGCCGGACATCGACATGCAGTCCTGGCTGGAGTACTGGGTCAGCGTCGGGCTCCTGCTTGTGTGCGTCGGCGCCTTCTTCCTGCCGTGGCAGCGGCTTCCGGCGTGGACGCCGGTTCTGGTGCCGCTGCTCTACACCGGTTCCGTCCTGGAACTGATCCTCGCATCGGGCGTGGCCTCCGGCGTGGGACTCGTACTGCTGGTCCCGCTGATCTGGTCGGTGCTGTTCCACCACCGGTGGGAGTCGGCGTGCGTGGTGGTGGCGGTGGTGACGGTCCAGGCGGTGTCGTCGGTCGCTCAGGCGACGCCCGGAGCCGTGGTCGGCAGGCGGCTGCTGCTCTGGAGCGCGCTCAGCGTACTGATCGCGGTGGCCGCTCATGGACTGCGGGACCGAATCAGCGGCTCCCAGGTGACCAACGCGGCGTTGCAGGCCGAGGTTCGCGAGCTGTCCCTGGCCCGGGAACGGGACCGTATCGCAGCTGATCTGCGCCAGAGCGTGGTGCGGCGAATCTTCGACGCCGGGCTGAGCCTGCACGGCACGGCCGCGATGATCGGCGAGGGGCCCGCACACCAGCGGCTGATGCACGGCGTGGCCGAGCTCGACGGCGTGATCCAGGCACTGCGTGAGAGCGTCTTCGACCTGGGCGAGGATGCGGATATGGCGATCGATGCGGCTGAGGAATCCGCACCCGACGAGCACTGATTCCGACGACCGGCGGGGCCCGGCCGGCCTGTCCTCCGCCCTTGTGGGCCTTGTACCGGCGCCGTGACGCGTCCGTCTCCGCGCCACTTCACGCGATGGCCATGGCTAGACGACGGGGCGACGGGGCGACGGGTTAGTGCCCGCCGCGGGGGTGTGCTTCGAAAGTGGATCAAGCTGGTGTGCCCTCGGTGCCAGAGACTCAACAACACCGCGACGTAGGCCCTCCTGACGGTGACTCCGACGAGAAATCGACATTGCCCGCGTTCTTGAACTACGTCCGTGAAGCGGTGGCCGCGAAGGCGCAGGGCCTTGACGACGGACACGGACGAGCGCCCGGAGTGCCCTCTGGCACCAGTGTTTTCGGCCTGGTCAAGCACCTGACGGCAGCAGAGCTCTACTGGTTCGCCTGGGCCTTCGAAGGGGCCGATATCGAGCATCCGGACTTCAGCATGAACCTCTCCGAGGGGGACAGCGCGGACAGTCTCCTCACTGGCTATCGCAGTGCCATCGAACGGTCCAACGAGATCATCGAGCGCTGTGCCGACTTGAACCAGCCGAGTGCTCGGGCGGCAGGCGCAGCGGACATGGTGCAATCGATGCGGTGGGTGCTGGTGCACATGATCGAGGAGACGGCTCGCCATGCGGGTCACGCCGACATCCTGCGTGAGCGGAGTGACGGTGCCGTCGGCAGGTGACGCACTGCCTCGCCCGATCTCAGGTGACCCACGAACGGCAGGCGCATCAAGGCCGACCGGGTCGACCAGGCCGGCATCTTCGCCCATGGGGACGGCCTCTAAGCTGCGCCCATGACGGCTGCCTTGTTGACGTGCCGCGACCCGCTCCGGGCGCGTCTGCCCGACCCGCACTTCGCGGCCGCGGTCGAAGCGGCCGAGGTCCTGGGCCGTGACGTCGCACTCATCGATCATGACGCCCTGATGCAGGGAGGCGCCGGCGAGGCCGTGGCCAGGGTGCCACGCGGTGTCGGCCCGCTCTGGTACCGGGGCTGGATGCTGCCGAGCAGTCGCTACGCCGAACTGGAAGACGCGCTGGCCGAGCGCGGCACCACCCTGGCGACCGACGCACTGCAGTACCGCAGGGCTCATGAACTGCCCGGCTGGTACAAGACGTTCGCTGCCGTGACGCCCCGCAGCGTCTGGCTCCCGGCACAGCCAGGACAGGCCCTTCCGGCCGCGCGCCTCGCCGAGCTCGCCGCGTCCCTTGGCTCTGGGCCCGTCGTCGTCAAGGACTACGTCAAGTCCCGCAAGCACGAGTGGGACGAGGCCTGTTTCGTACCCGACGCCGCCGACACGGAGCAACTGGCCGCCGTGGTGCGGAACTTCGTCGAGCTGCAGGAGGAGTTCCTCGCCGGAGGGATCGTCCTGCGCACCTTCGAGGAGTTCACCGGCGACGAAGTCCGGGTGTGGTGGATCGACGGCAGCCCGGCTCTGACAACCGCGCATCCGGACGCGTACGGGGACGGGGCCTCGCGGCTGGTGCCGCAACTCGACCACGTGGCACCGCTGGTGCGCGCCCTCGGCTGCCGTTTCGTCACCACGGATCTGGCCCTGCGCTCCGACGGCGTGTGGCGCGTCGTGGAGGTCGGGGACGGTCAGGTCAGCGACTTGCCCGCGACCGTGGCTCAACGGCTGCTTCTGGAGCCTTTGTTGACGTCGCAGCGGAGCTGACGCTGGCGGCTTGCTTCCGTCCGCAGAGGCCCGACAGGAGCACGTCCGGAGCTTCGCCAACAACCGATCCACTCCTCAGGGCGGCACGCACCTGGAGGGTTTCCGGCGCGGGGTGACCGCTGCGATCAACGCCTGTGCGCGGAGGATGCGCCTGCTGTCGACAGCCGACGCCGATCTCAGCTCCGCTTCCGTCAGCGAAGGTCTGACAGCGGTCGTCTCGGTGAAGGTGGACAGCCCGGAGTTTCATGGGGCCACACGGGGTGGACTGAGCAACACTTCTGTACGTTCCTGCATGGAGACAGCCGTCCGAGAGCACCTCGGCACCTGGCTGGAGGAGCACCCGCCGCAGGCCGCGACCATCATCACCCGCATCATCCAGAGCGTTAGGGACATCTGAGGCGCGGCGGCACCAACACATCCCCGCCTCTTCAAGCGGCCCTCTCCGCGACCTGCGTGCGCAGTGCCTCCAGCAGCCAGTCGTGGGCCGATCCCGGTGTCGGTTCCGGGCGGCGTCCCACCGGGGTGATCACCTGGGTCACCAGCTCCCAGTAGTGGTCGATCCGTGGGTCGTTGGAGAGCTGCCGCGCCAGTTGCCGGCGGAAGCCGGGGGTGTCGCGCCCGCCCTGGACGCGTGCGTAGGTGTCCACGAATCCGTCGAGCGCCTGGCCTGCTCGCGGGGACCGCTCGGCGCGCAGCTCAGGGCGGGCCAGGTCGTAGGCCTCCGCCAACCCCGCGTAGAGGATGGCCATGTCGCGCGGGCTCGCGTGCTGGTGGGCCGCGGGCTGCGTGGGCCGGTCCGGTGTGCACGGGCGGGACACGAAGGCGTGGAGGCGGGCGAAGGCGAGGACATGGTGCGGGTGGGGCGTCTCCGGGATCGGGGGGACGGTGGCGTCGAGGAACGCGGCCATCGCTTTGGCGGGCATGCGCACGGGCAGCCAGGCGCGCCAGAACCTGGCCATCGCCTGCGTGCTCGGCGGGGTGCTCACGGCGCCGATCAGCCGTAGCCGCTCGGCACGTTCCTCGGGCGGGCAGGTGTGGACGAGGTGGAGTGCGGCCTCCTGCCAGCGCAGCGCGCTGAGCTGGGAGCCGAGCGTGCTCAGTTGGGCGGCGACCGCGTCCTCGAACGCCGTCCCGGCACCGTCGTCCGCCGCCTCGTCCAGCACCCGGCGCACTTGCGGGAGTGCGAGTCCGAGGCCGCGCAACGAGCGGATCAGGCGCAGTTGTTCCAACGCGTCGGGGCCGTAGCGGCGGTGCCCACCGCTGCTGCGCGGGCGCTCAGGGAGCAGTCCGCGCTCGGAGTAGAAGCGGACCGTCTTGACCGTGGTGGCCGCGCGCTCGGCAAGCTCGCCGATGCTCCACGACCCGTCGTCCGGAAACAGCACTTGAACCTCCCTCAAGGGGAGTTTCTAACCTACCCGCGAGCGAGCCCGAAAGCCGGTCCCGTCGGTTTCGGGGCACATCGAGCAGGGAGAGGGCATGAGCGTTTTCGTTCTGGTTCCAGGGTTCTTCAACGGCGCCGAGGTGTGGGCGGGGGTGACCCGGCGTCTGGCGGCGACGGGTGCCGAAGTGCACGCGGTCGACCTCACGGACGCCGACGGTACCGGTCACGGCGGTCCCGGTGACGGAGTCGTCCTCGGCACACATATCGAGCGGGTCGTCGCGGCCATCGACGGCGCCGGGGCGGGTACAGGGCGCGACATCGTGCTCGTCGGACACGACTACGGCGTGTACCCGGCACTGGGCGCGGCGGACTGCCGTGCGGAGCGGATCGACCGCATCGTCTACGTGGATGCCGCCGTGCCGGGCGACGGCATGCCGGCCCTGTCGGCCGTGCCGGACCAGTCCCTGCGCGCGCAACTGGCCTCCGGCAGCGCTCAGGGCGATACGTTGCCGGTGCCCGCGCCCGATGACTGGCAGCTCTGGGGCAGCACCCGGGGCGTTCCCGCCGCCGAACTGGAGCGGCTCACCGCCCTGTCCTCGCCGCAGCCTCTGGGCACCTTGGTCCAGCCGTTGAAGTTGACGGGTGAGGCGGCCGCCATCCCCACCACCGGTGTCCTGTGCCACTTCAACGGCGCGAGCATCGAGTCGGTCCGGACACTGGTCCGTCTCGGCAATCCGGCCCTTCAAGCGCTGGTGCACCCGGATGTGACCTTCTTCGAACTGCCCACCGGACACTGGCCGATGCTGTCCTGTCCCGACGACTTCGCCGAGACGCTCGTCAAGGCGGCGGCCGGTGAGGGTGAACGCCTCGGCACCCCGCAGGACGGGGAGACCCGGCCGGCCGAGGAGCCGCGCTCCTTCCTCCTCGACGTGCCGGCCCTTGCCCGCGAACGGCACGGCGATCTCGACCTGTATCTCCCCCGCGAGCCGGCGGACGAGCCGCTGCCGGCGGTGCTGTTCGTGCACGGCGGGCCCGTGCCGCGCGGGATGCAGCCGACGCCCCGCGACTGGCCGGTGCTCACCGGCTACGGCCGCTACGCGGCCTCGCGCGGAGTGGTGGGCGCCACCCTGGACCACCGCCTGCACGACGTGACGGACTACGCCGTGGCCGCGACGGACCTGGCCGAGGGAGTGGCGGCCCTGCGGGCCGATCCCCGTGTCGACGCGGAGCGGATCGCGCTGTGGTTCCTGTCCGGGAGCGGGCCCCTGACCGCCGAGTGGCTGGACGGGCCTCCGGCCTGGCTGCGTTGTCTCGTCGCCTGCTACCCGATCATGGCGCCGCTGCCGAACTGGGGTGTGCCCGTCGGCCGTTTCCGTCCGGCCCTGGCGGTCCCGGCCGCCGCCGCGCTCCCCCTTGTCGTTCTCCGTCCGGAGCTGGAGCAGCCCGTGATCGCGGCGACGGTGGACGAGTTCCTGCAGGCGGCGGCCGCCCATGACAAGAAGGTCGAGGTGATCGACGTGCCCCGGGCACGCCACGGCTTCGAGGACCTCGATCACACCGAGGAGGCGCGTGATGCCGTGCACCGCGCGATGACGCACGTCCTCCACTGCCTCCTCACCGGGGCCACCGACTGACCGGCCGGAGTCGGACAGCGGGGCAGTCGCAGACCGGGGTCGCGCATGACGTCCGACAGCCGCGGGTGTTCAGGGGCTCAGCTGGTGACAGCCGCGGCGCTTCCCGCGGAGATCGCGGCCATGGTCCGCATGACGGCGCTGTTCACCGCTTCGGCGCCCCAGCTGACCTGCTCCAGCTCCTTGGCGCGCCGGTAGACCTTGCCCGACCAGGGGATGGAGCGGTGCAGGCTGGGCAGGGTGCCGCTCGCGGAGAGCAGCCCGACCAGTGCTGCGGTACGGGCGTCGGGCTCCGCGTTGTCCACCAGGACCGCCCGCACCTTCTCGACCAGGGCCTTCTTGTACTCGGTGTCCACGATCGTCGTCGACGTCGAGGAGAAGACACCCAGCCGCTCCTTCTTCTCCTGGCGCAGCATGCCTCGCTCGACGAGCCGGTCCAGCACGGTCCCGCGCAGCCCGGTGCCGATCTCGATGAGAAGGGTCTGGACACCGCGCAGCCGTTCGGCGACCTTGCCGTCGGCGCTTTGGAGCAACGGGTCGATGAGCGGCGCACCGGCGACGGCGTGCACCTTCAGGCCGTTCAGCCCGGCATCGTTCTCGTCGACCCTGACACGCCCTTTGAGACCGAGCTCGACGAGCACGGCGCCGCCCAGGGTGTAGTAGAGCGTGCCCTCTCCTGCGATGGTGCCCGACTTGTCGTCCATCATCAGTAGCAACAGGTCCTCGACGAGGAGCGGCTCGTTCTGCTTGGTCTGCCTCTGCATGGTCAGCCTCTGCATGGTCAGCCTTTCCGGCCGGTGTCATCGGGTGGTTCGGTTTGTGTGTAGGGGTTCGGATGGCGGTGTGCGGTGTCAGGAACAGGGGCCCTCGTGTCCCAGCCTGCCCCGCACGGCCGGTGAACGCCCGCCCATGGAGCCGGTCCGGCTCACAGACTCCATCCTCGTGATCGGCAGGTCCGCGCCCCCGATCGCGTGCCTGAAGGCCATCGACAGCCCGGCGGCGTGGCGGGCGGGGTCGAAGGCGTCACGGCGGGTGGCTGCGAGGAACGTGGCACGCCCGGTACAGGGCGAGCATCTGCTGGGCGCGCGCCCGGTCGCCATCGGTGAGCCGGTCCATGGTGCGGGTCCTTTCCATGACGGGCGAGGCGCCCGGCGGGAGCTGTCACCGCCCACCGCACACTGTGCCGTCGCGGCACAGTCAAGAAGCGCATGACGCGCGCCGCCCTCCATGCCCGCCCGCATCCGACGGGCTTGACCGTGCCGCTACGGCATGGTGTGCGCTGGAACCATGGCCTGGAGCACCCGAGAGATCGCCGAGCTCGCCGACGTCAGCCTGCGGGTGGTCCGGCACTACCACGAGGTCGGGCTGCTGTCCGAGCCCGAGCGGCGCAGCAACGGCTACAAGCAGTACGGCGTCGCGCACCTGCTCCGCCTGCTGCGCATCAAGCGGCTGACCGACATCGGGTTCTCGCTGGCGCAGATCGCCGCCATGGGCGAAGGCGACGAGCATCCGGTGGAAGCGCTGCACACGCTCGACGCCGAACTCGCGGCCATCATCGAGCGCCTCCAGCGGGCCCGTGCCGAACTCGCCCTGATCCTGCGCCAGTCACTGCCGGCCGACCTGCCCGGCGAGCCGGCACCGGGCGCCCGGTCGCCATGTCTGCTGCCGACCGCTCCTTGTGCACCGTGATGACGCGCGTCGTCGGGCCCGCCCCGCGACAGGCCTACGCCGACGTGATGCGGGACCACTCGGACGACGAGGTGGACAGGGAGTTCGCGCTGCTGGGCACCGACTCGGACGAGCGGATCCGTCAGGATCTCGCCGCGCGCATGCTGCCCGGCACCCGGAAACTGTTCGCCGAGCACCCGGACCTGGCCACAGCCCACGTCGACACCCCTCGCGGCGAGACGTACGCGAGGAAGACGATCGGGACGGCCCTGAGCGAGCTGTACAACCCCGCACAGATCCGGTGATCGCGGCGATCAGGCGTGCGGCGGCGTCCGGCACATCCGGGTCCTGGTAGGCCGCCTCACGCAGGCTCAACGTGATGTTCGGGGCGGCTTGCCGGTCGGCGCTCCGCCGATACCGCTCCGGCCGTCCCGCTGCCTCTCGGGCGACCGATGCGGGCGGACCGGGCCGAGCCAGTTCCTGCGGTGGCGCTTCACCGTCGCGGTCGTCGTCGCCGTGTCAGCCGACGAGCAGCACGAGCTTTCCGCGCACGTGACCGTTCTCGCCGACACGATGCGCCTCCGCTACCGCGGCGAGCGGAAACGTCTGCGCGACCGGGAGCGAGAAACGCCCGGTGTCGACCAACTCGCCGATCTCGGCCAGCACATGGACCGCGCGGCCGGAATCTCCACGGCTGAACCTCACGCCGTGCTTCTGCGCGCCCATGAAGTCGGCGACCGTCAGGACGTGTTCCGGGCCGCCCGCGAGCCCGATGAGTTCGGGCAGCACCCCGCTTCCGGCGACGTCGAGCGCGAGGTCGACGCCGTCGGGCGCGAGCGCGCGGACCCGGTCGACGAGACCCTCGCCGTACGCGACAGGCTCGGCCCCCAACGCGCTCAGGTACGCGTGGTTCGCCGGACTGGCCGTGCCGATCACGCGCGCACCGCGCACGACGGCGAGTTGAACGGCGGCGCTGCCGACGCTTCCGGAGGCGCCGTTGACGAGCAGCGTGCTGCCGTTCTCGACGCCGAGTTGGTCGAGCGCGCGCGTGGCCGTCTCGATGGCGGCCGGCAACGCGGCGGCTCCGGGGAAGTCGAGTGACCGAGGGATCGGGGCGTAGAAGGACAGCAAGGCCCGTTCGGCCTGAGCCGCCCCTTCGACGGAGAAGCCGAACACTCGGTCACCGACGGCCGCGTCCGTCACGCCCTCGCCGATTTCGTCGACGACGCCCGCGGCTTCGTACCCCATCGTCTGCGGGAGCTCGGGATCCATCTGGCCGCTGCGCTTCTTCCAGTCGCTCGGGTTGATCCCGGCCGCGCGCACCGCGATCCGCACCTGCCCTGGGCCCGGATGCGGATCGGGGAGTTCGACGATCTCGAGGACCTCCGGGCCCCCGAACCGGCTGAAGCGGGCTGCCTTCATCGATCGCTCCCCTCTCGCCCCGAAAGTGTCGCGCTTGCAGCGCACTCGACGACAGCGAACCTCGTTCGCCACGATGACTCCAGGTTACAAGCGACGATCTTGGACCGCACCGCCGACCAGACCGTTCGGAAAGCATCCAGCCGGTCACGGGGCCGTTCGCTGGCGTACGTCGGGGAGGGTCTGCAGGCTCTACGGAGAGGAGTGGTGGCACATCTTCCACGCGCACTACTCCCCCTTCCGTGCGGCCGGCTTCTCCCTCTCCGGCCGAACGATCGCCGTGGCGACGAGCAGCAACCTCTCCCTGTGGACGCGTGGAACTGTTAAAGCCCCAGCACCTCGCCGTACTTGATGGCCCCGTCGGGCAGGGCGAATCCGAACGGGGTCAGCGACTTGCCCACCGGGTACGTCTCCTCCGTGCTGCTCGGCACGAACCAGACGCCGCCCGACCTGGGCTCACCGGCGTTCTCCCCGGGCGCGCTCACCGCGGTGTCCCACAGGCCGTCGTGGTTGTAGTCGCCGACGGCCACCTGGGCGCCGAAGCGGTCGCCGGCCTCGGCAGTGCCGGGCATGTTCGTGGTGCTCTGGCTGCGGGCCAGACCGCCGTAAAGGCCCTGCTCCGTGCCGTTCAGGGTGACGTAGCCGCCCGCGTCCTTGACGGTGCCCACGTCCTCGCCGGGTACGCCGACGACCAGTTCCGGACGGCTGTCGCCGTTCAGGTCGCCCGCGGCCAGCGCGGCGCCGAAGTCGTCGCCCTCCTCGGCGGCGCCGCCGACCTCCGGGCTCGACTGGGTGATGCACTGGCTCTCTGCGCCGAAGTGCGCGGTCCTCGAGCCCTTGAGCACGAGCACCGCACCGCCGAGCCGGTTCTCGCAATGCGTGGTCTCCGACTCGGGGTTGGGCTGGACGAGGCCGATCGCGAGGTCCTCCGTACCGTCCCGGTCGAAGTCTGCGGCGGCGAGCGAGCTGCCACGGTCGGCGTCGGCCCACCACTGGGCGGGCTTGGCCCGGCCGTCCCAGCGCGTGATGAAGGTGCCGGAGTCCTCCATGGCCCTCCAGGTGGTGGCGAGGTCGTCCCGGCCGTCGCCGTCGAAGTCGCCGGTGGCCAGGTCGACGGTGCCGCCCCCCATGCCGTAGCTGCGCAGGGTGGTGGTGGTCGCCTGGTCGGTGGTGAGCGGGCCCGGGCGGAACCGGAGCGAGCCGTGCTCCTCGCCGCTCTCGCCGTAGGCAAGGTCGGTGACGCCGTCGCCGTCGTAGTCGCCCGTGGCGATGGTGCTGCCGATCTTGCTGAACTCGGACGTGCCCCTGGCCAGGGTGGTGCCCTTGACGTTCCATCCCGAGCCGTCCAGGACCGTGATGGTGCCCTCGTCCCTGAGCTGTTCGGAGGTGAGCGACTCGCCGCTCGCGCCGACAACGAGCTCGAAGACGCCGTCACCGTTCACGTCGACAGGTGCCACGGAGGACCCGAAGCGGTCGCCCGCCTCGGGCGTGCCGGGGATGCCGGCCTCGGCCTGGCTGATCACACCGGTGGACTGGCTCGGGCTCTGCGGGCCGCCATAGATCACGCTGACGTAGCCGGCCTTGACCTTGCCGTCCACCGTGGCGTCGGGCATGCCGACAGCGATGTCCGCGTATCCGTCGCCGTTGAAGTCGAACCGCGGAGTCGTTGCGGCGGCGGCGCTCCCGGCGAGCGGCAGGGTCAGACCGGCGGCGGTGAGGGCCGCTGCGGCGGCGGTGACGGCCAGGGTGCGTGCACGCACGAGGGAACTCCCGTAGTCGAAGGGGGCAATGAGAGCGACGGATCTCGGAGATGTGACTCACGAGGTGCACGAAGGGTTGCGTGACGGCAGCCGAAGATCCACGGCCTCGTGGGGAGCGGGGCGCTGCCTCAGAAGGGAACGGCCAGCCCGGCTTCGCGCAGCTGGTGCAACGCCCGGCCCATGCACTCGGCGACGGAGGAACCATCGGCTCGCATGCCGGCGGACAACGGCCCGCCGCCGGCAGCGAAGGTCCACGCCGGCAGGCCGTCGCGCAGGCGCTCCGCGTCGACCCGGATCATGGCCCCCACGCCCTGCTCGCCCAGCCATTCCAGGATGAGCAGCGTCGCATCCTCGACGCCGCTCTCCAGGTCCACCTTGGGCCGGCGCCCCATCCCTTTCCCCATGGCCACAACACTACTCAGAGTGCCGAATGGCCCTCATCGTGCACCCCGCCCCGGGATTCGTCCCGCCGGATCTGCGCCGTTCGCCACCCTGTGCCACCGTTTGAGAAGAGAGCGAGGCGTGCGCACCCCCCAGAGCGCCGCCTCCCACTCGAGACGGCAGAAAGGTGACGTCGCCATGAAGCTCAAGGACGAGCTGCCCACGGACCACAAACTGGCTCAGGTGTACCGATGGGGCGCCGCGTTCTGCGGCGTCGTACTGCTGGTCTTCGGATGCCTGGGCTTCGCCGATCAGCTCAGCCCCTTCGACACCGACGGCAGCCACATCGCCGGGCTGAGCACGAACGGCGTCCTCAGCCTCATCTCCGTCATCGTCGGCCTGGCCCTCGTCGTCGGTGCCGTCATCGGTGGAAACTTCGCGTCGACCCTGAACATGACTGTCGGGACGCTCTTCCTGATCAGCGGCTTCGTCCATGTGTTCATCCTCGACAAAGGCGCCAACGTCCTGGACTTCGGCATCTCGAACGTCATCTTCAGCTTCGTGATGGGCCTCGTGATTCTCGTCTTCGGGATGTACGGCCGCGTCTCCAGCCGGCTGCCGCACGACAACCCCTACTGGAAGCGGCGTCACCCCCGGGAAGCCGCCCGCGAGGCCGCGGCCGCACGTCGTGCCGCTTCGCCCGCCCTGGCCAAGAGTCCGGGCGCCCTTCCTCACGGCACGAAGTAGCCGTCGGAACGCCGGGCCGCTCAGCCACCCCGGTGACACGGGCAGCCGTACAATTTGAGGTCGAATGACCCCGGGAGACACGACCCGGGGGCGGCGACGATGCGAGGGGGACCCGTGCCAGGGCAGCGGTCCATCAGCGAGGCGGAGAAGCTCGCGGAGGCGAAGCTCGGCGGCATCGCGATCCGCCGAGAGCAGATGGCCGCCGTGGCGAACATCTACCGGGCCGCGTCCGCCGTGCGCCAGCATCTGGAGAACTCGGTACTGCGCGGCTCCGACCTCACCTGGACCGCGTTCGTGGTGCTGTGGGTGGTCTGGGTCTGGGGCGAGTCGGAGACCCGGCACGTCGCCGAGGAGGCGGGCATCTCCAAGGGGACCCTGACCGGCGTGGCCCGCACGCTGGAGTCGCGCGGGCTGCTGGCCCGTGCCGGTCATCCCACCGACGGACGGCTCGTGCTGCTCACCCTCACCGAAGAGGGCGAGGCCTTCATGCGTCAGGTGTTCCCGGCGTTCAACGACGAGGAGGCGTTCGTCACGTCGCGGCTCAGCGACGACGAGTGCCGCAGTCTCGCCGACGGGCTGCGCAAGGTGGTGCTCCAGGTCGAGGAGGGCGGCGAGGAGCGTCGCCAGTCGCTGCTGAACGGCGAGGCCCCCTCGCCCCGCCGCAGCGGGCGCCGCTCCAAGGGCTGAGCCGGCGAAGACTCGACCGGCTCTCTGTCAGCCCCTTTCGGCCGCGGCCTGTACCAGCGCGTCGAAGAGGCGCTGCTGGGCCGGATCCTCGTGCGCGGTGTCCTCCGGGTGCCACTGCACGGCCACGAACAGGGCGCCGGCGTCGGTGAGTTCGACTCCCTCGATCGTTTGGTCGGCGGCGCGGGCGGTGACGTGGAGCCCCTCCCCCAGGCGGTCCACGTGCTGGTGGTGGTAGCAGGAGGCCTCCGTCTTGTCCGCCCCGGTGATACGGGCCAGGGCCGAGCCGGGGGCCAGGGAGACGGGGTGGCGGACGTGGCGGTGTTCGCTTCGGGGGCCGCCCATGTCCTGGTGGAGTGTCCCGCCCAGAGCGGTGTTGACCACTTGGAGGCCCCGGCAGATCGCCAGCAGCGGCAACCCGCCCGACAGTGCCTGCCGGGCGACTTCCAGGTCGAACGCGTCCTGGAGGTCGTCGACGTCGTAGACGGTCTCGTGTGCGTGGGGCGCGCCGTATCGGTGCGGTGCCAGGTCGCCGCCGCCGGGGAGCAGGACTCCGTCGAAGCGGGCGAGCCGGGTGGCCACGTCGCTCTCGGCCGGATCGGCGGGGTGCAGGGTGACCGGTTCGCCGCCCGCCCGCCAGACGGCCTCGATCAGGGCGCGGGCGTTGACCTCTGCGGCGTAGCGCAAGGCTGATGTGGTGGCGGAGAAGCGCGCGGGGATCGCGATGAGCGGGCGTACGGGCGTCGTCACAGCTGGATCCAGGTCGTCTTCAGTTCCATGTACTTGTCCAGGGCGTGGGCGGACTTGTCGCGTCCGTTGCCCGACTGCTTCATGCCGCCGAAGGGGACGGTCAGGTCGCCCTCCTCGTAGCAGTTGACCCACACCGTGCCGGCCTTCAGGGCGCGCGAGACCTGGTGCGCGGTCGACAGGTCGGAGGTCCACAGACCGGCCGCGAGGCCGTACTCGGTCGCGTTGGCGAGGGCGACGGCCTCGTCGAGGTCGTCGAAGGTGAGCACGGAGAGGACCGGGCCGAAGATCTCCTCGCGGGCGAGCCGGCTGTCCGGGGCGACCTGGTCGAAGACGGTGGGTTCGAGGTAGGTACCGCCGGTCTCGGGGAGGGTGCGGGCGCCGCCCGTGCGGACGCGGGCTCCGTCGTCGGCGCCCGCGCGGACGTGGTCGAGTACGCGGGCGAGGTGGTGCTCGCCGACGAGGGCGCCCATCTCGGTGGCCGGGTCGAGCGGGTCGCCGACGCGCAGGGCGCGGGCGCGGGCCACGACGGCTTCGGTGACCTGTTCGGCGACGGACGTGTGGACGAGGAGGCGGGAGGGCGCGGTGCACATCTCGCCCTGGTTGAAGAAGATGCCCCAGGCGGCGGTGGCCGCGGCCTTCCCCAGGTCGGGGGCGTCGGGAAGGATGATGTTCGGTGACTTGCCGCCCAGTTCGAGCCAGACCCGCTTGAGGTTGGAGTCGGCCGCGTAGTGCAGGAACCGGCGGCCGACCGCCGTGGATCCGGTGAAGGCCAGGACGTCGACGTCGGGGTGCAGGCCGAGTGCGCGGCCGGCCACCGGGCCGGTGCCGTTGACGACGTTGAGCACGCCCGGCGGCAGTCCGGCCTCCAGGGCGATGCGGCCCAGGAGCAGGGCCGACAGGGGCGAGTTCTCCGAGGGTTTGAGGACCACGGTGCAGCCGGCGGCCAGCGCCGGGGCGATCTTCCAGCCGGCCAGGGTCAGCGGGAAGTTCCAGGGCACGACCGCGCCGACGACACCGGCGGGCTCGCGGGTGACGAGGGCGAGGGCGTCGTGCGGGGTGTGCGGGGACGCGTCGGTGAGTTTGTCGGCGAGCTGGCCGTACCAGCGGAAGGTGTTGATGACGGCGCGGAGTTCGATGTCGTGGGCGTCGGTGACGGGCTTGCCCATTTCGAGGCTGACGGTGAGCGCGAGCTCCGCCCGGTGTTCGTCGAGGAGTTCGGCTGTGCGGATCAGGACGCGGCCGCGTTCGGCGGGTGCCATACGGGGCCAGGGGCCCTGGTCGAAGGCGCGGCGTGCGGCGGCGACGGCGGCGTTCACCTCGGCCTCACCGCCGTCGGCGACCGCCGCGAGGACCTGACCGTCGCGTGGCGAGATCGTGGCGAACTCGGCGCCGCCGCCCGACTCGTCGGCGCCGTCGATGAGATGCGCGCCTGTCGGGTGGAACGCCTTGGCCCGCTCGAGCCATGTCTCATGGGTGGGGGTGGTCATGCGGTCCTCCAGAGAAGGGGCCGGAACGAAGGGGCCGGACAGGGGAAGGCGGAGCGAGTGGCGCCGACCGCTCGGCACGCGGCCGGGTCCCGCGTGCCGAGGGGAGGCGGGTCAGCCGGCTGCTCGGCGCCGGAGACGTTCGTTGGCGACGCCGAGGGCGAGAACGACCGGGACCGTGACCAGCCAGAGCGCGGTGCTCGTCTCGCCACCGATGAGGGTGGTGAAGTTGGCGAGGATGAGCCAGATCGCGCCCGCGATGCCGAGCGCGCCGAGCGCGGGGGCGATCAGCGTGTTCCAGAGGCGGTTGTCGACGCGACGGCGACGGAAGAACACGAGGACCGATATCGAGGTCAGCAGGTAGAGCAGCATCATCGCCAGGACGGCGAGGCCGCTGAACCAGGAGAAGAGGGTGAGCACCGGGTCCTTGCCGGCCAGCGCGAACGGCACGACCAGGAGCACGGCGACCACGGTCTGGACGCAGCCGGCCGTCCACGGTGCGTGCCGCGTGTTGAGGCGGCACAGCCGTGCGGGCAGCTGCCCGTCGCGGCCGAGGGCGAACAGATAGCGGTTGGCGGAGTTGTGGAAGGTCAGGATGCCGGCGAAGAGGGACGTGGCGAGGAGGATCGGCAGGACGTCGTCGACCCAGCCGCCGAACTGGTCGGCGATGGGGGCGAAGACGAACCCTGCCGAGTCCCCGGAGGCCAGCGCCTCCCCCGCGGCGCCGGGGGCCTTCGAGGCGCCGTAGGCCGAGATCAGCATCCAGGAGATGAGGGCGAAGAAGCCGGTGACGACGAGGACCGAGAGGTACGTGGCCCGGGGCACGGTCTTCTTCGGTTCCCTGGCCTCTTCCCCGTAGATGGCGGTGGCCTCGAACCCGAACATCGATGCCACGGCGAACATGACGGCGACTCCGGGTGCGCCCTGGAGCGCCGCCGACGGGGAGAAGCTGTCGGCCGCGCCGAGTCCTTCGGGACCGCCGCCCTTGAGCAGAGTGACCAGGCCGAAGACGAGCAGGATGCTGAACTCGGCGAGCACGAACACGGCCAGCACCTTGGCGCCCATCTCGATGCCCGCGGCGCCCAGCGCCTGCACCACGGCCATGGTGACCAGGGTGTACACCCACCACGGCAGGTCGAGGGCCGTGTGGTCGGCGACGAGCGCGGCGACGGTCGCGCCGTACAGCCCGTACATCGCCGCCTGGATGACGCAGTAGGCGAACAGCGCGACGCTCGCGCTGCCGGAGCCTGCGGTGCGGCCGAGTCCGGTGCCGATGTACGTGTAGAAGGCTCCGGCGTCCACGACGTGACGCCCCATGGCGACGAAGCCCACGGAGAAGAGCAGGATCACGGCTCCGGCCAGCACGTAGGCGGCCGGTGTGCCGGACCCGTTGCCGGTGGCGATCGAGATCGGGGCCGCTCCGGCGATGCCCGTCAGCGGGGCCTGACCGGACAGTACGAAGAAGAGGATGCCCAGAACGCCCAGGGCGTCGGGTTTGAGCGTGGCTGCAGTGGGGGCGTCCCGTACGGTCCGCTCGGCGGAAACCGTCTGACTGTCCACTCGGATCACCTGCCAGAAAGAGAGGAGGATCGTTTCAGGCCAAACGAGTTGCCTCATCGTCGGGCCGAACTATCCGTTTGACAAGGGGTCGAGGGCAGGGAATCCCGCGGCGACGGCGCTTCTTGCTCAGCCGTGCCCCGGCAGCGACGTGCCGGGCTCAGTCCGTGACCGGCTCCCCGGCCAGACGCTCCAGCAGGCCCCTGAGCTCCGCGAGCGCCTCTTCGGTCACCTCGCGCTCCCCGAAGGCCAGTTGGTGCAGGACCAGGCCCTCCAGTGCGGCGAAGACGAGCCGGGACATGCCGCGGCTCACCGGCCGGTCGAGGATGCGGGTCAACTCCCGCGCGCTGGCGCCGAAGTACTCCTCGTAGAGGCTGCGCAGCTGCGACAGCAGTTCGGGGCGACGGCGCGCCTCCAGCAGCAACTCGTACTGGAACGCCTGGAGTTCGGGGCCTGAGTCGACCATGTCGCCGAGTCCCGCCGCGAAGTCGGCCGGCTTGCCCGTGCCGATCTCGAGGGCGCTGCTGCTCAGCGAGGAGCGGATGGCATGGCTGACGGCCTCCTCGATCAGCGCGTCGCGCGAGCCGAAGTGGTGCACGACGAGCCCGTGGGTGACCCCGGCCTCCTGGGCGACGGCCCGGTAGGTGAGGCTGCGCAGACCGCCGCGGGCCACCACGCGGATCGCGGCGTCCAGCAGAGCGAGCCGTCCCGTGCCGTAGTTCGTGACGCGCTTGCGGGATCGGCGCTCACCGGCGGGCTCGACGGGGTCGGTCATGCCGTCGACCCTACCGGCGATCTCGCCGTCAGCGCTGCGGCGGCCTGATGCCACGGAACTCCCAGTCGCCGCCGAGCGCGGTGGACAGCACTTCCTCCGACTCGGTGGGCTGGGCCCCGACGTCGCCGCGGACGGCGGTGGGGCCCGTGACGATGTGGTTGGTGAGGCGTCCCAGGCCCTCGACCTCGACCTCGACGACATCGCCGGGCCGCACCGGCCGGGAGTTGGCGGGGGTGCCGGACAGCAGGACGTCTCCGGGGTACAGCGTGATGGTGCGGGCGATGTCGGCGACGAGGTAGTGCATATCCCACTTCATCTCGTCGGTCGAGCCGTCCTGGACGAGCTCGCCGTTGACGTACGTACGCAGCCGCTTGCCGTGGAAGTCCCAGTCGGTGACCAGGCCGGGGCCCAGCGGGCAGAGGGTGTCGGAGCCCTTGACGCGGAGCATGGATCCGGCGTCGGTGTCGCGGAAGTCGTGCAGTCCGTAGTCGTTGGCGACGGTGTAGCCGGCGATGTACTCCCCCGCGTCGGCCGGGGCGATGTTGCGCGCTGTCCTGCCGATGACGATGGCGACCTCGCCCTCGTAGTTGAGCCACTTGCAGCCTTCGGGGCGGACGACGGCGCCTTGGTGGCTGTTGAGCGCGGAGGTCGGCTTGTGGAAGTAGGTCGGGGTGTCCGGCAGGCCGATCCGGAACTCGTCCACGCGGCTGCGGTGGTTGAGGTGGACGGCGATCACCTTGGAGGGCACCACCGGCGGCAGGTGCCGGGCCTCGTCGGTCTTGACGCGGCGGCCGTCACCGGCGACGAGTTCGTCCCCGTCGACGGTGACCTCGACGGCGGCGCCGTCGAGGAGGATGCGGCGATATTCAGGGCGGGCAGACATGAGCGGGCCTTTCTAGGCGCGGCTGTGGGGAGTGCGGGGTGCGGTGGCGGCGGGGACTCCGGCGCCGGTCCAGCCGTCGGCGGGGCGGTCGAACCAGAGGTGCACCTGGCCGGTGCCGATCGCGTTCTCGTACGCGCCGTACTGGCGGCCCTTGGCGGTGCAGGCCCGTTCGCCGAGGGCGCCCGCCATCATCAGGTAGTGGAAGAACTTCGCCTCGGGCTTGTGCGTCCAGAACTCGTCCATGGTGTCGAGGACCTTGTCGTGGCGGCCCTCCGTGAACCAGTTGATGCGTTCGAGGTCGGCCTCCCGGGCCTCGGCGGTGTAGATGTGCGCCGGGTCGCTGGACTCGTGGTCGCGCAGTTCGCGCAGCGGCCAGAAGGTGTGCGACAGCGCGCCGGAGGCGATGAGGAGGACGCGGCGGCCGGGAGTGGCGGCGATACCGTCGGCCAGCGCGCGGCCCAGTCGCAGGTGGTCCTCCATGTCGCCGGTCTGGCAGACCCCGATGGTCACCCACCGCTTGTCCGCGAGGCCCTCGCCGAGGTACTTCCACAGGTTGATGGTGGCGTAGTAGATCGGCAGGTACGTGTCGTCGATCGCGGTGATCCAGGTGCCGTGCCGGTCGGCGAACTCGGCGATGTTGCGGGCGAGTTCGGGGTCTCCGGGGAAGTCGTAGGGCATGCGGCGCATGCCGCGCGGCAGCTCCTCGGAGGTGAACAGGCCCGCGCGGCGGTCCTGTGCGGTGACGACGAACTCGACGGTCGTCGCCCAATGGGAGTCCAGGACGACCACGGTGTCGTAGTCGTCGCGCTCGAAGACCTCCTTGCGCAGTTCCCGCAGGCCGGTGACGAGGGTGATCTCCTTGCCCTCGTTCAGCTCACGGCGGGTCTTCTCGGGGAGCACGACGGTGGGGACGTGGGCGAGCAGGCCCGCCCCGACGATCTCACCCATGGTCCTTCCATCCCTTCGGGGCGGTGACGGTGTTCTTCAGGTCGCAGTAGAAGTCGAAGCTCCAGATGCCGCCCTCGCGGCCGACGCCCGACTGGCGGGAACCGCCGAAGGGGGCCCGGAGGTCGCGGACGAAGAAGCAGTTGACCCAGACGGTGCCGGCGACGAGCTGAGCGGTGACGCGTTCCGCGCGCTCGGGATCACCGGTGGCGACGGTGGCGGCCAGGCCGAAGCGGGTGTCGTTGGCCAGGCGGACGGCCTCGTCCTCGTCGCCGAAGGTCTGCAGGGTCAGGACCGGGCCGAAGACCTCTTCCTGCACGATCTCGGATTCCTGGGCGACGTCGGTGAGCAGCGTCGGGGCGTAGTACTGGCCCTCGCCCCGGTGGCCGCCGATGACCGCGCGGGCGCCGGCCGCGACCGCCCGCTGCACGAAGCCGTCGATCTTCTCCAGTTGGCGGGGGTGGATGGTGGGGCCGATGTCGGTGGCTTCGTCGCGCGGGTCGCCCTGGTGGAGGAGGGCCGCCTTGTCGGTGAAACGGCGGGTGAACTCCTCGACGATCGGCTCCTCGACGAGGATGCGGGTCGCGGCGAGACAGACCTGGCCCGCGTTGTCGTACTGCTCGACGGCGAGGTCGACAGCCAGGTCGAGGTCGGCGTCGGCGAACACCAACAGTGGTGACTTGCCGCCGAGTTCGAAGCTGACCGGCGTGAGGTGCGGGGCGGCCGAAGCGGCGATGTGCCGGGCCGTGGGCACCGAGCCGGTGAAGCTGATGCGGCGGACGTCCGGGTGCGAGGTCAGCGCGTCGCCGATCTCGGAGCCGTATCCCTGCACGATGTTGAGGACACCGGCGGGCAGTCCGGCCTCGGCCGCGATGTCGGCGAGCAGCGAGGCGGTCAGCGGGGTCCATTCGGCGGGCTTGAGGACCACGGTGTTGCCGGCGGCGAGGGCCGGGGCGACCTTCCACGACTCCATCATCAGGGGCGCGTTCCACGGCGTGATGAGTACGCAGGGGCCCGCCGGGTCCCAGCTGACGTGGTTGGTGTGGCCGCGCGTCTCGAAGTCCTCGTGGTCGAGCTTCAGCAGCCAGTCGGCGAAGAAGCGGAAGTTGTGCGCGACGCGCGGCATGACGCCGCGGCGGTGCGAGCGCAGCAGGGCGCCGTTGTCGGTGGTCTCGACGATGGCGAGTTCTTCGAGGCGCTTCTCGACGCCGTCGGCCACGGCGTGCAGGATGCGGGCGCGCTCGGCGCGCGGGGTGGCGGCCCAGCCGGGGAAGGCGGCCTTGGCGGCGGCAACGGCCGCGGCGGCCTCGGCCGGAGTGCCCCGGGAGATCTCGCCGAGGGCTGTCCCGTCGATGGGCGACGCATCGGTGAACGTGCCGGTGGAGGCGACGCGCCGGCCGCCGATCCAGTGGCGGGTGTCGACGGCGACCCCGGCGACCGTGAGGGTGTGCTCGGTCATCTGGTCAGACTCCTGCTGGTCGGTGGGCGGTCACTCGGCGCCGGACGTGTGGGACTCGAGCAGCCGGCCGCCGTCCCAGACGACGCCGACCTGGCGGTAGTACGCGGCGATCGGCTCGCGGATCTCCAGGCGGGCCAGCTCCTCGGTGGGCGCCTCGAAGAGCTCCAACTCGGCTTCTCCGACCCAGGGTTGGCCGCCCTCGAACGAGGCGGCACCGGACTCGACGAGCTCGTCGAGCGCCAGTCCCTTGCCCTTCTCGATGGACGGCAGCCAGCGGTGGTGGGCCATCGGGTGGGCGTTGACGAACCCGTTGGTACCGGCCGGTTCGCGCAGGGTGACGACGGCCTGGGCGAGGCGCCGGTCGGCCGCGGCGAGGGTGGCACCGAAGCGGGCGCCGGCCTCGATGCGCGGGGCGGGGCCGTGGGGGTGGGGGCGCGTCTGGTGGATGGAGCCGAGCTTCTTCGGGTACCCCTGGTGCAGCCCGCGGGCGATGGCGAAGTCCTTGTCGACCCAGATGTGGACACAGCGGGTGAAGGTCCGGCCCCGGTACTGGCAGCGGACGACCGCGAAGGCCTCCTTGTACTGGGCTCGCACCGGGTCGAGGAGCTCGTGGCCGTCGGCGGAGCAGGACTGCCAGTCGGCCCAGATCAGCGCGACCGCTCCGGGGTCCTCGTCGGCCAACTCCAGCGGCGCGGGCAGCAGTTCGCGGACCCGGGCCGGGTCGGTGCGGTACTCGACGGTCAGCAGATCGCCGGAGTAGCGCCAGGGCGGCGCGGGGATCAGGGACGAGGCGCCCGTCGCCGTCTTGGGGTGGAGGTATCCACGAACCGTGGGGTTTTCAGCCACTTGGGGTTCCTTAGGCGGTGAGGGCGGGCTGCTTGAGAAGTTCGGCGCGGTAGCGGGCGGCGGCCGCCGCGGCGGACCGGCCCCCCAGGGCCACGACGCCGACGAGCCGGCCGTCCTGGTGGTAGCCGACGAGGACGTCGCCGTCGAGATCGCCGTCCAGGACGCGCATGTCGTCCTTGCCGAGGGCGGGGGCACCGAAGGACTGGAGCCGGAAGTCGTGCTGGTCGCTCCAGAAGGTGGGCAGTGGCCCGAACGGCGCGAGGTCCGCCTCGGTGCCGTTCAGGTGGGCGGCGAGCACCTTGGCGGCGTGTTTGGCGGTGTCCGTGGGGATGGACCAGTGCTCGACGCGGCGGGGCACGCCGTCGTAGCGGGCGTTGGGGAAGCGGGCGACGTCGCCGACGGCGAGGACGTCGGGACGTCCGCCGACGCGGAGGTGTGCGTCGGTGAGCACGCCGTCGGTGAGGTCGAGGCCGTTGCCGTCGAGCCATTCGGTGTTGGCGACGGAGCCGACCGATTCGACGACGACGTCCGCGGCGAGGACGGTGCCGTCCGCGAGGAGTACGCCGGTGACGTGGCCGTCGCCTTCGAAGCCCGCCACTGCGGCGCCGAGGGCGAAGCGGATTCCGCGCTGTTCGTGGCGCTCCCGCAGCGCCCGCGCGAGTGGTGCGCCGAGCGGTCCGACCATGGGCAGCGGCAAGGGGTCGATGACGGTGACCTCGGCGGCGCCGAGGTCCAGGGCGGTGGCGGCGACCTCGCAGCCGATGAATCCGGCGCCGACCACGACCACGCGAACGCCCGGACGCAGCAGGGCTGTTCGCAGTTCCTCGGCGTCCTCCAGGGTGCGCACGGTGTGCCGTCCGGCGACGGGTCCGGGACAGCGCAGGCGGCGAGGGCGCATACCGGTGGCGACGACGAGACCGCTGTACGGAATCGCCTCCCCCTCGGAGAGTTCGACGGTTCGGCGGTCGAGATCGGCCCGTACGACGCGGGTGCCCAGGCGCCAGTCGGCGTCGGCCAAGCCGGCGCGGGGCCGGAACGCGAGCGACGCGAAGGGGGCCTTCCCGGCCAGGACCTCCTTGGAGAGGGGCGGACGGTTGTAGGGCATGTGCGGTTCGTCGCCGACAAGGGTGATCGGGCCGCCCCAGCCCGCCGACCGCAGTTGCTCGGCCATGCGCAGACCGGCCATGGAGGCGCCGGCCACCACGATGGGTGCGCTCATGAGGTCAGCCCTCGATCCGGATGGCCTGCAGCGGGCAGACGTCCGCGGCTTCCTCGACCTCGTCGCGCAGCGCGTCGTCCGGGTCCGCGACGCACGCCAGGCGACCGGCGTCGTCGAAACTGAAGACGTCCGGGGCGGCGAAGACGCACTGGCCGTGGTCCTGGCACTTGTTCATGTCGACGACGACCTTCATGGGCCTGTCCTCCTGGGACTGAGGGAGCGTCAGAGAGGGGAGATGGGGCCCGGACCACCAGGGGCCGGGCCCCGGCCAAAGGGGTGCGGTCTCACCGACCCCCAACTCGTTTGGCTTCAAACAACATAGGAAGCGACCGAACCCTGGTCAATAGCTATCCGCATGGATAAATTTCTGCGACGGAACCCTTGCGAGAAGGGGGCGGCATCCATACCGTTTGGCATCAAACAAGTGAGTGGCTCCTGCATCTCCCCGCAGTTCGCAGCCGCCGCACCCCCTCTCCCCCAGCGCCCCGAGCGCTGGGAGGCGCCCCTTTCCCGCAGAGGAGACACCGGTGAGCGCATCCGACACCCCGCCCGTCCGCCAGCACATGGAACGGCTCGCCGCCGAGGGCATCGACGTCGTCCGGGTGACCTATCCCGACCTCATCGGCACCGACCGGGCCCGCGACGTCCTGCTCGACCACCTGCCCGCGGCCTGCGACCACGGACTCGCCTTCTGCCGCGCCGTCTACCACACGAGTCCACAGGGCGACGTGGTCCCGGTCGCCGGCGGCCTCGACGCCGGACTGCCCGACATCTGCGTCCGCCCCGACCTCGACACCCTCACCGCCCTGCCGTGGGAGCCCGGAGTCGCCACCTGTCTCGGCGACGTGACCGACCCCGCGACCGGACTGCCCGCGCCCGAATCCCCGCGCGACCTGCTGCGCGCCGTCGTCGACCGCTGCGCCGAGCACGGCCTGCGCCCGGTCGTGGGACCGGAGCTGGAGTACTTCCTGTGCGACGCCGCGCCGGACACCCCGCGGGGCTGGAGCCGTTACAGCGACGCGGCCGGGGTCGTCTACACCACGGGCCTGCGCGCGGACGGCGACAACCACCTGCTGCGCACCCTGCGCCTGCTGCGCGACCTCGACATCGGCGTCAGCAACGGCAACCACGAGTTCGACGGCTCACAGTTCGAGATCAACCTGACGCACTCGGACGCCCTGGACGCCGCCGACCGCGCCTTCCGTTTCAAGGCGGCCGTCAAGGAACTCGCCCGCAGAGAAGGCAGGTTGGCCACCTTCATGGCCAAGCCCTTCAACGACGCCGGCGGCTCGGGCTTCCACCTCCACCTGTCCTGCGTCGACGACGAGGGCATCAACACCTTCCAGGACCCGTCCGCTCCGCACGGCCTGTCCGCCACGGCCCGGCACGCCGTCGCGGGCGTCCTCGCCCACACCCCCGCCCTCACGGCCCTGGCCAACCCGACGGTCAACTCGTACAAGCGCTTCGGACCGGACACCCTCGCGCCCTGGCTGATCGACTGGGGTCTCGACAACCGCAGCGCCATGGTGCGCGTCCCGCCCGAGCGCGGCTCCGGCTCCCGCCTCGAACTGCGGCTGGGCGACGCCAGTGCCAACCCCTACCTGCTGATCGCCGCCACACTCGCCGCCGCCCTGCTCGGCGTCCTGGCCGGGGAGGAGCCGCCCGCCCCGCTGGAGGGCTACGGCTACGACACCACCAGGTCCGCCCTGCTCCCGACGACACTGCCCGCCGCGCTCGACGCCCTGGAGGCGGACACCGCGCTCACCGAGCTGCTCGGCAAGGACTTCACCGCCTCCTACCTCTCGTACAAGCGCGACGAGGTCGAGCGCTTCCAACGGCACGTCACCGACTGGGAGTTCACCGAGTACGCCTACCACCTCTGAACGCCCCGGCCCGCCGCACCTCCAGGAGACCCCGCCATGACCAGCCCCACCGTCCCCGCCACCCCCACCACCGCCGGCGAGCTGCGCGCCCGCCTCGCCGAGCCGCTTCCGCTGGCCGACGTCGACCTCGCCGACCTGAACAACTTCGCCGACCCGACCACGCCCTGGCGGATGTTCCACACCCTGCGCCACGAGGACCCGGTGCACTGGCAGCCGGAGGACGCCCCCAACTCGGGCTTCTGGGCGGTGACCCGGCACGCCGACATCGCGACCGTGGACCGCGACGCGCAGACGTTCACGTCCACCAGATTCGTCAACCTCGAAGAGGTCGACGAGGACCAGATCAAGAAGCGCGCCTCGATCCTGGAAATGGACGGCGTCCGCCACCGCGCCCTGCGCAGCGTGATCCAGCGCCAGTTCGGCGCGAGCGTCATCAACGGCTACGCGGACTTCCTGCGCGGCCTCACCGCGCAGACCCTGGACGCGGCCCTCCCCAAGGGCACGTTCGACTTCGTCCAGGAGATCTCCGCCGACTTCCCCATCAACGTGCTCGCCCGCCTCCTCGACGTCCCGCCAAAGGACAACCAGCAGCTCATCGACTGGGGCAACCGCATCATCGGCAACACCGACCCGGACTACGCGGATGTCCTGCTGCACAGCGCGGAGAGCGAGAAGTACCGCGACCTGCCGTTCCGCTCCCCCGCGTCCCTCGAAGTCTTCGCGTACGGGCGGGAGCTGGCCCGGCAGCGGCGCGGCAAGGACGGCACCGACATCGTGTCCCGGCTCGTCAACCAGACCCCGCGCGACGGAGTGCCGCTCTCCGCCCAGGACTTCGACAACTACTTCCTGCTCCTGGTCGTCGCCGGCAACGAGACCACCCGCCACACCATGTCCCACGCCATGCTCGCCCTGCTCCAGCACCCCGAGCAGCTGGCCCGGCTCAGGGACGACCCCTCGCTGATCCCGTCCGCGACGGAGGAGTTCCTGCGCTGGGCCTCCCCCGTGTACCACTTCCGCCGGACCGCCACCCGCGACGTGGAACTCGGCGGCAAGCGCATCAAGGAAGGCGACAAGGTCGTCATGTGGTACGCCTCCGGCAACCGCGACGAGGACGTCTTCGACAACCCCTACGATCTCGACGTCGCCCGCGAGAACAACGACCACGTCACCTTCGGCAAGGGCAGCCCCCATCTGTGCCTGGGGAACCTGCTGGCGCGCACCGAGATCCGCATCATGTTCGAGGAGCTCGTCCCGCGTCTGGCCGACATCAAGCTCGCGGGCGACGTCCCACGCGTCCGCTCCAACTTCGTCAACGGCATCAAGAAGCTGCCGGTCGAGGTCACTCTCGCCTGATCGCACGCATGCGGACCAGGGCGGACGGCCGACGCCGGACACCGTCCGCCGCCCCGGCCGCGCGCCCCGACCCCTGCATGTGCCACGGTGCGCCCATGAGCAACGACTACGACCGGATCAGGCTCGGCATCGAGTTCATGACCGCCTACACGACCGACAACGCGATGCTGGCCGCCTACGTCGACGAACGACGCCGGGAAGACCCGGCAGCGGCCGAGCATCTGATGGACGGCACCGCCGCGCTCTGCGCGTACCTGCTGCGCAAACTCGCCAACGACACGGGCACCACCGAGCACACCGTGCTGCAGGAACTCGCGCGCGCGGCGCACCGGAACGAGCAGCGCTCCCAGGAATGAACACCTTCCAGCCGAGCGTCGGGGGCGTCGGCGACGCGTCCGTGAGGGGCATCCAGCTCCGTACGGCCTCCTGGTGCGAGCCGTTCTCCGTGCCCTGGGCGACCGGCTGCCGGGTCAGCCGTTCAGATGAAGAGCCGTGATGCCGGTGAGGACGAAGTCGATCCCCGCGAGGAACTGCTCGCGGTCGTCGTGATCGCGCATCTGGGGCGCGACCGCCCTGGTGAAGGAGTACTCGTCAGGGTCGAGCTCGCCCCACGCCGTCGACGCCGCGGCGAGATACTCGGCGCGGCCGGTGCCCGGGCCGAGAGCGCGGGCGCTGTCGGCGTTCGTGGCGTTCTGACCCGCGGCACCCAGGATGTAGTGGACCAGCGCCGACGTCACCGTGAACCAGGCGGCCTCGGGCACACCGAGCGCGCGGACCTGCCGGCCGACGCCTTCGAAGATCCGCAGGGTCACCGACCCGCCGGGGCTGCGGGAGAGCTGCAGGGCGAGTTGTGTGGCGAGCCACGGATGTTCCTCGGTCGCGGCGAACAGGCCGAGCGCGACGGCGCGGATCCCGTCCCGCGGCGCGTTTGGGGATCGCGCGGGTTCGACAGCCACAGCGGCGGCGACGACGGCGTCCGTGGCGGCGGCGAGCAGTTCGCCCTTGTTCGCCACGTGCCAGTAGATCGCCCCGGGTCCCGTGGACAGACGCTCCGTCAGCGTCCGGAACGTCAGACCGCGCTCACCTTCCGCATCGAGCAGCTCGACGGCGGCTTCGATGATGCGCTCGCGGGACAGCGCGTCCGTGCGCCGCTCCGACTTGCGGGTCTGTGGTGTCATGCCACCATTTTGACACGTCTGGAGTGCTGTTCCAACATATGTTCTGGAGCGACATTCCAGGAAGGGTGGCCGGTCGTCACCGGTCATGAGAGGACGGGCGCGCTTGTGGAACTGACCCTCGTCGCCGTGCTCGGCGTCATCAGCATCGTGGCGGTCGCCGCGTTCTCCGAGCGCCTCGGTCTCGCCGCACCGCTCAGCCTGGTGGTCGTGGGGATCGGCCTGAGCTTCCTGCCGGGGGTCCCGCATCCCGAGGTCGAGCCCGAACTGATCCTCGCCGGGGTGCTGCCCCCACTGCTGTACTCGGCGGCCGTGAACATGCCCGTGGTCGACTTCCGGCGCAACATCCGGCCGATCACCGGTCTCGCGGTGCTGCTCGTCGTGGTGTCGACACTGGGCGCGGGCTGGCTCTTCCACTGGCTGCTGCCGGAGATCGGCTGGCCCGCCGCGTTCGCGCTCGGCGCGGTGATCAGCCCCACCGACGCCGTCGCGGCCACCTCCGTGGGGCGCCGGCTCGGCCTGCCGCACCGGCTGCTCACCGTGCTGGAGGGCGAGGGGCTCGTCAACGACGCGTCCGCGCTCGTCCTGCTGCGCTCCGCCGTCGCGGCGATCGCCGGTTCGGTGTCCCTCTGGGGCATCGTCGGGGAGTTCTTCTACGCGGTGGCCGTCGCCGTGGGGATCGGACTGCTCGTCGGCGTCGTCAACGTCCGGGTGCGCGCGCTGCTCAACGACGCCGTGCTCAATGCCGCGATCTCCTTCGTGGTGCCCTTCCTCGCCTTCCTGCCCGCCGAGGAGTTCGACGCCTCGGGTGTCCTCGCCGTCGTCGTCGCCGGGCTGGTGACGGGCCATCTCAGCCCGCGCCGGCTGCGCGCCCAGGACCGCATCACCGAGGCCACCAACTGGCGCACCGTCGCGTTCCTCCTGGAGAGCGGGATGTTCCTGCTCATGGGCCTCGGCGTGAAGGCGCTCGTCGACGAGGTGCACGACGACGGCATGGGCATCGGACACGCCCTGCTCATCGGCCTGGCCGCCTCGGCGCTGGTGATCGTGGTGCGCATCGTCTTCGTCGCGCCGCTCGTCGCGGGGCTGCGCCGGGAACAGCAGCGGGCCGCGGAGTCCAAGCCGCGTCTGGAGTCCATGCAGGCGGCCCTGCAGGGCGACGAATCCGATCCCGCCATGGAGGAGCGCCTGCGCAATGTGCCCGAGAGGAAGGTGCAGCGGTTCCGGCTCCGGGTCGACAAGGCCTCCGCGGACGTCGAGTTCCGGCTCAACGAAACGCTGGGCTGGCGCGGTGGGGCGGTGCTCGCCTGGGCCGGCATGCGCGGCGCCATCACCGTCGCCGCCGCGCAGACACTCCCGCAGGACACACCCGACCGCGCCCAACTCGTCCTGATCGCCTACGTGGTGGCGACGACGACACTGCTCGCCCAGGGACTGACGCTTCCGGCGGTCATCCGCTGGGTGCGGGTGCCCAAGGAGGATCCGTCCAGGCTGCGCGAGGAGTACGTGCGACTGGTGACGGAGCTCTCGACCACGGCGAACTCAGTCCTGGACGACCCCGCGCTCACGGACCGCGACGGCGCGAAGTTCACGGAGCGGGTCATGGACCAGGTGCGCACGGACGCGAGGACACGCGTCCCCGGCCAGTCCGGCGCCGCCGCCCCGACCCCGGAGCAGCTCGGGGGCCGCGAACAGTACCTGCGGCTGCGGCTGCGCGTCCTGACCGAGCAGTCCGAGCACCTCCAACAGGCCCGGACCAAGGGCGCGTACAGTTCGGCCGCCCTCAACCACGCCCAGACCGTGCTCGACGTGGACATGGCGCGCCTCCAGCAACTGGCGGACGCGGCGGCCGACGACTGACCAACGAGCGGTTGCACAGTCTCCGTTCAGGGGCAGCGGCCCGCCAGGACACAGAATTCGTTTCCCTCCGGATCGGCGAGTGTCACCCAGCTCTCCTCGCCGGTCTGGCCGACATCCACATGTCGGGCGCCCAGGCCGAGCAGGCGACGGACCTCTTCGTCCTGCTCCCTGTCCGCGGCGTTGACGTCGAGGTGGAGCCTGTTCTTGATGGTCTTGCCCTCGGGCACCTGCGCGAAGGTCAGCGCCGGCGGCACGGGGCCGGGGCGGCTCCTGCCCTCCGGCACCAGCGGGGAGCCGATGGTGACAACTCCGTCTTCCCGGCCCTGGACCTCGTAGCCGAGGACCGAGCACCAGAACCGGGCGAGCGCCTCAGGGTCGGCACAGTCGATCGCCAGCTCGGTGAACTTACTGGTCATTTCAGGACCTCCCGGTGAAGTAACGCATCAGCCAAGGGCCGCGGAGCCCCTCGCAGAGTAGACAACCGGCGCGAGCGGGCGGGCCTGCGCCCACAGCTCACCCCGACAGCGACTTTGCGCACAATGTCCGTTTTTGACATTCCTGGAATCCTGTTCCATCATCGAATGGAACGACATTCCAAGGAGTCGGGCTGGAGCCAACCAGGTCGCCTCGAACCTGAAGGAGCCACGATAACCACGCACGTCACGATCATCGGCGCCGGACTCGGCGGCCTCACGCTCGCCCGCGTCCTGCACGTCCACGTCATCACGGCCACCGTCTACGAGGCGGAGTCCTCCCCCGCCGCGCGCTCACAGGGCGGCATGCTCGACATCCACGAGAACAACGGCCAGCGGGCGCTCCGGGCCGCAGGGCTGACGGACGAGTTCCGCGGCATCGTCCTGGAGGGCCGCGAGGCCATGCGCCTCCTCGACCAGAAGGGCGAAGTCCTGCTCGACGAGCCCGACGACGGCAACGGCGCACGCCCCGAAGTGCTGCGCGGCGAGCTCCGGCGGATCCTGCTCGCATCGCTTCCGGACGGCACCGTCAAATGGGGGCACAAGGTCAGCGGAGTCCGCGCCCTCGGCGACGCCCGCTTCGAGGTGAGCTTCGCCGACGGCAGCACCGTCACCACGAGCCTGCTGGTCGGCGCGGACGGCGCATGGTCACGGGTGCGGCCGCTGCTCTCCGACGCCACACCCGGGTACGTCGGAACGTCGTTCGTCGAGACCTACCTGTTCGACGCCGACAACCGGCACCCGGCCACCGCGGAAGCGGTCGGCGACGGGGCGCTGTTCGCGCTCGCGCCGGGCAAGGGCATCCAGGGCCACCGGGAGGCGGACGGGACCCTGCACAGCTACATCACGCTCAACCGGTCGATGGACTGGCTGGCCGGCATCGACTTCACCGATTCCGCCGCCGCTGCCGCGCGGATAGCCGAGGAGTTCGACGGCTGGGCGCCGGAGCTGACCGCGCTGATCACCGACGCGGACAGCGGTCCGATCCTGCGCCCGATCCACTCCCTGCCCCACGGCCACCGGTGGGAGCGTGTGCCCGGGGTGACCCTGCTCGGCGACGCCGCCCACCTGATGGTCCCGTCCGGCGAAGGCGCCAACCTCGCCATGTACGACGGAGCCGAACTGGGCAGGGCCATCGCCGCGCACCCCGACGACATCGAGGCCGCGCTCACCGCGTACGAGCGGGACCTGTTCCCCCGCAGCGACGCGGAGTACACCGACGGCGCGGTCGTCTTCCAGCTCTGCTGCCGCGACGAGAACGCGCCCGAGGGACTGCTCGGCTTCTTCACCGGCCAGACGGCTCCCCGATAAAGCGCCCAAACCCTCCAGGAGTGCTGACGCAAACTGTCATGTGCGGCTTGAGAGTTCACCTTATGAGCGCAGAAGACATCACTCCAGTGGTCCCGTCCGTACACTCAAGAAGTCGTCAGCCAACGACAGATCTGGCCGTCGAAGGCACTATCCACGTCCCCCGCTGCCACTCGCTTCCCAGCGGGTCAGCACACAGACAGGAGCTTCCTGTGTCGGATCCTCAGCCTGGAAACTCGAGCGTCAAGGAACAGTACGCAGCACAGGTCGTCGCCGATCTGGAGCGCAATGCCAAGGAACAGGCGCAGATCGGCTCGCAGTTGGCGGTCCTGCAGGATCAATTGCAGTCGCTACGGGACGACCAGGCAGTTCTGATGGGCGTTCAGCAGGCCCTGGGGCTCGAAAAGAACAAGAGCGGCGGTTCGCTAGCGCGTCCGCGGCGTCGGACCGCCCCGGGCGCGGGCGCCAAAGCCGCCGGGGTGCCGAAGCCCCGGTCCACGCGCAGCGCCAAGAAGCCCGCGCCGCGCGTGAGCAAGGCCGTCCCCGGTGCGCAGCCGACGCTGGTCACTCTCGTGCAGGACTACCTCGCGCAGCAGAAGGAACCGCGCTCGGCATCGGAGGTGGCCGAGGCGCTCGGCACCGCGCACCCCGACCGGGGCATCAAGAAGACGGTCGTACGCACCACCGTCGAAGGTCTGGTGGCCAAGGGACTTGCCCAGCGCAGCAAGCAGGGCGCCTCCGTCTTCTACAGCGCACCGGACCAGGCGCAGTCCCCCGATGCGGGCGCGGAGCAGGAACCCGCGACGAGCTGACCGGGACGGCTCGGCGGACGCGGGCGGCATGGCCGTTCAGGGCCATGCCGCCCGGCAAGGGCGCACCCCCGGCGCCGCACCCGGGCACACCCAAAACGGGTACACGGTCATTACGTGGGATTTCATAGTGAGATGCCATATCCACGCATGAATCGCCGAGCCTTCACCACCTTGCTGTTGGGCTCGGCCATGGGCAGCATCGCCGCCACGACAGGCGGCTGCTCGGCGGGCGGGCCTTCACCCGACGGCACGACGCAGCATGCCATCAAGCGCGCGTACGAGTTCCTCGACCACCGTGTCGACGAGGCCGCGGGCACGCATCAAGGGCTGCCGCGCAGCTACACCGGTGGGTACATGGCACGACACCATTCCACGGTGGCCTTCACGTACGACGTCGCGCTCACGATCATCGCCTACTGCGCTCGGGGCACGAAGGCCGACGTCGCACGGGCGGCCGCGCTCTCCCGCACGCTCGTGGCGCTCCAGGAACAGGACGCCGAGGACGACGGCAGGCTGCGCCAGTCCTACGCCTCGGGACGGCTGCCCACAGGGCGGGAGGTGCCCGAAGCCGCTGCCGCGGACACGTTCACCGGCACACTGGCCTGGGCGGGTCTCGCTCTGCTGCACGCGCACCGGGCCACGGGCACGGCCGCGTTCCGCTCCGGTGCGGTGCGCGCGGCGCAGTGGATCCAGCGCGAGGCCTCCTCGTCGACGGGCACGCCCGGCTACTCCGGTGGCATCAACGCCCAGGGCGACGAGGTGCGGTGGAAGTCCAGCGAGCACAACGCGGACGTCGCGGGATTCTTCCGGGCGCTGGCGGGCACCGTGGACGACGACACGTGGGGCAGCCGAGCGGACACCGCCGTGGCGTTCCTCGACGCGATGTGGGACGGCGAACAAGGCGCGTTCTGGACCGGCACCGGTACGGACGGCACCACGGTGAACCGCACACCGGTGCCGGAGGACCCCCAGACCTGGTCGTATCTGGCCACCAGGAACAGTCGGCACGCGGCGTCCCTGGACTGGGCCCGCAAGCATCTCGCGGCCGAGGACGGCGGGTTCGTCGGGGTGTCGGTCAGCGACGCCGACACGTCCAAGGTGTGGTTCGAGGGCACGGCCCACCTGGTGTGCGCGCTGCGGGTCCGAAACGGGGACCGCGACGGCGAGCAGGCCGACCGGCTGCTCACCTCCTTGCGCTCCGCGCAGGCCCATGCGCCCCACGCGGACGCGTACGGCCTGGTCGCGGCCTCGTCCGACGGACTGGACACCGGCGACGGCGACCGGCTCTACGCCAGTCTGCACACGGGCACGACGGCCTGGTTCGCGCTGGCGGCGCGCCGGGCCAATCCGTTCGTCCTGCAGTGAAAGCGCACCGCAGGAATCAGAGCAGCCACTGCCAGCGGGCCACGAGCAGAGCCGCGATGACGAGCAGCACGACGAGCTCCAGCCAGAACAGCCGCCGGTCGCTGCGCCGGTCCTGACGGGTGAGTTCCTGTGCGCGCCGCTCGAGCCACTGCGGGTCCGGGCCGTCGTCTTCTGTCGTCATCGGGCGCCGACCTTTCCGGTCTTCTCGGTCTTGTCCCATGTCATCTGCTTGTTGCGGAGCTCCTGGAAGAACGAGGCGACCAGGCAGGCGGCGAGCAGCGAACCGTATCCGGCGAGGTGCAGCAGGGGTGGTGCGAGGCGGCGCAGCCGCGTTCCGGACAGGAGTTTGGCCATCCAGGCGATCGGCATGGACAGCGCGAGCCACGCGTAGACGGCGATCATCACGGGGTGGGTCTCGCCGTTCCCGGTGATCAGCCCCGCCCGCTCCAGCAGGGGGACGAAGACGCCGGGCAGCGCGGTGACGACGAGGATGCCGGTGGCGACGACGCCGGGATAGATCAGTGCCTCGCACCAGCTGCGGCGGAAGGTCCCCGGGTCGATCACGGCGGCGAGCAGAGTGATCAGCAGGTAGCAGATCAGGTTCGTCACCCACAGCAGATGGAACAGGGTCCAGGCCCGGTCGTGGTCGGTGAAGTAGAGGAACAGCAGCGAAGCCGAGCACGCCACCAGCAGCACGGGGGTGGCCAGGAGCGAGTACCAGATGAGTCCGAAGAGGTACGAGCCGAGCCGGTGCCGCTCGCCGGGGGCGGTGCGGCCGCGGAACCAGATGTGCCGGTAGCGCCGGGTGACCTGCAGGTTGCCGCGCGCCCAGCGCAGCCGCTGCTTCCACAGTCCGGTCAGGTCGGCGGGTTCCTCGGCGAGCACGGTGGCGAAGCCGTCGAAGACGACCCGGCGGCCGGCGAGCTGGGTCTCGAAGGTGGTGACCGTGTCCTCGGCGAGCGTGCTGGTGTCGATGCGTCCGCCGATCGCCGCCAGATTGGCCCTGCTGTGCAGTTGCGCGCCGCCGGCCAGACAGGCGACGACGCCGAGCACGTTCTGGGCGCGGCGGGCGGCGGCCTGGGCGGTGATGTATTCGTAGGCGATGTAGCGGGTCAGGTAGTTGCCGTGTTTCCCGCTGCCTTCCTTGATGTACGCGGTCACGGCACCCACCTCGGGGTCGGCGAGGTGTCGGGTCATCCGCACCAGCGCGTCCCGGTCGAAGACGACGTCTGCGTCCATGATCAGGACGGCCTCGGCCCAGTCGTCGCGCAGTACGTGGTCGAGGCCGTGGTTGAGGGTGTGGGCCTTGCCCTGTCCGCCGTTCTCGCGCCGCAGGTGCACGACGCTGCCAGGGTGGCGGCGCGCGAGGCGCTGGACGACCTCGGGGGTGTCGTCGGTGCTGGCGTCGTCGATGACGAAGACGCGAAGCCGGTCGGAGGGGTAGTGGAGGGCGAGCAGTCCTTCGACGGACGCGGTCAGGACGGGGGCTTCGTTCCAGGCGGGAATGAGGACGGCGGTGCGGGGCAGGTGCAGGTGCTCGTGGTCGTCGTAGAGGTGCCGGAAGCGTTGCAGTCCGATGAGCAGGAACTGGATGACGGCGGTCACCAGCGGCACCGCGCCGAGGAAGACGATCACCTCGGCGACGGTGTGCAGGATCTCGTTCAGGGTGTGCACCGCGCCTCCGTCTCGGCCAGCGCCCGGGCCACCCAGGGGAAGACGCCGACGGCGTCCGCGCGGTGCGCGTCGCTGCCCGCGGCGAGGCGTACGCCCGCGCCGGACAGCAGGGCGGCGGTGCGCGGGGCGGGGCACTGCCACTTCTCGTTGAGTTCGACGGTGACGCCGTGGTCCCGGCAGGCGCGGGCCAGCGGGGCGAGCAGTGGGGCGTCGACCTCCGCCTCGTCGAGTCCGGCCTTGGGCAGCACGCTGAACAGGTGCGCCAGGTGGGCGGTGCGGCCCGCCGGGATCCGGCCGATCGCCCGCGCCGTGGCCCGCACCAGGAGTGCGAGTGCCTCGGTGCGGGACATCGTCCCCGCGTCCAGCCGGTCCCGTACCGCCTCGGGGTGGGCGGGGCCGTCCGGCAGCGGGAAGCGGTGGTCGGCGAGGGCGATGTGGTCGATCCCGGTGATGTCGTCGGGCAGGTCGATGCGCCCCTCGGTGTCCCTGATCTTCGCCTCGACACCGCACACCAGGCGCACCGGTGTGGTGGCCCGGGCGTCGCGCACGGCGGTCACGTACCGCGGCAGATAGGTGGTGTCGGCGCGCACGTGGTCGGTGAGGACCAGGGTGTGCAGGCCCGCCTTCTCGGCCGCGGCGACGACCTGGTCGAGCGGGTCGCGGCCGTCGGAGAAGTCGGTGTGCGTGTGCAGGTCCGTGCGGAGGAGGGGATGTGTCCGGCCGCTCATGCCGGGCCTCCCGGGCCGTTCCCGGGGCCCACCTCCCGTGTGTCGCCCATGTCGCCCAGTTCGCGGGGGTGCAGGACGACGTCCTGCCAGTGGCGTACGACGGCGGCCTCGCGGTGTTCGACGCGGTCCGGCAGTACGGCGCCGAGGAGTCCGGCCACCGCCCAGCCGGGCATGTCCACCCCGGCGGCGACGGTGAGGGAGAGTCCGCCCGGCGGGCGCGGGTTCACCTCCAGGAGGGCGGGCTTGCCGTCCCGGTCCTCGCGCACCTGGACGTTGAGGATGCCGCGCAGGCCGAGCGTGCGCACCGTGTCCTCGGCGAGCGCGGACAGTTCGGGGGCGTGCAGGATGCGGCCGGCGACCACGATCCCGGAGTCGGTCTTGTCACGGGCCCGGGGCACCGCGGCCACGACCCGGCCCGCGGCGTCGGTGAGGACGTCGACGGAGTACTCGGTGCCCGGCAGCATCTCCTGGAGGAGGTACGAGCCGTCCTGCGGCAGCCGGGCGAGACCGGCCGGGTCCTCGACGGTCGTCACCCCGCGGGAACCGGAACCGGTGCGGGGTTTGGCGATGGCGGGGAAGCCGCCCGCGAAGTCGTCACCGACGCCCGTGTCGTCCGTCGGTCCGACGAGACGGGTGAACGGCTGGCGCACCGCCCCCTCGCACGCCTGCGCGAGGCGCCACTTGTCCAGGCAGGTCTCCAGTGCTGCGACGGACGGCACCAGGACACGCACTCCCGCTTCCGTGAAGGCGTCGGCGGCGCGGGACAGCGCCACCAGTTCCGCGTCCACCGTGGGGACGAGTACGTCGACGGCGTACCTGCGGCACAGCACGAGCACGGCCTCGGCGAAGCGCGGGTCGTCGCCGGGCGGCAGCAGCAGGCGGTAGGCGCGCGGCACCAGGTACAGCCCCGCCCCGTTGGGGTCGATGTCCGCCGCATAGCACTCGGCGGCGCCCTCCAGAGCCCGCAGGAAGCAGACGCCCGACGGTCCGCCCGCGCCCGTGACGAGCACCCGCGGCGGACGGCCGAGGGGGGCGGCGAGGTCGGGGCCCGCCGCCGGGCCGGTCCCGCGCCGCTCAGACATGGTCGGCCGGGAAGAAACCGAGCGGTGTGGTGTCACGGACGACCTCCAGGGGTTCGGCGTAGCGGGACTGGGAGAAGCGGCCCCAGTAGCGGGCGGTGGAGCGCAGCAGCTCCTCGTCCAGGTACCAGCGGCTCGCGGCCTGGGAGTGGTGCGCGTTGATCGCGGAGAGCTTCGCCTCCACGTCGCTCTCCCGCAGTCCGATGAAGCGGTTGGGCTGGTAGGAGACGGTGGCCGACGGCGACTGGTAGCAGGCCACGCGGGGCACGCGACGGCAGGCGACCAGCGCCGCGCGGTGCACGGCCCGGTGATCCTGGTGGGTGTCGCTCCCGGAGTGGACGAGCACCACGTCGGGCCGGGCCTCGGCCACGGTGCGCTCGATGGTCCTGATGGTGCTGCTGTTGTCGGCGATGGAACCGTCGGGCAGGTCCTCCAGCACCAGCCGCGCACGCATGACCTCGGCGGCCCGATGGGCCTCCGTGCCGCGCTGGCCGGAGTCGCCGCCGCCGGCGCCCCGCGACAGCGTCAGGATGGTGACGTCCCAGCCCTCGTCGACCCGCCGGTGGATGGTCCCGCCGACGCCGATCTCGACGTCGTCCGGGTGGGCGCCGATCACCAGCATGTTCACGCGCTCCTCCGGCACCCCCACACCGCCGAGCGCGTCGTGCCGGCTGTGCAGCACGCGGGTCACGGCCGCGGCAAGGCCGCCCGGATCGCCTCGTTCGACCATGTCGGCGGCCCGGCCGCGCAGGGCGGCGAGGGCGCGGCGGGTGCTCGGCGCGTCGTCCGTGACGACGATCGGCACGCGCGGGCTCTGCTCGTGCCACTGCTGCAGGAACCCGGTCAGGGCGCCGTCGCCCCCTGTGAGCGCGGTGTCCCACACGGCGGCGTCCCAGGCCTGCCCGGGGGACGGTGGTCTGCGCCCGGCGGCGAGGAACGCGTCGCTCGATCCGACGATGTGCACGAGAGTCGCGCCGGAAGCGCGCAGCACCTCGGCGGCGGCCGATGCCACACGCTCGTCGCGATCACCCACCAGAACCCGCGCGCCGGACAAGAGGGGCTGGCTGTCATGGGGGGAGGAGCGCCGCACGTCGGCCGCCGCAATCGACTTATCGCTTATTTCGGGCATAAAGCCCACCGTAACGCGCCCTGGGTCACGTCGGGCGGTCGCCGAAAGTCCCTTCCCGCCCAGCCGCAAGGGGGCAGAAGCCCTGTGTCATCAGGGCACTTGGACCCGATTGATCCCCTACACGTCGGGCACGATCTCTACTGGTCTCTCCTCGATGCGTCGGCACGTCCTGCTCCTCGCCCGGGTCCGGCTCGCCGCGTCGACGAACGACCGCCGCCGACCGCCCGGACCACCGCCACCTGGCGTACGCCCACTGGCCGTGCGGCCGCTCGGCGCGAAGGCTGTTCGACACCGTCCGCCCTCGCACAGGAGGCCCGAACCGCGCATGGACGACCTCACCCCGGTCCCCGACGCGCGCTCCCACCTGGAACTGCAGGCGATCCGACAACTCCTGCAGGCCCAGCGCCGACGCATCCGCTCGTACGCCGAGCGCCACCGGGCCGCGCCACCGGCACCGGCTCCCGCCCCGAACCGGACGCCTGCGCCGCCGTCCCCCTCGGGCCAGGAAGTCCTGGACGCTCTCACCCTGCCTGCCCTGCTGGTGACCCCGGTGCTCGGCGACGACGGCGAGATGCGGGACGCGCACTACGCGGCCGAGAACGCGGCCGCCCGCGCCTACGCAGCCGACCGCTTCCCCGAGGAAGGCGTCCGTCGCTGGACCGGCCCCACATCCCTGTACGAGCACTTCCCGGCGCTCCTGGACACCCCAGTGCCCGGCATGTTCGCCCGGGCCTTCCACGACCGCGCCGCACAGGGTCCCACGATGATCGAATGGGTCATGAGCAGCCCCGCGGGGCCCGTCCGCATCAACGACCAGGTGCGCGTCGCACCCTGCGGTGAGCATCTGCTCCTCACCTGGGAGCGCGGGCACCGCCTGCACATGGCAGCCGCCGCACAGCACCTGATGCGTACGTGCTGGGCCGAGTGGAATCTCGGCGACGACGGGGTCGAGCCGTCCCGCGGATTCCGCCAGGTGCTCGGCCTGCCCCGCAAGGCCGCCGTGCCCACCCTGTCCGATCTCGCCTCCACCGTCACCGCGGAGAGCCTGCCCGACCTCTACCAGACGCTGTACGACGTCATCCTCCGCAAACGTACGGCCCGCTGCGAGCTGCGTCTGCGCGGCGTCGCGGGCCGGGTGATCCGGATGACGGCCGAGCCGGTGCGGATCGCGCCCGGCAGCCTGGTCTGGGCGCTGCGCGGTGTGCTGACCGACGTGACCGCCGACCGCCACCACCGGGAGACCGCCGCGTGCGCCGAAGGCGAGGCCCGCAGGCAGCGCGAGCGCGCCGAGGCCGTCGTCGACGTCGCCGACGCCCTGCGCGAGGCGGTGCTCCCCCACTTCCAGGACGAGCTGGCCGCCTACGGACTGCAGGCGGCCGCCGTGTACCGGCCCGACGAGCGGGAGGCCGGTGTCGGCGGCGACTGGTACAAGGCCCGCCGGCTGCCCGGCGGCCGGCTGCTCGTCGCCCTGGGCGACGCTCGCGGCCACGGCCTGGCCGCGGTCACCCTCATGGCGAAGCTGCGCTACGCCCTCGCGGGCCTCGCCTACACCGAGGAGCGGGTCGAGCAACTGACGCGCTGGCTCAACGAGTTGGCCTGCGCCGAAGGAATCGAATCCACCGCGACCGCGATCATCGCCCGCTACCACCCGGAACGGGCCCTGCTGCGCTGGACCTGCGCCGGCCATCCGCGCCCCGTCCTCGTACGCGACGGACGGGCCGGCCAGCTACCCGCTCCCGAGGGCGGCCCGGGACTCCCCCTGGGCGTCCTGCCCGACACGGCCTACATCGCCGCCGAGACGGTTCTGCGCGTCGGCGACCTCGTGCTGCTGTACTCGGACGGGCTCACCGAACGCCGCGCCAGCGACCCCGACCAGGACACCCGGCGCTTCCTCGACGCGGCGGAGCACTGCCACCGCACCGCTCCCCCGGGCCCCGGCCACGACGCGCTGCAGGACTACGCCGAACGCATCGTCGCCCGCTTGGACGGCCTCCACCGCACCGACGACGCGACCCTCCTCGTACTGCGCCGGACCGAGGTACCGGGCTGACAATCCGGCTACGGCGCGAGAGGGAGCGCCGCTACTGATCCGCGGGGTCGACGGAATCGACGGCCTCGCGGATGTCCTTGTGCTCCTCCAGGTGGTCGGAGGTTCCGGTGACCTCGAACAACCGCCGTGCCTGCTCCGGGACTTGAGTCAGCATCACCCGGCGTTCCGCTCTCACCCGCAGGAGATGGTTCAGCAGCGACGAGTCACAGAACGTCAGCGCGGCCATGTCGAAGACCAGTGGCCCCGGGTGGGCACGCAGCGCGTGGGCCGTGGCCTCGGCGATGTCGTTCAGGTTCGAGTAGTCGAAGTCGCCGACCAGTTCGATCACCCACACCGGGCCGTGCCGATGGGACGCTCTGATCCCCGCCCAGTGCTCCGTCGGATCCACTCGACTCTCTCCCCACGCTGTCAGATTCTTCGCCTCTCGCGTACCGCGCGCCGCGGACCGCACACTGCATGCAACTGCTCCGCCTCGACCGAATTACGCCCGTCACCCTCGTGAGTGAGTGCGCTCGGCACGGCATCCGGTGGGCACCGGGGCATGGCGGACTCGCCACCGGACCGGCGGTTCCCACGTCGACGGCCACGGCTCCGCTCAGGTCGGCCGGGCCGGGTCGGACAGCGCCTCGTCCTGATAGGAGGAGCCGTCCGCGGCGTCGCGATCCGGCGGTGCCGCGGTCTCGGCAGGCTGGTCGCCCGCCAGCAGGTAGTCGAGGATGCCGGTGATCTCCAGGACCCGGCTCAACTGGGCCGGACGCTCGTTCATGCACAGGCGGGTACCCGCCGCCCGCATCCGGCGTCCGAGCATCAGCAGCGCGGACACCCCCATGGAATCGACGTACGAGATCCCGGCGCAGGCGAGGCGCACGGTGTGCGTGGCGGGGTGGGCGGCGAGCGCGTCTTCCACATGGTCGGTGAAGTCGTCAGTGGTGCCGTACTCCAGCGGGCCCTCGACCGCGACGGTGAGGACACCGTCGCGGTAGCTGTGGCTGAGGCGCAGGGCGGGAAAGGTCGTCATGAGGTCTGTCCGGAGCGGAGATCGGTGAGCGCGACGCGTGACTGGTCGAGGATGGAGACGGCGCGGGGGAAGTCGCTGAGCTGGCGGAGCAGCGAGACCAGCACCGGTTGAAGACTGGCCGCCGGGACCCGGCGGGCTTCGAGAATGCCCGCGGTCCACGTCACGAACGTCGTGAACAGATCGGCATCGTCGACGTAGAGGGCGGTGGCCAGGTAGCTGACGATGTAGTCGATGTCCTCGACGGTGCGCTCGCGCTGGAACTCGCTGTAGTCGCGCATCGCGGGAAAGCCGTCTTCCACGTCGGCCAGGGCCTGCTTGACCAACTGCCGCTTGACGCGGCGGACCATCGTGTACTCCTGGTCGTTCAGGTGCGGCAGGTCGCGGTCCGGCAGCCGTGCCGCATCCGCCTTCGGCCGCTCCAGCCCCTGGGCGAGCGCCAAGTGCGCGCCCGCCGCGTCGAGGGCCCACTCGGCTCTCATCGCGCGGGCGTAGCGGCCGTCCTCGCCGAAGGCGGCGCCGCCGGCGAGCACCGGCACGCCGATGGCCTGACAAGCGCTGATCGCCGTGTGCGCGATCGGCAGATGGGTCGGGATCGACGACGACAGCAGCACCGCGTCGGCGCCCGTGTGATGCAGGTGGGCGACCAGGTGCTCGGTGGGGACCTGCGCGCCGAGGTAGTCGACGCGCCAGCCCCGCAGCCGGAGCACCTCGGCGACCAGCCGGGCGGGCAGCGCGTGCCACTCGCCGTCCACGCAGGCCACGACGACCCGGCCGCGTGACGTCTCGGGCAGGGCGTGCGCGGTGGCGTCGGCGAGCGCGGAGATGCAGCGTTCGTTGATCGCGGTCGCGGCGTGCTCCTGCGCGACGGTGATCTTGTTCGCGGCCCACTCGGTGCCGACGCGTCTCTGCGTGGGCGCGATGAGGTCCAGCAGGATCCGCTCGGCGGCCCTGCGCACCTGCACCGGGTCGCAGGCTCCGGTGTCGGCGGCCGCACGCACCAGGGAGAGGGCACTGAGCTCGTCGCAGTCGATCACCGCCTGCCAGAGGCGCTCGCGCAGTTCGCTGAAAGCCGGCGCCTCGTCGTCCGCGGTCGTCGTGGCTGTAGTCATGCAGTGAACCTGCCCCGAGTATGTCCGTCCACCGCTGTGAGGTGGTTGTTGCGTGGTGCGGTGATGGCGAGCAGGGCCATGTCGTCCTGCGGGCCTCCGTCGACCCACTGCGTGGCGACCATCTGCAAGCGCTCGGTGACCGCCTCGGCGGGCAGGCCCGCACACCCGGCCAGTGTGTTGCGCAGCCGCTGGTCACCGAAGAGGACGTCGCCGAGCGGGCCGCCGCGCGCCTCGGTGATGCCGTCCGAATACAGCAGGCACGTCTCTCCCGGTGCGAGGTCCACGGCTGCGGTGGTGAGCTTGATGCTCTCCGTGGGCAGGGCTCCGATCAGTACGCCCTTGGTGTCCGCTTCCTCGATCCGGCCGTCGGCGCGCACGATGAGCGGGGTGGGGTGTCCGGCGCTGGACACCCGCAGCCGTACGCGGCCGCCATGGCGCTTGACGGAGGCCAGGGCGAGCGTCGCGAAGCGGGCGTGGTGCGAGGACAGCAGTGCGTTGTTCAGCAGGGTGAGCACGCGCAGGTGGTCGCCGGCGAACGGCAGCAGCGCCTCGATGGTGTTGCGGATCTTTCCGGTGAGCACGGCGGCTTCCAGCCCCTTGCCGCACACGTCGCCGAGGACCGCGAACGTCTCGCCGTCGTCGCTGTCCGCCGGGTAGACGTCGTAGAAGTCGCCGCCGATGCGTTCGCTGACGGCCGCGGCACGGTAGCGGCCCGAGAAGTCGACCCCGCGCACGCGGTCGAGCACGGGCGGCAGCAGCTCACGCATGAGCACATCGGAGATGTGTGTCTGCTCGGCGTATATCCGCGCCGCGGACAGGGCCGCGCCGGCCCGTGCGGCGAAGAGCCGGGCGAACCCCTCCTCGGCTTCGGTGAACGCCGCTTCCTGCTTGTGGCGCATCAGCACCATCGCGCCGGCGGGCAGACCGTGCCCGGGCAGCGGGACCACGACGACCGAGCCGATCTGCCCGCCGTCGGCCGCGAACTGTTCCGGGACCGCCCAGTCGGGAACCTGCGCCGGGTCGATCCAGCACGAGGACACCGGCGGGAAGCCCAGCAGTGCCTCCGACAGGCCCGGCAGGCTGTCCGGGTCCATCGCGATCTTCTCCCGCACCACCGGCCCGTTGCGGGTCCAGCGCGTGACGGGATAGAAGCGGCCGTCGCGGACTCCGACGATGAGCGCCGCCTCCGCGAGGTGCTGCACCGCCATACGGGCCGTCACTTCCATGCACCGGTCCACGTTCAGCGAGGACAACAGCTCGCTGGAGACCTCCTGCAGTACCCGCGAGCGCTTCCGCTCGCTGGCCAACTCGGCCTGGGCGAACCGCAGATCGGCGTCATCGATCAGCCACCACGACACGGCGCCGTCGGCCTGCCGGCTCGGAAAGGCGTCCACCCTTCTCTCGCCGACGCGGCCCCACACCTCTGCCGGCAGACCCGCGTCCGCCCCTCGCACCACATCGGCGTGCGCTTCGGTCAGCCAGTCGGGCGCCACGTCCGCCAGCAGGACACCGGGCCGCACGCCCTGCAGGAGTTCACCGGCCCGGTCGTTGCAGGACAGCACTCGTCCCGCCCCGTCCACCGTGACCGAGGAACGGGGATCACGCAGGCCGACGGCCGGTTCAGCGCCTCGGGAGCCAACCGGCTCCGTGGAGGAAACCATCACGCGGGACCCGCAGGACGCCGGCCCCCACCACCCTTCACTGGATTCTCAGGACAGCAACCGGCGCCGCAACGGACCGACTTGCCCCGCTCCGGCGTCAACGCCCACGACTACAGTTGCCATAAGGCAACAGTTGCATGCCCAGGGGCTTCCCGGCAACCACGGCCGTCGCACGCGGCCCGGACTCAGGCGGCGGTGTCGCGACCGAACCAGTCCAGGCACACCACGAGGGCGTCATCGTCCGCGTCGGCGTTCAAGTACGCCGCCAACTCCTGCAGGATCGCGCGAGGCACCGCCGCCGCGGGCAGCAGGCTCGCGTTCTGGATCGCGCGCGCAAGCATCCGATCACCGTACGCCTCCCCCGCCTCCGACAGGGCGGCATACACCCCATCGCTGACGAACAGCAGGCGGTCCCCCGGCAGAACCTGGATCTCCTGTGCGACGTAGTCGGTCTCCTCGAACATGCCCAGCGGCAGCTGGGCCTCGAACGGCACCTGCTCCACCGCACGGGCGCGCTGCCGCCACAGCTGGGGCGATCCGGCGTCGACCACCCGCACCCGTCCCGTCGCCAGTTCGAAGGAGAGCAGCAGGGTCGAAACGTACTGTTCGCCCCGGTGCTGCGCGTAGAGGGCCTGATCGGCCAGAGCCGCCTGGTCGGCGATGCCGATGCCGGCCCTGCGGGCGTTGCGCAGGGCGTTCACGGCGAGGTTGGTGAGCAGGGAGGCCCCGATCCCCTCCCCCATGCCGTTCGTGATGGTCAGCGTCAGCGTCTCGGCCGTCGTGGCCCAGTCGAAGTTGTCGCCGTGGATGGCGTAGGCCGGCTCCAGCTGGGCACCGATCGCGTACTCGGCGCGGGAGCAGGACCGCCCGGGCAGCAGCTGCCACTGCATCTCCGCCGCCAGGGTGAGGCGGCTCGCCCTGCGGGCCTGCAGATAGACGTCGGTGTCGCGGTCGGCGACAACGATCTCGTGGCCCAGGATCTCCGCGAGGGCGGCAAGCTCGGCCACCCCTTCCTGCGTGCATCTCTCCTCCGGCACCCGCACGGAGAGAATGCCGAGCCGGTCGCCGCGGACGGTCACCGGCAGGTGCAGCTGCACCACGCCCGACGTGCTCTCGACGTGCGTACGCGGATCCTGGCTGCCGAAGACGCGGCCCTCGGCACTGGCGTGCACGGGAAGAGGCTTGGCCGTGTGCGGCAGCTCCGTCACCGGCTGCAGGACAGTGAGGCTGTAGTCCGCCATGAGGAGCTCGACGCTCACGGCTCCGTAGTGCTTGCCCAGGGCGGCGCGTACGGTGTCCAGCAGGCCGTACGGCGCCGCACCACGAATCGCCCGTTCGACAGCCACAAAATTCGTCGTCACAGCAGCCTTCTCCAAGAGGCCGGCGGCTACCGGGCGAGACAGGGGAACGGGCGTTCGGCGCGGCCGGATCACCTATCGGCCTGGAAGAACGCTCCTGGCGACACAGGCCCTCATCGGCATGACCTCGACCACGATCCCTGCGCCGCGCCCATCCGAGCCGAGCAGGAACATCGAAGCACCACAAGTGTTGCCATACGGCAACTGTCAAGGGATTGTATCTCGCGTACGCACCGGCCCGGCAGCAAATGACCAGGTCTCCGGCCCCGACTCGGCACTGATCCGCACTCCGCCGGCCGCCGCGCGGATATTTTCGGCGGAGCGGGCAGACGAGAGAGTACGCGTAATCAAAGCCACAGCTCGCGAGGGGTGCACCTCTTTCCATGGACAGTGACGGCCCCAGGGCGTGTGCCGGACCGCTGCAGGACGCCCGACCCGACCTGACCGCCGAGACGGTCGAGGCCGTGGAAGCACTGGTGTCCTTGTGGGCGCGCGCGTCCAGAACTGTCACCCCTCAGTTGTCCGTTCTGCAGTTGCAGGCTCTGCTCGTCGCCCGGGAAGTACCGCGGATCAATCTGAGCGCTCTGGCCGAGGAGGTCGGCGCCGCCCCCTCCGCCGCCAGCCGGCTGTGCAACCGGCTCGAGGCCGCGGGCCTGCTGCGCCGCGAACCGGCGACCACGAGCCGCCGGGAGATCCAACTGGTCCTGACCCGGCAGGGGAACGACATCCTCGACACCCTGTCCGCCCGGCGCGCCCGTATGTTCGGTGACGTCCTCAGCCGTATGCCGGCCGCTTCACGGCAAGAACTGCTGACGGGGCTCCGCGCCTTCGCCGAGACGGCTCGGACGCAGGGCCGTCGCACGACGGACCGTCCCTGACGGTCCGCCCCACGTCAGGCGATGGCCTCCGAGTTGCCCGCCGTCCCGTCCTCGGGGCCGCTCAGGCCGATGTACGCCGTGGCCGCCGCCTGGAACTGCTCCAGCCCCTCGGCCAGGTTCCGCAGATGGGCCGGCGACATGGTCTGCAGGACTTCCTCGATCTCCCGGGCGCGCGCCGAACGGAAGTCTTGAAGGACGACCGCTCCCCGACGGCTCAGCCGCAGGTCGACCTCACGGCGGCTCGTGGTGCTCGCGAGCCGCTCCACCAGTCCGGCGGCCTCCAGCCTGTCGCACAGGCGGCTCACCGCGGACGGCCGCGACCCGAGCGCCTCGCCCAACGCCCGCTGGTTCACCCGCCGCTGTTCCTCGATCACCGTCAGGGCCCGGAACTGCGAAGGCGACAGCGGCCCGGACGGCGCCGCTTCCTGACCGCGCCCCCACAGCACCTGGAGCAACTCCGATACATGGCACGCCACATGAGCAACGTGCTCAGGTGCATGGAGGGGCACACTTCGGGACATCCCAGCACCCTCCCGTCCACAAAGCGAGGCAGATAGTCCAGCACCCTACCGTCGCGGAGGCGCCCGGCGCTCGCCCCGGTATATGCCCTCCGCGCTTTCGCCGGGTCCTCGGCTCCGCCCATGAGGGTCATCCGGCTTCCCCTATGAAGATCGTCCGTCGGCGGCTTGCAGGCCGCTGCCCTGTGCACGCGCCGTGCCCGCCGCTTCCGCCCCGGGCGCTGTCGGTTCGGGCTCGACGGGTACCGGAGGCGGCGTGCGGTAGGCGCGGAGAGGGCCGTTGACCAGGGCCACGAGGGCCACCGCCAGGCTCGCGGACAGCCCTCCGGCGACCAGGGAGAACGGGGCCGAAGTGGCCGACGCCAGGAGGCCCCCGCGGAAGTTGCCGAGCTCGGGGCCCGCCACACCGATGACGTGTTCCACGGAGGAGACTCGCCCGCGGTACGCGTCGGGGGTCTCCAACTGGACCAGGGCGCTGCGGGTGACCACCGACACGGTGTCGGCCGCGCCGGCCACGGCCAGGCTGCCGAGCGCGAGCCACAGCGATCCGGCCAGGCCGAACCCGGCCATGGCCAGGCCCCAGGTCCCGGCCGCGACCAGTTGCACCAGGCCGGCGCGGCGCCGACGCGTCACCGTGCCGGAGAGCAGGCCGGCCGTGATCCCGCCGACCGCGACAGCGGAGAGGAACAGGCCGAGGGTCCGCGGATTTCCGCCGAACCGGGCCTCGTTGACCAGAGGGAAGAGCGCGATCGGCATGGCGAGCAGCGTCGCGGACAAGTCGGTGGCCATCGATCCCCAGAGCGTCGGCCGGCGCAGGACGATCCGCCACCCACCGCGCCGCGCCCGGCGCCTGCCTGCCGTGGCGACGCCCTCGGGCCGCATGGACGGGAGGCGCAGAACCGTGAGCATCGAGACCGCGACGGCCGCGCCCTGGGCGGCGTAGGCGGCGAAGAAGCCCCAGTGGGCAATGATCAGTCCGGCCAGGGCGGGCCCGGCCAGCATCGCCGCCTGAAAGGAGACGTTGGTCAGCGCGAGCCCGGCCGCGACCTGGTCGTTCGGCAGCAGCCGGACCGGGAAGGTGCGCCGGGCAGGCGCACCGAGCGCGTTGCAGCCGGCGCCCGTGGCGACCAGCGCGAGCAGCAGCAGGACGTTCCGGTTGTCCGCCAGCGCCTGGCCGCACAGCCCGGTGGCCGCCAGCAACTGGCCGCCGGTGGTGGCCCGCACCACCGTGCGGCGGTCGACGGCGTCGGCCAAGGTGCCGCCGAGCAGCCCGAGGAGCAGCGTCGGCAGGCCGGTGGCGAGCCCGATGGCTCCGGTGCCCACGGGGCTGCCGGTCAGGTCCCAGACCTGCGCCAGCACGGCCACGTTGGCTATCTGGCCGCCGAGCTGGGAGGCGGAGGTGCCGATCCACAGACTGCGGAACGGCCGGCTGCCGCGCAGCGGCCGGGTGTCGAGGAAGCGGACACGCGCCCTCACCGTGGCGGCTCGACGATGTGGTCGTGGATCCGCTGCCGCATCGACCGTCGCGCGAGCGCCTGTCGCACCTCCTCGACCACGGCGGTCATGGCGTGGGGGATCTCGGCGTCCAGTTCGGCGACCGTCGCGTGGGTGGCGCGCCATTCGGCCTCGAGGAAGGGCACCAGTGCCCGGCCGCGCCCGGTCAGGTCGATCCGCCGGGTCCGCGCGTCGGGCCCGGGCTCCGAGGTGACCAGGTCCTCCTTGCGCATGGCGGTGATGGTCTGGCTGATGGCGGAGTGCGAGCGGTCGAGGGACTCGGCGAGCTCCCGGATGGTCAGCGGCCCGGTGTGCGCGAGCCGGATCAGCGGATAGGCGAACCGCGGCCGCACCCCCTCGATGCCGCGGGCCACGTAGACCTGCTCGATCTCGGCGTCCAAGTCGGCGAGCAGCGCGTGCAGGGGCTGCCAGGGATCAGGAACCGTCGTGGGATCTGAAGATGTCACAGCGCTAATATAACAGCGCTGTCGCAATCAAATCCGGATGTCGTTGCATGCATCAATGCATGCATGAAAAGATACGTGGCTATGGCACCTATCTCGGGATCCCGCTCCGCAGCGGAGCACGCGTACCACCACGTCAAACAGGCCATCATCAGCGGTCGGCTGCCCGGCGGGCAGCTGGTCACCGAGAGCGAGATCAGTGAGGAGCTCGGCATCAGCCGGACTCCGGCGCACGAGGCCTTTCTCCGGCTGAGCAGCGAACGCCTGCTGGATCTCGCGGGCCGTAGAGGTGCCGTGGTCACGCCCATCGCTCCGCGCGAGGCGCAGGACGTACTGGAGATGCGCAGGCTGCTCGAAGGGGCCGCCGCCCGGCGGGTCGTCGAGGAGGGCGGTCCCTCCGCCGAGACGGTCCGCACCCTGACGGAGTGTCTGGAGCAGCAGCGACGCCACTTGGCCGCGGAGGATCTGGAAGCGTTCGTCGCGGCGGACGAGGCCTTCCACTCCGCCGTGGTGCGGGCCTCGGGCAATGCCATAGCGCTGCACTTCTTCACGTTGTTGCACGACCGCCAGCAACGGCTGCGCCACCAGCTGCTGACCATGCACCCGCAGCATCTCCCGGAAGTGATCGACGACCACCGCAAGCTGTCGGACTGCCTCACCGGGGCGGACGCCCCGGGCTACGAGGCAGTGCTCGCCGATCACGTGGCACGGCATCAGGGGGCCTTGTGAGTCGGGCGACGCCAGTTCCCTGCGGGCACGGTGTGCGTTCCGGGAGGCAGTGGCGCGTCGTGTTCGGCGCTGTCTTCGTCATGAGCTGGTGCGGCAACCAGTTCAGCCCCCTGCTGCTCCTGTACAAGCACGAGGAGCAGTACTCGACGCTGCTCGTGAACCTGCTTCTCGGGGTCTACGTGGGCGGTCTCGCGCCCGCTCTGCTCCTGGCCGGCGCCCTGTCCGACCGGCACGGGCGGCGCCCGGTCATGACGGCGGGGATGCTGACGGCCCTCGCCGCCGGTGCCGTGCTCGCCCTCGGGCCCCTCGGTCCGGCCCCGCTGTTCATCGGGCGCCTGCTGTCGGGCGTGACGGTGGGGATCGCGATGGCGGTGGGCAACAGCTGGCTCAAGGAGCTCTCCCAGCCGCCCCACGACACCGCCGCGGACGCCGGTGCGGGCGCCCGTCGCGCCTCGACGGCGTTCACCCTCGGCTCCGGCCTCGGTGCCCTGGTGGCCGGAGCGCTCGCGCAGTGGGGACCGCGCCCGGAGGTCCTGCCGTTCCTGCTGCAGATAGCTGTCGCCGTTCCGTTCGTGTGGCTGGTCAGGCGTGTCCCGGAAACGAGTCCGGGCGGCCTCGGCGGACCGCTGCGCAAGCAGCTGCGGGTTCCGGCGGCCGGGCACAAGCGGTTCGTTCGCGTGGTCGCGATCGCGGCACCGTGGCTGTTCGCCTCGGCCGCGCTCGCCTACGGCTACCTCCCCGTACTGCTCTCCGACTCCACCGGCTCGTGGGGCCTGGCCTACGCCACCGCACTCACGGGACTGACACTCGGCGTGGCCGCCCTGGTCCAGCCGCTGGCGAAGCGGATCGACACCCCCTCATCGGCACGGGGCCTGGTCGTCTTCCTGTTCCTGGCAGCCGCCGGGCTGCTGATGATGACCGGGGCCCAGCACTGGCAGTCCCTCCTGCTGGGCGTGGCCACGGCCGTCGTACTGGGCTGCGCCATCGGCACCGGACTGGTCAGCGGGCTCCTCGAAGTGCAGCGCATCGCCGGACCACGCGATCTCGCGGGACTCACGGGCGTCTTCTACACGCTCGCCTACGCGGGGTTCCTCACTCCGATCGTCCTGGCCGCCGCCACCTCACTGTTCAGCACGACGACGCTGCTGCTCGCCCTGGTCGTCCTGGCCCTGCTGTGCGCGACGTCGGTGCTGCTGGCCTACCGCCGTCACCTGCCGGCCGGACCGGCAACGACGCGGGTTGTCGCGCAGGGCGTCAGGAGGGACGCGCAGCCGTCCGACGCCCGCGTCGAGTGACCGCCCTCGGAAGGAGCTGGCCGGGAGTGCTCGCCGCTTCCTGGGCTGCCATGACCTCGTCGCCGTACTCGAAGGCCCAGGCACCGACGGCGTCGATGGGCGCCAGCAGGGTCCGTCCGAGCGCCGTGAGCCGGTACTCGACCCCTGAGGGTGCCTCGGGGCGGACCTGCCGGTCGACGAGTCCGTTGAACTGCAGTCGCCGCAGGGTCTCGGTGAGCACCTTCGAGCTGATGCCCCCGATCCGCTCCCGCAGGTCGACAGGGCGCGCGGGGCCGTCGCGCAGGGCCCAGAGCACCACGGCGTTCCAGGTGTTGGAGAGCAGGTCGAAGGCGAGGCGGGCCCGGCAGTCGGCGAGGAAGGCGTCGGTCGTCACGTACCAAATGGTGCCCGAACTCCCTTCTAGCGTCGGTGCGAACGCTGGAAGCGGGCAATCGGGTACGGACAGGGGACGCGTGATGAGAATCGGCGTACTGGGAACGGGCCACATGGCCGACGCGCTCGCCACCCACTGGGTGCGGGCCGGGCACGAGGTGACCATCGGGGGACGGAACCCGCGCGAGGCGGAGCGGCTCGCGACGCGCATCGGGGGCGGCGCGAGGCCTGCCGGTCTGCGTTCGGCGGCCGAGTCCGGTCAGGAGGTGGTGCTGGCCGCGCTTCCCTTCGGGGCGGGGGCCGTTGTCGTACGGGACCTGCGCGCCGTCCTGGACGGCAAGGTGCTGCTCGATTGCTCCAACCCGGTCGGGCCGGGTTTCCGGCTGCTGACGGAAGGCGGCCCCTCAGCCGCACGGCAATTGGCCACCGCGGCACCAGGAGCCCACGTGGTCAAGGCGTTCAACCTCTGTCACGCCGACGTGTGGCGCATGCGCCCGCCGGTCTTCGACGGGAGACCACTGGCGGTGCCGGTCTGCGGGGACGACGAGACGGCGCTGGTACGCGTGAACGAGTTGGTGCGGGACCTGGGGTGCGCACCGGTGGCTGCAGGCGGGCTCGACCGTGCGGGACTGCTGGAGGCGACCGCCGCGCTGCTCATCGGGCTGTGGGTCGGCGAGGGCGCGGACGCCCAGGCGATCGCCCCTCCGCTGGCCTATGCCGCCGGACCGGGCCGGCCGGACTCGGAAGACGGCGAGGGGGCGCGGAGGGACCCGGCGTGACTGCGCGAGCACGGCCTCAGTTCGTCGCGGGGGTCGCAAGGAAACCGGCCAGCTTTCCGGCTTCTTCCTGCACGGTGTCGTTCTCCTGGGGTGACAGGGTTCTGAGGGGGGTGACGCGTACGCGTTCGCCGTCCCCGGCCCAGGTCGCGGCGACCCGCCCGTCGACCAGCACGACGCGCTGTCCTGCTACGGAGAGGCCCAGATGCTCGTCGTCGACGATGCGGCTGCGGTCGTCGTAGCCGAGGAGCGCGTTGTCGAAGGCGGGCAGGAAGCGGACCGGTGCAGGGGTGTCGGCGTCCGGGCGGGGGGCGTCGGGCAGGTCCAGCAGTTCACGTCCGCGTTCGTCACGGAAGCTCACGAGCTCGTCGCGGAGGGCCTTGACCGCTTTCGGCAGCCCGGCCAGGCCGCTCCAGGCACGGATGTCGGCAGTGGCGGCGGGGCCGTACGCGGCGAGGTAGCGGCGGACCAGCCGCTGACCGACGGGATCGCCATCGTCACCCGCGAGGCGTCCGTCTCCGTCGCCGTGTCCGGACAGGGGGACGATGCTCGCGCCGAGCCACGTGGCCAGGGGGAGATTGCGCACTCCCGCGGTGGTCTGCCACAGGCCGCGCGGTGGCAGTTGGGCCATGGGGATCAGCGCCGCGATCAGCAATTCGCCCAGCGCGCGGCGGGGCGGACCGGGCCAGCGTTCCTCGACGGCGGTCACGAGTTCGGCCATGGTGCGGGGCCGGCCGTCGGCCAGGGCGGTCAGCCCCGCGGCGGCGAGCTCGTCCAGGTCGATGCCCGCCAGTTCGCGGCGGTACGTGCCCAGCACGCGCTGGCGCAGCATGGCGTCGTGCCGGGCACGCCAGTCCAGTACGTCCGTGGCGGTGACCAGATGGATCGTGCGGCGCATCAGGTGCGTACGGACGACGTCCCGCCCGGTGAGGGCGTCGTCGAGCTGGTCCGGGGTGAAGTCCCGCATCCGTGACCACAGCCCGACGAAAGGCTCTTGAGGCTCTTGTGCCTGCAGGCCGCACAGATGGGACACGGCGTCGGTGACCGTGGTGGCGCGGCGCTCGAGCAGGTACTGGCGGGCGAGCGTGGCCCGGTTGAGGTCGCGCTGGGTGAGAACCGTCATGGTCCTAGGCTGCGGCACGCTGGTCGTCTCTTCCGCTGGGTGGAGGCATCCGGGCCGCGGAGAGAGGCCACGGCCCGGACGGATGTGCACGTGGACTGCGGTGGTTCAGCCGTTGTGGGGCGCGGCGACGTCCAGGACCCAGGTCACCCCGAAGCGGTCGGTGAGCATGCCGTACAGCGGGGCCCACGGGGCCTCGCCCAGCGGCCGCACGACGGCGGAGCCCTGCGCCAGCCGCTCCCAGAGCGTGCTGATCTCGTCGGCTTCGTCCCCGCGCACGGAGACGAAGAACGAGTTCTCCCCCTGCGCCCAGGGAAGCTGGGACGGCACGTCGTAGGCCATGACGTGGAATCCGTGGCCGCCGGACACCTCACCCCACATCACCCAGTCCGCCTCGGCCTCGTTCTGTACCGCGCCCGCGTCCTTGTAGGTCACAGTGACGGTTCGGCCGCCGAACACCGACTGATAGAAGGCCAGCGCCTCGCGGGCCTGGCCCCGGAAGTTGAGATGAGTGGTGGTCGACACCGACATGACGCTTCTCCTCGCAACCGGTGGACGGGCACGGTCCGAGTGACCGCGGCCCGGGCCAGGAGCGGTGGCTCTCCGGCCTGTGCGAGATCAACCCTCGCAGCGGTAGAGGACAGGTTGTGTCCTCTACCGCTGGCACCATGGCCGTCATGCAGAAGACGTCCTCCCGCCTGCTGGTCCTGCTCTCGCTTCTCCAGTCGCCTCGCGACCGGTCGGGCGACGATCTGGCCGAGCGCCTCGACGTCACCGTGCGGACGGTGCGCCGGGACATCGACCGCCTGCGCGAACTGGGCTATCCGATCCACACGGTCAAGGGCCCTTCGGGCGGCTACCGCCTGCGCGCCGGTACGCGACTGCCGCCGCTGCTCTTCGACGACGGCCAGGCCGTCGCCCTGGCTCTCGCCCTGCAGACGGCAGCCGCGGATCCCTCCATCGGCGAGGACGCCACCCGAGCCCTGGCCACCCTGCGCCAGGTCATGCCCGCCCGCCTGCGCCACCGTATGGACGCGCTCCGCGTCACGCCGGTCCGGCCCGTCGAGAAGCAGGCCACGACGACGGCCGACCCTCAGCGCCTGGTCGCGCTCGGCGAGATCATCCGTGCCCGGGAGGAACTGCGCTTCGACTACGCGCCGGGAGGCGGCGGCGACGCACGTCCGCGCCGGGCGGAGCCGCACCACCTGCTCACCTGGCGTGGCACCTGGTATCTCCTCGCGTGGGACCTCGACCGGGAGGACTGGCGTATCTTCCGCGTGGACCGCATCACCGTCCGCACCCCCAACGGGCCCCGTTTCACGCCCCGGCCGCTCCCCCAGGACGACGTGTCCGCCTTCGTCACCGGACGTTTCCGCGGCACCGACGGCACCACCGCCGACTGGCCGTGCCGAGGTGAGGCCGTCCTCACCATGCCCGCGCAGTCCGTCGCCGCCTTCGTCCCTGACGGCATCGTCGAGGAACTCGGCCCCGAGCGTTGTCGCCTCACGCTCGGCTCGTGGTCATGGACCGGACTCGCCGCCGTCCTCGGCCGCTTCGACACCGAGATCGACGACGTCGCCCCGCGCCAACTCGCCGACGCCTTCGCCTTGCTCGCCGATCGCTACGCACGCGCGGCAGGGCAGCACCTCCCCGCCCCTGAGCCGGTGCCGGCAGGCCCGACGCACAGCTCTCCGGTACGGAGCCTGCCTCGGCACGGCCCGCCGGAGCACACTGTCTGACGTGCCCCTATCTGCCGAGTCCGCTTGCCGTTAGCATGTTCGAACTCGCGACGATCACCCTGATCGCCTGTTCTTCACCGGAAACATGCCATCGAGCGCAACAAGTGCCGCTTGCGCCCTACATCATCAATGAGTCGGACAATTGAAAACCACGCCACCACGAATATCCCTGCCCGACCCCGGTGACGCCGCAATCCGGCGTCAGCCACGCACGATGCTGTGGGTCATGGCGGGAGTGGCCGTCCTCGGATTCGTCATCGCACTGGAATTCGCGGCGCGCCACTACGGCCAACCGGGGCCGATCACAGACGAAGCACGAGAGGTGATCTTCGCACCGCATTCAGGGCCGCTGCTGTACGCGGGTCTGGCGTTGACGATGGTGGTGCTCACCTGGCGGCAACGGCTCATCGCGGCGTGTGCCGCGATCGGCATCGACATCGTCTTCCTGCTGGTGCGGCTGGTGGTCGGCGCCGACCTGAACTTCGGGAACGGCGCGTTGTGGGTCGTCATGGGCTGTGCGGTCCTCGCCTTCACGCATCGGACCGGCGAGGAACGGGTCCTGCTGCTCAAGGGTGTCGGGCTGGGCCTGTTGCTGGTGTTCGGCCACAAGACGGGCGACACGTGGCTGCTCATCACGTCGAAGGCCCGCCCCGAGGTGCTCGATCCGTACGTGGCCACGGCCGATCACGCGCTGGGCAACCCCTCGTGGCTGTTCGGCCAGGCCGTCGAGGCCACCAGTCCGATCAGCAGTCACGTACTCGGACTGGTCTACGGTCAACTGCCGCTGGCAGCCGCCCTGGTCGGGCTCTACCAGCTGCGTCACGTCGGGGTCGAGCGGCGCTTCCCGAGCCATCATCTGGTCCGCACCTTCCTGGTCATCGGTCTGCTCGGGCCGGCCATCTACATGCTTTTCCCGGTCGTCGGACCGATCTACGCGTACGGCACCGACGGCGGACTGTGGGCGGCGGCCAACGTGTGGCCCGACACGCTGCCGTCGATCGGCGCGCTGCACCCGATCCCGTTCGACCAGATCACCCCGCGCAACTGCATGCCGAGCCTGCACACGGCTTGGGCCACCACGCTCTTCATCCACTCCCGCGAGGGCTCGCGGGTCATGCGCTGGGCGGGCACGTTCTGGCTGGTCGCCACCCTCACCGCGACGCTGGGCTTCGGCTACCACTACGGCGCGGACCTCATCGCCGGCGTGGTGTTCGCCCTCACGATCGAGGCGGCCATGCGCTCCGTCGCTCGCGGCTGGGACGTGTCAGGAATCCGTCTGGTCAGCTACGGCACGGCTGTTTTCGGCGTGCTCCTCGTCGCGTACCGCTACCTGCCGCAGCACATGGCCGCGCATCCCTGGGTGTTCGGACCGCTTCTCGTCCTGGCGCTGATCTCGGTGATCCAGCTCTACGTACGCACCACGAAGGCGTGGAATCCGAAGAGCGCGCCGACGCCGAACCCGGAACCGCAGCCCGCGGAACCGCAACCCGAGCTCGCCTGAGACCGGGTCCGCCGGAGGCCTCGTGCGCGGGGCGGCGGACCCGTCAGCCGGTGGAGACCCTCTCCTGCTCGGACGCCGCCACGAGCCGCGACTCCGCAGTGGTGCGGGGCGGTGCGGTCAGGACGGCGAGACAGCCGACGACCAGGCCGATGCCGCCCCACCCCAGCGGGGGAAGTCGTTCGCCGACGACCAGGACCGCCAGGACGGCCGCGACCGCGGGCTCCAGCAGGGAGAGTGTGGTCGCGGTACTGGCCGGGACATGGGCCAGGCCCCAGCCGAACAGGATGTAGCCGAGGAACATGGGCACCAGCGCCATGTAGGCCCCGACCGCCGCGTTCGTCCACGACTCCGCCAAGGGCGCGCCGGTGATCAGCAACACGGGCAGAAGCAGTAGTCCGCCGATACCGAAGACGGCTCCCATGGCGGCGCCGGACCTGACGCCGCGGCTGATCAGACGGTGGGCCGCCCAGGAGTACAGGGCGTAGGTCAGCCCGGCCACCAGGCCGAGGCCCACGCCGAGCACGGTCGCGCCGACGGACCTGGCGCTGGGGCCCGGGTGCCGCGCGGCGGCTTCGGCCACGCACAGCAGCGCTGTCCCGGACAGGCCCAGAGCGGCGCCGCTCATCCAACGCCGTGTGAGGCGGCGGCCGTCCACGACCCGTTCGATCACGGCCGAGGCGAGCGGGGCGGAGCCGATCGAGACCACGGTGCCGGCGGCGACCCCGGCCAGGTGCATGCTGCTGTAGAACGCCAGAGGGTAGGCGCCGACCGCCAGCGCGCCGAGCAGCACCACACCGCGCTGCGCGCGCAGTCGGGGAGCTTCCCGGTGGATCCGGGGAGCCGCGATGAGGGCTTGGAGCAGCCCGCCCAGCCCCATGGCGACGGCTCCGATCGCCAGGGGCCCCACACCCGGGGCGAACGTCGCAGCCGTACCTGTCGTGCCCCACAGCATCGAGGCGAGCAGGACGCACAGCGACCCCGCGCCCGCCGGTCCGGCCGCCCTCCTCACAGGCGCTCCAGCAGGTCCGCCGCCATGGCCCGCGCCCGCTCCACCCGCGTGGCCGCGCCCTCGAGACCGGCGCGTGCCATCGCCCCTTCCAGCAGGAACGCCAGGTGCTCCGCGACCGCGCGGGTCTCCTCGGGCCGCCCGGGCAGCAGCTCCGCCATGTGTCCGGCGAGCAGGGTCTCGACCTCCTCCTTGTGCCGGCGCACCGCGGCTCGGCCTTCGTCACCCGCAGGCAGTTCGGCGGCCGCGTTCAGCAGACCGCACCCGCGGAACCCGCGCTCGTAGGCGTGCGCCGCGTGATCGGCGTAGGCGTCGAACACGGCCAGCACGCCCGAGCGGCCGTCGCTTCCCCCTTGCAGCCGCTGCCGGTACAGCCCCAGCCACTCCTCGTGCCGCGCGTCGAGATAGGCGAGCACCAGGTCCGATTTGGAGGAGAAGTTGTTGTAGAGGCTCATCTTGGCCACGCCTGCTTCGGCGGTGATCGTGTCGATCCCCGTTGCCGCCACGCCGTCCGCGTAGAACCGGCGGGCCGCAGCGGCCAGAATCCGCTCTCTGGCGGGCCGCCCCCGCGCAGGGCGCGGCGCCGAAACCCCGCCTTCTGTACCTGTGTCCGTATCCGTGTCCGCCAACGCACTCTCCCCCTCACTAGGTAGGTCAGTCTACCTAGTGAGGGGCGGCTGCTGCGCCCCCCTGCCCGTCGGGACCGGAGTCCTCTCCGCGCTGATGGCCACGGCGGGCGTCGCGGTCGAAGATGCCGAGGATCTCGCACGGCCCCCCTTCGGCGCCGATGGCGTGCGGGAGCATCGTGGGGAACTCCGCGGCCTGGTTGGTCTCGATACGGAAGCGCCGGTTGCCCAGCAGCAGGATCGCGGTGCCGGACAGGACGACGAGCCATTCGCGGCCCGGGTGGGCGCGCAGGCGCGACGGCTTGTCGGGCGGCGGGTTGGTCATGCGCTGGCGTACGACGGTCATGCCGGGGTCCGCCTTGACGGGCCAGCGCATCAGCCCGTGGGCCGCGTCGATGGCGGGGTGGGAGACGACGTCGTCCGTGGCGGTCTCGACCAGCTGGTCCAGGGACGTGTCCAGGGCGCGCGCGAGGGTGACGAGCTGGTCCAGGGCGAGGCGCCGCTGACCGTTCTCGATCCGGGACAGCGTGGACTGGCTGACGTTGGCCCGGGTGGCCAGCTCCTCCAAGGACCAGCCCTGTGCCACCCGCAGAGCACGGATGCGTTTGCGCACCAGGCTGTCCAGCTCACCATTGTCTTGCGTCATAGGCAAGAGTGTATGCCTTGGCAGCAAGGCGCGCCTAACGTCGGCCTTGTTCGGCCCCGTCCTGACCGGGGCCGCGAGGAAAGGGGCGACGACATGGCTACGACCAAGGCCGCACACGCGACCGGCGCGCCGGCGGACGAGACCGTTGACGCCATGGTGATCGGCGGTGGCGCCGCCGGGCTGAACGGGGCGCTGATGCTGGCCCGTTCCCGCCGCTCGGTCACCGTGATCGACAGCGGCACCCCGCGCAACGCGCCCGCGGAAGGCGTGCACGGCCTGCTCGGGCTGGACGGCACTCCCCCGGCCGAGCTGCTGGCAAGGGGCCGTCGAGAAGTGCGCCGCTACGGCGGCACGGTGCGCGCCGGTGAGGTCGTCACGGCCGTCGCGGCGGATCCGTCCACCGACGGCGATCCGCGCTTCACCGTCACCCTGGCCGACGGGAGCGTCCTCCACGCCCGTCGTCTCCTCGTCGCCACCGGTCTGCGGGACGTCCTGCCGGACGTACCCGGGCTCGCCGAGCACTGGGGACACGGCGTGGTGCACTGCCCCTACTGCCACGGCTGGGAGGTGCGCGACGAACCCATCGGCATCCTGGCGGTGGGGCCCGGCTCGGTCCACCATGCGCTGCTGTTCCGCCAGTTGACCGACGACGTCGTCTACTTCACCCGCGGCACCCCGCTCGACGCGGACACCCGGGCTCGGTTCGCCGCCCGCGGGATCCGCGTCGTCGACGCCCCCGTCGACCGGGTCGTGGCGGCGGAGGTCGGCGGTGTCGCGGGCGTACGCCTGGCGGACGGACGACTCGTCCCCCGAAGCGTCATCGCCGTGGCCACCGTCATGCGGGCGCGCGTCGAGGGACTCGAGGGGCTGGGCCTGCCGATGCGGGACCTGCCCGGCGGAACGGGACGCCACTTCGCCACCGGCACGGCAGGCACCACCGCGGTGCCCGGCGTGTGGGTCACCGGCAACGCGACGGACCTGACCTCCCAGGTCGGCGCCTCGGCGGCGGCCGGCGCTCTGGCCGGTGCCCACATGAATGCCGACCTGGCCACCGCCGACACCGAGGCGGCCTTCGCGGCCGCGCAGTTCGACACCGCGCGCGTCTGACGGGCCGCGCGGCCGGCCCGGACCTGCCGCGCGCGGGGTCGGACGCGCCCTCCTCCTGTCACCCACCGGCGCTGCGGCGTCGCTCCGGCGCCAGCATTCGCATGTCCTGTTGAGAGGAATCCATGAGTACGAACAAGCCTGGCCAGGTCAGCCCTGTGCCGAGCGGCGATGCGGACGAGGGCGTGCCCGACGCGCGTCAGCGTCGCGCGATCCTGAGCGCCGTCTGTGTCGCGTTGATGGCCGTCATCGCCTCGGTGTCGGGGCTCAACGTCGCCCAGCCCGATCTCGCCGTCACCTTCGGCGCCTCGCAGACCACGATCCTGTGGATCATCAATCTCTACACGCTCACCCTGGCCGCGCTGCTGTTGCCGCTCGGTGCGCTCGGTGACCGCATCGGCCGTAAGCCCATGCTGCTCGCCGGCCTCGGAGTCTTCGGCGTCGCCGGCGCGGTGGCAGGACTCGCGCCGTCGGCCGAAGTCATGCTGGCCGCACGCCTGCTCAGCGGGGTCGGGGCCGCGATGATCATGCCCGTCACGCTTGCCGTCATCACCTCCACCTTCCCCGAGGAGGAGCGCGGCCGGGCGATCGGCGTGTGGACCGGCGTCGCCGGAGGCGGCGGCGTCCTCGGCATGTTCCTCTCCGCCGCCTTGGTCGACGTGGCCGACTGGCGCTGGCTGTTCGTCCTGCCGGTCGCGCTCGCCGTGGTCGCCTTCGCCATGACGCACCGGTCCGTCCCCAACTCCCGTGAGAAGTCCGGGCGTTCCTACGACACGGTCGGCGCGCTGACGTCCGTCGTCGCCGTGGTCGGGCTCATCTTCGTACTGCAGGAGGGTCCGGAGCGCGGCTGGACCGCGCCGGTGACCCTGGGTGCTCTCGTCGTCGGCATCGTCGCCGCAGTCGGCTTCGTGGCCTGGGAGGTGCACCGCCGGGATGCGGCACTGCTGGACGTGCGGCTGTTCCGGGCGCGCGGGCCGGCCGGCGGGTCGGTCACGCTGCTGGTGGTCTTCGGTGTGCAGGCGGGCATCTTCGTGGTCCTCTTCCCGTTCTTCCAGGCCGTGCTCGGCTGGTCGGGGCTGCTGTCCACTCTGGCGCTGATGCCCATGGCCGTACTGATGATGATGAGTTCCGGCCTGGCCCCGAAGCTGGCCGCGCGGACGGGTCCGCGCGCGACGATGGCCCTCGGCATCCTGCTGGCCGGCGCCGGGCTCGGTCTCCTGGCCGTCACGGTGTCCGTGGACGGCGGCTATCCGTCCGTCCTGCCCGGCATGCTCGCCATGGGCATCGGCATGGGCCTGTCGATGACACCCTCCACCGAGGCCATCACCGGCGCTCTCCCCCGCGAGCGCCAGGGAGTCGCGTCCGCCCTCAACGACGTGACGCGCGAGTTCGGCACCGCGCTCGGTGTCGCCCTGCTCGGGGCGCTCGTGTCCGCCGGATACCGCAGCTCCATCGACGACAAGCTGCACGGCGTCCCCGAGGGCACCGCCGACACCGCGCGCGAAGGCGTCGCCAACGCCCTCGACGCCGCGCATCAGGCCGGGCCCCACGCCCAGGCCGTGATCCGCGCCGCGCGGCAGTCCTTCGTCGAGGGCTGGCAGCACGCCATGTGGGTGGGCGTCGCCGTCATGGCCGCCCTACTCCTGTATGTCCTGACCCGTGGGCCGCAACGTCCGCACCGCACGCCGACGGCCGCGACGGAACCGGCCGAGGCGACGGAACCGGCCGATGCGACACCGACCGCGCTGTGAGTCCGGAGCTCCGTGAAGGCCGTCGGCCGTCGGTCGGTTGAGTGATCGTGACTGATCAGTCTGCCGTGGGGGGGGGCGGAGGGTCCGGGCGGGCCAGCGCCTCGGACAGCGGCACTCCGTCCCGTACGGCGATGACCCGACGGGCCCCCAGTTGGGCACGCGTCCGCGGGCATCGCGCCTGGGCGGCGGAGCGAAGCAATGGCTGGCGTCGACGAGGGGCCCGGCACAGTTCGGGCCCACCGTGGCTAGGCCGGCGCGCGGTGCGCGAGGATCTCCTGCAGTTCCGCGAGGGTCGTGCGCAGGAGCCCAGGCAGATCCTGCTCGTCCTTCGCGCCGGGCTCGGCGACGACCCAGCGTCCGTAGGCGACTTTGAATGCGGCGAGGCCGGCCTCGGCGGCCAGATCGGCGGCCGGCTGCGGGGTGCCGCGTTCGCGCAGGGCGCCCGCCATCCCCGCGGCGAAGGCATCGAGCTTGACCAGCTCGCGCTCGCGCAGCTCGGTACTGGCGCTGACGAGGGCGTGGCGGCTCCGGACGCGCGCGGGGTCCTCCTGGAAGAAGGCACTGAAGGCGTCGAGCGCCGCGGTCACCGCGTCCATCGGGAGCGCCGAGGGCGGCGCCTCGGCGATGGTGCGCGTGAGCAGGTCCAGCGCCATCTCGGTGCCGTAGAACAGCACTTCGCGTTTGTCGGCGAAGTGCCGGAAGAAGGTCCGCTCGGTCAGCCCCGTCGCCTCGGCGATCTCGGCGACCGTGGTCCGCTCGAAACCTTGCTCCGCGTAGAGCTTCAGCGCCGCTTCCGCCAGCCGACCTCGCGCGTTCGGCTCCCATCTACCCATGGCGGGATCCTACGCCATGACAGTCCCTGTCATCACCGTGCTACGCTGATGACAGTTCCTGACATCAAGGAGGATTCCATGCGTGTATTCGTCACGGGCGCGTCCGGCTGGATCGGCTCGACCGTCGTACCCGAGCTCATCGGGGCCGGACACCAGGTCCTCGGGCTGGCCAGGTCCGATTCCTCGGCCCAGGCCGTCGCCGCCATGGGCGCCGAGGTCCTGCGCGGCGACCTCGACGACCTGGACACCCTGCGCGCCGGCGCCGCCGACTGCGACGGGGTGATCCACCTCGCCTTCGGCCACGACTTCACCCGGTTCGACGACTCCGTGCGGGCCGACGCGCGCGCCGTCGAGGCCTTCGGCGCCGCGCTGGAAGGCACCGGCAAGCCGTTGGTCATCGCTTCCGGCACACCCGCGATGCCGGGCAAGGTGGCGACCGAGCAGGACCGCCCCGAGTTCCCGCCCGGCTCCCCCATGGCGGGCCGGGCCGTGACCGCTCGCGCCGTGCTCGACCTGGCCTCGCGCGGCGTCCGCTCCTCCGTCGTGGGTCTGCCCCGGACCGTGCACGGCGAGGGAGACCAGGGATTCGTCTCCTGGCTGATCGCCGACGCCCGGGAGAAGGGGTCGGCCGGTTACGTGGGCGACGGTTCCCACCGCTGGCCCGCGGTGCACGTCACGGACGCCGGACGGCTGTTCCGACTGGCCGTGGAGCAGGCCCCGGCGGGGTCGATGCTGCACGCGACCGGCGACGAAGGCGTGGCGATCGGCGACATCGCCGAAGTCATCGGCCGACACCTCGGCCTGCCGAGGGCCTCCCGCCCCGCCGAGGACTTCGGCTTCCTCGGCTCGGTCCTCTCCATCGACCAGCCGGCCTCCAGCACGCTGACCCGCGAACTGCTGGACTGGCGACCGGCGGGGCCCGGGCTGCTGGAGGACCTGGAGAAGGGCCACTACTTCGGCGACTCCCCCTCCCGCTGAGCGGCCCGAGGGAGCGGACGAGGCTCCCGGGGGGGGCGCCCGCCTGCTGATCAGCTCCGGCTGCCTCACGGCCTCGCACCGCGAACTCGACGAGCGCACCAGCGAGGGCACCCCGTACCACCCGTCGCACTGCCGTTCATGGCGCGCGGGGGCCGCGACGCGATGGTCGACTAGCTAGTGCGCCCGGAGTGACGAACCCCCAGCGCGGGAACAGCAGCTTCCGCGGAACCGACATCCACCCCGTGGAACTCCCCCGGAACGACAGCGGTACACCCTCCGGCGACTCCGAACAGGAACGTCGCCGTCAGGGCTACATGCTCGTGGGCGCCGCCATGTCGGCAGGCGTGCTGGTCGGCGCGGTGCAGCAGGCACAGAGGGGCGCCGGTACGACGGCGGTGCTGATGGGCGCCGCCTGTGCCGTGTGTCTGGCGGCGACGGAGCTCAGTCGGCGAGGCCGGCTCAAGGTGGCCGCCACCGTGTTCCTGGTCGGGATCATCGCGCTGGGGCTGCCCGGATACCTCGCCCAGGTGTGACGCTCCTCGCGGGCGCGCTCAGGCCAGCAACTACTTCCAGGCGGAACGGAGTTCGTCCAGCGCTTCCAGTCTGCGCGATCCCACTACTGGGCGACGAAATCGAGCTGGCCATCGCGAGAACGCCCCGGAAGTGGCGCTGCTGGGTCACGAAGGCTCTCTTGGCCAGGCACCGAGGCCGCGGTCAGCTGTCGCCGTCCTCGGCGCCGACCTTTTCGACGACGGTCTCGTCCGGGCCGACAGGCCGCCCGTCGGCGGAGCGGATCTCCAGCGGACTCAGCGGTTCCCCGTTCCGGCGGTCGAGGAGCCGCGAGTGCGCCTCCCCCGGGTCGAAGCACCGCGCTTCGCCCCACTGGCGCAGCGCCACGATGACGGGGAAGAGGGCGCGCCCCTTCTCCGTGAGTACGTACTCCTGGTAGCGGCTGCCGTCGGAGGCGGGCACGGTCTTCATGACTCCGGTCTCCTCCAGGGTGCGCAGCCGGCTGGTGAGGATGTTCTTGGCGATGCCCAGGCTTCGGTGGAACTGCCCGAAGCGGCGGCTGCCGTCGAACGCGTCGCGCACGATGAGCAGGGACCACCAGTCGCCGATGGCATCGATCGACCGGGCAACGGGGCACGGTTCGGCGTCGAACCGAGTGCGGGCGACCATCGCGCTTCCTCCTTCACACCACAGCTGGTTGCAACATGCTACCGCCCGCATCTAAGGTCCAGCAGGTAGCAAGTTGCAACCATGATGAAGGGGGTGCCGTATGCCGAGCGACTGCACAACGGCCGATGGGCAGCAGGCGGCCGTGAACACCGCATCCGATCCGTCCGGGCGGCCCTCCACGCGGCTCGTGCTGCTCATCGCCGTCGCCTGCGGCAGCGCGGTGGCCAACGTCTACTTCGCCCAGCCCCTGCTGGTCACGCTCGGCGAGCAGTTCGGGCTCGGTTCCGGTCTGCTCGGCGCCATCGTCACGGTCACCCAACTCGGTTACGCCGCGGGCCTGTTCCTGCTCGTCCCGCTCGGCGACCTCGTGAACAGGCGCAGGCTGATCACGCTCCAGCTCGGCCTGCTCGCCGTCGCGCTGCTGATCGCGGGTCTGGCACCCGCAGTCGCCGCCCTGCTCATCTCTCTGGCGGCGGTCGGAGCACTGGCCGTCGTCGCCCAGACCATGGTCGCCGCGGCGGCGCACCTCACCGCTCCGGCCTTCCGGGGGCGGGTCGTCGGAGCGGTCACCAGCGGGGTGATCACCGGCATTCTGCTGGCCCGCACGGTGGCGGGCGTGGTGGCCGACGTCGCAGGGTGGCGCGCCGTCTACCTCTTGGCGGCTGCGCTGACCGCGGCGCTCGCCGTGCTCCTGCGCCGCGCGCTGCCGGCCGATCCGCCACGCACGGTCACGTTGCCGTACCGGCGGTTGCTGTCATCGACCGTCGGCCTGTTCGCCCGTCACCCGTTGCTCCGGGTCCGCGGCCTGCTGGCGCTGCTGGTCTTCGCCGCGTTCAGCACGCTGTGGAGCAGCGTGGTCCAGCCGCTCAGCAGCCCTCCCTGGTCGCTGACGCACACGGCGGTCGGCGCGTTCGGCCTCGCCGGAGCGGCCGGAGCCGCGGCCGCGGGAGCCGCCGGCCGGTGGAACGACCGCGGTCTCGCCCAGCGGACCACGGGCACGGCGCTGGTCCTGCTCGCCGTGTCGTGGCTCCCGATGGCCCTCACCCGGCAGTCGCTCTGGGCCCTGGCCGTCGGCGCGGTCCTCCTGGATTTCGCCGTCCAGGCCGTGCACGTCACCAATCAGTCGCTCATCTACGCCGTCCACCCGGACGCGGGAAGCAGGATCATCGGCGGGTACATGGTGTTCTACTCGGCCGGCAGCGCCCTCGGTGCCATCGGCTCGTCCACGATGTACGCGGCGGCCGGGTGGACGGGAGTCTGCGCCCTGGGCGCGGGGTTCAGCTGCGCGGCCCTGCTGCTGTGGGCGACGACCCGGGGCCCGCGTTCAACGGCGCGTTGATGCCTCATCAGACGCAATCGCCTTCCGCTGCCCTGCTGTTCACTCACCTGGCAGGATGACTTCATGTGGTCACGACTGCCGTTCGGGGACGCGCTACGGGCCGAGCTGGGATCCGTCGGCCGGGCCAGGCGGCTGGACAGCAGCCCTCGCTCACGTGTGTGGCGTGTTGAGCTGGCCGGGACACCGGCGGTGGTGAAGCACATCGTCGACGGCCCGGACGCCGAGGAGCGGTACGGCCGCGAGGTGACCGCACTGCGCGTCGCCGCCCGGGCCGAGCCGCCCGTGGTGCCCGCACTGCTGGCCACCGATCCCGGCCGGCGCGTGCTGGTACTGGAACATCTCCACCACGAACGCCCCTCCGCGGACTGGATCGTCGGCTACGCGACGGCGCTGGCCCGACTCCATGCCACCGCCCGCCCGGAGGACATGGAGGCACTCCCCCGCTGGGCGGGCCCCGGCGAGGCGGACATCGCGTCCTTCCTCCGGCTGGCCGAGGCGCTCGAGGTGCCCGTCGCGCCCGGCGTGCCGGGCGAACTCGCCGACCTCGTGGAACGGCTCGGCCGGGCACCGGGGCACGCCCTGCTCCACGGGGACCCGTGTCCCGGCAATGACCTGCACACCGCGGACGGGGTCAGGTTCATCGACTTCGAACAGGCCTCGTGGGGCAGTGGCCTGGTGGAGCTCGCCTACCTGCGCATCGGCTTCCCGACGTGCTGGTGCGTCACCGCGGCTTCCGCCGCACTGCCGGACCGGGCGGAGACGGCGTACCGCACGACATGGCACACGGCGACCGGCACTCCACTCGACGACGATCTCACCGACGCCTGCGCGGGCTGGCTGCTGCGCGGTGACGCGCTGGTCGAGAGGGCCCACCGCGGAACGGTCGATCATCTGGCCCGGATCCCGGACCAGGACTGGGAGTGGGGCACCGCGAGCGCCCGGCAACGGCTCGTCCACCGGCTCGCGGTCGTCGGCCGGATGACCGCCGGCCGTGCCGACCTGAGCGGACTGAACAGGCTCGGCACGGACCTGCGCCGCCAGATGCTCGTCCGCTGGCCCTCGCTCGCACCCGTCCCGTCGCGGCGCCCGCACACCGTATGACCAGCCTTGGCCGCCGGCCGGACAGCCGGCCACCGAGAACCGGCAGTCGTCAGCCCTCGGCCGGTCCCTCGCCGCCGAGCGTCTCCAGGAGTACGTCGACGACCTCGTCCACATCCGCATCGGCCAGGTCGTCGAACGCCCCGGAGTGGCGGGCGAGCAGCACTCCGGCGACCGCCGCCACGAGGACGTCGGCCCGCAGCCCGGGCCGGTCCCTGCCCTCCTTGACGAAGCGTGCGCGCAGAGGGTCCACGAGGCGGTCCCGCAGCGTCGCGCGCGTGGCCTCCTGGGCGGCGCCGTCGCTCAGCGGCTGGACCGCGACCCGCAGCAGCGGCACCGGTCCGCGCCGCTCCGCGCGTTCGGCGACCTCCCGCAGACGGGGCTCGGTCAGCAGGTCGTCCGGCACGGTGTCGCCGTGCTCGGCGCGCAGCACCTCCACGTACAACAGCGGCTTGCTGCCGAAGTAGCGCGCGATCAGGGCCGGGTCCACCCCGGCCCGCTCGCCGATCTCCCGGATGGTGGTGCGGTCGTATCCGCGCTCGGAGAAGAGGTCGGTCGCCGCCCGCAACAGAGCCTCACGGCTGCGGGCGGAGTTCCGGCGCGGGCCCGGCGTCGCCCCGCTCACGGGCGGCCCGGCACGGAGGGCGCCTGGTCACCCGCCACCGCGGGCACGGTCTGGCCCGCCGCGACGAGGGACGGGCTCGGCCGCGCGCCCGGCCGGGTCAGAGCGACCGCGAGGACGCCGGTGATCACGAAGGCGGCGCAGCCGACGAGGCCCGCGGTGCGATAACCGTCGTTGGACGGCAGTTGCGCACCGGGAGCGGTGGCGGCCTGCAGGATGACCGCGCTCAGGGCGCTGCCGGTCGAGTATCCGATGTACTTCACGACCTGATTGAAACTCATCGCGCTGCCCGTCTCCTGCGCGGGCACCCCGCCGACTATCAGGCCGGGGGTGACGGCGAACGTCACGCCCACGCCGAGCCCGGCGAGCGCCATCATCGCGCCGATGCCCCACAGGCTGGAGCGGGCGAGGAGGAAGCAGACCAGGGCGCCGAGCGAGAGCAGGCAGCCCAGCGGCAGCATCCGGCCGGGCGTCGCCGCGCGGCCCATGATCCGTACCAGTCGGCCGGTGACCAGGCTGGCGGCGGAGAACGGGACGAGCAGCAGTCCGGTGACGACGATGGACGCGGAGAAGCCGTACCCCGCCGACCGGGGCGTCTGGACGTAGCGGGTGACGAGAGCGATCAGCAGGTAGGTGCCGACGCCGCCGACCATCGTGGTCAGGTTGGCGACGAGCACGCCGCGGTCCTTGACGAGCCGTACCCGCACCAGGGGGTGCGTGCTGTGCAGCGAGTGCAGGACCCAGCCGGCGAGAAGGACGACGGCCGCGACCGCCAGCGCGAGCAGCGGCACGGACCCCCAGCCCCACCGCTCCCCCTCGGCCAGTGCCATCAGCAGGGCGGCCATGCCGCCTGCCAGCAGGAGCACTCCGGGGTAGTCCATCGGGACGGTGGGGCGGTGCGGCGCCGCGGGCACGACGAGCACGGTGGCGGTGAGCGCGGCGGCGGCCGTGACGGCCGCGAACCAGAATCCGGCGTACATACCGAGGTACTCGGAGAACAGGCCGGTGATCGGATAGCCGAGTCCGATGCCCGCGGCGGTGGTCAGGGACAGGGTCGCCACCGCCGATCGCGCCTTCTCCGGGGGCAGCGCGTCGCGGGCGGTGGCGATGGCGAGCGGCACGAGTCCCATGCCGACGCCCTGCAGCGCCCGCCCCACCAGAAGGCAGACGAATCCGAGGGGCAGGGCCGCCAGGAGACTGCCGGCCAGGACGACGGCGAGGCCGGTGAGGATCACCCGCTTGCGCTGCGGGCCGTCGCCCAGGCGCCCCATGACCGGGGTGGCGATGGCGCCGACCAGCATCGTCACCGTCAGCGCCCACTGCGCGCTGGACACGGCGACGTGGTCCTCGGCCGCGATGGTCGGGATGAGGGGTGCGCCGAGGCTGCTGACGACGGCGACGAGCATGCCGAGCGAGACAAGGACGGGCACGAGGGCCCGTGGGTGGCGGAGTGCTGATGCCGGTGCGGCAGGGGTGGTCGCGGTTCCCGGTTCCGAGGGGCTCAAGGTTTTCCCGTTCTTGTCATCAGGCGATGTCATCGCATGATGACAGCCGACGCGGCGCACCCCCATGGCCCCGCTGCGGCCGGCAGTGGCTCTTCAGGCGTTTCCACCCCGTATATACCGACTGGCGCTCTCCCTCGGACGTCGCCCGGTGATGGATGTCACGCCGTGCGGGGCCTCGGCTCGAGCGCTGCTGTCGCACGACGGCGATGGTCCTTGGGGTGTCCCGAACCCGTCGGTAACTCGGCGGTGACAGTGAGCCCACCCATAGGAGCCACGTCACATGCGAACGACGGTAGTAGGGCCGGTGCGCCCCCGCCGCGGCCTGTGAGCCGCTTGCGCCGGCGCCGTGCGGGCCCTTCTGCGTACCGCGGTAGTACGTCACATCTTTGCGCCGTCCTCCCCGCGCCGCTAACCCTGATGAACGTTCTTCGAGCCGGACACATCGGGCGACCCGCCCGCTTCCGCCGGCCGACCAACACGCACCACCGCATGGGAGAGTCACCCCCGCATGACCATCACGAAGACCCTGACCAGCACCGCTCGCGCCACCCGACTCCGCAAGATGTCCGTCGCCGGGATAGCCACCGCCGGTGCCGCGGCCACGGCCCTCACGCTGGTCCCCTCCCCCGCCCAGGCCGCCGAGCCCGCCGCGGCGAGCACCAAGGCGACGCAGGCCGCGACCGGGAAGTCGTACGCCGACAACCTCGACGGCTGGATCCGCGAGTCCCTCGACATCATGAAGGCCAAGGGGATCCCCGGTACCTACGAGGGACTGCACCGCAACATCATGCGTGAGTCCTCCGGCAACCCGAACGCCCAGAACAACACCGACATCAACGCGATCAACGGCACCCCGTCGAAGGGCCTGCTCCAGGTCATCCAGCCGACGTTCGACGCCTACCACGTGTCCGGCACCGCGAACAGCGTGACGGACCCGGTCGCCAACATCACCGCGGCCGCCAACTACGCCGCCGACAAGTACGGCTCCATCGACAACGTCGACTCGGCGTACTGAACCACCGATCCACGACGAAGGGCAGCGCATGCCGCACGAGAGCGGAGACGACCGTCAGGCGCACCCGGCCGACGGCTCGGCGGTGCCCCCCTATGGGCCCGCACGGGTCCGCCGCGCCCGGCGCAGGCCGCGGAAGAAGGCCCTGCGGTACACCGCCTGGGGCGCCCTGGGACTGGTCCTGGCCGGCAGCGGAGGCGTGGCCTACGCCTGGCAGCACCTCAACGGCAACATCCAGGGCACGAACGTGAACGCCGTCCTCGGGCACGACCGCCCGAGCGAGCAGCGGAACGGATCGATGAACATCCTCCTGCTCGGGTCCGACTCCCGGGCCGGCACCCACGGCCAGTACGGCCAGGGCGTTCTCGGCGCCCGCGCCGACACGGCGATGGTCCTGCACGTCGACAAGACCCACAAGAAGGCCTCGGTCGTCAGCATCCCGCGCGACACGATGGTCCAGCGGCCCGCGTGCGCACAGACGCACGGCGGCTCCGCGCCCGGCGCGCGGCAGGCCATGTTCAACTCGTCCTACCAAGTGGGCGGACCGGCCTGCACCGTCAAGACGGTCGAGAAGATGTCGGGCGTCCGCATGGACCACTATCTCGAGGTCGACTTCAAGGGCTTCCAGAAGCTCATCGACGAACTCGGCGGTGTGGACATCACCACCCACCGGGCCATCAACGACCAGAACAGCGGCCTGTCCCTGACCGCCGGCAAGCACACGCTCAAGGGCAAGCAGGCACTGGAGCTCGTCCGCACCCGGCACGGCGTGGGCGACGGGAGCGACCTGGGTCGCATCCAGCTCCAGCAGGCGTTCATCAAGGCCCTGATCCACCGCGCCGAAACCGTCGATCCGCTCGGCAGCCCGGCCAAGGCCTACGGTCTGGCCGACACGGCGACCAAGACGATCAGCGCGGACTCCGGCCTGGCCTCCACGGACAAACTCCTCGGTCTGGCCAAGGAGTTGAAGGGCATCAGCCCCGACCGCACCCACATGGTCACGCTGCCGGTCACCTACGACGCCCAGGACTCGGGCCGGGTCCTGCCGCTTCACAAGGCGTCGCACCGGGTCTGGACGGCCCTGCGCGAGGACCGCTCCATCCCGAAGACCGCGACCCAGGGTTCGGTGGCGGACCGGACCGACTCTCCGGTGTCGGCGGGTTCATAGCCCGACTGTGCCCACGAGCGCGTGGTTGTCCAGGGGACGTGCACGGCCTGGCTGGTGCGGAACGGAACTCGGCGACAATGCCCCCGCCGCTCGGCACAAGTTCGCCTCTGCGATCAACTGCGGCGCACAGGGCGCAGTGTGAGGAAACGGCGGCGAGTCTCGCGCTGCGCACCATGGGCCAGGGACGCGGTCTGGTAGCTGCCGAGGTCGTCCTTCGCGTAGGTGGACAAGCCGGGTTCATAGCCGGGGCCGCCGTACACTGCTTCCTGGATTCTTCGGGTGAGCTCGGAGGGCACTTCGGCTCCGGGCGGGGTGGCCTCTATGGCCTGGTACAGGTAGCGGCGCAGTTCGAAGAATTTCATGTACACGGGCTGCGAGAAGAAGACGCCGCCGTCGAGGTTGAACTCGTTGAGCGCCTGCACATATTGCTCTGCCCATTCCCGGGTCTTGGGCCGGGCCGAGAGGGTCCAGTTGGTCTCGTAGTGGATGTGGATCTTCCAGAGCTTCGGGTAGTACTCGACACGCTTCTTGATGATCTCTTGGAACTGCGCCTGAACTGCAGCATTGTGGTTGGTCCGCACTGTGGCCCGGACGGTGAGGAGTGTTCCGGCCACGGAGACGGCTGCGGCTATGAGCGCCACAGCGGCCGGCGAGTTCAGGTCCATGCGCTTCTTCTACCGCGACCGTGGGCGCGTCGCCGCCGCTTTGCCGGATCCAGAGCCCGGAAAACCCGGTGGTGCAGCGGTTCCCCGGAGGGTGAGGTCAAGGGCTCTGCCGCGCAGTCACGTTGGCGATCTCATGGCCATGGGAAGGGTCCGGAGCCCGGAGCAGGCGAAGGAACCCCCTCCGCTCAGCGGCGCAGGCACACCACTAATCCTGAGCCGGCGCTGGCGCGTTCGATCGTCTCGAGTGTCCACGGGGTGTCGGCCACCGCCGTCGCGAGCTCGTCCGGTGCGGCGAGCCAGTAGTCGAACCACGGCGTGGCGATCACGCCGTCCCGCACGCGGATCCTCAACTGGCCGGGGCTGCGGCCGCGTTCGCGATTCCAGGCGAAGTACGCGGCATGGTGGGAGACGCTCTCGCCGCCGGACGGATCGTGTGCCGTGCCCAGGATCCGGGTGCCCGGGCGCGCCACCTCGGCGAGCGCGCGGAGTACGGCGGGCGCCCGGTCGGGGCCGCCGAGGAGGCCGAGGTTGTTGCCGAACAGCGCGATGGTCTCGAAGGTGCCCAGCCCGTCCGGGAGTTGTGGCAGGCTGCCGAGCTGCGCCGCCAGTCCGCGCTCCCGCATGATGCCCACCACGCCGGGCGAGGAGTCGAGGCCCAGCACGTCCAGGCCCTTCCTGGCCCAGGGCGCCGCGTGCCGGCCACCGCCGCAGCCGACGTCGAGGATGCGACCCGTGGCCTGCTCCCAGGCCCAGCGCTCCAGATCCGACCAGGCCTCGGGAGCGGCGAAGTAGCGGGCGGGGTCGTTGGCACTGATCAGCCCGTCGTCCCGTTCGACGACCTCGACCGAGGAGTAGGGGACGGCGCCCGCCGCCCAGCAGCGGGCCAGAATCGAGCCGAAGGCATCACCCAGGCGCGGTTGCCTCGGCGCCGGATCCGCAGCACTCATGGCACTCATGACATCACGCTGCCCGAGGCGTGACGCCGGTGCAAGGCATGTTCAGCGCTGCCCGGGACGGCGTTCGGTTACTGTGCCGGGCGTGACGACGGCGTCGACCTGCGCCGCGGCACCGATCCGCGACTTCCCCGCCACGTAGTCCTGCCCCGCCCGCTGTCGGACCCCGGGCACTCGCACTCGCCAAGGAGCACATGTGAGTCTGCCCCTCAGCCCGCCGGTGGTCCGCGCCCTGGCCGCCGCCTCCGTCGCACCCCAGGACGTCCAGGAGTGCCTGCCGCTGACCGGAGGCACGCACAACACCGTGGTCAGGGTCGTCCTGCGCGACGGGCGGCGCTGGGTCGTGAAGGTGCCGCCGTCCGGCGAGGGCCGATCCGCACTCGCCTACGAACATGACCTGTTGCGCGGGGAGAGCGTGTTCTACGGTGCCGCGGCCCGGGCCGCGGAGGTGCCGGTGCCGCGCGTGGTGCACGCGGAGTCGGCCGGAGACCCGCCGGACGTCACCGGGCTCGTGATGACCGAGTGCCCCGGGGCGCCCTGGCACGAGGCCGACCCCGGACCGGAGCCACGTGAACAAGCCCGGCTACGCGGCGAGTTGGGCGGGCACGTGGCCCGGCTGCATGCCTTGACCGGACCCGGGTTCGGTTATCCCGCCCGGCCGTTCGGATCGCGCCCGGGCAGCTGGCGGGAGGCGTTCACCGAGATGACCGACGCCGTTCTCGACGACGCCGCGCACTTTCACGCCGCGCTGCCGCACCCGGTGGCCACGGTCCGCCGGATTCTCGCCTCGGCCGCGGACGTCCTGGACGAGGTCACCGTGCCCGCGCTCGTCCACTTCGACCTCTGGCAGGGCAATCTGCTGCTCGACGGCGCGCCGGGCGACCGGACCATCGGCGGTGTCATCGACGGCGAGCGGATGTTCTTCGGCGACCCGGTGGCCGACTTCGTGTCCCTCGCCCTGTTCGACGACATCGAGCACGACGAGGACTTCCTGGCCGGATACACGGCGGCGGGCGGCCGGGCGGACTTCACCGGCGCCGTCCGCCTGCGCTATCAGCTCTACCGCAGCTACCTGTACCTGATCATGCTCGTCGAGACCGTGCCCCGCCGGTACACCGCCGCGCACCGGACCTGGACCTGGAACCACGCCGGAAAGGAACTGGCGGCGTCCCTCGCCGCGATCTCCTCGGCCACGACGAGCTGACCCAGGAGCCCGTCGTCACACTGCCGTGGGGCTCACTGCCCCGTCGTGATCTGGTCGGCCTGCGGGGAGTGCTCCGAGGACGAGGTGACCACCTGGGAGCGCCGGGTGCCCCGGTCCATGAGGCCTCCCGTGAAGGCGAGGCCGAGGCCGGCCAGGGCAAGGGCCGCCCCGACCAGGTTGGGCGAGGTCCAGCCCCAGCCCGCCGAGATGGCCAGGCCGCCGAGCCAGGCACCGCCCGCGTTGGCGAGGTTGAAGGCGGAGTGGTTGGAGGCCGCCGCCATCGTCGGGGCGTTCTCCGCCTTGGCCATGAGCAGCATCTGCACGGGCGTGGTGATGAGGGAGCCCATCGCGCCGATGAAGGTGATCGTCACCAGCGCGGGCACCGTGCTGTGGACGGCGAAGTAGAACGTCACGAGCGCGGCGGCGAGGAGGGCGAGCCCCGCGTACAGCGTCGGTCGCAGGGCGCGGTCGGTGAGCGGGCCCGCGATCAGCGTGCCGAGCGTCATGCCGACGCCGTAGAGCGCGAGGACCAGTGTGGTCGAGGAGTCGGAGATGCCCGTGACGTGGGTCAGCATGGGCACCAGGTAGCTGTAGACGGCGAAGAAGCCGCCGAATCCGACCACGGCCGTGGCCAGGCCGATCACGACCTGCTTGTTGCCCATCGCGCGCAGCTCGTGCCGGATGCCGGACTGTGTGCCGCGCGGCTGGTGGGGCACGAAGAGAGCCAGCGCGACGAGGGCGGCGACGCCGATGACCGCGACCGCCCAGTAGGCGGACCGCCAGCCGAGGTGCTGCCCGAGGGCCGTGCCGGCCGGCACGCCTACGATGTTCGCCACCGTGAGCCCGAGGAACATCTTCGACACGGCGCGGGCGGCACGGTCGGGGGCGACCAGCTTGGAGGCCACGACGGCTCCCACGCCGAAGAGCGCTCCGTGCGGCAGGCCGGCCAGGAAACGTGCGGCGAAGAGCAGGCCGAAGTTGGGCGCGAGCGCGGACGCGACGTTGCCGACGACGAACAGTCCGGAGAGAAGCAGCAGCAGCCGCTTGTGCGGTACGCGCGCTCCGATGCCGGTCAGCACCGGGGCGCCGACGACGACACCGAGCGCGTACGCCGAGACGAGGTTGCCGGCGTGCGGCACGGACACGTCGACGCCGTCGGCGATCTGGGGCAGCAGCCCCATCGTGGCGAACTCGGTCGTGCCGATGCCGAACGCGACAACAGCCAGGGCCAGTAGGGCCAGCGGCATGGTGCAGGAGACCTTTCGAAGACAGCGGTCCATGAGCGGGGCGCGGGGTACGGCGGGCGGGACCGGGAAGGTCTCCGACCCGGCGGTCCGTCGCACCGGGCCTCATTGCCCGGCATCACCTCTTGAAGAGGCAAACCCACAAGGGTGCAGCAGCGCAAGAGGCACTCACATTCCAAGATCGCGCCGCGCTTTTGGTGACCTCGGTCACCCGGGCCCCGGAACGCACCCTCCGCCTCCCCGCCAGCCCGAAGAGGATCCGGGCCGCCGGTGGCACCACCGCCCGTCCGGCACCTCCGGCGTCAACCGGAACCGGTCCATCGATAGTGTCGGTACATGTTCAAAATGTCGTGGGCGCTGGTCACCGATGGTGCGGGGGAATGGGTCGGCAGCGACTTCCGCACAGCGGCCCGTGCTCTGGGCGCGGGCGTCAACGAGGTCTGCACGGCGGACATCGACGACGACGTGCGGGCCCGCTGGTGCCGCAGGTGGCTCGAGCCCCTCCAGCTCCGCATTCTCGGGGAGGGACAGGCGGCCGTCGAGGCGGGAGAGGACTGGATCGACGGGATGGGGCCGATTCTCGTCCGGCTCACTCCCCATGGGTGAGCAGGGGGACGCCGCCGTGCAGGAGCAGGAGGAGGAGCAGATCGTGCTCGCCCTGCGCGTCCTCGGTCAGGCGGCGCATCCGCTCGCGTCGGGGCAGCCGTCTGCCGCTGCCCCGACGGGCAGCGGCAGACGGTTCGCGCGGGTGGATCAGGCCTTGTCCTGCATGCTGCCGCGCGCCGGATTGGCCTGCTCCGCGGCCTTGGGGTCCTTCTCGTCCGCCTTGGCACGGACCCCCTGCTCGATGCGTTCACCGAGGGACTTGTCGATGTTCGACCAGTAGGCGAAGGCCCTGACCAGCACCGGTTCGCTCACCCCGTTGAGCAGGTGGCCGACGACGTTGTCCACGAGGCGGTCGCGTGCGGCGTCGTCGAGCACCTCACGCACCATGGTGCCCGCCTGGCCCCAGTCGTCGTCCTCGGCGTGGTCGACGTACGCGGCTCGGGTGATCTCACCGTCCGCGGACCAGCTCGGCGGGGTGCCGTAGCGCTCCGTGTCGGCTGCCGGACCGCCCTTGGAGTTCGGCGCGTACACCGGGTCCTCGGTCTTGCGGTAGGCCATGGCGCCGTCTTTGGAGTACGTGTGCACGGGCGCGACGGGGGCGTTGACCGGCAGTTGCTGGTAGTTGCCCCCGATCCGGTGCCGGTGGGCGTCGGCGTACGAGAACAGCCGTCCCAGGAGCATCCGGTCGGGGCTGGGCCCGATGCCCGGGACCAGGTTGTTCGGCTGGAACGCCGCCTGCTCGATCTCGGCGTGGTTGTCCGTGGGGTTGCGGTCCAGCGTCATCTTGCCGACCTCGACCAGCGGGTAGTCGGCGTGCGGCCACACCTTGGTCAGGTCGAACGGGTTGAAGCGGTACCCGGCGGCATCCTCGTACGGCATGACCTGCACGTACAGCGTCCAGCTCGGGTGGTCCCCGTCGCGGATGTGCTCGAAGAGATCCCGGGTGTGGTAGTCCGTGTCGGCCGCGCACATCTGGTCACCCTCGTCCTGGGTGAAGTACTCGATGCCCTGGTCGGTCTTGAAGTGGTACTTGACCCAGAACCGCTCGCCCCGCGCATTGATCCACATGTAGGTGTGCGAGGTGTAGCCGTTCATGTGGCGCCAGGTGCGCGGGATACCCCGGTCGCCCATCAGCCAGGTGACCTGGTGGGCGGACTCGGGCGACAGGGTCCAGAAGTCCCACTGCATGTCGTGGTCGCGGAGGTTGCTGTCCGCACGGCGCTTCTGGGACCGGATGAAATGCTGGAACTTCATCGGGTCCTTGATGAAGAAGACCGGGGTGTTGTTCCCCACCATGTCGTAGTTGCCCTCGGTGGTGTAGAACTTCACCGCGAATCCGCGCGGGTCACGCCAGGTGTCCGGGCTCCCCCGCTCTCCCGCGACGGTGGAGAACCGTGTCACGAGTTCGGTGCGGGTGCCCGGCTGGAAAAGGGCGGCCTTTGTATAGGGAGTGACGTCTCCGGTGACCTCGAAGTGACCGAAAGCGCCGCTTCCCTTCGCGTGCGGCTGTCGCTCGGGAATCCGCTCCCGGTTGAACTGCGCCATCTGCTCGATCAGATAGGAGTCCTGCAGGAGGATGGGCCCGCCGGCGCCAACGGTGAGCGAGTGTTCATCGCTTTCCACCGGGACTCCGGCATCCGTGGTGGTCGCTTTACCTGTGACGTCACTCATGGGCTACGCACGCCTTTCAATGGGTGATGTTCTCTGCGCCGCGAAGGTCCGGGTTCGCAGCTTAGGAGCGCCGCTTCAAAGGGCCCGTCTCCGGTTCGGCGGGCACGGGGGCGTACCGACGTTAGATCCATCCTGCGGCTTCTTCTCCGACACGGCCATTTGTCGGCAGGAGGGCCCGCTCCGCGTTCCGGCCGGAGCGGGCCGCACAGCCGCGTGGGCGGGCCGCACGGCGCGGCCCGCCCCTGACCTGCCCGGAACCGGGCCGGTCGTCAGACCGTGGGGCGGCCAGGAGTCGTCGGCCCTGCGCCCGGAGTGCCGGGGGCGCCAGGAGCGCGGCCGTAGTACGAGCCCAGCTCGTCGTGATAGCCGGCGTCGCCCAGGTGCTTTTCCTTGTCGAACTCCGGAGCGCTCTTGATCTCGTTCTTGGTGCGCGACACCTGGATCGTCTTCGCTTCGGAGTCGATGGCCGTGATCGTGCCGGCGGGCAGCAGCACCTCCTTGCCGAATATCCACACGCCGGTGTCCACGACGATGTACTGCGAACCTACGTCGTTGGAGTGCTTGTCCACCTTCCCGATCTGCCCGTCCGTCGCCTCGACCTTGTACCCGGTCAGATCGGCATTCGGAGTGTGACCAGCACTGGCCGGGTAACTCCAGATGTTCTCGGTCATGGTGGTACCTCCGTACATCAGTCGCTTTCGGTCAGGCGGTGCAGGGCTGCACCGTGCGTCCTGTCCGGCGACACCCCCCGACTAACCGAGCGACCGGCCTCTAAACGGACCGGACCGGACTTTGCTGTCATTCGGAGAACGATCGAGAACCGGATTGCTCCGCCGGTCCGTTGACCAGTTGCTTTGCACCTGGGCAGGCTTTTCGCCAATTTCAGGGGGCGTTCACCGCTGGCCGTTCGCGAACCACTCCGCCAGATCCGGGGCGACCCGTCGCACCGTGACGGGACGGCCGTCGGCGCGCAGCGACTCCGTGGCGGCGACGCCCGCGGCGACGGCCTCACGGGCCGCGACCGGGCTGGTGTCCGTCGCCCCGCCCGTGCGGACGAAGCGCAGGAACTCCGCCACCAGCAGCGGGTCGGAGCCGCCGTGCCCGCCGTCGCCGGGCTCCGGCATCGGGACGACGAGGTCGGCGTCGGCCCGGTATCCGCTGCGCCGCTTCCACACCCGGACCTCGGCGGTCTCCCCGTGGTCGCCGAAGTTCTCCAGCCGCCCCTCGGTGCCGATGACCGTGTAGTTGCGCCAGTAGTCGGGTGTGTAGTGGCACTGCTGGTAGCTGGCGTGCACGCCGCCCTCGAGGCGCATGACCATCATCGAGAGGTCCTCCACGTCGACGACGGGGTTGAGACCGGTGTGGGACAGGGGCGGCCAGTTGTTCTCGGGGTCGTACCAGTCGGGCATCACCGCGCCGGGGGCCTGCCCCGAGCGGTCGGCGATGTCGCCGTAGACGGTGAGTCCGCCGAGCGCGCTGACCCGCTCGGTGTACGCGCCGGCCAGCCAGTGGATGACGTCCAGGTCGTGGGCGCCCTTCTGCAGGAGAAGGCCGGTGGTGTTGCGGCGGTCCGCGTGCCAGTCCTTGAAGTAGAAGTCGCCGCCGTGGCCGACGAAGTGCCGGCACCACACGGCCTTGACCTCGCCGATCTCGCCGCGCCTGATGAGGTCGCGCATCACCCGGACCACCGGCATGTGCCGCATGTTGTGGCCGACGTACAGGCGGGCTCCGCCGGTTCGCGCGGCCTCCAGGACGCGGTCGCATCCTTCGGTGGTGATGGCCAGCGGCTTCTCCACGAAGACGGCGACCCCGGCCGCCAGCAGGTCGACGGCGAGCGCTTCGTGGGTGTGGTCGGGGGTGATGACGAAGACGGCGTCCAGGTCCTCCGCGACCAGCATCTCCCGGTGGCCGGGATAGACGTGGACGTCGTCGCCGAACCAGGTGCGGGCCCTGCCGAACATGCCGGGTGACGTGTCGGCGGCGGCCACCACCACGGACCCCTCGCCGGGGCGGTGGGCCTCCTGCGCGAGGGTGGCGCGCAGGCCGAGCCCGATGACGCCGAGGCGCAGGTCACGTGTGGGTGTGCTGCTGCCCGCCGGTGCGGTGGAGACGTGGGAGGTGTCGGTCACGCGTGCTCAGCCCTTCATGCCGGAGAAAGCGATGCCCTGGATGAACTGGCGTTGCATGGCGACGAACACCACGATCACCGGGAGGGTCGCGAGGAGGGACCCGGCCATCAGCACCGGGCACTCGGTCAGGTGGGCGCCCTGGAGGGCGGCCAGACCGGCCGACAGCGGCATCTTGGCCGGGTCGGTGTTGACGATCAGCGGCCACATCAGGTCGTTCCACGACCAGAGGAACGTGAGGATGCCCAGCGCGAGGAGGCCCGGGCGGGCCAGCGGCAGGGCGATCCGCCAGAAGACGGTGAACGGGTTGGCCCCGTCGAGGCGCGCCGCCTCCTCCAGTTCCTCGGGCAGGCCCATGAAGAACTGGCGCAGCAGGAACGTGCCGAAGGCGGAGAACATGCCGGGCACCACCAGCGCCTGCATGGAGTCGAGCCAGCCCAGGTCCTGCATGATCTGGTACTGGGGCAGCAGGAAGAGCTGGCCCGGCACCATCAGCACGGCGAGGAATCCGAGGAAGATGACTCCGCGCCAGGGGAAGCGGATGCGGGCGAAGGCGTAGGCAGCCATCGAGCACAGCAGCAGCTGGGCCGCGGTGCGCAGCAGCGCCATCACGACGGTGTTGAGGAACTGCTGCCCGAACGGCACCCCGTCGAAGACCTTCGCGTAGTTCGACCAGTCCCAGTGGGCGGGCAGGATCGTCGGCGGCACCTGGACGGACTCGCCGAAGCTCTTGAAGGAGGTCAACAGCTCCCACACCAGCGGGAAGACGGTGACGACCGCGCCCAGCGAGAGGAGGAGGTGAGCGGGCCACAGCCGGCCCTCGCGGCTGCGGCGGGTGCTCCGCGTCGACTCACGCATAGTGGACCCACCTCTTCTGCAACCGGAACTGGACGGCGGTCATCGCCATGATCAGGACGAACAGCACACAGACGATCGCGGCGCCGTAGCCGCGCTGGTTGTCGAAGAACGCCTTCTGGAAGAAGAGCATCACGACGGTCTGGCCCTCGCCGTAGGCGGGGTTCTGGAGCGAGTTCGTCGTATTGGCACCGATGATCAGGTACACCAGGTCGAAGACCTGGAGGGACTGGATCACCGAGAGCACGGTGGTGAAGAACAGGGTGGGGCTCAGCAGCGGCAGGGTCACGGAGAAGAACTGCCGGACGCGTCCCGCGCCGTCGAGCGCCGCCGCCTCGTAGTAGTCGCCGGGGATGCTCTGGAGTCCGGCGAGCAGCAGGATCATGTTGTAGCCGACGGTCATCCACACGCCGACGATCGCGACGGCGAAGCGGATGGTGTGCGGGTCGGACACCCAGTAGGTGCCGTCGATCCCGATCGTGGACAGCGCGTGGTTGAGGATGCCGGCGTCGCCGTTGTAGAGCCAGCGCCAGACCACCGCGACGGCGGCGGGCATCGTGACCACGGGCAGGAAGTAGAGCGTGCGGTAGACGCCGGTGCCGCGCAGTCCCTTGATGTTGAGGAGCACGGCGAGGGCCATCGACAGCGGGATCCCGAGCAGTACGAGGCCGGTGTAGATGCCGGTGTTGGCCAGCGACTGCCAGAACTCCGGGTCGCCCACGAGCGTGCGGTAGTTGGACAGGCCGATCCAGGTGGTGCCGCCGAAGGCGCCCCATTCGGTGAAGCTGTAGTACAGCGTCTGCACGACGGGCCACAGGTAGAACACCGCGAGGCCCAGTCCGGCCGGGGCGATCAGGGCGTAGCCCCACCACTTGTCCCGGTTCTCGAAGCGGCGCTCACGTCGGCGCAGCTCCCGCTGGTCCACGGCTTTCGGCGCGGTGCGCGGTGCCGGTACGGCGGTGTCCGTACGCACATCGAGGCTCATCAGGACCGGCCCTTTCTCTCCTGCGCGAGCAGCTGGTTCATCGCGTCGGTCAGGGAGCCGGTGGCGCCCTTGAGGCTGTCGTCACCGCTCCATGCCTTGGCGAGCCACATCTGTTCCTTGTGCTGCCAGGCCGCGCTGTTGGCGGAGCTGGGGAAGGGCACCGCGTAGTCGAGCGCGTCCAGGTGCACCTGGAGGTCGAAGCGCGGCATTCCGGCGGCCCAGGGCTCGGCGGTGCCGTTGCGCGCGGGGATGGCGGTGCCGTACTTGCCCTGGAGTCGGGAGGCCTGCTCCCCGCCGAGGAACCGGACGAATTCCCGGGCCAGTTCGGGGTGCGGCGTCCGGGCGTAGACAACGTTCGCCAGGCCGTGCAGGACGGTGGCGCGGCGGCGGCCCTTGGGCATCGGCGCGACGTCGACCTTGGCCCGCAGTTCGGGGTCGCGGTAGAACGTCGCCGCGTTGTAGGACGCTTCGTAGGTCATGGCCAGCGTCCCGGACTGGAACATCTGGGTGGGGTCGGTGTCGGTCATCTGCTGGAGCGTGGGCGAGGCGCGGTAGCGGTGGATCAGGTCGACCCACAGCTGCAGTCCCTCCCTGGTGTGCTCGTCGGAGTAGCCGGAGCGCGCCTTGTCCGCGGAGATGACCCAACCGCCCGCCTGGGGTATCGAGTTGTAGTAGTTCTCCTGCGGGCGGACCGGGGCGCCGACACCGTAGATCCCGCGCCTGCGGTCGGTGAGCCGCTGGGCGGTGGAGATCAGGTCCTGCCAGGTCCAGCTGTCGTCCGGGTAGTCGACCTTGGCCCGGTCGAAGATCTCCTTGTTGAACCAGAGGGCGACGGTGTCGAAGTCCTTCGGGGCGCCGTACTGGGTGCCCTTCCAGCGGTAGAGCGACATCAGGTCCGGCGGGAAGTCGTCGGGCCGCACTACGGCGTCGGGCCCGTCGGTCTCCAGGGGCAGGAGCTGTCCCGCGTCCGCGTAGAGGCCGAAGTTCGGGCCGTTCATCCAGAAGACGTCCGGGGCCGCGCCGCCGGTGCAGGCGGTGCGCAGCTTCGTCCAGTACGTCCCGTTGGGGGTGAGCTGGACGTCGACTGTGACCCCGGGCCGGGTGCGCTCGAACTCCCGCGCCGCCCGCTGCATCGCGGGCACCTGGTAGACGTCCCAGACGCCGTAGGTGAGGTGGCCGCGCCGGGAGCCGCCGGAGGAGGCCGACGAGGACGCGGAGGAACTGCAGCCGGAGGCGAGTGGGGCCGTCGCGAGCGTGGTCGCGGCAGCCGCCGAGAGGAGGGAACGTCTGCGCACGCGGGGCCTTCCTGGAGGGGGTGAGGGCAGCGCCCTTCCCCACCCGGGAGAAGGCGTGCAGCCGTCGGCGGTCGTTCGGGGGCGTGGCCCCACAACCGGAGTACCCCGACGCTATTTGCTCGAAGTTGACGGGTCAATGGCTGTTTGAATCAACTTTGCGCATGAGAGCCCTGTCGCGGGACAGCCGGACGCGGCACCGGGGCGGAGGGCCACAGCGGTGCAGATCAGTCTTTGTCAGGAGAAGAGCGTCGTCGCGTCACGCGCTCGGACGTCAGGCGCACACCTGCGCCGCGACGGCGGACAGCGCCTCGCCGAGGGGCAGTTCGATCCGGCGCGCGGCCCAGCGGTCGCCGCGGGTGGGGCCCTGGTTGACGATCAGGACCGGGGTGCCGGACTGCGTCGCCCGGCGCACGAAGCGGAGCCCGGACATCACGGTCAGGGACGAGCCGAGCACCAGGAGGGTGGTGGCCTCGTCGACGAGGCGGTGGCACGCCGCCACCCGCTCGGGCGGCACGTTCTCGCCGAAGAAGACGACGTCGGGCTTGAGCACGCCCGTACCGCAGGCCGCGCACGGCACCACCTGGAACGCGCGGACCGCCTCCTCGGGCAGCTCCACGTCTCCGTCCGGATTGACCCGCGCCGCACGGTGTCGCCCTGCGGCGGCCTCGAACCCCGGGTTGGCCTCCCGCAGCCGGCGGTCGAGCTCCGAGCGGGTGCTGCCGCGACCGCAGTCGAGGCAGATCACGCGGCTCAGGCTGCCGTGGAGCTCGATGACGTCCCGCACCCCGGCGGACTGCTGCAGCCCGTCCACGTTCTGCGTGATCACGCCCGTGACGAGCCCGGCTTCGGCCAGCGTGGCGACGGCCCGGTGCCCGGCGTTCGGCCGGGCGCGGGTCATCGCCCGCCACCCCAGCTGGCTGCGCGCCCAGTAGCGCTGTCGCGCGTCCTCGCCGCCGACGAACTCCTGGAAGGTCATCGGGACGTGCCGTCGGCGCAGGGAGCCGTGCTCGCCGCGGTAGTCGGGGATGCCCGACTCGGTGGAGAGCCCCGCGCCGCTCAGCACGGCGACCCCGCCCGCGCGCACGGCCTCGACGACGATGCCCAGGTCGGTCGAGGCCGGCGGCAGGTCGCCCGTGGGTTCCCAGGTCAGCGTGGGTCGCGTCCGCATGGTTGCCAGCTTACGAGGCACAGCGGGCCCGGCGCCTGCGGTCGGGACGACGGGGACGGGACGTCGGGGTGGCCGGCGGATCAGCGTTCGGCTGCGTACACGATCAGGTTGTCCACGGGGTGGCCCTGCGGGTCGAAGGCGCCGTCGCAGGTGATCAGGCGCAGGACGCGCGCGTTCGTGGCCCCGTAGACCTTGTCCGTCGGAAAGGCCTTCTTGCTGACGGTCTCGGTCGCCGTGACCGTGAAGTGGACGGTCCTGCCGCGGGAGTCGCGCACGGCGATGTCGGCACCCTTGCTGATCTTGTGGAGGTCGTGGAAGACGGCTTCGCCGAACCGGGTGTCGTTGTGCCCGATGATCACGGCGGCGCCGGGCTCGCCCGGAACCGCGGCACCCGTGTACCAGCCGGCGGTCATCCCCTGCTCGGCGGGCGGGACCTCGACGGTGCCGTCCTGGTTCAGTCCGAGCGGGAGAAGAGCGCTGTCGACGCCGACGGACGCGATGGTCACCCGGTCGGGAACGGCGGAAGCGGTGCGCTCGGGTCCGGGCACCCGACGGGTGGGCGGCGCGGTGGTCGCGTCGCCGCTGATGCGGGCGCCGGTGCCCGAGGAGCAGGCGGTGAGCGAGACGAGGAGGGCGAGCAGGGGCAGGGCGGCCGCGCGGCGCGTCGGCTGGTGCACGAGGGACTCCTGGGGCGGAAAGCCGGGGCGCCGCCCGGGAAACGGACGGCGCCTTGAGCGGAGGGCGGTTGCTCAGTGCTGCGCCGAGCGGCGGCGCAGCACCACCGTGCCCGCGCCCGCGAGGAGTGCCGCCGCGGAGAGCGAGCCGACGAGGGCCGTGGTGGCGCCGTCGTCGTGCGCCGCCGGCTGTTCACCGGCGGCCACACCGCCGCGCGGCGGTGTCGTGGCGGAGGCGGCCCGCTTGCGCGCCGCCTCCGAGTCCTGCGCCGGAGCGGGCGTCGCCTCGGCCTCCTTGGCGGCGGCCCGCTTGCGCGCCGCGTCCGAGTCCCCGGTCGGGGCGGGCGTTTTGTCGGCCTTCTCGTCGGCGGCGCGGTCGCTCGCCACCGGCTTGGGTGTGGTGTCGGTGGCGAGCGCGGTGCCGGCGGGCACGAGCACCCCGGCCGCCACGGCGGCGGCGACGGCTGCGGTGCGCAGGGACAGTCGGTGGGACATGGCGATGACTCCAATACCTGTTCGCTCGGGGCCGGTCGGCCACGAGACGTCGATCGCCGGTTGTGAGCCGGTGATCGACGGACACAGGCTTGCGCGGAGTTGTGAAGAAGCTGTCAGACCGCTGTGGTCGTGGCATCAGGGCCGGTCCGCGGGGGCGGACCCGTGCGCGGCAGCCGCAGCGCGAACACCGATCCCTCGCCCTCCGTGCTCGCGGCCGTGGCCGAACCGCCGTGGGCCTGGGCGAGTTTGCGGACGATCGACAGGCCCAGGCCGCTGCCGCCCGTGCGCCGGTTGCGGGACTTCTCCGCGCGCCAGAAACGGTCGAAGACGTACGGCAGGTCGGTCTCGGGGATGCCGCTGCCGGTGTCGGCGACCTCCACCACGATCTCGTCACCGGACTCCGTCGCGTGGGCCCGCAGGGTGACCGTGCCGCCCGGCTCCGTGTGACGGATCGCGTTCGACACGAGGTTGGCGACCGCCTGCCGAAGCCGCACCGGGTCCGCCGTCAACTCCGGCACGGGAGGAGCCTGTTGCTCCACGGCCAGCGTCACCCCCGCGGTCTCCGCGCGCACGTGGTGGGCCGCGGCGACCTGGCCGAGCAGTTCCTCGACGCGCAGCGGCCGCGGGTGCAGGCGCAGCGCGTCCGCGTCCGCGGCCGCCAGGTCCTGCAGGTCGTCGATGATGTGCTGGAGCTGCACGGCCTCTTCGAGGAGCGACGCGACGAACGCCGGATCGGGGTCGGCCAGTCCGTCCTGCGCCGCTTCCAGCCAGCCGCGGATGGTGCTCAGCGGCGTGCGCAGTTCGTGCGCGACGTCGCTCACCATGGCCTTGCGCTGCTCCTCCAGACGTGCGCGGTGGGCCGACATGTCGTTGAACGCGGCCGCGAGCCTGCCGATCTCGTTGTCCGTCGTCACCGGTACCGGCTGCGCGGCGCCGCCGTCCCGCAGTCGCTGGGCGGCGCCCGTCAGCGCGTACAGCGGTCGCACCAGTCGGGTGCCGGCGAGGACGGAGGCGCCGACGGTCAGGGCGAGGACCAGGGCGGCGACGCCCGCGATCTTGGCGGTGTTACGGGGGGACAGGTCGAAACCGGGGACGGTGCCGCCGTCCGGGTCGCCGATGAGCAGCAGGACGGGCGCGGCGACGTAGGAGGTGAGCTGTTCGCGGCGCGCCGTGCTGACGCACGAGGCCACCGTGCGGTCGTCCTCGGCCACGGTCGCGACCGGGGCCGGCGTCGGTGCCCGGGACGCTTCCTGCGCCGGTACGGGGCGCGGCCCCTGCTCCCAGGTGAGGTCGAGGGAGAGGGCGACGCGGGAGTGGTCCTGGCGCGTGAGGCAGGAGTTGGTGAGGCGGGTCAGCGCGGCGAGCGCCTTGCGCTCCGTCGTCGTCGGCCGGTCGAGCGCGTCCGTCGTGCACTTGTCGTACACCGGGGGGAGGGTGGCGGTGCTCGTCCCGGTACCGGCGCCGGTGCCGACGGTCTGTATCCGCGGGCGGCCGCTCGGGCCCACCACGATGTCCGAGGCGAGCCCGACCGACCGCAGGCACGACGTGGCGCGCCGGGCCAAGGCGCGCAGCTGCGACCGCTCGGCGGCCGGCAGCCGGAACGGGCCGACCGCGCGTGCGTCGATCCGGTCCGTCGACGCGGTCGCCGTCCGGGTCCGGTCGGCGGCGAGCGCCGTGTCCACGGACAGCGGATCGACGGTGGCCGAGGCCTGCGTGGGCAGCGCGCCCGGGGCCGTGTGCCCCGCCGAGTCGGCGAGCGGACGGCGTGCCTGGGTGGTCACCGTGATGTGGCGCCCCGTGGAGCGGGCCAGGTCGCGCACGGTCGCGTCGACGCCGTCCCAGCCGGGGTGCGTGGCCGCGTACCCGAGCAGGGTGTCGTAGATCCTCGTGTCGTCGGCGAGGTTCTGGCCCTGTTCCTGCTTGATGGCGCCGGACGTGGTCTGGACGGCGAGCCAGGCCGTCGCCGCCACGGAACAGGTGGCGACCAGGACGGAGACGCCCAGCAGTCTGCCGCTCAGGCTCTTGCGCAGCGGCGGCCGGTCCCGCCGCGGCCCTTCCCCCGGCCTACGCCGACGCATCGCGTGCGCCCTTCGCCGGGTCCGTCAGCTTGTAGCCGACGCCGAACACGGTGAGCAGCCGGACCGGGCGGCGCGGCGCGGGCTCGATCTTCTTGCGGAGGTTCATGACGTGCACGTCGACCGTGCGGTCGCTTATGTACTTGTCGAATCCGTGCAGTTCCGCGAGGAGCCGCTGACGGCTGAAGACCCGGCCGGGCTCGGCGGCCATCGCGGCGAGCAGCCGGAACTCGCCGGGTGTGCACTCCACGGGCGCGCCGTCGACCGAGACCTCGTGCCGGTCGGGATCGACGACCAGCGAGCCGACCGTGAACCGGGCGGTGCCGCTCGGGCCGGGGCCGCCCCGGTGGGTGCGGCGCAGCAGTGTGCGCACCCGCGCCATCAACTCGCGCGGGCTGTACGGCTTCGTCATGTAGTCGTCGGCGCCCAGGTCGAGGCCGAGCAGCAGATCGTCCTCGGTGCTGCGGGCCGTCAGCATCAGCACCGGCACCTCACGCGCCTCCGCGCGCAGCACGCGTACGACGTCCAGGCCGTCGGTCCGCGGCATCATCACATCGAGGACGAGGAGGTCGGGCTCCTTGTGCCGGACCTCCTCGATGGCCTGCCGCCCGTCCCCCACGACGGTGACGGCGTGGCCCTCCCGCTCCAGGTAGCGGCGGACCAGTTCGGCCTGTTTCTCGTCGTCTTCGGCGACCATCACATGTGCGCACACCTGGCAGAGCGTAGGCGAGCCGCGTGACGTGCCGCTTCGGCGCGGTTCCTCCGCGGCCCGACGCGGGCGGTGCGCGCCGTCAGAGTCCGGCGTCCGCGGGGCGGCGGGCGATCCACAGCTGTCGTGTCGAGCGCACCACGAGGTCGTCGCGGTGGCGCACGTCCTGCGCGCCGCCGTCCAGGAGCGTGTCGAGCGCCGCGAGGTCGGCGGCGTCGACGCGGCCCTCCACGGCTCCGCGGATGCGGTGCAGGACGCGGTGCGCGTAGAGTCCGGCGCTCGCGGGCAGCGGGGTCGAGGCGTCCAGGCGCAGATGCTCGGTGTGCTCGTACTCGACGCCGAGACCCGCCGCTGCCAACAGGGTGCCCCAGTCGGCTCCCAGGTGGGGCACCTGCTCGGCGTGGAGTGCGGTGAGCGCCGTACGGCACCGGTCCTCCAGGCCGGTCCGGTCCGGCACGACGTCGTCGGGCAGGAAGCGCGGCATCCCGTCCAGTTCGGCGACGGCCACGTGCCCGCCGGGGCGCAGTGCTCCATGGATGACGGCGAGCGCCGCGGCCGGGTCGTCAAGGTGATGGAGGGAGGCCGAGGCCCAGACGAGGTCCGCGCCGTCGATGCCCGGCAGGCTCGCCCCGGCGTCGGCCTGGACGGTCTCCACCCGTGCGGTCACGTCCCGCTCCGCCGCGGCCCTGGCGAGCTGTTCCAGCATGTCGGCGGAGCTGTCGACGGCGGTCACCCGCGCGTCGGGGAACTGCTTCAGCAGCGCGAAGGTGCCGGTTCCGCTGCCGGCACCGAGGTCCACGATGTGCCGGACGTCGTCCCCGGCCAGCTCCGCGACCCGGGCGGTCACGGAGGCGAGGTAGCTCGCGAACAGTTCGGCGTCGCGGTCGAGGATCTCCGCGAGGCCGTCCGGGCCGGGTCCGTGCTGGTGCGCTTCCCCGTGGCCGCCGTGCGCGTGGGTGTGTGCGTGGGTGCCGTGAGCTGCGGATACGTCGTGCGTCATGGGTCCGACGGTACGCGCTCTTGCCCTCGGCGCATTCCGATTTGCCCATGACGCAAGAAGCCCGCGATCTCGACGGCGTGCTGCGCAAAAAGCTCGGCTGTACTGGGCGGGAGCGTCAGGGGGCGGTGGCGAGGCCGACGAGGTGCCGGGCCGTGCCGGCGGGGTCGACGAGCTGGTGGAGGTGTGCGCCGGGAAGGTGTGCCACGCGCCAGCCGCGTGCGCGCGCCTCGGCGCAGAGGTCTTCGTACGGCGGGCCGAACAGCAGGTAGGAGCAGGGGTGGTCGTCCCAGCCGTCGGGCACGGGGATGTGCTGCTCGTAGTAGGACAGCGGCAGAGTGGGCTGCTCCTCGACGACCGTCCGCCGCATCGCGGGATCGGCGAACATCGGGGCGATGTCGGCCTCGTCCCACCAGTCGGTCCATCGCGGCAGTACGCCGTCGACCGCCATCGGGCGGAGAAGGTCCAGCAGTTCCGATGGCGCGACGGGGGTCGGTCCCGTCCGGGCCGGCAGCGCGGCGTCGACGAAGACCGAGCCGGTCACCGGTTGGTCGAGGCCCGAGCGGATCACAGGGAGGAACAGGCCCGCGTTGCTGTGTGCCACCAGGACGACGGGCTGGTCGGCCGGGACGTGCCGGAGGTCGTCACGGACGGCGCGGACGATGCCGGGCCAGAAAGGCGGAGCGTCGGCGGCCACGTGCAGCAGGGACGGCACCCGCGCCTGATGTCCCGCCGCTCTCAGGCGGTCGGCCACCGGGCGCCAGGTCGCGGGACCCACGGACGGGCTGTGGACGAGCACGAAGAGCGGCTGCATGGGCCGATCCTGTCGGCCTCGGCGGGACGGCCGCGCCCGTCTTGGCCGACAGCAGAATCCCTGGACCCGCATGACGCGTACCGGCGTCCGGCCGGCAGCCGGGCGCCGATGCCTGTCAGTTCAGGTCGGACCTGATCACGTCGGGCCGACGTCGGTGCGGCCCGTCCGAAGCGTCTTGCCCCGACGCAGCCTGAAAGGCGCGTAGAGGACGAGCGCGGTGCCGAAGGCCACGTAGTAGCCGAGGTCCGCGCCGTGCAGCGCCTCGGCGACGGGCCCGACGTAGAGGGCCGTGTCCATGAAGGGAACGGTGGCGGCGAAGGCGGCGAGGAACGCCAACAGCGCGGGCAGAAAAGGTTGTTGACGGGCCTGTTCCTCGGCCAGGTCGATGTCGGCGCCGCCTCGCTCACGGGCCCGGGCCCGCCAGTCGACGAGGACGACCGCCACGAACCCGGGAATCCAGTAGCCCACGAACAGGAGCACGTTCTGGAAGCGGGCGGCAGTGTCCGCGGCGTGCATCCACAGCACCAGCGGGAAGCCGAGGAGCGCGGCGAGACCGGCGGCGAGCGGGCGCGGCAGGCGCGCCCCGATGACCTGCAGGGCGAGCGAACCGCTGTAGTCGTTCATCGCGTTGCTGCACAGCGCGGCGAGCGCCACGGCCAGCAGTCCGACCGAGCCGATCACTCCACCGCCGAGCAAGGTGTCGACGCCCTGGGCGGTCTGGTCGGTGAAGACCGAGGCGCCCCAGAGCCCGAGGGCCTGAACGGCGGTGAACGACACGACGACGCCGGACAGCGTGCACCAGAACATGCGCGCCGGGGAGGTGGCGCGCGGCAGATATCGGCTGAAGTCGCTGGCGTACGGAGCCCAGGAGATGGCCAGGCTCAACGCGATCGTGGCGGTCAGGACGAACGCGCCGAAGCGGTCGGCACCGTGCGCGGCCCCGTGGCCGGCCGGGGTGACCCCGGCGTCGGCAAGGCGGACCGCCAGGGCGCAGAAGGCGATCGCCAGAACAGCCGTCATGCCCTTCTGGAGGCGGTGGATCGCCTCGTAGCCCAGCGCGCCGAGCGCTCCTTGGGCGGCCATCATCACCAGCGCCCCCAGCCAGAACGGCCAGCCGCAGAGCCGTGCGAGGGCGTCGCCGCCGAACAGGCCGATGAGCGCGTCCCAGGCGATGGACGACAGCCATTGCAGAGCGCCGGGTACGACCACGCCCCGCCCGAAGGCCAGCCGCGCGAGCGGCAGTTGACCCGCACCGGTGCGGCTGCCCCAGGTGCCGAGGTAGGCGGTGGGCACGGCGCCGAGCACGGTGCCGACGACCACCGCGGCAAGGGCGGTGGCGAAGTCCAGCCCCAGGGCGATCCCGACGGTGCCGGTGAAGACGCCGCTCATGGTCAGGTTCGGCGCGAACCAGACGGTGAACAGCCGTCCGGCGCGCCCGTACCGGTGGCTCTCGGGGACGGGGGCTATGCCCCGCGCCTCGGGGCGCCAGTCCCCCGGTGCGACGGGCATGCGCCCGTCGAAGACGGCCGCGCCCGGCGCCTCGGCGGCGTGCGGCTCCATGGAAGCGTGCGGCATCGACATCGCTGACATCCCTCCGCCAGTGCTAACTGGTTCAGGTTCTACGGGTGTGATCTCAGCCCCGTCGCTGTCGCGGGGCACCCCGTGTCGGGCAGTACCGGAGCGAACACTAGCCGGTCCTTCGCCCTGCGCTCGCCCCACCCCCATGACCTCCGATAAGCCCCGCTTATGGCGCGATTCGCCGTCAGACCCTGCGCTTATGCTCGTGAGTGCCGGGCAGGCCCGCCCGGTGATCACGGTTCAGGAGGGGTGCGATGAAGACCATCGGGTTGATCGGCGGGATGAGCTGGGAGTCGACGGCGGAGTACTACCGGCTGCTCAACGAGCTCACCCGGGACCGGCTCGGCGGACTGCACTCGGCGCGGTGCGTGCTCCACTCGGTGGACTTCGCGGAGATCGAGCGGTTGCAGGTCGAGGGCCGCTGGGCGGAGGCCGGACGGATTCTCGCCGCGGCGGCCCGGAGCCTGGAGGCGGCCGGCGCCGACATGCTGCTGATCTGCACCAACACGATGCACAAGGTCGCCGACCAGGTCCAGGCGGCCACGGCTGTCCCCCTGATCCATCTGGCCGACGCGACCGCCGACGCCGTACGTGCGGCCGGACTCGGGCGGGTCGGCCTGCTGGGCACCGCGTTCACGATGGAGCAGGACTTCTACCGCGGCCGCCTCGAACAGGGGGGCCTCGACGTCCTCGTGCCCGATGAAGCGGGCCGGGCGCTCGTGCACCGGGTGATCTACGAGGAGTTGTGCCTCGGCGTGGTCCGCGACGCGTCGCGCGCCGCGTATCAGAAGGTCATCGCGGGACTCGTCGATGCGGGCGCGCAGGGAATCATCCTCGGCTGCACCGAGATCGAGCTGCTGATCGGTGCCGAGGACAGTCCCGTCCCCGTCTTTCCGACGGCACGCCTGCATGCCGAGGCAGCCGTGACGGCCGCGTTGGGCGACGCCGCGTCCTGAACCAGCGGCTGCCGGCTCCGCGGCGGCCGAGCGGGCCTGCGTTCAGGACGCCCGCTCCCCCAGTCCCTCCGGGGCCCAGTACGCCTCGACGGCGTCCGTGACGGAGCCGTGGACGCCGCCCGAGAGGCAGTCGGCAGCCGCGGTGTACAGCGCGGAACGCACCACGGCGCTCGCGACGACAGCGAGGAACCCGTCCCCCGACATGGCCTCCGCCTCCAGGCTCGCCCGGACGAACGCCCGGGCCGCGCCGATGTCACAGCGCTCGGCTCCCGTGAAGTCCACCACGAAGACCTGCTGTCCGGTACGGGCCATGCGCGTCAGCAGACCGCACAGCTCGGCCGCCGCGCCCTCGTCGAACTCGCCGACGACATCGACGACCAGGACACCGCCGTCTTCCCAACGGGCCGGGAAGCTCACCCGCGCTCGTTCCATCTTCGACCCCTCAGCCATAGGGCCGCACGGCCCCTATCGGCTGCGCCTACCCCCGATCCGGGAAGCCACGCCCCCTTGTGTGCCGGGCAGGCGATCAGCACGCCGACACCGCTGGAGTCGCACGGCGCGAGACCTTCGAGATCGAGGACGAGTTGCCGGACCGGGCACAGGTCGATGCCGGGCAGCGCGGCGCGGACCTCGGGCGTGGTGTGGTGGTCCAGCTCCCCGGTCGGTTCCCTGCCGTGGCGGGGAATCGTGGCGCCGCTGTTCCCATCGTGTTCCCCAGAACCTGAATGACTCGGTCAAATGCGGGAACCCCGCCCAGACCAGGGCAGAGAACAGGGCTGACGCCCCGAGCCCCTCCCGGGAGGGTTCGGCAGTGAGCTCGCCACCCCGCTCTCCGCCCGCTCGTGGAGCGGGCGGAGAGCGGGGCCCTCGCCCGGTCACGAAGCGGGTGGCCGCCGATCGCCGCATGCGCTGTCGCCCCGGTGGCGATCCAGACGCCGCTCGAGTTCCGCCCGGATGCCCGCGGAGAGGTCCCCGCTGCACCCCCACTCGATCAACGCCTCGGCCACCTCACGCAGCTTGACGTTCGTGTTCATGGACACCTCGCGGAGGATGTTCCATCCCTCCTCCGGCGTGTGCCGGCCGACCGCCACGATGATGCCGATCGCCTGGTCCACCGTCGCGTGCGCGTGGATGGCGCGCCGGAGCTGTTCGTTCTCCTCTTTCAGCGCGGCCACCGACACCTCCGCGCCCTCCGCCGGATCGGCGCCTTCGCCTTCAGGGCTCATCACGACCTCCGCGCTGTTGTCGGGACGGGGTACCGCTCGGCCGGGCAGTGCTGTCTCCATGGGGCGGCTTGTTTCACACTCTCTCCCACTTTTCACGCCGCGCAATGCCTTGCGTAACGCATCGGCATGCCCTCGACATATTCGCACCTGTGCGGTTTGACGTCCCGAAAAGTGGTGAGCAGCACAGGAGTTGATGCGGGAGGTGCAGCATGGTTCCGAATCTGGGCCAGAACGGCCAATGGGTGCGTACGCGCACGGAGGCCGACGCGAAGGTCCTCATCGAGGAGAAGCGCGCCGAGCAAGAACGCTCCCTGCACATGGGAACCGGCACCCTGGTGCTGACGGGCGCGGTCGTGCTGTTCATCATCGCGTGGTCCGTGTACGGGACGCCGCGCTGAGTGCTCCTCTCACGGGTGCCGGGTCGATCCGTCGGCAGCGCGGCATCTGATGCACGCCACCCCGGTCCCCTACGACCACCCCAAGCTCCGCAGGCTCAGCACCAGGTCGCGGGGCAAGCCGTGCGTGTCGTGCAGATAGTGCAGGTCCTCTTCGTCGAGCGGGCCCTGGAAGCGCGGGCGGGCCAGCACCTGTCGGCCGCGCTGGAGAAGCCGGCGGAACCGCTGTTCCTCGTCGAGGAGAACCCCGCGCACCTCGTCCGGGTCCGTGGTCTGCCGGAAGTGGTCCAGGGTGTGGCGCACCAACTCCCCCGGAAGGTCGCCCAGATGAGGTGAGGGGTCGTCGCGCCACAAGACGGTGAGGGCACGCCGCACCAGCCGCCGCAGCACGTAGTCGCGTCCCGTGTTGCCCGGCCGCACTCCGTCCCCGATCACCACGATGGCGGAGCGCAAGTGGTCGCAGACGATACGCAACGACGGTTCGTCCAGGTCCCACAGGGACGGCACCAGGTCGCGCCACGGCGTGAAGACATCGCATTCGAACACGGAGTTCTTGCCCTGGAGCAGTGAGGCCAGCCGCTCCAGGCCGAGGCCGGTGTCGATGTTGCGCTGCGGCAGCGGCACGAGGGAGCCGTCGGGAAGGCGGCGGTGACGCATCATCACGTGGTTCCACACCTCGACCCAGCGGTCGTCACGGGTGGGCGTCGACCGCGGTGGGGTGTCGCCGGTCCAGACGAAGATCTCCGAGTCGGGTCCGCACGGGCCGGTCGGGCCGTTGGACCACCAGTTGTCCTCGACGGTGAGCTCCACCGGGACCCCGAACTCCTGCCACACGCGCAGGGAGTCCGTGTCGGGGCCCACTTGCTCGTCGCCGCCGAAGACCGTGGCGTGGATCAGGCCCGGGTCGACACCGAGCCCCTCGGTGAGCAGTTCGTATCCCCATACGAGGCTCTGGGGGCCTTCGTAGTCGCCGAGCGACCAGGTGCCGAGCATCTCGAAGACCGTCAGATGCGTGGGGTCGCCGACCTCGTCCACGTCCGTGGTCCGCAGACAGCGCTGCACGTTGACCAGCCGCCGCCCCAATTCGTGCGGCTTCCCTTCGAGGTACGGGGTGAGGGGATGCATGCCCGACGTGGTGAACAGGACGGGATCGCCGGGCGGCGGCAGGAGTGTGGAGCCGGTGATGCGGCGGTGGCCGCGCTCCTCGAAGTACTCGACGAACGTACGGATGATCTCTTCGGTGTTCATGGGGTGTGGCTCCTTCGCGACTGAGCGGGGAGGCACCGGACACGGGGTCCGCACGATCATCGGAGACCGGAGCGGGCAGGGAAGGGACTGCCACGGAATCCTCGGCGGGCCGTCTCCGGTCGCCGAGGAAGAACTGAAGAACGTCAGGCGGCAACCGGCGAGCTGGTCGCTCGCGCGGTTGCGGTGGCACTTCGGCCGATGACGTTCATGGCTCCACGCTAACGCGGCCCGCGCGGGAACCACACCTGCTTTTCGACTCGCCCCGGCGGCGAGGCCCGGCCGGCGCACGAAGGAGAGCGCGGCGGCCTGCACGCCACCGGAGTCGGTCACGTCGCGCAACCAGGCGGCGCCTGGCTCGTTGACCGGACATGGCCGAGATTGATGCGATCAACAGCTTGGCGCACCGCGTCCCGGTGCAGCCGCACTCCCGCACCGCGCCGGACGGCACGCTCCGGAAGCCGCCGCAGCAGCCCGAGGAGAACGCCGTATCGGCGCAGGCCGAGGAGCAGATCTGCTGCAACCGGTGGTCCACCGTGATCTATTGACCCAAACCGCAGTCGTCCGCCGCCGGGAACGCCTCAGACGGGCTCACGGGTCGAGGCGCGCCGCAGCAGCGTGGCGGGAACGAGCCGGTGCCGCGCCGCGGTCTCCTCCGTCCGCGGGTTCTGGATCACGCCGATGAGCAGCTCCGCGGCCTGCTTGCCGATCTCCTCGGGCGCCAGGTCGAGCGCGGTGAGCGCGGGACGGGCGCTGCGGGCGAACTCACCGTCCGCGCCGACGACGATCTGGACGTCCTGCGGCACGGCGAGACCCAGTTCACGGCAGACGGCGAGCGTGGCGAAGCCGAACTTCTCCATCACCACGTACAGCGCGTCGGGACGGTCCGGGCGGCTGAGCAGCCGGTGCGCGGCCGCGGTGGAGTCGGTGCCGGGCTCGGCGCGGTCCATGAGCACCGGATTTCCCGTGCGCGCACACCAGTCACGGTAGGTACGGGCGGCGTCCTCGTCGTAGGACTGCCCGGTCGATCCGGTCAGCAGACCGATCCGGCGGGCCCCCGTGGCCGCCAGATGCTCGAAGGCGGCGACGGCGCAGGTGGACAGTTCGTTGTCGACCCAGGGGAAGGCGTCCTTGCGGGACAGGTCGCGGCCGGTGGTGACCACGGGCACACCCATGTCCGACAGCCGCGTCAGCAGCGGGTCGTCGGTGAGCGGGTCGATGACGATGGTGCCGTCGAGCGGGAGCGAGTCGAAGGGGCGGCCGTCGAGGGAGGGCGGGACGAGCACGAGGGAGTAGTCGTGCGCCATCGCCGTCCAGGTCGCGGCGTTCACGATCTTCACGAAATACTCGATGTCGGTGATGCCGCCCTCGACGGCGGTGCGGTGCGTCAGACCGAGCAGCCCCGTACGGGCGCCGCGCAGCCCCCGGGCATTGGGGTTGGCGCGGTAGCCGATCTCGGCCGCGACGGCCAGCACCCGCTCGCGCGTCTCGGCGCCGACCCGGCCGACCCCGTTGAGCGCGTGCGAGGCGGTGGTGACCGAGACTCCGGCCCGCCGGGCCACCTCGCGCAGGCCGCCTCCCTTGGCCGCCCCCTGGGCGCGGGGGCCCCGGGCCGCTCCGTTCCGCTTCGGCTCTGTGACGTCTGACATGGCGGCGAGCTTACCGGTTGACTGCCAAAACGTTTAGGCAGTACCGTCCGGACCGTTGCCAAAACGTTTGGGCAACAGGCTCGGCGTTCGCACCGGACCACTCCCGTGCCGCCTGCCGCTCCCCCGCACACCGCCGTGCGCCCCTCCGGTTCGCACCGGACATCCCCGTACATCACCGTCCCGTCCCTCCAGGCCGGGACGCGAGTCCGCAAAGGACGCCTGCCGACCATGGCCGAGGCCACCACCGCCGCCCCGCCCGGATCCTCCGAGCCCGCCACGCCGACGTCCGTCTTCACGGTCGAGCAGCGCGGCATCGACGCCGTCCCCGCCGCCGAGCGCCAGGGCGGGCCCAGCCGCCTGTTCGGCCTGTGGGCCGGGACCAACACCACCGTCTTCACCGTCGTCTACGGAGCGCTCGTCGTCTCCTTCGGCCTGTCGTTCTGGTACGCGGTCGCACTGATCGTCGTCGGCAACGTCCTGGGCTTCACCGTCACCGGCCTGACCAGCCTCCAGGGACCGCGCACCGGAACGTCCACACACTCCGTGTCGCGCGCCGCCTTCGGGCCGCGCGGCGGACGGCTGCCGGCCCTGCTGAGCTGGGTCATGCTGGTCGGCTTCGAGGCGGGCGGCATGGTACTGATCGTCCTCGCCGGCCTCGCGCTCCTGGAGCAGGCCGGTGTCACGGCCGGCACCCCGCTCAAGCTGCTGGTCATCGCGGTGGCGGCCGGTCTGCAGATGCTGCTGCCGCTGTCCGGCTACCACCTGATCATGAAGGTCCAGAAGTACTTCGCCTGGATCTTCGCGGCGATGTTCGCGGTCATGGCGTTCCTCGTCGTGCCCAAGGCCGACTTCGCCGCGCACGGCGCCGCCCCGTCGCTGGTGACGATCTCCCTGGTGCTCGCCATGGTGACCGCGTCCGGCGGCCTGTCGTGGGCGGACATGGGCAGCGACTACTCGCGCTACCTGCCCGCCGACTCGGCGCCCCGCAAGGTGTTCACCTGCGCCGCGCTCGGCGGCATGGTGCCCAACATCCTGCTGCAGATCCTGGGCGCGGCCGTCGCCACCGCGACGACGAACGCGACCGACCCGATCTCCGGACTGCCCGAGGTCCTGCCCGGCTGGTTCATCACCCCGTACCTGCTGCTCGCGATCGTCTCGCTGCTCGCGGTGAACACCACCGACATGTACTCCTCCGGCCTGAACCTGCTGGCCGTCGGCATCCCGATCAAGCGCTGGATGGTCGTCTTCATCGACCTGACCCTGTGCACGGCGATCACCCTGTGGGCCGTCTTCTCCGCGGACTTCTACACCTTGCTGTCGAACTTCCTCAGCCTGATCGTGCTGTGGCTCGGTCCGTGGGCCGCCGTCTACCTCACCGACTGGGCGCTGCGCCGCGGCCGCTACGACGTCCCCTCGCTGTTCCCCGAGGAGACCGGCCGCGACGGCATCTACTGGCACAAGGGCGGCGTCCGCCCCGCAGGCCTGATCGCGGTCCTGCTCGGCTTCGTCGCCGCGGTCCTCTGGGTCGACTCCACGGTGTTCGTCGGGCCGCTGTCCGACGCCGCCGGCGGCCTGGACCTGTCGGTGTTCGCGGGCGCCCTCGTCGCGGGTGTCGCGTACTGGCTGCTCGCCCGCCGCACCGTCCGCGCCGAGGCCGCGCTCACCCCCTCCGCCTGAGACTCCCCTCCTTCTCCGCCCTCTCGTACGCGCTCTGGAGCGAACCCCATGAACCACCCCAGCCTCCGCGACCTCATCGACGCCTCCGAAGGTGTCGTCAAGGCCGACCGGATCATCAAGGGCGGACAGCTCGTCAACGTCTGCACCGGCGAGATCTACCCGGCCGACGTCGCCATCACCGGCGACCGCGTCGCCGCCACCGGGGACGTCAGCGCGTACGAGGGGCCCGGCACCGAGATCGTCGACGCCACCGGCAAGTACCTCACCCCGGGACTCATCGACGGCCACCTGCACCTGGAGTGCTCCAAGCTGTCGGTCACGATGTTCGCCGACGCAGCCGTCCGGTTCGGTACGACCTCGGTGGTCTCCGGGCTCGACCAGTTCCTCGTCGTCGCCGGCCTCGACGGCGTGCGCGAGGCGCTGCGCGAGGCCGACGCGAGCCCGATGAAGATCTTCTGGGGCGCGCCGTTCAAGACGCCGTACACGCTGCCCGAGACGACCGTCGGCTTCACCTTCGGACCGGACGACCACGCGCAGGCGCAGGGGCAGGCGGACTGCTTCGGCGTGTGGGAGACCGTCGCCGAGTTCGTCCTCAACCGCGACGAAAAGGTCCTCAAGGCCCTCGAACTCGCCCACCGCAACCGGCTGCCGATCTTCGGCTGCGCCCCGATGGCCGCGCAGACCACCATCAACGCGCTGTCGGCCGCGGGCGTCCGCCTCGACCACGAGAGCTACACCGCCGAAGAGGCCCTGGAGAAGCTGCGGGCCGGCATGTCGCTGCTGATCCGTGAGTCGTCGGTGGCGCACTTCATGAACGAGAACGTGCGCACCATCACCGAGTTCGGGGCCCAGTCGCGCCGCGTCGGGCTGTGCACCGACGACATGCACGTCGCCGACATCCTGCGCGAGGGCCACCTCGACAAGCTGGTGCGCATGGCGATCAAGGCCGGGGTGCGGCCCGTCGAGGCGATCCAGATGGCGACGCTCAACTGCGCCGAGATGTACCGCATCGACCACCTCGTCGGCTCGATCACGCCGGGCCGCTACGCGGACGTGCTGATCGTCGACTCCCCCGAGTCGTTCCAGGTGGAGCGGGTGTTCTCGCGCGGTGAGCTGGTCGCCGAGGACGGGCGTACGGTGAACGCCCCGCGGCCGCCCGAGCGGACCCCCGCCCTCTCCCCCGCCTTCCAGGTCGCGCCGGTCAGCGCCGAGGGCATCGGTGTCGTCGCCGAGGGCTCCTCGGCCCGGGTGCTCGTCGTCGAGATGGACCGCACGGTGCCGTTCGTGCGCAAGGGCGTCGAGCTGACGCTCCCGGTCGTCGAGGGCACGGTCCGCGCGGACCTGAACCAGGACGCCCTGTACGTCACGGTCTCCGAGCGCTACGGGAAGAACGGCGGCGGCACCGCCACCGCGATGATCAACGGGTTCGGTCTGCGCTCCGGTGCCATCGCCTCGTCGGCCGCCCCCGACGACAACAACATCATCTGTGTCGGCGCCGACCGGGCCGACATGGCCCTCGCCGTGAACCACCTGGCCGAGCACGGCGGCGGTCAGATCGTCGTGGAGAACGGCGAGATCAAGGAGTTCCTGCCGCTCCCGGTCGCCGGCATTGTCGCCGACCTGCCGCCCGAGGAGATGGCCGACGCCGAGGACCGTCTGGAGGCCGCCGCCCGCGCCCTCGGCTGCGAACTGCCCTCCGCGTTCGGCTACTTGATCTTCCTGGAGATCACCGCGATCCCCGAGTACGCCGTCACCGACCTGGGCGTCGTCAACTACCACACCCAGGACGTCGTCGACATCCTGCGCCCCGCCGCCAACTGACGCCGCTCTCCGAGGAGTTCACCACCATGACTGTCGACGCGTTCATCGCCGGCCTGCCCAAGTGCGAGCTGCACCTGCACATCGAGGGCACGCTGGAGCCCGGCCTGAAGTTCGCTCTCGCCCGGCGCAACGGCATCGAGCTGCCGTACGCCGACGAGGCCGCGCTGCGCGCCGCGTACGACTTCGACGACCTGCCCGGCTTCCTCTCGGTGTACTACGAGGGCATGACCGTGCTCCGTACCGAGCAGGACTTCTACGACCTCGCGGCGGCCTACGCGGCCAAGGCGCACTCCCAGAACGTGCGGTACGCGGAGATCTTCTTCGACCCGCAGGCCCACACCGCGCGCGGCGTGGCCTTCGACACCGTCATCCGGGGTCTGACCCGGGCGCTGGACGACGCGGAGCGGGCGACCGGCTTCAAGGGCCGTCTGGTGATGTGCTTCCTGCGGGACTTCCAGGCCGAGTTCGCGATGGCGACGCTCGTCCAGGCGCTGCCCTACAAGGAGTGGATCGTCGGCGTCGGGCTCGACTCGGACGAGGCGGGCAACCCGCCGGTGAAGTTCCGTGCGGTGTTCGCCCGGGCGCGCGCCGAGGGCTTCCGGCTGACGATGCACTGCGACGTCGACCAGAGGAACTCCACGGAGCACATCCGCCAGGTCATCGAGGAGATCGGCGTCGACCGCATCGACCACGGTGTCAATGCCCTGGAGGACCCCGCGCTCGTGGCGCGGATCCGCGAGCGGGGCCTGGGGCTGACGGTGTGCCCGATCTCCAACGCCCATGTCACGGACGGGACGAAGGCCGCCAAGATCCGCGCCCTGATGGACGCGGGTGTGAAGGTGACGGTCAACTCCGACGACCCGGCGTACTTCCCGGGCTACGTGGCCGAGAACCTCGCCGCGCTGCGCGGGCCCGCCGCCCTGTCCGACGAGGACCTCGTGCGCCTCCAGCGCAACGCCATCGAGATCTCGTGGGCGGCGCCCGCGGTTCGCGAGCAGTTCCTGGCCGAACTGGCGGCGTACCAGGGCTGATCGCGCCCCGAGATCCGGAAGTGAGACCACGGCAGGCCCGGTCCGGGCCTGCCGTGGTAGCTTGCAGCCGCTGTGCGCCATGACGCCCCGAGGAGGTGAGACCGATCGACACTGCGACAGGTCGGGCCTCCTCGCTCTCCCGCATGGCCTAGGGAGCGCCCGCAAAGGCATCCCGAAAGGCGTGAGCGTCATGCGCTTCACTTCTGAGACGTCGTCCGACGGCGTCACCGAACAGCTCTTCACCCTCGGCGAGATCCCCGGCGTCCTGTGGACCCCGCAGGGAGCCGACGGCCCGCGACCTCTGATCGTGCTCGGTCACGGCGGCGGTCGGCACAAGAGGGCTCCCGAGGTGCTCGTCCAGGCGCACCGCTTCGTGACCGTGTGCGGTTTCGCCGCGGTGGCGGTCGACGTCCCCGGTCACGGCGACCGCCCCACGGACCCCACATACGACCGGATCGCCGAGGAGAACCGGGCGCGGGTGGCGGCCGGTGCCGAACTGGCCCCGCTGATCGCCGACTTCCAGGCGCTCGTGGCCCGGCAGACCGTCCCGGAATGGCAGGCCGTGCTCGACGCGGTCCAGGATCTGGGCACCGTGGGACCGGGACCGGTGGGCTACTGGGGTGTGTCCCTGGGCTGCGGGCTGGGCGTTCCCTTTGTCGCCGCCGAGCCCCGGATCCGGGCGGCCGTGCTCGGTCTGGGCGGGGCGCTCGGGTCGGCCGGGGCGGCCGCGCGCATCACCGTGCCCGTCGAGTTCCTCGTGCAGTGGGACGACGAGCGCGTGCCACGGGACCAGTGCCTGCGGCTGTTCGACGCCTTCGCCTCGGCCGAGAAGACCCTGCACGCCCATCCCGGCGAGCACGGGGATCTGCCGGAGTGCGAGACCGACAGTGCCGTGCGGTTCTTCCGGCGGCACCTGGGCTGAGGCCGGCCCGGTCCGTGTCCCGGCCGTCGGCGGGACACGGACCCCGGGAGACGCGTCAGACGTTGACGCCGTAGTCCTGGGCGATGCCGCGCAGTCCCGACGCGTAGCCCTGGCCGACGGCACGGAACTTCCATTCGGCGCCGTGCCGGTACAGCTCGCCGAAGACCATGGCCGTCTCGGTCGAGGCGTCCTCGGACAGGTCGTAGCGGGCGATCTCCTGGTTGTCGGCCTGGTTCACCACGCGGATGAAGGCGTTGCTGACCTGGCCGAAGCTCTGGCCCCGGCTCTCCGCGTCGTGGATGGAGACGGGGAAGACGACCTTCGCCACCTGCGCCGGCACAGCCGAGAGATTCACCTTGACCGACTCGTCGTCGCCCTCGCCCTCACCCGTGAGGTTGTCGCCGGTGTGCTCGACCGAGCCGTCCGGGCTCGTGAGGTTGTTGTAGAAGACGAAATCGCGGTCGGACAGGACCCTGCCGTCCTCGCCGCACAGCAGCGCGGAGGCGTCGAGGTCGTAGTCCGCGCCGGTCGTGGTGCGCACGTCCCAGCCCAGGCCGACCAGGACCGCCGTCAGGCCGGGGGCCTGCTTGCTGAGCGAGACGTTGCCACCCTTGGCCAGGGAAACACCCACGGAACTTCCTCCATGTATTCGAGTGCGAACTGATCGGGCCTGCGCGTCGCCGCGCACCGGCCGTCACCTGGCCAACGTCGACGCTCCCTCCATCGTTCCATTACTTGCGCAATACTTAAAATAATTGCCACGACGAACGCCGGGGCGGGGTGGCCGGCATCCCTGCCCGCCACCCCGCCCCGACACCCGCACCGGCCTCCCGGTCAGAGATCGAACTCGTGCGGCGGCAGCCCCAGCATCTGGCACGCCTCACGCACCACGCCCTGCTCCGTCTTGTCGAAGTCGCCGTCGGCGCCGCCGATGACAATGCCGATCTGCACGACGGCGCGCGCCTCGGCCTCCTTCTTCTTCGCCTTCGCGACCTCCTGCAGGACGCTGACCTTGCCGAAGTCGAAGTCCGCGACCAGCTTGTCGAGGTTGGCCTCGAAACGGCGCTGCAGGTCGTCGGCGGGGAAGTTCTGCAGCACCTCGTTGCTCATGATCAGCTGCGCGACGCGGCGCCGCTCGGACGGGTCGATGGTGCCGTCGGCGGCCGCGACGAGCGCGCACATGGCCATCGAGGCGTCGCGGAACGCACCGGACTTGAGGTCGTTCTTCTTCGCCACCAGCTGCGTCTGCATCGTCGACGCGGATTCCTTGATGCGGTCCCACAGGGCCACGGGTACTCCTCCGGTTACGGTCTTAGTTCTACAGCCGTGTAGAAATTAGCAGAGTGCGGGAGGCAGGACGCACCGGTCACGCCGGCGCGGGCGCCGCGGGCCCCACCAGTTCCGACAGCACGTCCTCCATCGTCACGAAGCCGATGACCGTGCCCTTGTCGCCGACGACCGCGGCGAGATGACTGCCCTGGGCCCGCAGCGCGGTGAGCGTGTCGTCGAGCGGGGTGTCGATGCGGACCCGGGTCAGCGGATGCAGGGCCGCCCGCGGGAAGGGCAGGTCGCGGTCGGCGCGTCCGAGGGTGTCCTTGATGTGGAGGTAGCCGAGCAGCGCCGCCCCGTCCTTCCCGGTGACGGGGAAGCGCGAGTACCCGGCGTGCGCCGCGACGCGCTCCAGTTCGCCCGGGGTGATCTCCCGCGTCACCGTACGCATCCGCTGGGCCGGCACGACGATCTCGCCGACCGGCCGCGTGCCCAGCTCCAGCGCGTCCCTCAGCCGTTCACCGTCGGCGCTGGACAGCAGCCCGGCCTCGCTGGAGTCGAGCACCATCCGCGCCAGCTGATCGTCGGTGAACACGGCCTCGACCTCGTCCTTCGGCTCCACCTTCAACAGCTTCAGCAGGCTGTTGGCGAAGGAGTTCACCCCGAACACGACCGGCTTGAGGACGCGCGTGACGGCGACCAGGGGCGGGCCGAGCAGCAGCGCCAAGCGCGCGGGCGCGGCCAGCGCGATGTTCTTCGGCACCATCTCGCCGAACAGCATGTGCGCGTACGTCGCCACGGTCAGGGCGATGACGAACGAGATCGGGTGCACGAGGGCGTGCGGCACATGGACGGCTTCGAAGCCGGGTTCGAGGAGGTGGGCGATGGCGGGTTCGGCGACGGCGCCGAGGACCAGCGACGAGACGGTGATGCCCAGTTGGGCCGTGGCCAGCATCGCGGAGATGTGTTCGAGGGCCCACAGGGTGGAACGGGCCCGCTTGTCGCCGGCCTGGGCACGCGGTTCGATCTGGCTGCGGCGCACGGAGATCAGCGAGAACTCGGCGCCGACGAAGAACGCGTTGGTGAGCAGGGTGAGCGCGCCTATGGCGAGTTGCAGGACGGTCATCGTGGTCATCGGGCGTCCTCCGTCGGCTGTGCCTCGGCAGCGGCCCGTGCGGGCTCGGTGATACGGACCCGGTCGGCCCGGTGGTGCTCCACGTCGAGCACGGCCAGCTCCCAGCCGTCGAGGCCGACCGTGTCGCCCGGGGCGGGAATGCGGGCGAGGCGGGTGGCGACGAGTCCGGCCACGGTCTCGTACGGGCCCTCCGGCGCGGCCAGGCCGATCGCGGTGAGCTGGTCGATGCGGACACCGCCGTCGGCCTCCCAGGCGGCACGGCCGTCCGGCGCCGGGCCGACGGGCTGCAGGTCGGGCGCGCCGGCGGGGTCGTGCTCGTCGCGCACCTCGCCGACGACCTCCTCCACGATGTCCTCGACGGTGGCGACCCCGGCCGTACCGCCGTACTCGTCGATGACCACGGCCATGGTCCGGGTATCCCGCAGCCGCTCCAGGAGCCGGTCGGCGGGCAGGCTGTCCGGCACGAGGAGGGGTGGCGTGGCCAGCTCGGTGACCGCGGTGAGCTGCCGCTTCTCCGGCTCCAGGGCGAGGGCGTCACGGATGTGGACGGTGCCGATGACGTCGTCGAGGCTGTCGCGGTAGACGGGGAAGCGGGACAGGCCGGTGGCGTGCGCGAGGTTCGCCGCGTCGGCGGCCGTGGCATGCACTTCCAGAGCCTGGACGTCGACGCGCGGCGTCATCACGTTCTCGGCACTCAGTTCGCTCAAGTGCAGCGTGCGGACGAAGAGTTCGGCCGAGTCGGCCTCCAGGGCGCCGGCGGCCGCGGAGTGCCGGGCGAGCGCGACGAGTTCCTCCGGGGTCCGGGCGGAGGCCAGCTCCTCGGCGGGCTCCAGTCCGAAGCGGCGCACGAAACGGTTCGCCGTGTTGTTCAGATGCCGGATGAACGGGGCGAACGCCGCGGTGAAGCCGCGCTGCGGCCCGGCGACCACCTTGGCGACGCCGACCGGCCGCGCGATCGCCCAGTTCTTCGGCACCAGTTCACCGACCACCATGAGAACCACCGTGGACAGGGCGACACCGAGCACGGAGGCGACCGACGACGCGGCGCCGCCCAGTCCGGCCGGCTCCAGCGGACCGCGCAGCAGCACGGCGAGCGAGGGTTCGGCGAGCATGCCGATCACCAACGAGGTGACGGTGATACCCAGTTGGGCTCCGGACAGCTGGAACGTCAGACGGCGTACCGCCTTCAGGGCACCGCCGGCGCCCCGCTCCCCCGCCTGCGCCGCGCGCTCCAGGTCGGCACGTTCGACGGTGGTCAGGGAGAACTCGGCCGCCACGAAGAGGGCGCAGGCGAGCGTGAGGAGCAGCGCGAGCGCGAGCAACAGGATCTCGGTCACCGCTCCACCCCCGCCCGCGCAGCGTCGGTCTCGGTCGGCGGGCGGGGCACGGCGCGCGGCCGGCTACTGGGAGGCTCACCCATCGCGGGCTGTGACTCCTTCTCGTTCGGGGGATCGGGCGACCCCGGGCCGCCGTCGGTCGACGGCCCTTTTCGGACTTTCCTGCGGCCGGGCCCGGCGCGCCACGCGCGCGCGACCCGCAGCCGCCTATGCTTCTACGCGCTTGTAGAACGTAGCGGGCGTCACCGGGGTTCCCCGCGCCCGCATCACCCTCGTAACGCTCGTACGCACATAAGGGAGTGAACGCCTCGATGGTGTTCAAACGACTGCTCGGCTCGCTCGGCGTGGGTGGCCCCACCGTCGACACCGTCCTCGCCCCCGGCGCCGTCGCCCCCGGCGGCACCCTTTCCGGCCAGGTCCATCTCAAAGGCGGCAGCGCCGATTTCGACATCGAGCACATCACGCTGGAACTGGTCGCCCGGGTCGAGGCCGAGCACGAGGAGGGCGAGAGCCAGGGCGTCGTCGCCTTCGACCGGGTCCTGGTCGGCGGCGGGTTCCGGCTGACCGAGGGCGCCGAACACAGCGTCCCGTTCAGCGTGAGCCTGCCCTGGGAGACCCCGATCACCGAGTTGTACGGGCAGCAGCTCGGCATCGTGCTCGGAGTGCGCACGGAGCTCTCGGTCGCCGGAGCCAAGGACAAGGGTGACCTCGACCAGCTCGCCGTCGGCCCGCTCCCCGTGCAGGAGGCCGTTCTCGAAGCCTTCGGTCAGCTCGGCTTCGGCTTCAGGTCCGCGGACCTCGAGTACGGCCGCATCGCGGGCACCGGTCAGCAACTCCCCTTCTACCAGGAGATCGAGCTGACCCCCGCGCCCCAGTACGCGCACGCGGTCGACGAGATCGAGGTGACCTTCCTCGCCACCCCCGGCGGCATGGAGGTGGTCCTGGAGGCGGTCAAGCGCGGCGGGCTCTTCTCCTCCGGCCACGACACGGTCACCCGGTTCACCGTGGGCCACGACGGCGTCCACCACCAGGACTGGAACACGCTCGTCGACGGCTGGGTACGGCAGTTGGTCGAGCACCGGTCCGCGTACGGCGGCCACAGCATGTACGGGCAGAGCCAAGGCGGGCACCACGAGGATCACGCGCACCACGACAACGGCCACGGCCACCGGTCCGGTCCGGGCGTGGGCACGGCCGTCGCGATGGGAGCGGCCGGGCTCGCCGTCGGCGTCGTCGGCGGCATGGTCGCCGCCGAGGTCGTCGACGAGGTCGGGGACTTCTTCGAGGGCGACGAGGACGACGAGGGCGGTGAGGACTGAATGTTCGGCATCAGTGAGATAGGCATCGCCCTGATCGTGATCGCCCTCGTCCTCGGCGCGAAGAAGCTGCCCGAACTGGTCCGCTCCATGGGCAAGTCCGCGCGCATCCTCAAGGCCGAGGCAAAGGCCCTCAAAGAGCCGAAGGAGGACGGCCCACCGCGCGTCATCCCAGGACAAACGGTCCCGCCGCCCTCACCGGAGGACCCGAAGCCGTAACCGGGGCGGTGCCGTCCGCCCGCGACAAAGTTCTGTCCGACCCCTTCTGCGTACCGACTGGTCGGTACTAGCCTCGCGCCGGCGAGCACGCACTGTGGCGTGCCGTCGACCAGCACACTGGGAGGCAAGGTGTCGATTTCGCCACCGGCGACGACAGAGCCGCGTACGACAAGGACGGCACCATCGGCGCTGCGGGCCATGGGCGGACGACGACTCGACCGCTATCCCGAACGCGGGGCGCGGTACTGGTACCTGGGGATCGTGGTCCTGGTCACGATCGTCCTCTACTACCAGCTGTACATCCAGTACGCGGTGTCGACAGCCATCATCAGCCAGTACCACATGACGTTCCTGTACTTCGTGTACATCTCGGTGGCCGCCAACGCGGTGGGCGCGTTCTCGTCACTGGTGGCGGGCCTCGCCGACCGCTGGGGCCGGGCCAACATCGTGGTCTACGGGCTTCTGGCGGTCGGCCTGCTCACCACGTTCGCGCTGCCCAACGCGCCGGGCAAGGTGAGCTATCTGCTCATCTACTCCGCCGTCGCGTTCGTCGAGGGCATGATCCTGGTGGCGACCCCGGCGCTCATCCGTGACTTCTCGCCCCAGCTGGGCCGCGCCTCCGCCATGGGCTACTGGACCATGGGACCGATCATCGGCAGCCTCGTGGTCACCGCCGTCACCTCCCGCACGTACGGCGGCGGCACCACCTGGCAGGACGAGATCCGCTTCGCCGGCATCAGCGGTCTCGTCCTGTTCGTGATCGCCCTGTTCGGGCTGCGGGAGCTCGCCCCGGCGCTGCGCGACCAGATCATGGTGAGCCTGCGCGACCGTGCGCTGATCGAGGCCCGCGCGAAGGGGATCGACACGGACACGGCGCTGCGCGGCCAGTGGCGGCAGATGATGCGCCTCGACGTCATCGGCTCGGCCGTCGCGATCAGCCTCTACCTGCTCCTCTACTACGCCGCCGTCGGCAACTTCGTGCTCTACTTCGCGACGACCTTCGGCTACTCGGCACAGCGCGCGAACGCCCTGCTGAACTGGTACTGGGGCGCGAACGCGATCTCGCTCGTCGTCGCGGGCCTGCTCTCCGACCGACTGCGGGTGCGCAAGCCGTTCATGCTGCTGGGCGGGCTCGGATCCATCGCCTTCACCCTGGTGTTCACCCTGCGCGCCACCGAACCCCACACCGGCTACTACACGTTCGCCCTGATCGTCGCGGGCATCGGCGTCACCAGCGGCATCGCCTACTCCCCCTGGATGGCGAGCTTCACGGAGACCGTGGAGCGGCACAACCCGGCGGCCACCGCGACCGGGCTCGCCATCTGGGGCTGGGTCGTCCGCATCACGGTGGCCCTGTCCGCCGCCTTCGTCCCCCTCGTGGTGAACACGGTGACGCCGCTGATCGAGCACGGGCCCGCGGTCGAGCGGGCCTCCGTCCAGGCCGCACCGGCGCTGGCGGTGACCGAGGCGCACCCGAAGCTCTTCGCGGAGCTCGGCGCCTACGCACCGGACAAGGTGCCCCCGGCCCTGCTCGCCCGTGCGGAGAAGGAGGTCGGCGCCGAGCAGCTCAAGACCGTGCAGGAGGCGGCGCCGCAGCTGAAGATCCTGCGGGAGCACGGCGCCGAGGTGCAGCAGGCGAGCGCCGACAACCCCCGCAAGTGGCAGACCTGGTGGTGGGTGTGTCTGGGCGGGCAGGTGCTGTTCCTGCCGTTCGTCTTCGTCATGACCGGCCGCTGGCGGCCGCGCGACGCGCGGCGCGACCTCCAGGCGCACGAGGAGGCGGTGGCCCGGCAGGTGGCCGAGATGCAGGACGGCACGCAGGAAGGACGCACCGCATGACCGGCACGCGACTGCACGAACTCGGCGCCCTCGAACAGGCCGCCGCCGTCCGCAAGGGCGAAGTGAGCCCGGTGGATCTCGTGCGCCACCACCTCGCCCGCGTCGAGCAGTACGACGAGCGCTTCGGCGCCTTCGTGACGCGCACGGCCGAGGCGGCCCTGTCCGAGGCGGCCGCCCTCCAGGAGAAGGGATCCGCCGGGGAACCGTCGGCGCTGTTCGGCGTGCCGACCGCGGTCAAGGACCTCGTCGACACGGCCGGGGTCCGGACCACGTACGGATCGAGGGCCTTCGCCGATCACGTGCCCGCCGTCGACGCGCACAGCGTGACCCGGATGCGCGCGGCCGGCACGATCAGCCTCGGCAAGACCAACACCCCGGAATTCGGCTGCTGTTGCTACACGGACAACGACGTCGTGGGCCCGGCCCGCAACCCCTGGGACCCGACGCTCTCCGCCGGGGGTTCCAGCGGCGGGGCCGCGGTGGCGGTGGCGCTCGGTCTGGTCCCCGTCGCGCACGCCAGTGACGGCGGCGGCTCCATCCGGATCCCGGCGAGCGTCTGCGGCCTGTTCGGGATCAAGCCCTCGCGGGGCCGCGTCAGTTCGGGCCCGACCGGCACCGACGTCACGGGGCTGGCCGTACAGGGTCCGCTCGCCCGCTCGGTGCGGGACGCGGCGGCCCTGCTCGACGTCCTGGCCGGGCCCGAGCCGGGTGATCCGCACTGGGCGTCCCCGCTGCCGGACGGCGAGACGTTCCTCGGCCACGCCGACCGCTCCCCCGGGCGGCTGCGCATCGGCCGGTACGCGACACCGGTCGCCGAGGGCGTCACCGTGGATCCGGCGTGCCGGGCGGCGTGGGACCACGCCGCGCGGCTGCTGGAGGATCTCGGGCACGTCGTCGAGGACATCCCCAACCCCTTCGGACCCGAGATCACCGACCACTTCATCACGACGTGGAGCGTGCAGTCGCTCGGGCATCCGCTGGACGCCGAGCGGGAGGAGCTGTTGCGTCCGGTGACGCGGGCCTGGCGGGAGTACGGGCGCGGGGTGTCGGGCGCCCGGTTCGCGGCGGCGGTCACGGGCATGCAGCACGCGGCGCGCCGGGCGGTCGGGGCCACCCAGCAGTACGACGTCGTGCTCACCCCCACCCTCGCCTGCCTCCCGCAGACCATCGAGCACTTCGACGAGTCCGGCGACCCCCTGGTGAACCTGCATCGGCAGAGCGCTTTCAGCGCGTTCACCAGCCCGTACAACATGACGGGCCAGCCGGCGGTCAGCCTGCCGCTGTACTGGACCGACGACGACCGGATCCCCGTGGGTGTCTCGCTCGTGGGCCGGCCCGCCGACGAGGCCACGCTGATCGCGCTCAGCGCCCAACTGGAGGAGGCCTGCCCCTGGCGGGACCGGTACGCACGCCTGCTGGCGCCGTGACGGCACGCGGGCGGCGCTCCCGCCCGTCCCGGTGACCGACCCGGACGTCGAGGTTCCGTGACACCCGGGACGGGGCTGTGACGCGCATCAGGACAACGGTGTGGCGTCGCGGCGGGTCGTATGTGATGTGGACGGTGCCTCACCGGGCGCCGTCCACGCCGGGCCGAACAAGCGGCCCCGTACAGCGACTTGGGGGAGAACCATGGTGATGAGCCGAGGAACGAAGGTGCGTGGAGCGGCGGTCGCCGCGGCGCTGGCCGTGGCGGGAACGGCCGTCGCGGTGCAGCCGGCCGCGGCATCCGACGGCACACCGCGCTTCCTGGCCCCGGCCGAGCTGCCGCCCCACCCCTCCTCGGAGTGGTTCGCGGGCAAGGTGACGTCGGGGCAGCCGGACCCGCTGCCGCTGTGCGCGGGCGAGGCGCTGCCCTCCAACTCCGTGCACCGTGTCTTCCGCACGGACTACGACACGGGCGCCCTCCAGGTGACGGTGGTCGAGCGCAGCACGCAGCGGGCCAAGGACTTCGTGGCACTGGTGCGCAAGAAGCTGGACTCCTGCGCCCGGACGGTGATGGAGGAGCAGCCCGACATCACGGCGACCCAGAAGTACTACGGCCGGGTGAACGTCGAGGAGGGGGCGTACGTCTACGGCGTCCACACCGAGGCGACGTGGGGCGCGTCGGACATCAACCTCTTCTCCGTCGGACGGGACGGCACCACGGTGACGGTGGTCCAGTGGGGCCAGATGGGCAGCTACGACGGGGCCCCGGTCGCCGGCTTCAAGAAGACGACCGCGACGGCGGTGCGGAAGCTCTACTGAGCCTAGGGTCACGGTGACACAGGCCACACCATGGGGCGTGTGTGGCTGGGTAGGCGGCTGCGTGCTCGCCTGGACAGCTCCAGGGAGAACGACCGGAAACACCGACCCTGGGAGGTATGCGATGTCCTCGAAGCGACGCCGTAAGAAGAAGGCCCGCCGCAAGAACGGCGCCAACCACGGCAGCCGTCCCCAGTCGTAGCGGGAGCACGGCCTGAAAGGGGCGGGGCGGCACTGCCAGTGCCGCCCCGCCTTTTTCTTTTTTACCGGCCCCCGCTTTACCGGTATTTTTCTTTTCGACGTACAACCATTCCCAATCCCCCACCGGCGGCAACAAAGGGGGATTTTCTTCGGATTTACTGGAACTGCGGCGGCGAACTGGTCATCTTCAATAATGACCGAGCGCCCGGCTCTCTCCCTTACCGGGCGGACCACGCATGTTGCACGGGGAAGGCACATCAGATGCGCAGCACCATTCGCACCCGCTTCATCGCCGCCGGTGGCGTCGCCGCCGTCCTGACCCTGGCGGCGGTCACCCCGGCGCTGGCCGGACCGACCGCCGCCACGCCGCGGAGCGCCGCTGCGGCCCAGACGCCGCAAGGGGACCCGCGGAGCACCACGAACCGGGTCGCCGACTTCTACGGTGCCTACATCGACGCCGTGTGGGACAACGAGGACGCCGGTTCCGCCGCCGTCACCAAGGCGTTGCGCGGCTTCTATCTGTCCGACGCCGCACGCAAGAAGGTCGCGGCCTACGAGGCCCGGGAACACGCGGACGGAATTCTCTTCGCTCAGAACGTGCCCGTGAAGTGGGCAGTGACGTACACGGGTTCCGGGACCGGTCATTCCACTGCCCTGGTGACGCTCACCTGGAACGACGGAAAGAACCCGGAGATCAGCAAGATCAAGGTCCAGTCCGATCTCGCCACCCGGAAGATCACCGACCTGGCACCGGTCGACTGAGCGGATTCTCCTGCCGCGACATGGCGCGCGGAACTCTCCGCATTCATGGGCGAGTTCCGCGTGCCGATCGGCCTTGTTCAGGCGTCCGGCACGGTGAAGTCGCACCAGACTGCTTTGCCCTCGCCGCGTGGTTCGACTCCCCAGCGTGACGTGATGGCCTCCACCATGAGCAGGCCACGTCCGGAGGTGGCGGTCTCCCCCGGGGATCTCCGGCGCGGGCGGGTGCTGGAGCGGTCCTTCACCCACAGGCGCACGCGCCGGGGCGGGCCGGTGAGCACCTCGAGGGTGAGAATCGCGCCCCCTTCGGTGTGGACCAGGGCGTTCACGAGGAGTTCGCCGGCCGCCACCTCGACGTCGTCGGCGACGGCGCCCAGGCCCCACGCCGCGAGATGCTCGCGCAGCGCCGCGCGCGCGTCGGCGAGTCCTTCGGGGTCGGCCTGATGGACGTACCGGTGGATGCGCGGTTCCTGGAGCGTGCCGGGGTCGGGCAGCCGGCGCAGGACCAGGAGCGCGACGTCGTCCTTGCTGCCCCACCGCTCCCACAGCGCGCGCGACAGGTGATCCGCGAGGTCCTCCGCCGACTCGGGACCGGCGCGCAGCACCTGGGCGAGGTTCTGGATACCGGTGTCGAGGTCGAGACCGGCGTCCTCCACGAGGCCGTCCGTGCACAGCACCAGGGTCTCGCCCGGCACGAGGTCGAGCCGCACCTCGGGATAGTCCTCCATGCCGAAGTCGGTGGCGAGCCCCAGCGGGAGTCCGCCGCGGACCCGCGGCACGCCCACCTGACCGTCGACGTGCCGGACGAGGGGCGGCAGATGACCGGCCCGCACGGCGCGCACGATGCCGGTGGCGGGGTCGAACTGGGCGTAGGTGCAGGTGGCGAACCGCTCGGTGTCGAGCTCGGCGAGGAAGCGGGAGGCCCGGGAGAGCACCGTCGCGGGCGCGTGGCCCTCGCCGGCGAAGGCCCGCAACGCGATGCGCAGCTGCCCCATGATGGCCGCGGCATGGGTGTCGTGGCCCTGCACGTCGCCGACGACCACGCCGATGCGCCCGCGGGGCAGGGCGATGACGTCGTAGAAGTCCCCGCCGACGTCCCGTCCGCCCCAAGCGGCGTGGTAGCGCACGGCGACCTCGGAGTCCGCGACGGTGGGGACCCCCCGCGGCAACATCGTGGCCTGCAGACTCTTGGCCAGGTCGCGCTCCTCGTCGAACAGCATGGCGCGCTGCAGCGACTGGGCGACGATGCCGGACAGCCCGATGCAGAGGTTGCGGTCCGCGTCGGTGAACTCCTTGCGGCCCCGGTAGAACAGCGCGAGTCCGCCGATGGCGCGGTCCTGCGCGACCAGCGGCAGGAACGCCGCCGAGTCCAGCTTCATCTCCTCGATGTAGGGACCCAGACGGGTGAAGCGCCGGGCGAGGGCGGACAGCGAGTCCACGAAACGGGGCTCGCGGGTCATGACTGCCTCGGCCAGCGGCAGCGACTCGTCGACCTTGTGCAGCTTGAGTTCGTCGAGGGCCTGCATCGTCTGGCCGACGAGGGCGATCAGCTTCAGGTGGTCGCCCTCGACGAGCCCCAGGACGAGGCCGTCGGCGGCGAACCGGTCGAGGCCGCTCGCGCCGGAGAGCACGGCCACCACGTCGTCGACGGTGACGGCCCGGGAGAGGGCTTCCGTGGTGCCCTGCACCATGAGGGCGATGCCTTGGCGGCGCTCCTCCCTGGGATCGACGGCCGCGAGCTCCGCCGCGTCGTCCGTGGCGCTCCGGATCACTCCCACGGCGCGCACGGCCCGGGCCTCGTCGTCGCGCAGGATGCGTCCACGGGCGTGTTCCAGCTGCACCGTGCCGTCGCGCCGGTGGACCCGGAAGTAGACGCCGTACTGGTCGGCGCCTGAGCTGATCGCCTCCGTGACGGCGAAGCTGATCCGCACGGCCTCCTCGGAGGGCAGCCGGTCCTGCATCGAGGTCACCAGGCCGTCGAACTCGCCCGGAAGCAGGTCGAGGAGCGCGAGAGCACTGTCGTCGAGGCTCACCTCCCCGCTCTCCAGATCCCAGTCGAAGCTGCCCGTTCCGGTCAAGGACAGGCGCTGTTCCAGACCGATGTGTGACTTCCTGGCTGACGTCATGGCTGTCTCCGGTTTGCCGCTCGGCCACCATAAGCGCTGGCCGCCCGGGGCGCGCGGCCGTTTCTGTCGACAATGCGACCGGTTCGGCACCGGAAGTGGACATACCTGTTCCGGCGATGCGTCGGACACGGGGGCTTTCGGGGAAATCGCCGGGTCCGCGTGGTCCGGCGTCGAGGGTGTGGACCATGCCGGAGTGGCGACCTTCGAGCGTCTGGGTGACACCACGAGCCGGGTGACCCTGCGGATCGCGTACGACCCGAAGGGCTTCGTGGAACATCTCGGCGCCCTCACCCCTCTCGACTCCACGCTCGCCCTCCAGGACCTCGGCGAGTTCCAGCAGCTCGCCGAGTCGGTGGCCCGGGAGCGGTCGCAGGGCTGAGAGACGCCGCGGCGCCCGCCCCCGGTCGGGGCGGGCGCCGCGGTGTGTCAGCGTGCTTCAGGGTCTTTGGGGTCGTCCGGGTTCTCCCAGGAGTCGGCGCGGGGCTGTGGTGACTGCGGCGGGTCGGGCCTGCGCTCCAGGCGGCGTCGGCTGCTCCACAGCAGGGCGAGCAGCGCGAGCACGATGACGGCGCCGACGATGACGAACCACCACGACGAGCCGCCGCCGGCAGCCAGGACGTTAGAAGGACTCATAGCCTGCGTGTACCTCGTACCGGCGTCGGGGAACGCCCCGCCCCCGCACATCACCCGATCGGCGACCGCCGCGTCGGCGGGGCCGCGCGGACGCGGCCCCGGACCGGTGTCACGCGGGGTTGTCGATACCGGTCACGGCCGGCGGGCCCAGCGGGGCCTCGTCCTCGGTGAACCCTGCCGCGCGCAGCGCCTGCGCGGCGGTGTGCTCGGCTTTGAGCTGGGCCTCCTTGCCCGCGTCGGCGGTCACCTCCAGGCGCATGCTGAAGGTGTTGTCGTCGTTGACGGTGAGCAGGTCGAGGTCCTCCTCGCGGCCGAGTTCCGTCTGGTTCGGGTCCGCCGGACGCAGGCGTCCGACGATGTCGGCCCTGGCGCGATCGTCCACGTCACGCAGGAACGTCCCCGGGATGGTGATGACAAATGTGGTCACGCGAGAAGGTGTCCTTTCTCAGCGGCCCGGCTCAGAAGGGGTGGGCCAGGGCCTGACGGGCGTTCGACGGGAGAGTGCGCACGGTGTCGGACGCTTCCCGCAGCGCGTGTGCGGCCTCCCGCTGCGCACGCCGGGCGTTCGCGCGTCCGGTCGCCGCCGCCCCGCGGGTGCGATACGCGACCGACGGCTTCCCGTGGGTATCGGCCGCGGCGATGAGCAGGCCACCGAGCAGGGACAGGTTCTTCATGAACTGGGTCCGCTGCCGGGCACGCTGCTCGGGGTCCTTCTCCTTCCACCACGCGTGACCGGCGATCGTCGTCGGCACGAGGGACCCGGCGAGCGCCAGGGAGGCGAGGCGGGGCAGCTTCCCGGTCGCCAGCATCACGCCCGCTCCGATCTGTAGGGCCGCGTTGATCCTGACCAGTTGCTCCGGATCCTCGGGCAGCCGCGGTATGCGGGCCGCGAGGGGCACGGCCACCGGCCCGGCGACGGGCGCGACGCGTGCGGGATCGCGGAACGTGGAGAGCCCGCCGGTGACGAAGACCGAAGCGAGCATCGGGCGTGCGGCTTTCCTCAGTACGGTCATGCTCGCACGCCTTCCCCGGGATCACCCGCTCAGTCGGCGTGATCGCCGGACAGGAGCGGCGGCCGGCCGGCGAACGGCGTCAGGCCGCCTTGGTGTGGTCCTCGGAGGACCGCGCCCGGTGCCGTTCGGCGCGTCCTCCTCCGGGCACGAGGCGCAGGTGCCGTACGCGGCGATGGGTCGCCGGTCGCGCCTCCTCGTTCAGCAGATCCTCGATACGGTCCATGGCGATCACCAGGATTCCCATGGTCGGCAAGAGCAGAAGAGCGACAACTAGCATCGGCAGCGCCTCCTCGCGGCGTCTCTTCTCGCCTGCCCGGGAGCGGCACACCCAGCGTTCGGATCATGTGAAGAACCCGCAACGCCCTCTTCACGGCATTTCCGCCGTCTCGCGGCTATCGCTCCGGGTGCGGGTCCGGTCGGTCCCGCGGCTCGAATCCCGGCACCCTCGGCGCCTCGTGGCGCACACCGGCTTCCAGCGCATCCGCGATGACCGCGCGGTCGTCGAGGCGGTCGGCGCGTACGACGACATCCGCTCCGGCCGGCGTGACCAGGGAGCGACTGAAGACGATCACCGCCCACGCGTCGTCCGCGCCCATCTCCCGTACTTCCCATTCGCTCGACAGCACCGCCAGCACGCCGCGGCCGCGCCACCGGTAGACGGATCCGGGTCGCGCGGTGAGGCGCGTGTCGACGCCCAGGATGTGACGGTGGCGTCCGCTCCTGGTGCGGTAGCCGACGTCGTCGCTCATCCGCGGCGCGCCCGAACTGCCACTCGGCATCGGCCCGTAGGTGAAGGTCGCGTCGGTGCGCCTGTCGCCCTGCCACATCGGGAACGAGGAGCAGACGATGTGCCAGGTTCCGGCCAATCGGTCAGGTGTGACGTCGAGTTGTTCCATGGGGCGGACCCTACGGCGTGTCCACGCCACGCCCGCAACCAGGCCGTTCGCCGGCACCGTACGCCCGCACGGGTGAGCCGACGCGTGTCGCCGCCGGGCGGGGGCACGGGGTGGGGGCAGGAGGGTTCGCGGCGCGGGTGGCGTCGGCGACAGGCCCCTGGAGGTCTCCGGCGACCCGCGTGAACCCGTACGTTCCGCCCGCTACACGGAAGAGCACAGCTCATGACCGTTGAGAGCCACTCCCATCCGCCGGCCGTGCTGGAGGCCGTGACGCTTCTGCGCGGTTCTTTGCAGGACGGCTACGACCCGGCCTCCGACGCGACACTGGCGAGCGCCGTCGCGCGTCTGCAGGCCGAGCTGAAGGACGACATGACGGCGTACTGGGCGCTGCTGTGGGCGATGACACGCGCCGCCGAGCTGGGCGTCGGCATAGCCGCGAAGGCGTTCGACCTGGACCCCGACACCGTCCTCGACCAGCTGACCGTGGGGCTGCACCACGTGGATCACATGGAGTGACACGGGCCGTGCAGGATGGGGTCCCGAGCACCCCCCGACCACGGACGGATCTCCTGTGAACGTTCTCCTCTTCGGCGCCTCCGGCATGATCGGCCAGGGCGTGTTGCGTGTCTGCCTCGACGACCCCCGGGTGACCTCCGTGCGCGCCGTGGTGCGCGCCCCGCTCGGTGTCGCCCATCCGCGGCTGCGCGAGCTGGTGCACGAGGACTTCACCGACTTCTCCGACCTGGCCGACGAGTTCGCCGAGGTCGACGCCTGCTTCTTCTGTCTGGGTGTCACGTCGGCGGGGCGCGGCGCGGACGAGTACCGGCGGATCACCCACGACTACACGCTCGCGGCCGCCCGTGCCCTGCCCGCGAACCCGGAGCTGACGTTCACCTACGTCTCGGGCGAGGGCACCGACAGCACGGAGCGGGGGCGCTCCGCCTGGGCCCGGGTCAAGGGGCGCACCGAGAACGAGCTGCTGGCGATGGACTTCCACGGCTACATGTTCCGCCCCGGCTACATCCAGCCCACCCATGGTGAGCGCTCGAGGACGCCCCTGTACCGATGGATGTACGCCGCCGGGTCATGGCTGTACCCCGTGCTCCGCCGGCTGGCACCGAAGCACGTGACGACCACGGAGAACCTCGGGAAGGCCATGGTCGAGGTCGCCGGTCACCGTGGTGCGGGCGCGCACATCCTGTACAGCCCGCGGATCAACGAGCTGGCCGGAGCGGCTGGTTGACCTGTCCGACGGCCGGGGCCGGGAGCTGCTCGACCGCCCGCACGAGCGGGGCCAGGTCGGGCTCGGCCGCCGCGGCGTCGAGAGCTTCGCGCAGGGCCGCGTCATGCGTCGGCCGGGCCGCGGCCAGGAGGGCGAGTCCCGTTGCGGAGACGTTCGTGTAGATCCCGCGGCGGTCCGTCGGGCACAGGTAGCGGGACAGCAGACCCCGGTCCTCCAGGCGATTGACGAGGCGGGTCGTGGCGCTCTGGCTGAGGACGACCGCGTCGGCGACCTGCCGCATCTGGAGGTGGCCGCCCTCGCCATCGTGCTGGCGGCTGAGCACGTCAAGCAGTGAGTACTCGCGCACGCTCAGGTCGTGCCCGGCCTGCAGGGCGCGCTCGAGGCGGGACTCGATCCTGCCGTGGAGGAGGGACAGCGCCCACCAGCCGTCGGCGAGAGCGAGGAGCGAGGGAGCGGTGGCAGTCATGGGTGACGCGTCCTTCCTTCCGACCCTCACACAATGAGGCTTACGCCACTATACCGCGTTTGCAATTAACCCGCGCATGCAATTATTGTGGTCGCTCGTAAGGCTCCACCGCACAGCCCCGGCTCGGCGCCCGGCTCCGGCAGAGACACCCAGCAAGAGACAAGGGAACCCTCATGACCTCCGTGCCCACCGTCACCCTCAACAACGGCATCACCATGCCGCAGCTCGGCTTCGGCGTCTTCCAGGTCCCCGACGAGGAGACCACCGCCGCCGTCGCCACGGCCCTCGACGCCGGCTACCGCAGCATCGACACCGCCGCGATCTACGGCAACGAGCGCGGTGTCGGCCGGGCGCTCGCCGACTCCGGCATCGCCCGTGACGAGCTGTTCATCACCACCAAGCTGTGGAACGCCGACCAGGGCCACGACGCCACGCTCGCCGCCTTCGACGCCTCCCTGGACAAGCTGGGCCTCGACCACGTCGACCTGTACCTCATCCACTGGCCGACCCCGGCCCGGGACCTCTACCTCGACACCTGGCGGGCCCTGGAGAAGCTGCTCGCCGACGGGCGCACCCGCGCCATCGGCGTCTCCAACTTCCAGCCCGCCCACCTGGAGCGCCTGCTCGGCAGCGCCTCGGTGGTCCCGGCCGTCAACCAGATCGAGCTCCACCCGGGCCTCCAGCAGCGGGAGTTGCGCGACTTCCACGCCCGCCACGGCATCGCCACCGAGGCGTGGAGCCCGCTCGCGCAGGGCGCCGTCCTCAAGGACGACGCCGTCACCACGATCGCCGCGCGACACGGCAAGAGCCCGGCCCAGGTGGTCCTGCGCTGGCACCTGCAGCTCGGCAACGTGGTCATCCCCAAGTCGGTCACCGAGGCCCGGATCCGCGAGAACCTCGACGTCCTCGACTTCGAGCTCAGCCCGCAGGAGATCGACGCCCTCACCGCGTCGGACCGCGGCCTGCGCACCGGCCCGGACCCCGACACCCTGAACTGACGCCCCCAACTCCCCCACGCAGTAAAGACAGAGGCACCACCATGAGCATCCGCTCCCTGCTGCCGGGCCGCATCGGCTTCGGCACCGCACCCCTCGGCAACATGTTCCGCGCCATCCCCGACGACGAGGCCGCCGCGACCGTGCAGGCCGCCTGGGACCAGGGCATCCGCTACTTCGACACCGCGCCGCTGTACGGCGCGGGCCTCGCGGAGATCCGCCTCGGCGACGTCCTCGCCGACAAGCCCCGCGACGCGTACGTCCTGTCCACCAAGGTCGGCCGGGTCATCCTCGACGAGGTCGAGGACCCCGCGAGCCGTGAACTCGGCCAGAAGGGCGCCCTGTTCGAGCACGGCCGCCCCAACAAGATGGTCAACGACTACAGCGCCGACGCGACGCTGCGCTCCGTCGAGGACAGCCTGAAGCGGCTGAAGACGGACCGGCTCGACATCGTCTGGGTGCACGACGTCGCCCAGGACTTCTACGGCGACGAGTGGGTGAACGTCTACGAGAGTGCCCGCACCGGCGCGTTCCGGGCCCTGACCCGGCTGCGCGAGGAGGGCGTCATCAAGGCCTGGGGCCTCGGCGTCAACAAGGTCGAGCCGCTGGAGATGACGCTGGACCTGGACGAGCCGCGCCCCGACGCGTTCCTCCTCGCCGGCCGGTACACCCTGCTCGACCACGAGCGGGCCCTGCAGCGGCTGCTGCCCGCGGCCGCCGCGCAGGACGTCGACATCGTCGTCGGCGGCCCGTACAGCTCCGGCATCCTCGCGGGCGGCAGCCACTTCGAGTACGCCGAGGCGCCCGCCCACATCATCGAGAAGGTCGGCCTGATCAAGGCGCTGGCGCAGGAGCACGGCATCGGCATCAAGTCCGCCGCGCTCCAGTTCGTGCTCGCCCACCCGGCCGTCGCCGCGGTCATCCCCGGCGCGACGCGGCCCTCCCGGATCGCCGAGGACCTCGCGGCTCTCGCCCAGGACGTGCCGTACGCCTTCTGGAAGTCCCTGCGCGACCGGAAGGTCGTCGCGCACGAGGCGCCGGTGCCCGTGAAGGACGCGTCGTGACCTCGGCCGCCGTCTCCCTCGACGTGCCGCGTTCCGCCGATCAGGTCTGGCGGCTCATCGGTGGCTTCGGCTCGTTGCCCGACTGGCTGCCGTACATCACGGAGAGCCGGCTCACCGAGGGCGGCCGGGTGCGGACGCTGACGAACGACGAGGGCCAGGTCATCGTCGAGCGTCTCGAAGCCTTCGACGAGGCGGCACGTTCGTACCGGTACTCGATCGCGCGGGCCCCGTTCCCCGTACGGCAGTACCGGTCGACCCTGCGGGTCGTCGACCGCGGGGCGGACGGGGCGCGGGTGGAGTGGTCCGGCGAGTTCGTCCCGGACGGTGTCACCGACGCCGAGGCGACCGCCCTCTTCGAGACCATCTACCGCGACGGCCTGAGGGCCCTGGCGGAGACGATCGCCGCCTGAGCGGCCGACACGGTGCGGGTGAGGGGCCGGGATCTCCCGGCCCCTCACCCACGAGCACGTCACGCCCAGGCCGCATCAAATGTCTGTCCGGCGGCGTAGGACCGGACGCGCACGCCGTCGTCCGTGGCGCTCACCAGGTGGGCCTGCCCCCGCCCGGCCACGCGCACCGGCTCCCCCGGCGCGTACGTGATCAGGGTGTCCTCGTCGAGCGCCACGGCCCGTCGGACGCGGCCGCGCCCGACGGTGGAGATCTGCCGCCCCAGCGTGCCCCATTGCGCCGCGTGCACCTCCACGGCGAAGGGCACAAGTCCGAGTCCGGGACGCACGGTGATCTCGTCCAGGTCCTCAGCACTGTCCGCCGGGCACACCGGTACCCCGCGGTCGAGCCAGCCGCCCACCACGGCGTCGGCGGCCGCCACCACCGCGCCCGCGGAGAACCCCGCGTACGGCACGGCGCGCTCCGCGAGCAGACCCGGCAGGTCGGCCGCGCAGTCCGCGAACACCTCCTGGTACGCGGGTGTCAGGCCGCCGCACACCAGCAGCGCGTCGATCGTGTCGAGCGCCGCGAGGTCGAACCGCCCCTCGACCGGAACCGTCAGCGCCACCGGCGTGCAGGGCGCGGCAGCGACGAGGCGGGCGGCGTAGCGCTCGAACTCCCCCTGTACGACGCCTGGTTCGCCCTCGTCCACGAGCACACAGCCGACCCTCGGCCGAGTACCGGCGTCCCGCAGGAAGTCCTGGAACACCTCGCCCGACTGCCATCCCCCGCCCACCAGATGAACCCTCGCACTCACGCCACTCCCCGATCCGCTAGCCGAGCGTGTACCCGCCGTTGATCCTGATCCGCTCGCCCGTGACGAACGCCCCGTCCGGTGAGGCAAGGTACGCCACGGCGGCGGCGACGTCCTCCGGGGTGCCCGTGCGCCGCAGCGGCACGTCGGCGGCGTAGGCGGCCAGCGACGCGGCCGAGGCTCCGGCGTGCCGTTCGACCGGGATCCACCCCGGAGCGACCGTGTTGACCGTGATCCCGTCCGGGCCGAGCGCACGGGCCCAGCTCTCGGTCAGGCTGTGCTGGGCGGCCTTGGCGGCCGCGTACGCCGACATCTCCGGCAGCACGCGCTCGGTCACGTCCGAGCCGATCTGGACGATCCGGCCGCCGCCGCGCTCGCGCATGGCAGGCAGCACCGCCCGCATCAGCAGGGTGGGACTCTTGACGAAGAAGGCCAGTTGGGCGAGGTGGTCGTCCCAGGTCACCGCCGTCGGGTCCAGCGCGGGCTGCGGCCCTGTGGCGTTGACGACGAGTGTGGCGACGGGGCCGAGCCGGGCGGTGACGCCCCCGACGAGTTCCGTGACCGCGGCCTCGTCCGTCACGTCGGCGGCGAAGTCCTGCGCCGTGCCGCCCGCCGCGCGGATGTCCGCCGCCACGGCGCGGGCCGCTTCGGCGCCCGAGCGGTACACGACGGCGACCGGGTGCCCGTCGGCCGCGAGCCGTCGGGCGATCACGGCCCCGAGGCCGCGGGAGGCCCCGGTGACCAGGGCGGTACCCGTGGCGGCTACACCTGTCATGCCGCCACCGTATGCGGCGGTGCGCGCACCGAACCAGAGCGCCTCGGCCGCGCGTCAGCGCACGGTCCGGCCGGTCAGCGGCGTCGCAGCGACGGGTCGAGCAGCGCGGGCGGCGTGTCGAACTTCTCCTCCGGGGCCAGGTCGGTGCCGGGCGCGACGATCTCGTCGATCGCGTCGAGCACATCGGCGGGGAGCACCGTGTCCGCGGCGGCGAGCTGCGTGCGCAGATGGTCCATCGTGCGGGGCCCGATCAGCGCGCTGGTCACGGCGGGGTGCGCGGTCACGAAGCCGAGCGCGAGCTGAATCATCGTCAGACCCGCCTCGTCGGCGACCGCGGCGAGCCGCTCGACGGCTTCCAGCCTGGCCCGGTTGGCCGGGACGGCGAGGTCGAAGCGCTGCGGCATGAACGCGGAACGGTTGGTGGTGACGGTACGGCCCGCGCGGATCGCGCCCGACAGCCAGCCCGAGGCCAACGGGCTCCACGCCAGGACCCCGAGCCCGTACTCCTCGGTCACGGGCAGGACATGGGTCTCGATGCCGCGCTGCAGGATCGAGTAGCCGGGCTGTTCGGTGGCGTAGCGGCTCAGACGGTGCTCGCGCGCCGCCCACTGGGCCTGCACGATGCGGTACGCCGGGAAGGTCGAGGAGCCGAAGTAGCGGATCTTTCCCGCGCGTTGCAGATCGGTCAGCGCCGACAGCGTTTCCTCGTCGGCGGTCGCCGGGTCCCAGCGGTGGATCTGGTAGAGGTCGACGTGGTCGACGCCGAGGCGGCGCAGGCTGTTGTCCAGTTCCGTGACCAGCCAGCGGCGCGAGCTGCCGCGATGGTTGCGCTCGTCGCCCATCGGCATGCCCGCCTTGGTGGCCAGCACGATGTCGTCGCGCCGCCCGGCGATGGCCTTGCCGACCATCTCCTCCGACTCGCCGTCGCTGTACATGTCGGCGGTGTCGATGAGGTTGACGCCCGCCTCGAGCGCGGCGTCGACGAGCGCGGTGGCCTCGTCCTGGGTGGTACCCCCGATCCTTCCGAAGTTCATCGCGCCGAGCGCGAGCGAGCTGACCTGCACACCGGTGCGGCCCAACGTGCGGTACTGCATGAGCGTGTTCCTCCATGGCGAGCGGAGCCCGGACTGGTCGTCGGCCCGTCTCGCCGACATCGCCGACATCGCCAAGGAAACGGAGCCTTGTTCCGTTAACGATACGGAGCGCCGTTCCACTTCGCAAGGTCACCTGGGCACAGGAGGGCTCGGCCACAAACAGGAGGGGGCACCCGTCGGACCGGAAGGGCCGGGATTGGTGGCGCGTCTCAGCCGAGAACGAGCGGGAGCCTCGCCGCGAGGTCACCCAGACCGGCCGCCTGCGCGCCGGTCGGCGTACGACGCCCCGTACCGATCAGCAGCGCGTCGGCATCCGAGAGCGAGGCGGGAAAGGCGGTGCCGGCGATCTTCTCCAGCGCGGCGCGGGCCGTCGCCAGGCTCTCGGCGGGCGGTCCGGGGGCCGACGGCAGGTGCGCGACGAGATCGAGGTGGTGCAGGGTCCATTCGAGGACGTACGCCGACAGGTAGTCGCCGACGGTGAGCACCTTGTCCTGGGTGGCGACACGGGCGGCGGGATCGGCGAGTTCGGCGGCGCGACCCGCCGCCGAGCCGACGTCGTCGAGGTGGAACTTGAGCCACCTCGGCTCGCCGTACGCCGCGGCCAGCCGGGGAATCAGCGCGTCGAGCGGGTCGTCACCGGTCGGGGGTTCGGCAAGCAGGTCCCAATAGCCGACCGCGTCGACGGTCGGCTCGGCGTCGGCGGGGGTGACCAGGGTGATCAGCACGTCTTGGGCGTCGATGATCAGGTGGCACACCAGATCCCGCACGAGCCAGCCGGTACAGCCGGACGGCTGCTCGAAGTCCTCGTCCGGGAGGCCGGCGACCGCGGCGCGCAGTGCGGCCCAGGAGCGCGAGAAGGGTTCCACGTCGGCACGGTAAGGCCGCGGCGCCGGCCCGGACAAGCGCATTCCGTGCGACGCCGAACCCGTCACCGACCGGAGGAGGCTTCCGGCGCCGGGCGGAGGATCATGAAGCTCCCCGGGTCCCGGACGGGGGTGAAACCGGCCCTCGCGTAGACATCGTGGGCGTCGCGTGTGGCGAGGAGCAGGCGCTTGAGCCGGTAGGGCGCGAGATGGTCGCGCACCGCCTCCGCGAGCCACGTACCGAGCCCCCTGCCGCGGTGCGCGGGCGCGACATAGACGTCGCACAGCCAGGCGAAGGTGGCCCAATCGGTCACCACACGCGCGTAGGCGACCTGTGCGCCGCCGGCATCATGGACGGCGAAGTTCAGGGATCCGCGCACCGACTGTTCGACGGTCTCGCGGGTGCGGCCGAGCGCCCAGAACGCGTCGGTCGACAGCCACTGATGGACCAGGGCCACGTCGAGACGGTCCGGGTCGGTGGAGAGCACGTACCCGTCACTCCTGTTGGCGATCATGGAGAAGGAGCGTAGACACAGCGCTTGGAACTTCCCAGTTAATATCGCGAGGGGAACGAGTGACCGCGGTGCCCGCCAGGCACCCAAGTCTCACTATGGTGACCCATAACTCGGCCTTATGAGCCCATAGATCCGACCCGCCTGCCAACTAAGGCTTGCCTTACTTTAAGATTCCCAGGAGTACTCGCTGTCCTCCGAAGGGAACCTGAACATGCCTCGCCCTCTGCGGGTCGCCATTGTCGGAGCGGGCCCCGCCGGCATCTACGCCGCCGACGCTCTGCTCAAGTCCGCAGTGGCCACCGAACCCGGCGTGTCCATCGACCTGTTCGAGCGCATGCCCGCCCCCTTCGGCCTGATCCGCTACGGCGTCGCTCCCGACCACCCGCGCATCAAGGGCATCGTCACCGCCCTGCACCAGGTCCTCGACAAGCCGCAGATCCGGCTCTTCGGCAACGTCGACTACCCGCGCGACATCGACCTGGACGACCTGCGCAGCTTCTACGACGCCGTGGTCTTCTCGACCGGCGCGACCGCCGACCGGGCCCTCGACATCCCGGGCATCGGGCTCGACGGCTCCTACGGCGCGGCCGACTTCGTCTCCTGGTACGACGGCCACCCCGACGTCCCCAGGACCTGGCCGCTCGACGCGGAGAAGGTCGCCGTCCTCGGCGTCGGCAACGTCGCCCTCGACGTCGCCCGCATCCTGGCCAAGACCGCGGAGGAACTGCTGCCGACGGAGATCCCGCCGAACGTGCACGCCGGCCTGCAGGCCAACCAGGCGCGGGAGATCCACGTGTTCGGCCGCCGCGGCCCGGCGCAGGCGAAGTTCAGCCCCATGGAGCTGCGGGAGCTCGACCACTCCCCCACGATCGAGGTCATCGTCAACCCCGAGGACATCGACTACGACGACGGCTCGATCGCGACGCGCCGCGCCAACAAGCAGGCCGACATGGTCGCCAAGACCCTGGAGAACTGGGCGATCCGCGACATCGGCACGCGCCCGCACAAGCTGTTCCTGCACTTCTTCGAGTCGCCCACCGAGATCCTGGGCGAGGACGGGCAGGTCACCGCGCTGCGCACGGAGCGCACCGCGCTCGACGGCACCGGCAACGTCAAGGGGACCGGCGCCTTCACCGACTGGGACGTGAGTGCCGTCTACCGCGCCGTGGGCTACCTCTCGGACGAGCTGCCCAAGCTCCCCTGGGACGTCGCCTCGGGCACCGTGCCCGACGAGGGCGGCCGGGTGATCCAGGAGACCGGGGAGCACCTGCAGTCCACGTACGTCACCGGATGGATCCGGCGCGGTCCGATCGGCCTGATCGGCCACACCAAGGGCGACGCCAACGAGACCGTCGCCAACCTGCTGGACGACCACGCCAACGGCCGTCTGCACTCCCCCGCCGCCCCCGCCCCCGAGGCCGTCGAGGCCTTCCTCGGCGAGCGCGGCGTGCGGTACACCACGTGGGACGGCTGGCACCGGCTCGACGCCGCCGAGAAGGCCCTCGGTGAACCGCAGGGCCGCGAGCGCGTCAAGATCGTCGAGCGCGAGGGGATGCTCGACGCGAGCGGCGCGTGAGCGCCTCGGCGGTCGTCCGAACCCACTGAGAGCCTGCGCCTGAACCAGGAGCCCCTGCCGCGATCCGCGGCAGGGGCTCCTGGCGTCCGTGCGTCGAGGTCCGGCGCGCCTCCTCAGGCGATGCCGCCGTTCACGTACAGGACCTGCCCGTTGACCCATCGGCCCGGGCCCGCGAGGAAGGCGACGGCTCCGGCGATGTCCTGCGGTGTGCCGAGGCGCTCCAGCGGGGACTGCGCGGCGAGCCGCGAGACGGTCTCCTCGTCCTTGCCGTCGAGGAACAGCGGCGTCGCCGTGGGACCGGGCGCGACCGCGTTGACCGTGATGTCGCGGCCGCGCAGCTCGCGGGCCAGGACGAGCGTCATCGCCTCGACGGCCCCCTTGCTCGCCGCGTAGGCCGCGTACGCCGGGAAGGCCAGCCGGGTCACCGAGGTGGAGAAGGTGACGACGGCGCCCCCGGCGCGGACCCGGCGCGCCGCCTGCTGGGCCACCACGAAGGTGCCGCGGATGTTGGTGCGGTGCATCCGGTCGAGGGCGTCCAGGTCGAACTCGGCGACCGGCCCGAGGACCATCACCCCTGCCGTGTGAACGACGACATCGACCCCGCCGAAGGCCTGTTCCACCTGGTCGAAGGCGTCGGCCATGGCCGTCTCGTCCGCCACGTCGCCGGTGACCGCGATCGCCCGGCCGTGCGCCGCCTCGATCGCGGCGACGGTCTCGTCGGCCGCGGCCTTGTTCCCCGCGTAGTGCACGCCGACCGCCATGCCGTCGGCGGCGAGACGCTGCGCGACGGCCCGGCCGATGCCACCCGAGGCGCCGGTGACCAGTGCGACACGTGTGCTCTCGGACATGGTGCGCTCCTCTTCGTTGCATCCCTGAGATCCGTCATCCCCGAGATTCGTCCGCGTCCCTGAGAAATGTCGGCCCTCAGCTCCACCGGGCCCCTTTATGGACGCTCAGTCCATATAACCACGTTGTGAACGCACCGTCCATATGTCAGGGTGAGGGCACGGTCCGGTCGGAGTCGGTGTGCGGGAGGTCACGGATGACGGAGCGAGCACAGGGGGCAGCGGCTCCGCGGGCCCGGCGCGGCCGGGGTCGGCGGCCCGCCGACGAGGTACGTGCCGACGTGCTCGACGCGGCCGGCGCTCTCCTGCTCGACCGGGGCATGGGCACCTTCACCATCGAGTCGGTCGCCGAGGCGGCCGGCGTCAGCAAGACCACGCTCTACAAGTGGTGGCCGTCGAAGGGGGCGCTGGCCCTCGACGGCTACTTCCACGCTGTCGAGTCGGCGCTGACCTTTCCCGACAGCGGCGACATCGAGGCCGATCTGCGGGCACAGCTGCGCGCGTTCGTCCACGTCGTGACCGGGACGCGGGCCGGCCGGGTGATCGCCGAGCTGATCGGCCAGGCGCAGACCGATCCCGATCTCAGCGCCGCTCTCCTCGCGCGCTACTCCGGCCCCCGGCGCGGCCTGGCCGTCGAGACGATGCGCCGGGCGCAGTCACGCGGCCAACTGCGCGCCGACGTCGACCCCGAGGTGCTGGTCGACCAGCTCTGGGGTGCCTGCTACCACCGGCTGCTGCTGCCCAACCTGCCCGTCACGCAGGAGTTCGCACTCAGCCTCGTCGACAACCTCCTGCGTGGCGTACGGGCCTGATCCCGCCCGGAGCGGGCTCAGACCGGCTCGTCGAACGGGGCCACGCGGCGGTACGCGGCACGCGCGTGCAGCACCCGGCCCGTGACCGTGCCCACGACCGCCGCGACCAGCAGGCACGCCATCCATCCGGGATCGCGGTGTCCGGCCCAGGAGATCTCGCCGGTCGGCTCGGTGCCGAGGACGTTCAGACAGGTCCAGCACAGGAACGCGGTTCCGGGGGCCGCGACGAAACGACCCCGCATGCCCAACAGCCCGGCCAGCAGGGAGAGCAGCAGCAGGGCGAGGCCCGTACGGTCGAGCACGCCGAGCACATGGCAGACGCCCACGAGGGCGAACGCGCCCAGGTACGCGGCGGTCCAGATCAGCGGCGTCGCCCACGGCTCCGGGACCTGCCGGGCGCCTCGGCCGATCAGTCTCCACTCCACCATTGCCGGCTCCCTCCCACACACCCACCGAACCGGGGCCCATCGGTCGGTCCCCTCGACCGGCGCCCCGCAGAACGCTACCGCTCGCGGCGCCGGTCCCGGCAACGCCCCCTGGCCGGACCGGGAACGGGCGGATCCTGAGCACAGGGATCGGCCCCGGCCCGTCGTGACGGGCCGGGGCCGATGGGGCTGCGGTTCAGCCGGCCGTCGACTGCGCGCGCTTCGGCAGCTTCCAGTTCGGCCGGGGGAAGTGGCAGGTGTAGCCGTCGGGGTAGCGCTCCAGGTAGTCCTGGTGCTCGGGCTCGGCCTCCCAGAAGTCGCTGACCGGCTCCACCTCGGTGACGACCTCGCCCGGCCACAGGCCGCTGGCGTCGACGTCGGCGATGGTGTCCAGCGCGACGGCGCGCTGCGCCTCGTCGGCGTAGAAGATCGCCGAACGGTAGCTGCGGCCGATGTCGTTGCCCTGGCGGTCACGGGTGGTCGGGTCGTGGATCTGGAAGAAGAACTCCAGCTGGTCCCGGAAGCTCGTGACCGACGGGTCGTAGACGATCTCGATCGCCTCGGCGTGGTCGCCGTGGTTGCGGTACGTGGCGTTCGGCGTGTCGCCGCCGCTGTACCCGACGCGCGTCGAAAGCACTCCCGGCTGCTTGCGGATCAGGTCCTGCATGCCCCAGAAGCAGCCTCCGGCCAGCACAGCCCTCTCGGTTCCCACGGTCATGCGAAGCTCCCTGCCCACGTCGGTGCGTCCGTTCCGTTCTGAACGGGTCTACGCCCTGTGCAACGCCTGGCGGCGTCAGCCGATTCCCTCCCTGAGCCGTGCCACGTTCTCCGCCACGTCGCCCCGGGTCAGATCGCTGCCGATGCTGACGGTGAAGGCGCCCGCGGCCAGCCACTGGGCCGCGTTGTCGACCGTGACGCCGCCCGTCGCGTTGATGCGGGCGCCGGGCAGGACGGACAGCACCGACTTCAGGTAGGCGATGCCCCCGACGTGTGCGGCGGGGAACAGCTTGGCCACGCCGCGTTCGGCGGCGGTGCGCAGCTCGCTCGGGGTGAGACCGCCCTCGACCAGGAGCCGTCCCGCGGCGTCCGCCACCGGGCGCACCTCGGGCATCTGGAACGGGCTGACGAGGAACTGCGCCCCGGCCGCCAGGGCCCGTTCGGCGATCTCGGGCGAGGTGACGGTGCCGAGGCCCAGCGTCACCTGGGGCGCCTCGCGCGACCAGGTCTCCACGAGCTTCTCCCAGCCGGGTGTGGTGGCGGTGAACTCGAAGGCGGTGATGCCGCAGTCGACGAGAGTGCGGGCGACGCGGTCGGCGGTGTCGGCGTCGGTCTCGCGCACCGTCGGGGTGACGCGGGCCAGCCGCAGCCGTTCGATGACGTCGTCGGGGGCAGGGCTCATCGGGAACTCCGGGAGGGTGGGGGCGGCGGCCGTCATGCCGGGTCCGCGATTCGGGCGAGCGCGTCCAGCGTGGACTCGGCGTCGGCGCCGCTGGCGCGCAGCACGATGGCCTCGCCGCAGCGGATGTTGAGCGTCATCAGTGACAGCACGCTGCGGGCGGGGACTTCGTGCCCGTCCTCGCGGGCGACGGTGACCTCGGCCGCGCTGCGGGCGGCGGTCTGGGCGAACGCGGCGGCCGGACGGGCGTGCAGGCCGGCCTCCTCGGTGACGACCAGGCGGCGCTCGACGACGGTCATCGCTCTTCTCCTTCGAGCTGTGCGGTCAGTTGGGCCACGAGGCGCTCCTCCTCGTCGGGGCGCAGGGGGCGCGGGTCGATGTACAGGCGGCCGGTGACGGCGTGGTGGTCCCGCAGATGGACGCCGTGGGCGGCGAGTTCGGCCGCGAGAGCGCTCGCGTCCCGGCCGGCCGCTTCGCGATCCACCGTGAGTTCGGTGCGGTGGATGGCGCGACCGGCCTCGTCGGCGACGACCCGGGTCGTGATGCCGGGCAGCGCGGCGAGGCGCCCGGCGAGCTTCTCCATGCGTGTGCGCTGGTCGGCGGACTCGCCGGTCCCGTACTCGCGCAGCGCCTGGACCAGGCCGAACAGGGTCTCCTTGCCGACCTTCATCGGGCGGGCGATGCCCCCGTACTGGGCGCGGCACGCGGCCATGCGCGCGGCGCTGCCGCAGATCATTCCGGAGGTGGGGCCGCCCACCGCCTTGCCGCCGCTGTAGACGACGAGGTCGGCGCCCGTGGCGGGCCAGTGCCGCAGGTCCTCCTCCGCGGCGGCGTCGACGATGACCGGGATGCCGTGGCGCCGTCCGACCTCGACGGTCTCGGCGAGGGAGACCATGCCCTTCTGCACGGCGTGGTGGGACTGGACGTAGAGGAGTGCGGCCGTGCGCGGGCCGATCGCGCCCGCGATGTGGCCGGCGGTCACCTTGTTCGCGGAGCCCACTTCGACGGGGCGGCCGCCGCCGAGGGCGACCATCTGCCGGATCGGTGCGCCGAAGTAGACGGAGTGGCCGCGCGGCAGGATCACTTCGCACGGGGCGTCGCCGGGGTCAGGCAGTGCTTCGATCCGGGACACGTCGGTGCCCGCGATGACGGCGGCGACCGCGATGGCGACGCCGGAGGCGGCGCCGGTGGTGGGGCAGCCGTCCTCGGTGCCGGTGGCGCGGGCTATCTCGCGGCCGGCCACGGTGATCAGATCGTTCATGACGACGTGGTGGCGGGCCGCTTCGCCCATCGCGGCGATGACGGTGTCGCTCAGGACGCTGCCGCCGAGCGCCGTCATCTTTCCGCTGGCGTTGACGGCCGGGTGGACGCCCAGGTCCTGGTGGAGAGTGTGCACGCGGTGTCCTTAGAACGGGGTCGGGGCGCTCACTTGCCGGGGATCGGGAAGAAGAATCCGGCGACCATCGCGCCGATGATCGCGCCGCCGGTCAACGGCTTCTTCCACGCGTAGAAGAGGGCGGCGCCGATGGTGGAGCCGAGGCCGACGGGGAGCGAGGCGGTGGCGGCGGAGATGATGACGAGGGGACCCAGATAGCGTCCGGCGGAGTTGCCGGCGCCCATCATCACGTCGGCGCCGAAGGTCGAGGTGCCGCCCGTGGAGTTCACGGTGGCGCGGCGGATGACGAGGATGGCGACGCCGATCAGCGCGCCGAGCACGGCGCCCACCGGGATCGCCAGCCAGAAGTGCTGGAGCGGGGCGGTGAATCCGGCGGCCAGCAGCATGGCGGGGATACCGATGCCGACACCGGTCTGCAGGGAGCCGCCGATGTCGAGGATGCCGACCATCGGGCCCTCGATGACGCGGGCGAACAGGAATCCCGCGCCGAACGCGGCGGCGGCGCCGTAACTGCCGCCTTCCATACCGGCCTTGAGCATGGAGACGACGGCGACCTCGTTGAACACGCCCGTGTGGTAGACGTAATAGAGGTGCGTGCCGGTGAAGATTCCGGCGGCCAGGCAGGCCACGAAGACGGGGAAGGCCCACTCGGAGAGCCAGAAGCTGCCCTCGCCGGGCACCTTGCTCAGGAAGCCGCCCTTGGTCTGTTCCGCGCCGGAGTTCTGCGCGGGTATGCCGCCCGCGGCGGCGGGCGCTGTCGCGCTTGCTGATGAGTCGGTCATGTCGCTGCCTGCCTCACTGCGGCTTGGTGCCGGTCGCGTCGTGGAACTGCATGAGCCAGTGCGGGATGTCCACCTTCATCTGCTCGAGCAGGGTGAGGTCGGCGCCGCGCAGGAACGTACTGGCCGCGAACAGCACGATCACCGCGCCGGCCAGCGACTTGGTGACCTTCGTCCAGCCCAGGTCGTCGACGCCCTTGCCGATGACGATGCCGAGCACGATGCCGGGCACCGCGTTGCCCATCACGAGGTGGCCGAGACCGCCGAGGACGGTGCCCCAGGCTCCGGTGCGGCGGCCCGCGTCGACGGCGGCCATCCAGAAGATGATCGGCATGACGGGGTTGATCAGCCATTCCGAGGCTGGTCCGAGCACCTTGGCCGCGACGTCCTGCAGGGAGTGCGGGATGGAGGCCGCGGTCGTGTTGAGCAGCGTGATGAGGACCATGCCGACGACCGTGCCGGTCAGGGCCATCCGCCGGGGGTTGTGCAGCGTCTGCGCGAGATTGCGGTTCTTGACCATCGCGGCGGACGCGGTCCAGTGCGGCACGATGCGGTGGTCCACGTCGCCGGTCAGGGCACCGGTGCCGACCGCGCTCGACCAGGCGTTGAAGAGGAAGCCGAGGCCGAAGGAGAAGTGGGCGACCGGGTCGTTCTGGCAGGCGTTGAGTTCGCCGAGGGTACGGAAGGCGCCCATGCCCTGGACCTTCGGCGCGTGGAACATCCGGGCCACGCCCGCGCTCGCGCCGAAGCCGATGAGGCCGCCGATGACGAGCGACTCCAGGAGGACGGTGAGGGTCTGGTTCATCGGGTCACCTCATGCGCAGTGCGTGCTGGAGCGGCGAGAGCCGTTCCTCGCGCACCGCGAAGTCGAGGACGTCCAGGTCGAGGGAGGCCACCTGGACCTCGATGCGCAGGGTGATCTCGAAGCGCTGCCGGGTGCGCGGGAAGAACAGACCGAGGAACCGTTCGGTCCACCGGTGTTCCACCGCGGAGACGACGTCGAGCTCCAGGGGTTCCACGCGGAAGCAGACGCCGTCGGTGCGCTTGCCGACGGCCGACTGCACCTGGCCGATGGCCGTGGCGAACGCCTTCTCCCTGGTCGGGCCGGTGCCGCTGAGGCGCAGCGTGTGGCGGGTCTCTTTCACGAGGCCTCCTTCTCCAGCTTCTTGAGGAGGGCCTCGGTGACCTTGAAGCCGAGCTCCTCGCTGTCGAGGAAGCCGAAGCCGAGGACGGTACGGCCCTGTTCGACGGCGGTCACACCGGCCTGGGCGGAGCGCATCCCGAACTCGATGTCGTGGCCGTACTTGGCCTTGGCGGTGACGGCCCCGGCTCCGCCGCTGCCGCAGAACGAGATGCCGAGGGCCGCGCCCTCGGCGGCCATCACGTCGCCCACCTTCATGTCGGCGCCGGGGCCGGCGATGAGGACGGGTTCGCCGCCGGCGGCGCGGATGCCGTCGGCGACCGCCTGGCCCTTGCCGAGCCGGTGTCCGATCACGATCTTGACTGTCATGGCGGTGCTCCCTGGGATGTCGGTCATGCCTGCGCGGTGGACTGGTGCTGGAGCTGTGCCGCCGCCTCGAAGTGCAGGGCGAGCAGCAGGACTTCGGTGTCCCGTGCGGGGAAGTCGCGCGGGGTGCAGTAGGTGTCGATGAGGGACCGGACGGCGGCCATCCGCCCGGGGGCCACCTCGGCGGCGAGCTGGTCGTCGAGCGCGTCGAGGTGTTCGGCGGCGCGGACACGGCGGACGAACGCGAGCGCGTGCACGGCGAGGGCGAGCGAGCGCGTCTCGTCGAAGGCGATGCCGCACGTCTCCGCGTAGACCTGGGCGAGCGGGAGGAACGCCGTCAGGTCCGCCCGGTCCTCGTCGGTGACGGGACGGGCGGTGTCCCGGACGGTCGTGGCCAGCCGCTCGATCAGGGGGGTGGTCATGCAGGAGCCTTTCGGTGGTTCCGGTCGGTGGTTCGCAAAGCCGGTTCACGGGCTCCGGAGGGTCCGCGGGACACCGGCGCGGACGACCGCGGCCGCTCGGAGCCGGTGGGTTCCGGTGCGGGTGGCGCCGTCGGCGTCGGTCATCGTCACGGCCTCCTCGGTCAGCCGCAGCAGGGTCAGATCGGCCGCGGCGCCGGTCCGCAGCGTCCCCAGCTCGCCGTCCAGTCCGATGACCTGGGCCGCGTGCAGGGTCGAGCAGCGGATCACCTGCTGCGGGGTGAGGCCGAGCGCGAGCAGTTTGGTGAGGGTCGCGACGAGCGAGTGCACGGGACCGTCGACATTGCGGTTGTGGAGGTCGGTGCTGATGGTGTGCGGGGTGAAGCCCGCCGCCAGGGCCCGCTCGGCGACGGCGAAGTTGAGGCTGGCGCTGCCGTGTCCGACGTCGAGGCGGACGCCGCGCGCGACGGCGGCCCGCGCCTGCGGTTCACTGCCGAACAGGCCGCCGGGCTTGCCGTGGAAGGCGTGCGTGACGACGTCGCCCTCCCCCAGCAGGTCGAGTACGTCGCCGAGGTGCGGGGGTTCGTTGCCGACGTGGACCATCACGGGCACGCCGGCCCGGGCCGCCACGCGCTTCGCGGCCTCGAGGGGCGCGAGCCCGCTGTCACCGAGGACCGAGGCGCTCATCCGTATCTTCAGGCCGCGCACCTGGTCGGGGTGTGCGCGCAGCACCTTCTCCGTCGCCGCCTCGTCGATGTCGCCGGGGCCGCGCGAGAGCTCCTGCCTCCCGTGCACGAGTCCGTGCCGGGAGATGTTGAGCCAGCTCAGCACGCGGGTGGCGGCCGGGCGGACAACGTTGTCCCCGAAATCGTCCCAATCGTCACTGCCGCAACTGCCCGCGTCCACGATGGTGGTGACGCCCTGGTCGACGCCGACCGTGTCCGCGGGGACACCGAGATCGGTGCCCGGCTCGTAGACGTGGGTGTGCAGGTCGATCAGGCCGGGTGCCACGAGCAGTCCGGTGGCGTCCAGACGTTCCGCGCCGGTGAGGGTGCCGGGGGCGCCGACCGCCGCGATGCGGCCGTCACGGACGGCGAGGTCCCCGGGCGCGGGCTCCGGCCGCAGCGGATCGGCCAGCAGCCCGCCCGTCACCACGAGATCGAATCGTTGCGGGCGCACGGAGGGAGATCCGTGTACAGCCATGGACGGCCGCCTTTCCCGAGCGTGAGAGTGGTGCGCGTGGAGCGGCCGCCGGGACGGACAGCCGGATCTGCACCACGCTCCGCACCACGAGGAGACGATGTGCGCGTTCCGTAGAGTAGAATGACGTTCCGCTGTACGGATCGATTGGCAACATAGCCCGCTTCTCCCCGGAGGGTCAATGGAACCGAGCAAGCCCGCGAATTCCGTCGCCAAGGCGCTACGGGTGCTCCATGCGGTGGCCCGTGCCGACGGGCCGCACCGGCTGGGCGACATCGCGGAGCGCTCCGGCGTCTCCAAGGCCTCCACCCATCGGGTCCTGGCCACCCTGGTCGAGGAGGGGTACGCGGCACCCGACGGCGAGGGCCGCTACGGGTGCGGCGTCCAACTACGGGCGCTCGCGGCGCAGGTGCTCGCCGACGACGCGGTGGGCATCGACTCCGTACTGCGCGCCCTGCAGCAGCGGCTCGGCCAGGCCGTCCATCTGGCCGTGCTCAGCGGCGACCACGCGACGTACACGCACAAGGTCGACCCGGGGCACGCCTACCGCATCGCCACCGATGTCGGCACGCCGCTGCCCCTGCACGCCACCGCCGCCGGCAAGGCCCTCCTCGCCCATCTGCCGCCGGGGGAGGTCGCCGACATCCTCGGCCGCACGGGGCTCGCGGCGCGCACGTCGCGCACGCATACCGACCCCGCCGCCCTCACCGACGAGTTGGCCGCGATCCGCGCCGCGGGGTACGCCACGGACTACGAGGAGGCGGACGAGTCCATCTGCTCCCTCGCCGCGCCGGTGCTCGACGCCGACGGCACGGCGGTCGGCGCCGTCTCGGTCTCGTCCCTCACCTTCCTGGTCACGGAGGGGCAGTTGGCGGAGTTCGCGCCGGCGGTCGTGCAGGCGGCGCAGGACGTCTCCCGCAGGCTGTGATCGCAGCGAAAAGGGATGCCGCCCCTCCCGGCAGGGGCCGCATCCCTGGGTGCGCACGTCAGCGCCGGCGCCAGCGTCAGAGGATGTGAATACGCTCCAGCTCGCCGTCCGTCGTACGGATCATCAGCTCGTGACCCTTGGCCCGCTCGCGCTCCACGAACCCCAGGAGCAGCAGGGCGCGGTTGATGACGTCCGCCTTGCTCACCCGCCCGGTCTCGGCCAGTTCGTTGACCGCGACGACAGCCGGCGGGGCCAAGGTGACGGAAAGGCGCTCGCTGGGCGGGTGTTCCGGATGTCCTGTCATGGTGCGGCCTCCAGTTCTGTGACTCTTCCTCCGAGTGAACCACAGAAGCACCATTCACGCACCAGATATGCACCACATCGCGACCGCGCTCCCGCTGCCCGGGCGAGCCCTATCTGGTCGAGGAACCGCGTCGGCGCCGACGGGGCGGGAAGGGGGTCTCGTCGTCCTCCGCGTCGGGCAGGTGGGTGTCGCCGTCGGACCAATGGTTGATCCAGCCGCAAGCACCGCAGGCGTAGCGGCCGTTGACCCCGGCGACGACCGTGCCGCAGCCCCCGCACTGCTTCTCGGTGACCTGCTGCCCGGCCAGGAACTCGGCAGCGGCCGCCGCCGTCTCGACGTTCTGATCATGCGAGTTCATGGGCGGCGCCTACCCAGCCGTGCGCCCCCTCAACTCCTCCGCGCGCCCTCTTCGTCCCGTCGTCAGGCATCGTGCTTGTCACCGAGCGCGGACAGCAGCAGCGCCTCGGGCGCGACTCCCTCGGTGTGCCGCAGCATCGCCTCGTACGCGGAGTCGCCGAGCTTGGCCCGCACCGTCGCCTCGGTCTGGCGGCGCAGAGGCTCGACTTCGGGGGTGCCGCGCTGCAACAGGCCGACGGCCCGCCAGTACTCGACACTCGCCCCGAAGGCCGTGGCCGCGCGCTCGACCTCCCCCTGCTCGGCGCAGCTCGCCGCCAGCAGGTCCAGGCCCATCGCGATGCCGAACTGGTCACCGATGCGGCGCTTGGCGTCGAGCATGTTCCGCGCGTGCGCGCCCGCGGCCCGGGTGCGGTCCTGGAACAGGGCGATGAGCGCGAGTTGATAGTCCAGGTAGGAACGCGTCCAGTACTCGCCCAGGCGCAGGCAGGTGCCGCGCAGCGCCTCGGCGTCCTCGCGTGCCTGTTCCAGATGGCCGCTGCTGGTGAGCGCGAAGATCCGTACGAGCTGGCACAGCATGGTGCCGAAGGTCGGCGCCGACCGCGCCGCCTCCGCACGCGCGTCGTCCTCGGTGCGCGGTGCCGGAACACCGCTCAGGGCGTCGTCGGCCCGGTGCAGGGCCAGGATCGGGCGGGCGTCGAGGAGCGCGGCCAGCCCCTCCAGATACGTGGCCTGCCGCACGCCCTCACGATCGCCCAGGGCCGAGGCCGCCCGCAGACTCTCGGCGGCGAGGGCCCGCCCCTCGGGGTGGTCTCCCTGGAGGATGCGCGCGAGACCCAGCGACCACAGGGCGCGGGCCCGGTGCGGGTCCTCGTCGTCGGCGTGCTCCAGCGCGAGTTCCACGTAGTACATCGCTTCGTGCAGATGCCCGCAGCAGACCCAGAAGAAGGCGACGTTGCCCGCCATTTCCAGGGCCGCCGGATCGTCCGAGCCGAGCAGGAACGACACCGCGGCGCACACGTCGTGGTAGAGGTCCCGCATCCGCGCGTACCAGTAGGACTGGGACGGGCCGAGCCACTCGCGGCGGGCGCGTCGGGTGAGCTCCAGGATCGCGGCGGCGTGCCGGGCCTCGACGGCTGTCTCCTCGTCGAGATTGCGCAGCCACATCCGGCCGTAGGCGCGGACGGTGTCGAGCATGCGGTACGCATCCCGGTCCCGGACCACGACGGACCGGTGGACCAGGCCCGCCAGGGCGTCCCGCGCGTCGTCGGGTGTCAGCGGACCGCCCGCGCAGACCTCGACGGCGAGCTCGGCGTCGAACGGGGCGGGGAAGACCGCGAGCCGTGCCCAGAGCAACCGCTCGACGGGGTGGCACAGTTCGTGGCTCCAGCCGACCGCGGTGCGCAGGGCCCGGTGCCGTAACGGACGCAGGTCGGGCTGGTCCGGCAGGTCGAGGCCCGCGCGGATGCGGGTGGCCGTCTCCTCCAGCGAGTGGTGGCTCAGCTGGGCCGCCGCGAGTTCGAGTGCCAGCGGCACGCCCTCGAGGCGGTCGCAGACGAACGTGGCGAACAGCCGGTCCTCGGCGCCGCGCAGGGGGCGCCCCGCCCGGGCCGCCCGGTCCTCGAACAGGGTCAGGGCGTCCGTCGCCGGATCGAGCGGCCCGATGTCGACGAGGACCTCGCCGGGCAGATCCAGGGGTTCGCGGCTCGTGGCCAGCACCGTGAGACGGGGGCAGGCCGCCAGGAGCACGGCCACCAGGTCCCGGCACGCGGCGGTCAGATGCTCGCAGGAGTCCAGGACGATCAGCAGCCGGCGGTCCCCCACCCAGGCGCACAGCACGTCGGCCATCATGCGCGGCGTGTGGTCCGACAGGTCGAGGGCGTCGGCGACGACGGCCGCCAGCAACTCGTCGCCCTGCAGAGGCCAAAGATCCGCCCAGCACACCCCGCTGAAGCCGTGTGACGCCTCACCGGACACGGCATGCAGGGCGAGCCGTGACTTTCCCGTCCCGGGACCGCCGACGACGGTCACCAGCCGGTCATGGCGGAGCGCCCCCGCCAGCCGGTCCAGCTCCTCGGTCCGGCCCACAAAGGTGTTCGTCTCGTCCGGATGGTTCCTCAGCACGGTCCAAGTCTTCCTCAACACTGGCGCGAAGGCGCCTTGTTGTGACTAATCCGCCCGCACGAGTGGCCTCATCCGTGACATCACGGTGTGTTCAGCTCGGCGAAATCGACGCCGTCCGCGACACCGCCGTACCCGCCCGGCCCGAACAACTGCTCGGCGGCCCGGCCGATCGTGGCGTAGGCCGCCTGCGCCACACCGGCTCCGAGACTGACCCGGGCCACCCCCACCGCCCCCAGCTCGGCCACGGACGGGGCGCCCGGACCTGCCATCACATTGAGCGGTACGGGGATCCCGGCCGCCAGGGCCGCGACGGTCTCGAGGTCGACGACACCGGGGACGAAAATGCCGTCCGCGCCCGCGTCGACATAAGTGCGCGCCCGCTCCAGCGTCTGCTGCAGCCGGTGCTCCGCGGCGCCGAGGCCCTTCAGATACGTATCGACACGGGCGTTGAGGAAGAGGTCGACGCCCTCCTGCTCGGCGGTGGCCCGCGCGGTCGCCAGGCGTGCGGCGAGGACGGCCGGAGGACGGCTGCCGTCCTCGATGTTGACGCCGACGGCCCCGGCCGCGAGGACCTCCCGCACCGTCTGCGCCACGCCCGACTCGTCGTCGCCGTATCCGGCCTCGATGTCCGCCGTGACCGGCACCGTGACGGCGGCGGCGATCCGGGCGATCGCGCCCATCGCCTCCGCGCGTGACAGGACGTCGCCGTCGGGGCGGCCCAGCGACCAGGCGACACCGGCGCTGGTCGTCGCGACGGCGGGGGCGCCCGCCCTCTCCACCACGCGCGCGCCGGCGACGTCCCAGACGTTGGCGAGTGCGAGCGGACGGGCGGACGTGTGGAGTTCGCGGAACAGTCGGGCTTTGGTCTGCTGCGTGCTGGTCATACCGGGAGTCAAGCAGCGCCGCCCGGCCGTGGTCCGGCAGGAATCCGACACCTGCGTGACACGGGATACGAGCCCCGCCTGAGGACGTGGGGCGAGGCTCACGGCACCCCGGGTCGGGCTTCGTCCCCTGCCGCGCGCCACCTTTCTTACCGCCGAGTACGATCTCTGGTGTCCTGTTCCGATCCGTACCAGCGCCGCCGGGAGCCCCTGTGTCCGCGTCCCCCCGCATCCAAGTCGGTTCCGTAGTCGAGGACTTCACCCTGCCGGACGAGACGGGCACGCCCACGTCGTTGTCGTCCCTGCTCGCCGAGGGTCCGGTGGTCGTGTTCTTCTACCCGGCCGCCATGACGCCCGGCTGCACCGCCGAGGCCTGCCACTTCCGGGACCTGGCCGCCGAGTTCGCCGCGGTCGGCGCCCGGCCCGTGGGGATCAGCTCGGACGACGTCGAGCGCCAGCGCGAGTTCGCCGGGCTGCACACCCTCGGGTTCCCGCTGCTGTCCGACCCCGAGGGCGTCGTCCGTGGCCTGTTCGGGGTGGCCCGCGGCTTCGGGCCGCTGCCGACCAAGCGGGCCACCTTCGTCATCGGGACCGACCGGCGCGTCCTGGAGATCGTGCGCAGCGAGTTCCGGATGAGCGCGCACGCCGACCGGGCGCTGGCGGCCCTGCGCGCCGACGCCCGGTAGCGGCCGTCGGCTCAGCGCCGGCTGCGCACCAACAGGTACACGAAGTACGGCGTTCCGATGACCGCCGTCATCAGCCCGGCGCCGAGCTGCGCTGGGGCGATCACGGTCCGCCCCAGCAGGTCGGAGGCACACACGAGCGTCGCCCCGAGCAGCATCGCGACGGGGACGACCCGGACGTGCCGACGGCCCACCAGCGCGCGGGCCGCGTGCGGCGCGACGAGGCCGACGAAGCCGATCGTTCCGGCGGCGGCCACCGCGGTGGCGCTGAGCAGGACGCTCAGCGCGAGGAAGCCGAGCCGGCCGCGGGCGAGGTCCAGGCCGAGCAGGCGCGGGGTGTCCTCGTCGAGGGAGACCAGGTCGAGTTCCCTGCGCCGGGCGACCGTCACGACGGTGGCGAGCACGAGCACGGCGGCGACGGGCAGGACGTCGGGGCCGGTGCGCCCGTACGTCGAACCGGACAGCCAGATCAGGGCCTTGGTGGCGCTGAACCGGTCGGTGACCACGATCAGCAGGCTGATCAGCGAGGTCGCTCCGGTGGCGACGCCCATGCCGATCAGGACGAGCCTGCTCTGCCGGAAGCCGCCCTTCGCCGCGAGCCCGAACACGAGCGCGGCGCTGACCGCGGCGCCCGCGAACGCGGCCCCGGCGATGCCCCACGCCCCGGTGCCGGGTGCGCTGGTGACGATCAGCACGGCGCCGAGCGCCGCTCCGCCGGAGACGCCGAGGACACCGGGTTCCGCGAGCGGGTTGCGGGTGACGGACTGCACGAGGGTGCCGGACAGGGCGAGCGCCGCGCCCGCGCACAGGGCCGCGAGGACGCGGGGCACGCGGGTGTCGAGCACGAAGGTGACGGCCTGCCCGGCCTGCCCGCGCGCCCAGTTGACGACATCGCCGAGCAGCAGCGTGCTGTCGCCCACGAGGACCGCGGCGATGGTCGCGCCGACCAGAACGACTCCGAGGACGACCACGGTGACCGTGAACGCGGCCCGGCTCGGGATGCGCAGCCGGTCGGGCGGCGCGGCGGCCTCGCCGTCGCGCATGCGCAGGGCCATCGCGACGAGGAAGACGGCGCCGACGACACTGGTGACGACGCCCGTGGGCACGGTCACCGCCGTTTCGGCGGAGGTCACGGCACGCAGCAGGACATCGGAGCCGAGGACGAGTGCCGCGCCGACCAGCCCGGCGACGGGGATGCGCAGCCGGTGCCGTACGAGGGGACGGATGCGGCGGGCGAGCGGCCGGACGAGTGCCGGTGCGCACAGTCCCACGAAACCGATCGGGCCGGCGAGCGTCACCGACGCCGCGGACAGCAGCGAGGCGAGGACGACGGCGGTGATCCGGGTGCCGCGCACGGAGACGCCCAGACCGCGTGCCGCTTCGTCGCCGAGGGCCAGGGCGTCGACGCGGCGGGACACGAGCACGAGGCCGGCGAGCCCGGCCAGGACGACGGGCGCCATGCGGGCGACGCCGTCGAAGCCGTTCTGACTGATGCTGCCCTGGGCCCATTGGTAGAGGCCGTCGGTCTGTTCGGGGAAGAGGAGGAGCAGTCCGTCGGTGACGGCGTAGAGCCCGAGGGCGAGGGCGCTGCCCGCGAGGACGAGACGGACGGTGCCCGTACCGCGCCCGGCCAGCGTGAGGACGACCGCGGCGGCGGCGAGGCCGCCGATGAACGCCACCGACGACGACGCCAGCAGCGGCAGGCTCGCGCCGCTGACGGTGAGCACGCTGAGGGCGAGGTATGAGCCGGCGTTGACGGCGAGGGTGTCGGGGGCGGCCAGGACGTTGCGGCTGACGGCCTGCAGGACGGCGCCGGCCGCGCCGAGCGCGACGCCGACGAGGATCCCGGCGATCATCCGGGGCAGCCGGGAGGCCACGACGACGGAGGCGTCGCCCTGTTCGGCATGGCCGGTGAGGGCCCGCCACACCTGGCTCGCGCCGACGGAGGCGGTGCCCTGGGTGATGTCGACGACCGCGAGGACGGCGACCAGGAGCACGAGACCGGCCGTCACCGCGACCGCGCCCGAGGGGGACGTGGCCGTGCGCTCGGGCGTGGCGGCGGGGGTTGCGGTGACGGCCATGGCGCTACTTCGTCAGGGCGCCGACGATGGCGTCGATGTACTTCTCCATCGACTTCGGTCCGCCGAACATCCAGATGCCGTCGTCCAGCCGGTGCACGTCACCGGACTTGACGAAGGACAGCGACTTCCAGACGGAGTTGCCGGCGAGGTCCTTGGTGAACACGTCGTCCTCGGCCTTGTTGCCGATGTAGGCGAACTGCACGTCGTCACCGAGCCCGGTGAGCCCCTCGACGTCCGTGGTGGCCAGGCCGTAGTCCTTGTCGCCCTTGATCTTCCAGGCGTTCTTCAGGCCGAGGTCCTCGTTGACGGCGCCGACGAGGGAGTCGCCGGTGTAGGCGCGGACGGACACCTGGTTGGAGGCGGCGTACCCGTCGGCGAAGGCGAGCTTCGCGCCGTCGGCTCCGGCGTCCTTCAGGGCCTTGCGGCCCGCGGCGAGCTTGGCCTCGTACGAGGCCTCGGCGGCCTTGGCCTTGCTCTCCGTGCCGGTGGCCTTGGCGATGACGTCGAGGGTGTCGTTCATCTGCCCGACCTGGTCGGCGCCGTCGGCCGACTTCACCTGGAGGACCGGGGCGATCTTCTTCATCTGCTTCACCGCGGACGCCGACAGGTCGGTCGTGGTGACGATGAGGTCGGGGGCGAGCCCCGCGATGGTGTCCATGCTGGGCTCGCCGCGGGTGCCGATGTCCTTGGGCGAGTTGGTCAGCGGCGCGGCCGTGTCCCAGGCGGTGTAGCCCTTGACGTCGGCGACGCCCACCGGGTCGACGCCGAGGGTGACGAGCGACTCGACGACGTTCCACTCGGTACCGACGACCTTGGTGGCCGGGCGGTCCAGGCTCACCTTGGCGCCGTTCGCGTCGGTGAGGGTGATCTTCTCGGACTTGGCGGCGGCGTCGTCCTTGGCGGGCTCGGACGTACCGCAGGCGGACAGGAGGAGGGCGACGGCGGTGCCGGCGGCCGCGGCGAGGAGGGAGCGTCTCATGACGTGCTGTGGAGCCTTTCGCTTCTGCTGTGGTGCCGGCCTATCGCGCGTGTGCGCAGTCGGCCGGTGAGGGGGTCGGTGTCGACGTCGATCCGGATGCCGTACGTCTCGGAGAGGCGTTCCGGTGACAGGACGTCCTCGGGCGGTCCGTCGGCGATGATGCGCCCGGCGTGCAGCAGGGCGATCCGGTCGGCGACGGCCGCGGCCTGGTCGAGGTCGTGCAGGACGACGCCGACCGCGATGCCGTCGTCGTCCGCGAGGTCGCGCATGAGGTCGAGGAGTTCGATCTGGTAGCGCAGGTCGAGATAGGTCGTCGGCTCGTCCAGCAGGAGCACACCGGTCTCCTGGGCGAGGCAGCCGGCGAGCCACACCCGCTGCAACTGGCCGCCGGACAGCTGGTCGACGCCGCGGCCGGCGAGTTCGTGGACGCCGGTCAGGGCGAGCACCCGGTCCACGACGGCGGCGCCGTCGGGGTCCGTACGGCCCCATCGTCCGCGGTACGGGTAGCGGCCGAACTCCACCACGTCGCGCACCGTCAGCCCGCCGGGCGTGGGACGCCCCTGGGTCAGCAGGGCCACCCGGCGGGCGAACTGACGCGCCGTGAGGTCGAAGCCGTCAGCGGCGTCGGCCGTTCCGGGGTCGAGGGTCAGGCTGCCGAGTCGCGCGGCCTGCAGCCGGGCGATCGTGCGCAGCAAGGTGGACTTGCCGCTGCCGTTGGGCCCGACGAGGGCGGTCACTTCACCGGGCCTGAGGACGAGGGCCGCGTCGTGCACGACGTCGACGCCGTCGTACGACACGGTCACCTGCGCGGCCGACAGCTCGTGACCGCGCGGACGTGGGGCGCTGCCTGCGCGTTCACCAGATCTCACGGCGTGAAGGTTAGCCTAACCTTACTCGTCCGAGAACCACCCCCCTCCCCCGAACTCGCCCCGTCAGTCCGGGCGGCATCTTGTTTCAACGTACACATACATGCATAATGTGCTTATGCATAAGCCGGTCATGGACTCTCAGGACACGTCGGTGTCGCCCGAGGACCTGAACATCGCCCTGGAGCACATGGTCCGGTACGTACGGCGCAGCGCCGTCGCCGGCGGACTGAGCACAGCGGCCTCCTCGGCGCTGGCCCGGCTCGGCCGTGAAGGTCCGCACCGGCTCACCGACCTGGCCCGCGCCGAGGGCGTCTCGCAGCCGAACATGACGCAGCTCGTCACGCGGATGGAACGGGCCGACCTGGTGCGCCGCGTCGCGGACAACAGCGACGGACGCGGCGTGCTGGTCGAGATCACCGGCACCGGCACGGAGGTCTTCCACCGGCGCCGCGCCGAACGCACCCTGGCGCTCCAGGAGTTGGTCGACGGCCTCAACGAGCCCGAGCGCCGCGCGGTGCAGGTCGCCCTGCCCGCCCTCGCCCGCGTCATCCAGGACCGCGCCGCCCGCACCTGAGGCGGCCGCCCGCCCTCGTCAGCGCCTCACGCACCTCTCGCACCTCACGCCCCGACGTCGCGAAAGAGACCGCACATGAGTGCTCCACACGCCAGGACCGCCAGCCCTTTCACACAGCCGAAGGCCGTCTGGGCCGTCGCGTTCGCCTGCGTCATCTCGTTCATGGGCATCGGGCTCGTCGACCCGATCCTGCCCGCTCTGGCCGACAGCCTGCACGCCACACCCAGCCAGGTGTCCCTCCTGTTCAGCAGCTACCTGATCGTCACCGCGGTCGCGATGCTGTTCGTGGGCTGGTTCTCCAGCCGCTTCGGCGCCAAGCGGACCCTGGTCATCGGCCTCGCGGTCATCGTCGTCTTCGCCGCGCTGGCCGGCTCCACCGACTCCATCAACGGCATCGTCGGCTTCCGCGCGGGCTGGGGCCTGGGCAACGCCCTGTTCATCGCCACGTCCCTGGCCGTCATCGTCGCCTCGGCGAGCGGCGGTTTCGGCGGGGCGATCATCCTGTACGAGACGGCGCTCGGCCTCGGCATCGCCGTCGGACCGCTGCTCGGCGGCGAGTTGGGCGCGATCAGCTGGCGCGGGCCGTTCTTCGGTGTCGCGGCGCTCATGGCCGTCGCGCTGCTCGCCACCGTCGCGTTCGTGCCGAGCATGCCCAAACCGGCGCGCCCCACCTCGCCCCTCGCACCGCTCAAGGCGCTGCGCCACCGCGGCCTGCTGACCATGGGCCTCATGGCGCTGCTCTACAACTGGGGCTTCTTCACCATGCTCGGATACGCCCCGTACCCCATGGAGTTGAGCGCCCACCAGCTGGGCCTGGTGTTCACCGGGTGGGGGCTGCTCGTCGCCGCGTTCAGCGTCTTCTTCGCGCCGCGGTACGGCACCGCACCCGTGCTGTACGCGAATCTGCTCGGCCTCGGCATCGTCATGGCCGTGATCGCCGCGGGTGTGGCCACGCCGGCCGTGGTGATCGTGGCGGTCATCGTCAGCGGCGCCTTCATCGGGATCAACAACACCCTCACCACCCAGGCCGTGATGCTGGTCTCCCCGGTGGAGCGGCCCGTCGCCTCCTCCTCGTACGGCTTCCTGCGGTTCATCGGCGGCGGACTCGCGCCCTACGTCGCCGGCAAGCTCGCAGACGCCACGGACCTGAGCGTCCCCCTTTTACCTCGGCGCCGCCACGTTCCTGCTCGCGATACCCGTCCTCGCCAGCGGCCACCGCCTGCTGCGCCGGGCCGAGTCGGACACCGGCGGCAGCGAACCGGTCGCGCCCTCGCTCACCCCGGTCGGCGGGCCGGCCCCGACCGGGACCTCACCGGTCGTCGTCGCCGTGGGCGCGCACGACGGGGCGGCCGCGATCGTCGACGCCGCGGCGCGCATCGCCCGCGACACGCACAGCCCGCTGGAGGTGGTGCACGTCCGGCAGACCGCCGTCGTCGAGGAGCAGGCCGTCGACACCGAGGACCTCGCGGCGGGCCGCGCCGCCGTCACCGCACACCTGGACCGGCTCGCGGCCCGGGGCCTGCCCGCCACCGGCCAGCTGCTGACGGGAGTCGGCGACCACGCCGCCGCCGGCCGCGTCCTCGCCCGGCACGCTGCGGACATCGGCGCCCGGGTCGTGGCCGTCGGCAACTCGCCGCGCGGCCCGCTCGCCCAGTTCGCCGACGGCAGCTTCACCACCGCGCTCACCCATGCGGCGACCTGCACGGTCGTCCTCGTCGACCCGGCGACACCACCGCGCGCGCTCAGCGCGAGCACCCTCGCCGAGCTGCGCACCGGCAGCGCCTGATCCACGGCGGACACCGGGCCGGACACAGAAATGTGCCTCAGAGGCAAAAGATTCATCCACCATTCAACAGTCTGTTTACGATCAAGGGCCCTGCCTCGCCCTGCCCGGAGCCTCCATGCCCACGCCCCCGCCCACCGCGACCGAACGGCCGCATCCCCTGCACGCCCTGCGGGCCACCGTCTTCGCGATCGGCGCCCTCCTCCTGCTCGTCGGCGTCGGTGTCCTGCTGCACCAGCCGCTGCTGATCCCTCCGCTGGCGGCCAGCGCGGCGCTGGTGCACGGTGCGCCAGGACTGCCGATCTCCCAGCCGCGCAACCTTGTCGGCGGCCAGCTGATCTCCGCCGTCCTCGGGTTCGCCACGCTCGCGGTGACGGGAAGCAACGGCTGGGGGGCCGCCGTCGCCGCGGGCCTGTCCCTCGGCGCCATGATGCTGACCCACCTCTCGCACTCCCCCGCCGCGGCCACCGCGGTGATCGTCGTGCTGCAGGCCCCGGACCCGCTCCCGTTCCTTCCTCTGCTGGCGCTCGCGACCGCGCTGCTGGTGCTGATCGGCCTGCTGCCGGGCCGTATCGGTGGTCACCCGGTGCGCTACCCGCTGACCTGGTGACCGTCCGCTCCGGCTGCGCCGTGGGCACCCTTGCTGATAGCGTCCTTGGACCTTCCGCGTGAGTCGAGGAGTCCGAACATGGCGGGTGACGACGACATCTCCGGGTGATACCCGGACCCGACAGGCCATCGGCCGGTGCTGCTGAGCATCGCCGTCATGGCCTCGAAGTCGTCCCCTTCTCCCTGTTCCGGGAGCCCTTCCGGGCCCGCCCGTCTCTCACCAGAGGTCTTCCTTCGTGTCGGTCACATCCGTCTTCTGCCCGATCCCGCCCTCCGCCCGGCCGTCCCGGACGCGCGTCGAGGGGGCGGGCGTCCATGTCTGAACCGGCCCTGCTCGCCCACGATCTCGTCCGCACCCTCGGCACCCGCCGCGTCCTGGACGGCGTGTCCCTCACCGCCTCCCCCGGTCACCGCATCGGGCTGATCGGGGAGAACGGTGTCGGCAAGTCGACCCTGCTGCGCCTGCTCGCCGGAGCGGACGCACCGGACGCGGGCACCGTCGTCCGCCCGCCCGACCTCGGTTTCCTGCACCAAGAGATGCCGTACGACGCCGAGCGGACGCTCGCCGACGTCGTGGACGACGCGCTGCGCGAGGCCCGCGACGACCTCGCGGAACTCGAACGCCTCGGCGACCTCCTCGCCCGGACGGCGGAAGACAGCCCCGCCTACACGGAGTTGCTCGACTCCTACGGGCGGCGCCTCGAAAGCGCCCAGGCCCGAGAGGTCTGGGACGCCGACCGGCGAGCCGCCCTGGCACTGGCCGGCCTCGGCCTCGACGCGGTCCCGCGCGCCCGGACCCTGCGGTCCCTGTCGGGCGGACAGCGGGGCCGTCTTGCGCTCGCGGCGCTTCTCGTCCGGCGCCCCTCGGCGCTGCTCCTGGACGAGCCCACCAACCATCTCGACGACGGCGCCGCCCGGTTCCTGGAGGACCAACTGCGGACGCTGCCGGGCGCCGTGGTGCTGGCCAGCCACGACCGGGCCTTCCTCGACGCCGTCTGCACCGATCTGATCGACCTCGATCCGGCCGTCGACGGTCCCGTGCGGTACGGCGGCAACTACAGCTCCTACCTGGCGCAGAAGCGGGCCGAACGTGAGCGCTGGGAGCGGCGGCACGCCGAGGAGCAGGAGGAACTGGCCGAGCTGCGGCACGCGGCGGGGGTGACGGCTCATCGCGTCGCCCCGGACCGGGGGCCCCGCGACAACGAGAAGATGGGCTACGGCGTCCGGGCGAACCGGGTGCAGAGCCAGATCTCCCGCCGGGTGCGCAACGCCGCGCGGCGGCTGGAGGACCTGGAGCGCCGCCAGGTCGGCGAACCGCCGCGTCCGCTGCGGTTCCGGCCCGTCGAACTGGGGGCGGCGGCGCCGGAGACATCGGACCCACAGGCGCCTCTCGTCGCGTTGCGCGACGTGCGCGTGCCCGGCCGCCTGGGCCCGACCCGCCTCGACGTGTCGCCCACCGACCGCCTCCTCGTCACCGGGGCCAACGGCTCCGGCAAGTCGACGCTGCTCGCCGTGCTCGCCGGACGGCTGCCCGCGGAGGGCGAGGTGCGTCGGCGGGCAGGGGTGACGGTGGGGCTGCTCGCCCAGGACTCCGAGTTCTCCCGGCCGGACCGGTCCGTGCGGGAGACCTACACACGGGCGCTCGGGTTCGAGCGGGCCGACGCGGTGCCGCTGCGCTCACTCGGCCTGCTGCACGACGGCGATCTGGAGAAGCCGGTCGGCCACCTCTCCGTCGGACAGCGGCGGCGCCTCGCGCTCGCCCTCCTCGTGGCGAGCCCGCCCGGCCTCCTGCTGCTCGACGAGCCGACGAACCATCTGTCCCCGCGCCTGTGCGACGAGTTGGAGGACGCCCTGGGCACCGGTCCCGGCGCGATCGTCGTCGCCAGTCACGACCGGTGGCTGCGCGGGCGCTGGCAGGGCCGCGAGCTCCGGCTCGACGCGGACGGGCGCTGACCGGCCCGGGTAAAACGGGCACTGATCGGTCCCGGTAAAGGGGTGGGGCGTGGTCACCCACCGCGCCCCACCGCGTCGTTCACGCCAATCGACCGCACTTTTCACGCTTCCTCGGGACCGCAACGCCCTGTTAACCCGGCGATCACCTTTGCACAGCTAATCTTCTCCTTGACCTTCGGTTGACCAATCGTTGGTTTCGCCTTGACGTGCGGACGATCGGGAGGAGGGCGCGTGTTCCGAGGTGGGAAGGCCCGCGCCTGGCTGACTCTCGTCGTCGCCGCGGTACTGGCCCTGTCGTTGTTCACTTCCGTACGTGCGTTCGCTCCCGCACATGAGTCCGACCGGCAAGGCGTGTCCGCGTCCGCCGGACAGGTACCGACGGCCGGCCCCGGCGACCACACCCACCCTCGCGATCCCGTCGAGGTGTCGCGCACCCGGGACCGGCACCGCGCGGCCTCCGGCAGCACCCAACTCCCTTACCCCGCACCGCTGTCACCGAAGCAGCGAGCCACGGCCGTCGTCCCGCCCGCCCCGGCCGGAGACGTCCTCGTCCGCCCGAGCAGATCCGTGCCGGATCTCACGGCGGCGACCCTTCAGGTCTTCCGCTGCTGACAGGGACATCGCGGTCCACTCTGTCCTGCCAGCCCGACGCGCCCCCCACGGCGCGCCAGGAGGAATCACCACATCATGCAGCCCCTCATCGACAACGCCCGTACGTTCGGACAACGCCCTGAGGAGTTCGCCCGACTCGCCGAGGGCCAGTCCCCCCAGGTCCTGTTCATCACCTGTTCCGACTCGCGGGTCGTGCCGGCCCTGATCACCGGCGCCCGCCCCGGGGAACTCTTCGAGCTGCGCACCGCGGGCAACATCGTGCCCGCCCATTCGACCGGTCACCCCTGCGGGGAGACCGCCACCATCGAGTACGCCGTGGAGGTGCTCGGCGTCCAGGACATCGTCGTCTGCGGTCACTCGCACTGCGGCGCGGTCGGCGCGCTGGTGCGCGGCGACGACCTCGCGGCGGTGCCCGCCGTGCGCGACTGGCTCGCGCACGCCGCGGGCGAGGCCCCCGCACACGATCCGGCGGACCCGACCGTCGCGTCGGCGGTCCAACAACACGTGCTCACCCAGCTGTTGCGCCTGCGCTCGTACCCGTGCGTGGAGCGGCGCCTCGCGGACGGCCGGGTGCGTCTGCACGGCTGGTACTACGAGGTCCACACCGGAGGCGTACGCGAACACCGTCCCGACACCGACACGTTCGAGGTCCTGTGAGCGCCGTGATGACCAAATACCCCCACATCAAAGCGGACTTCACCGCCTCACTCGTCGTCTTCCTGGTCGCGCTCCCGCTGTGTGTGGGCGTGGCGGTCGCCTCGGGCGTCCCCGCCGAGCTCGGCCTGGTCACCGGCATCGTCGGAGGCATCGTCACAGGCCTGATGCGCGGCAGCAGCCTGCAGGTCTCCGGCCCCGCGGCCGGGCTGACCGTGCTCGTGTACGAGGCCGTGGACGAGTTCGGGCTGCCGGTCCTCGGCGTCGTCGTGCTGGCGACCGGCCTGCTCCAGATCGGCATGGGCGCCCTGAAGCTGGGCCGCTACTTCCGGGCCATCTCGGTCTCCGTGGTCGAGGGCATGCTCGCCGGCATCGGACTCGTCCTCATCGCGGGGCAGTTGTACGCGATGGTGGCCGCCGAGGCCCCGGAGTCGGGGCTCGGGAAAATAGCCGGACTGCCGGGGGCCCTGGTCGACTCCCTGAGCAGCACGCAGGCACTCGTCTCGCTGGCGCTCGGCGCCGGCACCGTCGCCGTTCTCGTGCTGTGGAAGCACCTGCCCCAGCGGGTACGGGTCGTTCCCGGCCCGCTGGCCGCGGTCGGCCTGGCGACCGCCGCCGCCGTCGTGTTCGACGCCCCCGTGGCGACCGTCGAGGTCAACGGCCTGCTGGGGTCGATCCAGCCGCCGTCCCTGGACGCCTTCGGCGAACTCGCGGGCCTCGGGCTGATCGGCACCGTCGTGGCGTTCACGCTCATCGCGTCCGCCGAGTCACTGTTCAGCGCCGCGGCGGTGGACCGGATGCACGACGGGCCCCGGACCGCGTACGACAAGGAACTGGTGGCGCAGGGCGCGGGCAACGCGGTGTGCGGTGTGCTCGGCGCGCTGCCGATGACCGCGGTGATCGTCCGCAGCTCGGCCAACGTGCAGGCCGGGGCGCGCACCAAGGCGTCCCGCGTGCTGCACGGCGTCTGGCTCCTGCTGTTCGCGGCGCTGCTGCCGGCCGCCCTGGCGTACATCCCGATCCCGGCGCTGGCCGGTGTGCTGGTGCACGCCGGGGCCAAGCTCATCCCGGTGCGGGCGCTCGTGACGCTGTGGCGCGAACACCGCGGTGAGGCGCTGATCCTGGTCGTCACCGCGGTGTCCATCGTCGCGGTCAGCATGTTCGAGGGCGTGCTCGTCGGTGTCGCCCTGTCCGTCGTCAAGACGGCCTGGGACGCCTCGCACGTGAAGCTGGAGGTCATAGACAAGGGAGCCGGGCCGGTCCAGGCGTACCTCACGGGCAACGCGACGTTCCTGCGGCTGCCGAAGATCCTCGACAGCCTGGAAGCGCTGCCGAAGAATCGTCCCGTCGAGCTGCACCTGGCAGGCCTCCACCATCTCGACCACGCGTGCCGGACCGCGCTGGAGAGCTGGGCGGAGCGGCACAGTTCCGCGGAGACGGAGCCGGTGAAGGTCACCGCCAACTGACGGACGGAACGGGCCCGCCCATCGTGCAGGTGCACGGTGGGCGGGCCCGTTTCCGCGCGGGGTCAGGCGTCGAGAACGGCCGCGACCGCCTCGACCTCCACGAGCTGATCGTGGTAGCCGAGCACCGTGACCCCCATCAGGGTGCTCGGCACGTCGTGCTCCCCGAAGGCGTCACGGACCACTTGCCAGGCCGTCACCAGATCCGCCTGCTGTGTCGAGGCGACCAGCACCCGGGTGCTGATGACGTCCTTCAGGTCCGCGCCGGCCGCGGCGAGGGCGACCCGCATGTTCTCCACGCACTTCGCCGCCTGGCCCGCGTAGTCACCGACCGCCGCGGTCGACCCGTCCTTCTCCAGCGGGCAGGAGCCGGCGAGGAAGACGAGCCGCGCCTCGGCCGGTGCCGTGCTCGCGTACGCGTATTCGGCGACGTCCGACAGCGCGTCGGAGCGGATGAGGGTGACGGCGCGGACCATGGGCCTCGGGCCCCTTTCTGACAGCGGCAACGGGAACGACCGGAGCCGAGTCCGGTCATGTTGTCACATCACGGCTGGGCGGGCAGGGTCGCGCAGTTCGATCCCGCGGGCTCGCCGGAGAGGCGGTCGGTGAGCCAGGTGACGGCGCTGCCCTGGTCGGTGAGCAGCGGGGCGAAGTGGTTGAGCAGCGCGCGCCCGACGTCGGGCAGCCGCACCGGCTTGTACGTGACCTGTGCGCCGCGGCCGCACCAGTCGACGGCCAACTGGCGTGCCTGGCCGTGCGGTACGAGGTTGTCGCTGACGCCGGTGGCCACCCGCACGGGGCTGGCCGGCTTCATCGTGCCGATCCGCTGCTCGGCGAGGAACTCCTGGAGCCGCGGCTCGGCCTGGATGATCTCGGCGAGGGTCTTGCCGTCGTTGGTCCAGGAAGAGCTGCGTGCGGAGTTGTAGCCGAGGATCGCGTCGCCGACGCACATCGTCGAGAGATCCTTCAGCGCCGCGCGGCCCTTGTCGCCCAGGTGCGCGTCGGCGATGGCCCGCAGTTCGGGTTCGGACTGCAGGAATCCGTTGAGGGACCAGCCGAGGGCGCCGGCGAGGTCGGTCCCGTCGATGGCCTTCGTCGTCTCGGTCAGGTCGGCGGGCGGCGCCCCCGCGTACGTGCCGGAGAGGGTGACGTCGGGGGCGTACGTCGGCTGGAGTTCGGCGGCGGCCGCGGTCGCGCCGCCGCCCTGGCTGTAGCCGAACAGGCCGACGCGCGAACCGGCGGTCACGGTGGCGCCTTCGAGCGCGCGGGCGGCGCGGACGGCGTCGAGCACGGCGTGCGCCTCGTCGAGACGGTTGACGTAGGTGTGCAGGCGGTCGGTCGTGCCCAGGCCGACGTAGTCGGTGACGACGACCGCGACGCCCTTGGCCAGGAGCCGGTAGACGGCCAGGTCCTCGTATCCGACGGACACCGTCTGCCCGTTGAGGCGCAGCGGGTGTTCCAGGCCGAGCGAGGCGGCGCACTGGTCGCCCTGGCCCATGGTGCCGGGGGCGAGCGCGACGAGGGGCCGGGGGCCGTCGCCGCGCCACTTCGCCGCCGGCTCGATGTAGGCACCGGTGACCGCGGCGGCCTGGCCGTTCGCGTCGGTCGTGCGGTACATGATGCGGGTCGCCGTGCCGGGCAGCGGGCCGTGCAGCGAGGGCAGGCTGAGCGCCAGCGGGAGCGGTTCGCTGCGGATCAGCGCGCCGTTGGCGTCGGGCAGTTCGGCGGGCGGGTTGTAGAAGGCGGGGATCGTGACGCCTCGCGAGACCTCGTTCTGCGATCCGGTCGTCGCCGCGGCGGGCACGGCCTGTGCTCCGAGACAGGTGGCGGTGACGACGGCGGCGGCCAGCAGGCGGGTGGGGGCGGGCATGGCAAACCTCCTGAGTGCAGGCGGAGTCGGACTCCGGACCTGGCGGCGGACGGCCGGGATGCGGGCAGGCCGACGATGCGCGCGGCCGGTCGTCCCACCGGCCCCACGCGTCGCCGGGACCGTATCGAGGACGCCATTACCGCCGGTAGCACCCAGGAGGTTACGGTTCAGTAACTTACTTGCCGGTCAATCATGTTCACGCGTTGACGTCGAAGGGAACCCCGGACGGCAGCGCGGCGGCGAGATGGCTGGCGAAGCTCGCGTCCTTCAGGCCGAAGGTGGCGCTGCCGAAGTCGTAGGCGCTCAACTTGTCCCGCAGACCGGCCGGATACCCGTTCCAGCCGACGAGGGTCGGGAACTGCCAGGTGCCGCGGTGGTTCTCCGGGGGTTCGTCGTTGGAGTTCGCGGGGCGGAAGCAGTGGGTGCCGATGCCGTCCTTGTGGTAGACGACCTTGGGGTGGCTGCCGTCCCAGCGGATCTGGTCCCGCGGATAGATGTTGAAGTCGCCGTGGGCGGAGGTGGCGACGTACTCCGCCCGGCCGTCGCGCACCCAGACGACGACGTGCTCCCAGTCGTTGCGGTGTCCGCCGAGTCCGCTGCCGGCCACCGCCTGGTCCTTCTCGAAGTACAGGCCATATATGACGGCGCACCAGCCGTTGTTGCACTTGGAGCGCGCGTACCCATTGGTGTTGTCCAGGTCCGAGGCGTCGTGGCACTGCCCGTTGAGCGCCCCGCTCGGCTGGAGGCCGCCGTTGACGGTGCCGTCCGGCCCGATGGCGGGTGTCGGGTAGCAGCCGTCGGTGTCGTAGTCGAACGCGGGCTGGAACGTCTGCTCCGTCGCGTCGGCGTTGCCGGGCAGGGCCCCGGGCGGGGCGGCGAGGGCGGCGCCCGCGAAGGCGATCACGAGGGCGAGGGCGCCGCCGGTGGCCAGAGAGGCTCTGCGGATGACTGCGGTCGGATTCACTGGGGTCTCCTGCGTCACTGTGGGGGTCACGACAGTGATGTCATGCCCCCGACAGCAGCAGGAGACTCGCGCGTGCAACACACATGAATCCGCGGCGAATTGACGGAACCGGCGGAGGCGCGAACGGTGCACACCGGTGCGGCGGCGGATGCGCGGGGAAGGCCGCCGCACCGGAGACGGTCAGGCCGTGTGCAGGGTCAGGCCGTAGCGACCGAGGATCTCGTTGATGGGCTGGTACCAGGTCTCACCGCCGCTCGTGCAGTTGCCCCAGCCGCCGGAGGTGACGCCCTGGGCCTGGTCGCCGCTGATGAACGAGCCGCCCGAGTCGCCCGGTTCGGCGCACACGCTCGTCTTGGTCATCTGATGGACGGCGCCCTGGCTGTAGTTGACGGTCTCGTTCTTGGCGAGGACCGTGCCGCAGTGCCAGTGCGAGGTGGAACCCGAGCGGCAGATGGAGGCCCCGACGGGAGCCTCGGCCGAGCCGCGGACCAACTGGTCGGAGACGGTGCCCCAGCCCAGGACGACCGGAACGGTCCACCAGCCGCTGCCGACGTTGACCCAGGCGTAGTCGTTGTCCGGGAACGACGAGCCCTGGAAGTTGCCCACGTACGAGCCGTCCCAGCCGCTGACCGACTGACCCGCGCCGCCGCAGTGGCCGGCCGTGACGAATCCGCCCTGGACGGAGAAGCCGATCGAGCAGCGGACGTTGCCGGTGTAGTACGGGTCCCCGCCGACCGTGCCCGCCGCGAGGGTGGACGGGGCGTGGTCCGTGGTGCGCACGGTCAGGGGGCCCGCGGCGCGGGCTCGGGCGAGGAAGGACGCGACATCGTTGTCAGCCTGCTGGTCGGCGAGGACCTCGACGACGACGCGGTTGGCCTTCCAGTCGACGCGCCAACTGCTCACGCCGGCCGGGGCGCCGAGCGCGTCGATGCGCTTCTTGGCGGCGTCGAGCTGGGCGGCGCTGTGACTGACGACCTCCACGGCCGCACCGGTGGCCCGGACCTCGGCGGCCTTGGCCCTATCGGCCACGGCGACGGTCAGCCGCTCGCTCTTCGGCGTGAACCAGGACCCGGCGTAGGCGGATCCGGCCGCCTTGCGGGCCTTCTTCTCGGTGGCGGTCGCCTGCTTCTCGGCGGCCAGTCGCGCTTCGGCCTGCGGCTTCGTGAGGCCGAAGTCGTGCTGCATCGCGGTGAGCAGGCCGTCGGAGGCGGCGGCGCGCTCGGCCCGCGGGGTGTCCGCGCCGGCCGACTGGGCCGGCAGGAAACCGGCCGTGGCACAGGCTCCGGTGACCAGCAGCGCGGACAGGACGGCACGTATGGGTCTGGTACGTCGCATGGGTAGGCCCTTCGTTGTTCCCGTGTGGTGGGGGTGGAACAGCAAAGCCTGGGAGCGCTCCCGTGGCATGCCGCTGGGGAGCCTAGCGAGGGATCATGGACAGGTCCATGCCAATGGAGCGGTGTGATCCGGGCATTGTTCCGGCCCGCGCCGGCGCCCTCGGTCACGGCCCTCGGGCCTATCGGGTCCGGACGATCACAGCCGGGCACGCAGGGCGTGGGCCAGCAGGTCGGCCTGCTCGGCGGTCACTTGCTCCCGCTCAGGGCGTCGGAGCAACTCGAAGACACCGGTGCCGCGTCGGGACTCGGGGAGGTCCTGTGCGCGCGGCACGATGTGGAAGTGCACGTGGCCGAAGCCCGCCGCCTCCGCGAACTGGACGACGTACGTCTTGACGCATCCGGTCTCCTCGCGCAGTGCCCGGGAGAGCCTCACCTGCCAGCGGCCCCAGGTGGCGGCCTCCGCCTCGGTGAGGTCGTGCACAGCGGTGACATGCCGCCGCGGAAGCAGGACCAGCCAGCCCGGCAGCGCGCTGCCCAGGGCGTGGGCGACGCGCCAGTGCCGGTCGAAGGCGACGCGTTCGCGCGGCGGCAGTTCGTCGAACCGGGCCTCGGTTCCGCAGGAGTAACAGTCGCCGGAGTCAGGGGAGTCGTGCGGGGTGCCCTGTGTCATGGGTCCACGATCCCGCACGGGTTCACGCTTAGGGTGCGCCCATGACCGAGAGCATGTCGCCGGACGCAGTGGCCCAGGAACGCGCGGACCTGCTGCGCGAGCGGCTCAAGGAACGCATCTACGCCTCCCTCACCCTGCTCGCCGTCCTGGTGGGTCTGGCGCAGAGCGGCCACCCGACGCATGTCGGAGCGGTGGTCTCGGTCGCGGTCACCGCACTCGGTCTGTGGCTGGCGACGCTCGTCGCGGATCTCCAGGCGCACCCGGTGGCGCACGGCCGGATGCCCCGGCTCCCCGAGATCCGGCACACGCTGTTCACCAGCAGCCCGCTGCTGACCAGCGCGGCCGGTCCGCTGCTGCTGATCGGCCTGTCCGCGGCGGGCGTGATGGAGCTGACCACGGCGCTGTGGATCTCGGTGGGCAGCGAGGTCGCGGCGCTGGCGGCGTGGGGTTTCACCGGCGGCCGGCGGGTCGGCGCGAGACCGCTCGCCGCGCTGCTCACGGCCGCGCTCAACGCCGTGATCGGGGTGGGCGTGGTCGCGGTGAAGCTCGTCGCGGGGCACTGACGCCTGTCCGGCGGCTCGTGTCACGGGGTCCGGACCGGCCGCCGGCACGGCGCGTGTCACACGTCGGCGGGCAGGTCCAGCACCTCGCGGATCGTGCGGACCACGCCGTTCTCGGTGTTCGGCGGTGCCTGGTGGCGGGCCCGGCGGAGCACGTCAGGGTGGGCGTTGGCCATGGCGTAGGACCAGTCGGCGGCGTCGAGCATCTGCAGGTCGTTGAGGTAGTCGCCGAACACCATGGTCTGGGCGGCGGTGATGCCGAGTTCGCGCTGGAGCCGGCGTACGGCCACGCCCTTGTTCGCCGTGCGGTTCATGACGTCGACCCAGTGCTCGCTGGAGACGACGACCTGGTGGGAGTCGACGAGCGGCGCCAGGGCCGGGGCCGTGGTCCGCTCGGCGCTGCCGAAGTCGAAGAGGGCGACCTTGATCACGTCGTCGTCGACGGCGGTGGCGTCCTCGACGATGCGGTGACGGTGGTAGTACTTGCGCACCTCGGTCATGAAGCGCTCGTCGGACCGCTCCACGTAGGCGGACCGTTTGCCGCAGACGACGGCTCCCGCGTCGACCCCGCTGTCCGTGAGCTGACGCACCTCCTTGACGATCCAGGAGGCGATGGCCGGATCCAGCGGGTCGGAGCTGATCTCGGCGCCGCCGCGGACGACGTAGGTGCCGTTCTCCGCGATGTACACCATGCCGCCGTCGTCCACGGCGGCGAACTGGTCGGCGAGAGTGGCGTACTGGCGGCCGCTGGCGGGGCAGAAGACGATGCCGCGGCGGTTCAGTTCGGCGAGCAGCGGCCACAGGGAGGCCGGGACGCGTCCGTCGGCGTCCAGGAGGGTGCCGTCCATGTCGGTGACGACGAGACGGATGTCGGGGCGGTGGTGCGTGGTCAAGGTCGTTCCTCGGTACGGGAGTCGATCAGGGGGACGGAGCGGGGCGCGCCGAGCGGACGACGAGGGAACGGAGTTCCTCGACGGCACGGGTGCGGGCGCCGGTCAGTTCGGGGTCGGTCAGCGTGGTGGCGGTCACGGGGACGGGGCGCGGGTCGCGCGCGAAGTGCGCGCCGATCGCGTCGGCCAGAGCCGGGCCCCAGGCACCGCCGATGACGATCATCCGGGGGTCCACGAGGGCGACCGCGGCGGCGAGCACCCCGCCGATCGCGCGGGCCAGCACGGTCCTCGTCCGGTCGCCGTCGGCCAGGCGGTCCCGGAGCGCGGCGACGTCCACGGCGGTGGATCCGACCCGGCGCAGGCCGAGCGCGGCGAACACCTCGGTCAGCGCCATGGCCGTGCCGTCGGGGCCGACGGTGTACAGGTGGGCGATCTCCCCGGCGAACCCGTGGTGGCCGCGGCGCACCGTCCCGTCGGTCACGACGGCGCCGCCGAGCCCTTCGCCGAGGTGGAGGTAGACGAAGTCGTCGATGTCGCGCGCGCAGCCGTCGGTGTGTTCGGCGCGGGCCGCCCAGTTGACGTCGTTGTCGACGAGGACCGGTCCGGTGACGTGCGGGGCGAGCACGGCGGGCGGGTCGAGGTCGCCGATGAGGAAGGGTGCGTCGGGCAGTCGCACCAGCCGGCCCGTGGCGCGGTCGACGGGATCGGCGGCGCTGACCACCGCGTTCCGCAGGCCGCCCGGGGTCCGTCCGGCGAGCCGGCCCGCCGTTGCCGCCAGGGCGTCGGCGGCCGCCTCCGGGCCGGCCCCCGGCCCGAGTCCGACCGCTTCCCGTGCCTGTACGCGGCCGAGGGCGTCGACCGCCTCGACCGTCACCCGGTGCTGGGTGATCCCGGCGACGAGTGCCGTGCCGAGCCCCGGGGCGAGCGCGTAGTAGGAGCCGACGCGGCCCCGTCCGGTGGTCCGCTCGCCGGTGTCGACGACGAGCCCCGCCGCTCCGATGCGCTGCACGCTGTCGGAGATCGTGGGCTTGGAGATGCCGGTGCGCGCGGCGATCTCCGCGCGCGTCAGCCGGGCCTCGGACATCAGGGCACGCAGCACGTTCTCGTCGGTGAGCGCGCGGAGCATCTCCAGTGAGGGTCTCGGGGCCATGCGGACCAGTCTAGTAAGGAGTCCTGACCAAAGGGGATCCGGCTCCGCGGGGGCCCGTCGGCAAAGGCGGTCGGCCCTGACGCGTAATCCCCTTGATCGGGGCGCTGGACGCGACCTACCGTGCGGCCACCGGCCCAGCGGCGACCGACCACGTCAGGAGTGCTCTCGATGGACCGAGTCAGGGTGGACGGCGCCGTCCTTCGGTACGACGACCTCGGGCCGGCGGAGGGGGTCGTGGTCGTGCTGGTGCACGGGCATCCCTTCAACCGGACGCTGTGGCGTCCGCAGGCCGAGGCGCTGGCCGTCGCCGGGTACCGGGTGCTCGCACCGGATCTGCGGGGGTACGGGGAGAGCGATGTCACGCCGGGCAGCGTCCTGCTGTCCCGCTTCGCGGACGATGTCGCCGCGCTCCTCGACCACGTGGGAGTGGGGCGTGCGGTGGTCGGCGGGGTCTCCATGGGCGGGCAGATCGCCATGGAGTTCCATCTGCGTCACCCGCGGCGCACCCGCGCCCTCGTCCTGTCGGACACGTCCGCGCCCGCCGAGACGGCGGAGGGCAAGGCGTTCCGCAACCGGCTCGCCGACCGGCTGCTCGCCGAAGGCATGGGCGGGTACGCCGACGAGGTCATCGACAAGATGCTCGCCGCCTACAACGTGACGGCGCTGCCCGATGTCGCCGAGCACGTCCTGGGCATGATGCGGGCCACCGACCCGCGGGGTGCGGCGGCCGCCCTGCGCGGGCGGGCCGAGCGGCCGGACTACCGGGAGAGCCTGGCCGCGGCCCGGGTGCCCGCGCTCGTCGTGGTCGGCGCCGACGACGTCTACACGCCGGTCGCGGAGGCCGAGTCCCTGGCCGGGCTCGTCCCGGACGCGACACTGGCCGTCATCGAGAAGGCCGGGCACCTGCCGGGCGTCGAGCAGCCCGAGCGGTTCACCGACGTGCTGCTGGACTTCCTGCGTACGCGCTGCCCCGCTTCGTAGCGGACGCGCCGGTGCACCGCACCGCGAGCGGCCTCCTCCTCGGTGCGCGCGTGTCCCGCGGAGGAAGCTCGGCTCACACGGGATCCGTGACGGCGGCGGCCGGTGCCGGTGCTCCCTCGCGCTCGGCCCGGCGCAGCAGGGTCGCCGCGACGAGTCCTCCGGTCAGCACGGCTGCCGCGCCGACGAGTTGACCGGTCTCCAGGGCCGATCCGAAGGCCCGGGTGACCGTGCCGCGTTCGGCGGCCGAGTCCGCGGCGGCCAGGGCTGCGGGCAGCGAGGCCGCGGTCACCGGGACCAGCGCGGAGAAGCGGGCGCTGAGCACGGCACCGAGGACGGCGACGCCCAGGCCGCTGCCGAACTCGGTGACCGTGCCCTCGATGCCCGCGCCCGCGCCCGCCTTCTCGCGCGGCATGGAGCCGAGGACGGCCACGGCCATCGCCGGGTTGGCGAACGCGCAGCCCACGCCCATGAGGAAGAGCCCGGCGAGCAGCCCGCCGTATCCGTCGACGAAGCGCCCGGCGACGGCGACCGCGGCGAGCCCGCAGGCCAGCAGGGTCATTCCGAGCGCGACGGCGCCCGGGATGCCGAGCCGCGTGCTCAACCGGGCCGACAGGCCGGTGAAGTTGAACAGGACGACGGTCAGGGCGAACGGGGCGGTGCGCAGTCCCGCCTCCAACGGCCCGTAGCCCAGGACGAACTGGAGCTGCTGCGTCAGCAGGAACAGGGCGCCCCCGCTGCCGAAGGTGATGAGCAGCGCCCCGAACACCGCTCCGGTGAAGGTGCGGTTGCGGAAGAAGCTCATGTCCAGCATCGGGTGCGGGAAGCGCCGCTCCCAGACGACGAACGCGGCCAGGGCGCAGACACCGAGAGCCGCGCCCACGAGGACCTGCGGCGAGGCCCAGCCGTGGTCGGGCCCGGAGACGACGGCGTACACGAGGGCGGTCATGGCGACCGTCGACAGCAGGGCGCCGAACAGGTCGGGGCGGTGGCTCTGCTCGGCCCTGCTCTCCGGCACGAGGAAGGCGACGGCACACAGGCCGAGCACCACGACGGGCAGGTTGACGAGGAAGAGGGCGCCCCACCAGAAGTGGTCGAGGAGGACACCGCCGACGAGCGGCCCGGCGGCGAAGCCGAGGGCGTTGACCGCGGCCCAGATGCCGATGGCGCGGACTCGTTCGTCCTCGTCGAAGACCTGCACGGCGACCGCGAGGGTGGTGGTCAGCAGGAGCGCGCCGCCGACACCCATGCCCGCGCGGGCGGCGGTCAACTGGCCCGCGCTCTGGGCGAGTCCGGCCGCGAGCGAGCCGGCGCCGAAGACCGCGAGACCGCTGAGCAGCAGGCGCCTGCGGCCGTAGCGGTCGGCGGCGGCTCCCGCGGTGAGCAGCAGTCCGGCCTGTACGAGGACGTACGCGTTGATGATCCACTGGATGTCGGCCGTGCTCGCCCCGAGGTCGGCGGTGAGGGTGGGGACGGCGACGTTCAGGATGGTGTTGTCGAGGATGACGACGAGTTGCGCGAGGCAGATCACGCCGAGGATCAGCCAGCGGCGCGGGTCCTTGGGCCGGTCGGACGCGAGGGCGGGCGGCTGCTCGGCGGCGGGCGTCGCCGTCATGCGGGCTCCTTCATGGGCAGGCGCGGGGGAACACCGGGGACACCCCACAGGTTAGGTAACCCTAACCCGGACGGGTGTCCCCGGTGGAACCGCCCTGGAGCGCGCGGCACATGGGGGTGCGAACCGGCGCCGCGTGGCGCGGTGCCGGGCGCTTACGGGGTCATCCGGCCGGGACCGTCCGTGGTGCCGCGGCCGGATCGGCCGCGGGTGCGGCGAGCAGGAGCATCGCGCCGAGGCCGAGCGCCGCCACTCCGGCGAAGAACCAGAACCCCCAGGGGTGGGCGATGCCCGCGGTGACCAGCGCGCCGGTGACGAACGGTCCGGTGATCGACCCGAGCCGGCCCACCGCGGAGGCCAGGCCCAGGGCGGTGCCGCGGGTCCGGGCCGGGAAGACCTGGGCGACGTACCCGTAGATGAGCACCTGCGCCGAGAACACGAAGACGCCGGTCAGCAGGACGAGGGCGTTGAGCAGCACGCTGTTCGCGATCCGCAGGCTCAGTACGGCCAGCAGCACGGCACCGGTCGCGAACCAGATGCGGGCGACGCGGCGGATCCCGTACCGGTCGGCGACGAGTCCGGCGACGACGAGACCGATGACCGCGCCGACGTTGAGGACGAGGAGCAGCGCGATCGAGCGGGAGATCGGATAGCCCGCGCTGCGCATCAGCTGGGGCAGCCACGTGTTGAGGCCGTACACGAGCAGCAGGCCCATGAAGGAGCCGCCCCAGACGGCGAGGGTGGTGCGGCGCAGCCGGGGGCCGAGCAGGTCGCGGGCGCCGACGCGTTCGCCCTCGGGGCCGGTGCGTGCGGCGAGGAAGGCGGCGGACTCCGGCAGCCGCCACCACATCAGGGGGACGACGAGGAGCCCCGCGACTCCCCCGCCGTAGAACAGCAGATGCCAGTCGTCGCCGGCGGACAGGGCGAGGACGGAGGTGAGGACGGCGCCGACGTGGTAGCCGGTCATGGTGAAGGTGCTGGCCGCGGCCCTGCGGCGCTCGGGCAGGTTCTCGGACATGGTGGTCAGGGCGACGGGCATACAGGCGCCGAGGCCGAGGCCGGCGAGGAAGCGGAGGGCGCCGAACACCGCCACGTTCGGCGCGAGCGGCGTCACGAGGGTGAACACCGAGAACAGCAGGACCGAGCCGATGAGCATGCCGCGCCGCCCGAACCGGTCGGTGAGCGGGCCGAGTCCGGCCGCGCCGACGGCGACGCCGACCAGGGACACGGTGGCGACCGCCGTGGCGTCGGCCGGGGTGAAGCCGAGGTGGTGCGTCTTCAGCAGGGTCGGGATGGTCGCGCCGAGCGCCACCAGGTCGTATCCCTCGAGCAGGACGGTCAGCCAGCACAGCAGCGCTGTGGTGGCTCCCCGGGGAGACGTCGTCATTGCCGTACTCCTAGCGGGATGAGCGGATGGGGACGGGGAGGAGAAGCGAGGATAGGAGAGGAGACGGGGAAGACAGGGGGACGGAGGGGGACGGGGGGTCAGAACGGGTAGGGGGCGATCTCGGGGCGCACGGTGACCCACTGGGTCTCGGTGAAGGCGTCGATGTTGGCGCGGGCGCCGCCGAAGCGGGAGCCGTTGCCGGAGTCGCCGGTGCCGCCGAAGGGTGCGGCGGGTTCGTCGAGGACGGTCTGTTCGTTGATGTGGACCTTGCCGGAGCGGACGCGGTCGGCGAGGGTCATGGCGGCGCCGACGTCGCCGAGGATCGCGACCGACAGGCCGTACGGGGAGTCGTCGACGACGCGGGCCGCCTCGTCGAGGTCGCGGTAGGTGCGCACCGGGGCGACGGGACCGAAGATCTCCTCGCGCCAGGCCGGGGTGGTGTCGTCGAGGTCGGTCAGGACGGTCGGCGGGTAGTAGGGGCCGTCGGGCTTGCCGCCCGCGACGACGCGGGCGCCGGCGGCGACGCTGTCGGTCACCACCCGGTCGATGCGGGCGAGTTGGCGGGCGTCGATGATGGGGCCGAGCGCGACGTCGGCGGTCGCGGGGTCGCCGACGGGGAGAGCGGCGGCCTTCTCCGCGAGCAGGGAGAGGTAGGCGTCCGCCTGGGATTCGTGGACCAGGTGGCGACCGGTGGACATGCAGATCTGGCCCTGGTGGAGGTACGAGCCGAACGCGCCGGCCGACGCGGCCGCGGCGAGGTCGGCGCCCGGCAGCACCACGAGCGCGTTGTTGCCGCCGAGTTCGAGGTGGACGCGCTTGAGGTGGCGGGCCGCGGCCTCGCCGACCCGGCGGCCCGCGGCGGTGGAGCCGGTGAAGGAGACGACCGACACCTCGGGGGCCTCGACGACGGCCGCGCCGACCTCGGCGTCCCCGGGCAGCAGGTGCAGCAGCCCTTCGGGCAGGCCGGCCTCCTCGAAGACGCGGACGATGCTGACGCCTCCGGAGACGGCGGTGCGCGGGTCGGGCTTGAGGAGGACGGCGTTGCCGAGGGCGAGCGCGGGGGCGACCGAGCGGATGGCCAGGATCAGCGGGAAGTTGAAGGGGGCGATGACGGAGACGACTCCGGCCGGGATGCGGCGGGCGAAGGACCAGCGCGGTTCGCCGCTGCTGAGCACGTCACCGAGCGGATGCGTGGGCAGGGCCGCCGCCTCGTGGCACTCCCCCGCGGCGATCTCGGTCTCCAGCGCGGCCTTGGCGCGGGCGGAGCCGGCCTCGCGGACGAGCCAGCCTTGGACTTCGTCGGCGTGGGCGGCCCACAGGTCACCGGCCCGGCGCAGCACGGCGGCGCGTTCGGCGGGCGCGGTGCGGGCCCAGGCCCGCTGCGCCTGTTCGGCCTGCGCGGCGGCTCGGGCGACGTCCTCGGGCGTGGCGGTGCCCAGGGAGCCGAGACCTCGCCCTGTCGCGGGTTCGACGACGGGGGTGGCGCCGCCGGAGCCGGGGGTCCAGCCGCCGAGGTGGATGCGGTCGTGCCAGCGGGGGTCTTCGAGAAGGGGCATCGTCACTCCGGTGTGGTGAGGTGGGTGTCGACCTGGACGAGGCGGGGTCCGGCGGCGGCGGGAGTCTTCAACTGGGCTCGCAGTTCGTCCAGTTCGCGCACTGCGGTGGCGGGGACCCCGTATCCGGTGGCGAGCGCGGTGAAGTCGATGCCGGGGATGTCGGTGCCGGGCACGTCCGGGGTGCCGAGCAGCCGCCCGAACCAGCGCAGGGCGCCGTACGTGCCGTTGCGCAGGATCAGGAAGGTGACGGGCACCTGGTAGTGGGCGGCGGTCCACAGGGCGGTGATGCCGTAGTTGGCGGAGCCGTCGCCGACGACCGCGACGACCGGCCGGGTCGGGTCGCCGAGCGCCATGCCGACCGCGGCGGGCAGACCGAAGCCGAGACCGCCGGAAGCAGGGAAGAAGTACGAGCCCGGGTGGCGCAGGTCCATCTGCCGCCACCAGGCGGCGTTCGTGGAGGTCGACTCGACGACGTAGCGGGTGTGCGGCGGCTGGGTGTCGCGCAGGGCGGCGAAGACCTGCTCCGGGTGGAGGGCTCCGTCGGCGGTGGCGGGTTCGGGCGCGGGTATGAACTGACTGTCCCCGTGCGCCTGTTGGCGCGCGGGGAGCCGGGTGATCAGGGCGTCGAGGACGGGTCCGGGGTCGGCGACGAGGGCCTCGCCCATCGGCGCGCGGGCGGCGGCGCCCGCGTCGTCGGTGACCTGGAACAGGCGGGCGCCGTCGGGCAGATAGGGCCCCGGGACGTGCTGGTGGTAGCGGAACACGGGCGCCCCGAGGACCAGGACGAGGTCGTGTCCGGCCAGCGCGTCCGAGACGGCGCCGATCCCCGCGGGCAGGACGCCGCGCAGCAGTCGGTGCCGGTTGGGGAACGGCAGCCGGTGCGGCGACGGCGCCACCCACACGGGCAGGCCGAGGTGCTCGGCACAGGCCACGGCCCGGTCGAGGAGCCCCGCGGTGTCGAGGTCGCCGCCGAGGACGAGGACCGGGGCACGGGCTTCGCCCATCTCTCGTACGAGATCGTCCAGTTGGCCGTCGTCCGGTACGAGGCCGCGCCGCACCCGGCGGTCCAGGACGGAGGTGTCCTCGGCCTCGGCGGCCCAGTCGTCGTAGGGCACCGACAGATACGTCGGGCGGCGCTGCAGTTCGGCCTCGAAGACGGCCTGGGCGAGGGAGCGGGGCACGTCGGCGGCGCAGGCCGGTTCGCCGGCCCAGCCGACGAGCGGCCGCATCAGCTGGGTGGCCTCGACGTTGGTGAGCATCGCCTCGAGGCCGATGGCGGAGCGGACCTGCTGGCCCGCCGTGAGGACGAGCGGGGAGCGGGCGGAGACCGCGTTGGTGAGTGCGCCCATCGCGTTGCCCGAGCCGGCGGCGGAGTGCAGGTTGACCAGGACCGGGTCGCCGGTGGCCTGGGCGTATCCGTCGGCCATGCCGACCACGGCGCCTTCGTGGAGACCGAGAACGTAACGGAAGGTGTCGGGCAGCCCGGCCAGGAACGGCAGTTCGTTCGAGCCGGGATTGCCGAAGATCGTCGTCAGCCCGCGGCGCTCCAGGAACTCATGGGCGATCCGGCGTGCGGTCGGCATACAGGGTCCTCCTTGACCGGCTGTGTGCCGCAGAGCGTAGGGAGGAAGCCGACCGTGCTCCAATCAATGTTGCCGAGCAGCTTCATAGACAGGATCGATAATGCGGGACTTCGACCTCAATCTCGTCCGGACCTTCGTGCTGCTCTACGAGACGCGCAGCGTGACGGCGACCGCGGAGGCGATGCATGTCACGCAGCCCACGGTCAGTTACGGCCTGCAGAAGCTGCGCCGCCGGTTCGCCGATGAGCTGTTCCGGCGCACCGGCGCGGGGCTGGCGCCGACGACGACGGCCCGCGCGCTGTACGCGCCGCTGCACAGCGCCCTGTCGGAGATCGAGGCCGCGGTCAGCGGAGTCCGCCTGTTCGATCCGGCTACGGCGCGCGCCGCGTTCACGGTGTGCCTGTCGGACCTGGGCGAGGTCGCCCTGCTGCCGCGGGTGATGGCCGCGCTGCCGCGGCACGCGCCGGGCGCCACGCTCACGGTCCGGCACCTCGATGTCGCCCAGGTCACGGACCAGTTGGGGCGCGGCGAGATCGACGCGTTCATCGCCACACCGCCGCTCGGGTCGCCCCGGGTGGCGCGGATCCCACTGTTCTCGGAGGGGTACGTGGCCGTGGCCGCCCGGGACCATCCCCGGCTGCGCGGCCACGCGGTGGACCTGGCGGGACTGGGCGCCGAGCGGCACATCACCGTCTCGGGCCCGGCCGGTCACGACGGGCCGCGCCGCGCACTGGAGGCCCATGGGCTGCTGCACCGGGTGGCCCTCGACGTGACGCGGTTCGCGGGGCTGCCGTATCTCGTGCAGGACAGTGAACTCATCGCCATGGCGCCGAGGTTGGTGGCCCGCATGTTCGCCGCGGACCACCGGGTGCGCCTGCTGGAACTGCCCTTCGACATCGAACCGGCCCAGGTCTCTGTCTACGCCCGGCACGCCCACGCGCGCACTCCGGCCCAGCACTGGCTCGTCGACTTCCTGCGAAACACGCTTGTCGACGCCGTCGCGGACTGAGCGCCTACTGTCCGATCTGCGAGATGGCGTTGGCGAGTTGACTCATCACGTCGGTGATTCCCTGCCCCAGGGCGGTGGGAGCGATGAGCACGCCGAGCACGAGAGCGACCAGCATCGTGAAGAAGGTGTCGCCCCTCTTTCTCGGGCCGACCGGGCGCCGCAGCAGCATGAAGGCGATGACAGCCAGTAATAGTGCGACACTTACCGTGATCATCCGACGGCCCTCCCCGCTCCACCGCGGCCCCGCCACTCCTTTCCTGTGTACGGGACCGCCGGGTGCGTGTCCGCGCCTTGTGCAGGGTTGGCGCGAATATGCCCGCGGCTTCCGATCCGGGCGGCGCGCCGCCCTCGCCACGACACCGGCGCGGACTCCCGTTCCTGCTGGTGGCAGCCGTATTCGCGCTCGTCCGCCGCGGCTTTTCCGACCCCTCGGACGGTCGCGCGGACCGCCGTGGCGCGAGTGGCGCGAGGCAGGCCGAGGGTGTGGCGGGCGACAGCGCCCGCGCCGGGAGCACCGGCCCTCTCGCTCACCGGAACGGCCACGCGACGGCCGATGAGGTCGAAGAACAACCCGCCCGAGATCGCGGGAGGCTGCCGCCGCCACGCCCCGCGAGGGTGCCGCCTGGACTCGGACACCGCCGGGGGATACCGGCACCGTTCAACGAGTTCAGCAGGGCATCGCGTTACAACTCCCCCTGATTTTCGTCGAGTTGATACTGCGCCAGTCCGTGGCCGAACGACCAGTCGATCGACGCGTTCTCGGTGAGGGTGACAAGGACATTGCGAGGTTCCGTGTCCGCGTACGCGTGGGCGAGTTCCGCGATCCGCCGGTACAGCGCACGCTTCTGATCGGGCGTCCGGCCCGCGCGCAGGGTGATCCCGACGAACACGACACCGTCGTCGCGCGAGACGCCGGGGTAACCGTCGTAGCGCAGGACGCTGCGGTCGCCGTCGTGACTCGTGAGCACCTGGAACAGATCGTCCGGCGGGGAGCCGATGGTGTCGGCGAGCGCGTCGTGCACGGCGCGCCCCAGAGCGTGGAGCCGATCACTGTCGGCGTTCAGGGCGTCGATCCGGACCAGAGGCATGGGCGTACTCCTCGATGGCGAGCAATGTCTGTACATACTAGTAGTTACAGAAGGCGTGGTCCTGGACGGACCCCGACTGGCCGCGGCACATCCGGTCCGCGTAGGGTCCCCCTTTGTCCCGAACCACCAGCGGTATCGACACCGCAACGATCAGGAGCCTTGCACCGTGCCCGCACCGTCCACCGCCCCGGCGCCCATCTACGACCGTCTCGTCGACGAGCAGGGCGACGTCCTCGCCGACGTCCGCGAGGCCGCGCAGCAGGCCGAGCGCACCGCAGACGACGTCCTCGACTTCGGCCACGCCCAGGACGCCCCGCAGGCAGGCTGAGAGCGGCCCCCAAGGCCCCCGGGTCGCCCCGCACGGCGACCGGGAGCACGCTCCACGCACAGCGCCGCACCGCATTCGCCCGCATCCGCCGCCGGGAACGATCCCGGCATATCGTGCGCGCGCCGCCGTCGATCCCGACCGGCGGGCGTGAACCTGCTCACTCCATCTCGGGCGCACCCGGCGGGCTCGGCGGACATCCCCGTCGCCCCGAGCGCTCGCCGCGCGCCGCGACCGTGGCGAAGATCACCGTGTCCGACATGCCCACCCACCCACTGCGGTCGAGCGCCTCGCTCCTGCGGTCCGCGTGCATCCCCTGGCACCCGCCCGGGCCGTGACGCCCGGCCGTGACGCGGAACACCCTTCCCGTCCCTCACCCGCTCCCCCGAGGCCGCGCGCCCGCCGAAGCCGGCAGCCGGTCCCGCGGAATTGCGCCCCACGAGTGCGCGCAATTCCCAGGTCACGACCCCGTGCACGCCTATTGACTCATTTTCAAACTGGTCGGTAGCTTCAACTCACAGCGCTGAAGTCCCCTGCCTCACAAGGAACTTGGCCATGAGCCGAGCCGGTTTCGAAGGAGCAACAGATGGCGATTCGCGCGTTCAGGAAGCGTCTCGCGGCCGTGGCCGTGGCGACGGGTGCGGCGGGCCTCGGCCTGACCGTCCCGGCACAGGCGACCCCGCAGCCCCTCCCCTATGTCGCACTCGGCGACAGTTACAGCGCCGCTTCCGGCGTCCTCCCCCTCGATCCGTCCGCGAGCCTGCTGTGCGCCCGCTCCACCGCCAACTACCCGCACGTCATCGCGGAGCGGACCGGCGCCGCCCTCAAGGACGTGACGTGCGGCGGAGCCCAGACGAAGGACTTCGCCGGGTCGCAGTACCCCGGCGTCGCCCCGCAGCTGGACGCGCTCGGCGCGGACACCCGCCTCGTGACCATGACGATCGGCGGCAACGACAACAACACGTTCATCAGCACGATCCTGGCCTGCGCGTCGGCCGGGATCGCCTCGGCGGGCCAGGGTCATCCGTGCAAGTCCCTGTACGGGGACAAGTTCGGCGACGACATCGACACCAAGACCTACCCGGCGGTGAAGGCGGCGCTGCAGGCGGTCAGGAACAAGGCGCCGCAGGCCCGCGTCGCGATCCTCGGCTACCCGTGGATCATGCCGGCCAAGGCGCAGGCGGGCTGCTTCGTGAAGATGCCGATCGCGTCCGGCGACGTGCCGTACGTGCGCGACATCCAGATCCACCTCAACAGTGCGGTGCAGCGGGCCGCGGCGGAGACCGGGGCCACCTACGTCGATCTGTCCCGGGCGTCCGAGGGGCACGACGCGTGCCAGGCCACCGGGAAGCGCTGGGTCGAACCGGCGCTGTTCGGCACGAACTTCGTCCCCGTGCATCCGAACGCGCTCGGCGAGTCGGCCATGGCGGACCTCACGATCGACGCGCTCGGCCTGCGCTGACCGCGGGCGGCACCGTGGCCGGGCGCGCGGGGCGCCGCGCGCCCGGCTACGTGAAGTCGACCTCGGGGAAACGCGCCGAGGGCCCGTCGAGAAGACGGCTGTCCCGGCCGCGCAGGTGACGGTCGAAGAAGGCCTTCAGATAAGCCCGTTGGGCCGCGACCGCGCGGGGCGCGGGCACCGTGCCGACCCAGTCGGTGAGCGTCTCGCGCGGCAGATCGAGGCGGGCGGCGACCTGCGGGAGCAGCGTCGTGGCGTCGGTGTACGTGGCGTGCCGTGACCCCTTCAGGGTCAGGTCCCTGCGCCATCCGGTGCTGTGCCGCCACAACTCGCGCCAGGAGGGAACGGTGAGGCGGTCGTTGCCCTCGCTGCCCATCAGGAGCACCGGCCGGTCGGTGCCCTCGGCCGCCACTGTGGAGAGCCGGCCCTCGTCGTGGTCGTCCTGGACGTACGCGAGCACCCCGTCGAGATCGGCCGCCGCGGCGATGCGGCGGTCGTCGTGGAGTGCCTGGAGGGCCGCGAAGCCGCCGGCGGACTGGCCGAAGGCGCCGATCGGCGCCCGCCGCAGGCGCCCGTCCGCGAAGGCCCGGGTGACGGTGTCGACGACGAAGCGGAGGTCGGCGACGCGTACCGCCGCCGTCTTCTCCAGGAGCGCGGTCACCGCGGCGGGCCCCGCTTCCTGTGCCGCCGTGAACTCCGCCGGGAGCCGGCTCCCGGCCACCCGGCCGCCCGGGAACTCGACGGCCGACACGTCGTAGGTGTGGTCGATCGCGATCACCACATAGCCCCAGGAAGCCAGTTCGTCGGTGAGGGTGGTGCCCAGGCCGCGCGGGTCGAGGACGCCGGGCGAGTACAGCACCACGGGGTGCGGCGCGCTCCGGTCCAGGGGCGCCGAGGCGTGGGCGAAGGTGCGCGTGGCGGCCCAGTCGACGCGGCCCGCGGGGAGCCCGGCGAAGTTGTTGAGCCGGTCGAATCCGGCCGCTTCCCGTCTCGTCATCTGTGCGGCGCGGCGGTGCCCGGTCACGGAGCGGGCCGGGTGCCGCACGTCCACCATCAACTCCCGTACGGGACCTGCCGTCCAGGGGTCGCGTCGGGCACGGTCGACCAGGTGCAGCGCCGTCGTGCCCACCGGGCAGGGGCCCGTCGGAGCGGGCAGCCGCAGCCGTGCCCGGTCCGCCGAGGGAGCCCTGGCGGCGGCCGCCGCGGGTGTCGCGCCCAGCGCCAACAGGGCGGAGCCCGCGGCCAGTACGGAGCGGCGGCCGAGTCCGATGCGTGCGGTGGTCCCGTGTTCGTCCATGGTCCGAGGCTGGCCGGGCGCCGGGGGCCGCACCATCCGGCAGGCCCGCCGGGCGCGCTGGGGGTATCCCCCGGTACGGGTCCGCAGCGCGCCTGGGCCACATAAGGGGAGCAGCCCCTGAACGGCGCATTCCGACAGGGAGCGCGGGCGTCGGCCGCCCTACTGTGAGGCGTCGGGAACAACCAGCGGCAGGGCGGAGGCCCCGTGGGCGGCGAGCGCAGGAGACGGCACCTCTGGATCGCGGGCGCGGCGTCGCTCGGGCTGGTCGGCGCGGGGGTGGGCGCCTGGGTCGCGTTCGGCGGGCAGGAGGCCCCGCGGACCGGGCCGCTGTCGGCGGCGGAGGTCCGCTCGGCGGCCACCGGGTTCCTCGGCGCGTGGGCCGACGGCGACACCGGCGCGGCCGCGGACCGGACGAACGACGCGCGGGCGGCCGAAGCGGCACTGCGCGACTACAGGGAGCACGCCCGCCTCACGGCACGGGACCTCGTGCCGGGCACCCCCGCCGGAACGCGGGTCCCGTTCTCGGTGAAGGCCGAGTTCTCCTACGAGGGGGCCCGCGCGCCCCTGACGTACGAGACCGCGCTGACCGTGGTGCGCCGGGCCGGGGACGGGAAGGCCGTCGTGCGCTGGGAGCCCCGGGTGCTGCACCCCCGGCTCGGGCAGGGGAAGCGGCTGGTGGCGCAGCAGGCCGGGGCCGCGCCGGTGCGTGCCGTCGACCGGGACGGGCGGACGCTGGACACGCGGGCGTTCCCCTCGCTCGGCCCGGTCGTGGACGGGCTGCGGCGCACGTACGGGAAGACGGCGGGCGGTCGGCCCGGCGTCGAGCTGCGGATCGTGCCACCGGCCGCGGCCGGTGCTGACGCGGAGCCGCCGAGCGGCACGGCGCTGCTGTCCGTCCCGGAGGGCGCGCCCGGGCGGCTGCGCACGACGCTCCACGCGCGGGTGCAGAAGGCGGCCGAGCGCGAGGTCGCCCGGCGCGCCGATGCCTCGATCGTGGTGCTCAAGCCGTCGACCGGGGAGATCCTGGCGGTCGCCAACTCGCGTGCGGACGGCCCGAACACGGCCCTGGAGGGGCGGCTCGCGCCCGGCTCGACGATGAAGATGATCACGGGGTCGCTGCTCCTGGAGAAGAAGCTGGCCGACCCGGACAAGCCGCATCCGTGCCCGAAGACCGCGTCGTACGGCGGCTGGCAGTTCCACAATGTCGACGACTTCGACATCCCCGGCGGCACGTTCCGCGCCGACTTCGCGGCGTCCTGCAACACGGCCTTCATCACGCAGGCGGGCAAGCTGGCGGACGAGGAGCTGTCCCGCCAGGCCCGTGACGTCTTCGGGATCGGTGAGCACTGGTCGGTCGGTGTCACGGCGTTCGACGGGTCCGTGCCGGTCGAGCACGCCGCGTCGAAGGCGGCCCAGATGATCGGGCAGGGCGAGGTGCGGATGAACCCGCTGACCATGGCGTCGGTCGTCTCGACCGCGCGGACGGGGCAGTTCAGGCAGCCGTATCTCGTCGCGCCCTCCGTGGATCACCGCACGCTCGCCACGGCGCGGCGGACGCTCGACCGCGCCGCGCACGAGCAGCTGCGGGATCTGCTGCACACGACGGCGACGTCCGGCTCGGCGGCCGGCTCCATGCTGGGGCTGCGCGGGGACATCGGGGCGAAGACAGGGTCGGCGGAGGTCATCGGGCAGAAGGAGCCCAACGGCTGGTTCGCGGCCTGGCACGGTGACCTCGCCGCGGCCGCCGTGATGCAGCGCGGCGGCCGGGGCGGGGAGTCGTCGGGGCCGCTCGTGGCGGCCGTTCTCCGGTCGGTCGACGGGAGTCAGTGAGAGACGGCGAAGACCAGGACCGCGGTCAGGCCGAGGGCCCCGCACAGCGAGGCGGCCATGGCGATGCTGACGGCCTTCGCGACGACCGCGGTCGTGTCACCCCCTTCCTGCACGCTGCGCCGCATCGTCCACGCGGCCTCGGTGAGCAGGGCGACGCCAATGACTCCACACAGGAACACCACTACATCGATCATCCGATCATCGTCCGACGGCGACGGCCGGACCCGGCGCACGTGCCCGACGCGCCTCGCCGAGTCCGACCGATTGGCCCCGTCCGCGCACGTCACGCGGCCAGTGCGGCGAGCTCCGTCCCGGCCAGGAGGAAGCCGCCCACGCCGAAGTCGGCCGTGCTGTCGTAGGTGATCGGCTGGCTGGACTCGGGCCGGTCGCCGACCTTCTGGACGTAGCCGAGGAAACCGTCGGGGTGCACGGCCTTGCCGACGAGGCCGTTCCAGGCGCGGGCCGCGACGGGCAGCAGCGCGGCCCGGTCGACGAGTCCGGCGCGGATCGCGTACGCGGTGCCGTACAGGAAGAAGCTGGTGCCGCTCGTCTCGGGGCCCGGCAGGTGCGTCGGGTCGGCGAGGTTCACGTTCCAGAAGCCGTCGGTTCGCTGGACGGCGGCGACCGCCTCGACCAGGCGCTTGAGAGTGGCGCGGTACTCGGGGGCGTCGGGGTGCGCGCTCGGCAGCGCCTTCAGGGTCTTGGCATGGCCGCCGGCCACCCAGCCGTTGCCGCGCGACCACAGGACCGGCTTGCCGGAAGGCGCGACGATGCCGCCGGGCAGGAAGCGTTTGTCGCGGTACCAGAGGCCGGTCGCGTCGTCGTAGAGGCCGGGGCCGCCCTCGGTGTGTTTGGTGTGGCTGTAGAGGCGGTGCAGCTTCTGCGCGTACGCGGGGTCGGCGCGCAGCGCGCCGAGACGGGCGAACGGGGGCATCGCCATGTGCAGGGCGTCGTCCCACCACCAGTCGTCGTTCTTGTCGGGCTGGTCGGTGTACGTCATGCGGTGCAGGTTGGCTTCGAGGGCGGTGAGTTTCGCGTCCTCGGGTTCGGCCTCGTACAGGTCGAGGTAGGCCTGCGCTGCGCACTGGTTGTCGGCGTGGCGGGTGGTGGCGCCGCCGTTGAGGGCGTAGTCGTGCCGCTCGGCCCAGTTGCGCGCGTAGGTGAGGTAGCGGGTGTCGCCGGTCAGGCGACGCAGGGCGAGCAGGCCGCTGAAGAAGGTGGCGTTGGCCCAGAGGTTGTCGCCGGAGTCGCTGTGGGCGGCGATCCAGTGGTCGGCGACGCGGCGCAGCACCGTGACGATCTCGGTGCGGGGCGGCAGCGCCGCGGGTGGAGGAGCCGCGTGGGCCAGGGGCGCGAGCGCGGTCGTCACGGTCAGGGCGGCGGCGCCGGAGAGGAAGTGGCGTCTACGCATGTGGGGGCCTTCTCTCGGGTGCGGGTACGGGTAACGGGCGCGGATGCGGGCACGGGCGCGGCGGGAGCAGCCCTTCGGACACCACGGTCGGCGAACAGACACATCGCTTCATCGACTTCCGTGCCTCACATCCTGGTTCGGGTCAACTCGGCCACACAGAGCCGAAGTTCAGGTGTGTGAACATCGCGTATCAACGTGAATCACGGCAGGAGCAGTAAAGGACTAGGCCATGCTCACGTCAAGGCCGCGTTCGCATCCTCGTATGCTCGGGGGCACGAACGACGGATCGATCTTGGAGTGACACAGGTGACCCAGGTGGCACGACGGCCGGCCCTGACCCGGACGTGGGACCGCTTCGTGGCGTCCGACCCGGGGCTGCTGCGACTGATGGCCGGACTGCGGACCGTCGCCGCGATCGGCCTGGCCCTCGCCGTGCTCTCGCTGCTCAGAACCGATGTCACGCACATGGTCGCGGGCGCGATGGCCGCGATGGTCGGCACGTTCGCGATCCGCGAGAAGACGGTGCGCGGGCAGGCGGCCACGCTGGCGCTCGGCCTGCCGGTGGCGCTCGCGGCGATGTCGCTCGGCGCGCTGCTGCACAGCCGGGTGGTGGTGGGCGACCTGTTCTTCATCGCGCTGATCTTCGGCGCGGTTTACAGTCGCAGATTCGGCGACCGGGGCACGGCGCTCGGGCTGATCGGTTTCCAGGTCTACTTCGTGTCCCTGTTCGTGAACGCGTCGGTGGATCAACTGCCCCTCCTGTTCGGAACGTTGGCGATCGCGTTCGTGTGCAGTGCGGTGGCCCGTTTCGTGCTCGTGCCGGAGACGCCCCAGCTGGTGCTCGGGCGGCTGCGCGAGGCGTTCCGGGCGCGGCTGGCCCAGTTGGTCACCGCGCAGACACGGCTGCTCGACGCCCCGCCCGAGGAGCTCGAGGACGTCCTCGACGACCTGCGCCGGCACACGGCACGTCTGCACGAGGCGGCGCTGATGATCCAGGGCCGTCTGGAGGACGGCACCCGGGACGCGGCCACGGCCGCGCTGATCCAGCGCCGTGTCGCGGACGCCGAGGTCGCCGCCGAGCGCCTGGGCATGCTGCTCCTGAACGCGCGCAGTGCCGAGCGCGCCGACACCCTCACCCTGCACCTGCCGGGCGCGCCGGTGCCGGCCGCCGGCGCGCTGCTGCCCCGCGAGGACGAGGCGACGGCCACGCTCCGCCGCGACCTGGGCGCCCTGCACCTGATGGTGGCGCGCCCCGCCGACGCCAACCGGGGCACCGCCGTCGCCCACGTACGCAACCGTCTGCTCGGCTACCGCGACGAGGAGCGCATCCCGCCGGGGGCCACGCTCGCCGCGCAGGACGTGTTCCGCGGCATCGGTGAGGCGGCGCGCGCCGTCATGGGCCTCAGGCTCGCGCTCGACGGGCCGCAGGACGAGTCCGACGACTCCCCCGCCACGACCCGGTCACGCGAGGAGTTCGACGCGGAGGACGTGTCCATCACGGCGGAGAAGGAGGCACCCGCCGAGGAGGAGGCCGAGGAACCCGACGGGCTCAAGCGGCCGACCACCCGCGCCGCGTTCCAGGTCGCCGTCGGCTCGGCGCTCGCCATCGTCGGCGGCGAGTTCCTGTCGAGCCAGCGCTGGTACTGGGCGGTACTCACCTGCTGGGTCGTCTTCCTCAACACCGCGTCCACGGGCGAGATCGTCGTCAAGGGCTACCGACGGCTGCTCGGCACGGTCCTCGGGGTCGTCGCCGGTGTGGCGCTGGCCGGGGCGGTGGGTCACCACACCTGGCTCGCGTTCGTGCTGGTCCTGCTGTGCGTGTTCGCGATGTTCTTCACCGCTCCGCTGTCGTACGCGCTGATGTCGTTCTTCGTGACGGCGATGCTGGGCCTGCTGTACACGCTCCTGAACACCTACAGCTTCGACGTGCTCGTGCTGCGCATCGAGGAGACGGCCCTCGGCGCGGCGTGCGGCATCATCGCGGCGGTGCTGGTGCTGCCGGTGCGTACCGACAGCCGCACCGACGAACTGCTCGGCACGGTCCTGGAGCGGCTCGGCGAGGTCGTGGCGGGCGCGGTGGAGCAGCTCAGCGGCGGACCGGCGGTCGATCTCCTGGACAAGGCGCGGGACCTGGACACCGCGCTCGACGACCTGCGGGCGTCCACGCAGCCGCTGACCCATCCGATCACGCCGCTGCGCGAGCGGCGCCAGACGGCCCGCTACCTGGTGGCGCTCCTGGAGACGTCGGCCTACCACGCCCGGTCGCTGGCGGCGACCGCCGAACTCGTGCCGTACAGCAAGCGGGTGGGTGCCGATCCGCGCCTGGGCCGGGCCGCGCGGCGCATCGCCCACAACATCGACGTGCTCGTCGCGCACGTGACCGAGACGGACACGACGGGCAGCGTCGAGTCGGGCGCGAGCATCGCGGCGATGCTGGAGACCGACGGCCTCGGCGTCCCGGCCGCGAACACCGTCACGTTCCGCGTGCTGCGTCATCTGCAGCGCCTCGACGAGGGCATCACCGGCCTGGCCAGGCCCCTGGACGTGCCGGTGGGCCCGCGCAAGTAGCGAGGGCCCACCGGCCCCCGTGCGTGCGGCTACTGCGCGGCCCACCGCCGGATCGTGGCGGTGGCCGCGTCCCGCTGGTCGGCGGGCAGGGCGGAGATCCGGGCGCCGTGGTTGGAGTTGGGCACGATGTACTTGTACGAGTCGCGCTGGCCGGGCGTGAACTGCTCGGCGCTCCACGGGTCGTTCTGCCCGTACACGAACAGCATGCGCTGCGACTCCGTGCGCACCCACTTGTCGACGCCCTTGATGACGGCGCCGTCGTAGCCGGTGCGCATGTCGGCGGGGAGCACGGAGTTCGGCTGGTAGATGTCCAGGTAGTGGCGGACGCCCTTGAGGTTCTCGAACTTCAGGTCGGCCCAGCCGAGTTGGGCGGCGGCCTGCCGGTAGTAGGGGCCCGATCCGTTGGCGCCGAGCGTGGAGTCCTCGTAGATGGACAGGCCGTGGTCGAGCGACCACTGGTACAGCCCGTCGTCGGAGACGGTCTTCGCGTCGGGCACCGTCGGGCAGTTGTCGACGGTGCCCGACTGCCAGAAGTTCCACACCTGGTCGAGGACCGCGAACTCGTAGGCGCGGTCGGTGGTGCCGAGCGTGTCGGTGAAGGTGTAGCCCGCGTCCTCGGCGGTCTTCTCGAACTTCGGCAGGAGCGTGTCGCGCCGCACGAGCATCTCGCGCTGCACGGCGGCGAGCGCGTCGCGGCACTCCTTGGTGCCGACCGTCCTGAAGAAGCGGTCGTAGGTGCTGTCGTCCTTGTTGTTCGCGTCGTTCGGGGCGACGTAGGCGACCACGCCGTCGTAGTCCCGCGGGTAGAAGCGGTAGTGGTACGTCGCGGTCATGCCGCCCTTGCTGCCACCGGTGGCGAGCCACTTCGAGGACTTCTCGTACAGCGGTCTGACGGCCCGCACGATGGCGTGCTCGTCGGCGGCCTCCTGCTGGACGGTCATCTTCTGCCACGGGGTGGCGCCGGCCGGGACGGACGGGCCGAAGAAGCGGTGCTCGACGCTGAGCTGGTTCGCGTCGAGGATCGTGGTGGGTTCGCGGGTGGTCGACGACAGGCCGTAGCCGCCGGTGTAGAAGACGACCGGCTTGGCCGTCGACTTGTGCCAGAGGGTGAACCGCTGCTGGAAGGTGCCCGACCACGGCTTGTCGTGGTCGATCGGCTGCGTGATCGACAGGGAGTAGAGCGGGAAGCCCTCCTTGTCCGTGACCGCGGTGACGGTGACCCCCGGTATGGCGCGCAGCCGCTCCTCGAAGGACGCCGCGGAGGCGGTGGAGGCGGCGGCCGGTGCCGCGGTGGCGGCCAGGGCTCCCGCCGTGAGGGCGGCGGACAAGAGCAGCGTGGGCAAGGTGCGCAGACGCACGGAGGCCTCCCGGGTCGAGGAAACGGTGAACTGGATCACTGGTCCGTCGACCGAGACCTTAACCCGAGCCGCCCGGCGGGGAGTTGGGGTCGTCGTCTTACTGTCCCGTCACTGTCCGGCTGCCGCGCGGGCGGGAAACGACGGAGCCGGGGCCCCCGCCTGTACGGCGGGGGCCCCGGCTCCGTGCGAGGTCGGTCAGAGCTGACCGGACTCGGCGATCGTGATCTTGGCCGAGGTGGCACCGCTGCGCGAGCCGAGGGCCTCGATCTTCTTCACGAGCTCCATGCTCGCCTCGTCCGCGACCTCGCCGAAGACGACGTGCTTGCCGTCGAGCCAGTCGGTGACGATGGTCGTGATGAAGAACTGCGAGCCGTTGGTGTTCGGGCCCGCGTTGGCCATGGAGAGCTGGCCCGGCTTGGTGTGCTTGAGCTGGAAGTTCTCGTCGGCGAACTTCTCGCCGTAGATGCTCTTGCCACCCGTGCCGTTGCCGGCGGTGAAGTCGCCGCCCTGCAGCATGAACTGCGGGATGACGCGGTGGAAGGACGAACCGGCGTAGCCGAAGCCCTTCTCGCCGGTGCACAGGGCGCGGAAGTTCTCCGCGGTCTTCGGGACGACGTCCTCGAAGAGGTTGAACGTGATCCGCCCGGCGGGCTCGTCGTTGATCGTGATGTCGAAGTAGGTCTTGATTGCCATGCGGCAATCCTTGCATCACGACCCCCGGATTGCCGATTCGGCCCGGCCGCACGGCCGTGTCCGTACGTTCCGTGACACTCCGGTGCCGGAAAGCGACGGGTTCCTCCCGTTCCCGGGCCGTCGGGCGCGGCGGGAGCACTCCGTACGGGGATACGCCCTGTGAGGCCGGTACGCGCGCCGCCTACGATGGCGCTCCGGCCACGAACCCTCGGCGGTGGCCACGGCACGGGAGGGGCCAGGAATGATCATCTTCGGTACGCGGGGCTACGCCTTTCAGCTCGCGATACTCACGTTCGTCTGCGGGAACTGCGGGAACCCCGCGGCTCACACAGTGCGCAAGTACGTCACGAAGTTCACGCTGTTCTTCGTCCCGCTGTTCCCCATCTCGACGAAGTTCCGCACGCAGTGCACCTTCTGCGGCGTCGAGCACCAGGTACCCAAGGATCAGGCGGAGGCCATGCTCGCGCAGGCCACCGCTCCGCAGGGCGGTGCTCCGCAGGGCGGCGCCCCGCAGCAGCACCACCACCAAGGCTAGGACCCGTCCGGCGGATCAGGGCGCGTCGCCGAAGTCGGGGACGCGCAGGCGTTCGCCGTCGCGCTGCGCCGACGCGTGGGCGACGATGCCCGGCAGGGTGTAGCGGGCGGCGACCCAGGCGTTGACCGGGGGGTGGTCGCCGGTGGCGACGGCGGTGACGAAGTCGTCGACCAGGAAGTGATGGCTGCCCTCGTGGCCGTTGGGCAGCCGGTCGAAGACGCGGGGCAGCCGGGCGCGGTCGTGCACGGGCGCCGAGCCCGAGGTGAACGCGGCACGCAGGGCGGGCGCGACGTTCGCGAGGGAGGGGTCGTCCGGCGCCACCGTCGGCTTGGGCCGCAGGAGCTCCGAGATGTCCGTGACGCCCTTCTTGTCCTGCCAGAGGCTGACCGTGGCGAGCTGCTCCATGCTCGCGTCGGTCCCGAAGAACCGGAAGCGGGACTCCCGGATGTGCGACGGGTAGCCGACCCGGCGGAACTCGTTGGTGCGGAACGATCCGCCGCCCGCGACCTCGAACAGCGCGGTCGCGTTCGACACGTCGTTGCCGAACCGGCTGACGTCCTTGTCGAAGACGCCGTCCCCGCGTGCGTCACGGACCCCGATCGCGGAGACGCTCACCGCGTGCGTGTCCCAGGCTCCGAGGACGCCGCCGACGGAGTGGGTGGGGTAGAGCAGCGGCGGGTAGCTGGCCGTGGCCTTCCAGTCGGCGCCCCCGCTGTACTGGTAGGCCTCGTAGAACCCGAGGTCCATGTCGTGGACGTAGTCGCCCTCGGCGTAGAAGAGACGCCCGAAGGCGCCGTCGGCGATCTGCCGGCGCGCGTGCACGGTCGCCGGGTTGTACTGGCTGGTCTCGCCCATCATGTACGTGAGGCCGGTCTCCCGGACGGCGTCGATGATCGCGCCGATCTCCTCCTCGGTGATCGCCATCGGCACCGCCGAGTAGACGTGCTTGCCGGCGCGCAGGGCCCGCAGGACGAGTGGGCCGTGGGTCCAGCGCTGGGTGAAGATCGCGACGGCGTCGACGTCCGGTGCGGCGAGCATCGCGTCGTACGTGTCGAACGTGCGGGTCAGCCCCTCACCGGCGACGAGCTCCTCGGCCCGTTCCGGGATCAGATCGGTGGCGTACATCGCGCCGACCCCCGGATGCGCGTGGAACAGCTTCGCGAACTGGCCGGCGAACTGTCCTGCGCCGACGATGCCGAGCGAGAAGGTCACGGCGGACCCCTTTCCGGAGGCGACGGATACCTCCGATTACTTTTGGGGCGGAAGGATCCACCCGTCAAGACGACACCGCGTCTCGCCCGCACTCCTCAACTCCCCTCCCCCGCCTTGACTTTGCTTCCGTCGCGGAACAATTCTTCCGGTCATGAGCGCACCCGAGAAGGAGAGCTGGCCGCCGCTGAGCCCCGGTGAGCGTGCGGTGGCAATCGAGGTGCTCACGCACGGCCCGCTGTCCCGTTCCGCACTGTCCCGGCGACTCGGCCTCTCCGCGGGCAGCCTCACCCGGCTGACCCGGCCGCTGATCGACTCCGGCCTGCTGGTCGAGGAGGCGGCGACGGCTCAGCCCCGGCAGGGCCGCCCCTCGCAGCCGCTCGCCGTCGTCGCGGGGTCGCGGCACTTCGCCGGGTTCAAGATCACGGGTGACGCCGTCCACGGAGTCGTCACGACGCTGCGCAGCGAGGTCGTCGCCCGGCGCTCGGTGCCGCTCGACACCCATGACCCGGGGCGCGTAGCGGCGCTGCTGGCGGACCTGACCGGCGACTTCGCGTCGCGCTTCGCCCGGCTCGCCGGGATCGGGATCGGCGTGGCCGGTCCGGTGCGCGAGCGCGGCGTGGTCGTCGACAACCCCTTCCTCGGCTGGTCCGAGGTGCCGCTGGCGGACCTGGTGGGCGAGCGCACCGGGCTCGCGGTGGTCGTCGACAACGACGTGGCGGCCCTGGCCGAGGCACAGGCCTGGTTCGGCGCGGGCCGCGGCCTCGACCGGTTCGCGCTGCTCACCATAGGGGCGGGCATCGGCTACGCACTCGTCCTGGACGGCCGACCGGTCCGTACGGGCGGGGGCGGCATCGGCCGGCACTGGATCGTCGACCCCTGCGGCCCGCTGACCCCCGAGGGCGAACGGGGCAGCGCCGCCTCCCTGTTGACCATCCCGAGCATCCGCTACCAGGTGCAGGCGGCGACCGGGCGGCCCGCGACGTACGCCGAGATCCTGACCGCGGCGGCGGCCGGGGAACCGGCGGCCGCCCGGGTCGTCACGGAGGCGGCCCGCGCACTGGGCGTGATGGTGGCGCAGATCGCCGATCTCGCGCTGCCGCGGAAGATTCTGCTGGCCGGGGAAGGCGTCGGGCTCATGGAGGTGGCCGGCGACGTCGTGGCCGCCACGGTCCGGGCCCGGCGCCACCCCGACGCCGAGCCCGTCGTGCTGGAGACCGAGGTCTCCGACTTCCACGCGTGGGCCCGCGGTGCCGCCGTGCTCGCGATCCAGGTGCTGGTGCTCGGGGCGAAGCAGGGCGTCTGAGAACGCGCTCCGCGCGCCCGGGGGCCCCGGACATGAGACGGCCCCGTCGCCTCACAGGGGGGGAGAGGAGGCGACAGGGCCACAGGCTCGAGCGCCCGGGGGGGGTGGGCTGCTTGAGCTGCTCACCCTCCTGGTTCCCGGGATCGGCCGGAGCATGCATGTCCGGAGCCGACTTTCGAAGGACCGTTCCTGCGCGGCAGCTACGGGTCCCGCAAAAGTCTCAAACTGGAGTTCAATGACACAGTGGAAGGCATGAAATTCCTTCTCGAGGTCGACATGGGCGATTCCGCGTTCGACGGCGACGCGGCCCGCGAGCTGGGCCGGATCCTGCGGTACTGGGGCGGCAACCTCCACCACTTCGCCCTGACGCCCGGTGACGGCTCGGCGATCCATGACTCCCAGTACGCGGAAGTAGGCCGATGGCACGTCACGGAAGCCGACTGATGATGGCCGAAAACATTCGCCGACCCGGGCGTTGAAGCGCTCGTGGCTCGCAGTCCACTTCCTGCACAGGGGCCTGCGGCCCCGAGATGATCTCCCGAACATCCGCTTTTGTAAGGCTGAGATGGCCAGTTCAGGCTCCAGCACGAACCGGCCACCTGACGGCGAGTTCACGACGAACTTCTCGGCTAGGCGGACTGCCCGGCTTGTCCGGCCATCTCGGCCGTCGGCATGACTAGCATGAACGCTCAAACGGTCCGGAAGATCGGCGTCCCCTTCGATGCCTGCTGACCGGATCCGCAGCCGACATGACCGGTCGGCTCGTCGCTTCCCCACTCAAGGACCGAGGGACCCGCGGAATGTCAGTGCCTGCACCCCCCAGCCCGCAAGCGATAGCCAGGGCGGGGCGCACCTCCCTCGGCGCGGCACTCGCCGTGCTGGTGGTGGCGGCGGCCGCCGCCGGCGCCGCTGCCGCTCTCGCCCCGTCCGGCGCCCGCACCTGGGCCGTGTGGACGGCCGCGATCGCGTGGGTGTGCCTGACCGTCGCCGTCGTGACGGGCATCGTCCTGCTCGGCCGGGCCCGGCGGGAGACCGTACGCGCCCGGCAGGACCTCGCCCAGGCGCAGGGCCGGTTGGCCCAGCAGGCGGCGGAGGCCGCGCAACTGGTGAACGTGACGCTGCCCGGCGTCGTGCGGCAGCTGCGGGAGACGGCGAGCGCGGGACCGGCGATGGCACCGTCCGATCCCCAACTGCGCCGGATCATGGAAGAGTTCACGGCGACCGTCGAGACGTCCGTCCGGGAGGCCGTGCACGCCGCGGCGGAGCGGGACGCCGCCCGCGGCGTGCTGGAGCGGGCCGGCCAGGAACTGGACCGGCTCACGGCCGAGACGTTCCCCACCGCGGTGGCCCGGCTGCGCGAGGGCTCGTCCGCCGAGACCGTGCTCGCCGAGCTGACCTGGCCGGAGAACCCCTTGTTGAGGGTTCCGGCCGAAGGGTTCCTGCGCGAACTCGCGCTGAGCGAGCGACGGGCCGCCGCCGCCCAGGCCGCCTCGGCCAAGGCGCTCAGCCGCGTCCAGGCCAAGTCCGTCAGCATGCTGGCGGAGCTGCGCGGCATGCAGGAGCGGCACGGCGAGGAAGTGTTCGGCGATCTGCTGCGCCTGGACCACTCGACCTCCCAGCTCGGCCTGATGACCGACCGGCTGGCGCTCCTGATGGGCGGTCGCTCCAGCCGCGCCTGGAACAAGCCGATCGTGATGGAGAGCGTGCTGCGCGGCGCCGTCGGCCGGATCGCCGCCTACCAGCGGGTGCGGCTGCACTGCGCCACGGGCGCGGCGATCGCCGGGTTCGCGGCCGAGGGCGTGATGCACCTCCTGGCCGAGCTGATGGACAACGCGGCGAACTTCTCGCCGCCCATCGACGAGGTGCACGTCTACGTCGAGGAGCGGTCCGCGGGGCTCGTCGTGACCATCGAGGACAGTGGCCTGAAGATGGCCGACGCGGCGATGCGCCGCGCGGAGCAGGCGGTGTCGGGTCAGGTCACCGACCTGGCGTCGCTCCAGGGCACCCGGCTCGGCCTAGCCGTCGTCGGCCGGCTCGCCGCGAAGTACCGGATCGACGTGAACTTCCGCCCGTCCTCGCGCGGCGGAACCGGCGTCGTCGTCCTGCTGCCGCCCCAGCTCCTCGCCCAGCAGCGGGACATCGTGCAGCCCCAGACCGTGCCCGCGCCGCGCCCGGCCCCCGCGCGGACGGAGACCACGGAGACCCACGAGCGCGCCGAACCCGTCGAGCTCACCGGGCAGACAGCTCAGCCCGAGCAGACCGGGGCCGGTGTGCCGCAGCCCGCACAGCCGGCCGCCGCGACCCCGAACGGACTGCCGGTGCGCCCGCCCGGCCGCACGATGGCCGCCGCCGACCAGGAGCGCGGACGAGCCACGCCCGCGCCCGCCGCCGACCGGGCCACCCAGCCCGGCCGGGACGCGGGCTCCCGCTTCGGCGCCTTCCACCGCGCCCGCAAGGCCAAGGAAGGCGATCGGCCCGAGTAGGCCGCCGCGCTCCCGAAGGACCCCTCACCCCCCGCTCTACACCGTGAGATTGGAGGCACGGGCGGTGTCCGGCAGTGCCGGACGCAGCACCGCCCGACCCCGCCATGCAGACCACTGACACCAGCCTGACCTGGCTCCTGGAGAGCCTGCTGGAGCGCACCCCCGGCACCCGGCACGCCCTCGTCCTGTCCCGGGACGGGCTGAAGCTGTGCTGGAGCGAGCATCTGACGCTCGACCAGGCCGATCAGCTCGCGGCGATCTGCTCCGGCATCCAGGCCCTCGCGCAGGGCGCGTCGGTGGAGTTCGGCGACGGGAGCGGCGGTGTACGGCACTCCATGACGGAGTTCCACGGCGGCCTGCTCTTCATCGTGGACGCGGGCGAGGGGGCGCATCTGGCGGTCGTCGCGGACGAGGACGCCGATCCGGGTGTGGTGGGCCACCAGATGACGGAGCTGGTGGAGCAGATCGGGGAGCACCTGCGGGCCGAACCGCGCGAGTCCACCGCCGGGGGCGGCGCCTCGTGACGCGCCGGCCGGTGGACACCGGCGACCCGGACCGGCTCTACACGGTCACCGGGGGCCGCAGCCGGGTCGACGACACGTCGTTCGACCTGGTGACGCTGGTGGTCAGTGAGTGCGAGCCGACAGCCGGGATGCAGTCCGAGCACGTACGGATCCTCGAACTGTGCCGGGATCCCACGGCCGTCGTGGAGATCGCCGCGGAGCTGAAGCTCCCGATCACCGTCGTACGGATCCTGCTCGGTGATCTGCTGGCCGGCGGCAAGGTCACCGCCCGTCATCCGCGCCCGGCCTCGGCCGGCGCGGCCCTCCCCGATTCCGCCCTTCTCAAGGAGGTGCTCCATGGGCTCCGCAACCTCTGAACTGCCCGCGCACCGCTCACCGCTCGGCGCCCTCGCGGACACCGGCTTGAAGATCGTCGTGGTGGGCGGGTTCGGGGTCGGCAAGACGACCCTCGTCCGCTCCGTCAGCGAGATCCGGCCGCTGAACACCGAAGAGGTGATGACGCAGGCCGGCGTGGGCGTCGACGAGACGACGGGCGTGGCGGCGAAGACCACGACCACCGTCGCCTTCGACTTCGGCCGCATCAGCCTGAACGACCGCATGGTGCTGTATTTGTTCGGGGCGCCGGGGCAGGAGCGGTTCTGGTTCCTGTGGGACCGGCTGTTCTCCGGGACGCTGGGGGCGGTCGTCCTCGTCGACACGCGCCGGATGGACGACTCGTGGTACGCGATCGACCGCCTGGAGCACCACGGCACGCCGTTCGTGGTCGCGGTCAACCGGTTCGACGACGAGCCCGTGCGCCACTCGCTCGACGAGATCCGGCAGGCCCTCGCGCTGCCGGAGCACGTGCCGATGGTCGACTGCGACGCCCGCGTCAGGTCCTCCGGCAAGGACGTGCTGATCACCCTCGTGGACCACCTCTACGCAATGGCCATGGCCCAGGAGACGACACCGTGACCGAGCAGAGCCCGACCCCTTCCCCCAGCGGCGCTCCCGCCGGCTGCCCCGCCCACGCGGGTGCGGTGCCGCTCAGCGGTCTGGAGTACCAGCAGACGCCCTCGCAGCTGTACCGCTCGCTGCGGCGTGAGCACGGCCCGGTCGCGCCGGTGCTGCTCGACGGGGGCGTGCCCGCGTGGCTGGTCCTCGGTTACTCCGAGCTGAGCTATGTGACCTCGCACGACGAGCTGTTCGCGCGGGACTCGCGGCGCTGGAACCAGTGGGAGCACATCCCCGAGGACTGGCCGCTGCTGCCGTTCGTCGGCTATCAGCCCTCGGTCCTGTTCACGGAGGGCGCGGAGCACCAGCGGCGGGCCGGGGTGATCACGCACGCCCTGGAGCAGGTCGACCAGTTCGAGCTGGCCCGGGACTGCGGGCTCATCGCCGACCGGCTCATCGCCGCGTTCGCGGGCAGCGGGCAGGCCGAGCTGATGGACGCGTACGCGCACGCGCTGCCGATGGTGGCCGCCGTCCAGATGTGCGGGATGCCGCACGCGGGCACGGACACCCAGGACCTGGTGGACGACCTGCGGATCTCGCTGGACGCGGCGGAGGGCGACGATCCGGTCGCCGCGTACGTCCGCGTCGGTGAGCGGATCCAGAAGCTGGTCAAGGAGAAGCGGGAGCGGCCCGGCCCCGACGTCACCTCCCGGATGATCCAGGACCCGGCGGGTCTCACCGACGAGGAGATCGTGCAGGACCTGATCTCGGTGATCGCGGCGGCCCAGCAGCCGACGGCGAACTGGATCTGCAACACCCTGCGTCTGCTGCTGACGGACGAGCGGTTCGCGCTGAACGTGTCGGGCGGGCGGCTCAGTGTCGGCGAGGCCCTGAACGAGGTGCTGTGGCTGGACACGCCGACGCAGAACTTCATCGGCCGCTGGGCGGTGCGCGACACGCAGCTGGGCGGCCGGCAGATCCGGGCCGGCGACTGTGTGGTGCTGGGGCTCGCCGCCGCGAACACGGACCCACAGATCTGGCCGGAGGCGCACGTGGGCGCGGAGAACGCGGCGCACCTGTCGTTCAGCAACGGCGAGCACCGCTGCCCCTACCCCGCACCCCTGCTGGCCGACGTGATCGCGCGCACGGCGGTGGAGACGCTCCTGGACCGGCTGCCGGACATCGTCCTGTCCGTGGACCCGGCGGAGCTGAGGTGGCGGCCGTCGATCTGGATGCGCGGTCTGACGTCGCTGCCGGTCAGTTTCACGCCGGTCGTGCAGTGAGCCGCCGTGCACCCGCCGCGCGGGTGCACGGCCCGTCCTTCAGTAGTCGCAGTGCATGGCGGCGCGTACTTCCTTCAGGGTCGCGTCGGCGAGGGCGCCCGCCCGCTCGTTCCCGGTCCGCAGCACGTCCCTGACGAGGCGCCGGTCCTGTGCGTAGGCGGCCCGGCGGGCCCGGATCGGCGCGAAGTGGCCGTTGACCGCCTCGGTGACCCGGCGCTTCAACGCCGCGGCGCCCCCGGCGCCGATCTCCTCGGCCACCTGCCGCGGGTCGCCGTCCTCACACAGGGCGGTGAGCAGGACGAGCGAGGAGACCTCGGGCCGGTTCGCCGGGTCGTACGTGATGTGGCGCTCGGCGTCGGTCTTCGCGCCGCGGATCAGACGTGCGGTCTCGTCGGCGTCGGCGGACAGGGAGATGGCGTTGCCGCGGCTCTTGCTCATCTTGGTTCCGTCGGTACCGAGCAGCAGCGGTGCGGCGGACAGCAGCGCCTCGGGCTGCGGGAAGACCGAACCTCCGTTGCCGTAGCGGTCGTTGAAGCGGCGGGCGACGGTGCGGGTGATCTCCAGGTGGGGCAGCTGGTCCTGGCCGACGGGCACGACGTTCGCCTTGCAGAAGAGGATGTCGGCGGCCTGGTGGACGGGATAGGTGAGCATCAGGCCGCTGACGGCCGCCTGCCGTGAGTGGGCGATCTCGTCCTTGACGGTGGGGTTGCGGTTCAGCTCGGCGACCGAGACGAGGCTGAGGAACGGCAGCAGCAGCTGGTTGAGCGCGGGCACAGCACTGTGCGCGAAGATCGTGGAGCGCTCCGGGTCGATGCCGATGGCCAGATAGTCGAGCACGAGCTCCTCGACGTACTCCTTGAGGTTCTCGGCGATGTCGCGGTCGGTGAGCACCTGGTAGTCGGGGACCAGGACCAGGGTCTCGACGCCGAGGTCCTGGAGTCTGACGCGGTTGTGCAGGGTGCCGAAGTAGTGGCCGAGATGGAGTCGGCCGGTGGGACGGTCGCCGGTGAGGACGCGGAACCGGCCGGGCTCCTTCTGGATCAGCTTCTCGAGCTCGGCGCTGCGGGCCTGTGCGGTGGTGGTGCCGAGGGTGCCAAGCGTGTCGGTCGTGCTCATGGTCTCTCCCGATGGTCACGGGCGCCCTCGGGACGGCATGACCTCCGCGGGAGGCAAGAAAGAAGGGCCGTCCGGGGACGGCCCTGTACGTGCATGACTGTGGCCGCCTCTAAGTGAGGCGCCACCAGGTCAGACACGAAGAACGATGCATACGGAGATACTACACCCGTAAAAGGTCTGGCGTCAGGCTCCGACCGGCGTGAACCGCACCGGCAGGGACTGCGGGCCACGGGTGAACACGCCCTGCTCGACCGGGTCGAAGCCGTCGGCGAGCCGGACGTCCGGCATGGCGTCGAGCAACTGGTTCACGCCGATCTCGACCTCCGCCTTGGCGAGCAGCGCACCGACGCAGAAGTGCCGGCCGAGGGCGAAGGCGAGGTGGTCGGCGGCGGCCGAGAAGGCCGTCGTGGTCGTCAGGTCGTCGCGGAAGATGTCGAAGCGGTCGGGGTCCTTGTAGCGGTCCGCATCGCGGTTGGCGGAGCCGATGAGGCAGGTGACGGTGGCCCCGGCGGGGATCGTGCCGCCCGACACCTCCACGTCGACCGCGGACTGGCGCATGATCATGTGGACGGGCGGGGTGACGCGCAGCGTCTCGGCGAAGGCGCGCGGGATCAGCGAACGGTCCTCGCGGACGGCGGCCAGCTGCTCGGGGTTGACCAGCAGATTGGCGAAGATGCTGGCGATGGCCTTGTCGGTGGTCTCGCCGCCGGCGGCGAGCAGCAGGCTGCAGAAGGCCTTGATGTCCTCGTCGCTCATCCGTACGCCGTCGACCTCGGCGGCGCAGAGCGTGGACAGCAGGTCGTCGCCGAGGTTCTCGCGGCGGGCCTGGATGATCGGGATCATGTACTCGGCGAACTCGACGCGGGTGCGCTCGCCGGCCGCCGCGACCTCCTGGTCGCCCGCCAGGTTGCCGAGGAAGGCGATGACGGCGGTGTACCAGCCATGGAAGCGGGCGTGGTCGGCCTTGTCGAGGCCGAGCATGTCGGCGATGACGTTGACCGGGAACCGGGTGGCGTAGTCGTGCACGATGTCGGCGGAGCCGGTGGCGCGGAACTGGTCTATCAGGGCGCGGGAGTTGTTCTCGATGACCGGCAGGAACTTCTCCTGGAGGTCGCTGCCGCGGAAGGCGGGGGCGACCAGGGCCCGGCGCACCGCGTGCTCGCGGCCGCTGAGCTGGAGGATCGTCTTGCCGTGGACGGGCTCCAGCTGCCAGTCGTAGTTGTCGGTGGTGAACTGCGCCTCCTTGTCCTTGAAGACGCGTTCGACATCGGCGTACCGCGAGACGATCCAGCTCTGCGTGGCCTCGTGCCAGAAGAGGGGCGCTGACTCACGCATGACGCGGTACGCGGGGTAGGGGTTCGCGGCGAACTCCGGCGAGAGGATGTCGGGGACCTGCGCGGTGGACATGGGGCTCCCTGAATGGGTGACGGGCGGTCCGCCTCAGGCTATTGATCACCCGTCACCCGGAACAGCCCCCTCCTCGCCGACAGTTGAGCGCTGCACGAATTCTGTGGCCGAAAATCGACCTTTCGGGGCCGGTCTCAGCCGTTGGGCAGGATGACCGCGCGCCCGTTGATCTTGCCGTCGTGCAGCCGCTCGTACGCCTTGGGGGCGTCGTCGAGCGAGTACGTCTCGGTGTGCACGGAGACGGCGCCGGCCCGCGCGAGGTCGAGGACCTCGATGAGCTCGCCGCGGCTGCCCCAGTACGGGGCGGTGACGCTGACCTCGAAGTTCGTCGCGCCGAAGCCGACGGGCAGGATGCCGCCGCCGATGCCGACGAGGGTGACGTCGCCCTCGATGGCGGCGACGGCGCCGGCGGTCTCGACGGTGGGCTGGACGCCCACGAAGTCGAAGACGGCCTCGGCGCCGCGGCCACCGGTCAGCTCCTTGACCTTCGCGGCGGCCTCGGCGTTCGACAGGATCGCCTCGTGGGCGCCGACGGTGCGGGCGAGGGCGAGCTTGTCCTCGGAGACGTCCAGGGCGATGACGCGGGCGGCGGTCATGGCGCGCAGCAGCTGGATGGCGACGTGGCCGAGGCCGCCGGTGCCGATGACGACGGCGGTGGAGCCGGGCACCAGCTTCGGCAGCGAACGCTTGATCGCGTGGTACGGGGTGAGGCCCGCGTCGGTGAGCGGCACGGTGGCGACGGGGTCGAGGCCGTCGATCGGCACGAGGTGGCGCGGGTCGTCGACGATCATGTACTCGGCCATGGAGCCGGGGGCGCCGAGGCCGGGCGGGCGGATGCCGAGCTCGTCGGCGCGCAGGCAGTAGTTCTCCTTGCCCTGCGCGCAGTTGGCGCAGGTGCCGCAGCCCCACGGCCCGTAGACGGCGACGGAGTCGCCCTCCTTCAGTCCGGTGACACCCGCGCCGAGACCGGCGACGGTGCCCACGCCCTCGTGGCCGAGGGTCAGCGGCAGTTCGTACGGGAAGCTCTCCGCGGGCCAGCTCATGACAGCGATGTCGGAGTGGCAGACGCCGGCGGCGGTGACCTTCAGCAGGACCTGCCCCGGACCCGGCTCCGGATCGGGAACGATGACGACCTCGGGTGCAGACCCGACGGTGCGGTACTGAAGCGCCTTCATGACTCGACTCCTTCGTCGCTTATGTCCGACCCCCGTGCCTCCAGGATAGCTCTTCATGTCCCAATGAGACACATGTCCCTCCGAGACGCGTATCTCATCGGGGAAGGGCGCCGGGGCCACCCGTCCCGGGGCGGTCGCGGTACAGCCACAGCTGGCGCATCGCGGCGAGCCGGTGCCCGGGGCGACCATCTCGGCGCAGCGGTCGCTGCGCGGACCGGTGTCCTGGCCGTCACCGGGGTCGGGCTCGCGCGGTTCGACGGCGATGACCGTGACGCCGCAGTCGACGGAGATGCCCAGGTGCCCGGCGAGGGAGGCGGCCGGTGACCGGCGAGCGCGGGGGCCAGCTGCCGCAGCGGGACTCGGCCGGGCTCAGGGGTGCGCGGGTGGGCGTCCATGGGGTGGCGGGGACCTCCGACAGCGGGGAGACAGTGCTGCGGAGGCTATGCACGCCACTGCGGAGCGGGGCCGTACGGCCGGACAACGTCGCGCGGCCAGGACTGTCGGCGCGCCCATTGGCCGGGCGTCGCCCCGCGTCGATCCGGACAGGACGCCCCGGAACGCAAGTGACCCCGACCGTACGGGGGAGAACGGTCGGGGTCTGCTCATAGTTTAACGAAGAACCAATGGTGGACCCTACCGAACCGGGGTCGACCCCGCCGTGAAGTGCGCCACAGTCGCACCTTACGACGCATGCACCCGACCACATGCCGTCACGACGGAGCGCCCATAAAGTGACATAAGGTGCGCCCGGCGCGTGCCCCCGCGCCCCACCCCCTGTCCGACGGGAGCCCCTGTGGTCGAGTCGCAGTCCCTTCTCATCCCGCCCGCGAAGGCCGCCGTCTTTCTGGTGGTGACCGTCGCACCCGGCGGGGAGGCTGCCGTACGGGACGCGCTCGAGGATCTCGCCGGGCTCCGGCGCTCGGTCGGCTTCCGCTCCCCCGACGACGGCCTCAGCTGCGTCGTGGGAATCGGCTCGACCGCCTGGGACCGGCTCTTCGACGGGCCGCGCCCGCGCGGGCTGCACCCCTTCCAGGCCCTCGCCGGTCCCCGGCATCTGGCTCCGGCCACCCCCGGCGATCTGCTGTTCCATCTCCGGGCCCGGCGCATGGACCTCTGCTTCGAGCTGGCCCGTCTGATCATGGCCCGGCTCGGCTCCGCCGTCACCGTCGTGGACGAGGTGCACGGCTTCAAGTACTTCGACGAGCGCGATCTGCTCGGCTTCGTCGACGGCAGCGAGAACCCGACCGGGCAGGCGGCCGCCGAGGCGGTGCTCGTGGGCGACGAGGACCCGGGCTTCCGGGGCGGGAGCTATGTGATCGTGCAGAAGTACGTGCACGACATGGCGGCCTGGGAGGCGCTGCCCGCCGAGGAGCAGGAGCGGGTCATCGGCCGCACGAAGAGCGCGAACGTCGAGCTGGACGACGACGTCAAGCCCGCGAACTCGCACGTCGCCCTGAACACGATCGTCGAGGAGGACGGCACCGAGCGGCAGATCCTGCGCGAGAACATGCCGTTCGGCAGCCTCGGGCGCGGCGAGTTCGGCACGTACTTCATCGGCTACGCGCGCACCCCGGACGTGACCGAGCGGATGCTGCGCAACATGTTCCTCGGCGATCCGCCGGGCAACCACGACCGCATCCTCGACTTCTCCACCGCGGTGACCGGGTGCCTCTTCCATGTGCCGAGCGCCGACTTCCTCGACGACCTGCCCGACCCACCGCCCGCAGCGGCCGACGTCGTCGACGGCTCGCTGCGCATCGGCAGCCTCAAAGGAGTCCGATCAGCATGAGCAGTACCGCCCCGAGCACCAACCTCCATCGCGAACTGGCCCCCATCACACCCGCCGCGTGGGCGGAGATCGAGGAGGAGGCGGCGCGCACCTTCCAGCGCCATGTCGCGGGCCGCCGCGTCGTGGACGTCACCGGTCCGGACGGTCCGGAGCTGTCGGGTGTCGGCACCGGTCACCTCGGGGACGTCACGCCGCCCGCGCCGGGGGTCTCGGCGCGGCTGCGGGAGGTGCAGCCGCTGGTCGAGCTGCGGGTCCCGTTCACCGTGAGCCGGGCGGCCGTCGACGACGTGGAGCGCGGGGCGCAGGACTCCGACTGGCAGCCGGTGAAGGACGCCGCGCGGGCCATGGCCTTCGCCGAGGACCAGGCGATCTTCGACGGGTACGCGGCGGCGGGCATCGACGGACTGCGCGAGCGCACCTCGAACCCGGTCCTGAGCCTGCCGGCCGAGCCGCGCGACTATCCGGACACGATCAGCCGCGCCCTCACCGCGCTGCGACTGGCCGGTGTCGACGGCCCGTACGCGCTGCTGCTGGGCGCCGACGCGTACACGGCGGTCAGCGAGACCTCCGACCACGGCTATCCGGTCGCGAACCATCTGAGCCGGATCCTGGACGGCGAGCTGATCTGGGCTCCGGCCCTGAACGGCGCGTTCGTCCTGTCGACCCGCGGCGGCGACTTCGAGCTGCGCCTCGGGCAGGACCTGGCGATCGGCTACACGGCGCACGACGCGAGCGGCATCGAGCTGTACTTCCACCAGACGCTGACGTTCCTGCCCTACACGGACGAGGCCGTGGTCGCGCTGCGGGCCTGAGCGGCCCCGTCAGCCCGGCGGACGCATCCGGGGCCCGCACGGACGGCATGATTCCGGTCGCTGTGCCGCAGGATTCCGGCCGTCGGCCGTCCCCTCGCCCGAGCGCCGGCCCGCGACGACCCCTGCCCGAGCTGGACGAACGCGGCCGGGCTCGAACGTGTACGAACGGCCCCGGCCAGATAGGCCTTCCGCGGGAACTGGCCGGTCTTGCCGTGGACCCGGTAGATGCCTGGGGCATCCAATGGTCGAGGAGCGCGGAAAAAAACATGCTCCGCGCACACGGACGAGCACTGCGAGGCGATCCGCTCCATGACGGAATCCACGACGGAACCGGCCCGCCAGGACCTGCACCCCACCCCCACACCCGTCGCCGAGGCCCCGGTCCCCTTCCCGCAGGACCGGGGCTGCCCCTACCACCCGCCCGCCGCCTACGCCCCGCTGCGCGAGGCGGGACCGCTGAGCCGCGTCACGTTCTACGACGGACGCACCGTCTGGGCCGTCACCGGCCACGGTCTGGCCCGCGAGCTGCTCGCCGACCCCCGGTTGTCGAGCAACCGCCAGCGGCCCGGGTTCCCGGCCCCGACCGCACGGTTCGCGCAGGCCGGGGCCCGGCGCGTGGCGCTGCTCGGCGTCGACGATCCCGAGCACAACGCCCAGCGCCGCATGCTGATCCCGAGCTTCTCGCTGAAGCGGATCGCCGCGCTGCGCCCCCGGATCCAGGAGACCGTGGACCGGCTGATCGACGCCATGGAGGAGCAGGGGCCGCCGGCCGAACTCGTCGGTTCGTTCGCGCTGCCCGTGCCGTCGATGGTGATCTGCGCCCTGCTCGGTGTGCCGTACGCCGACCACGAGTTCTTCGAGGAGCGCTCCCGGCGGCTGCTGCGCGGGCCCGCGGCGGCCGACGTGGAGCGGGCCCGGGACGAACTCGACGCGTATCTGGGCGAGTTGATCGACCGCAAGCGGCGCGAGCCGGGCGACGGCCTGCTGGACGAGCTGATCCACCGGGAGTCGGCGGACGGGCCGCCCGACCGTGACGAGCTGATCGCGTTCGCGGTGATCCTGCTCGTCGCCGGGCACGAGACGACGGCGAACATGATCTCGCTCGGTACGTTCACCCTGCTCAACCACCCCGAGCAGCTCGCGGCACTGCGCGCGGGCGACACCACGACGGCCGTCGTGGTGGAGGAGCTGCTGCGCTACCTGTCGATCGCGGACGGGCTGCTGCGCGTGGCGAAGGAGGACCTCCAGGTGGCCGGGGAGACCATCCGGGCCGGCGAGGGCATCGTCTTCTCCACCTCGCTGATCAACCGGGACGGCGACACGTTCGCCACGCCGGAGACCCTCGACTGGGACCGCTCGGCGCGTCATCATCTCGCGTTCGGCTTCGGCATCCACCAGTGCCTGGGCCAGAACCTCGCCCGCGCCGAGCTGGAGATCGCGCTGGGCACCCTCTTCGAACGGCTGCCGGGGCTCCGGCTCGCGGCGCCCGCCGAGGAGATCCCGTTCAAACCCGGCGACACGATCCAGGGCATGCTCGAACTGCCCCTGACGTGGTGAGCGCCATGACGGTCCAGGTCGACAAGGAGCGGTGCGTGGGCGCGGGCATGTGCGCGCTGACGGCGCCGGACGTGTTCACACAGGACGACGACGGCTTCAGCGAGGTGCTCCCCGGCCGCGCCGAGCGGGCCGGGGAGCACCCGATGGTGAAGGAGGCGGTCCGCGCCTGCCCGGTCGGGGCGGTGTCGCTCACCGAGGAGTGACACCGGCCCGCGTCCCGTCCGCTCAGCTGTGCGGCACCACGGCCACCGGGCACGGCGCGTGGTGCAGCACCGCGTGGGCGACCGAACCGATCCGGGCGCCGACGGCGGTGCGGCGCGCGCGGCGCCCGACGACCAGGAGCTGGGCCTGCGGCGCCACCGAGAGCAGGACCTGCCCGGCGCTGCCGATCTCGACGTGCTCGGTGACGGGCACGTCGGGGAACTGCTCGCGCCACGGCGCGAGGGCCTCGCCGAGCGCCTTCTTCTCGTACGGTTCCATGCCGCCGGACTCGTCGAGGAGTTCCAGGGAGGCGGGACTGTACGCGAAGACGGGCGGCAGACTCCAGGCGCGCACGGCCCGGACCGTCGCCCCGCGGGCCGCCGCCGTGCGGAAGGCGAACTCCAGGGCGGCGGCGCTGTCCTGCGGGTCGCCCTCCTGCCCGACGACCACGTCGGGTCCGGCCGCCTCTGCGGTGGCCCGGTCGTCCGCGCGGACCAGGACGACGGGCCGCTCGCTGCGGGCGATGACCTGCTGGCCGACGGAACCGAGCAGGAATCCGAGCAGCGGGCCGTGGCCGCGCGAGCCGAGCGCGAGGAGCTCCGCGTCGCGGCCCGCGGCGAGCAGGGCCGCGGCGGCGCCCTCGTCGTCGAGGATGTCGGTGGTGACCGCGAGCCCGGGATGCCGGTCGGCGATCTCCTGCTCGGTCTCCGCCAGCAGGTCACGGGCCCACCGCGCCTGCGCGTCCGCGTCGGCGGCGAGGGCCAGCGCCTCGGGCACGGGCGTCCCGACATGCACCAGGCGCAGTGGCTGTCCCCGCCGCACCGCCTCGCGCGCCGCCCACGCGGCCGCGGCCTCGCTCTCAGGTGATCCGTCGACTCCCGCGGTGATCGGCCGGGTCATGGGGCCCTCCTCCTGGTCCGTGCGCTGCCTCGTACGCCTACCTTCTCCTACTGCCGGGCCTTCCTCATGTCGCCGGTTGTCCGGCGCCGGCCTTCGGCCGCTTCTCCGGGCGCAGGAACCCGTTCCATCCGCCCGGCGGCCGCTCCCCCACCTGCAGGCCGCGCAGCTTGGCGAGGACGGCCGGGTCCTGTGCGTCGAGCCAGTCGACGAACTGCCGGAAGGAGACGAGCCGCACGTCCTTCTTCCCGGCGATCTGCTTGAGGGTCTCCTCGACGGCGTCCATGTAGATGCCGCCGTTCCACTCCTCGAAGTGGTTGCCGATGAAGAACGGGGCCCGGTTCGTCTCGTACGCCCGCTGGAAACCGGCCAGATAGGACTGCGTGGCCTGTCTCCGCCAGCCCGGATAGTTGTACGAGGGTGCGCGCGTCGAGTTCTTCGACTGGTTGGCGAGGATGTTGTAGTCCATCGACAGGACCTCGAAGCGGTGGCCGGGGAACGGGATGCCCTGCAACGGCAGATCCCACACGCCCTGCTTCTTGTCCGGCCAGCGCTGCAGGCCGCCGGGCGACGAGGAGTCGTAGCGCCAGCCGAGTTCCCTGGCGACCGGCAGCAGGTTCTCCTGCCCCAGCAGACAGGGGGTGCGGCCGCCGACGAGTTCCTTGTCGTAGTCGAAGGGCAGCGACGGGTGCGTGTGCCAACCGGTGTTGGTGCGCCAGGTCTTGACGAACGACTGGGCCTGCTCGATCTCGCTGCGCCACTGCGCCGCGCTCCAGTTGGCGACGGATCCGGAGCCGCCGCAGAAGTGTCCGTTGAAGTGCGTGCCGATCTCGTGGCCCTCCAGCCAGGCCTGATGGACGTACTTCAGGGTCTCCTTGACGTGCCCGTCGGTGAGGTAGCCGATGTCGGAGGCGCCGACGGGGTTGTTCGGCGGGCGGTACAGGCGCTTCTTCGCCTCGGGCAGCAGGTAGAGGCCCGAGAGGAAGAAGGTCATGTGGGCGTCGTGCTCGCGGGCGAGTTCCAGGAAGCGGGGGAACAGGCCGTTGCCGACCTCGCCCGCGCCGTCCCACGAGAAGACCACGAACTGCGGGGGCGTCTGGCCGACTTCGAGCGGGGCTGCCGCGCCCGGCTGACGCGGCTGCTTGCCGGTGTACGCCGTCGAACCGTCGCCGATCAGCCGGGGCGCGGCCTTCTTCGGCGGGGCGGCCGGCCGGTCCGGGTGGCGGCCCGGTCCCGCCGGGGGCCGGCCCTGTTCCTCGCCGCTGCCGCACCCGGCGAGCGTCGCGGCTGCGGCACCCAGACCGACACCGAGCCCCAGGCGTGCCGCGCCTCTGCGGCTGATTCCACTCATGGACATCCCAACCCGCGCCGCGTGTGGGCGCGTTGTGTGTCCCCCCACACGGACACCGACCCCCGCACCGTAGAACCGATAAACGGACAAATGACACATTTAGGTCGGCGTGCCGCGCAAAAGCCTCGCCAAGGGGCCGGGGCTTCACCGGGCGTTCATCCCGGATGCGCGCCGCGGCGTTCCCCGCGGGGCCTGAACGACCTACGCTCGGCGGCGCCTTGACGGCATCCGTCCCGCCACGGCATCTGTCCCGACTCCGAAAGGTTCCGCGACGTGTTCGACGTCCTGTCCAGACCCACGGCGCTGCTGCGCCGCGCGGGAGCGGTCGGCCTGGCGAGCGCCCTCGCCCTGACGCTGCCCGGCCCGCTCGCCTCGGCCGCGGCGCCGCCCGAGCGGCCCACCGCGTACGTCGATCCGCTGATCGGCTCCACGAACGGCGGCAACACCTACCCCGGCGCCACCCGCCCCTACGGCATGATCGCCTGGTCCCCGACCAGCACCACCGGCGACCAGACCAGCACCGGCGCCGCGAACGGCTACGAGTACAACGCGACGCGGATCCGCGGCCTGAGCCTGACGCACGTCAACGGCGCGGGCTGCAACCCGGGCGCCGCGGGCGACGTGCCGATCATGCCGTTCGCCGGGGACGTCACGTCGTCGCCGTCGGCCGACACCAAGGACGCGGTGTACGCGTCGAGCTTCAGCCACGCGAACGAGCGGGCGGTCCCCGGCCGCTACACCCTCGGCCTCGACTCGGGCGCCTCCGCCGACCTGGCGGTGAGCCGCAGGGCGGGCGTCGCCGACTTCACGTTCCCGGCCGACCGGCAGGCCTCCCTCCTGTTCCGTGTCTCCAACTCGCTGAACGGCAGCGAGGACGCGCACATCGACATCGACCGCGCGCACCGCAAGGTCACCGGCTGGGTGCTGACCGGCGCGTTCTGCGGACGCCGGGCCAACGGCGGGGTGAACAACCGCAAGAGCTACTACCGGCTGTACTTCAGCGCCTCCTTCGACCGCGCCTTCTCCTCGTACGGGACCTGGAAGGACGCCACCCTCTCCCCCGGCACGACCAGCGCCGGCGGCGGCGAGGGGTACGCGACCGGCGCCGACCGCGCGGGCCGTGGTTCCGGTGGATGGGTCGGCTTCGACCCGTCCTCTGACAACGATGTCCACATGCGGCTCGGGATCTCCTACGTGTCCCTCGCGGGCGCCGAGACGAACCTGCGCAAGGAGATAGCGCCCCGCGCGAGCGTCGACGACGTGGCGGCGCAGGCGCGCGCCGACTGGGACCGGGAGCTGGGCTCCGTGCGGATCGGCGGCGGCAGTGACGCGCAGCGCACGGCCTTCTTCACCGCGCTCTACCACTCCCTGATGCAGCCGAACATCGTGAGCGACACCGACGGCCGCTATCCCGGCATGGACGGCGAGCCGCACCGCCTCGCCCGCGGGCAGGGCGCGCAGTACAGCAACTTCTCGGGCTGGGACCAGTACCGCGCCCAGATCCAGTTGCTCGCCCTGCTCAAACCGAAGGTCGCCGGGGACTTCGCCCAGTCGCTGTACAACTTCGCGCAGCAGAACGACGGGGTGTGGGACCGCTGGGTGCACGTCAACGGCGCGACCCACGTGATGACCGGCGACCCGTCGGCGGCGACCCTGGCGACCTTCTACGCGATGGGCGTGCGCAACTTCGACTACGAGGGCGCCTTCGACTCCCTGGCCCGGCAGGCCACCGAACCACGTGACGCGGGCCTGTCGGACGCGGGCTGCCCCGGCCAGTGCGAGGGCCAACGACCCAACCTGGCGCAGTACTTGAGCTCGCACTACGCGGCGCAGGACGTATGCCACTGCTGGGGCGGCGCCGCCGAGACGCTGGAGGACTCGGTCGCCGACTCCGCGCTCGGCTCCTGGGCGAAGCTGCTCGGCCGGGACGCACAGGCCGCGTACTTCACCGAGCGCGGCACCTGGTGGCGCAATGTCTTCAACCCGGCGACGGGCTACATCCAGGCGCGGAACCTGGACGGCTCCTGGGTGACCCCGTTCGACCCGGGCAGCGACCGCGGCTTCGCGCAGGGCACGAGCGCCACGTACACCTGGATGGTGCCGCAGGACGTGCAGGGACTCGCCGAGGCGATGGGCGGCCGCGAGAAGGCGGCGACGCGGCTCGACGGGTTCTTCCACAAGGCGGACGGCTCCTGGTCGGTCAAGGGCGGCGACGCGCTGCGCTACGACCCGACGAACGAGCCCGGCATCCACGCGCCGTGGCTCTACAACGCGCTCGGACAGCCCTGGAAGGGGCAGGCCACGGTGCGCGAGATCGTCAACTCCGTGTACGGGACCGGCCCTTCGGGACTGCCCGGCAACGACGACCTCGGCACCATGTCCGCCTGGTACGTGTTCTCCGCGCTCGGCCTGTACCCGAAGGCACCGGGCAGCGCCGATCTGCTGCTCGGCGCGCCGCTGTTCCCGCACGCGGTGGTGGACCGGCCGGGCCGCGCCGACATCGTGGTCGAGGCGCCCGCGGCCGATGCCACGCACGCCTACGTCGCCGGGGTGCGCCTCGACGGACGTGACCGCACGCGGTCGTGGACGGACGCGGAACTCCTGCGGCGGGGCGGCACGCTCGCCTACCGGCTCGTCGACCGGCCCGACACGACCTGGGCCACCGACCCGGCGGACCTGCCGCACTGATCCCGCACCCGGGGAAGGCCGGGGCGATCAGTCCTCGCCGACGACCTTCCCCGGGTTGAACAGGTCCAGCGGATCGAGGGTCTGCTTCACGGCGCGCTGGACGGAACAGACGGCGGGTCCCAGTTCGCTGCGCATGCCGCCCCGCTTGAGCAGCCCGACGCCGTGCTCGCCGGTGACGGTGCCGCCCGCGGCGATCGCCGCCTGGAGGAGCTCTTCGAAGGCGGCCTGCGCGGCGACGCGGGCCGCCTCGTCGCCGGGCTCGGTGATCAGCAGCGGATGCAGGTTGCCGTCCCCGGCGTGCGCGATGGTGGCGATCCGCACACCGTGCCGGCGGCCGATCTTCTCGATGGTGGCGAGCATCTCGGGCACCGCCGAGCGGGGCACGCAGAGGTCCTCGGTGAGGACGGGCCCGAGCCGTTCGAGCGCGGGATAGGCGAGGCGCCGTACGTCGAAGAGCGCCTCGGCCTCGACCGCGTCGGTCGACTGCTCCGCCCACAGCGCACCGGCCTCCCGGAAGGCGGCGGCCACCGCGTCGGCCTCGGCGGCGCCCGCGTCCCCCGGGGCGTCGATGCGGGCGAGCAGCATGGCCTCGGCGCCGGGTTCGATGCCCAGGTGCTTCCAGTCCTCGACGGCCTCCATGCAGGCGCGGTCGAGCAGTTCCAGGGCGGCGGGCGCGAGCCCGCGGCGGGTGACGAGGGCGACCGCGGCTCCGGCGGCGACCAGGCTGTCGAAGTTGCCGACGACCGTGCGCGGTTCGGCGGCGGGCGCGGGCCGCAGCCGCAGCGTGATCTCGGTGATGACGCCGAACGTGCCCTCGGAGCCGACGAAGAGGCCGGTCAGGTCGTAGCCGCTGACGCCCTTGGTGGTGCGCCGGCCGAACCGGACCCGGCTGCCGTACTCGCCCGCCGGGCCGCCCATGACGACCTCCAGGCCGAGGACGTAGTCCCGGGTGACGCCGTACTTGAGACAGCACAGGCCGCCCGCGTTCGTCGACACGTTGCCGCCGATCGTGGACCAGGGGGCGCTGGCCGGGTCCGGCGGGTACCACAGGCCGTGCTCGGCGACGGCGGCCTTCAAGTCGTTGTTGACGACCCCCGGTTGGACGACGGCGAGCAGGTTCTCCGCGTCGATCTCCAGGATGCGGTTCATCCGGGAGACGTCGAGGACGACACAGCCGTCGACAGCGTTGGCACCGCCCGACAGGCCGGTGCCCGCGCCCCGGGTGACGACGGGTATCCCCCGGGCCGCGCACGCCCGCACCACCGCCTGCACCTCCTCGGCGGAGCCGGCACGCACCGCCGCGAGCGGCCGTCCCACGGGCGCCCACTCGGCGTCGTCACGGCCGAGCGAGGCGAGCACGTCCGCGTCGGTGACGAGGGTGCTGCCGGGAAGCACGGCCGCCAGTTCGCGCACCGTGTCTGCTGTTTCTGCCGTGTTGATGTCGTACCTCCAGAACGAGTGTGCATGACCGGCCAGTTCGCGGGTAACTGCCGAACACCATGATGGAACAAGGCTGTGCGTCGCCTCACGGCGCGGGAGGGATGGTGGCAACCACCATGAGCGGGACGGACGTCACTGCGGACAGGACCCGGACCACGGATGGTGAGACGTCTCTTCACTACATCGCGGACCCCACCCAGGTGGCACCGCTGGACGCGCGGGAACTCTCCCGGCACTTCTTCCGGCGGCTCGCGGAACTCGAGGAGGGCACCGAGGAGTACCAGTACACCCGTAACACCCTGATCGAGATGAACATGTCGCTGGTCCGCTTCGCGGCGGGGCGTTTCCGGCACCGCGGCGACGACATGGAGGACATCGTCCAGGTCGGCATGATCGGCCTGATCAAGGCGATCGACCGGTTCGAGATCTCGCGCGAGGTCGAGTTCACCTCGTTCGTGCTGCCCTACATCACCGGCGAGATCAAGCGGTTCTTCCGCGACACCACGTGGGCCGTGCACGTGCCGCGCCGGCTGCAGGAGCTCCGGCTCGAGCTGGCCAAGGCGCGCGAGGAACTGTGCAGCCGTCTGGACCGCGATCCGACGACCGCCGAGCTGGCGACCCTGATGGACCTGCCGGAGTCCCAGGTGGTGGAGGCCCAGCTGGCCTCGAACGGTTACACGTCCGCGTCCCTCGATGCGGCCCTGACCACGGACAACGGTCAGGACGGCGAGTCGGTGCTCGCCGACTTCATCGGGGTGGAGGACGAGGCGATGGAGCTGGTGGAGGACTTCCACGCGCTCGCGCCTCTCGTGGCGCAGCTGCCCGACCGCGACCGGCAGCTGCTGCATCTGCGCTTCGTGGAGGAGCTGACCCAGGCGGAGATCGGTGAGCGGCTCGGCTACTCGCAGATGCACGTCTCACGACTCATCAAGCAGCTGATCGCCCGGCTGAAGTCCGGGATGCTGGCGGGCACCGACCTCGTGTGACCCGCCCGGCGAACCGGGGCCGTCCTCACGTCGGGAGTGTGAGGACGGCCCTGACGCGTTTGCCGACCGGGACGCGTTCGACCGTGACGTCGGCGAGGGTGTCCACGATCTCCAGGCCGTGCCCGCCGATCCGGGACGGGTCCCGCGGGTAGCGCAGCGGGACCCGGGCGCTGCTGTCGTAGACGGTGACGGCGATCCGCTCCGCCGTCCCCTCGAGCTCGAGGACGTACGGGCCGTGGCTGTGCCGGTCCGCGTTGGTGACGAGTTCGCTCACGACGAGCAGGACATCACCCGCGGCCCGTCGGTCCACGGGAACGCACCACTCCTGCGTCAGCTGCGCCAGAAACGTCTCTGCGAAGCTCCGGGCCTGCGCTATGCAGCCCGGCTCGCCGGAATAGTGCGTCACCCGCCGCAGCGGCTCGACAGGTGCGTCGAAGCCAGTTGGGATCACTGTCCCGTCCATGTACTCGATCATCCGTGTCTCTCTCGACCAGGCCTGCTTCTGTCGATCAGGCCCCCGCAGCCTTGCTGATACCCCGCGTGGGGCGCGGCAGTCCTGTGGATCCCCGTGTGACTGTCCTACGGTCCGGTCGTTTGCAGGGCTGAGCACGTTTCGTACTTCGACGCGGGAGAACCCGACCATGCCAACCCTTCGCCGCGGCCGCCCGGCCCTGCGCACCCGGATAGCCGACGACCGGGCCGAGGCCGCCCTCGTCGAGCAGTACACCGCGTTCGTCCGGCTCGCCTATCTGACCCTTCCCGCCTCGCTGTCCCGGCACCGACGGGTGCTCATGGCCCACGCGGCGGCCCAGGCCGCACTGCCCGGGACCCGGCCGGCCCGGGTGCCGGGCCCGCGGACGGCGGGTGACGGCCCAGGTGGCCCGGAGGACGTCCTGCGGGTGCGGGTGCTGCGCGCCGCCCTCGCCGGGGCGCACCGCCCGGCCGGCTGGCCCGCCAGGCTGCCGCCGCCCCGGACGCTGCTGCCGCGGCTGCCCGTGGTGTGGGGGCTGCGCCTGTTCCCGCGGGCCGGCGGCGCCGAGGAGATCGCGCTCGGGCAGGCGCTGTCCGGCGCGTCGGCTCCGGCCCGAGCCGCGTTCGTCCTCCGCAAGATCGACGGCTTCACCTCCCGGCGCGTCGCCGACCTCTTGGGCGCGGCCGGGGTGCAGGCCCCCGAGCGGGCCGTGCGGGAGGCGGCCGGTCTGGACGCCGATGCCGGACCGGCCGCCGAGGCGCTGCTGCGCTCCCAGGAGTTCGACGCCTGCTCGGTGCAGACCCGGCCCACGGACCTCGTGCGGCGCACCCGACGCAAGCGGCTGGTCCTGGCCGTCGGCGCGCTGGCCGCGGTGTCGGCGGTCGTCCTCGTCCTGCCGGGCGGCAGCCCCGTGGAGCGCCCGGAGGTCCGGTCGAGCACGGCGGCCAAAGGGATCCTCGACTCCGCCCGGCTGACCCGCACGGCGCCGGACGCGTGGGCCGACACCTCCCGGGTCGACTTCACGGCCTGGCCCGCCCGGGGCGACCGGGCCGACGACGAGGCGCTGCTGGCCCGGGCGCTCGATTCCTGGGGCACCCGCTCGGACGCGGTCCGGGTGACGGCCACGCCCGGCACCCCGACGGACGCACCGCCCCGCACACCCCAGCTGCTCTTCGCCGGAGGTGTCGACGGGCACGACGTCGTGCTGCTGAGCGACGGCGACCGGCTGGCCCGCTACAGCGAGCCGGACGGCAGCGGGCGCGCCGCACTCGACCTGGCCCGCGTCGACGACGCCGACGTGACCACCGCGGCCGCGGTGGTCCTGTCCCGTCGCGACGGCTCCGCGCGGTATCTGACGGCTCCGTGGATCACCGAGGCGACCACACGGGATCTGCTGCGACCCGACACCCCGGGCCGGCCGCTCGATCTCTCGGACGACGGCGTGACCGATCCCGTTCCGGTCGCCCCGGCGACGGGCTGCGACCGGCGGCCGGTGATGCAGTTGCGGTCCTCCTCGCGGATCGTGGAGCACCACGCGTTCATCGTCGCGGATCTCGGCGGGCTCTCGCCGGTGCACCTCACGTACACGCCGCTTCCCGGCCACGGCACGCCACCGGCCCGCCAGCCCCGCGAGGCGACCAGCACGCAGGCCCTGCTGGTGTGGGCGCGGTCCGCCTGCCGGCTGGAGCCCTGGCGCGGCGGCGCGGTGCGCGCGGTCAACGCGTGGGACTTCGCCGAGCAGGATCTGCCCGAGGGCGGCGGCCACGCGGTGTGGACGTGCGCCCGCGCCTCGACCTGGCGCGGCCCCGGGGACGTGGCCCTGCTGCTGCGGCCCCCTGCCTCGTCGACCACCGAACCCGCCCGGCTCGTCGGGACGGCGAGGAACACGGCCGCCTGCAGCCGGTTCGGGCAGCACGTGGTGGCCTCCGGTCGGTGGAAGTCGCCGAAGGGCCACTGGTACCTGGTGGCGGCGGGCAGCCGCGCGGTCACCGGGATCTCGGTAAGCGGGGCGGTCGACGCCGCCCGGTCCGGCCGGTCGCTCGCCGTGCGCGCGCCCGAGCGGGGTGCCGTACGGGTGACGGCGCGGCTGGACACCGGGGAGAAGCTGAAGCAGGTCGGCTACTGACACCAGTGAGCCCCCGTCCGCGTGGACGGGGGCTCACTGTGTGGCGGTCGGCTCGCCGCGCTGCCCTGGCGCGGGCCGACGCCCGGGTCAGCCGGGTACCTCGGCGTCCCCGGCCACCACCAGGAACGTGTCCGAATCCAGGTCCATCACCACCCTCGCGGACCGTCCCTGGGCACGCAGCCGTGCGGCGTACTCCTCCGCCGGCCAGGATCCGCGGGGCGCCCCCGCGGGAAACCGTCGCAACACCTTCGCCCGCATTTCGCCGGCACCTCCACACCGTCGACACCGCACGGACGGTCCCCGCCCGGTGACCGTCCGTCGTCCCTTGAGCTGCGCTTGCCCCCTCCTGGGGTGATCATGCACGGATGCCCCTGCTGCCATGGAATACATGCATCCGTGCACGTCCCAGGGCCGGAAGGGACTGAGGGAACGGCTGAGCACGCTCGGCCGGACCCCGTTCCCCGAACAGCCCCCCTCGATCAGCCAGGAGTGATTCCGTGCGTGTCCGTGTCGTCCTGTTCACCTCGGACCTGCGGGTCCACGACCACCCGCCCCTGCGGGCCGCTCTGAACGCGTCGGACGCGGTGGTGCCGCTGTTCGTCCGGGACGCGGGGATCGACGCGACCGGGTTCCCCGCTCCGAACCGGGAGGCGTTCCTCGCCGACTGCCTGCGTGATCTCGACGCGGCGCTACGGGAGCGCGGCGGGCGGCTCGTGGTGCGGTCGGGGGACATCGCGGAGGAGGTCGCGAAGGTGGTGACCGAGACGGACGCGTGCGCGCTGCATCTGGCGGGAGGCGTGAGCGCCTACGCCCGCCGTCGTGAGGAGGCGCTGCGGGCGGCGCTGCACGGCATCGGCTGCGAGGTGATCGCCCATGACGCCGTGGTGACCTGCGTGCCGCCGGGTGCGGTCACCCCGGCGGCCAAGGACCACTTCGCCGTGTTCACGCCGTACCACCGGCACTGGGCGCAGCATCAGACGCGCACGGTGGGCCGGGCCCCGCGCGCCGTCACCGTGCCCGACGGCATCGGCTCCGAGCCGTTGCCCGAGCGCGGCGCCGTCCCCGGGGTGTCACCGGGTCTCGCCGAGGGCGGGGAGCAGGCGGGCCGGGCGCGGCTCACCGCCTGGCTGCGCTCCGGGATCGCCGATTACGAGAACCGGCACGACGACCTGCCGGGCGACGCGACCTCCCGGCTCTCCCCCGATCTGCACTTCGGCACGGTCAGCCCGGTCGAGGCGGTCACCCGGGCGCGGGCGGCGGGCGGTTCCGGCGCCGAGGCGTTCGTCCGGCAGCTGGCCTGGCGGGACTTCCACCATCAGGTGCTGGCCGCCCGCCCGGCCGCGGCGCACGACGACTACCGCACCCACCACGACCGGTGGCGCTCCGAGCGGTCGGCGGGCGAGGAGATCGACGCATGGCGGGAGGGGCGCACGGGATATCCGGTGGTCGACGCGGGAATGCGGCAGCTGCTGCACGAAGGCTGGATGCACAACCGCGCCCGTCTGCTGACAGCGAGCTTCCTCACCAAGACGCTGTACGTCGACTGGCGGGTGGGCGCCCGGCACTTCCTCCACCACCTCGTGGACGGAGACGTCGCCAACAACCAGATGAACTGGCAGTGGATGGCGGGCACCGGAACGGACAGCCGCCCCAATCGGGTGCTGAATCCGGTGACGCAGGCCAAGCGCTACGACCCGGACGGAGCGTATGTGCGGCGCTGGGTCCCGGAGCTGGCCGGGCTGGACGGGCCCGCGGTGCACGAACCGTGGAAGCTGAGCGGCAAGGACCGGGCCGCGTACGACTACCCGGAGCCGCTGCTGGAACTGCCCGACGGACTGGCCCGGTTCAAACGGGCTCGAAGCGTGCGGTGAGCTCGGGGTAGAGCCGCTCGATGCGGGTCAGGGCATCCGGCAGCGACGTCGGGCGCAGGGTGCCGCGGACCGTGTGCCCCGCCCAGCCGGGTCCGCCGAGCATCACGGCGGACCTGCCGCGGGCCCCGCGCACGCCCCATCGGGTCTCGGCGAGGTGCCTGGCCAGCGGCACGCTCGCGGTGGACCGGGCCTGCGCCCACAGGACGACGACCCGCGGCCCCGTCCTGCGCACGGCCGCCGTGACCGCCTCGACGGGCACGGCCGCTCCGAACATGCGCTGGGGCAGGCCGATTTCGTCCAGCGCCGCGCTGAGCGCCTCCAGCGGCAGTGCGTGCTGTTCGGCCGGCACGCAGGCCAGCACGACGGGCGGGGCGGCGACGGTGACGGGCGCGACGCTGCCGCGGTGCAGGATGCGCGCGACATGCCAGGACAGCAGGTGTTCGACCTCGACGTAGCGGTCGCCCGCCTCCTCCCACTTACGGCCGATCGCGTGCAGCACCGGCGCCATCACGTCCTGCCAGGCCCCGACCAGGCCGTGCCGCGCCACCGCCTGCGTCAGCAGTTCGTGTACGGCTGGTGCGTCGAGGCGCGTGGCGGCGCGCGCCAGACCGCGCCGCTGCCGTTCGAGCGTGGTCTCCGGGAGCCGGGCCGGTTCCCGGCGCGGCTGCGGGAGGACGACGGGAAGGACCGGGTCCTGGCGCTTGCGGGCCATCTGCGCGGCCTCGGCGGGCGGCAGTCCCGTCGCGGCGAGGCGGCACATCTCCTCGACGACCGCGATGTCCTCCGCCGACCAGCGGCGGTGGTGGCCCTCGGACCGCGTTGCGGGTCCGAGCCCGTAGCGGCGGTCCCAGGTGCGCAGGGTCGTCGGTGACACTCCCAGGCGCCGGGCGAGGGCGCCGGTGGTGACCCCCGGTTCCGTCGCTACGTCGCCGTGCGCGTCTCGCGTTGTGTCCCGCTCCTCGTCCATCGGCTCACGATACGACGCACAAACGATGCGAGTTGCCGTTCGGCCGTACGGGTTTCCAGGATGACCGGTCCGTGGACGGAGACGCGGCCCATCCGTCCACTTCCGTTCGGGAAACGTCACGTTCGGGTACGGGCCGAGGAGTTGACGAGGCACCGATGAGCACAGCGGTCCGGCCTGTTACGCCGGGGGTGTACGAGTCGCCCGAGACGGGAGCTCGGACGGACGCGGCACAGCTGGCGGACCTGTACCGGCGATGGTCGCCTCTGGTGCTGCGGCTCTCCCGGCGGGCGTTGGGCGACACGTGTGACGCGGAGGACATCACCCAGCAGGTGTTCCTCGCCGCATGGCGCGGACGGGCCGGCTATCGTCCCGAACTCGGTTCCCCAGCCGCGTGGTTGACGGGGATCACCCGGCATCACATCGCGGACGCGCTGGCCTCGCGCAGCCGCTGGGCGGCCGTGCTCGACGGGGTGACCGCCGAGTGCACGGTGGTGGTGGAGGAGACGGAGGCGGCGCTCGACCGGGTGCTGGTGTCCCAGGAGCTGGCGCGGCTGCCGGTGCCCCAGCGCACGGTCCTGTGGCTCGCGTTCTACGAGGATCTGACCCAGCCGCAGATCGCGGACCGCACGGGGTGGCCTCTGGGTACGGTCAAGAGTCATGCCCGGCGCGGCATGCAACGGCTGAGTGCGCGCCTGCGGGAGTGCAGCAGAAATCGCGGCGCGGGCGCATCCGCCCCGGGCAGGATGCCGGAAGTACCTGACAGGCTTGTGTGACGCATCCTCGCAGTCGGACGGCGGGGTGGCCCGGCCCCCGCCGCCTGCCCGTCCTCGACGGAGTCGGCGCCGCCGAGGCCTGTCGCCGTGGGCGGCGCCCCATGGCGCTGCCCACGGAGGCCCCACGGGCGGCGCGAGAGGCAGCTCCCCGTTAGGGTTTGTGATCATGAATGCCCGATCCGTCCAGATCCGTGAGCTGCCCGAATCCGACATCGAGCGCGCCCTCGCGCTCGCCTACCTCGTCTTCCACGAATCACCGGAGGACGACCGGCGCAAGCACCACCGTGAGACCCTGGCCGACCTTCTGCGCATCGGCGCCTACGACGGTGACGATCTGATCGGGTTCGCGGCGGCGCACCCCTTCACCGTCTCCGTGCCGGGCGGCGGTGAACTCCCCTGTCCCGGCCTGACGTTCGTGTCGGTGGCGCCGACGCACCGGCGGCGCGGCGTGCTCTCCGCGATGATGGGCGAGCTGTTCGCCCGCTGTGCCCGGCAGGGCGCGCCGCTCGTCGCCCTGTGGGCGTCGGAGGCGTCGATCTATGGGCGGTTCGGCTTCGGCGCGGGCACGTACGGCGCGACCGTGGAGATCGACTCGCGGCGTCCACTCGCGCTGCGCATCGCGCCCGACCCCCGCCCCCTGCGCCTGGTCGACCCGGAGTCGGCCCCCGCGCTGCTCGGCCCCTACTTCGAGAGCACGCGTGCGCACCGGGCGGGCCGGCAGGCGCGTACGGAGGCCTGGTGGCGCGACGAGTGGCTGGTCGAGAAGGACGAGGACGACGACGACATGTCGCCGCCCCGGGTGGTCACGCTGGGCGACCCGCTCGCCGGGTACGCGATCTACCGGACCAAGGCGGGTGACGAGGACGCGAACACGCCGGGCCTGGTCCGCGTCGACGACCTGGAGGCCGATGGTCCCGAGGAGGCCGCCGCGCTGTGGAGCTATCTGACCGCGATCGACCTGACGGGGAAGGTGCGGGCCTGGGTCCGGCCGCTGGACGATCCGCTGCTGCTGTTCGCGGCGGACCGGGACCAGGTGCGGGTGACGGGCTCGTTCCCGTCGCTGTGGGTGCGGCTCGTCGACGTGCGGGCCGCACTGGCGGCACGCTCCTGGGCGGCCCCCGTCGACGTGGTGCTCGCGGTCCGTGACGAGCAGCGGCCGGACAATGCGGGTTCGTACCGGCTGATCGCGTCGCCGGACGGGTTCTCGTACGCGCCGACCGGGGACGCGCCGGATCTGTCGCTGGAGGCGCGCGACCTGGCCGCCGCCTACATGGGCGCGACGCCCGTGCGGTCGCTGGTGCAGGCGGGGCTGGTCACCGAGCACACGCCGGGCGCGGCGTCGATGCTCGACGCCGCGCTGTACACGGAGCTACTGCCGCACACGACCGACGGGTTCTGAACTCCCGCCGCGGCGCGGGGCGTTCAGCAGCTCATCTTCCAGGTGTGGGAGTCACCGCTGTCGTTGCCCCAGCCGTCGGACGGGATCTCCTGCCCCGGCGCGAGACAGACGGTGCCGAAGCCGACCCAGCCCGGGTTCTCGTAGACCTGGACGTGGTCCTTGATACCGGGTCCGGAGATGCCGTGGTTGGCCCAGGAGGAGTCCTCGTCCTGGATGCCGGGCTCCCAGTCGCCGTCGTCGCCGGACCAGTTCCAGCGCTGACCGGAGTAGTCGGCGTCGGTCCAGGCGCAGAACTCGCCGCTGGGGCACTGGGCGGCGTACGCGGTCGTGGTGACCGCGGCGCCGCCGAAGGCGATGACGGCGGCGGCGAGCAGGGCGAGGGGGTGCTTCAGGGTCATGTGTCTCCTTGTGGTGTGTTCTTCGGCTGGTGCCGTGTGTCAGCGGTGGCCGGCGGCATGCAGCACGCGGGCCGACGCATCGAATGCGTGCGCCTTCAGCCGGCGCCATTCGGTGACCTCGGCTCGGTGCCGCGCCCGCACCGAGGCGAGGCTGCGCTCCCGGTAGGCGGCCTCGGGCCGGAGGTTGTTGACGACGGTCGAGACCTGGAACCAGCGCTTCTCGTCCCCGTAGAGGCTGCGCTGGGCCGCGGCCAGGCAGCCGTCGGTGTGGGCGCGTACGGGGACGCCGTTGGCGAGGGTCAGGGACAGCTCGGCGGGCGGGCGACCGAACAGGGCGGCGGCGACGCGCTGTTGTTCGTCGGCGCTCACCCCGCGCTGCCCGGGCCGGGGCGGGGTGAGCCCCTGGCGGGTGAGGCAGCGGTCGGTGAGGACCTGTTGTGCGGCCCTGATGGTGTCGTCGGGCGAGAGAGCCGGTGGTGCGGGGCGGCCCGCGCACCCGGTGAGCAGGAGCAGGCCCGTCACGAGGGCGAGCCTCCACGGCCGTGGTCGGGATCGCATGGTCGGTCAGCCCCGCTCACAGCCCATGGTGTTGTCGCTGACCCCGTCGATCTTCTGTGCCCACTCCCAGTTCTCGGAGTAGTCGTCGCGCCGGATCTCCCGGTAGAGGCAGTTGGAGGCGGTGTAGCTGATGGCGTAGACGCTGCCCGCGACGCGGGACTCGAAGGAGTAGGCGTGACGCTGTGTGCCGTTCTCCGCCTCGGCGTAGCCGGGTGGCCCGTAGCACCAGGCCTGGCCGTGCTGGCCCGGCTCGGTCCAGAAGCAGACCTGGCCCGGACCCCCTGCCGCCTGGGCGCCGGTCGCGCTCGGCACGAGGGCGGCCGCGAGGGCCAGGAGCGTGACGGTGAGTGCGGACGTGCTCTTCATTCAGGCGGCCCCGAGGTGGTCGTGATTACCGTGCGTGACCACACTCCCCGGGTGTTCGCTCAGGCAATCGCCGCTTCACTCGTGTCGGTTACTAGTCATGACTGTCATACGGAGGCGTGGGTCCGGGCGCGCGCGGCCGTGCGGGCCATGCGCACGGCGTCCACGGACTCGGCGAGGAGCTCGTACTCGGTGGTGTCGTCGCGGGTGGCGACGCGGACGAGCCGGCCGCCCGCCAACTCCTCGGCGACGCACTCCTGCTGAGCGGTGTCCGCGCACCAGGCCCGCAGCAGGTCGGGCACGTCCGGGGTGTCGTCGCCGATCGGCATCAGGGCGCCCTCCGGCACGTGCGACAGTCCGGGGCGGGGGTCGAGCCGTTCGGCGATCCAGGTGGCACGGTCGCGCAGCCACCACAGGGCGAGCGGCAGGGTGGGGGCGCGGTAGGTACCGAGCGGAACTCCGACGCGCCGTCCACCGCAGATTCCGTACGCGGTGACGTGGCACAGGAATTCGTCGTGCACGATCTCCCCCATTGCCTGGCACCATTGATCACTAACTGGTCGGTAATTGATCAGCGATCCGATCCCGACGGCCGCGCCGATCAAGGTCATTGATCCGCGATATGCCGCATCGAACAAAGTTCAACCGTCTCACCCGACGAGTATCGGCACTTCGTGCGCACTGTCACCATGCTTTTCGCGCCAGTCTCCTGGCATATTCGGGCGCTCCGTTGGCCGAAATGCAGACGGTCGACGAAACTGCACCCCATGCACTCACACGACGTACTCATCGACGGCTACGGCCGCATTCAGGAGGAAGTGCACGCGGCGGTCGAGGGCCTTTCCCCCGACGATCTCCACGCGCGCCCCGGCGGCGCGAATTCCGTCGCCTGGCTGATCTGGCATCTCACGCGCGTGCAGGACGACCATCTCGCCGATGCGGCCGGGTTCGAGCAGGTCTGGCTCGCGCGGGGCTGGGCCGACCGGTTCGGCCTGCGCCTGCCGGCGACGGACACCGGATACGGCCATACGTCCCAGCAGGTCGGCCAGGTGAAGGTCGATTCCGGCACGCTGCTGCTCGGCTACTACGACGCGGTCCACGAGCAGACGCTGGGCTTTCTGGGTGACCTGAAAGACGCCGCGCTCGACCGCGTCGTGGACGAGAACTGGGACCCGCCGGTGACCCTGGGCGTGCGGCTCATCAGTGTGCTGTCGGACGACCTCCAGCACGTGGGGCAGGCCGCTTACGTGCGCGGACTGCTCTGAACGCTCAGGAAAGCCGCTCCTCCAGCAGGACGGTCACGGTGTCGCCCACATCCTTTCCGATCGCGCGTCGCACGTCCGCCTTCACGGGAAGTTTGTGGCGGCCGTCGCCGAGGGCCATGAAGGAACTGCGGAAAGGGTGCCCGTCGACGGTGCCGCGCACCTTCACCAGTCCGCGCGTACCGAAGAACGCGGCCGCTTCGGGCCAGACGACGTAGGTCCATCCGCCCGGGTTCGGGCTTTTCTCCAGCACGGCGCTGAAACGCTTGTTCAGCGCCGTCGCCGCGTCCGGGCGCGCTGCCATGGTGACCTCCGACGGCCGGTGTGCGGCGGGGCCTCCTGCCCCGCCCCCTGCTACGACCTTGCCGCGCGGCGGGACTCGTCGCACTCCACGAGGCCGGGGACTTCCGCGGGCCGGGCACTCCAGAGGTCTTGACAACTCGATTGGCCTGGACCAATTCTGACGCACAGCGGTGGCCACCGTTCACATCCGCCCTTCACCTCTCCCCCGGAGGCACTCCCGTGGACCGTGCACGTCATGGCAGACCCGGCGCCCGGCGCCGGCTCGGCGCCGCACTCGCCGTCACCTCGGCCGCGGCGCTCGGCGTCACCGCGCTCGCCGCTCCCGCCCAGGCCGCGGACGTCAACGTCGCCAAGAACGCCGGCTTCGAGTCCGATCTGAGCAACTGGACCTGTACCGCGGGCAGCGGCGCGACCGTCTCCTCGCCCGTGCACGGCGGCGCCAAGGCGCTGAAGGGCACCCCCGCGGGCCAGGACAACGCCAAGTGCACCCAGACCGTCGCGGTCAAGCCCAACTCGACGTACACGCTGAGCAGTTGGGTACAGGGCGGCTACGCCTACCTCGGCGCGAGCGGCACCGGCACCACCGATGTCTCGACCTGGACGCCGGGCAGCTCGTCCTGGCAGCAGCTCACCACCAGTTTCAAGACAGGCGCGAACACGACGTCGGTGACGGTCTACACGCACGGCTGGTACGGGCAGAGCCCGTACTACGTGGACGACGTGAGCGTCTTCGGACCCGACGGGGGCGGCGGCACCGACCCGGTGGTCGTTCCGGGCGTACCGGCGGGCCTCGCCGCGGGCGCGACGACGTCGTCCTCCGTCGACCTGTCCTGGACCCCGGTCTCCACGGCCACCGGCTACAACGTCTACCGGGACGGCACGAAGGTCGCCTCGGTCTCCGGTTCCTCGGCGACCGTCACCGGCCTGACGGCGAACACCTCGTACAGCTTCCAGGTCAGCGCGACGAACGCGGCCGGTGAGTCCGCCAAGTCGGCGGCCGTGACGGCGAAGACAGCCACCTCCGGGGGCGGCGGAGGCGGCGGCACCGTGCCCAAGCACGCGCTGACCGGTTACTGGCAGAACTTCGACAACGGCGCGACCGTGCAGAAGCTGCGGGACGTCTCGTCGCAGTACGACATCATCGCGGTGTCGTTCGCCGACGCCACGACCACCCCGGGGCAGATCACCTTCAACCTCGACCCGGCCGTCGGCTACGCCTCCACCGCCGACTTCAAGGCGGACATCGCCGCCAAGCACTCCGCGGGCAAGTCCGTGATCCTCTCGGTCGGCGGCGAGAAGGGCAGCATCTCGGTCAACAGCGACGCGTCCGCGACGGCGTTCGCGAACAGCGCGTACGCGCTCATGCAGGAGTACGGCTTCGACGGCGTCGACATCGACCTGGAGAACGGCCTCAACTCGACGTACATGACGAAGGCGCTGCGCCAGCTGTCGCAGAAGGCCGGGTCGAAGCTGGTGCTCACCATGGCGCCGCAGACCATCGACATGCAGTCGACGTCGGGCGAGTACTTCAAGACCGCGCTCAACGTGAAGGACATCCTCACCGTCGTCAACATGCAGTACTACAACAGCGGTTCGATGCTGGGCTGCGACGGCAAGGTGTACAGCCAGGGCTCGGTGGACTTCCTGACCGCACTCGCCTGCATCCAGCTGGAGGGCGGCCTCGACCCGTCGCAGGTCGGTCTCGGCGTCCCGGCGTCGACGCGCGGGGCGGGCAGCGGTTACGTGGACCCGTCGGTGGTGAACAACGCGCTCGACTGCCTGGCGCGCGGCACGGGCTGCGGCTCCTTCAAGCCCGCGAAGACCTATCCGGGGCTGCGCGGCGCGATGACCTGGTCGACCAACTGGGACGCGACGGCCGGTTCCGCCTGGTCGAACTCGGTCGGCCCGAAGGTGCACAACCTGCCCTGACCAGGCCGTGTCCGAATCTGCGAATCTGTGGGACACCTGACCCCACAGCCAAGACGCCCGTCTCCGCGGAGGCGGAAGCTGAGGAGTGCCGCCGGATCGTCCGGCGGCACTTCGTGGCGCAAGGCCCGAGTGAGAGCGTCCGGCATCTGGCCCGGCCGTTCCGCACGGAGACCGGGATGACGCCGGGGCAGTACGTCGAGTCGGTGCGCCTGGAGGCGGCGCGGTTCCGGTCGGCGGACGGGGCACGCTGAGCCGACCGGGCGCGGGACGCCCCGTCAGCCGCCCATGAAGAGCATCGTGCCGTCGGGGCCCAACGCCTCTACGCGCGCGCCGTGTTCGACGGTGCGGCTGACCGTGCAGTACTTCTCGTGGGTGAGCCGGATGCCGCGTTCCAGGGTCTCGGCGGCGCGGGTGTCGCCCTCGGGCAGGGCGAGTTCGTAGGAGACGCGCACGGCGCCGACGCGGCCGTCGTCCTCGGGCCGGGAGACCGACTCGACGACGATGCGCAGGGCGTCGTGGTCGACGGTGCGGGCGGTGCGGTCGACCACGAGGCCGCCGCAGCCGCCGAGCGCGGCGAGGAGGAGTTCGACGGGGGTGAACGAGGGCTGGGCCCCGTCGGAGTCGGCGGGAGCGATACGGACCTCGGCGCCGCGGTCGTTGCGGGCGGTCCAGTCGCGCTCGCCGTTGCGGACGGTTTCGATGCGGTAGTCGGCCATGGCGGAACCGTAACCAGGTCCGGGGCCCGCGCCGCGCAGGCGCCGGCGTGTGTCAGGGTGCCTGCTGGACATCGCCCCGGGTGGAGGAGGCGACGGTGTCGCGGTGCGCGAAGTCGCCGGGCGGGATGCCGGGGTGGTGGCCCGCCTCCGGGACGGCGACGGCCGAGGCGGTCGCCGTGGGGCCGAGGGTGAGGCGGGAGACGATGCGGTAGCGGTCGCCGCGGTACAGCGAGTGGACGTACTCGACGGGCCGCCCCGACGTGTCCGAGGTGAGCCGCTCGAAGAGCAGGGCGGGGGACAGTTCGGGGACGTCGAGGAGGTCGGCCTCGGCGCGGGTCACGACGGTCGGTTCGATGGCCTGGACGGCTTCGCGGACGTGTACGTCGTGGTGTTCGCGCAAATGCGCGTACAGGTCGCCGCTCTCCAGCTCCTGGGCGCTCAGGCCCGGGACCAGGTCGGCGCGGATGTGCAGGTGCTCGATGGCCATCGGCGCCCCGTCGACGAGCCGCAGTCGGGCCACGTACACGATCTTCGCGGCGGGTGAGAGGCGCAGCTTGCGGCCGACCCGGGCGCCCGCCTGGATGGTGGTGAACTCCAGCAGCCGGCTGGTCCAGGCCCCGGCGGCCTGGGGCACCGTCAGCGCCTCTTCCTGGGCGACGAGCTCCTGGGTGATCTTCTCCGGGGCGACGAACATGCCGCGGCCGTGTTCGCGGACGAGAAGGCCCGCGGCGACGAGTTCGTCGACGGCCGCGCGCAGCGTGGGACGCGAGACGCCCAGCCGGGCGCAGAGTGCGCGCTCGGAGGGGATCGCGTCGCCGGGGCGCTGCGACTCGATGAGTTCGAGGATGTGGTCGCGGACCCGCTCGCGCTTGAGCACCGCCCCCGGCGCGTCCCTGTTCGCGTCGGCGTTCACTTCCGCCCCCTCGTGCCGTACGACCAGTTGCCTTACCAGTTGACCACGGCCCGGGCTTGATCGACAACTACCCAGCATTTCCCGGGGGCTTGACGTGTCCAGTGGTCTATGCCAGCTTTCTCCACCACCAGAGGTCACCTGACCAGTTGCACAACTGGTCAGGTCCGGCGCCCCAGAGGTGAACCGTGAAGCTCCGCTTGCTCGCCGGTCTGTCCGCGCTCGTCGCGGTCGCCGGGCTCAGTGCCTGCAGTTCGTCCGGCTCCGGTGACGGGGAATCGGGTGACGGCGGGCGGACCACCATCGACGTGTGGCTGATGCGCGACAGCGTCTCGGCCGCCTTCCAGAAGGAGTTCGAGAAGGGGTTCGAGGCAGCGCACCCGCACATCGACGTGCGCGTCCAGATCCAGGAGTGGGACGGCATCGGCGAGAAGGTCACGGCCGCCCTCGCCAGCAACGACGCGCCCGACGTCATCGAGACCGGGAACACCCAGGTCGCCCAGTTCGCCCAGAGCGGCGGCCTGTTGGACCTGAGCGACAAGGTCGACGCGCTCGGCGGCAAGGACTGGCTGAAGGGCCTCGCCGAGCCGGGGGCGTACGAGGGCAAGCAGTACGGTATCCCGTACTACGCGGCGAACCGGGTCGTCATCTACCGCACGGACCTGTTCGAGAAGGCCGGCGTCGACGCGAAGTCGATCACGACGCGCGAGCAGTGGATCGACGCGACGAAGAAGCTCGACAAGGGGGCGCAGCAGGGCATCTACCTGCCGGGACAGAACTGGTACGCCCTCTCCGGCTTCGTCTGGGACGAGGGCGGCGACCTGGCCACCGAGTCCGGCGGACAGTGGAAGGGCGCCCTGGACTCCCCCGAGGCGCTGCGCGCCATGGCCTTCTACAAGAAGCTGCAGGCCCTCGGCAAGGGCCCCAAGGACTCCGACGAGGCACAGCCGCCGCAGGCCGAAGTGATGGCCAAGGGACAGGTGGCGCAGATCATCAGCACCCCCGGCGGCGCCAACGTCGTCACCCAGAACAACCCCGAGCTGAAGGGCAAGCTGGGGTTCTTCCCGATCCCCGGCAAGACGGCCGGCACGCCCGGCGCCGTCTTCACCGGCGGCTCGGACCTGGTGATCCCGACGGTGTCGCAGCACCACGACGCCGCGTACACCTTCATCGAGGAACTGACCGGCGACGCCTGGCAGAAGAAGCTCGCCGTCGCGATGAGCTACGTACCGAACAAGACGACGCTCGCGGGCGCGGTGGCCAAGGACCCGGGCGCCTCGGCGATGGCGGTCGGCGCGGCCGTCGGGCACGCGACACCGAACACGCCGGGCTGGGCGGCCGTCGAGGCCAAGAACCCGATCAAGGACTACCTGACGGCGGTCCTCGCGGGCGGCGACGCGGCCTCGGAGGCGAAGAAGGCGTCCGACGCCATCACCGCGGCGATGAAGTCCGGATCCTGACCCTCTCCCCTCGTCACGACGGAAAGGAGTGAGCGCCGTGTCGGTCGTCCGCGAGCGGACCGCACCCCGCCCCCTCACCCGGCCGCCCCGGCGCCCACGGGACCCCGCCCGCCGCGCCACCACGTCCGGCGCCTGGCCGTACCTGCTGGTGGCCCCCGCCCTCCTCGGCATGCTGTACCTGCTCGTCTATCCGCTGGCCCGCACGGTCCTGATCTCCTTCCAGGACTTCGGGCTGCGCCAACTCATCCTGGGTGACGCGCACTTCACCGGCTTCGACAACTACACCACGCTGCTCTCCGACGCCCGGTTCTGGACCGTCGTACGCCGCACGTTCCTGTTCATGGCGGTCAACGTCGCCTTGATCATGGGGCTGTCGACGCTGGTGGCGCTGATGGTGGAGCGGCTCGGGCGGCTCTGGCGCACGGCCGTGCTCAGCGCGCTCGTGCTGACCTGGGCGATGCCGGTGGTCGCGGCGACGACGGTGTTCCAGTGGCTGTTCCACTCGGAGTTCGGGATCGTCAACCACGCCCTGACCGGCCTCGGGTTCTCGTCGTACGAGGGGTATCCGTGGCTGGCGCACGGGCCGGCGGCGTTCGCCATCCTGGTCGCGCTCGTGGTCTGGCAGTCGGTCCCGTTCGCGGCGATCACGCTGTACTCGGCACTCACCACGGTGCCGTCCGAGCTGTACGAGGCCGCTCGCATCGACGGCGCGTCCGGCGCCCGTATCTTCCGCTCGGTCACGCTGCCGATCGTGCGGCCGATCTTCATGCTGGTGCTGTCCCTCGAGGTGATCTGGACGTTCAAGGCGTTCGTGCAGATCTGGGTGATGACCCGCGGCGGCCCGGGCGACGCGACGACCATCCTGCCGGTGTACGCGGTGCAGACGGCCCTGGCCCAGCAGCGCTACGACCTGGGATCGGCCGCGTCGATGCTGACGGTGCTGCTCATGTCCGGCGTGCTCGTGGCCTACTTCCGGCAGATGTTCCGACAGGAGGCGGAACGGTGACGACCCCCCGTGCGCTGCGCCGCATCCCGATCCATGTCGCCGCGACCCTCACCGTGGTCGTCTGCCTCTTCCCCGTGTACTGGATGGTCGCGACGGCCTTCAAGCCGAGCCGCGACATCCAGTCCGAGCACCCCCAGCTGCTGCCGCAGAGCTGGACGCTCGACCATTTCCGCCGGGCGATCGACGCCGACGGGTTCGGACTGTTCTGGCGCAACAGCCTGCTGGTGACCGTGAGCGCGGTCCTGCTCGCGCTGCTGGTGGCGCTCGGCGCCTCGTTCGCGGTGGCGCGGATGCGCTGGCGCGGGCGGCGGCAGTTCATGCTCATGGTGTTCGTCGCGCAGATGGCACCGTGGGAATCGCTGATCATTCCCGTCTACATCATCTCGCGGGACACCGGGATGCTGGACCGGCTGCCGACGCTGACGCTGGTGTACTTCATGATGACGCTGCCGTTCACGATCGTGGTGCTGCGCGGTTTCATCGCGACGATCCCGGCCGAGCTGGAGGAGTCGGCGCAGGTCGACGGATGCACCCGGGTCGGCGCGTTCCGGCACATCGCGTTCCCGCTGCTGGCGCCGGGTCTGATGGCGACGTCGCTGTTCGGCTACATCACGGCGTGGAACGAGTTCGCGTACGCCAACTTCCTCATCATCAAGCAGCAGGACCAGCGGACGCTGCCGGTGTGGCTGTCCTCGTTCCACAACACGTTCGGCACCGACTGGGGCGCCACCATGGCCGCCTCCACCCTGTTCGCGCTGCCCGCGCTGGTGATCTTCCTCGTGCTGCAGCGGCATGTCACGTCCGGTTTCGCGGCCGGCGCCGTCAAGGGCTGAGCCACCCCTGTCCGGAGGTCCGCAGTGCCCGCACACCGCCCCTCTCTGATCCCTCTGCCCACGCACCTCTCCTTTCGCCCCGGCCACTTCACGCTCCGTCCCGGCACGACGGTCCGGGTCTCCCCCGGCGCCGAACCGGCCGCCGACCTGCTCCGTACGCTCCTCGCGCCCGCCACCGGGCTGCCGCTGGCCGCCTCACCCGACGGGCCGTTCGTGCTCGCGCTCGATCCCCAGTTGGGCGGCCTCGGCGAAGAGGGGTACGGCCTCACCGTCGCGCCGGACGCGGTGCTGCTGCGGGCCGCGCGCCTGCCCGGGCTGCTCCGGGGCATCCAGACCGTGCGCCAACTGCTGCCGGCGGAAGCCCTGTCGGGGACGGCCCGGCCCGGCGTCGCCTGGCGCGTGCCCTGCGCGGAGATCACCGATGTGCCGCGGCATTCCTGGCGCGGTTTCATGCTCGACGTGGCACGGCACTTCCAGCAGGTGTCGCTGCTGCGCCGCTACGTCGATCTGCTCGCCCTGCACAAGCTGAACGTGCTGCATCTGCATCTCACCGACGACCAGGGCTGGCGGATGCCGGTCGCCGCGTATCCCCGCCTGACCGAGGTGGGCGGGCGGCGGGCCGAGTCGATGGTGGGCCCCGCGGGGAGCCGCCTCTTCGACGGGGTGCCGCACGAAGGCGCCTATACGCGCGAGGAGTTACGCGGGCTCGTCGCGTACGCCGCCGCGCGCGGTGTCACCGTCGTGCCGGAGATCGAGATGCCGGGGCACGCACGGGCCGCCCTCGCCGCCTATCCGGAGCTGGGCAACGTGCCCGGGCGGCCGCTCGGCGTGTGGACGCGGTGGGGTGTGTGCGAGAACGTCCTCGGCGTGCACGAGCCGGTGCTCGACTTCTGCCGTGCCGTCCTCGACGAGGTCCTCGACGTGTTCCCCTCGCCGCACGTGCACATCGGCGGCGACGAGTGCCCCACCACGGAGTGGGCGCGGAGCCCGGCGGCGCGGGCCCGGGCCGCCGCCGAGGGGCTGCCGGACACGGCCGCGCTGCGCGGCTGGTTCCTGGGCCGCATCGGGGAGCTCCTGACCGATCGCGGCCGCGTCCCGACGGCCTGGGCGGAGACCGGGGAGGGGCTGCCGCCGCACTTCACGGTGATGACGTGGCGCGACCCGGAGCACACCCGCATCGCCCTCAAACGCGGCCACACCGTGATCAGCGGCCAGCACCGGGCGAGCTACCTGGACTACGCGCAGTCCCACTCCCCCGCCGAACCGCAGGCACAGCCGGGTGCCGTGGTCGACCTGCGCGCGGTCCACGACCACGAGCCACCGGACGACACCGACGTCGCAGGACAGCTCATCGGCATGCAGGCGCAGTTGTGGACCGAGTTCGTCCCGGCCGCCGAGCACGTCGACCGCCTGTCCTTCCCCCGGCTGTGCGCGTTCGCCGACCGTGCCTGGCACGGAGCTCCGTCCTGGCCCGGCTTCCGCGACCGCGTCGCCGCGCACACGTCCCGGCTCGCCGCGCTCGGCGTGCGGCACGGCCCCCTCGATCCGCACCTCACCGTCCCCCACCGTTCCGGAAAGGAACCGACATGAAGAAGTCCACCACGCGAAAGACCGCCCTCAACAGATCGGCCACCTGCGCCGTGGCCGTCGCCCTCGGCTGCGCGGGCCTGTTCGCGCTCCCGTCCAGCGCCTCCGCCGCCTCCGGCGATCTGACGGTGCAGTACCACACGGGCAGCACCGGCAGCGACCAGGCCGAGCCCTGGCTGAAGGTACGCAACACCGGCAGTGCGAGCGTGCCGCTCAGCTCGGTCAAGGTCCGCTACTACTTCAAGTCCGACACCGCGAGCGCGAATTACCGCTTCGCCTGCTCGTGGGCCGTCAAGGGCTGCGGGAACGTCACCGGCACGTTCGGCACCCTCGCCCACCCGACCGCGACCGCCGACCGCTACCTGGAGGTCGGCTTCACGTCGGGTGCCGGTTCGCTCGCGGCGGGCGCGGACACCGGTGATCTGCAGCTGCGCTTCTACCGAGCGGACTGGCAGTCGCTGAACCAGGCCGACGACTACTCGTTCGGCGCGGCCCAGTCGGCGTACGCGAACTGGTCGAAGGTCACCGCGCAGCTCGACGGAGCCGTCGTCTGGGGCACGGCCCCCGAGGGCAACGACCCGACCGATCCCACGGACCCGACCGATCCGACCGATCCGCCCGGCGACGGGGCCACGCTCTTCGACGACTTCAACTACAGCGGCTACAACGACCCGAAGATCTCCGCGAACGGCTGGAGCGTGCGCTCGAACTCCGGCGGCCCCGGCGTACCGGGCGCGACCTGGGCGCCGCAAAACGTGACGTTCCCGTCCTCCGGCGGCAACGCGGTGATGAACCTGGAGACGTCGACGGCGGGTACGGGCGAGAGCACCAAGCAGACCGAGGTCCTCACCAAGGCACTCAAGTTCAAGAACGGGACGTACGCGGCGCGGGTCAAGTTCAGTGACGCACCGAAGAGCGGTCCGGACGGCGACCACCTGGTGCAGACGTTCTTCACCATCAACGACCTGAAGGCGCCGATGGCGGACGACTACGCCGAGTACGACTTCGAGTACCTGCCCAACGGCGGCTGGGGCGAGCCGTCGAACATCCTGTACACGACGTCCTGGGAGACCTACAACCCTGACCCGTGGCAGGCGGTGAACCAGCACACGGAGAGCCGGCAGAGCTACAGCGGCTGGCACGACCTGGTGCTCACCATCGACAACAGCACCATCAAGTACTACGTCGACGGGCAGCTCTTCGGCACGCACGACGCCGCGTACCTGCCGGAGCGGCCCATGTCGATCAACTTCAACCAGTGGCTGATCGACCTGGCCGGCCAGACGAGCACCACCGCGCGCGCCTACGACCAGCAGGTCGACTATGTGCTGCACGTCAAGGACCAGGTGCTCACCCCGGCGCAGGTCGCGGCGAAGGTGACCGCATACCGCTCGGCGGGCACCACGTTCGAGGACACGGTGCCGGCTTCCTGACCAGGAGCTGAGGGGAAACGGGGAGTCCGCGCGCCCCACACACACGGACTCCCCCTGGGGTGCTTCCCCTCCCCAGGTCGACCGCCTCGGGAGTAGGCGGCCGCCTGCGCCAGAGTCTGCCGTGGGCGGCCGGGGAACTCATCCCGGACCCCCGTCTTTCAGTAACCTTGCGTGTTGAATCAGTGGCGAGAAGTGACGGAAGGGAAGCTCCTGAGCCCTTGCGGCACGCAGGTACCGAGGGCGCGGAACCCGCCGTCTGGCTTGATTGCTCGCACTCAACTACGGCCGGAAGTCTCCGCGGGCAAGCGCTCTCCGCACCGGCTGCAGAAGCGCGCCGCGGCCTCCTCGGCGGCCCGGCCGCACTCCGCGCAGACGCGGGGCAGCAGACACGGCGCCTCGCCGCCCTCCGCGGTCACCGCGGTGGCGGCCCGGCCGATGGTCATGCCGGGCCGCCTGCGGTGCGCCGTGATGTAGACGAGGCCCGCCTCGCCCGCGCTGACGGCGCGCCGCTCACCGCGCGGAACGAACACGAGGGTGCCCGGCGCCAGTTCCTCGTCGGTGCCGGCCCGGTGGAGGGTCCCGTGGCCCTCGGCGACGACGAGCAGGACGTCGAGGTCGTTCTCGACGTAGGCGTCGCCGCGCGCGCCGGGCCGTACGCGGATCACGTTGGCGTCGAGCTGCCGGGCCGCGCCGCCGAGGCGCCACAACGCTCCGGTCGCGGCCGGGTCGGCCGCCTCCAGGAGCTCCGTGAGCAGGACATGGGCTGCGGGCATCGCGATCGTTCCTCCCTGGTGGTCAGGCGAACGGCAGCCTACGCAGTTCGGCGATGCGCAGCAGCCGGCCGAGGGCCAGGAAGGCGACGGCCATGGTGAGGGTCCCGGCGGCCAGCGCGACCGCGGTGCCGGTGGCGGAGGTACCGGCCGCGTCGGCGCATCCGCGGGCCGCGCCCCAGCCGGCGACCGCCGCGAGCCCGGCGGCGGCGACCAGTTTCCCGTAGCTGCGGACCAGGCGCCGTCCGTCGAGGCGGCCGTCGAGACGGCGCCGCAGCAGCCGCGCGGTGAGCAGCAGTCCGATGCCGTACGAGAGCGCGTAGCCCGCGGCCATACCGGTGACGGCCCAGCGCACGGGCAGCAGCCAGTGGCAAGCACAGGCGAGCGCGACGTTGATCGCTCCGATCCAGACGGCGGTCAGGAACGGGGTGCGGGTGTCCTCGAACGCGTAGAAGCCGCGCAGCATCAGGTACTGCGCGGAGAACGGGATCAGGCCGAGGCCGAACGCCTGCAGCATGTGGCCCAGCGGTCCGGGGTCGGCGGCGCCGTGTCCGAACAGCAGCGCGGCGATCTGCGGTCCCAGCGCGAGGAACAGGAATCCGGCGGGCACGATCACGGCGCCGGTGGCGCGCAGACCGCGGGACAGGTCGGCGCGGATGTCGTCGACGCGGCCCTCGGCGGCCGCGGCGCTCATCCGGGGCAGCAGTGCGGTGACGAGGGAGACGGTGACGATGGACTGGGGCAGCAGCCAGATGGTCTGGGCGTAGGTGTACGCGGTGTAGCCGACGCCGGAATGCGGCAGGGCGCCGTCGGCGGAGTTCGCGAAGTGGGTGACGACGGCGAGGGCGGCCTGGTTCGCGAGGACGAACAGGAGGGTCCAGCGGGCGGCCCGGATGCTTCCGCCGAGGCCCGTGCCCTTCCAGTCGAAGCGGGGCCGCAGCCGGAACCCGGCCGCGCGGGCGAACGGGATCAGGGCGAGGGCCTGGACAGCGATGCCGCAGGTCGTGCCGGTGCCGAGGAGGCGGACCTGGGTCATGGTGACGTCGGTGACGTCGGCGGGCCTCGTCATCAGGGACAGGTAGGCGACGAACATGCCGATGAGGACGATGTTGTTGAGGACAGGCGTCCACATCATGGCGCCGAACCTGCCGCGTGCGTTCAGGACTTGTCCGAGCATGGCGAACAGTCCGTAGAAGAAGATCTGCGGCAGCAGGAATCGGGCGAAGACGACGGTGAGCTCGAACGCGGCGTGCGTTCGGGGCGTGTCGTTCATGTAGATGCCGACGATCTGCGGCGCCGCCCACACGGCCAGGGCGGTGCCGAGACCGAGGACGCAGACGACGAGGGTGACGAGGCGCTGTTCGTAGGCGCGGCCCCCGTCGGCGTGCTCGACGCGGGCGCGGACCAGCTGCGGCACCAGGACCGAGTTCAGGGCGCCGCCGATGAGCAGGGTGTACAGGCTGGTGGGGACGGTGTTCGCCGTGTTGTACGTGCTCGCGTAGAGGGCGGTGCCGAGCGCGGCGGCCTGGAGGACCTGGCGGATCAGGCCGGTGGCGCGGGAGACGAGCGTGCCGATCGCCATGAGGAACGAGGACCGGGCGAGCGATGCCTCCCTCGGCTCGGCCTGCTGCCCGGGTATTCGGGCGGTCTTGGTCAACGGGCCTCCTCCGTCCGCGCGTTCAGGAAGTCGACGACCGGGGGCGTCGCGTCGTCCGCGAACTCCTCGAAGTAGGCGTGCCGGCCGCCGGGGATCAGCAGGAGGCGCGCGTCGGGGATGCGCTCGGCCAGCAGCGGCGCGTTGGCGGTCGGGTTGAAGTCGTCGTCCGTGCCGTGCACGACGAGGGTCGGCGCGGTGATCCGGGGCAGCGCGTCCCACGCGTCGTGGCGGGCGCTGGCCCGCAGGTGACGGCGGCGGGCGTACGCGGGCATCGTCGGGTCGCCGAGCGTGTGGAACGGGCCGGGGTGCGTGGCGACGTACGCGGGTGTGTACATCAGGTCGAGCAGGGCCGCGCGGGCGGCGGCCGGGTCCGGGTCGGCGAGGGCCTTGCGGACGGCGGGGCCGCGCTCGGCGCCGTGCGGTGCGCCCGGGGAGGTGCAGCCGAGGACGAGGCGGTCGACGCGTGCGGCGTGGTCGGCGGCGAGCCACTGGGCGACGCGGCCGCCCATCGAGGTGCCGTAGACGTGGGCGCGGTCGATGCCCGCGTGGTCGAGGACGGCGACGACGTCACGGGCGAAGTTCTCCGTGCTGTAGGTGTCCGTGTCGGGCCGGTCGCTGTCGCCGGTGCCGCGCCAGTCGAGGACGACGGTCGTGAAGGCCGCGGCGAAGCGGTCGAGCACCGGGTCCCACCAGCGGTGGTCGTTCGACTGTCCGGTCAGCAGCACCAACGGGGCGCCGCTGCCGCGGACTTGGTAGTGGAGCGCGGCACCGTCGGCCGCCTGTGCGTGGGACATGGTCGACGATTCTTCCTCATCGCAACTACCTCTGTTCAAACGGTGGACTCGACAACATCACTCTGCAATTCTCCAACAACTAAACGCAAGAACCTGATGCGATCCTTGAGATCGCTCGCTTCACTGCACGACCTGTGCAGGGACAGGGGAAGCATGTTCGGACAGTCGTTGCTCAGATCCAGATGGCGGAGCAGAAGACGCGGCCTCACGGTCGCGTTCCTCGCTCTCGCGCTGGCGTTCCTCGGCCTGCCGGCGGTCGCCGGGCATGCCGCGGGCGGCCCGAATCTCGCCGCGGGCGCGGCGACGAAGGCCAGCAGCGCCAATGCGGAGTACAAGGCGGCGAACGTGGTCGACGGCAACGCCGGTACGTACTGGGAGAGTTCGGGCTCCAGCCTGCCGCAGTGGGTGCAGGCCGACCTGGGGTCGACGGCCCGCGTCGACGAGGTGGTGCTGCGCCTTCCGGGATCGTGGGAGAGCCGGAACCAGACCTTGGCGGTGCAGGGCAGCGCGGACGGCACCTCCTTCGACACGCTCAAGTCGTCGGCGCAGTACACCTTCGCCCCCGGCTCGGGGAACACGGTGACGGTGTCCTTCCCGGCGACGCAGACCCGCTTCGTGCGGATCGTGGTGAGCGCCAACACCGGCTGGCAGGCGGCGCAGCTGTCGGAGCTGGAGGTGCACGGCACGGGCGACTCGTCGGTCAACCTGGCCCGCGGCAAGACGTTCACGGCGAGCTCCACCACGCAGATGTACACGGCGGCGAACGCCGGTGACGGCGACATCGCCAGCTACTGGGAGTCCCAGAACGACGCGCTGCCGCAATGGGTCCAGGTGGATCTGGGCGCTTCGGTACGTGTGAACCGGGTGGTGCTGCGGCTGCCGTCCGGGTGGGAGACCAGGACGCAGACGCTGACGGTGCGGGGCAGCACGAACGGCACGGACTTCAGCGATCTGGTCGCGTCGAAGGCGTACGAGTTCAGCGCGTCGAACGGGCAGACGCAGACGCTGTCCTTCGACACGGTCACCACTCGGTACGTGCGGGTGCAGGTCACCGCGAACACGCGGCAGTCGGCGGGCCAGCTCTCCGAGCTGGAGGTGTTCGGGCCGACGACCGGCGACACCGAGGCGCCGGGCGCGCCCAGCGGCCTCGCCTACACCGAGCCCGCGACCGGTCAGATCAAGCTGACCTGGAAGGCCGCCTCGGACAATGTGAAGGTCACCGGCTACGACATCTACGCGGACGGGACGCTGCGCGCGTCGGTCGACGGTGACACGCTCACCTACACCGACAACCAGCCCGCGTCGGCGACGCTCACGTACTTCGTGCGCGCCAAGGACGCGGCAGGCAACCAGTCGGCCAACTCCAACTCGGTTACACGCAAGGGCGATTCGGGTGACACGCAGGCGCCGACCGCGCCCGGGAATCTGGCCTTCACCGAGGCGACCAAGGGGCAGGTCAAGCTGACCTGGCAGGCGTCGACCGACAATGTGAAGGTCACCGCCTACGACATCTACGCGAACGGCACCCTGCTCAAGTCGGTTGCCGGGGACGTCACTTCGTACACCGACACGCAGCCCGCTTCGGCGACCGTGACGTACGCGGTGCGCGCCAAGGACGCGGCGGGCAACCAGTCGGCGAGCTCCAACTCCGTGACCCGCAACGGCTCCACGAGCGACCAGGTGAACCTGGCCGTGGGCAAGCCGATCACGGCCTCGTCCTCGACGTTCACGTACGTCGCCGAGAACGCGGTCGACGGCGACACCAGCACGTACTGGGAGGGCGGCGGGGGCAGTTACCCGAACAGCCTGACCGTGAAGCTCGGCGCGAACGCGGACGTCTCCTCGCTCGTCCTGAAGCTGAACCCGGACGCCGCGTGGTCCACCCGCACCCAGAAGATCGAGGTGCAGGGCCGCGAGCAGGGCGCGTCGTCCTTCACGACGCTGGCTGCCGCGAAGGACTACACGTTCAACCCGTCGAGCGGGAACTCGGTGACGGTGCCGGTCACCGGGCGCGTCGCGGACGTCCGCCTGGTCTTCACCGCCAACTCCGGTGCTCCGGCTGGCCAGTTGGCCGAGTTCCAGGTGCTGGGTGAGCCGGCGCCGAACCCGGACCTCCAGGTCACGGGCATCACCTCGAACCCGGCGTCGCCGGTGGAGTCCGACAAGATCACGCTGTCGGCGACGGTGCGCAACGCGGGCACCCAGCCGAGCACCGCGACCGACCTGGACTTCAAGCTCGGCTCCGACAAGGTGGGGTCCGCCTCCGTGGGCGCCCTCGCGGCCGGTGCGACGGCGACCGTCAGCGCGGACATCGGGACGCGCGACGCGGGCACGTACCAGGTCGGCGCGGTCGTCGACCCGGGCAACAAGGTCGTCGAGCGCGACGAGAACAACAACGCCTACACGAGCCCGACGGGCCTCGTCGTCAAGCCGGTGACCAGCGCCGACCTGGTGGCCTCCCCCGTGTCCTGGTCGCCGAGCGCACCGGGCGAGGGCGACACGGTCACCTTCTCCGCCGTCCTCAAGAACCAGGGGAACCAGGCGAGTTCGGCGGGCAGCCACGGCATCACGCTCACGGTCACCGACTCCGGTGGCACGGTCGTGAAGACGCTCACCGGGTCCTACGACGGTGCGATCGCGGCCGGCGCCACGACCGCGGCGGTGAAGCTCGGTACGTGGACGGCGGGCAAGGGCAAGTTCACGGTGAAGACCGTGATCGCCGCCGACGCCAATGAGCTGCCGGTCAAGCGCGACAACAACACGTCGTCGCAGCCGCTGTTCGTGGGACGCGGCGCGAGCATGCCGTACGACATGTACGAGGCGGAGGACGGCACGGTCGGCGGCGGGGCGAAGGTCCTCGGCCCCAACCGCACGGTCGGCGACCTGGCGGGCGAGGCCTCGGGCCGCAAGGCCGTCACGCTCGACAGCACCGGCAGCTACGTCGAGTTCACCACCAAGGCGCCGACGAACACGCTCGTCACGCGCTTCTCGATCCCGGACGCCGCCGGTGGCGGCGGGAAGAACTCCACGCTCAACGTGTACGTCGACGGCAAGTTCCTCAAGGCCATCGACCTGACCTCGAAGTACGCCTGGCTGTACGGGGCGGAGACCGGGCCCGGCAACGCGCCGAGCGCGGGCGCTCCCCGGCACATCTACGACGAGGCGAACCTGCTGCTCGGGCAGACCGTGCCGCAGGGCAGCAAGATCCGGCTGCAGAAGGACGCCGCGAACGACACCACGTACGCGATCGACTTCGTGAACCTGGAGCAGGCGACCGCGCTGCCCAACCCGGACCCGGCGACCTACGCGGTTCCGACCGGCTTCTCGCAGCAGGCCGTGCAGGACGCGCTGGACAAGGTGCGCATGGACACGACGGGCAAGCTCGTCGGGGTCTACCTGCCGGCCGGTGACTACGAGACGTCGAACAAGTTCCAGGTCTACGGGAAGGCGGTGAAGGTCGTCGGCGCCGGGCCGTGGTTCACCCGGTTCCGCACGCCGTCGTCGCAGGAGAACACGGACGCCGGGTTCCGCGCGGAGGCGAGTGCGAACGGGTCGACGTTCGCGCACTTCTCGTTCTTCGGGAACTACACGTCCCGCATCGACGGCCCGGGCAAGGTCTTCGACTTCTCGAACGTCGCGGACATCACCATCGATGACGTGTGGAACGAGCACACGGTGTGCCTGTACTGGGGCGCCAACACCGACCGCATCACGGTCAAGAACTCCCGGATCCGGGACACCTTCGCCGACGGCGTCAACATGACGAACGGCTCGACGGACAACCACGTCGTCAACAACGAGTCGCGGGCGACCGGCGACGACAGCTTCGCGCTGTTCTCGGCGATCGACGCGGGCGGCGCGGACGAGAAGAACAACGTGTTCGAGAACCTGACCTCGCTGCTGACGTGGCGGGCGGCGGGCATCGCCGTGTACGGCGGGTACGACAACACGTTCCGCAACATCCTCGTCGCGGACACCCTCGTCTACTCCGGCGTCACCATCAGCTCGCTGGACTTCGGGTATCCGATGAACGGGTTCGGCACGGGTCCGACCGCCCTGGAGAACACCTCGATCGTCCGCTCCGGCGGCCATTTCTGGAACGGTCAGACGTTCCCGGGGATCTGGATGTTCTCGGCCTCGAAGGTGTTCCAGGGCATCCGCGTCAACGACGTCGACATCGTCGACCCGACCTACAGCGGCATCATGTTCCAGACCAACTACGTAGGAGGACAGGCTCAGTTCCCGATCAAAGACACGATCCTGACCGACGTCACGATCTCGGGCGCACGCAAGAGCGGCGACGCGTACGACGCGAAGTCCGGCTTCGGCCTGTGGGCGAACGAGATGCCGGAGTCGGGTCAGGGCCCGGCGGTCGGTGAAGTGACCTTCAAGAACCTGAAGTTGAGCGACAACGCGGTGGACGTCCGCAACACGACGTCCACGTTCAAGATCAACCTTCAGCCGTAGCGCGTCACACGGCACAGCAGAAGGGGGTGGTCGGGCCGCGGGCCCGGTCACCCCCTTCTCGCCTCCCCTCTCACACCTAAAGGGGCCCTGGTTCCATTACGGGCCCCTCCCCTGGTACGGTTACGTCACGAACTAACGGAACGCACGACCCGTTAGTGAGTTCGACGAGGCAACACGACCGACCATCAAGGGGATCGACATGGAGTACCGACAGTTGGGGACGTCCGGCCTGAAGGTCCCCGCACTCAGCTTCGGAGCCGGGACGTTCGGCGGGCGCGGCCCCCTGTTCTCGGCCTGGGGCACGTCAGGCGTGGACGAGGCCCGGCGCATGGTCGATCTGAGCCTGGAAGCCGGGGTCACCCTGTTCGACACCGCCGACGTCTACTCCGACGGGGCGTCCGAGGAGGTGCTGGGCGCGGCACTCAAGGGCCGCCGCGACCAGGCGTTGATCTCCACGAAGGCGGCCCTGCCGACGGGCACAGGACCGAACGACGCAGGGGTCTCGCGCTCACGCCTGATCAAGGCGACCGAGGCGGCACTGCGCCGCCTGGACACCGACTACATCGACCTGTTCCAACTGCACGCCTACGACGCGGGCACGCCGGTGGAGGAGGTCCTCTCGACGCTCGACGACCTGGTCGAGGCGGGCAAGATCCGCTACACCGGCGTCTCCAACTACTCGGGCTGGCAGCTGATGAAGGGCCTCACGGAGGCGGAGAAGCACGGGCGCCCACGCTTCGCGGCGCACCAGGTGTACTACTCGCTCGTCGGCCGCGACTACGAGTGGGAGCTGATGCCGCTCGGCCAGGACCAGGGCGTGGGCGCGCTGGTGTGGAGCCCGCTGGGCTGGGGCCGGCTCACGGGGAAGATCCGGCGCGGGCAGCCGCTCCCGGTGAACAGCCGGCTGCACGAGACAGCGCAGTTCGGGCCTCCCATCGAGGACGAGCACCTGTACCGGGTCGTCGACGCGCTCGACGAGATCGCCGAGGAGACCGGGAAGGCGATCCCGCAGATCGCCATCAACTGGCTGCTGCGCCGCCCCACCGTCTCGTCGGTCCTCATCGGGGCCCGCAACGAGGAGCAGCTGAAGCAGAACCTGGGGGCGGTCGGCTGGGAGCTGACGCCCGACCAGGTCGCGAAGCTGGACGCGGCGAGCGAGGTGAAGGTGCCGTACCCGTACTACCCGTACCGGACCCAGGACGGCTTCCGGCAGCTGAACCCGCCGACCGTGTGAGCGACCACCGCATCCGGGTGTCAACCCGACGTTGACACCCGGACACTGTCAACCTACGGTTGCCTCATGACGAATCCAGTCGGCACGAACGTCCGCCTCGACGACCTGATCGAGGCCATCAAGAAGGTCCACACCGACGCGCTCGACCAGCTGCAGGACGCCGTCCTCGCGGCGGACCACCTCGGCGACGTCGCCGATCACCTGATCGGGCACTTCGTCGACCAGGCCCGCCGCTCCGGTGCCTCCTGGACCGACATCGGCAAGAGCATGGGGGTCACCCGGCAGGCCGCGCAGAAGCGCTTCGTGCCCAAGGGCTCCGAGAACGACCTCGACCCGAGCCAGGGCTTCAACCGCTACACCCCGCGCGCCAGGAACGTGGTGGTGAACGCGCAGAACGAGGCGCGGGCCGCGAACAGCAACACGATCGGCACGGCACATCTCGTCCTCGGCCTGCTGCACGAGCCGGACAGCCTCGGCGCCAAGGCGATCCTCGCGCAGGACGTGCTGCTCGACACCGTGCGGCAGGCGGCGACCGCGCTGCTCCCGGCGGCCTGCGACGACATGCCGGCCCTGGTGCCGTTCGACGCCGAGGCGAAGAAGGCGCTGGAGCTGACGTTCCGTGAGGCGCTGCGCCTGGGGCACAACTACATCGGCACGGAGCACATCCTGCTCGCGCTCCTGGAGCAGGAGAACGGGTCGGGCGTCCTCGCGGACCTGGGCATCGGCAAGGCCGAGGCCGAGGCGACCATCTCCGCCGCGCTCGCCTCGCTCACCGAGCACGACTGAGGACCGCGCGACATACGCAGCGGACGGCCAGGTCCCCGGCCGGGCGCACAGCGGCGGGTGGGAAACTGCTCCCATGACTGACCGCTCAGGAACCCCCGCCCGGCCGGACGATCTCGTCGACCTCGACCAGCTGATCGACGCCTACTACACGAGGGAGCCCGACGTCGCGCGCCCGGAACAGCGCGTCGTCTTCGGCACGAGTGGCCATCGCGGCTCCAGCCTCGACGGCGCCTTCAACGAGAAGCACATCGCCGCGATCACCCAGGCCATCGTCGAGCACCGCACGGCCGAGGGCATCACCGGGCCGCTGTTCATCGGCCCGGACACCCACGCCCTGTCGAAGCCCGCGCTCAAGACCGCGCTGGGTGTGCTGGCGGCGCACGGCGTACGCGTCATGGCCGACGCGCACGACGGCTTCGTGCCGACCCCCGCGCTCAGCCACGCGATCCTGCGCTGGAACCGCACGGAGCCGGCCGACCGGGCCGACGGCATCGTCATCACGCCCAGCCACAACCCGCCGCGCGACGGCGGCTTCAAGTACAACCCGCCGCACGGCGGCCCCGCCGACTCGACGGCCACGTCCTGGATCGCGGACCGCGCCAACGCCCTGCTCGAGGACGCGAGTTGGACGCCCCGCACGGTCGACGAACCGGCCCCGGAGCCGTACGACTTCCGTGAGCACTACGTCGAGGACCTGCGCAACATCATCGACGTGGACGCCATCCGCGCGGCGGGCGTGCGGATCGGCGCCGATCCGCTGGGCGGCGCGAGCGTCGACTACTGGTCCCGTATCGCCGACATGTACGAGCTGGACCTCACCGTCGTGAACCCGGCGGTCGACCCGACGTGGCGCTTCATGACGCTGGACTGGGACGGGAAGATCCGGATGGACCCGTCGTCGGCGCCCGCGATGGCGTCGGTCCTCGCGCGGCGGCACGACTACGACCTGCTCACCGGCAACGACGCGGACGCCGACCGGCACGGCATCGTCACCCCGGACGCGGGCCTGATGAACCCGAACCACTATCTGGCCGTCGCCATCCACTACCTGTTCTCGCACCGGCCGCAATGGTCGGCGTCCGCCGCGATCGGCAAGACCCTCGTGTCGAGCGCCGTGATCGACCGGGTCGCCGCCTCGCTCGGCCGCGATCTGGTGGAAGTGCCCGTCGGATTCAAGTGGTTCGTGCCGGGTCTGGTCGACGGCTCGGTGGCGTTCGGCGGCGAGGAGAGCGCCGGGGCGAGCTTCGTGCGCAAGGACGGCGGCACCTGGACGACCGACAAGGACGGTATTCTGCTCGCCCTGCTGGCCGCCGAGATCCTCGCGGTCACCGGGAAGACGCCGTCCGTGTACTACGCCGAACTCGCCGCGGAGTACGGGGCGTCGGGCGCCGCGTACGCGCGGATCGACGCGAAGGCGACGAAGGAGCAGAAGGCCCGGCTGTCCCGGCTCACGGGGGACGCGATCACCGCGGACACCCTCGCCGGGGAGCCGATCACCGCCCGGCTCAGTGAGGCTCCGGGCAACGGCGCGGCGATCGGCGGCGTCAAGGTGACCACGCAGAACGCGTGGTTCGCGGCGCGGCCCAGCGGTACGGAGGACGTGTACAAGATCTACGCCGAGTCGTTCCGCGGGGCCGAGCATCTCGCGCAGGTGCAGAGCGAGGCGCAGGCGATCGTGGACGCGGCCCTCGCCTGAGCGGCCTCAGTCGCGGGCGGCCTCCGGGAGACCGGGGACGTCCGCGACACCGCTCACCACGTAGGTGTGCGGGTGGGCTTCGAGCTGCTCGCGGGTCAGCTGGCCCGTGAGCACGCCCACGACGACCCCCGCCCCCGCGTTCGTCCCGGCCTCCAGGTCGACGACGGTGTCGCCCGCGACGAGCACCTTGCGCACGTCGGCGACGCCCGTCTTCTCCATCGCGCGGTGGATCATGTACGGCGCGGGCCGGCCGCGCGGCACCTCGTCGGAGGTGACGACGGCGTCGAGGTTCCCGCCCTCTCCGGTCGACCAGCCGAGCGAGGCGAGCAGTGGCAGGGCGACGTCGTCGCTGAAGCCGGTGGTGAGCGCGACCTTGACGCCACGGGCGCGCAGCTCCGCAAGTGCCGTGTCGGCGTGGGCTATCGGCTGCGGCGGCACGTCCTCGTAGCGCTTCTTGAGGAACGTGCGGAAGGCTCCGTACTGCCGCTCGACCAGGTCGGCGTCGGGGGTGCCGCCGCCGATGCGGACGAGTGCGGCGATGGCCTCGCGCTTGTCGGTGCCCATCCAGGTCTGGAGGTCGGCGGGGGCGACGGCCACGCCGGTGGACTCGACGGCGTGGCGCAGCGCCTCGTACACGGCGCCGTGCTCCTCGATCGTCGTGCCTGCCATGTCGAAGACGGCGAGTTCGATCACTGGGGTTCCTTATCGGTGGGTCGGGGCGATGCGCCGTCGGAGCGGTCGCGACCGGCGACGGTGCGGCCCCCGACGGTGTTCTCGATGGTGAAGGTGGCCATGGACGGCAGATAGCGGTCGTCCGCGTACTCCACGGGCGCGCCGTCACTCGTGAACGCCAACCGCCTTACCCGCAGCAGAGGTTGACCCTCCGTCACGTCCAGGAGACCGGCGTCGGCGTGGTCCGCGGCGATGGCGTCGATGGTGTGGCGCGCGTGGTGCAGGTCGACGCCGCGGGAGGTCAGGGCCTCGTAGACGGACCCCGCGTCGGGGTCGACCGCGAACAGATGCGTGCCCGCGTCGAGGACGAACGTGGAGCGCTCGATCATGGCGGGGACCCCGTCCAGGTGCCGCAGCCGCACGAGATCGACGACCGGGGCACCCTCGTCGAGGCCGAGGCGGGCGGCGGTGTCCGGTGTCGCGCGCCGGCGGGCGACCTCGATGGTGACCTGTCCCGGGGTGCGCCCGATGGAGTGCGCCCACTGCGTGAACGACATCAGCGAGGCGAACGGCTGGGACGGCGTGACCCGGCGGGCGAGCGGCGGTCTGCCGCGGCCGCCGACCAGGTGTCCCTCCGCGCGCAGCTGCGCCAGCGCCTGCCGGACCGGGCCGCGCGAGGTGCCGAACTCCTCGCACAGCTGGGCCTCGCTCGGCACGGGATGCCCCTCGGGCCACTCCCCCGCTTCGATCCGCCGTCGGAACTCCGCTCCGAGCCGCTGGTGCAGCGGCCCGTCCTCACTTGTCTTCACAAGTTGAGTCTCGCAGCCTCGCGCCGCGCGACGCAAGGCTCGATCCGCTGCCCAGCAGGTAAACATCCAGGAAACTTGTATAGATAGCTCTTGTCGGAGTCGATCACCGCTGCGCAGGCTGGACGGCATGAGCATCACTACCGCACCCTCCACACCTGTCACTCTGCCGCGCGACCGCAGCGACCTCGTCGTGGTCGGCGCCGGCATCGTCGGTCTCGCGCACGCCGTCGAAGCGGTGCGCCGCGGCCTGCGCGTCACGGTGGTCGAGCGGGACCGGCGGCCGGTCGGCGCCTCCGTGCGCAACTTCGGGCACTGCTGCGTCACCGCCCAGCGCGGGGAACTGCTCGACCTCGCCACCCGCTCGCGCACGGGCTGGCTGGACGCCGCGGCCCGGGCCGGCCTGTGGGCGCCGGAGGCGGGCGCCCTGGTGGTGGCCCGGTCGGCGACGGAGCTGGCCGTCCTGGAGGAGCTGCGCGAGGAGCGCGGCACGGACGCGGTGCGGCTGCGCACGCGCGACGAGGTGGGCGACGCGCTGGGCCGGCCCGCGGACGAGCGGGGTGACCTGGCCGGAGGCGCGCTGCTGCCGGCCGATCTGCGGGTGAATCCGCGCGAGGCGGCGCCCCGGATCGCCGCGTGGCTCGCGGAGCAGCCCGGGGTGCGCGTCCTGTGGGGCACGAACGTGACCGGCGTCGAGTCCGGCACCGTGCACACCAGCCGCGGCCCGGTCCACGGCGACCAGGTCCTCGTCTGCGTCGGCCACGACCTGGACCGCCTCTACCCGCGGGAGGCCGAGGCGCACGGCATCGAGCGCTGCCGCCTGTCGATGGCCCGCGTCGAGGCGCCCGCGGCGTTCCGGACCGACGCGGCGGTCCTGACCGCCACGTCCATGCTGCGCTACGACGCCTTCACGGCGACGCCCTCCGCGGCCGCACTGCGCGACGAAGTCATCGGTCACAGTGCCGAGTTGCTCGACATCGGGGCCAACGTGATGTTCACGCGGCTGCCCGACGGCACGGTGCTGGTCGGCGACTCGCACGCGTACGACACGACGGAGATCCCGTTCCAGGACGAGGCGGTGCCGGCATTGCTGCTGCGCGAGGTGGCGCGGGTCCTCGGGGTGCGGGACGTGCGAGTGACCGAGCGCTGGCAGGGCGTGTACGCGAGCAGCGCGCGCGGGCCGCTGCTCGTGCGGGACCTGGCACCGGGCGTGCGGGCCCTCTCCGTGACGTCGGGTGTCGGGATGACGCTGTCGTTCGGCCTGGCCGCCGCGACGTTCGACGGAACCTTGCGCGCCACCGCCTGAGGAGGACGGCGCGAGGCGGCCTGAGAAGGATGAGGAAGGGGGCCCCTCCCCTCACATGGGGCCCCCTTCCCCGGCTCACTTCAGACCCAGCCGGTGCACTCCTCCCAGCTGCGTCCCGACGTAGAGGCTCCGCCCGTCCGGCGTGGCGGCCAGTGAGAGGACGTCGGTGTTCTGGAGGGTTCCGGAGACGTTGCGCCAGGTGCGCCCGCCGTCGGTGGACTTCAGAACTCCCCTTGCACCGTACGGGACTTCACCGGGAACCCAGCGCCCCGTGGTGCCCGCGTACCAGGCACCGCCCGCCTTGACGACGCCCGACACCTGGATCCGCAGGCCGCCGTGGTCGGCGGTGTGGAAGGTGCGGCCGCCGTCGGAGGACCAGCGCAGTGCGGTGCCGCCGACGATCAGCCGGTCGCCGTCGGTGCCGAGCGCGGACACCTCACCGTCGGCCGCCTTCGTCAGGGTCCTCCCGAAGTCGTCCGAGTAGGACAGCCCGCCGTATCCGCCGAGCCAGATCCGTCCGGGCCTGTCCGGGTCGGCGGTCAGCGCGCGGAACTCGTCGTTCTTGCGCAGGCTCTTCCAGTGGGCTCCGCCGTCGGTGGTGGTGTAGACGCCGGGGCCGTCGATCCGGGCGTACGAGACGGCGACGCGGTCGGGGTCGCGCGGGTCGACCAGCAGGGCGAGCGCGTTCCCGTCGAGCTGCCCCTTCTCCTCCCAGGTGCGCCCGCCGTCCGTGCTCTTCTGCACGGAGAGCCCGGCGAGGCTCTCGAAGGTGCGCCACACGATCCTGCTGTCGCGGGCGTAGACGCGGATCGCCGTGACCTGGGTACCGGTGGTGCCTTCGTGTTCGCCCGGGCCCCATTCCGGGGAGGCGACGGGCAGTGCGGTGCGGTACATGCCGACGCTCGTCCCGGCGAGCAGCGACCCGTCGGCGACGGCGAGCGCGGGTACGCCCTCGCCCTGCACGCCGATCCGCCGCTGTCCCGGGCTCCCGTCCCCGCCGCGGTAGATGCCCGCCGAGGCGGCGCTGACGGTGTAACTGCCGTCGGCCCAGCGGTCGTAGTCGTACAGCACCGTGCCGGACACCGGCTTGCCGATCTCCTGCCAGGTGGCGCCCGCGTCCTTGCTGACGCGGACGGTGCCGTCCGATCCGTCCCGCAGGATCTCGCCGCGGCTCACGGTGACGAGCCCGCGGCCGTCGCCCTGGCCGGCGCCCCAGCTCCGGCCGCTGTCACTGCTGATGAACAGGCCGCCGCCCTTGCCGAGCACACGCACCGCGACAAGCGGCCCGTCGGCGTCGAAGCCCGCGAGGACCTGCGAGCCGTCCTCGGCCGCGGAGTAGATGCGCTCGGCCTTCTTCGGACCGTCGCCGGCCATGCCGCGCACGACCCACAGGGCGCGTCCGGACCACGCGTACAGGTCGTCGCCGCCCATGGCGATCTGCAGGACGTCCCCCGGCAGCCCGAGGTCCTCGGCCTGCCAGCTGTCGCCCTTGTCGCGGCTGACGAGGAGACCGTCGCTCGAAAGGGCCGCCAGCACATGGGTGTCGGCGTCGGCGACCAGCTCGTCGTAGGACGTGTCGGGCGCGTTCAGGCGCTCCCAGGTCCGCCCCCGGTCCTCGGTGCGCAGGATGCCACCGGCGGCGACCGACCAGGACACGGCGGTCATCGCGGACCACCAGCGGTCCGGGTCGTGGGCGTCGACGACGAGCGAGGGCTCGCCGGTGGAGGCGCCCGTGAACGGGGTGCGGCTGCGCTCCGTCCACGTCCGGCCGGCGTCGGTGGTGAGCCAGGCGCCCGGCTTGCCGCCCTGCGTCATGACCGCCTGCTTCGGGGCACCCGGGGCCAGGGTGACGCGTCCGTCGGCGCTGTTCGGTCCGACCGGCTGCCAGGTCGCCCCGTCCGCGTTCTCCTGCGTGACCTCGAACCCGCCGCTGCCGTACTGGCGTTGGCCGCCGGTGGCGGTGGCGCGCGCGGTGATCCGGTAGGTCCCGGCCGTCGTGCCGGTGAGGTCGGCGGCGAAGTAGTGCGGGTTGCCGGTCGCGCGCGTGGCCTTGGTGTACGTACGGCCGCGCGGCGGGTCGACCGTGAGGACGGGCGGCGCGGTCAGCGGGGTCGGCGTGTAGACGTATGCGGTGCTCGCGCCCGACGACGGGTCGGGGCTGGCGTCGACGTACAGCGGGGCCGCTTCCAGGAGGTACGGCACCGTCAGGGACGGAGCGCCGCGGCCGGTGACGCTGATCGCTCCGGAGAGGTGCACGGTGGTGTCGGGGCGGCGCGCGTCGACCGTCAGTCGCACGGTGGCGCTGCCTCCGGCGCGGACGGTGACCCGGCGCGGGCTCACGCGCGCAGCGTCGCCGGTGACGGACACCGATCCGCTGACGGTGCGCTTCGACGTGTTGTGCAGGGTGACGGTGCGGGTACCGGTGACGCGTGATCCGCCCATGTCGGCGAGGCCGAACGAGACACTGGCAGGCGACGCGGTCAGTGCGGCCGCCGCGGCCGCGGCGACGTCGAGCCGTCCCGCGCCCTGGGCGATGGTGTCGACTCCCTTGAGGCGGTGGGCCGTTCCGGTCAGCTCCGCGCCGATCTCGATGGCGGGGCGGTCGGGCTGCAACTGGCGCAGCAGGGCCGCGGAGCCCGCGACGAGGGGCGAGGCCATCGACGTGCCGGACATGCGCCAGGCGCCGGAGGCCACCATGCTCCTGGGCACGGTCGAGCGGATCTCGACGCCGGGGGCGACGAGGTCAGGCTTCGGGCCGAGGTTCTGGTCGGGGCCGCGCGAGGAGAAGGAGGCGATCTCGTCGCTGGAGTCCCGGCCGGAGAGCGTCACCTTGGCTTCCTGGGCGGCGAGTTCGGTGAGTTCCTGGCCCTGGATGCGGTCGACTCCGGTCACGACGAGGTGGTCCATGCGCAGGTCGCCGCCCGAACCGGCCAGGCGCCGTCCGCTGTCCGCGGGCACGGGCGCGCCGTCGGATTCCTGCTGCTCCCTGCCGCCGGCGACGACCGGTCCGCCGCTGTTCGCGACACCGCCGACCAGGGCGACGGCGCCGCGCTTCTCCGCTTGCTCGTACACGGCGAGGTCGTCCGCGTAGACGGTGTCGCCCTCGCCGCGGGCGGGCGGGAAGGCGTACAGGACGGTCTTGCCGCGTACGTCCCCGGCCCGCTCCCAGTCCTCGGGGCTGCCGGTGCCGATGTCGACCAGGGCGCCGGTCACGGGCGTGTCCGGCGGGTTGGCGGAGACCAGTCCGCGGTACGTCTCCAGGGTCTCCCGCTGTCCGGCCAGGCGGAGTTCGGGCACGGCGATCCCGCTGGTGGAGGCGCCGACCGCGAGGACGCCCCGGGCGGCGGCGGGGCTGCCGACCGAGTACGCCCCGGGGCCCTCGTTGCCCGCGGAGGCGACGACCACGACGCCCGCGTCGACGGCGGCGCTCGCGGCCAGGCCGAGCGGGTCGGTGCCGTCGCCGGGTCCGCCGATGCTGAGGTTGATGACGTCGGCGCGGTGCGGGTTGGCGGGGTCGATCGCCGCCTCGATGCCCGCGACGATCGCGGAGGTGTCGCCGTAGCCGTCGGCGTCCATCACCTTGTACGCGAGGAGCCGGGCGTCCGGCGCCGCGCCGGTGACGCCGCCGCTCCCGGCCGCCTTCGCCGCGATGATGCCGGCAACGTGGGTGCCGTGGGCGTTGTCGTCCATGGGGTCGTCGTCGTTGTTGACGAAGTCGTGGCCGCCGACGACCTTGTGGCCCTCGCCGAGGCCGCCGCCCAGGTCGGGGTGCGTGTAGTCGACGCCCGAGTCGACGACGGCGACGGTCACGCCCCTGCCGGTGGCCTTCCCTCCGCCGGGCGCGGGGCGCTGCCAGACCTCGGGGAGGCCGACGAGTTCGTGGGCGTCGGTGGCCTGCACCTTCATCCGGGTGTCGGGGACGACGGCCTTGACGCCGGGCAGGGCGCGCAGCCGGGTCAGGGTGTCCTCGTCGACGGTCATGGCGACCGCGTTGAGGGCAAGTCCCAGGCGGCGTACGGCCTTCGGGGCCGCGCCCGCGTCCTCGGCCGCCTCGATCACCGTGTCCTGCCGGTCGTCGATCTTCGCGCGAGCCACCCGGACGTCGGCGGCGCGTGCGTCACGGGTGGCGCCCCGGGGCGCCTCCAGTGCGGTGGCGCCGTCGAGTTCGACGATGACGCGGGTGCGCGCGGGGGCGCCGGCCGCCTCGGCGGCGGGCGCCGCTCCCAGCAGCCCGCCGAGCACGGCGGCGGTCAGCGCGGCGTGCAGGGGTCTTCGGACGCCGCGTCGTGTGTGTCGTATGTGGTTGCCCATGCGTGCACTTGGTAGTCGCCCGGCCGATGCCCGCACAATGGATCACCGCGGCCCATTGCTGCCGCTGGCACACATGGGCCAGGATCCCGGCATGACCGATCAGCTCGCTGCCGTCGGCGTCGACCCGTTCGACGAGGCCGTCTACCGTGCCCTGCTCACCCGCCAGGCCGCCTCGCCGGGGCAGCTCGGCGACGAACTGGCGTGCTCCGCGGACCGGGTGGGCCGCGCCCTGGCCCGGCTGCACGACCTGGGGCTGGTCGGCCGGCTGTCCGGAACGCGCCGGCGGTACGCGGCGATCGACCCCGAGCACGCCGTCGACGCGCTGGTCCGCACGCGCGCGGCCGAGCTGGACCGCGTCCGGTCGACGGCGGCCGAGCTGTCCCGGCTGTTCTCGGCGGGCCGGCACGGCGGCGGTGAGGAGGTCGAGATCGTGCACGGCAGCGAGGCGCTGGGCCGCTGGTTCGTCCGCCTGCAGCAGGAGGCGCGGCACCAGGTCCGCACCCTGGACCGGCCGCCGTACGCGCTGACCACGGCGAACCCGGTGGAGGAGACGGCGCTCGCCGAGGGCGTCGGCTATCGCGCCGTGTACGCGCCCGAGGCGCTGGAGTGGCCCGGGGTGCTCGACGACATCCGGCGGCTCGTGGCGCACGGGGAGCAGGCGCGGGTGCTGTCCGGGCTGCGGGTGAAGCTGGCGATCGCCGACGACCGCATCGCGCTGCTGCCCCTCTCCCTGGACCTGTCCGACGTGCGGGCGGCGGTGATCCGGCCCTCGGCACTGCTCGACGCGCTCATCGACCACTGGGAGCTGTGCTGGGCCGCGGCCGAGCCGCTGGACGCGCCCGCCGAGGGTCCGTTGGACGCGGACGACCGACTGATGCTGTCGCTGCTGGTGAGCGGGTTGAAGGACGAGGCGATCGCCCGTCAGCTCGGCTGGTCGGTGCGCACCATGCGGCGCCGCACGAGCCGGCTGCACGAACTCCTCGGCGCGGCCAACCGTTTCCAGGCCGGGGTGATCGCGCAGCGCCGCGGGTGGATCTGACCGGGACCACGGCCGCCCCCGGGGCGGGACCGGCCCGGCACCTTTCGGCGGGCGCCGAACCGATCGCTGCCTACGCTCCCGTCCATGACCACCGCGACCTCGCTGCCTCATCTGTCCGTCGAGCCGGGCGTCCTGTACTTCGGCACGCCCGTGGTGCTGCTGACGACGGAGAATCCGGACGGCACGTTCAACCTGGCCCCGATGTCCTCGGCGTGGGCGCTGGGCCGCACGCTCGTGCTGGGGCTCGGCGCCGAGGGGCAGACCGCACGGAACCTGGCGACCCGCCCCGATGTGGTGGTCAGCCTGCCGGGGCCCGGCCTGTGGCAGGCGGTCGAGCGGCTGGCCCCGCTCACCGGCCGGGACCCGGTGCCCGCCTCGAAGCCGCGCGGCTGCCGCTTCGAGGCGGACAAGTTCGCGGCGGCGGGCCTGACGCCGCAGCCGTCGGTCGCGGTGCGGCCGCCGCGGGTCGCCGAGTGCCCGCTGCAACTGGAGGCGCGGGCCGTGGCCGTACGGCCCGACACGGGCGGTGACTTCGTCGTCGTCGAGGCGGCGGTGCGCCAGGTGCACGCCACGTCCGACATCGTCGTGCCCGGCACCGACCACATCGACCCGGTGGCGTGGAGTCCGCTCGTCTACAACTTCCGCCACTACTTCGGCCTCGGGCCCGAGCTCGGGCACACGTACCGCAGCGAGACGGCCGGTGCGGCGCGGGTCAGTCGAGGCGCCGCTCGGCGAGGTCGAGCCAGTGCTCCACCTCGTCGGGGGTGAAGTGACGGATCGTCCGGTCCGTCATGCGCAGGCGCATGTGCGCCCAGGCCGGCCGCAGCGCCCACCTGCCCGCCGGAACAGGACCCTCCGCGGTCAGTCGCGTCCCCGTCCGCGCGCGCAGGGCGTCGGCCAAGCGGTCGGCGTCGAGTCGCTCCGCGCGTTCCCAGGGAGTCATCCGCCGACGATGCCGGCAGGATTGATCAAACCTTTGCCGATGGCCGGATCGCACTGGTCGCCCGAGGCAACCGAAGCCGGGAAGCCCGCACAGCAAGGGATTTGCGAAGGGGATCACTCCGGCCGGTCCGGCGCGGCGCGGCCGAAATCCTCCGGGTCGCGCCGCCCGGCACGTTACGGCCGCGTTGACCCGGCCCGCCGCCATGACACACGCTCGACATATAGATGCCGTGTACAACCGACTCGGCCCCGACGGCACCCACGCCTGCGTCACCGCAGGTCAACGCGGCCGTGTCCGGCTGCCCACGGCGGAACGGGAAGCAGGAGGAAGCATATGTGTGGCATCACCGGCTGGGTCTCCTTCGACCGCGACCTGCGGGCCTCGGCCGACGCATTGGATGCGATGACGCGGACGATGGAGTGCCGCGGCCCCGACGACCGCGGCACCTGGATCGAGGGTCCCGCGGCGCTCGGTCACCGCAGGCTCGCCATCATCGATCTGCCGGGCGGCCGGCAGCCCATGACCGCGACGACACCGAGCGGCACGGTCGCTCTGGTGTACTCGGGAGAGACGTACAACTACACCGAGCTGCGCGCCGAACTCGCCGCTCGCGGGCATGAGTTCAGGACCGACTCGGACACCGAGGTGGTGCTCCGCGGCTACCTCGAATGGGGCGAGGAACTGCCCGAGCGGCTCAACGGCATGTACGCCTTCGCCGTGTGGGACGGACGCGTCGACAAGCTGCTCATGATCCGCGACCGGATGGGCATCAAGCCCTTCTACTTCTACGAGACCGCGGACGGCGTGCTGTTCGGCTCCGAACCGAAGGCGATCCTCGCCAACCCGCTCGCCAGGGGCCGGGTCACCCTCGAGGGACTCCGCGAACTGTTCACGTTCGTGAAGACTCCCGGACATGCCGTGTGGGACGGGATGCACGAGGTCGAGCCGGGCACCGTCGTCACCGTCGACCGGTCCGGGCTGCGCCGCCGCGCGTACTGGACGCTGGAGACGCGGGCGCACACCGACGACCGGGAGACGACCATCGCCACGGTGCGCGGCCTGCTCGACGACATCGTGCGCCGCCAGCTGGTCTCGGACGTGCCGCGCTGCACGCTCCTGTCGGGCGGTCTCGACTCCTCGGCGATGACCGCGATCGCGGCGCGGCAGCTGGCCGGGCAGGGCGAGACCGTCCGGAGTTTCGCGGTCGACTTCGTCGGTCAGGCGGAGAACTTCGTCGCGGACGAGCTGCGCGGCACACCCGACACCCCCTTCGTGCACGACGTGGCGCGCTCGGCCGGCACCGACCACCGCGACATCGTGCTCGACTCGCATGCGCTGGCCGACCCGGAGGTGCGGGCCAAGGTGATCCGGGCCCGTGACATCCCGGCCGGGTTCGGCGACATGGACGCCTCGCTCTACCTGCTGTTCCGCGCCATCCGCGAGCACTCCACGGTCGCCCTCTCCGGCGAGTCGGCGGACGAGGTGTTCGGCGGCTATCTGCAGTTCTTCGACGAGGAGGCACGCAACGCCGACACGTTCCCCTGGCTGGTGCGGATGGGCCGGCACTTCGGTGACGACGCGGACGTGCTCCGCCCCGACCTCGGCAAGCGGCTCGACCTGGAGGGCTACGTCGCCGACAGCTACGCGGGCGCGGTCAAGGGCATCCGGCGTCTCGACGGCGAGAGCGACTTCGAGTACCGGATGCGGCGCATCTGCCACCTCCACCTGACCCGGTTCGTGCGGGTCCTGCTGGACCGCAAGGACCGGGCGAGCATGGCGGTGGGCCTGGAGGTGCGGGTGCCGTTCTGCGACCACCGGCTCGTCGAGTACGTGTACAACACCCCGTGGGCGCTGAAGTCCTTCGACGGCCGGGAGAAGAGTCTGCTGCGCGAGGCGACCGCGGACGTGCTGCCGAAGTCGGTGTACGACCGGGTCAAGAGCCCCTACCCGTCGACGCAGGACCCCAAGTACGCGGTCGCTCTCCAGGACCACGCGAAGGACCTGCTCTCCCGGCCCTCGCACCGCGTCTTCGACCTCGTCGACCACGCGCGCGTCGCCCGCGCCGCGCACCGTGAGGCACCCCAGATCACCCAGGCCTCACGGCGTGGCCTGGAGCGCACCCTTGACCTGGCGCTGTGGCTGGACATGTACAACCCGGAACTGGCCCTGGACTGAGCCCGTCCGGCCCGAAAGAACTGGCGGGCCGGCCCGCGGTGTGCCTAGTATCCGCGGCAGCATCGCGTGCCGGTCACCGTCCGGGTGAGGCATGGAGGTGCCGGAGTTGCCTTCTGGAGGCAATCCCCCATGGCAGTTCAGCTCAACCACACCATCGTGCACGCCCGGGACAGCCGGGAATCCGCCGAGTTCCTGGCCCACATCCTGGGTCTGGACGTCGGGGCCGAATGGGGTCCGTTCGTCGCCCTCGACCTGAGTAACGGTGTGACCTTGGACTTCGCGTCCATTCCGGCAGAGTCCATCGTCACCCAGCACTACGCCTTCCTCGTCACCGAGGAGGAGTTCGACGGCATCTTCCAGCGCATCAAGGACGCCGGTATCACGTACTACGCCGATCCGCACGGAAAGCAGCCGGGCGAGATCAACCACAACGACGGCGGTCGTGGCGTGTACTTCATGGATCCGGTGCGCCATGGCATGGAAGTCATCACCCGCCCCTACGGCGGAGGGGAGGACTGACACGCCAGGCGGTGGGGTCGCGTCGTCGACGCGACCCTGCTCCGTACGCCTACCTGTGTGCCTCGATCTGTCTGTCTGCGCTCAGCGGAAATCCGTCACATGGAGAACGAGCAGGACCGTTCCCACGACCAAGGCCGCAGCCCCCAGCGCCCCCAGCCCCAGAGCCGTCCGCCGCGCCGGGCGGCAGACCAGTTCGGCGTCCTCCTGGCGGACGGAGGCCGAACAGGGAAGCGCCGCGAGGCCATACGTCACCAGACCGGCCGTAGTGAGCGTCAGGCCGAGTCCGAGCCACGTCACACCCGCGGACATAAAGGACATACGTCTGATTCTGCGGCCAGTTCGGCCATCGCGCTAGCCCGGCGGCAGGAGTGGTCTTCGCGGGACCTACCTCGGGCGATCTGCGAGACGTGCGTCGATACGGCTCCGCATCGACGCCATCGTGAACCCGGTGGGGTCGATCTTCCCGGGCTGCCACTCGCTGTGGCCGATGACGGAGCGGGCGTTCCAGCCGTGGTGGCGGCAGAGCGCGGCGGCGGCCCGTTCGACGGCGTCGAGCTGAGCGGCGGGCCACGGGTCCTTGCCGTCGCCCAGGTTCTCGCACTCGAAGCCGTAGAAATGCCGGTTGCCGTCGACGGTGGCCTGCTGCCGCCGCGGCAGTTCCGTCTCGGCCACGACGGCCTTGAGCACGTCGGGGTCTCCGAGGCCGGCGTGGTTGGCGCGGCCGTAGCCGACGAGGTGGACAGTGCCGTCCTTGGCGATGACGCCGTGACACAGCGGGCCCGGCAGCCCCTCGTACCCGTCGCGGCACAGTCGCACGGTCGCCTCGGTGCCGCGGGTGACGGTGTGGTGGATCATGACGCCGTTCACCGGGCCCCAGGCCCCCTTGGCGTTGCGGTGGTGGTCGCGCCAGTTCCCGCACTCGGTGACGGACCCGCCCTCGGCGCGCAGTGCGGCCGCGAACTGATCCGCGCTCATCGGCTCTGCCATGTCTCGGAGCCTAGAAAGAATTCGGCTCCGCCGCAGGTCGGAGGCTTGCCGCCGGGACAGGGCGGGCGGTCCGCCGCATGCGGTACCGGGGTGCGGCCGGTACAACGGAACCATGAGCACTGGAACCTGGAGCATGCCCGTCGACAAGGGCCGCGTCAGCGCCAAGTACCGCCAGCCCGGCGGCTGGGCGGCCGGTTTCCACACCGGCGTCGACTTCGCGGTCCCCACCGGCACGCCCGTGAAGTCCGTGGGGCCCGGCACCGTCGTGACGGCGGGCAACCAGGGCGCGTACGGCAACGCGGTGATCGTGAAGATGAGCGACGGCCGTTTCACGCTGTACGCCCATCTGAACTCGCTGGACGTGAAGACCGGCCAGTCGGTGACCGGTGGCCAGCGGCTCGGGCTCTCGGGCGCGACCGGCAATGTCACCGGCCCTCATCTGCACTTCGAGGCCCGCACCCGCAACGAGTACAACGGGCACACCGATCCGCTCGCCTATCTCGCCGGGCACGGAGTCGGCAAGGCGGGCGCGAAGAAGGCCGCCGCGCCCCGCAAGAAGGCGGCGACGGCCACGGCGCGCAAGGCGGCGGCCCCGGCGGCGTACACGGTCCGGGCGGGCGACACGCTGTCCGGGATCGCGCAGTCGAAGCTGGGCAGCGCGAGCCGCTACGGCGAGATCGCCAGGCTCAACGGGATCGCGGACCCGAATCTGATCCGGGTCGGCCAGAAGCTCAAGATGCCCGCCAAGTAGACCGAGCAGCAGGCAGGCGCCGGCACCACCACAACTCGCGCTTCTCCAAAGAGAGTTCATGCCGCTCACGAAAGAACAGCGCGACGAGTTCCTCGCGGCCACGCATCCCGCGTGCGTCGCGGTGGACGCCCGGGGCGGCCGGGGTCCCCTCAACGTGCCCATCTGGTACGCGTACCGGCCGGGTGGCGCGTTCACCGCGGTGACCGGACGCGACAGCCGCAAGGCGCATCTGCTGGCGGCCGCGGGGCGGTGCACGTTCCTGGTGCAGCGTGTCGAGCCGTCGTACCGCTATGTGGCGGCGGAGGGGCCGGTGGCGTTGCGTACGGCGACGGCCGACGACCTGAAGGAGGTCGCCGGCCGGTACCTGGCGCCGGAGGTGCTGGCCGGGTACGTGGAGAACTCCTTCCGCAGGTCGGGCCCCGAGGGCCTGCTCCTCGTGCAGCTGCATCCGGAGCACTGGCTGAGCGCGGACCTCGGGGCGAGCTGAGGTTCTCCTGGGCCGTCAGCCCCCGTAGACGTCCTCCACGTAGCGGCCGTCGACGACGAGTGCGGCGAGCCACTGTTCGGCCGCGGTCGCGTCGGCGCCGGGGACGTGCGCGCGGTACAGGTCCCGGAACGCGGCGCGGACGCCCGGCGCCATCCGGGCGCCGTCTCCGCACACGTACACCCGGGCACCGGCGTCGAGCAGTGCCCAGAGTTCGGCTCCCTCGGCGGCGATGCGGTGCTGCACGAAGGCGTGTCCGTCGACGGGGGCATCGCTGAAGACCGCGCGCAGGGAGATCGCCGCGTCGGCGTCGGCGGCGCGCAGTTCGTCGGCGTGCAGGAGGTCGCGGTCGGGGTGATCGCAGCCGAAGTAGAGCAGGGCGGGCGGGAGTCGGTCGCCCTGGCCGGCCGCTGCCAGTCGTTCGGCGATCGCGCCGCGGAACGGCGCGAGTCCTGTTCCGGCCGCGATCATGACGACGGGTCCGGGGGCGTCGGGCCGGATGCGGAAGGCGTCGCGGCACGGCTGGACGCGGCCGAGGACGGTGTCGCCGGGGCGCAGGGCCGCCAGGTGGGTGGAGCCGGTGCCCCGGTAGCGGCCGCTGCCGGAGGCGGCGGGCGCGTCGAGCACGGACACCATCAGGTCCACGTGGCCTGGCACCAGGGCCGGGCTGGAGGAGACCGAGTAGTGGCGCGGCTTCAACGGGGGCAGCAGGTCGATGAGTTGCGGCCAGGTGAGGGCGCCACGCAGGGCCGGGTGGTCCTCGATCAGTTCGAGGAACGTCCGGGGATCGTCGGCGGGCAGTGCCGCGAGCGCGGCGGCCTCGGGCGGGCAGGGGTTCGCGGCGGCGAGCGCGGCGACGTGATCGGGGCTGGGGCGGTGCTGCAACTCGACGTGCCGGGACAGGAGCTCACGGACCGTCAGAGGGCGGTCGACGGGGAGCGTGTCGCGGCGTGGCCGGTCGGTGCGGATGTCGAGCAGGGTGTCCGGGTCGACGCCGAGTGCGCGCACCGCGCGGTCGACGAGGGCGGGTTCGTGCGCCGGGAGCACGGTGAGGTGGTCGCCGGTGCGGTAGGTCTGCCCGTCGGGCAGCGCGAGCCGCAGGAACCGTTTGGTGCGCGGGTGGCCGGGGGCCGTGAGGTCGTGGGCCTCGGTGACGGTCAGCGGGGCGAGTCCGTGCCGGGCGGCGGCGAGGTCGCGGGGGCCGCCGGTGACCTCGCGGATGTCGTACGTCGCCGTGGGCGCGGGCCCGGTGCCGGTGGCGTCGGGGTCGCCGTACCGCTCCAGGAGTGCGGCGCGCAGCCCGGCGGTGAAGGTGCGCACGGTGCCGGTCAGGTCGCCGGAGGCGTCGGCGGCGGCGCGCTCGCAGAGCCGCTCGGAGCCGAGGGCGGCGAGGCGGTCGTCGATGCGGGTGGGGACGTGCTGGTAGGTGGCGGCCCAGTTGCGGTCGCCGACCCCGAGCACGGCGTGCACCGCTCCGTCGAGGGAGCCGTCCGCGGCCCGGTCCAGGGCGGTCATGAACTCCCGGGCTTCGTCGGTGGGTTGTCCGTTGTAGGAGGCGGCGACGACGATCACCGGGTGGTCGGTGGGCAGTGCTCCCGCGTAGGTGTCGAGCGGGGCGACGTCGGTCGCGCAGCCGAGGGCGGCGGCCTCGTCGGCGAGTTGGGCGGCCAGGCTCCGGCAGGTGCCGTAGTTGCTGCCGTGCAGGAACAGGGCGCGTGTTCCGGGCCGGACCTGTACCGGCAGCTCCGTCGTGTCGCGGACCTGTTCGGGCGCCGCGGTGTGGCCGGGGAGCGGAGTGTGGCGGCGGTCGGCGGGGGTGCGCGGGGCGAGTTCGAGGGTGAAGCCGTCCGGTTTCATGGTGAGGGTCTCCTTCACCGTGAGCCGGTAGTCGGCGTGGTCGCGCAGCCGGTAGCGGTGCACCAGCATCGCGAGCAGCATGGTGGCCTCGTGGAGCGCGAACTGCCGCCCGATGCAGGCGCGTTCACCGGTTCCGAAGGGCTTGAAGGCGTGCGGTGAGCGTGCCGCCTCGGCCTCGGGCGTGAACCGGTTCGGGTCGAACCGCTCGGGGTTGTCGCCCCACACCGGCCGGCGGTGCAGCATCGGGGTGAGCACGGTGACGCCCTGTCCGGCGCGCACGGGCACGCGCCCGCCGAGCAGGGTGTCGGCGCGGGCCTCCCGGCTGAACGCCGCCGCCGTGGGCCACAGGCGCAGCGCCTCGTTGAGCACCTGCCGGGTGTAGGTGAGCCGGCCGACCTCGTCGAAGTCCGGCTCGGGGTCGGCGGTGTCGCCCCACAGGTCGTCGACCTCACGGCGGACGAGGTCGAGGACCGCCGGGTTCTTGGCGAGGTAGTACAGGGCGAAGGACATCGCGCCGGACGTCGTCTCGTGTCCGGCGATGAGGAAGGTGATGACCTGGTTGCGGATGTTGGCGGTGTCCAGCGTGCCGCCGCCCTGCGGGTGTTCGGCGGTCAGCATCAGACCGAGCAGGTCGTCGGTGTGCTGCTCGCCGCCGCGCACGCGGGCGGTGATGACGTCGTCGACGACCTGTGCGAGGTAGTCGGCGTCGGTGCGGAAGGCGGCGTCGGCCGCCGTGTGGTCGCCGCCCGGGGTGCGGGCGAGCCGCTTCATGCTCCACTCCAGGCAGCGCACCATCGACTCGACGAACGGGTGCGGTTCGGTGCCGGCGAAGGACCCGAAGTCGTAGCCGAATCCGGCGAGTCCGATGGTGTCGAGCGTCATCCGGGTCATGTCTGCGGGGACGTCCACGGGGCGGCCGTCGTGGGCGGCCCGGTCCCAGGCGTCGACGAGCCGGCGGGCGACGCGGTACATCACCGGGTGGTAGCTGCGCATGGAGCCGAGCGCGAAGGCGGGCATCAGGATGTCGTGGGCGCGCGCCCAGTTCGGCTCGTCGTTGTAGGCGGTGAACAGGCCGTCGGCGGCGAACGCGCGGACGTTCTCCAGGGCGGGACCGATGTGTTTGGTGAAGCGGGACTCGTCGGCGAGTTCGGTGACGAGGTCGAGGTCGGCGACGAACAGCGCGTCGCGGCCGTGCAGGCGGCGCACCAGGACCGGGCCGTGCTCGCGCATCAGGCCCATGACCTGCTGCAGCGGGGCGGGGCCCGGGCCGGTGGCGGAGATGTCGATGAGCGGAAGGCCGTCGGTGGGGGGCGGCGGGAGCAGCGTGGGGTGCGGCATGGTGCGGCAACTGCCTTTCGCGGGTGGGGGGATCGGCGCTTCCAGCTTGATCCCGCTCCCCCGCTGGTCAGCGCCGCTCCGCTACATGATTGTGTAGCGGGTGACGGCGTGGCGGGCTTGTGCCCGGCCCGCATTCGTGGCAGGGACGAGAGGCAGATGCGGGCCGGTGGACGCGGTGGTGTGGCGCAATCGCGCGATGGTCCTCTTCGACCGCATTCCGATGCCGGTGGCGGTGTGCGACCCGTACGGGGTCGTGCGCATCGTCAACGCCGCGCTCGCCGCCGAGTGGGGCACGACCCCGGGGCGGCTCAAGGGCCGCGACCTGCTGGAGCTGTTCGCGCCGCGCGACGGCACGCAGGTCGACCGGATCGTCGAGGCGCTGAAGCTGCGGCGCCGTTCGCGCTACACCGTGGCGGTGACCTGGCGGGCCGCCGACGGTGCGGGGCGCAGCGGTGAGCTGACGGTCGACCCGGTGAGCGAGACCCCGAACGCGCTGCCCGATCTGCTGGTGATGCTGCGGGTGACGGGCGAGTCCGCGCCGCGTCCTGCGCCGGCCCCGGTGGTGCTGCATCCGAACGAGGAGCGGATCCTCGCGCTGCTCGCGGCGGGCGCGACGACGGCCAGGGCGGCGCGTGAGACGGGTCTGACGACCGACGGTGTCACGTACCACCTGCGGCGCCTGTCGCAGCGCTGGGGCGCGTCCAACCGGACCGAACTGGTCGCCCGCGCCTACGCGTTGGGGATTCTGGAGCCGGGCGTGTGGCCGCCTCAGGTCAGGTCGTCGAGGCCGGGCACCGGTGCGCCGGAGGGGAATCCGGCGGTGATGTAGGCGTCGTACAGCTCCTTCCACGGCGCGCTCGCCCCGGTGTGCGGCCCGTCGGGGGCCTGGCCGCGGTCGGCTGCGTCGAGGGCGGTGAGGCAGACCTCCCAGCCTGCGGCGTTGCGTGCGGCGCCGTCGGCCGTCTCCAGGACATTGGTGAGGGTGAGACGGGTGCCTCCGTCGTCGAGCGGTTCGAGGCCGAGGCGGAGTTCGTCGCCTCCCCAGGTGTAGGCGAGGCTGCGCGGGGCGTCGGCGGCGAGGACGGTGCCGGTGGCCCCTTGCTGCGCCGCGTCCGGGGCGTCGGAGAAGAGAACGGTGGCTCCGGGCTTCAGCTCGTCCGCCCGGAACGGGGACGGGAACCAGTGCCGCAGCTCGGCCGGGTCCGTGACGTACCGCCAGACGCGCTCGACCGGCCGCGCGTAGGTCCGGGTCAGGCGGACGGCGGGGCGCCCGTCGTCCAGGGTGAGGTAGGTGCCGGTGAGGGTCGTCATGCCTGCGCCTTCCGTGGTCCGCGCGGGACGTCCCCGCGTTCCGGGGTGCCCCAGGTCCTGCGAGCCTCTCACCGGGCGCCGGCCGGCGCTCGCGGTGCGGTGGTACGGGGGCCGTTTCCCGGGCAGGCTCGACACCGTGGCCCACCCATGGATCCGGCTCTGGAGGGAGACTCCGTGAACGGCAACGACGCGTACGGAAAGAAGGGCTTCAAGCGGTCCCGCAGTCACTTCGCGGACCGGATCACGGCCGACGGCCGGGACGGCTGGCCGGTGGAGGCGGGCCGCTACCGGCTCGTCGTGAGCCTCGCCTGTCCGTGGGCGAGCCGCGCCCTGGTGGTGCGGCGGCTGCTCGGCCTGGAGGACGCGCTGTCCCTGGCCGTCACCGATCCGATCCAGGACGACCGCAGCTGGCGGTTCACGCTGGACCCGGACGACCGCGACCCGGTGCTCGGCATCCGCTACCTCAGCGAGGCGTACGACGCCCGGGAGACCGGCTATCCGGGCGGTGTCAGCGTGCCCGCGATCGTCGACGTACCGTCCGGCGAGCTCGTCACGAACGACTTCCAGCAGCTGACCCTGGACCTGGAGACCGAGTGGACCGCGCTGCACCGCGCCGGCGCTCCCGATCTGTATCCGGAGCCGCTGCGCGAGGAGATCGACGCGGTCATGGAGGACGTGTACCGGGACGTGAACAACGGCGTGTACCGCGCCGGGTTCGCGACGAAGCAGAGCGAGTACGAGGACGCGTACCGGGATGTGTTCGCACGCCTGGACGCGGTGTCCGAGCGGCTGGCGGGGCAGCGCTTCCTCGTCGGCGACACGATCACCGAGGCGGACGTGCGGCTGTTCACGACGCTGGTGCGCTTCGACGCCGTCTACCACGGCCACTTCAAGTGCAACCGGAACAAGCTCACCGAGGACCCGGTGCTGTGGGCGTACGCGCGGGATCTGTTCCAGACGCCGGGCTTCGGCGACACGGTCGACTTCGACCACATCAAGCGGCACTACTACCAGGTGCACTCGGGCATCAATCCGACGGGGATCGTGCCGCTGGGGCCGGATCTCTCGGGCTGGCGGGCGCCGCACGGACGTGAGCGGCTGGGCGGGCGGCCCTTCGGCGACGGAACACCGCCCGCGCCTCGGTAGGGTCGGGGCGTACGCCACCCAGGTCACGGAGCCGCCATGTCCCGCCCTTACGTGCTGTTGTCCGCCGCCGTCTCGCTCGACGGCTGCCTCGACGACACCGGGCCCGAGCGGCTGCTGCTGTCGGGGCCCGAGGACTTCGACCGGGTCGACGCGGTGCGGGCCGCGAGCGACGCGATCCTCGTCGGCGCGGGGACGCTGCGCGCGGACCGGCCCCGGCTGCTGGTCAACTCCGCCGAGCGGCGTGCCCGGCGGGTCGGCGAGGGGCGCCCCGCGTACCCGTTGAAGGTGACGGTCAGCGCGTCCGGTGACCTGGACCCCGGGGACCCATTCTGGACGACCGGGGGCGAGCGGCTGCTGTACACGACGGACGAGGGCGCCCCGCCGGCCCGCAGCCGCGTGGGCGAGGTGGCGGACGTGGTGCCGCTCGGCCCGGTGGTCGACTGGGCGGCGCTGCTCGACGACCTCGGCGCGCGGGGCGTGGGCCGGCTGATGGTCGAGGGCGGGGCGCGGGTGCACACGCAGTTGCTGCAGCTCGGGTTCGCGGACGAACTGCGGCTCGCCGTCGCGCCGTTGGTGGTCGGCGCGCCGGACGCGCCACGACTGTTCGGGCCCGGCGCCTATCCGGGCGGCCCGCGCGGGCGGATGCGGCTCCTGGACTCGGAGCAGGTGGGCGACGTGATCGTGACGCGCTACGCGCCGACCGTGCCCGGCGCCACGGACGCGGCGACGGCGGCGGACCGGCACTGGCTGCGGCTCGCCTGCGAGCTGGCCGCCGACTGCCCGCCGTCCGAGACCGCGTTCAGCGTCGGCGCGGTGATCGTGGCGGCCGACGGCACGGAACTCGCGCGGGGCCACTCCCGGGAGGCCGGCGACCCGGTCGTGCATGCCGAGGAGGCCGCGCTCGGCAAGCTCGCCGCCGACGATCCGCGCCTGGCGACCGCCACCGTGTACAGCAGCCTGGAGCCGTGCGCCCGCCGGGCGTCGCGGCCGAAGCCGTGCGCGCGGCTGATCGTCGACGCGGGGGTGCGTCGGGTGGTGACGGCGTGGCGGGAGCCCGACACGTTCGTGCCGGGCGCCGACGGGATCGGGGCGCTGGCCGGGGCGGGCGTCGTGGTCGCGGAGGTGCCCGAGCTGGCCGAGGCTGCCGTGCGCCCCAATCGGCACCTGGTCACCGCCGGACATCAGGAGTAGCGGGCCGCGGGAGTTCGCCGCCGACCTGCCGCGCCCCGCTGGACGACCACGACCGCGGCGAGCCCCAGGGCGAGCCCGAGCACGGTGCGCACGCCGAACGGTTCGCCGAACATGAGCGCTCCCCATACCGCGGTCACCGGCGCCATCAGGAACATCAGGGTGTTGACCTGCGTCAGTCCCCGCCGGCGCAGCACGATCCAGTACAGGCCGTAGCCGCCGAACGTCGACAGGCCCACGAGCCAGGCGATCGCCAGCCAGAACGACGGCGCGGCGGGCGGCGCCGTGCCACCGGTGGCGGCGGCCAGGGCGGTGAAGATCACGGCGCTCGTGGCGCAGTGCACGGTCAGGGCGGCCATCGGTTCGACGGGCGCGGGCGAGCGGCTCTCGACGAACGTCGCCGCCACCAGCGCCAGCATCCCGAGGAAGGGGATCAGGTACGCCCACCCGGCGACGCCGGTGACGGCCGCCGCGTCGGCCGTGGTGACGACGGCGACCCCGGCCACCCCCAGGCACAGTCCGAGCCACTGACGCGCCGTGACGTACTGGCGCAGCAGCGGTCCGGCGAGCGCGCCCGCGACGAGCGGCTGGGTGCCGTCGATCAGGGCGGTGGTGCCGCTGGAGACGCCGAGCTGGATGGCGTAGTAGACGGTCAGCAGATAGCCGCTCTGGGAGAGGACGCCGACGACGATCTGGCGTCCGGCGTCGCGGAGCGACAGGCCGCGCCACCAGCGCCGCCCCGCCGTCGCGGCGACGGCGCCGAGGACCAGCGCGAGCGGCAGGAACCGCCACATCAGCGTGGTCACGGCGGCCGCCTCGTCGGCCCCGAGCTTGGCTCCGATGAAACCGGAGCTCCAGGTCAGGACGAAACCTAGGGACAGAAGGACGTTCATGGCGTGGGCACCGCCTTGTGAGCGCGGGTATCGGATGTCGATGTCGATGTCGATGTCGATGTCGAGCAGAGGTATACAGATCTGTTTACCTGACGTCACTATACAGATCGGTTTACTCTGGAGGCATGCCTACGAAGACCTCAGGCCCGCCGACCGTCGATCCGGACCGCCCCGACCTCACCCCGGCCGCGCGCCGCGTCCTGGACACCGCATCGCGGCTCTTCTACGAGCGGGGCATCCATGCCGTGGGCGTCGACCTGATCGCGGCGGAGGCGGGCGTCACGAAGAAGACGCTCTACGACCGGTTCGGCTCCAAGGAGCAGATCGTCGTCGACTACCTGGCCACGCGGGACGCGCGCTGGCGGGCCTTCCTCGCGGCGCACCACGACCCGGCCGCGCTCAGCCCGTCCGAGCGGGTGCTGGCCGTCTTCGACGCGTCGAAGGAGTGGATGGCGGCCCACAGCGGCAAGGGCTGCAGCATGGTGAACGCGCACGCCGAGATCAGCGATCCGGCGCATCCCGCGTACGCGGTGATCGCCGGGCAGAAGCAGTGGACGCTGGAGCTGTTCACCCGGCTCGCCCAGGACGTATCGCCGGACGCGGCACGGGAGTTGGGGCGTTCGCTGATGTTGTTGCACGAGGGTGCGCTGGTCTCGGACGGTCTGGATGTCTTCCCGGACGCGTTCGGGCGGGCGCGCCGTCTGGCGGCGTTCCTGCTCTCCGCCGCGCAGGAGGCGCGATGACCTGGGAGCCGGACGGGCCCGGCGTGCTGCGCCTGCCCTCGGGGCGGCTGGTGCGCGGCCGGGGGCTGCGCGCCCCGCTGCCGCCCGGTCCGCGCGCGGAATTCGGCGTGTACCTCCTCGGCCGTCGGCCGCCGCCCGTGGACTGGGAGTCGGCCTGGCTGCACTGGCCGGACTTCCGGCTGCCGTCCGATGCCGAGCGCGCCCGCGCCGTGCTGCACGAAGCATGGCGGCGGTGTGCCGACGCACGCGTGGAAGTGGCGTGCGCGGGCGGCCGGGGCCGGACCGGGACGGCGCTCGCCTGCCTCGCGGTGCTGGACGGGGTGCCGGCCGCCGAGGCCGTCGCGTACGTGCGCCGGAACTACGACCGGCGCGCCGTGGAGACACCGTGGCAGAAGCGCTACGTCCGCCGGTTCACCGTCCCGGAAAATTGAGTTGCGCCGCGCCGTGACCCGCTGCGCACCATAGGCGCGTCACACCTTTCGCCGTTCAGGAGACCCGCATGCGCCGATTCCTCGAAGCAGTTCAGCGACCCCGCCGGACCATCGTTTTCGAGGACTCGACCTTCCATGCAGACCCCGCAGGCTCGCACGACCCTGAACATCGGCATTCTCGCCCACGTCGACGCCGGTAAGACCAGCCTCACCGAGCGGCTCCTGTTCGACACGGGTGCCATCGACCGGCTCGGCAGCGTCGACGGCGGCGACACCCGCACGGACACCGGCGCGATCGAGCGGCAGCGCGGCATCACGATCCGCTCGGCCGTCGCGGCGTTCACCGTCGGCGACACCCAGATCAACCTCATCGACACCCCGGGCCACTCCGACTTCATCGCCGAGGTCGAGCGGGCCCTCGCGGTGCTCGACGGGGCCGTCCTGCTGATCTCCGCCGTGGAGGGTGTGCAGGCGCAGACGCGCGTGCTGCTCAAGACGCTGCGGCGCATGGGGCTGCCCACGCTCGTGTTCGTCAACAAGATCGACCGGGCGGGTGCCCGCGTCGCCCCGCTGCTCGACGACATCCGCCGCCGGCTGACCCCGCACGTGGTGCCGCTGAGCGACGTACGGGACGCCGGTACGCCGCGCGCCGCCGTCACGGCCCGCCTTCTCGACGACCCGGCGGTGCGGGACGCGGCCGCCCGGACGCTCGCCGAGGTGGACGACACGATCCTGGCGGCACTGGTGGACGGGCCGCCGCCGAGTACCGCGACCGTGCGCGCCGCGCTGGCGGCACGGACCGGCGACGGCACGGTCCACCCCCTGCTGTTCGGTTCGGCGATCGGCGGCCAGGGAGTCACCCAACTGGTGGATGCGGTGCGGGCGTTCCTCCCGGCCGCCCCACGGCCCGGGCCCGCGCCGGCAGAGCCGACCGGCACGGTCTTCGCGGTGCGGCGCGGGCCCGTCGGCGAACGGATCGGCTATCTGCGCCTGTACGGAGGTGAAGTGAGGGCACGTCAGAAGGTCACGTTCCTCAGGCGTGACGCCGAGGGCGGTTCGGAGCGGATCTCCGGACGGCTCACCGGGCTCCAGGTCGTCGGCCCCGGCGGCGACATCGCAGGGCCCGGCCAGATCGCCGAGGTGCGCGCCACGGCCGGGATCCGCGTCGGCGACCGGCTGGGTGAACTCACCGGTGACGGGGCGCGGTTCGCGCCGCCGACGCTCGAGACCGTGGCCCGGGCGGTCCGCCCCGGGCAGGGTGCCGCGCTGCGGGCGGCGCTGCTCGAACTCGCGGACCAGGACCCGCTGATCCATGCCCGCCCGGAACCCGACGGCAGCACCGAGCTCCTCCTCTACGGGGAGGTCCAGAAGGAGGTCCTCGGGGCCACTCTGGCCCAGGAGTACGGCATCGAGGCGGAGTTCCGGCCGAGCCGCGTCCGCTGCCTGGAGCGGCCCGCCGGCACGGGTGAGGCGGTCGAGGAGATGGGGCACCGCAGCACGACCGGGCTGCCCGCGACCGTGGGGCTCCGGGTCGCACCGGGACCGCTCGGCTCCGGGCGCGTCTTCTCGTACGAGACCGAACTGGGCGCTCTCCCCAGGGCGTTCCACCAGGCCATCGAGGACACGGTGCACGCGATCCTCGCCCGCGGCGGGCCGCAGGGCCATGCGGTGACGGACTGTCATGTGACGTTGATCCGCTCGGGGTTCGACTCCCCCGTGAGCGTCGCCGGCGACTTCAGGACCGTGACCGCGCTCGTCGTGCGCCGGGCCCTGGAGCGGGCCGGGACCCGGGTCTTCGAGCCGGTGCACTCCTTCGAGGTCGAGGTGCCGCTGGACACGCTCGCACCGGTGACCGCCCGACTGTCCGCACTCGGAGCCGAGTTCGGTGAGACCACGGGCGGCCGGGAGACGTGGCTGATCACCGGGGAGTTGACGGCGCGCAGGGTGCGGGAGATGGAACTGGCCCTGCCGGGTCTCACGCGCGGCGAGGGAGTGTGGTGGTCCCGGGTGTCGGGCGACCGGCTCGTCCGCACGCCCGGGGCGCTGCCCAAGGCGTGATCCGTCGATACGGTGGAACTAGACCTCCTGGGAAGGGAGGTATCCGTCATGACGTCGAGGGCTCTGCCACTGCCCCGTTGGGCGAAAGCCGTGGGTGTACTTGTCGTGGTGCTGGTGCTCGTCTTCACCGGGCTGCGCCTGGTGGACCGGTTGGACGTGTTCGGCACCGAGACGCACGACCGGTCGGGACCCGCGCTGCTCAAGTCGGTGCGAGATCTGAGCCGTTACGATGCCGCGTCCGGGAACTTCCAGGTCGTGGTCGACCTGGAGAAGGACACCAAGTACCTCCCGGACGCGATCCGCGGGACCCGGACCCTGTACATCGGGGCCGGCAGCGTGGACGCGTACGTGGACCTCGGAAAGGTCGGCTCCGGGGACGTGAAGGTGAACGACGAGCGGACGTCGGCGACGCTCAAGCTGCCGCATGCGCGGCTGGGCGACCCCGCGCTCGACACGGACCGGTCCTACGCCGTGTCGAAGCAGCGCGGTCTCCTCGACCGGCTCGGGGACCTGTTCTCCGACAACCCGAACGACGAGCGGGCCGTGCGCAAGCTCGCCGCCCGGCACATCGGTGAGGCGGCGCGGGACAGTGGCCTCACCGGACGTGCCGAACGCAACACGACCGACATGCTGAAGGGGTTGCTGCGCTCACTGGGGTTCAAGGACGTGCGGGTGTCCTTCGGAACGTGAGCCCGGCGCCCTCGCGGGCGACGCCCCGCCCTCCGGGAACGGGCCCTCAGGCGCGCGTCGCGATGATCACCGTCGCGTAGAGGTCGTCGTCCTGCGCCACCCGTGGCCGCAGACCGGCGGAGCGGACGGCCGCCTCGGCGGCCGCGGCCTGGCGGTCGCTGGTCTCCACGAACAGCCGGCCGCCGGGCGCCAGCCAGCGCGGCGCCCCGGCGGCCACCCGGCGCAGAATGTCGAGTCCGTCGGCGCCGCCGTCCAGGGCCATGCGCCGCTCGTGGTCGCGGGCCTCGGGCGGCAGCAGCGGCACGTCGTCCGTGGGGACGTACGGGCCGTTGGCGATCAGGATGTCGACCCGGCCCGCCAGCTCGGGCGGCAGCGGCTCGTACAGGTCCCCCTCGTGGACCTCTCCCCCGAGCGGCTCGATGTTGCGCCGGGCGCAGCGCACCGCGGCCGGGTCGAGGTCCGCCGCGTGCAGCCGCGCGGGGCGCAGGTCGGCGAGCGCGGCGGCGACGGCGCCGCTCCCGCAGCACAGGTCGACGACGACGGCGCCCGGCGGGGTGAGCGCGTGTGCCTGGCGGGCCAGGAACTCGGTGCGGCGGCGGGGTACGAAGACGCCCGGGTCGACCGCGATGCGCAGGCCGCAGAACTCGGCCCACCCCACCACGTGTTCGAGGGGCAGTCCGGCGGCGCGGCGCTCGACCATGGCGGTCAGTTCGGCCGCGTCCCGGGCGCTGGACAGCAGGACGCGGGCCTCGTCCTCGGCGAAGACGCAGCCCGCGGCACGCAGGGTCGCGACGACCGGCGAAGGGTCTGCGGGGACATCGGAGGACGGCACGGAACGGGGCGACGGGGTTGCCGGCGGAAGCGACATGGCTGGTGGGTGACCTCTCGGGATACCGATGGGGCTCCCGGGCGCCGCACGGCCGCCGTCCCGCTCAGAGCGAACGGAGGGCTCGTACGACAGGAGAAGGGAGCTCCCGACCTGACACAGCGGTGATCGGACTCACCTCCTCGTTCCCTCGTGGCGCTGTTGGGCCCGGTCACACTACCTCACCGGACTCCGCGTCCGATTTCCGCCGGCATCCTCACGCGCCCGCGACCAGTGTGGAGACCGTCGGCGGACGCACGGTCCCGGACCGACCCTTATGCGAGTGGAACAGGAACGCCTCCCATGACCAGCACCTCTCTCGGCACGGCACAGGACCGGCTCGACGCCCTCGACTGGGCCGAACTCGCGGGAGAACTGGACGAGTTCGGCAGCGCCCTGACGTCGCGGCCGGTGCTCGCTCCGGACGAGTGCCGGTCCGTCGCCGCTCTCTACGACGACGCGGCACGGTTCCGCTCGACCGTCGACATGGCCCGGTACCGGTTCGGCCGGGGCCAGTACCGGTACTTCGGTCACCCGCTGCCCGAGCCGGTCCGGGAGCTGCGCGCCGCGTTCTATCCGCGGCTGCTGCCGATCGCGCGGTCCTGGGCCCGGCGGCTGAACCGGCCCGCGCCCTGGCCGGACGACCTCGGCACCTGGCTGGAGCACTGCCACGCGGCGGGCCAGACCCGGCCGGCGCCGATCCTGCTGCGCTACGGGCCGGGCGACTGGAACGCCCTGCACCGGGACCTGTACGGCGAGCTGGTGTTCCCCCTCCAGGTCGTGATCGGCCTCGACGAACCGGGCGTGGACTACCGCGGCGGCGAGTTCCTCATGACCGAGCAGCGGCCGCGCGCCCAGTCGCGGGGCTTCGCGACGACCCTGACACGGGGGCACGCGCTGGTGTTCACGACCCGGGACCGGCCGGTGCGCTCGGTGCGCGGCTGGGCGAACGGCCCCATGCGGCACGGCGTGAGCACGGTCCGCACAGGCCGCCGGCACACGCTGGGGCTCGTCTTCCACGACGCCGAGTGACCGTGCTCCGAGCATGCCCCCCCCATGAGCGACGCTCGCTTTTGCCGACCGGTCGGACATATCGTTGCTTAAGCGGATGAATCGGACGGCTGGGGGTCGCCATGGTCCAGGAACTCCTGATCGCGGGCGCGGCGGCCGGCTCGGCCTGTCTGGTGTACGTCGCGGCGGCGGCCCGCGTGGTGAAGCAGTACGAGCGCGGAGTCATGTTCCGTCTGGGGCGGCTGTCGGGCGGTGTGCGCTCGCCCGGGTTCACCCTGGTGGTGCCCGGGGTGGACCGGCTGCGCAAGGTCAACATGCAGATCGTGACGATGCCGGTGCCCGCGCAGGACGGCATCACGCGGGACAACGTCACCGTACGGGTGGACGCCGTCATCTACTTCAAGGTCGTCGACGCGGCGAACGCGGTCGTCCAGGTCGAGGACTACCGGTTCGCCGTCTCCCAGATGGCGCAGACCTCGCTGCGGTCGATCATGGGCAAGAGCGACCTCGACGACCTGCTCTCCAACCGCGAGAAGCTCAACCAGGGCCTGGAGCTGATGATCGACAGCCCGGCCATCGGCTGGGGCGTACAGATCGACCGCGTCGAGATCAAGGACGTGTCGCTGCCCGAGTCGATGAAGCGGTCGATGGCCCGGCAGGCGGAGGCCGACCGGGAACGGCGGGCCCGCGTCATCAACGCCGACGCCGAACTGCAGGCGTCGAAGAAGCTCGCCGAGGCCGCAGGGGTGATGTCCGAGCAGCCCGCCGCGCTGCAACTCCGGCTGCTCCAGACCGTGGTGGCGGTCGCCGCCGAGAAGAACTCGACGCTGGTGCTGCCCTTCCCAGTGGAGCTGCTGCGCTTCCTGGAACGCGCTCAGCAGCAGCCGTCCGGCGTGGCGCCTCCTACCGGCCCGCCCGGCGCAGGGCCCGGTCCGTCACCGTGAGGGCCACGAGCAGGACACCCAGGACGGCCGAGGCGGTCGCCATCAGGTGGAGTCCGGCGTCGTCGGCCCGCTGACCGTAGGCGAGAGCGATCAGGCTGGAGGCGGTGATGGCGCCGATGTACTGGGCGGTGCGCTGCAGGCCCGCGGCGGCGCCGATGTCGGCGGCGGGTGCGTACTCCTGGACCGCCGCCTGGTTGCTGGTCCCGATGAGGCCCTGCGGGATGCCGAAGCAGGCGCCCGCGAGGAGCAGGACCGCGAGCGGGGTGTCCCCGGACACGAGGGTGAGCAGGCCCGCCCCCGCGGTGAGCAGGACGCACGCGACGGTGAGCGGGGCGCGGATGCCCTTGGTGCGGGCGCCGAGCAGGGAGCAGACCAGTGCGGCGACGGACATCGGCAGCATCAGCAGGCCGGTGTGCCCGGAGGAGTAGCCGCGCCCCTCTTCCAGCCACTGGGTGTATCCGTACATGACGCAGTAGATGAGCAGGTAGCTCACCCCGTGGCGCAGGTAGGTGCGGGCGAGCGGGCCGTTGCCGGCGAGCATCCGGATGTCGATGAACGGGGTGCGGCAGCGCAGTTGCCACCACAGCAGTGCGGCCGTGAGGACGGCGAAGGGGGCGAGCAGCCACCACATGGGGTGGGCGAGGTCCAGGAGGAAGAACACCAGCACGGTCAGCGCCGTGGAGAACAGGCCGATCCCGAGCGGGTCGAGGGCGAGCCTGGGGGCCGGGCCGCTGGCCGTGGCCCGGGGCGGGTCGGCGGGGATCCAGGCGAGTGCGCAGGCGAACGCGACGGCGGCAACGGGCACGTTCACCGCGAAGATGCCGCGCCAGCCGACGACGGTGACCAGCAGTCCGCCGAGCGTCGGACCGACGGCCGCGCTGCCGAGCGCGGCGAAGGACAGCCGGGCCATGACCGGCCGCGGCGGGCGGCGGCCCACGCGGCGCCCCTCGTCCCGCAGGACGGCCATCGCGGCGGGGTAGGCGGCGGAGGTGCCGATGCCGAGCAGCAGCCGGGAGACGATGAGCCAGCCGAAGGTGGGGGCCAGGGCGCCGACGAGCCCGGAGGCGCACACGACGACGAGTCCGGCGAGGAAGACGCGGCGCGGGCCGAGGGCGTCGGCGAGTTTGCCGAGGACGGGCTGGGCGACGGCGCTGGCGAGGTAGAGGACGGAGATCAGCCAGGCCGTGTCGGCGGCGCCGATCCCGAAGTGGTGCCCGATCGCCACCAGCGCGGTGGAGATCATCGTGGTGTTGAGCGGGTTGAGGACCGAGCCGAGCAGCAGCGGGGCGGTGAGCCGGGCCCGGAATCCGGTCTCCGCCGGGGCGGACTCCCGGGGGACGGTGACGCGGGTGGCGGCTATGTCGCTCGCGTCACCGCTCACTTCTGCACCAGCCGCTCGAGGAGCAGGGTCGCTTCGGCGAGGGTGCGGCGCTCGGCGGCGTCGAGCTCGGAGGAGAGGGCCTGGGCGAGCCAGCCGTGCTTCGCGGCGCGCACGGAGTCCAGGGTGGCCCGGCCGCTGTCGGTGATCGACATGACGGACTGCCGCCCGTCGTTCGGATCCGGCGAGCGCGTCACGAAGCCCTGTTCCTCCAGGGCACCGATCGTCAGGCGCATGGACTGCGGGCGCACGTACTCGGAGCGGGCGAGCGCGGCTGTGGTGGCGGGCCCTTCCGTGCCGAGGCGCGCCAGGACCGTGCGCTGGGTGGGGGTGAGGAGGCTGTCCGGCGACGCGCTGCGCAGTCGGCGCGAGAGCCGCCCGACGACGGTGGCGAGGTCGGCGGCGATCCGCTCGGTGGGCGGCTCGGCGGCCGCGGGTCCCTGCGTTCCTGACATGCCTCCACCGTAGGAGATAGACAGGCAGCCTTGCAAGTTTTCCTTACGATCCCCGCGATTCCCTGAGGTCAGGGCTCCAGCGCGCCGAGCAGGGTCCGTGCGCACAGGTCGCGCACCTGCGCCCGGGTGAGCTCCCGCCCGTCGAGCCAGTCCAGGCAGACGGCGACGAGGAAGGCCAGCCAGCCGCGCACGGCCAGGCGCAGCACGGCCGGTTCCGGGAGCCGGCCCACGAGCTGCGGGTCGGCCTCGATGGCGGCCATGATCTGTGCCTCGTGGGCGGCGAGACCCTCCCGGTACACGGTGCGCACCGTGGGATCGCCCGCCGCCTCGGCGCGGTGGAAGGCCCGGAAACCCTCCGCGTGCGAGGCGACGTACTCGAGGAACGTGTCCAGGCCGGTCCCCAGCTGGTCACGGACCGGAACGCCGGGGACGGCCGCGGTCAGCCGCAGCATCCTGGCGCTCTCGCGGCGGACGACGGCGGCGAAGAAATCCCGCTTCGTCGGGAAGTAGTGGTACAGCAGTCCGCGCGAAACACCCGCGATCTCGGCGACCTGCTCGATCCAGACGTCGTCGTACGGATCCTGCGCGAACAACGTGGACCCCACGGACAGCAGTTGCTCCCGCCGCTCCTCGGTGCTCAGCCTGCGCCGGGTCCGCTCCCCCGACGTCCGCGCTCCCCCTCGCTCTGCGCTCATGCGGGCACCTTACTGGACGTCCGTCCGCTTACTTGACGTCGGTTCAACAACGGGACCACACTGTGGCGCATTATTGAATCCACGTCTAACAAGGTGCGGATGCGGTCTCAACCAGCCGCGCGCGCAGGGGAGATGGGCACGATGGCGCAGGTGACGCAGACGGCGGGGAGCGTGCTGCCCCGGGGCTTTCGCAGCGCCGAGCAGGGCTGGCCGCGCCTGGACCGGATCCCGCACCCGCCGCGCCGGGTGCCGCTGATCGGCGATGTGGTGGGCGCCAACGTCCGCACGCCGCTGCAGGACTCGATGCGGATCGCGGCCGAGCTGGGGCCGATCTTCCGGCGCAAGGGGTTCGGCAAGGAGATCGTGTTCGTGGCGGGCGCCGAGCTGGCCGCGGAGCTCGCGGACGAGTCGCGGTTCGCCAAGCACGTCGGGCTCGGGGTCGCGAATCTGCGGCCGGTGGCCGGCGACGGACTGTTCACGGCGTACAACCACGAGCCCAACTGGCAGCTGGCGCACGACATCCTGGCGCCCGGCTTCAGCCGTGAGGCGATGGCCGGCTACCACCCGCTGATGCTGGACGTGGCGGGGCAGCTGACGGCCGCGTGGGACGCGAGCGAGGCGGCCGGGCGGACCGTGGACGTGCCCGGGGACATGACGAAGCTGACCCTGGAGACCATCGCGCGCACCGGGTTCGGGCACGACTTCGGGTCGTTCGAACGCGAGCGCCCCCATCCGTTCGTGACGGCGATGGTGGGCGCGCTGTCCTTCGCCCAGCGCCGCAACGTCGTGCCGCCGCTGCTGTCGGTGCTGCTGCGCGGCGCGGAGAAGCGGAACGCCGCGGACCGCGCGTACCTGAACCGGACGGTCGACGAGGTGATCGCCGCGCGCCGTGCCTCGGGCGGCGGCCCCGGCGATCTGCTCGACCGGATGCTCGACGTGGCGCATCCCGAGACGGGCGAGCGCCTCACGCCGGAGAACATCCGTCGCCAGGTCATCACGTTCCTGGTGGCCGGGCACGAGACGACGTCGGGCGCGTTGTCGTTCGCGCTGCACTATCTCGCGCAGGACCGCGCCGTGCTCGCGAAGGCGCAGGAGGAGGTCGACCGGGTGTGGGGCGACACGCCCACGCCCGCGTACGAGCAGGTGGCCAAGTTGCGTTATCTGCGCCGGGTGTTGGACGAGTCGCTGCGGCTGTGGCCGACGGCTCCGGCGTTCGCGCGGGAGGCGGTCGCCGACACGACGCTGGGCGGGACGCACCCGATGCGGCGCGGCGCCTGGGCGCTGGTCCTGACGACGATGCTGCACCGCGACCCGGTGGCGTGGGGCGACGACCCCGAGTCGTTCGACCCGGAGCGGTTCGCGCCGCAGGCGGTGCGCGGGCGCCCCGCGCACGTCTTCAAGCCGTTCGGCACGGGGGCGCGGGCCTGCATCGGCCGTCAGTTCGCGCTGCACGAGAGCATGTTGGTGCTGGGGCTGCTGCTGCGCCGCTACGACCTGCGGGCGGAGCCGGACTACCGGCTGAGGATCACCGAGCGACTGACGCTGATGCCGCACGATCTGCGGCTGCGTCTGACGCGCCGCTGACTCTTCCGGCGAGCGGGCGGGCGCGCGGAGTCGGTCCGGGCGCCCGGTCGCGGCCACCGTCGCCCCGGGGCCGATCATCGCGAGCCCGCCCGTACCGCCCATCAGGGCCGTGCGCTGACGGGTTCGGTCATGCTCGGATCATCCCGTGCGGCCCGCGGGTGCACGAGAGCGGCTTTCGCCCTGGGCCGCCGGGCCGGTCCGGCGCCCCGGGGCGGCCGACCGCGCACCGGCCGGCGCTATTCGTCCGCCGCCGACTCCATGGACGCCACGTCCAGCACCCCGTCGAGTTCGGCCAGGACGGCGACCAGTTCGGGGACTCCCGCGGCGCCTTCGATCTCCATGCGCACGGCCATGGTGCCGGGCCGGTCGGGCCGCTCCTCCCACTCGGTGCGGTCGGTGCGCAGTTCCACGACGCGGAAGCCGCGGCTCGTGCACTCCTCCAGGACGCGGGTCAGCACGCTGCTGCCGACCCGATGGGCGAGATGCAGACCCGAGCGCCGTTCGGTGGCCAGGGCGGGCACGCGCCGGCTCAGCCAGGGGTAACCGCGCACGACCAGGAAGTGGCAGGCGGTCGCCGCGAGGGCGAGCAGAGGCAGACCGCCGCCGCAGGCCATCCCTATGGCGCAGGTCAGCCAGACCGTCGCGGCGGTGGTGAGACCGCGTACGGCATCCCGGCGGACGAAGATGAGCCCGCCGCCGATGAACCCGATGCCGGAGACGATCTGCGCGGCGACCCGTGACGGGTCGAACGACACGCCGTCGAGCCCGAGCACGGAGTTGAACCCGTGCTGGGACACCTCCATGAACAGGGCGCTGCCCACGCCGACGAGCGTGTGCGTACGCAGCCCCGCGCTCTTCTGCTGGACGGCGCGCTCCGCACCGATCAGGGTGGACAGCACCAGTGCGAGCCCCAATTCGGCCAGTTGCCGGGCGCCTTGGCCCGCCGCGGGATCGAACAGGGGAACTGCGAGCGACGACAAAAGCGGATCCTTCCTTTCCGTTCTCACCCTGGCGCGCGGCTCAGGGCACTCACGAGGCTAGTCCCGCCCCATTGGAGAGGGATTGTCAGACCCGTGCGCAAGAGTGGGAGGCATGAACGGGATCAGGAACCTCGGCAAGCAGGGTCAGCAGACGAAGCACCACGAGGTGGCGGCGGCACAGGCGTGCCTGCGGCTGCTCCACACGGCGCGCGCGGCGCTCTCCGGCACGGAGCCACCGGCGACCGCGTCCGTGCTCGCCGTGCCGATCGCGGAGGCCGACGAGGCACTCCTGCGCGCCGGTCTCGCGGGCAACGAGGGGTGGCTGCTGGATCGGATCTACGACCTGGGCCTCGGGCCGCAGGCACCGTAGGATCCGAGGGCCGTCGCACTGGGGGGAGTCGACGGGCCGGTCAGGGCCGGGCACTCCCCCGTGCTCGTCACCCGACCTGTCTGGAGCCCCAGTTGACCTCCATCGACGATGCCACCGGCCCCCTCGGGGCCGCCGGCTCCCCCGCCTACCGCCTCGACCCGGCGGGCGGCTGCCCGCACGCGCGCAACGCCCGCTTCCTGGAGCGCGGCGCGGTCGCGCCGGTCGTGCTCCCCGGCGACGTGCCGGGCATGGTCGTCCTCGGCCACGACGCGCTCAGGGAGTTCCTCGCCCACCCCGACGTCGCCAAGGACGCCCGCCACTTCACGGCGCTGGCCGAGGGCCGGATACCACCGGGCTGGCCGCTGCGCACGTTCGCGACGGTGCGCGGCATGACGACGGCGGACGGCGAGGACCACCGGCGACTGCGGTCGCTGGTGAGCCGCGCGTTCACGGTGCGCCGGGTGGAGGGACTGCGGCCGCGTATCGAGCGGCTCGTCGACGAGCTGCTCGACGGCGTCGCCCAGCAGGCGGCCGCCGACGGTGTGGTGGAGCTGCGGTCGCGGTTCGCGCTGCCGCTGCCCATGCGGGTGATCTGCGAACTCTTCGGCGTGGACGAAGAGTTCAGGGACCGTCTGCATCACCTGTCGAGCCAGATCGTCTCCACGGACACGACCCCGCAGGAAGCCCTCGACGCGAACAAGGAGATGGTGGCGGTGCTCGCCCAGGTCGCCGCGGCCCGGGCGAAGGAGCCCGGGGACGACCTCACGAGCGCCCTCATCACAGCGCGCGAGGAGGACGGCGACCGGCTCGGCCAGGAGGAGTTGATCGGCACACTCATCCTGTTCGTCATCGCCGGTCACGAGACGACGCTGAACCTGATCACGAACGCGGTACGGGCGCTGTGCGCGCACCGCGACCAGCTCGCGCTGGTGCGCGCGGGGACGGCGACGTGGTCGGACGTCGTGGAGGAGACGCTGCGCTGGGACAGCCCGGTCAGCTACTTCCCGTTCCGCTACCCGACCCGGGACCTGACCGTGGGCGGCACGGTGATCCCGCAGGGCACCCCGGTGCTCGCGGGGTACTCGGGCGCGGGCCGCGACCCGGCCGCGCACGGTCCGGACGCCGACCGGTTCGACCTCACCCGCCCCGCGAAGAGCCGGCATCTCTCGCTCGGGCACGGCGCGCACTACTGCCTGGGCGCGCCGCTGGCCCGGATGGAGGCGACGGTCGCGCTGGAGCGGCTGTTCACCCGGTTCCCCGCTCTCGATCTCGCCGTGCCACGGGAGGAGCTGCCCGCGAACTCGGGTTTCATCGGCAACAGCGTGCGGCGGCTGCCGGTCCGGCCGGGACCCGACGCCGAGGCCGACGCCGACGGGCGGTGACACTGTCCGCATGGACCACATGGATCACCCCCGTACCGACGCCTACCTGGCCCGCATCGGGGCGGCACGCCCGGCCGCCCCGACCGGCGAGGCGCTGCGCGCCCTGCACCTGGCGCATCTGCGCACCGTGCCGTTCGAGAACCTCTCCGTGCACCTGGGCGAGGACATCACGCTCGACACCGACGAGCTGGTCGCCAAACTGGTCGACCGGCGACGCGGCGGCTTCTGCTACGAACTCAACGGCGCGTTCGCCGCGCTGCTCACCGCCCTCGGCTTCGAGGTGACCCTGCTGCAGGCGCGTGTCGTGGGCGAGGGCGGCACGCTCGGCATCCCGTACGACCACATGGCGCTGCGGGTGCGCGACGCCGAGGGCGCCGACTGGCTCGCCGACATCGGATTCGGCACGCACACGCACTTCCCGCTGGCGTACGCGGAGCGCGGCGACCAGAGCGACCCCGGCGGCGTCTTCCGCGTCGAGGACGCCGCCGACGGCGATCTGCTCGTGCTGCGCGACGGGGAGCCGCAGTACCTGCTCGACCAGCGCCCCCGCGCCCTGCGGGACTTCGACGCGGGCGCCTGGTACCACCGGACCTCATCCGCCTCGCACTTCACCCGGTCCCTGGTCTGTTCGCTGCTGACCGAGGACGGGCGGATCACCCTCAGCGGTCATACGCTCACCACGACGGTGGGCGAGGAGCGCACCCGCAGCGAACTGCCCACGGACGCCGCGGTGCTCAAGGCCTACGACCAGCACTTCGGTATCGTTCTGGACCGCCTCCCGGGGGAACCGAACATCGCTGAGGGCTGACCTCGTCCGGTCCCCGCTGGTTATGCTGCCGCCGAAGCGTTCAGCGAAGCGCTCAAACGAACAGCGGGTGACGAGGGGGCCATCAGCATGCGCGAACCGGTCGATCTCAGGCGGCAGCGGATCCTCGCCGTCGTGCAGTCGCGCGGCGCGACCCGGGTCAGCGATCTCGCAGCGGAGCTCGCGGTGTCGGTGGTGACGCTCCGCCGCGACGTGGAGGAGCTGGCCCGCGAGGGCAAACTGCGCCGCGGTCACGGAGTGGCCCGCCCGGTCCTGCCGGAGACCGAACGGGCGGCGGTCCCCGCGCCGCCGCCCACCGCGGACGGCGGCCCCGTCGCGCTCGTCGTCCCCGAGCGGCACGCCTACCTGTACGAGGCGCTGCACGGCGCGCGCACCGCTTTCGAGGAGGCCGGTGTCCGGATCGCGCTGCATATCGCACCGACCGCACCGGGAGCCGAACAGCCCATCGTGGAGCGGGCGTTGGCCGAGGGTGCGCGCGGTCTGCTGATCGCCCCGCGCTGGCGCAGCAGCGCGACGGAGGAGGCGGACTACGCCTGGCTGTCGCGCCTGGAGGTACCCGCCGTCGTGATGGAGCGCAGGCCGCGGCGCGGCAGCGCGCTGCACGCCGTGGACACCGTCTGCACGGACCACTGGTACGGCGTCCACCTCGCCGTCGAGCACCTCACCGGCCTCGGTCACCGGCGCATCGTGCTCGCCGCGCGCGACGACAGCCCGACGGCGCGGGCCATCCGCGCGGCGTTCACCGAGATCACGGCGGAGCACGGGGACGTCGACAAGTGGGCGGTGGCCCTCAGTTCGCCCGGCGCGGCCCCCGATCCCGGAGCGGAGAGCGCGGAGAAGGCGATCGAACTCCCGGCTCTGTTGGCCGAGTTGGGGGCGACGGCTGCCTTGCTGCACGGCGACGTGGACGCGTTGATGCTGGTACAGGCGCTGCGGGACGGCGGGGTGCGGGTCCCGGAGGACTGTTCCGTGATCGCGTACGACGATGTGGTCGCGGCGCTCGGCAGTACCCCGCTGACCGCCGTGTCGCCGCCGAAGGCGGATGTCGGCCGGGCGGCCGCGGAGCTGCTGCTGCGCCGCCTCTCCGACCGCAGCGCCGCCGGCGGCTCCGCGGGTCCGGTACGGCGTCTGGAGCTGTTGCCGGCGCTGGAGGTCCGCGGCTCGACGACCCGGGCGCCGGGCACCTCCGCCGTCCCGGCGTCAACTCCCGCTTCGGAATGAGCGTTTGACCGTTTCAGTTTCTTCTGATCGATCTATTGACCAGGTCCGCTCAGCCGATCAGTATTCCCGTGACTCGAACACGCAGGAGCCGCGGGAGGCGCCCATGCCTGGTCGACAGAGCCGTCGATCCGTGCTCGCCGCGATCACCGCGCTGCCGCTGACGGGCGCCCTGAGCGCCTGCGGCGGGAACGACAGCGCGTCCATTCGATCCGGGAGCACCAGCAAGTCCGGTACCAAAGGCACGACCACCATCACGTTCTGGTCCGCGCTGCGCGGCAGCCAGGAAGTGGTGGACGCGTTCAACAAGACGCACGACCACATCAAGGTCGTCTTCGAGCAGATCCCCTCCGGCACGCAGGGCGGGTACCTGAAGCTCAGCAACGCGGCACGGGCGGGCAACGCCCCCGACGTCGCCACCATCGAGTACCCGCAGCTGCCGGGGTTCGCGATCGACGGTGTCGCACGGGACATCACCTCGATGATCAGCGACGAGCTGCGCTCGAAGCTGCTGCCGCAGTCGCTGGGCCAGACGACGTTCGAGAAGCACACGTACAGCGTGCCCCTCGACATCGAGCCGATGGTGATGCACTACCGCAAGGACCTCTTCGGCCACTACGGCTTCGACGTCCCCACCACCTGGGACGAGTACGCCGAGCTCGCGCGCAAGGTGCGCCGTACCGGCGGGGGCCGCAGGATCGCCACCTTCCCCACGGACGGGATGACGCAGTTCGCCGCCTGGTCCTGGCAGGCGGGGGCCACGTGGTTCGACACGTCGAAGGGCGCGTGGAACGTCTCCATGGCGGACGCGCCGACCCGGAAGGTGGCCGCCTACTGGCAGCGGCTCATCGACGAGGACCTCGTCTACGTCAACTCCTCCACCGCCCGTCTCTACGACGCGCAGATCGGCAACGGCCTGGTCCTGACCCGGCTCAGCGGCGCGTGGGACGCGGGAGCGCAGATGAACGCCCGGCCGGAGCAGAAGGCCAAGTGGCGGATCGCACCACTGCCCCAGTGGACCCCCGACCGGCCCTCGCTCGGCACGCACGGCGGCTCGACGTTCGCCGTGACGAAGAACAGCTCCCACCCCGAGGCCGCCCTGGAGTTCATCGAGTGGCAGGTCTCCCACCCCGACGCCCTCAAGGCGCGGCTGTCGAGCGGCGCGAGCAGTCAGTACCCGGCGGCGACCGAGCTCATCGAGGTGGGCCGCGCCGCGTTCGACCGGACGTACTACGGCGGCCAGGACATCTACGCGCTGTTCGAGGAGGAGGCCCACAAGATCCGCGACGGCTGGGTGTGGGGTCCGCGGATGACCGCCACCGCCTCCGTCATGCAGGACTCGTTCGCCCGCGCGGGCGCCGGTTCGGGCACCGTCCTGTCGTCCGTGCGCGCCGCGCAGGAGGGCACGATGCCCGACCTGAAGGCGCTCGGTCTCGCCACCACCCAGCACTCGACATGACCGCCCGCACCCCGAAAGGCAGGTGACCTCCATGACCGCGACCACGCACGTCCCTTCGTCGACCACCGCGCCGCCCCGGACGGCCGGCGTCTCCCCGCAGCAGGCGCACCGGGCGGCCAAGCGCCGGCGCAACGGCGCCGCGGGCATCCTGATGACGCCGTTCTTCATCCTCCTGACCCTGGTCTTCCTGATCCCGGTCGGCACGGCGGTGTGGCTGAGCTTCTTCAGCGACGACCAGCCGGGACTCGGCTTCGGCCCCGAGCGGACCGTGTTCGTGGGGCTGCGCTCGTACGCCGCGGTGCTCACCGACCCGACGTTCCTGTCCGGGCTCGGCACGGTCGCGCTGTACTGCGTGATCTACATCCCGCTGATGGTGATCGGCTCCCTGGCGCTGGCGCTGCTGCTCGACTCGGGGGTCGTACGGCTGCGCGCCTGGGCCCAGTTGGGCCTGTTCCTGCCGCACGCCGTGCCCGGCATCATCGCCTCGCTGATCTGGCTGTATCTGTACACGCCCGGCATCAGCCCGGTCATCGAGGTCCTCGGCAAGGCCGACATCACGGTCGACTTCCTGGGTCTGCACACCACACTGCCGTCGATCGTGAACATCGCCCTGTGGAGCAACCTCGGCTACAACATGGTCGTCTTCTACGCGGCCCTGCAGGCGGTCCCGCGTGAGGTGCTGGAGGCGTCCGTGGTCGACGGCGCCGGCCCGGTACGCACCGCGCTCCAGGTGAAGACGCCGCTCGTGCGCTCCTCGATCGTCATGGTCGCGATGTTCACGCTGATCTGGGCGCTGCAGCTGTTCACCGAACCGATGCTGCTCCACCAGTCCTCCCAGATGATCAACTCGCGGTTCTCGCCGAGCATGTACATCTACGACGCGGCCTTCAGCCGCAACAACTACTCGCTCGCGGCCGCCGCGTCGGTGATCCTCCTGATCATCACGATCGCCCTCTCCTACGGCGTCACCCGCTGGACCAACCGCGTCGACGCGGCCGAGGAGAACGCCCGATGAGCACCGCCGAGCCGATGAACTCCACCCTGCTGCGCCCGCGTCTGCTGGGCCGGGCCACCGTCAACGTGGTCGTCACGATCTCCGTCCTGTACACGCTGCTCCCGGTGCTGTGGCTGGTGCTCGCCTCGTCGAAGTCCCGCGACGCCCTGTTCAGCAGCAACATCCTGTCGTTCAGCGACTTCTCGCCGGTGCAGAACATCAAGGACCTGTTCGCGATGGACGGCGGTCTGTACGGGCGCTGGTACGGCAACAGCCTGCTCTACGCGGTCCTGGGCGCGGCGATCGGAGCGCTGATCAGCATCGCCTGCGGCTACGCCTTCGACAAGTACCACTTCCGGCACAAGGAGAAGCTGTTCGGCCTGGTGCTCGCGGCGGTCATGGTGCCGCAGACGGTTCTGGCGCTGCCGCTGTACCTGATCGCGTCCGAGACGGGCGTGGTGAACACGTTCTGGTCGGTGTTCGTCCCGGTCCTCTTCAACCCGTTCGGGGTGTATCTGGGCCGCATCTTCGCCCAGGGCTATGTACCCAACGAGGTTCTGGAGGCCGCGCGGGTGGACGGCGCCGGTGAACTGACGACGTACGTCCGGGTCGCCCTGCGTATGCTCGGCCCGGGTCTGATCACGGTCTTCCTCTTCCAGCTGACCGCGATCTGGAACAACTTCTTCCTGCCGATGGTGATGCTGTCGAACCAGGACCTGTATCCGGTGAGCCTGGGCCTCTATCAGTGGAACAGCCAGGCGTCCGTCTCTCCCGAGTACTACCCGGTGGTGATCATGGGTTCGCTTCTCGCGGTCCTCCCCCTCATTCTCGCGTTCATCCTCCTCCAGCGGTTCTGGCGGTCCGGTCTGACGGCGGGGGCGGTCAAGTGACCCTGCCCCGCGTGGCGTTGGCCATGTCCCCCCAGGCCGCGGCGGCCGTCTTCACGCCCCGGTCCACGGCCGCGCTCACGAAGGTCTGCGACCTGGCGCCCCTGCCCGTACTGGACGACCTGACGACGGCGCGGGCCCGAGAGGTCCTCGCCGACGTCGAGCTCCTCGTCACCGGATGGGGGTGTCCGCGCCTCGACGCGGACGTCCTCGCGACGGCGCCCCGGCTCAAGGCCGTGGTGCACGCGGCCGGTTCGGTACGCGGGCACGTCACCGACGCCTGCTGGGAGCGGGGCATCGAGGTGACCTCGGCGGCCGCGGCCAACGCACTGCCCGTCGCCGAGTACACGCTCGCGATGCTGCTGCTGCACGGCAAGCACGTGCTGGAGCGGGCCCGCGAGTTCCGGCAGACCCAGGACCGCGACGACTGGCTGCTCACCTCGCACGCCGTCGGCAACTACCGGCGCACGGTGGGCCTGCTGTCCGCCTCCCTCATCGGACGCCGGGTGATCGAGTTGCTGCGGCCCTTCGACTTCGAGGTCCTGCTGCACGACCCGTACGTCACCGGGGCGGAGGCCGCCGAACTGGGCGTGGAGTGGGTGAAGCTGCCCGAACTGTTCACGCGCAGCGACCTGTTGAGCATCCACACGCCGCTGCTGCCGGCCACACGCGGTCTCGTCAGCCGTGACCTGCTGGCCTCCATGCGGCCGGGTGCCACGCTCATCAACACCGCGCGCGGCGCCGTCGTCGACCAGGAGGCGCTCACCGACGTGGTGCGCGCGGGCCGTGTCCGGGCGGTGCTGGACGTCACCGATCCCGAAGTACTGCCCGCCGACCACCCTTTGTGGGACTGCCCGAACGCTCTGATCACCCCGCACCTCGCCGGTTCCCAGGGCAGCGAGTGGGAGCGGCTCGCCGACACGGCCGTCGGCGAGGTGGCGCGGTGGGCCGCGGGCGACGGTTTCGCCCATCCCGTACGACGCGAAAGGCTGGCGTTCCTGGCATGAGCATTCCGTTCGATCTTCCCGTGGAGAACCGGGAGCTGAGCCCGTACACCGGCTACGCCCGCGCGCACTGGGAAGCCGTCGCCGACGGGCTGCTCGGCGCGGCCTGGCGCTGGGCCACGCCGCAGGGCGCGCTGCTCGACCTGCCGGGCCGGCCGTCCGCGTCGGGGGTCCGCTCGGACGGCCTCGAGGGCTTCGCCCGTACGTTCCTGGCGGCCGGGTTCCGGGTCGCGGGCGCCGACGGCAAGGATCCGCACGGCTGGCTGGAGCGGTACGCGAGCGGCCTGACGGCGGGTACCCGCACGCCCGGCGCGGACGACGCCGAGTCGTGGCCGCTGATCCTGGACCACCATGTGCAGGGCCAGCCGATGGTCGAATCGGCGTCGGTGGCGCTCGGTCTGATGCTGACGCGGCCGTGGCTGTGGGACCGGCTCGACGGCGACGTGCAGGACCGGGCGGAGAAGTGGCTGCGCGGCGCGATCACGCATACGCCCGCGCCCAACAACTGGTACCTCTTCCCCTTCATGGTGGCGTCGTTCCTGGAGTCGGTGGGCCGCGGCGACGGGGCCACGACGCGCGCCATGGAGCGGGCCCTGGACCTGATGGAGACGTGGTACCGGGGCGACGGCTGGTACGCGGACGGGGACGGGCGGGCCTTCGACCACTACAACGGGTGGGCGCTGCACCTGTATCCGCTGCTGCACGCCCATCTGTCGGACGACACGGCGCTGTCGGCCCGGTTCGGTCCCCGGCTGCGCGAGCACCTGGACGGCTTCTCGCTGCTCTTCGGCGGGGACGGCGCGCCGATCCACTTCGGCCGTTCGCTGACGTACCGCTTCGCGGCGTCGGCGGCGATCGGCGTCGGCGCCGTCACCGGGCACACACCGCTGTCGCCGGGCACGTCGCGCCGCCTCATCAGCGGCAGTCTGCGCTACTTCCTGGACCGGGGCGGCGTCACGGACGAGGGCCTGCTCAGCCTGGGCTGGCACGGCCCGCACAGCGCGACGCTCCAGCCGTACTCCGGGCCCGCGTCCCCGTACTGGGCGTCGAAGGGCTTCGTGGCGCTGCTCGCGCCGGAGGACCATCCGCTGTGGACCGCGACGGAGGAGCCCGCCCCGAGCGAGGGCCCCGACCGGGTGCTCGCGCTGCCGGCGCCGGGCCTGCTCGTGCAGTCGACGCAGGACGACGGGATCGTGCGGCTGCACAATCACGGCAGCGACCATGTCCGCCCGTACGAGGGCGAGTTCGCGGCGCAGGACGACCCGCTCTACGGCCGCCAGGCATACTCCACGCACACCGGCCCGACGTCCCTGACGAACGTCGCGGACAACCATCTGTCGGTCGAGGTCGGCGGCGCCGCGAGCGTACGGCGCCGGATCCGTCCGCTGGGCGCGGGGCAGGGCGACGGGTGGGGCTGGGCGGCGTCCTGGCACCGCCCGGTGTTCGCGTCCGGGCCGCCGATGGTGCCGGGGCTGCGGGTCGAGAGCGTGACCGTGGTGCGGGGCCGGCACGAACTGCGGGTCCACCGGGTCGTGGGCGCCCCGCACGGGGCCCGCGTGACGCTCACCGGGTGGCCGACGGAGGCGCTCCGCTCGGAGTTGGTGGGGCTGTACGGGTGGGGTGAGCCGGACTCCGCGCGGGCGCCGGAGGGGACGGCGTACGAGGCGTGGGTGCGGGTGCCGCGGCTCTCGGCGGGTGTCGAAGGGGGCGGGATCTTCGTGGCGCTGGCCGCTCTCGGCGGGGAGTGCGATGTCCCGCTCGCTGATGCCGTGGCCGATGTTTCCGTCCATGACGGGGAGTTGAGGGTGCGGTGGGCCGACGGGTTCGAGTCTGCCGTCGGGTTCGAGCCGCTGCGCGTTCAGTGCCGGTGAGCGGGGGCTGGTCGCGCGCTTCCTCGCGCCCCTGATGGATCGAGCTGTGCCTGAACGGCCGGGGCGTACCTGGCCACCACCGCGTCGACGTCCGCGGCCCGCACATGCGGGCCGCGGGCGATGCCGTACATGACGCCGAGGCCGAGCAGCATCGACACGGCCAGTTCGGCGCGCAGGCCCGCGTCCTCGCCGGTGAGGCGTTCGGCGAGGCGGCCGCTGACCTGGGCGCGGAAGTTGGCCCGCAGGATCTCGCCCTGTTCGCCGTGGAGCGGGGCGAAGACGATACGCAGGATCGGGTCGGCGCCGCGCTCGGCCTGCCCGGTCAGTACGTGGCGCACCATGTGCGGGCCGAGTTCCGCGAGGGGGGCGTCGAGGAAGGACTCCACGTCGGCTTCGAAGTTCATGACGCGGGAGAACAGGGCGTCCTTGTTGCCGAAGTACTTGAGGATGAGCGGCGGGCTGACCCCGGCCCGGTCGGCGACCGCCCTGAGCGTGATGTCGCCGTGCGCGTGCCGGGCGAGCAGGTGCCGGGCCGCCCGCACGATGGCGGCCTTGGTCGCCTCGGCATCGCGTCGGCCCGTGCCGGGTTCGCGCTCGTCGGCGTACGCCGTGGTCATCGCGTCAGGCTCCCTTCGTCGTCGCCACGTGAGCCGGAACGCCCGCGCCCACGCCCTCCTGCGCGGTGTCGGACGGGACGGCCAGGGCGACGGCCGTGGCCACCAGGGCGACCGTACCCGCCAGGGCGAACGCGAGTTGGTAGCCGGGCAGGGTCGGCACCTCGGCGTCTCCCACGCGGGTCGTGTGGTGCACGAGGACGGCGGCGACGGCGGCGCTGGAGACGGCCTGTCCGATGGTGCGCATGAGGACGTTGACCCCGTTGGCCGAGGCGGTCGCCTCCGAGGGGACGGCGCGCAGGATCAGTGTGGGCAGCGCCGAGTAGGCGAGGGTGGTGCCGGTCGACACGACGGCCGCGCCGACGAGGATGACCCGCAGGTCGGTGCTGTCGACGATGCGCACGACATAGCCGAGGGCGAGGACGATGCCGCCGATGGCCAGGGTGACGCGGGGGCCGCGGGCCGTGGAGACGCGGGCGGAGACCGGGGAGAACAGCAGCATGATGACGCCGCTGGGCAGCATGCACAGACCGGTGGCGACGATGGACAGGCCCAGGCCGTAGCCGGTGGCGACGGGTGCCTGCACGAGCTGCGCGGTGACGAGCGAGTTGGCGTAGAACGCGAAGCCGGTGAACAGTGCGGCGACGTGCGGCAGTCCGACGCGGCGGCCGGCGGCCAGGCGCAGGTCCACCAGCGGGCGGGCGGCACGCAGTTGCTGCCACGCCCACAGGGCGAGGATCACGACGGCGCCGCCGAAGAGGCCGAGGATCCGCGCGCTGCCCCAGCCCCACTGCCCGCCCTGCGAGACGCCGAGCAGCAGGCTGCTCAGGCCCGCGGCGAGGCCGAGCGTACCGAGGGCGTCGAAGCGGCCCGGGGACCTGACGGGCGATTCGCGCACCGCCCACCAGGCGAGCGCGAGGCCGAGCGCGCCGAGGGCGCTGGTCGCCCAGAACATCACGTGCCAGTTCGCGTACTGGACGATGAGCGCGGCGACCGGCAGGCCGAGGGCGGCGCCGATGCCGACGGTTGAGCTCATCAGGGCGACGGCGGAGCCGGTGCGGTGCGGCGGGAGTTCGTCGCGCAGGATGCTGATGGACAGCGGCACGACGGCCGCGGCGGCGCCCTGCAGGGCGCGGGCGGCGATCAGGATCCGGATGTCGGAGGTCAGCGCGCACAGCACGGAGCCGCCGGTCATCAGGCCGAGAGCGATCAGCAGGACGCGCCGCTTGCCGTACATGTCTCCGGCCCGGCCGAGGACGGGGGTGAGGACCGCGCCCGCCAGGAGCGTGGCGGTGACCATCCAGGAGACGGCCGCGGGGGACGCGCCGGTGAGCCGTGGCAGATCCGGCAGCAGCGGCACGACGACGGTCTGCATGACCGCCATGAGGATGCCGCCGAAGGCCAGCACGGGCACGGTGAGGCGGTCGCGCAGGCGCGGCGGCTCGGGTATCGGGAGCGGGGCGGGGTCCATGGGTCTCCTGCTCGGGGACGGCGGGCGGACGGCCGGCGCGTCGTGAAGGTCGGGTGAATCGGCATTCACCCGGCTGGTGAATGAGTATTCACCATGAGGTGCCCCGTTGTCTGCGCCCGCGGATCCCGGGCGCCCGTCAGGCTTCGGCCGCCGCGCGCAGCGCCGACACGAGCGCGGTCAGGGCGGGCTGTGCGGGAGCGGTGTCGCGCACGGCCGCGCAGATCCGGCGCACCGGCTCGGGGCCGCGGACCGTGCGCACGACGACGTCGGAATGCCGGTGGGCAAGCCCCATCAGCGGCATCAGTCCGACGCCGATGCCGGCCGCGACGAAGCCCTGCGCGGTGGCGTAGTCGGCGCTGTCCACCACGACGTCCGGGGTGAATCCGGCGGCGCCGCACGCCTCGGTGACGAGGACGTGGCAGGGGCCGGCCGGGCCCTCGGTGCCGACCCACGGCTGGTCGGCGAGGTCGGCCAGGTCCAGGACGCGCCGGGCGGCCAGCGGATGCCCCTTGGGCAGGACCGCGCGGTACGGGTCCGCGACGAGGTCGAGGAGGCGGACACCGGCCCGCGGCCCGTCCGCGGTGCGCACCACGACGGCCAGGTCGGCGTCGCCCCGCTGCACCTCGGCCAGCGGATCGTCCGGGTCGGCGGCGGCCAGATCGACGCCGACGGAGGGGTGTTCAGCGCGCAGGCGGGCGAGCGCGGGGGCGACGAGGGCGGACCCGGCGGTGGGGAAATAGCGCACGGTGAGCCGTCCGCTGCGGCCCGCGCGCAGGTCGCCGAGCGCCGTCTCGGCCTCGGAGACCTGCCGGCCGATCTCCTCCGCGTACCGCGTGAGCAGCCGTCCGGCCTCGGTGGGCCGCACCCCGCGGCCGATGCGCTCCAGCAGGGCGGTGCCCGCCTGCTTCTCCAGTGCCGCGACGGACTGGCTGATCGCGGACGGGGTGTAGCCGAGGTTGGCCGCGGCCGCGGTGACGGAGCCGCTGGTGACCACGGCCCGGAGCACCTGCATGCGTCGTACGTCGAGCATGCAGCAAAGGTTAACAGTGGCTGCATTACTTTTCACTTGTCCTGTCAGGTGCGGGGAGGCAGCGTGGGACGCACCGGACGAGGGATGTGGAGGCGGACGTGCGTGTCGGGGTGCGGATGGCGGTGCTGGCCCTGTTGTGGGGTTCGGCGTTCCTGTGGATCAAGGTGGCGTTGGAGCACGGTTTCTCGCCGGTCGAGGTGACGGTGCTGCGCTGTGCGATCGGCGCCGTGACGCTGCTGGTCCTGGCGCTGGGGGCGCGTCAGCGGCTGCCGCGCGGGCGGACCGTCTGGGGGCGGCTGGTGGTGGCCGCGCTGTTCTGCAACGCGCTGCCCTTCGCCCTGTTCAGCATCGGCGAGCAGACCGTCGACTCGGGTGTCGCCGGGGTGCTCAATGCCACGACTCCCCTGTGGTCGCTGCTGATCGGGCTGCTTCTCGGTTCGGAGCGCGGGCTGTCGCCGGCCCGGCTGGCGGGGCTCGTCCTCGGCTTCGGCGGCACCGCGCTGATCTTCGCTCCGTGGCAGCGTGCGGGCCTGGCGAGCTGGGGCGCCCTCGCCCTGCTCGCCGCCGCGGTGAGTTACGCGGTGGCGTTCGCGTACATGGGCCGCAAGCTGGCCGGGCACGGCGCGGGCTCCGTGGCGGTGTCGGCGGCCCAATTGCTCACGGCGACGGGCCTGACCGCGTCGGCGCTGCCGGTGACGGGCATCGGGGCACCCGGTTCGGTGGACGTGACCGGTGTGGCGGCGGTGCTGATCCTGGGTGTCCTCGGCACGGGCGTCACCTTCTACCTCAACTACCGGCTCATCGAGGACGAGGGGCCGACCAGCGCGGCGACGGTCGGCTATCTGCTGCCGGTCGTCTCGGTGGGCCTGGGCGCCCTGGTGCTCGACGAGGCCCTGTCGCCCCGGGTGATCGCCGGCATGGCGGTGGTGCTGGCCGGAGTGGCGCTGACCCGCCGCGCGACGGGCGCCGGGACGCCTTCGCTTGCCGCCGCATCCGGGCGATACTGCCGATCATGACCTCGACTGACGCGCTCCGCTTCGGGCTTGTCGGCACGGGCCCCTGGGCCCGGCGGACTTACGCCCCCACGCTCGCCGCCCATCCGCACGCCCTCTTCACCGGTGTCTGGGGGCGCCGCCCGCAGGCCGCCACCGAGCTCGCGGGCGAGTACGGCACGACGGCATACAACGACGTGGAGGCGCTGTTCGCGGCGTGCGACGCGGTGGCGTTCGCCGTGCCGCCGGACGTGCAGGCACCGCTGGCGGTCCGGGCCGCGGCGGCCGGCTGTCACCTGCTGCTCGACAAGCCGCTCGCCACGGAGCCGGCCGCGGCCCGCGCCGTGGTCGAGGCCGCCGACGCGGCAGGGGTCGCCTCGGCCGTCTTCTGCACCCTGCGCTACGCACCCGCCGCCTCGGCCTGGATCGCCGAACAGGCCGCTGTGGAGGGCTGGTTCACCGGCCGCGCCGACTGGTACGGCGCGCTGTACACGCCCGGCGACGACGCCGAGGTCCGGGCCTCGACACCGTGGCGGGCCGAACGGGGCGCCCTGTGGGACGTGGGCCCGCACGCCCTGTCGGTGCTGCTGCCCGTCCTCGGCGACGCGGTGGCGGTGACGGCCCGCCGCGGCCCCGGCGACACCGTGCATCTCGTCCTGCGGCACGCGGACGGCGCGTCCAGCACGGCGGCCCTGAGCCTGACGACCCCGAAGGCCGCGGGCGGCGTCTCGGTCGAACTGCGCGGCGCGGCCGGGGTGTTCACGATGCCGACGGGCGGCGCGGCGCAGGAGTCCCTCGCCCTGGCCGTCGACACCCTGCTGGAATCGGCCCGTACGGGCGTGCCGTCGGCGTGCGACGCACGCTTCGGCCTACGGCTCACGGAGATCCTCGCGACGGCGGAGCGGTCCCTGGCCTCAGCCGGTACCGAACCAGACATCGGCGAGTGAGCCGAGCTCGCCCACTCCTTGCGGCGGCGGCAACTCGCGCAGATACCAGGGGAGATCGGCGTACTCGGGGAGCAGCGTGTACGCCATGGCGGTGCGCGGGTCGACGGTGCGTCCGTACGCCGCGGCGAAGCGTCATGCGTTCTCGCACTCCCCCGCGGCGTACAACTCCGGCGTAGCGACGGGAAGTCGGCCGTGCAGGAACTCCAGCACGCGGGCCTCGCGCATGCCGTCCCCGACCGCCGCGGCGGGGAACAGCGTCGGGGCGTGCCCGTCGTCGACGGCGTACACCGGCTGGGTGCCGCGGTGAACCGCGCGAGTGCGGCGTCGGGCGGCCCCAGCCGTCGGCACAGGTCGAGCACGCCGGGCCGCAACAGGCTTCGTCGGGACGGGACGACGCACTCCCCCTGCGCGTCGGTCTCCAAGAGCGACAGCGTGCCGGGCACTCAAGAACGCCGCCCACCAGCGCCTCCCACGCATGACGGGCCCTGGCGCGGGCCCTTTACGCTGGTGACCATGCCGCTCCAGATCAGCGCCACCAACCCCGAGCACCCGGTGCTCCTGCTCGCCCTGCCGTGGCACATCCCGCTGGAGGAGTGGCCCGAGGAGTACCTCGTGCCACTGCCGCGCGGCATCTCGCGACACGTGGTCCGCTACGCGCGCGCCGGCGACGAGGTCGTCGCCGTGAAGGAGCTGGCCGAGCGACCGGCCCTGCGCGAGTACGAACTGCTGCGCACCCTCGACCGGCTGGGGATCCCCTCGGTCGACCCGCTGGCCGTCGTCACGGGCCGCGAACAGCCGGACGGCAGCCCGCTCGAACCGGTGCTGATCACCCGGTTCCTGGGCGGCTCCCAGCCCTACCGCTCCATGTTCGAGACGACGCTGCGCCCGTCCACGGTCCACCGGCTGATGGACGCGCTGGCCGTGCTGCTGGTCCGGCTGCATCTCGCCGGTTTCGCGTGGGGCGACTGCTCGCTCTCCAACACCCTCTTCCGGCGCGACGCGGGCGCGTACGCCGCGTACCTCGTGGACGCGGAGACCGGCGAGCTGCATCCGAAGCTGAGTCAGGGGCAGCGCGAGTACGACATCGATCTGGCCCGGGTGAACATCAGCGGCGAGATGCTCGACCTGGAGGCGTCGGGGGCCCTGCACCCGTCCATCGACCCGATCGAGTTCGGCACGGAGATCGGGCAGCGGTACACGAACCTGTGGAGCGAGCTGACCCGCACGTCGGTGTACCCGGCGGGCAAGCACCACTACATGGAGCGCCGCATCCGCCGGCTGAACGACCTGGGCTTCGACGTGGCCGAGATGCAGATATCGCGCTCGCCGCACGGCGACACGGTCACGTTCGTGCCGAAGGTCGTCGACGCCGGGCACCACCAGCGCCAGCTGCTGCGCCTCACCGGCCTGGACGCGGAGGAGAACCAGGCGCGGCGGCTGCTCGGCGATCTGGAGAGCTGGATGGCGACACAGGACGACGCGCAGGGCGCCCGGCCCGAGGTCCTCGCCCATCGCTGGGTGCGCGACGTGTTCCGGCCGACGGTCCGCGCGGTCCGCGACCGTCTCCCGGCTCTGACGGATCCGGCCGAGCTGTACCACGAGCTGCTGGAGCACCGCTGGTACCTGTCGGAGCGCGCCCAGCACGACATCGGGCTGGAAGCGGCGGCCGAGGACTACGTACGCAGCATGTCCAAGCAGGGCTGACGCCGGTCCGGGGTCAGTGCCCGCCCTGCGGCTTCACGCAGCCGGTGCCCTCGATGTACACGCCGTGCGTCTCGACGTTCACCACGTCGCCGACGGAGCCCTCGACGCACACCGGGGAGAGATCGACGACGTAGGCCACCAGGCCGCCGCTGCCCGTCGTGCTCACCTTGTCCGGCGCGTAGCCGAGTTTCGTCAGGGCCGACGTGACCTGTGTGCTGGTCACTCCGCCCTTACCGGCAAGTCTCGCGAGCGCCCCCTTCACTCGCTCCTCCTCCCGGAGGGCCGTGCACAAGGAGGCGCCCTTGAGTTCGAGCGTGCTCTGGAAGGCATGGTTCTCGCGGTACTTCGGGTTGGCGTCGCCGGCCGCCGAGGGCTGCTCGGCAGGTGGGCCCGAGGCCGTGGGAGTCGCGCAGTCGGCGGCGGTCGCGGACGGCGCCGGAGTTGAGGGCGGCTGTGTCGAGGGGGCCACGGCGCGGGCCGTGTCGGCGGCCTTCTCGTCTCCGCAGCCGACGAGGGACAGGCCCGTCGTGAGCACGAGACAGGCAGCGGCGAGGGGTCTTCGTATGGTCATGGGCCCGAGTATGCCCGGGGCGGTCGCACAGGACCGGGCGCGGCCGGTGCCGTGGCCGCTACGTAATGGCGAGTGACGGCACCGGCCGCAGCCAGTGACCCCCGGGTGCCGCTCACGGGCCAGCGCGGGACGTGCGTCGTGCAACGCATTTTCCGGCCACATCGAACAATTGGGTGGCCCGGTCCCGCTCTCTCCCGCAAACAGCCCGAAGGCGCGTGGGATACCCGACGCCGGGAAATTTCGGCCATTTTCGAGCGGCCTGGCACAGGTGCCACATCGCTGTGCCTACGTGCTCACAGACGATGAAACCGGCAGGTGGGTAGCCCCGCATGCCCCATCATGACGGACCGTCTGATCGTTTTCTTCGGGCAATGTTTATTACCAAAGACGATGGGAGTATTTAGACTGCTCACGCTCAACTCGGCGTGTACGAAGAGGGATTACCCACCATGAACAAGAAGGCGCTCCGCGCCCTGCTCCGTGAACGGCGCGCCCTCATAGCCCCCGAGTCCCACGGCTTCACCCGCCCGACCGGGCAGGGCCGCCGCGCGCCCGGCCTGTCGCAGCACCAGGTCGACCAGTTGCTGCACCGGACGCTGGGGACGTATCACCGGCTGGAGTCGGGGAGTTACCCGAATCCGCCGACCGATCTCCTGCGCGACGTGGCGCACCTTTTCGGCCTCAACGAGACGGAATGGGTGCTGCTCTGCAGATACGCCGTGCTGCAGGATCCTCCTGGGCCTCTGCACCTTTCGTCGGGCAAGGAGGTCCCGGGCGTCTGGCAGGAAGCGGTGGAGAGCATCGGTCACATGGCCTACGTCACGGACGCGTCGTGGGATCTGCTGGCCTGCAACGAGCCGTTCGCGAGGCTGTTCCCGGGACAGCGCGTGCCGTCGAACACCATGCGCTGGATGCTGCTCGACCGGGAAGCGCGCTCGTCCCTCACGGATTGGCACACGGCGTGGGCCCCTCTGGTCATGCCTCAGTTGCGCGCGGCGATCGCGTCACGGCCGGACGACGACACGTTGCTCCAGATCGAGAAGGAGATCCTCGCCGACCAGGAGACGGCCCAGATGTACGAGGCAGGTGGCGCATCCGTCCACCCCGACGGAGACGAGCGTCCGCTGCTGCACGCGGAGCGGGGACCGGGCTGGGTCACCACGTGCGCGGCGCAGCCGCTCACGGCTCCCGGGGCCCGCCTGATCATCCTCGTGTTCCACCCCGGGGCCCAGCGATCACACTTGCGGGCGCCCAACCTCCGGTTCACCTGAGCGCAGGCCCTGGTCAGCACTCCACTACCGTGAAGTACGTTGAGCGCTACCCCCCACACCCCATCTCAGCCAAGTGGGAGTCGCTCCGTGCCCGCCTACATATCCAGACCTCGGACAGTCTTCGGTGCCCACAAGATCAGTACCGCCGAGATAGTCGACGACATCCGCTCCCACCACGCCGAGCATCCGCGCCTCGGCGCCATCGTGCGCGTGGTGAACAACTGCGGTGTCCGCACACGGTTCTTCGCCAGGCCGCTGCAGTCACCGACCGTGTCGGGCACCGCCGATGTCGGCGAACGTGCTCGAGCCACTTTCCAGGACGCCCTGGACCTGGCGGAGAGGGCCGCCGCAGCGGCACTCGACTCGGCCGGGCTCACGGCGCTCGACATCGATGCCGTCATCACCTCCCACTCCACGGGGTGGTCCGTGCCGAATCTCGACGTGCATCTCGCGGGGCGGCTGGGGCTGCGTCCCACGGTCCGCCGCCTGGCCCTGACCACACTGGCCTGCGCAGGCGGCACCCAGGCCCTGATACTGGCGGCCGACCACGTCACCGCTCGACCGTCCGCCAAGGTGCTCGTCGTCGGGGCCGAGGCGATCTCCGGCGTCTACCACCACGGCGACACCAGCATGCAGTCGATGGTCTACAAGGTCCTCTTCGGCGACTCGGCTTCCGCCGCCGTCGTCACCTCGCAACCCCTGACGCCGGGCCTGGCGATCGAGGACAGCTTCGAGTACCTCCTCCCGGAAAGCGTCGACCGCTACAGCGGGCGCATCGCCGCTGACGGTTTCCACTTCGACTCCACCAAGGAGGCGCTGACGGCCGCGGACGACGTCCTGCCGTCACTGGTCACGTGGCTCGGCCCTCGGCACACCGACTTTCCCGTCATTCATCCAGGCAGCCCCCGCATCATCGCCGACACGGCGGCGGCGCTCGGCCTGTCCGGGGTCGACGCGCGTCACTCGACGGCCACCCTGGCCGACGAAGGGAACCTGGGCGCACCGAGCGTGCTCCGCATATTGGAGCGCACACACGACGAACCCCCCGCGCCGGGCTCCCGCGGCACGATGGTCGCCTACGGCCCCGGGTTCACCACGGCAGCCCTGCACGGCCACTGGCACGGCTGAGCCAAGAATGTCCCGCCGGGACTCATGTCCCACCGGGACACAAAGGTGTACCCTGGGGGCATGAAGGCGAACGAGCCCACTCCCACCCGGCTCCCCGAGGACCGTCGACAGGTCAAGGCCCGCCGGACGCGTGAGGCGCTGGCGGAGGCGGCCGTCGAGCTGGTGCTCGAGCGTGGGCTCGGGGACGTGACCGTCGAGGCGATCGCCGAGCGCGCGGACGTCACGCGCCGCACCTTCAGCCGGCACTTCGCCGGCAAGGAGGACGCGGCACTGGACTTCACCCGCGCGGACGGCGCCCGCATCAACGCGGCGCTGCGCGCCCGGCCCGGGGACGAACCCCCGCTCCTCGCGTACCGCAGGGCCGTCGCGGACTGGCTGGCCGACCGGGAGACCCCGGGCTGGCACCACCGCCCGCGGCTGCGCGAGCTGTACGCCGCCGTGGACGAGGAACCCGCCCTGTTCGCCGCGTACGAGCGGATCCGGGTCGACGCCCAGGACGAGTCCGTCCGCATCATCGCCGACCGGCTCGGCACCGACCCGGCCCGGGACCTGCGTCCCGAGGTCGTCGTCGGTGCCGCCGCCGGCGTGCTGACCGCCGCGCTGCGCACCTGGGCGCGCGGCGGCACGGGCACGGACGCCGAGGACCTCGCCGATCTGGTGGCGCGGGCCTACGACGCCCTCATCGGGGAGGCCGCCCGATCGGCGGCGACCTCCGACATCGCAACCAGAGAGTGACACGCACCATGAGCACCACCCCCACCACCGGTCAGATCACCGAGTACGCCGCCGAGTTCGCCGGAAAGACCGCCCTGGTCACCGGCGCCGCCTCCGGCATCGGCCTGGCCACCGCCCGCCGCCTGGGCCGCGGCGGCGCGAACGTCGTCATCGCCGACTACAACGAGCAGGGCGCGAAGGAGGCCGCCGAGACGCTGAAGGGCGAGGGCGTCGAGGCCGCGGCCGTCGCGCTCGACGTGACGCAGCCCGCCTCCGTCGAGGCGGCCGTGCAGTTCGCCGTCGACACGTTCGGCGGACTCGACCTGGCCGTGAACAACGCCGGTATCGGCGGCGCCAGCGCCCCCACCGGCGAGTACGACATCGACGTGTACAACCGGGTCGTCCGCACGAACCTCGACGGCGTCTTCTACTCGATGCGCTACGAACTCCCCGTCATCGAGGCCGCGGGCCAGGGCGGCGCGATCGTGAACGTCGCCTCGATCCTCGGCTCGGTCGGCTTCGCGGGCTCCCCCGCCTATGTCGCCGCCAAGCACGGCGTGGTCGGCCTGACGAAGGCGGCCGCCGCCGAGTACGCGGCGAAGGGCGTCCGCGTCAACGCGGTCGGCCCGGGCTTCATCGAGACCCCGCTGCTCAAGGAGATGGACAAGGCCGCCTACGACGGGCTCGTCTCCCTGCACCCGGCGGGCCGGCTCGGGCAGTCCGAGGAGGTCGCCGAGCTGATCGCGTTCCTGCTCTCGGACCGCGCCTCGTTCATCGCGGGCAGCTACCACCTGGTGGACGGCGCCTACACCGCCGTGTGAGCCGCCTCCGCCCCGGCGGCACAGCTCTCCTGATGGGCTCCCGGTGACGCTCTCGAATGCGTCACCGGGAGCCCGTTCGGCTCTCCGGCACCGTTGTGGTCGTTCTGCGGCCGGATCCCCTTATGTCTCACGCGTCACGTCAAGGCGCTTGTGTCACGGCATGAGTAATGGAACCGTCGGTGTCGGGCAGGCGGGGGGGCGTGGATCAGCTCGAGGAGGGGCGCGGGGGCACCATGGAACGGCAGGCAGCGCAAGGGGCATCGGGCGGCGGCAAGGCACGCGAGTCGTACTTCGACAACGTGAAGTTCCTGACCATCGTGCTCGTCGCGTGCGGGCACGCATGGGAACCGCTGACGTACGGCAGTCGCGCGGTGACGGCGGTGTACCTCACCGTGTACGCCTTCCACATGCCGGCGTTCGCGCTGGTGTCGGGGTACTTCTCCCGCAGTTTCGACATGGCTCCGGGGCGGCTGAAGCGGCTGGTGACCGGGGTCGTCGTGCCGTACGTCGTCTTCGAGGTCGCGTACACGCTGTTCTACCGGTGGGCGCAGGACGATCCCGGGTATCCGATCAGCCTGCTGGACCCCTGGTATCTGATGTGGTTCCTGGCCGCCTTGTTCATCTGGCGGCTCTCGACGCCGCTGTGGCTGCAGATGCGTCACCCCGTGCCCGTGTCGCTCGCGCTGGCGACGGGCGTGTCGATGATGCCGGACGCGGGCGGCGACCTGGCCCTGCAGCGGGTGATCCAGTTCCTGCCGTTCTTCGTGGTGGGTCTGGTGCTGCGGCCCGAGCACTTCGCGCGGCTGCGCACCTGGCGGGTGCGCGCGGCGGCGGCGCCGGTGGCGCTGGTCGCGGTGGGGGCGGCGTACTGGGTGGCGCCGTGGTTCGACGCGGGCTGGTTCTATCACCGCGGCAGCGTGGTGGGCCGCGGGGTGCCCGCGTGGGCGGGGCTGTTCGCGACACCCGCCCTGTTCGCCCTCGCGCTCGTGCTCACCGCCTGCTTCCTGGCGTGGGTGCCGGGGCGCAGGCTGTGGTTCACGGCCCTGGGGACCGGGACCATCTACGCGTATCTGCTGCACGGTTTCGTCATCAAGTCCTCGCGCTTCGGGGGCTGGTACGACCATCCGTGGCTGCACACCCCGGCAGGTGAGCTGGCGGTGACGGCGACGGCGGTCACCGGCATCACTCTGCTCTGCACGAATCCGGTGCGACGGGTCTTCCGCTTCGTGGTCGAGCCGCGCATGGACTGGGCGTTCCGGCGGCCCCGGCCGCGGCCCGGCGCCGAGCGGCAGGCCGAGCGGGAGACGGTCACCTCCGGCGGCGGCTGACCGCCTGGGCCGAGGCGAGCAGGCAGTGCATGCGCTCGGTGAGCGCCGTCAGGTCGTCGGCGGGGCTGTGGAACGGGATGCGCACGTCGGCCTGTCCGCGGGTGCGCTCCAGACGCAGCGTCAGGCCGTGCCGGTCGACGGCGAGCGGCTGGACGCGGACGACGCCGTGCAGGCTGTCGGGGGTGATGAGCCGGGTGAGCTGCTCGATGGCCTCGGGGTGTGCGTCGGCGAGATGCGTCAGCAGGCGGGGCTCGGCGAGGGCCAGCGGATCGGGTGCGGCCGCGGCGAGTTCGTCGAGGTCGACGCCGATGCGTTCGGTGCGGGTCTGCAGCACGGCGCGCCGTAGGTGCAGCACCATCTCCGAGCCGATGGGGCCCTCGGGCACGAGTTCGCCCGACAGCCACAGCCGGGCGCGGACCCGGTCGCGCACCGGGACGGGGGCGGCGTCGGCGAACTCCAGGAGGGCCGTGGGCCTGCCGTGCGGTGAGCAGAGAACGGCGGCGGCGAGCACGCTGTCCGGGGGCGGCGCGATCCGGACGGTGCCGCCGTCGGTGACGCAGTGCGCGCCGACGAGGTCGTCCTGTCCCACGTCGGTGGTGACGCCGCAGGTCCACGCGGCGGCGAGTACGGAGCGTGCGCGGACCGCCGTGGTGGGCACGGCGCTAGCGATCTGTCGGACACCCATCCCGAACCTCCATTAGGTAAGCCTTGCCTAACTTATCGGAGATCGTCGGTGGGGGTCCACCCCATCGCCCGGTGTCGTCGGCGAGCCGTGTGGTCCCCGGTGCGATTGACTCGCCGGGTGCGCCGTTTTCTCGTGTTCCTGTTCGTCGTCGCCGGTGCGGCCGGGACGCTGGTCCTGTCGCTGCTGCTCTCGCCCTGGTGGTGGTGCGCGGCGGGCCCGCTGCTCGCGCTCGCCGCGCTCGGGGTGCGGGACCTGGCCCAGCCCCGCCACTCGGTGCTGCGGAACTACCCGCTGCTCGGCCGTCTCCGCTTCCTGATGGAGGCCCTGCGCCCCGAGGTCCAGCAGTACTTCGTGGAGCGCAACTACGACGGGCGGCCCTACGACCGGGACGTGCGCAGCATCGTCTACGAGCGGGCGAAGGGCGAGGAGGCGGAGGAGCCGTTCGGCACGGAACGGGACGTGTACGAGGAGGGGTACGAGTACCTGGTGCCGTCGATGCGCCCGCGCGACACGCCCGAGCAGCCTCCCCGTGTGCGGATCGGCGGGCCCGACTGCACGCAGCCGTACGACATGGCGCTCCTGAACGTCTCGGCGATGAGCTTCGGTGCTCTGTCGGCGCCCGCGATCCGGGCCCTGAACAAGGGCGCCGCCCTGGGCGGGTTCGCGCACGACACCGGCGAGGGCGGCCTGTCCGACCACCATCTGGCGCCCGGCGGCGATCTGATCTGGGAGATCGGCACGGGCTACTTCGGGTGCCGCACCGCCGACGGCGGTTTCGACCGCGCCGAGTTCGCCGACAAGGCGGCCCGCGCGCAGGTCAGATGTGTGTCGCTGAAGCTGTCGCAGGGCGCCAAGCCGGGTATCGGCGGGGTGCTGCCGGGCGGCAAGGTGACCGCGGAGATCGCGCGCGTGCGGGACGTGCCCGAGGGCGAGACGGTGATCTCCCCGCCGTACCACCGGGAGTTCGGCACGCCACGCCAACTGGTGCTCTTCCTGGCCGAACTGAGAAGCCTCACCGGCGGCAAACCGGTCGGGTTCAAGCTGTGCGTGGGCTCCCGGGTCCAGTTCCTCTCGGTGTGCAAGGCGATGCTCGAGGAGGGGGTGACGCCGGACTTCGTGATCGTGGACGGCGCGGAGGGCGGCACGGGCGCCGCGCCGCTCGAGTTCGCCGACCACCTCGGCGCGCCGCTCACCGAAGGGCTGATCACGGTACACAACGCCCTGGTGGGGACGGGACTGCGGCCCCGGATCCGGATCGGCGCGAGCGGCAAGGTCGCCACCGGCGCCGACATCGTCAAGCGCCTGCTTCAGGGCGCCGACTTCACGAACGCGGCCCGCGCCATGATGTTCGCGGTCGGCTGCATCCAGGCGCAGCGCTGTCACACCAACACCTGCCCGGTAGGGGTCGCCACCCAGGACCCGCGCCGCGCCCGGGCGTTGGACGTCGCCGACAAGGCCGCCCGGGTCCGCGACTACCAGCGGGCGACGGTGCGCAGCGCGGCGCAGATCATGGCGGCGATGGGGGTCCAGGACCCCCGGCAGCTCCGCCCCGACCTGCTGATGCGCCGTATCGCGCCGCACGAGGTGCTCTCGTACGCGCGGCTCTACGAGTGGCTGGAGCCGGGCCGGCTGCTCGACGAACCGCCCGCGTCCTGGGCCGCCGACTGGGCCGCCGCGCACCCCGACCGCTTCTGAGCCACCCGCATGTCCCAACTCCACGCGAACGAGGGGTGAATATGCCATCCGCCCCCGCGCCGGGATCCGGAGAGGCATCATGCCCGCCATGGACGGTACTGCGCTTCTGCGGGAGCTCTTCACGCCCGACGAATACGACGCGGTCAGCAGGCACGCCGATCATCTGGGCGTGACGGTCGTCGAGTACGTGTGCCGCACGGCTGCCGAACGAGCTCTCGAACAACTGCACTTGACGGAGGCGATCGAGGCCCAGGCCCTGCACTTCGGGAAGTTGTCGATACCGCAGGTCGACCGGGCGCGCTGCGGGGCCGACGCGTCCTCGCCCGCGCTGAAGCGGTTCCTGGACACGCTGGCGCACCCCAGCGAGGGAGACTGACGCACGGTCACTCCGCGTGATCCCGCATTGCCGGGGCACATGCAGTTCATGACAACGGTGACGGCACGGCCCACGAAGGCGGAGCGGACCCCCACGAGACGCTGGGGGCGGATGCTCGTACGGGCCGTGGTCGCGCTCGTCGCGTTTCTCGGCCTCGTGCTGTTCTCCGCCGTGCTGGCCCGGCTCACGCTCACCCCGTCGCCGGCGTCCGACCAGATCGCCGGGTCCAATCTGCGGCCCGGCGCCTCGCTGCGGCAGTACGCGGAGTCGTACACCTTCCTGGGCGCGTGCAAGCAGATCGGCGGAAATCTTCTGCTCGGGGCGCCGTTCGGGCTGTTGCTGCCGGTGCTCGTGGCGCGCCGGATGCGGATGGTGCGGGTCCTGCTGCTGACCGGGACGGTCATGGTGCTCGTGGAGCTGGCGCAGGGCGCCCTCGTCCAGGGCCGTGCGTTCGACATCGACGACGTCATCCTCAACACGGCGGGCGCGCTGATCGCGTACCTCCTGGTCGGCCGGCGCATCGGTCGCGGGTACCACGCGCTGGCGGGACCGAAGGAGCAGAGCCGCTTGCGGATCATGTTCCGCGGGAATGGGGCTCGTTACCGGGACAAGACCCATGCAGGAGACAACGAGAGGAAGTGATCGACATGCGTGCGTCCAGGGGCGCCGAACGGCGTGCCGCACGCGTGGAGTACCTGATGCCGCACGGCACCGGCGCTGCTCGCTGGGCCCGTCGCCTGACCAGGTCGTTCCTGGCCGGGCGCCCGGGCGAGACGGCGGCGGACGCCGAACTGGTGGTGTCGGAGCTCGTCACCAACGCCAACCGGGCGTCGCACAGCCGCTGCCGGATGAGTCTGCGGCTCGACGCGGGCGAGCTGACCGTGGCGGTGCACGACGACGGTCCGGGCCTGCCCCGTCTCAAGCCCGCGTCGGACTCGGCCGAGTCGGGCCGTGGCATCGCTCTGGTCCACGCACTCGCCGAGCGGTGGAGCATCGAGCCCGATCCGCGGGGCGGCAAGACGGTGCGCGCGGTGCTGACGCCGTCCTGACGGGTCCTCCGCGATTCGGGCCCGAAGGCGTGACGGGGAGAGACTTCGTCGGACCGGGCGGCAGCGCTCGGCCTGCCGTCCGGCCCGACGTGTCCGGTGCCCTGACTCAGTGGCCGCGGGCGATCCACTCCTCCAGGTGCGGCGCCTCCGCCCCGATCGTCGTGCTGTCACCGTGCCCGGTGCGGACGACGGTCTCGGCCGGCAGGGTCAGCAGCCGTTCGCGGATGGACTCGACGATGGTCGGGAAGTCGCTGAACGTGCGCCCGGTCGCCCCGGGACCGCCCTGGAACAGGGTGTCCCCCGTGAAGACGGTCCCGAGCGCGGGCGCGTACAGGCTGACCGCCCCGTGGCAGTGCCCCGGGGTGTGCAGGACCGTCAGCTCGACGCCCGCGACGCTCACTCGCTGCCCGTCCGCCAGCTCGGCGTCGGGTGCGCGGTCCGGGTGCGTCCGCTTCCACAGCTCCGTGTCGGCGGGGTGCAGCAGGATCGGCGCTCCGGTCCGCGCGGCGAGCGCGGGCGCGGCGTCGATGTGGTCGTCGTGGGCGTGGGTGCAGACGATCGCGACGAGGCGTCGGTCCCCGACGGCCGCGGCGATGGCGTCGGCGTCGTGCGCCGCGTCGATCACGACGGCCTCGGAGTCGTCACCGACGATCCACACGTTGTTGTCGACGTCCCAGGTGCCGCCGTCGAGGGAGAACGTGCCGGAGGTGACGAGGTGCTCGATGCGGGCGCCGCCGTCCGTGGAGCCGGCCATCAGAACATCACCACCGAGCGGAGCACGTCGCCGTGGTGCATCCGCTCGAACGCCTTCTCCACGTCCTCGAGCGCGATGGTCTCGGTGACGAACGCGTCGAGGTCGAGACGTCCTTGCAGATAGAGGTCGATGAGCATCGGGAAGTCGCGGGAGGGCAGGCAGTCGCCGTACCAGGACGACTTGAGCGCGCCACCGCGTCCGAACACGTCGAGCAGGGGCAGTTCGAGCCGCATCTCGGGCGTGGGCACACCGACGAGGACCACCGTGCCCGCCAGGTCGCGTGCGTAGAAGGCCTGTTCATAGGTCTCCGGGCGGCCGACCGCGTCGATGACCACGTCCGCGCCGAAGCCGCCGGTGAGCTGGCGCACGGCCTCGATCGGGTCGGTGGAGCGGGAGTTGACGGTGTGCGTCGCGCCGAGCGAGCGGGCCGTCTCCAGCTTCTTGTCGTCGATGTCGACGGCGATGATCTTCGCGGCGCCGGCCAGCCGGGCCCCGACCACCGACGCGTTCCCGACGCCGCCGCAGCCGATGACGGCGACGGAGTCGCCCCGTCCGACCTCACCGGTGTTGATGGCGGCGCCGAGGCCCGCCATCACACCGCAGCCGAGCAGACCGGCCGCGGCCGGCGAGGCGGCCGGGTCGACCTTGGTGCACTGTCCGGCGGCGACCAGGGTCTTCTCGGCGAACGCGCCGATGCCGAGCGCGGGGCTGAGCTCGGTGCCGTCGGCGAGGGTCATCTTCTGCTTCGCGTTGTGCGTGGCGAAACAGTACTGGGGCCGGCCGCGCCGACAGGCACGGCACTGGCCGCACACCGCACGCCAGTTGAGGATCACGAAGTCGCCGGGGGCGACCTCGCTCACTCCCTCGCCCACCGATTCCACGACGCCCGCCGCCTCGTGCCCGAGCAGGAACGGGAACTCGTCGTTGATCCCGCCCTCCCGGTAGTGCAAGTCGGTGTGGCAGACGCCGCACGCCTGGATCTTCACGACGGCCTCGCCCGGCCCCGGATCCGGCACCGTGATCGTCTCGATCGCCACCGGTGCGCCCTTGGCTCGCGCGATCACACCTTGCACCTGCTGTGCCATGACGGTCAGCCTTCTTTCTCTCGGCGTCGTCTCTCTACGCACCCATGGTCGCGCACGCGCGGAGCGCGGGACAGCACCGGTGCCCAGGTCGGAGCGTTCTAGGCTGCGTGAGTGCCTGACCGAACGGTGGCCGCGTCCACCCTCCTGCCCGTCAACGGCGTCCTCGCGGTGACGCTCGTCGTCCTGCTGCTGGTGGCCGTGGCGGTGGCGGCGGTGTTCCGGCTCGCGCCGGACGGCTCGTGGCGACGGGCCCGGGACGTCGCGGTCGCGGGCGTGCGCGCGGCGGTCCAACTGGGCGTGGTCTCCCTGGTGATCGGCTGGGTGATCCGGCACGGTGCGGCGCTGCTCGCGTTCATCCTGCTCATGTTCTGCGTGGCGGCGGTCACCGCGGGCCGCCGTGTCACCCCGCATCGCAGTGGGGTGTGGGCGGCGCTGCCGATCGCGGCGCCGGTGGCACCGGTCGTCGGCGCACTCGTCGCCTCGGGTCTGCTGCCGCCCCGTGGCATCGCCGTGATCCCGGTGACCGGGATCCTCATCGGCGGCGCGCTGACGGCGACCGTGCTCGCGGGGCGGCGCGCCCTGGACGAACTCACCGTGCGCAGCGGTGAGGTGGAGGCCTGTCTGGCCCTGGGTTTCCTCCCGCACGACGCCCGTCTGGAGATCGCCCGGCCCGCGGCGTCCGACGCGCTGCTCCCCGGCCTCGACCAGACCCGCACGGTCGGCCTGGTCACGCTGCCCGGCGCGTTCGTCGGCATGCTCCTGGGCGGCGCGTCCCCGCTCATGGCGGGCGCGGCCCAGCTGTTCGTTCTCGTGGCGCTGCTGGCCGTCCAGACGATCGCGGTGGCGACGACGGTCGAGCTGGTGGCCCGAGGCCGGCTGCGCCGCTCCTGATCAGCGGCTCTCCCGTGCCCGCCGGCGCAGCTCGGCTTTCGCCGCCGGGCTCAGCCGCTCTCCGGCGAGCACCCGCGACAGGTGCAGGAGACGCCGTCGCAGTGCGGTGCGGCCGGGCTGCTCGGCGAGCTGCCGATAGGTCGCGTCCCATTCCCGCCGCGTCTGTACGAGGTCCTCCGTGATCGTGTTCCGCATACAACCAATTAGAGCGCGTGTTCGATTTTCTGTGCAAACGACACGCGCCACGCCCTCCCCCTCCGCGCTTGCCGCCACTCTGGGATCACCGCCGCCCGCCGCACTCCCAGTCGTGGACCTCGATGTCGGCATACCGGTCCGCGGTCAGGACGGCGCGCGCCGTGTCCGGGTCCGGGGCCCGGAGCAGCACCGCCGTGCCCAGCCAGGTGGTGCCGTCGTCGGAGAGCAGCGGGCCGTACGCGAGGAGCTCGTCCCGGTCCGGCGGCACGTCGAGGTCGGCCGCCCGGCCCGATCCGAGGCCCAGCACCAGGTACCGATCGCCGCCGGTCAGGCCGCCGGGGAACTCCCACATGGTGCGCCCCAGCAGATTGCGCCAGCGGCGCAGCAGCACGTCCCGGTACACGCCCGCCTGGTGGCCCGGCTCGTCGAAGGCGAACGCGCGGGCGGCGGCGGCATCCGGCAGGTCGACGATGTGCACGCTGCCCGTGGGCGTCTCGCCGTCCTCGGCGAAGGTCGGGCCGCGCGCGATCAGCTCCTTGGCGTACCGGTCCATGTAGGACCAGTGGTCCTCCAGCAGTTCGTCGCGCAGTTCGAGGGAGCCGGGACGGTCACGGTGGTAGCAGAAGAACTCCATGGCCCCAGACTCTCCCCAACGGGCGGCGGACCCGCATCGGGTTTTCCTGCCGCGAGCGTCGCCGTGTGAGCATGCGGGGATGACAGCGGGCCGCATCATCTTCCTCAACGGGACGTCCAGTTCGGGAAAGTCGAGCATCGCCCGGGAACTGCTCGACATCCTCGACGACGGTGTGTTCTTCCATCTGGCGGTGGACGGTTTCAACGCGATGCGCACGAAGCGGAAGCTCGATCCGGAGCAACTCGACGCCGCGCTGCGCCGGACCCGGATGGGCTTCCACCGCTCGGTCGCGGCGATGTCCGAGGTGGGCAACGACGTCGTCGTCGACCATGTGCTCAGCGAGCCGTGGCGACTGCTCGACTGCCTCGCGGTACTGCCCCCGGAGAACGTGCTGTTCGTCGGCGTCCATTGCCCCCTCGACGAACTGACCCGCCGGGAACGGGCGCGGGGCGACCGCCCGCCGGGCCTCGCCGCGCACCAGTACCACCTGGTGCACCGGCACGGCGACTACGACCTGGAGTGCGACACCGGTACGGCGAGTCCGCGCGCCTGCGCCGAGCGGATCAGGGACTTCCTTCCGGTGCGCCCCAGCCCGACCGCCTTCACGCGCCTGCGGGGGCGCCGCCCGGCGCAGAGCCAGGAGCCGCCGGGGCCGGGGCGCGACCAGATCGCCGCCGTGCCGCCGCGGCGCCGGCACGGCTGAGTCGCCGCAGTGGGGGTCGCGGCCGCGGGTCCCGTCCCCGAGAATGGGCCGCGATGACTGCGACGGCGCATCACGGACCCGGCGCCGCCCCGGGCGTACGGCTCTCCTCCGCGCACGGGCGGTGGATCCTGGCGTGCGTGGTGCTCGCCTCCGGCATGGCGATGCTCGACGGGACCGTCGTGAACGTCGCGCTCCCGACCATGGGGCGCGACCTCGGGGCCTCCTTGTCCACCCTGCAGTGGGTCGTCAACGCCTACATGCTGACGCTGTCGGCGCTGCTGCTGTGGGGCGGCGCGCTGGGTGACCGGATCGGCCGACGGCGGACGCTCGTGCTGGGGGTCGCGGGGTTCGCGGCAGCGTCGGCCCTGTGCGGCCTGGCCCCGAACGAGGGGACGTTGATCGCGGCGCGTGCGCTGCAGGGCGTCGGGGGCGCGCTGCTGACCCCGGGGTCGCTGGCGCTGGTGCGGTCCGTGTTCCATCCGGACGACCAGGCGCGGGCGGTCGGCGCCTGGTCCGGGCTGACCGGGGTGGCGGGCGCGCTCGGACCGTTCCTCGGCGGTTGGCTGATCGACGGGCCCGGGTGGCGGTGGATCTTCCTCATCAACGTGCCGATCGCCGCGGCCGTGCTCGTGGTCGCGCTGCGGTTCGTGCCAGAGAGCCGCGATGCCCACGCCGCCGACACGCCGTTCGACGTGGCCGGCGCGGCACTCGCGGCGCTGTGCCTGGCGGGCGTGAGTTACGCGCTCATCGGCTCGTCCGGCGGCGCGTCCGCCGTGTCCACCGGGCTTCCCGCGCTCCTGGGCGTCGTCGCCGGTGTCGCGTTCGTGCTGGTCGAGCGACGCCGGGCCGCCCCCATGCTGCCGCTCTCGCTCTTCTCCTCGCGGCTGTTCAGCGCCACGAACGGGATGACGCTCTGCCTGTACGCGGGGATCGGCGGCATCCTTTTCCTGCTGCCGGTGCAGCTGCAGACCACGTTGGGCTACGACGCACTGCAGGCCGGGACGGCGACGCTGCCGGTGACCGCGTTGATGCTGCTGCTGTCCGCCCGGGCCGGTGATCTGGCGCGCCGGGTCGGGCCGACACCGCCGCTCGTGACCGGCCCGCTCGTCGCCGCGGTGGGGGTGCTGCTGATGCTGCGGATCGAGCCAGGGGCCTCGTACGTCACGGAGGTGCTCCCCGCGGTCGCCGTGCTGGGGCTCGGCATGAGCCTGTTCGTGGCCCCGCTGACGGCGACCGTCCTGGCGTCGGTGGAGCCGGAGCGCGCCGGGCTCGCCAGCGGTGTGAACAACACAGCGGCACGCGTCGCGCAGCTGCTGGTCGTCGCCGGTCTGCCGCTGGCCGTCGGACTGTCGGGCGAGGCGTACACCCGGCCCGCCGCCGTGAACACCTCGTTCCACCGGGCGGCGTACGGCTGCGCCCTGCTGTTCGTCCTGGCGTCCGCGACGGCGGCCCTGTTCGTGCGGCCACGGCACGTGCGGCCCCGCATCGCCGAGGCCCCGCAGCCGCAGTGCCGGTCCCATCTCGGCGTCTGCGCACCGGCGTTGGAGTCCGGTGACGACCGCCGGGCGTCCCTCACTCCTGACGGCCGAGCAGCGCGGCGATCGCGCGGTCCACGACGGCGGTGACGTCCTCGTCGCCGGCAGGCACCAGGGCGTACGAGCGCCGCAGGAAGCGACGCAGGGCCGAGGTGTCGAACTGGACCACGGCGAGACCCTCCGGCGCGTGCAGTTCCACGACGGTGCGGGCGCGACCGCACGGCCAGACGTGCACGTCACCGGTGCCGGTCGGGGTGCGGAGCCCCTCGTCGAGGAGGGCGCGCGAGAACGCCCACGTCACCTCGGCACCGGCCAGCGTGGCCGCGGCCGGGAACACCAGCCGTATCGCGAGCGGGTCGGCGGAGGAGTAGCGGAGCGTGACGGTCAGCGCGCGCTCCGGGCCGCCCGGCCCCTCGGCGGTGACGAGGCGGGCGCGAGCGGGCTGTTCGAGAGTGACGGGCAGCGTGGTCGGCATGGCGGGCTCTCTTTCTGCGCTGCGTGGTTCCTGATACCCGTTCGACGCGGCAGTGGGGCGACGCATTACGGCAAAGCCCGGAGAGGTTGATGTGACCTGCGCCACTCACCCCTCCATAATCCGACATTCGTCAATTAACGTGTCAATCCGCCCGCCCGATCGCAGTCGGGCCTTTCCGCTGACGTCGGACGGAAGAGTCCTGCCATGACCGACGGCCCCGCCGCCGCGCCGATATCCGCAGCCGCCACGGAGGGCGGCCTCAGCCCGGCCGGGTACGCCCGGATCTACGAGGCGGAGCAGCCGCGCCTCGTCGCGTACGCCCGCTCCCTGACCGCGAACCCCTGGCTCGCAGACGATCTCGTCGCCGAGGCGCACTTCCGGGTGTGGCGACGCCTCGCCGCCGGGCACGCCATCGACAACGTGGCCGCCTATCTGACGACGACCGTGCGTCATCTCGCGGCGACGGCGGGGCGCGGCGCCGCCCGCGAGACACCGCTCGATCCGCACGACGGCGTGGAGTCGGCGCCTGCGGCCTTCGGCGCGCACGAGGACCAGGACCCGGCCGTGCGGGCGGCGGGCGTGGACCTGCTGGCCCGGGTGCTGGGCCAGCTCCCCGAGCGCTGGGTGAAGGCGTTGTGGCTCGCCGAGGCGGAGGGGCAGCCGCTGGAGGCGGTGGGCCGGCGCATCGGCGCGGGCAGCGGGGCGACGGCGGTCCTGCTGCACCGGGCGCGGGAGGGCATGCGCCAGGCGTTCCTGCGGGCCCATCCCGGCACCCCTGAGGATCCGGCCTGCGAGGCCCACTGGGACAGGATGCCCGCGCACGTACGCGACGAGGCGTCCGCACGGCAATCGGAGAAGCTCCTCGCGCACATCGACACCTGCGACGACTGCCGGGCACGGCTCGCGGTCCTGCTGCGCGCCAACGACCGGCTGCCCGCTCTGGCGGGTCCGGCGCTGCTGGTCTTCGCGCTCGGCGGCGCGGGCACGTTCCTGCTGCCACTGGCGACCGGGGCGGGGGCGGGCGTCGCGTCCGGCGGTCACGGGTCCGGCCTCCTGCACGGGATGCGGCACGTCCTGACCGGCGGGTCCAAAGCGCCGGGCGCGGTGGCCGGGGTGCTCGGGGTCTCGGTCGCGGGGGCGGCCGTCGCAGCCGGGCTCGTGTTCAGCGGGCCCGGCGACCCGGTGCCGCCGCAGCGTGCGGCGACGGTCGCGGACAGCCCCGCCGCCGATCGGGAGGGAACGCAGGCACCGGCCCCGCGCCAGGCGCAGCCCGCGCCGTCAACTCCCCCTTCGCCCGGGTCCGCTGCTCCTGATCCTGTAACTCCTGACTCCCGGCAGGACCCGCCCGCGGCACCGAGTGCTCCGAAGCCGCCGGACCGACCGTCCGCACCGGCCGAGCCCGGGCAACCGACCGCGTCCACGGCACCCAGGCCTCCAGCGCAGCGACAGGGTCCGGCGACTCCGACGGCTCCCGTCCAGCCGACGGCACCCGAGGCCCCGGCGGCTCCGCCGCAGACACCGGACACACCGGCAGCCCCGGCCACCCCGACCGCGCCCGCGGCCCCGCCGCCGAGCGCCACATCCCCGACGACACCGCCCGCACCCACCGGCCCCGAGACCACGACACCCACCGAACCGACTGGACCCGCCCAGCCGACGCAGCCCACACAGCCCACCGAACCGGCCGAACCCACCCAGCCGCCGCAGCCCACGGAACCCGCCCGGCCCACCGGCCCCACCCCGCCGACGCAGCCCACCGAACCGACCCAGCCGGCCGAGCCCAGTGCACCCGCTGAACCGACTGAACCCGCTCCGGCCTGCGAACCCTGGCTGGGTCCGATCTACGTGTGCCACTTCGGCTGACCACGGGCGCCCCGGGCGGCGACAGGACCGTACTGGTGCGCCGTGCTCCCCCGCGTTGCACCATGGCTGCATGCTGTTCGCCCGGCTCGCACAGGTGTCACAGGAGGTCGCCGCCACCTCGGCGCGGTCCCGGAAGATCGAGCTGCTCGCCGAGCTGTTCCGGGGAGCGGAGCCCGACGACGTGCCGATCGTCATCCCGTATCTGGCGGGTCGGCTCCCCCAGGGGCGGCTCGGCGTCGGCTGGCGCGTGCTGGGCGAGCGAGTGGAGCCCACGGCCGAACCACGGCTGAGCGTGCAGGACGTCGACGCGGCGCTGACCGTGCTGGGCGATGTGTCCGGCGCCGGGTCACAAGCCGAACGGCGGCGCCTGGTGGGCGAGTTGATGGGGGCGGCGACGGAGGACGAGCAGCGGTTCCTGTTCGGCCTGGTGACCGGCGAGGTGCGGCAGGGCGCCCTGGACGCGGTCGCGCTCGAGGGGCTCGCCCGGGCGACCGACGCTCCCCCGGCGGACGTACGGCGTGCGGTGATGCTGGCGGGCGGGTTGCAGCCGGTCGCGCAGGCGCTGCTCTCCCGGGGGCCCGCCGCGCTCGCGGACTTCCGGCTGACCGTCGGGCACCCCGTGCTGCCGATGCTCGCCCACAGCGCGGGCTCGGTCGGCGAGGGCCTGGACAAGCTGGGGGCGTGCGCCGTGGAGGAGAAGCTCGACGGCATCCGCGTCCAGGTGCACCGGGACGGAGAAGACATCCGGGTCTACACCCGCACCCTCGACGACATCACCGACCGGCTGCCCGAAGTGATCGCGGCGGCCAGGGAGTTGCCGAGCGATCGGTTCATCCTGGACGGCGAGGTGATCGCGCTGGACGACGCCGGGCGGCCGAAGGCGTTCCAGGAGGTCGCCGGGCGGGTCGGATCGCGGGTGGACGTGGCACGGGCAGCCGCGGCCCTGCCCGTCTCGCCCGTCTTCTTCGACGTGCTGTACGTCGACGGGGTCGACCTGCTGGATCTGCCGTTCGCCCGGCGGCACGAGCGGCTGGCGCGGCTCGTGCCCGAGCCGATGCGGGTGCGGCGGACCGTCGTCGAGGACGCCGCCGACCAGGAGCAGCGGGCCGCGGCCGAGGACTTCTTCACCGCGACGCTGGAGCGCGGGCACGAAGGCGTCGTCCTCAAGGGCCTCGAAGCGCCGTACAGCGCGGGGCGGCGGGGCGCGTCCTGGCTCAAGGTGAAGCCGGTGCACACCCTCGACCTGGTGGTGCTCGCCGCCGAGTGGGGGCACGGGCGGCGCACCGGCAAGCTGTCCAACCTGCACCTGGGCGCGCGCCGCGAGGACGGCTCGTTCGCGATGCTCGGCAAGACGTTCAAGGGGCTCACCGACGCGCTACTCACCTGGCAGACCGAGCGGCTGCGGGAGCTGGCCGTGGGCGACGACGGGCACGTGGTGACGGTGCGGCCCGAGCTGGTCGTCGAGATCGCGTACGACGGGCTGCAGCGGTCCTCGCGCTATCCGGCGGGCGTCACGCTGCGCTTCGCGCGCGTGGTGCGCTATCGCGAGGACAAAACGGCCGAACAGGCGGACACCGTGACAACGGTGCTGGCGGCCCACCCCGCCCTCGACGCCTGAGCATTTCTTTGCCAAAACATGAGCCGTATAGGGTGACACCCGCACTGAAAGATGCATCAGCCACGTAACGGCCGCCGGGACCGCCGCCCGGACATGCACGGACAAGGGGAGAGACGTGCCCGCTTCACGCCTGAGCAGGACACCATTGCCGGGGATCGGATTCCGCTACGACCTCACGACGCGAGAGCAACGCCAACTGTCGGTCGTCGCGCACCGGGACGGGGGTCGCACGCTCAACGCCTACCAGGCCGACGATCCCGACGCCTGCGCCCTGTCGCTCAAGCTGACCTCGGGGGAAGCGGCGTATCTGATCGACGCGCTGATGCCGTCGCACCACAGCCCGAACCTCCTGCACACCACCGATCTGGGCCTGGTCGCCGAGCGCATCGAGATCCCGGGGGTGTCGCACTGGAACGGCCGGCTGCTCGGGGAGACGCAGATGCGCACCGAGACCGGCGCGTCGATCGTCGCCGTGCTGCGCCGGGCGGAGGCGATCCCGTCGCCGACCCCGGACTTCCGGCTGGCGGGCGGCGACACCGTCATCGTGATCGGTACCCGCGAGGGCGTCGAGGCGGCGGCCACGATCCTGGGTCGGGAGTGATCGGATGCACTCCGCTGTCTTTCTCATCGAGTTCGGGGCGATCATCCTGGCGCTCGGCCTGCTGGGCCGGCTCGCCGGGCGGCTGCGCTTCTCGCCGATCCCGCTCTATCTCCTCGCGGGGCTGGCGTTCGGCGAGGGCGGGCTGCTCCCGCTCGGCGCGAGCGAGGAGTTCGTGGCGATCGGCGCCGAGATAGGCGTGATCCTGCTGCTGTTGATGCTCGGCCTGGAGTACACGGCGAGCGACCTCGTCAGCAATCTGAAGACGCAGTACCCGGCGGGGCTCGTCGACATGACGTGCAACGCGCTGCCCGGCGCGGCCGCCGCGCTGCTGATGGGCTGGGGTCCGGTGGCGGCCGTCGTGCTCGCCGGTGTCACCTGGATCTCGTCGTCGGGCGTCATCGCCAAGGTGCTCGGGGACCTCGGGCGGCTCGGCAACCGGGAGACGCCGGTCATCCTGAGCATCCTGGTCCTGGAGGACCTGGCGATGGCGGTGTACCTGCCCATCATCACCGCGCTGCTGGCCGGGGTCGGCTGGGCGGCGGGCGGTCTGACGCTGGCCATCGCGCTGGGTGCGGCGGGCCTCGTCCTGTTCGTGGCGGTGCGGTACGGGCGGCACATCTCCCGGTTCGTGTCGAGCGACGACCCGGAGAAGCTGCTCCTGGTGGTGCTCGGTCTGACGATTCTCGTCGCCGGGCTCGCCCAGCAGCTCCAGGTCTCCGCCGCCGTCGGCGCCTTCCTCGTCGGTATCGCGCTGTCGGGTGAGGTCGCGGAGGGGACGCACACGCTGCTGTCCCCGCTGCGGGATCTGTTCGCCGCCGTGTTCTTCGTCTTCTTCGGGCTGCACACCGATCCGGCGAGCATTCCGCCGGTGCTGCTGCCCGCGCTGCTGCTCGCCGTGGTCACGGCCTGCACGAAGATCTTCACCGGGTACTGGGCGTCCCGCCGCGCCGGTGTCTCCGTCAAGGGGCGCTGGCGGGCCGGTGGCGCGCTCGTGGCGCGCGGCGAGTTCTCCATCGTGATCGCGGGCCTCGCGGTGACGTCCGGGATCGAGCCGCGGCTCGGTCCGCTGGCGACCGCGTACGTGCTGATCCTGGTGATCGTGGGCCCGCTGACCGCGCGGTACACGGAGCCGATCGCCCAGCGGCTGTTCCCCCGGCAGCGGGCGGCGGCGCCCGCGGCGGGCACCGTGCCGGCACCGCGGGCCTCCGAGAACACGACGCCGGTCGACGAACAGATCGGCTGACCGCCCGGCCCCCGGGCCGTGAAGCTCAGGCGCGCGCCTTCCCCTTCCGGTAGGCGATCTCGCCCAGTGCGATGTCCACCGCCAGGAACGCGGCCAGGGGGATGCCCAGGAGCGGGACGAAGTAGCCGAGGACGGCGATCAGCGCCATCGACGGCACCAGGACGTACGGCGGCACGTGCTGCCAGGCGCCACGCGGCAGGGGCTTCCCGAAACGGGAGCCCCTGCCGCGCTGCCACCACATGCGGTAGCCCCAGAGGATCAGGAGGATCACGCTCAGCGCCAGCGCGGCGAGGACGATCTGGTTGACGAGGCCGAACAGGGTGCCGGTGTGCGCGTCGATGCCCCAGCGGGTCAGCTTGGCGAGCACCGGATAGTCCGCGAACCGCAGCACGTCGGTGACCTTCCCGGTGGCCGGATCGACCGCGACCGCGTCCTGCTTCACCGGCCAGCTGCGCTGGATCTGCTTGACGACGTACGCCGACGACGCGTCGGCCGGGGGCACGATCTCGACGGGGTCGCCCAGCCCCTCGGCCCGCGCGGAGGCCAGGACCCGGTCGACCCCGACGCCCTCGACAGGGGCACCGGCCGCAGCGCCCCCGCCGTGTTCCGCGTGCTCGCCCGAACCCGCGCCCGTACCCGAGCCGGCATCCGGCCCCGGCACGGTGGCCGTCACCGCGGGTGTCGTCTGCCCGACCGCCACCCGCAGGTCCTCGATGCTCTTGCCCGCGTACGTCGACCAGGTCAGGCCCGTGGCGGACAGGAAGACCAGGCCCACGGCCGCCCACACCCCGACCGTCCCGTGCAGGCCGAGGCTGCGGCGTCGGCCCGTGCTGCCGCGCACCTTGCGTCGGGCGCGGGCCCGGCCGCACCAGAGCACCACTCCGCCGCCCGCGATCACCCACAGCCAGCTCGCCGCGAACTCCCCGTAGAGGCGCCCGTTCTCACCGAGGTGGAGGTCGCGGTGCAGGCCGTCGATCCAGGTCCGCAGGGGCAGCGCGCCCGTCGATCCGTACTGCTCCAGCGCTCCGCGCACGGTGCCCTTGTACGGGTCGACGAACACGGCGAGGGTGTGGTCCGCGGCGACGCCCGGCACCCCGGCCAGCAGGACGCGGGTGGTGGCGCCGGGCTCGGGCGACGGGCGGACCGCCGCCACGGTGCCCTCCGGGTGCGCCGCGCGGGCCGCGGCCACCTGGCGCGACACCGAGAGCTTGCGGTCGCCTTCGGGCACCCGCAGCTCATGCGCGTACACGACCTTCTCGGCCTGGAAGGAGGCCGCGTACAGGAATCCGGAGAAGGCCGCCACGAGCAGGAAGGGGGCGACGCAGACGCCCGCGTAGAAGTGCAGGCGGCGCACCATCGGGCGCAGGGTGCGCAGGGCGCCGCGGCGGGCGACGGGCGGGACGCCTTCGGTGAGGGGTGGCGTCGTCGGCGGTGCTGACATGGGCGGCAACTCCTCGGGGCTTCGGGTCGGTACGGGTCAGGAGTCGGGGCGGTTCGGCCCTGAGTTCCCGGCGCCTCTTGTGGTGTGCGTCACATCTGCGGCCGGGCGGGCGGGAGTTGGGGAGGTGGCCGGTCGCGCTGGGCAGGCTCCTGGCACGATGCTCGCCATGACGTCAGGGCCCGCTTTCCGCCTCGCTCGCGCCGCCGTGTTCGCGGCCGTGTGCGTGTCGGCGACGGCGACGGGACACGCCCTGATGTCCGCGACCGCCCTTCCCTGGTGGGCGGTCGGATACGCGGGCGCGGCGACGACCGCGGCCGCGTGGTGGCTGACCGGGCGTGAACGCGGCGGCCGGGCGGTGACCGGGGCGACCGTGGTCACCCAGCTGACGCTGCACGAACTGTTCGCTCTCGCCCAGAAGTTGACGGCCCCGACGGCGGACTCCCCCATGACGGACATGGGCGCCATGCCCATGCCGGAGGCGCACGGACACCTCGCCTTCATGTCGCCGGGTTCGACGACCGGGATGTTCCTCGCCCACGTCGCCGCCGCGGTGGTGTGCGGCCTGTGGCTGTGGCGCGGAGAAGCCGCCGCGTACCGGACGGGGCGGGCGCTCGCCGCCGCCCTGTTCGTACCGCTGCGCCGGGCGCTCGGGGTGCCGCGGGTCGTCGCGGTGCCCGGACGGCCGCCGCGCGCGGGCCTGTTCGCGGCGCCGCGGCGGCTGCGCACGGTGCTGCTGCAGCACGTCGTCTCGCGTCGGGGGCCGCCCCGCTCGCCCGTCCTCATGTGACCGCTCGCGCCTCGGGGTGACGGGCGGCTTCCCCACGCCCGCACCACCGAAGGACGTCCGGCGATGACCCCTGCCCTCGTACACCCCTCTCCCCCGCCGGCCGCGGCGCGCGCGGCCGACGACGAACGGATCACCGCGCTCGCGCTCGCCGCGCGGGACGGCGATCCGCCGGCGGTCGAGCGCTTCGTGCTCGCGACCCGTCAGGACGTGCGCCGCTATGTGCTGCACCTGAGCGGCGACGTGCACGGCGCCGACGATCTGACGCAGGAGACCTATCTGCGGGCGCTGACAGCGCTGCCGCGGTTCGCGGCGCGCTCCAGCGCCCGCGTCTGGCTCCTGTCGATCGCGCGGCGCACCGTCGCGGACCGGTTCCGCTCGGCGGCGGCCCGGCCGCGGATCGCCGACACCGACGACTGGCAGGCGGCGGTGGAGCGGGCCCAGGCGCCCGGTCTGCCCGGCTTCGACGAGGGGGTCGCGCTGCTCGATCTGCTGGCCCGGATCGACGCGCCGCGCCGGGAGGCGTTCCTGCTGACCCAGCTGGCCGGGCTGCCGTACGAGGACGCGGCGGCGGCCGTCGGCTGCCCCGTCGGCACGGTCCGCTCGCGGGTCTCCCGGGCCCGTGCGCACGTGACGGCCCTGCTGTCCGCGGCCGAGCACACGGCCTGATCCCGCCGCTCCGGTCCCCGTGGCGCACGGGGACCGGAGCGGCACGGACAGCGGCGGGCCCCGTGAACGGTCCCGTTCTCTCCCGGTCGCCGTCCGTGAGCCGGGCGCTTAGCGTGGTGGGCGAGGTAGATCGGGGGGTGCACCTGGTTGTCTGGAGGCCACCATGGATCGCTCGCCCGACTCCGCCGAGGCATCAGCCGAATCCGGCATACGGACCACGCCGCCCGACGGCGGCTCGGCGCCGTACGCGGGCGGCGGCGCGCATGAGCACCGATGGCTGATCCTCGCCGTCATCGGCATCGCTCAGCTGATGGTCGTGCTCGACGCGACGATCGTGAACATCGCGCTGCCCTCCGCCCAGCAGGACCTGGGCTTCACGGACGGCAACCGGCAGTGGATCGTCACCGCCTACGCCCTCGCGTTCGGCAGCCTGCTGCTGCTCGGCGGCCGCATCGCCGACCTGGTGGGCCGCAAGGCCGTCTTCATCGCCGGTCTGATCGGCTTCGCGGCGGCCTCGGCGCTGGGCGGCGCGGCGACGAGTTTCGGGATGCTGGTGTTCGCGCGGGCCCTGCAGGGCGTGTTCGGCGCGCTGCTCGCGCCGGCCGCGCTGTCACTGCTGACCACGACGTTCACGGACCCGCGCGAGCGCGCCAAGGCGTTCGGCATCTACGGCGCCATCGCGGGCGCCGGCGGCGCGGTCGGCCTGCTGCTGGGCGGTGTGCTGACCGAGTACCTGGACTGGCGCTGGTGTCTGTACGTGAACCTGGCGTTCGCGGTCGTCGCGATCCTCGGCGGCATGCGGCTGCTGCACGGCGGCCGCCCCGCGGACCGGCCGAAGCTGGACGTGCCGGGCACGATCCTCGTCTCGGTCGGCCTGTTCTGCATCGTCTACGGGTTCTCGAACGCCGAGACGCATGCCTGGGGCGATGTGCAGACGTGGGGTTTCCTCGTGGTCGGCGCGCTGCTGCTCGTGGCGTTCGCCTGGTGGGAGACGCGGGCCGCGCACCCGTTGCTGCCGCTGCGCGTGGTGCTCGACCGGGACCGCGGGGCGTCGTACCTCGCGATGTTCATCTCCGGCGCGGGCATGTTCGGCGTGTTCCTGTTCCTGACGTACTACCTGCAGCAGATCCTCGCGTACTCGCCGGTGATCACCGGTGTGGCGTTCCTGCCGATGGTCGCCTGCATGGTGTTCTCGTCGATCGTCACCACGAACTATCTGGTGCCGCGGCTCGGGCCGAAACCGATCGTGCCGCTCGGCATGGCGCTCGCGGCCGGCGGCATGGCCTGGCTCACCGCGCTCGACCTGCACAGCAGTTACGCGGCGCATGTGCTGCCGCCGCTGCTCGTCGCCGGTATCGGCCTCGGTCTCATCTTCGCGACCGCCATGAACCTGGCCACGGCGGGAATCGCCGCGCACGACGCGGGCGTGGCCTCCGCGATGGTCAACACCAGCCAGCAGGTGGGCGGTTCGATCGGCACGGCGCTGCTGAACACGCTCGCGACGAGCGCCGCGACGAGCTATCTCTCCGGCAAGCAGCCCTCGCCCCAGGTGCAGGCGCAGGCGTCGATGGAGAGCTACTCGACCGCGTTCACGTGGTCGGCGCTGTTCTTCGCGGTGGGCTTCGTGGTGACGCTGGTGCTGTACCGGCCGGGCGTACCGAAGTCGGCGTCGGCTTCGGCCGAGGGCGCCGTCCACATGTGAGACGGTTCGGGCCGCCCATCCACGGGGCATACCCCTTCTGCAAAGTCCGCCCGCCCGGCCGTGTGCCGGGCGGGCGACGGCGCTTGCGCGGGGTGGCGGAATCAGGGGCGAGGGTCAAGGGGGACCGACCATGCGCGGCGTGCCGTACGAGGCGTACCAGGTGGACAGCGAGCGGCTCGCGACGGCGTTCGTCGAAGTGGCGGACGCCGCCGCGCAGGGCGGATCGCAGGCCCTGTCCGCCCTGGTCGGCTGCTGTGTGTCCCTGCTCGGCGTGCCCTCGGCGGCGGCGGTGCTCAAGCCGCCGACCGGGCGGGTCGAGATGGCCGCCTCCGACCCTCGGGGGCTGCGTCTGGAGCGGGCCTCGCTGTCCTGGGGCGAGGGCCCCGGAGCGGACTGCCGGGCCTCGGAGCAGCCGATCCGCGGTGTGCCGCTGGCGCATCCGTACGCGCGGGCCAACTGGCCGTCGTACACGGCGATGGCGCGCTCGCTGGGCTTCGCGTGCGTGGTGGCGGTGCCGCTGCGCACGGCGGAACGGGCGGTCGGCTCGCTCAGCCTGCTGTCGGAGCGGGCCGGCCCGCCGGGACCGCTGCAACTGCGCCTGGGCCAGCACCTGGCGGACGCCACGGCCCTGGGCATCCGGCCTCTCACCCGCTGCTGAACCCGGCCCGGACCGTGGACCCCCGGGACCGCCGTGCCCTCGCGGTCGTCCGGCATCTGCACCGAGACTGGCGGTATGGCTGACGGGACGAAGCGAACGAAACGCAGCGCGGGTCTGCTCCTCTTCCGCCGCACCCCCGCGGGGCCCGAGGTGCTGCTCGGTCACATGGGCGGCCCGTTCTGGGCGCACAAGGACGCGGGGGCGTGGAGCGTCCCGAAGGGCGAGTACGGGCCGGACGAGCCGCCCTGGGACGCGGCACGCCGCGAGTTCCGCGAGGAGCTGGGACTGCCCGCCCCGGACGGCACGCCGCTGCCGCTCGGCGAGACGGTGCAGTCCGGCGGGAAGCACGTCACGGTGTGGGCCGTGGAGGCGGACCTCGACCCGGCGGACGTGGTGCCCGGCACGTTCACGATGGAGTGGCCGCGCGGTTCGGGGCGCACCGCCGAGTTCCCCGAGCTGGATCGGGTGGCGTGGTTCGGCCTGGACGCGGCGCGGGCCGTCGTCGTCACGGCGCAGACGGTGTTCCTGGACCGGCTGGCCGAGCAGGTCTGACACCGGTCCGTCCGGGTACGCGGAGGACCCCGCGTTGCGCGGCCCCGCGCCGCGCGGGAAGGTCGAAGGAACCGCGCACAGGAGGTCGCCCCCATGCCCATCGCGACGGTCAACCCCGCGAACGGCGAGACGCTGAGGACGTACGACGCCCTCTCCCCCGAGGACATCGAGCAGAAGGTGGCCCTGGCGGCCCGGACGTTCGACACGTACCGCACCACGACGTTCTTCGACCGGGCCAGGCTGCTCCAGCAGGCCGCCGATCTGCTGGACGCGGACACCCCGGACATCGCGCGCGTCATGACGACGGAGATGGGCAAGCCGGTAGCGGCGGCCCGCGCGGAGGCGGCGAAGTGCGCGCGGACGATGCGCTGGTACGCGGAGAACGCGGCGCGGCTGCTGGCCGACGAGCACCCGGCCGAGCAGGACGTGAAGGACTCCGGTGCGGTCCGGGCGCACGTCCGCTACCGGCCGCTGGGCGTGGTGCTCGCGGTGATGCCGTGGAACTTCCCGCTGTGGCAGGTCGTCCGGTTCGCGGCGCCCGCTCTGATGGCCGGGAACGTGGGCCTGCTCAAGCACGCCTCGAACGTCCCGCAGACCGCCCTCTACCTGGAGGACCTGTTCCGCCGGGCCGGGTTCCCCGAGGGCTGTTTCCAGACGCTGCTCGTGGGGTCCGGCGCCGTGGAGGGCATCCTGCGCGACGAGCGGGTCGCCGCGGCGACGCTGACCGGCAGCGAGCCGGCCGGGCGGTCCGTCGCCGCGATCGCCGGTGACGAGGTGAAGAAGACGGTCCTGGAGCTGGGCGGCAGCGACCCGTACGTGGTCATGCCGTCGGCGGACGTCGCCAAGGCGGCGAGGACGGCCGTGACGGCCCGGGTGCAGAACAACGGCCAGTCGTGCATCGCGGCGAAGCGGTTCATCGTGCACGAGGACGTCTTCGAGCAGTTCAGGGACGCTTTCGTGGACGGTATGCGGGCGCTGCGCGTCGGCGATCCGCTCGACGAGTCGACGGACGTGGGCCCGCTCTCCAGCGAGCAGGGCCGGGCCGACCTGGAGGAGTTGGTCGACGACGCTGTGGAGGCCGGGGCCACCGTGCTGTGCGGCGGTCAGCGGCCGAAGGGCCTCGCGGAGCGCGGCTGGTACTACGAGCCGACGGTGCTGGCCGACATCACGCCGCAGATGCGCATCCACCAGGAGGAGACGTTCGGGCCGGTCGCCACGCTGTACCGGGTCGGGGACCTGGACGAGGCGCTCGCCGTCGCGAACGACACATCCTTCGGGCTGAGTTCCAATCTGTGGACCGGCGACGAGGACGAGATCGAGCGGTTCGCCCGCGACAGCGCGGCGGGCGGCGTCTTCGTGAACGGCATGACGGCCTCGCATCCGGCGCTTCCCTTCGGCGGCGCCAAACGGTCCGGGTACGGCCGGGAGCTCGCGGACCACGGCATCAAGGAGTTCTGCAACATCACGACGGTGTGGATCGGCGCCTGAGTTCATCCACCTCCACAGAACGATCGAAACGCTCAACTTGGGCGATCCTCTTGAGCGTTTGAAACTCCGGGTGCTAGAAACCGCTTACTCCCAGCGGTCACTCCAGCATCCCGGAGCCCTTCATGACGTCGCAGACACCCCCTTCGCCCTCGTTCCTCCCGTCGGCTCCCTCCTGGTCCCGTCGCGGCTTCCTCGCCTCGACCGCGGCCGCCGGTGCCGCGCTCGCCGTCGGACTCCCCCAGCAGGCCGTGGCCGCCGGCGCGGGCGGCGCGGCCGCGGCCGACGACGAGTTCGCGGCGCTGCGGGCGAAGTGGCGGACGCTGTACCTCGGCGAGGGCTTCAGCCCGACCGCCGAGCCGTTCAAGTCGAAGCTCGCGACGCTCGGGGCGCAGGCGAAGTCCTGGCACGACGCGATGGCCCCGACGGACGGTTCGCTGTGGCCGGACGCCGTGTTCGGCGACCCGGACCCCGACACGGACACCGAGTCGTACGGCTACTCGGAGAAGATCCAGACGAGTTACGAGCGCGTGCGGGCCATGGCCGAGGCGTTCTGCCAGCCCGGCACCGGCCTCACCGGCGACGCGTCCCTCAAGACGGCCGTCCTGACCGCCGTGGACCACCTGGGCACACAGGTCTACAACAAGTCCCAGGCCCAGTACGGCAATTGGTACAACTTCCAGATAGGCGCCCCGCAGCGGCTGCTCGACATCGCGATCCTGATGTACGAGCACCTGAGCGCCGAGCAGCTGACGGCGGCGGTCGAGGCGATCGACCACTTCGTACCGGACTCGCTGGTCGCCAAGTACACGGGCACCAGCACCGGCGCCAACCGCATCGACCTGTGCCGCGTGCTCGCGCTGCGCGGCATCCTCGACGGCACCGCGGCGAAGGTCGCGCTGGCCAGGGACGCCGTGTCGCCGGTCTTCCCGTACGTCACCTCGGGCGACGGCCTGTACGCGGACGGCTCGCTGATCCAGCACACGTACGTGCCGTACACGGGCTCGTACGGCGCGGTCCTGATCGACGGCCTGAGCAAGCTGTTCGCGCTGCTCGGCGACTCCACCTGGGCGATCACCGACAGCGGACGGCAGATCTTCCTGGACTCCGTGGAGGACGCGTACGCGCCGTTCCTGCACGACGGGCTGATGATGGACAACGTGTCGGGGCGGGCGATCAGCCGGGGCCTGGTCGCCACCGATCCGCTGAAGATCCAGCAGGACGACCACGCGCGCGGGCACGGGGTGATCGCCTCGATCGTGCTGCTCGGTCTGGGGGCGAGCGCCGAGGAGAACGCGCGGTGGCGGGCGCTCGCCAAGGGCTGGTTCACCCGCGACCACTACAGCGACGTGACGACGGGCCGCACGCTCGGTGTCGCCGCGCTGTCCCGCGTGACGTCGCTGCTCGACGACTCCACCGTGAAACCGGCGGCCGAACCGACCGGCCACCACGTCTTCCCGTCGATGGCGCGGGCCACCCACCGCACGAAGCGGTTCACGGCGTCGGTGTCGATGTCCTCGAAGGCGATCACGTTCTACGAGAACGGCAACGGCGAGAACGTCCGCGGCTGGCACACCGGTTCGGGCATGCTCTCCTGGTGGGCCGCGGACGACAGCGACGGCGGCGGCCAGTACAGCGACGGCTACTGGCCCACCGCGGACCCCTACCGGCTGCCCGGCACGACGGTCTCCCGCAAGCAGCTCACGGACGCCGAGGGCGGGACATGGGGTGCGGCCAGGCCCGACACGGCGTGGGTGGGCGGCGCGACGGACGGCACGTACGCGGCCCTCGCGCAGGACGTGCGCGGCCTGTCGTCGACGCTTCGGGCGAAGAAGTCGTGGTTCTTCCTCGACGACGCGGTGGTGTGCCTGGGCGCGGGCATCACGAGCACGGACGGCGCCGCGGTGGAGAGCGTCTTCGACAGCCGCAACCTCGGGGCTGCGGGCACAGCGCGCCTGACGGTCGACGGCCGCCCGCAGCCGACGAGCCACCCCTGGAACGCGGCCCATCCGCACGCCCGTTGGGCCCATGTCGCGGGTCACGGCGGCTACGTCTTCCCCGGCGGCACCTCCCTGACGACGCTGCGCGAGGAGCGTACGGGCACGTGGCGGAGCATCAACGGCGGCGGCTCGACCGATCCGGTGACGCGACGGTACGTGACCCTGCTGGCCGACCACGGCACCGACCCCTCGGACGCGACGTACGCCTACATCCTCATGCCCGGCGCGAGCGAACTGCGCACAGCAGCGCGGGCGTTGGACCGGGGGTGGCTGGACGTCGACGTCAACTCCGGTGCGCGGCAGGGCGTTCGGGTGCCGTCACTCGGCTTCACCGGGGTGACGTTCTGGGAGCCCGGATCGGTGGGCCGGGTGACGGTGGACGCGCCGCTGATCGTGCAGATCCGGGAGAAGCGGGACGGCACGGCGACGGTGTCGGTCAGTGACCCGAACCGCGCGGTGAAGGCGGCCACGCTGACCTGGCGGCGCCCGGTCCGGTCGGTGACGTCGAAGCCGGGGACGGTCACCGGCGCCGAGCCGGGCCGGGAGCTGAAGCTCACGTTCGGCGACCTGAGCGCGACCGGCGGCCTCACGCAGAAGGTGACCGTCCGGCTCGGCTGACCGGCGCGCCGCACGAGGCCCGGAGGTTCAACTCCGGGAGGATGTCGAGGTGTTGTCCCGGTTCGCGGGTGCCTGACGGCTCGGCGAGCCGGGACAGCAGCAGCTCCGCGGCGCGACGCCCCACGGTCCGCTTGGCCGGGGCGACCGCCGTCAGCGGCAGATCGGCGAGCGCGGCGACCTCGTCGTCGTAGGTGATGACGGACAGGTCCTCGGGCACGCGCACGCCGTGTGCCCGCAGCCGGGGGACGAGGACGATCGCGTCGGCGTCGCTGTGCAGGATCGCCGCGCTCACCCCGTGCTCCTCGACCGCATCGCGCAGAAAGGCGAAGGTCCGCTCGAAACGCTCGGCCTCGGTGGCCGCGGGCCGCCGCGCGAGCGACGACTCGGGTGCGGGGCGCAGGCCGAGCGCCTCCACGGCCGCCTCGTAGCCGCGCCTCAACTGGGCGCTGGTGGGCGACTCCTGGGCCGCGAGGGCGATGGTGCGGTGACCGAGCGAGGCCAGGTGCCGGACGGCCTCGGCGGCGCCGTGGGCATGGTCGGAACGGACCCGGTCGAGGGCGGCTGCGGGGTGCCCGTGCGGCGCCGAGCGCTCGACGAGGACCGTCGGAACGGGCCGCTCGGTGATCCGCAGCCCCTCCCCCGGCCCAGGTACCCCGCGGTCCCAACTGGGCGTCAGGAGAAGCCCGTCGACGCCCGCCGCGAGGAGCCGGTCGACCTGTACGGAGTCCTCGCCGGGCAGGTACTGGGAGAGCGCCACCACGAGGCGGGCGCCGCGCTCCTCCACGGCTTCCCGGGCGCCGCGCACCACTTCCGCGTAGTAGTACTCGGTGGTCGGCACCACCATGCCGACGACGCCTCCCTCGGCCGGCCGGCCCGTCTGCTCGGGGAGCTCCCCTGTCTCTCCGGGCCACACGACGGCGCCGTGCAGCCGGTGGAGTCTGCCCTGGGCAGCGAGGGACTCGACGTCACGGCGCAGGGTGACCGGGGAGACACCCAGCTCGTGGGCGAGGTCGGCGACGCGGAGGGTGCCGCGTTCCCGGAGCAGTTCGAGGACGCGCGCGTGGCGCCGGTCGACGTGCAGCCGCATGGTTCCGGCCCCTCCCCGTGGTCCCCTGCCCCGATCCGCGCGCCGTCGGCGTCGGCCGCGTCATCGTATCGATCGAGTGCGCTCACAACGATCCGGCGGGAGGGCCGGAGTTGGGCTTGCGGATCATGTGGACGTCCACCGGGTCCTGTGACTCCATGGTGAAGCCGTGCCGTTCGTACAGCCGCCGCGCGGCGCTGCCCTGCAGCACGTCGAGGCGGACGGCCCGGGCGTCGGCGTCCGCCCGGTCCAGGAGGGCGCCCAGCACCGCCGACCCGAGGCCACGGCCCTGGTGGACCGGTGCGAGGTAGAAGTGCTCCAACCGCAGGTCGTCCCCGTCGGGTCGCAGCGTGACGCAGCCCGCGAACGCGCCGTCGGCCTCGACGACGAGGGTGTGCATCGGGGCGAAGGAGTCCCGGAACCGCTGCCGCACACGGTGCGGGTCGTACCGCCCGAGCCGTTCGAGATCGGCGCGCATCACCGCGGCGCGCAACTCGACGATGACCTCGATGTCGGCGACGAGGGCGGGGCGCAGTTCCCAGGCGGGGAGGGCGGCAGGATTCGCACTGTCGTTCACTTCCGCAGTCTCGCAGACCCTCGCGCGCTTCCTCGACCCGGTCTCGCATGGTGTCCACCATCGAGGAGCGGGACCGGTCCGCGCACATCCGCACGCTCTCGCCCGCGTGCGCCTCGCGTACACGAAAAGCGCGAGCCTGAGCCGGTACGGGCACACGCCGTCCGTGCGTTCACCCGCATTCACCTCGCCGTCACCGGGAGTTCGGCGCCGGGGCCGACCGTGTGCGCAGTTCACCTTTCAGCGCCTCAGGAGGCTCCATGTCCCCGCACGTCACCGGCAAGCGCCGCGTCCGCCGCACCGTCGCCGCGGGGGTGCCGCTCGCCGCGCTGGCCGCGATCGCCGTGGCCGGGACGGCGACGGGTGCCCCGGCCGGCCACGGCGGGTCCCGCACGGCCGAGGTGACGGGCAGCGCGACGCTCGGCGACATACCGCTGGGCACGTTCAGCAACGGTCTGCTGCCGGGCACGGTGGACGACGACCGCGGTGTCGACCTGGGCGGCATCGGCTCCGACATCTTCCCGGCGGGACGCGAGGGCGAGTACTGGACGGTCACCGACCGCGGCCCGAACGGCCAGATCAAGGTCGACGGCACCAAGCGCCGCACCTTCCCCGTCCCCGGCTTCGACCCGGCAATCGTGAAGATCCGTGTCACCGGCGACCGGGTGAAGGTCCTGCGGTCGATCCCGCTGACGACGACGTCCGGCAGGCCCGTCACCGGCCTGTCGAACCAGGAGGGCCGCGACGAGAAGCCGTACACGTACGACGCGGGGTCCCCGCTCGCGTACGACCCGAACGGGCTCGACACCGAGGGCATCGTGCGGGCCGCGGACGGGACGTTCTGGCTCATCGACGAGTACGGGCCGTCGCTGGTGCACGTCTCGGCGCACGGGAAGGTGCTCGCCCGGCACGTGCCGAAGGGCCTGAACCTGAAGGGCGCCGACTACCCCGTCGTCGAGTCCCTGCCGTCCGTGCTGCTGCACCGCAAGATCAACCGAGGCTTCGAGGGGCTCGCCCAACTGCCTGGCGGTGACCTGGTGCTGGCCCTGCAGAGCCCGCTGTCGCTGCCCGACGGGGATGCGGGGGACGCCTCGCGCACCACGCGGCTCTTCCGCTTCTCGCCGCAGAAGAAGGCGGTCACGGCCGAGTACGCGTACCGCTTCGATGCGGTCGGTGACGTCGACCCGGGCGAGGACGACACCTCCGAGCTGAAGATCTCCTCCGTGGTGGCGCTCGGCCGCGACCGGCTGCTGGTGGAGGAGCGCACCGACAAGGCGGCCCGCCTCCAGGAGGTCCGGCTCACCCGTCGCGCGGACATCCTGGGCGGAGCGTGGGACGACGCCGGTACGTCACCGTCGCTGGAGCAGCTCGAGGACCCGGCGGCCTCCGGGGTGCCGGTGCTCGGCAAGCGGCTCGTGGTGGACCTGAACACGGTCGAGGGGGTGCAGGACAAGATCGAGGGCGTGGCGCTCGCCGGGCACGGCACGCTCGCTCTGATCAACGACAACGACTTCGGGATGACCGACGGCGCGGGCGCGTTCGACGCGAACGGGCGGCTCGTGGACAGCGGCATCGAGACGCGCGTGACGTACGTGAAGCTGCCGAAGGGCGCTCTCTGACGAGCGCCCCGGTCACCGCTTCAGGGCTGCTCGCCGGCCGTCTCGTCGATGGCCGGCATCGGTGCGCCGTCCGGATGCCAGGCGCGGAGGAAGCCGGCCTGGCGGCCGAGGTCGACGAGTTCGACGCGGGCACCGATGCTGTCCATCCGGTGGTAGGCGAAGGGCCGGCCGTAGGGGCAGCCCGAGAAGTCCACGGGGAAACCGGCGTCCGTCAGGCGACGGGATCCTCGGTCGACATCGCTCGACCAGAAGCCCAGGTGATCGAACCGGGGTCCCGCGGCAGCGTCCCACGGGCTGCCGGGCGCGCCTTCGATCAGCTCGATGAAGGGCGGCCCGCCCTGGGTGAAGGCGATGCGGTAGTCCCACGCGCCGAGCCGGTCGGACACCGGGTCGCTCCAGGTCACCCCGGCCGCCCGCTGGAGGTCCCGCATCGCCGGCTCGATGTCGGGAACGGCGAAGCACACATGGTAGAAGGCAGTCATCCGTCCATCCTGTAACACCCGTCCCGGTCCTCCGGGCGGAGCGTCACGGCAGCAGGGACTCCACGTCGCTCGGCAGCAGGCCGCTGGGGAGTTCGCTGGGCAGTTCGGTCGGGATCCCGGACGGCAGGCCGCTGGGAAGTTCGCTGGGCAGCGCGCTCGGGAGCTCGCTCGGGATGCTCAACGACGGGGAGGGCGTGCCTCGTTGGCTGCTGCTGGCCGGCGAGGGCCGGCCGTCGCCGCCGGTGTCGCGCGTCGCCACGAGCACGACGGCGCCGACGATCACCACGAGGGCGACGAGCACGGCGAGCAGGAGGAGGGGGCGTCGCCCGGGGCGCCGCGGTTCCTCGGGTGGCGGTGCACCGTAGGAGCCCCCGGGCGGCGGGCCGAACCCGTCGCCCGAGGGCGGTCGATCGCTGGGCGGCGGGGGCGGCTGCGACGGGGGCGGGGGTACGGACATACCCCCAGGGTCCCCGTCGACGGTCCAACACGCGACCCCCGGAGGGAAGTTGTGGTCTCCCCTGACCCGTGTGCGGTCAGCCGCGGGCGGCCAGCAGGTGGTCCATGGCCAGCTGGTCCAGGCGCTCGAAGGCCATGCCGCGCTCGGCGGCGGCGTTCACGTCGAACTCCTCGTAGGCGCTCTTGTCCGCGAGGAGCGCGGCGACGCCGTCGGCCGCCGTCGGCTGCGCCAGCTCGTCCAGGCGCGACGCGCGCAGCGCTTCCTGCACCTCGGGGTCGGCGCGGAAGGCGGCGGCACGGTCCTTGAGGATCAGGTAGTTGCGCATGCAGCCCGCGGCGGACGCCCAGACACCGTCGAAGTCCTCGGTCCGCGGCGGCTTGAAGTCGAAGTGCCGCGGGCCCGCGTAGCCGGCCGTCTCCAGGAGGTCGACGAGCCAGAAGGCGGAGCGCAGGTCACCGGCGCCGAAGCGCAGGTCCTGGTCGTACTTGATGCCGGACTGGCCGTTGAGGTCGATGTGGAACAGCTTGCCCGCCCACAGGGCCTGGGCGATGCCGTGCGGGAAGTTCAGGCCTGCCATCTGCTCGTGGCCGACCTCCGGGTTCACGCCGTACATCTCCGGGCGCTCCAGGCGCTCGATGAAGGCGAGGGCGTGGCCGACGGTGGGCAGGAGGATGTCGCCGCGGGGCTCGTTCGGCTTGGGCTCGATGGCGAACTTGAGGTCGTAGCCCTTCTCGATGACGTACTCGCCGAGGAGGTCGAAGGCCTCCTTCATCCGGTCGAGCGCGTGCCGGACGTCCTTGGCACCGCCGGACTCGGCACCCTCGCGGCCGCCCCATGCGACGTAGGTCTGCGCGCCCAGCTCGGCGGCGAGGTCGATGTTGCGCATGGTCTTGCGCAGCGCGTAGCGGCGCACGTCGCGGTCGTTGGCGGTGAAGCCGCCGTCCTTGAAGACCGGGTGCGTGAAGAGGTTCGTCGTCGCCATCGGGACGACCAGGCCGGTGGTGTCGAGTGCCTGGCGGAAGCGCTTGATGTGGGACTCGCGCTCGGTGTCGGAGGCACCGAAGGGGATCAGGTCGTCGTCGTGGAACGTGACGCCGTAGGCACCGAGCTCGGCCAGGCGCTGCACGGACTCGACCGGGTCGAGCGCGGGGCGGGTCGCGTCGCCGAACGGGTCGCGGCCCTGCCAGCCGACCGTCCAGAGGCCGAAGCTGAACTTGTCGTCGGGGGTGGGCTGGTACGTCATCTCGCGGCTCCCTCGCCGATCGCGGGCGGCATGGCATGTCATGTCGCCCGCCTATTTCGTCATGGCGCTTTACAAATTAGTATGCGGGCACGCCGCTGGGAAGAGCCGACCCGGATCGGACCTTTCACGATCACGGGATCACCGGAAATCAGGAGAGCCGCATGTCAGCTGCCGAGGGCCCCCTTGTCGTCGGGGTCGACAGTTCCACGCAGTCCACGAAGGCCCTGGTCGTCGATGTCGCCACGGGCGCGGTCGTGGCCAGCGGGCAGGCGCCGCACACGGTGACCTCGGGCGCGGGCCGCGAGAGCGACCCCGAGGAGTGGTACACCGCGCTGACCTCGGCGCTCGCCCAGTGCGGCGACGCGGCACGCCGCGCGTCGGCCGTGTCGGTGGGCGGGCAGCAGCACGGCCTGGTGACGCTCGACGCCCAGGGGCGGCCGGTGCGTCCGGCGCTGTTGTGGAACGACGTGCGCTCCGCGCCGCAGGCCCGCCGTCTGGTGGACGAGCTGGGCGGGGCGAAGGTGTGGGCGGACCGGTTCGGGAGCGTACCCGGGGCCTCCTTCACGGTGTCGAAGTGGGCGTGGCTGGCCGAGCACGAGCCGGAGGCCGTACGCGCGACGGCGGCGGTGCGGCTGCCGCACGACTACCTGACCGGGCGGCTGACGGGTGCGGGCACGACGGACCGGGGCGACGCGTCCGGTACGGGATGGTGGGCGTCGGCGACCGAGGCGTACGACGAGGACATCCTCGGGCGGGTCGGGCTCGATCCCGCGCTGCTGCCCAGCGTGGTCGCGCCCGGCGAGGTCGCGGGCACGGTCCGCGACGCGGCGGACGGACTGCCCTTCTCCAAGGGCACGCTGGTGGCCGCCGGCACCGGGGACAACGCCGCCGCCGCGCTCGGCCTCGGCCTGCTGCCGGGCACGCCCGTACTGAGCCTCGGCACGTCCGGCACGGTGTACGCGGTGTCCCGGCGCCGGCCCGCGGACGCGAGCGGCACCGTCGCCGGGTTCGCGGACGCGCGCGGCGACTGGCTGCCGCTGGCCTGCACGCTGAACTGCACCCTCGCCGTGGACCGGATCGCCGCGCTGCTCGGCCTGGACCGGGAGGCCGTCGAGACGGGCGGCACCGCGACGATCCTGCCCTACCTCGACGGCGAGCGGACCCCCGATCTCCCGCACGCCTCCGGCCTGTTGACCGGTCTGCGGCACGACACGACCGGCGGGCAGCTGCTGCAGGCGGCGTACGACGGGGCGGTGCACGCGCTGCTCGGCGCCCTCGACCGGGTCCTGGACGACGAGGCCGACCGGTCCGCTCCCCTGCTGCTGATCGGTGGCGGCGCGCGCGGCACGGCCTGGCAGGAGACCGTGCGCCGGCTGTCGGGGCGGGCCGTCCAGGTCCCCGAGGCCCGCGAGCTGGTGGCGCTCGGCGCCGCCGCGCAGGCCGCGGGCCTGCTCACCGGCGAGGACCCGGGGGCCGTGGCCCGGCGCTGGGAGACCGCGCGCGGTCCTGTCCTCGACGCGGTGGAACGGGACGAGGCGACCCTGGAGCGGCTCTCGGGGGTGCTGGCGGGCGCGGCGCCGCTGCTGGAGCGGCCGTGACCGGGACGCCGTGCCCGCCCGGCCGCGCGGCCGGGCCGCTCACGTCGACCTGCGCGCATCGCCCGTCGCACATCCTGGGAGCATGACCGCATGACCGCACCACTGCACCGTCCCCGGCCGGGGACGCCCGACACCCAGCAGGGCATGCGCCGCCGCAACCTGTCCCGCGTGATGCACGCGGTCGCCGCCGCGGGCCCTCTGTCCCGGGCGTCGGTGGCGGGCCGCATCGGGCTGACCCGGGCCGCCGTCTCCACGCTCGTCGACGAGCTGATCCGGGCCGGTCTCCTGGAGGAGCTCGGGCCGCAGCGGCCCGGCGGTGTGGGCCGGCCGGGCTCCGCGCTCGCGGTCAGCGGCCGGGGCCCCGCCGGGCTGGGCGCCGAGGTGGGCGTCGACCATCTCGCGGTGTGCGCGGTGGACCTGCGCGGCGAGGTGCGGGCGCGCGCGGAGCTGCGGGTCGGCAACCGGGGGCGCGCGCCGGGCCCCGTGCTGCTCGACCTCGCGGAGCTGGTGCGGCAGGTGACCGAGGAGGCCGCGGCGGAGGGGCTGCGCCCGGCGGGGCTCGCCGTCGCGGTGCCCGGACTCGTGGCGCGGGGCACCCAGACCGTCGTCCGCGCCCCCAACCTGGACTGGCACGACACGGACGTCGCCGCGCTGCTGCCCTGCGAGGTGCCGCTGAGCGTCGACAACGAGGCGAACTTCGGCGCGCTCGCCGAGCTGTGGCTCGCCGCGGAGTCCCCGGCGGACTTCCTTCATGTGTCGGCGGAGATCGGTATCGGCGCCGCCCTGGTCGTCGACGGTCAACTGCTGCGCGGGGCAAGGGGGTTCGCGGGCGAGCTCGGGCATGTTCCGGTACGCCCCGAGGGTCCGGCCTGCCCGTGCGGCGGGCGCGGCTGCCTGGAGCAGTACGCGGGCGAGGAGGCGGTGCTGCGGGCGGCGGGCGTCGCGCCGGGCGCGGACCGGGTGTCGCTGCTGGCCGAGCGGGCCGAGGCGGGCGACACGGCCACCCGCCGTGCGCTGCGCGGCGCCGGCACCGCGCTGGGCATCGCGCTGACCGGCGCGGTGAATCTGCTCGATCCGCGCGCGGTGGTGCTGGGCGGCGCGCTGTCCCGTCTCGCGCCGTGGCTTCTGCCGTCCCTGGAGCGTGAGTTGACGCGCCGCACGGCGACTCCGGCCGACGGGGTCGCCGTCTCCCGGTTCGGCTCGGACGGGCCGCTGCTCGGCGCGGCGCATTCCGTAGTGCGGGCGGTGCTCGACGACCCGATGGGAGTCGCGCAGGAGGCGTAGCGCGCCGCCCCGGCCGGGCCCGCCGCTGCCAGTGGTTCGGACCTCTGACGTGCGGTTGTGCACATTCCGTGGGTTCTCCACAGGGGCGTCGCGCCCTCTTTCGCGCCAACCTGCGGGCGCCGTACCGTACTTCACGCGAGGCGCCGGACTCCTGTCCGTCCGACGGGTGGCGGCGTGCGCACGGGAAGGGGATTCCTGTGTCGGGGGACGCCGTCGGAGACCAGAGGCTGGCGATCGGAAGCAGTCCTGTGCAGCACCTGTTGTGCCCGCTGCTCGGGACCGTCGCGTTCGTGCCCGCGCCGCTGTCCGCGGCGGGCGTCCCCGCCCCCGTCCCGTACGCGGGTCCCGTCGTCGGCACCTGGCTCGCCCTCGGGGTCGTCGTCCGGCTCGTGCCGACGCGACGTCATCCGCCACGCCTGGCCGGGCTGGAGAACGCCTTCCGGGTGTCCCGGCTCGACCTGGTGCGGTGGCTCGTACGGGACTACGGCGTCAGCGAGTTGGACGCCCACCGGTTCGCCACGCGGACCGTCGGGTCACCGCTGGCGAACGTCTGCGACACCGATGACACCTGCGTCGCCGAGCTCCGCGAGGAGCGGCCGCCGGCGCGCGAGACGCACCGCGGACTGCACGCACGGCCGCGCGAGAGCACGGCGACCCTGCCGCGCCCCGAGCGTTGAACCACCGGGCACCGCAGCTCTGAGCTCTGCGGCAGCGTCCAGGCGCTGCCGGTTCCCCCCACCGTCCGAGCCATTCGAGAGGCAGGATCGTCATGGACCGAGCAAGAGGAGCACACTCCCCCGGCCGCCCCAGCCGCCGCCGTCTGCTCCAGGCCGGGGCGCTGGCCGCGGTGCCCGCCGCGCTGCTGCCAGCGGGCCGGGCCGGCGCCGGGGCACAGGCGGTCGACTACCCGCCGGCCGAGTCCGTCCCCGCGAGCACCTCCAACTACACCGTGTCCAGCCGCCCGTCGTCGTATCCCGTCGACTACGTCGTCGTCCACGTCACGCAGGAGACCTATGCCGACGCCGTCGCCATCTTCAAGAACTCCGCGAAGCAGGTCTCCCCGCACTATCTCGTGCGCTCGGCCGACGGACACATCGCGCAGTGCGTGCGCGAGAAGAACGTCGCCTGGCACGCGGGGAACTGGGACTACAACACGCGCAGCATCGGTATCGAGCACGAGGGCTGGGTCGACAAGCCCGAGTACTTCACCGACGCGATGTACGAGCAGTCGGCGGCGCTGACCGCGTCGATCTGTGCCCGGTACGGCATTCCGATGGACCGTGAGCACATCATCGGCCACGTGGAGGTTCCCGGCACCGACCACACCGATCCGGGCCCGTACTGGGACTGGACGCGCTACATCCGGATGGTGAACTTCGCCTGACGCCGCGTCCGGGGCGGCATGTGCCACCTCGGACGATCCGTGCCCGGCTCCTTGTCGACCCGCGCTGCCGGAGCGACGATGTCCCCACCGCATCGCCGTCTGGAGGCCGAGTTGACCGATCCCTGGGTCGCCCTGGAGCCGGGCGCCGATCCCTCCGAGCGGGTGCGGGCGCTGCGTCACGCCCATGACCGGTTCACCGCGGCGGGCACCGTCGCCCGTCCGGTGCGCCCGGTGGTCGCCGATTCCTGGCGCCGCTCGGCCGGGGCGCACGTGAGCCCGGACGCGTCGGCGGCGGTGGAGCTGACCGACGGCGACCTCGGGGCGTATCGCGCGGAGCATCCGCTGTCCCGGGTGATGCCGTTGTTCCGCGAGCTGATGGGCACGTTCGCGTCGGACGGAGAGCATCTCCTGGCCGTGTGCGACGCGCAGGGCCGGCTGCTGTGGGTCGAGGGTCACCCGGCCACCCGGCGGCGGGCGGACGGGATGAACTTCGTGCCGGGGGCCCGCTGGTCGGAGTCGGCGATGGGGACGAACGCGCCGGGGACGGCGGTCGCCGTGGACCGCCCGGTGCAGGTGTTCGCCGCCGAGCACTTCATCCGCGAGGTGCAGCCGTGGACGTGCGCGGCGGCTCCCGTGCACGATCCACACTCCGGGCGGCTGCTCGGCGCGGTCGACATCACCGGCGGGGACGGCCTCGCGCATCCGCACAGCCTCGCGTTCGTGCAGGCGGTGGCCCGCGCCGCCGAGTCCCAGCTCGCGCTGCTCGCCCCCCGACCGACGGCCGGGCCGGGTCTGCGGCTGAACGCGCTCGGCCGCGACGAGGCGCTGCTGGTCACCGCATCCGGCCACAAGATCCGCCTGAGCCGCCGCCACAGCGAACTGGTCGTCCTCCTGTCCCGCCATCCGGAGGGCCTGAGCGGCGACGAGCTGATGTGTTTCCTGTACGACGACGAACGGGTCACGCCGGTGACCCTGCGGGCCGAACTCGCCCGGCTGCGCAGAGTGCTGGGCCCGGATGTCCTCACGTCCCGCCCCTATCGCCTCGCCGTCCCGGTCGACTCGGACCTCACCACGGTGGAGCGGCGCCTCGGCTCCGGCGCGGTGACCGCGGCGGCGTCCGCGTACACGGGTCCGCTGCTGCCGGCCTCGCAGGCGCCGGCGGTGGCCCGTATACGACGCAGGCTCGCCGACGGGCTGCGGGCGGCGCTCATCGCGCGGGGTGACCCGGACCTGCTCGCGGACTGGGCGCACGCCCCCTGGGGCGAGGACGACCTCGCCGTCTGGCAGGCGCTCGCCGCGGCCCGTCCGACTCCGCCGGTCCTGACCCGCCTCGCGGCGCTGGACGAGGAACAGCGCGCCCCGGACCCGTACGCAACGTAGCTGCAACGTCCTGGTCCCTAGCCTCCCGGGCGAAAGCTGCCCAACGGCGGGCAGCCCGCACTGGAGGCCAGCCAAGATGACCCGTTACACCGCGCCCGGCACCGAGGGCTCCGTCGTCTCCTACCAGGCCCGCTACGACCATTTCATCGGCGGCGAGTACGTGCCGCCCGCCCGCGGCCAGTACTTCGAGAACCCGAGCCCGGTCAACGGACAGCCGTTCACCGAGATCGCGCGCGGCACCGTCGAGGACGTCGAGGCCGCCCTCGACGCCGCGCACGCCGCCGCGCCCGCCTGGGGCCGCACCTCCGCCGGTGCCCGCGCCGACATCCTCCTCAAGATCGCCGACCGGATGGAGGCGAACCTCGAGCAGCTCGCCGTCGCGGAGAGCTGGGAGAACGGCAAGCCGGTCCGCGAGACCCTCGCCGCCGACATCCCGCTCGCGATCGACCACTTCCGCTACTTCGCGGGCGCGGTCCGCGCGCAGGAGGGCAGCCTCTCCGAGATCGACGACGACACGGTCGCGTACCACTTCCACGAGCCGCTGGGCGTCGTCGCGCAGATCATCCCGTGGAACTTCCCGATCCTGATGGCGACATGGAAGCTGGCCCCGGCGCTCGCGGCCGGCAACGCGGTCGTCATCAAGCCGGCCGAACAGACACCCGCCTCGATCCACTTCTGGCTGAGCCTGGTCGCGGACCTGATCCCGCCGGGCGTCGTCAACGTCGTCAACGGCTTCGGCGTCGAGGCGGGCAAGCCGCTGGCCTCCAGCTCGCGCGTGGCGAAGGTCGCGTTCACGGGCGAGACCACGACGGGCCGCCTGATCATGCAGTACGCGTCCGAGAACATCAAGCCGGTCACCCTCGAACTCGGCGGCAAGTCCCCCAACATCTTCTTCGACGACGTCTGGGCGAAGGACGACGACTTCCGCGACAAGGCCCTCGAAGGCTTCACGATGTTCGCGCTCAACCAGGGCGAGGTGTGCACCTGCCCGTCCCGGGCGCTCATCCAGCAGGGCCACTACAGCGAGTTCCTCGAGGCGGCGATCGCCCGCACGGAGGCCATCAAGCCGGGCCACCCGCTGGACACCGACACGATGATCGGCGCCCAGGCCTCCAACGACCAGCTGCAGAAGATCCTCTCGTACCTGGACATCGGCCAGCAGGAGGGCGCGAAGGTCCTCACGGGCGGACAGCGCATCGAGCACGACGGCGAACTGGCGGGCGGCTACTACGTCCAGCCGACCATCTTCGAGGGCTCCAACCGCATGCGGATCTTCCAGGAGGAGATCTTCGGCCCGGTCGTCTCGGTCGCCTCGTTCGCCGACTACGACGACGCCATCAAGATCGCCAACGACACGCTGTACGGGCTCGGCGCGGGCGTGTGGACCCGCGACATCAACACGGCCTACCGCGCGGGCCGTTCGATCCAGGCGGGCCGCGTCTGGACGAACTGCTACCACGCGTACCCGGCGCACGCGGCGTTCGGCGGGTACAAGCAGTCGGGGATCGGGCGGGAGAACCACAAGATGATGCTGGAGCACTACCAGCAGACGAAGAATCTTCTTGTTTCATACAGCCCTCAGAAACTTGGGTTCTTCTAGAACCTCAAGTTGGGTGCCTGGAAGGAACTTTGCCCTTTCAGGCACCCACAGGACGCAGCAACTATCCGTGACCAGTCAGCAACCTTCTGGACCCATTCACCACGAATCTGCGCCCGTCACGGGGCAGCCACGGGCCAACTGGGGCGCTACGTCGCCGCGCCCTCAGTGGTGCGAAGCGTGCGAGGAAGAGCAGACGATGTCGCGTGGTGGGCGTGATCACACGGCAGTGTGATCACGGGTGGTCTCGAGGTCGTTGAGCACCGCGAGGACTGGTCCCCAGCACATGCCGACGGTGTCTCGGTCCGGGATGACGCCGCGTTCTCGTTGCTTGCGGAGGTGGACGAAGTTTCGATACTCACGACCGATCGCCATGAAGTCATGGGCGTCCATCTGAATCCACCCTCGGGTACGAGCGGTGTCGAGCAGCAGGACAAAGCTTGCCCGTTCAGGGGCAACGCGCCTCTCGCCCTGGGGGAAGCCTCGTTGCAGGCTTGGATCTCTGTGGGTTACTACGTCGAGGAGAAGGGCTTCCGTGAAGCTGCCGATGCCGATGAGCGCCATACCGTACGCACCGTGCTGCTCACAGATCTGCGTTTCGGTGGCCCTCTCCAGACAACCCGCTTGGGTGCCTACCGTCTGTCGTCGATGGGGTTTCTCGCTCTATCCCCTGGCGCCTCCGGCGGACACAAAGGGCGTACTCGTATCAGCCCGCTCCTTGATGCTTGGAGCCGTCGGCGAGTTTCCCGGCCTTGGCCTTCGAGGAGAACGGGTGAACGCATGAGGTAAGAAAACATCCGTGACAGAACCACCCCAGACCGCCACCCAGCACGCCTTTGTCGCCCTCGCGCCGCCCGACCATGCGAAGAACGAGCTGGCGCACGCGCTGAGCCCGGCCTACGCCGCCTATCCCGGTCTGCGCTGGAACCGCATCGAGGACTGGCACATCACCCTGGCGTTCCTGGGCGAGCTGCCGGTACAGGCCGTTCAGCGGCTTCGTGCACCCCTCGCCGACCTGGCGGCTGCCCGCCCGTCTCCCGAACTGGCGCTGCTCGGTGGCGGACACTTCGACGAGCGAGTGCTGTGGAGCGGCATCGAGGGCGATCTCGACAGACTGCACGAGCTGGCCGAAGCGGTACGTGCGCGGATCAGGGACTGCGACGTCGTCTTCGCCGAACGTCCGCTGCGTCCCCACCTCACGCTGGCCCGCGCTCGCCGCTACGACAACGCGTCCGTGACGGCGGCGGCCGCCTGCCTCGACGGCTTTACTGGACGCCCTTGGCAGGCCGAACGCCTCCACCTGGTCGGCAGCACGGTAAAAGGCCACCCGGGCCCACGGCGCTATCAGGACATCGACGCCTGGGGCCTGGTCACTGGGCAAGAGCATTCCGATCCGAAACCGCCACAGACTGCTGTGCATGAGCACAAGGACGCCTCGGGCCTCAAGATGATGCCGCCTCGACCCAACGCGCCCTGAGCCCGCTCAGACGGTCATCCCGCCAGTCAGGGAGTCCGGCCATCGCATGTGCCTCTGGTTGCAGAGGGGGGTGCCGCAACCGGTCCGTCGCCGGACGGCCACGACGGCGGTCCAAGTCCGTCCTGGGCGATAAGGCGTACGACTCGCAGGCCAGCCGGCATGAGCTACGGCGCCGCCGCTTGCTCCTGGTCCGTCAGAAATTCCGCAATCACCTAGTCGACTGCTGAACGGTCCGACACGTCTGTCCCTGGCCGGGGGGGCGCCGAGCGGGGTTGCCGGCCACATGGGAAGTTGCCTCCAGGCGGATTCGGCATTCCCGATAGCGTGTCCCTCTGCCGCATGGGGTGTCCATGTGTCCATCCGGCCTGTGCGGAGGGCATTCGGCGGAGAGCTATGAGGGTGCAATGAGTGAACTGACGAAGCCCGAGGTGAACGTTCCGGAGGGTGACGCTCCTACCGAGTTGACCATCCGGGACCTGGTCGTCGGGGACGGGGTCGAGGTGAAGCCGGGCATGGTGGTCAGGGTCCACTACGTCGGGGTGGCCTTCGAGTCCGGGAAGGAGTTCGACGCCTCCTGGGAACGGGGCCAGCCGTTCAAGTTCGCCCTGGGCAGTGGCAGGGTCATCAAGGGCTGGGACCGGGGAGTGAAGGGCATGAAGGTCGGCGGGCGACGCGAGATCATCATTCCCCCACGTCTCGGCTACGGCAATCAGTCGCCATCACCGTTGATCCCGGCGGGCTCGACCCTCGTCTTCGTCGTGGACCTGCTTGACTCGTATTCCAGCACAGCCGGGTGGAGCAACGCCTAGCCCCCTGCGGCACGGAAGAGACCGTCGGATCCTTCGCGGACGCTCCGGGGATTCCGCTGACCCGTGCGTGCCCGACCGGTCGCCCCTCTGCGCCCGAAGCCTGCCCTCCCCAGCGCCACACGCGCCAAGATCCGGACCATCTCCGGACCAGCAACCTCTCGAGAACCACAGCTACGGCCGTTTTCACCGGTCAGGCTGGGTGCAGCCGCTGTGCCACCAGCAGGCGAAGAACCTTCTTGTTTCGTACAGCGCGAAGCAGCCGGGGTCCGTGCGTGCGCCTCCTCAGAGGTGGCCCAGTTCGGCGCTGAAGTTCGCGAACCAGTTCAGCATGTCGGGCCTGGTCACGGATCCCTCGGCGGCGACGTCGGTGATCCTCGCGCCCTGGAGGATGCGTTTGACCGGGACCTCCAGCTTCTTGCCCGTGAGTGTGCGGGGTACGGCCGCGATGGGGACGATGGTGTCGGGTACGTGGCGGGGAGAGAGGTGTTGTCTGATCGCGCTGACCAGCTCGGCGCGCAGGGTGTCGTCGAACCGTTCTCCGTCCGCGGGGACGACGAACAGCGGCATGTAGTAGCGGCCGTCGGGCCAGGCGACGTCGGCGGCGGACCGGGCCGGAGCCGCGTGCCTGGTCGCCGTTCCCGAGGAGTTCGACGCGCTGTTGCGGGCGACGCCGCCGATGGCCGGGGCGGTCGAGGCAGCCGACGGCGACACCGCGGTGATCCTCTACACGTCCGGCACGACGGGCACCCCGAAAGGCGCGGAGCTGACGCACCGCAATCTGGTGACCAACGCGCTGACGACGGCACGGACCCTGTTGCGGGTGGGACCCGACGACGTTCTGTTCGGTGGTCTCCCGCTGTTCCACGCGTTCGGCCAGACCTGCGCCCTCAACACCGCGATCGCCTCGGGGGCCTGCCTGACACTGCTGCCGCGCTTCGACGCGGCGAGGGCCCTGGAGACCCTGCGCCGGGACGCAGTGACCGTCTTCCTGGGCGTGCCCACGATGTACACCGCGCTGCTTCAGGCAGGCGTCCCGGGCGCGATGCCGCACTTGCGTCTCGCGGTCTCGGGCGGTGCCTCGCTCCCCGTGGAGCTGCTGCACTCCACCGAACGAGAGCTCGGCGTCACCGTGCTGGAGGGCTACGGTCTCTCGGAGACATCGCCGGTGGCCTGCTTCAATCCCCCGGATCGACCGCGCAAGGCCGGCTCCATCGGGTTCCCGGTGCACGGGGTCGAGCTGCGGCTCGTCGGCAAGGACGGCCGCGTCGTCGGCCCGGGCGAGGTCGGCGAGCTGGCCGTCCGGGGCGAGAACGTCATGAAGGGGTACTGGAATCGCCCCGACGCCACCCGGCTCGCGTTCCGGGACGGCTGGTTCCGCACCGGCGATCTCGCACGGGTCGACGAGGACGGCTACTACTTCGTCGTCGACCGCACGAAGGACCTCGTCATCCGCGGGGGCTACAACGTCTATCCGCGCGAGATCGAGGAGGTCCTGTACCGCCATCCGGACGTCGTGGAAGCCGCGGTGGTCGGTGTGCCCGACCCCACGCACGGCGAGGAGATCGCCGCCGTGGTGGTCCTTCGGCCGGGCTCCGCCACCACGGCGGAGTCGCTGCGCTCCCACGTCAAGGAACGGGTGGCGGCGTACAAGTACCCCCGGATCGTGCGGCTGGTCGACGCTCTGCCCAAGGGGGCCACGGGCAAGATTCTCAAGCGGGCCATCGTGATCGAGCAGCCCGCACGTCCTGTGGTCTGACGGAGCGGACCGTGCTCCCTCATCAGCCGAGCCCTGCGAGAGGTCCTCAACTGGCCACCCCTGAGACGGGGCGCATCCTGCGCTGGCGTGACGGCGGTGCGGTGGAGTTGCGCACCACCAGTTCGGGCTCGTGCAGGAGTTCGTTGGAGCTGGTGGGGACTCCCCCGATCTGGTTGGCCAGGAGGGTGACGGCGGAGCGGGACATGGCGTCGATGGGCTGGCGCAGGGTCGTCAGAGGCGGGTTGGTGTAGTTCATGAACGCGGAATCGTCGTAGCCGACCACCGAGAGGTCTTCGGGGACGGACAGATCCGCGCGGCGGGCCGCCCGGATGGCGCCGAGGGCCAGGATGTCGCTGCCGCAGATGAGCCCGGTGATCTGCTGCCGCAGGAGTTCGTGGGCCGCCGCCTGTCCGCCTTCGAAGGAGAACAGGGCGTGCCCCACGAGCTGTTCGCGGAGGTGCGGAGCGTGACGTGCTGTCAGTCGTGCGAAGGCGTCGGCCTTCCGGCGTGAGGGGCCGTGGTCGGAGGGGCCGACGAGGAGACCGATCCGGGTGTGGCCGAGTGCGGTGAGATGTGCGTAGGCCTGTTCGACCGCGGTGGCGTCGTCGGTGGAGACCTGGGGGAAGCCCGGGCCGCCCTGGCTCGCGGGCGGCTGGCTGACGGCGGCGTTGAGCAGCACGACGGGCACGCCGCGCTGCGCGAGAGCCTCGTACTCCTGCGCGTTGAGGCCTCCGCAGAAGATCACCCCGCTCACGTGTTGGTCGAGCAGCATGGACACGTATTCGGCCTCGGTGAGGCCGCCGGCGGTCCGCGTGCAGAGCACGGGAGTGAAGCCCAGCTGGACCAGTGCGCCGCCCGCGACTTCGGCCAGCGCGGGGAAGATGGGGTTCTGCAGCTCGGGCAGGACGAGTCCGACGAGGCGGGAGCTGCTGCCGCGCAGTTGGGTGGGCCGTTCGTAGCCGAGGACGTCGACGGCGGTGAGGACGGCCTTGCGGGTGGCGTCGGAGACTCCGGGTTTGCTGTTCAGGACGCGGCTGACGGTCGCTTCGCTGACGCCGACGCGGCGGGCCACTTCGGAGAGCTTACGAGCCATGAGAGGGGTGCCTTCTGTAGGTGACGCTGGATGTGAGGGCACCGTCGGGGCCGGCGGTCACCGGCCCCGACGGCGTGCGGTGTCATCCGGTGCGCAGCCAGACCGTGGTGTCGGGAGCCACCGTGCGGTCGGAGGAGGCGGCGCCGGTCGCGCTGCTGAGGAGGACGTCGCTGTGGGGCGGCAGGGGCTGTTCGGCGGCGGACAGGTTGGTGACGCAGACGAGGCCCGCGTCGCGCTGGAAGGCGAGGACGTGCGGGTCCGCGTCGAGCCAGCGGAAGCCGTCGCCGCGCAGGCTCGCGGCGTGGTGGTGGCGGGCCGCGAGCGCGCCCCGGTAGAAGGCGAGCATGGAGTCGGGGTCGGCCTGCTGGGCCTCGACGGTGAGGCCGGCCCAGTCCGCGGGCTGGGGCAGCCAGGTCCGCGCCGTGGCGGTGGGGCTGAATCCGAACGGCGGCTCCTGGCCCGACCAGGGCAGGGGGACGCGGCATCCGTCGCGGCCGATGTCCCGGCCCGCGGTGCGGTGGAAGATCGGGTCCTGCCGCAGCCCGGCGGGAATGTCCTCGACCTCCCCCAGGCCCAGTTCCTCCCCCTGGTACAGGTAGTGCGCACCCGGCAGGGCCAGGGCGAGGAGCAGGGCCGCGCGGGCCCGGCGGGTGCCGAGGGCGAGGTCGGTGGGGGTGCCGTGCTGGCGCAGCGCGTGCCCGTACGAGGAGTCCGCGCGGCCGTAACGGGTGACGTGCCGCGTCACGTCGTGGTTGGAGAGCACCCAGGTGGGCGAGGCGCCCACGCCGGCGTGGGCGTCGAGGGTGTCCTGGATGACGGTGCGCAGGGCGCCCGGCTCCCAGGGGCTGTTGAGGTAGTCGAAGTTGAAGGCGGTGTGCATCTCGTCGCTGCGCAGGTAGCGGGCGAAGCGTTCGGGGTCGGCGAGCCAGACCTCGCCGATGAGAGCCCGGGCCGGCCGGTAGCCGTCGGCGATGGCGCGCCAGGAGCGGTAGATGGAGTGGACGTCGTCCCGGTCGATGTAGGGGTGGTCGGGCGGTGTCGCGTCCGGGTCGAACTCGGGCAGGGCGGGGTCCTTGGCGGGCATGGTGGCCGAGTCGATGCGTACGCCGTCGGCCCCGCGGTCGAACCAGAACCTGAGGACGTCCTCGTGCTCCTCGCGGACCTTCGGGTTGTTCCAGTTCAGGTCGGGCTGCTCGGGCGCGAAGAGGTGCAGGTACCACTCCCCCGGCGTTCCGTCCGGGTGGGTGACGCGTGTCCACGCGGGGCCGCCGAAGACGGACTGCCAGGTGTTGGGCGGCAGTTCGCCGTCCTCGCCCCGGCCGGGCCGGAACCAGAACAGGTCGCGGGCCTCGGCGCCGGGCGCCGCGGCGACGGCCTCCTTGAACCAGGCGTGCTGGTCGGACACGTGATTGGGAACGATGTCGACGATGATGCGCAGGCCCAGGTCATGCGCTTCGGCGATGAGGGCCTCGGCCTCGGCCAGGTCCCCGAAGGCGGGGTCGATGCGCCGGTAGTCGGCGACGTCGTAGCCGGCGTCGGCCTGCGGCGAGGCGTACCAAGGGCTGAACCAGAGGGCGTTGACGCCGAGTTCGGCCAGGTAGGGCAGGTGTCGGCGGACACCGGCGAGGTCGCCGACGCCGTCGCCGTCGGCATCGGCGAACGAGCGCGGGTAGACCTGGTAGATGACGGCGTGGCGCCACCACTCGTCGTGGGCGTCGGCGGATCGGACCACGGAGCAGACTCCTTGGATGCAAAGTGCGGATGAGGTGTGGGAGGTCTGAGGTGTGCCCGCGCGCCGCGGCGGCCCGGGATGTGCCCAGGCTGCTGGGACAGCCCGGGGGTGTGCCCGCGGCTGCCGGGGCGTCGGGTGCGGGTCATCCCTTGAGGGCGCCGGCGGACAGGCCGCTGATGATGTGGCGCTGGAAGAAGAGGAACAGCACGATCATCGGGACGGCGGCGATGGCCAGACCGGCGATCATCTCGGTGGGCGGGACCTGGGTGGTGGACGTGGACAGCCGGTGCAGGGCGACGGACAGCGTCTGCTTGTCCGGGTCCTGCAGGACCAGCAGCGGCCACAGGAAGTCCTTCCACATGCCGACGACCGAGAAGATCGAGACCACGGCCAGCACGGGGCGGGACAGGGGCAGCACGATGCGCAGCAGCACCTGGAGGCGGGAGGCGCCGTCGATGGCCGCGGCGTCGAGGATGTCGGTGGGGATCTGGTCGAAGAAGCGCCGCAGCACGTAGATGTTGAAGGCGTTGGCCGCGCCGGGCAGCCACAGCGCCCAGGGGGTGTTGATGAGGTTGAGGTGGAGCAGCGGCAGGTCGTTGACCGTCAGGTAGGCGGGCACGAGGAGCGCCGCGGCCGGGAGCATGAGGCTGGCGAGCATGCCGGCGAAGACGATGTTGCCGAAGGCCGGGCGCAGTTTCGACAGCGCGTACGCGGCACAGACGTCGACCGCCATCTGGATGGCCCAGCCCCCGGCCGCGTAGTACACGGTGTTCAGGAAGAAGTGGGCGATGTCCATCTGTGTCCAGGCGTCCTTGTAGGCGCTGAGGTGGACGGACTCGGGCAGCAGGGTCGGAGTCTGCTCGGCGAACTGCCGGGGTGTCTCCAGCGCGGCACTGGCCATCCAGTACAGCGGGTAGAGGAACGCGGCCGCGAAGGCGAGCACCGTGAGCGTGAGGATCGCGTAGTAGAGACGCCGGTTGCGGGGGCGTGCGAGCTCCTTGGCGGAGATCAGGCTGCGCTGCGCCGGCTCGGCGGAGGGGGTGGCCCTGGACATGTGTTTCTCCCTCAGCCCTGGTCGCCGTCGCGGGTCAGGCGCAGGTAGACGGCGGCGAATACGGCGAGTACGACGAAGAGGAGGACGCTCATCGCGGCGGCCAGGCCGAAGTCGTTGTTGACGGCGAAGGCGTAGCGGTAGATCAGCGTCATCACGGTGATGGTCGAGGGGTTGGTGAACCCGGTCATCTGGAACGGCTCGATGAACACCTGCATCGTCGAGATGATCTGGAGCAGCAGCAGGACCAGCATCACGAACCGCATCTGCGGGACGGTGACGTGGCGCAGCCGGGCCCACATGCCGGCCCCGTCCAGTTCGGCGGCCTCGTACAGCTCGCCGGGTATGGACTGCAGCGCGGCGAGGTACATCAGCGTGGCGCCGCCCATGTTCGCCCAGGTCGAGACGAGGACGAGGGAGATCATCGCCGTGTGCGGGGACTGCACCCACTGTGACGTGGGCAGATGCGCGCCGTGCAGGAGGGTGTTGAAGAGGCCCTGCCCCGGATCGTAGAAGTACTGCCAGAGCATGACGCTGACGATCGGCGGCAGCATCACCGGCAGGTACACGGCGATGCGGAAATAGGCCTTGAAGTGGCGCAGTTCGTTGAGGAGGACCGCGATGACGAACGGCACCGCGTAGCCGAAGACCAGGGCGAGGCCGGTGAACTCGGCGGTGTTCTTCCACGCGGTCCAGAACAGCGGGTCGGCGAACAGGGTGCGGTAGTTGCCGAGGCCGATCCACTGCGGGTCGGTGATGAGGTTGTCCCGCTGGAAGCTGAGGACGATGCCGCGGACCAGCGGGTACCAGGAGAAGTAGGCGAAGCTGAGGATCCCTGCCGTGAGGAAGCCGTAGGCCCAGACGTTGTCCGTGATCCGTCGGCGCAGATGGGGCCACCGGCCGGGCGGGCCGGCCGCGATGTCGGCGGGCGCGGGCGGGTGGACCTCGCTGCGACGCGGCGCGAGGGACGTCGCCATGGGTTCTCCTTGTGGTTCAGGGTGGTTCAGGGTGGTTCAGGGCTGTTCAGGGCTGTTCAGGGCGGTTCGGGTCGGACACATCGGGTGCGCTGGTGGTGGATCCGCGGGGGCCGTGCCGCGGGTCAGGGCGGCGGCACGGCCCTGTCAGTGACGTACGGGCCGCTACTGCTGGGCGGCGAGCAGCGAGTCGACCTGCTTCGAGGCGTCCTCGAGGAGCTTGTCGATGTCGGCGCCCTTCTGCGTGAGGACCTTGGCCATGGCGGTGTCCAGCACGGCATAGACCTTCTGTGCCTGCGGCGGTTCCAGCTTCAGCGGAACCTTGCCGATCGAGGCGGCGAACGGCGCGTAGTTGGCGACGGGCTGGTTCGCGTACTTCTTGTCGGCCGCCGCCTTGGTCTTCTGCGCGGCACCGGCCCAGATGTTGGGCTCGGGCAGGCCGACGGGCTGGTCGTGGTCGGCGGCGCGCTTCTGGCCGAGCGTGATCCGGTCCGGGTTCTCGTACTTGAACATGATCCAGGCGAGAGCGGCCTTGGTCTGCGCCGCGGTGTTCTTCGGGTTGAACATGAACCCGCCACCGCCGGCCAGGGTGCCCTTGCCCTCCGGCATGGGGCCGAGGCCGTACTCCTTCGGGTCGCCCTTGTACTGCGCGGCGATGGTGGTGATGTTGTCGGAGGTGGCCAGGTACATGCCCAGCTTGCCCGAGCCCATCATCTGCAACAGGTCGGCCCATTCGAGGAGTTGGCGCTGCCCCATGGAGTTGTCGGTCCAGCGCATGTCGTGCAGCTGCTGGAGGACCGCGCGGCCGGTGGCGTTGTCGAAGTCGGCCTTCCACGTCCCGTCGGACTGCTGCTCGGCGACGTCGCCGCCGCGCGAGTACATCTCGGCGGTGAAGTGCCAGCCGCCCGTGTTGGACTTGCTGTAGTCGCCGTAGCCGGTGACGCCCTTGCCGAGGGCGGCGATCTTCTTCGCGTCGGCGCGGACCTCGTCCCAGGTGGTGGGCGGCTTGTCGGGGTCCAGGCCCGCTTTCTTGAACAGGGTGCGGTTGTACACCAGCCCCATGGAGTAGTTGCCTTCGGTGACGCCGTAGGTGCGTCCGGCCTCGTCCTGGAAGACCTTGCGCAGTTCGGGCTTGACCTGCTGGGCCTCGGGATAGTCCTTGAGGAAGTCGGTGATGTCGGCCGCCTGGTGCTTGGCGATGATGCCGGCCGGGTCGGTGAGGTAGACGTAGTAGGCGTTCTCCAGCTGGCCTCCGGCGAGCTTGGCGGAGAACGTCTGGGGATCCATCTGGCCCTCGTGCGGCACGACGTGGATCTTCGGGTTGGCCTTCTCGAACGCGGCGACGTCCTGCAGGAAGATCTTGCGGTTGACCGGGTCGGTCTTGGCCGGCATGTCGTTCACGGTGATAGTGATCCTGCCGTTGGGGTCTCCGGACTCGTCGTTGGAGGCTCCGCAGCCGCTCACAACGAGGCCGAGTGCGGCCATCGCGGCCACGGCGATGCCGACGCGGGTGTTTCTGCCCGCCGGTATTGCGGTCATGGATCGTCCCTGAGGGTGAAGTGGGTGTGGGCCCTGTGTCGGTTCGCGGCCCGTCGAGGTGACGCACAAGTTACGGGCCACGAGAACGCCGAGCAATACACAAACCTGGATGCGCAAAGCATCAATAACACCTGCGAACCACCGAGAAATTTGTCGACGAAACCGTACGCAAGAACCCGACGTGCGTCCCGCAGCTAGCCGCCGCCGCACCGGCCGCCGCGGTGCGTCCATCAGCGATGCCAAGCATTCGCGCCCACGCTGAGCTGGCCCGACACCCCCGGAGCCGCCCTTGCCCCCTCACCGGGAGCACGCAAGATGCAGAGCAAGAACACAACCGTCCGAACGTAATTCCGTTCCGCGCATTCAACGCACCGGATGCCTGAACTCCCTTCATTCGCGCGGTACTTGAGGGCCCGCAAGGAGCGCAACGGATTTCGTGCGGCACGTCGGTGGAATTCGCGGATGTCCACACGCATTGCCCGGTCATCACCCCGCCGTTACGGTGCGCGTCACTCACCCGCTCCTCACTCGTGGGAGATTCCCATGTCTCAATTCGGCTCCGTGCTCCGCCTGGAGCGCGCCAGACCCCGCCTCCTTCTCGTGGGCACGATCCTGGCTGTGCTGTGCGCCGCACTCGGCTGGCGCGGCACCCCGGCCGTGGCCGCCTCCACCACCTACCAAGCCGAATCGGCCGCCCTCAGCGGGGGCGCCGTCGTCCAGAGCGACCACACGGGCTTCACCGGCAGCGGCTTCGTCGGCGGGTACACCGACTCCGCCAAGGGCACCGCCACCACCACGTTCGCCGTCACCGCGAGCACCGCGGGCGCCTACACCTCCACCCTCCGGTACGCGAACGGCACGGGCAGCACGCAGACGCTGTCCCTCTCCGTCCGCGGCACCAAGGTCGGCACCGTCTCCCTGCCGGCCACCGCCGACTGGAACACCTGGACCACCGTGGCGAGCCCGGTGAACCTCACCGCCGGCAGCAACAAGATCGCCTACGCCTTCGGCTCCTCCGACAGCGGCAACGTGAACATCGACGCGCTCGCGCTGGAGGCGGCTCCCGCCCCACCCGCCGGCCAGTACGAGGCCGAGTCCGCGGCGTTGACCGGTGGAACCCTCACCGAGACCGAGCACCCCGGCTACCAGGGCAGCGGATACGTGGGCGGCTACACGGACGCCAACAAGGGCTCTGCGGCCACCACCTTCACCGTCACCGCGAGCGCCGCCGGAGCCACCGACGTGGTGCTGCGCTACGCCAACGGCACCGGGTCCGCCAAGACGCTGTCGGTGTACGTCAACGGCAGCAAGGCCCTGACCACGTCACTCCCGGCGACCTCCGACTGGAACACCTGGGCCACCCGCACGGAGTCACTCACCCTGAAGTCCGGCTCCAACACCGTCGCCTACCGCTTCGACTCCTCCGACAGCGGCAACGTCAACCTGGACGACATCACCGTGGCGTCCGGCTCCACCGAGCCGCCGCCCGGCGGCGGAGGCGGCACCGCTCCGGGCAAGGTCTACGAGGCGGAGACCGCCTTCGCCACCGGCGGTCCCACCTCCGCCACGTCCCTGTCGGGGTTCAGCGGCAGCGGCTACCTCACCGGCTTCACCGCCCAGGGCGCCCAGACCGTGATCGACACCGCCGTACCCTCGGCCGGCACCTATCCGGTCGCGGTCACCTACCGCAACACCACCAGCTCCCCGCAGACCCTCTCGCTCTACGTGAACGGGGTCCGCTCCAGCCAGCTGTCACTGCCGGCCACGGGCACCTGGGCCTACGTCACCGTCAACGCCAAGCTGCGCGGCGGCCTGAACCTGATCGGCCTGCAGAACGATTCCGGCGACAGCGGCAACGTCTCCGTGGACAGCGTCTCGGTCGACGGCGGCAGCGCGCTGCCCACCCAGGGCGCCGCCCTGCCCTACACCGAGTACCGCGCGGCCGACGCCACCACCAACGGCACCAAGCTGGCCGTCAGCACGAGCTACCCGAGCCTGTCCGCCGAGTCCACCGGCCGCAGCGCGGTGAAGCTCACCGCCACCGGCCAGTACGTGCAGATCACCCTGACCGAGCCGGCGAACGCCGTCGTCGTGCGCTACTCGATCCCCGACACCGCGAGCGGCTCCGTCACCACCGCCCCGCTGTCCCTGTACGCGGGCTCCACCAAGGTCACGGACCTGCAGACCACCAACAAGTTCTCGTGGCTGTACGGCGCCGGCTACTACGACACCAACACGCCCGGCAATGCCGGGGACTCCACCGGTCACCACTACTTCGACGAGGTGCGCTACCTCAACTCGACGACGTGGCCCGCCGGTACCGTCCTCAAACTGCAGAAGGACGCCTCTTCCACGGCCGCCTCGTACACCGTCGACGTCGTCGACACCGAGCTCGTCGACGCCGCCGCCACGATGCCGGCGGGGTACGTCTCCGCCGCCGACTACGGCGTGAAGCCCGGCTCGACCGACATGACCAGCGCCCTCAACTCGGCGCTGAGCAGCGCCGCAAGCGCCGGCAAGGGACTGTGGCTGCCCACGGGCACGTACACGATCTCCGGCCGGATCAACCTGTCCGGTGTCTCGCTGCGCGGCGCGGGCCCCTGGTACACCACCCTCACGTCCAGCGCGGAGAACGGAGCGGGCGGCCTCTTCTCCACCGGTGGCCGGGTACAGATCGCCGACCTGTCCGTCTTCGGCGACCAGACCTCACGCAACAACGACTCCGGTGCCGCCGCCATCGAGGGCAGCTTCGCCTCCGGCTCGTTGATCTCCAACGTGTGGATGGAGCACACCAAGGTCGGCCTGTGGGCACGGCCCGGCACCGGCCTGCTCGTCTCCGGGGTCCGCGTGCGCAACGTCTTCGCCGACGGCCTCCACGTCCACGGCGGCTCCACCAACACCCGCGTCGAGCAGTCCCACGTACGCAACACCGGCGACGACACGATCGCGCTGGACACCGAGGACGGCAACGTCACCCACAGCACGGTCTCCCACAACACCGTGCAACTCCCCATCCAGGCCAACGGCATCGGCGTCTACGGCGGCGGTGACAACACCGTGGAGAACAACTCCGTCAGCGACACGGTCGCCTTCGGCTCCGGCATCACCATCAGCACGTACTTCGGGCAGGGCTTCAGCGCCCCCACCTACGTCGAGGACAACCTCCTCACCCGCTGCGGTTCGTATCACATCAACTGGGCCACCACGATCGGCGCCCTGTGGATCTACGCGAACACCGCCGACATCACCCAGCCCGTCCACGTCGACGGCAACACCATCAAGGACAGCACGTACCAGGGCGTCCTGCTCAGCTATGCCAAGCAGATCAGCAACCTGACCCTCGACCACGACACGATCACCAATGCCGGCACCTACGGCTTCGACCTCAACAACGTCACCGGCGGCATGACCGTCTCGAACACCAGCGTCACCGCGAAGACGGGCGGGCTGCTCAACAACTCCCCCTCCTTCACCCTCACCCGGGGAAGCGGCAACAGCGGCTTCTGAACACCGAAGCCCCCGGCCCCGGTCGTGCGCCCGTCCCTGGCACGCCCGGGGCCGTACGACCGGGTCTCTCCCTTTGATCCACTGTGACTCACGCCGCGACCCACATCACTGACGTGCGGATACACTCCGCCCATGGCCCGCAAGCTCGCAGAAGTAGCCCGCCGAGTGGGCGTCAGTGAAGCAACCGTCAGTCGCGTCCTGAACGAGAAACCAGGAGTGTCGGACAGCACGCGACAAGCCGTCCTCACGGCACTCGACGTCCTGGGCTACGAGCGCCCCACGCACCTGCGTGCGGCACGGGCGCGTCTGGTCGGCATCGTCCTGCCCGAGCTGCAGAACCCCATATTCCCCGCGATAGCCGAGATCGCCGGCGGCGCCCTCGTCCAGCTCGGGTTCACGCCCGTCCTGTGCACCCGCACCGCCGGCGGTCTCACCGAGGCCGAGTACGTCTCCATGCTCCTCGACCAACAGGTCGCGGGTGTCATCTTCTGCGGTGGCCTGACCGAGGACGAACACCAGGCGCTGCTGCAGCGGAAGGTCCCTGTCGTCCTGCTCAACGCCGCGGTCGACTACCCCGGCTTCCCCAGCGTCAGCACCGACGACACCGCCGCCGTCCGCCAGGCCTTCGCCCACCTCACCGCCATGGGGCACACCGACATCGGTCTCATGGTCGGCCCCGGCCACCACATGCCGTCCCGCCGCAAGGTCGCCGCGTTCGAAGCCCTCACCGCGAACGCCCGGGGCAACCACCCGGTCGGCAACGCCCTGTTCTCCTTCGAGGGCGGCCAGGCCGTCGCCTCCGAACTGCTCTCCCAGGACATCACCGCACTGATCTGCGGCAGCGACGTCCTGGCCCTCGGCGCCATCCGGGCCGCCCGGCGCGTGGGCCTGCACGTCCCCGACGACCTGTCGATCGTCGGCTTCGACGACTCCGCCTTCATGAACTACACGGACCCGCCACTGACCACCCTGCGACAGCCGATCGAGGCCATGTCCCGGGCAGCCGTCACCCTCCTCGCCAACCAGATCTCCGGCGACAGCCCCATCCCGCACGAACTCCTGCACGAACCGGAACTCGTCGTCCGGCTCTCGACCGCTTCCCTCCTGCCTCGGCTGACCGGGGCCTAGATCGTGTCAAAGCGAGCCGAGTCAGAGGAACGCTAGAAGACCGGCCGGGGCCGCCTGCGGACAGCAGGTGTCCCACTGCTGACCAGCGGTTGTGTCACGCCTGGGACCGCTTGCGCGCGGCTTCGACCCGGATCCGCAACGGTTTCAGCAGCTCGTTCAGGTAGTCACGCCCTGCCGGGGAATCGAGGTCCACCGATGGATCGGCGGACGGCCGGAGCAGGTGCTGGCCGTTGTCATGGTGTCCGTACAGGGCGACGACCTCGCCGGAGAGCAGTCCGGAATCCTGGCGTGACGGCCAGCGCATGCCCACGGCCCAGGGGGCCTGGCCCCGGATCCAGGAACCCCAGCGGCGGGTGCGCGGATAGTCGGGAGCCGCTGCTTGGACGAGCCAGATGTCCTGATGGACCGCGGCCAGACCGGCATTGTCCGTCAGGTCGACCAGCGGCAGGTCGACGGCGGCGACGACCTTCGACAGCGCCCTGCCCCGCACACGGGGCTGCGTGATGCGCCGTCGGCCGTCCGCACGCGGCAGCAGGTCGCGGGCCAGGGTTTCGCAGACCGCCGTCAACGGGGTCAGCCCGGCGTAGAGGAAAGGCAGCGTGTCGGGGCTGAGCCCGTCGCGGATGTGACAGAAGCGCCCGCCGCCCCAGTGCAGGTCGGCCGGTACGCCCTTGAACTCGGTGGCCGCACGGTGCGCCGCGTGCACGCGCCACAGCTCGGTGCCGGCCGGGAGAACGTACCGGTGCGGCTCGGCCCGGACGGCGGGGGCGGGAATCATGACGTCGGGCACGTACTCACCACTCCGGGATCTCGGCTCGTGCGGCGGACAGCAGCGCATGGTCCACCCCGGTGCCCAGCAGGGTCGCGGGCGCGGCGCCCAACCACACATTGGCCCCCAGCCACCAGTCGGCGGCGCCCCAGGGATCCTCGTCGGCCGACAGGAGCCTGTTGATCTCGATGACGACCGGGTACGGAGCGCCCGACCGCTCGGCCAGCTGGAAGGCGGGGACCCGGTCCACCTCGTTCTCGTCGGTCAGCACGATCAACTGGTCGGCCTGGCCCGGGGGAAGCTCCACCAAGGTGACGGGGAACGAGGGTGCCGCGAGGATCCAGGCGTCGTCGGCGTCGGGACGGTACGCGGGTTCGGCCGCCGGCTCCACCGCGCTCATCTCGTACGGCAGGGCGACGCCGCCGGTCTCCAGGATTCCCGTCGCCAGCAGACGCGTCCTCAGTTTCCGGAAGGATTCGAGGAGTTGAGGGCGCTCCTGCGCGGTTCCCGACACCGGGTGGTAGCGCACGCCCGACGGGGTCAGGGCGTCGCGTACCGGGTGGCCGGGCGCGAGCAGCGGCTTGATGAGGTCGCGCAGTTCGTCCGCGGCGATCTCCGGGGCCGATTCCGCGTCCTCGACGATCTCGAGGAGCTCGGCGCGTCCGGCCGCGTCCAGCAGCCCGGACAGTTCCTCCCAGTTCTCCTCGATCGCTTCGATCGCGTCCGCCAGGAAGGGCACGTGGACACCTCCTCTCGCCGTCGTCGCCCGCACCGTAACAGCCGTGTCCGGGAGGGGTGTTGGGATTCCCGAAGCTCGGTCGCGGATGCGCCGTGTGAGGCATCATGGGCAGGAGGCAGCGCCCGAGGGAGTAGGTGCACGCCGTCAGCCGGCAGATGCGCGGAACCAGGGCCCTCCCGGTGCGACCGCGCCATAGGGGGGTCTGTGAGCAATTCCGCGGCCTATGAGTGGACCTACGTCGATCGCGAGGCGGAACGGCGCAGGGAGCTGCGTGCCCAACTGGCGCAGGAGACCGCTCGGTCGCGGAACCTGCGGGGGCAGGCCAGGTCTCTGCGTCGCGCGTACGGCACGGCCAAGGTCGACGTGCACATCGTCTCCGCGTCCGGTTCCGCCGACTCCACGGAGTTGGCCGCCGCCCTGGCGTCGGCCCGCGACATCAACGCGCGCGCGGAGTCCGAACTCAGCCGGGCCGCCGCCGACGTCTGGGCCACGTCGACCGACACGTCCGCCGACAGGAGCCGAGGGAGCCGGCGAACGGCTGCGCCCCGGCCCGCCACACGTCCGGCCGCCGCTCCCGCGGCCCGCGCCGCCGACGGGGAACACGCCTCGCGCGCGCGGGACGCCGCCGTGGCGCAGGCCGAGGCGCTGCTGAGCCGTGACGGCGCGTCCTGCGAGCCGGACGACCTGCCGGTGTTCGCCCGACGTCTTGAGGCGCTGCGTCAGGCGCGCGGCGCGGACGAGGCCCGGACGCTCTTCCACGATCTCGGCGTGCTCGTGCACAGGTCGACCCAGCGCCAGCGCGACGCGGCCCGGCGGTCTGCGGTGCGGGCGCGGCTGCTCGACCGTCTGGAGGATGCCGCGCCCGAGGACCGGGACCGGCTGTCGGCGGCGATCACCGAGTCGCCCGATCCGTCCCATCTGGAACGGGAGGTGGACTGGGCCGTGGCACAGGCGGAGACCGCCCGGCACCGCGCCACGGTCGCCGGCACCGTGATGGACGCGCTGCGCACGCGGGGGTACGCCGTCGGCGACGACTTCGCCGACCTGCTGACGGACGAGGGGAGCGTCGTCGTGCCGCTCGGCACGGCCGCCGACGGAGCGGACGGCGGGACCACCGCGTCCGACAACTACGGGGTGCGAGTGGCCCTGACGCCGGACCGGCCGGGCCTCAACACGGTACTGGTGGCCCGGACCGGCGCCACGGCCGAGGTGGACGATCAGGTCCAACGCTGGTTCTGCGACGAGCAGTTGCCCGGCATCGAGGACGCGGTGCGCCGACAGGGCGTCGAGCTGGCCCGGACGATGACGCTGCCGCCGGGCGTGCGCCCCACCGCGGTGCTGCCCGACGGTTCGTGGCCCGACGCGGAGAGCTCCCCCGACGACGCGGCGGAGGGCACGGAGGAGACGGCCTCGGCGAACGCGTCGGCCCAGCCGAAGCAGCGCCCCAAGAAGAAGCGGAAGACCCCGCGGTCCGCGGCATACGGGCAGGAGCAGTGGCGTGAACGCTGAGACCGCAGGGATGTTCGGGAAGGAGCGCGGGTCGTCCGCACCTGAGGCCCCGGCTCTGGCGCCCGCCTGGATCCGCGAGCTGGACATGGCCCTGACCGTCTATCCGCAGATCCTGCTGACCGGCAACGTCCGCGATGTGTTCCTCCTGCCCGAGGAGGGCGAAGGCGGCGTGGCGGCACCCGAACCGGACGGGCCGCCCACCCCGTACAGCCTGGAGGAGGTCGTCGAGTCGCTGTGCCGCACCCGGGGATACGGCGCCCTGGCCCGGCAGAGCCTGGTCGACGACCGGGTGCTCGCCTGGCGGCTGACCAACGATCCGTTCGCCTTCCCGCCCGCGCTGCGCCGCATGGCCGAGGAGGACGCCCGCACCGATCACGAACGCGAGGCGCGGGAGCGCGAGGAGCACAACGGCGCGGCCGATACCGACGATGCGGACGACGGCGACGACGTCGAGGCGGGCATCGCACGTATCCGGGAGATCATGATCGGCACGGTCCGGCACACGGGGCCCGCGATCGGCCTGATCATCCCGTACACGGCCCGCCTGGGGTCGCCGCGCGGCCCGGTCGCCGGTGAGGCCGCGCGGCTGCTGGCCACGGTCGAGGAGCTGGGCCACACGGCGCGGCCGGTGCGCGGCACCGGGGGCGTGACTCCGTACAACACCATCTTCTGGGTGGTCGAGAAGCAGGAGGAACTGCCGCTCGAATTCGCCATCGGCAGCCGGGCGTTGCGCGTGATCAGTGTGCCCGAGCCGCCGCACGACCAGCGCCGCGCGGCCGGCCGGTTCGTCGTCGAGCGGCTGGCCGGACGCAGGACGGCGAAGGACGGCACGGCGGTCGCACCGGCGACGCGGGAGGAGCGGGACCAGGCGGCCGAGGCGCTGACCCGGTCCTCGCACGGGATGGGAGTAGGCGAGATCCTGGCCGTCGGCCGCATGGCCGCCGACCGGGGACTGCCGCTCGCCCGCCTCGACGAAGCCGCCAGGCTGTACCGGGTGGGGGTGCTCGACAACCCGTGGGCGACCCAGGCCGTGCGCGAGAACATCCTCAACGGCGAGGCGTATCTCAACGCCGAGGTCATCGGCCAGCCGCACGCGGTACGGCGGACCATCGAGATCTTCATGCGCTCGGCGGCCGGGCTCACCGGCGCCCAGTCGTCGAGTTCGCCCAGCCGGCCCCGCGGCACCCTCTTCCTGTCCGGGCCCACCGGTGTCGGCAAGACCGAACTCGCCAAGGGCGTCGCCAAGATGATCCTCGGTGAGGACGCCCGGCCGATCCGGTTCGACATGAGCGAGTTCGCCGAGGAGCACGCCAGGGACCGGCTGATCGGCGCGCCGCCCGGCTTCGTCGGACACAGCGCGGGCGGCGAACTGACCAACGCCGTGCGCGCGCACCCGATGAGCGTGCTGCTCTTCGACGAGATCGACAAGGCCCACCCGCGGCTGTTCGACCTGTTCCTGCAGATCCTGGAGGACGGTCGGCTCACCGACGGGCAGGGGGCCACGGTGCACTTCACCGAATGCGTGCTGATCTTCACGTCGAACCTGGGCGTGTCCGCGGAGGTGATCCGGCCGAAGAACCGTCGGGATGCGAAAGCGGGCGGCGGCGACGGCAGCGGGGACGGTCCGGAGGACCCCGGGAAGGAGAAGGCCGGGCAGGCGCCCCGGCTCAGCCGGCACGACAAGCCGGAGGACGTCCGCGAGGCGCTGCGCGCGGCTTTCGACACCTTCTTCAACGATCACATCGGCCGGCCCGAACTGCGCAACCGGTTCGGCGACAGTTTCGTCGCCATGGACTTCATCCAGCCCGACTCGGTACCGCCGATCCTCAACAAGGCGCTGGCCTCCGTGACCGCCCGGATCAAAGAGGTGCACGGCGCGGACCTCACGGTGGCCGACGACCCGTGGGAGGTCCTGCGGGTGGAGGCCACGCGGCGTCTCGACCACGGCGGCCGCGGAGTGGTGACGGCCGTCGAGTCCGCGCTGGTCAATCCGCTGTCGCGCGAGCTGTTCCACCAGCCGGCCCGGCCCGGCGACCGGCTCGAGGTGGAGGCGGTGGACGGCGAGGGTGACGCGTACGCGGTGAAGGTACGGCGAGGGACATGAGGGACGCACCGGCGGTGCCGACGCTGCGGGTGTCGCAGGTGCTCGGTCCGATCACCGCGCTGGGCCCGGGGCGACGCCTGGGGCTGTGGGTACAGGGCTGTCCCCTCGCCTGCGCGGGCTGTATGTCCCGGCACACCTGGGACCCCGGCGGTGGCCACGACGTCACCGTGGAGCGGCTGGCGCGCGTCTGGCAGCGCGCTCTGGCCGACGGTTACGACGGGCTGACGGTGAGCGGCGGTGAGCCTCTGGAGCAGCCGGAGGCGCTGGGCGCGCTGCTGGACACGGCGGACCGGGTGCGTCGCGACGTGGGCCGGGCCGAGGCCGACCTGCTCGTGTACACGGGATGGGAGGAGACCGAGATCGCCGCCTCGCCGTCGGCCGTGCTCGCGCTCCGGCACGCGGACGCCGTCGTCACCGGTCGGTACCGCGCGGGCGAGCCGACGCGTCTGGTGTGGCGCGGCTCGGCCAACCAGCGGCTGACGCCGCGCACCGCACGGGGCCGACGCCGTTACGGACCCCATCTCGAGCGACGCACCGACCATCCCGAACTGCAGATACAGGTCACGGAGGATGCCGTGCACATCATCGGCGTACCCAGGCCAGGTGAACTGAGCTCACTGGAACGCGACTTGACCACTCAGGGCCTGACCTTCCGGGAGAACACATGGCGACCGTGACCACCCGCTATCGCTGCCCGGTGACGCCCGACGACTGTCCGACGTCACCGCGCCGCGGCTACTGCCGGATCCACGAGTGGGAGCAACTCGTGCCTGAGCGGCAGTATCTGACGGTCGATGAGGAGGGCGACCGGCAGGGCGCCGCGACGTCCGGGCCGGGCTCCGAGCGCGACGCTCCGAGCCGAGGAGCCGACGCACCCGGCCGGGAGTCCCGGCCCGCCGGACCGGGGTCCGTCCCCCCGCAGCCCGACAGCCGTCCCGGTGCTCCCGCGCCCGCCACGCGCCTGCAGTCGGCGACGGGCCGGGCTACCGGGTCCGTCCCGGCCGCCCCGAGTCTCGCCCTCCTGGTGGCCGAGGTCCTCGTCCCCGTACGCGCCGCGGAGCGCGGGCCCACCCCGCTCGGGCGGGACTCCCCCGACTGCGCCCATGTGCCGGGACTGGCCGCGCTGGACCAGGTGTCCCGGGTCCACGCCGAGGTGTACTGGGACGCGGGCCGGCTCTATCTCGCCGACAGGGGCTCGTCCAACGGCACGTTCGTCGACGGCGAGCGCCTCACCCGCCCCGTCCAGCTGTGGCCCGGCACCCACCGCGTCCAACTGGCGCAGCCCCCGGAGGCCGTGGACATCAGCCTCGTCGAGCTCGACGAGTTCGGCTTGCCCCGCTGAGCCGTACGACGCCCTGTGGCGCTCACCGGCCGAACCGACGCCTTTCGCAAGAAGTCCTGTAGTACGCGCAGGACTTGGAAACCTTCGAGGACCCCTCATGGCCGACGACTCCGACGAGACACCGGCGCACCCCGCCGGCCCGCCCCGCAAGCAGCCCAGCCCGCCGACCCGCAGACAGCCGAGCCCGCGGACCCGCAAGCAGCGGCCCTCCGCCGCTCCCCCGAGCCCGCCGACACGCCTGCAGCGCGGCGCCCGGCCCGCCGACGACGCACAGCCGGAGCAGACCCGGCGCCAGGACGACCCGGCAGCGGTTCCCAGCCCCCGCACCCGCCTGCAGAATCCCGAGGCTCCCACCCGCGCCGGCCGGCCCGGCACCGATCCGCCCACGCGCCGTGAGACGGCAAACGCCGCCCGGTCCGACTTCCCCCAGGGCCTGCTCGACCGGTACGAGCCCCACAACGTCGCCGGTGTCGGCAGCGAGGGCACCGTCTGGCACGTGCGACGCCTCGCCGACGGCACCGACGCCGCGGTGAAGGTCGCGCACCCGGGCCAGTCCATGGACCTGGACACGCTGGAACACCTGGCGACCCCCGATTTCCGCCGCCACGTGCCCCGGATCCACGAGTTCGGGGAGGTCGCGGTCGGACCCGTCGTATGCGGCTGGGTCGCGATGGAGTATCTGCCGACCACGTTCGAGGACCACCTCACCCGGCGGCTGCGGGACGGGAAACCGCGCGAGAACCGGGCGCACACGGAACGGACGGTGCGCGAGCTCACCGACCTGCTCGACTTCTGGCAGTCCCGGATCGACCGGAACCCCCTCGACCTGAAACCTGCGAACATCCTCGTCCGGCAGCGCCGGGGCGGTGGCGGGGACCGGTCCCAGTTCGTCGTCGCGGACTTCGGCGGAGTCGCCCGGTTCACCGCCAGCCAGAGCTACCACGACTTCCAGATCACGGCCCTGTACATGGCGCCCGAGCAGATCGTCAACCAGAACCTCAAGGCCACCCCGTGGTGGACTGTCGGCCTCGTCCTCTACCAGGTGTTCACCGGCCGCCCGCTCTACGTCCTCGGCGACGACGCCCGGATCACCGACGAGGCCTGGACCAGGAAGCTGATCGTCAACCACGAGGTCGACCTGACGGCCGTCACGGACGCCCGGCAGAACCTGCTGCTCCAGGGCCTGCTCACCAAGGACCCCGACGACCGCTGGACCGCGGCCGAGGTCCGCCGCTGGCTCCGGGGCGAGAACCCGCCCGTGATCCGGCCCGACGCTCCCGACACCGCACCGGGCGCCCGCCACGCCAACCGGCCCATCACCTTCCGTGGCACCGCGCACCACGAGGCGGAGAGCCTGGCCGCCGCCATGGCGCAGCACTCCACGGAGGCCGCGGACTGGCTGGCGGGCCCGGACGGGTCCCGGCTCGCCACCTGGCTGCGCGACGAACTGGAGGACACCTCCTTCGACAGCGGCCAGTTGCTCGGACTCGGCCGCGGTCCGGACAAGGCGACGCGGGCCGCCGTGGCGGCGCTCTCCTTCGTCGCGGTCTTCGCTCCCTCGGCCACCCCGCAGTACCGGGGCCGGCGCGTGGACGCCGAGGGCATCGCCCGCATCGCCCAGGGGCAGGGCGCGGTCGCGTTCCTCGACGAGCTGCTCAAGGCGAACGTGCCGATCATCGCGGCCGGTTTCGACTGCGCCCATCCCGATTGCGGCGAGCGGCGCTGCGCGGTGCTGCTCGCTCTCGCCGACGAACTGCCCCGCACCATCGAGGACGTACGCTCCCGGGCCCGGTCCGTGGGTCGGCGCGGGGGCGGCGACGGCCGTCTCGACCAGCGCGAGAGAGAGGCCGCGTACGGGCTGGCCGCCGCGCTGATCGTGGACCCGGGGCGGCGCGGCCAGGCGCTCCTGCCGCTGACCGGACTGCCTCGTCCGCTCGCCGTGCTGCTCGCGAGGGCACCGGCGGTCGTCCTCGCCGTCCTGGTCCGGCTGGGCGCGCTGCGGCACCGTGCGGGCGCCGCGCTGCGCCGTGGTTCCGAGGACGCCGGGTTCCGGCGCGGCTGGGCGGATCTCCTGCGCCGGGCGGCGGGCGGTGACACGCGGACGGTACCGGGACGGGCCGCCCTCGTCGCCGCGGCCGTGCTGCTGCCGCGGGCGCTGCGCGCCGATGCCATCGGGCAGGACCACGACGTCACGTTCGCCGAGTGGTGGAGCGGCGCCCGGGGGCCGCTGGTCCGACGGCTGTTCGCCGCCGCCGCGCTGTTCACGATGTTCCTGCTGCTGATCTGGTCGGGCGCGATGCTCCGGTTCGTCTCGGACTCCGGGCTCGGCTGGGACGCGATGGACCCGTCCGACCGGCTGACCGCGCCCCTCGCGCGCGCCGCCGACGCCGCGTGCGCGGCCCAGACCGGGTTGTGCGCGGTGGCCCTCGCCTTCGCCGTGGCCTTCGCGGTGGCTCCGGCGCGGTTGTCCCTGCGACCGCTGCTGGCCGGTGCGGCGTTGACCGGGTACCTCGGGCACGCGCTCCCGGACCTGCCGCCCCTCGACGTGCTGCGGGCCCCGGACTGGCTGACCGAGTTCCTGCGCCCCCTGTTGGGCGGCTGGCGCAGCTGGAACGCCGTCGTGGCGCTGGTGATCGTCCCGTTGGTCTGTGTCGTGCTCCTGCGCCTCGCCCGCGGCCGGCTGGCCGAGGCCCGTGCCGCGGAGGAGCAGCAGGCCGGCCTGCGGCGACAGCGGACCGAGCAGCGGCGCGCCCGCGCCGGCCTGGCCCGGCACCCTTACCAGGACCCGAGCCGCTGGCGCACCGGGCAGCTCGGCACCCGGGACCGTGTGCTGTTCGCCCTGGCCTGCCTGCTGACGCTGGTCACCCTGCTGTGGGCCGCCGTCGAGGTGCGGGTCGCGCTCACCGGGGAACACCGGACGCTCGCGTCGTGGGGAACGGGGCAGGAAGGCGCCTCCTACCAGTCGCAGTACGTGCTGGTCTGCGCGGCGGCGTGTGCGCTGGCCGCCCTGCTGTCTCCGGAAGGAGCGCGGCGGCTGCTCGGCGTCTGCGTCGTCGTGGTGGCCGCGCTCGGCCTGTGGCCACCGCCGGTCGAACCCGCGGAGGCGGTCAGCCGGCCGATCCTCTCCGGCCTGTTCGCGGACTTCGCCGGGACCTGGGGGCATGCGGCGTTCTGGTCGGCCCTGCTGCTGGCCCTGCCGCTGTGTCTGTACGCGGGCACCTTCGCCGTGCGCCGCACGCGGCGCGCCGCGCGATGACCGCCCCCACCGCGGCGGCCGGCCCGCCCGACCTCGCGCCCGGGGCGGGACCGGCCGAACTCCTCGACCACGCGGAGCAGTTGCTCGAACTCCACGACGCGCAGGACCGGCCCGAGGAGGCGGGGGTCTCCTGGCGCTCCTCCCGCGACGCGCTGCTGCGCGCCGACGGACTGCTGGTGGGGCAGGGCGGCGCCGTCGACCCGGCGGAGTTGGCCCGGTGCCGGTTCCTGCTGGGTCTCACCCTGTCGGTGGGCTACTGGCAGGCCGTCGGGGGCAACGCGGACGCGTACGAGGTGCACGACCCGCCACAGACGCGCGAGACGGCGATCCCGCTGCTGGCCGAGGCCCGGGCGACGCTGCACCCGGACGATCCGGAGTACGCCACGGCCTGTGTCCGCGTCGGTCTGCTGCTCCACTCCCGGTACGAGGACGCCCGTGCCGCCGAGGACGACGCGGCGACGGAGCCGTCCCCGCCCGCGGACCGGGTGACGGGGCCCGACGCGTCCGACCTCGTCGAGGCCCTCGCCGCCTTCGACGACGGCGTGCCCCGGCTCGACGAGGAGCCGCACCCCGGACTGATCGTGGCGTACGGCTGTGCGCTGGCCGACCGGTACGACCTCGACGCGGATCCCGAGGACATGCGGCGGGCGCGGGCCGCGCTGGAGTCGGTCCTCGACGGGCTCCGCCCGGTCGGCTGGGTGCCCGCCGAGGACGGGGCGGGCTCGTGGGCCGACGAGGCGGACGACCTGGAGACCGAGGCCAGGGTCCGGCTGATCCGGCTCCTCGACCCGGCTGCGGACACCGCCGACGGCGCGTCGGCCGTCGCGCACCTGGAGCTGCTCGCCGCGACCCTCCCGCACGAGCACCATGCGCGGATCTTCGCCGCCGCGCACCTGGTCGACGTCTACCGGGAGCGCGGCGACGGCCGCGTCAGCCCCGCGGACCGTCCGGCGTACCTGGCGAGCCTGCGCGATCTGTCCCGCCTGGTGGATCCGCAGAGCCCGTACCGGGCCCAGGCGACGGCGATGCTGGGCGCCGCGCTCGCGGAACGGGACGAGTCCGCCGGGCCCGGCTCCCTGCCGACACCGGAGAACGAGCAGGCCGTCGGGCTGTTGCGTGAGGCCCTCGACGACCTGGCCGAGGACGACGGGCTGCGTCCGACGAGCCACGCCCTGCTGGGCTGTCTGCTCAACTCCCTGCGCGAGCACCATCCCGCGCGCTACGACAACGACGAGGCCCTGCATCATCTGGAGCGGGCCGTCGAGCTGATTCCGGCGGACGATCCGATGCGCAGCGATCTGCTCAATCAGCTCGCGCACGCCAGGATCGTCCGCAGCGACCAGGGCCACGTCGACCTGGAGGGGGTCGACCGCACGATCGCGCTGCTCAACGAGTCGATGCGGGTACCGTCGCAAACGCCCGGCTTCGGCTCGCAGTCGCACGGGGCGTACGCCGCCGCGCTCAGCCAGCGTCATGCGCTGTCCCATTCGTCGGACGACCTGGACGAGGCGATCCGGCATCTGACGGCGGCGTACCGGCAGACCGCCGTCGACGACGTGAACCGGATCGTGTACCTGCAGAACCTGTCCATCAGCCTCTACCAGCGCTACCAGGAGGGCGGTGATCTCCAGGACCTGCAGACCGCGGCCCGCTACATCCAGGAGGTCAACGCCGTCGTCGCCGGCGGCGACCGGGCCGGTTTCGCCGATCTGCACCTGGTCGGGCAGGATCTGCCGTATCTCGAACACGGCCTGGTCCAGATGCAGTTCATGCTGGCCTCGGCCTCCCGGTCCCGCTCCGGGATGGCGGCCGCGGTCGAGGCCATGCGCCGACTGCAGACGTCCGTGCCCGAGGACGACCCGGGTCGCCTGGAGCTCGACGCGGACCTCGGACTGATGCTGCTGCTGTACTCCTTCTTCGGCGGCACGCCGCGCGACCGCGTGGACGGGCTCGCCCTCATGGCGGAGAGCGTGGAGGCGATGCCCGGGCAACACCCGCAGCGGCCACGTCTGTTGCTCCGCACGTCGGCCGCGCTGCTGATGACCTCGTTCGCGCCGTACAACAAGCGGGGCGTCGAGGCGGCGGAGAAGCTCGTGCGGGAGACCCTCGCCGCGGTGGAGCCGGACAGTCCCGAGGGGTTGCGCGCCACCACGCTGCACGCGGTCCTGTGCCACGCCCGGTTCGCCCACGGTCGGGCGCCCGCGGACGCCGACCGGGCCGTCGAGCTGGCGCGCGCCGCGCGGGAACGGATCGCGGACCGCCCGCCGTCCCCGCTGGCGACGCTGCTCGCCCAGGTGCTCTCCGATGTCCTGCGGGCCCGTTCGGGTCCCGGCGACGACGAGGCGGCGCGGCGCACGGGGGTCGCCGGGCTGCGCGAGGCGGCCACCGTCGTCCTGCTCCAGGCCTCCGCCGAACCGGCGCTGCAGATGGCCCGCACGGCGTCCGAACGGGCCCTGACCATCGCCCGCTGGTGTCTGGCGGACGGCGATCTGCCCGGCGCGGTCGAGGCGTTGGAGCTGGGGCGCGGCCAGGTGCTGCACGCCTCCACCACCACCTCCGACGTGCCCGCCTGCTGCGGGAGGCGGGCCGGGCGGATCTGGCCGAGGAGTGGGAGGGCGGCGGCCGGGCACCGACGCCGAACGACCTGGGGAGCCTGCTGGCCGGGGCCGGCTCGCTGCTGGGCGCCCTCGACGAGGGGGCCGAGCTGCCGCTCCCGGACGACCTGCGGCAGCGGACGCTCGCCGCGCTCGCCAAGTCGCGGGTGAACACCGCGTTGATGTCGCCGCCCACGGCCGAGGAGATCGCCGCCGCGCTGCACCGGGCCGGCGCGCACGCGCTGGTGTATCTGCTGCCGCCCGGTGGCGGGAGCGCGGGCCGGGCGGTCGTCGTCACGCACGATGCCCGCGTCGGCACTGTCGACCTCGGCCTGGTGCGGCGCGAGTCCCTCGATGTCCTGGCGACGTACCAGGAGGCCCACCGGCACCGTCAGGCCACGCTGGACCGGGACGCGTCCCCGGCCGAACGGAAGACGGCGCACGCACGCTGGCACGGCGCCCTGGAGGAGCTGTGCGACTGGGCGGGCACGGTGGTGATGGCCCCGCTCGTGCGCTCCCCGCTGATCAGGGAGGCGGGACCCGAACCCCATCTGATCCTGGTGCCGTTCGGCGATCTCGGCGGCGTCCCCTGGCACGCGGCCCTGCTGAGCAGCGGACTGCGGCACGGCGGCCCGCCGGTCCGGGCCGTCCACCGTCTCGCCCTCTCCTACGCCGCCTCCTCACGCCAGTTGCTGGAGGTGCTCGGCCGTCCCCGGCTGCCGCTGGACGCCGGTCCGGTGATCGTGGGCAATCCGGACGGTTCCCTGCCCGGCGCCACCACCGAGGCGCGGCATCTGCACGCGGCGCTCTATCCGCGCGGCAGACTGCTCGGCAAGGTGCGCCGCGCGGCCGGGCGCGGTGTGCCCGCGGAAGTACTGGCCGCGCTGCCGGGTCGCACGGGGGCCGGGGCCTCCGTTCTCCACCTGGCCTGCCACGCGCGGCCGTCGGGGAACTCCCCACTGGACGCCTGCTTGCTGCTGGCCGCGCCCGAGGACGGTTCCGGTCTGCTGCCCGTCCACGAGATCCTCCGGCAGGCCCGCGGCCGCCCGGTCGGCGCCCCCGGCGGCCTGGTGGTCCTCGATGCCTGCGTCAGCGACCACGCCACCGGCGACTTCGACGAGGCCCTGACCCTGTCGACCGCCTTCCTCGCGGCGGGTGCCACCGGGGTCGTGGGCTCCCGCTGGGAGGTGCTCGACGGTCTCACCGGCCTCATGATGTACGTCTTCCACGACCGCCTGCGCAAAGGATCGCCGCCGGTCCATGCCCTTCGCGAGACCCAGCTGTGGTTGCTGGACCCCCACCGCGAGATCCCCGAGAACATGCCACGCGCGGTGACCGACATCCTGAACGACGGAGATCCGGCAGCGCTCGAACTATGGGCCGCGTTCTCCTGTCAGGGACTGTGACGCGTCAGGTGACGGAGGCAGTCCGTTGGCATCGACAGGCGTACTGGGGAGGCTGGATGGATTCGGCTACGGCAGGTCTGCTGGCGGCGGCGGTGGGTGTGGGAGGCACGCTGGCCTCGGCCTGGCTGGTCCAGCGCCGCGCGGACGCCACCCGCAGAGAGGAGTGGCGGCACCTCGAGCGCACGCGGATCGCCGACCTCGCGGCCCAGCAGCGAACGGTGATGGTGGAGGCCCGGAAGGCGGCTTACATCGCGTTCAATGCTGCCGCTCGGCACTACCTGGCGAGCCTGAACGATCACGTCCACGCGTTGCGCCTCGGCACGGAGACCCCGCAGACCTCGTTCGACGCCGTCGAAACGGCACGTGCGGAATACCGCCAGTGGTACGCCGAGGCACAGATGATCGTGCCGGACCAGGTGCTGGCACAGGTACGCACGGTCAACACCGGCATCGCTGCCGTCTACGGAATCCTCGCCCGCATCACGCGAGGGACAGCCCGTGAAGGCGAGGACATCGCCACCGCACAGTCCCGGATCAAGGAAAGCTGGCGGGCCCTGTCCCTGATGCGGGCGACCATGCGCGCGGACCTGAACGTGACAGCGCCTTCGTCCGACCCCCGGCATCCAGGACCGCCCCCACCCTCCGTACCCGGCAGCTCTACGCGCGGGTGAAGGCCACCCGGGGGGCATCCATGGGATGCGGCCGCACTGTCCAGGAAGTGCTGGAACGGCGTCCGCTTGAGCTTCACCACCGTGGACGCCGGCCGGCACGGCGAGCGCGGTCCATGAGAAGGCTCTCGTACTCGGGGTTCCAGCGCGCAGCTGTTCTGGATCCGGGAGTCGTCGCCGTGGGTGAGCGGGTCCGCCTTGCCGGCCCGGCCTCCTCACATCGGCCGCCGACCGGGACCTTGTCCCAGCATGCCGCGCCGCCTTGCGCGACGAGTCGTTCGTCTGCGCGGAGGCACACAGACCACGCTGGTGCGCAGTTATGTCGACCGTGTCCGGCGAGGCGACGACCTTCCCGATCGTGCCGTCACCGACCGTGAGGAAGAGGTCCTCAAGCTGGTCGCCGAGGGCCGCTCCTCCCAGGAGATCGGCGAGTTGCTCTTCATCAGCACGAAAACCGTGGAACGTCACCGGGCGAGCATCCTCCAGCGGCTCGGCATGCGTGACCGCACCGACCTGACGCGCTACGCGATCCGTACCGGCCTCATCGAACCCTGAACGGCAGACCGTGCGCCGGCCTCGGTCGCCGGTGGCCAAGACGCGCGGGCCGCGCCCCCGACATCGTTGTCGAAGGCGCGGCCTGCACAAGGCGCATCACTACGGCATGCGGCGAGCCCCGCGAGGGCACCGCGCGCCGGAGCGTGCGGTCGGATCACGGCGTGTAGACGGCGTCACTGCCGTACAGCTCCCTGGTGAACGCGGAGACATCGGCGCTGCGGTCGGAGCCGTCGAGGTTGTACGTCAGGTAGACGCCGTATCCCTCGCTGACGGTACGGCGGGCGAGGTCGGCGACCGTGCTCTGCGGGGTTCCGCCGATCTCGACGGCCGCCGGCGACAGCTGCGACTTGGGCAGGGCGATGCCGGGGACCTGCCAGCTGCCGTAGTACGGGTTCCAGGCGTAGTCGAACTTGGACGAGATGTCGACGCCGCCGTAGGAGAGGCGCGACGCGGCCGGGCCGATGTTGTAGAGGCTGATGATCTTGTCCGGCATGTTCGCGCGCAGCGCCGTCACCAGGTGCACGAACGAACTGTCGTTGGGCTGGCCGGTGCCGTTGTTGCCGTACTCGGCGTACTCGTCGTCGAAGTCGATGCCGTCGAGGCCGTACTTGGTGACGGTGTCCGACAGTTGCGTCGCGAACGCCGAAGCCGCCTGCTGGGACGGGAAGTTGGCGAAGCCCGCGCCCTGGTGGTTGCCGAGTACCGAGAGGACGACCTTGATGCCCTTCTGCTGCAACGGCCGTATCTCCGTGGCGGCGTTGTCGAGGACGCGCTGCACGTTCTCGTTGAAGGACAGATAGGCCGCCTTCGAGCCCGTGTCGTAGTTGATGTTCGCCGCGAAGATCACGGCGACGTCGAAGACGTTGCCGCCGCCATTGGCGAGGGTGTACTTGCCGACGTTCAGCATGCTGTTGTTGTTCACCTCGACGTACGCCACCGAGGTCGGCCCCTGTTTCGCGGGCGCGGGAGCGGGGGCCGCTGCCGCGCCGGCCGTGGCGGTCGTGCCGAAGGCGAGAGCTGCGACGGCCGAGAGCGCGAGCGCGGCCGTCCGCGCTCTGCGCCGTACCAGAGTGAACATCGTTGATCGGTCTCCCCTCGCATGGATCGGCGCCCGACCTGTTCGAAAGCGCCGAGTGAGCCCTCCGAGTTTTCCTCTCACGTGACCGAATTCCGAGAATCGTGCGCGAACCCTTCACGACTCCCACGCACCTCGCGCCACAACTACGGCCCGGGGTAGCAGAGTTGCCCCCATCCTCGCGAAGGTGTTTCGTCGCATCTCGTACGTTCTGGGACGCTACGCTGATCCCCAGGAACAGCTCTCCGTGGGACGGTCATGGCCGCTGGAGGGTGGTCGGACACACGGGGAGGGCTCGCATTGGAACGCCTGGCCGGAGCGGACAGCGAAGCCGCGGGTCGACCGGACGCGGTGAGCGTGTGACCGGCCGGCCGGCACCCGCGGTACTGCCCCCGACGCTGCGCTCGCGGCTCGGGCCGATCGCGGTGCTCGCCGCGCTGGTGGTCGTCGTGATCGGGGTCCTGTATGCCGGCCACACTCAGCCCGGCCGGGTGGACAGGTGGTTCGTCGATCCGACCGCGGACAGTGTGCAGCAGCCGTGGCGGAACATCGCTCTGGCCATCGACTTCTGGGGGGAGCCCGCCGGCGCGGCGATCCTGGTCGTGCCCGCCGCGGCGGCCTGCCTGCTGCTCAGGCGTCCCCGCGGGGCCGTGCTCCTCGTCGCCGGCGTCGGCCTGGCCGTGGCGACGACGACGCTGCTCAAGCCTCTGGTGGGGCGCACCATCCACGGCCCCGACAATCTGTCCTATCCGAGCGGGCACACCGCCTTCGCCACCGCGCTCGCCCTCGCGGTGGCGCTGCTCGCGACCGGCCGGCTCGGCCTCGGCAGGACGGCCGGCACGTCACTCGTGCTCGGCGCGGCGCTGGTGGCCGGCGCCGCGATGGGATGGGCGCAGGTCGCCCTGGGCGCGCACTACCCGACCGATGTCCTCGGCGGCTGGTGCACCGCGCTGGCGGTGGTACCGGCGACCGCATGGCTGATCGACCGGACGGCCGACCGGCGGGCAGACCGGTCGGCCGACGCCCCTCTGCCGGAGCGTCTCTGACGTCACGTCACGTCATGCCAGGCGGCGGAAGACGGGTTTCACCGGCCGCCCGCCCACCCAGGGGGTGGGGTCGGCGGCGTCCAGTGCCTTCCGGTACACCGCACATGCCTGGGCCACGACGTCGACGGTGTGATCGATGTCGGCGTCGTCGAGCGCGCTGCTCACCACGAACGACGGGGCCAGCACTCCGCCCGCGAGGAGCCTGCGCAGGAACAGGGTGCGGTACTGCTGCGACGGCTGCCCGTTCTCGTCGAGAGTGGCGAAGACCAGGTTGCTGGCCCGGCCCCGGACGACGACGTGCTCGGCGACGCCCATGCTCGCCGCCGCGTCGCGGACCCCGGCGGCCAGCCGCTCGCCGAGGGCGTGCAGCCGCGCGGTGATCCCTTCCTCGACGTAGGTGGCCTGCACGGCCATGGCGGCCGCCAGGGAGTGCGTTTCCGCTCCGTGCGTGGTGGACAGCAGGAACACGCGGTCCCCGGAGTGCCGCAGCCCGCCCCGCTCCATCAGTTCGCGGCGCCCGGCCAGCGCGGAGACGGCGAACCCGTTGCCCAGCGCCTTGCCGAACGTGGAGAGGTCGGGCACGACACCGTACAGGCCCTGGGCGCCCGCCTCGGACCAGCGGAAGCCGGTGATCATCTCGTCGAAGATCAGTACGCAGCCGTGCCGGTCGGCCAGCTCGCGCAGGCCCTCGAGGTACCCGGGCGCGGGTTCGGTGTGGCCGGCGGGTTCGAGGATCAGGCAGGCGATCTCGTCCTGATACCGGGTCAGCAGCTCGTCCGTGGCGGCCAGGTCCCCGTACGGGAAGGACACGGTGAGCTCGGTGGTCGCCGCCGGAATACCGGCGGACATGGGTGTGGTGCCGATGAACCAGTCGTCGACGGAGAAGAACGGATGGTCGCCGCAGATGGCCACCCGCGGGCGCCCGGTGACGGCGCGGGCGAGGCGCACCGCGGCGGTGGTGACGTCGGAGCCGTTCTTCGCGAACTTCACCATCTCCGCGGTCGGCACCGTGGCCAGGAAGCGTTCGGCGGCCTCGACCTCCACGACGGAGGGCCGGACGAAGTTGCTGCCGCGGTCGAGTTCCCGGCGCGCCGCCTCACTCACCCGTGGGTGGGCATGGCCGAGGCTGACCGACCGCAGGCCGGAGCCGTACTCGATGTAACGGTTGCCGTCGAGGTCCCACACGTGGGCACCGCGGCCGTGGCTGATGACCGGGGCCAGGTCCTCGGGGTACTGGTCGTCGCCCTTGGCGTAGGTGTGCGCGCCGCCCGGGATCAGGGCGTGCAGCCGCTCGTTCGCCGTCCGCGACCGGGGCAGGGAGAACTCTTCGGTGTCCACGGTGAGTTCAGCTCTCTTTCTGCTTCAGGGCCTCGGCGAGTCCCGGCGCCTTCCGATCCCGCTCGGAGATCGATGTGACCGGCAGCGGCCAGGGAATGGCGAGTTCAGGGTCGTCGAAGGCGATCGTCACGTCCTCGGCCGGATCGTGCGGGCGGTCGATCCGGTACGAGGTGTCGGCGGTCTCGGTCAGCGCCTGGAAGCCGTGCGCGCACCCCGCCGGGATGTACAGGGTCACCTGCGTCTCGCCGGACAGATCGAAGGAGGCCACGTTGCGGTAGGTCGGCGAGTCGGGCCGCAGGTCGACGACGACGTCGAAGATCCGCCCGTACGAGCACCGCACCAGCTTGGCCTCGCCCGCGCCGGAGCGCAGGTGCAGGCCGCGCAGTACGCCGCGGACCGAGCGGGACACGCTGTCCTGGATGAAGGCGTCCGGGTCGAGGCCGACCGAGCGGACCACGTCGGCGTCGAAGGTGCGGCAGAAGAAGCCGCGTTCGTCGGCGTACGGCGTCGGCTCGAACAGGTAGGCGCCGGAGATCTCCGGGACTGCGGTCGCTTTCATGAGGTCTCCTGCCGGGCGTGGGCTTTGGCGCCGGCGTCGGCGGTCGCCGGGAAAAGGGCCGTGGTCAAGGCGGTGAATTGATGCGCGAGTTGTCGGGTGGCGGCCAGGTTCCGCTCGGCGAGGGTCCGGCGCAGTTCGGCCGAGCGCTTCTCCAACGCCCGGAACTGCTGCATCAGTTGGTCGGCGTCGACCTCACGGGCCGGATGGCAGTACGCGGCAAGTCCCATCTGCGCCATGAGCGCGTCGCTCTTGGCCGCGTAGCTGAGTGCGAGTGTCGGTGTGCCGGCCTTCAGCGCGCAGATCAGGTTGTGGTAGCGGGTGGCCACCACGGTGTCGGCGGCCGCCGTCTCCTTCATCAGGTCGGCCAGCGAGGTCGCCTCGGCGGCGGTGACCAGCGGTGAGTCCACCGCGTCGGTGATCGCGGCGACCACCGGCGCGTCGCATTCGTCGCCGGTGAGCAGCCGGACCGGCCTGCCGTCCTCGACGAGCGCGCGCACGAACCGGGTCGTGCCGTCGAGGTAACGGCGGTGGATCTCCTCGGACCGGGCACGGTCGTCGTTGCCGCCGTGGAAGTCCATGACCCCGACGCAGACCGGGCCCGGCGGGCCCGGTGCCGCGCTCGCCGACGGCGTCGGCAGGGCGAAGGCGAGGTCCGGGTAGACCTCGTCGCGCGTGGTGTCCACGCCCATCTCCCGTATCGCGTCCCGGGACTGGGTGTCACGGTACGAGCGGTAGGTGGCGAGCCGGGCCGACCAGCGCACCAGCGCGCGGGTCGGACGGTTGCCGATCGGGGCGGCGCCGACGCCGACCAGCGCCGTCCGGGTGCGCAGTACGCGGCCGCTCGCGCAGAGCAGGAACAGCGCGTACGGGAAGCCCCACGGCCGCAGCGGCAGCGTGGCCTCCAGGACGCCCATGCCCGGCACGATCACCACGTCGTGCCGGCGCACCCAGGCGGCGGTACGGACGACGTCGACGAGTTTGCCCAGGCCCTTGCCCGCGATCGCGCCCGCCCGCGACGCGGTCCGGTACTCCCCGCGGTACCAGTGCAGCCGCGTCGCGGGAATCCCGAACCGGGCCGTGACGGCCTCGGGGCCACCGCACAGTGCGTCCACGACCGCTTCCGGGTGGTCGGCGCGGAGGTATCCGAGCACCGCTTCGAGCGACCCGTCGTTGCCGAGGTTGCCGGAGCCGAGCAGGCCGAACACACCGACCCGCACCGGGGTCACGCCTGTCCCCCTTCACGACCTTCACGACCCGCACGGCCCTCACGCCCGGCGACGAGGGCGTCGACGGAGACGGTGAGCTTGGCCGGGTCGACCGGAGCGCGGTCCTCGACCCGTTCGCCGGCGCCCGGACGGACCCGGCTGGTCATCCAGGTGGCCAGGTGGCGGTGGCACGCGCGCCGGTCGGCCGCCGACAACGGCGCCCGCCGGATCGCCGAGGCGAAACCCCAGACGTACTCGGCGAGCAGCCGGGGCGTCGGGTGCAGCGGGCCGGCCCGGCGCGGGTCCAGGTTGACGCACCGGGAGCGCTTGGAAGGGTTCGCCCGCTCGGCGCGGGTGGGATGGTCGCGGCGGAAGTAGAGGAGCTCCGGCACCTGGTGGAAGGCCCCGTGCAGGGTGATCTCGGCGACGAACGTGCGGTCCGCGTGGTGGTAGCTGTCGTGCGGCTTCACCCGGCGCAGCACGTCGGCCCGCATCACCCCGTAGAAGTCGTCGCCGCCGGGCTCGAACAGCAGGCTGCGGAAGCGCTCGGGCGCGCTGGGCGAGTCGGTGGCGAGCGTGTACTCGTAAGGCACCTTCACCTGCCCGTCGCCGTCGATGACCGCCTGGTCGGAGTGCGCGAGGACCACGTCCGGCCGCTCGTCGAGGGCCTCCACGCAAGCCCGCAGCAGGTCCCGCGCGTACAGGTCGTCGTGCGAGGCCCACTTGAACAGCTCGCCGCGGCACTGGGTGAACACGTAGTTGTGGTTCGGCGCGGCGCCGATGTTCTTCAGCAGCCGGATGTAGCGGATGCGGGAGTCCTGCGCGGCGTACTTGCGGCAGATGTCCTGGGTCCCGTCGGTCGAGGCGTTGTCGGTGATGACCAGCTCGAAGTCCTCGTAGGTCTGGCCGAGCAGGGCGTCGAGCGACTCGGCGAGGTACTCCTCGCCGTTGTACACGGGCAGGCCGATGCTCAGCCTGGGGTGGGCGGTCATTGCGTCCTCACTTCGGGGATGGGGTTCTGGTGGCGCTCGCGCAGGGCGGACCGCAGGTGCAGCCACCACACGGCCGAGCTGCAGACGGTCGCGGCGGCGACGCCCCAGGCCGAGCCGACCGTGCCGCCGACGACCGCGCCGCCGAGTCCGCCGCCGACGTAGCAGGCGGAGGCGAACAGTTGGCAGCGCAGGCTGCGCCGGGCCGCGGCGAGCGCGCGCAGTCCGGCCGCCGCGCCGGTGCCGAGGCCGCTGCCCGCGACGCCGAGGGTGGCCGGCACGATGAGCTGGGAGGCGGAGTGCCAGACGTCGCCGAGGACGAGTTCGCCGGCCCGGTCGGGCATCAGGAGCAGCGCGGCGCCCCACAGCAGCGCGGCGGCGGCCTGCCCACCGCCCAGCAGGAGGCAGAACTTGGCGAGGCGTTGCGGGGCCTGCCGCAGCACCCGTGCCGCCTCCGCGACGGTCACCAGCGAGAGCCCCATCAGCAGGGCGAGGAACGGGCCGAGGAGCAGCTCGGCGCCCCGGACCGCGCCCACCGCGCCGACGCCGACGATCGCGCCGAGCCCGTACGCCCGCAGCTGGCTCGCGCCGCTGAGGCTGACGTTCTCGACCAGGTACCGGTAGCCCAGGTCGCGCTGCTCGCGCAGCCACCCGCGCGCCTGGGTCACCCGGGGCCGAATGCCGGACTGCAGGCAGCCGTACGCCGCGGCCACCGCGGCGGACACGCCCCAGGCGAGCACGAAAGCGGCGACGCTGCCCACGCGGGCCGCCACGACCATGGCCGGGACGAGCGCGACGCCCCACACGAGGTCGTTGACGAACGCCTTGCGCCCGGCGCCGGCGGCGAAGAACGCGAACCGCCAGGCGTCCTGCAGCAGCAGCGCGGGCAGCACGACACCGAGAGAGACGAACGCGGGCCCCACCCGGCCGCCGAGGCCGAGCCCGACCAGCAGGCACACCGCGCCGAGGGCGGTACCGACGCCGAGCGCGGCACCCGACGACCGGCCGGCCGCCGCACGCCAGGACGCCTCCGGCACGCCGCTGAAGCGCACCACGAGCGGGTCGGTGGCGAGACCGCGGGCGACGTTGAGCACCACGCCGTAGGTCAGCCAGGCCAGGCTGAACACGCCGAACGCGGTCACCCCGAGCGAGCGTGCCACGTAGATGCCCACCGCGAAGTTGGTCATGCTGGAGGCCGCCTGGTCGGCCAGTCCCCAGGACAGCCGGCCGACGACGGCCCGCCGCGCGCTCGCCGTCTTCGGCCTCGTCTTCTCCCCCTCGGTGGTCATCGGCGTCATGCCTTGATCAGTCCGGCGCCGTGCAGGGCGTCGGCCGCGGCGGCGACGGTGTCGAACGGCAGAGCGGACCGTTCGGCGACGTCCAGCAGACTGTGCTCGCCGTCGGAGAGGTTGAGCACCCAGAGCATGGCCATCTGGGCCTGCTTGGTGTCGCTGCGGCCGCCGAGCGCGTCGTACAACCCGCGGCGTCCCAGCTGTGGTTCGCCGTAGGGGCTGAGGTTGACGTACTGCCGGTTGCGGTCGAGCACGGCGAACGCCTCGCGGCAGACGGCGAGGGTGTCCGCCATCGCCTCCGGAGTGACGAAGTCCGGGTTGTCCGCCGAGGTGTGGTACTCGGGGTACCCGGCGTACGGGGTCCGGCTGAGCGAGCCCACGCCGAGGTCGAAACCGGGCGAGCAGTACTGCCGCTCGTCGTAGCCGTACGGGGTGAACTCGTTGATGTGGTGCGGCCGTTCGGAGGCGGACAGCACGTGCCGCATCACCCGGTCGATCTCCGCGTCGCCGCGTCTGCTCTGCTTGTACGTCAGCTGTCCCGAGTCGCCGGCGCAGGCCAGCACCAGGCCGTGCTTGACCCGCTCGATCCGCTCCGCGTTGCGCGCCAGCCAGGTGATGGCCCCGATGGTGCCGGGCGCGTAGATGAACCGGTAGGTGTAGTAGGGCGTCTGCTCGGCCAGCGCCCTGGCCAGGTACGTCGCCACCGCGATGCCGGCCAGGTTGTCGTTGGCCAGCGACGGGTGGCAGACGTGGCAGGAGACGATCACCTCGTCGGAGACCTGCCCGGGGACGACGTGCTCGGCGTAGGTGAGGTGCCCGTCGGCGAGTGTGGAGTCGATGCGCACCTCGTAGTCGCCGTCCGGCAGTGCGTCCAGCGTCTCCTGGGCCAGGCAGAACCCCCATTCGGGTTTGTAGTAGCTGGTGCGGTACGGGACCAGACCCGGCTGGTCGGGCAGGGTGTGCAGGTGTGCGCGGAGCTCGGCCAGCGGCATGGTCCGTGACACCGGCACGCTGTAGCCGAGCACGTGCAGGCTGGACGCGGCGAAGTCGACGACGCGGTTGCCCGCGGTGTCGGCGACGTACGCGTCCCGGATGTTCCACTCCTGCGGCACCGTCCAGTCGAGCACCTGCGTCCCGGTCGGCACCTCGTGCACCTGCAGCGGGACGTACTCACCGACGATGTCCAGGGTGGCGCGCACACCGTCGCCGGTGATGCTCCGGCAGAGCGGGTAGAGCCGCTCCACCAGTGCGTGCATCTCTTCGCCGGCGCCTGTCATCGGCGCCACCGCAGGGTGCCGTCGACGGTGCCGGCGTCGGACGCCGCGCGCAGCACGGCGAGGCGGGTGAAGCGTCGCTCGAAGTCCTCCTGGGCCAGCCCGTGTTTCCGGTAGGCCTCGGCGAGTTCGAGCGCGCCCTGCTCCACCGTCCACTCGACGTCGAAGCCGGGCAGCGCGGCACGGAACCGCGAGAAGTCCACCCGGTACGACCGCGGATCGGCGCCGTTCTCCCCGGTGATCACCACCTTCGAGCCGGGCACCGCCTCGGCGACCTGCTCGGCGATCTCGGCGACCGTGACGTTGTTGATCTCGCTGCCGATGTTGAACGCCCGGTCGTGCACCGCCTCCTGGGGCGCGGACAGCGCGGCCGTGAAGGCCCGCGCGATGTCGGCGGCGTGCACCAGCGGGCGCCAGGGAGTGCCGTCGGAGAGCACCCGCACCTCGCCGGACATCAGCGCGTGGCCCACCAGGTTGTTCAGCACGATGTCGGCGCGCAGCCGGGGCGAGTAGCCGAAGGCGGTGGCGTTGCGCATGAACACCGGGGTGAAGTCGTCGTCGGCGAGTGCGTGCAGGTCGTCCTCCACCCGCACCTTGGACTCCGCGTACGGCGTCACCGGGCGCAGCGGGGCGTCCTCGGTCACCAGGTCGTCGCCGCCGGAGGCGCCGTAGACGGAGCAGGTCGACGCGTACAGGAAGCGCCGCACGCCGGCGTCGCGGGCCAGCCGGGCGAGGCGTACGGACGCGTGGTGGTTGATGTCGTAGGTGAGTTCCGGTGCCAGCGAACCCAGCGGGTCGTTGGAGAGCGCGGCCAGGTGGATCACGGCGTCCACCCCGGCGACGTGTTCGGCCGTGATGTCACGCAGGTCCACCCGGTGCCCGGACGGGTCCGCCGGCGGCGGGCCGAGGACGCAGTCGGCGAACAGGCCGGCGTCGAGACCGACGACTTCGTGTCCGGCTGCCGTGAGGACCGGGGCCATCACGGTGCCCAGGTAGCCCTGGTGTCCGGTCAGCAGTACGCGCAAGGTTCATTCCCCCAGAGTGGAAGTGCCGAGATCGAGCGTGAGTTTGGAGACGGCGAAGGCCTCGGCGTAGCGGGCGTGGCATTCGATGCCGCGGATCCGCGCGAGACCGAGGAAGGCCTCCCGGTCGTACCAGGGCCGGTGCCGCTGCGAGGGGTAGTGCTCCTGGAGCAGCCGGACCTTCTGTTCGGCGGTCTCCGGGGACAGCGGCTGGTACGCCGACGGGCGGCCGAGGTCGCCGTCCCACTTGACGATCTCGTAGCGGAGCACGAGGTGGTCGCGGTACGCGGTGGTCATGAGCTTCGCCAGGCCGCGGTGGTCCTGGTGCGCGTCATCGGTACGCGGCGCGAGGACGAGGTCCGGCTCGGTCCGCTCGCGGAGCTCCTCGACCGCGGCCTTGGCCTCCTCCCAGTGCGCGGGCATCCGGCCGTCCGGCAGCTTGAGCACGGTCAGCCGCAGGTCGGCGCCCGGGCAGAAGGCGGCGAGCGCGGCCTGCTCCTCCTGCTCCCGCTCACTGCCGCCGCCGGAGAGCACCAGCGCGTCGACCCGGATTCCCGGGTGGGCGAGGCACAGCGTCAGCAGGGTGCCGCCGGCGCCGATGGCGATGTCGTCGCAGTGCGCGCCGACCGCGACGATCCGGTCGAGCCGACCGGCCCCGAGCCGGATCACGCACTCACCCCCGCGGCGTCCCGCTCCCACACGGCCCACGGGCGGTCGCCCCGGGTGTAGGCGTCGTCGAGCGCGGCCCGTTCCTTCACGGTGTCGGTCGGCTTCCAGAAGCCGCGGTGCTGATGTGCCACCAGCCGTCCCTGCTTGGCCAGTTGGGCGCATCCGTCGGCGACCAGGTCCCCGTTCTCCGGTATGTGGTCGAAGACCTCCTGCCGGAGAACGAAGTAGCCGCCGTTCTCCCACAGCGGCATGTCGCTCACCGCGGTGATGCCCCCGACCAGACCGTCCTCGCCCAACTCCACGCAGTGGAAGGACGATTGCGGCGGTACCACCATCATCGACGCTCCGGCGTCGCGCGCGGCGAACCGGTCGATCATCTCCGGCAGCGGCGCGTCGGTGAGCACGTCGGCGTAGTTGGCGAGGAACATCTCGTCGCCGTCCAGGTGGTGGCGGACCCGGCGCAGCCGCTCCCCGATCGGCGACTCGATGCCCGTCTGCGCGAACGTGATCGTCCAGTCGGCTATGTCGGTGGACAGCAGCTCGGTCCGCCCGCCGCGCAGCACGAAGTCGTTCGACGTCGTCTCCTCGTAGTTGAGGAAGAAGTTCTTGATGTGGTGCGCCCCGTACCCGAGGCACAGGATGAACTCGGTGTGCCCGAAGTGCGCGTAGTAGCGCATGACGTGCCAGATCAGCGGTCTCGGGCCGACCATCGCCATCGGCTTGGGCACGTCGTCGGCGGCGCCGCTGCGCATCCGCATCCCGTAACCGCCGCAGAACAGAACGACCTTCATGCTGTGACCTCTTTCAAGGACGCGACCTCGACAATGCTCAGTTCCGGGATGGGAAAGACGAGGCGGCCGCCCCACTCGTGCACGAAGGACAGCTGCTCGACCAGCTCGGCCCGCAGGTTCCACGGGAGGACGAGGACGTAGTCGGGCCTGTCGGTGCCGATCTGCTCGGGCGACAGGATCGGGATGCGGGTGCCCGGGGTGAACCTGCCGTGCTTGTACGGGTTGCGGTCGACCGTGTACGGGAGCAGGTCGGGCCGGATGCCGCAGTGGTTGAGCAGGGTGTTGCCCTTGCCCGGGGCGCCGTAGCCGACGACCGTCTCGCCGCGCTCGGCGGCCTCGATGAGGAACTTGAGGAGGTCCCGGCGCACCTTGGCCACCCGCGCGGAGAACTCGGTGTACCCGGACAGCTCCTGCAGCCCGGCGGCCTTCTCCCGGGCCAGCACGTCGGCCACCTGCTGCGTCGGCTCGCCGGCCACCTCGGCGGGCCGGGCCCACAGCCGGATGGAGCCGCCGTGCGTGGGCAGCAACTCGACGTCCACGAGCTTCAGCCCGCCGCTGGCCAGGGCCCGGATCGCGGACGCGACCGTGTAGTACTGGAAGTGCTCGTGGTAGATCGTGTCGTACTGGTTCTCCTCGATCAGGGTCAGCAGGTGCTGCACCTCGATGGACACCCAGCCGTCGTCGGCGACCAGGGCGCGCAGCCCCTGGGTGAACCCGACCACGTCGGGAATGTGCGCGTACACGTTGTTGGCCACGACCAGGCCCGCCGGACCGTGCTCGGCGCGGACGGCCGCGCCGGTCTCCGGGGACAGGAACTCCGTGAGGGTGGGCACCCCCGCGTCCCGTGCCGCCGCGCCGACGTTCACCGACGGCTCGATGCCGAGGCAGCGGATCCCCCGGTCCACCACGTGGCTCAGCAGGTACCCGTCGTTGCTCGCGACCTCGACCACGAAGCCGTCGGGGCCGAGACCCACCTTCTGCACGGCGTCGGCGACGAACGTGCGCGCGTGCTCCACCCAGGAGGTCGAGTAGGAGGAGAAGTACGCGTACTCCTTGAACGTCTCCTCCGGCGTGATCAGCGGCGGGATCTGCGCCAGCCAGCAGTCCGTGCAGACCCGCAGGTGCAGCGGGTACGCGGGCTCCGGCTCGTCCAGGTGGTCCGCGGCGAGAAAGCTCTCGCACGGTGGCGTCGCTCCCAGGTCGACGACGCTCGCCATCGCTTCCGAGCCGCAGAGTCGGCATCGTGTCATGTGCTGTCCCCATCCCCCCTGCTCGCGCGGATGTCCCCGCCACGAGCCAGTGCTGACCGCCCCGCGATCGCGGTGCGGTACTCCTCCACCAGGCGCTCCAGGCCGACGGCCGGGCTGAACCCCTGCTCGTAACGGCGTCGGGCCGCCCGGCCCATCTCCCGGTTGCGGTCCGGTTCGACCGCGATCCGGCGTATGCAGGACGCGAGCGAGGCGGCCTCGCCCGGCCGGTGCAGCAGCCCGGTCACCCCGTCCTCGACGAGTTCGACGAAGGCGCCGTGCCCGGCGGCGACGGTCGGCACCCCGGCCGCCATCGCCTCGACGACCACGAGGCCGAACGCCTCCAGCCACGTCGAGGGAGCCACCACGGCGACCGACCGGGCGATGGCCTTCTGGCACTCCGCCGTGTCGTACAGGCCGACGTAGCGCACGTCGTCCCGGCCCGCCGCCCAGGCGGTCACCTCCTGCTCCAGCGGCCCCGCGCCGGCGATCACGAGCGGTACGCCCACACCGCCGCTCGCCGCGAGCTCGTCCCACGCGGCCATCAGCAGCCGCACTCCCTTGGCCTGCGCGAGCCGGCCGAGATAGAGCACGTGCTCACCGGCGTCCTCACGGCACGTACCGGGGTCGGGCACGAAGTTGTGCTTCACCGCCAGCCGCTCGGCCGGCATGCCCGATCGCACCAGCACGTCGCGCTGTGCCTCGGAGATGCAGAAGAACCGCTCCACGCCGGACCACCAGCGCCGCCGGTTGACCGACAGGCTGACGGCGAGCGGCACCGTCGCGAGCCGGGAGTTCCGGTAGCAGCCGTGCCGGACGGCGGGCAGCGGCGTCGACCCGACGCACTCGGTGCACGGCCGGCCGTCCCGTTGCAGCGTGCCGGGCGGGCAGACCTGGGTGTAGTTGTGCAGCGTCGCGACGGCGGGCACACCGGCGTCGGCGCAGGCGGCAAGCACCGCGGGCGACAGGAGCGGGAAGACGTTGTGGACGTGGACCACGTCCGGCCGCTCGGCGCGCAGCCGGGTGGCGAGTTCGCCGCGGACCGCCGGGTTCCACGGCACGAGCAGCGGTACGGCGGCCTTGCTGAGCAGGGACCGGTCGGCGATGGTGTCGCTGCGCCGCTCGAACACCTCGACCCGGTGGCCGGCCGCGCGCAGCAGCTCCACCTCCTGGTCGACGACCTTGTTCTCCCCGCTCGGCTGCGCCGAGGCGTAGCGGTTGTGCACCACGAGGACGTGCATGCTCAGGTCACCTCCGGTTTCCGGGCCCGGCGCGGCACGCGTCGTCGGGGGACGTCGGGCGCGGGCAGCGCGGTGGCCGCGGCAGGCGCCGCCAGCAGCGAGGCGGCCACGGCCAGATGCAGCAGATACGGCGAGGCATCGCCGAGCCCGGCCTCGGTGTACGACGCGATCGCGCAGTAGCTGATCAGGAAGATCGCGCAGGCCCGCTGCAACGACGGTGGCCGCAGCAACGCGACGCCGGCCAGGACGATGATGATCGCCGCCACGATGGCGGTGCCGATCAGGCCCTGCTCCTCGTACACGGCGAGCCAGCTGTTGTCGATGGGCAGCCCGCCGAACGACTTGTCGCCCAGGCCCATGCCGAACAGCTGCTCCGAGGTCGTCCGGGGTGCTGCCAGCAGGGCGTCCCAGACCTTGGCCCGGCCGGTGAGGTTGGAGAAGTTCTCCTGGGTCTGCCCGCGCAGGAACCACGCCTGCAGAGCGGAGCTGAACCCCACCGCGGCCACCGTGGCGCACAGCACCGTCCAGGCGAAGAACCGGCGGGCGGCGGCGCTGGTCAGAATGAGCGAGCCGATCGCCAGGGCAAGACCGACGAGCAGGCCGAGCGTAGCGGTACGGGTATGGGTCAGCGCGAGCAGGACGAGTGACGGCACGATGACCACCGCCGCGCTGGTCCTGTCGGTCCGGCGGCCCAGGAGGAGCAGCACGGTGAGGCCGATGATCACCGCGGCGTACTGTCCGATCTGCGGCGGGGTGAGCGGCCACAACGCTCCGACGAGGCGTCCGCCGTAGAGCTCGGGCAGGGCGGCGCCCGGTGAGATGACCAGGCCGGCGGCCACCGACCCGAGCACCGCGAAGTACAGGCGGATGTGGTGCCGGGCGAACGTCAGGCCGCCGTCCCACCAGCGGCTGAGCAGCCACAGCGTGCCGACGAAGAGCGCCAGCCGGCCGCAGCGGAACAGCGCGCCGAACCCGGACTCCAGGTCCGCGCTGGAGATCACGCTCGGCACCAGCAGCAGGGTGAGCAGGAGCAGGAAGGCGCCGCCCCGGATGCGCAGCCGGAGATTGACCGCGAGCGCCAGGGCGAACGCGGCGACCAGCGAGCCCATCGTGACCATCTGGATGAGGGAGCGGGGCAGCGGGACGATGGTCTTCGCACCGGCGGAGCCGAGCGTGTTGAGGATCAGCAGACCCCAGACGATGCCGACGATCTTCGGAGTGCCGGCCGGGCGCGGCGCGGCGGGCTGCGTGCCCGCGGTGTCCGGTCGGCTCGGCGGCCCGGTGCGCGTCAGGTTCCAGGCCATCTCAACCACCCGCCTGTGCGCGGAAGGTGCTGCCCGCGTCCTGCTGGTACGGCGCGTCCTGCCACTCCCCGACGTCGAGCACCTGGCTCGGGTCGCGGGCGACGAACTTCCACGGTCCGAGGTAGGCGTTGTCGTGCCAGCGGTTGTGCTGCTTCTCGGTGATCGCGTCAGCCACCCCTTCCCCCTTGTAGGGCGACCAGTCCGGATAGGTGCCGTAGTTGGCGAGCACCGACATGCGGTCGCACTTCGCCGTGCACTTGAGGACGGACTTGTCCAGCACGAAGCGGTTGTCGTGGATGTCCACCCGCTGGGTCTTCCACCGGCAGTCGGCGTAGAGCGGTGCTTTGGAGATCGCCGGTTTCGCGCAGCGGTCGGTGTGGTGCACCAGCAGGGTGCAGTCACCGGACGAGGTGTTGGCCGGGCTGTTGCAGAACCGGTCGGCGTTCTCCCACAGGGTGATCCCGGACCAGTTGTTCTCCAGCACGTTCCGGTAGATCTCGATCTTGTCGGTGCGGGCTCGGATCCGCGGTTCGCCGCCGGACTCGGACAGGTAGACGGTCGCGAACGGGAAACTGTCGCCGCTGTCGGCCGCCTTGCGGCCCTCGACCCAGTTGTTGCGCCGGATCGTGTTGTTCCGGATGACCGCGTTGTAGCTGGTCTCGTAGATCAGCGCGGCCCCGTCGTTCGCCTCGAGCACGTTGTTCTCGATGCGGAAGTCGTTGTTGTTGGTGTCAGCCCACAAGCCGGTGCCGCGGTTGTCGTGCACCCAGTTGCCGCGTACGTCGGCGCCGTTGACGGCCCAGAACTTGATGCCTCCGGTGCAGCCGCAGCCCTTGCGCCGCCGCTCCCAGTCGCCGGTGTTGTTGCCGACGATCTCGTTGCCCTCGACGACCAGGCCGCTGAGGGGACCGCCGGACTTGTACGCGTTCATTCCGTACTGGCCGTTGTCGCGCAGGCAGTTGGCGCGGACCTGCTGGCGGGCACCGGCCATCAGCCCGGCGCCGGAGTTCTTCTGGATCGTCGCGTGCTCGATCACCCAGCCGTCGGCCGAGTCGTGGTTGACCACGCCCTCGTTCTGCGGGGCGACGAAACCCTGCACGGTCAGGTAGCGGATGGTGACGTCGCGGGCGCTGCCGCCGAACGCGTACTGGTTCTTCTTCCGGCCGTCGAGCACCGCGCCCGGCGCACCGAGGTAGCGGTTCCCCTTCTTGGGGATGACCTGGGCGTAGCGGTCCGGGTCGAGCCGGTGCTTGCCCGGCCGGAGCCAGAACGTGGTGTGCGGGGGGTTGCTCTTGGTCTTCGCCGCCAGGTCACCGACCTTCTTGGGGTCGACCGTCACCGCGCCCGCCGGTGCCTTCGCCGGCCCGGCCGCGGGTCTGGCGCACACCCGGGCCACGGCCGTGGACGGGGTCGCGGACGTGGAGGGCACAGCGGTCGGCTCTGTCCGCGCGTCCGTCGTCGTGTTCTCACAGCCGGTCACCGTCAGCAGGGCCAGCGCCAGTAGAGCCGTCGCCCACACCCAGTGCCGCCTCTTGATCTCCACGCGCCCCCCCTAGCCGTGGAACCCGAGCACGGTGGTGAAGCCCTCCGTGCCGTCGGTGAAGCCGGTGCCGACCAGCGTGGTGGAGGGTTCCTTGCGCCCGAACCCGGCGGAGTACCAGCCCAGCGGCGGTTCGGTCTCGCCGCGATGGGCCCGCCAGCTCAGTTCGCCGGGCAGGTCGAGCACGGCGGAGCGGTCCTCGCCGTCCCGGGTCCAGGTGAGCACGGCCCGGTCGCCCGACAGGTCAGCGGTGATCGCCGGGCCGAGGTGGAACGCCAGCCGCACGGCCCGGCGCGGGCCGCGCACCTCGTCGACGATCCTCAATTCCTTTGTCGCTTCGGTCAGTTCGACCCGGCGGCGGTGCACGGAGTCCTCGTAGCCGTCGTGCTCGGCGCACCAGCGGGCCACGCCCTCTCCGGACGTGTCCGCGACCAGGACACGGCTGCGGGCCTGGCGGGTCCACAGGAAGGGGCCGCCGGAGACGGACTGGTCGCTGCCGTCCAGTTCCAGGGTGTTGTGACCGAGGGTCGACCGGAAGTACTGCCGCCACTCGGGCTGCCCGTGGTAGCAGAACGTCCCGGGGTCGGCGAGCACGTCGACCCCGTCGTGCCGGACCTCCACGGACAGCGCGTCCGCGTGGGCATGCGCGGCGATGGACAGGAAGCCGTGCGGACCGCCGTCGCAGCGGCACCAGATCTCCGACCCGCCGCGCAGGATGGTCAGGCCCGCGTCGGCGAAGTGGGCCGGTCGGCTCGCCGGACGCGTCACGGACGGTTCCGTGCGCTTGATGAGCGCGGCGAGGAGCGGGGTGCGCACATCGGTGCCGGTCACGGCCGGCCACCAGGCGAGCCGGCCGAACACGGCGTCCCCGGTGGCGAGCAGCGAGGCCCAGCGGTCGGTGCCGGCGCCGTCCACGACCAGGCCGTACCCGTCGTCCGCGTCGCCTTGGCGCGGCGGTCGCAGGCGGCTGTCGACGACGGCCGCGAGCGCGTCGGTCATCCGCAGCAGCACCAGCCGGATCGACGCGGGGACCGGCACGTCGGCGGCATCCGCCTCGGCCACCGCGGCCAGGCCGAGTTCGAGCACCAGGCCGTGGTACTCGGTGGCCAGTTCGCGGTTGAGGCCGGAGACGAAGGTGTTGTTGCGCAGCTGCCGCTCCAGCGACCGCAGCGCGTCGTCTCGCCAGCGCGCCGAGGAGGGGAACCAGCCGAACGCGCAGGCCGCGGCGAACTGCCCGGCGGTCTCGGCGATGACGTGGTTGTTCGCCGAGGACCCCCGGCTGGGGAAGCCGGCCAGCCAGCGCTGGTGGTGCCAGATCTGGTTCCGTGCGACCGGGTTGTCCTCGAACAGCTCGGCCGCGCCCGCCCAGCCGTCGAGCAGCCGGCGGATCCACACCCAGGACAGCAGCCGGATGCCCAGCTCGATGCCGCTGATCCAGTGCACGCCGCGCAGCGGCGGGTTGGCCGCCCACCACGACCTCAGGTGCTCGGCCACGCGCTCGGCGTACCGCTCGTTCCCGGTGACCGCGTAGGCGGCGGCGAGCACGGTGAGGTACTGGTGCCGGGACGGCTCCCAGATCTGCTTGATGTCCCCGACCACGTCCTCGTTCCGGTACGGCACACCGAAGGCGTAGCCGAACGGCGCCCGGCGGCCGGTCTTCGGGTCGTACCACCAGTCCGGATCGGTCAGGTCGTCGCGGACCACTCCGAAGAATTCGGCGTGGCCGTACATCAGCCGGTCCGCCTCGGCGAGGAGACGCTTCGCGGCGTCCGGCGGTATCGCGCCGATCGTCCCGGCGGGCAGGACCGCGGTGAACCGGGCGCCGGTCACGCTCGGGCAGTCGGGCCGCGCCGACCGCCACCGCCGCCTGCGCACCGCGTCGCCCACCCGGCCGCCGACCTCCGCCGGTCTCATCCGGGACAGCCGCCGCAGGTACCAGCCCGCGCTCATGGTCATCGCGTCCTCGCCAGCGTCACCGGCGCGCCGCCGGCCAGGCCGGCCTGCACGGCGAGGGTGGCCGACGTGGTGGCGACCAGCGACTCCAGCGGTACCGGCATCGGCCCGCCGGTCCGCACGGCCTTGATGAACGCGGCCAGTTCGGCGTTCTGTCCCTTGTCCCGGGCCTTGGGCAGCCGCGAACTGACCCACCGCTTGCGGCCGTAGACCGAGGCACGGACGAAGTCGTCGAGCCGCAGCACCTTGCCGTCCGCGACGAGGTCCAGCGTCTCCTTGGGGAAGCCGGGCGCGCCGGTGGTGACGTAGCTGATGGTGGCGGTGGACCCGTCCGGGTAGCTCAGTACGACCTGCAGGTCCTCGTTGCCGGACGAGGCGACCGTGTACACCGAGACCGGGTCGGCCTCGAGCAGCCAGCTCGCCGTGTCGATGAAGTGTCCACCCTCGCCCTCGAACCGCGAGCCCTCCGTGCCCTGCTGGAGGTACCAGCTGCCGTGCTGCAGCCGGCCCGCGTTGACCAGGTAGCGCAGGCTCGCCGGACCGGTCCGGGCGCCGAGGCGCTTCTTCGCCTCCTGCAGCAGCGGCGCGAAGCGGCGGTTGAAGCCCACCTGCAGCCGGTCGTTGCCGGACTCCTCCACCGCGGCGAGCACGCCGGCCAGCTCGTCCTCGGTGAGGGCCAGCGGCTTCTCCACGAACACCGCCTTGCCGGCCAGCAGCGCCTTGCGGGTGAGTTCGGCGTGCGAGCTGTGCCGGGTGACGACGAAGACCGCGTCGATGGACTTGTCGCCGAGCACGGCGTCGAGGTCGGTGGTCGCCTCGGCGAAGCCGAACTTCCGCTGCGCGTTGGCCGCGGACAGCGCCGTCGTGGTGACGACGGTCGACAGCTCGACGCCGTCGCGCTGCGAGAGGTGCGGCAGCAGCATCGATGTCGCGTAGTTGCCCGCGCCGACGAACGCAAGGCGCACCGGTGTCCCGGCGGCCCGGGCCGGGGCGGCCGCCTCGCCGCTGCGGCGCACCGCGGGCACGGCCACCACCGGGGCCTCCGCCTCCCCTTCCCCCGACTGTTCGGGGTACCGGAACAGCACGGCCACGGCCTTCAGATCGCCGTCCTTCAGGCGCTGGTACGTCTCGACGGCGTCGTCGAAGTCGGCTACGTGGGAGACCAGGGGCTCCACGTCGACACGGCCGCGGGCGACGAGGTCGAGGAAGCACGCGAGATTGCGGCGCTCGGTCCAGCGCACGTAGCCGATCGGGTAGTCCCGCCCCTCGATCTCGTACTCCGGGTCGTAGCGTCCGGGGCCGTAACTGCGGGAGAACCGGACGTCGAGCTCTTTCTCGTAGTACGCGTTCCACGGCAGGTCCAGGCGGCACTTGCCGATGTCGACGACCCGGCCGCGGTCCCGGCAGAGCCGGGCGGCCAGCTCGACGGGCTGGTTGCTGCCGCCGCCGGCGGCCAGGTACACCTGGTCCACGCCGTGACCGCCGGTGAGTTCGGCGACGGCGGCCTCCACGGCCGCGGACCCGGGATCGCCGCAGGCCGCGGCGCCCAGGCGCTCGGCGAGCTCGCAGCGCACCGGGTCGGGGTCGGCCCCGACGACACGGACGCCCGAGGCGGTGAGGAGCTGCACCACCAGCTGTCCGATCAGCCCGAGGCCGATGACGAGCGCCACCTCACCGAGCTGCGGCTCGCCCTGGCGGACGCCCTGCATCGCGATCGACCCGACGGTGCCGAAGGCCGCGTGACGCGGCGCGAGGCCGTCCGGCACCGGGGTGTAGAGGTTCTTCGGCACCCAGTTCAGTTCGGCGTGCAGCGCGTGCTCGTTGCCGGCGCAGGCGACGAGGTCGCCGACCTTCACATCGTCGATCCCGGGGCCGACCTGCTCGACGATCCCGCACAGCGAATAGCCGAGCGGCGTGTAGGAGTCCAGCTTGCCCATCACCTTGCGGTAGGTGGCGGGCACCCCGTTGATGGCCACGCTCTGCATGACCTTGGCCACCTGGTCGGGGCGGGAGCGGGCCTTGCCCAGCATCGACATGCCGGCCTCGGACACCTTCATGAGCTCGGTCCCGGTGGATATCAGCGAGTAGGCGGTGCGGACCAGCACACCGCCCGGCTTGCAGCCCGGCTCCGGCACGTCGAGCACCGCAAGCTCGCCGCTCTTGTAGTTCTGTACAACCTGCTTCACCCGAAGTCCCCTTGTTCCTCAGCCGTGTTCGCCGTGTTCGCCGTGTTCGCTGTCTTCTACGCCGCCGAGCGAGCGCTCCGACCGGTCCCGGAGGTCGCGTCGCGGTACCAGTACTCGAGGGTCAGCACGTGCCACAGGTGCTTGGAGAAGTCCCGCTGCCCGGCGGCGTCCTCGGCGACCATGCGCGCGAGCGCGTCGCGGCGCAGGAGCCCGGAGTTGACGAGCACACCGTCGTGCACCACCTCGCGCACCAGCGGTGCCAGGTCCCGGCTCATCCAGGCGCGCAGCGGGGCGCTGAACAGGCCCTTGGGGCGGTAGACGATCTCCCGGGGCAGGACCGAGGTGGCCGCCTCCTTGAGGACGGCCTTGCCCTGCCGTCCGACGATCTTGCGGTCGCCGGGTACGGCGAACGCCGCTTTGACCACCTCGACGTCCACGTAGGGCACCCGCACCTCGGTCGACGCGGCCATGCTGGAGCGGTCCGTGTACGTGAGGTTCAGGCCCGGCAGGAACATCCGGGCGTCGCCCAGGCACATGCGGTTGACGAAGTCGTCGAGGTCGTTGTCCTCGTAGATGTCCGCGTGCTCGGTCAGCACGTCGTCGACCGTCCCGGCCAGGTCCGGATCGACCAGGGCGAGCAGTTCCTCCTGGTCGTACATGGTGTAGCTGCGCCGGAACGCGGTCTCCTCCGGCAGATCGGCGAAGGAGAGGAACCGCTTCGCGAAGCGCACCGAGCGGTAGCCCCGGCGGGCCGTGGCGACCGGCAGCCGGTCCACGGCCGCGGACAGGCCGCGCCGCAGGGGCCGCGGGACGCGCTGGTAGCGCAGCGCGATCAGGTTGGCGAGGTGCTTGCGGTACCCGGCGAACAGTTCGTCGGCGCCCATCCCCGAGAGCATCACCTTGACCCCGGCCTCCCGGGCGGCCGAGCAGATCAGGAACGTGTTGATCGCGGCGGGGTCGCCGATCGGCTCGTCCAGGCTGTACGTCATCTGCGGCAGCAGGTCGAGCACGTTCGGGGCGATCTCGATCTCGTGCAGGTCGACACCGAACCGCTCGGCCACCTGCCGGGCGTAGCGCAGGTCGTCCGGCATCGCCTCGAACTTGGCGTCCTCGGCGCGGAACCCGATCGTGTAGGCGGAGATCCCGGGTTGCCGGCGGGCCGCCAGCGCGGTCAGGTAGCTGGAGTCGAGGCCGCCGGAGAGGAAGGTCGCCACGGGTACGTCGGAGAGCATGTGCCGCCGGGTCGACTCCTCGACGATGGCGGCCAGGTCCGGCTGGTCGCCGCTGCGGGCCCGCTCCCGGCCTTCGGCGGCGACGTCCTTGAGGTTCCAGAACCGGCCGCGCTCCACCCGCCCGTCGGGCCGGCATCTGAGCCAGCTCCCCGGGGGCAGCTTCTCCGCTTCGCGGAACGCGCAGCGCGAGTCCGGCACCCAGTAGTAGAGCAGCGAGGCCACCAGCGCGGCGTGGTCCACCTCCAGGGACCCCCCGGTGGCGGCGGCGAGCGCCTTGAGCTCGGAGGCGAAGACCAGACCCGCACCGCGCCGGAGCAGGAACAGCGGCTTGATGCCCAACTGGTCGCGGGCGAGCACCAGTTCACCGGTTCGCTCGTCGAAGATCCCGAACGCGAACATGCCGCGCAGCCGGGGCAGGCAGTCCGTGCCCCAGCGCCGCCACGCCTCCAGCACCACCTCGGTGTCGGAGGTACCGCGGAAGCGCACCCCGGCGGCGGCCAGCTCGGCGCGCAGCTCGGGCGCGTTGTACAGCTCACCGTTGTACGTGAGGACGAGGCCGTCGGAGACCATCGGCTGGGCGCCGGTCTCGGACAGGTCGATGATGGCGAGGCGCCGGTGCCCGAGGTGCACCTCGCCGTCACCGACGCGGTGGCTGTAGCGACCGGAACCGTCCGGACCCCGGTGGGCGAGGGTGTCGGTGAGCCGGTCGGTCACGGCCTTTCCGTCCGGCCATCGGTACGTGCCTGCGATGCCACACATGTCTTACCGCGCCTCCTGGTCGATCTCCGGGACCCGTGCCCATGACGGCCGCTCCGTCCGCGGCCGGCCCGTCGTCTTCTCCCGGGCAGGCCGCACGTTGTGGCCGCGCAGCGCGGTCTGCAGCCCGTCCCAGAGGGTGCCGTCGGTCCGGTCCCGCGGATCGGGGTCGATCAGCACCACACCGATCACCGGGATGAGCAGGTCCGCGAGCTGCCGTGCCACGGTGTGCAGCCATGCGACGCTGCCGTGCCCGGCCCGCACGACGAGCACGGTCTGCGTACCGAGGTCCTGGAGTCCGGTCCACGCCGTGCCGGGCGCCACCGTGCCGACGCCGAGCCGGTGCTCCTGATGCGCCACGGTCGCGGCATGCTCGCTGCTGACCACGGTCGGGTCCCCCGGCTTCAGGCGGCGGCCCGAGAGCTGTCGGCCGGGCAGCGCGTCGATGATGACCGCTTGCCCCTCGGCCCCCAAAGCCCTGGCGAGGTCGAGGGCGATCACGCTGGTGCTGCGCGCGCAGCCCAGTTCGAGCAGCGACACCGGTTCCGTGGAGTCCCGCACGGTGCGGGCCAGGGTCGCGGTGAGCCGTTCGCGTGCCGCCCGGGTCCGTCGGCGTTGCCACGGCCTGCCCGATCGGCGGGGCAGCTCGGCGATGACCGAGGCGCCCAGGTTCGCCGCGATGTCCCGGCGCAGCACGGGGCGGTCCGCCACCACCGTGCCGACCGCGGCCAGCGCGAGGCCGAGGACGAGCCCGAGGACGAGGCCGATCGCGGCGTCGGTGGCGGCGGCCTTGGGCAGGGAGTGCCGCACCGCGCGCGGGGCGTCCACGATCTGCGTGCCGGCGACCACCTTGGGGGTGCCGGTGCGTGCGTCCGCGGCGCGCTGGTCGAAATCGGCGATCCGTGAGTTGAGTTCGGCCCGGCGGGCGAAGAGCGACTCGATGCTCGCCGACGCCTTCGGGTCGCTGTCCGGCGACCTGTTCCCGATCTCCTTGTTGACCTGGGTGAGTTCGTCCCGCATGCGGTCACGCTGGTCGCTCAGGGCTTTGGCCTCGGCATTCGCGGCTTCCTGCATCCGCCGCACGTGGTCCGCGACGAACGCGTCGGCCAACGCCTGGGCTCGGGCGACCGCTTCGGCGTCGCTGTCACCGGTCACGTCGATCTGGAGCAGGTTGTTGGTCAGGCCGGTCCCCCGGTAGTCGCGCATGAAGTCCTGCGGGTCCTCGGAGGACTTGAGGGCCCGCAGGGCCTTGTCGGCGATCTGCGTGGTCCCCAGTACGGCGACGTCGGTGCGGATCAGCGTTCCGGTGTCGTTGGGCTGGTCGTCCTCGTGCGCGACCAGCACCTTGGTCACCGCGGTCGGTGGCGGCGGCATCAGGACGGCCACCGCCGCGCCGGCCAGCAGCCCGAGGAGCGCCAGGGAGCACCAGAGGCGGCGGCGCCTGCGCACCGACACCACCAGCGCCTGCAGGTCGAAGAGCGGGGCGGCCGCCGACGACTCGGACGTCGTGCTCGTCGTCACAGCGAACCTCCCGTCATGTGACCGTGCGCCGCGAGCGCCGGAGCGGCGTCGTCCGAAGGACGGTCGGCAGACCGTGTCGCACGGGCCAGGACCGTGCCGACGACGACGGTGCCGACGACCTCATGGCTGCCGTCCGCGCACGCCTCGGCGATGCCGGCGAGCTCTTCCGCGGTCCAGCTGCCGGCGCTGAGGACCACCAGGGCACCGGACTCGGTGTCGCGGTCCGGCACGGTCGGCCGGTCCGTCGAAACCTCCACCACGCGCAGCACCGGGTCGCCCTGGGCCTCGGCGGCGAGCTGCTCGGCGGCCTGGTGGGCGGTCGCGTCGCCGTTCGGTACGACGACCAGCAGCCGCCGGGGTGAGGGCAACCGGTCCCGGAGGCGGGCGCACACCCGCTGGTAGCGGATCCGTCTGCCGGCCTCGTCGCCGGATCTCTGCGGGGCCGGTACGTCCCACCGGGTGTCGATGCCGAGGAGCCGGCGGATCCGGGCGCGCGGGGCAGCGTCCTGCGGCCGGTGCGCGCCCTGTTCACCCGGCACGTCGACGGTGCCGAGGAGCGGCGAGCCCAGCGCCGCGGCGATCTCCGGTTCGGTGCGCAGCCGGCGGTTCGCCCGTGCGGCGACGAGATGGCCGATGACCGCGAACAGGAAGAACAGCAGCGCTCCGGCGACGATGAACTGCGTCCTCGTCGGCGGCGCCTCGCCGGTCGGCCGGGCCGCCGGGCCCATGACCACCATGCCCGCCTTGTCGGTCGCCGGGTCGGCCTGGTCGAGCTTCGTCATGGCCTCCTCCAGCGAGGTGCGCAGCTTCTCGAGGGCGGTGCGGGCCTGCACGCTCTCCACGGTCTGCCCCGGGTCGGCCGCATCGGCCAGGTCGGAGATGCGGCGGTTGGTCTCCACGACCTGCTGACGCAGCGCCTCGGTCCCGGTCGCCGCGTCGGGGTCGGTGCTGCCGCCCGCGATCCGCGCGGCGAAGCTGACGAATTCCTTGGCCACTTGGTCGGAGAGCTGCTGTGCGCGCTTCGGGGTGTCGGCCGTGCCCGAGATCTTGATGAGGTTCCCGTCGGCCGCCTTGGCGCTCACTCGGTCCCGCAGCTCGCTGCTGGTGACGTCATGCCAGTCGAGCTTGGCGGCGGCACGGTCGACCACCGACGAACTGGTCGCGATGTCCACCTGGGTCAGCAGTTCGCGCTCCTCCCACTGCCCGGGGAGCAGTACTGATGCCGACGCCGTGTAGCGGGGCGGGAACACCATCGATGTGCCGTAGCCGACGAGCGCGCCGACCACGGTGAGAACGGCGAGCAGCCGCCACCGCCGGCGCAGTATCCGCCCGACTGTGACCAGGCGGATCGTGTCATCACTCACTGACGCGGCCTCTTCCTCGTACCGTCCGGGCCACCTGCCGACACCGGAGTGCGGTCACGGCACGCGGCGGCGTAGGCGGCGAGCAGCGACGCCTGCGAGTTCCGCCAGGAAAGCTGCCCGCTGATCCGCTCCTGGCCCGTCTCGCCCATCCGGGCGCGCTTCTCCGGATCGTCGAGGAGCACCGTGATGAGCTTGGCGAATTCGGCCTCGTCGTTGGCGGGCGCGTAGACGGCGGCGTCACCGGCGGAGACGCGCGCCTCCCGGAGGTCGAACGAGACGATGGGCCGGCCCATCGCCATGTACTCCAGGACCTTGTTCATGGTGGACACGTCGTTGAGCGGATTGCGCGGGTCCGGGGACAGGCACACGTCCGCGGTGGACAGGTAGCGCACCAGGTCGGCGTCCGGAATGCGTCCGGTGAACTGCACCTGCTCGCAGAGCCCGAGCTGCCGGGACAGCTCCACCATCGCGTCGAAGGCGTCGCCGGAGCCGACGAACACCGCGTGCCAGTCGGTCCGTCCGAACTCGTCGCGCAGCTTGGCCAGTGCCCGCAGGGCGTAGTCGACGCCGTCCTGCGGGCCCATGACGCCGAGGTAGCACAGCAGATGAGGCTTGCCGCGCTTCAACTCCGGCTCGGGCGGAACCGGTTGGAAACGGTCGGTCTGCGGCGCGCTGCGCACCACGAACACGTCCTCCGGCCGCTGCCCGCCGCGGCCCACCGCGACGTCCCGGTAGCTCTCGTTCGTGGCGAGCACGACGTCCGCGGCCCGGTACGTCATCCGTTCCAGCGCGCACACGCCGCGGTAGAGCAGGTCCTTGCCGCGGTCGAACCGGGAGAGGTACAGCTCGGGTACCAGGTCGTGCTGGTCGAAGACGAACCGCGCGCCGCGCCGCTTCAGCCACCGTGCCGACAGGAACAGCAGGTCGGGCGGGTTGCAGGCGTGGACCACGTGGACCGGGCCGACCTTGCGGATCAGCCGGGCCGTGTGCCACAACGCCGATCCGTACTCCTTCAGGTAGCCGGCCGGTCCTCCGGTGGCCGCGCGCAACGGGTAGCGGTGGATCCGCACCCCGTCGATCACCGCCTCCGGCTCCGTGTCCCGCTTGCTCCCTCGGGGGCAGATGACGTGCACCTCCCACCCGGCGTCGCGCAGCGTCGTGCACTCCTGCCAGACCCGCCGGTCGAACGGCACCGACAGGTTCTCGACCAGGATCAGCGCGCGACGGCCCGTGCCGTCGCCGCCGGTCGTGTTACCAAGCAAGGCCCATGTACCCCGGTTCGGCCCGGCGCGCTTCGGCGTCGGGAAGGCGGACGAGATCGACGATCACCGGTTTTTCGCCGTGGCCGAGCGCCGAGAGGACAGCCGGGTCCTTGGTCCCGACGAGGCACACCTCGGCGTGCTCCAGCACCTCGCCGACGGAGTTCGCGAGCAGCTGCGCGAGGTGCGGCAGCCGAGTCTCGATGTACTCGCGGTTGGCGCCGATCAGCCGGGAGAGGCTCACGTTGGCGTCGTAGATCCGCAGGTCGTACCCCTTGCCGAAGAGCCTCTCCGCCAGCTCGACGAGCGGGCTCTCGCGGAGGTCGTCGGTGCCGGGCTTGAAGGACAGCCCGAACATGCCCACCCGGCGCTTGCCGGTGCGCTCGACCAGGTCGACCGCGCGCTGCAGATGGTCGGAGTTGGAGGGCAGCACGTGGGAGAGGATGGGCACCGAGACGTCGGCCCGGTTGGCCGCGTGGACCAGGCTGCGCAGGTCCTTGGGCAGGCAGGAGCCGCCGAAGGCGAAGCCGGGCCGCAGGTAGGCGGGACTGATGTTCAGCTTGCGGTCGGCCAGGAACACGTCCATGACCTGGTGCGAGTCCACCCCGAGGGCCTGGCAGACCGCGCCCAGCTCGTTCGCGAAGCCGATCTTGAGGCCGTGGAACGCGTTGTCCGCGTACTTGATCGCCTCGGCTGTCGAGACCGGCACCCGGAACACCTCGCCGGGCAGGCCGTCGTACAGCGCCGCCACCACGTCGCCGCTGTCCGCGTCGACTTCGCCGATGACGGTCTTGGGCGGGTCGAAGAAGTCCCGCACGCTCGTGCCCTCGCGCAGGAACTCCGGGTTGACCGCGACGCCGAAGTCCACCCCGGCCGTGCCGCCCACGTACTTCTCCAGGATCGGCACCAGCAGGTTCGTGCAGGTGCCCGGCAGCATGGTGCTGCGGAACACGATGGTGTGCCGCCCGCCCCGTTCGGCCAGTGCGGCGCCGATCTGCTCGGTGACCCGCTCCAAGTACGTGGTGCACAGGCTGCCGTTGGGCTCCGACGGTGTGCCCACGCAGATCAGGGACACCTCGCTGCCCATGATCGCCTCGCGGACGTCGGTGGTGGCGCGTAAGGCTCCGGTCCCTACGACCTCGGCGGTGAGCTCGCCGATCCGCTCCTCGACCACCGGGGCCTTGCCGTCGTTGACCAGGTCGACCTTCGCCTGGTTGACGTCCACACCGATGACCTCGTGGCCGAGGCTCGCCAGGCACGCGGCCGACACGCAGCCCACGTAGCCGAGCCCCAGGACGCTGACTCTCATGACCCGTTCCTCCCCCAAGGCAGGCCCTTTCGGCCTGCGTTCCCTGCGTCGTCCGTGCGATGCTCCCCGCGCATCAGTACGCCCCCTGCCCGTGGAGCACCGCGCGCAGCGTCTTCCACAAGATCACTGTGTCGAGGGCGAGCGACCAGTCCTCCACGTACCGCAGGTCGAGGCGGACGGCCTCCTCCCACGGCAGGTCGCTGCGCCCGCTGATCTGCCACAGGCCGGTGAGCCCGGGCTTGACGAGCAGCCGCCGCCGGATGTCCGGGCCGTACGCCGCGGACTCCTCCGGTAAGGGAGGCCGCGGGCCGACGAGCGACATCGAACCGGTGAGCACGTTGAAGAGTTGCGGGAGTTCGTCGAGCGAGTACCGGCGCAGCACCGTCCCCACCCGGGTCACCCGCGGATCCCGGCGGAGCTTGAACAGCAGCCCCGCGCCCTCGTTGCGGTCGGCCAGTTCGGCACGTGCCCCGTGGGCTCCGGTCACCATGGTGCGGAACTTGAGAATGGTGAACTCGCGGCCGTCCTTGCCGACTCTGCGCTGGCGGTAGAACGCGCCGCCCCGGCTGTCCGCCAGGACGAACAGTCCGACAAGCACCATCAGCGGCGCGAACAGCATCAGCAGGACCGCCGCGCCCAGCCGGTCGACGACCTCTTTGACCGCCCGGCGGCCCCCGGTGAAGGTCGGCATGCTGACCCGCAGCAGCGGGATGCCGAGCACCGCGTCGACGTGCAGCCGCGGGCCGGCCACCTCCATCAGGACGGGGGCCACGACCATCTCGGCCTCGCTGCCTTCGAGGTTCCAGGCCAGCCGCTGCAGCCGGTCCGGTGACCAGTGCGGGTCCGGGGTGACCGCGACGACACGGTAGCCGTCGCGGCGGACGTGGTTGGCGACGTCCGTCAGCCGGCCGACGACCGGCACTCCGTCCAACTGGTCACCGTCGAGCCCGAGACCGTCCGTGGTGCACACCGCGTCCACGCGCCAGCCGAGGTGCGGAAACTTGCGGGTCCGGTTGATCAGGTCGCGCACGGTGGCCGGGCTCCCGGCAGCGAGCACCGGTCTGAGGCACTGCCCTTCCTTCCGCTGCTTGTGCAGCGAGAGGCGGAGCACATACCGCTCGGTCATGGTGACGAGCGCGATCGCGGGGATCGCGACGAAGATCCATAGTTTGATGTTGCGCGAGGTGAGGGCTATCCCGCCGAGCGCGAGCACGACGGTCGCCGTGAACAGTGAGCGTCCGAGCCTGCGGAACTCCTCGGCTCCCTGACCGAGCACAGCCGGGGCCCAGGCCCGGCTGACCGCAAGCGATGCCAGCACCAGCAGTTCGGTGCCGAAGGCGAGGATTCCCCATTTCTCATGCCAGTTGGCCGCGTCCCGGGCCCCGAAAAAGTTGCCGATCCCGGCCACCACCAAGGCGGTGGCCACGGTGTCGCTGGTGATCACGGTACGGCGATACCGCTGTTCCCAGTCATTCGCCGGCTGGCTGATCGTCCCGTCCGCCAGACGCCCGCGCGCCGACGGAAAAGGGCCGACTAATCCCCCCTGCCGCACAAGAACCCCCCGGTCCCCAATGGTTCGACATGGTCGTGTGCTGATCCCCCCGGGAGGCCACGCCCCCCGCACCGCGCTGTTCCTCCCCCTGGAGGCCCCCGCCTCCCGCGCATGACTTCTCGGCCGTTTCAGCGCTGCTTGGACTGCTCACCCCGGCGGCAGATTCGCAGGTCCTGCCGGACTGCCGAGATGCACGGGACCCGTCTCAACTTCGAGTGCTCCCCACACCCGAAGCCCCCTCTCGGGCCCCCAGAATTGATCACCCCCGCCTCTGACGCCGGAGACACAACAGCTGAATATCCATGGCATTTGAGCTATAGATCATCACTTGTCGCCTCGTGTCCCGGCATGTGAAGCATGGACAATCTAGAGCATCGGAACCCGTCTGGAGAGGGTGATGTGTGGAATTTGTGCTCAAGATTTGTAGCTGGGGTCACGGGCCGCTGACCGGCCGCGGATTTCCGGCTGGCCAAAACCTGTCTTGCGGCTTGTGACGTCGGGAGCTCCCGGAGGGCCGGCCGCGCGGGACAGGCGCCCGTCAGGAACCGCCGTCCCCCAGCAGACCGATCCGGAGTCTGGCCACGAGCCTGCTGATCAGGCGTGAGGCGTGCATCTGCGAGACGCCCAACTCGCGGCCGATCTCGACCTGGGAACGCTCCTCCACGAAACGCATATGCAGGATGACGCGATCTCGTTCGTCCAGCTCCGCGATGAGCGGAGCGAGGGAGCGCTGGGTCTCGATGAGTTCGTAGGACTGTTCCTCGAAACCGACGAAGTCGCCCAGCACGGTGTCGGTTTCGCCGCTGCCCCCGGAGACGGCGGCGTCCAGGGAGGCGGTGTTGTACCCGTTCACCGCCATCTGGACCTGGGCGACCTCGGCCCGGTCGAGCTGCACCCGCTCCGCCAGTTCGGCCGTGGACGGCGAGCGCCCCAGACGCTGGCGCAACTCCTCGGTCGCCTCGGTCACTTCGGCGCGGGCCTCCTTCAGCCGGCGCGGGACGTGCACGGCCCACGTGGCGTCGCGGAAGAAGCGCTTGATCTCACCGGTGATCCACGGAACGGCGAAGGACGTGAACTCCACCTCGCGGGAGAGCTCGAACCGGTCGATGGCTTTGATCAGACCGATCGTGCCGACCTGGACGAGGTCCTCTCTCTCCGCGACACCGCGGTACTTGAACCGTCCGGCCGCGTACTGGACCAGCGAGAGGTTCATCTCGATCAGCGTGTTGCGCACGTACTGGTGATCACGCGTACCCTCCTCGAGCTGCGCGAGGCGCTCGAAGAAGTACGTGGCCACTTCTCTGACGTCACGCGGCGCGATCGACGCCGGATCCGCGTAAGCCTGTTCCACCAACTTCATGTCGACGCCGCCCGCCTCGTGGGCGTGCTGCTGCGACATCACTGTGGTCATCCGATCCATCCTCTTCACTTCTTCAGAACTGCTCCGGATCGGAACGCATCCGTGCCGGGCGTCACCCTTCGACCGCTCGGCGGCGGGCAGTTGGAACACACGCGACAAAGTACCCCAATGCGACGGCCCAACCGCGTACCTGGATCACGCGCGTGGGCGCCAACAGGGGCCGGCCGGCGCCATGGCGCGCAGGAGGTACGACGGACCGAAGGTCGTCGACGTGACAGGGACGGATCCGGCGGCGCGGCGCTGCGCCGAGGACGGACGGCAGCGCAAAGCGCGCCAGGGGCGGCCTAGTTGACCGCGGGCCGCCCCTGGGGCGTCGTCAACGACGCTCGAGCCGCGGGGACGGGGAATCAGCTGTCCCCGGAGCGGGCAGCAGGCCCGTGAGTGAACCGATGCCGTTCCATTCCAGACGGAGAATGGCGAGATCGTCGGTGTGCCGGTTGGCGTTGAGTTCGCGGACCTGGGTGATCAGCTCGTCGAGGTGCGTGTCGGTGTCGTCCGCCGGTATCCGGTCCATGAGACGGATGAGTCCGTCCACGCCGAGCCGCTGCGGCTCTTTCCCCTCGTGGCCCTCGACCAGGCCGTCCGTGTAGATGACGAGCGCTCCACGGTCCGGCAGGGTGAGCTCGCTGGCCTGCCAGTTGGCGTGGCCCGGCGCGATGCCCAGAGCGATGCCGTGGCGTGCCGACACCTCGCGCGTCCGGCCCGCCGTGGTCAGCAACGGCGGGTGATGGCCCGCGAGATGGAGGGTCGCGCGGCCGGCGGCCGGGTCCAGGCAGGCCAGCGTGACGGTCGCGAAGAGGTCGCTCTGCGTGCGTTCGGCGACCAGCATCCGTTCGAGGAGCAGCAGCAGGTCCTGGGCGCGGTGGCCGCCCAGGGTGAGGGATCGCCAGGCGATGCGCAGACACACTCCGAGCGCGGCGGCGTCGGGACCGTGCCCGCTCACGTCACCGACGATGGCGTGCAACTGACCGTCGGGCGTCTGGACCACGTCGAGGAAGTCGCCGCCCAGTAAGGCCCGTTCGCGGCCGGGCAGGTAGCGGCTCGTGGCCCTGATGGCGGAGGCGGAGATCATCGGCTGCGGCAGCAGGCCCCGTTCGAGGCGGGCGTTCTCCTCGGCGCGCAGCTGCCCGGTCCGGATGTCGGCGCTGGCCCGCTCGGCCTGCTTGCGGTGGACCGCGTAGCGAACGGCGCGGTGCAGAAGGTCAGGGGCGACCTGACCCTTGACGAGGTAGTCCTGGGCACCGGCGGCCACCGCCTCGCTGCCGGCCTGCGACTCGGCGAGACCGGTCAGGACGATGATCGCCGCATCGGGTGCGATCTCCTGGACCGCGGCGACCGCACCGATCCCGCTGGCGTCGGGCAGGTGCAGGTCCAGCAGGATGCAGTCCGCGGCGTGGACCGTCGGTTCGGCGCGGACAGCGGCGAGGCTGCTGGCCCGGATCAGCGAATGGCGCAGCCCGGTGTCGATCAGCAACTCCTCCACCAGGAGGGCGTCGCCGTCGTCGTCCTCGACCAGGATGATCCGCACGTGCTGTTCGGGTGCGAAGGTGTTCATCTCGCGGCCGCGCCTTCGACGACGTCGGCCTGCTGCGCGGCCCCGGTGGCCGCGAGGGTGAAGACGAAGCGGGTGCCGGGCCCGTGGTCCGGGTCGATACCGATGGTTCCGCCGTGGAACTCGGTGATCTTCTTGCACATGGCGAGGCCGATGCCGCTTCCTGGATAGGCGTCCTTGGTGTGCAGGCGCTGGAAGATGATGAACACCTTCTCCGCGAACTCCGGGGCGATCCCGATGCCGTTGTCGCTGACCGCGCAGCGCCACAGGTCGCCGTCACGGGTCGCCTCGATGGTGATCTCGGGTGCCCGGTCGGCGTGCCGGAACTTCACGGCGTTGGCGATCAGGTTCTGCCACAGGATGCCGAGCTGCGTGCTGTCCCCGGTGACGGTGGGGAGCGGATCGCGCACGATCCGGGCGCCGGACTCCTCTATGGAGACACTCAGCGCGTCGAGCGTCTGGCTGACCACCGCGTCGAGATCGACCTCGCGGTGGTCGTTGTGGACGCGGCCCACGCGCGAGAACTCCAGCAGGTCGTTGATGAGCTTCTGCATGCGGTTCGCCCCGTCGACCGCGAACCCGATGTACTGGTCGGCCCGCTCGTCGAGCTGTCCGGCGTAGCGACGCTGGAGGAGCTGGCTGAAGCTCGACACCTTGCGCAGGGGTTCCTGCAGGTCGTGCGAGGCGACGTAGGCGAACTGCTCCAGCTCGGAGTTGGAGCGGCGCAGGTCCACCGCCTGTTCGTCGAGCCGGCGGCGGGCTTCCTCGGTGAAGGCGAGTTCGTCCAGGAGCCGGCGCCGCATGGCTTCCATGTCCGCGCCGAGCCGGCGCAGGTCCGCGGGTCCGGTGGCGACGACGGGGTGCTCGAAGTTGCCGCCGGAGACCTCGCGGGCATCGGCGCCCAGCCGCTCCAGAGGGGTGGTGATGCCCCGCCGGAGCCCCTCGAAGACCAGGACCGTGAGCAGGAGGATGACAGCGGCGATGCTGATGAGGATGCCGTCGCGCAGCCGCGACGCGCTCTTCAGATCCTCCGTGGCCGCGAAGCGGGCGTCGCGCAGGTGGTCCTGCTGGACGACCATGGCCTTGCGCAGCGCGTCGAACGAGGTCTTGCCCTGGGTGGCCCGTTGCGCGGAGAGTTCCACCGAGGTCCCGGCGGGGGCCTCGGCGACCGGTCGGGCAACGGTGCGCTGCCAGCGTCCCGCCTTGGCCAGGACGTTGTCGAGGTCGGCCCGCCCCTCCTTGTCGTCCGCGAGCAGGTCGCGCAGCTGGGTCACGGCCGAGCGCTGGTCGGTCAGGCCCTGCTCGTAGGGCGCAAGGAAGGCACGCTCACCGGTGAGGCCGTAGCCGCGGACGCCCGTCTCCTGGTTGACCAGGGCCGCCTCCAGGCGCACGGCGTTGGACAGGGACGGGCTGCGGACACCGACCAGCTCGTCGGTGATGGCGGACGCGCGGGTCAGGGACCAGAGACCGAGCCCGCCGAGCACGGCGAGCACGACGAGCGCCGAGCCGGCGCTCACCCGCAGCCAGCGGCGCGTGGTCCAGTTCGCGCGGGATGTTCGGGAACGTCCGCTCTTGACGTCGGTCGCCATACCGGGGCGCTCCTTGAATCAGTCAGGGCCGCCTCCCCTTGTGCGCGGCGTGCATACTGTAACCGCAATCCGACAAGTCATGTTGTCGAGCGACCAGCAGTTTCCTAGGGTGTGCGGCATGCCTGGCAAGCATTTCTCCCTACGTGTGACCGAGGAGGAGATCGCCCAGCTGTCCATCGACGCGCTCGGCGACCTCGTCCGTCGGCTCACCCCTCGCACCCTGGACCCCCGGCCCGCCGACGACGGCCACGTCACGGCACAATCACAGGCGTTGACGCGCTTGTACATGGTGTTGCAACTGAGGAGCGCGCTGGATCGCCTGGAGTACCAGGCGGCCCAGGATGCGGTCGCGGCGGGGGCCGGCTACCCGGAGCTCGGCCGGGTCCTCAACATCACCCGGCAAGGGGCCAGGAACCGCTGGCCCGATCTGATCACCCACCCGTCCCGCACCCCAGCCGACCCGACCCCGCCCCGGAGCCCATGAGATGACCACGTCGCCCCGTCCCTACGACGTCCTCCTCGTCGAGGACGACCTCGCCGACGCCATGCTGGTCCAGGACGCCCTGAGCGCGCGCGGTGCCCGGAACCTGACCCAGGTCGAGGACGGCATCGCCGCTCTGGAGTACCTGCGCGACCCGAGCTCCACGCGTCCCGACCTGATCGTCCTCGACCTCAACATGCCGAGGATGAACGGGCGGGAGCTGCTGGCCGTGCTCAAGGGCGACGACGACCTGCGCACGATCCCCGTGGTGGTCCTGACGACCTCCGCGGCTCCGGACGACGTGACGGGCGCCTACCGGCAGTACGCCAACGCCTACGTCACCAAGCCGGTCAACCTCGACGACTTCGAGCACGCGGTCCAGAGCATCGACGCGTTCTACCTGGACACGACCACTCAGCCTCCCCGTCCCTGACGAGACCGTGGAGCAGACGTCCGCGCACCGGGGTTCGGGCTACAGAGGCCCGGTGCCCGAAGACACTGGAGGAGGTCCTGTGGGTGCTCCGGACGCATCCGACACGGAGCGCTTCACCTGCTCGCAGGCTCGGACCGACACGAGCAGGACCGTGGTCGCCCTGTGCGCGGACCTGACCGAGCAGCAGGCCCGCCGTCTGCACGACGATGCGCTCCTGATCGCCAGCGAGCTCGCCTCGAACGCGCTGCGCCACGGCGGTGGCATCACCGGCTTCAGCGCCCGCGTCCACGACGGTGCCCTGGTGGTCGAGGTCAGCGACCGCAGCCCGCACGCACCGCTCCTGAGACCCCACGACCCCACCGTCCCCGGCGGGTTCGGCTGGATGATGGTCAACGACCTGGCGCACGCCGTCACCGTCGAGGCGCACGACCGGGGCAAGACCATCTCCGCCGTGCTGGGCACCGCTCCCTACCGTCGGCCGTGACCGGAACATGTACGACCTGCGGCGCGGCGGCCCGGGCCGGCCGGCCCTCGCGGCAGTGAACCGGCTCCGTCGCTCCCTCGACCCAGAAGGTGGACATGCGCATCACTTCGGCCGACGTCATCGTCACCAGCCCCGGCCGCAACTTCGTCACCCTGAAGATCACCACGGACGAGGGGATCACCGGTCTCGGCGACGCCACGCTCAACGGGCGCGAACTCGCCGTCGTGTCCTACCTCCGCGACCACCTCGCCCAACTGCTCGTCGGCCGTGACCCGCACCGCATCGAGGACACCTGGCAGTTCCTCTACCGCGGCGCCTACTGGCGGCGCGGACCGGTGACGATGGCCGCCGTCGCCGCCGTCGACATGGCGTTGTGGGACATCAAGGGAAAGGTCGCGGGTCTCCCCGTGTACCAGCTCCTCGGCGGTGCCTGCCGCACCGGCCTCATGACCTACGGCCACGCCTCCGGCCGCGATCTGCCCGAGCTGTTCGACTCGGTGCGCCAGAACATCGAGGAGGGGCACCAGGCCGTACGGATCCAGACCGCCGTCCCCGGCCTCAACGCCGTGTACGGAGTGGCGGCGCAGCCCCAGGCCAGTGGCGAGCGCTACGACCACGAGCCGGCCGGGCGGGGCCCCCGCCCTCCGGAGGAGGACTGGGACACCCGCGCCTATCTGCGCCATCTGCCCACTGTCTTCGAAGCCGTACGGAACGAGTTCGGGCCCGCCCTGCCGCTGCTGCACGACGGCCACCACCGGATGACGCCGATCCAGGCGGCGAAGCTCGGCAAGTCCCTTGAGCCCTATGACCTGTTCTGGCTGGAGGACAGCACGCCCGCCGAGCACCAGGAGGCCTTCCGCCTGATCCGCCGGCACACCACCACTCCCCTGGCGGTCGGCGAGGTCTTCAACCACGCGGCCGACTTCCAGACCCTGCTGAGCGAGCGGCTCATCGACTACGTACGGGCAGCCTCGACCCACTTCGGCGGCATCACCCCGCTGCGCAAGATCATGAACACCGCGGCGGAGTACCAGATCAAGTCGGGCTTCCACGGGCCCACCGACATCTCCCCCGTCGGCCTGGCCGCCCAGGCCCATCTGGGCCTGGCCCTCCACAACTTCGGGATCCAGGAGTACATGGGGCACAGCGATGCCACGCACGTGGTCTTCCGCCCCTCGCTGACGTTCAAGGACGGTCTGCTCCACCCCGGCAACACCCCTGGGCTCGGCGTCGACCTGGACGAGGAGGCCGCCGCGGCCCACCCGTACCAGCAGGCTTATCTGCCCTACAACCGCCTCGCCGACGGCACCGTCCACGACTGGTGACGGATTCACCGCTTCCCGGTGCGGGCCCGCGATCGGCTTCTGTACGGACAGTCCGCGAAACGGACAGATTCCGGCTTGCGGCGAGGCGGGGGCTGTAGGCGGAGGACAATTCTGGTGGGCTGCGCCGCGAAGGCCCGCACATCACGACTCAGCCCAGGAAGGCGTGCCCGCCCAGACCTAGCGAGCGACGATGCCATGGAACGCTTCGTGGAACCGTGCGGATCCGACCGTGCCGGACAGCAGTTGTGCATCCAGCTCACGCGGCTCTCCGAACTCGTGCGCTACGCACAGGACGTCATGGAACTGAAGGCGGAGGACGCGGACGTCTTCATGCCCCTCTACGCCGTCCTGCTGCACGGCGCCTGCCCCGACTCCGTCGTGATCCGCCGTCTTCGTCGGCCGGCCGAGTGCGCGGTCGGGCAGGCGGCACTCACGGCCTCGCTCTCGTGCCCGCAGCGGGAGACAGCGGTGCAGCTCCTGATGACGGTGTGGTCCGCGAGTCTCACGCCGGACGCGGAGGCCGAGTTGTGGGCCGCTCGTGCGCCCGACCTGCCCACCCGCTGCCTGCGTGCGGCGGCCACCGACTCCGGGCCGCCCTCGCCGATGCCGCTCGCCTAGCGGTCGCGCTGTCCCCACGCGCCGGTCGCCGCACGCGCCGACTCAACGGACCATCCGGCCGGCCACCTGGATCACGTACGCGAGCTCCCGCTGTGCGTCGGGCGTCCAGACGGTCGGCTTCGCACAGTGCGTGGAGAGCATCCCGATGAGCGTGCCGGCCGGCGTGACGACGGGCAGTGAGGCGACGGCGTGCACGCCCGCGTCCTGGAGCACCTCGGCCGCTGTGGTGCCGGTGAACACCGGTGACGTCCGCACGTCCTCCACGAACACGGGAAGCTGCTGGCGGGCTGCCGCGCCGCAGGCACTCCCCTTCCCGTTGAGCTGCACGCTGTGGAAGAAGGACAAGAACGGTGGGTGGAATCCCCGCTGTGCCGCGATGCGCAGCGTCCGCGACGCGGGGTCGAGCAACTGGGCGTTGCCCATCGGAGCCCCGATCACACGCAATGCTGCCGCAAGGGCCTCCTGCAGCACGAGCCGATTGCGCTCCTGGACGGCGACGGCGGACGACGCACCATTTGTTCCTTGGATGCGCAGGGCCCGCAGAGCGCCGTTCAGATGAAGGGCCCGCAGCCTGGGATCGTCGGCTCCCCACACCTCCATCTCCCCACCCGCGGAGCGCACTTGTTCCGAAAGTGCCTCGACGAGCGCCACTCCGGCGAATCCCATGAAGGAGACGTCGCTGAAGTCGAGCACGAGGCAGCCGTCTTGTTCCGCCAGGCGCGAGAGCTGCCTCCGCAACGCCACGACAGCCCCGTGATCCAGCTGCCCGGATACGCGAACGACTGCTCTCTCGACTTGCGAGGTGACCGACACCTCGATGCCCGGCACCGACAAGGACTGCACCATGGACGCCACCCGCCCCGACCGCGCTGGAGATGTGCCTCCAGCCTAGACACCGCTCGCTCGTCGCGGGACCGCTTTCAAGCCCGCGCTCCAGGCCTGCGCCTGTCGCCGAACACGCTGTTGTCGGCCACCTGTACGACCGCCGTGGCGCCACCGGCACGCGGGCGGGCGCCGTCGCTACAAGCGGCTCATGGAAGCCATCGCGTACAAGAGCTCGACGATGGCCGTCTGGTCGCCCTGCTGTCCGGTGGCAGCCTGCCTCGGGGCGAGGTGACCGGCCGCGAGACGGCAGAACTCCACCTCCGGGAGCACGATATGGCTCACGCAGTTGTCGGGACCGGCAGGGCCGTCGGGCCGGTCGAGCGGGAGATACCACTCCCCTCCGCTCTCGCCCTCGATCTCGAGACGGACGCTCCGCTCCGAAGCGCCCGGTTCGACGACCGGCAGCGGCGGAGAGGCGAGGCCGGCCTGGCGCCTGGCCGCGAGGATCGACGGCAGCATCTGCACGGCGACACCGATCAGGGTCTGCAGGTGCTCCGGCACCGGCGGCGGGTACGGATAGTCCACGGCATCGGCGATGTCGGTGGCATGGATCCACGTCTCGAAAGCCCTGTCCAGCAGCGCCAGTCGCAGCGGCAGGACCACGTCCTCCCCGTACGGCACCGCGATGTCGGCCACTCCGCCGCCGCCGTACGCGCAGGTCCGGATCAGTTCGTAGGCCTGGTCCCGCCACGTGCTGCGCACCGAACTGCCGTCGGCCCGCCCGCTCGCGTCCGATCCCTCCTCGGGCGATTCCATCTGCTTCCACAGGGCCTCGGTGCGCTGTTGCGGATCCGTCGAGCCCTTCCCGTCCGGCGTGACCGGATCCGGCAGACCGAGGCTGGCGGACACCATCCCGTCGACGGCCACCAAGTGCCCGAGGACCCCGCCCACCGATGTGCTGTGGCTGGCGGAGTCGTCGCCCTCGAACCACTGCAGTTGTACCGGCTTGGCCCACTCGTCCTCCGCCAGATCCGCCAACAGCCCGTCCAGGCGCGCGGTTTCGGCGTCGTAGGGCTTCGCATAGTCCGGCACGGCGACCTGTGGCGGACGAGCGCCCAGACAGGCTCCGAGCACCTCGGCACGCAGGGTCGGGGGCAGGTCCAGGTCCATGTGGGGATGCAGGAACTCGGAGGCGGAACGCAGCCGTTGTGCTTCCGCCGCGCACGACGCACAGGCGGACAGATGCTCCTCGATCCGCTCCGTCTCCTCCGCCGAGCAGGCGTGGAGCGCCCAGGCACCGAGCATCCGCTGCAGGTGGAGGTCTTCGCACGCGTTCCCGCTCACCGCTCGTCCTCCCTGACACCGCCGGAGAGCATCTGCAGCCCCAGCCGCAGCCGGCTGAGGACTTCGTCCTCCGTGATGCCCAACTGTGCTGCCGCTTGGCGGTAGTCCATGTTCCCTGTGTACACCAGGTGAAGCGCCACGCGTGTCCTGGAATTCACGGAAGCGAGGACGGCATCGGCCTGTTCGATTTCTGTGGTCCGGGCGGGCCCGCCGGGTCCGCCGTCCCTCACTCGCTTGCCGGCGCGCTCGCAGGCCTCCATGGCGAGCCACGTGCTGAGGCGGTGTCTTGTCGGGTCGAACGCTTCGGGGTGCTGCCACAGTTGGGAGAAGACCGCGGTCACGACTTCACGTGCTGCCTTCTCCTCGCCGAGCAGACGGACGGCGATCGCGTGCACGAGTCGGGCGTGCCGGTCGTAGGTCTCGCCCAGGGCAGCCGCCTCGCCGCGGGCCAGGCGCACCTGCACCTGCCGGTCCCACTGCGCGGTGTCGTGCCGCGTCACGCCCATGCTCCCCCTCCCGTCGCGTCACCTCCTCGACTCTAGCCAGCCGCGCCTGTGCTCTGCCGACCCAACGGCAAATAACGCCTTGTGATTGTTCGTCACAGAACGCGCAAGCGATTCACGAGCGCAGCGGGCAGGAGGCCACCGCGGAGCAAGGCGTCGTTCTTCGCGTTCACGGAGGGGAACTTCACGTTCGAAGAGGTCGTCGACGGCATCTGGCAGCGGGAGCGGTCAGAGCGCCCGTGCCGTGAACGGGCCGACCGTGAAACTGTCCCCGCACACCTCGAGCTCGCCGGGGGCCGTCGCGGTGAGGGCCGCCGTGTTGTTGGGCGGATAGACCTTGATGCGGGCCGGGTCGGGCCAGCAGGTGCCGTCGGTGACCTCCTTGCGGGGTGTCTGCACCACCGCGTGGGCCGTTTGGCCCGGCTTGAGCACGACGTCACGCATGGTGCCGTTGTTCGACCGTGTCGCGGGTTTGCCGACGCGCTTGCCGTGCGCGTCGGTCAGCGACAGGCCCGGATAGCCCTTGAGGGCGCAGGTGCCGTCCGAGGTGTTGGTCAGGGTCAGGTCGAAGTACTTGCTGTTCATCTCCTGGCCCGTCGGCTTCAGCGCCGTCTTCAGGGCGTCCGTGGTGCAGTCGCTGCCCATGCCGGCGTCCGAGGCGTCCGAGGCCTCGGAGGTGGTCGCGGGGGCCGCGGAGCCGGAGGTCCGCGGGTGGCTGCTCGGTGCCGCGCCGTCCTTGGCCGCATCGGTCGACTGCGCACTGCGGGTCGTCGTGTGCGCGGCCGCCTGGTCGTCCTGCGCACCGCACGCGGTGACGGCCAGCACGCCGACCGCCACGAGTCCTGCCGCGCAGGCACGTTCACGATTCCATTTCGTCCCGTTGGCATTCATACGGTTCGCCTGTCCGCATGGGCCCCACCTATGCGCCCGTCCGTGGGATCCCGCGGCATTCCCACGCCCCACGCGCCCTGTTCACACGGTTCTCCCACCCTCTTGCGCCACGGTCGACGTCGGGAGTCGTTCTGTCACGCAGTCCAGGAGGAGAACCGTTGACCAACGCAAGTGTTCCCAGGAAAGCCCTGCTGTGGCTGGCCACGGGCGCTCTGGCGGCCGGCCTGGTCGCGTGCGACAGCGACAGCGGCGGGGCGAACACGGCCGAGGAGAGCGCCGGCGGGCAGCGTGCCGCGTCGTCCGGGCACCCCAACATCGTGTGGGTGCTGACCGACGACCTCTCGTCGGACCTGGTGGACTACATGCCGCACGTGAAGGCCATGGAGAAGAACGGCATGTCCTTCTCCAACTACACGGTGACGGACTCGCTGTGCTGCCCCTCACGTTCGTCCCTCTTCACCGGCAAGTTCCCGCACAACACCGGGGTGTTCACCAACATGCCGCCGGACGGCGGGTTCGGGACGTTCCACGAGAAGGGCAACGAGGACAAGACCTTCGCGACGGCGCTCAAGAAGCAGGGCTACCGCACGGCCATGATGGGCAAGTACCTCAACGGCTATGAGCCGGACATGACCGTGAACGGCGAGAAGAACTACGTTCCCCCGGGCTGGGACGAGTGGGACGTGGCCGGGAACGGCTACAAGGAGTACGACTACACGCTGAACCAGAACGGCAGGACGGTCGACCACGGGCACGACCCGGAGGACTATCTGACCGACGTGGTAAACGAAAAGGGCCAGGACTTCATCGAGGACTCGGTGAAGGAGAAGAAGCCCTTCGTGCTCGACATCTCCACTTTCGCGCCGCACGGCCCGGCCACCCCGGCTCCCCAGGACGAGAACACGTACCAGGATCTGGAACTGCCGAGGCCCGCGGCCTTCGACAAGACGCCCACGGACGCCCCGCAGTGGCTCACGGACAAGAAGTCCTTCACTCCTCAGCAGATCAAGAAGATCACCAAGACGTACCGCAAGCGCGTCCGCGCCGTGCAGGCGGTCGACCGGATGATCGGTGACCTCCAGGAGAAACTGGAGAAGGAAGGCGTCTACGATGACACCGTCTTCGCCTTCGCCTCCGACAACGGGTTCCACATGGGCCAGTACCGTCTGATGCCGGGCAAGCAGACCGCCTTCGACACGGATGTCAACGTGCCCCTGGTGGTCACCGGACCGGGCGTCGAGCGGGGCGCCACCACCGGTGCGATCGCATCCAACATCGACATCTGCCCCACCTTCACCGAGCTGGGCGGCGGCAGTCCCGATCCGGCGGCCGACGGCCGCAGCCTCGTGCCCCTGCTGAAGGGGGACACCCCGAAGGACTGGCCGCGGACCGCGCTGGTGGAGCACCACGGGCCCACCACCTCGGCGAAGGACCCCGACAAGCCGGGCAAGGGCAGCGGCAATCCGCCCAGCTACGAGGCGCTGCGCACCGACCGGTACACGTATGTCGCGTACGAGAACGGCTCCCACGAGTACTACGACCGCAGCAAGGACCCGGACATGCTGCACAACGTCTATGCGCAGCTGTCCTCGGACACGAAGAAGCAACTCGCGTCGCAGACAGAGAAGTTGACGGACTGCAAGGGTGCCGAGGAGTGCGGCGCGGCCGCGCGGGCCGACTGACCGGCGCCGGTCCGCAAGGACGCGAGGGGGGCTCCGGTGTCGCGGAGCCCCCTCTTCGTGGTGCGGTGATCGATTCCCACGGTTCTCACACCTGGCACAGACGTGCGTGGAACCCCGCCCCCGCAAGCTCCCGGTATGGGAAGGACACTGGACACTCGGGCACACGTGACGCGTCTGCTGCACCGTACGGGGTTCGACGCCCGGCCGGATGCCGTGGAGGCCGCGCTGAAGTCCGGCTTCGAGGCCACGCTCGACCGTGTGCTGGCCGCCTCGGGAACCGACCGTGGGGTCGATGCGACGCCGGCCCCCGAACTGGGGCCCCTGCCGCCGCGCAACTCCGAGGCGAAGAAGCGACGCGAGCAGGGACCGTCGGGCAAGCGCACCGAGCGCCGAGGTGACGCGGCCACGGCGACCGCCGCTGCCGACCACGGCGGTTCCCCGCAGGCCGAACCGAAGGACGAACCGAAGGGTGAATCCGGGGGCGACGGGACACCGAAGGACCCCAAGGACGATCCCGTCCGCAAGCACTACCGCGAGGTGCTGCGGCAGCAGCGCGAGGAGCTCACCCAGTGGTGGCTCGAGCGCATGGTGGCCGCAGAGCATCCGTGGGCCGAGAAGCGCACGCTGCTGTGGCACAACCACTGGGCCACCTCCATCCGGAAGGTGAAGTCCGGTGACGCGATGCTGCGCCAGAACGAGACGTTGCGGCGCCTCGGCGCAGGGGACTTCCGCGATCTGGCCCGCGCCATGGTGGTCGACCCGGCGCTCATGGTGTGGCTGGACGCCGACGGCAGTACCGCGAAGGCCCCGAACGAGAACCTCGGCCGGGAACTGATGGAGCTCTTCGTGCTCGGCGTGGGCCACTACACCGAGACCGACGTCCGCCAGGCGGCCGCCGCGCTCACCGGCTGGACCGTGGACCGGCAGGCGCATCCGTGGAAGGCGCGCTTCAAGGCACGCCGGCACGACCAGGGACGGCAGACGGTGGTCGGTGAGACGACCGACTTCACCGCGCGTTCCCTCATCGACCATCTGGTGAGCCTGCCGGACTCGCACGCTCACGTGGCCACCCGGATGTGGGGCGCCTTGGTGAGCAACGAGAACAAGCCGTCGAAAGCGGCCCTGGCACGCATGACCGCGGCGTACGGGCGGCAGCGCGACACGACGGCCCTGTTCCGGTCCATGTTCACCGACGAGGCGTTCGCGGACGCCGACAACGTGCTGGTGAAACAGCCGGTCGAGTACGTGGTGGGCAGTCTGCGCGCGCTCGGCGTACGCCCTTCCGCGCTGCCGCAGAAGGCACGCAGGCAGCTGCTGACCCGCACGCTGACGGGTCTCGGCCAGGTGCCGTTCGCACCGGAGAGCGTGGGCGGCTGGCCCGCCGGCGCGGCCTGGCTGACGACGGCCGCCGCGCAGGTGCGGATCACGTTCGCGCAGCAGCTCGTGCACCACGCCGACCTCGACGACGTGGACGCCGCGGCCGCGAGCGAGCGTCCGGACCTGCTGGCCCGCAAGTTCGGCGTCGGCGCCTGGGGCGCGACCACCCGCGGCGTGCTGCGCGCCGCCGCCCACGACCCCCGCAAGGTGACGGCCGTCGCGCTGACCGCGCCCGAGCACCTTGTCCTGAGCTGAAGGAGAGCCCCCGTGGACACCTGGACCCGACGGAAGTTCCTCACCACGAGCGGTGTGGCCGGGGGCGTGGCCCTGGCCGCCGGAGCGACCGCCTGGGGCGTGGACGAACTGCTCGCCACCGGCTCCGGTACGGCCGGCAGTGACGCCGCGACCCTGGTGCTGGTCACCCTGTACGGAGGCAACGACGGCCTCAACACCCTGGTGCCCGCCGCCGATGGGCACTATCAGGACCTGCGCGGCGATCTCGCGTACGGCGAGGACGAGGTGCTCGCGCTGGGCGACGGCCTCGGCCTCAACCCGGGCATGAAGCAGATGAAGCGGCTCTGGGACGACAAGCGCCTCGCGGTCGTCCGCGGCGTGTCCTACCCGAAACCGGACCACAGCCACTTCCGTTCGATGGCGATCTGGCAGACGGCGTCTCCGTCCGGTCCGCTGCCCTCGGGCTGGCTGGGCCGCTGGCTGGACCAGGAGGGCGGCAAGGACCCGCTCATGGGCGTGTCCGTGGGCGCCACTCTGCCGCCGCTGATGGCCGGCGAGCGGACGGCGGGCGCGGCCGTGCGCCTCGGCGGTGCGAAGCTCCCGGATGCCTGGCAGCGCACCTGCACCGAGCTCGCGCGGGTCGACGGCGACGCCCACCCGCTGCTGAAGCGGGCGGGTATGTCACTGGCCGACCTGACCAAGGTGTCCTCGGCCTTCGACGACAAACAGGGGTCGGACCATGACGACACCGACGAGTCGGACGACGACGCGACGAACGACAGGGGCTCGGCCGGCGGCCAGGGCGGGCTCGGCACCCAGCTGGACGTGGTGGCCAGGGCGATCGAGTCCGGCGTGTCCACGCGGGCGTACAGCGTGAGCCTCGGCGGCTTCGACACCCACGCCGGGGAGAAGGCCACCCAGTCGAGGCTGCTGGCCCAACTCGACCGCGATCTCGGTACGTTCCTCGACCGGGTGAGGAAGACGAAGGCCGGGCAGAAGGTCGTCGTCGCCGTGTACTCGGAGTTCGGCCGCCGCCCCAAGGCCAATGCCAATCAGGGGACCGATCACGGCACGTCGGGGCCGGTGTTCGTGCTGGGCGAGCCGGTCAAGGGCGGCTTCTACGGTGACCAGCCGAGCCTGACCGATCTCACGGACGACGATCTGCGCACGACGACCGATTTCCGCGACGTGTACGCCACGCTGTTGCGCGACGTCCTCGACACGGACCCGGCGAAGGTCCTGGACGGCCACGACTCCACTCTCGCCTTCCTGTGAGGCCGGCCGGCTCCCGGTGCGTCAGGACGCCGGCGGGAGCCGGACGGTCACGCGGGTGCCCCCGGGCGCGCCGGCGACGTGCACGCTGCCGCCGTGCGCCTGGGCCACCGCCGCGACGATGGCCAGCCCCAGACCGCTGCCGTCGCCGCTGTGCGCCGGGTCGCCGCGATAGAAGCGGTCGAAGACGTGCGGCAGCGCCTCCTCGGGGATTCCCGGGCCCTCGTCGGCGACCGTGACGACCACCTGCGGCGCGGAGGGACCGGCGGTGCTCACCGTCACCTGCGCGGCGGTCCCGGACGGGGTGTGATTGCGGACGTTGGCCAGCAGGTTGTCGACCACACGTCGTAGTTGCTCGCCGTCCCCGTGCACCACCGCGCCGCCCTCGGCCCGCACGGTGAGGGGGCTGCGCGGGGCCACGACGCGTGCGGCGGACGCCGCGTCGCGCACGATCACGGCCAGGTCCACGGCGGACCGGTCGCGGGCCGGGGCGCTGTCGAGCCGGGCGAGCAGCAGCAGGTCGTCGACGAGCCGCTGCATGCGCAGCGCCTCGGTGGTGATGCCGTTCATCACGCGCTCCCGCTGCGCGGGGACGGCGAGTGCGCCCTGGTGGTGCAGGTCGGCGTAGCCGAGCACGGCGGTGACGGGCGTGCGCAGTTCGTGCGAGGCGTCCGCGACGAAGCGGCGCAGTCGGTCCTGCGTGGTGCGCTCGGCGGCCAGCATCGTGTTCAGCGCCAGGCCGAGCCGGCCGACCTCCGTGTCGTCGTCGGCCGGTGCGACCCGGCCGGCCCGGTCCCCGGACGCGATGGCGTCCGCGTCGCGGGCCATCGACTCCAGCGGGCGCAGGCCGCGGCGCAGGACGAGCAGCCCCGCGCCCGCGAGGAGTGCCAGCACGCCGCCGGTCGCCGCCACCTCGACGATCAGCACCTGCCGCAGCGTTCCCTGGACCTGGTCCAGGGGGACGGCCGCGATCAGCGTCCCGCGGCCGGGCACCCGCTGCACCAGCAAGCGGTAGTCGGGTCCGCCCGGCTCGGCCGGGCCCACTGTGACCGGGTCGGCGCCGCGGGCGTCGGACAGCGGGTCCGGCAGGTGCGGCGCGGCGTCGTCCGGGTCCCGCAGCCGCGGTACCAGGTCCCGCACGCCGCCGTCGGACCGGCGCAGTTGGAGATAGAACTCGGATGCGCCGAGCAGCCGGACGTCGTTGCCGAGCGTTCCTCCCGGCCCGGCCTGTTCCAGTTGTTGGGCCACGCGTTGGCGCACCGCGCGCAGGGTGACGTCGGTGCGCCGGGTGAGGTCGTTGCTCAGCGCCCCGTACACGACGGCGTCCAGGGCGATCAGGGCCACGGCCACCAGGGTGAGCAGCGCGAGCAGGAGCCGGCCGCGCAGCGAGCGGGGGCGCAGGGAGCGGCGCCGGGATCCCGCGGGGGTCACGCGGTGCCCTTCTCGCGGAGGATGTAGCCGACGCCGCGCCGGGTCTCGATCAAGCCCGGGCCCAGAGCGTCGAGTTTGCGGCGCAGGTAGGAGATGTAGGTCTTCAGCACCCCGGGGTCGCCCTCGCCGAAGTCCCAGACGTGTGCGAGCAGTTGCTCGTGCGTGAGGACGCGGTTCCGGTTCAGCAGCAGGTGGTGGAGCAGCCGGTATTCGGTGGGCGAGAGGTCCACGCGCGTGCCGGCCCGGCGCACCTCGTAGGTCTCGGTGTTCATCTCCACGTCCCCGCAGACGAGCAGCCGGGGCTCGGTGCGGCTCTCGCCCCGGCGCAGGACGGCACGGACCCGGGCGGCGACCTCGGCCAGCCGGAAGGGCTTGGTGATGTAGTCGTCGGCGCCGAGGTCGAGTCCGCCCACAATGTCGTGTCCGCTCTCGCGGGCGGTCAGGAAGACCACCGGGGTGGTCGAGCCGGCCTCCCGCAGCCGGCGCACCACCTCGAAGCCGTCGATGTCGGGCAGCATCACGTCGAGCAGCACGAGGTGCGGGGCGTGCTCGCGGACCGCCGCGAGGGCCGCCCGGCCGGTCGCCGCCTCCGCCACCTCGTACCCGAGGAACCGCAGCGAGGTGGCGAGGACGTCCAGGATGGCCGGCTCGTCGTCGACGACGAGGAGTCGGGTGCCGGGCGGGACCTCTGGTGCGTTCATGCCCCGCATCCTGACATCGTTCTCTGTGGGCCGGACCGTCAGGTCGCCGGGGCAGGTCACGGACCCGCGGGACGCCGTGTCCGGCCCGGAGTCACGGTTCTTCGGGGCCGTCCTCGTCGAGTTCGAACCACACCGTCTTGCCCTCCGGTTCGGGGCGGATGTTCCACCGGTGGGCCAGCAGGTCGAGGAGGACGAGGCCGCGGCCCGAGGAGGAGAGTTCGCCGGGAGCGCGCCGGTGCGGGACGTCGTCGCTGCGGTCGGTGACCTCCACGCGCAGTCGTCGCCGGCCGTGCGCGCCGCCGACGTCGGCCCGCAGGACAGCGGCGTGTTCGGTGTGGACCAGGACGTTCCCGAGGAGTTCGGAGACGAGCAGGAGCGCGGTGTCGACCTGTTCGGGGCGTGCCCAGTCGTGGAGCAGGCCCTGGAATTCGATCCGTGCGTCGGCGAGGCCCTGGGCCTGGTCCTGTTCGAGGGTGAAGCGCAGGTGCCGCCCGGACCGGACCGCGCGCGCGTCCGACGGGTCGCGGCGCAGGAGCAGCAGGGCGATGTCGTCCTCCGTGAAGGAGGCGGCGGGCTGGTCGCCCGCCTGCGCGGGGGACGGGGCCACGACCGCGTTCAGGAGCCGGTCGGCGAGGCCGTCGAGGTCGTCGGGGCCGCCGGGGGTCAGCGCGTCGCGGACCCGGAGCCAGCCGGAGTACATGTCATGGCCGCCGGACTCGATCAGCCCGTCGGTGCACAGCATGAGGATCTCGTTCTCGCGCAGGGACACGACGCTGACGGGATAGTCGTCCTCCCCCAGGTCGAGGCCCAGGGGCAGGCCGCCCCGTACGTGCTTGAGCAGGCAGGTTCCGTCGGGCAGGCGCAGCACGGGGTGCGGATGCCCGGCGCGCGCGATGCGCAGGATTCCGGTGGCGGGGTCGGCCTCCAGGTAGATGCAGGTGGCGAAGCGGCCCTCGTCCAGTGACGCCAGGAAGTGGGAGGCACGCACCAGCACGGCGTCGGGGCCGTGCCCCTCGGCCGCGTAGGCATGGATGGCCGTGCGCAGCTGGGACATCAGGCCGGCGGCCTGCACGTCGTGGCCCTGGACGTCGCCGATCACCAGGCCGAGGCGCCCGCTGGGCAGGGTGATGCTGTCGAACCAGTCGCCGCCGACCATGAGCCCCCCGCCGGTGGGGACGTACCGGGCGGAGACGGTGAGCCCTTCGACTCCGGGGCCGATCCGGCTCATGCTGCTGCGCAGGCTCTGGGAGAGGGCGCGGTCCGCCTGGCCGTTGTAGGTCTGCTCGATGCTCCGGCCGAGCAGCCTGGCCAGGGTCAGCAGGAAGCTGCCCAGGCCGTCGGTCATCCGCACCGGGGCGTCGAAGGCGGCCATCCATACGCCGGTGAGCTGACCGTAGGTGGTCAGGGGCAGGAAGGCCCAGGCCTCTTGGCCGTCCCGGTCGGAGAGGGGCCAGCCGGACGGGAACCGGTCGCGGTACTCCCGCGGCGAAGCCAGGAACACCGGGCGCCCGGTCCTGGCCACCTGCGCGGCCGGATGGCTGGTTTCCAGCGGCAGCCGAAAGGCATCGCACTCGCCGTCGGGGTGACCGAACTGGCCCACGCAGTGCAGGACTTCGCGGTCCGCCCGGAACACCGCCTGCCGGGACAGGGGAAGGGTGGCGTCGGCGAGCTGGGAGATCAGGACCAGCGCCTCCCCGAGCGATTCGACCCAGGCCAGGGCGTGCCCCGTCACGAGCAGGTCGGCGCTTCGATGGCGGGTGGGGTCGGACGCCCCGCCGGACACGCCGGCGGACGACGGGCCCGCCATCCGGTTGAGGGCCTCGACCTGGCGCAGCTCGGCGTCGCGCTCCTCGCCACCCTCGCCCCCGCGCCCGCCAGCCACCTGCGGCACTCCCGTCGCTCGACCCACTCCGGCTTCTCCCATATTCCGTCGATGAGCCGTGACGCGCCTGCTCACCGGCGCCCCCGCACTCCCGATCGGGGCCGGACGGGCGACGCGGACGGGTGACGGGCCCGTGTTCCGGGGGTGCGGGGGCCGCGCTCGCCCCTGTGGCATCCGGTCCAGTGGGACGGCGCGGCAACCGCCGACGAGCGGTCCGGGTCGACCGGAACGGAGCACGTCACCGCCAGGCGGTGCGCCCCTCAGCGTCCCGCTCGGTCACCGGGCGAAGGGCCGTCTTCCCGTACGTCCCGATGATGACCCCGCCCCTCGGCGTAGCACTCCAGTCGTACGGCACAACCCATACGCGGACGGATTCGGCGCACCCCCGCCGCCTCGTAATTTCTTGATCGGACCACGGAGTTGATCGAGAGGTCATGGATCGATGTACGGCAAGGCATGCGCGCCCGAGTACCAAGGCGAACTGAGCGCGGAGCTCGGTGTGAACTCCTCGTACGAGGACGTCCTGTCGGCGGCGAGCCGGGCGCTCGCCGAGGCGGGCACCGCTCTGGACAGATCGCGCGCGGCCCTGGCGGTGGCCGAGGCCAACCGGCGGCTCGGCCGGGTCGAGGACGCGCGGGCCGCCTGGCGCGAGAGCTACCGCAGCGCGCGGGACGCGGGGGACGAGAGCGCCATGGCCTGGGCGTTGTGGAGCGGCGGCACCCTGGCCCGGCAGTGCGGCACGCTCGCCCTGGCCCGGCGTCTGCTGACCTGGTCCGTCGCGCTCGCCGCCCGCGGCGACGACCGGCTGGCCCACGGCTACTCCCTCGCGGGGCTCGCCGAGACGGGCCGTATCCAGGGCGACTACGCCGCGGTCGCCGAGCTGCACGAGCAGCTCCTCGAGCAGGGGCGGGCGCACGGCGAGGCCCGTCACATGGTCTGGGCGATGTCCGGCATCGCCCAGATGCACCGCAACCAGGGTGACTACGCGAAGGCCCTCGACCTCTTCGAGGAGTCCGTGCGCATCGCCACCGAGGCCGACGACGCCCGCGGGCGTGCCTGGTCGCTGCGCGGGGTGGCCGACGTCCTGTCGCTGCGCGGTGCCTCGGACCGGGCCCTCGCCCTGCTCGCCGAGGCCGAGGTCATCTGCCGTGCCATGAACCTGGCCGGCGCGCTCGCCTACAACCACAAGATGCGCGGCAACATCCTCTACCGGGCCGGGTGGTACGAGGCCGCCCGCGTCACGTACGGCATCGCCCTGGACGAGTTCACCGCGATGCACGAGAAGCGCGGTGCGGCGCTGGCCCGGCTCGGGCTCGCCAAGTCACGGGCCCGGCTGGGCCGGCCCGAGCGGGAGACGCTCGCCGAACTGGACGAGCTGGACGAGGAGTTCGCCCGGATCGGCCTCAAGGAGGCGCGCGAGACGGTCGTCGCCTTCCGCGCCGAACTCCGCTCCGGGCGGGCGGCGTCTCCGGCCAGGTCGGCCGCCTAGATCTGTCGCGAGCCGACCTGGCGCCGGGGCTCGTACGCGCGACTCAGGCCGGGCCGTCCGCGTCGGCGAAGTGCGACAGGACCATCTCGATCAGTGCGTCGACGTCGGCCTCGGCCATGGGCTCGCCGGTCATGCCCATCCGGTGGAGCAGGACCCCGACCACCACGTCGATGAAGAAAAGGACCCGGTGCTCCGGCTCGCCGAGCGCCTCCTGGAACGCGATCCGGTACGGGTCCTGGAGCCGCGTGGACAGGATCTCGCGCAGGGCCGGATCGCTGACGGCGTCACTGAACACGCCGGCGAACGCGTCTCCCACGCCGGGCTCGCCGACCTTCCTCGCGATCCAGCGGATGGCCGACGACATGAGCGCGGCCCGGTCGGCGCCCTCCAGCGGCGCCGGACCGAACGCGTCCAGGAGGCAGTCCACGATCAGCGCGCCCTTCGTCGGCCAGCGCCGGTAGACCGTCGATTTGGCGACGCCGGCCGCGGCGGCGATGCGCTCGACGGTGGCACGCGCGTAGCCGAGCTCCTGGACGGTGCTCAGCGTCGCGGCGAAGACCGCGTCGTTGACGCCGGCGCGGGGGCGGCCCGGCGGCCTGGCGGATGTCCTCGAAGTCATTCCCGGACGATACCTGTTTTCGCTACTCTAGGTTTCGATACCTCAGGTCGCGAAAATCTATGGGCAGGGGACGCCATGAGCGAGAGCACTGCTGCGACGAGGCCGCCGGAGCCGGACTGGGCGACGGTGACGTTCGAGGAACTGGTCGCCTACCGCGAGGCGGAGAACCGTTTCCGGGCGTCCGACGAGGCGCGGCGTTCACCGGGGAGCCGGACCCCGGTGCCGAGATCTCCTGGCAGCGGGTGGCGCTGCCCGACCGCGAGATCCCGGTCCGGGTCTACCGGCCGTCCTCCGGCCAGGACGACGGGGGCGCGGACCGGACCGCCCTGCCCCTCGTGGTCCATGTGCACGGTGGCGGATTCGTCGGGACGGCCGTGCAGTGCGACTGGAGCAACAGCCACGTCGCCGCCCGGCTGCCCGCGGTCGGCGTGTCGGTCGAACACCGGCTCATGGAGCGGACACTCCCCTGTCGGCGGCCGTCGCCGACGGCTGGGAGGTGCTCCGGCACCTGGTGGAGCACGCCGCGCAGTGGGGCATCGATCCGACGCGGGTCGGCGTCTTCGGCGAGAGCTGCGGCGCGCTGATCAGCGCGCCGGCGGCGATCCGGGCCAAGGAGACCGGTCTGCCCCTGCGGGCGCAGGTGCTGGTCAACCCCGCCACCGACGTGGCCGACACGATGCTCGACCACGCCTCGATCACCGAGCACGCACACACCCCGACGCTCGCCGTGCCCGTGCTGCACCTGTTCCGGCGGTTCGGCGTGCCGTCGGGAACCGACCCCGCACGCTGTCACCGCTGTACGCCGACGACCTGGACGGGCTGGCCCCGGCGCTCCTGGGGTTGCCGACCCACGACCCGCTCGCCGATCACGGGCGCCGCTACGCCGAGCGACTGCGGGCGGCCGGGACACCGGCACGGCTCACCGAATACCCCGGAGCGGGACACGCGTTCCCCAGCCTGCCGGGGGTGGCACCGCAGGCCGAGGCCGCGCGCGCCGAGATCCTGGCCTTCCTCCGCACCTCCCTCGCCGCCGATCAAACTGCTGACCAAGCCACTGACCAAGGGCACCCTGATATGGAGGAAACCACGACCGGTATGACACGGCTCCGGCAGACTCGCTCCGCGAAGGGACCGGCGACCGTACGGCAGGGGACGACGATGGAGGAAGGCACAGTGCAGCGGATCGGCATCATCGGGGTGGGCGAGATCGGCCGGGCGATCGTGACAGGTCTGTGCGACGAGGCGGACGAGCCGCCGGAGGTCTTCCTCTCCCCTCGGGGGGCCCGCACCGCCGCGGAGCTGTCCGAGCGCTACGGGAGCGTGCGGGTGTGTGCCGACAACCAGGAGGTGGTGGACCGCTCCGACGTGGTGATCATCGCCGTACGCCGCCAGGACCGGCACGACGCGCTCGCCGGACTCGAAGTGGACGCCTGCAAGGTGGTGGTCAACGTGATGGCAGGCGTCTGCGAGGACGACCTGCGCGGGACCCTCGCCACCACGGCCCCGCTGGTACGGGCCATCCCCTTGCCCGCAGTGCGCGAACGACGCTCCGTCACGGTGACGTGGCCGTCGCACCCGGCGGTGAACGCCCTGTTCGAGCACCTGGGCGGGGTGCTCCCGGTCGCGGACGAGGATGCCTTCAACGTCTTCTCCGCGCTGACGGGCACGCTGACGACCCACTACGCGTACCTCGCCACGCTCACGTCGTGGGCCGCCGGCCACGGCATCGCCTCCGACGACGCGGACCGCTACGTTCGCAGCCTCTTCCAGGGCGTCGGGCGCGCCCTGAGCGACGAGACCCGTTCCCTGCCCCGGCTCGCGGCCGACCACGAGACCCCGAAGGGGAACAACGAACGCATCCGCACCACTTGGTTCGACCCGGCCAACTCCGCGGCCCTCACCAAAGCCCTCGACGGACTCCTGAGCGATCTCGGCCGGACCGACTGAACCGCTCGGCCGCGCGGGGCCCGCAACGCAGAGGTGCGCACACACCCTCGTGTGCGCACCTCCGTCGTTCAGGTGTGCCTCAGGCCGGGCGCCCTCAACCCAGCGGCGTCACCCGGACATTGCGGAACCGCACCTTGTTCCCGTGGTCCTGGAGGCGGATCGCCCCGGCCGACGGTCCCTCCGGCGCGCCCGCGCCGGTCGGTCCGTCGATCGCGACGTCGTCGTGGACCTTCTTGCCGTTCCACACCACGGTCACCCGCGCGTCGGCGGTCTTGTTGCCGCTGTCGTCGAAGCGGGCGGCACGGAACGTGATGTCGTACGTCTGCCATGTCTCCGGCGCCGTCGCGGCGTTGACGTCCGGCGCCTTCTTCAGATAGATCGCCCCGGCCTCGTTCGTGTCGAGGGTCTGGTCACCGTACGAGTCCAGGATCTGGAGTTCGTAGCGGTCCTGGAGATAGATGCCGCTGTTGCCGCGGTTCTGGCCGGTCACGTCGTCCGGCAGGAGGGGGACGCGGAACTCCGCGTGCAGGGTGAAGTCCTGGTAGGCGTCCTTGGTCCGGATGTCGCCGCAGCACACCTCCATCGATCGTTCGTCGGCCAGCGGCCATTCGACGCGTCGGCCGTCCGGATGCTGCCACTGCGCCTGGGAGTCGGCGGTGCCGTCGAAGAGGGTGACCTGGGAGCCGTGCGGGCGCACGGTGATCAGGTCGAGGTTGACGTGGCCCGCGTCGCCGGTGTCGAAGCGGTACGCGACGGTGTTGTGCCCCGCGCGCAGCGTGACGCGTTCGGTCCGGGTCGACCAGGCGTCCCAGGTGCCGGTCGAGGCGAGGGGCGTCTGCCTGAGCTTCTTCCCGTTCGCGTACAGGGAGAGGGACTTGGTGCCCTGGTAGGGGTTGGGGCCGTTGGAGTAGCGCAGGTTCACGTCGTAGTCGCCGGCCTTGGGGACCGTCACGTCGAAGGTCGTGGCGGCCCTGCCCTCGGTGTTGTAGCGGTCGACGAAGCCGCTGCCCGAGTAGCCGGTGTGATCGGTGTTGACGCCGGCCGTGCCCGTGAGGCTCGCCTCCTCGGCCTCGTACAGCGTGGCGGGCGGCGGCTGCTTGCCGGGCAGTTCGTTCAGCGTGTACCAGGCCTCCGTGCTCCACAGCGTCTCGCCGGACGCGGACGCGAAGGGGCGCGGCGAACGGACGTGCACGACGCGGCCGGGCTTGAGTCCGTCGAGCCGCAGCCGGACCGTGCGGCCGTCGTAGGCGAGCGTCGCCGAGCGCACGGCGAGCTTCTCCTCGGCGATCTTCGGTCCGCCGTAGTCGGCCGTCGGGGTGTAGCGCCACTGCTCGGCCTGGTAGCGCTCGGCCAGCTTCTCGACGGTGGCCTCCGACAGGGGCTGGGTGTACTCCAGGTCGAAGCCGCCGGGGACGGCGCGCATCTCCTGGACGTCGAAGGTGTTGCCGCCGTTCGGCGTGAGCTTCTGCAGGCCGAACTTCAGCTTCCCTTCCTGGCCCCAGTTGCCGTCGGCGCCGAGGCCGCCCGCGTAGATCGCGCCGTCGGGTCCCATGGTGATCCGGTTGACGCCGGCTTCGAGTCCCTGGGTGTACCGGAACACGGCGCCCTGGTACTGGCCCTTCACCTTCTCCAGGTAGCCGCGCTGGAGCCCGCCGTAGGTGACGTCACCGAAGAGCATCTGCCCGGCGAACCGCCCCTTGGTCAAGTACAGCGGTGTACTGGGCGAGTTGGCTATCTCGTTCTGCGGCAGCCACAGCACCGGCTGGGTCACGGGCTTGTCGTCGAAGGGGCCCGACGGCTCGGTGTAGTGGTTGAAGAAGCGGTCCTGTTTGATCTGCACGAGCTTGGACGCGGGCAGCCAGCCGCCCTGGTTGTCGGCGGTGAAGATGTCGCCGCCGGGGCCCCAGCCGATCCCGTTCGGGGTGCGCAGACCGCCCGCCACGGGCTGGGTCTTCCCCGTCTTCTTGCTGATCTTGTACGTGGTGCCGCGGCCGGGCGCGGGCTGCGGGGTGGTGGTCGCGCCGCCGTAGTTGATGGCGACGGAGAGGTTCACGTAGAAGTAGCCGTCACGGTAGAGCAGCCCGAAGGCGAACTCGTGGAAGTTGCCGCCGTACGGCCAGGTCGCGACCGTGCGGTACTCGTCGGTGACGAAGTCCTTGTCCTTGTCGACGAGTTGGGTCAGCTCGTGCTTCTGCGAGACGTACAGCGAGCCGTCGACGTACTTGATGCCCATGGGCTCGCGCAGCCCGCTCGCGACCTTCTTGACGGTCACCTTGTCGCGGCTGGTGTCACCGGTGACGTGGTCGAGGAGGTACACCTCGCCGGCCGTGTTCTCGGAACCGCCCCAGGTGCTGAGTGCCAGACGCCCGTCGGGCAGCCAGTCCAGGCCGGTGACCTGCGGTTCGAAGCCGTCCGGGCGCAGGTCGGTGAGGTCGAGATCGGGGCGTACGCCGGCCAGCGGCAGGCCGTCGCCCGGGCTGTCCGCGCCCGCCTCGCACTCCTTGCGGCCCGGCGCGGTCACCCGGACGACGCCCGCGTCGGTGCTCAGGGCCTCGCGCGGCACGACGGTGAAGTCGTCCGCGCCCGGCGGCTTCCACGCGAGCGTGAGCTGCTGCCCGCCGGTCCGCTCGAAGTAGTCGACGCGAAACGGGTGGGATCCTGCGGTGAGTTCGACGGACCCGTCCTTCGGTTCGGCGCCGTGCAGCCCGTCGTGGTCGATGACCTCGCGGTCGTCGACGGTGAGCCGCGAGCCGTCGTCACTGGTGAGACGGAAGGCGTACGTCCCGTCGCTCGGGACGACCAGGTAACCGGAGGCCTGGGCCGTGAAGTTGTCGGCGAAGCCGCCGAAGTCGTCGACCGTGGACCAGTCCACGGTCCCCATCAACTTGTCGTGGTTGGGCGTCTGCCCGGGCTTGAGCGTACACAGCTTGCTGAGCGGGACCTGGGTGTCGAAGACGCGCAGGGTGACACCGGGTTCCTGGGGCGGGATGTCGTCGGGAGCGGCGGCCGACGGGGGCGCGGCCCAGACGCCTCCGGCGAGGAAACCCCCGACGAGCAGGGTGGTGAGGCGTCTTCGGGCGCGGTGGAACAGCCGTGGATGCATCGGTCCTCCAGGACGGGACCGGAGGCCGCCGGATCGCACTCCGGTCGAGCAGTACGGATCCGCGGGTGCGCGGAAAGTGGGCGGTACTCCTACGGTTGCGCCGTCACGCTAGGGGACTTCTGCTGAGCACGTCCATACTTTGTCATCAACGAGTTCAAAGTCCGGTGGCGAGCCGCTTCTGCAGGAACCGCCGCTCCGCGCCGTTCCCGACCAGGTCCAGCGCGCGGGCGTAGGACTCGGCCGCCTCCGCCGTCCGTCCCATGCGGCGCAGCAGATCGGCCCGGGTCGCCGGCAGCAGGTGCACACCGTCCAGCTCACCCGATGCCTCCAGGTCCGCGACGAGGGCCAGCCCGGCCTGCGGTCCCTCCGCCATGCCGACGGCCACCGCGCGGTTCAGCCGCACCACGGCGGTCGGCACATGGCGGGCCAACTCCCCGTACAGTGCGGCGATCTCGGCCCAGTCGGTGGCCTCGGCCGTGGCCGCCGTGGTGTGACAGGCGGCGATGGCGGCCTGGATCTGGTACGGCCCCGGACGGCGGCGGCGCAGGGCGGTCTCCAGCAGTGCGGCGCCCTCGTCGATCGCGGCCCGGTCCCAGGCGGTGCGGTCCTGGTCCTCCAGGGTGACCAGGTCGCCGTGTACGTCGACGCGGCTGCCGCGCCGGGCGTCGTGCAGCAGCAACAGGGCGAGCAGGCCCAGCACTTCGGGCTCGTCGGGCATGAGGCGGGCCAGGACGCGGGCCAGGCGGACGGCCTCGGCGCACAGGTTCGCGCGCACCAGGTCGGCGCCCGAGGTGGCGGCGTACCCCTCGTTGAACAGCAGGTACACGACGCCGAGTACGCCGGTCGTCCGTTCGGGCAGCAGGTGGGCGGGCGGCACGCGGTACGGGATGCCCGCGTTGCGGATCTTCCGCTTGGCCCGCACGAGACGCTGCGCCATGGTCGCCTCGGGCACGAGGAAGGCGCGGGCGATCTCCGGTGTGGTGAGCCCGGCGAGCGTGCGCAGGGTCAGGGCCACCCGGGCTTCCATGGACAGCGCGGGATGGCAGCAGGTGAAGATCAGCCGGAGCCGGTCGTCGTGCACCCCGCTGTCGTCGGCGTCGTCGGCCGCCGGGTCGGACGGTTCCTCACGCGGTGTCAGCACGGCCGCCTCCCGAAGTCTTCCGGCCTCCACCGTGGTGCGGCGCAACACGTCCAGGGCCCGGTGGCGCGCGGTCGTGGTCAGCCAGGCGCCGGGGCGGCGCGGTACTCCGTCGCGCCGCCACCGGTCCAGGGCCTGGGCGAAGGCGTGCTGCGCGCACTCCTCGGCGAGGTCCCAGTCGCCGCCGGTCACCCTGATGAGGGTGGCGACGATCTGGCCCCATTCCTCGTGGAAGGCGGCCTCGACCGCCGCCTCGACGTCGGTCACTCCCGCACCGGCCGAATCTCCACCGCTCCACCGGCCGGTACGCCGGGGTGCCGGGCGGCGAGCGCGAGGGCGTCGTCGAGGTCGGCGGCCTCGACGAGGTCGATCGCGGCGACGTACTCCGCGGACGGATCGAACGGGCCGTCGCCGAGCAGGACTTCGTCACCCCGCACCCGCACGGTGGTGGCGTCGCAGGGCGGGCGCAGCCGCACGCAGCCGCCCTCCCCCGCGCCGCGCCCGGTCACCCCCTCGTGGTCGAGCGGTGCGCACAGGAACAGGGCGTACCTCACGCCTCGCCCTCCATGCCGGGAACGACGAGCGGCACCGACGTGTGCTGGTGGACGATCTGCCAGCGGTCGCCCGCCGACCGGTATCCGGTGGTCACCCGCGAGACGGTGTCCAGCGGTTCGCCGGTGGCCAGCGTCGCCCTGATCCGTACCAGGGCGTGGCTGAACGCGATGCTCTCGTCGACGCGGACGCGGAAGTCCAGCACCTCGCGCTCGACGGGTCCGGCCAGCGTCGAGAACCACAGCTCCTCCGCCTTGCGCAGGGCTTCCACGCCGCTCTGCTCGAGGCCGCTCACCGGGTGGAAGACCTCGACGTCCGGCGCGTAGCAGGCCATGGCCCGGTCGAAGTCGCGCTCGCGGCCGGCCGCGGTGAGCTCCGCGTCGAGCCGCCGGATCTCGGCCTCGGCGTCCTCGTCGTCCCAGAACGCGCGCACCTCCAGGGCCCCGATGGTGGCGACGGGGTGCTTCGCGGCAGCCGCGACGGCCTCCTCCATGGTCGCGCAGTCGAGGATGTCGAACCCCGCGACGTACTCCTTGGTCTCGGCGAACGGCCCGTCGGTGCGCAGCACTTCACCATCCCGTACGCGCACGGTGACGGCGTCGGCCGGGGCGCTCAGCCGGTGACCGTGCAGCCTCGTGCCGCGCTCGCCGCTCAGCTCCTCGACCCAGGGCGCGACGGGCGCCATCCCCGAGGCGTCCGCGGTGTCGTCGCCGCAGACCAGCAGCATGTACTTCATGGGTCCTCCCGGTGTTCATCCGTTTGTTTCACCCCACCGACGAACGGAACGGCTCCCTTTCGACACCTCGCGCGACACATTTTTCCGAGCGCGCGAGGAGCCTGTTCACCGTGCCGGGCTCCAGCTTGCTGGACAGCCTCTCCTGGATCGGTCCGGTCCAGGATCTTGGCCGGAACGATCCGGCCCGCCCGCCGCGCGCTGAACCCGTGGATGCGCAGCGTCGCCGCATGCCGTGCACCGCCGGGGGCACCTGTCGTCCATACCGCCGAAGCGCGGGTGCACCGACGGCGTGAGGAGAGCGCATGAGTCTGACCAGGGGCAAGGGCGGGGCCACGGCCCGGAAGGCGGCGAACAGTTCCGTCGTCGACACCGGGGCGCGCTGGGGGCTGGCCGCACGCGGGGTGCTCTATCTGCTGATCGGGCTGCTGGCGCTGCGCGTCGCGTTCGGCGGTGGGGGCAAGGAGGCCGACAGCAGCGGCGCCATCCGTGAGCTGGCCCAGCAGCCGTTCGGGAAGATCCTGGTGTGGGCCGTCGGGGTGGGCCTGGTGGGGATGGCGCTGTGGCGGCTCAGCGAGGCGCTGTTCGGCGCTTCGGGCCCCGACGGCAAGAAGCCGGGCAAGCGGCTGCTGTCGGCCGGGCGCTGCGTCTTCTACGGGTTCATGGCGTACTCGGTGCTGTCCTTCGCCCTCTCCTCCCGCGGCAGCAAGGGCAGCGACGCGAAGTCGCAGGACTTCACGGCCCGGGCGCTCGATCTTCCGCTGGGCCGCTGGCTGGTCGGCATCGCCGGTGTGGTGGTGATAGGCATCGGCATCGGTGTCGGGGTGCGGGCGGTGCTGCGCAAGTTCCACAAGCACCTCAAGAAGGGCCAGATGTCCCAGCACGTACGCCGGGCGATCGATGTGCTGGGTATCAGCGGCGGTGTCGCGCGCGGGCTGATCTACGCGGGCGTGGGCGTCTTCGTGCTGAGCGCCGCGGCGCAGTACGACCCGGACCGGGCCAAGGGGATGGACGGCACCCTGCGCGCCTTCGCCGACACCCCGGCCGGGCCGTGGCTGCTGGCCCTGATCGCGTTCGGCCTGCTCCTGTTCGGCCTGTTCTCGTTCGCGCTCGCCCGGTACCGCAGGGTCTGAGCGCGGCGTCAGCCGGTCACCAGGCCGGCGACGAGGTTGATGGCGGTGGCGAGGATGCCGGTGCCGAAGACGTAGGACAGCAGGGTGTGCCGGAGCACGATCGCGCGGATCGTCGAACTGGAGACGTCGGTGTCGGACACCTGGTACGTCATGCCGAGGTTGTAGCTGAAGTAGAAGAAGTCCCGGTACGCCGGTGGCTGCGGGGAGTTGAAGTCGATGCCGCCGCCGGACGCGTAGTAGATGTAGGCGTACCGGGTCGCGTACATGAGGTGCAGCGCGGCCCAGGCCAGGAACACGCCGCACAGGGCGGTCGCGGCGGCGACGTGGCCGGTGTCGGACCTGCCGCGCAGGAGCAGCAGCACGATGGCGACGAGGCCGCACAGGGCCGCGGCGACGACCACGAGTTCCTCGGTGACGGGGCGGAAGTCCTCGCGGCCGGCGTTGCGGCGGGTGGCGTCGGCGTCCATCGGCCAGAGCACCGCCCACCCGGACACGACGAAGACGAGTTCGGTCGCGGCGATGCCCACGAGCCAGCCCAGCGGCTTGTCCGTCGCGACTCCCACGGCGATGCCGGCCAGGGGGCCGAGGACCACGGCCGCGACGAGCCGGGGCACCGCGGCCTGCGGCAACCAGGCGCGCATCAGGCGGCGCTGCCCGTGCCGGACGTCCTGTGCGCGTCCGGCAGCACCATGTACGTCATGGAGTGATCCTCGCACCGGAGCGCGGTGAGCGGGCGGTTCGACGGAGCGGCAGCGATCTCGACACCGTTACTTACCAGTCAGTAAGCTCGCTGGGCATCCGTATTCCCACCGCCTTCGGGAGGCTCCCTTGCGCCGCGTACGCTCGCCCCAGCTCCTCGCCGGGCTCCTGGCCGGGGCCGGGGTCACCCACTTCCTGGCGCCGAGGCCGTTCGACGCGATGGTGCCGCGCATTCTGCCGGGCTCGGCGCGGGCCTGGACCTACGCCAGCGGTGCCGTGGAGCTGGCGCTGGCCGCGGGGGTCGCCCTGCCGGCGACGCGGGAGCGGGCGGCGTCGGCCGCGGCCGCGTTCTTCGTCGCGGTCGCGCCCGCCAACGTGCAGATGGCCGTGGACTGGCGCGACCGCCCGGCCCCGCTGCGGCGCGCCGCTCTGGCCCGACTGCCGCTGCAGGTGCCGTTGGTGCTGTGGGCGCGGAAGGTCGCGCGCGACGCGGGCTGAGCCGGTCAGCCGGGCGACGGCACGGACGCGCGCAGCAGGTCGATCAGGGCGCGGGCCGCGGCGCTCGGCGGGCGGTCGGCCGGGACCGCGAGGGACAGCGGCCAGTGCAGGTCCGCGCCGGTCACCGGGATCACGGCGAGCCCCTGCGCGGTGCCGGTGAGGAAGCGCGGCAGCAGCGCGACGCCGAGGCCCGCGCGCACGTAGTCCGCGCTGGTGGCGATGTCGGTGATTTCGATGGTGACGTGCCGCGGCACCGCGCGGGCCGCGAAGGCGCGGTCGGCGACGGCCCGGTTGCCGTAGCCGACCGGGCAGTCGATGAAGCGCAGTCCGGCCAGCTCACCGATCGCCACGTCGGCGCGTCCGGCGAGCGGATGATCGGGCGGCACGACCAGGTCCAGCGTCGAACCGGCCAGCGGCAGCAGCTTGACGCCGGCCGGGCGCGGCCCCGGCAGCGAGACGAAGGCCAGGTCGAGGCGGCGCTCGGCGAGACCCGCGATGTGCCCCTGCGAGCCGGTGGGCGCCACGCCGATCTGCAGCTGCACCCCGGGGTGGCGGCGGTGGAACTCGCCGAGCAGGGCGGGCAGGTCGATCAGCCGGATCGAGGTCAGCGTGCCCAGACGCAGGGTGCCGCGCAGCCCACCGCGCACCTCGGCGACGGCGTCGGCCGCGTCCCGGGCGGCGTCCAGCGCGATCCGGGCCTTGGGCAGCAGGGCGCGGCCCGCGTCGGTGAGCAGCACCCGCTTGGAGTTGCGGTCGAGCAGCCGGGCGTCCAGGTCCCGCTCCAGGGCCTTCACCGCGGCGGACACCGCGGACTGCACGATGTGCAGCCGCGCCGCCGCGCGCGTGAAGTTCTGCTCCTCGGCGACGGCGACGAAGTACTCGAGATGTCGTAGCTCCACGCCTCGACTATCGCATGGAGAGATACTTGCCAGCTTGATCATTCGTTGGACGTGATCGCCGTCGAGGCGCACAGTGGGAGGTGCCCTGGGACGTCCCCAGCCCGCCGACCTCCGATCGGAGCAGCGCCATGACCACGTCGACGCCCGAGCGCGCCCGGCTCTCCGCACCCGGCGGACCGCCTCCCGCGCCAGCCGGTTCCGCCCGCCACGGCATCGGGTTCTGGACGGTCGCCGTGGCGTTCCTCATCGCCATGGCGTTCTCGACCGTGCCGACGCCGCTGTATCCGCTGTACGAGGCCCGGGACGGCTTCTCCACGTTCATGGTCACCGTCGTGTTCGCGGTCTACGCCGTGGGGGTGACGGTCAGCCTCGTCCTCGCCGGGCACGTCTCGGACTGGGCGGGCCGCCGGAGGATACTTCTGGCCGCGCTCTTCCTGGAGCTCGTCGCGGCCGTCCTGTTCCTGACCTCCTCGGCGCTGCCCATGCTGCTGGTGGCGCGGTTCGTCACGGGCCTCGGGGTCGGCATGCTGACCGCGACGGCCACGGCGCACCTGCACGAACTGCATGCCGCGCACCGGCCCGGTGCCCCGGCGCAGCGCTTCGAGATCGTCTCCACCGCGGCCAACATCGGCGGCTTGGGCGTCGGTCCGCTGGTGGCCGGGTTCCTCGCCCAGTACGTGGGTGCGCCGCTGCGGGTGCCCTACGTCGTCTTCGCGGTGCTGCTCGTCGTGGTCATGGCCGCGCTCGCGCTCGCCCCCGAGACGGTTCAGGCGCCGCCGGTCCGCCCGCGGTACCGGCCGCAGCGCGTGAGCGCCGACCACGGGGACCGCGCCGGGTACGTCGCCGCCGCGGCGGCGGCCTTCTCCTCCTTCGCGGTGTTCGGGTTGTTCACGTCGATCGCCGCCGGGTTCGTCGGGCACACGCTCGGCCATCCGTCCCGGGCTCTGGCCGGCGTCGTGGTGTGCGCGGTGTTCGGCGGCGCGGCCCTCGCCCAGACGCTGACCCATCGGCTCCCGCCCCGCGCGAAGATGACGCTGGGGCTGCTCGCCGAGGCCGTCGGTTTCCTGACGCTCGTCGTCGGCATGCACACCGTCGACCTCGCGACCTTCCTGACCGGTGGCGTCGTGGCGGGCGTCGGGGCGGGGCTGCTGTTCAAGGCGGCGGTGGGCACCGTCGTCGCGATGGCCGCGCCGGCCCGCCGCAGCGAGGCGCTGGCGAGCCTGTTCCTCATCGCCTACCTGGGGCTGAGTCTCCCGGCGGTCGGTATCGGTGTGGCCACGCTGTCGTTCTCCGCCACCACCGCGATGACCTGGTTCGCCGGGCTGCTCCTGCTGCTCCTGTCCCTGGTCGCGGTGCTGGGCCGGCGCTCCCCCGGCGGCGGCCCGGCCCGTCTCACGCGCGGGCGCCGATCCTCCCGCGCCTGATCGTCAGCGTCTCGTCCGCGGCGTCGGCGACGTCCTTGGAGTGCGTCACCACGATCACGCACTTGCCCTCGTCGTGCGCCAGCTTCCGGAACAGGGTGATGATCCCGGCCGCGGTGTCGTGGTCGAGGCTGCCGGTCGGTTCGTCGGCGAACAGGATGTCGACGTCGCAGGCGAGCGCCCGGGCGATCGCGACCCGCTGCTGTTGGCCGCCGGAGAGCTGGAGGGTCCTGCGGTGCTGCTCGGCCTCCTCGATGCCGAGCAGGGCGAGGAGTTCGGCGGCGCGCTTCCTGCGGTGGCGGACCGTGACTCCGGTGATCTCCATGGCCGCGGTGACGTTCTGGATCGCGGTCATGTACGTCAGCAGGTTCAGGGACTGGAACACCGTGGCCGCGTGCCGGTTGCGGTAGGCGCCCAGACCGATCTCCGCGATGTCCCTGCCCCGGAACCGCACGCTCCCGGAGGTCGGTGAATCCAGTCCGCTGGCCAGGGAGAGCAGGGTGGTCTTGCCGGATCCCGACGGACCCGTCACGGCGTACATGCGGCCCGCGCGGAACCGGTGGGAGACCTCTTTGAGCACGACGCGGCGGCGGCCGCCGCCGGTGAACGTGCGCGTCACGCCGGAGAGTTCGAGGAGGGCGTCGTCGGACATGTCAGTTCCCCTTCGTCAGGATGTCGCGCGGGGTCAGCCGCAGGACGCGGGCTCCCGGGACGAGCGTGGCCAGGGCGGCGATGCCGAGCCCGGTGGCGGCGACCTTGGACAGGTCGGCCGGACCGAGGCGGATGTCCATGTCCTCGATCGGCTCCGCCTCGGGTTCGTCGCGTTTCGTGCCGCCGCCGGTGTTCGCGTAGTCCTGCTCGGGCGTCTCGTTCGCGGCGTCCTCGCGGGCCGAGGAGACCTGGCTCGACAGCAGTTGCTGCCCGATCGCCTCCGACAGGACCGGGCTGCAGGCGGCGGCGAGACCGATGGCGACGAGGGCGCAGGCGACGATCTCCACCAGGTGCTGGCCCAGCAGCCGCGGACCGCGCTCCCCCAGGGACAGCAGGATGCCGAGTTCGGTGCGGCGCTCACGCAGGGACGCGGCGACGATCAGGGCGAGGATGACCGTGCCCGCCACGGCGACCAGCCACACGGTGACCGTGGCGAAGTCGGCGGTCTTGGTGATGGGGCCGACGAGCCGGCGGTACTGCTTGTCGTTGACGGTCAGCGGAAAGATCTCCGGGTCGGCGCCCGCGGCCTGCGCGTCGTGCCGCAGCGCGCCCAGGTCGTCGGGGTCGTGGAGCGTGAAGGTGGCCTCCTGGACGACACCGTCCTTGCCCGCGCCCTTGTTCATCAGGATGCTCGCGCCGTCGGGGCTCAGGTACAGGTGGTTGGCCGGGTCCGTCACCGGGGGCACGTACTGTCCGGCGTCGGCGGTGCCGGACGTGTAGATGCCGACGACTTCGAAGGAGTACGCGGTCTGGTTCTGTTTCTCGCCGGGGGCCGGGAGTTCCCCGGCCTTCAGCTGGAGCCGGTCGCCGACTTTCAGGTGGTTCGCCTCGGCGAGCCGTTCCTCGACGACGATCTCGTCCTTTTCGCTGTCGGGGGTGATGCCGTGCCCGGACACCAACTTCGCGTCGCCGTTGCGGAATTCGGCGACGGCGTCCAGGTCTCGAATTCCGTCGGCCTTGAAGAGGTCGGTCATCGGGCTGCCCTCCCCGGCGGGCGCCGGGACCGGCTGGTACAGCTTCGTGGACTTCGTGGGGAACGCTCCGGCGTCCGTCGTGTAGTTGCAGCGGTCGACGACCGCGGACGCGCAGATCTTGTCGACGACGCTGCGCCGCAGATCACCCTTCTCGCCGATGACACCGCCCTGCCCGTTGCCCGGGGCGTCCGCGCCGCCGGACCGCATGAGCGCGTCGACGTCGAGCTGCATCGTGGCCACGGCACCGACCTCGCGCTTGGCTCCCTCGGCGGCGCGCGCCGCGGCGGCCTGGATCAGATATCCGGACAGGACGAGCGTGCAGATGACGAGGAAGAGTCCGGTCAGACTCAGGGTCTTGCCCCAATGGCCCGTGAGGCGCCACCAGGCCCGCTTCAGAAAGTTCATGGTCATCGACGCTAGACAGCGGCCGCTTTGAGCCGCGTTTGCTTTCCGCGGATGCCGCCTTCCGCTCATACACGCGTCACATACGCGCTCTGATAGAAGTGGCGGCGGTGCGTGCGGAACAGGAATTCCCTTTCACCGCCCACAGGAAAAGCTCAGAGAACGTACAGGGAATGTGCGGAAGGGACGGCCCGGCGTGCGCGTGCTGGTGGTGGAGGACGAGCAGTACATGGCGCGCGTCCTGGAGATCGGGCTGCGCCGCGAGGCCATCGCCACCGACGTCGTCCACGACGGGGACCGCGCGCTGGAGAAGCTCACCGTGTACGACTACGACGCGGTGGTCCTGGACCGTGATCTGCCGGGGCTGCACGGCGACGACGTGTGCCGGCGGATCGTCGCCATGGGCCTGGACTGCCGGATCCTGATGCTGACGGCCGCCGGGCGGCTCGGCGACAAGGTGGAGGGGCTCGGCCTGGGCGCCGACGACTACCTCGCCAAGCCCTTCGACTTCCCCGAACTCGTGGCCCGCCTGCGGGCCCTGTACCGGCGCAGCCCCGTGGCGCATCCCCCGGTGCTCGCCTTCGCCGGGCTCACCTTCGACACGCACCGCCGCCGGGTCGCGCGGGACGGCGTCGAGATCCGTCTCACCCCGAAGGAACGCGCCGTGCTGGAGCTGCTCATGCGCGCCGAGGGCGGTGTCGTGAGCGCCGAGTACCTGCTGGACAAGGCCTGGGACGCGCACACCGATCCGTTCACCAACGCGGTACGCCTGGTGGTCCACACCCTGCGCAGGAAGCTCGGAGAACCACGGCTCGTGCACACGTCCATCGGCGCCGGCTACTACCTGGGGACGACCGGATGATCCGGCCGGGCCGCCGTACCCCGCCGCGCTCGCGCACCCTGAGCATCCACACCCGGCTCTTCCTGGGTTTCGGAGCCGCGCTCGCCGGGTGCGGGGCGCTCATGGTCGCGATCATCTACGTGGGCATCCGCTATCTGCCGACGTACGACTTCACGACCACCGTCTCCGTTCCTTCGCCGGCGGCGTCCTCGCCCGCCCCGACGAAGCTGCCGGACTTCCGGCAGGCTCGGCCCGTCGAGGGCGAGAAGGTCGACACGAACGGCCTCGTCCAGGACAAGGAGGACGTGTGGCACACGGTCCTCGCGGTGTCCGTGGCCGGGGTGCTGCTGGTGACCGCGGTCGGACTCGGCGCCGGATGGCTGCTGTCCCGCCGGCTGCTCACCCCGCTGTCGGCGATCAACCGGGCCGCGGCGCGCGCCGGTCAGGGCGATCTGTCGTACCGGATCGACGCGGCAGGGCCCGCCGACGAGCTCAAGCAGCTGGCGGACACCTTCGACACGACGCTGGAGCGGCTCGAGGAGTCCTTCGAGGCGCACCGCCGGTTCGCGGCCAACGCCTCGCACGAGCTGCTCACCCCGCTCGCCACGACGCGGGCCGTCCTGCAGGTCGCGGCGGCCGACCCGAGCCGCGAGGAGTTCGCCGAGCTGCTGCCGATGCTGGTGGAGACCAATGAACGCAACATCACCGTCGTCAACGAACTGCTGCAACTGGCCGCCACCGAACAGGCCGAGTTCGACGCGGAGCCGGTCGACGTGGCCGACGTCGTCGCCGAGGCGGTGGACGACCTCACGGGCCGCGGCGGCGACCTGGACGTGCGGCTGCGGCTGCCCGGCCCGGAGACGGACTGCCACGTCGCGGGAAACGCCACGCTCCTACGGCAGTTGGTGGTCAACCTGCTCGACAACGCGCGCACCCACAACACGGCGGCCGGATCGGTCGAGGTGACCGTCGACGCCGACACCTCTTCGGACACCGAGGCCGACGGCGTGGTGCTCACCGTCACCAACACCGGTCCGGTGGTGGACCCGGAGACGGTGGACCGGCTCTTCGAGCCGTTCTATCGCGCGCGGCCCCGCGTCTCCAGCGACCGGGGCCACGGCCTGGGTCTCGCCATCGTCCGCAGCGTGGTCCGCGCGCACCACGGGACGGTCACCGCCGAGGCGCCCGCGAGCGGGGGCCTGCGCATGCGCGTACGGCTGCCGGTGGCCGCGGGCGGATGAGCGGTCACGTGGACGCGCGGACCACCAGCTCGGGTTCGAAGATCATCGACGTCGGTTCCGTGCGCGCGCCCTCGATGTGCTCCTGCAGGATGCGGGCCATGGCCCTGGCCATCTCCTCCACGGGCTGGCGGACGGTCGTCAGCGGCGGGGTGCAGGTGATCGCGACGCTGGAGTCGTCGAAGCCGACCACCGCCACGTCCTCCGGGATGCGTCGGCCCCGCTCCCGCAGCACCTGGCACACGCCTTGCGCCATCAGGTCGTTGGCCGCGAACACGCCGTCCAGGTGAGGGTGGTCGTCCAGCAGCCTGGCCATCGCGGCCGCGCCGCTGTCGAGGGTGAAGCCGCCTTCCGCGATGGGGACGTAGGGCAGGCCCGCCCGCTCCATCGCTTCCCGGAAACCGGCGAGCCGCTGCTGGCCGGCCGGCAGGTCCAGCGGGCCCGTCACCGTCGCCACGCGGCGCCGGCCCCGGTCCAGGAGGTGCTGCGCGGCCATCCGGCCGCCTTCGCCGTGTGCCAGGTCCACGTAGCTGACGGGAGCGGGCAGAGCGGGCCGGGCGAAACACACGGCGGGCAGCTGTTCCCGCGCGAGCAGCGGCGGCAGCGGGTCCTCGGCGTGCGTGGAGACGACGAGCGCGCCGTCGGCCCGGCCCTCGCGCAGGTAGCCCATCACCTCGTTCCGTGCCGACTCCGACTCGGCGAACATCAGGACCGGATGCATCGATCGGGTCCGCAGGAAGGCGACGACGCCGCTGACGATGCGGCCGAAGAAGGGGTCGGCGAACACCCGCGCCGCGAAGGCGTTCTGCGCGCTCTCGTCCTCCTCGCCCGCGCCGGACACCACGAGGGCGATGGTCTCCGCACGCCGGGTGACCAGGGAGCGCGCGGCCCTGTTGGGGGTGTAGCCGGTGCGCCGGATCGCCTCGCGCACCGTCTCGCGAATGGCGGGGTCCACGCTGGGGACCTCGTTGATCACCCGGGACACGGTCGCCCGCGAGACCCCCGCCTCACGGGCGACGTCCTCCAGCGTCAAGGACTGTCGTTGCATGCACGCAGCTTAATCGTGCCGCCGCATCGCGCATAGAGCGCTCTCTTGTCAACTGCCGTCGGCGCCCACCTCTAGGTGCCCGGTGAGCGGGAGGTCACCGGCCGAGCGTCCCACGTGCACGGTGAAGCGGCCGGGCTCGACGACCCAGCTGTGCTCCTCCGCGGACCAGTACCGCAGCGCGCGGGCCGACACGGTGATGTCGGCGCGGGTCGTGCCACCGGGCGCCGCCTGCACGGCCGCGTACCCGGCGAGCCAGCGCGCGGGTCGCTCCACCCGCGAATCGGGCCGGGACAGATACACCTGGACGACCTCGCGCCCGTTCCGGTCACCCGTGTTCCGCACCCGTGCCGTCACCGTGAACTGGCCCTCCTCCTGAGCGGCTTGGGACACGGTGATGTTCTCGTAGTCCCACGTCGTGTAGCCGAGACCGTGCCCGAACCAGTAGGCGGGGGTGCGTCCGGTGCGCAGCCAGGCCCGGTGTCCGACGTGCAGCCCTTCCTCGTAGGCGAGCACGCCGTCGACGGGCCGTGTCTCGGTGACGGGGGCGTCGTCGAGCCGGTCGGCCCAGGTGGTGGGGAGCCGGCCGCCGGGCTCGGTGTCACCGAACAGGATGTCGGCGAGGGCTCCCCCGGCCTCCTGGCCCGGCAGCCAGGCGAGCAGGACCGCGGCGACGCGGTCCCGCCACGGGAGTTCGACCGGCCCTCCGGAGTTGACGACCACGACGGTGCGGGGGTTGACCGCGGCCACCGCGCGCACCAGGTCGTCCTGGCGTCCGGGCAGGGCGAGGGTGGTGCGGTCGTGGCCCTCCGACTCGCTGCCGTCCGTGGTCCCCACGACGACGATCGCCGCGTCGGCGTCGCGGGCAGCGGCGACGGCGTCGGCGATCGCCGCGTCGGCCGGTCGGGCGGGCGCCGCCGCGGTCAGGACGGTGGCGCGTCCGGTGTCGGGGGCGAGTTCGCGGCGTGCCACGACCAGTACGGGGGTTCTGGCGGTGAGGGTGTGGTGTGCCGTGGGGCCGGGCGGGTTCACGTGGACGACGGCCGGGTCGTCGGTGCGGCGCGGGAACTCGTCGTCGATCAGTGTGTGGCCGTCCACGGTCAGGGACAGCCGGCCGAACCCACCGAGGGCGAAGGCCCATCGGCCGCCGGTCTCCGGGGTCAGCAGGGCACTGATCTCCACCGTGCGGGCGCCGTCGGTGAGGGTGGGCTCGAGGAGCCGGCCGGAGTGCCGGTGTTCGCTGGTGAGCTCGTTCCCCTCGGCGTCCAGGATGCGCAGCAGCAGGCCCGGCGCGCCGGATCGCGGATCGACGCAGTTCCGCGGGGACAGCGGGGCGGGCGGGGCCCCCAGGTCCGGGCCGGTGGCGTGGACGACGCGGGCCCGGCCGCGCAGTCGATCCCGGATCCCGTCGAGCGGCGGGACGATCCGCTCGGGGAAGACCCCGGCGCTGCCGCCGCCCTGGACGCGTGGCGTGACGGCGTGCGCTCCGATGACCGCGACGGTGCTCGACTCGGCCTCGCGCAGCGGGAGTACGCCGTCATTGGTCAGCAGCACCGTTCCGGCCGTGACGGCGCGGCGCAGCAACTGCCGGGTACGGGAGGCGGGCGGCGGTATGCGGCGTGCCGGAGCGGGCGTCGTGTCCAAGGCGCCGACCCGCTGGGCCAGCAGGAGCAGTCGGCGCACCTTGTCGTCGATCGCGGCCTGCGGCACCCGCCCGTCCTCCACGGCGTCGGCGAGCAGGTCGTCCCAGGGGCCGCCCGGTCCGGGCATCGCGAGGTCGAGGGCGGCGTTCGCCGTGTCGACCGCCGTGCGCAGGGCGCCCCAGTCGGAGATCACCATGCCGTCGAAGCCCCACTCGTCCTTCAGGGGGCTCGCGAGCAGCGGGCTGGCGGCCATGGTGGTCCCGTTGACGCGGTTGTATCCGGCCATGACCGCCCAGACGCCCGCGTCGACGGCCGCCTCGAAGGGGGCGAGGCAGACCTCGCGCAGGGTGCGCTCGTCCACCCGTACGTCCACGGTCAGGCGGCCCGTCTCGGAGTCGTTGGCGACGAGGTGTTTGGCGGTGGCGGCGACCCCTTCGGCCTGCAGGCCGCGGACGAGTGCCGCGCCGATGCGGCCGACGAGCCAGGGGTCCTCCGAGAAGCACTCGAAGTGGCGTCCGGCCAGGGGCGAGCGGTGCAGATTCAGGTTGGGGGCCAGCACGACGTGCACGCCCTTGCGATGTGCCTCCGTGGCGAGCAACCCGCCGAGTTCGCGGACCAGTTGCTCGTCCCAGGTCGCCGCGAGGGCCGACGCGGACGGCAGCAGGACCGAGGTGACGCGCTCGTCCCAGGCTTCTCCCCGTACCCCCGCGGGCCCGTCCGAGGTGACCACCTCGGCCAGGCCCACGGCGGGTTCGGCGCGGGTGCGCCAGGTGGTCCCGCCCGTGAGCAGCCGTACCTTCTGCCGCGGACCCAGCTTGTCGACCAGCCGGTCCGGCTCCTCGTCGGCCATTGCCCCACCCTTCGAACCCATGGATGCTGTAGAGCGCTCTCTCACGGTGTCGTTCTATCGGATTCCGGTCAGTTGTAGATACCGAACTCGTAGAGGGAGTAGCCGTATCCGGTGCCGCGGGCGGTGCCGTTGACGCGGACGTAGCGGCCCGTGCCGGTCACGTCGAAGTCGTCGACGCCGCCGTTGCCGTCGGTGACCTCGCGGACGGTCGTCCAGTTCTGTCCGTCGTCCGAGGTCTGGATCGTGTACGCCTTCGCGTACGAGGTCTCCCAGTTGAGCTGGACGTGCCGGAACGACTGGCGGGAGCCGAGGTCGACCCGGAGCCACTGCGGGTCGCTCCAGTCACTGGCCCAGCGGGTGTCGTTCTTGCCGTCGACGGCGCTCGGGGCGGTGCACGGGCAGTCGCCGTAGTCGGTGGTCTGCTGCGAGGAGGCCGTGGCGGTCTTGCCGAGGGCGATGTTCGTGCCGTCGACGGGCGGCGGCACGACGCGCACCGAGCGGGTCTCGACGCCCACGTTGCCCTTGCCGTCGGTCACCTTGACGTAGATCTTCCAGACGCCGGGCTTGTCCGGGGCGGTCACCTTCAGCCGTCCCGAGCCGAGGTCGGTGGCCTGCATCGGCACGAGCTGCTTGCTCTGGTCGATGTAGTTGCTGTTGCTCAGGACCTGGTAGGACAGCGGGTCGCCGTCGGGATCGGTCGCTTTGGCGGAGACGATGAGATCGCGTCCGGCGGGCACGTTCGACGCACCCCCCTCGATGTCCATCTGCGAGATGACGGGCGGGGTGTTGTCCCTGGACGTGTCCGCTCCGTAGGCCTTCTTCACGGCGTAGTAGGACAGCCGCTTCTCACCGGCGGGCAGCAGGTTGAACCAGATGCCGCCGAAGTCGTACTCGGTGCCGTAGTGGAACATGGTGGCGCCGAGGGCGACGCCCTTGTGCCCGGTGATGCAGCCCCACGCCTTGGTGTAGCCCTCGGCCTTGGCCTGGTCGGTGGGCTCCTGGGGAACGCCGTTGGCGTCGTCGGGCACCTCCCACTCCCCCGCGGGACCGGTCTCGGTGACGATGTACGGCTTGGTGTAACCGCCCTGCTCCCAGGCCGACTTGACGTCGCAGACCGCGTTGTAGGAGTTGACGGCGTACAGGTCGAGGTCGGGGGCGTTCTTCTTGTAGTAGGGCCAGGCGCCGACCCAGGCGTCGGTGGAGGTGACCGGGTGGTTCGGGTCGACGGCGTGGATCTTCTTGGTGATGTCGTTGACGAAGGTCGTGTAGGCGTCGCGCTGCTTCTCCAGTTCGTCGCCGCTGTAGCAGTTCTGCAGACCGAGTACGGACTCGTTGCCGACGTTCCACATCAGCACGCCGGGGTTGTCCTTGTACGTGTCGACCCACTTGGGGAACTCGTCGAGCATCTGGTTCTTGTACGCGGTGTCCGTCAGGTAGTTCACGCAGCCGCCGCTGCCGGGGCCGCCGCCGGGCTGGAGCCAGAAGCCGGCGATGACCTTGATGCCGTTCGCGGCCGCGGAGTCGAACAGCGGCTTGCTGGTGGCGTCGGTGCCCCAGGTGCGAATGGTGTTGACGCCCATGGACTTCAGGTCGGGGAGGTACTTGTCGGCGTCGCCGACGGACGGTCCCCAGGTCAGGCCCTTGACCTGGTACGGCGAGCCGTTGACCTGGAGCTGCCAGTTGCCCTGCGATCCGGTCACCTTCACCACGTCGCCCGCCGCCTGCGCGTGCTGGGCGGGCAGGGCCAGGAAGCCGGCCGCGAGCATCCCGGCGGTGACGGGTGTGGCCAGACGGTGCGATCTGCGGTTGGTGGTGCGGGTCCTGCGCATGCGGGTGCCTCCGGTGGGGGTCGGTGGGAGAAGCAGAGGGGGCAGAGAGAGGGGAAGCAGAGGGAGGGAGAGAGGGAGGGGAAGGGGCGGCGGCCGGTCAGGACGGCCGCCGCCCCGGGTACTTCGCGGGGTCAGGGCAGCTCGTAGTGGTCGTTGAGGACCGCGCCCTTCTCCGGGTGGTTCTGGTCGTAGCCGCGCGGGTCGCACTGGAGGCCGCCGACGACGCAGTGGTCGACCATGGCCTTCAGCGTCCGGTCGTCCCAGGCGTTGAAGAAGTCGTAGTGGAACGAGTAGCTGGGGCCGCTGGACAGCCGCAGCTTCGACAGGTCGCCGTTGACGGGGAACGCCATCTTGAACTCGATCATCGGCAGGGCGACGGGGTGGTCGGCCGGGCAGATGTTGTCGTTGGTCCCGTTCTTCACGACCGGATACGCCATGTGGCTCTTGTGGTCAGGGGTGTCCAGGTACTTCCCGTCCCAGCAACTCGGCGCCTGGAAGCGGATGTTGACCTGGGTGGACGGCGTCGTGGGGCAGTCCTTGGGGAAGTCGACGTTGAAGAAGCTGTCACCGCACTCCCAGCCCTCGACGAAGCCGGGGTGGTTGCGGAACTCCTGCGCGGTCTGCATCGGGCTGCCGACGACGAACCGCAGTCCCTTGGGGAAGGGCCGCACACTGGTGTAGTCGGTGACACCGGCCTTGTAGTAGATGGTCTGCTCGCCGACCGGGAGGACCGGCTGGTCGCCGTTGAGCATGGTGGGCATCCAGTAGCCGGACTTGTCGCCCGGCGCGAGGCACTTCGTGGAGCCGCTGCCGAGCGAGTCCGTGGTGCTGTTCGCGTCGGTCGTGGTGTTGCCCATGAACGTGTGGTCGTGGGACTTTCCGGCCTGGCCGGGGTAGACGATCGGGTCGTCCGGCTTGGTGTGGGTGACGGAGCAGTGCGCCTGGAACTCGTGGAAGTAGGCGTGCGGCGGCTCCTTCGTGGACGGTTCGACGCCCGTGACCGGCGGGTTCGCCGGGATGTAGCCGTCGCCGTCCGCGTCCTCGGCGGCGGCTCGGGTGGACGCGGCCATCGTGTGGCCCTGGTGGACGGATGCGGACGAGGACGTCTGCTGCGCGGGTGCCTCGGCGGCGCCGGCGGTGAGGGCGACGCCGCCCACGCCCAGCGTGGTCAGTACGAGTGCGCCGGATATCAGCAGCCCTGAGAAGATTTTCGATCTCCGTGCCATGGAGACCTCCTGCCATGTCGGTACGACGTGTGGTGGGGGGTGGGCGGCGGCACGAGGGGTGGCCGCCGTCCGTGGGACATGTCGCGCACGGGTCGAGAGAGCGCTCTCTCGCCGGGGAGTGTTCTCGCTCTGACGTGGCAGTGTCAAGAGAAAGTGAACGCCCTGTTTCAGGAAGCGGCGCCGGGCCCACCCGTTCCAGGGGTGTTCCGGCACCTCATCAAGTGGCTTCGCAACAGCGGCACTTGGGCTCTCGGAGAGCGCTCCCGCCCTGGTCCTCGCCGGTGGGGGCGTGGTGCCGGTCGCTAGTCTCGACTCCTATGAACCAGACCAGTCGCGTCCTTCTCGTGACACCCGCCCTGAGCGCGGCGCAGCGCCGGGCCGCCTTCGACGACGGCGATCCGCTCGACCCCGCGGGGGCCGAGCGGGCCCGCGCGGCAGCCGGTTCGCTGCCCGCGGATGCCCGGGTGGTGGTGTCGCCCAGCGCGCGCTGCCGGGAGACCGCCGCCGCGCTCGGGCTCTCGACCGCGTCGACCGCCGCCGAACTGGCGGGCATCGACGCGGGGAGCTGGCGCGGCAGGACGCTGGACGAGGTGGGCGCCGCCGAGCCCGAGGCCCTGGGGCGCTGGCTCACCGAACCGGGCACCGCCGCGCCGGGCGGGGAGTCGGTGGCGCAGGTGTGCGCGCGGGTCGCGCGATGGCTGGGCGGCGTGGAGCCGGGCGCGGGGCGTCTCGTCGCGGTGGTGGAACCGGACGTGGTGCGGGCCGCCGTGGTGCAGGCGATCGGGGCGCCCCCGGCCGCGTTCTGGCGGCTGGACGTGGCGCCGCTGACGGTCACGGAGCTCAGCGGGCGGCTGGGGCGGTGGAACGTCGGGCTCGGCCGTCCACTGGGCCCGTCCTGACCCGGCCGAGGGGAACGAGGCCCGCTGCCGGCCAGGGAGCGGTGCCTCCGGGTTCGGCGCGGCCGACCGCGCTCCCGCGGCGGTCGGCGGCGCCTCCAGTGGCGGACCTGGAGCGGGGACCTCTCCGCCCCCGCACATCTCGCTCCCGTTCGGCGATCACCTCGTGACCGCCGGGGGTGGTGCGGCGCGGCCGGGACGGTCCGGCCGCTCGGCTCCTCCCCTCCTCGCCCGGTCGGCGACGCGTGGCCCGGCCGGCCCCCGCGAACGCGAGAGGGCCCCCGGACGGTTCCGCGGGCCCTCTCGTGCGACGGGTCGGGTCACTGCCCGGCCGGCACCGCCCGAGCGGGCACCGCGGCGGACCGCGGACGCAGCAGCCGTTCGGCCAACTCACCGAAGAGCAGGCCGAATGCACCCCACAGCGTGATCTGTACGGCGAGGGCGGAGAGCCGGAAGCGCCACAGCAGAGCGGCCGGGAAGTGGTCCGGCACCTCGTTGACCACGGGCAGGAACGCGAAGGCCACGCCGATCACGACGACGAAGCCGAGCACCGCCACGACGGTGGCGTACCAGGTGCCGATCCTGGGGGCGAGCCGCTTGCCCAGGATCGTCGCGCCGATCGCGAGCAGCACACTGAGCACCATCATCAGGAAGTACAGGGTGGTCCGCTTGCCGATGGTGTCGCCGTTGCCGACCGCGGGCGGATTGGCCGGATACTTCAGGAACGGCACGACGTACACGGCGATCAGCGCGCACACCGCCAGCAGCAGCGCCGTGGCGCGCGGGCCGAAGCGGCCCACCCGGCCCAGGGCGAAGCAGTAGGCGAGCGCGGCGATGCCGCCGAAGGCGACCCCGTAGACGAGGACGCCGGTGGCGAGTCCGGCCGTCGACTGCAGGCTGCGGGAGACGAGTTCGACCTCGTCGCCGTGGGAGTGCCCGGCGTGGCCGCTCTCCTCGAAGCCGATCGCCTTGTCGACGTTCGGCTCACCGAGCCAGTAGGCGATGACCAGGGCGAGCACGCCGGCGGCAAGGCCGGCGAGCATGCCCCGAACAAGCAGGTTGCGTACGGTTGTCGAGTTCATGAGCTGCGCGACGTCCCTCTGGTCAGTGGCAGGGGAAGCCGAGCAGGTGGCGGGCGTCGTGCACCCACTCATGGACCTCCGCGCCGCTGAACACGGACGTGGCGCCCTGTTCGGCGCCGACGAAGTAGAGCAGGACGAGCATCAGGATGCCGAAGAAGGCGGCCCAGGGGGCGATCACCTTCAGCGGCAGTTTTGCCGGTATGACAGGGGTGGTGGCGGTCGGCTGGGCGACAGGCTGCGCCATGGCAGGGCCTCCTCGGGAGTTCGCGTCCCATCTCGGTGGTGCACAGGACGACAGCCACGGGTCTGACTCACGAGCGGTCCTGGGACCGCTCGCACACAGTGGCGCGACCGTGCCGGATTTCCACCGGCTTCCGTCGTGCCGTCGTCGATACGCACTGAAGGTACCGCGTGTCGCGTGCATGGCCAAGACAGCCCCGGCCGGAGTGATCTTGCTCGCAGTGCCGGTGCGGCTACGACCTGCGCGCGCCGAGGCCGAGTTCGCGCGCGCCCAGCGGTGCGAAGTGGCGTGCCACGTCGGCGTCGGTGACCTCGGCGAGGGTGCGCGGTGACCATCGGGGCCTGCGGTCCTTGTCGATGACCTGGGCGCGGACGCCCTCGACGAGGTCCGGGCCGCTCAGCGCCGCGCAGGAGACGCGGTACTCCTGGTCGAGCACGCTTTCCAGGGAGTCGAGTGCGCGGGCCCGGCGCATCGCGGCCAGGGTGACCTTGACGGCGGTGGGCGACCGGCTGAGCAGCACTTCGGCCGTTTCCTTGGCCGCGGGGTCGCCGTGGCCGAGCAGGCGGTCCACGATCTCCTCGACGGTGTCCGCCGCGAAACAGGTGTCCGTCCAGTCACGCTGAGCCGTCAACTCTCCCTGCGGCGCCGGGAGTTCGTGGCGCGCGAGCGCGTCCCGCACCGGCGCGGTCGCCAGCTCGGCCAGGAGTGCGGGCAGCGCCGCCGACGGCACGTAGTGGTCGGCGAGCCCGCACAGCAGGGCGTCAGCGGCCCCGATGTGCTCGCCCGTCAGCGCGAGGCGGGTGCCCGTCTCGCCGGGCGCACGCGTCAGGAGGTACGTGCCGCCGACATCGGGCACGAAACCGATGCCGGTCTCCGGCATGGCGACCCGCGAGCGTTCGGTGACGACTCGGACGCCGCCGTGCGCGGAGACGCCCACGCCGCCGCCCATCACGATGCCGTCCATCACGGCGACGTACGGCTTGGGGTAGCGGGCGATACGGGCGTTGAGGTGGTACTCGTCGCGCCAGAACGCGGCGGATGCGGTGCCGTCGCCGTCCCGCGCGTCGTCGTGCACCGCGCGGATGTCGCCGCCCGCGCACAGGCCGCGCTCCCCCGCGCCGGTGATGACGACGGTCCCGACGGTGTCGTCGTCCTCCCAGGAGGTGAGCGCCTGGTCGATGAGGCGCACCATGTCGTGGTTGAGCGCGTTCAGGGCGCGGGGCCGGTTGAGGACGAGGTGGGCGGCCCGGCCCTCCCGGTGGACGAGGACGGGGGCTTCGCCGCCGGTCATCCGAGGTCCTCCGTCAGGGCACGGGTCACGAGGATGTGCATGAGCTCGTCGTTTCCTTCCAGAGGCGGGGACCCGCGGGCCCGGACGATCTTCTTGGCGCCATCCTCCCCGATGGCCCCGCGGGTCACGCAACGGCCTGTCAGACGGTGGCGAGCGACACCTCGGTGGACTTCATGAGGGCGACGACGGAGGAGCCGGCGCTCAGGCCGAGGTCGGTGACCGCGTCCTTGGTGACGGCCGCGGTCAGTTCGCCGCCGTCGACGGAGATCTTGACGGAGGCCATGGCGGCGCCGGTGGTCACGTCGGTGACGGTGCCGGGCAGTTGGTTGCGGATGGACAGGCCTTCCACCGGGCCGGTGGCGAGGGCCACCTCGGTGGACTTGACCAGGGCCCGGACGGCGGAGCCGTCGGCGAGGCCGAGGTCCTTGACGGACTCCAGGGTGATGGCTGCCGTGAGGTGCTGACCGCCGTCGAGGCGGACCCTGACCGTCGCCATCGCCTCGCCGGACGTGATGGCGGTGACGGTGCCGGGCAGCTGGTTGCGGATGCTCAGAGTCATGACGGCGCGCCTTACGAATAGCGGTGTTCTGCCCCTTACGGGGCCTGTTGCGACCTCACCGTAGTCCTGCCGGGCGCGCCAGAGCCCCACCCCCGTCGCAGGTGCCAGGCGCCCGGACGGCGGCGCCTGGCAGATCGTGGCGGACCCTCGCCGCAGGGGACCAAGTGGGGCCGAAGGTCCCGGATCAGGCGGGGTACGCGTGGGTCTGCGCCGCCTTGACCGTCGCCCACACCGTGGCGCCGGGGTGCAGGTCGAGCTCGGCGGCCGCCACGGTCGTGAGGTCGGCGGCGAGCGCCAGTTCGCCGGTGAGGGCGGCGCGGATCTGGTCGCCGTGGGTCTCCATGCCGGCCACTTCGCAGCGCCACAGGTTGCGCGCGCTGGAACCGGTGGGCCGCTCGCCGTGCAGGGTCACCGCTCCCGGCGGGAACGCGACGAAGACCGGGCCGTCGAGGTCCTCGGTGGTGGTGATCGCGGGACCGTCGCCGTCGACCTGGACGGTGTGGCCGTCGGAGCGGCCCCGGTAGAGATTGAGGCCGACGAGCTGCGCGATGTAGTCGGTGCGCGGGTGGCGGGCGATGTCGGAGGGGGCGCCCTCCTGGACGACGTGCCCGTCCTCGACGACCACCAGGCGGTCGGCCAGCACCATGGCGTCCAGCGGGTCGTGCGTGACCAGGACGGCGACGGCCTCGAACTCGGCCAGGTGGCGCCGGAGTTGAGCCCGAACGTCGAGGCGGGTACGGGCGTCGAGCGCGGCCAGGGGCTCGTCGAGCAGGAGCAGGCGGGGCCGGGTGGCCAGGGCGCGGGCGAGGGCGACGCGCTGGGCCTGGCCGCCGGACAGGCGGCGCGGCTTGGCCCCGGCGTGGGCGGCGAGCCCCATCCGGTCGAGCCAGGCGGTGGCCTCGGCGCGGGCCTCCGACTTGGTCCTGCCCTGGCAGCGGGGCCCGAAGGCGACGTTGTCCAGGGCGGTCAGGTGCGGGAAGAGGAGGTAGTCCTGGAAGACGACGCCGACGGGGCGGGACTCGGGCGGGGTGCCGTCGAGTTCGTGGCCGTCGAGGCGCAGGTGGCCGTCGTCGAGCGGGGCGAGGCCGGCGAGGGCGCGCAGCGCGGTGGTCTTCCCCGCGCCGTTCGGGCCGAGCAGGGCGACGACGTCGCCGGGGGCGGCGGCCAGGGTCACGTCGAGGCGGAAGGTGCCACGGTCGACGACGAGACGGGCGTCCAGGCCCGCGCCGTCCTGGCGGGCCGACTCGCGGTCGGTCACGGTCTCGGTCATGAGGCGGTCATCCAGCGGTCGCGCAGGCCCGCGAGAACCGTGATGGACACGGCGAGCAGGACCAGGCTGAGGGCGATCGCCGCGGCCGGGTCGCTCTGCATGGCGAGGTAGACGGCGAGCGGCATGGTCTGGGTGCGGCCGGGGAAGTTCCCGGCGAAGGTGATGGTCGCGCCGAACTCGCCGAGCGCACGGGCCCAGGCGAGGACCGAGCCCGCGGCGATGCCGGGCGCGATCAGTGGCAGCGTCACCCGGCGGAACGCGGTGAAGCGGGACGCGCCGAGCGTCATGGCGGCCTCCTCGTAGCGCGGGTCGGCGGCGCGCAGGGTGCCCTCGACGCTGATGACGAGGAAGGGCATGGCGACGAACGCCTCGGCGATCACCACGCCCGTCGTGGTGAAGGGCAGGGTGATGCCGAACCAGGAGTCCAGGTACTGGCCGACGATCCCGTTGCGGCCGAGCGCCGTCAGCAGCGCCACACCGCCCACCACCGGGGGCAGGACGAGCGGCAGTGTCACCAGGGCGCGTACGAGACCGCGGCCGCGGAACTCCGTGCGGGCCAGCAGCCAGGCCAGCGGCACGCCGAGCACCAGGCTCACGAGGGTGGCCAGCGTGGCGCAGACGAGGGAGAGCTGGAGCGCCTGCCACACCTCGGTGCTGGTCAGCTGGGACGGCAGGTCCCGCCAGGGGGCGCGGACGAGCAGCGCCAGCAGCGGCACCACGAGGAACGCGAGGCCCACGAGGGCGGGCAGCAGCAGGGGCAGCGGCGCGGTGCGGACACGGCGGCGCCGCGGCCCACCGGTGAGGGTGTCGGCCGCGGCGCCGGACTTGTCGAGCGAGGTCACGGCTTGAGGAACCCGGCCTCGGTCAGCACCTTCTGCCCGTCGGCCGACTGCACCAGCTTCATGAACTCCTTCGCGGCGGCGGCGTTGGGCGCGTCCTTGAGCAGGGCGATCGGGTAGTCGTTGATGGCGTCGGTCGATTCGGGGAACTCCACGCCCTCCACCTTGTCACCTGCCGCGTGGACGTCGGTCTTGTAGACGACGGCCGCGTCGGCCTCCTTCAGCTCGACCTTCGTCAGGGCGCTCTTGACGTCCTGCTCGTACGAGACCGGGGTGAGCTTCAGCTTGCTGGCGTCCAGCGCCTTCTGGGCGGCGGCGCCGCACGGCACGCTCTTGTCGCACAGTACGACCTTGAGGTCGGAGTTCGTGAGGTCCTTCAGCGAGGACACCTTGTCCGGGTTGCCCGGCAGGGTGGCGATCTCCAGCTGGTTGCGCACGAAGGTCGTCGGCTCGCCGGACGCGCCGCCCTTGTCGGTGACGATCTTCATGGTCTTGGGGCTCGCGGCGGCGAACACGTCCGCGGGGGCGCCGCCGTTGATGCCCGCGGCGAGGCTGTCGCTGCCGCCGAAGTTGAAGGTGACCTTGGTACCGGGGTGCTCCTTCTCGAACTGCTTGCCCAGCGTCGTGAAGCTCTCCTTGAGCGAGGCGGCGGCGAACACGGTCACCGTGCCGGACAGCTTCTTGTCCGCGGAGGCCGGTGCGGAGGAGTCCGAGGACGAGCCGGAGTCGGACGAGCCGCAGGCGCTCAGGGTCAGCAGCGCGGCGGTACCGAGGCCGGCCACGGACAGCATCCGACGGGTCCGGCGCGCGGAACGGGTTATCACGGGTCCACTCCCTTGGTTCCTGAGCTTTCGACTGGTGCGGCAGCCGATGGGTTGCGGGGATCATACTGCCGCACCTGCAAGGTGTAAGTCTTCTGTCACATCGCATGAGCTGGGATCTTGCCCCTTGGATATACGCATGTGCGTTTGTACGGGGCGATCGGGCGGGTACGGTCCTGCGGGAGGTGGTGGCCCATGAGCCAGTCCATGACGGAACCCGTGGCCGACCCCGTGGCGCAGCTGACGCTGAGCGGCGATCTCGCACGGCCGGCCCGGCTGTCCGTGACCGATCTGCGGGCCTGGTCGCAGCACGGCGCCGAGGTCGACTTCGAGTGCGCCACCAGCGGCGTCCAGCACCACCGCTTCACCGGTCCGCGGCTGTACGACGTGCTGTCGGCGGCGGGGCCGGGCTTCGACCCGGTGCGCCGCAAGGACCGGCTGCGCTATCTCGTCGCGGTGCGCGGCGCCGACGGTCACCACGCGCTGCTGTCCTGGGCCGAGATCGACCCCGACTTCGCGGGCCAGCCGGTCCTGCTGGCGCTGACCGTCGACGACAGCCCGCTGGACCGGGCGGGGCCGCAGCTCGTGCTGCCGCAGGACCGCTGCGGGGCCCGGCACATCAGCGGCATCAGTGCGATCCGCGTGACGGGGGACTACGCCTCCTGGGTCTGAGCGGTGCGCAGGGCGAGCCAGACGCGGTCGCGGGTGAGCGGCAGCTCGGTGAAGCGGATGCCGGTCGCGGCGCGCAGGGCGTTGGCGAAGGCGGGGGCGACGGGGTTGAAGGGGCTCTCGCTCATCGATTTCGCGCCGAGCGGGCCGATGGCGTCGCGCGTCTCCATGAAGTGGACCTCGGTGCGCGGCACGTCGGCGTACTGAGGGAGCCGGTAGCGGCGGAAGGCGGCGGTCTCCACGGCGCCGTGCTCGTCGATGCGCACGTGCTCGAAGAGGGTGGCGCCGAGCGCCTGCGCGACGCCGCCCTCGACCTGGCCCCGGCACTGCATGGGGTTCATGACCTGTCCGGCGTCGGCCGCGTGCACGCTGCGCAGGATGCGGATCTCGCCGGTGCCGGGGTCCACGGCGATCCGGAACCACTGCGCGTTGAAGGCGACCGAGCGCGGGGTGCCGCCGAAGTGCCCCTCGGCCGTGAAGGTCACGCCGACGGCCTGCGCGGCGGCGTACAGCTCCTTCAGCGGGAGGCGTCCGCCGGGGTGCAGGACGGCCTCCTCTCCCAGACGGCAGTCGGCGCGCGGGACGCGCAGTTGGGCGGCCGCGACGTCGAGGATCTGGTCGGCCAGAGCGCGTGCGGCGCGCAGGGTGGCCTTGCCCGCGACCACGACACCGGTGGAGGCGAAGGCTCCGGTGTCGTGGCGGACGACGTCGGTGTCGGACTGGCGCACCGCGATGCGGTCGACGGTGGTGGCGAGTTCGCCCGCGGCGATCTGCCGGTGGACGGTGGTCGTGCCGTTGCCGAACTCGGCTGTCCCGAAGCCGAGTTCGTACGTCCCGTCGCAGGCGAGGGCGGCGCGGGCGTCCGCGAAGTGGCCGCCGGGCGGGCCGGTGGCGATCATCGCGAGGGCCGTGCCCTCGCCGACGAGCCAGCCCTCCGGGGCGCTCTCGCCCGCGAGTTCGGCCTGCGCGCGGCGCACGATGTCCACGCACTGGTCGAGGCCGTAGCTGGCGATGTGGAGATCCTCCTCCTCGCCGCCGGGAGTGACCATGGCCTCGCCCGGGCCGATGATGTTGCGGGCCTTGAACTCCAGCGGATCCAGGCCGAGTTGCCGGGCGAGTTCGTCGAGCGCGGACTCCAGCGCGAACATCACCTGCCCGAGGCCGTAGCCGCGGAAGGCGCCGGCCGGAACGGTGTGCGTGTAGACCGCGTACGCGTCGACCTTCTTGTGCGGGGCCCGGTAGACGGCGGTGGACTCGCCGACGCTGTGGAACATCACGGCCGGGCCGTGGTTGCCGTAGGCGCCCGTGTCGGAGACGACGCGGAGCTGGAGCGCGGTGAGGGTGCCGTCGCGCCGGGCGCCGAGTTTCACGCCGATGGTGAAGGGGTGCCGGGTGGTCGCTCCGTAGAACTGCTCGGCGCGGGTGTACTCCAGTTTCACCGGGCGGCGCAGCCGCAGCACGGCGAGGGCGACGATGTCCTCGACGAGCATCTCCTGCTTGCCGCCGAAGCCGCCGCCGACCCGGCCCGCGACGACGCGGACCTTGTCCTGCGGCAGGTCGAACAGCGCGCACAGGGCCCGCCGGGTGAGGAAGGGGGTCTGGGTGCTGGAGCGCACGACGAGCCGGTCGTCCTCGTCGAGCCAGGCGAGGGCGCCGTGCGTCTCCAGGCTGGCGTGCTGGACGCGCTGGGTACGGTACGTGTCCTCGTACACGACGTCGGCCTCGGCGAAGCCGCGCTCCACGTCGCCGGTCTCGCCGTGCGTCTCGCCGACGACGTTGGCGCGAGGGCGGGCGATGCGGGCGGTGGCCGCGTCCTTGTCGTGCACGACGGGTGCGCCCGGCCGCATGGCGTCCTCCGGGTCGAGGACGGCGGGCAGCACTTCGTACGTGATCTCGACGCGGCGGCAACCCTCTTCCGCGGCGGCCTCGCTGTCGGCGACGACCGCGGCGACGCGCTGCCCGATGTAGCGGACGGTGTCGTCGAGGAGGCGGGTGTCGTCGGGGTCCTCCTCGGGGTGTTCGTGGCGGGCGGTGGAGTAGTGCCGCTCGGGGGCGTCCTGGTGGGTGAAGACGGCGTGGACGCCGGGGACGCGCAGGGCGGCGGCGGTGTCGACCGCGGTGATGCGGGCGTGGGCGTGCGGGGAGCGCAGCAGCTTCATGTGCAGCAGTCCGGGCACGTCGAGGTCGAAGGTGTAGCGGGCGGTGCCGGTGACGACCTGGGGGCCTGCGGGGGCGGGCAGGTTGCGGCCGACGGACTCGCCGGGGGCGGGGGCCTCGACGTGGCACCGGCCGCGTACGGCGTCCTCGATGGCGCGGTAGCCGGTGCAGCGGCACAGATTTCCCTTGAACGCTCTGGGGAGATCGTCGAGTTGGTCGTCGGAGAGGGCCGCCGTCGTCATCATGAACCCGGCCGTGCAGAACCCGCACTGGAATCCCTGGGCGTCGAGGAACTTCCGCTGCACGGGGTGGAGTTCGCCGTCCGGTGCGGCCAGCCCCTCGACGGTGGTGACGGCTCGGCCGTCGGCGCGGAAGGCCGGGTACAGGCAGCTGTGCACGGGTTCGCCGTCGACGTGCACGGTGCAGGCGCCGCAGTCCCCCGCGTCGCAGCCTTTCTTCACCCCGAACCAGCCGCGTTCGCGCAGGTAGGTGCGCAGGCACTGGCCGGGACGCGGCTCGTCCTCGAAGGGGCGGCCGTTGATGTCGGTCCTCATGGTGCGGGGGTCCCTTCGAGCTCGCGGCGGATCTCCTCCGCGTACCGGAGTGTCATATGCCGTCGCCAGGCGGGCAGTCCGTGGATGTCGTCGAACCACTCGTCGTCGCGGATCGCCGTGTCGAGGTCCGCGCGCAGCCGGTCGGCACTCGGCGGCAGCGGGAACCACAGCCGGATCGGCCGCACGGTCGCGGCGGTGACGGTGATGGCCAGCGATCCGTCGTGCGGGTCGAGCGCCCCGATGACCAGCGCCCCGGAGCGGCCGAGGCCGTACAGCGACGCCTGCCGGAACGCCGTGCGGCAGGCGAGGGCGCGGGCCGGCAGGGTCACCGACCGCAGCAACTCCCCCTCGGCGAGGACCTTGCGGCCGGCTCCCGTGACGAAGTCGGCGACGCGCACCCGGCGGCGTACGCCGTCCTGGGCGAGCAGCAGGCACTCCCCGTCGAGCGCGGCGGTGAGCGAGATCATCGGGCCGGCCGGGAGGGCGTTGCAGAGGTTGCCGCCGACCGTGGCCATGTTCCAGATCTTGAACGAGGCCAGGAAGGCCCGGCAGCACTGCTCGAACAGGGGCGCCGCTGCGTCCGTCAACGCCGCGGCGTAGCGGGACAGTCGGGCGATGGTGCAGGTGGCGGCGATCTCCACGGAGCCGTCCGGGTGGCGCCGCACGGGGGTCCAGCCGGTGCGGCTGAGGTCGACCAGGCGCCGCAGGCGCGGCTGGGGTTCGGAGAACAGGAAGGTGCCGCCGCCGAGCCACGCGTCGCCCGGCTGCCAGGGCGCGGGATCCCGGGCATCCCGTATCTCCACCACGGTGTTCAGGTCCATGCCGGTCAGTGAAGCAACGGGATCCGGCCGCGGACGACTGGTTCACAGCACGGAAACTCCGAGTTTTCCGGGGCCTCGGCTGGAGGATCAACCAAGGGGTATTCCACTCCCTTCACCTGGCATTTACTATGCCAAGAAGCTCATTTGCCTGGTGAATGAGATATGTCGGAGAGCGGCACGCGGAGCGGCCGGATCCGGTCCGTACGAGAACCCGGAGCACCATGCACGTCGAACATCTCCTGAAGGACGAGACCCTGGGCCTGCGCCTGCTGTGGGCCGCGGACGCGCTGCTGGAGCGGGAGATCAGCGGGGTGACCGTGACGGACCTGGAGAATCCGGCCCGGTTCGTGCGCCCGGGCGAGGTGGTGCTCAGCGGACTGGTGTGGTGGACGCCGCGGGGCGGTCCGGGGCGCGCGGAGCGGTTCGTCTCCGCACTGCGCGGCGCCGGGGCCGCCGCGCTGCTGGCGGGCGAGGAGACGCACGGCGCGGTTCCCGAGGTGCTGGTCGAGGCGTGCGCGCGGCATGCGCTGCCGGTGGCGGCGGTCCCGGCGCACGTCATGTTCCGGTCCGTGACGGACACCGTCTATCTGCAGCAGTGGGGCGAGTTGAGCCGTCATCACGCCCTGCCGGAGAACGCGCGGATCCGCCTGAGCCGGCTCCTCGCCCGGGGCGCGGGACCGCAGGAGATCGTCGAGGCCGCGTTCGCGCATCTCGGCCGGGCGGCCGAGGCCTACGTGCTGACCCCGGCCGGGCGCACGGTCGCCGCCACCGCGCACGCACGGCCGTTGGCCGCGGTGCAGGCGGCGGCGCTGGTCCATGACAGCGACGGCGCGGCGCTGCCCGTCGAGGCGGACCTCGCCTCCCCGTACGAGCGAAGGCATCTGTACCTGCCCGACCGGGACGCCGTACCGCCCCGTCTGTTGCAGGAGGTCGCCGCGATCCTGGGCCGCTGCCAGGAGTCGGGGATCCGGGACCGCTCGACCGGGGTCCGGGCCGCCGACGGACTGGGCGCGCTGCTCTGCCGGGAGACTGCCTCCGCGAGCGCGCTGGAAGCGGCGCTGCGCGACTGCGGGCTGCCCGCCCGTGGCCCGTACCGCGTGGTCGTCGCCGGCACGAGCGGCGAGGGCGCGTGGCCCGCCGAGGGCGCGCTGGCGGAGGTGACGGCTCTGGTGGCGACGGGGCCCGCGGCGGTCGGTGTACTGCCGGACGGCACGGCGTTCTCCGTCACCGCCGGTCCGGCGGGGCCGGCCGACGAGGTGTGGCAGCGCGTCGCCGCCTGCGATCCGGGGGTGGCGCTGCACGGCGGTACCGGATCACCCGCCGCGTCGGCCGCGGGCCTCGGACCTGCGCTGGCCGAGGCCCGGTTCGCCCTGGACGCGGCCCGCGGCACCGCCCCCGGCTCCTCGCTGCTGACCGACGCGACCGCTCTCACCACACTCGACGCGCTGCTCGCCGGGATCCCGGCGACGGTCCGCGGCGCGTTCAGCGGCACGGTGCTCGCCCCGCTCCTCGACGCCGAGAACGCCTCCGCGACCCCGCTTCTGGAGACCCTGCGGACCTTCCTCGCCTGCGACGGGTCGTGGGCGCGGACCGCGCAGGCCCTGCACCTGCACGTCAACACCGTTCACTACCGCGTCCAGCGCATCGAGCTCTTCACCGGGCGCGATCTGTCCCGGCTCGCCGACCGGCTCGATCTGTGGGCGGCCCTGCTGTGCCACGACCGCTCGGCCGGCATCTGAGCGGTCAGGCGCGGTCGATGTGCACGTTCGTCGACTTCACCCGGGCGGTGGCCTCCATGCCGACCTCCAGGCCGAGTTCCTCCACGGCCTCGCGGGTCAGCAGCGACACCAGCCGGTGCGGTCCGGCCTGGATCTCGACCTGGGCGGCGACGTCACCGAGCTTGACGGCGGTGACGATCCCGGGGAACGCGTTGCGCACCGAGGTGTACGAGACGTCCTCGTCGCCGCCGGTGCCCTTGGCCAGCTCCACGGAGAACGCGGCGAGGTCCTTGCCCTCGATGAGGCGCCGTCCGCCCTCGTCGCGATGCGTGACGACCCGGCCCGCGTCGGCCCAGCGCCGCGCCGTGTCGGGGCTGACGCCGAGCAGCCGTGCCGCCTGGCCGATTGTGTAGGACTGCATGGATCACAAGATAGCGACCGTGCCGGCGCCCCGTTCCGTCAGTACCGCTGGGCCTTCGCGATCTTCGCGGTGAGGTGCGGCTCCGGCGGCTTCGAGCTGATGGCCAGCGGCTGGGCGCGGTCGCCCGCCTTCAGGTCCTTCGCGCCGACGACCTTGGACTCCACGACCTTGCCGTCGGAGTCGCTGAAGTCGACCTGCACCGCGAACGACGCGGTCTCGTCGGTCCTGTTGGTGATGTTGACGACGAGCGCGCGCACGTTGTCCGTCTCGGCGAGCGGCTTGCCGGTGAGGGAGACGTCCTTCATCGCGTTGCCTTGCCCGTCGACGGCGTCCAGCTCCTTCTGGAACTCCTGCCGGTTGCGCTCCACGTCGGCGGAGACCGACGCCTCGAAGTCGTGGGCCCGCTGGGACGCCGACTCGGCCGCCCTGGAGGCCGACTCCTTGACCTCCGCCTTCTTCGACGCGGCGCTGGAGGCCAGCGCCGACGGAGCCTCACCGGAGAAGTCCGACGCGTTCGGTGCGGTCGGCCGGGGGCTGGCGCTCGCTCCGCCGTCGTTGTCGCTGTCGGAGCCGCATGCCGCGAGGGTCAGCATGCCGGCGGCCGCGCACACGGCCACGGCGATCGGCGCGCGACGGCGGCGGGTCCGTCCGGACGCCCGGGCTGTCTTCATGAGCGGGTTCCTTTCTGAGCACTGACGCTTCCTCGCGCCTGTAGGGCGGTCGGTCAGAAGCGCAGGACGGCGGCCACGTGTCCGGCGTCCGCCAGCGTGCCGTCGGGGACGAAGACGACCTCCGCGCCGGTCTCCAGGGCGGACTCGACGATCTCGTCGACGATGTCGTGAACCGCGTCCAGGTCGTCGGCGGCGGCCGGTTCGAGATGGCCCTCCCCGGCCCGCACGGTGATGCGGTAGTTCTCCTCCACGACGAGCCGGTGGATCCGGCCGTCCGAGGCCTTCTGCCAGACCTCGTCCACGCCGGCCGCGTAGGTGTTGCCGCCGCGTGCCCGGTCCAGCTCCGCGAGCGCCTCGGCGACCACGCGTTCGGCGTCGTCGGCACGGGCCGGGGCCACGGCCCGCGCGACCGTGTCCGCGGCGGCCCTGGCCAGCCCGCCGAACGGGACCTGGACCGCGCCGTGCGCGGCGGTCCCGATCTCGTTGAGCAGGGACAGGGCGGCCGGCTCCCCGGTGACGTAGAGGGGCCGGGGCTCGTCGCCCAGCCGGTTGCCCAGTGCGGCGTCGGCGTCGCGGAAGAACTGCCGGGTCTGCTCGTCGCGGAAGGTGCTCGGCAGGTCGCCGACGCGCTCCTTGCGCTCGGCGTCGGGGTCCTCCAGGCTGCGGCTCAGCGGGAAGCCGTGGCCGGTGTCCTCGGTGACGCGGTCGCCCTGCCCGTCCCAGAGGGTCATCCGGTCGGCGGCCACGGCCAGCACCCAGTAGGCGCGCTGCGCCGCGTCGGCGGCGACGAGGTTGCGGGTGAGGAAGGTGTCCGCGACCACGACCCGTTCGGGCACGGACCGGTCGACGACCCACGCCTGGTGCTCCCCGGGCGCGGCGAAGACGACGAGCCCCTTCCTGGCGTGGGCGAGGTCCACCTCCTCGACCGCCTTCCTCAGCTGCGCGACCACGTCGTCGCGGCGTTCCCTGGTCACGGCCGGGTCCGCGGCGAGCTGCCGTACGGCTTCGTCGACGAGGTTGCCGAGGCGGACGGGGTCCTGGGCGTTGTCGGGCTTCGTCCGGTGGGTCGGCATCGCCAGGGACACGGCGGGATAGGGCCGCGGTGCGCGCAGCTGCCCGAGAATCGCCGGGTTCAACGAGGAATGCATGCCTGAAGGCCCTTCTGTCGCGATCCATCCATGCTGCGCACAGATCGGCTCATCCAGCCATCCGGATACGAGTAAAAGGTGCGGCACCCCATCAAACAGGTTGAAACTGGTGCACCGGCATCCCGTTCACACCCGCACGCACACCCGTACCGCCCGGAGGGGCCGACATGGAGCAGGCCGTCGAGAAGAGCGCTCCCGCCGCGAAGCTGACTCTCTTCACCCTGACCACGATGGTCATCGGCTCCATGGTCGGCGCCGGGGTGTTCTCCCTCCCCCGGCGCTTCGCCGAGGAGACCGGGGTGGCGGGCGCCCTCATCGCCTGGGCGATCGCCGGCACCGGCATGCTGATGCTCGCCTTCGTCTTCCAGTCCCTGGCCGTGCGCCGGCCCGACCTGGACGCGGGCGTCTACGCGTACGCGAAGGCAGGGTTCGGCGAGTACCTGGGCTTCTTCTCGGCGTTCGGCTACTGGGCCAGCGCCTGCGTCGGCAATGTGACGTACTGGGTGCTGATCATGTCCACCGTGGGCGCGATCTGGCCCGCTCTGGGCGACGGCGACACGGCGCTCGCCGTGGTGCTCTCCTCGGCCGGCCTGTGGGCGTTCTTCCTGATGATCCGGCGCGGGGTGAAGGAGGCCGCGGCGATCAACAAGGTCGTGACCGTGGCCAAGATCGTGCCGATCCTCGTCTTCGTCGTACTGGCCCTGGTGTACTTCAAGCCGTCGGTGTTCGCCGACAACTTCGGCGGCGCCGACTACGCCGGTTCGCTGTTCAGCCAGGTGCGCGGCACGATGCTGGCCACCGTGTTCGTCTTCCTCGGTGTCGAGGGCGCGAGCGTCTACTCCCGGCACGCCAAGAAGCGCTCGGACGTCGGCCGGGCCACGATCCTCGGTTTCCTCAGCGTCTTCGCCGTCTTCGCCTCCGTCGTCATCGTGTCGTACGGGATCCTGCCGATGGGCGAGATCGCCGAACTGCGCCAGCCGTCCATGGCGGGCGTCCTCGAGGAGGCCGTCGGCACCTGGGGCAAGGTGTTCATCAGCGTCGGTCTGATCGTCTCCGTCCTCGGCGCCTATCTCGCCTGGACGCTGATGGCCGCCGAGGTGCTGTTCGTGGCGGCCAAGGACGACGACATGCCGCGGTTCCTGCGGCGCGCGACCTCGGCGGACGTCCCGCTGCCGGCGCTCCTCATGACGACCGTGCTCACCCAGGTCGTCCTGGTGATCACCGCGTTCTCGGACGACGCCTTCAACTTCGCGCTCGATCTCACCAGCGCGCTGTCCCTGATTCCGTACCTGCTGGCGGCCGCCTTCGCCGTGAAGATCGGGACGCGGCCCGACCGCCGTACGGAGGGCGGGCGCTCCTCGACGCGCGAGCTGACCATCGCGGCCGTCGCCACGCTCTACACCGCGTTCATGCTCTACGCGGCCGGGCTGAAGTTCGTCCTGGTCTCGTTCGTCTTCTACGCCCCGGCCACGATCCTGTTCGTCATGGCCCGCAGGGAGCAGGGCAGGCGCCTGTTCTCCCCGCGCGAGCTGCTCATCCTGATCGTCTCCGTCGTCGGCGCCGTGCTCGGCATCGTCGCCCTGGCGGCCGGCTGGATCAGCCTGTGAGACCGTCAACCCCGGAAGGCACACCGTGACTGACCACGACACCCCCGCTTCCGCCGCGTACGGCGTCCACTCCGAGGTGGGCACGCTGCGCAAGGTCCTGGTCTGCGCGCCGGGGCTCGCGCACCGCAGGCTCACCCCGACCAACTCCGACGACCTGCTCTTCGACGACGTCATGTGGGTGGAGAACGCCCAGCGCGACCACGCCGACTTCGTCAACAAGCTGCGCCGGCGCGGTGTCGACGTGGTCGAGCTGCACGATCTGCTCGCGCGGACCATGGCGATCCCCGAGGCGAGGTCCTGGCTCCTCGACCGCAAGATCGTCGCCAATCAGGTCGGGGTGGGGCTGATCGACGACACCCGCGCCTTCCTGGAGTCACTGGAGCCGCGGCAGCTCGCCGAGTACCTCATCGGCGGTCTCGCCACCACCGACCTGCCCGACGACTACCGCTCCGCGTACGTGGCGATGGCCCGCGAGTCGACCGGTGTGCGCGAGTACTTGATGCCGCCGCTGCCCAACACGCTCTACACCCGCGACACCACCTGCTGGCTGTACGGCGGCCTCACGCTCAACCCGCTGTACTGGCCCGCACGGCACGACGAGACGCTGCTGATGAAGGCGATCTACCTCTTCCACCCGGACTTCGTCGGGTCGACCGTGTGGTGGGGCGATCCCGAACTGGGCTGGGGGCAGGCCACGTTCGAGGGCGGCGACATCATGCCGGTCGGCAACGGAGTGGTCCTGATGGGCATGAGCGAGCGCACCTCGCGGCAGGCCATCACCCAGGTCGCGGCCGCCCTGTTCGAGAAGGGCGCGGCCGAGCACGTCGTCGTCGCCGGGATGCCGAAGCTGCGCTCGGCGATGCATCTGGACACCGTCTTCACGTTCGCCGACCGGGACATCGTCACGCTCTACCCGCGGATCATGGACTCGGTGCACACGTTCTCGCTGCGTCCCAGCGACAAGGCTCCCGGCCTCGACATCGTCGACGAGGGCTCGACCCCGTTCGTCGACGTCGTCGCCAAGGCGCTCGGCCTCCCCGGGCTCCAGGTGATCGAGACCGGCGGGGACGTGTACGCGTCCGAGCGCCAGCAGTGGGACAGCGGCAACAACGCGGTCGCCCTCGAACCCGGTGTCGTCGTCACCTACGACCGCAACACCCAGACCAACACCCTGCTGCGCAAGGCCGGTGTCGAGGTCGTCACCATCGTCGGCGCCGAACTCGGCCGCGGCCGTGGTGGCGGGCACTGCATGACCTGCCCCATCGTCCGCGACCCCGTGGACTTCTGACCGCCGCGCACCCGGTGAGGTCACGCCATGGAACGGACCGCGCTCCACGGACCGGTGCGGGTGGTGGCCTTCGTGGTGGCCGCGCTCGCCACCCTGTGCGTGATCACGACGGCGACGGTGCGCGCCACGGTCCTCGACCCGGCGTTCCACGCGTCCGTGCTCGACGAGCAGCGCGCGTACGACCGGCTCTACAACGAGGTGCTGGTGGACCCCGCGGTCTCCCCGGTCACCAGGGACCTGCTGGCGGGGCTGAACGTCCCGGAAGCCCAGGTGACGTCCAACATCAAACTGGTGCTGCCGCCGGAGACGGTCCGTGACCTGGCACAGCAGCAGATCGACGCGGTGGTCGGCTATCTGAACGGCGAGCGCGCCACCCTCGACCTGACCGTCGACCTGCGGCCGGTGCTCGCCAATGTCGACCATCTGGCGCAGACCTACTTCGGCGATCTCGTGGCCGGGCTGCAGCGCAGCACGGAACCCGACTTCGACCGGTTCACGGCGGACCTCTCGGACGCCGTGGGCGATCTGGCGGCGGGCCGGGCACCGGAGGGGCTGCCGACGCTCCCGCTCACCACGACGCAGGCCGACCGGGCCGCCGAGACGCTGCTGCGGGCGCTGCCGGAGCGGGAGCGTGACGCGCTGCGCCCGCAGGTCGAGACCGCGCTGGCCGACGGGGACGTCGCCACGGCGCTCGCGGCCGTGGCCCCCGCGGTGTTCTCGGACCGGGCCCGCGAGGCGGTGCGGCAGTTCCAGCGGGCCGTCGACGGCGGCACCTGGGACCTCGGCGCGGTCCTCGCCGCCTCCGGCAACGACCTCCAGGTCCTCCACGACATCCGCCCCTACACCGCCGCGGGACTCGGGCTCGTGGAGATCGTCGCCGCGGTGCTGCTCGTGCTCTCCCTGGCCGCGCTCTGGTTCATCGGCCCTCCCCGGCCGGGCTCCCGGCTGCGGCCCTTCGGGTGGTCGCTCCTCGCCGGCGGGCTGCTGACGGCGGCCGCCGTCGGTGTGACCCGGCTGGTCACCGACGGCCGCGTCGTCGACCCGCCCGCGTCGTGGCCGCCGAGTCTGATCCGGCTCGTCGACGACGTGCAGCACGGCGCCCTCGACCACATCGCCCGCACCGCCCTGTGGGCCGCGCTCGTCCCCGTGGCCGCCGGAGCGCTGCTGGTCCTGGTGGACCGGGTACGGCGGGTGCGGGCCCTGGACTCCCGGCGCCTCGTCACGCTCGGGCTCGGCGGCGCCGCTGTGGCGCTGGCCGGGATGACCGTGGTGCCGCTCGTCGCCCGGCCGGCCGCACCGCGTCCGTGCCAGGGCAGCTCCGCGCTGTGCGACCGCCGCTACGACGAGGTCGCACACCTCACCTCGCACAACGCCATGTCGACGACCGTCGACCGCTTCATCGGCCCTCTCCAGGACCCGGGGATCACCGCCCAGTTGAACGACGGCGTCCGCGCCCTGCAGATCGACACCTACCGGTGGGAGCAGCCCGACGAGATCGCCGGGCGCCTGCGCGACTCCGACTTCACGGCCGCGCAGCAGGCGCTCATCACCCAGGCGATCAACACGTTCAACCCTCCGCGCGAGGGGCTGTGGCTGTGCCATTCCGTGTGCCGGGCGGGGGCGCTCGCCCTGGTGCCGACGCTGCGCGAGATCGGTGACTGGATGCGCGCGCACCCGACCGAGGTGATCACCCTCATCGTGCAGGACGCGATCACCGGCCGGGACACCCGACAGGCCGTGCACGAGGCCGGGTTGGACACTCTCGTGCACACGCCCGACCCCGACCCGGCGAAGCCCTGGCCGACGCTCGGCGACATGATCGACAGCGGTCGCCGCCTGGTCGTCTTCGCCGAGCGGGCGGACGGCCCGGCGCCCTGGTACCGCAATTTCTACCGGTACGGCATGGAGACCCCGTTCGCGTTCCGCGCGCCGGACGAGATGAGCTGCGCGCCGCACCGCGGCGGCGACGACAAGCGGCTGTTCCTGCTGAACCACTTCATCACCATCGACGGCGGCAGCCGGCTCGACGCGGGCACGGTGAACACCCGCCGCTTCGTCCTGGACCGGGTCCACCGGTGCGAGCGGGAGCGCGGCAGACCGGTCACGTTCGTCGCCGTGGACTACGCCACGATCGGCGACCCGGCGGGCGCGGTCGCCGCGTTGAACGCCGAGCGCTGAGGAGCAGTCGCTCGATGCTCACGCCGTGACTGACGGTCAGAAGTGCGTGGCGATCCCGAAGACCGTGCGGAGCAGGGCCATGTCGTGCCGGTCGCGGTCCGTGGGCTCGTAGCCCTGGTGGAAGGACACCTGCTGGGCGGCGGAGAGGCACGGCACCCGCTCCCCCGCGACCGTGCCGGTGACGAAGCACTCCGCCGGATAGACGAACGGCCGCTCCGCGGCGAAGGAGGCCTGCCGGGCGGAACCGTCGTCGGCGAAGACCAGGGGATGCAGATCGAGTACGCGTCCGTCCGGATCCGTGACGACGAACCGGACGGGGCGCTGGTCCAGGGACTCGGTGAATGCCGCGTCGGCCAGGGCGGCGAGCACGACCGGCTCCTGTTCCTGCCGGTGCATCAGGTCCAGATCACGGTGCTCCCGGGTCTGCTCGCCGACCAGGGCGTCGATGCCCCAGCCGCCCCCGACCCACACGTCCGCCCCGGCCCGGCGCAGCAGGGCGAGCACGGCCCGCACGTCGTCAGCTGTCATCATCCGACGCAGGGTAGGGGCCGGACGGCGTGGGCGGCGACCCAGATGTTCCCGGAGCAGCACCATGCCATGGCCTCCGGGACGTACCGGGAGGCCCGGCCCGCCCGGGAGTGCCTGGTCAGGCCCGTGATACCTTCCGATGGCCAGTCGTACCTTTGTGCGTTCTCGTACGTGCACGGGTCAGGGAATCCGGTGGAAGTCCGGAACTGACGCGCAGCGGTGAGGGTGACGGGCGGAGCCACTGCCACTGGGCCGGTCCACCGGTCCGGGAAGGCGCTCCGGCCGGACGATCCCGAGTCCGAAGACCTGCTGGCGGCCCCCGGGGTCGAGGACCGGCCGGGGGTGGACCACAGACCGGCTCCGCGTATGGGCCCTGGACGCAGAGGAAGTTCCGTGCCGTTCGCACGTCAAGTCCGCCGTCTCGCACCGCTGTTGGCGGGCGCCTTGTTGCTCACGGCCTGCGGCGGGGCAGGCTCCGCCGACACCGCGGACCGGGCCGGCGGGGGCGTCACCCTCGACAACTGCGGTACGAAGGTCCGGGTCGCGCACGCCCCGCGCCGCGCCGTCGCCCTGGACCAGGGTTCGGCGGAGATCATGCTCTCGCTCGGTCTCGCCGACCGGATGGTGGGGACCGCGACGTGGACCGATCCCGTCCTGAAGGGCCTGGAGAAGGCGAACGCGAAGGTCCCGCGGCTCGCCGACCGCTACCCGTCCTTCGAGAAGGTCCTGGACACCGAACCGGACTTCGCCGCAGCCTCGTTCACGTACACCCTCGGCAAGGGCGGCGTGGCGCCCCGCGAGCAGTTCGAGAAGCTCGGCGTGCCCACCTACCTGTCACCCACGGACTGCGCCGGCAAGGACAACAGCGGTGACGGCGACGGCGTACGCACCCGTGCCCTGACCATGGACACCGTCTACGGCGAGATACGCGACCTGGCCCGGATCTTCGACGTGGAGGAGCGCGGCGACAAGCTCGTCGCGCAGCTCAAGTCCCGTGTGAAGAAGGCGGCTTCGGGCGTGGACGCCAAGGGTGTGAGCGTCCTGTACTGGTTCGCGAACTCCGACTCGCCCTACATGGCCGGCTGTTGCGGCGCGCCCGGCATCGTCACCGAGGAGCTCGGTGTGCGCAACGTCTTCGACGACACGCACGAGGAGTGGCCGCAGATCAACTGGGAGACCGTCGCGGACCGCGACCCCGACGTCCTCGTCATCGGCGATCTGACCCGCCGTTCGCAGTCCGCGGAGTCCGCCGCGCAGAAGATCCGGTTCCTGGAGTCCGACCCGGTGACCAAGGAGATGACCGCCGTCCGCGAGAAGCGGTACGTGCTGCTGAAGGGGCAGGACCTGAATCCGACGATCCGTACCGTCGACGGTGTGGAGAAGGTGGCCGCCGCGCTGCGCGGCTTCGGCCTCGGCAAGTGAGCACGGTCCGGCCCGCCCTGTACGGGGCCGCGGCACTCGCCGTGCTGTGCGCGTCCGTCGCCGTGGCCATCACCATCGGACCCGCGCACATCGGCGTCGGCGACGTGTGGTCGGCGGTCGGCGCCCGGATCGGCTGGGGCACCTCCGAGCTGTCCCCGATCCGGGACGGCATCGTGTGGAACCTGCGGCTGCCGCGCACGCTGCTCGCCGCGGTGTGCGGGGCCGGGCTCGCGGTGTGCGGCACCACGCTCCAGGCGCTGCTGCGCAATCCGCTCGCCGACCCGTTCGTGCTCGGTGTCTCGTCGGGCGCGTCGACCGGGGCGGTCCTCGTCGTGGTGCTGGGCCTCGGCGGCGGCGCGCTCTCGGTGTCCGGCGGCGCGTTCCTCGGGGCGCTGTGCTCGTTCGCGCTGGTGCTGCTGCTCAGTCACACCCTGGGCGGGACGACGGACCGGGTGGTGCTGTGCGGGGTCGCCGCGATGCAGCTGTTCTCGGCGCTGACCTCGTTCGTGGTGCTCACGGCGGCCGACGCGGAGACGACGCGCGGCGTCCTGTTCTGGCTGCTCGGCTCGCTCGGCGGGGTCGGCTGGACGGAGGTGTGGCTGTGTCTGGCGGTGCTCGTGGTGACGCTGGCGGTGTGCCTCGGGTACGGCCGGACCCTGGACGCGTTCGCCTTCGGCCCGGAGGCGGCGGCCGCGCTCGGCGTGCACGTGGCCCGCACCCGGCTCGTCCTGCTGTGCGTGACGGCCCTGCTGACGGCGGCCCTGGTCAGCGCGGCGGGGGCGATCGGCTTCGTCGGGCTCGTCCTGCCGCACGCGGCGCGCGCCCTGGTGGGGCCGGGGCACACCCGGCTGCTGCCGGTCACGGCGGTGGCCGGTGCCGTGTTCCTGGTGTGGGTCGACACGCTGGCCCGTACGGTCCTCGAACCGCAGGAGGTTCCGGTGGGCGTGGTGACGTCGCTGATCGGCGTGCCCGCGTTCGTGGCCGTGCTGTACCGCGGCCGGAGCACCCGGTGAGCGCGGGCCTGCGCGCGGACCGCGTGTCCTGGTCGCCCGGCGGCGCCCTGATCCTGGACGGGGTCAGCCTGACGCCCCGGACGGGCTCCGTCACCGGGGTGCTCGGCCCGAACGGCTCGGGCAAGTCGACGCTGCTGCGGCTGCTCGCCGGGGTCCTCGCTCCGGCGGCCGGAGTCGTCACCCTCGACGGCGCCCCGCTCTCCGCGCTGCCCCGCAAGGAGGCGGCCCGGCGGATCGCCCTGGTCCATCAACAGGCTGACACCCAGGTCGAGTTGACGGTCGGCGATGTCGTCCGGCTGGGCCGGGTCCCGCATCGCAGGGCCTGGGCGCCCGTCTCGGCCGCGGACGAGGCGGCGGTCCGTGCGGCCCTCGACCGCAGCGGCCTCGCCGAGCAGGCGCACCGCCTGTGGCACACGCTGTCGGGCGGTGAGCGCCAGCGGGTGCAGATCGCCCGCGCTCTCGCGCAGGAACCGCGTGAGCTGCTGCTCGACGAGCCGACGAACCATCTCGACATCCAGCACCAGCTGGAGCTGATGGACCTGATCACGGGCCTGGAGCTGACCAGCGTCGTCGCCCTGCACGACCTGAACCTGGCCGCCACGTACTGCGACCAGGTCGTGGTGCTGCGGCAGGGAAGGGTCGTGGCGGCGGGCGAGCCGGGGACCGTCCTCACCGAGGACCTCATCGCCGACGTCTACGGCGTCCGCGCGCACATCACCCGGCCCGGTCCCGGCGAGCGCCCCCACATCCGGTTCCTGGGCACGCTCGCCCACGACGGCTGAGGCGCGCGGGGGTCACTCGAACCGGTCGGCATCCCCCGCGCCGTAGCGGACGATCTCGGCCTCGCCGCCGGAGAAGTCGATGACGGTGGTCGGCTCGGTGCCGCAGTCGCCGGAGTCGAGCACCGCGTCGACCGCGTGGTCGAGCCGCTCCTTGATCTCCCAGCCCTGGGTGAGCGGCTCGTCCTCGCCGGGCAGCAGCAGGGTGCTGGACAGCAGCGGCTCGCCCAGCTCGGCGAGGAGCGCCTGGGTGACGACATGGTCGGGGATGCGGACGCCGACCGTCTTCTTCTTCGGGTGCTGCAGCTGGCGCGGCACCTCACGCGTGGCGGGCAGGATGAAGGTGTAGCTGCCGGGCGTGGCCGCCTTGATCGCGCGGAACACGTCGTTGTCGATCTGCACGAACTTGCCCAGCTGTGCGAAGTCCTGGCAGACGAGCGTGAAGTGGTGTTTGTCGTCGAGGTGCCGGATCGCGCGGATCCGCTCGACGCCCTCGCGGTTGCCGAGTCGGCAGCCGAGTGCATAACAGGAGTCGGTGGGGTAGGCGATCAGCGCGCTGTCGCGGATGCCATCGGCGACAGCGCCGATGATGCGCGTCTGCGGGTTCGCGGGGTGCACGTCGAAGTACCGGGCCATCCGTCGAGCGTACGGGATCAAGGCCGCGGTACGACGGCGTTGCGCACCGCGGAGAGCCGTGTACACGCGCGACAATCCCGACACCCGCCCACCCTGCCCGCTCCCGCCGACCCGTCCACGGCCCATACTGATCGGGCCCCGATCACCCACAGAACGACTCCATGGCCAAGAACAGCACCTCCTCGACCACCGTCCCCGACACCGCATGGCTGGGCAGCGGGCGCCACCTGGGGCCCGAGCCCGAGCAGGACGTCCGGCGCAACCTGATCGCTCTCAAGGCGGCCGGGGTGCTCGACGACTTCCTGGACCTCGACCCCGTCGAGGCGGCCCGCTCCACCGTCCTGCATCCGCGGGACGAGTCCGCCGATGCCGGCCCGTCGGCCCGCCGCCTGTTCGAGGCGCGCTGGCGCGTGGCCGACGACGTCACGGTGCGTGCCCAGCTGACGACGTACGACCCCGAAGGTCGCCGCAAGGAGGCCGAGGCCGTCACCTGGGTCCTCGCGGCCGAGGCGGAACAGCCGTGGGACCCGTACTGGCCGTCGCCCGCCACCATGTTCTGGCCGGACAGCGACCGTGTGCCGTGGGACCACGACGCGGTGGGGGGTGCGCGCCTGCGGACGACGAACCACCTGCCGAAGGACGACGACGAGCTGCGCCACCGGCTGCGCGAGTGGACCCGGCAGAGCTGGTACGTCCATGTCGTGGTGCACGAGGCGATGACGCCGGACGCGAAGGGGCAGCAGCCGGTCACGCGGTTCCTGCCGCCGAGTCTGCGGCACCGGGTGATCGAGCACCGGGGCACGCCGGAGCAGGCGCAGATCGTCGACTTCGCGCTGAAGCGGGAGCTGAAGCTGCGGATGCCGCGGGGCGGCGGCGTCGTGCTGCCCACGGCGCCGCAGGGCCCGGACTACGACGCGGACCGTTTCACCGTGCGCAGCGTCTTCCTGGACGGGTCGGAGCCGACCGAGCTGCTGGACCGGATCAAGGAGTTCGCGGCGCTGCCGCGGCCGCTGCCCGCCGACGCCGAGCGGGCCCTGACCCGGCTGCGCCAGGGCTGGCACCTGCTCACTCCGGACGAGGAGCTGGTGCACGCCCAGGGCATGGTCACCCGGTACGCCGAGGCGCTCGACGCCATGACGAAGTCACGTGATCTGTACCGGGAGGCGGCCGACGCGGCGCAGGCCGCGCTGGCCGAGGCGACCGGCGGCGACGGCGTGCCCCGGCCGGTCGCGCCGGGGCAGGTCAGGGCCGACGGCTCGCCGCTGGGCGCTCTCACGAAGGCGTTCGGCCGCTTCCGCGACCCGAACAAGTAGGGCCCGCCGGCGTCACTCCTCGTCCTCCCCCTCGTCGCCCGGGTCGGACATGCGCAGGGCGATCTCGCGCAGCAGTTCGGTGGAGTTGATGTCGGTGCGGCCCTCGTCGTGCACCTTCGCGAGCTGCGTGAAGAGAAACGCGAACGCCTCGACGAGTGACACGCTGGCCGGCATGAGCGCGGCGATGGTCAGCTCGGCGGCCTGCTCCGGATCGGATCCCGCCGGGATCTCGATCGTCGGGAACACTTCCGACACGAGCCGTCCGAGCTGACTCAGGTCGGTGTCGAGTCCGTCGCCGTCGTTGAGCCTGCGCACCATCTCCTGCGTCTCTGTGAGCACACCGATGGCCCGCAGAACGATCTCCCTCTGTTCCATGTGCGGAGCCTATGCGGGCGACGGCCCCGAGGGTGCAACGTGCTCGCAACGTCCTGCCCGCTTCACTGTTCCGTCATGAGCGACGTACCTCGCGTGGAGCTGACCCCCGCGGCCGCCGAACTGGTGCGGCGACTGCGTGACACCCATGGGCCGTTGATGTTCCACCAGTCCGGCGGCTGCTGCGACGGCAGCGCGCCGATGTGCTATCCGGCGGGCGAGTTCCGTACCGGTGCCGCGGACGTGCTGCTCCAGGATCTGGCGGTGGACGGCGTGGCGGAACCGGTCTCGTTCTGGATGTCGAAGAGCCAGTACGAGGTGTGGAGCCATACGCGGCTCATCGTCGACGTCGTCGAGGGGCGCGGCAGCGGCTTCTCGCTGGAGGCGCCAGAGGGCGTACGTTTCCTGATCCGTTCCCGGCTGGTCGGCACCTAGCCATCGACGGGCACCCTGTCGTCTGCTGAACTCCCTTGATGCAGACGAGAGTTGGCAAGCGACGCAAGAGTGTCCTGGCGGCCCTGACGGTCGTGGGAGTACTGGCCGGTGCCACCCTGACGGCGGCGGCACCGGCCGGCGCCGCCGCGGCGGCCGAGCGGGTGGCGCCCGGGGTGACGTACACCGGGTTCGACATCCCCGCCGCCAAGGGCACCGCCCACGCCCATGTCCTCACGGTCGATCTGCGCGATCCGCGCGTACGCGTCGATCTGCTGCACCCGGGCGCGGTCGGGGCCCGGGCCACCGTCTCCTCGATGGCCGACGCAGCGGGCGCCGTCGGCGGCGTCAACGGGGACTTCTTCAACATCACCGAGACCCAGCACCCCGGGGTCGAGGCGACCGGTGCCGCGGTCGGGCCTGCGGTCGCGAGCGGCCGGACCCTCAAGGCGGCCGTCCCGGACGGGCAGCGCTTCGGCCCGGCCCTGCCGCCGGGGACGTCCACCCGCGACGTGCTCGGGGTGGGCGTCGACCGGCGGGCCCGGCTCGACAGCATGGCGCTGGACGGGTCGGTGCGCAGCCGCGAGGACCGGGTGGCGCTCGGCGGGCTCAACCAGTACGCGCTGCCGGTCGGTTCCATAGGTGCCTTCACCGCGGAGTGGGGCAGCGTCTCCCGGGCCCGTGCCACCTGCGGCACGGACACCGTGCGAGCGGCGCCGTGCAGTACGGACACATATGAGGTGACGGTGCGCCGCGGCCGCATCGTGGCACGGGCGGACACGCCCGGCAGCGGGCCCGTCGCGGACGGCAGCACGGTGCTGGTGGGGCGGGAGGCGGGCGCGCAGTGGCTGCGGAAGCTGTCGGCGGGCGACCCGGTCCAGGTGCGGCACCGCCTGGTCGCCGCGCAGTCGCGCATCCCGTACCGGTTCGCGGTCGGCGGCTATCCGGTACTGCGCGACGGAGCCCCGCTGCCCGGCCTCGACGCGAAGACGTCCGCGGTCCGTACGGCGGCCGGCGTCGCGGACCACGGGCGCACCCTCGTCCTGCTGGCGCTGGACGGCGCGCCCGCCTACCGCACGGGCCTGTCCATCGCCGAGGTGGCCGACACCATGCGGTCGTTGGGTGCGGACGACGCGTTCAGTCTGGACGGCGGCGGCTCGTCGACGCTGGTGGCGCGGGAGCCGGGGGCGGCCTCGGTCACGGTCCTCAACCACCCCACGGACTCCCCCGAGCGCCCCGTCGCAGGCGGCATAGGCGTGTTCGCGGGCCGCTAGGACCCGTCGCGCACGGCGACCAGTCCGTTGAAGACGCCGACATAGGCCGTGCCGTCGGGGCCGAGGGTCACGGGCGCCCAGTTGTTGTCGTACGCGACGCCGGTTCCGGCGAGGCGCTTCCAGCGGGTCGCCCCGGTCCGGAAGTCGACGGCCGTGAAGTACCAGGCGTCGACGCCCAGGGAGTTCGGCTCCTTCGTGTAGAAGTACAGCAGCCCGTTGGCGGTGGAGAGTTTCGGCACGGTGGACGGGGAGCGCACGGCGCTCTCCCACACCGTGTCGCAGCCGCTGCCGTCGTCGCGTACGTCGATGCGGCTGACCCCGCCGACGACGCTGCGCCCGAAGGTCAGCGAGGTGATGTTCTCGTAGCCGTAGTTGTTCTCGACGACGAGGCTGTTCCCGTGCGAGATCAGGGAGTTGTCGGTCGTGGAGGCGCCGGAGCCGAAGACGGGGACCTTGCAGACGAGCCGCCGGCCCTCGGGGACGTCGGCGCCGCGCCGGTACACGAGCACGTTCATGCGGTCGTCGGCGTTGTCGGTGATCGCGACGTAGTCGTCGTGTTCGCCGAACAGGTCGGGGGTGGTCCCCGAACCCTGGTTCACCGAACCGGGTTTGGTGCCGGTGCCGCGGTCGTACGTCTGCCGCCAGACGGCCTTCGGGGTGCCGTCGGCGGCCGCGTCGAAGCTGTACAGGGCGTGGTCGGTGACGATGGAGACGCCGTCCTCGGCGACGGAGAAGGAGTTCTGGATCTCCTCCCCTGCCAGCTGGATCGACTTGATGGCGCCGGTGGCGGGGTCGACGGTGCCGACGCGGCCCTGCCGGGTCACCCACCAGATCCGTCCCGTCCAGTCCGGCATGACGGAGGTGACGGGGTCGCACTGGCCGCTCGGGTACAGGTTCGTCCAGCTCACGCAGTCGTGCGGGACCTGTCCGGTGAGGTCCCGGTCGTCGGTGACGACGAACCGCCAACTGCCGTCCGCGGCCTGCTCGTGGGCGAGGCGGACGATGTGCTGGCGGGAGTCGGCGAGGACGAGGCGGTCCTGGTCGTCGAGGTAGGAGTAGGCGCCGCCGGAGGTGTCCTTGAAGATCCTGGAGAAGTCGAGGCGGGTGATGGCCTCGACGGTCGAGGGGCGCTGGGGCAGCTGGTACTCGGCGAGGGTCCGGAGGCTGTGCGGGTCGAGGAGTTTGACCAGGAAGCCGGTGAAGGTGCCGCAGACGGTGACGATGCGTCCGGCCTTGTCGAAGGTGACGGTGGCGCACTCGCCGCCGAGCGCGGCCATCTGTTCGCTGGTGACGTCCGGGTTCTTCCCGTCCGGCCCGCTCCAGGGGTACGTTCCGCTGCCCCAGCCGTCCGCGTGCATTCCGCTGCGGCCGTTGGCGGCGAGGAAGGGGTGCTGGGCGGGCGCCTTGCCGGGGACCGGCTGCGGGGTCGCGGGGGCACCGCCGTACTGCTCGACGAGGCGGTGGCCCGGCGCCTTGGGGATCCCGTCCGCCCAGGCGCCCGGCGGCTGCGCGGCGCCCGCGGCCGTGAGGGTGAGGGTCACGGCCAGGGCCCGGGCGAGGTTTCTTCGCTGCGGCATGCGCCCGAAGCTAGGTTCCGACGCTTGAAGTGTCCATGCATATAGGGGAGTTGTTCACGAACCCGAAACGATCACGGGGCCAGGGCCGGCGGTCACGGCTTGATGCTGCTGACCAGCCCCGCGGTGGCCGTGATGCCGTTGTGGATGGTCGGGGCGACCCCGGTACCCGCGAGCAGGAAGCCGAGCAGGACGCAGACCAGCGCGTGCGAGAGCTTCATGGCCCCGTTGCGCACGATGATCACCGCGACGATCACGAGCAGCAGCACGATGGAAATGGACAGCGACATCGTCGTACCTCCTCCGCCACGCCGGCACCGTGGCTTTCGGCCGCAAGTGTGGCGTAGCGGAGGGCGTCCGCCGGGGCATGACCTGTCCCCCGAACGGGTGTTAAAGCCGGGTCATCGGTCGTGCGCGTCGAGGAAGGCCTCGAGACCGGCGAGATCGTCGGTGTTGAGGTGGTCGACGTCGGCGGCGATCAACTCGGACCAGACAGCGTCGCGTTCGGGTCCGGCGAGGTCGGGCGTGGCCCAGAACCGTACGCGCTGGCGTCGGGCGTGCGCGGCGGAGACGATGGCGCGCAGCTTGTCGCGCTCGGCCGCGGGGATGGGGCCGGCGCCCTGCCAGGTGAAGTTGTTGGCCCAGTTGTCGCTGATGAGCGGGACGAACGAGGCGGGGGCGGGCGTTGCGAGGTCGGTGAGCCGCCCGTCGTAGAAGGCGCTGCGGGTGCGCTGCGCCTCCATCGGGGCGCGGGCGGCGCGGTCGCCGGAGATGACGGCGGTGACGGGCCCGGTACGCACCCGCCCATGGGCGTAGGTGGTGAACAGATCGCGGTGGCGGCGCAGTTGGCGGTCGAGTTCTACGTAGGTCGCCGCGCCCTCGGTCTTGATGTCGATCAGCAGCTGGAGCGGGATGCGCCGTCCGCGGTACACCGCGCCGCGGTTGGCCTTCACGCGGGCGGCGAGCGGTGCGAGGTAGAGGGACTCCAGGGTGCGGTCCGGATCGAGGTCGACGGGGTCGTGGGCGACGAGCAGGTCGCCGTCGACGAGGTAGATGTCGGCCTCGACGCTGTTGAACCGGTGGTCGAGGGCGTCGAAGAGGGGCCTCGGGTGGTCGTAGTCGTTGTGGGCGTGGGCCCGCAGGAGGGGGCGGGGGCCGTGCCCGCGCTCCGTGGCCTGGGCGAGTTGCGGCGTGACGGCGCCGAGGGCCAGTGCGCCGGCGAGGGCGCCGAGGGCTCTGCGGCGGGTGGTCGGGGCCATGTGTGCCTCCCGTGGTGGGCGGGTGGGGACATGGGCGAGTATGCGGGGCGCCCGGCACCAAGGGGCAGTGCTGGGAAAGGAGTTGGCCGGACTGCCGCCCCGGGTTCATAACGGCGTCACGGGGTGCGGCGCGGCTGCCGCCCGTTCAGATGTGCTGCGTTCGACGCCGAACTCGTTGCCTTCCGGGTCGCGCGGGGTCACCCGGCCGAGGCCGTCGGGGCGGCGGCGGTCCTTGTGGAGGCTCACTCCGAGGGCCGGCAGGCGCACGACCTCGTCGTCGCGGGTGCGCTCCCCGGTCGATGGTGATGTGCCTGATGCGTGTGGTCATGGGCGTCAAACGATCACTGACGTGCCCTGCCGTCCCTCGTGCTGCCGTGATCCACGGTCCGGTCGCACCACCGCTCGAGGAGCACCCGGTCGTGTCCGACGGCCAGCAGCCCCGCGCCGGTGTCACGGCGGTACTCCTCCACCACGCCCACCAGCGCCGCCGTGGTCGACGCGTCGAGCATCGCCGTCATCTCGTCGCAGACCAGCCAGCGGGGGCGCAGGACGAGGGCGCGGGCGACGCAGGCCCGTTGGAGCTGGCCGTCGCTGACCTCATGGGGGCGGCGGCCGAGGAGATCGGCGCCGAGGCCCACCGCGTCCGCCAGCTCCCGGACCCGCGCGACGTGTGCGCGTCGCTGTGCGCGCAGGGGCTCGGCGATGAGGTCGGCGAGGCGCAGGCGCGGGTCGGCGGACAGGCGGGGCTGCTGGAAGACGACGCCGAAGGCGGTGCGCTGGGCCCGGGGCGCGCGGTGACGCCAGCCCCGGGCCGGCTCGCCGTCGATGACGACCTGCCCGGCGTACGGCTCGTGCAGCAGGGCCGCGACCCGGGCGAGGGTCGACTTGCCGCAGCCGCTGGGGCCCAGCAGGCCCACGCTCTCGCCGGGCCGCACGGTGAGGGTGACGTCGCGCAGGACGGGGGCGCGGCGGTCGTATCCCGCGGTGATCGCGTTCAGTTCAAGCACGCAGGGTCTCCGTCCGGGCGGGTTCGGGGTGGTGGCAGGCCACGCCGTCGGCCGGCTCCGGCACCCTGGCGCACGTCTCGTCGGCCCGGGCGCAGCGGGCCGCGAAGGCGCAGCCGGGCGGCAGCGCGCTCAGCTCGGGCGGCATGCCGGGGATCGGGGCGAACTCTCGCTCGGGCAGGGCGTTCAGCAGGCCGCGGGCGTACGGGTGGCGGGGCCCGGGCGCACCGAAGAAGGCCGGGGCGTCGGCGAGTTCGACGATGCGGCTCGCGTACATGACGGCCACGCGGTCGGCGATCCGTTCGGCCGCCGCCAGATCGTGGGTGATGAGGAGCAGCGCCCGGTCGGCGCCGATGTGGCGGCGCAGTTCGTCCACGGTGCGGTCGACGAGGTCGCGGTCGAGGCCGGTCGTCGGCTCGTCGGCGAGGAGGAGGGGCGCGTCGCCGACGAGGGCGAGCGCGGTGGCCGCACGCTGGGCGAGGCCGCCGGAGAGTTCGTGGGGGTACCGGTCGAGGTGGTCGAGCGGGAACGCGGCACGGTCGGCGGCCTCGTGCACGGCCCGCCGGACATCGACCCGGCGCCCCTTCAACGCCGCTACGGTTTCGGCGAGTTGGGAGCGAACCGTCCGTACCGGTGTCAGATGAGCGGCGGGGCTCTGCGGCACCAGAGCGACGCGGCGGCCGCGTACCCGGCAGGCGAGGGTCCTCTCGTCGGCGGCCAGCAGATCGAGGCCGTCGCCCAGGCGTGCGGCGCCCGCGGTCTCGGCGTTCTCCGGCAGGAGCCCGAGCAGGGCCGACGCGAGCACCGACTTGCCGCACCCGCTCTCGCCGACGAGGGCCAGGCACTCCCCCGCCGCGAGCGCGAAGGAGACGTCGCTGACGGCCCGCACGTGGGCGCCGTCGCGCATCCGGAAACGCACGGACAGTTCGTCGACCGCGAGCACGGGGGTCACAGGGTCAGCTCCGATCGGCGGCGCGGGTTCAGGCGTTCGCGCCAGGCGCCGGCGAGTCCCGCGACGGCCAGGGTCGGCACGATGATGAACAGGCCGGGGAAGAGGGTGGGCCACCAGTCGCCGGCGAGCAGCGAACCGCGCGCGCTCTGCACCAGCGTGCCGAGGCTCGCCCGGTGGGCGGGCAGCCCCAGTCCGAGGAAGGACAGGGCCGATTCGTGCCAGATGGCGTGCGGCACCATGAGCACGGCGGCGAGCGCGGCCTGTGGCAGGACGCCTGGCAGCAGGTGCCGTACGGTGACCCGCCACCGGGAGGCGCCGCCGGAGATCGCGGCCTCGACATACGGGCGCGAACGCAGCGACAGCACTTCGGCGCGGACGATCCGGGCCGTCGACAGCCAGTGGGTCAGGCCGACGGAGACGACGACGGGCCACACGCCCGGCCGGAACATGGCGACGATGAAGACGCCGAGCAGCAGGTGCGGCACGGACGAGAACGTGTCGACGACGCGCATCACGCCCCGGTCCGCCCAGCCGCCGAGGGCGCCCGCGAGGGCTCCGACGGCCGTGCCGATGACGGTGGCCACGACGGCCGCGACGACGCCGACGAGCAGCGAGACGCGCAGCCCGTACACGCAGCGCAGGAGCAGGTCGCGTCCCACGTCGTCGGTTCCGAACGGGTGCGTCCAGGACGGGGGTTGCAGTTTCGCGGCCAGGTCGACGGCCTGCTCGTCGAGGTCGGCGAGCGGGGGCACGAGCAGCACCGCGAGGACGACGAGGCCCACGATCCCGGCCGAGGACCACACCCGCCACGCGCGTGTGGAGCGGCGCCGCGCCCCGCGCGTACGCCATGTCAGCGTCTGCTCAGCCATCGAAGCCCACTCTCGGGTCGGCGAGGCCGTACAGCAGGTCGGCGGCCCAGTTCCCGGCGAGGACGGCGAGTGTCGCGAGGACCGTGAGGGCGGCGAGCAGCGGGAAGTCCACGGCCGTGGCGGCCTGGACGGTCGCGGCGGCGATGCCCGGCCAGCTGAACACGGTCTCCACGAGCAGGGCGCCGGTGATGAGTTCGGGCACGCGGGAGCCGATGAGGGTGAGCACGGGCAGCGTGCCGGAGCGCAGGGCGTGCCCGAACAGGACGGTGCGCGGGGCGAGTCCGCGGGCCCGGGCGCCGCGCACCGGGTCCTCGTCGAGGGCGTCACCGACGCCCTGGCGGACGTACAGGACGAACCACGGCAGCTGCGAGAGGCCCAGCACGCCCGCGGGCAGCACGAGATGGGACAGCACCTGTGCGGCGGAGACGGTCGCGGAACCGGTGTCGGTGAGGCCGCCCGCGGGCAGCACGCCGAGTCGGAGCGCGAAGAGCCAGACGGCGAGCAGGCCGAGCCAGAACGGCGGCGCGGCTTCCAGTGTGTAGGCCAGCGACGTCACCGCGCGGTCGAGCGGGCCGCCGCGGCGACGGGCCGCGAGCACCCCGAGCAGGGTGCCGAGCGCGATGGCGAGGAGGAAGGCGGTGGCGGCGAGCAGGGCGGACCAGCCGAGGCGCTGGGCGATCACGTCGGCGACGGGCTGGCGCAGGACGGCGGAGTCGCCGAGGTCACCGGAGAGCGCCGAGGTCAGCCATTCCCACCAGCGGGCGGGCAGCGGCCGGTCGACGCCGAGGTTGGCGCGGAGCTGGTCGAGGTTCTCCTGCGACGCGGTGAGGCCGGCCGTGCCCGCGTACGCCTTGACCGGATCGAACGGGGAGGCGGCGGCGATCGCGAAGACGCCGAAGGTGACGGCGGCCAGGACGGGCGCGGCGAACAGGATCCGCCGGCCCGTCAGGCGTGCCATCGGCCCCCAGGGGAGCCGCCGGTTCATGCGCGCCAGTCCTCCACGTTCCACCACGGCCCGGACGCGAGCCCGTGGTCGTGCGGCTCGGTCTGTGTGGTGAGGCCGCCGAAGCGTGCGTCGACCACGTAGAGGTGGTCGATGTGCGTGAGGAAGGTGTAGCCGGGATCCTTCACGAGCTCGCGCTGGACCGTGTCGTAGGCGGCCCGCCGCTCGGTGTCGTCACCGCTGCGGCGGCCGTCCTCCAGGGCGGCGTCGACCTCGGCGTTCTCGTACCAGGCCATGTTGTTGAAGCCGTCCCCGGCGAGGGAGGACTTGAGCAGCGTGTACTGGTCGAAGTCGGGGTCGGCGGGCGCGCCGCCGCCGGCGAGGACCGCGTCCTTGGGCATGCGCGGCTCGATGACCTCCCAGGTGCCGGACTCGACCTTGATGTCGATGCCGAGCTTCTTGGCGTCGGAGGCGTAGGCGAGGGCGTGGTCCTGGCGGAGCTTGTCGCCGGTCAGGTACCACAGGGGGAAGGACGCGCGGACTCCGTCGCGTGCGCGGACGCCGCCGGCACCGGCCTTCCAGCCCGCCCGGTCCAGCAGCTTCTTGGCCTTCGCCACGTCGTACGTGCGCTCCGTGCCCTTCGCGAACCAGGGGCTGTCGGTCGGCACCGGGCCGTACGCCGCCTTGCCCGCGCCCTCCAGGATCCGGTCGACCATGGTCTTGCGGTCGACGCCGATGTCGAGGGCGCGGCGGATCGCGCGGTCGCCCGCGACCTTGTTGCCGGTGGGCAGGGTGACGACGCGGTAGTCGAAGGTCTTCGCCCCGTACGTCTTCTTGCCGGTGTCGTCCTTGAACGTCCTGGCGAGGTTCGGCGGGAGGATGGCGCCGTCGAGGTCGCCGGAGCGCAGCCGGGTGGCGCGCACGTCGTCGTCCTTGATGATGGCCATGGTGAAGTTCTTGATCTTCGGCGCGCCGCCCCAGTAGTCGGGGTTGGCCTTGAAGACGAGCTTCTCGCCCTTGGACCACGTGACCAGCGTGTAGGGGCCGGTGCCCACGGGCCGGGTGGTGAACGCGCCGTTGTTCACGTCCTGCCGGCCCGCCACGTGCTCGGGCGCGATGGGCAGGACGGTGCGCTCGGCGAACGGCGCGTAGGGGTACTCGAGGTGGAAGACGACGGTGTCGTCCCCCTTGGCCTCGACGCTCTTGACGGCGTCCAGCTCGGTCCTGGACGCGTTGTTGGTCTTCTTGTCGAGGATCGTCTCGTACGTGAAGACGACGTCCTTGGACGTGAACGGCTTCCCGTCGCTGAATTTCACGCCGTCGCGCAGGGTGTACGTGTACGTGCGCCCGCCGTCGGTGACCTTCGGCAGTGCGGTGGCGAGCGCGGGCTTCAGCTTCATGTCGGCGTCGTGCGTGAGCAGTCCGTCGAAGAGCTTGGAGTTGCCGTCCTTGCCGTAGCCGAGGAGCGGGCTGAGCGTGTCGGGCTCGTAGGCGATACCGACGACGGCGCTGTCCGCGCCGCCGCCCTTCGCGTCGTCGTCCGGCGTCGCGCAGGCGGCAGCGGTCAACGCCAGTGCGGTGACCGCTGCCCCTGATATGACGCTCTTTGCCGGCCGTGCCACGCCGCCCACCCCCATTCAAGATCAACCACTATTGCGAATGAGTCGCAATAGTGCCATCTCGTCAAGGGCAGGTAAAGCCGGGGGTCATGTCCGGCTCACGGCGCCCGGAGGTCGACCAGCTCGGCCAGCTCCTCCCGGTGGCGGCCCGCGGTCCCGAGCGCGATCGAATCGGCCTTGGCGCGCTTGAGGTACAGGTGGATCGGGTGCTCCCAGGTCATCCCGATGCCGCCGTGCAGCTGGAGCGCCTCCTCGGCGGCGCGCACGGCGACGGGCGCCGCGTACGCCTGGGCGACGGCCACCGCGACATCGGCGTCGTCGCTGCCGGTGGCGAGCGCGTCGGCCGCGTTCCGCGCGACGGCGCGGGTGTTGACCGTCTCGAGCCACAGCTGCGCGAGCCGGTGCTTGAGCGCCTGGAAGGACCCGACCGGTCGGTTGAACTGGTGGCGCTCCCGCGTGTAGCGCACAGTCTCCGTCAACAGCCAGTCCGCGAGGCCGAGTTGCTCCGAGACGAGGAGGCCGGCTCCGGCGCGCAGGGCGCGGCGGACGGCGGGCGCGGCATGGCCGGCGAGCGGGCGTGCGGCCGCGCCCTCGAACGTGACGGCGGCCAGCGGGCGCGTGCGGTCGAAGGAGATCTGGGCGTCGACGGTGACCCCGCTCGCCGTCGCGTCCACGGCGAACAGGCCGCTCTCGGTGGGCACGAGGAGCACATCGGCGGCGGCCGCGTCCGCGACCCCGGTGACGCGCCCGGTCAGCGCCCCGCCCTCTTCTCGTACGTCCTTGAAGTCCCGCCCGGGCGTCGCCGAGAAGGGCACGGTGAGCGCGCCGAGGGTGCGGCCGGAGGCGAGGGACGCGAGCAGTGCCCGTGCCTCGTCGGTGTCGCAGGCGAGCAGGGCCTCCGTCGCGATGACGGCGCTCGTCAGGTACGGGACCGGGGCCACCGAGCGTCCCAACTCCTCCAGGACCACGGCGGCTTCACGGTGCGAGGCGCCCTGGCCGCCGTGCTCCTCCGGGACGAGGAGTCCGGCCAGGCCCATGCTCTCGGCGAGGTTCTTCCACAGGGCGCGGTCGTACGGCTCGTCCGTCTCGATGCGGGCCAGTACGGCGGTGGCGTCGCAGTGGTCGGCGAGCAGATCGCGGACCGCCGAGCGCAGCGCTTCCTCTTCCTCGGAGTACAGCAGGTCGGGCTGGGTGCTCATCGGGACAGGTCCTTCCAGGCGACGTCCTTGTCGGTGCGCGGCTCGGGCGGCAGGCCCAGGACGCGCTCGGCGACGATGTTCAGCAGGACCTCGCTCGTCCCGCCCTCGATGCTGTTGCCCTTGGCGCGCAGATAGCGGTATCCGGCCTCACGGCCCGCGAAGTCGACGAGCTCGGGGCGCCGCAGGGTCCAGTCGTCGTACAACAGGCCTTCCTCACCGAGGAGTTCGACCTCCAGACCGCTGATCTCCTGGTTGAGCCGGGCGAAGCCGAGCTTCATTCCGGCACCCTCCGGGCCGGGGTGCCCGGCGACGAGCTGCTGGCGCAGCCGCTCACCGGTGAGCCGGGCGACCTCGGCGTCGACCCACAGCTTGACGAGGCGCTGGTGCAGGTCGTGGGTGCGCAGCTCGGGGCGCTCGCGCCAGGTCTTCGCGACCGGGCCGATGAGACCGCCCTCGCGCGGCAGTCGCATGCCGCCGATGGCGACGCGCTCGTTGTTGAGGGTGGTCTGCGCGACCTTCCAGCCGTTGCCGACCGCGCCGAGCCGGTGGGCGTCGGGGATGCGGACGTCGGTGAGGAACACCTCGTTGAACTCGGCCTCGCCCGTGATCTGGCGCAGCGGCCGCACCTCGACGCCGGGGTCGGTCATGTCGCACACGAAGTACGTGATGCCGCGGTGCTTGGGCACGTCCGGGTCGGTGCGGGCGATGAGGATGGCGAACCGGGCGTTGTGCGCGCCGGACGTCCACACCTTCTGCCCGTTGACGATCCAGTCGTCGCCGTCGCGCACCGCGCGGGTGCCGAGCGCGGCGAGGTCGGAGCCGGCGCCGGGCTCGCTGAACAGCTGGCACCACACCTCCTCGCCGACCCAGAGCGGCTTGAGGAAGCGCTGCTTCTGCTCGTCGGTGCCGTAGTGGAGGATGGTCGGCGCGGCCATGCCGAGGCCGATGCCGTTGCGCCGGGGGTCGTTGTCGGGGGCGCCAGCGGCTTCCAGCTCGGCGTCCACGACGGCCTGCAGGGCGCGCGGCGCGTCGAGGCCGCCGAGGCCCTTCGGGTAGTGCACCCAGGCGAGCCCGGCGTCGAAGCGGGCGGTCAGGAAGTCCGCGCGGGGCGTGCCGGCCGGCGGGTTGGCCGCGAGGAACTCCTGGGTGAGCGTGCGCAGTTGCGCGGCGTCGACGGTCATGCGGCGGCTCCTTCGGTGCGCGCGTTCAGTCCCGGGATGACGACGACGCGGCCCGTGGTGACGCCGTCGGCGACGCGCTGGACGGCGGCCGCGGCGTCGGTCAGATCGACGCGCTCGCTGACCAGGGGCTTGATGGCACCGCGCGCGGCGAGCTCGGTGAGCTTCTCGTGGCAGTGCGGGATGAGCCTCGGGTTCTTGGTGGCGTACAGGCCCCAGTGCAGGCCGAGGATCGAGTAGTTCTTCACCAGGGCGTGGTTGAGCGCGGGGCTCGGGATGGTGCCGCTGGCGAAGCCGACCACGACGATCCGGCCCTCGAAGGCGACCGTCTTGGCGGACTGGGTGTACGCGTCGCCGCCCACGGGGTCGTAGATCACGTCGGCGCCGCGGCCGCCGGTGGCCTCCTTCACGGCGGCGATGACGTCCTCGGAGCGCCGGTCGACGACCACGTCGCAGCCCAGCTCCTGGGCGACCTTCGCCTTCTCGGGGCCGCCGACGACGCCGATGACCCGGGCGCCCGCGGCCTTGCCGAGCTGGACCGCCGCGCTGCCGACACCGCCCGCGGCGGCGTGCACGAGGAGCGTCTCGCCGGCCTGCAGGCGCGCGCGCTGGTGCAGACCGAACCAGCCGGTCTGGTAGCCGATGTGCAGGGCGGCCGTCTCGGCGTCGTCCAGGGCCTCGGGCGCGGGCAGCAGGGCGCGCGCGTCGGCGACGACGTACTCGGCGAGGCCGCCGTGCGGCAGCACGGGGTTGGCGATGACCCGGCGGCCGTCCTCGGTCTCGCCGCAGATCTCCACGCCGGGCGTGAAGGGAAGCGGCGGCCTGACCTGGTACTGCCCCTTGCACAGCAGGGCGTCCGGGAAGTTGATGTTGGCGGCGCGCACCTTGAGCAGGACCTGCCCGTCACCGGGCACGGGGCGCTCGACCTCTTCGAGGCGCATCACCTCGCTCGGCTCGCCGTTCTCGTGCACTTGCCATGCCTGCATGCGGGGCCTCCACGGACTGCTGCGTCGGGACTGCTGCGTCACACCTGGTTCCGCTACCGGGTTCAGCCGCATACTAAGCGGTCGCTTGTCGTCCTGGGAATGCCCTCACGGAAGGTCAGTCCGCCGCGGCGCGCGTGGGGCGCGCTCGCACGTGCATCCGCTCGCCCTGCGGCCCGAAGAGGCTGAGGAATTCGGCGGGCCCCTCACCGGTGGACCCGAACCAGTGCGGCGTACGCGTGTCGAACTCGGCCGCCTCCCCGGGCCCGAGGATCACGTCGTGCTCGCCGAGGACAAGCCGCAGCCTGCCGGAGAGCATGTAAAGCCACTCGTAGCCCTCGTGCGTCTGCGGGTCCGGCTCGATCTGCCGGGCCGGCTCGATCACCTTGTACGCCTGGAGCCCCCCGGGCTGCCGGGTGAGCGGGATCATCGTCCGGCCGTAGTGCACGATCGGCTTCAGGCGCACGCGCGGGTCGCCGACGGGCGGGGCGCCGACGAGCTCGTCGAGCGGCACCTGGTGGGCGCGGGCGATCGGCAGGAGCAGCTCCAGGCTGGGCTTGCGCAGGCCCGACTCCAGGCGGGAGAGCGTGCTGACGGAGATACCGGTGGTCTCGGAGAGCCCGGAGAGCGTGGCGCCGCGCTCCTTGCGCAGGGCGCGCAGGCGCGGTCCGACCCCGGAGAGCACGGCGTCCGTACTCGCCTCGGAGGGTTCGTCTTCACGGTCACGGTGGTGCGGTTTCATGATTCCATTGCAGTTTCGGCAAAGCCGTTTGTCAATACGGCGAGACCGGGTGCACCTTCGGGAGGGACGCAGACGCAGCACTCACGCACAAGGCGGTCACCATGGGACATCAGCAGCACAGCACGGACGCGTACGACGTCGTGGTCGTCGGCGGCGGAGCGGCGGGCCTCTCGGCGGCGCTGGTCCTGGGCCGCTCGCGCCGCTCGGTGCTCGTCGTGGACGCGGGCGAGCCGCGCAACGCGCCGGCCGCGCACATGCACGGGTACCCGTCGCGGGACGGCATGCCGCCCGGCGCGTTCCTGGCCGAGGTGCGGCGGGAGGTCGCGGCGTACGGCGTCGGGCTCGTCCGGGACAGGGTGACGGCGGCCGAACCCGTCGGGTCCGGGGAGTTCGACGTGAGCCTCGCGGACGGCGGCCGGGTGCACGCGCGCAGGCTCGTCGTCGCCACCGGCCTGGTCGACGAACTGCCGGACATCCCCGGCGTCGCCGAGCGGTGGGGCGACGACGTGATGCACTGCCCGTACTGCCACGGCTGGGAGGTCCGGGACCGGGCGATCGGTGTGCTCCACGCGAAGGCGTCCGGCATCCACCAGGCCCTGCTGTTCAGTCAGCTGTCGGACGACGTGACGCTCTTCCTGGACGGTACCGACGAGGACGAACTCCCGGACTCCGACTGGCAGATGCTGGCGGCGGCCGGGGTGGGCGTGGTGAGCGGGAAGGTCGGCGGGCTCGTCGTGACCGACGACGCGCTGAGCGGGGTCCGGCTCGCGGACGGCCGGGTCTTCGCGCGGTCGGTGTTCGTGGTGCCGCCGCGCATGGTGCCGCGGGACGCGCTGCTCACCGCGCTCGGCGCGCGGACCCGCGAGACCCCGGCCGGTCCGTTCGCCGACGTGGACCCGACGGGGCTGACCAGCGTGCCGGGCGTGTGGGCCGTGGGCAACGCGGCGGGTCCGGCGGAGCAGGTGGTGAACGCGGCGAGCGCCGGGTACCGGGCCGGGACCACCATCAACGCCGACCTGCTCCACACCGACCTGGAGCGGGCCGCGGCGCTGCGGCGGGCCGGGGTGTTCTCACCGGAGGGCGAGCGCGCGGTGGCGCGGGCCCGCACGGCGCGGACCGGCGCGTGAAGTACCGCGCGGGCATGGAGGATTGAGCGGTCCAGGAGTATCCATGCCCGCATGACGTCCTCCAGCGCACCGCACGGACTGCCCGCCCCTCCCCCGCTCGGCGCCGCGGCGCTGCCCCCGGGCACGTACGACGACCGGCTCGTCCTGGTGACCGGCGGCGGCACCGGGCTCGGGCGGGCCGTCGCCGCCGAGTTCGCCCGGCTCGGCGCCGCCGTGATGATCGTCAGCCGGAGCCCCGAGCATCTGGCGCCCGCCCGCGAGGAGTTGGCGGCGATCGAGGGGGCGGGGCCGGTCACGGCCGCGGCCTGTGACATCCGGGACGCGGGGCGCATCGCCGAGGTCTTCGACGCGGCCGCGGCGGCGCACGGCCGCGTCCCGGACGTCCTCGTGAACAACGCGGCCGCCAACTTCCCCGTACCGGCGGAGGACTTGTCGCCCAACGGCTGGCGCTCCGTCATCGACATCACTCTCAACGGCACGTTCTTCATGTCCCGCGAGTTCGCGCGCAGGCATCTCGCGGCGGGCACGGCGGGCTCGGTGATCGCCGTCGGCGCCTCGTACGCGTGGACGGGCGGCCCGGGGTTCGCGCACAGCGCGGCGGCGAAGGCGGGCGTGAAGAACATGGTGGAGACGCTGGCCGTGGAGTGGGGCCCGTACGGCATCCAGGTCAACGGCCTGGTGCCGGGCCTCATGCCGCACGACGACATGACGCGCGACATCCGCGCCAACCTCGACCGCGCCGAGGACCCCGGCGCCCGTCAGCCCGCGCTGCGCGTGGGCACTCCACGGGAGCTGGGCTGGGCCGCGACCTTCCTCGCCTCCCCCTACGCACGTTTCGTCAGCGGGCACACGCTGGTGGTGGACGGCGCGAACTGGCAGCGGCGGGACCTGGTGAACGCCCCCGTCACGACGGTGCGGGAGCAGTTGGGGCGCGGGCCGTTCGAGGCCGGCTGACCGGGGCCGGCCGGCCCCGGGTCACGCGCCCCGGAACTCCGGCGGCCTGCGGTGCGCCTGCGCGGTGAACCCCTCCGTCGCGTCGTCCGAGGTGAGCGTGAGGGCCGCGCTCATGGCCACCCGGTCCAGGGCGGCGTCGAGCCCGTGGTCGGCGTAGGCGTCGATGTCCCGCTTGACGGACTGCACGGCGAGCGGGGCGTTCGCGGCGATCTCGGCCGCCACCTCGCGCGCGGCGCTCTCCAACTCGGCCGCGGGCACGACCTGCTGGAGCAGGTTGAGGCGCTGCGCGGTGTCCGCGTCGATCCGGCGTCCGGTGAGCGCGAGGAACTTCGCCCAGCCCGCTCCCGCCTCGCGCGCGATCCGCAGATCGCCGCCCGCGTCGACGGCGACGCCGAGCCGGGCCTCGGGCAGCGCGAACACGGCGTCGTCCGCCGCGATGCGGACGTCCGCCATCAGCGCCAGTTCGAAGCCGAAGCCCAGGCAGTAGCCCTGGACGCCCGCGACCACCGGCTGTGGCAGCCGCGCGAACGCGGCGAACCGCTCGTGCGCCCAGCGGATTCCCTCGTAGTAGCCCCGGCTGCGTGCGGAGCCGCTCTCCCCCTCGATACCGCCGCCGGGCGCACCCACGTCGATGCCCGCGCAGAAGGCGCGGCCCTCGGCCCGCAGCAGGACGACGCGGATGCGGTCGTCGAAGCGGATCCGGTCGGCCATGACGCCGAGCTGGCGACTGGACTCCCAGCTCCAGGCGTTCAGCTTGGCCGGGCGGCAGAGCGTGAGGACGCCGATGCCGTTCTTCTCCACGTCCAGGCGCAGCCGCCGGTCGTCGCCGTCGGGGATCTCCGTGTCGGTCGTGTCGATCATGCGGCCCCCTGCCGGTCGAGGACGGTACGGCGGTGCTGGCGGCGCGCAGCGTAGCGGTCTTTCCCCGCACCTAGAAGGCCCGACAACCACACAGGGAAGGAGTAGACGCTGTCTACTGGCGACTGGTAGACAGTGTCTATGCAGACGGAGAACGACGGCGGCACCCTTCGGGACCGCCTCATCGAGACGGGTGTCGCCCTCGTCGACGCGAAGGGAGCGGCGGCCCTGTCGCTCAGGGAGATCGCCCGCGGGGCGGGGGTCTCGCACGGGGCGCCCCGCCGCTACTTCCCCACCCACCTGGAGCTGCTGTCGGCGATCGCCCGCCGCGGCTTCACGGATCTGGGGGCGCGGGCGAAGGAGGCCGTCCACGCCAGCGAGGAGAGCCCGCGCGCACGGCTGGCCGCCCTGTCCCGCGTGTATCTGGACTTCGCGGCGGACCATCGCGGCATGTACGAGTTGATGTTCCGTCACGATGTGCTGGAAAGCGGCACGTTGGGCCTGCGGGAGACGAGTCTGCCGCTCTTCGGGATGCTCGTGGAGCTGGTCGGGTCGGCCCGCCCTGATGTCGAACCGACCGTCGTGGCGGGCGCGTTGTGGGCGAATCTGCACGGCGTCGCGCAGCTGTGGGGCTGGGGAAGTCTGCAACTCGCCGTCGGCGCCGCCGACATCGAGCCGCTCCTCGCCTCGGTCCTCGACGCGCATCTGGGCCCGGTGGCCTGATGGGTGTGCTGTCGCACCGCCGCGTCACCCTGGCCGGCAGCGTCGTCGGCGCCGTCCTCGTCGCGCTCGACGGCACCGTGCTGACCATCGCCCGGCCCGCGCTCCAGCGCGACCTGGACGCGTCGCTGGCCGAGGCCCAGTGGACCGGCACGGCCTATCTCATCGCGGTGGCGAGCCTGCTGGTCTTCGCGGGGCGCCTCGGCGACCGGTACGGGCACCGGCGGCTCTTCGCCCTCGGCATGCTCGGCTTCGCGGCCACGTCGGCGGGGATCGGGTTCGCGCCCGGCATCGGCTGGGTGATCGCCCTGCGCGTCGCGCAGGGCGTGTGCGGCGCCCTGCTGCAACCGGCGACGCTCGGCATGCTGCGGGCGGCGTACCCTCCGGACCGACTCGGCATGCCGATCGCGCTGCGCACGAGCGCGATCGGCGTCGCGGCGGCCGCCGGACCCCTGGTCGGCGGCGCGCTGACGGCACATCTCGGCTGGCGCTCGGTGTTCTTCCTGGGGGTGCTGCCCGCGGTGGCGATCGCCCTGCTCGTGCTGCTCGTACGGGATCCGGAGCCCTCTGCGGCGCCGGGTCCCGTGGGCCTGGACCCGGGCGGTGTGCTGCTGCTCGGCACGGCCCTCGCCTGCCTGGTCACCGCGCTGGTCGAGCTGCCCGGCGCCGGCTGGTCGACACTCACGGTCCTCGCCGTGGCCGGCGCCGTGACGGCGACCGCGGCACTCGTCCGGCACGAACGCCGCACGGCGAGCCCGCTGCTGGCGCCGTCCGTCGTGGCCTCACCGGTCGTCGTCGCCGCGCTCGGGATCCTGCTGGCCGCGTCGGCGGCGCTGTTCGGCTCGCTGTTCGTGGCGTCGTACTTCCTGCAGGACGTCCTCGGGCTCGACGCGCTCGGCACGGCGTTGCGCATGCTGCCCGCCGCGCTGTGCATGATCCTCGCGGCGCCGCTGAGCGCGGTGCTGCTGCGCCGGTACGGGGCGCGGGCGACGACGGGCGCGGGCATGGCCCTCCTGGCGCTCGGCGTCTTCGGCTTCGGCAGGCTCGACGCCACGGCCACGGCACCGGCGATCGGGGCCTGCGCGTTCGCGATGGGCACGGGCTTCGGCACGGTGATGGTCAGCGCCACGGAGGTGCTCGTCCGCCGGGCGGCCGCGGCCGACGCCGGGGTGGCGGGCGGCCTCCAGCAGACGGCGATGAACATCGGCCCGACCCTCGGCACGGCCCTGTCCACGACCCTGCTCATGTCCGGCAGGGACCTCACCGCGTCGATGGGGCCGACGCTGACCGCCCTGGCTCTCGTGACCTGCGTCGGCGCGGCGGCGGCAGGACGGCTGCCCCGGCGGATGCGGGAGACCGCGCAGGTGGCCTGACCGTCCCGTCGGTGCGGATGCCGTCGCTCCCGTCAGTGCGGAATGCCGTCGATCAGCTCGCGTGCGCCCTGCCGCAGCAGCGCCACCGCCACGGACATGCCCAGGGTGGCGGGGTCCAACGGCCCCGCCCACTCCTGGGCGTTCAGCACCCGCTTCCCGTCGGGCGTGAACACACAGGCCCGCAGCGACAGGTCACCGCCGCGCTCGGCCCGCGCGTACCCGGCGACCGGCGAGTTGCAGTGTCCCTGCAGTACGTGCAGGAACATGCGCTCGGCGGTCGCCTCGCGCCAGGTGTCCCGGTGTCCGAGCCCGCTCACGGTGTCGAGGGTCGCCTCGTCGTCGGCGCGGCACTGCAGCGCCAGGATGCCCGCCCCGATGGGCGGGCACATCAGCTCCGGTGACAGCACGTCGGTCATCAGGTCCGGGCGCCCGATCCGTTCGAGCCCCGACACCGCGAGCAGCAGGACGTCCGCGTCCCCCGCCGCGAGCTTCTCCAGCCTCCGGTTGGCGTTGCCGCGCATCGGAACGCAGGTCAGATGCGGGTGCGTGGCGGCCAGTTGGGCCACCCTGCGCACGGACGACGTCCCGACCCGGGTGCCTTCGGGCAGTTCGTCGAGGGTCCGCCCCGCAGGGTCGATCAGCGCGTCACGGACGTCGTCGCGCTTCAAGTACGCCCCGAACGTGCACCCTTCGGGCAGCGGCCGGTCCGCCGGGACGTCCTTGAGGCAGTGCACGGCCAGATCGGCCCGCCCGTCGAGCAGCGCCTGGTCGACCTCTTTGGTGAAGGCGCCCTTCCCGCCGAGCGCGGCGAGGTCGCCCATCCACTTGTCGCCGCTGGTGGTGACGGGGACGACCTCGGTGCGCACATCGGGGTGGATCACGGCGAGTTCGGCGCGGACGCGCTCCACCTGGGCGAGCGCCATCGGTGAGGAACGGGAGACGATACGGATCAGCTCGGCAGCCATCCGCACACGATAGTGCCCCGCGCGCCCGCGGGTTGACCGCTTCGAACGGCGCCGCGCGCCTCATCCGGTGGTGCGAAAACAGGATCGCGAGGCGAGGCCGCACGCTGACAGTCTGCCCCCATGGACGCTACGGATACGGACGGTACGGCAGCGGAAGTACTCCTCATCGGGGGACGGGCCGGGGTCGGCAAGACCACCGTGGGATGGGAGGTCTCGGCGCTGCTGCGTGCCGCGGCCGTCCCTCATACGGTCGTCGACGGCGACTTCATGGGCCAGGTGCACCCGGCGCCGGAGGACGACCCGCACCGTGCGGGGATCACCGAACGCAATCTCACGGCGGTCTGGGCGAACTTCGCCGCGCTCGGCCACCGCCGTCTCGTCTACACGAACACGGCGAGCGTGCTGCCCGAGGCGACCGGCATGTTCGAGCGCGCGATGGGGGCGCGGGTCCGGATCACCCGGATCCTGCTCACCGCGTCCGACGCCACCGCCCACGAGCGGCTGACCGGCCGGGAACTCGGCTCCGAGCTGGCGACGGAGCTGGCGGCGAGCGCCCGCAAGGCACGGATCCTGGACGGGCGGGCCGCCGCGGGCACGATCCGGGTGACGACGGACGGGCGGTCCGTCGGTGCCATCGCGGGCGAGGTGGTGACCGCCACCGGCTGGCTCGCGGGCCTTCGTCAATCGGTGGGCGAGCCCAGCGGACAGGCCCGGGAGTGATGCCAGTACCGGCGGGTCAGCGCACTGTCCTCGTCGTCGCCGGCCGGCGCCCCGCACATGCACCGGCCGCGGCGGGGATCGATGAGGTCGGCGGCGTCACGATGACCGGCCTCCCGCAGCTGCACGGCGAGTTGGTGGGCGTAGTCCTCCACGAGCTGCGCGGCCGACGCGGCGGTGTGGCCGGCGTCGCCGCGGCGCAGCTCCTGGATCAGCTTGCTGCGAGCCATCATGCGTCCGGCTCTCCGTTCCTCTTCCCGATGTCCCCGGCTCTCCCGCCCATGTGTCCGACCGCGCCTAGCGGCTGAACACCTCGAACGGCACGGCGGGCGTTCCGCCGAACCGCTCGGCCACGGACTCCACGTTCTGCGTCAGGAACGTACGGCAGTACGTCTCCGGGTCCTCGCTCGTCAACACCTCGATATAGGTGCGGTGTTCGAGCAGGGAGCGGACGGCGCGTTCGAGGCCGGGCGTCGCGTCGACGGCGTGGGTCGGCTCGGCGGATCCCGCGACGGCCACCCATCGCACCCCGTTCCACGGCTGAAGGCCCTGTTCGGTCAGCTCCGGGAAGATCCACCGGTTGCCCGCGTCGGCCGCGGCGTCGAGGGTGGCGCGGCCGACGGCGACGTGGTCGGGGGTGTTCCAGTGGACGCCGCCCCAGGTGTCGCGGTGGTTGAGGGTGATGACGAGTTCCGGGCGGTGGCGGCGGATCGCGGCGGCGATGTCCCGGCGCAGTGCCGGGCCGTACTCGACGACCCCGTCCCGGTGGTCGAGGAACTCGACGGTGTCGACGCCGACGACGGCGGCGCTGGCCCGCTGCTCCTGTTCGCGCAGCGGGCCGCACGTCGCCGGTTCGAGGGTGTCGATACCGGCCTCGCCCCGGGTGGCGAGGACGTACGTGACCTCGCGGCCCCCGTCCGTCCAGGCGGCGACGGCCGCGGCGCAGCCGTACTCCAGGTCGTCGGGGTGGGCGACGACCGCGAGGGCCCGCGTCCAGTCGTCCGGCATCGGCTGCAACGGTGCCTGGCTGTTCGGTTCAGTCACGCTCATGTCCGGCAGCCTATGTGTCCGGGCCGGGTCACACCTCGCCGCGCACCGTCGCCAGCAGCCGGTCGAGCACCCGCGGCCCGCCCGCCCGCAGTCCGTCGTGCTCGAACTCGTTCGTCACCCAGGGGCGCAGTCCGCGGATCGCGCCGGCCGTGCGCAGGGCGTGGTCCGTGTCGACGTACATGTCGTCGTGGTAGACGGCGGCGGCCACCGGCACCTCGTTCGCCGCGAGCCGGGTCGTGTCGTACAAGGGCGTCCAGTCCGTGCGCGCGGCCAGGTCGTGCGCCGCGTCCCGCAGGGGCCGCAGCGCCGGGTCGCTCTCGAACTGCCACGGGTGGATCGACTCACCGGTGAACATGAGGGCCGCACCGGACGCGAGGGCCTTGTCGCCGTCGAACTGGGGGAACTCGGCGCGCACGCGCTCGGCCGCCCAGTCCGTGGCGCGGCCGCCCTGCGCGTAGATCGCCTCGTGCAGCACCGCGTACAGCGGGTGGCCCGCGTACGACAGTGCCGAGGCCACCTGCTCCTGGAACGCGTCCGCGAGCTCGCGGCCCGCGGGGGTGCGCACGAACGCGTCCTCCAGCAGGTAGTGCAGGCGGTCGCTGCCGTCGGAGCCGCCGAGCCAGATGCCGAGCGACTGGAACGCCTCCAGCGTCAGCCGGTAGCCGCCGGGCAGGACGGGCTCGTGTTCCTGGACGTACGCGGCGATCTCCCGTGCCCGCTCGACGTCCATCGGGTAGCGGGCGTAGTGCGCGCGGACCTTGCGTTCGATGCGTGGGTACGCGGCCCGGTACACGTCGTCGGCGTGGCCGTCCAGCGTGGGCAGTCCGCCCGTGATGAGCGCCGCCTCCAGGCCGTGCGGTGCGGACGACAGGTAGTGGGTGGCGCAGAAGCCGCCGAAGCTCTGTCCGAGCACGGTCCAGGGCGCGCCGCCCGTGACCTCGTGGCGGATGAGCTCGCAGTCGCGGACGATCGCGTCGGCACGGAAGTGGGTCAGGTAGTCGGCCTGGGCGCGGGCGTCGCCGCGCAGCGGGAGGGTCTGCCGGTTGGCGGGGGCGGACGCGCCGGTGCCGCGCTGGTCGAGGAGGAGGACGCGGTAGTCCTGGAGGGCGCGGCCGAGCCAGGCCTGCTTGCCGGCGAACCGGTTGGCGCCGAAGCCGGGACCGCCCTGGAGGTAGACCAGCCAGGGCAGTTCGGCGTCCTCGCGGCCCGCGGCGACGGCCTCGCGCGCGTACACCTCGATCCGCTCGCCGTCCGGGGCGTCGTGGTCCAGCGGGACGGAGAAACGGCGGTCGGTGAGGACGACCCCGGCCTGTCGGTATCGCGCGGCGCTCAATTCGACTCCTGTGCGAACGTGCTGATGTGCGGGCGTGCTGCTGCGCTGGTGTGCGCATGGCGTGCGGGCGGCCCCGGATTCCGGACGCCGGGTCCGCCGCCCAGTTCAGCACACGGCAGCGGCCGAGGTCAGCGCGGGCCCAGGCTGGAGCCACGGACGACGAGCTCGGGCTGGAGCACCACGCGGCGGTGCTCGTGCACGGTGTCCGGGTGGTCGGCGGCGGCGATCTCCTCCAGGAGCAGATCGGCGGCGAGCGCGCCCATGGTGACGGCGGGCTGGCGCACGGAGGTGAGCGGTACCGCGGCGGCCGCCGCGAACTCGATGTCGTCGTAGCCGACGATCGCGACGTCCTCCGGGACCCGTACCCCCGCCGCGTACATGGACTGCAGGACGCCGAGGGCGAGCAGGTCGTTCGCGCAGAAGACGGCAGTGGGGCGGTCTGCGAGACCGAGCAGGCGGGCACCGGCGTCGCGCCCGGCGGCCACGTCGAGGCGCTCGGTGGGCAGTTCGTGCAGGGCGGATGCGGGCAGCCCGGCCTCTTCCAGGGCGCGCAGCGCGCCCTGGCGGCGGTCCTTGACCTGGTTCAGGGCGGGCGGGCCGCTGACGTAGGCGATGCGGCGGTGTCCGGCGTCGACGAGATGGCGCACGGCGAGAGCGCCGCCGTTGACGTCGTCGACGGAGACCGAGCACTCGGTGGCGCCCTCCGCGACCCGGTCGACGAGCACGAACGGGATGTCGTGCCGCCGGAATCCCTCGACGGTACGGCCCGTCGCCTCGGCCGGGGTCAGCAGGACGCCGCGCACCCGCTGCTCCGCGAAGAGCGAGAGGTACTCGGCCTCCTCGGATGCGCTCTGCGCGCTGTTGCACACCATGACGCCGAGCCCGGCGTCGCGGGCGGCGCGCTCGGCGCCGCGTGCCACGTCCACGAAGAACGGGTTGCCCATGTCGAGGACGAGCAGGCCCATGATGCGGCTGCGGCCCGCGCGCAGTTGGCGGGCGGACTCGCTGCGGACGTAGCCGAGGCGGTCGATGGCCGCGAGGACGCGGGCCCGGGTCTCGTCGGCGACGGTCTCGGGCCGGTTGATCACGTTCGAGACCGTGCCCACGGACACCCCGGCGACGCGCGCGACGTCCTTGATCCCCACGGACTGTGCCATCGGGCGTGGACCTCCAGGTGAGCGGGTGCGGCAGGGGGAGTGTACGTGGGCCGGCCCGGTCGTTGTCCGGCCGCGGACGGCGCCGCAACCGCCCCGTTCCGGTTGAATCGTTTCGCACCTTACCGTCGGCGACTCCGCACAGGGAGACGGCGCCGGTGAATCACTTCCATACAGGCGCTTCATGCACACCTCTTGCCACGGGTCACAGCTGCACGTAGGTTCCTCCACCCCATATTGAATCGTTTGAAATCGTTCAACCGATCCTGACCAGGGGCGAGCACCTTCACCGCCGAAGGGAAACCTGACAGATGAGCAGCGACATCCGCCGCAGGACCGTCCTCGCCGCGACCGCGGGCGCCGTGCCCGTCGTGGCCGCCGCCGGCACGTTCGCCGGTGCGGCCCCCGCCCAGGCGGCTCCCGCCGCGCAGACCGACGGCGGCGCCGTGACCGGTCTGACCGTGGAGCACCGTGTCCAGCCGCTCGGCACGGACGCCGCCCGCCCCCGCTTCGGCTGGCGCCTCGGCTCGCAGCAGCGCGGCCTCACGCAGGGCGCGTACCGGATCCAGGTCGCGTCCTCGCCCGCGCGGCTCGCCTCTTCACGGCCCGACGTCTGGGACAGCGGCCGGGTGACCTCGTCCGACTCGGTCGCCGTGCTCTACGACGGGCCCCGGCTGAAGCCGTCCACGCGGTACTTCTGGGCCGTCACCGTCTGGGACGCCCAGCGTCGCAAGGTCGGCACCGCGCCCGCCGCGTCCTTCGAGACGGGCCTGCTCGGCTCCGACGGCGTCACCGGCTGGGACGGCGCGCAGTGGATCGGCATGAAGGGCAAGGCGCCGAACTCGGCGGGCGCGCCCATGCTCCGCTGCGAGACGGCGCTGCGGAAGGGCAAGGTCAGTGAGGCCCGCCTGTACGTGACCGCCCTCGGCGTCTACGAGGCGTACGTGAACGGCGAGCGCGTCACCGTCCCCCAGGACGGCGGCCGCACGGCCGAGCTGCTCGCCCCGGGCTGGACCAACTACGACATGACCGTGAACTACCTGACGTACGACGTCTCGGACCTGGTCGCGAGCGGCCGGCCGGTGACGCTCGCGGCGGTGCTGGGCAACGGCTGGTACAACGCGCGGGTCTCCGAGGGCAGTACGTACTACTCCAAGGACGGCAACCCGCTCGCGCTGAAGGCCAAGCTCCTGATCCGCTACGCCGACGGCAGCACGCAGTCGGTCGTCACGAAGCCCGGTGACGGGTGGAAGGCCACCGACAAGGGTCCCTACCGCGCCGACGACATCTACGACGGCCAGACGTACGACGCCCGCCAGGAGCTCGACGGCTGGGCGGCGAACGGCTTCGACACCGCCGGCTGGGCGGAGGTCGAGCAGGTCGGCTACGCGGCGAAGTTCCCCGACGCCAAGCTCACCGCGTACCCCGGCGAGTCGGCCCGGCTGATGGCGAAGTGGGACCGGCGCCCGCAGTCCCTCACGGTCTACGACGAGGTCACGGGCGAGTCGTCGAGCGCCAACGGCAAGGGCCGTATCGTGCCCGACCCGGCGCGCTCCACCGCGGGCACCCCGGGGGCCGTCGCGCTGCGCACCGGCGACACGGCCGTCTACGACCTCGGCCAGAACATGGTCGGCGTCCCCCGCTACACGCTGACCGGCCCGGCGGGCGCCGAAGTCGTCGTGAAGTTCGCCGAGATGCTCAATGACGACAGCAAGGGCGCGGACGGCCCGGTGGGTTCCCCGTACCGGGCCAACCTGCGCAGCGCCAAGGCCACGAGCACGTACGTCCTCAAGGGCGCGAAGGACGGCGAGACCCATCAGGACTCGCTCACGTTCTACGGCTTCCGCTATGTGTCGGTGGAGGTGACGACGCCGGACACCGAGGTCACCGTGTCCGGTGTCACGGGCAAGGTCGCCACGTCGGCGGTCCGGGACATCGGCAGTGTCAGCACGGACGACGACAAGGTCAACCAGCTGATCAGCAACGTGCGGTGGGGTCAGCGCGGCAATTACCTGTGGGTGCCCACCGACTGCCCGCAGCGCGACGAGCGGCTCGGCTGGACCGGTGACACCCAGGTCTTCTCCAACACCGGGCTCTACAACGCGGACGCGGTCGCGTTCCTCAGCAACTTCGAGGACATCCTCATCGAGTCGCAGAAGATCTACGGGCTGGGCGGCGCCCAGTTCACGGCGGTCGCGCCCGGCAACCGGTACAACGCGGCGTCGCCGTGCAGCGGTTGGGCGGACTGCGGAGTGATCGTGCCGTGGACGGTGTGGCAGATGAGCGGCGACCGGACCATCATCGACCGCAGCTGGGACGCGATGGCCCGCTACATCGACTGGATCCGGGAGCAGGGCGGGGACAGTTACGCCGGACAGGGCGCGATCTTCGCCGACTGGCTGGCGCCGCAGAACACCGGCACCCAGCTGATGAGCGACGCGTACTACGCCTACAGCGTCCGTCTGATGGCCCAGATGGCGCGGGCCACCGGGCGCGCCGCGGAGGCCAAGACGTACGACGGGCTCTTCACCAACATCCGGCGCGCGTTCATGGCCAAGTACGTGGAGACGGACGGCGACAAGATCACCGTACGGTCGAGCCTCGGCGGCAAGCCGTCCATGGGCGGCGACCCCGAGGACAACAGTCAGTCGGCACTGCTGTGGGTGCTCAAGCTCGGCTTCTACGACACGCAGGCCCAACGCCGGTCGCTGGTGGGCCTGTTGGCGGACAACATCGGCAACGACGCGGCGTACAAGGCCGCCCACCCCGACAGTGCCCGTGTGCAGTACGCCGAGAACACCCTGTCCGTGGGCTTCCTCGGCGTGAACGTCCTCGCGCCGGTGCTGACCGACGAGGGCCGCGCCGACCTCGCGTACAAGCTGCTCCACCAGAACGCCATGCCGTCGTGGCTGTACTCGGTCGACAACGGCGCGACGACGGTGTGGGAGCGCTGGAACTCGTACTCGAAGGAGGACGGTTTCGGCCCCGTCGAGATGAACTCCTTCAACCACTACTCGTACGGCGCGATCGCGGAGTGGATGTACGCGTACATGGCGGGCATCGCCCGGGACCCGGAGCACCCCGGGTTCCAGCGTTTCGTCCTGCGGCCCCATCTGGACCCGACCGGCGGCATCACCCGGGTGACGGGCCGGCACGAGTCCCCGTACGGCGAGATCACCAGCGCGTGGTCGCTGGCGAAGGACGGGACGCTGACGTACGAGGCGGTCGTCCCCGCGAACAGCGAGGCGACGCTGAGCCTGCCCGCGGTGTCGGCGTCCGCCGTGCGTGAGGGACGGACACCGCTGGCCTCGGTGGACGGGGTGCGCTATGTCGGCTTCGAGGACGGGACGGCCACGTACCGGCTGCCGGCCGGACGGTACCGGTTGACCAGTACGGTGCGCTGACCCGCGGCGGAGCACCAGGTGAGGGGCCGGACGGGCGACGTTCGGCCCCTCACGCGCAGCCGCCCGGCATGCGCACTCGGCGGACGAGAGCGCGCCGCCGTCAGACCGTCACCTCCTCGGCCGAGCCGGGCGGCAGCCAGACGACCTGTGCCCGTACGTCGGCGGGTGCCTTCGCCACGCGCCGGTCACCGCGCTGCGCCCTTCCCGGAAGTGCGACCACCCTTCGTAATGCACGGGCATTACGGTGCGCGGCCGCAGTTCCCGGCACAGCTCCACGGCCCGGGCCGCCGTCAGCGTGTAACGGACCGGCCCGGTCTGCGGGAAGCGCACCCCGCCCAGGTGCAGCAGCGCGGTGCCCACGTCCTGGCGGCGGGCCAGCTCGCGCACGCCGCCGTACAGGACGGTGTCGCCGGAGATCCACAGCGTGCCGTGCCGCTGACCCTCCCAGCGCAGGGCGAAACCGGTGACGTCGCCGACGAGCGCGCGGGACAGCGGGGGGCCGTGCCGGGCGGGGGTGGCGGTGACCTCCACAGTGACCCGGTCCGGGGACGTCAGCCGCCGTGTCGTCCACGGCGCGAGACCGCGGGAGGTGCCGCCGAGGCGGCGAGCCCCGGACGGCGTCGTGAGCACGGTGCCGACCGTGGCCAGCAGGGCGCGGCCCGCCGTGCCGAGATTGTCGGCGTGCTGATCATGCGTGAGCAGCACAGCGTCCAGCGGCGGGAGTTCGGCGGCCCGCAGGGCGGGGCCCGCGGTCTTGCGGGAGGAGGTTCCCCAGCGGAACGGGTAGCGGCGGCCGGGCGGATCGAACGTCGGATCCGTCAGCAGCCGCCAGCCGGCCGCCTCGATCAGTGTGGTCGGACCGCCGATGTGGGTGACGCGGACCACGGTCATGCGCGGGCTCCTTCCCGATGCCCCGGGGCGGTCTGCTTCTACCGGGCGTGCGCGAGGGCCCAGTCGAGGGCGTGGTCGGCGACCTCCTCCCAGCCGGGGGCGGCGGGCAGCAGATGCGGCATGCCCGGGAACTCCTTCACCTCGGTGACCGAACTCGACTTGTAGTGACGGGCGTTGGACTGCTGCACCTTGGGCGGCATGAGATGGTCCTCGCCGCCGGAGACGAAGAGCAGCGGCGGCCGGGCGTCGTTGTGGTAGTCGACGTACGTGCTCTGGTGGCCGGGGCGGAGCGTGGCCAGGGCGCTGTCCCAGAAGATGGCGCCGGACGCGGGGATCGCGTACCGCTCGTACAGGAGCTTCGACTCCTGCTCGGAGAAGGTGTTGGTGAAGGCGTAGTGCCACTGCTCGGCGGTCAGCGCGACCGACCGGTGCCGGTTGGCGGGGTTGCGCAGCACGGGGAACGCGGCCTTGATCTGGCTCAGCGGCAGCACCGCGACGCCCTTCGTGGGGGCGGAGCAGATCGCCACCCCCGCCGCGCCGAGCCCCCGGTCGAGCAGCAGCTGCACGAACACGCCGCCGGCGGAGTGGCCGATCAGGACGGGCGGCTCGTCCAGGCCGCGCACCAGCGTCTCCAGCTTCTCGACGATCTGCTCGACGGTGACCTTCTCGATCGGCGCGGGGTCGGTGTTGAGCGCCTCGACCTCCGCTTCGAAGCCCGGATAGGCGGGGGCGAGGACCCGGTAGCCCCGCTTCTTGTAGTGCTCGGCCCACTGCTCCCAGCTGCGGGGCGTGACCCAGAAGCCGTGGATGAGGACGACGGTGTCAGGAGCGCTCATGGCGGGGTCCCTTCCTGGGGCTCGGTGGCGCGCCGGTGGAGGGGAGCATGACATGGGCCCGGGAGGCCCGATTGACCCTGCGCGCCACGGTCTGGCCCCTGTGTGCCGGAGCCTTTACGCGGCCCGGCCGACAGGAGCGCGTGTCCGCTACACGCAGCTTTGTCGAACATGCCCGCCCTGGCGGACACTGCCCTTCGAGGGGAGCGGCGGTGAGGGGACCGCCGCCACTGCCGTGGGGGGCTCCGTGCTCGTTCTCGACACCGACGACCTCGCCCCGGCGGACCGGTACGAGGCGCTGCGTTCCGTGGTGGCCCGGGAGGGCGGTGTCTCCACGGTCGAGGAGAGGGAACCGGCTGCCAGGATGCGCAAGCGGCTGGAGGTCTGGCACTTCGGGCCGCTCACCCTGTTCGACACGTACGGCACAGCGGTGCGCTTCGCGCGGCCGGTGCGCACGGCTCGTCGCGAACTGATGGACAACGTCTCGGTCATGACCCAGGCCGAGGGGTTCGGCACGGCCGCCTTCGGCTGCGACGGATTCCAACGACGTCTGGCGGGAGGGGGCGTGGGGCTGACACCGCACATGGTCGCCTCGCACGAGTACGCCTGGTCGGGCATCGGCCGGTCCGTGGCCTTCTCCGTCGGCCTGGCGCATCTGGGCCTGCCGGTGGACACCGTGCGGGCCGCGGTCCCGCTGCTGCAGCACAGCCCCGTCGAGTCGATGCTCCTGCACCAGATCCGCGAGCTGCGCAGACACGCGGACCGGCTGAGTGACGATCCCGCGGCGGACGCGCTCGCCGCCGCCACCGTGCATCTGACGCGGGCCCTGATCGTGTCGGTCGCCGGCCGGGACCGTCTGCGCCGGGCCGTCGCCGAGGAGACGCTGTTCACCCGGATCCTGGCGTATGTACGGGCACACCTGCGCGAGCCCGACCTCGCGCCGCAGCGCATCGCCTGGGCGCACGGCATCTCCGTGCGCACCCTCTACCGGCTGTGCGAGCAGGAGGGGCTGAGTCTGGAGAGCTGGATCATCCAGCGCAGACTGGAGGGTGCGCGGGCCGACCTGGCCTCCCCCGGCCAGGCTCATCGCACGATCGGCGCCATCGCCCGCTCCTGGGGTTTCGTCCACCCCGCCCATTTCACCCGCCGGTTCCACCGGGCCTACGGCAGTACGCCGAGTCAGTGGCGGCACGGTTCGGCGAAGCGGGCGGGGGCCGCTCAGCCCAGCGCCCTGCTCGATCCCCGTACCACCAGCTCCGGCCGCAGCACGACGTGTTGATGCCGGTGCTCGGCGGCGCGCTCCCCCGTCTCCTGGAGGAGCAGTTCCGCCGCGATGGCTCCCAGGGTCAGGGCGGGCTGCCGGACCGAGGTGAGCGGGACCGTGGCCGCCGCGGCGAACTCGATGTCGTCGTAGCCCACGATGGACATGTCGTCGGGGACCTTGACCCCGGCCGCGTACAGGGCCTGCAGGACGCCGAGGGCGAGCAGGTCGTTGGCGCAGAAGACGGCCGTGGGGCGCTGTGCGAGGCCGAGGAGGCGGGCGCCCGCGTCGCGGCCCGCGGCCACGTCGAGCCGCTCGGTGGGCAGTTCCCGCAGCAGGTCCTCGGACAGGCCCGCCTCGGCGAGTGCCTTGAGGGCGCCCTCGCGGCGGTCCTGCACCTGTCTGAGGTGCGCCGGGCCGCTGACGAAGGCGAGGGCGCGGTGTCCTCCGGCGACGAGGTGGCGGACGGCCAGCGCGCCGCCCGACACGTCGTCGACGGAGACCGAGCAGCCTTCCTCGTCGCCTGCGACGCGGTCCACGACGACGTACGGAATGCCGTGCCGGCGGAAGTCGCGCAGCGTCGCGCCGCTCGGGTCGGCCGGGGTGATCAGGGCGCCGCGCACCCGCTGTTCGGCGAAGAGCGAGAGGTACTCGGCCTCCTCGGACGGGTTCTGCGCGCTGTTGCAGACCATGACGCCGAGCCCGGCGTCGCGGGCGGCCCGCTCGGCGCCGCGCGCGACGTCCACGAAGAACGGGTTGCCCATGTCGAGGACGAGCAGCGCCATGATGCGGCTGTGCCCGGCGCGCAACTGGCGGGCGTACTCGCTGCGTACGTAGCCGAGGCGGGCGATGACCTGCTGGACGTGGCGCCGGGTCGGTTCGGAGACGCGGTGGGGCTGGTTGAGGACGTTGGAGACGGTGCCCACGGAGACTCCGGCTGCGTGGGCCACGTCCTTGATGCCGACCGTCGCGCGCTCACGCAAGGTGGAAGACCTCGGTGAGCGGGCGCATCGCGGCGTCCGGGGCCTGCCCGGCCAACTCCTCGAAGAAGTCGGCCATATGGGCCTGCCAGCGGGCGTTGACGTCGGTGGCGTCCATGGCGGCGCGCGCGGCGTCGAAGTCCTCCGTCTCCAGGTAGCCGACGAGCAGGCCGTCCTCGCGCAGGAAGAGCGAGTAGTTGTGCCAGCCGCTCGCGGTCAGGGCCTCCCGCATCTCGCGCCACACGTCCTGGTGGCGCGCGCGGTACTCGTCGATGCGGTCGGCTCTGACCTTCAGCAGGAAACAGACGCGCTGCGGGTCCGTCATGTCGCCTCTCCCGTCTCCTCGCGGATCAGAACTGGAACTGGTCGATGTTCGACTTGTCGAAGACGGTCGGCTTGCCGAGGGAGACGACGCCGTCCTTGCCGATGGTGAACTCGCCCATGTCGCCGGCCTTGTACTTCTCGCCCTCCTTGCCGGTGATCTGGCCGGACTCCAGGGCGACGGCGGTGTGCGCGGCGAGCGCGCCCAGCTTGGCCGGGTCCCACAGCTCGAACGCCTCGACGGTGCCGTTCTTGACGTAGGCGCGCATGTCGTTCGGGGTGCCGAGGCCGGTGAGCTTGACCTTGCCCTTGTACTTCGAGCCCGACAGGTACTGGGCGGCGGCCTTGATGCCGACGGTGGTCGGGGAGATGATCCCCTTGAGCTTCGGGTGCTCCTGGAGGAGGCCCTGGGTCTGCTGGAACGACTTCTGGGCGTCGTCGTCCCCGTAGGCGGTCGTGACGAGCTTGATGTCCTTGTACTCGGGCTTCTTCAGCTCGTCCTTCATGTAGTCGATCCAGGTGTTCTGGTTGGTGGCCGTCTGGGCCGCCGAGAGGATCGCGATCTCGCCCTTGTTGCCGATCTGCTTGGCCATCTGCTGCACCTGGGTGCGGCCGAGGTCCTCGGCGCTGGCCTGCGAGACGAAGACATTGCGGCAGTCGGCCTTGGTGTCGGAGTCGTACGTGACGATGCTGACGCCGTTCTTCATGGCCTGCTTCAGGGCGGTGCACAGGGCGCCCGGGTCCTGCGCGGACACGGCGATGGCGTCGGCCTGCTGCTGGGTGAGGGTGTTGACGTAGGAGACCTGACCGGAGGTGTCGGTACCGCTGCTGGTGCCGACCTCCTTGTACGTCGAACCGAGCTCCTGGAGCGCCTTCTTGCCGCCGTTGTCGGAGGTGGTGAAGTACGGGTTGTTGACCTGCTTGGGCAGGAAGGCGACCGTGAGGCCCTTCTTGGTGGCCGCGTTCGGGTCGGCCTTGCCCGCGGCGTTGGACTTGGCCGCTTCCTTGTTGGCGTCGTCCTTGGTGGTGCCGCCGCAGGCGGTGGCGCCGATGACGAGGGCGGTGGTGACGGCGAGCGCGGCGGTGAGTCGGCGGGTTCTGGCGGTGACGGTCCGGGACATGGCGGTTCCTTCGGTGGTGGGCTGTGCGGGACGGTGCGGGGATCTGGGGGCGCGCGCTCAGGAGGCGGCGGGTGCCGGTGGTGGTGCGGCCGTGTCGGGGGTGCGGCGGCGGGCCCTGGTCTGCGCGATCTGGCGGCCGACGCGGGGCGCGAGCACGGAGATGACCAGGAGGACGCCGGTGACGACGATCTGGGACTGGGCGGAGACGTTCAGCAGGCTCATCACGTTCTGCAGCGAGCCGAGCAGGAAGACGCCCGCGACGGCGCCACCGAGGGTGCCCTTGCCGCCGTCGAAGTCGATGCCGCCGAGCAGGACGGCCGCGATGACGGACAGTTCGAGGCCGGTGGCGTTGTCGTAGCGGGCGCTGGCGTAGTGCAGGGCCCAGAACACGCCGGTGAGCGCGGACAGCAGGCCGGTCGTGACGAACATGGACAGCTTGAGCCGCTTGACGCGGACGCCGGAGAACCGGGCGGCCTCCTCGCTGGCGCCGATCGCGAAGAGCGAGCGGCCGACGCGGGTGGCGTGCAGGACGACGACGGCGATGGCGAGCAGCACGAGGAACGGCAGCGCCGCGTACGGCAGGAACGTGTCGCCGAACCGGCCGGCGCCGAAGTCCAGGTACTGCGCGGGGAAGTCGGTGACCGAGTCGGAGCCGAGCACGATCTGGGCGATGCCCCGGTAGGCGGCCATGGTGCCGATGGTGACGGCGAGGGACGGCAGGCCGAGGCGGGTCACGAGCAGCCCGTTGACCAGGCCGCAGACGAGGCCGAGCACCAGGCACAGCGGGATGATCGTCTCGATGGTCATGCCCTGGTTCCACAGGGCGCCCATGACGGCTCCGGACAGGCCGGCCGTGGAGCCCACGGACAGGTCGACCTCGCCGGAGACGACCAGCATCGTCATCGGCAGGGCGATCAGGGCGATGGGCAGGGTGTTGCCGATCAGGAACGAGATGTTGAGCGCGTTGCCGAAGTTGTCGACGAACGAGAACGAGCAGAGCAGCAGCACGATCAGCAGGGCACCGACGGCGGTGTCCCAGCGCACGGCGCCGCCGAGGCGTGACGTCTTCTTGAGATCAGGCATGGCGGGCGCTCCTCATCTGTGCGGCCTGCTTGCGCAGGACTGCGGCGACCCGCAGGGCCAGGATCCGGTCGACGGCGATGGCGAGCAGCAGCAGGATGCCGTTGATGGCGGTGACCCAGACGGAGCTGACGCCGATCGCCGGCAGGACGCTGTTGATGGACGTCAGCAGCAGAGCGCCGAGGGCCGCGCCGTAGACGGTGCCGGAGCCGCCGGTGAAGGCGACGCCGCCGACCACGACGGCGCTGACGACGGTGAGTTCGTAGCCGTTGCCGGTGGCGGAGTCGACGTTGCCGAAGCGGGCGAGGTAGAGGGCGCCCGCGAGTCCGGCGAGCGCGCCGCACAGGACGTACGCGGTCATGATGCGCTTGCGGACGGGCACGCCCGCGAGGGTGGCGGCCTCGGGGCTGGAGCCGAGCGCGTACATGTCGCGGCCGCTGCGGTAGCTGCGCAGGTAGTAGCCGACGCAGAGGAGTACGGCGACGGCGAGGAGCGCCAGGTAGGGCACGATCCAGATGCCGTCGTGGCCGAAGTCGACGAAGGGGTCCGGCAGGTCGGCGGCGACGATCTGCTTCGATCCGACCCAGATGGAGTCGATGCCGCGCACCACGTACAGGGTGCCGAGCGTGACGACGAGGGCGGGGACCTTGCCGAGGCTGACGAGCGCGCCGTTCAGGACGCCGAACAGGGCGCCGATCGCGACGGCGTAGACCACGGCGACCAGTGAACTGCCGCCGCCCTGGAGGTAGTCGCCCGCGGCGAAGGCGGAGATGCCGAGTACGGAGCCGACGGACAGGTCGACGTTGCGGGTGATGACGACGACGGCCTGGCCGGTGGCGACGAGGACCAGGATGGTGGCGTTCAGGAGGAGGTCCTTGACGCCCTGCTCGGACAGGAACTCCGTGTTGGACAGCTCGGTCGCGAGGAGCATCAGGACGAGCACACCGGCCACGGCGAGTTCGCGGGCCTTGAACACCTTGTCGATGAGCCGCCGTCCGGCGGTGGCTTCCGGTGCGGCGTCTTCCCGCACGGATGGGGCGGTAACGGTCATGATCCAGCCACCTCAAGGGACCTCAGGGGCGCGGGGACTTGCGCGAGCAACCACACACGGCGTGCGGCCGCCGACGAACGAGCGACAATCAACGGCGAAAGGGCGATCATCAGGCGCCCCTCCCCGTGGCCGCGGCCATCACGGACTCCTCGTTCGCGGCGGAGCGGCTCAGCTCCGCCGTGAGCCGTCCCTCGTGCATGACGAGCACCCGGTCGGCCATGCCGAGGATCTCGGGCAGGTCGGACGAGATCATCAGGACGGCGACGCCCTCGGCGGCGAGCGACGACAGCAGCCGGTGCACCTCGGCCTTGGTGCCGACGTCGATGCCGCGCGTCGGCTCGTCGACGATGAGGACCTGCGGCCCGGTGGCGAGCCACTTGGCGAGGACGACCTTCTGCTGGTTGCCGCCGGACAGGGTGCCGACGACGTCGGCGAGGCGCGCGTACTTCACCTGGAGCTTGACGGACCAGTCCAGGGAGCGGCTGCGCTCGGCCCTGCGGTTCATCAGGCCGGCCCGGCTGGTGTCGGCGAAGCCGGTGAGGCCGATGTTGCGCTCGATGGACATGTCCATCACCAGGCCCTGGGCGCGCCGGTCCTCGGGGACGAGGGCGAGGCCCGCGTGCATGGCGAGGCTCGGGGCGCCGGGCTTGAGCTTCGTGCCGAGCACCTCGACCTCGCCGCCGTCGAACCGGTCGACGCCGAACACGGCGCGGGCGACCTCGCTGCGGCCGGCCCCCACCAGACCGGCCAGGCCCACGATCTCGCCGCGCCGCACCTCGAAGGAGACGTCGGTGAAGACGCCCTCGCGGGTCAGCCGGCGCACGCTCAGGGCCACGTCACCGATCTCGGTGTCCTGCTTGGGGTAGAGCTCGTCGAGGTCGCGGCCGACCATCCGGCGCACCAGGTCGTCCTCGGTCAGGCCGTCGAGCGGTTCGCTGGCGACCCAGCCGCCGTCGCGCAGGGTGGTGACGCGCTGGCACAGCCCGAAGATCTCCTCGAGGCGGTGCGAGATGAACAGCACGGCCGCGCCCTGTTCGCGCAGCGTGCGGACGACGCCGAACAGGCGGGCCACCTCGCTGCCGGTGAGCGCGGCGGTCGGCTCGTCCATGATCAGCACACGGGCGTCGAAGGAGAGGGCCTTGGCGATCTCGACGAGCTGCTGGTCGGCGATGGACAGGCCGCGGGCCGGCTGGTCCGGGTCGAGCTCGACGCCGAGCCGGGCGAACAGGTCGGCCGTGGCCTGCTTGACGGCGCGGTGGTCGACGCGGCCGAGCGAGCGGCGCGGCTGGCGCCCCATGAAGATGTTCTCGGCGATCGACAGGTCGGGGAAGAGCGTGGGCTCCTGGTAGATGACGGCGACGCCGGCGTCCCGGGCGTCGGCGGGGCCGTGGAACTCCACCGGCGCGCCGTCGAGCAGGACCGTGCCGGTGTCGGGACGGTGCACCCCGGCGAGGGCCTTGATCAGGGTCGACTTCCCTGCGCCGTTCTCACCGGCGAGGGCGTGCGCCTCTCCGGCGTACAGGCGCAGGCTGACGCCGCGCAGGGCGCGCACGGCACCGAAGGACTTGCTCACCCCCTCCAGCGCGAGGACCGGAGTGGTCTCCGGTTCAGGATGCGTCATTGCATGTCTCCGTGAGTGTGCAGGGGTGGACGGACCGTGCCGAGCGCACGAGAGCCACTGAGGGCGCCGGGCGGATCACCGGCGTGAAATGTTTCAGTGAAGTTGCCCGGAAGCTAGCTCCGTCCCTCCGGAGAGGTCAAGGGGCCGGAGTGAACCCGAATCACCGGGCTGCGCCGAATCGCCCGCTTCGCCCGCCCCCGGCATCGCGTGAACTGCGAGGAAAAAGCGGGGAAGACCGCACGCGGCGAGGTAACAGCACGATTGCGTAACGCACTTGACCTCGTGCCGGACCCCTTGACGGCCGGATCGCCCGGGGCTAACTTCCCCAGCGAAGTGAATCGATTCACGCACTCAGAGGTGAACATGCCTGACATCGCTGCCGTGAAGGCCGCACTCGCCGATCAGCGGATCGAGACGCCGTCCTGGGGCTACGGCAACTCCGGCACCCGGTTCAAGGTGTTCGCCCAGGCCGGCGTGCCGCGCACCCCCCAGGAGAAGCTCGACGACGCCGCCAAGGTGCACGAGTTCACCGGCATCGCCCCCAAGGTGGCGCTGCACATCCCGTGGGACACCGTCGACGACTACGCCGCCCTCGCCGCCTACGCGAAGGAGCGCGGCCTCGAACTCGGCACGGTCAACTCCAACACCTTCCAGGACGACGACTACAAGCTGGGCAGCGTCTGCCACCCGGACCCGAAGGTGCGGCGCAAGGCCGTCGGCCACCTCCTGGAGTGCGTCGACATCATGGACGCCGCCGGGTCGAAGGACCTGAAGCTGTGGCTCGCCGACGGCACCAACTACCCGGGCCAGGACGACATCGTGGCCCGCCAGGACCGGCTGGCCGAGTCCCTCGCGGCGGTGTACGAGCGGCTCGCCGACGACCAGCGGCTGCTCCTGGAGTACAAGCTGTTCGAGCCGGCCTTCTACACGACGGACGTGCCGGACTGGGGCACGTCGTACCTCCAGTGCCTGAAGTTGGGCGAGCGGGCGCAGGTCGTGGTGGACACCGGGCACCACGCGCCCGGCACCAACATCGAGTTCATCGTGGCGCTGCTGCTGCGCGAGGGGAGGCTCGGCGGCTTCGACTTCAACTCCCGCTTCTACGCCGACGACGACCTGATGGTGGGATCCGCGGACCCCTTCCAGCTGTTCCGCATCCTGCACGAGGTCGCCAAGAACGGCGGCTTCGACGCGGCGACGAACGTGGCGTTCATGCTCGACCAGTGCCACAACATCGAGGCGAAGATCCCGGCGGTCATCCGCTCCGTGACGAACGTGCAGGAGGCCACGGCCAAGGCGCTCCTCGTCGACCGCGACGCCCTGGCCGCCGCGCAGCGCGAGGGCGACGTCCTCACCGCCAACGCGGTCCTCATGGACGCCTACAACACCGACGTGCGTCCGCTGCTGCGCGAACTGCGCGAGGAGCAGGGCCTGGCCCCTGACCCCGTCGCCGCCTACCACGCGTCCGGGTGGCAGGAGCGGATCGTGGCCGAGCGGGTGGGCGGCGAGCAGGCCGGCTGGGGGGCGTGACCGCAGTCCCTCCCGCAGTCGACACCCGCTCACCGAACTCGCAAAGGAACCCGTCATGACCTCCGCCACCCCTCCCGAAGTCGCCGCGCTGCTGGCGCGCTCGAACCGCCTGGGCGCCGATCCCCGCAACACCAACTACGCGGGCGGCAACACCTCCGCCAAGGGCACCGACACCGACCCGGTGACCGGTGCGGACGTCGAGCTGATGTGGGTCAAGGGCTCGGGCGGCGACCTGGGCACGCTCACCGCGGCCGGGCTCGCCGCCCTGCGCCTGGACCGCCTGCGGGCGCTCACCGAGGTGTACCCGGGGGTGGAGCGCGAGGACGAGATGGTCGCCGCGTTCGACTACTGCCTGCACGGCAAGGGCGGCGCCGCGCCGTCCATCGACACCGCGATGCACGGTCTGGTGGACGCCGCCCACGTCGACCACCTGCACCCCGACTCCGGGATCGCGCTCGCCTGCGCCGCCGACGGTGAGAAGCTGACCGCCGAGTGCTTCGGCGACAAGGTCGCGTGGGTGCCGTGGCGGCGGCCCGGCTTCCAGCTCGGGCTCGACATCGCCGCACTCAAGGCCGCCCACCCCGAGGCCATCGGCTGCGTGCTGGGCGGTCACGGCATCACCGCGTGGGGCGACACCGCCGAGGAGTGCGAGGCGAACTCGCTGTTCATCATCCGGACCGCGGAGACGTTCCTCGCCGAGCGCGGCAAGGCCGAGCCGTTCGGTCCGGTCGTCGAGGGGTACGCGGCCCTGAGCGGGGCCGAGCGCAGGGCGCGCGCCGCCGAGCTCGCTCCGGTGATCCGGGGCCTGGCCTCCTTCGACCGGCCACAGGTCGGGCACTTCGACGACTCCGAGACCGTCCTCGACTTCCTGGCGAGCGCCGAGCACCCGCGCCTCGCCGCCCTCGGCACCTCCTGCCCCGACCACTTCCTGCGCACCAAGGTCCGCCCGCTGGTCCTCGACCTGCCACCGTCGGCCGGCCTCGACACGGCCGTCGCCCGGCTGAAGGAGCTGCACGCCGAGTACCGCGAGGAGTACGCCGCCTACTACGCGCGGCACGCCACGCCCGACTCCCCCGCGATGCGCGGCGCGGACCCGGCGATCGTGCTCGTCCCGGGTGTCGGCATGTTCAGCTTCGGCAAGGACAAGCAGACGGCGCGGGTCGCGGGCGAGTTCTACCTGAACGCGATCAACGTGATGCGGGGCGCCGAGGCCGTCTCCACGTACGCGCCCATCGAGGAGTCCGAGAAGTTCCGCATCGAGTACTGGGAGCTGGAGGAGGCCAAGCTGCGGCGGATGCCGAAGCCCAAGGCGCTCGCCACGCGCGTGGCGCTGGTGACGGGCGCGGGCAGCGGCATCGGCAGGGCCATCGCGCACCGCCTCTCCGCGGAGGGCGCCTGCGTCGTGGTCGCCGACCTCAACGCCGAGGGCGCGGCCACGGTCGCCGAGGAACTGGGCGGCGCGGACAAGGCCGTGGCGGTCACCGTCGACGTCACGTCGGAGGAGCAGATCACCGAGGCCTTCCGGGCCGCGGCGCTCGCCTTCGGCGGGGTCGACCTGGTCGTCAACAACGCCGGCATCTCCATCTCCAAGCCGCTGCTGGAGACGACGGCGAAGGACTGGGACCTCCAGCACGACATCATGGCGCGCGGCTCCTTCCTCGTCTCGCGCGAGGCGGCCCGCGTCATGCGGCAGCAGAGCATGGGCGGCGACATCGTCTACATCGCCTCCAAGAACGCCGTCTTCGCCGGCCCCAACAACGTCGCCTACTCGGCCACCAAGGCCGATCAGGCCCACCAAGTACGCCTTCTCGCAGCAGAGTTGGGCGGCGACGGCATCCGCGTCAACGGCGTCAACCCGGACGGTGTCGTGCGCGGCTCCGGCATCTTCGCGGGCGGCTGGGGCGCGCAGCGCGCGGCGACGTACGGCATCGAGGAGGAGAAGCTGGGCGAGTTCTACGCCCAGCGGACCCTGCTCAAGCGCGAGGTCCTCCCGGAGCATGTCGCCAACGCCGTGTTCGCCCTCACGGGCGGGGAGCTGACCCACACGACGGGCCTGCACGTCCCGGTGGACGCGGGGGTGGCGGCGGCGTTCTTGCGCTGACCGGGGACACCCGGGGCGCCGGATGACCGGCGCCCCGCAAGGGGCGCGGGGATCTGCGCGACCAGCCCACGACGACCCGCCCCCGGCGACACACCCCCAACCCGCAACGGCGCAAAGGCGAAACCTCCATGCCCACCACCCCCTACGCCGCGATAGACCTGGGCGCATCGAGCGGCCGAGTCATCACGGCCCAGGTCACCCCGACCACGCTGAACCTCAGCGAAGCGCACCGGTTCCCCAACCGACCGGTGAACGCCGGAGGCCACCTGCACTGGGACGTCCTCGCCCTGTACGCGGGCATCCTGGACGGCCTGCGCAAGGCCGGTCAGGTCCGGTCCGTCGGCATCGACAGCTGGGCCGTCGACCACGGGCTCCTCGACGCGGACGGCGCGCTCCTCGGCAACCCGTTCCACTACCGCGACACCCGCACGGACCACATCGCCGAGAAGGTCTGGGCGAGCGTGCCGCCGCAGGAGCTGTACGCCACGACCGGCCTCCAGTACGCCCCGTTCAACACCCTGTACCAGCTCGCGGCGGCCCGCGACACCGCTCAACTCCGTTCGGCACAGCGGCTGTTGCTGATCCCGGACCTGCTCACGTACTGGCTGACCGGGCAGCAGGGCACCGAGCTGACGAACGCCTCCACCACCCAGCTCATCGATCCCCGCACGGGTGACTGGGCGCGGGACGTCGCGGCCCGCAACGGCATCGACCTGGGCCTGTTCGCGCCGCTGCGCCGCCCCGGCGACCCGGCCGGCGAGCTGCTCCCCCGCGTCCTCGACGAGACCGGCCTGACCGGTCCCGTTCCGGTGACGACCGTGGCCTCCCACGACACCGCGTCCGCGGTCGCCGCGGTCCCTGCCACCGGGGAGAACTTCGCGTACATCTGCACCGGCACCTGGTCGCTCGCGGGTCTCGAACTCGACGCCCCCGTCCTGACCGAGGAGAGCCGCGCCGCGAACTTCACGAACGAGCTCGGCATCGACGGCACGGTCCGCTACCTGCGCAACATCATGGGCCTGTGGCTGCTCCAGGAGTGCCAACGCGCCTGGGACGAGACCGACTTGGCGGAGCTCCTGGACGAGGCCGCGCGGGCCACCGCGCTGCGCTCGGTCGTCGATGCGGGCGACGCCGCGTTCCTCGCCCCCGGCGACATGCCGGACCGGATCGCGGCCGCCTGCCGCGCCACCGGCCAGCCCGAGCCGCGCACCCGCGCCGAGACGACGCGCTGCATCCTCGACTCGCTCGCCCTCGCCCACCGCCGGGCCGTCGAGGAGGCGGCCCGCCTCGCCGACCGGCCGGTCGACGTCGTGCACATCGTCGGCGGCGGGGCCCGTAACGCCCTGCTGTGCCAACTGACCGCGGACGCCTGCGGACTGCCGGTCGTGGCGGGCCCCGCGGAGGCCGCCGCGCTCGGCAACGTCCTCGTGCAGGCGCGCGCCGACAGAGTCCTCGGCGACCGCGCGGCGATGCGCCGACTGGTCGCCGACAGCCAGCCGCTGACGCGCTACGCGCCGCGCGGCGACCGTGCCCGGTGGACGGCGGCCGCGGCCCGTGTCACCACCCCGTGACCCGGACCCCGGTACGACGTACCCTGCACCCATCCGATGATCGAGCCGAATCGACCGACCGAAGGGGCCACGATGCGTGTCGCGCTCTTCCTGACGTGTGTCAACGACACGCTCTACCCGGACACCGGACGTGCCGTGGTGAAACTGCTGACCAGACTGGGCGTGGAAGTGGACTTCCCGGCCGCCCAGACCTGCTGCGGACAGGCCCACTACAACACCGGCTACCGGCACGAGGCCGAGCCGCTGGCCCGCCACTTCTCCGATGTCTTCGGGCCGGGGATCGGCACGGGTGATTACGACGCCATCATCACGCCGTCCGGTTCGTGCGCGGCGATGGTGCGTGAGCTGTACCCCCGGATGGGCGAGCGGGCCCGCGCGGAGGGCCGCGGCGACGGCCTCGCGACGACGCTCGCGCCGGTCGTCCCGAAGACGTACGAACTGACGGAGTTCCTGGTGGACGTGCTCGGCGTCACCGACGTCGGCGCGTACTACCCGCACAAGGTGACGTACCACCCGACGTGCCACGGTCTGCGCTCTCTGGGCCTCGGCGACCGCCCCACCCAACTGCTCCGTGCCGTCAAGGGACTTGAGCTGGTGGAGCTGCCGGGCGCGCAGGAGTGCTGCGGCTTCGGCGGCACCTTCGCCGTGAAGAACTCCGATGTCTCGTCGGCGATGGGCGCCGACAAGGTGCGCAACGCCGAGTCGACGGGCGCGGACGTGCTGTGCGCCGCCGACAACTCGTGCCTGATGCACATCGGCGGCACGATGAGCCGTCTGCGCACGGCGCTCCGGCCGGTCCACATCGCGGAGATCCTGGCGAGCACGGAAGAGGAGCCCCTGGCATGAGCGGCACGTATCTCGGGATGCCGGCCTTCCCGAAGGCCGCGCACGACGCCGTACGGAACACGACGCTGCGCGCCAATCTGCGGCACGCCACCCACACCATCCGCGACAAGCGCGCCCGCGCCGTCGCCGAACTGGACGACTGGGCGCGGCTGCGCGAGGCGGGCAAACAGATCAAGGACCACACGCTGCGCCATCTGGAGCACTACCTGGTCCAGTTGGAGGAGGCGGTGACGGCGGCGGGCGGCACCGTCCACTGGGCCGCCGACGCCGACGAGGCCAACCGCATCGTCACCCGGCTCGTCCGCGAGACGGGCGAGACCGAAGTGGTCAAGGTCAAGTCGATGGCCACGCAGGAGATCGGCCTCAACGAAGCCCTCGAGGAAGCCGGCATCGCCGCCTACGAGACCGACCTCGCCGAGCTCATCGTGCAACTCGGCGACGACCGCCCCTCGCACATCCTGGTCCCGGCGATCCACCGCAACCGCGGCGAGATCCGCGACATCTTCGAGCGGAAGATGGGCAGTTGGGGCCGGCCGGCTCCCGACGGACTCACCGACACTCCCGCCGAACTGGCCGAGGCGGCCCGCCTTCACCTGCGCGAGAAGTTCCTGCGCGCCAAGGTCGGCATCTCCGGGGCGAACTTCATGGTCGCCGAGACCGGCACCCTCGTCGTCGTCGAGTCCGAGGGCAACGGCCGCATGTGCCTGACCCTGCCCGAGACCCTGATCTCCGTCGTCGGCATCGAGAAGGCCGTGCCCACCTGGCAGGACCTGGAGGTCTTCCTCCAGACGCTCCCCCGCTCCTCCACCGCCGAGCGCATGAACCCGTACACGTCGACGTGGACCGGCACCACCGACTCCGACGGCCCGCGGACGTTCCACCTGGTGCTGCTCGACAACGGCCGCACCGACACCCTCGCCGACGAGGTGGGCCGCCAGGCCCTGCGCTGCATCCGCTGCTCGGCGTGCCTCAACGTCTGCCCGGTGTACGAGCGGGCGGGCGGCCACGCCTACGGCTCGGTCTACCCGGGCCCGATCGGCGCCATCCTCAGCCCGCAGCTGCGCGGCACCGGGAGCGAGATCGACGCGTCGCTGCCGTACGCGTCGTCGCTGTGCGGCGCCTGCTACGAGGTGTGCCCGGTCGCCATCGACATCCCCGAGGTGCTGGTGCATCTGCGGGAGCGGGTCGTCCAGGGCGGCGAGGTGACCCGGCGCGGCGCGAAGGTGACGCTGAAACCGGCGAAGGGGCACGCGGCGGAGCGGGCCGCGATGCGCGCGGCCCGCTGGGCGTTCACCCACCCGGCCGCACTCGGCACCGGCCAGCGCCTGGCCTCGCGGACCCGCCGCTTCCATCCGCGCACGGTGCCGGGCCCCGGCCGCGCGTGGACGGCCACCCGGGATCTGCCGACGGTGCCGGCGGAACCGTTCCGCGACTGGTGGCAGCGGACGAACGGCGGAAAGGGCGGAGCGAAGTGAGCAGCAGGGACGTGATCCTGGGCCGGGTACGACGGGCGCTCGGGGGCCCGGCGGGGGCCCCGGCGACGTACGACACCGATATCGACCGGAGCTATCTGCGCGAGCACGGCGACCGCACGGTCGAGCAGACGGTGGATCTGCTGGCGGAGAATCTGGCGGACTACCGGGCGATCGTGCACCGGTGCACCGGCGCGGAACTGCCTCAGACGGTCATGCGGCTGCTGGCCGCGCACGGCTCGCAGACGGTGGTCGTGCCGCCGGAGCTTCCCGTGGAGTGGCTGGCCGCGGCCGATCCCACGCGGATCCAGGACCGCGCGGCGCACACCCCCGCCGAACTCGACGAGGTCGACAGCGTCGTCACCGCCTGCGCGGTCGCCGTCGCCGAGACCGGCACGATCGTCCTCGACGGCTCCCCCGACCAGGGCCGCCGCCGCATCACCCTCGTCCCCGACCACCACATCTGCGTCGTCCGCGTCCCCGGCCAGGTCGTCTCCTCGGTCCCTCAGGCCCTCGAACGGCTCGATCCGACGCGCCCCCTGACGTGGATCTCGGGCCCGTCCGCGACCAGCGACATCGAGCTGGACCGGGTCGAGGGGGTGCACGGTCCGCGCACGCTGGAGGTGGTGCTGGTGAGCGAGGAGTGAGACGCGCGGTTAGCGTGAGCTCATGATCCGGTTCGACCAAGTCACCAAGCGGTACGCGGACGGCACCACGGCGGTCGACGACCTCTCCTTCGAGGTCGCCGAGGGCGAACTGGTCACGCTCGTCGGCCCGTCCGGCTGCGGCAAGACCACGACGATGATGATGGTCAACCGGCTCATCGAGCCGACGTCCGGCCGTATCTACGTCGAGGGCGAGGACATCGCGTCCGTCGATCCGGTCAAGCTGCGCAGGCGCATCGGCTACGTCATCCAGCAGGTCGGCCTCTTCCCGCACCGCACCATCCTCGACAACACGGCGACCGTCCCGGCCCTGATCGGCTGGAAGAAGCCGAAGGCGCGGGCGCGCGCCGCGGAGCTGCTCGATCTGGTGGGCCTGGACCCGAAGACGTACGGCAGCCGCTATCCGGAACAGCTGTCGGGCGGTCAGCGCCAGCGGGTGGGCGTGGCCCGGGCGCTGGCCGCGGATCCGCCGGTCCTGCTGATGGACGAACCGTTCGGCGCGGTCGACCCGGTGGTGCGCGAGCAGCTGCAGGACGAGTTCCTGCGGATGCAGGCGGCGGTGCGCAAGACGGTCCTGCTGGTCACGCACGACATCGAGGAGGCGGTCCGGCTCGGCGACCGGATCGCGGTGTACGGGCAGGGGCGCATCGAGCAGTTCGACACCCCGGGCGCGGTGCTGGGCACCCCCGCGACGCCGTACGTCGCCGAGTTCGTCGGCGCGGACCGCGGGCTCAAGCGGCTGTCGGTGACCGAGATCGAGGCGGACGACCTGGAACAGCCGTCGGTGGCCCGGCTCGACGAGTCCGCCGCGCAGGCCGCGGCCCGGATGCGTGAGGAGGCGGTCCGCTGGGCCGTGGTCCTGGACGCACAGGGCGATCTGCACGGCTGGGTCGGGATCGACGAGGTCACGCTGGCCGGGCCGGACGGCCGGGTCGCCGATCTGGCGCACCGGATGAACGCGTGGGTGCCGATCGGCGCCCCGCTCAAGCAGGCGTTCGGCGTGATGCTCCAGCACGACGCCGGCTGGGTGGCGGTCCTGGACGGCTCGCGCTTCCTCGGCGTCCTCACCCCGGCGAAGCTGCACGAGGCGCTGCGCCGGTCGGTCGACGCGGACGCACAGGGGGTCGGCCGCGACGAGGTGGAGTTCGACTCGGTCGCCGACGCCTGACTCGTTCCCGCCGCCCACTGCCACTGTCACTGCTGCGAAGGGGGGCCAGAAGATGACTACGTCTCATCCAGTGCGGCGGCAGCCGCATCCACGGTGGGCCTGATCAGCCGTATGTACGCACGCAGGGTCTCCTGGAACTCGCGACGGTTCTCCCGGCACACGTTCTGGGCCAGGGCCGCCAGAGCGGTGCTGAGCGTCCCCGACATGATCAACAAGTTCGACGCCGCGACCTCGACGGCGGACGGGCCTTCCAGACCGATCAGCGTCACGGCCCGACGCAGGTGCTGATGCCGGTCGCGGTGAGCGTCCAGTGCGGCTTCGCACTCGGTCGTCGCCAGACCGTCGATGCCTCGAAGCCCGTCGGCGACGGACTGAGCCCGCTCGATGAGGTCCAGGTAGGCGGCCCGCCGAGTCTGCCGGATGCCTTCGCGACGCTGCGCGTCCACCGTGGCACCGACCTGGATCCGCGCAGCGGTCGCATTGCCCCTGCTGGTCAACCAACTGGCCAGCGAGCTGGCCGCGATCGCCGTCACACCAGTGAGACCAGCCACGAGCAACGAGGTGTCAGACACGCCGACGAGTCTCTCCAAGAAGACGACGCGTCGGCCACCGCTTCCGCACCGATTCCCTGTCCGACCGACGGCACGACCCGATGAGCCTCACCCTAAGGTGCAGATTGAGGCCTGGGGCGCCAGTGGTTCATGGCGCGCAAGTTCTCGTCCTGTACGTCGCTGGGGACGGTCCGGTCCGGCCGGTACGCGGCGAGGTCGGCGACGGGCCGTCCGGTGGCGATCTCCTGCGCGGCGAGCCGGCCGAGCACCGGCGCGAGGGTGACCGCGCTGTGCGAGACGAGGTGGTAGAGGCCGGGCGCCCCCGCGGCCACTCCCACCAGCGGCAGCCCGTCGGAGGGCACGGGCCGCACCCCGATGCGCGCGTCCTCGATCCGGGCCCGCGCCAGGCCGGGGACAACGGCTTCGGCGCGCCGGTGCAGTTCCTGCGGGAGGCCGCGGGCCGCGCCGTCGAGTCGTGCGTCGACCTCCCAGGACAGGGCCAGCACGCCCCCGCCCGGGGTGGGCCGCAGGTCGATGTCGGGGGCGGCGACGATCGCGGTCAGCGGCTCCCCCGGCAGCGGGTCCGTCTCGGTGACTAGACCCGGGACCTGACGCAGGGGCAGCCGGACCCCGGCGAACCCGGCGATCCGGTCGGCCGCGGGCCCGGCGCAGTTGACGACGACATCGGCGCTCCAGGAGCGCGCCCCCGCCACGACGCCGGTGATCCGCCCGTCCGCCCGCGTCAGACCGGTGACGGCCACCCCGTAGTGTGTCTCGGCGCCGTGCCGCACGGCGTCGTCGAGCAGGGCGTGCACGAAGCGCGGCGCGTCGAACCAGGCCGTGTTCTCGTGCACCACGACCTCGTCGGCACCGCAGGCGGCCGGGTCCACGGCCGGCGCCAGCTCGCTCAGCACGGACGGCGGGGCGAGGCGGCACTCGTGGCCCCAGCCCCGGGCGCGCAGGGCCCGTTCGCGCAGCGCCCGGTGCGCGTCGTCGCCGTCGGCCCACTGCAGGAGCGGCGCCGGGTGCCGCCAGGCCGGGCCGCCGAGCGCCTCGGACAGGAGGCGGTGCTCCTCGGAGCCCTGCCGGTTCAGCCGGTAGTACGCGTACGGGGTCTTGAGGTGGGTCACGTCCGCCGAGAACGTGGCGCCGGAGGTGCCGCTCGCGGGCCGGGCCCGCTCCACGACGACGACACGGACGCCCGCGCGGGCGAGATGACGGCTGACGCAGGCGCCGAGCACGCCCGCGCCGACGACGACGGCTGAGGTCATGGACGATCCTGTCCGGACGGGTCGGGGCGGGGGGCGTTCCACCTTCCCGCGATCCAGCCCCCGCACACCCTCCCGTATCGGCCTACTTCAGGAGTCCCTTGTCCTCCAGGTACGTCCTGGCGACGTCCTCGGGAAGCCGCCGCCAGCTGTCGACCTGCTGGTTCAGGGAGGCCAGATCCTCCGTGGTCAGTACGGAGTTGAGGGCCCCGAGGGCCGCGGCGACCTTGGCGCTGCCCGCCCGTGACCGGTTCACGACGGGCACGATGTAGTCGGCGTTCTGCAGATGCTTGTCGTCGTCGAGGAGGACGAGGCCGAAGTCGGCCAGGGTCGCGTCGGTGGACGTGGTCAGCACCATCTGGTCCTGCCCGCTCTGCACGGCCTTCTTGGACTGGGTGGTGCCGACGCCCTTCGGGTCGACGCCGGTGATGTCGATGCCGTAGACCTTCTTCAGCCCCGGTTCGCAGTAGGGCCGCTGGACGCATTCGTCACCGGCGGCGAGCCGTACCTCGAGGCCCGACGCGCCCAGGTCGCTGAGGGTCTTGAGGTGATGCCGCGCGGCGTAGGACCGGGCGACGGCGAACGCGTTCTGGTCGACGGCCTTGCCGGCGTCGAGGACCACGAGGCCCCGCGGCCGGGCCAGTCCCCGCAGCGCCTTCATGGTGGCGTCCAGGTCGGGCGAGCCGACGGGATCGGCGTCGGCCCCGTTGGTCTTGGCGTTGAGCCAGTCGGCGAAGGTGGCCGCGTATTCCGGGACAACGTCGATCTGGCCGGATTCCAGGGCGGGTTCGTACAGCTCCCGGTTGGCGACGGACAGGATCTCGGTCCCGTAGCCGGCGTTCTTCAGCAGCAGCGCGTACATGGTGGCGAGCAGGTCGCTCTCGGTGAACCCGGCGGATCCGATGACGAGGTGCTTGCTGTCGCCGGGCGGCGCCGTCACCTCGCCCTGGTTCTCGAGGGACGGCCCGCTGGAACACCCGGCGACGAGCAGCACGAGCCCCAGCAGCGCCGCCAGTCCGCGCAGTCGCGCCCTCATCCGGCCCTCCCCCGCGCCCAGGACGGCGCGAGCCGCTCGGCGATCTCGAAGAGTCCCTCGACGACGAGGGCGAACACGGCGACGAGCACGGCGCCGGCGACCACCTGCGGTGTGCTGGCGAGGTTGAACCCGGCGGTGATGATGCGTCCGAGGCCGCCGCCGCCCGCGAGGGCGGCGATGGTGGCGGTGGCGACGAGTTGCACGGCCGCGATCCGTACCCCGTTGAGGATCATGGGCAGCGCGAGCGGCGCCTCGACCCGCAGCAGCATCTGCCGCCCGGTCATGCCCATGCCCCGCGCGGCCCGGACGACTTCCCGGTCGACGCCGCGCATGCCCACGTACGCGTTGGTGAGCAGCGGCGGCACGGCGAACAGGACGAGGGCGACGACGGTCGGCCCTTCGCCGTACTTCCCCAGCGGCGTGAGCAGCAGGAGCACGAGGACGGCGAAGGTGGGCACGGCCCGTCCGACGTTGGAGATGTTCACGGCGAGTGCCCCGCCCTTGCCCAGGTGCCCGAGCACCAGGGCGATGGGCAGGGCGATCAGGCAGCTGATGACCAGGCACACGAGCGTGAGCACGAGGTGCTGGGTGAGCCGGTGCCAGATGCCGTCGTCGCCGGACCAGTGCGACGGGTCGCTGAGCCAGTCCCAGGCGTCGGTGAGGGTCTTCACGCGCGGCTCGCTCTCGTCCAGGGGGTGAGCAGCCGGCCCACGCCCAGCAGCACCAGATCGGCGGCGATGGCGATGACGACGCAGAGCACGGAGGCGGTCAGTACCTGCGCCTTGAAGTACGTGTTCATCCCGGCGTAGATCAGGTTCCCGAGGCCCCCGTAGCCGACGATGGCGCCGACGGTCACCAGGGACACGGCCGACACGGTCGCGATGCGCAGCCCGGCCATGGCGGCGGGCAGGGCGAGGGGCAGCTCCACGGTGAGCAGCAGCCGGATCGGCCCGTATCCCATACCGCGCGCGGCCTGCCGGGTCTCCTCGGGCACGGCGCGCAGCCCGGCGAGGATGTTCCGCACGAGCAGGGTCAGCGAGTACAGCACGAGGCCGGCGACGACGAGCGTGGCGGAGAGCCCGTAGGCGGGCAGCAGCAACGAGAACATGGCCAGCGACGGGATCGTGTACAGCACGGTGGTCAGGGCGAGCACGGGCCCGGCGGCCCACCCCCACCGTCGCGCGACGACGGCGAGCGGTACGGCGATGACGAGGGCGATCGCGACGGCGACGAGGGTGATCTGCAGATGCTGCACGACGGCGTCGACGAGGATGTGCCGGCGCGTGCTCAGGTACTCGCCGCAGATCCAGTCGTTGCGGGCGAGGCAGTCGTCCGGCGGTGTGTCGGGCACCGCGGTCACGAGGGGCACTCGTCCATTCCAGTGGCAGGGACGGCGCGGGGCGCGCTGGGATGACCCGTACGGGCGGCAGGCGCACCGGGCGCGCGCCGTCCGACGGGGCGACTTCCGGCCTCGGGCCTGACGGGACACGGCGGCGGGACTAGGTTGTCCGACATGAGCAATCTTGATCGCGAGGCGGTGCCCTCCGTGTGCGGCGGACGCGGCTTCGTCGTGGCGGAACCGGTACGGGAACTCCTCAGCCCGCGCAGGGTGAAGCTGGGCGGGTCCACGGAGGTGCGCCGGCTGCTCCCGAATCTGGGCCGGCGCATGGTGGGGGCCTGGGCCTTCGTCGATCACTACGGCCCCGACGACATCGCCGACGAGCCCGGCATGCAGGTGCCGCCCCACCCGCACATGGGGCTGCAGACGGTGAGCTGGCTGCACGACGGCGAGGTGCTGCACCGCGACAGCACGGGCAGCCTGCAGACGATCCGCCCCCGCGAACTCGGTCTCATGACGTCGGGCCGGGCGATCTCCCACTCCGAGGAGAGCCCGAAGTCCCACGCCCGCTTCCTGCACGGCGCGCAGCTGTGGGTGGCGCTTCCCGACGCCCACCGCCACACGGACCCGCACTTCGAGCACCACGCAGATCTGCCGACGGTGACGGCCCCCGGTCTGACCGCGACGGTCGTCCTCGGCTCGCTGGACGGGGCGTCCTCCCCCGGCACCACGTACACCCCGATCGTCGGCGCGGACCTGGCCCTGGCCCACGGCGCCGACGTCCGCGTCCCCCTGGACCCCGACTTCGAGTACGCGGCCTTGTCGATGTCCGGCGAGTCCCACGTCGACGGCGTCCCGCTGCTCCCCGGCTCGATGCTCTACCTCGGCTGCGGCCGCACCGAACTCCCGGTCCGGGCGGCGTCGGACGCGGGCCTGATGCTGCTGGGCGGCGAGCCGTTCGAGGAGGAGCTGGTGATGTGGTGGAACTTCATCGGCAGGTCGCAGGACGAGATCACGCAGGCGCGGGAGGACTGGATGAGTGGGTCGCGATTTGGGGATGTGAAGGGGTACGACGGAGGGCGGTTGGATGCGCCTGAGCTGCCGCCTGTGCCGCTTAAACCGCGAGGTCGGGTGCGCTGAACGGGCTGTTCTCGGCGCACTCCACGTGAAGTCGGACGAGCAGCAAAGTCGACTCACCTGACTTCCCTCCCACGCGATCGTAAACGCTTCTCGGAACACCTGGACCCGCACTTATGAGTCGCAAGTTTCGTCAGCTGTAGCCAGCTTTAGCCGGACTGATGCTGACCCAATGCTGACTTTCGTAACGCCCCGTCAGTTCCAAGTCGACGCCCGACCTCTGTCCCGCTCCGGCCGCCTGAGCTCGTGCTTCTGTAGCCAGAGCCGAACCGCCGCGCTCAAGGAGCAGCGATCCAAGCGGCACAGAGAGGTGTGGTGCGCGGGCAGTTCGGTGTGGCCCGCGGTTTCGGCCCGCTGCCGACGAAGCGGGCCACTTTCGTCATCGGCACGGACCGGCGCGTACTCGAAGTGGTACGCAGCGAGTTCAGAATGAGCGCGCACGCGGACCAGGCCCTGGCGGCCCTGCGCAAGGCCGCTTCCTGAGGTTTACCTAGAGGCTGTCCCGTATGGGGCTGGAGTTATCCAGTGAGGGCGATGTTGTGGGGGTGTGCGACACCGAGCATGGCTTGGTGCACGCCGTTGCCCTTGAGTCGGCAGTCCCGCAGGATCTTTCAGTTCTTCAGGCGGGACAAGGCGTGCTCGACACGCGCCCGGGCCCGGCGGTGGACCGCGTTCTCAGCCTCCTGTGCCGGGCTCAGGCACTGTTGATCTGGACGTCTGCGGTGCGGGATGAGCAGTCCGGTTCCTTGGTAGCCGCCATCCGCGATCACGGGAACACCGCGGCAGGCCGCATCGACGCCGGACACGGTGAAGGCCCGGCAGTCGTTCGGTTACCGGGCAGTGGATCGCCGATGGCCACCACCCGCGTATCCCTTCTCGGTAGACAGTGAGCGCGCAGGACCGTATCCGGCTCATGCTGTGGGACCTGAAGCACGGAACAACAGCCAGGCATCCTGCCCAGATCATTCCGACCCCGGTCCCGCCGACTCCGGTCTGCTCGGCGGCGAAACCCGCGGGCAGTGAGGGAGGGCCGCGATGCTGATGGCCGCGATCACCAGGCCGTCTTCCTCACGCACCGGAGGCCCTCCAGTTGGAACCGCCACACTCGGCCTCCGGCGACGACGGCAAGGTCGCCCTGAGCCATCAACAGCAACAGCAACAGCAACATCGTTGTGGGAGATATCGAGCCGTGCTGCCCGCCGGTGACAGCCGCGCCGCCTCCCCTCCCGCCCGAGGCCGCCGCGCCGGTCACGGCACGCACGGCGTCCGCCTGCGCAGTCCGACCAGCCTCGGCTCATGCCCGCTCGGGCAGTGGGGGTGACTTTGTGGTCGCCCTCCGGACCGCGCAGGTCCGAACGGTGGGCCCTTCAGCATGGAGCGGGCGCCCGACAGCATGGACCGTTCCACACCTCGACGGTTGAGCGAAGGGCAGATCATGGCGGAGCAGCAGGGGTTCTACTCCAAGGTCGCCGAGAAGTTCGGTGGGTACTCCAGCGGTGCGCGGCGCACCACCTCCTATCCACAAGGGGATCCGGAGGAGGAATTCGATGCCCTGGTGCACGAACTCGGCTCGGCTACAGGCAAGTTGCTGGATGTCGGCTGCGCCGATGGCCTGAACCTGCTGGGCCTCGCCCCCTCGTTCGGGCGAGTGGACGGGCTGGATCTGTCCCCGGAAATGCTGGCGTCGGCCGAACGGCACCGGGCCGCATCGGGACTGGACCATGTCCGGTTCGCCGGCGGGGACGCCTCGGCCACCGGCTTCCCCGCCGGAACCTTCGATCTGGTCACCTCGCGGCGCGGTCCGTTGTTCCCGGAGGAGTTCCGCAGGGTGCTGCGCCACGGCGGATCAGTGGTCTACCTGGGTATCGGTGAGCGGGATGTGCGGACGTTGAAGGAGACGTTCGGCCGGGGCCAGTTGTACGGACGCTGGGCCGGGACGCCAGTGGCGCTGGAGGAGCGTCGCAGGCTTGAGGACGCGGGTTTCACCGTCGATTACGAGCGCGAGTTCTCCTACGACGAGTTCTTCCACACCCCTGAAGATCTGGACCGGTTCCTGCAGATGGTGCCGATCTTCGAGGACTACGACACCGAGTCCGATCGCGAGGCCTTCGATCGCTACGTCACGCGGGCGACCGCGCAGGAGGGCATCCACCTGGCCCGGCACTGGTTCGTTCTCCGGGCCCAGCTCACCGCCGAGGACTGACCGGCCAGAGCACGACGAAGGCCCGGACACACCCATGGTGTCCGGGCCTTCGTCGTGCTCTGCGCGGCTGTCGCCCCTCGACGGGCTCCGCGTGGCCGCGCCCGCTCTCGCGCCGACGAGTGTCCGCTCGGCCACCCGATGTTGTCCGTCCGGCGGGCACGGCTGCACGAGAGGACAACGGGCAGATCTTGGGCGCCCGTACCGCCGGACATGTCCCCCACCGCCCCCGGCGACGCAGCATGGGTGACGGCGCCGACGAGACCGGGCGGCCGGTCACCTTCTTGGTGCACTGACGAAGTGAGGACGACACGTGTCAAAGATCATTGCGGTGGTGTCCGGCGGAATCGACTCCGTCACCATGGCGTACCAGTTGCGGGCGCAGGGCCACGACCTGCACCTGCTCGGCATCGACTACGGGCAGCGCCACCGACGCGAACTCGACTGTGCCCGGCTGGTCGCCCGCCGCCTCGACGCCCCGTACGAGGAAGCCGATCTCGGCGGCGCCCGCGGAGTACTGCGCGGCTCCTCCCTCACGGACTCCGCCGTCGATGTCCCGGACGAGGGCACGGGTGGCGGCGGGCCGGCCGACAGTGACATCGCGGTCCCCGGCCGTCCCAACATCGTCCCCAACCGAAACGCCCTGTTGCTCTCAGCGGCGTTCGCGCTGGCCGTCGTGGAGCGGGCCGAAGCCGTCGCCTTCGGGATCATGGCGGAGGACATAGGTCCATCGGACACATCGCTCGAGTTCCTGGACGCCTTCCTCGCCATGGAGCGCATCGCGACCCGCGGTCACGCCCACCCGGACCTGGACCTGATCGCGCCCCTGGCCCGGCTGCTCAAGCGTGAGGTCATCACCCTCGGCGATCAGCTCTCCGTGCCGTTCGAGGACACCTGGACCTGCTTCCGCGGTGAGGAGGTGCACTGCGGGAGGTGTGCGTCCTGCATCGAGCGCCGCGAAGCATTCACCGCGGCCGGTGTCCACGACCCCACCGTCTACGCCGCCTCAAGAGCGCCCTCGGCGTCGGCTTGAGGGCCTTTCCCCGCTGAATTGCGCCCCGGGCGGAGCGGCTCTTCCCACCCTGCTTCGCAGGACCCTCGTTCCCTCACCCGCCTCGACGCGGGGGTATGCACGAAGGACATCTGATGAACGTGTTCGAACAGATGGAATCCGAGGTCCGCAGCTACAGCCGTACCTGGCCAGTGGTGTTCGACCACGCCCAGGGAAGCTGGCTCTACGACGAGGACGGCCGCCGCTACCTGGACTTCTTCGCCGGCGCCGGCGCACTGAACTACGGCCACAACCCGCCCGTTCTGAAGAGGGCCCTGATGGACTACATCGCCAGGGACGGGATCGCACACTCCCTGGACATGTTCACCGTCGCCCGGCGCCGTTTCCTGACCACGCTCCACGAGACCGTCCTCGCGCCCAGGGCACTGGACTACCGCGTGGTGTTCCCCGGCCCCGGGGGAACGAACGCGGTCGAGGCCGCACTCAAACTCGCCCGGCGCGTGACCGGTCGCACCACCGTGGTCGGCTTCACCAACTCCTTCCACGGCATGACGCTCGGCGCCTTGGCTGTGAGCGGCAACGCCGCCAAGCGGGCCGCGGCCGGCGTACCACTGGGGCATGCCGTCTCCATGCCCTACGACGGCTACCCGGGCAGCGCCCCCGAACTTCTGGACCGCATGATCGGCGACAGCGGGAGCGGACTCGACAAGCCCGCCGCCGTGATCGTCGAGACGGTGCAGGGCGAGGGCGGGGTACAAGCCGCGGAGGACGACTGGCTGCGCGCTCTGGCAGCGGTGTGCCGCCGCCACGGGGTGCTGCTGATCGTCGACGACGTGCAGATGGGCTGCGGTCGGGTCGGCCCGTTCTTCAGCTTCGAGGACGCCGGCATCGTGCCGGACATGGTGTGTCTGTCCAAGTCGATCGGCGGCTACGGCCTGCCGCTGGCGCTGACGCTGATCCGCCCCGAACTCGACGTCTGGAAGCCCGGCGACCACAACGGCACATTCCGTGGTGTGGGCCCGGCGTTCGTGACCGGCGCCGCCGCACTGCGTGCCTACTGGTCCGGCAACGACCTGGAGAAGGCTGTGCGGCGGTCCGGCGAACGGCTCGCCAGCGCGCTCGGTGAGATCACCCGTGGGCACCACGACGGCGTGCCCACCGTGAAGGGACGGGGCCTGGCCGCGGGGCTCGACTTCCGGTCCCACGGTGACAGGGCCGGCGCCATCGCGGCCCAGGTGTCCGCGGAGGCGTTCCGGCGCGGGCTCCTGGTCGAGACATCGGGAGCGGACGGCTCCGTGGTCAAGCTCTTGCCGCCGCTCACCGTCTCCGACGCCGAGTTGGACCAGGGCGTCGACATCCTCGGAGCGTCCGTCGACGCGACTCTTCACGGCTGACGAGAACGAACACCGCACCGTACGAGAACACCGCACCGTACGAAAGGAGCCCCCCATGAACAGCGCCATCCCGACCGTCGACCTCGGCGCCTGGCCCACCGCCTCCGACCAGGAGCGGCAAGCCACCGCCACGGCACTGGACCTGGCCCTGCGCGAGACCGGCATGTTCCTGCTGAAGGGACACGGCGTGCCGCGCCGGGCGATGGACGAACTCCGCGCACAGGGACGGGAGTTCTTCGCTCTGCCGCGCGAGGCGAAGGAGCCCTGTGCCATCGGCGCCCCGTACGAGAGCGGCTGGCTGGAGATGCATCCCGGCGGAGGTGTGGGGGTGCCTCGCGAGGAGGGCGAGGAGCCGATGGCGGCGCCCGACCTGCACGAGTCCTTCTACGCCGGCCCCGCGTACCGTTCGGGCGACGAGGCGATCGACCGCTACTGCTACCCGCGCAACCGGTGGCCCGACGCGGTGCTGCCCGGACTGCGCCGGGCCACCGAGGCCTACACCGCTCACATGGAGCGCGTGGCTCGCGGCGTGAACACACTGTTCGCCGAGGTGCTGGGACTGCCCGGGGACTTCTTCACCCGCCGTGCCGGTCACGCCACGTGGACCCAGAACGTGAGCTGGTACCCGTCACTGGCCACCGTGGGTGCGGTGGCGAGCGGGCAGCTGCGCAACGGTCCGCACACCGATCTCGGCGCCTTCACCATCCTCAGCCGTCAGCAGGGCGTGGGCGGTCTGCAGGCCTGGAACGAGGCCGACGGCTGGTTCGCGCCGCCGTACGACCCCGAGGCGCTGGTGGTGAACCTCGGCGATCTGATGGAGCTCTGGACGAACGGCCGCTGGCGGGCGCTGCGCCATCGCGTGCTGGCGCCCAGTCCGAGCGCCCCGCACGAGGAACTGCTGTCCTTGGTGTTCTTCTTCGAGTCCGACCCCGACACGCTCGTCGAGCCGCTGGCCCCGCCGGTCGGCGGGGACTCCGCATTCGCTCCCGTCATCTCGCGCCGCTCGGTGCTGGAGAAGCTCGGTGTCCTCCCCGACGCCACCGCGTCCTTCTCGTGAGCGCCCCCGGCCACCCGGGGCGCCCCGTCCTCAGAAGAAAGGTCTCCCTCCCGTCATGACCCTGCGTATCACCAAGCGTTTCGAGTTCTCCGCCAGTCACCGGCTCGACGGCCTGCACGAAGACCACCAGTGTGCGCGGCTGCACGGCCACAACTACGCGGTGGAACTCGAACTGAGCGCCGAGCAGCACGAGTTGACGCCGGTCGGGTTCGTCCGCGACTACGGCGACCTCTCGGTGTTCAAGAAATGGCTCGACGACACTCTGGATCACCGCCACCTCAACGACGTCGTCGACCAGAACCCGACCGCGGAGAACCTGGCGGTGTGGATGTACGCGCAGTGGGAGAAGGACTTTCCCGAGCTGACCTCGGTCCGCGTCTCCGAAACGCCCAAGACGTGGGCGGAGTACCGGCCCTGACCTCCGGGCCCGCTCCTTGCAGTCCTCGCCCTCACCCGCAACCGGCGCATGCCCGAACTGAAGAGGAGGTGGTGCCCCGTGGAACCGGAACTCGTCGTCAACGAGATCTTCGGCCCCACTTGAGGCCGTCCAAGGAGAAGGACGGTCGCTCGGCCGCAGATGCGGCTTCCTGCGGCTCGGCGGCTGCAACCTGTCCTGCCGCTGGTGTGACACCCCCTACACGTGGGACTGGCAGGGCGTCAGCGACAGCGGCGTCAGCTACGACCCCAAGGTCGAGTTGCACCGGCGGCCGGTCTCCTCGGTCGCCGAGGAGCTGACGGCTCTCGGGGTCGACCTCATCGTCATCTCGGGCGGGGAGCCACTCAGTCAGCAGGCACGGTTGCTGCCCCTGGTCGAGACGCTGCTGGGCGCGGGGATGGAGGTGGAGTTCGAAACCAACGGAACCCGCGTCCCGGACAGCCGGCTGGTGCGGCCGGGTGTGCGTTTCAACGTCTCGCCGAAGCTGGCGCACTCCGGAGATCCGGCCCGACGGCGCATCGTGCCGCAGGCGCTGCGCCAGTTCGCCACCACGCCGGGCACCACGTTCAAGTTTGTCTGCCGCACCGTCGCGGACCTTGACGAGGTGAGTGTGCTCGCCGCCGACTTCGGCATCGAATCCGTCTGGGTCATGCCCGAGGGACAGAGCCCGGACGACATCGACAAACACATGCAGGAACTCGTCTCCTCGGTCATCGACCGGGGATGGAACGTGACCACCCGGCTGCACACGCTGGTCTGGGGACACAAGAGAGGTGTCTGAAGTGACCATGAACACTGTCGAACCGCGGACCGGGGACGAGGAGAGCGGGGACGATCCGCTGGTCGATCTCGCGCACCGGCTGCTCAAGGAGATCGGTGAGGATCCCGATCGGGACGGGCTGCGGCAGACGCCCGAACGCTTCGCTCGCTGGTGGCGCGAGTTCGTCGACTACGACCCCGGGACCATCGACACCCTCTTCGAGACCACGACCACCAGCCAGATGGTGGTGGTCTCTGACATCCGGGTGTGGTCGCTGTGCGAGCATCACCTCCTGCCCTTCAACTGCTCGATCGACATCGCCTATCGCCCCACGAGCCGCCTGCTGGGCCTCTCGAAGTTCGCCCGCGTGGCGCACCGCCACGCTCACCGCCTTCAGGTGCAGGAGCGGCTGGTCACCGGCATAGCCCAGGAGGTGGCGGACGTCACGGGCGCCCGGGACGTGGCGGTGCTGGCCAAGGGCGAACACCTCTGCATGACGATGCGCGGCATCAAGACGAGCGCCGAGATGACGTCGACCGCGTTCCTGGGCGCGTTCGGCGACGACAGCGCGCTGCGCGGTGAGTTGCTGGCGCTCCTGCGGTCCTGACACGTCGCCGGGCTCCCGGCCTGCGGCGGTCCGCGGCGGACCTCTTGGTTCGTCGTGGACCGCCGCAGGCCGTTGTCGCCGACCTGCCGGCGCACCTGTCGGGGTCACACGTGTGGGCTCTCACGTGGGGCGGCGCTTGTGCGGAAGGTCGGGGCGATCCGTCACAGGTAGCCCTCGCGGATCGCGTAGGCCACGGCATGTGCCCGATTGCGCAGGTGCAGGCGTGTCATGGCATCGTGCAGGATCCCTTTGATGGTGCGCTCGGAGTAGCTGAGCTTCTCGGCGATCTCCTTGGTGCCCAGGCCGTGCGAGACCAGCTCCAGGACGTTCAGTTCGCGCCCCGTGGGACGGCCGGTCGCCACGGTGCTCAACACCGTCCCCTGCGCTTGGCGTTCGAGGTGGGCAAGGAGCCGGTGCAGGAGGTCTCCGGGCATGTCTCCCTCGTTCCTGGCCGTCGCCTCGATCGCCTTCACCAGCCGCGCGGGGGTGGCCTGGTGACGCCAGACGACGGAGGAGATCCTGGCTTCGATCACCAAGTTCAGCCGCTCCTCGTCCAGTTCGCCCGCCACCAGCACGACGCGTTTGCCGTAGTCCGTGGCCAGCTTGCGGAGTTTGGCGACGGACTCCGCGTCCAGCTCGTGGTCCAGCACCAGCGCCACGGCCTGGGTGGGATCGTCGAGAGTTCGGCTCGGATCGGATATCAGCGTCATGGAAGGCCGGTGCCCTATGTGGGCGACGACTCCGGCACGGGTGAGCGGGTCGCCCCCGTGCAGAACGACGGAGATGACAGACGCCGGTCTTTGTGCCATGTGGTCGGTCGGCTGCTCCTGCAGCAGGCGAAGAGGTGCGTCGCTGCACAGGGTGGGGTAGCGCCGAGACATGTACGTCCTTTGCTTTCAAGTGGATCCGGTGAATCCCCCGTACTGCCCGCAGATGCTAGGCGCCGACAGCCCCGTAGTGGACTGGCGACTGATGGTTACCTTTCAAGTTGACGTGAAACGTCGGATCGTGGCTGGAAGTGTTGGATGACCTCACCACAACTGCCCTGCCGCAAAAACCCGTTAGCCCTATCAGTCTTGGTCATATGCACAGCCGCACGGTGCCGCGGAGTTTGATTTCCGTTGGTTTCGGGTTCCTTGAGCACACATTTTGCGCCGCCCCGAATCCGGAGCGACGCAACTTCCTGACACCAGGGTCATCGTCGGCACGCCTGCTCGACAGCGTTGTCATCTTGCCCGGACGACCGGCCGTCGAACCTGTGCGTGCGCCCCCGAGACGGCCGGCTGCATTCCGGCCGGTGGCAGAAATCCGGATGCGGCCTTAAGGGCGGGGGCTTCTGCACGAGCGGGCAGTCGTACCGCCCTTTCAGACCGTCTCCGGGTACGTGCCCCCGGGCTCCGCCCAACCGACAGAATTCCCGGACAGCGCAGGGCCGTTCGCGAGAGCGGCGGCCGTCCGAGCATCGAGGAGAGGCGCCCATGACCATCAGCGCACCCGCGATCATCCTGATAGACCCGGTGCGGCAGGGACGGCCCTTCAAGGCGGCTGCCCGTGACCTCGGCTTCTCCGTCGTCTCCCTCTACACACACGACTACCTGGCCTCCCTGTCCGGGCACGCGGAGGGTGACGATCTCAGTCTGTACCCGGCCGACCCGCACGAGGCGCACCGCCTCATCACCGCCGCCGGCGTCGATGCCCGGGCCGTGGTGCCCTGCCTGGAGGCCGGGGTCCACCTCACCGATGTGCTGGCCGACCGGCTCGGCCTGCCGGGCAACGACCACACCCTCGCCTGGGCCCGCCGGAACAAGGCAGCCATGCGTGAGCACGCGGCACAGGCAGGCGTCCGGATCCCGGAGTTCCGGCTCGTCCGTTCGCGGAACGACATCGCGGCCGCTGCGCACGAGGTGGGCTTCCCCGTGATCGTCAAACCCACGCTGGGGGCAGGGTCACAGGGCGTGCGTGTCTTCTCCACCGCCGCCGACCTCGACGCCCAGGGCCCATCCGTCACCCACGACGTGTACCGCGAGCCCGTGCGCGAATGGCTCGTCGAACGCTACGTGCGGGGGCGCGAGTTCGCCGTCAACTTCTTGAGCGCGCACGGCGAGCACCGCCTGGTGGACATCTGGGAGTACCTGCGGCCCGACGACGCCGACTACGACTTCCCGCTGTGGGACATCGTCCAGATCGGCCCGGAGCACCCCGACTTCGCCCGTGTCGAGACCTACACGCGCGGCGTGCTGACCGCCTTCGGCATCCGGCGCGGTCCCAGCCACACCGAGGTCAAGTGCGCCGACGACGGCGAGTTCCTCATCGAGGTGGGCGCGCGGCTGTCCGGGGGCCCCGCCGTCGACCTGTGGATCGCGCACGGCGGACTGCGACCCTTCCACGACACGATCGCCTGCTACCTCGGGCAGCGCCCGGCGCTTGTCGAGAAGCCCGTCGTCTTTCCCGTCCGGTTCGGTTCTGCCGTCGTGCACAACGAGCAGGGCCCCGGCCCGCTCGTCGCGGTGCACGGGGCCGAGGAGGCGGCCCGCCTGCCCGGAGTCGACAGCGTGGAACTCGGTTACGCGCCGGGCGAGCACGTACCCGCCACACACGACAACGTCAGCATCCCCTTCAGCGCCGCGGTGCACGGTCCCGACTCCGACGCGGTCCTCGCGACACTGGCCCGCATCAGGTCCCTGGTGCGGGTGGAGACGCGGCCCGCCGCAGCCGTGGACGGCACCGACGCCGCGACCGCGGCCTCCTCACATGCCTGAACCGATGTCCCCGGACTCATCGGCCCACACCTCCACGCCCGCACACCCGCCCGGGGGCCTCGTGGCCACCTACCGGGAGATCCTGGCCGCCCCGGGGGCCACCCGGCTCGCCGTTGCCAGCCTGGTGTCCAAGTGGCCGATCAGCATGTTTCCCGTCAGCACGCTGCTGTTCGTCTCGCCGGTCTACTCCTACGCCCAGGCCGGCGCCGTCGTCGCGGTGATGCTCGCCACCAACGCGGCCGGCAGCCCGGCTCGCGGCCGCCGTCTCACCCGGCACGGAGCACCCGCGGTGCTACGGACCTGTCTGGCCGGTTATCTGGCCGGGCTGACGGGGATCGCGGTGGCCGCGGCCGTCTCCGCGCCTTTCGCGATCGTCCTCGCCGCAGCGGCGCTCATGGGCACCTTCTTCCCGCCGGCCAGCATTCTGCTGCGCTCCCACTGGACCGCGGTGGACCGCGGCCGCGGCCGCTCCTCCGCCAACGCCCTGGAATCCGCCCTGATGGACCTGTCCCTGATCACCGGTCCCCTCATGGCCAGCTGGCTCAGCACCTCCCTCAGCCCCGTGCTCCCCCTGGTCCTCATCGGTTTGCTGATGACGCTCGCGATCGTCCTGCTGTCGGGTCTGGCGGACCACGCGACGCCGTCCGCGCCGCTTCCCCGGCACGGACGCCGTCTGGGGGGCGCTGCGCTGGTGAGCCTGTTCGGCGCACAGTTCTTCTTCTGCACGGCCCTGGCGGCCACGGAGGTGTCGCTGCCCGTCTACGCGCAGCAGCAGAACGCGGCCGCCTACAGCGGCCTGCTCCTGGCGGGCCTCTCCCTGGGCAGCATCATCGGCGCTCTGGTTCTGGGCAGACTGCCCGGCTCCGGCATCACCCGGCTGCCGGTACTGCTCCTGCTGCTGGCCACCGGTACGAGCGCGATCGGCGCGGCCATGTTCCTGGGCCCCCTGGCGGTGGCCGCGGTCAGTGTCCCGGCCGGCCTCGCCACCGGTTCGGTCTTCGCCCGCTTCTTCACCGACCTCGGAGCGGCGACACCGCCCGGCGCCGACCACGAGGTACAGGGCTGGGCCAACAGCATGACCACCGTCGGATTCGCCGCGGGCTCCTTCGGTGGGGCCGCACTGGCCGATGCGCTCGGCACACCGGCCCTCCTGCTCTGCTCCCCCCTCGCCGCCGCCGTGGCCGCGTCGCTGGCGACATGGTCCGCGACGGCCCGGACCCGGACCTGAGGCGACCCGCGGACGGCCGTGCGGTCCCCTCCCCGCAGCCGCCGGGAGCACCGCCGCGCGAAGGCCGCACACCACAGACCACGGACCGGCACGAACGCCGGTCGCTCCCGCACCACCGGCAACCGACAAGGAGTACGCCATGGCACGCCGAACCGATCCCCCGCCCACGGAGGGGGCGCCTCGCCGGAGCGACGCCGACGCCGTCACACGTACCCCCGACCCCGTCGCAGACCGCGCCGCCGAAAGCAAGACGCTCGACGGGACCGAGACGCTTCACGTGGTACCCGCTCGTCACTGCGCCCGCTGGGTCGCGTCCCTCGCTGTCCTGGTGCTCACGGCACAGTTCACCCACGGCCTGCTCACGAACCCGGTCTGGGAGTGGCAGGTCTTCGCGTCGTACCTGCTGTCCGAGGCGATCGTGAACGCGGTCGCCGTGACCCTGCAACTCACCCTGTACGCCACACTGTTGGGCTTCACGCTCGGCACGGTGCTCGCGTTCATGCGGCTCTCGCACAGCCCCGTGCTGCGGACGGTCGCCTGGACGTACATCTGGGTCTTCCGCTCCATCCCGATGATCGTGCAGCTCGTCTTCTGGTTCAACCTGGGCGCTCTGTACCGGGAGTTGGGGGTCGGCATCCCCTTCGGCCCCGTTCTCGTCTCGGTGGACAGCAACACGCTCATCGGCACAATGGGAGCGGCCGTCATCGGGCTGTCACTGCACCAGGCCGCCTACTGTGCGGAGATCGTGCGAGGCGGTGTCATCGCCGTGGACCGCGGGCAGTGGGAGGCCGCGGCCGCCCTGGGCATTCCCCGCCTGCGCCAGATACGCCGGATCATCCTGCCGCAGGCCCTGCGCTCCCTCCTGCCCACGGCCGTCAGCGAGATCATCAGCCTCCTCAAGGGCACCTCGGTGGTCTACGTCATGGCCATCGGCGAGCTGTTCTACCAGGTGCAGGTCATCTACAGCCGCAACAGCCGGGTGATCCCGCTCCTGCTCGTCGCCACCACGTGGTACGTGGCCCTGACGTCCGTCCTGTCGGTGGCCCAGTACTACGTGGAGCGGCGGCTCGCCCGGGGCCTCGACCGCACTCCGCCACCCACTCCCCTCCAGCGCGCACGGCGTGTTCTGCGCGACCTCACCTCTGGCTCGCGTCAGCGCGACGCCCTGGCGATCGGCAGCCCCCGATGAGCGACCTGACCGTGGACGTGCGAGGCGTCCACAAGAGCTTCGGCACCCTTCAGGTCCTGCGCGGCGTGGACCTTCAGGTGCGCACCGGGGAAGTGGCCGCCCTTCTGGGGCCGTCGGGCTCGGGCAAGTCGACGCTGTTGCGGGTGGTGAACCATCTGGAGCGGGCCGATCAAGGGTGGGTCACCATCGACGGCGAGCTGATCGGCTACCGCAGATCCGGCACACGTCTTCACGAACTCGCGGAGAAGGAGATCCTGCGGCAGCGCGCGAAGGTCGGCTTCGTCTTTCAGAACTTCAACCTCTTCCCCCATCTGACCGTCCTGGAAAACCTCATGGAGGCGCCTCTCGCCACCGGGCGGGCACGTCGCGCGGAATGGTCGGCACAGGCGCACGCGCTGCTGGAGCGGGTCGGCCTCGCGGACAAGGCCCACACGTATCCGCGCCGGCTGTCCGGCGGTCAGCAGCAACGGGTGGCGATCGCTCGGGCGCTCGTCCTGAAGCCGAAAGTGCTGCTCTTCGACGAGCCCACCTCGGCACTCGACCCCGAACTGGTCGACGAAGTGCTCGACGTCATCGAGGACTTGGCCCGCGCCGGCACCACGATGATCGTGGTCACGCACGAGATCGAGTTCGCCCGGCGGGTGGCCGACACCATCGTCTTCATGCACGACGGCGTCATCGTCGAACAGGGTCCCCCCTCCGCGGTCCTGGACGACCCGCGGCACCCGCGAGCTCGCTCCTTCCTCTCCAAAGTCCTGTAGCACCTTTCGTCCTGCAGTCCCGCTCTCGAAGCCTCAAGGAACACGTGTGTCTCGTCTCTGCTCCGTACGGGCTCTGGCCGTGTCGCTCTGCCTCACGGCTCTCGCCCTCTCCTCCTGTGCCAACCCTCCGGACGCCGACTCCCCCAATGGCAGGGCGTCCGACGGCGTCGGCGACATCAGCAAGGAAGCCGGCCTCCGCCCCCTACGCACGCACCGGACCGAAGCGATCGCCTCGACGGTTCCGAAGGCCGTCCGGGACCGAGGGACTCTGGAGGTCGTGACCTTCGCCGGTCTCGCGCCTCCCCTGAGCTTCTACGCGACCGACAACAAGACCGTCATCGGCATGGAGCCGGATCTCGCCCGCCTCGTCGCCGACGTCCTGGGGCTCGACCTCCGACTGCACACGGTGTCGTGGGAGAACATGTTCGTCGGCCTGGACAGCGGCAAGTACGACGTGGCCATCGCCAACATCACCGATACCGAAGAGCGCAAGCGCAAGTACGACTTCGCCTCCTACCGCCAGGACAAGGTGGCCTTCGAGGCGCTGAAGGGGAGCGACCTGACTGTGCGGGGCCCGAAAGACGTGGCAGGCCGCACCGTCGCGGTGCATCCGGGGACCAACCAGGAGAAGCTGATCACGCGGTGGAGCAAGGACAACACCCGCGCGGGCAGGAAGCCGGTGACCGTCAAGTACTACCAGACCCAGAGCGATGTCTACCTGGCCCTGCGCTCGGGCCGGATCGACGTCTACCTCGGCTCCAATCCGTCGGTGGCCTACCACGTCGCCGATGCCGGCCAGACCGAGATCGTCGGCACCTACTCCGGGGCGGGGCCCGGCCGCGAAGGCTGGATAGCCGCCACGACCAAGAAGGGCAACGGGCTCGCCACTCCCCTGAGCCGGGCGATCAGCGAACTGATCGACAACGGTACCTACGGCAAGGCCGTCAAACGCTGGCACTTGGCAGGCGAGGCGGTCACCGCATCCCAGGTCAATCCCCCGGGACTTCCGTAGCGCGCCACCTCAGTCCTCACCAAGGGCCGCATCGGAGACGGTGACGGGCAGGGCCATGGTCCTGTCCGGACCCGCACCGGCCGAGGGCAAGCAGACTCGGGGAGGGGTTGACCGGATCCTCTCAGGCCCCACTGACAAGCAGCTTGCTCAGATGCCAGTACCGGGTCGTGCTCCTGATGCCGGCCGAACCAGTGCGTGGACGGCGGTGCGCTGCGCTGACCAACGCCGCACGTTGGAAGCGATTGCGTGGAAGTACCGCACTGGTTCGCTCTGGCCGGACCAGCGTCAACTCCATGCATTCCAGACCGCTCACAAGCGCCCGCTCCGCTGGGCCGCCGGTGGGGCCTGGCAGCGGATCCCCGGTGCCCCTCACCCTCTGTCCCGGGAAGCCGGCGTCCGGGAGCCGACCATCCACCCCATCCGGTCCCGCTCGCTCCCTCCTCTCCCCTCCCCGGCACGTCAGCCGCAGTATGCCCGGTACCGGCGCCGCCAGACCAAAATCCGGACCAACTCCGGACCAGCCCTCGACCGAAGGCTGCGCCAACTACCGTTTTGCCTGGTCGACATGGGGGCAACTGCTGTACCACCAGCAGACGAAGAACCTTGTTACTCGTCACGGTGACGTGCCGGGTTCTGAAGCTCGCCCGACAGCCCTACGAACCGCTGGCTGAAGAGGCCGGTGACCAAAGCCGGAACGAAATGGCACCATCTGAAACGGCACTGCGGCGTACCGCTAAACGTAGTGGCGGTACACCGCCTGTGCGACGCACGCCGGCTTGGCGCCGCCCTCGGCCTCGACAGTGAACGTCAACCGCATCTGCACCCCGTCGCCCTTGACCTCCTCGACGGAGTCGACGGTCCCGTGCAGCCGGATCTTGGCGCCGACAGGGACCGGACTCGGGAAACGGACCTTCTCCAGGCCGTAGTTCACGCTCATGGTGATGCCGGAGATCTCCAGCAGGTCGCTGAACATCGGGATGATCAGGGACAGGGTGAGATAGCCGTGGGCGATGGGACCGCCGAAGGGGCCGGCCGCGGCCCGCTCGGGGTCGGTGTGGATCCACTGATGGTCTCCTGTGGCGTCGGCGAAGGTGTTCACCCGGTCCTGGGTGATCTCCAGCCAGGCCGTACGGCCGAGGTCGCGGCCGCCCAGTGTTCTGAGCTCGTCGAGCCCGCGCGCGGTGGTGGGCATGAGGGGTCCTCTCGAAAGGCAGATGAGTGAGGGGGTGCTGCGGCTGGCTCAGGAGAGCTGATCGCTCGCCTGCAGCCGAGGCTTGATGATCTTCCCGGAGGCGGTTCGGGGCAGCGCGTCCGTGAAGGCGAGCGATCTGGGGATCTTGTATTTGCCGAGCCGGCCGTGCAGGAAGGCCAGCAGGTCCTGCTCCCGTGCCCGGGCACCGGCCTTCAGAACGACGACCGCATGCCCCACCTCGCCCCAACGGGCGTCCGGTACGCCGATCACGGCGCACTCCTCGATCGCCGGGTGGGCGAGCAGCGCGTTCTCGACCTCGGCCGGGTAGACGTTCTCGCCGCCGGAGATGAACATGTCCTTGACCCGGCCCGCGATGTACGCGAAACCGTCGCCGTCGAGACGGGCCAGGTCGCCGGTGCGCAGCCAGCCGTCGTCGGTGAACGCGTCGGCCGTCGCCTCGGGCCGTCCCCAGTAGCCGGTCATGACGTGGGGTCCCTGGACGAGGATCTCGCCGGTCTCCCCTTCGTCCGCGTCCCGGCCGTCGGGCAGTACGACGCGCATGTCGGTGAAGAAGTGCGGGACGCCGGCGGATCCGGCCTTCTCACGGACCTGCTCCCTGTCCAGGTAGAGGACGCCGGGGGCGGCCTCCGTCAGTCCGTAGCCCTGGCTGAACGACAGACCGCGCGCCAGGTAGGCGGCGATGGTGCGGTCCGGGACGGGTGCGCCCCCGCAGTTGAGGTGGCGCAGGCCGGAGAGGTCGGCGCTCGCCCAGCCGGGCGCAGCCGTGAGCGCGTCGTACATGGCAGGGACGCCGAACAGGTAGGTCACCTGCCGGGTCTCGATCAGTTCGAGGACGCGGTCGGGGTCGAACGCACCGAGCAGGACGACTTTCCCGCCCTTGAGGATGGTGGGCAGGCACGTCATGTTGAGGGCGGCGGTGTGGAAGAGCGGGGCGGTCACCAGGGTCACCTCGTCGCCGGCGATGTCGGTGTCGACCAGGACGTTGACGCTGTTCCAGACGATGTTGCCGTGCGAGAGGACTGCTCCCTTGGGGCGGCCGGTGGTGCCCGACGTATACATGATCATGCAGGGGTCGTCGGGTGACACGAGCTCGTCCAGGTGCAGGTCGGACGCGGCGGCGAGCAGTGTCTCGTACCCGAGCGCGTCCGCGCACGGTGCGCCCAGGGTGATGCGGTGGTGGACCCCGGCCCCGGTGGCGGCCGTTTCGGCGGTCTCGGACAGCTCGTGGGAGTGGACGAGCACGCGACTGCCGGAGTCGGTGAGGTTGAAGGCGAGTTCGGGAGCGGCCAGACGGGTGTTGAGCGGCACGAACACCGCGCCGAGCGCGCCGACGGCGAACAGGGTCTCCAGGAACGACGGATGGTTGGGGCCGAGATAGGCGACGCGGTCCCCGCGCCGTACGCCCAGCTCCCGCAGCGCGTCGGCCAGTCGCAGGACACGACGGTGCAGTTCCGCGTACGTCCACTGCCGGTCCTCGTGGACGACGGCGACGCGGTCGGGGGTCTTGCGGGCCCGGCGGGCCGGCCAGGAGCCGATGCCTTGGTCGAGCATGGTGACCCCCTTCAGTCCTTGCCGAGACCCAGCAGGCGGGCGGCGTTCTCCTTGAGGATCTTCGGTCGCACCTCGGGCTTGATGTCGAGCCGCTCGAAGTCCGCCAGCCAGCGGTCCGGCGTGATGACGGGGTAGTCGGAGCCGAAGAGGACCTTGTCCTTGAGCAGGGTGTTCGCGTAGCGCACCAGCTGCGGCGGGAAGTACTTCGGCGACCAGCCGGACAGGTCGATGTGGACGTACGGCTTGTGCGTGGCCACCGCGAGCGCCTCGTCCTGCCAGGGGAACGACGGGTGGGCCAGGATGATCCGCAGCTCCGGGAAGTCCACGGCGACGTCGTCGACGAGCATCGGGTTGGAGTACTTCAGGCGGATACCGCCGCCTCCGGGCACGCCGGCGCCGATGCCGGTCTGCCCTGTATGGAAGAGGGCGGGGACGCCGAGTTCTTCGATGGCCTCGTACAGCGGGTAGGCCAGGCGGTCGTTCGGGGCGAAGCCCTGGATGCTCGGATGGAACTTGAAGCCGCGCACCCCGTACTCCTCCACCAGGCGCCTGGCTTCGCGCGCGCCGGCCCGTCCCCGGTGCGGATCGATGCTGGCGAAGGGGATGAGTACGTCGGAGTGGGCGGCGCAGCTCTCGGCGATCTCTTGATTGGCGATGCGCGGATGCCCGGTGGCGTGCTCGGCGTCGACGGTGAACACCACGGCGGCCATCCGCCGCTCCCGGTAGTACGCGGCCATCTCGTCGATGGTCGGCTGCCGGTGTCCGTGCGCCTTGAAGTAGTCCGCCGAGGCTCCCAGCAGGTCGGGGCTCAGGGCTGTGTGGCCGTCCTTGGAGATCTCCGCGTGCGTGTGTACGTCGATCGCGACCAGTTCGTCGAGGTTGGGCGACGTCATCGTCGGCTCACCTTTCGTCGTACGAGTGTGAGGTCAGGCCCCGACGGGCTTCGGGGCGGGAATGCCGTAGGTCTGCGGCTCGCGGCCGACGGACACCGGCCAGGCCGCGGCGATCGCGTCGGCACTCCAACCTCCCTCTGTGTAGGCGCTGTTGACCTCCTGCGGGTGTGACCACAGGGCCAGCTTGTCGCCGCCGATGCCGATGCACTGGCCGGTGACGTCGGAGGCGGCGTCGGAGGCCAGGTAGACGACGAGCCCCGCGACGTCCTCGGGGGTGCCGAAGCCCTCGCCCTTGCGCAGCTGGTCCGGCAGCGGCTCGCCACGCGTCTCCAGGGCGTCGACGTGAGCGGCGAACGCGGGGATGGTGCGGGTCATTCCGGTGGCCGCGACCGGTACCAGCGCGTTGGCGGTGATGCCCGCCTTGGCCAGCTCCATGGCCCAGGTACGGGTCATGGCGGCGATGCCGGCCTTGGCCGCGGCGTAGTTGGTCTGCCCGAAGTTGCCGCGCTGGCCGGCCGGGGAGCAGGCGGTGATGATGCGGCCCCCCTCTCCCTGCTCGCGCATCCGCACGGCTGCGGCCCGGGCGCAGGTGAAGGTGCCCCGCAGGTGCACGTCCACGACGGAGTCGAAGTCGTCGTCGGACATCTTCCACAGCACCCGGTCCCGCAGGATCCCTGCGTTGGTGACCATGACGTCGAGGCGGCCGAAGGCGTCCACGGCGCGCGACACCAGCGCCTCGGCGGCTTCGGTGCCGCCGACCGGAACGACTTCGGCGACCGCGCGTCCGCCGGCGGCGGTGATCTGCCGGACGGCCCGGTCGGCGCTCGCGGCGTCCACGTCGTTGACCACGACCGCCGCGCCGGCCGCGGCCAGTGCCGTGGCGTAGGCGAGTCCGAGTCCCTGCCCGCTGCCGGTGACGACGGCGACCTTGTTCGACAGATCCATGTGCACGGTCCTTTGTCGGAGGGAGGGGGGATGACGCGTTTGACGTTAGGCAGTTCTACGACTGTCGTCAATACTCTGCCGAACATTAGAGGGAAGCCCTACACTGACGCCCGTGACCAGGACAGACGTGAATTCCGTGAGGGACGAGGAGGACGGGCCCGCGACCGCCGCGCGCCCGCAGTCGCTGATGCTCAGTTTCTTGGGCCTCTACGTTCTGGGGCGCGGCACCGCGGTCTACTCGGGCAGCGTCATCGATGTGTTCGCACGTCTGGAGGTGTCCGAGGACGCGGCGCGCTCCACGCTGGCCCGTATGGTCAAGCGCGATCTGCTGGTCCGTCACCGGCGGGGCCGCAAAATGTACTTCGGGCTCACCGAGCGCGCCGTCGACGTGCTGCGGGACGGTCACGACCGGATCTGGAGCGGCTCGGTCGTCGAGCCCGACTGGGACGGCACCTGGACCCTGGTGGGTTTCTCGCTGCCCGAGAGCCGGCGCAGCCTGCGCCACGATCTGCGCTCGCGCCTGGTGTGGGCCGGTTTCGGTCCGCTGCAGAACGGGCTGTGGGCGGCACCCGGCCGGATCGATGTACCCACCGTCGTCGCCGGGCTCGATCTGGACCGTCATCTCAATGTGCTGCGGGCCCAGGCGGCCGAGCCGACCGAGGCGGCACACCTACTCGACCGGGCCTTCGACACGGCCGCCATCGCCGCGCGCAGCCGCGCCTTTCTGGCGGCGTGGGACACGCCCCGGCCGATGCCGGCCGCGCCCGACGATCTCGCCCGGCAGTTGCTGCTGCACACGGACTGGCTCCAACTGGTGCGGTCCACACCACGGTTGCCCGCGGATCATCTTCCGGAGGACTGGCCCGCGGTCCGCGCCGAGCAGGTGTTCCGGAAGTTGTCCGCCCAGTACGACGGCCCTGCCGGGCAGGTGGCCGACGCCGTCCTGGACGTTGTTCCCGCCGACACGGCCGCCGGTCCGGTCTGACGGTCGCAGGGTCCCGAACGGGCTCGGCCCGAACGGGACCGGCCCCTCATCCCCGGCCGAGCGGAAGCGGCGGTCGCAGGTCGGGCGCGCCGTCCTCGATGACCTGTGCGGCATCGAGGATCCGGTCCTCCGCGAAGCGTCCGCCGATGAGCTGGACACTGACCGGAAACCCGTCGTCGAGGATCGACGGCACCGTGACGGCCGGGAACCCCAGGACGGGAACCGCGGCCATCGGCCACTGGGCGGCGACGAGTTCGGCAGCCCGCTCCGGTCCCGCGATGTCGGCGTCCTGCTCGAACGGCAGCTCGGCGGAGACCGGGGTGAGCAGGATCCGGTCGCTGCCCAGGAGTTGCTGGAGCCGGGTGACGAGTGTGGCCCGGCGCGCCCAGCCCTGGATGTAGGTCTCCAGCCCGGGGCGCTCCCCCCACTCGTTCGCCGCCGCGGCGAAGGAGTACGCGAGCGAGGTGCGGATGTCCTCGTCGCCGACCTTCTCCACCAGCGGCAGCATGGGCCGGAAGTCCTCGTAGATGAGGAGTGACCAGATGCGCGCGGCCTCCGCCAGCAGGGGAAGTCCGTCCAGCTCCTCGACCTCGTGGCCGGCGGCGGTGAGCCGGGCGACGGCCTCGTCGATGGCCCGCTCGACGGCCGGATGGTTCTTGACCGTGCCGATCCCCCGCACCACGGCGACCGCGGCCTTCACTCCTTGCGGCAGACGGGCGGGCGCGACGGGTATGCCGACCGGATCGCGCAGGTCGGGCGCCGTCATGACGTCCAGCGCGAGTCTGGCGTCGGCCACGGTCCGGGCCAACGGCCCCTCGACCGCGCACATCTGGACGGTGGGCGGGAAGTCGATCTGCACCCGGCCGGCCGGGGTGTCGGCGTACGCGGGCGGCATCCATCCGGAGACCCGGCCGACGGTGGGCCGGATGCCGACGACTCCGCAGCAGGCGGCTGGATAGCGGATCGAGCCGCCGATGTCGTTGCCCTGCGCGATCGGCGTCATGCCCGCGGCAACGCTGCTGGACGCGCCGCCGCTGGAACCGCCCGGCGTGCGCTCCGGATCCCAGGGGTTGAGGGTGCGGCCGTGCAGGTCGTTGGTGGAGAACCAACGGTAGGAGAAGGAAGGGGCGTTGCTCCGGCCGAGGAGCACGGCGCCGGATTCGCGCAGCGCCGCCACGCACGCCGCGTCGTCCTGCGCGGGAGGTCCGGCGAGAGCGGCCACCCCATGGCTGGTGACGTGGCCCCGCTGATCCGTGTTGATCTTGGTAGACACCGGTACGCCGTGCAGCGCGCCGAGTTCGGCCCCCGCGGCGACGGCCTCGTCCGCGCGGCGGGCATCGGCCAGCGCCTCCTCGGGGCGCAGGTCGACCAGGGCCGCGAGGCGGGGGTTGGTCTCCTCGATGCGGTCCAGGCAGGACCGTACGACGTCGACGGACGAGACCTCGCGGGTACGGATCGCCGCCGCCAGATCGGTGGCCGTGCGCTGCCACAACTCGGCTGCGGGGTGCTGGTTTTCCATGATCGCCTCTCACCTCTGAGAAGGGGGGTGCCCGCGCCTCACGAAGAACCGGCCGCGTGCGGGGAGAGTCGGAGGAGGACCACTCCGACCAGAAAATGCAACGGCGTCATACAACAACGTTGCATCGCGTGCTCAGACTCATCCCCCACCAGCGGGTTGTCAAGGCCACGAGCCCGTCAGGCCTGCTTCCCCGACCCCAGCAGCTCCACCGCGGCGAGAACGGTGCGCGTCCCGCGCTCGGACGTCCAGCCGTCGGGGTCCTCCAGCGTGGAGAGCCAGTAGCCGCGGAAGAGCAGATGCAGGATGTCGGCGGCCAGTTCCGGCGCGGGAGTTCCCGCTTCGGCGACGACCTCGACCAGTTCCGCGTGCTGGGCGCGGGCCACCGTGCGGACCTGCTTCAGCTCGGTCCCGGCGCCCGACCCGGCACCGACGATCTCCATCAGCAGGCGCCGCATGACCTCGTCGTCGTCCGCGGTCGTGCACATCCAGCGGGCCAGCGCCGGCAGCCGCTCCGGCCCGCCCACCCCGTCGAGCAGCTCCTCCACTTCCCGGCCCCACTCCCGCTCCGCGCGGCGCAGCGCGTTGACCATGAGATCGGCGCGACTGCGGACGTAGTTGGTGACCATGGCCGTCGATCCACCGAGCTTCTCGGCGACGGCCCGGATGGTCACGGCACGCACCCCTCGCTCACGGGCCACGTCGATGGTGGCGGCAGCGATCTCGTCGAGCCGCCGCACTGCGTCTACTTCGATCGGCATGTCATTGACCTCAAGGGGTTGTCGACGGGTGTTGACGAGGTGAAGAACAGCTGCAATGTTGTCATACAACAGCGTTGCACAACACTGTTGTATTTCATTTGGCTGGAGATGCCCCATGCCTTTTCCCTTCGAGCGGATCAGCGCGGCACCGGTCCCCGAGGACGCCCGGCAGTACATGGTCCGTATGCGCGACGGCGTGCGCCTGGCCACCGATGTCTATCTCCCCGCGTCGGACGAGGGCGCGGGAACGGTCCCCGCCGTCCTGGTCCGCCTCCCCTACGACAAGAACAGCCGGTACGTGTATCTCGACCGGGTGGCCCGCCTCTTCACCGCCCGCGGCTATGCCGTGGTGGTGCAGGACGTGCGCGGCAAGTTCCGCTCCGGTGGCAGCACGGTGCCCTTCCTGCGTGAACCACAGGACGGCTACGACACCCTCGAGTGGATCGTGCACCAGCCCTGGTCGGACGGCCGCGTCGGCATGTTCGGCGACTCCTACTACGGGTTCACCCAGTGGGCCGCCGTCGCGGCGCAGCACCCGGCGCTGCGCGCCATCGTGCCGCGCGTGACCGCCGCGGACTTCAACACGATCTGGCAGCCCGAGGGGCAGCGCGCACCGGTCTGGCTGGAGGGCGTCGAGTACTTCGCCCACCACTGGGTGGACAACGAGTCCTACGAGTACGCGATCGACCGTTCCCGACGGCCCGTCATCGAGCAGTACGAGGAGGCCTTCCGGGCGATCGGGGCGCGCTCGCTCTGGTTCGATCTGCTGGCCCCCCGACAGGCGGGTCTGTCCACGCAGCCCGGCCTGCATCCGTTCGACGCGCGGCCCGTCCCGGTGCTGCACTGCGTCGGCTGGTTCGACAACATCGTCAGCGCGCACATGCGGGACTACATGGAACTGGCGTCCCGGCCCGGCTGGGACGCGGTCCAGTACCTGTGGGCCGGTGCGGTCGACCACGAGAACTACCGCCTGGCGCAGGCTCCGGTCTCCGCCGAGAACGACCACAACACCGACGAGGGCGCCCTGGACCGGATGCTGCCCGACTACGCGAACCCGGCCATCGAGTTCTTCGACGTGTTCCTCAAGGAGGTACGTCCCCTCTCCTCGCTGTCCAAGGTGAGCTGGGAGCTCGGGCACTCCGGCTGGCGCACCTCGACCAAGTGGCCACCGCCCGACAGCACCGAACGCACCTTCTGGCTGGCCGATGCCGTCCGTGCGAGCAGCCCGCTGCCGGGCGGTTCACTGAGCGACCACCCGGTCGACGAGGGCGCGACCGTGCGGTGGACGCACGATCCCGACGACCCGGTCCCCTCGGCGGTCGACGACTCGTTCGCCTATCTGCGCGTCCACCCCGACCTGTCACTCATGGTCGGGCGGGAGGACGTCCTCGCCTTCTCCGGTCCCGTGCTGTCGGAACCTCTCGACCTCGCGGGCCCGGTCGTCGTGGGACTGCATGTCACCAGCACCGCCGAGGTGTTCGACGTGTTCGCCAGGGTCGTCGATCTCGCTCCGGACGGGCAGGCCCGGCTCGTCGCCCGTGGCCAGATCTCGGTGCACGCGAGTGAGGCCGCGGACGAGATCCGCGTCGAACTCGGGCACACCGGCTACCGGTTGCGGCCCGGTCACCGGCTGACGCTGGTCCTGGCGAGCAGCGATCATCCGCTGTTCCTGCCGGCGCCGGGCACCGGGGAGAACCCGTGGACAGCGCTCACCGCGAAACCGAGCGTGCAGACCCTGCACGTCGGCGGAGTACGCCCTTCGCACCTCACCGTCACGGTCGTGCCGCCGGCCGCTCCCTGAGCCGTCCGCACACCCGACGGTTCACCCGCACCACCGCGCGACCCCGCGCCAAGGAATCCACCGCAGCGATCCGTCTCCTTTGAGGAGCTCCCTCATGCAGGCTCCCAGAACCACTCTCCGAACCAACCGCACCGCCATCGGCGCCCTGTGCGTCCTGCTGTCGGCGACCGCCTGTAGCTCGGGCTCCGGCACCGAGTCGGCGCCCGAAGCCCCGAAGCTCACCCTGCGCACACCCGCGGCGACCAAGCCCCTGGAAAGCGTCACCTGGAACCTCCCCATGGGCGAGCCCAGGACGCTGGACTCGGCGAAGATCGCCGACTACTCGCCGAGCACCGTGAAGGCCAACCTCTGCGACTCCCTGCTGCGGTTGAAGCCCGACTACACCACAGGCCCGGGCCTCGCCTCCTCGTGGAGCCGCCCGGACGACACCACGCTGGTCCTGAACCTGCGCAAGGACGTCACGTTCTGGAACGGCCACCCCATGACCGCGGACGACGTCGTCGCCGGTCTCCTGCGCCAGAAGGACCCCGCGACCCAAGGCGTCAATGCGACTCTGCTGGCCAACGTCAAAACGATCACCGCGTCCGGCGCGCACCAAGTGACGGTCCGGTTCACGAGGCCGGACGAGATGTTCCTCAAGTCGCTCGCGACCGGCTTCGGCACGGTCAACGAGGCCGCGGCGATGAAACGCGCGGGCCGTTCCTACGGCACGGCCAAGGGCGGTCTGATGTGTACCGGCCCGTTCAGGCTGAGCTCGTGGAAGTCCGGCGAGTCGATCACGGCCACGCGCAACGCCGACTACTGGGACACATCCCTGAGGCCCAAGGTCCAGAAGCTCACGTTCAAGTTCATCACCGACGGCTCGACCCTGACCAGCGCCCTGCTGTCCGGACAGGTCGACGGCAGCTACGAGATCAGCTCCTCCGGTGCCCGCGCGCTGTCCGCGTCATCCGTCGGCACGCTCTACCACGGGCCCTCGGCCCAGACGAACTTCATCGCCGCCATCGGCACCGGCTCGCCCCTCGCCGACCACCGGGTCGCCGAGGCGCTGTCCCTCGTCCTCGACCACAAGTCCCTCGTCAAGAACGTGTACGCGGGTGCGGCTCAGCAGCTCAAGACGTTCAACCCGCCCTTGGTGTGGCAGCACGGCGACGCCGCCGACACCTACGCCAAGGGCTACGACGCTCTCCCCGCCGTGCCCGCGGTCGACGTCGAGCGCGCCAAGAAGCTGATCGCGCAGGCGAATCCTGCCCGGCGCACCCTGAATGTCGCCGTCGCCGCGGGCGACCAGCAGTCCCAGCAGACCCTCACCTTCCTCCAGGCGGGAGCGAAGAAGATCGGCCTCAAGCTGGTCATCAAGCAGCTCCAGCCCACACAGATGTCGGGCCTGTTCTTCGACCCGTCCCTGCGCAAGGGCCTGGACGCGACCATGGTCCTCGGCTACGTCGAGATACCCGACCCCCTCTCGTACGCGCAGCTCATGACGTCACCCACCTCGCCGTTCAACTGGACCAACTACCGCAACGCCAAGGTCACTTCCCTCCTCGGCAAGGCCCAGGCCACCCTGCGGCCCGCCGATTCGGCAGCCCTCTTCAACCAGGCACAGGCGCTGTACACGAAGGACCTGCCGGTGGTGCCGCTGGCCTCACCCTACGAGCGGCTGTTCCTCAACAAGCGGCTCAGCGGCGCGCCCGCCTCCTTCGCCTACCTCAACATGCCCTGGGCGGCCTACCTCGGCGGCACGGGGAAGGGCACCTCGTGATCGCCCGCTTCGTCGCCCGGCGCGCGGCGGCCCTGGCGGTGACGCTGCTCGTCGCGAGCGTCGCCGTCTACGGCGCCCTGTTCCTCTCCCCCGGCGACCCGGCGACTCTTCTGGTGGGCGGCGGCAAGGAGCCGAGCCCCGGGCTGCTCGCGGAGATCCACCGGCAGTACCACCTGGACGATCCGTTCCTGGAGAGCTACTGGCGCTGGCTGACCGGCATCGTCCAAGGGGACGCCGGTCAGTCGCTCAGCTACCAGGACTCCGTCACCCACCTCCTGGCCGACCGGGCCGGCAACACCGTGTTCCTCATCGTGTACGCCGCCGTGCTCATCGTCGTCCTCGGCGTCACCTCGGGCACGGTGGCCGCCCTGCGCGGCCGCCTGACCGACACCACCATGACGGTGGCCTCCACCACGCTCATGGCCGTCCCCGTGTTCGTCATGGCCACGCTCCTGATCTGGCTCTTCGCCGTACGGCTCGCCTGGCTCCCGGCGTACGGCAGCGGATCCGGATTCACCGGGCGGCTCGAACACCTCACGCTGCCCGCCGTCGCGCTCGCCGCCTCCTGGCTCGCCTACGTCGCCCAGGTGACCCGGTCGTCGGTCCGGACCGAACTCGCCTCCGAACACGTGCAGACGGCCCGCAGCCGCGGCATCGGGGAGCGCGTCGTCATCCGCAAACACATCCTGCGCAACGCCGCCGCGCCGATCGCCTCCGTCTCCGGAGTGGCCGTCGCCGGGCTCATCGCCGGCAGCGCCATCGTGGAACAGGCCTTCGGTCTCAACGGTGTCGGCGCCCTGCTGATCCGCAGCGCCGCCCAGCAGGACCTGGCGGTCGTGCAGGCGGTGGCGCTGCTCACCGTGGTGGCGTTCGCCGTGATCAACACCGTGGTGGACGTGGTCACCGCCGCCCTGGACCATCGCGTCGCTCTGGGAGGAGACCGGTGAGCACCTACCAACTGGCGTCCTTGTCCCGAGGGCGGCCCTCCACGGGCCGCTTCCGCGCCCTCACCCGTGGCCGGGGCATGCTGATCACCTCCGGAGCCGTCGTCGCCCTCGTGGTCCTGGCCGCCGTGTCCGCGCCGCTCCTCGCGCCCTACGACCCGAACGCCGTGGACCCGCTGGCGGTCTCCCAGGGCAGTTCGGCGGCGCACTGGCTCGGCACCGACGACACCGGCCGCGACCTGTTGTCGCGACTGCTGTACGGAGCCAGGCCCAGCCTTCTCGCTCCGGCCCTGATCACCGTGATCGCCGGATTGGCCGGCACAGGCCTCGCGGTGTCGGCCGCGTGGCTCGGGGGCTGGTACGACCGTCTGGTGTCCGGCTTCCTGGACCTGATCTTCGGGTTTCCCGGTCTGGTCCTGGCGGTGGTCGGGGCGGCGGTCTTCGGAGCGGGTCTGCACATCGCTGTGGCCACCCTCTCGATCGCGTACCTGCCCTACATCGCCCGCGTCGTACGCAGCTCAGCCCTGCGGGAGCGGTCCCTCCCCTATGTCTCCGCCCTCGGCATGCTCGGCATGTCGGGGCGACGGATCTGCCTACGCCATCTGCTGCCCAATCTGCTGCCCCTGATCCTGGTGCAGGCCACGACCTCCTTCGGCTACACGCTGCTCGACGTGGCGGCGTTCTCCTTCATCGGGCTCGGTACCCAACCACCCACCGCCGAATGGGGGTTGATGGTCGCGAACGGCGCGCCCGGCATCCTCGCCGGCCAGCCCGCACAGGCGCTGTACGCGGGCCTGGTCATCGTCGTCCTCGTCATCGCCTGCAACCTCTTCGGCGGCGCCCTGTCCCGCCGACTGCTGGGAGAGGACCGATGAGCACACCGCTCCTTGAATTCGACGGGCTGCGCGTCACCCTCCCGGTGAAGGGCGAGCACCGTCCCGTCATCCACCGCGTGGATCTGTCCGTGCCGGCGGGGAGCGCCGTGGGGCTGGTCGGGGAATCCGGCTCGGGAAAGTCGCTCACCGCCCGGTCGGTGCTCCGGCTGCTGCCGCCCGGCGCCCGGGTCGAGGGTGAGGTCCGCTTCGCCGGGGCGTCGGTCACCGCCATGGGCCCGGCGGCTCTGCGTGCGCTGCGCGGCCACGACGTCGCGATGATCTTCCAGGATCCGCGGGCGCACATCAATCCGCTGCGCACCATCGGCGACTTCCTCACCGAGGGACTGATCGCCACGCGCGAAGAGCGCCGCGGGAGTGCCGAGGCCAAGGCCGTGGACCTGCTGCGCGAGGTGGGCATCGCCGACGCCTCCCGTCGCCTTCGCCAGCGTCCGGCCGAGCTGTCCGGGGGGCTTCTGCAGCGGGTGATGATCGCCGCCGCGCTGCTCGGTGAGCCCCGGCTCCTGCTGGCCGACGAGCCCACCACCGCCCTGGACGTCACCACTCAGTCGGAGGTCATGGCCATCGTCGACGAGGCCCGTGCTCGGCGCGGCCTCGCGATGCTGTTCATCACCCACGACCTGGCCCTGGCCACGGCCGTCTGCGACAGCATCGCCGTCATGTACGCGGGCTCCGTCGTCGAGGAGGTGCCGGCGGCACGGCTGCACGACGGCTCCGCGCATCCGTACACCCACGCTCTGCTCGCGTCACGGCCCGAGCCGGGTGCCGGTGCGCAGCCTCTGCGGACCATCGGCGGCAGGCCACTGTCGGCGTTCGAGGCCGGGCGGGGGTGCGCCTTCGCGCCACGCTGCCCGGCCGTCCAGGACATCTGCGCGAGCGAGAGCCCGAAGCCGGCACCGGTCGAACACGGCTCGGCCGCCTGTCATTTTCCCTCGCCCACCACCCTGCACGGCGACCAGGACAGGAGCGCACGACATGACTGACGACGCCGCATCGCCCGCCCTGGAGGCGGTCGGCCTGCGCAAGACCTTCGGCGACTTCGTCGCCGTGGACGACATCACCCTGACCCTGGCGCCCGGCTCCTCGCTGGCCGTGGTCGGCGAGTCGGGCTCGGGCAAGACCACCACCGCACGCATGATCGCCGGCCTTGAGCCGCTCACAGCCGGCACGCTCCGGCTGGACGGACAGGCCCTGCCCGGGCGCCGGGCGGGAGCCGCCGCACGCCGGCGCTTCGCCCGGTGCGTACAGATGGTGTTCCAGGACCCGTACGCATCGCTGGACCGCCATCAGCGCGTGGCGGACAGCATCAGCGAAGTCCTCACGCTGCACACCGACTTGAGGGGCGACGAGCTGCGCCGCCGCACCGCCGAACTGCTCGACCAAGTGGGGCTCGGCGCACCGCAGGCCCGGTCGCTGCCGCGTTCCCTGTCCGGAGGGCAACGGCAGCGGGTGGCCATCGCACGGGCCGTGGCCGTCGAGCCGCGCCTGCTGATCCTGGACGAGGCGGTCGCCGCCCTGGACGTGTCCGTGCAGGCGCAGATCATCGCGCTGCTCAGGGAGATCCGCGAACGCTCGGACATCTCCTATCTGTTCATCACCCACGACCTCGGCATCGTCCAGCACATCTGCGACGACATCGTCGTCATGCACCGCGGACGTGTCGTCGAGAGCGGACCCACCCTTTCCGTGCTCGACAAGCCGCAGGACCCGTACACCCGCAAGCTGCTCGACTCGGTGCCACGGCGCGGCTGGAAACCCAGCCGCCGCCTTCCCTCCGCCGACACCAACCCACCGACCTCGTAACGGAGTTCAACCATGCCCTTCTCCCCCACTCTGGCCTACGCGTTCGAGATCCGCGCCCACCTTGATCCGTCCCTGCACATCGGCCACGGCGACGGAGAGGTCACCGAGTTCACCCCGATCGTCGGCGGCACCGTCGACGGTCCTCTGCTGCGCGGAAAGGTCCTCCCCGGCGGCGGCGACTGGAGCAGCACGCGCGGCGAGGTATGCGAACTCGACGCCCGCTATCTCCTTCAGGCCGACGACGGGGCCGTCATAGACATCGTCAACCGCGGCTACTACCGTCCGGCGCCGGACAGCCCGGACCAGTACGACGCGGACCTCCAGGTCACCCACGCCGGCCACTACTACCGCACCCACCCCGTCTTCCGCACCGACGCCCCAGCCCACCGCTGGCTCGCCGAGACGGTCTTCGTCGGTCTCGCCCGCCCCGAGGGAGAGGACGTGGTGGCCATCCGCATATACGCGCTGACGTAGGTCAAGGCGCCCCCCTTCCCTGGGAGAAGTCGCCGCGCTACTTCGACGCAGCCCCCCCTCCCCCCGGGAATTACCGGAACCCTATGTGCTGCCGCGGTCTTGAGACGGCCATCAAGGCGACGTGATCCGTGAAGTGCGGGCTCAGGACGCCCTCACCTACACGGAAGTCGCGTACCCGGCCGCGCACAGCCAGCAGTTGTTCACCGAGGACACCACCCGGGCCCTCCGCCGAGCGGATCAGGGGCGATCGGCCCCCGCCCACGGGACATGTGGCGGGCGGGACGGGCGATGCGGCGCGGAAGGATGAGTCCGGTCAGCGCGAGGGGAACGTGGTACGCAGCCGATAGCGCTCGCCGCTGTAGTCGACCGTCGACAGCAGTACCGGCCGCTGGTCCCGGCCGCGGATCGTCTGGTCGAGCCTGAGCACTGGCGCGCCCACCGCGATCTGGAGTTCTCGGGCGAGCTCCGGATCGGCGGCGCGGGCCTCGATGGCCGTCTCCGCGTGGTCGAGAACAACCCCGCGGACGGCGAGTTCCGCGAAGAGGGAGGCGGAGGTGAAGTCGACCTCGTCCAGGCCCGGAGCGGCCCGGTCGACGATGAGGGTGCGGTCGACTGCGATGCGTACGCCGTCGAGGAAGCGGACCCGGTCAAGGCGCAGGAGCGGAGTGCCGGCCGGGACGTCGAGCCGGTCCGCGTCGTCGAGGGTGGCGAGCACCCGCTCCCGCGTCAGCACCAGCGAACTCGCCGTCATCTGCTTGCGCCGCGCGGTGGCGGTGAAGGACTCCAAGTCGTTGGGCCACTCGCGGGCGGGCGCGGGCGCGGCGACGAACCAGCCCCGGCCGTGCGTCGCCGTCAGCAGCCCCTGCTCCACCAGGTGGGTCAGCGCCTTGCGCAGGGTGACCCGGGAGATGGCCAGGCGCACGCACAGGTCACGCTCGGACGGCAGCCGGTCGCCCGCCGCGAGTCCTTCGCGCGCGATCTCCCCGCGGATCAGATCGGCGGCCTGCTCCCACAGCGGGGCGGCACCGCTGCCACGGCGCGGGGTGGGGGCGGCTGGGCCCAATTCCGACATACGGGTTCCTCCGGTTCGACAACCTGAACCATACCACCGCATACCAGTAGAGCCCGTCAGGTCGCTCTCCCGATGGTACGTGGCTCGCTTTTGGTCTGCTTCATTAATACCAGTGTTGACCAGTTGCAGACCTCCGCATACCTTGGGAGTGTTCCCCAGTCCCACGGAGGAAGACAGATGAGTACGGCTCACGCGACGAAGCGTGCCGGAAGCGGCGTGATGGCGGTCATGCAGCGGATCGGACGCAGCCTGATGCTGCCGGTGGCGGTGCTGCCCGCGGCGGCGATCCTGCTGCGGCTCGGCAAGGACGACCTGCTGGGCCGCGAGGCCCTGCCCGAGGTCATCCGCAAGTTCGGCATGATCCTCAGCGCCGGCGGCCAGGCGGTCTTCGACAACCTGCCGCTGCTCTTCGCGATCGGTGTCGCCATCGGTTTCGCCAAGAAGTCCGACGGCTCGACAGCGCTGGCCGCAGCGGTCGGCTACCTCGTCTTCAAGAACGTCCTCGCAAGCCCGGCCTTCCCCAAGGGAGTCGACGGCCAGCCGCAGGATGCGAAGGTGCTCGGCGGCATCGTGATGGGCCTGATCTGCGCCCTGCTCTACCAGCGCTTCAGCCGGACCAAGCTCCCGGAGTGGCTGGGCTTCTTCGGCGGCCGGCGGCTCGTGCCGATCCTCAGCGCGTTCGCCGGTGTCGTGACCGGGCTCGTCTTCGGCCTGGTGTGGCCGGTCGTCGGCGGCTGGTTCTTCCACTTCGGCGAGTGGCTGGTGGGCACCGGCGCCTGGGGCGCGGGGCTGTTCGGCCTGGTGGTGCGGGCGCTCATCCCGATCGGGATGCATCACTTCTTCTCGTTCTTCCCCTGGTTCGAGGCGGGTTCGTACACCAACCCGCAGACCGGCGCCGAGGCCCACGGCGACATCGCCCGCTTCCTGGCCGGCGACCCCAGCGCCGGGCAGTTCATGACCGGCGGCTTCCCGATCTACATGTTCGCGTTGCCCGCCGCCGCCCTCGCCATCGCACACACCGCGCGGCCCGAGCGCCGTAAGGCCGTCAAGGGCATGATGATCTCGGTCGCCCTGACCTCGTTCGTCACCGGTGTCACCGAACCGCTGGAGTTCAGCTTCATGTTCGTGACGCCCGTCCTCTACGCCATCCACGCGGTGCTCTTCGGCGTCTCCATGGGCGTCAGCTACGCGCTCGGTGTCCGCGACGGCTTCGGTTTCTCCTCCGGCGCCATCGACTACGTCCTCAACTTCGGCATCGCCACCAAGCCGTGGCTGCTCATCCCGATCGGTCTGCTGTTCGCCCTCCTCTACTACGGGATCTTCCGCTTCGCCATCGTCCGGTTCGACCTGCCCACCCCGGGCCGGGAACGCGAGGACGACCCCGGGGAGGCCGCCGTGCCGCCCCCGCGCGAGCAGGAGAACGTGGCCACCGCAGCGGCGGCCCCGGGCCTCGCGACCGGCCCCGTGACTCCGCCCACCAATCCCGTGTCACCGCAGGCCGGCCCCGCGACCCCGCCGACCGGCTGACGCGCCCGCCCACGACGCCGTACGACCGCACGACCCGCGCCCCGAGCCGCCGCCCGCGCCCAGGGCCGCCGAAAGGAACCCCCATGACCGGCTCCCGCATCACCTTCCACACCGGCCAGGACCGGCAGCCCGACGCCCTGGAGCGGGTGACGGCCCACGTCCGCGCGCAGCTCTCCGGACCGGCCCGCGACCTCGCCGCCGCCCGCAGGCCGCTGTTCGCCGGGATCGGCGCCTCGTACGCCGCGCTCGCCGTGCCGGTCGCGGTGCTGCGCGCCCATGGGGTGCCCGCCCAGCGGGTGCTCGCCAGCGAGATCGAGGACGGGCTCGGCGGGTTCGACACCGACGCGCTGATCGGCGTGTCGCAGTCCGGGCGCAGTTCGGAGACGCTCGCCGCGTTCAGGGCGGCCGGTGATGTGCGCACCGCCGCCCTGATCAACGTGGCGCCGTCCCCGCTGGGCGACCTCGCGAGACTGACGCTCGATCTCGGCAACGAACCGGACTCGTACGCCTCGACCGTCGGTTTCACCGGCACCGTCGTCGCCCTCGACCTCCTCGCCGGCGCGGTCGCGGGTCGCGCCGGTGATCCGTGGGACGGCATCGCGGACCGGCTGCGCACCGTACGGGAGCGGGCAGCCGCCACGATCGCGCCGCTGCGGGCCCGCGCCGCCGCCTGCGTCGCCGCGGACTGCGTGGCCTCCGGCGCCTCGCGGGCCACCGCCGAGGAGGCCGCCCTGCTGCTGCGCGAGGTGCCGCGCCTGCCCGCCGCCGCCTCCGTCACCCGCAACTACCTGCACGGCGAGATGGAGTCGGCGGGCAACACACTGCACCTTGTGTTCGGCGACGGCCGCGAGGTCGAGCTCGCCCGCTCGCTGTCCGGCGCCGGTCACCTGACGCTGCTCGTCACCACCCGGGAGGTCGAGGCCGGCGACGCACTCGGCGTGGTCCGGCTGCCCGGGACGGACCCGGCGCCGCGCGTCGTCCTGGAGACGGCCGTCGTCCAGGAACTCGTCCAGGCCCTCAGCGCCGAACGCGACGTGCCCGTCGAGGCGTTCGTCTTCGCCAACGACGACACCAAGGAGGGCGGCGTCGACCCGGGCGACTTCGCCATCGCCTCCCCTCAGTTCTCCGGCGCCCACCGCAGCTGAACCGTCCGCCGGTTCCGTTCCGGGCGCCCGTGCCGGGGAGCAAGCCCTCCCGGCGCGGGCCGCCCGGCGCGGAACCGGGAACCCAAGGTCCGCTCCCCGGCGCGCCGACGGGCGTGCTGGAGGGGCACGCGGATGGGGGCGCGGGGCGAGGGACGGGCGACGACGAGGGGCGGCCGGCACCGTACGGGACCAGCTGGATCTACAAGCCGGGCGGCCCGCTCGGCACGCAGACCAAGCACAAATCCACTGGCGAAACCAAGTCAGCAACGTTTGGTACGGAGCCCTATGGAGGACGGCGATCCGGGCCTGCCGTGTCCGGCCACCCGCCGTGCCGGACCACGAAACCCCGCCGCGCCCCTACATCCCGGCGCCGCGCTCACCAAAGTACGTCCCGATCGTTCCCACGGTTTCCTACTCCCGACGCTCCCTGCTGGCCTGACTGCACTGGCTGCATGAGACGGAGGCGGCTTCGGGCGGGTGAAAATCCGGAGCCGCCCGGTGTCATCCGATGCGTTGCTGCCGAGCCCACGTGTCTACATCGGAGACCTTGAATTGCAGCTTCGCGTTCCGTCCGAGTAAGTGCTGTTCAACGTTGACCATCAGGCCCTGGAAGACGTCGAGCTGGTGGAGGAAGTCGCCGTACCGCCCGAGGCCACCGGCCGCCAGTACGGCTTCAGCGGAGAGACGTTGGACTTCCTCACCCACGTCGGGCTCCCACAAGCAGAGGAGTACGAGCTGGGGTTCTTCCTGCCGCAAGACTTCAACTCAGCGTTCATCTGGGACGCCACAGCGAAAGCTGCCGACGGATGGGAGACCCCTGACGAGCTCAAGACGGTCGTCAAGATCGGGAACTTCCCGATCAACCCGATCGTGATCGCTCCGGACACAGGCACCGTCTACCAGTACACGGAGGGCGTCAACCTGGTCATCCCCATCCACCAGGACATCTCCTCACTCATCAAGACCGCCCAGTCCTGGCTCGACTTCATCACCTCCTTCAGCGCCGACGACGAGGACCCCGACTCCGCGGACGCCCGTCGCCGTCAGGAAGTCGAAGCACTGATGGCGTACATCCGCGAAGTCGATCCGCTGCCGTTCGCCAACCAGTACAGCGAGTGGAACGAGCTCTTCGACAACCTCCAGGGCGGGATGTACACGTAACCGCCCCCTGCAGCGCGGCCATCACCGGCGCCTTCGGCCGATCCGGACCGACCGCGCCCGCCGATTCACCAAGTCGAGCCGGGCCAGGGCGTGGGGCAGCCCTGGCCGCGCTCGGTGCGGGGCGTGGCCACGGGTGAGCGACCGCCTTGCACCCCATGGACGGCGGTCAACGCACGAAGGACGCCGCCGAGACCCTACGGGCCCACTGACAGATGGGCGACGCCCCCACTGACGCGCTGATGCCGCTCCTCGAAGCCAATGACATCCGCATCGTTGCTCTACCGACCGACTGCGGAGACGTAGGGGCGTTGTTCACACGCCAGTCCGGGACACCCTTCGTCTTCCTCCCATCCCGTCTGGACGGCGAACAGGCACGGCGGCACCTCCCCCACGAACTCGGGCAACGCGTCCTTGGCCATAGCCGGCCGGGCCACCGGGTCTCGCGCACTGCGGCCGTCCCGTCCGCCTCTGCTTTCCTCATGCCCCGTACTGCCGTCGTCGCCTCGACGCTCCGCACCGCCACTCTCGAACGCTTGGCCGCAGAAGCCGGCGACTGGGGTGTTTCGATATCCGCTGTTCTCCACCGCCTGCATGAACTGGAGCTTTCCCCGAGTGGTCCCACAGATCCACCGACCAAAGACTCGGTGGCGAAACGACCCCCCACCTCCCGTCCGGAGCCGGTTCCGATGAACGCAGCCGCCTGCTGCCCAAAGCCGTGGCTCACCTTCGAGCCCGCGGGCTTCCCGTCGACTCCGTCGCGGAGTTGACCGCCCTTCACATCGACGACCCTCCGCGCTGGGCGACGACGACCGGCCCAGCGCCTCCTGCTTCCGCCGAGAAGCAGAAGCACCAGAGCGGGTCCGGCTGCGGATCTTGCTGCCGCCCAGGACGGCCGCAGTGATCACTGCGGCGGTGGCGGCGAGGGCGGGGCCTCCGTAGGCGATGGTGTGCTGGAGGGAGGTGGCTGCGACGTATCCCGTGGTGGCTTCGGCGCAGGCCCACACCGGTCCGGCGAGCAGGCTGTAGGGGGCGATGCGCCGGTAGGGCAGGTGGGTCGCCCCGGCCAGGTGCGGGGTCAGGGTGCGTACGACGGGGACGAAGCGGGACAGGAAGACGGCCTGGCCGCCGCGTCGGGCCATGAGTGCTTCGGCTCGCTGCCAGGCGGCGGTGGGGATGCGGCGGCCGAGCCGTCCGGTGCGCAGGTGGCTGCCGAGCATGTGTCCGGTGCGGTGGCCGAGGGCGTCCCCGGCGACGACCGCGCCCGAGGCGGTGGCGATGACCAGAACGAGGTTCAGGTCGCCGGCGCGAGCCAGGGTTCCGGAGGCCAGCAAGAGAGTCAGGGTCGGGATGAACGCGCCGATCAGCAGCACGGACTCGGCCAGCACCGCGGCGGCCAGGATCGCGTAGGCGGCCTGGGCGGGAACGTGACTGATCAGTCCGGTCAGCGTGTTCACCGGTCTGCACCGGCCATGATGTGCTGCGCTGCCGGGACGGATGCGCGGGCGGGGCGGCGCAGCTGCCAGACGTTGGCCGGGGGCAGGTTGCCCCACACGGTCCAGCAGCCGGTGGCGTACCTGCGCTGGTAGTCGGCGAGGACCTCTTCGACGGCGCGGTGACGGCGGGCTTCGCTGCGGGAGGCGGTCAGGGCGCGGGCGTAGCGGGTGCCGCGGTAGGCGAAGTAGGTGAGGGTGCCGCCGGGGTGGAGCAGTTCCATGTACCGGTTCATGATCGTCTCGACCTGGGCGGGGGTGAAGTTGGTGAAGGGCAGGCCGGAGACGATCACGTCGTAAAGGCGGCCGGTGTCGAGCTGTTCGACGAGGGTGTGGTGGACGCGGACCCGTTCACTCCGGCCGACGAGCCGCGGATGAGTGCGGACGAGGCGGCGCAGCTGGGAGGCGAAGCGCGCGTTGGCCTCGACGATGTCCAGTCGGCTGCTCGGGGAGAGGCGGGGGATCAGGGTGCGGGTGACGGAGCCGGTGCCCGCGCCCGCCTCCAGGACGTTGAGGGGCTGCGTTGCGTGTTCCTGGACCGGGTCGGTGAGCAGGCGGGCGAGCGCTTTGCTGCTGGGAGCGATGGCTCCGGTGGTGCGCAGGTCGCGGGCTGCTTCGATGAGAAACATCCAGCCCTCGGCGTTGCGCTGCGCGAGGACACGGTCGTGTGAGGTGGTCCAATCGTCCATGTCTTCGACGCTAAGGACGCTCGCTCTCCTGCGGATCATCCCTTGTGCGTCCGCCTTCCCCTACGAAAGTAGGGGGTCGCCGTGGCGGAACGGTGGCCGTGACGCAGACGGCCGCCTGCCTACGCTGCGCAGATGAAGCGGGAACAGAACCACAGGTGGGCCGCGTACGGTCGCTACGGCCTGGTGGTGTTGCTGACGCTGGCCGCGGTCCAGAACACGGCATCGAGCGCCGGCGGCCACTACGGCGGCGCCCGCACAGCGGTGGCGCTCGCGTGCGGGCTCGCCCTGCTGCTGCGCCGCGGCCCCTGGTGGCTCGCCCCGACTCTCACGACGGCGGCGGCGGGTGTGTGGGGGTGGCCCATGCTCCCGCTGTTCCTGCTGGCCCTGTTCGACCTCGCCTCCCGCCGCCGCACCCTGGCAGCCGTGGTCTGCTCTGCCGTGGCCCTCACCGGCAACGCCGTCCTACGCCCGGTGGTGTCCTTGTGGAGCCCGCAACCCTATGGTTCGGTGCTCTTTGTGCTGCTGGCCGTGGTGGGCGGGCTGTGGATGGGAAACCGCCGCCGCCTGGTCGAGGCGCTGAATACTCAGGTGGATCATCTGCGGACCGAGCGGGAACTACGCGAGCAGGCCGCACGCATGGCCGAGCGGTCCGCGATCGCGGCGGAGATGCACGACGTACTCGCCCACCGGCTCAGCCTGATCGCCCTTCACACGGGTGTCCTCGCCACGAAAAAGGATGCCCTGCCCGATCCCGTCGTCGAACGCCTCAGCCTGCTGCGTACCACCTCCACCGAGGCTCTGACCGACCTGCGCGACGTGCTTGGCGCCCTGCGTACCGATACCTCTGCTGCCACCGACCCGCCCGCACCGGCCCTGCGCGACGTCGAAGAGATGATCGGGCAGTCCCGGGCGGCCGGACAGGTCATCGGCACGATGGTCGAGGGCAGTCCTGAACAGGCGCCCGCGGCGCACCGTCTGGCCGTCTACCGGTTGGTCCAGGAAGCATTGACCAATGCCCGCAAGCACGCCCCCGACGCGCCCGTCCACGTCCGCGTCGACTACGGGCCACCCGCCACCCTGATCGAAGTCACCAACCCTCCCAGCACGAACCTCCGCGGCGCCCCGGCGGTTCCCTCCGGATTCGGCCTCATCGGACTGCGCGAGCGCGTCGAAGCACTGGGCGGGCACTTGAACGCCGGCCCCGGCGGCGCCGGGAACTGGCGACTGGCCGCCCGCATCCCCCACCCCGTCACCGAACAGAACGGCCCCCGTACGTGATCCGCGCCATGGTCGTCGACGACGACGCCCTCGTCCGCCTCGGACTGACCGACCTCCTCGCCAGCGACGACGCCATCGAGGTTGTCGCCCAGGCCACCGACGGCCTCCACGCCATCGAGCAGGCCACCGCCCACCACATCGACGTCGCCCTGGTCGACGTCCGCATGCCCCGTATGGACGGCATCGCTGCCACTCGGCGGCTGCGTGCCCTGCCCCACCCACCGAAGGTCATCACCCTGACCACCTTCGACCTCGACGAGTACGTCTACGACGCACTGGCCGCGGGCGCCGACGGCTTCCTCCTCAAGGACACCGACCCCGCTGAAATCTTGCGAGCCGTCCACCTCGTCGCCGCCGGTTCCGCCATGCTCCACCCCACCGCCGCCCGCCGCCTCATCGATCGCTACCACCACACGGGCCGCCCTCAGGCCACCCAGGCCCAAGCCCGCATCGCACCTCTCACCCCACGTGAAAAGGACGTCCTGGCGCTGCTCGCTAAAGGGGACACCAACGCCGATATTGCGAAATCCCTCGGCATGCAGGAGAGCACCGTCAAATCCCACGTCAGCCGTATCTTGACCACCCTGGGCGTCACCAACCGGGTCCAGGCCGCGCTCTTGGCCCGCGACGCCGGCCTCACCCCCTGAGCGCCCTCCCGACATCACCGCCGCCATGTGCCTGCGAACGCGTCCGCGCGGTTTTCGGACCACGCACCGGGCCCGGGACGAACGCTCTGTTCTTGCTTCTCCAGGGTGAGGACGGCTTTGGCGATGTCGGTCATGTGGTGGGGACTGTTTCACGACCAGACGAGTCGCCCTTCGGCGAACTCACAGACTGGGTGTTCTCCATCGGCGATCTTCGTCAGCATCTCCGCCACGGAGTCGAAATAGTGAGCCAGCGATTCGTACTCACCCGTGGTCGTGATCTCGCCCGCGAACCATTTGCCGACACGCCCGTCCCGCACGTCGATGAACTTTCCCATCCAGCCGTCCTGGTCCGACAGGAACGGGATCCACTCATTGCGCCAGAACGGATTCTCCGGCTGGTCCGGGGGGTCGAATCCACCGAGCATGGAGCGGTTCTCGTAGAGCCTCTCCATGGCCCGGATACCCAGAAAGAAGCTTCCCTCGTCCGGAAACCCCGCGAAGCCGCAACATGCGGCATCGTCGTCCACATCCTCCTCAGGAAGATCCAGATTGTTCTGCAGCAGCCATGCCCGCAGATCCTGAGGGAGGCCGATACCCATCCGCTTCTCAGCGGCCGCGATCATCTGTTCCGTAGCGGGCCCAGGCAGATCCACGTGATCGGCAGGGGCGTGCTGCCGCAGAAGATTCATCACGCGGGACCAGCTCTCCACGAACGTTGTCACCGCTGGCGGGGCTTGATCATGGCGAAGACCTCCGGTGTGGTGGAGCTGTCTAGTGCTCTGACCGGGAAGGTTCGCCGGATCGGTGGTTCCAGAGGTTGGATGTCCGGAGACGTCCGATCCGACCGCTGGGGGTGTGGTGGCTAAGCCTGTCCATGTGCGCAGGTTGACCGACCAGGAGGGGCAGAAGCTGCAGCAGAGCGTGCGTCGTGGCAGCACCAGTTCGGTGCGGTACCGGCGCGCGATGATGCTGCTGGCCTCGGCCGGCGGGAATCGGGTCCCAGTGATCGCGAAGCTGGTCCAGGCCGACGAGGACACCGTCCGCGACGTGATCCACCGGTTCAACGAGATCGGTCTTGCCTGCCTGGACCCTCGGTGGGCGGGAGGCCGTCCCCGCCTGCTTAGTCCTGACGACGAGGACTTCGTCGTCCAGACGGCCACCACCCGCCCGACCAAGCTCGGCCAGCCCTTCACCCGCTGGTCCATCCGCAAACTCGCCGCCTACCTGCGGAAAGTGCACGGCCCTTTGATCCGGATCGGTGGCGAGACATTACGGTGCCTGCTCGCCCGTCGCGGCATCACCTTCCAACGCACCAAGACTTGGAAGGAGTCGCCCGACCCCGAGCGCGACACCAAGCTGGACCGCATCGAGGAGGTGCTGGAACGCTTCCCGGACCGCGTGTTTGCGTTCGACGAGTTCGGGCCGCTCGGCATCCGCCCCACCGCCGGAGCTGGCTGGGCTCCCGCCGGTCACCCTGAGCGCCATCCCGCGACCTATCACCGCACCCACGGGGTGCGGTACTTCCACGGCTGCTACTCCGTCGGCGACGACCGGGTGTGGGGCGTCAACCGCCGCAAGAAGGGTGCGGTGAACACCCTGGCCGCACTGAGGTCGATCCGGGCCGCACGCCCGGACGACACCCCGATCTACGTCATCCTGGACAACCTGTCCGCCCACAAGGGCGACAAGATCCGTCGCTGGGCGAAGAAGAACCGCGTCGAGCTGTGCTTCACCCCGACCTACGCCTCCTGGGCCAACCCGATCGAGGCGCATTTCGGGCCACTGCGGCAGTTCACGATTGCCAACTCCAACCACCGCAACCACAGCGTGCAGACCCGGGCCCTGCACTCCTACCTGCGCTGGCGCAACGCCAACGCCCGCCACCCCGACGTCCTCGCGGCCCAGCGTCGCGAACGCGCCCGCATCCGCAGCGAAAAGGGCATTCGCTGGGGCGGACGCCCGCTCCCCGCCCCGGCCTGACCAAGCGACAGAGGCCGCCGAGAGCGTCAGACCCTCACACCACGCGCGATTCGGTACAGCACGTTCGGACGCAGTGGCCCTTCGGGTGCGGTGGGGTCGTCGAAATCGTCAGCCGGGTCTCGGGTCATGCCGATCCGGCGCATCACTGCTTGGGAACGGAGGTTCGTGGCAGTCGTCACTGCAAGGATCTCGGTAAGTTCAAGCGTTTCGAAGCCGAAGGCCAGGCCAGCCAAGGCGGCCTCGGTGGCGTAACCCTGGCCCCAGGCCGAGCGAGCGAGCCTCCAACCGATCTCTACCCCAGTGAACGGCATGCCATCATCCACCTGGTCCAAGCCCGCGAAGCCGATGAACTCGCCCGTGGCCTGCAGTTGAACTGCCCACCATCCGTAGCCTCGCTGGTCGAACTCGGCCTGGAACTGCGCCACGGAGGCATCGCTCTGTTCACGGGTGAGCAGGTCGCCCAAGTGCTCCCGGACCTCGGGATCAGCATTCATCGCCGCCCACGGTTCAAGGTCGGAGTCTTGCCATCGACGGAGCACGAGGCGATCGGTATGCAGTTCAGCCATGCTGCCCAGCCAACGTGAGCACCGTCCCCAAGGCAATCCATTTGGGTGTGGCTCTTCTGGAGGGATGACCGTCTAGGGTTGGGCATGGGCCCCGTGTCGGCGGCGATGCCATGTCAGTGCGGGGGACGCAAGGGCAAGGACGAGCGCGATGCCCGCAGTGATCATGGACGGCCTCGTCTGTCCTTGGGCAAGCACGTACGCCCCACCAGCGATACCGCCCAGGGCTACGCTGAGCGCGGGTGGCCAATGGCACGTGGCGAGTCCCGTGATCACCACCACGTACGTCGGCAACACTGCGAGAAACACCACCCAAAACGGCCACGGGACGCTGTGGTGCGGCGCAACGCAGTCGCCCCTGATGCCAGGCTCGCAACGGGCTATGAACCCGGAGATTCCCCAGCTCATGAACAGCATGACAAGGACGCCGAGCGGAATCCACCAGAGGCTCGTTTCGTCGAGCGGTCGAGTTCGCGACGAGCGCTTCGCGCCCACCTTGCGCTTCCTGCCAGGTCTCATACCGCTGTGACCATAGGGGTGTGGTGTCGCTCCGGGGAAGCCCCGATCCTGCACGGGCCAGCCGACAGATGTGGCTCTCCTCGGCGACCATCCCTCCAAAGGAGCTACACCCAATCCATTTTCTTCGGGACTGCTACCGCCGCTCAGAAGGAGAATGCACGGCTGGCTCCAAGCCTGAGGAAGCGACCACCGCCCCGGCGAACCTTCCCGGTCAGAGCACTAGCGACTGCACCGCACGGAGGGCTTCGTGTCCCACCGTGATGCCAGTCTGACCGTGCACGGCAGGCGACTGCTGGTCGAACGTGTCCGCGCCGGTCGCCCGGTCACGTATGTGGCCGCCGAAATGGGCATCTCGCGGCCCACCGCCCACACCTGGATCCGCCGCTGGCGCACCGAGGGCGAACAAGGACTGCACGACCGTTCCAGCCCTCCCCCCACCACACCGCACCGCACCGCGGCACCGCTGGAGGCCCGGGTCTGCCGCCTGCGCCAGGACCGCAGACTCGGAACGGCCCGCATCGGCCCGATCCTTGGCCTGCCCGCCTCCACCGCGCACCGGATCCTGGCCCGCCACGGGCTGAACCGCCTGGCCTTCCTGGACCGGCCCACCGGGCAGGTCATCCGCCGCTACGAACGAGCCCGGCCCGGCGAACTCAGTGGTCCGGGCGGCCGCGGGGCCGGACCGACCGCGCCACCGGATCCGTAAGCCGGCCAACACCGGGACGAGCACGAGTCTGTCGCCTCGCCGCCCCGGTGTGGTCAGCCAGGTCAGCGGGCTCAGCGCACGTCCACGCAGTCACCGGTGGCGGTGACCGGCGGCGTAGTAGAGGTGCCCTCGAACTTGTAGCGGTAGCAGCGGTCGGTCGTGGCGGTGCGAGTCTGCTTTTCGACACCCGCCAGGCTGCCGGTGCCGGTGATGTGGCTGCTGGTGGTGGCGTACGAGCCGGTCAGCGAACGCTCCTGGAGGCGGACGGTCTGCTGGGTGTAGCCCGCGTACTTGTGGGTGTCCCAGTTGGCGCGCTCCAGCTTGCCGGTGATCGTGATCGTCTTGCCCTTGGCGACGGGTTCGGGGGCCGCGTTGTTGCTCAGCCGGGACCAGCGCTTGAGGTACCAGGTCTTGGCGTTGTCGGTGTCCACGTCGGTGGCCGCGTCGGTGATCGCATAGAGGGCGATCTTCCACGCTCCGGCGTCCTCGTTCTTCAGGTAGTCCTGGGGGTCGATCTTGAAGGTGGCCGTGCAGTCGAACATGGTGTCGCCGGACTGAACGCACGGGTCGATGTCCGCGTCGAACTGCTCGGAGTTGAAGAACTGCTTCAGGTCGCTGTCGCGGTCGGTGCCGCGCCAGATCGACGCGTGGCTGCCGTAGAGCTTCGACCCGCCGCTGACCGTCCACTTCACAGTGATCGTCTGCGTGTTCGTCGTCCCGATGCGGGCGCTGTTGCCGCCGTCGACGGTGATGCCGGAGACGACGGTGGAGTCGGCAGCTCTCGCGGCGAGGGTCCTGGGCGCTGCGGCTTTCGCTGCCGACGCGTCGGCGGCGAAGGCCTTGCTCTGCTGCAGCGCCTCATCCTCGCCGGTCCCGCCCGCCGTCGCGGACGGTGTGACGAGCAGACCGACGGCAACTCCGGAGGCGGCCAGTGCGCTGACGCCCAGGGTCACCTTCTTGCCGGGCGTCAACTTGTTGCGGGAGTGCTGGGACATGAGAAGGCTCCGTTATGGACTTTCGATGGGCGGATACAGGTCGCACGGCCACAGCGGCCGCACAGTGTTGATCGTCGATGAAGCGAAAGGGTTGTACGCGCGCGACCGTTGAGGCGCGTGAGGTGTATCACCTGGTGTTGTCGTGTCGCACAGGGCTTGTGTGCTGCGCGGACCAACCAAGGCCTGGGGTGCGCCAAGCTCCATCGCTTGTGCGTGGACGAACTCGGCACTCACAGCGGGATGGACGGGGCGCGTTGCGCGTTCGACCTGTCAGCGTCCGGGCTCTCAACGAGGACGGCGCCGGGCCGCCCGTCGGGACCGAGCCTACTGACCTATTCGGAGTGTTGTCGTCGGATAGTGAGTCAGCTTGAGTCCGGTGCCGGTGAGGCAGCCGTCGATGAGTTCGGGGTGGCGTTGAATGTGCCGCAGGCCGCGGCGGAGGGTGTGTTCGAGATGGTCGTCGTCGGTGAAGGCGACATTGGCCAGCGGACCGCGCCGCAGCAGTGACCAGACGCCCTCCACCGGGTTCAAGTCCGGGGTATACGAGGGCAGATGAACGATGGTGAGCCAGTCGTGGCCTGCCGCGTACTGGCGCATCCCGGCGGTCCGGTGGGTGTTGAGATTGTCCCAGATGAGGACGATGGGAGCCTTGAGCTGGATGTGGGCGCGAACGATGAGGTCGCGGTAGTCGGTCCAGGCGAAACTGTTGCGTCCCGTGCCGGGGTGCTTGCGGTGCCGGCGGGGCCGGGAGAACTCGCCCGGCCGGTAACAGCACAGGGCGGCGATCGAATAGCGGCGCCAGGACCGGCCGCGCACCCGCACCACCGGCGTCTGCCCGCGCCGGCCCCAGGTCCGGGCCCGTGTCGGGGTCATCCCGCACCCGGCCTCGTCCTCGAAGACGAGGAAGGCGCCCAGCGCCGCCGCAGTCATTCCGCCTGCGGCCACACGTTTTTCTTCCACAGATGGACCGCGGATTCGTCGCGTTCAACGGCCCGGCGGGCGGGTGACTGCCAGGACCAGCCGTGCCGGTGCAGTAGCCGCCACACCGCCGCCGGCGAGACCTCCAGGGCGAATAGCCGGAAGATCAGTATGCGGATCCTCGCCAGGGTCCAGCGCTGGTCTTCCCAGCCGTGCACCGCCGGCCCCCGGGCCAGCTCCTGTTCCAGTTCGGTGAACCGGTCATCGCTCAGCCTGGGCAGCTTCGGCGGCCCGGCCGAGGTCAGGGCGGCGGTCCCGCCCTGGCGCCAGGCCCGCCGCCAGCGCTCCACCGAGCGCACACTGACCCGCAGTTCCTTCGCGATCACCGTGTTCTTCTCACCCCGCTCGAACCGTTCCCCGGCCTCGAGGCGAATCCGCTCACGAAAATGCTGCCGTTCGGCGGTCAGTCCACCGCCCTGTGCGTACCGCATACCACCGGCCTACCGCGGGAATCGCCGCCCGTCACCCCTCCCGACAACACCCCGAACAGATCAGTAACCCCTCGTCAACGGCGGAGCTCCGTACTTTACCCCCAGCTGAAATGGCACTATATGGGCGATATGCGTAGGCCGGGTTCTCGGCAACCGGCCACACGTGAGCGCCGTCCCGCTTGAGCAGCCTGACGGTGGCTTCGCCTTCCAACGTGGCGGCCACGACCTCGCCGTTCTCGGCTGTCTCCTGCACGCGGATGATCACGGTGTCGCCATCAAGCATGTGGGCGCCCGCCATCGAGTCGCCCTTCACTGGAATCCGACGGGTTCGCCGAATCTTGGAGGGCTCAGGAAGGGAACCGATGGCAGACTGCGCCCGATCGCGTGCGGTCTCACGTATGTTCGCGCGCCCGGGTATGTGCACTGATACAGCCGTAGGGACTCAGATCTGCTGAAAACAGGTAGCCGAGTGGCCGGCTCAGGTGGTGAGCAGTTCGGCGATCTCATGGGCGAGCTTCGGGCCGAGCGAGCCCCAGCCATCCTTGTAGCCGTACACACTCCCCAGGGTGCGGGCTTCGTAGTCGCCGTTCAGGAGGTCTATGTCGGTGGGGGTGATGAGCGACGGGTGGGGGACGCCGGCGGCGCCCGAGACCTTCAGCAAGTCCCGGCGCAGGGTGCGCAGGTACGTCGCGGCCCGGGTGCTCTTCGAGGGCGCGTCGATACCGCGCGCCAGCCACGGGTTCTGGGTGGCGATGCCGGTGGGGCACTTGTCGGTGTGGCACTTCTGGGCCTGGATGCAGCCGATGGAGAGCATCGCCTCACGGCCCACGTTGATCAGGTCGACGCCGAGGGCGAACGCGACGACGGCGTTCTCGGGCAGGCCGAGCTTGCCGGAGCCGATGAAGGTGATGTCGTCGGTCAGGCCCCGCTCGGCGAACACGCCGTAGACGCGGGAGAAGCCCACGCGAAACGGCAGGGACACCGAGTCGGCGAAGATCAGGGGAGCCGCCCCGGTGCCGCCCTCGCCACCGTCGACGGTCACGAAGTCGACCCCTCGCTCGCCCCGCTCCATCAGGGTGGCGAGCTCCTCCCAGAAGTCCATCTCCCCGATGGCGCTCTTGATCCCGACCGGCAGTCCGGTCTCCGTGGCCAGCAGTTCCACGAAGTCGAGCATCGAGTCCACGTCGTGGAACGCGGTGTGCCGCGACGGCGAAGCGCAGTCCTCGCCCGCGGGAATGTCGCGGATCCGGGCGATCTCGTCGGTCACTTTCGCGCCCGGTAGCATGCCGCCGAGCCCCGGCTTCGCGCCCTGCGAGAGCTTGATCTCGATCGCCTTGACGGGCGCGTCCGCGACCGTGGACTTGAGCTTGTCGAGGTTGAACGTCCCGTCCTCGTTGCGGCAGCCGAAGTACGACGTGCCGATCTGGAGGACGAGGTCCCCGCCGTTGAGGTGGTAGGGCGACAGGCCGCCCTCGCCGGTGTTCTGCATCGTCCCGGCCAGCGCCGCGCCCTTGTTGAGGGCCGTGACGGCCGCGCTGGACAGCGAGCCGAAGCTCATCGCCGAGATGTTGATGACGCTCGCCGGGCGGAACGCCTTCGCGCGGCCGCGCGGTCCGCCGAGCACCTTGGCCGAGGGCAACGGCGCCTGCGGGTCGCTCAGATCGGGCAGCGCACCGGCAAAAGTACGCTGCTTCACGTATGCGTGACCCTGCTCGTGCTCGATGTCGTTGTCGGTGCCGAACCCGAAGTAGTTGTTCTCCCCCTTTGCCGACGCGTAGATCCAGCTGCGCTGGTCACGGCTGAAGGGGCGCTCCTCGTCGTTGGACGTCACGATGTACTGCCGTAGCTCGGGGCCGATCGTCTCCAGGATGTACCTGGCGTGTCCCACCAGGGGGAAGTTCCTCAGCAGCGCGTGCTTCTTCTGCACGAGGTCGCGGGCGGCCACCAGCGCCAACCCTGTGGCGGCTGCCGCACCTATGCTCCGAGCACGCATCACGAACGTTCCTCTCGTCGACCGGCTGAACCTCACGGTGGCCGTCTACCCCGCGCCGCGGAAATGCCACGCGCTGCCGAAGACCCGAGGGTGCCGCCCCTGCGGGAGGGCCGCGGCGCGGCCCGTACGGGGGTCGGGCCGCGCCGCGCGGGCGGGTCAGAGCGCCGAGTCGAGGTGCCCGAGGTGCTCGATGAGGTTCATGTTCTCGGCGTAGTCCACCGGGCAGTTGATGATCGACACGCCCGGGTCCGCCAGTGCCTCACGCAGCGTCGGCAGCAGCTCCCCGGCGGACTCGATGTGGTAGCCCTTCGCGCCGAAGCTGCGGGCGTACTGGACGATATCCGGGTTTGCGAAGTCGGTGTTGGAGTTTTCCCCGACCTCCAGGTCCATCTTCCACTTGATGAGCCCGTAGCCGTTGTCCTCCCAGATCAGCACGGTGAGCGGGATGTTCTCGCGGACCGCCGTCTCGATCTCCTGGGAGTGCATGAGGAACGAGCCGTCGCCGACCGTCGCCAGCACCTTCGTCTGGGGCCTGGCGAGCTGGACCGCGAGTGCGCCGGGCAGTGAGAAGCCCATGGTGGACAAGCCGTTGGAGATGAGGCAGGTGTTCGGCGCGTACGTCGGGTAGAGCCGGGCCATCCACATCTTCAGCGCGCCGGTGTCGACCAGCACGATGTCGTCGCGACCGAGCGCGGCACGTGTATCGGCGATGACGCGCTGCGGGGCGAGCGGGTAGCGCTCGTCCGCGGCGCCCTGCTCGAGTTCCTTGGCCAGCAGCGCGCGGGTGGCCGTGGTGTCCTCGTCGTCGATGGTCCAGCGCAGGCCGTCGAGTTCGGTGGCGAGGGCGTCGAGGGAGGCGGAGATGTCACCGATGATGCCGACGTCGACCGAGTAGCTGTCGTCCACCTCCGCCGGGAAGCGGTGGATGTGGACGATCTTCTTGTCACCGTCCGGGTTTATCCGGGACGGGTCGAACTCCTGCAACTCGTAGCCGACGGCGATGACGACGTCGGCCTCCTCGAACCCGAAGTTGGTGTAGTCGCGCCGCATGAAGCCGAACGTGCCGGTCGCGCACGGGTGGTCGTCGGGCAGGACGCCCTTGCCGTGGAAGGTGGTCGCCGTCGACACGTCAAGTGCGGTGGCGAACGCCGCCAGCGACTCCTCGGCGCCGCCGCGCGCCGCGCCGTGACCAGCGAGGATCACCGGCCGGCGGGCCTCGCGCAGCAGCTCCGCCGCCCGCTTGATCTGCTTCGGGGACGGCGCCTCAGCCTGCACGACGTTCCTGCGCAGCGGGCGCAGGTCCGAGCCGTCCGTCGCCGCGTCGACGTCCTCGGGCACAGCGAGGTAGACGGCGCCCGGCCGCTCGGACTCCGCGGTCTTGAACGCGCGCCGCACCATCTCTGGCAGGGCCCGGGTGGCCGGGACCTCCGCCGACCACTTCGTGACCGGGGCGAACATGCTCACCAGGTCCACGAACTGGTGAGACTCCTTGTAGTTGCGCTCCTTGCCGACCTGCGCGGTGATCGCGACGACGGGCGTGCTGTTCGTCATGGCGTCGGCGACGCCCAGCATCAGGTTGATCGCGCCGGGCCCCAGCGTCGCGGACATCACCCCCGCCGAGCCGGTAAGCCGGCCGTGCATCTCCGCCATGAAGGACGCGGCCTGCTCGTGCCGGGTGAGGACGTAGCGGATCTTCTCCGAGCGGGCGAGGGCGTTGGTGAAGCGGATGTTCTCCTCGCCGGGCACGCCGAACACCACCTCGACGCCCTCGTTCTCCAGGCAGCGAACCAGGAGTTCGGCCGCTCCGTCGGGGGTCTTCTTTTGGTGCTCGGCGTCGCTCACGCTGATCGTGTCCTCTCCTGATTTCGGGCCGCGCCAATGGGGCGGGCCGGTCAGCCGTCTACCCCGGCCCGCCGGCCGGACGCCTGTGGACCGAGGCCACGAGAAGCTCAAGTGGAGCGGGGACGCGCCGTCCGGGCCTTCGGCGCCGCCTGAGGCGGCTCGTACGGGCGGCGCCGCGCGCCCTCGGAGAAGGACATCCGTAACGGGATCGCCGCCTGGAACACCGACCCCAAGCCCTACGTGTGGACGAAGACCGCGGACGAGACTCAGATGACCAGGAGGACACCTGTCCGGCTGAGCCCTGCCCCGGTTCGCCTGTCCAGGTAGTGGCAGGCGCGCGACGGGCTTGCCGAACCCGCTGGGCCCGATCCCGTTCGTACGGTCACCAGATGGCCTCGTACTCACAAGATCCGCGGTGCACAGCGCTCGCCGAGGCGGTGGAACCGCTGCTCCGGCGTAGCTCTCCCCCGGATGCCGGCGGTTACGGCGGCTGTTTCCAGCTGGTCCTCGCGAGCAAGGACTCAGACCAGCTGGGCGGCCCAGCTCTGATCCGGGCCGCCCTTCGCGTGGCCGCCTGTCGCTTGGACTGGAGGGTCAGCACGTACGGCTTCGACCGGCCCGGTGCCTCGGATCAGGTGCTGCTGGGCATCGAAGACAAACGCCCGGTTCCGCGGCGCTACGCCGAGATCGTGCGCAGGGAACGCGACATCGCTGTACGCGCCGCAATCAACGCGTCGCCCGGCGCAGGCCGCGCGGATCCTCGCGGCCTGCGCCCCTGCGGGGCACTCCTGCGGTGCAGAGCCAGGAGTTCCTTGCCTCCGTCGCCGATCGTGGCCTGCTGAAGTGAGCTGCGCAGAGTTCTGTGCAGGAACGTCGCGGGAGCAGAGGTTCACCGTTGTCCGTGTGGGGTGAAGGGGCAGGCCCTCGCCGGAAGGCCTGCCCCTGGTGACTCACCACAGGGGAGGTGAGTTGCATGCGGGCTTTCACCAGGTCGCTGCCTTCGTACGTCTTCCAGTGTGTGTGGGTGAGTACGAGGTGTGCCTGCGCCGTGAGCTCCTGTCGCAGTGCCGCGTAGGCGGCCTTGTCCTCGTCGCTCCAGCCGGGGGAGTCGGGCCGGGTCGACCGGAAGCGGCTGACCTTCCCGCCGTGCGGGGCGTCTTCCGCCTGCCAGCCGTCGAGCGGTTCCACTGACCAGGAGAGACCGGGCCGCTTGGGGAAGGCGTGCAGCTCGTCGTACAGGGTCGCGGCCTGCTTCTGTGCGGCCAGCAGGTCAGCGGGGAAGTCGTACGCGCTCGGATCGGTCATGTGGTCGAGCGTAATGCGGTGGTCTGCAGCTCGTGGACGTCGGCGTGCGCGCCCTCGCCGCGGGCGTCGCGGGCCTTGGCGACGGACTGCTCCAGGGCGGCCATGAGGTCGACGACCTGACCAGCCGGCCCCTCTTCGCTCTCCATCTGCGGCGGCTTCTTGCCGGAGGCCTTCGCCTTGATGACGTCCGCGAGAGCATCCGTGTAGCGGTCGGTGGCCCAGTCGGCGTCGGCGATGGGCTCCTCACGCGTCATGGATTCGATGAGGAGGATCGCCTCGTCGACCTCCTTGTCGCTGATGTCGACGGCCTTGGGGGCGAGGGATTCCGGGGAGCGGATCTCGTCAGGCCACTTCAGGGCGTGCAGGGCGATGGCGTTCTCGACCACACGCAGCAAGCCGAGTCCTTCCGTGCCGTGCCAGACGAACTTTGCGACTGCGGCCTTGCTGTTGCGCTCGAGGGCCTGCCTGAGGAGGACGTACGGCTTGGTGGCGACCTGCCCGTCGGTCTCCAGGTAGTAGCCTCCCCGATTTGGATCGGGTCGATGGACTCGTAGGGCACGAAGGCGACGATCTCGATGGCCTTCGCCGTCGGCAGCGGGATCTCGCGGAGTTCCTCATCGGAGATAGCGACGACCTGGTCCTTCGCGTACTCGTAGCCCTTGCCGATCTCGGCGTTCGCGACCTCGCGGTCCTCGGTCTCGCAGATCTTCTTGGTGCGCACCCTGGCCATGTCTTCCAAGTGGTACTGGTGGAAACGCAGGCTGTGATCCTCGGTCGCTGCCGTGACCTTGATGGGGATCGTGACCAGCCCTAGCGCCGGTCCACACAGGGCGGGGCATGACGAACCTCCACAATCAGCCCCGAGACCACCAGGCTATGGCGCAGACCAGCGCACAGCATGCCGAGTGGCAGGCGCCCCAGAAGCAGGCCACCGTGACCGTATGGAGCAGAAGCAGCCCTGGCCCGGATGGGGCGACGGCGCAAGGCAGCCCGACGAACACCAGATCACCGAGCTGCCCGGCGACGCACCCCTGCTCAGCGAAGCGGCCCGGTCGGGCATCCTCGACCGCGAGATCAACACCTATGTGATCCACGGCTGCGGATCGAATCCCGAACTCCCGTGCAAGCCGTCCTCGTCAAAGGCCACGCGCCGAACCGCAGGCTGCACGCGATCCTGACCCTGGCCACCCGCCTGCTGTGGGGCATCGTGTGGATCGCAGTCGCCATCACGACGAAGGAAGAACGAGCCGTTCTTACCGTCGATGAATACGGGCGGCTCATGAGGGCGGTCAGCCGAGCCTGACCGTCCGTCGGCAAACCGAGCAGAGGCCTGACTGCCGTGAATATGCAAGTAATACGAGCGGCTATTCGTCTTCGTGGTGAGTGGCGTGACCGAGAAACAGATTCTTCTTCACGAACCGCAGGATCAGGGCGGCCGCGACCCCGGCTCCCGCGGCCCAGGCGGCCGCTGGTACAAGGCCCACGCCGCAGGCGGTGGTCACGAAGAAGACCGCCAGGCAAAGTGCGATGGGAATCCAGAATCCGGAACTGATGTCGGACGGGTCCAGCTTGGGCATGTCTCCCTCTCCGCGGCAATGGCCTTGGGCAGGCCGGGAATTCTTCCTGCCCAAGGCCATAAGCGGCAAATCGTCAGCAGCTCCAGAATGACCCAACCAGGCCACCGACGGCACCGAGGCCCGCCGCAGGCGCGACGCCCGGTCCGGTAAATGCTCCGACGAAGCCCGCGCTCACCGCGGAGGCCTGGCTGTACTTCGCGGCACACTTCCAGTCCCGGGCCGAGCCTGGTCGGCTGGAGCTTCACTCCCGACGAAGTTCTTAACCGGCTATCGGCGGCTCACACAGTGACCTGAGTTGCCGGTGAGTGATGAGGCAGCAGGCCAGTTTGAGGAAGGCTTCGTGAATGTCGGCTAGCCGTTCCCAGCGAACACGGAGCCGTCGGAAGCCGTGTGAGTAGTTGGGCGGCATGAGGCTGTTGCTGCGAGGTCTGGTCGGTCTGGTTGTGGGTGCAGGGGTCGTGCTGCTGCTGGAGCGCTGGCTGGCGCAGGACTCGTGGGGTGCGGCGGCCGAGCAGACGGCGTGGTGGGCGGGAGCGATGATGCTGGTGGTCGGGGTGGCGTGGTGGCGGGTGAATCGTCGGTAGAGGGTGCGCCCTGCCCACCGGATGGTGAGTAGGAGCGCGGAGGTGGCCGGCCGGAGGAGCAACGCGACCGAGGGGGTGGCCGGTCGCGCGCTCACGACGACGTCGGGGAGCGGGACGCCCGCTTCGATCTGTCGGGACAGTTCGCGCAGCCTCAGGAACGCGTGGCGATCGCGCTTGCGGAAGCGGCGCTGCGCGGTGGACCGACCTTGGGCGAGCCGCGACCAGATGCGGCGGGAGAGTTCGAGATCGTCGGCCGGCGCCTCGGCGAGCGTCGCCTTCAGTTCGCCGGGGAGTGCGGGGTGAGCTTGCACGCGCGGAGCAGTTCGGCGGGCCGGTCGCGGAGGACGCGCCGGAACGTCATCAGCTCGCCGTCGAGGTCATTGACGTCTCCATGCGCGCAGGCCGCCGGATCGTCGACAGCGGCGAGCGGTGGCTGAAGGGGCCGGCAGAGATGAGTGCCGTCGCGCTGCGGATTACTGAGGCAGCAGGCCACGGTTCTGACCGGTCGGCTGCGCTGCTGGCCGAGACGTCACCACGGGACGATCGGAGCATGCGGACGCGCCTACCCGGGGCCCGCTCCGGCACCGGGAGCCCCTGGCTGCGACGAAGGCGGCAGCGCGACACAGCTGGACACGCAGTTAGCTTAGGCTAAGCTAACTGCGTGTCGAAGACCCCCAGGCTTGTACCGAAGCACCCCGGCCTCTTCCGCGGTGAAGTCGTGAGCAGTGTCCGGTTTTCTCCCTCGATGCAGCGCGTGACGGTGACCGGCGACCCCTTCGCCACGTTCCCGTGGCAGGGCTACGACCACTGGTTCCGGCTCTTCTTCAAACTGCCGCACCAGGACCGGTTCGTCCTGCCGCACCTGTCCGGCTCCACATGGTGGGAGCCCTATCTCGCCCTCCCCGAGGACGAGCGTCCGCACTGCGCCAACTACACCGTGGCGGACTTCCGCCCGGAAAAGGCGGAACTGGACATCGACTTCGTGGTGCACTGCGGCCCGACGGGCGAACCCGAGGGCGCCGCGGCGATCTGGGCGTGCGCCGCCCGCGCCGGCGACCCGATCGCGCTGCTCGACCAGGGCCTCCTGTTCGACTGTCCGGACGACGCGTCCGAGGTGCTGCTGGTGGCCGACGAGAGCGGCCTCCCCGCGACCGGCGGTGTGCTGCGCTCACTCCCCCGCGGCACTGTCGGCCGCGTCATCCAGGAGATCCCGGCGGACGGCGACCGGCGCGAACTCGGCGCGCCGGAAGGGGTCTCCGTGACGTGGGTCGTACGCAATGACCCCACGGCCGTGCCCGGCGCGGCGGCGCTGAAGGAACTGCGGCGCCACGAGAAGGTGTCCGAGACGGGGTACGCGTTCGTCATCGGCGAATCGACGCTCGCCACGGAGGGCCGCCGGCATCTGCACAAGGCGGGGCTTCCGAAGAACCGGATCACCTTCTCCGGCTTCTGGAAGCACAGCCGGGTCAAGGCCGCCTCGTAGGGCAGCGCCCGGAGCCCCCGGTCAGCCCTTCCGTGCCCTGACGGTCGACGGTGCAGACCGTCGGGCGGCTCTCCTCGTGTCGTTCGGGGCGGAGGCGGGACGGACGGTCCCGTCCCGTTCCGCGGCGAGCCGGGTCAGAGCAGTGCGGTCGCCCGCAGGGACGGCTGGAGCAGATCGCCGTGTGCCAGCACCATGGCGTCGCACAGCTCCCAGATGCGTTCCAGGGGCAGCGCGGCGGCGGTCGCCGGGTCCGCCATGGCGGCCTGCCGGATCGCACGCGGGTCGTCCTCCAGTGCGGCCCTGACGACCAGGTCGTTCATGCTCAGATAGCCGCGGTTGAGGGCCGCGCACTGGGCGGGCAGGGCACCGATCCGGGTCGGCTGCACGCCCGACGCGTCGACCAGGCAGGGGACTTCGACGGTGCCGGTCGCCGGGAGGTTGTCGATCAGGCCGTGGTTGGGGACGTTGCCGTAGACGGTGCGCGGGGTGCCGGTGGTGATGCTGTGGATGATCTGGGGCGCGTACTCCATCATGCCCTCGACATCGAGCGGGGCTCCGGCGCGGAGCGCGTCGCGGGTCTTCTCGTACAGGGCGACGTTCTCGTCGACGATGCCGAGGTAGGCGCCGACGGGCAGCCGCAGCCGCTCGATCTCGCTGTCGTGGTGCAGGTACCAGGGCACGTACTCGGCGGAGTGCTCGCTCGTCTCGGTCGGGTAGTAGCCGAGGCGCCGGTACATGTCGACGCGCACCCGGCGCCGCAACTGCGGGTCAGAGGCGATGAGTTCGTCGAGTCGGGGATAGAGGTCCTCGCCGTCGTGCTCGAAACGCAGCAGCCAGGCTTGGTGATTGACGCCGGCCGCGCGGTAAGTGACCTGCTCGTAGGGCACGTTCAGCAGGTCCGAGAGGTCGCGTAGCGTCCAGTAGACGGAGTGACACAGGCCCACGACGCGCGTGAGCCCGGTGGCGGCGGTGAGGTACTGGACGTTCATCGCCATGGGGTTGGTGTAGTTGAGCAGCCACGCGTCCGGGCACAGTTCCGCGATGTCCGCGCCGAGCGCCTTCAGCACGGGGAAGGTGCGCAGCGCGCGGAAGATGCCGCCGACGCCGAGGGTGTCGCCGATGGTCTGGCGGACGCCGTGGGCCGCGGGTACGTCGAAGTCCGTGCGGGTCGACGCGCCCATGCCGACCTGGACGATGTTGATGACGAAGTCGGCGCCGGCCAGGGCCTCTCGGCGGTCCGGGTGCGCGGTGACGGTGACGTACGGGGTGGCCCCGGCACGGTCGGCGATGTGCCGGGCCGCGCCGAGAGCGGTCTCCAGTCGCTCCGGGTCGATGTCGTGCAGGGCGATGTGGAGGTCGCGGAGATCGGGGAAGGCGAAGAGGTCCGTCAGGAGCCCCTGGGTGAAGACAACGCTTCCGGCGCCGATGAAGGCGATCTTCGTGGCGTTCTTCGTGGTGGTCATGAGACGTTCTTTCCGTTGCGAGTACTGGTGCGGGGCCGCGGCCGGTGCTGTGACAGGTGCGGTGACGCGTGCGGTGGCAGCGTTGTTACGCGGGTGGCCGGGGCACGGTGGGGAGCGCGGCGTCCGCCTCGGCCCAGGTGGGCTGGGCCGGCGTGCCGCCGTACGCCCGGGTGGACAGAGCCCCGCAGACCGAGGCGAGTTCGAGCGCGTCGGCGGCGGAGTGCCCGGCCAGCACGGCCGCGACGAAGCCCGCGTCGAAACTGTCGCCCGCGCCGACCGTGTCCAGCGGCTCGGCCTGGATGCCGCGGGTGCGGAGCGCGGTCCGGCCGTCGTGGACGAGGGCTCCGTCCGCGCCGTCCTTGACGGCCACCAGAGGTCCGCGCAGGGCGAGTTGGCGCGCCGCCGCGTCGAGGGGCGCGTCCTCGGGCAGGCCGGCGAGGGCGCGGGCTTCGCGGGCGTTGGGCAGCAGGAAGTCGGTGACGGCGAGCACCGAGCCGAACCCGTCGGGGTCGCCGGTGTCCCACTTCCCGGCCGGGTCGTCGTTGGTGTCCAGCGAGGTGGTGGCCCCCCGCTCGCGCGCCGTGCGGAAGAGCGCGGGCAGCGCCTCGGCGAGCTTCGGCAGCAGGAAGTACGAGGCTGCGTGCACGTGGCGGCTGTCGCCGAGCAGCGCCTCGGGTACGTCGTCGGCGCTCGTGGCGGCGAGGGTGCCGGGCGAGGTGAGGATCGTACGGTCGCCGCCGCCGCGCGTCACCACGACCGTGAGCGGGGTCGACAGGGCGGGGTCGACCCGGACGGCGCTGGTGTCGACGCCGCGGGTGGCGAGTGCGGCCGTGACGAAGCGTCCTGCCTCGTCGTCCCCGACCCGCCCCGCGAAGGCGACCTTCAGGCCGAGGCGCGCGGCGCCGCACGCCATGATCGCGGCGGAGCCGCCGAGGGTCAGCAGGCCCGTGTCGACGAGTTGTTCGCGCTGGCCGAAGGCGAGCGGCGCGTCGAGGGGTCCTAGGACGATGTCGGGGTTGGCGTCCCCGATGACCAGCAGATCGTAGGTGGATGAGGTGTGCGGGACGGGCGAGGCGTGCGGCAGCATCCGGTTTCCCTGAGGTTGCGATGCGGAGAGGTGAGCGGGGTGGTCCGGTCTCATCGCCTGCTCATCCCTTGAGCCCCGACGAGGTGATGGCCTGGACGAACGACTTCTGGGCGAAGAGGAAGGCGAGCAGCACCGGCAGCACGGTGATCACGTTGCCGGCCATGACCGCCGACCACTTCGTGTGGTGCAGGCCCTGGAAGGTCGTCAGGCCGAGTTGCAGCGTGTACTGCGTGTCGTGGTTGATGGCGATCAGGGGCCAGGTCAGGTCGTTCCAGGTGGTCAGGAAGGTCAGTACCGCGACGGTGCTCAGCGCGGGCCGCGACATCGGCAGCACGATCAGGAAGAGCACGCGCAGCCGTGAACAGCCGTCCATCCAGGCGGCCTCCTCCAGTTCCCTGGGCAGCGACAGGAAGAACTGCCGCAGCAGGAAGACCGCGAACGGGGTGACCAGCGACGGCACGATGAGCGCGCCCAGGGTGTCGATCAGCCCGAGCCGTTTCATGACGAGGAAGGTCGGGATCATCGTGAGCTGGAACGGGATCGCCATCGTCGCCAGCATCAGCCCCATCAGCAGCCGGGACCCGGCGAACCGCATCCGGGCGAACGCGTACCCGCCGAGGGCGCCGAGGACCAGGTTGGACACGACCGCGACGACCGAGACGATCAGGGAGTTGGCGAACCAGCGGGGGAACATCGCGTTGCCGAGGACGTACCGGTAGCCGCCGAGGTCGATACCGGAGGGCCACAGGGCGGGCGGGAAGCGGTTGATCTCGGCGTTGCTCATCACGGAACTGAGCAGCAGCCAGATCAGCGGGATCGCGAAGACCAGGGCGAGCGGGGCGAGCAGCAGGTGCCAGGCGCTGAAGGGCAGCCGGGCCCGGCCCTTGGGGCGCTCGGCGGGCGGGGTGGTGAGCGTCACTGGTCTGCTCCTTCCAGGGGTGCCGGGCGTACGGAACGGCTCCGCACCAGCCGCAGCCCCACGGTGACCACGCCCAGCGCCAGCGCGAGGACGTAGGCCGCCGCCGCGCCGTAGCCGGCCGTGAAGTTCTTGAACGCCTGCTCCCAGATGAAGTAGACGATCACCGTGGTCGAGCCGAGCGGCCCGCCCTTGGTCGTCACGTACACCAGGTCGAAGACCTGCAGGGCGTTGATGGTCTGCCACACCAGCAGGAACACACTGACCGGCGCCAGCGCGGGCAGGGTGACGTGCCGCAGCAGCTGCCACCGCCCGGCACCGTCAAGGCGTGCCGCCTCGATCAGGGACGGCTCCACGTCCTGGAGCGCGGCGAGGAAGACGACGACGCAGAAGCCGGTGCCGCTCCAGAGCGAGATGGCCACCAGTACGAGGAGGGCCTGCCCCGGATCGGAGAGGAAGCCCTGCGGGGAGACGCCGAGATGGTGCAGTACGGAGTTGGCGACGCCGAACTCCGGGTCGAGGATGAAGGAGAACAGGACGCCCTGTGCGGTGGCCGAGACGACGAACGGCACGAAGAACAGGGTCCGGTAGAGCCCCACGAAGCGGATGCGCTGGTTCAGTGCGAGGCCCAGCGCCAGGCCGAGGCCGATGGAGAGCGGCACGTACAGCGCCGTGTAGAGCACGGTGTTCCACACGGCCTCGGCGAAGTGCGGATCCTGGCGCAGCGCACGGTAGTTGTCGAGGCCGACCCAGCGGCTGGGGGTGACCAGGTCGTCCGCCTGGAAGGAGAGGAGGAGGGACCAGCAGACGGGGACGACGCTCAGGCCGAGGATGATCAGGACGGCGGGCGAGATGTACGCCCAGGCGGTCGCGGACTCGCCGCGGCGCGGCGGCGATCCGCCCTTGCGCGGGAGCCGGGCCTCCGCACGCCCGACCGGTCGGCCGGGGTCCTTCCCACGGGCGCGGCCTGCGCGCAGAGAACCGGGGTCTTGGTCGGGAAGCGTGAGCGGGGCGGGCAGTCGGGGCATGACGGTTCTCCTGAGCGCGGTGTACGCGGTGTACGCGGTGTACGCGGTGTACGCGGTCTGCGCGGGGCAGCTGTCCGCACGGGTGGGGCTGCCCGTGCGCTGTACGCGGGCACGGTCGATGCCGTGCGCCTGGTCACCGCGGGATGAGGAGCGCGGCGTCGGCCTCCCGCGCGCACCGGCGCAGCGCCTCGGCCGGGCTGCTTCTGCCGAGCAGTACGGCGGAGACGGCCTGGCCGAGCGCCTGCGAGATCTGCGGGTAGGCGGGGTGCACCGGGCGTACGCGGGCGGAGTCCAGTGCCTGTGTGAACACGGAGAGGCCCTCGGTCTCCGCGTCCCGCTTCCGCCAGGCCGGCAGCGCCGCGGTCGGGCGGCTGAGCGGCAGGCTGCCCGCCTGGACGTCCCAGCGCACGTCCTGGGCGGGCTGCGTCAGCCACGTCACGAAGGTGCGCGCGGCCCGGACCCGCGCCGGGCCGTTGTCGAAGACCGTCCAGGTGTCCGGTCCCGAAATGGTCATCGGGCGACGGCTGTAGCTGGGCAGCGGGACGACGTGGTAGTCGATCTTCGCGTTCCGGATGTCGGGAAGCTGCCACGGCCCGGTGACGACCATGCCCATCCGTCCGGCGAGGAAGACCTGGTACATCTGCTCGCTGCCGGGCTTGGGGTCGATGTACACGCTCTTCGCCCGCGCGAGGGTTTCCACCGTCTCCAGGGCCCGTACGCCCTCCTTCGCGAAGCCGATCGACTTCCCGTCCGGCGCGATGACCTCACCGCCCAGGTCCCACACCATCGGCCACAGCCGCCACACCGTGTCCTCGTCGCCCACCCCCGGCCAGCCGGTACCGAAGACGGAGCGCCGCCGGTCGGTGAGGCGGGCGGCCGTGTCGGTGAATTCCTGCCAGGTCCAGCCGGGTTCGGGCAGCGGCAGGCCGGCGTCGCGGAAGACCTTCTTGTTGCAGACGACGGCGAGCGAGTCGATCAGTGCGGGGGCCGCGCGCACCCGGCCGTTGACGGTGACGGCGTCCCGCGCCGGCTTCCAGTACCCGTTCCACGGGACGGGACCCGAGCGGAAGGTGTCGGTCAGGTCGACCGCCGACGGGCTGCGCGCGACGCTGGCGAGGTCCGAGCCGAAGACGTACACGATGTCCGGGAAGGAACCGGACGCGAGCGCCGCGGTGATCTTCTGGAGCATCGCGTCGGACAGGACGCCGCCGGCCGCGTCGACGCGGATCCGGGGGTGGGTTCGGTTGAACTCCCGGACCAGCGCCTCGATCACGGTCCGCGCGGTGTCGGTCTGGCCGTGCCACAGTTCGACCGTGACACGGCCGTCGGGGCCGACGCCGTCCGACGCGTCCGCGCCGCATCCGGACAGCGCGGCCGGCGCGGCGGCGCCGAGCGCAAGGCCGGTGCCCCGGCGCAGGATCCGGCGGCGGGACGGGTGGGACGTACGAGGGTTCGCGGCCATGTGCACCTCCAAGGGGCGTGCGGAGCACGCCGTGCCGTATCACCGAAGGCCTGGTGCATCCCAGACCGAGAGCCCTGTTCACCAGGGACCGGGGCGCCGGAGCGCCGGACGGGGAGGGTGCCGGTCAGCAGGTCTGCCGCAGATAGCCGCTGCTGCCGGCCGGAGAGACGTCCATGTCCCGGCGGACGATGGACAGTTCGTCCTTCCAGCCCTGGCAGGCGGTGGCGAGCCCCTTGGCGGTGTACTCGATGACGATCACGTCGTCACCGAAGTGGTCGGTGAAGGAGTCGCACTCGTTCCACTCCCCGCACTCCTCCGCGACGGCGAAGTCGAGCCCGGTGGTGGAGCGGTGCTCGGCGAGGTCGGCGGTGTTCTTCTGGGCGATCGCCAGGCCCTTGGAGTGCGCGTGGGCGGAGAGCTGGGTGATGTACGCCATGGCCGCCGAGGCGCCGAACCCGCCCTGGCTGCGGGTGTAGCTGTCGTAGTTGTCGGGCTCGACCGCCTGGAAGCCCTTGGCCGCGCAGCCGTCGATCCAGCCGTTCACCTTGGCGGCGATCCGTTCGCGCTTGGCGGCCGTGCTCACGTCCAGGACGGCCTCGTTCCACTCCTCGTCGATGATGACGTCGCCCGCGGAGTCCCGCAGGAGGAGGTCGGCGTCCCACGCGTCGAGTTCGTCGGGCTGCACCTGGAAGGCGTTGACGTAGCAGATGTTGTAGAGGCCGGGGGCCGGCGACGCCCCGCGGTCACGGCTCACCACGGACACCCCCGCGGGCGGGGTGTACGCGCCGCCGATCTGGTAGTCGAACCCGGCGTGGGCCGGGGGAAGGGTCAGTGCGGCGGCCGCGGGGGACGCGCTGAGGACGGGGGCGACCAGCGTTGCCGAGAGGGCCACGACCGCGGCGGAGATCCGGCGGGTACGGGCACGATCGATGCTCACTGTCGAGCTCCAGTGTGATGGAGGGTACGTCCCCGCCTCGGGCCCTGGAGTGACCCTGGCGACTGTGTCCGGGCTTGCGGGCCGTGGGGCCCTGGCGCTTACCGGCTAGGCGTACCTCTGACGCCGCGGGCCCTGCTTCGCGTGCTCGGCTCCGGCGTTTCGAGGAGTAAAGCGATCAGCTCTCCCCGTGTCAACAGAAGGCGAAGTAGGAGGTGGTCCCGGTGAGTTCGAACAGGCGCTGGAGCACGGGCTGCAAAGGGCCTCGCAGCATGAGGACCGAGTCGCTGCGGCGCAGGTGCCGCTGGGTGTTGATCAGCGCGTGGAGCAGCGCGGAGTCGGCCCAGACGAGGCCGCGCAGGTCGATGACGACGGTGGGGGTGCCGGCCGCCTTCTCGATGTGGGCGACTAACTCTTCGGTGGTGTCCCATTCCAGGAAACCGAGGACCGAGATCGTCGCCGTGGCGCCCGCGTCAGTACGGTTGATGGTGACGGAGCGGTGGGTGTGGCGACCTTCGTCGTTGCTGTCGTACGGGGCGCGTGTCATGCCGGCCTCCTGGTCGTTCCGGGCCGGGGGTCACTCGTTCGTGTGAGGGCAGGGGCTGCCCGGCGTCCGTCGGGGGGCGCGGGGCAACCGGGAGGCAGGGGAATCGCCGGGGTGCGGAGGTTCGTATGACGCTGTGGCACAGCGGCGGCACGCTGAGCGGGGTACCGGACAATCCCGCGGAGGCGCGGGAGGCCGTCGACCTGCTGATCGAGGAACCGGGCGAAGCCTGTCCCGTTGCGCTGCGCGGCGACATCATGCTGGCGGTGTCCGAACTCGTCTCCAATGCCGAGCAGCACACTCCGGGCATCCTCTGTTTCACCGCGGCGGTGCACGGAGGCACGCTCGGCGTGACCGTCGACTACGCGCCCGGCGGGCGAGGGGACTTCCACATGTCCAGCCGGGCCGGGTACGGCTGGTCGATCGTGACGGCCGTCGCCGCGTCGGTCACCGCCACCCAGCCGCTGACCGGCGGCAAGCGCGTACGTGTCCTGCTCCGACTGCACTGACAACAAGCTCACTTCCCGCTCAGTCACCCCATCGACGGCCCCGTTGGCGCCAGTACCCCCAGGGCGCGGCGCCCAACGTCCCTCGATCGTGGGAAGAGAATCATCAACAGACGGTCACGTGTTCAGCGCACCGGCAGGTGGGCACGGATGATCTTGCCGCGCCCGTCGGGGCGGACCTCCACGGAGATCTTCTCGGCCAACCGCTGTACCAGCGCCCAGCCGAAGCCACCCGGCTCCAGAGCGTCGCGCGGCGGCGACAGGGGCAGCGCCGAACTGTGGTCGCCCACCTCGATCACCACGTGGCCGCCCTCGGCACGCACCTGGAACCACGCCAGGCCGCCGCCGTGCCGACGAGCGTTGGACACGAGTTCCGAGCAGGCCAACTGGGCATCCGCCAGGCGCTGTTCCACCTGCGCGCCGGCACCGTCAGGAGCGTCGGCGGCGCATGCGTGGACCGCTCGGCGCACTTGCTCACGCGCCTGCGCACCTGACATCTCCCGCAGGCCCGGGGCGGGCTGCGGGGGCGGACGCGATGCGTCCTGTCCGTCGTGGTGCGCCGCCCTCATGGCGTGCTCTTGCTTCCACTGGACGGTGCATCCACCGGACCGCGCACCTCTCTCACGAGGAACACCCCCGGCTGTCGGTCACGGTCCCCGGCCTGCCGCGACGGCCGTCTTCCGCGCGTTCCGTGTCCTCGACGCAGTCCTCGAACACGTCCATGGTTCCGGTTTCGGTGAGCAGACGCCGAACGCCGACACTCAGCGGGCCCCGCAGCACCAGACGGCCCTGCCGGGTGCGCTGCGAGCGCAGCGCCCGCAGCAGAGCGTGCAGGAGCATGGAGTCACCGAACTCCACCCGCGACACGTCGATCTCGAGAATCTCGGGGGCGCCCGCCATCACGTCCGACAAGGCCTCGTCCAGTAGATGCCCGGTGTCCTCGTCGCAGTCACCGACCAGGACGATCACCGACCGCTCGGGTTCGAGACGGATGGTGACCTGCAAAGACGCGCGCATGAACTCATTATTTCATCCCGCACGGGTCCCGCTGCCCCTTCCCCGGGTCTGCTCGGCGCGGGGGCAGGGGCGGCGGCATCGGCTACGCGTCGGTCATCAGGCCCGCCCGGAGCTTGTTCACGACGCGGGTGATCAACCGGGAGACGTGCATCTGCGAGTAGCCCAGTTCCTCACCGATCTGCTGTTGGGTCCGCTCCTCGACGAAGCGCAGATGGATGATGGCGCGTTCCCGCTCGTCCAGATCGGCGATCAGCGGAGCCAGGGCGTGGAAGTTCTCGACGAGCTCGAAGCGGTCCTCGTCGACGCCGACGAAGTCGGCCAGCATGGTGTCGGACTCGTCGTCCTTGCCGTTGACCGTCGCGTCCAGGGACACGCTGTTGTAGCCGTTGGAGGCCTTCTGCGCCTCGGCGACCTCGGCCGGGTCCAGCTGCATCAGCTCCGCCAGCTCCGCCGTGCTCGGCGCGCGTCCCAGACGGGAGCGCAGCTCCTCGGTGGCCTTGGACAGTTCGATGCGCGCTTCCTGCAGACGGCGTGGGACGTGCACGGCCCAGGACGTGTCGCGGAAGAAGCGCTTGATCTCGCCGGTGATGTAGGGGACGGCGAAAGAGGTGAACTCGACCTCGCGGCTCAGCTCGAACCGGTCGATCGCCTTGATCAGACCGATCGTGCCGACCTGGACGATGTCCTCCATCTCCTGCGGACCGCGGTGCTTGAACCGGGACGCCGCGTACTGCACGAGGGAGAGGTTCATCTCGATCAGGACGTTGCGCACGTACTGGTACTCGTGCGTGCCTTCCTCGAGTTCGGTGAGGCGGTCGAAGAAGTGCCGCCCGACCTGACGCGCGTCCTTCGGCGCGATCGACGACGGGTCCGCGTACGCCCGCTCGACCAAGGCCTCCTCGGCCGGTGTGGCCGTCGTGGGTCCCTGCGCCGTCACGATCTTCATGCGTTCCGCCTCTTGTCGACTGGGCCTGCCTATCGGTCCCCGTCCGCCCCGCTTACCCAAGAAGTCGACGTGCATACCTGCAGGTTGTCGTACCGATCTACGGAACCTGAAGGGGCGTGCCGCAGGGCCGGAACCTGCTCGGCGGACCACGGCCGAACTCCCCGCAGGGCACGGCGATGTGCAGATGCGTGAACAAAAGGTGAAGGGGCATGCGGATGCGTGCGACCACCCGCACCCGACCTGGAGAAGCACATGTCTGCCACCACCGCGGCCACCGTTCCCGAGCCGACGCACGGGAGGTCACAGGCCGAGCGGGTTCAGCGCCTGCGACGCCGCATGGAGCGCCTCATCGGCGTCGCCGCCACCGAGGGGAACAGACTCCTGCCCCTGCGCAACGGCGACGAGATCTTCCCCGCCATGCTGACGGCGATCCGCGAGGCCCGGCACACCGTCGACATGATGACGTTCGTCTACTGGCAGGGCGAGATAGCCCGGGAGTTCGCCGAGGCTCTCGCCGAGCGGGCGCGCGCCGGTGTTCGTGTGCGGCTCCTGCTCGACGCGTTCGGCAGCCGCACCATCGAACAGGACCTCCTCGACCTGATGGAGCGCGAGGGCGTCGACATCGCCTGGTTCCGCAAGCCACTGCTGCTGTCCCCGTTCAAACAGAACCACCGCTGCCACCGCAAGGTCCTCGTCGTCGACGAGCTGACGGCGTTCACCGGCGGCGTCGGCATCGCCGAGGAGTGGTGCGGAGACGCCCGTGGCCCGCACGAGTGGCGCGACACCCACGTCCAGGTGCACGGCCCGGCCGTCGACGGAATCTGCGCCGCCTTCGCCCAGAACTGGGCGGAGTGCCACGACGAGCTCTTCGACGAGCGGGACCGTTTCGTCGAGCACGAGCCGAAGGGCGATGCCGTCGTGCAGGTGGTGCGCGGGTCGGCCAGCCTCGGCTGGCAGGACATCCAGACGCTGCTGCGGGTGGCGATCGCGTCCGCCGAGCAGCGACTGCGCCTGGCCACCGCCTACTTCTCACCCGACGACCACTTCGTCGAGCTGCTGTGCGCCGCGGCGGGCCGCGGCGTCGAGGTCGAGCTGCTGGTGCCCGGCCCGTACACCGACAAGAAGATCAGCCGGATCGCCGGACGTCACCACTATCACCGGCTGCTGGAGTGCGGGGTGACCATACGCGAGTACCAGCGGACCATGCTCCACTGCAAGATCGTCACGGTGGACGGCACCGCCGCCCTCATCGGCTCGGCCAACCTCAACCGGCGTTCCCTCGACCACGACGAGGAGGTGATGCTCGCCGTCCTCGACACGGAGTTCACCGCCGCCCTCGACGCGGACTACGACGCCGACGTCTCCCACAGCGTGACGGTGGACCCCGGCCGCTGGGCGAAGCGCCCGCTGTCGTTCCGGGCCGCCGAGACGGCCACCCGGGCCGTGCAGCACTTCCTGTGACAGGGCAGCCTCTCTCGCCGGTCGGTCAGGCCCGGCGCGGGCTCTGCACCGTGGAGTGCGGGCCGTCGCTGCCTAGGTGTATTGACTCGCAGCGTTGTTTACGCGGGTGATCGGTGGGTGGCCGCCGAGCGCGGTGTGGCAGCGGTGGTGGTTGCAGGTGTGCAGGAAGTCTGGCAGGGCGGCGGAGCGAGCCGAGGACCGCCCCTACTTGGCCTGCGGTGCCAGCGTCTGGGTGGTGCAGCCGAGTTCGAGGGCAATGCCGTCCCACATGCGCGCATAGGCGGTCTTGCGCGGCAGGGCCCCGTCATAGCTGGCGAGTTGCACGCAGACTCCGTCGAGCAGCGCGTTGATGCGCCAGGCGGATGCTTCTGGGGAAGTGCAGTGGAACGAGCCTTCTTGGTTGCCTTGTTCAATGATGCGCTGGAAGGAGTCGAGCCACCGGTGCAGGTAGCGGATCTGTCCCGATCTGACTTCCGGAACGCGCAGCGCGGCAACCCAGCCCTCCATGAGAGGGATCCAGCGAGTGGTGGGCCGCTCGGCCGTGATCGGGGTGATGGCAGCGCGCATCTTCTCGATGGCGTTGCCGTCGCCTTCGGCGGTGTGGCGCATGGCGACGGCTTCGTCCTCGGCGAGGAAGGTGAAGGTGTCCGTCAGGAGCTTTTCCCTGGTGGGGAAGTGGTAGTAGACGAGGGTGTAGCTGATGCCGAGCTGCTCGGCGACGTGCTTGACGCGCGCCTTGGCGAAGCCGTGTTCGCGCAGTACCTCGATCGTCGCGTGGAGGATCTGTTCGCGGCGTACTTCTACTTTCCTGGTGGGCACAGTCAGCAACCTATACGGGTGGGGGTTCTGAACGCCCTTCAGGGGCGGGAAGCGGTGGTGGGGGTGGCGTCGAGAAGGGCTTGTGTGTAGGGGTGGGCGGGCTCGCTCAGGACGGTGCGGGCGTCGCCTTCCTCGACGATGCGGCCCTTCTGGAGGACGGCGATGGTGTCGGCGTGGCGGGCCGCGGCGGGCAGGTCGTGGGTGATCAGCAGCAGGGCGGTGCCGGTGCTGCGCAGGTCGTCGAAGAGCTGCATGATGCCGGCCCGCATGGAGACGTCGAGCATGGAGACGGGTTCGTCGGCGATGAGGACGGCCGGTTCCAGGACCAGGGCGGCGGCGATGGCGACGCGCTGGCGCTGGCCGCCGGACAGCTGGTGGGGCAGCCGGTCCAGCAGGGCAGTGGGCACGTGAGCGCGTTCGAGGGCGCGGACGATGCGGTCCTCACGCTCACCGGCGTTGGAGCCGATCTTGTGGATGAGGAGACCCTCCTCGACGATCCGGCGCACGGTGAAGCGGCTGGGCAGGCTGGCGAAGGGATCCTGGTAGACGGTCTGGATGTGGCGCCGCCGGGCGCGCAGCGCGGCTCCGCCGAGGTGGGTGACGTCCTGGCCGGCGTGCAGGACGGTGCCGCTGTCGCAGGTGAGCATGCGGGCGGCGACGGCGGCCGTGGTGCTCTTGCCCGAGCCGGAGCCGCCGACTAGGGCCAGTGCCTTGCCGTGTTCCAGGCGCAGGCTGACGTGGTCGACCGCGCGGACCGGCTCGGCCGTACGGGAGCGGGGCAGGAGGGTGCGGCGCTGCGGGGCGAAGCTGACACAGACGTCGCGCAGTTCGAGCGGGCAGGGTGCCTCGGCTGGTGTGGGGTTGCTCATCGGGCGGCTTCCTCGGAGGCGTCGAACAGCTGGCGGGTGTAGGGGTGGGCAGGGTCGGTGCGCAGGCGCGCGCTGGGGCCGTGCTCGACGACCTTGCCGTGGCGCATGACGGCGAGGCTTTCGCAGTACTGGCTCACCAGTGGCAGGTCGTGCGAGACGAGGACGAGCCCCAGACCCAACCGGTCGGTGAGGTCGACGAGGAGATCGGCGATCTGCGCCTGGACGATGACGTCGAGGGCTGTCGTGGGCTCGTCGGCGAGCAGCACCTTGGGCTCGCAGGCGAGTGCCATGGCGATGACCGCGCGCTGGCGCATGCCGCCGGACAGTTCGTGGGGGTAGCGGTCCGCAACAGCGGGGGTGAGACCGACCAGGTCCAGAAGATGTTCGGTGTGCGCTCGGGCCGCTTTGCGGTGCGGTTGGGTCTGGTGCAGCAGCATCGGTTCGGCGATCTGCTTGCCGATGGTGCGTACCGGGTTGAAGGCGGCCATGGCTCCCTGGAAGACCATGGCGATGTCCTTCCACCGGTGGGGCCGGATGGAGCGCTCACCCCCCGCCAGAATGTTCGTGCCGTTGAGGAAAACGTGGCCGGCGGCGGTGGCGTTGGCGGGCAGCAGCCCCATGCAGGTGAGGGAGACGGTGGACTTGCCGCTGCCCGATTCGCCGACGAGGCCCAGTCGCTGACCGGCGTGGACGGCCAGGTCGACCCCGTGCAGCACGGTGACCGGCTCTCCGGCCGCCTGCTCGAACCTGACATGGAGGTCTTTGACTTCGAGGACGGGGGTGGGCACCGCCGTGACTTCTGACTCCTGCGGCTGCGTCGAGGTCGGGGTCATCGCTTCTCCTTGAACCGGGCGAGCGGCAGGACGCCGAAGGTGCGCACCGACAGGTGGCCCGCTCCCAGGCGGGGGTTGAGTGCGTCCTCGATGGTCTGGCCGACCATGGAGCAGGCGACGACGGCGAGCGTGATGCACAGGCCGGGCGGGACGATGGCCCACCAGGCTCCGCGCAGGACGGCGCTGGAGGTCGAGGCGGCTTCGATGAGGCCGCCCCAGGTGATGGCGTTGGGGTCGCCCAGGCCGAGGAAGGACACGTAGCTCTCGGCGAAGATCGCCGTGGAGATCATCAGCACCACGTTCGCGGCCAGCAGAGGTGCGATGCCCGGCAGGATGTGGTGGCGCAGGATCCGGCCGTGACTGGCGCCCAGGGACCGCACGCGCTGGATGTGGGGGCGTTCGCGCAGCGACTTGACCTCGGCGCGCACCATGCGGGCCGTGCTGGTCCAGTAGATCGCGGCGATGATGATCACGACGTTGGTGAGGTTCCGGCCGAACAGTGCCGCGGCCACGATCATCAACGGGACATCGGGCAGGGTCAGGAAGTAGTCGGTGATCCGCATGAGGATGCCCTCGGTGCGGCCGCCGACGTAGCCGGAGATCATGCCGACGGCGCCGCCGATCAGGACCGCGACGGCGGCCGCGGTGAGGCCGACGATCAGGGAGACGCGGGCGCCGGCGATGAGCTGGCTGAGCATGTCGACGCCGCCGTCGTCCAGGCCGAGCGGGAAGCGCGCGGAGGGGGCTTCGAACGGGTCCCCCACGGCACTGTTGGTGCCGTGCGGTTCGAGCAGCGGCCCGAAGACGGACACGATCAGCAGAAGGCCGAGCAGGACGAGACCGATGCGCCCGTAGAGGGTGTGCAGCAGGGCGTCACGGACGGGCCGGCGACGGCGCGCAGGCGACGGCGGGGCGATGGTCGTGGGGGCTGGTGCGCTCACGAGGCGGCTCCCACACGCGGGTCGATCTTGGGGTAGAGGAGGTCGGCGATCAGGTTGGCGACGATCACGGCGGCGGTCAGCAGGAGGAAGGCGCCCTGCAGGGTCGGGTAGTCGCGGCTGCTGATGGCGTCCATGACGGCGAGGCCAATGCCCGGGTAGGAAAAGACGCTCTCGATGACGACGGCGCCGCCCACGATGTAACCGAAGGTCTGAGCGGTGATCGTGACCAGCGGGAGGAGGGCGTTGGGCAGTGCGTGCCGGAAGACCGCGCTCAGTGGGCTGAGTCCTTTGGCCCGGGCGGTCAGCACGTGGTCCTCACCCAGGGCGGACAGCAGGGAGGAGCGGGTGATGAGCGCGAACTGGCCGAACAGGATGATGCCGAGGGTCGCCGAGGGCAGCACCATGTGCTGGACGCGGTCGATCAGGCTGTCGCTCCATGAGGCGGGTTCGAGGACGCCGAGGCTGGGTGAGTGGAGTCCTGCGACCGGCAGGCCGACGGTGAACGCGACGTACATGACGAGCATGAGGCCGAGCCACTGGGCGGGCATCGAGTAGAGGATGAGGCTGGTCAGGGTGAGGCCGCGGTCGGTGAGCGTGTTGTGCCGCCATGCGGCCAGCGAGCCGGCGATGACGCCGAGCAGCAGGGCCGCGATGGTGCCCAGCAGCAGCATGGGCAGGGTGGCCAGCAGCGGTTGGAGCAGCTGTGTGGTGACGGGGCGGTGGGAGGAGACCGACTGGCCGAGGTCGCCGTGGAGCAGGTCGCGCAGGTAGTACAGGTACTGCACGATCAGCGGCCGGTCGAGGCCGAGCTGGTGGCGCAGCAGTTCCCGGAAGGCCGGGGTGCAGCGCTGGCAGCGCAGGGAGGAGACGGCGTCGCCGGGGATCGTGCGGAAGAGGACGAAGTTGAGCGTGGCGGCCACCCACAGCGTGAGAAGCGCCGCGCCGATCCGGCGTATGAGGCGCTGCGGGCTCATGCGCGGCCCCCGGGAAACAGCGTGAGCGGACAACAGGAGTCGGTCATCGCGGATCTCCTTGGTGGTGCTGCACGTTGGCGTAGTAGCAGTCGCAGGCGCCGATGGTGCGGGGGGCGAACCCGCTCCACCCGGGGCGGGCTGCGCTGATGAGAGAGGTGTTGACCAGGAAGATGTACGGGCGCTGGCGAGCGGCGATCTGCTGCAGCCGGTGCACGAGGGCGCGGCGTTGGGCGAGCGAGCCGGCGCGGGCCTGTTCCTGGAAGAGGCGGTCGTAGGCGGGGTCGCTGAACCCGGTGTCGTTGAGGTTGCCGAGCTGGTCGCTGGCCAGGAGCGACAGGTTGAACGACGGATCGACGTTCCCGCCCCACGTCCACATGCCGATGTCGGCCTTCTCGTACTTGTAGTCGGGCGCCGACAGGGCGGCGAACGCCTGCGCCGTGTCTCCGGAGGGCAGTTGGGTGACCTTCACTCCGAGTTTCGCCCAGTCGCTCTGCACAATCTTGAACTGGCGGTTGACGTCGAAGGTCAGGTCCCCGGGGGTGATGATCTCGTAATTCATGCGGTGTGCCGGCTGCGGATACTTGCCGGTCGTGGCGGGGACGATCCGTGTCCCGTCCTTGTCGCGCCGGTAGCCCAGGGCGTCCAGTGCCCGGTTGGCGGCGGCGACGTCGAACGGTAGCGGCTTGATCTTCGGGTCGCGCCAGGCGTCGCCCGACATGGGCGAGATGAGGTTCGCGTACGGCTGGGCGTAGTCGCCGAAGACGACCTTGGCGATGCGCCGCCGGTCCACTCCCCGCTCCAGCGCCTCGCGTACCTGCGGGTCGAGCAGCTCGCGGTTGCGGGGCTTGGCGGGGTTGGAATTGAAGATGATGTCGCTGCGCATCGGTCCGTCAGCTGTGGTCACCCGCATCTTGTCGGCCTTGCGCAGAGCGTCCGCGGTCGTGCTGGGCAGCTGGTTGACGAAGTCGAGATTGCCCGCGATGAGGTCGGAGACCAGGGCTTCGGCGTTCGTGTAGTAGGTCAGGGTCACGGCCTTGAGCGTGGGCCGGGCGCCGTAGTAGCGGGGGTTGGGCCGGTAGACCGTGGTCCCCTTCTCCTCCAGCCGCGTGATGGTGAAGGGCCCCCCGCTGACCATGGGCAGCGAGTCCTGCGGCCGATAGCTCAGCAGGCCCGCCCCGCCCTTGCCGATGTGGTCCTTCCACACCGTGCGCGGCAGGACGAAGAAGCCGGTGAGCAGATCGAGGATGTTGGACGGAGCCTCACGCGTGAACGCCAGCTTCACCGTGTGGGCGTCGACGGCACTCACCTTGTCGACCGGGCCCAACGCGGAAGCGAGGGAGGCAGTGGCACCCTTGGCGAACTTCAGGTCGGTGCGCGCACTCCAGACCACGTCCGGCGCGCCCAGCGCCGACCCGTCGGACCACCGGGCATCGGGGTTCAGGTGCAGGATCAGGCTCCGGCCCCCGTCGGTCTTCGACCAACGGGTCGCCAGCGCCGGGATCACCTTGTTGCCCGGGCCGTACTGCACCAGTCGCGGGTAGGTCATCGAGACGGCGTTGAGCCCCTCGTCGCTGCCCGCGGTGTAGGGGTTGACGGAGTCGATCGGCGACACCGTCCCGATCCGCAGCACCTCTCCCTCCGGAGGCGCGCCCGGGGCGCGGCATCCCACCGCTGCCACCATGAGCATGCTGACGGCCGCGCATCGCGCCTGCCAGCGTGCCGGTTTCCTGAGCTTCATCCGAGCTCCTCGAACAGTTCCAGCCGTGCCGACGCCACCGCGCCGGGCCGAGTGGCCGGAACTCTACGCATGATTGACATGTCTGTCACTAAGTTGCCGCCGCACATGCATGTAACGAAGGGGTTACGCGCGAATGGGCATGTACAGGAGCCGATTCAAACTGATACATCTGTCAGTCGAGCCGCTGACTGGAGACTTCATGCACGTCACCCCCGCCCTCTCGCCGCACTGGCCGCTGCCGCCCGACCTGAGGACGCTGTGCGCCTCCGTCCCGCACGTCACGGCCTTTCCCACCGTCACCGAGATCAACGACCGCCTGGCGGCACTAGCCGAGCGGCACCCGTCCGTGGCGAGCCTGCGCCGCATCGGGACATCCCGGGGCGGCGAGCCGCTGCTGCGTCTGGATATCGACGGCGGTCCCCGTACCGCCCTGGTCGTGGGCGGCCCGCATCCCAACGAACCGATCGGCTCCATCACCGCGCTGCACCTGGCCGAAGCGCTCTGCGCCGACCCGGCTCTGCGCGAACGCCTGGGCCACTCCTGGCACATCATTGGCTGTATCGATCCCGACGGCGCCAAGCTCAACTACTCCTGGTTCGACCGCCCCCACGACCGGCTCGCCTACTTCCGCGGCTTCTACCGCCCTGCCTTCTTCGACCAGATCGAATGGACCTTCCCCCTCGACCACCGGGGGGTGACATTCGAGGCAACCCTGCCCGAGGTGCACGCCTGGATGGAATCGATCGACGAACTCCGGCCCGACCTCATGCCGTCGCTGCACAACAGCGACACCGGCGGCGTCTTCTACTACCTCTCCCGCGACGTCTCCGACCTGGCCCGACGGCTGTCCGCCCTGCCCCCGCTCTTCGGCCTCACCGTCGACGTCGGCGAACCCGAATCACCGGGCGCGCCCCTGTTGGCGCCCGCCGTCTTCGGCCAGTGGGACACCCCAGAAGAGATCGACTGCCTGATCGAGCACGGCAAAGCACCGGACACCTGGAGCGCCGGCGACTCCAGCTTCTCCTACGCCCGGAAGTACGGGACCACCGGACTCATTGCCGAAGTGCCCATGTGGAGCGATGCCACGTTCAGCGACACCAGCCCCAGCACCGTCCCCCTCGACGAGCTCCGCGAACAGGAGCGCGCCACCACCCAGCACACCCTTCAGATCCTGGGAGACGTCTACACCGAGGCGGCCGGCTTCATCGACGCAGGCTCACTCTTCGCCCGAGCCTGCCGAGACCGCCTGACATCGAAGCCAAGCCTCATGCCACCCACCACCGGCCGCCTGGCCACGCGGGCCGAGGTGGCATCCCAAGCACAGTCCCGGCACCTGCTGCGCCTGCGCTACGGAAGTATGCTCGTCCGCCTGCTCGCCTCGAACCCCGCACTGCGGCCGCTGCACGCACAGATGACCCGCACCTACCAGCAGTGGGAGCAGGAATCCGTAGCGGACACACCCCCCACCGTGCCCGTGCGCGTCGCCGCAGGAATCCAGCTCGCCGCGATCAGCATCGCCGCGACCTGCTGACCTGCCGCACGCGGCCACCACCCCGCAACCGCAACACGCCCGCGCAGGCCGAAGGGGCGGTTCAGCTGCCTGCCTCCCGGCCGAGCTCGGCCGTCGCGTCCGCGTACTTCAGCAACAGCCGGGCGAATTCGAGCCGCTCCTGTTCCGGCCAGCCGCGGGTGAGGTGGACGAACGCCTGGCGGTGCTGGCTGCGGAAACGATCACGCAGGGCGACGCCCTCGCCGGTCAGCCGCAGAACGGTCCGGCGCGCGTCACGCTGTGAGACGGTCCGCTCCAACAGGCCGGCATCGATGCAGTCCTTGACCATCCTGCTGGCCACCGAGGGGTCAACGGAGAGCTGATAGGCGACCCCTCCTACCGTCATCTCCCCCTCAGCCTCGTCGACGATGTTGATGACCTGATTGCGGGACATGTCCTTGCGGGTCACCGGCGGGTCGACCTGCACCAATGCAGTGCGCCGGCGTATCCGGGCGAACGCAGCGCCGACCGAGTCCAGCAACATGTCGGGCATCTGATCTGCGGGGTCCTTCATCCGCCCAGCATATCCGCAGACTCGTGCCGATTACATAAGCATGCAAGAATGCATGTATATGCTGCACTGCATGTGTGCTGCGCCGCCGTTGCGGATCGCTGCGCAGCGGCACACCACTGATGGGACACACAGTCATGACCACTGCGATCATCAATGCCCGCATCTTCGACGGCGAGCAGACGCTTCAGGCGAGCACCGTCGTCTTCGACTCCACGGGGATCCGCGCCCTCGGCGCCGACACCCCCGAGGGCGCCGAAGTGGTCGACGCCGAGGGCGCGACCCTGCTGCCTGGGCTGATCGACGCCCACGTCCACACCAACACCGCCTCGCTCGCGCTCGCGCTACGTTTCGGAGTGACCACCGAACTGGAGATGCAGGGCACCAACACCGCCGACAACCGCGCGCACATCACCGACGACGACTCGCTCGCCGACGTTCGCTCCTCCGGCTTCGGCATCACGCCGCCCGGCGGCCACCCCAGCGAACTGTTCCCGGAGGGATTCCGTCCCGGCCCGCCACCCGGCGCCTCATCTGCGCGGCCGGAGGGCCCCCCGCCGCTCATGCCGTTCTCCACCACCCCTGAGGAAGCGGTGGCGTTCATCCCCCAGCTGATCGAACGCGGCTCGGACTACATCAAGTTCATGGTCGACGACGGGTCCGTAGAGGGCCATCCCGGCCTGCCCATGCTGGACCAGGCCACCTTGAACGCGGGAGTCGCCGAGGCCAAGCGCCACGGCAAGCTCACCGTCGCCCACGCCCTGACCGTCGAGGCGACCGACATGGCCATCGAGGCCGGCGTCGACGGCCTGGCCCACCTGTTCATGGACGGCCCCCACAGCGACGAGATCATCACCCTGATCCGCGACTCCGGCACGTTCGTCGTGCCCTGCGTCGTGCTGAACGCCTCCATGATGGGCATCACCGGCGACCGTCTCGCCGACGACCCCCGCGTGGCGAGCCGCCTCGACGAAGCCTGGATCAAGACGCTCCGTAGCAGCTTCAACCACTACCCGCAGGGCCGCATCGACGACGTCCTGGCCTCGGTCCGCGCCCTGCACGAGGCAGGCGTCGACATCCTCGCCGGCACCGACGTCTCCATGCCGATGCCCTTCCTCGGCGGCCTCGCTCACGGCGCCAGCCTCCACCACGAACTGCAATACCTCGTACAGGCCGGCCTCACCCCCGCCCAGGCCCTGCGCGCCGCCACAGCCACAACCGCCCGCCGCTTCAAGCTCGACGACCGCGGCCGCATCGCAGAGGGCCTGCGCGCCGACCTGCTCCTCGTGGACGGCGACCCCACCACCACCATCGACGACACCCTCAACACCCGAGCCGTCTGGCGCCGCGGCACCCGGCTGCCCACAGCCTGATCCAACGACGCCTCAACGCTGCGGGGTCACCCACCCCGACCTCGGGGACGTCGGTACGCGGCCGTGGAGCGAGCGGAGAGACCCCCTCGTCCACCTGGCCACGTCCTCGGACCTCCGATCCAGGTCGTCACCCGCGAGCCCGGACCGTGAGAAAGCCGCGGTCCGGTTCGAGGCCCTCGCCGACAGCAGTGTTGGAGGGCTGGTACGGAAACTGGTCTCGGGCAATGACCCGGCGCCCTTCCAAACCCGCATATGGCGACGCCCGCCCACCCCATGGATTGGAGTCCCGCGGCGGACTGACCAGCAAGATGCACCTTGCCGTCGACGCGCGCGGACTACCCATGTCGGTCGTCTTGTCTCCGGGCCAGGCCGGGTACACCCGCACCTGCTGCCACTGCTGGAGCAGATAGCAGTCGGCCGTGACGGATCCGGCCGCCCTCACACACACCCCGACCGGGTCCTGGCCGACAAGGCGTACTCCCACCCGTCGACCCGGGCGGCAATGCGAGCTCGCGGGATCGCGTTCACCACCCCGGAACGCAGCGCCCAGATCGCCCGCCGCACAGCCGAGGGCTCCCGGGACAGACGCCCACCCGCCTTCGATCCCGAGCGCTCCACCGCAGGACACGCCCTAGCCGCAGAGCTCCGGCTCCAGCAGGGCGACGGCCTCGCGCAGTCCCCCGGGTTGGACGGACCCGTCGATGACGGTGCCCCGCCAGCCGGGCCCCGCCAGATGGAGTGCCGGCTGTTGCCGCGCCCCTTTGAGCCCCCAGGCCGCTCGCTGCAGGTGCGCGGCGAGCGGCGTGCTCGCCAAGGACCGGGTCTGCGACCACAGCACTATGGCGGCCGGCCCGGTCCGGCGCACCGTGGCGACCAGTGCGTCGGCCGGAACGGCTGCGCCGAGCATCCGTGCAGGTCGGCCCACGTGCAGGAGCGCCGCGTGCAAGGCCTCGAGCGGCAGCGTGTGCTGTTCGCCGGGAACGCAGGCCAGGAGCACACGGGGCGCGTTTCGGCTCGTCTGCGGAGAGTCCAGCAGGAACTGTGCGTTGCGCAGGGTGGTGGACACGTGCCAGGACAGCAGGTGTTCGACCTCGACATAGCGGTCACCGGCGGACTCCCACTTGCGGCCGACCGCGTGCAGGGTCGGCATCATGAGTTCTTCCCAGGCGGTGATCACCCCGTGGTGCCGGACGAAGGCGTCGAGCTGCTGCTGAACGGCGTCGGAGTCGAGGCGCAGAGCGGCACGGGCGAGTCCCCGGCATTCGGTCCGCACCAGGCCCATCTGGAGAAAGGACGTGCCGGGGCCGTGGCTCTGCGGAGGGACCGGCGCCGTACTGGCGGACATGGCGGTCTCGGTCGCTTCACCGTGCTGTGCGACGGCTCCGGCACGTTCTTTGGCGACGCGCGCGGCTTCGGCCGGAGGGATGCCGGAAGCCGTGAGGCGGCACATGTCCTCGATCATGGCGACGTCACGCGGGGACCAGCGACGGTGGCGACCATGATCCCGCTGGGCTGGACCCAGCCGGTAGCGCTGGTCCCATGACCGCAGCGTCGTGGGTGAGATGCCCAGGCGCCGGGCCAGCGATCCCGAGGTGATGCCCGCATCGTCGACCGCTGCCGGACGCCGGGGCGGCTGTTCGGGCACAGCGTGGGAGTTCATGCACGAAGTGTATCGACGCAACATCGTTGCGGTCCGGGGCGAGGCGTGGCGGCTGCACGGATCTGCTGCCGCGTGCATCTGCCCTGCCGCAAGGAACGGAACGTCCGGTGACACGGGTTCTTCCCGTCCCGCACATTCGCCCTGCTCCACAGGCCTGGCCGCCAGAGGTGACCGATGTCAGCCCCGTCCTCGATCCGCCATCCCTCGCCGGGGGATCTCGCGCTCATCGCACTGGGCGCCGAGGCGCCGACACCGGCGGACCAGCACGTGCCGGAGTGCGAGACCTGCCTGTCGACATTGAACTCGTTCCTGCGCGTGCTGGCGGCCGGCCGGGAGGGACCGGTAGCAGCCGCGCGGCCGCCCGACACGGTATGGGAGGCGATTCGACGCGAGCTGTAGTCCGGGGGGGGGCGACTCCCGCCCCACGCAGAAGCGATGCACATTCGATGCGACTCGAATTCAAGGCCTCCGCTGCCCCAGAGTGAAGATCACTTGACCGGCGACGGAAGGGCACGGGCCCATGCGCGCTCAGCGGACCACGCGGACTCTGCAGGACGGCCTGTGGGCACCTGTCGAAGAGTCCCTTGCCGACGAAGAGTTGGCCACCGGCCTTCGCCGCGGCCAGGAAGCGTGCCTGGAGGCCGCCTACCGTCGCTGGGGAACGCTCGTTCACACGCTGGCCTACCGGTCACTGGGCGACTCGCGCGAAGCCGAGGACGTCACCCAGCAGGTCTTCCTGGCCGTGTGGCGCGGCCGTGAGGGGTACGCCCCCGAGCGCGGCGCCTTCGTCGGCTGGGTCGTGGGCATCACCCGACGCAAGATCGCCGATGCCCTGAGCGCCCGGACCCGCCGGTCCGCACTGGCATCCGCCGCGGAGGCCTCGCTGAGCGCGGCACCGGCCGCCGACGACTCTACGCAGCGCACCCTCGACCGGGTGCTCATCAGTCACGAACTGGCACTGTTGCCCGCGGTACAGCGGCGCGTTCTGGAACTCGCCTTCTACAGCGACCTCACGCACAGTCAGATCGCTCAGGTGACGGGCTGGCCCCTGGGCACCGTCAAGAGCCACTCCAGGCGAGGGCTGAACCGGCTGCGGCTGCGGCTCGCCGCCACCGATGTCGCCTAGGGTCTGTTGCGACAGTGAGTGCTGAGGTCGCACTGGCTACGGAGCCGAGTGCGCTGTCGGTTGCGCTCCTGCTGCTCGGAGGATCTCGGCAGTGCTGTGGTGGGGGCCGTTGTCCGCCCAGTCGAGCGGGGACCAGCCTGCGCCATGGTCTTCGCGAAGGTTGGGATCGGCTCCGTGTGCCAGCAGTTGCCGGACCGTTTCGATGTGCCCCCAGCACGCCGCCGCACACAGCGGCGTGCCCTCCGAGCCGAGGCCGCTGCTCTCCGTGTCGGGAGAAGCCCCGGCTTCCATGAGGAGACGGGCTACTTCGAATTCGCCCTGCACCGATGCCAAGTACAGCGGAGTGGTGCCGTCGCTGTTCCGCTTCTCTGGGTCTGCTCCGCTGCGCAACAGGGTCTTCGTACTCCGGGCGTCACCTGTCAGGATCGCCTCGAAAAGGCGGCGGGAGAGCTTCTTCTGCCGGCGCTGCTTCATAGCCGGTGAGGCTAACGATCATGGGTGCGCCGGAGCCACTCACATACATTCGTCGATCACCGCGACCAGCACCGTGGCTTCGTAGCGGACGGCGAGTTCGTCGTACCTCGTGGCTATGGCCCGGTGGCGCTTGAGACGATTGATCCCGCACTACTCGCCCCCCTGTGCCCAGAACCACTGGGACAGGCCGTTCACCGAACGGCGCCGCGCGCCATGCTCCGCTTCGCCCTCGCCCAGCTGACCGCGGCCTGCGCCATGGACTACCGCATCTTCCGCGACACCCTCTCCGGCGACCTCGGCATCCCCGCCGCCGGACTCGACGAGCGCGCCCCGCGGGTCCACGACGTCACGCTCGACGGCATCAGCCGCCCGTCCGCCCCGCCCTCGTGAGCCGTACCCACACCTCGTGGTGTGCTCGAGCACAGTCGCATGCGCTTCGGTTGGGCCCAGGACTCATTGCTCCGCCCCAGCGGACTGCTTAGCGTGATCGACATCCCCGCCATCGATGTCTCGCCGCGCGTTCTGCGGACGAGACGTTCTACGTGCTGCCGGAGTTCTCCGTGAATCCCTCCCCGCTCTCGCCCGACGACTGGCTGCTCTACGAGCGGCTGGCGTCCGGGGCCTCGGGAGGCCTGGAACCGCTCCGCGAGGAGCTGGGCGCCGACGTCGTGCGCACGGCGCTGGAACACCTTCATGTCTGGGGCCTGGTGGAGCACGACAGGACCGGGGGCATGCCGCAGGCGGTGGAACCGGGCATGGGGCTGAGCCGTGTCGTGCGGGCCTGGGACGCGGCACTGGACGAGGTACGGGCGTCCGCCCAGGAGGTGGCCGAACGGTGGCGCCGCGGCCGGGGATCGCGCAGCGACCCGGTCGAGATCCTCGAACGCGGGGATGCCGGGCCGGCCGCTTTCGACGCCCTTCAGCGGGCCGCGCGGGACGAGGTCCTGATCTTCGACCGGCCGCCCTGCGTCTCGCCGGACCGCTTCAATGCCGTGCAGGTGGAGATGATGCGGGAGCGCCAGGTCCAGTACCGCACGGTGTACGCGCATGCCGCGCTGGCCACCGAGGAGGGTGAGGGGTCGGTGCGGGCGGCGGTGTCGGCGGGGGAGCTGGCGCGGACGACGGACCGGCTGCCGATGAAGCTGGTGGTGGTGGACCGGCGGGTCGCGGTGATTCCACTGGAGCAGCAGGAACAGTCCTCGCACCGGGCGGTGCTGGTCCGTCCGTGCGCGCTGCTGGAAGCACTCCTGGAGTTGTTCGAGTCGGTGTGGGCGCGGGCGCTGCCGTTGCCCCTGACCGAGGCGCTCCCAGCGCGGCCCTCGGTGCCGGCGGAGGACGAGCAGTTGGTGCGCCTGCTCGTGTCGGGACTGACGGACGCGGCGATCGCACGGGCGCTGGGCTGTGCGGCGCGGACGGTGCAGCGGCGCATCGCCCGGCTCATGGAGACGAGCGGCAGCGTCAACCGTCTGCAGCTCGGGATTCATCTGGCCTCGGCCGGCTGGGGACCCGCGCGCCGAGCCCGCGAATAGTGTCGCCTCCGTCACCTCCGCCCTGAATGCACGGAGTTCACGAGGCCGTCGCCGGCCGGGCAGGTGGCCGCGGCGAGCGAGCCCCCGCATCGGTCGTCTGCCAGGAGCCGGAGCAGGGCGCGCGACAGGGCTTCAGTGTCGACAAGTGGATGCTGTCGCAATGTCGCCACCACCGTTTCCCGCCAGGCGAGTTCACGACACCCGCCGGTGACGAGGGGACGGTCACGCCCGGCGGGAACGCGGGAAACGACCGCCCGCGGAGCGCAGGACGTACACCGCTTGAGCCGCTCCAATTCCGCTACTAAATAGGCGAGTTGGCGTGTCACGCAGCTGACATCGGGAGTGCGGCGAAACCGCTCCGCAGGCGCGAGCGAGGGGTGATGACGCCTGCGGCCCCGGCATCCGGACCACCGCACCTACCAACCGGTAACCGTTGACGTTCCCCTGACGGTGATCGCAAGCTCGTGTCCCGTCGGCGGAGTTGATCTCCACCGCACACGAGCAGTCCGGCGGAATCCTCCACCACTGCTCCGGCCCGCGCCCGGCCGTCCCTTCACACCACGCCCACCGTCACGGTCCGCCCGTGCGCACCGCCCTGCCCGGAGGTACCCGTTGTCCCCCGCACCCCCGAAGCCGTGGTTCAGACAACTCACCGGCACCCATGTCCGCGCGCTCTTCGCGGCCTGGATCGGCTACCTGCTCGACGGTTTCGACTTCGTTCTGCTGACGTACGTCCTGAGTGACATCAGCGCCGAGTTCGACGTGTCCCTGGCGACCGCCAGCACCCTGTTGGTGGCGACCTTCGGGTCCCGATGGCTGGGAGGAGTCGTCTTCGGGTCCGTCGGCGACCGCTACGGCCGCAAGGCGGCGATGGTCTGGTCGATCGTCCTGTACTCGGGCGGCACGTTCCTGTGCGGCCTCGCCTGGAACTTCGCCGCCCTGTTCGCGTTCCGCCTCATCGTCGGCATCGGTATGGCGGGCGAGTACGGAGCGAGCAGTACCTACGCGGTCGAGAGCTGGCCCGCGCACCTGAAGAACAAGGCCAGCGCCTTCCTGATCACCGGCTTCGCGGTCGGCGGGCTCGTCGCGGCCCAGGTGTACGCCCCGGTGGTCGACCACTTCGGCTGGCGTTCCCTGTTCTTCCTCGGCCTGCTGCCCGTCTTCGTCGCCCTGTACATCCGCAAGTCCGCGCCCGAGAGCGCCGAATGGCAGGCCGCCGCCCGCGAACAGGGCATTGTGCGCTCCCTCTCCGCCCTGTCGCTGTTCTCCCGGCAGCGCCTGCCGGTGACACTCACGCTGATCCTGGTCGTGTTCCTGGCGTTCTGTACCAACTGGCCGGTCTCCGGGCTGATGCCCTCCTATCTGGACTCACTCGGCTACAGCCGCCGGAGCAGCGGCGACATCATGTTCTACGCCGGCCTGGGCACCGTTCTCGGCACCGCGGCCTCGGGGTTCCTCGGGGACCGGTTCGGAACCGCCCGCACCTACGCGTCGGTGCTCGCCGTGTCCTTGGTGTTCCTCTTCCCCGTCTTCGCCGTCGGCGGCGGCCGGCCCCTGCCGCTGGTGCTCCTGCTGTTCTGCTTCATGGGCACCAACTTCGGCATCTCCGGACTCCTGCCCAAGTACCTCTACGACTACTTCGACGCCGGGACCCGGGCCTCCGGCCTCGGCACCGTCTACAACATCGGCGCCGTCGGCGGCGGCGTCGCCCCGTGGTGGGGCGCCGTGCTCGGCGACAGCTGGGGGCTGGGCACGGCGATGGTCAGCCTGACGGCCGTCGGGGTCGTCGCCCTCGTCCTGCTGGTCTTCCTCGACGTCCCCGGGCGCCTGTTGCGCCGTCGGGCCCGGCTCTTTCCGGATGTGCCCGAAATGGCCAAGGCGCCCGCCGCAGCCGGCCTTCCCGTCTCCCCCCGAAGCAGCTCCGAGCGGAAAGCAGCCGCCACCCATGACTGAATCCACCACCGCGACCGCCGGCGACCCTCACCTGCTCTCCCGGCCGGAACGCCTCGAGGGACGTGTCCGCGCCCTGCTGCCCAGCCTCAATCCGGCCGCCACCCGCATCGCCCGGGTCCTGCTGGAGGACCGCGCCCGCGCCGCGCAGCTGACGATGACACAGCTGGCCGAGCTGGCCGGCACCAGCGAGTCCTCCGTCGTCCGCGCCACCCGGGCGCTCGGCTTCGGCGGCTACGCTCAACTGCGCCTCGCGCTGGCCGCCGAGGCCGCCCGAGAGGCGGGCGAACGGCCCGTCACCGGGGACATCTCCCGCGACGACGCCCTGCCCGACGTCATCGCCAAGCTGGCCGGCGAAGAGATGAAGGCCATCTCCGACACCGCGGCCCAGCTCGACGCCGTCGTCCTCGACAGGGTCATCGACCTGCTCATCGGCGCACGACGGATCACCGTCCACGGCTCCGGCGCCTCCGGCCTGGTGGCCACGGACCTGCACCACAAGCTGGAGCGCATCGGCTATCTCAGCCACGTCCATCTCGACATCCATGCCGGTCTGACGAGTACCGCCCTGCTCGGCGAGGCCGACGTGGCCATCGGGATCTCCTACTCGGGCGAGACACGTGACGTCGTGGACCCGCTGCGGCAGGCCGCCGCCACCGGCGCCGCCACCGTCGCCATCACCAACCACCCACGGTCCACGCTGGCCCGCAGCTGCGGTCATCTGCTGCGCCCCGCGGGAGGCGAGAGCCCGTTCCGGCCCGGCGCCCTGGCGAGCAGGATCAGCCAACTCCTCACCATCGACTGTCTCTTCGTCGGCATCACCCAGCGCACCTACGACACCACCATGCGCGCCCTGTCCCTGACCCACGACGCGCTGCAGCAGCGGCGCACGCCCGCAAGGACGCGGCACTCATGAGCGCGGTGCACTCCGCCGGCCACCCCCGCCCGGCCGCACCGGCAGCCGCACCGCTCGGGGGCGCACCCGACGCGCGGGTGGCCGCGGTGGACATCGGCGGCTCCGGCATCCGTCTGACCGTGTCCGGAACCGACCGCACCGCGCACGGTCCAGGACGGGCCGTCACCGGCGACGGACTCGACACCGAGGCCCTGCTCACCACCGTGAAGAACGCGCTGCGGTCACTGCGCCTGCCCGAGGGCACCCCCATCACGGCCGTGGCCGTGGGCATGAGCGGGCTGCTGGCCCTCACCGCGAACCCGGCCCGCCTCATGACGGATCTCGCCCATCTGTTCGGTGCCCGGCACGTGGTGCTGGCCTCCGACGTACTCACCTCCCACATCGGCGCACTCGGGATGCGGCCCGGCGCGGTCGTCGCCGCAGGCACCGGGGCGGTGGCGCTGGGCACCGACTTCGCGCAGTGGTGGCGCCACCGCGACGGCTGGGGGCATCTGCTCGGGGACGAGGGCAGCGGCGCGTGGATCGGAGCCGAGGGCCTGCGCGCCGCGCTGCGCGCCCACGACGAGCGTCCCGGCGGTTCAACGGCGCTGCTGCACCTGGCCGTCGACCGCTTCGGCCCGTGTGCGCGGTGGCCTTCCCGGATCTACCCGCACGGCGACGTCGCCAGCCGTCTCGCCTCCTTCACCACCGACGTCGCCGACGCCGCCCACCGGGGCGACGCCGTGGCCCGCAGCATCTGGCAGCGCGCCGCGGAGCATCTGGCCGACAGCGTCGTCGCGGCGCTGCCGGCCGCCCACCACGAACCGCTCGTGTCCTGGTGCGGAGGTCTCTTCCGCGCCGGAGCACTGCTGCGTGACCCGTTCCGGGCGGCCGTACGCCGTGCCGCGCCGCACGCCCGGCTGACCGAACCCGCCGGCTCCTCGCTGGACGGCGCCGCACAGCTGGCCCGCCTCGCCCACCGCGCCCCGGACCAGCTCCCCCGGGCCGCCCCCTACCTACGGGCGCTCGCCCTCTGAAGACCCCCTGTCGCACCACCACCCGCACCACCACCCGCACCAACCAAGGGAAACAACTGCCGTGAACACCAAGCGATTTGCCCTCATCGGCGCCGGACTCTTCGGCGAACGCCACGCCCAGGCCTACCACCGCTCCCCCTACGTGGACTTCGCCGCCGTGTGCGACATGCGCCCCGGCCGGGCCGAGGAGATCGCCGCCACGTACGGCGCCGCCCATGCCACCCGTGACCACCGGGACGTTCTCGCCGACGCCACCATCGACGCCGTCTCCATCGCCACCCCTGACCACCTGCACCGCGATCTGGCCGTGGCCGCGGCCGAAGCGGGCAAGCACATCCTCGTGGAGAAGCCACTGGCCACCACGGTGGAGGACGCCCGCGCCATCGACGACGCCGCCCGTGCCAACGGGGTCAAGCTCATGGTCGACTTCCACAACCGGGTCAACCCGATGATGTACTCCGCCCAACAGGCCATCGCCCGCGGTGACATCGGCACGCCCGCCTACGTCTACTCCCGGCTGAGCAACACCCTGGGCGTGGCCACCGGCATGCTCTCCTGGGCCGGCCACTCCTCGGCCCTGTGGTTCCTGGCCAGCCACACCATCGACGTCGTGCGCTGGATGCTCGACGACGATGTCACCCGCGTCTACGCGGTCAGCCGCGACAAGATCCTGCGCGAACGCGGCATCCCCACCGCCGACTTCCACGCTGCCACCGTGGAGTTCGCCGGGGGCGCCGTCGCCGTGTTCGAGTCCGCGTGGATCCTGCCCGACACCCACTCCACCGTGAAGGACCTGAAGCTGGAGATCCTCGGCGACAAGGGCGCGCTCAACATCGACGGCTCCCACAACCGCGCCCTGGAGCTGTACACGGCCGAGCGCAGCACCTTCCCCGACCTGTACGCCCCGCCCACCGGCGAGCACCTCACCGGCTTCGTGCTGGACGCCATCGCCTACTTCGTCGACGCCGTCGTCTTCGACAAGCCGGTCCTCGCCACCGGCCAGGACGGCATCGAGGTCACGAGGATCCTGTGCGCGATCGAGGAGTCCGTGCGCAGCGGACAGCCCGTGGACCTGTAGGCCCGCGTACGGGACTGAGCCACATGCCTCGGCGCACACGTCAGGTCGACAGCGGCTCCGGAGCCCCGCGCCTGAGCGGGACGGCCCCGTGGGAGGCGTCCGGGCGCGAGCCCTGACAATGGCGTCGATGACACTCACAGGTGCTGCGGTGGTGCTCGAGCACCACCGCAGCACCGAACGGAAGGCAGCACTCCATGGCATCCGCCGTCCCGCCCCCTGACGCGGTGGCCATCCTCGACCTGGTCCGTGTCCGCGTCGACGCCCTGGCACGGGACAGCAGCGACGATCCGCTCCTGGAGGGCATGCCCGACGACATCGCCCGTCACGAACTCCCGCTCACCGCGCGTCGCTACTACGCCGCAGCACTGCGCCTGATGCGTTCGGGCGGGCAGTTCGACCGCTCCGACCTCGAACTGGCCCGTCACCGCGCCGCGCAGCGCGCCGAAGAGGGCATGCCGCTCCCTCTCGTCCTGCACAACTGGCAGCACGCGGCCCGCCTGCTGTGGCAGGCCTGCGTCGACGCCGCGGGCGATCGGCACATCGCCGGTCTCGGCTACCTGGGCCACCAGTTGTACGCCTTCCAGGACGCCGCCCTGCAGGCGGTGACGGAGAGCTATCAGGCCCGGCTCTCCGTACTGCGGGACGAGGACCTGGGTACCGGCCGAATGCTGGCACAAGCCCTCCTGGCAGGGCAGGAACCAGGCCCTGAGACGGGTCACGCCACCAGTGCGCCCCTCGCCTCCCGTTACGCGATCCTCACCCTGACGCTGCCGCCTCTGCCGTCCTCACCCGCCCGTCCGGTGACGCACGAGGTGACCACACGGCGCCGTGTCCGTCAGGTGGCGACCGCGCTCGCCCACCACCACGCGGGCCGCACCAACCTCGCCGTACTCGAAGCGACCCACGCCCAGATCCTGCTCCCCGCCGACACGCACGAACCCGACCCGGTCGTCGCCGAGCGGGCGAACGCCCTGCATCGCGCCCTGCGCACGGAGACCCGCCTCGACATCCGCGCCTCCTGCACCGATCCCGCCGAGATCCGCCACCTGCCCGCGTCCGCACGCGTCGGGCACGACCTGCTGCGTCTGGCCCGCTCCTCCACTGCCGCGGGCGATCACACACACCGCATCGCCGACCACGCTCTGGACTATCACCTCACTCACGTCTCCCCCGCTCAGGCCACACTCCTCGGGCAGATCGAACCGCTGCACCCGCACCCGGAGCTGGTCGACACCCTGCGCGCCTGGTTCACCAACGACCTGGACCGCGCGCGCACCGCCAGGGCACTGGGCGTCCATCCCAATACCGTGAACAACCGGCTCCACAGGGTCGGACGGCTCCTCGACGCGGACGTCACCTCGTTCACCACCCAGATGACGCTCGCCACGGCCCTCACCATCCACGGCCATCGGGCGGATCACGGCTGAAGCCGACGCCCTCGTTCGTCCCCTGGCTCACGCGGTTCCGATGCCGCCGGGAGCGGGCAGCACCTCTTCGACGGGCCCCCGCCGCACACAACGACCGCCCTCGAACAGCACGGCCTCCCCGGTCAGCGCACGCACCGCGGGCAGGTCATGGCTGACGAACAGCAGGGCCGTCCGCGCAGGGGCGAGCAGGCGGGGCAGGGCGTCGAGGACCCGTTCCCGGGAGACGGTGTCCAGGGCCGATGTCACCTCGTCGCACACCAGCAGTGCCGGATACGCCGTCAGTGCCCGCACCAGCGCACAACGTTGCAGTTGTCCGCCATGTCGGTGATCTCGCCGAGCTTCTCGACGCGTGGGACGCGCCGGCGGCCGTGCTGATCGGCCGCTCGGCGCCGACCTCGCCTCGCGGTTCTGCCTGGCGCATCCGGAGCGAGTGGCCGCGATGCTGCTGCTGTGCGGGCCGTTCGTCGGTGAGTGGCGCACCGCGGACCGAGCGGAACGGGGCCGCCGCATGACCGCACCGCAACAGGCACGGCTCCACGAGCTCCAGCAATTGCCGCACCGCACGGAGCAGCAGGAGGTCGAGTTGCTCACGCTGTCCTGGTTCACCGACCACGCCGATCCCGAACGCGGCCGGCATTGGGCCGCGCAGGGCGCGCGGAGTCGGCGCCCCGTCAACTGGACCATGAACCGTGAACTCGGCGCGGAGGGGCGGAAGGAACCGCTCGTCCGACGCCTCGGCGAGCTTCGCGCACGTCTGCCCGCGCAGGTGGAGATCCTCGGCGGCGGAGACGATCCCCGCCCGCTGTCGGCACTCGCGTCGCTGGCGGTCCGGCTCGGTGTCCCGCTGACACGGATCGACGGCGCGGGGCACGAGCCCTGGCTGGAACGGCCCGATGAGGTACGCGGGCATCTCCGGAGATTCGTGCGGGGCGCGGTCGGACTGTAGGCCTCGACGGGCGCCGCTCCCCGCCCTGCTCCGCTGACAGGAGAACGCTGAGAGGAGAACCCGGTCAGTCCGCCAGGCAGCAGTCCCCGCACTTCCCGCCGCCCGGGATGCGGTAGTACAGGCAGCAACTGCGGCGGCGGAACGTCAGACCCGGGCCGGTGATCCGGCCGGTGCCACGAAGCCGTCCCGTCTCCAGCAACTCCCTTGTGAGGCACACGAGTTCTGTACGCAGGTCCGGCCGAGCCCTGAGCAGCACCGCCGCCGACCCGACGAGCGCGGACGCGACGTTCCCCGCCAGCAGCCCCGGGGCGATGGTGACGGTGAGTCTGCTCTCCAGTTCCTCCAGTGGGCCGTTGACCTCGGCGTACACGGCCTCCGCAAGGGACGGCAAGCACCCGGCGGGCCGTCCCGTCGGAGCCGCCAGGCGGAGCGCCGGGCCGCCTTCGGCCCATTCCACCGTGCTCGTGTCGGGCAGGATCCGGTGCAGGAGCGTGCAGGCCAGCACCGGTGACCAAAGACGGGCGGCGAGCCCCAGGTGCGCGAGGGAGACGCCTACGCGGGCTTCGTCCGTGGCGCAGCGGTCGTTGACCGCCCGCGCGAGAACGGCGAATTCCGACGAGGCGAGCCGCCCGCTCCCGGATGCCCGTTCCGCGGGCCTCTCCGCCGTCTCCAGGACGAAGAATCCGTCGAGTCTCGCGACCTCGTCAAGCGCCTCGATCACGCTCCCGCGCGAGAGCTCGCTCGGCTCCTCACTCACGACAAGTCCCTTCAGCGCTGTGGTGGTTCGGACATCCGGAGCCGAGGGCTCACGAGGTCCTGAGGCGGCGCGGCGGCTTGAAGAGGTACAGATCGAGAATCTCCGGAAGGGGTGCGACGCCCGGCCCGCCGGCGGTGATCCAGTCGGCTATGTCCTCGGTGGCGTCACGGTCGTTGACGAGGCCGAGCCACACCGGGCGGGCACCCGCCGCCCGCCCGGCCTCCGAGGGCTGTACGACGATGACGTTGGCCTGGTCGCAGACATCCAGGCACTCGGAGACGCGGACCGGCGCGACCGCCCGCAACCGCGCGGTCTGCGCCGCGTGATCACCGCTCACCTTGGCGCTGCCGCAGCAGCAGTCGCGGCACACCACCACCCTGCACGGAACCTCGCGGCCCCGTGCTGCCCCCTTCTCGTCGGCCGGCCTCTTGGGCATGCCGCACTCCTCCCTCACCGGGGAAGTCCGCCCCGGGGTCCGTCGAGGAGGCGACAGCGTGAGTCTCCTGGCTCTCGGGTCGAAGCTCGTCCCGGCCTTCCCACCCGTTCTGGGCAGTGGCTCGTCGGGATCCGCTCGCCGATCACAGTGGCGGTACCGCACCGGATTCACACCGGATTCCTCGAACCGCCGTCGCCTATGTCGTCGGCAATCATGCCATCCGGCCCGCCGCCGGATCGCCTGCGGCCTCACCAGTACGGCCATGTCCCGCTCCCCTACCCGCCGGCGCCCGGACGCTCACCTCGCGCACGTGTGGATCATGCCGGAAACCTCCGCCACACGGCCCGCTCCACATAAGTCCCGGAACGGAAGCCGGAGTAGCCTCCTAATTAAACTAACTGGTAAGTTTAATTTATGAAGCGGAACACTACCTCCCGAGCCCGTCTTCTCGCCGCGGCCGAGGGCGTCTTCTATGAGCGGGGGATCGTCTCGACCAACGTCGACGCCGTCGCCCAGGAAGCGGGAGTGACGAAGCCGACCCTGTACGCCCACTTCCCGTCGAAATCGGCGCTGGCGGCGGAAGCGCTCAGAAGTCGGCATGCGCGGCGGGCCGCCGATCTGGAGACGTACCTCTCCACCGAGGCGTCAGGGGAACCGCGTCTGCTCGCCGTGTTCACGTGGCTGGCCGACTGGTACGAGGGCCACGGGAAGAGAGGGTGTGCCTTCGTCAACGCCGCCGCCGAGCTGTCACCGTCGGACGAGCTGGTCTCGGTCGCGGCGCGAGAGGAGAAGCAGTGGCTGCTGAACACGCTCGGGCGGCTGTGCGAGGAGGCCGGTGCCGGGTCCCCTGAGGTGCTCGCCTCCCAACTCCTGCTCCTCATCGACGGCGTGGCCGGACGCGTGGTCGTCCGCGGCCCCGGGGCCGCGGCCGGCGCGGTCGACGACGCGGCGCGGGCGGCCGCGGTGCTCGTCGCGGCGGCCACGGGCGCTCATGCGTAGCCTGTCCGACCGCCCGGTCCAGCGGGCCACACGGATCGTGGCGGGGCTGGCCCTGTTCGGCTTCTCCCTGGCACTGCTCCTCAAAGCGGGCCTCGGCGCCGACCCGTGGACCGTCTTCACGCAGGGCATCGCTCTGGCCACCGGCCTCTCGCTCGGCGAGGTGGTCGTCGTCGTCTCGCTGGTCCTGCTGGTGCTGTGGCTCCCGCTGCGCCAGCGTCCCGGCTTGGGCACGGTCGCCAACGCGTTGCTCGTCGGGCCGTTCCTCGACCTGGGCATCGCGTGGCTCCCCGCCGCGCACCACCTGGTCGAACGGGCGGTCTTTCTCGTGGTGGCGGTGTGCGGCGTGGCCGTCGCGACCGGTCTCTACGTGGGGGCGGGCTGGGGCCCGGGTCCCCGTGACGGGCTGATGACCGGGCTGGCCGAGCGCGGCGTTCCCGTCGTGGCGGCGCGTGCGGCGATCGAGGTGTCGGTGCTGGCCGCGGGATGGCTGCTGGGCGGCGGTGTCGGCATCGCCACGGTGGTGTTCGCCCTCGCGATAGGCCCCCTCGTCGGCTATGCGCTGCCGAAGCTGACGCTGGGCCGACCGGACCGGGGCCGGTGAGACGGCCCGGTCGGGTACGTACGCCGAACCCGACTGTCCCGCGCCGGGGTTCCCTTCACCGCCCTGATTTCCGTTGCCGCGGCCGGAACGACAGGGAAAGTCAGCGGCGCTGTGCTCCTCGGTGGTCCGCCGCGTCCTCGTAGACCAGCCTGTGCGTGTCCGAGCTGATCGATCTGGACGGCTTCCCTTCGGGCAGCGCGGGGGCCACCGCCCGGAACACCGCGCGCACCCGTTCCTCGTCGTACTCCCAGAGGTTCGCGGTCGCCCGCAGGGACGCCCCTCCCCCGGGCAGCAGCTCGGCCTCGTGGAAGGCGCCGCTGTCGCGGAGGGCCTCGATGCCGCCGAGGCGCGCTGCCGCGCCCGGGGAGCAGACGGTCCACCACGCGTAGCCCCGCAGGGCCGTGTCCAGTTCGGGGAACGTGTCCTCCAGCAGCAGGCCGATCTCACGCTCCAGCGCGGTCCTGCCCGTCACGGATTCCGCGTCGTCCGCGATGCTTCCGTAGAGGATGTCCGTGTGCCGGTGCAGTTGCGTACGGAAGAAGGCGATCCAGCGGTGCTGGGTCTCGTCGCGGGTGCCCGGGTCGGTGAATTCCTCCGTTGAGCGGGACGCGACGAGTGAGACGACCTCGGGGGTGTCGCGGTCCCGGTCCACGTCGACATACAGCGACGGCTGGTCGGGGTGGCCGTCGGGGCCGACGGTGCTGAGGGCGACCGTCGCCTGACCGGGCATGTCCTCCAGATCCCGCAGAAAGGCGCGCCAGTTCTTCGGGGACCAGTGGACCTCGTACGGTCTCTTGCGCCGACGGGTCGGCTCGAGAAGCACCAGGGTCGCCCACAGCTCTCCGGGGGCGGCTTCGCCGCGGCTGAGTGCGACGGCGCGGCCGGAGAAGTCCGCGTCGGGTGCGAAGGTCGCCCCCAGCGGCCCCGCGAGTGCCTCGATCGCGGCGGTGAACCAGCGTTCGGCCAGCTCGCGGTAAGCGGCACCGGTCGCGGGGCAGGGCAGATCGATCTCCGCCCGCAGCGTGGAGTTGAGTGTGATCTCGCCGTGCTTCGTGTCCCGACCGGCCATGCCCGCCCCCTCCGACCCGCACCTCACCCGGGCGCGGGAGGGCAGCCTAAGCCACCCCGCCCAGCGGCTTCCGTGCCGTACGGGCATCCCGCCGCGCGTCACGTCCTCTCGGAGACGGCGGACCGGGCGTCGCGGGCGATGCCCTCGGCCCAGGCGGTGACCTGCTCGAAGCTCCGGTAGTCCCCACCCCTGCCGGACCTGACGATCATCCGTGCCGTGAAACCGCGGGCGTGCTCGTCGAGCCGGCCCCCGAACGTGACGTGGCCCCGCGCGTCGATCCGGTCCGCGACGCGGCGCACACCCCGCACCGGCGCGATCTCCCGGTCCGGGGCGGAGGCGTCGAGCGGACCGCTGCTGAACAGCCACACCGGGCGCGTCGCCAGGTCGCGGCGGGCCCGGCGGGCGAAGCGGCGGGCGTCCCGGTGCCAGCGGCCCGCGTACAGGGCGCCGCCGAGCACCACGGCGTCGTACGCGGACACGTCCACGCCGACCTCGTCGGCGGGGCACACCGTCATGGCGCACCCCTCCTTGGCCAGGACCTCGCCCAGGTGCCGGGCGATCTCGGCGGTGGAGCCGTTCTTCGTCCCGTAGGCGATCAGCACGCGAGGCTCCCTGTCGGCCATGGCCGTCAACCTCCCTTGGTGAGGGGTGTGTTGTCGCGCAGCACGGCGAGGTGCTTGCGGTACTCGTCCGCGTCCAGCTCCCCGCGGGCGTACCGTTCGGCGAGCAGTTGCTCGGCCCGCCCGGGCGGCATCTCACGGTCGTCGAAGCGGCGGGACGTGCCGCGGCTGAGCGCGAACGCGGCCAGGCCGAGCAGCCCCCAGAGCGCAAGGACGCTCGCCGCCATCAGCGTGTATCCCCAACTGTTCATGTAGGGGCCCATGTTGCCGAACATCGCCGTCTCCCTCCGTGTTCTCCCGTTCTCGTGTTCTCGTGTGTTCACCGCTTGCGCAGCCAGTGCTCCTGGATCCCGTGCATCGCCGGCTCGTCGGGGCGCAGGTGTGCGTCGTCCTGCCGGTACGACATCTTGTCGACGACGGCGACGACGCCGTCGATGTGTCCGGTCATGCGGACGGCGATGTCCTTCTCGCTGCGCCGCTCGACCTGGCCGGTCAGGGTGACCACGCCCTCGTGGACCTGGACGGTGAGGGTTTCCGGCGTCAGCCACAGGCAGCGCACCAGCACCTCGTCGACGACCTCGCGGCGGATCTCGTCGTCACGGCGCAGGAACACCTGGAGCAGATCGCGGCGCGTGACGATGCCGACGAGCCGGTCCTCCTCGTCGACCACCGGCAGCCGCTCCACCTTGCGGTGGGCCATGGTGCGGGCGGCCTCGGCGATCGTGTCGTCGGCGTGGACCGTGACGGCCGGCTCGGACATCAGCTGACCGGCGGTACGAGCGGTCTCCTTGCGGCGGGTGCCGCGGGCACCGCGGCGCAGCCGCGAGAGCCATCGGCGCCTGCCGCGGGACTCCGGTTCGGCCTCGTCGCGTTGGCGGATCATGAGATCGGTCTCGGAGATCACACCGATGACCCGCTCGTCGTCGTCCACCACCGGCAGGCCACTGATCCGGTGCCGGTTCAGCAGCCGTGCGACTTCTTTGAAGGGCGTGGCGTACTCGGCGTGCACGACCTCCGCCACCATCACGGATCCGACCTTGCTGTGCTTCATCTCCGCCGGCTCCTCTCGTCGTTCGTCGTCAGCGCAGTCGCCTGAGGTACGGGTCCCGGGTCCGGGCCGGCGCGAGGCGTATCCGGGCATCGACGACCGTGACACCGCCGGACCGGGCGAGCACCGGGTTGAAGTCGGCCTCGGCGAGCTGCGGCAGGTCGCTCGCCATATGGGACAGCCGCAGCAGGAGTTGTTCCAGGCCTTCGAGGTCGACGGGGCCGCGTGCGCCGTGCCCGAACAGCAGCGGGGCACAGCGCGGCGCGGTGATCAGGTCGTGGACGTCGTGGTCCGTGAGCGGCGCGAGGCGGCCCGCCTGGTCGGCGAGGACCTCGTGGGCGGTGCCGCCGAGTCCGAAGAGGACGAGCGGTCCGAACACGGCGTCCTGCACGACGCCCGCGAAGAGCTCGATGCCTCGCGGGGCCAGCGGCTGCACCACCACTCCGGTCAGCACGCCGCCGAATCGGATCTCGAAGTCCCGGTGTGCCGCCCTCACTTGGCTGTCGCCGCGCAGGTCCAGATGCACGGCGCGCTGCTGGGTCCTGTGCAGGAGGCCGGGCCAGTGCGCCTTGAGCACGACGAGGCCGTCGGCTCCCCTGAGGCGTTCGGCGGCGAGCACGGCCTCGTCCTCGGTTCCCGCCCAGGCCCAGGGCAGCTGCGGAATGCGGTAGCAGTCGAGGAGTTCGGCGCAGGCGCGCGGGTCGAGCCAGCCGCCGTCCCCGGATGCGCCCAGGTGGCGCTCGGCCACGCCGCGGGCGCGCTCCGGGTCGAGGCCTTCGGGCGCGGGGACGGTCCCCGGGGGCCGGGACAGCCAGTCGGCGCGTGCGGCCGCGTGGGCGAGGGCGCGGGCGGCGGCCTGGGGATCGGCGTAGGACGGCACGGGCCCCTGGTCGGCAGGGAGCAGGCGGACGGATTCGGCCTGGTCGAGGAGGACCGCGGCCAGCGGGCGGGTGCGGCGTCGTCCGGGGGCCCGGGTGAGGGACCGGACGAGATCGTCGCCGGTCGCGGCGGACACGGCGGTCGGCACCAGCGCCACGAGGATCGCGTCGACGGCGCCGGATCCGGTCAAGAGGTCCACGCAGTCGCGGAGTTGGGCTTCGGTGACCGTGGCGCCGGCGTCGACGGGGTTGACGGCGCTCGCTCCGCGCGGCAGGACGGCGAGCAGCTCGTCGACGAGGCCGGGCCCGAACGGCGGCAGGGTCAGCCCCGCTTCCGCGCAGGCGTCGGCGGTGAGCACGGCGGCGCCGCCCGCGTTGGTGACGATGCCGGTCCGGTGTCCGGCGGGCAGGGGCTGCGCGTACAACAGGGCCGCCGCGTCGAGGAGTTCGGGGATCGTGCGGGTGGCCGTGATGCCGGCCTGTGCGAACAGGGCCTGCCGGGTCATGGTGCGGGTGGCGGCGGCAGCGGTGTGCGCGGCGGCCGCGCGGCGCCCCGCCTCGGTGCGGCCCGCGTCCACGGTCAGCACGGGCATCCGGCGGGTCACGCGGCGGGCGGTCCGGGAGAACGCCCGCGGGTTGCCGAACGATTCGAGGTGCAGCAGCGCGAGGCCGGTGCGCTCGTCGCTCTCCCACCATTGGAGCAGGTCGTTCCCGCTGACGTCGTACTTGTCGCCGAGCGAGACGAAGCTGGACACGCCGATGCCGAGGCGGGCCAGGCCGCCGAGCAGGGCGATGCCGACGCCGCCGGACTGGGCGGCGACTCCGGCGGTGCCCGGGGCCGGGTGCGCGGCGGCGAAGGTGGCGTCGAGGCGGACCGTCTCCTCGGTGTTCGCCAGGCCGAGGCAGTGCGGCCCGACGAGCCGCATGCCGTGGGTGCGGCACGTCTCCAGGAGGACGGCGGCCCGGGCCGGGTCGAGTCCGCCGGTGACGACGAGCAGCGCGTGCGCGCCGAGCTTGCCGCACTCCTCGGCGATCCCGACCATCTCATCGGCGGGCACCGCCAGCACCACCAGGTCCGGGACCTCGGGCAGTGCGGAGACGGCCGGGAAGGCGTGCACCCCGAGGACGGCGGCGGCCCGGTGGTGCACGGCGTGCAGCCGGGCGGTGCAGCCGCCGGTGCGCAGGTTGCGCAGGATCGCGCGCCCGGGCGAGCCGGGCCCCCGGCCCACGCCGACCACGGCGACCGAGCGGGGCCGCAGCAGGGGCACGAGGCTGGCGACCGCGGCGGCCCGCCCGCGCTCCTCCACCGCGGTCAAATAGGTCTCGCTCTGGGCGAGTTGGACGGTGCAGCGGACTTCGGGCCCGTCGAACCGGCGGGCGGTGCGCAGTCCCAGGTCGGCGAAGACCTTCAGCACCTCGTGGTTCTCGGCGAGGGCGTCCGCGGTGAACGCGGCGATGCCGTCCGCGCGGGCGGCTGAGACCAGATGTTCCAGGAGGAGGGTGCCGACGCCCCGGTGGTGCCAGTCGTCCCCCACGGCGAGTGCGATCTCGGCGGCGTCCGTGCCCGGCGTCCGCTCGTACTCGGCGACTCCCACCAACTGCCCTTCGTGCTCGGCCAGAAGCCCCCGGTGTCCCTTGTCGGACGTGTCGCAGATCCGGTCCGCGGCCCGGCGTGCCGAGTCGCGGCTCAGCCCGAAGAAGCGCAGCCGCAGGTTCCCCGGCGACATCTCCTCGTAGAGTTCCCGCACCTTGGCGTGGTCCGCGCCGCGCGGCGGACGGATCCGTACGGTCGTTCTGTCGACGAGGAGCGCGTGTGTCCCGGCCGTGGCGTTGCGCCTGTCCGTCATGTCCTCGCCCTCCGGCGACTTCGGACGCCGACTCGGTCGCCGGCCTCCTCGTCCAGCGTCCGGCGTGCGCGCCCCGGCTCCCAGGGGCGGGCGGGGCAGAGGGACGGGGCCGTCCGGCCCTGTGCCCCCACCGCGCGGACCGGCCCGACGCGGCGCCCCGAGCGCTCCCCCGACCGTGCCGTCGAGGCGCGCGACGTAGAGAGCCGGACGGCCCGGCAGGGCCGAACGACCCGATGTGCGGGGCCAGTTCGCCCCTGCTCCCGGCGACCGGGCGATGCCAGCGTGGGCGGGGAGGCCCTCATCGGGGCCTCCCCGGAAGGGGGCGAGGACCGTGGAACGGGGTCCGCTGATCGTCGGGATCGACGGCTCGGAGTCGAGTGCTCAGGCCCTGGACTGGGCGATCGAGGAGGCGGGGCGCCGCGACGCCGGGCTGCATCTGCTGCACGCCTCGCGCTGGGAGCGGTACGAAGTCCTGGAGCCGTCCTTCGGCCGCGGCCGCGGCGCCGTCCAGGAGTTCGCGGAGCACATCGCGGCGCAGGCGACCGAACGTGCCCGGCACCGCGCACCCGGGACCAGGATCACCGGCGAGGTCACCCCGCACGACCCGGCGGCCGCCCTGGTCGAGGCCAGCCGAGAGGCTGTGATGGTGGTGGTCGGCAGCCGCGGGCGGGGTACCTTCGCGGGGCTGCTGCTCGGCTCGGTCAGCCTTCCGGTCGCCGCGCGCGCCGAGGCTCCTGTCGTCGTCGTGCGCGGCCACGAGAAGAACGTGCACGGCGGTTTCGGGCAGCTCGCCCTGGGCGTGGGGGAGGCCGAAGGGGCCGCGGACGTCGCCGAGTTCGCGTTCCGGGAGGCCGAGCTGCGCCGGGCCGATCTGCTCGCGCTGCGGGCCTGGCGGTGCCCCGCTCACGAGGTGCCCGACTACCCCACGGCCGACAGCGAGACCCACCAGGTGCGGGCGGAGAACGAGTTGAGCGTCACGCTGCACGACCCGCGCGAGGGTCACGCCGCGGTGACGGTACGGACGCAGCCGCGGGAGGGGCGGGCCCGCGACATCCTGGTCGAGGTGTCCGCGCACTGCGATCTGCTGATCGTCGGCGCCCGCCGGCACCGCGGCGCTCTTGGTCTGCAGCTCGGCCCGGTCGGCCATGCCGTCCTGCACCACTCCGCCTGCCCGGTCGCGGTCGTCCCGCACGACTGACCGGGCCCACCGGACCCGCCGCCCCCTCGGGAGAGGAGCAACCTGGTGCACAAGGCGCTGTACGGACGGGAACTGCTGCGCCTGCAGACGGAGTTGGTGAAGCTCCAGGAGTGGGTGCGCGTCCAGGCGGCCCGCCTCGTCGTGGTCTTCGAGGGCCGGGACGCGGCCGGGAAGGGCGGCACGATCAAACGCGTCGCCGAGCACCTCAACCCGCGGGTCGCCCGGATCGTCGCGCTGCCCGCGCCCTCGGACCGCGAGCGGGCGCAGTGGTACTTCCAGCGGTACGTCGAGCGGCTTCCCACGGCCGGCGAGATCGTGCTGTTCGACCGCAGTTGGTACAACCGGGCCGGGGTGGAGCACGTCATGGGCTTCTGCACTCCGGCCGAACACCGGCGCTTCCTCCACCAGTGCCCCATCTTCGAGCGGCTCCTGGTGGAGGACGGTGTGCTGTTGCGCAAGTACTGGTTCTCGGTGAGCGACACCGTGCAGGAGCAGCGCTTCCGCCGCCGCCTCGACGACCCGACCCGGCGCTGGAAACTGTCTCCGCTCGACGTGGAGTCGATCACGCGCTGGGAGGCGTACTCGCGGGCGAAGGACGACATGCTCGTGCACACGGACATCCCGGAAGCACCCTGGTACGTCGTCGAGAGCGACGACAAGCGCAGCGCGCGCCTCAACATGATCGCGCACCTGTTGTCGACGGTGCCCTACCGGGACGTGCCACCGCCCGATCTGGAACTCCCCCCGCGTCCGCCGTCCACGGGGTACCACCGGCCGCCGCGCGAACTCCAGCGGTACGTGCCCGATCACGCGTCGGGGCTCGGCGCCGCCTGAGGCGACGGGCCCCGGGACCGTCCCGGAACGAGGCAAGGAAGGAGAGACGGATGACCTCCGCGACCACGCTGCGCACGAGCCTGCCGGTCGAGTACCGGGAACGCCTGCTGCGCGTCGCCCGAGAAGTCCACTTCGAGGCGGGTACCCGCCTGTTCGAGGAAGGGGGGCGCGCCGACCGGTTCTGGGTGGTGCGCACCGGCACCGTCGGCCTCGACATGCATGTGCCGGGACGCCGGGCCGCGCTCATCGAGACGCTCGGTCACGGTGAACTCATCGGCTGGTCCTGGCACTTCACGCCGTTCGTGTGGCAACTCGGCGCCGAGGCGTCGACCCCCGTACGCGCCTGGGAGTTCGACGCCGCCACGGTCCGTGCCCTGTGCGCCGAGGACACCGCCTTCGGCCGTGCCGTCGCCGACTGGGTCGGCCGGGTGCTCGCGCACCGCCTCCAGTCGGCCCGCACCCGGCTGCTCGACCTGTACGCGCCGTACGGCAGCGGCCGGCCCCGATGAGGCAACTGCGCCCCCGTACCGGGTGACCGGATCTCCGCGCCTCCTCGAACCGCCCGCGGTGTGCGCCCGGCCGTCTTCGCCGCGCCCGCGCGCCGTCACCGCGCGTCGGTCTACATGGGCGGGACGAGTTTGAAGTAGCGGTCCAGGAGCGCTTCGTCACCCCGCACCGCCAGGTCCTCCTTGCGGATGCGGTGCCACAGGAACAGCATCAGTTCCGATGTCGTGCCGCTGAGCTCGACGAGGCAGCATCCGGTGCCCTGGTTGAGGAGGACCTCGTCGGGGTCCGTCTGCACGATCCACATGCGGTGGCCGTCCGCCTCCCGGAACCGCATCCGCTCCCCGGCCCCCGACGCCGCGGCCTGCGATCTGCGGCGGGCGGGGGCCATCACCTCGAAGGTGTGGGTGACGGCGTCCGCCGCCAGCTGCCGGTCGATCGGGCGGGGATCGCCCAGTGCGTTCTGCGCGTCCCAGCGGTGCACGGCCGCCTCGATGGTCTGCATCTGCAGCCAGAACCCGACGGACTGCTTCTCGGACCAGGTCCACACCGGCTCCGCCGGGTCCCGCTCGGCGAACAGCTCGGCCAGCGCCGCGGCGCCCTCCACGAACCAGGTGAGCAGGCTCTCGGCCAACGGGCCGCGGTGCGGGCCCCCTTCCGGATCCGGCCAGCCCGCCGTGTCCGCCGGCAGCCCGAGGTACTGGGGGCCGTGGTCCTGCGGCGGCTCCCGCAGCCCCTCCTCGATCAGCCGGATCACATAGCGGTGCGCCGCCCCCAGGTGCAGGGTCAGGTCCGCCACCGACCATCCGGGACACGACGGCACCAGGGCGACACCGCCGTCCCCCGCTGCCCGCGCCGCCGCGCGGGCAGCTGCCTCGAACGCCTCGACCTCACGTCGGAACTGCTCCACGTAATCCATGCTCCTCCGTCCGCCTCCGTCCCCTTCACGTACAACCGCCGCACATGGGCCGTCTGTTCGACTCCTTGTCACTCAGCTCGTCCCACAAACCATCCGGGACCAAGGCTCAGGCGGATACATGAAATCCGCCCGCCGCGCTGCTCTGCCGAGCGGCGCGCTCCCTCAGCGCGCGGACCGGGCCGGGAACTCCAGGCGCACTTCGTATCCGCCGTCGAGCGTGGGCCCCGCCGTGACGCTCCCGCCGAGGAGTTCGGCGCGCTGGCGCAGCCCGACCAGGCCGTGGTGAGCGCCCGGAAGGGGCAGGGCCGGGTGGCGGGAGGCCGTGTTGGTCACCACGACGCGTACGGTGTCGTCCGCGCGGGCGATGCGGATGGCGGCCTTCGCGCCGGGAGCGTGCTTGCGTACGTTGGTCAGCGCTTCCTGGACGGTGCGGTAGACGGCGCGCTGCGCGGTGGTCGGCAGCTCCTCGGTCAGTTCGGTGCTCAGCTCGGCCTCGATCCCGCTGGCGTGGACCAGGTTCGGCAGATCGGCGAGCGAGGGCTGCGGGGTGAGTTCGGCGGGGCGGCTGCCCGCGGCCCGCAGGACGCCGACCATGTGCCGCAGTTCGTCGAGTGTCTGCACGGCGAGCCGTCTGATGTCGGCGGCGGCCGCCTTCGACTCCGTGTCCCCGGTGCTGACCTGGAGGGCGCCCGCGCGGACCGCGATCAGGCTGACCTGGTGGGAGACGACGTCGTGCATCTCGCGGGCCAGCTGGGCCCGTTCCTTGGCCAGCACGGTCTGCGCGATCAACTGCCGCTCGTTCACCCGCGCTTCGGTGATCTCGGCGAGCCGCAGCGCCAGGGCCCGCCGGGCCTGGACGAGCTGCCCGAGGAAGACGGGCGCGGCCGCCGTCGCCAGGCTGTACGTGATCGTGACCAGGGCGCGGGAGTCCGAAGGATCGGCGAACTCCGGTGCGTCGTACGACCATACGGTGGTGTCGCTGAGGGTGAAGACCAGTGCGCAGCAGACCAGCAGGGCGCGGTGATGGGTGCGGGACGCGAGCGCGTAGAGCGCGGCCAGGGTGGCGAACACCGCGTCCGTGACGAGCGTGGTCGGCAGCGTCAGCAGATAGGTCAGCAGGGGCCGGTGGCGGCGCAGCAGGAGCGCGAACGCGCCCAGCAGCGCACACGCCATGGACGCCCGGTGGTGACCCTGGACGTGCACCCGGACGTCCAGCAGCGCGACGGCCACGAGAGCGATGTCGACGACGAGGCCGGACGGGCGTCGGCTCATCGGCCCTCCGGCGGCGCGGACGGCTCGTTGAGCAGACCGGCGCGCTGGGCGAGCAGCGCTGCCTGGACCCGGTTGCCGACCCCCAGCTTCGCCAGGACCGCGCTCACATGGTCCTTGACCGTCGCGGCACTGAGATGCATCCGCTCGGCGATGCCGGTGTTGGACAGGCCCTCGGCGACGAGGACGACCACGGTGCGCTCGCGCTCGCTGAGCCGGGCGACACCCGTGGCGGCCGGGCTGCCGGGCCCCGTGTCCAGGTAGCCGTCGACGACCCTGCGCGTCACCTTGCCCGACAGTACGACGCCGCCTTGGGCCAAGGAACGTATCAAGTAAGGGAGTTGCTCGGGATCGGTGTCCTTCAGCAGGAATCCGGCCGCCCCGCTGCGCAGGGCGGCGGACACGTACTCGTCCATGTCGAACGTCGTGAGCATCGCGACCACCGGCGGATCCGGCATCCGGCGCAGCTCGGCCAGTACGGTCAGTCCGTCCACGTCCGGCATCCGGATGTCGAGCAGTACGACGTCCGGCCGACGTCCGCGCGCGGTCTCGACGGCGGCGCCGCCGGAGACGGCCGCCACCACCTCGATGTCGTCCGCGGTGTCCAGGATGTGCCGGAAGCCCGTACGCACCATGGCCTCGTCGTCGACGACCAGTACCCGGATCATGCGTGCTCAGCCCCTCGTCGGACCACCAGTGGACCGCTGTGACGGCCGGTGGCGCCCGCCGGTTCCCCGGCGGGCCTCCCCGCCGGTCGGCGGGGGGACTCCGGCCGCCTGCCGGATGGGCCCGGCGCTCACGCGCACCGAGGCTCGGGCCCATGACGCGACAAGCATCGTCCGCCGCATCCGTCCGTTCGCCCGATCCCTCCGAAACCACCGATACCGCCGATCCGGGCGCGGGACCACCCCCGGGCCGGCTCCTGGGCATCGACCTGGCCCGAGGTCTCGCGGTCCTCGGCATGTACGCCGCCCACGTCGGCCCCGACCCCGTCATCGGCGGTACCGGAGGCTTCCTCATGGAACTGGGGCGCGGGCGTTCCTCCGCGCTCTTCGCGCTGCTTGCCGGATTCTCCCTGGTGCTCATCACCGGCCGCCCGCGTCCGCACACCGGGCGCGCGGGACGCCAGGCGGCCGGCCGGGTCGTCCTGCGCGCCCTCGTGCTGATGGTGCTCGGTTACATGCTGACCGCGCTGGACACCGACGTCGACGTGATCCTGTCCTTCTACGGCCTGCTCTTCCTCCTGCTCCTCCCGCTGCACCGGCTGGGCGCCCGGGCGTTGACGCTCCTCGCCGCCGCGAGCGCGCTGATCCTGCCGCAAGTGCTGTTCGTCATCCGGCAGTTGATCTGGGAGGGCGACTGGTCGGACGCTGTCGTCGCCGCGGATCCGCTGGCCCGGATCACGGACACGGACGGCTTCACTGAGCTGTTCTTCACGGGCGAGTACCCGATCCTCACGTGGGCGCCGTTCCTCCTGGCCGGCATGGCGGTGGCCCGTCTCGACCTGACCCGGCACCGGGTCCGTGCCCGGCTGACCCTCGTCGGCGGTGCGCTCGCCGTCCTGGGGTACGGCGGCTCGTGGCTGGCGCTGCACCTCGTCCCGGGGGCCTTGTCCTCCGTGGCCGGGGCCACGGACGGCGGTTCCGCGTCCGCGGCCTGGTGGTCCGACACCGTCGGCGACCTGACCGGTGCCGCCCCCGGCGGCTGGCTGCTGGTGGGGGCGCCCCACAGCCAGACGACGTTCTCGATCCTCGGCAACACGGGCTTCGCGCTCCTCGTCGTCGCCCTCTGCCTCGCGGCCACCCGGAGCCCCCGCTTCACCCGCCGGGCGGTTCCCGTCATGGCGGTGGGCCGTATCGCGCTCACGGCCTACGTGCTGCACATCGTGGCCATCCGCGTGGTGGGAATGGAGGACGCCACCGGTCCGGCGCTGCTGTCGCTCTGCGTGTTCACGGTGACCGCCATGTTCCTGGCGACGGTCTGGACCCGCTTGCTCCCCCGCGGCCCGCTGGAGTATCTGCTCCACGCCGCCACGCGGCCGGCGCGGCACATCAGGTGACGTCGACGTTCCCGGCCCGGGCCGCCGCCCACATCCGGATGGCGGCTCCGTGGCGGACCATGGCCACGGTCGGCGAACAGATCTGCAACCTATTTCCCGCTTAGCCGATTTGACGTAACTGTCACACAACGTACGGTCAAGTTGGCATCACTGCACGTGAGTTGTGCGCAAAGAATGCAGGGTGTGACCGATATTTTTCACGTCAACCTTTGAAACGGTCACAGGAAGGTCACTAAGGTCAACATCGAACCTCCGCTTGGATGATCACTCACATGAGGTGTGTGACGGTGGAGGGGCACCGCCCACTCGGTGTTCCGTGGGCGGCCGGAGGAAGAAGGAGCTCGCCTTCGTGGCGTCCCACCGTCGACCCAAGCAGCCGAGCCGCGCTCAAGTGACCGTGCTCACCGTGACCGCCGCCGCTGCCGTGGCACTCACCTCGCAGGCCGCCAACGCGGCCCCCAAGCCCACGAAGAGCGAGGTCAAGGCCAAGGTCGACAAGCTCTACCAAGAGGCCGAGCGGGCCACCAACCAGTACGACGGAGCCAAGGAGAAGCAGAAGAAACTGGAGAAGGAGATCAGCCGGCTCCAGGAGAAGGTCGCCCGCGAGCAGGACGAGCTCAATGAACTGCGCACGGGCATCGGCGCGATGGCCAGCGAGCAGTACCGCTCCGGTGGCATCGACCCCTCCGTCCAGCTCTTCCTCGCCACCGACCCGGACGACTACCTCGACAAGGCGTCCACCCTCGACTCGCTCTCCGAACAGCAGCTGGAGTCGCTGAAGAAGGTCCAGGCGAAGCAGCGCGAGCTGACCCAGGAGCGCGCCGAGGCCGCCGAGAAGCTCAAGGACCTCGCCGACACCCGCACCGAGCTCGGCGAGAGGAAGAAGGAGATTCAGGGCAAGCTCGGCTCCGCACAGAAACTGCTGAACTCCCTGACCGCCGCCGAGCGCCAGGAGATGGCCGACGACGAAGCGCGCGCCAGCCGCTCCGCCGCCGGCCGCGTCGACCTCGGCAACGAGGTGGCCGCCTCCAAGTTCGGATCGGCCGCCCTGAACGCGGCCGCCTCTCAGATAGGCAAGCCGTACGTCCGTGGCGGCACGGGCCCCAACTCCTACGACTGCTCGGGCCTCACGCAGTGGGCGTACGCGCAGGCCGGTGTCCAGATCTCCCGGGTCACGTACACGCAGGTCAACGACGGAGCCCGGGTGGGCATGAGCGCACTCAAGCCCGGCGACCTGGTCTTCTTCAACAACACCGAGCACGTCGGCCTCTACGCGGGCGGCGGCCAGGTACTGCACGCGCCGTACCCGGGCGCCGTCGTCCGGTACGAGTCGATGAGCACGATCGGCAGCTTCCAGTTCGGCGTCCGCGTCGCAGGCTGACCGGGCCCGCGTCCGCTCCTCCGACGCTAGGCGCTCCGCGAGCCGGCCGGCGCACCCGCGCCCTGCGGCGACCGGCGCAGGCTCAGTGCCCGTAACGCGAGCTGCATCTCGAACTGAGCCGTCGGGTCGCGGAGTTGGTCGCCGAACACCTCCTCCAGCTGGCGCAGCCGGTAGCGGACGGTCTGGGGGTGGACGGCGAGGCGCTGGGCGACCTCGCTCGCGTTGCGGGCGCAGCTCAGCCAGCACAGCAGGGTCTCGGCGAGCCGCTCGCGCTGCGGGGACCGTACGGCGTCGAGCGGGCCGAGGTGCTGGCGGGCGAGCGCGTCGACGAGGTCCTCGTCGCGGAAGAGCAGCAGGGTCGCCAGATGGTCGGTGCAGCGGACGAGGCCGGTGGCGGGGAGCGCGCCACGGCGCACGAGGTCGAGCGCGTCGCGGGCCCATCGCAGGGAGCGGGCCCCCTCGTCGAGCGCGACCGTCGGCCCGATCGCGGCGCGCAGGCCCCGTAACGTCCCGGTGATGGCCCTCTCCCGCCCCGGGCCCTCGGGGTCGGGCACGACGATGACGCCGGACGGTCCTTCGAACCGGGCGAGGAACTCGGGCGGCACGATGGGCCGGAGCGTCTCGCCCTTCCCTGCGCCCTCGGTGACGACCACGGCGATCTCCCTCGGCACCGGCCACTGCGCGGTGTGCGCGAGGTCGGCGACGGCCTCCGGGGAGACCGGCGGATCGGCGGTGACCAGATCGATCAACCGGTCGCGGCGCTGCTGGAGTTCACCGGCGATGTGCAGCCGGGCCTCGGTGTATCCGGCGGTGGTGGCGGCCGCCATCTCGTCGAGGTGCAGGAACATGGCCTCGCCGAACGCGACGAGGACGTTCGGCGGGAGCCGGTCGGCCCGGACCAGTTCGCTGACCCGGCGCCAGGTGACGCGGGCGCCGAGCCGCAGCGCCGACTGGAACGAGTCGAGGCTGCGGCCCTCGTCGGCCTCGCCCCGGCCGATGCGCTGATACGTCGCCTTGACGTCCTCCCAGTCGGTCTCGGAGTCGGCGACGCGGGCGAGGAAACCCTCCAGGGCCTGCTCGACGCCACGGTGCACGACATGCATGTACGTGTCGTCCATCGGCCGGGCGTACTCGGCGATCTCTGTTCTGATGGCGCGGACGACCTCGTCGGTGAGGTCACCGAGGAACGGCCTCAGCTGGTCGTGGAGTTCGGCGGGGAAGGAGCTGAACGCGGCCTCGTCCGCCGGGCGTTCGGCCGTGGTGCGGGCTCCGTCGGCCATGGGACCTCCCTCTGCGCGTGGGGACATCAGGGGCTCGGCGACGATACTGCCGGGCCCGGGCGGCGGCCCGTCGTCGGCGTACAGAATCCGCCGTGACCCTTGTCACTGGAGTGACAACGCGCCGACGCGTCCTGCGCGTGCGGGCACAAGTGGTGACGATGTGTCGTGCGCCACGATCCGTGCATGACGGACCTGTTCGCGCGACGCCCCGTGACGGCGCCCTGGCTGCGCTTCTACGCGCCCGGAGTTCCCCCGGACCTGTCGGTGCCCCCGGTCACGCTGCCGGACCTGCTCGACGACGCCGCCCGTCGGTTCCGGTTCCGCGCGGCGCTGTCCTGCCAGGGGCACCGGACGGGTTTCCGCGCGCTGCGGCGGGCCGCGGTGCGCTGCGCCGCGGCGCTGGACCGGCTCGGGGTGGGCCGCGGCGACCGGGTGGCGGTGCTGCTCCCCGACTGTCCGGAACTGGTGGTGCTGTGCCATGCGGTGTGGCGGCTCGGGGCGGTGGTCGTACCGGGGAACCCGGCGGACCCCGGGCGGGCGGTGGCGGGAGCCGTGGTCGCCGTCGTGCCGCGGGAGAGAGGGCCGGAGACGGCGCGGGCCGGGAGGTACGCGGCACTGTCCGTGGTCGTGACCGTCGAGGTGGGCCGACGGGGCGGTCCCGGTCCGGGGGCGAGACGTCGAGGCGGGATCCCGGCCGGTTCCGTGTCGCGGGCGTCGCTGACGGCGGGCGGGGCACCGCCGCGGCCGCGCGGACCGAGCCGGACCACCTCGGCCCGCGGGCCGGGAACCGCTCCCCGTCAGCCGCGGCAGGCCCCGACGCTGGTGGCCTATCACGACCTGGACCGGTGGGATGCCGCTGACGACCGGAGCCGGGCCGGCGGTCCGCTGCCCGAGGACATCGCCGTCGTCCTGCCCCGCCGTGACGGCACCTCCGTGACGCTCCGGCACCGTCATCTGGCCGCGGCGGCCCACCAGATCCGTGCCTGGCATCCGGAGTCGGCGCAGCGGAGCGCCCGGCTGCTGTCGCTGGTGCCGCTGTCCGGGCCCCACGGTCTCGCGCTGGGCGTGGCGGCGGCCGCGCTCACCGGGGCCTGCACCGTCCTGGTGCCGGACGGCGATCCCGCGACGGCGCTGCGGGCGGCACGCCGCGCGGCGCCCACCGTCCTCGCGGCGTCACCCGCCCGGCTGCGGCTGCTCATGGAGCGGCCCGCCCACGAGCGGGAGGCACTCGCCACGGTGCGGACGGTCGTCACGGGCCCGCTGGACGCCGTCACCGGTGAGCGGCTGCGGGCGGCCCTGGACGTCCGGGTCGTCGAGGCGTACGGGCCGACCGCGGCGGCCGGGATCGCGCTGGCCAACCCGGCCACGGCCGACGCCCGTTCGGGCACGGCGGGGATCCCGCTGCCCGGGACGGAGGTACGGATCGCCGTCGAGGGGGCGCTCGCGGCCGAGGCGCTGCCCGGCCATGCGGGCGAACTGCTGCTGCGCGGACCGCAGTTCGGCGACGTGCCGGGCCTGATGCCCGGCGGATGGCTGCGTACGGGACGGCTCGCGATGTGCGGACCCGACGGCTTCGTCACCTTGCTCGACGCGCGCGGCGGCGATGACGGCCCGGGCGGCGCAGCGCGACGGCCGTGACGACAGCGCCGAGGAGGACACATCCGGCGGCCAGCCGGAGCCCGGTGTCGTAGCCGTCGAGGAACGCCGTGCGCGGGTCGGCGCCGTCGTGCAGCGCGTCGCGTTCGGTGCGGGTGAGCACGATGCCGACCAGGACGACGCCGAACACGCCGCTGATCTCGCGTGCCGCGCTCACCAGGCCGGACGCCATGCCGGTGCGCGTGGCGGGGACGCCCGCGACGGACCGTACGGTCAACGGTGTGGTCAGCGAGGAGCCGACACCGATGAGCACGAGGCCGGGCTGCAGATCCGCGTAGGAGGCGCCGGCCCCGACCCGCGACACGAGCAGCAGGCCCGCCGCGACGAGCGCGAGGCCGGCGGCGATGGAGCGGTGTACGCCCACGAGCCGGGCGACCCGTTCGGCGAACGGGGTACACAGCAGCAGCGCGCCGGCGAGCGGCAGGAACGCGAGGCCGGCCTTGACCGGCGAGAAGCCGAGGACATGCTGGAGGTAGAGGGCGGTGAAGAAGAACACGCCGTTGACGCCCATGCCCCAGAGCACCTGTGCGGCGACCCCGCCGACGAGGAACCGGTCGCGCAGCATCCGCAGATCCACCAGGGGCAGGAAGGTCCGCGCCTCGACCACCAGGAACATCAGGCCCGTCGCGGCCGACAGCCACAGGCACAGCGGGACGGGCGGCGTGACGAAGGAGTCCTCGCCGCCCTTCACCAGGGCGTAGGTGAGGAGGAACAGGGCGAGGGCCGACAGGGCGACGCCGGGCAGGTCGAGGAGGGCGGGCAGGCCTGCGGCGCGGCGCCGTCCGGCGGCCGGGACGGCGGGCACGAGGAGCAGCGCGAGCGCCCCGAAGGGCACGTTGAGCAGGAACACCCAGCTCCAGCCCCAGTGTTCGGTGACGAACCCGCCGATGACCGGGCCGAGCGCGAGGGCGACGGCGAGGGAGGCCGTCCACAGTCCTACGGCGGTGGAGCGGCGCCGCTCCGGCAGGTCCGCGGCGACGACCGCGAGGGAGGCGGGGATGACGAGCGCTGCCCCGGCGCCCTGCACGGTGCGGGCCACGACGAGTGCGGTGCCGCTGTCGGCGAGGGCGGCCGCGGCGGAGGCGAGGGTGAACACGACGAGGCCGACGGCGAGCACGGAACGCCGCCCGAGGAGGTCGGTGAGGCGTCCTCCGGCGAGCAGCAGCGCGCCGAAGGACAGCACGTAGCTGGTCGCGACCCACTCCAAGTCGGGCACGTCCAGGCCCAGTTCGTCCTGCACGGTGGGCAGGGCGACGTTGATGACCGTGTTGTCGAGCGTGGTCAGGAATCCGGACAGGGACAGCAGGACCAGGAGCGCCGACAGTCTTCCCCGATGCATCGCCCTGCCCCTTCCGTCGGACTCTCACGTCGGCTTCTCACGTGGGCTTCTTGCGTCGCTTCGCCCACCGGATTGTGGGGGCGCGGACGGGGTGCGCTCTCCTGCACCGGCTGCCGAATCCGGCCGCGGGAGTTGTCACCGCGCTGACAGTCCGCTCCGGACGAACTGTCAGCGCCTCGTCTTTCTCCGATGTCCCCCAGCGGCGGAACCTGGGGCCTCAGCCGCACCGTCCGTCACCACCGTCCGTCACAGAGGGAGCCGCCGAGATGACCGAGACGACGACGCCCGCGCACGCGCCGCTGCTGACCGACCGGCTGCGGCGGTGGGCCGGCGAGCGCGCCCACCAGCGGGCCTTCACGTTCGTCGACTTTCCCGAACCACACTCTCCCGGGCTGCACCGCACGCTGGGCTGGCGCGGTCTCGACTCACGGGCCCGCGCGGTCGCCGGGCAGCTGGTGCGCACGGTACGGCCGGGCGACCGGGTGGCTCTGCTGGTGCCGCAGGGCCTTGACTACGCGGTGGCGTTCCTCGGCTGCCTGTACGCCGGAGTGATAGCGGTGCCCCTGTTCACGCCCGAACTGCCGGGTCACGAAGGCCGGTTGGCGGCGGTTCTCGACGACTGCGAGCCGTCCTGCGTGCTGTCGGACGAGGCGTCGCGGGTGTCGGTGGAGTCGTTCACGGGCGGCCGCCTGCCCGTGCTCGCGGTGGATGCGCTTCCGCAGGCGCCGCCCGCGGCGGAGCTGCCCAGGCCCGCGCCGGACGACGTCGCCTACCTGCAGTACACGTCGGGCTCCACCCGCAGCCCGGCCGGGGTGATGGTGACCCACGCGAACGTCGTCGCCAACGCGCGGCAGGCGGTCACCGCGTTCGATGTCGCGCCAGGGCGGAACACGTCGGTGGGCTGGCTGCCGCTCTTCCACGACATGGGACTCGTGCTGAGCGTGGCGGCGCCCGTCCACGCGGGGTTCCCGTCCGTGCTGCTCGACCCCGTGGCGTTCCTGGAGCGGCCGGCGCGCTGGCTGCGGCTGCTCGGCAGCTATCCGGGGACGATCAGCGCGGCGCCCAACTTCGCGTACGACTACTGCGTCTCCCGCGTCGACGCGGACGAGGCGGCGGGGCTGCGCCTCGACCGGGTGGCGGCGCTGCTCAACGGGAGCGAGCCGGTGCGGCCCGGCACGCTGGAGCGGTTCCTCGGCGCGTTCGGCGGGGCCGGGCTCACCGCCGAGGCGCTGTGTCCGGCGTACGGGCTCGCCGAGGCGACCGTGTTCGTGACGGCCGATCCCCGCGACCGGCCCGCGACGACCGTGGAGTGCGACGCCGACGCCCTGGGCGCGGGCCGCGTCGAGGAGCGCCCCGGCGCGGCGGCACGGCTCGTCGACTGCGGCCGGCCGGTCGGGCAGGAGGTGCGGATCGCCGCCCCGGAGACGGGGGCCGTGCTCGACGAGGGGCGGGTCGGCGAGATCCAGGTGCGGGGGCCGAACGTCGGCGCGGGGTACTGGAAGCAGCCCGAGCACGGCGCCGGGACGTTCCGTGACGGATGGCTGCGCACCGGTGACCTGGGGGCGCTGCGCGACGGGCGGCTCCTGGTGACCGGGCGGCTCAAGGATCTGATCGTCGTGGACGGCCGCAACCACTATCCCCAGGACGTCGAGGAGACCGTGCAGTCGGCGCTGGACGTGGTCCGCAGGGACCGGCTCGCCGCGTTCCTCGTGCCGTGCGGCGACGGTGCGGAGGGCGAGGAGCTCGTGGTGGTGGCCGAGACGCGGCGCGGAGCGGCACCCGACGGGACGGCGGTGCGCGAGGCCCCGGCCACGGCCCGCGGGGCGATCGCGACCCGGCACGGCTTGCGGCTGGCCGAACTGCTGCTGGTCCCGGCGGGCACGGTGCCGCGGACGTCGAGCGGGAAGGTGGCGCGGGCCGCGTGCCGGGAACGGTTCCTGTCCGGTGCGCTGCACGCGGAGGCGCTGTGACGAGCGCCGCGCAGCGCGTCCGCGAGGTGCTCGTCGACCGGCTCGGCGCGTGGTACGGGGTGCCGCCCGACGAGGTGACCGACGACCGGCCGCTCGCCGAACTCGGCCTCACCTCACGGGACGCCGTCGCCCTGACGGCGCTCCTGGGCGAGGTCACGGGACGCCGGCTGCCCGCGACGCTCCTGTGGGAGACGCCGACCCCGGGAGCGCTCGTGGCGGCCCTGACGACGGCGGACGAGGAACCGCTGCCCGAACCGGCCAGTTCCCCGGCCCCTACGAGCAGTTCGCTCGTCGCCGTGATCGGGGTCGGCTGCCGGTTCCCGGGCGGGGCCGACTCCCCGACCGCGTACTGGCGGCTGCTCTCCGAGGGGCGGGACGCCGTCGGGACGGTGCCCGAAGGGCGCTGGGAGCAGTTCGTGCCGCCCGGGTCCGCGCTGCCCGCGGACCTCAGCCGGCACGGTGCCTTCCTGGACGGGCTTGCCGACTTCGACGCCGAGTTCTTCGGCATCGCCGCCGACGAGGCCGTCGCCCTCGACCCGCAGCAGCGGCTGCTGCTGGAGGTGACGCGGGAGGCCCTGGACCACGCGGCGCTTCCCGCGCCCTCCCTGGCCGGGACGCGGACGGGGGTGTTCGTCGGCATCAGCGGCACCGAGTACGCCCATCTCACCGCCGCGCGGCCGGAGTCGGTGACCCCGTGGACCGCGCCCGGCGGCGCGCTGAGTGTCGCCGCGGGCCGTCTCTCGTACACGCTCGATCTGCGCGGTCCGAGCCTCGCCGTCGACACGGCGTGCTCGTCGTCGCTGGTGGCCGTGGACCACGCGGTGCGCAGTCTGGCGGACGGCGCCTCCGACATGGCGCTCGCGGCGGGCGTCAACGTACTGCTCTCGCCCGCCGTGACGCTGGGCTTCCAGCGGACGGGCGCGCTGGCCGGTGACGGGCGGTGCAAGGCGTTCGACGCGGCGGCCGACGGCATGGTGCGCGGCGAGGGCTGCGGCGTCGTCGTCCTCAAGCGGCTCGCGGACGCCGAGCGCGACGGCGACCGGGTCCTCGCCGTCATCACCGGCACGGCGGTGAACTCCGACGGCCGCTCGAACGGGCTCACCGCACCCAACGCCTCCGCGCAGCGCTCCCTGCTGGCTCAAGTCCACCGCGCGGAAGGCCGGTTGGTGGACTACGTGGAGGCACACGGCACCGGCACCCCGCTCGGCGACCCCGTCGAGGCGGGCGCGCTCGGTGCCGTGCTGGGCCGCGGCCGCTCCCCCGAACAGCCTTTGCTGATCGGCTCGGTGAAGACGAACGTCGGGCATCTGGAAGCGGCCGCCGGGATCGCGGGGCTCATCAAGACGGTCCTCGCCCTGCACCACGACGAACTGCCGGCCCAGCTCCACTTCACCGAGCCCGGACCGCACGTCGACCTCGACGCGCTCGGCCTGCGCGTCGTCACCTCGCCGGAACCCTGGCCGCGGTACTCGGGAACGGCGACGGCGGGCGTCTCGGCGTTCGGCTTCGGCGGCACGAACGCGCACGTGGCACTCGCGGAGTACCGGACGGAGGTGCCCGGGCCCGCGGGCAGCCCGGACCAGCCCTCCGTGGTCCTGCTCGACGCACCCACCGACGCCCGGCTCCGCGCGCAGGCGGGCACGTTGGCGCACTGGCTCGACTCCCCGGCGAGCCGCGGTGTCCGCCTACCGGACCTGGCCCGGACTGCGGCGGGCCGGACCGGTCGTGGCCGCCGGCGCGCCGCGGTCGTCAGCCGTGACCTGCCCTCCGCCACCACCGCCCTGCACCGCCTCGCCACGGGCGCACCGGACACCCATCTGGTCACCGCCGACCGGGCCCCGCTCGCCGCCGGCGCGCCGGGACCCGTCTGGGTGTTCTCCGGATACGGGTCGCAGTGGCCCGGCATGGGACGTGAACTCCTCGCCACCGAGCCGGTGTTCGCCGCGACCGTCGACCGCCTCGAACCCCTGCTCCGCGAGCACACCGGTGTCTCGCTGCGGGCCGCCACCGAGCCCGATGCCGACCTGTCCTCCCTCACCGTCGTCATGCCGGTCCTGTACGGCCTTCAGGTCGCGCTCGCCGAACTGTGGCGGTCCTACGGCGTGGAGCCCTCGGCGGTCGTCGGTCACTCCCTGGGCGAGATCGCGGCGGCCGTCGCGGCGGGCGCCCTCGATCCGTCGACCGGGGCGCGCATCGTCGCGGTGCGCTCCCGCCTCCTGGCCACCCTGAGCGGCGGCACGATGGCCGTGGCCGATCTCCCGTCGACGGACATCGCGCTCTTGGCAAGGGAGTTGAGGACACTGAACGTCGCGGTGCACGCCTCCCCCGCGCAGTGCGTGGTGACGGGCTCGACATCCGATGTGGAGGCGCTCGTCGCCCGGGTCACCGCCGACGGCGGCTTCGCGCGGGCGATGCCGGTGACCGCGGCGGGACACTCCCCGGACGTCGAGCCGCTGCTCGACGAGTTCGCGTGGGAGCTGGGCGCGGTGCGGCACGGGCCGCCCGGGTGCCGGCGCTACTCGACGGTCCTCGACGACCCGCGGGCCGACGACCCGTACGACACGGCGTACTGGCTGGCCAATGTGCGCCGCCCTGTCCGGTTCAGGCAGGCGGTGCGGGCGGCGGCCGAGGACGGACATCGCGTCTTCGTCGAAGTCGCCCCGCACGCGACGCAGTTGCATCCCCTCATCCGGACGCTTCAGGACGCCGGGGTGGACCGTCCGCTGGTCCTTCCGACGCTGCGGCACGGCACCGACGACGCGCTGACGTTCCGTTCGTCGCTCGCCTCCCTTCTGGTGCACGGGGTGCGGGTGCCCTCGGCGCGCGAGACGCTGCACCGAGGCGGCCGGATCGTGGACGTACCGTCGCCCCCGTGGCAGCACCGCCGCTTCTGGGCGGGCGAGACACCCGAGGCGCCGCCCGTGGAAGCGGCACCGGCCACGGCGGCCACGCCGCTGGACCGGTTGCGGTCCGTGGTGGCGGGCGTCATGGGCTTCGGCCCCGACCGCCTCGATCCGGACGTCCCGCTCACCGACCTCGGTCTCGACTCGCTCACCGCGGTCCGTATCCGCACGGCCGTGGAGCGGGAGTTCGGCGTGGCGCCCGAACCGGGCGTGCTCCTGCGCCAGGGCACGCTGCGGGGAGTGGCAGCGCTCCTCGACGACGCGCCCGCGCCCCCGCTTCCCTCGCTCACGCATCCCGCCGAGCCGTTCTTCGGCACACCGGGCATCCTGCGCTCGTTCCCCGGCGACGGTCCGCGCACCCCGCTGTTCCTCGCGCACGCCGCGGGCGGCTCGTCCGACGTGTACGGGCGGCTGGCCGTCCACCTCGACGGTGACCGTCCGGTGTTCGGCTTCGACCGTGTCGAGCGTCCGGCCGACGTGCCGGGCCGCGCCGCAGACTTCGCCCACCGCATCCGCCGACTGCGGCCCGACGGACCCTGGGTGGTGGGCGGCTGGTCGTACGGCGGGCTCGTCGCCCAGGAGGCGGCGCGGCTGCTGGCGCCGCACGGGGAGGTCGCCGCGCTCGTCCTCATCGACTCGGTGCTCCCGCTGCCGGCCCCGCCCGCGGACAGCCCGGCCGCCGAGGCCCGGCGCCGCTTCGCGGACTTCGCGGAGTACATCCGGACCACCTACGGGGCAGAACTCCCGCTGCCCTACGCGGAACTGGGCGGCCTGGACGACGGCGCCCAGGTCGATCTCGTGCTCAAGCTCCTGGAGCAGGCCGTCGATCTGCCCGCCGCCGTCCTGGCGCACCAGCGCACCTCGTACCTGGACCTGCGCAGCGGGGAACGTCACACACCCCGCCGCTACGACGGCCGGACCCTCCTCTACCGGGCCACGCAGCCGGCACCCCACACGGTCCGCGATCTCCGCTACGAGCGCACCGACGCGGCCCTCGGCTGGGACGCGCACTGCACCGACCTCACGGTGACCCCGCTCCCCGGTCACCACCTGGCCCTTCTCGATCCCCCGGTGGTGGGCGCCCTGGCCGACGACCTGACGCGCGCCGTCGACCCCAACTGAACCTTCCCGCTGAGCACTTGGAGCCCTCATGCCCGGACGCCGCCACCGCGGACCCGCCCGTACCCGACTCGCGGCCTGCACCGCCACCGTCGCACTCCTCGCCACCGGCGGCGCGCTCGGGATGTCCCCCGCCCAGGGCGCGCCCGCCCCGTCCGCCGGGCAGGCCGTGACGGCCGAGGACGGAGCCAGGATCGTGGCGCGCAACTGGCTCGACGAGCGGACCGTCGATCTCACGGTGCGGTCCCCGGCCGTGGGCGCCGACGTCCCGGTCCGCGTCCTCCTGCCCGCCTCGTACGCCAAGGCGCCCGACCGCGAACGGCCCGTGCTCTACCTCTTGCAGGGCGCGCACGACGACTACACGTCCTGGACCCGCGAGACGGACGTCGAGAACTTCCTGGCCGGGCAGGACGTCATCACCGTCATGCCGTCGTCGGGCGCCACCGGGATCCCCACGGACTGGTGGAACTTCGGCCGCCGCACACCCGACTACGAGACGTTCCAGGTGGACGAGGTGATGCGGCTGCTGCGCGAGGAGTTCCACGCGGGGCAGCGGCGCGCCGTCGCGGGAGTGTCCACGGGCGGCTACGGCGCCCTCGCGTTCGCCGCGCGCAGGCCCGGCGCCTTCGCCGCCGCGGCGTCGTACAGCGGGGTCCTCGACACGACAGCGGTGGGCATGGTCACCGTCGTCAACGCGATCGTCGCGCGGGAACTCGAGCTGCCCGGCTCCTTGTGGGGCGGCCCCGTCCTGCAGCGCGCGAACTGGACCGCCCACAACCCGTACGCCCTCGCCGAGCACCTCAAGGGCACCCGCCTGTACGTCTCGCAGGGCAGCGGCATCCCCAGCACCGACTTCGGCAATCTCCAAGGCGCCGTCCTGGAGGGCACGTTGTGGGGGCAGGCGCGGAAGTTCACCGACCGGCTCGCCGCCCTCGGCGTGCCCGCACAGACGCACCTGTACCACGGCGGATCGCACGCCTGGTCGTCCTGGCAGGGAGAGTTCAAGGCCTCCTGGCCGACGCTCGCCGCAGGACTCGGACTCCCCACGAACTGACCTCCGCCCGCCCCTCAAGCCCGAAAGGAACGCCATGGAAACCGACCCCCTCGCCGCGGCCGTGGTGGCCGACGCCCCGGCCGCCACCCTCGCCGAACTGCCCGTCCCGCAGCACTACCTGGCGGCCCACCTGCGCGCCGAGGACCAGGACACCTTCAGCGGCGTGGACGACAAGGACGTCCGCAAGTCGATCCATGTCGGCGCGGTGCCGATGCCCGAACTCGCGCCGGACGAGGTCCTCGTGGCGGTCCTCGCGAGCGGCATCAACCACAACACCGTATGGTCGGCGATGTTCGAGCCGGTCCCGACCTTCTCCTTCCTGCGGAAGTTCGGCGGCGACGGCGGCTGGGCGGCACGGCACGACGCCCCGCAGCACGTCATCGGCTCGGACGCGGCGGGCGTCGTCGTGCGCGCGGGCTCGGGCGTCCGGCGCTGGCGGATCGGGGACCGGGTCGTGGTCTCCCCCGTGTACGTCGACGACGAGGACCCGGCGACGCACGCGGACGGCATGATGGGCCCCTCCCAGCTGGCCTGGGGGTTCGAGACGAACTTCGGCGGCCTCGCCCACTACTGCGTCGCCCGCGCCAGCCAACTCCTGCCCAAACCGGCTCACTTGACATGGGAGGAGGCGGCGAGCAACCCCCTGTGCGCGGGCACCGCGTACCGGATGCTCGTCAGCGACCGGGGCGCCCGGATGAAGCAGGGGGACGTCGTGCTGATCTGGGGGGCGGCGGGCGGCCTCGGCGCGTACGCGGCGCAACTGGTGCGCAGCGGCGGCGGGATCGCGGTCGGCGTCGTCGGCAGCGAGGAGAAGGCGCGCGCGGCGCGGGAGTTCGGGTGCCACGCCGTCATCGACCGGCGCGAGATCGGTCTGGACGGCGGGGTGCCCGCGGATCCGGCCGTGCCGGGGCGCCGGCTCGGCCAACTGATCAGGGCGGCCGTCGGCGCGGACCCGCACATCGTGTTCGAGCACGTGGGACGGGCCACGTTCGGCGTGTCCGTGTACGTGGTGGGGCGCGGCGGGACCGTGGTGACATGCGGCTCCACGACCGGCTACCAGCACGAGTTCGACAACCGCTACCTGTGGATGCGGCTCAAGCGCGTCATCGGCAGCCACGGCGTGAACCTCGCCGAACTGGCCGCCATGCAGCGCCTGTTGGAGATCGGCCGGCTGCGCCCCGCGCTGTCGGCGACGTATCCGCTGGAGGAGACCGGGGAGGCCGCGCGCCTGGTCCAGCGGGGCCGGCACACGGGAAAGGTGGGCGTGCTGGCCCTTGCGCCGCGCACGGGCCTCGGCGTGTCCGACCCCGACACCCGGCGGGCGCTCATGGGGTGAGGGTCATGCGGGGCCGGGGTGTCACCCGGTGGGCCTGTCCCGGCACGGCCGGCCCGTGCGGAGGTTCTTCGTGGCACCGGTGATGACGGTGTCGAGCCTGTCGCGGGTGGTGGCCAGATCGGCGACCTGACGGTCGATGCGGTCGCGTTCCACGGCGAGCCGCTCGATGAGCTCCGGAGTGGCGTCACCGTCGACGACGCAGGGCAGCAGGTCGACGATCGTTCTGCTCGACAGGCCGGCGGCGTAGAGCTGCTGGATCAGCTCGATGCGGTCGACGGCGCTCTCCGGGTAGTGCCGCTGGCCGCTGGTGCTGCGGTCCGCGGTGAGCAGGTGCTGCTCCTCGTAGTAGCGCAGGGCCCGGACGCTGACCCCGGTCCGGGCGGCGAGCTCGCCGATACGCATCGGGTTCCTCCTTCGTGAGCCGGGCCACACACCTTGCCTCTGACGTCGACGTCAGGTTCTAGCGTACGACGTGCGGGCCGCACCGCGACCAGCGGTCCGCTCCCCCGTCAGAGAGCAGAGCCTTCCATGCCCCCGTATGACATCCCTGTCCCCGCCGCCGTCCCCGTCGTCTCCGTGAAGCCGGTCGTGCTGCCCACTCCGGAGCGCGGCACGGATCTTCGGGTACGCGTGTCCGCGCCCGTGACCGGCCGCGATCTGCCCGTCGTCCTGTTCGCGCACGGCTTCGGCTCGTCGCTGGAGGGCTACGGTCCGCTGGCCGACTACTGGGCCGCCCACGGGTTCGTCGTGATCCAGCCCACGCACCTCGACTCCAGGACCGTGGGTCTTCCCCAGGACGACCCCCGCACGCCACGGATCTGGCGGTTCCGGGTCGAGGACCTGAAGCACGTCCTCGACCACCTCGACACGCTGGCGGCAGCCGTCCCCGGTCTCACCGGCCGCCTCGACCCGAGCCGTATCGCCGCCGCCGGGCACTCCTTCGGCGGCCAGACCGCGGGCAATCTGCTGGGGCTGCGCGTCCTCGACCCGGTGACGGGCCGCGCAGAGGATCTGTCCGATCCACGTGTCTCGGCGGGTGTGCTGCTCGCCACGGCCGGCCGGGGCGGCCCCGACCTGACGCCGTTCGCGGCCGAGCACTTCCCCTTCATGAACCCGGATTTCGCGCACATGACCACACCGGCCCTGGTCGTCGTGGGCGACCGCGACGACTCCCCGCTGAGCGTGCGCGGACCGGAGTGGATGGCCGATCCCTACGTCCTCGGCCCCGGCGGCAAGAGCCTGCTCACGCTCTTCGGGGCGGAGCACTCCCTCGGCGGCATCGCGGGCCACGAGGCCAAGGAGACCACCGACGAGAACCCCGCACGGGTCTCCCTCGTCCAGCAGGTCACCTGGGCCTACCTCCGCCACGCACTCGGCGTCGACAGCACCGCTTGGACGGCGGCGCGCAAGGTCCTCGCGGAGAACGCCCATCCGCTGGGCCGGCTCGAATCCAGGTGACCGCCCGGCGACGCTCCGCTGCTCACGGTCCGTGCCGCGCACCGGTCAGCCGGAACGAGCGCACCACCGCGAGCGTGCTCCCCCCCACGAACGCCGCCGCGAGGCCCGCGAGCCGCAGCTTCTCCGCGCGGACCTCGCCCCGGCTCGCCACACCGCGTGTCGCGGCCCGGCCGCGCGGGTCGTAGAGCACGGGAAGCACGTCGCCCGGCCGTGTCGAACTCCCGCAGCCCCGCCGGATCCTGGTGCCGGCCGGGAGGGGGAGCGCGTCACCGGCGACGACACAGAAATGGTCGCCGCGGGCGTCGCCCCGGGCGCCGTCGTCCTCCACCGCGGTCACGCGCACGTACTGCTCGAGGCCGCGCTCCGCCAGGACGACGTCGGTGGCGACCCGCGGTGCGTACAGGGCCAGACACGCCCCGAGGAGGACGACCAGGCCGATGAGGACGCGTCCGGCCCGCAGCACCAGCAGATAGAGGGTGAGCGCCGCGACCGCCACGAGTCCCAGTTCCCCGCTGCGCAGGGCGGACGGCCCGACCCACATGCCGGCGAAGCCCGCGCCGACCACCGCCAGGCCCGCGGCGCCGCCCGCGAACAGCCCTTCCGTCAGCAGGCTCCGGCCGGGCAGACCGACGAACTCGGCGGGCCCCCACAGCACCGTCCTCAAGTGGGCCGCGAGCCCCGGAGCGGGCCGGTCGCGTTCCCCGCGCACGCCACACCCCCATCGAGCTCACCGGATCGCACCGAGGCGGCGAGGTGGGCCTGAGCGCCACCCGGCGCGGTCTTCGCATTATGCAAAACGTGTGAGCCGGCTGTGACACCGCCCCGAGCGCTGCGCCCGCGCCCGGCCCGCGTCAGTGCGGCGCGCTCACGAACGCGCCGCCGCACGGCCCGCCGCCCGTGCTCTCCTCCGCCCGCACCGCGCGCCCGTCCATCGTCAACAGGTCGTAGTGGCGGGCGATGCGCTGCGTGGAGCGGCCCACGTAGTGGCAGATGAACGAGCGCCGGAAGCGGTCCGCCGTGCGGTTCGGGCCGGAGCCGTGGACCAGGGTGCCGTTGAAGAACAGGACGTCGCCGGGGGCCATGTCCACGGGGACCGGGGCGAGTCCCGGCGGCGGTGGCACGTACTCGCGGGCGAACGACAGGCCGGGGTCGGCCTCCTCCGGGCAGAAGAGGTCCAGCAGATGGGTGCCCGGGACGACTTCGAGACCGCCGTTCTCCCGGTCGATGCGGTCGAGGGCGACCCAGGCCGCGATGCAGGTCCCCGGTTCGACCCGGAGGTAGAAGTTGTCCTGGTGCAGGGCCTGGCCGCGGGCGCCCGGCGGCTTGAAGTAGAACATGCTCTGCGCGGCGAGCGGTTCCTCGCCGAACAGCCCGGTGAGGACGGCCCCGAGCCGGGGGTCGAGAAGCCGGCGCCGCGCCATCGCGTTGAAGCGGTGCGGGTGCATCACCCGGGGATACGTCCGCAGGGGATCGAGAGGGCCCTCGGCCGGCTGCGGCTCGGGTTCGAAGTGGCCGGGCACGGGACCCGCGGCCTGCAACCGCATGAACTCGTCGGTCAGTTCACCTGTCTCGGCGGGGTCGAAGAGGCCCGGGGCGATCGCGTAGCCACGGGTACGGAACTGCTCCTGGAACGTGTCGGACGCGGGGTTCTGCACTGAGCCTTCCTCTCTCGGATCGCGCACACGGGCAACCTCTTCAGTACTGCACTTGAGTCCGGGCTTGAGTCGGTCTTGAGTCCTGCGCCGCCCCTGTGCTGGACTGCCGCGGACGCGCGAAGGGCTCGGCGGCGGACCGATCCGAAACTACGGCCGGAGCGGCGGACAGCGAATGACGGGCACGATCACGCACATGCCGGAAACTGCCGCCGACACTCCCTCACCGCCCGCGCGGTCCCTCATCGCCGCCCGGTTCGACGAGCCCGCCGGCTATGCGGTGACACGCACGGCGGGCGCCGCCAACTGGCTGCTGATGTGGACCGCCGCGGGGCGCGGAGAGGTGAGTCCGGCAGGCCGACGCGATCATCGCCGCGGCTCCGGGCGCTCCGCACACGGTCCGCTCCCTCGCGGACCACGTCGCCCTGTCCCCCTCACGGTTCGCGCATCTGTACGCCGAGCAGACCGGCCACACGCCGATGCGGGCGGTTCGTGCCGCCCGCCTCACGCATGCGCAACGGCTCCTGGACGCAACGGATCTGGACATCGCGCAGGTCGCACGCGCCTCGGGCTTCACGAGCCCCTTCCACTTCAGCCGCGCCTTCCGGGAGCGGTACGGGGTGCCGCCCTCGGTGTACCGGCGGTCATCGGCGCAGGAGCGCGGTGACGAGGGTGTGCGCAACGGCTGACCGGCGCCCCCGGCCACCTCGTGCTCACCCCGCGTCCGCCGCCTCCTCCGCCCCTTCGTGCACCTGGACGTGATCGAGGACGGCGACCGCGCGGGCGGCCTCCAGGACGTCCTGCGCGGTCAGCAGGAACAGCCGCAGCCGGTCCTCGCCGTCGACGAGGACGAGCATGCAGGGCCGCAGCCGGCGGACCTCGGGCCCGAACGCGAAGCCCGCGACGCCGTGGAAGACGCTCGCCCCGGCGAGGCCTGTCTGATGGGCGCGTTGGACCAGTTCGATGTACGCGGGACGGTGACGCCAGAGCGTGGCGCCGTCCAGATGAATGGTGAGACGGGCGGTCCTCGTGGTGTGCGACATCGGCGGACACCCCCTTGCTGCCGCGCAACCCGGTGCGCGGTACCTGGGAACGTACTGCCCTCCGGGGCTTCCGAACACCCGTGGCACGACAGCGGCTTGAGGGCGGCGACACGCCTCGGCCGGGCCCGGCGCGGCGAGCCGTCGGGGCGCCGCCCCACAGGTCACACGCGCGCCGTGGTCACCCCGGTCATGTCCACAGTGCCTCGGCGAGGGCGAACCCGACGAAGGTGGCGCCGAGTCCGGCGACCACGCTGGCCACGACGTTGGCCGCGGCGAGGAAGCGGGCCCCGCCCTCGGCCAGGCGCAGGGTCTCGTACGAGAACGTCGAGTACGTCGTCAGCGCCCCGCACAGCCCCGTCCCGACCAGCAGCTGCACCTGCGACGACGCCGCCCCGGCCGTCACCGCGCCGGTCAGCAGCCCGAGCACCAGGCTGCCCACGACGTTCACGGTGAAGGTGCCCCAGGGGAAGACGGTGTCGTGCCGCCGCTGCACGGCACGGTCGGTGAGATACCGCAGCGGCGCCCCGACCATCGCGCCACAGATCACGAACAGCCAGTTCACCGGTCCTTCTCCCGCCCCACGTACCGGATGACCTCGCAGTCGTCGAGGATCACGAGCCCCTCGTCCACCAGCTCGTCCAGCTGCGGCAGGAAGCCGCGCACCAGCTCCTCGGTGTCGACGATCACGACGGCCACCGGCAGGTCCTCGCTGAGCGACAGCAGCCGGCTCGTGTGGATGAGCGAGGACGCGCCGAACCCTTCGATGCCGCGGAACACGGAGGCGCCGGCCAGGCCCGCGGCGCGGGCCCGGTGCACGATCTCCGCGTACAGGGGCTTGTGGTGCCAGGTGTCGTTCTCGCCGATGAAGATCGTCACGCGCAGGGCGCGACCGGCCGGCCTCGTCATCGCTGCCTCCAGGTCACCACGCGGCGCGTCGCGCTCGCGGCGCACCACACCGCCGCGAGCGCCGCGACGACCGTCGCCGCGAGATAGGCGAGGCCCGTGCGGACCTCGCCTGTCTCGACGAGCTGGTGGATGTCCACGGCGTACGTCGAGAACGTGGTGAAACCGCCGAGGACTCCGGTCCCGAAGAACGGCCGGACCAGCCGGTGCGCCGCCCACACGTCGGTGATCAGCACCATGAACACGCCGATCACGGCGCAGCCGACGGCGTTGACCCACAGGGTCGTCCACGGAAAACCGCCGTCCGCGACCGGCCACATGAGCGACGCGGCGTAGCGCCCCGAGGCCCCGATCGCACCGCCGGCGGCGACCACCGCCACGATCGGCGCCTGCTCCCGCCACGGCCGTGCCCGCCGCGCGGGCGCGCGCGGACCGACGTCCGCGTCCGTGGCTTCGTCCATCACTCCAGTTTCGGGGGCCGTCATGAATGCGCATCTCCTACTCGCCGGGCGCCCGGGCATGCGGGCGCGCTCCTTCGCAAGTAGGGACTGTCGGCGGCACCGATGCCGCGGTTCGGGTGCGGCGAGCCCCACCGCCGCGCAGTGGCCCGCGGAGAATCCGTGCAGGCGACTGCAGGGCAGCAGCCTAACGCCCGTGTCGAGGCCGCCGCACGCCCGGTCGCGTCTCCTCGACCGGCCGGGGCGCTACGCCAGGGGCGTGGACCGGATCGCGGAGATGTCGAACTGGAGCCGGACCTTCTCGCTCACCATGGTGCCGCCCGCCTCCAGGCGCTGGTTGTAGACCAGGCCCCACTCGGTGCGGTCGATGGTGGTGGTGCCGTCGAAGCCCGCGCGCTCGTAGCCGAAGGGGTCGAGGACCGAGCCGAGGTAGTCGAGTTGCAGCTCGACGGGCCGGGTGACACCGCGGATGGTCAGCTCCCCCGCCATGCGGAAGGTCTCCCCGCCCTCGTGGACCGTGGCGGTGCTGCGGAACACCATCTCCGGGTGGCGGTCCGCGTCGAAGAAGTCCTTGCCGATGAGGTGCGCGTCCCGCTGCTCGACGCCGGTGTCGACGCTGGCGACCCGGATGACGAGCTCGGCCCGCGACTGCGAGGGCCGGGCGCCGTCGAAGTACAGCGTGCTGTCGTAGTCGCTGAAGGCGCCGCGCACCGTCGTCACCATCGCGTGCCGCACGGAGAAGCCGATCCGGCTGTGCGGACGGTCGATGGTCCACTGCCCGGTCAGCGCGCGCAGCGCCGGGTCGAGCGCGACACCGCTGTCCGCAGACGCCGGGAAGGGCGTACCGGGGCCGACCGCCGGCGCCGGCTCGAGCGTCGCGGTCTGGCGACGGTTGAAGATACCCATGATGTCGTCTTCCCCTTCGAAGCTGATCACTCCGTGTTATCACGGGTGCGACGACCGTCCCGGAGCGAGATGGGAGGCCTCGTCCGGGTTCCATGCGGCTGCCTGCAAAGAAGCACAGGATCGACACGAAGATGGATGCACTGTCGGCTGACAGGGCGTCACGTACGGTCACGGGCGGGGGGTTCGGGCCGGCCTCGGGGCTCCCTCAGCCGGCCGGATCAGCGCTCGGTCCGGCTCCGCGACGGCATGCCGACCGTCTACAGCGGTACGCGCTGCGTCCTGTTGGCGCGCCCGCGGCCGGCACCTGAGGCAGCAGCGTGAAGTCGACAGGGCGTCGTGTGAGCCCCGTCGCGGCGCCCGCTCACCCGTAGGACAGGTTCGAACAGATGTCCTCGTCGGCCGAACGCGCGTCGTCGGCCACGCTGGACGGCACGGACGTGGGGGCCGGCGAGGCGGAGGCGGCGCCCGTGTAGTCCGCTCCCAGCACGACGGCGACGCCCGCCGTGCCGGTGGCCCGCAGCGCGGCGTCGGGGAAGAGCCGGGCGACCGCCTCGGCGTCGGCCTTGTGCCCGGCCCCGTACTCGATCGTGGTGGAGTCGTGGTCCTGCGTGGTGGCGTTGCCGGTGCCGGTGACGGTGAAGTCGTGTCCGGTCAGCGCCCTGGCGGCGGTGGAGGCCAGGCCCATGGTCGTGGTGCCGTTGTAGACGGCGACGGAGATGCCCGCGCCGGACACGTCCCCGGTGGCGGACGGGGAGGCGGACGCCCGCGCGCCGTTCTTGGCGCCCGCGTCCTTGCCGTCGAGAGTGCGGTCGTCCTTCAGCGCGGCCCACAGCGCGTCGGCGTCGGGCTGGACGACGGCGACGCGGTCGCCGTCGTACTTCCAGGGGATGGTGACGAACTTGGTGTTGTGCAGGTCCACGTTCTTCAGCCCCATAGCGAACGTCAGCAGCTTGTCGGCCGAGCCGAGGCCGGGGTCGACCGTCATGGACTTGGTGGCGGCGTCGGCGAGCGGCAGCAGTTTGGTGGGGGTGAACCCGTCGTCCTTGATCTTCTTGATGAGGCTGGAGACGAACGCCTGCTGGCGCTTGATGCGGCCGATGTCGGAGCCGTCGCCGATGCCGTGCCGGATGCGGACGTAGTCGAGGGCCCGCTGCCCGGAGACCGTCTGCTCGCCCTTGGCGAAGAGGCGCTTGCCCCGCGTGGTGCGGTGGGGGTTGAGGTCGTTCTGGTAGACGTCCTGCGGGAGGCAGACCTTCACTCCGCCGACCACGTCGGTGAGTTGGGAGAAGCCCTTGAAGTCCACGACGATGGTGTGGTCGACGCGCAGCCCGGTCAGTTCCTCCACGGTGTTCTGTGTGCAGGCCGGATTGCCCTCGGCCGTCTGCCCCGTGGAGTAGGCGGAGTTGAACATCTCGCCGGTCCGCGTCGTGCTCCACGACCCGTCGGGGAGCTTGCACGGCGGGATCGTGACGAGGGTGTCGCGGGGTATGGAGACCCCGACGGCGTGCTCGTGGTCCGCGTAGACGTGGAGCAGGAACGCGGTGTCGGAGCGGCCGATGTCGTCCTTGTCGCCGCCGCCGAGTTCGCTGTTGCCGCCGGTACGCGCGTCCGTGCCGATGACCAGGACGTTCTCACCCTTTGACGCTTCGGCGTCGGGCCTGTTCTTGGAGACGCCGTCCGACGAGAACGTGTCGATGTTCCCGCTCAGCCGCAGATACAGCCAGCCCGCGCCGGCCGTGACCAGGACGAGGAACGCCAGCCCCGTGACGAGGCCGAACCGCAGCCTGCCGCGCCGCCGGCGCCGGGCCCGCGCGCCACGGCGCCCCGTGTCGCCGCGTGCCCCCTGGGCCCTGCGGCGGGTGCGCTCGGGTGGCGCCTCGGGGATCTGCGTCATCGATGCCCTCATCCTGTGCGTCCTGCGAGAGGTGACGTGCGACGCCGCCCCAGGGTTGTACGGTTGCGCAATGTAGCAAGTAAAACTGAGGATGCGGTACGCACGCCGCACCCGTCGGCACGATCACGGCAAGGAGTCCCCACCATGTTCCGCAACGCTCTCGAACCCTGGCACCTGCTCATCCTGGGGCTGGTCATCATCCTGGTGTTCGGCTCGAAGAAGCTCCCGGACACCGCCCGCTCCCTGGGCAAGTCGCTGCGCATCCTCAAGAGCGAGACGCAGGCGATGAAGGAGGAGAACGCCGCCAAGGACAGCGCGAGCAGCGAGGCCACGCTGCCCCGGGCCGAGGGCAGCTGACTCCGCGCACGAATGGCCGGGGAACCGGGGCGCGACCAGAATCGTTGTCGTCAGACAGCACTACCCGAGGAGCACCTGCGTTGTCCGCCAGACCGACGGACCCTCCGGGGCACAGTCCCCGACCACCCCGCCCTACGAGGCATGACCGCGGCACGCGGCGGGGTGGTGTTCGATGAGTGCCGCACTCGGCCTGGTCGCCGTCCTCGTCCTCACGGCGGGGACCGGCTATTTCGTCGCGCAGGAGTTCGCCTACGTCGCCGCCGACCGGATCGCGCTCGCCCGGGAGGCCGAAGCGGGCGACAAGAAGGCCGCCCGCGCCCTGAAGGTGCTGGAGCGGCTGTCGTTCATGCTCTCGGGCGCACAGCTCGGCATCACGGTCACCGGCCTGGTCGTCGGCTTCCTCGCCGAGCCGTCCGTGTCCGCGCTGCTGCGGCCCGCCCTGTCCGGCGTGGGCGTCCCGGACGCCGCCGTCACCGGCATGTCCGTGATCCTCGCCTTCGTGCTGGCCACGGTCGTGCAGATGGTGCTGGGCGAGCTGGCCCCGAAGAACCTCGCGCTGGCCGTGCCCGAGCGGCTGGCGAAGGCACTGGCCGGCTCGACCCTCGCCTATCTCAAGGTGGTCGGCCCTGTCGTCCGCCTCTTCGACAGCGCGGCGAACAGGCTGCTGCGCAGGATCGGCATCGAGCCCGTCGAGGAGCTGCACCACGGCGCCACCCTGGAGGAGCTCAGCCATCTCATCGGCGAGTCCCACCAGCAGGGCGAGCTGCCCGGGGACACGGCGCTGCTCCTCGACCACGCCCTGGAGTTCAACGAGCGCACGCTCGACGAGGTGATGGTGCCGCGCGCCGACGCCGTCTTCGTGCGCAAGGACGCCTCCGCCGACGAGACCGTCGGGCTGATCGCCCGGCACGGTCACTCGTCCTACCCGGTGCTGGGCGACCACCCGGACGACATCACCGGAGTCGTCGGGGTGCGCGAGCTGACCCGCCTGCCGCTGCATGCCTACGCGACCAGCACCGCGGGCGGACTGGCCCGCCGCCCGCTGCTGCTGCCGGACACGCTGGCCCTGCCCGACGCGGTGGACCGGATGCGGGAGCGCGGCGACGAGTTCGCCGTCGTCCTGGACGAGCACGGCGGCGTCGCCGGCGTCGTCACGTACGAGGACATCGCCGAGGAACTGGTCGGTGACATCGCCGACGAGACCGACACCGTCACCCGCCTCGCCGTGGCCGACGGCGCCGGCTGGATCGTCGACGCGGGCCGCCGTCTCGACGAGATCGAGGAGGCCACCGGCATCGAGCTGCCCAGGGGCGAGGACTACGACACCCTCGCCGGGCTGATCGTCGACCGCCTCGGCCGCTTCCCGGCGATCGGCGACCGCCTCACGGTCGATCTGCCGGACGGTACCCGCGCGCTCATCGACGTACGGGCCCTGGAACGGCACGTCGCCGAGCGCGTCCGCATCGAGCGCCGGTCCGCCGAGACCGCGGCCGCCGGATCCGCCGACGAGGAAGGGAGCCGGCGATGAGCTTTCCGATGGCGCTGTTCGTGACCGTGCTGCTGCTGATCGGCAGCGGGTTCTTCGTCGCCGCCGAGTTCGCGCTGGTCGCCGCCAAGCGGCACCGGATGGAGAAGGCCGTCGCCCAGGGGCAGCGCGGCGCTCATGCGGCGCTGGCCGGGATGCGGGAGCTGTCCCTGATGCTCGCCGGGGCCCAGCTCGGCATCACCATCTGCACCTTGGGGCTCGGCTCCATCTCCAAACCGGCCGTGTCCCACGCGCTCGACCCGCTGCTGCGGGACTGGGGGCTGCCGAGCGGTCTCAGCTACGGCGTCTCGTTCGCCGTCGCCATGGTCGTCGTCGTCTTCCTGCACATGGTCGTCGGCGAGATGGCCCCCAAGTCCTGGGCCATCGCGCACCCGGAGCGCTCGGCGATGCTGCTCTCCCCCGCGTTCCGCGCGGTGGTGAAGGTCGTCCGCCCCCTCATCTGGTTGCTGAACAGGATCAGCAACGCGCTGGTGCGGTGGTGCCGGGTCACCCCGCGCGACGAACTGACGGCCGTGCACGACCGCGAGCAGCTCACGCGCCTGGTCGCCGAGTCGGAGCGGCTCGGCCTGATCAGCGCGGACGACTCCGAGCTGATCACGAGCTCGCTCACCGAACCGCAGGCCCCCGTCGGGGACCTCCAGGTCCCGGCGGAGCGGATCTCCTCGGTGCCGGCCGGGGCCGGCGTCGAGGACGTGCTGGCCCGGTCCGCCGCGGCCGACCGCAGCCGCCTGCTGGTCCTCGACGGCACGCGCGTCGTCGGTTCGGTCCATGCCCGCGACGCGCTGATCGCCCGGGCCCGCGACCGTGCGGCCACGGCCCGCGAGCTCGCCCGGCCCGTACCGGAGCTGTCGGCCACCGACACGGTGGGCGACGCCATCGACCGGCTGCGCCGGGCCCGCGCCTCGCTGGCCGTCGTCCGCGACGGAACGGGACGGCTGACGGGCCTGGTCACCCTGGACGACCTGCTGGCCCGGCTCACGCATCCGCGGGCGGCCTGACCCGACGGCGGGGGACGGTCCCCGCCCCCGTCAGCGGCTCCGCGTGCTCGCCCGGTGCAGCGCGGCCGCGTAGAGCGCGAGGACCGCGGCGAGCAGCAGGTAGTAGACGACGGGCAGGCCCGCCATGCCGAGCAGGGGGCCGACGGGGGTCAGCGGGAGCAGGATGCCGATGACCGCGAGCCCGGTGGCCGCCCAGCGCACGGGCCCCGGGGTGCGGCCCTCGGCCGCGCGGCGGCCGGTGCGCAGCAGGAGCATGACCAGGGCCTGGGTCAGCAGGTTCTCGGTGAACCAGCCGCCGTGGAAGGCCGCCTCGTCGCGAGCGCCGAGCGTGCCCGGCAGGCACAGGGCGAGCACGCCGAAGGTGGCGAGGTCCGCGAGGGCGCCGAGCGCGCCGAACCCGGTGATGAAGCGGAGGAAGGAGCGCGGACGCAGCACCGTGGGGCGGCGCAGGGCCGCCGGGTCGGGCCGGTCGTGGGCCAGGGCGAGCTGCGCCCCGTCGAAGCACAGGTTCTGCACGAGGACCTGCGCCGGGAGCATCGGCAGGAAGGGGAGCAGGAGCGCGGCCACGAGCATCGCGATCACGTTGCCGAGGTTGGAGGAGAGCGTGATGCGCAGATACGAGGCGATGTTGGCGCTGCTGTGCCGGCCGGCGACGACGGCGTGCTCGATGGCCGTGAGGTCCTTCTCCGCCAGGACGACGTCCGCGCTCTCGCGGGCCACGTCGACCCCGTCGCGCGGGCAGATCCCGACGTCGGCGGCGCGCAGCGCGGGCAGGTCGTTGACGCCGTCGCCCAGGTAGCCGGTGGTGCGTCCGTGGGCACGCAGCGCGGCGACGACCCGGGCCTTGTCCTCGGGGGTGCAGCGGGCGAACACCGTGGTCCGGGCGGACAGCTCGCCGAGCTGTCCCTCGGTGAGGTCCTTCAGCCGCTCCCCGGTGCTCACCTCGCCCGGGTCGATGTCCAGGTCGCGGCAGACGCGTGCGGCGGTGGCCGGGTCGTCGCCGGTGAGGACCTTGACGGCGACGCCCCGCGCGGCGAGAGCGCGGACGGCGTCGTGCGCGGTGTCGGCGGGGGCGTCGCGGAAGGCGACGAAGCCGCGGAAGGTCAGTCCGCGTTCGTCGGCCGGGGTGTAGGCGCGGGTGCGGGCGGTGCGCCGCGCGGTGGCGACGGCCAGCAGGCGGACCCCGTCGGCCGCGCGCTCCGCGGCCTGCTTCCGCAGCTCGGCGCGCTCGTCGGCGTCGAGTGCGCAGCGGTCCAGGACGTCCTGCGCGGCGCCCTTCACGGCGAGGGTGTGGGTGCCCAGCGCGCCGGGTTCCCGGACGACCGCGGTGGCGAGGCGGCGGACCGGGTCGAAGGGGAGCGCGTCGACGCCGTCGTACGCCTCCCAGTCCTCGGGGCCGGTGGCCGCCAGCAGCGCTTCGTCGAGCGGGTCGGGGTCCGCCGGTTCGGCGGTCTGCAGCGTCCACCACGCCGAGACACCGGCCCAGTGCAGGGCCTCCGCGTCGGTGCGGTCGGGGTCGACGGCCGGGCGGTCCTGGGTGAGGGTGCCGGTCTTGTCGACGCACAGGACGTCGACGGCGCCGAGGTCGTGCAGGGCGGGCAGCCGCCGGACGATCACCCCGTGGGTGCGGGCGAGCAGGGACGCGCCGCGCGCCAGACAGGTGGTGACGATGACCGGCAGCATCTCCGGGGTCAGGCCGACCGCGACGGCCACGGCGAACGGCAGGGTCTCCAGGCCCCGGCCGCGCAGCGCGGCGTTCGCCATCAGGACCAGCGGCGGGGTGAGGAGCATGAAGCGGATCAGCACCCAGGAGATGCCGTGCACCGAGCGGTCGAAGGCGCTGGTGCGGGCGCGCCGGCCGGCCGTGCGCACCGTGGCGAAGCGGGTGTCGGCGCCGGTCGCGACCACGAGGCCGGTACCGCCGCCGGAGGCGATGCTGCTGCCCTGGAAGAGCAGGTGCGCGCTGTCGCCCGCGCCGGGCAGGTCCACCGGCTGTTTGGGCACCGGCGCGGACTCGCCGGTCAGGGCGGCCTGGTGCACGGTCAGGCCGCGGGCCTTGAGCAGACGCAGGTCGGCGGGCACCAGGTCGCCGGGGGCGAGGCGGACGACGTCGCCGGGCACCAGGTCGTCGACGGGGATCTCCCGCACGCGCGGGGCGGCGTCGGGTGCCGTGCGGCGCTGGACGCTCGTGGTGGTGGCGACGAGTCCGCGCAGCCGGTCCATGGAGCGGTCGGCGCGGTGCTCGCCCTGCGCGCGCAGTACACAGCTGACGGCGACGAGCGCGAGGATCACGCAGGCGGTGCCCCACGCGGCGACCACGGCCGAGACCAGGCCGAGGCAGAACAGCACGGCGGTGAACGGGTCGCGCAGGCTGTGCCACAGCCGCTTCGGCCGGGACACCGGGCGGTGTCCGGGAAGGATGTTCGCCCCGTGGCGGGCGAGCCGGTCCTCCGCCTCCGACTCCGTCAGTCCGCGCGGCGAGCCGTCCAGGGCACGCAGCACCTGCAGCGCGGACAGGTCGCCGGGGGCCGGGCCCACCGCGGGGGCCGCGGCCGCACGGGCGGGAGCGGGGTCGTGGGCGGACACCGCGCCGCTCAGGCTCCGGCGCCGCGCAGCCGGCGGACCGGCGCGGCGGACTGCTCGGCCCGCTCGGTGAGCTGGCCGACCATCAGCCGGACCACCGTCACCACGTCCGGGTCGTCGACGTAGTACACCTGGCGGCGGCCTTCGCGGCGCGAGCGCACGAGGCCGGCGAGCTTGAGCTTGGACAGGTGCTGGCTCACGGCGGGCAGCGCGCCGCCGACCCGCTCGGCGAGCCCGGTGACATCGCACTCGCCCTCGGCCAGCGCCCACATCATGTGCAGTCGGGTGGGGGCGGCGAGCAGCCCGAAGGCCTCGGCCGCCTGGTCGAGCACCTCGGCGGACGGATCGCTGAACCCGGCCTCGGCCGACCCTGGAGAACCTGCCGCCACTGTCTCTCTCCTGTCCTTTCCGCGCAGACCGACGCCCCAGTTTAGACGCCTGCGGGCAGCGGCTTTCCGGGAAGGACGGCGTGTTCGGTGAAGCGGCCCGCTGCCCGGAAGCCGAGCCGGCGGTAGACGGGCTCGCCGTCCTCGGAGGCCTGCAGCACGGCGAGGCGGTGGCCGTGCCGGCGGGCCGTGTGCAGGGCGGCGAGGGTGACGGCGCCGCCGTAGCCGCGGCGGCGGTGGGCTGCCAGGGTGCTGATGTTGTAGATCCCGGCGACGCCCGCGTGCAGGAAGACCTCGGCCGAGCAGACCGGGCGGCCCGCGACGTAACCGACCAGATAGCGGGCCGGACCGTCGGCGGCGAGGGCGTGCGGGGCGGTCCGTTCGAAGAAGTGCCGGACGGTCGCGGCGGGCGGGTGCCAGTTCGCGGCGAGGACGGCGGCGTAGTCGGCGAGCTGTTCCGGCGTGGTCACCGGGTGGATGTCCAGGTCGTCGGCGCAGGGCTGCGGCAGGGCGTCGGTCAGCTCGGCCCACATGGCCGTCTCGTGCTCGGTCACGGGCAGACCGGCGGTCGTCAGCCGGGCCGAGAGATCCGGCGGTGTCGAGGAGGGGCCCACCCACCAGGAGAAGGGGCGGCCCGTGGCGGCCAGGGCCGTGGTCGTCACGGTGATCCGGGCGGGCGCGTCGTCGGGGGTGAAGCGGGCCGCGGCGACGATGTTGAAGGTGTCGTCGTCGAGGCCGCTGTCGGCGATCAGGAGATCGTCGGTCGCGGCGACCGACGCACCGTCGAGGCGGCGGTGCAGGTGGCAGGCGTGCTCGGCCAGGTTCCGCTCCATCCTGGCCGTCAGGTCGGTCACGTCAGGTGCGGGGTCGTACGGCGCGCTCATGGTGGTCGATCAGATCACACCCCGCCGGACAGCGGGCCCACGGACCGGGGACGAGTCCGTGAGCCGGCCGTAGGGGTCCGGCGACGGGCAGGTCAGCAGCTCAGGTTGGCGCCGGGGTCGACGCCGAGGATCTGCGAGAACTTCTTGTAGTTGTCGATGCGGCTCTGGACCTGCGAGGGGTTGCCGCCGTTGCATTCGATGCTGCCGTTGATGCTGCGGATCGTCTCGCCGAATCCGGAGCCGTTGACCATCGCGTTGTGCGGGGTCATGGTGCCGGGGCCGGTCTGGGTGTTCCAGTACCACAGGCCGGTCTTCCAGGAGACCGCCGAGTCGTTCTGCACGAGATCGGGGTTGTTGAGCAGATCGATGCCGAGGGCATCGCCGGCGGACTTGTAGTTGAAGTTCCAGCTGAGCTGGATCGGGCCGCGGCCGTAGTACTTGTCGTTGCCCGCCGGGCAGCCGTACGACTGCGACGTGTCGCAGTAGTGCGGGTAGTTGGCGGTGTTCTGCTCGACGACGTAGACGAGCCCGCCGGTCTCGTGGCTCACGTTCGCTAGGAAGGCGGCGGCTTCCTGCTTGCGTACGGTGTCGCTGCCCGTGCCGGTGAACTCCGGGTACGCGCTGAGCGCGGCGGTCAGCCCGTCGTACGTGTAGAAGGAGTTCCGGCTCGGGAACATCTGGTCGAACTGTGCCTGGCTGACGATGAAGTCGGCCTGGGCGTCGGCCTTTTCGGCGGACGCGGTGCCGGCCAGGGCGAACACTCCGAGGGTGGCTGCTGACGCGCCGGCGGTCAGCAGCGCGAGGAGGCGACGGCGCATGGGGGCGCTCCAATCGGACGGAAGAGTGGGGGGTACGGCGCCGCGAGCCATGACGCGCATGCGCGCCGTGGGGATGGCTCGCGGCGCCGCCGTTCGGAGCGTCCGTCAGCCGCCGACGTTCACGTCGATGCAGGCGTAGAACGCGTTCGTCGTGTCGGCGATGTTCCAGACGGCCAACACCTTCTGACGGCCCGTCAGCGAACCGAAATCGACCTGGTGCGTGACGGTGGCGCCGGGCTTGGCACCGTTGTCATTGAATTCGGCGATCGACTGGCCACCGACGAAGTACTGCCAGGTGCTGGTGGCGTGCTGGGCCGTCAGCTTCCATTCGAAGGTGGTGGACTTCTGGACGGGCGTGGCGACCCAGCCCTTGGAGTCGTCGTCGAGCTCGGCGAACCGGCTGTTCCCGCCGCTGCAGCTGGTCAGACCCTTGGGGCCCTCGACGCTCTGCGGTTCGTACGTGATGTCACCGCAGGACACGGTGCCCGCGGCACACTGCGCCTGACGGCTGGGCGGGGTGTTGATGTAGCCGTGCGCGCTCGCCGGTCCGGCGGGCAGGCTGACGGCGATGACCGGGGCCAGCGCCGCGCCGATGAGCGCGGCCGTCTTCCTTCTGGCGTTCATGCGTACTCCTTCACTTCAGGTCTTCCTGAACGCGCGAAACGTGGGGGCGCGCGGTCAGGTCGGCCTCTCGTGGGTGGGGCCAAGAGGCGCGAAGGGACACGGGAAGGCCCGCCCATGAACGCAGGGCGAACTCCCGTAAGCGGAACGGCCGTTGCTGCTTGGACTAGACCATACAAGCGGTCGTGACCCTGTCAAGGCAGTCGCGGGGAAACCCACCGCACCGGGGACCCGGGCGTCACAGGGGCCGCGGATCGGACGCGCCGAGGCATGGCAGGCGCTCCGCCGGGGCATGAGGGCGATGTGCACGCCGTCGGCGCGGCGCCGGGGGCGGGGACGGTCGGGGACGACGGCGGTCCCGGTCCGCCACGGCGGCTTCTTCGACGGAAAGTCCGGGCGCGTGACGGACCGGACGCGGAAGCCGGGTGCTCACGGGCACCGGACGACAGGCACCGGCCGGGCATTGCGCCGATCGGGCCGACATCGCGTCCGACGCCGTCCCGCGGGGCACAGTGCCGACGTGACCAGGGAACGGACCACGGGCGACGACTACTCCGACACCGCGGAGTTCTACGACATCCTGCAGGCCGACCAGGACCGGCGGCGGGCCGCACGGCTGTACGGCGCCCGTCTGGAGCGGGCCGAGGTCGTGGTCGACGCGGGGGCGGGCAGCGGCCTGCTGACCGTGCTCGCGCTGGAGTCGACGTCCGCGACGGTGCACGCGGTCGAACCGGCGGCGCCGATGCGCGCCCTGCTGATGACGCGGCTGGCCGGCCTGCGCGCGGACCAGCGGGCGCGCGTCACCGTGCACCCGTGGACGCTCGACGCCTGCGCACTGTCGCCGCGCGCGGATCTGGTCGTGTGCAACAACGTCGTGCCGACGATCCCGCCGGGCCAACGCCACGCGCTGTGGCGGGGTTTGGGCCGCGCACTCGCCCCCGGAGGCCATGCCGTCCTCGACACGCCGCCGACGGAGCCGCCCCTCCGGGAGCAGGTGGAGCGACTGCCTCGTGTGCGCGTCGGGGAGGACGTGTTCGGCGCCACCATGACGACGCGCGCCGAGGAGCGGCTGATCAGTGTGTCCTTCACCTACACCGTGGAACGGGACGGCCGGGTGATCCGCGAGCACCGCGACACGTTTCCCCTGTACCCGCTGCCTCTGCCCGTGCTGCGCGAGGAGTGGCGGCGTGCGGGTCTGGAGGACGTCGCGTGCGACGCGGAGACGCTGGTCGTGCGCCGCGCGCGGTGAGCCGCGCGCCGTCAGCCGGCGGTCCGGCCCCCGGCGACGTCGATGCGCAGGGCGCGGACGAACGCGTCCTCCGTCTCCGCGCTGAAGAACCCCGTGATGCCGCGCAGGAGTTGCAGCGCGGTGCGCACTCCGGCCGGCAGCGGGGAGGGCATGCCGGCGGCCACGGCCGCGAGCTGGTCGGGCGCGCTCCGGGCCGCCTCCAGGTGAGCGTGGGCCAGGCCGAGATCGCCGGTGCCCGCATGCCGTACCGCGCAGGTCACGTCGTACGACGCGCTGCGCGAGAGGGCGAGGAGCGACTGGATGCCGGACATCTCCGCGTCGTCGTGGGCCGCGGCGCTGAGGTGACCGCCCGCCCGGTCGAGGATCTTCGCTATGGCGGACAGTCGTCCCGCTTCAAGAACTGCGACAGGTGCCATGCCGATTCCTTTCGTCCCCCCGTCCGCTGAGCCCGTGTCTCCAGCGTTATCACCGGGTCCGGCGCCGGACGAACCCCCGCGTGGGGGCGCACAGCACGCGCAGAGAGAGGCCGGGCGGCGCCCAGGGCGGAGGTTGAGGCACAGGACGGCGCACACCGCCGTCGGGCGCTGCTGGGCCCACGCGGCGGTCCTCGCGGTCCCGCGCACTCATGGACAGCTCCCCACCTGCTGTGATCTCATCCGTCCCGCACGCCTTCCGCTCAGGCACGAAAGACCCCCCACATGCAGAAGACCAAGGCCGCACTCTGGGAATTCCTCCAGGGGCTCGGCAAGACGTTCATGCTCCCGGTGGCGCTGCTCGCGTTCTGCGGCATCATGCTGGGCATCGGTTCGTCGCTCTCCAGCGACGCCGTCACCGACAATCTGACCTTCCTCCAGGGCGAGGGCTTCCATCTGGTCTTCACGTGGATGGCCAACACCGGGCTGGTCGCCTTCAAGTTCCTGCCCGTCATGTTCGCGATAGCCATCCCGCTGGGCCTGGCCCGCGAGGACAAGGGCGTCGCCGCGTTCTCCGGCTTCGTCGGCTTCGCCGCGATGAACCTGGCGGTGAACTTCTTCCTCACCGCCAAGGGCGTCGACTTCGAGGACGAGAAGGCGATCGCGCACTACGGCATCGCGGACGTCATCGGCATCCAGTCCATCGATACGGGACTGCTCGGCGCGGTAGCCGTTGGCATCGTTGTCAGCGTCCTCCACCGGCGCTTTCGTACCCAGCGGATGCCGGACGCGCTCGCCTTCTTCGGGGGTCTGCGGTTCGTGCCGATCGTCTCGGCGCTCACCCTCAGCGTGCTCGGCCTGCTGATCCCCCTGGTGTGGCCGACGTTCAACGGCTGGATCACGGATCTGGGCCGGGCGATCGGTCACACCGGTGTCTTCGGCCCGTTCTTCTTCGGCATGGGCGAGGTCCTGCTGCGCCCGATCGGCCTGCACCACATCCTCGTCGCGATGTTCCGCTTCACCGATGTCGGCGGCTCCGGCACCGTGTGCGGCGACCACGTCTCCGGCGCGCTGAACCTCTTCTACGCGCAGCTCAACTGCTCGCAGGCGCCGACCGGTTCGGTCACCGATGCCACCCACTTCCTGTCCCAGGGCAAGATGGCGGCCTACCTCGGCGGACTGCCGGGCGCGGCGCTGGCGATGTACCACTGCGCGAACAAGAAGATGCGCCCCGAGATCAAGGCGCTCCTGGTGTCCGGTGTCGTCGCCTGCGTCGTCGGCGGCATCACCGAGCCGCTCGAGTTCCTGTTCCTGTTCATCGCGCCGTGGCTGTACCTCATCCACGCGGTCCTCGTCGGCCTGGGCTTCCTGACCGCCGCCGTGCTCGGCGTGTTCATCGGCAACACGGACGGCAACGTCATCGACTGGCTCGTCTTCGGCGTCCTCCAGGGCTCGACCACGAAGTGGTACCTGGTCCCGGTGATCGCCGCCGTCTGGTTCGCCGCCTACTACTTCCTGTTCCGCTGGGCCATCGTCCGCTTCGACCTGAAGACGCCCGGCCGGGACGAGCCGGCCGAAGAAGCGGAATCCGCCGGGCAGGAAGACACCGACGGCGCGCCGCGCGAGCTGGTCGCGGGCAAGTACGACGCGGTGGCGATCCTCGACGCAATCGGCGGCGCCGACAACATCCAGTCCCTCGACAACTGCATCACCCGCCTGCGGATGACCGTCGCGGACGCCGAACGCGTCGACGAACAGCGCCTGAAGAAGCTCGGGGCGGTCGGCGTCATCAAGCTCGACGCCCACAACGTCCAGGTCATCATCGGCCCGCAGGTGCAGTCGGTGAAGGACGCGATCGCCACGATGGTCCCGGTGGGCTGAGCCGTGCCACTCCCCTCCCCCGCCGACTCCCCCGCCGACGGCGTCGAAGGCTCCGGCTACGACTTCGACACGCCCGTCGACCGGCACGGCACCTGGTGCACACAGTGGGACTACGTCGAGGACCGCTTCGGCGTCCCGGACCTGCTGCCGTTCACCATCTCCGACATGGACTTCGAGACGGCGCCCGAGGTGCTCTCGGCGCTGCGCGGCCGCCTCGACCACGGGGTGCTCGGCTACTCCCGGTGGCGCCAGGCCGACTTCCTCTCCGCGGTCGTCGACTGGTGCGGCACCCGGCACCGCACCACGGTCGACCCCGACACGATCGTCTACGGCCCGTCCGTCGTCTACCAGATCGGCCGGCTCCTGCAGCTGTGGTCGCGGCCCGGTGACGGGGTCGTGGTCCACACGCCGATGTACGACGCGTTCCCCAAGACGATCGCCGCGCACGAACGCCAATTGCTGGAATGCCCGTTGGGCGACTGGGACACCCTGGAGCGGTTGCTCGCGCGGCCCGACACGGCGATTCTCCTGCTGTGCTCGCCGCACAATCCGACCGGCCATGTCTGGACGCGGGACGAGCTGGACCGGATGGCCCGCCTGTGCGCCCGGTACGACGTGGCGGTGATCAGCGACGAGATCCACTCCGACCTCGCGCACCCGCCGCACGTCCACCGCCCCTGGGCCCTGCACGGCGCTCCCGGGGCGCGCTGGGCGATGGTCACGTCGGCGTCGAAGTCGTTCAACATCCCCGCGCTGACCGGAAGTTACGGCATCATCGGCGATCCCGCGGCCCGCGACGGGTATCTGCGCCACCTCAAGGAGGCGGACGGCCTGTCGTCGCCGTCGGTGCTGTCGCTCGTCGGGCACATCGCTGCGTACCGGAAGGGCGGCGCCTGGCTCGACGCGCTGGGCGGCTACCTCCGCGGCAATCTGGAGCACGTCGCCGAGCGGCTCGACGCGGCGTTCCCGGACCTCGGCTGGACGCCTCCGCAGGCCGGTTACCTCGCCTGGATCGACGTGCGCCCCCTGGGCATCGACGACGAGGCGCTGCAGCGCGAGCTCGTCGACACCCAGAAGGTGGCCGTGATGCCCGGGACCTCGTACGGGGCGCCCGGCTTCCTGCGCCTCAACGTCGGCTGCCCACGGGCCAAGGCGGCGCGGGGGATCGACGCCGTGGTCGCGGCGCTGCGCGCCCTCGGCTGAGGCCCGCCGCCCCGCCGGCTCACTGGTACGGCGGGGCGGCGGGAGGCGGTGGCGTCACCGGCTGCGGTGGCGCCACCGGCATGTCGGGGCGGCTGTCGTGCACGACGCGGGCGAGCGTGAACTCGTACTCGAACGTCTGGGTCATCCCCTCGGCGATCACGAGGTAGCCGTCGCCGTGCTCGTAGACCGTACGTCGATCGTCCCCGCACTCTGCCACACGAACGGCGTCGCTCCGGCTGCCGGGGTGGTGCCGGCACCACCCCTGATCCGGGCCCCAGGCCTCCTGTCCAACTCCCGTCGCCGGAGCAGGATTTCGTCTCGTAGCCGACGACGGACAGAGGAGAGAGACGATGAGCGGTGCTACGCGACGCAGGGTCCTGAAGGGTGCGGCGCTCGCGGCGGCGGGCAGTGTGGTCGGCGGCTTCGGGGCCGGCACCGGCGCCGCCGCGCGGCCCGCGACGGGCGGGACGGGTTCGCTCCCGTTCCTGGAGGGCGCCTTCGCCCCGGTCACCGAGGAGCTGACGGCCTTCGGCCTGAAGGTGACCGGCCGCCTGCCCCGCGACCTCGACGGCCGCTATCTGCGCACCGGCCCCAACGCCCTCGGCCTGGAGGATCCGCGGGCACACCACTGGATGCTGGGCGACGGCATGGTGCACGGTGTGCGGCTGCGGGGCGGGCGCGCCGAGTGGTACCGCAACCGGTGGGTGCGCTCCGCGCAGGTGGCGAAGAAGCTGGGCGAGCGCTACCCGGGCCAGGCGCCGCCGGACGACTTCGCGTGCAACACCCACGTGATCCCGTACAAGGGCCGGATCCTGGCGCTGCAGGAGAGCGGCCCGCTGCCCTACGAACTGGACGGCGAGCTGGCCACGGTGCGCCCCTACGACTTCCGGTCCACGCTCACCGGGGCGTTCACCGCGCACACCAAGTACGACGCGACGGCCGACGAGTTGCACGCGGTGGCGTACTACGCGACGTGGGACCACGTGCGGCACATCATGATCGACCGGACCGGACGGGTGGCCGCGACCCATCGGATCCCGGTGGCGGACGCGCCGATGATGCACGACTTCGCGCTCACCGGGAAGTACGTGGTGATTGTCGACGTGCCCCTCACGTTCGACGCCGCCGCGGCCGAGGCGGGCGCGCTCGTGCCGTACCTCTGGAACGAGCGCCATCCGATGCGGGTCGGCGTGATGCCACGGACCGGGGGCGCGACCCGCTGGTTCCAGATCGACCCGGTGTTCTACTCGCACACCCTCAACGCCTACGACCAGGGCGACACCGTGGTCGTCGAGTACACCGCCATGCCCGCGCCGTTCTACGCGGCCGGCCGGGGCAACGGCGGCCCCTCCAGCACCGGCACGCCGACGCTCGAACGCTGGGTCGTCGACCTGCGCTCGGGACGCGTCACCGGCACCCGCCTGGACGACCTGCCCCAGGAGTTCCCCCGCGTCAACGAATCCCTGGTCTCCCGTCGTCACCGCTACGGATACACCGCGAGCGCGGCCGAGATGTGGCGCGCCTACGAAACGGTCGACGGAGTGCCGCCGGACGAGAAGTTCTCCAACTGCCTGGTGAAACACGACCTGTTGCGCGGCAGCCGGCAGGTGCACCGCTTCTCCCGGGGCGCGGCGGCGAGCGAGCCGGTGTTCGTACCGCGCCGCGGCGGCCGGGACGAGGACGACGGCTACATCCTGTCCTACGTCCACGACCCCGACCGCGGCGCGACGGACCTGGTGGTCCTCGCCGCGCAGGACTTCACAGGCCACCCGCTGGCCCGCGTCCACCTGCCCGGCCGGGTACCGCTGGGCTTCCACGGGAGCTGGGTGGCGGACGCCTAGCCGAGGGGGCCGGGGGTGCCGCGGCGGGACAGTGGACCGGCCCGGCCGCGCGCCCCTGTGGGAAACTCGTGGGGTGAAACGGCAGGAGCTCGACGACCTCGTCCGGCTGCGGCGGGCACGTGACCGGATGGACCGTGACTACGCCGAGCCCCTCGACGTGACGGCGCTGGCCCGCGACGCCCTCATGTCGCCGGGACACTTCTCCCGGAGCTTCCGGACCGCGTACGGCGAGACGCCGTACAGCTACCTGATGACGCGTCGCATCGAGCGGGCCAAGGCGCTGCTGCGCCGCGGCGACCTGACGGTGACCGAGGTCTGCTTCGCCGTGGGGTGTACGTCGCTGGGCTCGTTCAGCTCGCGGTTCACCGAGCTGGTCGGGGAGACGCCGAGCGCGTACCGGGCCCGCGCCCACGACGACGCCGTCGCGATCCCGGCCTGCATCGTGAAGATCCACACGCGGCCCGTCAGGAACGGACAAGCGGGGCCCGCCGCCCGGTCGTAGGCTGAGCCGCATGGACGACATCAAGCTTTCCACGTGCTTCATCGCCGTCGACGACCCCGACCGGGCGATCGCCTTCTACCGCGACGTCCTGGGCCTGGAGGTGCGCAACGACGTCGGGTACGAGGGGATGCGCTGGGTGACCGTCGGCTCGCCGTCGCAGCCGGACGTGAGCGTCGTTCTGGAGCCGCCCCTGGCGGATCCGAACGCGTCCGAGGACGACCGACGGGTGATGGCGGAGCTGCTGGCCAAGGGGCTGCTGCGCGGCGTGCTCTTCGCGACGGAGGACTGCGACGCCACGTTCAAGCGGGTCAGCGAGGCCGGCGCCGATGTGGTGCAGGAGCCGATGGACCAGTTCTACGGCGTGCGCGACTGCGCGTTCCGTGATCCGGCGGGCAATCTGCTGCGCTTCACCCAGCCGCTCGGGGAGTGACCGCCGCGGGCCCGTCGGGTCCGGTGTGCTGGGGCGCCTTGAGCCCGATCCGCGGTCCGGCGAGGTCCGGGACGAGGCCGAGCGGCCGGCCCGTCGAGCGGTGAGCGGTCTTGCGGGCCACCTCGGCGACGATGTGGGCCGCGGGCTGGATCTCCTCGCGAGGCGTGCTGTGCGACTCCGTGGCCGGCACCCGCGGCGGGTCGGCGAAGGCGGCCACGGTCGGCATCGCGGTGGCGGCCAGGGCGCCGAGGACGATGAGGAGGGCGCGCGGACGGGCGCGGCTCGCGGTCATGGGACGAGTGGGCCTTTCGTGGCGTGCGGAACGGGCGGGTGTCCTCGGCCGACGGCCCGGTTCAGGCCACCCGGCCCGAGGACATCGGGCCGGGGTCGAGGGTGCGGGGCAGACGGGCGAGGCCGACGATGCCGCCGTCGTCGAAGTCCTGGTCGTCCGGCTGCGCGGAACTGTCCGGGGCCGGGGTGGACTGCGCCGTCCTCCCCGGAGTCCGGGCGGCGGGTCTCGGTGTGTGCGCCGGGACCGCGGTGTGGGTGCCGCGGCGGCTCGTGAGCCCACCGTCCGGGGACAGCGTGACGCGCAGACCGTGCACATCGGCCGCGGCCGCCTTGCCGAGGGCGACGAGGTCGGCGATCTTCTTGCCGTGGTCGGTGATCTCGGCCTGGTACGCGTGCTTCCCCAGGCGATAGACCTTCGCGCTGTCCCCCTTGACCGCGAGAGCGACGGTCCTCACATAGGTGCGCTTCGCCGCGGTGGGCGCACCGGACTCCGCGGTGACGCCCGCACCGTGCGGCACGGCGGCCAGGGCTCCGGAGGCGGTACCGAGGGCGATCGCCGCCGCGGCTGTGGTGGTGACGATGCCGGTGCGCAGGGCACGCGAGGTCAGGGGCATGAGGGGCACCTTCAGGATCGCTGTCGGGTGTGAGGGCGGCCGCCCCGGTGGTTCGCGGCGACACCTACGAACGTACGCATTTCATGTCAAGGGGCCCCATACGTCATGTAACGGTATGTATGCGTACACATCGCAAACTCCGCACCGGAGGCGGCCGGCGGCGGACGCCCCGCTCCGCACGATTCGCCCCGCCGTTTCCCGGGGAGTAACCCCCCATGCCGGACCGGATAGCGTCGACGCACGCCGTCATCGTGGGAGTGGAGCGCTACGACGGCGGGCCGGGCTGGGACCTGGACGGGCCCGTGCGCGACGCCGTCGGCCACGCCCGCAGGCTGCTCGCCGCGGGGCTGCCACCGGAGCGGATCACCCTGCTCCTGTCCCCCGCGCCGCACAACGAGCACCTCGCCGCGGAGGCCGGGCTGGGCTTCAGGCGGGCCGGGCGGGAGGCCGTGCATCAGGCGCTCTTCCGCGAACTCCCCTCGCGCAGCGGTGACTTCTTCTTCCTGGCGTGGTCCGGGCACGGGCTGGTGGCCGCCGACGGGCATCGCCGACTGTTGTACGCCGACGCCACCGAGCGGGACATCCGCAGCCTGGACCTGGACGCGGCGCTCGCCGCGTGGCGCTCGGACCTGGTGCCGTCCTTCCCGCATCAGCTGTGGCTGCTCGACGCCTGTCAGCTGTTCGCCGATCCGGCGCGGCTCGACGGCGCGCTGGCGCCCGATCCCGTCCCGGTGCGGCCGCTGCGCGAACGCCCGGGCCAGCACGCCCTGTTCGCGTGCGCCCCGGGCCAGTCGGCGCGCGGCAGCCGCACCGGCGGACCCGGCGTCTTCACCGCCGCCGTGCACGACCTGTGGGACGAGGGAGGCGGGGCGGGCTCCTGGCCCGCGGACCCCCGGGCCCTCGCCGACCAGGTGCGCGAGCGGGTCGCCGCCCAGGGCACGGCGGCGCAGACGCCCACGTACTTCTGGCACTGTGGGCCACAGGGGCAGAGCGAGCAGTGGCGGCGGCCGGCCCCGGCACCGGCCGGCCCGGCACGTCCGGCGCGCGCCCGGCGCCGTGAGCTGGTCCTCGCGCTGGAGCGGGTCCCGGCGATGCGGGAGCCCGACGCGCGCGCCCGGGTCATCCGGCAGCTGCCGCCGGAGATCGCCGCCAGTGTGCCGCAGTCGGCGATCACCAGACCCGCGCTGCTGGACCTCGTCGACACCTGTCTGGAGTTTCCCGACGGTCTCGACGAGTTGTGCGACGCCTTGGAAATGGTGGACCCGGGAACGCTGGCGTACACCGAATTCTCGGCCAGAGCACGGGAGTTGACCGAAAAGGATGACTGAGACGCGGGGTTCCCGAGCATGAGTGCAGGGGACATGATGGAGCACAAGGGGTCGGCGTCGGCGGCATCGGCGGCCCAGATGCTGGGAGGGCAACGGCACCATGGATCACGCCGACAGCGCTGTCGAGTCGGAGCTTGTAGACCTCGGGGGATGGACGCTTGAGCAGCTACGCGCGCATACCGGAGCCGAGCGGGCGCAGGGCAAACGGAGACTGCTGCGCAAGCTCGACGATCCCGACGTCAACTTCGGTGGCGACGACAAGAGTTGAGCGCCCTCGCGGCGCGGCGGGCAGGGGGCCGGGGCCGGACGATGTCCGCTGAGCCCACCCCTTCGACCGGCGCGCTGCGGCGGCACGGGTTCTCCGAGGCGGACTTCGACGACCTGGCCGGAGGCGGCGGCAGCACACGCGTGCTGCGCAGCCTGTGGCGGGCCGAGCGCAGCCACCGCCTCCTCCTGATCGACCTCTTCCTGGACCTGTTGCGTGAGCACCCCTGGTCCGTGGGCCCGTTGGACCCGGCGGACGAGCCGTGGCAGCTGCTCGTCGAAGCGGACCGGCGCGGGCACGCCGCGGTCGAGGAGCTGCTGATGGCGCCCGAGACCGGACTGTGGCTCGCCGGGACCCTGCGCACGCTGCGCGGCACGGCGGCTCCCGCCGCGACACCGGTACCGCTGTGGGTGGAGACCGGGCACTTCCACGCCCTGGCGGCCGCCGCGGCGCTGCGCACGGGTGCCGACTTCACGCTGACCGTGCCCTCGCGGCACGGCACGGTGTGGCTGCCCGGCGTCGGACGCGCCGTCGTGCCCGGCGGCGCCCCCTGGGGCCGGGCCCGCGTCACGGGCTCCGCGCGGGAGGTCAGTGTCGAGATCGGGGAGCACACGGTCCGGGCGCCCGCCCCGTACACGGCTCCGGGGCCGGACTGGGAGCCGGCCCGCAGGGTCCGGCTCACGGCGCTGGGCGAGAGGCGCTCCGTACTCCTCGACGACCAGGGCCTGCACCGGATCGTGCCGACCCCGCAGGGCCGGCCCCCGGGGCGGCTGCCCGCCGACGAGGCGGACCGCTGGACCGCCCTGCTGCGGGAGGCGACTCCCCTGCTCGCGGAGGCGGACGCCCAGTCCGCCGCGGACGTCTCGGTGCTGCTGCACAGCGTGGAGCCACTGGCCCGGACCGGCGGCGAGCGGCTGACCAGCGCCACGTCGGGGGACGGCGCGGGGCGCCTGGCCTCCGCCCGGCCCGCGGACGCGGAGCAGCTCGCGGCGGTCCTCGCGCACGAGATCCAGCACACCAAGCTCAGTGTGCTGATGCACCTCTACCAGCTGTACGAGCCCGACGACGACACCCTGTTCTACACACCGTGGCGCGACGAACCACGCCCGCTGCGCGGACTGCTCCAGGGCGTCTACGCGTTCACCGCGGTGACCCGGTTCTGGCGCGGCCGCGCCCTGCTCGCCCCGCAGACAAGGACCACGGCCCGCTTCGAGTACGCCCTGTGGCGGCGTCAGCTGCTGCGGGTGCTGGGCGAGTTGGAGACGCACAAGGGGCTCACGGCGCTCGGCCGCAGACTGGTGCGGACGCTGGGCGAGGCCGTGACGCAGTGGGAGCACCCCGAGCGGTTCGGCGCCGTGGACGCCATGGCACGCGATGCCGCCGACCATCACACGATGAGCTGGCGGCTGCACCACATGACGGCGGACCCGGCGACGGTGACCGCGCTGGCCGATGCCTGGCCCGCCCCGCTGACGCCCGGCCCTACGGGTGCCGCCCGGCTGCGGCCGAGCCCCGAGGTGCCGCGTCTCGACGTCGTCGCGGCGCTGTACCGCCTCCGGCTGACCGGGCACGCCGAGCCCGAACTGCCGCACGACGCGCGCCCGGCCCACGCCCTCCACGTCCAGGGGGACGAGGCGGGCGCGGTGCGCGCCGCGGTCACCGCCCTGCTGGAGGACAGCACGGGCCGGACGTCGTCATGGGCCGATCTCCTGCTGGCCCTGCGCGCACGGGGGCCGGACGCTCCGGGCCATGTCGCCCGCAGACAGCCGGAGTTGGCGTGCGCGGTGCACCGCGCACTGGGCCGCCGGGGCGGGGCGGCCCCCGGCCCCGTCGCGTTCGTCACCTGGCTCGACGGACTCGCGCCGGCCTGACGGGACCGGGCGGGCCCGTCAGATCGGCATGGGATCGATGTCGCAGTTGGCCCTGCGGGAGGCCACGGCGTCGGCGTGGGCGGGGTGCTGTTCGCCGAGGACCCGGGCGATCCCCTCGACGGCGATGCGGCGCAGCTCCTCGGACTCCGCGCGCCGGCCCAGCGCCCTGAGGTCCTGGGACAGGTTGCTGGTCAGCACCAGGACCGTCGGGTGGTCCTCGCCGAGCGTCTCCTTCGCGGCGCGCAGGGTCGTCTCGTCGAGGGCGAGGGCGGCGGCCACCTCCCCCTGGGCGAACAGGTCGCTGGCGAGGTTGATCCGGCACACCAGGGTGTCGGGGTGGCCCTCGCCGAGCAGGGCCGAGCAGCGTTCCAGCGCGGACTCGTTGAGCCTGCGGGCCTCGTCCACCTTGTTGAGCAGCCGGTAGGTGATGGCGAGATCCATCTCGGCTTCCAGGGTGTGCGGGTGGTCGGGCCCGAAGACGCGGGCGAACTGGTCGCGGGTCTGTTCGCCCAGCCGCATCGAGTCGCTGAGCTCGCCCGACTGGCGCAGGTCGACGGAGAGGTTGAGCGAGGCGACCAGGGAGTCGGGGTGTTCCGGCCCGTAACGGCTGAGGAGTTCCTTGCGGGCCCGCCGGGTGAGCTCGGCCGCCTCCGCGTGCCGGCCCGCCTTGCGCAGGGAGACACCGAGGCGGGCCACGTTGCGCAGGGTGTTGGGGTGGTTGGCGCCGATCTGCAGCTGGTAGCGCTCGGTGATGCCTTCGAAGAGCTGCACGGCGTCGACGTACTCGCCCAGCTCACGCCGGTCGAGCGCGATGCTGGACTCGGTGAGCATGCTGCTCAGCGAGTCCTCGCCGAACATCTGGGCCCGGCGCTGCCAGGTCTGCCGGTCGAGCTCCAGCGCCGCCCTGAAGTCGCCGTTCACCCGCAGGCTGACGCCCAGGTTGTGGGCGTGCATCAAGGTCTCGGGGTCGTCGTCGCCGTAGGCGCGCACCGCCCGCTGGTAGACCTCCTGGTTGATGTCGCGGGCCGCCTTGAAGTCGCCGCCGGCCCGGCTGTCGGACGCGGCCAGGCCGCGCACGCGCAGGAACTCGTCGTCCACGTCGGAGCCCGGCCGCTCCTCGAGGACCGCGAGCATGCGGGTGCTGAGGGCGGCGGCGTCGTGGTAGCGGCCGAGGGCCCACAGCACGTAGCGCAGGTGGCGGCCGAGCATCAGCGTCTGGCGGTCGTCCTCGCCGTGCAGCTCGGACCAGATGTCGTACGCCCGCTGGGAGAACTCCCGCGACCCCTCGTGGTCACCCCAGTAGTAGAGGTACTCGGCGACGGCGTGCACCATCTGGCGGACGTGCCGGGAAGGTGAGCTCATCGCGTCGGAGACCACGACGTGCGGATAGAGCTCGCCGAAGCGGCCCCAGTGCGAGGGGTCCTGCGGGTCGCGCGGGGTGGCCGCGGCGAGCAGCAGGTGGGCGCCGTGCTGCAGCCGGTCGCGCTGTTCCTGCGACATGCGGGCGTTGAGCACGGCCTGGACCAGACGGTGCATCTGGATCGAGTTGGTGCGGTGGTCGATCTTCGCGAGGGAGTAGCGGTTGATCTCGCGGATGGCGCGGCCCAGCCGCAGCGGGTCGGTCAGCGCACGGTCCAGGTCGGGGGCGATCGGCTCGACGGGCGCTCCGGAGAAGAGCGAGCGGGCGATCGGTTCGGGGGCGAAGTACGAGCAGACCTGGAGGAGTTGCAGCGCGGCGGAGTTCTTGCCCTCCAGGTGGTCGAGGGACACGTTCCAGGCGGTCGCCACCGTCTGCTCGTACTGGGTCGGCGGGGAGACCGCCATCAGTTCCGCCCGCTTCTCCGCGAACAGCCGCAGATACTCCTCCGCGGGCATGCCCGTCTCCGCGCGCCAGGCGGACGCCTGCTCCACGGCCAGCGGCAAGTCACCGAGGACGGAGGCGAGTTGGTCCGCCTCGTCGTGGGGCAGGTCCGGGTTGCGCCGCTGGAGCAGCTGGATGCTCTCCTCGCGCTTGAACACGTCGACCTCAAGGGGGTGCGCCAGGGTGTTCCACTGCGGGTTGCGCGACGTCACGAGAATGGAACCGGAGGAGCCGCCGCCCGTGGTGAGGGGGAAGTAGCTCTGCACCGACTCGGGACTCTCCGCGTTGTCGAAGACCAGGAGCCAGTTGGCGTAGGGGCGTCCCGTGCGCAGGGCCTCCAGAACCGCGGGCACGGCCGTGTTCGCCTCACCGGTCACCGGCAGGTCGAGCCGGAGCGCGAGTTCCACCAGTGCCTGGGCGATCTGCGTGGGACGCTCCGCGGGGATCCACCAGACCACGTCGTAGCGGGCGGCGTTGCGGTACACGTACTCCAGGGCGAGCTGCGACTTCCCGACACCGCCCATGCCGTGCAGGGCATGGGGCAGCACGGCGGTCGGGCCTTCGCCGAGGTCGGCCTCCAGGCGGTCCAGGAGGTCGTCGCGACCGGTGAAGACGAGGTTGCGCGGCGGCATGTTGCCGAGGATCGCGGGGCCTGCCGCACGCAAGGGGTGCGGTGCGGGGCCGGCCGGATCCTCCCGGCCATCGGTGGCGGGGGCGGCGGTCCCGGGGACGACCGTGGTCACTGGCGTGCCTCCTTGGAGCGGGCCGGGCGCACCCGATCCCCTGCCTGCGGGCCCGGCGGTCGGGGACTGCGAGGGATACGTGGAATCGGTGCGACTCGGGCCATCTTGCGAGTTCGGGTGCTTCATTGTGCCTCGTGGTGATTCGTCCGATATCACTCCGCCACGCTCCCCAGCGTCCGTCGGCTGTGCTGTTTCCGTGTGGGCCGCGATCAGCCGGCCGAGCCGCCTGGCCCTGGGCAGGTGTTCACCGGCGAGCACGCTGAGCACCGCGTGCTCGACGGCCCGGAAGCGCGCGTTCTCCGCCGTCACTTCCGGTTCGGGCGGCTGCTCACGGCCCTCGTAGTGCGCCAGCAGTTCCCGGGCCGCGCCGCTGCGGGAGGCGAGCACCTCCGCGGCCCTGCGGGAGGCCTGCAAGGTGGTGCGCTTGGTTCCGGCCGCCAAGAGTTCCTCGCGCACGCCCGGGCGGAACACGTACGCGCTGTCGTCCCCCGGCAGCACCTCGACCAGACCGCTCATCAGGAGTTCCGCCAGATGGACCGGCGCCGACTCGGGCATCATCGCGCGCTGCACCGCGGCGATGACCGGCAGGTCGAGCTGGACCGCGGCGAGCCGCACCGCGAGTTCGAACGCTTCCGGCGAGGCCCAGACGCGGAAGCGGGCGACCTGTTCGGCCGCGGAGACGTCCTGGCGCGCCGGCTCCTGCTCGACGGCGGGCTCGTGCGGCGCGTCGGGCGTCACCATGAGGGCGGCGACCTCCGTCCAGCGCGGCTGCTCGCCGGTCACGAACCGGGCCCAGGGCGACAGCCATTCACCGGAGACCTCGAGGACGGGCACGGCCAGCGCGTGGGCCCGGCGCAGCGGCGCCACCCAGTCGTCGGTGCCGTGCGGCCGGGTCGGCGCCCAGTCGACGGCCTCGCCGGCGGCCCCGCGTCCGGACAGGTGCAGCCTGACCCGCTCGGGGCGCAGCCCGGTGCGGTGCCACAGACGCTGCGGCAGCGTGCTCAGCACGGCGAGCGGCTGGTGCCGGCCCCAGAGGGCGAGCGCGGTGTGCACGGCGCCGCTGCGCCAGGCGGCCGCGACGCCGTCGGTGAGGACGAGCACGATCCGGCGCCCGGACTGGTCGACGAGGCTGCGCACGGGGTGGGTGGCGCCGCGCCGGCCGGGTCCGCGCAGCACCACGCCGCCGGTGGAGTCGGTGTCCAGGCGGCGCAGCACGATGTCGCGGAAGCCGCCGTAGCGGCGCAGCACTCCGGCCAGGCGGTCGGCGGTGGCCCGCCAGATCGCCATGTGGGGCGCGCTGTCGACGACGAGGACCACGTCCCAGCGCGCCTCGGGCGCCGACCGCAGGGCGGGCGGCAGCCAGGGGGCTTCGGCGAACTGTTCGCCGGTGCGCTCCTCGTCGACCTCCTCGACCGGCGAGGTGCGGCGGATCTGCCGGAAGGGCCGCAGGGCGCGGCCGAGGTTCCTGGCCGAGGGCCCGGTCCTGCGGCGCGCGCGACCCGTACGCCGGCGCCCCGCGCCCTGCCGCGGTACGCCGTCCGCGCCCTCCTCGGCCGGGGCGGGAGGCGGGGCCGCACGGCCCTCGGCGGCCGCCTCCGGGGCTCGTAACGGCGTGTGGGGCACGTCGGCGCCCGCGTCGGCGTCGTGCTCGTCCTGGTGTACGGGGGCGGTGGCGTCCGGGGCAGGCTGCGGCTGCGGCCGGAGCTGCGGCGGTGGCTTCGGGGCCGCCGTGGGCGGGGGCGCGGATTCCCTGTCCACGCCCAGGAGTTCGGGGTGCTGCTCGGCGATCCAGAGCGCGTCCGCCACTTCCCACCAGTGCAGGTCCCCCACGGGCAGGCGTGGGCGGCCGGAGGACGGACGCGGGCCGTGCGCATCCGGTCCCCTGCCCTCGGAAGCGGGCGGGCGTTCAGTCACTGAGCCCTGTCCCGTCGGCCTTCAGCGAGTGCCAGATGGCCCGCAGGACCGCCTGCCACTCCGCATCGTCGCCGTCCGCGTACGTGTAGGCGCCCGACGTCGCCAGATGCGCCGCGTTCAGCAGCATGTCGGCGGCCAGACCGTCGGTGCGCTCGCTGCGGGACGTGAAGTCCTGGATCAACTTGCCGTGCATGTCACCGAGTCGGTCGGAAAAGTGGGCGGAGAGCAGTTCGCCCAACCCTTCCGCATCGGGGTCCGGCATGTCCAAACGCAGACACCGGCGCAAGAAGGCCTCCGGGAACTCCTGTTCACCGTTGGAGGTCATGATCACGATGGGAAATGCGCGTGCCCGAACGATTCCGTCCGTGATCCGAGCGACTCCGCCCGGATCGGCGGTGTGCACGGTGACCTCGGGCTGTTTCTTGCTCACACGAACGAGTGGAGGCACGGCGTAGCGGCCGTCCTCGAACAGCGACAGCAGATCGTGCGGGAGGTCGACGTCGCACTTGTCGATCTCGTCGATGAGCAGGACCCTCGGAATGCGGTGCGGCAGGAGCGCGGTTCCGAGCGGCCCCAACTGCACGAACTGGCCTACGTCCGTGGGGAGTTCGCCTTCCGTCGCCGCTTCCGTGTCCGCGGCGTGCTGCTGCTGGGCCAGATACCAGGCCTGCCCGGCCTGGGCGCGGCCGATCACGTCGTACTCGAACAGGCCGGAGGCCAGCGTGGTGCGGCTGGTGACGGGCCACTGGAGGACCCGGCCGAGGCTCAGCTCGCGGGCGATGCGGAAGGCGAGAGCGGATTTGCCCACACCTGGGCGGCCCGTGACCAGAAGTGGCCGGCGCAGCAGGATCGCCGCGTTCACCAGGCGGGTCTCGTCCCGCGGGGGCCTGCGCGGCGCGTCGGCGGGGCCGAGCCTGCGGTCGGCCTCGTCCTCGTCGGGCGGCTGGGGCTGGACCGGTCCCCCGGCGAAGCTCCGCCAGCGCGGGCCCTCGGGCCAGCTCCGCTCGTCGTACGGTTCCTGGGGGCGCGGCCTGCCGCTGCCGCGGTAGGGCAGCCCGTTGGCCTCGTGCGCGTTCACTCGGTCCCCCCTACGAAGGCGGCGGGAGCGCACGCATCACCGTCGAGGAGCTGCTGCGGATCGTCCCAGACCACGCCCAGTTGTTGGATCAACGCCTTGTCGCGTACCTCCGCCGTGCCCGCTGCCGCATCGCTCCTCCACTGTCGTGCAGTGGCGGGCAGGTTGGCCAGACCCTCCCCGGCCAACAGTTCCTTCACCAGACCGTGGAAGGCCTCCGGATCGTCCGCCGCCCGGTGGAAGATCATCACCGGCACGCCGAGATCCAGGCCGAGCCGCAGTTCGTGCGACCCCGTGCCGTCGCCCGCCCGTGGAGTGTCGCTGAGCACCATGCAGACCACCCCTTCCTCCTTGCCGATCCGCGCATCCAGCAGGGCGAGATGCTCGGTGTCGGGGCGACCCTCCGGGTCGCACCAGTGGGCGCGTCCGCCACCCGGGTCGCTCTTCCAGCGCGTCCAGCGCCTGCGCCAGGCGTGGTGCAGATCGCGCCGCTGCATCCGTTCGAGGCTGTGCACGTACACCCACGGGTACTTGCTCAACAGCGGGTTGGAATGCCCCAGTCGGGGATTCCTGTCCCACCATTCGACGGGTTCCGTGAGCAACTCCGCCGGCAGGAAGAATTCCAGGACCACGTTCTCGTCCCGAGCCTGCCACAGCTCGGCCGTCGCGGACAGAAGGTCCGCGACGGCGTACGGGAGTCTGCTGCGTGGCACGGGCTCCTCGGGGTCGCAGTCCTCCCGGTGCAGTCGCACGGACTCGGCGTACCGGACCCGCGACGAGATCCGGTAGTACGCTTCCGGCCGCCCCTCGCGCGCCGCTTGCGCATCCGAGGGACGCAGGTCCGGGGCGACCTTGATGAACAGCCGGATGACCGGGACATGCGGCTCCGCGAACCCGTCGTCCGGCGCCGCCGAGCCGTGCCCCGCGTCGGTCACGGCCCTGCGTCCGGCCGGATCCGGCCGCCCGGACAGCTTCTCGCGCAGCGCGCGCAGCCCCCGCGGCCCCTCGCGTTTGCCCCACTCTCCCGCGAAGTGGTCGTTCCAGGACCGGATCTCGCCCACCAGGTGCGCGGCCTCGGTGCGCAGCATCAGGTGCTCCAAGAGGGCCATGCTCGGTTCGAGACCGCCGACCGGCGCGTTGTGGCAGGCCAGGTGCACGAAGGCGTGCCAGGCCGAGCGGCAGTGACGGGGCAGGCGGATCCGGTCCTCGGTGGCGGCGGCGACCAGTGCGGGCAGCTCGGGCAGGGCGAGGTCGAGGCCCTCGCGCAGGGCCGACCAGTCGCGGCCCCGGTAGAGGTCGATGGCGTGCCATTCGTCGAGCAGCGGCCGCAGCCGGCCGGCCACGGCCGGAGCCAGGAACTCCGTGGTGATGACGAGCTGTTCGAGTCCGTCCTCCAGGCGGCTGCAGTGCCGGACCGCCTCCGCGAAGGCCTGCCGTGCCGTGTGGAATCCCTCCAGGTCCAGGTCCGGGAACTCGTCGCCCAGTTCACGCGCCCACTGCAGCCGCCCCCGTTCGTCCGCGAGCGGGGTGGACGCGCCGAGCGCCTCGACCATCTCCCGCAGGGTCCGCTGTCTCGCCTGCCGTCCGTCTGCGCCCTGCGGCACGTGCGTCCCCCTCGCACTGCGTAACATCCGGCGTCACCCGGGAAGTTCCTGCGCCAGCACCTCGTACAGGTGCCGATTGGTCCAGTACGCGCTGTGGGCGGCCGACACCGGCTGCCCGTTGTCCACCTCGACGTCGCGTACGCGCTGCCCGAAGACCTCGGCGCCGACGAACGACAGCAGGTCGCGCCGGTCGTAGATGTTGAGCCAGCGCGGGAAGGCGGCGGGCAGTCCGGTGCCGTAGGGGCGCGAGGGCAGTGCGTCCAGCTCGTAGAGCACCGGCGCCTGGGAACCGACCGTCACCAGCTGGGCCACGTCGGGCGCCGTGCCCGGTTCCCCGGCGAGCAGGTCGAAGGCGACGATGCCGCCCAGGCTGTGCCCGAGGAGGACGACCGGGGGCGGGAGGCGGCGCGCCAGGTCCGCGACGTACGCGCGCACGGCCTCGCCCCGTACGAGATAGCTGAGGATGTCCCCGGCGAAGCCGAGGGAGCGCTCGCTGATCCGGCTGCGCCGGCCGACGACGAACCGTGATCCGCCCGCCCGCTCGAGCAGCCGCGCGGAGGCGCCCAGGGCCCTGCCCAGGCCGTCCGCCAACCCCCGCTCCTCGCCGCCGAGTTGATCGACGACGGCGGCGACCATGGCGTCCCGTCCGGCGGGCGGCACCGCTCCCGGGCCGCCCGGATGACCGGCGAGGGCGCGTGCGGCCAGCGATCTCCCGGTCAGCCGGGCCAGGCCGGCCGCGCCCGCGCCGTCCGCCGCGTCGCAGGCCCGCCGGAAGGTCTCCGACGTCAGCAGCGCCGCCACGTCGCCGTCCGGTCGCGCGCCGAGGTCCGCCGCCCGCCACGCGTCCCGGACGGCGGGCGCTGCCGCGAGCTCCTCCGTCCAGGCCCACAGCTGTCGTCCGGCGGGCAGCGCGCCGGGCCGAAAGGGCGCCGCCGCCTGCTGCCCGGCCAGGGCGAACAGATTCAGCTCCGCGTCCGGATCGACGTACAGCAGGGCCCAGCGGGCGCGCTCCTCGTCCTGCGGGAGCGGCCCCTCGACCGGCTTGTCCGGCACGTAGCCGGGGATGGATGCGCCGTCGGCCCGCAGGTAGGAGCCCAGCGCGGAACCCCAGTCGCACTCCGCCACCGTCACGTCGGCCCGCACCTCGGCGAGCCCCGCGCGCACCGCCCGCAACGCCTCCGCGTAACCCGGCGCGCGCACCCCGGTGCCGTGGATGAACAGCACGCTCGTCACTCGTCCTCCACGAACTCCCCCGTGTACCACGGCATTTGAGGATGCCTCAGTGATTCATCCTAACGGTCGCACCCGGCGCGTCGAAGAGCTGCGCAAGGTGTGACGAGGGGTTTCCGAGAACGAAGTGGTATCGGACTCCCGCAAATGCCGTAGACGGTTCGCCGTCAGGGCGTCAACTCCCGCTGCTCTCGCGCAATTTCAGCTCGTGACCCACCACATGATCCTGCAACGGACCGGCCGCGGGCTCCTCGATCCGGTCCAGCAGGAGCGCCACGGCGGCGCGGGCGATCTCCTTCTTGTCCGGGGAGACCGTGGTCAGGCTCGGCACGCTGAAGCGGGAGGCCTCGATGTCGTCGAAGCCGACCACGTCCAGGTCTCCGGGCACGCTCCGACCCCGCTCGTGCAGGGCGCGCAGCGCGCCCAGGGCGAGGTGGTCGTTGAGGCAGAGCAGGGCGTCGGGGCAGGACGCCGAGTCCATGAGGGCGGCGGCGGCCCGCGCGCCGTCCTTCCAGTGGTAGGCGTCCACCGGGACCACCAGGTCGCCGTCGAAGGGGACCCCGGCCGTCTTCAGCGCCTCGCGGTAGCCGTCGGTGCGCAGCCGGTCGGTGCCCTGGCGGCCGCGCACCGTACCGCCGACCACGGCGATCCGGCGCCGCCCGCGGGCCAGCAGATGCTCGGTGGCCTCGCGCGCGGCCCGTACGTTGTCGATGGCGACGTGGTCGGTGCTGCCCTCGGCGGGGCGCTCACCGAGCAGGACGACCGGGAGCCCGCGGTCCCGGGTGGCGAGATCGCGAGGGTGCAGGGCGAGCGGGCTGAGGATGACTCCGTCGGTGAACTGGGCGTCGAAGCCGTGCAGCGCGGCGAGTTCGCGCTCGCGGACACCGCCGGTCTGGTGCAGCAGCACGGTCTGTCCGCGCCGGTCGGCCTCGGCCATGACGTGCCGGGCCAGTTCGGAGAAGTACGCGACGTCGAGCTCGGGCACGGCCAGGGTGATCATGCCGGTGCGCCCCTGGCGCAGCTGACGGCCGGCGATGTTGACCCGGTAGCCGAGGGCGTCGATGGCCTCGCGCACGACTTCACGGGTCCGGTCCGACACGTGCTCGAAGTTGTTGATCACGTTGGAGACGGTCTTGGGCGAGACGCCCGCGTACTCCGCCACGTCCTTGATCCTGGGTCTGGCCGCCACGCTGTTCTTTCCTTCCGTCTGCCGTCCGTGATCGTACCGACCATCACGAATCGGTCTCGGGCCGGTTCCTCGGCCGTCCCGGATATTTACATCGTTGTAATCGTCATGGTGCCATGACCCCGCACCACGTGGCACCGCACTCACGAGCAAGGAGCACCATGCCCGTTCCGCATTTCCCGGCCGTGCCGCGGCCCGAGTACCCGCGGCCGCAGTTCGTCCGTGAGGCCTGGCTCAATCTCAACGGCGAGTGGCAGTTCGAGATCGACCGGGCCGACACGGGACTCGAGCGCGGCCTGCGCGAGCGCGAGTTGAGCGACCGGATCACCGTGCCGTTCTGTCCGGAGTCGGAGCTGTCCGGGATCGGCGAGACCGACTTCCTGGAGGCCGTCTGGTACCGGCGGACCGTGACGGTGCCCGCCGACTGGACCGACGCCCGGGTGCTGCTGCACTTCGGGGCCGTGGACCACGACACGACGGTGTGGGCGGACGGCGTCGAGGTCGCCCGGCACCGCGGCGGCTTCACCCCGTTCACCGCCGACCTGGGCGACGTGGCCGTACCCGGGCGGGAGTTGACGCTCGTGGTGCGGGCCCGCGACAGCCGGCACGGACCGCAGGCCCGCGGCAAGCAGGCCACCTGGTACGCCAACACGCACTGCCACTACACCCGCACGACCGGCATCTGGCAGACCGTGTGGCTGGAGCCGGTGCCCCGCGCCGTCGCCCTCAAGCGCCCGCGCGTCACCCCGGACCTGGCCTCGGGCTCGTTCTTCCTGGAGCTGCCGCTGACCGGGAACGCGCCGGGTCACCGGGTCCGGGCGACCCTGGCCGACGAGATGGGCACCGTCGTCACCGCCGAGGCCCGCGCCGACCTCGACCTGACGCCCCGCCTCGCCCTGCCGGTGCCCGCGGACCGGCTGCGCGTCTGGTCGCCGCAGGACCCGCACCTGTACGACCTGACCTTCGAGGTCGTGGACGCGCAGGGCGGGCTCGTGGACCGGGTCCGCTCGTACGCGGGCCTGCGCTCGGTCTCCGTCGACGGCAGGCGGCTGCTCCTGAACGGTGAGCCCGTCTTCCAGCGGCTCGTGCTCGACCAGGGGTACTACCCGGACGGCCTGATGACCGCGCCGAGCGACGCCGCTCTGGTCCGCGACATCGAGCTCGGTCTGGCCGCCGGATTCAACGGGGCCCGGCTGCACCAGAAGGTCTTCGAGGAGCGGTACCTGTACCACGCGGACCGGCTCGGCTACCTGGTGTGGGGCGAGTTCGGCGACTGGGGCTGCGAGGTCGGCGTCCGCGACGACAACCAGCGCCCCGACGCGTCGTACGTCGCGCAGTGGCTGGAGGCCGTCGCGCGCGACTACTCGCACCCCTCGGTCATCGGCTGGTGCCCGCTCAACGAGACGTACCAGCACCTGCACGACCGCATCACCCAGCTCGACGACGTGACGCGGGCGATGTTCCTGGCCACCAAGCAGGCCGACGGCACCCGCCCCGTCATCGACGCCTCCGGGTACGCGCACCGGGTCCCGGAGACCGATGTCTACGACTCGCACTGCTACGAGCAGGACCCGGCCGCGTTCGCGAAGACGATGCAGGGGCTCGCGCAGGACAAGCCGTACGTCAACGCGGGCCCCGACGGGCGCCCCTGGTCCGAGCCGTACCGCGGCCAGCCCTACTTCTGCAGCGAGTTCGGCGGCATCTGGTGGGACGCGCAGGCGGCCGCCGAGGCGGCGGGCAACGAGGTGGACGCGTCCTGGGGGTACGGCGAACGGCCGCGCAGCGCCGAGGAGTTCGTGGACCGCTTCACCGGTCTGACGGGCGTGCTGCTCGACGACCCGGAGATGTTCGGCTACTGCTACACCCAGCTCACGGACGTCTTCCAGGAGCGCAACGGCGTCTACCGGTTCGACCGCGGCGAGAAGGTCGACACCGCCCTGCTGCGCGCCGCCCAGCTGCGCCCCGCGGCCTTCGAAGGCTCGAACTAGCTCACTCACGCCCGCGATTTACATCGATGTATGACCGGGTGGCAGCGTCGCCACCCGGGGAAGGAGCCAGATGACCGGCACACCCGCACCCGTCGGTCGCCCCGCACTCACCAGACGACGCGCGCTGACCGCCGCGCTCGCCGCCGGGGCCACGGCCCTCGGCGCCGGGGCGCTCAGCGGCTGCGGCAGCGCGCTGGCGGCCGACGATTCGACCGTCCGTCTGTGGGACCTGTTCAGCGGGGCCGACGGCGGCCTGCTCAACGACATGGTGCGCGCGGCGCGACCCGACATGCCGGGCACGCGTATCGAGCGCACCGTCCTGGAGTGGGGCACCCCGTACTACACGAAGCTCGCCATGGCCTCGGCGGGCGGGCGCGGTCCGGACGTCGCCGTGTCGCACATGTCGCGCCTGGCGGGCTACGCGCCCACCGGCCTCGTCGACCCGTGGGACCTCGGCCTGCTGGCCGAGTACGGCGTGCGGCGGAGTGACTTCACCGACGCGGTGTGGTCACGTACGCAGTACGAGGGGCAGACCTACGCGATCCCCCTCGACACGCACCCCTTCATCGTGTTCTTCCACCCGGAGCCGGTGAAGAAGGCCGGACTGCTGACGAAGGACGGCACGCTCGACGCGGACGCGTTCTCGTCGCCCGACAAGTTCCTCGCGGCCGGCAAGGAGCTGGCCAGGGCCTCCGGGCAGCAGGGCATCTCCTTCGGCTACGTCACGGACACTGCGCAGGGCTGGCGGCTGTTCTACGGCCTGTACCGGCAGACCGGCGGCGCGTTCAAGCTGCCTACCGGCGGTCCGGCCGAGGTGGACATCGACCGGATGGCCGAGGTCATCGCGTTCATGGCCAAGCTGATCGACGGCCGGGTGAACCCGAAGCGCCTGGACTACCCGGCGGGACTGGCGTCGTTCACGAACAAGCAGACCGCGATGATCCTTTCGGGCGAGTGGGAGCTCGGCACGTTCCGGGCCGCGGACAAGAACGTGGGCGCGGCGCCGATGCCGACGGTCTTCGGCACCCCGGCCGTGTACGCCGACTCGCACTCGTTCGTGCTCCCCCACCACGAGAGCCCCGACGCGGAGCACCGCCGCCGCACGCACCGGGCGGTCGCCGCGATCCTCAAGGCCGGTCAGATCTGGGCGACCGCCGGTCACATCCCCGCGTACGGGCCCGTGACCCGTACGAAGGAGTACGCCGGCCTGCTGCCGCAGGCGCACTACAAGGCGGCCCAGGACCACGTCGTCCTGGACCCGGCGGTGTGGTTCGCGGGCGCGGGCTCCGATTTCCAGAACTCCATGTCGCAGGTCCTGCAGCAGGCCCTGCTGGACGGTCTCTCCCCGGACCGTGCGGCGCGCGCGATGGTGCGGCGCCTCAACACCTTCCTCGCCAAGCCCAGCCCGGCCTGACCGGCCGCGACCACCTCGCAGGAGGCACAACGATGTCCTCTCCCCACGCCTCGCCCCGGCCAGGGGCCCTGTCGGTGCGGCGGCTGTTCTCCCCCGGCCTGCTGTTCGCACTGCCCTTCCTCGTCCTGTTCGCCGTGTTCATGATCTGGCCGATGGGCCAGGGGCTGTGGATGAGCCTGACGGACCGGGCCCTGTCGGCGCACGCCCCGTCGTTCATCGGCCTCGGCAACTTCACCGAGGCCTTCCAGGACGCGGAGATGTGGCGGTCCTTGTGGCACACGGTCCTGTTCACCCTGATCTCGACGGTCCCGCTGGTCGTGGTGGCGCTCGGTATGGCGCTGCTCGTGCACACCGGGCTGCCCGGACAGTGGGTGTGGCGGCTGGCGTTCTTCGCGCCGTATCTGCTGCCGGTCGGTGTCGTCGGCCTCCTGTGGATCTGGCTGTACCAGCCCGACCTCGGCCTCTACAACCACCTGCTCGACAAGGTCGGTCTCAGCGGGTTCGCGTGGCTCAGTGACGAGTCGGTCGCCATGTGGGCGATCGCCCTCACGACCCTGTGGTGGACGGTCGGCTTCAACTTCCTGCTGTACCTGGCCGCCCTGCAGTCGATCCCGGACCACTTGTACGAGGCCGCGGCGATCGACGGCGCCGGGGCGTGGCGGCGCCTGTGGTCGATCACGCTGCCCCAGCTCAGCCGCATCACGACGGTGATCACCGTGCTGCAGATCCTGGCGTCCCTGAAGGTCTTCGACCAGGTGTACCTGCTCACCAAGGGCGGCCCGAACAGCTCGACGCGCCCCGTGGTCGAGTACGTCTACGACGTCGGCTTCACCGGCTACCGGCTCGGTTACGCCTCGGCGATCAGCTACATCTTCTTCGCTCTCGTCGTCCTCGCCTCCGCCGCCCAGTTCTTCGCACTCCGCCGCCGGGAGAAGTGACCATGACCTCCACCGAGACCCCCGTCCGCGCCGAGTCCGCTCGCCACGTGACCACCTCCGTACGTCCGTTGAGAGCACCTCGGCGTCCCGCCCGGTCGCAGACGAACCTGACGCTCGGGGCGAGCCGCACGGCCCGGGTGCTCGCCCTGACCGTGCTCGCGGTCGCCGCCCTGGTCTGGCTGCTGCCGATGGCGTGGGCCGTGCTGACCGCGTTCAAGTCCGAGCAGGACGCGAGCGACCCGCTGAACTGGGTGTGGCCGAAGCACGGCTTCACGCTCGACGGGTTCAGGACGGTCTGGGAGCGCGGCGATCTGCCCTTGTGGATGCTCAACAGCCTAGTCATCTCGGCCGCCGTCACCGTGATCACGGTGCTGGTCTCCGCGATGGCCGGATACGCCTTCTCGCGCACCCTGTTCGCCGGCCGCCGCTGGCTGTTCGCCGTGACGGTCGCGGCCGTGCTGGTACCGCCGCAGATCCTGATCGTGCCGTGGTTCCAGCAGATGCTGACCCTGCACCTGCTGGACACGTACGCGGCGGTGATCCTGCCGCAGACGGTGGCGCCGGTGATGGTGTTCATCCTGAAGAAGCACTTCGACTCGCTGCCGAAGGAACTGGAGGAGGCGGCCCGGATCGACGGCGCGGGGCACTGGCGGATCTTCTGGTCGGTGCTGCTGCCGCTGTCGCGGCCGATGCTCGCCGCCGTGGCGATCTTCGTGTTCATCGGCGCGTGGAACAACTTCCTGTGGCCGTTCGTGTCCACGTCCGACCCGTCGCTGATGACCCTGCCCGTCGGGATCACGTCGGTGAAGGACGCCTACGGCATCCAGTACGCGCAGACGATGGCCTCGGCCGTGCTCGCCGCGCTGCCGCTCGTGATCGTGTTCGTCTTCTTCCAGCGGCACATCGTGAAGTCCGTGGCGACCACCGGCCTCGGCGGCCAGTGAGCGGTGTCGGCTCGCCGGCCCACCCGCCCCGTTGACAGCCCCCTGTCCCTTCCCTACCGTCCTGAAGCCGTGGAACTTACATCGATGTAAGGAGCCGCTCATGCGCGCCCGGCCCCGTACCGCTCTGGTCGCCGCACTCCTGACCCTGCTCGTCGGCCTGGTCTGCGCGCCGCAGGCCGCCGCGGCCGGACAGGCGTCCGCCGCAGCCGCGGGCACCTTCCGCAATCCGCTGAACACGGGCCCCGATCCGTTCCTGGCGTACGCCAACGGGGCCTACCACCTCACCACGACCCAGGGCGACAGCATCAAGATGTGGCGCTCGCCGTCCCTGGGCACGCTGCTCGACGCCGACCCGGTCACGGTCTGGACGGACACCGACGCCTCGCGCAACCAGCACATCTGGGCGCCGGAGTTCTACCGTTTCGGCGACCGCTGGTACCTCTACTACACCGCGGACGACGGCACGGACGACCACCACCGGCTGTTCGTGCTGGAGTCGGAGCGCGACGACCCGGCCGGGCCCTACCACTTCAAGGCGAAGCTCACCCCGCCCAACCACGCGAACGACTTCGCCATCGACCCCGGGATCCTCCAGCACAACGGGAAGCTCTATCTCGCCTACAGCGGCATCAACCCGTACCAGCACAACGGCCTGAACATCGCGCCGATGTCGAACCCGTACACGGTCTCGGGCGACGCCGTCGCGATCGACGCGGCAGGGGGCTGCCCCGAGGTCCGCGAGGGGCCCGAGTTCCTGAACCGCAACGGCCGTACCTGGATGACGTATTCGACCTGCGACACCGGCAAGCCCGACTACCAGGTCTGGATGATGTCGCTGCCCGACACCGCCGATCCGCTCGTCCCGGGCAACTGGAGCCGGCACGCGGGGCCGGTGTTCTCCCGCGCCGACGACCGCGGGGTGTTCGGGCCCGGGCACCACGCCTTCTTCAAGTCCCCCGACGGCACGGAGGACTGGCTCGTCTACCACGCCAAGACCACGTCGGTGAACACGTACACGAACCGCACGACCCGCGCCCAGAAGATCACCTGGAACGCGGACGGCAGCCCGAACCTCGGCACCCCGCTCGCCATGGGCGCCACCCAGGACCTGCCCTCCGGCGACCCCGGATCGGGCAACTACTGGATCAACGACGACGGGCGCTCCAGCGGCGACGGCACGGTCGCGTACACCGGCACCTGGAACTCCGGCACGGGCTGCGCCGCGCAGTGCTTCTGGAGCGACGACCACTGGAGCGACCAGGCGGGCAACACCGCGACGTTCAGCTTCACGGGCACCCGGATCGCGCTGCTGTCCGTCCGCGACACGGGCAACGGCATCGCGGCGATCAGTGTGGACGGCGGCCCCGAGCAGCGGGTCGACTTCTACGGCGCGATCCGCACCGGCGAGACGCTGCAGTACCTCAGCCCGCGCCTGGCGGCGGGCGAGCACACGCTGCGGGTCCGGGTGACGGGTGAGCGGAGCGCGTCGTCCGGGGCCTCCTTCGTGAGCGTGGACCGGGCGGAGGTGTACACGCACTGACGGCCCGGGGCGGCGGGGAGACCCGCCGTCACGGCTCGATCAGGCCGACGCGGATCGCGTAGCGCGTGAGCTCCAGACGGTCCTTCAGGCCCAACTTCTGCAGCAGGTTGGCACGGTGGCGCTCCACCGTCTTGACGCTGATGAAGAGGAGCTCGGCGATCTGCTGCGAGGTGTGCCCTTCGGCGACCAGCTTGAGGATCTCCTCCTCGCGCTCCGTGATGGGGCGCGAGGGCAGCCCCTCACCGCGGCGGACCCGCTCCAGATGGTCCCGGATCAGCGCCTTCAGCGCTCCCGGGTACACGAAGGGTTCGTCGCGGGCGGCCGCCCTGCAGGCCTCGACCAGATCGCGGTCGGCCACCGATTTGAGGACGTAGCCGCAGGCCCCGGCCTTGAGCGCCTCGAAGAAGAACTGCTCGTTGTCGTACATCGTCAGGATCAGGATGCGCAGGTCGGGCTGGCGGCGGGCCAGTTCGCGGGCGGCCTGGAGTCCGGTGAGCCGGGGCATCGCGATGTCCAGGACCGCCAGATCGGGCTGTTCGGTCCGCGCGAGGTCGAGGGCCTCGGCCCCGTCGCCCGCCTCGGCGACGACGGTGAGATCGGGTTCGCGGTCCAGGATGAGCCGCACGCCCCGGCGCACCAGCGCGTGGTCGTCCGCCAGCAGGATGCGGATCTCGCGGGCGCTCACCGACCGCGCCCCGGGGCCGTGACCGGAACGTCGAGGCGTACGAGGGTGCCGCCGCCCTCGGCGGGGGCGACGGTTAGGTCGGCGCCGACCAGCAGGGCGCGTTCGCGCATGCCGCGGATGCCGGCGCCCTCGGCCCGGCTGCCGATGCCGCGCCCGTTGTCACGGATGAGGAGCGTGACCCGGTCGTCGGCGGCGCTCACGACGAGGTCGGCCCGGGAGGCGCCGGCATGGCGCACGACGTTGGTCAGTCCTTCCTGGGCCACCCGGTAGACGACGAGTTCGGCCTCGTCCCCGAGCGACGGCAGATGCGGCGCCAGCCGGCTGTCGACCACGGTGTCGGCCCAGTCGGTGTACTCGTTGGCCAGGGACCGCAGCGCGCTGACGAGGCCCAGCTCCTCCAGGACCCCGGGCCGCAGCCGGCGGGCGATGCGCCGGATCTCGTCCAGGCCCGCGCGGGTCGTCTCCTGGATGCGGTGCAGGTCGTCCCGGAGCGGCGGGCCCGCCTGGTCGGCGGCTCCCTTGAGTTCGAGCAGGACGGCGGTCAGGGTCTGGCCGACCTCGTCGTGCAGTTCCTGGGCGACGCGGCGCCGTTCGGCCTCCTGCGCCGACAGGGCCCGTGCGGTGCTGGCCGCCCGCTCGGCCTCCAGGCGGTCGAGCATCGCGTTGTACGTCTCGATGAGGGCGGCCACGTCACCGTGCCCGGACGTGGCGGGCCGCTCGCCGGGGCGCAGCAGATCGGTCGTCGTCATCGCCCGGGTCAGCCGCTGCAACGGGGACAGGCCGATGCGCAGCAGCGCCGCGTTGGCCGTCAGCATCACCACCAGACCGACCGCCAGGATCAGCGTCTCGGTCAGCAGGACGGGGGTGGAGACGGTGACGGGGCCGAGCAGCAGGAGCGCCACCGCCGCCAGCAGGACGGTGGCGTTGAGCAGGAAGATCCGCCAGAACAGGGACACGGACGTGCGGCCTCCCGGGTGGGACGGTACGGCTGGCCTCCGTCCAGGCTCCCTGGTCAGCGGCCACGGTGTCCATCGGGGTCAGCACCCATTCACGGGCGTGCCGCCCGCATGCAGGGTGCGCTCCCCCGTATCTGGGGGTCGCACCCCATGGTCACGGCGCGCGCCGCACGCGACGGTGGGGGCACCACCCGACACGGAGGTGCGCAGATGCGGGACAGCCACGACAACACGCTCTCGGCCATCGCGACGCGTCTGGAGGAACAGGATCCCCGGTTCGCCGACGGCCTGAGCCGGGGCAGGCCGCGGCGCCCTCGCGAGTACGACCGGCGCGGTACCTGGGCCGTCCTGATCCTGGCGTTGGTCCTTCTCGGGGTCGGCATCGTCGTCGGCCACGGCCTGCTCATCGCCACCGCGCTGGTCGCCGCGGGCGCCGCCTGCCACTGGTTCGAGCGGCCGAGCGGTCGCAGCCGCTGAACCCGGGCGGCGGCCGGACCGGTCAGTCGGCTCCGGTCCGCGTGGCGGTGATCAGGACCGCGGTGTACGGCATGGTGAACGTGCCGCCGAGGGCGTCGAGAGCCGCGCCGGTCCGGGCGATGAGCTCCTCGGTCTGCCGTGGGGTGTGCCGGCCGGTCTCGCCGGTGGTGCGCAGCATCTCCAGCCACGCGTCGCGGGTGTAGGCACGCTCCCACTCGAAACGCTGGTCATCCGGCTCCTCGAAGTCGCCCGTGACGCGCAGGCTCTCGGCCGTCCTGGCGAAAACGGTCCCGTACGCGTCGAGGGCGGGCCGCGTCCAGGGGTCGCGGGGCGCGTCGGGCAGGGCCCGGCGGTACGCCGCGCCGAGCGCCTCCGCGATCTCGGACGTGGGCCGGAAGACGTTCCAGAAGAGCGCGAGGCGGCCGCCGGGGCGCAGCACCCGGGCCGCCTTGGCGGGACCCGCGACGGGGTCGATCCAGTGCCAGGTCTGTGCGGCGACGACCGCGTCGAAGGTGCGCCCGGCGGCGTCCCAGGTCTCGAACGGGGCCACGTCCACGCTCAGTCCGCGGGTGCGGGCGAAGGCGGCCATGCGCGCGTCGGTGTCGACACCGAGGACCGTGCAGCCGGCCGCCTGGAACTGGCGGGCGGCGATGCCGGTGCCGGTGCCCACGTCGAGGAGGTCGGGGCCCGGGGCGCCGCCGACGACGTGCTCGATCAGGGCGTCGGGATAGCGCGGGCGGATCCGGTCGTAGCGCTCGGGGTCCGCGCCGAAGGACTCGGCCATGTCACGTGCCCGGTGCGGCGCCTCGGACGACTCGGGGGCGGGGACGGAACGGTGAGTGGGCATGCGCCCACTCTAATGGGCACCTGCCCACTCATCTACGGTTGCACCACTCCCCCACGACCTCGAGGAGCGACGCAGGTGCCCACCGGTGTGGCCATTCACGATGTGCGCGCCCAGCTGTTCGACGCCGCGGAGCGTGTACTCCTGCGGGACGGCGCGAGCGCGCTGACCAGCCGGGCTGTCACCGTCGAGGCGGGGTGCGCCAAGGGCGTGCTGCACCGGCACTTCGCCGATTTCGACGCCTTCCTGGCGGAACTCGTCCTGGACCGCGTCGCCCGGACCGACGCCCGGGCCCGCGCTCTGCGGGCGTCCGCCGGCACCGGCACCGTCGTCGATCACCTCACCGCGGCCCTCGCCGACCTGTTCGGCCCGGTCGCCGTGGCGATGGTGGGTCTCATCACGTTCAGGGACGGGCTGCGCGCCCGGCTGCGCGCCGCCGGGCAGCGCGGCGTGCCCGTGCTCACCCAGGCCACGGCCATGATCGTCGAATACCTCGGCGCGGAGCGGGAGTCGGGCCGGATCGCGACCGACGCCGATGTCGACACCCTGGCCCTCACCCTCATCGGCACGGGGCATCTGCTCTTCGCGGGCCGGGACGACGGCCCGCCGGAGCCGGAGGCGGTCCGCAAGGTCGTCGTGTCGGTCGTGGCCGGGGCACTCACCTCGGCGGACTCCGGCTGAGGCCCGTCCGGCCGAGCGCGCCTGGGCACATCCGATCGACCGGACAACCGTTTGAGGGGGAGGGTCCGGCCGGCCGTCACCGCTGAGCGGGCCGGGCCGTTGGGGTCCGTGGATGCGCCCCGGCCGACCGACTGCGCGTGCGCGTCCCGGCGGTGGCCACGGCACTGTGCGGGTGTGTTCCCCGTGGCCGCCGCCTTCACGGGGAGGCGATGAACACGGCGGCGGGCCCGCCCCGGTGACCGGAACGGGCCCGCGCGCCCCACGGATCGAGGGGACTCAGCCGCGTGCGGGCTCCAGTTCGCGGTCGTCCTCGACGGGCCGGGGACCGGACAGGCTCTGCTGCAGCTTCTCGCCCTCGACGTCGACGTTCGGCAGCGCCTTGTCGAGCCAACGGGGCAGCCACCAGGCCGACTTGCCGAGCAGCGCCATGACCGCGGGCACGATCGCCATCCGGACCACGAACGCGTCGAAGAGGACGGCGATCGCCAGGCCGAAGCCCATCATCTTGATCATGCTGTTGTTCTCCATGATGAAGCCGGAGAAGACACTGATCATGATGATCGCGGCGGCGCCGACGACCCGGCCGCCGTGCCGGAAGCCGGTCACGATGGCCTCCCCGGGCCGCGCCCCGTGGACGTAGGCCTCGCGCATCCGCGTCACGAGGAACACCTCGTAGTCCATGGCGAGACCGAAGACCACACCGATCATGAAGATCGGCATCATCGACATGATCGGGCCGGGCTGTTCGACCCCGAAGACGTCCGCGAGCCAGCCCCACTGGAAGACGGCGACCACGGCGCCGAGCGCCGCTGCCACCGAGAGCAGGAAGCCGAGCGCGGCCTTGAGCGGGACGAGGACCGAGCGGAAGACCAGCATCAGCAGGAGGAAGGCGAGACCGACCACCAGGAGCAGGTACGGGACGAGCGCGTCGTCGAGGGTCTGCGAGAAGTCGATCGTCATGGCCGTCGCGCCGGTGACCAGGATCTCCGCGTCGTTGTCCGCCGCCCAGGACGTGGCGTCCGAGCGGATCTCCTTGACCAGTTCCTCGGTCTTGTGGTCGCTCGGTCCCGTCTTCGGGACGACCGTGATGATGGCGGTGTCGCCGGCCGGGTTGACCTGGGCGGGGGTGACCGCCACGACGCCGTCGACCTTGGCGAGGTCGGCGCCGACCTGCTTCGCGGTGCCGGCCGCGCCCTTGCCGTCGACGGTCACCATCAGCGTGCCGTTGAAGCCCGCGCCGAAGGACTCGGACAGCATGTCGTACGCCTTGCGCTGGGTGCTGTCCGGCGCCGACGAACCGTCGTCGGGCAGGCCCAGTTCGAGGCTGGTGGCCGGGACGGCGATCGCACCGAGGCCGAGGACACCGACGAGCAGGACGCCGAGCGGGCGGCGCAGCACGAAGCGGGCCCAGCGGGTGCCGAGGTTGGGCTTGCCGGAGCCGGCGATCGGGCCCGCCTGCTTGCGGTCCTTGCGGCGCAGCACCTTCTTGCCCGCGAAGCCGAGCAGCGCCGGGATCATGGTGAGCGCGATGAGGACGGCGATGGCGACGGTCGCCGCGGCGGCCAGGCCCATCTTGGTGAGCATCGGGATGTTGACGACCGCGAGGCCGCTGAGGGCGACGACGACGGTCAGGCCCGCGAAGACGACCGCGGATCCGGCGGTGCCGACCGCGCGTCCGGCGGCCTCCTCGCCCTCGCGGCCCTCGGCCAGCTCGGCTCGGTAGCGGGAGACGATGAACAGCGCGTAGTCGATACCGACGGCGAGGCCGATCATCGAGGCGAGCGTGGACGTGGTGCCGGACAGGTTCAGGACACTGCCGAGCGCGGCGATGCCGGAGACGCCGATGCCGACGCCGATGATCGCGGTCAGCAGCGGCATGCCCGCGGCGACCATCGAACCGAAGGTGAGGATCAGGACGACCGCGGAGATGGCGATGCCGATCAGCTCGGCGCTGCCGCCCATCTCCTGGTCGGCCTCGACCGCGTCGCCGCCCGCCTCGACGGTGAAGCCGTCGGCACGCGCGGCGTCGATGGACTTGGTCAGTGCCTCGTGCGCCTTGTCGGTCAGCTCGGTGCCGGCGACCTTGTACGTGACGGAGGCGTAGGCGGTGGAGCCGTCCTTGCTGACGGCGTTCGCCTTGTACGGGTCGGCGACCGAGGCGACCTGCGGCCCCTCGCCGAGCTGCGTCACCAGCTTCCGCACGTCGGCCTTGGCCGCGGGGTCGGTCAGCTTCTCGCCCTCGGGGGCGCGGACGACGACGCGGGCGGTCGCACCCTCGGAGTTGGCCGCCGGGAACTTCTGGTCGAGGAGGTCGAAGGCCTTCTGGGACTCGGTGCCCGGCATGGAGAACGAGTCGGCGGGCGGGGCCGGCGCGGCCGACGACGCGAAGCCGATCCCGCCGAGCAGCAGCACCCACAACAGGGCCACATAGCGGCGGCGCCTGAAGGACAGCCGCCCGAGTTTGTAGAGGAACGTAGCCACGGCGAAAGGGGCTCCCGTCGGGATCGTGGGCAGGTGCGACCGCCCGACGGTGCGTCGTCGCACGTCAGAGGGTCGGCAGGATCGTTCCTCTATCGTCACTGCCCGCGCGGGCCCGCAGGTCAGCCTCTGAGCCGGACTCCGGACCCGCGTCCGCGGTAGGAGCGGGCGGCCCGTGTCATACCCGGGGAGGAGCCGTGTGCGATACGTGTAGGCCCCCGGGAGCAGTCGCCGGTGCGGCCACGGGTCCAGGACGCCGGGTGGGGCGCGTGGACGACGAATAGGTATGTTGACATACCTATCTCGTCATAGCTATCTTGATCGTCATGTCCTCCTCCCGTGCCGCCCGCAAGGACGTCGAGCGCGTCGCATCCGCGCTCGCGGCGTCCCTGCCGACGCTGCACCGGACCCTGGACCGCCGGATCCTGACGGACTTCCCGCACGACCGGCTGCCCGAGGCGCAGATCGCCCTGCTCCGTCTGGTGGCGGACCGGGACGGCATCACGGTGCGCGAGGCGGCGCACGAGCTGCTGATGCAGCCGAACAATGTGAGCGCCCTCGTCTCGCACCTCACCCGCTCCGGCCTCCTCGACCGGCGCTGCGATCCCGCGGACCGGCGCGTGGCTCATCTGCACACCACCGCGGTGGCCCGTGAGCGCATCGCCGAGGCCGAGGGGATCGCCCGGCGTCATCTCGCCGAGGCACTGCGGCATCTGACGGGCGGTGAGCTGGACGCGCTCGGCTCCGCCCTGGGCGCGCTCAACGCGCTGGACTCCCTGCTGCGGCCGACCGCGGGCTGACGCCCCGCCGGTCCGCCGCGCCCACGCCCTGCCCCCGCCCGCCGGGAGCAGGGCTTCTCCGTGCCCGCCCGGACACGTTCCCCTGTCGTACGAGACAAGACAAGGCAGTCGTATGCCCTCCTCCTCTGTTGCCCCCTCCCCTGCCCGGGTGCCGGCCCCGCCGGGCGCGGCGCCCGCGGGGCGACGCGCCAACCCCTGGCTGACGCTGATCGCCGTCGCCTTCGGCCTGTTCATGGTCGGGCTCGACGGGTCCGTCGTGTCGCTCGCGAATCCGGAGATCGGCCGCTCCCTCGACGCCTCCACCGCGGATCTGCAGTGGGTGACGAACTCCTATCTGCTCGCGCTCGCCGCCGCACTGATCCTCGGCGGCAAGCTCGGCGACCGGTTCGGGCGGCGGACCTTCTACCTGATCGGCGTCGCCGGATTCACGCTGGCCTCGGTGGCCATCGGGCTGGCCGGTTCCGTCGAGCTCGTCATCGCGTTCCGCGCCGCGCAGGGCTTCTTCGGCGCCCTGCTGATGCCGAACACGCTCGGGCTGCTGCGCGCGGTGTTCCCGCCGCGGAAGTTCGGCATGGCCGTCGGCATCTGGGCCATGGTGTCCTCGGTGTCGACCGCGCTCGGGCCCATCGTGGGCGGCCTGCTCGTCGAGCACGTCAGCTGGGAGTCCGTCTTCTACCTCAACGCGCCGGTCGGCGTCCTCGCCCTGATCGTCAGCGTTCTCGTCCTGCCGCAGAGCAGGAACACCGCGGCGGCCGGCCAGAAGTTCGACGTCCCGGGTGTCGTGCTGCTCGCGCTCGGGATGCTGGTCGTGGTGTTCGGCGTGGTCAAGGGCGAGACGTGGGGCTGGAGTTCGGCCGGCACCCTCGGCGCGATCGCCGCGGGCGTGGTGATGCTCGTCCTGTTCGGCGTGTACGAGTCGCGCGTCGCGCACCCGCTGCTGCCGATGCGGCTGTTCCGCAGCCCGGCGCTGACCGTCGGCACCGTGGTCACCGCGCTGAACTTCTTCGTGCTGCTCGGCGGGATCTTCTTCGTGATGCTGTACCTGCAGAACGTGCGCGGGTTCTCGCCCGTCGAGGCCGGTGTCCGCACGCTGCCGCTGAGCCTCGCGTCCGTCGTCGCGTCGCCGCTGGGGGCGGCGCTCACCGACCGGTTCGGGCCGCGTCTGACGATGCCGCTGGGCATGGTGCTGCAGGGCGCCGCATCGTTCCTGATGCTCGGCTGGGGCGCGGACTCCGGATACGCGGCGATGTGGCCGCCGTTCATCCTGCTCGGTCTGGGCGTCGGCATGGTGATGTCCGCGTCGTCCGCCGCGATCGTGGGCAGCGCGCCGGTCGAGGACGGCGGGGTGGCCGGCGGGCTGCAGGCCACCGCGCTGCAGGTGGGCGGCGCGCTCGGCACGTCCGTGCTGATGTCGCTGATCAGCGGCCGGGTCGGCGCGACGCTGGGCGCCGAGCTCCGGTCGGCCGGTGTTGCGGAGCGGGCCGCCGACGGTCTCGCCGAGGCGAAGGACGCCGTGGCCATGGGCGCGGCCCCGGTCTCCGACGCGATGCCCGCGCAGCTGCGGGCGGCGGTCACCGACGGCAGCCACGCGGCCTTCATGAACGGGGTGCACACCGCTGTCCTCGTGACCGGTGTGCTGTGCGTCCTCGGCGCGGTCGTCTCGGCCACGGTGCTGCGGGGGCGGGGCGCCCGGCACTGAGCGGACGAGCCGGGCGCCTGCCCTTACTGCGCGCAGGCGCCCGGCCCCCTCCGCCCTCGGGTCCGCGGTCCGCGCACCCGGTGCGGGTCCGCGGACGCGCTCAAGTGGCCGCAGAGGCGCGGACGTTCGGCTCAGTGCACGGCCGGCACCGGCTGGTCCGTGCTCCGCTGCGCGGCCTGCTGCCCCTTCCGCAGGGACGCGATCCCGATGAAGACCATCGAGAAGACGCCGGTGAGGGCGAAGGCCGTGAAGCCCCGGTCGCCGTTGCCGGAGGCGAGCAGCTGGCCGCCGAGCCAGGGGCCGAAGACGGCGCCGAAGCGGCCCATGCCGGAGGTCCAGCCGACCGCGGTGGCCCGGCTCTCGGGGGCGGAGCGGATCGAGACCGTCGCGTAGATCATGGTCTGGGCGCTGTTCAGGAAGACACCCGCGAGGAAGACCATCACGAAGGTGAGCGCGAGTGCCATGTGGATGCTCAGCAGGTAGACGCTGATCGCCGTGCACAGGAACCAGATCGCGGAGATGCGCGGGGCGCCGAAGCGGTCGGCGGCGCGGCCCGCGACCAGCATGCCGACGATGCCGCCGAGGTTGAAGACGACCACGAACTGCAGCGAGGAGCCGAGGTCGTAGCCCTCCGCGCGCATCAGGGTGGGCAGCCAGGTCGCGACACCGTAGACGAGGAGCAGGCCGCCGAAGGAGGCCAGCCAGTACAGCAGGGTCTGGACCCACTGGTTCGCGCGGAACAGGTCGACGAGCGCGTCCCAGCGGCCCGCTCCGTCCGGTCGCCGCGTCTTCACCGCGGGCAGTTCCACGTCGTACGCGGCGGACAGCCGCTGCGCCTCGTCGGTGCGGCCCTTGGCGACGAGGAAGCTGAGGGACTCCGGCAGCACCTTGGCCATCACCGGCACGAACAGCAGCGGGACGACGCAGAACCAGAACGCGGCCCGCCAGCCGAGCGGTTCGACGACCCAGGTGGCCACGTACGCGGAGAGGATGCCGCCCGCGTGGTGCGCGGTCATCAGGCCGCCGACGATCAGCGCGCCGCGGCCGCGGGGGGCGTAGTCGGAGACCATCGTGATCGCGGTGGGCAGCAGGCCGCCGAGGCCGATGCCGGCGAGGGTGCGGCCGAGGCCGAACGTGGTGACGTTCGGGGCGATCGCGCACAGGCCCGAGGCCAGCGAGAAGAGGGTGACGCAGCCGACCATCATCTTCTTGCGGCCGATGCGGTCGGAGACGGTGCCCGCGGTGAGGGCGCCTATCAGCATGCCAAAGGTGGCGTAGCTGCCGAGGTCGCCGGCCTGGTCCGGGTCGAGGCCGAGCGCCTTCGTGTCGAGCATGTGCGGCAGCACGGAGCCGTAGATGAACATGTCGAGGCCGTCGAAGAGGACGGCGAGCCAGCACAGGGCGAAGACCAGCTTGGCCATTCTGGCGCCGCGGCGCGCGGTCGGCGGGGTCACAGAGGAGGACATCGTTGTTTCCTCTCGTCCGGGAGGAGGGTCCCTGGAGCGGTGGGATGGGGACGGCCGTGCGGCGGCCGGAGCGGGGGGCGTGAGCGGCACGTTAAGAAGTCCCGACTCCGTCGTCAACACTTTTGTTGACAATCTAAGAAACAATTCGGCCCCGGGGTGGGTGGCGGTCCCCGGGGCCGGTGGCTCGCTCAGGCCTCTGCGGGCGGCGTCGCGACGGGAGGTGTGCCGTGGGTGTGGAACGACCGGATCGTCTTCAGGCCCCAGGCCTGGCCCTTCGCGCGCTCCGCCTCGGTCCAGGTGACGAGCGGCCAGTCGGGGGCGAGGACGAGGCGGGTGAGGGGGTTGCAGAGCTCGATGCGGTTGCCGCCGGGTTCGTAGACGTAGAGGAAGAACGTCTGCTGGATGGCGTGCTTGTGCGGTCCCGTCTCGATGAAGACGCCGGTGTCGATGGCGAGGTCGGCGGCGCGCAGGATGTCCTCGCGGGTGTCGGTCGCGAAGGCGATGTGGTGCAGCCGGCCCTCGCTGCCGGTCCAGTCCTCGGTGTAGACGACGTCGTACGACTTGTCCGTGAAGGTCAGCCAGCGGGCGGCGACCCGGCCGGTGTCGAGCCGGATCTGCTCGGTCGGCCGGGCGCCCAGCACGTTCTGCTGGAACTCGGCGTTGGCCAGGACGTCGGCGGCGAGGAAGTTGATGTGGTCCAGGCGGCGGACGCCGACGCCCCGGTCGGGCTTGGCCTGCGGCTGGTTCTTGAGGGCCGGCTTGAGCGCGTCGGGGGCCTGGTAGTGCTCGCTCTCCCAGTAGAGGGCGTGTTCGTGGCCGTCCGGGTCGGTGGTGACATAGAGCTTGCCGAGGCCGGGCTCGTCCTCGGCCCAGTGGCCGCTGCCGCCTGCTTCCTCGACCGCCTTCACACGGCGCTGGAGCGCCTCCTCGCTGGAGGTGCGCAGGGCGAGCCGGCCGAGGCCGGGCTGCTCGCGCGCGGTGAGGACGAGGCTGTGGTGCTCGTAGTCGTCGAAGGTCCGCAAGTAGACGGTGTCGCCGTCGCGGCCGTTGACGGTGAGACCGAGGAAGTCGGTGAAGAAGGCGACGCTGGCGTCCAGGTCCGGGGTGAACAGCTGGGCGTGGCCGACGTGGGCGATGTCGCCGAGGGGCGGAGTCATCCTTGACCTCCTGAGGATCGTGCGGGCAGAGGAGTCGCGGCGGGCCGGGGGAAGACGGTGCCGTCGAAGATCTTGCGGGCGGTGCGGACCACGGCGGTGCGGCGGGCGCGGGGCAGGCCGTCCGGGCCGGTGGTGAGGCTGCTGTCGATGTCGGTGAATCCGGTGGGGTGCTCGATGCGCAGCCGGTCGCCGTCGGCGGGCGGCGCCGCGAGGCCGGCCCCCACGCTGCCTTCGATCCGCAGCCCCGCGGCCACGCTCGCGGCGCCCAGGACCCCGATCGAGGTGTGGCAGCGTACGGGGATGAAGGTGCGGGTGGTGACGGCGCCGCCGTGGCGCGGCGGGGCGAGGAGTGTCAGCTTGGGGACGGTGGTCGCCGAGACGTCGCCGAGTCCCATCAACTCCCCCGCTGCCAGCCTGATGTCACGCAGGCGGAGCGCCAACTCCTCGTTCGCCTCCAGATCCGCCGGGTCCTCGTCACCGGTGACCTTCAGGGACTCGGCGGGGACGAGGACCGTCGGCATCCCGTTGTCGACGCAGGTCACCTCGGTCCCGGAGACGGTGTCGCGGACGTGCCCGGTGGGCAGCAACGGGCCGTTTCCGGGCGGGAAATCGACGACGACCGCCGCGGCGGTGCCGGGTACGCCGGAGATCTCCGCGTCACCCGTGTACGCGACGCGGCCGCCCGGGGTCGGGAAGGTCGCCGTGGCGAGGTCCCCGGTGTTGACCATGCGGATGCGGACGGCGGTCTCATCCCGTCCGGGCGGAACCAGACCGCGCTCGACCGCGAACGGGCCGACTCCGGCCAGGAGGTTGCCGCAGTTCTGACGGTCCGACACCTCCGCTGTTTCGAGGCCTACTTGGAGGAAGAGGTAGTCGACGTCGGCCTCGGGGGCGCCGGAGGGCGAGACGACCGCGACCTTGCTCGTCAGGGGGTGCGCCCCGCCGAGCCCGTCGATCTGGCGCGGGTCGGGGCTTCCCATGATCCGCAGGAGCAGGTCGTCGCGGGCCGCCGGTTCGGCGGGCAGGTCCTCGGCCAGGAAGTACGCGCCCTTGGAGGTGCCGCCGCGCATCAGCAGGCAGCGCACCCCCGCGGGCCCGGTCACGCCCTGGCTCCGGTGTGCTGCTCGTACGTCCGGTACTCGACCCCGAGGTCCTCCAGCGTCGTGCGCAACCCGTAGCGGTCCAGGCCGAGTTGACCCTCCAGGAAGGCGGCGCGGGTGGCGGCCTCCTTGTCCTCGCGGGCCCGGGACTTCTCGGCGGCCTGCGCGGCGCGCTCGCGGGGCACGACCACGACGCCGTCGTCGTCGGCGACGATCACGTCACCGGGGCGGATCACCTGGCCCCCGATCACGACGGGGACGTTGACGCTGCCGCCCGTCGCCTTCAATGTGCCCTGCGCGGACACGGCGGCCGACCAGGCGGAGAAGCCCATGGCGCGCAGCTCCGCGGTGTCGCGGATACCGGCGTTCGTGACGATGCCGCGCACTCCGCGCCGCTGGAGGGCGGTGGCGAACAGTTCGCCGAACATGCCGTCCGTGGACGGGGAGGTGGTGGTGACGACGAGGATGTCGCCCTCGCCGCACTGCTCGACGGCCGCGTGGATCATGAGGTTGTCGCCGGGCCAGGACAGGACGGTGACCGCGGTGCCGGCGACGCGCGTGTCCTGCTGGTTGGGGCGCAGACGGTGGCCGAGCAGTCCGGTGCGGCCCATCGCCTCGTGCACGGTGGCGACGCCGAACCCGGCGAGCGCCTCGACCTCCTCCGGGCCGGCCTTCGGCGGGTTCGTGACGATGACGCCGGGCATCAGGCGAGCTCCTTCGCGATCTGCGGGTAGGGGCGCATGTAGGCCTCGGCCATGGTCCTGTGCGCCAGGCCCAGGTTCGGGCCCGCGTTCCGCTTGAGCTGCACGCCGCGGCGCACGGCGAGGTCGGTGTAGTACTCCCACAGGTGCTGCTGGGCGCCGAGGCACTCCATGGCCTTGCGCTTGGTGTCCCAGACCTCGGTGATGTCGAGCAGGACCTCGGGCCTGAAGCCGCTCATCTCGGGCTGGTGCGGCTCGAAGCAGAAGACGGGCGGGGCCCCGATGATCTCGCCGTCGCCGGGGTAGCCGATGGCCTGCGCGAGGACGCGGGCCTCCAGGGCCATGCGGTGGGCGGCCGGGTGGTCGCCGTTGTACGGGTCCTCGGCGGGATGCGTGAGGACGACGTCGGGCTGGGTCTCGCGGTAGACGGAGACGAGCCGGTCGGTCAGCTCGGCGGTGGCCACGAGCGGGTAGTCGCCGGCGTCGAAGAAGCGGACCTCGGCGCCGAGTTCGGCGGCGGCGCGCTCGGCCTCGTCACGGCGTATCGCCTTGATCTCGTCGAGCCCCCGGCCCTCGCGCCAGGCCTTCGCGGACTCGCCGCGCTCGCCGAACGTGAGGCACGCGAGGGTGACCTTCTCGCCCCGGGCCGCGGCCAGGGCGATGGCGCCACCGGCCCGCCACACGAAGTCCCCTGCGTGGGCGGTGATCACCAGTGTCGATCGGGGCGGGGCGGCGGGCGCGTTGCCGTTGGTCATGCTGCATCTCCTTGCTGACAGGTGTGCGCCCGCCCGGGGCGGCGTCAGCCGGCGCGCAAGGCGTCGATCACGCTGCGGAGGTGGGCGCGGACGGCCGTCTCGGCCGCCTGTGGATCCCTGGCCCGGATCGCCTCGATCACGGCCAGGTGCTCGCTCAGGGACTGCTGCGGACGGCCCGGGCGCAGCGCCAACTGGAAGCGGTGACGCACCAGTTGGGCGTTGAGCCGCTCCAGGAGCCCGACGGCCGTGTGCTGGCCGGAGATGTCCCGGATGCGGGCGTGCAGGTCATGGTTGAGCTCGGAGTAGGAGATCGGATCGCCGTCGGCGACCGCCTTGGACATGGCCTTGCCCAGGTCGGTCAGCTCGTCGAGCTGGGCGTCGGTGGCGTCCTTCGCCGCCTTGGCCGCGCACAGCCCTTCGAGCACCATCCGGCACTCCGTGATCTCCACGGCCTCCTCGACCGTGACCACGCGCACTCGTGACCCGCGATTGCGGATCCGCTCGACCAGCCCCTCGGCGGCGAGGTCGAGCAGCGCCGCCCTGATGCTCGCGCGGGTGACGTCGTACTGCTCGGCGAGTTCGTTCTCCACCAGCCGCTGGGCCGGTGCCATCTCGCCGCGCAGAATCGCCTGCCGCAACCGCTCCAGCGCGTACTGCTTGGCCTGCTCTCCGGAGCCTGGACGGGCTTCCTTCGGCATCTGCCCTCCCTGAGTGAGTGCCTGTCGACGCTAAATCTAGGCCAACAAGATTGTCAACGATTTTGTTTGCGTTTTCCGTGTCGCCGCGACCGCTCCTCGCCCCCGAGTTCACCCGCCGTACGCGCCCGGGCCATCCCCGCCTCCCCTCCCCCTCACGCCAAGATCACAGGATGCGTTCGCCATGTCCCCGACATGAAGGAGCCCTTCCGTGGTCACCCTCCGGACGCCCCTGGCCGTCCTCGCCACGGCCGTCGCCGCGCTCGCCGTGACAGTCACGGCGCCGGTCCGCGCCGCCGCCCCGCCGCCCGCCGTGACACCGCGCGCCGAGACGGCCGCCCTGCACGACGACGAGGCGGGCGGGAACGCTGACGCCGACGACCCGGCGATCTGGCGCGACGCCGCCGATCCGGACCGCAGCCTCGTCATCGCCACCGCCAAACAGGGCGGCCTGCGCGTGTACGACCTGGACGCGCGCGAGGTGCAGTCGGTACCGGCGCCCGCCGCGCCGGGCCCGGACCACGCGCCCGGCCGGTTCAACAATGTCGACCTGGTGCACAGCCCGCGCCTGTCCGACCTCGCGGTCACCACGGACCGCGGCAGCGACCGGCTCCGCGTCTACCGCATCGACCGCGACCGCCCCGGCGGACCCCTCACGGACGTCACCGACCCGGACGCTCCCGCGGTCTTCTCCGGATCCCAGGAGGAGATCGACGAACAGCGCACCGCGTACGGCCTGGCGACCTGGACCGACCGGTCGACGGGCCGCTCCTACGCCCTCGTCAGCCGCCGGGAGCGCACCCGGCTCGCCCTCCTGGAGCTGACCGGCCACCGGGACGGCACCGTCGGCTACCGCACGGTCCGCACCCTCGACCTGCCCGCCGCCTTCCGCCTGCCGGACGGCAGGACGTGGTCACCGTGCGCCGAGCCCGGTGAACTCCCGCAGGTCGAGGGGATGGTGGTGGACCCGGCGAACGGCACGCTGTACGCGGGCCAGGAGGATGTCGGGATCTGGCGGCTGCGCGCCGATCTCACGGGCGCGCCGAAGCTGGTCGACAAGGTGCGCGCGTACGGGGTGCCCGGCACCTACGACGAGGCGACCGAAGAGTGCGTCGCGGGCGCCGACCCCGGCTTCGGCGGCAGCCACCTCACCGCGGACGTCGAGGGCCTGACCCTGGTCGCGCGGAAGGACGGCGAGGGTCTGTTGCTCGCGTCCAGCCAGGGCGACGACACCTTCGCGGCGTACGACCGCGAGGTGTCCGACGGCAACGAGTACGAGGGCGGCTTCCGGGTCGTCCCGGCCTCCGCGGCGCTCGACGGTTCCGAGGAGTGCGACGGCGCGGCCGCGCTGAACGCCCCGCTGGGCCGCCGCTACCCGCACGGCCTCCTGGTCGTGCAGGACGGGCACGACGCGCCCGGCGACCCCGAACGCCCCTCCACCGACTTCAAGTTCGTGGACCTGGCCGAGGTCACCGCCGCGGTGGACGACTGACCGGACCGGCGGGCGGCTCGCCCCACGGCGCCTCCAGCGCGGACCGCAGCGCGGCCACCGCCTCCGCGCCGATGCGGTCGGCGAGCCGCCGCTCCAGTCCGTCGACGGCGCGGCGCGCCCGCTCGTGGGCGCGCCGCCCGTCGGCCGTACGGACGATCAGCCGCTGCCGGACCGACGAGGGGTCCGGCACCTGTTCCAGGAGCCCGGCGGCGACCAGGGTGTGCACGGACTGGTGCACGGTCTGCCGGGTCACACCCGTGCGCCGGGCGAGCTCCGCCACGGTGGTGCCGTCCTCGTCGAGCGCGGCGAACAGCTGTATCTGCGGCGGCGTCACCGCCGCCACCCCGTCGGCGGCCAGCGCGGCGAGCAGCCCTTCCTCGAACCAGCGCCGGGCCTCGCCCAGGAGCTGCGGCAGATCACGTCGGGTCCCGGTCATCGCATCCTCGCGCTCACGCACGGCCCGGGTCCGGGCCCTTGCCCGCCGGCCGCGTCACATGTCAGGGTACCTGACATAAACCGTCAGGCGGCCTGACACAGTGAGGGTGAGCAGTCATGACCATCGAGTACGCGACGCGCTACCGGAGCGCCTCCCGCATCCCGCCCGCGCCCGGAAAGCCGTACGTCATCGAGAAGGGCGAGGGCGACCGGGCCCACCTGTTCGGGGACCTGATCACGGTCTACGCGGGCGGCGAGCAGACCGAGAACACCTTCAACTTCTTCACCTGCGAGGGCCCCAAGGGCGACATCATCCCGGCGCATCTGCACGCCGACACCTACGAGGTCTTCTACGTGACGCACGGCGCGGTCCGTCTGTTCGTCGAGGACACCGAGGGCGAGCAGACCGAACGCCTGCTCACGCCCGGGGACTTCGGCTTCGTCCCGAAGAACTGCCCGCACGCCTACCGCATGGAGCGCCACCACACCCAGATCGTCGGTGTCGCAGCCGGGCCCGGCGGCACCTTCGAGCGGTTCTTCGAGACGCTGGGCACCCCGGCCGAGGAACACGGCCTGCCGCGCACGCCGTTCGTGCCCGAGCCGCAGAAGTTCGCCACCGTGCCCCGGAAGTACGATGTCCAGTTCCTGCCCGACCAGCACTGGAGGACCTCATGACGCCGGCCGAGCTGCTGGGACTGATCGCCGCCCCGCACCCGGACGCCGCGCCCCTGCCCCCGGCCGCCGGGCGCGCGGGCGGGATCCGCGTGCTGCGGGGCGTTCCCTACGGGCTCGTGGACGGCGGCCGGCCGCTGGAGCTGGACCTGTGGCTGCCCGGCCCCGAAGCCGCATCGCCCGTTCCTGTGGTGCTGTTCGCCCACGGCGGGGCCTGGCGGCGCGGACGCCGCGACGACATGGGTGCGCGCACCCGGCCCTGGGAGCCCGGCCCGTTCGAGCGGATCGCGGCGGCGGGGCTCGCCGTCGCCTGCGTCGACTACCGGCTCAGTGGGGAGGCGAACTTCCCGGCGCCGCTGGAGGATCTGCGCACCGCGCTGCGATGGCTCGGGATCCGCGCGGACGAGCTCGGTGTCGATCCGCGGCGCACCGTGGTGTGGGGCGAGTCCGCGGGCGGCCATCTGGCTTCGCTCCTGGCCCTGACCCACACCGATCCGCCGCTCGCGGGCGCGGTCGTCTGGTACGGGCCCGCGGACCTGACGACCGCGCGGCCACCGTTCGACCCCGCCGCTCCGGACACCATGGAGGCCCTGCTGCTCGGAGCGGCGCCGGCGGCCGTCCCCGAACTGGCCGTCGCCGCCAGCCCGGTGCGGCAGGCGCACGCGGACGCGCCGCCCTTCCTCGTCCTGCACGGTGAGGACGACGTGATGGTTCCGGTGTCGCACGGTCAGGATCTGGCGGCGGCACTGCGGGCGGCGGGAGCGCCGGTCGAACTGCGGACGGTGCCCGGGGCGAATCACGGCTGGACCGGCCTGGACGAGGACGGGGTGGAGCAGATCTTCACGACCTCCCTGGAGTTCGCCCTCAAGGTCGGCTGACCTCTTTGCCGGGCGCGAAAGTGCTGGCAGATTGGGGTGCGCCGGTCCGTTTCCCGGATCCGGCGTCAACTTCAGGACTTCGATGACGAGGTGTGCGATGAGCCCGCAGTTCGGCGACTACCAGTACGAGATCTACCTCGACGGACTGCGCGGTGTCGTGCCCTCCCTCCCGATGGAGTTCGGCGCCTTGGAGGAGCGGGCGCGGGCCGCACTGTCGCCGTCCGTGTGGTCGTACGTGGCGGGCGGCGCGGGCGACGAGCACACCCAGCGGGCGAATGTGCGGGCGTTCGAGCGGTACGGGCTCGTGCCGCGCATGATGGTCGGCGCGGCCCAGCGGGACCTGTCCGTCGACCTGTTCGGACTGCGGCTGCCCTCGCCGCTGTTCATGGCGCCGGTCGGCGTGATCGGGCTGTGCGCGCAGGACGGGCACGGGGATCTGGCGACGGCCCGGGCGGCGGCGCGGACGGGTGTGCCGATGGTGGCCTCGACCCTGTCGGTGGACCCGATGGAGGACGTGGCCGCGGAGTTCGGCGACACCCCGGGCTTCTTCCAGCTGTACACGCCGACCGACCGGGCGCTCGCCGAGAGCCTCGTCAAGCGGGCCGAGGCCGCGGGGTACAAGGGCATCGTCGTCACCCTCGACACCTGGGTGACCGGCTGGCGCCCGCGCGACCTGTCGACCTCGAACTTCCCGCAGCTGCGCGGTCATTGCCTGGCCAACTACACCTCGGACCCGCGCTTCAAGGAGCTGACGCCGTCCGACGACCTGCAGGCCGTCGTCGGGTCCTGGGTCGGCCTCTTCGGCAACCCGCTCACCTGGGACGACCTGCCGTGGCTGCGGTCGCTCACCGATCTGCCGCTGATCCTCAAGGGCATCTGCCACCCGGAGGACGTGCGCCGGGCGCGCGACGGCGGCGTCGACGGCATCTACTGCTCCAACCACGGCGGCCGACAGGCCAACGGCGGTCTGCCCGCGCTCGACGCGCTGCCCGGCGTCGTCGAGGCCGCGGACGGCCTGCCGGTCCTCTTCGACTCCGGGATCCGCTCGGGCGCCGACATCGTCAAGGCACTGGCCCTGGGCGCGACGTCGGTCGGTGTCGGACGCCCGTACGCCTACGGGCTCGCGGCCGGCGGCGAGGACGGCCTGGTCCACGTCCTGCGCACGCTGCTCGCCGAGGCCGATCTGATCATGGCGGTGGACGGCTATCCGACGCTCGCGGACCTGACGCCGCAGACGCTCGCCGTCGTGCGGGGGTCCTGAGCCGGCGACGGAGTGGACCGGCTCCACGCTGCCCTGATCGTCACCAGCCGGGATAGCGGTGCCACCAGTACGGGTCCCACCCCTGGATGTACTCGCTGCCGCTGGGTGAGTCGTCGAATTCGAGGACCAGGTCGCGGGCCAAGGTGTCCAGGACCCAGGCCAGTTCGTGGCGGCCGGCCAGGTCGACCGGGAGCGCCTCGGCTCCGTGGACGGCGCCGAGGAGCGCGCCGGTGACGCAGGCGACCGAGTCACCGTCCGGGGCGCCCGCCGCGAACTCCAGCGCGGTCCGGAAGGCGGCGGGCTCGGGGAACGCGGCCGCTGTGTAGAGGCCGCCGAGCAGGGCCGAGGGGGCGGTGGCGTCCGGTGCGAGCCGTGCGAGGCGTCCCGCGTCCACCGGCTCGTCGACCGCTTGCCGGAACGCTGCGGTCAGTCGGCGGTGCTCCTCGCCGGTGAGGGGCTCTCCCACGGACGGCAGCGCGGTGACGCCTGCATGCAGCGCCTCCCGGACGGACGCTCCGGTCCGGGAGGACGCAATGCTCTCAGCGGCGGGATGGCTCAGACAGTGGTGTGCCAGCACGGTCGCGTGAACGGTGGCGGCCTGTGCGGCCGAATCGCCGTGGGTGAGCGCGGCCAGCGCGCCGGCCCGGGAGATTCCTCCGGGGCCGGCGGCCGCGGCGGGGAGGCTGCGGGTCAGCGCGTGGCAGCCCCGGCTCGCGGTGGCCATCCTGTCCTGGCCCTCCTCGATCCGCGACAGGGCCGTCACCGTCGCCGGTGCGCTGCCGCGCCGCTCGGCCAGTACGGGCACGCCCGCGAGCCAGCCGTCCGGCCACGTCGTGGTGCCTGACGCGTTCCAGCGGCGCCGCATCTTCTCCGGCTCAATGCCCTGCAGGTGGGCCCACCGGCAGTAGGCGTGCAGGATCACGCCCGGCGGATAGCAGATCCCCTTGTGGTTTCCGCGTACTTGGGCGCGGATGACGCCCTCGGCGGTGAAGCAGGCCAGCTGTGTGCTGACGCCGGCTCGTAGCGTTCCCGCGGCCGGCAACGTGCCCCGGGCGCCTCCCACCGTGTCCCCCAGAGCCAGGCCGAGCATCATTCCCCGTACGCGGGACTGCCGGGCGAAGAGACGCCTCTGGTGCTCTTTGTCATGGGACAAGGTGGTGCGCCTCTCTGTGGTGTACGGATCCAGGTATCGATTCCAGTGGTGCCGGGCACCTGTCAGCTGCCCGCTCTGACCTGCGCGAGCAGCTCCGTCGCCGTCTCCCAGCGGAACTCGCCCGCGGCGAACCGTACGCCCATCCCGCGCAGCCGCCGGACACTGTCCTGGTAGGCGGGGTGCAGGGCGAGTTGTTCGTTCACGCAGGGCACGGCGACGACGGGTACACGCGCCCCGTAAGCCTCGCAGAGGGTGGCCACGGCGAGGGTGTCGGCGATGCCCGCCGCCCACTTGTTGACCGTGTTGAACGTGGCGGGCGCGACGACGATCGCGTCCGCCGGCGGGAACGGGCGGGGCGTCGTGGGCGTGCGCCACGCGGAGCGCACCGGGCGGCCCGTCCGCTCCTCGACGGCGGCGCGGTCGAAGAAGCCGCCGAGCGCCGTGGGTGTCGCGATCACCCCGACGTCCCAGCCCGCGGCCTGCGCGTCGTCGATCAGCCGCCCGACGCCGTCGGCGATCCGGGCCGCGCACACGACGACGTAGAGGAACGGCTCAGACACGGTCCACCGCCTCGATCAGCTCGGCGAGACACGCCGCGGCCTTCGTCAGGCCGTCGTGCGCAGTGACCGGTTCGTCCAGGTAGACGTCGCGGCGCAGTTCCAGCATGAGGGCGCTGACCCGGGCGTCCGTGCCGTAGTGCCGCAGGGGGACGTACGTCCCGGCGAAGGGGGTGTTCAGACCGATCGCGCCGAGCGGGGCGAACGCCTCGCGGGCCAGGGCCAGCAGCGCGTCGGGGGTGTGGAAGGGATCGGTGCCGAGGCAGACGGGCGGGCGGGGGTCCGTGCCGTGCAGTTCGTAGGGCAGGGCGCGGCTCGGGTACGAGTGGACGTCGATGACGACGGCCCGGCCGGTCGCCGCCAGACGCTCCTCGACGGCCCGGGTCATCGCCTCCGCGTACGGGTGGAAGTACGTGGTGAGCAGGGCGCTCTCGTCGGCGGGCGGTTCGGGGCGCAGCGGCGCGCGCTGCGTGGTGCGGGTGTACACGGCGCCCATGCCGGCCGCGCGCATCTCCTCCCGCTCGTCGGGGAACCGCTCGGGGTCGACGACGAGCCGGGAGCGCTCGTTGACGAAGCGCCACGGGGTCACGGCCGCGGACCGGGCGGCGTGCTCGGCGATGTCCTGGGTGCGGGCGTCGGTGATGAGGTCCAGTTCCCGCTCCAGGGCGGCGTCGTCGAGCAGCAGGCCGGCCCGGACGTCGGGCGGGACCGTGCGGGAGCCGTGGGGCACGTGGAGAAGGACCGGGGAGGCCGGGTCGCCGGGGACCAGCCGGTGCGCGGGTCCCGCGCCGGGTGCGGATCTGTCCGTGGTGTCCATGCCTCCACTCTCTCCCGGCCCGGTGCCCGGTCGGTCCGGAAGGCGCCCTGAGGTCACCCCGAGACGGGCCCGGCAGGGCACCGGTACCGGGTACCGCCCGGTGTGCTCGTCGACCTGGACGGGTCCGCGCCCTGCCTTCTCGTGCCCGACCCGACCGCGCTACTGCGGGACCCGCGCATTCAGCGCCTGCTGCATGAGCGGGCCGGGATCGCGGGGCCCGAGGTGCCGCTGCGCCAGGGCCGCCGACTCCTTGCGGTGGGCCCGCACCCTGCGCGCCCACGGGCCGGGCGACGGTCCGCTGCGGCTCGCCCGGCTGCTGCTCGCGGACCCCGCGCTGGTGCGGCTCATGGCCGCCCGCAGGCTGGCACCGCTGGCCGCGCTCACCCCGAAACAGCGCGACCGGCTCGCCCACACCCTGCTCGCACACCTGCAGAGCCCGCACGGCAGCGCGCCCGAGCTGGCCGAGCGGCTGGCGATCCATCCGCGGACGGCCCGCCGCCGGCTGCATCACCTCCAGCGCCTGTTCGGCCCGGCACTCGACGACCCGGACGCCCGTTTCGAACTGGAGGCGGCGCTCCGGGCCGACCTGGGCTGATCGGTCGGGTGACCTGCACAGAAAGGCCTGGGGAATATGCCATGCGCCCCCTCCGTTGATCGCGTCGAAGAGGAGGTGACCGTGGAGCAGAAGTACTACACGCACGGGACGGCCGCGGAGCGCTGGGAGCGGGCGCGGATGTTCTTCGACGCGAAGGAGTTCACGACCGCCGCCGGGATCCTGGACGGTCTCGTCGAGGAGGTCCCGGAGCAGGTCGGTCCGCGTCTGCTGCTCGCCCGCTCCTACTACCACTCGGCTCAACTGCGGCGCGCCGAGGACCAGTTGCGCATCATCGTCGAGCGCGACCCGGTCGAGCACTACGCCCGGCTGATGCTCGGGCGGACGCTGGAGCGCCAGGGCCGGGACGCAGAGGCGGCGCCGCATCTGCGGATGGCGGCGGCCCTCTCGGGGGATTTCCCGGAGGCCTGAGCCACTCCAGGGCGGACGGTGCGGCCGGTGCGCGAGCCCGGCCGCACCGCTGTGAGCAGGAGCTCGGCTAGCCTGGGCGGACGATGAACCGCACTGATCAGCCCGCCCCGGCCCACCGTCTGACCACACCGTGGGGAGACGTGGACCTCACCCGTTTCCCGGCGGACCCCCGCGACCAGCTGCGCGCCTGGGACGCCGCCGACACGTATCTGCTCCAGCACCTCGCCGGCAGCGGCACCGACCTGTCCGGCGCGGTCGTGGTGGTGGGCGACCGCTGGGGCGCCCTCGGCACGGCACTGACCGGGGCCGACGGCTGCGCGCCGACGCTGATCTCGGACTCGTACCTCGGACAGCGGGCGACGGAGGAGAACCTGACGCGGGCCGGGCGGTCCGGGGCCCGGCTGCTCACCACGCGCGACACCCCGCCGGACCGCGTCGACGTGCTCCTGGTCCGGGTGCCGAAGAGCCTCGCCCTGCTGGAGGACCAGCTGCACCGGCTGCGGCCCGCGCTGCACGCGGACACCGTTGTCGTCGGCACCGGCATGGTGAAGGAGATCCACACCTCGACGCTGAACCTGTTCGAGCGGATCATCGGTCCGACCCGCACGTCGCTCGCCGAGAAGAAGGCGCGGCTGGTCTTCAGCACGCCGGACCTGTCGCTGTCCCCCGGCCGGAACCCGTGGCCGCACCGCTATCGGCTGCCCGACGGCATCGGCCCGTCGGCGGGGCGCACGGTCGTCAATCACGCGGGGGTGTTCTGCGCCGAGCACCTGGACATCGGCACCCGGTTCTTCCTGCAGCATCTGCCGCGGGCCACGGGCGCCGCGCGGATCGTCGACCTGGGATGCGGCAACGGCGTCGTCGGGACGACCGCCGCGCTGACGGCCCCGGACGCGGAGGTCCTGTTCACCGACGAGTCGCACCAGGCGGTGGCCTCGGCCGAGGCGACGTACGCGGAGAGCTGCGGCGACCGGCCCGGCAAGGCCGTCTTCCGGGTCGGGGACGGCCTGGCGCAGGTGCCCGCCGCGAGCGTCGACCTGGTCCTCAACAATCCGCCCTTCCACACGCACCAGGCGACGACGGACGCCACGGCCTGGCGCATGTTCACGCAGGCGCGGGCCGCGCTGCGGCCGGGCGGCGAGCTGTGGGTCGTCGGCAACCGGCACCTCGGCTACCACCTGAAGCTGCGCCGTCTCTTCGGCAACAGTGAACTCGTCGCCAGTGACCCGAAGTTCGTGGTCCTGAAGGCCGTCAAGCAGGACCGGTCACCGGGCCGGGGGCGGGGCGGTCAGCGCCGGTGAGGCGGCGAGCGCGGCGGCCAGCAGGCTCACCGCGCCGCACCCCGCCAGGAACACCCCGGCGCCCCAGGCCGCGGTGACGAGCCCGGCGAGCGGGAACAGGAACGGGCTGAGGCCGAGCGTGCACAGCGAGGTGACGGAGGTGACCCGGCCGACGTAGCCGGGTGCGGTCCACTGCTGGAGCAGCGCGTGCCCGAGGATCATCGGGATGCCGCTCGCGGCGCCGAGCAGCGCGCACAGCGCCACGGCGACGGCCGGTCCCGGTCGGGCCAGACCGAGCGCGGTGACCAGGGCGGCCGTGGCGAGCAGGCAGCCGGCGAGCACGGCGCCGGGCGCCGGGACGCGGGGCAGGGCGGTGAGCGCGACGCCCACGACGGCGCCCGCGACGCTGAACACGCCGAGGAGCAGGGACAGCGTGCCGGGGCTCCAGCCGCGCTCCCCGGTCAGCAGGACGAGGGCGGTGCCGACCGGGCCGCTGAAGCACATCTCGCCGAGCCCGATGACCGCGACGAGGCGCAGGAGGCGCCTCCGCCCTCTCAAGTACCTCAGCCCGTCGCGCAGTTGGCTCCACCCGGAGGTCTCGGCCCGTACCGTGCCGCCCGGCGCCCGCAGGACGAGCAGCAGGGCGAGCGAGAGGCCGAACAGGGCGCCGACCCCGGTGAACGCGCCCGCCGCGCCGCCCGCGGTCAGCGCCGCCGCGGCGGCGAACGGCCCGGCGGTGTTGGCGAAGCGCACCGCGAGGGAGCGCATGCCCTGCACCTGCGTGAGCTGCCCCGGCACGGTCAGGCGTGTCGGCAGCGCGCCCACGGCGGGCAGGAACAGCGCGTCGGCGACGCCGAAGCAGACCGCGAGCGCGCACAGCACGGGGAGTTCGGGTCCGCGGGCGTACGTCAGCGCGGCGGCGGCCAGGATCGTCAGGCACCGTACGAGATCACTGCCGATGAGTACCCGGCGCGGGCCCAGCCGGTCGGCCAGGACGCCGCCGAACAGCATCAGGACGGCCCGCGGCACGGCTCCCGCGGCGAGTACGAACCCGGCCCGCGCCGGTCCCGCGGCTTCGGCGGCGGCCCAGGTCAGGGCGGTGAAGTAGACGACGTCCCCGGTGACGGACGTGGTGTAGGCGCCGAGCCAGCGCAGCACGTTCGCGTCGCGGTGGGCGGCGGGGGCATGCGTCGTGGCGGTCACGGCTCCAGGGCCCGGTCCGCCGGGAACGCCTGGAACTGCACGGTGGCCGCGGCCGCGCCCGGCGCGGGCTCCTTGTCCCGGTACCGTGCCACGACGGCGTACAACTCCTGCTTCAGCGCTGCGAGTTCCTCAGGTGTGACGTGGACGGTGAGATCGGTGAAGGCCGAGACCCCGAACCACTCGTCGGGCATGCCGGGCAGCTGCGCGGCGGCCCGGCGCAGCGTCTCGGCGGCGGCGAGGGCCACGGCCTGCGAGTACGCGCGCCCTTCGGTTCCGCCGCGCTCGGCGGGGTCGTGCTGCGAGCCGCGGTGCAGGGCCCGCCACCAGCGGTCGCGCCGGTTGCCCCGCTCGGCGTCCTCCTCGATGAGCCCGCCCGCGGCGAGCCGCCGCAGGTGGTAGCTGGCGGCCCCGGAATCCAGGTCGAAGTGCTGAGCCAACTGCCGCGCGGTGGAGGGCCCTTGCTGTCGCAGCCGGTTCAGCAGCGCGAGCCTCATGGGGTGCGCGAGGACGCGCAGGGCGGCGGTGTCGAGGGTGATGTCGCCGTGCGGCGCGGGGCGCGGGGAATCGGGCAGGTCTGCCATGCGCCGACCCTAGAAGCAGAAGACTCCTTCCGGAAGAGTTCTTCGCGAACACTTCTTCGCGATGCAGCCATTCATCCGGTGCGGCGCAAGCGATTACTACGCCTCCCACCCTCCCAGCCATAGTAAAAAGCAGTAACTCGTCGCCCCCTCTTGCGAGTTGACAGCAAACGCTTACATCCTGCCGCTCATGAGACTTCCCTCCACACGCACCCGTCGCGTCCTCACCACCCTCGGCGCCACCGCACTGCTCACCCTGGGCGCGAGCGGCCAGAGCTGGGCCTCCACCCCCACCGTCCGCTGGTCGACCGGGGCGCCGACCCCGGTCACGAAACTGACCTTGCCGATGTCGTTCGAGGCGGCGCCCGACGCGTCCGGCATCTACTTCGCGTACTACACGACCCTGGAGAGCGGCACCCGCCCCTACGCCGGCTTCCAGCCCAAGCCCGTCGGCAGCAACGGCAAGTCCCAACTCCAGGCGGTCTTCAGCTCGTTCAACGCCGACGCCACCACCACCGACAGCAACTGCCAGTACGGCGCGGACGGCGGCGCGGGCGTCAGCTGCGCGGTCCGCTTCGACTACACCAAGGGCACGATGTACAGCATCGTGCTGCAGCGCGCGAGCGACGACGGCACCACGCAGCTGATGACCGGCGACGTCGTGAACACCGCGACCGGCGCCGCGGTCGCCCACATCGGCAGCTTCCGGCTCCCGGTGGCGTCGGGCCGCTTCAAGGCGTCGGACTCCGGGTTCGTCGAGCCGTACCAGACGGCGGGTTGCGGGCAGCGCGTCACGGTGACGTACGGGAAGCCGACCGGCACCGAGGGCGGCGTCACCTCCACGGGCGGGCTGCCCACGGTCACCGACCCGGCGTCGGGCAGCTGCCTGAGCAGTACGTCGACGGACACGGCGGCCGGACGCCAAGTGACCGTCACCGGCGACCAGTACAGCGGCGAGTGACCGGAGAGCCGACCGCCTCCTCGCCCGCGGGCCGTTCGGCTTTCATGCTTGTCGGAACGGATCCCTCCGGGCGACGATGCCCGCATGAAGGGTGATCTTTTCGCGAACGAGTACATGGTGCAGCCCGCTGTCGCGCCGGGCATGACCGTCCAGAACGCCAAGTCGATCCGCTACGTGGTCAACGGCGAGATGCTGGCGCGGCAGGGGGCGATGATCGCCTACCGGGGGAATCTGCAGTTCGAACGGAAGGGCCAGGGCGTCGGCGGCATGCTGAAGCGGGCCGTGACCGGCGAGGGCCTGGCCCTGATGAAGGTGCACGGCCAGGGCGAGGCGTGGTTCGCGCAGGAGGCGCAGAACGTCTTCGTCGTCGACATCGAGCCCGGCGACACGTTCACGGTCAACGGCCGCAACGTGCTGTGCTTCGACGCCTCGCTGTCCTACGAGATCAAGACCGTGAAGGGCGCGGGCATCTCCGGCGGCGGCCTGTTCAACAGCGTCTTCACCGGGCACGGCAAGCTGGGCCTGGTCTGCGAGGGCAATCCGCTGGTGCTGCCGGTCTCCCCGCAGCAGCCGGTGTACGTGGACACCGACGCGGTGGTCGGCTGGACCACCAGCCTCCGTACCTCGCTGCACCGTTCGCAGTCCATCGGCTCGATGATCCGCGGCGGCTCCGGCGAGGCGGTCCAGCTGATGCTGGAGGGCGACGGCTTCGTGGTCGTCCGCCCCAGCGAGGCGACGCCGCAGAAGCCGCAGCAGCACTAGCCGCGGTCCGGGCCTGCCGTCACGTGACCGGCCCGCTCGCGCTCCCGTACCGCGATCCGGGCCAGTTTCGTCAGCATCATGCCGTTGCGGACCCTGACCAGGTAGTCCACCGGGAGCCCGTGCATCCGGGTCCCGGGGCCCCGCAGCGGGTGCCAGTCGAGGACGAAGAGCGTGTGCTCACCCCAGGGCAGCAGGTTCATGGCGATGCGGGCCGCGCCGAAGGGGTCCGCCTTCGCCTCCAGTTCCAGGCGGCGCTCCGGTTCGCAGATCCGGACGACGCTGGTGTCGTCGAGAGTCAGCGGGCCGAGCCCGACCCGCACCTTGAGCGCGGCGCCGACCGCGGGCCAGTCCGGGTCCGCGGTCAGGACCTGCTGGGTGCCCGTCACCCACTCACCGAAGCGGTAGCCGTCGGACAGCAGCGCCCAGACCGCGGACGGCGGACTGAGGATGAGACGGCGGTTGCGGGCCACGTCGATCACGCTCCTCGGGAGGCAGTGACCTTCAGCTTCGCCCCGCCCGCCCCGTTCGGACACTTCGGTGGGTCCGGACGGGGCGGTGGCCCGCGACGCGCCGGCCGGGCCTACTGGTCCCGGTACGTCTCCAGCAGCCGCAGCCACACCTCGCTGACCGTGGGGTACGCGGGCACCGCGTGCCACAGCCGGTCGATCGGGACCTCGCCGGCGATCGCGATCGTCGCCGAGTGGATGAGTTCGCCGACGCCCGGGCCGACGAAGGTGACGCCGAGGAGGATCTCCCGGTCGAGGTCGACGATCATCCGGGCGCGGCCGGTGTAGCCGTCGGCGTAGAGACCGGATCCGGCGACGTTCGCCATGTCGTAGTCGACGGCGCGCACCCGGTGGCCCGCGGCCTCCGCCTCGGCCAGCGTCAGGCCCGCGCTCGCCGCCTCCGGGTCGGTGAAGACGACCTGCGGGACCGCGGACCGGTCGGCGGTGGCCGCATGGGCGCCCCAGCGGTCCGTCTCCAGGATCGGGACACCGGCGGCCCGCGCCGTGATCGCGGCGCCCGCGATACGGGCCTGGTACTTGCCCTGGTGGGTGAGGAGGGCGCGGTGGTTGGCGTCGCCGACCGCGTAGAGCCAGTCGCTGCCCTCGACGCGCAGGGTCTCGTCGACGCTCAGCCACGACCCGGGCTTCAGGCCCACCGTCTCCAGGCCGATGTCCTCGGTGCGCGGGGCGCGGCCCGTGGCGAAGAGGATCTCGTCGGCCTCCAGGGTCGAGCCGTCGCCGAGGGTGACCGTGACGGTGGCGCCCTCGCGCTCGACGGCCGTCACCGACACGCCCGTGCGCACGTCGGCGCCGGCCTCGCGCAGCGCGTCCGCGACCAGTTCCCCGGCGAACGGTTCCATCCGGTTGAGCAGCCCGTCACCGCGTACGAGCACGGTGACCTGCGAGCCGAGCGCCTGCCAGGCGGTGGCCATCTCCGTCGCCACGACTCCCCCGCCGACCACGACCAGGCGGCCGGGCACATGGTCGGAGCTGGTGGCCTCACGGCTGGTCCAGGGCTTGGCCCCGGCGAGGCCGGGCAGGTCCGGCAGGGCCGCGCGGGTACCGGTGCAGACGGCCACGGCGTGCCGGGCGGTGAGGGTGGTGACGGTGCCGTCGTCGGCGGTGACCGTGACGCGGCGGGGTCCGTCGAGGCGGCCGTGGCCGCGATAGAGGTCGGTGCCGATGGACTCGATCCAGCCGACCTGTCCGTCGTCCTTCCAGTGGGAGGTGTAGTCGTCGCGGTGGGCGAGCACGGCGGCGGCGTCCAGCGGACCCTGCACGGACTGGCGCAGGCCCGGCACGCGGCGGGCGTCGGCGCGGGCGATGACGGGCCGCAGCAGCGCCTTGCTGGGCATGCACGCCCAGTACGAACACTCGCCCCCTACGAGCTCGCTCTCCACGATCGCGGCGCTGAGCCCGCCCGCCCGTGCCCGGTCCGCGACGTTCTCGCCGACCGGTCCCGCTCCCACCACTACGACGTCGTACTCCATGGCTTCCTTCATAGGCCCCAGTGTGGTCGTAGGTGTGCCCGTGAGCCACATGGGTACGAGCGCGGAATACGTCCGCCCCGCGGACCGTTGTGCACAGCGGCTTTGCCCCCTACGGCTTCGCCCCGAACCCAGGAAGCAGGAAGAGGGAAAACACCATGAGCAGCACCACCGTGGAGCTGACCAAGGAGAACTTCGATCAGACGGTCACGGAGAACGAATTCGTGCTGATCGACTTCTGGGCGTCCTGGTGCGGGCCCTGCAAGCAGTTCGCCCCCGTCTACGAGAAGGCCGCCGAGGCCAATCAGGACCTGGTCTTCGGCAAGGTCGACACCGAGGCGCAGCCGGAGCTGGCCGCCGCGTTCGGCATCCAGTCGATTCCGACGCTGATGATCGTCCGTGATCAGGTGGCCGTGTTCGCGCAGCCCGGCGCGCTGCCGCAGGAGGCGCTCGACGACGTGATCGGCCAGGCCCGCAAGCTGGACATGGACGAGGTCCGCAAGTCGGTCGCCGAGCAGCAGGCGCAGGCTCAGGCCCAGCAGTCCGACGAGGGCTGAGCCCCGGACACTGCGGGAAGAGGCGGTCGCCCACGGCGGCCGCCTCTTCGTGTTCCCGGGGTGTCCGGGGTGCCTCAGGTCGATGCGCGGGGTACCGCGCTCGCGCCCATCACGTCCCGTACCTCGGGTTCCGCCGCCGGGTCGCGCACCAGCCGGTCGACGAGCCCGGCGAGCTCCTCGCCCGAGGGCAGGTCGATCCGGACCGTGCTGAGGCGGGGACGCAGCAGGCGGCCCAGCATCAGGTCGTCGGCGCCGATGACGGCCACCGCGTCGGGAATGGCGACGCCCGCGTCCTGGAGGGCGCGCATCAGCAGCATCGCGTACTCGTCGTTGTACGCGAACACGGCTCCCAGGCCGAGCTCCCGGATCTGCCCGGCGACGCGGGACGCGTCGTCCTCGGTGTAGGCGAGAGGCAGCGGCACGACCTCCGCGCCGGTCTCCCGCACGCCCGCGAGGCGGGGCAGGGCGAAGGCGTCGAGGCCCTCCTCGCGGGGCATGACGACACCGAGGCGGCGGTGGCCGCGCGCCAGGAGGTGCTCGCCCGCGGCGCGTCCGACCTCGCGGTGGTCCATGAGCAGGGCGTGTGCGCCCTCGACGGGGTCGGGGCCCAGGGTGATGACGGCCCGGGCGCCGGAGCGCTTGAGGACATTGATGCCGTCGGGTCCCATGCCGACCGGGGCGAGGACGGCTACCGGGCGCAGCTCGGCCCAGGCGCGGGCCGCGTCGTCGCCTGCGAGGCCGACGCTGCCGTACTGCACGACGGTGTAGTCGAGGCGGCTGAGGGCCCACTGCAGCTCGTTGAGGAAGCCGCTGTAGAGCGGGCCGACGGGCACTTCGGGGGTCGGCATCAGGACGATGCGGGTGTGTCCGGCGCGCAGGCTGCGGGCGGCGGCGTGCGGGACGTAGCCGAGTTCCTTGGCGGCCTCGTGGACGCGGCGCCGGGTGGGTTCGCTGATGCGGACCGCGCTGGTGTTGTTCAGGACGTAGCTGACCGTGGCGCGCGAGACTCCGGCCAGGCGCGCGACGTCCGCGCTCGTCGGTACGGCGCCCCGGGCGGGCCCGGCGGACCCAGTGGGCTCGGCGGAGGCGGCCTCGGGGGCTCCGGAGGGCTGGGCGGGCTGCTGCTTCGGTATCTGCACCATGACGTACGGCATCCTTCCAGACGGCGGCTGCGGGCGTGCCGAGGGCCCGCAGGAGGCCGTCCGGAACGCAACCGGCGGCGGACCGGCGCCGGTTCGGGTGCCGGTTCGGGTGCCGGTCCGCCGCCGGGGATCCGGGGTCTATCCGGTGGCCAGGGTCCGCCACAGCGCCGGGTCCTCGAACCCGAGGGCCCACAGGACGGTGTGCGGCACGCCGTACTTGCGCAGCGCGGGCAGATGGGTGGCGGTGCCGCGGGCGTCCTGGTACCAGACGGTGCGGCGCGTCTTCCCGTCCTTGTACGTGAAGTGCGGAGTGCGGGAGTCCGGGTCGAGGGCGTAGGGGGCCTTGACCTTGCGGCGCAGCGCCTCGGCGTCCTGCGAGGTCACGTGCTTCGCCCGGGCCTTGTCGCCGACCGCCCAGTCCCAGCCGTACGCCGGCAGGCCCATCTCCAGTTTGACGCGCGGGACTTCGGCGGTCGCGCGGGCCAGGATCTCGTCGTACCACTGCGGTGTCGAGATGGGTCCCGGCGCGCCTTCGGCGTGGTGCATGTTGTACGCCATGATGCGCAGCCGGTCGGCGACGGCGCCCAGCTTCCGGTAGTCCCACACGCGGCCCGTGGTCCGGGTCTTGGGGGTGACGGTGACGAAGCACTGTTTGTCCAGGGCGTGCAGCCGCGCGCAGAGGTCGGTGACGAAGGCGGCGTAACCGTCGCGCACCGCCGGGTACTTGGCGTCGGGCGTCGGCGCGATGGTCTCGTAGTCGAGGTCGAGCCCGTCGTAGGCGCGGCTGCGGACGACGGCGAGCAGGGCGTCGACGTGTTCCGCGCGTCGGGCGGGGCTGGTCATGACGGCGCCGAGGGCGCCGGGCTTCATCTGCTCCATGACGGTCGGGACGACCTGGATGCCCCGGGCGTGCAGCCCGTCGACGATGCGGCGTTCCCCCGCTCCGGGGTGACCGTCGACGCGGGTCGCGGACTTGGTCTCGTACCAGAACGGGCTGATCGTGCGGATCTGCGCGGCGTGCTCGAGGGCGTCGCGGTAGGCGGCTTCCTGGTTCCAGTAGGGCAGCCAGGCCGAGACGGTGCGCGGGGGCGGCGGCGCGGAGCGGGCCGGGGTGGTCGCGGTGGCGGTGGGGACGGCGGTCAGCGTGAGCAGAACGGCGAGCGCGGACAGGGCGCTTCGGTGTATTCGTCGGGCCATGTCCCGAGCCTGGGCGTCATCCGGTGCACCCGCCGCGCGGATTGGGCCGTCCAGGCTCTAACGTGACCCGCGTGACTGCCTTTACGGATGACCACGCGTATGACCACCCCGGCCGCAGCGGCGCGACGGCCACGGTGGAGGCCGAGCCGCGCCAGGTGGGACGGGTGCGCACCGAGTACGCGCCCGCGCACGACGGCGATCCCGATCCGGGCGAGATCGTCTGGACGTGGGTGCCCTTCGAGGAGAACGACGGGCGCGGCAAGGACCGGCCGGTGCTCGTCGTCGCGCGGGAGGACGCGGGGACGCTGCTGGCCGTGCAGTTGTCGAGCAAGCGGCACGACCACGACCGCGAGTGGGTGGCGATCGGCTCGGGTCCCTGGGACCGCGACGGCCGCGATTCGTGGGTGGACGTGGACCGGGTACTGCGGCTGCACGAGCGCGGCATGCGGCGTGAGGCGTGCGCCCTGGACCGGGGGCGCTTCAATCTGGTGGTGCTGCGGCTGCGGGAGCTCTACGGCTGGAGCTGACGTCCGGACAGGACGCGGGCGAACGCCGCGCGGGTCGTCTCGCCCCGGGTGCGGTCGAGGACGGCGAAGACGACCTGCTCGAAACAGCCGGCGAAGCGGCCGTCGAGCAGGGCGCGGAACGCCTCGGCCACCTGCGCCGGATCGTTGCGGAACACGCCGCAGCCCCATGCGCCGAGCACGAGGCGCCGGTAGCCCTGTGCGGCGGCGACCTCCAGGACGCGCTCGGCGCGGGACGCGAGCGCGCCCGGTATGTCGGCGACCCGCTCCGGGGTGTGCCGCGCGATCACCCCGGCGTTCGGCGCGGGCGAGGTCAGGAAGCCGACCTGGTACGGCTCGTCGAGCAGGGCGCCGCGGTCGTCCCGGAACACCGGTACGCCGGGCGCGTGGATGACCCGGTCGCTGTAGAAGACGTCGCGGTCGGCGCGGTGGTGGGCGTAGAACTCCGGGACCTCGATCAGGCACGTGTACAGCGCGGAGGAGCGGCAGACGGCCTCCTCCTGCGCCTGCGCCCCGTTCAGATAGCCCCCGCCCGGGTTGCGTGCGGACGCGAAGTTCAGCACGGCGACCGGCCCTGGACGCTCGCCCACCATGCGCCGGGCGGCCGCCAGGCTGCTCTCCCCCGTGACCTCGACGCCGGTCGTGGCGCCGGGCGCGTCGGGCACCGCGACCGGCTCGGGCCCGTACATCCGCGTGCCCGCCCGGGCCCGCGCCACCGCGTCGCCGATCGTGACCGTGCGGCCGTCCCCCGTCGCGTACCGGCCCGCCGCGACGATCTTCTCCGTGCTCTGCGCGATCTCGCGCAGCCGGGCGCTCACGCCCGGTCCCCCGTCGTTGCCATGAACAGATCGTGAGTGACCGGTGACGTCCGGGGCAACAGTTTTTCGTCCTGCCGAGCACGTGCCGGGAACCCGGCAAAGACACCCCGGGGCACTCTTGTGCGAACCGCCGGGACCGTCTTGGGTGGGACCGGCGTTGTCCGAAACGGCCCGACCCGGGCCGAATCGACGGCATGGCCCCCAGCGGGGACCATGGGATGCGTGAGGATCAGGAGGATCCCGGCATGACCGAGGGAGACTGTACGACGCTCGGTGACCTCGTCACCGAAGCCGAGGTGGAGGCCCTGGTACGGGGCATCTGCTTCAAGACGGGCCCACCCCGCACCGTGGGTGTGGAACTGGAGTGGATCGTCCACGAGCCGCACCGCCCGCGGCTCCCGTTGCCCCCCGCACGACTCGATGCGGCCTACGTCGCACTGCGCGCCCTGCCGCTGCGCTCGGCGCTCACCGTGGAACCCGGCGGACAGCTGGAGCTCAGTTCGTTCCCCGCCGCCTCGCTGACGGAGTGCGTCTCGGCCATGCAGGCCGATCTGACCGCCGTCCGCGCCGCGCTCCGCGGCCACGGACTCGTCCTGTCCGGCCACGGCACCGATCCGTGGCGGCCCCCGCGACGCGTTCTGCACGAACCCCGCTACGACGCCCTGGAGACGTCCCTGGACCGCGCCGGTCCCGCCGGGCGGTCCATGATGTGCTCCTCCGCCTCCGTGCAGGTGTGCCTGGACGCGGGCCACGAGGAGCCGGGTCCGCTCGGCCACGGCCGGCGCTGGCGGCTGGCCCATCTGCTCGGGCCCGTCCTGGTCGCCGCCTTCGCCAACTCGCCGATGCTGTCCGGCCGTCCGACGGGCTGGCGCTCCACACGGCAACTGCTGTGGGAGCGCATCGACGTGGGCCGGTCGGGGGCGCCTCCGCTGGACGGCGAGCCGCGCGCCGCCTGGGCCCGGCACGTCCTCGACGCGCCGGTGATGTGCGTCCGCGCGGACAGCGGCCCCTGGCACGTCCCCGACGGGCTGTCCTTCCGGGACTGGATCCGCGGTGGTGCGCCACGGCCGCCGACCCGCGCGGATCTCGACTATCACCTGACCACCCTGTTCCCGCCGGTACGGCCGCGCGGCCACCTCGAACTGCGCATGATCGACGCGCAGCCGGGCGACGACGGGTGGCTCGTGCCGCTCGCCGTGACGACCGCCCTGTTCGACGATCCGGAGGCGGCCGAGACGGCGTACCGGGCCGTCAAGCCCCTTGCGGAGCGGACCGGTTCGCTGCCCGCGCCGCACAACCCGCTGTGGCGGGACGCCGCCCGGCTCGGCCTCGCCGACCCGGAACTGCGCGAGGCGGCGACGGCCTGCTTCACGACGGCGCTGGACGCGCTGCCCAGGCTCGGCGCGGGCCCCGACGTGCGGCAGGCGGTCGCGGACTTCACGCACCGCCACGTCGTGCGCGGCCGCTGTCCCGCCGACGACGTGCTCGACCTGCTTCCCGAACCCGCACAGGGGAGGACCGTCCGCTCATGACCGCTGAGGAGAACGTCACCACGGATCCGGAGGCGCTGCGCCGACGCGCGACGGACGCCCTGCTGGCGGCACGCCGCCGCACGACCCTGCTGACGAGCTGCGTGGAGGAACCCGAACTCACCGCGCAGCACTCGCCGTTGATGTCACCGCTGGTCTGGGACCTCGCGCACATCGGCAACCAGGAGGAGCAGTGGCTGCTGCGAGCCGTCGCGGGCCGGGAGGCGATGCGGCCCGAGATCGACCCGCTGTACGACGCGTTCGAGCATCCGCGTGCCGAGCGGCCCCGGCTGCCGCTGCTCGCGCCGCAGGAGGCACGCGGGTACGCGGCCGAGGTGCGCGGCAGAGCGCTCGACGTCCTGGACACGGCGTCGTTCGAGGCGGACGGCTCAGCGCGGCTGACCCGCTCCGGCTTCGCCTTCGGCATGATCGCCCAGCACGAACAGCAGCACGACGAGACGATGCTGATCACTCATCAGCTCCGGTCGGGCGGCGCGGCGCTCACCGCGCCGGATCCCGATCCGCTGGAGGGCCCGTTCCGCGGCCCGGCCGAAGCCCTGGTGCCCGGCGGCCCGTTCACGATGGGCACGACGGCCGAGCCGTGGGCGCTGGACAACGAACGGCCCGCGCACGCCCGGCTCGTCCCGCCCTTCCACATCGACACGACACCGGTGACGAACTCCGCGTACATGGAGTTCATCGCCGACGGCGGCTACCGCGAGGCCCGCTGGTGGGAGCCCGCGGGCTGGGACATGGTCCAGGGCGGCGGTTTCGAGGCTCCGCTGTTCTGGCGGCGGGAGGCGGGCCAGTGGCTGCGCCGCCGGTTCGGGGTCACGGAGGTGGTCCCGCCCGACGAACCGGTGCTGCACGTGAGCTGGTACGAGGCCGACGCGTACGCCCGGTGGGCCGGGCGGCGCCTGCCGACCGAGGCCGAGTGGGAGAAGGCGGCCCGCTTCGACCCGGCGTCGGGCCGCTCGACGCGCTACCCGTGGGGTGACGCCGACCCGACGCCGGAGCACGCGAACCTGGGCCAGCGCCATCTGCGCCCGGCGGCCGCGGGCAGCTACCCGCTGGGCGAATCCCCGCTGGGCGTGCGGCAGTTGATCGGGGACGTGTGGGAGTGGACGGCGAGCGACTTCCTGCCCTACCCCGGCTTCGTCGCCTACCCGTACCGGGAGTACTCGGAGGTGTTCTTCGGCCCCGACCACAAGGTGCTGCGCGGCGGCTCGTTCGCGGTGGACGCGGTGGCGTGCCGGGGCACGTTCCGCAACTGGGACTACCCGGTCCGCCGGCAGATCTTCGCGGGCTTCCGCACGGCCCGCGACGCCCACCCGCGGGAGGCCTCCTGATGTGCCGTCACCTGGCCTATCTGGGGCCGCCGGTGCCGCTCGGCGAGGTACTGGACGCGCCTCCGCACAGCCTGTTCCGCCAGTCGTGGGAGCCGCGCAGACAGCGGCACGGCACCGTCAACGCCGATGGTTTCGGGGTCGGCTGGTACGCGGACGGGGATCCGGTGCCCGCGCGGTACCGCCGCGCCGTACCCCTCTGGGGCGACCCGTCGTACGCGGACCTGGCCCGGGTGGTCCGCTCGGGCGCGCTGCTCGCGGCCGTCCGCGACGCGACCCTCGCAGGGGCCGACGGGGAGGCCGCGGCCGCGCCGTACGCCTCCGGGCCGTGGCTGTTCAGCCACAACGGCGCGGTGCCCGGCTGGCCGCGCTCGCTGACGGCCCTGGTGCCCACGCTGCCCGCGATCGACCTGCTGTCCCTGGAGGCCCGCTGCGACGCCGCTTTCCTGTGGGCGCTGGTGCTGTACCGGCTGCGCTCGGGCGACGACGAGGCGCAGGCACTGGCGGACACGGTCACCGAGGTCGCCGAGGTGGCGCCCGGCGCGCGTCTCAACTTCCTTCTCACCGACGGCGAGACGATCACCGCGACCGCGTGGGGCGACACCCTCTGGTATCTCGCCGAGCCCGGCCGCCGCACCGTCGTCGCCTCCGAGCCGTACGACGACGATCCGCACTGGGTCGAGGTGCCCGACCGCACCCTGCTCGCGGCAAGCCGTACCGACGTCCTGCTGACCCCGCTCAAGGAGCCGTCCGCGTGAGCCCCTCCCCTGCCTTCCAGCTGACCCGCACCCTGGCCGAGGACGTCACCGGGGCCGCGCTGCGGTCCGATGTCCTGCGCGGCCTGACGGGTACCCCGAAGTCGCTGCCGCCCAAGTGGTTCTACGACGCGCGCGGCAGCGAGCTGTTCGACGAGATCACCACGCTGCCCGAGTACTACCCGACCCGCGCCGAGCGGGAGATCCTCGTGGCCCGTGCCGCGGAGATCGCGGCGGCGACGGGCGCCCGGACCCTGGTGGAGCTGGGCTCGGGCTCGTCCGACAAGACCCGCCACCTGTTGGACGCCTTCCCGCGGCTGATGGCGTACGTGCCCGTGGACGTGAGCGAGAGCGCGCTGCGGGGCGCCGCGACGTCGCTGCTCGCCGAGCGTCCTTCGCTCGGCATCCACGCCCTGATCGCCGACTTCACGCGCCCGCTCGCGCTGCCCGCCACGCCGGGTCCGCGCCTGGTGGCCTTCCTCGGCGGCACGATCGGCAATCTGCTGCCCGCCGAAAGGGCCGAGTTCCTCGCGGCGGTGCGCGGCATGCTGTCGCCCGGGGACTTCTTCCTGCTGGGGACCGACCTGGTCAAGGACGAGGCGACGCTGGTCGCCGCGTACGACGACGCTGCGGGGGTCACCGCCGCGTTCGACAAGAACGTGCTGGCCGTGGTGAACCGCGAGCTCGGCGCCGATTTCGACCTCGGGGCGTTCGACCACGTGGCGCTGTGGGACGCGGAGCGGGAGTGGATCGAGATGCGGCTGCGCGCCGCGTCGGCCCAGACCGTGAAGATCCGGGCGCTGGACCTCGCGGTCGACTTCGCGGCGGGCGAGGAGCTGCGGACGGAGGTGTCGGCGAAGTTCCGCAAGGAAGGGGTGCGGGACGAACTCGGTTCGGCAGGGCTGGAGTTGACGGGGTGGTGGACGGACCAGGCCGGACGGTTCGCCCTGTCGCTGAGCACTGCCGCGCAGCGCCCCGCCCGCACCTGAGCGGGGGCGGGGCCCGGTGGGCTACTCGCCGCTCTCGTCCAGGCGGCGGGTGATCTCGCGGGACGCCTTCTTCGCCTCGGTGGCCGGGTCCGCGCCGGACAGGACCCGGGACATGTAGGCCTTGATGGGGTTGTCGGCGGCCTCCACGGTGGCCCAGAGCGGCGACGCGGGGGTCGCCTTGCCGTGGGCGGCGCCGACGGCCATCGCGGCGACACCCGGCTCGTCGGTCACGGCGTCGGCCAGGGTCGTCTTGTTGGGGACGTAGTTCATGGTCCTGGCCAGCTCCGTGTTCCACTTCGCCCCGGCCAGGGCCTTCACCACGGCGACCGCGCCGTCCCGGTCGTCGGTGTTGCCCGCGACGACGAGGTCCGAGCCACCGGTGAAGACGGAGCCGGCCCGGGCCGCCGTCTTGCCGGGGATCGGGAAGTAGCCCAGCTTCCCCTTCAGGGACGGGTTCTTCTTGAGGATCTGCTGGGCCGCGCCGGGTACCGAGATGATCTGGCCGACGTCGCCCTTGGCGAACCGGTCGGCCTGGGAGGGGTGTTCCTCGTCGGCGTCCTTCGGGCCGTCGCCCAGCGCCTGGAGCTGCTGGTAGAAGTCCATGGCGCGCAGCGCGGCCGGCGAGTCCAGGGTGCCGGTCCAGGTGCTCGACGACTCGCGGGCCAGGTCGCCGCCCTCGTCCCAGATGAACCCGGACAGCGTGTACCAGTCCTGTCCGGCGAGGTAGATGCCCTGACGGCCGCCGGTGTCGAGGCGCCGCGTGATGTCGAGCCACTCGGCGCGGGTGCGGGGCGGATCCTCGACGCCGGCCTGCTCGAAGAGGTCGGTGTTGTAGATGACGACGCGGTTGGCCGCGTACCAGGGGATGCCGTACTGCCGCGACTTGTCGATGCCGGGCTCGGCGAGGCCGGGCAGCCAGTCCTCCATGCCGAGGTCGCGCGCGGACTCCAGCGACAGGTCGATCAGGCCGCCCTCGTCGACGTACTGCGGGACCTGGGTGTTGCCGACCTCGATCACGTCGGGTGTGTCGTCGCTGTGGGCGCTCTTGAGGGCCCCGGTGACCTTCTCGCCGATCCCGGTCCAGTCCTGGATCCGGATGTCCAGGCGGATGTCGGCGTGCTCGGCCTCGAAGTCCTTGGTGAAGCGCTTGAGGAACGCGTCCGACGCGCTGTTGCGCATCAGCCACACGGTGACCGCGCGCCGTCCTTCCTGTTCGCCGCCGGGCAGGGCACCGCACGCGCTGATCAGCGTGCCGGTCACGACGACGAGGGAACCGAGGGACAGCACGGCACGGCGGGATCTCACGGGGGGTCACTTTCTGCCTGCGGACAGGGAGGATCGCCCGACGTGGGGGAAGAGCACTCGGCTCGTACGGGTGTGGCTGGATTTTGGTATGTACCAATCGGAAGGGTCAAGAGTTACCCGGAAGTAAGTCGAACAGGTGCACCCCTCCGCCCCCTCGCGGTCCACGGCTCCCTGGGGCACGGTGGAATCATGTCGAACCACACGTATCGCGTCACCGAGATCGTCGGCACCTCCCACGAAGGCGTCGACCAGGCGATCCGCAACGGGATCAAGCGCGCCTCACAGACCCTGCGCAACCTCGACTGGTTCGAGGTCACGCAGGTCCGCGGCCAGATCGTCGACGGGGAGGTCGAGCACTACCAGGTGGGCCTCAAGGTGGGCTTCCGCCTGGACGACGACAACTGACGGGACCCGGCGCTCAGGTCCGCCCGTCGCGCTCCTGGGCGTCCTTCAGCGCCGCGGAGGGGCTCGCCCAGCGGGCCCGTACGACGGTGAATCCGGCGCGCTCCGCCTCGTCGCACACCAGCTCGTCGTCGTCGACGAGCATCCGGACCGTACGGCCGCGGGCCAGCCGGCGCAGCACGTCCAGCTTCGTGCGCCGGGCGGGCCTGCGGTCGGTGTCCCGCCGCATGTGCAGCGGCCCCTCCGGCAGGCCCTGCGCGGCGAGCCACTCCTCGGTGTCGGCGCGGCAGCGCTCGGGCCGCCCGGTCAGGTACACCACCTGGCACTCCTCGGCGCTCTTGCGCGCCAGCGCGATCCCCTCCGCGAGCGGCGGATCGTCCGGCGCGGCGGCGAAGAACGCGTCCCAGTCCCGCGGTCTGCCCTCCAGGAACCGCTGCCGGTGCGCGGTGTCGGCGAGCGTCCCGTCCAGGTCGAAAACGGCCAGCGGCCTTGCATCCCGGGTCATGACGGCACCTTATGGGGCGCGTCCGGGAATCCCCGCGGAGCCACCGTGTTGAAACGGACGTGACCACCGTGATCGAAACGACCCGTTTCTCCGTCCTGGACCGCTCCCGCACCCGCGAGGGGCACACCGCCGCGGAGGCGCTGCGGGACACCGTCTCGCTCGCACAGGATCTGGAGCGCCTCGGCTATCACAGGCTCTGGGTCGCCGAGCACCACGGTGTGCCCGGCGTCGCGGGGTCCGCCCCGACCGTTCTCGCGGCGGCCGTCGCGGCGGCGACCCGCACCCTGCGGGTCGGCACCGGCGGCGTGATGCTGCCCAACCACCAACCCCTGGTCGTGGCCGAGCAGTTCGGTGTCCTGGAGTCCCTGTTCCCCGGCCGGACCGACATGGGGCTCGGCCGGTCCGTCGGGTTCACGGACGGCGTCCGCAGGGCGCTGGGCCGCGACAAGGACGCGGCCGACGCGGACGACTTCGCCGGGCAGCTGGACGAGCTGCTCGCGTTCTTCACGGGCACGTCGTCGACCCGGGTCCACGCCCGGCCGAGCGAGGGGCTGCCCGTGTCGCCGTTCGTGCTGGCGATGGGCGAGGGCGCGTCGATCGCCGCCCGCGCGGGCCTGCCGATGGTGATCGGCGATCTCCGTGGCCGGGAGAAGATGCTGCGCGGCATCGAGCGCTACCGCGCCGAGTTCCGCCCGTCGGCCTGGGCCGAGGAGCCGTACGTCGTGATCTCCGGGACGGTCGCCGTGGCCGGCAGCGAGCCGGAGGCCCGCCGGCTGCTGATGCCGGAGGCCTGGTCGATGGCGCACGCGCGCACCCACGGCACCTTCCCGCCGCTGCCGCCCGCCGAGCGCGTCGCGGCCCTGGAGATGACCCCGAAGGAGCGCGAGCTGTACGAGTCCGGGCTGCGCGGCCACATCGTGGGCACGGAGCAGCAGGTCACGGACGCCCTGGAGGGGGTGATCAAGGAGAGCGGCGCGCAGGAGGTGCTGGTCACGACCAGTACGTACGACCGCGAGGATCTGCTGGAGTCGTACCGGCGGCTGGCCCGGGTGGCACGCCTGAGTCCGGCCTGAGCCAGGCCTGAGCCCGGCTCCCTGCGGGACCTGTCGTGATCGCGGGCGCCCGTCGGGCGGATAGTCTGTGGTCATGCCAGCCGCCCGACGCACCGCCCGCCAGACGGACCTTCTGGAGCGGCTGGTGGCGCTGCTCGTCGCGGAGGGGTTCGCCTCCTTCACCCTCGACGACCTGGCCGAGCGGCTGCGCTGCTCGAAGACGACGCTGTACCAGCTCGCGCGGAGCAAGCAGGGCCTGGTGCGCGAGGTGGTGAAGCACTACTTCAAGAACGCGACGGCCGCGGTCGAGAAGCAGGTCGCCGACACCTCGGCACCGGCGGAGCGGGTGGTCGTGTACCTCACGGCCGTCGCCGAGCAACTGCGGCCGCTGTCGCGGCAGTTCCTCGACGACATGGCCGACTTCGACGCCACCCGCGAGGTCTACGAGGCCAACACCCGGCACGCCGCCGACCGGATCCGGCAGCTGATCACGGAGGGGGTCACCGCGGGCGCCTTCCGCGAGGTGCACGCGGCCTTCGTGGGAGAGGTCGCCGCCGCCACCATGCAGTCGATCCAGCGGGGCGAGGTCACCACGCGCACCGGGCTGAGCGACTCGGACGCCTACGCCGAACTCGCGTCGCTGATCGTGCACGCCGTCGCGTCCTGACCCGGCGCCCGGCCCGCCCGGCCCGCCCGGGTCAGCGGGGCGCCATCCGGAGCGCTCCGTCCATGCGGATGGTCTCCCCGTTCAGGTAGTCGTGGTCGACGATCGCCAGCACCAGCCGGGCGTACTCCTCGGGTCCGGCGAGCCGGTGCGGGAAGGGCACGCCGGCGGCGAGCTCGGAGCGGAACTCCTCGGACACCGTGGCCAGCATGGGCGTCTCGACGATGCCCGGGGCGATGGTGCAGACGCGGATCCCGTACTGAGCGAGGTCCCGCGCGGCCGGCAGGGTCAGGCCGACCACTCCGCCCTTGGACGACGCGTACGCGGCCTGGCCGATCTGCCCCTCGTACGCGGCGATGGACGCGGTGTTCACGATGACGCCGCGCTGCCCCTGCTCGTCGGCGTCCTGTGCGGCGACGGCCTCCGAGGCGAGCGCCAGGACGTTGAACGTGCCGACCAGGTTGACCTGGACGACCTTCGCGTACAGGTCGAGGTCGTGGACTCCGCGCTTGCCGACGATCCGCATCGACGGACCGATGCCGGCGCAGTTGACGACGGTGCGCAGCGGCACGCCCGAGGAGGTCGCGGCGGTGACGGCCGCCCGCACCTGCTCGGGCACGGTGACGTCGGTGGGGACGTAGTGGACGCCGTCGCGTGCGGGGGCCTGCTCGATGCTGTCCGGGAGGTCGAGGGCGTAGACCGTCGCCCCTTGTGCGGCCAGCGCCTCGGCGGTCGCGGCGCCGAGCCCGGAGGCCCCGCCGGTGACGATCGCGGCGGTTCGGTCGATGCGCATCAGGTGCTCCTCAAGCGTGGGCGGTCCGGGTGGGCGGGGCGGCAGGCGCGGTCAGCGAGCCCGACCCGCCCCTGCCGAGCGCGCGGCTGATGACCAGGCGCTGGATCTGGTTGGTGCCTTCGAAGATCTGCATGACCTTGGCCTCGCGCATGTAGCGCTCCACGGCATGGTGCCGGGAGTAGCCGTCGTCGCCCAAGAGGTCGACCGCGTCGCCGGTGACTTTCATGGCGTGGTTGGTGGCGACGAGCTTGGCGATGGACGCCTCCTGCCCGAAAGGCAGATCCCGGTCCTTGCGGCGGGCGGCGGCGAGGGTGGTGGCCCGGGCGACGGCGACCGAGGCGGCCATGTCGGCCAGCGCGAAGGCGGGGCCCTGCTGGGCGATGAGCGGCTCGCCGGAGGATTCGTGGTCGCACGCGTAGCGGACCGTCTCGTCGAGGGCGGCCTGGGCGAGTCCGGTGGCGACCGCGGCGATGCCCATGCGGCCGCAGTCGAGCGCGGCGAGGGCGATCTGCAGTCCCTGCCCCTCGCCGCCGATGCGTCGCTCGACGGGGATGCGCACCCCCTCGAAGCGCATGGTGGCCGTGGCCGAGCCGGTGAGGCCCATCTTGCGCTCGGGCGGATCCGCGGCCAGGCCGGGGGTGTCGGCGGGGACGAGGAAGCAGGAGATGCCGCGCGAGCGGTGGTCGGAGGTGCGGGCCATCACCGTGTAGAAGTCCGCGTGTCCGCCGTGCGTCGTCCAGGCCTTCACGCCGTCGAGCACGTAGTGGTCGCCGTCGAGGACGGCCCGGGTGCGCATCGCCGAGGGGTCGGAGCCGGCCTCGGGTTCCGACAGGCAGTACGCGCCGAGGAGTTCGCCGCCGAGCATGTCCGGCAGCCACCTGCGGCGCTGCTCCCGCGTGCCGAAGACGGCGAGGGGGAAGCAGGACATGGCGTGGACCGAGACGCCCACGCCGACGGTGGCCCAGGCGGTCGCCACTTCTTCGAGTGCCTGCAGGTACACCTCGTAGGTCTGGCCGCCGCCCCCGTGCTCCGGCCCGTAGGGAAGGCCCAGCAGGCCCATGCGGCCCAGGGTCCTGAAGGCCTCGCGGGGGAAGGCTCCGGCGGCCTCCGCCTCGGCGGCGCACGGCACGAGCGAGTTCTGGGCGACGTCCCGGATGCGGCCGATGAGCTCGACGGCATCGGGACAGGGCAGCGCACGATCAGCGGGCAAGGTCCCTCGCTCATCTCAAAGAGTACGGAGAACGGCACGACAGTATCATTTCTGGTACTCCACGCCAGCGCGCGCGGACACCGTGGGCCGCGGCCTAGAATCGTGTGATTTGCCCTCCGGCCCGCGTGTGGCCGGACCGTGACCGCCGCCGACCCGGAGAGCCGCACCCATGCCCCACCCGTCCTCGCCCGACCCGCGCCACGACGGCTTCGTCCGGGTCCGCGGCGCCCGTGAGCACAACCTCAAGGGCGTGGACGTGGACATTCCGCGGGATGTGCTGGCGGTGTTCACGGGGGTGTCCGGCTCGGGCAAGTCCTCGCTCGCGTTCGGCACGATCTACGCGGAGGCGCAGCGCCGCTACTTCGAGTCGGTCGCTCCGTACGCGCGGCGCCTGATCCACCAGGTGGGCGCGCCGGAGGTCGGCGGGATCAGCGGTCTGCCGCCGGCGGTGTCGCTGCAGCAGAGCCGCTCGGTGCCGACGTCCCGTTCCTCGGTCGGCACGGTCACCACGCTCTCGAACTCCCTGCGGATGCTGTTCTCGCGCGCGGGCAGCTACCCGGCGGGGGCACCGCGGCTCGACTCGGACGCCTTCTCGCCGAACACCGCGGCCGGCGCGTGCCCGCGGTGCCACGGCCTCGGCCGGGTGCACCGCACCACCGAGGAACTCCTCGTCCCCGATCCGTCGCTGTCGATCCGCGAGGGCGCGATCGCCGCGTGGCCGGGCGCCTGGCAGGGCAAGAACCTGCGGGACATCCTCGACACGCTCGGCCACGACGTGGGGCGTCCGTGGCGGGAGCTGGCGCAGGCGGACCGCGACTGGATCCTGTTCACCGACGAGCAGCCGGTGGTCACGGTGCACCCCGTACGGGACGCGGACCGCATCCAGCGCCCCTACCAGGGCACGTACATGAGCGCGAACCGGTACGTGCTGAAGACGTTCGCCGACTCCAAGAGCCAGACACTGCGCGCGAAGGCGGAGAAGTTCCTGGAGAGCACCCCGTGCCCGGTGTGCGGCGGCGCCCGGCTGCGGGCGGAAGCGCTCGCGGTGACCTTCGCGGGCCGGACGATCGCCGAGCTGGCGCGGCTGCCGCTGGCGGAGCTGGCCGGGATCCTCGCCGACGCCGCGTCCGGGGACGCCTCACAGACGGCTCGGGTCCTCACGGACGACCTGCGGGCCCGCATCGCGACGGTCACCGAACTCGGCCTCGGCTACCTGGGACTCGACCGTCCGACGCCGACCCTCTCCTCGGGCGAGCTGCAACGGCTGCGTCTGGCCACGCAGTTGAGGTCCGGACTGTTCGGTGTCGTGTACGTGCTCGACGAGCCGTCCGCCGGACTCCATCCCGCCGACACCGAGTCCCTGCTCACCGTCCTGGACCGGCTCAAGGAGGCCGGCAACTCGGTGTTCGTCGTCGAGCACCACCTCGACGTGATGCGGCACGCGGACTGGCTGGTCGATGTGGGACCGCTGGCCGGGGAGCACGGCGGGCGGGTACTGCACAGCGGTCCGGTGGCGGACCTGCGCGCGGTCGGGGAGTCGGCGACGGCCCGCTTCCTGTTCGCCGAGGAGCCGCCGGCCGAGCGCCGAGTCCGATCGCCCAAGGGGTGGTTGAAGGTCGGTCCGGTGACCCGGCACAACCTGCGGGACGTGACGGTGGAGGTTCCGCTGGGTGCGTTCACCGCCGTCACCGGGGTGTCCGGGTCCGGCAAGTCGACCCTGATCGGCGCGATCACCCAGGACCTGGAGGGTGTCGGACGGCTCGTGGTCGTCGACCAGAAGCCGATCGGCCGTACGCCCCGCTCCAACCTGGCCACGTACACCGGACTGTTCGACGTCGTACGCAAGCTCTTCGCGGGCACGGACGAGGCGCGGGAGCGTGGTTACGGCGTCGGCCGCTTCTCCTTCAACGTGTCGGGCGGGCGCTGCGAGACCTGCCAGGGCGAGGGTTTCGTCAGCGTCGAGCTGCTCTTCCTGCCGAGCACGTACGCGCCGTGCCCGGACTGTGCGGGCGCGCGCTACAACCCCGAGACCCTCCAAGTGACGTACCGGGGGCGGAACATCGCCGAGGTGCTCGATCTGACCGTGGAGGCCGCGGCCGCGTTCTTCACCGCGGCGGACGACGACGCGGCCGAGCCCGTGCTGCGCAGCCTGCGCACGCTGCTCGACGTGGGGCTCGGCTATCTCCGTCTCGGCCAGCCCGCGACCGAGCTGTCCGGTGGCGAGGCCCAACGGATCAAGCTGGCGGGCGAGTTGCAGCGGGTGCGCCGCGGCCACACGCTGTATCTGCTCGACGAGCCGACGACCGGGCTGCATCCGGCCGATGTGGAGGTGCTCCTGCGGCAGCTGGACGGACTGGTCGACGCGGGCCACTCGGTCGTGGTCGTCGAGCACGACATGGCCGTGGTCGCCGGCGCGGACTGGGTCGTCGACATGGGGCCCGGCGGCGGGGACGCGGGCGGGCACGTCGTCGCGACCGGCCCGCCCCGGGATGTCGCGACCGCCGCCGGCAGTCGCACGGCCCCCTATCTAGCGCGGGCGCTCGGCGGGTGAGCGCAGCCGGCCCTTGGCCAGTTTGCCCGTCGGCGTACGCGGGAGCGCGCCCACGAACTGCACCTCCCGCGGCACCTTGTAGTGCGCCATCCGTGCCCGCACGTACGCCATCAGTTCGCTCCCCAGCTGCCGTCCGGGGACGCTTCCTTCGGCGGCCTGCACCACCGCGCGGACGCACTCCCCCATCTCCTCGTCCGGCACCCCGATGACGGCCACGTCGGCGACGGCGGGATGCAGGACGAGGCAGTCCTCGATCTCCTGCGGGTAGATGTTGACGCCACCGGAGATGATCGTGAAGGCCTTGCGGTCGGTGAGGAAGAGATAGCCGTCCTCGTCGACGTGGCCGATGTCGCCGGTGGTGGTCCAGTGCGGGTGATCGGGGTGCTGGGCCTCGCGGGTGCGGCCCTCGTCCCCGTGGTACCGGAAGGGCAGCTCCTCCCGCTCGAAGTAGACGACGCCCGTCTCCCCCGGCGGCAGCACCTTCCCCGCCCCGTCACAGACCCGCAGCTCGCCGAGGATCCCGCCACGTCCCACCGAGCCCGGCTTGCGCAGCCACTCCTCCGGCCCGATGAAGGTGATCCCGTTGCCCTCGGTCGCCGCGTAGTACTCGTACAGGACGGGCCCCCACCAGTCCATCATCCGCCGCTTCACCTCGACGGGGCAGGGCGCGGCCGCGTGGATCGCGACCTTCATCGACGACGTGTCACTGCGCTCGCGCACGGCGTCCGGGAGCTTCAGCATGCGCACGAACATGGTCGGCACCCACTGGCTGTGCGTGACCCTGTGCCGCTCGATCGCCTCCAGCGCGCCGTGCGCGTCGAAGGACTTCATGAGGACGACCGTGCCGCCCGTCGCGATGACCGTGCCGCAGAACCGCAGGGGCGCCGCGTGGTACAGCGGGGCCGGGCACAGATAGACGGTGTTCTCGTCGAAGCCGTACATGGGCTGGAAGAGCAGCTGGTACATCGAGGGGTCGGTCCGGATGTCGCCGTCGGGCAGGGTGGGTTCGATGCCCTTGGGGCGGCCCGTCGTACCGGACGAGTAGAGCATGTCGGTACCGCGCGGCTGGACGGCGGGCGGCTCGGCCGACGCGGCCGCCAGCGCCGCGTCGTACGTCCCGTCGTCGAAGCCGAGCCGGTGCGTCACCTCGGGCACCAACGCGGCGACCGACGCGCCGAGTTCAGCGAGTGCGGCATCGGCGACGATCAGCGCGGCCGCCCCGCAGTCCCGCACGATGTAGGCGGCTTCCTCGGCGGTGAGATGGTGGTTGACGGCGGTGAGATAGAGGCCCGAGCGCAGCGCGGCCCAGTACACCTCCATGACCCGCGGATCGTTGTCGGACAGCAGGGCCAGATGGTCGCCTCTGCGCAGCCCCGCCGCGTGCAGATGGTCGGCGAGACGCAGCGAGTTCTCCTCCAACTCGCCGTAAGTGAGGGTGATGCCGCCGTCGGCCGTGACGACGGCCGGCCTGGCTCGGTCGTACGCTCCCGGATACATGGGTCGACGTTACCCGCAGTAGGTGACGAGGCGTCAGAGGTGTGCGGGGAGTTGTCGGCACGCCCCGCACACCTCTCACCTCAGCTCGTCCAGGACCATGTGCCAGGAGTCGGGGCTCTCGCGCCACCTGTGCCAGCGCTCGTCGCCGGCGAGCACCAGGGCGAGCGCCTCGTCGACGGTCACCCGCGCGCGGCCCAGCACTTCGCGCACCACGACGACAGCCGCCTGTGCCCCGGGGCGTCCCGCCGAGGCCAGGCGCCCCACGGCGGAGGCGGGCACGTCCGGCGCGGTGGCCCTGACGTGGTCCACGAGCGGGCCCACCCAGCGCGCCCAGCGCTCGTACGAGGGCGCCTCCGCGTCCCGCTCGGCGCGGGCGACGAGGGGTTCCAGCGCCGCGGACAGGCGTTCCAGGTACTGCGCCGCGGTGCCCGTCACGTGGGGATGCTCGCTCTGGAAGTGCTCCCAGCCGATGTCGGCGCAGGCCCGCATCTCCTCCAGCCACCAGCGTCCGCCGGGCCGCAGCAGCTCGTCACCGGCCAGAACGAAGGCGCCGCGCAGCACGTCGTACCGGAGCGGCGCCAGATCGGCGAGGAGCACGGCGTCGTACAGGTCCTTGCCCTGCGGGTGGATGTCGCCGATCAGCCACATGATCTTCCACGCCAGCGACAGCTCGGGCGTGACGGCACCGACGGTACGGGCGGGTCCGTCACCCAGCGGGCGCAGCGGCGTGGGGACGGCCGGGGCGGCGAGCGGTTCGTCGTGGACGACGTCGATCTGCACCGTGCCGCCGGCCGTGCCAGGCGCCGTCCACGGCAGGAGCAGGCGCCGGCCGGGGACGCGGTCGTACGTCCAGATGTCCTCGGTGACCGCGCCGGCCGCGTCGATCCGCACCTGCGCGTGCGGCCAGGCCGCGGCGGTGGCCTCGGCCGCCTGCGCGATCTGCGGGAACAGGGCCTGCGCCTCGGGTCCCTCGAACGCCCAGCCGGCCGGCGCGAGGAAGTCGAGGTCGCCCGGCTCGCGGGCGGCGGCGCCGCACCACGTCGCCATCAGCACGCTGCCGCGCAGCACGAGCCGCGCGCCCAGGGCGCTGTCCGCGACGGCCGCCAGCACCAGGTCGAGGGCGGTGCGCCGGGCCCGGAACCAGGCCCGGGCCGTCGCCTCGTCGTCGAACCGGGGGTCGCCCGCGCGGAAGGCGTACGGGTACTGCAGGAGGGCCGGGTCGAAGACGGGCGGCTGGCTCAGCCCCTCCGGCGCGGGCAGCAGGGTGCGGGGCAGCGCGAGCCCCCGCCGCATCTCCTCGTCCGGCGGGGTGTGCGGGAGCTCCTCGCCCCGGTACAGGGCGCGCCGCCACACCGGGTCGTCGGGGGCGTTCGTCGATCCGGTCATGTGAGCGCTCCTTCCGGGCGGGGCGACGAGGACAGGGGGTCGAGCCAGCCCGCGTCGAGGTCGAGGCGGGTGTCGTGCAGGACGTACTCGCGCTCGACCTCCAGCACCCGGGTGCCGGGGGCGGCCGCGAGATCCGCAACCAGCGCGTCGAGCCGGCGCTGCGCGGTGGCGCGGCCCACGCCGTGACAGCGCTGGGTCACGAAGCGTTCCTGGCGGCCGTCGGGGCGGGTCCGGCGGGCGTTCCACGACACGTGCGCGCCGTGGTCCGTGGCGCGCGCGGCGAGGGAGCCCGGGTCGACGCCCTCGGCGAGGAGCAGCTTCACGTGGTGCTCGAAGTGCAGGTGCGGCGCGGCGAGCCGGGCGGCCGCGTCGCTCTGCGGTACGCCCGCCGCCCACGGCGCCGCCTCCGTCTTGGCGCGTACGACGACGAAGTCGTCCCGCGCGAGAGCGGCGGCGGTCCGGGCGACCGGGCCGTGGATCCACGTGTCGGCCCGGCTCCGGCCGCGCAGCGTCACCATCGGCTGGGAGCGGTGCCGGCCGCGGGCGAGCACGATGTGCGTGACGCCGAGGCCACGGGCGGCGGCCCACTCCGCGAGGCGCCGCGCGGCCGGGTCCGCGGCGGGTTCGACGGTGAGGTGCGTCTCCAACTCACCTTCGAATGCAGCGAGTTCGGCGCTCATGTGGCCGGCTGTACATGAGTGAACCAACGGGCGGTCTCGTCCGCCCCGAGGACCCGCTCCAGGGTGAGGTCGCCGGTCATGCCGGGGAAGAACCGCCCGGCAGGCCAGCCGCGCTCGTAGGGCGGCGGGTCGAGGACGAGGAGGCGGGCGCCGTCGACGACGGGGATGTCGCTGGGGGTGCCCTCGTTCCATATCCAACCGCCGTCCGGGGCCGCCAGGTTGAAGGAGCCGGTGGTGGGCACCTGGCCCGGCGCGTCCCGGCACACCGCGGCCTCCTGCGCGGACGGGACGCGCGCCGCGACATGGCCGCCTCCGGCAAGGACGTCGGCGAGCAGTGTGTGGAGCTGGAAGTTGTCCCCGATGCCGGTCATCCGCAGCGCGAAACCGGCGCCGCTTTCCCGGTGCAGCACCACCAGGGGTGCGTCGTCCAGGACGAGGAGGGCGTAGGTCAGGCACTTGAAGTCGTGGCCCGACGCCTCCTGCACGGCCCGCAGCGAGGTGAGCAGGCCGGTGCGGACAGCGGGGTCGAGTCCGGTGCGCACCGCCGGGTGGTTGAGCATCGCGACCGCGGCCATCTCCCACTGCGGGAGCGTCCACCAGGCCATCGCCGGCTCAGGGCCCACGCGCTCCAGCACGGCGTCGTCCGGGGCGTCGGTCTCCGGGTCGGGCAGGTCGCCTCCCCCGGTCTCCGTCCAGCGCGCGCAGAACTCCCCGGCGCCGCGCACCGCGTCGGCGAGCCCGTCGAGCAGGGCGGGCGCGCACCGGCCGGCGTCGGCGCCGCGCTCGACGCAGGCGCCGACGGTGACGGCGACCATCCCCCGCGGGCCCGCGGGGAGTTGCGTCAGCAGCGCGGCGAGGCGGGGCGCGCCCGCGTCGATCTCCGCCTGCTTCGCGTCCCCGAAGTGCCGGTGTATTTTCTGGAACTCCTGCTCCGAGCGGGCACCGTCCTGCTCGCGCACAGCGGTCTCGAAGCCCGTGACGGCGTCGAGAAACCGCTCCCTCCCCTTGCGGTTCATGATCATGCGCGCAGATTACCCCCGGCCACTGACAACGCCGCCGCGCGTGCTCCGGGCCGGACACGATGACGGGACCGGGAGAGCACCACTCCCGGTCCCGCCCACCCCGCGCTGTTCGCGGGACGTCATGGGTGGCTCAGCCGCGGCTGACCTTGCGGTTCGCCCGCAGCCACTCCTTGTTCATGCTCGTGATGGAGAACAGCGGGATGCCCTTGGGGCAGGCCGTCGCGCACTCGCCGGTGAGCGTGCAGCCGCCGAAGCCCTCCTCGTCCATCTGCGCCACCATGTCGAGGACGCGGGTCTCGCGCTCGGGGGCGCCCTGCGGCAGCACGTTCAAATGGTTGATCTTCGCGGAGGTGAAGAGCATCGCCGCGCCGTTCGGACACGCCGCCACGCACGCGCCGCAGCCGATGCACTCGGCGTGCTCGAACGCGAAGTCGGCGTCGGGCTTGGGCACGGGCGTGCTGTGCGCCTCCGGGGCCGCTCCGGTCGGCGCCGTGATGTAGCCGCCGGACTGGATGATGCGGTCGAAGGCCGTCCGGTCGACGACCAGGTCCTTGATGACGGGGAACGCGGAGGCCCGCCACGGCTCGATGTCGATCGTGTCGCCGTCCTTGAAGGACCGCATGTGCAACTGGCAGGTGGTGGTGCGCTCCGGGCCGTGCGCGTCGCCGTTGATGACGAGCGAGCACGCGCCGCAGATGCCCTCGCGGCAGTCGTGGTCGAAGGCGACGGGGTCGTCGCCCTTGACGATGAGTTCCTCGTTGAGGGTGTCGAGCATCTCCAGGAACGACATGTCCTGCGAGATCCCGTCCACCTCGTACGTGGACATGGCGCCTTCGGCGTCGGCGTTCTTCTGGCGCCAGACGCGCAGGGTGAGCTTCATGCGTAGCTCCGCTGAGTGGGGTGGACGTACTCGAAGACCAGGTCTTCCTTGTGCAGGGTGGGTGCCTCGCCGGTGCCGGTGAACTCCCAGGCGGCCGCGTAGGAGAACTCCTCGTCCCTGCGGGCGGCCTCGCCGTCGGGCGTCTGCGACTCCTCGCGGAAGTGGCCGCCGCAGGACTCGGCGCGGGCCAGCGCGTCGAGGCACATCAGCTCGGCCAGCTCCAGGTAGTCGACGATGCGGTTCGCCTTCTCCAGGGACTGGTTGAACTCCTCGCCGACGCCGGGCACCTTGATGCGGCGCCAGAACTCCTCGCGGATCTGCGGGATCCGGTCGAGGGCCTTGCGCAGACCGTCCTCGGTGCGGGCCATGCCGCAGAACTCCCACATGAGTTCGCCGAGTTCACGGTGGAAGGAGTCCGGGGTGCGGTCCCCGTCGACGGCGAGCAGCCGCGCGAGCCGGTCCTCGGTCTCGCGCACGGCCTCGACGGTCGCGGGGTGCGCGGCGTTCACCTCGTCCTTGTGGGGGTGCTTCGCCAGGTAGTCGTTGATGGTGGCCGGGAGGACGAAGTAGCCGTCCGCCAGGCCCTGCATCAGGGCGGAGGCGCCGAGCCGGTTGGCGCCGTGGTCGGAGAAGTTGGCCTCGCCGATCGCGAACAGGCCGGGGATGCTGGTCTGCAGGTCGTAGTCGACCCACAGGCCGCCCATCGTGTAGTGCACGGCCGGGTAGATCCGCATGGGCACCCGGTACGGATCCTCGTCGGTGATCCGCTGGTACATGTCGAAGAGGTTGCCGTACTTGGCCTCGACGGCCTTGCGTCCCATGCGCTCGATGGCGTCGGCGAAGTCGAGGTAGACGCCCTGTCCGCCGGGGCCGACGCCCCTGCCCTCGTCGCACACGTTCTTCGCGGCGCGCGAGGCGATGTCGCGGGGCACGAGGTTGCCGAAGGACGGGTAGATGCGCTCCAGGTAGTAGTCGCGCTCGTCCTCGGGGATCTCGTTGGCCGGGCGGGTGTCGCCCTTCGCCTTGGGCACCCAGATGCGACCGTCGTTGCGCAGCGACTCGCTCATCAGCGTGAGCTTCGACTGGTGGTCGCCGGTGCGCGGGATGCAGGTGGGGTGGATCTGCGTGAAGCAGGGGTTGGCGAAGTAGGCACCGCGCCGGTGTGCCCGCCAGATCGCCGTGGCGTTGCTGTTCATGGCGTTCGTCGACAGGTAGAAGACGTTGCCGTAGCCGCCGGAGGCGAGGACGACGGCGTCCGCGAAGTACGTGTCGATCTTCCCGGTGATCAGGTCGCGGGCGACGATGCCGCGTGCCTTGCCGTCGACGATGACGAGGTCGAGCATCTCGGTACGCGGATGCAACTCGATGTTCCCGGCCGCGACCTGGCGGCTGAGTGCCTGGTAGGCGCCGAGCAGCAGCTGCTGGCCCGTCTGCCCGCGGGCGTAGAACGTACGGGACACCTGCACGCCGCCGAAGGACCGGGTGTCGAGAAGACCGCCGTACTCCCGCGCGAACGGCACGCCCTGGGCGACGCACTGGTCGATGATCTCGACGGAGATCTGGGCGAGGCGGTGCACGTTCGACTCGCGGGCGCGGAAGTCGCCGCCCTTGACGGTGTCGTAGAAGAGGCGGTGCACCGAGTCGCCGTCGTTGCGGTAGTTCTTGGCCGCGTTGATGCCGCCCTGCGCGGCGATCGAGTGGGCGCGGCGCGGCGAGTCCTGGTAGCAGAACTGGACGACGTGGTAGCCCTGTTCGGCGAGCGTGGCCCCCGCGCTGCCGCCCGCGAGGCCGGTGCCGACGACGATGACGGTGTGCTTGCGCCGGTTGGCCGGGTTGACCAGCTTCGCCTCGAAGCGGCGCGTGTCCCAGCGCTCGTTGACGGGCCCGGCCGGCGCCTTGGTGTCGACGACCGGTTCGCCGGTGGAGTAGTCCGCGTACGTGGTCATGGTTCAGCTCACCAATCCGGTCATGACGCCCACGGGCACGGCGATGAAGCCGAGCGTGAGCAGTGCGGCGAGGGCGTTGCCGACGGTCTTCAGGACGCGGTCGCGGGTGCGGTTGCCGACGCCGAGGGTCTGGGCGGCGCTCCAGAACCCGTGCTGGACGTGGAGGCCCAGGGCGAGCATCGCGACGATGTAGATGACGTTGCCGTACCAGGTCGAGAAGGTGTCGATGATGTTCTGGTACGGGTGCAGGTGCTCGTAGCCGCCCGGGTGCACGGTGCCCGTGGTCAGGTCGAGGATGTGCCAGACGATGAACAGGCCGAGGATGATGCCGCCCCAGCGCATCGTGCGCGTGGCGTAACTGGCACGCGGCTTCTTGTGCACGTACTTGCTGGGGCGCGCCTTGATGTCGCGGCGGCTGAGCTGGTACGCGGACGTCGCGTGGGCCACGACGGCGACGACGAGCACGACCCGCGCGATCCACAGGCCCCACTCGTGGTGGAGGACCGGGCCGCCCATGGTGCGCAGCCAGCGGGCGTAGTGGTTGATCTCCTCCGGACCGAAGAAGATCTTGAGGTTCCCGATCATGTGCGCGACCAGGTAGAGCAGCATCACGAGTCCGCTGACAGCCATCACGGTCTTCTTGCCGAGGGAGCTGTCCCAGATCGTGCGCGTCATGGACGGTCGTCGGTCCGTCCGCGTTGCCAGAGCCATGTCACCAGACGGTAGGGCCGAAGGGCCCGATCGGTCCAAGACATGGTCCGGCTCATTTCCATAGGCACTCTCTATCAACGCCTATCCTGGGCCTCATGCAGTTCCAACAGCTCTCGTACTTCGTCGCGGTCGCGGAGACCCGGCACTTCACGCGCGCGGCCGAGCTGGTGCATGTCGCCCAGCCGTCGCTGTCCCAGCAGATCCGGGCGCTGGAGCGGGAGCTGGGGGTGGATCTGTTCCAGCGGGCCCGGGGCAACATCACGCTGACCGACGCGGGCGAGGCGCTCCTGCCGCTGGCCCGGCGGATCCTCGCCGACGCGGACACGGCGCGGCACGAGGTGCAGGAGCTCGCCCAGCTCAAGCGCGGGCGGGTGCGGCTCGGGGCGACACCGTCGCTGTGCACGGGCCTGCTGCCGGACGTGCTGCGCGCGTTCCACGACCGGTACCCCGGCATCCAGCTGCTCATCGAGGAGAGCGGCTCCCACGACCTCGTACGGGAGCTCGCGCGTGGCGCGCTGGACCTGGCCCTCGTCGTCCTGCCGCTGCCGGCGCCGGCGCCCGCGCTGACGACGGTGGAGCTCCTGCGGGAGGAGCTGGTGGTGGTGTCGTCGCCCGGCGCGTCCCCGCCCGGCCGGGGACGCGCGTCCGTCCGCGTCGGCGACCTGGAGGGCGAACGCCTGGTGATGTTCCGGCACGGGTACGACCTGCGGGAGCTGACCGTCGCGGCGTGCCGGGCGGAGGGGTTCGAGCCGGATTTCGCGGTGGAGGGCGGGGAGATGGACGCGGTGCTGGGGTTCGTGCGGGCAGGGCTCGGGGTCGCGGTGGTGCCGCGGATGGTGGCGACGCGGGCCGGGGCGGATCTCCGGGTCACCCCTCTGGCACGGCCCGGTCTGCATCGGACCATCGCGCTGGCACACCGCTCCGACGTGGCCCCGCCGCGGGCTGCGCGGGAGCTTCAGCGGATGTTGGTGGGGCGGGACGGGTGACGGTGCGGGGCCCTCGCGGGCGGTATCCGGTTCGGCGTTGCGCCCGGTCGCCGAGTGCGGGGCCCTCGCGGGCGGAATCCAGCTCGGGTGGTCTCGTCCGGTCGCCGGGTGCGGGTTTCGTCGTGGCCGGTCGCGCAGTTCCCCGCGCCCCTACGGCGCGCGGTCCGTCACACAGTAAAGACCCCCGGCGGGATCCCGCATCACCGTCCACGCCCGCCCGTCCCGCACGAACTCCGCCCCCAGCGACTCATGCAGCACCCGCACCGCGGAGCGATCCCCGCAGGCCAGATCCACATGGGCCGACGGCGGCGCGTCCGTGTCGAGGCGCTGGAAGAGCAGCCGCACCGGCGACGCTTCCAGCCTGCGGAACTCCGCACCGGTGCACGGGAGTTCGGGCCACCCGGTGAGCTCGGCCCAGAACGCGACCTCCGCGTCGTACGCGCCCGGCGCCGTGTCGAGGCACACCTGGTCGAGCCTGTTCGAGGGGGCCGTCGGCGACGGTACGACCCGCTCCCCCTCCCATGACACGAGGCAGAACAGATGCCCGGCGGGAGAGCGCAGCACCTCCAGACCCGGTGCGGCGAAGACCCCGGTGGCCCCCAGCTCGCGGGCCCGCCCCGCCTGCCCCGGTACGTCCTCGACCGCCAGATCGACGTGCGCGCCGCCTGGCCCCTCGGCGACCCCCTGCACCTTGACGCACGGGTCCGCGCCGGACGGCAGCAGCGTGGCGAACTCGTCCCGCTCGCCGCGCGGTGCGGACAGCACCGACCCGGTGGCCCGGGCCCAGAAGTCGCAGGCCGCGCCGAAGTGCTCGTAAGGCCGGTCGATGAAGGCGTACGCCCAGCGGATCCCGGCGGGGCTCACGCGCTCACCCCGTCGCGTCCGCGAGCGCCAGCTCGTGCAGCCGGTCCGGCGGGCCCGGGCGGGCGTAGTACCAGCCCTGCGCCGTGTCGCAGCCGAGCTCGCGCAGCTGCTCGGCCTGCGCGCCCGTCTCGACGCCCTCGACCGTGACCGCGAGGTCCAGGCTGTGGGCGAGCGACACGATGCCCTCGACGATCTTCAGGTCGACCGGGTCCGCGGGGAACTGCTGCATGCCCTGGGTGAAGGACCGGTCCAGCTTGAGCACGTTCACCGGCAGGCGGCGCAGGTTCGCGAGGTTCGAGTAACCCGTCCCGAAGTCGTCGAGCGCTATGTCGACGCCCATCTCCGAGAGGCGCCTGAGCGGCTTGAGCAGGTCGTCGTCGGCGCCGATCAGCGCCGACTCGGTCACCTCCAGGCACAGCGCGCCCGGTTCGAGGCCGGATCGCTCGAGGATGTCGACGGTGTCGGAGACCAGGCCGGGGTGGGTGAGCTGCATCGGCGACAGGTTCACGTTGATGCGCAGCGGGCCCGCCTCCGCGTGCCGGTCCTGCCAGACGCGGGCCTGCCGGACCGACTCCTCCAGGACCCACCGGCCGAGCGGCACGATGAGGCCGGTGTGCTCGGCGAGCGGGATGAAGCGGTCGGGCCCGAGCACGCCGTGCTGCGGGTGCCGCCAGCGCACCAGGGCCTCGGCGCCGCGCACGCTGCCGTCGCCGAGGTGGACCAGCGGCTGGTACTCGATGAAGAACTCGCCGCGGTCCAGGGCCGCGGGCAGCGCCGTCGTCAGCCCGTGCCGGGTGATGGCGCGGGCGTCGGCCTCGGGGTCGGCCAGCTCGAACCGGTTGCCCCCCGCGGACTTGGCCCGGTACATCGTGATGTCGGCGCTGCGCAGGACCTCGGCGGGGCTGCGGTCGCCGACCGGGCCCTCGACGATGCCGATGGAGCCGCGCACGGTGAGCTCGCGGCCGTCGATGCGGATGGGCGTGGCAAGCGCTCCCATGATGCGGCCGGCGAGGTCGTCGACCTCGGCCTCGGTGTCCTTGCCGGTGGTCAGGGCCACGAACTCGTCGCCGCCGAGCCGCGCGACCATCTCGCCGGGCGCGGTGGCGCAGGCCTGGAGGCGGTCGGCGACCTCGACGAGAAGCCGGTCGCCGACGGCGTGGCCGAGGCTGTCGTTGATGGTCTTGAAGCCGTCGAGGTCCAGGTAGCACAGCCCGAACCGCATGTTCTCGCCCGCGCCGAGCACCTTCTCCAGGCGCTCGAAGAACAGGGTGCGGTTGGGGAGCCCGGTCAGGGCGTCGTGCGTGGCCTCGTACCGGAGCCGGAGGTTGAGCAGGCGGCGCTCGGTCGTGTCCTCCACCAGGGCGAGCTGGTACTGCGGTACGCCGTCCGCGTCGCGCAGCAGCGACACCGTCAGGTTCGTCCACAGGGCCGTGCCGTCGGGCCGGTAGAACGCCTTCTCGACCCGGTAGTGCTCGCGGTCGCCGCGCACCAGTTCGTTGTAGAGGTGCCAGACCTGCGGCGCGTCGTCGGGATGGGTCCACTCCATGACCTTGCGGCCGCGCAGCACGTTCTCACCGCCGCCGAACATCCGCACCAGCGCGTCGTTGACCTCCAGCACCGTGCCGTCCAGATCGGCGATGCTGATGCCGATCGCGGCGCCGTGGAACACCGCGCGGAACCGGGCCTCGCTCGCGTGCAGCGCCTCGGCGACGGCGCTGCGGGCGTTGAGCGCGGCCATCGAGATGGCCTCCTGCTCGGCGAGGGTGCGCTCCCGCAGGGCCGCCGCGAAGCCGGCGGCGACGGAGTGCTGGATACGGGCGCAGCGGGCCCGCAGGTCGTCCTCGCGCTCCGGGGTCTGTGCCTCGTCGCCGCAGTACAGGACGAGATAGGCGTCGACCACGTCCAGGGTGCGGCTGAGCGCCTCGGGGTCGGTGCAGTGCACGTCGACGAGGGCGGACCCGACGGCCTTCGTCTGTACGGCGTCCAGGGCCCGTGCGGCCAGCGCGTCGCGCAGCCGGCGGGCGAGCGGCACGAGTTTCTCCTCGAACTCGGGCCGGGTCAGGGATGTGGCCGTCACCGGGAAGATGGCCCGGCTCCAGATCGTGGCGAACCTGCGCAGTCTGTCCTCCGGGCCGCCCGGCTCCCCGCTCACGCCTTGCGCCCCACTCCCACATAGCCCGCGAAAGTGAACGGGTCCTCGTCCTCGGGCGCGGTCTGCGGCCGCCACACCGGCAGCGGCACGATGCCGGGGTCGACCAGCTCGTACCCCTGGAAGAACCGTCCGATCTGCTCGGGGGTCCGCATGATCAGCGGATTGCGGACGTCGTCGCGGTAGACGTCGACGGCACCGCCGGCCTGCTCGGTCGGTATCGGCATGCCCTCGTAGGAGGCGTGCGTCACGATCAGCATGCTGCCGGGGGCGAGCGCCGCACTGAGTTCGGCCACCGCCCCGTAGGGATCGTCGGAGTCCTCGATGAAGTGCAGGACGGCGACGAGGAGCAGCGCCACCGGGCGCTCCAGGTCCAGGAGTTGCGCGATCTCCGGGCTGCGCAGGATCTCCTGCGGCTTGCGGAGGTCGGCGGAGACGACGGTGGTGTCCGGGTTGCCGTCGAGGACGGCCCGGCTGTGCGCGACGGCGACCGGGTCGTGGTCGACGTAGGCCACCCGCGCGCCGGGGCTCGCCTGCTGCGCCACCTCGTGGACGTTGCCGAACGTCGGGATGCCGGAGCCGATGTCGAGGAACTGGGTCAGCCCCTCGTCGACGGCGTGGCGCACGGCCCGCCGCATGAACGCCCGGTTCGCCTGCATGATCTTGGGCAGGCCCGGCAGGAACTCCATGGCCTTGCGGGCGGCTTCCCGGTCGACCTCGAAGTTGTGCGAACCGCCCAGGTAGTAGTCGTAGATCCGGGACACACTGGGCACCGAGATGTCGATGCCCTGCGGGGCCCAGGCAGGACGCTCCATCAATCTCTCCAAGGCGTAGGCGAGCCGGTGTTCGAGCTGAGGCTACTGATCAGCCGCCAAAGGAGCGAGTCAAAACGGAAATTGACCGTCCGTTCTCGGTCACTGCCTGCGGCACGTGCCATTTGGCGAGGATCCGAAACCACCCCGAAACCATCTCTTTCCCAGCCGAAAAGAACCGGTCCGTTCCGTCCTATGGCCGTCACTTGGCCAGAGGAGGAACGGACCGGTCTTTCGACAAATCCTTCGAGGACTCTACTGTGAGCCGCGCGCGGGGCGCACCGGCACCTCCGCGGTTGTTACTTGGGAGCGCCCACCGGCTTTCCGTCGGGCGAGGCCGCGTACCAAGTGCCGCCGACGCCCTGCCCGTTGGTGTCCCCGGGCTCCTTGTCGCCGGAGAACGTGTAGACCGGCCAGCAGTTCAGCGTCTGCTGCTTGGTGCCGTCGGGCCGGTCGAAGGTCATGTATCCCTTCAGGGGAATGTTCTCGGTGTCGTTCTTGGCGACCGGCGCGACGGCGGGCCACTTCTTCGCGCAGGCGCCGACGCAGTTGGACTTGATGGGCCAGGCCGAGTCCTTCAGGAAGCGGTAGACGGTCATGCCGTTCTTGTCGACGACGATCTCGCCGAGCTTCGGGTCCTTGCGGGTCGACAGGCCCTTGACGTCGGCGGGCTGCGCGGCGGCGGCCGCGCTCGCCTTCTTGCCGTCGGGCGCGGCCGCGTACCAGGTGCCGCCCACCCCCTGGCCCTTGGCGTCCCCGGGGTTCTTGTCCATGGCGTAGCGGTACATCGGCCAGCCGTCGATGGTCAGCTGCTTGGTGCCGTCGGCGGCCGTCACCTCGCCGATCAGCGACGCGTCGACGCCGGGCGCGGACTTGGCGCCGCTCGCGGGGACGGCCGGCCATGTCTTCAGGCAGGCCGCGTCACAGTTCGACTTGGGCGGCTGCGCCGTGTCCTTGTCGAAGCGGTAGAGCGTGAGCCCGGCGCTGTCCGTGACGACCTTGCCGAGCTTCTTGCTGTCCCACACGGCGAGCTGACCGGCGGACTCGGCCTTGGCCGCGGCGCCGGCGTCGTCCTTCCCGGACGAGCCGTACCCGTCGGCCCCGTCGGATCCGTAACCGCCCTGCGCCGGGGCGGCGTTGCCCACGTTCTGGCCGTTCGTGGACGAGCCACCGGTGTCCTGACCGCACGCCGTCGTCAGCGCCAGCAGGGCCGCAGCTGTCGCTACGAGCGAGGCGCTCCGCCAGGAGGTCTTCATCGTCAACTCCCGTATGTTACTTGGGTGTTGCGCAAACCCGGCCGGGCTCGCACATGGCCCTAGGTACGGGCGGGAACATCGGGTGCGTTCAACGCGGTCCAAGATTTATTGCCTCGGACGGGCTACGGGACGCGGCGCAAACCCCGAGTGCTCCCGCTCCCCTCCTTCGGGGCAATCCGGTCCGCGGGCGGCGTGCCGCTCCGGCGCGCTGCTCATGATCTCGGTCGTGCCCCGAACCAAGCGGGCCAGGTCCGCCCTGGTCACCCGATTCCTCGCGGCGATGACCGTCGCCTGGCTGTGCGGCTCGCCCGCCGCGGCAGCGGCGCCCGCCCTCGCCCCGGCCGACAACTGCGCGTACGCCTCGATCGACGGCGGCGCGACGGGCGGCGCCGTGGCCGTCTCCGGCGACGGCGTCATCTGCAGCGCCGGGCCGCGCACGCCCGCGCCGAAGAAGCCGGCCCCCAAGCCCCCGCCCCCGAAACCCGCACCTCCCCCACCACCACCGCCTCCCCCTCCTCCACCACCGCCTCCCCCACCGCCGCCGCCCCCGCCTTCTCCGCCTCCTCCGCCGCCACCACCGCCGCCGCCGCCGAGCCCGACACCGGCGCACTCCGCGTCCCCGAAGGCCGAGCCGACGCCCGTCCACTACCCCGCCTACCGCCCCACGGCGCACCGCGCGCCGCCGAGCGGCGGACCGTCCCTGGTCACGCTCACCCTGCTCATCACCGCACCCGCGGTCCTCGCGGTCGCCGCCCTGCGCCCCCGCTGAACCTGTGTGGAGTCACCCATGTCGGAATGGCTTGTTCTCGCCCTCGCGATGGTCGCCGTCTGTGCGGTCGTGCTCGTCGTCCAGGTCCTGCAACAGCGGCGGATCGGCGACGACGACGACCCGTCGGAGACCCCGGACGTCATCGAGTACATGACGATGATGATCGGCGTGGTCTACGCGATCGTCCTCGGTCTGGCCATCGCGGGCGTCTGGGAGGCCCGCAGCGCGGCCCAGGACCACGTGCGCAACGAGGCGCAGGCGCTGCACGAGGTCCACGAGCGCGTCCGCGTCTACCCGGCCGACGTCCGGGACCGGATCCGGGCGGATGTCGACACGTATGTCAGCCATGTCGTGACGACGGAGTGGCACGTGATGCGGACGAAGGGCGAGCTGACGGACCAGGGCACGCAGCTGCTCGACAAGGTCCGCCACGACGTCACGGACTTCGAGCCGAAGAACGACTTCCAGGCCCAGGCCTACCAGCCGCTCCTGGACCAGGTGACGGCCGCGGACGACGCGCGCAACGCCCGTGCGGACTCGACCGGGGCCACGATGCCGGGCGTCGTCTGGTTCGGCCTGATCGTCGGCGGACTGGTCACCATCGGCATGATCTTCGCGCTGCAGATCCGGCGCACGCCCCGCGAGCTGATCCTCGCCGGCCTCTTCTCCTCCCTGATCGCCTTCCTGCTCTTCCTGATCTGGGATTTCGACGCCCCCTACAGCCGCGGCGTCGCGGCGACCGCGGAACCGTTCCTGATGCTCTTCCCCGGGGCCCACTGACGCCGCCGGGCTGCGGACGGGCCCCGCACGGAGCACTCTGAGGGCATGACCCCATGGCAGGCCCCGATCGTCGTCCACCCGCCCGCACCCGAGGGCGGGCGGCACGTGTCCGTACGCGGACGGGCGGTGGGCCTCGCCCACGGCGACGGGGATCTGGCGGCCCTGCTGCGGCGGGCCGGGATCGGCGCGGCGGACCTGACCCTCGACGACCCGCACCTCGTGGAGTGGCGGGGAGCGGGTCCGCACGTATGGCACACCACCGGGCCCGACGGGCCGTCAGCGCGCCGCGACATCCCCTGACCGGCCCAAGCGCGTGCCCCGTTCGCACGACACGGATCGCGCCCATAAGGGGGTGTCCCTAGCGTTTCGGACATCGAGGTGCTTGTCCCAAGCGAGCGGAACCGGTCCGCAGCTGCTCCTCGTGGACCCGGAGGAACCATCATGCACGCGATACGCACCGTTTCCGCCACCGTGCTCTCGCTCACCGCCCTGACCCTCACCGCGCCCACCGCCGTGGCGAAGGAGTCCGACCCGTTCCAGGTCAGTGTCTCGCCCACGACGATCGCGGCGGGCGGTCAGGTCACGCTCAACGCCAGCGGCTGCTCGGGTGACACCAAGGTGTCCGCCGGGATCTTCGACACCGTCACGATCCGCAAGGACCGCGGTTCGGCGTCCGCCACCGTCGACTGGGACGCCAAGCAGGGTGCCATGTACTCCGTGCAGTTCCGCTGCGACAGCGGCACCACACGCAACGTCGACCTCACCATCGCGGGCGGCAGACCGGTCAATCCGGTCGTCCCCAATCCCCCACCCGTCTATCACGGGGTCAGGGCCGGGGTCGGCGGCAGCATCGCCGGCTTCGACCTCAAGGAGATCGGCCTCGGCGCGGCCCTGATCGCCGGCGCGCTGGGCACCGCGTACCACCTGGCGCGGCGCCGCACCGGCGACGGCGGCGCCTGACGGACGTCCGCACAGGCCGGTGCCCCGAAGACCGCTCGGTCCTCGGGGCACCGGCCCGTTCACGTGCGCCGCGGGCCCCGCGAAGGGGTCGGGGCCCGCTGTCGCCCGCCGTCCTGTGCGGTTACGCCTTGCCCTCCGCACGGCGGCGCATCCAGAAGACGCCGCCGCCGACCAGCGCGGCGGTGACGAGCGCCCCGCCGATCGCCATGTCGGTGCGGGTCGCGCCGGTCTCGCTCGCGCCGCCGAGACCACCGCGGACACCACCGTGGATGACGGTGAAGGCGGCCGGTCTGGCCAGCGGCTGGGAGCCCGGGCAGCTGACGGTGATGTCGTGCGCGCCGGGGGTGGCGTTCTCGTGGACCGTGGCGGTACCGCTGGCCGTGCTGCCGCCGGCGTTCGAGAGCGGCACCGATCCGAAGGCGTCCGAGGAAGCGGTGGCCCCCGACTTCTGGCAGTTGGTTCCGTCGACCGTGATGGTGAGCTGACCGCCGCGCGGGATGACGCTCGGGGTGGCGGCGACGTTGGACGGGTCCGTCCAGGCGGACGCGGCAGGGGCGGCGAGACCGACGGCGGCGACAGCGACGGCGGACACCGCCAGGGCACGGGTGCTACGCATGGAAATCCTCCGCGGAAGGCGTCCCCGGGGAACGGTCCCCGGGACTTTCGGCGAGAACGCCTCCCAGACGAACCCTCAGATGCCGTGCGCAGAGCCGCATTTCGGGAATCGGCCGTCCTGGTGAGCCGACACACCGAAGGAATTCCGTACAAGCCGATATTGCCGCAGGTCACGGACCGTCAGAAATCTTTTGGCGTCGGCAACTCGGATGGCGCACCGGTCCCCTGGACGGCCGTGTGCGCCACCACCCGTTCGCCCTCGCCCCGTCGCTGGCCGCGCGCGGCCGATTTAGCGTTTCGGTACGCGCAACCGTCGCGGTCTCGCCGCCGCGGCCAGAGGGGATGAGCGAATGTCCGACGCAAGGTTCGCAGCCGAGGAGCAGCCGAGAAAGCGTGCGCCGTGGGGCGTGATAGCGCTGGTGCTGCTGACCGGGCTCGCATTGATCCGCAATGGTTCGGGGGAATTCGACATCGGTCCGCCGCAGCCCGCCTCGGCGGCCGCCGCGGACAGCCGCACCCCCGCGTGGGCGAAGTCGAAGGCGCCCGAGCCGCTGCCGTTCTCGCTGGTGGACCGGGTGCGGATCCCCGCGATCCGGGTGGACGCGCCGGTCACGCAGGTCGGTCTGGACGCGGACGGCTGGGTGGACGCGCCGCCGCCCGAGGACCCGAATCTGGCGGGCTGGTTCACGGGCGCGGTCTCGCCGGGCGAGAAGGGCACGGCCGTCGTCGTCGGCCACGTCGACAACATGCAGGGGCCGGCCGTCTTCTACGGTCTGGGCTCCCTGAAGAAGGGCAATCACGTCGAGGTCCGGCGCAAGGACGGCAGGACGGCCGTCTTCCAGATCTACGGGATCGAGGTCTTCGAGAAGTCGAATTTCCCGGGCAAGAAGGTCTACAGCTCCACCGGTTCGCCGGAGTTGCGGGTCATCACGTGCGGCGGCGGTTTCTCGAAGCAGAACGGCTACGACGGGAATGTAGTGGCTTTCGCCCGCCTGGTGTCCGTGCGCTGAGCGCACGGACCGGGCGGGCGGCGGCCCGTGGGGGGGGAAAAATTCCGTCAGATGCCGCGGCGGCGCGGGACCGTGATGCGATAGCCGTCGTCGAGCAGCCTGGGCAGGTACTCGCGCAGTGCGGCGACACTCTGCGAACGGTTGCCGCCGGCGTCGTGGTTGAGGACGACGACGCCCGGCGCCGCGCCGCCCAGGACCCGGGAGACGATGGTGCCGGTGCCCGGGGTGTTCCAGTCGAGGGTGTCGACCGTCCAGGCGAGGGGTTCCATGCCGAGGTCGGCGCCGAGCCGGAACGCCGCGCGGTTCCAGGCTCCGTAGGGGGCGCGGAACCAGGCGGGCGGTTCACCGACGGCGTCGTCGATGACGTCGCAGGTGCGCTCGATCTCGGGGCGCATGCCCGAGCGCGTCATCTTGGTGAGCAGGGGGTGGGTCCAGGTGTGGTTGCCGATGACGTGCCCGTCGTCGGCCATCTCGCGCAGCAGGTCCTTGTTCTCGACGGCCATCTCGCCGCACACGAAGAACATGGCGCGCACATCGTGCTTGCGCAGGGTGCGCAGGATGTCCGGCGTGTAGCGGGGGTCGGGTCCGTCGTCGAAGCTGAGCACCATGGCGCGGTCGCCGCGGTCGAAGTCCATGCTGAGGATGGGCTCGTGACGCACCTTCAGTCTGCCGGGCGCGGCGCGCTGCGGCCCGTATCCGGCGATCGGGCTGAGCCGGTAGGCCGACGGTTCGAGGGCGCGGGCGGCAGGCGGTCCCGCGGCGGGCGCGGCGCTCGGCGAGGCACTCGGCGGCGTGCTCGGGCGGCCGGTCGCGGCGCAGCCGGTGAGGGCGGCCACGCCGACGGCCGTGAAGCCGCGCAGGAACGCCCGTCGCCCTGGAGCGGTCTGATGCTTTTTCATGATGTATGCGTCGCACGGTGTCGGCGTCGCCGCGCACACGACCACCGGATGGGACGCGCGAAAGCACCCGTTCAGCGGCGGCGGACCAGGGGGAAGGGCAGGGTCTCGCGGATGGTGCGGCCGGTGAGGAACATGACGAGCCGGTCGACGCCGATGCCGAGGCCACCGGTGGGCGGCATCGCGTATTCGAGGGCGTCGAGGAAGTCCTCGTCGAGTTCCATGGCCTCGGGGTCCCCGCCGGCGGCGAGCAGCGACTGGGCGGTGAGCCGGCGGCGCTGTTCGACGGGGTCGGTCAACTCGCTGTACGCGGTGCCCAGTTCGGTGCCGAAGGCGACGAGGTCCCAGCGCTCGGCGAGGCGCGGGTCCGTGCGGTGCTGCCGGGTCAGGGGGGAGACGTCGGTCGGGAAGTCCTTGTAGAAGGTCGGCAGTTGTGTCTTCTCCTCGACGAGGCGCTCGTACATCTCCAGGACGACGTCCCCGCGGCCGTCGTCCGGCGAGTAGGGGACGTCGGCGCGGTCGCAGAGGCGCCGCAGGGCGTCGAGCTCCGTGTCGGCGTCGACCTCCTGCCCCAGCGCCTCGGAGATCGCCCCGTACACGGTCCTGACCGGCCAGGGACCCGAGATGTCGTACTCGGTGCCGTCCTTGCGGGCGACCGGCGAGCCGAAGGCGGCGGTGGCGGCGCCCTGGATGAGTTCGCGGGTGAGATCGAGCATGACGTCGTAGTCGGCGAACGCCTGGTAGGCCTCCAGCATCGTGAACTCGGGATTGTGCTTGTAGGAGACGCCTTCGTTGCGGAAGGTGCGGCCCATCTCGAAGACCTTCTCCAGGCCGCCGACGCACAGCCGCTTCAGGTACAGCTCGGGGGCGATGCGCAGGTAGAGGTCGAGGTCGTAGGCGTTGATGTGGGTGGTGAAGGGCCGGGCGTTGGCGCCGCCGTGGATCTGCTGGAGCATCGGGGTCTCGACCTCCAGGTAGCCGCGCTCCAGCAGGCCCTGGCGCAGTGCCTGGACGGCGGTGGAGCGGGCGCGGACGACGTCGCGGGCGTCGGGGCTCGCGACGAGGTCGAGGTAGCGGCGGCGGACCTTGGCCTCGGGATCGGCGAGGCCGCGGCGCTTGTCGGGCAGCGGGCGCAGGCACTTGCCGGTGAGCCGCCAGTCGGTGACGAAGACGGTGAGTTCGCCGCTGTCGCTGGCGCCGACCTCGCCGGTCGCGGTGAGGTGGTCGCCGATGTCGGCGCCGGTGGTGAAGGCGTCGAGGAGCTCCTGGCCCGACCGGTCGCGGGTGAGGGCGAGTTGGCGGTCCCCCGACCAGTCCCGCAGGGTCGCGAAGACGACCCCGCCGAAGTCGCGGACGAGCATGAGACGCCCGGCGACGGTGACCTCGTGGCCCGTCAGGTCCTCGGTGACATCGGCGAGGGTGTGGGTGCGGGCGGGGACGCCCACGGGGTACGGGTCGATGCCGGCGGCGCGGAGCCGGTCGAGTTTGCGGTGGCGTACCCGGATCTGGTCGGGCAGCCGGGACGCGGGTGCCGTGTCCGCCGTGTGCAGGTCGAGGGCCTCGATGGGCGGCAGGCCCGCCGTGGTGGCGGGCGTGGTGACGCCGGCCGGGCGGTGGCCCTTGCCCCACAGCTTGCGCAGCGAGGGTACGGAGACGAAGCCCTCGGCGATGCCGGACGCCAGGCCGATGCGGGCGAGCGAGGCGGTCTCGCCGTAGCAGATGAACCGCGGGTACCACTCGGGGCGGTACTTGGCGTTCGACCGGTAGAGGGCCTCCAGCTGCCACCAGCGGGAGAAGAACAGCAGCAGCCTGCGCCACAGGCGCAGGACCGGGCCCGCGCCGATGCGGGCGCCCTCCTCGAAGACGGAGCGGAACACGGCGAAGTTCAGGGAGATGCGGCGGATGCCGAACCGGCCCGCCGCCTCGCACAGTTCGGCGATCATGAACTCCATGACGCCGTTGGGCGCGCTGCGGTCCCGGCGCATCAGGTCGAGGGAGACACCGTCCTTGCCCCACGGCACGAGGGAGAGCAGGGCGAGCAGGCGTCCTTGGTCGTCGAGCGCCTCGACGAGGAGGCAGTCGCCGTCCTGGGGGTCGCCGAGCCGGTCGAGCGCCATGGAGAAGCCGCGCTCGGTCTCGGTGTCGCGCCAGGCGTCGGCCTTGTCGACGATCGCCTCCATCTCCTCGTCGGTGAGGGTGGCGTGGCGGCGGACCCGGCAGGTGGCGCCGGTGCGGCGGACACGGGCGACGGCCTGGCGGGCGACGCGCATGTCGCGGCCGTTCAGGTCGAAGTCGGCGACGTACAGGATCGCCTCGTCGCCCAGTTGGAGTGCGCCGAGCCCGGCCCGCGCGAACGCGGTGGCGCCCTCTTCGGAGGCGCCCATGACGGCGGGTGACCAGCCGTGCCGGCGGGCCACGTCGAGCCAGGCGCCGATGGCGTGCGGCCAGGCCTCCCGGTCGCCGACCGGGTCGCCGCTGCCCAGGCAGACGCCGGCCTCCACGCGGTAGGTGACGGCCGCCTTGCCGCTGGGCGAGAACACCACGGCCTTGTCGCGGCGGGTCGCGAAGTAGCCGAGCGAGTCCTGGGACCCGTAGGCGCCGAGGAGGGCGCGGATGCGGGGTTCCTCGTCGCCGTGCAGGGCCGCTTCCATGCGCTGCGAGCGGAACATGGTGGCACAGGCGTTCAGCAGGGCGAGCGCGCCGAACAGGCCGAGGAGGAAGTACAGGGGCCGGGGCGGTCTTCCGTCGAAGGTGCCGCCCGAGACCAGGCCGCCGCAGACCCGGTCGGCCGCCCACAGCAGGCGCTGGCCGGCCGGCAGGGTCCCCGGGAACAGGGCGACCAGGCCCCAGCCCACGAGGATCGCCACGGCGAGCCCGACGAGCAGCACGGCGAAGGCCCGCCGGACCGAGCCGCGCCGCGACTGCGCGGAGAACTCCCGGCGCGCCCGCAGCAGCACCACGAACGCGATGCCGCACACGATGAGCGACGGGAGCGAATCGGCGAACAGGCCGAGGCAGACGCCCAGCACGTCGACGGCGAGCAGCAGCCCGAAGTAGACGGTGACCAGCCACCAGGCGACCTTCTTGCGGGCCGCGGTCGCTCCGGCGAGCAGGAAGAGGAACGCGGCGTAGGCGAGGTTCGCGCTGACCGGGACCGTGAGCGTGTCCAGGAAGCGGGTGACCGGTCGCAGGAAGTGGCGCAGCGGCGCGATCAGGGCGATCAGGGCGCAGAAGAGACCGAGGGTGCCGAAGAACGTCGCGAAGATCTCCGGGACGCGGCCGAGGCGGCCCTCGCGGGTGCGGCCCGCGGCCCCGGCCTCGGTGTCCGGCGCGGCTGAGGTCATGGTTCCGACTCTAGGAAGGGTCGGGTGCGGCCGCCTGTCGGGATACGTGTGAAGATCTCGGAACCGAGAGATCCGTTCTGCCCCACGGGTCCCCTCACCTGGGGGTTTCCGCTAACCTCTGCGCGTGACCGATCAGCAGCCACACCAGTTCGAGCGCGGTACGGACGGGCCCAAGGTGATCGTGGTCGGAGTCGACGGCTCCGATTCCTCGTTCCGGGCGGCGGCATATGCCGGAGGCCTGGCCAGGCGGCAGGGCGCCCTGCTCGCCGTCGTCTATGTGCAGCCCGTGATGGCGGCCGGCGCCGCGCTCGGCGTGCCCGTCGCGGAGACGACCGACGAGATCGCCGAGGGCCTCATCGCGGAGATCCGCGAGGCGGCGGAGCGGGTGAAGGACATATACGACGTGCGCTGGGAGTTCCACACGTTCCGCGGCGACCCGTTCAACGGGCTGGTCACCGCCGCCGACGAGCTCACGGCCGACGCCGTCGTGGTCGGCGCGTCCGAGCAGGCCGGGCACCGCATCGTCGGCTCGGTGGCCGTACGCCTGGTGAAGGCGGGGCGCTGGCCGGTCACCGTCGTTCCGTAACGACCGCCCGGCCCCACAAGGCGCGTCGTCTTCCCTCGCCGTCGCCACGGGTGCATCATGATCGGCCGTCAGCCGTCACGTCTGCGAAGAGGTGAGCTCATGGCCGTTCCCCCACGACCGCGCATGGGACAGGGCGTGCTGCGCCGCAAACCCATCGAACAGATCGAGGACACCGAGGGCGGGGCGGGCGGCGAACGGTCCCAGCTCACCCGCTCGTTGGGCCTGGGGCAGCTCACCGCGATCGGCGTGGGCGGCATCATCGGGGCGGGCATCTTCACCCTCGCGGGCACCGTCGCCAACGGTACGGCCGGCCCCGCCGTGCTGATCTCCTTCCTCATCGCGGGTGTGGCGAGCGCCGCGGCCGCCCTCTCCTACGCCGAGTTCGCCGGGCTCATCCCGAAGGCCGGATCGGCGTATACGTACGGTTACGCGGTGCTCGGCGAGCTCGCCGGCTGGTTCATCGGCTGGGACCTGCTCCTGGAGTACACGGCGATCGTCGCGGTCGTCGCGATCGGCATCTCCGGCTACTTCAGCTTCCTGCTCGGCGAGATGGGCATCGACCTGCCGAACTGGATGCTGGGCGCGCCCGGCACCGGCGACGGCCACAAGGTCGACCTGTTCGCCGCGGCGCTGTGCCTGCTCATCGCGTACCTGCTGACGCTCGGGATCAGGAACGCGGCCCGCTTCGAGACGATCGTCGTCGTCCTCAAGGTGCTCGTGGTGCTGCTCGTCATCGGGGTGGGCTTCTTCCACATCAACACGGGCAACTACACGCCGTTCTTCCCGTTCGGGGTCAGCGGCGCGTTCACCGGTGCGGCGACCGTCTTCTTCGCGGTGTTCGGCTACGACGCCATGTCGACGGCGGCGGAGGAGTCGAAGGACGCGCAGCGTCACATGCCGAAGGCGATCCTCTACTCCCTCGCGATCTCGATGGTGCTGTACGTGCTCGCGTGCCTGGTCCTGACCGGTATGCAGAACTACAAGGACATCGATCCGGAGAGCGGCTTCTCGACCGCGTTCAAGGCGGCCGGACTGAGCGGGCTCGCGGACGTGATCGCGGTGGGCGCCATCATCGGCATCCTGACCGTGATGTTCACGTTCATGCTGGGTGTCACCCGGGTGTGGTTCAGCATGTCCCGGGACGGGCTGCTGCCGAAGTGGTTCGCGAAGACGCACCCGACGCGGCACGTGCCGACGCGCGTGACGTGGATCGTCGGGGTCGCGTCGGCCGCCATCGCCGGTTTCCTGCCGATCGGCGAGGCGGCCGAACTGACCAATATCGGGATCCTGTTGGCGTTCGTCGTGGTGTGCGTCGCGGTGATCGTGCTGCGCTACCGGCAGCCGGACCTGCCGCGCACCTTCCGCACGCCGGGGATGCCGGTCGTGCCCGCGGTGGGTGTCGTCTTCTCGATCTGGCTGATCACGTTCCTGCAGTGGCAGACGTGGGTGCGGTTCGCCGTGTGGTTCGTCATCGGGCTCGGGATCTACTTCGGGTACTCCTACAAGAGGTCCGAGCTCGCCCGCTCGTCCACCGACTAGTCATTCCCCGCTCGCCTCAAGGGACTTCTGGAACTCCTGCTTCATCTGGTCGAGTCCCTTGGGGCCCCACTCCTGCCAGAACGGCTTCCACTCGCTGATCTTCTTGCGGCCGGCGACGATGTCGTTGACGAGGTCGCCGGATTCGGTCGACAGGCGGCCGTAGTGCTCGGTGTAGGCGTCCGAGTAGTGACCGACCGCGGCATTCGGGACCGCGGTCTTCAGGAGCTGCTGCTCGACGCCGTAGATGTCGCGGACGTCCTGGACGCCGTGGGTGCCGGGGAAGCTGGAGGGCGCGAGGACATAGGGGGCGGTGGTGGCCGTGGTCAGACCGCTCCACAGGCCCTCGACCTCCTGCTTGCCCTTCTTCGTGCGCTGCGGATAGCCGTCCTTGTCGTACGTGAAGTCGGTGCCCTCCACGCCGAACTCCAGGAACTCCCGCTCCTTCGTCCCGTACGGCGCCGCAAGGTAGTTGAGGACTTCGAGGAGCATGCGTACGCGCTTCTCGCTGCCCTTCTTGATGGCGGTGTAGCCGATGGTGCCGAAGGCGTGCAGATGGGCGTTGGCCTTGTGCCCGTCGGCGTCGAAGGGGACGAGGATCTCGGCGGCCAGCTTCGGGTCGTTGGTGCGGGTGTCCTTGCGGGCGCCCAACGGGTTCGCGTAGACGCACGCGCCGATGCGGCCCTGCGCGAGCTTCAGGTACGCGTCCGCCATCTTCGGGTCGCCGGGGTAGAAGACGCCCGCCTTCTTGAGCTTGACGACGAGGTTCAGCGCCTCCAGGAACCCTTCCGACTCCATCCAGAAGGTGACCGAACCGTCCTTGGCGCGGCCCCACTTGTTGGGCGCTCCGTAGCACTGGCTCAGCACGCTCACGGCGTTCACGTAGATCGGTTCGAGCGCCCATACGTTGCCGCCCGTGACCTCCTTGCACTTGTCCATGAACTCCTCGGTGCTCGACGCCGAGAAGCCGTCGGCCTTCGCCCAGATGTCCGGGTTGCCGGCGTAGACCTGGCCGAGGGCGGGGTACGGGCTCGGGGCGCCCCAGATCTTGCCGTTGACGACGGCCGTCTTCCAGTGGGCCGGAGTCATGTTGGCGAGGTTCGGGTAGTCCTTGACCGCGTCGCCGGAGACGTACTCCGTGATGTCGGCCATCTTCGACTCCAGCAGCTGCGAGATGTGCTGCAGACCCTGGTTCGGCGGGATCCACATCAGGTCGGGCAGATCACCGCCCGCGACGATCGCCGGGAACTTCTCCTCGTAGCCGGGGTCCGTGCCGAGGATGGCGGACAGGTCGACGCCGAGCTTCTGACTGACCTGCTTCCAGTGGGCGTTGGACCCCTTGGGCGTGGGCGGCTGCACCCATATCTCGGTGAGCATCGACACCCCCGAGCCGTCGCCGGGCACCTTGGCGACGCTCTGCACGAGCTCCTTCGGGTACGAGAGGAAGCCGGCCGACAGGCCTTTGGCGTTGGGCGGCAGGTCGGGCTTGACCTTGGTGAAGGGGACGTACGTCGGCAGCTTCACCTTCGCGGAGGCCGCCTCGCCCTTGCCCGCCGTGGAAGAGCCGCAGCCGGTGAGGAAGGGGGCGGCGGCGCCCGCCGCGACGGCGGTGCTCAGACCGAGGAAGTGGCGTCGGGACAGACCGGTGCTCATGGGTCAACTCCAAGAATGGGGAGGGCAGGTGGGCGGCGCGGGGCGGGTCAGCCCTTGATGGCGCCGGTCAGCACACCCTTGCTGAAGTACTTCTGCAGGAAGGGGAAGAGCAGCAGGATCGGCAGCAGCGCCAGCATCACCACGGCCATCGAGATGGACTGGGCGGGCGCCATGTGGTTCACGCCGAGCTGGTCGCCGGTGATCGACTTGCCCTGCACGACGTAGCTGCGCAGCACGACCTGGATGGGCCACTTGCCGGAGTCGTCGAGGTAGAGCATCGCGTTGAAGAAGGCGTTCCAGTACGTGACCGCGTAGAAGAGGCCGACGACCGCGATGACGCCCTTGGACAGCGGGAGAACGATGCGGGTCAGGATCCGCCAGTCGCCCGCGCCGTCGATGCGGGCCGCCTGGTACAGCTCCTCGGGGATGTTCATGAAGAACGCCCGCATGACCACGAGGTTGAAGGCGTTGATGAGGCCCGGGAGGATCAACGACCAGTAGGAGTCGCGGAGTCCGAGCTCCTTCACGAGGACGTACATGGGGATCATGCCGGGCGCGAACAGCAGCGTGAACAGGACCAGGAGCAGGACCGGCTTGCTGCCGGGGACGCCGCGCTTGGAGAGCGAGTAGGCGAGGCCGATGGTCGTCAGGAGCGAGAGGGTCGTGCCGACGACGGTGATGCCGATGCTCACCAGGACGGCGCGGGTGACCAGGCCGCCGGAGAGGATCGTCGTGTACGCCTCGAAGCTCGGGTCCGTCGGGAAGAGGACGAAGCCGCCGGACTCCGTGATCTCCTTGCGCGACGCGAGGCTGGTCGACAGGACCGTGAGGAACGGCAGGATCATCACGACGCAGATCACGGCGAGGACGACCGCCTTCGACGCCTTGCCGAGCCGCGACGGCTCCTCTTCCCACGCGGGTCGCACGTCCTCGGGCCGGGGCCTCAACAGAGGCAGGGAGAAGGTCACTTGGAGTACACCCCTTGCTCTCCGAAGGCGTGGGCGAGCCGGTTCGCGCCCCAGATCATCAGGGCGCCGACGACGCCCTTGACGAGGCCGGCGGCTGCGCCGACGCCCCAGTCGCCGTAGACCACGCCGTGGTAGTAGACGTACGTGTCGAGGACCTCGGCGGCACGGGCGCCGACCGCGTCGCGCTGGAGCAGGAACTGCTCGAAGCCCACCGAGAGCACGTCACCGAGACGCAGCACGAGCAGCATGATCGTGACGCTGCGCACCGCGGGCAGGGTCACGTGCCACATGCGGCGCCAGCGCCCGGCGCCGTCGACGGCGGCGGACTCGTACAGGCTCTGGTCGACGCTCGCCAGCGCGGCGAGATAGATGATCATGCCCCAGCCGATGTCCTTCCAGATCACCTGTGCGGTGATCAGCATCGGGAAGGTGGAGGGGTCGGTCATCACGTCGAGGGCCGAAAGCCCGTGTTCCCGCAGGAAGTTGGAGATCAGGCCCGCGCCGCCGAGCACCTGCTGGAAGAGGGCCACCACCAGGACCCAGGAGATGAAGTGCGGCAGGTAGACGACGCTCTGCACGAACTTCTTCACGCGGCTGGAGACCAGGCTGTTGATCAGTAGCGCGAGGGCCAGCGGGGCCGGGAAGAAGAAGATCAGCTGGAGGGCGGCGAAGGCGAGCGTGTTGCGGACCGACTCCCAGAAGGCGGGGTCGGCGAAGAGCTCCTGGAAGTTGGCGAGGCCGACCAGGGCGCTGTCCTTGAAGCCGATGAACGGCTGGTAGTCCTCGAACGCCACGATGTTGCCGAGCATCGGGACGTAGAAGAACACCACGAAGAACAGCAGGCCGGGCGCCATCAGGGCGAGCATCACCCAGTTGTTGCGGATCCGGCGCCCGAGCGGTGGACGGCTTCTGACCTTGCGGTCGGCGGCGGGCTGCGCCGTGGCCACGGGGGGCGAGGCGGCGCGTGGGCGCCGCTCAGTTGCAGGGGATGACACACGTTCTCCCACCGACGGGACGGGATCGCCAATTTGGAAGGCAACTTGCTGAAGTGGAGAGTCATCATGGAAGGGGCCGGAAGACGCGTCAACCGCCTCCCGGCCCCGGAGAGTTGGACTCTTCGTCGGCGGGTCTTGGACTTTTCTACGCGGCGTGCTCGATGTGTTCCAGTGCGAGACGGGCTGCCCCGATTGCGGTCGATTCCTCGCCGAGCGTGGAGGTCCGTACCGTCGGCGGGCAGGGGCTGAGGGCCGCGAGTCGCTCGGCGAACGGCTCGCTCAGCAGGGCTCCGGCGCGCGAGATGCCGCCGCCGAGGACGACCGACCCCGGGTCGAGCACGGCGACGTGCCGGGCGAGGCTCTCGGCGAGGGCGTGGGCGAACGCGCGCAGCGTGTACGCGGCTCCGCCGTCGCCGGCCGCGGCGGCGGCGACGACCGCGCGGGCCGCGTTCTCCCGGGTGGGCCGCGCCTCTCCGCCGTGCCCGGCGAACCAGTCGAGCAGCCGCCGGTAGGGGGTGGTCCAGCCGTCACCGGCGACCATCTCGCCGGCGGCGCCGTGGTGGCCGCGGTGCAGCCCGCCGTGCAGCCACAGACCGATGCCGAGCCGGTTGCCGACGTACAGGTACAGGAAGTCGTCGGCGTCGGCGGCGACCCCGGCCGTGCCCTCGGCGAGGGTGGCGAGCTGGATGTCGTTGCCCACGATCACGGTGCCCGGTGCCGTGCCGGCGAGTTCGGCCGTGAGGTCGACGCCGCTCCAGCCGGGCAGGGAGTCGCTGACGGTGACGACACGGCCCGCGGTGTCGACCATGCCGCTGGTGCCGACCCCGGTGGCGAGCGGGCGCACGCCCACCGCGTCGGGTCCGGCGAGACAGCCCCGGATGGCGGCGCGCACCGCGTCGAGGCGCTCGGGCGCGGACAGTTCGGGTGTGACGGGCACGCGGTACGTGGCGACGGTGCGGCCGAGCAGGTCGGCGGCGAGCGCGAGCACTTTGTGGGCGCCGATGTCGACGCCGATGACATGTCCGGCCTCGGCGCGGAACCGGAACCGGCGGGCCGGTCTGCCGACCCCTCCGATGCCCGGTTCCAGCTCCACCAGGCGGCCCTCGCGCAGGAGTTGGGCCGTCAGGTCCTGCGCGGTGGGCCGGGACACGCCGATGAGCGCGGCGAGTTCGGGCACGGTGATCTCCGCGCGCTCGCGCAGCACGCGCAGGGCCGCGGCCGCGTTGAGGCGGCGCAGCAGTGAAGGATCACCACTCTTGGCGTGGTGCGTGGATTTCATGGTTGCGGCTCTCCCCGATCCAAGGCGTCCCCCTTGACAGCATGATCGGTGACTCCCCAGGGTGACCCGGAGTGATTGAGCAACTTACCTAATAAACGCGCCCCTGGGGGACCACGCATGGGTGAGCACTTCGCGGGACAGCATCTCGACCTCGCCGCCGGGCACGGCCATCCGGAGCTCACGTGCGGCGTGGGCGACTGGGACGCCGACGTGTACGGCAACCACCGCATCCTCGTACGGGCCGAGGCGGCAGGCCCGGTGTGCGCGGTGGAGGTGCCGTGGCGGCGCCAGGATCCGGACCCGGCGCTCGTCGATGTGATCGTGCGCGCGCCGTCCGGCCGGCGGGTGCGCAACACCCTCGCGGTCAAGGTGACCGCCGAGGTCGGCCGGATCGCGTTCGAGCCCGTCGAGGGCCCGGGGACGTACGCGGTGCACTATCTGCCGTACGCGCACACGGGCCGCGCCTACTACCCGCAGGCCGCTTACCGGCAACCGACACGGACCGCCGACCCGCAGTGGGTGCACGAGCACGGCCTCGACCGGCCGGCGCAGTCCTGGGCCGGACTGCCGCGGGCCCGGGCGCTGCGCTACGAGGCGGCGAGCGCGGTGGACTCGTTCGCCCCGCTGGGGTTCGCGGCGACGGCGGCGGAGCGCAGGGCACTGGAACTCGACTTTCCCGACGCCGAGTTGCTGCTGTTCGGCGAGGACCGGGCGCACCCGCTGGGCCGTTACGGGCAGGTGCCCGCGCGGTGGGCGCGCGGCGCCGCGTTCGCCCCGTTCGAGGGGACGGCGGACCGCGGCGAGTCCTACGCGTTCCAGGTCGGCGTGTACGCCGGGGCCGCCGGCCTCGCCGACGTGCGGGTGGCGGTGCGAGGGCTGCCGTTCGCGGTCCGCTGCCTCAGCCTGGGCGGGATCGACGCGCGGGGCCGCGCCTTCGAGCGGCGGGTCGATGTGGCCGCGGGCGGGGTGTGCGCCCTGTGGTTCCTCGCGGACGTCCCGGCGGACACCGGGCCCGGGCGGTACGAGGGCGAGGTGGCGGTCCGCGCCGAGGGCAGGGCCGAGCGGGTGCTGCCGGTCCGGCTGACGGTGACCGACCGGCTGCTGCCCGACGGCGGCGCCGGTGAGCCGCACCGGCTGGCCCGGCTGGCGTGGCTGGACTCGACGGCCGGGCACGACGACGAGCCGGTGCCGCCCTTCACCCCGGTCCGCGCCGGGGCGGCACCGGACGGCGGGCACCGCCTGGACATCCTGGGCCGCACCGTGCACCTCGGTCCGGACGGCCTCCCGCACCGGCTGGTCTCCACGTTCACCCCGGCGGTGACGGCGGCCGATGGCCCCGCGCGGGAGGTGCTCGCCGCGCCGGTCCGCCTGGATCTCGGACGCGCCGTGAAGTCCGGCTCCCTCACCGTGGAGCAGCCGGGTCCGGCCCGCGTCAGCTGGTCGACGCGGGCCGACGGGGACGGTGTACTGCTGCACACCGAGGGCGAGTTGGAGGCGGACGGCTTCCTCGTCGTCCGTGCGACGGTCGAGGCCACCGCCGAGGTCGAGCTGCCCGACGTGCGCCTGGAGGTGCCGGTCCACGAGGACATCGCCCGGTACGTGATGGGCCTCGGCCTGACGGGTCGCGTCTGCCCGGAGACGTACGACTGGACGTGGGACACCCCGACCCGCAACCAGGACGCGCTGTGGCTCGGCACGACGCACGCGGGGCTCCAGCTCTCCCTGCGCGACGAGCACTACGAACGCCCGCTCAACACCAACTACTACCGGGAGAAGCCCCTCGTCACGCCCCGCTCCTGGGCGGGCGACGACGGGCTCGGCGGGCTGCGGCTGCGCACGGCCCACGGCGTGCGCACCCTGACCGCGCACAGCGGGCCCGTGCGGCTGCGCGCCGGGGAGAGCCGGCGCTTCGAACTGCGGCTGCTGCTCACGCCGTTCAAGCCCATCGATCCGGGGCGGCAGCTGACCGAGCGGTACTTCCACGCGTACGCCGCGCCGGAAGAGGTCGCGGACTACGGCGCGAACGTCGTCAACCTGCACCACGCCACTCCCCCGAACCCGTACATCAACGACCCTCTGCTCGCCGCCGACCGGCTGCGCGCCTACACCGAGCGGGCACATGCGCTCGGCGTCCGGGTGAAGGTCTACGACACGGTGCGCGAACTGACTCGGCACACACCGGAGTTGCCGGTGCTCGCGTCGTTCGGCGACGAGGTGCTCGCGGCCGGCCCCGGCGGCGGCCACGCCTGGCTCCAGGAGCACCTGGGTGACACGCACGTGCCGGGCTGGGTCGCGCCGGACGTGCGCGACGTCGCCGTGGTCACCACCGGCGAGTCCCGCTGGCACAACTTCTACGTGGCGGGCATCCGGCGGTTGCGCGAGCACATCGGCGCGGACGGCCTGTATCTCGACGACGTCGCGTACGACCGGGTGACGATGAAGCGGGTCCGCAAGGCCCTCAGCGCCTCGGGCGAGACCCCGCCGCTGGTCGACCTGCACTCGTGCAACCAGTACCGCGCCCCGGACGGCTTCGCCTCAAGTGCCAATCTGTACGCGGAGCTTCTGCCCTACGTCGACCGGCTGTGGCTCGGCGAGCTCTTCGACTACGAGGGCACCGATCCGGCGTACTGGCTCGTGGAGGTGTCCGGCATCCCGTTCGGCCTGATGGGCGAGATGCTGGAGGGCGGCGGGAACCCGTGGCGCGGGCTGGTGTTCGGGATGACCGCGCGGGCCCCGATGACCGACGTGCGCCCGCTGTGGCGCGCCTTCGACGAACTCGGCCTGCCGCAGGCGGAGATGACCGGCTGGTGGGCGGGCGACCCGGCGGTGCGCACCGGGCACGACGACGTGCTCGCGACGACCTGGCGGAGCGGCGACGGGCGCACGACGGTGGCGCTCGCGTCCTGGGCGACGGAGCCTGTGGAGTGCCGCATCACCCTGGACGGCAGGGCGGTCGAGGCCCACGCGCCCGCGGTCGAGGGCTTCCAGGAGGCGAGCTCGTACCCGGCGGGAGGCCCCGTCCGGGTCGCACCGGGACGGGGCCTGCTGCTGCGGCTGGAAGCGCCTACTTCCCCATGACGAGGCCGTCCTTCGCGGCGCCCCGGCTGAGGACGACGCTCCGGATCCGGTCCCGGATGCCCTCGACGTCGGCGCCCTGGTCGATGGCGCGGTTCAGGTTCACGACACGGTCGGGGCCGAGGTCGAACCACTCGGGGACGAACTCGGCCTTCGTCACCCGCCAGCGCTCCCCCGCGCGGGCGGGCGGGGCGAAGCGGAAGCGGCCGATCGTGCCCATGTTGCCGCGGGCGTCCTGCGCGCCGTCGTAGGTGAACATCTCGCCGGCGATCTGGTCGCCCATGCCGTAGATGATCCAGGTGCCGTTGACCTTCTCGTACGCCTGCGGGACGTGCGCGTGGGTGCCGAGGATCAGGTCGATGTCGGGGCGGCCGTTCGTGCGGGACGCGGTGAGCTGTCTGCCGAGGCTCAGCTGCCGGGCGTCCGGCTCGTCCTGCCACTCCGTCCCCCAGTGCATCGAGACGACGACCACGTCGGCCCCCGCCCTGCGGGCGGCGCGGGCGTCGGCCACGATCCGCTGACGGTCGATCAGGTTGACGGCCCAGGGGCGGCCCTGGGGCAGCGGGTAGCCGTTCGTGTCGTAGGTGTACGCGAGCTGGGCGACCTTGGCGCCGCCCGCGCGCAGCCAGGCCGGGCCGCGCCCCTCGGCGGCCGTGCGGCCGGAGCCCGCGTGCTTCACGCCGGCCCGGTCGAGGGCGCCCAGGGTGCGGGCGATGCCGTCGGCGCCGTCGTCGAGGGTGTGGTTCGAGGCCGTGGAGCAGGAGTCGTATCCGGTGGCCCTGAGGCCCGCGGCGACCTGCGGCGGGGACTTGAACGCCGGGTAGCCGCTGTAGTCGCCGTTCGCGCCGTACACCGTCTCCATGTGGCAGATCGCCAGGTCCGCCCCGGCGACGACCGATCTCGCGCCGGCGAGCATGGGGCGGAAGTCGTAGCCGTCGCCGCCCGCGTCCGCTCGGGCCTTGTCGATGATCGAGGTGTGCGGCAGGACGTCGCCGGACGCGACGAGGGTGAAGCCGCGGGCCGCGGACGGGGCGGGGCGGCCGGTGGCCCCCGTCGCGGTGGGCGGACCCGGTGTGCGGGCCGGTTCGCCGGCCGGGGCGGAGCAGCCCGCGCCCAGTCCGATCAAGGCGGCCACGAGGACCGCCGTCCGCCGCGTCCGGCGTGTGCTCCGTGTCATCGACCAGGCTCCCTGGACAGAGTGGACCCGCGCAGGGGTCGTTTTCGGGGGGATTTTCGTCCTACGCATCCACGTACGAGGACAAAGGCGAGTCAAGGCCCCATACCGGGCGCGCCCCTGAACGGGCGGCACGCCGCTGCTCCACTCGGCCCGTTCACCGCACCGTTCGTCGACGGCTTCGACCGCCTGCCGCAGAGCCGCGCGCGACCCCTGGGCGGGCGCGGCGCCCTGCGTTGCCATACGCGCATGACGACGGCGCTCACGACACCCACGACACCGGAGGAGGACCTCGCCCAGGTCCAGCGGGAGCACGGCGGGCCGCTGTTCTCGTTCCTGCTGCGGCTGTGCGACGGGGACCGCCAACGCGCGGAGGACCTCGTCCAGGAGACGTACGTCCGGGCCTGGCAGCACCCGGAGGCACTCGACTCCCGCTACGAGTCGGTGCGGCCCTGGCTGTTCACGGTCGGCCGACGCCTCGCCATCGACGCCCGGCGGGCGCGGCTCGCCCGGCCCGCCGAGGTGGGCGACGCCGTCCTGGAGAGCGCGCGGGTGTGCGCCGACCACGCCGAGCGGTCCGCGGCCGCGCTCGACGTGCGGGAGGCGGTGGCGACGCTCAGCCCGGAGCACCGGGCCGTGCTCCTCGAGGTCTACTTCAAGGGCGCGAGTGTGGCGGAGGCCGCAGGAGCGCTCGGCATCCCCCCGGGTACCGTCAAGTCCCGTGCGTACTATGCGTTGCGGGCGTTGCGACGGGTACTTCCGGGCTACGCGCCTGACCTGCGATGAAACGGGAGGCCGGGTCAAGCATCGGCAAAGCGCCTTGCTCAGCGTGCTGTTTCCTCGGTTGAGTAATCCGCTGTCCTCCCCGGCGAGTTGGACGGGTGGGGCCCGGGGGCCGGCGAAGCGCACGGACCGGAGGAAGGCAGGAAAGGATGTCGTACGAGAGCCAGGGCGGTGCCTCGGGCACCGACGGCGGTGAACTCGTCGTTCCCATGGCGTGGTTGTACGCCGAGTACATCGCGGACGAGTTGCTGCGCACCGGGGATCTGATGCCGCCCACGTCCTTCGAGTTCCGGGCCGGACGTGACGCGCTCGCCCTGACCATCTTCCTGTCCGACTCGGGCGACGAACTGTCCGGGATCCGGGTGGTGTCGCAGCTGGACACGTGGTCGTCGCTGACGGCGTACGACCAGCCGTGGCAGGCGTGGGTGCGGGCGTGTTTCGCCGAGCGGGAGGAGCGGGCGCACGGCCTCGGGAGTCCGTCGCCCGACCTGGAGCTCGCCGTCACCGCGTGGAGATGGCTGGAGGAGACCGAGCTGCTCGCGCCGGACCTGGACGCGGTGCCCGTTCCCGACGAGGAGGACGGACCGCAGGTGTGGACACCGGCCTGGCAACTGGGCCTTCCCCTGGGCCATTTGGCGATCCATCTGTTCTGACCGTTCCGGCACGGCCGCTCAGGGCGCGTAGACGCCCGCCCGGTACTTCGGGATGCGCACCGTGATCTTCATGCCCGCGCCCACGGCCGTCTCGATGACCAGGCCGTAGGCGTCGCCGAAGACCTGGCGCAGGCGCTCGTCGACGTTCGACAGGCCGATGCCGGTCGAGCGGTCGCCCTCGCCCCGCAGGATCGCCCGGAGTTCCTCGGGGTCCATGCCCAGGCCGTCGTCCTCGATGACCACTTCGGCCTCGGCGCCCGCGTCCGTCGCCCCGATGGTGATGCGACTGCGGGTGACGGCGCCCTCCAGGCCGTGCTTGACCGCGTTCTCGACGAGGGGTTGCAGGCACAGGAACGGCAGCGTGACCGGGAGCACCTCCGGGGCGATCTGCAGGGTGACGGACAGCCGTTCACCGAAGCGGGCGCGGACCAGTGCCAGGTACTGGTCGATGGAGTGCAGTTCGTCGGCGAGCGTGGTGAAGTCGCCGTGGCGGCGGAAAGAGTAGCGGGTGAAGTCGGCGAATTCCAGGAGGAGTTCGCGGGCCCGCTCGGGGTCGGTGCGGACGAACGAGGCGATCGCCGCGAGGGAGTTGAAGATGAAGTGGGGGGAGATCTGGGCGCGCAGCGCCTTGATCTCGGCCTCGATGAGCCGGGTGCGGGAACGGTCGAGTTCGGCGAGTTCGAGCTGGACGGAGACCCAGCGGGCCACCTCGTCGGTGGCGCGGGCGAGGACCGCGGACTCGTGCGGCGCGTAGGCGACGACCGCGCCGAGGACGCGGCCGTCGGCGACCACCGGCGCCGCCACCGCCCAGCGCAGCGGGCAGTCGACGGTGGCGCAGCCGCAGTCGAAGGCGACGGAACGGCCGCCGGCCAGGACCGGGGTGACCTCGTCCATGACGGACTTGGCGTGCGCCTGCTCGGCCGCGCCGTCCCAGGCGAGCACGGTCGAACGGTTGGTGAGGGCCAGGGCGTCGGTGCCGAGGAGCGTGCGCAGGCGGCGGGCCGACTTGCGGGCGGTGTCCTCGGTGAGGCCGGCGCGCAGGGCCGGGGCGGCGAGCGAGGCGGTGTGCAGGGTCTCGAAGGTGGCGCGCTCCACGGGTGTGCCCACGTCGCTGCGGCCCGCCGGGTGGGCCGTGCGCCTGCCGACGAGGAAACCGGCCGCGAGCAGGACGGGGCAGAGCGCGAGGAGGGTCGCCGTGACGGTGCCGGTCACTCGTGGTCGCCTCTCGCCGTGGGGGGCGACGGGGTCCGGCGCGTGCGGGGCGTCGCGGGCTGCTCGCGCCGTTCTCCGCGTCCTCGGACGCCGCCCGACCAGAGGGCCTCCGGCAGGTGCAGGCGGGTCATCGTCGCCGTCGTGTGGGCGGGGATCGCGTCCGGGGTCGCCAGGGAGACCAGGATCATGGCCAGGAAGCCGACGGGCACCGACCAGACCGCCGGCCAGGCCAGCAGGGTGTGCAGCCAGCCGTCGGTGGCCACGCCGGCGACCGTCGACGTCACCGCGACGAAGGCCGAGCCGCCGCCCAGGAAGAGTCCGGCCAGGGCGCCGGGCGGGGTGAGGCGGCGCCACCAGATGCCGAGGAGGAGCAGCGGGCAGAAGGAGGACGCCGAGACCGCGAAGGCCATGCCCACCGCGTCCGCCACCGGCACGCCGTCCACCAGGAGCGCGCCGGCCAGGGGCACCGCCATGGCCAGGACGACGCCGAGCCTGAAGTGGCGCACCCCGCGCGTCGGCAGGACGTCCTGGCTGACCACCCCGGCCACCGCCATCGTCAGCCCGGACGCCGTCGAGAGGAACGCGGCGAACGCGCCGCCCGCCACCAGGGCGCCGAGCAGGTCCCCCGCCACGCCGCCCACGACGCGGCCCGGCAGCAGCAGCACGGTGGCGTCGGCGTCATGGGTGGCGGTGAGTTCGGGGGCGTAGAGGCGGCCCAGCCAGCCGTAGAGGGGCGGCAGCAGGTAGAAGGCGCCGATCAGGGCGAGGACCACCACGGTCGTACGGCGGGCCGCGCGGCCGTTCGGGCTCGTGTAGAAGCGGACGACGACATGCGGCAGGCCCATCGTGCCGAGGAACGTCGCGACGATCAGTCCGTACGTGGCGTAGAGCGGGTGGTCGGCGCGGCTGGTGGCGAGGGGCCGGCCCGCGCCGACGCCCGCCGAGGGCAGGTCGGCCGCCGGTACGTCGCCTGGCGGGCCGCCGCTGCCCCGCCAGGCCAGGAGCAGGAAGAACGCCGGGACCAGCAGGGCCGTCAGCTTCAGCCAGTACTGGAAGGCCTGCACGAAGGTGATCGAGCGCATGCCGCCCGCCGCCACCGCGAGCACGACGACCGCGGCCACCAGCGCGCCGCCGAACCAGCGCGGCGCCCCGGTGAGGATCTGCAGCGTCATGCCCGCGCCCTGGAGCTGGGGCACGAGATAGAGCCAGCCCGCGCCGACGACGAACATGCTGACGACGCGGCGGACCTGGCGGGACTCCAGGCGGCCCTCGGCGAAGTCGGGCAGCGTGTACGCGCCCGAGCGGCGCAGCGGCGCCGCGACGAAGACCAGCAGGACCAGGTAGCCCGCCGTGTACCCGACCGGGTACCAGAGCATGTCCGGGCCGTGGATCAGGAGCAGTCCCGCGATGCCGAGGAAGGACGCCGCCGACAGGTACTCACCGCTGATCGCGGCCGCGTTGAGGCGGGGGCCGACGGTGCGCGAGGCGACGTAGAAGTCGGACGTGGTGCGGGAGATGCGCAGGCCGAAGCCGCCGATGAGGACGGTGGCGAGGACGACGACGGCCACCGCCGGGATCGCGTACGCCTCGTTCACGGCGCCCCGGTGTCGCGGCCGCGGACCAGGTCGGCGAAGTCGCGTTCGTTGCGCTCGGCGCGGCGCACGTACCACCACGCGATGAGGACGAGGAAGGGGTAGCAGCCGAAGCCGAGGACGAGCCATTGGACGGCCGTGTTGCGCAGGGCTCCGAAGAACAGCGGCAGGACGGCGACGGGCAGGGCGAGGACCGCGAACGCGGCGGCCGCCGCGCGCAGTTGGCTGCGCATGAGGGAGCGGACGTAGGCGGCGCCGAGCGTCGTCTGTTCGTCGATCTCCCACTGGGTGCGCAGGCCGGGCAGACCGGGCGCGCCGTGCACGGTGCGCGGCTCGCCGGTCACCACCTGTCGCCGTGGTTCGGACACGGGCGGAGTGTAGGCAGGCCCGGCCCGTCAGAGGAAGGGGCTGGTCAGCCACCGGCCCGGCGCATCAGCAGCTCCCGTACGCGGCTGGCGTGCCGGCGGCTGACCGCGAGTTCGGCGGCGCCGACGCGGACGGTCATGCCGCCGCCGTCCAGGCGGAGTTCGTCGATGCGGTGCAGGGAGACCAGATGGCTGCGGTGCACGCGGACGAAGCCGAGCGGCTGCCAGCGCTCCTCCAGGGTGGTCAGCGGGATGCGGACGAGGTGGCTGGCGCCGTCGGCGGTGTGCAGCCGGGCGTAGTCGCCCTGCGCCTCCGCGTACGTGATGTCGGAGACGGCCACGAGGCGGGTGACGCCGCCGAGTTCGACGGGGATGCGGTCGGCGACGGTGGCCGGGGGCGGGGCGCTGGCCGCGCGTTCGGCGACCCGGCGGACGGCCTCGGCGAGGCGTTCGCGGCGGACCGGTTTGAGCAGGTAGTCGACGGCCTTCAGGTCGAAGGCCTGCACGGCGAAGTCCTCGTGGGCGGTGACGAAGACGACCAGGGGCGGGCGGGCGAAACCGGCGAGGAGCCGTGCCACGTCGAGCCCGGTCAGGCCCGGCATCTGGATGTCGAGGAAGAGCACGTCGACCGCGCCGTCGCCGCCCGGGCCGTCCTCCAGCGCGCGGCCGATGCGGCGCAGTGCCTCGGTGGCGTCCGTGGCGCCCTCCGCGCTGCGGATGCGGGGGTCGGAGCGCAGGAGGTAGAGGAGTTCGGCGAGGGCGGGTTCCTCGTCGTCGACGGCCAGTACGCGCAGCATGCGGCGGAGTGTAATCGGGTGGTCGCTTGAGTGAATCGGGCGCCCGGTGCGTACCGGTGGGCGAGAGCGGGAGGAACGCAATGAGGTCCCTGGAACGGCATCGCGACGCCGGCGCCTATGCGCTGGGGGTCCTGGACGCGGCGGAACGGTTCCGCTTCGAGGACCACCTGTTGGAGTGCGCGATGTGTGCGGCGCGGGTGAGCGAACTCGGCCCCCCGGTAGTGGCGTTGGGTCTGTACGCGCGGGCGACGCCGGGCTGTGTCGACCTGTTCGCGCGGCCCGCCCCGACCGTGGTGGAGCGGGCCGTCGACCGGCTGGCGGCGCTGCACCGCGCGGGCCGGCGCCGGCTGTGGGGCGCGGTCGTCGCGGTGGTGCTGCTGCTCGGCGCGGCCGGACAGGGCGCGGCCCTGATCGCCGGGGCGCGCGATCACGAAGCGGCGGCGCTCACGCTGCGCGGGCGGGACCCGGCGTCCGAAGTGGCCGCGACGCTCACCGCCGATGAGCGCGGGTGGGGCACCCAGGTGGGCCTCGACGTGCGCGATCCGGGCGGGCCGCGGGTGTGCGAGCTGGTCGCGGTGGGCCGGGACGGGAGTGAGCAGACGGTGGCGAGCTGGGCGGTGCGGGGCGACCGCGTCGAGGTGCAGGGCGGGGCCGCGGACCGGCCCGACGAGATCCGGCGGTTCGAGGTGCGGGCGCTCGGCGGCGACCGGCTGCTGACGCTTCCGGTACCCCGGTGACCGCGGACCGGGACCGGCGGCCCGCTACTTGAGCAGCCGCGACATCCGCCGGTCCGCGAGCGGCTTGCCGCCCGTCTGGCACGTCGGGCAGTACTGCAGGGAGCTGTCGCTGAAGCTGACCTCGCGGATCGTGTCGCCGCACACCGGGCAGGGCTCGCCGGTCCGCCCGTGGACGCGCAGGCCGCTCTTCTTCTCGGCCTTCAGCCGCCCGGCGGCGACCCCGCGCGAGCGTTCGACGGCCTCCGTGAGCGTGTCGCGCAGCGCCGCGTAGAGCGTGTGGAGGTCGTCGGGCGTCAGGCTCGACGCCAGCTTGAACGGGGACATGCGGGCCACGTGCAGGATCTCGTCGCTGTAGGCGTTGCCCACCCCGGCGATCAGCGACTGGTCGCGCAGGGCGCCCTTGATCTGCCGCCGCTCCCCGTCGAGGAGCTTGGCGAACGCCGGTTCGTCGAAGTCGTCGGCGAGCGGGTCGGGGCCGAGCCGGGCGACACCCGGTACGTCGGCGGGGTCGTGGACGACGTACACGGCGAGCTTCTTCGTCGTGCCGGCCTCCGTGAGGTCGAAGCCCGCGCCGGTCTCCAGCGCGACGCGCAGCGCCAGGGGTCCCTTGCCGGGCTTCGGCGGCCCGTCGGGGAGCCGGTCCTTCCAGTGCAGCCAGCCCGCGCGGGCCAGATGGGTGACGAGGTGCGGGCCCCCGTCCGTGGCGATGTCGAGGAACTTGCCGTGCCGCGCCACGGACGTCACGGTGCGGCCCTCCAGGGCCGTGAGCGGCGGGTCGTACGTCTTCAGGACGCTGATCGCGACCGGCAGGACGCGCATGATGTCGTGCCCGACCAGGTGGTCGGTGAGGAAGTCCGTCAGCGCTTCGACCTCGGGCAGTTCCGGCATACGTCCAGGGTGCCATCGAAGAGTCCAAGCGGCCGCTCCGGAAGTCCATGCCCTGGGCGCCGGGGTGGGCGCACGCTCGACACACACCCTCGCTAGACGTGCACATGCCATCCTCCCCCACTCTCCTGGAGGCATCCGTGTTCCGCTGGAGATCCCTGTGTACGGCGGCCGTGGTCGCCGTCGCCGCCTGTCTGGGGCTGTCCGCCGCGCCCGCGCAGGCCGCGGGCCAGACCCCCGGCACGTACACGAACTACCGCTTCCCGAGCGGCACTTCGGACCTGTCCGAGGTGACGTTCGGCACCACCGTCGAGGCCGACCCGGGGCGTGGGAACGTCTACTGGGCCCATCAGTTCGGCTTCACGAACGGGGTCGGCGGCTACGTCGGCCAGCAGCGCTGGCGCACCGGCACGGGCATGTTCCTGTTCTCCCTGTGGGACGCGACGGCCGCGCGGCCGGGCTCCTCGGGGACGTACTGCCAGACCTTCGACGAGACCGGCTCCGGCTACACGTGCCGTTTCGAGCAGAAGTTCGCGGCCGGGCACCACTACACGTTCCGGATCGCGCCCGGCGCCGACGCGGGCTGGTACCGGGCGACGATCACGGACGCCACCGCCGGTACGTCGTTCGTGCTCGGGAGTCTTCAGGTCGGGACGGGCGCCCGGGTGAGCGCCGACGGCCTGGTGGACTGGGTCGAGTACTTCGACTGGAACAACAACGCGGCGACCTGCGAGGACGAGCCCTACTCGCGGGTCCGGTTCGATCTGCCGACGGGCCCGGGTGCCACCGCCTCCGTCAGCGGCACCTCGGTGAGCAGCACCTGCGCCGCGTACGCGAAGGTGACCCGGGTGACGGGCGGCAGCGTGCAGGAGGACGCGATCGGGAACTCCGCGTCCGGGGCGATCACCGGGACCGGCGGCGCGTGCGCGGACGTGACCGGCGGGTCGAGCGCGGACGGCACGGCGCTGGAGCTGTGGTCGTGCGGCGGCGGGAACCACCAGAACTTCGTGCTCGCGCACGACGGTTCGGTGCGGTCCTTGTTCAAGTGCGTCGCGGTCGACGGGAGTTCGGTGCAGTTGCGGACGTGCGACGGGTCGGCCGCGCAGCAGTGGACGCGGTCGGGCGAGACCCTCGTGAACCAGGGCAGGTGCCTGGACACGGAGGGCGGCGCGAGCGCCGACGGCACGCGGCTCGCCGTCCGGACGTGCTCGGGCGGCGCCGGCCAGCGCTGGACGACGCCTGGCTGATCCCCTACCGGCGTGCGGGGACCACGAACTCGCACCACACGCACTTGCCGCCGCCGCGCGCCTCCACGCCCCATACGTCGGCGAGCCGGTCGACGAGGAGCAGGCCGCGCCCCGAGACGCCGGAATCGCCGGCCTCACGGCGGCGCGGCAGGGCGCTGGAGGTGTCCTCCACGTCGACCCGCAGGCGCCGGTCGGGCCCGGTCAGCACCCGCAGGGTGACGATGGCCGGGCCCTCGGTGTGCAGCAGGGCGTTGGTGACGAGTTCGTCGGCGACGAGCTCGATCTCGTCGGCGCGTTCGCCCGCGCCCCACGCGCGCACGGCGGCGCGGATCATGTGCCGGGCGGCGCTGAGCGCCTCCGGGTCGCCGGGCGGTACGTGCTCGGTCAGCCGGCCGCCGCTCTGCGGGGCGCCCGCGCCGCGGCGGCGCAGGAGCAGCAGCGCCACGTCGTCGTCGCCGCGCCCGTCGACGGACGCGCACAGCCGGTCGGCGAGCCGGTCGAGGTCGGCGGGACCCGAGCCGATCAGCGCGGTGAGGGCGTGCAGACCGTCGTCGAGGTCGGCGCCGGGCTGCTCGACGAGGCCGTCCGTGCACAGCAACAGGGTCTCGCCCGGGTCCAGTTCGACGGTGGTGACCGGGTATTCGAGCCGCCCGAACTCGGCGGACAGGCCGAGCGGCAGACCGCCTTCGACGGGCACCCGGCGGCAGGTGCCGTCGATCCGGCGGAGCAGCGGGTCGAGGTGCCCGGCGCGCACGACCTGGACGACGCCGGTGGACAGGTCCGCCTCCGCGTACAGGCAGGTCGCGAAGCGTTCGGTGTCGAGTTCGTGGAGGAAGACGGAGGCGCGGGCCATCACGGTGGCCGGGGTGTGGCCCTCGGCGGCGTACGCGCGCAGCACGATGCGCAGTTGCCCCATGACGGCGGCGGCGTGCGTGTCGTGGCCCTGGACGTCGCCGATCACGGCGCCGACGCGGCCGCCGGGCAGCGGGATCACGTCGTACCAGTCGCCGCCGATGTCGCGGCCCAGCGACGCGGAGCGGTACCGCACGGCGATGTCGGCGCCCGGCACGGCCGGGATGGTGCGCGGCAGCATCGCCTGCTGCAGGCCCTGGGCGAGGTCCTTCTCCTGCTCGTAGAACATGGCGCGCTGGAGGCTCTGCGCGATGCTGCTGCCGAGGGCGACGAGGACGTTGCGCTCGGACTGCGTGAATCCCTTGCGGTCGTGGTAGAGCAGGCCGACGACGCCGATCGGCCGGGCCTGCGCGATGAGCGGCAGATAGGCGGCCGAGCGGATGCCGAGGTGCGTGATGTGCGGCCACAGCACCGGGTAGGACGCGGCGAAGTCCTCGGGCGACTCGATGAAGCGGGGCGTGAGGGTGCGCACGACCTCGCTCATCGGGTACGGGTCGTCGATGCGGGTGACGTGCGTGCCGGGCACGAAGCTGCCGGAGGGCCCCTCGGCGACCAGGTGGATCCGGCCGGCCCGGACCAGGCCCATGACGAAGCTGGTCGCGCCGAGGTGCTCCACGCCGTGCGTCTCGCGCAGCACGTCGATGACCTCGTTGACGGTACGGGCGTGCGCGAGGGCGGCGGTGGTGTTCTGCACGACGCTGGTCTCGCGGCGCCGCACGGCCTCGCGGGCCGCCCGTTCGTGCTGGACGGTGGCGTCGTTGAGTTCGTCGGTGGCGTCGCGCACGATGCCGACGATGCGGCGCGGGCGGCCGCTGTCGTCGCGGCGGATGTAGCCGCGGGTGTGGGTCCAGCGCATCGCTCCGTCGCGGGTGCGGATGCGGAAGTAGACGCCGTAGTTCTCCTCGCCGCTCTTGAGGGCCTGGGACACGAGGTTGTCGAGGCGGCCGCCCTCACCGGGCGGGACGCGCAGGGCGAGGGTCTCGGGGTGGTCGTCGTACTCCTCGGGGAGGAGGTCGAACACCTCGTGCGCGTTGGCGTCCATGTGCATGAGGCCGGAGTCGAGGTCCCAGTCGAAGCTGCCCATCCGCAGGCCGCGCCCGTAGGCCTCGAGAAAACCGCGCGGGGAGTCCTCCGGGCTCTCCCCCTCGGGGGGAGAGCCGGGCTCCTCGCCGCCCTCGCTACCCGCGTCCATGAAGCCACGCTATGCGCAGGTCCAGGGGGCCGCATGCGGGGCGCGGGCCGGTTCGGCGGGGCCGCGCCGGCGGGCCGGTGACGTGCCGGAGCGGGCGCCGCCGAGGTGTCGGCGGCGCCCGCGCGGCAGCTCACGGCCGGCTGCCGGTCAGCTGTCGAAGGAGTTCTCCTGGAACGGCGACGTCTCGTCCGTCGCGTCCGGGATCAGGCCTCCGCCGTCCGACTCGTCCGGGCTGTCCGGCACCAGGTCGGGCCCGGTCTCCTCGCCCGGCGTGCCGGTGTCGTCGGACGGGATGTCCTCGGAGGGCAGGTCCTCGGAGGGGGTGTCCGGCGGCACGGCGGTGTCGGAGTCGGTCCCGCTGTCCGGGGCCGTGGGCTCGTCCGGCGTCGTGGGCTCGTCCGGGGTGCTCGGGGTGACCGGCGTCGGGGTGGGGCAGCCGGACGGCACGGGGGACGGGGAGCCCGTGGGGCTGCCGGTGTCGGTGGCCGTCGGGGTCGGGCAGTCCGTGCTGGAGGCGTCCTCGTCGGGGGTCGCCGAGTCGGAGTCGGAGTCGCTGGGGGCGGGCGACGTGGAGCTGTCGTTGGGCGACGGCGTCGTCGGCGTGGGTGTCGGTGTCGGCGTGGGCGGCGGGACCGGGCGGTCGTGGTCGCCGTCGTCACCGATCTTCCGCTCGATCCACGTGTTGTTGACGATGTTGATGATGGTGATGTTCTCGATGACCTTCGGGGCCGGGGTCACCACGACGACCTGGGTCGGCCGGTAGCCGCTCCACTCCTGGCCCTGGTGGGCGGGCGAGCCCTTGAGGGCGACGGGCGGCTTCAGCGGATTGCCGCAGGCGCACCGGACGCGCGGCATGCCGCGCTCGTCGACGAGGACGGCGGTGCCGGACTGGAGCACCGACTGGAACGTGGTGGCCCGGCCGTCGCGGTAGCCGTGGTTGGTGACCCGGGTGTCGGCGCGCAGCACCACGGGCGTCAGGCCGCGCAGGAAGCCGGGGACGTCGGCCCGGGCGATGCCGGAGGCCTCGGCGAACGCGCCGGCCTTGGCCTGGTCGGCGGTGAGGAAGCGGACCTGCTGCTCGACGTCGCAGCTGCCCACGGCGTGGGTGCCGCCGTACAGCCCGGGGGTCGCGCCGGAGATGGTGTGCATCCCCTGCGAGGTGGCGGAGGCGCTGCCGGTCGGTGAGGGTTGCGGCGTTCGGGTGACGGGCGGGGGGCTCTCGTCGGACGCGGCGGTCGAGTCGGTGAAGGGATCGGGGCCCTGTGCGGCGACGGGCTGGAGGAACAGCTCGCCCTTGCCGTCGGCGGCGCTGCCGCCGCCGCTCCCGGAGCATCCGGCGAGCAGCAGGGCCGCGGATATCCCGAGAGCCGTGACGTACGTTCTGGTCCTGGTCCGTGCGCGCACGTGTTCTCCCACCTGTGCATCAGCGATATGTCCCCATTGTCAGGAGCGGGTCGCACGGCCCCGCAAGTCGTGGCCGTGCCGCGCGGGGGCCCACACTGAGGGCGTGAACTGGTTCGGCACCTGCGACCACTGGCTGAGCCGCCTGGTGTTCCAGCGCGGCCTGGCGGCGGTGTACCTCGTCGCGTTCGCCGGGGCCGCGCTGCAGTTCCGGGCGCTGATCGGGGAGCGCGGCATGCTGCCGGTGCCGCGGTTCCTGGCGCGGGTGCCGTGGCGGCGGGCACCCACGCTGTTCCGGCTGCACTACTCGGACCGGTTCTTCGCGGGGTGCGCGTGGACCGGGGCGCTGCTCGCCGCGGCGCTGCTCGCGGGCGTCGACGGGCTGCTGCCGCTGTGGGGCGCGATGCTGCTGTGGCTGGCGCCCTGGGCGCTGTACCTGTCGATCGTGAACGTCGGGCAGACCTGGTACGGATTCGGCTGGGAGTCACTGCTCCTGGAGGTCGGCTTCCTGGCGGTGTTCCTCGGCAACGACGAGGTGGCGCCGCCGGTCCTCGTCCTGTTCCTGGCGCGGTGGGTGCTGTTCCGCCTGGAGTTCGGGGCGGGCCTGATCAAGATGCGCGGCGACGCGTGCTGGCGGAAGCTGACCTGCCTGTACTTCCACCACGAGACCCAGCCGATGCCGGGCCCGCTGAGCTGGTTCTTCCACCATCTGCCGCGGCCGCTGCACCGGGTGGAGGCGGCGGCGAACCATGTCACCCAACTCGTCGTGCCCTTCCTGCTGTTCGCCCCGCAGCCGGTCGCCACGGTGGCGGCCGCGTCGATGATCGTCACCCAGCTGTGGCTGATCCTGTCCGGCAACTTCGCGTGGCTGAACTGGCTGACGGTGCTCCTCGCCGTCCTCGCCCTCGACCTGACCCCGCTGCACGCGCCGCCCGCCCTGCCGCCGGCCCCGATGGGGTACGTGGTCGTCGTCCTGGCCCTGACCGCGCTGGTGGCGGGCCTGAGCCTGCGCCCGGTGCGCAATCTGCTGTCCCGGCGCCAGTCCATGAACCGGTCGTACGACTCCCTGCACCTGGTCAACACGTACGGGGCGTTCGGCACCGTCGGCCGGATCCGGCAGGAGATCGTGATCGAGGGCACCACCGACCCGCAGCCGCGGGCCGCATCCGACTGGCGCGCCTACGAGTTCAAGGGCAAGCCGGGCGATCCGCGCCGTCTGCCGCGCCAGTTCGCGCCGTACCATCTGCGGCTCGACTGGATGATGTGGTTCGCCGCGCTGTCACCGGCGTACGCCCGCCCCTGGTTCAACGGGCTCGTCGAGCGGCTCCTGGAGGGCGACCGGGACACGCTGCGGCTGCTGCGCCACTGCCCGTTCCCCGACGCGCCGCCCGCGCACATCCGGGCTCGCGTGTACCGCTACCGGTACACGACGTGGCGCGAGCTGCGCGCGACGGGCGCGTGGTGGGAGCGGACCTACGTACGGGAGTTCCTGCCGCCCACCCGGCTGAGGTAGACGCGCCGGGCGGTCCCCGCGAACACGTCCTCGTCCGCACCGCCCGCCAACTCCCGTGCGATGTCGGCCACTTTGCCGTAGGTCGCGGCGAGCGTGCACACCGGCCAGTCCGAGCCGAACATCACGCGCCCGGGGCCGAAGGCGTCCAGGACCGTGTCGGCGAAGGGGCGCAGCGTCTCGACGGTCCAGGTCGCCCGGTCGGCCTCGGTGACCAGGCCGGAGAGTTTGCAGACCGTGTTGGGCAGCGCCGCGAGGGCGCGCACGTGGGTGCGCCACGGCTCGAGGTCACCGGCGGCGATCGGCGGCTTGCCCAAGTGGTCCAGGACGAAGAGGAGTTCGGGGTGGTCGGCGGCCGCCTTGACGCAGGCGGGCAGCTGGTGCGGGAGCACCACCAGGTCGTAGACGAGACCGGCCGCGGCGACCGCGGCCAGGCCCCGGCTCACGTCGGGGCGGAGCAGCCATTCGGGGTCGGGCTCGCCCTGCACCTGGTGCCGGATGCCCGCGAGGTGGCGGCCGCCGGGGAGCCGGCCCAGCGCGGCGAGGGTGTCGGCCACGTCGGGGCGGGTCAGATCGGTCCAGCCGACGACGGCCGCGACGAGGTCGCTGCGCTCGGCGAGCGCGAGGAACTCGGGGGTCTCCTCCGCGACGGTGACCGTCTGCACGAGGACGGTGGCCCCGACGCCCGACGCCCGCACGTCCGGGGCGAGGTCGTCGAGGGTGAAGTTCCGCCGGATGGGCGCGAGTTCGGGTCCGGTGATCCAGTCCTGGTCCCGGACGGACAGGTCCCAGACGTGGTGGTGGGCGTCGATGATCCCCGCCGGCGCCGTCACGGCAGTTCCCAGACCACGGGCAGGCCCGCCGCGGCGCCGTCCGCCGAGTAGTCGTGCGCGACGTCGAGGAGCTCGTCCATGCGGGCCTGCCAGGCGATGTTCACCGGGAGCCGCTCCAGCTCCGCGAGCATCCGCGGATAGTCCGCGCACTCCAGGAGGTGGAACAGGTCCGTGCCGCTGCGCCAGATCGTCCACCGTGTGGCGCCGGCCGCGCGGATCGCGGCGACCAGCTCGGCGGGGACCTCGCGGTGTGCGGCCTCGTACTCCTCGACGCGGTCGGCGCGGACCTTGGTGTGCAGGGCGACTCTCACGCGTGCTGCTCCTGTTCGGGGGTGGGGACGTCTGCGGCGAGCAGCTTCCTGGAGCGGGCCTCGGCCCAGAACTCCGCGGGCGCCGGGGCGGCGAACTGCTCCGCGGTGTCGGCGACTTCGGCTGCCGAGCGGGTGCCGACGAGGACGCTGGTGACGGCCGGGTGCCCGAAGGGGAAGGCGAGCGCGGCGGCGCGCAGGGTGGTGCCGTGCCGCTCGGCCAGCTGCTTGAACTCCCCTGCTCGCGCCAGGACGTCCGGCCGGGCGAGGGCGTAGTCGAAGGTGGCGCCCTCCTTGGGGTCGGCGAGCAGCCCGGAGTTGAAGACGCCGCCGATGACGACGCGGACGCCGCGGGCCGCCGCCGCGGGGAGCAGTCCGGTCAGGGCCCGCTGGTCGAGCAGGGTGTAGCGCCCGGCGCACAGGACGACGTCGACATCGGTGTCGCGGACGAACCGGGTCAGCATGCCTGCCTGGTTCATGCCCGCGCCGATGGCCGACACGAGCCCTTCGCCGCGCAGCCGCTCCAGCTCCGGGTACGCCTCGCCGAAGGCCTGCTCCGCGTGGTCGTCGGGGTCGTGCAGGTACACCACGTCGATCGCGTCGACGCCGAGCCGGCCGAGGCTGTCCTCGATGGAGCGCCGCACCCCGGCCGCGCTGAAGTCCCAGACACGGCGGTGCGAGGCGGGCACCGCGAAGCCGTTCCTGAGGTCGTCTCCCCCGCCGTCGTACGGCTCCAGGAGCCTGCCGACCTTCGTGGACAGGGTGTACGAGGTCGAGGGCCGGGTGCGCAGGTACGCGCCCAGGCGTCGCTCGGACAGGCCGATGCCGTAGTGCGGGGCGGTGTCGAAGTAGCGGACACCGGCGTCCCAGGCCGCGTCGACGGCGGCGTACGCCTCGTCGTCGCGGACCTCGGTGTACAGGTTGCCGATGCCGGCGGCGCCGAAGCCGAGCTCGGTGACCGGTACTGCCGCGCGGCCCAGCGTGCGGGTGCGCATCGGTGTCACTGTCCCGCGGGCCGCAGGCGCAGGCCCTGCATGCCGCCGTCGACGGCGAGGGAGGTGCCGGTGGTGGCGCCGGACAGCGGACTCGCCAGATAGGCGACGGCGCCCGCGACCTCGTCGGCGGAGACCAGCCGGCCGGTGGGCTGGCGGGCTTCGAGGGCGGCGCGTTCGGCGGCCGGGTCGTCGGCCGCGTCGAGGAGCCGGCCGATCCACGGGGTGTCCGCGGTGCCGGGGTTGACGCAGTTGACGCGGATGCCCTCGCGTACGTGGTCGGCGGCCATGGCGAGGGTGAGGGAGTACACGGCGCCCTTGGACGCGGCGTACAGGGCGCGCTGCGGGAGGCCCGCGGTGGCGGCGATGGAGCAGGTGTTGACGATCGCGGCGTGCCGCGATTCCCGGAGGGCGGGCAGGGCGGCGCGGGCGACGCGGACCATCCCGACGACGTTGACGTCGAGGACGCGGTGCCATTCGGCGTCGTCGTTGTCGGCGACGGTGCCCTGGGCGCCGATCCCCGCGTTGTTGACCAGGATGTCGAGTCCGCCGAGCTCGGCGACGGCCGCGGCCACGGCGGCGCGGACCGTCTCGTCGTCGGTGACGTCGGCGGCGTGGCCGCGCAGGGGCTTGTCCACGGCCGTGATGTCGCGGTCGAGGACGGCGACGTCGGCGCCGCGCGCGACGAGCAGGTCGGCGGTGGCGCGGCCGATGCCGGAGGCGCCGCCGGTGACGAGGGCCTTGAGTCCGGCGAAGTCCTGGAGGCTGGCGCTGTCGGTCATGCTGCGGCTCCGTTCGTGTGCGTCGGTGCGTGCTCGGCCAGGTCCTTCACCCAGAACTCCCCTTCGGGGTAGGTGAACTCGGCGATGGACTCCGCCCGCATGGCGGCGGAGAAGCCGGGTGCGGCCGGGGCCGTGTAGTGACCCTCCTCCATGACGACGGGGTCGAGGAAGTGGTCGTGCAGATGGTCGACGTACTCGATGACGCGGTCCTCGGTGGTGCCGGACAGGGCGACGTAGTCGAACATCGACAGGTGCTGGACGAGTTCGCACAGGCCGACGCCGCCCGCGTGCGGGCAGACGGGGACGCCGAACTTGGCGGCGAGCAGCAGGATCGCGAGGTTCTCGTTGACGCCGCCGACCCGGGCGGCGTCGATCTGGAGGATGTCGATGGCACCGGCCTGCAGCAGCTGCTTGAAGACGATGCGGTTCTGGACGTGTTCGCCGGTGGCGACCTTGACGGGGGCGACCGCCTCGCGGATCGCGGCGTGGCCCAGGATGTCGTCGGGGCTGGTGGGCTCCTCGACCCAGTACGGGTCGAACTCGGCGAGCGCCCGGGTCCACCGGATCGCCTCGTCGACGTTCCAGCGCTGGTTGGCGTCGATCGCCATCCGGACGTCGGGGCCGATGACCTCGCGGGCGGTGCGGCAGCGGCGGATGTCGTCGTCGAGGTCGGCGCCGACCTTGAGCTTGATCTGGGTGAAGCCGTCGGCGACGGCCTGCCGGGCGAGACGGGTGAGCTTCTCGTCGGAGTAGCCGAGCCAGCCGGGCGAGGTGGTGTAGCCGGGGTAGCCGCGCTCCAGGAGGCGGGCGGTGCGCTCGGCGGCGCCGTCGCGCCCCGCTCGCAGCAGTTCCAGGGCTTCTTCGGGGGTGAGCGCGTCCGCGATGTACCGGAAGTCGATCTGTCGGACGAGCCATTCGGGTTCCGCCTCGGCGAGCAGCCGCCACAGCGGCTTGGCGGCCCGCTTGGCGGCGAGGTCCCAGGCGGCGTTGACGACGGCGCCGATCGCCATGTGCATCACGCCCTTCTCGGGTCCCAGCCAGCGGAGCTGGCTGTCGCCGACCAGGTCGCGGTTGAGGCTGCCCGGGTCGGCGCACAGCTCGTCGAGGGGCCGGCCGACGACGTGGTGGCTCAGCGCCCTGATCGCGGCGACCTGGACGTCGTTGCCGCGGCCGATGGTGAACGTGAAGCCGTGCCCCTCGTGCCCGTCCGCGGCGTCCGTGCGCAGTACGACGTACGCGGCCGAGTAGTCGGGATCGGGGTTCATGGCGTCGGAGCCGTCCAGTTCCCGGGAGGTCGGGAAGCGGATGTCGTAGGTGTCGACCGCGGTGACACGGGGGGTGGTTGCGGACACGTGTTGCCTTTCGGGCAGGTGTGGGGCTTCGGTCAGTCCTGGGCGCGGCCGGTGGTGACGCGGGCGATCATCAGGGCGAGCAGGATGATTCCGCCGTAGATGGCCTGGATCCAGAAGGACGGCACCTGGGCGAGGGTGAGGAGGTTCTGCACGACGCCGAGCAGCAGCACACCGGTCAGCGCGCCGAACATGGTGCCCTTGCCGCCGTCGAGGCTGATGCCGCCGATGACCGCCGCGGCGAACACCGTGAAGATCATGTTGTTGCCCTGGTTGGCGCTGATGGCGCCGACGTAGCCGGTCTGCATAATGCCGCCGACCGAGGCGAGGACTCCCGCGACGACGAACACGCCGAGCATGACGCGCTCGACGCGGATGCCGGCGGCGCGGGCGGCGTCCGCGTTGCCGCCGATCGCGTAGAGGGCGCGGCCCACGCGGTGGTACTTGAGGACGACGCCGGCCACGCCGAAGCAGACGGCGGCGAGCCACACCGACAGGGGGATACGCAGGAACGTGGTCGTCGCCAGCGAGAAGAACGAGTCGGGCATGCCGAACAGGGTCTTGCCCTTGGTGGCGCCGACGAGCAGACCGCGCAGCACGATCAGCATCGCCAGCGTGACGATGAAGGCGTTGAGCTTGAACCTGACGACGAGGATGCCGTTGAAGGCGCCGATGGCGCCGCCGACGACGAGGATCGCGAGCAGCGCGAGGACGGCGGGGAACTCGGTGCCCCAGCCGGACTGGGCGACCGGCAGCACCAGCAGGGCGCCCACGGCGGGGGCGATGCCGACGACCGATTCGAGGGACAGGTCGAACTTGCCGGTGATGAGCACGAGGGACTCGGCGAGGACGACCATCGCGAGGGCGGCGGAGGCGCCGAGGATGGAGATCAGGTTGCGTTCGGTGAGGAAGGAGTCGTTGACGATCGCGCCGAGGATCAGCAGCAGGATCAGCGCGGGGACGAGGGCGAGTTCGCGGGCCCGTCGCAGCAGGACGCTCTTCGCGGTTCCGGTGCCTCCGGGGCGGGCCGGGGCCTTCGTCGCCGGGGCCGACGGGGCCTGTGTGTCAGCCATGGTGGACTCCTTCTTCTCCGGCACCTCCGGCGTTCGGGGAGCGGGGTTCGGGGCGGACCCCCGTGGCTGGAGGTCAGTCACGGTCCACCCCTTCGATAGAGGCGATGAGGTCGTGGTCGTTCCAGCCCGCCGGGTGCTCGGCGACGATCCGCCCGTGGAAGAGGACCAGGACCCGGTCGCAGCGGCGGAGGTCGTCGAGCTCGTCCGAGACGACGAGGACCGCGGTGCCGTCGTCGCGGGCGCTGTCGACGCGGCGCAGCAGTGATTCCTTGGACTTCACGTCGACGCCGGCCGTGGGGTTGATGAGGACGAGGAGACGGGGGTCGGAGGCGAGCGCCCGGGCCATGACGACTTTCTGCGCGTTGCCGCCCGAGAGGTCGCAGACCGGCTGGTCGGGGCCCTCGGCATGGATGTCGAGGCGGTCGATGAGGTCGCGGGCGAAGGACCTCTTGCGGTCCGTGCCGACGAATCCGTGGCGGCCCAGGCGGCCGAGGACGGACATCGTGGCGTTGTCGCCGATGGACATGCCGGTGACGAGGCCCTGGTCGTGTCGGTCGCGGGGCACACAGCCGACTCCGGCGGCGAGCGCGGCGAAGACGTCGCCGAACGGCAGCCGTTCGCCGTCGAGCCGAGCGGTTCCGGCGGTCGGTGTGTGCAGGCCCGCCAGCGATTCGGCGAGGGTGATCTTGCCGCTGCCGCTGGATCCGGCGAGCCCGACGACCTCGCCGCGCCGCACGGTGAGGTCGACGTCGGTGTAGGTGTCCGAGGTCAGCCCCGACACCTCCAGGACGACCGGGGCGTCCACGCCGTCCTGCTCGACGACCGCCTCGGCCGCGGCCGCCGCCTGCTCGGCGATGACCTCGCCGGCCATGGCCTCCACCAGTGCGGGGCGGGGCAGTTCGGCGACCGGTGCCGTGGTGATCCAGCGGGCGTCGCGCAGCACGGTGACCGTCTGGCAGACCTCGTACACCTCCTGGAGGTGGTGCGAGATGAACAGGAAGGTGACGCCCGAGTCCTGGAGCGAGCGCATGCGGGCGAAGAGCCGCTCGATCTCCCGGTTGTCGAGTTGCGCGGTCGGCTCGTCGAGGACGATGAACCGGGCGCCGCCGCTCAACGCCCGGGCGATCTCGACCATTTGGCGGTCCTCGACCTTGAGGTCGGCGGTGCGCGCGTCCGGGTCGACCCGGATGTCCCAGGTGTCGAGGAGCCGCTCCGCCTCGGCGTGCAGCTTCTTCCAGCTGAAGAAGCCGCGGCGGGATCCGGGCTGCCGGTTGATGAACAGGTTCTCGGCGACCGTCAGCTCCGGTACGACGGTGGGCTTCTGGTAGACGCAGGCCACCTTGGACCGCCAGGCCTCCCGGTCGCCGAGCGGCGGCGCCGGCTCGCCGTCGAAGAGCAAAGTGCCCGCGTCCGGCGCCTGGAGCCCGGTGAGGACGGTGACGAGGGTGGACTTGCCCGCGCCGTTGCGGCCGACCAGCGCGTGGGACTCGCCCGCGCGCACGGTCAGCCGTCCGTCGGCGAGGGCGACCGTGGGCCCGTACCGCTTGGCGATGCCGCTGGCCTCCACCAACGGGGGTGTGGTCGCTGTCATTTGACCGTGTTTCCCCAGAGCTTGGGGTCGTCGACGTTGTCCTTGGTGACCAGCGGCGCGGGCAGCTGGTCCTCGAGGATCCCGCTGGGCAGCTTGACGATCTCCGAGTCGTGGTCGGTCGGACCCGGCTCGAACGTCTTCCCCTGCATCGCCGCCTTGATGTAGTACATGCCGTACTTGGCGTACGAGTCGGCGGGCTGCGAGACGGTCGCGTCGATCTGGCCCTTGCGGATGGCGTCGAACTCCTGCGGGATGCCGTCGTTGGAGACGATCGTGATGTGCCCGGCCTTGCCCGCCGTCTTCAGCATGCCCTTGGACTTGAGGGTCTGGAGGGTCGGCGCGAGGTAGACGCCGCCCGCCTGCATGTAGATGCCCTTGATGTCGGGGTTGGCGTTGAGGAGGGTGTCCAGCTTGGAGGCGGCGGTGTCCGACTCCCACTTGGCGGGGATCTCCAGGACCTTCAGCTTCGGGTACTCGGACTTGACGCAGTCCCGGAACGCCTTGGACCGCTCGCGCCCGTTGACCGACGCCAGATCGCCCATGATCTGCACGACCTTGCCGGTCTTGACCTGCTTGCCGAGGTACGCGCACGCCTTCTCGCCGTACGCGACGTTGTTGGCGCGGACGACCATGGCGACCTTGCCCTTCTCGGGCGCCACGTCGACGGCGACGACCGGGACGCCCTTGCGTTCGGCCTGGTCGAGTCCGGCGGCGATGGCGGCGCTGTCCAGCGGCGCCACGACGAGGCCCTTCACTCCCTGGTTGAGCTGGTTGTTGATGTCGGTGATCTGCTGCGAGGGGTCACTGTTGGAGTTGACCGTCTTCAGCGCGTCGACGCTCTCGGACTTCGCCATCTTCGGCACGTAGTCGTTGTAGGACTGCCAGAACGGCGAGGTCAGCAGGGGCAGGATGACGCCGACCTTGCCCGTGCCGTCGCCGCCTCCCGCGCCGCCGGCCCCGGCGGCGTCGTCCTTGGTGCTGCCGCACGCGCTGAGGGTGAGGGCGGCGCACCCCAGGAGGGCCGCCAGGCGCAGCGCTCCCGCTCTCGAACTCTTGGTGCGCTTCGTGGTGCCAGTCATCGGACCGCTCCTCGGCTCCGGAAGTCATGGGCTCGCGACCGGCGTTCTGCCGTCCCAGCACCGGCCGCGCCGAGATATTTATCAGACCACTTCGTCCCGACGACACCCTTAGGAACCAAGTTTTCTCGGGTTTTACGCCTCCGAGACCCCGAAAAGGTCCGACCACCTCGGTAGTGGTCGGACCACATGGCTGGTTAGACTGCGCCGCATCACCGCGCCTCGTCACGGAGCGGACCCGCACTCGGGAGGACGTCATCGTGGAGCAGACCGCCCCCCAGAAGGGCACCGTCACCGAGCGGGCGATCGAGCAGATCAAGGCGATGATCGGCGGCGGCCGGCTGGAGCCGGGGCAACGCCTGCCCACGGAGCGGGACCTGGCGGCGCAGCTCGGTATCTCGCGCAGCTCCATGCGCGAGGCGATCCGGGCGCTGACCGTCCTCGGGGTCCTGGAGGCCCGGCACGGTTCGGGGATCTACGTCACGCAGCTCGAGGCCGGGGACCTGCTGGAGACGTTCGGAGTCGTCGCGGATCTGTCGCGGGGTCCACGTCTGGTGGAGTTGCTCGAGGTGCGCCGCATCCTGGAGTCGACGGCGACGGCGCTGGCCGCCGCCCGTATCACCCGCGCCCAACTCGCCGAGGTCGAGGAGCACTTGGCGGCGATGGAGGCCACCGACGACCCCGAGGAGATCCTCTCGCACGACCTGGCGTTCCACCGGGCCATCGTGGCCGCCGCGGGGAACGACACGATGGCGGCGATCCTGGAGGGCCTGTCCTCACGGACGTTCCGGGCCCGGGTGTGGCGCGGCTACCAGGAGGAGGGGGCGTTCGAGCGGACCCGGCGTGAGCACTCCCGTATCCACCGGGCGTTGGTGGCCCACGATCCGGAGGCGGCGCGGGCCGCTGCCGCGGCGCACGTCGGTGAGGTCGAACAATGGCTGCGGGCCCAGCTGGACTGAGCCCCGGCCCCGCGCCCCTGAGATGCCGCACGCAGTGCGCGTCTCAGGGGCGCGGGGAACCGCGCGAGAAGCCCCACCGGCCCGCACCCGGCGATGAACCCCTACCCACCCTCTCCCGGCGCCGCGGCCACCAACGCCGCCAGCAACAACTCCAGCGCGGCATCGAAAGAGCTCCCGCCCATCAACGGCAAGTGCCCCCGCACAGAGGCCAGTTGCGGATACTCCCGCGCGGACAACCCCGCATACACCCCGACCCACGCGAGATCATCCGCCTCCCTCCGCTCGACCGGCAGAGCCAAGTGCGCCGCATCCAGCGCCGCATGCCCCAGCACCGTATCCACGAAGGCCGCGTAGTACCGCACCGCCGTCGCGTCGTCGAAACCCGCCCGCCGCAGCAGACCGATGCCGGTGTCGACGGCCCGGAACTCGTTGAGCCGGCGCGTCACCCGGTACGCCGCCATCGCCGCCACCCTCGGGTGCTCCCGGTAGCAGCGGTGGATGCGCAGGGCCATCTCGCGCAGCCCCTCGGCCCACGGCATGCCGTCCGGGTCGAAGCCCGACTGGGCCTCGCCGATGATCCGGTCGGCCAGTGCGAGCAGCAGATCGTCCGTGTTGTGGAAGTACCGGTACAGCGCGCTCGGGTCGCAGCCCAGGGCCGCGCCGAGCCGTCGCACGCTCAGCGCGTCGGGCCCGTGCCGGCCGACCAGGCGCAGCGCGCAGTCGACGATCACGTCCTCGGACAGCACCACGCCCGACTTGGTCGGCTTGCGGCGCCGCCGCTCCGCCGGGATCCGTCCCTCGGCCATGCGGCCCGTCCTTTCCTCCGGTCTGTCCGCGCGCCTTTATGACAACACCATTGACGCAACATTGACAAGGCCGGTTTGATCGCAGCCTCCTCGCCACACCTCCCGTTCATCCCCTGTTCTCAGGTCACAGGAGTCTGCCCATGAGAAGCGAACCTCCAGGTCTGCGCCGTTCCCTCGGTGTCGTCGACGGCGTCGCGATCGCCGCGTCGAGCACGGCCGCCACCACGAGCATCGGCATCGGGATGGGATCCCTCGCCGCGACGGTGGGCCTCCAGGCGCCGGCCGTCCTGCTCATCGCCTTCCTGCCGATCCTCGGCATCGCGACGGCGTACGCCCGCCTCAACCGCGACGAGCCGAACATGGGCAGCGGCTATGTGTGGGTCGCCTCCTCGCTCGGCCCCTGGCTCGGCTTCCTCACCGGCTGGGTCACGCTCGTGGGCACCGTGATCTTCATGGCGTACACCAGCGCGGTGACCGGCTCGGTCTTCCTGCAGTTCGCCAACAAGGCCCATCTGCACACGCTGCTGGGCCTCGACCTCGATCCGAACTCGACGGCCCTGAGCACGGTCGTCGGCCTGCTGGTCCTCGGCGTCGTCACCGTCACCGCGGTCACCGGCGTCCGCAAGGCGACCCGGCTGCAGGCGTGGCTGCTGGTGTTCGAGTACGCGGTCCTGCTCGGGTTCTGCGGCTGGTCCCTGGTCACCGGGTCGCACAGCTTCCAGTGGTCGTGGCTGAACCCCTTCGCGATCCACGACGGCACGGCGTTCGCGCAGGGCCTGGTGCTCGCGGTGTTCTTCTTCTGGGGCTGGGACGCCGCGTTCAGCGTCACCGAGGAGACGAAGGACGTCCGGGACGTGGGCCGCGGCGGCTTCATCGCCCTGTTCTCGATGCTCGCGCTGTTCCTGTACGGGTCCGTGGCCTTCCAGCGGGAGATGTCGCTGCCGGAACTGATCGAGCAGGGCCCGCAGGCTCTCACCTACCTCGGCGCGAAACTCGCCGACGAGCCGGTGGCCAGCCTGCCGCTGCTCGCCCTGCTCTTCTCGGCGGTGGCCTCGCTGCAGTCCAGCGTCATCCCGACGGCGCGCGGCCTGTACGCGATGGGCCGGGACCGCACGATGGGCCGCGTGTGGACCCGGATCAGCCCGCGGTACGGCTCCCCCGCGATCGGCACGGTGCTCGTCATGGCCGTCGCGGCCGTGGTCGCGCTGCTCGCCCTCGCCATCCCGAAGCTGAACGAGATGATCCTCGCGGCCGTGAACTCGATCGGCCTGACGGTGGCCCTGTACTACGGACTGACGGCGCTGGCCTGCGCCGTCCGGTTCCGCTCGGCCCTGCGCACCTCACCCGCGCAGGCGCTGCGCTCGGTCGTCGCGCCCGGCGCCGGCGCGCTGGTGCTGCTCGGCGTCGGCATCTACCTCGGCCGGGACTACGCCACGATGAGCGACCACTTCGAACTCAGCCCGGACAACGGCTGGTTCATGCTCTCCGTACCCGTGGCCACCATCGTCTCCGGGCTCGCCATGGCGGCCGTCGCCAAGTACCGCCGCCGCTCCCCCTACTTCACGACCCGGCGCGGCACCGACGCCGACGCCGTCCCGCCGACCGCGCTCGAAGTCCCGTAACCCCCCCTCACCGCACAAGGAGTTGCCCCGCATGCCCGACACCGCACCCGCAGACCTGGTCCTCACCGGCGGACCGGTCCACACCGGTTCCCCCGCCCGGTCCCGCGCCACCTCCGTCGCCGTCCGTGGCGAGCGCGTCGTCGCCGTCGGCCACGACGAGGTGCGCGAGCTCATCGGCCCGCGGACCGAGGTCGTCGACCTGGCGGGGAAGCTGCTGATCCCCGGGTTCCAGGACGCGCACGCGCATCCGGTCGGCGGCGGGCTCGAGCTGGGTCAGTGCGATCTGAGCGGGGCGACCACGCTCGCCGCCTACCGCGAGCTGATCACCGCGTACGCCCGAAGCCGTCCGGACCTGGAGTGGATCACCGGCGGCGGCTGGTCGATGGAGGCCTTCCCCGGCGGCCTGCCCACCGCCGCCGAGCTGGACGCCCTCGTGCCGGACCGGCCGGTGTATCTCGTCAACCGCGACCACCACGGGGCGTGGGTCAACTCCCCCGCCCTGCGCCGTGCCGGGATCGACGCCCGCACGCCCGACCCGGCCGACGGCCGCATCGAGCGGGACAGCGCCGGCGAGCCCACCGGCATGCTCCAGGAGGGTGCCGCGAACCTGGTCGGAGAGCTGCTGCCGCCGGTGACCCGGGAGGAGCGGATCGCCGGCCTGCTGCGCGCCCAGGAGCTGCTCCACTCACTCGGCATCACGGCCTGGCAGGACGCGCTGCTCGGCTCGCACGCCAATCTCACCGACCCCACGGACGCCTATCTGGCGTGTGCGGACGACGGCCGGCTCACCGCGCGCGTGGTCGGCGCGCTGTGGTGGGACCGGGCGCGCGGCACCGAGCAGATACCGGAGCTCGTCGCGCGGCGGGCGGCCGGCACGCGTGGCCGGCTGCGCTCGACGACCGTGAAGATCATGCAGGACGGGGTCGCCGAGAACGGCACGGCGGCGCTGCTCGGCCCGTACCTCGACGCGTGCGGCTGCCGGACGGACAACAGCGGGATCAGTTTCGTCCCGCCGGAGGACCTCAAGACGTACGTCACCGCGCTGGACGCGCACGGGTTCCAGGTGCACTTCCACGCGCTCGGCGACCGGGCCGTGCGCGAGGCCCTCGACGCCGTGGAGGCGGCGCGGCGGGCCAACGGCTGGTCGGACACGCGCCCGCATCTCGCGCACCTCCAGGTCGTGCACCCGGACGACATCGGGCGGTTCCGGACGCTCGGCGCCACCGCGAACATCCAGCCGCTGTGGGCCGCGCACGAGCCGCAGATGGACGAGCTGACGATCCCCTTCCTCGGGGCGGAGCGGGCGGACCGCCAGTACCCGTTCGGGGCGCTGCTGCGCTCCGGCGCGACCCTCGCCGCCGGCAGCGACTGGCCGGTGAGCAGCCCCGACCCGCTGCAGGGCATCCACGTCGCGGTGAACCGGACCGCCCCGGATGCCCCGGCCGGTACGCCCGTCTTCCTGCCCGGGCAGCGCGTCGGGCTCCTGGACGCGCTCACCGCGTACACGGCGGGCAGCGCGTACGTGAACGGCCTCGACGCGGAGACAGGGACGATCGCCCCCGGCTTTCTCGCGGATCTCGTCGTGCTGGACCGGGATCCGTTCGCCGGGGCGCCCGAGGAGATCGGGGCCACGCGCGTGGCGCAGACCTTTGTCGGGGGCCGCCGCGTGTACGGGATCTGACCCGGCGCGGTCGCCGGGCTCACGGGGCCCCGCTCCTCGATCTCCGGAGGGGCTCAATACGCGCAGCGGAATCCGCAGTTGCCGCTGCTGGAGTCCGGGGTGTTGGACGTGCGGGCGGCGACCCGGTAGCGGTTGCAGTAGGAGTCGTGGCACATGTACGAGCCGCCCCGCATGACCCGGTTCCCGCCTTCGTCCGGCCCCCGCGGATCCACCGCGGGGGCCGCGTCGTGCGTCGCCGTGAAGCGGTCGGCGACCCACTCCCACACATTGCCCACGACGTTGTGCAGGCCGTAGGCGTTCGGCCGGTACGCGTCGACCGGGGCGGTGCCGACGTGGCCGTCCTCGCCCGTGTTCACCGCCGGGAACTCGCCCTGCCAGATGTTGCAGCGCCAGCGGCCGCGCGGGGTCAGCTCGTCGCCCCACGGGTAGCGCGCCTGGTCGAGGCCGCCGCGGGCCGCGTACTCCCACTCCGCCTCGGTCGGCAGCCGTTTGCCCGCCCACTGCGCGTAGGCGTGCGCGTCGTCCCAGCTGACGTGGACGACGGGGTGCCGGGCGCGGTCGCCGACGCCTGAGCCGGGGCCCTCGGGCGCGCGCCAGGTGGCGCCTTCGACGCCGCGCCACCACGGGGTGCCGGCCGGGGCCTGCGTGGCCCGGACGTGCTCCGGCGCGAGGAAGCCGGCGAAGACGTACGACCAGCCGAACTGCTCGGCGGCGGTCACGTATCCCGTTTCCTTCACGAACGTCGCGAACTGGGCGTTGGTGACCGCGTGTTCGTCGATGCGGAACGCGGAGACGGTGACCTCCCGGACCGGTCCCTCGCCGTCGCCGGGGTTGGCCTGCTCGTCCTCGTTGCCCATCCGGAACGTGCCGCCGGGCAGCTCGACCATGCCGCGCCCGGAGGCCGGGCGGCGCGGCGTGACGGTCCCGGCCACGGGTTCGGGCGCGGCCGCGCCACGAGGCGCGGCGCAGCACGCGGGGACGGCCGGCCCGTCCCCGCCGGCTGTCACAGAAATGTCATGCGCGGTCAATGGTCTTCTCCTTGTGCGGGCACGGATGATCGGGGTCGCCGTCCCCGATCCGCCCCCTGCGTGAGGAGCCCCATGCCCGATCGCCGCCGTTTCCTTGCCGGTTCCGCCGCGGCTCTCTCGCTGGCCGCGCTCCCCGGCGCTCCCGTCTCGGCCGATCCTCGCACGTTAGGCCGGGTCCCGAACATCGTGGTGATCCTCGCCGACGATCTCGGCCAGGGAGAGCTGGGGGCGTACGGGCAGAGACAGATCGCCACCCCGAGGCTCGACGAGCTGGCCGCGCGGGGGCTGCGCTTCACGCAGGCGTACGCGGCCGCGGCCGTCTGCGCGCCGTCCCGCTGCTCGCTCCTGACCGGCCTGCACGGCGGGCACGCGGCGGTGCGGGAGAACCCGTTCAGCGGCCCGCAGGGGGCGATCGGCGACGGCGACACCACGTTCGCGGAGGTGCTGCGGGCCCGCGGCTACCGCACGGCGTGCGTCGGCAAGTGGGGCTTCGGGCCGGACGAGGCGGACCAGCCGAGCCACCCCAACTCCCGTGGTTTCGAGGAGTTCTTCGGCTACATCGGGCACGGCCACGCCCACGAGTACTTCCCGGCCCATCTGTGGCACAACGGCGAGAGGACCGACCTTCCGGAGAACGCGGACGGCAAGAAGGGCGCGTACGCGATCGACCTGATCGAGCGGCACGCCCTCGACTTCCTCGACGCGCACGCCGACGAGCCGTTCCTGCTCTATCTGACGCCGAACATCCCGCACGCCCCGTCCGACATCCCCGACACGGGCAGTTACGCGGACCGGACCTGGCCGGCCGCGGACAAGGGGCACGCGGCCCAGGTCAGCCGCCTCGACACCCTGGTCGGCCGGGTCGTCGACCGGCTGCGGGCCCTCGGCGTCGACCGGCACACGCTCGTCCTCGTCACCAGCGACAACGGCCCGCACGAGGAGGGCGGCTTCGACCCGGACCTGTTCGACGCGAACGGCCCGCTGCGCGGCTACAAGCGGAATCTGTACGAGGGCGGGGTGCGGGTCCCGCTCATCGCCTGGCAGCCGGGGACGGTGGCGCCGGGCACGACCGACCGGCCGACACCGCTGATCGATCTGCTGCCCACCTTCGCCGAGCTCGCCGCCGCGCCCGCGCCGCGCGACATCGACGGTCTGTCCGCGGCGGCGCTGCTGCACGGCGGCACGGCGGACACGCACCCGCATCTGTACTGGTCGCGCAATGACCCCGGCTCGACCAGGCGCGCCAACGCCGTCGACGGAGGCCGCATCCTGAAACTCGCCGAGGCGGTCCGCAAGGGCGATCTCAAGGCGGTCCGGTTCGCCCCGGCCCGGGACCGGTCCGTGCCGGACGAGCAGTGGCAGACCGAGCTGTACGACCTGGCGGCGGATCCGGGCGAGACGACCGACCTGGCCGCCGCGCGCCCTGCGGCCGTCGCCGAACTGACCGCGCTGCTGCGCTCGTCGTGGGTCGCGTCCTACGACCGGGAGGCGTACGGCCTGACGGTGCGGGGACCCGAACTCGCCCTGCCCGGTGAGCGGTTCACGGTGACGGTCGGCTTCGGCAACGCCTCGACGCGGGTCTGGACCGACGCACGGGTGCGCCTCGCGGTCCCGGACGGCTGGCAGGCGCGGGCGACCGGGCCGCGCGCCACGGACCGGCTGGCGCCCGGCGCCTCGTTCACGGCGACGTGGGAGGTGACGGCGCCCGCCGATGTCGCGACCGGCGCCCGTCTCCCCCTGCGGGCCACCGCCTCGGCGACGTACGACAGGAAGAAGCTGCGGTTCACCCGGACCGTCACCACGGCGACACCGCCCCCGCCGCCCCGCGCCGACGCATTTCTCAGCGACCTCGACTGGGTATCGGCGAGCAACGGCTGGGGTCCCGTCGAGCGCGACACGAGCAACGGCAAGCAGGCCGCGGGCGACGGCACACCGATCGCCTTCGGCGGCACGACGTACGCCAAGGGCCTCGGCGTGCACGCCCCGTCGGAGATCGTGTACTACCTGGGCGGCACGGCACGGCGGTTCACGGCGGTCGTCGGCATCGACGACTTCTCGGCGAGGCAGAGCGGCAAGGGCGGCACGCGGGCGCGTGTCGTCGGGGACGACGGGACGGAGCTCTTCGACAGCGGGCCGCTGACGGCCGCGGGCGGCCCGCGCCCCGTCGACGTGGACGTCTCCGGGGTGCGGCTGCTGCGTCTGGTCGTGGAGGACGCGAACGGCAACAGTTCGTACGACCACACGTCATGGGCGGCGGCGTACGTGCGCGTCTAGGGAGGGGGTGGGGCGGGACCCCTGCCGGAGCCCCGCCCCTCTCGCCTCATACCTGGGACTTGTACAGCCCGAACTCCCTGATGCGGACGGCCGATCGGGCCCGGGTGACCCGCAGGCGCCAGCGTCGCGCCGTGACGGGAGCGGCCAGGGGCAGGATGCGGGTCGCGCCGATGGTGCCCAGTTCGGCGGCGGTCGTCCACGCCCCGTCGACCCAGGCCTCCACCACGAAGTGCTCGACCTGCTGCCCGTGCCGGATGTCCTCGGCGATCCTGATCCGGTCGACCGCCAGGGGCCGGCCCAGATCGACCGTGCGGGTGCCCGCGCCGTCGTCGCGGACGCGGGCGTCTCGGGCGAGGTCCCGCGGCAGCTCGCGGTCGGTGCGCTCCCGGAACTCCTTGAGGCGGGCGACGTCGGCGGCGGGCAGCAGGCCGTCCGTGTCCGGCGGGATGTTGAGCAGGAGGACAGCGCCCCGGCCCACGGAGCGGTACCAGATGTCCGTCAACTGCTCCACGGACTTGGGCTGTTGATCGGCGTGGTAGAACCAGCCCGGGCGGATCGACACATCGCACTCGGCGGGCCACCACTGGAGCGCGGCCGCGTCCGGCTGCGCCTTCAGCAGGGCCTCGCGGCTGCCCTCGTCGGCGGAGTCGTACGGCAGGACACGGTCGTACTTGCCGTTGCCGCTGTCCTTGACGGCGATGACGCTCCACTCGTTCTCACGCGCCATGCCGTCCTCGTTGCCGACCCAGCGGACGTCCGGTCCGGACACGGCGATCGACGCGTCCGGAGCGAGCGCGCGCACCAGGGAGTACCAGCTGTCCCAGTCGTACGTCTCGACCTTGTCGGGCGGGATGCGGCCCTGGGCGCCGTCGAACCACACCTCGTCGACGGGCCCGTACTCGGTGAGGACCTCGTAGAGCTGGTTGAGCATGTGGGCGCCGTAGTCGGTGGCGTCGAGCTCGTACGCGGGCAGGTCCCGGCCCGCGCGGTCGTCGCCGTCGACGAGGGTGGGGATCGTGCGGGTGGTGCGGGCGCTGCCGTTGGCGTAGACGCCGTCGAGGTACTGGTTCTCGTCGGCGGGCGAGATGTAGACGCCGACCTTGATGCCGTACTTGCGCATCGAGTCGGCGAAGGAGCGGAGTACGTCGCCCCGGCCGTCGCGCCAGCTGCTGCTCACCACACTGTGCTCGGTGTAGCGGGACTGGTAGAGCACGAAGCCGTCGTGGTGCTTGGCGGTGAGGATGGCGAGCTTGAAGCCGCCGTCGCGCAGGGCGCGCGCCCACTGGTCGGTGTCGAGCCCGGTGGGCTGGAAGATGTTCGGGTCCTCGTCGCCGATGCCCCATTCGAGGCCGGTGAAGGTGTTGACGCCGAAGTGCAGGAAGGCGGTCTTCTCCAGTGCCTGCCAGGCGAGTTGACGCCGGGTGGGGCGGACGCGCGCGGCCTTCGCGAGGAGTTGCCGGGCGCTGTCGCCGGGGCTGACGGGGATCCGGAAGGACGGATCGGCGGGGGCGGCCGGTGCCGCGGCGGCGGGCAGGCCGGTGGCGGCGACGGCCGCCGTGGCCGTCGCCGCGGCCAGGAAGTGACGTCGGATCAGGGGCATCTGGGGGTGGGTCCCTTCGGCTCAGGCGCGGGTCAGGGTCCAGGTCGTGGGGGTCCGCTGGTCCGGCGGGTACTGCACGAGGCGGCCGCCGGAGGTCGCGTCCAGCGTCATCCGGGTGATGGCGTTCGTGATCCGGAAGCCGCCCTGGCCCGACGTGAGCTGCCAGCGCTGGAGGGTGTTCTTCGCGTCGCACGTCTCCCAGGTGACGGCGGAGCCGGGCTCCAGCGGCACGTTGAGGGTGAGCTTGCCGCTGCGCGTCTCCAGGCAGGCGCCGTCCGCGTTCGTGAGCGTGGCGTAGCCGTCGGCGGTGCGGGTCAGCCGCACCGGGGCGCGGGGCGTGCGGTGGCCGCGGTCGGCGAGGGTGTACGTGCCGTCGGCGAGCGGCACCCGGGTCAGGTCCCGCCGTCCGGGGGCGTGGCCGACGGCGTCGGCGCGGGCCGTGAACTCGGCGTAGGTGGCGTCCGGGTGGGGCGATCCCCAGGTCACCTGGGCGATGTGGTCGAGCGGCTGGGACGTGGCCGTGGCGACCTCGTTCTCGGTCTCGCCGCGCCCGTTGTCCGGCCACAGGCTGATCTTGGCTCCGGTGACGCCGTCGCGTGAGGCGAGCTTCTCGCCCTCGAAGCTGCGCGGGTCCCACTGCTCGTCGTACAGCTTCTTCGTGTCGGTGTGGAAGCCGCCGCGGATGACGTAGAGCGAGTAGGCGGCGTTCATCACCGGGTAGCCCTGCGCGATGAGCCGGCTCGGCTTCACGTTCACGTCCAGCCAGTGCTCGACGGTGGTGCCGGGCTTCACGGGCACGGTGTTGGCGCCGGTCAGTCCGTCGTTCCAGATACGCAGCCGCTTGCCCTTGCTCGCGGCGTACGCCTCGACGCGGTTCACGAAGTCGATGAACGCGTCCTGCGGTGTCGCGTTCGCGCCGTACTTGGCCCGCGCGTACTCCAGGACGTGCGGGTACTTGGCGAAGTCGGAGCCGAGCATGTACTCGTCGGCGCCCATGTGCCACCACTTGGCGGGGAACACCTCGCCGTACTCGTCGATGAGGCTCTTGTAGTAGGAGAGGGCCTCGGGCTCGGTGATGTCGAGGCGCGACGGCTGGGCGTTGCCGTCGGCGTCGACGAGCTGGAGGTCGGGCCGGTCCTGGATCCAGGGGTCCATGTGGCCCGGGGAGTTGATCTCCGGGACGATGGTGACGTGGTACTTCTCGCCGAGTGCGACGAGGCGGCGGATCTCGTCCTTGGAGTAGTAGCCCCAGGTGTTGGCCTCGGGGTGGGCGTCGCTCTTCACCTTGAGTTCGAGGAGGAGCTGGTTGAGCTTGTGGTACGCCATGTCGCGGACGAGGTTCTCCAGCCAGTCGGTGGAGATGTGCACGTAGCAGGCGCAGACGCCGACGCCCCGCTCCTTGTACTGCGGCACGTCGACGGTGCGGCCGGCCGGTATCTCGTCGCTCTGGCGCAGGAGTTGCAGGAGGGTGCGGGTGCCGTAGAAGGCGCCGGTCTCCGCGGCTCCGGTGATCTCCAGGCGCTTGCCCGCGGTCAACTCGTAGCCTTCGGCGCCCAGTCGCTTGTCGTGGGCGTCCACGTCGACGACGATGTCGCCGGTCCGGGCCGGGCCCGCGGTGACGGGTACGGTCCCCTTGCCGGCGGCGCGCAGATCGTCGGAGAGGGTTCGGGCGACGCGGCGGGACGCGGCATCGGCGGCCACCAGCCGGGTCCGGTCCCCGAAGGTGTAACTTCCCTCCCCCGCGGTCCAGTCGGTGAGCGCCGGGACCGTGCGGGGCGCGGTGGGCGCCGGGTCCGCGTGGGCGGCGGAGACCGGGACGGCGGTCAGCAGCAGGGCGAGGGCGCCGCCGAAGAGACGCGATCTGCGCCGCCCCATGGGCGGCTTCGTACGGAGCTCGGTCAACATGACATCGGATGATTCATGAACGGAGCGGAACAGTCCATGGATAAACCCGGCGGATGCTTGGACATCCGCCGACACAGATCCGATCTCCTGTCGGCCCTGCCGCACGACGCCCGGGATCGTCCCGGCCGGGACGGAGCATCCGGACACGCGTGCGCCCACACCCCTCACCGTGGAGGGATGCGGGCGGACGAACGGGACGGAGCGCGGGGCTCAGTCGACGCTGGGCAGGATGTGCGGTTCGGCGAGATCGTCCTCGTACCCGGCGAGGCGGATCGGGGCCGACCGGGCCCAGACGTCGAGACTGCCGAGCTTCTCCGGCCTGCGGCCGGCCCGCTCCGTACGTTCCTTAGGGCGCTGTTCGCGATTCGTCTTCTCTGGTGTCACCGCGCACTCCTTGTGTGTCGGGTAACCCGCTCCGGCGTGACCGGCCCAGCGTCGCGCAGGGCACCGAACGCCCGATCGGGCTTGAGCAGAGGGCCAGTTCGGGCGCGGTGGCGCCGGTTGTCGCTGGTGGAATCGGCCGTGGTGACCGGCCTCTTCCCGGACGGCACCATGGGTACGGGTGGGACCCACTTGCGGTAACCGTCCGGCTACAGAGTAACCAAATGAGCGGGGGTCCGCTCGATGGGGCTGAAACCCGTACGCCCGGTGGGGGTCGCCGGGTGTTCATTCAGCCACGCGGGCCCGCCGGGACGCGACCGGTTTACCGTCCACGGGGCGTACTTCAGCAGGTTCCGTCCGGCTTCGCCAGGTTCCTTCCGGTCGCCCCCTTCCGGGCTCCGTCACGACGCCGGGGCGGGCCGGTCCGTGTCGATGCTGCGCCCCGGTTCGTCGGCCGGCCCGGCGGAGGGACGCGACGTGGCGTCCGGCGATCCCGAGGGCCCGGCGGGCGCGGGAGCGGGCGGGACCTGGCCGTTCGGCGCGGGCGGGCCCGTCGGACTGGCGCTCGCGCTGCCCGCCGCCTCGTTCGCGATGGCGTCGAAGTCCACGTCCCCGGTGTTCTCCAGCATGGTGATGTGGTCGAGCACCGTCTGGTTGGCGTCAGTGGCCAGCTCTCGCACAAGTGAATTACGGGTGGTGTGCCGTACCTGGGCGACGAGCGCGAACACCTTGCCGTGCGCGTTCCGCAGCAGATTGGCGAACTTCCGCTCATAGTCCGCACCGCTCGCCGCCGACATCTCGTTCAGCCAGCCCTGTTGCTGGGCGGTCGGCTGGTTCGGGAGTTCCACCCCGAGTTTCGCCGCCACGGAGCGCACCCGCTGGTCCAGGTCGGTGTGGCCGACGACGAGGTGGTCCCCCGCGTTCCTGATCGCCTGGGTCGGGGCGCGCTCCATGGCCTGCTGGCCCGCCGGTATCTCCCACAGTCCGGCGAGTCTGACCTTGACGACGAAGTCCCGGTCCGTCGCGGACAGCGGACCCCACTGGGTGGACACGGTGCCCGCGTTCAGGTTGGCCTGGCCGGTTCCCGACCGGTCGGCGTACGACCAGATCGGGAACGCCAGGGCGCCCAGCGTGGCGACCAGGGCAGCGAGGATGAGGGTGGTGCCGTTGACGCGACGCAAGCAGTCCTCCCGGAGACCGACGCCGACTCGCCGGTGCGGCGAGCTACTTGGTGGTACCGGAAGATACGGCCGTGGCGGGTGCGGTGTTCAGCTCCTCGCTGCTATCGCCGTGCTCCGTCACGGTGCGTACCCGCCCGCGCCAGGCCCGCGCGACGAGGACCACGCCGACGATCCCGACCGCCACGACGAGCAGTGCCGCGTCCGGCACGTGGTCACCGACGCCGCGTGCCCACTGCTCCGCGGCGAACGAGTCGTCGACGTCGAGCAGCCCCGGCAGCGCCGTCGTCCCGTCGAAGACCAGGAACATCGCCCCGAGGGCGAGGAAGAACAGACCGGAGACGAGCGAGGTCGAGTGCGCCTCGAACCGGCCGATGCGCAGCGGCCGGCCGCGCAGCCAGCGCCGGCGTCCCAGGTCGAACCGTTCCCACAGCAGCGCCAGCAGGAACAGCGGTACGGCCATGCCGAGGGCGTAGACGGCGAGCAGGGCCCCGCCGTAGACCGGGTGGCCGCCGAGCGCGGCGACGGTGAGGACGCCGCCGAGGATCGGCCCCGCGCAGAACCCGGCGAGGCCGTAGACGGCGCCCAGCGCGTAGACGGACAACGCGCTGGTCGGGCGGATCCGGCCGGACAGTTCGGTCATCCGGCGCGAGGCGAAGCCGCGGCCCGCGATCTGCAGCACGCCGAGCGCGATGATCAGCCAGCCGCCGGCGGCGACCAGCAGGTCCCGGTGACCGTAGAAGAAGCGCCCGGCGTACGAGCCCGCGGCGCCCAGCGGGACCAGGGTCGTGGCGAGGCCGAGGTAGAAGATGCCGGTGCGGGCGACGAGCCGGGTGGGGCTGTCGACGGAGTAGGCGAAGAAGGCGGGCAGGAGCAGCGCGCTGCACGGGCTGAGCAGCGCGAGCAGTCCGCCGAGGAACGCCGCGAGGTAGCCGATGTCGCTCATCGCGCCGCCGCCTTCGCCGTGTCGATCGCCTGCGCGAAGGCCGCCGCGGGCTGGGCGCCCGCGATGGGCTGCCCGTTGACGAGGAAGGAGGGCGTGGAGGTGGCGCCCAGCGAGTACGCCTCGTCGCGGTCCTTCGTGACCGCCGTGTGCGCGGCCTTCGCGTCGCGGTCGCGGCGGAACCGGTCGAGGTCCTCGACGCCGGCCGCGCGGGCGAGGGCGTCGAGACGTGCGGCGCCGAAGCCCTTCTCCTTGGCGCCGTCGGCGTAGGCCGCCGCGTGGAACTGCCAGAAGCGCCCCTGCTGTCCGGCGGCCCAGGCGGCGCGCGCCGCGGCCTCCGACTCGGCGCCGAAGATCGGGAAGTTGCGCCACTCGATGCGCAGGGTGCCGTCCTCGACGTACTTCTCGACCAGGCCGGGTTCGGTGTCGCGGGCGAACTTGCCGCAGTAGCCGCACTTGAAGTCGGCGTACTCGATGAGCACCACGGGCGCGTCGGCCCGGCCCTGCGCGAGCGGGTCCCGCGCGTCGCGCCGCGCGAGCTTCAGGAGTTGTGCGGTGGTGTCGTCCGGCTGCTGGCCGGCGGCGCTCTCCTGCCGGGCGGTGTCGGTGCGGGGCTCCGGCCGGGTCGCCGTGTACGAGACGGTGCCGAGGAGCGCGGCGGCCACCGCGACGGCGGCGGCGATGGCGAGGGGGCGGCGCTTGGAAGGGGCGGTGCTGCGGGGCTTGTCGGGCATGACGAAGTCGTCCTTGCGTGGGAAGGAAAAGCGGATGACGGCGCGCGGGCGCGGGGGCCCGGGGCGTCATCTACACGCGCAGGACGGACAGTTCGACGGGCGAGGGCGGGTCGTGCGGCGGCGGGCCGCGGCCGGCCGGGGTCGGCGGGACGACGCCGGTGAACGTCGTGGTGGTGGCGAGCCCGTGCTCGTGCGCAAGAGGCGCGAGGAGTTCGTGCGCGGACGTGCCGCGCGAGGGCACCCCTTGCCCGCTGTCAGGGGCGTGCCGCTGCTCGGGGTCGCAGCCGGGCGTGCCGGGTGCGAGCTGAGCGCTCGCACGCAGGTCCTCCCGCGGATCCGGTGCGGTCGCGGTGGCGGCGCAGAGTGGCACCCCCAGAGCGGAGATCAGCAGCGCCACCAGCAGGGCGCCCCGCATCAGCCGCGCTCCGGGCACGGCGGAGCGTGCGCGGAGGGGACGGGCGGGGCGGAGCATGCGGCAATTCTGCACTACACGGGGGAATGAGCGTTAACGTCCCGTTGACCGGTCCGTCAGATGCCGGTCCCGTCCCCATGGTCTCCTTCCGGACAGGCAGCGCAGGAGCTTCGGGAGGAGTCGTCCATGGAACGTGTCGAGCTGCGCACCGTCGAGGAGTTGATGGCGGCGCTGCACGCCTGCCGGGGCGCGTGGGACACGCCCGACCGCAGCGGCGACCCCGTCGATCTGCACGATCACGCGCTGCAGACCGCGGCGCTGCTGCGGCGAGGGCGTCCCAGCGACAAGGAGTTGCAGGTCGCGGGGCTGGTGCACGATCTCGGGCATCTGCTGTGCCCGGGCGACGACGCGGGGCACGCGGACCGGGCCGCGGACGCGGTGCGCGGCCTGCTCGGTGCGCGGGTGGCGCGTCTGGTGCGGTTGCACGTGCCGGCCAAGCGCTATCTCACGGCCGTCGAACCCGGCCGGGGCCTGTCGGCGCAGAGTGCGCTGACCCTCGGCGCGCAGGGCGGCCCGATGACGCCGGACGAGGTCGCCGCGTTCGAGGCGGACCCGCTGGCCGAGGATGCGGTCACGCTGCGGCAGGCGGACGACGCGGGCAAGGTGGTCGGCCTGGACGCCGGGGTGCTGGAGGACTGGCGTCCGGTGCTCGAACTGGTCGCGGCGGGCAGCCGCCCCACCGCCGCGCACAGTCGCTGACCTCAGCGGCCTCGGCCCTCGCCTGCACGCCGGAGGCACGAACCGTCCACGAACAGCGCACGGTTGACGCATCGTCATGCACCGGCGGGGCGTGAGACCGTACGCGCATGACTCCGGACCCCGCCGCAGCACGCGTCCTCGACGGGCGGGCGGCCGTCGTGACCGGTGCCTCGCGCGGCATCGGCCGGGCGATCGCCGGGGAACTGGCGCGCGCCGGGGCGAAGGTGTGCGTGACGGCGCGCGACGACGCGGGCGTGTACGAGACGGTGGCGGCGTTGCGGGCGCAGGGCGCGGACGCGGTGGGCGTGGCGGGTTCGGTCGCCGACCCGGCGCATCTGTGGGAGGTGACCGAGCGGACGATGGCGGCCTACGGCCGGGTCGACGTCGTCGTGAACAACGCCGCGACGAACCAGCCCTACGGCCCCCTCATGGACGCCGACCCGGACGCGTGGCGCACGGCCTTCACGGTGAACGTGGAGGCGCCGCTGCGCCTGGTGCAGTGCGCCTGGCGGGCGTGGATGGGTGAGCACGGCGGCGCCGTCGTCAACGTCTGCACGGAAGGCGCGGCCCATGTGGGCCCGCACGTGGGGGCGTACGGCACGAGCAAGGCGGCCCTGCTCCATCTGACGGCTCAACTCGCGGGCGAGCTGGGCCCGTTGGTGCGGGTGAACTCGGTCTCCCCCGGCCTCGTCCGCACCGAGATGGCCCGATTCGTGTGGGAGCGGGCGGAGGAGGCGGTGGCGGCCGGGCTGCCCAGCGGCCGCATCGGCGAGCCCGACGACATCGCCCGGGCGGTGCGCTGGCTGGTGTCGGACGAGGCGTCCTGGGTCACCGGTGCGGACCTGCTGGTGGACGGCGGCACGCGGGTGCGTGCCGCCTCACCGACGGGGGACGCGGGCGCCGTGCAGCGGCGGCTGCGTCACCACTTCCCGGGCGCGTAGTCCTTCAGGAAGACGCCGTACACGTCCTCGCCGGCCTCGCCGCGCACGACCGGGTCGTACACGCGGGCGGCGCCGTCGATCAGGTCGAGCGGGGCGTGGAAGCCCTCCTCGGCCAGGCGCAGCTTGTCGTAGTGCGGGCGCTCGTCGGTGATCCAGCCGGTGTCGACGGAGGTCATGAGGATGCCGTCGGCCTGGAACATCTCCTGGGCGCTGGTCCGCGTCACCATGTTCATCGCGGCCTTGGCGGCGTTCGTGTTCGGGTGGCCCGCTCCCTTGTAGCCGCGGCCGAAGACGCCCTCCATCGCGGAGACGTTCACGACGTACGCGCGGCCGCTCGCCGCCTTCTTCGCGGCGTCCGCCATGGCCGGGCGCAGGGCGCTGATCAGGATGAACGGCGACGTGTAGTTGCACAGCTGGGTCTCGAGCAGCTCCACCGGGGAGATCTGGTCGATGGTCTGGACCCAGGTGTTGGAGTCGACGACGTCGGGGACGAGGCCGCCCGCGTCGATGGCGGTGCCGTCGAGGTGCCGGGCGACGCTCGCGTTGCCCGCGACGAGCGCGAGGTCGGCGACCTTCTGCGCGTCGAGGCCGCTGGTGCCGATGGGCAGCGCGGCGATACCGTCCACCGCTCCCGAGTTGAAGGCGCCGATGACGGAGTGGGCGGGCAGTTCCCCGGCGGGCAGCGGCGCGCCCTCGCCGTCGACCAGGGCGGCGTAGGCGGAGGGCAGCCGGCGCACCGTCTGGGTGGCGTTGTTGATCAGGATGTCGAGCGGGCCGGCCGCGGCGACCTGCTCGGCGAGGGCGACGGCCTGCGCCGGGTCGCGCAGGTCGATGCCGACGACCTCCAGGCGGTGCATCCAGTCCGCCGAGTCGTCCATCGCCTTGAAGCGGCGGATGGCGTCCTTGGGGAAGCGCGTCGTGATCGTCGTGTGCGCGCCGTCGCGCAGCAGCCGCAATGCGATGTACATGCCGATCTTGGCGCGGCCGCCGGTGAGCAGGGCGCGCTTGTCGGTGAGGTCGGCGCGGGCCTCGCGCTTGGCCCGGTTCACGAGGGCGCACTCCGGACAGAGCTGGTGGTAGAAGTAGTCGACCTCGACGTAGCGGGCCTTGCAGGTGTAGCAGGAGCGCGGGCGCTGGAGTATCCCGGCGATCCGGCCCTCGTCGGTCTGCGACGAGGGCAGCAGGCCCTCGGTCTCGTCGTCGATGCGCTGCGCGGACCCGGTCGCGGTCGCCTCGGTGACCGCCTTGTCGTGGGCGGTCTTGGCGGCGCGGCGGTCCTGGCGGCGGCGCTGCTTCACGGTCCGGTAGATGCCGGCGGTGGCGCGCCGGACCGTGATCGCGTCGGGGTGGTCGACGTCCAGCTGGTCGAGCTCCTTCAGGACGGCGAGGCAGACGGCGAGGCGCTCCGGGTCGATGCCGGGCCCGTGCACGACCTCCGTGTCCGCGGAGGCCTGAGGGGCCTGGTTGTCGTCTGTCACCGTCATCGCCGCTGCCGTTCCTAGGGTCTGCCGCGTCGCGCGCGAACCGCGCGAGCTTTCGAAGGCGGAATTTTACGGAGCGGTGCCCCTTGTCTCCAAACTCGTTCCGGTTCAGGGGGCGCAGGCGGCGATCAGCGCGCGCACCTCCTCGGTGACGGCGCGGGCCAGCACGTCAAGATCGGGAACGGCCCGGGCGTCGGCCACCAGGCCGTAGTGGACGCGCCCGCGGTACGTGGAGACGGCCACGGCGAGGGACTGTCCCTGGGCGAGCGGAGCCAGCGGGAAGACCTCGGTGAGCGGGCAGCCGCCGAGCCGCAGGCCGAGGCTGGGCAGCGGCACGCTGGTGACCAGCAGGTCGAACAGGAGCCGCGCGTTCTGCCCGACGAGGGAGCCGCCGAGGCGGTGGCCCAGCGGCGGCACGTGGTCGGCGAGCAGCGCGACGGCGCCCGCGCCGCGGTTCGGGCCGCGGTCCTTGCGCCGGTCCATGGCGGCCCGTACGACGCGCAGCCGCTCCAGGGGGTCGGGCTCCGCGACCGGCAGCCGGACGAGGTAGCCGGAGAGCCGGTTGCCCTGCGGGTGGGCGGTGCGCGGGCGGCGCCGCGAGACGGGGATCAGCGCGCGCGGCTCGACGCCCTCGCTGCCGTCGCCGCGCTCGTCGAGCCAGCGCCGGACGGCCCCGGCGACGACCGCGATGAGGACGTCGTTGACGGTGCCGCCCACGGTCTTGCGGATGCGGTGCACGTCGTCGAGGTCGAGGACGACGCCCGCGGTGCGGCGGGTGCCGCTGGCCCGGGAGGTCAGGGCGGGCGAGGTGCGTACGCCCCAGGTGGCCCGGGCCACGGACGCGCCGATGGCGACGGCCTGGGTGGCGCTGCTCACCACGGAGCGCACATGGTCCGGGTAGCGCCGCGGGTCGAGGTCGCCGAGGGTGATCTCGCGCATCCCCGGGAACGGGAGCGACAGCCCGCGACGCCGCGCCGGTTCTTCCTTGGGCGCCCGCGCGATCGGCAGGTCCATGGGGTCCATGACGGCGGCGGCCAGCGTCAGCGCGCGCAGTCCGTCGGCGAGGGCGTGGTGGAACTTGAACAGCACGGCGAACGACGTGCCGTCCGCCGCGGGCAGCACATGGGCCTCCCACGGCGGCCGCGCCCGGTCCAGGGTCCGCTGCATGAGCGCCCCGGCCGCGGCGTGGAAGTCGTCGACCGGCTCCGTGAGGCGCACGTGGTCGAGCGGGTCGAACTCGGTGACGGGCACGCGGGCGGCGCCGCCGACGGGCACCAGCACCCCGGCTATGCGCATCCGCAGGCCCGGCACCCCGGCGGCGCGCGCGGCCAGCAGTTCGTACGCGTGCCCGGCGGCACCGGGCCCGTCGGCCTCGAAGACGCCCAGGGCGCCCAGGTGCATCGGGTGTTCGGCGGTCTCTATGTTCCAGAAGGCAAGGTCGAGTGGTGCGAGCAGGTCCGAGCTCGTGGAGTTCATGGAGTGCTCTCGCGTCGACGACGGGGAAACCGCAGTCAATCGCCCCCAGTCGATTACGGTCAAGTACGATCTCGGCACGCTCAGTTAACAACTGATTAAGACCCGCCCCTCAGGGAGGGGCGGGTCTCATGTGACACGGGAGCACTGTTCAGTGCGTCACGTGACCGTCCGGCACGTCACCGCAGAGCGGGCGGCGCCGCGTCGGCGCCGGTCCCCCACCGCGAGGGCTCGCTGCCCACCGTGAACGACAGGTCCCGCAGCCCGCGCAGGTCCTCGGTGGTGAGATACGTCTTGCCGTAGTCGGCGCCGTTCGCGCGGGCCGACTGGATGTACCGGTCGGCGTCCGACGTCCCCTGCGCCCGTACGGTCAGCTTCCCCGTCGGGTAGTACCGGCGGTCGAGCGTGAGGTCGACCCGCTCGAAGACGGGCGTCGACAGGCCCCACGTGTCGGTGCCGGGCTGCACCGGGAAGATGCCGATGGACGACAGGACGTTCCAGGCGGACATGGTGCCCAGGTCGTCGTTGCCGGTCATGCCGGTCGGCGCGTCGGTGAACAGGGTCAGCGCGGCGTGCACCACGTCGGTGGTCTTCCACGGCTGCCCGGTCGACAGGTACGTGTACGGCGCGATCAGGTCGGGCTCGTTCTGCGGGTTGTACTTGTCCGCGTTGTAGTAGTCGTACGGCCCGTTGACCCACACCTCGCGGGCGGTCTTCGCCGGGTCGGCGACCAGCTGGTCGTACGCGAAGAACGAGTCGAGGCGCTTGTTGGCCGCGTCCGTGCCGCCGATCAGGCCGACCATGCCGGGCAGGTCCTGCGGCACGAGCCACTGGTACTGCCAGGACGTGCCCTCGTGGAACCCTTCGCTCTGCGCGGGGTCGGCCGGCCCGGTGAAGGCGCCCGACGCGTCACGCGCACGGAAGAAGCCGGTCGAACCGTCGTAGATCTTGCGGTAGTTCTGCGCCCGCTCGGTGTACCGCTTCGCGTCGTCCTTGTGCCCGAGCTCCTTGGCCATCTGGCCGAGCATGGCGTCGGAGAGGGCGTACTCCAGCGTGGCCGAGGCCCCGTGGTCGTAGTCCGAGTCACCGGGCTTCACGTGCGCCCGGTCCTTGATGTACGGCGCGAAGCCGTCGGCGAGGTACTCCTTGTTGGCCTCGCGGCCCACCGGCGCGGAGTCGGCCGGCGGCACCCCGTCGGCGTTCTTCTTCAGCGCGCGGTACGCGTCCTCCTCGTGTCCCTTCAGCAGGCCCTGCTGGTAGGCGTTGGTGAGGAACGGGGTGACCGGGTCACCGGTCATGATGTTCGTCTCGACCGTGCCGTAGCCCCACTTGGGCAGCCAGCCGCTGTCCTTGTCGATCTGGATGACCGACAGCGCCATGTCCCGCGACTCGCGCGGGGCGAGCAGCGACAGGAGCTGCGCCTGGGTGCGGTAGGTGTCCCACAGGGACCAGTTCTGGTAGTACGTGTAGCCCTTGGCCCGGTGGGTCTTCTGGTCCCAGCCGGTGTAGCGGCCGTCGACGTCGCTGCCGATGTTCGGTGCGAGGAACGAGCGGTACAGCGACGAGTAGAAGGTGCGCCGGAGCGTCTCGCTGCCGCCCTGGGCGCGCACGTCGTCGAGGCGGTCCTCCCACGCGGCCTGCGCGGCGCGGTGCACCGAGTCGAAGGAACGGCCGCCCTCCGCACGGAGGTTGAGGGCCGCGCCCTTGGCGTCGACGTACGAGATCGCGGTGGTCGCCTCGACCGTGCGGTCCTTGCTGGTGTCGAAGCGGACGTAGGCGCCGTTGCGCTCGGCGTCGGCGTCCGAGGTCTTCGAGCCGGCGCTGACCTCGTCGCCCTTCCACGTGCCGGACGTGGTGAACGGCCGGTCGAACGTGGTGATCGTGTAGACCGTGTACGGCTTGGTGTCCTGGCAGAAACCGCTGCCCGTGATGGCGGTGCGCACGGTGTGGTCGTCGAGGATCTCGACCTTCGTGTGCAGGCTCTTGTGGAGCGACTGCCCGGCATTGATGAGGACGTTGGCCTTGTCGGTGGCCGGGAAGGTGTAGCGCTGCACACCGGTGCGCTTCGTGGCGCTGAGCTCGGCGCCGATGCCGGTCTTCAGGCCGACCTTGTAGTAGCCGGGCGACGCCGTCTCGTCGTCGTGGCTGAACTCGGCCGCGTACTTCGCGTAGTCGGTGCTGGTGATGTCGCCGGTGGTCGGCAGGACCGGCAGGTCGCCGCCCAAGCCGCAGCCCACACCGGAGAGATGGACGGTGGAGAAGCCGCGGATGTGGTTCTCGGAGTAGTCGTAGCCGGTGTTGTGGCCGGTGTCCGGCGAGAACTGCACCATGCCGAACGGGACGGCGGCACCGGGATAGGTGTTGCCCTCGTTCTCGGTGCCGATGAACGGATTGACCAGATCGGTCAGCCGGTCGGCGCTGCCGTGGGCGGCCTGTGCGGACGGCGCCGCGAGGCCCGTGCCGAACAGGGCGACGGCCGCGAGCACCCCCAGGGTGCGCGGTCGCAAGCGGGTGCGTCTTGTCATCGTGCGCCTTTCGACAACGTTGTCAGTAAGCGCGCTCATTCTTCGTGCGCGCCGATGGCCCGTCAAGACGTCAGACGCCACAGGTGGTCCTCCGTCCCGTTGTCGGCGAACTGCACCACTTGGGCACTGTTCGCCGTGGACATCCCGTCCACGCCGAGCACCTTGCCGCTGTGCTCGTTGCGCAGCAGGAACCAGCCGTCGCCCTGGTCGACGCGGGTCCACAGCAGGTCCGCGCGCCCGTTGTCCTCGTACTGGACGACCCGGGCACTGTCCGTGGTGGAACTACCCTCCACCACGAGGTACTTACCGCTCTGTCCGTTGCGGATGCGCAGCTTTCCACCGCCCGCGTCGATCAGCTGCCAGGCGTGGTCGCCGGTCCCCGAGTTGTCGAACTGCACGACCCGCGCGTCGTTGGCGGTGGACATGGAGTCGACGGCGAGGACCTTGCCGCTGTGCTTGTTCTGGATGCGCCGGTAGGGCGGTTCGGGTGTCCACGCGTGACCGTCGGGGCCGGCCGTGGGGAACGACGTGACGCGCAGCCGCGCCGCGCCCATGGGCACGAGCGTGACCGTCTCCACGCCCGCCCGGCTGCGCGCGGGACTGGGCTGAAGGGGCGCCACGACCTGCTCGTCGTCCGCGATCCACTCGGGGATGCGGCGGGCCCGCGCCGCGAGGGTGACGGGGGTGCCGTCGAGGGTGAAGGGGTTGGCGGGCAGGGGTCCCGCGGTCCGGCGCAGAGTCGGCGAACTTCCGGGCACCAGACCGTAGTTCCAGGCGGACGCGGCATGGACGTCGTACTCGGGGAAGGTGTCGTCACCCCCGGTCCGCACGTACTTCTCGGCGATCTTCAGGGAGTAGGTGAGCGGCCCGTGGTCGACGCTGACGCTGTCGTGATTGCCGCTCCAGGTGCGCAGGGTGGTGCGCTGGGGCAGGCGCAGGGTGACGCGGTCGCCGGTGCGCCAGGTGCGCCGGATCTCGGTGAACACGGGTCCTGAACCGGCCTGCACCGTCCGGCCGTTGACGGCCAGGCGGGGCTTGTCGCACCAACCGGGGATGCGCAGCCGCAGGGGGAAGTCGACCGGCCGCTCGGCGGTCACCGTGAGCGTGACCGTCTCGTCGAAGGGGTAGTCCGTCTCCTCCCGCACGGTCACGGGGACGGAGTCGGCGCCCACCTCGGCCCGCACCTCGCTGGCGGCGTACAGCGCGGCGGCGAGCCCGCCGTCCGGGGTGCCGAGCCACAGTTCCTCGGTGAAGTAGGGCCAGCCCATGCCGTAGTTGTGCGGGCAGCAGCGGTACTGGTCGACGCCCGGCTGGAAGGACTGCATGGCGAAGCCGTTCTGGAACTGCCCGTCCGTCTTGCGGGAGTTGTCGAGGTCCACGCTGTTGGCGCTGGTGATGTAGTGGATGCCCTTGCCCTGCGGGTCGAGCGCGGCGGGCAGCATGTTGAACGCGAGGTCCTCGCAGCGGTCGGCCCAGACCGGGTCGCCGGTGATGCGGGTGAGCAGCTCGTGGCTGGCCATGAACTCGACGATGCCGCAGGTCTCGAAGCCCTGGCGCGGGTCGCCGAAGCCGGGCCGGTAGTTCTCGTCGCCGGCGATGCCGCCGCCCGGGAACTGGCCGTATGCGCGCAGGACGTCGTCGTAGGTACGGTACGTCGCGCGCACCAGGTCGGCGGCGCCGCCGGACGCCCACTGCGCGTACTGGGCGGGCTCGCGGAAGCCCTGGGCGATGTTCACGTTGTGCGGGGTGGGCAGGTCGCCGGTCCAGTCCGCGCCGTAGCGGTGCATCTTGTCGACGAGGCTGGTCAGGAACGCGTCGCCGGTGCGGTCGTACAGCCAGCGCGCGGTGTCGATGCCGTCGCCCCAGCGCACGGAGACCCAGCTGGAGTCGAAGGCGCCCTTGCCCTGCGCCTCCATGTAGGTCAGGAAGCGGGTCAGGAAGGGGACGATGCGTACGTCGTGCGTGTACTCCTCGTACGTGCGCAGGGCCATGAGGAGCGGCAGGAACGGCCAGAAGTCGGGGCCGCCGTTGAGCGAGGTGCGCAGAGCCCGCGGGCCGAAGAAGCCGTCGGCCTCCTGGGTGGCGAGGACGGCGTCGATCCAGCGCTTGCAGGTGGCGAGGGCGTGCTCGTCCTTCGTGGCGATCGCCAGGGGCACGAATCCTCTGAGCCAGTACGGGAGTTCCTCCCAGCCGCCGAGTTCCGGGTGGACCCAGCCGCAGGTGTCCATGTCCAGGAAGTGGGACTTCTCCTCGTAGCGGCCGCACAGTCCGTCGAGCAGAAGCCGCAGCTGCCCGGCGAGCCAGCCGCGGGCGGTGATGCTGCCGACGGGCAGACGGGTGAAGGCGTCGGGGGTGACTGCGGCGGACTGCGCCGCCGACGCCGTGGCGGCGACCGTACCGCCGCCGAACGCGGTGGCCGCCGCGACGACGGCTCCGGACCGGAGCACGCCACGTCGGGTCACTGTCATCAACTCGCTCCTTCGCAGGGGTGGTTGGAGCATCAGCAGAAAGGTGGAGCGCCAGCAGAAAGGGGCGGGCCCGTCGCGGGGCCCGCCCCTCAGGACGTGTGGATCAGGAGCAGTTCGCCACGGTGGCCTGGGAGGCGTCGCGGATCAGCGCCTCCTGGGCCGCGTGCACGCGCTTCACGTCCGGCTTGACGACCCTGCGGTCGTAGGTGAGCAGACCGTTCAGCTCACCTTCCACGTCGGAGATCTGCGTGTAGACGGCGCCGTTGCCGCCCTGGCAGGCCAGCTTGTGCACCTCGTCGAGCTTGGTGAGGTAGTCGTCCGTGTACGTCGCCGGGTCGACGTCGACGTAGGACTGCTGGACCGACCAGGCGTGGCCGGGCACGGCGAGGCCGAGGCCGCCGTACTCGCCCGCGACCAGGGCTCTCTTCCCGTCGGGGTGCGGGGGCAGCGCCGGGCTCGGATAGCCGTGCTCGTCCATGATGTCGCCGGTGCCGCCGTCCTTGCCGAGGTTGAGGCCCGACATGCCGTTGATCAGGCGGGTCGGGTCCCAGGACTTCGCCTGGTCGGCGAGGCGTCCCTCGTCGTACTGGCCCCAGCCCTCGTTGAGGGTGACCCACATGATGACCGACGGGTGGTTGTAGTGCTGGTCGATCATGATCTTCATCTCGCGCTCGAACTCGGCGCGGGCGGCCGTGGACGGGTTCACCCCGGCCGTCATCGCCGGCATGTCCTGCCAGACGAGCAGGCCCAGCTTGTCGGCCCAGTAGAACCAGCGGTCGGGTTCGACCTTGATGTGCTTGCGGACGGAGTTGAAGCCCATCTGCTTGTGCATCTTCAGGTCGTACGCGAGCGCCTCGTCGCTGGGCGCGGTGTGCAGGCCGTCCGGCCAGAAGCCCTGGTCGAGGGTGGCCATCATGAAGGTGGGCTTGCCGTTGAGGACGGTGCGCGGTGTGCCGTTCACCTGTTCCACGGCGATGGAGCGCATCCCGAAGTAGCTGCCGACGCGGTCCTTGCCGACGCTCACCTTGAGGTCGTAGAGGAACGGGTCGTCCGGGGTCCACAGGTGCGGCTTGTCCAGCTTGAGGGTGAGCGGCTTGCCGGAGACGCCGCTGACGCTGCCGACCTTGCGCTTGCCGGCGTACGCCGTGGCCGTCACCGGCAGTCCGTCGCGAACTCCCGTGGTCTCGAGGGCCAGTTGGCTGTCCTTCACGTTCGGCGTCAGCTTCAGGTCCGCGACGTGGTCCGTGGCGACCGGCTCCATCCAGACCGTCTGCCAGATGCCGGACGACGGGGTGTACCAGATGCCGCTGGGGTCGAGGCGCTGCTTGCCGAGCGGCGGGTTCTCGCCGTTCTCGGCGTCGGTCGGGTCGTAGACGCCGACGATCAGCTCCTGGGTGCGGCCGGGCTTCAGCGCGTCGGTGATGTCGGCGCTGAACTTGTCGTAGCCGCCCTTGTGGTCCGCGACCTTCTTGCCGTTGACGTAGACCTCGGACTTCCAGTCGACGGCGCCGAAGTTCAGCTGGAGGCGCTTGCCGCTGCCGACCTTCCAGTCCGCCGGGACCGTGAAGGTGCGCCGGTACCACATGCGGTCCTCGTGGCGCTCGATCCCGGAGAGCTGGGACTCGACCGGGTAGGGCACGAGGATCTTCTCGCCGAGCTTCTTGCCGGTCGGGACGGGATCGCCGTCCTTGGCGGCGGCGAATTCCCAGCTGCCGTTCAGGTTCTGCCAGTCGGAGCGGGTGAGCTGCGGCCGCGGGTACTCGCGGTGCGCGTTGGCGGGGGTGACGTCGTCGCCCCACTTGGTGCTCAGCTGGTAGGTGGAGTGGTTCGGGCCGCTGGACCAGAAGGCCCCGACGGCCGTCCCGTCACCGCCGGTCAGACCGCCCTTGCCGTCGTACGTCACGTCGGCGAGGCCGGGTGCGTCGCCGTCCTTGTTCCCGACGACCGGCTCCTTGAGGCCCACCAGGAGCGCCCGCGGGTCCTTCGGGTCGGACTTGATGCTCTTCAGCGGCCACTTGGCGCCGCCGATGACCGCCGAGAGGTGGTCGTTCACGTCGCCGGGCACGGAGCCGAGCTTCTGCGCGAAGTCGAGCTTCAGGGTGCGGCCGTCGCCGAGGACGGTGGTGCCGATCGCCCCGTCGTACGCCCAGTCGTCGGGCAGCCGGAACGCCGAGGAGGGGATGGCCTCCTTCTGCTCGCCCGGCTCGGTCCAGCGCAGATGCAGATTGGACCCGCCGAAGTGCTCGAAGTACTCGACCTTGATGTCGACCGCCTGGCCGGCGGTCAGCTGGACCGGCTGGGACGTCTGCTCCTTGTCCCAGTCGTCGACCCAGTGGTCGATCACCGGCTCGCCGCCGACCCAGAGCCGGAAGCCGTTGTCACCGGTGATGGAAAACGTTGTCAGGCCGGTCTTCTCCGGCACCAGTTTGCCGGTCCAGCGGACGTTCGCGTCGTCGGCGCTGCCGGTCGCCGACTGCAGCCGGGACTCCAGGCTGCCGAAGTCGATCTGGGGGTCGAATCCGGTCGCCTTCAACTCGTCGAAGTCGAAGGCTCCCGGGGCGGATTGGGTGTAGTACTCGCCCTTGAGCCCATGCGGCACGACCGGTTCGTCCGCGGCCGTGGCGTGCGGCGCCACGGTGAGTGCGGTGAGACCGAGTGCCGCGGTGAGCAGCAGGGCCAGCTGGCGGCCATGTCGTCTGAGGGTTCTGGTGCGCACGGATCCTCCTGTGCTGGAACGCGTCCGGTGGAACACGTCGAGGAAGGGTGGCGGCTCGTCGCTCTAGTCGGTACAACTCGTCTGTACAACGTTGGAAGGAACGGCAGTTGGCATGACAGCACGCATTCCGGCGCGCTGTCCAGGGGCATGACAAGCGCACCCGGCGAGCGGGTGCGCGGAGCCGAAGGAGATTCCGTGCGGGTGAGCCTCAAGGATGTCGCGGAGCGCGCGGGCGTCTCGATCAAGACCGTCTCGAATGTCGTGAACAACTACCAGCACGTCACTCCGGCGATGCGTGCCCGGGTCCAGGAGGCCATCGACGAGCTGGGCTACCGGCCCAACTTGACCGCCCGCCACCTGCGCAAAGGGCGTACGGGGATCATCGCGCTCGCCGTCCCGGAGCTCGGCAACCCGTACTTCGCGGAGCTCGCGGGCGCCGTGATCGACGCCGCCGCCGAGCACGACGTGACGGTGCTGCTGGATCACACCCGCGGCGATCGCGAGCAGGAGGTCCTGGTCAGTCAGGGCTTCCGCGCCCGGGTGATCGACGGGCTGATCCTGAGCCCGCTGGAGCTGGAGGCGGAGGATCTGCGCGGCCGGGACGACGACGTGCCGCTGGTGCTGCTCGGCGAGCGCGAGTACGACCTGCCCTACGACCACATCGCCATCGACAACGTCGCCGCGGCCCGCACCGCCGTGCGCCATCTCCTCGGCCGGGGCCGCACCCGGATCGCCTACCTGGGCGAACGCACCGACTCGGCGAATCAGCCAGCGCATCTGCGACTGGCGGGCTGGCGCGCGGAGTTGACCGCCGCGGGGCTGCCCGCGCCGGACACCCAGGTCGGGGCGACCGGCGGCTGGGACCGGGGCGACGGCGCCGAGGCGATGGCGCGGATGCTGGACTCGGGGGTGCGCCCCGACGCCGTGTTCGCCTATAACGACCTGGTCGCGATCGGTGCGATGCGGGTGCTGCACGAGCGGGGCCTGCGGGTCCCGTGGGACGTGGCGGTGGTCGGCTTCGACGATCTCGCGGAGGGGCGTTTCGGAGCGGTCACGCTGACCACGATCTCGCCGGACAAACAGGCGATCGCCCAGCTCGCGGTGCAGTCACTGCTCAGCCGGCTCGAGCACCCCGAGGAGCGCTCCGGACGTGAACTGACCGCGGAATACCGGCTGATCGAGCGTGAGAGCACGCTCGGCCGCCGCTGATCCGCGGCGGCGGCCCGGAGCGGGCGCGCGAGCACGAGTCGCTGCGCGAGGCCTTTACAGCCTTCTTCCAACGATGTAAAAACCTCCCCTGTACCGCCGTTCCGACTGGTCGAACACATCCACCCCGTCAGCGCGTTCACGCGCCGGGCCGTGCCGTTTTGGGGACCACCACATGACGCAGACCGCACGACTTCGCCGTACTTCCTCCCGGGCCCTGCTCGCCGCCGGCCTCATCGCCAGCCTCGCGCTCGCCACCGGATGCGCCAAGTCCGAGGACGACAACTCCAGCTCGGACAAGGGGAGTTCCAGCGCCAAGGACGAGAACGCCGGGCAGGAGGTGGCCTCCCCCGGTACCGGCGACACCTGTGACGTCTCCACGTACGGGGGCAAGAAGCTCGACCTGAAGGGCGCCACCGTCGGGTTCTCGCAGTCCGAGAAGGAGGCCAACCCGTTCCGCATCGCGGAGACGGCCTCCATCAAGGCCGAGGCGCAGAAGCGCGGCATCAAGCTGCTCACCGCCAACGCCCAGTCGCAGTTCTCCAAGCAGATCAGCGACGTCCAGGACCTCATCGCCAAGGGCGCGGACCTGCTGGTCATCGCGCCGCTCAACTCCGACGGCTGGGAGCCGGTGCTGCGGGCCGCGGGCGCCAAGCACATCCCGATCGTCACCGTCGACCGCAAGATCAACGCGACGGCCTGCAAGGACTACGTGTCGTTCATCGGCTCGGACTTCGTCGAGCAGGGCAAGCGCGCCGCCGACCAGATGATCGAGGCGACCGGCGGCAAGGGCACGATCGCGATCCTGCTCGGCGCGGCGGGCAACAACGTGACCACCGAGCGCACCAAGGGCTTCGAGGACCAGATCAAGGCGAAGGCGCCCGACCTGAAGGTCGTCTTCAAGCAGACCGGTGAGTTCGCCCGCGAGAAGGGCCAGCAGGTCACCGAGCAGCTCATCCAGTCCAAGCCCGACATCACCGGTATCTACGCCGAGAACGACGAGATGGGCCTCGGCGCCGTCAACGCGCTGAAGAGCGCGGGCAAGAAGGCCGGCGCCGTCAAGATCGTCACGGTCGACGGCACCCGCAACGCGGTGCAGGGCATCGTCGACGGCTGGATCTCCGGCGTCATCGAGTCCAACCCGCGCTTCGGGCCGCTCGCCTTCCAGACCCTGGACTCCTTCACCAAGGGCGACAAGGTCGGCCAGGACATCGTCATCAAGGACAGCGCGTACACCAAGGACAACGCCAAGACGGATCTGAACAAGGCGTTCTGACATGCTGTCAGCAAAGAATCTCAGCAAGACGTTCCCCGGCGTGCGCGCTCTCGACGGTGTCGACTTCACCGCGCGCGCCGGGGAGGTGCACGCCCTCATCGGGGAGAACGGGGCGGGCAAGTCGACGCTCATCAAGGTTCTCACCGGTGTGTACCAGCCCGACCCGGCCGCGGACGCCGAGGGCGGCACGCTCTCGTACGACGGCCGCGAGGTCGCCTTCGGCACGCCGCTGGAGGCACAGCACGCGGGGATCTCCACCATCTACCAGGAGGTCAACCTCGTCCCCCTGATGAGCGTGGCCCGCAATCTGTTCCTGGGCCGCGAACCGCGCGGGAAGCTGGGTCTGATCGACTTCCGGCGCATGCACCGGGAGGCGGACGCGGCCCTGCGCGATCTGGGCGTGCGCGTGGACGTGCAGCGCCCGCTGCGCGAACTCGGCGTCGGCGCCCAGCAGATGGTGGCGCTGGCCCGCGCGGTCTCGGTCGACGCGAAGGTCGTCATCATGGACGAGCCGACGTCGTCGCTGGAGCCGCGGGAGGTGCGCACGCTCTTCGGGGTGATCCGTATGCTGCGCGAGCGCGGCATCGCCGTCGTCTACGTCAGCCACCGCCTCGACGAGCTGTACGAGGTGTGCGACGCGGTCACCGTGCTGCGTGACGGCAAGGTGGTGCACACCGGCGAGCTGGCCGACCTGGACCGGCTGCGCCTGGTGTCGCTGATGCTGGGCCGCGACATCGGCGACGTGCGGGACGAGGGCCTCACCAAGTTCTCCGGTGAGCACGACACGGCAGCCGAACCCGTTCTGCGAGCACAGGGCCTGACGGCTCGTCACCAGTTGCACGACGTCTCGCTCGACGTACGTCCCGGCGAGGTCGTCGGTCTCGGCGGGCTCCTCGGGTCGGGGCGCAGCGAGACCGCGAAGGCGATCGCCGGCGCACTGCCCACGGACAGCGGCCGGGTCATGGTGGCCGGCGTCCCGGTGCGTACGGGATCCACCCCCGCCGCGATCCGGGCCGGCATCAGCCTGCTGCCGGAGGACCGCAAGGCGGAGGGGATCGTGCCGGGCCTGTCGGTGCGGGAGAACATCGCGCTCGCGGCGCTTCCGGGGCTGTCCCGCTTCGGTCTCGTCGACGAGGCGCGCATCGACCGCATCGTCGACACGTTCGTGCAGCGGCTGCGCATCAAGTCCGCCGGACCGCACCAGAAGGTCGGGGAACTGTCCGGCGGGAACCAGCAGAAGGTTCTGCTCGCGCGCTGGCTGGCGATGAACCCGAAGGTGCTGCTGCTGGACGAGCCGACGCGCGGTATCGACGTCGGCGCGAAGGCCGAAGTGCAGAAGCTGATCGACGAGTTGGCGGACGACGGCCTCGGCGTCCTGCTGATCTCCTCCGACATGGAGGAGCTGATCGAGGGCTCGGACCGGGTCGTCGTCCTCAAGGACGGCGCCGTGGTCGCGGAGCTCACCGGTGACGCGGTCACGGAGGACCGACTGATGCGTGCCATCGCCGCAACTCCCGCTGGGGGGAAGTCCGTTGACTGACCTGTCACTGGGCAGGGCCGGCCTCGACCGGGACCGGCTGCTGCGCCTGCTCCAGGACTACGGCGTCTATGCGGGCGTCGCCGTCCTGCTGCTGGCGAACATCGCCTTCACCCCGCACTTCCTGTCCGCGGAGAACTTCCGCACCCAGGCCGTGCAGGTGGCGCCCGTCCTCATCGTGGCCCTCGGCATGGCCCTGGCCATCGGCACCGAGGGCGTCGACCTCTCGGTCGGCTCGGTGATGGCGCTCGCCACCTCCCTGATCTCCCTCTATCTCGGCTACGGGGCGTGGATCGCGCTGGTCGCGGCGCTCTTCGGCGGGATCCTGATCGGTGTCGCGAACGGTGCCCTCATCGCGTTCATCGGGGTCCAGCCGATCGTCGCCACGCTGGCGCTGATGGTCGCGGGCCGCGGGCTCGCGCTCGTCCTGCTGCCCCAGCTCAAGGACGTCCGCGACCCGGGTCTGCGGGCGCTCGGCACCGGTGACGTGCTCGGCATCCCGTACCTGGTGCTCATCGCGGCGGCCCTCGCGCTGCTCGTCGCCTTCGTGGTGCGGCGCACCACGTTCGGCCGCCAGCTCCTGGCGATCGGCGACAGTCGCCCGGCGGCGCAGCTCGCCGGACTGCCGGTGCGCCGGGTCCTGATCCTCGTCTATGTGATCTCGGGGGCGCTGGCCGCGACGGCGGGCGTGCTGGCCACCGCCCGGCTCACCGCGAGCGACCCGACCTCGCTCGGCAATCTGATGGAACTCTCCGCGATCACCGCGGTCGTGGTCGGCGGCACCCCGCTCACCGGTGGCCGGGTGCGCATCGGCGGCACCGTCGCGGGCGCCGTCCTCATCCAGCTGCTGACGGCCACGCTCATCAAGCACGACCTGCCGCCGTCGTGGACGCAGATCGCCCAGGCCGTGGTGATCGTGCTCGCCGTCTACGCGGCCAGGGAACGGGGGAAGCGATGACGATGACTGACGTCGAAGCGGTACAGCCGGCCGGGGCCGCGCAGGAGGAACCCCTCGGCGCGACACGCGCCGAGCGGCTGAGCGCGCTCGCCCAGCAGCACGGCGCGCTGGTCACGCTGGTGATCGCGGTGATCGCCGCGTCCCTCTCCTTCGACACGTTCCTGACCGGCGACAACCTGGAGAACATGGCGCTGTCGTCCGCGTTCCTCGCGGTCGTGGCGCTCGGGATGACGTTCGTGATCGTGACGGGCGGCATCGACCTGTCGGTCGGTTCGCTGTTCGCGCTCGGCGGGGTGCTCGCGGCCTGGGGGTCGCAGTACGGGACGGTGGTGGCGCTGTTGCTGCCGCTGGCCGTGTGCGGTCTGATCGGGCTGGTCAACGGGCTGCTGATCGCGCGCTCGCGGCTCGCCCCCTTCATCGTGACGCTGGCGGCGATGCTCGGCGCGCGCGGCATCCTGCTCGCGATCACCGACGAGGGCTCGAAGACGTATCTCGTCGACAAGTCCACGTTCTTCGCCTCGCTAGGCCAGGACAAGCTGTTCGGCATCGGCATCCCGGTCTGGATCACGCTGGCGCTGTTCGTGCTCGGCGCGGTGGTGCTGCGGCGCACCCGCTTCGGGCAGTACGTGTACGCGGTCGGCGGCAACGAGGACGCGGCGGCCCTGATGGGCGCGCCGGTGGCCCGCACGAAGATCGGTGTCTACACGCTGTCCGGTCTGTGCGCGGGCCTGGCCGGTGCGCTGAACGCGGCCTGGCTGGTGTCGGGCGTGACGATCCTCGGCTCCGGCATGGAACTGGAGGCGATCTCGGCGGTCGTCATCGGCGGCACGCTGCTGACGGGTGGCTTCGGGTTCATCAGCGGTTCGCTGGTGGGCGTGCTCCTCCTCAAGGTCATCCAGAACGTGATCAACCAGATCGGTTCGCTGGACTCCGCGTACCAGCAGGTGGTCAGCGGGGCGTTCCTGGCGGTCGTGGTGATCGCGCAGACGTGGCTGGGACGGCGGCGCCGGGTGCTGTGAGGCCCGGCTCCCCGCGGTGGGCGAGGAGCTGGAGTCCGACGGCGAGGACGCAGGCGAGTCCTCCCCCGGCCCAGATCGTCAGGTAGGCGGTCAGGGTCGGGGTGTCCGTCGTGCCGACCACCAGGGAGCCGAGCGCGACGGCGAAGGCGGCGCCGCCGACGCTGCCGCCGAGTGTCTTGAGGTTGTTGTAGACGGCGGTGGCGCTGGCCGTGCGGTCGGCGGCGCTGCCCTCCACGATGACGGTCGGCAGTCCGCCGAGCGCGAGGCCGCAGCCGAGGCCGACCAGGGCGTTGGCGGCGGCGAACGGGGCCAGGCCCGAGTGCAGCGCGATCACCGCGGCGTATCCGACGGCGAGCGCCGTGAAGGCTCCCAGGAGCAGCCGGCGGTAGCCGATGCGGGTGGCCAGGGCGGCGCACAGGGCGGACCCGGCGAAAGCCGTGATGTTCGGGATGACGCCGTAGAGGCTGATCTGCCATGCGGCGAGGCCGAACCCGTACCCCTCCTCCCCCGGGGAGGCCGCCATGAAGCTGACCGCGACGGTCTGGCCGCCCAGCATCACGGCGCCGAGCACGAATCCGGACGCGTAGTACGGCGCGCTTCTCCTGCGGGCCAGGGCGCGGACGTCCACCAGGGCGTCCGGGCGGGCGAGTTGGAGCCTGGCCCAGACGGTCAGCAGGAGCCCGGCGAGCAGCAGTCCGCCGAGCGTGGGCGCCGAGGTCCAGCCCCGGGCGGGGCCACGCGACACCGTGCCGAGCAGGGTGACGAGGGCGAGGGCCAGCAGGGCCGCGCCCGGCCAGTCCATCCGGCCGCTGGCGCGGGTGCGGGACTCGGGGATCGCGGTGAACGACAGGGCGACGCAGCCGACGGCGAGCGCGGCGAGCGCGAAGAGGGCCGGGCGCAGTTCCCCGAGGAGGGCGAGCAGCGGTCCGGCGAGCGCGTGTCCGAGCACGGTGCCCAGGGTCAGGGCGCCGACCAGCAGTCCCACGGCCCGGCGTCCGCCGTCGATGTCGAGCCGGTCCCGGACGAGCCCGATCTCCAGCGGGAGCAGTGCGGCGAGGGGGCCCATCAGGGCGCGGCCCAGGAGCAGCACCGCGAGGTTCGGGGCGCAGGCGACGAGGAGCGTGCCGAGCGCGATCGCCCCGAGCGCGGCGCGGATCATGCGCCGGTGTCCGTACAGATCGCCGAGGCGGCCGAGGGCGGGCACGCTGATCGCGGCGGCCAGGTACTGAGCGGTGGTGAACCACTGTGCCTGGCCGGTGCTGATGCCCTGCCAGTCCTGGACCTCGGGGACCAGGGGCACGGCTGCGCCCTGGAGGAAGCCGCTGACCAGCTCGAAGGCGATCAGCAGCCCGACGACGGCCCGGACCTTCGGCGCGGCGGGTCCGCTCATGCGGCGGCTCCCCGCGCCAGGCGCCGCTCGGCGAGGGCGGTGAGCAGGGCGGCCTGGCGGTGCAGCACCGCGTCGTCGAAGACGGCCTGCGGGGAGTGGTTCATCGGCGCGTTCGCGAGGTCGGCGCCGTCGGGCGCGGCGCCGACGAGCAGCATCGCGCCGGGCACGCGCTGGAGGACGAACGCGAAGTCCTCGGAGCCGTTGGCCGGGTTCGGTGCCTCCCAGACGGCGCCGGGCTCGAACAGGTCGCGGGCGGTGTCGAGGGCGAAGGCGGTCTCGGCGGCCTCGTTGACGGTGACCGGGTACATCACGTCGTACGTCACCTCCGCGTCGACGCCGTGCGCCGCGGCGATGCCGCGCACCAGGCGGGGCAGCCCCTCGATGAGCCGCTCGTGCGCGGCCTCGGAGTAACTGCGCACGGTGGCCCGGAACTCGGCGGTCTCCGGGATGACGTTCTGCTGGGTGCCCGCGTGGAACTGGCCGACGGTGACGACGGCCGGGTCGAAGATGTCGAAGCGGCGGGTCACCCAGGTCTGGATGGCGGTGACGATCTCGCAGGCGACGGGGACGGGGTCCTTGGCACTGTGCGGGGTGGAGCCGTGGCCGCCCTGGCCGCGGACGGTGACGGTGAGCACGTCGGAGGCGGAGGTGACGGTCCCGGGCCGGGAGGCGATCCAGCCGCCGGGCAACTGGTTCGCGGCGACGTGCAGGGCGTACGCGGCGTCGAGCGGCTTGCCCGCGGCGTCGAGGACGCCCTCGTCGATCATGGCGCCCGCGCCGTTGTGGCCCTCCTCGCCGGGCTGGAACATGAACACGACGTCGCCGTGGAGGTCCGCACGGCGCTCGGCGAGCAGGGTGGCCGCGCCGACGAGCCCGGCCGTGTGCAGGTCGTGGCCGCAGGCGTGCATCGCACCCGGCACCTCGGAGGCGTAGGACACTCCGCTCTTCTCGGTGACGGGCAGCGCGTCCATGTCGGCGCGCAGGAGGACCGCGCCGCCGGGCCGGCCGCCGCGCAGGACCGCCGTGACGGAGCTGAGGTCCTTGCCGAGGGACACCTCCAGGGGCAGACCGTCGAGGGCGGTGAGGATCTTCTCCTGGGTGCGGGGCAGGTCGAGGCCGAGCTCGGGTGCACGGTGCAGGGCGCGGCGCAGCTCGACGAGTCCGGGCTGGAGTTCCGCGGCGCGTTCGGTGATCGACATGCGGGAGATGCCTCCTGGTACGGTCCGGCGGGACGACGGGAATGGCGTTCAGGGTGCGGCCCTGCCGCATGAACGGGTCGTGAATCGCAGGGAAAACGCAGGAGTGGTGCGGTGGCGCAGGAATTCGGCGGCGTGCTCGACGGCCTGGATCAGGCGCTCGTGCACGCCCTGCAGATCGCGCCGCGGGCCGGGTGGGCCCGGATCGGCGCGGCGATCGGGGTGGATCCGGTGACGGTGGCCCGCCGCTGGAGCCGGCTGACGGAGGCGGGGGCCGCCTGGGTCAGCTGCCATCCGGCGCCGGTCGTCGCCGAGTCCGGCCAGGGGTGTCTGGCGTTCGTCGAGGTCGACTGCGCGAACGGGCGGCTGTCCGAGGTCGCCCGGGCGCTCGTGGCGGAATCGCACGTCGTGGCCGTCGAGCACGTCAGTGGCGGACGCGACCTGCTGCTGACCGTGTTCGCGCCGCGCCTGTCGGCGCTCACCCACTGGGTGACGCACCGGCTCGGCTCGCTGGCGGGCATCGTCGCCACCCGCACCCATCTGGCGAGCACCGTCTACACGGAGGGCAGCCGGTGGCGGCTGCGCGCGCTCGACTCCGCGCAGCTCGCCCGGCTCACCGGGACGGCCCCGGCCCGCGCGGACGCCCCGGTCTTCGAACTGACCGATCTCGACCACGCGTTGCTGGCCGAACTGTCCGTGGACGGCCGGGCGGGTCACCGCGCCCTGGCCGAGCGGTGCGGGGCGGGTCCGGACACGGTGCGCCGCCGGGTGAACCGGCTGTTCGCCGCGGGCATGGCGCAGACCCGCTGCGAGGTGGCCAGGCCGCTGTCCGAGTGGCCGGTGTCGCTGATCCTGTGGGGCCGGGCGGCGCCGGGCGATCTGCGGGCGGTCGCCGAGCAGGTCACGGGGGCGCGGGAGGTGCGGCTGTGCGCGGGGGTGATCGGCCGCCACAACCTCAAGGTGATCGCCTGGGTCCGCTCGCTCGACGACGCACAGCGGTTCGAGGTGCGGCTCGCCGAGCGGGTGCCCGCTCTGACCGTGGTCGACCGGGCGGTGGCCCTGTGGCCGATGAAGCTGAACGGCCATCTGCTGGACGAGCGCGGCTACCGCCTCGGCGCGGTGCCGATCGACGTCAGGGGTGTCGGCCCGGCCTGAGCGGGTTCCGCGCGGCGCCGTCGCGCCGGCACCCGAAGGGCCGGGCCGGGGTGGTGCGCGCGGCTCAGCGCACCGCCTGCCCCTTGCCCAGGGCGATCACGCCGCCCTTCGACACGGTGTAGAGCTCCGCGTCCCGGACCGGGTTGACGCCGATCGTCGCGCCGGCCGGGACCTCCACGTTCTTGTCGAGGACGGCGCCGCGCACCACCGCTCCCCTGCCGATCCGCACGTTGTCGTGCAGCACCGAGCCCTGGACGACCGCGCCGTCGGCGATCGTGACGCCCGGCGAGAGGACGGAACCGGTGACCTGCCCGCGGATGACGCAGCCCGGGCTGACGATCGACTCGCTCGCGATGCCGGCCGCGCAGAACTTGGCGGGCGGCAGCTGGCCGGAGTGCGTGTAGATCGGCCAGCGCCGGTTGTCCAGATTGAACATCGGTTCGTCCGAGATGAGGTCCATGTGGGCCTCGTAGTACGAGTCGAGGGTGCCGACGTCGCGCCAGTAGCCGTGGTCGCGCTCGGTCTCGCCGGGGACGTGGTTGCTGTCGAAGTCGTAGACCTGGGCGACTCCGCGCTCCGTGAGCATCGGCAGGATCGAACCCCCCATGTCGTGCACCGAGTTGTCGTCCTCGGCATCCTGCAGCAACGCGTCGACGAGGGTCTTCGTCGTGAAGAGGTAGTTGCCCATCGAGGCGAAGACCTCGTTCGGGCTCCCGGGCAGCGGCGGCGGGTCCGACGGCTTCTCCAGGAACGCGTCGATGCGCGTGCCGTCGCGGGCCGGCGTGATGACGCCGAAGGACGGAGCCTGGGAGCGCGGCACCCGGATGCCCGCGACGGTGACGCCCGCGCCGGACTCGATGTGCTGCGCGAGCATCTGCCGCGGGTCCATCCGGTACACGTGGTCGGCGCCGAACACCGCGATGAAGTCCGGCTGTTCGTCGTGGACGAGGTTGAGGGACTGCAGGATCGCGTCGGCGCTGCCCGAGTACCAGCGGGGCCCGAGGCGCTGCTGCGCCGGGACGGGCGTGACGTAGTTGCCGAGCAGGCTCGACATCCGCCATGTCGTGGTGACGTGCCGGTCCAGGGAGTGCGACTTGTACTGCGTGAGCACGCAGATGCGCAGGATGTCACCGTTCACCAGGTTCGACAGGGCGAAGTCGACGAGGCGGTAGGTACCGCCGAACGTCACCGCGGGCTTCGCCCGGTCCGCGGTCAGCGGCATCAGCCGCTTTCCCTCTCCTCCCGCCAGTACGATCCCGAGCACCGAAGGCCCACCGCGCATGCCAGCCCCCTTCACGTCACAGCGCCTCAGGCGCCGTTGAGGATCTCCCTGTACAAGTCGACCGTGCGCCGGGCGACCGCGTCCCAGCCGAACTCCGCCGCGGCCCGCTCCCGTCCGGCCTCGCCCATCCGGCGCGCCGCGCCGGGGTCGCCGACCACCTCGTTCAGCGCGTGCGCGAGGCCGGCCTCGAAGGCCGCCGGGTCCGCCTCCGCGTACGGGACCAGCAGGCCGCTCTCGCCGTGCGCCACCACCTCGGGGATGCCGCCGACCCGGGACGCGACGACCGCGGTCCCGCAGGCCATCGCCTCCAGGTTCACGATGCCGAGCGGCTCGTACACGCTGGGGCAGACGAACACCGTCGCGTGCGTGAGGAGTTGGACGACCTCGGCGCGCGGCAGCATGGACGGGATCCAGCACACCCCGTCGCGGGTCTCCTTCAACTCCGCCACCAGTTCGCGGAATTCACGCCCGATCTCCGGGGTGTCCGGCGCCCCGGCGCAGAGCACCAGCTGCACGCCCTTGGCGAGGTCGCGGGCGGCACGCAGCAGGTGGGGCACGCCCTTCTGCCGCGTGATGCGTCCGACGAAGATCACGTACGGGCGCTCCGGGTCGATCCCGAAGCGGCGCAGCACGTCCGTGCCGGGGTCGGCGCGGTACAGGGACACGTCGATGCCGTTGTGCACGACGCGCACGCGCTTGGGCTCCAGCGCCGGGTAGCAGGCGAGGATGTCGTCCCGCATCGCCCGGGACACCGCGATCACGCCGTCCGCCGCCTCGATCGCCGTGCGTTCCGCCCAGGCCGACAGAGCGTAACCGCCACCGAGCTGCTCGGCCTTCCAGGGGCGCAGCGGCTCCAGGGAGTGTGCGGTCATCACGTGCGGAACGCCGAGGTGGAGGGCGGCGAGGTGGCCCGCGAGGTTCGTGTACCAGGTGTGGGAGTGGACGAGGTCGCGGCCTTCGAGGGCGGCGGCCATGGACAGGTCCACGGAGAGGGTGCGCAGCGCGTCGTTCGCCCCGTCGAGCGCCGGCCAGGCGCGGTGCCGGCGGACGCCTTCGCCCGCGCCCTCGCCCCAGGTGTGCACGTCGAGGTCGACGAGCGGACGTAACTCCCTTGCCAGGAACTCGACATGGACTCCAGCGCCGCCGTAGACATCCGGCGGATACTCCCGGGTCAGCAGTCCCACTCGCACGCACGGCCCCCGTCGTCGGTCGTCCCACTCGATCAGGTCGGTTGTGCTCGCCTCGCGTCTCATGGTCACCCATGGAGGCCCGGCGCGGAAGAGTGCGAACGGTGTGAGGCCCTCCGCGGTCCCGGTGCACCCGCCCTGGGGATGACTCACGAGGCGGCGTACTCCATCGGCAGTAGGACCCAATGACTGCTCAGGTCGGACGACAAGAACGCTCGGGAGAGAGATCGTGGAGGGTATGAGAACCGATCGAGCGCCGCGCCGCACCGCAGGGGGCACCAGATGAGTGCCCTGGCGCTGTCCGTGCTGCTCTCCCTCGTCTCGGCGGTCGCCTACGCGGGCGGGGCGATCGTGCAGGAGCGGGTCGCCGAGACGACGCCGGACTCGGCGTACGCCCCGCTGCGCAGGCCCGCGTGGTGGGGTGCCGGGTGTCTGAACGGCCTGGGCGCACTGCTGCACGTCGTGGCCCTCGCCTACGGCCCGCTGAGCCTGGTGCAGCCGCTGGGCGCCCTGACGATCGTGCTGGCGCTGCCGATGGCGGCGCTGCTGGTGCGCCGCCGGGCCGGGGCCACCGCCTGGCGCGGGGCGATCATGGCGACGGTCGGGCTCGCGGGCCTGCTGGCGCTGACCGGCACGGCCTCCGAGGACTCGCTGACCGGGGCGGAGCGCCTGCTGGTCGGTCTGATCACAGCAGGTGGCGTGCTGGTGCTGATGATGTCGGCCCGCGCCGCGCACCGGCACCCGGTGGTGCGCGCGGTGCTCCTCGCGATCGCGGCGGGCAGCGCGTTCGGCATGGCGTCGGTGTTCACGAAGTCGGTGGCCGTCGACTGGTCGGGCCGGCCCCTGGAGCAGCTCACCACCCTGCTGGCGATCGCGGCCCTGGCCACCACGGGCATGCTGCTGTCGCAGGCCTCCTACCGGGGCGCCGGCCTCGCTGCGCCGCTGGCCACCGCGACGGTCGTGAACCCGGTGGTGGCGGCCGCCGTCGGCCTCACCCTGTTCGGCGAGACGTTCCGGCACGGCACGATCGGCACGGTCCTGGCGCTGGGCTGCGGTGTCGTGGCCGCGGGCGGCCTGATCCTGCTGACGACCGAGCGCATCGGCCGGGACCGCGCCGCCCACGTGGTCGCCGGTCACCCGACGCCGCAGGTCCCGGACAGTCCGGCCGGTCTCGAGGCCATGCCGCCGCGGCAGCCGAAGCCGCCGTCCGACGAGCCGGCGGTCGGGAACGTCAGATCCTGACGCCGTGGGCCCGCAGATACGCGAGCGGGTCGATGTCGCTGCCGAAGCCGGGCCCCGTCCGCACCTCGAAGTGCAGATGCGGGCCCGTGCTGTTGCCGGTGGACCCGGAGCGGGCGATCCGCTGGCCCTCCACCACCCGCTGCCCGCTCTTCACGGAGAGTGCCGACAGGTGTCCGTACTGGCTGTACTTGCCGTCGGCGTGCCGGATCACCACTTCGTAGCCGTACGATCCGCCCCAGCCGGCCGAGACGACCTGACCGGCGGCGATCGCCTTGATGGAGGTGCCGGTGGCCACCGCGAAGTCCACGCCCGTGTGGTAGCCCTTCGACCAGGAGGAGCCGGCCGCGTGGTACGGGGTGCCGAGGGGCGCGTCGACGGGCGCGACGGCACCGCGCGAGGCGGCCCTGGTCGTCGCGGTCTTCTTGGCCTCGGTCTTCTTCGGTGCTGTCTTCCTGGGCTGTGATTTCTGGGGCTGCCGCGTCGTGGTCTTCCTGGATCCGGCCGTCTTCGTGGCGTCCGCCGTCTTCGTAGCCCCGCTCGTCCTCGTCGACGCTCCGGGCATCGAGAGCCGCTGGCCGGGAATGATCAGGTCCGGGTCGGCGCCGATGGTCTTGCGGTTGGCCGAATACAGCCGCTCCCAGCCCCCGGGCACCTTGCGCGCGTCCGCGATGCCGGAGAGCGTGTCGCCGCCGATCACCGTGTACGACTCGCCGCGGCCGGCGGTCGACTGCGGGGTCACCTCGGGCCTGACGTCCTTGACCGTGCGGACCGGGGGGCGCTCGGGCGTACGGCCGAGCCCGGCCCGCTGCGAGCACACCGGCCAGGCGCCCGGCCCCTGCCCCTTCAGGACCTTCTCCGCGACCGCGACCTGCTGGTCCTTGGTGGCCAGGTCGGCGCGCGGCGCGTAGGCCGTGCCGCCGTACGCGGCCCAGGTGGAGCGGGTGAACTGCAGACCGCCGTAGTAGCCGTTGCCGGTGTTGACGCTCCAGTTCCCGGAGGACTCGCACGCGGCGACCTTGTTCCAGGTGTGCACGTCGGCGGCCTGCGCCGTGCCCGCGCCGATGAGCGGGATCGCCATGCCCGCGCCACCGACGGTGACCGTCAGCGACGCCCGGTTGACCCGGCTCGGCTGGTACCGGCGGTGCCGGCCGCGTAACGCCATGGAAGCCCCCTCTGAAACCTGTACAGGCACACGTAGGAGCGGCAAATTAGCCGCTCCCACGCAGTGATGACAAGAGTGCCGAGGGTCACCCTGACTGCTTTCAGTCCCTCAAGTGGCCGGGAATCCACCGTAGTTGGACGGCCTGCTGGAAGGGTCCGCCGCCCTCGTGGTCGTTGAAGGCGTACACCTCCATGGAGCGCTCGGCGCCCGCCCAGTGGTTGTGCGCCGCGAACACCGTCGAGGGCGGGCAGGTCAGGTCCTCCAGGGCCACGGAGAACAGGCCGGGCGCGGTGGCACGGGCCGCGAAGTTCATGCCGTCGAAGTACGAGAGCGTACGGAAGACGCGCTCGTCCTCGCCGATGTGCGCCTTGAGGTAGATCGCGATCTCGCGGTACGGGTGACGCTCGGTGAGCGTGGTCGCGCGGCCGAAGTGGCACAGGAACGGGACGTCCGGCGCGGCCGCCTTCAGGTCCGGTACGAGACCGGCCACGGCGATCGTGATGCCGCCGCCCTGGCTCCCGCCGGTCACGGCGACGCGGGAGGCGTCGACGAGCGGGTGCGAGCGGGCCGCCTCCACGGCGCGCACACCGTCCGTGTAGACGCGCCGGTAGTAGTAGTCGTGCGGGTCCTGGATACCGCGCGTCATGAAGCCGGAGACCGCCGGCCCGCTGCCGACGGGGTCCGGGGTGTCACCGACGGTGCCGCCACTGCCCTGGCCGCGGGTGTCCATCACGAAGTGCGCGAACCCGGCGGCGGCCCACCTGAGGTGGGTGTGCGGCAGGCCCCGGCCGCCGCTGTAGCCGATGTACTCGACCACGGCCGGTATCGGCTCCGTGGTGCCCGCGGGGAGGATCAGCCAGCCCTTCACAGGATGCCCGCCGAAGCCCGCGTACGTAACGTCGAATACGTCGACCGCGGTGAGCGGGACGTCGACCGGCTCGAAACGCGCGTCGAGGTCGTGCTCCCTGGCCTCGGCCAGGGTCTTCTCCCAGAAGACGTCGAAGTCGTCGGGTGCCGTCAACACGGGCTTGTAGGAACGCAGTTCGTCGAGCGGCAGGTCGAAATGAGGCACGCACGGCTCCAGCATCGTAGAGAGTTCGAGAGGGGTTCCACGTGGGGGAAGGCCCACGCTACGCCTCGGCACGCGCCAACTGAACAAGATCTTCCAACTTCCCAATCCAGGAGCGACAGGCATGAGCAGTACAGCTCAGATCGGTGTCACCGGGCTCGCCGTCATGGGGCGCAACCTCGCCCGCAACTTCGCGCGGAACGGCTACACGGTCGCCCTCCACAACCGCACGGCGTCGCGCACGCACGCGCTGGTGGAGGAGTTCGGCGAGGAGGGCATCTTCGTGCCGACCGAGACCGCCGAGGAGTTCGTGGCCGCCCTCGAACGGCCGCGACGGCTCGTGATCATGGTGAAGGCGGGCGATCCGACGGACGCGGTGATCAAGGAGTTCGCGCCGCTCCTGGAGCCCGGCGACATGATCGTCGACGGCGGCAACGCGCACTTCGCCGACACCCGTCGCCGTGAGAAGGAGCTGCGCGAGCAGGGCATCCACTTCGTCGGCACCGGTGTCTCCGGCGGCGAGGAGGGCGCCCTGCACGGACCGAGCATCATGCCCGGCGGCAGCGTGGAGTCGTACGAGTCGCTCGGCCCGATGCTGGAGAAGATCTCCGCGAAGGCGAAGGACGGCGCCCCGTGCGTGACGCACGTGGGCCCCGACGGCGCCGGGCACTTCGTGAAGATGGTGCACAACGGCATCGAGTACGCCGACATGCAACTCATCGGCGAGGCCTATCAGTTGCTGCGCGATGTCGCCGGGTACTCCCCCGCGCAGATCGCGGACATCTTCCGTAAGTGGAACACGGGCCGCCTCGACTCCTACCTGATCGAGATCACGGCGGAGGTGCTGTCCCACGTGGACGAGGCCACCGGAAAGCCGTTCGTCGACGTGGTGCAGGACCAGGCGGAGCAGAAGGGCACCGGCCGCTGGACGGTGCAGATCGCGCTCGACCTGGGCGTGCCGGTGTCCGGCATCGCGGAGGCGGTGTTCGCCCGCTCGCTGTCCGGGCACGCGGAACTGCGCGACGCCTCCCAGGGGTTGGCGGGCCCGACGGCGAAGCCGCTGAGCGAGGCGGAGGCCGCGGCCTTCGCGGACCGGGTCGAGCAGGCGCTGTACGCGTCGAAGATCGTGTCGTACACGCAGGGCTTCCACGAGATCGCCGCGGGTAGCGAGACCTACGACTGGGACATCGACTCCGGCGCGGTGGCCCGCATCTGGCGCGGCGGCTGCATCATCCGGGCCGCCTTCCTGGACCGGATCACCGCCGCGTACGAGGCCGAGCCCGGCCTGGTCTCGCTCCTGTCCGACAAGGGCTTCGCCGACGAGATCGCGGCGGCCCAGGACGACTGGCGTGCCGTCCTGGTCGCCGCGACCACCCAGGGCGTGCCCACACCGGGCTTCGCCGCCGCGCTCGCGTACTACGACGCGCTGCGGGCCGCGCGTCTGCCGGCCGCGCTCACGCAGGGCCAGCGGGACTTCTTCGGCGCGCACACCTACCGCAGGGTCGACCGCGAGGGCTCGTTCCACACGCTGTGGGGCGGGGACCGCTCGGAGGTCGACGCCTAGGCGTCACACGGGTGACGGCTCGGGCTCCGGCGGCGTCGGGTCCGGGTCCGGCGTCGGGCCCGGCGGCACCGGGGACGGCGGAGGCGCCGGCACGGGGCCGGGCCCGGGCCCCGGTGCCGGGAACGGGTCGGGCTGCGGCGTCGGGTTCGGGTCCGGGACATCGGGTCCGGGGCCCGGCACCGGGGTGGGGCTCGGTGGGACGGGGTCGGGGAACGGGTGGGTCATGGTCGTGCCTCCAGAGGTTCGGAGGGGTCCTTTCCACCTTCTCCCCAGTCGCGTGCCCACGCCCGCCGGGTCCACTCCTGCGGCCCGGACGTCACCCGTCCGTGCGGGTCAGGCGCACCACCGGGATGTCCCGGCTGGTCTTCTTCTGGTAATCGGCGTACTGCGGGAACAGCTCGACCAGGGAGTCCCAGACCCGGGCCTTCTCCTCGGACGGGAGCGTCTCGGCCCGGGCGGCGAACCGCTCGGTGCCGACCCGCAGCCGGACCTCCGGATTGGCCTGAATGTTGAGCAGCCACAGCGGGTGGTCGTCGGCGCCGCCCTTGGAGGCCACGATCAGGTAGTCGTCGCCGTCCCGGCCGTAGATCAGGACGGTGCGCCGCCACTGACCTGAACGGCGGCCCTGGTAGTCGAGCAGCAGACAGGGGACGCCCTGGATGGTGGTGCCCTTGGTGCCGCCGGACTCCTCGTACGTACGGGCCTGGTCCGCGACCCAACCGGTGGGGCTGATGACGACGTCCGTGTCGCGCTCCGCCATGGTGACTCCTCCTCGCTCGGTCCTGCTCGGCAACTCCCCCAAGCTAAGCCGTTCCGGGGGCCGCGCATTCCGAGGCGCCGGCTTCCAGACCGGTACGCGGACTCGAAAGGACCGGCAGCGTCGTGCGGGCCCGGTTCGCGGCGTCGGCGAGGGAGGGCTGCGCGAGGACGATCGCTTCCGCGTCGGTGACGGCGTCGACGGCCGCCGCGACCAGGTCGAGATACCCCTCGCGGTCACCCGCCTCGAACCGTTCCCAGGCCCCCGGCACCAGCACCGCGCGCACCTCGACCGCGCGGCCGGCCCGCGCGGCCTCCTCCTCGACCAGGGCGGTGCTCGGGCCGAGGGTGCTGGACACGGTGGCGATGACGACGACGCGCTCCCCCGCGGCGACGGCGCGCGCCGCCATCGGGCGGTCCCCGCGCAGCACCGGCACGCCGACCGCGGCGGACTGCGCCTCCGCGACACCGCTGATGGTGGAGCAGGTGCACACCACGGCGTCGGCGCCGTCGGCCACCGCCGCCGACAGGAGCGCACGGATGTCGTCGGCCACGGCGTCGGGTCCCTCGGCCCGGGCCCGCGCCAGCAGGTCCTCGTGGACGAGGTGCCGCAGCGCGAGTCCGGGGTGGTGCGCGTCGCGCAGTCCGTCGTACGTGGGGACGTGCACCGGTGAGGTGTGCAGGAGTGCCAGCGTCATGATCGGCACCCTATGCAGCGGTCCGTTCCGGTCACCACTTGCCCGGGTCGGCGGCCAGTGCCGCCTTGGCGGCCTCCAGCAGCCCGGCGGGGGCGGCGGGCGCCTCGCCGGGGTGCCGCTCGGCCCACTCGACGACGAACGAGCAGAGCGGCGCGACCGCCAGGGTCTCGCGGGCGGCCGTCGCGTACAGCTCGCGGGCCAGCGAGCCCGCGATGCCCTTCCCCTCGTGCGCCGGCTCCACGATGGTGTGCACGGGCACCAGGGCGCGCTCCGGCTCCTCCAGCACGAAGTACTGGATGTAGCCGACGATCTCCCCGCCGGCGCCGCCCGCACGGGCCAGGAGGAGGCCCTGTTCGCGGTCGTCCTGGATCTCGATGTCGCTCATGGCTCTCCTCGCGTGGCAGGGCTCCGGGTCAGCCCGCGGGGACCGCCTGGGGGCTGCGCAGGGTGTCGCCGCCGGGGGCCGGTTCGGAGGGGTCCGCGCCGAGCGCCACGATGCGGTTGTCCCGGTCCACGTGCACGACCTTGGGCCGCAGGGACCGCGCCTCGGCGTCGTCGACCTGAGCGTAGCTGATGATGATCACCAGGTCGCCCGGGTGCACGAGGTGGGCGGCCGCCCCGTTGATCCCGATGACTCCGGAGCCGCGCTCGCCCTCGATGACATAGGTCTCCAGGCGGGCGCCGTTGTCGATGTCGACGATGTGCACGAGCTCGCCGGGCAGCAGGTCGGCGGCGTCGAGCAGGTCCGCGTCGATGGTGACCGAGCCGACGTAGTGCAGGTCGGCCTGGGTGACGGTGGCACGGTGGATCTTGGACTTGAACATAGTTCGCAGCATCGAGCTACTCCCGGACTGAGGCTCCCTGCCTGCGTTTTTGCAGGTCAAGGGCTGTAACCACAGCCTACAACGAGTCGCATGTCCGGGAGGGATTCCTCAGGTTTTTCCGGACTGGTGCTGACCGATTGCCGACTTTCCTGACGACTCACCACCTGACCGGGAGCCGCGCCCCAACCCCGTCCCGTCCCCTGTCCGCACCGCAAGCACCCCCGCAGCATCAGCATCGAGCCCCCCAGCCCACGACGCCTTCCCGACCTTCCGGTCGGCGCACTCACCGAGACGCACGCCATCCGCACGACCTGGACCCACGAGCGCAATGATCGGCTCCGACGCCGACGACACGGGCGCGTGAGCACTGGCCTCAGCCCGTCTTGCCGCGGATCGAGCCCAGAGGCCGAGAACAGCGGTGGGAGATCTGTCATCACCTGCCGGCGACGGGCGGGGTGTGCCACCAGTGACCGCATCCACCGGCACGGAAGAGCTTGCGGCGCCGTTCGTCCACGGCCGCGAGTACCGCGACCAGTAGCCGGAACGCCTTGCGGCGTTCGTCGGCAGAGGTGAGGCCGGCGATCTTCCCCAGTTGCTGGTCGATCGGGCCGCAAGTGATCAGAACCGTTGTCTCGCTGAGCATCTCGGACATGCCGACAGCGCCAGTGCGCGAAGAGCGTCGCCCGTTGGCGCTACGCTTCCGCCTCGGTTCGTACCCCGGCCAACGTTCCGTCGATGGCCGTCCGCAGCATGGCGAAGCGGCCGTCGAGGATCTGTTCCTCCCGCTCTGGATTGCGCTCGATCACCGCGTGGAGGGGGCCGGGCGTCGCGCCAAGCTTCATGCCGTGCTTCAAGCGGGTGCCAGAGCCGTCCTCGGTCGGTTCGATGTGGTAGGTCCAGACTGATAGAGGTTCGCCGTTGTCGTGGCGGGCGTCGTAGTAGACGACTTCCCATTGGAAGGTGCGTTCGGGCTCAATCGTGACGATGCGGCTGACCGTCTGCCACTCTCCGAGCCCGCCGTTGCGGTTGCGTCCGACGAAGCAGGCTCCTACAGCGGGCTTGTCGGCGCCATCGAGCCACTGGACCTCCTGTAGTTCAGGGCTGTGCCGGACAGATGTGGCGATGTCTGACACCAGGTCCCAGACTTTCCAGGCGGGAGCGGCGATCTCGATCGTGCTCTCCACCTGCGGGCCGTCCGCGAGACGCATGGGTTCATCCTCCGTGGGTTTGTCAGTTCAGCGTTGATGTTGGCAGGGCGGGTTCCGGGAGCGCGGGGCCGTCTCCGGTGATCGTGTCGATCGCCGCAGCAGTTGCGATCGTTGCGCAGGTGACGCCCCACTTGCCGCTGATCTCGACAACCGGGCCGGAGCGAAGAAGATCCGCCCTGAAGCCACCCTTGCGGCCATCCTCGGAATCGGGCCACAGCGACACCTCAGCCTGCAGGAAGTCGAGTTCACTGCGGGCGAGGGGATACCAGGCCTTGAAGACTGTCTCTTTCGCGGAGAACAGCACACGTCCCCAGTGCACGCTCGGCCAGCGGCCCGCGAGTTCTCTGAGCTGCTCCGCCTCACGGTTGCCGACCACCAGCTCTCTTACGTAAGGGGGAAGTTCTGCGTGGGGTTCGGCATCTATGCCGACTGAAACCAGTCCGTGATCCACTCGCGCGACGGCGGCCGCCTGGTATCCATTGCAGTGGGTCATGGCCCCGACGATCCCCGGCGGCCACTCGGGGGCCCCGCGTGGCCCGGGGAGCAGGGGAACCGGTGGCTCGCCAAGGCTTCTCAGCGCGCGCCGTGCGCACTCCCGGACAGCGGTGAACTCCTGCCGGCGTTTGGCTCCGGCCGCTGCCATGAGCCTTGCTTCTTCCGGGAACAGCGCACCCGGCGAGTCCCACAGCCCGGTGCCGAACGATTCCACGGCTGCCACGTGCGGGGGGAGCAGGGAGGCGAGCAGTCCGCGGCCGTCAGCAGTGGGGGCGTCGGCCGCCGCGTTGTTCACTCCTTGATCTCGCAGATCGCGGCGCCCGAGGTGAGGGAGGCGCCGATCTCGGCGGACAGACCCTTGACGGTGCCCGACTTGTGGGCGTTGAGGGGCTGTTCCATCTTCATGGCCTCCAGGACGACGATCAGGTCGCCCTCCTTGGCCTCCTGGCCCTCCTCGACGGCCACCTTGACGATGGTGCCCTGCATCGGGGAGGCGAGGGTGTCACCGGAGGCGGCCGGGCCGGACTTCTTGGCCGCGCGCCGCTTCGGCTTCGCGCCGGCCGCCAGACCGGTGCGGGCCAGCGACATGCCGAGCGACGACGGGAGGGAGACCTCCAGGCGCTTGCCGCCGACCTCGACCACGATCGTCTCGCGGTCGCCGTCCTCGTCCTCGGCGTCCGCGCCCGCCGGGGCGAACGGCGGGATGTCGTTGACGAACTCGGTCTCGATCCACCGGGTGAAGATGGTGAACGGGTCCTGCGAGCCGGTCAGTTCGGGCGCGAACGCCGGGTCGACCACGACCTTGCGGTGGAACGGGATGGCGGTGGCCATGCCCTCGACCTCGAACTCGGCCAGCGCGCGGGCGGCCCGCTGCAGGGCCTCCTTGCGGGTGCGGCCGGTCACGATCAGCTTGGCCAGCAGCGAGTCCCAGGCCGGGCCGATCACCGAGCCGGACTCGACGCCCGCATCCAGGCGGACACCCGGGCCGGCCGGGCCCTCGAACCTGGTGACGGTGCCCGGCGCGGGCAGGAAGTTGCGCCCCGGGTCCTCACCGTTGATGCGGAACTCGAAGGAGTGACCGCGCAGTTCGGGGTCGCCGTAGCCGAGCTCCTCGCCGTCGGCGATCCGGAACATCTCGCGCACCAGGTCAATGCCCGCGACCTCCTCGGTCACCGGGTGCTCGACCTGCAGACGGGTGTTGACCTCCAGGAAGGAGATCGTGCCGTCCGCGCCCACCAGGAACTCCACGGTGCCCGCGCCGACATAGCCGGCCTCCTTCAGGATCGCCTTCGAGGAGGAGTACAGCTCCTCCAGCTGGGCGTCCGAGAGGAACGGGGCCGGCGCCTCCTCCACCAGCTTCTGGTGGCGGCGCTGCAGCGAGCAGTCACGGGTGGACACGACCACCACATTGCCGTGGCTGTCGGCCAGGCACTGGGTCTCCACGTGCCGCGGCTTGTCCAGGTAACGCTCCACGAAGCACTCACCGCGGCCGAACGCGGCCACCGCCTCGCGCACCGCGGAGTCGTACAGCTCCGGCACCTCCTCGAGCGTGCGGGCGACCTTCAGGCCGCGGCCGCCGCCGCCGAAGGCGGCCTTGATCGCGATCGGCAGGCCGTGCTCCTCGGCGAACGCCACCACCTCGTCCGCACCCGAGACCGGGTCCGGGGTGCCGGCGACCAGCGGGGCACCGGCGCGCTGCGCGATGTGCCGGGCGGCGACCTTGTCGCCCAGGTCCCGGATGGCGTGCGGCGGCGGGCCGATCCAGATCAGCTCCGCGTCCAGCACCGCCTGGGCGAACTCCGCGTTCTCCGACAGGAATCCGTAGCCCGGGTGGATCGCGTCCGCGCCGGAGTCCTTCGCCGCCTGCAGCACCTTCTGGATGTCCAGGTAGCTGGTCGCGGGGGTGTCACCACCCAGCGCGAAGGCCTCGTCGGCCGCGCGGACATGCAGAGCGTCCCGGTCCGGTTCGGCGTAGACGGCAACGCTCGCGATCCCGGCGTCCCGGCACGCCCGGGCCACGCGGACAGCGATTTCGCCACGGTTGGCGATGAGCACCTTGCGCATGCCGTTCATTCGGCTTTCTCTCCCTTGCTGCGCGTCGCGGTCCCGTCCGTGCGGGGTCTCGGCGCGCTCGCCGCTTCGCCGGTTACCGCGCGGCTTGTCGGTTCCGGTACGGGTGGGGTGGTGGCCTCAGTCGATGCCTCGGTAGATGTGAAGCTCATCGCTCCGTTCCTCCTCTCCGGCCAGTAGCGGGGGTGCGGGGTACGGTTCGTCGGCGGTCCGCGTCGTACTGGTCCTGGTCGCGGTCCTGTCGTGGGTGGCCACGTCACATTCCTCGACGCCAGCTGCCGGGGAAGCGGTAGGTGGCGTGTCGCTCCGGCCGGTCCCAGCGAGGGGTGTCCTGGGGGGCGTGCGACGGCGTGTCGGCCGTGGTCTCCGCGGCGGCGGCCCGCGTGAGGAGCAGCACGGTGAGTGCGGCGAGCTCGATGTCGGTGGCGTGGCCGCGTTCGATGCGGACCAGGGGGGCCGCCGCGGCAGCGGATGGGATTGCGGTGGTCACGGTGTCGCTTCGCTTTCTACTGGGGCGGGTTGCCGTGTTTGCGGGACGGCAGGTCTGCGTGTTTGGTGCGCAGCATCGCCAGGGACTTGATGAGGACCTCGCGGGTGGCGGCGGGGTCGATGACGTCGTCGACCAGGCCGCGCTCGGCCGCGTAGTAGGGGTGCATCAGTTCAGCCTTGTACTCCTTGACCATGCGGGTGCGTTCGGTCTCGGGGTCGTCGGCTGCGGCGATCTGTCGGCGGAAGATGACGTTGGCGGCACCTTCGGCGCCCATCACGGCGATCTCGTTGGTGGGCCAGGCATACGACAGGTCGGCGCCGACGGACCGGGAGTCCATGACGATGTAGGCGCCGCCGTAGGCCTTGCGCAGGATCAGCTGGATGCGCGGGACGGTGGCGTTGCAGTAGGCGTAGAGCAGTTTGGCGCCGTGGCGGATGATGCCGCCGTGCTCTTGGTCGACTCCGGGCAGGAAGCCGGGGACGTCGAGCAGCGTCACGATGGGAATGTTGAAGGCATCGCACATCTGGACGAATCGGGCGGCCTTTTCGGAGGCGTTGATGTCGAGCACGCCGGCGAGGGATCGGGGCTGGTTGGCGACGATGCCGACGGTCCGGCCGTCGAGTCGGGCGAGGGCGACCAGCACGTTGGTGGCCCAGCGCTCGTGGATCTCCAGGCAGTCGCCGTCGTCGACGACCGATTCGAGCACGGCGCGCATGTCGTAGGGGCGGTTGCCGTCTGCGGGGACGATGTCGAGGAGGTCGTCGCAGCGCCGGTCGGCGGGGTCGTCGGCGTCGAGGGCCGGCGGGTTCTCGCGGTTGTTTCGCGGCAGGAGCGACAGGAGGTAGCGCACTTCGGCGAGGCAGGTCTCCTCGTCGTCGTAGGCGAAGTGCGCGACGCCCGAGGTCTCGGCGTGCACGTCGGCGCCGCCCAGACCGTTCTGGGTGATCTCCTCGCCGGTGACGGCCTTCACGACATCCGGTCCGGTGATGAACATCTGGGATGTGTCGCGGACCATGAAGACGAAGTCGGTCAGGGCCGGGGAGTAGGCGGCGCCGCCGGCGCAGGGGCCGAGCATGACGCTGATCTGCGGGATGACGCCGGATGCCTGGGTGTTGCGCTGGAAGATTCCGCCGTAGCCGGCGAGCGCTGTGACACCTTCTTGGATACGAGCGCCGGCGCCGTCGTTGAGGGAGACCAGGGGGGCTCCGGCCGCGATGGCCATGTCCATTGTTTTGTGGATCTTTTCGGCGTGGGCTTCGCCCAGTGCTCCGCCGAAGATCCGGAAGTCGTGCGCGTAGAGAAAGACAGTGCGGCCGTCCACAGTGCCCCAGCCGGTGACCACACCGTCGGTGTGCGGCTTCTTGGCCTCCAGGCCGAAGCCGGTTGCCCGGTGCCGGCGCAGAGGCTCGATCTCGTTGAACGATCCCTCGTCGAGCAGCAGGTCGATCCGTTCCCTGACGGTCAGCTTTCCTTTGGCGCGCTGGCGTTCGGTGGCGCGGGGATCCGCGCCTTCGGCGATGACCTGCTTGAGAGCCATCAGTTCCTCGACGGCGCTGTGCATTTGGTCTTCCTCCGTCGTGCTCATCGGGCACCCGCCGGTTCGGGCGCGTGAAGGTCCGCATCGGCCTCGGCGAGTACGCGGTCGATGTCGTCGGGGCCGGCCAGCGCGATGGCCCGTGCTTCGGGCCTGGCTCGCGCAAGGAGCCGGGTGAGCGGTCCGGCCGGGGCCAGCTCGATGTGAAGTGCGTCCGGGGCCAGACGGGCGATCGTGTGCCCGCACAGATCCCAGCGGACCGGTGAGACGAGCTGTGTGATCAGCCGGCGGCGCAGTTCGTCGGAGTTCGCGACAAGGGCGCCGTCGCCGTTGCCGAGGAGGTCGGAGGCGGGTTGGACGAAGTCGGCCTCGTTCACGGCGCGGTCGAAGGCCTCGACCGCGGGCGTCATGGCCTCGGTGTGGAAGGCTCCGGCGACGTTCAGGGGCGCCACGCGGGTGCCCGTGGGAGGTGCGTCGGCCAGCGCTGCGATCAGGTTCGCCGGGCCTGCGGCCACGAACTGGTGACTGCCGTTGAAGTTGGCGATGGTGACGCCCATGGCTTCCACGGCTGCCACGAGTTCGTCATCGCCGGCCCCTGCCCGCTTGGACGGCATGACCGCAGCCATGCCGGTCGGCGTGGCCCGGCACGCCTGTGACATCACCGCGCCCCGCACTCTGGCCAGGGAGACGGCCTCTGCCGCGCCGAGATGCCCGGCCCCCGCGGCCGCGGACAGTTCGCCGACCGAGTGTCCGGCGTACAGGATCGTGTCGGGGAACGCCGGAAGCCTGCTGCGCAGCAGTTGGTGGGCGAGCACGGACACGGCGACGATCAGCGGCTGGGCGTAGGCCGTGTCGGCGAGGAGGGCCTCGTCGTCGCCGGCGCGCAGCAGGTCGAAGCCGGCCGCGCGGGACCAGGAGTCGATCTGTTCCCAAGCGCCGGGCACGGCCTCCAGCCAGGGGTGGAGCATTCCCGGTCGCTGGACTCCCTGTCCGGGGGCGGTGACGACGTAGCGGTAGCCCATGTAACTCTCCTTCTCCTGCCATGCGGGCATGTCAGCTCCGCTCGGATGCGTCGGCGAGTGAGCCGGCCGGGCGCAGCAGGGTGATGGCGCGGTCCACCTCGAGGACGACGCGGCCATCGCCGGTGCGGGCCACGCCACTGAACGTGGCGGTCTCCTCGTCCCGGTCCGTCAGCGTGACGGTGTGCTCCAGGAGCTCACCCGCGTGCACTGCTCCCTTGACTCGCACCCCGCGTGCGGAGCCGAAGATCAGCAGTTGCTTCTCGTCGCCTGCGGACTCCACGAGGAGGAGGAGTCCACAGGCCTGCAGGAAGGACTCCAGGGTGAGGCTGGCGGGCAGGGCGGCCGGCCGGGTGCGGCCGATGTGCAGGTCGAGCTCGTGATAGGTCACGGCCTTCACGGCCGTGAGCGTGCCCGGCCGGTGCTCGACGATCCGGTCGATGTGCAGCGCGGGGTAGCCGTAGGGCAGCAGGTCCCCGGGATCGGGGTAGGCGGTGATCGGATCGGGTGCGGTCGTCATGTCCTGCACCTCCATCTGGCCGTGATGCGGGCGCAGCGCTGCCCGTCGATGCTGCAGGTGGTGTGGGTGAGCAGGTCGGTGCGGTCGCCGGTGATGTCGGTGTCCAGCTCGACCACGTCGCCGGCCAGCGCCGGGCGGCTGAAGCGGACAGAGCGCAGCTCTGTCAGGTCGACCCCGCCCAGAGCGCCGTCGAGGTGCAGTTCGAGCATCTGCTGCAGGCTCTCGACGAGGAAGACGCCGGGATACACGGTCAGTTCGGGGAAGTGACCGGACAGGTACGGGTCGTCGGGGACGACTTTCTTGCGGCCGATGAACCCGTTGGGGGTCGGCCGGATGTCGTCCACCGCGGGCAGCGGCAGTCGGCGGCCCGCGTCGACCAGTGGATACGTGTGGGCTGCCATGTCACACGCCCATACCGACGCCGCCGCCGATCGGGATCGAGGAGCCGGTGACGAACCCTGCCTCGTCGGATACCAGGAAGGCGACGAGTGCGGCCACCTCTTCGGGTTGGCCGACTCGGCGCAGCGCCGTCTGGGAGACGATCTCGTCGCGCCGCTTCGTCGAGAGGTCAGAGATCATGTCGGTCTCGATCAGGCCGGGCAGCACCACGTTGGACGTGATGCCGGCCCGTCCGAGCTCCCAGGACAGAGAGCGGGCGAGGCCGATCAGGCCGCTCTTGGATGCCGCGTAGTTGACCTGTCCGGGCGAGCCCCACAGCGCCACGATGGAGGAGACGAACACCAGGCGTCCCCACTTGTTCGCGAGCATGTCCGGCACCGTTTCGCGGGCCACGTTGATGGAGCCGCTGAGGTTGGTGTCCAAGACGTCCTGGACTGCGTCGTGCGACTGGGTGAGCAGCGGCCCGTCGTTCATGACCCCGGCGCAGTTGATAACGATGTCGATCTCGCCGAGGATGTCTCGCGCCTGGTCGACGGCCTGGCTGACCGACTCCGGGTCGCGTACGTCGCATTCGACGAACGAGACGCCGTCCAGTTCGGGCTTGGTGGTGCGGGCGGTGCCCACGACGCGGTAGCCGCGCTTGTACAGCTCGGTGGCGATGGCCGCTCCGATGCCGCGGCTGGCTCCGGTGACGAACGCGGTGCGATTGGTCATCGTGCTGCTCCTTGCTGATGTGCGCGCACGCGCACGAACGATTCGATGTGTGCGATGGCGGAGGCCGTGGAGTCGCCTCCGCCGATGACGCCTTGCCAGCCAGCCCGCCGGGCACCGGCGACGTTGGCTTCCAGGTCGTCGACGAGGACGTTGGACGGGGCAGGCAGGCCGGAGACCGATTCGGCCAGTTCGAACATCTGCGGCTCGGGCTTGCGGGTGCCCAGGTCGCAGGAGAGGAGGACCGCGTCGAACAGCCCGTCCCAGTCGGCGAACTCGGCGAACGGTGCCTTCCAGTCCACGGGCAGATTGGAGATCAGGCCGACGAAGACCCCGGCTTCGCGCCACGTGCGCAGCGCGGTGAGCCATCGTGTGTCGACCCTGCGGTCGGCCCACCATTCGGCGCCCAGTTCGGACAGATCGGCCTCGATGAGGTACTGGGCAGCCAGCTCCGTCTCGAGGGCCGCTGTCCACTGCCGTTCGTCGAGGATCCCCGAATCCAGCACGGCCATCCCGTCCGGGCTGTTGTGCCGGTCCGCGATGGAGCGCAGACACGTCCCGAGTTGCGCAGGGGTGAAGGACTTGCCTTCGCAGTAGGTCCTGAGCCCTTCCTGCAGCGGCGGGGTCATGACGCCGCGGAAGTCGGTCCACACGGCGTGGCTCATGACACGTCCCCGTCTCCCGGTGCGACGGGGCCCACGGCGAACGACAGACGGGTGACGGCCAGGCCGTCCTGCACGCACTCCACGTCGGTCCAGTGGGATCCGCGCCGTGCCACGACGCTTGTCTCGCGGTCGAGTTCGGCGAAGTGCTCGAACGTGGCGCGTACCGCGGTGACGGCCTGTGTGGCGGGCTGGTAGGTGCCGGCAATGGCCAGCTGGCGTCCCGCCTCGATCAGGACCATGGCAGGAAAGTGGTCGTAATCGTGGTCGAAGAGGCTCGCGTTGGAGAGGTCCGGGGCCAGCAACGCGCTCAGGAGATCTCCCTCGGCGTGCGCTTCGCCGATGGCCACGTTGGTGGCCAGAGTCCGGGCCACGCTGCGAGGTGTGCTCAGGCCGGCCCGCGCCGCGTCGGAGCGCAGGGCAGCGGTGGTCGGCGCGGGTGTGCCGTCTCGCTGGTAGGCGCGAAGCTCCGGGTATCGGGGCTTGGGCACACCTTGCACCGCCATGGTCGTGCGGGCAAGGGGACGGCCGGTGGCGTCGGTGACCGTCTGCGCGTACTCGATCTGCTTCGGTGTTCCGTCGCTGCGCAGCCGCAGTTGCTCGAAGTCGGTGCGCACCGTCGCCTCTGCGGTGAGGGACGCGAGGGCTGCCGGGTCGATGAGCTCCACGTCGATCGAGTTGAAGAAGAACGCGATGTTGTGGGAGAGGCCCTCGAACTCGTGGGCGGCGCTGAGCGCGGCCTGCCGGCAGGCCTCGACCAGCAGGAGGATGTCCAGCCAGTGCGAGATCGGGTGGTCTCGGTAGTAGGGGCTGAGGTCGGTGGTGACCGTCGTGCTGACGTATCCGCCGTCGGCTGCCTGTCGGGGCGGCGAGACGAGGATCTCCTGGTCATTGGCGCGGTGCACCAGGTCCCGGCGGACGCGGCTGCCCGCGAGGGTCGCATCGGTGGTCATGTGCGCCCCTCGACGGTCAGGATCGCGGCAGCCACCGCGCCGGATTCGTCGATGCCGGTGATCAGTACGCCGGTGCCGGGCTCCCCCAGGGCGAGGGCGGCGGTCAGCTGCATGGCACCGAGTGCGGCGCCGCACTCGCCGACCGCCGAGCGCACGTCGACCCGTTCGGCGTCCAGCGATGCCAGAGCCACGTGTTCGCTCTGCTCCAGCGAGGTGCCGACGGTTCCGGGCAGGACCAGCTTGATCTCGATACCGGCGTCCCTGGCGGCGTTCTGGGCGCGGACGATGGCGCGGCGCAGCGCGCCGGTGTATCCGCTGTGGGTGCGCTGCGGGGCGAACAGCACCTCGCAGGCGGTCAGCGTGGCCAGCGCGGTCGGGGCGTCGGGGCCGGCAGGTTCGAGGGCGAGGAGCGCTGCTCCCTCACCGATGGTGACGGACTCGTCGACGCTCTTGGTCAGGCGGGTGCCCCAGGCGGTGTGAGGCGACAGCTCCTCGACTCCGCCGACGAGCATCCGCTCCGCGTGCCCGCAGCGAATGAGGCGCGCGCCGTACTGCAGCGCGGACAGTGTGCTGACGGTGCCGTTGGCCAGGGTGGAGTTGGGGCCGCGGAGCCGGTGCCAGATGGCGATCTGGCTGGCGCAGCAGTTCATCGTGACGTTGGGGAAGACGGCGGGGTTGACGAGGTCGATCCCCTTGCCCTCGATGATGTCGACGTCGAGTTCGACGCTGCTGCGGAGGCTTCCGACGACCGTGCCCATGGCGATACCGGTGGACTCCCAGGACCGCTCGCTGACTTCGGACCGCTCGGTCAGTTCACGCTTGAGGAGCGTGCTGGCCGCCAGCCCGAGGCGGGTGGTGCGGTCGAGGTTCTTCGTTCCCTTGCGGGGTACGTAGTCGGTGATCTTGAAGTCCGGTACGGCGGCGACCTGTCCGGGCAGGCCGTCGTAGGCCTCCGTGTCGGTGCCGGTCGTGTCGGGAGCCGGTGCGCTGCCGGGTGTGGCCGGTGTGCGCAAGGCGGTGCGCAGGGCGTCGAGGCCGACGCCGGCGGCGCTGAGTACGGACGCCCATGAAATCTGCAGTCGCTGTACGGAGCTCATCGTTGTCCCCCCTGTGTGTGGCCCGCGCCGACGGGCTCGTGGTCGTCGTAGGCGCCGAAGATCGTGATGGCGTTGTTGCCGCCGAACGCGAAGCCGTGGTTCTGCGCGACCTTGACCTCTGCGGTCTTGGCGCCGGAGCCGACGACGTCGATGCCGTGGCCGAATGCCGGGTCCACCGTGCGCAGGTTGGTGGTGGGCGGCAGGAAGGATTCCTCGATCGCCTTGCAGCAGGCGATCGCGCCGAAGCCACTGGCGGCGCCCATCGTGTGGCCGAGCATCGATTTGATGGAGCTGATGGGCGGGTGCTCGTCGCCGAAGACCAGCCGGGTGGCGGTGATCTCGGTGATGTCGTTCGTCGGCGTGCCCGTGCCGTGGGCACAGATGTAGTCGACGTCGGCCGCCGTGATGCCCGAGTTGGTGTGGGCCTTGCGGATGCACTCGGCGATGGACTCGGCGTCCGGGTGCACGATGTGGTGGGCGTCGCAGCTGAGTCCGTAGCCGAGCAGTTCGGCGTAGACGTGAGCGCCGCGGCTTCGGGCGTGCTCCAGCTCCTCGAGGATCAGCACCGCGCCGCCCTCGGCGGTGACGATTCCGGTGCGGTCCTGGTCGAACGGCCGGGGCACGTCGTCGGCGACGGCGCCCAGGCTCTGGAATCCGGCGTGGGTGAAGCGGTTGACGCTGTCGGCGCCGCCCGCGACCATCACGTCGGCCTCACCGGCGACGATCTTGTCTGCGGCGCTGCCGATGGCGTAGTTGGCCGCCGAGCAGGCGGTCGGGATCACCAGTGTCTCGCCGTGCAGGCCGAGTTCGACCGAGACGGCCGCCGCGATGTTGCCGGCCGGGATCTTGCGGATCACGTCGGCGTCGACTGCGGCGGGCCCGTCCGTCAGCCATTGCTGGGTGAAGGTGTCGACGGACGGGGCCTCGCCATTGGTGGTGCCGATGATGGCGCCCGTGGTGGTGCGGGTGTCCTCGTCGAGTTCGATGCCTGCGTCCTGGACCGCGAGGCGGGCCGCGGCCGCTGCGAAGTGGGCGGTGCGCCCCCACTCGTTGGGGCGGATGACGCTGACGATGCCGGCCGGATCGAAGTCCGTTACTTCACCGGCGAGTTGGGAGGGGAAGTCGCTGCTGTCGAAGGCGGTGATGGGTGTCACGCCGCTCAGGCCGGCTTTGATGCCCGCGGTGAATTCCGCCGCTCCGGTGCCGATGCTGCTGACGCATCCCAGGCCGGTCACCACGACCCGGCGTGCGGGGCTCACTGGCCGCCGTCCTTGGAGTCACGTATCGCGATGATCTGCTGGACGAGCAGGTCGACGGTACGCAGATCCACGGCGAGTTCGCGGGGCACGCGGATCGACAGCTGCTTGTTCACGCGGGCGAGGACCTGGATCAGGCCGAGGGAGTCGGCGCCGTAGAAATCGATCAGGTCGGCCTGCGCGTCGACCTCGTCCGGCTCGACGTCGAGTTCGAGCTCGTCGACGATGATGTCGAGAGTGGTCTCGCGAATGAGCTCGTCGGAGATTACGGCAGTAGTCATGATGTATTCCTTCTCAGTGTTTTTCGAATGGAGCTGGCTGACTGGGATGTATCGGTCAGGTCGCTCATGGGATCGGCTGCTGTGATGTGCGGGAGGGATGTCAGGCGGACACGCACTCCAGCACCAGGCACGACCAGGTGTAGCCGCCGCCGGCATTGACGACGATGCAGATGTCACCGGGACGCAGATCCCGGTCCTGGGCCATGTCCTCGATGTTGGCGCCCACGTCGGCGACACCGAGGTGGGCGGTGAGGTCCCCGGACCAGGAGAGCTTGTCCTCGCCGAAGACGGGGGCGAGGTGGCCGCGGTACACGGTCTCGAAGATCTTTCCGCTCAGCCGCGGCACGGCCACGGAGCGGATGTGGTCCTCGCTTCCGTCGAGTCCGGCCTCCGCCAGGGCCTGGGACACGCACCCGAGGAGGCTGGCGCGGGACCTCTCCCCGAAGCCGGCCATGCCGTACTCGGTGAGATAGGCCTTCTTGGCCGCCTTGAGGTCGACCGTTCCGCCGTCGCGCAGGGCGGGGCCGGGGGTCGGCCGGTACCCGGCGCGGTTCATGACCTCGAGTTCCGGGGCGGCCTTGCTGGCGAGCGACACGATGCGGAAGGAGTTGTGCGCGGCGGCATTGCGGGAGACCAGGAGTGCGGTCCCCGCATCGCCGTGCACACAGCCGTAGTTGAGGTTCCAGCGGTCGATCTGCGGGAACTGCATGGCGTCGGCGGTGGTGACGGCGCCGGTCCTGAGCGAGGCGTCGGCCTTCATGGAGCGGGTGAGCAGTTCCAGCGCCGCCATCGGCGCGTTGCAGCCCTGCGAGAGATTCATCGGCAGGGCTCCGAGGGCCTCGGTCTGGTGGGCGACGTAGTGCGCCGCGCTCCAGATGTCGAAGCCCTGGTGCCACCATCCGCAGTGGATCAGGACGTCGACGTCCGAGGCATTCGTGTCGGCGGACTTGAGGGCGGTGCGCAGCGCGTCGACGGCCATGTCGGCGGCTGGGGCCTCTTCGTCGAAGACGGGAACGCTCGGGTTGCCGATGGTCTCGTCGTAGTCGCGGACGAGGCCTTGGGCGAGCGCCTCGGCCACCGGAACTCGGTTGGCCGGGTAGGACACGGCGTTGCCGTTGAGGAACAGGTCACCGATGAGCATGTGTCACTCCGGGTAGGTGAGGGATCCGGGGCCGAGGCCCGCAGGGACGCTTTAGGCGTCGCTCTTCTGCTGCAGTGCGGCGGTGCCGAAGAGGCAGATGAGGAGGCCCACGGCGAGGAACACAGCGGTGACGATCACGAACCCGAGGTTCATGCCGCTGTCGGCCGCGATGGTGATGAACACCTGGCCGAGGATCGCCGTGCCGGCCGCGACCGCGGTCTGCTGGGCGGTCGACATGATCCCGCTGCCCGCACCGGCCTGATCCGGCGGGAGCGAGGAGAGGATCGTTCGGAAGACCGGCGGGATGAACAGACCGTTGCCGACTCCGATCAGGAACATCGGGATGAGCAGGTCGTAGAAGTGAAGGTGGGGCCACCACAGGCGGGTCGCGCCGATCAGGAGGATGAGACCGACAGCCTGGACTGCGGTGCCCGCCTGGACGGTGCGCACGCCGATACGGCCCATGAGCTTCGGTGCGCGCAGGGAGCCGAGGAACGCTCCGACCGCCAGCGGTGCCACGGAGATACCGGACTCCACCGCGCTCATGCCGTTGCCGTTCTGCAGTGCGAGCGGCACCGCGAGGGAGAAGCCGCTGAAGACCAGGAACCCTCCGCCGAGAATGAGCAGCCCGCGGTTGACCGCGCGCAGGCGAACCAGCGAGGGCGGGATCAGCGGGATGCGCCCGCGCGCCTCGAGTCGGCGTCCGTAGCGCCACAGCGCGATCCCGCAGACCACGGCGACCACGAGGAGCGCCCAGCACCACAGCGGCCATCCCTCTTGGCGGCCGACGCTGAGCGGGATCAGCAGCGTCAGAATGCCGAGGCCCAGGAGCACGGTGCCGCCGATGTCCATCGTCTGGCCCGGCGCGCCCTTGGTGTCGGGGACCTGGGCCTGTGCCCCGATCATCGCCAGGATGCCCAGCGGGACGTTGACCAGGAAGATCGGCCGCCAGTCGAGACCGGCGATGTCGGCCCAGACCAGCACGCCACCGAGCAGCTGCCCGGCCGCTGCGGAAAGGCCGCCGATCGCCCCGTACAGGCCGATGGCGCGGGCCTTGGCGGATTCCACCAGTGAGGTCTGGATGGTCGACAGGCCCTGCGGCAGCAGGATGGCAGCTGCCGCGCCCTGCAGCACGCGGGCCCCGATCAGGAAGCCCATGCTCGGTGCGAGCCCGCAGGCCAGGGAGGTGACGGTGAACGCCAGGATGCCGATCTGGAGCATCCGTCGGCGGCCGTAGCGGTCGCCGAGCTTGCCACCGAGCACCAGGAAGATCGCGTAGGCGATGACGTAGCCGCTGACGATGAACTGCGCCACCGAGGTGCCGGTGTGGAAGGTCTGCTGGATCGACGGCAGTGCCACGTTGACGATGGAGGCGTCAATCATGGTGAGTGCTGCTGCGACGAGGACCGTGGCAAGTCCCAGCGTGCCCATGGTGGATTGGTGTTCTGCGCGGGGTGGGGACGATGCCTCAGCAGTCGCCATGGAATTCCTCAGCTTTCTTTTAGGAACTGACGGTTCGGCAGGACCGGTTAGAGACGGTCCCGGCGGGAGTCTTCGAGATGCCGGCGCAACGCCGGGCCAATTACGCAGCTCTCCTGGGAGCTGAGGTCGAACATGACCATCCGGCTCACTGCTCGGACGCTGACCTTTTTCGAGGCGTCGAGGAGGCGGAAGTTGAATTCGAAGCTGGATCGCCGGACATTCGATGTCCACACTTCGACCCGGATCGGTTCGAGCGAGTACCTGAGCGGTCGCAGGTATCCGATGTCATGTGAGGCGACGACGGCGGCCTCTCCCTCGAAGACACCGCTGGCCATGAGCCACCTGATCCGGGCTTCTTCGATGATCCGTACGATCTCGCAGTTGTTGACGTGGCCGTAGGAGTCGACGTCACCCCACCGGAGCGAGACCTCGACGGACGACGGCTCGGCGGCGGACGGGTCCGCCATCAGCGCTGTGGAGTCCATGGTTACCGTCGTCCCGCCTCAGCAGAACGCCTGGTAGACGAACTGCCGCAGACGGTTGGTGATCGGCAGGGTGCGCGAGGGGTACAGCTGCGGGGAGACGAGCGCGCTCACGCCGGACGAGGGGTCGATGAAGTAGTTCGCGCTGCTCATGGAGAGCCAGAAGTACTCGCCCTTGCGGGTCAGCATGTGGCTCTCCTGCGGCTGTGTGACCGTCATGAAGCCGAGGCCGAAGCCGGAGGCGGGCATCAGCTCGTTGACCGCCGGTACGGCCCAGCTGCCGAAGCCGTTGCCCAGAGGCACGTTCCCCGGCAGGTGGTTGCTGCGGATCGACTCGACCGTCAGCGGCGAAAGGAACTGCTCGGACGTGGAGTTGACCTTGCCGTTGTTCGCCAGCATGCCAAGGAACTTCATGTAGTCCGCGACGGTGGTGTAGATGCCGCCGCCGCCCGACAGGAAGACCGGGTCCTCCGTGTTGTAGACGCTCGCGGGCGCGTTGTGCTCGATGCCTCCGTCGGCGGTGGGGCTGTAGATCTCCGCGTAGCGGTCCTTCTTGCTCGGATCGACGAGGAAGGCGGTGTCCGTCATGCCCAGCGGCTCGAACAGAGCCTCCCGCATGTAGACGTCGAGGCGCTTGCCCGAGATGACCTCGATGACGCGCCCGAGCACGTCGGTGCTCACGCCGTAGTTCCACGCCGAACCCGGCTGGAAGCGCAGCGGCACGGAAGCCCAGGTCTCGACCGCTTCGGCGAGGTCGGTGCCGGCCGGCGGCTCCACCGTGTGGCCCTGGTTGACGTAGAGCGTGTCCACCGCGTGGGACTGGTGCGCGCCGTAGCCGAGACCGGAGGTGTGGGTGAGCAGGTGCCACATCCGCATCGGCTCCACCAGCCCCTCGGTGATGGGGGATGCGGGCAGGCCGGCGCGGTAGACCCGCTGGCCGGCGAAGGCCGGGAGGTGGTCGGCCACCGGGTCGTTCAGCCCGACCAGGCCCTTTTCGACGAGGGTCATGAAGGCGACCGAGGTCATCGGCTTGCTCATCGACCAGGTGCGGAAGATGCTGTCGGCCTGCATCGGGATGCCTGCGGCGATGTTCGCCATTCCGCCGGAGGACTCGTACTTGGTCTCCCCGTGCTGGGACACCATGGCGGACCAGCCGGGGATCTTGCCTTCGTCCGTCAAGCGGCCGAAATAGTCCCCCAGGCCGGCCAGGCGATCCACCCTGAGCTCCATATTGTTGCTTCCTCCTTCTACAGGCCCCTGAGATGGTTGTTCCGGCCGGGCTGAACGGTGCCCCTAAGAAGGGTCGATCGCGGTCAGCGATATCGGCGGGAATTCTTGGGGCAGTCGGCACTGAAATAACGCCGGCTGCTCCCCAACACGACTGAAGATTACGAGAATTCGATCGCGGCTCGAGGATTGAGGAGGGCAACTGCACCCTAGGGTGCATCCAACTCGACGTTCAGCGGCTTCTGTTACACCGGGGATAGGCGGCCAGGCCAGAGGTACCTGCCAAAGTCGCGCTCACTGGCGGGACTCCGGACGCGTTCCGAAAAGGTCGTTCTGATTTAGCCAGGTAGGCGCTGTCCGGAGCCTTGCTCGTGGCTAGCTTGGGTCTCGTCGCCCCGGTTGCCCGACGCCGCTCCGGAGCGCAGGCAGATCGGCTCGGCCACCTGCTTCACAGAAAGGGCGTCCAGGAGGGGAACATGCACTATCCGGCCGCGGCACAGTTCATGCACACCGCAATTCCCGATGTCATTCGCACGTATCGCAACGCCTTGCTCACAGTCCGCAGTCCACTGGCGATGCACCAGGAGGCCTGGCCCAGATGTCGCGACCAGGCCCGGTCGATCGTGGAGGAGTGCGCCTCGGCTCTGGCAGGGCGCGGGTCGTCGGATTCGACTGAGGCCCGTTCCTTCTCGCAGCTCGTGGGGGTCGACCGCGCCGGGCAGGGGATCGCCATGGCGGAATCGGTGCGCGCGGTGGACATTCTGTGGAGCGCGATGCAGCCGTCGCTGCGTACTGCTGTCCAGTACGAGGTCGCCGCACGACGGACGGACGCGCTGCTCTTGGCAAGCACGGCTTTTCGGAGCAGTACGGGAAGCCGTCTGTATGCGGGGGCTCGGGCCTATGACGCCGCTGACCGGCTCGTGCCGGCCCGGCCTGAGGTCGCCGCGAAAGCGGACGGGCGTGTGCCGGGAGCTGCCGCGCCGGCCCGGCCTGCGGCCTGTGCCGGTCTGTCGTGCCGTGAGCGGGAGATCCTCGAGCGGGTCTCGATGGCTCGGACCAACGGTCAGATCGCCCGTGAACTCGGGATCGAGACCGCGACGGTCAAGCGTCATCTCAGCAATATCTACGGGAAGTTGCAGGCTGATTCTCGGATCGACGCAGTGAACAAGGCGTTCGGCCGGGTCTGACCCGGCCCGGCGCTTCGGCCTGAGGGGCCGCGTGCGGTACATGCCCGATGGAGGGCCGACGCCTTGGCGTCGGCCCTCCACTCTTTTCCGGTTCGCCATGGGGATCAGAGGGATCCGCGGATCAGCGCGAAGAGCAACAGCACGCTGTTCGCGACGTATTGGGTGCGCATGAAGGCCCGGTAGGCGCTGCGATGGCGGTGCTTGTCGGCGGGGTCGACCCGGGCGGTGCGCAGAATCTGGACGACGACGCAGACGGCTCCGACCGCTAGGACGGTGGTGCCGATCAGTGTTGAGGGCGCCCAGGCGATCGATGCGAGGACCGAGCAGACCCCCACGATGAGCGCGCCGGCCACTCCGAGGGCGCGGGCCGATGCCGCGCCGTGGCGGACGGCCACTGTCTTGCGTCCGCCCGTGGCGTCGCCGTCGACGTCGCTCAGGTCCTTGACGACCGACCCCACCAAGGCCATCCAGGTGCTCAGCGCCCCGGCGGCGACGAGCCCCGCGGGGCTCAGCCCGTCTCCGGTCGTGGCCGCGCCGCCCGCGAACGACGTCCAGCCGAGACCGAACACCACGACGGCACAGGCGGTGCTCCAGCGCTTGGCCGGAAGCGGCGGCGCCGAGTAGAGCCAACCCAGCAGCAGGAAGGCCGCCACCCACACAGCAAGTCCTGGTATCCACGCTGCCGACACGAGCGAACCCACTGCGGCCAGTGCGGTCAGTGCGGCGGCTGTCCGCACCGGCAGGGCGCCCGTGGCGATGGGCCGGGCGGAGCCGTTGGCGCGGTCTTCCTTGACGTCCATGACCCCGTTGACCAGATAGGCGGCGATCACGGCCAGCCACCAGGCCAGGCCTCCGGCGGTCAGACGCAGCAGGCTGACGGCGTGCGCGTGGGCGGGCGAGGCGGCACCGATCACATACCGCAGCAGGAAGACCACCTGGACGGTGGGGCGCGCCTCCACGACGGCAAGTCGGGCATGCCTGGGGAAGAAGCGGATCGGCGCCTGCGTGGCGAGTGTCGCGTTGGTGATCTGAGCCATGGCCCGCAACGTAGCCATTTCGACGGAGTATTCGCGATATCCAGAGCCTCAGTTGCATCCAAGGGTGCAGATGCCGTGGCTTTGTCTCTGCGCCCTTGGATGCAGTTGGTCGTTGCAGGCCGTGTGCGTTGCCGGACAGCGGTCACGATGGCCAGGCGGTTGCGGCCCGTAGTCGACGGGCCGCGCTGCTCGGCGTCCTCGGGTTGTTCCGTGGCACGCCTGACGACTTCGGATCGAATCGTTTGGGGAGGTGGGCCATGGCTGACGTGGTGATCGTAGGCAGCGGTCCGGTGGGTCTGCTGCTGGCGTGCGAACTGCGGGTGGCCGGCGTGGACGTGCTGGTTCTGGACCGGCTGACGGAGCGCGCTCCGTACTCGAAGGCGCTCGGCATGCACGCGCGGACCCTTGAGGTGCTGGACCAGCGCGGCATCGCCGAGCGGTTCGTGGAGGGCCGCCGACGGGCGCCGACGACGCACTTCGCCGGTCTGCGTCCGCTGGAGCTGAGCGCGTTCGACACTCGGCACCCGTACATGCTGCTCATCCCGCAGGCGGAGACGGAGCGCCTGCTGGAGGAGCGAGCCACCGAGCTCGGGGTGCAGATCGGGTTCGGCGCCGAGGTCGTGGATCTCGCCCAGGATTCGGACGGCGTGGACGTGACGCTGTCGGACGGTGCTTCCCTGCGGGCCGGATACGTGGTCGGCTGCGACGGCAGCCGCAGCACAGTGCGCCGGCTGCTCGGTGTGGACTTCCCCGGAACTCCTGCCACCCTCACGGCGATGATCGCCGACGTGACGCTCGACGATCCGCCGGCCCAGCCTCGGCTGCTGGCTAGGTTCCCGGGGGGCCAGGCCGGTGTGCTTGAGTTCGAGCCGGGCCGCTATCGGGCCATGACCATCGAGTTCGACGCGGTGGCGGACCGGGACGCGCCGGTGACGTTCGACGTGTTCCGGGACACGTTCCGGCGGATCAGCGGTGCCGATCACGGGATGCGTGCGGCGGGCGAGGTCTCCCGGTTCGGCGATGCGGCCCGGCAGGCCGACCAGTACCGGGTGGGCCGGATCTTCCTGGCCGGTGATGCCGCACACATCCACAACCCTTCCGGGGGCCAGGGCCTCAACCTCGGTATGCAGGACGCGGTGAACCTCGGCTGGAAGCTGGCGGCCGCGGTGCGCGGGCAGGCGTCTGAGGAGCTGCTCGACAGCTACCACGCGGAGCGCCATCCGGTCGGTGCCGCGGTCCTGGCCAACACGCACGCGCAGGTCGCCCTGAGCCGGCCCGGGCATGGTGTGGACGCGCTGCGGGATCTCCTCACCCCGCTGCTGAACATCCCGGAAGTGAACCGTGCCTTCACCGGCATCGTCAGCGCACTCGACGTGCACTACCCGATCGCTGGTGGCCATCCACTGACCGGTGCGCGGATGCCGGACGTGAGCCTCAAGACCTCTGACGGCGATGTGCGGATGTACCAACTGCTGCATCGCGCCAGGGGGGTGCTGCTCGATCTGACCGAGGACGCCTCGCTGCGTACCAGAGCGGCAGGTTGGGCGGACCGGGTTGACGTCGTTCCGGCACGCCCCGCAGGCACCGATCTGGACGGGGTCCACTCCGTCCTGGTCCGCCCGGACGGTCATGTGGCCTGGGCGTCCCCCACCGACTCGGCTCTGCCCGATGCGTTGTCCCGTTGGTTCGGTCCTGCGGTTGGCTCCGATCAGACGGCAGGACGGTCGTGACGACAGCGGTGCACGGACGGTCGCCCCCCCTTTGCTCGGGTGGCCTCCGTCGCTGCTCTCCTGCCACCGTTCGTTCATCGATCGCTGCTGTGCATGGGCTGCCCGCAGGAGATCGAGTGCCACCGTGCGCGCACAGAACATCCACCCCCCATCCCTCTCGCAAGGAGTTCCCCGTGTCACTCATTCCCGACAGCCACGTCGACCTACTGGAGCGCCCGTTGTTCGGGCATCTGGCGACTATCAGGCCCGACAACACCCCCCATGTGAACCCGGTCTGGTACCAGTGGGACGGGGAACGGCTCTGGTTCACCACGTCCACCAGTCGGTTCAAGTACCGCAACATGGAGTCGAATCCGCACGTCTCGCTGTCCGTGAACGACCCGGATCAGCCCTACCGCTACCTTGAGGTCCGCGGCATCGTCGACCAGGTGGATCCCGACCCCCTGGCGCTGGACTTCTTCAAACTCGCCGAACACTACGGGCTGCAGATGGACGTGCCCGCCGGCGAAGAGGACCCGACACGCGTCATGGTCGCGGTCATTCCGCACCATGTCACTTTTCAGTAGTCATGGAGACAGGGAGCGCTCCCGTGGATGCCAAGCCCCGGACCGACGCCTGGTCCTTCTTCGTCATGGAGTTGAACGCCGGGCTGCGGCGCAGCGCGCCGCAGTTGCACCTTCGGGGGCCGCTCTGGACTCGCGCGCGTATGGCGGGGGATGACGTTCGCGCCAGTGAGCGTCCCGCTGCGTCGTCGGGGCAGGGCGCGCTGTGAGGTTCCGCCGAAGGGTAGTGGCCGCAATGGCGGAACTCGTCGCTGGTCATCGCCGGTCGTCAGGGCGTGTGATCTCCCCGTAGGGCGGCCGGTCGGCCCGTCGGTTCTCGTCTTCAGGCTGCCTGGGGCAGCACGGGAGCTGCCTCGGCGGCCGGCCCGTGGCCGGTGAGTCGGCTGAAGGCGTATGCGGCTGACACCAGGGTCATGTGGTGGTGCCAGCCGAGATAGGAACGGCCTTCGAAATCCCGCAACCCGTAGTGGTGGTGCATGTTGCGCACCGCTTCCTGCGTGCGGTGTGTGGTGTCCGCGAGACGGAGGATCTCGCTGGGACGTTGCTGCCCGAGATCGGTGACGAAGTAGCGCGCGCCGCGCCCGCTCACTGGCTGCTCGACGAGTAGCGAGCAAGGCCGGTGCGGAACGCGCTGGACGCCGTCGGCCAGGCGGACCGCGCAGGTCCGCACGTGGGAGCGGGCCCGCCCGCCCGTGCCGGGCACAACGCCGAAGGCGAAGCCGGGCGAAGCCGTTCCGCCACGCAAGAACTCGCTTGCGGCTACTGGTCCGCTTTGCCTGGACAGCAGGCTCGCTGCGAGGCGGTCCGGGACTTGTGCGACGAATCCTGTGCCGAGGGTGGCGAGGCCAGGCAGGAGCGACGAGTCGTGCGGGACCTCGGTGAGGTCGACGACGACGGGGATGTCCTGTCGTCCGGAGGCGGCGATCTGGGCGCGAACCAGGTCGAGGGCGCAGGCGCCCTCTGCAGGCGTGGTCTGGTCGTCGGGAATGCGGGCAGCTGCACGCCGGGGCTCGTCGGTCTGCCACGATCCCGGCAGCGCGAGGCGCCAGTCGACGGGGAGGCTGTGGTCGGCAGATCCCAGAAAAAGGCCCACTCCGAGCTGGCAGTTGACGGTGCGGTCGACGTCGCGGATGTAGCGTCGGTGGACTCCGGCGGAGTGGTGGCCGCGCTTGGGAAGCACGGCAAGTCCCAGGCTCCAGGTGAGAGTCGGACGGTTCCTTGTGGCCCAGTCGGCGAGTGCCCGCCGTGTCGGCTGCCAGTCCCAGGGGCTGACGTTGAGGAACTGCTGCAAGGCCTGGGAGGCATAGGGAGAGTCGGAGACAGCGGCCGCCATACGGCGCAGCGATTTCTTGCCCGGTGTCGTCAGCAGGCCTGTCACGTACTCGCGCGAGCGGTTGCGTTGGTCTGCTCGCGGGAGGTGCGCGAAGAGGCGGTCGATGAACTCCGACAGGAGTTCATCGCTGTCTGTCCTTGCCGGAACACGCCCGTGGCTGTGGATGCCGACAGTGTTGTGCACAGTCATCCCCCGACCCTTCTCGATCCGATCCGCTGCAAGAAACATAGAGAGTTCTCTCTTTTTAGTCCAGTCGCTCTTCGGGAGGGGACGACCTTGAGAGGTTGCCGACGAGCCGGCCGTCGCGTGACCAGGCTGAATCTGGCAGGAACTCGACTACGCCTTAGGCACCTTGACCTAGCGTCCACCGCGCAGGCGCCCGCATGATGCATCGAGTGAACGTCTGGACCGGCACGTACCCGAGGGCCCTGACCTAGGGATTCGATACCGGAGAGGGCGAGGCCCCACACCTGCATCGGGACGACGCATGGACGCATCACGGTCCGCACCGTGGGGCCGCACCAAGACCGCTGCGTCCGCAGCACACCACCTTGCGTTGGTATTCAGCCAGCGCGAAACCGACGAACAAGAAAGAAGAGGGGCATGAAGGGGCAGACCGGACAGGCGAGGGCGGCGCTGACACGCGCGCGGCTCATTCGTAGCGCCGCGGCGGAATTCGCTCTGCACGGCTACGACGGAACCTCGCTGTCCCAGGTCTGTAAAGCGGCGGGCGCCACCATGGGTGCCCTCACGTTCCACTACCCCAGCAAGGTGTCCCTGGCGCGGGCCGTGTGTGCGGCCGGGATCGAGGCCACGCGCACCGTGGTGGGCAAGGCAGACCTGCAGGCACAGGCCCCGCTGGACTCTGTCGGCGTTGTCGCGGGCGCACTTGCCTCGTTGCTGAGTGACGAGGGCACGGCGCGGGCGGCTGCCCGGCTGACCCGTGAACGGCCGTCGCTGCGCCTGGACTGGCGCGACAGTTGGCTGCCGCTGGTCCGCGCCCGTCTGTACCAGGCCGAGGTCCTCGATCAGCTGCGGCCCGGCACGTGTCCCGAGTCTGCCGCCCTGCTGGTGGGCAGCCTGGTGGCCGGGGTGGAGGCAGGTCTGCTGCCACAGTCCAAAGAAGCGCTCCTGCCGTCACGCACCGCTCAGGAACATCTCATCGACCTGTGGCAAACGGCTCTGCGGGGCATCGGCTCGGTTCACGACGAGCCTGCGCCGGCGCCCTGACCCCTCTCCGCCAGCGCATGGCGGTACCAGTCAGCCGCTTCGTCGAGCCGGGCCAGAGGGCCAGGGCCGGGTTCCGTATCCAGCAACTGCCAGATACGTTCGCTCAGGTAGAAGTGATCCAGGGAGAGCAGTTCCAACTGCCGTTCTCCGTAGCGTCCTTGTGAGTGCGCGACGAGTGCTCGGCACTCGTCCCAGTCCGCGCTGCCCCGGGCGGGAGCCACGAGCCCATGCGCGCTGAGTGTCTTCCTGAGCTGTCCGGTAGAGACCGGCTCCGGATGGGCTGCATGTTGGACTCCTCGTGCCGTGGTGGTAGCTGTCGCAGCTGCGGCTACCAGTCGGGCCAGATCGCCGACGTCCACGACTGACAGCAGCCCCGTGCCACCGAGCCACTCGGGCAGGACACGCTCGGCCAGCTCGGCGTATGCCGGCACGACCCACCGGTCTCCCTCTCCGATGACCAGGCCCGGCCTCAGGACAAGAGCGCCCGCGTCCAGGGCGAACCGCTCCCCCATCAGTCGGGTGCGGCTGGCGGCCGAGACCGGCTGCGGAACGACGGCGTCGACGTCGATGCCCCGGTGGGGACCCGCTCCGTAGACGGCTGCGGTCGACAGGTGCACGATCCGCTCGAGCGCACTCGCCCGCGCCGCCGCCATCACATCGGCAGTCCCGCGCAGGTTCACCGCCTCGCACCGTTCGGCGTCCTTGCCGACGTACGAGGCCGTGTGGACCAGGGCGTCAGCTCCGTCGAGAAGTGCGGTCAGTGATGCGGCGTCGGCGAGGTCGCCGCGGATCTGCCGCACCGCTCCGCCCCCGGGCAGGGCGACGCCCGTGCGGCGCATCAGCACACGGACCTGTACCGGACCGCCCACCGGGCTCGGCCGGCCGAGCAGGCGTTGCAGCACGGCGGAGCCGATGAATCCGGTGGCTCCGGTCAGTGCGACGGTCCACGGCGTCACTTGGTCACCTCGGCCGCGCGCCCGTGAAGCTTCAGGCTGTCCGTGACCTCGGGGGCGGCGACGGCCGGCAAGAAGTAGGACCACAACTCCGCGATGCGCTCCGGCAGATCCTTGCGCCCCTCGCTGATCTGGGACAGCAGCTGGGTTCCGCTGTACGCACCGACCAGGACCCTGGCGAACGACGACGGATCCACGCCCTCACGCAATTCTCCGAGTGCTTGGGCCACGATCAGTTCGTCTCGGAAGGTGGCGATCCACAGCTGGTACGCCGCGTCTTCCCGCAGGCCGAAGGCTCCCTGCTCCACGGCCAACTGCACACCCGCTCGGAACAGGACGTTGCGCTGCAGCTCATGCGCCAAAGCGAGCGTGAGATCGATCAGGTGCTGCAGCCCGTCCACTTGCCCCAAGTCCGGCAAATCCGACGCCTGCTCGGCCATGACCGCCCGGGCCAGGTCCTCTTTGGATTCAAAGTGGAAGTAAAGAGCTCCCATAGTCGAACCGGCCCTCTTCACGATCTTGGTCGTGCTGGTTCCGGCGTATCCGTGCAGGTCAAACTCTTCTGCGGCGGCTCGAACGAGCGCCGCCCGCGTCTTTACCGCACGCTCCTGCTGTAGCCGTGCCATCAGTTCTCCCTCGACAATGAAACAGAGCGCTCTCTAGGTTATGCCCCGTGACCAGTGCCCTAAGGCTGTCGGGCTCATCCTGCCACCTGCGGCCACCCAGCCGGTCATGTCACTTTTGGATCCTCAGAGAGGCTGTTCCATGCCTGCTGCCGTTGTTGAACCCGCTCCCGCCCATGGTCCGCTCAGGGGTGCCACCAGTTCACCGTCCCCGATGCTCACGACGGTCCCTCGCCAGTACGTGCACAAGACCGCCGAGACGGAAGCCTTGCTGCGCGGCTGGCAGCAGGATGGCGAGAACGCCTTCCTCGCCACCTCACTGTGGCCCCAAGCACACAGCTTCTACAGACCCGGCCACGGCCTGCACGACCCGATGCTGTTCTCCGAGAGCGTCCGTCAGGCCATACCGCTGGTCAGTCACGCAGGATACGGGGCTCCCATGGACCATCGTCAGATATGGGACACCTACCGCTGCGCCGTCTTCCCTGATGCGTTGCGTCACGAGCCCGTGCCCGCCGCATGCTCACTACGCCTTAGCGGCACCGACGTCGTCATGCGCTCCGGACGCCTCAGCCGCATGACGCTGACGGCCACGGCCACCCGCGGCGACCAGCACCTGGGCATCGCCGAGACCCAGTTCACCAACCACGCTCCGGCCATCTACCAGCGGCTGCGCGGCGCGGGCAACGACGCCCCCGACGCGATGGCACGGGCCGTCCCGCTGCCAGCACCGATCGCCCCCGACCAGGTCGGCCGAATCGACCCGCAGGATGTCGTTCTGGCCCCCGGGCGAGCGGAGATGCAGTGGCAGTTGCGCGTCGACGTGACCCACCCCGTGCTGTTCGACCACCCGGTCGACCATGTTCCGGGCATGGTCCTCCTGGAAGCGGCACGACAGGCTGCCCATGCCACGATGCACCCGCGGCCCACTGTCCTCACGAGCCTGAACGCCCGGTTCACGCACTTCGTCGAGTTCGACACGCCGTGCTGGATCACGGCCGAGCAGGGTCCTGTCTCAGCGCCCGGGTACGAGACGGTGCGCATCACGGCCCGCCAGGGCGACCACGTGCCCTTCGCCGCGACGGTGACCTCGCTCGTCGTCTCACCCTGACGCGCAGGCAGCCGGACCGCTCACCGCCGGTGCGCAGCGGCGGCTCGCACTGTGACGGCCTCGCACTCGTCACGTGTGAATGCATCAGCGTCGGTCGCTGGTGTCACGGATTCCACGCAGCGACCTCCGGCACGGACCGGATCCGCCGCTGGTGGCGCTCGCACAGACACTGACCGGACCTGGGTGCAGGCACACCACCCGGGCCAGGCCCTCCTGCATCGCGTCGGGCCGCGGCTCCCTCTTCTTGCGCGCGCATGTGGGAGCCATCTACAACACATACACAGGTCCAGTCGAGCTCCCCGGCCGCGCGCAGTCCCGTGTCCGGACGGCGCCGACCCACGTGGCCGGAGCGGATGCAGTCGGCGTCGTCGTTCTCCCGAGAGTCACACCAGCCAGGAAACAGCCACACCGATCATGGAGAGACCCACCCCTGCGAAGATGCCGCCCACGAGCTTCGCCATCCCGCCGTACCGCTCCTCAAGAGCAGCGAACGATGCTGCATCCCCCTCCTGATAGAACCAGCTCCGCACCCCGCGAACATCCCTGATGAACGCACACCCGAACACAGCGATCACAGCCCCCAGCAGGATGACCACAACAGACTCCACAGCCCCAAAATAACGGGGGCACGAGAATCGCCGAACGATCAAGGTGGCAGCCCCTGCCGTAATGTGATCTCGCAACATCAACCAAGGGGTGGGATACATGGGTTCGAGTGCCCGAAGACCTGGCATGAGACAGGCCGCGGCAATGGCCACGGCGATCGGAGCGCTCCTTGTCGGCTGCAGCCCTCAGGAGACACCGGACAACGCACCAGCACATGCCAAGCCCGTGACGACCCTGCAGAAACGGGATGTGAAGGCCGTCCTGCCGGATGCAGCAGCGCTGCCGGGCTGGAGGCACATCGGACGGTCCCGGGTGGAGACGGACCCATACACCTGCATGATCTGGACGAGGAAGGACCCCTGCAGGGATGTGCTCGTCACCGGCAGCGCAAACTTCACGCGAGGGCCGCAACGGACCACGAGATGGCTGCGGTTCAGCTTCTTCGTCTTCTCCTGCCGCACCACCAGCGCAGCCCACCACCTGTACAGCAAGCTGCCGGACTACAGGCCACTGCCCGCCGAAGCGAAGAGGCCAAAACTGGGCGACGAGAGCGCCGCATCACGCAACCTGCTCAACGGCGAGCACCCAACAGCCGAGATCTACAACAAGATCCGCGTGGGCCACACGGTTGTCCTGACCTTCGCGGCCGGTCTGGAGAAGGCAGTAACAGCGGAACGTGCCGAAAAGGCGGCCCGGCTTCAGACCGAGCGAGTGCTACAGGCGCACCACGGATTCAAGCCCACCGCACAGGCGACCAGAGTGCCCTGACCAGGGCAGAGCAACAGATGGGGACACCGAATCCCGCCGGAGCTTTGACCTCCCAGACGGCTTCCGGAGGAGAGCGCCGAAACAGCGGAAAACCACGCACATAACCCTTGCGAACCACCACCGAAGCAGTCGCACCGGCCGCATGACTCCCCTCAAGAGAGCTACACCCAAGTGGTGGTGCCAGGTAGTGATTTCGAACACGCTGAACACCACCTGCTGTCAAACGAGGAGGAGCAGCTGCACGAAACTGAGCTGACGAGCCATGAATCAAGCCTTCCGAGCGGAGACGGAGCCCGATGTGCCGGGCTCCTGTCACGAGTCGAAAGTCAGCAACGAGGGACGAGATGCGGTCCCATGCTGACCACTTGCTGACCTCAGTCCGGCAGGAATGACTCTGACCTGCGGCTACGCCGAACCGCTAGATCTTGCTCTTGAATCCCCCGCGGCTCGCGATGCCCTGCCGCCGGCCCGCCGTATGCTCGTCCTCATGAGTGCCGCACCTCCCGCCCGCAGACGCGATGGCGCCGCGACACGTGAAGCCATCCTCGCCGCCGCGGTCGTCGAGTTCACCGAGCTCGGGTACGCCCGGGCCGGGGTGCGGCAGATCGCCGAGCGGGCGGGTGTCACGGCGATGATGATCAACCGCTACTTCGGTTCGAAGGAGCGGCTGTTCGCCGAGGCCGTCGACCGCGCCTTCGGCCCGCCGACCGTCGTCGGCGACGAGCTGCCCGGGCTGGCGGACTCCCTCGCCCGCAGCCTCGCCGAGCGCACGGCGCCCGACGCCGAACGGCTCGATCCGTTCCTGCTGTTGCTGCGCTCGGCAGCGGATCCGGTGGCGGCGGACATCGTCCGGCAGGGCGTCGAGACCCACGTGGGGGCCCGGCTCGCCGGGCTGCTCGACGGTTCCGACGCGGAGGTCCGCGCTCAGCTCGGGCTCTCGCTGATCGCCGGCACGTGGCTGCTGCGCAGTGTCGTCGGCACGAGCGCGCTCGCGGCGGCCGACGACGAGCGCCTCGCGGGGCTCCTCGCGGAGATGCTCCGGCCGGTCACCCGCGAGGCGGACTCCGCGCCCGTCGCCGGCCCATGAGGCGCCGACGAACAGGGGGCGTGACGTCCGCGTCCGCTCAGAACGCGGACCGGATGAGCCCGCCGTCCACGCGGAGGGTGGCTCCGCTGACGTACTGGGCGTAGGTGCTGCACAGGTACGCCACGGCCGCCGCGATCTCGTCCGGCTCGCCGAACCGTTCCTGGTCGTTCGGGATGAGGGCCTCGACGGCGTGGGGCCGGATCTCCTCCCAGGTGTGACCCCAGCCGCGGGCGGGCCCGATCCCGGTGACGAGGTCCCTGGTGGCGTCGACCAGGATCGCTCCGGGTGACACCACGTTGGAGGTGACGCCGGTGCCCTTGAGTTCGCGGGCCAGGGACACGGCGAGGTTGTGCCGGGCCGCCAGGGTGGCGTTGTACTGCGGGTGCGTGTTCACCGGCTGGGAGGCGAGACCGCCGCCGATCGTGATCACCCGCCCCCAGCCGCGCTCCCGCATCGCCGGGACCAGGTGCTGGATCATCCGGACGCCCGAGACCACGTTGACGTTGTAGGTGTCCCGCCATTCGTCGGGACTCGCCTCGGCCCACGACAAGTGCCGGTAGAAACCTGCGTTGTTGACGAGGATGTCGACGGGACCGTCCGAGGTCGCCGCCCGGGCCACGTCGCCGGCGGCGTCGTCGTCGGCCAGGTCGCCCACTGCCGTGGTGGCGGTCCCGCCGGCCTCACGGATCTCCCGCGCGACCCTCTCCGCGCGGTCCTTGTCCCGGCCGTGCACGACGACCGCCGCGCCCTCCGCCGCCAGCAGCTTCGCGGTGGCCTCACCGAGCCCGGAGCTCGAACCGGTGACGAGCGCGCGTTTTCCGGCCAGATCGAGATTCATGCGTGCTTCCTTCTCCCTGGTCCCCTGCCATGACGGCCGGGAAAGTGTGCCACTGGAGAAGTCTACACCTGTAGACGTTTTCGGAGCGGGGACCAGCAGGGGCCCGGCACGACGATGCGGCCGGACACCAGGTGGTGTCCGGCCGCATCGGGTGGGTCACAGGGGTCAGCGGCCGCGGAACGCGTTGTGGACGGCCACCGTGGACGTGTTGTCCTGCTGGTCGACGACCTCGGCGCGCAGCGTGACGCCCTTGCCCTTGGCGGGGGCCTTGAGCGACGCCTTGCCGTGCTTCACCGTCAGCTTCTGCCAGGTGGCGCCGTTGTCGTACGACGCCTCGACGGTGAGGGACTTGAGGTTGTCACCGGCGGCGGCGCCCTGCACCTCGACCGGCATCGTCAGCTTCTTGCCGGCCTTGGCGGTGGATCCGAGGTCCAGTTCCGGGTGGAAGCGGACCATGGAGGCGGGGATCAGCTTGTCGCCGTCCTTGGAACGGAAGGTCCAGCTCGCGTCGACCCGGGTGCCGACCAGCGCGATGTCCTCGCTCCGGGTCGCCGTGGTGCTCAGCGTGTACGTGCCGTCCTCGGCGGGCACCGCGAACGACGCGTACTCGATGTCGTCGTCCTTGTCGACGAGCGTCTCGCCGTCGCGGGTGAGCTTGGTGTGTGCCGACTCCAGCGTGGTGGAGCCGTCGTGGCCCTGGCCGTCGTCGAACATGCGCAGGAACGCGTACAGGGTGTTCCCGCTGCGGACGATGTTGTCGCTCTCGTCCATCAGCGGACCGAACACGCCCGTGTTGAAGGTCTCCTTGTAGGTGTGTCCCGCGCGGAACGTGCTGAAGGAGATGCCGTAACGCGACTCCGTCGGCTGCCACCCATTGGGCAGCGGCGCGCCGAGCTGCTCCATGCCGAGACCCCACTGCGCCTTGTCGGACGTCGACAGGTAGACCTTCCGGCTGGCCGGCGCGGGAGCGGTGATGCCCGAGGAGTAGCCCATGAGGGAGCCCTGGACCGTGCCGATGGGGCTCAGCCAGGAGTCCTTGCCGGGCACGGGCGTGCCGAGCGACGCCTTCACCTCGGCGAAGTTGCTCTTCCTCTCGTGGCGCGTGTAGCCGGTGGCGAGGCGCTGGACCGGACCGCCGTACACGAGCGAGTACTGCTTCGTGGTGCCGACGGCGAAGTCGGCGTCCCAGAGCTGGCTCAGGGAGCCGTCGGTGATCTCGGGGCCGAGGTGGGCGGCGCGGAAGTTCTTGTACGACGTCAGCTGCCAGCCGGACTTGTAGTCCGTGTAGCCCTTCTTGACCGCGTAGTACATGTACGCCTGCCGGGCCGTCGCCTTGCCGTCGGGCACGGTGATGTCGACGGGCTCGGCGGTGCGGGCGTCGAGGGTGACCTTCTGGTCCTTGTCGACGATGAGCTTGGGCTGGGCGATCCAGTCCGTCCCCTTGGTGGAGTCGGCACGGTCGGCGAGGATCACGCCCTGCACGGTGTACTCGCCGATGGGCAGGCGCAGCGTGCCGGAGTCGCTGTTCTCGTCGACGGCGTACTCGGTGCCCGCGGCGTCGCCGGTCAGGGCCTTGACGTACGTCTGGAAGTGCGCGGCGGCCTTGCCGTCCCGGCCGATGTGGCTCAACTCGACGGCGTACGAGGCCACTTCACGCTCGACCGCGAAGGCGGTGCGCACGCTCTGGTCCGCGTCGGCCGCCACGACGGCGCCGGAGTACTGGCCGTCGGGGGCGTCGACCCTGGTGTCGGCGGTGACCGTGACGTCGGCCGTCTTGCCCGCGGGCACGGTGACCTTCGCCGGGGTGACCGTGAACATGCCCTCGGGCGCGGCCTTGCCGTCCGGGGCCGTGCCGCTCGCCGTCAGGTCGAGGGAGACGTCGGAGGTGCCCGTGTTGCGGTAGGTGAGGGTCTGCGTGAGCGGCTTGTCGTCGTCGTGCGGCCAGGCGGCCTTGCCGAAGTTCAGCGAGGTCTGCTCGGCGTACACGCCCGTCTTGACGGCGTGGTCGACCTGGATGCGGCCCGAGCCCTGCTCGAAGGCGGCGAAGCCGGTGTCCTTGGTGGAGGCGGTGAGCACGCCCTTGAGCTGGGCGGCCGTCCAGTCCGGGTGCTGCTGCTTGAGCAGGGCCGCGGAGCCGGCGACGTGCGGCGTCGCCATGGACGTACCGGAGATGGTGACGTAGCCCTCGGGGTTCTCGCCGACCTCGCCTGCGATGACGCTGCCGGGGGACGAGGCGGCGGTGATGTCGACGCCCGGCGCGGTCACGTCCGGCTTGATGGCTCCGTCGCCGAGGCGCGGGCCGCGGCTGGAGAAGTCGGCCATCTTGTCGCCGCTGTCGACGGCCCCGACGGTCAGCGCGCCGTCCGCGGAGCCGGGGGTGCCGACGGTGCTCGCGCCCGGTCCCTCGTTGCCGGCGGCGACCGCGAAGAGGACGCCGTCGCTCTCGCTGTAGCGGTTGACCGTCTCCTCGAGCGGGTCGACGTCCGGGGTGTCGGTGCCGCCGAGGCTCATGTTGACGATGTCGGCGCCCTGCGCGACGGCCCAGTCGATGCCGCTGATGATGTCGGAGTCGGCGCCGCTGCCGGTGTCGTCGAGGACCTTCGCGGCGATGATGCTCGCGCCGGGGGCCACACCCTTGTACGTGCCGCCCGACTTCGCGCCGGAGCCGGCGATGGTGGAGGCGACGTGGGTGCCGTGTCCCTGGTGGTCGACGTCGTCCGGGGACGTGGAGAAGTTCTTGGCGGCGACCACCTTGCCGGCCAGGTCGGGGTGGTCCCCGTAGACGCCGGTGTCGACGACGGCGACCTTCACGCCCTTGCCGTCGTAGCCCGCCTGCCAGGCCGCGGGGGCGCCGATCTGCGGGACGCTGACGTCGAGTTGGGCCTTGACGGGCGCGTCCAGCCAGACGTGGTCGACGCCCTGAGCTGCGGAGGTCCGCGCGACATCGTTGTCGGAGCCGTCGGTCCGCGTCAGGGACTTCCACAGCGCGGGCAGGTCGTCGGCCGACGCGGTGAGGGCCTGGGCGTTGAGAGCCTTGAGGCTGCGGTGGACGGTGGCGCCGGCGTCCTGGACATCGGCGCGGGCGGTGGCGGCGGTGCCCCGGTAGCCGACGATGACCTTGAGCCCGTTCCTGTACAGCTTGCGGGCGGCGGCGGTGTCGAGCTGCTTGACGTCGAAGAGCCGCTTGTCGAGGGTGCCGTCGGAGATCAGCCGCTGGGCGTCGAGCGGTACGACCAGGGACTGCTTGCCGTCGTCCTCGACGTGGACGGGTATGTCCGCGCGCCCGGGAGCCGGGGTGAAACCGCTGACCTTGCCGTCCGTCACCTGGACGACGTCACCGGTGATCAGCTGGACGCGGCGCTGCGTGGGCTCCTTCTTGGCCGGCGCCGCGGGGGTGGCGGACGCCGCGCCGGAGGCGGTGGCCGGGACGGAGGCGGCCGCGGTCGCCGCGACGACCGCGGTGGCGGCCAGCGCGACGAGCGTGGGTCTTCTGACGAGTCTGCGCACAGGGTTCCTTAGGTAAGGGCAGGAGCAACGGTGGTGCTGGACGCGCGCGAGGTGTCCGCGCGCGTCCGTTCGGAGGCGTGCGCGTCCGGGCGGGGACGCGCACGCGGGTACCGCGGTGGGGTCAGTGCCGGTGCGCGGATGCCACGGCGGTGAGGGTGAGGGTCTGTTCGGCGGCGGTGCGGGCGCCGCCGACGGGGCCTCCCGTGCTGTCCGTCCAGGCCCGCGTCGGCGTGGTCTCGGCGGTCCTGGCCGGGTCGTCGGACAGCCCGATGACGAGTCCGCTGTAGCGGTTGACCAGGCGGTACGTTCCGGTGGCCGTACCGTCGGTGGTCTTGCCGGGAACGACGAACCACTGCTGCCCGACGGTGGGCCCGCCGGCCGGCGCGGCCGTCACGGTGGGCTTGGCGCCCCAGGCCCGTCCGGCGTCGCCCGTGGCGTCGACGCCGAGGAGCAGGCCGGTGGAGGCGTTGGCGATGCGGTACGAGCCGTCGCCGTCACTGGTGAAGATCCACTGGCTCAGCGCCGAGGTTCCGCCGCCGGTGGCGGAGGTGGTCGCCGAACCGCCGGACACCTGGGCGAGGAAGCGCCCGTCGCGGCTCGCGATGGTGTGGGCCTTGCCCGTCGTGACGGGGGCGGCCGGTGCGGTGGTGTCGATGACGGTCTCGTAGTACTCGCCGGAGGCGCCGTTCGAGCACTGGAAGGAGCAGTAGCTGCGGAACTTCTTGCCGACGATGGTCGATCCGGTCCGGTTCACCGGGTCGAGGAACCAGCGGTACCAGGAGCCGGTCTTGTAGGCGCCGGTGTCGCCGAGCAGCCGCCACTTCTGGGTGGCGAGGTCGTCGGTGGCGTAGATCCGCTGGGGCTCGTTGCTGTCCTGGGTGATGGCCTCGGGCTGCCCGATGTACAGGCCCAGGTGGGCGTCGTAGGCGACGTTCATGGTCAGCAGGTCGGACTTGGCGGGCAGGGTCCCGGCCTTCTGCTGCTCGGCGACGCTGCCGGGGTTGTCGGGGTCGTAGTCGTGCGCGACGGCCGTGTACCCGGTGGGGTGGCCGGCGTCGACGGGCTCCATGTTGCTCTCCAGGCCACCGCGTCCGGGCTGCGACCAGGCCCCGTCGTACCACTTCCTCCACGAACCCGGCGCCATCTTCCCGGACATCGGCGCGCGGGCGACATGCGCCCGGCTGCCGTCGGTCCAGCCGCCGGGCACACCGCCCTTCGGGATCACCCGCGAGTTGTAGAAGACGTAGAAGTAGCCGGAGGCCGTGTCCACGAACAGACGCGGATCACCGTCGCCGTAGTAGTACGTCTCGTGCGGGAACGCCGCACTGTCACCCCTCTTCGTGCTGTAGGGCGAGGTGAGCACGTGGTCCTTGATGTCCCACGTCCTGCCCCGGTCCTTCGAGACGGCGTAGTCGATCGCGTCGTAGTGCAGGCCGTCGCCGTACGGGCTCGGGGTGAACTCGTTGTGCACGAGCCCGTACCAGTCACCACTGTCCGGATCGACCCACACACCCATCAGGTCGCAGTAGTTCTTCTGCGCGTAGTGCGACGTGTCCGGGGCGTACGTGGACTCCCGGCCCGTGGGACTGTTGTTGCAGCGCCACGTGGTGTCGTCGTTACGGTCGTCCGCATTCGCCGGATTCACAGCATCGCTCAACTCGCCGTCACGAGCAGCCGCGTCGAAGTCCTTGCCGCTGTAGAACGTCCACTCCCGCGGGTCGTCCGCCCCGTACAGGGCATGGGCCGACTGATAGTGGAACGAGCCGTCCTTGTCGATGAACGTCGCCGCGGGACTGTCGTCGGGGTGGGTCCACGGGCCCTTGGTTCCCACGGAGACCGTGTAGGTGGGGGCATCGGCGGACGCCGGCCGGCCGGTGAATCCGCCGAGCAGCACCACACTGGCGGCGGCCAGCGCGCAGGCGGCCTTGATACCGGGACGAGCTGGCACAACTGCTCCTCTCATACCTGAACGGGCCATGGCAGGACGGCGGTTCAGGGTGGCGAGATGTCCGGAGCCAGGCGTTTCAGGGCATACCGAGGCCGTCGGACCGTGGGGGTCTGCAGGGTGTTCACCGCGTGGCGCGATTTAGTTCGACTAGAATCCGAACTAATGCAGGGACTGTCAAGCAATTCGTTGGACCGCACAGGCGGGCGATGCCCCCGCAACCGGCATGCCCTGCAGGGCGCTTGCCATCATGGGAGCGACGACTCTCGCGTCGGTCACGGCCGACGAAGGAACATGGGTGAGAACCAAGTGACCGAACTCGGAACGGCGGCGCCGCCGAACGCCGCGCCCCCGGACGCCCCCGGCCCGCGGGACCGGGCGTCGATCCGGCGCACGAACCTCAGCGCGGTGATGGGCCTGCTGCGCGACAGCGGCCCGCGCTCCCGGGCCCAGATCGCCGCGGACACGGGCCTGCCCAAACCGACGGTCACCAGTCTCGTCGCCGAGCTCGTCACCCTCGGCCTGGTGCGCGAGGGCCCCGCGCAGCGGGAAGGGGCCGTGGGCCGCCCCGGCACCCTGGTGCACCTCGACGGTGACGCCATCTGCGGCATCGGCGTGGAGATCAGCACCAGCTACGTCCACGTCCTCGCCCTGGCGCTCGACGGCACTCAGGTCTACGCGCACCGGGTGCCGCTCGCGGTCAAGGAGGAGGGCCCGGACGCCACCCTCGACGTGACGGCCCGCCATGTCGCCGACTGCCTGACCGCGCTCGACCGCGAGGGCAGGCGTCCGGCCGGCCTCACGCTCGCCCTGCCCGGCGTCATCGACATGGCGTCGGCCACCGTCACGTACGCCCCCGGCATCGGCTGGCGCGACGTGGCCGTGGCCGACGCCCTGCGGACCCGGGTGGGACGGGCCGCCGCGGGGACGCTGCCGCCGATCGCCGTGGACAACGACGCCAAGCTGGCCGCCCTCGCCGAGTACGCGCAGATCCGCGGTTCGGGCGTCCGCGACATGCTCTGCATCACCGGAGAACGCGGCATCGGAGCCGGCATCGTCAACGACGGGCGGCTGCTGCGCGGCGCCGACGGATTCGCCGGAGAGGTCGGCCACATGCCTCTCGACCCGCACCGCAACCCCTGCGTCTGCGGCCGCCACGGCTGCTGGGAGACCATGGTCGGGCTCGACGCCATTCTGCGGCTCGCGGCGGGCGGCAGCGATCCGATCCACGACCCCGGCCTCGCGCTGGAGGACCGCCTGGCAGACCTGCGCGGCCGCGCCGAGGCGGGTGATCCGCGCACCGTGGAGGCCCTGGACCGGGTCGCGCACGACCTGGGCCTCGGCCTGGCCCTGCTGACCGATGTCCTCAATCCGCGGGTGGTCGTCCTGGGCGGCTACTTCACGCACATCGGGGACCGGTTCCTGGACCGGGTCCGCGAGACGGTGCGGGCACGGGTGATGGCGCCCCTCGCGGGCGGCTGCGAAGTGCGCCTGTCCGAACTGGGGTTCGTGGCAGCGGCGTACGGAGGGGCCCACCTCGCGCTCGACGCCGTCTACCAGCGGCCTGCTCTTTCGTAGCGCGGGGCGGGCGCCGCGCGGTCAGCCGTGGAGAGTGGCCCGGGGTGTGCGGCCGTACTCGGCGCGGTACGCGGCGGAGAAGCGCCCCGGGTGGAGAAACCCCCACTGGGCGGCGATCCGGGTGACGGTGGCGCCGCTGAGCGGGTCGGCGGCCTTGAGGGCGGCATGGACGTGCGCGAGGCGGACACGGCGCAGATACGCCGTGGGCGTGGTGTCCAGATGCCGGCGGAAGGCGTACTGCAGGGCGCGCGGCGTGACCTGGGCGGCGGCAGCGATGTCGGCGAGGCCGATGTCGGTGTGCGCGTGCTCGTCGATGTACGCCGTGGCGCGGGCCGTCGTCGAGGAGGTGGCGTCCCGCGTGTCGGACAGGGCCGGCTCGTGGCCGATGACGGTGTTGGGGAAGACCTGGAGGGCCGCCCCGGCCAGCAGCCGTGCCAGCGGGCCGATGATCAGGGGGCTCGCCTGGGCTCCGAGGTCGCAGACGCTGCGGGCGTAGGCGCGGGTGCGTTCCCAGTGGACGGCGCTGGACAGATCGGCCGGGGTGAAGCTCGTGAAACGCAGCGGGTGGCCGCGGCGCGGGTCGACGGTGGCCGCGGCCTGCGAGAGCAGCTTCACGGGCAGGGTGATGACGGACGCGTGGAGATCCGCCGTGACTCCGGAACAGGCCTGCGCCGGCACGTGGCCGAGGAAGACGTCCCCCGCCACGAAGCTGCCGTGTTGCTTTCCGGAGCTGCGCCGGGCCCGGCCGCCGCCGACGCGGATGACGACCAGGCTGCCCTGAGGCTCGTTGGTGAACTCGAAGTGGGCGGGCAGCGCCAGTTCGCTGTACTCGAAGGCATCGGCGTCGAAGTGCCGCATGAGGTACTCCCCGCCTCGGGGCATGGCCCCCGCGCGGAACTCCCGCCCATAGGCAGCCTGCAGCAGGCTCTCCGCTTCCTCCGCTGAGTGCGTACGCGTTTCGGTCAGCCGCACAGGCCCGTCGCTCACAACCCCGACCCCGATTCAGGCGATCCGTTCACGCTACCCGAGGAGCCGGGAGCCGCGCACGGGATCGCCCGGGCTCACGGCGCGGGCAACTCGGCGCGGCCCTCGGTGATCTCGCGGGCGATGTCCGCGATCTTGCGCTGATGGGAGCGGGCGTAGGTGCGCAGGCGGGCGAAGGCCTCGTCGACGGGGACGTCGTGCCGGGCGGACAGCATGCCCTTGGCCTGCTCGATGACGACCCGGCTGGTCAGCGCGTGCTGCAACTGGGCCACCACGACGCGGCTCTGCTGCACTTCCCGCAGCAGGAACAGCGCGTCCGCGGTCAGCTGTGTGAGCGTGCGCACCAGCGTGAGCGCCCGCTCGTCCAGGACATGTCCCGGGCCGCCGAGCAGGAGGAGCGCGCCGACCGGGCCACCGGGACCGGACAGGGGCAGCGCGGTGATCCGGCCGACCCCCAGGGCCCTGGCGCGGGGCACCCAGCGGGGCCACCGCACGTGGGCCGGGCGCCCCGTCACGTCCAGGTCGGTGAGCGAACAACCCGCGGTGTGGGCCTCGTGCCCCGGGCCTTCGTTCCACCCCGCCGCGTCGGCCGTCAGCGCGCGCAGTCCCCCACTGGTCCCCTCCGTCTCCACGGCCGCACCACCCGGCGGCGCGTAGTGCACTCCCGCACCGTGCGCGCCGGCCAGACGTCGGGCGCCCTCCACGAACGTGCCCAGGACTCTCTTCGCGTCGAGCGGCTCACAACTGGCTTCGACCGTCAACCGTGCTGCCAGGGAAGCGAGTTCCACGTCCGACAACATCACGACTACCCTTCTGGCATATCCGCGGGCACACCGCTCCCATCATGACGAGCGACACCCCGATCCGCAGCCCCCATAACGAATCGGCAGCCACTTCCTTCGGGTGACTGTCCATAAAACGAAGAGGCCCCGGATTTCCCACCGGCTTCGGCTCCGCGGAGTAGTCCCGTCAACTCCCCTGCCCCCCAGGGACGTTGATGCCGGGCAGTCGTGCCGTCAGCCCGCGAACCGGGCCATCCACGCCTCGACCTCGTCCGCCGAGCGCGGCAGGCCCGCCGACAGGTTCTCGTGGCCGTCCTCGGTGACGAGCAGGTCGTCCTCGATCCGGACGCCGATGCCGCGCCATTCCTCGGGCACGGTGAGGTCGTCCGGCTGGAAGTACAGGCCGGGCTCGACGGTGAGGACCATGCCCGGTTCCAGGACGCCGCCGACGTAGTCCTCGGTGCGGGCCTGCGCGCAGTCGTGGACGTCCAGGCCCAGCATGTGTCCGGTGCCGGCCATGGTGAATCGCCGCTGGAGACCGAGTTCGTAGGCGCGGTCGGCCGGGCCCTCGATGAAGCCCCACTCGACCAGCCGGGCCGCGAGGTGGCGCTGGGCCGCCTCGTGGAAGTCGCGGTACGCGGCGCCGGGCTTGACGGCGGCCATCCCGGCTTCCTGGGCCTCGTACACCGCGTCGTAGACCGTGCGCTGCAAGGGCGTGAAGGTTCCGCTGATCGGCAGCGTGCGCGTCACGTCGGCGGTGTAGAGGGTGTGCGTCTCCACGCCCGCGTCGAGCAGGAGCAGCTCCCCCGGCCGCACCGGGCCGTCGTTCCGGGTCCAGTGCATGATCGTGGCGTGCTCGCCCGCGGCGCAGATCGTGCCGTAGCCGACGGCGTTGCCCTCCAGCCGTGCGCGCCGGAAGAAGGTGCCCTCGATCCAGCGTTCGGTGGAGGCGACCGCGCGGGAGAGTTCGCCGATCACGTCGGTGAATCCGCGCACCGTGGAGTCGACGGCCTTGCGCAGTTCGGCGGTCTCCCAGGCGTCCTTGACGAGGCGGAGGTCGCTGAGCGCCTCCTCCAGTTCGGCGTCGCGCTCCTCGTCGGTGGTGACCGCGGCCTCCAGGGCGGGGTCGACGCCGCGCACGATCCGGGTCGGCGCACCGGAGGCGGCGAGGTCCGCGGCGGCCGTACGGACGTCCCGGCAGGGCAGGCCGAGCACGAGCTCCGCCTCGGCCAGGGAAAGGCGTCGGCCCATCCACAGCTCCGCCGTGGGGCCGGTCCAGAACTCGTCGTCGTCCCTGCCGTCCCGGGGCAGCTGGTAGCAGTAGGCGTCGTGGCCGCCGTCCGCGCGGGGTTCGAGGACGAGGGCGCCGTCCCGGGCCTGGTCGCCGGTCATGTGCACGTACGCCGAGTGCGGCCGGAAGGGGTAGGTGTCGTCGTTCGACCGGACCTTGAGGTTGCCCGAGGGGACCACGAGGCGTTCGCCGGGGAAGCGGGCGGAGAGCGCGGCGCGGCGGGCGGCCGCGTACGGGGCCTGCTCCGCGGGCTGCAGATCGTGCCGCTCGGTGTCCGCCCAGCCGGTGCGCATCAGCGCGGACAGTTCCTCGGAGATCCCTGCGTAGAGACCGTTCTTTCGGCCTTTCGCCACGGCGCACACCTTCCTCTGGCTGTGTTGGTGCAGACGGCTCCCGGACCGTATCCGGGCAGACGCCCGCCGGGGGCCGGATCGTGCCACTGGCACGGATCGGACAGCTCTCGCGCCGGGCGCGGCCGATAATGCGCGTATGACGAACGCGAAACTCGGCGAGGCGCTGCGGCTTCTGGGGCTCGGCCCCGCGGCGAGCCGGGTCTATCTGGCGCTGCTCGAGCTGGCCCCCGCGCCGCTGGGCTCGATCGCGGCCGCGGCCGGTGATCTCGGCGAGGCGGAGCTGGCCGCGGCGTACGGCACGCTGGTCGACGCCGGGCTGGCCAGCGCCGCCGAGGAGGGCGCCGACGTGGTGGCTCCGGTTCCGCCCACCGCCGGTCTGGAGATCCTCGCCCGGCACCGGGCGGCGGAGGTCGAGGAGTCGCGTATCGCGGTCACCGGGGCGTTCGAGTCGTTCCGGCGGCAGCGGCTCGCCGCGTACAACGACGACCTCGTCGAGGTCGTCACCGGCGAGGCCGTAGGCCCGCGGATACGGCAGGCCTGGGCGAGCGCCCGCGACCAGATCCGGCAGTTCGAGTCGCCGCCGTACTTCCCGCTGCCCGGCGCCACGGACGACGCCCTGGCCACGCTCGCCCGCGGTGTCACGCAGCGGGTCGTGTACTCGCGGGCGTCGCTGGAGCACCCGGGCCACGTCAAGGACGTCATCGAACCGTGCGTCAAGGCCGGTGAGCAGGCCAGGGTGCTGCCGTCGGTTCCGGTCAAGCTCGTGATCATCGACGACGCGTACGCGCTGGTGTCGCTGTCGATCAAGGAGGCCGACGTGCACAACACGATGCTGGTGGTGCAGCCGTGCGGCCTGCTGTCGGCGCTCATGGCCCTGTTCGAGCAGTCCTGGCAGAGCGCGTTGCCGTTCCACGGCCGGACCACGCGGCCCGGTGGGCTGCCGGCCGCCGACCGGCGCCTGCTGTGGCTCCTGGCAGGCGGTGCGGACGACGACGTGATCGCCCGCGAACTGGGGATCAGCCGCCGCACGCTCTATCGCCGCCTGCAGATCCTGATGGCCAGGCTGGGCGCCGCGAACCGCTTCCAGATGGCCCTTCAGGCACAGCGCAGCGGCTGGCTGTGACGGCCCCGGGGGCCGTTCACGGCTGCCCGTCGGGCCAGCCCAGGAGACGGGCGCCGATCACCGCGGTCTGCAGGGAGTAGCGCTGGGCGGGGTCGGTGGGGTCGGCGCCGGTGAGCTGGTGGATGCGGGCCAGGCGGTAGGTCAGGGCGCGCACGCTCAGCGACAGGCGGCGGGCGGCCTCGGCGGCGACGCAGCCCGAGTCGAAGTAGGCGGCGAGGGTGTCGAGGAGCGGGCGGGCGCCGCCGCGGGCGCCCCGCAGCGGGCTCAGCGTGTGGTGGACCAGGTCGGCGATGGCGTCCCGGTCCCGGGTCAGGACGGGGTAGACGAGGAGGTCGGCGGCGCGCAGCACCGGGGCGTTGAGGTCCAGCCGGGCGGCGAGGTCGAGGGTGCCCAGTGCCTCCTCGTAGGAGTGGACGACGCCACCGGGGCCCGGCTGCGGGCGGCCGATGGCGACCTGGCCCGCGGTGGCGGCGTACGCGTGCTTGGCGAAGAAGGCGAGGACCTCGTCCTGGTCGCCGGGGGCCACGCAGATCAGCCGTCCCTCCTTGGTGGTGAGCAGGACACTGCGGTCGCCGAAGCGGGCGATGAGGGCGCTCTCCACCTCGCGGGGCACCGGGTCGCCGTCCTCGTACGCGTTCGCTCCCTGGGCGACGGCGACGGCGTGCGCGGAGGACAGCCGCAGGCCGAAGCGTTCGGCGCGCCGGGCGAGGCGGCCCAGGTCGCTGCGGCCGTAGAGGAGGTCGTCGACGAATTCGCGGCGTGCGGCCTCTTCCCGTCGTACGGCGAGGCGTTGGGCCCGCTCGTACCCCTCCGCGAAGGCGTCGACGGCCTCTTCGGCGGCGGCGAGGACGCTGTCGGCGTCGGCCGTGCGCGGCCAGTGGGCGCGGGTGGCCGACAGGTGGGCGGCGACCAGGGCGCGCAGTCCGTGACCGGCCTCGGCGGCGCGCAGGCCGAGTGCGCGTCGTTCGTCGAGTTCGTCGCGGGTGAGGCGGCGGCCGGTCGCCGCGGCGGTGGCGATGAGCGCGGCATAGCCGTCCAGGTACGTGTCGGGTATCTCCTGGTCCACCATCGAACTCCCCCTGCTCGCTTCGGCCGTGATCCGTGCGCGGCCCGGCCGGGCGGGCCCGCCCGGCATCAGGAAAGCGTAAAAGACTGCCGGGTTCCGGCAATGAACCGGGGTGCCGGTGCGTGAAAGGCTCCTTGTGCGGCCAGTTGGGGGCGCTCAGGGGAAGGGGCCGGCCATGACGCTGTTTCTCGGTCTCGGCATCGCGGGGATCGTCCTTCTCGCGCTCTCGCTCGTCCTGGACGGGGTCCTGGAGGGACTCCTCGACGGGGTGGGCGCGCTGGACGGGGTGTTCGACGGGGTGCTGTCGCTGCCCGTCATCGCGGGGTTCGTGTCCATGCTCGGTTTCGGCGGCGCGCTCGTGCTCGGCACGACGGGCCTCGGGGCGGGGGCGGCCACGGCCGTCGGTACCGGTGCGGGGGCCGGTGCCGGCTGGCTGACGTGGCGGCTGAGCCGGGCGCTGATGCGGGACGACTCCTCCCGGGCGCCGCGCGGCGCCGACCTGGTGGGCAGCACGGGCCGGGTGGTCACCGCGATCCCCGCCGACGGATACGGCGAGGTACTGCTCCACCAGGCGGGCCAGCCCGTGAAGTTGGCGGCGCGGAGCCAGGTCGCCGTGGCCCGGGGCGGCGAGGTGTGGGTCGAGGAGACCCTGTCACCGACCTCCGTGGCCGTGCGCCCCGTCGAACGCTGAACCGCCCGCGCCGCACGCGAACGCATCCGTACCACCCGGCCGGACCGGCCCGAGGGAGAGTCCACCATGAGTCCAGTCGTCATCGCCGTGATCGGAGTCGTCGTACTCCTCGTCCTGCTGGCGCTCGTCGTCGTCACCCGGTACAAGGTCGCCGGGCCCAGCCAGGCGTTCATCGTCACCGGGCGCCGCGGCAAGAAGTCCACCGATCCGGAGACCGGCCGGATCTTCACCGACAACAGCGGGCAGAAGGTCGTGGTCGGCGGCGGCGTGTTCGTCGTGCCGTTCGTGCAGCAGAAGTTCACGCTCGACCTGTCGTCGCGGCACATCCCGGTGGCCGTGCGCGGCGCCGTCACGCTGCGCGGGGTGAAGGCGCACCTGGAAGGCGTCGCCATCGTGAAGGTGGGCGGTACCGAGGACTCGATCCGCGCGGCGGCGCAGCGGTTCCTCGTGCAGCAGGAGGGCATCGTCGGGTTCACGCAGGAAGTGCTGTCCGGTGCGCTGCGCTCCATCGTGGGCCGGATGTCGGTGGAGGACATCATCCGGGACCGGGCCGCGTTCGCCGGGCAGGTCGCCGAGGAGGCGGAGGCCTCCCTGTCCGGGCAGGGCCTGGTCCTCGACGCGTTCCAGATCCAGGACATCACCACCGAGGGCTCGTACCTGGAGGACCTCGGCCGGCCGGAGGCGGCCCGTGCCCGGCAGGAGGCCGACATCGCGGAGGCCGTGGCGCGTCGCGCCGCCGAGCAGGCCCGGCTGAAGGCCGAGGAGGAGATCGCGATCGCGCAGCGCACGTTCGCGCTGAAGCAGGCCGAGATCAAGGCGGAGACCGACGAGGCCGCGGCCCGCGCCGACGCGGCGGGCCCGCTCGCGGAGGCGGCCAGGCGCCAGGAGGTGCTGTCGGAGCAGGAGAAGGTGGCGGAGCGTCAGGCCGCCCTGACCGACCGGGAGTTGGACACGAAGGTCCGTAAGCCCGCGGACGCCGCCCGTTATCAGGCCGAGCAGGAGGCGGAGGCCCGCCGGGTCGGCCTCGTCAAGCAGGCGGAGGCGGACGCGGAGCGGGCCCGGCTGACCGGTGAGGGCGAGAAGGCGCACCGCGCCGCGCTCGCCGAGGCGGTCCGTCTGGAGGGCTCGGCGCAGGCCGCGGCGATCGCCGCGAAGGGCGCCGCGGAGGCCGAGGCGATGCAGAAGAAGGCCGACGCGTTCGAGCGGTACGGGGACGCGGCGATGCTGCAGATGATGGTGGAGGCGCTGCCGCAGGTCGTCGCGAAGGCGGCCGAGCCGCTGGGCGCCGTCGACAAGATGACGGTGATCTCGACGGACGGCGCGAGCAAGCTGTCCCGCACGGTCACGGACAATGTCACGCAAGGCCTCGAACTCCTCAGCTCCACCACGGGAGTCGACCTCGCGGAGCTGCTCAAGAAGGCGACCGCGGCTCCGGTGCCGGCGCAGAACGGCCGGATCGAGGTCACGGACTGAGGACCGGCGCGACTACAGCGGCCGACGTACTCCCCCGGGCCCGGATCCCAGGGTTTTCACCGTGGCCCCAGGGCGCCGCGCCGGTCCATCGTGGAGGGCACGGAAGCGCACGGGAGCTTCCGGCACGGGGGAACAACGGGGGACGGGGGTGCTCGTGACGGGCACCCCCGCTGTGCGTGTCAGGGGCCGTCGGAGCGGCTGAGCAGGCGCACGAGCTGGGCCCTGCGGTGCACGCCGTCGAGTTTGCGGTAGATGTTGCCGAGGTGGAACTCGACGGTCTTGACGCTGAGGAAGAGCTGTTCGGCCGCCTCGTGGTTGGTGACACCGCGACCGACGGCGAGGGCGACGCGCAGCTCCTGCGGGGTGAGGCCGTCGAGCGGGGCGGGTCCGGTCCGTACGGGAGCGCCGCCCGCCGCATGCAGTTCGGCGGCGGCACGGGCCGCCCAGCCGTTCGCGCCGAGCCGCTCGAACGTGGTGAGGCCGCACCGCAGCCAGCGCCGCGCCTCGCTGCGGCGGCCCTGACGGCGCAGGAGCTCTCCGCGCGCGAACTCGGTGCGGCCGCGCTCGAACGGGGCGCCCACGAGGGCGAGATGGGCAAGAGCCCGGTCCATGTGGCGCTCCGCGTCGGCCGGTTCGAGCATGCCCCGGCAGCGGGCGGCCGCGGCGGTGGCGATCGGGCGGTGTCCGCGACCCGCCTCGTACTCCAGGACGCGCAGTACCTCGTGGGCCTCGTCGGTGCGGTGGAGGTGGGCGCAGGCGTCGGCGAGGTCGGCCGCCCAGGAGAGGTAGAGGCCGTCGCCGCGGCCGTTGGCGAGGGAGAACTCCCTTACTTCTCGCAGGTGTTGGACGGCTGCCTCGAAGTGTCCGAGGCCGAGTTCGAGCAGGCCGAGGGCGCCGTGGGCGCGGGCCGCGTCCATGGGCAGTTCGGCGGTCGCGGCGAGCGCGAGGGCCTGGGCGGCGTGGCGGCGGCAGTCCGCCTCCCGGTTCAGGGCGGCCTCGGTCTTGGCCTGGGCGGCGCGGGCGCGGCACACCTCGATGACGCGTCCGGTGTCCTCGCCGAGGCGGGCGGACTCGTCGGCGTGGGCGAGGGCGGCGTTCCACCGGCCGCGCCAGAACTCGACGACCGACAGGGTGCCGAGGAGGTGGGCGAGCAGCCCCACGGTGCTGGCGGCGCGCGCGGCGTGCACGGCGCGGTCCAGCAGGTCGTGCCCCTCGTCGAGTTCCTCGGCGGCGAGGTGGCAGAGCCCTCCGACGCCGGAGAGGGGGTAGGGGAACGCCGGGTCCGGTGCGGCGAGGGGCTTCTCCAGCTCGTGCAGGAGGGCGCGCCCCTCGTCCGCGTCGCCGCCGAGGAGGTGGACGAGGGCGTGCAGCAGGCGTACGGGCAGCGCCGCGGCGGGGTCGCCGAAGGCGCCGGTGATCCGCATCGACTCGGCGGAGGCGGCGCGGGCGGCGGTGAGGTCGCCGATGGCGAGTTCGGTGAGGGCGAGGCCGCCGAGCATCACCGCGGCGAGGGCCGGGTCGACGCGGCGGGCCTCGTCGACGGTGGCGCGCAACTGGTCGCGGGCGCGGGCCGGGCGCCCCCGCTGGATGTCGACGTAGCAGCGCAGGTGGCGCACGTCGAGGCGGGTGCGGGGGCCGGCGGCGTGGCCGAGGGCGCGGTCGAGGAGGTCGGCGGCCTCGTCGAGGGATCCGGCGGCCTGCGCGGCGCGCGCGGCGGACAGCAGACGGCCCGCCCGGCGCTCGTCCTGCGGGGTGAAGCGGGCGGCGTGCGCGTACAGCCGTGCGGCGAGCGGGAAGGTGAGGCCGTGAGGGGCGTCGGACGCGGCGCGTTCGAGGGCGGCGGCGACCTGTTCGTCGGGGTCGGCGCCGGACTCGGCGAGGTGCCAGGCGTAGCGCTCCAGTGCCGCGGGTGCCTGGGCGTCCTGGAGGGCGTGGGCGACGGTGCGGTGGGCACGCCGGCGGCGGGCGGCGCTCGCGCCGTGGTAGACGACGGACCGGACCAGGGGGTGCCGGAAGACGTACGCCCCTTCCTCCATGGTCATCAGCCCGGCGCGGTCGGCAGGTTCGAGGGACGCGTGGGTCAGTCCGTGGGAGCGCAGGACGCGTTCGGGTCCTGCGCGGGGGCGCGGTCCCAGGACGGCGAGCAGCAGCACGGCGTCCTGGGTCCGTTCCGGCAGCCGGGCGATGGCGCCGCGGAAGGTGCGGGCGAGCATCTCTCCGACGGGCAGCGGGGCCCCGGTGCCGGGGCGGTGACCGCCGCGGGCGAGCAGGGCGGGCAGTTCCACGAGGGCGAGGGGGTTGCCGCGGGCCTCCGTCAGGAGCCAGTCGGCGTCGTGCGGGGAGAGCGGCTCGCCGGCGACGAGCCGGCGGGCGGCGGCGGTGTCGAGGCCCTGCAGGGCGAGGGTCTCGACGGGGGCGAGCCGGGAGGCGGCCTCGTCGGTGTCACGGGTGGCGAACAGGGCGGCGACGCCTTCGCGGCCCAGGCGGCGGGTGGCGAAGGCGAGGGAGTCCAGGGAGTACGGGTCGAGCCATTGGGCGTCGTCGACGACGACCAGGACCGGCCCGGACTCGCTGATCGCGCCGAGGAGGCTGAGGGTGCCGGCGGCGACGGCGAACGGGTCCTGGGTGACGGCCGGGCCGAGCGCGAGGGCGCCGGTGAGGGCGGCCGCCTGCCGGTCCGGGATGCGGTCGAGGTGGTCGGTCACCGGGCGGAACAGGTCGGCGAGGCCGACGTACGGGAGCCCGGACTCGGCCTCGATGCCGCGCGTGCGCAGCTGTGTGAGGTCCCCGGCGACCGACTCGGCGTAGCTGAGCAGGCTGGTCTTGCCGATGCCTGCCTCTCCGCGGATGACCAGGGCGGTGCTCTGCCCCGCGCGTGCGTCGTCGACGAGGTCGTCGATCCGTGCGCATTCCGCTGTGCGACCCAGCAGCATGGGGTCAGGGTAGCCGGGGGCGGGCAGCCGACGCGGAGGCCAACTGGACGATCGAAGGGTCCAGTTGGCCGGATTCACCCCCGTGCGGCGCCGGGGGTGGGAGCGTCAGGCGGCTTCCGGTACCTCGTCCCGCTGCTCACCCGGGGCGAACTGGGTGCGGTGCAGTTCCGCGTAGCGGCCGTGGGCGGCCAGCAGTTCGGTGTGGGTGCCGCGTTCCACGATGCGGCCGTCCTCCACCACGAGGATCTGGTCCGCGGAGCGGATGGTGGAGAGGCGGTGGGCGATGACGATCGCCGTACGCCCGGTGAGGGCTTCGGCCAGCGCCTCCTGGACCGCCGCCTCCGAGGTGTTGTCGAGGTGGGCCGTCGCCTCGTCGAGGATGACCACGCGCTGGCGGGCCAGCAGCAGGCGCGCGATGGTCATGCGCTGGCGCTCGCCGCCGGACAGACGGTAGCCGCGTTCGCCGACGACCGTGTCCAGGCCGTCCGGCAGGTCCCGGACGAGCGTGTCGAGGCGGGCCCGGCGCAGGGCGTCCCACAGGTCCGTCTCGCTCGCGGCGGGCCGGGCCAGCAGCAGGTTCGCGCGGACCGTGTCGTGGAAGAGGTGGCCGTCCTGGGTGACCATGCCGAGCGTGGCCCGCATCGACGGTGCGCTCAGGTCGCGTACGTCGACGCCGCCGATGCGGACGGCCCCGGCGTCGGTGTCGTAGAGGCGGGGCAGCAGCTGCGCGATCGTCGACTTGCCCGCGCCCGACGAGCCGACCAGGGCGACGGTCTGGCCGGGTTCGGCGCGGAAGCTCACCCCGTGCAGCACCTGCGCGCCGCCGCGGGTGTCGAGGGAGGCGACCTCTTCGAGAGAGGCGAGGGAGACCTTGTCGGCGGACGGGTAGCCGAAGCGGACGTCGTCGAACTCGACCGCGACCGGGCCTTCGGGGACGTCCCCCGCGTCCGGCTTCTCGTCGATCAGCGGCGTGAGGTCCAGGACCTCGAAGACGCGCTCGAAGCTGACGAGCGCGCTCATCACCTCGACCCGGGCCCCGGCCAGGGACGTCAGCGGCGCGTACAGGCGGGTGAGGAGCAGGGCCAGCGAGACCACCGCGCCCGCCTCCAGCGTGCCGTCGAGCGCGAAGTAGCCGCCGAGGCCGTAGACGAGCGCCAGCGCCAGGGCCGAGACCAGGGTCAGCGCGGTGATGAACGCCGACTGGGCCATCGCGGTGCGGACGCCGATGTCGCGGACCCGGCGCGCCCGGTCGGCGAACTCGGCCGACTCGTCCTCGGGCCGTCCGAACAGCTTCACGAGCGTGGCGCCGGGCGCGGAGAACCGCTCGGTCATCCGGGTGCCCATCGCCGCGTTGTGGGCGGCTGCTTCCCGCTGGAGCCGGGCCATCCGGGTACCCATGCGGCGGGCGGGGAGCACGAAGACCGGGAGCAGGACGAGGGAGAGGAGGGTGATCTGCCAGGACAGCGTGAGCATGACGACCAGGGTGAGCAGCAGCGTGACCACGTTGCCGACGACCCCGGAGAGCGTGTTGCTGAAGGCACGCTGGGCGCCGATGACGTCGTTGTTGAGACGGCTGACGAGCGCGCCGGTGCGGGTGCGGGTGAAGAACGCGACGGGCATGCGCTGGACGTGGTCGAAGACGGCGGTGCGCAGGTCGAGGATGAGCCCCTCGCCGAGGTTCGCGGACAGCCAGCGGGCGAGCAGCCCGAGGCCCGCCTCGGCGAGGGCGATGACCGCGATGAGCACGGCCAGCCGGATCACCACCCGCTGCTCCTTGCCGCCGACGATCGCGTCGACGACGTGGCCCGCGAGGACCGGCGTCGCGACGGCGAGCAGTGCGGTGAGGACGCTCAGGATCACGAACTGGGTGATGCGGCGCCGGTGCGGCCGGGCGAATCCGGCGATCCGGCGGAGCGTCGCGCGGGCGAAGGGGCGGTGGCGCGGGCCCCCGTTCTGGGCGTTCATGACGCTCTGCAACTGCGACCAGGCTGTCGTTTCCATGCTCATGCGGACGACGGTAGAACCTCGACCAAGCTTGAGGTCAAGGGCGCGCCCGTCCGCCGGACCGGCCCGCGCGCGGCCGCTCGCGCGCGCAGGCAGGTGATCCGGAGCGGCACCCCGGCCGTACCTCTTGACCCTCGGGTAACCGGAACGTAACTTCGCCTCAATTCTTGTACCCACCACAGAAGTTGTGGGTCTCGGACTATCGGGAAGCGAAGACATGCCGGAGCTACGAAGGCGTACTCTGCTGTCCGCGATCGGCGTCACCGCCGCCGCGGGGGCCGTCGTGACCAGCCAGTCCTCCAGCGCGTCGGCGGTGGGCGGCAGACGCGACACACCGTACGAGAGCAAGGTCCAGGGCCTGCTCTCCCGTATGACTCTCGAAGAGAAACTGGGGCAGTTGCAGCAGCTCCCCTGGGCGTACGACCTCAACCCCGGCTCGGGCTCCACCAAGGAGGTCGAGGACGCCGCGCGCTCCGGCCGGCTCGGTTCGGTGCTCAGCATCTTCGGCGCGAAGACCACGAACGAACTGCAGCGCCTCGCCGTGGAGGAGTCCCGGCTCGGCATCCCGCTGCTGTTCGGCCTGGACGTCATCCACGGGTTCTGGACGAACTTCCCCGTCCCGCTGGCGCAGGCCTCCAGCTTCGACCCGGAGGTGACGCGGTCCGACGCCGAGGTGTCGGCGAAGGAGGCCCGCTCCAACGGGGTGCACTGGACGTTCTCGCCGATGATGGACGTCACGCACGAGCCGCGCTGGGGCCGGATCGCCGAGGGCACCGGCGAGGACCCGTACCTGACGGCCCGGTTCGCGGCCGCCAAGGTCAAGGGCTACCAGGGTTCCGGCTACGGCTCGAAGGAGACGCTGGCCGCCTGCGCCAAGCACTTCGTCGCCTACGGCGGCGCGGAGGGCGGCCGGGACTACAACACGGTCGACGTGTCCGAGTCACGGCTGCGCAATCTCTATCTCCCGCCGTTCAAGGCCGCGTTGGACGCCGGGGTGGCCACGGTGATGGCGTCCTTCAACACGATCAGCGGCGTCCCGGCGCACGGCAACGCCCACACGCTGACCGACATCCTGAAGAAGGAGTGGGACTTCGACGGGTTCGTGGTCAGCGACTGGACGGGCGTGCAGGAGCTGATCGCGCACGGGTTCGCCGCGGACGGCGCCGACGCGGCGCGGCTCGCCCTGAACGCGGGCGTCGACATGGAGATGAGCAGCACCAATCTCCTCACCCACGGCAAGAAGCTGCTGCGCGCCGGGAAGATCTCCGAGCGGCGGATCGACGACGCGGTCGCGCGCGTGCTGCGCCTCAAGTACGCGCTCGGGCTCTTCGACGACCCGTACGTGAAGGAGTCCGCGGCGATCACGGAGCCCTCGGCGGCCGCGCGCGGGGCGGCGCGGGCGGCGGCGGCCCGCTCGATGGTGCTGCTGAAGAACGACGGGGACGTCCTGCCGCTGAAGAAGTCCGTCGGCTCCCTGGCCGTGGTGGGCCCGTTCGCCGACTCCGCCGATCTGCTCGGTACGTGGGTGGTGCCGGCGTCGGCGGAGAAGTTCCCCGCGGTGAAGGTCCTCGACGCGGTACGCGAGGCGGCGCCGGACGCGAAGGTCACGTACGCGCGGGGCGTCGACGCGGAGGGCAAGGACGTCGGGGGCATCGACGAGGCGGTCGCGGCGGCGAAGGCGGCGGACGTCACGGTGGTGGTCGTGGGCGAGCCGGCCGCGATGAGCGGCGAGGCGTCGGCGCGCAGCGACATCTCGCTCCCCGGCGACCAGGAGAAGCTGATCGCCGCGATCGCGAGGACGGGCAAGCCGTTCGTGGTGGTGCTCGTCAACGGGCGCCCCCTGACCGTCGGCGACTGGCTGGAGTCGGCGCCCGCCGTCCTGGAGGCCTGGCACCCCGGCACCGAGGCGGGCAACGCCGTCGCGGACGTGCTGTTCGGCACGGTGAACCCGGGCGGCAAGCTGCCGGTGTCGTTCCCGCGCACGGTCGGCCAGATCCCCATCCACTACAACCACGAGTCGACGGGCCGCCCCTACGACCCGGACAACAAGTACACGTCGAAGTATCTGGACCTGCCGCCGACCCCGCAGTTCCCCTTCGGGTTCGGGCTGAGCTACACGACGTTCGAGCTCGGCACCCCGAAGCTGAGCCGGAGCAGTGTGCCGGTGCGGGCGCTGCGCAAGGGCGACACCGTCGAGGTGTCGGTGTCCGTGCGCAACACGGGCTCGCGCGCGGGCGACGAGGTGGTGCAGCTGTACGTCCATGACGTGGCCGCGAGCATCACCCAGCCGGTGCGCAGGCTGCGCGGGTTCCGGCGGGTCACGCTCGACAAGGGCGCCTCCACGACGGTGCGCTTCCGGCTCGGGGCGGAGGACCTCGGGTTCTGGACGAATGACACCGGCGGTGAATTCCGGGTGGAGGAGGGCGCGTTCGAGCTGTTCGTCGGCACCTCCTCGACGGCCGAGGCCAAACTGGCCCTGAACATCACCTAGCCGTCCCACGAGAGGACCACCCGCCATGCCGTCCGTCCGTGTCGAACGCGAAGGTCCCGTCACCACCGTCGTCCTGTCCCGCCCCGGGGCCCGCAACGCGGTCGACGGGCCGACGGCCGCCGAACTGGCCGACGCGTTCCGCGAGTTCGAGGCGGACGAGACGGCGAGCGCGGCGGTGCTGTGGGGAGAGGGCGGCACGTTCTGCGCGGGTGCGGACCTCAAGGCCGTCGGCACGGAGCACGGCAACCGGGTGGCGCGGGACGGCGACGGCCCGATGGGCCCTACGCGGCTGCGGCTGACGAAGCCGGTGATCGCGGCGGTGAGCGGTCACGCGGTGGCGGGCGGTCTCGAACTCGCCCTGTGGTGCGATCTGCGGATCGCCGAGGAGGACGCGGTGTTCGGGGTCTTCTGCCGCCGCTGGGGCGTGCCGCTGATCGACGGCGGCACGATCCGGCTGCCCCGCCTGATCGGGGAGAGCCGCGCGATGGACATGATCCTGACCGGGCGGCCCGTCCCGGCGCGGGAGGCGTACGAGATGGGTCTCGCCAACCGCCTGGTGCCCCCGGGCGGCGCCCGCGCCGCGGCGGAGGAACTCGCCGCGCGGCTGGCGGCGTTCCCGCAGGCGTGCCTGCGCAGCGACCGCGCGTCGGTGCGCGAGCAGGGCGGCCTGGACGAGGCGTCGGCGATGCGGGCCGAACTTAGGCACGGATCGGGCGTGTTGGCGGAAGGGCTGCGGGGCGCGGGGCGATTCGCGTCCGGCGAGGGGCGGCACGGGACGTTCGACGGCGGGTGAGCCCGCTCAGTGCGCGTCCGGATGCCGCGAGCGGCCCGACGGGCTTGGGGATCAGCCGAGTTCGAGGGTCGTCACGCCGAAGACGCGTTCCTGGGCGAAGGGCCGGACGGGCCCGGTGTACATCCGGGCCGTCTCGAACCCGGCCGCAAGGCCGCGTGACTCCGCGAGCGCGACGGCTTCGGGGGTGGCCGCCGGCACGTCGATGCCGACCGGCTCCCCTACGGGCGCGAGCGCGTCGAACAGGGCGCGCGCGTCGTCGGCGGTGTCCGCGAACAGCGGCCCGATGCGCGGGGAGTCGTGCGCCGGGCGCACCACGCCGTATCCGGTGACGCGGCCGTCGACGACGCGGGCGAGCGCCCTGTGGCCCGCCGTGGTGAGCCAGGACTCCAGGAAGCGGGGCCGGTCGGCGGGGTAGCAGGCGCTGTCATAGGCGAGGACGGGCGCGAGGTCGCCCTCGATCGGGACGACGGTGCCGTCGGGTGCGGCGCGGTGCCGGACAGGGCCGGTGAACCGGATGGTGCGATGGGCGAGTTCGAAGCCGGACCTGCGGTAGTTGTCCTGCTGGGCGACGACGCCGTCGAGCCCGACGGTGCGCCCGCCGGCGTGCGCGAGCCCGGCGCGCCAGGTGGCGAGGCCGTGGCCGCGGCCGCGCACGTCGGGACGGACGAGGTAGCAGCCCAGGAACGCGTACGCGGCACCGTAGGTGACGACGGAGACGGCGGAGACGGGCTCGCCGTCGATCCGCCCGAGGAAGAACCCGTCGGGATCCTGCGCGAAGAAGCTCGGCCCGTCCGCGAGCCCGGGGTTCCATCCTTCGTCGGCGGCCCAGCCCCGGATCACCGGCCAGTCGGCGAGGGCGGCCCGGGAGAGGTCGAGACGCTGGGGGACCTCACTCATACGCACCCTCCTGGCTCCCGCTCCTGTCCGCGTACGGCCCCTCCGCTCGCCCGGCGGGACCGGAGGCGGCGCCCATCCTCCTCGATTACGCCCCACGCGTCACACCCGTACGGCAGGATGCTCGGACGTACGCTCGAACAGGCCGCGCTGACAAGGGAGTTGCCCCATGACGGAGACGTCCCCCGCCACCTCCGCCATCGACACCAGCAAACCGCACCCGGCCCGGGTGTACGACTGGTTCCTCGGCGGCAAGGACAACTATCCGGTGGACGAGGCGCTCGGGCGGCAGATCACGGCGATGGAGCCGACGGCCAAGTACGGCGCGCGCCACAACCGTTGGTTCATGCAGCGCGCGACGCGGATGCTCGCGGCGCGGCTCGGCGTGCGCCAGTTCCTCGACATCGGCACCGGCATCCCGACGGAACCGAACCTGCACCGCATCGCGCAGACCGCGGCGCCCGAGACGAAGGTCGTCTACGTCGACAACGACCCGATCGTGCTGGCCCACGCGGAGGCGCTGCTGCGCGGCACCCCCGAGGGCGTGACCCGCTATCTGCAGGCCGACGCCCGCGAACCGCACAAGATCCTGGAACTGGCCGGGGGCATCCTGGACTTCGACCGCCCGGTCGCGGTGTCGCTCATCGCGCTGCTGCACTTCATTCCCGACGAGCAGGGCGCGCACGAGATCATCCGCACACTGGTGGACGCCCTGCCGTCGGGCAGCCACCTCGTCCTGTCCCAACTGGCCTCCGACCACGATCCGGAGCGCACCCGGCAGGCCGTCGACATGTACGCGGCCGGCGGGGTCACGCTGGTACCGCGCTCCCGCGAGGAGATGACGGACTTCTTCGCGGGTCTGGAGCTGCTCGACCCGGGCGTGGTCTGGTTGCCGGACTGGCATCCGGAGCTGGCCGTCGACGAGGAGCGGGACGGGACCGCCGTGCCGCTGTACGCGGGGGTCGCGCGGAAACCGTGAAGGGTTGCCTGGGATGACGAACATCACACATGGCGATGCCCACGTGACAGAACGGAGCGCGCAGTCCCACTGATCCCCTACTCTCGTTCACATGTCCTCCACGCCTACCCCGCACTCCGCACGGTCCGCCGACGTCGTCAACGAGCAGATTCGTGACCTGTGGGCGCGCACCGGCGGCCAGTTGAGTGCCGAGGACCGGGCGGAGTACGAGACGCTGGTGGCGGAGTGGGCGACGGCGACCAGCGGGGGCCTCGCGCAGCGGGCGTGACGCCCGCTGGACGCTCAGGACTGCGGCCTGCTGCCGTGGTTGGCGGCGTGCTTGCGGCGGGCCTTCTTCTTACGGCGTCGCTTCGAGGACATGGCGCCTCCTGAGGATACGAACGGGCGGACAGATCCCCTAAGCCCCCCAATCGGGACCTAGCGGGACATTTCACCCGTCCACCATTCCACAGGGTCACCCGCGGCGCCCATCGGGCGGGGATCACGGCGCGACAGCGGCACCCATCAGCGACAATGCGGCTGCCACCGGATCGCCATTGATCCGGCGGCAGCAGCCATCCCACGCGCGGACCGGATGGGGGGGTGTCCGATCCCTCACTCATCCTCTTCAGTGGCCCCGCCGGGTAGGGATGCATCAGCGGGCCAGGACTTCACGACAGTTTCGTCGGCGGTGTCGACGGGTTCGATGCGGGCACCAGCATGATGGCCATGAGCGGCGCCAGCGACACCGCGCGCTACGTCCAAATCCCCCGCCCCGCCAACCCGAAGTCAGCTCCGAAGCGTCGCGGCTCGCCTGTGTCGCCGACCCGCCACAGCGCCCCCACCGACTCGGCCGGAGCCTCGCGAACGCCCGGCCCGACGAGCCTATTCCGGCGGCGTGGGCGTGTCATGGCTGCGGTACATCGCCTGCACGTCCAGCTCCAGCTTCACCGTGGGGCCGACCACCGCGATCCCGCGGGCCAGCATCGTGCGCCAGTTGAGCGTGTAGTCCTCGCGGTGGAGTTCCGCCGTGGCGAGGGCCGCGCAGCGCAGTTCCTCCGCGTAGCCGCCGTTCACGACGCCGAGGTAGTTCGTGTCGAGGTCGACCGTGCGGCTGACGCCGTGCATCGTCAGGGCGCCCTGGAGCGTCCACTTGGAGCCGCCGCGGTAGATGAAGCGGTCGGAGGAGAAGTGGACGTAGGGGTAGCGCTCGACGTCGAGGAAGTCGGCCGAGCGCAGGTGGTTGTCCCGGGTGTTGTTGCCCGTGTCGATCGACGCCGCGTCGATGCGCACCTCGACCCGGGAGTCCGCCATGTCGGGCGCGACGTGGATGCCGCCCTCGAAGCGGGTGAAGCGGCCGTGCACATGAGCCATGCCCACGTGCTTGGCGATGAACCGGATCGCGGTGTGCGGCGGGTCGAAGAGCCAGGTGCCGGGGCCGGGGAGCTCCGGGGCGCGGCCCGGGTGGAGCTGGACCGAGGTGAGGGGCGAGGTCTCGTCGGGGAGCACGTCGACCGTCTGCTGGTGGGGCTGCAGCCCCTCCGCCGCGATCAGCACGCCGTAGCGGCCGGGCTGCAGCGTCAGGAAGACGAGGCCGTACGGGTCCGCCGTGGCCCGCGCCGCGACCCGGCCGGAGCCCGAGTCCGTGACGGTCACCTCGGCGCCGGGCATCGGCTCGCCGACGGGGTCGGCGACGGCGCAGTGGAAGGCGCCCGCGCCGGGCGGCACCGGGTGCGCGAGGCCGGCTCCCCGCGCTGCGGAACCGGCCCGCTTCCGGCGGAACAGGGCGAGGGGCATGAGGGCGGCCTTTCCGGTGCAATTGACGTTCCGTGATCACTTTGCCATGGGCACCAGTGGCGCAATTCCGGCGGAATCTCCTATTCCGTTCTCGGTCGCCCCCGCGTTTCACAAGATCCACACGTACCGGGACGCAGCCGCTCCCTCAAAGGAAGAAATAAGACAACCGCGCCATTCTCTAAGGATTCATCCAGGTCGCCCGGGCAGCATGCGACACCGCAAAGGCCATGGATCAGGAAGGTTCGGTGTGCGTGTGGGTGACTCTCGGGTTCGGATAGCGGATGACACGGATCGCTGGTCGCGGCGCGGAGTGCTCGCCGCGCTGGGAGCGGCCTCGGTGGTCACGGTCGCGGGCTGCGGCGGCGAGGCCAGGGCGAAGGACGGCGCCGGTGCTGCCACCAGTAGGGCCGCGGTCAGGGTCAGCCCCGCCGACGGGACACGGCAGGCCGGCTTCGGCAGCCCGGTCACCGTCGCGGTCACCGGCGGGACCCTGTCCGCCGTCACGGTCGCCGCGGCCGACGGCACGCACCTGAAGGGGACGTACGACGACGGGCGGACCAAGTGGACCTCGTCGTCGCACCCCGCCTCCGACACCGAGTACACCGTGCGCGCGGAGGTGGACGGCAGCGACTCCGCGCACACGACCAGCTTCACCACCAAGAAGCCCGGCGCCACCTTCGTCGGCTACTTCACCCCGGAGGACGGCTCGACGTCCGGCGTCGGCATGCCCGTCTCCCTCACCTTCACCGAGGCCGTGACGGACCGGGCCGCCGTGCAGAAGGCGATCACCGTGACCGCGGACCCCGACGTGGAGATCGCCGGACACTGGTTCAGCGACACCCGGATCGACTTCCGCCCCGAGGAGTACTGGGCGTCCGGCACGAAGATCACGCTGAGCCTGCGGTTGAAGGACGTCGAGGGCGCCGACGGGGTGTTCGGCACCCAGGACAAGGACGTCACCTTCCACATCGGGCGCGCCCAGATCAGCGTCGTGGACCTGCGCGCCAAGTCGCTGACCGTGCGGCGCGACGGCGAGGAGATCGCCACCTACGACGTCAGCGGCGGGGACGCCGAACACCCCACGTGGGCCGGGAAGATGGTGATCTCCGAGCGGTTCGAGGAGACGCGGATGGACTCGACGACGGTCGGGCTCGGCGACGAGTACGACATCGACGACGTGCCGCACGCCCAGCGGCTCACCACCTCCGGCACCTTCATCCACGGCAACTACTGGGGAGCGGCGTCCGCGTTCGGGACCAGCAACACCAGCCACGGCTGCGTCGGCCTGCGGGACGCCCAGGGCGCCGACGACCCCTCGACACCGGGCGCGAAGTTCTACAAGAGCTCGATCGTCGGCGACGTGGTGGAGGTACGGCGCTCGGGCGAGGAGACCGTCGATCCGGCGAACGGGCTCAACGGCTGGAACATGTCGTGGGCCGACTGGAAGGCCGGCAGCGCGGTCTGAGCGGGCCGGGGCCATAGCGCGGCAATGGGACAAGCGGCACGTTCTACGCCAGATGTTCACAGGTTCTCCGTGAAGCGTTGACGGCGCCGGAAGGCCTCTGGCAAGGTCACCAGGCCCGTCACGCCGCCCCTTGACGAGGGACCGAGGAGATCCCAGCCCCGATGAACCACAGCTGTGAACCCTCCCCAGCGCCCGCCCCGCCCACCGATCCGTGGCGGCGGTTCGCAGAGAAGTACTGGGCGAAGGAACCGGTGGTCGTCCCGGGCGGACCCCCGTCCGGCCTCGACGCCGCAGGGGCCCACCGGCTCATGGTGGCCGCGGCGAGCGCGCCGGGCCCGACCCGGCTGCGGCTCGCCGTCCCGGACGGCGTGCTGTGCGATCCCGGACCGCTGCTGCCCTCGCCGGCCGACCGGGACACCTCCGCCTACGCGGCCCGGCTGGCATCCTCCGGTCAACTGACGGACAGCGGCTGGCTGTTGACCGCCGAGCACGCGCTGAGCCTCGACTTCACGCTCTGGTCGCGGGTACGGGACGCCGTGGCGGGGCTGTGGCGGCACGTCGGCCGGCCGCCGCTGCCCGTCACCGCGGAGCTGGCCGTCGGCACCCGGCACCAGGCGGCCGAGGAGTTCGGGGCGCGCCCCGACGCGGCGGCGCTCACCTGGGTCCTCGACGGGTCGTTGACGATGCGGGTACGGCCCGAGCACACCGGCACGGAGTTCGCGCTGCACGCCACGGCCGGCGACCTCGTGCACTGGCCCGCGGGCAGCACCCACCTCGACGACCGCACCCGGCCGTGCACGACGCTGCGGCTGTCCGTGCCCGCCCGCACCACGTCGGCGCTGCCCTACGTCGGCGAGGTGGTCCGGGAGCTGCTGCGCCAGGACGCGCCGGCCGCCGACGAGCAGCCCGCGGTCCCGCACCCCGCGCCGGCCGCGCCCGACGGACGCCTCACGCCCGCTCCCCCGTTCACCGAGCCCGGCCGGCGCTATGTCGCGGCCCTGGCCGGCGACGCCCCCGAGCGCGCGCTGCTGCTGCGCTGGGCCGGCCTGCACTCGGCGGGCGGCCTCGACCCGGCCCCGCCGCCCCGGCCCGGCGTCCCGCTCGCCCCGCACCACCGATTACGGCGCACCGCCGACATCCTGTGCCTGCGGCCCGCCGCCGAACAGCTGATCTGGGCCGCCCACGGGCATGCGCGGCGCAGCACCGACCCGGTGACGCGGCGGGTCCTCGACCACCTCGCGGCCGTCCCCCGGACCGGCGTCGGCGCGCTCGCCGAGGCCTGCGGTCTGCGCGCCGACAGCCCCGGCCTCCTGTCCCTGCTCACCGAGCTGTACCGGGTGCGCGCTCTGGAGCTGGTGCGGTGAGCACGGCACCGGCTCCCTCCGTCGACGTCCTGGAGTCGTTCGACTGGGACACGTTCATCGACACGCACTGGGACCGGCGGCCCGTGCTGATCACAGGCGGCGCGCTGGGGAGCGCCCCGTTCGACGCGCACGAGGTCTTCGAGGGTTCCGTCACCGTGGCGCAGCGGCCCACGGCCGGCCGGGTGAGCTTCGCGCTCGGGCCGCGGCGACTGGCCGACCCCGGGGACCTGCTGCCGCAGCCGGAGGACGGCTCGTTCGCCCGGTACGACCGGCGGCTGCTCGGGCAGTCGGACCGCGAGCCGTTCACCCTCGTCGTGCGCGGGCTGCACGCCTGCCACCACCCCGTCTGGCTCAGGGCACGGAACTTCCTCGCCGGGCTGTGGGCGCGCACGGGCCAGCCGCTGCTCGGGGCGACGACCGCGCTGTGCCACGGCACGCTCGGCCCCGGCCGGCTGCCGTACGCCCAGGGCGCATCGTTTCTCTACACGCTGCTCGGACGCCCGCGGCTGCGCCTGGAGCACGACGGGCGGTGGTCGGTCGCCCGGCCCGCGCCCGGCGATCTGCTCTACTGGCCGGCCGGGCGGCGGTGCGTCCCCGAACCGGGCCGCGCCCCGGCGGCCGTCGCGCATCTGGGCATCCCGCGGACCGCTCCCCTGCCGGGCCACGGGCTGCACTCGCTGCTCGCTCCGGGACCCACGCCGGCGTCCCCGCAGGGGCGCTGGGGCGGGGACGACATCCTCGTCCGCGACGACGCCGCCGCGGACCTGCTGCCCCCGGTGCTCATCGAGGCGCTCGCCCACTATCGCGAGGCCGCGCGTCCCGCGGCGCTGGAGCGGCGGCTGGTGCGGGAGGCGCTGCGGCACGCGACGGACGGCGGGCTGCGGCCGGTGCCGCCGCCCGCCCGGCCCGGCCACTTCACCGACGACGACGGCGTGCGGGCCGTCGAGCGGGTGCTGTGGGGTGAGGCCGCGGGACGACGGCTGGTGGCCGCGTGCGGGCACATCCTGGAGACCGATCTGACCGCGCCCGAACTCTCCGCACTGATCGGGCTGCTGAACGCGGGCGAGGAGGTCACTGTCGCCGAACTCACCCCGCCCGCGCGGGCGTTGCTGTCCCGGCTCGCCGGGTTCCGGGCCGTGGAGCGGCTATGAACCGGTGGGGACGGCCAGGTACTTGTACTCCAGGAACTCCTCGATGCCGACCCGGCCGCCCTCCCGGCCGAGGCCCGACTGTTTGACGCCGCCGAAGGGGGCGGCCGGGTTCGAGACGAGGCCGGTGTTGAGGCCGACCATGCCGGTCTCCAGGCGTTCGCCGACGCGCAGCGCACGGTCCAGGTCGCGGGTGAAGACGTAGCTGACGAGCCCCCATTCGGTGTCGTTCGCGACCTGGACGACGTCGTCCTCGTCGTCGAAGGTGAACAGCGCGGCGACGGGCCCGAAGATCTCGGTGCCGGTGAGCTCGGCGTCACGCGGGACCTGGGCGAGGACGGTCGGCGGGTAGAAGTTGCCTGCGCCGGACGGCAGTTCGCCGCCGGTGAGGACCTTCGCCCCGCGGTCGACGGCGTCGCGCACCAGCGTCTCGACCTTGGCCCGGCCTGCCGCGTCGATGAGCGGGCCGACGTCGGTGCCGGGCGCGGTGCCGTCCCCGACGGTGAGGGCGGACATCCGCGCGGTCAGCCGGGTCGCGAACTCCTCGGCGACGGAGCTGTGCACGAAGATCCGGTTGGCGGCGGTGCAGGCCTCCCCCATGTTGCGCATCTTGGCGACCATCGCGCCGTCCACGGCCGCGTCGAGATCGGCGTCGTCGAAGACGATGAACGGGGCGTTGCCGCCGAGTTCGAGCGAGGTCCGTACGACGGTGTCGGCGCACTGGGCGAGCAGGATCCGGCCGACCTGCGTGGAGCCGGTGAAGGACAGCTTGCGGATGCCGCCGCTGCGCAGCAGGGGTTCGACGAGGGCCGCGGCGTCGGTCGTCGTGACCGTGTTGAGGACCCCGGGCGGCAGGCCCGCCTCGGTGAGGATCGCGGTGAGCGCGAGCGTGGACAGCGGGGTCTGTGGCGCCGGTTTGAGGATCATGGTGCAGCCCGCGGCGACGGCCGGGCCGATCTTGCGGGTGCCCATGGCGAGCGGGAAGTTCCAGGGCGTGATGAGCAGGCACGGACCGACCGGCTGGCGCAGGACGAGATGGCGGTTGCGGCCGTCGGGGCTGGTGGCGTAGCCGCCGTCGATCCGGACGGCCTCTTCGGAGAACCAGCGGAAGAACTCGGCGGCGTAGGCGACCTCGCCGCGGGCCTCCGCGAGGGGCTTGCCCATTTCGAGGGTCATCAGGAGGGCGAGGTCCTCGGTGCGGTCGAGGATGATCTCGTGGGAGCATGAGGCCGAGCCCGCGGACATCGCCGGGGATGCCGTTGTCCGCCTCGATGCGCTTCAGGCCCTCGGCGAGCCGGCGGCCCTGCAGATCCGCGTTCGCCACGAGACCTTCCTGGGCGATGACGTCCAGCGTGGCCAGCGCGGCAGCGCAGGCCACGGCGTTGCCGCCGTAGGTGCCGCCCTGGGAGCCCGCCGGAGCGGCGTTCATCAGCTGTTCCGACGTGGCCATCACGGACAGCGGAAGCCCGCTGGTCATGCCCTTGGCGGCCACCAGGATGTCCGGCTCGACACCGAAGTGCTGGTGCCCCCAGAACCGCCCGGTGCGGCCGAACCCCGTCTGCACCTCGTCCATCACCAGCAGGAAGCCGTGACGGTCGGCTCGCTCCCGCAGGCCTTGCACGAAGGCGGTGTTGGCGGGGATGAACCCGCCCTCGCCCAGTACCGGTTCGATGATGAGGGCCGCGGTGTCCTCGGGCGCCGTCACCGTCGACAGGAGGAAGTCGAGCTCGCGCAGCGCGAACCGGGTGGCCTCGTCCTCGCTCCAGCCGTACCGGTAGGCGGAGGGGAACGGCGCGATGTGCACTCCGGCCATCAGCGGCGCGTATCCCGTACGGAACCGGGGACTGGAGGTCGTCAGGGACGCGGCACCCACCGTCCGGCCGTGGAAGCCGCCGTGGAACACGATGACGTTGGGACGTCCCGTGGACTGCCGGGCCAGCCGCAGCGCCGCCTCCATGGCCTCGCTGCCGGAGTTGGCGAAGAACAGCGAGTCGAGGCCGGCCGGGAGCACCTGACCCAGCCGGTCGCACAGGTCGAGCAGGGGCCGGTGCCGGACGGTCACGTACTGGCCGTGGATCAGTCTGCCGGCCTGGTCGGCGATCGCGCTGACCACCGAGGGGTGACAGTGCCCGGTGCTGGTGACTCCGATCCCTGCGGTGAAGTCCAGATACCGCCGCCCGTAGGAAGCTGGTGCTGCTGCTCGCGCGGCTCGACGGCGAGGTCGTCGCGCGGCATCGTGAGGAGTTCCCGGCGGAGTTGTCGGGCGCCGAGCGCATCGAGCTGCTGCGTGGTCGGCTGCGCCGCTTCCTGGCGGATCAGGGGATCGGCCCCGACGACGTGTGGTCAATGGGCATCGGTGTGCCGGGCATGGTCGACGACACCGGGCGGATCCGCTCGGTGATCGTGCCGGACTGGACCGACCTGGACCTGGCCCGCCGCCTCGCGCACGACGTCCCCTGCCGTGTCCTGGTGGAGAACGACGTGAATCTCGCCGTGCTGGCCGAGCACTGGCGGGGCGCGGCCGTGCTGGCCGACGACGTGGCGTGCGTGCTCGTGGGGCGGCACATCTCGTGCGGCCTGATGATCGACGGCCGGCTGCACCGCGGGCGCCGCGGCGGCGCCGGCGAGCTGGGCATCCTGCCCCAACTCGGCCTGGACGAGGCCGGGAAGGCCCTCGGCTGGGACGGGGAGCGACAGGACGGCGAGTCCCGGACGGACGCGCTCGCGCGGGCCGTACGGGCCGGTGACCCCGCGGCGCTGGAGGTCCTCGACCGGTATCTGGCCGGGGTCGCACCCGGCGTCGCCGCGCTCGTCCTGGCGCTCGACCCCGAACTCGTCGTGCTGTCGGGAGCGTTGGCCCCGGTAGGTGAGCCGCTCGGGCCGCTCCTCACCGAGCATCTGCGCCCCCTGACCCTGCACGTGCCGCGCATCGCGGTCAGCACACTGGGTCGCGAGGGCGTCGCGCTGGGGGCCGTACGCCGCGCCCTGGATGCCGTCGAGCCCCCATTGCCGCACATGGCCGTCCCGTCGAGGCCGTCCGCTTCTCCCCGATCTCCCTGATCTCTCCCCTCTCCCCTACCGACCGGAGACGCGTATGCGCAGGAGAACGCTTCTCGCCGGTGCGCTCGCGGCGGCCCCGCTCGCCGCCGGCTGCAGCAGCGGCGACGGAGCTTCCGAGGCCGCCTCGGCGCGCGGCCGCACCACCCTCTCGTACGGCATCTGGGACGTCGCCCAGGCCCCGGGAATGCAGCGGATCATCAAGGCCTTCGAGCGCGAGAACCCCGAGATCTCCGTGGAGATCCAGCTCACGCCCTGGACCTCGTACTGGACGACGCTGCGCACGTCGATGCGCGGCGGGACGGCGCCCGACGTGTTCTGGATGAACGCGGTGAACATCCAGCTGTACGCGGCGAACGGCGCGCTGGAGCCGTTGAGCGAGCACATCGCCCGCGACCGCACCCCGCTCGGCAGACATCCCGAGGCGCTCGTCGACATCTACGCCTACGAGGGCAGACAGTACGGGCTCCCGAAGGACTTCGACACGATCGGGCTCTGGTACAACAAGGCACTGTTCGACAAGGCGGGCATCACGTACCCCGATTCCTCGTGGACTTGGGACGACGTGCGCGACGCCGCGCGCGAGCTGACGAACCCCAGGACGCGGGTCTACGGGATCGCCGCCGAGATGGACCGGCAGGCGAAGTTCTACCCGACGGTCTTCGGCGCGGGCGGGTACGTGCTGCGCGACGGGCGCTCCGGGTTCGCCGACCAGCGGTCCGTCGAGGGGCTGCGGTTCTGGACGGACCTGGTGGACCGGGGCTGGTCGCCGCCGCAGAGCGCCATGTCGGAGGTACGGGCCCGCAATCTGTTCCTGTCGGAGCAGGTGGCGATGAACTACGACATCTCCGCGATGGCGTCGTTCATGTACGGCACACCGGCCATCAAGGACCACGGCGGCGTCGCCGTGCTGCCCAAGGGCCGCGAGCGGGCCACCGTCATCCACGGTCTCGCCAATGTCGTCAGCGCCAAGTCCCGCAAGAAGCAGGCGGCCTGGAAGTTCGTGGACTTCATGGCGCGGCGCGAGGCGGCGGAGATCCAGGCCGAGGGCGGCGTCACCATCTCCTCGTACGAGGGGACGCAGGACGCCTGGCTGAAGTCGATGCCCGAGTTCGGCCTGCGGTGCTTCATCGACATGCTCGACTACGCGTTCCCGTACCCGAGTTCACGGAACACGGCCGTCTGGGAGGACCAGGAGTACCTGCTGCTCGGCGCTCCGTTCAGCGGCAAGGGCGGCATCGAGCAGGCGGCACGGACGCTGGCGCAGCAGATGGACCGGGCACTCGACGAGGAGGGCAAGTGATGGCCGTGTTCCCGTCGACGGCCGCCGCGGAGGCGGACGGCCGCATCAGGAGGCCCCGCACGAAGGCCGGGCGGGACAGCACCACGCGCGGCCCCAACTCCCGTACGCAGAAAGCCGCCTACCTCTTCATCGCGCCGATCGGTGTCGGCTTCCTCGTGTTCTACATCTGGCCGATGATCCAGACGTTCGGCTTCAGCTTCACCCATTTCGGACCGTTCGGCGGCAACACCTGGACCGGCGGCGACAACTACGTGCGCGTCGTCCAGGACGTCACGGTGTGGCGCGCGGTCGGCAACACGCTGCTGTACGGGGCGATCGGCCTGCTCACCCTGCCGCTCTCGATCGTGGTGGCCGCGCTGCTCAACCGGCGCGGGCTGCGCGGCGTGGGCATCTACCGCGCCCTGTACTTCATCCCGTTCGTGACGCTGCCGGTCGCGGTCGGCCTGGTCTGGAACTGGCTCTACAACGGCAACTTCGGCCTCCTGAACGAGGTGCTGTCGTGGTTCGGCGTCTCCCGGCACTTCTGGGCGTCCGACCCGTCGTCCGCGCTGTGGGCCATCGGCGTCGTCTCCGTGTGGCAGAGCGTCGGCTACTACTTGATCATCTTCATCGCGGGGATCAAGGGCATTCCGCAGGACTACTACGAGGCGGCCGAGCTGGACGGCGCGGGCCCGGTGCGGCGCTTCGTCACGATCACGCTGCCGCTGCTGAGTCCGAGCATCTTCTTCGCGGCGGTCATCTGCGTGATCAACTCGCTCCAGATGTTCGACCTGATCTACGTGATGATGAGTCCGACGAACCCGGCGCTGGGCTCCACCCAGTCCGTGGTGAGCCTCTTCTACCAGTGGGCGTTCCAGCAGAACAACCAGGGCGCCGCGGCCGCGCTCGCCTTCCTCCTGATGCTGCTCACCGCGGCTCTGACCTACCTCCAGTTCCGGCTCCAGAAGAAGTGGGTGCACTATGCGTGACCGCCTGCGCCGGGTGGACGGCGGCGCCGTCGCCACGCACCTCCTGCTGTCGCTCGGTGCGCTCGTGATGGTCTTCCCGTTCCTGTGGCAGCTGCTCACCGCGCTGAAGACACTGCCCGAAGCGGTGCACGTGCCGACGACGTTCCTGCCCGAGCGGTGGAACTGGGCCTCTTTCAAAGAGGTGTTCACCGCCATGCCCTACGGGGAGATGCTCGGCAACAGCGTGATCAACACCGTCGGCCGGACCGTCGGCCAGCTGGTGTTCTGCTCGCTCGCCGCGTACGCCTTCGCCCGGATGCGGTTCCGCGGCAAGAACGTGCTGTTCGCCCTGTTCCTGTCCGTGCTGCTCGTCCCGTCGTCCCTGCTGATCCTGCCGCAGTACGACATCATCCAGCGGCTCGGTCTGCTGAACTCGCCGCCCGCGCTGTTCCTGCCGGGCATGTTCAGCGCGTTCGGCACGTTCATGCTGCGGCAGTTCTTCCTCGCCCTGCCGCGGGAGCTGGAGGAAGCGGCCCGCATCGACGGCGCGGGGCCCTTCCGCATCTTCTGGTCGATCATGCTGCCGCTGATCCGCCCCGCGCTCGCCGCGCTCGCCGTGATCACGGCGATGTGGTCGTGGAACGACCTGCTGTGGCCCCTGGTCGTGAACACCGACCCCGCGAAGATGCCGATCAGCGCCGGACTGACCTCCCTGGAGGGCCAGTTCGAGACCAACTACCCGGTGATGATGGCCGGTTCACTGATCGCGAGCCTGCCGATGATCCTCCTCTACCTCTTCCTCCAGCGCCACTTCGTGCAGGGCATCGCCCAGAGCGGTACGAAGGGCTGACCCCCACCCCCTCCCGGGAAAGGACCTGTATGGCACGCCTCGACGTGGGCCTGATCGGCGCCGGCGGTATCGCCCGCGCGCATCTGCCCGCCTGGACGGAGCTGGGCGCACGCGTCACGATCCTGTCCACCGACGGCAACGCGGAGAAACTGGCCGCCGCATACGCCGAGTTCGGCGTGACGGCCGTGCACACCCTCGCCGAGCTGCTCGACCGCAGCACCGTCGTGGACGTGTGCACACCGACGTTCACCCACCGGCAGCTCGTCCTCGACGCGATCGCCGCGGGCCGGCACGTGGTGTGCGAGAAGCCGCTCGCGCCGACCGTCGACGAGGCACGGGAACTGGCGGAGGCGGCCGAGGCCGCGGGAGTACTGCTGTTCCCGGCGCACGTCGTGCGCTACTTCCCGGCGTACGCGGCGCTGGCGCGGTCCGTCGCGGCGGGCGGCGTCGGCGCGCCCGCCGTGCTGCGGTTCACCCGCTCGGGCAGCTACCCGGTGTGGGCGCCGTGGTTCTCCGACCCGGCGCTGTCCGGCGGGATCCTGGTCGACCAGATGATCCACGACTTCGACTTCGCGCGGCTGCTCGCGGGTGAGGTCGTCCGCGTCCACGCGCAGGTCCGCGGCCGTCAGGAGCCGGGCGCGGTCGCCGGGGACGTGGCGACGGGCACGGCGGTCCTCACGCACGCGTCCGGTGCGGTCAGCCATGTCCTCGGCGTGTGGGGCCTGCCGGACCTGCCGTTCCGTACGACGTTCCGCGTCGCGGGTCCCGGCGGTGTCCTGGAGCACGACTCGACCGCCCGCACCGGCTTCCGCGTGCTGGCCCAGGGCTCACGGCCGCGCGGCGAGGGCATCCCCGGCAGCCCCCTGACGGAGAGCCCCTACCTGACGGAACTGCGGGAGTTCTCGGCGGCCTTCGCGGGCGGGCCCGCTCCTCGTGTGTCGGCGCACGACGGCGTCGAGGCGGTCCGTATCGCGACCGCGGCCGCCGAGTCCGCGCGCACCGGGGAACCCGTCGAGCCGAAGCCCACCGAGGAGGCCGGACTGTGAAGGTCGGAGTGCTGTCGTTCGCGCACGTCCACGCGGGCGGATTCGCGCGCCTGCTCGCCGCGATGGACGGGGTGGAGGTCCTGGCGGCCGATCCGGAGACGGACCTGGCGGCGCCGGGCGAGGTCCGCGGCAAGGACTTCGCGGCCCGGTTGGGCGTCGACCACGTGGACACATATGAGGAGTTGTTCGCCTGGGGGCCCGACAAGGTGGTGGTCTGCTCCGAGAACGTCCGTCACCGTCCGCTCGTCGAACGTGCCGCGGCGCACGGCGTGGACGTCCTGTGCGAGAAGCCGCTCGCCACCACGCCCGAGGACGGCGCGGCGATGATCGCGGCCTGCCGGGCGGCCGGGGTACGGCTCGCCGTGGCGCATCCGGTGCGCTTCAGCCCCGCCTACCTCGCGGTGCGCGACGCGGTGCGCGCGGGCACGGCGGGCGAGGTCCTCACCGTGTCCGGCGCGAACAACGGCTACATGCCGGGCGCGCGGCGCCGCTGGTTCGTCGACCCCGCGCTCTCGGGCGGCGGGGCGCTGATGGACCACACGGTGCACATCGCGGACCTGCTGGACGACCTGTTCGACGGCGCCCCGGCGCGTTCCGTCTACGCGCAGACCAACAACGTCCTGTACGAGGGCGACGTGGCCGTCGAGACGGCGGGCCTGCTCACCGTCACGTACGCGAACGGAGCGGTGGCCACGATCGACTGCAGCTGGAGCCAGCCGCGGCACCACCCGGCGTGGGGCGGTCTCTCGATGCAGGTGGTCGGCGACCGGGCGACGCTGGAGATGGACGCCTTCGACCAGAAGGTGCACGGCTTCAGCGAGACGTCGCGCGCCCCGGTGGAACTCCCGTACGGCGTCGACCTGGACGCGCTGATGCTGCGTGCGTTCCTCTTCGGCGACGGCTCGGGGCCGGTCGGGGTGACGGACGGCGCGTCCGGGCTCCGCTCGCTGCGGATCGTCGAGGCGGCGTACGAGTCGGCGCGGACGGGGCGAGCCGTGGCCGTCGGCTGAGCGCGGACAAGGGGGCCGGGCGGGGCGGGAGTTGCTCACCGGGGCGCGCGGGGCGAGGGCCATCGGCCGGATCGGCGGCCCGCCCCGCGCGGCGCCCGGCCGGTGCGGCAGGATGGCCCGGCGCGCGTTTCGTCACCCCGCCGACACGCGCTCTTCACATCCCCGAACAAGCAGGTACCACGTGACGAAGCATCACATATCCGCCCCCGCCGCACGGTTCCGCCGCATCCCCGTGGGAGGTGCCCGATGAACCGCGCTCTCGACCTGCACGACCTGGTCGTCGCCGGAGTCGCGCTCCTCGCCGGTCTGCTGGCCGGGCTGCTGCTGCGGGTCCTGCTGCGCTGGCTCGGCGACCGGGCCAGCCGGACCCGGTGGGGCGGGGACGATGTGATCGTCGACGCGCTGCGCACGCTGGTGCCGTGGGCCGCCTTCGCGGCGGGCGCGGCGGTGGCCGCCGAGGCACTGCCGCTGACCGCCCGCACGGGGCGCAACGTGAACATGACGCTGACCGCGTTCGTGATCGTCGCGGCGACGCTGACGGCGGCCCGCGTCATCACCGGCCTGGTCCGGACGGTCGCGCAGTCCCGGTCAGCCGTGGCGGGCTCGGCGACGATCTTCGTGAACATCACGCGGGTCGTGGTGCTCGCGATGGGCTTCCTCGTCGTGCTGCAGACCCTCGGGATCTCCATCGCGCCGCTGCTCACCGCGCTGGGTGTGGGCGGCCTCGCGGTGGCGCTCGCCCTGCAGGACACCCTCGCCAACCTCTTCGCCGGTGTGCACATCCTCGCGTCGAAGACGGTGCAGCCCGGTGACTACATCCGGCTCAGCAGCGGCGAGGAGGGGTACGTCGTGGACATCAACTGGCGCAACACCGTGGTGCGGCAGCTCTCCAACAACCTCGTGATCATCCCGAACACCCAGCTGTCCGGCACCAACATGACCAACTTCAGCCGCCCCGCGCAGGACATGACCCTGACCGTGCAGGTGGGCGTCGGCTACGACAGCGACCTGGAGCACGTCGAGCGCGTGACCACGGAGGTCGTGGAGGAGGTCATGACGGGCGTGGAGGGCGCGCTGCCGGAGCACGAACCGGCCGTCCGCTTCCACACGTTCGGCGACTCGCGGATCAGCTTCACGGTGATCCTCGGCGTCGGCGAGTTCAGCGACCAGTACCGGATCAAGCACGAGTTCATCAAGCGGCTGCACCAGCGCTTCCGCGAGGAGGGCATCCGGATCCCGTCGCCGGCCCGCACGGTGGCGCTCACCGCGGGCAGCGCCCCGATCGTGATCCCGCACCAGCGCGAGGCCACGGGCCCGAGCTCGATCGCGCCGACCGCCTAGAGCCTGCCCGTCAGCCGCGGTCCTCGGCGAGCACGGCGCCGATGACACGCTCGGCGGTCCGTGCCATGAACGGGTTCGACTCCCGGTAGTACGCCAGCTCGTGGGCGGCGACGGTCAGGGCCCAGCCCCGGCCGCGCGCCCACGTGTCGGCATCGAGTCCGACGGCGTCCCGGAAGATCCGGCGCCCCGGAGCGTCGAGGACGTACCAGGCGACGAGGAGGTCGACGGCCGGGTCGCCCGTGCCCATGCACTCGAAGTCGATGACGGCGCTGAGCCGTCCGCCGTCGACGAGGAGGTTGCCGGGCTGGAGATCGGCGTGGAGCCACACGTCGGGCAGTGGGCCGCGCGGGGCCCGCACGGCGGCGTCCCAGACGGCGAGGGCCGTGTCGGCGTCGATCGCACCGGCGAGCCGCCGCAGCACCTCGCGGGTCCCCGTGTCCCGTTCGGCGAGCGGCCGGCCCCGGTACGCCTCGGGCGCGCCCGTGGGGTCGATCCCGCGCATCGCCGCGACGAACGCCGCCAGGTCACCGGCCAGGGCCTGCGGGTTCTCCAGGTTCCCCACGTCCGGGATCGCGCCGGGCAGCCAGCGGTGCACCGCCCACGGGTACGGGAACCCGTGCCCCGGCTTGCCCTCGGCGAGCGGTTCGGGCACGGCGACCGGCAGCCGCGCGGCCAGGAACGGCATCCACCGGTGCTCGCTCGCCAGGTCCGGGGCCGCCCGGCGCACCCGCGGCAGCCGGATCACCAGATCGTCGCCGAGCCGGAACAGCACATTGGACGTGCCGTGCGAGGCGACGTACCGCAGCGGCAGCCCCGCCCAGTGCGGGAACTGCTCGTCGACCAGGGCGCGTACGAGCGCCTCGTCGATGTCGGCCTCGTCGTCGTGCAGCTTGCGAACGCCCATGGTCACCTTTCGCGGCGGGGATCAACGCCGCGTGAGCCTATCCGGGCCCGGTCCGCCGGTTCGCGTCATTTTCGTGGCGGACGCGAGACCTTACCCCCGCACGTTCTCCAGGGTCCGTCCGGTCGTGCGGGGCCCGAGGACCGCCACGTCCACGCACAGCAGCGCCATCAGGACGGCGCACCCGGCGAACATGCCCCGGGCGCCGAACGCGTCCAGCACCGCGAGGCCCACGAAGGGCAGCACGCCGCCGGTCAGCCGGGACAGCGAGTAGGCGATGCCGACGGCGCTGCCCCGCATGCCGGTGGGGAACAGTTCGGCCTGGTAGACGTGGAAGGCGTTGGAGAAGATGTTCTGGGTGAGCGTCATGAGGACGCCCGCCGTGACGATCGCCGCCGAGGAGTCCGCGGTCCCGAAGGCGAGGCCGAACACGGCGATCGCCGCGGCCGAGACGATCACCAGCGTCTTGCGTTCGATCCGCTCGATGAACAGGATCGAGACGGCGGAGCCGATCGGGTAGCCGAGGAAGCTGAGCGCCGTGTACGTCAGCGAGTGCACGACGTCGTGGCCCTTGGCCATCAGGACGAGCGGCGCGAGGGACCCGAAGCCGTAGTAGCCGACGGTCTGCAGCACCTGGAAGATCCAGAGCATCGCGGTGCGCCGCAGGTACGGCGGCCGGAACAGTGCGCGGACGGGCACGACGGTGTCCTTCTCCGTCGCCTGCGGTGCGGGCGGCGGAAGGGGGGACGAGGGCAGGGCCGGCGTCAGCCCGGCGCCGCGCTCCACCTCGGCGACGATGCCGTCCGCCTCGCCGTACCGGCCGCGGGCGCTCAGCCAGCGCGGCGACTCGGGCAGCGACCGCCGCAGCAGCCAGACGAACGCCGCGCCGACGCCTCCGAAGACCAGCAGCCACCGCCAGCCGTCGATCAGCAGGTGCCGGTCCGCGACGAGCAGCCCGCCGAGCAGGGCGGCGACCGGCGCGCCGCAGAAGCCGAGGGTGTACGCGACGGCGACGAACCGCCCGCGGACCGCGCCCGGCAGCAGTTCGCTGACGTACGTGTCGACGAGCGGGAGTTCGGCGCCGAGGAAGAGCCCGGCGACGACGCGCAGCACGACCAGCGACGTCAGGTCGGGGGCGAAGGCCGCCAGCAGCGAACTGACGCTGTAACCCGCGAGGTTGAGCATGAACAGCGGGCGGCGGCCGAAGCGGTCCGCCGCCCTGCCGAGCAGCACGGCCCCCGCGAACATGCCGAAGAACGGCGCCCCGACGAGGAGCGCCTTCGCGTCCGAGTCGAGGTGCCACTGCTCGGTGAGGACGCTGCCGAGCACACCGCCGAGGAACACCTCGTACAGGTCGAAGAAGGTCGCGAGTCCGGCGAGCAGGGTGATCCGCCAGTGCCAGGCGTGGACGGGTACGGCGTCCAGGCGGGCGGCGACGGCGGGCCAGGCGGGCCCATCCGTGCGCGCCGCCGTGCCGTCATCAGGTGTCGCCTCAACCGTCCCGCCGGTCATGCCCGTTCCCCGACCTTCCGCTATAGCTGCTGGTTACACGCATGCTGTCATGCGGACCGCCCCACACCGACGGCCTCCACGATCCCTCCTCGGGACTGACGTATCACTGACCCCATGTGCCATTACTGCGGTTGCCGGGACATTCCCCTCATCAAGGAGTTCATCGCCGAGCACGAGCGCGTCACGGACGCCGCCGGCGACGCGCTGCGGGCCCTCGACCGCGGGGACCCGGCGAGGGCGCGCAGCCTCGTGGACCGCATGGCCGCGGAGCTCACGGCGCACTGGCGCGGCGAGGAGGACGGCCTGTTCTGGGTGATGCGTGAGGATCCCGAGTACGCGGAGTACATCGCGGCCCTGGAGTCCGAGCACCGCGAACTGGCCGGGCTGCTACCCGCGCTGGACCTGACCGACCCGGGCGATGTCCGCACCTTCACCGAGGCGGTGCACGAGCTGCACCGGCACATCGCGAAGGAGGAGGACGGACTGTTCCCGGCCTCGCTGACCGCGCTGTCGGGGGACGAGTGGGACGCGTCCATGGCGGCCTGGCGGGCGGCGCACCCGCGGTGAGCGGCCCCGGGAACGACTGTGGGGCCGCTTCGGATCTCTCCGAAGCGGCCCCACGGCCTGCGACTTCATTAAGTCGGGACGACAGGATTTGAACCTGCGACCCCTTGACCCCCAGTCAAGTGCGCTACCAAGCTGCGCCACGTCCCGATGTCGGCTGCCTTCCGGGTCCCGTCCGGCGGCGACAGACAGAACAATACCCCAAGCTCACGGGTGGTTTGAAACCCTTGCGCGGCCGCCGGGAGAGGTGGGCGAGAATCGGGGCATGAGCACTTCGCACAGCGGTGACCGGGACCGCGACGACGCGGGCCGGGCGCGCAACGCACGTCCCCGCGACGGTCTCGGCCGGCCGCTCCCCTACGGCAGCCCCGGCGTCGACCGCCAGCCGGAGGGCGTCGTGCGCACCCCGGCGCAGACCGTCGCCCAGGCACAGGAGCTGCTCGACGCGGGCCGCCCGTTCCACGCGCACGAGGTCTTCGAGGACGCCTGGAAGTCCGGCCCCGCCGCCGAGCGCGACCTGTGGCGGGCCCTGGCCCAGCTGGCGGTGGGCCTCACCCACGCGGCCCGCGGCAACGCCAGGGGCGGCGCCCGGCTGCTGCGGCGGGGGGCGGACGGGCTGACGGCCTGGACGGGCGAGCCCCCGGCCGGTCTGGACCCGCAGGCGCTGGCGGCATGGGCCGGACGGCTGGCGAGCCGGGTGGAGCGGAACCCCGCACCGGTGGACGCGGCCGCCTGCACACCCCGCCTCAGGAAAGCCTCGTAAGGGGCGCGGGGAACTGCGCGGCCCACCACACACCCCCCGCACCCGCCACCCGGCATCACGCCAGACGGCCCAGCGGCTTCACCGGTCCGGCCCCACCCGAATGCGCCGCCCGCGGCCACGGGCCACCCTGCAGAGGTGACAGCCACCGAAACCCCGCAGCCCGCCGCAGAGGCCCCGGCCCCGCCGGTGCTGGACAAGCGCCGCCGCAACGTCGTCTTCGTCACGATCATGCTGGGCATGCTGCTGGCCGCCCTCGACCAGACGATCGTCGGCACGGCCCTGCCGACGATCGTCTCGGACCTCGGCGGCGCGGCCCACATGTCGTGGGTGGTGACGGCGTACCTGCTGGCGGAGACGGTCGCCACGGTGCTCGTCGGCAAGTTCGGTGACCTGTTCGGTCGCAAGGTGGTCTTCCAGGTCTCGGCGATCGTCTTCATCACCGGCTCGTTCCTGTGCGGTCTCGCGGGCAACATGACGCTGCTGATCGCCTGGCGGGCGATGCAGGGCATCGGCGCGGGCGGTCTGATGGTGACCGCCATGGCGCTGATCGCGGACGTCATCCCGCTGCGCGAGCGCGGCAAGTACCAGGGTGCGATCGGCGCCGTGTTCGGCGTGGCGACGGTCATCGGTCCGCTGCTCGGCGGCCTGTTCACGGACCACCTCACCTGGCGCTGGGCGTTCTACGTCAACGTTCCGATCGCGATCGTCGTGGTGATCGCCGCGGCCCGCACCATCCCGGTGGTGAGATCGGCGACCCGGCCGGTCATCGACTATCTCGGCATCGCCCTGGTCGCGGTCGGGGCGAGCGCGCTGATCCTGGCCACCAGCTGGGGAGGCAACGAGTACGCGTGGGGCTCCGGCGTCATCATCGGCCTGTTCGCGGGCGGCATCGTCGCGCTCGGCCTGTTCTGCTGGGTGGAGCTGCGCGCGGCGGAGCCGATGCTGCCGATGCGGCTCTTCGCCAATCCCGTCTTCACGGTGTGCTCGATCCTCAGCTTCATCGTGGGCTTCGCGATGCTGGGCGCGATGACGTTCCTGCCGACGTATCTGCAGTACGTCGACGGCGACTCGGCCACGATCTCCGGGGTGCGGACGCTGCCCATGGTGATCGGTCTGCTGATCGCGTCGATCTTCTCCGGCAACGTCGTCAGCAAGACGGGCAAGTACCGGATCTTCCCGATCGTCGGGTCGCTCGTCATGGCCCTCGGCCTGTATCTCCTGTCCCTGATGGGGAGTTCGTCGAGCGCCTGGCTGGAGTCGCTCTACATGTTCGTGCTCGGCGTCGGCATCGGCCTGTGCATGCAGGTGCTGACGATCGCCGTGCAGAACACCGTCGAGTACGCGGATCTGGGCACCGCGACGTCGGGCGTCACGTTCTTCCGTACGCTCGGCAGTTCCTTCGGGACGGCCGTGTTCGGCACGATCTACGCCAACACGCTGAAGCCGAACCTGACGGAAGGGGTGGAGGCGGCGGCCCGGACCGGCACGGGGCTCGATCCGGCGGCGCTCGCGAAGGCCGCGCAGAGCCCGGAGGGGCTGCACGCGCTGCCGGCCGTCGCGCGGGCGTCGATCGTCGAGGCGTACGCGGACTCGCTGCACACGGTGTTCCTGTGGACGGTGCCGGTGGCGGCCATCGGGTTCCTGGTGGCGCTGTTCCTCAAGCAGGTGCAGCTGCGCGACAGTGCGCGGATGGGCTCCTCGGACATGGGCGAGGGCTTCGCCCAGCCGACGACCGGTGACCCGGCGCATCTGCTGGAGCGGGCGGTCGGCAACATCGTGAAGAAGTCGGACCTGGAGACCGCCCGGCGGATCCTCGGGTCCTCGGACACCCGGCTCGACATCGCGGGTGCCTGGGCGGTGATGCAGGTGGAGTTCTTCACGCGGATGGTCGGGCACGCGAGTCTCGGGATGATCGCGGCGCGGCGCAAGCTGCCGCCGGAGGTCCTGGTGCCGGTGTTCCAGCGGATGGTCGACGAGGGCTATCTGTCGCGTACGGGCTCGTACTTCTCGCACACGGAGGCGGGGCGCCGGGAGGCCGGTGTCATCGGCCACGCGTGGGGCGAGTGGCTGTCCAAGCAGGTCGAGGCGGATCTGGGCCGGGCTCCGGGCAAGGACCTGCGGGCTGCGGTCGACTCGATCGCGAAGCGGCTGCTCGCGGAGGACCTGGCGCAGGGCCTGCCGCAGCAGCCCGGCTCCGACCGCACGCTCACGCCTTCCTAGGCGCCGAGGACGCGCGGACGGGGTCAGCGCAGCAGCAGTTGGAGGCCGCCGAGGATCGTGGCGGCGATGACCAGTTGCTCGAACAGACGCTGGTTGATGCGGTTCACGGCCGTCTTGCCGATGAGTGCACCGGGCACGACGAACGCGACGAGGCAGGCGTCCAGGAGCAGGGAGCGGCCGTCGATGAGGCCGAGGCCCACGCTGAACGGCACCTTCGCGGAGTTCACGATGAGGAAGAACCACGCGGAGGTGCCGAGGAAGCCCAGTTTCCGGAAGCCCGCGGAGAGCAGGTACATCGACATCACGGGACCGCCCGCGTTGGCGACCATCGTGGTGAAGCCGCCGAGCACCCCGTACGAGCCTGCCTTGACGCGGGCCGCGCGGGTCGCCGTCTCCTCGGGTTCGGGTGTCTCGGCCCTGCGCCGCCGCCACAGCGTGACGGCGGCCATCAGCAGCAGGATCGCGCCGATGGAGGTGCGCACGGCCCCGTCCCCGGCGAGGGCGAGGAAGACCGTGCCGAGCACCACTCCCCCGGCGACGGCCGGGAACAGCCGCCACAGCGTGGGCCAGTGGGCGTGCCGCCGGTAGGTGAGCACGGCGAGGATGTCGCCGCAGATGAGGATCGGCAGCAGTACCCCGGTGGACGCACGGGCGGGCAGGATCGCGGCGAAGATCGCGAGGCTGACCGTGTTGGCGCCGCTGACGGCGGTCTTGGAGAAGCCCACCAGCAGGGCCGCGGCGGCCAGGGCGGTGAACTCCCACGGGGTGATCCCGAAAATGTCGTGCATGGGGGGCCGATGGTAGACCCACCTATCCGCCGCGCGTCAGGGGCGCCACATGGTGATACGGGGTGCTCAGCTGCCGGCGTAGGTGGCCCTCAGTTCCCGCTTGAGGACCTTCATGCTGGGGCCGAGCGGCAGTTGGTCCGTGAACTCGATGCGGCGCGGGTACTTGTGCTTGCCGAGGTGCTCCTTGGACCAGGCGGTGAGCTCGGCGGCGTCGAGTGCCGTGCCGGGCCTGGGCACGATCACCGCGCACACCTCCTCGCCGTGGACGTCGTCGGGCAGGCCGATGACCGCGGCGTGGCCGATGCCGGGGTGCCGCATGAGGACCTCCTCGACCTCGCGCGGGTACACGTTGTAGCCGCCGCGGATGATGATGTCCTTCTTGCGGTCGACGATGCGCAGATAGCCGTCCTCGTCCTTGGTGCCGAGGTCGCCGGTGCGGAACCAGCCGTCGACCAGGGCCTCGGCGGTCGCCTCCGGGCGGCCCAGGTAGCCGGTGAAGACGCAGTGGCCGCGGACGACGACCTCGCCGAGTTCGCCCGTCGGCAGCAGTTCGACGCGGTCCTCGACCTCGGCGCGCGCGATCTCGACGTCGACGCCCCACAGGGGCTGCCCGATCGTGCCGGGACGGGCCCCGAACGCGGGCTGGTTGGCGGAGGCTGCCGGGGAGGTCTCGGAGAGGCCGTAGCCCTCGTAGACGGTGGCGCCGAAGGCCTGTTCGAAGCCCTCCAGGACGGCGACGGGGAGCGAGGCGCCGCCCGAGACGCAGATCTTGAGCTGCGGGAGTTTCCCGGCCTCGGGCGCCGCCGCGAGCAGGTTCACGTACATCGTCGGGACGCCGTGGAACGTGTTGACGTTCTCGGCGACCATCAGGTCGATCGCGCGGGCCGCGTCGAAGCGGGGCAGCAGGACGAGCGTCGCGCCGACGCGCCAGGTCGCGTTCAGGGAGACGGTCTGGCCGAACGCGTGGAACAGCGGGAGGGCGCCGAGCGCGATGTCGTCGACGTGCGCGTCGTTGGCGTCGAAGGCGCTGACGGTCGCGTTCATCACCAGGTTGAAGTGGCTCAGCTCGGCGCCCTTGGGGACTCCCGTGGTGCCGCTGGTGTAGAAGATGACGGCCGGGTCGTCGGCCTCGCGGGTGACGTAGGACGGCAACGGGTCTTCGGCGTCGGTGAGTTGCTCCAGGTCCCCGGCGGCGCCGAGCGTGAGCATGCGCACCCCTGCGGCCTGCGCGGCGGCCGCGCCCACCGCGGCCTGCGCCGGGTGGCACAGCAGCAGGCTCGCGCCGCTGTCCCTGAGGACGTGCTGCACCTCCTCGGCCGACAGGAGCAGGTGGACGGGCACGACGACGGCGCCCGCCGCGAGCGCCGCGTAGTACGCGCGGGGGAACTCGGCCGTGTTGGGCGCCATCAGGGCGACCCGGTCCCCCGGGCGGACGCCGAGGCCGGTCAGGGCCGCGGCCTGCTTGCGGGCCTGCAGCCACAACTCCTTGAAGGTGAGGCGCAGTTCACCCTCCACGAGTCCGACCTTGTCGGGGTGGCGACGGGCGGACTCGGCGAGGATCGCGGCGAGGGAGAGGGTTGCCATGAGGAGTGGTGCTCCGTTCGGTGCTGACTGCTGGTGCGGCTCTGGACCAGGTCGTGGACCCTGAACTGGGTCAGCGGGCGCCGCCGTTGACGTACAGCGTCTGACCGCTGACGTAGGAGGCGTCGTCGCTGGCGAGGAACGCGACGACCGCGGCGACGTCCTCGGGCTGCCCGACGCGGCCCAGCGGGGTCCGCTCGGCGGCGAGCTTCTGGTGCTCGTCGGCGGTGGAGCCGACGCGCTCGGCGGTGGCGGCGGTCATCGCGGTGGCGATGTAGCCGGGGGCGACCGCGTTGACATTGATGTTGAAGCGGCCCAGTTCGATGGCGAGCGTGGCGGTGAAGCCCTGGATGCCGGCCTTGGCGGCGGCGTAGTTGGCCTGGCCCCGGTTGCCGAGGGCGGACCGCGACGACAGGGAGACGATCTTTCCGTACTTCGCCTGCGCCATGTACTTCTGGGCGGCCTGGGAGCAGGTGTAGACGCTGTTCAGGTTGACGTTGATGACCGCGTCCCAGTCGGTCTTCGGCATCTTGAAGAACATGCCGTCGCGGGTGATGCCCGCGTTGTTGACGAGGATGTGCAGCCCGCCGAGGTCCGCGACGACCTGGGCGAACGCGGCCTCCACCGCCTCCTGGTCGGTGACGTCGCAGCCGTAGGCGCGGGCCGTGCCGCCCTTGGCCTCGATCGCGTCGACGGTGGCCCGGGCGCGCTCCGCGGTGAGGTCGACGACGGCGACGGTCGCGCCCTCCTCAGCGAGCCGCCGGGCGGTGGCGGCGCCGATGCCCTGGGCGGCGCCGGTGACGACGGCGACGCGACCGGTGAACCTGCTCATGAGTGCTCGATGTCCTTTACTGGTCGGGGAGTTCAGGTACTGGCCAGGGAGTTCAGCCGCGCTCGACGAGGACGGCGCTGCCCTGGCCGACGCCGACGCACATGGTGGCGAGGCCCCGGGCGGCGCCGGTGCGGCGCAGCCGGTGCAGCAGGGTGGTGAGGATGCGGGCCCCGGAGCAGCCGAGGGGGTGGCCGAGGGCGATGGCACCGCCGGTGGGGTTGACGAGGTCGGGGTCGATGCCGAGGCCGTCGACGCAGGCGAGCGCCTGGGCGGCGAACGCCTCGTTGAACTCGGCCTCCTCGATGGCGTCGATCGTCCAGCCGACGCGGCCGAGCGCCTTGCGCGTGGCGGGCACCGGACCGATGCCCATGACGTCGGGGTGGACACCGGCCGAGGCGCCGACGACGTAGCGACCGAGGGACTCCAGGCCCAGTTCCTCCAGTGCCTCCTCGCTGACGAGGAGGAGGCCGGCCGCGCCGTCGTTCATCGGCGACGCGTTGCCCGCGGTGACCGAACCGCCCTTGCGGAACACGGGCTTGAGGCCGCCGAGCTTCTCCAGGGAGGTGTCGGGGCGGATGCATTCGTCGGCGTCGACGACGACGCCGTCGGGCCGGGTGACCGGGAGGATCTCGGCGTCGAAGAGACCGTCCTTGCGGGCGGCGGCGGCCCGCTGGTGGCTGCGCAGCGCGAACGCGTCCTGCCGCTCGCGCGGGACGCCGTACCGGTCGGCGACCTCCTCGGCGGTCTCCCCCATCGCGAGGACGCCGTGCAGCTCCTTCATCCTCGGGTTGGTCAGGCGCCAGCCGAGGCGGGTGTCGTACGTCTGCAGGGTGTGCGGCAGCGCGTCGTCGGGGCGGGGCAGCAGGAAGGGGGCGCGGCTCATGGACTCGGAGCCGCCCGCGAGCACGATGTCGGCCTCGCCGGCGGCGATGGTGCGGGCCGCGGTGGTGACGGCTTCGAGGCCGGAGGCGCAGAGCCGGTTCACGGTCGCGCCGGGTACCGACTCGGGCAGGCCCGCGAGCAGGGCGGCCATCCGTGCGACGTTGCGGTTGTCCTCGCCGGCCTGGTTGGCGGCGCCCCAGTAGATGTCGTCGACGCGGGCCGGGTCGAGCGCGGGCACGTCCGCCAGCACGCCCCGCATCACCGTCGCCGCGAGGTCGTCGGGGCGGACCGTGGAGAGGGCTCCGCGCAGCTTTCCGATCGGGGTGCGGCGGGCGGCGGCGAAGTGGACGGGACGCACGGTCAGCTCCAAGGGCCAGCGGTAAATTAGCACTGCTAGTTTTGGACTATAGACCCGGGTCACGGCAGCTGGGAAGGGGCACCCGGGAGCAATCACCCGGTGATCAAATGGGGGCATGCCGTGATCAAAGAGGTGGGCCGGATTCCACATCTCAGGGCTGACCCTGATGTCCCGCTCCACGGCCACGCCTACTGTGGAGCTCCGGCACCGCTCCGCGGACGACGTACGGGGGACCACGGGGGAACGGGGGAACGACGTCGTCTCCGGAGCGGACAGCCGGAACCTCTTGCGTGCGGCGGGCGGGCTTCAGCCCCGCAGATACATGAGAACGGCCATGACGCGCCGGTGCTCCAGGAGATCGGGCTCCAGGCGCAGCTTGCCGAAGATGTTGCGGACGTGCGTCTCGACGGTCTTGCCGCCGATGACCAGCTTCTGGGCGATGGCCTCGTTCGAGCGGCCCTCGGCCATCAGGGACAGCACGTCGCGCTCGCGCCCGGTCAGCTCGTCGAGGGGACCCGGCGCGCGCGGCGCGTCCATCAGCCGGGCCACGACCAGCGGATCCAGGACGGTCTCGCCCGCGGCCACCCGCTTCAGGGCACCGTGCAGCTCCTCGATGTCGGCGACCCGCTCCTTGAGCAGGTACCCGAAGCCCTCGGGCCGCTCGGCCAGCGCGTGCACCGTGGACGTCGTCTCCACGTACTGCGACAGCAGCAGGACGCCGGTTCCCGGGTGGATCGCGCGGATCGCGGCCGCCGCGACGAGGCCCTCGTCGGTGTGGGTCGGCGGCATCCGGATGTCCAGCAGCACGGCGTCCGGCGCGTGCTCGGCGACGAGCGCGAGCAGCGGGGCGGTGTCCCCGCACTCGGCTGCCACCTCGATCCCCTCGTCGGTGAGGAGCCGTACGATCCCCTGCCGCAGGAGCGCCGAGTCCTCGGCCACGATCACCCGCACGGCAGCTCCGCCCTGATCCTGGTCCCGCCGCCGGCGGGACTGTGTATGTGCAGTACGCCGTCGACGGCGGCGAGCCGGTCGGCGAGGCCGCGCAGTCCGGTGCCGCGGGCGGTGTCGGCGCCGCCCACTCCGTCGTCGACGGTCTCCACGACGAGCCGGCCGTCCTGGTGCCGGGCGGAGACGCTGACCGCGCGGGCCCGAGCGTGCTTGGCCGCGTTGGAGAGCGCCTCGCAGACGGTGAAGTAGGCGGTGGTCTCGACGAGGGGGTCGTAGCGGCGGGGCTCGGCCGCTACGACGACGGGCAGCGCGGCCTCCTGTGCGAGCGCGGTGAGCGCGGGCGCGAGTCCCTCGCGGGTGAGGACGGCCGGGTGGATGCCCTGGGCGAGGCCGCGCAGTTCCTCGATGGCCAGGCGCAGGCTCGACTCGGCCTCTCCCGCGGCCTCGCGCAAGGTCTCGTCGGGGTGTTCGGCGAGCCCGCGCTGCACGCGGCGCACGGCCATGAGCGCGAAGACGAGGCGGGCCTGCGCCCCGTCGTGCAGGTCCCGTTCGAGACGGCCCCGCTCGGCGTCCGCGGCCTGGACGATCCGGGTGGCGACGTCCTTGGCGCGGGTGCGCAGCCACACGTTCTCCAGGGCGAGACGCAGCGCGGCGGAGACGGAGCCGAGGAGTTCCGGGTCCTCGAGCAGCGCCGGGTCGTGGTGCAGCACGGCGAGCGGCCGGCCGTCGGCGGCGTCGACCCGGGTCCGGCCCGGCCGCTCGGGGCTCACCTCGCGGCCCGCCCCGTCGACGTACGCGCCGCGCTCCTCGCGCCACAGGCCGAGCCGCAGCGTCGGGTCGCCGAGGACGCGCACCAGCGCCTCGCGGACCCGGGACGGGTCGGGGTCGGTGCCCACGTCGATGACGAGCCCGCTGACCTCGGCCCGCTGCAGATGCATGCGCAGCAGACCGCCCAGGAAGGCGAAGGGGACGGCGACCTGGGCGAGGTCCGACATCAGGTACACGGCCTGTTCGGCGACGGAGCCGACCTCGCCGAACCACGGCACGACGTAGAACAGCATGTCCCACATCAGGAACGCGACGGCGATGCCGATGCCGATCCAGGCGGGCAGCAGGGCGCGCCGCCGGGCGGCCGACGCGTGCCGCCAGCGCAGCACGATCGCGACGGCGGCGACTGCGGAGATCACCCAGCCCGCCGCGTGGTACACGGCGTCGAAGGTGTCGAACAGGCCGTGCCAGGACGGTACGAGGAAGAGGTTGGGGCCGCAGGCGCGGCAGTCCAGATAGGTCGCCCCGGTGTCGGTCGCCGGGTCGAACAGGAGGGCGCGCAGCAGGCCGCCGACCGCGACGAGACCGTACGCGAACTGGACGAGGCGCCGGGTGAGGACCGTGGTGAGACGTCCCTCGGGGAAGGACAGGACGAGGTGCAGCAGCACCGCCATGTTCAGCGCTTCCCACCAGGCGCCGAACGCGAACAGGGCCGGGACCGAGGTGCCTTGGAGGTTGCCGAGGAACCAGGTGATGCCCTCGAACACCATGAGGCGGCCGGTGTTGTTGGCGGGCCTGCGCCGCCAGGCGATGATGCCGGCGACCACGTAGGCCCAGCCGACCGCGAGGTCGCGGACCAGGTCGGACGCGGAGGCGCCGACGCGCGCGTACGCCCAGGTCCCCGCCGTACCCGATACGACGGCCAGGGCCGCGGCCCCGGTCAGGCGCAGCCGAACCGCCCGCTTTCCCTGACTGTCCACGGGCCACACGGTAAGCCATTCAGCGGCTTGCGGAACACGCCGCTCAGGGGATACGCGCCCAAGTGCCCCTCCTGTCCCGTCCTCACCTTCCGGTAGGGCGCCCTGTGATTAACCCCGGTGAAACGCCCCGCCCCTACGCTCCCGTCGTGGACGCGACAGTGACGGACCAGGTCAGCCTCTCCTTCGACCCCGCGGTCTGGCGCGCCACCGGCGCGCCTTTCCTCGCCGCCGGTGCGGCCGAGGGCCCGCTCGCGGGGGTGCGGGTCGCGGTGAAGGACCTGTTCGCGGTGGCGGGGCAGCGGGTGGGCGGCGGCAATCCGGTGTGGCTGGAGCAAGCGCCACCGGAGCCCGAACACGCTTCAGCCGTAGGTCAGTTGCTGGATTCCGGGGCCTCGGTGGCGGGCCTCGCCCACACGGACGAGCTCGCGTTCAGCCTCGCCGGGACGAACGTCCACTACGGGACGCCGGGGAATCCGGCGGCGCCCGGCCGGACCACGGGCGGGTCCAGCAGCGGCTGTGCGGCCGCGGTGGCCGGCGGCGCGGCGGACCTGGGCCTGGCCACGGACACCGCGGGCTCGATCCGGGTGCCCGCCTCGTACTGCGGTCTGTACGGCTGGCGTCCCACGCACGGAAGTATCCCGACGGACGGACTCGTGGCGCTCGCGCCGTCGTTCGACACGGTGGGGCTGCTGGCGCGTACGGCCGGGGTCCTGCGGGCCGGGGCGCGGGCACTGCTGCCCGAGAGCGCGACCGTGCCGGTGCGCCGTCTCGTGGTGGACGACGCGGTCACCGCGCAGGCCGGGCCGGAGGTGGCGACGGCGTTCGAGACGGCGGTGCGGGCACTGTCGTCGCGGACGGGCCTCGATGTCGTACGGGTCGACAGCGGTGTCGCGGCCGGGGTGACGGAGTGGCTGCCCGCGTTCCGCACCGTGCAGGCCGCCGAGGCGTGGCACAGCCACGGGGCGTGGATCGAACGCCATCCGGGGGCGCTCGGGCGGGACGTGGCGGCACGGTTCGAGGCGGGGCGCACGGTCGGCGATCGCGAACTCGCCCGTTGCAGGCGGGTGTTGGACTCCGCGCGGACCACCTTGCTGGCCGAAGTCCCGCCCGGCACCGCACTGTTGCTGCCGTCGGCGAGCAGCCCCGCGCCCCGCGCGGAGGCGGGCGCGGAGGCGATCGAGGCGACGCGGGCCGCCACGTTGCGCCTGACGTGTCCGGCGTCGCTGGCCGGGCTGCCCGCGGTCGGGATGCCGTTGCTGCGGGTGGGAGGACTGCCCGTGGGGCTGTGCGCGGTGGGGGCGCCGGGGGCGGACCACGCGCTGCTGGCCCTGGCCGGCACCTGAGCGAACGATCGCCCCACGACGCCCCTGACGCCCTCGTACTGTAAGGAAGCCACCCGGGGCGGGGTCGGCGGACGCCGAGGAACGAGCGAGGGGGTCGGGGTGGGATCGCGGAGGTTGCTGTCGTTCGCGGACGCGCTGGAGCTGCTGGGGGTCGATCCGCCGCGGATCGCCGCGCTGGACCGGGCGCTCGGCGGGGCGCTGAATCTGGCGACCGGCGGGGCGAGCGGGACCGTGTTCGGCATGATGTCCGAGCGCGGCCGCATCATCGGGCTCGGGCGGGACGCGGTGCGGGGCGCCGGCCGACGGCTCGGCCGGGCCGAGGGCCGGGCCGAGCGGACCGAGGTGCTGCGGGCGGCCCACACCGTGATCGTCGTGGTGGCCTGGTTCCAGGCGCTGGAGGCGGCGGACCTGCCGATCTCGCTGGACGACGTGGAGCTGTCCGGTCAGGAGCAGTTGGCGCTCGTGGGCGCTTCCGCCGAGGACGGGCTGGTGCAGTCACTGTTGACGGCGGCCGTTCCGTGTCCGGCGCCGCACGAGGACTTCGTGGAGGCCCTCGACCACTGGTACTTCTCCCTCTCACGCCGATTCATCGCCTTCGTGACGGGCCTTGCGCAGTGGGAGCTGCTCTCGGAGACGCAGCAGCAGGCGTTCCGCGACACCCTGCTCGTGGCGAGAACGGACGAGGCCCTGGCGAACTACCGGGAGCTTTACTCACACCTCATGCAGACCGCGCCGGAGTTCGCCCTCTGGGTCACCGAGAACGAACACCGCGCGACCCGCGCCGAGGTGCGCCGCGCCCTCGACGGCATCGACACCCTCCTCACCGCCACCGCCCGCGGCCTCACCGCGCCCGTCGACGTCGCCGCCGCCCTGGCCCGCTCGCACGAGGCCGCGCTCGGCCACCCGGTCCTCGACACCTCGACGGCCCCCGAGGGCATCGTCGTCCCCACGCTCCGGGCCATGTACCTCGACCCCGACTTCCGCGTCGCGCAGCCACGGGGCCAGTCGGGCCCCGCCGACGAGTCGTGGTGGGAGCAGTTCGGCGTGCGGCACGACCTGACCCGGTACCTCGCCGGCGCGCTCACCGGTCCGGCCCTGGCCGAGGCCCCGCTCCTCGTCCTCGGCCAGCCCGGCGCGGGCAAGTCCGTGCTCACCCGGGTCCTGGCCGCGCGGCTGCCGGCCGCCGGGTTCCTGCCCGTCCGGGTCCCGCTGCGGGACGTGCGCGCGGAGGACGAACTGCAGGACCAGATCGAGCAGGCGATCCGCGCGGCGACCGGCGAGCGCACGACCTGGCCCGACCTGGTGCGCGCGGCGGGCGGCAGCACTCCCGTGCTCCTGCTCGACGGGTTCGACGAACTCCTCCAGACCACCGGCGTCCACCACACGGACTTCCTGGTGCGCGTCGCCCGTTTCCAGCAGCGCGAGGCCGAACAGGGCCGCCCGGTCCTGGCGTTGGTGACGAGCCGCACCGCCGTCGCCGACCGGACACGCTATCCGGACGGCATGGTGGTCCTGCGCCTCGAACCCTTCCGGACGGAGCAGGTGGAGCGGTGGCTGGCCATCTGGAACGACGCCAACGCGACCACACTGCGGCCGCTCACCTGGGAGACCGTCTCCCGGCACGCCGAACTCGCGGCGCAGCCACTGTTGTTGACGATGCTCGCGCTGTACGACGCCACGGAGGGCGGCCTCCACCGGGAGGGCGGCGAACCCCTCGCGGTCACCGAGCTGTACGAGGAGCTGCTGTCGTCGTTCGCGCGGCGCGAGGTCGGCAAGACCACGCGGGGCGGCGTGCCGGACCACGAGAGCGGCGAGCGGGTCGAGCAGGAGCTGCAGCGGCTGTCCCTCGTCGCCTTCGCCCTCGTCAACCGGCGCCGGCAGTGGGTGTCGGCGGCCGAGCTGGACGAGGACCTGGCGGCGCTGCTCGGCAGACGCGCGGCCGAGGCCTCCGGTTTCCGCACGCCGCTGGGCGCGGCCGAGGTGGCGCTCGGCCGGTTCTTCTTCGTGCAGCGCGCGCAGTCCGTGCGGGACGGGCAGACCCTGTCGACATACGAGTTCCTGCACGCGACGTTCGGCGAGTACCTGGTGGTCCGGCTCGCGCTGCGGCTGCTCACCGACCTGCTGACGCCGCGCCCGTCGCTCTCCCTCGGCGAGTCCCGGATCGACGACGATCTGACGTACGCCCTGTTGTCCTACGCGTCCCTGGCCTCCCGTCAGATGCTGCGGTTCGCGCGCGGGCTCGTCCGTCCGATGGACGCGGCGGAGCGCGAGCGCCTGGCGGCCCGGCTGATCCGGGTCCTGCACGAACACGAGACACGGACCGCCGATCACCATCCGGGCTACCGGCCCGCCGGCATGGCCACAGCCACGCGCCACGGCCTGTACGGCTCGAACCTGGTGCTCATGGCCATGGTCCTCGTGGGGCGGACGACCGCGGCCGAGCTGTTCCCGAAGTCGTCGGACCCGGTGAGCGACTGGTCCCGGAGCTGTCAGCTGTGGCGGTCCTCGATGGACGAGCAGCAATGGACGGACTTCGCGCTCGCCTTCACCACGCGCCGCCGCTGGGACTCCGACGGACACCGCGTCCTGGAGATATCGCTCCGTGAGGGCGAGGTCCTGGCTCCGGAACGCGTCGACCCCAACTGGCTGTTCCGCAACCCGGAAGGCCACGGCGGGAGCGCCTGGCAGCGCACCTACTGGGACGATCTGTGGCACAAGATGTCCCTGACGGGGGCGACGAACGACTCGGTCGTGCGGCACGCGATGGACCCGGTGTTCCGCAACCTCGGCCCGGCCGTGACCACGTTCGTCGCCGAGGCCGGGGCGCCCGCGACGTCGTTGGCGCACGATCTCCTGCGGCTCCTCATGGAGGACATCTCCATGGTCCCCGGTGGCGAGCTCGCCACCCTGTACGTCAGGGTGCTCGACGGCATCCGCATGCTGCCCCGCCGCTTCGCCGCCCTCGACCGGATCATGGACATGCTGCTCACGGCACGGGACCGGGACCGGGCACGGCTTCCGACGCCCGTCGCGGAGCGTGTCGACGACTTCGTGCGCGGCCTGGCCGCCGACCTCGACGACGACTCGCCCCTGCACGAACTGACGCGGTTGCGGATGCGGCGGGTCGTCGAGCGGCACTACCCCGGCCTCTTGTCCACCTGACCGCCGTCCGGCGCACCTGCGGGCCGCCGGACAGTTCGGCCGAGGACGGGGGTGCCGGTCCACATCACGCCGAGGGACAGCACCTGGCGCCGTGCGCGACGCGTCGGCTCAGGACTCCTGCGCCGCCGCGTCGTGCAGTGCGTCGACCTTGGTGACGAAGTCCTGGAGGTAGGGGTCGGCGATCTTCACCGGTCCGAGCTGGTGGTGTTCGGCCGGGTCGACGGTGATGTGCGCGGCGGTGTCGGCGGCGGCGTCCATGGCCGTGCGCGCGGTCGCCGCGCCTTCCTTGTCGTGGGTGTCGATCGCCCGCAGCACTGTCAGGCCCTGGCGCAGGGCCTCGCCCCAGTGCCCGGTGGCGGTGAGCCAGCGGTCGGCGTCGTGCAGGAACAGCCGGTCGGGGACGCCGTCGCGGAGTACCGCCGGGGTGCGCGCGATCGTGGCGGCCGTCGGGGAGAAGGCGCGGATCGCGGCGCGCGGATCGGTCTCGTACGTCTGCCAGAAATCATCCAACTCTGCGCTGAGGAGCGGCGCTTGGGGCTGCCAGGGGGTGTCCCCGAAGGTGGGTGCCATGTGATTGAGGTCGACGAAGACCTGGACCGCGTCCGCCACCCGCGGGTCGCCGCCCGCGAGGTGCAGGGCGGACCGGCGGGCCGAGCGGGTGCGGTCGTAGCCGCGGTCGTTCCACGAGAAGTCGGACATGGTGAAGACGGCGAGCTTGCTGGCCGCCTCCTGGTTCATGGGGTTGGAGACGAGTCCGCTGAGGTTGTCGGACAGGCCCGCCTCGCGCTTGTCGTACGGGGCGAGCAGGAGGCGTCCCGCGGTCTTCCCGAAGTCGTTGACGGGGTAGTTGTCCCAGACGAAGACCTTGCGGCCGAACAGCTGAGAGGCCTGCTGCGCCTGGGAGTTGGTGATCTCGGGCGGGACGACGTCGGTACCGGTCCACATCACTTCGACGGCCGAGTCGAGGTGGGCGCGGATCTCCTGTTTGTAGGCGGTGTCGGTGAGGTCGCCGTACTCGGTCGGCACCATCTGGAGCGGGTTGGCGCCGTCGTGCGTCGCGATGAAGTCCTGCTGGACGGCGTTGAGGAGCGCGACCTGCGCCAGGGCGGCGGGCCCGCGGCCCGGCGCGCCGAACGTCGCTTCGTCCGCGGCGCAGTTCCACTTGGTGTAGCTGATGTCGTCGAGCGGCACGGAGAACGAGCGCACGCCGAGGTCGTACAGGGACTGGAGTTTGGCGGTGAGCGCCTTGACGTCGGCCGGGTCGGAGTAGCAGATGGAGCCGCCGGGCGAGACGGCGAAGGTGAACCGGACGTGGTTGGCGCCCGCCCGGTCGACGAGTTCGCCGAGCTCCGTCAGCTTGTCGGCGGGGTAGGGGTCGCGCCACTTGTCGCGGTGGTAGGGGTCGTCCTTGGGCGCGTACACATAGGTGTTGGACTTGACCTCGCCGAGGAAGTCCATCTGGTCGAGGCGTTCGTCGGTGGTCCAGGGCGGACCGTAGAACCCCTCGATGCTGCCGCGCAGCCGCATCGACGGGAAGTCGGAGACCGAGGCGCCCGCGACGGCGTGCCGTGCGACGAGCTGCCGCAGGGTCTGCGCGGCGTAGAACTGGCCGGTGGCGTCCGTGCCGCCGAGCGCGACCGTGCGGCGGGCGGCCCGCAGCGCGTAGCCCTCTTCATGGTCGGGGACCTCGGTGCCCCGCAGCGCCTGCGCGATGTCGGGGCGGGCGGCGGGACCGAGCAGGACGGTGAGCGCGGCGTGCCCGGAGGCCTTGGCCCGGACGTCCAGACGCTGCACACCCCGGTCCTGGAGGGTCTTCGTGACGAGGGCTCGGGCGGCGGGGTCGGTGGTGTCGCCGACGACGAGTTCGGCGCGGGCCGGCAGCGGCAGGTCGTCGCCCGCGCGGGCGAGGTGCTGCGGGGTCGGCGAGACGGTGGGCAGCGGGCCGGGCGGTGCGGAGGGGGCCGCGGTGACGGTCGGGGCCGCCCCGACGGAGGCGGCGAGCAGCAGGGCCGCGGCGGTACAGGCCTTCAGTGTTCTCCGGGCGGTCATGCGGGACTCCTCCAGGGGATCGCGTGACTCGGTCGCGGTGGGGCGCGTGAGGCGTGGGGCCACAGGGGGGGCAGAAAGCGCTTGCGCCTCGGAGCAGGCTAAGGCGCTGCCGCACCGTCGACAAGAGGGCGCGGCGGCACGGATTCCGGTTGACTCCGGGGCCTTTCGGCAGGCGCCGGCACAGGAGCCGGCGGCCGATGGTGCGCCGACCGACTGATGAGCCAGTCAGATGCGCAACACCCAGGTGAGGGCACCACTTGAGGGGACTCACTGTTGAGTTTTTCTCAATACGTGATTAGGGTCGTGTCCTGTGGAAACCGACGACGTCCCCGGCCGCGCCCCGAGCGCCGACACCGCCGCCCGTGTCCGTGAGGTCATCACGGCGGCGGGCGTCAGCCAGCGCGAGTTCGCGCGCCGTATCGTCATGGATCCGTCGAAGCTCTCGCGTTCGCTGAGCGGCACCCGCCGCTTCACGGCCGCCGAGCTGGCGCGGATCGCCGACGAGGGGCGGGTCGACGTCGGCCGCCTGCTCGGGGCGCGGCCCCGGGAGCAGTCCCAGGCCGCCGTCGCCCCCGTCGAGGGCGGGCGTCCGCTGCAGATCGTCCGCGAGACGGTCCGGCTGATCGCCGAGCACGGATTCCACGCGGTGCGGGTCGCCGACATCGCCCGCGCCTGCGCCACCAGCACCGCCGCGATCCACTACCACTTCCCGGGCCGCGCCGACCTGCTGGAGGCCGCGGTGCGCTGGTGTATGGACGAGGACACCGCCCGCCGTGCCGCCCGGCTCGCCGCGGCGGACGACGCGGTGGCGGAGCTCGCCCAGCTCATCGAGCTGCAGACACCGCGCACCGAGCAGCAGCGCCGCCAGTGGGCGGTCTGGCTCGACCTGTGGGCCGAGGCCGCGCGTTCCACGGCGGTGGGACGGCTGCACGCCGAGTACTACCGGCAGTGGCGGGAGACCGTCGCCGACGTCGTACGAAGAGGGGTCGCCCAGGGCGTGTTCCGTCCGGCGGTCGACCCGGAGGCGGCGGCGCTGACACTGACCGCGCTCATCGACGGCCTGGCCGCACAGGTACTGGCGTCCGGTACGGCCGGTACGGATCCGGACGCGATGCACACCGCGTTGGAAGCGCACGTCCGTACGGCGCTCCTCAAGGCCGCGTAGGCGGCTCCTCAGAAGCGCGGGGAACTGCGCGACCAGCCACCCGCACCCGCGAACACATCACCCACCCCTACGGCGAGTAGGCCAACGGGAGGCCCCCACATGACCGTCACCGAGAACGTCATCATCACCTGCGCCCTCACCGGCGCGGGCGACACCGTCCGCAAGAGCCCCCACGTCCCGGTAACCCCTCAACAGATAGCCCAGAACGCGGTGCAGGCCGCCGAGGCCGGCGCGGCCGTCGTCCACATCCACGTGCGCGACCCCGAGACCGGCGCCCCCTCCCGCGATCCCCGCCTGTACCGCGAGGTCGTCGAGCGCGTGAAGGAAACCGGCACCGACGTCGTCATCAACCTCACCGCCGGCATGGGCGGCGACCTCGTCATCGACCCGGACGACCCGCTGACCCACCTCCCCGGCACCGACCTGGTCGGCGGCCTCGAACGCCTCCCGCACGTCGAGGACCTGCTCCCCGACATCTGCACGCTCGACTGCGGCTCCCTCAACTTCGGTGACGGCTCGAACCTCTACGTCTCCACCCCGGACATGCTCCGCGCCGGCGCACGGCGCATCCAGGAGCTGGGCGTCCGGCCCGAGCTGGAGATCTTCGACACCGGCCAGCTCTGGTTCGCCAAGCAACTGCTGGCCGAGGGCCTGCTCGACGACCCGACCGTGTTCCAGCTGTGCATGGGCATCCCCTGGGGCGCCCCGGCCGACCCCGGTGTCCTCCAGTCGATGGTCAACATGCTGCCGGACGGGGCCCGTTGGGCCAGCTTCGCGCTCGGCCGGATGCAGATGCCGTGGGTGGCGCAGTCCATCCTGCTGGGCGGGCACGTCCGCGTGGGCCTGGAGGACAACCTCTACCTCGGCAAGGGCAACAAGGCGACCAACGCCCAGCTCGTCGAGCGGGCCGTGACGATCACCGAGTCGATCGGCGCGCGCGTCGCGACCCCCGACGAGGCCCGCGAGCTCCTCGGCCTCAGGAAGGCGAACCACTGATGACCTCCCCCACCTCCCCCATCTCCCCCACCACTCCTGAGAACGTGCAGCGCGTCGCCTGCGTCGGTGCCGGTGTCATCGGCGGCGGCTGGGTCGCCCACTTCCTGGCCCGCGGCTACGACGTGACGGCCTGGGACCCGGCGCCCGACGCCGAGTCGAGGCTGCGCCGCCTGGTCGACGCGGCGTGGCCCGCGCTCACCCGGCTGGGCCTCGCGGACGGCGCGTCCCGCGACCGCCTCACGGTCGCCCCCACGCTCGAACTGGCCGTCGCAGACGCCGAGTTCGTCCAGGAGAGCGCCCCCGAGAAGCTCGACCTCAAGCGCGACCTGCTGACCCGGCTGGACGCGGCGACGCCGCCGGGCGTCGTCATCGCCTCGTCGACGTCCGGCTACCCGATGACCGACATGCAGACGACCGCCGCGGACCCGTCGCGCCTTGTCGTCGGGCATCCGTTCAACCCGCCCTATCTGATCCCGCTCGTCGAGGTCGTCGGCGGCGAGCGCACCGACGCGGCGGCCGTCGCGTGGGCCTCGCGCTTCTACGAGGCGGCGGGCAAGTCGGTGATCACCATGGACCGCGAGGTGCCCGGGTTCATCGCGAACCGCCTCCAAGAGGCCCTGTGGCGAGAGGCGTTGCACATGGTCGCCAACGGCGAGGCGACGGTGCGGGACATCGACGCCTCGATCACCGAGGGCCCCGGACTGCGCTGGGCGGTCATGGGCCCGATGCTCACGTTCGCGCTCGCGGGCGGCGAGGGCGGCATGGCGCACATGCTGGACCACTTCGGCCCGTCCCTGAAGTCCCCCTGGACCCGGCTCGAAGCACCCGAGCTCGACCGGGAGTTGTACGACGCGGTGGTCGCCGGCTGCGACGAGGCGGCGGACGGCCGCACCATCGCCGAGCTGGTGGCCGAACGCGACCGGGGCGTCATCGACGTCCTGCGCGCGACCGGCCGCCTCGACCGCGAGGCGGACCCCCGATGACCGAGACGACCATGATCCCGCTGCTGCACCGCACGGTCCGCCCCGAGTGGATCGACTACAACGGCCATATGAGCGAGGCCTTTTACATCCTGGCCTTCGGGCACGCCACGGACGCCCTGATGATCGAGACGGGCCTGCACTCGGGCTACCGCGAGTCGACCGGCTGCTCCCTCTACACGGTCGAGTCCCACATCCGCTATCTGCGCGACGTTCCCGAGGGCGCCCATCTGGCCATCCGGACACGGGTGTTGGGCGTGGCGGCGAAGAAGGCCCGTTTCACGCACGAGATGTACGTGGTCCCGGACGACTCCGCCGAACCGGACGCGGACGCGGCTCCGGTGGCGACGACGGAGCTGCTCGCCCTGCACGTCGACCAGAAGGCGGGCCGCGCCACCGAGTTCCCCGAGCCGGTCCACGACCGGTTCCGCGCCCTCACGGAACCGGCGCCGGACTGGGCGGGACGATCCATCGCCCCCGTGGCCTGAACCACGCACGCGAAGGGCACCGGCCACCGGGCCGGTGCCCTTCGTCGTGGGACGCCGCGGTCAGTGGGGCCGGTCCCCCGCGATGGCGACGCGCTCGGCGACCCGCCGGGCGTCGCCGTAGTCGGCGACGGCGTAGTGCTGCGTGGCCCGGTTGTCCCAGAACGCGATGTCACCCGCCTGCCAGCGGAACCTGACCTGGAACTCCGGCACGTGGGCCTGCTGGAACAGCAGGCGCAGCAGCCGGTCGCTCTCGGCCCGCTCCAGCCCGACGATCCTCGTCGTGAACGAGGTGTTGACGAAGAGCATGCGCCGCCCGGTCTCGGGGTGCCTGCGCACGACCGGGTGGGTCACGGGCGGGAACGCGTCCTGCCAGCGGGCGAGCCGCTCGGGACCGTAGAACCGGCGGAAGCCGGGCAGGAAGTCGTGCTCGGCGACGGCTCCGTCGATGCGGGCGCGGACGTCCTGCGGCAGGTTGTCGTAGGCGGCCGCCATGTCGGCCCACATCGTGTCGCCGCCGGACGGCGGGACGTCCCGCAGCTGCAACACGGCGCCCATGGCGGGCCGTTCGCGGAAGGTGACGTCCGTGTGCCACACGTTCTCGAAGGTCGGTGTGGACGAGGCGCTCTTGTCGAACCGCACGACCTCGTCGCTGTCGCCGCGCTCCAGCAGCGGATTGGTCTCCAACTCACCCCAGTTGCGGGCGAATTCACGCTGATCCGCGCTGCTCAGATGCTGGCCGCGGAAGAACAGCACCTTCCACTCCAGCAGGGCCCGGTTCACCTCCTCGCGCAGCGCGGGAGACAGCGGCCGGGCGAGGTCGAGGCCGCGGATCTCGGCGCCGATGGTGGCGCCCTGCGGGACGACGTCGAAGAGCTCGTACGGGCGGTGCTGCCACCCGTCCGGGGTGCGGCGCAGCAGGCGCCGCCCCTCGTAGAGGCCGTCGGCGGGGATGTGGGCGGGGCGCAGTGGGGTGGTCGAGGGCGGGATTTCCGTCACGGACATGGGCACTCTCCGGAGGGCACGCGGTGGTGAGGAACGCGGAAGGTCCGTACGCGCGCGGCCCGGACAGGGGTCACCGCGGAACGTACGGAGAGGAGCGACGAGGGACCTGGCGTCCGCTACAAGCCGCTGCGCGCGCAACCACATCGGTCCGGCACGGTGGCCGTTCCGAAAGCGTGGGCGCGATGCGTGAACATGCCCTCATCCTGCGCCGTGAGTGATCACCGGGTCAAGGTGGCGCATGTCTCCGTGCCGTACGACCTGGCGGTTGCGGAAGAAGTCGTCCTCGCGCAGCACGACGACCGGCCTCACGCGAACGGCCGAGGCCGCCCTCGCGGTGTGCGAAGGCGGCCTCGGGCTCGGTCCGTCGACGGTGCTCAGACCACGGGGACCGGCACCGGGAAGGTCGGGTACTCGACCCCGGAGACGTGCTGGACGACCCGGATGACCTGGCAGGAGTAGCCGAACTCGTTGTCGTACCAGAGGTAGAGGATCGCGTTGTCGCCGTCGACCTTGGTGGCGCCCGCGTCGACGATCGAGGCGTGCCGGGAGCCGATGAAGTCGCTGGAGACCGCGTCGGGGGCGCTGATGAAGTCGATCTGACGCTTGAGCGGCGAGGTCAGCGAGACGTCGCGGAGGTAGTCGAGGACCTCTTCGCGGGTCGTCTCGCGGCCGAGCCGCAGGCTGAGGATCGCGATGGAGACGTCCGGGACGGGGACGCGGATCGAGCTGCCGGTGATCGGCGCCTTCAGGTCGGGCAGCGCCTTGGCGACGGCGGAGGCGGCGCCGGTCTCGGTGATGACCATGTTGAGCGGCGCGGAGCGGCCGCGGCGGTCGGCCTTGTGGTAATTGTCCAGCAGGTTCTGGTCGTTGGTGAAGGAGTGGACGGTCTCCACGTGCCCGCGCTCCACGCCGTACTCGTCGGCCATCGCCTTGAGCGGCGGCACGATCGCGTTCGTGGTGCAGGAGGCGCAGGACAGGATCTGCTCGTCCGGCTTGATCATGTCGTGGTTGACGCCGTGCACGATGTTCGGGACGTCGCCCTTGCCGGGGGCGGTGAGGACGACCTTGTCGATGCCCGGGCGCAGGTGCCCGGACAGGCCCTCGCGGTCGCGCCACTTGCCGGTGTTGTCGATCAGGATGGCGTCGTTGATGCCGTACGCGGTGTAGTCGATCTCCGACGGGTCGTTCGCGTAGATCACCTTGATGGCGTTGCCGTTGGCGACGATGGTGCTGTTCGCCTCGTCGACGGTGATCGTGCCCTGGAACTGGCCGTGGATGGAGTCGCGGCGCAGCAGCGAGGCCCGCTTCACGAGGTCCGCCTCGCCGCCGCCGCGCACGACGATGGCGCGCAGCCGCAGCCCGTTGCCGGAGCCGGCCTTCTCGATGAGCAGGCGGGCGACGAGGCGGCCGATGCGGCCGAAGCCGTAGAGGACGACGTCGCGGCCGGCGCCGCGCTCCATCTTGTGGTCACCCGTGGCGCCGGCGACGGCCTCGGCCGTGAACTCCTCGACGCTGAGGCCGCGTTCGTCGCTGCGGTACGTCGCGGCGAGCATGCCGATGTCGATCTGGGAGGGCCCCAGATCGAGCGCGGTGAGGGCGCGCAGGAACGGCATGGTCTCGGTGACCGAGAGCTCGGCGCCGGCTATCTGCCGGGCGAATCGGTGGGTCTTGAGAATGCTGACCACCGACTTGTTCACCAGGGAACGGCTGTGCAGGAGGACGTTCACGTCCCGTTCGCGGTGCAGCTTCCCGATGATCGGGATCATCGACTCCGCGGTCTCCTCGCGGTGCTTCCAATTGGTGAACGAGTCGTCATTGACAGTCACGTGCGTCTCTTTCGAGCTAGGCGGCGCTCATATGCTAACCCGCCCGCTCAGCACCGCTTCGCCGCCCCCGGATCAGCGCTTCGCGAACGGTCCGCCGGAGGCGAAGGCGCGGTCCGCGAAGCGCTCTCCGATGCGGCGATGGGTGGCCGCGTCGGGGTGGATGTCGTCGGGCAGCGGCAGTTCGTCGACGTCGGCCTCGCCGTAGAGTTCGCGGCCGTCGAGGTAGTGCAGATGCGGGTCCTCGGCCGCGCGCGCCGTCACGATCCGGGCCAGCTCCTCGCGGATCCCGCTGAGCGTGAGCTTCCCGTACGCGCGCTCCGCGGGGTCCCCCATGGCCCTGAACTTGAGCTGTCCGCTGGAGAGCGTGTCGAGGTCGGGGGCCGCGGGACCCGGGGTGTCCTCGTGGATCGGGCACAGGATCGGCGAGACGAGCAGGAGCGGTGTCGTGGGGTGCCCTTCCCGGATGGTGTCGAGGAAGCCGTGCACGGCCGGGGTGAAGGCACGCATGCGCATCACGTCGTAGTTGACGAGGTTGATCCCGATCTTGACGCTGATCAGGTCCGCGGGGGTGTCCCGCATCGTGCGCGCGGTGAAGGGGTCCAGCATGGCGCTGCCGCCGAAGCCGAGGTTGATCAGCTCGGCGTCGGCCAGTGACGCGGCATGGGCGGGCCAGATGGCGGTCGGGCTCGCGGCGTCGGAGCCGTGGCTGATGGAGCTTCCGTGGTGCAGCCACACCGGGCGGCCGGGGTCCGCGGCGGGCTCGACGGGGGCGTCGGTCCGCAGGGCGATGAGCTCGGTGGTCTCGTTGTGCGGGAGCCAGATCTCGATGTCCTTCATCGCGTCGGCCAGGCCGGTGAAACGCAGGGTGCCGGGCGAGCCGGCGGTGCGCTCGGCGGACCCGGTGGCCAGGTCGATGGTCAGGGTGTGGCCGCCCGGCACGCTCCCCTGCGCGGCGAGACGCCCGTCGACCAACAGGTCGTACACCCCGTCGGGTCGCTGCGGCACACCTACATAGACGCGCTTGACCGGCAGGGTGTCCAGCTCGACGGCGGTCGCCCGCGTACGGAACGCGAGCCGTACGCCGGAGGGCTGTGCCTCGACCATGGCCAGCTGACCGTCGGCGTTCTGGGCGCGGGCCCATGCGGGCAGCCGATGAGGCAGCAGCCCGAGCTCGGTGCGCTCGACGTCGAGGGCGCCGCGCAGCAGTCCGGCGGTCAGCGGTGTGGTGATCCAGTGATGCTCGGTGTTCATGACCTCAACCTGTTGATCAAGCGGCGGATATTGATCAATTGATGGACTACGAGTCCCGTGGCGGGCTAGGCGCCCTGCTCGGGCCAGTTCCGCAACAGGGCGTCCAGTGCGTCAAGAGTGCGTACCCATGTCACATCGGAGTCCGGTGCGCTGTGGCTGAACCCGCCTCCCATCTCCAGGCTCACGTAGCCGTGGAAGACGCTGCCGAGGAGTCGGACCGCATGCGTCTGGTCCGGCTCGGTCAGGTCGTAGCCGCGCAGCAGTGCGCGCGTCATCTGCGCGTGCCTCGGCCCGGCGCCGGCGGCGGCCGCCTCGGGATCGAGGCGGAACTGGGCCGCGGCGTAGCGGCCGGGGTGCTCACGGGCGTAGTCGCGGTAGACGTTCGCGAGGGCGGTCAGGGCGTCCTTGCCGGCGCGCCCGGCCAGCGCCTCGGCGGCCCGGTCCGCCATCTCCTCCAAGGCGATCAGGGCGATCCGGGTCTTGAGGTCGTGCGAGTTCTTCACATGCGAGTACAGGCTCGCGACCTTGACGTCGAACCGCCGCGCGAGCGCCGAGACCGTGACGTGCTCGAAGCCCACCTCGTCGGCCAGCTCCGCGCCCGCCATCGCCAAGCGCTCCGCACTGAGCCCCACACGCACCATGACTGCCCTTCCTCTCGACCGTGACCATTATGCATTTGCCTCAAACCTTTAGGCAACTTAGCCTCGGTGTTATGAAGCCACTGACCGAGCGGGAGATCCGTTCCGCATTCGTGAACTGCACCAAGGGCGAGGCGAAGCGCATGAACGTGCCGCACGATCTGGCCGAGCGCCCCTGGGACGACCTGGACTACTTCGGCTGGCGGGATCCACAGGCCCCCGACCGCGCCTATCTCGTCGCCGAGATCGACGGCCGCCCGCAGGGGGTCGCGCTGCGCTCCTCGCACGCCGCGTCGTGGCAGACCCGGCGCAGCATGTGCTCGATGTGCGTGACGACGCACACCGGCGGCGTCTCCCTGATGGTGGCGCCGAAGGCGGGCAAGGCCGGGAAGCAGGGCAACTCGGTGGGCGCCTACATCTGCAGCGATCTGGCGTGCTCGCTCTATGTGCGCGGCAAGAAGGACGCGGGCGCCGGTGCGCGGCTGCACGAGACGCTCACGGCGGAGGAGAAGATCGAGCGGACGGTGGCGAACGTGGCCGCGTTCGTCGCCAAGGTCACGGCATGAGTCGACGCCCGGCGCACGCGCCGGGCGTCGGGGGTACTGCCGGGGTCAGTTGGACGGCGCCGGGTTCACCTTCTGGTCGACCTCGTAGTCGAAGTTGATCTGGTCGCCGTCGACGGACTTGACCTTGACGTCGACAGCGACGGTGCTGCCGTCCGTCGCCGTGACCGTGCAGCGCATGCTGGTGCCGGCCTTGCCCTCGAGGTCCTCGGGGCAGCTGACGTCCGGCTTCGGCGCCCCGGTCGTCGAGGCCAGCTTCTGCGCGATGGTGTCGCCGACCTTCTCCTTGGACATCTTGGGCGTGGTGCTCACCGAGGCGGAGCAGCCCACGAGCAGCGCCCCCGCGCACACGGCGGTGCCGATCGTGGCGGCAGCGGACGTCCAGGACTTGATCATGGCGGGGTTCCCCTCGAGCGGCTGATGCTGTGCGTCCGTGCTCCGGCGGTCGGCCACCGACGCGCCCCGCACGGTATCAGTGCCCCGACACACGGCCGCCGCGGTCACGCACCCTCACATGGCCTCCACACATGGCCGCCACCAGCCGGTCCGCGCGGGCAGCAGCCACCCACGCCGTACGGGCGAGGACCTGGTCCCCCACGCCGGTGCGGGACCTACCGTCATAGGGCGCTGTGGCACAACGGGCCCTCGGGGCCACGCGGCCGAGTGGCCGGTGCCCGACGGTCCCGGCCGTGCCGATGGGCAGCGCCGACCGTCGCCGAGCGAGCCGTCCCCTCGCTCGAACAGCCCTGGCCCGTAACGGAGTTCAAGAAGGCGTACGCCGCTCGCTCGTCCCGTCCCGTCCCGGTTCGCGGCGACGGTCATGACGATCCGCCGCTCATCGGCGACCCGGGCGGTCATGCGCCCGTCAGTCCCCGCTTCCGGCCGTCATCTCCAGGCCTGACCGTGCACGACGCGATACGGCGACCGCCCGGCCCGCGCGTCGGCGACCGCGTCCTCCACCGGCGGCCGGGAGTCGTCCCAGTCGCTCGCCGACCAACTGTCGCCGAGGGCGACGATCTCCCGGCCGTCCCCGGCGTCGACGTGCACGAACATGCCGGTGACCACGGCCTCCACCACCTCGTCGACCGCCTCGATCAGGCCCTCGGAACCGTCGTCACAGGCATCGCAGCCGCAGTCCGGCAGCACCGCCAGCGTCGCGACGGACTCCCCCGCCCCGAGCACGAGGACGGTCCGCGGCACACCCTCCACGGCGGAGAACCCGAACACGAGCGGCACCGCCCCCGCACGCGCCGGGCGCAGCCGGACCGCGCCGTCGACGGCGACATCGGGTGCCCGCCGCCAGAGCCCCGCCGGATCGGCGACCGTCTCCGCCTCGGCCAGCCCGAGCCCGCACAACGCCTTCGTCCACGCCTCCGCGCGAGCGGCGAGGATGCGGTACTTCTCCGGCTCCGAGCAGCGCGAGTACTCCTCGTCGCGCACGTCGCGGTCGGGATGCGGATCGGGCCAGGGCGGAGTGTCCGCGCCGGTGACGGCGAACGCCTCGTCGACTGCCCTGTGGAGCCCCGCTCGATCCATACCGGACACCCTAGACGGGGCTGCCCGTCCGACGATCGCGGCGTAGTCTCGGCCGAGGTTCGCGCCGTGCTCGGCGGCGTACGGGGGAGGAAGACGCGATGACGGACGCGGCGGCACAGGTGTGGGAGTCCACGCTCACGTCGGTGGTGGTGTACGCGCGCGGCGCGGTGTGCCGGCGGCTGGCCCGCGGCGTCGCTCCGGCCGGCGGCCGGGTACGGGTGAGCGGATTGCCGCGGTCCCTGGACCCCGGTTCGCTGCGCGCCCGCGTCGTGGACGCACCCGGCGCGCGCGTGACCGAGGCCCGGATCGCCGTCGAGGCCGAACCGGCCGCGCCCGGCACGCCCCAGGACCTGGTCGACGAGGTGCACCGGCTGACGGAGGAACAGCAGGCGGCGCACGCCCGCCGGGACCGGCAGGTCCGACGGATCGAGGAGGTCGCGGCGCTGCGCCCGGTCCCGCCGCCGCGCAGACGCGAGGACCCGCACCGGCGCACGCCCGTCGAGGCGTGGCTCGACCTCGCGGGGTTCGTCGACGAGCGGCTGGCCGCCCTGCAGGCCGGGCTCGTCGAGCTGGACGAGGCACTGCGCCGGATCGGGCACGAACTCGGTATCGCCACGGACCGCGCCGAGCGGGCCTCCACGGACACGCCGTCGGCTCCCGTACGGACCACGGTCTCGGCCGTCCTCACCCTGGAAGGTGCCGACGCCGAGGAGACCGACGTCGAGGTCGAGTACCGCGTGCCGGGTGCCGTCTGGGTCCCGTCCTACCGGCTGACCCACCGTCAGGGAGAGGACGGCGGACGGCTGGTACTGCGCGCCTCGGTCGCCCAGCGCACCGGCGAGGACTGGACGGGCGTCCGCATCGGCCTGTCCACCGCCGACCTGCACCGCGCCACCGGGGTACCGCACCTGCGCTCCGTGCGGATCGGGCGCCGCCAGGCCGCTCCCGCCCCGTCCGGCTGGCGCGAGCCCCCGCCGGGACTGGACGACCTGTTCACCGGGTACGAGGCGGCGGCGCCGCGCCCGGTCCCGCTCGGGTACGGGGCGCCGCCCGCGGCGGGCAGCGGGTTCGTCCCGGAGCCCCCGGCGTTCGCGGGGGCGCCGTCCGCTCCCCAGCCCGCGGCCCGGGCTCGTACGGGCGGCAGGCGCATGAGCCTCGACGCGCCGGAACAGATGCCCCTCGCCGCGGCACCGGCGGCTTTTCCGGCACCTCCGGCACCGGCAGCACCCGCCGGATACGGCGGGCCCACCTCCCCCGGCCCCCGCGGGCTACGGCGCCCCACCGCCCGCGGCACCGGCCGGAACCACCGCGGCGCCGCCCCCGCCACCGCCCGGTCCGCCGCGGCCCGCAACCGCCGAACTCGACTACGCCGACCTGGTCCTCGCCGGTCCCGACGCGCCGGACGGCCGCCGCGGCCTCCTCGCGCCCGGCACTCCCACGGACCCGGTGGCCGCCGAGTACCGGCGCCGCGCCCACGCGGTGGCTCAGCTGCCCCTCCCCGGGCACGCGGTACGGCCGCGCGAGTCGGCGGGTTCCTTCGACCACCGTTACGACGCCCAGGGCTCCGCCGACATCCCCTCCGACGGCACCTGGCACACCGTCACCGTCACGGAGCTCCCGGTCCGACTGCGCACCGAGTACCGCTGCGTACCGTCCGTCGAGGAGACCGTGTACGCGACGCTGGTCGTCACCAATGCCACCGACCAGGCCCTGCTCGCCGGCCCCGTGGACGTGGCGGTGGACGGCGACCGGCTGCCGACGACGGCCCTGCCCCGCCTCGCTCCCGGCGGCACCGGCCGGGTGGGGCTCGGGCCCGCCGAGGCGGTCCGGGTCGGCCGCCGCACCGAGCTGCGCGAATCCACCGCCGGTCTGCGCAGCACGACCACCGTGCTCGACCACCGGATCCACGTGGAGCTGGCCAACCGCCTCTCCCGGCCGGTCACCGTGGAGGTCCGCGAGCGCGTCCCGGTCACCTCCGATGCCGACATCCGCATCGAGGAGCGGGGCGGCTGGTCCGCGCCGGAGGACGCGGGCGACGGCCCCGGGCAGCACGCCCCCGGCACCCGCCTGTGGCGGGTGGACGTACCCGCGGGCGGCGCCACCGCGCTCGACGGCGGCTACGAGATCCGCATCCCGGCCGCCAAGGCCCTCACCGGCGGCAACCGGAGGAGCTGACACCCGCCATGACCGACTCCCCTGTCCCCGAACCGATTCCGCTGCCCGTCACCGCGGTGACCTGCCTGGAGGACCGCGCCCACGTCGAGCGGGCCGCCGCCCTTGCGCTGGAGGCGGGTGTCCAGCGGCTGCGCCTCGGCCCGGTCAGCGCGCTCGCCGTCGACCGCAGCCTGCACGCCGAACTCACCGGCGGCCCGGGCGACGCCACCGTCCTCGACCTCCGCCTGGTGCGGGCCTGGACACCGCGCGCTCCCGAGCCGCCCACCGACGAGGACTCCCCGCTGCGCCGCCGCGCGCACGCCCTCGACGAGGAGCTGCGCACCCTGGAACAGCGCCGCGACCGGCTGCGGGCCCGCCTGGACCTGCTGGGCGGGCTGGCTTCCGATCTGCTGCGCGAGATCGGCGAGGGAGCAGGATTCGGCGAGGCCGAACCGGAGCGCTGGTCCGCAGAGTTGGACCGGGTGGACGCCGAACGCGACCAGTACGAGGACGGGCTCGGCGCGGTCGAAGCCCGCCTGGGCAGACTGACTGCCGAACTGAACGAGGCGCGGCGGGCGTTGGGGATCGCCGAGCAGGAGCCGCCGGAGCTGACCGCGCACGTCGAACTGACCGTGCGGGCGACGGCAGCCGGCCCCGTCGACCTGCGCCTGAGCCATCTCGCTCCGTGCGCGCTGTGGCGTCCCGCGTACCGGGCGACGCTCGACGGCGGGGAACTGACCCTGCAGACGGACGCGGTGGTGTGGCAGCGCACCGGCGAGGACTGGTCCGGCGTCCGCCTGACGCTGTCGACGGCCCGGTCGGCGCTGGCCACCGCCCCGCCGCGGCTCGTCGAGGACCGGCTCACCCTTCGGGACCGGTCCGCCACCGAACGCCGCTCCGTCGACATCGAGCTGCGCGAGGAGGCGATCACCGACCTCGGTCCGACCGCGGTGCCCGGGCTGCCGGGCGTCGACGACGGCGGCGAGGTGCGCGTCCTGCACGCCCCCGCCCCGGCCTCGGTGGCCGGCGACGGCCGTGCCCACCGCGTGCCCCTCACCACCAGCACCTCGGCGGCGCACGTCGAGCACGTCTGCGCGCCCGAACTGTCGCCGCTGGTGACCCAGGTGGTGCGGGCCACCAACTCCAGCGGCCACGCGCTGCTCGCCGGGCCGGTGGAGCTGGTCCGCGGCAGTGGCTTCACCGGCCGCGGCACCCTCGACTTCACCGCGCCCGGAGCGGTCCACGAGCTGGCGTTCGGCAGCTCGGACACCTACCGGGTGATACGCGAGACCGACGAGTCCCGTGACACCACCGGCCTCACCCAGCGGACCGTGATCACCCGCACGGTCCGGCTGCACCTGACCCGGTTCTCCGCCCCCGGCGAGGCCGACGACCAGGTGATCACGCTGCGCGAACGGATCCCGGTCTCCGAGGTCTCGGACGTCGAGGTCCGCCTGCGCAAGGAGGCCTGCTCCCCCGCCCCGGACGCGCTCGACGCCGAAGGCATCGCGCGCTGGGACGTGTCCCTCCCGCCGGACGGCCGCCGCACGGTGACGCTGGTCTACGAACTCACGGCGAACGCCAAGGTCAACGGGCTCTGAAGCGACCCCGGTCGCCGGCATCGCGGGCACGGGCCCGGCCGCGATGCCGGCGACCGGGCCCGCGCCCTTCGGCGGTCACCCGGTACAGCACCCGTCGTCGCCGGGCGCGGCCTTCACCGGGGAGTCCCCGGCAAGGGCCGGGCCGGCCTCCGTGCGGCAGAAGCACGACGCCTTGATCGGTACGTCCGCGAGCGCCTCGGCGATCTTCAGCTGCTGGGCCACGATCCGCGCCTCGCCCTCCTTGCCGAGCCGCACCAGGCACTCGTGGAACCCGTGCAGGGCCCACACGTTGCGCGGGTGCTGCTGGGCGCGCGGCAGGGTGTCGTCGAGCCCGAGATCGGCTCGGTAGACGGCCTCGGCCTCCGCGACCCTGCCCTGTTCGAGGAGCAGGGCGCCGTACGCGTGCCGGGTGGGCTGCATCCAGCCCCACGGCTCGTCGTAGGGGAGGCCGTCGTCCAGCTCGATCGAGCGGCGCAGCGCGGCGAACGCCGCGTCGTACTCCCCCTTGCGGTACTCCAGCTCCCCGTCGAGCATTTCCGAGGCGATCGCCAGGATGTCGGCGCATGTGTTGTTGAACAGCATCCGGGTGTCCGGGACTTGGGCGACGGCGGTGCGGAACAGCAGGCGTTCGGCCTCGGCCTCGTCGACGCGGCCCGTCGCCGACAGGGCGACACCTCGCGCGTAGTGCAGCATCGCCGTGGTGACGCAGTGCAGCTTCTGGTCCTCGGGCAGCGCAAGCGCGAGGACGTCGGCCCAGCGGCCGAAGCGGATGAGCACGTGCACGCGCATCGCGAGGAAGCCCTCCAGCCAGTCCGCCATCGGCGGGCTCTGGACGCGCAGCAGCTCGTCGGGCACGGCCGCTTCGAGCTGTCGCGCGGCGTCGATCGCGTCCTCGAACCGGCCGAGGAACATCGCCCCGTAGATCCTGAAGTGATGGTTGTGGCAGCGGTACAGGGTGTAGAAGTTCGCCGCGCCCCGCCTCGCGTGGAACTTCGCGTCGGCCGCGATCGCCGCGGTGTTGTCGACGAGCACCCGGCGGTAGTCGCCGCAGAGCACTTCCAGGTGCGAGGGCATGTGCTGCAGGTGTCCCGCGTCCGGCACCAGACCGCGCAGCCGGTCACCGGCCGGCAGGGCGGTCTCGGGGGTCGGGGACATCTCCATCAGGTGGATGTAGCAGTGCAGCAGACCCGGGTGGTGCGCGCCGGCCGGTGCCGCCATGGCCTGCTCGAGAACGGCCTTCGCCTCGGTGGTGCGCGCACCCGGGGCGGGCCGGCCCGAGCGGATGTCCCACAGCTGCCAGGGCGTGAGGTTCATCAGCGCGTCGGCGTACAGGGCGGCCACATCGAGGTCGTCCGGGGCCAGCCGGTGGACGTCGCGCACGCGGTCGGCGTAGGCCGCGTTCCACACGGAGCACTCCTGTGCGCCGCCGGAGGCGTCGGCCCGTGGGTAACGGGCCCGCAGCGCGTCGATCAACGCTCGTTCCACCGGGGTGACTTCACCGGCCTCGGCCTTGGCGAGCGCACGCTGCGTGGCGGCGTGCGTGCGCTCCACGGTCTGCGCCAGCTCCTGTTCGTCGAAGAACTCCCAGGGCTTGTTGTAGTTGGGTCCGAGCGCGTAGGCCACGCCCCAGTCGGCCATGGCGCAGCGGGGATCCGCTGCGGCGGCGGCCTCGAAACAGCGGACCGCCTCCTCGTGGTTGAACGCGAAGGTCCAGTTCAGTCCGCGGTCGAACCAGACCTGCGCCTCGGCGGACACCGTCGTCACGCGGCGCGTGTGGCGGCCGAGATCGTAATAGTCCTCGTGGCCGTGATCCATGCGTGCTCCTCGATGCCGGTCGGCCGTGTGCTCCTGCGGATGTCCTACCGGCACGGGAGGCGGGAGCGCCAGTACGGCGCGCGAAGCGAGCCGGTGGTCAGAGACCCAGGTCGCGGGCGACGATCTCCTTCATGATCTCCGTGGTGCCGCCGTAGATGGTGGTGATGCGTGAGTCGAGGTAGTCGTGGGCGATGCGGTATTCGAGCATGTAGCCGTAGGCGCCGTGCAGTTGCAGGCAGCGTCCGACGATGTCGACGTAGGCCTCCGTGGCCCAGAACTTCGCCGACGCGGCGTCCACGGCGCTCAGTTCACCGCGGGAGTGCTTGGCGAGCAGCGCGTCGATGTAGGTGCGGCCCACGCGTGCGGTGGTGACCATGTCGGCCAGTTGGAAGCGGGTGTTCTGGAAGGAGCCGACGGTCCGGCCGAACGCCTTGCGCTCCCTGACGTACTCCACGGTCCGTTCCAGCACGCCCTCGAGGGAGGCCACGGCGTTGGCGGCGATCGAGATCCGCTCCTGGGGCAGATTGCGCATCAGGGCCTTGAAGCCGGAGCCCTCCTCGCCGAGCAGGTTGGCGGCCGGCACGCGGACGTCCTGGAAGAACAGCTCGCTGGTGTCCTGGGCGTGCAGACCGATCTTCTCCAGGTTGCGGCCGCGCGAGAAGCCGGGCCGGTCGGCCTCGACGACGAGCAGGCTGATCCCGCCGTGCCGGTCCGGTCCGGTGCGTACGGCGGTGACGACCAGGTCGGCGTTCTGGCCGTTGGAGATGAACACCTTGCTGCCGTTGACCACGTAGTCGTCGCCGTCGCGGACGGCGGTGGTGGCGATGCCGGCCAGGTCGCTCCCGGTTCCGGGCTCGGTCATCGCGACCGCCACGACGAGTTCCCCGGCGGCGATGCCCGGCAGCCAGCGGGCCTTCTGCTGCTCGTCGGTCAGGTCGGTGAAGTAGGGCACGACGATGTCGTTGGACAGCCCGACCCCGGCGAGGCCGTCCGACGCGGGGTGGCGGGAGAACTCCTCGCCGATCACCGCGTTGAAGCGGAAGTCGGTGACCCCGCCGCCCCCGTACTCCTCGGGGATGTTGAAGCCGAGGATCCCGGCCCGGGCGGCCTCCTGGAAGAGTTCGCGGTCGACCTTGCCCTCGGCCCGCCACCGTTCGGCGTGCGGCGCGGCGTGCTTGTCGACGAACGCCCGGACCGTCTCGCGCAGGAGCTCGTGCTCGTCGTCGTAGAGCACCCGTTCGCCGAAGAGCGCTTTGGTCATCAGGACTCCGATCTGAACTGTTCGCGTACATGCGGCGGGAAGAGAGCAGGAAGGGGCGAGGGGCGAACGAGGAAGGAGCGAGGGAGGGGCACGGCAAGGGGTGAGTGAGGCGAGGCGAGGTGAAGAGGACGGTCAACCGGTCGGGACGAGTACGGGCTTCAGCGTCCGGCCGGCCTGCTGGTCGGCGACCGCCCGGGCGAAGTCGCCCAGGCCGTAGGTGGTGACCAGTGCGTCGAGGGGCAGGCTCCCCTGCCGGTGGCGCCGGATCAGCTCGGGCACGAGGAGCGACGGCTCGGCATCGCCCTCGACACAGCCGCGCAGTTGAAGCCCTCGCAGCATCAGGGCACGCACATCGATGGCGGCCGTGGTAGGCCCGAGGCCGATCACCGCCAGCACTCCTCGGGGCCGCAGCAGAGCGAGTGCGCGAGCCAGCGGCCCGGGGCGGCCGGTGGTGTCGAGCGCGTGGGTCACCGACGGCAGGGGGTCGTCCAGGGAGGCGACGGCTGTCGCCCCGAACCGGACGGCGAGTTCCCGGCGCGCGGCAACGGGCTCCGCCACCACCACCTCCACCCCGTCGGACAGGGCGGTCAGCACGGCCGCGGTGCCGACCGCACCACCGCCGACCACCAGCAGCCGGTCGCCGGGACCGGGCTGCAGGACGTTGAGCACCGCGCCCGCACCGGTCAGGAATCCGCACCCCAGCGGGGCGGCGACCTCCGGTGGCACGTCGCCGACCGGAACGCACGACCGGGCGTCGGTCAGCGCGGCCGCCGCGAACGACGACTGGCCGAAGTGGGCGCCGAACACCGGCTCGTCGCCGACGTGGATCGTCGGGGACCCGTCGAGCCGTCGCCCCGACGCGTTGAGCGCGCTCGCCAGGTCGCAGTACGCCGGATGACCGGCCCGGCACTGCCCGCAGCGGCCGCAGGATGCGAAGGAGATCACGACCCGGTCCCCCAGGCCCAGGGTGTCGACGTCCGCGCCCAGCCGCTCCACGATGCCGCACCCTTCGTGGCCGAGCACGGCCGGCCGGTCCCCGAGCGCTCTGCGGGTGGCGAGGTCCGTCGGGCAGACGCCGACCGCCTCGATCCGGACGATCACCTCGTCCGGGCGCGGGTCGTCCAGTTCGGCCTCGACGACCTCGCCGGCCTCGGGGCCGCTCGAGAGGAGCACCGAGGTCCTCATTCGCGTTCCAGGCCGAAGTAGAAGTGGCGGCCCCGCGCGAGCACGAGTTCGGGCTTGCCGTTCATCACGCCCATCAGGGTGTGCTCGTCCACGCGCTTGAAGTGGTCGAGCACGGCCATGCCGTCGTACACCATGGTGGCGGTCACCTCGCCGCGGAACTCGACGTTCCAGAGGCTGGCCCCGCCGCGGCCCGCTGTGGTGTCGGAGTAGAGGCCGCCGTCCTCGGCCCGGCAGATCAGCGGTGCGGCATCGTGCAGCGCGTCGAACCGCTTGCCGTGCCATCTGCTGGTGGCCAGCGTCCTCTCGATGGGGTGGCCGGTCGGAAAGGCGAACCCGCGCCAGTGGCCGAGGATCGAGGACGCGTCGACGACGTCGAGATCCGCCCACAGGGCGTCGAGGTCGACCGGGTCGAGCGGACCCGTCGCCGCACGCAGTGCCTGCCACCGCCGGCCCACGGGCGACGCGCCGGTGCTCATCGGACACCGAGCCGGCGCAGCAGCGCCAGCTGTCCGTTGGTGCGGCGGACGAAGCTCTCCACGGAGCCCTGCCCGGGCTTCGCCGGTCCGAGCGGCAGGAGGCGCTGCGCGGCGACCGTCTGGCTCTCGGTGTACTTGCGGATCCCCTCGGCCCCGTGGCGCCTGCCGAGTCCGCTGTCGCCCATGCCGCCCATCCCGGCCTCGATGCTGCCGGCCGCCGCGGCGGCGCCGTCGTTGATGTTGACCGACCCGGCGCGGATCCGCGCCGCCATCCGGCCGGCCTCGCGGGAGTCCTTCGACCAGATCGACGCCGACAGTCCGTAGGTCCCCTGGTTGGCCAGGTCCACCGCTTCGCTGTCCGTGCCGTAGGCGTAGAGCGAGAGCACCGGGCCGAACGTCTCCTCGCCGCACACGGTCATCTCGTGCGTGACGCCTTCGAGGACGGTCGGTTCGTAGCAGAGCGGGCCGATGTCGGGGCGGGCCCGGCCGCCCACCAGCACGGTCGCCCCCTTGGCCACCGCGCCCTCGACATGCGCCTCGACAGCCGCGAGCCGCGCCGCCGATGTCAGCGACCCGATGTCCGCCGCGTAGTCGTAGGACTGCCCGAGCCGCAGCGCCCGCGTCGCGCGGACGAGCGCGGCGCGGAAGGCGTCGTAGACCTTCTCCTGCACATAGACGCGTTCGATGTGGATGCACATCTGCCCGGTGTTGGCGAAGGCCGCCGCCACCGTGCCGGCCGCCGCGGCGGCGAGGTCGGCGTCCTCCCGCACGATCAGCGGGTTCTTGCCGCCGAGTTCGAGCGAGGCTCCGACCAGGCGCCGCGCGGCCCGCTCCGCGACGGCGCGTCCGGTGGCGGTCGACCCGGTGAAGCAGACGAAGTCGACGGCGTCGACCAGGGCGGTCCCGACCACGTCCCCCGGACCGGCCACGATCCGCCACAGACCGGCCAGCAGTCCGGCCTCCGCCATCAGGGCCCGCGTCCACAACATGGTGAGCGCGGTCTGGGAGTCCGCCTTGGAGACCACGGCGTTGCCGGCCATGAGGGCGGGCAACGCGTCGCCGACACCGAGGTAGAGGGGGTAGTTCCACGGCGAGATGACGCCGACGACGCCCTTCGGCACGCGCACCTCCCTGACCTTCGTCAGGCCGGGGACCATCCCGCGCACATGGCGGGGCGCCAGGTAGTGCCGGGCGCGCCGCGCGTAGTGCCGGGCGATCGCCACGACCTGGGCCACCTCCTGCCAGGCGTGGTACCGGGCCTTGCCCGTCTCCCACTGGATCAGGTCGATCACCTGGTCCTGTCGCTCCAACAACAGGTCGTGGAAGGCGAGTACGACATCGCCGCGGCGCCTCAGCGGTGTCCGCGCCCACTCCGGCTGGGCCGCCCGGGCCCCGGCCACCGCCGCCGCGACGTCCTCCGGGACGCACGCGGGAACGGCCGCGATCGGCGAGAGGTCGAACGGTGCGGCCGCGGTCACCGGCTCGGCGTCGTCGGACCCGCGACGCGTCGCGTCCCGGCACACCAACGCACACCATCGCGCGATCGACTCGTCCGTCACCCACGAGGGCCGGGAAGTCGTCGCCGCACGGCTCTCGGGTGCGGGGATCTGGTCCTGCTCCGTGGTCATGCGGGCTCCTCGGTCGTACGGGACTGGTCGAGCCGGGGGCGGCTCCTCGGTCACGTCGATGCCCTTGTCGACGGCAGCGCGCCTCGCTATGTTAATCGGAAATCACATCCTGGAACAAGCTCTGAAACGTGGCAGTAACGCCAACACCGAGCCAGGCAAAGCGCAATGACGCGCCGCTCGTCCTACCAGGAAAGCGAGCAAGTTAATGAGCAATCTCAGCCGTAGAAGAGTCCTTTCGTTGGGTGCCGCGCTGGGTCTCGCGGGCGCGGCGAGCACCGCCGACGCCTGGGCGTGGTCGCCGGCGGGCTCGGTCGCCGGAACGGGCACGGGCGCCGACCCGGAGTACGTGTGGGACGACGAGGTGGACCAGCTGGCGGTCTCGCTCTTCGAGAACGGCCAGGTTCCGGCGGTGAACGCGGCGATGGCGTCGTGGGTGAACAACAACGACCCGCTGCCCAGCGGCCTGCCGGCCGACCTCACCGCATACCTGCAGCGGGCCAACAAGCTGCCCTCCTGGGCGGATTCCGCCAAGCTGGCCCGCGCCGCCGACTTCAACCGCCGCAAGGACACGTACCTCTTCATGCTCTACGGTCTCGGCAGCGGGATCATGAGCACCGTGATCCCGCGGGAGGCCCGGAGCGTCTACTGGTCCGCGGGCGGCGCCGACATGAAGGACCGCGCGGCCAAGACGTTCACGTTCGGCTACGACCTGGCCCAGCTGAAGGGCTTCGAGCCGACGGGCCAGTTCGTGGTCACCGCCAACAAGACGCGGGTGGTGCACGCCGCGGTGCGTCACCTGCTGCCGCAGTCGCCCCACTGGACGGCGGTCGCGGACGAGCGCATCCCGATCAGCAACGCGGACATCCTGGTCACCTTCCACAGCCTCGGCACCTTCGTGCGCAGGAGGCTGCTCGACTGGAAGGTCCCGTTCCCGGCCCAGGACCAGGAGGCCTTCCTGCACAGTTGGCAGGTCGCCCTGCACCTGCTCGGCGTGCGGGACGAGTACATCCCCAAGACGTGGGCCGACGCGGATGCGCAGTCGGGCCAGGTGCTCACCCCGATCCTCGCCCCGACGACCGAGGGCATCGAGCTGGCCGAGGACCTGCTCGGGCTGACCGCCCAGGTCGACCTGGGCGTCACGCGCGGGTTCCTCAACGAGTTCGTGCGCTACGTCCTCAGCGACGAGATCGGCGACTGGCTGGGGCTGAAGCGCGACTACGCCTCGGCGGCCCTGATCCGCACCGCATGGCCGGCCTTCATCCTGTTCCGCGAGGGGCTGTCACCTGTCGCGCCCGGCGCCTTCTACGTGTTCGACCAGTTCGTGCGCGCCCTGGCCATGGCGTTCCTCAACAACGGCACCTCGGGGACGACCACCCCCATCGTGATCCCGACGGGGAACAGAGCGGGCTCCTGAGCCGCCGGGACGCGCGCACGCGGGCCCGTCCCACGGCGCGCCTGCCGCGGGACGGGCACCCGCGCGGCCTCTGTTCAGAGCCCCAGGGCGCCCACGACCAGACCGGTCACGGCCGCACGACGGTCGGGGCCGTCCTGCCACCGCAGGCTCCGCCCGGCCTCGACCACCACACCGAACCCGGCGTGCACCAGCACCCGGGCCTGGCGCGGGTCCAGCTCGGGACGGGCCAGCCGCAACTGCTGCTCCCAGACGGCGATGTGCTCACGCTGCGCCTGCACCAGGGGGCGCTGCAGCTCGGCCGGCAGGCCGACGAACTCGGCTTCGGCGACGCTCGTGAGGGCGGTGTGCTCGAAGCTGTAGGCCACGTACGTCGCCGCCAGCGCCACGACGGCGTCCCGCGGATCGGCCACCTCGTGCAGACTCCGGTCCACCGCCTGCGCCAGCAGCCCCGCCGCCTGGAGGCATGCCGCCGCCAGGATGTCGACCTTGCCCGGGTAGTGACGGTAGAGCGCGGACGGGGCCAGCCCGACCGCCTCGGCGATCTGACCGTTCGTGACGTTGGCGAACCCGTCCCGGGCGAACAGCGGGACGGCGGCCGCGAGGATCTCCGCACGCCGCGAGCGCGCCACCGGCAGGGCGGGCAGCTCCACGGAGTGCTTGCTCCCCGTGGCCGGTGCGGGGGCGGTCGCCACCACGCGCAGGGCGCACGCCAACAGCAGTTCCTCGACCCGGCGTTGCGCGATGGAGGTGTGGTGCATGGTGATGGACCCGATCGCGCCGAGCGCCGCCACGACCCGCAACCGCTCGTCAGGCAGCGGACCTTCGCGCCGCACCGCCTCGGCGACCCGCCCGACGACGTGCCCGAACTTCGCCCTGAGGAGCCGGCGGTCCTCGCGGTCGAGGTACCTGGCCTCCCAGCGGTACACGCCGCCCGACGCGCGATGCTCGACGGTGACCCGGACGAGGGCGGCGAGCACGTCCGCCGGGGCCGCCTCGGGCGGCAGCTCGTCGAGCGCGCCGACGAGTCGGTCCACCATGGCGTGCGCGCACTCGGCGAACAGTGCGTACTTGTTCGGGAAGTGCCGGTACAGGGCCGCGGCGGTGATGCCCACCCGCGCGGCGATCTCCTCCATGGACGCGGCGTGGTATCCGCGCTCGCTGAAGAGCCGGCCGGCCGCCTCGACGATGAGCTGCCTGCGGTTGCGGGGACGAGTGGCCGAGGTCGGCTCGGTGGTCATGAACGCACAGACGAACGCGGGGACGGGGCCATGCGGCCAGTCAATCACACGCCGAGCCGGGCCCGGGGCCGCCCGCGTGCGGACCGCGCAGCCGCCCGGCCCGGGCCGCGCCCCATGTGATTCTCCATTTACAAAATTGGTACATGACCCTTCTCCGCCCGCGGCATCGAGCGGCACAATGCCGCAGCGGCCACCGACCGACACGACGCCCGAGGAGTCGCCCATGTCGACCGACACGGTTCCCGTTCCCGCCTGGTCCTTCCGGCACCACTGGATGTCCCAGGCGGCCACCCACGCGAGGATGCGGCCGGACAAGCCGGCCCTGCGCTTCCTCGGGGAGACCACGACGTGGGCACAGCTGTCGCGGCGGTCGCTGCAACTGGCCGCCGCGCTCGCCGACCGGGGCGTCGCAGCGGGTGACCGCGTGGCCATGCTCACGCTGAACCATCCGTGGTTCGTGGAGAGCGTGCTCGCGGCGAACAGCCTGGGGGCCATGGCCGTGCCCCTCAGCTTCCGGCTCGCGCCGCTGGAACTCGACTACATCCTGACCGACTGCGCTCCTTCGGCGATCGTCGTGGACGCGCGGCTCCTGCCGCTGCTCCGGTCGGTGCCGGGCGCCGCGTCGATCGGCACGGTCGTCGTCATCGGCGAGGCCGAGGCCGGAAGCGGCGTCGGGTACGAGGAGTTCCTGTCGGCGTACGAGCCGATGGAACTGCCCGACGTCAGCGAGGAGTCGACCGCGCTGATCATGTACACCTCGGGCACCACCGGCCGGCCGAAGGGGGCGATGCTGTCCCACCGCAACATGCAGATGCAGGCGCTCACGTGCATCCGCGCGATGGAGATCTTCGACGACTCCGATGTCGGCTTCCTGACCGCGCCCTTCTTCCACATCGCGGGACTGGGTTCGGTGGTGGCGAACTTCGCGGTCGGCAGCACGGTCGTGATCCATCCGCTGGGGGCCTTCGACCCGGGGGCGGTGCTCGACGCCTATGAACGTGAAGGCGCCACCGTCGTGTTCAACGTTCCGCAGCAGTGGGACCTGATCTGCGCCCAGCCGGACATCGACAAGCGCGATCTGAAGCTGCGGATCATCAGCTGGGGGGCCGCGCCCGCGAGCGACGCGACGCTGCGCGCCATGGGCGAGAAGTTCCCCGGCGCGCTCAACGTGGCGGTGTTCGGCCAGACCGAGACCTCGCCGATCACCTGCGTGCTGCGCGGGGAGGATTCCCTGCGCAAGCTCGGCTCGGTGGGTCTGCCGATCCCGAGCATCCAGTACCGCGTCGTCGACGCGGCCATGAACGACGTCGCCGTGGGCGAGGTCGGGGAGATCGTCTACCGCGGCCCCACCCTGATGCAGGGGTACTGGCGCAAGCAGCGGGAGACCGCGGAGGCCTTCGAGGGAGGGTGGTTCCACTCCGGCGACCTGGTCAGGCAGGACGACGAGGGCTTCGTCTGGGTGGTCGACCGCAAGAAGGACATGATCATCAGCGGCGGCGAGAACATCTACTGCGCCGAGCTGGAGAACGCCGTCGCCGCCCACCCTTCCGTACGGGAGGTCGCGGTGATCGGCCGCGCCGACGAGCGCTGGGGCCAGATACCGGTCGCCTTCGTCACCGTCACCCCGGGGGCCGGACTGTCACTGCCCGAACTGACGGACTTCCTCGACGGCAGGCTCGCCTCGTTCAAGCGGCCCAAGGACCTCGTGCTGGTCACCGAGCTGCCGCGCAACGCGGGCGGCAAGGTGGTCAAGCAGGTGCTCCGCGCCCAGGACGCGGCACGCGCATAGCGCGAGGGCCTGTCCGGAACTCGCCGTCGTACCGCACGTCCATGGTGCGAACCGGGCGGAGAACTCGGTTCGCACCATGGACAACTGCCGTACGCCGTCGCTACGTTCACCGATCGATGACAACGATGTCCATCCGGATCGGTCCATCCGTACCGGCTGCGAGGAGCGGTGATCGTCGTGGTGTCACGAAGAAGTCTTCTGCAAGCGGGCGGCGCGGTGCTGGCGGCAGGAGGACTGGGGCTCTCCTCGCCGCACGAGGCCGGTGCCGCCGGTCGTGCGGCAAGTCGCGTCCTGCCCTCCTTCGGCCGCCCCACCCGGCTCGACGTGGCGGACGTCAGCGCGCTGGACGGTCATGACCAGCTGCTCCTGACGACCCTTCAGGGTGTCGTCAACCGGCGCGGCCCCCGCCTCTACTTCAGCTTCGACGCCGGGGACACCGACCTGCGCTGGCTCGACGGCACCGGCGCGGCCGTCACCCGCCACGAGCACGCCCTGGACCTGGTGGACCGGTACCGGCGTGAGGTGCGCGGCGCCGTTCTGATCGACCCGGACGTGCCCGACTCGGTCAATGTCGCGACCACGCTGGCCGGTCTGCGGAGCGCGGTCGCGGCCACCGCGGAGCAGGCGAGGACGTACGGCCTGAAGACGATCGACGACCTGCGCGGCCACTTCGACCCCGACGACGTGCCCGCCACCTACCGCTGGCAGCTCGACCACCTCTTCCCGCAGTGCGACCACGCGCTGGTGGCCGGGCTGCCGCCCACCCGCACCGTGAACGTCCCGGGCGTGAAGTGGCGGGAGGTCGCGCGGGAGACCGCGCGCGTGCGCGACACCTCCAATCGCCGGGTGCGCAGCCTCGACCTGAGCCCGGAGCTGAGCGGCGACGACGGGGTCTATCTGCGGTTCCAGGACTCCTTCGGCGACGACGGCTGGGGCGCGTCCGTCGGGGCCGTCACCGTGAAGGCCGACGGCAAGGAGATCGCCTCCTTCACCCCGGGCACCGCCGCCGAGTCGCCGTACCTCTTCGACGGTCTCAACTCCTCGGTCGGCGACAGCTCCAACCGGTTCAGCGACGGCGGCGGCTCCTTCGTGTACCGCTTCGCCGCCCCCGCAGGTACGAAGCAGCTGGTCGCCGAGGTCGACCTGTGGAACCAGTTCCTCGTCACCGCCACCACCACGGCCCCCACCCGTGTGGAGCCGTTCCCCCACTTCCGTGACTACGTGGTCGCGAGCAGGGCCATGGTGCTGTGGCTGCCGCCCGCCGGCGACACCGGGGACCTGCTCGACGAGACGCTGAGCCGGCTCGCGCCGACCACCCCGTACGCCGGCTGGTTCCCCCACGACGTGGCCGGTGAATGGGGCGGCGTCGACCGGGCGTCGCAGCACGGCGTCGAGGTCGTCGCCACGGACTTCTACATGAACGGCACGGTCCACGCGGGCGTCCCCGCGAAGATCTCCGGCCGCGTCCGCCCGCGGCCGAAAGCGAAACTCCGCAACCGCGTCTACGTCACGCTCACCGTCGGCGAGGGCGACAACGTGCAGTACTGCCAGCGCCGGATGCGCGACATCTGGGACGACCCCGCGCGCGGCAGCGTCCCCGTCAACTGGACCGTCAGCCCGCTGCTCGCCGACATCGGTCCCGCGATCCTGGCCCACTACCAGCGGACCGCCACCGCCAACGACCTGCTCGTCTGCGGCCCGTCCGGCGCCGGTTACACCTACCCCGCCTCGTGGCCCGCGGAGCACCTGGACGCCTACACCGAGCTGACCGGACGTTATCTGCGCCGCACGGGCATGGACCTCGTCTACGCCTACAACCCGCGCACCGCGGCCGGTGACGGCTGGATCCCCTTCGACGAGCGCGTCGTCGCCTCGTACGCGAAGAACACCCCGCTGCGCGGCATCATCCAGTCCTGGGAGACCGGCGACCTGCGGAGCCGGCCCGCGGGGATCCCGGTGATCGGCAACTTCTACCCGCAGGGCAAGGGCGCGGAGTTCCGCGACGCGCTCCTGGCCCACGTCGAGGACCGGGACCCGACCGCCCCCTTGTTCGTCGCGGGCGCGATCAACGCCTGGAGCTGGACGCCGAGCGACATCGCGGACCTCGCCGCACTCCTCGACGATCCCTTCGAAGTCGTCCGCGGCGACGTGTTCTTCGCCCTGCTGGACGAGGCGATGACGGCGAACCGGCGCTGAGCCGTCAGGCCACCGGGGCGGGCAGCGGAGGCAGCCGCGTCTCGTACAGCCAGCTGTCGAGCAGCTCGTCCACCGGCCCGGACGCGAACCGTGCCACGTGCGCGGCGAACATCTGCGTGCTGACCACGCCGTGCCGGTGGACGGTGGCCCACGCGCGCAGCATCCGGAAGAACGCGTCGTCGCCGAGCGCGCACCGCACCGCGTGCACGGCGAGGCCGCCGCGTTCGTAGAGCCGGTCGTCGAACATCGACTTGCGCCCGGGGTCGGCCAGTTTGAGGTCCTGCGGCTGCGTGGCCAGCAGCCGGTGCGCGCCGGCGGCCGACTCCTGGGCGTCGCGGGCGTCCGCGCGTTCCCCCCAGAGCCATTCCGCGTACTTGGCGAGGCCTTCGTTGAGCCAGATGTGCCGCCAGTCGGCGACGGTGACGCTGTTGCCGAACCACTGGTGGGCGAGTTCGTGGGCGATCAGGCGCTCCGAACCCCGGGAGCCGTCCACGTGGTTGACGCCGAACAGCGACAGGCCCTGCGCCTCGACGGGCACATCGAGTTCCTCGTCGGCGACGACGACGTCGTACTCGGCGAACGGATATGGGCCAAAAAGCTCCTCGAACAGTGCCATCATCTGCGGCTGGCGCGCGAAGTCCCGGGAGAACTCGGTGAGCAGATGCGCCGGGAAGTGCCCGGCCTGCGGCACCCCGCTGAGCCCCGGGTCCCCGAGCAGAGCCGTCCGGTACTTGCCGATGGACAGGCCGACGAGATAGCTGGGCGTGGGCGCGGGCTGTTCGTAGACCCAGGTGGTGGTGGAAGCTCTTGCGGTACGGGTGAGCAGCCGGCCGCCGGTCACCACCTGGTACGCCGAGGGTGTGGTGACCGAGATCTGATACGCGGCCTTGTCCGCGGGCCGGTCGTTGCACGGGTACCAGGAGGGTGCCCCCACGGGCTGGCTCGCGACGAGCGCGCCGTCGGTCAGTTCCTCCCAGCCGAGGCCGCCCCAGGGGCTGTTGACCGGTTTGGGGTTGCCCGCGTAGTGCACCTCGACGGTGAACGCGGACCCGGCGGGCAGCGTCTTCGCGGGGCGCACCCGCAGCTTCCCGCCGCGATGCGTGTAGTGGGGGGCGCGGCCGTCGACGCGGATGCGGCTGATGCGGAAGTCGGCGAGGTTGAGCTGGAACTCGGTCAGCGGGGCCCGGCCCGCGATCGCGCTGAGCCGGGCGCGGCCCGCGAGCCGGTTCGGGCCGGGCCGGTAGTCGAGCTCCAGCTCGTAGCGGTGCACCCGGAAGCGGGCGTCACCGTTGCCCGGGAAATAGGGGTCCGGTGCCGTCTTCTGGTGCCCGCTCACGCCTGGTCCGCTCCCTGCCCTGTCCTCGTACGACGTGCCGCCGCGCCGTCGTCCGGCGGCGGCCCGCCACCTCAGGGGCGCCAGGCCTCGATCGGGTTGCCCAGCCAGCGGGTGTCCGCCGGTACCGACTCGCCGGCCATCACGAGGGACGCGGGCCCCAGGGTCGACCGGGCTCCGATCTCGCTGCCGGGCAGCACGATTCCGCCAGGTCCCAAGGTCGCGCCCTCGCGCAGGACCACAGTATCCGTCCGAAGGATCCGATCATGGAAGAGGTGTGTCTGCACCACGCATCCGCGGTTCACCGCGACGGCGGACTCCAGGGTGACCAGGTCGGTCTCCGGCAGCCAGTAGCTCTCGCACCACACGCCCCTGCCGATGTGCGCGCCGAGCCCGCGCAGCCACAGATTCAGGACCGGGGTGCCGGTGACGGCTCCGGCGAGCCAGGGCACGGCGACCATCTCGACGAAGGTGTCGGCGAGTTCGTTGCGCCAGACGAAGCCGCACCACAGGGGGTGCTGACCGGTGCGGTGGCGGCCGACGAGCAGCCATTTGGCGGCGATCGAGACGAGAGCGCCGAGCGTTCCGGCGCCGAGCAGCACGACCCCGGACAGCAGGGCGGCGAGCCACAGCCCGTGCGCGGCGGTCGCGGCGAGCACCGCGGTCACGAGGACCACGAGGGCCGTCGAACAGAGCACCGGGACGATCCTGCACAGTTCGGCCAGGGCGCGGGCCAGCTTGAGGCGGGCGGGCGGCGTGTAGGTGCGGCTGGTGTCCGCGTCGGCCGCCGCACGCGGCAGTTCCACCGGCGGCAGGCCGAGGTAGGAGCTGCCCTGTTTGGCCTTCTTGGGGGTGGCCGAGAGCACGCCGACCAGTCCGTCGTCGGGCACGCGGCGGCCGGGCGCGGCCATACCGGAGTTGCCGAGGAAGGCACGGCGGCCGATCTCCGCGCGGCCGATGCGGACCCGGCCGCCGCCGAGTTCGTACGGCGCGGTCAGTGTGTCGTCCGCGAGGAACGCGCCGTCGCCGACCGTCGTCAGGCTGGGCAGCGCGAGCACGGTGGACACCTCGGCGCCGCGTCCGATGCGCATGCCGAGGAGCCGCATCCAGAAGGGGGTGACGAGCCCGGCGTACAGCGGGAAGAGCGTCCGCCGGGACAGGTCCATGAGCTGGGTGACGGTCCACGCCTGCCAGCCGACGCGGCTGTGGGTGGGGTGGGTTCCGGCGTGCAGGCCGAGGCTGAGCAGCCGTACGCAGACGAGGATCAGCGCGGCGTACGCGAGGCCGAAGGCCAGGGTCGCGGGGACGAGCGCGAGCAGTGCGCCGCGCACGGCCCCACCGAGCGCGGCGTCGGCGGGGACGAAGGCGTGCGCCACGAACAGCGTGGGGACCAGCGCCGCGACCGGAAGGAGCGTGAGGGCCGTGCCGGTCGCGCCGTACATCGCGCGCCAGTGCACCGCGCGCGGCGGGCGCTGCTTCGGCCAGTCGTGCTTGGCCCGGCCGAGCTTGACCGCGGGCGATCCGGCCCAGCGCTGACCGGTCGGGACCTGCCCGCGGACGGCGGAACCGGGGGCGACCTCGGCGCGCTTGCCGACGCGGGCGCCGGGCAACAGGATGCTGCGGGTGCCGACCACGGCGCCCGCGCCGACCTTCAGGGGGCCGATCTCCAGGCGGTCGCCGTCCAGCCAGTGTCCGGACAGGTCGACCTCGGTCTCGACGGCGCAGCCGCGGCCGAGCTTGAGCAGTCCGGTGACCGGGGGCAGCGAGTGCAGGTCGACGTCGGGGCCGATCTTGGCGCCGAGCGCGCGGGCGTACCGCTCCAGCCAGGATCCGGTCAGCGCGGTCGCGCCGCTGTGCTCGGCGAGGCGCTCGGCGGTCCACAGCCGCAGGTGCACACAACCGCCGCGCGGGTACGTGCCGGGTCCGACGCCGCGCAGCAGCAGCCGGGCGCCGCCCGCGGCGATGCCCAGACGTCCGGGCGGGCTGTACAGGACGAGGGCGCCGGCGCCGATCAGCCACCATGAGGCGGTGGGGGCCCACGGGTAGGCGCCGAAGTGGTGCAGGACGTTGCCGAGCGCGGCGAGCGCGATGCTCCAGCGCAGCCCGACCAGAGTGAACAGCGGGAGCAGCAGCAGGACTTGGGTGATCTGGGTGCGCCGGGGCACGGGCGCGACGACGCGTTCCGCGCCGTCGTCCTGCGCGGACTTCTCCAGGCGGCGGGCCAGCTTGCGCAGGACGGGCCGGTCGTAGATGTCGATGACGGCGGCGCTCGGATAGCGCGTCCGCAGCCGGGTGGTCAGCTGGGCGGCGGCCAGGCTGTTGCCGCCGATCGCGAAGAAGTCGTCGCCCGCACCGGTCACGGGGATGCCGAGGGTCTCGCTCCACTGCTCGGCGAGCCAGGCCTCGGTGCCGTAGAGCTGCTCGGTCGTGGTGCCGGTGTCGAGGTCGGGCAGCGGCCAGGGCAGGGCGGCGCGGTCGACCTTGCCGGAGGTGCGGGTGGGGAGTTCGTCCACGGGGGCGAGCAACGGGACGAGCGCGGCGGGCAGTTCGGCGCGCAGCCGGTTCACGGCGGCCGTGTGGTCGAAGCCGTCCTGGGTGACGAGATAGCCGACGAGCAGTTGGTTGCCGCCGCGTGCGGTGCGGACGGCGGCGGCCGCGCCGGCGACGCCGGGCAGGGCCTGCAGGGCGGCGTCGACCTCGCCGAGTTCGATGCGGCGGCCGCCGAGCTTGATCTGCTCGTCGGTGCGCCCGAGGAAGACGAGGCCTGCCGGGTCGGCTTTGACGAGGTCGCCGCTGCGGTAGGCGCGCTGCCAGCCCATCGACTCCAGGGGCGCGTACTTCTCGGCGTCCTTCTCGGGGTCGAGGTAGCGGGCGAGTCCCGCGCCGCCGATGACGAGCTGCCCGCTCTCCCCCATGGGCACGGGCCGACCGTTGTCGTCGACGACGGCCAACTCCCAGCCGTTCAGGGGCAGTCCGATCCGGACCGGCTCATCGCCGCCGGTCATCAGGGCGGCGCACGCGACGACGGTGGCCTCGGTGGGCCCGTAGGTGTTCCACACCTCGCGGCCCTCGGTGACGAGCCGCTGCACGAGCTCGGGCGGACAGGCCTCACCGCCGAAGATCAGCAGGCGTACGTCGTTGAGGGTCTCCGGCTCCCACAGGGCGGCAAGGGTCGGCACCGTCGAGACAACAGTGATCTCCTGCTCGACGAGCCACGGCCCGAGGTCGGCGCCGCTGCGCACCTGGGAGCGCGGCACCGGCACCAGGCAGGCACCGTGGCGCCAGGCCAGCCACATCTCTTCGCAGGAGGCGTCGAACGCGACGGACAGTCCCGCCATCACACGGTCACCGGGCCCGATGGGGTCCTCGGCGAGGAAGAGGGAGGCCTCGGCGTCCACGAACGCGGCGGCGCTGCGGTGGCTGACCGCGACGCCCTTGGGCTTACCGGTCGAACCGGAGGTGAAGATGATCCAGGCGTCGTCGTCGGCGCCGGGCCGTGCGGCCGGAACGTCGCACGGCTTCTCCACGACGAAACCGTGCCCGGCACCGATGACGGTACGGACCTCCGCTTCACCGAAGACGAGGTCGGCGCGCTCGTCGGGGTCCTCGGCGTCGACCGGGACGTAGGCGGCGCCCGCGGCGAGGACCGCGAGGATCGCGATGTACAGCTCGTTCGTCCCGCTGGGTGCGCGGACGCCGACGCGGTCGCCCTGCCCCACCCCGGCGACGTCGAGCCGACGCCGTAGCTGTTCCACCTCGGCGGCCAGCTCACGGTACGTCAGCTGTCGGGTGCCGTCGTCGAGAGCGGGCTCATCGGGGTGTGCCCGCACCGTCGCGTCGAGGATGTCGGCCAGGGTGCGCGGCGCGGCGGCGCGGCCCGCGGTGAACAAGGCCGGTTCCTCGAACTGTTCGCCCATCTCCACGTCGAGCAGGCTGAGCTCGGCGTTCGTGCGCGTGGCTTCCATCGGGTCCTATTCGTCGAGGGCCACGGGTCCCCGAGAGTGTGACGTGGCGCACTCGGATCGCCTGGGTTTGTCCGTACCTGGAACCAAACAACCGGCTTAGCCTATTCGGTTCGCACGCGCGCGGCGTGCGGAGTGGGCAAGGCCACGTCGGTCCGGCCCCATCACCTGCCGGTGGACAGAAGCACCCCCGCCCGGGCGCGGCCCATCCCCGAACGGGCCGGAGCCGGCCGCGGCGGACCGTGTCCGGTTCTTCAGGCAGATGCGCCACACAGCCGAACAGGCCCGCCACGAATCCCGGTTCCTCCTCCGCGGGCAAGCTCTCCACCTGTCCGAGTACGACACTCACCCCGACACCGGCAACCGGCTCGCCCACCAGCAGCCCACCGAACGCCCGGGCGACCGGCTCGCCCTCTGACTCAACTTGCGCAGCGTCGCGGCCGCTTCCCGGCTTTCTCGTGCAACCCTCGGACGCCTTTGCGAGTCTCCTGTTTGCGGAACGGTGATTCACGCCTGAAACAACCAATTCGGGCAAACACCAACGGCCCACCACCTCATCGAAGCGGGATGTCCGCCGGACGCCTCTGTCCCCTGCAGGAGCTCACCGCATGGCCAAGCACATACGCCCTACCACCCCGCCTCCGACGCGCATCCGCGTCGCCACAGCGAACGCCTGGGCGGCGCACCTGACCGGCGGCCTCCTCGCCGCGTCGGCGGACACGGCCGGCGCGGCCGACTCCGTCACGCACCACAAGGCGGATTTCACCGGGGAGGGTTACGGCGACGTCGCGTTCTCCGCCGGCAACGCCACTGCGTCCGGGCGGAAGAACGCCGGGGACTTCGTCGCCCTGTACGCATCGGCGAACGGCATCACGTCGGTCAAACGCACCACCATCAGCCAGAACACCACCAGCGCGCCCGGCTCCTCCGAGGCGGGTGACGGCTTCGGCCGGGTCGGCGCCTACGGCGACTTCAACCGCGACGGCTTCGACGACCTCGCGATGGGCGCCGGGCACGAGCAGGTCGGTGCCGACCTCGACGGCGGCACCGTCGCGCTCCTTCAGGGCTCGGCCTGCGGCCTGCCCGGTGGCACCACCATCGCCGACTCCGCGGCTTCCTCTCACGACCGCTGGGGCGCCGCCCTCACCGCGAGCGACATCAACGGCGACGGCTACCCGATGTTCGGCGCGAAAGCCGCCAACTGATGCGTAGCCGCGCGTAGCTCATGCGACCGGGTGACCTGCGACTCCGTCACACCGAACTGCCGGACGGAACCGCACTGCGACGTCGGCCACCAGGCCCACCTCGGCGACCACTCATTGGTCGATCAGCACAGCAACACCCCGACTCGCCATCGTCAACAACCCAGCGAAAGGCCCGTCCATGAAGCGTACGCTCACGTTGATCACCGCGCTGGCCGTCACCGCGCTGTCACCTACAACGGCGCATGCGGCGGTCAAGAAGGCCAAGCCTCCGCTCAGTTGCGAGTCTCGGACGTTCATCTCAAGACCGGGCCCGCACTTCAGCGACCCCGAGGACGCCGACGCCCAGATGAACATCATGGGCCCGATCATCGAATCGATCAACAGCGCCAGTTGCGGGCAGACCATACGCGTCGCCATGTACTCGATCGGCAGCACACACCCGGGCCCGGAGTTCGCCAACGCCCTGATCGCCGCACACCAACGTGGCGTCATCGTCAAGGCGCTGATGGACTCTCACAGCGACAATGCGATCTGGCAGTCGATGGTCACCGAGTTGGGCAACGACCCGCGAGCCTCCAGCTTCGCCGCGCTGTGCCCGGGCGGCTGCCTGACCCACTACTCCGGCTCCGCCCTGCACGCGAAGTACTACATGCTCAGCGGCGGGAGCGACGCGAACAGGACGGTGACCGTCAGCAGCGCCAACCCCACCTCCGCCCAGGCCAGAACCGCGTGGAACAGTGCCGCCACCGTCAAGGGCAACGTCGATCTGTACAACTCCTACGTGCGCTACTTCACAGCCATGACCAAGGGGGCGCTGGGCGGCCCGGGCCCGTTGGTGCCCGACTACTACAACTCCACCAGCGGCCAGGCCGCCAGGACACTGTCGCCACCCTCCTACCAGTGGCCCAAGGCGCGCTCCAGAAGCGACACCTGGGTCGACTTCCTGAACAACGTCAAGGCGCCGGCCACGATCAACATCGCCATGTTCGAGTGGACCTCTCACGGGCAGCCGGGCGACCGGAACTATCTGGAGCTGCCGAAGAAGCTGGTGAGCCTGGCGAATTCCGGCGTGAAGATACGGATACTCTTCACCGCCGGCATGGTTGATGGCAGCGTGCAGAACTACCTGAAGGACCGGCCGAATATCGACGTGCACGACACCACCCGCGGCACCGACGCGAACGGCAACGCTCTGCACTACACGCACGACAAGTACATGATGGTCAGCGGCGGTTACGCGGGTGCGTCCAACTCCAGACTTGTGTTCGTCGGCTCCTCGAACTGGACGAGCAACGGCGTCTGGCACAACGACGAGTCGGACCTGAAGCTGGTCGGCCAGTCCAGCTACGACATGTTCATGACGGACTGGCAGAACCAGTTCAACCGCTGCTGTGGGACTGTGGCGCGACAGTTGAGCGCCGAGGAGCGCGCCGAGAACACGGCACGCGAGATTCCGATCGATCCGGCGCAGGTCGAGGAATAGGCATTCTCGGTCACCGCCAGCCGGTTACTTGCCGAACCCTGCCGTGAGGCTGATCACGCCCGATGCGCGCTCCATGGAGCGCGGCACCCCAGGTCGGCCCTGACGGCGATGTGATGAGCGACCGCGACAAGGACGCGGAGGTCCTCGCCCTGCGCCACCAGTTCACCGTCCTCGAACGACCGCTCGGGGCGGACCGGGTGAAGCTCGCTCCGGAAGTCCGGGTGTTTCTTGCTGCTCTGCTGGTGCCCCTGCGCCGTCAAGGCCTGCGGCGGTTGCAGTTACTGGCCCGGCCTGACACTGTGCCGCGCCGGCATCGCGACCTGACGAAACGGCGTCATGTCCGTACCTGCCGGCCGAAGAGACCCGGCCGCCCGCCCACAATCCGCTCGATCCGCATGCTGATCCTGCGCCTGGTCCGTGAGAACCCCTCGTGGGGTTACCGCCGGGTGCACGGCGAGCTCGCCACCCTCGGCATCCAGATCGCCGCCTTCACCACCTTGGAAGTCCTCACGCGTGAGGGCATCGATCCAGCGCCCGAGCGGGCCGCCACCACCTGGGCCGACTTCCTGCGCTCGCAGGCAGACGCTCTCTTGGCCTGCGACTTGATCCAGACCGTCCCCCTGACCGGCCGACGCCAGTACATCCTCGCGATCATCGAACACGCCACCCGCCGCATTCGGATCCTTGGCACCACTGCCCGTCCCTCCGCGGCCTGGGTCACCCAGACTGCCCGCAACCTGGCCATCGACCGGACGGACGCGCAAGCCACCGTCGCCTACCTGATCCGAGACCGGGACGCGAAGTACCCTGCCCTCTTCGACGAGATCCTGGCCAACGCCGGCATCCAAGTCGTGCGCACCGGCATCCGAATCCCGCGCATGAACGCCCTCATGGAGCGTTGGGTCCAGACCTGCCGTCACGAACTACTGGACCGCACCCTCATCTGGAATGAACGTCATCTGCACCACGCGCTGCACCAGTTGCACCAGTTGCACCTAACTCTGCAGTACGACCGCGGGGCGCGAGCGCATGGCCCGCACGCGGTCGTCGGCCACGACCGCAGGGGTTGGTGGCGGGCCCGGCACACCCGCTGGCGGCGCGGGACGCAGCCGGGCCCGACGGCCTCCTGGCCGTCGACTTCCTGGTGGCGGAGCCCGGCTGCACGAGCGAGATGCTGGTCGACCGCTTCAGCCGCGACCTGCCGGCCGGCGCCCAACTCTCCATGGTGACGGGCTCGCTGTCGGCCCTGCTCCGCCTGACGTGGCCACGGCCAGGGAGCCTCCCCCGCCTCGCGGTCGCCCACCGACTCGACTCCGGCGACCTCCAACTCCCCTTGACCGAACCACTCCGTCCGGTCAGCATCGTCGCGCGCCGGCGGGAGCGGCTGGGGGCGGCGGAGGGTGCGGTGCGCGACGTGCTGGAGGTGGGACGGCGGGCCGATCCGTTGCCGGAGATTACGCGGCATGAAGAAGCGCTACGCACTGCCTGACCAGCCCCGCAAGACCGTGGATCTCCCGTGCCGAAAGCAGCCCCGCCACGGCTGGTTCCTTATGTTCCTATTACCTTTACCCCTGCACACGGTCATTGCCGAACCCGCCCCACCTCAACTGAACAGGGTGCGGTCACCGGCTGAAGATCACGAGGGGAAGCACACGTGCCGTCCACACCCGCTCCGGGGCCCTGGCAGCCGGAGCCGCAGTCGTACCCTGCCCAAGGGGGTGCCTACGGGAGTCCACCCTATGGGGGCTATCCGCCGTCTCCGGGCGCGGGCCAAGCCGCGCAGCCGCAGCCCGGTTACGGCTACCCGGCACAGCCCGCGCCGCCCCTCCCGAACGTCCCGCCCCAGGGCGGCGGTTTCGCGCCGATGCCTCCTGCCGGCGGGCCGGGCAACCGTTCCGCCGGGAAGGGCTCGCGGATCTGGGGCACGGTCCTCATCGTGCTGGGCGTCCTCCCGCTGCTGATCGGCGCGGCCGTGTTCGCCGCCGCCGTCAAGAATTCACAACACACCGTGTCCAACCCGGAGTTCATGCCCAAGGCCTGGCACAACCTCAAGACGGACCAGATCTTCCCGGCGCACCTGGAGGACACCAGCCTCATCCAGCACAACAAGGGCTGGATGAGGCAGGGCATCATCGGCGAGGGCTCCTGCGCGAAGAACCTGCAGGGCACCTTCCTGAAGAAGGCCAAGTCGGTCGGGTGCAAGCGGGTGCTGGCCGCCACGTATGTCGACGGCGGCGGCAAGAACGCGGCCACGGTCGCGCTCATCGTCACCGACTCCTACGCGGGCGCGAAGGCGCTGTCGAACCACTACTACGAGGCCAAGTCGGCGGCCCGGGCCAGCGAGCCCGTCACACCGCCCGTCAAGCCGCTCTCCGCGCCGGGTACCCTGGCCGCCAACTGGCGGGCCATGGGCGGCGGCGTCTCGGACATCGGTGTGGGCATCGACGATCCGCCCTATGTCGTGGCCGTCACCGCGGGGCCGGTCGACCTCAAGCGCACGTACGGCACGCTGCCCGAGGAATGGGACGCCTACGGCGACCTCAGCGAGCTGTCGATCTACCCCGACATGGCCGACGACATCGCCAGCGCCTACGGCCGCTCGTTCCCGGATGTCCTCAGCGGCAAGGAGAAGTCATGGGGCGTCTGAGCCGCGCCGAAGCACCGAAGCCGCGTCTGCGCCGTCCGCCGCGGTCGGCCCTCGCCACCCTGGTCGGCGGGCTCGCGTTCACGCTGGTCGCCACAGCACCGGGCACCGCCACCGCGGCCGCGCGCGGCTGGGAAAAGGCGGCGCTCTCGCTGCCCCAGGCGCACGCCGTGACCCAGGGCGACGGCGTGAAGGTGGCCGTCATCGACACCGGGATACGCACCGGCCACCCGGCGCTGAACGGCCGCGTGACCAACGGCCCTGACATGCTCCAGGAGACCGACCAGGACGCGTCCTGGTACGGCGCGCACGGCACGGCCATGGCCTCGAACGTGCTGGAGGCAGCACCGCAGGCGAAGGTCCTCGGGCTGCGGGCGATCCGCGACGACAAGGACCCCGACTACGAGACCTGGAAGGAGGCCGTCGAGAACGGCGGCGGGAACGACGACAACGTCCACGCCCTGAGCGACTCGATCACGTACGCGGTGAAGCACGGCGTCAAGGTGATCTCGATGTCGCTCGGCAGCGACGCCATGTTCTCGCACAGCGACACCACCGACATCGCGGCGATCTCGTACGCGCTCTCCAAGGGCGTCACCGTGGTCGTCGCGGCCGGCAACAGCGGCGACCTGAACGAGATCGACGACACCGGCAACGGCGGCGGCGAGAACAACGTCGGCTATCCGGCGGCCTACCCGGGCGTGCTCACCGTGGCGGCCACCCAGCCGGGCGGGCAGCGGACGTCGTTCTCGTCCGTTCACAACTACGTGGACATCGCGGCGCCGGGCACCGGTATCTACAGCGCCGACTACCACAGCAAGGGCCTGATGCCGATCGACGGCACCTCGTCCGCCACCGCGCTGACCTCCGGCGTCGTGGCGCTGCTGCTGTCGAAGTACCCGGATCTGTCGCCCGCCCAGGTGTCCCAGGTCCTGCGGAAGACGGCCGCGCACCCCGGCACGTACTCGCCGACCACCGGCTACGGCGAGATCGACGCCGCGGCCGCGCTGCGCGCCGCCGCGAAGGTGAAGGGCACCAGGACGGTGCCAGTGGGCACCAAGGGCGCGGGGGCCCACTTCGGCTCCGGCGACGACGGCACCCCGGCCCGTATCGCCGCGGGCCTCGACAGCGAATACGTGGGGATGGCCGCCGCGTTCGGCGGGCCGGGGCTGCTGGCACTCATCGGCGGCATCCTGCTGCTCCGCCGCGGCCGCAAGGCCCGCGGCGCGGCACCCGCCGCACCGGTGGCCAGCTGGGGAGCACCGGGGCCGGGAGCCGGACCGGGAGCCGGTTGGGGTAACCAGTAGCACCTGTGGCACGGGCGGCGGCGGGCCTCATTGCCTGCCGCCGCCCTCCCTCAACCGTCCCGCCTCGCGCACCGCATCGGCCGGCGCCGCGACATCGCTGTCCTCGGTGGATGCCGCCAACTCTTTTGCGTAGTAAGCCAGTTCACCCCACGATGACTCCCCCGGATGCGGCGCCTCCGACGTATCCCTCGACCGGTGCGCGAAGTCCGCAGCCGCGATGACCCGATGCGGGCGAGCCGCTGCAGGACTCCCCTCCGCGTTCAACTCCTCCACACCCCACGCAACCAGCGAGCCCCATAGTCGACATAACACGTGAACAAAAGCGGAACTGGGGTCAAGATGTCGCTCACGTTCACATCCGTGCCTGGTTTGTCGCCTGCGGCTCCCCGCCCCATGGGCGCAAGAAATCGAATATGCGCGCACCGCCCCCAGGGGGAGCAAACAGACGAGGGGACAGCGGGAGCCCGCCCCACTCCCCCGCTCCCACCAGGGAGCGCACCGGAAAACAGAAAAAGGGCCGTTCGAAAACGGCCCTTCACCTGCGACATTCGACGAGTCGAACTGTCGGGACGACAGGATTTGAACCTGCGACCCCTTGACCCCCAGTCAAGTGCGCTACCAAGCTGCGCCACGTCCCGGTGCTCGCTGACCTGGAGTTTCCCCTGGCCGAACGTGCACGGAAACCATACCGCACTCGGAGCCGTGGTCGCGCACGCCTTTCCCGTGCGGGGAGGTACCAGCGCGGCTCAAGGCGCCCCGTACTCGTGCGCGCGTCCGCCCGCCCAGCGGATGAGCGGCGAATCCCCCAGCACGAGTCCCTCGGCGTCGTCGAGCCCGGCGCGGCGCAGGAACTCGATCACGTCGCGGTCGCTGTGCGCGAGGCCGAGGATCGTCTGGCCGGCCGTGACCCGGCGACCACCGGTCGGCGACGGACGGTGCACGACTATTTCGTCGGCCACGGGGCGCTCCCGCTCGGAGTGGGGCCATCGGTGAGGGTGTTCCGCATGACACCACTAGAGCATGTGTTCGATTTTTGAGGCAAGCGGCGCCGCCGGGACACGGCCGCGCACGAGGACGCGGCGGGTGCCCCGAGCGAACGCGGGTGGCCCGGGCGAACCGGGACGCACCCTGCTGTGTCCCGGACCGGCGTCAGTGCGGCAGGACGCCCTCGATGGCCGCGGTCACGGCCTCCGCGTCCGGCTCCGTCTGCGGGGCGAAGCGCGCGGTGACGGTGCCGCTGGGGGAGATCAGGAACTTCTCGAAGTTCCACCGCACATCGCCGGTGTGGCCTTCGGCGTCGGGCGTGGTGACCAGCTGGCCGTAGAGGGGGTGCCGGTCGTCCCCGTTGACGTCGACCTTCTCGGTCAGCGGGAACGTCACGCCGTACGTCGCCGAGCAGAACTCGGCGATCTCGTCGGCGGTGCCGGGCTCCTGGCCCATGAACTGGTTGCAGGGCACCCCCAGCACCGTGAAGCCGCGGTCGGCGTACCGCTTCTGCAGTTCCTCCAGCGCGGTGTACTGCGGGGTGAGGCCGCACTTGGAGGCGACGTTGACGATCAGCACGGCCTTGCCCTTGTACTGCCCCAGGTCGGCGGAGCCGCCGGTGAGAGCGCCGATCTCGGTGTCGAAGACAGACATGTCACTCCTGTGTGTTCGGTACCCAATGGGTTCTGCCGGTCCGCCCATTGTGGGCCCGGGCCCCGCCGGCTCGCGTGGGGGCCCGGCTCCCCCACCTGCCGCGGGCGTCGTCGGTGGTAACTGTTCCCCATGAATGTCGATCAGGCTGATCCGGCGGAGCTCGACCTGCTCCGCGCCGCGCTCGAGGACGGCGCTCCCCCGCTCGGCTGGGACGCGGTGCGCGCCTTCGAGGCGGAACACGGCATCGTGCTGCCGGAGCCGTACCGCACCTGCGTGGCCGAGATATCCGACGGCTGCGAGCAGGGGCCGCCCGAGTACGGGCTCGTGCCGCTGGCCGGGCTGCCGGGCGACTGGGGGGACGAGCGGGACGCGCGTCGGCCGGATCTGCCGTTCCCGCTCGAGCAGGAATGGGTGTGGGAGGCCGACGACGTGGATCCCGACGAGGACGTGCCCGACGCGGTCTTCGACCACGGGTCGCTCGTGCTCGGGACGGACGGCTGCGGCATGAACTGGCACCTCGTCGTCACCGGCCCCCAGCGCGGCCGCATCTGGTGGATCAGCGGAGAGGGCGCCGCCCCGCTCGGCGCGGCGTTCGGGGGCTTCGCGGGCGATCCCGGTTTCGCGGGCTGGGTCGCGCACTGGTCCAGCGGCAGGGGCTGGTACGGCGACGCCTGATCGCCGAGGTCCGGCCCAGCGGGTCAGCGGGGGCCGGACCTCGCCGGTCGCGGCTCCGGCACGGGCAAGGAAGGCATGCGGGGTGCATCGGCCCGTTCCAGGCCGCGGATCGCCGGGATCAGGAGCAGGGCGGCGACGCACCCGAGCGTGACCACGCCGCCGGCGAGCAGGACGTGATGCGTACCGAACGCCCCGGCGGCGGGGCCCGCGAGCGCCTGGCCGACCGGCGCCATGGCGAGGGAGCCGGCGACGTCGTACGCGTGGATACGGTTGAGGACGTCGTGAGGCACCTGCGTCTGGACGCTCGTCGCCCACATCACACCCCAGAACGACATGCCGACCCCGGCGACCGCACAGCCCGCCATCATCCCGGGCACGCCGAGGCCCGCGCCGACCGCGGCGGGGAACAGGGCGAAGCCGAGCAGGGCGAGGGAGCCCGCGCGGAGCATGCGGCGGGGCCGCAGGCGCAGGGCGATCAGGCCGCCGATGACGGTACCCGCGCCGAGTGCCGAGTTGACCAGGCCGTAGGCGCGCGGCCCGTACTCCTGTGTGACCTGGGTGGCGACGAGCGGGACGGCCGGGCCCGAGGCGCCGATCTGCAGGACGCACCAGACGGCGATGACGCCCCACAGCCAGGATCGGGACCGGAACTCCCGCCAGCCCTGGACGAGGTCCTTGCGGAAGCCGTTGCTCGGGGCCCGGCTGTCGGGGGCCGCGGGCGGCAGCCGGAGCAGCAGCAGGCACAGGGCGCTCAGCGCGTACGTCCCCGCGTGCGCGGCGAAGACGAGGCCCGGGGAGGCGAACGCGACGAGCAGACCGGCGACCGCGGGCCCCGCGAGCTGCGAGCCGGACTCGGCGACGCGGATCGCCCCGTTGGCGGCCTGCACATCGGCGGCGAGGCGGGGCACGGTGCTGGCCACGCCGGGCTGGAAGATCGCGGACGCCGCGCCGTTGACGGCGCCGATGACGCAGATCTGCCAGAGCACGACGTGCCCGGTGAAGAACATGACGGCGGCGAGGGACTGGGAGACGAGGCGTGTGACGTCGGCGCCGATCATCAGCCACCGGGTGCTGAACCGGTCCGCGAACACCCCGCCGAAGATGACGAGCCCGGCGAAGCAGCCGACGGACGCGGCCATCGCGAGGCCGACGGCGCCCGCGCCGTACCCGTACTGGAGCAGGCCCGCGGCGAGCGCCACGGGCAGCATGGTGTCGCCGAGCTTGGCGACGGCCCGGGCCGTGAAGAACAGCCCGAAGTCCCGTGACCAGATGCCGCGCGGGCGGGTCGTCGAGGCGTCGCGCTTCCGCCGGCGCCACGGGCCGTGCCGCGCCGTCAGGCCGCCCGGTCCGCGGCCTCGCTCCTGTCCGGCCGGGGCACGCTCATCGCCCGCCGGACCGCCGCTTTCTCCGCCGTTCTGTCCTGTCGGTCCGTCCCCGCCCATGCCCGCCCGGCTCCTTCCGGCTCACGGCCGTCCCCTGCGACGCCGCATCCGCCCTCTCTACGGGCGGATCATGCCACGCGCCCCGGGCCGGGCCCCACGGAGTTTCAGTCCGTGGCCGGGAGCCCCAACTCCGGGTGAGCGTCGAGCAGTCGGGGCGGGGCCGCCTGGCGCCAGGAGTCGGCGAGGATGGCGCGCAGCTCCGCCGTGTCGTCGAGGGCGGCGAGCCGGGCGCGGACCCAGGCGAAGGAGGCCTCGTGGTCGGCGATCCAGAACTTGTCCGGCTCGGCCAGGACCAGCTCGTCGCGCTCCTCCTTGGGGCAGCGCACGGCGATCGACGTCTCCTCCTCGGGCAGCGTGGCGAACATCTTCCCCGCGACCCGGAACGTGGGCATGCTCCAGGCGATCTTCTCCGTCGTGTCCGGCAGGGACAGGGCGATGGTGCGTACATCCTCGGCGTCCGGCATGGGAGAAACCGTAGCCAAGGGCACTGACAATCACGGCAGGCGACCTGGTCACGGCACTCGTTTGTCCAGCCACGCGGTGAGATCGGCCTGCACCTCGTCGCGGTGGGTCTCGTTGAGGATCTCGTGGCGTGCGCCCTCGTAGCCCCGCCAGGTCAGGTCGGTGACGCCCGCGTAGCGGAAGTCCTCCAGGAGTTCGTGGACCAGGGTCATCCGCTGGTTGCAGGGGTCCTCGGTGCCGACGGCGACGTGGATCGGTAGGTCGGCGGGGATGCGGGCGAGGTTCGCCGGGTCGTTGATCCGGCGCACGGCCCGGACCCAGTCCAGGGCGAGGCCCGCGGAGAACGGGAAGCCGCAGCGTTCGTCGGCGACGTACTTGTCGACCTCGGCCTCGTCGCGCGAGAGCCACTCGAAGCCGGTGCGGTGCGGGTAGGGGTCGTTGAACGAGGCGAACAGGTCGGGGACGTAGGAGGAGGGCGCGGCCCGGCCGGAGCGGGCGATCTCCGCCTCCAGGGCCGCGATCGAGCCCTCGTTGTCGGCGCCGGGCAGGGAGCGGAACGTGCCGGAGAGGATCAGCCCGACGAGGTCGTCCGCGTACCGCTGGGCGTAGTCGCGGGCGAGCAGCGAGCCGAGGCTGTGGCCGAGCAGCACGAAGGGGACGTTCGGGTGCAGCGCCCGCGCCTGGTCGCCGATGGCCTTGATGTCCTCGACGATCGCGACCCAGGCGTCGACGGTGCCGGGTTCCGCGTCGTCGGTCACGCCGTAGCCGCCGGTGGAGGCGGCGGTGGCGCCGTGGCCTCGGTGGTCGGAGGCGATGACGGCGTAGCCGTGGGCGGTGAGGTGGCGGGCGAACCGGTCGTAGCGCAGTCCGTGCTCGGCCGCGCCGTGGGCGATCTGCACGAAGGCGCGGGGCCGGCCGCCGTCGGGCAGCCAGGTGTACGTGGCCACGGCCGCGCCGTCTCCGGTGCTCAGAGCGGTGGCGGTGTAGGCGGGGTCGGTCATGGGGCGGCTCCTGTTCGCTGCTGGGTGTGCGGGTTTCCTGCATCTCCCCTGCCCCGTCGGCCCTCATTCCTGTCGGTACGTACGCCGCTTCCGACCCATTGACCCCTCAGGTCCGGCGAACCTACGCTGAACGACGCATTCGGGAAAGCGCTTTCTAGGTACGTCCTGTGAATCCGGAAGGCGCACTCCGGCGTTCCCGGCTGCACTCCACCAGCACTCACCGCACACCCGCAGCATCACGCAGCCACGGCATCCGTCCGCGGCCGACAGCCAAGGGAGCGCCATGAGTACGTCGAGTACAGCCGCACCGCCCGTCCGCCGCCGGAGCAGACCCAGAGGTCACCTCCCTCACCTCACCCTGCTCCTCGCCCTGTTGGCTCTTCTCGCCGGCGGGCTCGGGCTGAGCCCGCGGGCCCAGGCACAGGAGGAGGCCTTCCGGGTCCTCGTCTTCTCCAAGGTCACCAACTTCGCCCATGACTCGATCCAGGCCGGTGTCGACGCCGTCGAGAAGCTCGGCGCGGAGAACGGCTTCGAGGTCGAGGCGACCGACGACGCCACCGCGTTCACCGACACGAACCTGGCCCGCTTCCGGGCGATCGTCTTCAACAACACCAACTCCACCCCGGAGAGCGGGGATCTGCTCGACGCGGACCAGCGCGCGGCCCTGCAGAAGTACGTGCGCGGGGGCGGCGGCTGGGTGGGACTGCACGCGGCGTCGGCCAGCGAGCGGGACTGGGGCTGGTACGAAGGGCTGGTCGGGGCGATCTTCGACCAGCACCCGGCCGTGCAGACCGGCCGCGTCAAGGTCCTGGACCACGCGCACCCCTCCACGAAGGGTCTTCCCGAGCTGTGGGAACGGACGGAGGAGTGGTACAACTGGCGCGCCGATCCGACGGGCAAGGTGCACACGCTCGCGCAGATCAAGGTGCGTGACGGTGTCTCCGGGCTCGACGAGGGGGTGGACCACCCGTGGTCGTGGTGCCAGAACTACGACGGCGGCCGCTCCTGGTACACGGCCGGCGGGCACGCGAAGTCGGCGTTCCAGGAGGCGGGTTTCCTGCGGCATCTGCTCGGCGGCATCGAGTGGGCGGCGGGCAGCAAGGCGGGCGACTGCTCGGCGACGAAGACGGGCGCCTTCCAGCGCACGCCGCTGGCGACGGCCGATCTCGCCGATCCGTTCGAGCTGGCGGTGGCGCCGGACCGGCGGGTGTTCTTCATCCAGCGCACCGGCAAGCTGAAGATCGTCGACCAGGAGTCGATGAAGGTCACGACGGCGCTCGATCTGGCGTACACGCCGGAGATGACGAGCCAGTCGGACGGGCTGCTGGGGCTCGCCCTCGATCCGGACTTCCAGGAGAACCACTGGGTCTATCTCCTGAATTCGGACAAGACGGAGAAGCGGATCAATCTGTCGCGGTTCACGGAATCGGGCGGAAAGGTCGATCCGGCGAGCGAGAAGCGCCTGCTCGCCATTCCCACCTTGCGGGGCGAGGGCCGCGCCAATTCGCACATGGCCGGGTCGATCGCCTTCGACAAGAAGGGCGATCTGTACATCGCGACCGGTGACAACACCGATCCCTTCGCCTCCGACGGTTTCGCGCCGATCGACGAGCGCGCGGACCGCCGCGCCTGGGACGCCCAGGGCACCGCGGGCAACACGAACGATCTGCGCGGAAAGGTGCTGCGGATCACGCCGAAGGACGACGGCACGTACGCGATCCCCGAGGGCAATCTCTTCGCGCCGGGCACGGAGAAGACGCGGGCCGAGGTGTACGCGATGGGGCTGCGCAATCCGTTCCGCATCACCACGGATCCCAGGACCGGGGCGCTGCTGGTGGCGGACTACGGTCCCGACGCCCGGCAGGCCGTGGCCGACCGGGGCCCCGAGGGCACGGTCGAGTTCGACCGCATCACGAAGGCGGGGAACTTCGGCTGGCCGTACTGCATCGGGAACAACACCCCGTTCAACGACTACGACTTCGCGACGAAGACCTCGGGAGCGAAGTTCGACTGCGCGAAGCTCGTGAACGACTCGCCGAACAACACCGGTCTGACGGAACTGCCGCCCGCGCAGCCCGCGACGGTCTGGTACGCGTATTCTGCGTCCGAGCAGTTCCCGGAACTGGGGACGGGCGGCGGCGGCCCGATGAGCGGCCCCGTCTACGCCTACGACTCCGAGAACACGTATCGCACCAAATTCCCCGAGTACTTCGACGGGAAGTGGTTCACGTACGAGCTGACGCGGCAGTGGTTCAAGGTCTTCTCGATGCAGGAGAAGGACCAGACGTTCACCGACCCGCGGTTCCCGGCCGCGAAGTCGGGCGATCTGAATTCCATCAACTCCGTGTTCGGCGACATGAAATGGAACCAGCCGTTCGACGCGGACTTCGGTCCTGACGGCGCGCTGTACGTCATCGACTTCGGGCTCGGCAGCGGCACGGGCCGCGGCGGCAGCAACGAGGGCGCGGGGATCTACCGTATCGACTACGTCGCCGACAGCAGGCTGCCGGAGGCCCGAGCGGCCGCGGCGCCGGACAGTGGGCAGGCGCCGCTGAAGGTGGCGTTCGACAGCGCGGGCTCCGGACTGCCCGAGGGGCAACAGGTCACGTACGCCTGGGACTTCGACGGGGACGGCAGCACCGACTCGACCGAGGCGAAGCCCACGCACACGTACACGAAGAACGGCCAGTACACGGCGCGGCTCACCGTGACCGGGCCCGGCGGGCTGAGCAGTCGCGCGGTCACGGATGTCACCGTCGGCAACACCAGACCGGTGGTGACGATCCACCAGCCTCCCGAGGGCGGAATGTTCTCCTTCGGCGACACGATTCCGTTCACGGTGAAGGTGACGGACCGGGAGGACGGCTCCGGCAAGCGGATCGACTGCTCGCGGGTCGTCGTGCAGTCGCAGCTCGGCCACGACACCCACCTGCATCCGCTGGACAACTACACGGGCTGCACCGGTGAGATCGTCACCGACGCCGGGGACAGCCACGGCCCCGGCCAGAACCTGTACTACGGCATCAGCGCGCAGTACGAGGACAAGGGCGGCACGGCCGGTGTCCCGGCGCTCACCGGGTCGGACTCGCTGACCCTGCGCACGTCGTTCCGGGAGGCCGAGCACTTCACGGCGACCGGCGGCGCGCACGACGGTGCGGAGACGGTGAGTCGCGCGGAGGCGTCGGGCGGCAAACGGCTCGGCGAGATCGAGGACGGCGATTGGGTGTCGTTCGACCCGGCGCACCTCAAGGGCGTCGACTCGGTGACGGTGGGCGCGGCGTCCGGCGGGATCGGCGGGGACGTGGAGTTCCGCGCCGGTTCCCCGACGGGGCCGCTGCTCGGGAAGGCGACCGTGCCGAACACCGGCGGCTACGGCAACGCGGTCTCCCCGACCACGCAACTCGCCCCGCATGAGAGCACGTTCAAGCTCTACGTGGTGTTCCGCAACCCGGACTGGTCCGCCGAGGGGCCCGATCTGCTCGCCCTCGACTGGCTGCACTTCAACGGGCCGGGGGTGGAGAAGCGGGCCGGCGCCAAGGTGACCGTGCGCGCGACGCCCGCCGAGGGCACGACGCCGCTCGCGGTCGCGCTCAAGGGCTCGGTCCGGCTCCCGGAGGGCCGCACAGCGGCCTCGTACCACTGGGACTTCGGCGACAACGGGAAACCGAGCGGCACGGAGGGGGCCACGGCCGAGCACACGTATGCACGCGCGGGTGCCTACACGGCGCATCTGACGGTGACGGACGACAAGGGCGACACGACGACCGGCGCGGTCCGCGTCACCGTGAAGTGAGGGAGGACGACATGACACGCACCGCACGAACGGTCACCCGAAGAGCCCTTCTCGGTACGGCACTCGGCGCCTCGGCAGCCGCCGTCCTCACCTCGCCCGTCGCGGCGTCCGGCCGACGGCGGATCCCGCGCGGCGCCATCGGCATGCATCTCTACACGATGCGCGACGTACTGGCGCGCGACTTCGCGGGCACCGTCGGGCAGCTCGCGGAGATCGGCTACGCGACAGTCGGCGTGAGCGGCCGGCACGGGTACACCGCGGCCGGGATCCGCGGCATGCTCGACGCGGTGGGGCTGCGCGCGGTCCTGGAGCACGTCGCGTACCCGACACTGACCGGCGACGGTCTCGGCCAGGCCCTCGACGACCTGCACACGCTGGGTGCGACATGGCCGGTCGTGCCGAGTCTGCCGGGCTCGATGCACACGGTGGCCGGGTTCCGGGAAGCGGCACGGGAGTTCAACCGGATCGGGGCCGCGTCGCGCGCGGCGGGGCTCGGCCCGGTGCTGTTCCACAATCACGGTTCGGACCATGTGGTGGTGGACGGGGAGAACCTGTACGACATCCTCGTCCGGGAGACCGATCCGCATCTGGTCGCGTTCGAGCTGGACGTGTACTGGGCGGCGAAGGGCGGTGCGGCGGACCCGGCGACGTACTTCGTACGGCATCCGCGCCGGTTCCCCGCGCTGCACGTCAAGGACATGGCGCCGAACGGGGACTTCGCCGATGTGGGGTCGGGGACGCTCGACTTCGCCGCCATGTTCGCGCATGCCCGCGAGGGCGGCGTCCGGCAGTGGCTCGTCGAACACGACACACCCGCCGATCCGTTCGCGACCGCACGTAACAGCTACAACTACCTCGCGGCGCTCAGATACTGACGCGACGTCAGTGCGCGTCGGGGTCCTGGGTCCGGGGACGCTTGTAGAAGAGCGTCGTCGGGCGCGGGACCCCGGCCGGATCGGCCGCGTAGTCGGGGATGACACCGGCCTCGGTCCAGCCGGCCTTGCGGTACAGGGTCTCGGCGGGACTGCCGGTCTCCGTGTCGAGGACGAGCAGGGTGATGCCCGCGTCGGCGGCGGCCTGTTCGGCGGTCGTGAGCAGGGTGCGGGCGAGCCCCTGGCCGCGGGCCGAATCGTGCACCATCAGCTTGAGGATCTCGGCGCGGTGGCGGCCGTTGGCCCAGCGGGTGAAGCCGAGCGAGACCGTGCCCACGCAGACGTCCGCCGCATCGAGCGCCGCCCAGACGACGAGGTCACCGGTCTCGACGACGGGCGTGCGGCCCAGCCACCACGCGGTCGCCTCGTCGCGCGTGAGCCCGCTCAGGAAGCCGAGCGAGGCGCCGCCGGCCACGACGTCGGCGAGCAGCTCCCCCAACGCGCCTGCGTGCGGCGCGAACTGATCCGGGGTCAGCCGTTCGGTACGGATCACGGCAGGACCACCACGAGCGCGTAGCGCACGGCCTCGGGTCCCGGGCAGTGGAAGTGCGTCGGGCCCCACAGGCGAAAGCGCAGGCAGTCCCCCGTGGTGAGGGTGTGCGTGACGCCCTGCACGGTCAGGTCGAGGCGGCCGTCGAGCACCCAGATGTGCTGCTCCAGGCCGGGGACGGGCGGCCGGTCGTAGACGACGTCCGCGAACGGTTCGAGGCTGCCCTCGACCACCTCGGCGCGCAGACCGGCGAGCGGCGGCGAGACCGAGCGCCGGACGAAGCCGGTCGCGCCGTCGCGCCACACGGGCTGCTCGGCGGCCCGTACGACCTGGGCCGGGGCGGACTCCACCTCGCTGAGCAGCTGGGACATGGTGCGTCCGTAGACGGCGCACAGCCGGTTGAGGAGCGCCGCGGTCGGGCTGATCTCGGCCCGCTCGGCCCGGGACAGCGTGGAGCGGCTCACCCCGCTGCGGTCCGCCAGCTCACCGAGGGACCAGCCGTGCTCGGCCCGCAGTTCGGCCAGGCGTGCGCCGAGCCGGGCGTCGACCGGATCCGTCTCGGCATCGGTAACCGTGGGCACTTCACCATCGCGTCTCATATTCGGCACGATATCCCAGATATGAAACAGCGAGGTCACGGGGGTCTCCGCGAAGGGTCCCGCTCCGCTCAGTCGTGGGCGGCCACCGCCCCCAGGAGTTCCCTGATCCGGCCCGTCGCCGACCGGAACTGCGGGGTGGCGAGCGTCTCGGCGTACCCGCGCTCCGGCGGGAGACCGACCTCGATGATCTCCGTGACCGTACCCGGGCGCGGGCTCATCACGAGCACCCGGTCGGCCAGGTAGACGGCCTCCGCGATCGAGTGCGTGACGAGGAGGACGGTGGTGCGGGTGCGGCGCCAGATCCGGTTCAGCTCGACGTTCAGCTGCTCACGGGTGAGGGCGTCGAGGGCCCCGAACGGCTCGTCCATCAGCAGGACCGGCGGTTCGTGCAGCAGCGCCCGGCACAGCGCGACGCGCTGCTGCATCCCGCCGGACAGCTCGTGCGGGTAGGCGTCCTCGAACCCTTCGAGGCCCGCCGTCGCCATCAACTCGGCGGTGCGCGCCCGCGCTTGAGCGGCGGCCATGCCGCGCATCTCCGCCTGGAGGAGGATGTTGCGCCGCGCCGAGCGCCATTCCAGCAGGGCCGCGCGCTGGAAGACGTACCCGATGTCGTGGCGCGGCCCGCGCACCCGCTCGCCGTGCAGCAGGACCTCACCGGAGGACGGCGCGAGCAGGCCGGCGACGAGCTTGAGGAGCGTGGACTTGCCGCAGCCGGACGGGCCGACGATCGCGACGAACTCCCCGTCGGACACGTCGAGCCGGACGTCGTGCAGGGCGGTCACGTCCTTGCTCCTGGTCCGGAAGCGGACGGCGACGTCGTCGAGGCGGACGGCGGGGGCCGGCTGCGGCGGGGCGAGGGGACCGGTGCCGGCCGGGGCGTCCTTGGCCATCGTCATCCCTCAGCCCTTCATCGCGTTGTCGGCGTCCCAGTACTGCTCGACCGGCTTCGCGCTCTTGACCAGACCGGCCTGGGCGAAGACGTCGATGGTCTGCTGCCAGTCGGCCTCGGTGTTGACACCGGGCGCCTTGCCCCGGGTCGCCTCCGTGTGCAGCAGCGTCAGCGTCGTCCTGAACTGCTCCGCCAGCACACCGGCGGGCGGAAGCTGCTCGGAGGCACCGTCCATGGCGGCGACGGCGGGCTGCGGGCTCTTCTCGGCGGCGGTCCACGACTCGCTGACGGCCGTCGCCATGCGCCGCGCGAGGTCGCCGCGGCCGGTGAGCGTCTTGCGGCCCGCGATGAGCCCGTTGGAGTAGAAGTTGAGTCCGTGCTCGGAGAAGCGCAGGTACGCGACGTCCTTCTTGGCCTTGTCCTGCATGGTGGGCCCCTGGTCGCTGGCGTAGCCGAGCAGGCCGTCGGTCTTCCCGGAGATGACGGCGGCGATCTTGCCCGCCGGGTCGGTGTTCTGGACCTTGACGTCGGACTCCGCGATGCCGTTCTTCTTCAGGAAGATCGGGAAGGTCTTGGAGAGCGCGTCACCGGCCGTGCCCGCGATGGTCGTGCCCTTCAGGTCGGCCGGGGTGGCGATGCCCTGCGCGGCGAAGGACTGCACGGAGGCGGGCGTCGTCTGCAGGAAGACACCCAGGCTCCTGACCTGCACCCCTTGGTCGACACCGGCGAGGACGGCCGGGGTGTCCGCCCAGCCGAAGTCGGTCTGCCCGGCGCCGGTGGCCTGCACGGTCTTCTGCGAGCCCTGGCCCGCCCGGATGTCCAGGTCGATGCCGTGCTTCTCGAAGATCTTCCGCTGCTTGCCGTAGTAGAACGGGGCGTGCTCGCCGTACGGGTACCAGTTCAGGGTCAGCGTGACCTTGTCGAGCTTCTTGCCGGAGTCGCTGGTCGAGGTGGTGTCCGAGCCGCCGCCGCAGGCCGTCGCGGCGAGCGCGAGCAGGGCGAGCGGCACGGTGGCGGTCAGCAGTCTGCGCGGGGGCATGGCGGGCCTTTCTGCGAAGGGACGTTCCATGGACCGGTCGCGTTCAGTACGTCGTCACGGCGGCGGCGTCGCGCCGGCTGGCGTGCCACGGCAGCAGCAGCTTCTCCGCGATCTCCACCGCCACGAACAGCACGACGCCGATCAGCGACATGACGAGCAGCCCGGCGAACAGCATCGGGGTGTCCAGGTTCCCGTTGGCCTGGAGGATGACGTAGCCGAGCCCTTCGTTCGCGCCGACGAACTCGCCGACCACGGCGCCGGTGACGGCGAGGGTCACCGCGACCTTCAGCCCGGAGAAGAGGTGCGGCAGCGACGCCGGGAACCGGATCTTGCGGAACGTCTGCCAGGGGCTCGCGCCCATCGTCGCGGACAGCTGCAGCATCTCCGGATCGACCGCCTTGAGGCCGGTGACCATGGAGATGACGACGGGGAAGAACGCGATGAGCACCGCGATGAGGATCTTCGGCGCGATCCCGAAGCCGAGCCACACCACGAACAGCGGCGCGATCGCGATCTTCGGGACGACCTGGGCGAACAGCAGGATCGGGTACAGGGTCTTCTCGACGGTGGTCGAGTACACCATGACGACGGCCGACAGCACGCCGACGCCCACCGCGATGACGAAGCCGAGCAGCGTCTCGTACGTGGTGACCCAGCTGTGCTGCCAGAGGTAGTCGGGCTTGTCGAGCACGACGTCGAGGGTGCGGCCGGGCGAGGGAACGAGGTACGGCTCCACGAGCTCGGCGGCGGCGATCAGCCACCAGGCGCCGAAGCAGACCAGGAGAAGGGCGAGCGGCCGCCAGCTCTTCTCGGCCGCCGCGGCGAGACGGCGGCCGGCACTCGGCTTCTTTCGTTCATCAACACCACTGATCCACAGAGGAGTTGACTTGACCGTGCTCTGACTCACGTGGAACTCCCCTGATATCAGGTCGGCTTCGGCGGAGCGGCGGAGCAGGTGCTACGAAATCGCTTTCAGAAAGCGCTTTCTGATACGGTGTCAGTCACGCTAATGAGCCGATGTCTGAGCGGTCAAGAGACCGTGCAGAAGTTTCCTGTGACCGGTGGCGAACCGGGACCGAGGGGGCGCGGTGGACGAACCGGACGGACCACTGGACGCACGACCGCACGTGACGCTCGATGCCGTGGCCCGCCGGGCCGGCGTCTCCCCCGCCACCGCGTCACGCGCGCTGAACGGTACGGCGAGGGTACGGACGGAACTGCTCGGCCGGGTCCGGGCGGCGGCGCACGCCCTCGGCTACATCCCGAACGCGCACGCCCAGGCGCTCGCCGGTTCGACGGGCAGTACCGTCGGGGTGATCTGCCATGACGTCGGCGACCCGTACTTCGCGGCGATCGCGAGCGGGGTGATGGCGGCCGCGGCGGAGCGGGATCTGCTGGTGATGCTGGTCTCCACGTTCCGGGAGCCCGAGCGCGAGATCGCGTATCTGTCGATGCTGCGGGGGCAGCGGGCGCGGGCCATCCTGCTGATCGGCTCCGGCATCCAGGACCGGGCCTGGGAGCGGGCCCTGGACGCCGAACTCGCCCCGTATCTGCGCTCGGGCGGCCGGGTGGCGGTGGTCAGCCGGCACCGCAGCCTGCGGGTCGACTCGGTCCTGCCGGGCAACCGGGCCGGGGCCGCGGCGCTGGCCCGGGCCCTCGTCGCCCTGGGCCACCGGGAGTTCGCGGTGCTCGCGGGCCCGGCGTCGCTGACGACGGTGGCCGACCGGGTCTCGGGGTTCCGGGCGGGGCTGGCCGAGGCCGGGATACCGCTGCCCGCGGACCGGGTGGTGCGCGGGGCCTTCACCCGGGACGGCGGCCACGCGGCGGCACTCCGGCTCCTCGACGCTCCGGGCGCGTCGCCCACCTGCCTCTTCGCGGTGACGGACGTGATGGCTGTGGGCGCGCTGGCGGCGCTGCGCGAGCGGGGGCTGCGGGTGCCGGACGACGTGTCGCTCGCCGGGTTCGACGACGTGCCGCTCGTACGGGAGCTGACCCCGCCGCTGACCACGGTGGCGCTGCCGCTGCCCGAGATGGGGCGGGCCGCGCTCGCCCTGGCCCTGCGGGAGCCGCGCGGGGAGCGGGCGCGGGTGGAGCGGTTCGCCGGGGAGGTCATGGTGCGGGGCAGTACGAGGGCCCTGTCGTAGGCGGGCGTGGCCGTGATCACGGACCGCGAGCGACGACGAGGCGGGCGGCGTGCTGTGACCGGGGGTGTCAGCCCCGGGCCGCCTCCCCGAGCGCGTCGAGGACCGGCCGGATCAGCGGATGCGACTCCGCCCCGTGACGGACCGCGGCGAAGACCTTCCGGGTGGGGGCCACGCCGTCGATCGGGTGGACGACGACCTCGGTGAGGTCCATGCCCACCAGGGCCGAACGCGGGACGAGGGCCACGCCCGCGCCGGCCGAGGCCAGGGCGACGACCGCCCGGAAGTCGTCGGAGGAGTGCTCGAACTGCGGGGAGAATCCCGCGTGCTCGCAGGCCAGGACGACCACGTCATGGCACGGGTTGCCGGGGTAGGGGCCGATCCAGGTGTCCTTCGCCAGGTCCCCGACGGGCACCCGCTCGGCGTCCGCGAGCCGGTGCGCGACCGGCAGCACCGCGTCGAACGGCTCGGCGTACAGCGGCACCCGGGTGATCCGGTCGTCGTCGGCCCCCGGGGCGCCCCGGTACTCGACGGCGACCGCGACATCGATGCGCCGGTCCAGGAGCATCGGCAGGCTGGCGTCGCCCTCGGCGTCCTGGACGCGGACGCGGATGCCGGGCGCGGCCAGGGCGAGCCGGGCCAGGGCCGGGCCGACGACCAGTCCGATGCCGGTCGCGAAGGAGGCGAGCGTGACCGTGCCCGCCTCGCCCGTGCTGTAGGCGGCGAGCTCCGCCTCGGCCCGCTCCAGCTGGGCCAGGACGGCGTTCGCGTGGGTGAGCAGGATCTCGCCCGCGGGGGTCAGACGGACCCCGCGGGCGCCGCGCTCGACCAGCTTGTGACCGGTCTCCTGCTCCAGGGCGGTCAGCTGCTGGGAGACCGCGGACGGGGTGAGGTACAGCGCGGCGGCAGCCGCCGTGACCGTGCGGTGGTCGGCCACCGCCCGGAGGATGTGCAGCCGCCGCGCTTCGATCATGTCCCCGATTCTCGCAAACCGGTCAGCCGAGCTGCGCGCGGGCGTCGACGAACGCGTCCACGGCCCTGTTCACGTCCTCGGTCGAGTGCGCGGCGGAGAGCTGGACGCGGATACGGGCCTGTCCCTGCGGCACGACCGGGTACGAGAAGCCGATCACGTACACGCCGCGCTCCAGGAGCAGCTCGGCCATCCGGCCCGCGACCGACGCGTCGCCGATCATGACCGGCGCGATGGCGTGGTCGCCGGGGAGGATGTCGAAGCCTTCCTCGGTCATCCGCGTACGGAACAGCTTCGTGTTCGCGGCGAGGCGTTCGCGCAGGTCACCGGCCGACTCCAGGAGGTCGAGGACCTTCAGGGAGGCTGCCGCGATGACCGGGGCGAGGCTGTTGGAGAACAGGTACGGGCGCGAGCGCTGGCGCAGCAGCGCGACGATCTCCGCGCGGGCGGCGACATAGCCGCCGGAGGCGCCGCCGAGGGCCTTGCCGAGGGTGCCGGTGATGATGTCGACGCGGTCCATGACGCCGTGCAGCTCGGGGGTGCCGCGGCCGCCGGGGCCGACGAAGCCGACGGCGTGCGAGTCGTCGACCATGACCATGGCGTCGTGGCGCTCGGCGAGGTCGCAGATGTCCGTCAGCGGCGCGACGTAGCCGTCCATGGAGAAGACGCCGTCGGTGACGATCAGCTTGCGCCGGGCGCCCGCTTCGGTGGCCGCCTTGAGCTGGGCCTCCAGGTCGGCCATGTCGCGGTTGGCGTAGCGGAACCGCTTGGCCTTGCTGAGGCGGATGCCGTCGATGATCGAGGCGTGGTTGAGGGCGTCGGAGATCACCGCGTCCTCGGGGCCGAGGAGCGTCTCGAAGACGCCGCCGTTGGCGTCGAAGCAGGAGGAGTAGAGGATCGTGTCCTCCTGGCCGAGGAACGCGGACAGGCGCGCCTCCAGCTCCTTGTGCACCTCCTGCGTGCCGCAGATGAAGCGGACGGAGGCCATGCCGTAGCCCCAGCGGTCGAGGGCGGCGTGGCCCGCGGCGATCACCTCGGGGTGGTCGGCGAGGCCGAGGTAGTTGTTGGCGCAGAAGTTGAGCACCTCGCCGGGGCGGCCGCCCGCCGTCACGCCGACGGTGGCGGACTGCGGGGTGCCGATGACCCGCTCGGGCTTGTGCAGGCCGGCGGCGACGATCTCGTCGAGGGTGGCCTGCAGGTCTTCGCGTACGTTGTCGAACATGACGTGAGTCCTTGTCAGCGGGGGGAGTTCGGGGGCGGGTCCGGCGCCCGGCGAGTGAGCCGAAGGGGCACCGGCTTCGGGGTCCCGGAGGCGAACCGAGCCTGGAGGATCAGACTTCCCAGTCGAGGATGACCTTGCCGCCGCGGCCGCTCGCCGCGTCGTCGAAGGCCGCGTCGAAGTCGGTGTACGCGTAGCGGCCGGTGATCACCGGGGCGAGGTCGAGGCCGCCTTCGAGCAGCACCGACATGGCGTACCAGGTCTCGAACATCTCGCGGCCGTAGATGCCCTTGATGGTGATCATCGAGGTGACGATGCGGGCCCAGTCGACGGCGAACTCCTGCGACGGCAGGCCGAGCATGGCGATCTTGCCGCCGTGGGTCATGTTGGCGAGCATGTCGCGCATCGCGACCGGGTTGCCGGACATCTCCAGGCCGATGTCGAAGCCCTCGCGCAGGCCGAGCGTGCGCTGGCCGTCGGCGATGGTGGCGTCCGCGACGTTCAGGGCGAGGCTGACGCCGACCTTGCGGGCCAGCTCCAGGCGCTCCTCGCTGACGTCGGTGATCACGACGTTGCGGGCGCCGGCGTGCTTGGCGACGGCGGCGGCCATGAGGCCGATCGGTCCGGCGCCGGTGATGAGCACGTCCTCGCCGACGAGGGGGAAGGACAGCGCGGTGTGCACGGCGTTGCCGAACGGGTCGAAGATCGCCGCCACGTCGAGGTCGACGGGGACCCGGTGCACCCACACGTTCGACGCGGGCAGGGCGACGTACTCGGCGAACGCCCCGTCGCGGCCGACACCGAGGCCGACCGTGGCGCGGCACAGGTGGCGCCGTCCGGCCAGGCAGTTGCGGCACTTGCCGCACACGAGGTGGCCCTCGCCGCTGACCGTGTCACCGACGGCGATGTCCGCGACGTCCCGGCCGGTCCCGACGACCTCGCCGACGAACTCGTGGCCGACGACGAGCGGCGCGCTGACGGTGGACTGCGCCCAGCCGTCCCAGCCGCGGATGTGCAGGTCTGTACCGCAGATCCCGGTCCGCAGCACCTTGATCAGTACGTCACCGGGGCCGACGGACGGCTCTGGCACGTCCGTCAGCCACAGTCCCGGTTCGGCCTTCTCCTTGACCAGTGCCTTCAACGGCTCGGCTCCTGTCGTCGCGTACGCGGGCAGCGCGAAGCCGCCCGCGTACGGGGAAGAGTGGGTGGGGTGGCGGTCAGCCGGCCGCCACCCCGGACTCTTCCGTACGACGGCGCCCCAGGTCCATCGAGGATTTCTTAAGCGCCGTCGCAGCTTTCCTACAGGCCGTGCCGGTGTGCCGCCCCGTGGGTCTGTCCGCGCTCGAAGTACGCGATCAGCTCCGGGTCCAGGTCCGGCACCTCTCGCGGCGTGCCGCCGTCGCGCAGCGACTCGGTGGCCCGCACCCCGGCGGCGACGGCCATGCGGGCGGCGACCGGCGAGGTGTCGGTGGCGCCGCCGTCACGCGCGAAGCGCACGAACTCGTCGATGAGCAGCGGGTCGGCTCCGCCGTGTCCGGCGTTGTCCTCGGCGTCCGGCACGGGGTACTCGGCGTCGGCCTCGCCGCGGTAGGAGGAGCGGCGCGTGTTCCACACCTTGACCACTCCCCCGGGTCCGTCGCCGAAGTTCTCCAGGCGGCCCGCGTCACCGATGACGGTGTAGTTGCGCCAGTAGTCGGGGGTGAAGTGGCACTGCTGGTAGGCCGCCAGCACCCCGTTGTCCAGGCGCATGTTGACCAGGGACACGTCCTCGACGTCGATGACGGGGTTGAGTCCGCGCTGGGTGGCCGCCGGCCAGTGGCCGTCCTTCGTGTACCAGTCGTCGTGCTTGGGCTCGCCGGGTTCCCGGCGGTGCGGGTTGTCGCCGTAGACCATGAGGTCGCCGAGGGCCTGCACCTGGCGGGTGTAGCCGTTCGCGAGCCAGTGCAGGACATCGATGTCGTGGGCGGCCTTCTGCAGCAACAGCCCGTTCGTGTACTGCCGTTCGGCGTGCCAGTCCTTGAAGTACCAGTCGCCGCCGTAGCCGACGAAGTGCCGCACCCACACGGTCTTGACCTCGCCGATCTCGCCGCGTGCGATGACGTCGCGCATCAGGCGGACGACCGGCATGTGCCGCATGTTGTGGCCGACGTAGAGCCGCGAACCGGTCTCGTACGCGGTGCGCAGCAGTTCGTCGCAGCGCTCGACGGAGATGTCGAGGGGCTTCTCGACGAAGACCGGCTTGCCCGCCTCGAGCGCCTCGCCGGCGACGTCGGCGTGGGTGTGGTCGGGGGTGAGGACGACGATCGCGTCGACGTCCGGGTCCGCGATCACCTTCTTGTGGTCACTCGATATCAGGGCGCCGGGGAACGCCAGGGCCGCCTCCGTCCGCGCCGCCGCGTCGCTGTCCGCGAGGGCGACGACCCGGGAGCCGGCCCCGGGCCGGTGGGCGGTGCGGGCGATCGAGCCGCGCAGTCCGTAGCCGAGGACGCCGAGTCTGAGGTCGGAGGGAGCATCGGTCATGGCGTAACCGCCTTTCCTGTACGTGGTGTCGGTGCGGCGCGCGCCCTCATGGAAGCAAGCACGCGGGCGCGGGGGCACCGCGGGTCCCCCACGGACCCGCGGTGCCCCCGCGCGGTTCGCGGGAGTGCGCCCTGTCCTAGGAGTGCACCTGGACCTGCGCGAGGCCCACGCGTCCGGTGCCGGTCAGCTGGATGCGGACGTAACGGGCCTCGGTGTCGGTGTCGAGCAGGGTCGGGCGCAGGGCCTTGCCCGTGACGTGGACGGTGGTGGCGTCGGAGAAGTCGGCCGACGACGCGAGCCGCACGTCGAACGCGCCCGTCGTCATCGACGCGTCGTTCCAGATCTCCACCTGCCCGACGTGCCGTTCGGCGCCCAGGTCGACCTGCCACCAGGCTCCCGCCTCGGACAGCGTGCGCGTGTCGGTGGAGGTGTCCCCGTCGACGGCGCGGGCGGCGGCGCTCGTCCCGTCGGTGGAGGACTGGGTGGCCGTGCCGGTGCGGGCCAGGTCCGGCCGGAGCCGCTCGACGTGGCCGTGGCCGTCCGCGCCCGCCGCCGCGGCGACCTTGAGGGCGGCGGCGGGCAGCCGGTCGAGCCGGGTGTGGTTGTCGGTCATGGTCGAGCCGGTGCCCGCGAGGGCGGGGGCGTCGGTGTCGGTCCAGTTGCCGGTGGCGTGGTTGTCGATGCCGTAGTCGGCCCAGTTGGAGACCCACTTGTAGCCGAGGCGGGTCAGGACGTTGCCGCTGACCGTGATGTGGCTGGACTGTTCGTCCAGGTAGATGCCGTTGCCGTCGCGCTCGGTGTTCCCGTAGGCGCTGCGGTTGATGTAGTTGCCGGAGATCACCGTGCCGGGCTGGGCGCCCTGGGTGTAGATGGCGCCGCCGTCGTGCTGCTCGTGGGCGACCCGCATGACGTCGGTGATCCGGTTGTTCGTGACGCGGTTGTCGCGCAGCACGGACTGCTGGGCCTCGGGCTGGTTCCAGCCCCAGCCGACGGAGACGGCGGAGTACGGCAGGTCGTCGAGGGTGTTGTGGTCGATGACGGTCCCGGCCTCGTAGCCCGCCCAGATGCCGACGGCGTCCGTGTACTCCACCCCTGTGTGGCGAACGGTGTTGTACGACACCGTGTTGCGGGCCCCCACGAGTTCGGGTCCCGGCGTGGGGTCCGTGTCGCCGATGTACGCGGCGCCGGAGGAGAGGTCGGTGAAGCGGGAGCGGGTGAGGGTGGAGTCCTGCGTGCCCTGCTCGAAGACCGCGCCGGCGCCGCCGAGGTGGCTGAACCGCGCGTGGTCGACGACGACATGCCGGCCGCCGCGCACGGTGAGGGCCGCGGCGGGCTTGGTGTAGAACCGGCCCGCGTGGTCCACGGGACCCGTGGCGCCGGTCAGGGTCAGTCCGGCCTGCATGCCCGCGTAGCCCTCGTCGGTGGACGGCTGCAGGTAGGCGGCGTACGCGAAGTCGATGCCGGTGACGCGGACGTCGTGGGCGCCGTCGAGGACGAGGAGGTTCTCCATGACGGGGGTGACGGCCCGGAAGCGGCGGGGGTCCTCACCCTCGCGCGGCAGGTACGTGACGGTGCGCGCGGCCGAGTCCCACACGAACTCGCCCGGCCGGTCGAGGAGTTCACGCGCGTTCTCGAAGAAGGCGACCTTGGAGTAGCGGGCCGAGTCGACGGTCGTCGAGTCCCAGGCGGGGCCCGTGCGGTTCGTGCCGGACGCGGAGTTGGTCCAGCAGGGCTGGGCGAACGTCATGTGGTCGCCGGTGACGGACGCGATGCGGCAGTGGTAGTTGCGCCACCGCACCCGGATGACGGCCTCGGCGTCGGTGGGCCGGGCCCATCGGTCGATCCCGGTGGCCTGCGCGCCGGTCATGCCGGTCTTGGTGGCGTCGCACACGGCGGCGGCGCAGGAGTCGCCCCGGGCCCGCACGGCGCGGGTCCCGTCGACGAAGAGCTGGCGCGGGGTGACGCCCTCGGGCACCTTCGCGGTCCAGGTGCCGTCGGAGTTCGGGGCCCAGCCCGTGAGCGTGCGCCCGCCGGAGAGCACGGGGTCGGCGCCGGGCGCGGCGGCCCAGGTGACGCCGGAGTCGTCGGCGCCCAGCTTCAAGGGCGCAGTCAACCGGTAGGTGCCGTCGGCGAGTTCGACGCGTACCGCCCGCCCGGTGACGGCGCGCGCGGCGTCGCGCGCGCCCTCGACCGTACAGGGGCGCCCGGTGGTGCAGGACGTGCCGGACCCGTGCGGTGCGGCGTGCAGGACCATGGGGCCGGAGGCCGCTGCCCGGGCGCCGGGCAGCGGGGTGAGGGCGAGGACCGCGACAGCCGTCAGCACCGCCACGGCAGCGCGCCCCAAAGCGGCACGGGGAACCGCGCGAGCAACCACAGAGGTCCGGGAGCCGCGCACGAAGGGAAGATCCCGGGCCGAAAGGCGCCCCGGTCGCCGGCTCATGACGCCACCGCCCAGTCGGGACGGCCCGGCATCGGCGGATTCGTGGCCCCGAACAGCCAGTCCCGCAGGAAGGAGTCGAGGGACCGGTCGCCCGTCACGGCGACGGCGTGCCGGATGAAGTCCTCGCTGGTCACGGTGGTGTCCTTGAAACGGCGCGGCCACGACCCCATGATCCGGTCGAACGTCGGCTGCCCGACCTGGAGTTGCAGCGCGTACAGGACGAGCGCCCCGCCGTCGTAGATGTTGACGCCGCCGAGCCCCTTGGGCAGCCCCGGAGGCCCGTCGCTCGCCCGGATCGCGTCGAGTTCGGCGTAGGTCGCCTTCATCTTGTCGTCCATCACCGACCAGCCGCGCTCCTCGCTGTAGAGGGCGGCGTAGTACACGGCGGGGCCTTCGTTCAGCCAGGCCTGCTGCCAGTCGTTCGGGGTCACGCTGTCGCCGAACCACTGGTGGGTCAGCTCGTGGACCATGGTGTTCTCGTAGGTGGGGTTGCCGTCGGCGTTGGGCTTGAACCAGTTGGTGCCCATGAGCGTGAGCGTGGAGTTCTCCAGCGCGTCGGTGTATCCGTCGTAGATGTGCACGCCGTACACGGAGAACGGGTACCTGCCGAACTTCGCTTCCAGCCAGGCGAGATGGTCCGGCGTGCGGGCCACGATCGGGCCGTACTTGTCCTCCTGGCCCTGCGGGACGACGTGGCGCAGCGGCAGTCCGGTGTGCGAAGTGCCGTACAGATAGGTGCCCTTGACGACGGCGATGCCGAGGAGCTCGGTGGGCATCCGCTCGCGGAGTGCGAAGTGCCACACGGCCGAGCCGTCGGACCGCTTGTCCTTGCCGGTCAACACGCCGTTGGCGGCGGCGACATACCCCTCGGGCGCGGAGATGTGGAAGGTCCAGGTGGCCTTGTCGGACGGGGTGTCGTTGCACGGCAGGAAGGTGTCCGCGCGCGACGACTGCACGGCCGAGGCGAAGCCGCCGTCGCTGCCGAACTTCCAGCCGGACAGGCTGGTGCGCGGCGCCTTGCCGTTGCCGTGGTAGGTGACGGTGACCGTGAAGGGCGCGTTCTTGTGCAGCGGCCCGGCCGGGGTGACCGTCAGCTCCTGGCCCGACGCGCCGACGGTCAGGGCGAATTGAGCGGGGCGGCCGTTGACCGTGATCGCGTCGATGGTGTGGCCGTCGGTGTCCAGGTTGAACGACGACAGGTCCTGCGTCGCCCTGGCGGACAGCTCGACCACGCCGGTGAAGTCGTAGGTGACCGGGGTGAAGTCGAAGGTCAGGTCGTAGTGGGTGACCTGGTAGCCGCCGTTGCCGAGCGTCGGGTACAGCGGGTCGCCGACGCCGTCGCCGCCGGGTTTCGGGTCGAAGCCCCGGGCGTGGGCGGCCGTGGCGAACAGTGGGACGGTGAAGGCGGCGGCGCCCGCGCCCTTCAGGAGTACGCGTCTGCTGGTGGTCACTTCTTCCCCTTCCGCGAGGACTGCTTCTGGGAGGCCTGCTCGAACTCGGCGCGGCACTTGTCGCCGCCGGCGCTCCGCCACTTCTTGACCAGGTCGTCGTACGAGGACAGGGGCCTGCGGCCGGTGATGAGGTCCTTCACGCCGTCGAGGTGGATGGTGTAGAGACTGCCCAGGCCCTTGGAGTCCCAGGTCGGTGCCGTGTAGGCGAGGGTGGGGTCCTCGATCATCATCGGGATGAGCTTCGTGTACGCCTCGTGGACGTAGCGCGCCGCGTCGGGGTGGGTGGCGCTGAAGAACGCGGGGGTCGCCGAGGCCAGCTTGGACCAGGGCACGGTGACGTCCTGGGCACCCTGCTCGGTGAGCACCGGGGTGCCGTTCTTGTCACGCTTGTGGTCGGTGCCCTCGACGCCGTAGTTGATGAGCGTGTACTCGGCCGAGCCGAAGGGCGAGGCGGCGAAGTCGGCGAGGCGCAGCAGCTCCTTGACCCGCTTGTCACCGGCCTTGGTGATGTGGCAGTTCTGCAGCGACACGTTGTCGGTCCAGACGACGGCGTCCTTGCCGACCGGCACCATGGGCCGTACGTCGAAGGACGTGTCGATGGCGGCCATGGCGTCGACGTAACCGGTGGCGGTGGCCAGGTAGGCCGGCATGCCGTCGTACACGTACGCGGCCTTCCCGTTCATGAACAGGCCGGTGTACTGGGCCTTCTGGGCGCCGGACATCTGCACGGTGCCGGGATAGAAGCAGCCCGCCTTGTACAGCTGGGCCGCGGTCTCGACGGCGTGCCGGAACGCGTCGTCCTCCAGCTGGTAGGTCCATTTGCCGGTCTTCGGGTCGCGCTTCCAGAAGTGCTGGGCGCCGGACGACATGGCGAGCAGGTTCATGCTGCCGCCGGTGAAGAAGTACTGCTTCTTCTTGGCGTCGGTGAGGTCCTTGGCGAGTTCCACGAGCCGCTCGACGCTGTCGATCTGGTCGAGGTCGGTGACGCCCGCCTGCTCGAAGAGGTCGGCGCGGTAGAAGCCGGCGCCGCCGCTGCCGGAGCGGGCGATCGGTATGCCGTAGAGCCGGCCCGCGTAGATGGCGTCCTGCCAGGCGTACTCGGGGACGGCGGCCAGGTTCGGGTAGTCCTTGACCTTGTCGCCGGACAGGTGCGGCGTGAGGTCCGCGCACGTGGCGGTGAGGAAGGCGCCCTTGTTGTCGACGCCGCCGGTCTCCGGGTACATGAAGATGTCCGGCAGCTGGTCACCGGCCACCATGGTGGAGAACTTCGCCGGGTAGTCGTCGGCGGGCACCGCCGTGAAGTCGACCTCGGTGCCGAGCATCTTCTCGATCGCCCGCCACGCCGCGTTCTTGCCGCGCTCGGGCGGCAGCGGCGCGAACGTCTCGGTGACCGCGGTGATCTTCCGGGCTCCCTTCAGCGGGGTGCCGCGGGTGGCCCGGGCGGGTTTCGCCGGGTACTTCAGGAAGGCGTTCGGGACACCGGCCGCGGTGCCGGGCAGGTCGGCGTTGGCGCCGATGGAGCGGACCGTGGTCGTCGGGAGCAGCTTGGCGCTGTTCGCCTCGGCCTTGGCCGCGGCGCCGCCGTCGCCGCAGGCGGCGAGCAGCGGGGCGGCGGCGACGGCGAGGCCGGCGCCCGCACCCCAGCGGAACAGGGTGCGGCGGTTGATGGGCGTGGTGCCGGACATCGGGGGACTCCTCAGCACGAGACGAGACACGAGACGAAAGAGGACGGGGTGAGGGGGGTGCGGGCAGCGGGGTCAGCCCTTGACGGCGCCGGTGAGGACGCCCTTGGTGAAGAACCGCTGGAGGAAGGGGTAGACGAGCAGGATCGGCACCACCGCGATCACCAGCACGGCCATCTGCACGGCCTGCTGCGGGGCGATGGCCTCGCCGGCCGCGGCGGTGTCGAGGTTCTGGCCCTGCAGGACGAAGGTGCGCAGCACCATCGGGAGCGGCCACTTGTCGTTGTCGCCGAGGTAGAGCAGGGCGTTGAAGTACGCGTTCCAGTACGCGACGGCGTAGAAGAGACCGACGACGGCGATGACCGCCTTCGACAGCGGCAGCACGACCCGGACCAGGGTGCGGAAGTCGCCCGCGCCGTCGACCTTGGCCGCGTCGTACAGCTCCTCGGGCAGGTTCATGAAGAAGGCCCGCATGACGACGAGGTTGAACGCGCTGACCATGGTGGGCAGGACGAGCGCGGCGAAGGTGTTGTAGAGGCCGAGCTCCTTCACCAGAAGGAAGTTGGGGATGACGCCCGCGTTGAAGAGCATGGTGAACAGGGCCGTCATCAGGATGAAGCGGCCGCCGACGATGCCGCGCCGCGAGAGTCCGTACGCCATGCCGATGGTGGCGAGGAGGCTGCACGCGGTGCCGATGACGGTGACGCCGACGCTCACGAACAGGGCGCGGGTGACGCGGCCGCCGGTGAACGCGGTGCGGTAGGCGTCGAGGCTCGGGTGGTCGGGCCACAGGACGAGGCCGTTGGACCGGATGATGTCGTTCTGCGAGGCGAAGCTCGTGCCGATCACGCCGAGCAGCGGGTACGCGACCAGGCCGACGACGATGACGAGGGCGAGGCACTTGAGGACGAGCCCGGCCTTCGTGGGGCGCTCCATCCACGGCGGGCGGGCGCCGGACGGGCGCAGTTGCCCGGCGGCGGGCGTGCTCCTGCGGCGGCGCGTGGGCACCGCGGTCGTGTCAACGGTCAGCACCGCGGTACACCCCTTCATGGCCGAGCCGGTGGGCGAACTTGTTGGCGCCGATGACGAGCACGGTGCCGATCACGGCCTTCACCAGGCCGACCGCGGCGGCGGTGCCCCACTGGTTGTCCTTGATGCCGTGGAAGTAGACGTAGGTGTCGAGGACCTCACCGCTGCCGGGGCCGACGGCGTCGCGCTGGAGCAGGATCTGCTCGAAGCCGACGGTGAGGATGTTGCCGAGGTTGAGGATCAGCAGCAGCACGAGCACCGGGGACAGGCCGGGCAGGGTGACGTGCCAGAAACGGCGCCAGCGGGCCGCGCCGTCCATGGCGGCCGCCTCGTACAGGCCGCGGTCGATGGAGAGCAGCGCGGCGAGGATGATGATCGTGCCCCAGCCGGCGTCCTTCCACATGACCTGGAGCGCGAGCAGCCAGGGGAAGGCGTCCGGGTCGGTCATCATGTCGTAGCGCGGCAGGCCGACGGCTTCGAGCAGGTCGGGGACCACGCCCGCGCCGCCGAGGATCTGCTGGAAGATCGAGACGATGATGACCCAGCCGATGAAGTGCGGCAGGTAGACGACGCTCTGCACGAAGCGGCGCAGTTTGTCGCTGACGATGCTGTTGAGCAGCAGGGCGAGCCCGATCGGCACGGGGAAGAACAGGACCAGCTGGACGAGCGCGATCTCCAGGGTGTTGCCGGTCGCCGACCAGAAGTCGGGGTCGGCGAAGGCGTTCGTGAAGTTCGTGAGGCCGGTCCAGGCGCTGTGCAGGTAGCCCAGGTAGGGCTGGTAGTCCTGGAAGGCGACCATGTAGCCGAGCAGCGGCACGTAGTGGAACACCACGAAGTACAGGAAGCCGGGCAGGCACAGCAGCAGCATCACCTTGTCGCGTTTGACGCGCTGCCAGAAGGTCTTGCGGGGAACGACGAGGGGTGGTGCGGGAACAGTCATGGGGCGGTCCTGTTCGGCCGAGTGGCGCGGAAAGCCGTGTTCGCACGTAACTGCGTTTCTGCGGCGGCAAGTTAGTAAGCGTTTAACCTCATCGTCAAGAGATCCGTGGAACAGCCGCGTTAAGTCGGGCGTTCAAGTCAGCTTCATGAGCTGCCATTTCACGCACTATCAGGACAACCTGTCGCTCCTGGCCGACTCTTGACCTTGACGGTCGAGCTGCACGATCCCTAGCGTGCGGTCACGCCATAGAACACGTTTACTGTCCGGAGGCAGGGTGCGTACCACTGACGAGGCGCCGGTCGAGGCCATGGCCGCCGACGCCACACCGCCCCCGCGGCGGCCCCGTACGGTTCTCGCGATGGACTCCGCGGTCGTCGACGACGTCTTCCCGCCGGCCGTGCGGGCCCGCCTCGAGGAGACCGCGGACATCCAACCGCCGCGCGTCGTGCGCGAGTTCAGCAGCCCGGAGGCGCGCGCCGCGCTCGCCGAGTGCGAGGTCCTGCTCACCGGCTGGGGCTGCCCGGCCATCGACACCGCCGTGCTCGACCGGGCACCCCGGCTGCGCGCGGTGATCCACGCGGCCGGCACCGTGAAGACGTTCCTGAGCCGGGACGCGTACGCGCGCGGCATCACGGTCTCCTCGGCGGCCGCGGCCAACGCGGTGCCGGTCGCCGAGTTCACCCTCGCCGCGATCATCCTGGGCGCCAAGCGGGCCTTCCCGCTCGCCCATCTCTTCCGCACCCGGCGCACCCACCGCACCGGCGCCGACCTGGACCGCCAGCACTGGCTGGGCACCCGCGGCATCACGGTCGGCGTGGTCGGCGCGTCCCGGATCGGACGCCGCGTGGCGCAACTGCTGCGCTCGCTCGACGCCGAGGTCCTGCTGTACGACCCGTACGTCGGCGACGCCGAGGCCGAACTGCTCGGCGCGACCCGCACCGACCTGGACACCCTCGTCGCCACCAGCGACGTCGTGACCCTGCACGCGCCCGACACCGACGAGACCCGGCACCTGCTGGACGCCCGCCGGCTCGGCATGATGCGGCCGGGCGCCCTGCTGGTGAACACCGCGCGCGGCCCCCTCGTGGACACCGCGGCCCTCACCGAGCACCTGGCCAGCGGCCGGATCGACGCCGTGCTCGACGTCACGGACCCGGAGCCGCTGCCCGCCGGGCACCCGCTGTGGGACCTGCCCAACGTCTTCATCACCCCGCACATGGCGGGCGCCCAGGGCAACGAGGTCGGGCGGCTCGGCGCCCTCGCCGTCGACGAGCTCGCCCGCTACGCGCGAGGGGTGCCGCTGAACCACCCCGTACTCCTCGACGAACTGGAGCGGATCGCGTGAGCGGGCCCGCGCCGCAGCGCCTAGGCTCTGCGACGGGCGGACGACCAGAGGCAGAGCAGCACGACCATCAGGGGGTGGGCCGGATGTCCCGGCAGAGTTCCACGGCACCCGGCAGCGGCGGACCCGCCGGACAGCGCCGCGCCACCGTCGTCGACGTGGCCAAGCGCGCCGGAGTGTCCACGGCGACCGTGTCCCGCGTGATGAACCGCAACTACCCGGTGGCCACCGAGACCCGCGAGCGCGTCGAAGCGGCGATGCGCGAGCTCGGATACGTGGTCAACGCGCATGCGCGCGCCCTCGCCGGTGTCTCCGGCCGCACGGTCGGCATCATCGTCAACGACGTCGTCGACCCCTTCTACGCGTACATCGCGCGGGGCGTCGAGCGCGAGGCCACCGCCGGCGGCCGCCTCTGCCTGGTCTGCTGCACCCAGGGCGAACCGCAGCGCGAGCTCGCCTTCATCGAGCTGATGCACGAGCGGCGCGCGGACGCGGTGGTGCTCGTCGGCGGCAGTGTCGACGACCGCGCGTACACGGCCGAACTCGCGCGTCGCGCACGTGAGTTGGACGCGGGCGGCTCCAAGCTCGTGCTGTGCGGGCGCCCCTCGATCGGCAACGGGGCACCCACGGTCGGCGTGGAGTACGACAACGAGGGCGGCGCCTTCGCACTCACCGACCACCTGATCACCCAGGGGCACGAGCGGATCCTGTACCTCGGCGGGCCGCCCGGCCTGTCCACGGCCAAGGACCGGCTGGCCGGACACCGGCGCGCCCTCGAGCTGCGCGGCATCGCACGGGATCCCGAGCTGGAGCAGCCGGGCGCGTTCAGCCGCGCCTTCGGCTACCGGCGCATGACCGAACTCCTGCGGGAAGGACCCGAGTTCACCGCGGTGTTCGCCGCGAACGACATCGTGGCGGCCGGCGCGGCGCAGGCCCTGGAGGAGGCCGGGGTGCGCATCCCGCAGGACATCTCCCTGGTCGGCTACGACGACATCCCGGTGGCCCAGGAACTGCGGCCACGCCTGACGACGGTCCGGATCCCCCTGGAGGAGATGGGCCGCCAGGCCGTGCGCAACGCCCTGAACGGGGGCGACGAGGACGACTGGCGCGCACCCACGACCGGCACCGTGCGGCTCGGGACGCAGCTCGTGGTGCGGGACTCGGTGGCGCCGCCGCCCGCGAAGCGCCGCCAGGACTGACCCGACGCCCCGCACCTCCACCGTGCGCGATGCTGCTCGAACCAGGGCCGCTCGGCGTAGTAACGAACAGAAACTCCCCGAACCCTCTTGCGGCCGGATAGCAAACGCTTACATGCTGGCGCGCAGCCCCCACGCTCGTCCCGCCCATCACTCCGACGTTCTTCGTCCCCATGGGAGTCCTGGATGCGCCCTGCCCACCTGCCTCGTCCCACCGCCGCCGGCTCGCCCGGATTCGGCCGCCGTTCCCTGCTGGCCGGGCTCGCGGGAGCCGGTGCCGCCGCGCTCCTCGGCTCCGGGACCGCCGCCGCATCGACCCCGCCGCGGGCCACGGACCCCGACACCCTGCTCATCGAGGCGTTCCCGGACGCCGAGACCGAGCGGCTGCGCCTTGCCACGACCTACCGCGGCAGCGACTTCATCGCCACCGGCCGCTACGCCCCCGCGGGCACGCAGATCACCGTCCGGGTGACGGCGCTCGACGGAGTACTGCCGACGCTGCACATCGGCACGTTCGACAACCATCCCGACAACGCCGACCTCATGACGCCCCGCGCCGTCACCCTGACCCAGGGCGTCAACACCTTCAGCGACCCCTACGGCGGACCGGTCCATCTGCGGCTGCCCGGCAACGGCCAGCGCGCGCATGTCACCTTCGCACAGGGCGCCGTGCGCATGCCGACGTTCGTCCTGGGCGGCACGACGGAGGCGCAGTTCCAGCAGGAACTCGACACGTTCACCGACTCCCTGTACGTGGAACTGTCCTCTCCGCACGCCCTGGTGACCGTCACCCGGGCGAACTTCCTGCCCTACCGCGACGAGGACCACACGGCGCTGATGCAGACCTTCGAGAAGGTCATCGACTCCCATGCCGCCGTCGCGGGACTCGACGGCTCCGCCCCGCTTCACCGGCGCAAGGCCGGCCCCTACCAGTTCAGCGAGGTACCGAAGGTCCCGGCCGGGGTCGGCGCGTACGCCACGCACTACTACAACGCCTTCCCGCCCGCCTATTTCGACCGGCTCCTGACCGTCCAGGGCCTCACCACCCGCGGCTGGGGGCTCTACCACGAACTCGGCCACCTGCACCAGCAGTTCGCCTACCGGCCGTCCGGCCTGACCGAGGTCACCGTCAACATCTACTCGCTCGCCGCGCAACGCGTCCTCGGCCAGCCCTCCAACCTCCTCACCCCGGACGCCACGACCGGTCTCACCCCGTTCCAGTCCGCGCTGCCCAAGCTCGGCACTCCGGGGCTCGCGTTCGCCACCTCGTTCGGCGCGTACGAGAAGCTCGTGTCGCTGCGCCAGCTGGAACTCGCCTTCGGCACGGACCTCTGGCCGAAGCTGCACCGGATCGTCCGGACCGAGAACCCGCAGTCCGACTGGGCCACCCAGGACGCCCTGCGCTGGACCAACTTCGCCGTCTACGTCAGCCGTGTCAGCGGCTACGACCTCACCGACTTCTTCGTGACCCGGTGGGCGTACCCGATCGACGCCGACGGCCTCGCCGCACTGGCCGCCCTCGGCCTCCCCGAGCCGCCCGTCGACCCGGCCACCCTGTCCGACTGATCTGGAGGGCGACGACCGACCATGGACCTGACCCGACGCCGGACCCTCGCACTGGCCGCGGCGGGCGCCGCCGCGACGGCTCTGCCGCTCGGCGGACGCGCCGCCGCAGCCGACGCCGACCCCTACGACGCCCTCCTCGCCCGCGCCGAACAGCAGCTCACCGGCGTCCCGTTCGACGCCGACGACCCCGACTTCGCGGCGGCGCTCACCGCCCTGGACACGCAGGCCACCGCCTGGTGGAGGCAGCTCGACACCTCCGCCGGACGCACGGCGCTGTGGCCGGACCTCTCCCCTGCCGCCGACCCCGGCATGTTCGGCCAGAGCTATCCGCGGCTGCGCACCCTCGCCACCGCCTGGGCCACCCCGGGCACCTCGCTGACCGGCGACGGGGCCGTGCTCGCCGCACTGGTCGACGCGCTGCGCTTCCTCAACACCGGCCGCTACGACCCCGCCCGCTCCGAGTCCGGCAACTGGTGGTTCTGGGAGATCGGTGCGCCCCGCGCGCTCATGGACACCTGTGTCCTGCTCCGTGCCCACCTGCCCGCCGACGACCTCGCCGCGTACGTGCGGACCGTCGCCCGCTTCGTCCCGGACCCGGACCGCCGCACCAACTCCCCGTCCCTCGCCGAGACCGGAGCCAACCGCGCCGACAAGGCCGTCATCGTCGCCCTGCGCGGCCTGCTCGCCCGGGACGCCACCGTGCTCGCGCTGGCCCGCGACGGCCTGTCCGACGTCCGCGACAGCGGGAAGAACAGCCTGTTCCGGTACGTCACTTCGGGCGACGGGTTCTACGCCGACGGCTCGTTCGTGCAGCACGAATACGTCGCCTACACGGGCACGTACGGGAGCATCCTGCTCGGCAGCGCGGGCCAGCTCATCGCTCTGCTGGCCGGCTCCGACTGGGCCGTCACCGATCCGGCGGTCACCGTGCTCCACGAGGCCGTCGACCGGACCTTCTCCCCCGTCCTCTTCGACGGCGTGATGATGGACGCGGTGCGCGGCCGCGCGATATCCCGCGAGCGTGCCCGCGACCACACCGACGGCGCCACGGCCGTCACGTACATCCTCCAGCTCGCCGACGGCGCACCGCAGTCGTACGCGGACCGCTGGCGCGCGGCGGCCAAGGGCTGGATCCTGCGCAACACGCAGACCCCGTACGCCGGGCTGGTCGGCGTGCCCGCCCTGGCACGCGCGAAGGCGGTCCTCGACGACCCGGCGGTACGGCCGGCGGACCGTCTCACGGGGCACTTCGTCCTCGCCGACATGGACCGGATCGTGCACCGGCGGCCACGCTGGGCGTGCTCCCTGTCGCTCTCCTCGAAGCGGATCTCCGCTTACGAGGCGGGCAACGGCGAGAACCTGCACGGCTGGTACACCGGCGACGGCATGACCTATGTGTACGACGGCGACGACCTCGACGCCTTCGGTGACGGCTTCTGGCCGACGGTCGATCCGTACCGCCTGCCGGGTACGACGGTGGACACGCGCGCCCGGACCGATCTCGGCACGGGCAGCGGGACCAGCACGTTCCGTCCGAAGAACGCCGTCGCGGGCGGGGCCGTCCTCGACCGTCGGTACGGCGCCGCCGCGATGGAGCTGATCGCCGACGGGTCGACCCTGCGCGCCAAGAAGACGTGGTTCTTCGTGGACGACGCGGTCGTCGCGCTCGGCGCGGACATCACGGCGAGCGACGGCCGCACGATCGAGACGGTCGTGGAGAACCGGAACCTGCACGCCGACGGCGCGCCCCGGCTCGTGGTCGACGGTCACCGGCATCCCACGGATCTGGGCTGGTCGGCATCGCTTCCCGACGCGCGGTGGGCCCATCTGGAGGGCACGGGCGGCTATGTCTTCCCGTCCGGCGGCCCGCTGCACGCCCTGCGCGAGGAGCGGACCGGCACCTGGCGGGCCCTCAACACCGGCGCGGACACCGGCGGCAGCAGCACCCCGGTCACCCGCCGCTACGCCACTGTCTGGTTCGACCACGGCCCCTCCCCCGTCTCCGCCTCGTACGCCTATGTCCTGCTGCCGGGCGCCACCGCCGCCGCGACGGCCGCCTGGTCCCGGTCCCGGCCCGTGCGGGTCCTCACGGCCGACGGGACCGTCCAGGCCGTCGAATCACCGCGGCACGGGCTGCTCGCCGCGCACTTCTGGGCCGCCGGCACAGCCGGTGGCCTGCGCACGGACGGACCCGGCACGGTCCTCGTGCGCCGCCACGGGCACGGGGTGACGGTGGCCGTCGCGGACCCGGGCCGCACCGCGACGACCCTGACGGTCGAACTGCCCTTCCCCGTGCGCCGCGTGGTCCGCGCCGACGACACGATCACCGTCACGACCGGCCGCCGGCCGGTCGTCACCGTCCGGGTCGGCGGCTCGCGCGGTCACACACACACCGCCGAACTCGCCTGACCGCAGCGGATCTTCGCCGCCGCCCACCCCGCAGACCGACCGAGGAGCCAGCGAACCACCATGCCCGCCCCGTACTTCTCCCTGCCGCCCACCGACCGGGTCCGCTCCCCGCTGACGGGCTGGACCCGGGCGCACTGGGAGGCGCTGGCCGACCGGCAGCTGGACGCACTCGTGCCGTACGCGACACCGGGATTCGCGCAGTACCGGCTGCCCGGACGGGCCAGCTGGTCCGGGGTCGTCTCGGACGGTCTCGAAGGGTTCGCTCGGACATTTCTGCTGGCCTCCTTCCGGATAGCGGGCGCGGGCGGCGGGACCGACGACCCCGGCCCGTCCGCCGTGTCCCACCTGATCGAAAGGTACACACAGGGTCTGACAACAGGCACGGACCGTGACAGCGGGGAGGCCTGGCCCGACCTCACCGACTGCTCCCAGCAGATGGTGGAGGCCGCGTCGATCGCGATCGGCCTGCACGAGACCCGGCCGTGGATCTGGGACCGGCTCGACACCCGGGTCCAGGAACGGGTCGTCGACTGGTTCACCGGCTTCGTCGGCGGGCGGACCTGGGACAACAACTGGCGCCTGTTCCAAGTGGTGTCGGAGCAGTTCCTGGCGTCGGTCGGCGCGCCGTACAGCCGGAGCGACATCGACGGCGGCCTCGACCGGATCGAGGACTGGTACGTCGGCGACGGCTGGTACACCGACGGCGACGGCCGCAACTTCGACTACTACATCGGCTGGGCCCTGCACCTGTACCCGCTGCTGTGGGCCCGCATGGCCGGGCCGGACGGCGACGACGGGCGCGGCAAGGTCTACCGCGAGCGGCTGAACCAGTTCCTGTCCACGTACCCGCACTTCTTCGGCGGGGACGGCGCGCCCGTGCACCAGGGCCGCTCCCTCACCTACCGGTTCGCGGCGACCGCTCCGGTGTGGATGGGGGCGCTGGCCGACTGCACGCCGCTGGCGCCCGGACTGACCCGCCGCCTGGCGTCCGGCACGGCCCGGCACTTCGTGGAGCGCGGGGTCCCCGACGAGCGGGGCCTGCTGCCGCTCGGCTGGTACGACACGTTCCTGCCGTCGACCCAGGCCTACTCGGGGCCCGCGTCACCGTACTGGGCGAGCAAGGGCTTCCTCGGTCTGCTGCTGCCCGCGGACCATCCGGTGTGGACGGAGCGTGAACTGCCGCTGCCCGTCGAGCAGTCGGAGCAGTACACGGCGCTGCCCGCGCCGGGCTGGCTGCTGCACGGCACTCCGCACGACGGTATCGTCCGCCTGGTCAACCACGGCAGCGACCACAACCCGCTCGACGGTCCTGCCGCGGACGATCCGCACTACGCCAAGCTCGCCTACTCCACGGCCACCGCTCCCGAGTCGGCGCCGCACGCCTGGGCGCGTACCGTCGACAACCATCTGGCGCTGCTCGCGCCCGACGGCACCCCGTCGCGCCGCCGCCGCATCCACCCTTTGACCTGCGAGGGACGCCGCGCCTCGTCCCGGCACGACGCGCAACTCCCGGGCTCGGACGAGGAGTTCCCCATCGAGTCGACGAGCGTGCTGCACGGGCCCTGGGAACTGCGGGTCCACCGGGTGCAGGCGCCGGCGGGCTGCGCCGTGCGCGAGGGCGGGTACGCGGTCGCCGACACCGCGCGGCCGCACGCCGAGCAGGGCCCGGGCTGGGCGCTGACCCGCACGGAGACGGGGCTGACGAGCGCGGTCGTGGGCCTGTACGGCTGGGACGAGGAGACCGGCATCGCGCGCGAGGTGGAGGCCAACGCCCACGGGCCGCACTCCGCCACCCCCTTCCTGCGCGCCACGCGGCACCCCGGCGGCACCAGCACGCAGGTGACGCTGGTGGCGCTGACCCGCGACGTGGTGCACCCCCAGGCTCTGCGGGAGTCGATCGAGTGCGCGGTGGACGCGGACGGGCAGGTGCGCATCACGTTCCCGGACGGTGGGACGGTCACCGTCTAGGGCCGGTCGCGCAGATCCGGCCGTGAGCAGGTCGAAGGGTCAGGTGTGGGCCCCGAAACCGGTGGCCGCCGGGGCGGCGTGCGCCAGGAGATGGCGGACCAGGGTGAGCAGGGTCTGGATGCCGGAGCTGGAGATCCGGGCGTCGCAGCGCACCACGGGCACCTGCGGGTCGAGGTCGATGGCGGCGCGCACCTCCTCGGGTTCGTAGCGGTAGCCGCCGTCGAACTCGTTGACCGCCACGATGAATCCCATGCCGCGCTCCTCGAAGAAGTCGACGGCGGCGAAGCAGTCCTCGAGGCGACGGGTGTCGGCGAGGATCACCGCGCCGAGGGCGCCCTCGGACAGTTCGTCCCACATGAACCAGAAGCGTTCCTGGCCCGGTGTGCCGAAGAGGTACAGCACGTGTTCGGGGTCGAGGGTGATGCGCCCGAAGTCCATCGCGACGGTCGTCTCGACCTTGTTCTCGATGCCGTCGAGGTTGTCGGTCGCGGCGCTGACGGTGGTGAGCAGCTCTTCGGTGCTGAGCGGAGCGATCTCGCTGACCGCCCCGACGAAAGTCGTCTTGCCGACCCCGAACCCGCCCGCGACCAGGATCTTCAGTGCGGTGGGGAAGGGATCAGAGCTGTCGTCGTAGTCCATCGAGCACTGCCTCCAGTAGGGACCGGTCAGTGGGGTTGTCGTGGAACGTGGGGGGCTTGGTGGTGACCGCCCCGCAGTCGACGAGGTCGGACAGAAGGACCTTGGTGACGGCTGCGGGGAGTCCGAGATGGCCGGCGATCTCCGCGACCGACGTGGGCTGCGCGCACAGTTCGAGCGCGGTGCTGTGTTCCGGCCCCAGGTACCCGAGGGGGGTCGTGCCGGTGGCCATGACCTGGGACAGCAGATCCATCGACGTGCTCGGCCGGGTGCGCCCGTTGCTGATCGTGTACGGGCGCACGAGGCGTCCCGCGGCGCCGTCGAGCCATGGCCCGTCCTGCGGGGCCGTCACCCTCAATTCCTCATCGCCGTGGGTTCGACCGAGTGCTGCCGGGGCGCCGTCACCAGGTAGGGGCGCACGCTCTTGACGAGCATGGCCATCTCGTAGCCGAGCACGGCGGCGTCGGCCTCCCGCCCGGCGAGCACCGCGAGACAGGTGCCGGAGCCCGCGGTCGACACGAACAGGAGGGTGGAGTCGAGTTCCACCACCACCTGTCGTACGTCGCCGCCGTCACCGAACCGGGCGCCGGCGCTGCGGCCCAGCGAGTAGAGGCCCGACGCGAGGGCCGCCATGTGGTCCGCGCTGTCGGCGTCGAGGCCGTGCACGGACTTGACGAGACCGTCGGAGGAGAGGAGCACGGCGCTGTTGGTGTGGGGAACGCGCTGGACGAGGCCGCTCATCAGCCAGTCGAGATCGGACACATGACCCGTCGGCACATCGCTCGCCATGGGGGATCGACTCCTTGGTGGACTGCTCGGTGTGGTGCTGGTCGGGGGAACGGTGGGGGCGGGGCCCGCCGGATATCACCTCGCGGACATCGGCAGGCCGGGCAACGGTCATCCGGCACTGCCGCCTTCGGCGTCGCCGGTGTCCGGCGACCGGTGGGGCAGCTCGCGCGCGTCGGCCGCCTCGGCGAGCGTGATGCCGCGCTGGAAGGCGGCCATGAGCCCGGGGTCGTGCCCGACCGGCGGCTCGTCGTCCTGGCGTTGCGCGGGGCCGCCGCGCAGTTGCGGAGCGAGGTGTTCCTGAGCCCTGCGCTTGGGAAGCAGGGGGCGGCCCATGGTGCCGCGGACCGCGCCGCTGACCGGGAGGGGCGGCGTCGCCGCGTGCTCCACGGCGGACTCACGGTCCTCGGGGCGGATCCCGGGCAGGGCGTCCGCGGGGGTGGGGCGCGGGTCGCCCGTGGTGCGCTGCGGGAGGGGCGGGGCGCCGAATCCGCTGGGCGGCGGCTGTGCGGGTCCCGGCTGTCCGACGGGCGGCTGCCGCGGCACGGCGGTGACGGCGCCGTGCCGCGGGGCCGGGGCGGGCCGCGTGGTCGGGGGCACCGGGTGTCGTGTGTCGTCGGGGTGTCCGAGCGCGCCGTGCCCGTCGGCGGCTCCCGGTGCGAGCACGCTGTCGGCGGTGGCCGCGGCGGCGGCTCGGCGCACGCGGGGGGCCCGCTCGTCCTGGTCGGCGCCGAGCAGTTCCTGCGGCAGGACGAGGACGGCCTGGACCCCGCCGTAGATGTTGGTCCCGAGCCGGACGGTGATGCCGTGCCGCCGGGCGAGCTGCGACACGACGAACAGTCCGATGCGCCCGTCCTGCAGCAGGCTGGACACGTTGACCTGGTCGGGGTCGGCGAGCAGCGCGTTCATCTTGTTCTGTTCGGTGACCGGCATGCCGAGTCCGCGGTCCTCGACCTCGACGGCGAGCCCGGAGGTGACCAGGTTGGCGCGGAGCAGGACCTGGGTGTGCGGGGCGGAGAACACCGTGGCGTTCTCGACGAGTTCGGCGAGCAGGTGGATGCAGTCGGCGACGGCGTGCCCGCGCAGGGTGCCGTCGACCGGGGGCACGAGTTTGACCCGGGAGTACTGCTCGACCTCGGCGATCGCGGAGCGCATGACCTCGGTCATGGAGACGGGGTGGCTCCACTGGCGCCGGGAGACGGCGCCGCCGAGCACGGCGAGGTTCTCGGCGTGCCGCCGGATGCGGGTGGCGAGGTGGTCGACGTGGAAGAGGCCCTTGAGCAGATCGGGGTCCTCGACGTCGTTCTCCAACTCGTCGAGGACGGAGATCTCGCGGTGCACCAGGGACTGCAGGCGGCGGGCGAGGTTCACGGAGACCTCGACCTTCTGCCGGCTGCCGGCCTGGCCGGACAGCTGGGTGGCCTGGACGACGGCGGTGACGGCGACGTCCTGGGCGCGGGCGAGGTCGGCGGCGAGCAGGTCGAAGTCGTCGGAGCCGGGCGCGGGCGCCTTGGGGGCGCGGCGCGGCGGCGGTCCTTCGCCCTTGCGCAACTGGTCGACGAGTCCGCGCAGTTCGGCCTGGCCCCGGGCGCTGGTGCGGCGCAGCGCGAGGACGCGGTCGCGGACGGTCGTGGCGGCGCGGTCGGCGGCGACGCCCGCGATGACGATGCCCGCGACGGTGACGAGGCAGGCCCCGGCGAGCACGCTCCACAGGGTGAGGCTGGGCCGCGCCCCGGTGGACCGTACGGCGAACAGGACGGCCGCACACGCGCTGAGCGCCACCGCGAGGGGCGGCAGCACGGCGAGACGCAGCAGTTGGGGTCGTATGTGAGTCTCGGGGTGCGGCGCGGCCCGCCCCGCCGGCCTGCCGTGCCGACCGCCTTCGCGACGTTCTGCGCGGGCGGCCGGCTGGCGGAGCTGAGACATACGGCGTCCTCGTCCTCGGTTCTCTCGGGGATGGGCAGGGCGGCACGGCGGCAGGAACGATCGACCGGGCGTCGCGCGGCGGACACTCACGGTAGTCGTCAACGCTTCACGTGCGAGGGGCAGTTGCCAAACTCCGGCGGCCCACGTCCCGCTCTGGTATGAGCGCTCGCACAGCCGACCGATTACGCCACCGGACAGGTGTTCGCCGAGGTCGGACTGTCAGTGCCCTCCCGTACGGTCGCCTCCCATGGCTACCCGAATCGACCTCACACTCGACTGCGCGGACGCGTCGCTGCTCGCCGCGTTCTGGAAGACGGCGCTCGGTTACGTGGACGAGCCCCCGCCCGCGCCGTTCACGACGCGTGAGGAGTGGCTCGCCTCGTTCGGCCCGCCTCAGGACGAGGAGGAGGACGACGGTGCGTGGCTGTGCGACCCGGACGGGGTGGGGCCGCGGCTGTCGATCCTGAAGGTGCGGGAGCCGAAGACGGCGAAGAACAGGCTGCACCTCGACATCCGCGTGCCGGGTCATGGCACGGCGGACGAGCGCTGGGCCCGGATCGAGACGGAGGCGGACCGGCTGGCCCTGGCGGGCGGCACGATCCTGGAGGAGTTCGACGGCCATCACATCGTGATGGCGGATCCGGAGGGCAACGAGTTCTGTGTGGTGGCGGGTTCGGGCTGACGCGCCGGGGCTTGCCGCACGGGTGCGGACAGGGCGACGGCACCTCCGGGCGAGGGTGGGGCGGCACCTGCCCGGAGGTGGGCTCTTCGTCGGAGCGGACCGGTCCGCGGGCCCGGGGGCTCAGAGACCGATGTCGCGGCTGCGGTAGTCGTCGAGGGACTCGCGGCGCACCAGGAGGCGGGCGTGCCCGTCGGCGACGGCGATCACGGGCGGACGGCCGACCAGGTTGTATCCGGAGGCCATGGAGAGGTGGTATGCGCCGGCCACCGGGACGGCGAGCAGGTCGCCGGGATGGACATCGGCCGGCAGCTCGACGTCGGCAGCGAGCACGTCGCCCGCCTCGCAGTGCCGGCCGACCACGGTCGCCGTGGCGGCCGCGGCGGTGGAGTGACGGCCGATCAGGCGCGGGGCGTACCGGACTCCGTACAGGGCGGGCCGCGGGTTGTCGCTCATGCCGCCGTCGACGGCGACGAACACCTTCGCGCCGGTGTGCTTGACCGCGAGGACGCGGTACACGGCGACCCCGGCGGGTCCGGCGACCGCCCGGCCGGGTTCGATCAGCAGGCGGGGCACGGTCAGGCCGGCGCCCGCGCAGCTCTCGACGAGTTCGGCGCGCATCCGGCGGGCCAGCGCCGTGATGTCCAGCGACTCCTCCCCGGGGCGGTAGGCGATGCCGTGGCCGCCGCCCATGTCGAGTTCCGGCAGGACGACACCGTGGCTGTCGCGGATCCGGGCCATGAGCCCGACCATGCGGCGCACCGCGGTGAGGTAGGGCTTGGCCGTGGTGATCTGGGAGCCCAAGTGGCAGTGCAGCCCGGTGAGTTCGAGTTGCGACTGGTCCAGGATGCGGGCGATGGCGTGGTGTGCGTAGCCGTCGGCCAGGGACAGGCCGAACTTCTGGTCGTCGGTACCGGTCCGGATCTTCTCGTGCCCTCCGGCGGTGATGCCGGGCACGATGCGCACCATTACCTTCTGGTGGCCGTCCGGGCCGACGGCGGCGGCGAGCCGGGCGATCTCGGAGGGGCTGTCGATGACGATGCGGCCGACGCCGAGGCGCAGCGCGACGTCGATGTCGCGCGGAGACTTGGCGTTGCCGTGCAGCACGATCCGCTCGGCCGGGAAGCCGGAGGTGACGGCGAGTTCCAGCTCACCGGCCGAGCACACGTCGAGCCCGAGCCCCTCCTCGTCCATCCAGTGGACCATGGCCCGCGACAGGAACGCCTTGGCGGCGTACAGGACATGGGCCTCGGGGAAGGCGGCGCGGTAGGTGCGGCAGCGGTCGCGGACCTCCGCCTCGTCGACCACATAGGCGGGCGTCTCGAAGCGCTCCGCGATCTCGGCGAGCGACACCCCGCCGACGGCGAGGTCGCCGTGCGGCCGGCGGGCGGTGGAGGCCGGCCACACCGACAGGTCGTCCGCGGCAGCGGGAGCGGGAGCATGCGGGTGCGTGATGGTCATGATCTGCGTACTCCCTTGTTCAGTGGATCCACAGCGCGTCGGCGACGGTGGCGGCGCCGGTCACCCGCGCGACGCCGGTCGTCTGCTCCCGCCACCGGTCCCGGACCGTCCCGGCGCCGCCACGGGCGAGCGGGGCCGCGGTGACCGGGGCGGAGAAGGTCGGGTCGACGGTGACGGCGGTGACGCCGAGGGGCTCGGCGAGGGCTCTCAGCGCGGGTGCGCCGAGCCGGATCCAGCGCTGGTCCGGGCCGAGCGTCGCGGCCAGCCGTTCGCGGCTGGTGAATCCGACGGCGGTGCGTTCACCGGGCGGGGTGCGGAACATACGGGCGGCACACCCGGAAGGTCCCGGCCGGACGGGAACGTAGAGCGGCCCGGCCGGGACACGTTCGCCAGGTTCCGGGTCTTCACCGCACAGCAGGTCGTTCATGGGACTCCCCCTGGAGAATCCTCGGAGCGGTATCGGTCGCCCGGGCCGTCACGGAAGCCGGAAGGCCGGGGTGGCATCGACGCTATGCCCGGGGTGGCGGGGACTCCGACGCCTCATGACGCGACGCTGACGGCACGGAGCCCAGCTCTGACGCGACGCTGACGGCGGGACGGGGAGCGGCCCGTGGAGCAGCGTCGCATCGGTCGCGGGCACCGGCCCGGGGACGGGTGCACCGCTCGTCAACACTCCGTAAGAAGGGGACTGCCGGACATCAGGACCGCGCCAACAGCGCGCCGCGGCAGGCGACTTCGCGTGTCCCATGGCGGAAGGTACCGGGGCTGGAAGAAGTGAGGCCTGCATGGAAGAGGAAAGAACCGAGCGGGCGCCCCGCGTCGTGGCGGGGGTCAGCGGCAGCCCGGGGAGCCTCACCGCACTGCACCGCGCGGCCGCCGAGGCCCGGCGTTCCGGCGCCGAGCTGTGGGCGGTGCTGGCCTGGGCGCCGCCCGGCGGTGAACTCGGGCACCGCGGCCCGTCGGCGCCCGCTGTGCTCGCCGAGTGCCGGCGGGTCGCGGGCGAACGCCTGCTCCTGACCCTCGGCGGCGCGTTCGGCCGCACGGTGCCCGGCGTGCGACTGGCGGGTGTCGTCGTGCGCGGCACCCCGGGCGCCGCGCTGGTGGGCATCGCCGACCGGCCCGACGATCTTTTGGTGCTCGGCGCCGGCTCCCGGGGCCGGCTGCGCCGCGCGCTGCGCCCCTCGGCCGCCCGGTACTGCCTGGCCCACGCCCGCTGTCCGGTGCTCGCCGTGCCGCCCTCGCCGCTTCAGCACGACCTCAACGCGATGCACCGCCGGATCACCTGGCGGGCCCCCGTGGACCTCCGGGAACTGACGGATCGCGGTACGCCCTGACGGGGCCGGGGAGGGGCGGTGGGCCGCCGCTCCCCGGCGCGGTCAGCGGTCGCCCGCCAGGTCGAGCTGCGACGGGGCCGGGCCGTCCTCGACCGCGCGCGGCCCGACCGGCCGCCAGGAGCGGGTGACGGGGGCGCTCACACCGCGCCACCACGCGTCGGTCGGGAGATCCCCGGCCGGCTCGAACGGCTCGCCCGGACGCGGCGTGGCGAGGGCCTGGCCGGCATCCAGCGCCGCGTCCACGGACCATTCACCGGGCTCGGCCCACGGGTGGGGCGCCAGGTTGAACGTGCCCCAGTGGATCGGCATCAGCACGCCGTGCGGCCGGCCGCCCTGCAGGTCGAGGTGGGCGCGCAGGCCCTCCTCGGGCGTCATGTGGATGTCGGGCCAGAACTCGGAGTAGGCCCCGATCTGGATCATGGTCACGTCGAACGGGCCGTGCTGCGCGCCGATGTCCTGGAAGCCCTGGAAGTAGCCGGTGTCCCCGCTGTGGTAGATCCGGTGCTCCGGTCCCTGGGCGACCCAGGACGCCCACAGGGTGTGCTGCGGATTGCGCAGGCCGCGGCCGCAGAAGTGGCGGGCGGGCGTGGCCGTGAGCGTCACGCCGCCGACCTCGGTCGACTCGTGCCAGTCCAGCTCGCGCAGGCGGTCGGCCGGGACGCCCCAGTGCTCCAGGTGCGCGCCGACGCCGAGCGGCACGGCGAAGACGGTGTCCGTCCCGGCGAGCGCCTTGATCGTCGGCATGTCCAGGTGGTCGTAGTGATCGTGCGAGATGACGACCACGTCGACCGGGCCGAGCGCCGCGAGGGGCAGCGGGGCGGGGTGCAGCCGCTTGGGTCCGGCGAAGGGGAACGGGGAGCAGCGCTCGCCCCACACCGGGTCGAAGAGCACCCGGACGCCGTCGATCTCCGCGAGCACGCTGGAGTGCCCCATCCAGGTGATCCGCAGTCCGCTCACGGCCGGTTTGGCCAGGTCGGCGAGGGTGGTGGCGTGCACGGGGACGGTGCCCGTGGGCGTGCGCAGCGCGCGCTCCTCCTTGCGGAAGTAGATCTTCGCGAACTCGAGCATCGAGCCGTCGGGGCGGATGCGCGCGCCCTCCGGGTTCCGGAACTGCCCGTCGGCGAAGTTCGGCGACCTGCGGATGCGCTCCAGGCGCGCGCCGGTGGCCTCGGCGCCGAACGCAGCGGGCTGCAGCGAACGCAGTCCGGTACTCAGAGAACGTGACACGGCGCCTCCCGTTGATCGATCAGGGTGTTCCATTATGTGCCGCCCCGCCGCCGGTGCGCGCCGCCGCCCCCGGGCCGCCCCGGGCAGTACTGATCGGGCATTCAGTACGCGCTCCGTTGACAGGGCTCCTTGCCGGTTCCGATACTGACCGACGATTCAGTAAAGCCGTCGCCGCACCGGGCCCCGACCCGATCACCGTTCCCGAGGAGCCCTCATGTCCACCGCGCCGCCCGCCGCGCTCCCGGCGAAGCCCTTGATGACGCTGACCTGGACCGACCATGTCACCGGCCGCACCGGCTACCTGGTGGTGGACCGCCTGGTGCGCGGCGTCTCCAGCGGCGGCCTGCGGATGCGCCCCGGCTGCACCCTCGAAGAGGTCGCGGGACTCGCGCGCGGCATGACCATGAAGGAGGCCCTGCACTACGACCCGCGGGCCCGGTACATCCCGCTCGGCGGCGCCAAGGGCGGCATCGACTGCGACCCGCGCTCCCCGGAGGCGTACGGGGTCCTGGTGCGCTACCTGCGGGCCATGCGCCCCCACATCGAGTCCTTCTGGACGACGGGCGAGGACCTGGGCCTGACCCAGGACCTGGTGGACGAGGCGGCCGCGGAGGCGGGCCTCGTCTCGTCGATCCAGGCGGTGTATCCGCTGCTCGACGACGAGCGGGCCGCCCGGGAACGTCTCGCGGACGCGTTCGCGCTGGACGTCGACGGGATCGGCCTGGACGAGCTCGTGGGCGGCTGCGGTGTCGCCGAGTCGGTGCTCGTGGCGCTCGACCGGGCGGGGGTTCCGTACGAGGACACCCGCGTCGCGCTCCAGGGCCTGGGCACCATGGGCGGCGCCACGGCGCGCTTCCTCGCCCGTGCGGGTCTGAGGGTGGTCGCGATCGCCGATCTCAGGGGCACGGTCGCGAACGCCGACGGGCTCGACGTGGAGGCGCTGCTCGCCGCGCGCGACGCGTACGGCTCGGTGGACCGCTCGGCGCTGCGCCCGCAGGACCGCGAACTGCCGGGCGACGCCTGGCTGTCGGCCGACGCCGACGTGCTCGTGCCGGCCGCGGTGTCGTACGCGATCGACGCCGCGAACCAGGAACGGATCACGGCCCGCTGGATCGTGGAGGCCGCCAACATGCCGGTGCTGCCCGACGCCGAGGAACTGCTCGCGCGCCGCGGCACCACCGTCCTGCCGGACGTGGTCGTCAACTCGGGTACGAACGCCTGGTGGTGGTGGACGCTGTTCGGCGACATCGGTGCGGACGCGGACGAGGCCTTCGACCGCACGCGCCGTTCCATGCGCGCCCTGACCGGGCGGATGCTCGACCGCGCGGAGGCCGAGGGGACGACGCCGCGGGCCGCCGCGCACGCCATCGTCGCCGACCGGCTGCCCGTCATCGCGGAGCGCTTCGGCTGGTACCGGTGACCGCGCGCCCCCGCACCGGGACGGCCGCTCGCACCGGGGCCGCCCGGCCGAACAATTAGGGTGCCCGTGTGGCTAGAGTCCGGTTGAGCGTGGCCGAGCGGCGCGAGGAGCTGCTGCGGGCCGCCATCGAGCAGATCGAGGCGCGCGGGATCGCGGCCGTGCGCATCGCCGACGTGGCGTCGGCGCTCGGCGTGAGCAACGCGCTGGTGCTGTACCACTTCGCTACGAAGGAGAAGCTCGTCGCGGCCGCGTTCACGTACGCGGCGCAGGACGACCTCGCCCGGCTGCGCAGACTCCTCGGCCGTCGGACCACGGCGCTCAAGCGGCTGCGGGCGGCGGTGCGCTGGTACGCGCCGACGGGCCAGGCCAAGGGCTGGCGCCTGTGGATCGAGGGCTGGGCCGCGTCGCTGCGCGAGCCCGCGCTGCGCGACGTCACCCGTGACCTCGACAAGCAGTGGAAGGCGGCACTCGCCGAGGTCGTCACGGAGGGCGTCGTGGCGGGCGAGTTCACCTGCCCCGACCCCGCGGCGACGGCGCTGCGCCTGACGGCCCTGCTCGACGGGCTCGCCGTACAGATGACGGCGTACGACGGGGCGGTGTCCCGGGCCCGTACACAGGAGTGGGTGGACGAGGCGCTGGCACGGGAACTCGGCCTCGAAAGCGCCCAGTTGGCGCGGCCCGCACGCTAGGTACGACCACCCGCGCGGCCGGCCACGCGCGCGGCGCGGGCGCGCCGCGCGCACGACGCCCCCCGGCCGCCCGCCGCTCACGTCTCGCGCTGCGGCTCGTACGCGTCGGCGTGCAGCCCGAACGTCCAGGCGACGCCTTCGCGCGCGGTTCTCGTGCGCGGCGGCACGCGCAGCCAGTAGGTGCGGTGACTGCCGTCGGGCTCCGGGGTGGAGTTGACGACCTCGACCATCACCACGTCCTCGTCACCGGGGAGCCGGACCCGCCACAGGACTCCGGTGGCGTCCCGGTGCACGGGCTCGGCCCCGGACTCCGTCAGATAGCGGTCGTAGCCGAAGTGCTCCAGCATCACCCGGCGCAGTTCCGCGTTCTCCTCGTCGCGGATGCGCTGCGGGGTCAGCCCGGCGAGACCGGCCAGGAAGTCGGCGGGCACCGGCATGCCGCGCCAGGCGTGCAGCGCGAATCCGTCGGGGAAGGCCACAGCGGGTCCCGTGGCGCTGTCGAGGCGCCCGGCCTCGTCGCGGTGCAGCTCCGTGGGCCGCTCGCACACCACGGCCACGTCCTCGTACGGCCACCACCAGCCGGCCGACCGGGCGACCTGGGCCAGCCCGCCCAACCGGGAGTCCCGCTCCTCGTCGGACGAGCCGAAGGCGCTGAGCCAGGCGGCCTCGTGCTGGCCGAGCACGGCGTCCAGGAGCAGGAGGCGGATCGCCGCCTCGCTCCCCCGGTCCCGTGCGCCTACGACCGTGCGGGAGGGCTCGGCCAGTTCCTCCACGATTCCTGTTCTGATGCGGTCGACCAGCATCTGGGTGGTGTCCCACAGGCGGCCTCCCGTGGCGTTCCAGTGCGCGCTCCATCCGGCCGGGCCGAGCCGCGCGTGCAGCCGCTCACGGGCCTGGGCCCATGGGCCGTTGCGAACCAAGTCCCTTACGGAAGAGCCCGGTTCGCCCGTCTCCGCGCGGCGCGCGAGCAGCGTCACGGCCGCCGCGCGCGGCGAGTCCGCCCACAGGATGCGCGCCGGCTCGGCGAGCCCGGCCTCAAGGTAGGCGAGCCGCACACCGGCCTCGGCCGCTTCCCGGTCGGCGGGCCCGGTGGCGGCGGCGACCGCCCGCCAGTGCGCCAGGTCCGCCGCGGCGCTCCCCGCACCCTCGCGGCTCCTTGACCATGCCGGCGCCGCTGCCTGCGCCGTGGACGTCATCTGCTGTGCCCTCATCGTGTCGGCCATCCCCCGGAACCCCTCGTCCACGCTCACTCGTCGTCCTCTCCCCGTCCCTCTCCCGCTCCCGCCGCGCCCCGCGCGCTCAGTCCGCCACGAGCCGCACCGAGCCCGGCACGTACTCGCGCTGCCGGATCACCCGGAACCAGCCCTTGGGCAGCGAGATCGCCGCGTGCTCCTCGTGCACCACCCGCCCGCCGTCGGGCAGTTGGAGCAGCAGCGGGCCGAACGGGCCCGGCTCGCGCACCAGTCGGCCGGGGCCGACGACCGCGTGGGCGTGGCCCGTGACCTCGCCCAGCGCGAGCACCAGCCGCCCGCGGGCGTCCCGCGGCTCGTCGGGGGCGTCCGCCACGTGCGGGGGCACCGCGCCCTCCGCGAGCGGCACGATCAGCACGTCTCCCTGCCGGTACATGACTCTCCCGTCCCACGGTCCGCCGAGTGCGGCCGCGTCGTTGCCGACGGTAGGGGCAGGGTCTGACAACGGCGGCCTGGCGCCCCGCGGCCGTGGTTGTCAGTGACGGTTGGTACAACTTCAGTTCCAGCGGAGATCGCGGACGGCGCGAACGGATCGGGAACGGGGCGGACATGGCCATCGGAAACCACCTGCAGGAGCTGCACGGCCTGCCCATTTTCGACTTCCCGGCGGCGGACGGGGAGCAGGCCGCGACGCTGCCCGCCGCCGACGCCGTCGCGTGGCGGGTCTCCGTCGAGTCGTACGACAGCGAGGAGGCGTGGCCGGAGGCGTTCGCCCGGTTCGCGAAGGCCGTCGACCTCGGCGGCGTCAAGGCGATCGTGGTCGGTTCGTGGAGCGACCCGTACGAGAACGGGCCGGAGCCGGTCATCGCCGCGCTGCTGGAGGCGCGGGACCGGCTGACGGCGCTGCGCGCGCTCTTCCTGGGCGACATCGTCTTCGAGGAGTGCGAGATCTCCTGGATCACGCAGGGCGACGTGACCCCGCTGCTGAGCGGCTTCCCGGAGCTGACGGAGTTCGCGGTGCGCGGCGGGACCAGTCTGGCGTTCCCGGCGGTGCGCCACGAGCGGCTGCGCTCGCTCACCGTGGAGACGGGCGGTCTGCCCGCCGAGGTGGTGCGCGGGATCGCGGCGAGCGAGCTGCCCGCCCTGACCCGGCTGGCCCTGTGGCTGGGCACGTCGGACTACGGCGGGGACTCCACCGTCGCCGATGTCGAGCCCTTCCTGACGGGCGGCCGGCTGCCGGCCCTGAAGCACCTGGCGCTGTGCAACAGCGAGATCCAGGACGAGATCGCGGCGGCCGCGGCGGCCGCCCCGGTGGTGGCCCGGCTCGACACGCTCGACCTGTCGATGGGCGTCCTCACCGATGTCGGCGCCACCGCGCTCCTCGCGGGTCAGCCCCTCACGCACCTGCGCAAGCTCGACCTGCACCACAACTACCTGAGCGACGGGCTGCGCCAGCGCTTCCTGGACTCCCTGGTGCCCGCGGGCGTCGAGGTCGACCTCGACGCCGACGACGCGGACGAGGACCAGGACGGGGACACCGTGTGGCGGTACGTCTCGGTCGGCGAATGACCGGGCGGACGGCACCGGCGGGACCGGACGGCCCGCGGGACGCGGCGGCCGCGTCCCCAACTGGCCCCGCTCCGCTCCGTCTCGCGGTCGTCGGCAACCCCGGCAACCGGCGGGTGGACCTGTTCACGGCCGCCGTGCGGGACGCCGGACTGCCGGCGCCGCGCGTGGTCGCGTGGCGCGACGTGCTGCGCGAGGGCGGAGCCTCGTTCGCCGGTGACGAGATCGTGCGGATCGACTCGGCGGGCGAGGACGAGGAGGTCGAGCGCGCCCTGCGGGACGTGGCCGATCCGACGCGCGTCGAGGGCGGCGCCCGGTGGTACCGGCGCTTCCTGACGGCCGTGCGGTCCCTCGACGGCGGGGTCCGGCTCGACGATCCCGACGACGTCGCCGTGCTCTTCGACAAGCGCCGCTGCCATCAAGTCCTCGCCCGGGCCGGGGTGGCCGTCCCGGCCTCCCCCACGTCCGGCGGCGCCGCCGAGGTGCGCGGCTGGGACGACGTGCGGGCGCTGATGGCGGAGCACGGGATGCCCCGGGTGTTCGTCAAGCCGGCCCACGGCTCGTCGGCCTCGGGTGTGCTCGCCCTGGAGACGGCCGGCCCCGGCCGGATCCGCGCCACGACGTCCGTGGAGCCGGCGGACGGCGCACTGCACAACTCCCTGCGCGTGCGGCGCTACACACGCGAGGCGGACATCGCGGCGATCGTGGACGCGCTGGCCCCGGACGGGCTGCACATCGAGCGCTGGCTGCCGAAGGCGTCGCTGCACGGGCGCGCGGCCGACCTGCGCGTCGTCGTGGTCGCCGGCCGCGCCACGCACGCCGTCGTGCGCACCAGCCGGACGCCTCTGACCAACCTCCATCTCGGCGGCCTGCGCGGCGAGTCGGCCGCCGCCCGGCAGGCCGCGGGCGCGTCCTGGGCGCACGCCCTCGACCTGTGCGAGCGCGCCGCCGCCTGCTTCCCGCGCACGCTCTGCGTCGGCGTCGACCTGCTGCCCTCGGTGGGCTGGCGGCGCTTCGCCGTCGGCGAGGTCAACGCCTTCGGCGATCTGCTGCCGCGCCTGACCGGGCTGCCCGGCGGCGGTGCCGAGGGACTGGACACGTACGCGGCCCAGGTCGCCGCCGTGCTCCGCCACTTCCCTGACGCCCGGCACCCCGCGCGGGCCCCGGCCGTTTTCGGCGCCCCGCACCGAGCGGCTCCCGCCGCCGCACACCCGCACCACCCCGCAAGGACCCGCGATGCCCGCACCTGACACCACCTCGCCACCACCCGCCGCCCCGCACACGGCACCGGTCATGCCCACGGCACCCGCCGCGGCCGGCGCGACGGCCGATCCCGACATGAACGAGGTGGTGGGCCGCGACGACCTCCTGCTGCTCACCCTCGACACGCTCCGCCACGACGTGGCGGTGGAGCTGGCCGCGGCGGGCCGCATCCCCCACCTGGCACGTCATCTGCCGGGCGGCACCTGGGAGAAGCGGCACGCGCCGGGCAGCTTCACGTACGCGTCCCATCAGGCGATGTTCGCCGGTTTCCTGCCGACTCCCGTGACGCCCGGCCCGCATCCGCGGCTGTTCGCGGCGCGGTTCGCGGGCAGCGAGACCACGGCGGGCCGCACCTATGTCTTCGACACCCCGGACCTGGTGTCGGGTCTGGCCGCGGCCGGGTACCGGACGGTGTGCGTCGGCGGCGTCGGCTTCTTCAACCGGCAGGGCGCCCTGGGGAGCGTCCTGCCCGGCCTCTTCCAGGAGAGCCACTGGGAGCCCGAGTTCGGGGTCGCGTCGCCCACGTCGTTCGAGGCGCAGGTCGCGCGCGCGGAGCAGGTCGTCGCCGAACTCCCGCACGAGCAGCGCCTGTTCCTGTTCGTGAACGCCGCGGCGCTGCACCAGCCGAACTGGTTCCACCTGCCGGGTGCCACGCGCGCGGCAGGTGACTCGCCCGAGACCCACGCCGCCGCTCTGGAGTACATCGACCGGCACGTGGGGCGGCTGTTCGCGGCGATGAGCGCGCGCCGCCGCTGCTTCGCCGTCGTCTGCTCCGACCACGGCACGGCCTACGGGGACGACGGCTACACCGGCCACCGTCTCGGCCACGAGGCGGTCTGGACCGTGCCCTACGCCCACTTCTTCCTGGAGCCGACCGGATGACCACCACCGCCGAAGCGGCCGGACGCGCGGGGACCGTGTCCGCCGACGCCCCGCGCCCGTACCAGAGTTACGTCTACGCGTATCCGCACAAGACCGCCTACCGGCCGTTGCCCGAGCGTCCCGCGCTGCGCGACCTGTGGCGCGACGAGCCCAAGGGCGCGCTCTCCCTCTATCTCCACATACCGTTCTGCGAGGTCCGCTGCGGCTTCTGCAATCTGTTCACGCGCATCGGCGCACCGGACGAGCTGACGGGCCGCTATCTGGACGCCCTGGAACGGCAGGCCGTGGCGGTGCGCGAGGCGCTCGGCGACGGTCCGGACGTGCGGTTCGCGAACGCGGCGTTCGGCGGCGGCACCCCCACCTTCCTCGACGCGGACGAGCTGGCGCGGCTGTGCGACATCGCCGAGCTGCGGACGGGCGCGGACCTGCGGGCGGTGCCGCTGTCCGTGGAGACCTCGCCCGCGACGGCCACGGCGGACCGGCTCGCGGTCCTCGCGGAGCGCGGCACGACCCGGCTGAGCATCGGCGTGCAGAGCTTCGTGGACGCGGAGGCCCGCGCCGCGGTCCGGCCGCAGCGCCGCGCGGATGTGGAGGCGGCGCTGACCCGCATCCGGGACACGGACATCCCGGTGCTGAACATCGACCTGATCTACGGCATCGGCGGCCAGACCCCGGCGAGCTGGCGCGCCTCCCTCGACGCGGCGCTCGCCTGGCGCCCCGAGGAGCTGTACCTCTACCCGCTCTACGTCCGGCCGCTGACCGGCCTGGGCCGGAGCACCGCCCCGCTGTCCGACCACGCCTGGGACGAGCAGCGGCTGCGCCTGTACCGCCAGGGCCGCGACCATCTCCTGGAGCACGGCTACGAGCAGGTGTCGATGCGCATGTTCCGGCGCGCGGACGCCCCGGCGCAGGGCCCGGACGACTACGCCTGCCAGACCGACGGCATGATCGGCCTGGGCTGCGGCGCCCGCTCGTACACCTCGTCGCTGCACTACTCCTTCGAGTACGCCGTCGACATGCGGGAGATCCGCGCGATCATCGACGGCTACACGGCCACCGCCGCCGAGGAGTTCGCGCGGGCGCGGCACGGCCGCCGGGTCGACGGGCGGGAGGCGCGCCGCCGTCATCTGCTGCAGTCGCTGCTGCAGGCCGAGGGCATGCCGCTGGACGACTACCGGCTCCGGTTCGGCGCCGGCCCATTCGACGACTTCGCGGCCGAGCTCGCGGCGTTCGCCGCGCGCGGCTGGCTGGAGCCGTGGGACGACGGGGAGCGGCTGCGGCTGACGCCCGAGGGCCTGGCGTACTCGGACGCGCTCGGGCCGGAGCTGTTCTCCCCCGAGGTGCGCGCCGCGATGGCCGCGTACGAGCCGAGGTGAGCGGGCCGATGGACCTGACGCTGCTGTACCGGGGGCCGCTGTCCTCGTGCGACTACGACTGTCCGTACTGCCCGTTCGCCAAGCGCCGCGACTCCACCGCGCAGCTGCGCGCGGACCGCGCGGCGCTGGAGCGGTTCTCCGGCTGGGTGGCCGGGCAGCGCGAGGACCGGCTGTCCGTCCTGTTCACGCCGTGGGGTGAGGGGCTGGTGCGGTCCTGGTACCGGAAGGCGATGGTCGAGCTCTCGCACCAGCGGCACGTCGCGCGCGTCGCCATCCAGACGAATCTGAGCTGCCGCACGGAGTGGCTCGCCGACGCCGACCTGGACGCGCTCGCCCTGTGGTGCACGTTCCACCCGGGGCAGACGCCCTACGAGCGGTTCCTCGGCAAGACGCGAGAGCTGGCGCGGCGCGGGGTGCGGTTCAGTGTCGGCGTGGTCGGCCTCCCGGAGCATCTGGAGCAGGCCCGTACGCTGCGCAGGGCGCTGCCGTCCGAGGTGTACCTGTGGGTGAACGCGGCGGAGGGCCGTACGTACACGGACGAGGAGGCCGCGGCCTGGACGGCCGTCGACCCCCTCTTCCCGTACAGCAGGCATCCGCACCGCTCGGCCGGGCTGCCCTGCCGGACCGGTTCCTCGGTCGTCTCGGTGGACGGCGAGGGCACGGTGCGCCGCTGTCACTTCGTCCGGGCCGAGCTGGGCAACCTGTACGACGGTTCCTGGCGCGCGGCGCTCGGACCCCGGGCATGCCCGCTGGCGGTCTGCGACTGTCACATCGGCTACGTCCACCTGGAGACGCTGCCGCTGTACGACGTCTTCGCGGGCGGGGTCCTGGAGCGGATACCGGCGGCGCCGGTTCAGGCGGTCAGGACGCCGATTCCAGGTGCGCCTTGATGATGTGCGGGTCCACGAACCCCTTGGCCTCCACGCGGTCCCCGGAGGACTCCCCGCGCAGCCGCCGGCCGATCCACGGCACCAGGAACTCCCGGGCCCAGTGGATGTCGTCGCGCCGCACCTCGAACGTGCCGCGCGGCGGGAGCAGCGGCCAGGGCTGCTCCGGGTCGGCGGGCACGTCGACGCCGAGCATCTGCCCGGCGCGCAGCGCGACGCGGGTGTGTCCTTCGGCGGAGAGGTGCAGCCGGTCCTCGTCCCAGGCCCTGCGGTCCTGGATGGACTTCAGCGACCACAGGTCGAGCATCGTGCAGCCGTGCCGGTCGGCGATGGCCCGTACGTGCATGTTGTACGTGGCGATCTTGCCGCGCAGATGCTTGAGGACGGCCACGTCGCGGGTGTCGAAGCCGGTGGCGACCATGACGGTCCCGGCGGCCTCGGTCAGCCGCACCACGGCCTTCTCGAAGCGCTCGGCCACGTCGTCCGGGTCGGTGCCGGGGCGGATGATGTCGTTCCCGCCGGCGACCAGGGACACCAGGTCGGGGGCGAGCTCGACGGCCCGCGGGATCTGGTCCTCGACGATCTGGTCGATGAGCTTGCCGCGCACGGCGAGGTTCGCGTACTGGAAGGTGTCCTCGGGGACGCGGTCGTCCAGGAGGACGGCGAGCCGGTCGGCCCATCCGACGAAGTTCCCGTCGGGCCCGGGGTCCCCGACGCCTTCGGTGAAGCTGTCCCCCACCGCCGCGTAGGACCGAATCGTGCCGCCGCTGAGTGATCTCGATTCGTTTGCCACGACCACACATCTTTCACCCTCGGTTGTGACCTACGCGACCGTATGTAGACCCCGACGACGGTGAGACTCGGCACACGCGATCGTATGAAGGGGCTTTTGACCTTTATGTACACGTGACCTCAGTCGCATGAGCGGGGACTTTCAGCCAGCCGGTTTGGTATCCCAAAGCCACATCACAGGATGGTCAAATCGCCGCAAATTAGTACATGTGACACAATTCGAGAACAATCTGAGGGAGCTGGGCGAGCCGTTCTATGCCCACCTCCGTGCGCTCGGCAGAGCCGTGCGCACCGCCGAAGGCCGCCGCGACAGCGTCTACGCCGTCTGCCGCGCCATCGGAGTCCTGCCCCAAGACCTGACCCGCGACCAGCTGCTGCTGCACCTGGACAACTACGCCGACGAATCACGCATCACGTACCTGACCGCACTGCGGCAGTACGCCCGCTACGCGCAGATTCCTGACCCGACCGACGGCATCCCTCGCCCGAGGTCACCGCGTCACCTGCCCGACCCGCTCGACGAGGTCGCCTTCGACCGCCTCGTGGAACACCTCGGCGAAACCAACTCCCGCCGCGACCTGCTGTGGGTGCTGCTCGGCGCGTACTGCGGTCTGCGCGCCCACGAGGTCGCGAAGATCCATACGCGCGACTTCCGCCGGCTCGGCAAGACGATGGTGTGCCGCGTCATCGGCAAGGGCGGCTTCGAGGACCTGGTGGTCATCCCGCCGGTCGTCGAGAACGAGCTGCCTGACACCAGCGAGTACACCGGGTACCTGTTCCCCTCCTACACCAAGAAGGGGCACGTCACCTCGGCGTACGTGTCGACACGGGTCAAGGAGCGCGCCGAGACCATCGGGATCGGGCTGCGCTTTCACCAGCTGCGCCACCTGCTCGGCACCCGCGTGCACGAGAAGCGTGGCGACCTGCTGCTGACCATGCAGGTGCTCCGGCACCGCTCGCCCACCTCCACGGCCGGGTACGCCAAGGTCAGCGTCAAGGACCGCTTCGACGTGATCTCCGAGCTTCCCGGCGCCGGCGCAGTCGCCGTGGACGCAGTCCAGATCCCCGTGCGGCCCAACAGCATCGTCAAGCTGCCCGACGCGCTGATCACGGTTCCGCCCCAGAGACAGGGGGCAGAGCCGCCCCCTGTCGAGGAACCGCCTGCCGAACCCGCGGTGCCGGCCGCGCTCTCCGGAGCGTCGTCGCCGGTACGGCGCGGAGCACCACCACCACGTCTGTGGTCTCGCGGAAACCGTGCGTCCAGTGCGGCCGTGAGGCGACGACGAAGAAGCTAACCCGCTCTGTCACGGGGCCCCCTAGACCTTGGGGCCCCGTCCATCCCGTGCACGCGCCTGGGGGCGTGCCGCTGCACAGGAAGACGTTCAACGCACATGCCACAGCTCGAAGCGCCCGAAAAGCTGGCCGCCAAGATCCACAAGACTCCGGGTTTCACCTGCACCCAGCAGCGCCGCAACGGGCACGGCTGGTGGGCCGTGAACACCGAGCGCAAGGACGGCGGCCAGGCTGCCTCGTCGACCGGGATCGGCTTGAAGTTCGAGGACGACCGGTCCTTCCAGAACTGCCTGCAACGCCTACGCCGCATCGGCTGGACCTACGAGGTGTACCGGGAGTCCAAGACGGCAGCGCGTGATGCGCGGGTCAAGGCCGCCAAGGAAGCCGACGCCGCGGTGGCCGCCGCCCTGTTCGCCGGCACGTCCTTCGAGGACAAGCCGTCCGCGCCCACCCTGCCGCTCATCCCCGCGCAGCGCGACGGCTCGCACCCCGACGACTACGGCGTGCGCGCGATGCGCGCGGCCGATCAGGTCGACATCTACGGCCTGGACGCCTTCGAGCAGATGACCGTGAAGCCGGTCATGATCGACCGTGCCACGGCGTGGGAGTGGATGCAGCGCATCCCCGCCTACCAGCGCAAGCGCTCCCCCATCACCGAGCGCAAGTACGGGCGGATCATGCTGCGCGGTGAGTGGGCGATGATCCCCCACGGCATCCTGCGCGACCCCGACGGCATGCCGCTGGACGGACAGACCCGCCTGGGCGCCGTCCTGTGGGCCACCGACCCCGACAACGCGGACGGGAACCTGCACCTCGAAGTGCCGTTCGTCGTGTGGGAGAACGTGCCGAGGGCGATGTTCCGGTACATCGACAAGCAGCGCCGTCGCTCCGTCGCCAACACGTTGCAGGGCCTCGGGGAGAAGAACCCGACCCAGCTCGGCGCCGTCGTGCGTCTGCTGTACCTGTTCGACAAGGTGCCCCAGTCCGACTGGCACTCCACCGCGCTGTCCGACGACCAGATCGTGGGCCACCTGGACGCCAACAAGGACGTGCGGGAGTCGATGTACTGGGGGAAGCTGCGCGAGCGCGGCTTCAACGCCACATCCGCGATCACCGCGCACACGATCCTGATGCGGCGCTACACCGACCAGACGCATCAGCGCTACATCGATGCCTGGTTCGACCGCCTCCACCACGGCTACAACCTCCAGGCCGGCGACCCTTCGGCCGCGCTGCGCGACTACCTGATGACGGCCGACAAGACCGAGTACAACCGCATGAACGTGGGCGCGCGCACCGCGCAGTTCCAGCTGTACCTGATCCTCAAGTCGTGGCAGAACACCCTGACCCACACCGAGATCAAACAGCTCTCCCCACGCAAGGACTTCGCCGTCCCGCGTGATCTCCCGGACTTCCCGCTGATGCCGTCCAACGCCCGCTACCTGCCGATGCTGCCCAAGCAGGCTGACGCCGCATGACGGCCGTGCACACCATCGATCCGTCAGATGTAGTCGACGCGCTGCGGGTGCTGGGCGCCGAGTACCTGTCCACCAACGCACCCACCGAGGCCGACATCCCCTACCTGCTCGGCGTGCTCTCAGCAGTGACGAACGCCCATGTGCAGTCCGCGGTGGAGCGCGGCGACGAGCAGGCCGAGACCGGGTTCGTCGACGGCGTCGCGGCAGCACTGGCCGACCGCACGCATGAGGGCACCGCCTACGTGGGTCACGTGTACCGGGAAAACCTCGCCCGGCGCAGCGAGCTGACGCACCGCGAGATGGACCGGCTCATGCCCGCCCGGACCTCGCTCGCGTCGGCCGCCGTCGACCTGCAAGGCGCGGTCGCGCTGACTTCGCGCATGGTCGCCGGCACCCCCGACGGCGTCGCCGAGTCCTACATCGCCACTCAGCACACGATGCGCGACGCGCGCCGGCACCTGACGCACTTCCGCGACGAGGCGATGCGTGACGGCACGTTCCTGACGCGCCGTGCGGCACAGGAGGGGGCGTGAGCCGACTGCCCCAGCTCCTCGACATCGGCGAAGGCATCGTCCTCAGGCACGCCCGCCAGCAGATCGTCGAGGTACAGAGCTGGCTGCTGGACGCCTCGACAACGCTGTCGCTGATCCGTGCGCAGGAGGACCCGGCCGCGCGAGACGCGCTGGAGGCCGTCTTCCTGCGCGCGGCGATTACCGACCGGTACACGATGCTCGCGCCCCGGCACCGCATCGTCTACGGCTGGGGCCAGGTCCCCCACGTGCACCTCGCCGAGCAGGTCCCCGACCCGATCACCCTCGACGTGGCGTGGGTGCCGCTGTCCGGCCTGGAGCTGGAACTCCTCATCCCGATCCGCTGGGAGATTTTCGCGTGACCGAGGAACAACTGCGCGGCGTGCTGGCCGCGATGGGGGCGCCGGTGCACTCCGCACCGGAGGGACCGTGGGACGAACCCACCGTGCTGTACGTGCACGGCTTGTTGTCGGTGCTCATGGAGCTGCGGATCACGAGCGCTCTGGAGCACGCGAGCATGCCCGATGAGCTGGCCCTGAAGACGTTCATTGCGGGCGTGGACAGCGGGGCCCTGCGCCAGTCACGGCGCTACGTCAGCACGGTGTTGTGTGACCGTCTGCCGCGCCAGGCAGCCGAGGCTCTGTGTCTGGTCGATCCGTCCTTCCCGGCGGCGGCCGCCATCAGAGAGGGCCTGCACCTGGCCACGCTCGGCGCGGGCCTGGCCGCCGCGTTGCTCGACGATGAGCCCGTCAGCGACGACCTTCGCGGCCAGATCCTCAACGACGTGCACACGAGCCTGGAAGGAATCCGTAGCGCGGTGGTGCAGATGCGTACCGACCTGCTGATGCACGGGAAGGACGGGCCGGGTGTTCCTGATTGAGCTCCCGCCCGGGTTCGATCCCGGGGCGTGGGGGTGGAAGCTCACGCCGGGCGGGGTGTGGCTGCGCTGGGAGATTCCCTTCAAGTGGCCGGCGACCCTCGCGTACTGCGTCCCCGGCTCGCGGGTCGCCTGGTACGGCCATCCCCGCCACAACGGGCCCGCCAACGTCGCCGTGGAGGACGCGGCGCTGCTCCTCGAAATCTGCTGCAACGTCCCTGCCGATCCCGTCTCTGTGAAGCGGACCGCACCATGATCCAAACCCCGATGCTCAGCGCCGTCACGCCCGCTCAACTCGACAGGCTCAACGCCCTGTTGGACCACGCCCAAGCTTCGTACGACACCCGCGTGGGCGACGAGTTCAAGAACGCCGCTGCGCGGCTCGCGCGCGACGGAGACGGCCCGTGGATGGTCCGCCTGATGGTTCACCAGGCCGGCGAACACGTGGAGATCGAGTTCGGCGACTGGACCGGTTTCACCAAGGTCACCAGGGCGCTCGCCGAGCGCCGCTCCAGCGCCGAGACCATCACCAACACCCGCGTGGCGGCACTGCTGTTGCGCAACCTCGACACCAACCCGGAGGTGTTCTCCGACGCCCTCGACGACCTCGGCGACGACGTCCTGATCATCCTCATGGCGGCCCTGGCCGGCCTGTGCGCCAAGGCCCGCGCTCTCGGCCGCTGGCCCGTCGTCATCGACTTCGCTCGTCCCGGCTGGAGCCCGGACCCCAAGAAGTTCCCCGAGATGCGCCGGCGCCTGCACAAGCACCTGGGCGCCCCCGAGACCCGCCGGCAGTTCGCCCTGTCGCTCGCCGTCGGCCAGTACTCCCTGCGCCCCGACGCCGACACCGCCGAGCAGGCCGCGCGCATCCAGCTCGACGAGGAACGCGCACGCCTGGCCCGTGCGCGCCTGTACTGGATGGACCCCGAGTCCTGGCCGATTGCCTGCCGCAAAGCGCTGCGCCCGCGCACAGAACCGCTCCTGGCGCACCGTGTGCCGTCCGCGTACGGGCTGTTGTTCTTCCCCCAGCCCGTGCAGGTCGAGGGAGGCGCGGACGTCGTCGCTGTGTCCTGGGGCCGCTGGAACATCGACTCCGTCGAGTCGTGGATCGGGAAGACGACCGACGGACTCGCGCGCCTGGGCGAGCAGTTCGTCGACCCGGGCCATCCGTCGTGGTGGCTGACCTACTACGCCCGCCCGCCCGAGGCCGCACAGCAGGACCTCGGCTCACCGCTGGCCTGGGAGAACGAGACGTGTTTCGCCAGCGGCGGCAAGTTCTCCAGCCCCGTACCCCAGCCCGATGACACCGAGTACGTGCTGCGGCACCTCGTCGCGTGCTGGGAAATGATCACGCAGGGGCGGGGCAAGGCCGCCGGCCGGCCGATCACCACCGTCACGCGCAAGGACCGCAAGCCCCAGCACGTACGCCGCGACCGGCGCGGCGGCCTCCAGGACGACGGCGCGGTGCACATCGTCACCATCGGCCGCCCGGACGCCCCGCGCCGCCCTGCCGTGTCCAAGCCCGCGGTGCCCGGCTCGCGTAAGCCGCTGGACAAGCGGCACTGGGTGCTGGAGCACACCAAGGGCCAGTGCCCCAACACGCGCCGGCATGCCGAGCTGGGCGACGCGTGCGTGCACGAGGAGGTCACCATCCTCGACTACCCGCGCGGGCCCCAGGACGCCCCGTTCGCCATGTCCAACACCGTTCACCAGTACAAGGACCGCCCGTGAGCGACGAACCCGCCGAGCAGACACCGGCCCAGCTCCGCTCGCACATGGCGACCATCGCCGTGAATCTGGCCGCGACCGTCGAGCAGATGCCCGCCGAGCTGTTCGCCGAGCGCGCCCGGCGCGAGATACGCGGGCCCGACGACCCGCACGGCCTGGAGTTCGACACCGCGATGCGCGCGGCCATGAAGTGGCTTGCCGCCTCCCAGACGCTCGCCCTGGCCGTCGCCTACCTGGCCGACTCCCCCAGACGCCCGGCCACCGCAGACAGCGACAAGGCGTTCGCCCGGCTGATCCGCAACGTCGTGCACCGCACCCTGCACGACGTCGAGCTGGACCACGCCCTGAACCACTTCCACGACATCGACGCCCCGAAGGACCCCACCACGTGAAGCGCCACGAACACGCCCCCGGGCTGGAACTCCTGCTCCTGGAGGCGATGGAGTCGCAGCCCTGGGACGCCGCCCCCGCGCTGTACTGGCTCTACACCGACCGCATGGACCGCATGGACGAACTCGACGGCATGTGGGGCCAGGTCCCGCCGCCGACGCTGCTGCACCACATGGCAGACAGCATGGAGACCGACCCCAACGGGCCGCCCGACTGGGGCCCCGGCTGGCTCGGCATCGCGTTCATGTACGAGTCGTGGGGCCGCGACGGCGCAACGACCACGACGCCAGACGTGCAGCCGCGTAACGACCCCGACCGGTTCGAGGTGCGCCAGCTCATCGCGCTCCAGAAGGGCTACCCGCCGGTCATGGGCTGGTGGAAACGCGGCGACGAACACCCCAGCGTCGGCACCGCCCTGCCCGGCTACGCCTCCAAGCCCACCCGGATGCTCACCAGCCTGGAACGCATCCTCGCCGCCTGCGCCCGCCCGCCGGCCACGTTCCTCGGAGGGGCCTCGTGACCGACGTCCTCGGCGGGCTCATCTGGCTCGCGGCCGGCGCCCTGTTCGTGTGGACGGGCCGCGTGCGCATGCTGCGCGGACAGCAGGCCCGCAAGACCGTCATGGATGCCTGGATGCATGCTCTCCAGCAGCGCCAGTACCTCATCCCCAGCGACGCCGAGGAGATGTGGCACCAAGTCGACGCGGCGTGGACCACCCGCGCCCGGCTGCTCACCATGGCGTTCTCCGCCGGCGGCGGCGTCTGCATCGGCATGGGCCTAAGCATGCTGTCCGAGGCCGTCTACCGGTGACGCCACCCACCGCGGATCGACTCGAACCGCGTCGGCAACGGCTCCCACCCAAAGGCGCCGGCGCGCTCGGCGTTGGTGCGCTGCGCCCACCTGCGCCAGCCCAGCAACAGGCCCTGCTCCGACAGTGGCAGCCCGACCTGCTTGGTCACCTGCCCCTCGACACCCCGCCACATCGTGTGATGGCACGTCACGAACATGGCGTCGTGCGGGGCGCCCTCCAGCTCAGCGACGAGGCGCCGGCGCCGGGTGCGCCACTCCCCCAGCACCCGGTGCAGATCGTCGTCCACGTCCACCGTGGTCACCTGCTGAAACTTCGTCACGCGCACCATGAGCTTGCGCCGCACCGGAGCGTGATCCGACAGCTGCATCCGCACCAGCTCACCGCGCCGCGCCCGCGTCGCCCGCACGATCCCGACCATCGCCGCCAGGCGCACCACATCGTCCGGGGCGTCCTCGGCCGTGGCCTGCGACCACACCTCACGCCACACCCACTCCGACCGCTCCACGAAAGGCCCCCACTCGATGACCGCCTGTACGTGGCCAGCCTGCCTCACAGACGACGAGCGCGCGGACCTCGCAGCGGAGGTCACCCGCGTCATGCGCGGCGCTTACGGGCCCGCTCCCCGGCCGCAGGGCCCCCGTTCCGAGTGCCGGTGTGAACCCTGGCCGGACTACGACGCGCGCGAGTGGACCCCTCCGGGACCCCCCACGGACCCCCACTGACCTGGGTAAATGAGGTGCTTGGCACACTATTTTTTCGTGGCTGGGTTCGCGTGGGTGATGTTTCGGCGAAACGTGAGTGGACCCCCGGCCCCCTGTGTCACGCTCGGAAGTGAGTCGGCGTCGCCCTCCCACACGTGGCCCGCTGGACTCTTCCACTGGAACGGCCCGTCACGGCACTCCCTCTCCCCCGGAGGGCGCCGGCGGGCCGTTCCGCTTGTCGGGCCGCCTGCGGCGTGTCAGCGGCGTACGCGGTTCGTGCCCAGGGGAAGGCCCTTGGCGGCGGCCCACGGGCCCTCGGTGTGCCAGAGCCAGTAGTGGCCGGACAGGCGCACGGTCTTGCGCTGGTACAGGCCGTTGCCAATCCAGATCTGCTCGTCGTCGCGGACGCCGAGCAGGCGGCCGGCGATCCCGTTGCCGGTCAGCGTGACGCCCTGGACGTGCTCGCCGATCAGCTCCCGCGCCCGCTGGGCCGTCATCGCTCCTTCGTGCCGGATGGTCGCGGCGTACTGCGCGTCGTTCGGGTCGCAGCTCATTCCAGGGCGCCTTTCGCTTCCAGTCGCTTGTAGGTGTCGTCGATGTCGCACTGCATGACGTGGTCGCGGATCAGGTCGAGTGCGTCCGCCTCGAAGTTGGCCCGGATCTCGTCTTGGGCGCGCTCATTGCTCACGCCGGTCAGGGCGGCCGTCATCTTGGCGAGGAGTTCCGCCCCGGCCCAGTACAGGGCGTCGTCGCCGGGCGCGTTCAGGTCGTCGTCCATGCTGTCGCTCATGCGGCGCCCTCCCGGGCGTGGCGCTTGCTGTTCAACTGCTCGATGAGCGACGCGACGTACTCGGGGTCGGTCGGGTCCAGGTCACGCGTCATCGTGTGGATGAAGGCGTGCACTTCGCTGATCAGGCGTGCAACGTCTTCCACCCCTCGGCCGCGGTCGTACTCCTCCATGTCCCACTCGTCGAAGGCGATCTGGGTGAAGGCCTCGCAGTACGCCTCCGGCGCGTTGTGGGCGCGGCCGGTCCAGAACGTGCGGGAGAACTCGTCGGAGACGATGCCGGTGATGTCGTAGGCGTTGTCGTTGATGGTCAGGCCGCGAAAGGCGTAGCCCCGGGTCCAGGCGTCCGGGTCGCTGCTCCCGATCTCGTCGTGGCTCATCCACATGACGGAGTAGTAGGGGCGGGCCCAGGCTTCGAGCTGGACGCGGGTGGCGTAGTAGTGATGCTCGGCGCGAGTGGGCGGCCGGTTGAACTGGGTGATGCCGTTGCGGCGCCACTCGGTGGCGGGGAGCAGGACGATGCTGCCGCCCATCTCCAGCTCGGCGATGGCCTGGTGAGCGGCGCGGTTGTCGGGGCCGCCGGCGGCGGCGAGTTCGGCCATGGTCACGGGCGTGGTCTGGGCGGACAGCCACTCGTACAGGGCTTTGGCTTCGGGGGTGGGCTGCTGCTCGCTCATCGCGGTGCACGCTTTCTCTTTACGTTGGTACAGGGTGAACGAGCGAGAGGTGGTCGCGTGTCTGTGGATAGAAGCGAGGCGGGCTCTCGCTCGTTCACGTTTACAACAGTACAGATGGGGGCGGGTCGGTGCCGGATCGAGCGCGAGTGATGGCACTCACCCGTCTCGGTTCGGCGTACGGAGCAGTCAGTCGCTTCGGCGGGTGTCGGGCGTCACCCGCTCACGATCCGGCACCACCCGGAACGGCGCTGTACTGTTGTAGACAGAAAGCGAAACGCACGACAGAAACGAGCGACCATCATGCGAGCCGACGACCTCCACCTGCGCCAGTACAACGAAGCCCAGGACCGACTGAACGCCATCGACCACGACACGCTCAATGACGCGTGGACGCAGATGACGCTCGCAATGACGTGCGAGACCGACCCCAAGAAGCGCCGCACGTACCAGATAGCCGTCCGCGCGCTCGCCGCCGCGACCATGAGCGAGCGCCACCGCCTCGCACTTGTCGCCGAGATCAGCGCCGAGACCGCAGCGCTCGACGCCACCCGCACCGAGCTGGACGACGACACCGAGGCCGAGTTGATCGAGCGCCTGCGTGCCGCGCACCCGCCCGTCGTGCGCGAGATGCGCTACGCCGACTAGATCACAGCGCCACCCCGGGGGGTGGCTTGGAACAACCACCTCCCTCCTGTACTGTTGTAAACACAGCACGACGAGAGAGACGAGAGCACATCATGACCACCGCCACCCCCACCGCGAACACCGTCGAGATCCCCGCCGCCTCCCTGCGCGTCCAGCCCTGGAAGCTGATCGGCCAGAACAACCAGATCAACGCCCCCACATGGAACGCCGCCCGTGAGGCCGCCGGCCTCACCTGGGAGCCCACCGTGCAGCGCATCCCGCGCTGCGACGAGAACGGCCACCCCGTCATCGCCGGCCTCGACGAGGAAGGCCGCCCCGTCTACGAGGTCGAAGCCGACTACAAGCGCATCACCCGAGGCCCCGGCGGCAAGACGCTCGGCATAACGGGAGAGGGCTACGGCGTGATCAACCACGAAGCGCTCGGCAACCTCATCGACCCCGTCCTCGACGTGCCGGGTACCGCCTTCGAGCACCTCGTGGAACTCAACGAGGGACGCAAGATCTTCGGACTCGTGCGCATCGGTGACGAGACGGTCCTGCCGGGCGACTTCTCCCCGACCGTCCCCTACCTCGCGTTCACCACGTCCCACGACGGGGGCGGCGCGCTGCGCGTCTGGGGCACCGCGACGCGCTGGATCTGCACCAACCAGATGGCCGCGAGCGAGGCGACGGGCCGCAAGAACGGGATGCACGCCACGATCCGCCACACGAGCCTGTGGAACCTGCGCGCCGAGAACGTGCACGAGCTGGTAGCGCAGACCCGCAACCAGTTCGGGATGATCTCCAGCATTTTCGACGAGCTGTCGCACATCAGGATCACCGCGAAGAACCGCGAGGCGTTCGTGCGCAACTACTTCGCGATGCCGACCGGCAAGGACGCGACCGACAGCGCGATCAAGGCGACGGAGAATCGTCGCGAGACGCTGCGCGCCCTGTTCGAGATGGAGACCAACGCCCCCCTGATGGACACCGCGCTCGGGCTCGCCCAGTCCGCGATCGAGTGGGCCGACCACCTGCGCCGCGCCGAGTCCGCCGACTCGATGCTGCACCGCAACGTCATTCGCCCCCAGGACATGAAGCTGCGCGCGTGGAAGATGTCGCGCAACGTCCTCTCGCTCACCGCGTGAGGCAGCGCGTAGCGCCCCCTCTGCCGAGAGGGGGCGTGCCCCTGAACTGAATCCCTCTCGCTTTCTCTCGCAAGCCCCCAGCCGCGCGCTGGGGGCTTTTGCGTGGCCGGCGGATAGGTGCACGGTCCTTGCACCAGTTCGCGGGTGAGTGGGGTCACCCACCGGCGATCCGGCACCGCACCACATGACGCTGTACTGTTGTAGACAGAGAGCGAGAGAGACACACGAAAGCGAGCACGCCATGATCACCGCCACCCGCCACAACGCCGCCAGCGCGATCCTGGCCCGCGACGACCAGATCCTTCACATCCTGCTCAAGGACGGGCAGCTGACCCGCACCAACACTGACCGGGACAACCACTTCAACGTAAACGCCCTCTCCACCGTCGACATCACCACCGAGGCGCCCACCGTCGACGCGCAGCTGAGCTACCAGAGCGAGGCCGTCCGCTTCGCCGTACAGCAGGGGTGGCGCCTGAGCAGCAACCAGACGTTCACCGCCTGACCCCCACGGGGGCGGCTTGGACGAGCCGCCCCCCTCCTGTACTGTTGTAAACAGAACGCGAGAGACGCAAGAGAGCGAGCGAACCCCATGATCACGATGACCGAGACGATCAGCGCCTACCTGAACCGCCAGAGCGCCCCCGTCCGCATCTGGGACGTCCTGTTCGACATCTGCGCCGAGGCCGGCGACACCGCCGCCGCAGACCTGAACGCCCGCATCAACGACCTCGACGCCGACGTGATGGACGCGTGGGAACTCCTCGACGCGCTCTACGACCTCGCCGAGCACGACCTCGCGACGATCCAGACCTCCGCCGAGTGGGCCGCCCTGGGCCGCCCCGTCAAGCCCAGCGAGCGCCGCGGCCTGGGCGACAAGTACATCGCCGCCGCCTGACCGACCAGCACGACCCCGCCCCGCGAAAGAGGCGGGCCAAGGGAGTACCCATGAGCACCACCCGCGAGCACCAGACGATGACCACCCTCGCCGGCCACCCGGTCCGCGCGACCTACGAGGGCGAGACGCTGGCCTTCGGCGAGGTCCTGAACCGCTACGGCCAGACCATCGGCCTGATCCAGCCCTGCGGAAACGGCAGCGTCATGTGCGCGAGCGCTGCCGCCGGCTGGGACGAGGTCGACGCCGAGAGCACCGACGCCGCCCTGCGCCGCATCGGCGACGTTGCGCGCCTGATCGGCCTGGACAGCGCGCAGACGTACGACGAGACAGCCAAGCTGCGCGCGCACTACAGCGCGCAGCGCGACGAGCTGAAGGCGACGTACGAAGCGGCCCGCATCCACCTGCGCGACGTCTACAGCGTGCGTGTCCCGTGAGCGCCCCACGCCTACGCCTGCGGCTCTGGCGCCCCGAGGACTTCATCGACCGTTGCGAGACCTGCAACGCGCCGCCCGGCTCGTTCTGCTACCCGCACTGCGACGTCGGCTACACCGCAGAAGATCACCAGCGCGCCGTCGAGCGCGAGAAGGAGGCGTTCGGCGAATGAGCGACCGAAGCGACCGGCCCACCGATGTCCGCCAGTGGCCCGAGGCCGAGGAGGCGCGCATCGTGCGCGGCGACCTGTGCCCCGGCGGCTACCACGACCCGCAGCCGACCATGGACGGGTTCTGCGGGGGCTGCCTCGAAATGATCGAGCACGCACACGACTTGGGACTGATCTGATGACGGCGATCAGCATGCGCGACGCCGAGCCCGGCATGTGGGTCGCGCACACCGAAGTGACCGAAGCCGGCGTCTTGCATCGCCGCGCCGGCGTGCTGGCCCGCAACCGGTTCGGCGTGCCGGTCGAGCGCGCCGGCCGGACGCTGCACCTGTGGGGCCTGAACCGCTCGGGCAGCCCCGATCCGTACGTCGTGCCCGAAACGGCCGACGTCGAGTTGATCGACGGCTCCGAGTTCACCGTCGAGCAGCGCGAGGACCTGACGCGCCACGCGGTGCGCGCGGTGCGGCGCTGCCCGATCCGGCACCGCTGGCTGTTCCCCGAGGACGACGCGGCGGTCATCGAGGACCCGTGCGAGATGGATGAGCGTGTCCTGTGGCAGCAGGCAGCGGAGCGTTATACGCGGCGCTACCTGGACGCCATGCTCGCGCACGTGGGCGACGTCCCCCTCGACGAGGAGGAGCGCCGAGCGCTGCGCCTGATCGCGCGGCACGAGGGCGGGGATGTCGCCTTGCCGCTGGCGCGGATCATGGGCAAGTTGCGCGCGATGGGCTGAGACGGCGACGGCCCGCCCGGGGAGAAGAGGACCCGGACGGGCCGCGCCTGGTCGCTCAGGCCGGAGTGCGACATCTGTGGCGAGCGTACCGAGTGAGTGGCATCACCCGCCGACGATCCGGCATCCCCTCCCCCTCGCCTGTACTGTTATAGACAGAGCACGAGAGAGAAGAGAGCACGATGAAGACCGCCCGCCACACCCTCGACGCCCACCCCGAGCACGACCTTGAGCTCGAAAGCCGCATCCAGTGCGCGCACTGCGACGAGATCGCGCCTCCGAGCTGGGACGAGAGCGAGGCCGAGGACGAGGGTTGGCACGTCATACGCGCCTTCTGCACGTGCGAGACGCTGTGCCCGACCTGCTACGACGACGCACTCGGCGAGTGCGACGCCTACCGCTACGACATGGGCGCAGCCGCCTGACCGCCCCGAGTGGGGTGGCCCGACAAACCCGCCCCACTCCTGTACTGTTGTAAACAGTTCACGAAGAAGAAAGATCCCGCCCCACGAAGGGGCGGGAGAAGGAGCACCCCCCCATGAGCACGCTGACCTGGACCGAGATACAGCCCGAGCCGTTCGCCGCCTACGAGACCGACACCCCCCACGGCCGCGTGATGATCCACGCCGAGGCGTGGAACTGGGAGCTGACGTGGACTCGCCCCGGCCAGGACTACCCCGTGCGCGTGGACTGCGCGTTCCCCGAGACCGCCCGCGACCTGGCCGAACACATCGCCGGCCTCGACGAGCAGACCGCTTTGTCAGTGGACGTCCGTAGCCTCAACGAGGCGTCCAAGATCCTCAGCAATACCGCTTCCCTCGCCCGTCGCCACCCGGAGCTGTCCCGATGACCGACCACCCCACCTATGCCGAGCGCGCCAACACCGCGCAGCGTCAGGCGACCGCCCTGCGGCGCCTGGTCCAGCTCGCCGAGCAGCAGCCGGAGCTGGCCGCCGTCCTCGCCGATGTCGACACCTTCGACATGGAACAGCGACTCACCCCGGCCGCGCTCGACGCCGAGCGGGCCAGCGCCGAGCGCGAGGCGGGCTTCCTCACGGCGTGGGCCGAGGCCGAGCGCCGCGTCACCGAGGCCGGCGGCTCGACGTACTGCCGGTGCGGGCACACCCAGCACCGCCACCACGGGCCGCTGACCGAGGACCTGCGCCTTCCGTGCGATGACTCCAACTGTTCGTGCATGGACCTGACCATCGACCGTGAGGCCGCAGCGTGAGCGCGCCTGGGGGCATCAGGCCGCCGTGGCGGCTGACGTGCCGCTCGTGCGGAACCCTCTTCGAGGCGCCGGGCGCCCTGTCCTACATGCGCATAAGGCTCGCGCTGCGCGAGGCCGGCTGGTGCTGGCGCGGCTCCCAGGCCGGGTACGTCTACTACTGCACCGCCCACCATCCCGATCGGCAGACCGCGGATGCCTGATCTGCTGATCGCGCCACGTGGCTGTACCGTTGGAAAGACCAGCCAGGTCATTCCGATGGGACACCTATTCATGAACGCGCACGACCAGTCGAAATGGTGGGAATCCGTGGACCCGATCCCGGTCGACGAGATCGCCGAGCGGCTCCGCATGAACCGCACGACCGCCGGCGCATGGGCCCGCAAGGGCAAGTTCGGCCCCGTCGTCGAGGCGCGCGGCAGCGCGGGAGAGCACCTGTACGACCCGCGTTACGTCTTCCTCGCGGGCAAGGTGGAAAAGGTGCTCGACGACGACGGGCAGGTGATCCGCACCGTCCAGCGCGGCGGGCACCACGTCTACTCCGACCAGCAGAAATACGCCGCCGACGGGATGCGCCTGTTGTCGGTGCCGCAGGTCGCGGAGCTGTTCGCGGTCGAGGCCGCGACGGTGAACCAGTGGACCAAGCGGCGGCGCACGCGCGGCGCGCCGTACGACATCCCCGAGGAGGACCTGCGGGAGTCGGGCTTCGTGTACTGGCGTGAGGACACCATCACCCAGTGGGGCATCGACACGCGGCGCCTGGACCCCCGGACGAAGAAGCCCAGCAAGCGGACGGGCTCGTAAGCGGGATCACCCGGACCTGATCCGGGGATTCCCCCGCCCGCCCTGTACTGTTGTATTAGCAGAACGAAACGCGAAAGCGTGTCGCGGCAGACCAGCCAGATCAGTACGCGACACGCTCTCGGAGCACAGAGAGGACCCGCCCCGTGGAGCGAACGACCCTGCACCACCTCAAGCGTAGCGAGGCGCCGGCCGAGCCCGCGCAGCACGTCTGCCAGCTGTCCCCCAGGCAGGTCGAGTACCTGCTCAAGCCCCTGGACTTCCGGCGCGTCCAGGTCGACCCCAATGGCTTCAAGTACGTGAAGGCCTTCGACATCCGGGTGTGGCTGAACCGCGTGTTCGCCGTCGGCGGGTGGGACGTCGAGACGCTGGAGCTGTCCAACACCCTCGACGTGACCTACAAGAACAGCGACGGCGCGGCCCGCTTCAACGTCGCCTACCGCGCGCAGGCGCGTCTGTCGGTGAAGGCGCCGTGCGGGCACGTCATCGCCCGGTTCGACGACGCCGCCTTCGACGCCAAGACCAACCAGGGCAACTACGGAGACGCCCACGACAACGCCATGAAGTCCGCCCTGTCCGGGGCGCTCAAGCGCTGTGCCGTAAATCTGGGCGACGCGTTCGGGCTGAGCCTCTACTACAAGGACATCCACGCCGATCAGCAGATCGTCCAGCGCATGATCCCGTATGTGGGAGACCCGCGCGTGCAGCAGGACGAGGCGGCATGAGCAGCCGCACCGAAGCCGAGCTGGCCGACGCCGTGCAGCGCACGGCGGAGGCCGCCGAGCACGCGCGCAGCTTCCCCCAGTACGATCTGGCGAAGTTCAGGCCCGTGCGCGGCGATCATCTCGCCGTGGCGCTCGAAGCCCTCAAGAGGCAGCACGCGATGCTGATCCAGCAGCAGACCATGCTGGAGGCGATCTGCGCTCACCTGGGACTCCATCCCGGTGAGCCGCCCGAGGGCCTGTAGTTCGGGGGAGCATTCCTTCAAGCGATTCCGCTTGAAGGAATCCCGCGTCTTTACAGGGCCGCAAGCCTGTGACCTGCGGTCTTTACAAGTCGCGGGGTGCAGGGGCAAAACGGATCAGGATAGCGCCGCCCCACAGGTGGGCCCTGCCTCGGCCCCCCTCGCGCGCGCGGTCCTAGCTTGCGGCGCATGACCAGCCAACTCGTACTCCCCGAATCCGGGGTCCGCATTGCCTTCGTCGGCAAGGGCGGCAGCACCAAGACGACCACGCTCGCCCACTGCCTCAAGCGGTGGGCCGACCAGGGGCACCCGACCGCCGGCCTCGACACCGACGAGCCCGGCGAGGACGAGGACGGCTCCCTCGCCACGTGGGCGGAGCTGTCCCCCATCGGCGGGGCGACGGTGATGCCGCACCGCGACCCGATGAGCCTGCCGAACATGGCGGTGGCCTGCACGCCGGCGCACGGCGTGCTCGGCATCGACACCGACGCCTGGAAGGCCCGCATAGGCGGTGCTCACATGGCCGCGCTCGCCGTCTCGCACCTCGCGGTCCTGATGATCCAGCCCACGGGCATGGAACTACAGCGCGCCGCATCGGTACGCAGCGGGCTCCAGACCATGACGTCCATGGGCATGACGCCTCCCCCGCTGCTCGTCATCCTGACCCGCACGAACGCGTCGGCCGCCTCGCCGAAGGAGACCGCCACGACGCTGCGGGACGCGGGGTACAACGTGCTGGACGTGATGATCCCCAACAGCGACGCCCGGCACGGCTACGGCCAGGCCTTCGGCAAGCCCCTCGACGTCCCCGAGGGCGAGCCCATGGCGCTCGCCGCGGATCTCGTACTCGCGGAGGCCGTACGTGGCAGCTAGCAACGCAGCGCACAACGCCGCCATGCTCGCGCACGGGCACGCGGCGCGCGGCCAGCTCGGTACCGCCGCGCACCAGCTGCCGATCGATGAGAGCGCGGCCTGGTCACCGGCCCAGCAGATGCGCCTGACAGCGAACGAGGCGCGGATCGCCGCGCTCGGCAAGGCGATCGTGGAGGCCGGCGAGGCCTTCGGGGAGATCAAGGACGACGAGCTGCACCTGCGCTACGGCCTGACCTGGGCGCAGTACTGCGAGCAGGGGTGGGGCCTGTCGGAGTCGTACGTGAACCGGATGATCGCCGCTGCTCCGATCCTGCGGGCCGGGTCCGGGCTGGGGCTGCGCTCGGAGGGTCCGGCGCGGGAGCTGGGGTCGCTGTACTCCTCGCGCGGCGACGAGGGCGTACGCGAACTGCTGAGCGGCTTCGGGGACGCTGGCGTGCGTCCGACGCAGGAGGCCCTGCGGACCGTCGTCAGGACGCTGCCCAAGCAGGTGCCGGCGGGGGTGGACCTGCGCGCCCACGCGCGTGCGGCGCTCGCGCCTGAGGCCGAGGTGATCGAAGGCGAGGTGGTCGAGGAGCGGCCGGCGCCGAAGGCGGAGCGCGCGGCGCTGTCCTCGGGCCAGATCTCGCTGCTGAACGAGTACCTCAAGGGCGAGGCGTCGGAGTGCGGCGTCGGCTTCGACCAGGCCGCCAAGGCGTTGCTGGAGCTGCTGTTCGCCGGGCAGGACGGTCAGCCGTCGACGGCTACGAACATGCTGCGGGCGCGTCTGGTGTAGACGGCCGTGGGCGGGCCTGCACAGGGGTCGGGCCCGCCCACGGACGGCGAAAGCGGGGCCTACCTGTGAGAACGGGCCCGCTTTCCTTGCTGCCCTTACGGGGAGCGAGCCACCACGGTAGCGGACAGCGAGCAGGCGTGCGCGAGGGGTCACATGCCTTTCGACCCTTTGCGTCCGTAAAAGATCCGTTAACGTGAGGAGTGCACCAATTCGTGCATCCCCCACACACCGCCCCGAAAGGGACACCTTCATGTCTGCTCGCCACACCCGCACCGCCATAACGACCGCCGCCGCCGGCCTCATCGCCTTCGGCGCCGTCGCCTGCTCGTCCAGCAACGACGACGCGGACAAGACCAAGACCAGCGCGACCGCGAAGCCCGCAAGCGAGGTCACCGGCGACAAGGACGGCTTTCTGAGCGCGGTCAAGGACGACGGCGCCTTCAAGCGCGCCAACCTCAGCGACGACGAGGCCGTCAAGCTCGGCATGGCCTGGTGCCGCGCCGACAAGGCCAACAACTACGAGGGCCCCGGCGACCTCATGTCCGCCAACAACGGACACCCCACCAACCCGGACGCCAAGTCTCTCGCCGACGCCAAGCTGTCCATGGCCGCCTTCGTCACCCTGGGCATTGCCGCCGACAGCAACCTGTGCGAGCACTGAGCGCCAGCGAGCGAGCGGGCTAGCCAGAGCCCTGCAAGCCCCGGCAGGATCACCGCATGCGCATCCTTCTCCTGGGCGGAACGTGGTTCCTCGGCAGGGCCGTCGTCCGCCAGGCCCTTGACCTCGGCTACGACGTGACCACCTTCAACCGTGGACGCAGCGCGCCGGACCTTCCCGGCACGACGGCCGTCCACGGGGACCGGACGAGCACCGCGGACCTCAAGCGCCTCACCCGCTCCGGCCCGTGGGATCTCGTCGTCGACACCTCCGCATCGGAGATGGCCCCGCGACAGGTCCTCGACGCCGCCCGCATCCTGGCCCCCGTCGCCACGCACTATGCGTACGTCTCGACGGTCAACGCCTACACGGGCTGGCCCAACGAGCCCCTGACCGAGGACAGTCCCACCTACGATGCGCCGGCCGATGCCGACCGCGACTACGGCGCCGGCGACGGCACCACCGTGCACTACGGCAAGCAGAAGGCCGGCTGTGAGAAGGCCGTACGCAGTGCCTTCGACGAGAGGCGGGTCACGATCCTGCGGCCCGGCGTGATCCTCGGTCCCGGCGAGTACGTCGGCCGGCTCCCCTGGTGGCTTCGGCGCTGCGAGCGGGGCGGGACCATCCTCGCGCCGGGTGACCGCGACAAGATGATCCAGCCCATCGACGTGCGCGACGTCGCCGCCTTCGCCCTGACCGCACCGCCCGGCACCTACAACCTTGCTGCGCCCCAGGGCCGTTACACCATGGACGACTTCCTGACCTACTGCCTGACGGTGACCGGCGATCGTGGACGCCTTGTCTGGGCGCCAGATGAGGTACTGGCCGCGCACGGCGTGAAGGAGTGGACCGAGCTGCCGCTGTGGCGCACCAGCCCCGGCACGTGGGCCGTGGACACCCAGCGGGCCCGAGGTGCCTTCCTGCGCACTCGCCCCCTGAGCGAGACGGTGGCCGACACCTGGACATGGATGCAGCAGGGTGAGGGGCCGGTGAAGCATCCGCGCTGGGACCAGCACGGCATCGACCCCGCCAAGGAGCAGGCGATTCTCGCCGCGCTCTAAGCCTCGATCGCCAGGCGGCTTCCCGTCAGCGGACGGGCGGCCGCCAGGGCCACGAACTCCTCGATCTGCTCGCCGAGCTCTTGGCCCAGGTGGGCCTGCGCCGCTTCCGAGCGCGCGAGCTGGGCGCGCAGCTGGCTCACGCGCTCGACCAGCCCGATGGTGCGCCACTCCGCGGCCGTCTCCAGAACCGGGGCGAGGGCCTCGTCGACGCCGTCCAGCTCGCCGCGCAGCAGGCGGGCACGGGCCAGGTCCACGGTGACCTGCATCTGCACCGGCCGGTCCGGGGACGGCTCCTCCCCCAGCAGCGACAGGGCGTGCAGGGCTGAGCGTTCGGCACGCTCACTGTCCCCGAGCACCAGATAAGTGGTGGCGTGGGACATCGCCGCGCGCGAGGGCCCGAAGCCGAACTCGCCGCCCACGTCGTGCAACTCGTCCCGCTCGCCGTTGCCCGGCTCCAGAGCGGCCTGTATGGCCCGCTCCGCGTCCTGGCCGCGCCCCAGGTGAGCGTGCGCGCGAGCCTCGATCGCCCGCAGTCTGACCCGCCCCGTGTCACCGACGCCGGCGAACGTGCGCGCCGTCTGCACGTACCGCAGGGCCGCAGCGGGGCGCCCGCCCCAGTACGACAGGTAGGCCAGGATGCCGTTCGCGTACGCCTGCATGGGCCCGCTCTCGATGGTCTCGCCGTACATGGCCGAGGTCCGGGCGAACTGCACCGCCGGCCCCAGCGCGGCCAGGTCGAAAGAGGCCACCGACAACAGCGAAGTCACCATGCCGGCCGACAGGTACAGCCGCTCCTTCTGGCGCGGGCGCTGCGTGCGCTCCAGCTTGTCCTGGATGTCGAGCAGGAGCGTGTTGCAGTCCTGGAAGGCCTTGTTGGGGTCGGTGGTGTCGTATGCGACGGCCAGCGCTCGCACGTCGTCGTCGATCTGGTCGAGCGTCATCTCCGGGAGGTGAGAAGAGGCGGCGTTCCCGGCGTGGGCCGCAGCGTCGCGAGCAGTCATAGCTATGTCGCTTTCATTCAGCGCGGGTTGCAAGGCGACCAGAGCTGGGGGTGCGCCCAACAGCGCGTGGGCGGTGTGCCCGAGGAACATGCGCTCAAGGATGCGGACCGCTGGACCGTTCGGCAGGCCTTTCTGCTTGCCGCCCGTCCACCGTCTCCACGTCGGCTCGGACACATCGGCTGTCCGGTAATCGTCGTCGCCCAACTCCACGGCGAGGATCGATCCGGTGCGCCGGTACTCCTTCGCGGCCTCCCGGTAGGGCCATCCGCGAGCGAGTACGAGGGCCTGTAGCAGGGTTTTTGGTGCGTCCTGCGGTGCCATGTAGGCCCTCCCCGTGTCGGCTTCCCAGCAGCCGGTCAGCATCGTGACTATCGCCTGGACAGCGTGCCCCGGAACCCTCCAGGGCGCAGGTGATACCTAGGTGATTCCCGGCCACGTTTTGTGAGTCCCGGGTGATACCCCCATCGCATGGTGCGGCCCCCGCCCGATGACGAGGCTTGATCTCGGCAAGCGGAAGCAACCGATCGAGGGGGCGCAGTGAGCGTCGTGAACTCACCGCAGACGCAGGACCACCAGGCCGACGTGAGACCCACGCCGGAGGAACCCATCGACTTCACCGTGGTGCGGGAGGCGGCCCGCAGGGCCGAGGGCCTGGCGCTCAACGCCTGCACTCGCGAGGAGTTCTTCGGCCGCGCCGAAGTCCTCACCGAGACGGTGCGCCGGCTGCTGCGCGAGGACCACCCCGACCAGTCGACGGAGACGCTCACCGCCTACCGGGGCGCCTATCGCCTCGTGGATCACCCCGCTCGGCCGACCTCGAACGACTCCGCGTTCAGGTTGCACCAGCACGTACGCAACCTCGCGCGCTCGGCCGCAATGCTGGCCGACGTCCTCGACCCCCAGGCGCCGGCGCCGTCCCGGTTCGTGGCACGCCCCGGCCTGCCCCCGGAGCGCAGGCCGGCGCCGTGACTGCGCGCCGCTCGCGCGTGCGGCAGCGCGTCGTCGAGGTCGCCATCACCACCGCGCTCACGGCCGCGGCGGTCGGGGCGTTCGCGGTCGCGCTGCTGCACTCCCTGTGAACTCCCGCTCTCCGAGCACGATCCCGAACGGCATTCGGCAACTCGGGGAGCGGGGACCTGCACCATCCGTTCCGACACGAGGAGGTACCTCTGATGGCCATCACCCCTGAAACCACGGAGCTGTACGACCGTCCGGTGACCGGCGAGTTCGCGGCGTTCTGCGGCGACAACTCCGGCGACACCATGGAGTCCTGTGTCACCATCGCCGATCTCGGCGGCGGCGGCTTCGCCCTGCGCGACTCCAAGCTGGAGGGCGCCGCCGCCCAGCCGGAGCTGCGCATGAGCGCGGACGAGATCACCACGTTCGCCGAGGGCTGGCTGCGCAAGCACGGTCCGGCCGCCAGCTGATCTGGCCTGACCCCGTGAACACCTGCCGTGCCCGGTCCTGGGGACGGGCGCGGCAGGTTCGGCGACCGTGTTGGAAGGACACCGCGTGCAACTTCACGACCTCATCCCGAACCCCGCTGCCACGCTCGCCCCGTGGCCGGACAAGCCGCTGCACTTCCACCACGACCCGGGCGCGTACGCGGGGCTGCTGAGCCTGGCCGACGTGGATGACCTCATCGACAACAACTGTGTCGCCGCGCGGAACATCGAGTTGGCCGAGGACGGCAACCTGATCCCCCGCTACGTGTACACCGACGGCGACATGCCCCAGCCCGGCTTCATCCGCCGGCACCTGGACCGGGGCGGCACGGTGAGCCTGCGGCGCCTGCACACCGTGCGCCCGCCGATCGCTGCACTGCGCGCGGCCGTTGCCCGCGACACGGGCGCAGACGTGCACGTGAACGCCTACGTCACGCCCGGCGAGCAGCAGGGGTTCCGCTACCACTACGACCCGTACGTGACGCTCATCGTGCAGGTCCACGGCCGCAAGGCCTGGCCCGTGCACCCGCCGTTTGTCGACAACCCGGTGCCCGAGCACGACGTGTACAAGCCGCGCGGCTTCACCCACACCGAGCGTGTGCACCTGGCGAACACGGCGCCGGCGGCGGAGTACGTCCTGGAGCCGGGCGACGTGTTCTGGCTTCCGCGCGGGTGGATTCACGCCCCGCACACCGTGGGCGAGGACACCAGCGTGCACCTGACGTTCGCGGTGAAGGAACGCACCCTGGCCTGGCTGATCGAGCGAATAGCCGGCGAGCTCACCAGCCAGGCCTATCTCGACCCGGCGCTGCGCGCCCAGATCCCCATCGCGGACCTGCTCGGCGGACCCGCCCCTCAGGTCGACCGCGTGCGCACCTACCTGCACGGCGCGCTGCAACTTCTGGACGCCGAGACCTTCGCGCGCAGCGTGACCACACCCACCCCGTTACCGGAGACCACATCCTCGTGAGGACGCACACCCACTGGCACGGCTGGCGCTACACCGGCGCAGGCTTCAGCGACCCCCAGCGCCGACGCGGCGAAGCATCATCGTCCTACCCGCCCTTCGAGATCGCCGCGTTCCTCGACCGGCGGCCCGACACAATCCTGTGGACGTTCGAGGAGCCGCCGAAGGCGGTCGACTGGCTCAAGCAGGCCGGCACCGATCACCCGCCGCTGGACGAGGCAGCGTTCCCCCTCGACACGCGTCTGGAGTACGCCCAGCGCACGCTGTCCCAGGAGGTCGGAGCCGACGTCATCTGGGGCTACTACGCGCGCGGCCAGACCTACGTCGCACTCGCCCTGATCGCCTGCCCGCGCCCCGACCGCATCTGCCCGCAAGGACTGGACCGGTGAGCGGCCCCGCCGTGGTCGGCGCCTTAGTCGGCCTGGCCGCGCTCGCGCTGCTGGTCGCATCCTCGATCGGCGGTCAACGGTGAGGCAGAACCTGTTCGCTATCGCTCTGATCGTTGTGTCCGCTGTGGTCGTCGTCCCGTTGGCCATCGCCGGGCAGACCTGCCGCTGCTGAGACTCCCGCCGCACCCCAGCCCTGCCCTGCGGGCGCCCCCCGAGGGGTGCGGCGGGCCTTGAACGCCCCCTCCCTCGCCGATGACGTCACGCTCTCCCGGCGCGGGGAGGGGGCTTCCACCTACTCCGCGTCCCCTTCGCCCTCCCCACCATCGCCGCTGTCGCCGCCGCCGTTCTCGATGGGGCCGTTGTCGGACACGTTGGTCATGTCGGCCGAGAACAGATCGCCTTCGGTGACCGTCTGCTCGGCCCATCGGTTGCCGGTGATCTCGATGGCGGGCGCGTTCTGCGCCGCGCAGATCACGTAACTGCCCTGGTGGCCGGTGATCGTGTTGTCGATGATGCGCACCTCCTTGGCCTGCATGTTCTGTGCGGTGACCACGCGCGTGTAGGAGCCGGAGGCCTCGGCGGTGTAGCCCCACCATTCCTCGTTGACGCTGATCGCGGCGAACTTGCAGTCCGGGCCGCCCGAGTCGGCGATCCGGTTGTTCTCGATCAGGATGCGCTCGACGTCCTTGGTGCTGCCCAGGGCGTTGACGTTGATCGCCGCGCGCGGCCCGTCGTCGAGTGCGCCGTAGCGGGGGTTGTCGTGGGCGCTGATGAAGGTGTTGGAGCGCACGGTGACGTCCGTGCAGTACTTCAGCGCCAGGGCGTGCCCGAGGTAGTTCTGCACGGTGTTGTTCTCGATGAGGATCTCGGACCACCGGTCGGCGGTCGCCGGCCAGCCGTGCATGCCGGCAAAGACGGCGTGCGGCCCGAAGTCTGCCGACGGCTTCACCTCGCAGTCGATGATGGTCACGCCCTTGGTGACCGTGTCGTCCTCCGCGCCCCCGGTACCGGACCCGGCCCGGCAGTGGTCGAACTGGATGGCCTCGATGTACGGGTAGCCGGTGCCGTTCCACACGGTCCCGTCCCACGGCGCGGCGAGCCGGTCGGCCTTGGAGGGCAGCCAGCCCTCGAAGGTGCACCCCTCGATGACCATGCCGGTCGCGCCACACAGGTCGATGCAGTGGTTGGCGTACTGGTTCAGGAACCGCAGCCGGCGGAAGATGCCGCCGCCATGGCTGATGTTCGTCATGGGGTTGGTCTGGTTGTTCGCCGACGCCCAGGCCGCGTCCCCGTCCAGGGTGCCGCCCTCGACCGTCCACGACGACGGGCCCTCGTATTCCTCGGTCGTGTCGCCGTAGGCCCAGTTCCCCATCAGGTAGCCGCGCCCGCGCCGGCGCAGGACCGCGTCGTCGTCCATCAGGATGTGCACGGCGTCCTTGAGCTGGATCATCGGCTCGTTGTAGGACTCGGATCGGCCCTTGAGCAGGAACACCCCGTCGGGGACGCGCACCCTGCCGCGGTTGCCGTCCGCCACGATGGCGTCGACGGCGGCCTGGAAGGCGAGGACGTTGGCCTTGGCCTGGTCGTCGCTCACGTTCTCGCCGGCGACGGCGCCCATGTCTTGCACCCACACGTCGTAGTCCGGCTCGGGCGGGGTGATGTCGTGCCCGAACTGGTCCTGCAACGGGTAGGCCGGGAAAGTGAATCCGACCGGGTGCGACTCGATGTAGCGCACGATGTGCTGGTCGGACTTCTCCGCGATGCGGTAGCGGGCGCCGAACCAGACGGTCTTCTCCTCCCCCGGCTGGAGCCAGAAACCGGCGTCCATGACCCACGAGCGCATCCACGTGAACCCCTCCGAGTACACGGTGGCGACCTCGTCGAAGCCGGGTTCTTCCTCCCCCTTGATCCACCATTTCGACTCCAGCGAGCCGACGCCCTTGTACAGGTAGACGTACGCCTTGAACATCAGCGACAGCTCGACGCGCAGCGGCGTCACCGTCGGGTTGGCCAGCGGGATTCCCTGGAACCACGCGTCGACCGGCACGCCGGGCCGCACCGTGCGTTGCTGCACGAGGCGCTCCACGGGCCGCTCGATGACCGTGCCGTGCTGGATCGGCACCCACAGACCGCGGTTGACGTCCAGGTTCAGGCCGTTGGCGTTCGCCAGCTCGTCCTGGTAGGGCCACTCCTGCTTGGCCGGCGCCTTGATCTGCATGTCGCCGCGCGCGTCGAGGCGGAAGGAGTCGGAGGCGCACAGCTGGTTCATGCCGGCCACTACTTCAGCCCCGTCTCGTTGGGGAACGGGATGAACGTGAACCCGACCGGCTTCATCTCCATCGACTGAACCGTCTGGTTCACCGACCCTTCCGCGTTGCGGTAGCGGATCGCGGAGTGGATCGTGCGGGTCTGCTGTGGCTCGGCCCACGTCGAGGCGTCCACGATGAAGGTGTGCCGCCAGGAGAAGCTGCCGGAGAACGCCGTCGCGTACTCCTCCCACGTCTGCGGCTCAGGGTCGGTGTCGTACCAGACCTTCGCGTCGATGGCGCCGACGTTCTTGTTCGTGGTGTTGTCCGACATCGTGACGTACGTGCGCATGTGCAGCATCAGGTGGACGCGCATGCGGCCGGCGCCCCGGTTGGTCACCGACACGTCGTCGAACTGGAACTGGACCTCGTCCTTGGGTGCCACCCCGACGGTGGAGACGTTGACGCTCTGGTACTGGTCGGGGTCACGGCGGATGGTGTTCTTGTCCTGCGGCGGCACCCACAGGCCCTGCTGCTGGTCCTCGAACAGGCCGTTGCCCTGGTCGATGGCGATGTCGTAGGGCCAGGGCCGTTCCTGCGGCTGGCGGATGCGCAGCGTGCCCGTGTTGTCGACACCGAACGACGGGCCCGTGCAGATCGTTGCGTTCCGTGCCATCGCTCATGCCCCCTTGCTGGTGCTGCTGTTGAGCGCCGAGGGGCCGGTGGGGGCGGGCTGGGCCAGGTAGCCGACGGCCCGGCACCGGATGGTGAGGTCGACATAGGCGTCGGGGCCCGGCCGCCAGTCCTTGCTGTACTCCACCCATGCGCCCACGGCCCGGTGCAGGTCGACGGACTTGCCCGGCCCGACGGTCAGCGTGAAGGGGAACGTGCCGTTGAAGAACACGGAGAAGTTGAACACCGCGCGCTGGCCGCCCACGCGCGGCCAGTCGTAGCCGCGCGCCGGCGGGGCCGCGTCGTCGACCCACATCAGGGGCTCGACCCAGGCGTTGTTCTGGAAGCCGCGCATCACGCCGTACATGAGGCACGAGCCGTGCACGACGAGATCGCCGGCCATGTTGTCGTTCTTGACGGTCCATTTGAAGTCGGGGCCGAGCCAGTTCCGGTTCTCCCCGACCACCGACGGGTTGGTGATCTTGTACAGCTCGTCGTCGGGCTTGGCCTTCGCCGGACGCATGGCGCGGATCTGGTAGTCGTGCGCCCACATGCCGCCCGACTCGTCGACGTGCAGGGCGTTGGCCTCGGTGATGGGCCGCTTGAGCGGCCACGCCGCCTCGGTGGGGCCCTTGACCTCCAGGACGCCGTTGACCGTCTTGAGGCTCTTCCCGTAGCAATTCAGGTCAGGCACTAGAACGTCACTCCTTCCATCACGTACGCGGAGAAGTGAGCGCGGAAGTCCACCGTCACCGGTCCGCCCGTCTGATTGTTGATCTGTGCCGCCACGGCCGTGGTGAACGCCTGCCCGCCGGCCACATCGCGCTCCACGGGGATGAACGCCGCGCAGTGGCGGACGAGGCCCTGTCGCGTGTTGCCCACGGCGCTCACGGCGTTGAGCGGCAGCGCCTTGTCGGTGAGCTTGAGCGTCACGTACCCCTCGGCCGTCGCCGCGTCGTCGAGCGTGTACCAGCAGGTCAGGTGCCAGCCGCCGACCACCACCGCGTCCTTGGTGAACGCCGCCAGGCCCACCTGCGGGATGGGCAGCGTCCCGGACGCGGCGGAGGCGATGTCGACGGGCCCGGCCCCGTCCACGGCGTTCCAGATCTCGGAGAGCAGCGACACGGTCGGCGGCACATCGACGAAGAGGCCGTTCGCGTCGTACTTCAGCCCGTTGCCCTGGGACAGGCTCACCCCGGGATAGGGCCACTTGCGTACCTCGGCCTTCACGGCCAGGTCGCCGGCGTCGGTGACCTGGAACAGGTCGGGGTTGTAGGACACCTCGTCGGCCATGTCAGCTCCCCTCGGGGCGGATCGTGACGGCCGTCGCCGTCAGCAGGCGGAAGGTGAAGGTGAGCTTCCACGACGCGTTCATGGACGACTGCACCCGCAGCGCGCCGGACAGGGGCTTGCGCACGGCCGGCGGGAGCACGACACGGAACGGCACCTGGACCGAGGCCCCCCACACCGGGGCGATGCCGCTTCCCGAGGCGAGGATGTTGTCGAGGTGGCCGGCGATCGTCTCGTCGCCCGCGGTGACCGCCAGGCGCGGTTTCAGGTTGCCGACGCCGTCTGCGGTGGCGTCCTGGCGCTCGCCGTACACCCGGGCCCAGAGCACCCCGGAGACGAGGACGGTGTGGACCGGCGAGGGGTCGATGTCCAGCACCGTGGCAGCGAAGTTGACGGTCTTCTTGGCTTCGAGCAGGTACTCGGAGACGCTGCCGGTGGCGGTCTTGTGCGTGTACGTCGGCGCCGGGTCCGCCCACAGGCCGAGGTCGGTGTCGAGGTAGACGCCGCGCTCGGTCGGGAACGTCGGGGGGCGCGGGTCGTCGCCGATGCGCATGTCCAGCTCGTTGTCGGTGCCCACCCCGAGTGCCGGGTTCAGGCACGGATCGGTGACGATCGGCAGGCCCATCAGTCCGACACCTTCGTGACGACCATGGTGCCGTTGTTCACCACGAAGCTGTTGTCGCCGGAGGTGGAGACGCGGACCATGCAGTACGCGCCGTCGCCTGCGGCCAGGCGTGCACCGCCGAAGATGGTCATGCCGAAGTTGCCGGTGCGCTGCGCGTCGAGGGGGAACCAGTCGTTCATCTTGTCGCCGGTGGTCGGGGTGCCGGTCGCGCGGGAGACGACGCCCATGCCGAGCTGTGTGGCCGTCGTGGTGGTGGAGCGGCCGAAAGTGGCCCAGATCGCCGCGGAGTAGACGCCGTCCTCGGGCACGATGATGCCGGTGGAGGAGAACGTGAACCCGCCGGTCTGTCCGGTCCCGGTGATCGGCGCCCGGCCGGTGAACGTGGCCGGCGGCACCGCGTAGCCCGCGTTCAGCTTGGCCATGGCCGCCTTGGAGCCTGTGCCTCCGCCGCCGCCGTGTTCCTTGATGACCTCTTCGATCTTGTCGGCGAGTTGCTTCCAGTACGCCACCCAGTCCGTCTTGGTGTCCTCGCCCGTCAGGTACGGAAGCCCGTAGGTGGGGGTCGTCTTCACGGCGTGCTCCATTCGTCGATGACCGTGCGCACGGTCGTTGCGGTGGCCGCGTCCATGACGGCCTGAATCGTGTCTCCGCCCGGCGCGGCCTGGATCGCCTCGCCGATCGTGCGCGGCCTTGCAACGTCCGCCAGCGGCATCACGAACCCCTGGAACGAAGCGGTGATGTGGTCCAGGCCCCACAGGGCGAATGTCGCGTTCTCCACGAAGGCGTTGTGGAACAGGGCGACGGAGGCTTCGTCGCCGTTCATGACCTGCGCTACCGGCCACATCTGCGATCCGGCCCAGATGGTCGACGACGTGAACCCGGTGACCGTGGTGCGGTTGACCGAGCGCAGCCGCGCGGGAAACGGCTGGAAGCACGACGGGTCGGCCCACATGATCAGGTCGCCGCGCGTCGCGGGCACGAGCCCTGCCCAGTTGAGCGCCCAGGTGCCGACGACCGCCCACGGCTGTCCGGCGGCCGGCTGCGCGGCGGTGAGGTTCGGCTCGGGCACCTTCCACAGCTCGCCGGCGTTCATCTGCGGCGGGGTGATCGTCGCGGTGGAGCGGACCTCTTGCAGCGTCCGTCCGGCCAGCTCGCCGCGCCGCAGCCCCAGCGGGTCGCGGAACAGGCCCGACCGGCTGCCCTGCCGCACGCCGGGCACCGGCCCGCGCAGGGTGAGCACGCGCCCGTTTTCGAGGGTGAAGTCATCGGTAATGCAGCCGCGCATCAGGTGGCCGACCCTTCCGTCTGGTCCTTACCGGCAAGAGTCCAAGTCGCCACGATGTTGACCCAGTTCGGGTATTTCGCGGTGTCCGGTACGAGCGTGGCGCCCTGGTCGTAGGTGTGCGGGGTGTAGAAGGTCTGTCCCGGCATCCAGTGCGAGTGCGTCGAGCTGGGCGAGGTGGTGTGCGTGTGCCCGCCGGGGTTGTTGCCGCCGGTGGGGTGCGTGTGCGCGGTTCCGGTCGACGCCGCGCCGGTGTTGCCGCTGTGCGTGTGCCCGCCGGCGCTGCCGGTGGAGCCGTGTTGGTGTTCGCCGCCCTGGTCGGTGCGCTGGCCGGGCTGCTCGATGGTGACCACCACGCGCTTGGGGTCGACGCGTGAGGCCGGGATCGAGTAAAAGCGGATCTGGCCGGCGTCGTTGATGTCGCAGCGCGTTGTGCGCGGCTGGTGGTCGTAGCGCGCCTCACAGCTGCACGGGAACGACTGCCACTCGGTGGGCGCGAACTCCTCGGGCACGGTGCCGATCACGTTGGTGCCGTTGTGCCAGTCAGGGGCGTTGATGGGCTGCGCCTGGCCGACGAGCCACACGCGCCGGCCGACCCGGGTGATCTCGGCGGTGCCCCGGTTCAGGGGGAACTGGACGACCTCGGGCGTGATCTCCTTCCAGATCTCCGCAATCATCTGCGGGGTCACCAGCGGCGGGAAGATCTGGAGTTTGCTGCCGTCGTTGGTCTCGACGTTCAGGATGTCGTCGGCCTCGGCGTCGGGGGCGAGTAGGAACCCGCCGCCGATGCCCTGCTCCAGCGCGGTGACACGCTCGGTGAGCTGGTTGAGCAACTCCGGGAGCGCGAGCGGATCGGGGGTGCCGGAGAGGCTGTCAGCGCGTGCCACGGGCGGCCTCCGCGTCGTCGTCGGTGTCGCTCATGTCGTCTTCATCGCTGGGGTCTTCCACGTTGATGGAGACCGGCTCGCAGGCAATCGAGACGTGTTCGCCCTTCGCATCGAAGGTCACGTCCACGTTCGTCAGGCGCATCGGTGTGTTCAGCGGGCGCACCCACGTCTCGTCGAGGTGGAGCATCACGCGCGCGCCGGGGATCAGGTCGGTCATCGGCACGGGTGCGCGCGGCGACAGCTGGCTGGACTCCATGCGCAGGTAGTGCGGGTGGCGTCCTCGGCGCAGGCCGCGCTGGGCGGTGAGGGTGACCTCGTCGATGAGGCGGGTGCCCTGCATGCCGCGCTGCTGCCACAGCAGGCCGCGCCAGCCCGTCTCGGTGCCGCCGACGGTCGCCAGGTTGGGCGGGGTCTGCGCTTGCACCGTGGCCGCGTCGGGGATCTTGTCGGGCTGCGTGAGCTCCGGGGTGCCGTCCTCGCCTTCCTTCTTGATGGCGTGAATGTCGACCCAGTTGGAGTTGGTCGGGTTGGCCGCGTTGGGGTCGGCGGCCACGCCCTGAATGCCCTGCGCGCGGGCGGTGTACATCGTCGCGGCCGAGTAGCCGTCGCGCTCGATGGTGGGGCCGTCTGACCCGGCGAAGTCCTCTTCGGTCAGGTGCAGGACGCGGCCCAGGACCGAGTGCTGCTCGGGCCCGACGAGGATCGTGCGCACGACGCACGTGAGGTCGATGTGCGCGGTCGTCAGGGCGTTGATGGCGTCCCAGGCGACCTCGGTGTACGCCTGGCCCCTGCGGGATGCGGGGATGCCCGCGGCGGTGACGACGATGCCGGCGCGCGCGTCCGGGTCGTCCAACGCGTAGGCCTCGTTCATGACCCAGGCGGCCAGCTCGGAGGCGTCGAGGCTGGATTTGCCGGTGTAGCGGTAGTCGACCGGGATGGGCCGCATCTTGAGCCAGGCGAGCAGGTCGGCGGCGGCGAGGGTGATGGTGGTGCGGGTCTCGGTGTAGGTGACCAGCGGGCCGCACCAGACCGGTTCCACGTCCTGGTCGCGGTAGACGGTGATCTCGTAGGCCCACTCGGGGTTCTGGACGATGGACGGGTCGAGGGCCTTGGTGAGCGAGCCGCACAGGGGCTTAGAGACGACGATCTGACAGGCGCTGATCCCGTCGAGGATGCGCTGCCACTTGATGGACACGGGTCGCTCCACCACGGCGGCGATGCCCTTGTGGGGGCCGCCCCGGTAGTGCAGGACGATCAGGTACTCCTCGGCGCAGCCGAGCGAGGCGGCCATCAGGCGGCCTCCCAGCGGGGCGAGGCCATGATGGACATGGTGGCGGTGACCGACTCGGGGTCGACGATCTCCCCGCGGTCGGCGATGGCGACGACGCACCACGACTCGGCGGCCGAGAAAGTGGGCAGTTCGCGGATCGGGCGGCCGGTGCCGTTGAACAGCGTGACGTTCTCCTCGGTGCTGCCGTCGGGGCAAATCTTGGTGATGCATCCGGCGCGGCCGTCCATCGACAGCACGGTGCCGGCGCCGAGGTAGGGCACGCCGAACTGGGCGACGAGGTCGCACTCGTCGAGGTTCTCGGGCTCGCACGTTCCGCCCGGGGTGGAGCGGTAGATCTTGATGGAGAACTTCTTGAGGGGCTTGGCGCCGGCGTGCACGACGATGGAGGGCACCATGTCGGCGTGGGTGGGGGCGCGTCCGGCGTCGACGTGCGTGGACGCGTAGGCGGGGGTGAGCGTCGCGATGCACGAGGCCGGGTCTCCCGCGACGGGCAGCGTGGGGGGCGGCTTGGGTGCCCCGGTGTACGGGTTGGGGTCACACACGCCCCCTGGGCGCGTTCCCGGGGGCAGTGCGAGCATCTCCGCAGCCCCGATGGCCTGCCAGGCCCCGAGGCGGTCCATGAACATGATCTCGGGGCGTACGTAGCGGGCCAGTTCCGGCGCCGGGCCCTCGGCGATGCCCGATCCCGGGTCGGCTTCCTGCGTGCGGCCGATCTCGGTTCCGTCGCCGTTGAGCCAGACCAGGGAGGCGGCGATGCGCGCGGAGGCGGCGATGGCCGCCGTAAAGGTGACGGTGTGCCCGGGGCGCACGGGCCAGCCCGCCAAGGTCGGGTGCTGGTACAGGACGCGCACGTTGACGTCGGCGGCGTTCTGGATACCGACGCGGCCCTCGACCACGGCGAGCTTGCCGGGGTTGCCGCCTGCGGAGGCGAGCTTGTATCCGAGGGTGGTGGTGCCGGTGCCGGTGGTCTGCACCGGGTCCAACACGTTGGCGCGGATGTGGGTGCAGGAGTCGGTGTAGCAGTAGCCCTCTTCGGCCGGCATCCACTGAATGCACTCGTCCAGCACGGACACTTCGCAGTCGAGCGGGTTGCCCTTGGTGCCGGGCTTGTGCGCCACCCACCCTTGGCACGGCCAGCGGGTCGGGGTGAAGAACCCGAGGTTGGTTGCCAGGGGGACGAGCGGGCCGTGGAGCCAGGGGCGTCCGGCGGCGAGGGTGAAGTTCAGTTCGCCGGTCACGACCCGGCCGCCCGCGCACGAGGCAGCGCCGCGCCCCAGCTTGGGGTCGGCCGGCCATTCGAGCAGGCCCACCTCGTACATCGTGCGCCACGCCGACTCGTCGGAGGGGTCCTGCGGGCAGTAGGCCAGGATGCGCGCCGTGGACCCGGCGCAGGTGCCGCACGAGGTGCCGTCGCTGGTCTGGTCTGCGTGCCGAAGCGCCCAGGCGAGCCAGGCCATGCCGTAGGACATGCCGGCATCCGACAGGGCGAGCGCGGAGGCCCGTACCCCGATCTCCCGGTGGCCTGCGGTCAGGCGGCCCAGGGTGCCGCCGGCGTGCGCGAGCGAGGTCACCTCACGGCTGCGCGTGGGGAAGGACAGGCCGGTGAACTCCAGCCCGGTCAGCCCCAGGAACTCCCGGCTCGCGGGCACGGCGTCGTCCCACCATGGGGCCACGCGTACGTCGCGGTTGCGCCAGGCAGGCGGCGGGACGTCGCACGGCTCGCACAGCAGCACTCCGGCCAGGCCCGCCTCGGCGGCGAGCTGGTAGGTCAGGTAGTTGTCGATCAGCGGCACGGTGCCGAGATCCAGATAGCCGACGTAGGCCACAGTCCAGCTCCTTATCTAGGCGGCGCGCGCCATGCGTGCGGCGACGGCGAGGGCGACGGCTTCGGGGTCCTGGGCGGGGGTGATGACCTGCAACGTGCCGATCTGCGGGCCGGATTGGACGGCGTCGCGTGCGGCCTTGTCCCACGCCTTGTCGCCGCCCCGGTCCTGGGCGAGGAGGCGGGCCGCGCCGGAGGCGTACAGCAGCTCGCGGGCGCGGCGGGGCTTGGACAGCGGGACGACGACCTCGGGCCCGGCCTCGCCGATCAGGGCGCGGGTGGGGCCGGTGACGATGCCGCCGTTGGCGAACGGCAGGAACTTCCGCAGCGGGCCGGGCACCTTGTTCTTGATCGTCGAGGCGATCTTCGAGCCGATGTCGCCCATGGCGGAGACGACCTTGCCGGGCAGCTCCTTGGCGAAGTTGAGGACCTGGCCGCCGATGCGTTTCGCTGCGTCCCAGGCCTTCTGGAAGACGCCGCCGACCTTGCCTGCCAGGTCCCCCAGCGCGGAGACGATCTTGCCGGGCACCGAGCGCACCAGCGCGACGACCGCCGAGATCCCGGACGTCGTTTTCGAGCGGGCGGCCTGCCAGACCCGGGTGAAGAACGAACCGATCTGGGAGAGCAGGCCGTTGATCGCGGACATCGCCTTGCCGGGCAGCGACCGGAAGAACCCGACCACCGCGGCGACGCCAGCCGTCGTGAGCGAACGGGCCCGCGCCCACAGCGAGGAGAAGAACGAGCCGACCGACCCGAGCAGCGACTGAATGGCGCCGAGCGCCCGGCCGGGGAGCTGGGCGAAGAAGCTGACCACGGCGGAGACGCCGGCCGAGACGATCGCCGTGGCCTGCGACCACAGGTTGGTGAAGAACCCGACGACCGAGGAGACCCAGCCGGACACGGTCGCGACGGTCGAGGAGACCAGCGACGTGAAGAACCCGACGATGGTCGACACCCACGAGCTGACGGTCGAGGTGATCGTCGAGAACGCGCCGGTGAAGAAGCCGGGCAGGGTCGAGGAGAAGAACGTTCCGACGGCGGTCAGGGCGGTCATCAGGGCCTGGAAGCCGACTTGCAGGGCCGCCCAGCACGCGTTCCAGGCGGTGACCAGGGCCGACGACATGGCCTGCCAGGCCGTCTGGAACCAGGTCGTCTTGGTCGCGATGAGCACGATGGCGGCGATGAGCGCCGCGACGGCCACAACGACGATGCCGATGGGGTTGGCCGTCAGGGCGACGTTGAGGAGCCATTGTGCGGCGGTCCAGATGCCGGTCGCGGCGGCGACGGCCATCTGCGCGGCCCGCATCGCGAGCATCCGCGCGGCGGCGGCAGCGGTCTGCGCTCCGGCCAGCACAGCAGCGGCACCGGCACGGGCAAGGCCGGCCGCCATCTGCGCGGCCGAGACAGCAGCGGAGGCGGCGCCGCGCGCGAGCGAGGCCGCGGCGGCGGCCCCGGCGCGCACCATGGACGCGGTGAAGGAGGCGGCGGCCTGGACTCCGGAGACCATCGCGGAGCCGATCTGGCGGACCTTGCCGCCGATGGTTCCGGCCGTCCCGGAGAACGCGGACGCGGCGGCCTGGGAGTCACGGAAGCCGGAGGCGAACCGGCCCAGGACGCCGACGGTGCCGGTGACGGCGGAGCGCACGGTGCCGGCTGCGGTGGTGACGGTGCGCAGGCCGGTGGCGAACTGGTTGATGCCGGTCGCGACGAACTTCACCGCGGCGAGCGCGACCAGTGCGGTCACGAGCGCCTGCAGAACGCCGGGCGGGGCGGCGCTGATCATGTCGGCCAGGGCCTTGGCGACGGTCGCCAGGGATGCGGCCAGCGGCGGCAGCATGGGAGCGACGGCGGTCGCGAGGTTGCCGAGCGCTTCGCCGATCGAGCGCAGCGCTTCCTGTACGGCGGGCTGGGCGACGGCCTCGGACAGGGCGCGGCCGAACTCGGTCAGGCCGGGGCCGGCGGCGGTGACGGCGTCGCCGATGCCCTTGATCGCGGCGGCGACGCCGGGGCCGAGCGCGACGGCGAGATCGGCGACGACCGGCGCGACCTGCCCGATGGTGGTGATCAGCTGGCGGAAGACGGGGCCGAGTTGCTTGCCGATCTCCTGGAGGCTGAGGAACAGCGAGCGCAGGGAGGACTGGCCCTTGGCGGAGTCGAGGAACTCGTGCGTCGACTTGAGGACTTCGCCGATGGTCGACATGTAGTCGCCCGCGGAGTCGGACGCGGCGCGGAAGACGGCGGCCATGATGCCGCCGATGTCGCGCAGGATGGAGCCGAGTTGCTTGAAGGCCTTGATGCCGGAGTCGACCCACTTGATGGCGTCGCCCGAGCGGGCGGCCTGGGCCATCCAGTCGCCGAGCTTTTGCGACCCGGAGGCGATGGCGTCGCCCAGGCGCTTACCGAAGGCGTTAGAGACGACCTCGGCCATGTCCATGAACCCGGCCGTGACGGGCCGGATGCCGTCCGCGAGTCCGGCCACGGCTTGACGAGCGGCGCGCAGCACGGCGCCGACGGCCTGCATGCCGGACTGGGACTTGACGTACTTCGCGAGTTCAGCCGCCGCGCGGCCCCACTCGGTGGCGATGCCGGTGATGCCCGTACGCAGGACGGACATGAACGGCGTCATGCCCTTGATCTCCGCCGAGAGCTGTTTGAACGCGGCGTCGGAGGCCTCGTTCTTGAGGCGCTTGAAGTCGCCGGAGAGGGGCTGGACGGCCTTTTTCAGGCCGTCGAACGCGGCGTAGAGGGCGCCGCCGGCGGCGGCCATGCCCATCAGTGCGGCGGGGCCGGCGGCGAGGATGCCGAACAGCGGGGCCAGGGCGCCGGTGAACTGGATGACCTGACCGGTGGTGACGGCGAGCTGTGTTCCCAGGACGGCGACGGCGGCGCCGATGGAGCCCCACTTGGCCATCGGGGCGATGAGGCTGGCGGCCCGCTTGCCGATGGTGTTCATCCGCGACAGGAAGCCGCGCTCGTCGATGGTGATCGGGACCCGGACGGGGTCGGGGCGGGTGTTGCGCAGGGTGGTGCGCAGCGGGGAGGTGTCGCCGTCGACGTCGGCGGAGGTGCGCAGGCGGGCGGCTGCCAGGCGGGCGCGCAGCAGGGTGAGGTCGGGGATCAGCTCGACCTCGGCGCGCAGCAGGGCCCGCGCGAGCGTCGTGCGGATCGCGGTCAGGTTGGGCTGGAGCGCCACCTGCGCGTTGAACTTCGCTGCGCGCAGCCGGGCGCGCAGCTCCTTCATGTTCGGGATGAGCTTGACCTCGACCTGCCCGGACAGGCGGCGCAGGCGCTCCTTGAACTCCGCCCAGTCCGCGTTGAGGCGGATGTCGATGGAGTGGTTGCGCAACTCGCGGCGCAGGGTCCGCTTGAACTTCGAGGTATCGGCGTTGATGTCGACCATCGCCTCGGCGAGCGCCATGTCAGCCCACCTTCTCGGTGGCCGCGACGCGGAACGCGGCGGCGGCCTCGGCGTCGGAGAAGCGGCGGTACTTGCTTCCGGACATGGTCGGCGCTCCCTTGGCGGACTTCGGGTTGGGCGGGGCGTTGGTGCCGTCGGCGGCGGTGTACTGGGCGCGCAGCCGGGTGCGGTCGGCGTCCTTCTCGGCGCCCTGCAACAGCAGCGCCCACAGGCCGGCGAGGACCTGTCGCAGGGGGGCGTTCATGGGGTCGAGGTCGGGGGCGAGGCTGAACATCGGTGCGGCGAAGTCGATCCAGGGCACGGACGTGGCGTGCTGGGCCAGGCGTACGGCCATGGGCCAGGGGCATCCGGCGACGGTCTCGGCGACAGCGCAGCCGAGCCGGTGCAGGTCGTCGGTGTCCCACTCCTCGTCGGCGACCAGCTCGGTCAGCGTGCGGTCGTTGTGCTCGTCGATGAGGCGCACGACGGTGGCCCAGTCACCGTCGGCCAGGGCGCCGAGCCACCAGCCGGTGTCGACGCGGGGAACGGTCAACTCCTGGTCGGAGATGGCCAGCAGGAACGGCGGGTCGGCCGGTCCGTTGTCCCAGTAGGGGGCGCCCTGGTCTTCCATGCGGCTACTCGGCGCTCTGCGCGGCGGTCTGCTTGGGCTTGGAGGCGCGCGGGCGGGACGGCTTGCGGGAGGAGACGGCGCGGCGTTCGGCCCGGTTGCGGGTGCCGACGGTGGCGCGGGCCTCCTGGACGCGCTCGACCTCGTCGGCCATGTAGGGCGCCCACTCCTCCAGCACGGCGGTGAAGATCTCGACCATGATCTCGACGTCGAGCGGGTCGCTGCGGTCGCGGAAGCGGCGCTCCAGGTACATGCGGTCCTGGTCGTCGAAGCAGGCGTCCATGAACGAGCCGATGGCGAACTGCTCGTCCGCCGTGGTGGCGGCGGTCGACAGGGAGCCGAGCAGGCGTGACCAGGCGCGGGACTTGGGGCAGTACGCGGTGAGTTCCTGCTCGTCGAGGTCGATCGGGACCGGCGGGGCCAGTTCCTTGGCGGAGTCGTCTCCGGTGGTGAATTGCAGCGCCATGAGTTGTGCATCCTCGAGTGATGGTTGAATCTTGAATCACGCCATTTGGCGTGGCTGACCGGACATTCAGGACACGGGGTACTCCCGCACGGGCCACGGGGACGCTCGGTGCAGGGCGTTGACCATGAAGTGCTGCGGCCTGGACCCGCGCACCCACTTGGCGAACACGACCTTGCCGCCGCCGCGGGGACGGAACCGGAGCGCCTTCGCGCTGCGCGGGGTGATCAGGCGGTGGGTCGGCCCGTAGATGCCGGTACCGACTTCCTGGTACCAGCCGTAATCGAGCTTGGTCCCGATGCGCGCGTGGACCCGTTGCCGGGAGGGCTGGCCCTGCACGACGACGCGGATCGAGGCGGCCAGGCGCCCGCTGTCGGAGTTGATCGAGGCGCGCGCGGAGTCCTGCACCGCGCGGGCGACCTCGTACACCTTGCGGTGCACCGGACCGGCCGCCGAGTACAACAGCCGGTTGATCTCTGCCTCGTTGAGGGTGACGGCGCCCATCAGTCCTCCCCCGGCTCGTGCGGGAGGTGGACGACGGTGAGGATGCCGCTGCGGATCAGGTTGTCGAGGAACGGGGTGCGGGTGACGGTGACGACGGAGCCGATCTCGGGGCCGCCGGCGAATCGCTTCTCCACGCGGACGGTGACACGCTGCTCGCTCACGGGGCCTCCAGGGGGACAGGCTCGAAGGTCAGGCGGCCCAGACGCTCGCGGCCGGCGACGATGAGGCGCTGCTCTCCCCCGGCGCAGTTGCCGCCGGACATCGGCGTCCACGTCGACAGGCGGGGGCGCCAGGACTCGAACTCGTCGTCCTGCCACAGGTCGCAGCACAGGAGGGCGGCGCGCAGGAGGGTGGCGTCCACGAGGAAGTCGTGGGCCTCGTTGCCGGCCACCTCCGAGGGCGGGGCGGAGCCGTCCTGGGAGAGCTGCACGCACCGGTAGACGGCGAAGGCGAACTCCACCTCGACCATCGGATCGGCGCAGGGCCGGCTGTTCTCGGTGCCGTCCTGGTAGGGGCGGATCTCCACTGTGCGGCCGTACAGGACGCCGTCGGCGCCGTCGCGGCACGCGCACGCGTCGGCGCAGTTGTCGGGGATGAGCAGGGTGCCGTGGTGGCGCATCTCGCACACGCACAGCGGCATGTCGTAGGTGGCGTAGCGCTGGCAGATGCACGCGACGAGCTGGGCGAGCATGACGCCGTACGGCGACTTGGGGCGCCCGGCGGGGGTGATGATCACGGGCTCCCCCAGGTGTCGCGCGGGAAGCTGCGCACGCGGCCGGGCGACGGGCGGTCGATGTTGCGGCTGGAGGCGCGGCGCTGGCGCTGGTGGGGGTTGACGGCCTTGATCCAGAGGTCGACCTCGGTGATGCCGGTCAGGCCCTCGGCGTAGAAGGTGCTGGGGTCGATCTGCCAGGTGACGCCGTCGCGGCTGACGTTGGTGACCCGGGACGGCAGGCGGCACTTGTCGCCGACGCACAGGCGCGTGAACTCACATGCCAGAGCACCCAGAGCGCGTCTGCCCGCGACGCTGAGCGGCTTTCCGCGCTCGTAGTTCACTGCCCACGTGCCCGGCTCGGTGAGCGGCTTGTCGAGACGCTGGCAGCACGGCCAGCCCTTGCCGTCGAGACGTACGAGGTCCCGTTGGTCGTAGACGGCGTAGGCGTCGGCGGGCAGTTCGGTGCCGTCGACGACGACGCCGACGACCTTGTGCACGGGGCCGGCCAGACGCACCGTCGGCACGGCGGGGCCGCAGCCGCAGCCGGCGCCCTGCGTGCAGGTGAAGTTGTAGACGTCGCCGCCCACCACCCACGGGCGCCAGGGGGCGCCCATGGAGCCCGAGCCGCCGCCCGGACACACGTCGCAGCCTTGCGTGGGGCACGGCGTGTGACACGGGCGCACGACCCTGCCGCATGCACCGAACTGGGAGCCGGTGAGGCGGTACAGGATCTCGGTGGCCGCCGCGACGGACGAAGCCCACACGCCCTCAGGGAGCTGTTCGCGTCCTGGGCAGCACTGGTCGTCGGGCTCCCAGCCGCAGGGGCCCGACACTGCTCCTTCCGTCGCGGCCGCCACTACTTGGCCGCCGCGGTGGTGAGGGCGACGGTGCCGGCGTCGGAGTCGGTGTAGTTGGTCGTGTTGCCCTTAGCGACCACGCTGACCGTGTACTCCGTGGCAGCGGTGGCCCCGGTCAGGGCCACCTTCGGGTTGTTGGCGTCGGTGGTGACATCGACCGCGCCGACCGTCGGGCCGGCCGGCGTGACGGTGACGGTGTATCCCTTGTCGCCCTTGGTGGCGTCGACGTTGGCGACCTTGGGCCACTTCGCGGTCAGCTCGGTTGCCGTCGGTTCCGCGTCCTGCACCGGCACGGGCTTGGTCAGCTTCGCGGCCGTCGTGGAGACAGCGACGGTGCCCTTGTCCGAGTCGGTGTACTGGGTGGTGTTGCCCTTGGCAACGACGCCGACCGTGTACGCGGTGCCGGGGCTTGCCCCGGTGACGGCAACGAACGGCTTCGCGGGGTCGGTGACGTCGACCGCGCCGAGCGTCGGCCCGGTCGGGGTGATGTCCAGCGCGTACCCCTTGTCGCCCTTGGTGGCATCGACGTTGGCGACGGCCGGCCACTCGACGGAGAACCCGGAGTTGGAGGCGTTGCCCTTCTTCACCGGGACCGGCTTGGTGAGCTTTTGCGCAGCGGTGTTGACCGAGCGCGTACCGATCGCCGAGTCGGTGTAGTTCGTGCCGTCGCCGAGGGCCTTGACCGACAGCGAGTACGAAGTGCCGGCCTGGGCGCCGGTGACGGTCACCTTGGGGTTGGCCGGATCGGTGACGTCGACCGCGCTGACGGTGGGACCGGTCGGCGTGATGCCGACGTCGTAGCCCTTGTCGCCCTTGGTGGCGTCGGCGTGCTCGACGGCCGGCCACTTCACCGCGAACCCGGTCGTGGTCGGGGTGCCGTCCTGCACGGGCGCGGGGGTGGCGAGCGCGGGCGCGGTGGGCGTGCCCTCGACCGCGTCGGAGTCCGCGGGCAGGGAGTCGCCGTTGAAGGCGCGCACGCGCCACTGGTAGGTGGTGCCGGTGGTGAGCGGGCCGGGGTCGGTCAGCTCACGGTCCGACGCCGCCGCGCTGGTGGCGACGGTCTTGTACGAGCCGCCGGACTTGGGCTTGCGCTGCAACTCGAACTTCGTCGCGGCCGGGGTGCCGGACGAGGCGTAGCTGATGAGCGCGCCCGCGGTGGTCGGCCCGGTCTTGATGGCGACGGTGGTCGGCTTGGCCGGGGCCTTGTTGCCCTTGGTCGTGAAGTCGGCAGAGGCCGCAGCGCCTTCCACGTCGCCGCGCATCGCCTTGACGGTCACGGTGTATTCGGTGGCCGGGTCGAGGCCGGTCGCGGTGTAGCTGGTGCCGGTGACGATCGCCATCAGCCGGTTCCTTCCTCATCTGGGGTTTGTCCCTGGGCGTTGCCGCCCGGCGCCTTCTCCTTGACGTTCACGTCGTAGGAGTCGGCGCCGGGCACCGCTGCCCACCGGATCTGCGCGCTGCTGTCCGACACGTCGGAGTCGGCGGCGCGCAGGCCGGTGGGTGCGGTCAGGGCTGGGAAGGGTTTGCGTAGGCCGCGACCGTCTCGCCCTGCGCCGTAGCGGTGGCGATCTTCGTGCCCGCCTGCGTGTAGGTGTGCTCGGCCTCGGCGGCGTTGTCGGTGACCGTGGCGGTGCCGGTGGTGCCGTCGCCGAAGGCGAAGTTGACGACGGTGCCGTCCTCGGCGGTGCCGTCCCACTTGAAGGTGAACTTCATCGGGTCGGTGCCGTCCACGGTGGCCGTGAGGGTGGCGCCGCCCGGGGCGGGCAGGTCGGTGGTTCCGCAGGTCGCCGGCGGCGGGGCGATGGTGGTCTGCCGGATGAGGCGGACTTCCTTCGTGCCGATCGGCGCAGCGAGCGGGCTGGGCGCGCCGGCGGCGTTGGCGACGACCTTGTGCGGGCCCACGCCCCAGCGCGAGCCGGCCTGGGCGTTCGCGGTGAACGTAAAATTGACGGACGCGGCGCCGATTTCCAGGTCGCCCATGACACCGGAGGTGAGCCAGGGGCACAGGATGTAGCCCCAGGCGCCGGTGGCGTTCGGGTCGTCGCACGCCGACTCGCCCTGGACGTCGGTCCACACTTCGAGGGCGAAGCCGCCGGAGTCGGAGGGCTCGACGGACTCGCGCCAGCCGACGATGTCGCCGTTGGCGTCCAGCTCCAGAGCGTTGGCCGGGTTGATCAGTCCGACGAGGCCGGGGTCGACCTCACAGAACTGGATCTCCGCCTGGATGTACTTGATGGAGTCGGGGACCTTGAGGTAGACGCACCGCTCGCCGGCGGCGTTGGTCTGCTCGATCTCCTCGCCCTCGGCGATCTCGGCCGAGTAGGTGACCTGGATGAAGCCCTTGGACACGGCCTGGGAGCCGGCTCCGTAGATGGGCCGGCCGCAGCCGTCGACGCGGGTCAGACGCAGTCGCCGCCCGAGCACCGGGGTAAAGCACTTGGTAGCCATCGTTCCTCACTTGGCTTTCTTGGCAGTGGTCTTGGGGGCGATCTCGACGTCGTAGGCCTCGGCGCCCGGGACGGGGGCCCAGGTGATGAGCGCTGAGGTGTGGTCGCTCTCCAGGCCCACCGCGGAGACCCGCGTGGGGGCGGGCAGGGCGGGCACCACGGGAGTGGAGTCGGCGACGGCGACCGCGAACAGCGGGCAGTCGAAGGTGACCAGGACGATCCGCTCGGCGATCGCGTAGTGCGTGTTCGAGGGCGGGTCGAAGAACCCGGCGGTGCGCGGATGCGTGCCGGGAAGGACCTGCACGGAGTCGCGTCGCACGGTCACCTGGCCGGTGGCGTAGATCCACGCCGTGCCAGGTGTGGCGGTGCCGTCGGGGCCGGTGAGGCTGTACCCGGAGCCGAACGCCCACGGGACGCCGAGCGGCGACTTGAGGCGCGGGCCGTCCGGGTTGGCGAGGTTCCTCGCCCTAGCGGAGGCGGCGAGACGGCGCGGCGCGTGCAGGACGCCCAGCTCCGAGGTGGCGCCGCCCAGGGCCTCTTCGAGCAGGGCCACGGCTTCGGTGATGCCGGGGGCCGGGGCGTCGGCGCCGGCCAGAACGACCGCTCGATCGGACTTGAGCGAGGGAAGGATGCCCGCCCGGTCGGACCACAGGGCCCGCTCGATGAGGCGTTCCTCGGCCGCGTCCAGTCGGGCGCGCACCCGGCGGTCGATGTCCTCGGTGTTGAGGTCACCGCAGGCGAGACCGGCGTACAGGCCGATGGGCCAGGCCGTGTCCCAGCGAGGCTGGTCGGTGCGCTTGGTCTCGGCGTTGCCGTCTTCCAGGCCGGGCCGCTCGGGGTCGCACAGCGCCCAGTAGTCGCCCTCGGCGCACGTGTCCGTCGTCCATGTCGCGTACGCCTGCCGTACGCGTTCGTCGGTGACGGTCGCGGCCGAGTAGAGGCCGTAGCGGCGTGCCTGCGGCGTCGGCTGCTGTACCTGCACCAGCGCGGCGTAGGACGTCGGTGGTGCGGTGGGGGTGGTCATGAGTGCCCTCCCTTCTGTGGGCTGGCCCCGCGCCCCGGCCGGAATCCACCGGCAGGGAACAGACCCGGTCTCGGCCGGGGCGCAGGGAGTTGAAAGTGCCTACAGAGGGCGGGTCAGACCGCCGGGCAGAGCTGCTTGGCCGTCGGCAGCACGCCGCCGGTGGTGGCGCCGTTGGCGCACAGGTCGACCTTCAGCAGGCGCGAGACGCCGCACTTGCGGCCCAGGAGGAAGCCCTCCTCGGTGAACAGCGAAATGAACTTGTTGGACGCGTGGTTGGCGTCACCGAGCAGGTTCACGCTGTCGTAGATCGAGTCGAGGCTGATGATGTCCTGGCGCGCGGAGACGTAGGCGCCGGCGGTGTAGACGAGGATCTGGAGCTGCTGCGGCCACTGCTTGAGCGTGGTCGGGTCGGCGGTGTCGAGGTCCTGCCAGTCGTAGACGAACTGGACGCGGGCGCCCATCTGCGCGAACCACTGGTTGATGCGCGAGTCGGGGACGGCGATCAGGTCGACACCGAGGCGCTTGGACAGGTCCGAGCGGAGCAGGCCGTGGACCCAGTAGGGCAGGACGACCTCGACGGTGGTGCCGCGGGCCATGCGCTCGCGGGCCTTGATGTTCTCGATCTGGAGCTCAAGGACGCCGAGCAGCGTCGGGACGGCGCCGGGGCCGGTGCGGTAGCCGGCGTCGTCGCCGGTGCCCTCGATCGCGTAGGTGACGGTGTGGTCGACGAGGCTGACCATGCGCTCGATGGTGTCGGCGTTGATCAGGTGCTCGTGCGCGGTCATGAGGCGCTGCGTCCAGTCGCGGACCTGCTCGGGCCAGGAGTGGTTGCGCAGGATGTCGGCCTTGATGCACATGCCGCGCGGCAGGAGGCGCAGTTCGTTCCAGTCCGGGCACGGCAGCTCGGCGCACGGCTTCGTCGGCCGCTCGATCGGGTCGCCGGCGTCGTCGGTCTCGCAGAGCTGCGCCTCGGTCCAGGACCAGGTGTGCTCCTTGAGCTTGTCGTAGACGGTGCCGAAGTCCGGGGTGGAGGGCCAGCGCAGACCGCCGTGGCGCACCGTGACCGTGGGGAGGTCGAGGATGCCCTCACGGGAGGCCATGTCCGGGCAGAATTCCCACAATGTGTCGCTCGGGCTGCACCAAATGTCCCCCTGTGCGACGGTGCCCTCGCACGCGGCGACGAGGCTTCCGCCCTTGAGGCGGCGCTCGTCGGCGGCGTAGTCGAGCACGCGCGAGTCGTTGAGGTCGCGGGCGACGAGGTTGCTGTCCGAGCGGTTCAGCGTGAACTGCGCGACGTTGACGCCGCCGGTCGCGGCGTTGCTGCGGCCGATGCGGGCGAGGGCCTGCATGCGGCGGGTGGCGGCGTCGACGAGCTGGTCGAAGTTGATGTCCTGGCCGGTGTTGTAGCCGGGGATGTCCGCCGACGCGGTCAGGGACCAGTTGGAGCCGTTGTTGCGCACGTCAGACGCCCTGTCAGATCGCATGCCGCCGAAGCGGGAACCGGAACGGGTGGAAGCGGCCACGGGGACGCCCGCGGCGGGTGCAGCGGCGGCCGGCTCGCCGCCGGCCTCCGGGCCGGGCTGGTCGATGGCCTCGGCGGGCTCGGCCTGCTCGGCGGGCTCCTGGCCCTCGCCGTCGCCCGGCTCGCCGCCTTCGCCGTCGCCGTCGCTGCCTTCCTCGGCGGGCTCCTCGGAGCCCTGGGGGCGCATGCGGCCGTGAAGGTCGGCGATCTGCTGCTGACGGGCGGTCTCGGCGGCCTCGATGGACTGCTGACGGCCTCGGGCGGCCTCGACGACGTCGGCGATCTGCGTGAGGATCTGCACCTCGTCGTCGGTGCGCGAGCCGTCGGCGTCCACGAGTTCGTCGTAGGCACCGAGGCCGGAGTCGACGAGTTCGGCGGCCTGCTCGGCGGTCAGTTCGCCGGTAGCGCCGGCGATGAGTTCGGCGCGTGCTGCGTCGTCGGCCGCTTCGGAGAGCTGGTGGAGAAGCTGTGTGAGCTGTTCGCGGTTCATCGCGAGTGGTGTCCTTAGGCGAGAAATGCCTCAACCACCGCCCGATGGGCGGTTGTTGCAACCCCGGCCCGAAGCCAGACGGGTCTTCCTCGCACCCCGACCCACAGCCAGACGGACACGCTCAGTTGATGCAGATGCGTTCACCCCCGGGAGAGTCCGCACAACCCCGGGGGATCAGAACGCCACAAACGTGGTACACACCTGCAAGTCGGAGCATATACCCCAACTCGCTTGAAAACACTTACCCTTCGGCGACGGCCTGGAAGTACTCGCCCCGGCCGCCGGCCGCAGCGCGCGAGGCGTCGGCCTCCACCCACGTCACAAAGTCGCGGGTGTTCTTCCCGTCGTCGAAGGTCTCGCCCTCGGGCAACCGGTGCCGCCACACCTTGGCCCCCTTGGGCGGGGTCTCCCCCGAGTTCCACTGGCCTACGCGGTATCCACCGCCGCCACCACAGCACCCCATGCGCCTTACCTTCCTGTCTACTTACGGCGCCCGAGCAGGCGCTTGGCGTTCCATTCGGCCAGCGCTGCCTGGGCCTTGGCGACGGTGTCCGGCTTGACGTTGCCGCCGCCGCGCGCCCATCGCTTGATCTGGTTCACCGCGCCGGCGATGGCGTGGGACTCGGTGGCCCCGCCCCGGCGGATGTGCTTGGCGACGCGCTTGATGTAGCGGGGCAGGCCGCCGGCCTTCTCCACCCAGTTCTTGCGCTTGAACGCCTGTCCGCCGTCGCCGCCGCCGTTGAGGAACGCTTCGGCTTCGGCGAGGTCGTCATCGTCGAACTCGCCGGTGATGTCGCCCTGCTCGTCGGGGCTTAGTTCGCCCTCCGCGTCGTCGGCGTCGTCCATGTCCTTCTCGCGCGCGTCGACACCGATGCGCGTGCCCGTGCTGAGGGACGGCTGGCGCAGCTTGGCCATGCGCGCCTCCACCCCGGCGGTGCGGACGGCGTTCATGCGCTTGGTGACCAGCGAGAGCTGCTGGGGCTGCTCGTCGCTGCGGGCGAAGTCCTCGCGCTGGGCGTGCGCGCTCTGGCCTGCGCGCTGCGCGGCGATGGGCATCAGCGCCCGGATGTCTTCCAGGGCCTTGCGCATCGGGGCAATGGCCTGGTTCAGTGCGGCGGCCCACTCCCCCGAGCCGGGGATGGCCTGCTGGGGGACGTCGGGCCAGTCGCCGAAGGCGTCGGCCTCGGAGACGACGCCGGCCGCGACGAGGGAGAGGGCCTTGTCGTCCTGGCAGTAGGCGCTCGCGCGCAGCACGGGGAAGGCGGGTCGGTTCACGGCGAGGGCTGCGACGAGGTCGAGGCCGTGGCCGTTGTCGCGCCAGTCGCCGGACAGCGGGGCGCGGCGCAGGGCGGCGATCTGCTCGGGGGTGGCCTCGGGGGCCAGGGAGCCGGCGACCCAGATGCCGTGCGCGTCTTCCCCGGCGCGCACGACGGCGGCGCCGTAGCCGGTGTCGCTGTAGAAGGCCATGGTCTCGCTCGCGGTGAGCCCGTGCTCGGCGTGGCTGGTGCCCGCGGTGAGGGTGCCCACCGACAGGTAGGTGCCCTCGGCGGTCAGCACGCTGCCGACGTGGAACTCCTGATAGCCCGTCGGGGACTTGGGGGCGAAGATGTTGCGGCCCGCGAACGACATGTGCGGGCGGTCCCACGTGGCGAGGTGACCGAAGACCTGTCCCTCGGGCGTGACGTGCATGGCGGTCGGCTGGTCGAACCCGGGGTCGGCGAACCATGCCTTGGGCGGGGCGAGCGGGATGACGGAGGCCACGAGCGAGGCCCGCTGGAGGGTGGCCGCATCGAGGGCGAACGGCTTGCCCTTGGCCTTCTTCTTGTCCTTGCCGTTGTCCTCGTCGGTGTCCTTGTTCGCACCCTTGCCTGCCTGCGGCTTCGGCGGGAACGGGGGCTTTTTTGCGCCCTGTTCGGGGGCGTCGTTGTCCGCGTCGTTGTCCGCCGGCTTGTCCTTGGGAACGGGGCGCGGCGGGACCTTTTTCGCCGCCGGCGTCTCGCCCTCGGCGGCGGGGTCCTGGTCCTCGACGGTGGCGGGGTCCAGCTCCGGCACGCTCGGGTCGTCCAGCGGGGCGTCGGCCGCGAGCGGGTCGCGCTCGTCGGGCGCGGCCGGGTCCTGCATGAGGGGGCCGATGGGCAGGTCCTCGTCGTCGTCGAGGATGCGGATCTTGGCGTGCTTGTCGAAGGCCGGCTGGCCCACGAGGGTGGCGCCGGTCAGGCGCCAGGACCTGACGACCTCGACAGGCTCGTCCGGGTTGGACTCGTCCAGCTCCATCAGAGCCTTGTCGAGGTCGACGGAGACCCAGCCGAGGTAGCCCCGCTGGATCTTGTCGGCCACCTTCGTAGCGTCCGGGTCCCTGCCGTCGAAGGTGCCGCTGCCGTGCAGGACGCCGCCCTCGACCCAGGCGTTACGAAGAATGGCCAGCCCCTGCACAGCGCCTTGGTGCCGTTCCGCCAGCGACGGCTGGAACAGCAACGGGAGGGGAAGTTCACGGGTATCGAGCCGCTGGGTTGCGGCCAGGCGGCGCATGTCGCCGCTGTTCTGCTCGATCGGGGCCAGCGGGCCCGACCAGCGGATGTCGTCGGGTCCCGGCGCGGGCACGGCAACGGGAGTGGGCTGGGGCATCGTTCCTCCTGATGCGGTGAGCGGGGCCGGGGTCAGGCGCAGCGTGCAGCGGCAGTTCCAGGTCTGCGCGGGGCTCGCTGAGGTGGGGTCGCCGGGGAACATGAGGCGTTCGCCGCCGACGGTGAACGGCTGGTCGATGGGCACGGTCTGGCCGTTGGCCTGCTGGTGGGCGTCGCGGGTGCGGCCGTCGAGCGGCATGTGGATGCGCCAGGTCTTGAGCATCCGGGTGCCGGTGTCGGCGCCGTTGAGGAGCGCGGCGGTGAGCGTTCCGGCGTTCATCGCCGAGCGCAGTTCGGTCTGCACCAGGGCGTTGGCCCACGCCTCGTGCGTGGCGGGGTCGAACACGGTGTCCTGCTGCTCGGGCGGCAGGCCGGCGAGCTTGCGGTAGGTGTTGGCGGGCCAGTGCCCCGCGGCGATCCGCTCGACGGCCGCGCGGGCGTACTGCTCGGCGCGGGGGTGGGCGGCGGCGAGGCCGCCGGCACCGTTCATGTACGCCTCGACGATGAACGGTGCCAGCGATGGGGGGACCTCGGCCGGCCACGTGTCGGGCCATCCGTCCAGGCCGCGACGCGTGACAGCCTCACGGGCAGTGGCGAGCCATCCCGCAAGGCGCGTGCGGAAGGCGCCCACCGCCCGTGAGACGAGTTGGGCCAGGCTCATGCGACGACTCCGGCGTCCCGCATGTGACGGGCGAGCAGCGAGGGGTCGTGGGCCTGCTGCCCGGTGATGAGGCGGCGCGTGTAGCGGTCGACGGCGGCGACGGCCTCGGAGGTGGCGAAGGGGCAGGCGGCGAGGTGGACCCAGGCGCCGTCGAGGAGACGGGCCATGTCGGTCTGCGCCTGGATCGTGGTGTGCAGCTGCCAGGCGGGGACGTTGGAGTCCATCGCGGTGCGCCCCGGCGTCATGCGCTTGCCGGCGACTTCCAGGGCGCGGCGCACCGCCATGTCGGCGGCGGCCATCAGCGCCATGTTCGCGCCGTTGTCGGTCGGCAGGGCGCGGGGTTCGGCGCCCTGTCCTGTATCGGCCGTGGGTGCCTGGCGCTGCCCGGCTCCAGCACCCACGGCCGCAGGGCCCGCACCCGGTCCGGCGGATGCGGGATTCTGTGCCAGCCCGAGGTCGACGCCGAGCACCTTGGCCAGGATTCCCGGCGCCAGCTGGGGGTCCTCGGCGAGCTTCCACAGCAGGCGGCGCGTGCGCTCCTCGTCGCTGGGCTTGTCGCCGTCGCCGAAGCCGACCTCACGGCGCATCGCCTCGCCGGAGAGTTCGCCCCGGTCGTAGAGCTGGATGGCGTCCTCGGACTGGTCCGGGCGCAGCGTGAGTTCGGTGGTGTCGGCGTAGATGACGTACCGGCCGGCGTCCTTGATGCCGTCATCGAACATCAGGGGGCGCAGGTACCGGTCGGTCAGCGGCTGGGTGAACAGCGTCAGCAGCGGGTCGACGTGGAGCTGAACGCCTTCCTCGGAGATCTGCCAGCTCGTCCAGTGGTTCGCGTCCTCGCTGCCGAGGATGACGGTCGGCGGCACGTCCATGCCGATGGCGACCTTGCGCTGCGCCTGCTCCAACAGCTCCTTGGCGCGCTCGTCGAACTTGGAACTGATGTCGATGTGCTGGATGTTCTTGATGTCCTCGCCCTTGGCGCGCAGGACGATCGGCACCACAGCACTGGCGCGGTCGCGGTCGGTGATCGCCGGCACCATGTTCTCGATGAGTTCGTCCATGAACTCGTCGGCGTCATCACGGGGGTTGCCGTCGGCGTCCAGCTCCGGGGGCGTCTCCGCACCGGTCAGGGAGGCTTCCTGCGGGACGGCGAGGATGCCGTTGCCGGCCAGGCGAGAGTCGATGGTGGCGTTGACGTGGGCGGTCAGGCCACACAGGATGCGCAGGTCCGCCAGGAGCGGCTGCACGGGGCTGTCGGCGAGCCAGGACCGTTCGGGGTCGGGGCGCCACATGCGGGACATGAACGAGCTGCCCTCGGCGAGATCCACGTAGCGGTTCTCGCCGTACTGGAAACGGAACGGTGCATCGATCCCGGACCCGGTGGTCTGGAGCTGGGCGCGCGAGGCGACGCGCCACAGCTCGGGGGCCTTCTCGCTGGGGTCGGCCGGGTTGGGCTCCCACTCGGGGTCGGTGTAGCCGACGAGGTACCACTCACCGGCGACGGTGTAGTGGATGGCCATCTGCGCGAGGAGGTCTGACTGCCCGTCGGCGCCGCCGGCCCACTGGCCGAGGTAGCGGTCGATGAGGTCCTGGTCGTCGACGGGGACGGGGGTTCCGTCGCCGCGCGGGTCGACCGTGCCCAGTTTCAGCGTGGCGCGCGAGCAGGCGTTGGACAGCCAGCGCACGCCCTGTCGCAGTTCACCGCACTTGCGGTAGAAGCCCCAGGCGTCGGACTGCCAGCCCGCCGAGGCCGGCAGCTGGCTGATCGATGAGCGGGAGCGGTTGCGGTTGACGGAGCGGGCGGTGGTTCTGCGCGGGGAACGCAGGAGTTCCGCGCTCGCGATCAGGGACGCGGCGCGGAACGCTCGGGGCTTGGGCAGCGGGGGCAAGGCGGGTTACCGGGCGTAACGCGTGTTGAGGGCGCCGACGAGCCAGGACGCGGCGAGGACCTGTGCCGCGGCGGCGAACCAGCCCAGCGCGGTGTCGGGCCAGTGCGTGAGCAGGTGCACGATCACGTAGGCGACGAGGACGGCCCAGAAGCCGACGCACCAGGCGCAGGTGAGGCCCGCGTACAGGCCGCGTTCCGTGACGGGCTTGAGCGCCTCGCGCGCTTCCTTGTCGTCGCCGGCCTGGGCGAGGTCCGCCTTGTAGGAGGCGAGGGCCCGCGCGGCGAATCGGTCGCGCACAGGGGCCGCGATGGTGTCGGTCGTCACTAGGCGCGTGATCCTCGCCGCACCCAGCGTCACAAGGAAGAATGCCCACAAAGTGATCGTCACGCCGCAAATCCTACGGCCTATCTACCGTTTCAGTGAAGAATCTGTTGCGTAGAGTCACGAATGGAGGACGTCATCGAACTGACACGCCGCGCCCTGCTTGCCGCACCGGTCGTCATCGCCGTCGGGCTCGCGGCCGGGAAACGCCCCACCCCCTCATGCCTGGCCGACATCGCCATGGACCCGACGCAATGGCGCGCACGCCCCAGGGGTGACCTGCGATACGAGCCGCCGGACGAAGAATTGCCCGGCGTTGAGCACTGAAGCGTTTCAGAACCTTTACACCATGTGCACTTTTTGGTGTATTTGAAACGAATATTCCAGTTTGGCATAGGGCACTCGTGAGCCGGGCCGAGCAGGCGGTATAGGACGCCGCCCTTTGTGTCACAGCAACGGCCCCGAGGCGGCCCCGGCGACTGCGCAAAGCGTCGGGGCCGTCCGCGAACCGACCCCGCGTTCACATACCGATTTCGATATACTGTGTCTGTGAGCGAGGAACGATGGACGATCGAGATCGAGCCCGAAGTGCGGGACTGGCTCGACCTGCTCTCCGACGGCGACTACTCACGCGTGGAACGCGTCGTCGACCGACTGTTGCCCGACCCGCTCGCGCTGTCCATGCCGCTCAGCAAACCCCTGCGCGACAAGGTGCGTGAGCTGCGGTTCCACCTGGGCGACGACGCTCGGCGCATCACATACTGGCTCGCCCCAGGCCAACGCGTCGTGCTGCTGACGGTGTTCCGCAAGACACGCAACAGCGAACAGACCGAAGTCAGTCGAGCCACGGACGCCCAGAAGATGTGCGAGGCCGACCACGACGCTGCAACCCATACCTACGACCGAAGCGAGGCGGAGTCATGAACCACTCTCAGTGGAAGACCACGCGCACCCGTCGCGCTCTCGGTGAGCGCGTCACGCCGACGCCCGAGTACGTCGAGGCCGGATACGCCCTCGCACTCGCCGAGGCACTGTACGACCGGCGCACGAAGCTGGGACTGACGCAGGCCCAGCTCGCCGAGCGCGCCGGGCTGAGCCAGCCGAAGGTGTCCGCGATCGAGGGCGGAGGCCACGTGCCCACGCTGCCGCTGCTCCAGCGTCTTGCCACGGCACTCGTCTCGCACCTCGTCATCGACCTCGACGAGGACAACCCCGCCTTCGACTTCCGCCCGCTGGGCGAGTTCCGCTCCGACCTGGAGATCGAGACCCACGGCGCAGTACAGGTGATCGTCGCCGACGAAGCCGATCACCGCGTCGCCAACTAAGCGCACGGCCCCCCGCGTAGTAGTCGGGGGGCCGTTGCCGGTTTAGGGGCGGGCGCAACGGTGCGGCCCGTTCAGCGCGCTGTGCCCCACAGGCCCGGCGCCGAGACTCTACAACCGCTTCGGCAGCAGCGAGGCCGGGATCTGGAGGATGCCGCCGTCCTCGTACATAACCTCAATCCCCCGGTCGGTCTCCAAGGCAACGGAGTTCACTTCCGGCATCCCTGGACCGCTCATCGCACCGACCAGTGCGTCCATGAAGGTGTCTTGGTCGTCCGGCTGGTCTGCGTCAGTCATGCCCCCAGGATGGCAGGCGTCAACCGCCGTAGGAGCGCTTGCCGATGCGCGGGCCGCCGCGCTGCTGTGCGGCGCGGTTTGCGATCTCCTGGCGTGAGCCCTGCGGGCTGTTCACGGCGTGCCCGGTCGACGGCGGGCCGAGGAGCTGGTCGGAGAGCAGGACGGATGCGTCGATGCGGCCGGGCGACCAGGAGGAGTCGACCTGGAAGGTGCACCACTCCTTGACCAGCTCGGGCATGTGCTCGGCGAGGCGGATGCGGTCCTCGCGGATCTGGCCGGCGACCGGTTCGGCGCGCAGCATCTTGCCGACCTTCGCGGACTTCGCCTCGACGAGCGGCGGGATCTTGTCGTAGGGGTTGGGCTCGCCGTCGTGCTCGTCCGGCCACTCCTCGCGCAGCATCTTCCACGCGGTCTTCACCACCAGCTCGGCCTGGTCGCCGCCGAAGTTCTTCTCGACGTAGATGACCGAGGCGTTGGTCTCCATGGCGAGCGTGCACGCGGCGCGTGACCACTGGTCGGAGGTCATGTGTCCGGAGCGGTCGTGCGTCCAGTACAGGCGCTTGTCGGTGCCGATGTGGCCGCCGATGACGCCGGCCTGGTCGCGTCCGCCGCCGGAAGGGTCGACGGCGACGCCGACGCGGCGCGGGCCGGGGATGCCGGTCAGGTGGGTGCGCTCGCGCATGAGCTCGGCGGTGACGAGTGCGCCTTCGGTGGGCTGGGGGTTGCCCTGGTAGAGGGCGCCCCAGTCGTAGGGGGTGGAGCCGCTGCGCTTGCTGTACCAGTGCGCGAGGAGGGCGCCCTTGTCGCGGGTGGGGATCTTGGGGTGGGAGAGGGGTTCGCCCTGCTTGCGCCCGAGCGGGTCGCCGTCGGGGGTGAGGTCGAGGTCGGCGAGGGCGGGCAGGTGGATGACGGTCCACTCGCCGCCGTCCTCGACGCGGCCCTCGGCCTTGAGCAGGCGGCCGGCGAGGTCGTCCTCGTGCCAGCGCGTGAGGATCAGCAGCGTCGGCGCCCCGGGTGAGAGGCGTGAGACGAGGTCGGAGGAGTAGGAGTTCGCGACGCGCTTGCGCACGGTCGGGGAGTCGGTCTCCGCCCGGTTCTTGTGGGGGTCGTCGACGACGAGGAAGTCACAGGGGTGGCCGGTCAGCGAGCCGCCCATGCCCGCGCAGCGCACTCCCCCGCCGGTCGTCAGGCGCCAGTCCGAGACGCTGGAGCGGTCCGGGGACAGGTAGAGGTTGAACAGGTGGCCGTAGGTGCGGATCAGCTTGCGGATCTGCCGGCCGCGTTCGTCGGCCAGCTCGGAGCCGTAGGAGGCGATGATGACGTGGTGCGTGGGGTTGCGCACCAGCCACCAAAAGACGCCCCACACGGCGGCCGTGGTCGACTTGCCGACCTGCGGCGGGGTGGTGATGAGGACCTTTTTGGCGTTGCCGGCGGCGACCTTGGCGAGCGCGTTGCCGATCAGGCGCGAGTGCGGGCGCGGCTTGAAGGAGTCGTCGACGGAGACGGCCATCGAGACGGGATCGCCCAGGGCTGCGAGGTAGCGGGCGCGCTCGACCTGCTCGGTGGGGTCGGGGGCGTACTGGAGCACTACTCGTCGTCCTCGTCGCCGTACCGGATGGTTACGTCGTCTGTCCCCTCAGCGCGCGCCGCCGCGGCGGCCGCGATGGCGCGCAGCTCGGCCAGGCGCTCGTCCTCGGACAGGGGGACGGCGGTGACGCGGATCGCCGGCGCTTCGTCGTCGCCGCGCACGGTGACCGTCTTGGGGTCGATGGCCTGCGCGAGGACCTGTTGCAGGCGGATCAGTTCGGCGTTGGAGAACTCGCGGTCCTGCTTCCAGCCCTTGAGCAGGGAGCGCAGCGCGAGGCCGGTCGCGGCGACCATCGTCTTGGCGTGGGTGCGCCGCGCCTCTTCGAGGGCGGCATCGTCGCGGCGGCGCTGCTCGACGTCCCAGGCCTTGGCGCGCTCGGCCCAGTGCATGCGGGTGGCGAGCTTTTGCAGGTAGCCGGGCTGGCGTCCGATCTCGACGGCGAGGGCGCGGACCTTGCGGTCCTTCATGTCGCGGTACGCCTCGAAGCGGCGGAAGTTGTCGTCGCTCTCGCGGGGCTGCTGCTCCCACGGGTCGCGGTCGGGGTCGAGAGTGATCGGTGTCTTATCGGCGGGCATCGGGCCCCTCCGGCTCGTCGTGCTCGGGAGCGTGGAGCAGGCGGACGACGTCGCCGGCCGGGCGCGAGCGGCGGCTGCCCGAGCAGGTGGCGCAGTAGTCGCGGCGGCCGCTGTGTCGCCAGTCGAGTCCGGCGCCGGCGGCGCGTGCTTCGGCGATGGTCGCGGCGTCGGTGAGCAGGGTGGATGTGCACCCGCCGTAGCGCCAGAGCGTGTCGCAGTGCAGCGTGATCCGTGCGCTCACAAGCCCCCCAGGGTGGCTACGTTTGCCCAGGTCAGGCGGGCAATGTCCGATAGAATTGGGTATGGAAGCAGCGATCTACACCGCACACATGGCGACGCGGAAGCCGCCGGGACACAAGCGGGCGTTTGAGTGCCTGACACCCGCCGAGGAAGTCACGCACCCACGTCAGCAACGGATGTGGGCCGTCTCGTGCAAGTGCGGGTGGCGCGACCCGGGCCCGTACGCGGGCCTCGTTGCGGCGCAGGACGCGTACCGCGCGCACATTCAGCGGGCGTACGACGAACGGGTCCTGTCGTGTCGACGCTGCGGAGAGGTCAAGGAACTCCCGCGCCGCCTTGTGCAGCAAGGACACCACATCTGCGCCGACTGCGAGAAGGAGCGTCAGGACGACTGGCGCACGAAGAACCAGGAGCGCTACCACCGCTCGCAGCGCAACGCGACGTTGAAGAAGAAGTACGGCATCACCGTTGACGACTACGAACGCATGCTCGCGGAGCAGGACGGCTGTTGTGCGATCTGCCCAAGCACGGCGCTTGAGGAATCGAAGTTCTTCCACGTTGATCACTGCCACGCAACCGGACGTGTCCGGGGCCTGTTGTGCAACGCGTGCAACCGAGGTCTCGGACAGTTCGCCGACGACCCTGACCGGCTGCGCACTGCTGCCGCATACATCGAGAGGTACCAGTGAATTCGCTGCCCAACGTGCTCACGATCCGACAACCGCACGCCGGACGGATCATGCACGGCCTGAAAGACGTGGAGAACCGTTCCTGGCAGACGAAGCACCGAGGCCGCCTGTACGTACATGCCGCGAAGCGCCCGGACAAGCCGGACGAACGCCCACAGTGCATCGACCCCACGACGCGTCTGCACATGGGTCAGATGACGCCCGTCGACGAGGTGTACGGCGCGATTCTGGGCTATGTGACGCTGCATGACATTGTCACCGACTCTCCGTCTGCGTGGGCCGTCGAGGCGCACTACCACTGGCTTCTGTCCGACCCCGTGCTGTTCGACGAGCCGATCCCTGCGCAGGGACGTTTGTCGCTGTGGACGTGGCGCGGTTGACCGCGTCGGCGAAGTCGTCGAACACCGGCCAGTACTGCACCGGGGGCGAGGGCTGGCCGAAGGCGGGCACGTTGCCGGTGAACACGAAGCGGGCCGGGTAGCCGGACAGCCCGACGAGCGCGTCCAGCGCGGCGTCGGGCTTGTCGGCGAAGAACACCAGGGCGCCGGCGATGACCGGGGCGGTGCGCGCGGCGCCGAGCAGGAAGTTACGCACCTCGTAGGGCACAGGCTTGACCAGGCCGGTCAGGTCGAGGGCCCAGCGCAGGCCGGGGCACGCGTCCAGGGTCGCCATCGCGAGACCGGGCCCGTTGTGCACGAGCAGTCCGGTTGAGCGCTCGTTTCCCGGCCTCCAGTCCACTAGCTCGACTCCATACGCGTACGCGAGCTGCGGGAGCGTCAGGGGCTTGCCTGCGACGCGGGGACGGGGGCCTTTGGCCGGTACTCGAAGCCGTAGCAGTTCATCATCCGTGGGTCGGCCTGGTGCTTGGCCAAGCCCTTGTGGGCGTTCTTGCCGCCGCCCAGCATCATCTGTCCGGGCCGGGTATCGCAGTGCCATCGCTTGCTCTTCAGGTAGTAGCGGATCAGCCCCGGGTGGGTCGTCACGGAGCGGAAGCGGTAGCCCTTGGCGACATACAGATCCGCGAGGTGTTCCTCGAAGCGGGTTCCGATGCCGAGGCCCTGCCAGTCGGGCATGACGACCAGGCGCCGCAGCCGGCGGATACGGCGGGCCTTGGGGCTGGGGTGGGGGAAGTGCGCGACGACGCCGAAGGCCACGCACTCGTCGCCGACGAACGCGCCGTAGCAGTCACCGGCGGGCATGTTCGCGCTCAGATAGTGATGGACCCGAAAGACCTTCCAGAGCGAGGCGTCCACCTTGCGCACGTCGACCGTGACGGTTGGCCGGGGTTGAACCTGCCTCCACGTGAAGCGGGGAACGTGCGGCTGGAACACCCAGTCCGGTTGCAGCCACTCCTCGATGTCGTAGTGGCAGGTCACCGCGACCATGCGGGAGCCGCGCCGGCGTACGAGTTTGGAGGTGGCGGCCGAGGCGATCTGGGCGACCTGGCGGTCCACGGTCGAGGTGAACTCGTCGATGACGGCCAGCTCGGGGTTCTCCAGCAGGGCGCGGGCGACGTGCGCGCGGAACTGCTCGCCGCCCGACAGGGTGTGGAACGGCCTGAGCCAGGCCGGGGCGGTCGAGAGGCCGACCGCGTTGAGGGTGGCGGTGATGTCCTTCACCGAGAGGTCCGCGGCGAACGCGTCGACCAGGGCGCCCTGGTAGGGCCAGTCGAGGTCGCCGATGAGCTGGTCGCCGAACATGGCCTTCGCGCAGGTCGACTTTCCCGCGCCGGACGGGCCGACGATCAGCCCGATGTTCCAGTCCTTGTCCTCGATCGGCGCCTCGACCTGCCAGGTGCGGGCCAGTTTCTCGTCGGCCGGCAGGTCGAAGCGGGCCTCGACCTGCATCACACGGGGTGTGCGGATCAGTTCGTGGGAGACGGAGACGGTTGCCTTCATCCGATCAGCGCCCGCACGTTCAGGCCCTCGTCCTGGAAGCGCTCCAGGAGTTCGAGCTGTTCGGCCTCGGTGCCGGCGGTGATGATGACGCCCCACGCGGTGGTGGCGTCTTCCTCGTCGGCATCACCGAGGGGTTCATCGTCGCTGCCGGACAGGGCGTCGTCGGCGAGCTTGTCGAGGAGGTCGTCCATCTCGTCGTCGGAGAAGCCGGTGCCGTCGAGGCCGTCGGCGGTGGCCTGCACGTCCTTGAGGAGTTCCGCGAGGAGCTGGTCGTGGTAGCCGTTGTCGCCGGCCTTGTTGTCCATCAGGACGATGCGCTTGGCGTCATCGTCGTCCACGTCGACGGTGACGATGGGGACCTTGGTGGCGCCGAGGAGTTCGGCGGCCTCGTGCTGGCCGTTGCCGGCCAGGACGTAGCCGGTCGCCTTCTGCACGACGATGGCCCGCCAGAACCCGTAGCGGGTGATGGAGTCCTTGATCGTGTCGAGGTCGTGGCGCTTGGGGTTGCCGGGGTAGCGCTTGACGGAGCCGATCGGGGCGAGCAGCGGCGCGAGGTCGGGGGCGCAGGCGGGCTCGGGGCTGTTCTTGCTCATCGGCCGGCCTCGTCGTCACGGCGGGCGATGCCGGCGTTGGCGTGCATCACGACCTCGTCGAGCTTGGTCAGTGCGGTCGACTTCTCGCGGGAGTCGGGCACGTGCTCGTCGATGACCTGCGCCATGTTGTGGGCGAGGGCGCGCAGCTCCTCGTACTTGGCGGCCTGGGCGGCGTTGGCGGGGTGGAACGTGAAGCGGGTGGCGAGTTCTTCGGCGCCGATCATGCGTAGTCCTTGATCAGGGTGTGGAGGGGCAGCGTGCCGAGCAGGCCGGGGACGTGCCGGTGTGGGGTGCCGTCGGGGTGGACGGTGTCGAAGGAGGGGTCGGGGCGCGGGCCGCGTCGCATGACGGTGCCGGCTTCTTTCAGGAGCGTGTGCGCGGTGGTGGGGGCGAGGCCGAACAGGGCGGCGACGTCGAGGACAGAGAGGTCGCCGCAGGCGTATTCGTCCTTCAACTCCTGTGCGAGGGCGCGCCGTTGTGGGGTGTGGCGCTTGGGGATCTCGCGTACGAGGTGGCTGGTCATCAGTGGCCGCCGGTGCGCTGGGCGGGGATGGAGACGCTGAGCGGTTCGGGCACGGAGCGGTTGATGCGGCTCGGGCCGGAGGTGCGCAGTTTCGTTCCTGCTTCGAGCAGCAGGCGGCGGGTGCAGCCGTAAGAGAGGGAGGAGAGCGTGACGCACTGGCGGATCGAGTAGCCGCCTTCGTAGGCGGTCCGGAGCTTGGCGGCGAGCGCCGTCCGGTCCGTCCCTTTCAAGCGCTTCGTCATGTTACCGACGGTAACACCGCGATCACTATGCGGAGTTGATCGCCATGCGGGGGACGACAGGACGTCAAGCACGCGAGGTTCACGCCCCGCCGCCCCCGGCCCGATCTGTGCCAACTCCCCCGGTGCACCCTGGGAAGGGGAGCCGCGTGGGCTCGGGCGGGCCACCTCGCCTAACGCCCTGGAAAGTGATCAATTACGCGCGGCTGCGGCACCATGGGAGTCATGACCTCCCGCCCGTCGTTCACCTGCCCCGTGTGCTCGGCGACCTCGCACCACCCCAAGGACGTGGCCAACGGCTACTGCGGGCGGTGCCACCGCTTCACCGGGCCCGAGGAGCGCGCCCGGCAGGCGGGCCTGCTGCGCGACGCAGCGCGCGCTCACGCGGACTCCGGCGATGCCGACCCGGCACGGTGGGGCGTCGAGGACGACGTGGAGACGGTGCAGACCTGGGACGGGCGCGTACTGCGCCAGCTCTCGGTGCGCGGCTCGGACGCCATCGCGAACGTGGTGTGCGGGGCGCACCGGGTGCTGTACCCGGAGGCGGAACACATCGATCTGGTCTGCGGGCGCCCGCCGCATCCCGCGACGCTGCGGCACCGGGACAGCATCACCGGGCACGAGTGGGACGACGACGACTGAACACCCCGGGAAAGGGTCGAGCGCCCCGCTCGTGAGGTCGGGGCGCTCGGCCTGTCCACCAACCATCCGCACCGCTAAGAGCTGAGGTCAGTGGATTCACCGTAGCGGGAAAGACCCGGTGCCGCCGACAGCTCCGGGGCCCCGCGCGCCGGGGAGGCCTCCCGCTCCCCCGGCTCATTCGACCGTACAACTACCGTTCGATTCACGAGAGTTGTTGGGCGAATCAGGCGGCGAACAGTTCCATCTGGAAGTTGTCGGGCCACTGCGGGAGGTTCAGGCCGGAGCGGGCCTCGCGCATCTCCCGGCACCGGGTGCGGTTGCAGGTCGAGGGGCCGTAGACGCTGATGCCGGTGTCGGCGACGTCCTGGAAGGTGCCGACGTGGCAGGCCGGCGCCGGAATCCACTGGCCCTTCCAGAGCTTGAGGCTGGTCTCGTGGACGGTGTGGGAGCGCGGCAGGGTCAGGCACCGACCCGCCGGGTACTTCGCGCGGGCGGTCTGCGCGATGCTCTGTATGTGATCGGTGCTCATACGCCCTGATTATCCGCAGTACAGCACCGTTACGCCATTGACTACTCGCAACGTACGTACGGTCACCGTCGCGGACTGTCTGTGACGGTACGGCTAAGCCGCCGCACCCCATGCGCGGGATGCGACGGCCGCCGCACGGATTACCGCCGCCTACGCTGGACGTAGACCCAGGCAGCGGCGCCGATCACCCCCTGCACGAGCGCGACGATGACCGCCGACGTGCCGCCGACGTCGGCACCGACCGCGCCGGCCGCACCGGCACTGCCCGCGGCGTAGCCCGCCGCCAGCGCCCACCAGACGTTGGGCTCGGGGCCTTCGCCACCGACGGGACTCTGTTGCATAATGATGGTCAAAACCGATCAGTCCTTAGTTAGGGCCTGCTTGGTGGACCGGTCGCCCCCGCATGCTGCTGTAGGAGGTCGCTGCGGGGGCGCCGGGGTTTTTGGGGGTCTTCCTACTCAGGAGTGCTGCCGTCGAGATCCGGGGGAAGCGCATCCGGCGGCTGCCGCGATTCGATCTGGTCAAGCCGATGCTCGACCGCCTCCAGCCGCGAGAGCATCCGCCGCGCCGCGTGCACCGTATCGTCGAGCTCCGGCTCTCCGATGAGAGAAGCGAGTGCCCGACCCACTGCCGCCTCGAACGCGTCCGCACTCGGCGGTGCACCCGACGGCGCGACGGGTACGTAGAGATAGCCGGGCTCGGCGTGAAGGAGCCGCCGCGGCTTCTTGCCGCCGCCCAGCTTGAGCGACTGCCTCGCGCGAGTAACTTCCCCCGTGGCCTTGAGCTCGATCACGTACTGGGCACCGCCGTCGCCGGTGACGACGATGTCCGGGCCCGAGTCCGGCAACATGACGCTCGGCGCACTCGACTCGCCTTCGTCAGCTACCTGCACAGGCCTCTTGTGCGTGCGACCGCCACGCTGCACGGCCACAGCAGCGCCGTGCAGGTCCGCAAGGATGGCCTGGTCGTCCACGATCTCGCGGACGGTAGACCAGGAATTGAGAACGTCTTGATGCGCCGTCAAGAACCTCACGTTGGAATGGCCCATAACATCCAGCCCAGTCTCAGCATCACGGATGTCACGCCGGCCACCGTCGAGGACGTCCTGGAAGTTGCTTACGACTCCCGCAAAACGCTTGTGAGCAGCGGACTTTGACACGCCACCCAGCTCCAGGCCAATGCGCTCCCACGAGGTGTCTCGCATGCGCTCCGCGATCACAGCGTCCTCCAGCAGCGTCTCGGCCTGCTGAAGCAGTCGCACCGCCTGCTCGACAAGACCGCCCGGCGGGACACCGTCACGCGTGTCGCCGGCGCTGGTGATGTTCACGGCCGTCACCGGGTTCGGCGCGGCGTTCTGAGCGGACTCCATGACAGAGAGGTTGCCGCATGGTCGACGCTTCGTCAACTCTGGTTCTACGCAACGTTGACTGCTTAGAAACCAGTCAATGCCCGCACCAGGCCACGGGGGCGAGAAAGCAGCAGATCAGATGGGGTTCAGCGTCGCAGCCAGGTCAGCAGGTCGCTCGGGTGCCGGGCCGGGCAGACCTCGGCGTGCTCCAGCATCACCACCCACGGCTCCCTCGGGTCCGCGCCGAGCCGTACGACGCCGTGTACGAGGTGTCGCCATATGACGGGCGGCAGTTGGTCGGCCGGGTACTTCTTCGGGGCCATCGCGACGGTCGAGCCGTCCGCGCACGGGTGCACGTGGGTGGGCTGCGCGCAGTCGGGACAGCGGCGGAACATGCAGCGCGACGGCGCGATCTGCGGCCGGCTCTCGGGGCTCGTCATCATCGCAGCACCAGCCCGAGCCGCTTGAGGCGCTCGGGCGCCTCGACCGGATGCCGGGCGACGACGTCCAGGACGACGGCGCCCTGACACACCCACGACTGGCGGCAGTCCCGGTCCGGCAGCCGGACACCGACGGGCCGTACCCGGTACACGTCGCCGTGCTGGCCGTGGGCGAAGAGTTGCGCGTACCAGCGCAGTTCGGTGACGTACACGCGGTGCGGGTCGTAGTGCTGCTGGTGCGGGCCTGGCTCGTGGACCTTGTTGACGGCGACGGCGGGCAGGATCATGTCGCCGCGCTGGAGGCCGGCGACTCCCCCGTGGAACAGGCGCAGTCGGGGACGTGCGGTCATCGCCGCCTCACCACCATGGCCCGGTCCGCGTCGCGCTGTTCGGGGTGCACGATGTCGATGTGCTCGTCGACGGCGCCGGAGCCGCCTTGGATGTAGCCGTTGCAGTACCGGCACGTCCACGCCCAGTAGTCGCCGAACTCCGCGACGCGCTGCGCCATCTCACGGGCGCTGAGCACGGTGTAGGTGTAGCCGCTGCGCGTGGTCCTGGTGCGCCGGCTCATCCGGCCCTCCCGGCGCTGGGCGTCCTGCGGCGCGAGACCAGCGCCCGCAGCGTCTTGATCCGCTCGGCGCGTTCGGCCGGCGACAGCTCGGGCTGCTTCTGGCAGTCGTGGCGGCCCTGAAGGTGGCAGTAGCGGTGCGGGTCGACCGGGCGCACCATGTGCGCCTCGTCCTCGTCCCACACCTCGGGCTCCGTGGTCATCGGTCTCCCTCCAAGTCGTCAGCGAGGCTGCGCAGTTCTGCGGCGACCTCGCGGGCGAACGCCCTGGGCAGGCCCTCCGACGACGACGCCGGCACCTGCAACCACGCATCGGCGATGCAGCGCGTCTCACCGCCCTCGGGGGTGGCCTTGATCTCGACGTGGATCAGGGTGTTGCGGACCGGGCTCGGGTTCACACCAGCTCCCGGGGCAGGTAGTACGCCTCGTTGTCGGCCAGGCCCTCGTAGTCGAAGCGCACGAGCCAGCGGGCGGCGGACAGTTCACGCAGGCACCCGCGGATGCGGTCGACGCGGTCGGCGGTCCAGGGGCTCAGGGACTCGGCGGTGTAGGGGCACTCGACGGGCAGTGCGCGCAGGCGGGAGAGGACGCCTTGGGCTGCGTAGGAGAGTTCGCGTTCACGCTCGCGTACGGCGAGGACTTCGGCGTACGTCAGTGGGTCGTTCACGGTGCCTCACTCGGTATGGGAGGGATCGGGCGCGGATTCGTCCTCGCGCTGAAGCGGCACACGCCCCTGTGAGCGGCTTGTAGCGCGCTCCGCATCGAGAGCGTCGACTCGCTCGGCAACAGCGCGCAGAGCGTCACGTACGGCTTTCACGGACGTCTTGCTGCGTATCGCGTCGTTCAGGATCTCGATAACCCCGGACAACTCCATCGACGTTCCGAAGCCCAAATGCCCAGCGCGAGCGTGCGTTTCCTCGGTGTCGTGCGTCTGCTCGCGGTGGACGTAGAGCATGACGCCCCGGGTGTTCTGGACGTCGGCCGACAGAATGTGCTGCTGCTCGCTCATCGGGGCTCTCTCTCCGCGCGCTCGCGAACGTGCACGCACGCGCTTCTGGGGTTCTGTTCAGAGATCAGGTAGTTGGAGCTTGCTCGACGGCGATAAGCCCAGGGGTTACAGGGGCTCGGCTTGCCGAGACCGGCGTGAGCGAAGCGAACGTGTCTATGGGGGCCCGGGGGGAGGCGACAGTCCCCCCGGAAAGGCAGTGAGCCGAAGGCTCACGACGTTCTGTGTGGCTCGGCTTCTGTGTGGCTCCCCTTCTCTGTGTCTCAACTTCTATGTGTCTCTTGGTGCGTCAAATCTGACGCAGGGGGGTGCGACAGATCTGACGCAGGGGGGTGCGTCATTTTTGTCGCAGGGGGGTGCGTCATTTTTGACGCAGGGGTCTGACCTGGTCTTCACTCGTTTGGCGGTACAGCAGAGGCCCCTGCACGGCTCGGGTGCTCCGGCGGGAACCACTCGGTGAGGTAGAGATTCGCGGTGCGTCCGCCGTTCTCGCGGTACTGCGGACTGCGGGACATGGCGCCCGCTTCGATGAGCAGGGACAGGGTGCGCTCGACGGTTCGGCGGGAGACCTCGCAGTCCTTCGCGATCGTCTTGATGCTGGGAAACACCTCGTCGTAGCCGCCGTACGCGGCGCGCAAGTAGTCGTAGAGCCAGACCTCTTTGCGGCAACGCAGGACAACCCAGAGCGGCGTTTGCGAATATCCCTCTGGACCCCGGTGGGCGATCCTGTCGGCCGCGCCCACGCCACCGAACATGACGTCGTTGCGCGCGCTCACCGCGTGTCACCGCCAGGCCCGACACGGCTACTGACCGTGTCGACAAATGGGCATAGCGGGGCAAGGCCCGGGGGGTTGGGGATCATGCGAGCACAGTAGAGGGCCGCATGAGGAAACTTCAAGCTGAACGAGATTTTCTCAGTTCGCGTGCGATTCGTGCGGGGTCCGCTGTAAAGTGATCGCAGGAAGCGCGACCTACATGCGTCCCCGTCGACGGGGCGCGTGACCAACTACGAGGGACGTAGATGACTGCCGCGAGGATAGAGCCCACGGACACGGAGAAGAACTTCTCCGCCTCGGTGGACCTGGCACTCAGAGTCTCCGGGCTGACTCGGGCGGAGCTGGGGTTTGCCCTCCAGCCGGCCAAGCCTGTCGATGCCGCCAGCGTCAGCCGGCGCATCAGTATGAAGACAAACTGGCTGATGCGTGAGATGCACGCCGCAGCCGACCTGTTCGGCGTGAACCCCCTGGATATGTGCGAACCGGGCAACGCCTGGGTGGCCAAAATCGATCCTTCCGCAGTGCGGAATCGCCTTGAGAGTCTTCATACGCGACCGTAGCCAGGGGTTGACGCGTGGTGAGAAAACCCACTCGGCGCCCGGGGAATATCCCCGGGCGCCGAGAAGATCGCGCGTGGTGCCGCGGCTCAGACGTTGACGCCGTGCTCGCGCAGGTACGCCAGCGGGTCGATGTCGGAGCCGTAGCTCGGCGACGTACGGATCTCGAAGTGCAGGTGCGGTCCGGTGACGTTGCCGGTCGCGCCGGAGAGGCCGATCTGCTGGCCCGCGGTGACGGTCTGCCCGGAGGAGACGCCGACTGACGACATGTGGGCGTACTGCGAGTAGCGGCCGTCGGCGTGCTGGATGACGACCTCGTTGCCGTAGGCGCCGTCCAAGCCGGCGGAGACGACGGTGCCGGCGCCGACCGCCTTGATCGAGGTGCCGGTGGGCACGACGAAGTCGGTGCCGGTGTGGTAGCCGCTGGACCACATCGAGCCGGACTGGTGGTAGGGCGTGCCACTGGTGCCGTCGACGGGCTTCACGTAGTCGGCCGTGGTGGTGCTCGCCTGCGTGGCCGTGGTGGTGGCGCTCTTGGCCGCGGCGCCGTCCAGCGTGAGCTTCATGCCGGGCTTGATGAGGCCGGAGTCGGAGCCGACGACGTCCTTGTTGGCCTGGTAGAGCTTCTTCCAGCCGCCGTCGACGTCCTGCGCCTTGGCGATCTTGGAGAGCGTGTCACCGGCCTTGACCGTGTAGGTCTTCGCGGCGGTGTCGGCGGTCGCCGCGTGGGCGCCGGTGGCGCCGATGAGCGGCAGGGCGAGCGCGGCCCCGCCGGCCGAGGCGACGGCGGCGGCGCGCGTGACGCGCTGGGACTTCGGGCGGCGGTGCTTTCCCTTGGCGGGCATGGCGGATTTCCTCTCCGTCGCCTGCGAGGTGAGCTGTCGGGTTCGGGCTGGAGTTGCCCGGCCGCGCCCGGTGTACGAGCACGACTTCACCCCTAGCCGCATGGGGAATTCCCTCGGCGGCGTACTGCCTGTGGGTCCCCCGCTCCTGCCGTCACGGGTCGTGGTTCGGAGTCCGGGCGGTGGCAGGACTAGGCGTTCCGCCCGGATTGAAGGGTGACCGTAAGGCAGTACGAAAGGCGGCGACAAGCATCGAATTGACTTATGGTGCCGCTTTCTTGATCGACTGAGAGCTTTCTGTGTCACCCTGCGTCGACGGTCGCGCTTTACCGGCGCCATACCTTCAAGAAAATCAAGGGAATTCCCGAGAGGTGGATTCGAGGCGACCGCCACGCACCGTCACGGCTATGAGCCTGCTCACGCGCCCGGCCACAATCTCCCTTCCCTTGCGGATAGTTGGCGCATAAATACCTAAAACGGACACATGGTTGCCGTCGGAATCCATGTCGTATCGTCGGGAGCGCGCCCGCCGGCGAGCAACGCCGGTGATCCGACCGGGAGGAGCCCCCGTGACGCAGCACGCCCCGTCCACCGAGCCCGAGCTGTTCGGAGTGCGCAACTTCCGCGATGTGGGCGGCCTGCCGACGGTGGACGGCCGGAGCGTGCGGCCGGGCGTGCTCTACCGCAGCGGCCATCTCGCCCACGCCACCGCCGAGGACGCGGCGTTCCTCGCCGGGCTCGGCCTGCACACCGTCTTCGACTTCCGCAACGCCGCGGACCAGCGGCTGGAGGGCGCCGACGTCGAGCTGCCCGGCGTGCGCAATGTGAACCTGCCGCTGTCCGACCCGGCGGACGGCGCCGAGTTCTGGCAGATGGTCCGCGACGGCGACATAGAGCAGCTGCGGTCCCTGCTGTCCGAGGGCCGCGCCGCGGACCGCATGATCACGTCGTACCGCTCGATCATCACCCAGCGCACCGCCGAGCACAGCCGCGTGCTGCGCTCGATCGCCGAGGACAGCGTCCCCGCCCTGATGCACTGTGCGGCGGGCAAGGACCGGGCGGGGCTGTCGATCGCGGTGACGCTGCTCGCCGTCGGCGTGGAGCGCGACGCGATCGAGGCGGACTACCTGGAGTCGAACGCGAAGCACCGCCGCTACAAGGTGCGCCGCAGCGGCACGTCCGCCGACGCCTACTCCCCCGAGGTCATGGAGCTGCTCAGCCCGCTCTTCGACGCTCGCTCCACGTACCTGCACGCGGCCTTCGACACCATCGAGCAGACCTGGGGCGGCACGGACCGCTACTTCGAGGAGGGCCTGGGGCTCACCGCGGCCGAGCGCGACCGGCTGCGCGAGCGGCTCCTGGTCTGACCCGGCTACTCGCCCCCGCCCAGCGTGAACAGCAGGTAGATGAAGGCGGCGAGGGCGTGCCCCGCGAAGACGTACACGAGGACCCGGACCCAGATGCCGCGCGGCAGCTTGTCCTCGATGTCCCGCCGGGCGGGCTGTTCCCCGGCGGTGGGCTCGGTCGCGTCGCTCATGTCAGTCATGTCGGGCCTCCCGGGCCGGACCGGCCGCCGGGCCGAGGCACAGCGCGGCGGTCGGGCTCTGCAGCAGGGTGTGTACGAAGAGGAGCTCGGCCCCGCCCGGGTCCCCCGCGGCGATCCGGTGCGGGGTGAGCGAGTCGAAGTGCGCGCTGTCCCCGGGGTCGAGCCGGTAGGACGTGTCCCCCAGGCGCAGCCGCAGCCGCCCTTCGAGGACGTAGAGCCACTCCTCGCCGGGGTGGACGCGCACGATGTCGCCCTGCGAGCCGTACGGCACGTGGACCCGCAGCGCCTGCATGCCGCGGCCGGGGGAACCGGCCTGGAAGTACGTCCAGCCGCCGGCCTCGGTCGCCTCCATGTCCCGGGCGCGGACGACCGCGTCCCGGTCGGCGGGGGTCTCGCCGAGCAGTTCGGAGACCGTCGTACCGTAGATGCGGGCGAGGGCGAGCAGCATCGGCAGCGAGGGCTGGCGCTGACCGGTCTCCAGGCGCGACAGATGCGCGGGCGACAGACCGGCGGAGCGGGCCGCGGCCTCCAGCGTGAGGGCGGCACGGCGGCGCAGGGCACGCAGCTGGGGCGCGACGGCGGGCAGCTCCGGGGGCTCCGGAACCTCCTTCGGGAGGGCAGGGCTCATACGGTCGATTCAGCCAGAGCCCTGCCCGAGGGGCAAATTTATTGCCTCAGAGGCAAACCGTTCCGGGCGGTCAGCGGTTGGCGACCGCCTGCTTGATCAGGGTCTTGCTGAAGTCCCACATCAGCCCGCCGCCACTGTGCGCGTCGTCCATCACGGCGGTGAACGCCGCCACGAACCGCTCGACGTCGGCCTCGTCCACCACGAGCGGCGGGATCAGCTTGATGACTTCGAGGTGGTCGCCGGAGACCTGGGTGAGGATCCGGTGCTTCTGCAGCAGCGGCACGACGACCATCTGGGCGAACAGGCCCTTGCGGGCGGCCTGCAGCATGGTCCAGCGGCTGCGCAGCTTGAGTGACCTGGGCCGGCCGAACTCGATGCCGATCATCAGGCCGCGCCCGCGGATGTCGCTCAGCAGCTCGTAGCGGTCGACGAGCGCGGTGAGCCGGGTCTTCAGCAGCTCGCCCATGGCCCGGGCGTTCGCGACGGTCTCCTCGTCCTCCATGACGGAGAGCACCGCGAGCCCGGCGGCCATGGCCTGCGCGTTGGACCCGAAGCTCGCCGAGTGGACGAGGACGCGGTCCATGGACGAGTAGACCTTCTTGAAGATCCAGTCCTTGCCGAGCGTCGCCCCGACCGGCACGTACCCGCCGGACAGCGCCTTGGCCACGCACACGAGGTCCGGCTCGACGCCGTCCTCGTGCTGGTACGCGTAGAAGTCGCCGGTGCGGCCGAGGCCGGTCTGCACCTCGTCGGCGATCAGCAGCGCCTTGTGCCTGTGCAGGAGTTCCTGCGCGGCCCGCAGATAGCCGGGCGGCGCCTCGTGCACGCCCTTGCCCTGGATCGGCTCGACGATGAGCGCCGCGACGTCGCCCTTCTTCAGCTCCTTCGCGAGCGCGTCGAGATCGCCGAGCGGCACGGGGGTGTCGGGCAGCAGCGGCGCGAAGCCGTCACGGAACCCGTCCTCGCCGTTGACCGACAGCGAGCCGGTGGTCAGGCCGTGGAAGGCGTGCGAGCAGTACAGGACGCGCGGCTTCCCGGTGGCGTAGCGGGCGAACTTCAGCGCGGTCTCCACCGCCTCCGTGCCGCTGTTGCCGAAGAACACCCGGTCCAGGTGCGGGCTGTGCGTCAGCAGCTTCTCGGCGAGCAGGCCCGGCAGCGGCTGGCAGTCGAACCGGGTCAGATCGGCGAGCGAGGCGTCGAGCACGTCGTGCAGCGCCTTGCGGACGACGGGGTGGTGGCGGCCCAGGCCCATGACGCCGAAACCGGCGAGCATGTCGAGGTGGTCGTTGCCGTCCGCGTCCCAGAAGTGCGCGCCCTCGGCCCGCTCGTACACCTTGTCGAAGCCGATGGTGTGGAGCATCTTCGGCAGCTGGTGGTTGAGGTACTTGGCGTGCAGCTCGTACCGTTCGGCACCGCGCTCGGCCAGCAGCGTGCCGAGGTCGAACTCCTTGCTCATACGTCGTTCTCCTTGCCGGCCACGGGCGGCCTGACGGCTTTCAGGTTCAGGGAGGCGCTGATCCGCCCCGCGATCTCCACGGGCGTCAGGCCGATGTCGGCGAGCACCTCGCCCCGCTTGGCGTGCGCCAGGAACTGTTCGGGAATCCCGAACCGCCGTACGGGCACGTCGACTTCGGCCTCCCCGAGCGCGAGCGCGACGGCCGAGCCGACGCCGGCCGCCTTGCTGTTGTCCTCGACGACGGCGACGAGCTCGTGGGCGGCGGCCAGCGGAGCGAGATCGGGGTCGACCGGCTTGACCCACCGCGGGTCCACGACCGTGCAGGCGATGCCCCGTGCCTCCAGCAGCTCGGCGGCCTGCAGGCACACGGGCGCCATCACGCCCACGGACACGAGCAGCACCCGCGGCTCGTCGGCCCGGTGCAGCACGTCGATCCCGCCGATCCGGTCGACGGCCTCGATCGAGGCGCCCACGGATTCCTTGGGGAAGCGCAGCATGGTCGGCGCGTCGTCGACGGCGACGGCCTCCCGCAGCTGCGCCCGGAGCTGGTCGGCGTCGCGCGGCGCGGCGATCCGCAGGCCGGGCACGACCTGGAGCACGGACAGGTCCCACATGCCGTTGTGCGAGGCGCCGTCGACGCCGGTCACCCCCGCGCGGTCGAGCACGAAGGTCACTCCGCACTGGTGCAGCGCGACGTCCATCAGCAGCTGGTCGAAGGCGCGGTTGAGGAAGGTCGCGTAGACCGCGACCACCGGGTGCAGACCGCCGGTGGCGAGTCCGGCGGCCGACACGGCGGCGTGCTGCTCGGCGATCCCGACGTCCCACACCCGGCCAGGGAACTCCTCCGCGAACTTCGTCAGCCCCACCGGGTGCAGCATGGCCGCGGTGATCGCGACGACGTCCTCGCGCTCCCGGCCGATCCGCGCGATCTCGTCGCCGAACACCGATGTCCAGGACGGCCCGTTGGAGGGGGCGAGCGGTTCACAGGTCAGGGGGTCCATCACGCCCACGGTGTGGAACCGGTCGGCCTCGTCGGCGAGCGCGGGCTCGTACCCGCGCCCCTTCTCGGTGAGGCAGTGCACGAGGACCGGTCCGTGAAAGCGCTTGGCCCGGCGCAGCGCGGACTCCACCGCCCCCTCGTCGTGCCCGTCGATCGGCCCTACGTACTTCAGGCCCAGGTCCTCGAACATGCCCTGCGGCGCGAACGCGTCCTTGAAGCCCTTCTTGGCGCCGTGCAGGGACTCGTACACCGTGTGTCCGACGACGGGCGTCTTCAGGAGTACGTCCTTGCCCCAGGCCAGGACCTTCTCGTAGCCGTCCGTCGTGCGCAGGGTGGCCAGGTGGTTGGCGAGGCCGCCGATGGTCGGGGCGTAGGACCGCTCGTTGTCGTTGACGACGATGATCAGCGGCCGGTCCTTGGCCGCCGCGATGTTGTTCAGTGCCTCCCAGGCCATGCCGCCGGTGAGCGCCCCGTCGCCGATGACGGCGACGACGTGCCCGCGCTCACCCTGCACCTGCCGGGCCTTGGCGAGCCCGTCGGCCCAGCCGAGGGCCGTGGAGGCGTGGCTGTTCTCGACGATGTCGTGCTCGGACTCCTCCCGCGACGGGTAGCCGGAGAGGCCGCCCTTCCCGCGCAGCTTCGAGAAGTCCTGACGGCCTGTCAAAAGCTTGTGCACGTAGCTCTGGTGGCCGGTGTCCCAGACGATCCGGTCGACGGGCGACTCGAAGACCCGGTGCAGCGCGATGGAGAGCTCCACCACGCCCAGGTTGGGTCCGAGGTGTCCGCCGGTCCGCGCGACCGCGTGGATCAGGAACTCTCTGATCTCCGCCGCCAGTTCGCCGAGCTCCTCCTCGCTCAGCGCCTTCAGGTCCCGCGGCCCCCGGATGGTTTCCAGAATCGTCACGCTCGAGCCCCCTTCCCGTTCGAACTCAAGACCTCAGCTCACGGTGACGTCGGGCGCACCCGACGCGACGCCGTCCTGCTCCATCTGCTCGGCGATCTTCATCGCCTCGTCGATGAGCGTCTCCACGATCTTCGACTCGGGCACGGTCTTGATGACCTCGCCCTTGACGAAGATCTGCCCCTTGCCATTGCCGGACGCGACGCCGAGATCGGCCTCGCGCGCCTCGCCGGGACCGTTCACGACACACCCCATGACGGCCACCCGCAGAGGCACCTCCATGCCGTCGAGCCCGGCGCTCACCTCGTCGGCGAGCTTGTACACGTCGACCTGGGCCCGCCCGCACGAAGGGCAGGACACGATCTCCAGGCGCCGCTGCCGCAGGCCCAGCGACTCCAGGATCTGGATGCCGACCTTCACCTCCTCGGCGGGCGGCGCGGACAGCGAGACGCGGATGGTGTCGCCGATGCCCTCGGAGAGCAGCGCCCCGAAGGCGACCGCGGACTTGATCGTGCCCTGGAAGGCGGGGCCGGCCTCGGTCACGCCGAGGTGCAGCGGGTAGTCGGACGCGGCGGCGAGCTGCCGGTACGCGTTCACCATCACGACCGGGTCGTTGTGCTTGACCGAGATCTTGATGTCGCGGAACCCGTGCTCCTCGAAGAGCGACGCCTCCCACAGCGCCGACTCGACGAGCGCTTCCGGCGTCGCCTTCCCGTACTTCTGCAGCAGTCGTCTGTCGAGCGACCCGGCGTTGACCCCGATGCGGATCGGGGTGCCGGCGTCCGAGGCGGCCCGCGCGATCTGCTTCACCTGGTCGTCGAACTTCTTGATGTTGCCCGGGTTCACCCGGACCGCCGCGCATCCGGCGTCGATCGCGGCGAACACGTACTTCGGCTGGAAGTGGATGTCCGCGATCACCGGGATCTGCGACTTCCGCGCGATGGTCGCGAGGGCGTCCGCGTCGTCCTGCGTGGGGCACGCCACCCGCACGATCTGGCAGCCGGAGGCGGTCAGTTCGGCGATCTGCTGCAGCGTGGCCCCGATGTCCGAGGTCCGTGTCGTCGTCATCGACTGCACGGACACGGGCGCGCCGCCTCCCACGGGTACCGGTCCGACCTGGATCCGACGGCTGACGCGCCGTTCGGCGAGGGGCCGGACCGGTACCTCGGGGAGGCCCAGTGAGACAGGCTCTCCGGATTTCATGGCGTGGTCACCCACGATTCCCGGCGACGGTCTCGGTCATCGCGCGCAGGGACTCCTTGAGGGAGCCCATGGTGGCGAGGACGGCGGTCGGCTCGTAGCCGCAGTGCGCCATGCAGTTGGCGCAGCGCGGGTCCTTGCCTCGGCCGTAGGCGTCCCAGTCGGTCTTCTCGATGAGCTCCCGGTACGTCGGCACGTACCCGTCGCTCATCAGGTAGCAGGGCTTCTGCCAGCCGAAGAGCGAGTAGTTCGGGATGGCCCACGCGGTGCACGGGAAGTCGACCTTGCCCTCGAGGAAGTCGAGGAACAGGGGCGAGTGGTTGAGCCGCCAGCGTCGGCGGTTGCCGCCCGCGAAGGCCTTCTTGAACAGCTCGCGGGTCTGCGTGACGCCGAGGAAGTGCTCCTGGTCGGGGGCCTTCTCGTAGGCGTACGCGGGCGAGATCATCATCTCGTCGACCGAGAGGTCGTCGTTGAGGTAGTTGAGCACCTCGATGATGTTCTGCGGGGTGTCCGTGTTGAAGAAGGTCGAGTTCGTGGTGACCCGGAAGCCGCGCCGCTTGGCCTCCTTGATCGCCGCGACCGCCTCGTCGAACACGCCTTCCTTGGCGACGGATTCGTCGTGGCGCTCGCGCATGCCGTCGATGTGCACGGTGAACGCGAAGTACGGCGACGGCGTGAACCTGTCCATCTTCTTGCGCAGCAGCATCGCGTTGGTGCAGAGGAAGACGTACTTCTTCTTGGCGACCAACTGCCGGACGATCTCGTCGATCTGAGGGTGCATCAGCGGCTCGCCGCCGGCGATGGACACCATCGGGGCGCCGGACTCGAGGACGGCACCCACGGCCTGCGCGACGGGCATGCGCTGCTTGAGCACCCCGGCCGGGTGCTGGATCTTGCCGCAGCCCTCACATTTCAGGTTGCAGGCGAAAAGCGGCTCCAATTCGACAATGAGCGGAAACTTGTCCCGCTTGCGGATCTTCTGTTCAGCGAGATACGTCGCAACCTTGATGGACTGACGGAGCGGCATGGCCATCTGGCTCACCTCCGAGGGAGCAGCAAAGAACGGTGCCATTCGAAAAAAGCAGGAAGGACGGCACGAAGGACACGGAAAGCCGATAGTCCACCGCGAACTGTGCCGATCCGGACGAGTTCATGTTCTGGAGCGTCGACGACCACCCGGACGGCCGCAACCGGACGGCCGTCGGGCCCGGCGGCCGCCGCGGCCGTGCGCAGGGTCGCCGCGGACTCCATGTCGACCGCGACCGCGCCGGTCGCGAGCAGGTCGCCGCGTTCGTGTCCGCGCACCACATGGTCGGATCCGGTGAGCGGACCGGTGTGCACGGTGCGGCCGGGTACGGCCTTGACCAGCTCCTTGACCAGCAGGTCCGTGCCCGCGCACGGCGTGTGCCCGTACGCGTCGCGGGTCTCCTCGGCCACGACCAGGTCACCGGGGTGCATCCCGGGCGCGAGCCCGGCACAGAAGCCGGTGGCGACCACGGCGGCGTCGCGGAGGGCGATGTCACCGAGGGCGCGCGTCATGGTCCGTTCGGCGGCCTTGGGTCCCATGCCCGTCCGCAGCACTTTCACGGGCGCGGTCGCCCCGGCGCGGCTGCCGGTGCGCAGGGCGACGTGCTCGATGCCCAGCGCGCACGCGACGAGCAGCGGCATGGTCTCCGGCGGGCGGGTGGCCGCCGGGTCCCCGGTCATCAGCTTCCCTTGGCCGCGGTGGCGGCCCGGTCGGCGAACGGCTCGCCGTGCACGTACCGGCCCAGCGCGGTCAGCGGGAAGACCTGCCGGTACAGGTGATAGTTGATCGAGAAGTCCCAGGGGAAGCCGGTCCCGGTGAAGTACGGCTCCTCCCAGGTGCCGTCCTCCGTCTGGGTGTCGGCGAGGAACTCGATGCCCCGCTCGACCGCCTTGGAGTCCCGCTCCCCGGCCGCGAGCAGCGCCATCAGCGCCCAGGCGGTCTGGGAGGCGGTGGAGACCCCGTGGCCCTTCCAGTCCTCGTAGCGGTACGAGCGCAGGTCCTCGCCCCAGCCGCCGTCGTCGTTCTGGACGGATTCGAGCCAGCTGACGGCCCGCCGGATCGCGGGGTGCGAGGCGGGCAGTCCGGCTGCGGTCAGCGCGGGCACCACCGACCCTGTGCCGTATACGTAGTTGACGCCCCAGCGGCCGAACCAGGCGCCGTTCGCCTCCTGTTCGGCGAGCAGCCACTCGATGCCGCGCCGGGTGCGCGGGTCGTTCGACCTGCCCTCGATGGCGAGCATCTCGACGACGTGCCCGGTGACGTCGGCGGACGGCGGGTCGATGACCTCGCCGAAGTCGCAGAACGGCAGCCGGTTGGGGAACGGGCTGGTGTTGTCGACGTCGAAGGCGCCCCACGCCCCGTTCTTCGACTGCATCCCGAGGTTCCAGCGCACCCCGCGCTCGATGGACTTCTCGACCCGCGCCTTGTCCGGGTGGTCCACGCGGCGCAGCGCGAGCACGACCTCGGCGGTGTCGTCGATGTCGGGGTAGTTGTCGTTGTGGAACTCGAACGCCCAGCCGCCGGGCTCCACTTGGGGCTTGCGCACCGACCAGTCGCCCGGCCGGTCGATCTGCTCGTCCATCATCCACGTCACGGCCTTGACGAGGCTCGGATGGTCGGCGGGCAGCCCGGCGTCGGCGAGGGCGATCGTCGCCAGACAGGTGTCCCACACCGGGGACTGGCAGGCCTCGATCATCCGGGCCCCGTCCTCGCGCCACACGGCGAACCGGTCGAGCGACTCCAACCCTGCCTTGAGGACCGGGTGTTCGAGGTCGTAGCCGAGCAGGTGCAGGGCGATGACGGAGTACACCGCGGGCGGCTGGATGCCGCCCCAGCAGCCGTCGTTCTCCTGCCGCTCGATGATCCAGCGGGCCGCGGAGTTCATCGCGGCCTTGCGCAGTCTCTTCAGGGCCACCTTGTGGTAGCCGTGCATGATCTTGTCGAGCCGCTGGAAGGCTCCGTCCCAACTGGCCACCGAGGCAAGGGGCTTGGCCGGGTTCGGGTTGCGCGCGTCGGTGTGCAGCTCGTCCAGCGGGAACGGGGCGGGGCGCACCGGGCGCTTCGCGGACACGATGGTGAGCGGCACGATGGTCTGCCGCGCCCAGCATCCGAAGTCGTAGATGTTGAGCGGCATCCACTTCGGGAAGTAGATGAGCTCGGGCGGGAGTTCGGGGAGGTCGTCCCACTTCCACCAGCCGAACAGGGCCAGCCAGATCCGGGTGAAGACGCGGCTCGCCGCGATGCCGCCGCGTTCGCGGACCCAGGCGGACGCCTTGGCCATGTGCGGGTCGTCCGGACGGTCGCCCGCGAGCCGCAGGGCGACGTACGCCTCGATGGTGGTGGAGAGTTCGCCGGGTCCGCCGTAGAAGGTGGCCCAGGTGCCGTCCTCGCGCTGCTCCCCACGGATGAAGAGGGCGGCGGCGTCGGTGGTGGCCTGGTCGCGGATCCCCAGGAACTGGCGCAGCAGCAGGTCCTCGGCGTCCATCGTCACGTTCGTGTCGAGGTCGCCCTTCCACCAGCCCTGGGCGTCCTGCCGGGCGAGCAGGAAGTCCGTGGCGCGTTGTATGGCTCGGTCGGCGGCGCTGTGTGTCCCGGCCGCCTCGGGGGTCGTGTCGGACTGGGGGGCAGTGGTGGCCGAGGTCGCCTCGGGAGTCACGGCTCCGGTGCTTCCGTCGGTCGTCGCTGTCATGGCTATCCCTTCGTGCAGTGGCTCTTCTCTGCTGGGTAACCGTCGGCCGATGCCCTGGCGGGACACCGGCCGGCGACTGCGAGTCATATGCGGCCGATAGTGATCATCTCTTTCGTACGACGACGAAGTCGGCGAGCGCCGCGAACTGTGCGCGCACCGTGGCTGGCATCTGGACCGTGTCCAGGGCTTCGAGGGCGACGGTGTGCTGGCGCCGGGCCTCCTGGGCGGTCCACTCGCGCCCGCCGGCCTCCTCGATGAGGGCGGCGCGGGCGGCGAACTCCGCCTCGGAGAAGTTGTCGAAGTCGTTGTTCTTGGCGTCCGCGGCGAGGAGCTCACCGAGCCGCTCGGAGGCCGGGCCGCCCGCGGCGAGCGCGGCGACGACGGGCAGCGACTTCTTGCGCTGGCGCAGATCGCTCCAGGTCTGCTTGCCGGTGGACTCGGGGTCGCCCCAGATGCCGAGCAGGTCGTCGACGGCCTGGAAGGCGAGGCCCAGGTGGTAGCCGTACTTCTCCAGGGCGTCGGCGGTGACGTCGTCGGCGCCGCCGAGGACCGCGCCGATGGAGGAGGCGCAGGCGAGCAGGGCGCCGGTCTTGTTGCCCTCCATCTCCAGGCACTCCTCGACACTGACGCGCTCGCGGTGTTCGTAGGAGATGTCCTGCGCCTGGCCGTCGATGAGGGCCCGGGTGGCGGTGGTGAGACGGCGGGTGGCGCGGCCGGCGTCGACCGACGCGATCTCCAGGAGCACCTCGTTGGCGAGGGCGAACAGGGCGTCACCGACGAGGATGGCCTGGGCCGGGCCGTGCACCTTCCACACGGTGTCGCGGTGGCGGCGCTGCTCGTCCCCGTCCATCAGGTCGTCGTGCAGGAGCGAGAAGTTGTGCACGAGCTCGACGGCCACGGCACCGGGCACGCCGATCTCGGGCGCGGCGCCCGCGGCCTGCGCGGAGAGGACGGCGAGCGCGGGGCGCACGGCCTTGCCGCCGTCACCGTCCGAGGGGTTGCCCTCGGCGTCGATCCAGCCGAAGTGGTAGGCGGCGACGGTGTCCATGGGCGGCGCGAGGCGGTCCACGGCCGCCTTGAGCACCGGCGTGGCCAGGGTTCGGCCGCGCTCCAGAAGCGCGGTCACGTCCACCGCGTCGGCAGCCTGTTCGGCCGAGGGCACAGGTGGCACAGTCTCTCCTTGATTTACCGATGTCGGCGTTGCTGCCGTGGGTGTTTCGATGCTCACGCCGCCTCCCGGAACAGATGGCCGCGCGGGCGGCCGAGGGCGGCGAGCGCCGCGTCCGCGGCGCTCGTGCCGCTGCGGACTGCGCTTTCCATGGTCGCGGGCCACCCGGTGGCGGTCCACGCGCCGGCCAGGTAGAGGCCGGGGGCATTGGTGCGGGCCGTGGGCCGCAGGGCGCCGACGCCGGGGGCCGGCGCGAAGGTCGCCGTCCGCTCCCGGGTGACGAAGAAGTCGCGCACCGTCGCGCCGCGCGCGGCGGGCAGCAGCCGCTCCAGCTCGGGCAGGTAGCGCTCGCGCAGCGCGGCGACGGGCTCGTCGATCTCGTCCTGGGCGGCCGACTGGGACACGGCGAGGTACTGGCCCTCGGTGAGTCCCGAGGCCTCCGTGCGGTCGAAGACCCACTGGACCGGGGAACCGAGCGCGGTGAAGAACGGCTGCTTGAGGACCTTGCGGTCGTACACGACGTGCAGGTTGAGGATCGGCGCGGTGCCGATGTCGAGGAGCCGGTCGGCGTCGTCCAGCGCGCCCTTGGGCAGCAGGTCGTACGTCTCGCGCTGCGGCACGGCGAGCACGACGGTGTCGGCCTCGAGAATCTGGCCGGAAGTGTCGGGTGCCTCGGGAACCTCGATACTCCAACGCCCGTTCTCCATAGGCGAGATGGAGGTGACGCGTGTACGGAGTTCGGTGCGTACGCCCGCGGAGTCGAGCGCCTTGCGGGCGAGGGTGTCGTGGAGTTCACCGAGGGGCACCCGGGCCCAGCCGATGTCGGCGGCGCCGGGGTCGGACAGCAGCCCGGTCCTGAACACCATGGCGGCAAGCCCCAGCGAGGACTCGCCCGCGACCGCGTTCAGGGTCGCGACGCCGACCAGGTCCCACAGCGCCTCGATGGCCCGCTGCGACTGACCGTGCTCCGCCAGCCAGGAGCCGAAGTCCTGCTTGTCGAGCGCCGGATCCGCGGGGTCGAGGCCCTTGAGGGCGAGAGCGGCCCGTCCCACGTTGGCGCGCTCGGCCAGCGACAGGTGCGGGTAGGTGGCGAGGCTCTTCGCCAGGTGCAGCGGTACGGGCAGGGCGGTGCGCCGCAGCCGACCGAGCCGGTTCCGGTCGGCGTCGAGCACGGGCACGTCGAGACGTTCCTGCACGGGCGCGAGCGGCGTGGCGTCGATGCGGTCCAGGAACCAGCGGTAGGCGGTGCAGCAGCGCAGGTACACGTGCTGGCCGTTGTCGACGGTGAGGTCGCCGCGCTTGAAGGAGAAGGCCAGGCCGCCGAGGCGGGGCCGCCCTTCGAGAAGCGTGACGTCCATGCCGCCGTCGGCGAGCGCGAGCGCCGCGGTGATCCCTGCGAGCCCGCCGCCGACGACCACCGCGACGGGCCTGCGTTCCGGCGCGGCGGAGTCCGCGTCGAGCGCTTCCGATGCCGTGTTGCCGGTGCTCATGCGCCCTCTCCCTCAGTGGTGCCGGCGGTGCGTACGACCAGCGTGCGGCGGGGTTCGACGGGTGTGACGAACGCTCGGCAGGTCGTTGCATGCAGGGACGCCGCGCCGCCCCGGAGGGTTGCGCGCCACTTCGCGGCGGAGGCGACAGGGAGCACCGGAATGCCCATCAGGCGCGCCTCCTGAGCGCGGTCCGGGAGACGGTGCGGGCGTCGAGGCCGGACAGGCCGCGCACGGCGACGTACGCCTTCTCGTGGCCGGGCAGCGAGACCCGGCCGCGCAGCACGGCCTCCGGCTCGCGCTCGATGCGGTCGAGCAGGCGGCGGTAGATCCCGGCCATGGCGGCGACGCAGGCACCGGAGCGCCGGTCGAGCAGAGGCAGGAGGCGGTAGCCCTCGGCGAACAGGGCGCGGGCGCGACGCACTTCGAAGTGCACCAGCCCGGCGAAGTCCGAACCGGCGGGCGGCACCGGACCGTCGAACCCGGCCGAGCAGCCGAACTTGGCCAGATCGTCGGCGGGCAGATAGGTCCGCCCGTCGGCGGCGTCCTCGCGAACGTCCCGGAGGATGTTGGTCAGTTGGAGTGCGAGCCCGAGCGTGTCGGCGTACTCGGGCGCGCGCTCGGCGCCCCGCGCCCCCGCTTCGGTCCCGAACACGCCGAGGGAGACCCGTCCGATGGCGCCTGCGACGCACCGGCAGTACACCTTCAGGTCGTCCCAGGTCTCATAGGTCTCGCCGCGCAGGTCCATCAGGACACCGTCGATGAGCTCGTCGAGCCCGCCGAGCGGGATCGGGAACCGGTCGGCGGCGTGCGCGAGCGCGACGGCCACCGGATCGGTGTCATCCTCGTCGACCTTGCCGTCGCGGACCCGGCCGAGCAGCGCCCGGGTCTCGTCGAGCCGCTGCGCCTTCACGTCCGGCGCCAGCGTGCCGTCGCCGATGTCGTCGACGCGACGCGAGAACGCGTACACCGCCGACATGGCGCGCCGCTTCGCGGTCGGCAGCAGCCGGATGCCGTAGGCGAAGTTACGGGCCTGCTGCCCGGTGACGGTCTCGCAGTAGCTGTATGCGGCGAGCACCGGTGCCGACACCTGCTGGTCAGACTCCACGGTTTTGCTCACCCCTCTCCTCGCAGAGTCGCTCCCACCTCGCGCAGCAGCTGGAGCTTGGTGGGTTTGGGCGGTCCGGTAAGGACGTCGTACGAAACGGCGGTGATCGCGTGGACCGCCGCCTTCCCCCCAGCCACGAACCCGGCCAGCAGCAGCTTCAATCTGCCGTGGACGCTACCCACGAGGGGGGTGCCTTCATTCAAGAGCCGGAGGGCGCGTTCCGCTTCGAACGCGACCAGGGCGCGCACCGCTGCGCCTGCGGTCGGCGCGGCGAGATCCGACTCCTGGACGTGGAACCGTTTCATGTCTTCGGCGGGAAGATAGATGCGGTCGCGCGCCAGATCCTCGGCGACATCCTGCAGATGTTCGACGATCTGCAGTCCCGTGCAGACCGCGTCCGAGCGGCGGATGCGCTCGGGGGTCGCGGTGCCGGTGAGGGCGAGGACGAGGCGGCCGACCGGGTTGGCGGACAGCTCGCAGTAGGCGAGGAGGTCGTCGTACGTCTCGTAGCGCGTGACGAGCTGGTCCTGGCGGTTGGCCTCGATGAGGCCGACGAACGGTTCGGGGGTGAGCGAGCGGCGCCGGACGGTGGGCTGCAGGGCGCGCAGCAGCGGGTGCCGGGGCGTCGCGTCGAAGACGCGGCGCAGGTCGGCCTCGAAGGCGTCCAGCATCGCGAGGCGGTCGTCGGCCCGTTCGGGTGAGACGCCGAGGAATCGGGCGTCGGCGCCGCCCGGCGCGAGGTCACCGTCGCCGATGTCGTCGACCAGGCGCGCGTACCCGTACACGGCCATCAGGTCGTCGCGCCAGGCGCGGGGCAGGAAGAACGGGGCCACCGGGAAGTTCTCGTCGGCGGCCTTGTCCAAGGTGGCGCTCTCCGGGCCCTGCGGGGGCACCGGGCGCACACGGGACAGTGCGCTCACCGGGTGCGGTCCGCTTCCGGAACGACGGCGAAAGCCTCGTGGACCTGGAGATTTCCCGTAACCATTGCCGTCACATCTCCCGTTCTACACTGCGGACTAATACATCCTATTTCGGACACGCCGCCCGGCCGTCCGCGCGACCGACCTTCCCTATCGGACCAGGACATCGCGCATTATCGCCCCACTTGCCGCGCATAAGCACCGGTACAGCTTACGTTGTACAACGATGACCGCCACGGCGGGGTGTTCCGCGCATCACAACAACACACCGATTGACGCCAAGATTCCTTACTGGCAAGGAAGTTGACCCACCCTTGACCTTGATCGGGAAGTAGTTGGCATCTACATGAACATCAGAGGCCCCACCGGTTGGATTCCGGTGGGGCCTGTTATGACGCGGTCGGAAAGCCGGGCGGTTACTTACCCGTGAACTTCTCGTACTCCTTGAGTACCTCGGCCGTCGGACCGTCCATACGCAGCTCCCCGCGCTCCAGCCACAGAACGCGGTCACAGGTGTCACGGATGGACTTGTTGTTGTGACTCACCAGGAAGACCGTGCCGGCCTCCTTGCGCAGCTCGCGGATGCGGGCCTCGGAGCGCTTCTGGAACTTCCGGTCGCCCGTGGCCAGGGCCTCGTCGATCATCAGCACGTCGTGGTCCTTGGCGGCCGCGATGGAGAAGCGCAGGCGGGCCGCCATGCCGGACGAGTACGTCCGCATCGGCAGGGTGATGAAGTCGCCCTTCTCGTTGATGCCCGAGAAGTCGACGATCTCCTGGTAGCGCGCCTTGATCTCCTCGCGGGACATGCCCATGGCCAGGCCGCCGAGGATGACGTTGCGCTCGCCCGTCAGGTCGTTCATCAGCGCCGCGTTCACGCCGAGCAGCGAGGGCTGGCCGTCGGTGTAGACCTTGCCCTTCTCCGCGGGCAGCAGGCCGGCGATGGCCCGCAGCAGCGTCGACTTGCCCGACCCGTTCGAGCCGATCAGGCCGATGGCCTCGCCGCGGTAGGAGGTGAAGGAGACGCCGCGCACGGCGTGCACCTTGCGGACGCCGCGCTCCTCACCGCGCTTGAGTATCCGGCTCAGCGCGGAGGTGGCGCTGCCCTTGCCGGTCCTGGCGCCGTTGACGCGGTACACGATGTGCAGCTCGTCGGCGATGACCGTCGGGATGCGGGCATCGGTCGTCTTGTCGAGATCAGCCACGGCCGTACCTCTCCTCTGCCTTCCAGAAGTAGACGAAGCCGACCACGGCGAACAGGACGGCCCAGCCGAGGGCGAAGCCCCACACGTGCGGAGGCAGGTACTCGTCGTCGGTGTACCCGTGCCCACCCATGAAGGCGAAGCGGATCAGGTCCATGTAGATGGCCGCCGGGTTCCACTGCAGCACTTCGCCGACCCAGCTGGGCACGCTCTCCTTGCCCGCCAGCATCGCCGGGATGCTGAACATGACGCCGGACGCGTACATCCACGTGCGCATGACGAACGGCATCAGCTGCGCGAGGTCGGGCGTCTTGCTGCCCATCCTGGCGAAGATCAGCGCGAGGCCCGTGTTGAAGGCGAACTGGAGCACCAGGGCCGGCAGCACCAGCAGCCACGACAGCGCCGGGAAGATCCCGAACCCGAGCATGATCACGACGAGCACGATCATCGAGAACAGCAGCTGCTGGAGCTGCTGGAGCGCGAAGGAGATCGGCAGCGAGGCCCGCGGGAAGTGCAGCGCGCGCACCAGGCCGAGGTTGCCGGAGATCGCCCGTACACCCGCCATGACCGAGCTCTGCGTGAACGTGAAGACGAAGACGCCCGTCACCAGGAACGGCACGTAGATGTCGTGCGGGATGCCCTTCCTCGCGCCGAGCAGCAGCCCGAAGATGAAGAAGTACACCGCCGCGTTCAGCAGCGGCGTCGCCACCTGCCAGACCTGGCCGAGCTTCGCCTGGCTGTACTGGGCGGTCAGCTTCGCCTGGGAGAAGGCGATGATGAAGTGGCGCCGGCTCCACAGCTGTCGTACGTACTCGAACAGACCGGGACGGGCTCCGCTGACGGACAAGCCGTACTTGGCGGCGAGCTCGGCCGGGGAGAGCCCGTCGTCGGGGGACGGGGCCGCGCTCACGGCGACCGGCCCGTCATGCGTTGTCTCACTCACAAGGGGGAACTTTCGTCTTCAAAAGCACAGCCTGATCGGGCATGGGCGGGAGCAGGGACCGTGGGTAGGCCCGCATGCTCTCAGACTCGAGCTTGTCAGATGACAGGAGGTCGGCCCAGTCGGGTCAAGCGCCACACCGTGCGCCACTTCATAGGACGCCTGGGTCCGCAGGGCGTCGTCCAGCCCTCCTTGAATCCGCCGAGCCAGGCCTTCAGGGCCGGGCCCGAGGGACGACGGGCGAGGGTGAGGAGCAGCCAGACACCGAGGTAGACCGGGACCAGCAGCGCGGGCAGGTTGCGGCGGGCGAGCCAGACGCGGTTGCGGGCCACCATGCGGTGGTAGACCGCGTGCCGGGACGGAGCCGTCGTCGGGTGGTGCAGCACCATGTCCGCGCGGTAGTCGATCAGCCAGCCCGCGTCGAGGGCACGCCAGGCGAGGTCGGTCTCCTCGTGGGCGTAGAAGAACTCGTCGGGCAGCCCGCCGACCTCCGCGATGACCCGCGTCCGGCAGGCGTTGGCGCCACCGAGGAAGGTCGTCACGCGCGAGGAGCGCATCGGGTCGGCGGCGCGCAGCCGCGGGACGTGACGGCGCTGGGTCTCGCCGGTGTCCGGGTCCGCGATGCGGAAGCTGATGATGCCCAGCTCCGGGTCGGCGGCGAAGGCCTGGCGGCACAGCTCGGCCGTGTCGGTCAGCGGCAGCAGGCCGTCGTCGTCGAGGAAGAGCAGGATGTCGACGTCGGAGCCAGAGGGCCCGAATGCCTCGATGCCGACGTTGCGTCCGCCGGGGATGCCGAGGTTCTCGGGCAGCTCCACGGTCCGTACGCCCGCGGGGACGTCCGGGACCGGTGAGCCGTTGCCGACCACGACCACCTCGACGGGGTCGCCGTCCTGCTTGGCGACCGAGTCGAGCAGCGCGCGCAGCTCGGCCGGGCGGTTGCCCATCGTGATGACGACCGCGCCGACCTTCAACTGCTCTCCCGGGGCGCTCACTTGAGCCTGCTCGAAGCGAGGATGGACACGAGGTGGAGCACGGTCTGGAGGAGCGCGATGCCCGCCAGGACGGCCACGCCCAGGCGCGTGAAGAACAGGTCGCCCCGGATCTGGTCCACGATCGCGAGGACCAGGATCAGCAGGGACGCCTCGATGCCCAGGATGAGGCGGTGGAACTTGAGCGCGGCGGCGGCCTTGCGGGCCAGCGCCATGCCCGAGCCGCGGATCTCGGACGCGGACTCCTTGACCTGCTCCCGGCCGCTCTGGGCGCGGGACACCCCGACCAGGTCCGTCTCGGCCTTGATCAGGATGGCGCCGAGCGCGGCGAGGGTGCCGAGGAAGGCCCACAGCCAGTCGATGCGGCCGGAGCCCCACAGATCGGCGGCGCGCAGACCGAAGCCGACCAGCACGGCGGCGTCGGTCAGGTACGCGCCGACGCGGTCCATCCAGACGCCGGTGAGCGAGTACTGCTTGCGCCACCGGGCGATCTCGCCGTCGACGCAGTCGAGCAGCAGGTACAGCTGGACCGCGACGACGCCGAGGACCGCGCCCCAGATGCCCGGTACGAGCAGGGCCGGGGCCGCGAGGACGCCGCAGACGGTCATCAGGTAGGTCAGCTGGTTGGGCGTGACCTTGGTGTTCACCAGGTGGCGGTCCACACGCAGCGAGATCTCGCGCATGTAGAGCCGTCCGCCCCAGTGCTCACCGCTGCGCCGGTCCTTCACGCCCGCGGGGTGAACGACCGGGCGGAGCTCAGCTACCGATGGCTTTTGCATAGTCGGCGTAGGCGTCCCTGATCTGGTCGGTGGAGAGGTCGAGGTGTTCGAGGATCGTGTAGCGGCCCGGTCGGGTCTGCGGAGCGAACTCCACGACCTTCACGAACTCGTCCACGGTGAAGCCGATCTCCTCCGGCAGCACCGGCAGGCCGTGCCGGCGCAGCACCTCGGTCATGTACGCGGACTCCTCGTGGGCACCGCGCAGGTGCATCGCGAAGGCCGCGCCCAGGCCGCACTGCTCGCCGTGGCTGGCGGCGCGCTTGGGGTAGAGGAGGTCGAAGGCGTGGTTGATCTCGTGGCAGGCGCCGGAGGCGGGCCGCGAGTCGCCGGAGACCGACATGGCGATGCCGGTGAGGACCAGGCCCTCGGCCAGCACCTGGAGGAAACCGTCGTCGCCGACGCCGCCGGGGTGGCGCAGCACGGCCTCGCCGGCCTGCCGGGCCATGGCGGCGGCCAGTCCGTCGATGTCCTCGCCGCGCTCGCGGGCGGCGAGCTCCCAGTCCGCGACCGCGGAGATGTTGGACAGGGCGTCGCCGATGCCGGAGCGCACGAAGCGGACCGGCGCCTCACGGATGACGTCGAGGTCGATGACGACGGCGATCGGGTTCGGCACACCGTACGAGCCGCGGCCCGCGTCGTTGTCGAGGGTCGCGACGGGCGAGCACAGGCCGTCGTGCGACAGGTTCGTCGCGACGGCGACCAGCGGCAGGCCCACACGCGCCGCGGCGAACTTGGCGCAGTCGATGATCTTGCCGCCACCGAGGCCGACGACGGCGTCGAAGCGGCCCGTCTTCTTGATGTCGTCGGCGAGCTTGATGGCGTCATCGAGGGTGCCGCCGCCGACCTCGAACCACTCGGCGCTGGGCAGCGAGGGTTCCAGGCGGGCGCGCAGGGCGGCGCCCGATCCACCGCTGATCGCGATGGCCAGACAGCCCTGGGACGACGAGATCCTCTGGTCGGCGAGGACCCCGGCGAGGTCGTTGAGCGCCCCTCGCCGGATGTCGACGACGACCGGCGAGGGAATGAGCCTCGTCAGTACTGGCACGCGATCTCACGTCCCTTGGCGAGGTCCTCGTGGTTGTCGATCTCGACCCACGCGACGTCACCGATGGGCGCGACGTCGACCTTGAAGCCGCGGTTGACGAGCTCCTGGTAGCCGTCCTCGTAGTACAGCTGCGGGTCGCGCTCGTACGTGGCCTTCAGCGCGTCGGCGAGCTCCTCGGCCGCCTCGCCCTCGATGAGGGTGACGCCGATGTACTCGCCGGTCGCCTCGGCGGGGTCCATCAGCTTCGTGATGCGCTGGACGCCCTTCTCGGGGTCGACGATGACCTTCATCTCCTCGTCGCCCAGGTTCTTCACCGTGTCCAGGGCGAGGATGATCTTCTTGCCGTCGCCGCGGGCGGCCAGCAGGGTCTTCTCGACGGAGACCGGGTGCACGGTGTCGCCGTTGGCGAGGATCACCGAGTGCTTGATGGCGTCACGACCGCACCACAGGGAGTAGGCGTTGTTCCACTTCTCGGCCACGTCGTTCTCGATCAGCGTCAGCTTCAGGCCGTACTTCGCCTCGAGCGCGGCCTTGCGCTCGTAGACGACCTCCTTGCGGTAGCCGACGATGATGCCGACCTCGGTGAGGCCGATCTCGGCGAAGTTCTTGAGGGTCAGGTCGAGGACGGAGAGCTCGTTCTCGGTTCCCTCGCCCACGACAGGCACGAGCGCCTTGGGAAGCGTCTCGGTGTAGGGGCGGAGCCGGCTGCCGGCGCCGGCGGCCAGGACGAGGCCGATCATGCGGGTTCTCCTTCATCGTGTACGGCGGGTGCTCCACGTCGAGCGGAGGCGACCCAGAAGCGGATGCTCTCGGCGAGCACCACGAGTGCCACGAACACGGCGAGGACCGTGAGCGCGACGGTGAAATCCGTGTCGGTGAGCAGCGCGGCCAGCACGGTGACCACGAGCGTTCTGGTCTCGTGCCCGCCGATCGCGTGCACCAGCCGGCGCGGGGGTGCTCCGGTGCCACCGCGGATGCGGTACACCGTGTCGTAGTGATGGTAGGCGACCGCCGCCACCAGCCCGAAAGCCGCGGGCAAGGCTCCGTTCACGTCCGCCTTGGCCGCGAGCAGCAGGATCGTGCCGTACTCGGCGGCGCGGAAGATCGGTGGAACGAGCCAGTCCAGAGCGCCTGTGAGGGGTCCGCTGACGGCCACGTCGGCGAGGATCACGTAGGCGGTGGCGCCGGCGACGACACTCCAGGAGCCGAAGTCCTCGACGGTGGCAATGATCACAAGGATCGCGGCGCCGAGGAGGGCCAGCAGCGGGGCGGTGTACCCCCCGCCGCGCAGCTTGCGGACGGTGATGCCCCGCAGCAGGCCCGCGTCGGCCAGGTCGGCCAGTGCCTGGGCGGCGCGCGGGGTGCGGCGCGCCCTGCGGGTCAGGGAGCGCAGCACCCGGCCGGCCGTCGTGTAGCAGGCGGCGAGCGCGCAGCCCACGAGCAGGACGTAGAAGGTGATGCGCGGGGTGGTCAGCGCCGTGAGGACCGCGATCAGCGCCCAGCGCTCGCCGATCGGCAGCACTATCATCCGGCGCAGCCAGACCGTCCATCCGACGCTGTCGAGCTTGTCGGAGAGGGCGGCGGTGGGGCTGGTGTTGGCGGTCGCGTCGTGGTTCGCCTCGTTGAAGGAGAAGTCGACGACGTGGCGGCAGGTCTGGAGGACCATCGCGCCGAGCGCGAGGGCCCAGACGTCATCGCCGTTCGCGTGGGCCGCGCCGAGCGCGAGGCCCGCGTAGTACGCGTACTCCTTGGCGCGGTCGAAGGTCGCGTCGAGCCAGGCGCCGAGCGTCGAGTACTGCAGCGAGTAGCGGGCGAGCTGCCCGTCGGTGCAGTCCAGGACGAAGGAGAAGAGGAGCAGCAGGCCCGCGGCGACGAAGCCGGGGCGCGTGCCGGTGGCCGCGCAGCCCGCCGCGATCAGGGCGGTGAGCAGCGACGCGGTGGTGACCTGGTTCGGGGTCAGTCCGCGACGGGCGCACCAGCGCGCGATGTAGCGGGAGTACGGGCTGATGCAGTACGTGGTGAAGAAGCCGTCCCGGGCCTTGACCGCGGTACGCAGCCGGATCGCCTCGTCGTCGACGGCGGCGACGGCCTGCCGGGCCTCGTTGCGGGCCTGCGGGTCGGCGGGCACCGCGGCGACGAGTTCGCCGAGCTCGGGGCGGTGCACATCGGTGCCGGCCGCTTCCAGGCTCTTGGCCGTGGCGTCGGGCGCGATGCCCGTCTCCCCGACCGCGCGGTGCAGGGCCTCGCGGGCCGCGGGCTGCGCGGTGACGGCGCCGGGGATCGCGGACACGGGGAAGCGGGGGTCGGTGAGGCCGAGGCGCAGGGCGTGGACATGGCCCACGAAGCCGGCGTCGACGACGGCGACCCGCTGGTCCGCGGGGGCGGTGGCGAGTGCCGCTGCGGCGTCCGCGACGTCCGGGGCGAGTCGCACGTCGAAGCCGAGCGCCCGCAGATCGCCCTCCAGGGACGACCCGGGAACCGGCTGGCCGGTGACGATGGCGGTCGACAGACGAACTCACTCCTTGGGTGCCGACGCGAGGGCGCCGGGCTCATGCACGGTGGAGGCGCCCGGAGCGCAGTCCCTAGGGGTGGCCGGGCGGCATGTCGGCAGAGGCTATCGGATGATGAGAAGTGGACGTTCACCGCCCGTTTACGGCCCGATTGGCCCCTGTCCCACACGGTCTGCGTAGGCCAGGCCGCCCGTTCATCATTGTCGATCAAGGCCCCGGGCCACAAACCCGAGGGCGTCCGCGACCGGCTTAGGGTGGTGCGTCATGACATGGCTGATCACCGGCGGAGCCGGATACATCGGGGCACACGTGGCACGGGCGATGGCGGGCGCCGGGGAGCGCGTCGTCGTCCTCGACAACGTGACGTCGGGGGTGCCGGACCGGCTGCCCGCACAGATCCCGCTGGTGCGCGGCTCGGTCCTGGACGCCGACCTGGTGCGCCGGGTCTGCGCCGAGCACGACGTCACCGGTGTCGTGCACCTCGCCGCGCACAAGCAGGTCGGTGAATCGGTCGAGAAGCCCGAGCCGTACTACCGGGACAACGTGGGCGGACTCGCCACGCTCCTGGAGACCGTCGCGGCGGCGGGTGTGCGCCGGTTCGTGTTCTCGTCGTCCGCGGCGGTCTACGGCAACCCCGACACCGACCTCATCACGGAGTCCACGCCGTGTGCTCCCGTGAACCCGTACGGCGAGACGAAGCTGGCGGGCGAGTGGCTGGTGCGGGCGGCCGGGCACGCGCACGGCATGGCGACGGTGTGCCTGCGCTACTTCAACGTGGCGGGCGCCGCCGAGCCCCTGCTCGCGGACACCGGCGTCTTCAACGTGATCCCGATGGTCTTCGACCGGCTCACCCGCGGCGAGGCCCCGCGGATCTTCGGCGACGACTACCCGACGCCGGACGGCACGTGCGTACGTGACTACATCCACGTCGCCGACCTCGCCGAGGCGCATCTGGCGGCGGCCCGCCGGCTGGCGCTGCCCGACGCGAGCGGTGACCTGACCCTCAACATCGGCACGGGCCAGGGTGTCTCGGTGCGCGAGCTCGTCGACGTGATCGCGGACGTCACCGGGAACTCCACGCCCGCGCTCGTCGAGCCGCGTCGCCCCGGTGACGCGCCGCGCGCGGTCGGCTCCTCGGCGCGGGCCGAGAAGGAGCTCGGCTGGACGGCGCGGCGCACCGTGCGCGAGATGGTCGAGTCGGCCTGGGCCGGATGGCGGCTGCGGCACCCCGAGTGAAGCGTGCCGGTCCTCTGACCTGCGGACATGCCCCGCCCCTACCGGGAGAACGTTTCCGCAGGTCAGGGCACATGACAACGGTGTTCACTGCAGTGTTTGCGGATACCCCCTACCCGTAGTTCACTGTGATCGCCGCCCCGGACCGGTGCGGCACGGCGAGCGGATACGGAGGGCGGTTTCCATGGGGGCCGGACACGACCACGGGCACAGCCACGGGCCGACGACCGGGACGGCCGCCGCCGCTCACAGGGGACGGCTGCGCATCGCGCTCTCGATCACGCTGACCGTGATGGTGGTGGAGATCGTCGGCGGCCTCGCGGCCGACTCGCTCGCCCTGATCGCGGACGCTGCCCACATGGCCACGGACGCGCTCGGCCTCGCGATGGCCCTGCTCGCGATCCACTTCGCCAACCGCCCGGCCAGCGATCAGCGCACCTTCGGCTACGCGCGCGCCGAGATCCTCGCCGCGCTCGCCAACTGCCTGCTCCTGCTGGGCGTCGGCGGCTACGTCCTGTACGAGGCGATCCAGCGCTTCATGGAGCCGGCCGAGACGGCGGGCGGTCTGACGATCGTCTACGGCCTCATCGGCCTGGTGGCGAACATGATCTCGCTGTCCCTCCTGGTGAAGGGCCAGCAGGAGAGCCTGAACGTGCGCGGTGCCTTCCTGGAGGTGGCGGCCGACGCGCTCGGCTCGCTGGCGGTGCTGGTCTCGGCCGTGATCATCCTGACCACGGGCTGGCAGGCCGCCGACCCGATCGCGTCGATCCTGATCGGGCTCATGATCGTGCCGCGTACGGTGAAGCTGCTGCGCGAGACCCTGAACGTGCTGCTGGAGTCGGCTCCCAAGGGCGTCGACATGGCCCAGGTGCGGTCCCACATACTGGCGCTGTCGGGCGTGGAGGACGTCCACGACCTGCATGCCTGGACGATCACCTCGGGCATGCCGGTGCTCTCCGCGCACGTGGTCGTCAGTCCGGACGTGCTCAGCGCGATCGGCAACGAGAAGATGCTGCACGAGCTGCAGGGCTGCCTCGGCGACCACTTCGACGTCGAGCACTGCACGTTCCAGCTGGAGCCCACCGGACATGCGGAGCACGAGGCGAAGCTCTGCCACTGAACCCCCGCTCGGTGACCCTCCGTGCTAGCGTGGCCATCGATCTTTGAGGAGGTGGGTTGATGACTGTCGTCGCGGTGACCGCTGCCGTGCGCAGCGACAGGTGCATCCCCATCTCCCGGGCCGTCGCCTGAGCGAGGCCCCTTCACTCAAGGGTTCTACGTTGACCGACAACAGCAACGTCGTACGCGATTCCTTCTTCGCCCTGCACCACGGGCTGCCCCGGCAGGGCCCCGGCTCCGACGCCACCACACGGCGTCTCCTCTCCCTCGTGGGCGAACTGCCCGCCCGGCCCCGCGTCCTCGACCTGGGCTGCGGTCCGGGCCGCTCCGCGCTGCTGCTCGCCGCGGAGACCGGCGGCGAGGTGACGGCCGTGGACCTGCACGAGCCCTTCCTCGACGAGCTGCGGGCCGCGGCGCACACGCGCGGGCTCGCCGACCGGGTGCACGCCGTCTCGGCTGACATGGGCGAACTCCCTTACGCGGACGGCTCGTTCGACCTGATCTGGGCCGAGAGCTCGGCCTACAGCATCGGCTTCGCCACCGCGCTCGCGCGGTGGCGGCGGCTGCTCGCGCCGGGCGGCGCGCTCGTCCTCACCGAGTGCGAGTGGACGACGTACACCCCCTCCCCCGCGGCCCGCGCCTTCTGGGAGGAGCACTACAAGCTGCGGACGACCGAGGGGAACCTGCGGGCCTGCACGACCGCCGGGTACTCCGTGCTCGGTGTGCACCGGCAGCCCGAGTCCGACTGGGACGAGTACTACGAGCCGCTCGCCGAGCGGGCCGACGCCGCCGATCCACAGCGGCCCGGTATGGCCGAGGCGCTCGCCGGCACGCGGGCGGAGCTGGCGATGCGGCGCGAGCACGGCAGCGAGTACGGATACACGGGCTATGCGCTGCGGCCCGCGGCCGCCTGGCCGACACGGCCGGAGACGGACGGCGACCGGGAGGCCGTGCACGCCGTCAGCGCCGCCGCCTTCCCGACCGCGGCCGAGGCCGACCTCGTGGACGCCCTGCGGGCCGACCGGGGCGCCTGGCTGGAGGGCCTGTCGTACGTCGCCGAGGCACCGGACGGCACGGTCGCCGCGTACGCGCTGATCACCCGCTGCACGGTGGACGGCGCGCCCGCGGCGGCGCTCGCACCGGTGGCCGTACTTCCGGAGTACCAGCGCGTGGGCGCCGGTTCGGCCGTCGTACGCGCGGTGCTGGAGGCGGCCCGGGCGCACGGGGAGGGAATCGTGCTCGTTCTCGGGGACCCCGCCTACTACCCGAGGTTCGGGTTCACGCCCGCCTCCGCGTACGGCATCAGGCCCGCCTTCGAGGTGCCCGACGAGGCGATGATGGCCCTCGACCTGGGGGCCGGTGGCGGTTCCCGGCAGGTCCCGCGGGGCACGATCGCCTACCCTGCCGCGTTCGGCGTCTGACCCGCGCCCGCCGTGGTCCCGCCCGGCTTCGCGGCCGGGCGGGACATGCGGAGCACCACCAGTGCGGATGGCTGTCCGTTTCGTACGGCAGACTTGGGGCCCGAGGACCGAAGCGAAGGATGGGTATGCCGACCACACCTGCCACCGCGGCGAACAGCTCGTCGAACGGCACCGGAGAAGCGATCTTGCTGGAACTCGTCGACGAGGGCGGCAGGACGATCGGCACCGCGGAGAAGCTCGCGGCCCACCAGCCGCCGGGCCAGCTGCACAGAGCGTTCTCCGTGTTCCTCTTCGACGAGCGGGGACGGCTCCTGCTCCAGCAGCGGGCACTCGGCAAGTACCACTCCCCCGGTGTGTGGTCGAACACCTGCTGCGGGCATCCGTACCCGGGCGAGGCCCCGTTCGCCGCGGCCGCCCGGCGCACCTTCGAGGAGCTGGGCGTCTCGCCGTCGCTGATGGCGGAGGCCGGCACCGTGCGCTACAACCACCCGGACCCGGAGTCGGGTCTGGTGGAGCAGGAGTTCAACCACCTGTTCGTCGGGATGGTGCAGGCTCCGCTGGACCCGGACCCCGAGGAGGTCGGGGAGACGGCGTTCGTGACGGCCGCGGAGCTGGCCGAGCGGCACGCCAAGGACCCGTTCTCGGCGTGGTTCATGACCGTGCTCGACGCGGCGCGGCCCGCCGTCCGGGAACTGACGGGTCCGGCCACGGGCTGGTAGCCGTCAGACGTTCGCCGGTTTGAGGGGCAGGGCGGCCCAGATCACCTTGCCCCCGCTGGCGGTGTGCTCGACGTCGCAGACGCCGCCCGCCTCCGCGGTGATCTCCCGCACGAGCAGCAGGCCGCGGCCGCCGGTCTGGCCGCTGGTGGCCTCCAGCGCCGTCGGGCGGTAGGGGTGCTCGTCCTCCACCGAGACCCGCACCCACTCCGCGCCGACGGCGACCTCCACGGCCAGCATCGGCGAGAGGAGGGCGGCGTGCTTCACCGCGTTGGTGACGAGCTCGGAGACGATCACGAGCAGCCCGTGGACCAGGTCGTCGGGGGCGGGCACCCCTTGCCGCGCGAGCAGTTCGCGCACCGCCCGCCGGGCCTGCGGCACGGAGGCGTCGACCGCCTGCGCCGTGAACCGCCAGATCCCCTCGTACGGCAGTGGCACGCCCGTGGCGGCCTCGGGGGGAGCTCCCCCACTGTCCTGAGGACGCGGGCGCGCTTCCAACCCGTCGTCACGCATCGTCCGGTCGCCGCCCTTGCGCTCGATTGTCACCACCCTTCGAGTGTTGGCAACGCGCTGGTCCGGACCGGTTGACTGACCATAAGTCAGCGACTATCGGCGGATTTTGATCGTGGACGTATGACCTGGTCAGCCAGGCGACTGATCCTGGCCCAGTTGTTCCGTTTTCGGCGGCTCTTCAGCTTGTTGTACGAGGTTGACGATCCGGCGGCCGCCCAGTCCGGTGGCCAGCAGGCCCAGGCCGTCGAAGAGCAGCGCGAGGGAGAAGAAGCAGCCGAGGACATAGCGGCTGCTCTCCGGCCAGTTGCCGAGGACCAGGACGCCGAGCAGGATGCCGAAGGCGCCCTGCACCAGGGTCCAGCCGAACTGCGGGCCGCGCACGACCAGGGCGCCGACCAGCCGGAAGACCCCTCCGGTCAGGAACAGGAGCGCGGCGAACATGGTGAGGGCCTGGGCGGTGCCCTCCGGACGGCGGATGACGACGATGCCCGCCGCCAGGTTCAGGGCGGCGACCACGACGCCGAGCCAGAAGAAGTTGCTGCCCCGCGACTGGATGGCGTGCAGCAGCCCGACGAGGCCGCCGATCAGCAGCAGCCAGCCGAACAGCAGCATCGAGGTCAACGTCGCGAAGGCCGTGTAGAAGAGGCCGATCACGCCCGCGACGACCAGGAGGCCGCCGAGCACGGCGAGCCAGCCGAAGCCGCGCCGGAGTTTCTTGCGTTGGTGGGCGGGGCCGCGTTCCTCCGCGGTCGTGACCTTGCCCGTCAGCGGGCTCTCATCGTCCTGTCCGGCCATCGGCGCCTCCTGTCGGCACCCCTTCTTGATCGTACGTTCGACACCGGCGGATAGCATCCGGCGCATGGCTCCCTTGTCCTCGCAGCAGCTCACGCACACCGTCACCGGCGGGGTCGCCACCGTCGTCATCGACCATCCGGCCAGGCGCAACGCCATGACCGACACCATGTGGGCCGCCCTGCCCCCGCTCCTCGCGGAGCTCGCGGCGGACCCGGCCGTGCGGGTCCTGGTGCTGACCGGCGCCGGTGACACCTTCTGCGCGGGGGCGGACATCTCCACGCTCGGCGAGGACGCGGGCGCCGCGCAGCGGCTCGCCGTCGCGGCGGAGGAGGCGCTCGCGGCCTTCCCGAAACCGACGCTGGCCGTGGTGCGCGGCTTCTGCGTGGGCGGCGGCTGTCAGCTGGCGGCCGCCTGCGATCTGCGGTTCGCCGCCGAAAGCGCCCTGTTCGGGGTGACTCCGGCGAAGCTCGGGATCGTCTACCCGGCGTCGTCGACGCGGCGTCTGACGGCGCTGGTGGGGCCGGCGACCGCCAAGTACCTGCTGTTCTCCGGCGAGTTGATCGGGACGGAGCGGGCCCTGCGGTCCGGGCTCGTGGACGAGGTCCTGGACGGGCCCGCACTGGACGAGCGGGTGGCCGCGTTCACCCGCGTCCTGGCCGGCCGCTCGCTGCTGACGCAGGCGGCGGCGAAGGAGTTCGTGGCGGGGCGCACCGACCGGGACGGGTACTGGGCCGGGCAGGCGCGCGGCAGCGGCGACACCGGGGAGGGTGTCGCCGCGTTCCTGGAGCGCAGGGCGCCGCGCTTCGGCTGGACCGTGCCGGCTACGTCAGGATGAAGCGGCTCTTGCCTCGGAACTCCTCGACGAGGTGCGCGGGGGCCTTCTGCGGCGAGCCCGCGTCGTAGGGCGGCTGCGGGTCGTACTCGGTCAGCAGCTGGACGGCCTGGGCGTGCTCGTCGCCCGCGATCCGGCCCAGCAGGGTCAGACCCATGTCGATGCCGGACGAGACCCCGGCCGCGGTGACGTACTTGCCGTCGATGACGACGCGCTCGCCGGTCGGCCGCGCGCCGAACTGCTTCAGGACGTCGAGGGCGAGCCAGTGCGAGGTGGCCCGGCGCCCCTCCAGCAGGCCCGCGGCGGCCAGCAGCAGGGAGCCCGTGCACACCGAGGTCGTCCAGGTGCTGGTCGCGTCGGCCGCGCGCAGCCAGGCGAGGAGGGTCTCGTTCTCCATCTGCGGGGTCTGGCCCGGCCCGCCCGGGACGACGACGATGTCCGGGTGCGGGACCTCGGCGAAGGCCTTGTCGGCGACGAGGGCGAGGGCGCCGGTGTCGCTCCGGACGGGGCCCCGCTCCTCGGCGACGAAGACGAGTTCCGCGTCGGGCAGGCGGCCGAGGGTCTCGTAGGGGCCGACGGCGTCGAGCGCGGTGAAGCGGTCGAACAGGACAACGGCGATCTGCACGGTGTTTCCCTTCGGTGGGTCAGTGTGCGGGGGCCGGGGCGCGGAAGCGGCGGCGGTACTCCGCCGGGGGCGTGCCCAGGGTCTTGAGGAAGGCGCGGCGCATCGCCTCGGGGGTGCCGTAGCCACTGGCCCGGGAGATCTCCTCGACGCCGTCGGTGGTGTCCTCCAGCAGACGGCGCGCGTGCTCGACACGGACGCGTTCCACGTATCTGCCGGGGGTGAGGCCCGTCTCCGCCTGGAAGGCGCGGGCGAAGTGGCGCGGGGACAGGCGGGCGCGGGCCGCCATCGACTCCACCGTCAGATCGTCGTCGGGGTGCTCGGTGACCCACTGCTGGAGCTCGCGCAGCGGCTCGCGGCGGGCCGTCTGGGCCGCGAGCTGGGCACTGAACTGGGCCTGGTTCCCCGGGCGTCGCAGGAAGACGACGAGGTGGCGGGCGATCGTCAGGGCGGTGTCCCTGCCGTGGTCCTCCTCCACGAGCGCGAGGGCCAGGTCGATGCCCGCGGTGACGCCGGCGGACGTCGCCACGTTCCCGTCGCGTACGTAGATGGGGTCCGGGTCGACGTCGATCGCCGGGTGGTCACGGGCGAGCCGCTCGCAGTACGCCCAGTGGGTGGTGGCCCGGCGGCCGTCGAGGAGGCCCGCCCGCGCGAGGAGGATCGCGCCCGTGCAGACCGAGACGATCCGCGGGGCGTGCGGGGCGTGCGTCCGCAGCCAGTCGATCAGGCGCGGGTCGGGGCGGCGCGTGCCCTGGCCGCCCGGGACCAGCACGGTGTGCGGGGCCGGGGCGTCCGCGAGGGCGTGGTCCGGGACCAGGGTCAGGCCGCTCGACGTACGGACCGGTGCGCCGTCGGGCGAGGCCGTGCGGACCCGGTACGCGCCGGTGGCGGAGCCCGCGGCGAGCGCGGCGCCGGCGAAGACCTCGACGGGGCCGGTGACATCGAGGCTCTGGACGCCGTCGAAGAGGAGGACCAGGACGGTGCGGGGCGACATGTCCCTCATTGTTCGGGGGCATCGCGCATGGCTGCAATGACGAGCAGCCCACCTTTCCTGCCATGGCCGCCTCCCCTGCCTCCCTGCGCGTACCAACCGGTCGGTAACGTGTCGGCATGACCGCTGACCCGCGCCCGCGCGCCGCCCGCCACTGTCACAACGTCCTCAACCCGTTCCACTCGACCCACTACTTCTCGCCCGACCTGGGCAAGGAACTGGCCGCGGTGGGTGTGACGGACCGCAGCGCCGCCTACTTCGCCGCCCGGTCCGCGGCCCTGGGGGCGGTCGGCGCCGGTACGGTGACCGCCGCCTTCTACAACTTCAAGCACGACCTCGTGGCCCGGCACGTGCCCGCGGTGTGGCGGACCGCCTCCCCCGAGACGGTCCTCGCGGCCCGCCTGCGCGCCGTCGACGCGACGCTGCGCCGCCTCCTGGGCGAGGACGTGCTCGCCTCCCCCGAGATGGCCGAGGCCGCAGAGCTGGCGCTGCGCGCCACACAGGCGTGCACGCGACACGCCCGCCCCCTGTACGCGGCCCACGCCGACCTGCCCGTCCCCGAGGCGCCGCACCTGGCGTACTGGCACGCGGCGACGCTGCTGCGCGAGCACCGCGGCGACGGGCACCTCGCCGCGCTGCTCGCCGCCGAACTCGACCCGGTGGAGGCGCTGGTCAGCCATGTCGCGACCGGCAAGGGCATGGCCCCGAAGTGGCTGCTCGCCACGCGCGGCTGGTCCAGGGACGAGTTCGACCGGGCCGCCGAGCGGCTGCGCGCGCGGGGACTGCTCACCGCGGACGAGGAGTTGACGCTGACCGAGGAGGGCGCGGGCCTGCGCGCCGCGATCGAGGAGCGCACCGACGTGCTCGACCGGGCGCCCTACGACCACCTCGGGGACGCGGGCGTGGCCCGGCTGACCGAGCTGGCCACGGGGTTCATCGGGACAGCGTTCGGCAACGGGGCGTTCCCCGCGGATCTCATCGGCAAGGCCGCCTGAGGCATGAGCACGGCGCTGCGCGGTACCCGGCGCTCCTGACGGATCCGGCCACCCCGGCCGGACAACGAGAGGAGCGCCTCCCATGTTCCGTGCCATCGCCGATGTCCTGCGTCAGACCGGCGGGGCCGTCGCCACCGTGGTGACGCTGCCGTTCCGCGCGCTCGGCCGCCTCTTCGGCGGCGCCTCCCGTTCGGGCCACCGCACGCACCACGTGTGAGCAGGTCGGCGCCCTGATCCTCCGTTGTCGGCGCCACCTGCCACAATTGCCGCGCAACCTCAGTCGACATAGGCGGTACGGGATCGTGGCGACACCCACTGTTGGGTCCATCGAAGGCAGGATTGCCGAGGAACTCGGCGTACGGGAGCGGCAGGTGAAGGCCGCCGTCGAGCTGCTGGACGGCGGCTCGACGGTGCCCTTCATCGCCCGCTACCGCAAGGAGGCGACGGAGTCCCTGGACGACGCCCAGCTGCGCACCCTGGAGGAGCGGCTGCGGTACCTGCGCGAGCTGGAGGAGCGGCGCACCGCCGTCCTGGACTCGGTGCGCGAGCAGGGCAAGCTGACCGAGGAGTTGGCGGCGCAGATCCGCGCCGCCGACACCAAGGCGCGCCTGGAGGACATCTACCTGCCGTTCAAGCCGAAGCGGCGCACGAAGGCGCAGATCGCGCGCGAGGCGGGCCTCGAACCGCTGGCGGAGGGCCTGCTCGGCGACCCGTCGGTGGACCCGCTCGCCGCCGCGGCCGCGTTCGTGGACGCCGACAAGGGCGTCGCCGATCCGCAGGCCGCGCTGGACGGAGCCCGCGCGATCCTCACCGAGCGCTTCTCGGAGGACGCCGACCTGATCGGTGAGCTGCGTGAGCGCATGTGGGTGCGCGGGCGCCTCGCCGCGAAGGTGAAGTCCGGCAAGGAGGAGGCGGGCGCCAAGTTCGCCGACTACTTCGACTTCGCGGAGCCCTTCAAGGAGCTGCCCTCGCACCGCATCCTGGCGATGCTGCGCGGCGAGAAGGAGGACGTGCTGGAGCTCGTCCTGGAGCCCGAGGAGCCGGTCGAGGACGGCCCCAGCTCGTACGAGCCGATCGTCGCCGACCGGTTCGGCATCCGCAATCAGGGGCGTCCGGGTGACAAGTGGCTGCAGGACACGGTCCGTTGGGCCTGGCGCACGCGCATGCTGGTGCACCTCGGCATCGACCTGCGGCTGCGGCTCCGTACGGCCGCCGAGGACGAGGCGGTCAAGGTCTTCGCGGCGAACCTGCGGGACCTGCTGCTCGCGGCGCCCGCGGGCACGCGCGCGACGCTGGGCCTGGACCCCGGCTTCCGTACGGGCGTGAAGGTCGCGGTGGTCGACGGGACGGGCAAGGTCGTGGCGACCGATGTCATCCACCCGCACGTGCCGGCCAACCGCTGGGACGAGGCGATCGCCAAGCTGGCGAAGCTCTCCAAGGAGCACGCGGTCGACCTGATCGCGATCGGGAACGGCACGGCGTCGCGCGAGACCGACAAGCTCGCGGGTGAACTGATCACCAAGCACCCGGAGTTGAAGCTCACCAAGGTGATGGTCTCCGAGGCGGGCGCCTCGGTGTACTCGGCGTCGGCGTTCGCCTCGCAGGAACTGCCGGACATGGACGTGTCGCTGCGCGGCGCCGTCTCCATCGCCCGTCGGCTGCAGGACCCGCTCGCCGAACTGGTCAAGATCGACCCGAAGTCGATCGGTGTCGGCCAGTACCAGCACGACCTGAGCGAGGTGAAGCTCTCGCGCTCCCTGGACGCCGTGGTCGAGGACTGTGTGAACGGCGTGGGCGTGGACGTGAACACCGCGTCGGCCCCGCTGCTCGCCCGGGTCTCCGGCATCGGCGCCGGGCTCGCGGAGAACATCGTGGCGCACCGCGACGCCAACGGCCCGTTCAGCAATCGCAAGGGCCTCAAGGACGTCGCCCGGCTCGGCCCGAAGGCGTACGAGCAGTGCGCGGGCTTCCTGCGCATCCGGGGCGGCGACGACCCGCTGGACGCGTCGTCGGTGCACCCGGAGGCCTATCCGGTGGTGCGGCGGATGGCGAAGTCGACCGGTGGCGAGGTCGGTTCGCTGATCGGCGACACGGGCACGCTGCGCTCGCTGAAGCCCGGTGACTATGTGGACACGACGTTCGGTCTGCCGACCGTGACGGACATCCTGAAGGAACTGGAGAAGCCGGGGCGCGACCCGCGGCCCGCCTTCAAGACGGCCACCTTCAAGGAGGGCGTGGAGAAGATCTCCGATCTGGAGCCGGGGATGATCCTGGAGGGTGTCGTGACGAACGTCGCGGCCTTCGGGGCGTTCATCGACATCGGTGTGCACCAGGACGGGCTCGCGCACGTCTCGGCCCTGTCCCGTACGTTCGTGAAGGACCCGCGCGACGTCGTGAAGCCCGGGGACATCGTGAAGGTCAAGGTGCTTGAGGTCGACGTGGCGCGCAAGCGGATCTCGCTGACGCTGCGCCTCGACGACGAGAAGCCCTCGGGCGGGAGCGGAGGGCGGGGAGAGCGGGGCGGCGATCGTCGTCCGCCGCAGCAGAAGTCCCGGCAGGGCGGTGGCCGTGGCGGGGCCGGCGGTGGCTCCGGTGGTGGCCGCGGCGGCTCCGGTGGTGGCGGCAAGGGGCGGCCCGCGGCCGCGCCGGCCAACTCCGCGATGGCCGACGCGCTGCGCAAGGCAGGGCTGGCCTAGGTGCCGTAGGGGGTGATGGGCGTGGGGAACCGGCGGCCGGTTCATGGCCGGTCGCGCAGTTCCCCGCGCCCCTCGGCGGCGCTCCCGCTCAGCCCTCCGTGATCTTGCCGTCGGCCACCAGCAGCCGCCGGTCGGTCCGCACCGCGTCGAGCATCCGCCGGTCGTGCGTGACCAGCAGCAGCGTGCCCTCGTACGACGCGAGGGCCGACTCCAGCTGTTCGATCGCCGGCAGGTCGAGGTGGTTGGTCGGCTCGTCCAGGACCAGGAGGTTGACGCCCCTGCCCTGAAGGAGGGCGAGCGCGGCGCGGGTGCGTTCGCCGGGCGAGAGGGTCGCCGCAGCGCGCAGGACGTGGTCCGCCTTCAGGCCGAACTTGGCGAGCAGGGTGCGGACCTCGGCCGGTTCGGTGTCGGGGACGGCCTCGCAGAACGCGTCGAGCAGGGTCTGCGGACCGTGGAACAGGGCGCGGGCCTGGTCGACCTCACCGACCACGACGCCGGAGCCGAGCGTCGCGTGCCCCGAGTCGAGCGGGATCCGGCCGAGCAGAGCGCCGAGCAGCGTCGACTTGCCGGAGCCGTTCGCACCGGTGATCGCGACCCGGTCCGCCCAGTCGATCTGGAGCGTGACCGGCCCGAAACGGAAGTCGCCGCGACGGAGTTCGGCGTCCCTGAGCGAGGCGACCACCGCGCCCGAGCGGGGCGCGGAGGCGATCTCCATGCGCAGCTCCCACTCCTTGCGGGGCTCCTCGACGACATCGAGCCGTTCGATCATGCGCTGGGTCTGGCGGGCCTTGGCGGCCTGCTTCTCGCTGGACTCGCTGCGGAACTTGCGGCCGAGCTTGTCGTTGTCCGTGGCCTTGCGCCGGGCGTTCTTGACGCCCTTGTCCATCCAGGACCGCTGCATCTGGGCGCGGCCTTCGAGCGCGGAGCGCTTGTCCGCGTACTCCTCGTACTCCTCGCGGGCGTGCCGCCGGGCGACCTCGCGCTCCTCCAGGTAGGCGTCGTAGCCTCCTCCGTAGAGGTTGATCTGCTGCTGGGCCAGGTCGAGTTCGAGGACCTTGGTCACCGTGCGGGTGAGGAACTCGCGGTCGTGGCTGACGACGACGGTGCCCGCGCGCAGCCCGCGGACGAACGTCTCCAGGCGCTCCAGACCGTCCAGGTCGAGGTCGTTGGTCGGCTCGTCCAGGAGGAAGACGTCGTAGCGGGACAGGAGGAGCGAGGCGAGCCCCGCGCGGGCCGCCTGGCCGCCGGAGAGCGAGGTCATCGTCTGGTCGAGGCCGATCTGGAGGCCCAGTTGCGCGGCCACCTCGTCGGCCCGCTCGTCGAGGTCGGCGCCGCCGAGGTTCAGCCACCGCTCCAGGCTCGTCGCGTACGCGTCGTCGGCGCCCGGAGCCTCGTCGACGAGGGCCTGGGTGGCCTCGTCCATGAGGCGCTGGGCCTCGTCGACGCCGGTGCGGCGGGCGAGGAACTGGCGGACGGTCTCGCCGGGCCTGCGGTCCGGCTCCTGCGGGAGGTGGCCCACGGTCGCGGTCGGCGGGGAGAGCCGCAGCTCGCCCTCCTCCGGGGTGGTGAGTCCGGCGAGGAGCCGCAGGAGGGTGGACTTCCCGGCGCCGTTGGCGCCGACGAGTCCGATCACGTCGCCGGGCGCGACGACGAGGTCGAGCCCGGCGAACAGGGCACGGTCCCCGTGTCCCGCGGCGAGGTTCTTGGCTACGAGGGTGGCAGTCATCAGGGGGTCGATCCTAATCGGGGCACAGGGATCGGCCCGGTCCGGGCGGTCAGCGCGCCATCGGCGCCACCAGCACGCTCCCGGTGGTGCGGGCCACGAGGAAGGACTCTCCCTTGGTGGCCCTGCCGTCGAGCGGGATCCGGTGCCGTCCGGGGCCGAGCACCTCGTCGAAGACGTCGTGGGTGCGGGGGCGGTACAGACGGTCCAGACGGTACGAGACGAGCTGCACCCGGCAGGTGGAGGTGACCTCGATGCCCGCCTCCCCGTCGGCGGCGACGAGCCGGGTGAGGCGGCGCTGTTCCTGCGGGCTGCGGTCGAGCGCGGCCTCGATCTGGGCGACGAGCAGCGGGATGATCGGCGCGAGTCCCTCGACGTACGCCGGGTCGGCGCCCGCCTGCTCGAACTGGCGCCGCACCGCGGCGCGCCGGTCCTCGTCGACGGCGCGGCCGAAGGCGACGGCCCCGTAGGTGCGCAGCTCCTCGGCCGATACGCCGGACGCGTCCTGGGTGATCTCGGCGCCGATGCCGATGCTGCGCAGGGCGGCGGCGAGCTTGGCGAGGACCGCGACGCGGGCGCCGATGAGCAGCACGCGGCGGCGCGGGGCGGTCCCGGCCGCTCCGCCGAGCAGGCGGCCCAGGGCGGCGCGGTACGCGGTGCCCTCGAAGCGGAACGGGCCGATGCCGTGGTAGCCGTTGAGCTCCAGGTCGGCGTGCTCGTCGGTCTGCCAGGCGAAGTCGCGCCACACGTAGTCGTCGCTGCCGTCGCCGGCGCGCTCGATCACCGCGGTGACGGCGCCGCATTCCAGCCCCTCGCACTCGGGACAGCCGTATATGACGTAGCGGCCGTGGGCGAGGGGCGCCTCGGCCTCCAGGAGCAGGCTTCGGACGTGGTCGGTGAAGATGGCGGGCGGGATGTCGGCGGCCAGCGGGGAGACGGCGTCGAGGTCGGAAAGCTGGAACAGCAGCGGACGCCCGTCGACGATGAAGTCCACGAAGTCCCGGTGGACTTGGACGTCACCGTTGGCGAGAACTCCCCCGGCACGCATCGCCGGTGCCAGTCCGAAGGTCGCGTACTCGGCAGACATAAGGTGAGTATCCCCACCTGGCACCCGATGTGAGCACGGCATGACACATTCCGCTACGGTCCGGGCGTGGACAGTGAGGCGAGCGGCGAAGTGATCGTGGTCGGCGGCGGGGTCATCGGGCTGGCCACCGCCCTGGTTCTGACGTGGCGCGGCCACCGGGTGCGCATGTGGTCGCGGGACCCGGCGCAGCGCACCACCTCGGCCGTCGCGGGCGCCCTGTGGTGGCCGTACCGGATCGACCCCGTCGAGCGGGTGGGTCCGTGGTCGGTGCGCTCGCTGCGCCGGTACGAGGAGTGGGCGGGGCGCGCGGCGGAGACCGGCGTACGCATGGTCGAGGGGGTACACGCGGGCACCCGGCTGGACGGGCTCGGTGCGTGGGCGGGCGAGGTGGCGGGGCTGCGCGACACCGACCGGGGTCTCGCGGCGCGGCTGCCGCTGATCGACATGCCGGCGCATCTGGCGTGGCTGCACGGGGAGTTGACGGCGACAGGGGTGCCGGTCGAGCGGCGCTCGGTGACATCCTTGACGCAGGCGACGGCCGCGGCGCCGGTCGTGGTGAACTGCACGGGTCTGGGCGCCCGGGACGTGGTGCCGGACCCGGCGGTGCGGCCGGTGCGCGGGCAGTTGGTGGTCGTGGAGAACCCCGGGGTCCGCACCTGGTTCACGGCCGCCGATCCGGCTTCGGACGCGACGACGTACTTCTTCCCGCAGCCGGGCGGGCTGCTGCTGGGCGGTACCGCGGAGGAGGACGCGTGGTCCCTGGAACCGGACCCGGCGGTGGCGGACGCGATCGTGGCGCGGTGCGCGGCGGTGCGTCCGGAGATCGCGGGGGCGCGGGTGCTCGGGCATCGGGTGGGGCTGCGTCCGGCGCGTCCCGCGGTGCGCATCGAGCGTGAAGTGACCCCGTCCGGGCGGGTGTTGGTGCACAACTACGGGCACGGGGGTGCCGGGGTGACGGTGGCGTGGGGGTGTGCGGAGGAGGCGGCCCGGCTGGTCGAGGGCGCTGACGGCTGACGGCCGGGGCCGGACGAGCCGGCGTCGACGGGGGCACGGTCAGCCGCCTGCCGTGCCCCCGTCCGCGCGGACTCAGTGCTTGCCGATCGGATCGCCCTCCGTCTCCGGCCCGTCGCCCGGACCGATGCGGATCTCGAACTCGCCGCCGTACTGCTCGTGTCCGGCGACCACGGCCGCTTCCACCACCTCGTTGCCCATGTCGCCGCGGACGATGAGCGGGTCCCGGCGCAGATCGCGCATGAGGGCCACGCACATGCCGATCATCACCAGGGTGAAGGGCGCCGCCACGAGGATCGTGAGGTTCTGCAGGCCGGTGAGCGCGTTGCCGGAGCCGTTGCCGATGAGGAGCATGACGGCCGCCACCGCGCCGGTGACCACGCCCCAGAAGATGACGACGAACCGGCCGGGTTCGAGCGCCCCCTTCTGCGACAGGGTGCCCATGACGATCGAGGCCGCGTCGGCGCCGGACACGAAGAAGATGCCGACGAGGATCATGACCAGCAGGCTCGACGCCGTGGCGATCGGGAACTCGTGCAGCACACCGAAGAGTTGGGCCTCCGGAGTGTCGGCGCCGCCGAGCTGCCCGTGCTCCTTCATCTTCATCGCCGTACCGCCGAAGATCGCGAACCAGATGAGGCTCACGGTGGACGGGACGAGGATGACGCCGCCGACGAACTGACGGATCGTGCGGCCGCGGCTGATGCGCGCGATGAACATGCCGACGAAGGGCGTCCAGGAGATCCACCACGCCCAGTAGAAGACCGTCCAGCTGCCGAGCCAGTCGGCGACGCCCTTGCCGCTGGAGGCCTCGGTGCGGCCGATGAGCTGCGGCAGGTCACCGAGGTAGGCGCCGATGGACGTGGGGAGGAGGTCCAGGACGATGATCGTGGGGCCCGCGACGAAGACGAAGACCGCCAGGATGAGCGCGAGGACCATGTTGATGTTCGACAGCCACTGGATGCCCTTCTCCACCCCGGAGACGGCGGAGGCGACGAACGCGACGGTGAGGACGGCGATGATCGAGACGAGCAGCGCCGTGCTCGCCTTGTCCATCCAGTTCAGGACCTCGAAGCCGGAGCCGATCTGCAGCGCGCCCAGACCGAGCGAGGCCGCGGAGCCGAAGAGCGTGGCGAAGATCGCGAGGATGTCGATGACCCTGCCCCACGCCCCGTGCGCGTGCTTCTCGCCGATGAGCGGGACGAAGACGGAGGAGATGGTCTGCCGCCTGCGGCGCCGGAACGTGCTGTACGCGATGGCGAGTCCGACCACCGCGTAGATCGCCCACGGGTGCAGGGTCCAGTGGAACAGGGTCGTCGCCATGGCCGTCTCCATGGCGTCGGCGGCATCGGCCGGGTCGGTGCCCGGCGGGGGCGTCGAGAAGTGCGCGAGGGGTTCGCTCACGCCGTAGAACATGAGGCCGATGCCCATGCCGGCGCTGAACATCATGGCGACCCAGGAGACCGTGCGGAACTCCGGTTCCTCGCCCTCCTTGCCGAGGGTGATCTTCCCGTAGCGGCTGACGGCCAGCCACAGCGCGAAGACCACGAAGCCGGTGGCGGCCAGCATGAAGGCCCAACCGCCGTTGTGCATCAGCCCGTTGAGGGCACTGGTGGAGACGCTCTCCAGGTTGTCGGTGGCGACGGAGCCCCAGACCACGAAGGCCAGGGTGAGCACGGCGGTGACGCCGAACACGATCCGGTCGGTGGAAGGGCTCCGGCCGCCTGTCGCGCCCTCTTCGGCGAGGGGCGCGTCGCTGGGTGGTTCCTGAGGGTTTGTCACCCTTGAGGACCTACCACATACGACGCGCCCCACACGTCCGACACTCGATCAACAGCTGCTGTCGGGCGCCCCTTCCGTCAAGTGGTAGGGCGCACGTGCGTCGAGCAGCAGTGCCACCAGGGCCCGTTCGGACTGCCGGAGCGGCACATAGGCTCCCTTGCCCGTTTTCCGGACGGTGATGCCGTGCAGCGCCAGTTCGTCCTTGAACTCGCCGTACTGGGCGGCGGTGAGCCGGTAGCCGCAGGGCGGGTCCTGGATGATCTCGGCGGGCTCGGCCGGGTCGTTGTCGGCGCCGCCGACGTAGACCGGTCCGGTGTCGCGGAAGCCGGCGACGCGGGCGGCGCCCGTCGCCGCCTCGATCCGGCCGGCCCGCTCCCCGGTGAAGCGGAACAGGCCTCGGAGCGCCGCGAGTTGGGAGTCGCGGCGGCGTCGGTTGTTCAGCGCAGGGTCGGCCTCCTCGGCGGGCGTCCCGGGGTCGACGCGGCTCTCGATGAGCAGGCCGACGGCGTGCTTGACGCCGGAGACGTTGCGCAGGATGCGCTCCTGCCCGTCGCCCGCGGTCTGCTTGATCGGGTCGCCGGTGACCGGGTCGGTCCAGATGCCGTACGTGCCCGTGGAGTGCCCGGCGGCGTTCGCGGCCGGGCGGACGTAGTCCAGGGACAGGGTCTCGGCCTCGTCGTGGACCGCGCTGTCGGTGTTGAGATTGCGCGGCCACAGGTCGAAGAGGGCCTTGTCGTAGTACTGGGGCGTGGCCCCGTACTCGTGGAGGTCGTAGATGACGTCGGGCCTTCGGTCGCGGATGACGGCCGCCATCGCGCGCGCCTCCGCCGTTTGCAGGGCGATGTGGTCGCGGTTGATGTCGACGCCGTCGGAGTTGCCGCGGGTGTCGGCGGCGCGGCCGTCGGGGTTGGCGGTCGGCACGACCAGCAGGGTCGTGCGGGCCAGGAAGGTTCGCGTGGCCCGGTCCTTGGCGTACGCGAGGTCGCGGATCGTGGTGAGGCAGGCCTCGCGGCCGGACGGTTCGTCGCCGTGCTGGCTGCAGATGAGCAGCACGGTGTTCGCGGTGCGGTGCTCGCCGATGCGGACGAGTTGCAGCGGTCGACCCTGTTTCGTCGTGCCGATGCGGGAGACGGTGACCCGGTCGGACGCCTTGTCGACGGTGGCGAGGAGGCGCTGCTCCTCGGCCTGGCCGGTCCAGCGGGCGCCGTTCGTCTGCTCGAAGCCGGTGCGGGGAGCGGTGGAGGTGGCCTGGGCGGGGGCGCTCGCCACCAGGGGCGCGGCGAGCGCCGCCGCGGCGGTGGCGAGGCCGAGGGCCCGCGTGCGGGGTTTCATCGGTTGCTGCCTCCCGGGACGGGGCGGTCCTGGCGGAACGTGGTCAGGCCGTCGGCCGCGGTCGAGTGGGGGGTGGCGTGGTGGGATCCGGCGGTGGCCGCGGCGAAGGCGGCCGCGCCGCCGACGACGGGGACGCGGGCCACGGTGCGGGACAGGTCGAGCGTGAGGGCCGGCCTGGTCGACGGAGGGTCGATGAGGTCCTTGTCCGTTCCGGCGACGATCAGGGCGAGCCGGTGGCCCCCCGGCACGACGTGGTCGCTCGACGCGAGCGAGAGCGTGACGGTGTAGGGCTTGCCGGGGGTGAGGGGGCGGCCCTTGTCCGGGTTCGCGTAGGTGCCGAGGTCGGCCCAACCACGGCTGAAGATCGTGGAGTTGACGTCGGCGGTGGCGGTCGCGGTGTTCTTGAAGCAGGAGCTGTCACCGGTGGTGCTCGGGCCCCAGCAGCTGCGCTCGGTGAGCGTCGTGATGCCTTCGCCGGCGCCCGCGTAGTCGCGGATCGTGGCCGGGCCGAGGTCGACGAGGACGGCGCTGAGGTGCGCGCTCGCCGTGGTCGGGGTCGCGGTGACGGTGACCTTGGAGGAGCCGGACAGCCGCAGGTCCTTGCCGAGCGGGCGGCTGATGAACCCTGTCTTGCCGGGTGTCGACGTGTCGATCTGCGCGGCCCAGTCGGTCTCGCTCAGGGCCGGGTCGTCGGTGAACGTCTCGGTGCCGCGGCCCGGGGTGAGGCCGAGGGTGCCGACGCCCGCGGCGGCGCCCTTGCCGGGACGCAGCGCGGTGGTCGCGGTCGTGCTCGGGGGCCAGGCCCGGTCGGTGGTCCAGTGGTCCGGCGTGCGCTCGATGTCGGCCATCGGCTCACGGTCGATGCCGTTGTCGTAGCCGAGGAGTTCGTGGTCGAACCAGCGGTGCAGGGTGTCGACCCAGGCGCCGCGGCGGAAGTCGAAGGGGTCGACGTGTCCGGTCTGCGCCAGCCAGATCTTGCGCTCGACACCGTTCTTCGCGAGGGCGTCCCACCACTGGCCGAAGTGCTTGGCCCGGACGTTCAGGTCCTGCATGCCGTGCACGACGAAGACGCTGGCCTTCACCTTGTGCGCGTCCTTGACGTAGTCGCGCTCCTGCCACAGCGAGGTCCAGTCGCCGCTGCGGGGCGCTTCGTCGACAAGTCGCTTCTGCACGGCGGCGCAGCGGGTGCGGGCCTCCGGGCTCTCGACGTAGTCGGAGAGCCACTCGGGTCCGGAGTCGTAGAGCGGGGCGCCCTGCTGGAAGTAGTAGTCGTACCAGGAGGAGATCCCGCCGATCGGGACGATGGTCTTCAGGCCCTCGACCCCGGTGGCGGCCACGCCGTTGGCGATGGTGCCGTCGTAGCTCTTGCCGATCATGCCGGTGCGGCCGTTGGTCCAGGAAGCCTGGGCGCGGTCGGTGCCGGCGCGGGTGGTGTAGCCCTTGGCGCGTCCGTTCAGCCAGTCGACGACGGCCTTGGCGGACTGGATGTCGGAGCGGCCGCCGACGTCGACGCAGCCGTCGGAGCGGTTGGTCCCGGCGAGGTCGACGGCGACGAAGGCGTAGCCGCGGGGCACGAAGTAGTTGTCGTAGTAGAGCGGCATCTGGACGACATTGCCGTGCGCGTCGTACGTCTTGAGCTGGCTCTCGTTGCCGCGCCCGCAGCAGGAGTAGTACGGGCTGGCGTCCATGATCACGGGTATCTTGCGGCCCTGCGCGGCGGGTTCGCGCGGGCGGACGATGTCGACGGCGACCCGGTCCGTCTTTCCGTCGTCGTCCCCGTCGACACGGGTGTCGACCCAGACGGACTCGCGGATCGCGTTCTCGTAGGAGTAGACGGGCTGCGACGCGCGGGAGGCGGGTGCCGCCTGTGCGGCGCCGGGTACGACGAGAACGGCGAGCAGGGCGGCGGTGGCCGCGGCTGCGAACGTTCTCCAGAGGCGGTGGGTGCGTCGGGCAGGTATCGGCATGGCGCGGAAGGTACACGGGTCAACTCCTGTGCGACAGAGGGCCGAACGCGCCGATGACAGGCGCTTGGGGCAGGAAGGCACATGTCGGCCGAATGGCGATCGTGTGACAGCTGCGGCCATGGACACGACCGGGGCACGAGGTGCTGAATAGGCTCGCGGACGAGATCAATCCTCGGCCTGTCCCTACGACTTGGAGTTTTCGTGTACCGCAGACTCATCGCCCCTGGCGCGCTGGCGGCCTCCCTCCTGCTGGCGATCCCGGCATCGGCCGCCGACTTCGAGCCCGGGGCCTCGGGCATCGGCGACCCCTACTACCCGATGTACGGGAACGGCGGCTACGACGTCTCCCACTACGACCTGCGTCTGAAGTACCAGCCGAAGACGGACCTGCTGGAGGGCACGGCGACGATCCTCGCCTCCTCCACGCAGGACCTGTCGCGGTTCAACCTCGACCTCGGGCTCACCGCGAGCGAGGTCAGGGTGAACGGCAGGAAAGCCGCGTTCACCAAGTCCGATGTGCAGGAGCTGGAGGTGACGCCCGCGGCCGGGCTGCCCAAGGGCACCCCCTTCACGGTCGTCGTGAAGTACGCGGGCAAGCCGTCCGAGGTGAAGCTGTGGGGATTCACGTCCTGGCAGCGCACCCCGGACGGCGGCGTCGCCGCCAACGAGCCCGAGGCGGCGGCCTGGTGGTTCCCGTCGAACGACCATCCGCGCGACAAGGCGACGTACGACGTGTCGGTCTCCGTGCCGGACGGCACCCAGGCGATCTCCAACGGCACGCTGCAGTCGCAGAGTTCGAAGCTGGGCTGGACCCGCTTCAACTGGCGCTCCAGCCACCCGCAGGCCACGTACCTGGCGACGCTGGCGGTCGGCAGGTTCGACATCACGACCGACACGACCGCGGACGGCCTGCCGGTCGTCAACGCCTACAGCAAGGACCTCGGCGCGAACGAGGGCGCGGCCAAGGCGAGCGTGGAGCGCACGACCGAGGTCGCGGAATGGCTGGAGTCGGTCTTCGGGAAGTACCCCTTCGAGGCGCTCGGCGGGTACGTCCCCAACGTGCCGTCGTCGTTCGCGCTGGAGACGCAGACGCGTCCCTTCTACTCGCCGAAGCAGTTCGCGAGCGGCTCGAACGTGTCGGTGGTCGTCCATGAGCTGGCGCACCAGTGGTACGGCGACAGCGTCTCCGTCGACAACTGGAAGGACATCTGGATCAACGAGGGCTTCGCCCGCTACAGCCAGTGGCTGTGGTCGGAGAAGGAGGGCGAGGGCACGGCCCAGGAGCTCGCGGACTACGTGTACGCGCAGCACCCGGCGGACGACGCGTTCTGGACCGTCAAGCCGGGTGACCCGGGTGCGGAGAACCAGTTCGACGCGGCCGTGTACGACCGGGGCGCCGTCGCGATCCAGGCGCTGCGCAACGCGGTCGGCGAGAAGAAGTTCTTCAAGATCCTGAAGGGCTGGCCGACGGCTCACGCGTACGGCAACGCGTCCGTCTCCGACTTCGTGTCGTACGCGGAGAAGGTCTCGGGCAAGCCGTTGGCGTCCTTGTTCGACACGTGGCTCTACCAGCCGTCGAAGCCGGCGGCTCCTGCCGCCCGCGCCGCGGCGGCGCCGCACCAGCCCAAGTCGTGGAAGCAGATCGCTGCCACGAACGGGGTGCACGGGGAGCACTGACCCGTCTGCCGTCGGCCGTCGTGCGGTGGGTGCACGTTGCGTCGTGGCCGGTCGCGCAGTTCCCCACGCCCCTGAAGGCTGCGGCTTCGCCGCTCGCCTTCATCGATGGAGATCGCGCACGAAGTGCGCATCTCCAGGGGCGCGGGGAACTGCGCGAGGACGGACCACCGGCCCGCAGTCGGCGACGCGACCGCTCACGGCAGACGAGCAGCCGCCCGCGCCCGCTGGGCAAAGGGAAGAAACCGGCACCGCTCCGGCAGGCGCGGCACGACGGACCGGACGACGGCGCCGAGCAGACGCAGGCGGCGCTCCTGCCCGGCCGTCCACCGGAGGTGAAGGGCCTCGCGCGCCTCGGGCGGGAGCAGCCCGATCGACAGGAACCGGAGCACGCGCGTGAGGACGGGGCGCAGGAGGGGCCACAGCACCCTCAGGACGCCTCGGCCCGGCGGGGCCGGAATCGCCCGGTCCCGCGCGATCAGCTCGTCGACCACCGCGTTTTGCCCGATCTCCTCGGCCAGCACCGTGCGGTAGTACGGCCAGAACTCCGCCGTCGTCTGCGGCATGTCCCGGTCGTGGATGCCGAGGATCCGCCCGACCATCAGCCACTCCGCGTAGAACCGCTCGTCCTCGTCGGGTGTGAAGGGGCGGGCGAAGTAGCGGCGCGCGTAGCGGGCGACGGGGTAGCCGGTGGCGTGGACCCACGCGTAGTACGCGGGGGTCAGCGCGTGGTAGCGCCGGCCGTGCGGGTCCGTGCCCTGGATCGTGCGGTGCAGGCGGCGCAGCCTGCGGCCCTCCTCGACGGCCTCCTCGCCTCCGTAGACCCACATCAGGACCGAGGTGAGCGAGCGCCGGCCCCGGCCCCACGGATCGGTCCGGAACACCGAGTGGTCGTCGACCCCGGCACCGACGGCCGGGTGCGCGACCTGGAGGACGAACGCGGCGGGCAGCGCGAGCAGCGAGCGGACGTCACCCGCGGTGTCCCAGAGGATCCCGCCGGGCGGGGGCGGTGCCGGGTCCGGGTCGTGCTGTTTCATGCCGCTTCCCTTGGGGCGCGCGGGGCCGATGGTGCCTGTCGACCCAGTATGCGCCGCCCGCGCGGCCGGTACGCACCCCCGGCGCGGCCCGGTCTAGAGCTCGCCGCCGTAGCGTTTGGCCAGGTCCGAGGCGAGTTCGGCGACGCAGGTGCACAGGTCGGTGACCGCGGCGGTGTGCTCGGCGTCGGCCGGGGTGCTGTGGGTCGGGACGACCTGGGCCCGCAGCCGCACGGGCGGCGCCGGTGGCGCCGGGGCCTCCGGGCCGGGCCGCAGCCTCACGGAGGTGACGAGCGCCGTCGCCAACGCGGCCGCGAAAACGGCCAGTTGACCCGTCTTGAAGTGAACGTCCCACGGAACCAGGGCCATGCCTGAGTCCTACCCGCACGGCCCACCGCCGCAACGCGCCCGCTCAGCCGTCGTGCCCGTACACCGCGACCGGTATCCCCCGGGCCACGATCCGCTCGGCGATCAGCGGCTCTACCTGCCCTTGCCCAACGGCACGGTGGCGTCACCCCGGACATACGTGATCTCCGACATGACGCCACCGTAGGGGCCGGCACCGACAACGGCGGGTGGGCTAGTCGCCCTTGGTCGCGCCCGCGTTCTGCTGCGCCGCCCGCTGTTCGATGCCGCGGCGGGCGCGGAACCAGCCGGCGACCAGGAGCACCGCGACGAGCGGGATCAGGCAGAGCGTCTTGCGGCCGGTCTCCGCGTCGTTCCACATGAGGCCGAGGACCAGCAGCAGGAAGACGATCGTGACGATCTCGGTGACCGGGGACCAGGGCAGGCGGAACTTCGGCCGCTCGACCAGGCCCTGCTTGGCCCGGCGGACGAACGCCAGGTGCGCGACCATGATCATGACCCAGGTGCCGATGATGCCGATCGAGGAGATCTCGATGACGATCTCGAACGCGTCGTGCGGCAGCAGGTAGTTCAGGCCGACACCGAGGACGCCGACACCGGCGGTCAGCAGGATGCCGCCGTAGGGCACCTGGCTGCGGTTCATCCGGGCGGTGAACTTCGGCGCGGAGCCGGACATCGCCATGGAACGCAGGATGCGGCCGGTGGAGTACAGCCCGGAGTTGAGCGACGACATGGCGGCGGTCAGCACGACCAGGTTCACGATGTCGCCGATGCCGCCGACGCCCAGCTTCGAGAACAGGGTGACGAACGGGCTCTCGCCGTCCTTGTACACGGACGACGGCAGCAGCAGGGCGAGCAGCAGCACCGAGCCGCAGTAGAAGAGGCCGACGCGCCACATGATCGAGTTCACGGCGCGCGGGACGATCTTGTGCGGCTCGGCCGTCTCGCCGGCCGCGACGCCCACCAGTTCCAGGGCCGCGTACGCGAAGACGACGCCCTGCATCACGAGGATGACCGACATGGTGCCGCTGGGCATCCAGCCGCCGTTGTCCGTGATCATGTGCAGGCCCGGTGTGTGGCCGTCGACCGGGTGCTGCGTGGCGACCAGGAAGATGCCCACGAACAGGAAGGCGACGAGCGTCGCCACCTTGATGATCGCGAACCAGAACTCCATCTCGCCGAAGTACTTCACGGAGATGAGGTTCACGCCGAGCACGACCGCGAGGGCTATCAGCGCCAGCACCCACTGCGGAATGCTGGTGAAGGCGCTCCAGTACTGGGTGTAGAGCGCGATCGCCGTGATGTCGGCGATGCCGGTCATCGACCAGTTCAGGAAGTACATCCAACCGGCGACATAGGCGCCCTTCTCGCCGAGGAACTCGCGCGCGTACGACACGAACGAGCCGGACGAGGGCCGGTACACGACCATCTCACCCAGGGCGCGTACGACCAGGTACGCGAAGACTCCGCAGACGAGGTACGCGAAGACGAGGGCGGGGCCCGCCGAGTGGAGGCGGCCACCGGCCCCGAGGAAGAGTCCGGTACCGATCGCGCCGCCGATCGCGATCATGTTGACGTGGCGGCTCTTGAGGTCCTTGCTGTAACCGGCGTCGCCCGCGTCGGCGGGCGCCTGGGCGGCATCCGTGGGGGATGCGTCCAGGGCCGTGGTGACGGCGTCCTTGCTCACGTGGGGGTGTCCACTCTGTGGTGCCCGGAGACGCGCAGGTCACCGGGGTCCGGATGTGCTCCGGTCCGCGACACCCCTGACAGTGCGCGGACCGACTGTGCACCTTCCCCCAGAGATCACCGGGCACGCGGTGGCGGAGATCACATAGCGGTTCTTCTCACATGACGGGATCGCTCTGTACAGGACGCCCGGTCAGGCGTATAAGGCGCCGAGTTGGGCCGGGCGGGACACTTTCACAACATCGGTGTGTCAGCAATACTGTTGAACCTGATTGACAGCTGCACGTACGTGTACGAGAGCGACCCGCGAGGCGGACATGACGACGGACATCGAGGACGCCGAGGCGGCGTCGGCCCCCACGCTGACCGTCGACGAGCTGGCCGCGCGCGCGGGCGTCACGGTCCGCACGATCCGCTTCTACAGCACGCGCGGGCTGCTGCCGCCGCCGGTGATCGGTCCGCGCCGGGTCGGGCACTACGGGCAGGACCATCTGTCGCGGCTCGCGCTGATCGAGGAGCTGCAGCACCAGGGCATGACCCTCGCCGCGATCGAGCGGTACCTGGAGCAGCTGCCGCCCGACCTGAGCGCGCACGATCTGGCCATCCACCGGGCGCTGGTGGCGACCTGGGCGCCGGACGCCGCGGAGGACATGACGCGCGGCGAGCTGGAGCGCCGGGCGGGCCGCGCCCTGTCCGGCACGGATGTGGACCGGCTGTCGGCCATGGGCGTCGTCGCCTACACGGAGGACGCGGACACGTACCGCGTGGATGTCGGTCTGCTGCGGCTCGGCGTGCAGCTGCTCGACGTACCGATCGCGCACGAGACGATCCTGGCCGCGCGCACCGTCCTGATGGAGCACACCCGCCAGGCGGCGCACGAGTTGTCGCGGCTGTTCCGCGACGAGGTGTGGGGGCCCTACCGGGAGCGCGAGTCGGATCCGGAGCATCTCGCGGCGATGAAGTCGCTCTCGGCCCATATGCAGCCGATGGTGGTGCAGGCGCTGGTGACGGCGTTCCAGCGGTCGTTGAAGGAGGAGCTGCGGGAGGCGTTCCGCGCCGAGGGCTGACCGCCTCGGGTGGGAACGCCTCCCGCCGTGTCCGGCGTCAGTCGGTGAAGGTCTCGCCCTTCTCGGCCTTCTCCACCAGCAGCGCGGGCGGCAGGAACCGGTCGCCGTAGCGCTCGGCCAGCTCCTGTGCCCGGGCGACGAATCCGGTGAGGCCGCCCTCGTAGCCGTTGATGTACTGGAGGACGCCGCCGGTCCAGCCGGGGAAGCCGATGCCGAAGACGGAGCCGATGTTGGCGTCGGCGACGGACGTCAGGACGCCCTCCTCCACGAGCCGCACCGTGTCGAGCGCTTCCGAGAAGAGCATGCGCTCCTGCATGTCCTTGAACGGGATCTCGCTGCCGGGCTTGGTGAAGTGCTCGCGCAGGCCCGGCCAGAGCCCGGCGCGCTTGCCGTCCTCGCCGTACTCGTAGAAGCCCGCGCCGCCGCTGCGGCCGGTGCGCCCGAACTCGTCGACCATGCGGTCGATGACGCCCTCGGCCGGGTGCGGGGCCCAGGTGCCGCCCGCCTCGACGATCGCGGCCTTCGTCTCGTTGCGGATCTTGCGGGGCAGGGTGAGGGTCAGCTCGTCCATCAGGGAGAGCACCTTCGCCGGGTAGCCGGCCTGGCCCGCCGCCTGCTCCACCGACGCGGGCTCGATGCCCTCGCCGACCATGGCGACGCCCTCGTTGATGAAGTGGCCGATGACGCGCGAGGTGAAGAAGCCGCGCGAGTCGTTGACGACGATCGGCGTCTTGTTGATCTGCCGTACGAGGTCGAAGGCGCGGGCCAGGGCCTCGTCACCGGTGCGCTCGCCTTTGATGATCTCGACGAGCGGCATCTTGTCGACGGGCGAGAAGAAGTGCAGACCGATGAAGTCGGCCTGCCGCTCGACGCCTTCGGCGAGGACGCTGATCGGCAGCGTGGACGTGTTGGAGCACAGCAGCGCGTCGGGGGCGACGACGTGCTGGATCTCCTGGAACACCTTGTGCTTCAGCGAGGGGTCCTCGAAGACGGCCTCGATGACGGCGTCGCAGCCGGCCAGGGCCTGCGGGTCGGCGGTGGGCGTGATGCGGGCGAGCAGCGCGTCCGCCTTCTCCTGGGTGGTGCGGCCCCGCGAGACGGCCTTGGCGCACAGCTTCTCGGAGTAGCCCTTGCCCTTGACCGCGGCCTCGGCGGACACGTCCTTGAGGACGACGTCGATGCCCGCGCGGGCGCACGAGTAGGCGATGCCGGCGCCCATCATGCCGGCGCCGAGCACGGCGACCTTGCGGACCTTGCGGGGCTCGATGCCCTTGGGGCGGTTGGCGCCCGAGTTGACGGCCTGGAGGTCGAAGAAGAACGCCTGGATCATGTTCTTCGCGGTCTGGCCGGTGACCAGCTCGGTGAAGTAGCGGGCCTCGATGGTCAGGGCCGTCGCGAAGTCGACCTGGGAGCCCTCGACGGCGGCCGCGAGGATGTTGCGCGGGGCCGGGTAGGGGGCGCCGTTCAGCTGCTTCTTGAGGTTGGCCGGGAAGGCCGGGAGGTTCGCGGCGAACTTCGGGTTGGCCGGGGTGCCGCCGGGGATGCGGTATCCGGGCTTGTCCCAGGGCTGCTGCGACTCGGGGTTCGCGTCGATGAAGGCACGGGCCTTCTCGATCATCTCCTCGCGGGTGGCGGCCACTTCGTGGATCAGGCCGTTCTCCAGGGCGCGCTTCGGGGCGTACTGGGTGCCCTGGAGGAGGACCTTGAGGAGGGCGTCGGCGATGCCCATGAGGCGGACGGTGCGGGTGACGCCGCCGCCGGCCGGGAGCAGGCCGAGCGTGACCTCGGGCAGGCCGATCTTGGAGCCGGGGGCGTCGAGTGCGACGCGGTGGTGGCTCGCGAGGGCGATCTCGTAACCGCCGCCCAGGGCCGCGCCGTTGATGGCGGCCACGACCGGCTTGCCGAGCGTCTCGATGCGGCGCAGCGAGTTCTTGATGCCGGTGCCGGTCTCGAAGACGGCCTGGGCGTCCTCGGGCCCGGCCTTCATCATGTCCTTCAGGTCGCCGCCCGCGAAGAAGGTCTTCTTGGCGGAGGTGTAGATGATGCCCCGGATCGAGTCGCGCTCGGCCTCGGCGCGGTCGGCGATCGCGGCGATGGAGTCCTTGAACGCCTGGTTCATGGTGTTCGCGGACTGGTTCGGGTCGTCCAGGACGAGCGTGACGATGCCGGTGTCGTCCTGTTCCCAGCGGATGGTCGTGCTTGCGGTCATGTCGGTCTCCGTGAAGTCAGGTGCGGGGAGGTTGGCGGGCGGCTTCTGGGAAGGGCGGCGGTGTTTCGTGGCCGGGTGCGGGTCCGGTGGGGTCTGGTCGCGCGGTTCCCCGCGCCCCTGAGATGCGCACTTCGTGCGTCGTCTCATCGGGGAAATGCGGCGCGCAGCGCCTGCATTTCAGGGGTGCGGGGGAACCGCGCGCTCAGCCCGCGACAACCCGCGCCCGGCAACGGAATCGCACCCCTACGGCGCTACACCCGTTCCACGATCGTGGCGATGCCCATCCCCCCGCCGACGCACAACGTGGCCAGCCCATACCGCAGGTCCCGCCGCTCCAGCTCATCGACGAGCGTGCCCAGGATCATCGCGCCGGTCGCGCCGAGCGGGTGTCCCAGGGCGATCGCACCGCCGTTCACGTTGACCTTGTCCAGCGACAGACCCATGTCCTTCACGAAGCGGAGCACCACCGCCGCGAACGCCTCGTTGATCTCGACGAGGTCGATGTCGTCGATGGTCAGGCCCGCCTTGGCGAGGGCCTTGCGCGTGGCGGGCGCCGGGCCGGTCAGCATGATGGTCGGCTCGGAGCCGGAGACGGCCGCGGAGACGATGCGGGCGCGCGGGGTCAGACCGTGGCGCTCGCCGACCTCCTTGTTGCCGATGGCGACGAGCGAGGCGCCGTCGACGATGCCCGACGAGTTGCCCGCGTGGTGAACGTGGTCGATCTGCTCGACCCAGTGGTACTTCTGCAGCGCGACCGCGTCGAATCCGCCCAGGTCGCCGATGTCCTTGAAGGACGGCTTCAGCTTGGCCAGCGAGTCCGCGGTGGTGCCGGGGCGCAGGAACTCGTCGTGGTCGAGGACGGTCAGGCCGCTGCGGTCCTTGACCGGGACGACGGAGCGGGTGAAGCGGCCGTCCTTCACGGCGGCGGCCGCGCGCTCCTGGGAGAGCGCCGCGTACTCGTCGACGTCGCGCCGCGAGAAGCCCTCGATGGTCGCGATGAGGTCGGCGCCGATGCCCTGCGGCACGAAGCCGGTCTCGAAGTTGGTCATCGGGTCGGCGAACCAGGCGCCGCCGTCGGACGCCATCGGCACCCGCGACATCGACTCGACGCCGCCGGCGAGGACGAGGTCCTCCCAGCCCGAGCGGACCTTCATGGCGGCCAGGTTGACGGCTTCGAGGCCGGAGGCACAGAAGCGGTTCTCCTGGACACCCGCGACGGTGTCCGGCAGGCCCGCCGCGATCGCGGCGATCCGGGCGATGTCGGAGCCCTGGTCGCCGACCGGGCCCACGACGCCGAGCACGATGTCGTCGATCGCGGCGGGGTCCAGGTCCGGGAAGCGGTCCCGGATCTCGTGGATGAGGCCGACGACGAGGTCGATCGGCTTGGTGCCGTGCAGCGAGCCGTTGGCCTTGCCCCGGCCGCGCGGGGTGCGGATCGCGTCGTAGACGTACGCGTCTGTGGTCACTGGGTTGCCTTTCGCGGAGCTGAGGGTTGCGGTGCGGTGGTTCAGCTGTGGTTCAGGACAGCAGCGAACGGCCGATGATCTCCTTCATGATCTCGGTCGTGCCGCCGTAGATGGTCTGGATGCGTCCGTCGGTGAAGGCCTTCGCGACGCGGTACTCGGTCATGTACCCGTATCCGCCGTGCAGTTGGAGGCAGCGGTCGGCGACGCGCTTCTGGAGTTCGGTGGCCCACCACTTGGCCATGGAGGCATGCACGGCGTCGAGGGTGCCGTCCGCGTGGTCCTCGATGCAGCGGTCGAGGAAGGTCCGGGTGACGGCGCACTCGGTGGCCATCTCGGCGATCTCGAACCGGATGTGCTGGAGCTTGGCGAGCGGCCGCCCGAAGGCCTCGCGCTCCTTGACGTAGCTCGTGGTGATCTCCAGCAGGTGCTCGGCGGCGGCGATGGCGGCGACGGCGATGCCCATGCGCTCCTGCGCGAGGTTCGTCATCAGGTGGATGAACGCGCCGTTGAGCTCGCCGAGCAGATTCTCCTTCGGGACGCGCACGTCGTTGAAGAACAACTCGGCCGTGTCCTGTGCCTTCTGGCCGATCTTGTCGAGGTTGCGGCCGCGCTCGAAGCCCTCCGTGCCGCGCTCGACGACGAGCAGGGACAGTCCGTGCGCGCCGCCTTCCTGCGTGGTCTTGGCGACGACGATGACGAGGTCGGCGAGGATGCCGTTGGAGATGAACGTCTTGGAGCCGTTGAGCAGCCAGTGGTCGCCGTGGTCCTCGGCGGTGGTGCGGATGCCCTGCAGATCGGAACCGGCGCCGGGTTCGGTCATCGCGATGGCGGTGATCGTCGAGCCGTCGCAGAACCCGGGCAGCCAGCGCCGCTTCTGCTCCTCGGTGCCGAGGGAGGTCAGGTACGGGCCGATGATGTCGTTGTGCAGTCCGACGGCGAGTCCGGCGGCGCCCGCGCGCGTGAACTCCTCGGCGAGGACGGCGCTGTAGCGGAAGTCGGCGGTGCCGCCGCCGCCGTACTCCTCGGGCACGGCGAGGCCGAGGAGCCCCTGGCGTCCGGCGGCGAGCCAGGCCTCGCGCGCGACGATGCCGTCCTTCTCCCACCGCTCGTAGTGCGGGGTCACCTCCTTGGCGAGGAAGGTGCGGACGGTCTCGCGGAACGCCTCGTGCTCGGCGCTGAACAGGCGTCGTTCCATGCTGGCGATCAACTGCCTTTCTTCGTGGGGTCGAACAGACCTGGTACGTCCCAGTCGCGGGCCACCTCCGCGGTGTCCGCGCCCGGCTGGGCGGGGCCCGTGCGGACGGCGGTGGGGGTGACCGAGAAGCGGGGCGCGGGCGCGGGCTGGGTGATGCCGCCGTGGTCGACGAAGGTGCCGCGGGCGGCGAGGTGCGGATGGCCGGGGGCCTCGCGCAGCGAGAGGACGGGGGCCACGCAGGCGTCGGAGCCCTCGAAGACGGCCGTCCATTCGTCTCGGGTGCGCTGCGTGAAGCGGGCGGCGACGGCTTCGCGCAGCTCGTCCCAGCGGGTCAGGTCCTTGCGCGCGGGCGCGACGCCCGCCAGGCCCATCAGGTCGATGAACTCGTCGTAGAACTGCTGCTCCAGGGCGCCGACCGCCATGTACAGGCCGTCGGCGGTCTCGTACGTGCCGTAGAACGGGCAGCCGCCGTCGAGCAGGTTGGCGCCGCGCCGGTCCTGCCAGCCGCCGGCCGCGAGCATGCCGTGGATCATCGCGGCCAGGTGCGAGGTGCCGTCGACGATCGCCGCGTCGACGACCTGTCCGGCGCCGGTGGCGCGGGCGTGGTGGAGTGCGGCGAGGATGCCGACGACGAGGTAGAGGGAGCCGCCCGCGTAGTCCCCCACGAGGTTGGCGGGGACGGTCGGCGGCTCGTCCGGCTTGCCGATCATGCCGAGGGTGCCGGTGAGCGCGATGTACGCGATGTCGTGTCCGGCGCGCTGGGCGAGCGGGCCCTCCTGGCCCCAGCCGGTCATCCGGCCGTAGATCAGCTTCGGGTTGCGGGCGTGGCAGGGCGCGGGCCCCACGCCGAGGCGCTCGGCGACCCCCGGCCGGTAGCCCTCGACCAGCACGTCGGCGCGCTCGACGAGCCGGAGCACCTGCTCCGCGCCGTCCTCGGCCTTCAGGTCGATGATCACGGACCGCTTGTTGCGGTTGGTGATGTCGTACTCGGGGTTGATCGCGAGGCCCGCTCCGCCGGGCCGGTCGACCCGTACGACATCGGCGCCGAGGTCGGCGAGGAGCATCGCGGCGAACGGCCCCGGGCCGATCCCGGCGAGCTCGACCACGCGCACCCCGGCGAGCGGGCCACCGCCGGATTCCGTGCCTGCCACTGCCATCCCGCCACGCCCCCAGTCTGTGACACAACTGATGTAACACCAGAGATGCTATGAACACGTCCTGGTCAGCACAACCCCCCGACGAGCAAGCGCTTAGCCAATTTCCGGCCCCCTAAGGAGCGCCGCGAGCCCGCACGCTAGCCTCAGCCACCGACAGCGGCGCGGGAGCACGGTGAGGGGTGTCATGAACAGGCCTGGGAACCCCGGGAACACGGACAGGACGTACGACGTGGTGTTGTTCGGGGCCACGGGCTTCGTGGGGGTGCTCACCGCCGAGTACCTCGCGGCGCACGCTCCCGAGGGGCTGCGCTGGGCGATCGCCGGGCGCGACACGGCCAAGCTGGAGCGGCTGCGCGAGCGGCTCACCGGCATCGACCCGGCGTGCGCGGTGCTGCCGCTGGAGCGCGCGGACGTCGCCGACGCGGCGTCGCTGCGCGACCTGGCCGCCCGCTCGCGCGTGGTGGCCACGACGGTGGGCCCGTACCTGGAGTACGGAGAGGGCCTGGTCGCGGCGTGCGCCGACGCGGGCACCGACTATGTGGACCTCACAGGTGAGCCCGAGTTCGTGGATCTCATGTATGTGCGGCACGACGCCCGCGCACGAGAGACGGGCGCCCGGCTGGTGCACGCGTGCGGCTTCGACTCGGTGCCGCACGACCTGGGCGCGTACTTCACGGTGCAGCAGTTGCCGGAGGCGGTGCCGCTGCGGGTCGACGGTTTCGTACGGTCGAACGCCACGTTCTCGGGCGGTACGTTCGCGTCCGCGCTGAACCAGTTCGCGCGGGCCCGGCAGATGCTCGCCGCGCAGCAGGACCGGCGGCGCCACCAGCCCCGGCTGGTGGGGCGCACCGCGTACGCGCCGACGGGAACGCCGCGGTACGCCAAGGAGGTCGGGGCCTGGGCCGTGCCGCTGCCGACGATCGACCCGCAGGTGGTGCAGCGCTCGGCGCGGGCCCTGGAGCGCTACGGCCCGGACTTCCGCTACCGGCACTACGCGGCCGTGAAGTCGCTGCCGGTCGCGGTGGGCGGGGTCGCCGCCGCGGGAGCGCTGTTCGCCGCGGCTCAACTGCCGCCCGCGCGGCGCTGGTTGAGCGGTCGGCTGCTGCCCGGGGACGGCCCCGACGAGGCGCGCCGGGCCAAGAGCTGGTTCTCGGTGCGGTTCGTGGGCGAGGGCGGCGGGCGGCAGGTCTTCACGGAGGTGTCCGGCGGGGACCCCGGCTACGAGGAGACGGCGAAGATGCTGGCGGAGGCCGCGATGTGCCTCGCGCAGGACGAACTCCCCGCCACCTCGGGGCAGGTGACGACCGCGGTGGCGATGGGCGACGCGCTGATCGGGCGGCTGCGGGCGGCCGGGCTCACCTTCCGGGTCGCCGCCGAGAGGTGAGCGCCTGTTCGCCGGCGCCGAGGCCGAGCAGGGCGTCACGGCACAGCCGGTCGGCCCTGCGGGTCGTCTCCGGCAGCCGGTAGGCGGGAGTCAGGGCCAGCGCGTGCGCGCACGCGTTGGCCAGGGAGACGCGGTGGCCCACCGAGACGTAGAGCGGCTTCACGCCGTCACGGGTGCGCAGGGCGCGGCCGAGCTCCTCGCCGCCGTCCATGAGGGCGGCGGCGCTCCCCCGCGCGCGCCCCACCTCGCCGTGCGTGAAGGTGAAGGGATTCTTGGCCACGCCCATGGTGGGCAGCCCGGTGAGCACGCCGAGGTGGCTTGCGAGGCCGAAGCGGCGCGGGTGGGCCCGTCCGTAGCCGTCGCACACGACGAGCCCCGGGTCCGTGCGCAGCGCCGCCAGGGCGCCGAGGACCGCCGGGATCTCACGGAACGCCAACAGGCCCGGCACATAGGGGAAGGCGACGTGCCCGACGGCCGTCGCCTCCTCGACGACGTCGAGTGTCGCCGCGTCCAGCACGACCGCGGCCGCCGCGACGAGATCGCGTTCGTCGTCGTAGGCGACGTCGATCCCGGTGACCGTGCCCGCCCCCGGCGCCGGCCCGGCCTCGTCCAGCACCACGCGGTCGCGCAGCGCGTCCTGCACCGCCCGCGCCGTCGCCTCGTCCGTCGGCCAGCCCTCGGGAACCCCCGTGATCGTCTGCATGCGCCAACCCTAGACAGCGCGCACACGGACGCCCGTATGATGTAAGGCATGAGTGCAATTACTGACCCTTACACGGTCGAGGCCGGGGTCCCGTCGGTCGACGTCTTCCGGCGCCTGCGCACGGACGCGGGGCTCTCCGACAAAGCACCCGAGGCCGTCGCGCTCGCCCTGCCCCACACCTGGTACGGCGTGCTGCTGCGGCACGAGGGGGAGCCGATCGGGATGGGGCGGATCATCGGGGACGGCGGCACGGCGTTCCAGATCGTCGACATCTGCGTGCACCCTGCCCACCAGGGCCAGGGCCTCGGGAAGCGGATCATGGCCGCGCTGACCGAGGAGCTGGAGCGCCGGGCGCCCGCGACCGCGTACGTCTCGCTGATCGCGGACGGGCCGGCGAAGTTCCTCTACGAGAAGTTCGGCTTCGCCGAGACCTCGACGCACGACTCCGTGGGCATGTACCGCCTGATGAGCGGCAACTGAGTCCCCGTCAGCGCCGGGCGGTACGGCCGCCGCTCTCCCACGACTGCGGATTCCACAGGCCCGAGCGCCGCAGCGACTGAGGGCAGTGGAGATAGATCTCGTCGATCTCCAGGAGCAGGGCGAGGGTCGGCCGCTGCTCCTTGACGGTCATGTCGTCGAAGAACGGGGCGTCGGTGAGGATCCGGGCCCGGCCGTTGATCCGCAGGACGTCGGTGGCGCCGGGTATCAGGAACAGCAGGCCCGCGTGCGGGTTCTGCAGGACGTTGTGGAAGCTGTCGGCGCGCCGGTTGCCGGGCCGGTCCGGCAGGGCGATCGTGCCGGGGTCGACGACGTGCGCGAACCCGGGGCCGTCCCCGCGCGGCGACGTGTCGCAGTTGCCGTGCGCGTCCGACGTGGAGAGCAGGCAGAACGGCGAGCGGGCGAGCAACTCCCGGTCCCGGTCGTCGAGTCGGTCGTGGACCTTGTCGATCACGATGGGGTGCGGCTCCCCGAGCATCTCGCGCAGCTGCTCCGCGGAGCGCAGCTCCTCGTAACCGTCGCCCCGCTCCGGGGACGGGCGGGACGCGAGGGTGTCCGTGCCGTGCAGCAAACCGACTCCTGAGTTCGTACGGGACCGCGGCGCGTCCGCAGGCCGCGCCAAGGGTAGTTGTCGAATGAACCTTATCCGATGTTAGGTTAGGCTCACCTAACGCCTGGAACGCGTGGTTCCGGCACCTGTCGCCCTGCGCGGCATCCGGTGGACAAGGAACGACGAACCAGTGCAACTCACCCTGTGGGACACGGCCCCCGTGGCCCGCCGCCGCGGCACCGCGCGGTCGCTGCTCGGCCTCGGAGCACTCGCCGTGCTCCTGCTGGCCGCGACCGGCCTCAGCCTCGCCGTCGGCTCGGGCCGGGTCCCGCTCGCCGACGTGGTCGCGGGGCTCTTCCACCCCGACCGCGGCGTCCGCGCCCAGCTGATCGTCCAGGAGGTGCGGATCCCGCGCACCGCCGCGGGCCTGATGGCCGGCGCCGCGCTCGGTCTGGCGGGCGCCGTGATGCAGGGCGTGGCGCGCAACCCGCTCGCCGACCCGGGCCTGTTGGGCGTCAACGCAGGCGCCTCCGTCTTCGTGGTCTTCGCGATCAGCGTGCTCGCCCTGACCGAGCCGCGGCAGTACATCTGGTTCGGCTTCCTCGGCGCCTGTCTCGCCGCCGTCCTCGTCTACGGGATCGGCAGCCTGGGCCGCGAGGGCGCGACGCCCGTGAAGCTCGCCCTGTCCGGCGCGGCCGTGGCCGCCGCCCTCGGTGCCCTGACCAGCGCGATGCTGCTCACCGACCGCCAGACCTTCGACCAGTTCCGGTTCTGGCAGGTGGGGGCGTTGAACGGCCGGGAGCCGGACGTGCTGTGGCAGGCGCTGCCGTTCGTCGCCGTGGGGGTCGTGCTCGCCCTCGCGCTCGGCCCGCAGCTCAACACCCTGGCCCTGGGCGACGACACGGCCCGCGGGCTCGGCCAGCGGATCGCCCTGGCCCGGATCGGCGCCGCGGCCTGCGTGGTCCTGCTGTGCGGGGCCGCGACCGTGATCGCCGGACCGATCGCCTTCGTGGGCCTGGCCGTGCCGCACGCGGTGCGCCTGATCACCGGGCCCGACTACCGGTGGATCCTGCCCTGCAGCGCGCTGCTCGCCCCGGCCGCGCTGCTCCTCGCCGATGTCGCCGGACGGCTCGTCGCGCGGCCCGGCGAGGTCCAGGTCGGCGTGATGACGGCCGCGCTCGGCGCCGTGCCGTTCGTCGTGCTCGTGCGGCGCAGGAAGACGGTGGAGCTGTGACCGGCACCGCCCTGCACGCCGCCACCGCCCGTGTCGTGTCCGTACGCCGGCGCCGGCGTGCCCGCTTCACCGCCGTGACCGCCACCCTCGCCGTGGCCGCGTTCGCCGCGCTGTGCGTCTCGCTGAGCTTCGGCGACTACACGCTCCCGCTGCGCGACGTGGTCGCCACCCTGTTCGGCGGGGGCGACAGCGGCACCCGCTTCGTGGTGCTCGAACTGCGCCTGCCGCGCGCCCTGCTGGCGCTGCTCGTCGGCTGCTGCTTCGGCCTGTCCGGCGCGGTCTTCCAGACCCTGCTGCGCAATCCGCTCGCCAGCCCCGACATCATCGGCGTCAGCTCCGGCGCGGGCGCGGCCGTCGTGCTGGCCGGCGGGCTCGCCGGCCTGAGCGGTACGCCCCTGTCGTTCGTGGCACTGTCCGGCGCCCTGGTCACCGGCGCAGCCGTCTACCTGCTCGCCTGGCGCAAGGGCGTCACCGGCTACCGGCTCGTCCTGATCGGGCTCGGCGTCGGCACCGGCCTGTCGAGCGTGATCTCGTACCAGATGACGCGCTCGGACGTGACGGAGGCGCAGACCGCGTTCCTGTGGCTGGCCGGAAGCCTCAACGGCCGCTCCTGGCCGCAGTTCTGGCCGCTGCTCGTCGGCGCCGCGGTGCTCGTGCCGCTGACCGTCGTGGCCGCCCGCGCGCTGTCCGCGCTGCAGCTCGGCGACGACACGGCAGGCGGGCTCGGCTCACGGGTCGAGCGGGACCGGCTCGCCCTGCTCGCCTGTGCCACCGCGCTGGCCGGGGTGGCGACGGCCGCGGCGGGCCCCGTCGGCTTCGTCGCGTTCGTGTCGCCGCCGATCGCCCGGCGCCTGGTGCCGGGGCAGGGTGCGGCCCTGCTGCCCTCCGCCCTGACCGGCGCGCTCCTGGTGACCGTCGCCGACTTCGCGGGCCAGCACGTGCTGCCCGGCACCCAGCTGCCCGTCGGCATCGTGACGAGTGTGATCGGCGCCCCGTACCTGCTGTGGCTGCTGGCCCGGGCCAACCGGGTCGGGCAGGGCGGCTGACCATGCGCCCCGCACCGCACCTGTCCCGTCCCGACGCCCTCGACGAACCGGAGACCCCCGTGGCTTCCCCGCACACCCTGCAGGCCCGCGGCCTCGAACTCGGCTACGGCGAGCGCCGCATCGTCTCCGCGCTGGACGTCGACGTCCCGCCCGGCCGGATCACCGTCGTGGTCGGCCCGAACGCCTGCGGCAAGTCGACGCTGCTGCGGTCGATGGCCCGGCTGCTCACCCCGACGGCGGGCACGGTCCTGCTCGACGGGCGCAGCGTGCACGCCATGTCCACCAAGGACGTGGCCGCGGTGCTCGGCGTGCTGCCGCAGACCCCGGTCGCGCCCGAGTCGATCACCGTCGCCGACCTGGTGGGCCGGGGCCGGTATCCGCACCAGGGCTGGTTCCGGCGCTGGACGCCCGCCGACGACGAGGCGGTGGCCACCGCGCTGGCGGCGACGGACGTCCTCGATCTCGCGGACCGGTCGATCGACGAGCTCTCCGGCGGCCAGCGCCAGCGCGTCTGGATCGCCATGGCCCTGGCCCAGGAGACGGAACTGCTGCTGCTCGACGAGCCGACGACCTATCTCGACATCAGCCACCAGCTCGACGTCCTCGACCTGCTCACCGACCTCAACCGGCAGCGCGGCGTCACGCTCGTCGTCGTCCTGCACGACCTCAACCTGGCCTGCCGCTACGCCGACCACCTCGTCGCCATGAAGGACGGGCGCATCGTCGCCGAGGGCGCGCCCCGCGAGGTCGTCACCGAGGACCTCGTCGCCGAGGTGTTCGGGCTGCGCAGCACCGTCATCCCCGACCCGGCGTCCGGCACCCCGCTGATCGTCCCCATGGGGCGCCATCACGTCGACGCCGCCCCGTGACCCCGACCCGTGACCCCGCCCCCGCCCCCGCCCCCGCCCCCGCAACAGAACCGCGAAAAGAGCCCCTCATGTCCACCCGGACCCCCCGTACCACCCGCCGCCGGCTGCTCGGCGGCGCGCTCGCGCTGACCCTCGCCGGCGCCCTCGCCGCCTGCGGCTCGAACGACGACGAGGCGGCGGGCCCGGCCGCCCAGAAGTCCGCGGGCAGCTTCCCCGCGAAGGTCTCCACCAAGTTCGGCACCGTGACGGTCGACGAGCAGCCCCGGCGCGTCGTCGCGCTCGGCTGGGGCGACGCCGAGACGGCCCTCGCGCTCGGCGTGCAGCCGGTCGGCGCGAGCGACTGGCTGGCCTTCGGCGGCGACGGCGTCGGCCCCTGGGCCAAGGGCGCGTACGACAAGTCCCCGCAGAAGATCGGCACGCTGGAGCCCGAGTACGAGAAGATCGCGGCGCTCGAGCCGGACCTCATCCTCGACACCAAGTCCAGCGGCGACCAGACGCGCTACGACACCCTCAGCAAGATCGCGCCGACCATCGGTGTGCCCAAGGGCGGCGACCAGTACAAGATCTCCTGGGAGAAGCAGACCACCATGGTCGCCCAGGCGCTCGGCGTCCCCGACAAGGGCGAGAAGCTGATCGACGACACGGAGCGGCAGTTCGCGGACGCGGCCGCCGCGCACCCGGAGTTCAAGGGCCGGAGCATCACGGTCGGTTCGCGCACCGCCTCGGCCTGGGGCGCGTACGTGCACGGCACCGGCCGGCTGGACTTCGTCGAGCGGCTCGGCTTCGAGAACAACGCGGCCGTGGAGAAGAAGGCGGGCGCCGCGTTCTCGGTGCCGGTGTCGGAGGAGAACCTCCAGATGCTCGACGCGGACCTGATGGTGATGGCGCCGATCGGCACCACCGCGAAGAAGATCGAGTCGGACCCGCTGTACCGGGCGATCCCGGCGGTGAAGAAGGGTCACTCGGTCGTCTTCGACGACACGAACCTCAGCTCCGCCTTCGCCACCGACTCGGTGCTCTCGGTCCAGTACGCGCTGAAGAACGTGGTGCCGCTGTTCGCTAAGGCCATGGACTGACCCGTCGTCACACCCGGCTGCCCGCCGCCGTGTCGGAGGACAGCCGCTGGGCCAGGTACACCGGGATCACCGACAGCAGGACGAGGACGACGGCCACCACGTTGACCACCGGGGCCTGCTGGGGGCGGGCCATGTTGGAGAAGATCCAGATCGGCAGGGTCTGCACGCCCGCCCCCGCGGTGAAGGTGGTCACGACGATCTCGTCGAAGGACAGCGCGAACGCGAGCAGGCCGCCGGCCGCGAGCGCCGAGCGGGTCAGCGGGAACGTGATGTCGCGGAACGTCCGGAACGTGTCGGCGCCCAGGTCCATGGCCGCCTCCTCGTACGAGCCCGGGAGGCGGCGCAGCCGGGCGGCGACGTTGTTGAAGACGACCACGACGCAGAACGTAGCGTGTCCGACGACGACGGTGAACAGGCCGAGGCCGATGCCGAGGGGCTCCAGGACCGTGCGGAAAGCGGTGTTGAGGGCGACGCCGGTGATGATGCCGGGCAGCGCGATGGGCAGCACGACGGCGAAGGAGAGCGCCTCCCGGCCGAAGAACCGGTACCGGGCGATCGCGAAGGCGATCAGGGTGCCGAGGACGAGGGCGATGACGGTGGCGCCGAGGCCCGCCTTCACGGACGTCCACAGGGCGTCCCTGGCGCCCGCGCTGTGCCAGGCGTCCTGCCACCACCGCAGGGTGAAGCCGTCCGGCGGCCAGCTCGAACTGCGGTCCCGGTTCAGGGAGTTGACGACGACCAGGAGCAGCGGGACGTAGATGACGGCGAAGCCGGTCAGGGCGCCGACGCGGAGCGCGATGCGCGCGGGGCGGGACAGGTGCACCACGGGCTCCCTTCAGAGGCTGCTGAGCGCGCCGGTGCGGCGCACCGCGAGCAGATAGAGGACGATCACGACGACCGGCACGGTGCCGAGGGCGGCGGCCAGCGGCAGGTCCAGGGTGATGTTGGAGTAGACGACGTTGCCGATCAGCTGGGTCTTGCCGCCGACGATCTGGACGGCGATGTAGTCGCCGAGGCTGAGCGAGAACGTGAAGACGGAGCCCGCCGCGACGGACGGCAGGACGAGCGGCAGCAGCACCGTGCGGACGGTGCGCCAGGTGCGGGCGCCCAGGTCGGCGGAGGCGTCGAGCAGGCTGTCGGGGATCCGTTCGAGACCCGCGTGGATCGGCAGGATCATGTACGGCAGCCAGAGGTAGGTCAGGACGAGGACCGTCGCGGTGAGCCCGTAGCCGGGACCGTCCACCCCGAACGGGGACAACAGCCAGTCCAGCAGGCCCCCTTGGGCGAGCATGACGCGCCACGCGTACGCCTTGACGAGATAGCTCGCCCACAGCGGCATGAGGATGGCGACGACGAGCAGCGGGCGCCACCGGGGCCGGGCGACGCGCGCCGTGTAGAAGGCGATCGGGAACGCGAGGACGACGCACAGCGCCGTGACGGCGAGGGCGACTGCCGTGCTGCGCAGGGCGACCTGGCGGTACACGTCCGTCGTGAACAGGGCCTTGAAGTTGTCCAGGGTCCAGGTGCGCACGATGTCCGAGGTGAACGGGTCCGTGGTCCACAGGCCCGACAGGAACAGCACCGCGAGCGACCCCAGATAGGCGACGACGAGCCAGGTCAGGGGCGCCGCGAGGAGCAGGGCCAGGCGCAGCCGGGGGCTGCGGTGCAGCGTCCCGGCGACCTTCTTCACGACCGCCTCAGCCCTTGATCTCGGTCCACGCCTGCACCCACTTCGCGTAGGGCACGCATGTCACGTCGGTGCGTCCGTCGAGGCACTGCGGGATGGGCGTGGTCCAGAAGTGGACCTGCTTCCAGTACGCGGCGTCGTCGGCGTGGTAGGTCGCGCAGTGCTGCTTGTCGGCGGTCTCGTCGCAGGCCTTCGCGTTGGCGGGAGCCTCGCCGAAGTACTCGGCGACCTGCGCGTTGGTCCGGGGCGAGACGATCCAGTCGAGCCATTTGTAGGCGCAGTTGGGGTGCTGGGCCTTCGCGGAGACCATCCACGTGTCGGACCAGCCGGTGGCGCCCTCCTTCGGGAGGACGGCCTCGACGGGCGCCTTCTCGGCCCGGGCGGTGTTCACGATGACCTGCCAGCTGGTGCCGATCACCGAGTCGCCGCTCTTGAAGGCGGAGATCTCCTTCAGGTAGTCGCTCCAGTACTCGCCGACGTTCGCATTCTGCTTCTTCAACAGGCTCACGGCGGCGTCGAACTGTTTCTGGTCGAGGGCGTAGGGGTCCTTGATGCCGAGGCCGGGCTCCGTCTTCATCAGGTACAGCGCGGCGTCGGCGATGTAGATCGGCGAGTCGTACGCCGTGACGTTCCCCTTGTGCCGCGCCGCGTCGTCGAAGACGGCCTTCCAGGAGTCGGGGGCCGGAGAGATCTTGTCGGTGCGGTACATGAGGAGGTTGGCGCCGCGGCCGTGCGGGATGCCGTAGGCGACGTTCTTGACGGAGTTCCAGGGCTGCATCTTCAACCCCGGGAAAATGTCCTTGTAGTGGGGCACGAGGTCGGTGTTGACGGGGGCCGCGTCGCCGGACGCGATCAGGCGCAGGGAGGCGTCGCCGGACGCGGAGACGGCGTCGTACTGGCCGGTCTTCATGAGGTTGACCATCTCGTCGGAGGTCCCGGCGACCTTGGTGCTGACCTGACAGCCCGTCCGTTTCTCGAAGGGGGTGACCCAGTCGATCTTCGGGTCGTTCGAGCCGTCCTCGGCGTAGCCGGCCCAGGCGATGAGACTGACCTTGCCCTCCGCCTTGCCGAGGGACTCGGGCGCGGAGAGCTTCGGCGGGGTGAAGCCCCGTTCGCCGGGCGCGCCGCTTCCGCCTCCCCCGTCGTCGGAGGAGCCGCAGGCCGTGACGAGGAGCAGTCCGCCGAGGGCGGCGGCGGTCATGAGGGTTCGGGTTGCGCGCACGAGGTCTCCCTGTCGGTCGATTCGCGTGAGTCGCTCAAGTCGTGTGGCTCAGTGGGACGTTGTGCCGTCGGTGCCAGCGCAGCAGGACCCGGCTGCCCGGCAGGGCGAGGGCGTCGGCCGCCGTGGTGTCCAGGTTCTGGCGTACGACGACGAAGCGTGCGCCGGCGTCGGTGTCGACGACGACGCGGGTGCTGTCCCCGAGGTACACGGCGTCGGCGACGGTGCCGCGCACCTCACTGTGGTCCCGGGCGGGGCCCGCGCCGCGATCGTGCCCGCCGTCGGCGGCGAGGACGCGGATCTTCTCCGGTCTGATGCCGAACGTCCCGGATTCCCCCACGACCATCTCGGCGGCCGCGCCGGTGAGGGTGTTGGAGGTGCCGACGAAGGACGCGACGAAGGCGGAGGCGGGCGTCTCGTACAACTCCCCCGGTGTACCGACCTGTTCGACGCGTCCGGCGTTCATGACGGCGATCCGGTCGCTGAGCGCGAGGGCCTCGGCCTGGTCGTGGGTGACGAGCACGAAGGTGATGCCGACGTCGCGCTGGAGTTCCTTGAGCTCGGTCTGCATCTGTTCGCGCAGTTTGAGGTCGAGGGCGCCGAGCGGTTCGTCGAGCAGCAGGACCCGGGGGCGCACCACCAACGCCCGTGCCAGCGCGACGCGTTGACGCTGACCGCCGGAGAGCTGTCCGGGCCTGCGGCCGCCCAGGCCTTCGAGGCGGACGGACGCGAGGGCGGCGCGGGCCCGCTCGGCCTGCTCCCTGCGGCCGACGCCGCGCACCTTCAGTCCGTAGGCGACGTTCCGCTCGACGCTCATGTGCGGGAACAGCGCGTAGTCCTGGAAGACGGTGGTGACGTCGCGCTCGAAGGGGGCGCGGCGGGTGACGTCGGCGCCGTCGAGCAGGACGGTGCCGCTCGTCGGTGTCTCGAACCCGGCGATCAGCCGCAGCACGGTCGTCTTCCCGGACCCGGACGGGCCGAGCAGCGAGAAGAACTCACCCTCGGCGACGTCGAGTTCGACGCCGTCGACGGCACGCACGTCACCGAAGGTCTTGCGCACCCCGCGCAGGCCGATCGCGGCCGCCCCGCGCGCCGCGTCCTGTGTCGGTCGTCCCGGCATCGCCATACGCGTAGATCATGCACATTTCAACGATCCCCACAAGACCGCCGGTAGTCTGCCGATCATGTTTGTACTGGAATTGACGTACACCGCACCGCTGGAGAGCGTCGACGCCCTTCTGGACGCGCATCGCGCCTGGCTCGACGAGCAGTTCGGGGCGGGGGTCTTCCTCGCCGCGGGCCGCAAGGAGCCGCGCGAGGGCGGCATCATCATCGCCGCGGGGGCCGACCGCGCGACGATCGAGCGGATCACGGCGAGCGACCCCTTCGTGACCGGCGGGGTGTGCGCGTACCGGGTGAGCGAGTTCGTCGCGGCCCGGACCGCGCCCGAACTCGCCCGTTTCCAGGAGCAGTTGCCTCCCGGCTAGCGCTTCCGGTCAGTGCTGGAGGCGGGCCACCCGGCCTTTCTCGCCCGCCGCCCAGCAGGCACCGTCGCGCGTGCAGTCGACGGTGTCGTACGAGCCCGGGTCCACGGTGCGCCAGGTGCGGCCCGCGTCCGTGGTGAGGTCGGTGCCGGTCGGGCCGACGGCGAGGGCGGCGCCCCGGCTGTGCGGGAGCCAGGCGACGCCGGAGCGGTAGGCCGGCGGGGGCTGCGCCGACGCCGTCCAGGTGCGGCCCGCGTCGCCGGTGACCGCGGCGGCCCGCGGCGAGGGCTGGTCGGCGCGGTAGTCGCCGCCCACCGCGATGCCGTGCGTCCGGTCGCGGAAGGCGAGGCCGAAGACGCCGCGCGCCGGGTCGCCCGCCGGGATCGGGGCCTCGCTCGCGGTCCAGGTCAGGCCGCGGTCGGCGGAGTGCAGCACGCGGGATGCCGCGCCGCCGCCGGTGGCCAGCCAGACGTCCTTCGGGCCGGACGCCACCAGGCACTGGCCGGACGCGGCGAAGCCCGCCTCGCCGGTCTGCGCGGGCGGCATCCCGGCGGTCGGCAGCACCCGCCAGGAGCGGCCGCCGTCGCCGGTCGACAGGATGCGGTACCTGCCGTCGACCGGATCGCTCATCGCGAGGCCGTGGCGCCGGTCGAAGAACGTCACGCAGTCGTAGAACGCCTTCGGGTCGGTGTTGCGGAACGACTCCGTCCAGGTCGCGCCGCCGTCCTGCGTACGGAAGATCCGGGACGCCTCGCCCTCCCCGATGGCCAGGACCACCGCGCGGCGGGCGTCGAACGCCTCGACGTCGCGGAACTCCAGCTCGCCGGCGTCCGGCGGCGACACGGACTTCCAGTGCGCGCCGCCGTCCGTGGTGCGCAGCACGGTGCCCTTCGTCCCGGCGACCCACGCCGTGCTCCGGTCGACGGCGGCCAGGCCCCGGAACCGGGCGTCGGTGTGCGTGTCCGTCAGCTTCCACGCCGGGGTGCGGGCGGCGGCGGGGCCCGGTGCGGCGCCCAGCGCGAGCGCCGAGAGAGCCGTCACCGCCAGGACCGACACGGTCCGTCCCGCTCTGCCTCGCTTCCCCCTGCGCCCCGCGCTTCCCGCTGCACTCACTGTCCTCAGTCGCCTCATGGCGCGCGAAGCTAGCCCACCGCCCCTGTGGTGGTCCAGAGCACCTTGAATGAAACCGGTGACAGAGGTCACTCGTTTTTCGTCGGTCCTGAGGTGCACGGATTTCCGCGTTCCGTCGTCTATTCAAGTGAGGCCGTCCGACCGTCCGCCGTCGTCCGCCAGTCGTCACAAGGGAGCAGGCGTTGTCCATCGTCATCGAGCAAGCCGTAGAGGCCCGTCTCGTCGCCGCCGCGCCGCGCATGGCGAGCATTCCCGCGACGCTGGGCTACGACGCGCGCGACCCGTTCGCCGTGCACATGTCCTTCCCTGCCCCGGCCACCCTGGAAGGCGTCGAGGTCTGCTGGACCTTCGCGCGCGAGCTGCTGACCTCCGGGGTGACGGAGCCGGCGGGCGCGGGTGACGTGCGCGTCCGGCCCTACGGCTACGACCGGACGGTCCTGGAGTTCCACGCCGTGGAGGGCACCGCGATCGTGCACATCCGCACGGGCGAGCTGGAGCGCTTCCTCACGGACACGACGGAGCTGGTGCCGGTCGGCGAGGAGTACCTGCACGTGGACGTGGACGGCGATCTGGCGGAGCTGCTGCGCGACGCGTGCTGACCCCGCCTCCGGGAAGCGGCTGACAGCCGTGCCGGTGGATGCCAGGGTGCGGTGAACAGGCGTGGGACGCGTTGTGCAGGGGGCATGGGGCACGAGGGGCGGGACGGGCGCCGTGCTCCGGCCCGCACTGCGCCGCCTGTTCGCCGCCGCGCTCGCCGAGCACCACCACGTCTCGCTCGACCAACAGCGCGGGCTCGTGAGGCGGGTGGGGTGGTGTCGGCCGGTGCGGGGTGTGTGTGGCTGGGTGCGCTGTTCCCGGGCCCCTCGGGCCGATCCGTCCGTCGCCCGGGGCCGGTGTCAGGTCGCCGATCCGGTCGGCGGGGACGGTGATTCTGGCGGGTGCGCGTCGTGCGTGGCTGAGCGCGCGACTCCCCGCGCCCCTTGCGGGACGCTAGCCGCCCGATCCGGAGGATCTTGCCGCTTCCGCTGATCTCACCGCTGACTCCAGGGCCCTGCTGATCGGTGGGAGGTGCGGGCCCGCGGTCAGGGTCAGGGCCGCGAGGCGGGCGGTCCGGCGGCGGCGGTCGCGGGGGGTGAGGAGGGTGCGGAGGTGGCCCGCGGCGGCCAGGACGGCCAGGGTCGCGTCGTCGCGGGGCACCGCGTCGGGCGGCGTACGGTCCGCCAGCGCGCCGAGCACCTCCGCGCGCAGCACCTCGACGTATCCCGCCCGTTGCAGCGCGTGCTCCGCGCGGGGGAAGAGACCGAGGACGCGGCCCCTTCCCGGGTGCAGATACCCGTCCGCGACCAGGCCCTGCCGGACCAGCGCGTGCGTGGAGCGGGCCCGGTGGGTGATCCAGCCGCGCCATTTCCTGGGCCGCGACTCCTCGATGAGTTCCAGGAGCTGGTCGAGGACGGCGTCGCCGGTCCGGGCGCCGAGCACCGGGGTCACGATGCCGTCCGCGTCGTGGACGAGCTCCCGCCCGGCGAGCTCCGCGAGGACCGCGGCGCGGACCGCGAGCGGCAGGTCGGGGGCGCCGGCGATCCGGCCCTTGCCGGTGTCGTACGCCAGGAGGAAGAGGCGGGCGGGCACGGAGAGGGAGCCATGGGGCACGCCCGTCACGGTAATCGGTTGACACCTCCGAGGACAGGCTCTTACGGTGTATAGCGGTTCTGTTGCCGTCGATAGGAGAAGGACGTTGCTCGTCTGAGGTCCTGAGACACCGCGCATGTCACGCCGCGCACGTTTCTTCACGTGTTGCCCGTCGCGTCCATGTCGTCGTGTGAGACCTCGGCATCCGAGCCGTCCTCCCCGCCGGTACAGGCCTTTTTTGTTGCCCGTGGCCCGCGGTGTCTCGAACGCGTCACACCGTCACCGTTCGCACCGAGCAACCGCGAGGCCCTCATGTCCATGTCCTCCCCCCATTCCCACAGCCCCGCCGCCACGTCGATCGCCGTCACCGCGCTCTCGTACGCCTGGCCGGACGGCACCGGCGTCTTCGACGGCCTGCAGGTCGCCTTCGGGCCGGGCCGCGCCGGCCTGATCGGTGTAAACGGGTCAGGGAAATCGACCCTGTTGAAGCTGATCGCCGGTGAACTGAAACCGGTCGAGGGCACCGTGCGGGTGTCCGGCGAGATCGGCTACCTCCCGCAGAACGTCACCCTCGACACGGCCTTCCGCGTCGACGAGGCGCTCGGCATCGCCGGCATCCGGACCGCGCTGCACGCCATCGAGGCGGGTGACGTGCGCGAGGAGAACTTCACCGTCGTCGGCGACGACTGGGACGTCGAGGAGCGCGCGAGCGCCCTGCTCGGCGAACTCGGCCTGGGCCACATCGACCTGGACCGCACCATCGGCGAGGTGTCCGGCGGCGAGTCGGTGCTGCTGCGGCTGGCGGCGCTGCTGCTGCGCCGGCCCGACGTGCTCCTCCTCGACGAGCCGACGAACAACCTCGATCTGCACGCACGGCAGCGCCTGTACGCGGCCGTGGACGGCTGGTCCGGGGTCATGGTCGTGGTCAGCCATGACCGTGAACTCCTCGACCGCGTCGACCAGATCGCCGATCTGCGGGGCGGCGAGGTCGTCTGGTACGGCGGGAACCTGTCCGCGTACGAGGAGGCGCTCGCCGCCGAGCAGGAGGCGGCGGAGCGGATGGTCCGGGTCGCCGAGTCCGATCTGAAGAAGCAGAAGCGTGAACTGGCCGATGCCCAGGTCAAGTTGGCGCGGCGCAAGCGTTACGGGCAGAAGATGTGGGACAGCAAGCGCGAACCGAAGATCGTGATGGGTGCGCGCAAGCGGGCGGCGCAGGTCTCCGCCGGCAAGCACCGCATCATGCACGAGGAGAAACTCACCGAGGCGAAGGAGCGGCTGGACGAGGCCGTGGAGGCGGTGCGCGACGACGACGAGATCCGGGTCGACCTGCCGTACACCGCCGTCCCGCCGGGCCGGTCCGTGCTGACCCTGCGCGAGCTGCGCCTGGCCTACGGGGCGCGCGTGGACGGCGAGTTCGAGCTGCGCGGGCCCGAACGCATCGCTCTGATCGGCCGCAACGGCGCGGGCAAGACGACGCTGCTGCGGACCGTCGCCGGCGAGCTGGCGGCGGTCGAGGGCGAGGCGACACCGCATGTGCCGCTGCGTTTTCTGCCGCAGCGCCTCGACGTACTGGACGACGAGGCGACCGTCGCCGAGAACGTGGCCCGGTTCGCGCCGGACGCCACCAACAACCGGATCCGGGCCCGGCTGGCCCGCTTCCTGTTCAAGGGGGCGCGGGCCGACCAGCGGGCGGCGACCCTGTCCGGCGGCGAACGATTCCGCGCGACGCTCGCCGCGCTGATGCTCGCCGAGCCGGCGCCGCAGCTGCTGATGCTCGACGAGCCGACGAACAACCTGGACATGGCGAGCGTGCGGCAGCTGACGTCGGCCCTGGAGTCGTACGAGGGCGCGCTGATCGTGGCGAGCCATGACCTGCCGTTCCTCGAGTCGATCGGCGTCACCCGGTGGTTGCTGCTGGAGGACGGGGTTCTCCAGGACACACCGGCTCCGTAAGGGGCGCGGGGAACGGCGCGACCAGCCACAGAAGGGCCGCGGTCGCGTCCGCTCGACACATGGGCGGACGCGACCGCGGACTTTCGTGGGCCGAGCGCGAAACCCCGACAAAAGGTGTCGGGTATCGGGCCTACCGTCGGAAACATGCCGAGCAACACAGGATCCAGCCACCCCTATCTGCACATCGTCGGCGCCCGGGAGAACAACCTCCAGAACGTGACGCTGCGCATCCCCAAGGAGCGCCTCACCGTGTTCACGGGGGTGTCGGGCTCGGGCAAGTCGTCGATCGTCTTCGGCACCGTCGCGGTGGAGTCGCAGCGCCAGCTGAACGAGACGTTCGCCTGGTTCGTGCGCAACCGGCTGCCGAAGTACGAGCGGCCGCGGGCGGACGCGCTGACCGGCCTCTCCCCCGCGATCGTCGTCGACCAGAAGCCGATCGGCGGGCACTCCCGCTCCACGGTCGGGACGATGACGGACACCTACTCGGTCCTGCGCGTGCTGTTCTCACGGTGCGGGACACCGAGCGCGGGGGCGGCGACCGCGTACTCGTTCAACGACCCGAGCGGCATGTGCCCGGCGTGCGACGGGCTGGGGCACACGGTGCGGCCCGACTACGACCGCATCCTCGACCCGGCGAAGTCGCTCGCGGACGGCGCCGTGGTGTTCCCGCCGTTCGCCGCCGGCACCTGGCAGGGCCAGACGTACACGAACACCACCGGCCTCGACACCACCAAACCGGTCGGTGCGTTCACGCCCGCGGAACGGGAGTTCCTGCTGCGCGGGCGCGACGCGCGGGTGCGCGTCGACAACACCGGCGGCAGCCGTGAGATCGCCTACGAAGGGCTCGCCGACCGGTTCGAGCGGCTGTACCTGAACCGGGACCTGTCGTCGCTGAGCGGACGCACCCGCGATCTGGTGCAGCGGTACCTCGTGGACGGCCCCTGCCCGGCGTGCCGGGGGGCGCGGCTCAGCGCCGCCGCGCTCGCCTCCCGGATCGACGGCCGGAACATCGCCGACTGCGCCCGGATGGAGGTCGGCGAGCTGATCCCGGTCCTGCGGCGCCTCGGCGAGGCGGGCGACCCGGTGGCCGGGCCCATCGCGGCGGCCGCCGTCACCGCGCTCGAACGGATCGAGGCGATCGGGCTCGGCTACCTCAGTCTCGACCGGCCGACGTCGACGCTCTCCGGCGGCGAGGGCCAGCGTCTCAAGACCGTGCGGCACCTGGGATCGAGCCTGACCGGAATGACGTACATCTTCGACGAGCCGAGCGTCGGCCTGCACCCGCGGGACGTGGGCCGGCTGAACGATCTGCTGCTGCGCCTGCGCGACAAGGGCAACACCGTCCTGGTCGTCGAGCACGACCCCGATGTCATCGCCGTCGCCGATCACGTGGTCGACATGGGGCCGACGGGCGGCGCGGGCGGCGGGCGCGTGCTGTACGAGGGGACGCCGGACGGGCTGCGGCACGCCGACACCCTGACCGGCCGCTGCCTGCGCCGCACCGGCGGGGTGAAGCGTCGCCCGCGCGAGGCGACCGGCCACGTGCGGATCGAGGGCGCGGACCTGCACAACCTGAAGGACGTCACCGTGCGGGTGCCGACCGGGGTGCTCACCGCGGTGACCGGAGTCGCCGGGTCCGGCAAGAGCTCGCTGGTGTCGGGGGCGCTGTGCGCGGCGCGGCCGGACGCGGTGGTCGTCGACCAGTCGTCCATCGGCATCTCGGGGCGGTCCACCCCGGCGACCTACCTCGGGATCATGGACACCGTCCGCAGGATCTTCGCCCGCGAGACGGGTGCGGAGGCGGGCCTGTTCAGTTTCAACTCGGCGGGCGCATGCGCGAGTTGCCAGGGGCGCGGGGTCGTGTACAGCGATCTCGCGTTCATGGACCCGGTCACCACCGTGTGCGAGGCCTGCGGCGGGCGGCGGTTCGGCGACGGGGTACTGCGGCTCACCGTGCGCGGGCAAAGCGTCGCGGACGTACTCGACATGACCGCCGGGGAGGCCCTCGCCCACTTCACCGGCCCCGGCGAGGAGCAGGTGCGCCGCCGGCTGCGCGCCCTGCGCGACGTGGGCCTCTCCTATCTGACACTCGGCCGGTCGCTGAGCACCCTGTCCGGCGGCGAGCGTCAGCGCATCAAGCTGGCCACGCAGCTGCACCGCACCGCCGCGACGTACGTGCTGGACGAGCCGACCACCGGCCTGCACAGGGCGGACGTCGACGGGCTCGTGGCGCTCCTGGACCGGCTGGTCGACGCGGGCAACACCGTGATCGTCGTCGAGCACGACCTCGACGTGGTCCGGCGTGCGGACTGGGTGATCGATCTGGGGCCGGAAGGCGGCCGGCACGGCGGACAGGTGGTCTTCGAGGGGACGCCGGCCCAACTCCTCGACGCGGAGGGCTCCTTCACCGCGGAACACCTGCGGCGGGCGGTCGCGGGCGTGGAGGGGCCGGGTGAGGGGGAGGTGACAGCCGCGTAACGGGGGATTCCGCCGTGACCCGCGGGCTGTGCATGATGAGCGCCGTCGCACAGCACGCACCGCCCCGCACCAGCCATGGAGTACACCCGTGCCGAGCAAGAAGGCCCTGATCCGCCGCCCCGGACCGCGCATCGCGGAAGGTCTGGTCACGCATGTGGAGCGGACCCCCGTCGACGCCGGGAAGGCGGTCGCGCAGTGGCAGGACTACGTCGCCGCGCTGGAGGCGCACGGCTGGGAGACGTTCCTGGTGGAGCCGGCCGACGACTGCCCGGACGCGGTGTTCGTGGAGGACGCGGTGGTGGTCTTCCGGAACGTGGCGCTGATCGCCCGCCCGGGCGCCGAGTCCCGGCGCGGCGAGATCGCCGGGGTCGAGGAGGCCGTGGCGCGGCTCGGCTGCTCCGTCAACTGGGTGTGGGAGCCCGGCACCCTGGACGGCGGCGACGTACTGAAGGTGGGCGACACCCTCTACGTGGGCCGCGGCGGGCGCACCAACGCGGCCGGCGTACAGCAGTTGCGGGCGGTCTTCGAGCCGCTCGGCGCGCGCGTAGTGACGGTGCCGGTCAGCACGGTGCTGCACCTGAAGTCGGCGGTGACGGCGCTGCCCGACGGCACGGTCATCGGCCACGAGCCGCTGGTGGATCACGCCTCGCTCTTCCCCCGCTTCCTGCCCGTGCCGGAGGAGGCGGGCGCCCATGTCGTGCTGCTCGGCGGCGACCGGCTGCTCATGGCGGCGAGCGCCCCGAAGTCGGCGGAGCTCTTCGCGAGCCTCGGCTACGACCCCGTTCTGGTGGACATTTCGGAGTTCGAGAAGCTGGAGGGCTGTGTGACGTGCCTCTCAGTCCGGCTCCGGGAGCTGTATGCGTGACGACGATCTTTATGGAGCGCTTAACCTACGGCAACGTAACCTACGACACCGTAGGTAATACCGCTCGCTGTACCTCCGTCCCCCAGGAGCTCCCATGACCGTCATCTCCCCCCGCCTCGGCTCGTCGACGACATGGACCGACGCCCGGCTGCTGCACGCGCTGGAGGAAGTGGTCGAGCAGGAGCTCAACCGGCACCTGAAGGTCGCCAAGGACTGGATGCCGCACGAGTACGTGCCCTGGTCCGACGCCCGTAACTTCCCCGGCTTCTTCGAGGACGGCCAGGCCTGGGACAAGGAGCAGTCGCAGGTCACCGAGATCGGCCGCACCGCGCTCATCGTCAACCTGCTGACCGAGGACAACCTCCCCAGCTACCACCACGAGATCGCGACGCTCTTCGGCCGGGACGGCGCCTGGGGCACGTGGGTGCACCGCTGGACGGCGGAGGAGGGCCGGCACGGCATCGTCATGCGCGACTACCTCCTCGCGTCCCGCGCCGTCGACCCGGACAAGCTGGAAGCCTTCCGCATGTCGCACATGAGTGAGGGCTTCGAGTCGGACAACCGGCACTCGATGCTGCACTCGGTCGCGTACGTCGCCTTCCAGGAGCTGGCGACGCGGATCTCGCACCGCAACACCGGGCACCAGTCCGGCGACCCGGTCTGCGACCGCATGCTGGCGCGCATCGCGACGGACGAGAACCTGCACATGGTCTTCTACCGGAATCTGCTGAAGGCCGCGTTCGAGATCGCTCCCGACCTGACGATGCGCGCGGTGCGCGATGTCGTCGTCGACTTCCGCATGCCGGGGCACGGCATCCCGGGCTTCGAGCGGGCGGCGGCGCAGATGGCGATCGGCGAGGTCTACAACCTGCGCATCCACCACGACGACGTGCTGCAGCCGGTGCTCCGGTTCCTCAAGGTCATGGAGATCGACGGGCTCGGCCCGGAGGGCCTCAAGGCCCAGGAGGAGCTGGGCCTGTTCATGAACGGGCTCGACGCCGAGGCCTGCAAGTTCGACGAGAAGCTGGCCGCCCGCAAGGCCCGGCTGGCGGCGCGGGCCACGAAGGCCTGAACCGGCCGCCGGGGACCGGCGGCCGGTTCGGCCCGCTGGTTCACCGGCGTTCAGCGCGACCCGCCGCCGGCTTCGGCGGCGGTCTTCAGGTCGCTCAGCCAGGCCTCCAGTCCGTCGCCGAGGATCTTGGTCGCCGCGGGCACGTCGGCGTCGACCTGGGGGCCGGTGTGGGTCTCTTCGGTGCGCACGAGCACGCCGCCCCGGACCTCGGTGAAGTTCCAGACGTGCACGCCGTCGATGTGCAGCCCCTCGCCGACCGCGGGGCCGGTCCAGCGGATGCAGGACCCGTGCTCGAGCTGCTCGACGGTCGAGGTGATGTCGAGGCTGGTGGCCGGGGTCGCGGGGTTCGGGGGCACCGGCGTCGCCCACCGGAACGCCGACCCTTCGCGGAAGGGCCCGTGGTCGACGCGGTGCGCGCGCTCGACGTGCGGCTGCCAGGACGGCCAGCGCTCCACGTCGGTCTGGAGCTTCCACAGGGTGCGCAGCGGCGCGTGGATCACGGCCGCGGTGCGGTAGCCGACGCGGGCGTCGGGGTCGACGCCGGCGCCCCGGCAGGTCAGCGGCGCGCCGGGGTGGGAGGCGGCCCCGGCGGGGGCCACCGCCGTGCCCAGGACGCCGAGCGCGAGCGGGACGGTCGACAAGGCGGCGCGGACACCGGTACGACGCATGCTGGACATGGCTATCCCCTGGTCAGAAGTCGGGTGAGCTGTGCGCGAGCAGGAAGCGGGGCACGGCGAACGGGCCCGCACTCCGCTTCAATGATGGGTTTTCGCGTTCGCTAGAAGTTCTAACACTCACCCCCGAGAGCGTCAATAACCTTCGTGATAACCTCTAACGCATCATGCGGCCGGAGCCGCGACGGTGCGGAAAGGCGGCAAGCCAGTGGCGGACACGAAGACCCCGCGCGAGCGCTACCGCGCCCAGGTGCGCGCGGAGGTCAAGGAACACGCGTGGGAGCAGATCGCCACGGCGGGCGCGTCGGCGCTCTCCCTGAACGCGATCGCCAAGCAGATGGGCATGAGCGGACCCGCGCTCTACCGGTACTTCGCCGGTCGCGACGAGCTGATCACCGAGCTCGTCAGGGACGCGTACCAGAGCCTCGCCGACACCTTCCGCGAGACCACCGAGGCAGCCGGGTCCCGCGCCGACCTCACCGCGCTGGCCCACGCCCTGCGCGACTGGGCCCTGGCCGACCCGCACCGCTACTTCCTGGTCTACGGCACCCCGGTCCCGGGCTATCACGCGCCCGACGACATCACCGCCATCGCCTCCGCGATCATGGCGACGCTGCTCGACGCCTGCGCGGCGCTGCCCGACACCGCTCCCCCGGCCGCGTTCGACACCCACATCGAGGCCCACCGGCAGTGGGCGGACGGCCACCCCGCCCCGCCCGCGGCCCTGCACCGGGCGCTGAGCGTCTGGACCCGGCTGCACGGTGTCCTGTCCCTGGAGGCCGCGGGCCACTTCACCGGGATGGGCTTCGACCCCGGACAGCTCTTCGAAGCCGAACTGCAGGACCTGCTCGCCCGCTGAGCGGCCGGCCGGCTCCGGACGACAGGTGCCGTCAGGCGAGTCCCGCCGAGATGGCGCGGCGCACGGCGTCCGCCCGGTCCCGGATGCCGGCCTTGGCGAACAGGTTGTTGATGTGGGTCTTGACCGTGGCCTCGCTGATGAACAGCTTCTCGGCGATGGCCCTGTTCGGCAGGCCCTGGCCGATCAGGGTGAGCACCTCGCGCTCGCGGGGCGTGATGTCCCGCGGCAGTGACCGGTCCGGCGCCGGCGGCTTGGTCCGGACCGTGGCGAGCAGCCGGTCCTGGACCTCGCGGTCGAGCACGGACTGCCCGGCCGCGGCCGCGCGGATGGCCCGGACGATGTCCTGGCGCCCGGCGTTCTTCGTCAGATAGCCGCGGGCGCCGGCGCCCAGCGCGGCCAGGATCGAGTCGTCGTCGGCGAACGTGGTCAGGACGACCACGGCCACCTCCGGGTGTTCCTCGCTCAGCCGGCCGGTCGCCTCGATCCCGTCCATGACGGGCATGCGCAGGTCCATCAGCACGACGTCCACCGGCCCGGCACCGGCGACCGCGGCCAGCACCTCGGTGCCGTCCGCGGCGGCCGCGACCACGTCGATGCCCTCGGACAGCCCGAGCACCGCGGCGAGCGGCTCCCGGACGGCGGCCTGGTCGTCGGCGACGACCACCCTCAACTGCGTGTGCTGCTCGGTCTGTTCACTCATCCCGGGATCACTGCCTCCACCTGCCAGCCGCCCTGGTCCGGTCCCTCGGTGACCGGCCCCGCGGTGATGGTCCCGCCCAGCAGGGCGACGCGTTCGCGCATTCCGATCAGTCCCATGCCGCTGCCGACACCCGCCGTCACCGCCCGCACGGCGGGGCGGTTGCGGATCCTCAGGGTGGTCGACGCGGCGGTGAACGTCAGCTCCACGGCGACCTCCGCGCCGGGCGCGTGCCGGGCCGCGTTGGTCAGTGACTCCTGGGCGATCCGCAGCAGGTTCTGGGTCACCCGGGCCGGTACCTCGCGCACGGCCCCGGTGACGGTGAGCACGTCGTGGTGGCCGGACGATTCGAGCATCGCGGTCAGGCTGTCCAGCAGCGGCAGGGCGTCCTCGCGCAGGGCGTGCACGGTCCACTGGGCCTGCTTCAGGCTCTCCTTGACCATGCTGTGGGCCTTGTCGTTGGCCTCGCGGACCTTGTCCAGGTCGCCGGTGTCGAGAAGGGCGTCGGCCAGCTCCAGCTGCATGTTGATCCCGGCCAGCGAGTGGGCCAGGACGTCGTGCACGTCCCGGGCGATCCGGCTGCGCTCGGTCAGCACGGCGGCCTGGGCCTCGGCGCGGGCGGCCCGCTCGGCGGACTCGGCCGCGGAGATCGCCGCCTGGATCGCCCGCTGCCGGCCACGGTTGACGATCCCGACCAGGACGGGGGCGCCGGTGGCGAGGCCGAGGGCCCAGGGCAGCAGGTGGTGGCCCGGGCCGAGGCGGAAGTACAGGACGCCCCCGCACAGCAGGCTGCAGGTCAGCGCGAGGACGAGGGCCGGTTTGGCGGCGAGCCGGTAGCCGATGTGGCCGGCGAGGAAGAAGGCGAACAGATAACCCGTTCCGCTGCGGCTGACGCCGATCAGCGCGGCCGCCGCGACGACCCCCGCGGTCAGCCAGACCACGGCGGCCCGCTGGGAGACCCGGGCCTCGGGCAGGGCCCGGGCCAGCAGGGCCACGCTGTTGACCACGAAGAGGGCGGTGACCGCGAGGCCGCGGCCGCTGAAGCCCATCGGCCGGATGGTCACGATCCCGACGACGACGACCGCGAGGCTCAGGACCCACTGCACCCGGGGGTCACGACCGGGAACCGGCCGCGGGCCGGCCCCCTGGGGCAGGGCCGCCCCGGACGGCGGGGCGGACTCGGTTGCGGGCACGGCCAGACGATAACGCACGGTCAGGCGGTGCGGTCGAGGACCGGCGCGGTGGGCGCGGCCGCCTCCGCCGGGAGCGCGCGGGCCACCCTGCGGCTGCGGACGAGGATCGTGGCGAGCCGCGTGACCACCTCGGTGAGCGCCATCAGGACGAACGCCGCGACCCAGGCCTGATCACCGGTGATGTGGTGCGTGATGCTGAACCGGGCGACGTCGTCGGCTCCGCCGGCGTGCTCGACCCACAGCTGGAACCCCATCCGGGCGCCCATGCCGAGCACCCACAGGGCCGCCGAGACCGCGCCGGCCTTGATCAGCAGGTGCCCGCCGGCGGGCCGGATCCGGGTGTGGACGCCGCCGGCGATGCCGAGCGCGGCTCCGACGGCCGTCAGGGTCCCGATCAGCACCAGGTCGTTGCCCGCGGTGGGGACGGTGTCGAGGTACGAGTAGGCCACGAAGGCCACGATCCCCAGCGGGACGAGGAAGGTCCTGAGGTCCAGGCGGCCTTCCCGCAGCTGCCGGAAGACGACGAGGAGAAGGGCGATGTCGGTGATCCACTCAGTCGTTGTCATGCCCCCAAGCCTGCTGCGGCAGGGCCTTCGGCACCTGGACCCATGGGTGGAACCCGGGGTGGAGATGACCGCCGGACCGCGGTCCACCCTCCACCCCGCCACGGACGGGAACGGACCCTGGCGGGGCCGCCGCGACGGTGCCACGGTGCGAGCAGGGGGTGAACTCCATGGCGCAGACGCACGAGTGGATGTTCTACGAGGTCATGTGGCGCAGCTGGGCCGGGCGGGCCCAGGTGCCGTATCCGGTGCCGTGGTGGGCGCAGCAGGCGTTCCGGCGGTGGAGCGACGACTTCGACGCGGGGGCGTACGACTCCAAGGAGGCGGCGTTCGCCTCGAACGCGCTGTACCGGTACTGGGCCATGGTCGGGGTGAAGGATCACCGGCAGGAGTCCCTGGTCGGGCAGGCCGGGGAGATCGAGCCGGTCTACGACAAGTACTGCCTGTCGTTCTTCCTGTTCGACCCGGCGACGGGCGCGCTGCACCTGCCGCAGCTGACGGACGGCGGGGCGGTGGCACAGCGCATGGAGGCGCCGCATCTGCCCGTGGTGCTGACGACGTTCCGCACCGTCGACGGTGTCGAGTTCGTGCAGCGGACCTTCGCCGTGCCGGTCGGGGCCCGGCAGCGGGACGCGGTCGTGACGCGGCTGACCGTGGGATCGCCGACGGGGCAGGCCCGGGAGGGGCTGGTGTGCGCGGCGCTGATGCCGGCCGGGCCGAGCGGCTTCCAGCGCCACGACCGCAACGGGCGGGAGATCACCGACCGGCGCCTGACGTTCCTGCGGTATCTGCCCGGTGAGCTGCGGGTCGAGACGAACAGCGGCTGGGGGCCCGTCTTCGAGACGCCGCCCGAGCAGTTCGGCGTGTACGGCAATCCGGACTTCAGCCAGGATCCGGACGTGTACGTGCACCACAGTCCGTTCCGCGACCTGGTGATGGGCGGGAAGCTGAACGGGGCGGCCGAGGCGCAGGACCAGGTGGCGGGGCTGTGCAGCGCCGTGTTCGCGTGGCCGTACCGGGTGGTGGAGGACGAGCTGGTGGAGGTCGACGTGCGGCTGCCCGTCGACCTGTACAGCGGGCCCGACGACCTGGCCGAGCTGCGCGCGACCCCGGCCGACGTCCTGGAGACCGCCAACCGGGAGTTCTGGACGGGAAAGCTGCTGCGGCAGGGACTGCAGCCCGAACTGCCGCGCCCGGTTTCCCACTTGACGGATCTGTTCCGGCAGGCGCGGTCCGAGCTGCTGATCCTGTCCGACCTCGGCGAGATCCATCCGGGGCCGACGGTGTACGACTCGTTCTGGATCAGGGACTCGTCCGTGGAGGCGACGGCGTGCTCGCTGGTCGGTGATTCCGCCCTGGCCGCGCACCAGTTGGGGACGCACTATCCGCTGCGGTTCAACCGCGGCGGCGGGCGGATCGGGCCGTGTGCGGAGTATGGGTTCTTCGGCGGGCCGCACGAGAAGGACGACCGCGAGTGGGACAGCAACGGGCAGGCGCTGTGGGCGATCGGACGGTTCGACCGGACCGCCGGGCGGGCCGCGGCGTTCGGCGCGAAGCTCTACAGCCCGTACGTGGTCGACGGGGCGCGGTGGCTGCGCGACAACCGGGACGGGTTCGGCCTGCTGCACAGCGGGTGGAGCGCCGAGCACCTCGGCGAGCGGGACAAACCGCACTACTGGGACGACCTGTGGGGGCTGGCCGGGCTCTACGAGGCGGCGCGGCTCGCCGAGCGGCTCGGCGCGCCGGAGGTGGCCGAACTATGGAGCGCCTTCGACGACTTGAAGGCCGCCACCGTCGCCTCGATGCGGGTTCAACCGCGGCGGCGGGCGGATCGGGCCGTGTGCGGAGTATGGGTTCTTCGGCGGGCCGCACGAGAAGGACGACCGCGAGTGGGACAGCAACGGGCAGGCGCTGTGGGCGATCGGACGGTTCGACCGGACCGCCGGGCGGGCCGCGGCGTTCGGCGCGAAGCTCTACAGCCCGTACGTGGTCGACGGGGCGCGGTGGCTGCGCGACAACCGGGACGGGTTCGGCCTGCTGCACAGCGGGTGGAGCGCCGAGCACCTCGGCGAGCGGGACAAACCGCACTACTGGGACGACCTGTGGGGGCTGGCCGGGCTCTACGAGGCGGCGCGGCTCGCCGAGCGGCTCGGCGCGCCGGAGGTGGCCGAACTATGGAGCGCCTTCGACGACTTGAAGGCCGCCACCGTCGCCTCGATGCGCTGGGTCCTGGCCGAGCAGCGACGGCGCGGGGCCTGGGAGACGTACCTGCCGACGGGGCCCGGTGACGTGGGGCGGCTCGACTCGACGATGATCGGCGCGGCGGCGTACTTCCATCCGCTGCGGCTGCACATGGGCAGCAAGCTGGGCGACGACATCGACCGGGCCGCGCGCTGCACGCTCGACACGATGTACGCGCACTTCGTGACCGGCGGATTCCGGCACGAGGCGGCCTGGAACGCGTACGGTCCCTATCTGACCACGCAGTTGGCGCACGCATATCTGCTGGCCGGGAATCCGGAGCGGGCCGACGCGCTGCTCGGCTGGGTGGTGGACGCGGCGTTCCCGCACCTCCAGGACCGGGCGGTGGCGCTGGGCGCGTGGAACGAGCAGCACGCCTTCCCGGTCGCCTCGGACTTCCGCGACGTACCCGGCCGGCACTGGTACATGGGCGACATCCCGCACGGCTGGGCCGCCGCCGAGTATCTGCTGCTCGTCCGCGACATCCTGTTCTTCGAGGCGGACGAGGACCGGGACCCGCATCTGTACATCGCCCCGGGGGTCCGGCCGCACTGGATGCCGGACGGGCAGCACGTGGCGGTCGAGGACGCGCCGACCCTGTTCGGGCAGCCCCTCGGGTACCGGCTGACGCACGATGCGGCGGCACGGCTGGTGACCGTGCGGATCGGGGCGGCGCCGGACGGGGTGCGGTTCGTGTACCCGTGCCGCTTCGGGACGGTGCGGTCGGCCGTCGCGGACGGGCGGGACCTGGACGTGACCGGCTTCGGCGACGACGTCCATGTGCCCGCGGGGACAAGGGAGTTCGTGGTCACGTACGCCTGAGCTGGTGGCGCTCCTTCTCGGAGAGGCCGCCCCAGACGCCGAAGCGCTCGTCGTGGGACAGGGCGTACTCCAGGCAGGCCGGGCGGATCTCGCACATGCGGCAGATCAGCTTGGCCTCGCGGACGGAGCTGCCCGGCTCGGGGAAGAAGAAGTCGCCGCCGGTCTGGGCGCACAGGGCCTGGTCCTGCCAGCTGGGGCCGACGGGCGTGAAGGTCGTGTTCGCGTGCATGGCGGAGATGGTGCCGCCCGGCGAAAAACGATTGATCAACGCGCGATCAACGCGGCTCGCCGGGCGGCGCCGCCCGCCGCGGAACTACTGCTGCTCCGGGTCGCCCTTGATCACCGCGAAGCCCGCCCCGTACGGGTCCGCGAGCTTCGCGATCCGGCCCACTCCGGGGAGGCTGACCGGCGCGGAGCGGACCGTGCCGCCCAGCTCCTGGACCTTGCCTGCCGTGGCGTCGACGTCCGGGACGTGGAGGTACGGCGTCCAGTGCGGGCCGGCACCCGCCTCGGCCGGGTCGCTGTCCAGCGGGACGACACCGCCGAACATCCCGTTCTCGTCCGTGCCCGCGGGGCTGACCGTCGTGTACGTGCCCCCGGGGAACTCCACGTCGAACGCGCCCCAGCCGAACACCGCTCCGTAGAAGTCCTTCGCCGCGGCCACGTCGGGGGTGTACAGCTCCACCCAGTTCAGCCCGCCGTCCTCGGTGACGTGGTCGAGCCCCTTGTTCACCCCCGGCTGCCAGATGCCGAAGGCGGCGCCCGCCGGGTCGGCGAGGATGGCCATGCGGCCCTGGTCCATGACGTCCATCGGGCGGAAGAGCACGGCGCCGCCGGCCTGCTCGACCGCCTTGGCGGTGGCGTCCGCGTCCGCGCTCTGGAAGTAGACCGACCAGGCGGGACCTCCCTGGTCGGGGGTGACGGTCATGGCGCCCGCCACCGTCCTCCCGTCGAGCTGGAACATCCCGTACCCGCCGGCGTCCGGGCCCGCGGACCGGAACCGCCAGCCGAAGACGCCTCCGTAGAAGGAGATCGCACCGTCCAGATCGGGGGTGCCGAGGTCCATCCAGTTCGGCGAACCGGTCACGAAGTCCGTGGTGATCATGGTCCCGCCCTCCTCGTCGAGGGATTTTCTTCCTTGGACCGCCGAGTCTTCCACCACCCACTGACAAGCGCCGTCGCACCGCGCTGACCAGGCAAGGTACGGACCAATGGGCCGTATACGATCCATCTTCAACTTTTGAAGGCAAACAATCTGTGGGAGCGCTCCCCGTCATAAGTCTTGACGCTCCTCATCCCTCTCGCCACAGTGGGGCACCCCACTCACCCCCCACATTTCAGGAGTGCGATCGTGATATCGCGCAGGATGTTCCTCGCCGGCGCCGGGGCGACCGTCGCAACGGCCGCCGCCTCCCTGTCCGTTCCCGCCTGGACCGCGGGCGCCGCGCCCGCCACCTGTGAACTGGCCCTGGAGAACAAGTCGTTGTCCGGGACCGTGCGCGCGTACGTCACCGGCCACGAGCAGTCCTCCGGCAACTGGGTGCTGCTGCGCGCCGACGGCAGTGTCTACCGCCCCGAGTCGCCGAGCGCCCCGCAGACGCCGCTGCCCGTCGACTGCGCCATCCCGCTGAACCCGGCGGGGTCCGCTCCCAAGGTCGTGACGCTGCCTCAGATGTACGGCGCGCGCGTCTACTTCGTCCGCGACGACACGCTGGACTTCTTCCTGAACCCCGGCCCGGGTCTCGTCGAGCCGGCCTTCGCGACCCCCACCGACGCGAACTACGGCAAGACCTGGTCGTTCTGCGAATTCACCTTCAACACCGAGCAGTTGTACGCCAACATCAGCTACGTCGACCTGGTGACGGCCCTGCCGATCGGGCTGACCCTGGAGGGCGACACGACCCACACCGTCGCCCCGCTGCCGGACGGCGCCGTCGACAAGATCGCCGCGGATCTGGCCGCCCAGGCCGCCAAGGACGGGCAGCCCTGGGACAAGCTCGTCATCAAGGGCGGCGACGGCAAGGTGCTGCGCGTCATCTCGCCGCAGAACCTGATGGCGCCGTACTTCGACCGGCCCGACGAGATGCCGTTCCGCGACGTGTGGAACGGCTACATCGACCAGGTCTGGGACAAGTACCGCTCGACCGACCTGAAGATCGACCTGCAGGGCGGCCGCGGCGTGTTCACCGGCCGGGTCAGCGGCGACACCCTGACCTTCAACGGCGGGCACACCTTCACCAAGCCCGCCTCGAAGGACATCTTCACCTGCAACCACGGCCCGTTCACCAACAACCCGGCCGACTCCGACGACAAGAAGGGCCTGCTGGCCCGCCTCGCCGCCGGATTCAACCGCAGCATCATGCTCACCCACCCCGAGCAGCCGAACGGCGCCGGGTCCGGCGACTACTACACGGACGCCACGACGAACCACTGGTCGCGCATCGTGCACGCCAACTCGCCCATCGGGTACGCCTTCCCGTACGACGACGTCCGCCCCGACGGGGAGCCGGACGTGTCGGGCGCGGCCAATGACGGCAACCCGCGCCGCTTCACGGTGAGCGTCGGTTCCTGACCGGTCCCCTCGCACCACGCGTCATGCGCCGGCGTCCTCGCGGATCAGCTCCACGGCCTTCTCCGCGAGGGCGACGGTCGGCGCGTGCGTATGGCCCCGGGTGATGCGCGGCATGACGGAGGCGTCGACGACGCGCAGCGCCTCGGTGCCGCGGACCCGCAGCCGCGGATCGGTGACGGAGCCCTCGTCGGCGCCCATCCGGCAGGTGCCGACGGGGTGGTAGAGGGTCTCGGCGTGGGCCCGGATCGAGCGGACGAGCGTCTCGTCGTCGACGACACCCGGGTACCCGGCCATGGGCGCGGAGTGCAGCGGGCGCAGCGCGGCGTCCGCCAGCAGTTCCTCGGCCCTGCGCACGCCCGCGACCAGCGTGCGCAGATCGTCCTCGTGGGCCAGGTAGTCCGGGTCGATGCGGGGGCGGGCGGCGCCGGGTCCCGTCGGTGTGATGCGGCCCGCGCTGTGCGGCTGGAGGAGGACCACGCCGAGGGTGATGCCGTGCTCGGTCGGCGGGGTCAGCCCGTGGTCGACGAACGGGACGGGCGCGTAGACCACCTCGATGTCGGGGGCGGCGAGTTCGGGCCGTGTCCGGATGAAGGCGACGGCCTCGCCCACGTTCGAGGTGAGCGGTCCGCGGCCCCGGAGCAGGAAGCGGGCGATGTTGGCGGGCGTGTCGGCGCCGGTGAGGGTGACGGGGCGCGGGCAGCGGACGGTGACCGCGTAGGAGAGGTGGTCCTGGAGGTGCCGGCCCACGTCGGGCGAGGCGACGAGCGGGTCGATGCCGGCGGCGGTGAGGGCGTCCGGGTCGCCGATGCCCGCCTGTTGCAGCAGGTGCGGCGAGCCGATGGCACCCGCGGCGAGGATCACCTCACGGGTGGCGCGCAGCGCCCCGGCGGACACCCCGTCGGCGACCACACCCGCGGCGCGGACGCCGTCGAAGTCGATCCGGGTCACACGGGCGCCGGTGTGGATGTCGAGGTTGGGGCGGCGCGCGGCGGGCCTGAGGTATCCGTCGGCGGCGCTCCAGCGGCGGCCGCGGTGCTGGTTGACCGGTGTGAGGGCGAAGCCGCCGTGGTCCGGCTGGTTCAGCTCCCCGAGATCGCGCAGGCCCTGGGCGCGGCAGGCGTCCAGGAAGGCGTGGGTGGTGGGGTTCGGGTGGCGGGGCGGGGAGATGTGCAGGGGGCCGAGCGTGCCGTACACGGACTTCTCGTGCCGGGCGCCGGCCCACCGTTCGGCGCGCTGGAAGTACCGCACGAACGCGTCGTGGGACCATTCGGGTCCGGCGGCCTCGCCCCACGCGTCGTAGTCGTCGCGGTGTCCGCGCACCCACATCATGGCGTTCAGGGACGACGAGCCGCCGAGCATGTGCCCCCGCGGCCAGTACAACTCCCTCTCGTTCAGGGCGCTTTGCCCGGTCGTGGCGTAGTCCCAGTCGTACGGCGTCCTGAACAGCTTCGGGAACGCGGCCGGTATCCGGATCTCCGGCTTGCGGTCGCGCGGCCCGGACTCGACGAGCGCGACCCGGACGGACGGATCCTCGCTCAGCCGCCCGGCCAGCACACATCCGGCGGACCCGGCCCCGACGATGACGTAGTCGTACGTGCGGTCCTTGCTCAACTCGGCTCCTTCGACGACTCGTTGGCGCGTACAGGTGTCATCGATGGTCTACACCCGGGCGGGGGCGGCCGTACACACGCAGGGGTGCGGGGTGAGTGAGGGCCGGACGATCTCCGGGCGGGTCAGCCGGTCAGCGGGGCCTGCCCACCCCCAGCGCGGGCAGCACGGTCTCCGCCACCCGGTACGCCTCCTCCAGGAGCGGATTGCCGGACAGGATGACGGTGTCGACGCCCAGAGACCTGAACTCCTCCAGACAGGCGACGACTTGCGCGGTGGATCCGACGACGTCCGTGCCGGGGCCGGGGCGGAACAGGCTCATGCCGGGCCAGAGGTTGGGATGGGCCTCCGGTTCCCGGGCCCGAGCGGGGACCCTCCCGCCGTGCTGGCGGAACTGGCGCTGCCAGCCGACGCCGTCCTCGCCCGCGCGGTCGCCCGGCTGCCGGGCGTACGTCGCCTAGCTCGTGACGTCGAGGAGACGGTCGGCGGCGGCCCACGCCCGGTCCTCGGTGTCCCGGACGATGAGGTGCAGGCGCAGTCCGATCCGCAGGGTGCGGCCGTACGTTGGCTCGTGTACGGGAAGCGGGTCATGCCCTGAACGACGGCGAGTCCGCACACGGCGTGCGCACCCTCGCGGTGCCGGTCCTCGACCGGGCGGCCCACGCCCGGTTCGCCCTCGCGGTGCGGGCGACCCCGGAGCTGATCCCCGACGCGCGCGTGCCGTGGTTCCTGGAGAGGGCCCGGGCGTGCGCCCGGGCCCCTGGAGGTCCTGCTGCTGCCTCCGGGCGAGCGGCCCGAAGGGACGTGACGTACCGGACCGGCGGCCGTCAGTGATGCGGCGCGTCGTACGGCGGGATCGACCCGTCCGCCTTCTTCACCAGGAACAGCCCCGCCATCCCCATGTCGGAATGGCTCTGGACATGGCAGTGGTACATCCAGGCCCCGGCCCCGACGCCCTCCCCCGCGATGAACTGGAACCCGAACGAGTCCGCCGGGCCGCAGATCTTGTTGTCGAGGACCTGGGACGGGTCGTCGGGGCCGGTGAGCATGCCCGTGCGGTTGTCCGCCCAGCGGTGACCGTGCATGTGGAACGTGTGGTAGTACTCGCCGTGCGTGATCATCACGATCTCGACCCGGTCGCCCACCGTGGCCTCGAAGTTCGGGGCTTCGTGGGCCGCCTTGTTGTTGATCGTCATGTCGTTGAAGACGATGGTGAACGTCTTGCCGGGGTCGGGCAGGATGTCGCCCTTGCGGCGCACGATCACCGGGCCGTAGAGGCCCTTCCGGATCCCGCCCGTGCCGTGGTCCGTGCCGACGACGTGGTCGTGGTAGTGCCAGTAGCCCGCGGTACCCGGGCGCCACGTGCCGTCCTTGCGGCGGCCCGGCGCGTGGGTGCGCCAGGTGTAGGTGCGGGTGCCGCCGGGTTCGACGTGGCTGCGGTTCATCCGCGTGCCGTCGCTGGAGATCTCGTAGTCCATGCCGTGGACGTGCAGGCTCGCGTCGACGTCCGTCAGGTTCTCGAACTCGATGTGCAGGGTGTCGCCCTCGTTGAGCTCGATGAGCGGGCCGGGGATCGACGCCTTGCCCTTCTCGAAGCCGTAGCCGAGCTGGCCGTCCGCGAGCTTCTCCGCGTACATCGTGATGTGCTTGACCTCGCCGCCCGCGGGCGCGGTGCGCGGCGGGGTGTCGGCGCCGGCGGCCTGCGGTGCCGCCGCCGCGAGCGACAACGATGTCACCCCGGCCGTCGCCGCCACCGCGCCGCCGATCAGCATGCGCCGGCTCAGCGCGCGCCTGTCCCGCTCGCTCGCCCGGTTCGGCTCGTCGTGCAGTTCATCGTGTTCCGTCGTCACGGCCAACTCCCCAGCCTCGTACGAGCTTTCACGTCGCGCTGAGCACGGTAGCCACGTGATCTTCGTTTATCCACACTCAGGACAAAGTTTGTGGAATCGCGGTCATACCTATTGGCGTGCCGCGCAAAGAGGTCTAGCTTTCACCGCGCTGTTGCTGTGTCCGACGAGGGGTGGGTGAACACATGCGGCGGTTACCGCATCAAGAGCCGTTGCCCGTACGAGAGTTCAGAGCGAGCAGAAGCAGACGCGGCCGGATCTGGGCGGCCGGTGTCGCCGCGGGTGTCGTGGCCGCCGGGCTGCTGAGCGGGCCCGCCGCCAGCGCGCGGCCGGCCCCGGAGCCGCTGACAACGATGTCCGTCAAGTCGCCGCCCGGCGGCGCCAATGTGCGGGTCCTGGTGTTCTACGGGTCCGCGGCCGGGGGTGACGAGTCGCCCCTGGTGAACGCGGGCATCGAGGCGATCGAGAAGATCGGCCAGTCCGGCGCGGCCGGGCAGCGCTTCACGATCCAGGCGACCGATGACGCGTCCGTGTTCACGAACGGCACCAAGCTGGGCCGTTTCAACTCCGTCGTGTTCCTGACCGGCGGGGGCGACGTCCTCGACCCCGATCAGGAAGCGGGCCTGGAGACGTACATGGAGGCCGGCGGCGGGTTCGTCGGCATTCATGACGCGGCGCGCGCCGAGCCGTACTCGGACTGGTTCACCGGTCTGATCGGGGCCCGTCCGGCCGCCTCGTCGCCCGCCTCCGTACAGCGGGCCACCGTCGAGGTCGGCGACCGGCAGCATCCGGCGACGAAGGACCTGCCGGTGCAGTGGAAGCGGCCCGACCAGTGGCTGAACTGGACGAAGAACCCGTCCGGCGACGTGCACACGGTGGCCCGGGTCAACGAGTCCACGTACAAGCCGGGCGAGAGCGCGAACGGCGCCGACCACCCGGTCTCGTGGTGCCGCGACTACGACGGCGGCCGCTCCTTCTACACCGGGATGGGCGGGACCGTGTCGTCGTTCGACGAGGCGGACTTCCGCGACCATCTGCGCGGGGCGCTGCTGTGGACGACGCGGATCGTGCGCGCCGACTGCAAGGCCGCGATCAACGCCAACTACAAGGCCGAGCGCCTCACCCAGCCCAACCAGGCCGGGCAGAACGACCAGATCGGCGAGCCGCACGGGCTCGTCACCGCTCCCGACGGCCGGGTGCTCTACATCGGCCGCGGCGGCGCGGACTCCTCCCAGCCCGTGGTCACCGACTGGAACGACCCGGACGTCGGCAAGGGCAAGGGGCAGGTCCACGTCTACGACCCGAAGACCAAGAAGGTTACTCTCGCAGGGGAGTTGACCGTCTTCGGCAACAAAGGCGGCGGCGACGAGCTGATCAAGGTCGAGGAGGGCCTGCTCGGGATCGAGCTGGACCCGAGGTTCGAGCAGAACGGGTGGGTGTACCTGCACTACACGCCGCACGCGCAGCTCGACCGGGACAAGCAGCTCGCCGAGCGGCGCGTCTCCCGCTTCACGCTCGACCTCGCCACGAACAAGCTGGACCTGAGCAGCGAGAAGGTGCTGCTCAAGTGGCCGGTGCAGGTGCACAGTTGCTGCCACGCGGGTGGCGGGATGGCCTGGGACTCGAAGGGCAATCTCTACATCGCGACCGGTGACAACAACTCCTCGCAGTTCAGCGACGGTTACTCGGGCAACAACCCGCAGCCGAACTACAAGGGCGTCTCGTTCGCCGACGCGCGCCGCACCGCCGGCAACACCAACAACCTCAACGGGAAGATCCTGCGGATCCACCCGGAGGCCGACGGGACGTACACCCTGCCGGAGGGGAACCTCTTCACCGGCAAGGAGACGGCCGAGGGCGGCGGCAAGACGCGCGGCGAGATCTATGTGATGGGTGTCCGCAATCCGGCGCGCATCTCGATCGACAAGAAGACCGACACCCTGTACGCGGGCTGGGTCGGCCCGGACGCCGGTGAGCCGTCGACGACCTGGGGTCCGGCCAAGTACGACCAGTTCGCCGTCATCACCAAGGCGTCCAACCGCGGCTGGCCGTACTGCATGGGCAACAAGCAGCCCTACCGCGACCGCAATCTGCCGGACCCGACGAAGCCGCTGGGCTGGTACGACTGCGACCACCCGAAGAACGAGTCGCCGAACAACGACGGTCTCGTCAACCTGCCGCCGGTCACCGGGAACAACATCTGGTACTCGCCGCAGGGCGGGGCGCCCGACTATCCGCGCGACGCCAAGGGTGTCCCCTCGTACAAGAAGGAGGAGGCCAAGTACCTGCTGCCGTGGCTGAAGGGCGGCGGCCAGGCCGCGATGGACGGTCCCGTCTACCGCTACGACGCGTCGATCGCGAACGCGGACAAGTGGCCGAGCTACTGGGACGGGAAGTGGTTCGTCGGTGACTTCTACGACTCCGACCAGCCGCGCAACGCGGTCCTCACCGACCCGAAGACGCACGGCGACGGATCGGTACCGGTCCACTCGGAGTCGCTGAAGAAGATCATTCCGATCGGCAACGACGGCATCAAGAACCTCATGGACTGGAAGTTCGGTCCCGACGGTGCCCTGTACGTCCTCGACTACGGCCGTGGCTTCTTCACCTCCGACAGCAAGTCGGCGCTGTGGAAGGTCACGTACACCGGCGGCGAGGCGACCCCGGCGGCCGATCAGCTGGCCAGGAAGGGCTGATCCCATGCGACCTACGCGAATCATGCGCCCCGTCCGCAGACACAGACTCCTCACGGCGCTGCTCGCCGCCCTGCTGATGTGCCTCGGGCTCGGCGCGCTGCCCGCGGCGACGGCGGCGCCGGCGCCCGAGGCGGCGGCCGACCAGGTGCTGACCTGGACGGCCGGCGACGACATCACGAAGTACGCGTCGGCGCCGACGACGGCGGTCGCCGGCAAGGCGACGATCGTCTTCGAGAACAGCACGGCGACCGGCAACACCATGGGGATGCCGCACACGCTGACGTTCGACGTGTCGGACCCCGAGTACAACAACGACGTGCCGCTGAACATCCTGGCCAACCCGAACGACGACCAGGGCGGCAAGCACACGGCCGAGGTCACCCTCTCCCCCGGGCGCTACCGCTACCACTGCACGATCCCCGGCCACAGCAGCATGCAGGGGATCCTGGTGGTGACGGACGGCGGCGGCGGTGACGACACGACCGCTCCGGAGACCTCGGCGAAGGCCGAGGGGCAGACGAACGCCGACGGCGCGTTCGTCGGGTCCGCGTCCGTGTCGGTCACCGCGACCGACGACGGCTCCGGCGTCGACAAGATCGAGTACGCCCTGGACGACGGTGCCTACACGCCGTACACGGCGCCGGTGGTCGTCGACCAGGTCGGCACGCACACCCTGAAGTACAAGGCGACCGACAAGGCGGGCAACGCGGCCGCCGAGAAGTCCCTGGACTTCACGGTGGTGGCGCCGCCGACGGACGACCAGACGCCGCCGGAGACCTCGGCGACGGTGACCGGCGACAAGGACGAGTCCGGCGCCTACGTCGGCATGGCCACGGTGACGGTCTCCGCCTCGGACACCGGTTCCGGGGTGAACACCGTCGAGTACGCGGTCGGTGCGGACGGCGCCTGGCAGCCGTACACCGCGCCGGTGATGGTCCACGACCCGGGCACCTACAAGGTGCGTTACCGGGCCGCGGACAAGGCGGGGAACGCCGCCGCCGAGAAGTCCGTCGACTTCACGGTGGTCGCGCCGCCCGCCCAGGACACGACGCCGCCGACGGTGTCCCTCGCGGTCGCCGGGGACAAGAACTCCGACGGCGCCTACATCAACTCCGCGAAGCTGACGCTGACGGCGACGGACGACGACTCCGGTGTCGACAAGGTCGAGTACTCCCTCGACGGCGGCCCCTACCTCGCGTACACCGCCCCCGTGGTGGTGGACCGGGTGGGCGCCCACTCGGTGGCGTACCGGGCGAGCGACAAGGCGGGCAACGCCGCCGCGGCGCAGACGTTCGTGTTCGCGGTCGCCTCGGGCGGCGGGGTCCCGGCGCCCAACTGCCCGGAGCTCGACGAGCGTGCCACGGTGTTCGTGGGCACGACGGACACGGGCATCCCGAACCGGGTCACCAACAACCGGTGCCGGATCGGCGAGTTGATCGAGGACGAGAAGGAGTGGACGTCGCACGCGCTCTTCGTGAAGCACGTGAAGACGGTCACCGACAAGCTCCTGAAGGAAGGCGTCGTCGACCAGCGCGAGTACAACAAGATCAACAAGGCGGCGAAGGCGTCCCCGATCGGAAAGCCCGGCCAGACCGAGGGCTACACCAAGATCCTGGACGGCACGCAGGAGCAGTTCGCCAAGTGGGAGCAGGTCGGCGGCGGGAAGTTCGCGCTGAACGCCGACGGTTCGATCACCAGTCGTACGGACGTCGACGGCATGGGGATGCTGTGGTTCCCGCAGCGCAAGTACGGGAACTTCTCGCTGAAGCTGCAGTGGCGTGACGACGCGCCGGGCACGGGCAACGCCAACGGCGGTGTGTTCGTGCGCTTCCCGTGGGTGCACGACAACCCCGAGGAGCCGAACCCGGAGTGGGTCGCCATCAAGTACGGGCACGAGATCCAGGTGCTCGACCGTCCCGACGGCGACATGTACAAGACCGGTTCGGTCTACGGCTTCGACCGGGTCGGCCTCGCGGGAGCGGGCGTCACCCAGAAGGGCACGTGGAACGACTACGAGATCAAGGTGGTGGACCAGCACTTCTCGATCTACCGCAACGGTGTGCTGATCAACGAGTTCGACAACACCGGTGGCCAGGTCTTCGAGCCGCCGCGGGGCGACGACCCGGGCACGGACGGCCGGCGCTACTCCTCCGGCTACGTCGGGCTCCAGGTGCACAGCACGTCGGACGTGATCTCCTACCGGGACATCCGCGTGAAGGAACTCCCCTAAAACACAGGTGAGTTGGGTCGAGCCGGGTCAGTCCTCGTGTCTGGCCCGGCTCGGCTGTACCCGCTTGGGCTCGCCCGGCATCTTCGGGTACTCGGGCGGGTACGGCAGATCGCCCAGGCCCCGGTCCCTCTCGTCCTTGTCGGCGAGTTCGAGGAGCGCCTCCAAGGAGTGCCGCTCCTCGTCCATCCCGGCGTGCACGTCGCCGAGTTCGGCGTACCGCTTGGGCATGGTGACGATGTCGAAGTCGCGGGGCAGCGCGTCGCCGAGCTCGTCCCAGGTGAGCGGGGCGGAGACGGGCGCGTGCGGGCGGGCGCGGACCGAATAGGCGGAGGCGATGGTCCGGTCCCGGGCCGTCTGGTTGTAGTCGACGAAGATGCGCTCACCGCGCTCCTCCTTCCACCAGGCCGTGGTGACCGACCCCGGCATGCGGCGCTCCAGTTCACGGCCGCAGGCGATGGCGGCACGGCGCACCTCGACGAAGGTCCAGCGCGGCTCGATGGGCACGAAGACGTGCAGCCCGCGTCCGCCGGAGGTCTTGGGCCAGCCGCGCAGACCGCCGAAGTCGTGCAGGACGGACCGCAGTTCCCGGGCGGCGTGCACGGCGTCGGCGTAGTCGGTGCCGGGCTGCGGATCGAGGTCGATGCGGAGTTCGTCGGGGTGGTCCGGGTCGGCGCGGCGCACCGGCCAGGGGTGGAAGGTGAGGGTGCCGTATTGGGCGGCCCAGATCACGGCGGCGACCTCGGTGGGGCACATCTCGTCGGCGGTGCGGCCCGAGGGGAAGGTGATGGTGGCGGTGGGGATCCAGTCGGGCAGGTTCTTGGGGGCCCGCTTCTGGTAGAAGGACTCGCCGGTGACGCCGTCGGGGTAGCGCTCCAGGGTGGTGGGGCGGTCGCGCAGGGCGCGCAGGATGCCGTCGCCCACGGCGAGGAAGTAGTTCGCGAGGTCCAGCTTGGTGTACCGGACCGTTCCCCCGTCGGGGAAGAACACCTTGTCGGGGCTGGACAGACGCACCGTCCGCCCGCCCGCTTCCAGCTCCACTGCCGCACCCTTGCTGCCCATGCGCCTACGCTAGGCCGAAGGGACGTACGGCGCATACCGGGCGATAAGCTGGCATAAGCGACAGAATCGGTGCATGGATCTTCCCGTGATGCCGCCGGTCCGCCCGATGCTCGCCAAGTCCGCCGCCCGGATCCCCGCCGGGATGCACTACGAGGCGAAGTGGGACGGCTTCCGGGCGATCGTGTTCCGGGACGGCACGGAGATCGAGCTGGGCAGCCGCTCCACCAAGTCGCTGACCAGGTACTTTCCCGAGCTGGTGGCGGCGCTCTCCGAGCGGCTGCCCCAGCGGTGCGTGCTCGACGGGGAGATCGTGATCGCGCGGGACGGGCGGCTCGACTTCGACGCGCTCACCGAGCGGATCCATCCGGCCGCGTCGCGCGTGCGGACCCTGGCCGAGCGCACGCCCGCGTCGTTCGTGGCGTTCGACGTGCTGGCCCTCGGCGACGAGTCGCTGGTCGACCGGCCGCTGACCGAGCGCAGGCGGCGCCTGGAGGAGGCCCTCGCGGACGCCTCGGCACCGGTGCACGTGGCCCCCGCGACGACCGATGCCGCGCTCGCGGCCGACTGGTTCGAGCAGTACGAGGGCGCGGGACTGGACGGCGTCGTGGCCAAACCCCTCGACCTGCGCTACCGGCAGGACGAACGCCTCATGATCAAGGTCAAGCACGAGCGGACCGCGGACTGCGTGGTCGCCGGGTACCGCTTCCACAAGAGCGGCCCGGTCGTCGGCTCGCTGCTGCTCGGCCTGTACGACGACGCGGGCACGTTGCAGCACGTCGGGGTCTGCGCGGCCTTCACGATGAAGCGGCGCACGGAACTGATCGCCGAGCTGGAGCCGCTGCGCATGGAGTCCGCCGAGGGCCATCCCTGGGCCGCCTGGTCGGACGAGGCGGCGCACGAGAAGTCCCGGATGCCGGGCGCGACCAGCCGCTGGACCGGCAAGAAGGACCTGTCCTGGGTGGCGCTGCGCCCGGAGCGGGTGGCCGAGGTGGCGTACGAGCACATGGAGAACGGGGCGCGCTTCCGGCACACGGCCCGCTTCCGGCGCTGGCGCCCGGACCGGGCCCCCGCGAGCTGTACGTACGCGCAGTTGGAGGAGCCCATGAGGTTCGACCTGGCGGACGTGCTGCGCTGAGCGGTCCGCCGGAGCGCGCGCGCCGCACTTGGGGTGCGCGTCCGAGGGGTATGCAGGACCCGTGGACGCGAACGGAATACGCAGGCGTGGGTTCGTCGCCGGTGCGCTCGGGGTGCTCGCGGCGGCCTGTGACCCCGACGGCAACGGTTCCCCGGCACGGCGCGACACCGCCCTGCTCGCCGTGAAGATCGACAACGTGGGTGCCGCGAGGCCGCAGACCGGCATCGAGGACGCCGACATCGTGTACGCCGAGCAGGTCGAGGGCGGGCTCAGCCGGCTGATGGCGGTGTTCGGATCGCACGTGCCGGATGTCGTGGGGCCGGTGCGCAGCGCGCGGGAGACCGATCTGGAGCTGCTGCGGCAGTTCGACCGGCCGACGCTCGCGTACTCGGGCGCCCAGGGAAAGCTGCAGCCGCTGATCGACGCGGCGCCGCTGCGCGCGATGCCGCAGGGCGAGCACTCCGGCGCGTACTTCCGGGGCGGCGGGAAGCCCGCCCCGCACAACCTCTACCTGCGCCCCGCCAGGCTGGGCCGGCCGACGTCGGGGGCGGGCGCGGGGCAGGCGGCCGGCTTCCGGTTCGCCACCGGGGTGCCGGGCGGCGGCCGGCCCGAGACGGCGTGGACGGTGCGCTTCCCCGCGGCCCGGTTCACCTTCGACTGGTCGGCGGGCCGACGGCGCTGGCTGGTGGGCATGGACGGGCGCGCGGCCGTGACGGCCGGCGGGGAGCGGCTCGCCGCGGCGACAGTGGTCGTGCAGTACGTCGACGTTCTGGCGTCCCGGTTCCACGACAAGTTCGGCAGCACGTCACCGCTGTCGCGCACCGTCGGCTCGGGGCGGGCCGTGGTACTGCGGGACGGACGGGCGTACGACGCGCGGTGGCAGCGGCCGAGCGCGGGTGAGGGCACCGCCTTCACGGCGGACGGGCAGCCGCTGGCATTCGCGCCGGGGCAGGTGTGGGTGGTGTTCGCGAAGAAGTAGCGCGGCGGCGGGCGGGCCGTGGGTGCCCGTCAGGCGTGCGGCGCCGCGAGCGGGTCCGCCGGGTCGCGCAGGCCCTCCGCCGCGTCGGCGACCCGCTGGATCAGATCGAAGAAGACCCCCTGCTCCTCGGCGCTCAGCGGGGCCAGGAAGATCTGGTTCATCCGCGCGGTGCGCACGGTCAGCTTCTTGTGCGTGCGCAGCCCCTCGGGCGTCAGCCTGAGCAGCCGTCGGCGGCCGTCCTCCGGGTCGCGCGTCCGGTCGACCAGCTCGCGCCGGGTGAGGCGGGTGATCACCTCGGCGATCGTGGACCGATCGAGGCCGACGCGTTCACCGACGGTGCGCTGGTCCAGGCCCGGCTCGGCCACCAGGGTGTTGAGGACGGCGAACTGCGGTGACGTGATCTCCTCCGAGACCATCGTGTTCCACAGCAGGTAGTGCGCCTGCTGGAGTCGCCGGGCGAGGTGCCCGGGGTGGGTGGTCAGGTCCACCGCGGCCATCACGGTCCTCCGATTACGTAGGTGTACTGAGGAATCTTAGACCCCTTGACGGTCAACTTGCCTGGTGGCAACGTGAGGCCCGTTCGAAAAATACTCAGTGCGCTGAGTAGTTTCTGGAGACGGACACCGGACGCATGGACAAGGTCGGCATGACACTCACCCAGCAGGACATCGACGCGGAGATAGCGGCCGAGCACGCCGCGTACGAGAAGCGGGTCCGCGGGGGTGGCCCCGTGGAGCACCATCCGCGCCGCGACTACGCCCCCTACCGCTCGTCGCTGCTGCGCCACCCCACCCGGCCCCTGGTCGCCATCGACGTGTCGAAGGACCCGGAGCTGGTGGAGCTGGCCTCCCCCGCCTTCGGCGAACGCGACATCACGGAGATCGACAGCGACCTCACGCGGCAGCACCACGGCGAACCGATCGGCGAGCGCATCACCGTCTCGGGCCGGCTCCTCGACCGGGACGGCCGGCCGGTGCGCGGCCAGCTCGTCGAGGTCTGGCAGGCCAATTCGGCGGGCCGCTACGCCCACCAGCGCGAGCAGCACGACGCCCCGCTCGACCCCAACTTCACCGGGGTGGGCCGCACGTTGACGGATGCCGAGGGCCGCTACCACTTCACCACGATCCAGCCGGGCCCCTACCCGTGGCGCAATCACGTCAACGCCTGGCGTCCGGCGCACATCCACTTCTCGATGTTCGGCTCGGCGTTCACCCAGCGGCTCGTGACGCAGATGTACTTCCCGAGCGATCCGCTGTTCCCGTACGACCCGATCATCCAGTCCGTCACCGACGACGCCGCGCGCGGGCGCCTGGTCGCGACGTACGACCACAGCCTGTCCGTGCCGGAGTTCTCGATGGGCTACCACTGGGACATCGTGCTCGACGGCCCGCGGGCCACCTGGATCGAAGAAGGGCGCTGAGCGACCACCATGACGAAGATCGACACGAGCGACCCGGCGAACGTGCTGCCCACGCCCTCCCACACGGTCGGCCCGTTCTACGGGTACGCGCTGCCGTTCCCCGGCGGCGGCGACATCGCGCCCGTCGGCCACCCCGACACCGTCACCCTCCAGGGGCACGTCCGCGACGGCGAGGGCGCTCCGCTGCCGGACGCCTTCGTGGAGCTGTGGGGCCCGGACCCCGACGGCCGGCTGCCGCGGGTCGACGGCTCGATCCTGCGCGACCCGGCGACCGGCGGACATCTGGGGCGCAACGGCGTGGAGTTCACCGGCTGGGGCCGCGTCCAGACCGACGCGAGCGGCCACTGGTACGCCCGCACGCTGCGGCCCGGCGCACGCGGCGACAACGCGCCCTACCTCAGCGCCTGCGTCTTCGCCCGCGGCCTGCTGGTCCATCTCTTCACCCGGATCTACCTGCCCGGCGACGACGCGGCCCTCGCCGCGGATCCGCTCCTGGCCCGGCTGGAGCCCGCGCGGCGCGACACGCTGATCGCGCGGGAGCAGCCGGACGGCACGTACCGTTTCGACATCCGCCTTCAGGGCGAGGGCGAGACGGTCTTCCTGGAGTTCACGTGACCCTGTTCGACCCCGGCACCGAGGACGCGCCCGTCGAGCGCACCACGTCCGAAGAGGCTTTTCTGCAAGCCCTGTTGGACGCGGAGGCGGGCCTGACCCGGGCGCAGGCCGCGCTCGGGCTCGCTCCGGCCGAGGCCGCCGGGACCGTGACGGCGGCCGCCTCGGCCGGCGCCTTCGACGTCCGGGACCTCGCGCGCCGGGCCCGCTCCGGCGGCAACCCGGTGATCCCGCTGGTCGCGGACCTCACGGCGGCCGTCCCCGCGGCACACGGGCCGTACGTGCACCGGGGCGCGACGAGCCAGGACATCCTCGACTCCGCCCTGATGCTCATCGCGGCGCGCACCCTGGATGCCGTGCTCGGCGAACTCGCCCTCACGGAGGGCGGGTTGGCGCGGATCGCCGCCGAGCACCGGGACACCGTGATGCCCGGACGCACGCTCACCCAGCACGCCGTGCCGACGACGTTCGGGCTGAAGGCGGCAGGCTGGCGCTCACTGGTACTGGACGCGCGGGACCGGCTGCGGCACGTACGGGAGTCCCTGCCGGTCCAACTGGGCGGGGCCGCGGGCACGTTGGCGGCCTTCGAGGCGTACGGCGCGTCCGATCCACTGGCGCTCGTCACGTCGTACGCCCAGGAACTCGGCCTCCGCGCGCCGGAGTTGCCGTGGCACGTGCTGCGGACGCCGGTCGCGGACCTCGGGGGCGCGCTGGCGTTCACGGCCGGTGCGCTCGGCAAGGTGGCCGCCGACGTCCTCACCCTGTCCCGTACGGAGATCGCGGAGGTCGCGGAGGGTGCGGGCGGCGGTTCGTCCGCCATGCCGCACAAGGCCAACCCGGTGCGGGCCACGCTGATCGCCGCCGCGGCCCGCCGTGCGCCCGGGCTCGCGGCGACGCTGTACGGGTCGATGGCCGCGGAGGACGAACGGCCGGCCGGCGCGTGGCACGCCGAGTGGGCCACGCTGCGGGAGCTGTCGCGGGTGGCCGGCGGGGCGGCGCGGGACGCGGCCGAACTGGTCGAGGGGCTCGTGGTGCACGCCGACGCGATGCGCGCCCATCTCGCCCTGACCGGCGGGGCGATCGTGTCCGAGCGGCTGTCCGCCGAACTGGCCGGGCGGTTCGGCCGTGGCCGGGCGAAGACGCTGCTCGCCGCGGCGGCCCGGCGGGCCCGCGAGGAACGGCGGCCGCTGGGTGCGGTCCTTGCCGAGGAACCGGACCTGGCGGATGTCGACGTGACGGGGCTGATGGATCCGGCGCGGTATGTCGGGGCGGCGGGCGCACTGGTGGACCGGGCGCTGGCCCGCCGGTGACCTGCCTCTTCCCACCGTGCGCCGCTGCGCGCCGCCGGGCGGCCGCGGCGGAGGAAGGCTTCCCGGGGCTCGGCCCCCGCACCCCGAAGGGGGCGCGGGGCGGCGCCCGACCCCGGACAGGTTCCGCCCGATGGCCGCCCGGCCTCCGCCCCGCGCCCCCGACCCCCGCTTCCCGACTTGTCCGCACGACGTCCCTGGAGCCCTCGTGAACCCCGCCCCCACCGCACTCCTCCACCACCGCGCCGAAGGCTCCCCGTCCGCTCCCCCGCTGCTGCTCGGCCCGTCCCTCGGGACGTCGCTCGCGCTGTGGGACCAGGTCGCGCCCGAGCTGTCGAGCGCGCACCGCGTCGTGCGGTGGGACCTGCCGGGCCACGGCGGCTCGGACGCCGGGCTGATCTCCGCCGGGGCGAGTGTCGGTGACCTCGCCGGACTGGTGCTCGCCCTCGCCGACGAGCTCGGCATCGAGCGGTTCGCCTACGCGGGCGTCTCGTTGGGCGGCGCCGTCGGACTGCACCTCGCCGTGCACCACCCGGAGCGGGTCGGCAGTCTCGCCGTGATCTGCTCCTCCGCGCACTTCGGCGGTGCGAAGGCCTGGCAGGAGCGGGCCGCGCTCGTACGGAAGGAGGGGACGGCGGGCGTGGCCGGGACGGCGCCGTCCCGCTGGTTCACCCCCGCGTTCAGCTCGCCCCGGCTCGTGCAGGACAACCGGGACGCCGACCCGGAGGCGTACGCCGCCTGCTGCGACGCGCTCGCCGCGTTCGACCTCACCGGCCGGCTCGGGGAGATCTCCGTGCCGACGCTGCTCGTCGCCGGACGCGACGACCCGGCGACCCCGCCCGCCCATCTGCGGGAGATCGCCGACGCGGTGCCGGGCGCCGAGCTCGCCGAACTGGCCGGGGCCTCGCATCTGGCGGTCGCCGAGCGCCCGGAGGCGGTCCTCGGGCTGCTGCGGGGACATCTCGGGCAGGGCGCCCGGCGCGGCATGGAGGTGCGGCGCCAGGTGCTCGGCGACGCACACGTCGACCGGGCGCAGGCGCGGCAGACGCCGTTCACCGCGGGGTTCCAGGACTTCATCTCGCGCTACGCGTGGGGCGAGATCTGGACCGATCCGACGCTCACCCGGCGCGAGCGCAGCATGGTCACGATGACCGCGCTGGTCGCGCACGGCCACCACGACGAGCTGGCCATGCATGTGCGGGCCGCCCTGCGGGGCGGCCTCACCCCGGAGGAGATCGGCGCGGTGCTCCGACAGTGCGCGGTGTACGTGGGCGTGCCCGCCGCCAACTCCGCGTTCGCTGTCGCCCAGCGGGTGCTCGCCGAGGAAGACGCAGGGTGACCCTGGCGGACGTAGGTTCAGCCGGGCCTCCTGCGCGGTCCGGCCGCGCGCCTAGCCTGGCCGCATGGCCACACTTCTGATCACCGGTGCCACTTCCGGTCTCGGCCGGTACCTCGCCCTCGACCTCGTCCGCGCCGGTCATGTCGTCCTCGCCCACGGCCGGGACCAGGGCCGTACGGACTCGCTCGTCGCCGAACTGCGGGCCGCCGCCGGCCGCGGTGGGCACGCCGAGGGGTTCGTCGCCGATCTCGCCTCGCTGGCGCAGGTGCGCGAGCTCGGCGCCCGCGTCGCCGCGGCCCGTCCGGATCTCGACGTCCTCGTGAACAACGCCGGGGTGGGGGCGGGCCCGCGCGGCGGCGGCCGTGAGCTCAGCGCGGACGGGCACGAGCTGCGGCTCGCCGTGAACCTGCTCGCGCCCGTCGCCCTGACCCGGGCGCTGCTCCCGGTGCTGCGCGCCAACGCCCCGGCCCGCATCGTGAACTGCGGATCCCTCGGGCAGTCACCGCTCGACTTCGACGACCTGGACCTCGCCCGGGAGTACAACGGGAGCGAGGCCTACTGCCGGGCCAAGTTCGCGCTCGCCGCCCACACCTTCTCGCTGGCGCGTGAGCTGTCGGGCACCGGCGTCACGGTCAACGTGATCCACCCGGCGACGTACATGGACACGGCGATGGTGCGGGACGCCGGGATCCGGCCGTGGAACAGCGTCGCCGACGGCGCCGTGGGGGTCCTCGCCCTGGCCACGGGCGCGCCGGGCGCCGAGTCCACGGGCCGGTTCTTCGACGGGCCGCGGCCGGCGCGGGCGCACCGGGCGACGTACGACCGTGCCGTGCAGGAGCGCCTCGACGCCGAACTGGAGCGCCTGCTCGGCTGAGGTCCGCGATGGCGCCGCGGCGATGAGTTCCGCTGCCTGGTCCGGCGGAGCTGACCGCGGCGCGCGGGGGCGGTACCCGGCCCCCGCGCCGACGGCGCTCTAGCGCAGCCCCCTGCCGGTCTCCAGCACGTCCCTGGCCCGCGCCGCGAGACCGTCCGCGCCGCACGAACGGGCCAGGGTCAGACCGCGGTTGAGCTCGGACAAGGAGCGCGCCGCCATGCCGTACTCGACCCGGGCGAGGGCGTGCTCGTACGCGCAGGGCGAGGCTTCGAGGTACGTGACCGCCTTGGCGTACAGGGTGAGTTGCTGCTGTCCGGTGGCCAGGGCGGCAGCGCAGCGCAGCGCTTCACCGATCGCGGTGTCCGTGCCGAAGCGCTCGGCCTGGACGCGGGCCTCCGCGACGAGCTCGGCGGCGCGGCGCGGGTCGGTGGGGGCGAGGGCACGGGCCAGGTCGCAGGCCCACGGGGCCATGATCGTGTTGTGTCCGCCACGGGCGATGGCGGCCTTGGCCGCGCTCTCCAGCTCGTTGACCCCCTCCTCGACCCGGCCGGTGGCCAGGAGCAGGCGGCCGCGGACCGAGTGCGCGTCGGGCAGCACGATCGTCGACGGGTAGGGCGGGCCGAAGGAGTAGCGGTCGGCGACGGCCTGCGCCTCGTCGGCCTTGCCGCGGGCGAGCAGGGTGTCGATGAGCATGCACGCCGCGTCCCAGTGCATCGGCAGTCCGCGCCCGACGCGGTCGGCGAGGCGCAGCGACTCGCGCAGGAACGCCTCGGCGTCGGTGAGGCGGCCGCGCCTGCGGTGCACATAGCCGACGAAGGCGTGGGCGATGGCGATGTGGCCGCCGCTCCAGCCGGCCGTCTCGTACTCGCGGACGGCCTCGGTGAACAGGCTCTCGGCCCGGTCGAGCCGGTCGGAGAACAGGTACGCGCTGCCGAGCATGGCGAGGACCTCGAAGCCCCACTCGGGGTCGGTCCAGCCGAGGCCGGGCGCGAGACGGCCGTTGACGAGGGCGCGGTCGCAGCGCTCGACGACCTCCTCCGCGTTCTCCCCGCGGGTCATCGCGTCGAAGGCGCGCAGGATCAGCAGCACGCGCTCGGGGTTGTCGCGGCCGCCGAGCCGGTCGGCGATCGCCGCGAGGTTCCGGGAGCGGCCCGGGGAGTCCTCCTCGCCGGCGTGGATGCCCTCCCACATGAAGTGCACGGCCTGGAGGCGCAGCCGGGCGGGGCCGGGGTCGAGGCGCTCGGCCTCGGTGTCGATGAGGCGCAGCGCCTCCTCCAGCTGGTCGTTGTGGACCAGGGCCTGGGAGAGGCGGCACACCGCGTCGACGCGCTGGTCGCCGTCGAGCCCCGGGGTCGTGTCGAGGGCCGCCTCGAGGTGCTTGATGGTGGTGGCGGGCGAGGTGAGCAGGGTGGCGCAGCCCAACTCGTAGAGCAGCTGCGGGCGCACGTCGGGCAGCGGCGGCTCCTGGAGGGCGCGCTCCAGACAGCGCCGGGCGGCGTCGGGCGCGCCGACGGCGAGGTGTTCGCGGGCGGCGGAGCGCATCTGCTCGACGAGTTCGGGGTCGTCGTCCGGGTGCACCTCGAGCAGGTGGCGGGAGGCCGCGGCGGGCCCGCGGCCGGACGCGGTGACGGCCCAGGCGGCCTGGCCGTGCATGGCGGTGCGGGTGGCCGGCGGGATCGCGTCGTAGACGGCGGAGGCGATCAGCGGGTGGACGAACTCCAGGGCGGTCGTGGCACCGTACGCGGAGTCGGTCAGGATGCGGGCGGCGCGCAGCCGCTCGGAGCAGCGTCCGGCCTGTTCCGGGTTGAGCCCGGCGAGCAGGGCGGCGAGTCCGGAGTCGATCCGGGTGCCGAGGATGGCGGCGGCCCAGGCGAACTTGACCGACTCGGTGCCGAGTCCTTCGAGGCGGGCGACGAGTCCGCGGCCGCGCGCCGACTTGTTCAGCGCGCGCAGCTCGCCGGCCGCGTCCTCCTGGGGGTTCAGCTCGCTGTCCTGCACCTTGGCGAGCAACTCGACGGTCTCGTACGGGTTCCCGCCGGTGACCGCCCACACCTCGCGGCAGAACGGGTCGTCGGCGTGGCCGCCGAGCGTGGCCCGGGTCAGTCCCGCGGTGGCTTCCGGGGTGAGGGCGCGCAGTCGGGCGATGCCGGGCCGGGCGGCGGCGGCCACCGCGTCCAGGCAGACGGCGGCGGCCTCGTCCTCGGGGTCGCGCTGGGCGACCACGACGAGCACGGGCAGGTCGTCGAGGCGCTCGGCGAACGCGGCCAGCCACTCCAGGGTCTCCAGGTCGGCCCAGTGCGCGTCGTCGACGAGGATCAGCAGCGGCCAGTGCAGGCGGGCCAGCCGGGACACGGCGGCCACGAGACCGTCGCGCACACCCTGCGGGTCGGCCTGGCGTCCCGTGGGCTCGGCTATGCCGAGGGCGGGGCCCGCGATGTCGTACCAGTCGCCGAAGTACTCGCGGGCCTCCTCCTCGGAGAGCTCGAGCAGGGCGGGCTGCAGGAGTTGCCGTACGACGTTGAAGGGGACGGAGGTCACCGTCTCGCCGCCCCGGGCGGTCCACACGGTCGCCCGGCCCGCCGCGACCTCGCGCAGCCGGCCGAGCAGGGCGGTCTTCCCGATGCCCGCCTCGCCCTTGTACACGACGAGGCTGCCCGACGACGCGGCGTCGCCGCACAGGTCGTCCAACGCGCTCAGCGCGACGCCGAGTTCGGACTCCCGCTCCCACAGCGGCGGGCCGGAGGAGGCGGCGTCCTCGTGCCGTCCCTGAGTCATCCCGCACCCTCCAGGTGTCGTTCACTTCGATCGATCACTTCGATCGATCGGTGTACTGGTCACGAGGGTAATGCGCGGCGGCGCGCCGTGGTGGGGGGTCTCGTGAGCCGGTGACTTTTGATCGGACCTGGGGGCCGGCCCGGTCGACGGGGCGCCGATCCGTAACGATCCCGACCGCAATGCGGACCCTCTCATCCCCTTTTCAGGCACGCCTCATACTGTTCCGTTCATGACGTCGCAGACTCCCGCAGGCTGGTACCCCGATCCCGGTCAGGTCCCCGACGGCCCGCGCACCGAACGCTGGTGGGACGGCAGCCGCTGGACGGATCAGACCCGGCCCGCCACGACCCCGCCGCCGTTCCCGCCGCAGGCGGCCGCGCCCGGTCCGGTGGCGCCGTCCCAGCAGCCGACGGCCCCTGGGACGATTCCGGCGTACCAGGACCACCAGAACTACCCGATGTATCCCGGTCAGTTGCCTCCGATGCCGCCGAAGCCGCGCAGGCGGGCGCGGATCGCGATAGCCGCCGGCATCGCGGTGGTCGTCCTCGCCGGCATCGGCGGCGGCGTCTACGCGCTCACGTCGGACGGCGACGGCAAGAGCAGCAGGGCCGGCGGGGAGTCGCGGCAGCCCCAGGAGCCGCGGCAGCCCGAGGGTCCTGGCGGCGGCGCGGGCGGGGGCGACGGCAGCCCCTCCCCCGACGCGCCCGGCTCACCGCGGGCCCCGCTCGACGAGGGCTACGCCACCGACATCGTGAACGGGGTCGCGCTGCCGGTGCTCGACGGCTGGACGGGGTCCGACGGCGCGGGCGTGGCCGGCGTGCAGACGGGCACGTACAAGTGCCCCGACGACGTGGAGCAGAGCTGCGTGAAGGGCGGCGCGTCCACCTCGTCGGCGAAGAGCCTCAAGCTCGACGCGTCGACCGCCGAGGCGGCGGCGAAGGAGGACATCCTCAAGAACGCCAAGGCGTCCTACGGCGGCAAGGTCTACGGCGGCATCCTCAACCACGACGAACTGCTGTCGAAGAAGGTCACGGTCGCCGGGCAGCAGGGCTACCGGGTCCGCTGGAACGTGGACACCAAGTCGAAGATCGACGCCTGGGTGGAGTCGGTCGCGTTCCCCTCGCCGTCCGACCCCAAGACGCTCCTCGTCGTGCGGATCGGCGTCGACATCCCGCGCACCGACAAGGAGAAGGCGGCGGGTCCGGACGACACGGCGATCGACAAGCTCGTCGGGGGCATCAAGAAGGCCGACGTCACCGGCGGCGGCACGGGCGGCAACGGCCAGGACGTCTGACCCCGGAGCGGACCCGGACACACAGGGCCGGGCGGGTTCCCCTCCGCTCATGGAGGAACCCGCCCGGCCCGGGGGTGCGCGCCGCCCCCGTCCCCACGGTGCGGCGCGGGCAGACCACCGGTCGGTCATCCCTGCGACCGGCGGCCCACGTTCAGGTGGCCCGATCCGAGGCGGTCAGGCCGAGCCCCGGAAGCAGCACGTTCTCGACGAAGCCGACCAGGTAGTCGGCGTCGGCGTCGCGCCCCTCCAGGACGGGGCGGCTGCGCATCACTCCGAAGAGCTGCGCGGCCAGGTACGGCAGCGCCGGATGGTCGGCGGCGATCTCGCCGCGCGCCACGGCCCGCTCCGTCATCGCCTTGATGGAGGCGAGCTCCGGCTCGATCAGCGCCTCGCGCAGCGCGCCCTTCAGCTCGCCGTCCTGCCGGACCGCGTGCCCGAGCGCCTGCATCAGCGCGGTGTCCGGCAGCGCCTGCGCCGCCGCGTTGCGTGCCGCGGCGACGAGGTCGCCCGCGAGGCTGCCGGTGTCGGCGGCGGAGAACTTCGTACAGCGTCCGGCCCGCAGCGCGGCGGCCACGAGCTGCGGTTTCGTCTTCCACTGACGGTACAGCGTGGACTTGCTGCAGCAGGCCTGGGCGGCGACGCCCTCCATGGTCAGCGCGTCGTACCCGTTCCTGCGCAGCTGGTCGAGGACCGCGTCGTAGAACTCCTGCGCCCGCTCGGGGGTGATCTTGGAACGGCGCGAGGCGGTCGGCACTGTCGCTGCCTCGGTGACCGGTTCCCGCGTCGTCATGACCCCACTCCTCGCTCGGCGGCTCGTGTCGATGAGATCACACCCTCTCATCGATACGCCAGTGTACCGGTACGCCAGCGTTTCGGTACACTGGCGTTTCGATGAGCGCGGTTCAGACCGCGTTCACCGTCGCGCCACAAGCGCACCCCGAACCACCACGCACCACCCAGTCGTCACGAAAAGGGGCCGGGGGATGAATTCCCTTACCGAGCCTGCCGCACCGGAGCCGGACAGCCGCACTGCCCGACCGCCCCTGGTCCGCGAGCTCCTGCTGGTCGTAGGACTCTTCCTCGTCTACAAGTTCGGCCGCCAGCTGGCCAACGGCCACACCGCCGAGGCGTTCCGCAACGCCGATCACGTGTGGAGCTTCGAGCGCGCCCTGGATCTGCCCGGCGAGGGCGCGGTCCAGAGCGTCCTGCTGCGCAGCGACGCCCTCGTGCACCTCGCGAACACCTATTACGCGACCGTGCACTTCCCGGCCACGCTCGCCCTGCTCGTCTTCCTGTACCTGCGCCGCCCGCGCCACTACGTGTGGACGCGGCGCGTGCTCGCCGCGCTGACGGCCGCGGCGCTCGCGCTGCACCTCACGTTCCCGCTGGCACCGCCCCGGATGCTGAAGGCCGCGCACCTCGTCGACACCGCGCAGGTCTACGGACCCTCGGTGTACGCCGCGAAGCCGGACACCGACACGATGGCCAACCAGTTCGCGGCCATGCCGTCGCTGCACTTCGGCTGGGCCCTGATGGTGGCGATCGGCCTGATCGTCGCCACGAAGTCGCGGTGGCGCTGGCTGTGGCTGCTGCACCCGCTGCTCACGCTCCTCGTGGTCGTCGGCACCGCGAACCACTACTGGCTCGACGCGCTCGTGGCGACGGCCCTGCTCGGTGTCGCCCTCGCGGTGATCCGGATGCCGCACATCGTCGGCGGCCCGCCCGCGATCCGGCGGCACCTGCTGCCCGCCCCGGCGAGCACGGTCGTACCGACCGCCGTCCCGGCGCACGGCACGCGGGAACCCGCGCCCTGGTCGCCCGCCGCCGCGTTCCGCACGCCGCCCGACTCGCTGTCCGCGTCGGACGTGCTGGCGCACATGCCGATCCGGATACCGGTACAGGTGTCCTCGACGCCGGGGTCCACCTCGGTGGCGACCGCCCCGCAGCCCGTCACGACGGGGGCCGGCCGATGAGCGCCACCCTGCTCGCCGTCGCGCTCTCCCTCGTCTCCGCCGTGGCGTACGCCGCGGCGGCGGTGGCCCAGGAACGGCTCGCCGCTCGCACCGCGGGCTCCGGACCGGGCCTGTGGCGGCTGCTCGGCACGGGCTCCTGGTGGTGGTCGGTCGTCCTCAACGCGGGCGCGGCCCTGCTGCACGTCGCCGCCCTCAAGTACGGGCCGCTCACGCTGGTGCAGCCGCTCGGCGCGCTCACGCTCGTCGCGGCCGTGCCGCTGGGTGCCCGGATCGCGGGGCGGCACGTCACGGCGGGCGAGTGGCGGGGCACGGCCCTGACGCTGGCCGGTCTGGGCGCGCTGCTCGTCACGGCGTCGGGGCCCGCCCCCGACGACACGCTCTCCCTGCCCGAGGCGCTCGCGGTGGCCGGAGCGACCGCCGCGCTCATCGGAGTGCTCTCGCGGCGCGGCGCGAAGCCGGGCCTGCGGCACGCGACCGCGTCCGGGCTCGCCTCGGGTGTCGCCTCGGCGCTCACCCAGACCGTGACCGTCGCGGCGACCGACCGCTCGGGACCCCTGCTCGCCCCGCAGGTGATCGTGGTGGCCCTGCTGGTCGCGGCCTTCGCCGCGGGCGGCCTGCTGCTGTCCCAGACCGCCTACCGCGGCGGGCTCGGCGCACCGCTGGCGATGGTGACCCTGGCGAACCCGGTGGCCGCGGCGGTCATCGGCCTGTCGCTGCTGGGCGAGCGGCTACAGGGCGGTGTCGCCGGGTTCGCGCTCGCGGCCGCGGGGGCGGTGCTGGCGGCGCGGGGCGTGGTGCTGCTGACCCGCAGCGCGACGCCGGCTCCCGAGGACCCGCACGCCGGCCTGATCGTCCTGGGGTCGATCCCTCCGCAGCCGGCCCAGGCCGCTCCCGCTCCGGCGGTCGAGGAGCGGGGTCCGGCACAGAGCCCCGTGGCCGTCGCCCCGTAAGAGCGAACAGCGCGGACCATCCGGATGCGACCTGATCCGCCGCACAGGCGCTAGCGGCGACGGATCCCGTCCAGGGCGAAGCCCAGCACCCGGTCCCGCTGCTCATCGTCCACGTAGGCGGCGCCGGTCACTCCCGACACCATCCGCAGCAGGTCGTCGAACGACAGGTCGTCGCGGACCTCCCCGGCCTCCTGCGCACGCCGCAGCAACGGCTCCCCCGCGTCGAGCATCGCGCGGCGGCAGGCGGTGAAGATGTCGGACTCCCCGCTGAGCGCTTCCCGGATGGCGCGCTTGGTGACCGTGTAGTCCACGAACCGGCGCAGCCAGGCGGCGAGGCCGTCCCAGGGCCCGGCGTCCACGAGCTCGTCCGCGAGCCGGCACAGCGCGTCGACCTCTTCGGCGTAGACCGTCTCGAACAGGGCGCGCCGCGTGGGGAAGTTGCGGTAGAGCGTGCCGATGCCGACGCCGGCCTGCCGGGCGATGTCCTCCAGCGAGGCGTCGGCGCCCTTCTCGGTGAAGGCCTGGCGCGCGGCGGCCAGCAGCGCGTCGAAATTGCGCCGGGCGTCCGCGCGGCGCGGGCGCTGCGCGACGACCACGCCTCCCACGCGTTCCCTGTCCGTCGTCATCCGTGCACCACGCCTCTCCACCTGAAGGGGAATCCGGGTTGAATCCGGAGGCACCCCTCCGCTATCGTGAATTAAGTCGAGGGGTGCCTCCACTTTAGCAGGGGCGCCCTCCGCCCTGCCGTACCCGAGTGACGCGACGAAGCGACGGCTCCGTACGGCAGATCCCCCGATCCTTTCAGCCCGCGCCCGTCCGCGGGCCACCCCCTCCTGCCGCCTTCCGCCCGGAGAGAGGCCCCTCGTGAACCGGAACAACCGCCTGACCTTCGCGGTGCTCGCCACCGGCGCCGGCGTGTTCTCGATGATGCAGTCGCTGGTCGCGCCCGCGCTGCCCACGATCCAGCACGCCCTGCACACCTCCCAGGCCACCTCGACCTGGGTCATGACGGCGTATCTGCTGTCCGCGTCCGTCTTCACCCCGATCCTCGGCCGGGTCGGCGACCTCGTCGGCAAGAAGCGCACCATGGTCGCCGCGCTCGCCGCCCTCACCGTGGGGTGCCTGCTCGCGGCGCTCGCGCCGAGCATCACCGTCCTCATCGTCGCCCGCGTCGTCCAGGGCATCGGCGGCGCGCTCTTCCCCCTCTCGTTCGGGATCATCCGCGACGAGTTCCCCGCGCGGCGGGTCAGCCCCAGCATCAGCAACCTGTCCGCCGTGATCGCGGCGGGCGGCGGGGTCGGCATCGTCGCCGCCGGGCCGATCGTCGGCGCGCTCGACTACCGCTGGCTGTTCTGGCTGCCCGCCGCGGTCGTCGCCCTGACCGCCCTGATAGCCCTGCGCTACGTGCCCGAGTCGCCCCACCGCGGTTCCGGGCAGGTCAACTGGCTCGGCGCCGTGCTGCTGTCCGGCTGGCTCGTCGCGCTCCTGCTGCCCGTCAGCCAGGCCACGTCCTGGGGCTGGGGCTCGCTGAAGGTGGTCGGGCTGCTGGCCGCCGCCGTGCTCCTCTTCACCGCCTGGCTGCTCGCCGAGGCCCGCTCGAAGAGTCCGCTCATCGATCTGCGGGTGATGCGGCTGCCCGCCGTGTGGACCACGAACACCGCGGCGCTGCTGTTCGGCGCCGGCATGTACGCGGTCTGGTCGTTCCTGCCGGGCTTCCTGCAGACCCCGTCCGCGGCGGGCTACGGCTTCGGCTCCAGCGTGACCGGCGCCGGTCTGCTGATGCTGCCGATGCTCGTCGCGATGTTCCTCGCGGGCGTGCTGAGCGGCCGCCTCGAACCCTCCGTCGGCGCCAAGGCCCTGCTCACCACGGGGGCCGCGCTCGGCGCGGCGTCCTGCGCGATGTTCGCCCTGTGGCACGGGCAGCAGTGGCAGATCGCGGTGGCGGCCGGGGTGTTCGGCCTCGGCATCGGCCTGGCCTTCGCCTCCATGGCGAACCTGATCGTGCAGAACGTGCCGGCGGCCCAGACCGGCGCGGCCACCGGCATGAACGCCAACATCCGCACCATCGGCGGCTCGATCGGCGCGGCCCTGATGACCAGCCTGGTCACCGGCACGCTCCAGCCCTCGGGCGTTCCCTACGAGTCCGGCTACACGCACGGCTTCACCCTGCTGGCCTGCCTGTGCCTGGCGGCGGCGCTGGCCGCGCTGCTGGTCCCGGCCGGCCGCCGGGCCCTGGTCACCCGGGTGACGGCGACGGCCGAGCGGGAAGCGCCTCAGCCGCAGACGGCCTCCCGGTGACGGCGACGGGGCGGACCGTCCGGCCCGCCCCGTCGCCCGGGATCACCCGAAGGTCCGGTCACCCGAAGCCGCGCGAGTCCTGCTTCAGCGCGGTGTCCACCGTCAGAGCCGTGGCCACGACCAGGCTCAGCAGCGGCTCGGGCAGCTGGAAGTGGATCTGCAGCACGTAGTTGTCCGCGGTCGTGAACATCGTCTTGGCGAGGCCCTCCCACGTCTTCGTGATGCGGGCGACCTCGGTGTCCGTGTGGTCGACGATCGCGAAGTTCCAGGCACGCCAGTTCTCCGCCTTGATCGCGCCGACCTGCTGGCCGTTCACGTTCATCGCGAAGTTGATCTTGCCGATCATGTTCTGCTGGACGATCTCACCGACCGGCGAGCCGTCCGGGCGCTCCACGACGACCCGCGACTTCATGAACTTCGCGGGGCGCGTGAGCACCAGCTGCGGCTGGCCGTAGGCGTCCCGGATCTCCAGCTTGTGGGTCATGAACTGGTCGACGCTGGAGACGAACCGCAGCGCCTTCTTCAGACTGCTCTGGCCGATCTCGGTGACCGAGCCCAGCTGGTTGCCGTTCTGATCCATGACGCTGTACTCGTTCGTCAGCTCGATCAGCTTGGCCTTCTGGTTCACCACCAGCACCGGCTCGGTGAACAGCGAGCCGCCGCCCTGACCGGTCGGCGCGACCCCGGCCTGCTGCTGCACCTGGCGCTGCACCCGGCCCGCGTCCGCGTTCTGCTGCGCCTGGGCGCCGTAGGCCTGCTGCTGCCCGTACCCGGCGAACTGTCCCTGCGCGGGCTGTTGCACCGGCTGGGCCTGCGGCTGCTGCGCCTGCTGCGGCACCTGCCCCGCGGCGGGCGCCTGCTGGGCGGGCGCATGGCCCTGGGCGTGCGTGTGCTCGGTCCACTGGGAACCGTCCCACCACCGCAGGGTCTGGGGAGTCCCCTGCGGATCCGGGTACCAGCCAGCAGGGGTGTTCGATTGCGTGGTCACCGGGGCACACTATCGCGACGCCCCAGGAATACATCCAGGTCGCACCAGTGTGATGTGTGCCCCTCCGCCCCTGATGTCGCAGGGGCGGAGGGGCACACGGGGCTCACGCGGTCGCGATGGCCGGGTCGCTCACGCCGGCCTGCCCGTTCTCGACGTGCCCGGCCAGGCGGCGCAGGTACCCGGCGTTGCCCTCCAGGACGACCTTCAGGTCGTACCAGCGCTTGGTGCCGCGCAGGTCGACGGTCTGCTCGGCGGTCGCCCCGGCGCGCACCGTGTACGTCTGCGGCTGGCCGCCGTAGGCGTTGGTGACCGTGAGGTGGACGTCGGCGGTGGTCGGGTTCTTCAGGGTCAGCTTCAGATTGCCCGTACCGCCGTCGTGGCGGGCGGTCACCTCCGGCTCGGCGACCTTGTTGTTGCCCTTGAAGGCACGCAGGAAGCCGTTCGGGCCGTGTGCGGTGAGGTCGTAACCGCCGCCGGAATACGCCGAGTTCCAGCTGTCGGCGATCGACTTGGCGGCCTCGGCCGTGTAGGTCCACGGCCCGTCGGTGCGGCTTTGGGAGCGGACCTGGAAGGCCGCGCCCTTCTTGTCGCCGCCGCTGAACGTCAGCTTGTACTTGCCCGTCGCGACGTCCTGCGCACCGTCGACGTAGGGCGCGTACCCGAGCGGGCGGCTGGGCCGCGAGCCCGCCTCCTGCTTGGGCAGCGCGCCCTGCGCGGGCGGCTTCGGCACATAGCTGTCGTGCCGGTCGCGGTCCGGCGGCTCGTAGCCCGCGGTGTCGGGCAGGTCCGCCGGGTCGGTGACCTTGAGGGAGAAGTCGAAGGCCGAGGTGAGGTCGCCGCAGATGGCGCGGCGCCACGGCGAGATGTTGGTCTCCTTCACCCCGAACCGGTTCTCCATGAAGCGGATGATCGACGTGTGGTCGAAGGTCTCCGAGCACACGTACCCGCCCGTGGACCACGGCGAGACGACGATCATCGGCACACGCTGCCCGAGCCCGTAGGGGCCCGCGGCGCGGGTGCCGCCCGGGTAGTAGTCGAGCTTCGTGTCGACGGTCGACAGGCCCTGGTTCGCCGAGGCCGGGGCGTACGGCGGCACGACGTGGTCGAAGTAGCCGTCGTTCTCGTCGTACGTGATGAACAGGGCCGTTCTGCTCCACACATCGGGGTTCGAGGTGAGGGCGTCGAGGACCTGCGAGATGTACCAGGCACCGTAGTTCGCGGGCCAGTTGGGGTGCTCGGAGAACGCCTCGGGCGCCGCGATCCAGGAGATCTTCGGCAGCTTGCCCGCCTTGACGTCGGCCTTGAGGACGTCGAAGTACCCGTCGCCCGCCTTGGCGTTCGTGCCGGTGCGGGCCTTCTCGTAGAGGGCGTCGCCGGGCTTGGCGTTGCGGTAGGTGTTGAAGTACAGCAGCGAGTTGTCGCCGTAGTTGCCGCGGTAGGCGTCGTCGATCCAGCCCCAGCCGCCGGCGGCGTCGAGGCCGTCGCCGATGTCCTGGTAGACCTTCCAGGAGACGCCCGCCTGCTCCAGGCGCTCGGCGTACGTCGTCCAGCCGTAGCCCGCTTCCTCGTTGCCCAGGACCGGGCCGCCGCCGGTGCCGTCGTTGCCGACGTGGCCGGTGAGCATGTAGTAGCGGTTCGGGTCGGTCGCGCCGATGAACGAGCAGTGGTAGTCGTCGCAGACGGTGAACTTGTCGGCGAGCGCGTAGTGGAACGGGATGTCCTGCCGTGTCAGGTAGGCCATCGTGCCGGTGCCCTTGGCGGCGATCCAGTTGTCGTACTTGCCGCTGTTGAAGGCGCTGTGGCCGCCCGCCCAGTCGTGGTCGAGGCCCGCGATGAACTGCATGCCGAGGTCGTCGGCGTCCGGGTGGTAGGGCAGGGTCTCCTTGCCGCCACTGGACTGGTTCCACACCGGCTTGCCGCTGGGCAGCGTCACCGGACGCGGGTCGCCGAAGCCGCGGACGCCCTTCATCGACCCGAAGTAGTGGTCGAAGGAACGGTTCTCCTGCATGAGCACGACGATGTGCTCGATGTCCTGGACCGTGCCGCTGCGGCGCGCGGCGGGGATCGCGGCGGCGCGGTCGATGGAGCCGGACAGCGCCGTGAAGGCGGCGGTTCCTCCGGCGATCTGGAGGAAGCGGCGGCGATTGAGTTCCGTCATGGGTGTGGGGGTCTCCTGTTGCTTCGATGGTGGTCGGTCCACGAAGAGGGGCAACGGGGAGTGTTCAAGATGACCGGGGCCGAAGGAAAGGGGGCCGAAGTGACAGTCGCGCAAAATGTGCGCGGCTGATGCGCGACGTCACCACCGGCGCGTCACCGCACGTCGTGCCACATCTTCCGCTCCGCCGGCCGGGGATCGGCTTCGGTGCGGCAGGCGCCGTCGTCGAACACCATCGTCGCCCGCTCCCCCGCCGGGTCGTACGCGGCCCAGCCCGGGTCCCCGGTCGCGGCGAAGGAGACCCAGGCGGCGTGCACGGTGCGGGCCAGTCCGGCCGGGGCGTCCTTGCCCGCCATCGGCAGGTAGTCGGGGTCGTCGAGCAGGTCGAAGACGAAGCCGAGCTCGAGGGCGTGGCAGGCGCCGAGCTCGCCGTCGAACTGCGGGGAGCGCCAGGCGAACTCGTAGACGTGCGTCCCGGGGACGGACTCGGCCAGCCGGAGGGCCGGGACGCGCCAGAACCAGTCGGTGACGATCGCGCCGAGCAGTTCGCCGGGGCTCGCGCCGGGGCGGGCCGTCCGGTACCCGTCCAGGTCCGCGCCGTAGGCATCGGCGCCCCGGCGCAGCCGCTCCTGCGTGATGGTGTCGAAGCGTCCGGTCGGCACCATGTACAGCCGGTTCTCCTCGGTGTTGGAGCCGACGAGGAGGTCGACGCCGAGCTCGGGTCCCGGCAGCCGGAGCCGCTCGGCGACCGGCTCGAAGACCATGCCGTTGAGCGCCGCGTCGCCCCACACCGCCGGATCGGGCCGCCGCGCGAAGTCGTCCCTCAGCCCGGCCTGGGCGTCGATCAGTTCGGGCAGGGGAACGGCCGCGAACGCCTCGGCGGTGTACGGGACGCCCAGCCGCGCCGCCATCCGCTCCCCGATCCGGCGCGCCGTGTCCGGCCGGACGAAGTGGTGACAGGCCCCGCTCTGCAGCACGGCCCGCCGGAACAGACCACGGGCGCCCGGTTCCGCGAGCAGCTGTCCGATGGCCACCGCGCCCGCCGACTCGCCGAAGACGGTGACGCGGTCGGGGTCGCCGCCGAACGCGGCGATGTTGTCGCGCACCCATTCCAGGGCGGCGATCTGGTCGAGCAGACCGCGGTTGTCCGGGGCGCCGGGCAGGTGCAGGAAACCGTCCGTGCCCAGCCGGTAGTTGACGCCGACGAAGACGACGCCGTCGCGGGCGAACGTCTCGCCGCGGTATCCGGAGGAGTTCGCGGAGCCGTTGGAGAAGGAGCCGCCGTGCAGCCACACCATGACGGGCAGGCGGGCGCCAGGACCCGGCTCCGGGGTCCAGATGTTGAGGTTGAGGCACTCCTCGCCCGGCAGGGACGTCTCCGGGATGAGCGCGTCGAAGGGCGGTGTGTACGGGGCCTTGGGCGCGGTGGGACCGTACGCGGTGGCGTCGCGCACCCCGGACCACGGTGCGGCGGGTGCGGGTGCGGCGAACCGGAGCGGCCCGAACGGCGCGGCGGCGTACGGCACTCCGAGGAACGCGCTGATCCCGTGCTCGGTGCGGCCGCGCACGGCGCCCTGCCGGGTGGTGCACTCGGGGGATGCGTCGGTCATGCGGTGGGGCTCCCTCGGTCGGACGGTCGAGCGCGGCGGCGCCGGACCACGTGAGGCGATCGCGGGCCCGGCGGCAGGCACCACCCTCTCTCGTACCGTGCCGGCCGCCCTCGCGTAAAGATCATGGACGTGTCGGGTCCGCCACGCGGTCAGTCGCCGGCCGCGCGCACGCCGTCCTCCCCCGGCGTCCCGCCCGCCCGCTCGCCCGGTCCCGCCCCGGACGGGTCCAGCGGCTCTCCCGCGAGCCACTGCGCCACGGCCCGGCCGATGGGCTGCCCGGTCTCGATCTCCACGAAGCCGAACTGCCCGGACTGGTTGCACTCCAGGAACCACCAGATCCCGTCGGCGTCCTCGGCGAAGTCGAAGGCCCCGTACGCCAGTCGGGAGCGGGTGAGGTAGGCGTGCACGGCGTCCGCGACGCGTCGCGGCACGCTCACCGGGCGCCAGGGACCGGCGGTGGGGTCGAAGCGGACGTCCACCACCTCGTCGGCGTCGTCCGGCCCGCTCTTCGCCCGTGCGGCGAACATCCGGTCGCCCACGCAGGTGAGGCGGATGTCGGCGGTCTTGCGCACCCTGCGCTGCAGCAGCGTCGGACCGTGCGCCACGTCCCGGTAGTCCTCGTCGGGCCGCACCCGGGTGGTGGGCACGGCGAGCCCGCCGTCGCCGGGATGGGCGCCGGACACCGGCTTGACGACCAGGTCGGGGTAGCGCGCGGCGAACTCCCGCGCGACCCGCGGGAACGTGGTGATCAGCGTGGCCGGCACCGGCAGTCCGCAGGTCCGCGCCAGCCATAACTGCCAGGGCTTGTGCCGGGCCTGGCGGGCGGCGTCGGGATGGTTCATCCACCGCGCGTCGGTGCAGCGGAGCATCCCGTACAGCGCTTGCGAGGCCTCCTCCGTGAGCCAGGCCGAGGCGGCCTTGGACCGCGCGGCGGGCGCGCCGGGTCTGCGCACCCAGATGGAGCGCAGCCCGCCCATGCTGACCACGCGGCCGCCGACGGAGAGGTGGCCCTGGAACACGCCGTGCGCGTACTCGCCGGACACGTCGACGCCGCCGGGCAGTTCGGCCGGGTCGAGGCGGAGGACCGGGATTCCCCTGGCGTTCAATTCGACGACCGCCATGTCGGCGGTCACATCCTGTTCGCTCGTCAGGATCAGCACCGTCATTTGCGGCGGCCGTTCAGTCGTCGAAATGGGTTTTGGAACCGGCTGTGGACGTGGTGGCCGCGCATTGTCGCAACACAGCGTAGTCGCGTGCGGCCACTCCGCCGTCAGGCAGCAGATTCAACTGCAGTGCGGAGTCGTATGTGTACGGCGCGCTGACCTCGGTCTCTCGCGCGGGGCGAGCGTAGTTCAGGGCGAACGGTCGCATGTGTACTCCTAGTTGGGGGGCGCACCAAGTCAAGCGCATGGTGACTCTCCGGCGTCGCTCTCCTGAGGAAATTTTCAGATTCTCTCTGTAGAACGCGTCACACCCGCGGAGGAGTTGCTTCCGCACCACGGGGCATGACGCGGCGTCGGGCATGGAAAAGGGGCGGCTTTTCGGGCCGCCCCTTCCCAATACCGCCTTTACAAGCCTTTACACGTCCTTACGGCGTCCTCCACCGATGAGCCGGGCGATGCCGGGGTGCTCTTTGGTGTAGCCGTCGACCAGACGGTCGGCGACCGCCACGGAGTCGACGAGCGGGTGCAGCGCGAACGCCTTCACGGCGGTGGCGCGCGAGCCCGACTCGGCGGCGGAGAGCACCTCGCGCTCCACGGCCTTGACCGTGGTGACCAGGCCGGTGGCGTGCGGCGGCAGCGGGTCGACGGCGACGGGGTGGGCGCCGTTGGCGTCCACCAGGCAGGGCGCCTCGATGACGGCGTCCGCGTCCAGCGCCGACAGGGTGCGCCGGTTGCGGACGTTGAGGATGAGCGTGGCGCGTTCGTCGCGGGCGATGGCCCGCATCAGGGCGAGGGCCACCTTCTCGTAGCCGCCCGACTCCTCCAGGTCGGCGGCGTCCCGCTCGCCCGCGCCGGAGGCCTCCCGGTTGTGCGCCATGTACGTGGCCTCGCGCTCGGCGCGGGTGCGGTCCCAGCTCGCGAAGGAGGGGTCGGCGTAGAACGCGGACTGCTGGTCGGCGAGGAAGGCGCCCCGGGTACGCCCGGCCTCCCGGTAGGCGCGGACGGTCTCGCGGTTGAAGTAGTAGTAGTGCAGGTACTCGTTGGGGATCGCGTCGAGCGAGCGCAGCCACCGGGTGCCGAACAGACGGCCCTCCTCGAAGGAGCCGAGCAGCTTCTCGTCCGCGAGCAGGCGCGGCAGTTCGTCCCGGCCGTTCACCCGGAGCCCGCGCAGCCAGCCCAGGTGGTTGAGGCCGACGTAGTCGATCCACGCGTCGGCCGGGTCCACGCCGAGCACCCGGGCGACACGGCGGCCGAGGCCGACGGGCGAGTCGCAGATGCCGATCACCCGGTCGCCCAGGTACCGGGACATGGCCTCGGTGACCAGGCCGGCCGGGTTGGTGAAGTTGATGACCCAGGCGTCGGGGGCCACTTCCCTGACCCGGCGCGCGATGTGCGTGGCCACGGGCACGGTGCGCAGCCCGTACGCGATGCCGCCGGCGCCGACCGTCTCCTGTCCCAGCACGCCCTCGTCCAGGGCGACGCGTTCGTCCGCGGCCCGGCCCGCCAGGCCGCCGACCCGGATCGCGGAGAACACGAAGTCGGCGCCGCGCAGCGCCTCGTCGAGATCGGTCGTCGCGCGCACGGCGGGCGCGTCGGGCACCGCGGTGGCTTGTTCCTGCAGTACTCCGGTGATGGCCCGCAGCCGGTCCGTGTCGACATCGTGCAGCGTGACCTCGGTGACCCGGCCCGGCGCGTGATCGCCGAGCAGCGCTCCGTACACGAGGGGCACCCGGAATCCGCCACCGCCGAGAATCGTCAGCCTCATGCCGCGATCGTAGGGCAGCCTGGTCCCCGACCCGATCTTCGACCGGCGGAGGCCCCCCATGAACCGGCGCACGAGACGCCAACTCCTCTCCCTCACCGCACTGACGGGCGCGCTGGCGCTCGGCGCGGGCACCGCGTCGGCCACGGCCGCGCCCGCGTGGACCGAGACCGGCACGACCCACGTGAACTCGCTGACCGGCAGTCAGGGCCTGGCGAGCCGCGCCGACGGCTCGCTCGTGCACCGGGGGCTCGCGTCCATCCCGGTGTCCCTGCGGATAGCGGGCTGGTCCCACGTCGGCGACCCGGACGTGGCGGGCGGCTACACCTTCGACGCGTACCAGGGCGGTGACGACGCGACGAAGAAGATGTTCGCGGCGACGGCCCCGGACGGCAAGCGCACCACATACGAACACGCCTTGGATCAGGGCGAGTTGCTCAACAACTCGTTCGCCGCCGTGTCGCCCGACCAGCAGTGGCTGGTGTCCGGCGAATGGGGCACCATGAACCGGCTCCAGGTCTTCCCCACGCCGGTGCTGAACCCGACCGCGCCCGCCCCCGGCACGAACCTCCCGCAGGCCGGGCAGATCACCCTCGACAAGCCCGTCGAGAACATCCAGGGCTGCGACTTCACCGACGCCACGCATCTGCTGTGCTCGTCCGACGACGCGACGAAGGAGGTGCTGGAGGTCGCGCTGGACCGCCCGCTCGACGGGAAGCCGGTCACGGGTCACGTCACGACGGCGTTCGCCATCCCGCAGCGCAGCGTCTGCTCGGGTGCGTTCGAGGCGGAGGGCATCGACTACGACGCCGCGCGCGGCACCCTGCGCGTCGCGGTCGTGCCGCCCGCGCCGTGCCTGGTGACGACGGCCGTGATCGCGTACCGGCACTCCTGAGGTGGGCGGTGGCGGGGTTCGGGGGATGATCGCGATCACGACAGATCGCGCGTTCCCCCTCCCCGCCCCCTGGGTCACTGCTACTGACGCTTGCTCACATGCGCGACCACGCTCATCCCCGCAGCGAAGACGAACGCCAGGACGCCTCCACCGGACACGGCCGCCTTCAACGGCGGCTGTCCGAGAGCGGCGAAGCCGATGCCGACGATGAGCCCCATGACCACGGAGATCAGGCTGACGACGACCACGTGGTAGACACGGTGGTCACAGGTCGGCGTAGCGACAGAGATCGGCGTGGTGACAGAGGTCGACGTGGTGGCAGACAAAGAAGGCCCTCCCATGCTTGTCGGAGCGCCGCTGTCTGCATCGGGGCGGGAGTGATCCCACCGCCGGATCGACCTCGGCGTCGCCGCCCGGTGGGGCGTCGCAACAGGAGAGCGCCGGCCAGGCGCCCCTATTGGTTCTCTGTCACCACATGGTGGTGGTCGGCCGTCTGCACCGATGCACCTCGTCTCTCAGGTCTCGTCAACCAGCCACATAGTAGCCATGCCCTCTGACATCAGAGCCAGTTGGTGGGGCGAGCGAGGGGCGCCGGGCTCTGCGCACCGGCTCGCTTCAGGGCATGACCTCACGGGCGCCAGAAGCTGCGCCGGTCCGCGTCGTAGCTTCGCTCGTATCGTTCACGCATGGCCCGGTCGCGCCGGTACTCCACGTACTCCGGATCGTCGCCGCGCCACAGTCGGTCCCTGCGGCAGTAGCGGCAGATGCCGTAGATCAGAGCGGCCGCGGCCAGCCACAGGATGGGCTTCACGAAGCCGAGCCCGACCAGGATCACGAAGACGACGAGCAGGGCAGGTATCACGTTGTTCCCCTAACGGGGTTGTCCGCCGCGCCTCTTGTCGAGGATCGGCGGGTCCGGCCTCTCCCGTCCGGGGAGGCCGGACTGCTCGGTTCGATCGACGCCGGATCAGCGGCGCATGGTCTCGTTGTCTTCGCGGCTGCCGCTCTTGGCCAGACCACGGCTGATCACATAACCGATGGTCAGCAGGGTGACGTACAGCCATGCCCGGTCGGCGGGGAAACGGTCCACACCGTTCGCGCCGTCACCGACCGCCCAGGAGGCGATGAGAACGGCGATCACGGATGCGACGTAGGCGAAGAACTCTGAAGTCTTGAACGAGGGTTTCGTCTCCGCCGAAGTACGAGGTGCCGTGTGCGTGTCCCGCATCGGGCCGGATTCCGAGTACCCAGGGGACGAAGCTGCGGTCATCGTGTGTCTTCTTCCTGGATCGAGATGCCGGACGACATCTGTGTGAGCAGGCGCGTACCCGAGGCATGGGCATCGGAACGCGCCGGCGCGCGCGCCCTTTCACCTCCCGCGCTCCTTGGCCATCTGCCAGGGAGGCCACAGAGGAGGCTGCGCCAGGCGGAGCCGTATCAGGCGGCCCGGGTGGTCCCGGGTGCCGGTGGGGCCGTGCGGCAGCGCGCATTCCGGCCAGAACCACACGCTTGGCGCCCGGGACACCGGGCTCACGCCGACAGTTGCAGTACGTCTGTGTGGATGACGGCACGATGACAACTGCGTCGGCCCGTACGCGAGCGGGGACGTGCCGGGGAACGGGCCTGGATCATGACAGACACCGCCGGCGTCCGCCCTGTTCACCCACTGCGCCAGCTCCTCGCCGCCTCCGTCGGCAACGCCGTGCTGACCTCGCTCGAAGGGGCTTGCAGGCCACGTTTCTGATGAATTCGGAGACCAGGACGACCAGATGACTTTGCGCAGCGCGCGGCGCGATAGAAATTCTCGCGTGCGTATGTTGCGCAGCACTTCGAAGCGGATGGCTACTAGACACCTTCCGCATCTAGCATACCGGCAAGGCCCCGGACCTCCCGCCTGCCCACCCCTCTGGATATCCACGCGGATCTCATGAGTGCGAAAGCAGAGCCGGGTGGAGCGGATTGCGCACGTGCCTTTCGTCTTACCCACGCCCAATGATCCCGAGGGGTTTCCGTGACAGAACGAAACACACTCATGCGCACGGCCCACGACCTCGGTCTGGCTGCTTGGTTCGGCGGCTCTTTGATGGGAGCAGTCGGACTCAACGGGGCCGCGAAGGAAGAGGGCGTCACAGAGTTCGGCATCGCACGGATCGCGTCCGTCGGCTGGGCCAAGTGGACGCCCCTGGGCGCGGCCGCGATCGGATCGCATCTGGTGGGTGGCGCCGGGTTGCTGCTCGCCAACAGCGGGCGTGTCAACAGGCAGCGTTGCGTTGCTGCTGCGACTGCCGCCAAGACCCTGCTGACCGGCGGGGCACTCGCCGCCACCGCCTACACACGGATCCTGGGCAAGAAGGTCGACCTGGCCTCCTCGCGGAAGGAAGAAGGCCAAGAGACGGCCGAGGAGATCCCGGTCGGCGTTCACCAGGCGCAGAAGCAACTGGCCGTCATGCAGTGGGTGGTTCCCGCACTGACGGCCGGTCTGATCGCCATGAACGCTCTCATGGGTGAGCAGCAGCGACCGTCCCAGCAGAGTGCCGGAGTGCTGCGTCGGGCGCTCACTCTCAACGACAGGCCGTAGCGTTCGGTTCCGCCCGCCCGGACAGTGCCGCGTGGAATTCAGTCGGAATTCGACCAGGGTCATTCACGCCCGCCGAGGGGGCGCGGATCCTGGTCGAACGAAACGAACCAAGCCCCCTTTCCTCGAAATCCGGCATCCGACAGAAGGCAGGTTGCATCCGCCCTGCTCTCTACGCCCTCTCGCAATCTGCATTTCTTCCAGAACGCAGGGGAGCAGGGGAGATCGGTAAATTCGACAGGTCCGTCTCCGTGTGGCTGACGTGACGTATGCCCCGGTACGTATCCGCCGCGCGGGTCCACCTGCGCGGCGACGCCCAGCACGCCCTCAGGTCTCGTCCATACGCCGCTTGTCCCGCTCGTTCCACGCCCGCGTGTCCCGGGGGTCGGTGTACGGCTCGGCCTCGGCGGGGTGGCCGCCGGCGATGGCGCGTTGACGTGCGGTCTCGGCGTCGAACTCGAGGCCCAGCAGAATGGCCAGGTTGCTGATCCACAGCCAGACGAGGAAGACGATGACGCCTGCCATCGTGCCGTAGGTCTTGTTGTACGAGGCGAAGTTCGCCACGTAGAACGCGAACCCCGCGGAAGCGGCCAGCCAGAGCAGCAGGGCCAGGCAGCTGCCCGGAGTGATCCACCGGAAGCCCTTGACCTTCGCGTTCGGTGCCGCCCAGTACAGGATCGCGATCATGATCGTGACCAGGACGACGAGGACGGGCCACTTGGCGATCCCCCACACCGTCAGGGCACTGTCGCCGACGCCCAGCGCACTGCCGGCCTGGCGGGCCACGCCACCGGTGAAGACGACGATGAGCGCGCTGGCCGCCGCCAGCAGCATCAGGATCACGGTCACGCCGACGCGCAGGGGAAGCACCTTCCACGCCGGACGGCCCTCGGGCACGTCGTAGACGGCGTTGGCGCTACGGATGAACGCCGCGACGTAGCCGGAGGCCGACCACACGGCCAGCACGAGGCCGACGATCGCCAGAACGGAGCCGGTGCCGCTGTTGCCCTGCAGATCCTCGACGGCGCGCGTGATGATGTCGCGCGCCGAACCGGGTGTGAGCTGTTTGAGATGGGACAGCACCTCGTCCGTGGTGGACCTGCCGGTGATGCCCAGCAGTGAGACCAGAACGAGCAGGGCCGGGAAGAGAGCCAGTACGCCGTAGTACGTCAACGCGGCTGCCCGGTCGGCGAGTTCGTCTTCCTTGAACTCCCTCAGGCTGCCCTTGAGCACCGCGCCCCAGGACCGCCTCGGCAAGTCGGTCGGGCTGTCCGGTGCCTTCCGTTCCACTTCCTCGCCGGGCCCGAACCGCTCAGCATCAGGCGCCGGTGTCCGTTCGCCGGCCGCGGGAACCGCAGCGTCGTGCGTGCGGCGCTCATGACGGTCGTTCCCATGTTCCTTCGGGTCGCCCATACGCCGGCGGGTAGCCGCTTCGTTCCGGGCCATGCCTGCGACATCCAGAAATCACCCGGCGTCTCCGTTCAGCCTGAAGGCGGGCTGGAGGCCTGCGCCCGGGCAGATGGAGAGCCGTGATGCCGTCGAGGCGGAGGCCGATCCCGGCGAGGAACTGCCGTCGCCCGGGACAGGTGGCAGGACCTCTCCGACACCATGCCGAGCCACGTCTCGTAGGAGGTGTCCATGCCGCGGGCTACCGGGCGGGGACGACGGCAGGATGTCGACTGCCTCAACCCGCGCGTGAACAGGGACGTTCCTGGGGACGGGACAGGATCATGGCAGAGACCACCACGACCGTCACGCGCCCTGTTCACCCGGTCCGCCAGCTCTTCGCCGCCTCCGTCGGCAACGCAGTGCAGTGGTACGACTGGTTCTCTTGCACGGGCACGCCTGCACCCTACGTGGACGCGCCCGACCTGCAAACCTTCAGGTCAGCATGGAAATGTGAGCGAGTCTTGATGTGCAGGTACCGCAAGGTGCCGTCACTTCTGGCCGCCTCCATGCTGACCCTTTGCCGACTTTCATGACGCCACGTCAGGTTCTTGAGGCAGCGAGGCGCAGGCCGCGCCAATCGTGCATGCTCAGGGGGTGGACGGACCCGCCACCCGTTACGACGTGGGCAAATCGACCAAACGCCCCGAATCCATCGCCGAATGTAATCAACTCAAAACTCATGAACCACAAAAAACAAGCTGAGCGACGGTTGAGCCACCGCGCTGGGCCGGTGGTGTGGCGCCCGGCCCAGCCCACGATCCTGCAGGAGGTTGTCATGCGCTCCCACTGTGGCTCATGAACTCAAAGCGTGACGTCCACACCGGCGGAGCGGCACTCACAGCACGCTGGTTCAGCAGAGTTTTGGATCATCCCTTGCAGAACGGGCTGGTGGTGGTGTTGCCACCGTCTTGCGGGGTGTACGCGACGGTGCACGGGTCTACGCCTGCACCGCGCAGCGCGGTTTGCGCTGCATGCGTCTGTTCTGCTCCGAGTCGAGGGGTGCGGGAGAGCACAAAGCCGCTTCGGCGCTTGGAGTCGGTGACGACGGCCCACTGATAGTGGGTATCGAGGCCAACCACAATGTAATTGGCGTCCTGGCCGTGCGCGTAGCGACCGTTCAGCCCCAGGAAGGAGACGTTCAGGCGCGCACCGCTTGTGTCCAAGGGCTTTGCGTCTCCCTTCACTGAACTGGTGAGACCGAAGTACGACGTGCAGCTGTTTTTCACGGAGACCGTGCCGGCTTCCGTGAGCGCGTACCTGGCCGTCGAGTTCTTCAGACACTGAGCCTCGTACGGCGCGGGCACAGCGGCGACCTGGTACCACTTGCCGGTGTACCTGGCCACATCGACGCTCGCTACGGGCGCAGGCTCAGACTGGTCTTGCGTTGCGGCCATTGCGGGAGTTGCTGCCAGGGCGGCCGTTCCTGCCAAAGCAACAACGGCACATGCCATGGCGCGGCGCACTCGGGAAGGGTCAGTCACAGTTGTCCTCCGGGTGGGGCTCTGTCGAAGCGTCAGTTCGCAATCCGTTCTGCCACCGACACTGCAGCGGATGCACCCGTCCAGATCTGAACATCAGTTTCATCCTGGCCGAAGCCCACGTACAGACAGACCGTGTGGGGACGCTTCGCAACAGATAGCTGAGAACCTCGCACGAGCCGCCAGGGGCCACTGTCCGGCCCGCTGTCGACAGGTCCGCGCGATCGGCACACACCTGGCAGGCGTCTGCCTGAAGCTGCCAGGACACATTCAGTCCCGCTACCTGCACCGCGCGGCCGGTCTCAGAAGGCCGCGCCGGCCACCGCGGCCCTGTCCGACTCCTCGCAGCGCAGCTGGGGCAACTACGGTTCCTGGTACGACATCACGCTGCTCCTGCGCAACCCCATGGCGCAGGAGCGGACAGTGCAGATCACCTTCGGCTCCAACATCACCGGGGCGACCGACGTACCCGGCGACACATGGAACGGGGCGCTGGGCCTGTCGATCGACCGGGCTCCAGAGCAGGTACGGACGGTGTACGTGCGGCCCACGGCGCCCCGCGACACGCTCTCGGCGCTGACGCTGCCACCGCACGGTAGGCGCGAGATCCGGATGCGCTTCATCGTGCCAGGGCTGATCAGCGCCGGCTCCCAACTGCTGCTGGAGAGCGTGTAGGTAGGGCACGCGGCTGTGGCGCGAGCTGGGATCGGCCCGCGCCACAGCGGTGACTCGACGGTTCAGCAGGCGGACGGCGTCCCGTCGTAGAGCCCGGAGTCGGCGCGGCCGTTGGTGACGCTGCGCAGGTAGTAGCCGCAGTTGGGGCGCTGGGCGAAGTCAAACGTGGCACCCGGCTTCAGGTGCCAGATTTTGAAGCCCTGGTAGGTGAGCGGCTGTCCTGCGGCGGCCTTTTCCGGCTGGTGGTCGGCGAGGACGATGTAGGCGTCGGCGCCGTAGAGGGTGGCCTTGCCCTGTGGATCCAGGTAGAGGGAGCCGCCGCCTTCGTTCACGCCCACGCCCCAGGCCTTGCCCTGCCCCGTCAGGCCGTCTTTCACCGCACGCGCGGTGAAGGACATCAGGCGGCCCATGCGGTCGCGGGCGACGAAGTGGGAGTCGTTGATCGTGTCTGCGTAGTGCGGCCAGGAGAACATGCCGGTGGTGAAGGTGGCGTACGAGTCGTAGGGATCGGCGAGGGCCTCGCTGCTGGTGATGCTGCCCCGGCAGGCGTCATAGACGACGGAGCTGTTGATGTGGGTGCCGGCGCTGCCGCCGCCGGCGCCGCCGCCCTTGGCGACGACGGACTTGACCGACGCCTGCAGGCTGGTGCCCTTCCACGCCGCGTAGCGGCACTGGTCACCGCCGGCGAAGTAGACGAACTCGGCGTTGCGGATGTCCTGGTTCACCTGTGCGTTGTTGCCGTCGGACGCGGCGGTGAGGGTCCAGCTCGTACACGAGTTGACGCCCGCGAGGCGCATCACGGCGTCGCATTCGGGGGTGGCGCTGCCGGACGAAGGGGCCGAGCCTGCCAGGACCACGACGTCGAGGCTGCCGGTTGCGCCGCGGATGGTGTCGATCGCCCGGCCCATCGACGCTGCCACGACGCCACCGTCGCCGTTCATGGTGAAGGCCGGACCGGACCAAGTGCTGCGGCTGACGTCGCTGGAGCTGCCCAGACGGACCCGGTCGGCCCGCGCCGCGGCGGGCGGTGCCGCCAGCCCGGCGACGGTCAGGGCGAGAACCGAGGCGAGCAGCGCCGAGCGCAGCGCACCACGGGTGAGGGAGAGGGGTTTCACGGAGTCTCCTTCCGCTCACGCCTCTTGGCCCGGCGTGAGTACGCCGACCACACCTTGAGGCGGACTCGGAACATACAAGCAGCGAAAGATTGGCGCTATATGTAATTCCAGGTTTGCCCTGCCGCGACCTCGAAGCGCCCGTCATTGCAGCACTGAGCTCGCTTTTCATGGGATTCGTACGGGTCGCCGCGTTGTGTTACCCGAACGTAACGATCGATACATCTACCCATGCAAGGGCGCAGGATGTAACTTCCCTGCTCGAAGGACCCGACGGCTCCGCCGCAAGCGAAGAGGAACCCTCCGTGACTCCCAGATCCGCATCACGCCCCCTCGTCCTGGCTGCTACCAGCGCAGTGCTCGTCTGCCTCCTAGGCGCCTGCGACAGCGCCTCGGACGGCCCGGCCTCCAAGGCCCCTGCATCCCTGAAGATCGCCGGGGTCACGGTCAAGAAGAACGCAGAGCTGCACGCGGCTTTGCCGGACGCGGTCAAGAAGTCCGGCACGGTACGCGTGGCGACCGACGTCCCCTACGCACCCTTCGAGATGTTCGTGAAGGAGGGCGGAAGCGAACTCACCGGCCTGGACTACGACTTGGGCCAGGCGCTGGGCGCGCGGCTGGGAGTGGTCTTCAAGTTCACCCCGCAGAAGTTCGACGGGATCGTGCCGGCCATCCAGGCGGGCAAGTTCGACGCCGCCATGTCGGCGATCACCGACAACAAGGAGCGTCAGCAAGTCGTCGACTTCGTTGACTACTCGCAGTCCGGCTCCGGCATCCTCGTGGCGAAGGGCAACCCGCAGAAGATCACGACTCTGCACGACCTGTGTGGCCGCCCCGTCGCCGTGCAGGCGGCCACCAACCAGCTGAAGCTCCTCAAGGCGCACCAGCAGGAGTGCGCCAAGGCCGGCGGCAAGCAGATCAAGATCCAGACGTTCCCGAAGGACTCCGACGCCCAACTGGCCCTGCGCTCGGGCAAGGTCGACGCCGATGTCCTGACCAAGCCCGCTGCCGGCTGGACCGCGAAGACCGCCGACGCGGGCAAGGCCTTCGACCTGGTCGAGGATCCCAAGGCCCCGGGCGGCTACAACGCTTCCCCCAACGGCATCGCCGTATCCAAGAAGCTGCCGCAGCTGACCGACGCCGTCCAGAAGGCGCTGCAGTCCCTGATCGACGACGGCACCGTCAAGAAGATCTACGCCAAGTACGGCGTCGCGTCGATCGCCCTGAAGAGCGCCACGAAGAACGCGGCGGTGGACTGATCATGACCACCGCCTCCGTCACCGCGGGCAGCTCCCGCACCGACGTCCCGCCCCCCGGCGAACCGCAGATCGTGCCGGTCCGGCACTGGGGCCGCTGGATCGCCGCGCTCGCCGCTCTGCTGGCCGTCGGCGGCCTCATCGGTTCGCTCGCCCGCAACGCCAACCTGCACTGGGACATCGTCGGCGACTACCTCTTCGAGGGGCTGATCTTCGACGGCCTGGTCACCACACTGTGGCTGACCGCGGCCGCGATGGCGCTCGGCCTGGTGCTCGGCACTCTGCTCGCCGTGCTCCGCCTGTCGCAGAACCCGGTGCTGTACGGCCTGTCGACCCTGTTCGTCTGGATCTTCAGGGGCACGCCACTGCTCGTCCAGATCATCTTCTGGGGATACGCCGCCGCTCTCTACAAGAAGGTGCTCATCGGTATCCCGTTCACCGACATCACCTTCTTCAGCGGGGACACCAACGCCCTTCTCACCCCCTCGGTCGCCGCACTGCTGGCGCTCGGTCTCAACGAGGCCGCCTACGCGAGCGAGATCGTGCGCGCCGGCATCCAGTCCGTCGATCCGGGACAGACCGAGGCCGCCCACTCGCTCGGCATGCGGCCGGCTCTGACCATGCGCCGGATCGTGCTGCCGCAGGCGATGCGCGTCATCATCCCGCCGATGGGCAACGAGACCATCAACATGCTCAAGATGACCGCCCTGGTCTCCGTGATCGCAGCACACGACCTGATGTCGAACATCCAGGATGTGTACGCGCAGAACTACCAGGTCATCCCGATGCTCATGGTCGCCAGCCTCTGGTACCTGGCGCTGGTCAGCCTGCTCAGTCTGCCGCAGGCCTGGCTGGAGCGGCGCTATGGCCGCGGCCAGTCCGCCGGCCGCACCTCGCCGCTGGCCCGCCTGTTCTCCACCGGCGCGCTCGCCCGCAAACCGGCGGCCGCGCAGGCTGACTCGCACAAGACCACGAAGGACCCCGCATGACCACCGCCTCACAGACCGCTCACGGCCTCACGCACACGACAGCCGAGCCGATGGTGCGCGCCGAAGGGGTCCGCAAGAGCTTCGGCCGCCTGGAGGTACTCAAGGGCATCGACCTGACCGTGCAACCCGGCCAGGTGTGCTGCCTGCTCGGCCCCTCCGGATCAGGAAAGTCGACCTTCCTGCGCTGCATCAACCACCTCGAGAAGATCGACGGCGGCCGTCTCACCGTGGACGGCGTGCCCGTCGGCTACCGCGAACGCAACGGCCGACTGTACGAGTTGCGCGAACGCGAGGCGGCCGAGCACCGGCGCTCCATCGGCATGGTGTTCCAGCGCTTCAACCTCTTCCCGCATCTGACCGCCCTGGAGAACGTGACCGAAGCCCCGGTGCGGGTGGCCCGCCGCCAGCGGGCGCAGGTCCGCGAGGAGGCCATGGAACTGCTCGACCGGGTCGGCCTCGCCGACCGGGCTCATCACCACCCCGCCCAGTTGTCCGGCGGGCAGCAACAGCGTGTCGCGATCGCCCGGGCGCTGGCCATGAAGCCGCGTCTCATGCTGTTCGACGAGCCGACCTCCGCGCTCGATCCGGAGTTGGTGGGTGACGTGCTGGACGTCATGCGTTCCCTCGCCGAGGACGGAATGACCATGGTGGTCGTCACCCACGAGATCGGCTTCGCACGCGAGGTGGCCGACACCGCCGTCTTCATGGACGACGGCCTCGTGGTGGAAGCAGGCGATCCGCGGGACGTTCTGACCCGGCCCCAGCAGGAGCGCACCCGCGCCTTCCTGTCGAAGGTCCTGTGAGCGCCCCGGTCGCCGGCCGTCCCACCACGGACAGTCTGCTGGCACACACCCGCACGTCCCTCCCCCGCTATCTCGACGAACTGGCACAGCTCGTCGCCGTGGACTCCGGCTCCTACAGCGCCGACGGCATCAACCGTGTGGCCGACTGGGTCGAGGGCCGCATGTACCGACTCGGCTTCGCCGTCGAGCGACTGTCCGGAGGAACGCTGCCGACTGGCCAGCAGGCCGGGGATGTCCTCGTGGCCCGTCGCGCGGGTGCGCTGGCGCATGTGGACGGCGCGCGCCGCATCCTTCTGGCCGGCCACATGGACACCGTGTTCGACGACGGAACCGCCGCCGTGCGCCCGTTCACCGTGGACGGCGATCGCGCGCACGGCCCCGGGGTCAGTGACGACAAGGGGGGACTTCTCGCCGGGATCCACGCCGTCGAGACGCTCGACGCACTCGGCTTCGACCAGTACGCGGAACTCATTCTGCTGGCCACCCCTGACGAGGAGATCGGGTCACCCGTCAGCCGCGCAGTGACCGAGGCAACGGCCTCGCTAGCGGACTGCGCTCTCGCGCTGGAATGCGCGCGCGAGAACGGCGATCTGGTCATCGCGCGCAAGGGGGTGGCGGATCTACGGGTGACGGTCACCGGGCGCGCCGCGCATGCCGGAATCGAGCCGGAGCGCGGCGCCCACGCTGCGCTGGCTGCGGCGCATCTCGTGGTCGCCCTGCAGGACCTCAATGGCAGGTTCCCTGACGTGAGCGTCAACGTCGGTGTGGTGCGGGCCGGTTCACGCCCCAACATCGTGCCCGCCGAGGCCGAGCTGCATGTGGAGATCCGGTCCTCGAGCGCGGACTCTCTGCACAACTGCCGCCAGGCGGTGGAGGACTTGACCCGCAGGCCTTCAGTTGCCGGCACGCGGGCCGCGGTCGAAGTGACGGACGTATGCCCGCCGATGGAAGCCACTGATCAGGTCCGCCGCCTCGCCGAATCGGCGCTGCGTCTGGGCGCGGTCCTCGGTCTGACCGTGGGCGCGGCGGCGACCGGCGGCGTCGGCGACGCAAACGTCATCGCCGGGACCGGCACCCCGGTCCTGGACGGGCTGGGCCCCATCGGAGGCGGCGACCACAGCCCTGCTGAATGGCTGGACGTGTCCTCCGTGCCCGGCCGCATCGCCCTGCTGGCCGCGCTCATCATCGAGCTGGGCGATGCCCACGGCCACTCGTCCACGTAACAACCGCCTGAGTCCGTCAGCAGACGGAAGGGCGCGGCAATCGCGCTCCGGCCTGCCGCGCCCCAAACACGCACCGCACCGCCGTATGTTCGCCAGCCGCCACACGCGGCACGAAGCCCCCTTCAGGAGACTCGCGATGAGCACTCACGCAAGGCCTTCTCTCCCGCCACGCGGCATCCGCCGCGGCCTTGGCTCGGTCGGGATCGCCGTCTGTCTCGCCGTGATCGGCGCGGCCCCGGCGCCTGCCGCCTCCCCCGCAGCGGCGTCAGCCGCGGGCCAGGGATCACTCGTCCTGGTCGGCGGCGGTCTCAAGGACGACAACACCCAGGTATACGGCGAGATCATCCGCCGCGCGGGCGGCCCGGGGCATGCCCGCATCGGCGTTCTGACCGCGGCCTCCGTGCCGGCCAGCCAGGATCCGAACGCGGATGATCCCGAGCAGTGCAGCAACTCCGAGTGCAACGGCGCCTACTACGCCGATCTCTTCCGGCGCCACGGCGCAGCGGACGCCCAGTGGATCCCGGTGGACCTGGATCACCTCGCCAACGCCGATTCCGACGCGGTGGTCGCACAGATCAACTCGATGTCCGGGTTCTTCTTCGGCGGCGGCGACCAGTACCGGTACGTCACCAGCCTGCTGCACGGCGAACAGCGCACCGACTCGAAGGTGCTCGCCGCGATCCGCGCCAAGCTGGCCGGCGGCGCGGTGGTCTCCGGCTCGAGCGCCGGCGCTCAGATCGCCTCCGGCCCCGACATGCTCACCGGCGGCGACTCGTATCCGGCCCTGCGTGACGGCAGCAGACCCGGCTACTTCGACGATCCGACCGTTCTCGGCTACCTGCCGAAGGGTGGTTTCGGTTTCCTGCGCTCGGGCCTGCTGGACACCCACACCGGGACCACCGGGCGTGAGGGCCGTTCGCTGCGGCTGGCCGCCGACACAGGCCACGACGTCGTCTATGCACTCGATGAGGACACCGCGCTGGTGGTCGAGCGCCCCGGCAGCAGACGAGAGCGCGTGCACGTCGTCGGCAGTCAGGGGGTCAGCGTCCTCAACCTGTCCCGGGCGCACACCGGCGAGAGAACGGCAGGGTGGTACCTGCACAACGCCCGCTACAGCTACCTGACTTCCGGCGACCGCTACGATCCGCTGACCGGCGCGATCGCGACGCCCCACAAGCACCGGCTGGCACCGTCAGATGACGTTCCGGTGCCGGTCAACACGGATGTCTTCTACTCCGCCGACAATCCCGAAGGCACCCCCTACAGCCTGCGCAGCACAGCCCGGGCACTGGCGGCATCCACCCAACGCGCCGCCACCGCGAGCACCTACGAGAGCGCCCCCCAATTCACCGTCACCCTGACCGAGCCGCACGGATTCCATCCGCTGACCGGCGACGGCCACACGCCCCAGACTCTCGTGAACCTGCGCCTGGACATCGACGCGCACTGACCTGTCGCCCCGCACAGCGCTAGGGTCGTTCAGCCGCTTCTTTCACAAAGGAACCGTTTCCATGGCCCAGGGCACCCTCGCCGACCTTATCCGCCACCAGCTGGGGGAACTCAGTCCAGCGGAGCGCCGGGTCGGCAGGGTGCTCCTCGCCGACTACCCCGCCGCCGGCTTCGAGACCGTGGCCACCGTGGCCGAACGCGCCGGCGTCAGCGCCCCCACCGTGCTCCGGTTCGTGGGGCGCTTCGGATACCGGGGCTTCCCCGACTTCCAAGCCGGTCTGCGCGCCGAGCTCGAGGCGCGCAGCGCCTCCCCCCTGTCCCTGTACGAGGCGGCCGACCGCTCCCTTGGCGAACAAGAGGCCGAGGAGGGGCTGCTCGGCCAGGGCCGCCGGGTCTTCACAGCGGCGCTCGCCCAGACCTACGACGAGTTGCCCCCGCACGACCTTGAGCGCGCCATCGAACTGCTCGGCGATCCAAAACGCCGGATCACTGTGACCGGCGGTCGCTTCACTCACCATCTCGCCCAGTATCTGGCCCTGCATCTGATGCAGCTACGCGATGGCATCTCTGTGCTGTCCGAGCGCACTGTGGAACGGACCGCCGCCGTGACCGGCTGGGGCCGCCGTGACGTCCTGGTCGTCTTCGACTACCGGCGCTACGAGCCGGACAAGGTTGCGCTCGCCCAACTGCTCAGCGAACGCGGCGGACGTGTCGTTCTGTTCACCGACACGTGGCTGTCTCCCGCTGCCGCCCATTCCGAGGTGGTGCTAGCAGCCCAGGTGACCGCCCCCTCCCCTTACGACAGCCTGGTGCCGACCATGGCTGTGATCGAGACGGTGGTGGCCGGACTGGTACGCGCCCTTGGCGAGGAGGCTCATCTCCGCTTGAAGGAAGGCGAACGGATCACCCGGGCCACGGGCATGGCGTGAAGGATTCAGGCAGGCCCATCGCCGCACCGTCAAGTATTCGTTCTCCTTCTGTCACGGCCTGAGTGGCCGCACAGAGCAACAGCATCTGGCCTTTCGGGATGCTTCGCCTCATCGACGGAGGGCAGGACTTTGGTCCATGGCACCAGGAGCGGTGTAGCCGTAATGTAGTTATCGCGACGGGAAATCACAGCCAGTATTGGTTGCAGATCCCTTCGTACGCCCCCTCTGAGCGGGGCGGCAAGAGAAAGTACGACCAGCGTCGGCTGTCCGCCCCGGCAGCCATTCATGACGCGTAGGGACAAACCCCCTCCATGGCGGGTTCCCGGCGGATTTCTCTTGCAAGACACACGAGTGCCACCCGGGAGCCGCAAACCCCGAAAGGTGCATCTCGTGTCGGATCTTGAGCGCAACAAGCAGATCGTCGTCGACTATTACCAGACTGCGTTCGGCGGCGACCCGGAGAAGGCAATCGCCGACCACTTCGGTCCCGTCTACGTTCAGCACAACCCGGACGCGGCCGACGGTGCCGAGGCGTTCATCGGGTTCGTGCGCTGGCTGCGCGGTGAGTACCCGAACCTCAAGTTGGACATCAAGCGCATCATCGCCGAAGGCGACTTGGTGGTCACCCACTCCCACCTCGATCTCGAGCCCGGCAACCCGGACAACCCCGGCCGCGCTTTGGCGGACTACTTCCGGCTGGAGAACGGCAAGGTCGTTGAGCACTGGGATGTGATCCAGGAGGTTCCCACGACGGCTGCCAACGCCAACGGCATGTTCTGATGACCACCCCAGTGCAGCTGCGAAGCCCCTCAGAAGCGGTTCGCCTGCAGTACCTCAGCTTCGGCGACCGGCGACATGGACCTGTGGCGCTCGGTGATTGCCGAAGACGTGGAGTGGGGCGCCGGGCAGGGTGCGACTCTCCCCGAACGCGAAACAGGGGGCGGTCGCCTGACGCCAGGTAGCCGTGCCAGATGCGGTTCGCGCCGCGCTGGGTGCGGGCGATTCCGTCGGCTCCAGCGAGGCGTTTCCGCACTCCGGCACGTCGGATACCTGCGTCAGCGGCGAAGTGATGGCAGAGCCTGAGCAGTCACTCCGGCTCTTCGTAATTGGCCAGGGCCAGGCCCAGCGCGAAAAACGTGGGGGCCCACTCGCCGACGAAGATTCCCCAGCGGTCAGCGCGCTCCAGGCTCTCGCTCCTGCTGGAGGTGAGCCACGAGGCTAGGGACAGCCCGATGGAGCCGACTGCGGCCAGGTAGGCATGCTCGCTCTTGAGACCGGCATCGTGCAGCTTCTTGACGATCACAGTTCCTCCAGGGAGATGCAGTATGCGCCCGCTCGGTGTCGTTGGGAACGGCACACCGGATCTTGCGCACTTACAACACCTGATTCGCGACAAAACAGACAATCGGATGCATCGAGTCTGCAGCCCGGCGCGCCGGGCCACGGGCCAGGGGCAGTGCGGCGCCGCGCCGCACTGCCGCACGGCGTTTTCCCATGGTTCGTCAGGACATGTTCGTGACGACATACTCAGGCGCGGTCTTGCCCCGGCCTGACTGCCTTTCGGGCGGAGCGGTACTCGGCTGCAAGGACACGGGCCATACGCTCCACCGAGAATTGCTGTCGGACCGTCTCTTGCCCTGCCTTGGCCAGGTCGAGACGCTTGCCCTTTGGCAGGCGGGCCAGACGACGCATGCCTTCCTCAAGTCCCGCTGGCCGGTTTGTGTCCCAGAGAATGCCGTTGACGCCGTCCTGCAGGTAGTGCGGTACTCCGCCGCTGTGCGGACCTGCTACCGGCAGTCCCGCTTCCATTGCCTCCAACACGGCGATGCCGAACTCTTCCTTGGCGCTAGGGCACACATACCAGGCCGGAACGCCGCGAGCAGGATCGGCAAGGACGCGCTCCAGGCTTCTGATCCACTGGTTCTCTCGGGCCGGCAGCAAGGCCAGCCGCCGCCGGGCGGTCAGATTGCCTTCGAGCAGGCGGTCGATCTCGCTCCTCATGTGCTTCTCCACCTCCGTGGCCCCGATGCGCGCTCCGCCGATGAGAACCAGAGTGGAGACGCGCCACATTTCCGTAGCCAGCCAGGCGCGGACGAGGTGGTCCTGCTGCTTCATCGGATGCAGGCGGCCCACACACAGCCACAGGGGTAGGTGTTGGTCCTCCGGTCCCAGCGCATCGCCGCGTCGGCTGTCGGCATACAACGTTCGAAGCGGCGCTGCTCCGTTCACCTCGCGGTGCGGCGAGGCGCGAAAGGGGGTGATTCCTTCGGGAGCTGCGGTGGGGCCCGCGCCGGCGTTGGCACCAACAATCTGCGGGAAGTAGCGCATGAGTTCCTGGCTGCCGCTGCGGCCGGGAATCGATACGACGCGCGTGGCCCGGGCCACCAGGCGATCCGCGGCGAAGACCTTGTGCAGGTCGAAGCGGAGTTCCGCCATGCGCCTGGGATCGCTGACGCGCGTATCGGCGTGCCGACGACTGAGATGCCGGTGTGGATCCGGGGTCACGGTGAACACCATGTCGCTGCCGAGCCGCTCAGCGGCGTCCGCCAACGCCAGGCTGCCGTCGTCGGCATAGCGCAGATGAAAGACGTCCACAGGGGGAAGCTGACGCAGCAGGTGAACAACCCACCACGCCAGTGCGGCATGGTGGCGGTGCATGTCACCTTGCGCAGGGACTGTGGGTGCATCTACGGGCACACGCACGATGTGGTGCCCGGCGCTGCGCTCGTAGGACAGTCGAGGGTCGTGGACGAAGTCTTGGTGTCCGGCGGCAACCAGAGTGATGACACAGCCGATGCCCGGGCTTCGGACGAGTTGGTCGCCCAAGCCGCCCAGGAGGACCGAGAGGCCGCCGCTTGCGCCTTCGCCGGGGGTTTCGATGCCTCCGAGCAACATGCTCTGGACGACACATAGCCCCGAAGCCTCGGGACGGCGTGGCAGGGAGAGTCGAGGAGGCCGCAGCAGGAGCCGCTCGTAGGGGTCGGCTGCGGCGGTGATTGCGGGCAGCGGAGCGTCCGGACCGTTGGTCTGGTGCAGATAGCGCCAGAGCGTGTGGCGCAGGTCCCGGTCGGCCGTCTCCAGTAGCTGAGCGGTGGCGTCCGTGGTGAGCGGACGCAGGTCTGCGGCGATGGCCAGGTCGATCAGGAACGTGGTGTCCTTCGGGGAGGTGGTGTGGCGCAGCGCCGAGCGGAGGCTTTCCTCAGCATGCGCCGCACCGTGCCAACGGACGGTCTCGGGCCACATCTCGGTTGCCGCGACGGTGGCATGAGGGCCGCTGCGGCCATGGGCCAGGAGGGCCGCAATGGGCAGGACGGTCCCGCTCCGACGGGCGCGCCGTAGTGCAGCCGTGGCGAGGTCCTCGGGGGGCAGGAGTGCGGGGGCGGTGGTGGCGGGGCCATCCGGTTCCTGGCCGTACTCGGCTAGCAGCAGGCGCTCCAGAGCGTTGTCGCCGTCGTGGAGCGAGTGGCTGGTGGAGGCTTGAGGAGTGTCGAGCGTTGCTCGCGCCAGGAGGAAAGGGTCGGCCACCTCTGGTGGGCAGGGGTGAACCAAGGGGGGTGAGATGTGGGGGGCCACGAGCAACTCCTTGTCGCGAAGAGCTGGCGTGGGGTGTTCTGTCGGTGTGCACCCACTGGATGCAGCAGGCGGCGGAGGGCAATACGGGGCGCTCAGGTGTTCAGGCCGTGTGTGTGGTCAGGTTCGGCATCCACGAGGGCATCCAGCACGAGCTCTACGGCTGCGGCGATGGGCAGTCCTGGAGGCAGGCGGGGTGGTCGCCCCGCGGCCGCGCGAGTGGCGAAACCAGTGTCCACATGTGACAGACGCAGATCGATGAGGGCGACCTGGCGCCTGCGCTGTTCCTTGCCCACTGCCTGCAGCCACGCGGCGAGAGCTGCTTTGGCGGCGGCGTAGTCGGCCATGTGAGCGGGCGGGTTTCCGGCGACTATGCCGGTGATGGCTGCAAGGACGCCGCCGGGAGCCATCAGGGGTAGCGCGGCCCGCAGGAAGGCGATGGGCGCCTGCGCGTTCACTGTCATGAGATGTTCTGCAACGGCGTCGCTGATGCGGTCGGCAGGACCGAAGGCCGGAACTCCGATGGAGGTCACCACGGTGTCCAGGCCGCCCATCTGCTCGGCAGCTCGACGGGTCAGGGCTGCACACCCGTCCAGGTCATAGGCGTCGAAGGTGCTTGTCCTCACACCGGGAAGCTGGTCTTGGAGCCTGCGGAGCACCGTCTCGTTGCGTCCGGCGAGGTACAAGACAGCGCCCCTGCTGTGCAGCTTGCGGGCCAGTGCACTGCCCAGCTCACCAGTGGCTCCGGGAAGAAGGATGCGGGTTCCGTTGATGTTCATGGCAGCGCTCCTTCGAGGATCACAGGCTCGATGACGCGACCGGGCCGCGGGGTGGTTCGGTGGGGACCTGCATCGCCCATCGGATCAAGCTGGTGATGAGTCGGCCGGTTGGCCGGACCGTCCATCGCTCTGCGCGTTTCCAGCGCGGCAGGTGTAGCTCTGCTGCGGCCCACGGAGGCAGCAGCGCGATCGCGTTGGATGCCAACGCTGCATAGAACGGCAGTGCGGGGACGGGGAGCGGCGGACTGAGCAGCAGGTAGCGGGCGGTGTCGAGTGCTTGCGGTGTGGCCCGCAGTTCGGGGCGGTACGCCGTGAGGCGGGTCCGCAGCTCATGCAGGGTGTGCGGGGGCGTGGGCACCCCCAGGGATTGGGCGACGTGTGCCATCTGCGCCACGTACTGATCGCATTCATCGGCCGTGAGCCTTTGTGCAGCGAAGCGTTGGTGAGCTCGCAGGAAGGAGTCGACTTCGGCGATGTGAATCCACTCGAGCAGGTGGGGGTCGGAGGCGCGGTAGGCGATGCCCTGCTCGGTGACGCCCTGAATCCTGGCGTGCACGGCGTTGAGCCGGTCGCAGGCGGCTTGGGCGCTGTCGGCCGTTGCGTAGGTCGCGGTGGCGAGAAAGGTACTCGTTCGCTGGAGCCGGCCCCAGGGGTCGCCGCGGTAGCCGGAATGCGCGGCGACCGCGGCCATCGCCACAGGGTGGAGCGTTTGGAGCAGCAGTGCGGAGAGGCCACCGATGAACATGGCGCTGTCCGCGTGAACGCGGCGGATCGGGCTCTCTGGCGGGAACCAGCGCGGCCCGGGGGTGTTGTGGATCAGGGCGCGGTTACGAGGGCCTTCCGGTCCGGCGACGCGGGCGAACAGCATCTGACCGGCCCGGAGGCGCAGCGGCTCGAAGGCACGCACCGTGATGGTGGCCATGCGCATACCTCATTGAGGAGACGTGTGAGTCGAGTGCTGCCCGTCCTTCTCCATCTGTCGACGTGGCGGATGCGGGCGTCGGCGATCTCGTGGACCGGCACGGATCTGCGAGCTCAACTCTCGGGCATGAGCACGGTGTCGATGATGTGGACCGTGGCGTTGCTCGTCGCGACGTCTCCACAGACGATCTTGGCGGTGTCGTTCACCTTGTAGCTGTCATCGGAGCCGGAGGTGGTGAGCTTGCTGCCCTCGAGCGTCTTGAAGGACCCGTCCGCCAGCTTGTCCTTGGTGACCTGCTCGCCAACCACGTGGTAGGTCAGGAGCTTGGTGAGTTGCTCCTTGTCGTTCAGGACCTTGTCCAGATCCGCCTTGGGAATCTTCGCGAAGGCATCGTTGGTGGGGGCAAAGACGGTGATGTCCTTGGCGTTGTTCAGGGTGTCTACCAGACCGGCGCTTTTCACGGCGCTGACCAGCGTGGACAGTTCCGGGTTGTGGGACGCTGCCGTCGCCACCGGGTCCTTGGCCATGCCGTCGAACGATCCTGCGCCCTCCTTGGGCACCGTCGAGCATGCGGACCCGAAAGGGCCGTCCATGTCGTCGGCGGAGGCTGGGGAGATCGCCGTGAGTGACGCCGGCACCACAAGCACTGCGGCAGCGACGAGCACGCGGGTTCGAGCGGGATGAGAGGTCATGATCAGCCCTCCTCACGAAACTGGCGGGCGCATCCGCAGGGCTTTTCCTGCGATCACTGCGCGCTGCTGAGAAGCGGCGACGACTGCTGGGAGGCAATCGCGGGAGCTCGTCAGCTCGTCTCTATCTCTTTCAGCGTGACGCCAGAGGCGGATGCATCACATGAGCAATTTGTTCCCTTTTGTGCCAGCAGTGTCGGCGAGCCACCGCCGCCTGGCCCGGTGGCGACTCATTCTCTTCTCGGCTGGACACTCGGCCCCGGTGCATCCACGGGCGCGATCCCGTCAGAAATGACAGCTGTGCCAGGTACCCGTGCACGACCGTTGTGAGAGGGAGAGCATGCCGCGCATCGTGGTGGTGAGTCCGCCGTTCGCCTCACATGCGAGGCCACTGGCCTCCCTCGCGGCGGCGCTGCGTCAGGCCGGAGCCGACGTCCACTTCGCATGCGGCCCCGAGTTCGAGCCTCTGGCTCGGCAGTCCGGAACCCGGTTCGAGGAACTCGTGGTGACGCGCAATGCGAATACGGGGGTTGCAGAGTCCACCGCGCAGTCCGCCCAGGAGGCAAGACGTCTCTCGGCGTTCCTGGAGGCCACGCGACGAGGTGCGGTCTCGGCGCTGATCACACAGGCCGCACACCGCCGTGAGGACATGCTCCCGGACCCCGAAGCCGTGCTGGCCGCCATGCGCACTCTGCACAGGCGCGTACGCGCCGACTGGTATGTCGTCGACCAGCTGAGCTATGCCGTCACTCTGGCTCTGCACTGTCTTCAGCTGCCGTACGCGACCTTGTGTCCCGGTCATCCCAGCTACGTGCTCGGCGCCGAGGACGCCTACTTCGGGATACCGCACGCCTGGCCTTCCCGCATGCGCCCCGCACCCCGGGAACTGGCCACGCTGCACGCGTGGGTCAAAGACAACGACCAAGCCTTCACCAGGGCGTTCGCGGCTGTTGCACGCGCTGCAGCCCCGGCCGTGCCACCCCCAGGGCGGGCTTTTGCCCTCACCTCCCCTCACGCGGTGGTCTACTCCTATCCGCACCTGCCCTGGCTGCCCGCGCGCCCCCGTGGACGGGCCCACCTTTTCGCCGGCCACATGGTGGGGCCTCAGCACCCCTTGCCCGCACCGTGGGCCCATCGCCTCACTGAGCTCCGTGGCCGCACCCGGCGGGTGGTGCTGGTAGCGCTCGGCACCTTTTTGTCCGCGCGCGATGACGTGCTGCGCACCGTGGCACGGAGCATCCTGAGAGCGTTTGACGATGTCGGCGTCATCATGGCCGCAGGCAATCGCACTGGCGTACTGGAGGACTTGGTCAGCGAACGGTGCCTGGTCTCCCCGGAGGTACCGCAGCAAGCCCTGCTCGAGCACGTGGACGCCATGGTCCATCACGGCGGCGCCAACTCGTTCACCGAGTGCATGCGGGCCGGCGTGCCTGCTGTGGTGCTGCCCTTCTCGAGCGACCAGTTCAGCGTGGCCGCAGATGCCGAACGGGCGGGAGTAGGGGCAGCCCTGGATCCCAACGCGTTGACCGAGAACGCGGTGCCGCACGCGCTGCAGATGCTCTGGTCCGGCCGCCGGCGGCCGTTGGACATGGTCGCCAGCACCGCGATGCGGCAGCGAGGTCCCGCCTGGGCAGCTGCACGATTGTTGGGAGCCATGAATCACGTGGTGTAGAGCTGGCCAGGGTTTCTCCTGCCTGCCCCGTGTTCGACGTGCACGCCGGTGGCCGGGTTCTTCGTCGCGCGTATCTGGGGCTTCTGACCACGGCCGTTTCAGAGCCGGCAGCCAGCGGCTTCCTCCTCCGAACGCCCAGTCAGTGTCAGCGTCAGCAGGGCCCTCCGTGACGCCGGATCAACAGCGCAGGTTGGGGTGTGACCGCAGCTGCCAGCGGCGTTCCGCATAAGCAAGGTCATCGCGCCACAACCGTCCAGCGGCCGCGCGCATCAGGGGGCGCAGCGCCCTGGAGGCGTGTCGCGCAAGGGTGAAGCCGGGTCGCTGGGATGTGGCGAGCACTGCCTCGACCACGGCGGTGCGGGGTGCGTGGTGTCCGGGTGCAGTGATGGGCGTCGCGTGGGTCTCGACGACCGAATCACGGCCTTCCCCGTCCGTGATGTGCATGACGACCGTGCGTGGCTCTGGTGCGGTGAACGCGGCGCGGACAGGAACGACGATGCGGGAGGTGAGGCGGAAGGAGACCTCGACAGTGAATACGTCGGGGTCGGAGGCGTCTCCGGCCGGGCTGTCGATGACCTTCAGATCGACAAATGAGTACGGGTGGAACCATGCGCCGTGCCAGGGGTCGAGCCGGTTGGCCACGATGTCCTCCGGTTCGCACCGCCCGATCCCGGTGTAGACGGCGCCTACCGAGCGTGCCGAGGGCGGGCGCACTGGGATGACGGGGCGTTCGAGAGGTTGCTCCTCTCCTGCGCTGTCCAGGCGGACCCACATCAGGACCCCGTCGTCGTGGACGGGCAGGGTGCGCCATCCGGCTTGGCCCTGGGCGCTCAAGGAGAGACCGTGCCAGTGGCAGACGAGAGTGCCGCATCGCACCGGGCTGTCCTTGAGCGGGGCGCCCAGGTGGGGGCAGGCACCTGGCCCGGCGGCGAGATTGCCGTCGGCGTCGCGCCAGATGACCAGCTCACGGCCGGCCACGGTACGCCCGAGCGGCGCCTGACGGGGCACCTCGTCGCTGCCTCCGACGACGTACCAGTTTCCCGACGGCCGTGCCTGCGCCCGCTTCAGTGCGGCCTCGATCACCGAGGGCCGTGCATCGCGCCAGGTGGGATCCTGGCGTTCCCACGGCGGTGGGTTCTTGCGCAGGGCCAGGGGGAAGCGGGAGGACCGGGGCAGGTTGCTCATGCCGCCCCCCGGGGCTGCGACGAGGTCATGGTCAACTGAGCTCGTGCGGGCTCGGGGCTGGTGTCCCGTCGGATATCCGGGCGGAGGGCGGAGCGGTGACTGATCCGGGCGTGCACGATACGCGCGAGGCCGTCCACGGCGACGGCCGCGCGGCGGCGCCGAGGTACCACGGCCCGCCGGTGCAGCACGCTGTATCCGTCGGCGGCGACGGCATCGAGGATGCCGGAGTACAGCACGAACGCGGTGCGGATGCAGGGGCGAGAGACCGGATCCAGCAGGGCGATGCCCGGTGCCGCCTGCCGGTAGACGCCGCGGGTGAGAGCTTCGAAGGCCTGGAGGGCGTGGGTGATGCGCGTGTCCCGGCGGCCGGTGTCACGGCTCCATTGCAGGCGGTCCCGGTCGATTCCGTGTGCGTTCAGCAAGTCTGCGGGGACGTAGACGCGCCCCCGGTCGAGGTCCTCCCCGACGTCGCGCAGGAAGTTGGTGAGTTGGAAGGCCACGCCGAGGTCAGCCGCGTAGGGTTCCGCCTCGGCGCGCGGCACGGTGGTACCGAGCACGGGGAGCATCTGGAGGCCGATCACCGCTGCCGAACCGTGCATGTAGCGGCGCAGATCCTCGTAGGTGGGATAGTCCGTGATGGTCAGGTCGTCGCGCATCGCCGACATGAAGTCCTCGAAGTGGCGTGCGTCGATCGCATAGCGGTGGGCGGTGTCAGCGAGCGCTTGCACGACGGGTTCGGTGCTGCGGCCCGTGCTGAGGCCGTGCTGCAGCCTGGTCGACAGTTGCTGCAGCGCCGTGGTGCGCTCGCTGTTTTTGAGTTCATCGGTGTGGGAGTCGACGATGTCGTCGGCCCAGCGGGCGAAGCCATACAGGGCGTGGACGGCCGGGCGGCGATCGGCGGGCAGCAGCCGGGTCGCGAGGAAGTAGGTCTTGCCGTGGCGTGCGTTGAGCCGGCGGCAGCGGGTGTAGGCGCTTCGCAGAGCGGCGTCGGTGATGCCTGCTGCATCGAGTTCTCGGGCGGTCACGAGGACGCTCCTTTCAGGGTGTTGAACGTGCCGCGGGCTCGGGGATTCGGGGTGGTGCGGGTTCCGGTGATGCGCGCGGCGGCGAGCTTCCCGGACAGCAGCACTGTGGGGACGCCGACGCCGGGCGTGGTGCCGCAGCCGGCGAGCACGGCATTGGCTGTGCCGCGGACGAGGTTGCGGGGGCGGAAGGGGCCGGTCTGGGCGAAGGTGTGGGCGGCGGAGAAGGGGGTGCCGGCGGCGTGTTCCTGGGCGTGCCAGTCGGCGGGGGTGACCAGGCACTGTTCGTCGATGGCGGTGCTGATGCCGTCCAGGCCGCGGCGTTCCAGTTCGGTGAGTAGTTCGGCGCGGTAGCGGGGGGCCAGGTCGCCCCAGTGGGCGGGGCTGGGGCCGATGTCGGTGTTGGGGCAGGGCGCCAGAATGTAGTGCAGGTGTCGGCCGGGCGGTGCCAGGGAGGGGTCGCTCGCCGTGGGCCGGGTGATGAGCAGGGAGGGGTCGCTCATCAGCTGGCCGTGACGGGTGAGCTCGTCGAAGGTGCGGTGCCAGGCGGACCCGAAGGAGATGGTGTGGTGGGCCAGTTGGGGCCAGGTGCGGTTGGTTCCGGCGTGCAGGATCACGGCGGAGGGGGCGTGGCGCAGCGGGAGGGTGCGGCGTGGGGTGCGGCCGAGCAGCTGGTAGGTGACGGGCAGGTCGGGGGTGAGGACGACGGCGTCGCAGGCAATCCGTTCGGTGTCGGTCACCACGGCGGTGATGCGCTCGCCGGTGCGCTCCAGCCTCTGGACACGCTGGCCGTAGCGCAGTTCGGCGCCGGCGGCCTGGGCGGCGTCCGCCATGGCCTGGGGCAGGGCGTGCATGCCGCCGCGGGGGAAGTACACGCCGGCGACGGTGTCCATGTAGGCGATGACCGCGTAGGCGGCCAGGGCGCGGGCCGGGGGCACTCCCGCGTACAGGGCCTGGAAGGAGAAGACGCGGCGCAGTCGTTCGTCCTTGATGAAGCGGGCGATCTGGGCGTCCATGCGGCCGAAGCCGCCGAGTGCGGCCAGGCGTGCCAGGTCGGGGGTGAGCAGTTGCAGCGGCGAGTCGAAGTTGGTGTCGATGAAGTGCTTCATCTGGGCTCGGTAGAGGCGCTGCAGCCACTGACGCAGGCGGGCGTAGCCGGCTGCTTCCTGGGGGCCCGCGAAGTTCTCGACGGCCTGGTGCATGGCGGCCGCGTCCGTGTGGACGTCGAGGGTGCTGCCGTCGGCGAACGAGGCGCGGTAGGCGGGGTGGAGCGGGATGAGGTCGACGCGGTCGCGCAGTCGTTCGCCGACGGCGGCGAAGGCTTCGTCGGCGAGGTGGGGCATGGTGAGCACGGTGGGGCCGGTGTCGATCTGGTAGCCGCCGCGTGTCAGTCGTCCGGCGCGTCCGCCGGGCAGGTCATCGCGTTCTACGAGGGTGACGCGGCGGCCCGCGCCCAGCAGGTGGAGGGTGGCCGCCAGCCCGGACAGGCCTGCGCCCACGACGACGACGTGATCCGTTTTTCCGCGTACGGTCCTCACCGGGCTGCTCCTTGGACTGCGGCGGCCGGCAGGCCGCACATGGATTCGCCTGGGGGCGTGGGGGTTCCGGCTGCCTGGTGCATCAGGGTCTGCAGGCGGGCCCGGGCGTCGGGGTCGAGGGGGGCGGTGTTCAGGTGACGTGTGCTCTGGGCGATGAGGCGGCGGATCTTGTCCTCAACGTTGCGGCGGGCGCCGGTGCGCTCCAGTACCTGCCGGATGTCGTCCAGGTCGTCGTCCGTGAGGTCCGGCCGGCCCAGTCGGTGGCTCAGGAGGTGCAGGGCGTGCTGGTCGCCGTCTGCTTCTGCTCGCGCCTGGGCCAGGGCGATGAGGTAGGTGGGTTTGCCGGTTCGCAGGTCGCCGCCGAGGGGCTTGTCGCGACGCGGGGCGGGTTCGGCAAAGACGTCGTTGAGGTCGTCGCGCAGCTGGAAGGCCAGTCCGGCGCAGCGGCCGGCCGAGCACAGGGCACGCAGGGTTGCGTCATCCGCGTTGCCAAGGGTCGCGCCGAGCTGGAGCGGTCGTTCCACGGTGTACAGGGCCGTTTTGAGGCACGCGGCGCTGATCGCCTGGCTGAGGGACCTGCTCTGCGTGATCTCGCCTTGGATGTCCAGGTACTGGCCGGCGACCATCTCCAGGCGCATGCGCGACCAGGTGTCGCGGATCTGGCCAGCCTGCCAGGGGGGTAGACGCAGGCCAGCGGCCTCGTCGTCCGCCCAGGCCAGTGCGAGGTCGCCGGCGAGAATGGCGGCCGATTCGCCGAACCGGTTGTTCTTCGCACGCGCCGCTGAGGAGAGCTGGTACTGCGTGGCGCAGTCGGCGTGCAGGGCGGGTTGACCTCGCCGGGTGGAGGCCTGGTCCATGACGTCGTCGTGGACCAGGGCGCAGGTCTGTATGAGCTCCAGAGCCGCACCCAGCTGGAGGGCCGCATCGATCTGCGCGCTGTCGGGCAGGCCGCAGGCGCGCAGACCCCACCACAGGAACTGCGGACGCATGCGGCGCCCGGCGCCGAGCGTGAAGCGGGCGACGCGTTCGGCGATGTCGGCGCCGAAGGTCGCGTTGACGGCGCTGGCCTGGGCGACTCTGTGTGCCAGCAACTGCTCCAGGCGGTCGTTCACGGTCTGCGCCACTGCGGCGTCGATCTGCCGCACCCGCGCAGAGGCCGGCAGGCGGCGGTGTGCGAGAGCGCCATCGCCCTCAAGGTCCGCCCCCTGGGGTGGCGCAACAGCCGTGGTGGCGCCCATGGCCTCATCGGGGGGCATGTCGGCTCCTTCAGGGTGGCAGGGACTGGATGTGTTGCAGGGCATTCCTTGTGATCCACGTGATCGGATGCGCCGTGATGCGGCAACCGGAGCAACTCGGCTCACCGGACGGTTTCCTGGCTGCCCGCTGGGATCGGATCTGCGAAAGAGCGCATCCATGATCGGAGCAGCAGGGGAAAGGTTCCCGGAGCAAGTGGTCTACTCGCCGGAGGTGAGCGTGCGCTCAGACGTGGTGATCATCGGCGCGGGAGCTGCGGGGCTGTCACTGGCGGAGCGGTTGTGCACCGCGGCGGGGCGGTCTTCGCCCACCGTGCGGCTGGTGCAGGCGCCCGTCGGCCCGCTCCGGCCGGCGCCCCGGACCTGGTGTTTTTGGGAACGGGGGGCGGGACGGTACGACGATGCCGTCTCCGCAGCCTGGAACCGCATGCGGGTGCGCAGCCCAGGCGGGCAGCTGGTGGACGCCGGCACGGGCGCCCTGCGGTACAAGATGATCCGCTCCCCCGACTTCGAGGCGGCCATCGAGCGACGTCTGGCCGGGCAGCGCATTTTGGCTCGCACCGAGGGGACGGTCGAGGCGATCGAAGGGACCGCTGACGGCGCGCAGGTGCTGGTGCGCACGGCCCACGGCGAGCAGCAGCGGCTGTCGGCGCGCTGGGTGTTCGACTCCCGGCCGCTGGGTAGCCTGCCGCCCGCCCGGACCACGCTGTTGCAGCATTTTCACGGCTGGTTCGTGCGCACGCCCCGGCCGGTCTTCGACACCGGCTCCGTGGAACTGATGGACTTTCGCACGCCGCAGCCCGAGCGCGGCCTGGCCTTCAGCTATGTCCTGCCCACCAGCCCCCACACCGCGCTGGTGGAATACACGCAGTTCTCAGCGTCCGTTCTGCCGGCAGACAGCTACAACCGCGCCCTGGAGACCTACCTGCACACCGTGCTCAATGTCCGTGACTTCCGCATCGAAGCACACGAAGAGGGCGTCATCCCTATGACGGATGCTCAGTTCGCCCGACAGAGCGGTGCGTCCATCTTCAAGATCGGCGCAGCGGGCGGGGCCACCCGTCCGTCCACGGGCTATACCTTCGCCGCCATCCAACGCCAAACGGCCGCCATCGCAGCTGCCCTTCGCGCAGGGCGGCGTCCGGTGCCGCCGGCGCCGCACTCCAGGCGGTCACGTGCGATGGACGCGGTTTTGTTGCACGCGCTGGCCAGCGGGCGCCTCGACGGCGCGGCCTTCTTCACGCGGCTGTTCTCCCGTGTACCCACCGAACGCCTGCTGCGGTTCTTGGACGGCGCCACCACACCGTACGAGGACCTCTTGATCGGACTGAACAGCCCCATCGTGCCCCTGTTGCGCAGCGCGGTGACGCTCCCGTCGCGTCCGCTGCGCCCCTCCCCCGCCCCCTGATCTGCCGGTCCCGCCAAGGAGAACCATGCCGACCCTGCGCGACGCCTCCCTCGCCCGCGCGTTCGACCACGCCGCGGGCAGCTATGACGCCCTGGTGCGGGCCAACCCCGGCTACCACGCCCACCTGCGACGCTCGGTACGCCGCCTCGGCTACCGTGCGCCTGGGAGGGGCCTGCGGGTGCTGGATCTGGGCTGCGGCACCGGCGCCTCGACCGCCGCTCTGCTGTCCGTGCTGCCGGAGGCGGAGATCACCGCCGTGGATGCATCGGCCGGCATGCTGGAGCGGGCTGCCGCCAAGCGCTGGCCGCCCACCGTCACGTTTGTGCACACGGCGGCGGAAGACCTGGCCCACCCGGACGTGTGCGGCCCCTTCGACGCGGTCTTCGCCGCCTATCTGTTCCGCAACACAGCCGATCCCGACCCGGTCTTGTCCACAGTGCGCGGCATGCTCGCGCCAGGCGGCCGGCTGGTCGTGCACGACTACACGCTCAGCGGCAAACGCCGCCATCGTGCCCTGTGGACGGCGGTCTGCGCGGGGCTGCTCCCTGTCACCACCGCGCTGGGGGACGGTGCTCTGTACCGGCACCTGTGGCGCAGCGTCATCGAGTTCGACACCGCCGACGGCTTTGCCCACCGTCTGACCGCCGCGGGGTTGGTCCGAGTACGCATCCTGCCCCTGCCCGGCTGGCAGACCGGCATCACGCACACCATCGTCGGCCAAGTGCCGCAGGAAGGTACCCACGCATGAAACGCCGCCGCCCTCTGCCTCCAGGAGCCCTGGACCGCCAGGCTGTGCGTGTACCGGCCGTGCCCGGAGCGTCCAGAGCCACCGGCGCACCGCCGTCGACGGCGGTCATCGGCGGAGGCATCGCCGGCATCGCGGCCGCTGTCGCGCTGGCCGAACGCGGCGTGCGGGTCACCCTCTTCGAACGGGAGGCCACACTCGGCGGCCGCCTGGCCGGCTGGAGCACCCAGCTCGCCGACGGCTCGTCGGTCACCATGAGCCGCGGCTTCCACGCCTTCTTCCGTCAGTACTACAACCTGCGCGCTCTGCTGCGCCGCACCGACCCCCATCTGGAACGGCTGACACAGCTGCCCGACTATCCGCTCTGGCACGCCAGTGGGGTGAAGGACAGCTTCCGACGCGTCCCACGAACCCCGCCATGGAGCGCCCTTGGATTTGCCGTGACGAGTCCGACCTTTGCTCTTTCCGACCTGCCGCGGATGAACGCACGGGCTGCTCTCCCCCTCATGGACGTGCGTGTCCCGCAGGTCTACGAGCAGCTCGACTCGGTTAGTGCGCACGACTTCCTGGCCTCGATCCGTTTCCCTGAGGCCGCCCATCACCTGGCCTTCGAGGTGTTCTCGCGCAGCTTCTTCGCCGATCCACGACACCTCTCGGCCGCCGAGATGGTGCTGATGTTTCACATCTACTTCCTGGGCTCCGCCGAAGGCCTCCTGTTCGACGTGCCCACCGATCCCTTCCCGACCGCCTTGTGGAACCCCCTGCATCACTACCTGGAGAGCCTGGGTGTCGAGGTAAAGGTGTCGACCTCGGTCGATCACGTCGCCGCAACGTCAGAGGGCGGCTTCCAGCTCACGGCAGGCACCCACACGCAGCACGACGACGCGTGCGTTCTCGCTCTCGACAGCAACGGCCTGCAGTACCTGATCCAGCAAAGCCCGGGCCTGGCGGACCCCTCCTGGTACGCCCGCATCGCGCGCCTGCGGACCGCACCGGCCTTCCTGGTGTCCCGCCTATGGCTGGACCGGCCGGTCGCCGCCGACCGCGCAGGTTTCCTCGGCACGAGTGGCTACGGCAACCTCGACAACGTCAGCGTGCTGGAGCGCTGGGAACACGAGGCACGCACCTGGTCACAGCGCACCGGCGGGTCCGTCGTCGAACTGCATGCCTACGCTCTCCCGGACAACGCAGACATGCTGACCGAACAGAACCACGCCATCGACCAGTTGCATCAGCTGTATCCCGAGACGGGCACCGCACGCATCATCGACGCTCGTCATGAGTGGCGCCAGGACTGCCCGATGTTCGCCGCGGGCGGATATGTCGACCGCCCCACCGTGGGGACATCCCATCCCTTCCTCATGGTCGCGGGCGACCTCGTGCGTACCGATTTGCCGGTGGCGCTGATGGAGCGAGCCGCTACCACCGGCATGCTCGCGGCCAACGCGCTCCTTCGACAGTGGCGCCTTCAGGGCCATGAGCTGTGGACCGTCCCGACGCGTGGCCGTAACGCGCTCCTTCGGGGCCTGGCTGGCCGCGGTGCACCCTCTGCACGTGATGCCGTTCTGCCCGTGCCGTGAGGGCGGCAGCGGTCGTCTCTTTTCCGCCGCCGCAACAGCAGTACTGCCCCTGGCTCCGGGTGTGGCCGACTGCATTCGCTGCGATGCCTTCGAGCCGGCGGCGCAGCGAGTACGGCAAGCGCGGAGCCCCGGGAGGTGGTTCGGACAGTTGCCCCTGTCCGAGTCAGCTATGGGCTGAGTTCCGGCTTCAGCAGGGCGACGGCCTCGCGCAGCCCTCCGAGTTGGACGGCGCCGTCGATGACGGTGCCCCGCCAGCCGGGCCCCGCCAGATGGAGTGCCGGCTGTTGCCGTGCCCCTTTGAGTCCCCAGGCCTCTTGCTGCAGGTGCGCGGCGAGAGGGGTGCTCGCCAAGGACCGGGTCTGCGACCACAGCACTATGGCGGCCGGCCCGGTCCGGCGCACGGTCGCGACCAGTGCGTCGGCCGGAACGGCTGCGCCGAGCATCCGTGCGGGTCGGCCCGCGTTCAGGAGCGCCGCGTGCAAGGCCTCGAGCGGCAGCGTGTGCTGTTCGCCGGGAACGCAGGCCAGGAGCACACGGGGCGCGTTTCGGCTCGTCTGCGGAGAGTCCAGCAGGAACTGTGCGTTGCGCAGGGTGGTGGACACGTGCCAGGACAGGAGGTGTTCGACCTCGACGTAGCGGTCGCCGGCGGACTCCCACTTGCGGCCGACCGCGTGCAGGGTCGGCATCATGAGTTCTTCCCAGGCAGTGATCACCCCGTGGTGCCGGACGAAGGCGTCGAGCTGCTGCTGAACGGCGTCGGAGTCGAGGCGCAGAGCGGCACGGGCGAGTCCCCGGCATTCGGTCCGCACCAGGCCCATCTGGAGAAAAGACGAGACGGAGCTGTGACCCGTCGGATCGGGAAACGCTCTTGCGCCAGAGGCGGTAGCGCCGGTCTCACCGTGCTGCGTGGATCTGGCACGTTCTTTGGCGACGCGCGCGGCTTCGGCCGGAGGGATGCCGGAGGCCGTGAGGCGGCACATGTCCTCGATCATGGCGACGTCACGCGGGGACCAGCGACGGTGGCGACCATGATCCCGCTGGGCGGGACCCAGCCGGTAGCGCTGGTCCCATGACCGCAGCGTCGTGGGAGAGATCCCCAGGCGCCGGGCCAGCGATCCCGAGGTGATGCCCGCACCGTCGACCGCTGCCGGAGACGGGAGCGGCCGCTCAGGCGTGCCGTCAGAGTCCATGACTCAATCATATCGACGCAAAACCGCTGCGTTCTCTGCTGGAGGGCTCCACGTGCACAGATCCGCCACTCAATGCATCTGGCCTGCCGCGCAGGAGGGAACGCCCGATGACGGAGGTTCCACCCGTCCCACATCACTGCTCAGTCCCTGCAAGCAGGCCTAGACGCCAGAGGTTTCCGATGTCAGCTCCGTCTCCGATCCAGCATCCTTCACCGGGGGATCTCGCGCTCATCGCACTGGGTGACAAAGCCCGGTCACCGACCGATCAGCACGTCCTGGCCTGCGAGGCGTGCCTGTCGACGTTGGCCTCATTCTTGCGAGTGCTCGGGGCCGGACGGGCCGGACCGGTGGCAGCGGCGCGGCCGCCCGACGCGGTGTGGGAGGCGATCCAGCGAGAGCTGTAATCCGCCTCTTCACCCTCGCCATCAATCGATGCACATTCGATGCGATTCGAATTCCTGGGCTTCCTTGGCCCAGAGTGAAGATCACTTGACGGCGAGGGAAGGGCACGGGCCGATGTGCGCTCAACGGACCACGCGGACTCCGCACGACGACCTGTGGGCACCTGTCGAAGAGTCCCTCGCCGACGAAGAGCTGGCCGCAGGCCTTCGCCGCGGCCAGGAGACATGCCTGGAGGCCGCCTACCGTCGCTGGGGAACGCTCGTTCACACGCTGGCCTACCGGTCACTGGGCGACTCGCGCGAAGCCGAGGACGTCACCCAGCAGGTCTTTCTCGCCGTGTGGCGCGGCCGTGAGGGGTACGCCCCGGAACGTGGCACCTTCGTCGGCTGGGTCGTGGGCATCACCCGACGCAAGATCGCCGATGCCCTGAGCGCCCGAACCCGGCGGTCCGCCCTGACGTCCGCCGCGGAGGCAGTGCAAAGCGTTGCGGTACCGGCCGCTGGCGATGTTGCGCAGCAGACCATCGACCGGGTGGTCATCTGTCGCGAACTGGCGCTCCTGCCCCCAGCGCAGCGGCGCGTTCTGGAACTGGCCTTCCACGGAGACCTCACCCACACTCAGATCGCTCAGGTGACGGGCTGGCCCCTGGGCACTGTCAAGAGCCACTCCAGGCGCGGCCTGAACCGTCTCCGGATGCGGCTCATCGCCACCGACCCGCGTTGAGCCGATGTCGCGATACTGGTGGTAGATGCTGTGGGTCAAGCTGGCAAAGCTGGCCTTCGCTCGTCCTCCAGCCGCGCAGGCAAGGGTCATGCGTGGCCCTGTCGGCTCCGATGACAACCTGGTGGTCGGTGGCGTACTGATAGTTCAGCGGTGCCAGCTGGCGCAGCGTGAAGTTCGCGCACCAGCGGGCGGTCACCAGCAGCACGCGGGCCGCCAGCGGCAAGACTCCAGGGATAGCCCTTGCGCACCGGCTCTCTTTCTGCGCATTACACGCTGCAGGACGAGACGGCGCCTTGAACAGAACAAGGCATGACATACCTCCTTGAGATGCCAGGCGCAGCGGGAATGCAACCCCAACCGCCAATCCTTACGTCGCCAGAACCCCTACCGCTCGGGTCCTGCGCTCAGAGTGCGTGATCCCGCGTGAGCGATCGAGGCGGGACCTGCCCCAGGCATGGCGCGCCACGCAGCGGCTTCTCGGGCCGCCTGCCGCGGGTGGCGCCGACGCCAGTACGGGTTGTCGTGCGGTAGACGACTGGATACGCGCCCATACATGCCGAACGTGAGAATGACCAACCCCATCACGAAACTGAAGATGACGTTGGACATGCCAAAGTCCAGCACGTTCGCACCCTTGTCCAGGATGAACACATGGACAAAACCGCTGACCAGGAACAGGGCTCCCACAGCCATGTTCAGCGTTGAGGCGAAGTTCCCGCCGATGACTCCGCCAACCACGAGGAGGAGACCAACGACGACAGAGATGAGACTCAGGATGCCGTTCGTGCTCAAGCCCGCAATGTTGCTGCCGTCAGTATTGAAAGGGCTCAGCTGGTCGGCAAACCCGAGACTGCCGAAGACCAGCAGAACGACGCCGCAGAACGCTGCGCCCCACCGATACACCTGCGCCAGCTTGTGATCGAGGGGAAGTTCGTCTTGCAGTTCCATGATGCGCGCACCTCTCTGCTCGCTCGCCGCGGTTTGCTGTCCCCCTCTCACCGATTCCGATCGACGACGTCGAACGGTTGCAGTCGCCGCAAATCAGCACCCATCGGAACTATCTGGCGGCGATCGGGCCAATCGTGCATCGTGCCCAGCACTCCGGGTGGCACTTCGTCAGCGCCTCAAACTTGGACACACCATGTGTCTCTCTTCGGCCTCGTCGAGCCGTGGAAGCGCATTCTCGGCACCCCGAATCGCGCAGGTGAATGAAGTCCGGCGCTCGGTTGCTTTGCCGCGACCGGTTCGTGCTCCTCATCCTGCGCTGGGCTGCACACGTGCATACTCAGGTGCCCCGAGCCTGAGGCTCGGGGCACCTGAGGCAATCCAGCTCACCTCATGCGCCGGACCGCAGTGTGGACGATGTCGTCCACCAACAGGACGCAAGTCGCTGAATCCCGAGCAGCGCTCTCAGGCCCCGTTCCGCACTCAGCTGCGGGCTCTCGTCAACACCTCCGTTCAGCCCGTTGTTCAACGCGTCAGTGACGTCCGGGCACCGGCATCGTCCTCGGCGGCGAGCCGTTCTGCGGCCTTGGTGATGTTGTAGGACATGCCACCGAACACCACGGCGTGGAACGGGGCCACGCTCCACCAGTACGCATGCCCCGCCAGGCCGTGCGGATGGAACAGCGCGCGCTGCAGCAGCACCGTACGTCCCTCACGGTCGTGACCGACTCGGAATTCCAGCCAGGCCAGGCCCGGCAGAAGCATTTCGGCGCGCAATCTCAAGCTGTGTCCGTGCTGGATTTCCTCGACGCGCCAGAAGTCGACCACGTCCCCCAGGCGCAGGCGCGTGGCGTCCCGTCGGCCGCGGCGCAGTCCGACACCGCCCACCAGGCGGTCGATCCAGCCCCGGACGGACCAGCCCAGCCCGAAGGAGTACCAGCCGTGCTCGCCACCGATCCCCTCCAGCACGGTCCATAGATGGTGCGGGGCGGCGGTGGTACGCCGGGCCCGACGATCACAGTAGAGACTGCCGCCTGCCCAGTCCGGGTCCGTGGGCAGTGGATCACTTGGTACTCCGGGCACAGCGGCAGCCGACCAGTGAGTGCTCACCTGCGCCTCCTTCACCTGCCGCAGTGCGAGCCCTAGCGCTTCTTCGAAGGAGAGCGGCGCGTCGGCGGGGTCGGGTACGTACTGCGCGATGTCGTGCTCACCGCAGACGACCTCGTGACGCAGGGACTCTGCCAGCGGCCGGGCAATACCCCGTGGGACCGGTGTGATCAGGCCGATCCAGTGGCTGGACAAGCCCGGCGTGAGCATCGGAACGGAAAGGATCACGCGATGGGGCAGACCCGCGACTCGCGCGTAACGCTGCATCATGTCGCGGTAGTTCATGACCTCGGGGCCGCCGATGTCGAACGAGCGTGACACTGCCGGGGGGAGATCCGCGCAGCCGACGAGATAGCGCAACACGTCGGCGACCGCGATCGGCTGGATGCGGGTGCGCACCCACCGGGGCGTGACCATGACGGGAAGGCGTTCGGTCAGGTAGCGCAGCATCTCGAAGGACGCGGAGCCGGAACCGATGATGACGGCCGCGCGCAGCACTGCGGTGGGCACCCCGGACTGCAGGAAGATCCGGCCGACTTCGCTGCGGGAGCGCAGATGGGGAGAGAGTTCGTCCTCGGGTACATCGCTGGGGGTCAAGCCGCCCAGGTAGATCAGGCGGCGCACGCCCGTCTGTGCCGCGGCCCGGGCGAAGGTGTGCGCGGCTCGGCGGTCGGTCTCCTCGAAGTCGTCGCCGCTGCCCATGCCGTGCACCAGGTAGTAGGCGACGTCGATCCCCTGCAGCGCGGCGGTCACGGATTCCGGATCCAGAACGTCGCCGCGCACGACGTCGACCTGGCTCGCCCACTCGAAGTCGCGCAGCTTTTCCGGCGTCCGGGCCAGGCACCGCACGCGGAAGCCCTGTGCCAGGAGTTCCGGAACGAGTCGGCCGCCCACGTAGCCGCTTGCGCCCGTGACGAGGCAGTACCGCCCGTCATCCGGACGGGACGCTTGAGGTGCGGATCGCGATTCGGGAGAAGAGCTCATGATCGGACACGTACCCCGCGGTGCAGTGGACGTGCGCCGCTATCCGTGCGACATCGTCTGATCCGTGCGGATCTTCTGCAACGGCTGCGCAGCCATTTCTCGCTGAAGGTTCGGAGTCGCCTCGGCTGCCGTCACCGCAGTGCTGAGCAGGTAACGCAGCTGCCCATGCCGCGGGGCCCGCCGGTAGCCAGGCTTACGAGTGCATGATTCCGACCGTTCCTTTGGCTGCCAGAAGGCCGGCATGGTGGATGTGGAACCGGTATCCGCCCGGTTCTGTCGCCACGTCGATTGAAGCTCCATGAAGGGGAGCTGGGCTCACCACTTCAACGCTGAGCCCGGTTACTGCCCCATCCGACCTCCCACATAGGAGGAGCACTGCCTGCCGGCCCGCTTCCAGTGCGGCCAGCGCGGGGAGGGTTGTCGGCGCCTCCGGCAGAAGAGCCGGATGACTGGGATCGCGTGGCCACACGACCATCTCCGCGCCGGGAGAGCGCACCAGCAGGACGTCTGGTTCTGCGGCTGCTCCCACGGACGGAGGAGACGGGTACAGGAAGCCCTGCGGAGGCAGGGCCGGTTGGCGCAGACTCTGCTGGGCTTCTTGGTCCCGAAATCGCATGCTGCAAGATCCGATGACCCTTCCGGCCAGCATGTACTCGGCAGAGACCCGGAAAGAGTCGAGCTGCCCGTGAAGTACCGAAATATCGCTGAGACAGACCCGGGCAGTCACAGTGGTGAAGCTGTGGGTCTCAGCATGTCGGTGGCCATTGCCGAAGCCGAGATGAATACGCGACGGCTCAAGGGTGGATCTGCCTGAGACCGGCAGATGTTTCAGAACGGCCCGGCCGATTTGACGGGTCGACTCGACCCAGATCAGGGAGTGGTGACAGACACTCATGGAACGCTCGTTGAGTGGATGAAGCCTCGGCCACTGGCACGTCGCCTCGAAAGCGGTGCTCCCCCGAGCCGTGAGATGGGTCAGCAGCATCGACGACATGACGCTCAACCCAATTGATCTCCAATCCGGCTGTCCGGACACAGGATCAGCATCCCCGGATGCGCCCCGAGCCTCTTGGGAGCTCGTGTGCCATGCGCTGCCTCGGCTCTCGTCTAGCAAGTGTGTTCCTGTCCGTGACAAAGGTGCTCGGCATCCATCTGGCGGTGGGGCGCAAGACTCTAGGACAGCCGTTTGAAGCTGAGCACGTGACGCGCCGATGGGGTGCGGTCACACACATGCTGACGTCCAGCGCACCGATCACACGGCAGGGAGCGGCAGGGTCTGATGCGTCCGCTTGCCTGAGGAAGCCGGCTCGATTGGCAGGCCTGCGGTGTCCCCTGGCGCCCCTGCGCAGGACTGCGGTACCGACGGCGTCTGGCACCTCGTGAACGGAGTTTCGTCTCTCGCCTCGGCAGGCCGTCTCGGCCCCACCAGGGCGGAAGAACCGTCGAATCCTTCTCGGACACTCCGCCAGAACCCCCCGAGCGTGGCCGCACCTGGCGACTCGCTGCCGTCGATGACTACCGCACGGAATCCCTGCAGGTGTTCCCGCATCAGGGCAGGTCGACGCCGACGGCCGCCCTGGCAGACCGTGGCGGCGGTGGACGTAGGTCAGCACCAGCTTCGAGGAGGACTCCCCGCGCTGGGGAAGAAGGGTGAGCCGGCGGTCACGTTTCAGTCCCACCTCGATGTGCAACTTGGCCGACGAAGTCGAGGCCTCACCCGAGCGCCCCAGGCAGAAGTTCACCACTCTGCCTAGTACTCCAGCCGTAGTTCGCGATCATGGCGAGTCGCTGGTCATGGCCCGTAGACAAGATCCGTGCCTCCACTGGCCTCAATCAGCCAGGACAGCGAACCGCTACCGAAGGGCCAGCCCGTGGTGGCCACCTGCACCCAGCCGCCCGACTCATCGGTTCCTGCATGCCACCACCACCAGCTGCGGTCGTCCCCCATTCCTTCCTCGGTCGGGTCGAAGTAGTACAGCCAACCCGAGAGCGTCCACGGTCCCTGATCGACGGCCGCTCTCTCCTCTGGCGTCATGGCCCGCCATTGACGCAGCCACGCCTCAATGTCGAAAGGCTCGCCGTGCTCCGGTTCCGGAGTCTCGGGTGCGCACCGCTGGATGAACCAGTTCGGCAGCAGTTGCGGCCAAAGCTCCTCCGCCGGCCACTCAGCCATCTGCGCGACCACGCACGTGAGTACGGCACGCGCATTGGCTATGACCTGGGCCGGATCCTCGGCGGTGAACCGGCAGCGCACGAGAAACGGCCGGGGCTGGTCGTCATCCTCGGCTCCCGGTCCGGAGCGAAGGCGCCGCAGCTCGCCTGTCATGGTTTCCACGGTGAGGAAGTATGCATCGGCACCGACCTCGCGACATCTCGATATCGCCACCGGTCAGGGGACACCAACCTCTACGGCTGGGCAGTTGCTTGCCGTTGGTAGTGGCAGGCTCGGGCGCGGGCTTGGTGTCGGCGTCGCCAGTGTGACCAGCGCAGGCGGTGTGCGACGTCGTGGACCGGGCTGATCAGGGCCGCGAACAGGTGCTGGATCTCGTTGCCGGTCAAGGGGATCAGGCCGTCGAGGGCGGGCTGGTCGCGCCGCTCGGTGGCTGCGGTGACGGCGAGGAAGGCGTGGGCGAGCATCGCGAGGGTGACCCAGCGGTGCCAGGAGGTCCAGCGGCGAACCTGGTGCTCGTCCAGGCCGGTCAGGCCCTTGCCGGCCTGGAATGTCTCCTCGATCGTCCAGCGCCGTCCGGCCACCCGCACCAGTTCCGACAGTGCCGCCGGCCCAGGTGAGAAGCAGCGGTAGAGGGCGAGTTCGCCGGTGCGACGGTTGCGGCGCACCAGCAGGCACCAGTGGCCGGGCCGACCGGCGGGGTCGTGGATATCGACCTGTGCCCAGTCGTAGTATCGCTCGCCCTTCGCGCCCGCTCCAGCTGACAGTCGCTGCCAGGCCCGCTTCGGGATCCGCGCGGCCAGGGTCTTCGCCTGGAACTTCCCAGCGCGCGTGGTGATTGTGTGGGTGCTGGAGACGGCCAGGACGTAGCCGGTCCGGCGGCGTTCGAGGGTGATCCGCAGGTGGGGGTTGTCGCCGTAGACCTCGTCGCCCGCGACCCAGCGTGCGGGGGTTCCCGCGTCCAGCGCCCGCTCGACCATGCGGGCGGCGAGCTGGGGCTTGGTGGCGAAGGCCAGATCGTCCGGGATGCCCGCGCTCCGGCAGCGGTCCGGGTCCTCGGTCCAAGAGCGTGGCACGTACAGGGCTCGGTCGATGGAGGCGTGTCCGCGGGCGGCGGAATACACGAGATGGACGGCGACCTGGGCGTTCTCGATGCGGCCGGCGGTGCCGGTGTACTGGCGCTGGACGCCGACTGTCGCCGTGCCCTTCTTCAGATCGCCCGTCTCGTCGACCACGAGCACCGCCTGGTCGTCGGCGAGATGCTCGACGACATAGGCGCGCACGTCATTGCGGACAGCGTCGGCGTCCCACTTTGCACGATGCAGCAGGTGCTGCATGCCGTCCGGAGAGGCGTCGCCCGCATGCTCAGCCAGCGTCCAGCAGTTCTTCCTCGGCAGGTCTGACAGCAGTCCGAGCACCAACGCGGTTGCGCGACGTCGGGGTTCGACCCGAGCAAACCGGCCCGCCACGCGGCCCATCAGCTGGTCGAACATCGCCCGCCATCGGGCAGACACTACGCTGTGCTCCGCGGCCACCGCCTGATCTTTGTTTGTCCACACAACTCACGATGATCAACGGTGGCCGCAGCCATCTCCAGACCAGCCCTGAACAGCAAGATCACGATCTACGGCTGGAGTACTAGGCTCCTGCGGTCGAAGCTCAGCATCGTCCGGCTGCCGATCGCCAGGAAGACGTAGTGAGCCCTTTCCAACCTCAGTTCAAGCAGGAAGGGCGGGCGATGAGGACACCACGGGCGAGTATTCGCTCCGTTCGGCCTCACGCAAGGTGGACTCGTTCTCAGTGGGGCGACGGGCTCCACTTGGACTCTGGTTTTGGCCGGCCCGGTGGCAACCGAGACCTCCCCGAAAGTTTGTGCCTCCAGATCTCCGAGGTGCCAGCTGCATGTCAAGCTGGAGGCATGTACCCCTCGTCTGCACTGGGTGAGTTCCTAAGGTCGCGACGGGCTCGCCTGCAGCCTGAAGAACTGGGCCTACCCGGCGGTGTTCGCCGTCGCCGGGTAGCTGGGCTCCGGCGTGAAGAGCTGGCTCCGCTGGCTGGAGTGAGTGTCGGCTACTACATTCGGCTGGAGCAGGGGCAGGCACCGAACGTCTCAGATGAGGTCTTGGACGCCCTGGCTCGCACTCTCCGTCTGGACGCTGATGAGCGGCGCCACATGCACCGGCTGGCGCGCATCCCCCAGGCACAGACCTCAGTGCCGCCGGCCGAGGTGCTACGCCCAGGTCTCTCGCACATGGTCAGGGCGTTCACCGACGCTCCTGCCATCGCCGTCGGCCGCCGCGGTGACATCCTCGCCTGGAACCCGCTCGCGCATGCCTTGCTCGCGCCGCACTGGCCCGTCGTAGCGACAGGCCGCCCGCCCAATTTCGTTCGCATCGACTTCTTTGAACTCGCGTTCGCCCGAAGCCTGTACGTCGACTGGGCCGCAAAGGCACGGGACGACGTCGCCTACCTACAGGTCTCGGTGAGCAACTTCCCGGGCGATGAGCAACTTCGGGCCTTCATTGCTGAACTGAAGGAGCTCAGCCCTGAGTTCCGCGAACTGTGGGTCGAGCATCCGGTGAGCAACTGCGCCACCATCGCGCGGGAGTACCGGCATCCCCAGGTGGGTGCCATGACCCTGGCTGCAGAACTGCTACGCCCTCCAGATGATGAGGGACAGGGCGTGACCGTGTTCCAGGCGGAGCCGGGGTCAGTTTCGCAGGATCGGCTGCGTCGGCTGGCGGAACTGACGTCTGACTCAGCGGCGTAGGCCGATACTGATGGCCGGCGCCACTTCCTGGGCAAGTGGAAGGGCGCCGGCGCAGATCGCACGAGGGCGGTTTCAGGTCGCCATCGCGTCTGCCGACAGGCCCGTGGGAGTGCGGCGCAAGACCCTCGCACAGACGACTGCGCCGGTCAGCGCGACTGCTCCCGCCACCAGGAACGCCATGTGCAGTCCGCCGACCGTCGCGAGCCTCTGCGTGGTGGTGGGGGCCAAGGCCGCCGTGCGGGCCGCCACGATGGCGCTCAGTCCGGCCACGCCGATCGCGCCGATGAAGGTCGGCATCTGTGCCAGGCTTCCGGCGACACCCTGGTCGGACTCGTCGAGACCGGAGGTGATGGTGGTGACGACGGCCACGACGGTCAGCACATGCCCGAAGCCCATGGCTGCTGAACTACCCAGCAGCAGAACGAGGTTGCCGTCCGCCGGCAGCAGCGCCATCAGCACGATGCCCAGCCCCTGCACCGTGAGGCCGAGAGCGATCGCGGACGCCGCGCCGCGGGCGCTGATCAACCGTGCGGCCACGCTACCCGCAGCCAGGGCGGCGATGCCCTCGGCGGCGAAACCGAGGCCGGTCTGCAGCGCGGTCCACCCCACGACCTGTTGCATGTAGATGCTCAGCAGCAGCGTCGCTCCGCCGCACATCCCGAAGGTGACCAAGCCTGTCGCCATGCCCCACCTCACTGTCGTACGACGCAGCAGCCGCAGCGGCACGAGCGGCACGGGGTGACGCGCCTCGGCGGCGAGGAATCCGCCGAGCAGAACTGCGGCGCCGATCACCGCGGTCAGGGTGGACGCACTGAGCCAGCCACTGGTGTTGCCGGTGGTGATCCCGTAGACGAGGGCGAAGAGGCCACCGCTGGCCAGGAGAGCCCCAGGCACGTCGAGGCGGGTGGCCCGGCCGTGCCGGGTGTCCTGCACAACCGTGGCAGCGCCGACGAGGACGAGCAGACCGATTCCGAAGAGGATGAGCATCGTCCACCGCCAGCTCAGGCCACTGGTGACGATGCCGCCGCCGATGGTGCCGATGACGAAGCCGAGCGACAGCAGTGCGCCGTTGACACCCAGGGCCCGCGTCCGTTGCGGCCCCTCGGGGAAGGCAGCCGTCATCAGGGCCAGTGCCGTGGGGCCGATCGCCGCGGCCGCGATGCCCTGGCCGACGCGGGCGGTGATGAGAAGGGAGGCCACGGGGGCGAGGCCGGCAAGGAGGGAGAAGCCGGTGAAGGCGCACACCCCGGCGATGAACAGCCGCCGCCGGCCCATGATGTCCGACAGCCTCCCGAACAGAGGCATCAGAGCAGCCGTGGGCAGCAGGCAGTCGGTGACCACCCACTGCAGGGCATCGGGGCCGGCGAAGCCCAGGCTGCGGCCGATCTCCGGCAGGGCCACGGTGACGATCGAGTAGTCGAGTCCGGTCATGAAAGTGGCGCCGCACAAGGTCAGGAGAACCATCCAGCCGCGGGCGCCGAGTGAGATCCGCGTCGTATCGCTCATGCCGACCACGATGCGATGGCCCACGACCCCCAACCAGCGCCCTGGTAAAGGTACTTCTGCCAGATGCAGGCAGAGCTGTCACATTCCCGCAAGCACGCAGAAGTGAAGCTTCTGGCAGGCGGGTACACGAACAGGATCATCCACTTTCCGGGAGCTTCTGAGTGCTTGTCTGCCCATCCGGCGTCGACCTGTCCAGCTCCACCCTGCGCTTCCTCACACAGCAGTTGAGTCAGCACCGCCGCGCGATCGGGACGCGGTGGCGGCGGCTGAGCGCCGGTCGTCAGGCCCTCCTCACGCTCGCTCACCTACGTGTGGGGCACACTTACGCCCAACTCGCCGCCGGATTCGGGGTCGGGACCACGACGGCCTACCGCTACGTCGCCGAGGCCGTCGACCTCTTGGCCAACCTCGCACCCAGCTTGGTCGAGGCCGCCCGCACAGCCTCAACCAAGGCGTTCGTACTGCTGGACGGAACGCTCCTACCGATCGACCGCATCGCAGCTGACCGCCCCTTCTACTCGGGCAAGCACAAGAAGCACGGCATGAACGTCCAAGTCCTCACCGATCCTTTCGGAAGACTGCTGTGGGCCTCAGCGGCCCTGCCCGGAGCCGTCCACGACGTCCGTGCGGCCCGCGAGCACGGCATCATCAACGCCCTCGCCCAATCCGACGTCACATGCTGGGCGGACAAGGGCTACCGAGGAGCCGGCGGCACCGTCCGCACCCCGTACTGGGGACGCTGGCACACCCTCCCCACCGGTCAGCAGGCGGTGAACCGATCGCACACCAAGATCCGCGCACTCGTCGAACAAGCCATAGCAAGCCTCAAATCCTGGAGGCTCCTACGCAAGCTCCGATGCTCCACCACCCGGATCACCAGCCTTGTCCAAGCTGTCCTCACCTTGCATCTGAACAGCACAGATCGATGATGGAAAAGGTTCAGTGCTCCAGGAGCGAGTCGAGATGGCGGATGGACCCGACGGCCAGGTGCCGCTGGCCTCCCTTCCACTCCTCCGCGTACTCCTCGAAGCGCATGGCGCCGTACTTCGCTCTGCGCTCCGCCCTCGCCCGGGATCCCGGCCGGCGCCTCTTCTCGTTGTAGATCTCCGTCAAACGGTCGATCGCGTCATCCTGCCGCGCGAAGCCGGCCTCCTCGGTCTGCCCCCCGCGTTGCGGTAACGGATCTTTTACGCGTGGGCACTTGGACCACCGGGACCCGGGGTGCTCGCAGTCCTTGAAGAAGGCGCCCATACCGCGCCACGTGACACCGCCCCGTAGAGCAAGGCCAACACCACCCCAATCAGCCATTTTGCATGGTGCAATAATGGGTAGAGCGATCCCGAAGGACACCGTCACCGGGAGGCGATCATGGGCACCGAACACATGCGGCGCAGCTACTCTTTCGCCTGCCTGGACTGCGGTGACGGCCGGGAGAGCACCTACGGCATCGACGTGACCGTGAACGAGCGGGACCGCATCACGGCCGGGTACCACCTCGCGGGCCGCTCCGCGCCCTCACCGATCCAGTCGCCTCAACCGCCCGGAGTGCGAGGGTTGCAAGATCCGCACCATGCGCTCTGGCGCGTCGGCACTGCCCGGCGAGGATTGAACCGTTTGCCGCAACGGACACCCGGCACTCACAGACGGCCCGCCCGACTCGCCCTCCACGGCATTTTGCATAATGCAAATGTAAGGAAGGGGAAACAATGAGCGGCATACGCAGTGACAGCCGGGCAAGACGCCCGGTCCCGGGCAGCCGGGGCTCGATGATGGTGCTGGCCGTCCTGGTCGGCGCGGGAGCAGGACTGGGGTCCATCGTCTTCCGCTGGTGCATCCAGACCTTCACGCGACTCTTCTCGGGACACGCCGACTATGCGGCCGCCCCGGGGAGCGACAACCCGCACGTTCCATGGCTGGGGCCCTTCTTCGTCCTGACCGCACCGGTCATCGGCGGCCTCTTGTACGGGCCGTTGGTGAACCGGTTCGCGAAGGAGGCCCGGGGGCACGGGGTGCCGGAGGTGATGCTCGCGGTCGCCCAGCGCGGCGGCCGGATCAGCCCGAAGGTCGCCGTGGTCAAGACCCTCGCCTCGGCCCTGACCATCGGCTCCGGCGGTTCGGTGGGCCGTGAGGGACCCATCGTCCAGATCGGCTCCGCGCTCGGCTCCACCCTCGGCCGGCTCACCAAACTGGCCGAAGACCGGATGAAGCTGCTCGTGGCCTGCGGCGCGGCGGGAGGTATCGCGGCCACGTTCAACGCTCCGCTCGCCGGGGTCATCTTCGCGATGGAGCTGATCCTGGCCGCGTTCAGCATCGAGGCGTTCGGCGCGACCGTGCTCGCCAGCGTCACCGCGAGCGTCATCGGGCGCGCGGCCTTCGGCGACGTGGCTTTCCTCAGCCTGCCTGCCTTTCATGTGCAGCACCTCGCGCAGTACGGATTGTTCGCTGTGCTCGGTGTCGTCGCGGGGGCGGTCGGGGTTGTGTTCTCGCGCGTCCTGTACGCCATCGAGGACGCCTGCGACTGGGTCTGGCGCGGGCCGGAGTGGCTGCGTCCCGCGGTCGGCGGCCTCGCCCTCGGCCTGGTGCTGCTGGCCCTGCCCGAGATGTACGGGGTGGGCTATCCGGTGCTGGAAGGTGCCACGGAGGGGAAGTACGCGATCGGGTTCCTTCTGGTGCTGCTCGTCGGGAAGATGATCGCGACGAGCCTGACCATCGGGATCGGCGGCTCGGGCGGCGTGTTCGCGCCGAGTCTGTTCATCGGGGCGATGCTGGGGGCCGCCTTCGGGGCAGGCGCGCACGACCTGCTGCCCGGGACGGCCGGAGCTGTCGGCGCCTACGCGCTGGTCGGCATGGGGGCCGTCTTCGCCGGAGCCGCACGCGCACCGATCACCGCTGTGGTGATCCTCTTCGAGCTCACCGGCGAGTACTCGATCATCCTCCCGCTGATGCTCGCGATCGTGCTCGCCACGGTGACCAGCCGCGCCCTGACCCGCGACACGATCTACACGCTCAAGCTCCGCCGTCGGGGAATAGATCTGGAGGGGCCGGCGCGCGGCGCGCTCATCGGCGCCGAGTCGGTCGCCTCCGTGATGGAGCAGTTCCCCGCGCCTGTGCCGACGACGCTGGGACTGACGCAGACGGCCGACCGGCTGAGCCAGTCCGGGCACGGGGCACTGCCCGTCCGCGATCCCGGGGGCACCTACGTGGGCATCGTCACGGCGCGTACCGTCGCGGAGGCACTCGCCGAGCAACCCGACGGCGCACCGGCGACGGCCGGTGACCTCGCCGAGCCTGCGCCCCGCATCACCTCGGACCAGCAACTCGCCACTGCTCTGCCCGCCTTGCTGTCCGCATCGGGAACGGGGCTACCGGTCCTGGACCCCGACAAGGGTGAACCGGTCGGCTGGTTGAGCCACCAAGGAGCTTTGCGGGCACTGCACACTCCCGAAAAGCAGCGCGCGGCGGAGTTGCTGCCCTCCTAGTGGCCTCAGTGGCACGACAGCGTTCCTCGAACGCCGTGTTCGGCACCGCCCACGGACAGGGTGGCCGGTGTCGTGCCGCCAGACCAACTGGAGTACAAGGCCGCGGTAAGGGCCTCGCCGCCGCTGTGCACGGCATCCGCTCGCGGAACGCGACAGCTGTAAGGCGCGACCCGAGTTGTCTTGCACAGTGCGAAAACGCGCGCCTGCGCCCTCCGCCTCCGGGCCTGCGGTAGTCGTCGATACGCCACAGCCCCGCGTACGACATCGCCTGGAGGCACCCATGGCCGCCGCCCGTAGCCCTCTTCTCAAGGACCGCAAGACCTGGCTCGGTGCGGGAGCCGTGCTGGCCCTGGCCTGGCTCAACGCCCCTGCAGCGCTAGGCGTGGCACGTGAGAAGTACCACGACTGGGAGATCAACCAGCCCTCCTACAAAGCGAAGAACGGCCACTGGTCGCTCGCCGGCCTCTCCGAGGGGCACGAGCTCAACTCGTCCGAGGCTCTGCCGGAGCACACCGCGCTTTCCTCAAGGCCCCCACCACATGGCAGGTCCGCCGCCCCGCCACTCGATCAGCGGCGAGACCGCTGCTTCCTCGGCATCCAGGTCGACGCCGAGCAGACGGAGCAGTGCGACGACATCGTCCACGGAGCGGGCCACACCCGCCTGCCGGCCGCGAACCGTGACGCTTCGTCCACCACCGTCGTGCGCGTCGTGCACCACGACAGGCGACGGTGCGGTCCAGTAAGCACCGGACGAAGAAGACCCTGCGAAGCCCACGCCCGCCCGCTCGTATCCGTGGCCGTGTCCGTCCTGATGACCCCGTACGGTCCATCCAGTCATGCGGTTGGTACCTCCTGTCGTTCTCTGACGCGGGCAGGAGGTCCCAGGACGCTACCGCCGCTCAGTCCGCCGTCGGTGAATCGCCCCAGCCCAGCGGATAAAGGTCCGCGCCCTCGCCCAAGGACGGGGCCGACGGTTCGCCACCCGCCCGGTTGAAGTCGGTCAACGCGTCGATGAGCGCCGTGCGCTGCTGCGGCGCGAGCCGCTCGACGATCGACGCGATCTCCTGACGACGCCGAGCCGTGACGTCCGCCACCGTGCGCCGGCCCTCGTCGGTGAGGCGCAACAGAGTCTCGCGCCGGTTGGCCGGGTTGATCTGCCGGTCCGCGAGCCCCACCGCGATCAGCCGGTCGACCATCCGCATCGCCGTGGACGGCGCCACCCCCAACAGCTCGGCCAGCGCCACCAGTTTGGTCGCGCCACGGGAAGAAAGCACCACCAGCATGCGGAACTGCGGCAAGGTCACCCCGTCCTCGACCTCCGCCAACGAGCGCGCGGACACCGCGACCAACACCCGCGACGCGGTCAGCACCGCACGGGTCACCGCATCCACATCGTCCATGCGCTCCGCCGGAGCCGCTTTCCTGGCCATGGCACATTTCTACCCTGCACGCGACGTCGCGCGCTTCCCGCGTCTCAGTCAGCATGTCTCACCCCTCAACGACAGCGCGGCAGAAGCCTGGCGGCGGCGCATGGGCCATCTCTGCGATCGAGCACAGGAACAGTGCCACGACCGGCAGCCGGGGCAGGACCAGCCGGTCGTCCCGCCGCTCCGTACTGCTCATGACGCTCCCAGCAGTGTCGCTACCCGTACGAGCCGTCTCGCCGAGCGGCCTCCCCTCGGCTTTAGACTATGCAAAGCTTGCATGGGCTAATCGTTGATGTCCGTGTCTGTTACGGAATCGAGTCCCGCGCAGAACACGAGGAGGCGTGCCATGTCGTCGCAGCAGCAGGACCCCCATCTTCGCCGCCCCGCCCTGCCCCGCGGCTGGCGTCGACGCCTCGCGCGGCTGCCCCTCGCTCTCTACCACGTGGGCCTCGGACCTCTTCTCGGAAAGCGCCTGCTGCTTCTGCATCACACCGGGCGGACCAGTGGCCTCGACCGGCGCGTCGTGCTGGAGGTGGTCGCGCACGAAGCCGACCGGGGCACCTGGATCCTGGCCTCCGGCTTCGGTCCCGAAGCCGCCTGGTACCAAGATCTCCGAGCCACGCCGAAGACGACCATCCAGGTCGGCAACCGTCACCACGCCGTCACCGCCTACTTCCTGAACTCCGACGAGGGCGCTGAGACCATGGCCCGCCATGCTGCGGCCCATCCCCGCACGGCCCGACGCCTGTGCGCGTTCATGGGCTTCGACGTCGACGGCAGCACCGACTCGTACCGACAGGCGGGACGGCAGATCCCGTTCGTCCGACTCGAAGCCGCGCCGCACTCGTACCGCACCCGCCATGACGAATCTGCGTGAGGACGCGGCCGTCAGCACCGAAGGCTGAAGGGTGAAAGCGACCGCAAAACACGGACCGGACGACATCGGGCGGAGGTTCCTCACGGACACCGGGCAAGCGATACGCCGCACCGCCCCGCGGAACCATCAGCGCGTGAGCGAATCGAGGCCGCGGCCCGGTCGACCCGTCGCTCGATTACGGGGCAGTTCCAGTTCCCGGCCAACAGCGCCGGGTTGAGCTGCGCGTCAAGGATCTGACAATGCCGCGTCAAGAACATGTAGGGTTCCCCGCGGTGTGCCGGGAAGTCTGGTCGGCGAATTCGAGATCCCCTCTGGGGCTCGGATTCCAGGAGAGCTCTCTTCGCTGATCGGGGGAATCCGGCCGTGGTCCTCATCGCCGTCGTCGGTGTCGCGCTCCTCGTCGCAGTGCTGCTGTCCGGTCTGACGGGGCACGCCGGCGTCACCGATCGCCTGCCTCTTCGAAGTCGAGGACACCCTCTTTGCGGCCGAACGTCGGCGCACCGACAGTGGCGTCGAGACGGAACTCCATGGCCGGGATCACGGTGGCGGATCAGTTACCTCGGCGCCGATCCCGACGTGCGTGCGGCGGACCCGCGGCCGGCACCTTGCACATCACCGCGGTGACGTCCTGGACCGACAGCCCCATGGCCGCCGTCCGCGATCACAAGGGCGACCGTAACGAGTTGGTGGGCCCCATAACCCTGCCCACCGCGTGAAACGTCTCATCGGAGGACCGTGAACGACTGGCACAGCTGGGCGGCGATCATTGTGTTCGTCGGCGCCTACGCCTTGATCATCAGCGAGAAGATCCACCGTGTCGCCGCCGCACTCGGTGGTGCAGGGCTGATGCTGGCCATCGGCGCCACGGACGACAAGTCGGCCTTCTACTCGACCGACTCCGGCATCGACTGGAACGTCATCTTCCTGCTCATGGGCATGATGATGATCGTCGGCGTGCTGAAGAAGACCGGCATGTTCGAGTTCCTGGCCATCTGGGCAGTGAAACGAGCGCACGCCAGACCGTTCCGCGTGATGGTCATGCTCGTCGTCATCACTGCCACGGCCTCCGCGCTGCTCGACAACGTCACCACCGTCCTCCTCGTCGCGCCGGTCACCCTGCTGGTGTGCGAACGGCTCGCCCTGCCTGTGGCCCCGTTCCTGATCGCCGAGGTCTTCGCTTCCAACATCGGCGGCATCGCCACCCTCGTCGGCGACCCGCCCAACATCATCATCGCCAGCCGCGCCGGGCTGACGTTCAACGACTTCCTGGTCCATCTCGCTCCCCTGGCGGCCGTCCTGACGGCCGTGCTGGTACTGCTGTGCCGGATCATGTTCCGCAGGGCATTCGTCTACGACGAGGACCGGGCCGCCGAGGTGATGGCATTGGAGGAACGGGAGGCCATCAAGAACCCTCGCCTTCTCGTGCAGGGGCTTGTCGTCCTGGCGCTCGTGGTCGCCGGGTTCGTGCTGCACCCGGTCGTGCACTACGAGCCCAGCGTCGTCGCCCTGCTCGGCGCCGGTCTCCTTGTCGCCGTCTCGACAGTCGAGACGGGCGACGTGCTCAGCGAGGTGGAATGGCCCACCCTCGCCTTCTTCGCCGGGCTCTTCATCATGATCGGCGGCCTCATCGAGACCGGCGTCATCAGCGAGATCTCCACAGCGCTTGCCGATGTCATCGGCGGTAGCGAACTCGGCGGATCCATGGTCATGCTGGGCGCGTCCGCAGTCCTGTCCGGCGTCGTCGACAACATCCCCTACGTCGCCACCATGGCCCCGATCACCGCCGACCTTGTCCGCGACATGGGCGGCGCCGGTGATCACGTCATGTGGTGGGCACTGGCCCTGGGAGCCGACCTCGGGGGCAATGCCACCGCCATCGGTGCCAGCGCCAACGTCGTCGTCCTCGGGATCGCCGAGCGCAACCGACAGCCCATCTCCTTCTGGCAGTTCACCAAGTACGGACTCGTCGTCACGACCGTCACGGTGGCGATCTCGGCGACATACATCTGGCTGCGCTACTTCGCTCAGACCTGAACCACGGCCACTGCCGTCGAAAGGACCAGCCAAGCCGTCCCGGCCGATGAGCTGCTGCTGCGCAGCGCCGAAGGCGCCCCGCCCGGCGCTGCGAGACACCCGACTCGGACCGGGCAACCCCCGTTCTGCCCACCACGGGTGCCAACGCCCCCGCCTGGGGGACAGCTCGGAAACCAATGATGACGGTGTCCCGGCCCCTGCGAAACGAGCCCGCTGCGAAGGGGGCCACCGGACGCAGCATGATCGTCCTGGTGACCCTAAGGCCTCCGCTTTCGCCGGTGCCATGATGGGACGTCAGATCCCCGTCGAACGCGGTGTCCTGCCGTTCGCAGCACTCCATGTCGCCGGATATCCGCAGCCGGGGGCCATAACATCGCCAAGTGCTTCCGGCCTGGCCAATGGCGCGTCCTCGCCACACCACCCACCGCAGTCTCGCCGAGCCTCTCCGGAGCACCCCAGCCCCCGGCTGAGCGCCACCGACCCTCCCCAGGAGCCGACCATGCGAGCACGCGACCTTGCCATCCCTTACCAGACCGTGGACGTCAACACTGATGCCACCGCGGCCGCCCGCCTCATGGCCGAACAACAGCTGCCCGGCCTCCTCGTTCTCGGCACCGACGGCTCCCCCACGGCGATCCTTCCTGCTTCCCAACTGGTCAAGGCGCTCGTGCCGACCTACGTGATCGAGGATCCGACTCTGGCCGCGGTCGTCGACGAGAAACATGCGGACCGTCTCTGCCGGGCGTTGGCCGGACGCAGCGTCGCCGACTGTCTCCCCGTACAGTCCGGGCCGCCGCCGGTCGCCGTACCCGACGACACGGCGCTGGAAGTGGCCGCGCTCATGGCTCAGGCCCGCAGTCCCCTCGTCGCGGTCGTGGAGACGGCCAAGGACGGCCCGCATCTTCTGGGCGTGATCACCGCATCCCACCTTCTGCACGAACTGCTGGCCGGTTCAGAGCCAGACGGCAGCCAACCGTCCCATCCGACTCCGCCCGTCGTATGACGAAGTAGGCTCACCGGCCGGACGGCCGTTGCACCCCTCGCTTACCCACAGCCGGTCGGGCCGCGGCGGTGAGCGGTGCGTACCGCACTGCCGCGTCAGGCGGCGTTGGCAAGTTCCAGCTCACACTTGAGGTTCTGCAGCGTCCTGTCGATGTTCCAGAACTGGAAGCTTCACCGGCCCATGTCTTCAGGACGACTCACGGCCTGATGGGCAACCTCGGGAGTCACCCCGATGTCGATGCTCCTGCGCACCGTGAATACGCGGCTCATTTCAGGGTTCTCTCGATCGAGACACATAGTTGCTGGAGAGCAGAGATCGTGGGGCCCGACAGTTTCGCGCCTCGCACGTGGTGCAGAGACGCGGCTCCGCCGAGTCCAGTGGCGACTTGTTGTCGCGGATCCGTCGGCGTTCGGCGGCTGACACCGCCCGGTGGTCATCCGGTGTGGTGCAGCGACGGGTTGACCCAACGTGGACGGGGCGGGTCGAGGACGCGTTCTGCGTGGGTGAGCGGTGTTTGGGAGTGCTCCGCAGGGAGCGGATCGTGCGTCACGCTGAGTGGCCGGTTGTGTTCTTCCAGGGTGCCCACGGTGTCGCGGACGAAGGCGGGGGGACCCGCGACATAGACGTGACGGGCGGCCAAGGAGCGCTCACCGGCCAGATGGTCCTGGAACGCACGCTGGAACCCGCGGACCCGGTCCGGGTCCCGTGGCCACCACCAGTGGCAGGTCAACTGGTGGTGTCGGCTCTCGAGCTGGGCGAGATGGGACTGGTCGTAGAAGTGGTCACGGCTACGGGCCACTATGTGCAGGTCAATGCTGCGCGCCGGGAAGCGTTGCACCTGCTCGCTGAGGACGGCACGGGCCGGAGCCCACCCCGTGCCTGCCGCGATCAGGGTCAGCGGTCCCGTGTCCTGGGCGCCCCAGCCGTCCCCGCCCGGCGTGGACACGGTGAGGGACTGCCCGGGAAAGGTGCGGTCGCACAGCAGCGCGCTCAAAGGCCCATGGGGTGTGCGGGCGATGTGGAGTTCCACCTCGCCGCGTGTCGCGTCGTCGTCCGGGCGCAACAACGAGTAGGGGCGCCACACGCCGCGCAGTTCCGGGTGGTGGACAGCCGCGTACTGACCGGGCCGGAAGGCGTAGGGCTGGTCGGGAACCATCTGCAGGACCACCGTGTGTCCCGTGCGGTCCAGGCGGCGGGAGACCACTGTGGCCTCCCAACTCGCCGGGCGCCGTGCGTCCTTGTCCTGTTGGGCCGCGGCCAGCATGGTGTCCATCGCCATGCCGTACACGTTCGTCCAGGCTCGTTCGGTGTCCTCGTTCCAGGTGCGGGGAGTGTGCTCGGCGATCGATGCGATCAGGCTCTGTCCGACGCTGAGGTAATCACGCCGGGCGATGCCGTACCGGCGGTGGTCACGACCCAGCCGTTGGAGGTAGGACACCGTGGCGGGGCTGTCGAGATGGGTGATCACGTGCAGCAGCGCGTTCAGCAGCCGCTCGTGCTGCTCCCCGAGTTCGGCAGGGAACAGCCGACGCAGGTCCGGTCTGCTCCCGAACAAGTGCGCATAGAAGTACCGGACCACGTGCACGCCGCGGGCCGATGCTCGCTGCAAACTGTCCTGCACCACAGCCACGTCCTGCTCGTCCACGGCCGCTCCCCCTCGTCTCGCCCACTGTCCCCTGCCAGGAATCCGGGACCCCAGCCCCGACGGATTGGTCTACTCCACAAAGAAATCCACGGAGGCGCCGCCGGGGTTCGGGCGCGGGTTCAGGACTCGGGGTCGAGGCGGGCGTAGACGACCGTGTTGTCGGCGTAGGAGTGACCGCTGTATGTGCCGGCGCAAGTGATCAGTCGCAGTCCGGCGTAGTCGACGTTGCCGTAGACGTCGATGGAGGGGACGTCCTTCTTGGCGTATTGCTCGGTGCGGGAGCCTGGACCATGCCGCGGTCCGTCGGGGCGGTCGCTTCCTGCGGAAGCTTGGGGTCGAGTTCGCTCTTGCCCTTGCGACACGGTGATCGTGCGCTCGTAGGAGAGTGTGCCGTTCTGGTCTGCGACCGGCATCCGGTCGACGGCCAGACCGCTCGTCTTGGATGTGTCGCCCCTGGTGGTCAAGGAGATGTTGATGTCGCCGTAGACCGGAAGGCCCTCGGCGGTGGTGACGATGCCGTCCTTGTTCTTGTCCGCGGACGCGTCCGGGCAGTGGAAGTCATGGCCGTCGGTGGAACCGTTGAAGTGCTGTGCGTGAGGCTGGCCGGGCACGAGTCCGGACGCTTCGATCTTCACGGTGAGCCGGGTGCCGTCGAGCATGAGCATCGCTGTGCCCTTGGCGCCGGAGTTGTTCAGGGAAGCCAGGTCGATCTGGTACGTGTCGCCGGAGCCACTTGCCGCGGTGTGGCCTGAGTGTGCTGCGGCGGGAACAGCGGCGAGGGCGAGAGCCGCGGGAACGGCGGCAAGGGCGGTCAACCGTGCGGTGGGACGGGCTGTCGCAGCAAGCCTCTTCCCTGTGCCGTTCAGCAATCTGCCGACGGCTTCGGACTCCACAAGCTTCTGACTCCCCTATTCCGGAGGCCTACCGGGAGGCGGATTGGTCGCATCGTGGTCGGTCTGTGGAGCGGCGTGTGTGTCTGCGGGTTCCTGAGGTGTGTGCGAGATGGCTCTCAACACGGCTTCCCTCAGCACCGCGGGCGGCATCACCGGACACGTTTCGGAGCTCAAGCGGCAGGCCGCGAGGCGCGTTTCGCCTCGGCCACACGCACCTTGCTTCCTACCGCCGCGGCAGGCACGAGCCTTGAACCGGCAACCAGCCGCAGGCTCGGGCCGTACCCGCCTCATCAACGACGCGAACAGGATGTGCGCTCTCACAGCTGCTCCCCCGGAGTAATCGACCTGGCCGCTGAAGCGGCAGGTATCACCGCTTCCCTGCGGCGGCCATTGCCTCATCTGGTCGGGCGGTGTGGTGTGGGGCTGTGTGCCCGCCGGTAATCCGGCGGCCTGTGCCCCACGGCTTGGTCTTCGCACAAGCCGTCACTCTTTCGCCCCGCACGCTGCCCTCCAGACCGTGGAATACCGGCAGCCCGGCGGCGCTGCCACCAGGGACCGTGCTGCTCTTCCTGCTACTGCTGCCGCATGCCCCTTCATCCCTCGATGGCGTGAACGACCAATCCAGGCGCAGCGCAAGAACGGATTCCCGGACATGGACGACGACTCGACCTCCACGCCGCTGCGCGGCATCAAACGCCTGTCTCTGGGCGCACTGAGCGGACTGCTCGCCGGATATGCGGCGATCGCGGTCGCCGAGCTGGTCTCCGCGGCGGTGCGGCCCGAATCGGGTCCGGTCATCGCGGTGGGCGGGGCGGCGATCGACCGCACCCCGCCGGCGGTCAAGGACTGGGCGATCCGGCAGTTCGGCACGAACGACAAGCTGGTGCTGCAACTGGGCATCCTGGCCGTGCTGACCGTGCTCGCCCTGGTCCTGGGGGCGCTCGCCGCACGGTGGCGGCTGATCGGCTCACTGGGTGTCCTCGCGTTCGGCGTCGTCGGCGCTCTGGCCGCCACCAGCAGGCCCGACTCCACCGGCATCACGGACGCGCTGCCCTCCGCCGTCGGCGCCATCGTCGGCGCCTGTCTGCTCTACTACTTGATCGGCCGGCTGGGACGCACCGGGGACGTCGCCGGCCAGGCCTCTGCCTCTCGAGGCTCGGTCTCGGGTGACGGCGCGGCGCAGACACTGGATGACACAGCCCCCGTACAGGCCGACGGCTCAGATGGGTCGGGGTGGGACCGGCGCGGGTTCATCCTGGCCGCCACCGCCGCGGCCGCCGCCTCCACCGGCGCCGGCCTTGCGGGACGCGCTCTGAACGGCTCGCAGGGCCAGAACGCCGTCGCCTCCCGCAAGGACGTCGTGATCCCCGCCCCGGCGTCGAAGGCGGCCCCGGTCCCGCGCGGCGCGGCCCTGCGGATCAAGGACATCAGCCCCTTCATGACGCCCAACGGTGACTTCTACCGCGTCGACACCGCGCTGGTCGTGCCCAAGGTCGACGCCACCAGCTGGAAGCTGCGCATCCATGGCAAGGGCGTGGAGCGCGAACTGACCGTCTCCTTTGACGACCTGCTGAAGATGCCGCTCATCGAACGCAACATCACCTTGACCTGCGTCTCCAACGAGGTCGGCGGCCCCTACGTCGGCAACGCCCGCTGGATCGGCGTCCGCCTGACCGACCTCCTCACGCAGTGCGGGGTGAAACCGCCGTCGAAGGGCGGGCCCGCCGACCAGCTGGTGGCGCGTTCGGTGGACGGGATGACCATCGGCAGTCCCGTCGAGGACGTGATGGACGGCCGGGACGCGATGCTCGCCCTCGGCATGAACGGCCAACCGCTCCCCTTCGAGCACGGTTTCCCTGTGCGCATGGTGGTCCCGGGGCTGTACGGCTATGTGTCGGCCTGCAAGTGGATCGAGGACATCGAGCTGACCACGTTCGACTCCTACGACTCGTACTGGGTCAAGCGGGACTGGGCGCAGAAGGCGCCCATCAAGACCGAGTCGCGCATCGACACCCCCAAGCCGTTCGGCCGGCCGAAGGCGGGCACCGTTATGGTCGCCGGGGTGGCCTGGGCGCAGCACCGCGGCATCGACAAGGTCGAAGTACGCGTCGACGACGGCCCCTGGGAAGAGGCCCGCCTCGCCACCGAGGACACCCGCGACACCTGGCGGCAATGGTCCTACCCCTGGCAGGCCACCAAGGGCGGCCACACCCTCACCGTCCGGGCCACCGACCGCACCGGCGAGACCCAGACCGAGAAGCGCACCCCGACCATCCCCGACGGCGCCTCCGGATGGCACTCCGTCGTCGTCACCGTCGACTGACTCCTGGCCGAAGCGCACTTCGGGCCCTGGTTCGAGTAGAGGGGGAACGCTGTGCGTTACTGGTGACTTTGACCTGCTCTGCCGCTGTCCAGCGGTGGTGTTCGGAAGGCGGCACATGACACACCCCAGGCCGATCAGGCCCGGCCCAGCCCGTGGACCTGATCTGCAGGAACAGCTTGCCCTCGTCGCGCAGGGGGATCGCGATGCGTTCTCCGTGGTCTACGACGCGGTGGCCGCGCCCGTGTTCGGCGTCGTGTGCAAGCTGCTACGCGATCATGCCCAGTCCGAGGAAGTCGCCCAGGAAGTCCTCGTCGAGGTCTGGCGGACCGCAGCTCGCTACCGGCCGGATCGGGGCACGGTCCTGAACTGGGTGCTCACCCTGGCGCACCGCCGCACCGTGGACCGGATCCGCTCGGTGGAGGCGGCTGCCGCACGCGACCACCGGGTCGCGCTGCTCGATCAGGTACCGGAGTTCGACGAGGTGAGTGAACAGGTGGAAGGGCAGTTGGAGCGGGAACAGTTGCGCCGCTGCCTGCGTTCCCTTAGTGAGATCCAGCGTCAGTCGGTGACGTTGGCGTACTACCAGGGCCTCACGTACAAGGAGGTCGCGGAGACGCTGTCCACCCCGTTGGGCACGATCAAGACGCGACTGCGAGACGGGCTCATCCGGCTTCGCGACTGCTTGGGGGTGACCGCATGACCGCCCCGACCGACCTGCACACGCTGACGGGCGCCTACGCATTGGATGCCCTGGAAGAAGACGAGCGCGTCGCGTTCGAGCAGCACCTCGCCAAGTGCGAGGACTGCGCCCAGGAGGTACGTGAGCTGACGGCGACCGCTGGACGGCTGGCGCTCGCGGCCACGATGCTGCCACCGCCCCGCCTCAAGGCTCAGGTGATGGAGCAGATCGCCGGTGTGCGGCAGGAGCGCCCTCGTTCCGCGGTGACGGCTTTGTCGCGCACAGCGCGTCGCGGGCACGCCATGCGCTGGGCGCTCGCCGCCTGTGTCGCCGCGGCCGCCGCGCTCGGCGGCTCGACGCTGTGGCAGCACCAGCAGGCCGACGAGGCCCGTCAACAGGCCGAGGCCGTACAGCAGCAGGCCGAACAGATCACCGCCGTGCTCGCCGCCCCGGACGCCAAAGTGACCTCGACGGCCGTCAAGGGCGGGGCGCACGGCTCAGTGGTCGTCTCGCACGACACGGACAAGGCCGTTTTCATCGCCTCCGGTATGGCGGAGCCGCCGAAGGGCAAGGTGTACCAACTGTGGTTCGCCGATGGCGATCACATGCGCCCGGCCGGCCTGATGAACCCCTCCCGAGCGAGCCAGAGCGTCCTGATGACGGGCGCCGTCGGCAAGGCGTCCGGCGTGGGGGTCACTCTCGAACCGGACGGCGGATCCAAGCAGCCGACCACCCAGCCGGTGGCCCTGCTGCAGCTGCCTGCCTGATCGATCTCGGCGCTTCCCGGGCATGATCAAGGGGTGCACCTTCGGTGCACCCCTTGACTCCCCTTTTCCCTCCGACTGCGCGCCGTTCGGTCGTACAGTCAGCTCTTGGGCATCAGGACGCTGTCGATGATGTGCACGGTGGCGTTCGAGGTCTGCACATCGCCGCAGACGATGTTCGCGGTGTCGTTGACCTTGTACTTCTCGCCCGAACCGGACGTGGTGAGCATGCCGCCCTCCAGTGTCTTGAAGCTGCCGTCGGCCAGCTTGTCCTGCGTGACCTTCTCCCCGACCACGTGATACGTGAGGATCTTGGTCAGCTGGGCCTTGTCGTTGAGGACCTTGTCCAGATCCGCCTTCGGGATCTTCGCGAACGCCTCGTTCGTCGGCGCGAACACGGTGATGTCCTTCGCGTTGTTCAGCGTGTCTACCAGGCCGGCCTTCTTCACCGCCGTGACCAGCGTCGACAGGTCCGGGTTGTTCGAGGCGGCCGTCGCCACCGGGTCCTTGGCCATGCCGTCGAAGGAGCCCGCACCGTCCTTGGGGACGGAGGAGCAGGCCGGTCCGAACGGGCCGGTCATGTCGTCGGCCGACGCGGACGGCGCCAGCGCCGCCAGCGAGAACGGCAGCGCGAGCGCCGCCGCTCCGACCAGGATCCGTGTGCTTACGCGATGAGCGGTCATGATCAACACTCCTTTGCGGCGGGCGAGCGGACCCGCCGGGCCCCCGAGCGGCCCGGGGCCGGTGAGAGCGCGGGCTACCGGGGGTCGGCGCGTCATTCGCGCCCTCACACCAGGAATTCGACGCCACAAGAGATCTGGATTGCACCGTTTTGAGAATTTAGTCACTTTCGGCAATCCGAGGCGGACACTGGTTCCGGATTACCGATGGGGGGCGCACCGATGGTGCGGCGCCATTCGCAGCGGGACCCGCGGGCGCAGGGGAGACAGGAGGGGCGTTCCCGAGGAGGAGTCGGCCATGAACCACTCGAAGATCCGCGCCGGGGTCTGCGCGGCCGCCCTGACCGGGCCTGTGTCCTGACAGGCGTCGCTGCCGCCGGCGGCGCTCACGCTTCCGGCTGGGACCCGGACGGCTGGGGACCCGGCAGTTCCTGGTCGGAATCATGGACCTGGTCAGGGTCCTGGACGGAGTCCGCGGCCGGGGCTTGGTCCTGGTCCGGGAACGGACATGACGACCATGCCGCTCCGGCCGTGGTGACGGCACGGACCGAGGTATACGTCCGTGACGCGCCGACCGTGCACGCGAGGGCTACCGCCACGCTGACCGCGGGCTCCCACATCCGGCTGTTCTGCCAGACCAACGGCGGCCACGCGGACGGAACGTCGGTCTGGTACTTCGACAACGACGCCCACGGCTGGATCAGCGCCTCCCACGTCCGCCCCACCGCCTGGCAGCCGCCCAGCTGCTGACGCCACGGTCACGTCAGCGATCCGTATCCGTCCGTATCCGTCCGTATACGTCCGGTGGGGGCAAGGAGTGACTCACCATGACCACACTTCACGCCGGTCCCCACGCGCGCCCGCGGGTGAAACTCGACGATCATCTGCCGGTCGACCATCGTCTGAGCCGGGTCTACCGGTACAGCGCCGGAATCATGGGCCTGTTCCTGCTGGCGTTCGGTGTCCTGGGGCTCATCCGCCGGATCGGCTTCTTCGACACCGGCGCCAACACCGCCCTCGGCCTCAACACCAACGGAGCCCTGAGCATCCTGTCCCTTGTGGTCGGCGCCGTGCTGCTGGCGGCCGCCGCCCGCGGCGGCAACACCGCGTCCACCGTGAACATGGTGCTCGGCATCGCCTTCCTGCTGGCCGGCTTCGCGTTCCTGTTCGCGCTGGACAGCCGCTTCAACTTCCTCAACTTCCGCATGCAGAACGTCCTGTTCAGCTTCGCCGTCGGACTGCTGCTGATGACCGGCGGCATGTACGGACGCGTCAGCGGAGGCCTCCCCCACGACAACCCGTACTGGCGCTCCCGGCACTCGGGCTGACCAGCGCGTTCGGGGGCTCTCCTCCTCTTGGGTTTCACTCTTTCGAGGAACCGACCAATCCGCGGCGGCGAGCGCACCGGATTCCCGGCGATGGAGGCGGATGGCCTTCACAGTTCCGATCGTTGAGGGATTTTCATGCAGACTCGCCTTCGTCGTGCCGCCGTCGTCGTCGCCGCCGCGGCCATGCTGCCGCTCGCGCTGACCGCGTGCTCCGACAGCGACTCCAAGGACAAGGCCTCCGACAGCGCGTCCTCGGCCGCCTCCAAGGGCTCGGACATGGCCAGCCCCTCCGACGACATGAACGCGATGAGCGAGCCGTTCGGCCCGGCCTGTTCCTCCGTACCCAAGGACGGCGCGGGCTCCTTCGACGGCATGGCCAAGGACCCTGTCGCCACCGCCGCGTCCAACAACCCGGCGCTGTCGACCCTCGTCACCGCGGTGAAGAAGGCCGGCCTCGTCGACACCCTGAACAACGCCAAGAACATCACCGTCTTCGCGCCCACCAACGACGCCTTCGCCAAGATCCCCAAGGCCGACCTCGACAAGGTCCTCAACGACAAGGCCCAGCTCACCAAGATCCTGACCTACCACGTCGTGGGCCAGAAGCTGGCGCCCAAGGACCTGAAGAACGGCTCCTTCGACACGCTGGAGAAGTCGAAGGTCACCACGTCGGGCTCCGGCGAGAACTACAAGGTCAACGACAGTGCGAACGTGGTCTGCGGCAACGTGAAGACCGCCAACGCCAACGTCTACATCATCGACTCCGTCCTCATGCCCAAGAGCTGAACGCCCAAGAGCTGACACGACCGCGCAGGCCGACCGGCGGGACGGCCTGTGTCGAACGGCCTCCGCGCACGCGCCCGCCCCAGATGATTCCTTGGGCATCCGGGGTGCACACGGGCCGCCGGAGTCGGGCCGGGAATGTTGCGGTGCCTTCCCGGCAGGTCGTGTCCAGCGGGCGGGAGGGTTGGGGTCGCGACAGCAACCCCACCCCTCCCGCCCGCTTCTGGCGTTCTGCCGGCCATGACGTCCGGCCCCCAAGGAGCCGACCTCAATGAGCGCAGGCGCCGAACTCCTCGTGCCGCGCCCGGGCCTCGTACAGATCACTGGCGCTGACGTCCCGTCGAGCGAGGGTGGTGCGCCGGGCTTCCGCGCGAGCCTGCTCCATGAGCCGCCTGAACTCTTCGTTCGTCATCGCACTCGCCTCACCAGGACTGCATGGCTGTCACTGGTAATACGTCGCCACACGCGCACCGGACGGGTGCCGATGGCGCCCGGTGCCGGCCTGTCTTCTCACAGGACGGCAGAGAGTCTTTCGCATCCTCGTCAGACACTCTCGCCGTCGCCCTGGCCAACACCCATGACGGTGGCGTCTACACCGCCACCACCGTCCCTGACGGCGACGGCAGTTGGCACGAGACGACCGTCGCCACCGCGCGCAGCGCAGGCCCCACGGCACTGACCGAAACCGACGTCGTCGTCACCGCCAGCCTCGGCGCCGTCCCGTTGGCCCATCTGCTGGCAACGCGCGCAGCCCACGGTGACATTGATGCCGCGCTATGTCGTCGGATCCACGAGGGGTTCTGGCGCCGTCCGATCGGACGGCGCCAGAACCCTTTCGCCGTGCGGCATCAGGTGATGCCCCGGCTTGGCGTGGGGTGGTTGCCTACTTCCACATACCCATGTCGCCGTCGTGGTTCATCGAGCCGTGCTGGCCGCCCATGTGGCCCTCGTCCCAGGCGTGACCGCCCCAGCCGCCCGAACCGTTGGAGCAGCTGTTGCCGAAGGCCGGGTTGAGCAGGCCGATGACGTTGACGGTGTTGCCGCAGGCGTTGACCGGGACGTGCACCGGGACCTGGACCACGTTGCCCGACAACACACCCGGCGAGCCCCAAGCGGCCCCCTGAGCGCCGGCGTCCGCGGACGCGGCACCCGCACCGGCCAGGACCGCACCGCCGACGGTGACCGCGATCGCCGCACTCTTCAGTACACGAGACATGAACTTTCCCTCACTGCTCATACAGCCCCGGCCCAAACGGGCGGAGGCAAGGAACTACTTGCTCCTCACTCGCAATCCGGAGCATCGACGGGACACGGATTGGCCGACGCCTGCGACTTCACCCGTCCGGACCACGCCTCGAACTCCCAGACCAAAGAGGGACGGGCCGACAGAAATCCGAATACGGAAATCTTCAGCCTCGTTGAGGCTCGACGATTCAGCGACAGTCTCTACTGACGCCATGAGATGCCAGGGAACGAGATTGTAAATATTCGGAGTGGAGATATCGCCGGATTGGTCTGCACAGAAAGAATCGGCCGGATGATGGAAGCCTTTCCGCCTTCCGGGGTGCACGGTCACTCTTGATCGCCGAGGCCGTGAACGGATCGGCGCGCGGTGCACGGTGCACGAGGTGAACTGCCAGATCAGCACGGTACTTCCGGCCGATCCAGAAGGGCCTTCCAGGAATCCCTGAGGGCCTTGGCCTGCACCTCTCGTCGAAATCAAGCCCTGGTCCGCTTGCGCGCCCACAGCTTCACCCACGCAGGCCTCATCCTGGACATCGCCCACTGCGTCGTCCACCGCGGCAGCAATCTGAACGACTCACCACCCACCTGACCAACAGTTACGGGACGGCCCTTACAAGTTCGGTTCCGGGCGGAACGCAAAGTTGCAGTTCAAGGTCTCCGACGTGGAGGCATGGACTCGGCAACAGCGTCTCGTCTGACGGGCAAGCTGTTCCAGAGCCCCACCTCAGGCGGCGAGGTCGTGGAGGCCTTGATCGAGAAGCCTTGCTGCCCGCCCGATTGAGGCCGGCATGAGATGCCGGTAATGCGGAACGTGACCTCGATGCTCTTGTGCCCCATCCACTCGGCGACGTCCGTGATGGGGATGTTGTGTGCCAGGCAGTTCGCCGCGAAGAAGTGCCGCCGACGAAGTCCTCGAACCGCATTTGCCCGTAGCGTCGGATGAGTTCGGCCTTGGACGCCGGCGTGTTGGACTTCCGTGCGTACAGCTCGACGAGCCGTTCCTTCGCAGCGTCCTGCGTCCGGAAACCGGTCTCCTCACGCTGTTTTGCCCGCCGCATCGCGGTAGCGGATGAAGTAGGGGTGCGGGCAACGAGTGGGCTGGCTGCACTTGCACGCCTTGGCGAAAGTGCCCACGCCGCGGGCGAGCTGCTTGGGTATGGAAGACAAAGTACTGACCTCGGGCTCGTGCTGACTTTTTGCTGACTCAGCGCCCGTGATGGTGATTCTGATCTTCGGCCGCACCAAACGGCAGCGCCCGTCGGTCGCAGCGGTCCTGCTTGGTCGACGGCAAGATGACAACTCCGTCAACCGCCGCGTGAGCAGGGAATCTCTTGGGAAAGGGTCAGGATCATGACACAGACGACCACGACCTCCACCCGCCCTGCTCACCCGCTACGTCAGCTGCTCGCCGCCTCCGTCGGCAACGCAGTGGAGTGGTACGACTGGTACGCGTACACGTTCCTCGCCACGTACATCGCCGACCAGGTCTTCCCCAAGAGCGCCGACAACTCGCTCGTCCCGCTGCTGTCCACGTTCGCCGTCTTCGCGGTCGGCTTCTTCATGCGCCCGGTGGGCGGGCTGCTGATGGGGGCCGTCGCGGACCGGCACGGGCGGCGGGCCGCCCTCACCGTCACCATCCTCCTCATGGGCGGCAGCAGTCTGCTGGTCGGCATCACGCCCACGTACGCGGCCGTGGGCGTCCTCGCACCCGTCGTCCTGGTGCTGGCCCGGCTGCTCCAGGGTCTGTCCGTGGGGGGCGAGTTCGCGGCGTCCACCACCTTCCTCGTCGAGTCGGCGGGGCCCGGCCGGCGCGGTCTGTTCTCGTCCTTCCAGTACGTGTCCACGTCCATCGGCCAGTTGGTGGCGTCCGGCGTCGCGGCGCTCCTGGTGAGCACCCTCAGCGACGGGCAGATGGACGGCTGGGGCTGGCGTGTCCCGTTCGTCGCGGGCGCGCTGCTCAGCCTCGTCGGGTTCTGGATCCGGCAGGGTGCCCAGGAGACCCGCAGCCAGGACCTCGCCGAACCGGCCGCGCGTCCGCGCCTGTTCGACGCGCTGCGCCATCACCCGCGCGAGTCGCTGCTGATCTGCGGCATCACGGCGGGCGGCACCCTCGCGTACTACACGTGGACGTCGTACCTGCCGACGTACGCGGAACTGAACACGGGCATCGACAAGTCGGACGCGCTGCTCGTCGGCACGATCTCGCTCGCCTTCTTCACGCTGCTCCAGCCCGTCGGCGGCCTGCTCTCCGACCGGTTCGGCCGCAAGCCGCTGCTGCTCTTCTTCGGCCTCGGCTTCGCCCTGCTGAGCGTGCCGCTGCTGCACTCGCTGACGGGCTCGATCGGCTCGCTGCTGTTCGCGCAGTGCGCGGGCATGGTGCTGCTGACCGGCTTCACGTCGATCTCGGCGGCGGTGAACGCGGAGGTGTTCCCGGCGCGGGTGCGGGCCGCCGGGATCGGGTTCCCGTACTCGCTGACGGTCGCCCTGTTCGGCGGCACGGCACCGTACATGGGCACCCTGTTCAAGGAGTGGGGCCACAGCGGCCTGTTCCCCTGGTACGTCGCCGTGCTCTGCCTCGTGTCGTCGGCGGTGTACCTGCGGCTGCCGGAGAGCGCGCACCGGGAACTGGAACGCTAGGGCGTGCCTCCTTGAACGACTGGCGACGGCCGTTCCTTGCAGGCCGGGCCCCCTGGGCGGACCCCACCCGCTCAGGATGTGACAGGGTCCGCGAACCGCTTCGGTCAGGGGCGGGAGAGCTGCGGCCAAGAACGGTCACCGGCCGTCCGGTCACCGGGAGTGTCCGTACGTTGTTCCCATGAGCAGCAAAACCGCGTCCCGGACTGTTCCGGTGTGCTGCATGCCCACTGGGGAGCACGCCTGGGTGGGATTCGACGACGACGATGCCCGCTGGGACCTTCGGGCCGAATTCGCCCGGACGGGGCTGGCCCGTGGGGAACAGGTGTTCTTCTTCACCGACGCCGCCACCACACCCGACCGAGCCGTCGAACGGCTGCGGGCCTGCGGGCTGCCCGCCGGGGCGGCCCTTGCGGAGGGGCGCATCGGAGTGGTCAACGGCGCGCCCGGATACGACCCGGTCACCGGGTTCGATCCAGCGGCCAGAGCCCGCACCTGGGTGGACGTGACGGAGCGGGCCCGACGCCAGGGGTTCACGGGGGCACGGGCGATGGGCGACATGTCCTGGGCCGCCCTGCCCGGCGTCGATCACAGCGTCCTGGTCGACTACGAAGCCGGGCTCACCCCGCTCTTCGCCGAGATCGGATTCACCGCTGTCTGCGAATACGACCGCCGAGAGTTCGACGACGCTGCCCTCGGCCAGGTGTGCGGCGCCCATCCCGTCCGCGTACTGGAGCGTCTGGGCGCCCTGGACATCACCGCGACGGCCCGGGAACTGCGGATCGCCGGGGAGGCCGACCTGACCACACGGGAGGAGTTCGACTCGGCGCTCACGCGTGCCTTGACCGGCTCCGCCCCGCTCACGACGGTCGACCTTTCCGCTCTGTGCTTCATGGATGTCCACAGCGCCGCACTGCTGGTCCACCTCGCCTCCCGGCTTGCGCGCACCACGCTGCTCGAAGTCCGCTGCCGCCCCCGTCAGCTCAAGCTGCTCCGCTTCTGCGGCGCCGCGCAGGTGCCGCAACTGCTGCTGAGCGAAGGGTGATCCGGAATGGAATCCACTCGCCGTGGCGACGCCCCCGACCAGGAGGAGGCCGCTCCCGGTGAAGGGCAGGGCGACAGCACCGCGCGGGCCCTGGCGCAGCAGGTACTGCTCGAGCTGCGCTTCGCCGCGTCGGATCTGTCGCGGCTGCGTCGTCTCGTGGGCATGCACGCCGAGAACGCGGGGCTGCGCGATCCCCGGCTCGGCGACTTCGTCCTCGCCGTGAACGAGGTCGCCGGCCACGCCGTCGGCCACGGCGACAGCAGGGGCCGGCTCCTGCTGGAGGGTGCGCGGGACGCCCTGCGCTGCACCATCGCCGGCAACGGACCGGCCGGGACCGGTCCGGTTCCGCCCGCCGCGCCGCCGGACGGCGACGGGACCGAGACCGAGCGAGGCCGCGGGCTGCGGTTCGCCCGCGCTTTCACCGACCAGCTCGACATCACGGTCTGTGCCGCCGGTACGACCGTCACCCTGGTCATCCTGCTGGCCTGCGCACCGGCGTAGGCGCTGACCGGTCCGGCCGGAGCGGGCGTGCGGTCAGTGTCCGCGCCCCGCCTTCCAGTAGCCGCAGAACATGATGTGGTCCTTCGGTACGCCCTGCTCCACCCAGTGGCGGCGCAGGCCGGTGGCGAGGCCGGACTCGCCGACCGCCCAGCCGTAGAACGGACCGTCGGGCAGGGGCAGTTCGCGGGCCCGGGTGAGCGCCGCCGCACCGGGCACGGGCGGTCCGGTGGCGCCGCGCTCGACCCAGACGACCTCGATGCCGGGCGGCGAGCTCACCTCCTGGCGGTCGTCGGCCGTGGGGACCTCGGCGACGGCCGTGCCCGTGGCGTCGGCGGGCAGCGAGGCGAGCACCCCGGCGAGGGCGGGCAGCCCGGACTCGTCGGCGGCGAGGGCGAACCGGCGCACGCCGTCCGGGGGGTTGAAGCCGATGCCCTCGTCGACGAGGACGACGGCGTCGCCGGCGGAGCAGTTCCCGGCCCAGGCGGACGCGGGGCCCGGCGCGGCGCCGTGACCGTCGCCGTGCAGGACGAAGTCGACGTCCAGCTCCGGGCCGTCGGGACCGTCGGGCCGGTAGGCGCGGACGGTGTAGTTGCGCAGGACGGGCCGGGCGTCCTTCGGCGCGGCGAGCAGTTTGAGGTAGCTGAGCGTGGTGAGCCGCTCGGGCACGCGGTCGAGGGACGCGGCCGTGCCCCGCGGTGCGGGCAGGAAGAGCCGGAACCACTGGTCGTGGCCCATCGGCCGGAAGCGGGCGATGTCGCCGCCGCCCAGGGTGACGCGCATGAAGTGCGGCGAGAGGCGGTCGCGCCGCAGGACGTGGAGCCTGAGGGGCCCCGTCGTCCCGGGCTTGGTCCGCGCTGCCGCGAGGTTGCCGCGCTGCATGGCGTCTCCTCAGTAGTGGGTGCGGACGGCGGTGGGGTCGACGAGTTCCTGGATGCGCAGGCCCACGTCGTAGGGGCCGTGCGCCGGTGTCAGGAAGGCGACGCGGAGGTCCTCGTGCGAGGCGGCCTTCTCCAGGCGCAGCACGAGCCCCCTGCGGTCGAGGCGGACCGGGCGGATCTCGGTCACGTCCGCCAGGTCGTCTCCCCGGACGAGTTCGGCGAGTTCGACCAGGATGTCGGCGTGGCCGGTGTCGAGGTGGCCGAGGAGTTCCGCCTCCTGCGCCGCCAGCGGGTCCGGGGCCGCGGAGGCGAGGGCGGCGGCGTCGAGGGCGCGCACGGTGTCGCCCTCCGCGAGGGCGGCCCGCGCGGGGCGCAGCACCAGGGTGTCGGGCCCCGCGGGCGCGAGGCGTCCGCTGAGCGTGAGCCGGGCCCGCACCCGGTCCCGTACGGCGACCGGCGCGACGTCGGTGACCTCGGCGTGGACGGCGAGTCCGGAGCGCGGGGCGGCGGCGAGTTCGGCGCCGAGCCGGTGGTCGGCCGGATCGAGCAGCAGCAGCCGGGACGCGGCGTCCACGGTGTGCAGCACGACATGGTCGAGGCGGTGTCCGGCGGCGGTCGCGGTCAGCGCCAGCGAACCGGCGGCGGCGAGGATGGTCCTCGCCCGCTCGGCGTCGGTGGGCCGCGGGGGCATGACGGGGTTGGCCATCTCCACTCCTAGGTCAGGTAAGGCTTACCTTACTTAATCTGGGAAGGTGATGACACACCCCGGGGGTGCCGGACGCGCGACGGCCGCCCGGCACCCCGAAGGTTCGCTACAACTCCCGTACCTCGTAAGGGCTTTGCGTCCCGGTGACCTCGACGTCGATGTCCGGGCCGCGTGTCACCCGGTAGACGGCCCCTGCGCCGCCGTCCGGCCCCGGCACCGTCACGGTCACGTCCTCGGCGTCCGGCGTCACCAGGAGGGTCAGCCCGTCGGTCCAGTCGCCGTCGGGCCGCTGGTCGTCCGCGCCGAGGGGGACGACCGCCCCGGGCCTCACGTACAGCGGCAGGCCGTCGAAGCCGTGCCGCTCCATGCGCCAAGCCGGGCCCGTCACCCGCTCCCCCGTCAGCAGGTGCACCCAGGTGCCCTCGGGGAGGTAGAACTCGACGTCGCCCTCGGCCGAGAAGACCGGGGCCACCAGCAGGTCGGGGCCGAGCATGTACTGGCGGTCGAGCGTCCGGCACGTCGGGTCGTCGGGGAAGTCGAGGAGCATCGGCCGCATCACGGGGACGCCGGTGCGGTGCGCCTCGACCGCCGCGCCGTACAGATATGGCATCAGGCGGTGCTTGAGCAGCGTGAACCGCCGGGCCACGTCCACCGCCTCCTCGCCGAAGGCCCAGGGCACGCGGTAGGAGACGTTGCCGTGCAGGCGGCTGTGCGAGGAGAGCAGGCCGAAGGCGAGCCAGCGTTTGAAGACCGCGGGGTCGGGGGTGCCCTCGAAGCCGCCGATGTCGTGCGACCAGAAGCCGAAGCCCGACAGGGACAGGGAGAGGCCGCCGCGCAGGGACTCCGCCATGGCCGTGAAGGAGGCGAAGCAGTCGCCGCCCCAGTGCACCGGGAACTGCTGGCCGCCGGCCGTCGCCGAGCGGGCGAACAGGACCGCCTCACCGGCGCCCCGCTCCTTCTCCAGGAGTTCGAAGACGGTGCGGTTGTAGAGCTGCGTGTAGTAGTTGTGCATGCGCTGCGGGTCGGAGCCGTCGTGCCAGACGACGTCCGTGGGGATCCGCTCGCCGAAGTCCGTCTTGAAGCTGTCGACGCCCTGGTCGAGCAGACCGCGGAGCTTGCCCGCGTACCAGGCGCGGGCCGCCGGGTCGGTGAAGTCGACCAGCGCCATGCCGGGCTGCCACAGGTCCCACTGCCAGACGTCGCCGTTCGGGCGCCGCACCAGATGGCCCTGGGCCGCGGCCTCGTCGAACAGGGCCGACTTCTGGGCGATGTAGGGGTTGATCCACATGCTGATGCGCAGGCCCCGCGCCTTGAGACGGCGCAGCATGCCCACCGGGTCGGGGAAGACCTCGGGGTCCCACGCGAAGTCCGACCACTGGTACTCGCGCATCCAGAAGCAGTCGAAGTGGAAGACGGTGAGCGGGATGGCGCGCTCGGCCATCCCGTCGACGAACGACGTCACCGTCTCCTCGTCGTACTCCGTGCAGAAGGACGTGGTGAGCCACAGGCCGAAGGACCAGGCCGGCGGCAGGGCCGGGCGCCCGGTGAGTGCGGTGTAGCGGCGCAGCACGTCCTTCGGGGCCGGCCCTGCCACCACGTAGAACTCGACCGACTGGTCCTCGACGCTGAACTGGAGCCGGCCGACGGACTCCGTGCCGATCTCGTAGCTGACCTTGCCCGGATGGTTGACGAGGACGCCGTAGCCGCGGGAGGAGAGGTGGAACGGGACGTTCTTGTAGGCCTGTTCACTGCTCGTGCCGCCGTCGGCCTGCCAGATGTCGACGGTCTGGCCGTTCCTGACGAACGGGGTGAACCGCTCGCCGAGCCCGTAGATGTGCTCGCCGACGCCGAGGGCCAGCTGGGCGACCATGTGGTGGGCGCCGTCGGGGGTGGTGGCGAAGGCGGCGCCCTTGCGCTCGATCGCCGTCAGCCGGCGGCCCGTCGTCGTGTCGAGGAAGTCGAGGCCCCACTCCCCCGACGAGTCCAGGCGCACGCTGATCGGGCCCGACGTCAGTTCGGTCACCGTGCCGTCGCGGGTGACGCGCGCGCCGCCCGAGCCCTCCGTGGGCAGCAGCTCGAAGTCGGGGCCGCGGTGCAGCTTGCCCGCGTGGTGGGTGAACCGGACCCCGATGACCCCCTCGGCGGGCGAGAAGCAGTCCACTGTGATCAAAGGGGAGTTGAGGGTGTCCCCCCGGTCGCGGACCTGCCGGACGGCGGCGTACGCGGTGAACCGGTCCGCCGCGACCCGGATGTCGCGGACCTCCGTGGCGTACGAGGCGGAGACTCCTTCACGCATCAGCCAGAAACCGTCGGTGAACTTCATGCGTCAACCCCTCGTGAAGGGAGGTCGGTCCCCCGTGGGATGAAGGTGAGCCGGGCCAGGCGGACCGCGCCGTGCAGCCGGACGGACAGGTCGCGCACGCCGGTGGCGGTGAAGTCGGCGTCCACAGTGGCGTAGGCGTACGGGCCGCCGGTGTCCGGGACCGTGACGCGGCAGTCCGGGCCGAGCTCGACGATTCCCGCGCCGGCCGCCTCGACGCGTACGCCACAGACTCCTTCGGGCCCGAAGTCGCAGTCTCGGTAGCGGAGTTCGCCGGTTCCGGTGACCGCGTCCCCGGCCGTCCGCGTCCGGTCGACGATCTCGGTGCCGCGCTGCTCGTCGTACGCGGCGGCGTCCAGGCCGCGGGCGAGCACCGGCCGGGGCATCCGCGCGTCGCCGTCGAGGGTCAGGCGCGTGGTGAGCCGGATGTCCTCGCTGGAGGCGCCGACGAGCAGGTCGTACATCCCCGCGGCGACGCTCCAGCGGTCGCGAGCGACGTCCCAGTGGCCGAGGTCGGCGACCGGCACGCCGAAGGTGACGCGCTCGGACGCCCCGGCGGCGAGGGGGAGCCTGCGGTGGGCGAGGAGCTGACGGCGCGGGCGTGGCACGGACGCGTCGCGCGGGCGGAGGTACAGCTGCGGCACCTCGTCGGCGGGGCGCGTCCCGGTGTTGGTGACGGTGAACGTGATCTCCAGCGTGTCCGCGGCGCGGGTGACGAGGAGGCCGTCGTAGGCGAACGAGGCGTAGGACAGGCCGTGTCCGAACGGGTAGAGCGGGGCGCCCTCGAAGTAGAGGTAGGTCTGGCGGGAACCGATGATGTCGTAGTCGAGCAGCCCCGGCAGGTCGGTGTCGGCCGCGTACCAGGTCTGCGGGAGGCGTCCGGCGGGTGAGGTGTCGCCCGCGAGGACCCGGGCGAGCGCGCGTCCCGCGGCCTGGCCGCCGTGTGCGGTCCACAGCAGCGCGGGCAGCTCTGCGTGGGCATCGGGGACGGCGTACGGGTAGGCGCTGACGAGGGCCAGGGCGGTGCGCGGGTTCGCCGCGCGGGCCGCGCGCCACAGACGGTCCTGGTGCGGGGGCAGGGCGAGGGTCGTGCGGTCCTCGGTCTCGCGGCCGTTGATGTGCGGGTCGTTGCCCGCCACGACGATCACCACGTCGGCGTCGGCGGCGGCCCGGGCGACGGCGTCCTCGCCGCGCTCCACGAACTCCACGGAAAAGAGGGTGCCCTCGTCGGCAACCCGTACGCCGTCGGCGGCGACATGGACGTACCGACCCGTTCCGTGGTGCCGCAGGAGGTGACCGTCCCCATGGGGTTCGAGTGTGTACGTCTCCTGGACGATCCAGCCGCCGGGCTGCTCGGCGGACGCCCGCACCCGGCCGTCCTCGGCGACCGAGAGATAGCGGCCGTCGGGCGCGCGCAGGGTGACGACGCCGTCGCCCCAGTCGGCCAGGGCGAGTTCGGTGCCGTGCTCGGCCGCGGTGGTGAGCGGCGGCAGGTCGGTGCGGCCCGCGAGGAGGGCGGGGTCGAGGGCGCCGTCGGCGGCGCCGGTCCCCGCCTGCGCCTCCGCGGGGGCGTCGGGGACGACGAGCCACCCGTGGTCGCAGCGCAGCCGCACCCGGTCGACGCCTTCCGCGAAGGTGACGCGGTCCGCGCCGAACCGTGCCCGCAGTCCGTCGAGCGGTGTCGAGCGGTGCAGCAGCGTGCCGCTGTACCAGTCCGTCTTGCACTCGTCGGCGAGCAGCCCGACCACCGCGATCCGGGTGCCGTCGGCCAGCGGCAGCAGGCCGTCGTTCTTGAGCAGCACGACGGCCTGCTCGGCGGCCTCGTGGGCGAGCGCGCGATGTGCCTCGGTGTCGAAGTCCCGTACGTCCGCGAAGGGATCGCCCTCCTCGAACTCGCCGAGCCGCAGCCGCACGTCGAGCTGCCGGCGCACGGCGGTGTCGATGCCGGCTTCCGAGATCAGCCGCTGGTCGAGGGCGCGGCGCAGCCGTCCCACGATCGTCGAGGAGTCCGTGCCGTGGTCGGTGAAGCTGTCCACGCCCGCGGTGAGCGCGGCGGCGACGGCCTCCTCGTGGGTGTCGAAGTAGTGCTCGGAGTCGACGAGGTTGCTGGGCGCGCCCGCGTCCGAGCAGACGAGCAGCTCCTGGTCGGTCCAGGTCCTCAAGTGGGCGCGCAGATACGGCGATACGTGGTTGGGCCGGCCGTTGACCAGGTTGTAGGCGGGCATGACGCCGGCCACGGCGCCCGCCTCGACGGGGGCGCGGAAGGCCCGGAGGTCGTACTCGTGCAGGACGCGCGGGCGCACGGAGGAGTTCGAGGTGTCCCGGTCGGTCTCGTTGTTGTGGGCGAGCCAGTGCTTGAGGACGGGGGCGGTGCGCCAGTACGTGGGGTGGGTGCCGCGCAGGCCGCGGGTGTAGGCGGTGGCGATCGCGGCGGTCAGGTGCGGGTCCTCGGAGTAGCCCTCCTCGTTCCGGCCCCACAGCGGGTGGCGCAGCAGATTGACGGTGGGCGCCCAGACGTTGAGCCCGACGCGGTCGTCGCGGTCGCGCATCGCCCGCACCTCGGCGGAGACGGCGTCGCCGACCCGGCGCACGAGGTCGTCGTTCCAGGTCGCGCCGAGACCGACGGCCTGCGGGAACACGGTGGCCGGCCCCATCCACGCGACGCCGTGCAGTGCTTCCTGTCCGGTGCGGAACGCGGCGAGGCCGGCGCGCTCGACGGCGGGCGTGTACTGGTGCAGCAGCGCGATGCGTTCGTCGAGCGTCAGCCGGGCCAGCAGGCCGTCGACGCGCTTGTCCGCCGGTGGCGCGGAGCCCGGGTGGAGCGGGGTTCTGTCGGTCACGTGCGGGTCCCTTGGCGAAGGTGGATAAGAAATCCTCGAAGCGCTTCGATGCTCCGTATCCGGCCCGGCATGTGTCAAGGGCGTTGCACCGAAAGTCAGTTGAGGAATTCCGCGCACCAATCTTGTGACCCCGGAAACGTTCCCCTAGCCTCGCTGCAACATCGAAGCGCTTCGACACAGATGCGACGCGTTCCTTGAAGGGTGCAGCAATGACGCCGAACTCGCCTTCCGCCCCCGCTCCCAGCCGGAGACGTTTCCTGGCCTCCACCGCCGTGGCCGCCGCTGCCGTGGCCGGTGGGGTGCCGCTGCTCACCGCCTGTGGCGGATCGGACAGCAAGGACCGGGAAGGCACGACGTCCGGGAAGGACGCGGCCAAGCTGCTGCCGGCCTTCGTGGCGAGCAGGCTCGCTCCGCCGGACCTCCCGTCGAAGAACGGCTCGGCGGCGGGCTACACCGGCAAGGTGGAGCTCTCGGCCCTGGCGACCTCGGTCCCGGACAAGCTCGCGACCGGCGCTCCCCTCAAGGTCATGGCCCCGTTCTGGGGCTCCCCGCCGAAGCCCGGCTGCGCCTACTACACGCAGCTCGACAAGGCGGCGGGCACCAGGATCACCTGGCAGAACCAGGACGGCAACGAGTACGGCGAGAAGCTGGGCGCCGTCCTCGCCTCCAGCGCGATCCCCGACATGGTCGTGGTGCCGGGCTGGGAGCTGGTCGGGAAGATCCCGAACGCGGTCACCGCGAAGTTCATGGACCTCGGCCCGTACCTCGCGGGCGACAAGGTCAAGAAGTACGCGAACCTCGCCGCGATCCCCTCCGACTCCTGGCGCATGGGCATCTTCGGCGGCGCGCTGCGCGGCATCCCGATGCCCTCGGCGAGCTCGACCTTCATCGTGCCCTACTACCGCAAGGACATCTTCGACAAGAAGGGCTGGTCCGTCCCCAAGTCCCCTGAGGAGTTCCTGAGTTGGGCCAAGGAGGCGACCAGTTCCAAGGCCAAGGTGTACGCCTGCGGCGACATGAGCTGGACGGCCTTCAACATCTTCGGGGTGCGCGCCTCCGGCCCGCTCGGCTGGACGCTGGAGGGCGGGAAGATGCAGTACCGCGTCGAGCAGCCCGAGTATCTCGAGGCGCTCGAGTGGACCCGCAAGCTGTTCGACGCGGGCGTGGTGCACCCCGATGACAAGGCGCGCTCGGGCGACGCGAGCAACCGGTTCGTCGCGGGCCAGATCCTCGCCTACAACAACGACTTCTCGCACTGGTACACCAAGACCGCCGAACAGGCGAAGTCCAACCCGGACTTCGTCATCGACGGCATGGACATCTTCGGCGCGGACGGCGGCGACCCGGTCCTGCACGCGGGCCAGCCCGCCACCATCTGGTCGTTCGTCCGCAAGGGCGCCTCCAAGGCGACGGTCGAGAACGCGCTCGCCGCCGCCGACTTCGCGGCCGCCCCGTACGGCACCAAGGAACGGATGCTCGTCGACTACGGCGTCGAGGGCACCCACTACACGGTCGAGGACGGCGTCCCGGTCAAGAACGACCTGGGCAACTCCGAGGTCATCAACGCCTGGGTCATGCTGGCCGGACCCGCCCCCTACGTCGCGCACCCCGACCACCCCGGCATCGCCCGCAAGAAGGTCGAGTGGGAGCAGCGGATGGGCGCGTTCGCGAAGAAGACCTCCACGTACGGCATGAACATCGTCGAGCCGTCCCGGTACGCGAACCTCTCCAGCCAGTTCGAGCAGCTGGAGATCGACTACGTGCGCGGCAACAAGAAGCTGTCCGACGTGCAGGCCGCCATCTCCACCTGGAAGTCCTCCGGCGGCGACAAGCTGCGCGACTGGTACCAGAAGCTCGTCGAGAAGAACGGCAGCGGCAACTGATGTCTCTCACGGCCGGGAGCAGGCCCGAGGGCGCGCGTGCCGCGGTGGCCGTCGAGGAGCCGGCGGCCGCCGCCCCGGCCGAGGGGAAGCGGGCGCGCCGGGCCGACCGGGTCCCGTGGCGGGACCGGCTGCGCCGTGACCGGACGCTCATCCTGATGACGCTGCCCGCCGTCGGTCTGCTCCTGCTCTTCAACTACGTACCGCTGCTCGGCAACGTCGTCGCCTTCCAGGACTACGACCCGTACGTCTCCAGCAACGGCATCACGGCGATCCTGCACAGTCCCTGGGTCGGCGTGGAGCAGTTCTCGCGGATGTTCGGCGACCCGCTGTTCTGGGACGCGGTGGGCAACACCCTCGTGCTGTTCGTGCTCCAGCTGGTGCTGTTCTTCCCGGTCCCGATCGCCCTCGCGCTGCTCATCAACAGCGTGATCCGGCCCCGGGTGCGGGCCGTCGCGCAGGCGATCATGTACTTGCCGCACTTCTTCTCGTGGGTGCTCGTCGTCACCGTGTTCCAGCAGGTCTTCGGCGGCGCGGGCATCATCGCCCAGACCCTGGAGAACCACGGGTGGGGCGGCTTCGACCTGATGACGGACGCGAGCCTGTTCAAGTACCTGGTCACCGCGCAGGCCGTGTGGAAGGACGCCGGCTGGGGGATCATCGTGTTCCTCGCCGCGCTCGCCGCCGTCAGCACCGATCTGTACGAGGCCGCCGCGATGGACGGCGCGGGCCGATGGCGCCGCATGTGGCACGTCACGCTGCCCGCGCTGCGGCCGGTGATCGCGCTGCTGCTCGTGCTGCGCGTGGGCGACGCGCTCAGCGTCGGGTTCGAGCAGTTCCTGCTCCAGCGCGACGCCGTCGGGACGGGTGCGAGCGAGGTGCTCGACACCTACGTGTGGAACATGGGCATCCAGAACGGCGACTTCAGCTACGCGGCCGCGGTCGGCCTGGTCAAGGGCGTCATCGGGGTCTGTCTCGTCCTGGGCGCGAACAAGTTCGCGCATCTCCTCGGCGAGCAGGGGGTGTACAAGAAGTGAGCCTCAACACGCAGTTGATCCGCAGCCTGAAGGCCCCGGCCCGGCCCGTGTGGGAGGAGCCGCCGAACCGTGCGGGGCTCACCGCGAAGGGCGGTCTGCTCGCGCTGTGCTGCCTCGGGGTGCTCGGCCCGCTGTGGATCGTGATCGTGACGAGCCTGTCCCCCAAGCCCGTGATCGACCGGGCCGGCGGCCTGGTCGTGCTCCCGCAGGGCATCACCTTCGTCAACTACACGGAGCTGCTCAGCGGCGGCCAGGTCAGCCGGGCCATCCTGGTGTCGGCCGGCGTCACCCTGTTCGGCACGCTGTTCTCGATGGCGGTGTCGGTGCTCGCGGCCTACGGCCTGTCCCGGCCGGGCAGCCTCGGCCACCGGTTCTTCCTGATGACCATGATGGCGACGATGTTCTTCGGCGCCGGCCTCATCCCGACGTACCTGCTGGTGCAGTCGCTGGGGCTGACCGACACCTATCTGTCGCTGATCCTGCCGAGCGCGGTGAGCGTCTTCAACATCCTGGTCCTGCGGGCCTTCTTCATGGGGATCTCGCCCGAGCTCACCGAGTCCGCCCGTATCGACGGGGCAGGTGACCTGCGCATCCTGCTGACCATCATCATGCCGCTGTCGCGGGCGGTGCTCGCCGTCATCTCGCTGTTCTACGCGGTGGGGTACTGGAGCGCCTGGTTCAACGCCTCGATCTACCTCACCGACCAGCGGATGCTGCCGCTGCAGAACGTGCTGATCCAGCTCGTCCAGAAGCACACCGAGGCCCCGACCGGTCTCGCGCAGGCGGTCCGCTCGGGTGAACTGTCCGCGCTGGGGCTGCAGATGGCCGTCATGGTGCTGGCACTGATCCCGGTCGCGGTGGCGTCGCCGTTCGTCCAGCGCCACTTCAAGAAGGGCATGCTGACGGGGGCGGTGAAGGGGTGACCATCGCGCATGAGGGCCGGCTGCTCTTCGGCGGCGACTACAACCCCGAGCAGTGGCCCGAGGAGGTGTGGGCCGACGACGCACGGCTCATGAAGGAGGCCGGCGTCACCTCGGTCACGGTCGGCGTGTTCGCGTGGGCGCGGATCGAACCACGCCCGGGAGCGCGGGAGTTCGGCTGGCTGGACCGGCTCCTCGACCTGCTGCACGCGCACGGCATCGGCGTCGTCCTCGCCACGCCGACCGCCTCCCCGCCGCCGTGGCTGGGCCGCCTGCACCCGGAGACGCTGCCGCGCGACGAGGACGGGCGGACGGTGTGGTGGGGCTCGCGCCAGCAGTTCGCGCACTCCTCCGCCGTCTACCGCCGGCACGCCGCCGCGATCACCGAGGACCTCGCGGTCCGCTACGGCCGGCACCCGGCCCTGCGGATGTGGCACATCAACAACGAGTACTGCACGTTCGACTACGGCGACGAGGCGGCCCGCGCGTTCCGCGACTGGCTGCGCGCCAAGTACGACACCCTCGACGCGCTCAACGCGGCCTGGGGCACGGCCTTCTGGAGCCAGCACGTCGAGACGTGGGAGGACGTGATCCCGCCGCGCCGGGCCCAGTACCTGCGCAATCCGGCCCAGCTCCTGGACTTCCGCCGCTTCACCTCGGACGCGCTCATGGAGTGCTACGTCGCCGAACGCGACCTGGTCCGCCGCCACTCCCCCGCGCACATCCCGGTCACCACCAACTTCATGCCGCTGTGGGTGGGCCAGGACGCCTGGGCGTGGGCGGCGCAGGAGGACGTCGTCTCCGTGGACGTCTATCCCGATCCGCGCGATCCGCTGGGCGGCCAGTACAACGCGATGATCGCGGACATGACGCGCAGTCAGGCGCGGGGGCCGTGGATGCTGATGGAGCAGGCCGCCGGCCCGGTGAACTGGCGCGGGGTCAACCACCCCAAGCCGGCCGGCCTCAACCGTCTCTGGTCGCTCCAGGCCGTGGCGCGCGGCGCGGACGCGGTCTGCTACTTCCAGTGGCGGCAGTCCCGGCAGGGCGCGGAGAAGTTCCACTCCGGGATGCTCGGCCACGCGGGCGAGGAGGGCCGCTCGTTCGCCGAGGTGAAACGGATCGGCGCCGAACTCGCACAGCTCAGCAGCGAGGTGACGGGCACTCAAGTGCCCTCGCAGATTGCTGTGTTGCACGACTGGCACTCCTGGTGGGCGGGCACTCAGGACGGCAGGCCGTCGACGCGGGTCGTGTACGAGGACGTGGTGCGGGCCTGGCACCGGGCCTTGTGGGAGGCCCACCTCACCGCCGACTTCGCGCATCCCGAGCACGACCTGTCCGCGTACGAGGTGGTCGTCGTGCCGCAGCTGTATCTGCTGACGGACGCGGCCGTCGAGAACCTGGTGGCGTACGTGCGGGGCGGCGGGACGCTCGTGTGCGGGTTCTTCACCGGGACGGCCGACGCCGACGACCGGGTACGGCCCGGCGGCATGGACGCGCGGCTGCGGGAGCTGTTCGGTATCCGCACGGTGCACGAGTGGTGGCCGCTGGAGGACCGGGAGACCGTGGACTGCGGGGAGTTCGCCGGCACGCTCTGGTCGGAGGAACTGACGGCGGCGCCCGGCGTCGAGGTGGTGGCCGCGTACCGCGGCGGCGACCTCGACGGGCTGCCCGCCGTGCTGCGCCGCGGCCGCGCCTGGTACCTCTCCACGCTCCCCGAGCCCCCGGCGCTGCGCTCGCTGCTCGCGAACGTGGCCGCCGGGGCGGACGTACGGCCTCCACTGTCCGGCCTCCCCGCAGGGGTGGAGGCCGTACGCCGGGGCGGGCTGCTGTTCCTGCTGCACCACGGGCGCGGTGACGTCACGGTCACGCTGCCGGACGGCACGGCCTACCGGGACGTGTTGAGCGGCGCCGCGCACACGGGGTCCGTGACGCTCGGCCGGTTCGGTGTCGCGGTGCTGGCGCGCGAGGCGCGGGGGCACGGTGCTGCCTGAGCATCCGCACGGCACGTGGGAGCCGGCCCCCGCCGGGCGCTGGGAGGACGCCTTCCTCAGCGGCAACGGCCGCCATGGCGCTCTCGTGTTCGGCGATCCGCACGACGACCGGGTGATCGTCACCCATCATGCGCTGGTCCGCCCGGACGGGGGGCCGCCGCCCCGGCCGCCGGCGCTGGCGGACCGGTTGCGTTCGCTCCAGGACCGGCTGCTGGACGGTGACGCGAGCGCCGCCGAGCGGTTCACGGACGACCGGGAGCTGCGCTGGGTGCAGGCGTTCCATCCGGCCTTCGTCGTGCGGTTCGTGCGGGACAGCGTGGTGTGGCGCGGCTACCGGCGCTCGGTCGACTTCGCGACGGGCGTGGCCGGGGCACGGTGCGGCGGCTGGCACGGCCGGGTGTTCGTGTCCCGCGCGGACGACGTCGTCGTGCAGTACGTCACCGGGCCCGGGCTCGACGGGGCGCTCTCCCTCGACCACCGGCTCTCCGGGGTGCCGAGCGGGCTCGGGGTCGGCCGCTCCGTCGTCCTGACCCCGGCAGGTGCCCAGTTGACGCTGCGCTGCCGGTACCCGGGGAGCGACCTCGCGTACACGGGGGTGACGCTCGCGCTGACGGACGGCGGGCGCGCCGCGGTGAGCGGCACCGGGGTCCGGGTCGTCGGCGCGTCCGGCCTGCTCCTGCTCACGCGGGTGCGCCGGCATCCCGGGGAGCTGGACGCGGGCGCCGAGGCGGCCGGGCTGGCCGCGCTGGTGACGGGCGACGCGGCGACGACGTACGAGCGGCTCCTCGCCCGGCACGAGGCGCTGCACCGCACCGCGTACGAACGGGTCGCGTTCAGTCTGAACGCGCCCCGCACCGAACGCGGCCTGGCGGGCTCCGAGCTGCTGGAGCGGACCGGGAGTCACGCCCTCCTGGAGCGGCTGTTCGCCGCGGGCCGCTATCACCTGCTCAGCGCGTCCGGCGCCCTGCCGCCCCGGCTCACGGGGTTGTGGACCGGCGCGTGGGACACGGCCTGGTCGGGCGCGTTCACCACGGACGCCAATCTCAACCTCCAGACGGCATCCGCGGCCGTCTGCGCGCTGCCCGAGGTGACCGATGCGCAAGGGGCTCTGATTCAGGGGCAGTTGGCGGACTGGCGGGACAACGCGCGGGAGATCTTCGGGGCGCGCGGCATCGTCGCGCCCGCGCACACCGACGGCACGTCGGGGCACGCGTACCACTTCCAGCGCGCCTGGCCCGTGCACCTGTGGACGGCCGGAGCCGACTGGCTCCTCACGCCTCTCGTCGAGCAGGCCGAGACGACGGGGGTGCGGCCCGCCTGGCTCCGTGAGGCCATTCGCGAACTCGCCCTGTTCTACGAGGACTTCCTCACCCGGACGGGCCCCGACGGGCGCGTGGTGGTCGTGCCGTCGTACTCGCCGGAGAACCGGCCCGCGAACGCGAGCTGGGGCACGCTGAACGCCACGATGGACATCGCGGCGGCCCGGCACGCCCTGCGCACCGCCGCCGCGTGGGACCCGGGACCCGACGGCGACCGGCGGCGCGCACTCGCCGACCGGCTGCCCGACTTCCGGATCAACTCCGACGGTGCGCTGGCCGAATGGGCCTGGCCGGGCCTCGACGACTCCTACGACCACCGGCACCTGAGCCACCTGTACCCGGTGTGGCCGCACCAGGACATCAACCCGTACGACACACCGGAGTGGGCGAAGGCGGCGCACCGGGCGCTGGAACTGCGCGGCGCCGAGAACGACTCGGCGCACGGCCACCTCCACCACGCCCTGGTCGCGGCCCGCCTGCGCGACCCGGACCGGGTCACGCAGGCCCTGAGCCGGGTGCTGAGCGGCGACTACTTCCACCGCTCCCTGATGAGCGCGCACTATCCGCGCCGCGACGTGTACAACGCCGACGCCGCGCACACGCTGCCCGCGCTGCTCACCGAGACCCTGCTCCAGTCCGCTCCCGGCCGGCTCGTGCTGCTGCCGGCCCTGCCCGCGGCCTGGCCGCGCGGTTCCGTGTCCGGTCTGCGCACCCGGTTCGGCGCGCGCGTCGACCTGGCGTGGGGCGGCGGCCGCTGCACGGCTCTCGTGCGCCCGGACCGCGACGCGGACGTGGACCTGCAGACCCCCGCCGGCGGATCCGGGCGGCTGCGCCTGACCGCCGGCGAGGACCGCGAACTCGTGCTGAGTACGCGGTAGTTCCTCCCCCACGAAACCCCACCGACCATGGAAAGGGACACCATGGCACCCACCGCACGACCCTCCGTACGACGCCGCACGCTCCTCGGCTCCGCGCTGGCCGCCTCGGCCGCGCTCGCCCTCGCCGCCGCCCCCGCGCAGGCGGCGGTCTGGTCGTCGTCCGAGCAGTGGGGCAACTACACCACTTCGGACGGCTACACCCTCTACAACAACATCTGGGGCTCGGGCGCGGGCTCCCAGACGATCTGGGCCAACTCCTCGTCGAACTGGGGCGTGTGGGCGAACCACCCGAACACGGGCGGCATCAAGTCCTACCCGAACGCGAAGAAGGTCGTGAACAAGCCGATCAGTGCACTGTCCTCCCTCACCAGCGGCTACAACGTGACGGTGCCGTCGTCGGGCGCGTACAACACGTCGTACGACATCTGGGACAGCGACTACGACCACGAGGTCATGCTCTGGGTCAACTACAACGGCGCCGTCGGCCCGCTCGGCACCTCGCAGGGCACTGTCACGCTCGGCGGTCACACCTGGACCGTCTACAAGGGGAACAACGGCGCCAACGAGGTCTACTCGTTCCTGCGCACCTCGGACTCGACGTCCGGCACGGTGAACATCCTGCCGATCCTGAAGTGGATCAAGGACACCAAGGGCTGGTGGGGCGACGAGACGATCGGTGACGTCCAGTTCGGCTACGAGATCACGTCGTCGGCCGGCGGCCTGGACTTCACCACGAACAGCTTCAGCGTCTTCGGCGGCTGACGCCGTCCGATGCGCGGCTCAGGCTCCGGGGGGGCGCCTGAGCCGCGCTCTCGCGCACGGTCAGCTCCGGTGCGATCAGGGCGACTTCCTCGTCCGAGCCGCGCCCCTCGATCCGGGCGATGACCTGCTCGACGGCGCGCCGCCCCATCTCCTGCGCGGGCACCGCGACCGAGGTGAGCGGCACCGAGGCGTGCGCGGCGACCTGCTCGGGGCAGACGGCGACGACCGACACGTCCTCGGGCACGGCGCGGCCCGACTGGCGCAGCAGGGCGAGCAGCGGGTCGGTCGCGGCCTCGTTCTGCACGACGAACGCGGTCGTGCCGGGCCGCTCGTCGAAGATCCGCGACAACGTTGCCGAGACCGAGGCGTACGAGCCCTCGCAGGGGCGGTGCAGCAGCCGCAGGCCCAGTTCGTTGCTGCGCTCGCGCAGGCCCGTCAGGGTCCGCTCGGCGAATCCGGTGCGCCGCTCGTACACCGCGGCGGCCTCGCCGATGACCGCGATCTCACGGTGCCCGAGGTCGGCCAGGTGCTGGGCGCAGACGGCTCCGGCGGCGGCGAAGTCGAGGTCCACACAGGTGAGTCCCGCGGTGTCGGACGGCAGTCCGATCAGGACGGCGGGGCGGCTCGCGCTGCGCAGCAGCGGCAGCCGCTCGTCGTCCAGCTCGACATCCATCACGATCATGGCGTCGGCGAGCGCGCTGCCCTCTATGCGGCGCACCGCCTGGGCGCCCTCCTCGCCGGTGAGCAGCAGGATGTCGTAGCCGTGGGTGCGGGCGGCGGTGGCGACGGCCATCGCGATCTCCATCATCACCGGCACGTACATGTCGGTGCGCAGCGGCACCATCAGCGCGATGATGTTCGACTTGCTGCTGGCCAGGGCCCGCGCGCCCGCGTTCGGGTGGTAGCCGAGCTGGCGCACGCTGCTCTCGACGCGCTCGCGGGTGGCGGCGGAGATGGACCGCTTGCCGCTGAGGACGTAGCTCACGGTGCTGGCGGAGACTCCGGCGTGCCGGGCGACCTCGGCGAGCGTGACCATGTCGTTCTCCTGAGCCGTTACGAAAGGACGAAGCGACGCCGGCGCGAAGCGCTTCGACGGGGGCGGAATGCCTTTGACCGTTCGACAGGTCGACCCTATGGGGGCCGACGGTCGCCTGTCCAGGAGTCTGTCGAAGCGCTTCGACAGCCGACGCCCGCCCCGCCCCCTCCGCACAGAGTAATGACAGGTTGCCGCGCTCGGGCACGGGACGGGGAAGTAGGCGTCAGGCCAGTTCGCCCAGCACCTCCCAGGTGCGCAGCCGGGACTCGTCGCCGTCGGCCTCGGTCACCGAGACGACGACATCGGTGGCGCCCGCGTCGCGGTAGCGGCGCACCGCGTCGGCGAGGTGCTTCTCGTCGCCGACGACGGCGAGATCGGCGGGGTGGCTGTGCCCGGAGAGCTCGACGACGCGGGCGTAGGACGGGATCTGCGCATAGAAGGAGAGCTGCTCGTGGAGCCTCGGCCGCAGTGCGTCGGGGTCCGGGGTGACGACGCCGGGCACGAAGGCGACGATGCGCGGTGCCGGGCGGCCCGCCTCCTCTGCGGCCCGGGTGACCTCGGGGACGATGTGTTCCTCCAGGGCGCGCGGGCCCGCGAGATACGGCAGGATCCCGTCGGCGAGGCGGCCGCTGACGCGCAGGGCCTGCGGGCCCATGGCGGCGACGAGCAGCGGGACGGGCGGCTCGGCGCCGGGCACGACGGCCGGCAGCGGGGTCCTCGCGGTGATCAGCTCACCCTCGAAGTCGGCCTCCCCGGTCTCCACCAGGTGCCGCAGCGCGGTGAGGAACTCCCGCAGCCGGGCGACGGGACGCTCGAACGGGAGGCCGAACGCGCCCTCGGTGACCAGCTTCGTGCCGAGCGCGAGCCCGAGGTGGTAGCGCCCGCCGGTGGCGGCCTGGGCCGTCTGCGCCTGGCTCGCCACGAGCAGCGGGTGCCGGCCGAAGACGGGGATCGCGGAGGTGCCGAGCCGGATGTCGGGGACGGCGTGGCCGACGAGTGCCGCGAGCGTCGGCGAGTCGTAGCCGAGGGTCTGCCCGAACCAGAGGGACGAGAGTCCCGAGGCGCGGGCCTCGCGGGCCTGGCGCACCACGTCGTCGATGAGGAGGTTGGTGCCGGACGTGTCGAGTGTCACTCCCACAGTCATGACCGGGAGAACGCGATCACGCGGGGAGCGGATTCCCCCTGGAACATGAACAGTTCGTGTCAGCCCGCGCCGGTGAGCAGTGCGTCGCCCGCCTGCAGGGGGTTCTTGAACAGCCGGTTCAGGAGCACGGTTCCGGCGGCGACGGGGAGCACGGCCGGTCCGGCGTGCGGGCTGACGATCCGTCCGGGGTCGTCGCAGACGTGCGAGTGGTCGACGGCGGCGCCCCGGATCTCCTCCAGGTACGCGGAGTTGAGCACGCTCGACTGCTCGGTGATCACCACGAGATCGGGGTTGAGCACGTCCAGCAGCAGCGCGACCGACCGGCCGACGGCCCGCGCCCGGGCGCGCAGCAGCCGGTCGGCGCGCGGATCGCCGGCCGCCGCCGCGTCCCACAGGAGCATGGCGTGCGGCTCGGGGATGATGCCGCGGCGCACGGCGGTCTCGGCGAGGACGGTGTCGGAGGCGGTGGCCTGCAGGCAGCCGGTGCGCCCGCAGGCGCAGCGCTCGGTCGAGTCCGGCACCGGCAGATGGGCCACGTCGCCCGCCCCGGAGCGTGGTCCGCGGTGCACGACGCCCGCGATCCCGAGGGCGGCGTCGACGACGTTCCCGACGAAGAGGTGGACGAGGCTGCGCCGCGCGGCGGGCCGCCCGAAGAGGATCTCCGACTGGGCGATGGCGCGGGCGTGGTTGTCGAGGCGGACCGGCAGGCCGAGCGCCCGGGAGAGCTCGGCGGCGAGCGGGCGGTGACGGAAGCCCAGCGCGTCGTGCCGCACGACGGTCCCGGCGACGGGCTCGACCCAGCCGCCGAGCATGGCCCCGACACCGAGCAGCGGCCTGCCCTTCGGCCGTCCGGCGAGGAACTCCCGCAGTTCTACGGCGACTTGATCCGCGACGCGGCTCGGATCGAGGCCGTGGTGCCGGAAGGTCCGGCGGGCCACCACCCGGCCGCGCAGGTCCACCAGACCGAACGTGGAGGCCGGCACCCCGATGTGCAGCCCCCCGGCGAGTGGTCCGCCCGGGTCGCCGGTGTGCAGGTCGACGGGGATCTGCGGGCGCCCCACGGTCCCGCCGGCCGCCAGTTCCGGCAGGTCGCGCAGCAGGCCCCGGCGGCCGAGGTCGGAGCACTGGCGGGAGACGGCGGCCGGGCTCAGCCCGCTGAGCCGGGCGACGCCGCCGCGGGCGACGGGACCGTGATCGAGGACGGTGCGCAGCACGGTCGCGGCGTTGGCGTCGCGCCGGCCGTCACCGGCCATCCGCGCGGGAGGGGCCGTGGGGTCGTCGGTGGGCGGCATCGGGGTTCCTGGCGGAGGCGGCGGGGGCCCGAAGCCTACGCGGCCCCGGGCGGCGGCGGGGTCGGCAGTGTTGCGGCGCCGTGAATTCGCGAGGGGCGTGCCCGCGCCCGGCAGCCCTCTCGACTGTGCAGCTCAGAGCGGTACTTGGAGCTCGGAGAGCGCGGCCGGCCGACCGGCCGGGGCGGTTGACGCTCCGCGCGCACGGTTGCGACGCTCCGACCCATGTCCGCACCGACGTGTCCCCGCCACCTCTGTCCCTGAACTCTTTCAGCACCGTGACGCATGCGCCCCGCAAGGGGCGCGGGGAACTGCGCGACCAGCCACAGAACGCCTGAAGCCGCTATCGGAACGGCACCCCCGAACGCCGCGAGGCCGTGCCCACAGCACGCCCGCCCCAATTGCTTCCGCTCAGAAAGAAACCCCGCTCGAAAGGATCCGTCCCCCATGACCACGACCACCCCCGAGACGACCGTCACCGTGACCAAACTGGGCGGCCGCCTGGGCGCCGTCATCGAGGGCGTCCGCCTCTCCGGCGGCCTGTCCCCCGAGACCGTCACCGTCGTCCGCGACGCCCTGCTCACCCACAAGGTCGTCTTCTTCCGCGGCCAGGACCATCTGGACACCGCGTCCCACGAGGCGTTCGGGCGGCTGCTCGGCACACCGGTGGCCCACCCCACCGTGCCGTCCACCGACGGCCGTTACTCGTTCCCCGTCGACTCGGACTACGGCGGCCGCGCCAACCAGTGGCACAGCGACGTGACGTTCGTCCCCGCCTATCCGGCGTTCTCCATCCTGCACGCCCGCACGGTCCCCCCGTACGGCGGCAACACCCTCTGGGCCAACACTGCGACGGCGTACGAGAACCTCCCCGCCCCGCTGCGGGAGCTCGCCCGCGGCCTGCGTGCGGTCCACTCGAACGACTACGACTACGCGGCCCTGCGTCCCGACGCGGTCCCGGAGCAGCTCCAGCGGTTCCGGGACGTCTTCGCCAAGATCAAGTTCCTGACCGAGCACCCGGTCGTGCGCGTCCACCCGGAGACCGGCGAACACACGCTTCTCCTCGGCAACTTCGTGCAGAGGATCTCCGGTCTCACCGGCCGCGACTCCCGCGACCTCATCGACCTGTTCCAGCGGCACATCGAGCGTCCGGAGAACACGGTCCGCTGGCAGTGGCGCGTCGGCGACGTCGCGATCTGGGACAACCGCGCCACCCAGCACTACGGCGTCGACGACTCCGACGGCCACGAGCGCAAGCTGGCCCGCGTCACCGTCGACGGGGACGTGCCGGTCGGCGTGGACGGCCGGCGCTCGGTGCTGCTGTCGCCCGAGTCCGTGCCCGAGCCGGAGCACGGGATCGCCTCCGGCGCCTCGACCGCCGGGACCGACGCCCCCACGGCGGTGCCTGCCGCCGCCGGGTGACTCACGCGCCCCCGGGCGGGCGGCGGCTCGCGTGTGCGCCGTAGGAGGGAGCCCGCCTGTCGCCGGGCAGGTGCGCGGCGCCGCGCGGCCTACCGTCGGGGCATGAACCGACGCGCGCAGCTCTCCCTCCTGTTGCTGGCCGGCGCCTCGGGGGCGGTGGACGCGCTGGCGTTCACCGCCCTCGGGACCGTGTTCGCCGGCGTGATGACCGGGAACCTCGTGCTGCTCGGCGTGGCGGTGGGGCACGGGCCCGGCGGCACGGAGGGCGTGTCCGCTCCGCTGTACGCACTGGGCGGATACATCGCGGGAGCCGCGCTCACGGCTCTCGTGTGCCGGGGCGTGGCGCCGCGTCCCGACTGGCCGGGCCGGGTCGTGGCCTGCCTCGTGGGGCAGACCGTGCTGCTGGCGGGTGTCGCCGTGGCGGGCGGGGTGCTCGACGGGCGGCCGGGCGCGCCGTGGCGGACGGTGCTGCTCGTGGTCGCCGCACTCGCGATGGGCGGGCAGTCGGCGGCGATGGTCGCGGCCGGGTCGGGGGCCGCGCCGACCACCTACTTCACCGGGACCCTCACCACGTTGGTCACCGGCGTGGCGGACGGATCGGGGCGTGGGCCCGGTCAACTCTGGGTCGCCGCACGCCTCTTGGCGGTCGTCGGCGGGGCCGCGTGTGCCGTCGCCGTGCACGAGGCCGCACCGTCGTGGGGGTTCGCGGCTCCGGCCGCCCTGAGCGCCGCCGCCCTGGGATGCCAGAAACCTGCACATCGATTGCGCAGAGCAGTCACGACGATTCACAAAAATCCATTGCAGGGTACACACGACGAAACCCATTGATGCGCGAGTGTCCATTTTGCTGAAAGTGGACCCGGCCTTCTCGGAATTCACGCGGTGAAGGATGTGAAGGAGCTGCTACCGGCCCGTGAACACCCCTGCACCTTGAGGTAATTGACCTCGCACATTCCCCCTGAGCGGCGACCTTCCGATTGGCTGTGCGACGCGTCGACGTGCTTACATCCTCCGCACCGCTGGTTGTCATTGATTCGGATCCACCGAATCCCGATGCCTGCCGCGTTTTTCGAATACGCCAGATATCCCCACTGAGAAGGGCGGCTCCCCTCATGAGCAACACCCCCCAGGTCGAGACCCTCGAGATCTCCGACGCCGAGCTGGACAACGTGTCCGGCGGTCTCGTCGGCGGCCTCGCCGGCAACCTGACCGGCACCGTTGACTCCATCGCCCCGGTCTCCGGCGTCGTCTCGGGCGTCACCGGCACGGTCGAGGGCCTGACCGGCGTCAACGCCGGCGCCGTCACGGGCCTGGCCACCGGCCTGGTCTCCGGCCTCTGAGTCGGATCCGACGGATCGCGCCGCCGCCGACCTGACCGGCGGCGGCCCCAAGGCCTCGGGACTGCTGTCCCGGGGCCTTCGGGCGCGTCCGGGCCCGGTGCCCGGACCTCAGCAACGTAAGGGAAGCATCCCGTGCAGTTCCGCCAACAGGCCCTCAGCAAACTGCAGTCGCCGGAGGAGCTCGACCTTCCGGTGCGCCTCGCGCGGCCGCAGGGTCTGCTCGCCCTCGCCGTGACCGTCGTCGTCATGGCCGCCTCCTGCGTGTGGGCCGTGACGGGTTCGGTGTCCTCGACGCTCAAGGCGAGCGGCATCCTCACCTACGGACAGGGCAGCTACGTCCTGCAGACCCCGGTGACCGGTCAGGTCACCGGCCTGTACGTGAAGGAGGGGCAGCGCGTCACCGCGAACGCGCCCCTGCTCAAGGTCCGTACGGAACAGGGGAACCGGGTCGTGCGGGCCATCGACGCGGGCCGGGTCACCGCGCTCGTCGCACGGATCGGCGCCGTGGTCACCACGGGCGCGGACGTCGCGACGCTGGAGAAGACCGCGTCGGCGCGCGATCCGCTGCTCGCGATGCTGTACGTGCCCGCGACCGGCGCGGCGAACGTGCCCGCGGGCGCCTCGGTCGATCTCACCGTGCCCGCGGCCCAGCAGTACGGGGTGCTGCGCGGCACGGTGAAGGCGGTGGGACGGGCCGCGCAGACGCGACGGCAGGTCGCCGACTTCCTCGGGGACGGTGAACTGGCCGCGCAGTTCAGCAAGAGCGGCCCGCGGGTTCCGGTGCTCGTGCGGCTCACCAGGTCGGCGTCGACGAGATCCGGGTACGCCTGGTCGACGGCGGACGGTCCGCCCTACGCCCTCACCTCCATGACCCTCGCCTCCGGCGCCGTGCATCTCGCCGAGCAGCGCCCGATCGATTGGCTGCTGCCGTGACGAGCACCTCGCTTCCGCCCGCGGGACACGGTCGCCGCCGCGCCCGGCCCGCTCCCCCGCCGCCCCGGCGCCGCAGGACGGTGCGCACGCCCACGGTGCTGCAGATGGAGGCCGTCGAGTGCGGCGCCGCCGCCCTGGGCATGGTGCTCGCGCACCACGGCCGGCACGTCCCGCTGGAGGAACTGCGGATCGCGTGCGGCGTCTCGCGCGACGGCTCGCGGGCCAGCAACCTGCTGAAGGCGGCCCGCAGTTACGGCATGACCGCCAAGGGCATGCAGATGGAGCCGGCCGCGCTCGCCGATGTGCAGGGCCCCGCGATCCTGTTCTGGGAGTTCAACCACTATGTCGTCTACGACGGCACGGGGCGGCGCTTCGGGCGCCGCGGTGTGTACATCAACGACCCGGACAAGGGCCGCCGGTTCGTGGCCATGGAGGACTTCGACACCAGCTTCACAGGCGTGGTGCTGGTCCTGGAGCCGGGCGCGGACTTCCGGACGGGAGGACGCCGCCCGGGCGTCCTGAAGGCACTGCCCGGACGGCTGCGCGGGACGACCGGCACGATGCTGGCCGCACTGCTCGCGAGTCTGCTGCTGGTGGCCGTGGGCGCGGCGGTGCCCGCGCTCAGCCGGACGTACATCGACCTGTTCCTGATAGGCGATCAGACCTCGCTGCTCGGCGCTCTGTTCGCGTCGATGGGTGCGATGGTGGCCCTGACGGCCGCGCTGACCTGGCTGCAGCAGGCGAATCTGCTGCGCGGCCGCATCATCTCCTCGACGCTGAGCAGCGCCCGCTTCTTCCGCCATCTGCTGCGGCTGCCGGTCACGTTCTTCGCGCAGCGCAGCCCGGCCGATCTGGTGCAGCGGCTCCAGTCGAACGACGCGGTCGCCGAGACACTGGCCCGCGATCTCACCGCGGCCGGGGTCGACGGCATCGTGGTGCTGCTGTACGCGGCGCTGTTGTGGACGTACGACCCGCAGCTGACGATGGTCGGCGTCGGCATCGCGCTGCTGAACGTGGTGGCGATGCGGATCGTGATCCGGCTGCGCGCGACGCGGACGCAGAAGCTGCGGGCGGACACGGCGCGGCTCACGAACACCTCGTACACGGGTCTTCAGCTGATCGAGACGATGAAGGCCACCGGCGGCGAGAACGGCTACTTCCGGCGGTGGGCGGGGCAGCACGCGACGACGCTGGAGGAGCAGCAGCGGCTCGGGGTGCCGAGCGCGTGGCTCGGTGTCGTCGCCCCCACGCTGGCGACGCTGAACAGCGCGCTGATCCTGTGGATCGGCGGGCTGCGCGCCGTCGAGGGGCATCTGTCGGTGGGTCTGCTGGTCGCCTTCCAGGCGCTCGTCACCCGCTTCACGGCGCCGATCACCCGGCTCAACGGAGTCGCGGGCCGGATCCAGGACTTCGCCGCCGACGTGGCGCGTCTGAAGGACGTCGAGAACTTCCCCGTCGACTCGCTGTACGCGCGCACGGAGGCGGCGCACAGCACGCGCCGGCTCAAGGGCCATGTCGAGCTGGAGGAGATCACCTTCGGCTACAGCCCGCTCGACAAGCCGCTGCTCTCGGGGTTCTCCCTGACGGTCGGCCCCGGCCAGCAGGTGGCGCTCGTCGGCGGCTCCGGCAGCGGCAAGTCGACGGTCTCCCGGCTGATCTCGGGTCTGTACGCGCCCTGGGAGGGCGTCATCCGGATCGACGGCCGGCGTCTGGACGACATCCCGCGGGGCGCGCTCGCGGCGTCGGTGTCCTTCGTCGACCAGGACGTGTTCCTCTTCGAGGGCACGGTCCGCGACAACGTGGCGCTGTGGGACCCGTCGATCTCCGACGAGGCGGTCGCCGACGCGCTGCGCGACGCGTGCCTGTACGACGTGGTGGCGCGACGCCCCGGCGGGCTGCACAGCCGCGTCGAGCAGGACGGCCGCAACTTCTCCGGCGGCCAGCGTCAACGCCTGGAGATCGCGAGGGCGTTGGTGCGCCGTCCCAGCATCCTGGTGCTGGACGAGGTGACGAGCGCGCTGGACGCCGAGACCGAACAGGTCGTCATGGACAACATCCGGCGGCGCGGCTGCGCGTGCGTGGTCATCGCGCACCGGCTGAGCACGGTGCGCGACAGCGACGAGATCGTGGTGCTCGACCACGGGCAGGTCGTCGAGCGCGGCCGTCACGAGTATCTGGTCGCGGCCGCGGGGCCGTACGCCGAGCTGGTCAGGGAGCACTGAAGTGACCTACACCCCACCGGAGTTCACCTCGCACGCCGCCGCGGACCAGGTGGTGGCGGCGTTCGGCGGGCTGGGCACCCCCTTCGACTGCACGGGTCTGCGCAGTCTGCCGCTGGAGGGGCCGCAGGTGCTGTGGCTCGTCGTGGACGGCGCGCTCGACCTGTTCGCGGTGGACGCGCACGCGCAGGGGCACTGGCACTTCCTGGGCCGCCTGGAGCCGGGCACGCTGCTGCTCGGCCCGGTCGAGGGCACCCAGCACACCCTGGTGGGGCGGCCGCTGGCGGGGTGCGCGCTGCGCCGCATCCCGTTGCGCGAGCTGCCGTACACGCCGGCTGCGCAGCTGTCGGCCGACGGGTCGTACGACATGGCGTGGAGTCTGCTGGAGGAGGCGTTCGCGCTCGGCGTCGGACGCGGGCAGCGGGTGCTGTTCGAGGCGCCGCTCGACGGGCGCACGACGGACGACGACGTCACCGGCGACGACGACGTGCTGTGGCCCCAGCTCTCCCCGGGCAGCGTGCAGTACGGGGCGGCGTACGCCGCGGACGCGGCCGCCGATCTCCTGGTCGACGGCGCCCTGTGGCAGCGGATGGTCAACCAGCAGTACCGGCTGCTGTCCACCCTGGACCGGTGGATCGAGCGGCTGGAGAGCGCGCACGAGGACCGCACGGCGGCCGGGATCCGCGCGGGCGAGGCGGTCCGCGAGCAGGCCGACCGGACCCTGCTCGCGTCGATCGGCTCGCCCGGGCGGCGGGCCCGGGGCGCGCGGGCCGGCGTCGACGCGACGTACGCCGCCTGCAAGGTGGTCGCGGACGCGTCCGGCATCACGCTCGTGGAGCCGGGGCACGGCGGCGCGGTCAGCGACCGGATCGACCCGGTCGAGCAGATCGCGGTCGCGTCCCGGATCCGGACCCGGCCGGTGCGGCTCGTCGGCGCCTGGTGGCGCCAGGACACGGGGCCGCTGGTGGGTTTCCGCGCCGCGTCCGGAGCGCCGGTCGCGCTGCTGTGGCGGCGTGGCGGCTACGAGGCCGTGCACCCCTCCGGCGAGCGCGGCACCCGTATCGACGAGGACACCGTGGAGGACTTCGAGGAGCGCGCGGTGATGCTCTACCGCCCGCTGCCCGAGGGTGAGTTGACGCCCTGGCGGCTGGCGCGGTTCAGCATGCGCGCCGCGGGCTCCGACGTCCGCAGGCTGCTGCTCGCGGGGCTGGTGACGGTGGGGCTCGGCTCGCTCGTGCCGGTCGCGACGGGCCAGGTCCTCGGCACGTACGTGCCGAACGCGCAGACCGACCTGATCACGCAGGTCTCCCTGGCCGTGGTGATCACCAGTGTCGTGTCGGCGGTCTTCATGCTGCTGCAGAACCTGACGGTGCTGCGGGTCGAGGGCCGCGTCGAGAGCGTGCTGCAACCCGCCGTCTGGGACCGGCTGTTGCGGCTGCCGACCCGGTTCTTCGCGGCGCGCTCGACCGGCGAGCTGGCGAGCGCGGCGATGGGCATCAGCGCGATCCGCAGGCTGCTGTCCGGGGTGGGTCCGGTCGTCGTGCAGTCGGTGACCATCGGGGCGATGAACCTGGTGCTGCTCCTCCTGTACAGCGTGCCGCTGGCGCTGGCGGCGCTCGGCATGCTGGTGGTCGTGGCGGCGGTCTTCCTCACCCTCGGGCTGTGGGAACTGCGCTGGCAGCGGCGCCTGGTGGAGCTCGGCAACAAGCTCAACAACCGGGCGTTCCAGACCCTGCGCGGTCTGCCGAAGCTGCGGGTCGCCGGGGCGGAGAGCTTCGCGTACGCGGCGTGGGCGAAGGAGTTCGCGCGCAGCCGGGATCTGCAGCGCCGGGCCGGCCGCATCAAGAACGTGACGACGGTGCTCAACGCCGTGTATCTGCCGCTGTGTTCGCTGGTGATGTTCATGCTGCTCGCCGGTCCCGCGCGGGGCAGCCTGTCGGCGGCGGCGTTCCTCACGTTCAACACCGCGGTGACGATGCTCCTGACGTCCGTGACGCAGCTGACGGGCGCGCTGATCTCGGCGGCCGCCGTGCTGCCGATGTACGAGCAGATCAAGCCGGTGCTCGACGCGGAGCCCGAGGTGCGCGGGTCGGCGACCCAGCCGGGCGAGCTGACCGGGGCACTGGAGGCGCGCGGGCTGTCGTTCCGGTACACCGACGACGGCCCGCTGGTCCTCGACGACGTGTCGCTGGCGATCCGCCCCGGCGAGTTCGTGGCGGTGGTCGGCGAGAGCGGCTGCGGCAAGTCGACGCTGCTGCGGCTGCTGATCGGCTTCGACGGGCCGACGTCCGGCAGTGTCCTGTACGACGGCCAGGACCTCTCGGCGCTGGACCAGGCGGCGGTGCGGCGCCAGTGCGGGGTCGTCCTGCAGAACGCGCAGCCGCTGACCGGCTCGATCCTCGACTGCATCTGCGGCGCCGAGTCGTTCACCCAGGAGGAGGCGATGGCCGCGGCGGAGATGGCGGGGCTGGCCGAGGACATCAAGCGGATGCCGATGGGGCTGCACACGATGATCGCGGGCGGCGGCGCGATATCGGGCGGGCAGCGGCAGCGTCTGATGATCGCGCAGGCGCTGATCCGCCGCCCGCGCCTCCTGTTCTTCGACGAGGCCACGAGCGCGCTCGACAACGAGACACAGCGCACCGTCATCGACAGCACACGGGCGCTGCGCGCGACCCGGATCGTGATCGCGCACCGCCTGTCGACGGTCCTGGACGCGGACCGGGTGATCGTCATGTCGGCCGGCCGTGTCGTCCAGCAGGGAGCGCCGGCGCAGCTGCTGGCGGACACGGGCGGACGGCTGCACGAACTGGTGCGGCGCCAGATGGCCTGACACGGGCGGCGGGCGCTCGGCGCCCGTTCCGGGGTGAGGGCGTTCACGGAGTGACCCGGGCCGTGGTCCTCGCAGCACACGCCCCCGGGGCACCGTGCCGTCAAGGAGTCACTGACCGGCCATCGGCGGCGCCGTCGGGTGGGGCGGGTGAGAGGTGGGCGGCACAGGGTGTCCCGGCGCGGCCGTGACGGATCGGGCGTCCCGCGCTGACAAGGCCAAATCCGCTTGTGAACAAGGGAGCCGGCGATCACGTCGGGGACCCGGACATGGCGGGAAGAGTCGCTGCGGCGCGTGTCGCGGCGCCGATAGCGTCGCTGGCCCCTCCCCTGCACGAGAGCTCCGTGCACGAGACATCCGTGTACGAACCGCGTACGACCGACAAGCCCCGCACCCCTTCCCGACGCACAGCACACGACAGGGACGGCAACCGATGGCCGAGACCGAACGGTACGCACAGTACGAGCGGTACGAGGGTGGCAGTCCCGAGGCCGAGCGCCTCGTGTTCGAACGCCTCGCCCGCGAGATCATGCAGGTCCAGATCGCGAACCGGCGGGCCAGTGGCGCCCCGCATCACGAGCGGGCCTTCCACGCGAAGGCCGTGCTCGGCGTGGAGAACGCCCGCCTGCGCTTCGCCGACGACCTTCCGACCGCCCTGCGCAGCGGCTTCGCCCAGCCCGGCGCCGACTATCCGGCGACGGTACGGCTCTCCAACGCCAGCGGCATGAGCGGCCCCGACGGCACGCCCGATCTGCACGGCATCGCGGTCCGCGTCCAGGTCACGGGCGACGAGAGCCACGACCTGATGGCGACCAATCACCCCGTGTCGCACGCCCGCAACGCCCGCGAGTTCGTGGCCTTCGCCACGGCGATGGCCGGCGCCAAGAATCCGCTGGAGAAGGCCTACGGGCTGTTCGTGAAGCTGCCGCTGGCGGTGGGCCCGGGCACCGCGGACCGGATGCGGCGCAATGTCCAGGCGGCGACCCGGCACACGGTCAACAGCCTGGTCCGGGAGACCTATTGGAGCCGGGGCGCGATCCTGTGGGCGGACGCGGGACCGGTCCGCTATCTGTTCCGGCCCGCCGCCGGCAGCGGCGGCGCCGAGCCGCGCCCGGACCGCGGCGACCCCGACTTCCTGCACCAGGACCTGGTCCAGCGGCTGTCCCGTGACGACATCGCCTTCGATCTGTGCGTGCAGCGGTACGTCGACGAGACCCGCACGCCCGTCGAGGACGCGTCCGTCGAGTGGGAGGACGCGATCACGCCGCCCGTGGTGGTGGCCCGGCTGACCGTGCCGATGCAGGACATCACGACGGCCGAGGCCGGTTCGGCGGCGCGGCGGATCGAGGAGCTGGCGTTCAACCCGTGGTTCACCACGGAGGACTTCAGGCCGCTGGGCAACATCAACCGGGCCCGCAAGGCCGCGTACCGGGCGAGCAGCGCGGCGCGGCTCGACACCCGCTTCCTCACCGAGGAGCCGCTCCGCAACCGCATCGTGGGCGTCCCGGTCGAGCTGGGCTTCCGTCTGCTGAACCGGGTCGTGCCCTGGTACCGGCTGCCGTTGGACGCGAGCCTGCTCAATCTCGTGTACCTGCGGAAGGTGCTGCGCCGGTTCAACCTCATCGACACCGACCTGCCCGAGGCTCCGCCGAGGGCCGAGTCGGTGCCGGTGCCGGTGGACGAGCGGCTGCGCACGACGCGCTCGTACGACGGCTCCTTCAACGATCTGTCGGCGCCGCGGATGGGGGCGATCGGCGCGGCGTTCGGCCGCAATCTGAAGCCCGTGTACCGGCCCGATCTGTTCGACACCCCGAACCCGGTGACGGTCAGCCGTCAGCTCCTCACCCGGGACAGCTTCGTGCCCGCGACGTCCCTGAACGTCCTCGCGGCGGCGTGGATCCAGTTCCAGGTGCACGACTGGGTGAACCACCGGCGCCACCCCGAGGGCGGCAAGGTCGTCGAGGTGCCGCTGCCGCCCGGCGGCGGGACCTGGGCCAACTCCCCCGGTGGGCCGGAGGAGAGCGTGATGCGGTTCGCCGAGAACGACGGCATCGAGCTGCCCGGCGACAAGCCGCCGATCCTCTTCGGGAACACCGCCTCGCACTGGTGGGACGGCTCCGAGGTGTACGGCGGCGACGAGGCCACGGCGAAGCAGCTGCGCGAACCCGACGGCGGGGCCCGGCTGCTGCTCGACGGCGGGCACATCCCCGTCGACCGCACCGGCATCCCGATCAGCGGGTTCAAGGACAACTGGTGGATGGGGCTCAGCGCCATGCACACGCTGTTCGCCCGCGAGCACAACACGGTGTGCGACGCGCTGCGCGCCGCGTACCCGACGATGGGCGAGGACCGGATCTACCACACGGCCCGGCTCGTCGTCTCGGCTCTCATCGCGAAGATCCACACGGTGGAGTGGACCCCGGCGATCCTCGCGACGAAGGCGATCGACATCGGTCTGCGGACCAACTGGGAGGGCCCGCCGAGGAACTGGCTGAACCAGCTGGGCCTGTGGCTGGTGGAGGCGCACTCGCTGACGGGCATCCCGAAGACGTTCCCGGACCACCACGGGGCGCCGTACTCGCTGACCGAGGACTTCGTCACCGTGTACCGGATGCACCCGCTGATCCCCGACGACTACGAGCTGCGCGAGCACCACTTCGGGCAGCGGCTGGAGACCGTCGGCTTCCACGACATCCAGGGCGCCGCGGCGGAGAGCCAGATCCGCAAGACGGGGCTGGCGAACACCCTGTACTCGTTCGGCATCGCCCACCCGGGCGCGATCACGCTGCACAACTATCCGAAGGCGCTGCAGCACTTCCAGCGGGACGGCGAGATCATCGACCTGTCGGTGATCGACCTGGTGCGCACGCGCCGGCGCGGGGTGCCGCGCTACAACGACTTCCGCGCGGGCCTGCACAAGGACCGCATCCGCAGCTTCGAGGAGCTGACGCGGGAGCCGGAGACCCTGGCGCGCCTGAAGGAGGTGTACCGGGACGTCGACGAGATCGACACGGTCGTCGGTCTGTTCGCGGAGAACCCGCCGACCGGCTTCGGGTTCTCGGACACCGCGTTCCGCATCTTCATCCTGATGGCGACCCGCCGGCTGCAGAGCGACCGTTTCCTCACCGTCGACTACCGCCCGGAGATCTACACGCCGCTCGGCATCGACTGGGTGGAGAAGGGCAGCATGAAGTCCGTCGTGCTGCGGCACTGCCCGGAGCTCGCGGGTCTGATGCCGCGTGAGGCGAGCGCGTTCGCGCCCTGGCGGCCGGTGCCGCCGGTCGCCGGCGGAGGCTCCGATGACGTCGGATGACGGAGGTTCCGGCAGTCGGGGTCTCGATGATCTGCTCACCCGCTCGTTCCTGCGGACGGTCTGGCGGCGGCGCACCCACCGGGTGTCCCGGGGTGCGTCGGTGCCGGCCGGGTCGATGAGCTACCGCTCGCCGCACAAGGCCGAGCCGCTGACCGAGCTGGAGGAGGCGGTGCTGATCGCGGTCACCGGCTCCACCGGGCTGACCATGCCGGACCGCCCGTTCGAGGACCCGCGGGACGGCAAGCCCCTCATGGCCAAGCCGAATCTGACCATGACGGGCCGCACGGCCGGCAGCCCCGACAACGCGCAGGGCACGTACTTCTTCCTGATCAACGACGCGGGCACGTACTTCCTGCGCCGGCTGCCGCCGGACCCGCAGGAGCCGTTCGACGCGCAGACCCTCGTCGAGCGCGCCCGGCGGGCGAAGGTGAAGATCCTCGACCGCCGGCTCGACGTGGCCGAGGGCCTGCGCGACTTCCCGGCGTACCTGGACTCGAACCGGTTCCTGTCCAATCTGCCGGGCACGACCGTGCTGTTCCCGGTCGTCGATCTCTCGCACCAGTACATCAACGCGCTGATGTATCTGCTCACGCAGCCGGACGGCACGCGGCCGACCTTCGTGGACGACCGCAATCTGTACCGTCCGGCGGGTGTGAAGAAGTGGATCGCCAACGGGTTCCTCAACAAGGACCTGAAGCTGCCGCTCGGCGCGCTGGGACCGATGCGGACCCAGATCGAGGCGGATCTCCTCCTCCAGACGGTGATGCTGACGGCGGAGGCGATGGGGCTCGGCGCCTGGATCCACGCGTCGCTGCATCCGCAGATCGCCCTCGGCGACCCGAAGTTCAGCAAGGTGTACGGCAGGATGCTCGGCTTCACGCACGTCACGCCGCGCTGGCGGCCGGCCGACGTGTGGCGCTGGCACGTCCCGCTGCCCAAGTACGCCAAGCTGCGCTCGCAGCCGGTGGGTCTGACCGACCCGGGGACGGGCGAGGCGCTGATCGCGGCGGCCTGCCCGCCCACTCACGCCTCCATGGCGGACGCGGTCGACGCGGTCGTCGCGTCGAAGTTCGGCCCGGGCGGCACGTACGCCGACAAGGACGTCTTCACCCGGATCTACAAGGAGGACTACGGGCAGCGCTATCTCGCCGAGGCGAGCGAGTACGACGAGCGCGTCATCGACTGCGCCCGTGACGTCTGCACGTACATCCTGGCCACGCACCGCCGCTTCCCCGCGCACACGGACGCCATCCACGTGCCCGGGATCTGGCTGCAGGCGCACCACGTGGAGGGCGAGTACTACGAGCGCTTCTTCACGAACGGTCTGACCGACGCGCATCGCGCGCACGACACGCTGTGGGACGGCGGACCGATGAATTGAGAACGGCTCGGGGGTCACCCTTCTCGTACGTATGCCGACGCCTGTTCAGGAGAGTGACCCCCGATGACCGACAGCACCCTGACCGACGCCCTGGCACCGCACGTCGCCAAGGGGCCCGTGCCGGGCGCCGTGGCCCTGGTGGCCCGCGGCGACCGGGCCGAGGTGGCGGCTCTCGGACACGCCGACGCCGAGGGCACGACGCCCCTCGCCCGCGACTCGATCTTCCGGATCGCCTCCCTCACCAAGCCGATCGCGGCGGCGGCCGTGATGGTCCTGGTCGACGAGGGCCGCATCACCCTCGACGCGCCGATCGGGCACTGGCTGCCCGAGCTGGCGACACCGGACGTCGTACGGGATCCGGCGGGTCCCGTCGAGGACGTCGTGCCGGCGGCGCGCCCGATCACGGTGGAGGACGTGCTGACGTTCCGCGCGGGCTGGGGTTTCCCGGCGGACTTCTCGCTGCCCGCCGTGCAGCCGGTGTTCGCGCTGATGGACCCGCACGCGCCGCAGCGGCTGCCGGAGCCGGACACCTGGCTCGCCGCGCTGGGCCGCGTTCCGCTGCTGCACCAGCCCGGGCAGGTGTGGCTCTACAACACGTGCTCGGACATCCAGGGCGTCCTCGTCGCGCGGGTGACCGGTCGTTCGCTGCCGGAGTTCCTCGCCGAGCGGATCTTCGAGCCGCTCGACATGCGCGACACCGCGTTCGAGGTCCCGGCCGCCAAACGCGACCGCTTCACCAGCGCCTATGTACCCACGGCCGACGGCGGCGCCGAGCGCGTCGACACCCCCGACGGTCAGTGGAGCGGCCTGCCCGCGTTCCCCTCCGGCGCGGGCGGGCTCGTCTCCACGGTGGACGACTGGTGGGCGTTCGCCCGCATGCTGCTGGACGACGGCGGGTCCGTGCTCTCCGCCGAGTCGGTGCGGCTGATGCTGACGGACCATCTGACACCGGCGCAGCGCCGGGCGAGCGACCTGTTCACGCTGGGCTCGGGCTGGGGTTTCGGCGGCTCCGTGGACGTCGAGCGCCGTGACCCGTGGAACGTGCCGGGCCGGTACGGCTGGGTGGGCGGCACGGGCACCGCGGCCCATCTGACGCCGTCGACGGGGACGGTGACCGTCCTGATGACCCAGCTGGCGCTGGGCGGCCCGTCGCCGCTGCCGCCGGTCATGCGGGACTTCTGGGCGTACGCAGCCGACGACGGCCTGTCCGGCTGACCGGCCGGGGGCCGCCGCGCGGTGGCTCCGCGGATCGACCCGACCGTTGACATGAACCTGCGAGAGGCGGGATCTTCGTGCGTGAACATGCACGCAGGATCCGAGTTTCAAGCAGAAGTAAACAACAGACGGTCGTTCTGAGCGGAGACGCACCCCATGCGACAACTGCACCAACGACAGCCGCACCGAAGAGCGCGCGGCCGGGCCGCCCTGACCACGACGGCCCTCGCCGCGGCCCTCCTCGCCGTCCCCGCGCAGCACGCGGGCGCGGCCACGCCCGGCAGCGGCACCCTCGACGCCGGCCACAAGAGCGTCACGTGGCAGAGCCCCACGTACGCGGCGGGCACGGTCGACGATCCCAAGAAGTGCCCGTCGGCCGCGGACGATCCGGAGGGGAGGACGTGCGACCGCTTCGACCTCACGGTGTCGGTCCCGGACGGATACTGGGACGACAACCCCGAGGGCGGTGTGCCAATCTCGATCGAGTGGGCGAAGCAGCCCAGTGACGACTTCGACATGTACGTCTACGACGACGCGGACAAGCAGGTCGCGTCCAGCGCGGGCACGGCCGACCCCGAGGCGACCGTCATCCCGAAGGCCGACGGCACGTACCACGTGGTCGTCGTGCCCTACGACGTGCACGACAACTCCTTCGTCGGCAAGGCCTACCTGCCCGAGACGACGGACGCCGGGAACCTCACGTCCTTCGAGGGCGACCACGGCAGTTACCGCATCGGCGCGGGCGATCTGAAGGCGAGAGCCGACTTCCTGAAGGGCGGCGGGCTGCGCCTGCAGGCCGATCCGACGGGCACCTTCACCGATCCGGCCGGCACGCAGATCGTCCGCGAGAAGCCCGCGCCCGACCGGCACACGTCGTCTTTCGACGCGGGCGCCTACTACGGGATCCGCACGTCACAGGCGGTCCTGCGCGTCTACAAGAAACCGTTGCGCTTCGGCCTCTACAAGGCGGACGACAAGACGCGCATCTGGCAGGAGGACAAGCCGCTGCGCTGGTCCACGGGCGGGATGCGGCAGAGCCTGGAGCGCGGCGAGGACGAGCAGTTCTTCGGCGGCGGCGAACAGAACGGCAGCTTCTCCCACCGCGACAAGACGGTCCACGTCGCCAACAACACGAACTGGAACGAGGGCGGCTACAACAACTCGCAGCCGTTCTACCTCTCCTCGGCCGGTTACGGCGTCTACCGGAACACCTTCGCGCCGGGCGTCTACGACTTCGGCGCGTCGGTCCACACGGGCCAGCAGGAACGCCGCCTCGACGCCTACTACTTCCTCGGTGACGCCAAGCACGTCATCGGCGCGTACACCTCACTCGTCGGCAAGCCCTTCATGCCGCCGGTCTACGGCCTCGAACCGGGCGACGCCGACTGCTACCTGCACAACGCCAACCAGGGCGAGCGCCACACGCTCGACTCCCTGAAGGTCGCCGACGGGTACGTGGACAACGAGATGCCGCTCGGCTGGATGCTCGTCAACGACGGCTACGGCTGCGGCTACGAGAACCTCGCCGAGACCGCCAAGGGCCTCCAGGACCGCGGCGCCCAGCTCGGCCTGTGGACGCAGGACGGCATCGACAAGCTCGCCGACCAGGTCAAGGCGGGCCAGCGCGTCGCCAAGCTGGACGTCGCCTGGGTCGGCAACGGCTACGGCATGGCCCTGGACGCCTGCGACAGGGCGAAGGCCGGCATCGAGGACAACAGCGACGCCCGCGGCTTCGTCTGGATGCCGGTGTCGTGGGCGGGCGCCCAGCGCTGCTCGGTCCTGTGGTCCGGCGACCAGAAGCTGTCGTGGGACTTCGTGCGCTGGCAGATCCCGACGTACGCGGGCGCGACGATGTCCGGCATCGCCTACAACACGGGTGACGTGGGCTCGATCTACTCGCACGACGCGAAGATGTACGCCCGCGATCTGCAGGCCAAGACGTTCCTGCCCGCCCTCATGACCATGGACGGCTGGGCGCGGGACCTCACCACCGGCGAGAAGATCAATCAGCAGCCGTGGGTGGACGGGGAGCCGTACACGTCCGTCAACCGCAAGTACCTGCAGCTGCGCGAGCGTCTGCTGCCGTACCTGTACACGCTGGCGAAGCAGGCGTCGGACACCGGCGTCGGCGGCGTACGGCCGCTGTGGCTGGAGTACCCGAAGGACGCGAACACCCTGGGCGCGAACGCCAAGTACGAGTACCTGGCGGGCGACGACTTCCTGGTCGCTCCGGTCTACGAGGACGCGGACACCCGCGACGGCATCTACCTGCCCGAGGGCACGTGGACGGACTACTGGACGGGCAAGCAGTACAAGGGCCCGATGACGCTCGACGGCTACCACGCCCCGATCGACACGCTCCCGCTGTTCGTGAGGTCGGGTGCGATCGTGCCGATGTGGCCCAAGGGCACCACGTCGTGGAAGACCCGCGACAAGGGGCAGCTCGGCTGGGACGTCTACGCCGCGGAGCACGGCCGGAGTTCGTACACGCTCTACGAGGACGACGGGGTGACCCGTGACTTCAAGAAGGGCGCCTCGGCGACGCAGCGCGTGACGGTCGACACCGGCCGGCACGGGTCCGTCATCGAGGTCGGTGCCAGCAAGGGGAGTTACCGGGGCAAGGTGAGCGAGCGCGCGTACACCTTCACCGTCCACGGCGGTGCGGCGCCGGACCGGGTGACGGTGAACGGCCGGGCCCTGTCGGGCGCGGACTGGTCGTTCGACGCGAAGACCGGGGTGACGACGGTGCGCACGGCGGCCCTGCCCACGGACCGTTCCTTCACCGTCCGGCTGCTCGGCTAGCCGGGAGGTGTCCTGCCCCGCGGCTCCGCAGGGGTCGCGGGGCAGCGGCGTCCGTCACCGGCCGGAGTGACCGCCGTCGATCACGAACTCCGCCCCGGTCGCATAGCTCGACTCGTCGCAGAGCAGGAACAGCACCACGCTGGTGATCTCCTCGGGGCGCGCCTGTCGCGGGATCGGCTGGTCGCGCACCGACGCGTGCGCGCGGTCGGCGGCGGCCGTCATGTCGGTCGAGACCATGCCGGGGTGCACGGAGTTGACGCGGATGCCGTACGGGGCGAACTCCTGCGCCGCCGCCTTGCTCATGCCGCGCACGGCCCATTTGGAGGCCACGTAGCCGAGGATGTTCGGGAAGGCGATGATGCCGCCGAGCGAGGAGATGTTGACGATGGCTCCGCCGCCGGCTCGCCTGAGGGACGGCAGGGCGGCCTTCATCCCGAGGAAGACGCCGACCTGGTTGACGTCGACGACCTTGCGGTAGTCGGCCTCGGCGAGGGTCTCGATGGGGTCGACGTGCACGATCCCCGCGTTGTTGACGAGGCCGGTCAGCGGCCCGAAGGTCTCCTCGGCGCGGGCCACGGCCTGCTGCCAGGAGGTCTCGTCCGTCACGTCGAGCGGGACGAACAGGCAGTGCCGCGGGCCGAGTTCGGCGGCGAGGGCCTCGCCCTCCTTGTGCAGTACGTCGCCGATGACGACCCGCGCTCCTTCCGCCGCGAGCCCTCGCGCGTGGACCGCGCCCATGCCGCGTGCGCCGCCGCTGACCAGAACGACCGCGTCCTCGAACCTGCCGCTCATGGTGTGCTCCTCCCGCTGGGGGTGTGGATACCGACGAGTGTGCGACGGCCGGTCGTCGCTGGGCGATGCACGCGTCCGTCCGCGTCGGATCTCGCTCTGCCCCTTTGAAGCGGATGCGGGCACAATCGCGCGCGACCATCCACGGACGGAAGGGCAGCCGATGTCACCGGAACCCCTGGAATCGCTGGCCCCCTTGGAGCCGGCAGAGCCGGCAGAGCCGACGCAGCCGATGGGCCTGACGCAGACGGCGCGGCCGCCGGCCGCCGGGCCGGTCGGCGATCTGACGGGCCGGGTCGCGCTGATCACGGGCGGTGCGCGCGGCATGGGTGAGGCCGAGGCCCGGCTGCTGGCCGCGCGCGGCGCACGCGTCGTCCTCGGCGACGTCCTGCACGAGGAGGGCCGGGCCGTCGCCGCCTCGCTCGGTGCGGACACGGCGCGGTTCGTGGCGCTCGACGTGTCGGACGCGGCGGCGTGGGACACGGCCGTCGAGGAGGCCGTCGCCGCCTTCGGGCGGCTCGACATCCTCGTCAACAACGCGGCGATCTACACCACTTCACCGATCGTCGACGAGGATCCGGAGCAGCTGGAGCGGATCCTGCGGATCAATCTGGCCGGCCCGTTCCTCGGCATCCGGGCCGCGGCGCCCGTGATGCGGCGCACCGCGGGCGGCGGTTCGATCGTGAACATCTCCTCGCAGGCCGGGATGCAGGGCATCTGGGGGCACGGCGCGTACGGGGCGGCCAAGTGGGGCCTGCGCGGCCTGACGAAGACGGCGGCGCTCGAACTCGGCCGGGACGGCATCCGCGTCAACTCGGTGCACCCGGGCGCCATCGCGACCCCGATGATCGCTCATGTCGAGGGCAGGGCCCATCCGGCCGCGCCGCTCGGCCGGGTCGGCGAACCGGAGGAGGTGGCCCGACTGGTGGCGTTCCTCGCTTCCGCCGAGTCGTCGTACCTCACCGGCGCCGAACTCACCGTGGACGGCGGGGCGTCGGCGGGCCGCATGCCGGCCCTGGACCGGCGGGACGGGACGGCGTGAGCGAGAGTGCCCCCCTCGTCGCGTTCGCGGAGGGGCCGCGCCCGGTGGTCACCCGGCGCGGCCCCTCCGTGCCGCCTGTTCACCACCTGTCATCCGGCGGCGAGCACTTCGGCCCGGCACTCCCCCGGCGTCCCCCACGCGTCGCGCAGCGCGCGGGCCTTCGTGAGCCACAGGCTCAGGTCGAACTCGGCGGTGTAGCCGAGCGCGCCGTGGAGCTGGAGCGCGGTGCGGGCCGCCGTGTACGCGGCCTCGCCCGCGGCCACCTTGGCGGCGGCCAGGTCCGCGGGGCGCGCCGTCAGGGCCGCGCCGAAGACCAGCGGGCGGGCGAACTCCACGGCGATCAGGGTGTCGGCGAGCCGGTGTTTGACCGCCTGGAAGGCTCCGATCGGGGTCCCGAACTGGGTGCGCTGCTTCACGTAGGCGACCGTCCGGTCGAGCAGGGCCCGGGCGACGCCGAGGGCCTGCGCGGCGGTGGCGAGGCGGGCGAGCGCGGCGGCGTGCAGGGCCGCTTGGCGGACGGACTCCCCCTCGGCCAGGACGTCGCCGCCGGGCAGCGGCTCCGCGTACCGACGGGCCGCGTCGAGGCCGGGGCGCACCATGCCGTGCCCGGGGGCCGCCCGCAGCGTCCAAGGCGGGGCATCGCCGCGCTCCACCGCCCACAGCACGTCCGCCGCGTCCGGGTCCACCACGTACGGACCGGTGTCCGGAAGGCTCAGCGTGGCCAGGGTCTCGCCGGTGAGCAGGCCGTCCAGGACGGCCTTCCCGTCGCTGCCCGCGCGCGCGAGGCCCGCGGCCAGTGAGGCCACCGCCACGGTCTCCGCGTACGGGCCGGGTACGGCGTGCCGTCCCAACTGCTCGAAGGCCACGGCCAGTTCGACGGGCATCTCCCCGAGGCCGTCGAACTCCTCGGGGACGGCGAGCGTGAACAGGCCGGTGTCCGCGACGCGGCGCCACAGCGCCCGGCCCGGGGACGGGTCGCCCGCGGCCCACGCGCGCGCCGCCGCCGGGACGTCCGCCGCACCGAGCAGGGCGTCGAGGGTGCGGCCGAACTCCCGCTGCTCGGCGTCGAGGAGGAAACGCATCAGCGCCGTCCCTTCGGCAGGCCGAGCAGCCGCTCGGCGATGATGTCCCGCTGGATCTCGTTCGTCCCGGCGTAGATCGGCCCCGCGAGGGAGAAGACATAGCCTTCCGCCCAGCCGCCGTCCGCCAGCAGCCCCTCCGCGCCGTCGAGTTCGAGGGCCGTCTCGTGCAGGGCCACGTCGTACTCGGACCAGAACACCTTGTTGAGGCTGGACTCCGCGCCGATGTCCTGGCCGTCGAGGGCGCGCGAGGCGTGGGTCCAGGTGAACAGTTCGTAGGCGCGGGCGCCGATCACGGCGTCGGCGACGCGGTCGCGCAGCGCGGTGCCGGCCGGGTCGGCCCGGTCGGCGACGGTCCGCCACTGCCGTGCCAGCCGTTCGGCGCTCGCCAGGAACCGGCCCGGCGAGCGCAGGGTGAGGCCGCGCTCGCTGCCGGTCGCCGACATGGCGATGCGCCAGCCCTGTCCGGGCTCGCCGATGATGTCGGCGTCGGGCACGAACACGTCGTCGAGGAAGAGCTCCGCGAAGGCCGGTTTGCCGTCGAGGCGCGGGACCGGCCGCACGGTGACGCCCGGTGCCCGCAGGTCGAACATCAGGTAGGTCAGTCCCCGGTGCGGCCGGTCCGCGTCGGGGTCGCTGCGGAAGAGACCGAAGGCGCGGTCGGCGAACGCGGCCCGGGACGACCACGTCTTCTGCCCGTTCAGCAGCCAGCCCCCCGTCACGCGGCGGGCCGTGGAGCGCAGGGACGCCAGGTCGGAGCCCGACTCCGGCTCGGACCAGGCCTGCGCCCAGACGACCTCGCCGCTCGCCATGGGCGGCAGGATGCGGGCGCGCTGCTCGTCGGTGCCGTGGTCGAAGAGGGTGGGGGCGAGGAGGTTGATGCCGTTCTGCGTGACCCGGCCGGGCGCCCCGGCCGCGTAGTACGCCTCCTCGAAGAGCAGCCACCGTACGAGGCCGGCGTCCCGCCCTCCGTACCGCTCGGGCCAGGAGACGACGGACCAGCGGTCGGCGGCCAGTTCGCGCTCCCACGCGCGGTGGGCGGCGAAGCCCTCCTCGGTCTCCAGGGAGGGCAGGGGCCGGTCCGGTACGTGCGCGGCGAGCCAGGCGCGCGCCCGGTCCTGGAACGCGGCGTCCTCGGAATCGATCGTCAGGTCCATCAGACGCGCGCCTCCCGCTTCGTCCGGGCCACGTGCCGGACGACGTCCTCGCCCTCGATGCTGGTCATGCGGCAACTCCCCTTCCCTAACAAGTGTTTGGTAGATTAGCCTCCGGGTCGGACATCCGTCGAGATCCCGCCCGGCCCTCCCGAGGAGCCCTAGGAGGTACGCGCATGAGCACGCCGCCGCCGTACGAGCCCGGTCACCAGCTGCTCGCCGGGCGCACCGCCGTGATCACCGCGGCGGCCGGGGCGGGCATCGGCGGTGCCACCGCCCGCCGCTTCCTGGAGGAGGGCGCCCGCATCGTCGTGGGGGACGCGCACGCGCGGCGCACGGCCGAGACCGTGGAGGCCCTGGGCAAGGAGTTCGGCGCCGACCGGGTGGCGGGCACGCCGTGCGACGTCACCGACGAGGAGCAGGTGCGGGAGCTGTTCGCGCTGGCCGAGCGGGAGCACGGCGGCCTGGACATCGTCGTGAACAACGCGGGCCTGGGCGGCACCGCCGAGCTGACCGAGATGACCGACGACCAGTGGGCGAAGGTCATCGACGTGACACTCACCGGCACGTTCCGCTGCACACGCACGGCGCTGCGGCTGATGAAGGCGGCCGGCCGGGGCGGGGTCGTCGTGAACAACGCCTCCGTGCTCGGCTGGCGGGCGCAGGCCGGGCAGGCGCACTACGCCGCCGCCAAGGCCGGGGTGATGGCGCTGACCCGCTGCGCGTCCGTCGAGGCGGCGCCGCACGGCATCCGGGTCAACGCGGTCTCCCCCAGCCTCGCCATGCATCCGCACCTGGTGAAGGTGACCTCGCCGGAGCTGCTGGCGGAGCTGACGTCGCGCGAGGCGTTCGGCCGCTACGCCGAGCCGTGGGAGGTGGCCAACGTGATCGTGTTCCTGGCCAGCGGCTACTCCTCGTATCTGACGGGCGAGGTGCTCTCCGTCAGCGACCGGCATGCCTGAGCGGGCCGCCCGCCGCGCCGAACTGCTCGCCGTGGCGGCGGACGTCTTCGCCGAGCTCGGCTACAGCGCCACCACCGTCCGCGTCATCGCCGAACGCGCGGGGCTGCTCGCGGGCAGCCTCTACTACCACTTCGACTCGAAGGAGTCGATGCTGGAGGAGATCCTGCGGTCGTTCCTCGACGCGCTGTGGTCCGGGTACGACTCCGTTCCGGCGACGCCGCCCTCGGGCCGCGCGAGACACTGCGGGCCCTGGTCACGGAGTCGTTCCGGGAGATCGACCGGCACGGCCCCGCGGTCGCCGTCTTCCAGAAGGAGGCCCGGCAGCTGGCGGCGCAGGACCGCTTCGCCTTCCTCACCGACGCGCAGCGGGGCTTCGAGGACGCCTGGCGCACGACGCTGGAACGGGGGGTCACCGAGGGCGCGTTCCGCCCCGACCTCGATGTCCGCCTCGCCTACCGCTTTCTGCGCGACACCGTGTGGGTGGCCGCGTCCTGGTACCGGCCGGGCGGCCGGCACACGGCGGACGCCATCGCGGGCCAGTACCTGTCGATGGTCCTCGACGGCATCTCCGTCCGCGCCACCATCCCTACCGTTAGGAGGAGTTGACCATGCCCGAGGCTTACATAGTGGACGCCGTGCGCACCCCGGTGGGCCGGCGCAGGGGCGGCCTGGCCGGTGTGCACCCCGCCGATCTCGGTGCGCACGTGCTCAAGGCGCTGATGGCGCGCACCGGGGTGGATCCGGCCGCCGTGGAGGACGTCGTGTTCGGCTGCCTCGACACGGTCGGGCCGCAGGCCGGTGACATCGCGCGCACCGCCTGGCTCGCGGCCGGGCTGCCCGAGGAGGTGCCGGGCGTCACGATCGACCGGCAGTGCGGCTCCTCCCAGCAGGCGGTGCACTTCGCGGCACAGGGCGTGCTGTCGGGCACGCAGGACGTGGTGGTCGCGGGCGGCACGCAGAACATGTCGCTGATCCCGATCGCGTTCGCCTCGCGGCAGGCGGCCGAGCCGCTGGGGCTGCCGGAGGGCCCGTACGCGGGCAGCGAGGGCTGGCGGGCCCGCTACGGCGACCGGCCCGTGAACCAGTTCCACGGCGCGCAGCTGATCGCCGACAAGTGGGACATCTCGCGGACCGCGATGGAGGAGTGGGCCCTTCAGTCGCATCAGCGGGCCATCCGGGCGATCGACGAGGGGCGTTTCGCGCGGGAGACGGTCGCGTACGGCGACGTCACCGTCGACGAGGGGCCGCGCCGGGACACGACCCTGGAGAAGATGGCGACGCTGGCCCCGGTCGTGCCGGGCGGCACCATCACGGCGGCGTGCTCCTCGCAGGTGTCGGACGGGGCGGCCGCGATGCTCCTCGCGTCCGAACGGGCCGTGCGCGAGCACGGGCTGACGCCGCGCGCCCGGGTCCACCACCTCTCCGTGCGCGGCGAGGACCCGATCCGGATGCTGTCGGCGCCGATCCCCGCGACGGCGTACGCGCTGAAGAAGACCGGCATGTCGCTCGACGACATCGACCTGGTGGAGATCAACGAGGCGTTCGCGCCGGTGGTCCTGTCCTGGCTGAAGGAGACCGGCGCAGACCCGGCGAAGGTCAATGTCAACGGCGGCGCCATCGCCCTCGGCCATCCGCTCGGCGCGACCGGGGTGAAGCTGATGACGACGCTGCTGCACGAACTGGAGCGCACGGGCGGCCGGTTCGGGCTGCAGACGATGTGCGAGGGCGGCGGTCAGGCGAATGTGACGATCATCGAGCGCCTGTAGGCCGTGGGGGTGGGCCCGCGGGCCCACCCCGTCCGGTCCCGCGCGCGCCTACAGCTTCCGCAGCCGGTCCAGGGTCTCCTGCGCCTCGGTGAGGATCCGGTCCACCAGTTCCTGGCACGACGGCAGGTCCTCGATGAGGCCCGCCACCTGGCCGGAGGCCATCACGCCGCCGCTCGGATCGCCGTCCACCATCGCGGACTTGAGCATCATCGGCGTATTGGCGGCGAGCAGCACCTGGCTCCAGGTCAGGTCCTTGCCGTGCTTCATCGCGAGACCGTCGCGCACCATCCGGGACCAGCCGAGGCCGGACACCTTGCGGAACGCGGCCGCGTGCCGCACCGCGCGCAGCAGGGCGGCGGGCCGACCCGCGCGTTCGAGTCCGGCGACGAGTTCGCTGCGCAGCATGCGGTGCGGCAGCCCGTCGACGGCCGTGGTGACGGTGACGTCCTTGACGCCCGCGGCGAGGTAGCGGGCCTTCACGGCGTCGGGCACGGTCGAGTCGGAGGTGAGCAGGAAGCGGGTGCCCATGGCGATGCCGGCGGCCCCGTGGGCGAGGGCCGCCACCAGGCCGCGCCCGTCACGGAAGCCGCCCGCGGCGATCACGGGGATGTCGACGGCGTCGACCACCTGCGGCAGCAGTACGGTCGTCGCCACGTCGCCGGTGTGGCCGCCGCCCTCGCCGCCCTGGACGACGACCGCGTCCGCGCCCCACGCGGCGACCTTCTCGGCGTGCCGGCGCGCCCCGATGGAGGGGATGACGACGACGCCCGCGTCCTTCAGCTCGGCGATCAGTTCGCGCGAGGGCGCGAGCGCGAACGACGCCACCCTCACGCCCTCGTCGACGATGATCCGGACGCGGTCGCGCGCGTCGCCCGCGTCGGCCCGCAGATTGACCCCGAAGGGCTGGTCGGTGCGTTCCTTCACCTCTCTTACGGCGGACCGGAGTCGGTCGACGGTCATCGTGGCGGAGGCGAGCACGCCGAGCGCCCCGGCGTTCGCGGACGCCGACACGAGCCGGGGCCCGGCGACCCAGCCCATACCGGTCTGCACGATCGGGTGCCGGACACCGGTGAGTTCGGTCAGCGCCGTCCCGAACACCGGGCCCGGCGGCGTGGCCTCGCCGGTCACGCGGGGACCTCGCGGTGCCGCAGCGCCCTGGGGTCCAGCTCCTCGCGGATCAGCCGGAGTTCGTCGCCGGTCGGCTCGCGGGTGTACGGCACCTCGTCGGGCAGCACCAGCTCGAAGCCCGTCGCCTCGCGCACCTCCTCCACGGTGACCCCGGGGTGCAGCGAGGCGAGCCGCATCGCGTGGTCCGGGGTGTCGAAGTCCAGCACGGCGAGGTTCGTGACGACGCGCGGCAGGTGGTGGAAGCGCGTCGCGGACGGCCCGGCCGCGGCGGCGTTGTCGTAGCCGACGCCGCTCACCATGTCGACCTTGTCCACGAAGACCCGCCGGGAGTGCTTGGGCACCCAGTAACTCGTCGGATTGTTCAGGGTGTTGACCGGAGCGCCGCGCACGCCGAGCAGTTGGCGGGCGGGCTGCTGCCAGTCCCCGATGCAGGAGATGTTCTGGTTGCCGAACCGGTCGAGCTGGCTCGCGCCCATCATCACGTGCCGGCCGCCGCGCGTGACGAACTCCAGGTGCTGGCGGTAGGGCAGCCAGCCCTCGCGCTCGCCGTCCGGGCCGATGAGCATGGCCTCGCCGTCCGTCATCAGCAGCCCGGGCGCGAACGTGCGGCGGGCGAGCCGCGCCCCGATGCCGGGGATCAGGCCCATGGGGCTGGCGAGCGTCTCCCCGCTGCCGCGCCAGGCCTCGGCGCAGGCGATGACGCAGTAGTCGGCGCGGGTCACGACCCCGGCCGCGGCGTCGTCCGTCGTGGTGGTCATCGGGTGCTCCCGCCTTCCTGTTCCTGCCGCCAGGCCTCGACCGCGGCCCGGTACGCCGTCTCGTCCCCGTCGAGGAAGCGCGCCCGCAGCTCCTCGAACGGCGTGCTCGCGTACAGCTTCTGGAACGCCTCGTCGCGTCCGTAGTCGGGCGCGCAGGACGTGAAGTGCGCCCCGTGCGGGGTCTCGACGACGCCGGTGACCCGGTGCCGCTTGATCAGCAGCGACTGCGGGGGCCCGCCCTTGGCGAGTTCGGCGCCGCCGACGATCCGCTCGCAGGAGACGTACGCCGCGTCGGCCGCCTCGCAGAACAGGTCGTCGAAGTACGGGTCGGGCCCCAGGTACTGCCCGTTGCCGGTGCGGTCGGCGCGGTTGACGTGGACGAGCGCCGCGTCCAGGCGCAGCGCGGGCATCGCGACGAACGTCTCCCCGTCGTCGTACGGCGAGGTGACCGTCCGCAGACCAGGGTTGACGCGCATGACGTCCGATCCGATGCCGGCCCGCACCGGCAGGAACGGCAGCCGGTTCGCGGCGGCGCGCAGGCCCCACATGAACATGGCCTCGTCGACCTCCATCAGCTCGATGCGGCCCTGCTCGCGCGCCGCGCGGAAGTGCGGCTCCAGGGGGATCGAGTCGAGGGTGGCGAAGGGTGCCACCACCTTGCGGAGCTTCCCCGCTGCGGCCAGCAGGCCCACGTCCGGGCCGCCGTAGGAGACGACGGTGAGGTCGGTGATGTCGCTGCGCAGCAGGGCCCGCACCAGCGCCATGGGTTTGCGGCGTGAACCCCAGCCGCCGATGCCGATCGTCATGCCGCTGCGCAGCCGCGCGACGACGTCCTCGGGGCTCATCGTCTTGTCGGTCATGGCCGGTCGTCCTCCTGTCCGAACGTGTCGCGGACCCGGTCGGCGACGCCGCTGAGGTTGGCCTCGAAGGTGAAGCCCTGCTCGAAGCGGTAGCTGCGGCGTACGTCGACGGGGTCGATGCCGTTGATGGCGGCTTTGGCGAGCCGCAGCAGAGAGCCGTCCTTGCGGGCGATCTCCGCCGCCAACTCCATTGCTTCGGCGCGCAGTTGTTCGCGCGGCACGACCTTCCACACCGAGCCGTGCGCGTGCAGCTCGGCGGCGGTCGCGGTGCGCGAGGTGTAGTAGAGGGCGCGCATCAGGTGCTGCGGGACCAGGCGGGCCAGGTGGGTGGCGGCGCCGAGCGCGCCCCGGTCCAGCTCGGGCAGGCCGAACGTGGCGTCGTCGCTCGCCACGATCGCGTCGGCGTTCCCGACGAGCCCGATCCCGCCGCCGAGGCAGAAGCCCTGCACGGCGGCGACGACGGGCACCTCGCACTCGTAGACCGCGGCGAACGCCTCGGCGCAGCCGCGGTTCGCACCGATCAGCGCCGCATGACCGCTGTCGCGCTGCATCTCCTTGATGTCGACGCCCGCGTTGAAGCCGCGGCCGGACGCGGTGAGGACGACGCAGCGCACGTCGGGGTCGCGGCCGGCCGCGCGCAGCGTGTCCGCGAGGTCGTACCAGCCCTGCACGGGCAGGGCGTTGACCGGCGGGTGGTCGACGTCGACGACGGCGATCGCCTTGTCAGCCGACGGGCCTTCCGCGTACGAGAGGGAGACAGGCATCAGCGCCTCCGCCACCTTCCTACCTAACGTTTGTTAGTCAACGAGAAGGTAGCAGCGATGGGCGACCGGGAACAGACGCTCTCGCGGCGGGGTGCGGACATGACGGAGCCGGGCGCGCGCCCGTGGCGTGCGCCCGGCTCCGTCACCCGAGGGTCAGTGTGCCGACGGGTCCCGCTCGGACTCGTGCCATCCGGCGTGCAGCGCCCGGTACTCCTCGGCGGTCGCCTTCGGCACGTAAGTCCCCGGCCCGTACATGGCTTTGGCGAGGCGGGCACGCACCCGCTGGCGCACGGTGAACTTCCGGGCCACCCCGTTCTCGTCGACGCTCGGCCCCAACTCGTAGGCCTGGGGCTGCTCATGGGCGTTCAGGGTGTACAACTCGGCGCGCGTGAGCGGCTCGTGGACCTCGATGTACTCGCCGTGCGGAAGCCGTTTGATCATGCCGGACTCGCGGCCGTGCAAGGCCTTGTCGCGGTCGCGGTGCTGCAGCCCGTTGCAGATCCGCTTGGTGACGATGAACGCGAGGACCGGGGCGACGAAGAAACTGATCCGTACGAACCAGGTGATGGCGTTGATGGACAGGCGCAGATGAGTGGCCACGATGTCGTTGCCGCCCCCGATCAGCAGGACCGCGTACAGAGCCAGCCAGGCCACGCCGAGTCCGGTGCGGACCGGGTGGTTGCGCGGACGCTGGGCCGTGTGGTGCTCGCGCTTGTCGCCGGTGACCCAGGCCTCCAGGAACGGATACACCGCGATCAGGACCATGACCAGCGGGAACAGCGAGAACGGGATGAAGACGCCCAACTGCAGCGTGTGGCCCCAGGCGTTGATCTCCCATCCCGGCATGACGCGGATCAGCCCCTCGGAGAAGCCGAGGTACCAGTCGGGCTGGGCGCCGGTCGTGACCAGGTCCGTCCGGTAGGGCCCGAAGGCCCAGACGGGATTGATGGTCGCGATCGCACCCATGGCCGCCAGCACACCGAAGACCAGGAAGAAGAAACCGCCCGCCTTGGCCACGTAGATCGGGAAGAACGGGGCGCCGATCACCTTCTTCTCGCTGCGGCCCGGGCCCGCGAACTGGGTGTGCTTGTGGTAGAAGACCAGGATCAGATGGGCCACGACGAGGCCCAGCATGATGCCCGGCAGCAGCAGGATGTGGATCGGGTAGAGCCGTGCGATGAAGTCGTCCCCCGGGAACTCGCCGCCGAAGAGGAAGAACGACAGATACGTCCCGACGACCGGCACCGACAGGATGGCGCCCTGCGCGAAGCGCAGGCCCGTGCCGGAGAGCAGGTCGTCGGGGAGCGAGTAGCCGGTGAGCCCGGTGACGATGCCGAGCATCAACAGGGTCCAGCCGAACAGCCAGTTGACCTCGCGGGGCTTGCGGAACGCGCCCGTGAAGAAGATCCGCATCATGTGCGCGAGCATCGCGGCGACGAAGACCAGCGCGGCCCAGTGGTGGATCTGCCGGATGAGCAGCCCGCCCCGCACCTCCATGCTGATGTCGACCGTCGACTCGTACGCCCGGGTCATGATGATGCCCTTGAGCGGTTCGTAGGAGCCGTTGTAGACGACCTCGGAGGTACTGGGGTCGAAGAAGAGGGTCAGATAGACGCCGGTGAGGATCAGGATGAGGAAGCTGTAGAGGCAGATCTCGCCGAACATGAAGGACCAGTGGTCCGGAAAGACCTTGCGCATCTGGGACTTGGCGAGCTGGTAGATCCCGAGCCGGCCGTCGGCCCAGTCGGCCAGGCGTTCGCCGCCGCCCGGGGGGTTCGCTCGTCGGCCGCCGTCGTGGGTGCGCTCGATGTCATCGCTCATGCGACTCCCCCTCGAAGCCCGTTGAGGCACAGTCAGGGTAGAGCGCGCCCGGGCGCCGCCGACAGGGGTCGACGCGGAGGCGGTCCGCGCTGCCGGATGCCGCCGGGACCCAGGGTGCCGGTGGTGCCCGTGTCCCGGATTGTCCGCACACCGTGGACGAACTACGGCTGGACGTCGGCCTGTTGAGGAGTCGGAGACCTCACGCCCCGTGCGCCCCGTCGGCTTCGCCCCGCTCCGCCATCCGCTCCATGGCCGCCTCGACGGTCTGCGTGTGCGCCCAGGCCGCCTTGGTCGCCGCCTCCGGGTCACGGCGCGCGATCGCCTCGGCCAGATCGTCGTGGGCGGAGGCACCGGGCAGCTCGGGCGTCCAGCTCGGCCGCAGGGACTCGATGCTCTGCCGCACCGAGGCGGTGATGCTCTCGTACAGCTCGGTCATCAGCGGATTGCCGCTCGCGGCGACCACCGCCCGGTGGAACTCCAGGTCCCGGTCGACGTACGCGGCCGGGTCACCGCTCTCGTCCGCCCGGCGCCGCGCGAGCAGCGCGGACAGGATGCGGGCCAGGTCGTCCTCGCCGCGGTGCACGGCGGCGGCGGGCGCCGCCTCCCGCTCCAGTGCCAGGCGCACTTGCAGGACATGCTTCAACTCGGCCCGCCGCAAGCGGCGTTGGAGCGCGGCATTGAGGTCGCTGGCCGCCCGTACGTACGTCCCGTCGCCGCGGCGCGCCTCCAGCAGCCCGGTGTGGCACAGCGCTCGGACGGCCTCGCGCACCGTGTTGCGTCCCACGCCGAACGCCTCGACGAGCTGCCCCTCCGCCGGGATCCGGTCCCCGACCGCCCACTCGCCGCTCTCGATGCTCCGCTCGATCCGCCCGATGGTCCGCTGGACCAGGGTGGCGCCGGACTGTGCTGCTTCGGGCAAGGCGGTGGCCTCTCTCGTACGGACACGGCGGACGCGATCAGCATCCCCCACGGCCAAATATCCCACATCTGCGCACGCCATCACACCCCTTTTCTCCTGTTACGCCCCTATCTATCGCGCTTATCGAGCGAAACATGGGATGTTACGTTGGTTCGCATGCCGCACAGTGCCGACCCCTCGACCACCGCTCGGCCCGCCTCCCGGAGCGCGTACCGGACCGTGCCTTCGCAGACCGCGGGCGGGCTCCTTGCCGCGGGCGTCCTTCTCATCGCCATGAATCTGCGCCCCGGTGTCGTCGCCGTCTCCCCCGAGCTCGACGCGATACGCCGCTCCACCGGGCTCAGCGGCTCGCTCGCGGGGCTGCTCACGACGCTGCCGATCCTCTGCTTCGGGCTCCTGGCCCCCTTCGCGGCGAAACTGGCCCGGCGGATCGGCATGACGCGGGCGCTCGGCGCGATGATGGCCCTGCTCACGGCGGGCATCGCGGTGCGGCTCGCGCCCGGGCTGCCCGCGCTCTTCGCGGGCACGGTCCTGCTCGGCGCGGCGATCTCCCTCTCGAACGTCCTCGTGCCCAGCGTCATCAAGCGCCACTTCCACCACCGCACGGGCCTGATGATGGGCCTGTACTCCGTGGCCCTGTTCTGCGGCGCGGCCCTCGCGGCCGGGGTGACGGTGCCGCTCGGCGACGCGCTCGGGCTCGGCTGGCGCGGGGCGATCGGCGTCTGGGCGGTGCTCTCGGCGCTCGCGTTCCTGCTCTGGCTGCCGCAGCTGCGCCGCGCGGACACCCCGGCCGCCGGGACCGGGGACGCGGCCGCCGCCCGCACCCCGCTGCGCCGGTCCCCGCTCGCCTGGCAGATCACGCTCCTCATGGGACTGCAGTCCCTGGAGTACTACGCGTGCGCGGCCTGGATCCCCGCGATGCTCACCGACCAGGGCATGTCCAGCACACAGGCCGGCTGGATGCTGTCCCTGATGAGCCTCGTCGGCATCGCCGGCTCGCTCGCCTTCACGGCGCTCGTCGGCCGGGCCGGGAACCAGGTCCCGTTCGCGCTCACCGGCACGGCGCTCTTCCTCGTCTCCCTCATCGGCCTGATCGTGGCGCCGGTCGGCGGCGCCTACGCCTGGATGCTGATGCAGGGCTTCGGCTCCGGCCTGCTCATCAGCACGGCTCTCGCGGTGATCGTGCTGCGCTCCCCCGACGCGGCCCGCGCCGCCGAGATGTCCGGCATGGCCCAGGGCGTCGGCTATCTGCTCGCCGCCGCGGGCCCCTTCCTGCTCGGCGCGCTGCACGACGCGACGGGCGGCTGGACGGTGCCGCTGGCCCTGCTCGCGGTGCTGTGCGTGCCGATGGGGATCGCGGGGGTGGGCGCCGGGCGGGCGCGGCAGTTGTCGGCGTGACGCCCCGTCCCCGCGTTGGCCGGAACGCCCAGGCCTTTGCGGGGCCCCCGGGCCGGGGGAGATAGGCTTTCGCGGCCGGTGGTCCGCAGGGGACCGCACGCGGCACAAGTGAATGCGCACTGGTTCGATCCGGGGGTCTGCCGATGATGTTCGACGTGGGGGCGAGGATGACTGGTCCGCTGGTGCCGATGCGGGCTGCGGCCCGGCCGCCGCGGTGAACCCCGTGCAGAGCGACGGCGAGAGCGTGCCCCCGGACCACGCCAAGTCCCCCCTGCCCGTACGCCGTCCCGACGAGGACCGCCCCAACCCGGGGAACCTCCGCCCGGACCCAGCGGCGGCCCCGCACATCGACACGACACCGAGGCCCCTCCCGGTCCAGCCCCAGCCGACGCACGGGCCCACCGACGCCGTGCCGGCACCCCAAGTCGACACCACGCCCAGGCCACTTCCGGTCCAGCCCCAGCCGACACAGGGGCCCACCGACGCCGTGCCGGCGCCGCACATCGACACCACACCCCGGCCCCTCCCGGGCCAGCCCCGTCCAGCACAGGACCTCACCGACGCCCCACCGGCACCCCACGTCGACACGACACCGCGGCCCCTCCCGGGCCAACCCCAGCCGCCGCAGAACCTCGACGACTCCGTGCCCGTGCCCCACATCGACACCACACCCCGGCCGCTCCCGGGCCAGCCCCGACCGACGCCGGGCCCCGAGGACACCGCACGCATGCCCGCCATGACTCCCCCGCCCCTGCCGGCCGCGCCGCCCGCTCCGACGGCGCCCGTCCCGACGGCAAGCGCGGCGCCGGTCGTGCGTCCGCGGCCCGGGATCGCGTTCCCCGCGCCCGAGCCGGTGCTCACCCTCGACCCGCGGCTCACGCAGGCCACCGGCAAGCCGCAGCACGGCGACTCGGTGGCGCGGCGCTCCGGGCAGTCGTTGCGGCGGCTCGCGCTGCCGTCGGACCGGGCCGGTGGCGAAGAGGCGCGCTGGGTAAGGGAGTTGCAGTACCCGGTGACCACGGGCCGGGTCGTCGCCGTGACCTCCATCCGGGGCGGCGTCGGCAAGACCACCACCGCCGCACTCGTCGCCCGCACGCTCCAGCGCGTCCGGCAGGACCCGGTGCTCGCCCTGGAGGCGGACGCCGCGCTCGGCACGCTGGCGGTGCGGCTCGGCGCCCAGTCGGTGCGCTGGTCGTGCACCGAACTGGCCCGGATCCTGAAGCCGTCGATGCACCTGCTCGACATCACCGGGTACCTGGTGCCGCTCCCCGACGGCGGCTGGCTGCTGCCCGCGAGCCAGGGCCGGGTCGGGCCCCCGCTCGACGTCCCCACCTACCGCACCGTCACCCTCGCGCTGCGCCGCCACTTCGCGATGACCGTCGTCGACTGCGAGACGCTGCCGGGCGACGTGGCGCGTACGGCCATGGACACGGCGCACGCCCGGATCGTCGTCGCCCCGATGACGGCGGAGGGCGTGGGCGGCACCCGCGTCGTGCTGGACTGGCTCGCCGGACTGCCGCACTCCACGCTGCCGTCCACCGTCGTGGCGCTCACGTCCGGTTCACCGGACCAGAACCTCGACCTGACCACCGCCACCGCGCATCTGCGCGAGACGGGGGTCGGCGTCGTCCATCTGCCCTACGACCGTCACCTCGCCGCGGGCGGCCCGATCCGCACGGAGCTGCTCGCCTCGGCCACCCGCCGTGCCGCCGCGCAGCTCGCGGCCGAGGCGGTGCAGCGGGCGGTCCGGGTCCCGTGACGCGGGGCGCGCTCAGCAGCCCTGTGCGACGGGCTCGATGGTGACTTTGGCGCGCGGGTCCGCTCCGTCGACCTTCTGGTAGGTCGCGGGGCGGACGCGGTACCAGACGTCGTCCTTGCCGGACTTCCCGTTCACGTCGTCGAGCCGGACGCACCAGCGTTCCTGCCGTACGACGCGCGTGTACTTCTCGGTGCCCCGGCGCACTCGCGCGCAGTCCTGGTGCTTCTCGGTGGAGTACCAGGTCCGGGTGCGGCCCTTGCTGCGCCGGGTGTGCTTGACCTTGCGGGTGTCGGTCTCGCACTTCTTGACCAGGTGCGGCCGGGTGCCCGTGGCGGTCCTGCGGGTGACGTGCCGTACGGCGTCCCGGAGTCCGACGACCTCGGCCGGCCCGTTCTCGTGCCCGCTCGCGTGGGAGCTCTCGCTCTTCCCCGTCCCGCCGTGCGCCGACGCCTGCCGGTCCTCGCCACCGCCGCAGGCCGCGAGCGCGGCCACGAGCATCATCGTGAGCCCGGCGAGTGCCGGACGCCGCTTCCAGGACATAGCTCCTCTTCGTGTACCTGCCATCAGGAACCGGCAGCGTAGCCGATCATGGCCGGTGCTCCGATGGCCGGTCAGAGGGATTCCCCGGGCCGCAGATACCGGTAGTCGGTGTCGGTGTCCCGGGCCAGCCAGCCGTTGACGCTGCTGAGTCCGCGTTCGTTGATCTGCGCGTCGTGCACGGCGAACGCCCGCCGCGGACCGACCGCGTTGACGAAGTCGATCGCCTGCGCCGTGCTCAGCCACGAGCCCTGGACCGGGACGAGGAGCGTCTCCACCGGTTCCTCGGGGACGTGCAGCGCGTCGCCCGGGTGGTAGACGGCCGCGTCGACGACATAGCCGAGGTTCGCGCAGTCCGGCTGTCCGCCGTGGACGGTCGCGTGCCGGCCGCCGACCGCCCGCACGCGGAAGCCGGCGGCGGTGAACTCCGCCCCGGTGGCCACCCGTTGCACGTCGAGGCCCGGGATGTCGGCGTCGGCCGGGGCGTGCACCGGCACACCGAGCGCCCGCAGGCGCAGGACGTCGATGTGGTCCGCGTGCTCGTGCGTCACCAGCACGGCGTCCGCGTCGCTCAGGGCGCGCGGCTCGCTCCAGATCCCGGGGTCGACGACCAGCACGCGCCCCTCGTGTTCGAGCCGTACACAGGCATGGGTGTACTTCGTGATCCGCATGACCAGGGAACGTAGCGCCCGACAAGCCTCCCCGGGCGCCCGTCCGCCCGCTCCGGGCCGGGCCGACCGCCCCCGCACCACCGGCGACCGCCGTCGACCTGCGGCTCCCGGCCGCCCGCCGGTCCGACCCCGCGCCGCGTTCGTGGGCGAGGTTCCGCGCGCCGTCTAGGTCCCGTACGCGGCTCTGCTCGCCTGGATCTGCGCGTTGTGCTCGATGGCCCACCCCGCGAGGGCCAGGGCGGGCGGGATGAGGCTCTCCCCCATGGGCGTGAGCGCGTACTCGACGCGCGGCGGGACCTCCGCGTAGGCGGTGCGGGAGACGAGGCCGTCCCGTTCGAGGTTGCGCAGGGTCAGGGTGAGCATGCGCTGCGAGATGCCGGGGACGTGCCGCTGCAGTTCGGTGAAGCGCATCCGCTTCTCCTCGAGCGTGGCCACGATCAGCAGCGTCCACTTGTCGCAGATCCGGTCCAGGACCGCGCGGATCGCCCGGCCCCCGTCGCCCCGGATCATGCAGGTGTGTTCGTACTCCTCCACGACAGCTCCTTGTACGTAGCGCACATCCGTGTGCCTTTTGTAGGCCCCCCGACGGTCACTCATGATGAGGCAACTTACGGTTCGTAACCATCGGAGGTCCCCCATGCACGTCGCGTACTGGATCGTCGCCGCGCTGCTGGCCCTGTTCTACGCCTACGGAGGCGGCAAGAAGGTGCTGCAGAGCCAGGAGCGGTTGCGGCCCATGATGGCGTGGGTCGACCAGGTGCCGATGCCGTACGTCAGGGCCATCGGCGTGCTGGAGGTGCTCGGCGCGCTCGGCCTGGTCCTGCCGCCGCTGACGGGCATAGCGGTCGGCCTCGCCGTGGCGGCCGCGGTCGGCCTGGTGCTGGTGCAGATCGGTGGCCTGGCGCTGCATCTGTCGCGCGGCGAGGTCAAGGTGATCGGGCTGAACATCGCCCTCCTGCTGCTGGCGGCGGTGGCCGCGTGGCTGGCGACCGGCTGGCTCTGAGCGCGAGGGCCGGCCCGGCACGGCGGCCCGGACGGTAATCAACTGCCGCTTCTGGCAAGCGACTTGATGAGCAATCCATGACCGTTCGCCGACGCGGGATGTCATGATGAGGCGATCACGGATCACAGATCGCCGGCCGTCCGTCCGACAGAAGGCGAGCACTCATGACCGAGCACCCCCGTGGCCTGCCGCCCGTGTTCCTGGACGGCAGCAGTTCCTCGTTCACCCGGCTCGTCGAGCGCGTGGCCCCGCACACCCTGCCGTGGAACCGCGGTCTCGGCCCGGGCCCGGCGCGGGACCTGCCGCACGGCACGACGGTGCTCGCCCTGGACTTCGACGGCGGCGTCCTGATGGCCGGCGACCGGCGCGCCACGATGGGCCATCTCATCGCGCAGCGCGACCTGGAGAAGGTCGGCTACGCCGACGACCACACCGCGGTGGCGTTCGCGGGCACGGTGGGGCTCGCGAAGGAACTGGTGCGCCTCTACCGGTGGGAGCTGGAGCACTACGAGAAGGTGGAGCGCCGCCCGCTCACCCTGAACGGGAAGGCGCAGCGGCTGGCCGCGATGATCCGCGACCAGCTCGCGCAGGCCATGCAGGGCCTCGTCGTGGTGCCGCTGCTCGCGGGGTACGACACGGCCCGCGGCGTCGGCCGGATCTTCAGCTTCGACGTCACCGGCGGCCCGTACGAGGCGGTCGGCTTCCACTCCGACGGGTCCGGATCGCCATACGCGCGTGGCGCGTTGAAGAAGCTGTACCGGCCGGGTATGTCGGCGGCGGACGCGACGACGGTGGCGGTGCAGGCGCTGTACGACGCGGCCGACGACGACTCGGCGACCGGCGGCCCGGACCTGAGCCGCCGTATCTACCCGTCGGTCGCCCTGGTCACCGCGGACGGCTACCGCGCGCTGCCGGAGGACGAGGTGCGCGCGGTGGCCGAGTCGGTGGTGTCGGCGCGGCAGTCGTCGCCGGAAGGCCCGACGGCGCCGCTGCTGTGACCGCCGGCCCCGGGCCCGTGTCCGTCAGGCCTGGTACGACGCCCGTTTCGCCGTGGCGACGGCCTTCGCCGCGTCGGCGGCGGTGATCAGCCCGTCCGCGTGCCATGCCTCGGCCGTCGCGCGGACGTGGGCGACGAGGGCGGCCTTGCTCCGGAACGGCGCGGCGTCCCACACGGCGTCGAGCAGGCTCACGCCGTCGCCCCGCACCGGGTTGGCGACTCCCGCGTCGAGGCCCCCGAACACGACGCGCGGCTCGGCCCTGCGGACGTAGGCGTGGGTCGGGTCCTCGGTGCCTTCGAAGAAGGGGGCGAGTGCGACGCCCTCGGGGGTGGTGAAGTGCAGTGGTGCGCCGTGCACGGGGGTGAGCGTGGGCAGCAGGTCGCCGGAGAGCGCGGCGTTGCGGTAGAGGCCCAGTTCCAGGGCGGTGGTGCGGGCGTCGCGCGCCACCAGGTTGACGGGGCCGTGGAAGAGGGCCTGGGTCGTGGGGTCGTCCGGGGCCTTCTCGACCCGCAGCCGGAACGGGAACGAGATCCGCACGGTGTCACCGTCCCGCCAGGTGCGGGCCACGGACAGGTAGGTCCCCGGCTCGGGTGAACGTCCGGCCACCGGGAGCCCGTTGACGGTGACCCGGTAGCCGTCCGCGGCCCACGCGGGCACGCGCAGCTTCAGCGTGAAGGCGGCGGCCCGGCCGCGCACGGTGAGGGTGCTGCCTTGTTCGCGGGGGAAGCCGGTGGTCTGGGTGACCGTGACGCCCTTCTCCCGCCAGGTGAGCGTCGAGGCGCTGTACAGGTTGACGTACAGCGCGCTGTCGTCGGCGGCCCGGAAGTACACCGTGTCCTGGTACTTGGTGGCGCTCTCCATGCCGGTGCCCTCGCAGCAGGTGGTGCCGGCCTTCGGCGTGTAGTCGCGTACGTGTCCGGGCCGCAGCCCGATGAAGTACGTGACGAGCGGCTTCTCCGCGTCGGCCTTGTCCTGCTTGGAGCCGAGCACCTGGTTGAGCAGGGCCCGTTCGTAGTAGTCCATGTACGTGGGGTCCTGGTCGTGCAGGAAGAGCAGGCGGCTGAGCTTGAGCATGTTGTACGCGCAGCAGGTCTCGGCGTTGGCCTCGCCGAGCGTCGACGCGATGGCGTCGCGCTCGCCCCAGAACTCGCGGTCGCTGGTGCCGCCGATGGCGTACATGCGGGGCGGCACGACCATGCCCCAGAAGCCCCGGGCCGCGTCGAGGTAGCGGCGCTCGCCGGTCTCGTCGTGGAGGCGGAGCAGGCCGGTGAGGATCGGGATGTGCTGGTTGGCGTGGAGACCGCCGAGTGTGTCCTGTCCGGCGGCGCACGCGTCGATGAGCTTGTCGAGGTCGAACAGGCGGGCAAGGGCGAGGTGTTCGGGTTCTGTGGTGAGGGCGTACAGGTCGCAGATCGCCTCGACGATGCCGCCGAACTCGCCGCTGGAGAAGATCCCCCACATGCGTTGCAGCGTGGCCGCGGGCAGCGGGGACAGCCGGGAGTGCATCCAGTCGCACAGGCCCGCCGCGAGGTCGAGGGCCCTGGCGTCGCCGGTGGCGCCGTACGCGTCGACGAGGCCGCGCAGGATCTTGTGAGCGGTGTAGTACGGCGCCCACACCTTGGTGTAGTCACCGGTCGTCATCGACTCCAGCGCGATGAACTGGGTCTCGGGGTAGGCGGCCAGGAAGCCGGGGTGGCTCGGGCCGCCCCACGTGCGGCGCAGGGAGGCGGGGCCGGCGTGCCCGGAGGCGTCGGCGAAGGTGCCTCCGCCGCTCTCGTCGAAGCCGTACGCGGCCAGGTCACCGGCGCCGGCCGGTGTCTCGGCCGCCGTTCGTTCCTGGAGCGCCGCGATCTCGTCGGCGCTCAACGCCCGTGACCAGAGGTGGACTTCGTCGAGGGCGCCCGCGAAGACCGGGTCGCCCTCGTAGTGGGAGCGGCCGAGCCAGTGGTCCTTGAGGGAGCCGAGGTCGGCCGGTGTCAGCGTCAGGGCGGAGGTGCGGGCGACCTCGGTCCCGTCGACGTACAGGATGCCGGCCCCGTCGCCGAGGGTGACGGCGACATGGCTCCACTCGCCGACGGGCAGCGGCGCCGTGCCGTCGATGCCCTGCTCGCCCGCGGCGCCGGACGTGGTCACGGCGAACCGGGGGGCGCCCGTGCCGCCGCGCGCGGCGAGGTACAGGTAGCGGGTGGTGTCGTCGCCGAAGTCGGCGACGCGGGCCCAGGTGTCGGCGTGCTCGGGCCTGACCCAGGCGGCGAGGGTCAGGGCGCCGCTCGCGCCGTCGAGGACGCCGGCCGGCAGGTCGACGTACTGGTAGGAGCCCCGGACGGGCGAGACGGCACCGCCGCCGAACCGGCCCTCCGTTCGGGGCGCCGTCGGATCGGCGCGCAGCGCGGCGCGCACCTCGTACAACTCCCCCACCATGGTGCGGATCTTGTCGGCGTACACCTCCTCGCCGGTGCTCGCGTACGCCTGCGCGAGCATGGTGAGGAAGTGTCCGGTGGTGTGTCCGCGCAGGTTGCCGTTGGCCTCGCCGTCCAGCCCCTCCCAGCCGCCGGGGGCGACGGCGCCCTCCGTCGGGCGCCCCGCGTTGGCGCGGAACACCTGTATGAGCCGCATCTCGTCGTAGCCGCGGCCGAAGTCCAGCATCAGCCGCCGCTTGTCGGCGAACACGCCTTCGCCGAGGGCCACTTGGTCGAGGCCGAAGGGGCGCACGGTCCACGCGGCGGGCATCGGGGGCCCGGGGGCCGCCGCGCGCGGTGCGGCGGCGGAGCGGCCCGGGGCGAGGGAGAGCGCCGCGGCGCCCAGGGTGGCGGCGCCGATGAGGGCTCTTCTGGTGGGGCCGGAAGCCATGTCGGACCTCACTTCTGTTCGGTATGTCGAATCAGGTTCGGTAAGCCGACCAGAAGGTAAGCGTCCGCAATCAACGCGTCAATGATTCGCTCGGAGTTGACCCGTCGCCCCGGGCGGCACGCGGAGGCCTCTCGGGTCGGCCCACGGGCACGCGGCCCACACCCGTTCACTGCGCCGGTGTGTGGACGCCGGGGCCACAGGCCGATACCCGTCGCGCCCGTCACCCACCCGATCAGCCGTCCGTCCGCCCTGCCGGACACGCTCCGCAGTCGGCCCGCGCCCCGGCGCGCGGGCACCCTCCGCCAACGTCCCAGTTCACACGCCGGTGCTCGAACTGGCATACAGGCGCCGCCTCTTCCGGGTGATTACCGCTGGTGACGACGAACCTCCGCCCCGGCGCTCCGCATCATCACCCATGTCCGTATCCGTACCAGCGGCCCGGCCGCCATCGCTGTGACAAGGAGGTCCCATGGCATCCGACGAGGGTCCCGACGCCATCCGCAGTGCCGAACTGCGCGCGTTGCTGTCCGCCCGCAGGGACGCGCTCGGGCTGACCGCCGAGCAGGCCGCGCGGGCCGCGGGCCTCACCCCGCGGGGCTACGCCGACCTGGCGAGCGGCGCACCGCTCGGGGGCGGCCTCGACCTGCTGAAGACCGTGGCCGACGGGCTGCGCATGACGGGCGTCCTGCGCGAGACGTTCCTGCTGCTCGCCGCGGGCCCCGGCATCGGCGCGCACGACCTCGTCGAGCGGCGCCGGCCGACCGTCGAGGAGATCGCCCACATCGATCTGATGGACCCGAACGCGGCGCTCATCACGGACCACGCCTGGAACGTGCTGGCGGCGAACGCCGCGGTGACCCGGCTGTTCACCGACCCGGACCGGATACCGCGCCGCGACCGCAACCTCGTGCTGTGGTCACTGACGGCGGAGGCGGCAGGGCGCTTCGCCGACATCGCGCAGGTCCGCACGGACGCCGTCGCCCGGGTCCGCGCCGCCGTCGGCCAGATCCCCGCCGATCCCGCGCTGCGCACGCTGGCCGCCCGGATCGCCGAGGACCCGGTCGGCGCCGCGCTGTGGCGGCGCCGCGCGCCCCGCCTCCCGTCCGACACGTACACCCGGCGGCTGCGCCATCCCCACTACGGAGAGGCCTCGATCCTGGTGACGACGTCCCGGATGCCCGGCGGTCTGCAGCTGGTGGTCCACCACGCGGCGCATCTGATCGGCGGGTCGGTCCGGCTGTGAGCACGCGAGACGGCGGCCTGCCCGCTCACGACTCCGCCACGTCCAGCGCGCTGATCCCGAACGCCCCCTGGACCGTACCCGGTTCACCGCTGACCAGATCCAGCCGCAGCCGCCTCCCGTGGACCGCGTCGAAGGTGACGACGGTCGGCTCGCCGGACGCCGTGGCCCAGTCGATGTCGGTGTCGGGCACGGGGACGTAGCGCCCGCCGTCCCAGACCGACACCTCGATCGCCTTCGGCCGGGCGTGCCGGGCGTCGGCGGTGAAGGAGATCTCGACCCGGCCGATCGCCCGCTCCTTCGCCCACTCCACCGAGACCCAGTCGCGCGGCCGGGCACCATTGAAGGCGGGCAGCAGGGCGGTGGCGGCCTTCTGGAAGGCGTTGGACCACTGGGTCGCCGGGTCACCGTCCAGCATCGCGGCGGGCAGGGTGTCCGTGGCGCCGGAGTAACTGGCGTCGGCCAGCGGGTGGGCGGGGGTGCCGGGGCCCGGGTCGGGCGCGAAGGGGCCGGCGGGTGTGACGGGCGGGCCTGCCGGGCCGGTCACCCGCACGGACACGTTCCCGGCGCGCAGCCCGTCGGCCCGTGCGGTGACGGTGAGCGGGCCGGGTTTCGTGCCCGCCCGGACCATCGCGAGCGCCAGGCCGTGGAAGGCGGTGCGGGTACTGGCCTGGTAGCGCTCGGCGCTCTCCTGCCGGCCGTTGTCGAGGCCCGCCAGCCGGCCGCCCCGGACGTCGAACGCGATGAGGTGTTCGGCGTCGGGCACCACCACCCCGCGCGCGTCGACGACCTCGGCGGTGACGAAGACCAGCGAACGCCCGTCCGCGGCAACGGATGTACGGTCGGCCGTCAGTCGCACGGCGTGCGGTTCCCCCGCCGTGCGCAGGACGTCCGTCGCCACGGCCTTCCCGCCCCGCCGCGCCACCGCCTTCAGCTCACCGGCCGCGAAGGGGACCTTCCAGGACAGGTGCAGCTTGCCCGCACTGCCGTTGGGGCTGGTGTAACTGCCCGGGTAGGCGCCGGAGGTGACGGTCTTGTCGTCGCCGCTCGCCTCCGTGGTCTCCAGGTACGCCCGGCCGTCGACGGTCTTCTTCTCGTCGAAGGACCGCACGCCCAGGGAACGGCCGTTGAGGAAGAGCTCGACGTCGGCGACGTTCGCGTACGCCCACACCTCCACCTCCGCCCCGTCCTCGTGCGTCGTCCAGTCCATCGGCAGGAGATGGACCATCGGCTCGTCGGTCCACTGGCTGCGGAAGAGGTGGTACATGTCCTTGGGGAACCCGGCGGTGTCGACCGCGCCGAAGAACGACGCCTTCACCGGGAACACGTCGTACGGGGTGGGCTCACCGATGTAGTCGATCCCGGACCACAGGAACTCACCCGCGAAGAAGCGCCGGTCGCGGTCCTTCTTCAGGCCGTACTCGCCGCTCATCGTCCACGAGGCGAGGTTGTTGTCGTACGAGGACGTCGCGCGCCGGCCCGGGGTGTGGTTCTCGCCCGTGTTGAGGTGCTCGGGCTCCTGGTACGTGCCGCGGCTGGACGTCTCGGACGACGACTCGGACTCGAAGAGGAACAGGTGCGGGTAGCGGGCGTGCAGCGCGTCGACGGACGCGGCCGTGTTGTAGTTGAGGCCGAGGCCGTCGAGGCCGGCCAGGATCAGGTCGGCGGGGGAACCCTCGGCGGGCAGCGAGCGGTATTTGTCGGAGCCGATGACGACCGGCCGTGTCGTGTCGAGGGCCTTGATGCCGTCGACGAGGCGGCGGGCGATGGCGACGCCCTCGGTGCGGGTGGAGTCGGGGATCTCGTTGCCGATCGACCACATCAGCACGGCGGGCGAGTTGCGGGCGGCGCGCACCATCTCGGCGATGTCGGCGTCGCTGTGCTCGTCGAAGAACCGGCCGTAGTCGTAGGTGTTCTTGCCGGTGCGCCAGCAGTCGAAGGCCTCCACGAGCATGATGACGCCGAGGTCCTCGCAGGCCTCGATCACCTCGGGCGCGGGCGGGTTGTGGGAGGTGCGCAGGGCGTTGACGCCCATGCTCTTCATGATCTCCAGCTGGCGGCGCACGGCGTCGGGCTGGACGGCCGCGCCGAGCGCGCCGAGGTCGTGGTGGAGGTCGACGCCCTTGATCTTGGTGTGTGCGCCGTTGAGCGAGAGACCGGTGTCGGGGTCGAAGACGGCGTGCCGGACGCCGAAGCGGGTGCGGTAGGTGTCGACGGTGCGGCCGTCCACGCGCAGATCCGTGACGAGCGTGTACCGGTGCTCCGGCGTTCCGATGGACCACAACTGCGGCTTCTTGAGAGTGAGTCGGTCGTGTGCGGTACCGGGCTCGTCCGCGAGCCCCTTCAGTACGGACTCGGTCCGCGCGACGCGCCGGCCCTCGGGGTCGCGGACGGTGGAGACGACGGTGACGTCCCGCGCGGTGCCCGACGCGTTGGCGACGGTGGTGCGCACGTCGACCGTCGCGTACCCACGGCCGAGGGTGTCGGCCAGGTCGGGCGTCGTCACCTGGGTGCCCCAGCGCTCGACGTGCACCGGCTCGGTGACGACGAGGCGGGCGTGCCGGTAGATGCCGCTGCCGGAGTACCAGCGGCTGCTGGGCAGCCGGTTGCGGACCTCGACCGCGAGGACGTCGGCGGTGACCCCGTCGGTGTGCACGAGATCCGTGATGTCGTAGGCGAAGCCGGTGTAGCCGTAGGGGTGGTTGCCGACGAGTTCGCCGTTGAGGTAGACGTTCGCGTCCATGTAGACGCCGTCGAACTCGACGGAGATCCGCTTGCCCGCACTGCCGCGCGGCAGGGTGAACTTCTTGCGGTACCAGCCGAGTCCGCCCGGCAGGAACCCGGTGCCGCTGGTGGTGTTGTGCTCGGTGGTCGGGGTCTGCTCGATGCTCCAGTCGTGCGGGACCGCGACCGTGCGCCAGCCCGTGTCGTCGAATCCGGGCCGCTCGGCGTCGGCGTAGGCGCCGCTCGGGTCGGCGATGCCGGCGGGGTCGACGAGCGCGAAGCGCCAGCCGTCGGTGAGTTCGACGGTACGGCGTCCGACGGAGCCGGCGCGCTCGGCGGCATGCGCCGCGGGAACGGCGAGCGTCCCGGCCACGGAGGCGGCCGCGCCCGCGGCCAGCACGGTTCTGCGAGTGACAGGCATGGGCGGGGTTCTCCTCGAAGTGAACAGATATCACCGGAAAGCCACGTGCGGTAACGGATCCTTCGACTCCGAACAGTCATTAGTCAAGGCCCTTACCGAATGAGGCCACCGGTGACACCGTTGCCTGTGAGATTTTCCGCCACCGCCCGCGCGAGGAGCAGATGACCGCGGTCGCCCGGGTGCACACCGTCCACCAGGTCCGCGGCGAGCCAGGCCGCCGCCGGGCAGCAGGTGGAGGTGCTCGTCACCGCGGTCCGTGGCATCGCGCGCCGCCCGCTCGACCGCGTCCCTCAACTCGGCCAGGGTGGAGCCCAGTAGCAGCGGCGCCGAGTGCGGGGTGCGGGACCAGCAGTTCGTCCCGAACGCGACGGTCACCACGTCCGCGTCCAGGGAGGCGAGCTGCTGCGCGGAGGCCCCGACAACACGTCCACGGCCGCGACCTTCTCGGCGATCCGCTGCGGCGGCGTGAACCCGAACGGCGTCAGCGTCACCCCGAAACCGAGCCGGATCCGTTCGGTCAGTGCGGTCAGATGCCCGAGCAGCACCTCGGACGCGGGACAGTGCGAGCGCCCCTCCCGGAAGTGGCGCTCGACCGCCCACACCGTGCGGAACCCCATCCGGTCGGCGAGCCTGATCTGCTCGACCGCTTCGCGGCAGGCCCGCTGCTCGGCGGCGCGCCGGCCGTGCGGACGGGCTCCTTTCCATGGCTTCGGTACGTCGATCTCGTACAGCACGTCGAGGTCCATTGCGTCGCTCCTGCGGAAGGTGGCCTGCGCGGGCGCCGTGCGCGGTGGGGACGCCGGTGGGCGACGAGGGGGAACTGACGAAGCGTCAAGGGATGACGGCACGGACGGCCGGAACCCGGAATGTCCGGCTTGCGGTTAGCGTTGACCGCATTCGGGACCATGGGCGGATTCAGGGCCCTGCGCGGCGGAAGGCGGCACACAGTGCACGGCGAGTACAAGATCCCCGGCGGCAAGCTGGTCGTCGTCGATGTCGAGGTGGCGGACGGCGTGCTGCGCGACGTCCGGGTCGCGGGCGACTTCTTCCTGGAACCGGACGAGGCGCTCCCGGCGATCAACGCCGCGCTCGAAGGCGCCCCGGCCGACGCGGACCAGGCGGTGCTCGCCGCGCGCGTCGAGGCGGCGCTGCCGCCCGGCACCACCATGCTCGGCCTGACCACCGACGGGGTCGCCACGGCCGTGCGCCGCGCGCTGGCCCAGGCCACCGACTGGCGCGACTACGACTGGCAGCTCATCCACGACGCCCCGCAGTCCCCCGTGCTGCACATGGCGCTCGACGAGGTGATGACGGAGGAGGTCGCGCTCGGGCACCGTCCGCCGACCCTGCGCGTGTGGGAGTGGGACCGCCCGGCCGTGATCATCGGCAGCTTCCAGTCGCTTCGCAACGAGGTGGACCCCGAGGGCGTGGACCGGCACGGGGTCACCGTGGTGCGCCGGATCTCCGGCGGCGGCGCGATGTTCGCGGAGCCGAAGTCCACGATCACGTACTCCCTGGCGGTCCCGGAGTCCCTGGTCTCGGGCCTCTCGTTCCAGGACTCGTACGCGTACCTCGACGACTGGGTGCTCGGCGCGCTGGCCGACATGGGCATCAAGGCCTGGTACCAGCCGCTCAACGACATCGCCACGGACGTCGGCAAGGTCGCGGGCGCCGCGCAGAAGCGGGTCGTGGCGGGCGCGGGCGCCGTGCTGCACCACGTGACCATGTCCTACGACATCGACGCGGACAAGATGGTCGAGGTGCTGCGCATCGGCCGCGAGAAGCTCTCCGACAAGGGCACGAAGAGCGCGAAGAAGCGCGTCGACCCGCTGCGGCGGCAGACCGGACTGCCGCGCGAGGAGGTCATCTCCCGCATGATCGACTCGTTCCGGGGGCGCTACGGACTCACCGACGGCGCGGTGACCGAGGCGGAGATGGCCCGGGCCGAGGAGCTCGTCCGCACCAAGTTCGGTACGCAGGAGTGGACGGCGCGGGTGCCGTAGGACGACGAGGGCCGGGACCGGAGCCGGTCCGCTCGATGGACGAAACCGGTGGTGTCACTTACAGGCCACGGACTCCGTGGTGCCCGGCCAGCGTTCCACCTCGCCGTCGGCGGTCCGCACGTACGCGTTCCTCTCGTCGCGGGACAGCCACAGCTGACGCCCGTCGTGGCGGTAGCCGGTGTCGACGGCGTCCCGGGGCAGCGGGACGTCCTTCGCGTACGCCGACGTGAGCCGGTCCAGGTCCGCCAGCTTCCGCTCGGGGTCACGGAAGTACTGCCGCCCGAGACCGCGCGGATCGCCCTCCGCGTCCAGGTGCAGGAACTCGACGGACTGCCAGTCGCAGTGCTCGGGGCCGAGGGAGCTGGACACCTTCGTCGTGGGGACCGGCCGGCCCCGCCGGTCCTCCCAGACCCGCACGTCGAGCCGTTCCCGGTCCCGCGCCCGGAACTCCGCGGGATCGCACTGGGCGAACGTCTCCAGGACCCAACCCTCCCGGTGGGGACGGTCCTTGGCGACGATCACGGCGACCCGGGTGCGCCCGCCGACGTCGTACGAGAACAGCACCCGGTCCTCCGTGCGGCGCTCGACGCGGTAGTCGCGGCCCGGCAGGGACGTCCCGAACGTCCGGGTGACGGACACGGCCAGCGCTTCCTTGGCCGAGTCCGCGCTGTCGTCGTCGCTGTAGCCCTGGGCCCGCGAGCCCGCCAGGTGGGGCTTGCCCGCGCATTCCAGTGCCCGCACGGAGGCGCCGCCGCCCTCAAGGGGGCTGTCCTCGCCGACCCATGAGGGCGTCGACGCCTTGAGCGGTCCGCCGTACGGGGCCGCGGGCGACGGCCCCGACCGTTCCACGACGAGCCCCTCCGGAACCTCGATCCCGTTCCCGCACCCGGCCGCCGCCCACACCATCGCGAGCGCCACCGCTCGCCCCGCCCCGAACCGCATGCCCGCCCCGCCCTTCTCACGCGGCGCCCTGCGCGCCCCGCCCCTTGACGCGGGGCGGGCCGGAAACGTTCGCCCGGGCGCCTTGCGCAGCCGGAACCGGACGCGCGCGAACGGCCGTCAGAGCTCGATGTCCCCGGAGCGCGTCGGTACGGCGTCGAGCGTGGCGAGCGTCGCGCCGTCGAGGGCGATCGCGCCCGCGTCGACGTTCGCCCGCAGGTGCTCCGGGTCGGCGGTGCCGGGGATGAGGAGCGTGTTCGGGCTGTGGTGGAGCAGCCAGGCCAGGCCGATCTGCGCGGGGGTGTGCCCCAGAGCCTTGGCCGCGTCGGTGACGGCGGGCTCGTCGGTGACCTTCGGCAGGCCGGCGAAGGCGCCGCCGAGCGGGAAGTACGGCACCCAGGCGATGTCCTCGGCGACACAGAGCCGCAGCATGTCCTCGTCGCCGCGCGAGACCAGGCTGTAGGCGTTCTGCACGCAGGCGATGCCCACGGGGAGGGCCTGGCGCAACTGGTCCGGGGTGACGCTGCTGACGCCGATCGCGCCGATCTTGCCCTCGTCGCGCAGCTCGGTCATCACGGCGAGCTGGTCGTCCATGTCGACGAGCTGGTCGCCCTCGGCGCGCAGCCCGGGCCCGGTGTCGGCGCGGCGCAGATTGACGAGGGGGATCTGCTCGACGCCGAGGCTCTTGAGGTTGTCCTCGACGCCGGCCCGCAACTGCTCGGGGCGCTGCGCGAGGCGGAGCGGGACGGGGCCGCCGGGGGCGGGCTCGGCGCCGACCTTGCTGACGACGATGACGTCGTCCTCGGGGCGGATCGCCTCGGCGATGACCTCGTTGACGAAGCCGTTCCCGTAGAACTGGGCGGTGTCGACGTGATCGATGCCGAGCTCGACGGCGCGGCGCAGCATGGCGACGGCGGCGGGGCGGTCGTCACGCAGGCGCTCGAGCTGCATGGCGCCGTAGCCGACGCGGGAGACGGTGCGGCCGGCGAGGGCGCCGGGCCCGCCGGCCCGGGCCGCTCCGGGGGCCGTGAACTGGGGAGATCGGGCGGTGGACGTCATGGCTGTCCCGCTCTCATGAGACGATGGAGGTAAACGGAGGGACTCCGTTAATAGCCACCGTAACACTAACCGGAGGGCCTCCGTTTTGACCGCGCCCGATGCTCCGACCCCCGGCCGTCCCGCGACGGCGGCCGGACGTCCGGCCCGCGCCGACGCACGGCGCAACCGCGAGCGGCTGCTCACCGTCGCCCGCGACGCCTTCACCGCGACCGACGGCAAGGCCACCCTCGACGCCATCGCCCGCGAGGCCGGCGTCGGGATCGGCACGCTGTACCGCCACTTCCCCACCCGCGAGGCGCTCGTCGAGGCGATCTACGCCGCCGAGCTCGACGCCGTCGTCACCAGCGCACCCGCGCTGCTCGAGGAGCTTGCGCCCGATGCGGCGCTGCGCGCATGGATGGACCGCTACGCGGCGTTCTTCGCGGCCAAGCGCGGCATCTCCGACACGCTGCGCGCGGGCTGGGCCTCGGGCACCATCGCGACACCGGCCACCCGGGAGCGGATCACCGCGGCGATCGCGGTGATCCTCGGCGCCGGGGCGGAGGCCGGCTCGCTCCGGGCGGACGTCGAGGCGGACGAGGTCACGCTGATGCTGCTCGGCGTCTTCCTCTCCACCACGGCGAGCAACAGCCCGGACAGGACGGGGCGGCTGCTGGATCTGGTGGTGGACGCGCTGCGCCCGGCGACGGACGGCCGGGCGCGCGCCTGACGTTCCGGTCAGCCGTCCAGCGAGGTCATGACGTGCTTGATGCGCGTGTAGTCCTCGAAGCCGTACGCGGAGAGGTCCTTGCCGTAGCCGGAGAGCTTGAAGCCGCCGTGCGGCATCTCGGCGACCAGCGCCATGTGCGTGTTGATCCACACGCAGCCGAAGTCGAGGTTCCTGGACATCCGCATGGCCCGGGCGTGGTCCCTGGTCCACACCGAGGAGGCCAGCGCGTAGTCCACGCCGTTGGCGAACTCCAGTGCCTGCGCCTCGTCGGTGAAGGACTGGACGGTGACGACCGGCCCGAACACCTCGTTCTGCACGATCTCGTCGTCCTGCCGCAGACCGGAGACGACGGTGGGGGCGTAGAAGTAGCCCTGCTCGCCGACCCGGTGGCCGCCCGCCTCGATCGTCGCGTGGGCGGGGAGCCGCTCGACGAAGCCGGAGACCTGGGCCAGCTGGTGCGCGTTGTTGAGCGGGCCGAAGAGGACGCCCTCGTCGTCCGGGAGGCCGGTCCTCGTCTCGGCGGCGGCCTGGGCGAACGCGGCGACGAAACGGTCGTGGACCGACTCCTGGACCAGGACGCGGGTGGCGGCCGTGCAGTCCTGTCCCGCGTTGAAGAAGCCGCCGACGATCAGGTCCTCGACGGCCTTGTCCAGGTCCGCGTCCTCGAAGATCACCGCCGGGGCCTTGCCGCCCAGCTCCAGGTGGACCCGCTTGACGTCCTTGGCGGCGGAGGCGGCGACCTGCATCCCGGCCCGCACGGAACCGGTGATGGAGGCCATCGCCGGGACCGGGTGCTCGACCATCAGACGGCCGGTCTCGCGGTCGCCGCAGACGACGTTGAAGACACCGGCGGGCACGATCGCGCCGATGATCTCGGCCAGCAGCGCGGTCGAGGCGGGCGTGGTGTCGGACGGCTTCAGGACGACGGCGTTGCCCGCCGCGAGCGCCGGGGCGAACTTCCAGACCGCCATCAGCAGCGGGTAGTTCCAGGGCGCGACCTGCGCGCAGACCCCGACCGGCTCACGGCGGACGATCGAGGTCAGGCCCGCCATGTACTCGCCGGCCGAGCGGCCTTCCAGCATCCGCGCCGCGCCCGCGAAGAAGCGGACCTGGTCGATCGCGGGCTCCAGCTCCTCGCTGCGGGTCAGGTGCAGCGGCTTCCCGGTGTCCCTGCTCTCCGCGGCCACCAGTTCCTCGGCCCGCTCCTCCATCGCGTCCGCGATCCTCAGCAGCGCGCGCTGGCGGTCGGCGGGGGTGGCGTCCCGCCAGGCCTGGAAGGCCCGCGCGGCGGCGGCCATGGCGGCGTCCACCTCGGCCGCACCGGACAGCGGCGAGGTCGCGTACACCTCGCCAGTGGTCGGGTCGACGATGTCCAGGGTGCGGCCGTCGGCGGCCTCGGCGAAGGCGCCGTCGATGAAGTTGCGGAAGGCGGTGGTGCTCATGGGGATCCGTCTTTCTTGCGCGTCGTGCGGGGCCGGCCGCGCGGGCCGGCGGTACCTGTCGAAAGTGCCGGTCAGGAGGTGTACGGGGACAGGTGCTCGTGCACGGCGGTCCAGCGGTCGTCGCCCTTCCGGGCGAAGACGATCGTCTCCCGCTCCCGTACGGTCTCCTCGCCGTCCCGGGTGGAGATGACCGTCTCCACGTCGTGGCTGAAGACGGCCGTGTCGCCGAGGTCCTGGATCAGCCGGCCGGTGGAGGCGCAGGACACGATCCGGAAGTCGTCCTCGTCCACCCAGCTCTGCCACAGCGCGCGGTAGGCGGCGGTGGATTCGAGCCGCTGGGGCGTGGTGTGGAAGACGAAGCTCGCGTCCGGCGCGAAGGACCCGAAGTAGTCCTCCAGGCGGCCCTCGGCGAAGGCCGCGACCAGGGCGTCGGCGGCGGCCCGGACCTCTTCGACGGTGCTGCTGCTCATGGGGGTTCGTCGCTCCTGTTCAGGGGGTGGTCGGGGTCAGCGGGCGGCGGCCGGTTCGGCGACGGGCTGCCCCTCGTCGGTGATCGCCGGGACCGGGCGGTCGCTCGACCGGACGAGACGGGGACCGTCGGGCCCGTACACTCCGCGCGGCTCGGGGAAGAGGGCGAGCATCCCGAGGTACACGACGGCCGCCAGCACCAGGCCCACCGGCAGCGAGATGTCCACGCCGTTCACGAGGTTCCCCAGCGGGCCGACGAACTGTCCCGGCAGGTTGGTGAAGAGCAGCGCCAGGACCGCGGAGAGCAGCCAGGCGGTCAGGCCGCGCCAGTTCCAGCCGTGAGTGAACCAGTAACGGCCGCCGCGCTGACGGCGGTTGAAGACCTGCAGCGCCTCCGCGTCGTACCAGCCGCGCCGGGTCACGTAGCCGAGGATCATCACGACCATCCACGGGGCGGTGCAGGTGATGATCAGCGTGGCGAACGTGGAGATGGACTGGGCGAGGTTCAGCGCGAAGCGGCCGATGAAGATGAAGGCGATCGACAGGGTGCCGATGAAGAAGGTCGCCTGGACCCGGCTGAACCGCGTGAACACGGAGGAGAAGTCCAGGCCCGTGCCGTACAGCGCGGTGGTACCGGTGGACAGACCGCCGATCAGGGCGATCAGGCAGAGCGGCAGGAAGTACCAGCCGGGCGAGATCGCCAGCAGTCCGCCGACGTAGTTGGGGGCGGCCGGATCGACGTACTGCGCGGCCTTGCTCGAAATGATCGAGGCGGTGGCCAGGCCGAAGAGGAACGGGATCAAGGTGGCGATCTGCGAGAGGAAGGCCGCGCCCATCACCCGGCGGCGCGGGCTGTCCGCGGGGATGTAGCGCGACCAGTCGCCGAGGAAGGCGCCGAAGGACACCGGGTTGGACAGCACGATCAGCGCGGCGCCGAAGAAGGACGGCCAGTACAGCGGGTCGCCGGTGGACTCGAAGGCCCCCGCGTAGGAGGGGTCGAAGTCGCCGGCGAAGGCGAAGATCCCGAGGACGAACAGGGCCGAGGCGGCGATCACCGCGACCTTGTTGACCAGCAGCATGAAGCGGAAGCCGTACACACAGACGAGCAGGACCAGACCGGCGAAGACCGCGTAGGCCAGGGCGAAGGTCCAGTCCGACTCGGGCAGGCCGACGAGTCGGTGCGCGGCGCCGATCAGGGCGTCGCCGGAGGACCACACGGAGATGGAGAAGAACGCGACGGCGGTGAGCAGGGAGAGGAAGGAGCCGATCACGCGGCCGTGCACGCCCAGGTGGGCCGAGGAGGAGACGGCGTTGTTGGTGCCGTTGCGCGGACCGAACAGGGCCATGGGAGCCAGGAGCAGGGCGCCCGTCACCAGACCGAGGGCGGTGGCCGCGAGGCCCTGCCAGAAGGAGAGGCCGAACAGGATCGGGAAGGCCCCGAGCACGCAGGTGGCGAAGGTGTTGGCACCGCCGAACGCCAGGCGGAACAGATCGAGGGGCCGGGCCGTGCGGTCCTCGTCGGGGATCCGCTCGACGCCGTTGGTCTCGATGTCGGTGATCGAGTCGGACACGGTGCACTCCTTGGAACCGGCACTCCGCGGAACCGTGCGCGGAAGATCAACGGGGGATGTTCCTTGTTCACGGCAGTCTCCGAGGTCCGCGCGGCCCCGGGCAATCGTGCCTGCCACGAACGCATACGCTTCCTCTTGTGGCCACAGACAAACTGACCGTGGAGGAGCTCCTGTCCTTCCCCGCCCTGCAACTGAGCGTGCGGGCCGGACGGGCGGGCCTGCACCGGTCGGTGAGCTGGGCGCACGCCAGCGATCTGGAGGACCCCACGCCCTGGCTGCTCGGCGCGGAAGTGATCATGACCACGGGCATGGCCGTCCCCCGCACCGCCGCACGGCAGCGCGCCTATCTCGAGCGGCTGGACGACGCGGGCGTGAGCGCCCTGGCGCTGTCGGCGGCCCTGCACACCCCGCCCCTGCACGAGTCCTTCCTCGCGGCCGCCGAGGAGCGCGGCTTCCCCGTCCTCGAAGTGCCGCTCTCGGTCCCGTTCATCGCCATCGCCCAGGAAGTCGCGGCCGCCGTACGCGAGGACCCCCAGCAGCGGCTCGGCGCCCAGCTCCAGGTCTTCGGCGCGCTGCGCTGGCTGGCCGCCGAGAACCTGGACACCCCCGCGCTCTTCCGCCGCCTGGAGCGCCTGTCCGGGTACGACCTGTACCTGTGCACGCAGCAGGGGCGTCCGCTGCTGCCCGGGGTGCCGACGCCCGACCCCGGGGTGCTGCCCGACTCGGCCGAGGCCGCGCCGACCATCCCCGGCGGCTTCGCGCTGCCGGTGCCCGCGCCCGGCGGCCCGGCCGGTTTCCTCGTCGCGTACGAGCGGGAGGGCGCCCGGCCCGCGGGCCTCGCGGTCGCCCAGCACCTGGCCACCGTCGCGGCCCTGCGGCTGGCCATGGTGCGCGGTGAGCGCGAGACGCTGCGCCGCGAAGGAGCGGAGACCCTGGCCGAGCTGTTGCAGGACGTACTCGACCCGGAGGGCGCCCGGCGACGGCTCGCCCGGCACGGGATCACGAACAGGTCCGTGCTGCTGGTGGTCCGCCACACCACCGACGAGGCGCTCCTGCGCTGCCTGGACGAATCCCCGCACCTGCTGCTCACCCGCGGCGAGGACCGCTTCGTCCTCGGTGCCGAGCGCCTCGCGGACCGGATCGCCGGACTCCCCGGGGTCGCGGCCGGGATGAGCCGCCCCTTCCCGCCGGGCGCCGCGCTGCGGGTGGCCCAGCGCGAGGCCGTGTGGGCGGCCGGCAAGGCGGCGGAGTCGGGGCGCCCGGTGGTCCGCTACCACGAGGAGTCGATGGGCCGCTGGATCCCGGACGACCCCGCCGTCCTGTCCGCGCTGGTCGAGGACGTTCTCGGCAAGGTGCTCCGGTACGACCGTGAGCACGGCACCCAGCTCCTGCTCTCGGCCCGCACCTGGCTGGAGCGGGGCCGCAGGACCGACGCGGCGGCGGCCGCCCTGCACATCCACGCCAACACCCTCTCCTACCGGCTGCGTCGCTTCGCCGCACTGGCCGAGCGCGACCTCGGCTCCACCGGCGCCCTCGCCGAGGTGTGGCTGGCCCTCCAGGCGGCGGGCTCACTGGGGCTCACCGACTGACGCGGGCCGCGGCACTCCACGGGACCGGGCCCGCGCGCGGCAACCTTTTGCGTCCCGGCGGCGACCACAGGGCGAGCCGTTCATCGGAAACTCCCGAAGGAGACGTTCCATGACAGTTCCCCGCTTGGCCAGGGCCGCCGCCCTCGCCGGTACCACGGGCATCGCCGCCGCGGCCGTGCTCGGCTTCCCCGGCACGGCCGCGGCGCAGGACGTGGCCCTGGTGCCCGGATCCCGCACCTCCCTCTGCCACCAGGACCTCTGCAGCGCGGGCGACCGCAGCCCGTACGACGTCTTCCCCTACAACGCGCCGCGCACGGACCGGCCGGTCGCTCACTGGATCCGCTCCGACAGCCAGGAGCACTTCTTCTCCCGCTCGGACGTGGTCCTCGACGGGGGCGACGGGGAGGTCACCGGCTCGTCCGGAGGCGGACGGCCGGGCACCGCGGTGGCCGCGATCGGCGCGAGCACGGCGCACACGAGGACCCACGCGGAGCACGAGGGCCACACGACACCCGCCGAGGAGCCCGCGAAGGGGCCCGCGAAGGGGTCCGCGGGCACGCTCGCCGCCGCGGGCGCCGTGGCCCTGGTCGGTGGTGCGGTCCTGCACCTGCGCCTGCGCAGGCCGCCGGCCGGTGACTGATCACTGAGGGGCTCCGGACAGCAAAAAGCCCTGGTTGAGAAGGACTCAACCAGGGCCACTGTGTCCGAGGGGGGACTTGAACCCCCACGCCCGATAAAGGGCACTAGCACCTCAAGCTAGCGCGTCTGCCATTCCGCCACCCGGACAAGGTGTCTGCCGCTTGTGCGGGGTGTTCCCCGCGGCGACATGGACAACAATACCAAGGTTTCGGAGTGGCTTTCACCTGCGTATCCGCCCGCCGCGACCTGGGGCTTTACAGTCTCACCATGAGTGACTGGATGGTGACGGTCGGGCGACGAAAGGTGCGGCGACCTCGGGCGTTGTCCCCGCTGCGGGAGCATCTGCGGGACACCTTCTGGTTCGCGCCGACCGGGGCCATGGTCGTGGTCTGTCTGGTGTGGTGGGCGACGTCCTGGGCCGACGAGACGATCGTGGGCGTCCTGCAGGACGACGGCGACTTCGACGCCGTCACGGAGCTGATGGGGATCGCCGACGACGTGAAGACCGTCGTCACCACCGTCAGCTCGGCGATGATGACCTTCATCGGTGTCGTGTTCAGCATCTCGCTGGTGGCCGTGCAGATGGCGGGCGGGCAGTTCAGCCCCCGTGTGGTCCGCCTCTTCGTACGGAGCCGGATCACCAAGCTCACCTTCGCCGTCTTCCTCGCCACGTTCCTGCTGTCGTTGCTGGTGCTGACCTCGTACGACGGGGAGCAGGATCCTCGGCTCGTCGGCACCGTCCCGTTCCTGCAGTCCTTCCTGACCCTCGCGATGGTGGGGCTGAGCCTGCTGCTGTTCGTGATGTACGTGAACTCGACGCTGCGGATGATGCGGGTGAGTCATGTCATCGACCGGGTCACCTGGGAAGGGTTCCGCGTCGTGGCGCGGATGCCGTCCGGGGACCCGGCCGGCGGAGATCTCGGGCAGGAGTGCGCGCGGGTGGCGTACGAGGGGAGGGCCGGGGTGCTGCGGGACGTGAACATCGCGCGGCTGGTGCGGATCGCACGGCAGCACGGGGTGGTGCTGCGGCTGATCCCGCGGATCGGGGACTTCGTGGTGCCGGGGACGCCGGTGTTCGCGGTCCACGGCGGGGCGGCGCCGTCCCGCCGCGCGCTGCGGTACTGCGTCTCCGTGGGCGTGGAGCGCACCTTCCACCAGGACCTGGGGTTCGGGCTGCGGGTGCTCGCCGACATCGCCCTGCGGGCGCTGTCCGCCGCCGTGAACGATCCGACGACCGCCGTGCAGGCCATCGACCGGATCGTGCAGTTCCTGGCGGCCGTCGGCCGTGCCCCGCTGGACACGCTGCGGCACGCGGACCGCGGCGGCGCCGTCCGGCTGGTGCAGCCCGTGCCGGGATGGGACGAGCTGGTCGATCTCGGGTTCGCCGAGATCCGGGGGTGCGCCGTCGGAAGTCCGCAGGTCACGCGGCGCATCCTGGCGGGGCTCGACGATCTGTCGGCGCTGGTTCCGACGGAGCGGCGCGAGCCGCTGCTGCGCCATCGGGCGCTGCTCGCGCAGGCCGTCGAGCGGGCGGTGCCGGATGCCGCCGACCGGGCCTTCGCGCTGCGGCCCGATCGGCAGGGCATCGGCTGACACCGGCGGAGCGGTGGCGGTCAGGGCATCAGGTGGTACTCGGGGAAGTTCCCGGGCAGCCGCTCCCCCGGCGGACCTTGGGTGACGGCCCTGATGAGCAGTTCGCCGCCGACGAAGGCGCCGCGCCACGACGCTCCGAACCCGCCGAACAGTTCCTCACGGTCGCCGCGCGAGCGGGGCTTGCCGTGGCCGACCTTGAAGGCGCGGATCTGTGGGGCGAGACGTGCGTACGTCTGCTCGTCGTCGGTGGAGAGGGTGGCCACGAGGGCGCCGTTCGAGGCGTTCATCGCGGCGAGCAGCTCCGCCTCGGTGTCGACCAGGACGATCGTGTCGACCGGGCCGAAGGGTTCGGCGTGGTGCAGCGGTGACGACGGGGGCGGGCCGAGGAGCGTGACCGGGTGGACGTACGCGCTGGTGTCCTGGCCCGGCAGGAAGCGGTCCGCGTCGGGCGCGGAGCGGTAGAGGGGGACGGCGCCGCGGTCGATGGCCTCGGTGACCTGGTCGGTCAGTTCCTTGGCCTTGGCCGCGTTGATGAGCGGGCCGAAGTCCAGTTCCGGGTACGGGTCCCCGGGGGCGGAGACGGCGAGCGGGTGGCCCACGCGCAGGGTGCTCGCGGCGGGCAGGTAGGCGGCGAGGAACGCGTCGAAGGCGTCGCGCTGCACGACGAAGCGCGGGTAGGCGGTGCAGCGCTGCTTCCCGTAGTCGAACAGCTTGGGGATCGTCGCGGTCAGCTTGTCCCAGTCGGTGTAGTTCCAGATGCCCCAGGTGTTGAGTCCCTCCTGTTCGAGGATGTGCCGCTTGCCGAGGTCGGCGACGTGCGTGGCGACGGCGGCGCCGGTGTCGCGTCCGCCGACGAAGGACACGCAGCCGATCTCGGGCGCCCGCACCAGCGCCTGGGACAGCTGCCCGCCGCTGCCGCTGACGAGCGTGACGGGGATGCCTTCGCGGGCGGCGAGGGCGCAGGCCAGGGTGAGGCAGGAGACGCCGCCGTCGGTCGGGGTCTTGGCGATGACCGCGTTCCCTGCCAGTGCCTGGACCAGCATGGCGTGAACGAGCACGCTCATCGGGTAGTTCCAGCTGGCGATGTTGGAGACGGGCCCGGACAGGGGCGTGCGCTCGCCGAGCATGTCCTCGATGCCGTCGACGTACCAGCGCACGCCGTCGATGGCGCGGTCCACGTCGGCCTGGGCGAGCCGCCACGGCTTGCCGATCTCCCAGACGAGCAGCAGGGAGAGCAGTTCGCGGCGCTCGGTGAGGGCGTCGAGGGTGGCGGCGACGCGGGCGCGCCGCTCGGCGAGGGGGACGTGCCGCCAGGCGCGGTGCTGGTCGAGGCAGGCGCGTACGGCCTGGTGGGCGGTGTCCGCGTCGAGGCGCGGCGGTCCGGCGATGGGGCTGCCGTCGACCGGGGTGGTGGCGGGCAGGGCGCGGCCGTCGGCCTGCCAGGCGCCGTCCCACAGGTTGAGGACGCGGTCGTCCCGGAAGGCCTCGGGAGCGACGGCGAGGCAGCGCCGCCAGGCGTCGTCCCAGGAGGTTCCGGCTTTGAGGGTGGTGGCCATTTCTTTGATCTCCGCTCACGGTGCACATTCGGGGCGGGGTGCTTGTCATGGCTGTTCGTACTGTGGACGGGAGGTGCCCGGTGAGCACCTCCCGTATGCCAAGGACCTTACGGGGAGGGCCGGTTGACCCGTATGAAACGCGTCACGGGGCGTCCGCGAGGCGGTCGAGGACGAGGCGGGCGGTCTCGGTCGGGGTGGATCCGACGTGTACGCCGACGGCTTCCAGGGCCGCCTTCTTGGCCTGCGCCGTGCCGGAGGAACCGGAGACGATGGCGCCGGCGTGGCCCATGGTCCTGCCCTCGGGCGCGGTGAATCCGGCGATGTAGGCGACGACGGGCTTGGTGACGTGGTCGTGGATGTACGCGGCGGCCCGCTCCTCGGCGTCACCGCCGATCTCGCCGATGAGGACGACGAGTTCGGTCTCCGGGTCGTTCTCGAAGGCGGCGAGGCAGTCGATGTGGGTGGTGCCGATGACGGGGTCTCCGCCGATGCCGACGCACGTGGTGAAGCCGATGTCCCTCAGCTCGTACATGAGTTGGTAGGTGAGCGTGCCCGACTTGGACACGAGTCCGATGCGGCCGGGCTTGGTGATGTCGGCGGGGATGATGCCCGCGTTGGACTGACCGGGGGTGATCAGGCCGGGGCAGTTGGGGCCGATGATGCGGGTGCCCTTGTGCCGGGCGTACGCATGGAAGGCCACGGTGTCGTGGACCGGGATGCCCTCCGTGATGACGACGGCGAGCGGGATGCCGGCGTCGGCGGCTTCGACGACGGCGGCCTTGGCGAAGGCGGGCGGAACGAAGACGACGGTGACGTCGGCGCCGGTGGCCGCGATGCCGTCGGCCACGCTGCCGAAGACGGGGACGGCGCGGTCGTCGAAGTCGACGGTGCGGCCCGCCTTGCGGGGGTTGACGCCGCCGACCACGTTCGTGCCCGCGGCGATCATGCGGCAGGTGTGCTTCATGCCCTCGGCGCCGGTCATGCCCTGGACGAGGACCTTGCTCTCCTTGGTGAGGTAGATGGCCATGTCCCGTCTCCTTAAAGGGGGTTGGCGACGAGGGCGAGGCCGGCGGCCTGCCGTGCGGCGTCGTCCATCGTGGTGGCCTGCCGGATCAGCGGGTGGGCGCGTGCGTCGAGGACGGCGCGGCCGCGCGCGGCGTTGTTGCCGTCGAGCCGGACGACGAGCGGCTTGGTCAGCCGGACGCTGTCGAGGGCCTTCACGATGCCGTCGGCGACGGCGTCGCAGGCGGTGATGCCGCCGAAGACGTTGACGAAGACGGATTTCACGGCCTGGTCGGAGAGGATGACGTTCAGGCCGTCGGCCATGGTCTGCGCGGAGGCGCCGCCGCCGATGTCGAGGAAGTTGGCGGGGCGGGCGCCGCAGCCGGCGACGACGTCGAGGGTCGACATGACGAGGCCCGCGCCGTTGCCGATGATGCCGACCTCGCCGTCCAGCTTGACGTAATTGAGGCCCTTGGCGGCCGCCTGGGCCTCCAGCGGATCGTCGTGCGTGGCCTCCTGCGCGCCCCAACGCTCGCGCCGGAAGCGGGCGTTGTCGTCGAGGGTGACCTTTCCGTCGAGGGCGAGGAGCTGTCCGCCCGTCGTGCGCACGAGGGGGTTCACCTCGACGAGGACGGCGTCCTCCCGGGTGAGCACACCCCACAGGCGGACCAGGACGTCGACGGCCTGCGGGGGCAGTCCGGCCGCGTCGGCGATCTCGGCGGCCTTGGCGCCGGTGACGCCCTCGGCGGGGTCGACGGGGATGCGGGCGACGGCCTCGGGCCGGGCGGCGGCGACCTCCTCGATCTCCATGCCGCCCTCGGCCGAGGCGATGGCGAGGAAGGTGCCCGCCGCACGGTCGAGGACGTAGGAGACGTAGAACTCGCGCTCGATGTCCACGGGTTGGGCCAGCATCACCGTGCGCACGGTGTGGCCCTTGATGTCCATGCCGAGGATCTGGCGTGCCGTGAGCTCGGCGGCGGCCGGGTCCGCGGCGAGCTTGACGCCGCCCGCCTTGCCCCGGCCACCGGTCTTGACCTGCGCCTTGACGACGACGCGGCCGCCGAGCCTGCGCGCGATCTCCCGCGCCTCCTTCACGGAGTCGGTGACCTCGGCCTGCGGCACCACGATGCCGTGTTCCGCGAAGAGTTCCCTTGCCTGGTGCTCGTACAGGTCCATTTCGGCTCCTGACTCGAAAGTGCCGCACGCCCCCTGGACACCACCCATCGGATGCGGGATAACAAGGTTCATACAGTATTCGTCGACTGTATGCAATGTACGAGCGACGCACGAGAGTCAGGCCGGAACCGTGCCTGTCACGCGCCCGACCTGCTCTTTTCAATCCCCTACGAAGGGACGGGACTTCGCCATGCCCCAGTCCGATGCGGACCACGGCCAGGACCAGATCTCCGGTGGACACCTGGTCGCCAAAGCACTCAAGGCAGAGGGTGTGGAGGTCATCTACACCTTGTGCGGCGGCCACATCATCGACATCTACGACGGCTGCGTCGACGAGGGCATCGACGTCGTCGACGTACGCCACGAACAGGTCGCCGCGCACGCCGCCGACGGCTACGCGCGCATCACCGGGAAGCCGGGCTGCGCCGTCGTGACGGCCGGGCCCGGCACCACCGACGCCGTCACCGGTGTCGCCAACGCGTTCCGCGCCGAGTCACCGATGCTGCTCATCGGCGGCCAAGGCGCCCACACCCAGCACAAGATGGGGTCTCTCCAGGACCTGCCGCACGTCGACATGATGACCCCGATCACCAAGTTCGCCGCGACGGTGCCGGACACCGCGCGGGCGGCCGACATGGTGTCCATGGCGTTCCGCGAGTGCTACCACGGGGCGCCCGGTCCCTCCTTCCTGGAGATACCGCGCGACGTGCTCGACGCGAAGGTGCCGGTGGACAAGGCGCGGGTGCCGAAGGCCGGTCGGTACCGGGCCTCCACCAGGTCCGCCGGCGACCCCGAAGCCGTCGAGAAGCTCGCCGACCTCCTGGTGCACGCCGTGAAGCCGGCGATCCTGCTGGGCAGCCAGGTGTGGACGACGCGCGGCACCGAGTCGGCCATCGAGCTGGTGCGCACGCTGAACGTGCCCGCCTACATGAACGGCGCGGGCCGCGGCACCCTGCCGCCCGGCGACCCGCACCACTTCCAGCTGTCGCGCCGCTACGCGTTCGCCAACGCCGACCTCATCATCATCGTCGGCACCCCCTTCGACTTCCGCATGGGCTACGGGAAGCGGCTGTCGCAGGACGCGACCGTGGTGCAGATCGACCTCGACTACCGCACCGTCGGCAAGAACCGGGACATCGACCTCGGCATCGTCGGCGACGCGGGGCTCGTGCTCACGTCGGTGACGGAGGCGGCCTCCGGGCGCGTCAACGGGGGCGCCGCCAAGCGCAAGGAGTGGCTCGACGAGCTGCGCGCCGCCGAGCAGACGGCGATCGAGAAGCGGCTGCCGAACCTGCGCTCCGACGCCTCCCCCATCCACCCCTACCGGCTCGTCAGCGAGATCAACGACTTCCTCACCGAGGACTCGATCTACATCGGCGACGGCGGCGACATCGTCACCTTCTCCGGGCAGGTGGTCCAGCCCAAGTCGCCCGGCCACTGGATGGACCCGGGTCCGCTCGGCACGCTCGGTGTCGGCATCCCCTTCGTCCTCGCCGCGAAGCAGGCGCGGCCCGACAAGGAGGTCGTGGCCCTGTTCGGCGACGGCGCCTTCTCCCTCACCGGGTGGGACTTCGAAACGCTCGTGCGCTACGACCTGCCCTTCGTCGGGATCGTCGGCAACAACTCCTCGATGAACCAGATCCGGTACGGCCAGAAGGCCAAGTACGGCGACGAGCGCGAGCGCGTGGGCAACACCCTCGGCGACGTCCACTACGACAAGTTCGCCCAGATGCTGGGCGGCTACGGCGAAGAGGTCCGCGACCCCGCCGACATCGGCCCGGCCCTGCGCCGCGCCCGCGAGTCCGGCAAGCCGTCCCTGATCAACGTGTGGGTCGATCCGGACGCGTACGCCCCCGGAACCATGAACCAGACCATGTACAAGTAGTGAGGTGCCCCCGAGATGACTGACACGGCTGACACGGCTGACACGACTGTCGCGACCAAGGCTCTCGAAGGCATCCGCGTCCTCGACATGACCCACGTCCAGTCGGGGCCCTCCGCCACGCAGCTCCTCGCATGGCTCGGCGCGGACGTCATCAAACTGGAGGCGCCGACCGGTGACATCACGCGCAAGCAGCTGCGTGACATCCCGGACGTCGACTCCCTCTACTTCACGATGCTCAACTGCAACAAGCGGAGCATCACCCTCAACACGAAGACGGAGCGCGGCAAGGAGCTGCTGACCGAGCTGATCCGCCGCTCCGACGTGATGGTCGAGAACTTCGGCCCCGGCGCCGTCGACCGCATGGGCTTCACCTGGGACCGCATCCAGGAGATCAACCCGCGGATCGTGTACGCGTCCATCAAGGGCTTCGGCGACGGCCCGTACACCAACTTCAAGGCGTACGAGGTCGTGGCCCAGGCCATGGGCGGATCCATGTCGACCACCGGCTTCGAGGACGGGCCGCCGCTCGCCACCGGTGCCCAGATCGGTGACTCCGGGACCGGTGTCCACGCGGTCGCCGGCATCCTGGCCGCACTGCTCCAGCGGGCGAGCACCGGGCGCGGTCAGCGCGTGAACGTGGCCATGCAGCACGCGGTGCTCAACCTGTGCCGCGTGAAGCTGCGCGACCAACAGCGCCTCTCCCACGGCCCGTTGGCCGAGTACCCGAACGAGGACTTCGGCGACGAGGTGCCGCGCTCCGGCAACGCCTCGGGCGGCGGACAGCCCGGCTGGGCCGTGAAGTGCGCGCCCGGCGGACCGAACGACTACGTGTACGTGATCGTGCAGCCGGTGGGCTGGCCGCCGCTGAGCGAGCTGATCGGGCGGCCCGAGCTGGCCGGCGACCCCGAGTGGGCGACCCCGGAGGCGCGGCTGCCGAAGCTCAACAAGATGTTCCAGCTGATCGAGGAGTGGTCCTCGACGCTCCCGAAGTGGGAGGTCCTGGAGAAGCTCAACGCCCACAACATCCCGTGCGGCCCGATCCTGTCCACCAAGGAGATCATCGAGGACGCGTCGCTCGTCGCGAACGAGATGGTCGTCGAGGTGCCGCACCCGCAGCGCGGCTCCTTCACCACCGTCGGCTCCCCGCTCAAGCTCTCCGACTCCCCCGTGCACGTCACCGGTTCCCCGCTGCTCGGCGAGCACAACGAAGAGGTCTTCGTCGGTGAACTCGGTCTCGGCAACGAGGAGTTGCGCCTGCTCAAGTCGAACGGAGTGATCTGATTGATGGCCGAGGACCGTGAGCTGACGGTGCGCGCGCTGCTCGACGCCGTACGGGCCGAGGGACGCGCGGCGCTCACCGCGCCGGAGGCGAAGGTGATCGCCGACGCGTACGGGATAGCCGTACCCGGCGAGGACCTGGCGACCGATGTCGACGAGGCGGTGGCGGCCGCGGCGCGCTTCGGCAAGCCCGTGGTGCTGAAGATCGTCTCCCCCGACATCCTGCACAAGACCGACGCGGGCGGTGTCGTCGTCGGGGTGGAGGGCGCGGCCGACGTACGCGCCGCGTTCCACCGGATCATCGAGAACGCGCGGGCGTACGCGCCGGACGCGCGCATCGAAGGCGTTCAGGTGCAGGAGCTGCTGCCGACGGGGGCGGACACCCAGGAGGTCATCGTCGGGGCGGTCACCGACCCGACGTTCGGCAAGGTCGTCGCCTTCGGGCTGGGCGGCGTGCTGGTCGAGGTCCTCAAGGACGTCACCTTCCGGCTCGCGCCCCTGGACGCCGACGAGGCCCTCGGGATGCTCGACTCCATCGGCGCGGCGGAGGTGCTGCGCGGGGTGCGCGGCGCGCGCGGCGTCGACCGGTGGGCGCTGGCCGAGCAGATCCGGCGGGTGTCCCGGCTGGTCACGGACTTCCCGGAGATCGCCGAGGTCGACCTCAACCCGGTGATCGCGACACCGGACGGCGCGGTCGCCGCCGACATCCGGGTGATCCTCGCCGAGGGGGCGCCGAAGCCGCGGCGCACGTACACACGGGAGCAGATCCTGACGTCGATGCGCCGGCTGATGCAGCCGCGCTCGGTCGCCGTGATCGGCGCGTCCAACGAGCAGGGCAAGATCGGCAACTCGGTCATGCGCAACCTCATCGACGGCGGCTTCTCCGGGGAGATCCATCCGGTGAACCCGAAGGCCGATGACATTCTGGGCCGCAAGGCGTACAAGAGTGTCACGGATGTCCCCGGTGAGGTGGATGTGGCGGTCTTCGCGATCCCCGCCAAGTTCGTGGCAGCGGCCTTGGAGGAGGTGGGGCGCAAGGGCATCCCGAACGCGGTGCTCATTCCGTCCGGCTTCGCGGAGACCGGTGAACAGGCCCTCCAGGACGAGATCGTGGCCATCGGCGAGCGGCACGGGGTGCGACTGCTCGGGCCGAACATCTACGGCTACTACTCGACGTGGCAGGACTTGTGCGCCACGTTCTGCACGCCGTACGACGTGAAGGGCGGTGTGGCTCTCACCTCGCAGTCCGGCGGCATCGGGATGGCGATCCTCGGCTTCGCGCGCACCACGAAGACCGGCGTCTCCGCGATCGTCGGGCTCGGCAACAAGTCGGACCTGGACGAGGACGACCTGCTGACCTGGTTCGGCGAGGACCCCAATACCCGGTGCATCGCCATGCACTTGGAGGACCTCAAGGACGGGCGCGCCTTCGTGGAGGCCGCGCGCGCGACGGTGCCGAAGAAGCCCGTCGTCGTCCTGAAGGCGGGGCGGACGGCCGCGGGCGCGAAGGCGGCCGGCTCGCACACGGGCGCGCTGGCCGGCGACGACGCCGTGTACGACGACATCCTGAAGCAGGCCGGTGTCATCCGGGCCCCGGGCCTGAACGACATGCTGGAGTACGCGCGGGCGCTGCCCGTGCTGCCCACCCCGCGGGGCGACAACATCGTGATCATCACGGGCGCGGGCGGTTCCGGTGTGCTGCTGTCGGACGCGGTGACCGACAACGGGCTTCGGCTGATGGAGATCCCGGCCGATCTGGACGCCGCCTTCCGGCAGTTCATCCCGCCCTTCGGGGCCGCGGGCAACCCCGTCGACATCACGGGCGGTGAGCCGCCGTCGACGTACGAGGCGACGATCCGGCTCGGCCTGGAGGACCCGCGCATCCATGCGCTCGTGCTCGGCTACTGGCACACCATCGTCACCCCTCCCATGGTCTTTGCCGAGGTAACGGCCCGCGTGGTGCGGGAGTTCCGTGAGCGCGGCGTCGAGAAGCCCGTGGTCGCCTCGCTGGCCGGGGACGTCGAGGTCGAGGAGGCCTGCCAGTACCTCTTCGAGCACGGGGTGGTCGCGTACCCGTACACGACGGAGAAGCCGGTGGCGGTGCTGGGCGCCAAGTACCGGTGGGCCCGGGCGGCGGGACTGTTGGGGGGCGGTCGATGAGGTGACCGATGCGGGTCCGGCCGGCGGTGTGCGCCGGCCGGACCCAGGACCCGCGCGCACACGAAAGCAATGTGGACAGGGGGCGCTGGCCAGATCTTTCGATGCAAGGGGTGCGACCGTCATGACCACGACCGATCTACCACCGTCCGTCCCCTACAGGGAGGTGACGGACGTCAACGGCCGGGTGTACCGGGTTGGCGAGAGCGACATCGACATCATGGGGCGCAAGCGCAAGTGGATGGTGATCCTGCCCTGGGTGGGCATGATGGGGATCTCCTCCGCCGAGTACGCGTTCGCGTCCGCCGAGGAGACTCTGCACACCGCGCACGACTGGAACAGCCTGCACATCTTCTGGATGATGACCGTGTGGGTGTTCTTCCAGGCAGCGGTGGCCTTCCCCGCGGGCAGGCTGCGTGAGAGCGGAAGGCTGCCGGCCCGCTGGGCGATGATGATCGGCGCGTCGGGCACCTTCATGGGGTACCTGTCACTGGCCCTCGCGCCGCACGTCGTCGTCGCCTACATAGGCTTCAGCGTGCTCAGCGGAATGGGCGCGGGCATGGTGTACGCCACCTGCGTCAACATGGTGGGCAAGTGGTATCCGGAGCGCAGGGGCGGCAAGACCGGCTTCGTGAACGGCGGATTCGCCTACGGTTCGGTGCCGTTCGTCTTCCTCTTCACCGGCTACATGGACCTCACCAACTTCCGCTGGGTGCTGCTGTCGGTGGGGGTCCTGCTCGCCGCGATGGTCGCGTCCGCCGGCTACTTCTTCAAGGATCCGCCGAAGAACTGGTGGCCCGCGAACATCGACCCACTCCATCCGCCCGAGGATCCGCGCGCCCGCCGTTCGCTGGAGAAGAACCCGCCGGCCGTGAAGCAGTACACCCCCATGGAGGCCTGGCGGACGGGCCGGGTGGCGCTGATGTGGTTCTGTCTGGCCTGCACCTCCGGCGTGAACATCTTCGGCATCGCCTTCCAGGTCGACATCGGGGAGGAGGCGGGCTTCGCCGGCGGGATCGTGGCCACCGCGATGTCGCTCAAGGCGATCGTCAACGGCACCGGGCGCGGCGTCATCGGCTGGCTCTCCGACCGGTACGGCCGCAAGCAGTGCCTGCTCGCGGTCTGCGTCATCCTGGGCCTCGCCCAGTTCGGCATCCTCTGGTCGGCCGAGGCCAAGAACCTGCCGCTGTTCCTGGTCTTCTCCGCGATCTCCGGATTCGGCGGCGGCGCCATCTTCCCGATGTTCGCGGCACTCACCGCGGACTACTTCGGCGAGAACAACAACGCGACCAATTACGGCATGGTCTACAGCTCCAAGCTCGTCTCCGGCCTCGGGGCGGGCATGGGCGCCCTGGTCGTCGGCGCGTGGGGGCATTCCGGCGCCTTCATCCTCGCGGGCTGCATCTCGTTCTTCGCCGGTTTCGTGGCGCTCTTCCTGTCGCAACCCGGCAGGCCCAAGTCCCGTGGCATTCGACCCAATCCGCAACCGCTCGGTGAGGAGATGGCGTGATATGACGGCGGAGCCCATCGCCGCAGGCGATACAGCACCGGCCACCGGCGCAAGGTACCGAGAGATCACCGACGAGAACGGCCGCGTCTACCGCGTGGGCGAGACGGACCGCGACATCCTCGGCCATTCCCGTAAGTTCATGGTGTATCTGCCATGGATCGCGATGATGGCCATCAGCGTTTCCGAGTACGCCTACGGCTCGGCGGAGGACACGCTGTCCAGCGCCCACGGCTGGACGCAGTCGAACACCTTCTGGATCCTGAGCGTCTGGGTGTTCTTCCAGGCGGGCATCGCCTTCCCCGCCGGATGGCTGCGGGAGAAGGGCATCATGACCGCCAAGCGGGCCATGATGATCGGCTCGTTCATGTGCATGCTCGGCTTCATCGCGCTGTCCCATCTCAGCAACGTGTGGCTGGCGATCCTCGGGTTCGGTGTCGTCGGCGGGCTGGGCTCCGGCCTCGTCTATTCGACCTGTATCAACATGGTCGGGAAGTGGTTCCCGGAACGAAAAGGCGGAAAGACGGGTTTCGTGAACGGCGGCTTCGCCTACGGGTCGCTGCCTTTCATCTTCATCTTCAACTACGCCTTCGACACGTCCAATTACCATCGTGTGCTCGACATGATCGGTCTGTACGTGCTGGTCGTCGTCCTGGTCTGCGCGTTCTTCTTCAGGGACCCGCCGAAGAACTGGTGGCCGCAGGACATCGACCCGCTCGCGAAGTCCGGCGCGGGGAAGGGCGCGAAGTCCCTCGCGAAGAATCCGCCCGCCGTGCGTCAGTACACGCCCATGGAAGCAATCCGGACCGGGATGCTGCCGATCATGTGGTTCAGCCTGGTGCTGACCGCCGGTGTGTCGATCTTCGGCATCTCGTTCCAGGTGAACTTCGCCAAGGAGGTCGGCTTCGGGCCGCTGGTAGCGGCGTCCTCGATGGGTGTCATGGCCGTCATCAACGGGGTCGGCCGGGCCGTCGTCGGCTGGATGTCGGACATCTGGGGCCGCAAGTTCAGCCTGGTCCTGGTGATCGTCGTGCTCGGGCTCGCCCAGTTCGGCGTGATCTGGGCGGGTGAGATCAAGAGCGAGTGGCTGTTCCTGGTCTTCGCGTTCCTGTCGGGCTTCGGCGGTGGCGCGTTCTACCCGATGTTCGCGGCGCTGACCCCGGACTACTTCGGGGAGAACTACAACGCCACCAACTACGGTCTCGTCTACAGCGGCAAGCTCATCAGTGGCCTGTTCGGCGGCGGGCTCGGCTCGATGGTGGTCGCCGCGTGGGGTTACAACGGGGCGTACGCGCTGGCCGGCGGGATCTCCATGGTGGCGGCCGCCTTCGCCCTGCTGCTGCGGCAGCCGGGACGGCAGAAGACGGCCTCGGTGTAGGAGCGACGACCGAGTGGGGCCCGGCCGATGGCGGCCGGGCCCCACTCATGCGCGTGCTGTCAGCGCTTCCTGCGCCGTCAGCGCTTCTTGCGCAGTGCCGCCAGGTTGTCGTACCCGATCTTCGCGAACCTCAGGGACTGGCCGAGATCCGTGGAGCTGGGCGCGGTGTCCTGCTCGACCATCGGGTTGTGGTAGTTCTTCTCGCCGACCCGGCTGAAGAAGGTGCGGTAGTCGATGACGCCCTCACCGAAGGGCACCATGTCGTAGCCCTCTCCGCTGGTGTCGTTGCGCGTGCCGTCCTTGGCGTGGAACAGCGGGTAGCGCTTGTTGTTGCGGGAGACGAGCCCGGCCGGGTCGAAGACCTTCTCCCGCTGGGAGCCGTCGTGCGCGGTGTACGTGTGGAACTTGTACTGCGCGACGTGCGCCCAGTAGATGTCCATCTCCAGCCAGACCGTCCTCGGGTCGGTGCCCTTGAGGAAGTACTCCAGCTTGCGGATGCCGGAGCTGCGGGTCGGGCGGCCCTGGGCGTCGAGCGGGCCGCCGTCGAGCAGGAAGCCGTACGCCGCGTCGTGGTTGTGGGTGTAGAGCTTGATACCGGCCTTGTGGGCGATGTCGCCGAGGGCGTTCCACTTGTCGGCGGCGACGTCCCAGTCCGCCTTGTACGAGCTGCTGGTGGGGTCGCCACCGGTGCCCATGTGGGACATGCCCAGGATGTTGGCGATCTCCAGGTGCTTCTTGAACGTGTCGATGTCGGCCTGGCTGAGCGGCCACGACGACGGGATGAAGCCGTGGTTGCCCTGGGCGCGCAGGCCGTACTCGTCGAGCCAGGAGCGCAGCAGCTTCGCCCCTTCGACGGACTCGAGGTTGGCGCCGCCGGGCGCGTTGGCGTGCTGGCCGTAGCCCGCGAACTCGACCTGCTTGTAGCCGTAGCGGGCCAGCTCCTTGAACACCTCGCGGAAGCCCGAGGGCAGGTCGGAGGCGAGCGGGTCGCGGCCGGTGGCGTCGCGGACGGTGTAGAGGATGATGCCGCGCCGGTTCGCGGGCACGAGTTCGCTGCCGCGGCCGTGACCGCCGTGGTCGTGGCCGTGCCCGTGGCCACCACCCGTCGAGGACTGGGCGAAGGACGGTGCGGCGCCGAACACGGGCGCGGCGATCGCGCCCGCGGCGACGGCGGTGCAGGTGCTGAGGAAGCGGCGGCGGTTGATGCCGAGACGCTGTCTGAGGGCGTCGTCGGCGGGGGTGTCCTGGAAGTCGGTCACGGGTGCCTCTCTTCGACGTGCGGGCGGATACCACTGGCGCGTTGCCAGTGGAGCGTGCTTCACTCTCTGTAACTGGTCCTGGTCAGGCGCGGTGTGGGCCGAGGCGTGCCTCAGCCCAGGCCGGCCAGGTCGAGGAGCAGCGATTTCACTGCGGTGGCCGGGACGCGGCCGGGAAGTGCATGGGGGGTGGAGCTGATGATGAGCGGACCGTCGTCGTCGCTCGTGGGGAGGCGGCCGTGGCTGCCGCGAATAGGTGAGGGGTCCAGCGGCACGACCGCCATGCGGTAGCGCAGGCCGAGCTTCTTGCGGGCGAGCGCGCCCGCGGCCTTGACCTTGACGTAGGGGTCGAGGGGGTCCATGAACAGCTCGACCGGGTCGTAGCCGGGTTTGCGGTGGATCTCGACGAGCTGCGCGAAGTCGGGGGCGCGGGCGTCGTCGAGCCAGTAGTAGTACGTGAACCAGGCGTCGGGCTCCGCGATGGCGACGAGTTCACCGGCGCGCGGATGGTCGAGGTGGTGGTCCTTCTTGCCCTCGTCGTCGAGGAGTTGCTCGATGCCGGGCAGGTCGGCGAGTGCGGCGCGGGTGGCGTCGAGGTCCTCGGGGCGGCGCACGTAGATGTGCGCGATCTGGTGATCGGCGACGGCGAACGCCCGTGAGGTCATCGGGTCGAGGTACTCCATGCCGTCCTGCGTGTGCACCTCGAGCAGGCCCGCCCGGCGCAGCGCCCGGTTGATGTCGACGGGGCGGTCGGCGCGCGTGATGCCGTACTCGGACAGGGCGACGACGGTACGGCCCTCGGCCCGGGCGTCGTCGAGGAGCGGGGCGAGAGCGGTGTCGAGCTCGGCTGCGGCCCGGTGCGCGCGGGGGTCGTCGGGGCCGAAGCGCTGCAGGTCGTAGTCGAGGTGAGGGAGGTAGCACAGGGTCAGGTCGGGGTGCCGGGTCGCCATGACGTGGCGGGTGGCGTCGATGATCCACTGGCTGGAGACGATGTCGGCGCCGGGGCCCCAGAAGTGGAAGAGCGGGAACGTGCCGAGTTTCTCGCTGAGTTCGTCGTGCAGGGCCGGGGGCCGGGTGTAGCAGTCGGGTTCCTTGCGGCCGTCGGCGTAGTAGACCGGGCGGGGGGTGATGGTGATGTCGGTGTCGGCGCCCATGGCGTACCACCAGCAGATGTTGGCGACCGTGTAGCCGGGGTGGGCGCGGCGGGCGGCGTCCCAGAGTTTGTCGCCGGCCACGAGGCCGTTGTGCTGGCGCCACAGCAGGACGTCGCCGAGTTCGCGGAAGTACCAGCCGTTGCCGACGATGCCGTGCTCGGACGGCATCGTGCCGGTGAGGAAGGTGGACTGGGCGGCGCAGGTGACGGCGGGCAGCACGGTGCCGAGTGCCGCGCGGGATCCGGACTGGCCGAGCGACTTGAGGTGGGGCATGTGGTCGAGGAGACGGGGGGTGAGGCCGACGACGTCCAGGACGAGGAGCGGAGTGGGGCGGCTGTCCGTCATGGCAGCTCCTTGAGGCCGAGGTCGGTCAACAGGTCGCGGGCGAGGGTGAGTTCGGCGGCGATGCCGTCGGCCAGCTGGGTCCGGGCCCGGGGGCGCAGTTCGGGCGGCAGGGCCTGCCAGGTGTACGTCTCGACCTCGAGGTGGTGGGTGAGGGGGTGCGCGCCGCCGACGAGCCGGGTCAGCGTGTCCTTGAGGACGGGGAGCGTGGAGGTGAGCGGGGCGGAGGGCGCCGCGTGCAGGGGGACGTGGAAGTGGGCGCGCCACGGCGCGGTGTCGGGCAGGGCTGCGCCGTCGAGGGCGGGGCCCAGGTCGTCGGTGCCGTGGAGGCCGTCGGCGGTGACGGTGCGGGTCTGGTGCAGGAAGCGGGGTTCGTCGAAGGCGGCGAGGGCCTCGCGGACGTCGGGGAGGCGGGGGTGTTCGGCGTGCAGGGCGGCGGAGAGCTGCGATTTGACGACGGGGATGTGGGCGGCGGCGAGGCCGTCGAGGGCGGCGCCGGGGTCCTCGAAGGAGGTGGCGAGATGGCAGGTGTCGAGGCACAGGCCGATGCGGTCGGTGCGGGCGACGGCGGTGAGCGGGCCGATGGCGTCGGCGGTGGTCTCGACGGTGCAGCCGGGTTCCGGTTCCAGGCCGATGCGGATCGACCTGCCGGTCAGCTCCTCGAGGGCGTCGAGGCGTTCGGCGAGGGTGATCAGGGCGGTGCGGGCGGCTTCGGCGCGCTCCCCGTCGTACGCGGTGCGCCAGGCGAGCGGCAGGGTGGAGATGGTGCCTTCGGTGACGTCGGCGGGGAGCAGGGTGGCGAGCAGGCGGGCCAGTTCGGTGGTGTGGGCGAGGCGGTCCGGGTCGGCCCAGTCGGGCTTGTAGACGCGGTACTTGACCTCTTCGGCGCCGAACCCTTCGTAGGGGAAGCCGTTGAGCGTGACGACTTCGAGGCCGCGCCGGTCGAGTTCCGCGCGCAGGCCGCGCAGCGCCGCCGGGTCGGTGGTCAGGGTGCGGGCGGCGTCCTTGGCGAGCCACAGGCCGATGCCGAGGCGGTCGCGGCCCAGGCGTCTGCGGACGGGCTCGCAGTGGTCGCGGAGCTGGGCGAGGACGCCGTCGAGGGTCTCGGCGGGGTGCACGTTCGTGCAGTACGCGAGGTGGACGGTGGACCCGTCGGGGTGGCGGAAGCGCATCTGTCACGCTCCCCCGCGCAGGATGGAGTTGCCCTCGTGGGTCGCTTCCTGCGGGGGTGGCGCGTCGAGTTGGAGGCGGCCGCTCAGACCGTAGAAGGCGACGGGGTTGCGCCACAGGACGAGGTCGACGTCGTCGTCGGTGAAGCCGGCGGCGAGCAGGGCGTCGGCGACCCTGCGGGTCTTGAGCGGGTCGCTCTTGCCCCAGTCGGCCGCCGAGTTGACGAGGACCTTCTCCGGGCCGTAGGAGCGCAGGATCTCGACCATGCGGTCCTCGTCCATCTTGGTGTCGGGATAGACGGAGAAGCCGAGCCAGCTCCCGGCGTCCTTGGCCTCCTTGGCGGTGGTCTCGTTCAGGTGGTCGATCAGGACGTGCTCGACGGGGAGCGCGGACTCGCGGACCACGTCGAGGGTGCGGCGCAGGCCGGCGAGTTTGTCGCGGTGCGGGGTGTGGACGAGCGCGGGCAGCTGATGGTCGGCGGCGAGCTGGAGCTGGGTGGCGAGCGCCGTGTCCTCGGCGGGGGTCATGGAGTCGTAGCCGATCTCGCCGACGGCGACGACGTTGTCCTTGACGAGGTAGCGCGGCAGGGCGTCGAGCACCGGGGTGCAGCGCGGGTCGTTCGCCTCTTTGGGGTTGAGGGCGATCGTGCAGTGGTGGGCGATGCCGTACTGGGCGGCGCGGAAGGGTTCCCAGCCGAGGAGCGCGTCGAAGTAGTCGAAGAAGGAGGCGGGCGAGGTGCGGGGCTGCCCGAGCCAGAAGGAGGGTTCGACGAGCGCGCGGACCCCGGCCGCGTACATGGCCTGGTAGTCGTCGGTGGTGCGCGACGTCATGTGGATGTGGGGGTCGAAGATGCGCATCAGGACTCCTCCGTCGCGGGTGCCGTCAGGGTCAGGACGCGGTGCAGGTCCTCGGGGACGGACCGGCCCGCCGCGGTGCGTTCCTGGGCGAAGTCGTCGAGCATGCGGGCGAGTTCGGCGTCGCCGTGGGCGCGCCGCCACAGTTCGGCGACGGCGTCGACGGACACGCCGGTGAACAGGCATTTCAGGACGGCGTGCCGCCAGTGGTGGGCGGGCAGGTGCTCGGCGGCGTACGGGCCGACGGCGGCGGCGACCAGGCGGGTGTCGTTGGTGCGCAGCGCGTCCTCGACCAGCGGCAGGCCTTCCGGGCCGGGTACGAGGTGGGGCAGGGACGTCAGGACGGCGCAGCGTTCGGCGGCGGTGCCCTGGGCGTACAGGCGGGTGAGGGTGTCGGTGTCGGCGCGGGCGGCGTGCAGCAGGAGGACGCGGGTGGCGTCGGCGTGGTCCTGGCCGGTGCGGCGGCCCGCTTCGGCGAACCTCAACTCCCATACGGGAGGGGCCTTTTCGTCCCGGGTTCCGGTGTGGGCGGCGGCCTCGGCCAGGGCCTGGTCGAGCCAGGCGCGGGCGGCTCCGGTCAGTGTCGTGTCGAGCTGGGCGCGGAGTGCCGCGAGGGTGGTGGGCGGGGTCATGCGCTGCCTCCTCGTGCTGCTGACCGGAGGAACTCCAGGGACCGGGCTGCCAGGTCCGGGCCGGCGTGGGAGTGCCGGGGCAGTTCGACCACGGTCAGGCCCTGGTAGCCGGTGGCGGCCAGCGCGTCGAGCACCGGGGGGAAGTCGATCTCGCCGTCGCCGAACGGCAGGTGTTCGTGGACGCCGCGGCGCATGTCCTCGATCTGGACGTGTCGCAGCCAGGGCGCCGCCGCGCGGACGCAGTCGGCGGGCGGGTCCGGTTCCAGGCATTGGCAGTGCCCGATGTCGAGGGTGAGGCCGAGGACGTCGGGGCTGCTCAGGGCGCGGCGCAGCCGGTGGAAGTCGGCGAGCGTGGCGAGCAGATGGCCGGGCTCGGGCTCGATGGCGAGGGGGACGCCGGCGGTGGTGGCGGCTTCCACGACGGTGCCGAGTTCGTCGGCGAGCCGCTTCCACGCGGTGTCCGGGTCGGTGCCCTCGGGGGTGATGCCGCTGAAGCAGTGCACCGCGTGGGCGCCCAGGTCGGCGGCGACCTGGACGGCGCGCAGGAGCAGCCGGGTGCGGGCGGCGCGGGCGTCCGGGTCCGGGTCGAGGAGGGAGGGGCCGTGTTTGCGGCGCGGGTCGAGGACGTAGCGGGCGCCGGTCTCGACGGTGGCCGTCAGGTGGTGCCGGTCCAGGGTGCGGGCGACCTGGCGGGTGCGGGCAGCGAGGTCCGGGGTCAGCGGGTCCAGGTGCATGTGATCGAGGGTGAGGCCCACGCCGTCGTAGCCGAGGTCGGCGAGGAGGGCGAGGGCGTCGTCGAGGCGGAGGTCGGTGAGGCCGTTGGTGCCGTAGCCCCAGCGCAGGGTCTGCTCCGGGTGGGGGCTCATGTCACGCTCACCTTTCGGGAGAAGCGGCGGGCGAGCGGGGCGAGCGAGGCCGTGAGCAGGGCGGTGCCAAGGGCGCCGGAGCGCGCGGCCAGGGCGGCCTGCAGCGGGATCATGGCGCGGATCCCGGCGCCGACGGCGCGTTGGGTCAGGGGTGGGGACGGGTTGAGGGCGGCGTGGAGGAGGGGGCGGGCCGTGGTGGCGGCGTATGCGGTGGGACCCGGCAGGCCGAGGGGGGCTGCGGCGCCTCGGCCCGCCGGGAGTCGGAGGAGATGGGTGGTGAGGGTCGTGGTCACCGCGAGGGCGGCGGCCGGGGCCAGCGGGCTGCCGCCGGTGGTCTCGTTGCGGGAGACGGCGGTGACGGCCGCGGTGTGGGTGGCGAGGGTCAGGGCCTCGGGGACCGCCGCCGGGAGCCGCCTCGGCGGGGCGGGGGCGGGCGTGGCGGTGTTCCTGTTCGTGGCGTCGGGTGATCCGGCCGCGCCCAGGAGCAGGTCGAGGCCCCGGGCCGCGCCCATCGCCAGTGGTCCGGCCGGGGTGCGTTTCAGGCCCAGGTCGTATGCCCAGACCGTCGCGGCCAGCGCCGTGCCGAGCAGGCCCGCGGAGCGGCTCGCGCGAAACGCCAGGCCGACGCCTGCTCCGGTGAGGGCGACCGCCGCCGTCAGCGCCGCGGCCGGGCGGATGCGTCCGGAGGGGATCGGGCGGTGGGGCCGGTCGATGGCGTCCTCGGCGCGGTCGGCCCAGTCGTTGAGGGCCATGCCCGCCTCGTACAGGCACAGGGAGGAGCCGATGGCGAGGAGGGTGCCGCGGCCGGGGCGGGCGCCCACGGCGGCCGCGCCCGCGAGGGCGTCGCCGGGGACGGTGAACAGGGCGGGCAGGCGCAGGAGTTCGGCCCAGGCGCGCCGTCGGCCGCCGCTCATCGTGGGTCCCGCAGTCGCCGGGCGAAGTCCACCAGTGTGGCGAACTGCTCGCCGAGCGCCGACGACGCGTCGCCGTCCGGGTCCTTGAAGTAGAAGCCCAGTTCCGGGCGCGGCCCGGTGAGTCCGACGGTGTGGGCGCGCAGCAGGAGGCGGGCCAGGTCGAGGACGAGGGGCGCGGCGAGGGCCGAGTCGCAGCCCTGCCAGGTGGTCTGGAGGACCATGCGGGCGCCGAGGAAGCCGTCGAAGGCGATGTGGTCCCAGGCGGTCTTCCAGTCGCCGAGCGCGGGCACGTCGTCGATGTGCACCTCGCCCTGGGGTGCGGCGCCGAGGGTGTCGGCGAGGACGCGTTCCTTGCCGGCGTTCTTCGCGGCGGCCGCCGCGGGGTCGGCGAGGGCGGCTCCGTCGCCGCCGCCCAGCAGGTTGGTGCCGGACCAGGCGCGTACGGCGAGGGCGCGCTGCAGGAACATCGGGCCGAGCACGGAGCGCAGCAGGGTCTGTCCGGTCTTGCCGTCGCGGCCCGCGTACGGGACGGCGGCGGTGGCGGCCGCTTCGGCCAGGGCGGGGTGGTGCAGCCCGCTGGAGGGGGTGAAGTTGACGTAGGGGCAGCCGGCGCGCAGGGCGGCGGCGGCGTACAGGGAGCTGGGCGGGAGGTGTCCGTCCGGCGGGACGGGTTCGGTGGAGGCGACGTTCACGACGACGGCGCCCGCCAGTTCCCGGCGTTGTACGAAGTCCTGGATGTCCGCGGCGAAGACGTCGATCAGGTCGTCCTGGGTGCGGCCGGTGCGCTCGTCCGTGCCACCGGTGCGGTACGCGTCGCCCGGCAGGGGTCCGCCGGGGCGGATCTCCTGGTCGGCGGCGGCGAGGTCGGCGTGGACCGCGGAGGGCAGGCCGTGCGGCAGGACGCCGCCGGCGGCGAGGTGTTCGGCGCGTTTGGGCAGCGGGCAGTCGACGGTGTCGTGGCCGCCGAAGACGAGCGACGACAACGTTGGCAGACCGACATCGGTGAAGGGGGTGGTCTCAGTGACCATGCCGGTCGGCGGGTGCAGACCCGCGGCGACGGCGGCGCAGCCCGCGATCGCGGTGGTGGCGACGGAGCCGCGGGCTCCGACGAGCCAGACGCCGAAGCGGGGGCCGGACGAGGTGGGGGTGGGGAGGGACGGTTCGGCGGACATGGGCAGCCTCCTTGTCGTACGCGAACCGGGGGTGAGCGGCGCCGGAGCGTGCCGTGCGGGGTGCCCGGCGGGATGCCGGGCGAGACGGCGGGCGGAGGTCCGGCGTCCTCCGCCCGCCGCCGTCCTAGTCGCCCGTGGTGGGCAGTTCCTTGAGCTGGATGTCGCGGAAGGACACCTGGTCGTCGGCACCGTGGTTCTGGATGCCGATGTAGCCGTCCTTCAGGCTCCGCTCGGGGTCCTTGTTGGTGAAGTCGTTGATCTTGACTCCGTTGAGGAACACCTGGAGGCGTTCGCCCTGGACCTTGATCTCGTAGGAGTTCCACTGGCCCGGCGGGCGCAGGACCTGGTCACGGGCCTTGATGTTCGCCGCCTTGAACGTGTAGATCGACCCGGTGGTGCGGTCGGCCGCGTCGGTGGCGTCGATCTGGATCTCGTAGCCCTTGTTCACCGCGGACCAGGGGTCGTCGGAGGCGGGGAAGCCCACGAAGATCCCGGAGTTGTCGTCGCCCTGCATCTTCCAGTCGAGCTTGAGGGAGTACGACTTGAGCTCCTTGGCCTGGTACCAGAGCAGGCCCATGCCGCCCTCGGACTCCAGGGTGGCGTCCTTGACGTTGAACTTGCCGGGGCCCGCCTGCTTCCAGCCGTCCAGGGACTGGCCGTTGAAGATCGGCCGGTAGTCCTTGTCGGGCTTGCAGTCCGCCGTGGCCTGGCCGGTGGCGTACTTCAGGCCCCCGAGCAGGTGGGTGCGGAAGGCCTCGTCGGCGTAGGACTCCTTGGTGTGGCCGAGGCCGGTGTAGAAAGAGCGGCCGCCGCCGTAGCTCTGGCACCAGGCGATCGGGTGGTCGCCCTTCATGTTGCCGCCGGAGTACGTGGTCTCGTCCAGGTTGGCGAGGACGTGGACCTTGTCGCGCGGGTTGGTGCGGTAGTTGTACAGCTCGTCGGTCTTCTCCCAGGCGTCGCCGAGGTGGGCGGTGGCCGGGTTGGTCTTGTCCTCGACGCGCACGGTGGCCTTCTGGATGGCCGGGTGCGAGTCGAAGTAGGCGCCGACGAGGCCGCCGTAGTAGGCCCAGTCGTACTCGGTGTCGGCGGCGGCGTGGACGCCCATGTAGCCGCCGCCCTTGGCGATGTACTCCTCGAACGCCTTCTGCTGGGTGTCGTTCAGGACGTCACCCGTGGTCGACAGGAAGACCACCGCGTCATAGCGGGCGAGGTTGTTGGTGGTGAACTGGTCGGCGGACTCGGTGGCGTCGACGGTGATGTCGCTGCTCTTGCCGAGTTCCTTCAGGGCCGCGATGCCCTCGGGGATCGCGTCGTGGCGGAAGCCGGCGGTCTTGGAGAAGACGAGGACGCGCTTGGCGCCCTTCACCGGGGCGTCGCCGGTGATCTCGAAGTCGTCGACGTCGTAGAGAGCGCCGTCACCGCCCTTGAAGACGAGGTACAGGTCGGTGGTCTTCTTCGGGACGTTCTTCAGCGGCACGTCGACGTTCTGGAACGTCTCCCAGCCGCCGGTCACGGGCACCGTGGTGGAGCCGAGCAGGGTGCCGGTCGCCGAGCCGCTGCGCACCTCGAGGAAGCCGCCCGCGCCGCCGGAGGAGATCCGGGCGGTGAGCTTGTTGGCTCCGGTGAGGTTGTAGGGCGAGAAGGAGATCCAGTCGCCGTTCTGGATGTCGCCGACGGTCTTGCCGCCGTTGGCCTCCGTCTTGTTCTGCAGCGTGATGCCCTGCTGCTTGGTGAAGTGCTCGGCCTGGCGGTGGCGCGGCTGGAGCTGGACCTGGTCACGGCTGGTGAGCGGCGCCTGGCCGCCCCCGCCGCCGTCGGTGTACTCGGCGTCGAGCACGCCGTAGATGTTGGCGTTCGGGTCGTGCTCGGCGTCGGCGGGTGCGGTGATGGTGCCTTCGCAGCCCTTGGCCGAGGTGATCGCGTGGGCGTGGTTGTCGTGGCCCAGCAGGTAGCGCACGGTGACCTTGGAGCAGTCGATCGCGCCGTCCTCGGGGTCGCTCACGGCCACCTTGAAGGGGATGGTGTCGCCGAACTTGAAGAGGGTGCCGTTCGGCGGGTTCTGGAACTTCACGCTCGGCGCGGTGTTGCCGACGACGACGCGGACGTTGGCGGATCCCGTACGTCCGGTGCCGTCGTCACCGGTGACCGTCACCACGTACGTGCCGTCCTTGCGGTACGTGTGGCTGGGGTTGGCGCCGGTGCCCTTGGTGCCGTCGCCGAAGTCCCAGCTGTAGGTGATGGGGTCGTCGTCGGCGTCGGTGCCGGTCGCCGTGAACGTGGTGCGCAGGGGCGACTGGCCGGAGGTCTTGGTGGCCTTGGCCTCGACGATCGGCGAGTGTCCGCCGGTGGCGTTCTCGATGCGGTACAGCGCCGAGTGCTCGTCGCCGCCGAACCAGGAGAGGCCGTAGTCGAGGACGTAGAGCGCGCCGTCGGGGCCGAAGGCGCTGTCCATGACCTGGGTGCCGGACCACGGGAAGTCGTTGATCTTCGAGACGTTGCCGTCGCCGTCCTGCTCGATCCGCTTGATCCACTGGCGGCCGAACTCGGTGGCGAAGAAGTCGCCGTCGTACTCCTCCGGGAACTTCACCGGGGAGTCCAGGTCCGCGTCGTAGCGGTAGACCGGGCCGGCCATCGGCGACTCGGAGCCGGAGCCGAACTCGGGCACGCTGCCGCCGTCGTACGGGATCCAGGCGGGCTGGGCCGCCGGCAGGTCGGTGATGCCGGTGTTGTTCGGCGAGGTGTTCTTCGGCGCGTTGCAGTCGAAGGTGTCGCCGGACGCCTTGGTGGCGAAGTCGTAGTCGACGTAGGCGTCGTTCTTGCCGGTGCAGTACGGCCAGCCGAAGTTGCCCGCCTTGGTGACCTTGGCGAACTCGACCTGTCCGGCCGGTCCGCGCTTGGGGTCGGCGGCGCCGGCGTCGGGGCCGTAGTCACCGACGTAGACGGTGCCGGTCGGCTTGTCGACACTGATGCGGAACGGGTTGCGGAAGCCCATCGCGTAGATCTCGGGGCGGGTCTTCTCGGTGCCCGGCGCGAAGAGGTTGCCCTCCGGGATGTCGTACGTCCCGTCTTCCTTGACCTTGATGCGGAGCACCTTGCCGCGCAGGTCGTTGGTGTTGCCGGCGCTGCGCTGCGCGTCGAAGGCGGGGTTGCGGTCGGCCCGCTCGTCGATCGGGGTGTAGCCGTCGGAGGCGAAGGGGTTGGTGTCGTCGCCGGTCGACAGGTACAGGTTGCCGTCGGCGTCGAAGTCGATGTCGCCGCCGACGTGGCAGCAGGTGCCGCGGGAGGTCTTGACCTCGAGGACGTTCTTCTCGCTGGCCTTGTCGAGGGTGCCGTCGTCCTTGAGGACGAAGCGGGCCAGCCGGTTCACGCCGTCGAACTTCGCGAAGTCGGCCGCGGAGCCGGTCTCGGGGGCGTCCCCGTCCGGGGTGTCCAGCGGCGGCGCGTAGTAGAGGTAGATGAACCGGTTGTCCTTGAAGCCCGGGTCGACGCCGACGCCCTGCAGGCCTTCCTCGTCGTGGTCGTACACGTCGAGCTGGCCGGCGACGGAGGTGCTGCCGCCCGGGTCGGTCAGGCGCAGTGTGCCGTCCCGTGAGGTGTGCAGGACGCTGCGGTCCGGGAGGACGGCCAGCGACATGGGCTCGCCGGTCTCGTCCGCGCCCTTGGCGAGGGTGACCTGCTGGAAGTCCGCTGCGGCGGCGGGCTCGTCGGGGTGGTCCGGGTGGGCGCTGGCCGTGCCCGGCACGGAGAGCGCCAGGGACGAGCCGACCAGGACGGAACCGGTGAGCAGGGCGAGCGTGGTGCGGAGTCTGGGACGCCTGGTGGAGCTGCTTCTGCTTCTGTGCACGAAGTCCCTCCGGGAACGGGGGTGGGCCGTACGGGATGGGTGCGAAGACGTGCGGTGCGGGCGCCGGGGTGCGCCGTCACCCCGGAGGCGTGTGTGTCCTAAATGATTCCGAGACACTTCAGTGACATGTCAGGGACCGTAGCCGCGTTTGTTCGGGCCGAACACCCCTTGCGTCAGGACTAGTTGAGCTTTTTCCCATTGCAGGACAAAGCTGTGTGCGGGCAGGCCGGACCGGGGACCGGCGGTGGGCCCGGTCCCCGTCCTCGGCCCGTCGCGGCGAGCGGCCTCTCAGCTGTTGAACGCGGCGTCGAAGGACGCGGTGGGCGGCTCGAAGTCGAGCCGCCGCAGATGGCTCAGCGCCTCGGGGGCGCCTTGGAGGCGGTCCATGCCGGCGTCCTCCCACTCCACCGAGATCGGCCCTTGGTAGTCGATCGAGCGGAGCATGCGGAACACGTCCTCCCAGGGCACGTCTCCGTGTCCCGCGGAGACGAAGTCCCAGCCGCGGCGCGGGTCGCCCCACGGCAGGTGGGAGCCGAGGCGTCCGTTGCGGCCGTCCAGGCGGCGCCGGGCCTCCTTGCAGTCGACGTGGTAGATCCGGTCGCGGAAGTCCCACAGGAAGCCGACGGGGTCGAGGTCCTGCCACACGAAGTGGGACGGGTCGAAGTTGAGGCCGAAGGCCGGGCGGTGGTCGACGGCCGCGAGAGCCTTGTGCGTCGTCCAGTAGTCGTACGCGATCTCGCTCGGGTGGACCTCGTGGGCGAAGCGCACGCCCTCCGCGTCGAAGACGTCGAGGATGGGGTTCCAGCGCGTGGCGAAGTCCTCGTAGCCGCGCTCGATCATCGCCTCGGGGGCCGGTGGGAACATGGCGACGAGGTGCCAGATCGACGAGCCGGTGAAGCCGATGACGGTGTCGACCCCGAAGGCCGCGGCGGCGCGGGCGGTGTCCTTGATCTCGGCGGCGGCGCGCTGCCGTACGCCCTCGGCCTCGCCGTCGCCCCAGATGCGGGCGGGCAGGATCGCCTCGTGGCGCTCGTCGATGATGGCGTCGCAGACGGCCTGGCCGACCAGGTGGTTCGAGATGGCCCAGCACTTGAGGCCGTACTTGTCGAGCAGTGCGTGCCGCGAGTCGAGGTACGCGGGATCGGCGAGGGCCTTGTCCACCTCGAAGTGGTCGCCCCAGCAGGCGAGTTCGAGACCGTCGTAGCCGAAGTCGCGGGCCAGACGGCAGACCTCCTCCAGCGGGAGGTCGGCCCATTGTCCGGTGAAGAGAGTGAACTGGCGTGGCACGGTACGGGACCTCCTCAGGCCGGGACAGGGGTGTAGACGGAGTTCTTCGCCGCGCTCTCCTCGACCGCCGCGAGGACGCGCTGCACCTGCAGGCCGTCGGCGAACGACGGTGCGGGTACGGTGCGTTCGGCGATGGCGTGCACCAGGTCGCGGGCCTGGTGCACGAAGGTGTGCTCGTAGCCGAGGCCGTGGCCCGGCGGCCACCAGGCCTCCAGGTAGGGGTGCTCGGGTTCGGTGACGAGGATGCGCCGGAAGCCGGCGCTGATCCCGGGCTCGGTCTGGTCGTGGAAGAAGAGTTCGTTGAGGCGTTCCAGGTCGAAGGCCAACGAGCCGCGCTCGCCGTTGAGTTCGACCTTGAGTGCGTTCTTGCGGCCGGTCGCGAAGCGCGTCGCCTCGAAGGAGGCGAGGGCGCCGGAGGCGAAGCGGCCGGTGAACAGCGCCGCGTCGTCGACGGTGACCTGCCCGAAGCTCCCTCCCCCGGCGGCCGAGAGCCCGGACGAGGCGCCCTCCAGGATCGGGCGTTCGCGGACGAACGTCTCGGTGAGCGCCGAGACCCCCGCCACCGGCTCGCCTGCGAGGTACTGGGCGAGGTCGACGGCGTGGGCGCCCAGGTCGCCGAGCGCGCCCGAGCCCGCGTACGGCTTCTGCAGCCGCCAGGTCAGCGGGAAGGACGGGTCGACGAGCCAGTCCTGGAGGTAGCTGACACGCACGTGGCGCAGGGTGCCGACCCGGCCCTCCGCGACCATGCGGCGGGCGAGGGCGATGGCGGGCACCCGCCGGTAGTTGAAGCCCGTCATCGCCAACAGGCCGCGCTTGGCTGCCTCTTGGGCCACCTCGGTCATCGCCTCCGCCTCCTCGACGGAGTTGGCGAGAGGTTTCTCGCACAGCACGTGCTTGCCCGCTTCCAGGGCCGCGATGGCGATCTCGGCATGACTGTCACCGGGCGTGCAGATGTCGACGAGGTCGACGTCGTCACGTTCGATGAGCGCCCGCCAGTCGGTCTCGGCGGCGGCCCAGCCGAGCCGGTCGGCCGCGGCGCGCACGGCCCCTCCGTCCCGGCCGCAGACCGCGGCGAGCCGGGGCGTCAGCGGCAGGTCGAAGACCCGGCCCGCGGTGCGCCACCCTTGCGAGTGGGCGGCGCCCATGAACGCGTAGCCGACCATGCCGACGCCCAGGACGGGCTTCACTTCTCCGTCGTTGTCGCCGCCGCCCGTGTCCCGAGCTGTCGTACCCGTGCTGCTGCCTGCCATGCGGAAGTCCTCCTCGTCCACGCGGTGATCGCCAGGTGCCTCGTGCCGGCGCCCGTCACTTGAAGCCGGTCGGCATGTACTGGCCGACGTTGTCCTTGTCGACGACCGCGGAGAACAGCGTCACGTGGGCGGGGATCTCGAACTCGGCCATCCCGCTGATCCCCTTGCCCTGGCCGAGGGCGCGGGCCAGGTCGATGGCGGAGGCGGCCATGGTGGGCGGGTAGAGGACGGTGGCCTTCAGGACGCTGTCGTCGGCCTCGATGGCCTGCATGGCGGAGAGCGCGCCCGCGCCGCCGACCATCAGGAATCCGTCGCGGCCGGACTGCTTGATGGCGCGCAGGGCGCCGACGCCCTGGTCGTCGTCGTGGTTCCACAGCGCGTCGAAGTTCTTCTGCGCCTGCAGGAGCTGGGACATCTTGGCCTGTCCCGACTCGACGGTGAAGTCGGCGGCCTGGCGGGCCACCTTCTCGATGTTCGGGTAGTTCTTCAGGGCGTCGTCGAAGCCCTGGGTGCGCTGCTTGGTGAGTTCGAGGTTGTCGATGCCGGCGAGCTCGATGACCTTCGCGTTCTTCTTGTCCTTGAGCTTCTCGCCGATGTAGTTGCCGGCGCTCAGGCCCATGCCGTAGTTGTCGCCGCCGACCCAGCACCGGTACGCCTGCGGGGTGTTGAAGATGCGGTCGAGGTTCACGACGGGGATCCCGGCGCGCATCGCCTTGAGCCCCACCTGGGTCAGCGCCTTGCCGTCGGCGGGCAGGACGACGAGGACGTCGACCTTCTTGTTGATGAGCGTCTCGACCTGGCCGATCTGGGCGGCCGTGTCGTTCGATCCCTCGGTCGCTTCGAGGGTGACGTCGGCGTACTTCTTCGCCCGCTCCTTGGCGTTCTCGTTGATGGCGTTGAGCCAGCCGTGGTCGGCCTGCGGTCCGGCGAAGCCGATGGTGACCTGCTTGCCCTTCTTGTCGTCGGCGACCGGCTGGTCGGCGGCCTTGCTGCTGTCGCCCTTGTCGCTGGGCTCGTTGCTGGTGCAGGCCGTGAGCAGACCGCCCGTGGTGACGGCTGCGGCCGCGCCGAACAGGATGTTTCTGCGGCTCGTCATGTCTGGCATGGCAAAGTCCCTTCCCGCGTCAGGAGGTGGAGTGGGCCGTACGTCGCTGGACCAGGACCGCCGCCACGATGATCGCGCCCTTGGCGATCTGCTGGACGTCGCTCTGCAGGTTGTTCAGCGCGAAGATGTTCTGGATCGTGATGAAGATCAGGACACCGAGGACCGAGCCGACGATGGTGCCGCGGCCGCCGGTGAGCAGGGTGCCGCCGATGATGGCGGCGGCGATGGCGTCGAGTTCGTACAGGTTGCCGTTGGTGTTCTGGCCGGAGCCCGCGAGCACGATCAGCAGGAACGCGGCGATGCCGCAGCACAGTCCTGACAGCAGGTACAGGTAGAGCCGCTGACGGCGTACGTCGATGCCGGCGAGCCGGGCCGCTTCCGCGTTGCCGCCGACGGCGACGGAGCGGCGGCCGAACGTGGTGCGGTTCAGGACCAGCCAGCCGATGACCGTGACCGCGGCGAAGACGAGCACGAGGGGCGGGATGCCGAGGACGTAGGACTCCCGCTCGCCGAGCTTCAACACGCTGTCCACGGTGACCACTTGGGTCTTGCCGTCGGTGATCTGCAGGGCGAGGCCACGGCCCGAGGCGAGCATGGCGAGGGTGGCGATGAAGGGGACCATGCCGCCGTACGCGATGAGCAGGCCGTTGACGAGGCCGCAGCCGACGCCGACGACGATCGCGGTGAACAGGATGCCGAGGAAGCCGTATTCCTGGGTGGCGACCGTGGTGGCCCAGACGCTCGCGAGGGCGACGATGGCGCCCACGGAGAGGTCGATGCCGCCGGAGATGATCACGAAGGTCACACCGACGGTGACGACGCCGATGACGGAGGCCTGGGTCAGGATGAGCTGGACGTTGTCGGTGTCCAGGAAGGAGTCCGGCTGGGTGATGCCGCCGATGACGATCAGGGCGGCGAGGACGCCGAGCAGGGAGAGCGTGCGGATGTCCACGCGGACGGCTTTGACGGACTTGGTGGCCGCGGCACGCTTGGGCTCCGCCGGGCGGGTCGGGGTGGCGGGCTGCGTCATGGCGCCTGGGTCCCTTCTGGGCAGATCGACCGTTCGCCGTGGGGCGACTGTCTGACGTCGGGTGCGGGTGGTGTCCGGCCGGCCGCGCGGTTCCCCGCGCCCCTTTCGGGGCTTCTCATGCGGGGGTTCCTTCCATGACCAGGTCCAGGACGCGGTGCTCGGTCAGTTCCGGCGCCGGGGCCTCGTGGACGACGCGGCCCTCGCGCAGGACCAGCACGCGGTCCGCGAGGCCCAGGACCTCGGGGACCTCGCTGGAGACCAGGAGGACGGCGAGCCCGTCGTCGGCGAGGCGGCGGATGACCGCGTAGAGCTCGGCGCGGGCGCCCACGTCGACGCCCCGGGTCGGCTCGTCCAGGAGCAGGACCTTGCAGCCGCGCAGCAGCCAGCGGGCCAGCACGGCCTTCTGCTGGTTGCCGCCGGACAGGGTACGGACGGGGACGGACGGGTTGTCCGGGCGCAGCGACAGCTCCCGGGTCGCGCGGTGCGCGGCCTCGCTCTCCCGCCCCCGGTCCAGCCAACCCCCGTACGAGAAGCGGGACATGGAGGAGACCGAGACGTTGCGTGTCACCGACTCCAGCATCAGCAGTCCCTGTGCCTTGCGCTCCTCGGGTGCGAGGCCGAGCCCGGCGCGGACCGCCGAGCGGACGCTTCCGGGGCGCAACGCCCTTCCTTGGACGGCGACTTCACCGGTCGTCGGCTTCCGCGCGCCGTAGATCGTCTCCAGGATCTCGGAGCGGCCCGAGCCGACCAGTCCGGCGAGGCCGACGATCTCGCCGGGCCGGATGTCCAGGTCCAGTGGCTCGAACTCGCCGTCCCTGGACAGGTTCCGGACGCGGAGCACGGGCTCCGTCTCGTCCCTCTCCGCGGGGCGCGGCGGGAAGACGTACTCGACGTTGCGGCCCGTCATGAGCGCCACCACGTCGCGTGTCGGTGTGTCCTTCGCGGGGAGTCCGCCGGCCACGGCCCGGCCGTCCTTGAGGACGCTGACCCGGTCGCCGATGCGGCGGATCTCCTCCAGGCGGTGCGAGATGTAGACGACGGCGACGCCCTCTGCGGTGAGGTCGCCGACGATGCGGAAGAGGTTGTCGACCTCGTCCGGGTCGAGCGCCGCGGACGGCTCGTCCATGACGATGAGGCGTACGTCGTGGGAGAGCGCGCGGGCCATCGAGACGATCTGCTGTCCGGCCGCGGAGAGGTCGCCCACCAGGGTGCCAGGGGCGATCTCGCCGTGGCCGAGTCTTTTGAGCAGCGCGGCGGTCGACGCCTTCGCGTCCCGTCCCCGGACGACGAAACCGGCCGAGGTCGGCTCGTGGCCGAGGAAGACGTTCTCGGCCACCGACAGGCCTTCGACCAGGTCGAGTTCCTGGTAGATGGTGGCGATGCCGAGGCGCATCGCGGTGATCGGTGAGCGCAGGGAGACCGGTTGTCCGCGCCAGGTGATGGTGCCCTCGTCGGGCTGGTGGGCGCCGGCGAGGACTTTGATGAGGGTGGACTTGCCCGCGCCGTTCTGGCCGAGCAGGCAGTGCACCTCGCCTGCCTGGACCTCCAGGTCCACGCCGTCGAGGGCGCGGACTCCGGGGAACGACTTGGTGATGCCGGACATGGTGAGCAGCGGTGGTTCTGGTGCCGAAGGTGCCATGGCGGTTCCCCTATGAACGGGTGCGGGCCGGTTTCAGGGCAGGGCAGAGCAGGGCGCTGTGCTTCAGGTGGGTTCGAGAAAGGCGGTGCCGGGAGTGCTACGCCGGTGAGAACAGGTGGTCGCTGATGAGCCGGGCGCCGCCGATGACTCCGGCGGTGGGGCCCAACTCGCCCAGGACGATGGGGAGGTTGCCGGTCGCGAGGGGCAGCGACTGGCGGTAGACCTGGGTGCGCAGGGCGGCGAGGAGCGTGTGGCCGAGACCGGTCACACCGCCGCCGATGACGACCAGGCCGGGGTTGAAGAAGCTGACGAGGGACGCGATGACCTGGCCGGTGCGGTTGCCGCCCTCGCGGATCAGGTCGAGGGAGGTCCCGTCACCGGCGGCCGCGGCCACCGCGACATCGGCGGCGCTGAGCCTTCCGCCGGTCTCCAGGCGCCCCGCGAGCTCGGGCGAGCGGCCGTCGCGGGCGGCCTCCTCGGCGTCGCGGGCGAGTGCCGCGCCGCTGAAGTAGGCCTCCAGGCAGCCCTTGTTGCCGCAGGCGCACTGCCTGCCGTCGGGTTCGACCTGGATGTGCCCGATGTCGCCGGCCGATCCGGTCGTGCCGCGGTAGACCTCGCCGCCGACGACGATGCCGCAGCCGATGCCGGTGCCGATCTTGACGCAGAGGAAGTCGCGCGCCTGGCGGGCGACGCCCGCGTGCTGCTCCCCCATCGCCATCAGGTTCACGTCGTTGTCGACCATGACGGGGCAGCCCAGCTCCTGGCTGAGTGCCTCGCGGACCGGGAAACCGTCCCAGCCGGGCATGATCGGCGGGGCGACCGGCACGCCCTCGGGGAAGCGGACCGGACCGGGCACGCCGATGCCCGCTCCGTCGAACCCCTCGGCCAGTCCGGACGCCTTCAACTTGGCTGCCATGGCGAGTACTTGCTCGAAGACCGCGACCGGTCCCTCGCGTACGTCCATGGGCTGGGTGATGTGCCCGAGGACCTCCAGCTCGGCGTTGGTGACGGCGACGTCGACCGAGGTCGCGCCGATGTCGACACCGAGGAAACGGAGTCCGGGCGCGAGCCGGATGTTGTGGGAGCGGCGGCCGCCGCGCGAGGCGGCGAGGCCGTCGGCGACCACGAGTCCGGTCTCCAGGAGCCGGTCCACCTCGACGGCCAGTTTCGACCGCGAGAGGTCGATCTGATCGCCCAGCTGGGCACGGGAGTTGGGGCCCCCGTCGCGCAGCAGTCGCAGCAAGCGCGCCTGGTGCGCGTTCGCGGGTCGAGCCGTCATGCGTCTCACGTGCCCCTCCCCGCCTCTTCGGGCTCCGGTGGCCCGACCGGACCGCTGTCGCCTCGTCCAGTCGTTCTTTCGGCCAGTCGTTCTTTCGATGGGGAACGTAGCAGTGCCTGCCGGGTGTGGGAAGAAGTTGCGCAGGAATTACCCATGACTTTCTCCAGTCACAGGACAAAGGTCGGTCCGCGAGGGTCTCCCCCGCGACGCCCGGCGGCCTTTCCGCCCCGGACGCGACCGCCCCCGCAGACCGTCCGCCGCGTCAACGCGGCACGTCACAGGGGGTATACGGCCATGACGTCATCCGGTACAGGGCGCTCGACCGTACGGCATCGGGGACGACGGGGCGCTGGACGAGTCGCCGGTGCGGGACACGGCGGAGAAGGTGACGGGACGGGCACCGCGCTCCTTCGCCCGGCGGGCCGGGCAGCACGCGCACGCGTTCGCCGGCTGACGGACGTCCCGGGGCAGGCGGGCCCGGCGGCCCGCCTGCCCGCGGCTCATCCGCGGTCGCGGTGGTGGTACGTCTCGCGGGTGTGCTCCGTGTGGGCCCGCATCACGGCCGTGGCGCGCGCCTCGTCGCGGGCCGAGATCGCCGCGATGAGCTCGCGGTGCTCGATCCAGGACTGCTTGCCGCGCTGGCGGGCGACGGGCTGGTAGTACCAGCGGACACGGGCGTCGACCTGGCCCGCGAGCTCACCGAGGACCACGTTGCCCGCGAGTTCCATGACCTTCGCGTGGAACGCGGCGTTCGTCGCGACCACCAGGTCGACGTCCCCGTCGGCGACGGCCTGCTCGCCCTTCGCGCAGAGGTCTTCCAGGGCGGCGATCCCGGTCTTGCCCGCGTTGGCCGCGGCGAGCCGGGCGGCCTCGGCCTCCAACAGCGTACGGACGGTGAGGAGTTGGTCGGCCTCCTCCTCCGTCGGCTCGTGCACGAACGCGCCCTGCGCCGGACGCAGATCGACCCAGCCCTCGGTGTTCAGACGCTGCAGCGCCTCGCGCACCGGCTGGCGCGAGACCCCGAGGTGCCCCGCCAGCTCGCTCTCGACGAGGTGCTGGCCGGGCTGGAGGGCGCGGGTCGTGATGAGTTCGAGCAGCGCCTCGTAGACCCGCTCGCGCAACGGGCCGGGGCGCTCGAGCTTGGGCACCGCCCCCTGCGGCAGTCCTGTGGACAACATCGCGGTCCCCCTCCTGGGCTTCGGAGCATCCGGCAAGCCGATTCCGGTTCCGGCGTCCGCGACCCATACGGCATCGGAACGGATCGGAACACTCGATTGTCTTTGGAATACAGTTTACCGAGCACAATCGCTACCACCAGGGCGAGTTGGACTCGTCACATCCCGCGCACCTCACGTCACGGACAGCGCACGACCTGGCCCGCGTACGAGAGATTCCCGCCGAAGCCGAAGAGGAGGGCGGGGTCGCCGCTCTCGATCTCGCCCCGCTCGATCAGTTTGGACAGCGCCATCGGCACGCTCGCGGCGGAGGTGTTCCCGGAGTCGACGACGTCCCGGGCGACGACCGCGTTCACCGCGCCAATCTTCTCGGCGAGGGGCTCGATGATGCGCAGATTGGCCTGGTGCAGGACGACGGCGGCGAGGTCGGCCGGGGCGAGGCCCGCCTTCTCGCAGGCCGCGCGGGCGAGCGGCGGCAGCTGCCGGGTCGCCCAGCGGTAGACGGACTGACCCTCCTGCGAGAAGCGCGCGGGCTCGCCCTCGATCCGGACGGCGTTGCCCATCTCCGGGACCGAGCCCCACAGGACCGGCCCGATGCCGGGCTCCTCGCCGTCGGCGCACGGCTCGATCACCACGGCGCCCGCACCGTCGCCGACCAGGACGCAGGTGGTGCGGTCGGTCCAGTCGGTGACCGCCGACATCTTGTCCGCGCCGATGACGAGGGCGCGGGTGGCGGCGCCGGCCCGCAGGGTGTGGTCGGCGGTGGCGAGGGCGTGGGTGAATCCGGCGCAGACGACGTTCAGGTCGAGCGCGGCGGGCGACGGCACGCCGAGCCGGTGGGCGACGCGCGCCGCCGTGTTCGGGGAACGGTCGACAGCCGTGGACGTGGCGACGACGACGAGGTCGACGGCTTCGGCGGTCAGGCCCGCCGCGGCCAGCGCCTTGGCGGCGGCGTGCGCGGCGAGCTCGTCGACCGGCTCGTCGGGACCCGCGATGTGCCGGGTGCGGATGCCGACGCGGGAGCGGATCCACTCGTCGTCGGTCTCGACCATGCCCGCCAGGTCCTCGTTCGTGAGGACCCTGGCGGGCTGATAGTGCCCGATGCCGACGATGCGCGAACCGTTCATGGAAGTCCCCTCGTGTGCCTGGCGTGCGAGCCGTGCGCGCCGCGGACGTTCCAGTCTGGCCAGCGACCGGCGAGTACGAGGTGACGTAAAGCAACAGGATTGTGTGGTCTTGGTTGGAGAGTTCTGCCCGATCAGCCAGTGAACAGCTGTGTGGCTTTTTGCACCAGTTCGTACAGGCCGTAGGCGAGCGGCGCGCCCACCCACAGCCAGGCGACGGCGATCAGGCCGCGGCGCCTAGGCGGGCTGCTGGTGGTCACGGTCGGCGGTGTCATCGGCGGACTCCCTGGGGGCGGGGATGTGGTGGCGGGCGTGGACGGGGCGGACGAGCTCGTTGGCCACGAAGCCGACGACCAGCAGGCCGATCATGATCGTGAACGAGAGTCCGTAGAGGGACGAGCCGTGCTTTCCGGCGTCCTCCTGGCTGTCGGCGACCCAGTTGACGATGAGCGGGCCGAGGACGCCGGCCGTCGACCAGGCCGTGAGCAGCCGGCCGTGGATCGCGCCCACCTGGTACGTGCCGAACAGGTCCTTCAGGTACGCGGGGACGGTCGCGAAGCCGCCGCCGTAGAAGGAGAGGATGACGAGCGCGCAGATGACGAACAGCGGCTTGGAGGCGTCGCCGTACAGGGCGATGAGGAGGTACATCAGGGCGCCCACGCCCAGGTAGAGGCGGTAGACGTTCTTGCGGCCGATGAGGTCGGACGTGGAGGACCAGCCGATGCGGCCGGCCATGTTCGCGGCGGAGAGCAGCGCGACGAAGCCGGCCGCCGCGCCGGCCGTGACCGGGGTGCCGGTGTCCGCGAAGAAGTCCGTGATCATGGGGGCGGCCTTCTCCAGGATGCCGATCCCCGCGGTGACGTTCATGCAGAGGACCAGCCAGAGGCACCAGAACTGGGGCGTACGGATGGCCTGTTTCGCCGACACCTGCGGGCCGGCGGGGGCTTGCCGCGCGGTTCCCCGCGCCCCTGACGGCACCTTCTCGCCCGGCACCCTGACCAGCAGGACACCCAGCAGCATGAACACCGCGTACGTCAGGCCGTGCACCAGGAACGCCAGGGCGATGCCGTCGCTGTCCGCGCCGAACGAGTCCAGCATCTGCGCGCTCCACGGCGACGCGATCAGCGCGCCGCCGCCGAAGCCCATGATCGCGATGCCGGTGGCCATGCCGGGCCGGTCCGGGAACCACTTGATCAGCGTGGAGACCGGCGAGATGTAGCCGATGCCCAGGCCGATGCCGCCGACGAAGCCGTAGCCGAGCACGATCAGCCAGTACTGCTCGGTGGCGGCGCCGAGGGCGGAGAGCAGAAAGCCCGAGGAGAAGCAGACGAGGGCGACGGTCATCGCCCAGCGCGGGCCGTTGCGCTCGACGAGCGTGCCGCCGAACGCGGCGGACAGGCCGAGCATCACGATGCCGAGCTGGAACGGCAGCGCGCTCTGGGTGCCGCTCAGGTTCAAGGCGGATTCGAGGGGCGGCTTGAAGACACTCCAGGCGTACGCCTGGCCGATGGAGAGATGGACCGAGAGGGCGGCGGGCGGTACGAGCCAGCGGCTCCAGCCGGTCGGTGCGACGGGGGGCCTCATGATCCCGAACGGTAGGCAGCGGTCCGGTTGTTGGGAAGAGGTCGGACCTCGGTCCGTACAGAATCCGTCCACCGTATGCAATGCCCCGGCACGCCATCGTGCGAGCCGGTGCGCGGAGTCTTGTCGGCCCAACTTCCATACTGTAGACAATATTCCATCGACAGTCTCCGCTTCTCTTCGGACCGCCACTGCCCGTGCGAGCAGGGCGGAGCCGGAACCCTCGACCGGACGGAGCCCGCCAGTGAAAGTCGCAGTCCTCGGCGCCGGAGCGATCGGCGCCTATGTCGGAGCCGCGCTGCACCGCGCGGGCGCCGACGTCCATCTCGTCGCCCGTGGACCGCACTTGGCGGCCATGAGGCGCAGCGGTGTCCAGGTCGTCAGCCCGCGCGGCGACTTCACCGCGCGGGCCCACGCCACCGACGACCCGGCCGAGATCGGGCCCGTCGACTATGTGTTCCTCGGCCTGAAGGCCAACTCGTACGCGGCGTGCGGGCCGTTGATCGAGCCCCTGCTGCACGAGCGGACAGCGGTCGTCGCGGCGCAGAACGGCATCCCGTGGTGGTACTTCCACGGGCACGGCGGTCCGCACGACGGACATCGGCTCGAAAGCGTCGATCCGGACGGCGCCGTGAGCGCGGTGCTCGCACCCGAGCGAGCCGTCGGATGTGTCGTCTACGCCGCGACCGAACTGGAGGCGCCGGGAGTGGTCCGGCACCTGGAGGGGACGCGGTTCTCCGTCGGGGAGCCGGACCGCTCGGTGTCGGCGCGCTGCACCGCGTTCAGTGACGCGATGCGGGCGGGCGGCCTGAAGTGTCCCGTCGAGCCGGAGCTGCGCGCCGACATCTGGATCAAGCTGCTCGGCAACATCTCCTTCAACCCGATCAGCGCCCTGGTGCGCGCCACGATGCGGCAGATGTGCCTGCACGGCGGCACGCGCCGGGTCATCGAGATCATGATGACCGAGACGCTCGCCGTCGCCGCGGCGCTCGGCTGCCGGCCCGACATCTCCGTGGAGCGCCGCCTGGCCGGCGCCGAACGGGTCGGCGACCACCGCACCTCCACGCTCCAGGACCTGGAACGCGGAAAGCCGCTGGAGCTGGACGTGCTGCTGGCCGCGGTCGTGGAGCTGGCGGACATCACGGGCGTCGAGGTGCCCACCCTGCGCACCGTGCACGCCCTCTCGGACCTGCTCGCCCACGGCATGAGGAGGGACGCCGCATGAAGCAGAAGCGGCGCGACCGCACCCCGAAGACGTACCACCGGCTCACCCGTCCGCTGGTGCGCGAGACACCCGGCGACCGTGACTCGCCGTTCAGGGAGGCCACTTGGGACGAGGCGCTGACAGTGGCGGCCGACGGGTTCCGCCGCACCCGTGAGGAACACGGCCCGGACGCCTTCGCGATGCTGTCGTGCGCCCGCGCCACGAACGAGATGAACTTCGTGGCCCAGAAGTTCACGCGGGTCGTGATGGGCACGAACAACGTCGACTCCTGCAACCGCACGTGTCACGCGCCGAGCGTCGCCGGCCTGTCGGCCGTGTTCGGCTCGGGCGGCGGCACCTCCTCGTACGAGGAGGTCGAGCACACGGACCTGATCGTGATGTGGGGCTCCAACGCCCGCTTCGCGCACCCGATCTTCTTCCAGCACGTGCTGAAGGGGATCCGGGGCGGCGCCCGGATGTACGCCGTCGACCCGCGCCGCACCTCGACCGCCGAGTGGGCGGAGAGCTGGCTCGGCCTGAACGTCGGCACCGACATCCCGCTGGCGCACGCGGTCGCCCGGGAGATCATCGCCGCCGATCTGCACAACAAGGCGTTCGTGGCGCGGGCCACGACCGGCTTCGAGGAGTTCAAGGCGCTCGTCGAGCCGTGGACGCTGTCCCTGGCGGAGAAGGTGACCGGCGTCCCCGCGGCGGCGATCCGGGACCTCGCGCACGCCTACGCGCGGGCCGAACGCGCCCAGTTGTGCTGGACGTTGGGGATCACCGAGCACCACAACGGCACCGACAACGTCCGGGCGCTGATCAACCTGTCGCTGCTGACCGGCCACGTCGGACGGTACGGCGCCGGGGTGCAGCCGCTGCGCGGGCAGAACAACGTGCAGGGCGGCGGCGACATGGGCGCCATCCCGAACCGGCTGCCCGGCTTCCAGGACCTCCTCGACGACGGCCACCGGCTGAAGTTCGAGCGGGCCTGGGACACGGTGATCCCGCCGCGCTACGGAATGACCCTCACCGACATGTTCGAGGCGATGGAGCACGGGCGGCTGCGCGCCGTGTACTGCATCGGCGAGAACCCCGCCCAGTCGGAGGCCGACAGCGAGCAGGCCGCGCGCCGTCTGGCCGCCCTCGATCACCTGGTGGTGCAGGACATCTTCCTGACCAGGACCGCGGAGATGGCGGACGTGGTGCTGCCCGCGACGGCCTCGTGGGCGGAGACCGACGGCACGACGACCAACAGCGAGCGGCGGGTCCAGCGGGTGCGGGCCGCGCTCGCCCCGCCCGGTGAGGCACGCGAGGACATCGACATCATCTGCGACGTGGCCGCGCGGCTGGGCCACGACTGGAAGTACGCCGACGCCGAGGCCGTGTGGAACGAGCTGCGCGCGCTGTCGCCGGACCACTTCGGGATGACGTACGACCGGCTGGAAGAGCTCCAGGGGCTGCAGTGGCCCTGCCCCGACGTGGACGAGCTGCCCTCCTCGTATCTGCACGGGCGGCTGTGGGAGACGGATCCGGGGCGGCGCGGGCGGCTCGCGCCGTTCGGGCTCGTCGAGCACGATCCGCCGGTCGACCTGACCGACGAGGCCTATCCGATCCGGCTGACCACCGGACGCCGTCTCGACTCGTACAACACCGGTGTGCAGAGCGGGGGGTTCGCGTCCCCGTTGCGCCGCGGCGAGTACGTCGAACTGTGCCCGGAGGACGCGGAGCGGTACGGGGTCGTGGTCGGCGAGGAGGTGCGGGTGTCGTCGCGGCGCGGCGTGGTGACCGCGCCGGTCTGGGTCGATCCGGGGCTGCGTCCCGGGCTCGCCTTCATGACCATGCACTTTCCCGACGAGGTGGACACCAACGCGCTGACGATCGAGGCGAACTGCCCGATCGCCGGGACGGCGGAGTTCAAGGCGTCGGCGATCCGGATCGAGAAGCTGACCGCGTCAGCAGTGAGGGGCTGAGGGACCGTGGATCTGCGCTTCGGTGACAGCAAGCCGACGGACGAGGAGCGGGAGGCGGTCGACGCGCTCCTCGGGCCGCCGGAGTCCGCGTGGGAGGGGGCCGACGACCGGTCGGACGCCGATCTGCGGTGGGCCCGGGGCGGGCGCGCGGCGCGCGAGCGGCGGGACTTGCTGTTGCCGGGGCTGCACGCGGTCAACGACCGGGTGGGGTGGATCAGCGAGGGCGCCCTGGACTATCTGTGCCGGCGGCTCACCGTGCCGCCGGCCGAGGCGTACGGGGTGGCCACGTTCTACTCGATGTTCTCGGTGCGGGCGCGGCCCGCGTCCGTGCTGCACGTGTGTACGGATCTGGCGTGTGCGCGGGTGGGGGGTGCGGAGTTGTGCGGCTCGGCGCGGGGGCGGTTCGGGCCTGATGTGCAGGTGTCGGAGTCGCCGTGTCTGGGGCTGTGCGAGCGGGCGCCTGCCGCTCTGCTCGTGCGGGCGGGGCCCGCTGCGTCGGCCGTGCCGATCGCGCCGTTTCGGGGCTCTGCCCCGGACCCCGTTCTTCAAGCGCCGGACGGGCTCGGATCGCCCGATGTACCCCAAGCCGGTGATCCGGGGCTCGTTCTGCTCAAGCGCGTCGGTGTCGTCGATCCCGCCTCTCTCGACGACTACCGCGCCGAGGGCGGGTACGGCGCACTGCGGCGGGCCTTCGCGATCGGGGCCGGGGGCGTCATCCGGGAAGTGACCGACGCGGGGCTCGTGGGGCGGGGCGGGGCCGCGTTTCCGACGGGGCGGAAGTGGCAGGCCACCGCCGCCCAGCCGGACGGGCCGCACTACCTCGTGTGCAACGCGGACGAGTCCGAACCGGGCACCTTCAAGGACCGGGTCGTGATGGAGGGCGACCCGTACGCGCTCGTCGAGGCCATGACGATCGCGGGCTACGCGACCGGCGCCCGCCACGGCTACCTGTACCTGCGCGGCGAGTACCCCCTCGCGCTCGCCCGGATGAGCCACGCCGTCGAACAGGCCCGTGCGCGCGGTCTGCTGGGCGAGGACATCCTCGGGCAGGGGTTCTCCTTCGACATCGAGATACGGCGCGGCGCGGGCGCCTACATATGCGGCGAGGAGACCGCGCTCTTCAACTCCATCGAGGGGTACCGGGGCGAGCCCCGCTCCAAGCCGCCGTTCCCCGTCGAGAAGGGGCTGTTCGGCAGGCCGACCGCCGCCAACAACGTCGAGACGCTGGTGAACGTGCTGCCGATCCTGACCATGGGCGCGCAGGCGTACGCGGCCATCGGCACGGAGCAGTCGACCGGGCCCAAGCTGTTCTGCGTCTGCGGCGCCGTCGGCAGGCCCGGCGTCTACGAGCTCCCCTTCGGCGCCACCCTCGGCGACCTCCTCGCCCTCGCCGGCACCCCGGACCCGCTGCGGGCGATCCTGCTCGGCGGCGCCGCGGGCGGCTTCGTGCGGCCCGACGAGCTGGACATCCCGCTGACCTTCGAGGGGACCCGTGCCGCGGGCACCACGCTCGGCTCGGGTGTCGTGATGGCTTTCGACGACGCGCTCCCGCTGCCCCGGATCCTGCTGCGGATCGCCGCGTTCTTCCGCGACGAGTCCTGCGGGCAGTGCGTGCCGTGCCGGGTGGGCACGGTGCGGCAGCAGGAGGCCCTGCACCGGATCGCCGAGCGCAGGGGCATCGCGGCCGACGACGACATCGCCCTGTTGCGCGAGGTGGGGCGCACCATGCGCGACGCCTCGATCTGCGGTCTCGGCCAGACCGCCTGGAACGCCATCGAGTCCGCCATCGACCGCCTGGGGGCGTACGCGTCATGACCGCCGTCGAACTGGGGATACCCCGTCGTCTGCTGGAGTTCACGATCGACGGGGAGCCGGTGCGCGCGCCCGAGGGGTCGACGATCCTCGACGCCTGCCGCGCCGCCGGAAAGGACGTTCCGACCCTGTGCCAGGGCGACACGCTGACCCCGAAGAACGCGTGCCGGGTCTGCGTCGTCGAGGTGGAGGGGTCCCGGACCCTGGTGCCGGCCTGCTCCCGTCGGGCCGAGCCGGGCATGGAGGTGCGGACGGACACCGAGCGCGCCCGGCACAGCCGCAAGGTCGTCCTCGAACTGCTCGCCTCGTCCGTCGACTTGTCGACGACTCCCCATGTCGCTTCATGGATCAAGGAGTACGAGGCGAAGCCGGACCGCTTCGGTCCGGACGCGGAGCGGCTGAGCGAGGAACCGCGGGTCGACAACGATCTCTACGTGCGCGACTACGACAAGTGCATCCTCTGCTACAAGTGCGTCGACGCCTGCGGCGACCAGTGGCAGAACACCTTCGCGATCTCGGTCGCCGGACGCGGCTTCGACGCCCGGATCGCCGTCGAGCAGGACGCGCCGCTGACCGATTCGGCGTGCGTGTACTGCGGCAACTGCATCGAGGTGTGCCCGACGGGCGCGCTGTCCTTCAAGTCGGAGTTCGACATGCGGGCGGCCGGTACGTGGGACGAGTCGGCGCAGACCGAGACGACGACGGTGTGCGCCTACTGCGGAGTCGGCTGCAACCTCACGCTCCATGTGCAGGACAATGAGATCGTGAAGGTCACCTCCCCGCACGACAACCCGGTGACCCACGGCAACCTCTGCATCAAGGGCCGCTTCGGCTACCAGCACGTACAGAACCGGGACTGATCAAGACATGGGACGAGTCACGGAACGGCGCAAGGTGATCCGGATCAGGGACGGACGCGTCTCGACCCGGCCGGACACGCTCGTCGCCGAGGAACCCCTGGAGATCCGGCTGAACGGGAAGCCGCTCGCGATCACCATGCGCACCCCGGGCGACGACTTCGCGCTCGCGGCGGGCTTCCTGGTCAGCGAGGGCGTGCTCGCGGGCGCCGCCGACCTCCAGAACATCGTGTACTGCGCGGGCGCCACCCAGGACGGCTCGAACACGTACAACGTGGTGGACGTGCGCACGGCGCCGGGCGTCGTGCTCCCCGACATCACGCTCGAGCGGAACGTCTACACGACGTCGTCCTGCGGTCTGTGCGGCAAGGCGAGCCTCGACGCGGTGCGGACCACGGCCAGGTTCCCGATCGCCGACGCTCCCCCGGTCCGGCTCACGCCCGAGCTGCTCTCCTCGCTCCCCGACCGGCTGCGCGAGGACCAGCGCGTGTTCGACCGGACCGGGGGGCTGCACGCCGCGGCCCTCTTCGACGAGGAGGGCCGCCTGGTCGACATAAGGGAGGACGTGGGCCGGCACAACGCGGTCGACAAGCTCGTCGGCCGTGCCCTGCAGCAGGGGGACCTGCCGCTGTCCCGGTCGGTGCTGATGGTGTCCGGGCGGGCCTCGTTCGAGCTGGCGCAGAAGGCCGTCATGGCGGGCATCCCGGTGCTCGCCGCGGTGTCGGCCCCGTCGTCGCTCGCCGTCGACCTGGCCGCCGAGACGGGGCTGACGCTGATCGGCTTCCTGCGGGGCAGCTCCATGAACGTGTACGCGGGGGAACACCGGGTCGCCCTGGAGGCCGCGGCGGCCGCGGCGGCCGCCGAGGCCGCCACGCAGCACGGCTGACCCGGTTCCCCGCGGCACGGCGGCGGGGGCCCGGACCGGCGGGGAGCGCCCCCTGCGCCGGCCGGGTCCCTACGCCGCCGGCCCCGGGGCGCGGCCCGCCCGCGTCACCGGTCGACCGCGTACCCCCACGCCGCCGAGATCTCCAGCAGCCGGGGCGGCAGGCCCGCGCAGCTCCCGGCGGGCCGGGCGGGCTGGATCCGGCCGGAGCGGATCTTCTCGCTCCAGTCCCCGATGTGCGGCCGGAACTCCCCGTGGTCCCGTGCGCCGTAGTCCAGCATCGCCGGGTGCCAGTCGACCCCCAGGTGCGCGCAGATGCGCCGGGTCTCGCGCTCGGGGTCCTCGGTCAGGTCCTCGTAGGTGACGGTGATCCCGTCCAGGACGCGTCGGGCCCGCTCCAGCTCCTCGGCGTAGCCCAGTACTTCGGCGTGGACGGCGGCGATGTCCGGGTCGGTGCGGCGTGCGGTCAGGGACTCGACGACGGCGGCCGGGTGGCGCAGCAGGAAGATGTAGCGGGCCCGGGGCCAGGCGCGGTGCAGCCGGGGCCACAGATGGGTGTTGGCCGGGGTCTTGTCGACGACGAGGGAGGCCTCGTCGCCGCCGCGACATCGCGCGTGGTGCAGCACCCTGTCCCACAGCATGTGCTCCAGCTCTTCGCGGTCCAGGGCCAGTTCGCGCATGGCCTGATGGGTGAAGTCGCGGTCGAGGTGGACGTGCAGGGTGCGCAGGTGCATCTCGTGCGGGGCGCGGATGTCGGGGTGGCTGTTGAGCAGGACGCGCAGCAGCGTGGAGCCGGAGCGGACCGGGGAGAGCAGGAAGACCGGGTCGGGCACGAGGCGCGGGGCCGGTTCGACGGGCGGCCGCTCGTCGCGGGCGCGCGGCTGGGCGGGGATCGCGGGCAGTGCTCCTGTGCGGGGCACGGGCGGTCGGAGCGCCTGGGCGAGCAGCCTCCTTCTGCGTCGCATCCCTGTGCGTACCGCCTGCCAGCGGGCGTCGGGCACGGCGTGTCACCTCTTTCGCGTCGGCCCCGTTCCGGTTGTGCCGTCCAGCTCAGGGGTTCGATGCGAACGTGAAGTGACGTGCCGGGAAAGGGAGTACGGCACATCGTGCGCACAGCCCGCGCACATCGGTTCCCGTCAGGCGGTACCGGTCGTGCCGCCGGGCTCTGCGGGGAGCTCGCAGACGCGGCGGAGCAGGCCGAAGAACAGGTCGCGCTCGGCCGCCGAGAGCGGGGCGAGGAGCGCGTCGTTGGCGGTGCGGGCCGCGCGGGCGCACGTCTCGACGAGGCGGGTGCCGTCCTCGGTGATGGTGACCGCGTTCTTGCGGCGGTCCCTGGGGTCGGGCGCGCGCTCGACGAGGCCGGCGTCCTGCAGGTCGTTCAGCACACCCACCATGTCCTTGGGGTCGAGCTGGACGCTGCGCACGAGGTCGGCCTGGGCGACCGGCTCCAGGTCGGCGACAGCGCTGAGGACCACGTGGTGCCACATCTTCAGGCCCTGCTCGGCGAGGGCGTCCGCGACGAGGGCCCGGCCGCGCGCTGCGGCCCTGCCGAGGAGCCAGCTGGGCAGGTCGCGGATGGTGCTCGGTGCGGAGGGGGGCGTGCTCATGGGGCCAGCATACCGAGCATTCGTTGGACTTCCCAATGAACTCGCTCTACCGTTGGGAGTCCCAACGAACTCGATCCGTGAAGGCGGTGACGCGCATGCGCCGTGTCCGGTACGCGCACAGCGGCGGCCCCGAGGTCCTGTTCCTGGAAGAGGCGCCGGTCCCCGAGCCGGGCCCGGGGGAACTCCTCGTCCGCACGGAAGCGGTCGGGGTCACCCTGCCCGTCGTCCGCAAGGTCCGCGAACCCCGCGAGCCGATCGTGCTCGGCGGCGAGATCGCGGGCGAGGCGGTCGCGCTCGGCGCGGGCGTGACGACGTACGCGCCCGGCGACCGCGTCACGGGCCTGACCTTCGGCCACGGCTACGCGGACTACGCGCTGCTGCACGTCACGATGGCCTCCCCGGTGCCGGACGGGGCGAGCGCGGTCGACGCGGTGGCACTCGTGCGCAGCGGACTCGTCGCGTACGGGGCGCTGCAGGCGGCCCGGCCCGAGCCCGGCGAGGCCGCCCTGGTGACGGCGGCGGCGAGCGGCGTGGGTCATCTCGCCCTGCAGCTGGCCTCGTTGCGGGGCGCGGGCCGGGTCGTGGCCGCCGTCTCCGACCGTCGCAAGAGCGCGTTCGTGCGCGGACTCGGGGCCGATGCCGTGGTGACGTACGACGCCGGGTCCTGGGGCGAGCCCGTGGACTACGTCCTGGACGCGGTCGGCGGCGAGCTGCTCGCGCCCGCGGTCGGCGCCCTCGCGCCGCACGGCCGGCTCGTCGCGTACAGCTCGGGCGGCGGGACCGTGTCGGCGTACGACCTGCTGGTCGGAGCGAAGTCGGTCATCGGGTTCCAGATGGCGCTCATCGCGCGCGGCAGGCCCGAGACGTACGAGAAGTGGCGCACGCAGTTGTGGCGGCTGTTCCTGACGGGTGCTCTGAAACCTTCTGTGCACGGGGAGTTCGCTCTGGAGGAGGCGGCACGGGCGCACGCGGTGATCGAGGAGCGGAGCAACCTCGGCAAGGTGGTCCTGATCCCCTGATGCACGGTCCTTGTCGGGTGGCGAGCGGCCCAAGTAGCGTCTGTGGCGCATACGTTGGACGTGGGATGTCCGGTTGTCCGGATGACCTGAAGGGTGGGCCGCGCCATGCGACGAAGGAACTTCCCCGCACGTCTGAGATCGGTGCTGGCGGCGCTGGCCGTCGCCGCGGCACTCCCCGCTCCGGTGGCCGCACAGGCCGCCACCGCGCCGCCCTTCGAGCAGCAGGTGCTGTTCAAGGCCTCGCAGGATCCGGGATACGCCTGCTACCGGATACCTGCCGTCGTGAAGACGGCCGAGGGCACCCTGCTCGCCTTCGCGGAGGGCCGCACGAACGACTGCTCCGACGCCGGTGACATCGACATCGTGGTCAAGCGGTCCGAGGACGGCGGGCGCACCTGGTCGCCGCTCCAGGTCGTCAACGAGGGCGCGGGCGACACGCACGGCAATCCGGCGCCGGTCGTGGACCTGCGCACGGGCCGCATCGTGCTCGCCGAGACGTACAACACCGGCCGTACCGACGGCAGGAACTGCGCCGTGCCGTGCGACCGGACCCCGCACCTCCAGTACAGCGACGACGACGGCCGCACCTGGTCCGCGCCGCGCGACCTGAGCGGCGAACTGCTGCCCGCCGACTTCAACTCCTGGTACGCGACCGGGCCCGTGCACGGCATCCAGCTCACCAAGGGCCGGCACCGCGGACGCCTCGTGTTCACCGTCAACGCCGAGACGTGGAACGGCAGTCGGGTCACCGCGAACCATGCCGCCCTGATGGTGAGCGACGACCACGGCGAGCACTGGCGGATCGGCGCTAAGGACTCGTGGCCGATCGCGGACGACGGCACGTTCCGGCAGAAGCCGTCCGAGATGACGCTCGCCGAACGCCCCGACGGCACGGTCTACGTCAGCGGGCGCGAGCAGGACGGCACCGACGCCGGACACCGCACGCACGCGGTCAGCCGGGACGGCGGGGACTCGTTCGAGCGCCCCTTCGCCGCGATCCCCGATCTGTACACGCCGCAGGTGCAGGGCTCGGTGCTCCCGGTCGGCAGGCGCGGCGAGCGGCTGCTGCTCGCCTGCCCCGGCGACCCGGACCGGCGGCGCACCATGACCGTCCGGTCCTCCTACGACGGCGGGCGCACCTGGGACAGCTTCGACCGGGGCACCGTGGTGACCACGGACTGGTCGGGCTACTCGGACATGGTGCAGGCCGACCCGGACCATGTGGGTCTGCTGTACGAGGGCGGCGCGGTCGACGCACGGGACGAGATCCGCTTCGCGCGGTTCACCCTCGACTGGCTCACGGAGCGGCGCGGCCCCGACCCGACGACGGACGACCGGGCGCGGGGCGCGCGGGACGCGGCCGTGCTCGGCGGGGCGTCGCTGACGGACGGCCGGACCGGCCGGGCCCTGTCGTTCGACGGGACGAACGACGCGGTCAGGCTCCCGTACCGCAGCGAACTAGCGCTCGGGACGAGGGACTTCACCGCCTCCCTCTGGTTCCGGTACACGGCGACGAGCGGTGAGCAGCCGCTGCTCTGGATGGGCGGCATCGGGACGACGCAGCCGCAGGTGTGGCTGCGGGGCGAGCCCGCCGCGCACCGGATCACCGGGCTGATCACCGTGCGGGACGGTGCGGCAGCGCCACGTTCCGTCTCCGTGAGCAGCGCGTCGGCGTACAACGACGGGGCCTGGCACCGGGCCGAACTCCGGCGCGGTGACGGCACGGTGGTGCTGTCCGTCGACGGCACGGAGGTCGGGAGCGCGGCCGACGTCCCCGGGTCGGTGAGCCGGAACTCGCCGTTCGGGGTGCACCTGGGGCAGCGGATGGACAGCCGGGCGTACTTCACCGGGTCCCTCGACGACGTACGGGTCACGTCCGGCGGGCGGGACGTGCTGTGGCTGCCGTTGGACCGGGTGCGTGGCGGGCGTTAGCGTCGCGTCGTGTGAGGGGCCGTGAGGATCCGTCGGCGTCGCGCGGCCGGCGGGGGCCGGTCGCGCGGTTCCCCGTGCTGCTGTGGAGCCTGCTCCTCGTCGTCTGCGGGCTCGTCGTGGTGGTCGCCCTCCCCGACCGGGAGGGCGGCTCCCCCTGCGCGGCCCGCGCCGTGACGTCGTGGGCGCCGGACTCCGGTCTGAACCGGGAGTTCACCCGCTACGGGGACGACGGCACCCGGTCCGACGACTGGACCGGCGGCGACGGGACGCACTCCGTGCGGCTGCCGGACGGGCGGCTGCTGTGGCTGTTCTCCGACACGTACCTGGGGGCCGTGCATCCGCCGCCCAACCCTGCCGGGCAGCCGCATTCCTGGCGTGACACGGACGCGCCGTTCGTCCGGAACTCCGCTGTGGTCATGGGGCGTTCGGGGCGGATCGAGCGGACCGTCGCCGCGCCGCTGTTCCCGGACACCGGGGTCGGCGAGTGGCGGTGGCCCGTCGCGGCGCAGGTGGAGCCGCGCTCGCCCGGCGCGGACGAGCAGGTCGTGCGGGTGCTGCTGTGGACGCGGTCAGCCGGTTCCGCCCCGTACGTGTACGGGGTGCCGACGGCGACCGAGGTGGCCACCCTGTCGCTGCCGGACCTGCGCCTGGAGGGCATCAGGCAGGTGCTCGACCAGCGGCAGGTGCGCGATCCGGCCCGCCGGGTGCTGTTCGGCACGACCCTGGTGGACGACGGCGACTGGACGTACGTGTTCGGCGGGGACGACGGGCAGGCCGCCGTGCACCACGCCCACGTGGCCCGCGTACCGCGCGGCCGGCTCGGTGACACGGCGGCCTGGCGGTTCTGGGACGGGGAGCGGTGGCGGGCCGGGGCGCGGTCGGCGCCGGTGCTCGGGGACGGGCGGCGGCGCGGTGTGGGCAGCGCGTTCGGCGTGGTGCGGGACGCGGGGACGTACGTGCTGTTCACGATGGCGGCGGGGGCCGCGGGGCTGACGACCGTGACCTCGTACTGGGCGTGCTCCCCCACCGGGCCCTGGCACGGGCCCGCGAAGGGGTTCGCGCCGCCGTTGCCAGGCGGTGCGGTCGCCGCGTACAACCCGCAGGCGCACCCCGAACTGAGCGGCGGCGGACGTCTGGTGCTGAGCTACGACGTCAACTGGCTGGACGCGACGCCCGCCACCGCGCAGGCGCACCTCAGCCGGAACGTGTCGTTGTACCGGCCGCGGTTCGTGTCCGTGCGGCTGGGGTGAGCGACTCCTCGTCCGGCTCCCGGGGGTCCTTCGCGCGGCGCTTGGCGATGACCGCGCAGACCATCAGCTGCATCTGGTGGAAGAGCATCAGGGGCAGCACGGCGAGGGAGGCGTGCGCGCCGAACAGGACGCTCGCCATGGGCAGTCCGGACGCCAGGGACTTCTTGGAACCGGCGAACTGGATCGCCACCCGGTCACCGCGGTCGAAGCCCAGGGCCTTGGCGCCGTACCAGGTGGCGGCGAGCATCACCGCGAGGAGGACGGCCTCGACGGCCAGCAGACCGGCCAGCCGGGCGGCGCTGACCTGGTGCCAGATGCCCTGGACCATGCCCTCGCTGAACGCGGTGTAGACGACGAGCAGGATCGAGCCGCGGTCGACGTAGCCGAGGATCTTCTTGTGCCGGGTGATGAAGCCGCCGACCCAGCGGCGCAGCAACTGGCCCGCGAGGAACGGGACGAGCAGCTGGAGCACGATCTTGACGAGGGAGTCGGCGGAGAAGCCGCCGCCGCTGTTGCCCAGCAGCGCCGCCGCGAGCAGCGGTGTCAGGACGATGCCGGCCAGCGAGGAGAAGGAGCCCGCGCAGATCGCCGCCGGGACGTTGCCGCGCGCGATCGAGGTGAACGCGATCGACGACTGGATGGTGGACGGGACGAGCGTGAGGAAGAGCAGGCCCTCGTAGAGGTTCTGCGGGAGCAGCACGGGGACCAGGCCGCGGGCGGCGAGGCCGAGCAGCGGGAACGCCACGAAGGTACAGACGAGGACCGTGACGTGGAGCCGCCAGTGGCGCAGGCCGTCCATCGCCTCGCGGGTCGAGAGTCTGGCGCCGTAGAGGAAGAAGAGGAAGGCGACCGCGGCGGTCGAGGCGCCGGAGGCGACGTCGGCGGCGGCGCCGCGGGCCGGGAGGAGCGCGGCGAGGCCGACGGTCCCGATCAACGCCAGGATGTACGGGTCGATCGGCATCCAGGACGGCCAGCTCAGGCGTTTCATTGGTTCCTTGCTCTCGGTTCAGGTCGTGCCCTCTCCATCGTCCACCCCTTCCCCGTGATCGGGAATCCTGCATACCGCTCTTACTGTGATCGTGCCGCGTGATGAGCGGGGGTAGGGTCGGGGCATGTACGACCCCGGTCAGCTGAGGACGTTTCTCGCCGTCGCGCAGACGCTGAGCTTCACGCAGGCCGCGCGGCGGCTCGGGCTGCGGCAGTCCACGGTCAGCCAGCATGTGCGGCGCCTGGAGGACGCGGCGGGGCGCACCCTGTTCACGCGGGACACGCACTCCGTGGAGCTGACGGAGGACGGGGAGGCGATGCTCGGGTTCGCCCGGCGGATCCTGGAGGTGCACGAACAGGCGGCGGCGTACTTCACGGGGACGCGGCTGCGGGGGCGCTTGCGGTTCGGGGCGTCGGAGGACTTCGTGCTGACCCGGCTCACCGAGATCCTGGAGTCGTTCCGGCACGAGCACCCCGAGGTGGACCTGGAGCTGACGGTCGAGCTGTCGGGGACGCTGCACGAGCAGCTGGACGCCGGGAAGCTCGACCTCGTGCTGGCCAAGCGGAGGCCGGAGGATCCGCGCGGGGAGTCGGTGTGGCACGACCGGCTGGTGTGGATCGGCTCGGAGCGACTGCGGATCGACCCGGAGCGGCCGGTGCCGCTGATCGTGTTCCCGCCGCCGGGGATCTCGCGGGCGCTGGCACTGGAGGCGCTGGAGCAGCACGGCCGGGCCTGGCGGATCGCCTGTACGAGCGGATCGCTGAACGGGCTGATCGCGGCGGCGCGGGCGGGGCTCGGGGTGATGGCCCATGCGCGCGGGCTCATTCCGCCGGGGCTGGTGCGGGTCCCTGAGCGGGTGGGGCTGCCGGAGTTGGGGGAGGTCGACTTCGTGTTGCTGCACGGTTCCGCGGGGCGGGGGCCGGACAGGGGCGGGCCTGCCCGGGCGCTGGCCCAGGCGATCCTGGCGGGCGGGGACCGGTTGCACCGGTGACGCGGTGGACGGCTCGGGGCTGTGCCCCGGACCCCGCTCCTCAGACGCCGGTGGGGCTGTATGCGCGTGGTCTGTACGTCAGCTGTTTCACCCGGCGCATGAACGGGGCCGTCTCCACGTGTTCCACTCCCTCCAGGCGGCCGAGCTTTCCGCTGACGTACGCGTAGAGGTCCGCCGTGTCGCGGGCGACCGCGGTGACCACCACGTTCGAGGGGCCGGCGGTCGCGGCGGCGTAGGCGATCTCCTCGTGGCCGGCCAGCGCGCGGCCCACCGCGTCGAGACGGCGCGGGGCCGCCGTGATCCAGAGGACCGCCGCCATGCCGTGGCCCAGGCGCGCGGTGTCGTACTCGATGTCGATGTAGCAGGCGCCGGAGGCGAGGAGCTGGGCCAGGCGGCGTTTGACCGCGGACTCCGACTTTCCGGTGGCGCGCTGGAGTTCGGGGTAGGTGGCCCGGCCGTCCCGCTTGAGGACGGCGAGCAGGGGGCCGTCCTCCGGGGTCGGCAGGGCCGGTTCCACGGTGGGCGGCGGCGGGCGGAGCGCCGTGACCTGGGCGGGAGTGAGCGGGCCGCGCTTGCGAAGCCAGCCCTCGGGACCGCCGAAGTAGCGGTGCAGCATCTGCAGGGCCCGGATCTCCACGATGTGCGGAGTGCGCGGCAGTTTGCCGAGGAGGAGGTCGTCGTGGTCGCCGGGGGTGCGCGGCACCGTGACGCAGACGACCTCCGTGCCGCCGGACGTCAGGCCGATCCACGCCGTGTCGGGGCGGCGGGCGAGCGCCGCCGCGATCGTCTCGGCGCCCTCCGGCGCGCAGCGCAGCCGCAGCATCCAGTTGTCGAGGCCGAGCAGCTGGCTGTCCTGGAGGCCGACGACGCGCAGTCCGCCGCTCGCGACGAGCCGGCGGTAGCGGCGGGCGACGGTCTGGTCGGAGACGCCGATGACCTCGGCGATGCGGCTGAAGGGGGCCCGCCCGTCCACCTCCAGGGCCTGGAGGATCTTGAGGTCCAGCTCGTCGTAGAGCGTGGAATCCATCGTCGTACCGCCCCTGTCTGTCGGATTCCGTCGGTCCGGCGCCGCTGATCACGGTGATCGGCCGACGTCGGCCCATCGTACGGACGAAGGAAGAACGGCGACGAGACGAGAGGTCGGATTCACGATGCGTACATGGGGGACCTTGACCGCGGTCTGCCTGGGGACGTTCATGCTGTTGCTGGACGTGTCCATAGCCGTGGTCGCGCTGCCGGACATGGCCGCAGCGCTGCACGCCTCGCTCAGTGATCTGCAGTGGGTGATGGACGGGTACGCGCTGGCGCTCGCGGCGCTGCTGCTCGGGACGGGCGCGGCCGCGGACATCCTCGGCCGGCGCCGGACGCACGTGGTGGGTGTGGTGGTGTTCGCGCTCGCCTCGCTGGTGTGCGGGCTCGCGAGCGGGCCGGGGATGCTGGTCGCCGCACGGGTCGTGCAGGGCGTGGGCGCCGCGGCGATGTTCGCGACCACGCTGCCGATCATCGGGTCCGTCTACCAGGGGCGGCAGCGGTCCGTCGCGCTGGGCGTGTTCGGTGCGGTGAGCGGCGGTGCGGCCGCCGTCGGGCCGGTGCTCGGCGGGCTGCTGACCGAGGGGCCAGGGTGGCGGTGGATCTTCTGGGTCAATCTGCCGGTGAGCGTCGCGGCGGTGTGGCTGACGCTGCGGGCCGTGCCGGAGTCGCGCGGGCCGCGCGGCCGGAGGATCGACTGGGCCGGGACCGGGACGTTCGCGGTGTTCGCCGGAGCGGCGACGTACGGCGTCATCCGGGCCGGGGAGCGGGGCTGGGGCGAGCGGGGCGCGCTGGTCGCGTTCGGCGCCGCGGCGGTGGCGCTGGTGTCCTTCGTGGTCGTGGAGCGGCGCTCGGCCCACCCGATGCTCGATCTGGCGCTGCTGCGCAGGCCCGCGTTCGTGGGGGTGATGGTGGGCGCGTTCGCGTTCAACGCGGCGGCGTTCGGCGTGCTGCCCTACACCTCGCTGTGGCTGCAGACGCTGCTCGGGATGAGCCCGGTCCGCGGCGGCCTGGTGTTCCTGTCGCTGTCGGGGGCGTCGATGGTGGTGGCGATCGCCGGCGGGAAGCTGCTGCACGGGGTGCCCGCCCGGATCACGGTGGGCGGCGGGCTCGTCCTCATCGGGGTCGGCATGTGCTGCCAGGCCGTGCTCGGTGCCGGTTCGACCTGGTCCGCGCTGGTGCCGGGGCTGCTGCTGACCGGTGTCGGCGTCGGCCTCGTGTCGCCGGGGATCGCGGGGGCCGCGCTCGCCACGGTGGAACCGGCCAGGGCGGGCATGGCGGGCGGTTCGCTCAACACGTTCCGCCAGCTCGGGTACGCGCTCGGCATCGCGGTCTTCGGCACCGTACTGATCTCGCGGATGCAGGACACCCTGCCGCGCGGCGCCGCGCATGCCCTCGCGGGCGGCGGGGCAGACACCCTGCGCGGGCGGGTTCCGGAGGGGGCTCTGCACACGGCGTTCGCACAGGGCCTCAACTCGGCGTCCGTGCTGGCCGGTTGTGTGGCGCTCGTCGCAGGCTTCGCGGTGCTGGTCCTGGTACGGTCACCCGGAACGCCGGTTGCGGAACCGACCACTCCGCCCAAAAACCCGGTCGGCGCGCCCCGGTGACCTCTCCGTACAGATTCGGTGGAGACGGGTGAAGAGCGCCGGGAGATTACGCCACCGAAACTTACTGAAGCGTAAGAATTCTGTCCCACCCCTTCCCTTGTGGCCGTATTTCACCGGCTGACCTGTGTGTATTCCGCGCGCTTCCGGCAACTTGTCACCCCTCCCGCCGGAGCGCGCGGTCGGGTACCGTCACCGACGCTGTGCGGAGCGCCACAAGGAGCAACTTTGCGCGAGTTCACGAATCCCGCTCTGGCGTCGGCGCCGCCGGTGGGCGGCCTGGCCGACGCCGTCTTCGATCACGCCCTGGAGGATCCCTCACACATCGCCTTCGGCCGCAAGGACGAGCAGGACACGTGGCGGGACATCACGTCGGGCCAGTTCCGTGACGAGGTGCTGGGCCTGGCCAAGGGCCTGCTCGCCCAGGGCATCAGGTTCGGCGACCGCGTCGCGATCATGTCCCGTACGCGCTACGAGTGGACGCTGTTCGACTTCGCGCTGTGGACCGTCGGCGCCCAGGTCGTCCCGATCTACCCCACGTCCTCGGCCGAGCAGGTCTTCTGGATGCTGTACGACGCCCAGGTGACGGCCGCCGTGGTGGAGCACGAGGACCACGCGATGACCATCGCCACGGTCATCGACCGGCTGCCGCATCTGCGGCGGCTGTGGCAGCTGGACTCGGACGCGGTCGGCGAGGTGTCGGCGTCCGGCGAGCACATCGACGACGAGACGGTGCACCGGCACCGCCGTGCGGTGACCCCGGACTCGGTCGCCACGATCATCTACACGTCCGGCACGACGGGCCGCCCCAAGGGCTGTGTGATCTCGCACGCGAACTTCATGTTCGAGGCGGACACCATGGTGGCGCGCTGGGAGCCGGTCTTCGCCTCCAAGCGCGACAACGTGGCGTCCACCCTGCTCTTCCTGCCGCTGGCGCACGTCTTCGGGCGGATGGTGCAGATCGCCGCGGTGCGCGGCGGCGTGAAGATGGGGCACCAGCCGCAGCTGAACGCGGCGGCGCTGCTGCCCGACCTGCAGGCGTTCCGGCCGACCTTCATCCTCGCGGTGCCGTACATCTTCGAGAAGGTCTTCAACGCGGCCCGCCGCAAGGCGGAGAAGGAGGGCAAGTCGGGGCCCTTCGACAAGGCCGTGGAGTGCGCCGTGAAGTACGCGGACGCCCAGGAGGCCAAGGCCTTCGGCACCGGCCCCGGGCCGTCGGCGTCGCTGCGCATGCAGCACTCGCTGTTCGACAAGCTCGTCTACTCCAAGGTGCGCGAGGCGATGGGCGGCAAGGTCCGCCAGGCGATGTCCGGCGGCTCCGGCATGGACCGGCGCCTCGGACTCTTCTTCGCGGGCGCGGGCGTCGCGATCTACGAGGGCTACGGCCTGACCGAGTCGACGGCCGCCGCGGCCGCCAACCCGCCCGAGCAGACCCGCTACGGCACCGTCGGCAAGGCGATCCCGGGCACGACGGTGCACATCGCGGACGACGGCGAGATCTGGCTGTACGGCGGCAACATCTTCCAGGGCTATCTCAACGACCCCAAGGCGACCGACGCCGCCCTGCACGACGGCTGGCTCGCCACCGGTGACCTGGGCTCCCTCGACGAGGACGGCTACCTCACCATCACCGGGCGCAAGAAGGAGATCCTGGTGACCTCCGGCGGCAAGAGCGTCTCGCCGCAGCAACTGGAGGAGCGGGTCCGGGACCATCCGCTGATCGCGCAGTGCATCGTCGTCGGCAACGACCGCCCCTACATCGCGGCGCTCGTCACGCTCGACTCCGAGGCCGTGGAGCACTGGCTGGGCATGCGCGGCAAACAGCTGATGAACCCCGCCGACCTGGTGCGCGACGGGGACCTGGAGATGGAGGTGCGGCGCGCCGTGGTGGCCGCCAACACGCTCGTCTCGCAGGCGGAGTCGATCCGTACGTTCCGGATCCTGGCGCACCAGTTCTCCGAGGAGCACGGGCTGCTGACCCCGTCCCTGAAGCTGAAGCGGAAGGCGATCGAGTCCGCGTACTCGGCGGAGGTCGACGCCCTGTACCGGGCATGAGTGCCCCCGGAAGCCGTTTCTGACGGTTCATCAAATACCGGTGCGTCAGTTATTGACGGTTCATCAGGTCGGACACAGAATCTGCCTCACTTCGACGGAGGGGGCCCGACCGTGTCGCGACCGATCCGCGCCATCACCGCCGCCGTGGCGGCACTCCTGCTCGCCACCGCCTGCAACTCCACCGCGAACAGCAGCTCGCCCGGGAGCAAGGGGAGTTCGGTACGCGGAGTGACCGACGACGCCGTCAAGGTCGGCGGCATCGTCTCCATGACGACGGCGAGCGGCTACAGCAAGAAGGACACCGACCTGGGCGCGAAGGCCCGCTTCGACCGCGCGAACGCCGAGGGCGGCGTCAACGGCCGCAGGATCGACTACCTGGGCGCGCAGGACGACGGTCAGGACCCCGCGAAGAACCTGGCGGCGGCCCGCAAACTCGTCCAGCAGGACAAGGTGTTCGCGATCGCGCCGATGAGCTCCGTGACCTTCTCCGGGGCCGACTTCCTGCAGAAGCAGCGGGTGCCGACGTTCGGCTGGGGCACGCTCCCGTCGTTCTGCGGGCCGACGTACATCTACGGCTTCGGCGGCTGCATGGTGCCGATGCCGGGCGGCACGATCTCGCAGACCTGGCCGGAGGGCCTGAAGAACGTCACGGACGGGTCGAAGGGCAGGTCCGTCGCGATCCTCGCCAACGACAACGACGCGGGTACCTTCGCCGTCCGCACCTACCGGCAGTCCTTCGCGTCGGCCGGGTACAAGGTGACGTACGCGAAGGCGTCCGTGCCCGCGACGTCCGTGCCCAGCGACTGGTCCGCGTACACGAAGGAACTGCTGCGCAGCGACGGCGGCAAGGCGCCGGACGTGGTCGTCTCCGTGATGCAGACCCCGTACAACATCGGCCTGTTCACCGCCGTCAAGCGCACCGGCTTCAAGGGCGTGCTGACCGATCCGACGGACTATGACCCGGGGCTGCTCGCCAAGAGCGCGACGAAGCAGGCGCTGGACGGGGTGCACGTGCTGCTGTCCTTCGAGCCGTTCGAGTCGTCGACCGGGGCGATGAAGCAGTTCAAGGCGGACATCAAGAAGGCGGCGGGCGGCAAGGACGTGCCGCTCAACATGCACATGATGACCGGGTACATGAGCGCCGATCTCTTCCTCGCCATCGCCGAGAAGGCGGGCAAGGACCTGACGGTCGCCTCGTTCCAGAAGGCGGCGGACGGCTTCTCGGACTCGAAGACGATGGTCGGGGACCGCGAACTGCCGCGCGGGCAGAAGGAGTCGTTCGGCTGCGGGGCGCTCGTGCAGCTCAAGAACGGGGCGTACGAGGTGTCGTCGCCGTTCAAGTGCTACGCGCCCATCCCGTTCAAGTAGGCCCGCCCGAAGGGGATCCCGCATGGCTGACCTGCTTGCCTTCGTGCTGAGCGGGCTGGTGTCGGGGGCGCTGTACGCGCTGCTCGCCACCGGTCTCGTGCTCTCCTACTCGGCCTCCGGACTGTTCAACTTCGCGCACGGCGCGACGGCGTACCTGTGCGCGCTCGCCTTCTACGAACTGCACTCGGGCCTCGGCTGGCCGGCCGTGCCGACGGCGCTGCTGCTGGTCCTGGTCGCGGCTCCCCTGCTGGGCTGGGGGCTCGACCGGCTGATGTTCCGCAAGCTGGCCCGGGTCGGCGAGACCGCGCAGATCGTGGCGACGATCGGGCTGCTCGTCGCGCTGCCCGCGCTCGGGCTGTGGGTGGTGGAGCTGCTCGACGACGCGGGGGCCCCGGTGCTGCCCGCGGAGAACCAGTTCGGCCTGCCGGGCGTCGGGCCGAGCCCGGCGCAGAACTGGCGGCTGATGGACGGCGTCGGCATCGACTCCGACCAGCTGATCACGTGGGTGACGACGGCCGTCGTCGCGCTCGGGCTGTGGATCCTGCTGCGGCACACGGCACTCGGGCTCAAACTGCGGGCCGGCGTCGACAACCGGTCGCTGGTCGAGCTGCGCGGGATGAGCGCGGACCGGCTGTCGTCGGTGGCGTGGATGCTGTCGTCGGGGCTCGCGGGCCTCGCGGGTGTGCTCGCCACTCCCCTGCTGGGCCTGTCGTCCCACGACTTCACGCTGTTCCTGTTCGTGTCGGCGACGGCCGCGGTGCTCGGCCGGTTCCTGTCGATCCCGCTGGCCTTCGCGGGCGGGCTCGGGCTCGGGGTGCTGCAGAACCTGGTCGCGGGGTACGCCTCGTTCGCCGAGAAGATCACCGGGTTCCGCACGGCGGTGCCGTTCCTGATCCTGTTCGCCGGGCTGCTGCTGCTCACCCGGCGGCAGCGCACGGCGGGCACGGCCGCGGCGGACGCGCCGCCGGTGGATTATCTGGCGGGCCGGTCGTGGCTGCGGCGGTGGGGGCCGTGGGCGGTGGCGGCGGTGCTGCTCGCCGGGGCGTTCTACACGGTGACGACCCCGTTCTGGAGCGGCATCCTCGCCCAGGGCCTGGCGATCTCCCTGGTGTTCATGTCGTTCACCGTGGTGACCGGGCTGGGCGCGATGGTGTCGCTCGCGCAGGCGTCGTTCGTGACGGGCGCGGCGCTGGTCGCCGGCCTGCTGATGAGCCACGGCTGGCCGTTCCTGGGCGCGGCGCTCGTCGGGACCTGCGCGGCGGCACTGCTCGGCGCGCTCGTGGCGCTGCCCGCGCTGCGGCTCGGCGGCCGCTCACTGGCCCTCGCGACGCTCGCGCTGGCCTTCCTGGCCGACCAAGTGCTCTTCCAGATCGGCTGGTTGAGGAACGGCGACACCGGGTGGGAGATCCCGCGGGCCGTCTTCGGGCCGGTCGATCTCGGGGACGACCGTGCCATGGGCGTGGCGATGGTCGTGCTGTGCGCGGCGGGCGTGGCGGCGCTCAGCGCGCTGCGGGCGTCACGGGCCGGGCGGGCGATGCTGGCGGTGCGCTCGGCGCCGGCCGCGGCGATGGCGTCCGGTGTCTCCGTCGTCCGCACGAAACTGCTGCTGTTCACGGTGTCGGCCGGGCTCGCCGGGTTCGGCGGCGTGATGTACGCGTCGTACAACACCCGGATCACCGCGACCGACTTCACGGCGATGACCGGGCTGATCTGGCTCGCGGTGGCGGTCGCGGCGGGGGTCCGGCGGCCGCAGTTCGCGGTGATCGCGGGTCTCACCTTCGCCGTCGTACCGCATCTGATCAGCGACTACCTGACGGAGTCGGTGCAGCTGCCGGTCATCCTGTTCGGGCTCGCGGGGCTCGCGCTCGCCAACGATCCGGACGGGTACTGCGCCGCGCTGCCGGTGCGCCGGCACCGGCGCGGGGCGGCCGCGGCGACTCCCCCGCAGGCGCCTGTCACGGGCACCCCTGACCCTGACGCCGCACTCCAACTCCGGGGCGTACAGGCCGGATACGACGGGGCGCCGGTGCTCCAGGGCGTCGATCTCACCGTCCGCCCCGGCGAGATCGTGGCGCTGCTCGGCCCCAACGGCGCCGGGAAGTCGACCACGTGCAAGGCCGCGGCCGGGCTGCTGACACCGCTCCGGGGCCAGGTGTACGTCGCCGGGCGCGCCGTCGGCGACGAGGGCGCGGTCCGGCGGGCGCGGTCCGGGGTGGTGCTGGCGCCGGAGGGCCGCGGCATCTTCCCGTCCCTCACGGTGGACGAGAACCTGTCACTCCGACTTCCGGCCAGAACGGACCGGTTGGCGGTGTACGAGCGCTTCACCGGGCTGGCGGCACGGCAGGGCGTCCCGGCGGGCTCGCTCTCCGGCGGCGAGCAGCAGCTCCTCGCGCTCGCCCCGCTGCTGCACAGCCCGCCACGGGTGCTGATCGCGGACGAGCCGTCGCTCGGGCTCGCTCCCCGCGTCGTCGACGAGGTGTACCGGCTGCTCGCCGAGCTCCGCGACGCGGGCACGGGGCTGCTCCTCGTCGAGGAGAAGGCGTCGGAGATCCTCGGCGTCGCGGACACCGTGGCGTATCTCGCGCAGGGCCGGGTGACCTGGTGCGGGCCGCGGGAGAAGGTCGAGGCCGAGCGGCTCACGGACGCGTACCTGGGCATCGCGGCGACGGCGCCCCGGCGGGCCGGGGAGGCGGGACCGGCATGAGCGACGTTCTGGTGGCCGAGGACATCGGCGTGCGGTTCGGCGGGGTGCGGGCCCTCGACGGGGTGGGCCTGCGCCTGGCGGCCGGCGAGGTGTGCGGCCTGATCGGGCCGAACGGCGCGGGCAAGACGACTCTGTTCGACGTCGTCTCCGGGATCCGGCGGCCCGACGCGGGCCGGGTGCTGCTCGACGGCGTGGACGTCACGCGGCGTTCCCCGGTGTGGCGGGCGCGGCACGGGATGCGCCGTACGTTCCAGCGGCAGCAGCTGTTCGGGCAGCTCACGGTCGCGGACAATCTGCTGGTCGCGCAGGAGTGGCGGCGCGGGGGCGCCGATCCGGGGCGGGCCGGCGCGCTGCTGCGGGACTGCGGTCTCGGCGGGCTCTCGGACGCGTACGCGGGAACGCTGCCGGTCGGCCGGGCCCGCATGGTGGAGCTGGCGCGGGCCGCCGCGGACCGGCCGCGGGTGCTGCTCCTGGACGAGCCCGCGTCCGGGATGACGGCCGAGGAGCGGGAACTGCTCGCGGCGGCGGTGCGGCGCCTGGCGGAGGAGGACGGGTGCGCGGTGCTGCTCGTCGAGCACAACGTGGCGTTCGTGATGGAGCTGTGCTCCCGGGTCGTGGTCCTCGATCTGGGGCGGGTGCTCGCCGAAGGGGCGCCGGGTGGGATAAGAGCCGACGAGCGGGTACGTGACGCGTATCTGGGAACGCAACCCCCGGCACAGGGTTCACATACGTGACTGGCATGCTGGTGGTCGGCACCTGGCCTGATTGTCCTCGTGCGCCTCGTGCCGGGCCCCCGACAGGAATGCGCGTACGCCCGTGATCGTTGACCATGGGAGTACCAACCGACGACTTAAGGATCGACACCTCGTGAGCAAGGTCCCCCCGATCATCCTGAACAACGGCGTCGAGATGCCGCAGCTCGGCTTTGGCGTGTGGCAGGTACCGGACGACGAGGCCGAGAAGGCTGTGGCGACGGCCCTGGAGGCCGGGTACCGCAGCATCGACACCGCGGCCATCTACGGCAACGAAGAGGGCACCGGCAAGGCGATCGCCGCGTCCGACGTGCGCCGCGACGAGCTCTTCGTCACGACGAAGCTGTGGAACGCCGACCAGGGCTACGACTCCACCCTGCGCGCCTTCGACACCTCGCTCGACAAGCTGGGCCTCGACTATGTGGATCTGTACCTGATCCACTGGCCGCTGCCCTCCCGGGACACGTACGTGGACACGTACAAGGCGTTCGAGAAGATCTACGCGGACGGCCGCGCCAAGGCCATCGGCGTCTCGAACTTCCTGCCCGAGCACCTGGACCGGCTGACCGCCGAGACGTCCGTCATCCCGGCGGTCAACCAGATCGAGCTGCACCCGCACCTCCAGCAGCGCGTCTCCCGCGAGAAGCACGCGGAGCTGGGCATCGCCACCGAGGCCTGGTCCCCGCTCGGCCAGGGCAAGGGCCTCCTCGAGGTCCCGGCGATCGTCGCGATCGCGCAGAAGCACGGCCGTACGCCCGCGCAGGTCGTCCTGCGCTGGCACGTCGAGCTGGGCAACGTGGTGATCCCCAAGTCCGTGACGCCGTCGCGGATCAAGGAGAACATCGACGTGTTCGGCTTCGAGCTGGACACCGAGGACCTCGGCGCGATCAGCGCCCTGAACGAGGACCGGCGCCTCGGCGGCGACCCGGCCACGTTCGACGTGGTCTGATTCCGTACGGCCGGGGCCGCCGGCGCGGGCACCTGCGGTGTCCGCGCCGGCGGCCTCGTGCACGAGGTCGGCTACAGCGCCGGGTAGGCGTTCTTCAGCAGTTCCTGGAACTGGGCCGAGAACCAGTGGCCGGACAGCGGCGCGTTCGGCAGCGCCCCGGACAGGTGGTTGTTGTTGCGCGGGTTACCGGTGTACGTCGGGTCGCACATGCGGTCGAAGCCCTTGCCCTCGTCGTTGTCGACGGCGGTGCTCGACCCGTCGGACTCGCCCGGCGGCTTCATCCACACGTAGGCGTCGATCCCGGTGGCGGGGTTGGCCTGCGGCCGCTCACCGAGGCCGGCACCGCTCTGGTTGCACCAGTTGCCGAGGTGGATGCGGCGGTCGTAGCGGCCACCGTCCACGTACGTGTCGACCGTGGTCTTCGCACCCGGTCCGGCGGGCCGGGCGGCGCCGCCCCAGCCGTTGCGGGAGGTGTCGATCAGCATGCCGAGGTTCTGGTCGAAGCCGAGCGAGACCAGCTTGGTGCGCATGGCCTGGGCGTACGACAGCTCGTCGGTGTAGCGGTTCCAGTCGACCCACTTTGACTGGCGGACCGAGGTCCCGTTGACCGAGTCGTCGATCGTGAAGTTGTTCTCCTTGAGGGCACTGTAGTTGGCCGTGTTCACGATGAACCCGTGGACGTCGGACAGCTTCGCGCCGTTGCTGGAGGCGGTCGACTTGAACAGTTCGGCGGAGGCGCCGAAGTTGTCGTCCCAGCCGAGCCAGCCGTGGTGGCCGGCGTCGATGTAGTTGTAGACGTTCGGGATGTCGCCGAGCTTGTCGAGGGCGTAGCCGACGCCCTTCTGGTAGTTCCCGTTCGCCTTCATCACGTCGCAGTTGGGCGTGGCCGTGGGGCGCCCGCTGACGTTGGTGACGAGGTTGGGCAGCGAGTCGATCTCGATCGTCGTCACGATGCGCAGGCCCGCGTACTTGGGGTCGGCCAGGATCGCGGCGATCGGGTCGATGAAGTCGCTCTTGTACTTGTCGATGTCGGTCGGGCCGAGTTCGCCGTTGGAGGCGAGGGCGGCGCAGTCGCGGCCCGGCAGGTCGTAGACGACGAGCTGGACCACTTCTTCGCCGCTGCCCTTCTGGGTGAGGGCGTCGTCGAGGTGGTCGCGCAGGCCCATGCCGCCGTTCACGCCGCCGATGGCCGCGATGCGGTCGAGCCAGACGCCGGTGGGCTGACTGGAGATCTTGCTGCCGCCGGGCTCGGCGTCGGCCTTGGCCTTCCACTCCGGGTTCACGTAGACCTTGGCGCCCGCGTACGGGTTGTCGACGCGGCCGCTCGGGTCGGTCGGGTCCGTGGGGTCGGTCGGGTCGGTCGGCCCGGTGTCCTCGTTGCAGGTGACGCCGTTCAGCTTGAACGCGGTGGGCAGGGCGTTGGTGCCGCTGTACGTGCCGTTGAAGCCGAACGAGGTCGAGCCGCCGGTGGCCAGGGTCCCGTTGTACGAGAGGCTCTTGGCGGTGACGGCGGTGCCGGACTGGGAGATGTCCGCGTTCCAGCCGCTACTGACCTTCTGGTTGCCCGCGAAGGACCAGGTGAGGTTCCAACTGCTCACCGCGGCACCGTTGTTGGTGACGCTGACGGAGGTGGTGAAGCCGGTGTCCCACTGGTTCTGCACCTTGTAGTCCACGGTGCAGGCGGCCGCGGCGGCGCTGTCGGGGGCGGCGACGGCGGTGCCGACACAGGCGGCGCCGGAGAGGACGAGCGCCGCGGCCAGCGCGGTACTGCCTCTGAGTCTGGTTCGGTCGGTACGGGTACGGCTCATGGTTGGGGGTGTCCCTTTCGGTGATGGGCGTACGTACGGCCAGGGGTTACTTGGTGACGGCTTGCAGGTGATCGCGCAGGCCGACCCCGAAGGCGGTCGGCGTGCCGTCGTAGTTGCTGATCAGCGAGGGGCCCGAGGCGCAGCCCCAGGTGTTCCAGGTCCAGCCGAGGTACGACAGGTCGCGGTCGTCGAACCACTTCATGACCCGGTCGATGAAGCCGTGGGAGCAGGTGTTCTCGCCGATCTCCCCTGCCACCAGCGGTACTTGCGCCGCGACGGGCGCGAGCTGCTCGTCCCAGCAGCTCTCACTGGCGCAGGTGTTGAAGTTGTAGACGTGGTAGGCGGCGGCGATGTTGCCGGCCGGGTCCGACGGCTTGTGCTGCAGCCACTGGCGCAGGTCGTTGGAGTAGGCGAGGCCGCCGATCAGGATGAGGTTCCCGGCGCCCGCCGTGCGGATCGCGTCGACGAGATCCTGCATGCCCGCGACCTCGTAGCCGATGCCGGGGCAGGTGCCGCCGTCCTTCCAACAGGCCCACGCGTCGGAGACGTTGGAGGTCGCGCGGTCCGGGTACGGCTCGTTGAACAGGTCGAAGGTGACGGCCGGGTCGTCCTTGTAGGCACTGGCGACCGAGGACCAGAAGGCGGGCGTGTACTGGGCGTCCGGCATCGGCTTCTGGCAGGTGGCGTGGACGTCCGAGCAGCCGGCCGAGTTCCCCGTGTACTGGCCGTAGGACCAGTGCAGTTCGAGGATCGGCGTCATGCCGTGCGCCTTGACCTTGGTGACCAGGTCCTTGATGGCGGAGCGGTAGTTGGCACCTCCGTACTCGGGTTTGATGTTGTCGAGGCCGAGCCAGCACTCCTCGTTGAGCGGAATGCGGACGGTGTTCGCCTTCCAGTCGGCGATGGCCTTCACCGACGCGTCGTCGACGGGGCCGTCGAAGATCCCGTATCCCTGTACGCACATGAACTCGGCCCCGGAGCGGTTCACGCCGAGCATCCGGTGGGTGGCGCCGGAGTCGGCGTCGACGAGCTTGTTCCCGGACACCTTCAGGGCCGGGGCCTCGCCGTCACCGGGGTCCGTGGGATCGGTCGGATCCGTCGGGTCGGTGATGTCCTCGTTGCAGGTGACGCCGTTCAACTTGAAGGTTTTGGGCACCGTGTTGGCGCCCTTCCACGACCCGATGAACCCGGCGGACACGCTCGCGCCGGAGGCGAGCGCGCCGTTCCAGGACTCGTTGGCCGCGGTCACCGTCGTACCGGACTGGGACCACTTGGCGCTCCAGCCCTGGGTGACCTTCTGACCGTCGGCGAAGTCGAAGGACAGGCTCCAACTGTCCTTCGCGGCACCGTTGTTGGTGACCTTCACAGCGCCCTGGAAGCCGCTGTCCCACTGCCCGGTGACGGAGTACTCCACCGAGCAGGAGGGGGCGGCCGCGGACGCGGCGGAGGTCAGGGGGACGAGCGCGGCCGCCGAGACGGCGCACGCCACGAGCAGGGCGGGTAACGCATGGCGCGGGGGGTGTCGCATGAGCGACTCCTTGCAGCTCGGGCGCGACCGGCACGGGGCCGGCGCGTCGACTGATGGAATCGCTCCCACTGGTTGCTGGTGGACTGTAGAGAAGGAACTGCCGTCAAGCAACAGAGGCGTTGTCTTTTCTCTCTGTCGAATTAATTCGACCCTTCAAGACTCTTGACCCCCATTTCCCCCGTCCTCATTCTTGGGAGCGCTCCCACTGGTTCACAGGTTGTGACGCCACGTCACGGCCCACCCCCCTCTCCCTGAGCCGCAAGGAGGAACCAGGGCATGCCCAAGAGACCGGCCCGGCGGTTGTGGACCGCTGTGACGGCCACCCTGGCACTACCGCTCGCCACCCTTGCCGCACTGCCAACTACCGCCGAGGCAGCGGCAGTTGAGTGCAGCGTCGACTACAAGACCAACGACTGGGGCTCCGGCTTCACGGCCGATCTGACGATCACCAACCGCGGCAGCGCGGCGATCGACGGCTGGAGCCTCACCTACAGCTACCAGGGCGACCAGAAACTGGCCAATGGCTGGAACGCGACCTGGTCGCAATCCGGAAGAACGGTCACCGCGAAAAGCCTCGCGTACAACGCGAAGATCGCGGCAGGTGCCGCCACGACGGCGGGCGCGCAATTCACTTACAGTGGCGCGAATTCGGCGCCCACCGATTTCGCGATCAATGGCACGACGTGCGCGGGAGCCCATCAGCCGCCGGTCACGGTGCTCACCAGTCCGAAGGCCGGCGCGGTCTACTCGGCGGGCGATCCGGTGCCGCTCGCGGCGACCGCCGCCGCGGCCGACGGGGCGACCATCGGCAAGGTCGAGTTCTACGACGACACGACCCTGCTCGGCACGGACACGACCGCGCCGTACGAGCTCGGCGCGGACGGGCTGGCGGCCGGGACGCACTCCCTGTACGCGAAGGCGTACGACAGCCGGGGCACGGCCGGCGAGTCGACGCCGGTCGGGATCACGGTCGCGGCGGGACCGGCGGTGGTCGCCACTCCGGCCCAACTCGGCGTCCAGCAGGGTAAGTCCGGCACCTTCGACGTCAAGCTGTCGACGCAGCCGGCGTCGGACGTCACGGTCGCGGTGGCCCGCACGAGCGGCAACACCGGGCTGTCCGTCTCCTCCGGCGCGAGCCTGACCTTCACCCCGTCGAACTGGAGCACGGCCCAAAAGGTGACCGTCGCGGCCGACGCGTCCGGCACGGGCGCGGCCACCTTCACGGTCACGGCCCCCGGCCACACCAAGGCCGCGGTCACGGTGACCCAGCTCGCCGCCGCCAAGACGTACGACGCCCGCTTCCTCGACCTCTACGGGAAGATCACCGATCCGGCGAGCGGCTACTTCTCGCCGGAGGGCATCCCGTACCACTCGGTCGAGACACTGATCGTCGAGGCGCCGGACCAGGGCCACGAGACGACGTCGGAGGCGTACAGCTATCTCCTGTGGCTGCAGGCGATGTACGGCAAGGTCAGCGGTGACTGGTCGAAGTTCAACGGGGCCTGGGGCCTCATGGAGAAGTACATGATCCCCACGCACGCGGACCAGCCGACGAACTCCTTCTACAACGCCTCCAAGCCCGCGACGTACGCGCCCGAGCACGACCTGCCGTCCGAGTACCCGGCGAAGCTCGACCCGTCGGTCCCCGCCGGCAGCGACCCGATCGCGGCCGAGCTGAAGAGCGCCTACGGCACGGACGACGTCTACGGCATGCACTGGCTGCAGGACGTCGACAACACCTACGGCTACGGCAACGAGCCCGGGACGTGCGAGGCGGGTCCGACGGCGACCGGCCCGTCCTACATCAACACGTTCCAGCGCGGCGCGCAGGAGTCGGTGTGGGAGACGATCCCGCAGCCGACGTGTGACGCGTTCAAGTACGGCGGGAAGAACGGGTATTTGGACCTGTTCACCGGCGACTCCTCGTACGCGAAGCAGTGGAAGTTCACCAACGCGCCGGACGCCGACGCGCGGGCCGTGCAGGCCGCGTACTGGGCGGACGTGTGGGCCAAGGAGCAGGGCAAGGGCTCCGACGTCTCGGCGACCGTCGGCAAGGCCGCCAAGATGGGCGACTACCTGCGGTACTCGATGTACGACAAGTACTTCAAGAAGGTGGGCAACTGCGTCGGCCCGACGACGTGCCCGGCCGGCACCGGCAAGGACTCCTCGCAGTACCTGATGTCCTGGTACTACGCGTGGGGCGGCGCCACCGACACCTCGGCGGGCTGGGCCTGGCGGATCGGTTCGAGCCATACGCACGGCGGTTACCAGAACCCGCTCGCCGCGTACGCGCTCTCCTCGGCCGCCGACCTCAAGCCCAAGTCGGCCACGGGACAGGCGGACTGGGCCAAGTCGCTGGACCGGCAGCTGGAGTTCTACCGCTGGCTGCAGTCGGACGAGGGCGCCATCGCGGGCGGCGCGACCAACAGCTGGCAGGGCCGCTACGCGACGCCGCCGGCCGGTACGCCGACCTTCTACGGGATGTTCTACGACGAGGCGCCGGTCTACCACGACCCGCCGTCGAACCAGTGGTTCGGCTTCCAGGCGTGGTCGATGGAGCGCGTCGCCGAGTACTACCAGCAGACGGGCGACGCCGACGCGAAGGCCGTCCTCGACAAGTGGGTCGACTGGGCCCTGTCCGAGACGACCGTCAACCCCGACGGCACCTTCCGGATCCCCGCCACGCTCCGGTGGTCGGGCGCCCCGGACACCTGGAACGCGTCACGTCCCGGTGCGAACGCGTCGCTTCACGTGACGGTGGCCGACTACACGAACGACGTCGGCGTCGCGGCGGCGTACGCGAAGACCCTCACGTACTACGCCGCCAAGTCCGGTGACACGGAGGCGAGGACGACGGCGAAGGCGCTGCTCGACGGCATGTGGGAGCACGATCAGGACGCGCTCGGCATCGCGGTGCCCGAGACGCGGGCCGACTACAGCCGCTTCGGCGACTCGGTCTACGTGCCCGGCGGCTGGACGGGCACGATGCCGAACGGCGACACGATCGATTCCTCGTCCACCTTCACCTCGCTGCGCTCCTTCTACAAGGACGACCCCAACTGGCCGAAGGTGGCGGCCTATCTGGCGGGCGGCGCGGCACCGACCTTCACGTATCACCGGTTCTGGGCCCAGGCGGACATCGCGCTCGCCATGGGTTCGTACGCGGAGTTGCTCGAATAACGCCCCGCCGTCGGCGGCTCCGTGCACATCGGGCCGGGCGGTCCCCCTCCCCGGGGCCCGCCCGGCCCTCTCCCCTGCTCCCCGCCTCCCTCCCTGGAGACCTCATGCGCAGACCCCGCCTGCCCGTGGCAGGTGTGCTCGCCCTCGTCGCGGGCCTGTTGACGTCCGGCGCGGCCACGGCGGGCGAGCCGCCGGCCGAGCCGCGGGTGTCGGTGGCCGCCGACACGTACACCTGGAAGAACGCCCGCATCGACGGCGGCGGCTTCGTGCCGGGCATCGTCTTCAACCGCGCCGAGAAGAACCTCGCCTACGCCCGCACCGACATCGGCGGCGCGTACCGCTGGGAGCAGGGCTCCAGGTCCTGGACCCCGCTGCTCGACTCGGTCGGCTGGGACGACTGGGGTCACACGGGTGTGGCCTCGCTCGCGACCGACCCGGTCGACCCCGACAGGGTGTACGCGGCCGTCGGCACGTACACGAACGACTGGGACCCCAACGGCGGAGCCGTCCTGCGCTCCGCGGACCGCGGCGCGACCTGGCGGAAGACCGACCTGCCCTTCAAGCTCGGCGGCAACATGCCGGGCCGCGGCATGGGCGAACGCCTCGCGGTCGACCCGCACGACAACAAGGTCCTGTACCTGGGCGCGCCCAGCGGCAAGGGGCTGTGGCGCTCGACCGACGCGGGCGTGACCTGGTCACAGGTCACGGCCTTCCCAAACCCCGGCAGCTACCGCCAGGACCCGTCCGACGCGTCGGGCTACGCCTCGGACAACCAGGGTGTGGTCTGGGTGACGTTCGACGAGTCGACGGGCTCGGGCACCTCCCCGACCCGGACGGTCTACGTCGGTGTGGCCGACCAGGACAACGCGGTCTACCGCTCGACGGACGCGGGGGCGACGTGGGAGCGGGTGGCGGGCCAGCCCACCGGGTACCTCGCCCACAAGGGCGTGCTGGACGCGGAGAACGGCTACCTCTATCTCGCGTACAGCGACAAGGGCGGCCCGTACGACGGCGGCAAGGGCCAGGTGTGGCGGTACGCGACACGCACCGGCGAGTGGAAGAACATCAGCCCGGCCGCGGAGGCGGACACGTACTACGGCTTCAGCGGTCTGACGGTCGACCGGCAGCACCCGGGCACGGTCATGGTCTCCGGGTACAGCTCCTGGTGGCCGGACACGCTGATCTTCCGCTCGACGGACAGCGGCGGCACGTGGACGAAGGCCTGGGACTACTCGTCGTACCCGAACCGCACGAACCGCTACACCATGGACGTCTCCTCCGTGCCGTGGCTGACGTGGGGCGCGAACCCGGCCCCGCCGGAGCAGACGCCGAAGCTGGGCTGGATGACGGAGGCGCTGGAGATCGACCCGTTCGACTCGGACCGGATGATGTACGGGACGGGCGCGACGGTCTACGGAACCGAGGACCTGGGCCGGTGGGACGCGGGCAGAACGGTCTCGATCACCCCCATGGTGAAGGGACTTGAGGAGACGGCGGTCAACGACCTGGCGTCACCGCCCTCCGGCGCGCCGCTGCTGAGCGCGCTCGGCGACATCGGCGGTTTCCGCCACACGGACCTGACGAAGGTCCCCCCGATGATGTTCACGAGCCCGAACTTCACGACCACGACGAGTCTGGACTTCGCGGAGTCGAAGCCGGACGCGGTGGTGCGCGTCGGGAACGTCGACTCGGGCGCCCACATCGCGTTCTCGAACGACAACGGCGCCACCTGGTATGCGGGCGGCGACCCTTCGGGGGTTACGGGCGGCGGCACGGTCGCGGTGTCGGCGGACGGCGCCCGCTCCGTGTGGAGCCCGGAGGGCGCGGGCGTGCAGACGGGCTCGGGGTCGTCGTGGACGGCGTCGAGCGGGGTGCCGGCGGGTGCGACCGTGGAGTCGGACTGGGTGGACGCGAAGACCTTCTACGCCTTCAAGTCGGGTACTTTCTATGCGAGTTCGGACGGCGGGGCGACGTTCACGGCCAAGGCGTCGAGCGGGCTGCCGGCCGACGGCCCGGTGCGGTTCAAGGCGGTGCCGGGCGCGCGGGGCGACATCTGGCTGGCGGGCGGCTCGACGGAGGGCGCGTACGGCCTGTGGCACTCGACGGACGGCGGCGCCACGTTCACCAAGCTGTCGAACGTCGCGCAGGCGGACACGATCGGCTTCGGCAAGGCGGCACCGGGCGCGGCCCACCAGACCCTGTTCACCAGCGCGAAGATCGGCGGGGTGCGGGGCATCTTCCGCTCCACGGACGCCGGGACGAGCTGGACCCGGATCAACGACGATGCGCACCAGTGGGGTTGGACGGGCGCGGCGATCACGGGTGACCCGCGGGTCTACGGCCGGGTCTACGTGTCGACGAACGGGCGGGGCGTCGTCTACGGGGACACGGCGGACGCCCCCGCGCCGGGCGACGGGGGCGGCGACGGCGGTTCCGGCACGGCCGCCTGCGCGGTCACGTACAAGGTCACCCATGAGTGGCCGGGCGGTTTCCAGGCGGAGGTGACGGTGACGAACACGGGGGCGTCCGCCTGGGACGGCTGGTCGCTGGGCTGGGCCTTCCCCGACGGCCAGAGGGTGACGCAGGCGTGGAACGCGGAGGCGGGCCAGTCGGGTGCGGCGGTCACGGCGCGGAACGTGGGCTGGAACGGGAAAGTGGCGGCCGGGAGTTCGGTGTCCTTCGGCTTCACCGGGAGCCGGTCGTCGGCGAACGGGGCACCGGCTTCGTTCAGCGTCGACGGGAAGGAGTGCGCGAAACGCTGAGCGCTGAGCGCTGAGATCAGAGACCCGCGAACGGAGAGCCGAGGACCATGAGATCACGAAGCCATCACCTCTCCTTCACTTCATATTCACATTCACTCGAATCGCCATAGGCTCTCTCCCTCACCATCCGCACAGGGGGACACCATGGCCAACCCGTACACGCCCGCACCTTCGCCCCGCCCCGAGCCCCGCACCACGCCCAGATGGGCGCGCAAGCGCCTCGTGCTCCCCGCGATAGGCATCGCCTTCGCCCTGGGCGCGGGCCTCGGCGCGGCCGGTGACGGCGGCAAGGACGCGGGCAGCACGACGGTGGCGGCGGAGCGGACGCGGCCGACCGCCACCGTCACCACGACGGCGACAGCGACGGCGACGGTGACGAAGTCGGCCACGCCCGAGCCCGCGCCGACCGTGACCGCGACGGAGACAGTCAAGGTCAAGGTCACCGTCACCCCGAAGCCGGCCGCGGGCTCGGGTTCCGGGTCGGGCTCCGGCTCCACGAGTGGGGGTGGCGGTGGCAGCGCGAGCAGATCCGGAACGTGCTCGATCGTCTCGAACGCCGGCAACTGCTACTCGGCCGGCCAGTTCTGCCGCACCAGCGACCACGGCGCCGCCACGACCACCGCGAGCGGGGCGGGGATCACCTGCCGGTACAGCTCCCATGCCTGGCGCTGGACCTACAGCTGACGCAGCCGCCGACCGGTGACATGCGGCTGCCGCCGAAGCGCCCTCGCATCGGCGGCAGCAGCTTCCCGCGCAGATCGGATGGGGAGGTCCGATCCCTCACGACACCTCTTCGCCCGCTGCCCGTACGGAGGATGCGTCAGCGGCAAAGGACTTCACGACACTTGCGTCGCCGGTGTCGAGGAGCGCGACCTCACGGCGTCGCGATCGTCGGTCGCGGCGCTGTCGGCATGCCGTCGCCGATGAAGAAGCTCGGGTGCGGGGGCTGGTTGTAGGCGGTGTTCTGCCAGGCCAGGGCCGTGCGGTACTGCGTGTCGTGGAGGAGTGTCGTGATGCGGGTGCTCGTGACGTCCGGGGTCGAGTAGATCCGCAGCGCCGTGTTGTCCGTCGTGGGCCAGACGACCTCTTCGCGCCAGTCGCCGAGGAGGTCGCCGGACAGCGACGGGGTCGCCTTGGTGCTGTTGTTGGAGTGGACGCCCGAGCCGGTCAGGAGGCGGGTGTCGGACGACGTGCCGTACTTGTCGATGTGGGTGCCGTCGAGGAGTTCGCGGGTGGTGTCGCCGTCCCACCAGGACAGGAAGTTGGTGGAGGACGGCTTGCGGGAGGCGACGACCGTGCCCTTGGGGCCGCGGATGCCGGACTCCGCCGACGACCAGGACTCGGCGCCCGCGCTGCCGGACCAGATGTCGCCGGCGACGCCGCGGCCGTTGTCGCCGTTCGCGGGCGTGGACCAGATGACGGCGCCGGTCCTCGCGTCGGCCAGCCAGGACGACGGTTTGGAGCTGTCCTCGTCGACCTTGAACTCCTCCAGGCCCGGCCGGGACGGGTCGAGGTCACCGACGTGCATCGCGTCGCCGTGCCCGTTCTTCGTCGTCCACAGGCCGGAGCCGTTGTCGTCGACGGCCATCGCGCCGTAGACGATCTCGTCCTTGCCGTCGCCGTCGACGTCCGCGACCGAGAGCTGGTGGTTGCCCTGGCCGTCGTAGCCCTTGCCGCTGTTGGTGGAGGAGTTGGTGTCGAAGGTCCAGCGGCGGGTGAACTTCCCGTCGCGCCAGTCCCACGCCGCGATCACGGTCCGCGTGTAGTAGCCGCGCGCCATGATCAGGGAGGGGCGGGCTCCGTCGAGATAGGCCGTGCCGGCGAGGAACCGGTCGACGCGGTTGCCGTACGAGTCGCCCCACGAGGAGACCGTGCCGCGCGCCGGGACGTAGTCGACGGAGCCCATCGCGGCCCCCGTCCGCCCGTCGAACATCGTCAGGTACTCGGGGCCGGACAGCACGTAACCGCTGGAGTTGCGATGGTCCGCGGACGAGCTGCCGATGACCTTGCCCTGGCCGTCGGCCGTGCCGTCCGCCGTCTTCATGGCGACTTCGGCCCTGCCGTCGCCGTCGTAGTCGTACACCTGGAACTGCGTGTAGTGCGCGCCCGAGCGGATGTTCCTGCCCAGGTCGACGCGCCACAGCCGGGTGCCGTCCAGCTTCACGGCGTCGACGACCGTGTTGCCGGTGTAGCCGGACTGCGAGTTGTCCTTGGCGTTCGTGGGCTGCCACTTGAGGACGAACTCGAGGACGCCGTCGCCGTCGAGGTCGCCGACCGACGCGTCGTTGGCCTCGTAGGTGTAGGCGACCCCGTCGGGGGTGGTGCCGCCGGCGGGCGGCGTGATCGGTACGTCCTTGTAGCCGGTGCGGAACTGGATCGCGTGGGCCGAGTCGGCCTGCTCGGTGCCGTTGACGATCGCGCGGACCGTGTAGTCGGCGGAGCTCGGGGCGCCGGAGTGGAAGAAGTTCGTGGCGGCGGTCACCGGGGACGCGTTGACCTTGGTGCCGGCGCGGTAGACGTTGAAGGCGACGTCGTCCGGGTCGGTGCCGAGCCAGCGCCAGCTGACCAGGTTGCCGGCGTCGGTGTGCACGCTGACCAGGCCGCGGTCGAGTCTCTCGGCCAGCCGCGCGGTGGCCGCGGACGCGTCGTCGCCGGGCAGGAAGGTGAGCCCGGCGGCGGCGAGGGCCGCGGCCGTGGTGGTGGCGAGCAGCAGCCGCCGGGGTCTGCGATGGAGGCGGGGACGGGGCATGAGCTGGCTCCTGGGGGTCGGAACGTGCGGGTTGGTCACGCCCCGTCAGTTGCCGCCGCACGCCCCGTCAGTTGCCGCCCCGGTACAACTTCGACAGCGCCGCCCCGGTGGCCGCGATCCGCTCGCGCAGCTCGGCGGGTTCCAGGACCTCGATGTCCGCGCCGAGCGGCAGGAAGGTGTCGTGGGCGTGGCCGATCGACTCGATGGGCAGCCGGGCGCGGGTCCAGCCGTCGGGTTCGGTGCGGGCGGTGGCCCGGGCGGCGCGGGCGGCCGGGCCGGTGAGCCGGTCGGCGGCGCCGGGCGCGAGGCGCACGACCGCCTCTCCCGTGTGCAGCCGCCGGTGGAAGTCCGCCTGGTACGCCGTCCAGTACGCGGCGAGGTCGAAGCCCTCGGGAGGGGTGAACTCTTCTTCCGTGGTGTCGAGTTGAAGGATCTGGTCGACGCGGTACGCGCGCGGGCCGCCGGTGCCGGCCGAGGCGACGACGTACCAGCGGCCGGCCTTGAGCACGAGGCCGTACGGCTCCAGCCTCCGCTCCACGTCGGTCGGTTCGCGCCACCGGCGGTACGTGACCCGCAGGGCGCGCCGGTTCCACACGGCGGCGGCCACCGCGGGCAGGTGCTCGGCCGCCGCGTCGTCCGCGTACCAGCCGGGCGCGTCGAGGTGGAACCGGGAGCTGATCCGGTCGGCGTGCGCGCGCAGCTCGGCCGGCAGCGCGGCCCGCACCTTCAGCTGCGCCGCGGCCAGCACGGGGCCGAGCCCGAGGTCGGCGGCGGGACCGGGGGCGCCCGCGAGGAAGAGGGCCTCGACCTCGTCGACGGTCAGGCCGGTGAGACGGGTGCGGTACCCGTCGAGCAGGCGGTAGCCGCCGGCATGGCCCGCGTCGCCGTACAGCGGCACCCCGGCGGCCTGCAGCGCCTCGACGTCCCGGTAGACGGTGCGGACGGAGACCTCCAGCTCGGCGGCGAGCCGGGCGGCGGTCATCGGGCCCCCGGTCTGCAGCAGGAGCAGGATCGAGACGAGTCGGCTGGATTTCACGGGAACATCACTGACACAGGATGTCAGTGAAGCGCCCTTAGCGTCCCGCCATGGCCTTCGAGGAGAAACTGCTGACGGTGCCGCCGCCCATCGAGGTGGCGGGCCGTCGCGTCAAGCGCTACCACGTGACCGACGATCCCCGGGGCATCGCGCCCGAGGTGGCCGAGGCGGCGTACGCGCTGCTTCCGTCGCTGCTGCCGGAGCCGGACGGCACCCCGCCCGCCACGTTCGTCGTGCTGCACCGGGGCGGCGACGACGGCGCGTATCTCAACGCGTACAGCTGGGTGTGGGACAACGTCCTGCACTTCCGGGGCGCCGCCGCGGGCCAGCCGGCGCTCGGCTGCCCGGACCGCGACCCGGCCCGCTTCGTGCTGCCGGAGCGGCCCTGGATCGGCTGCGTGTGGGAGCTGGCGCCGATCCTGCACGAACGGGACGCCTGGGTCCGGCACATGCTGGCGGTCGAGCGGCCCGACCTCGACGCCTATGTGCACGACAGCCTGCCCGAGGGCACGACCGGAGGACGTTCATGAGCGGCGCGCACGACTTCGACTTCTTCGCCGGCGAGTGGGACGTCGCCCATCGGCGGCGGCTCGACTTCCTCGACCCGGACAGCGGCTGGGAGGAGTTCGGCGCGACGAGCCGGTGCCGGCAGCTCTTCGGCGGGGCCGCGAACATCGACGAGCTCCACGTGCCGGAGCAGGGCTGGACCGGGCTCACGCTGCGGCTGTTCGACCCGGTGACCCGGCAGTGGTCGCTGCACTGGTCCACCGACCGCACCGGGCGGCTCTCTCCGCCGGTCAGCGGCCGATTCACGGACGGACGCGGCGAGTTCGTGGGCGACGACACGCACGACGGCAAGGACGTGCGGGTCCGCTTCGTCTGGTCGGGGATCTCGGCGCACACGGCGCACTGGGAGCAGGCGTTCTCACTCGACGACGGGCGGACGTGGCTGACGAACTGGACGATGGCCTTCACCCGGACCGCCTGAATCCCCTTCCGCGGGTCCGCGGGACGCGCTTGACTTCGCGTGCGCTTCAACACGTTGACTCCCTCTCACAGCCCGGCCGCGCCCGGCGGCCGGATCCCGTGAAGGGGGATCTCCGTATGAAGTACCGCACCATCGGCACGAACCCGGCGACGCGCCGCGAGGTCAGCGTGCTCAGCCTGGGCGCCATGCTGTTCGGCACGCTCACCGACGAGAAGACGTCGTTCGCGATTCTCGACCGGTACGTCGAGGCGGGCGGCACGTTCGTCGACACGTCGGACAACTACGCGTACTGGCAGACCGGAAGCGTCGGCGGCGAGAGCGAGACGGTGCTCGGCAACTGGCGGCGCAGCCGCGGCATCGGCGACGAGATCGTGATCGCCACCAAGCTGGGGGCGGCGCCCCTCGCGCCGGGGACGGGGTTCGTCGACAACGCGGAGGGGCTGTCGGCCTCCGCGATCCGGAAGGCCGTGGCGGGCAGCCGGGCCCGGCTCGGCATGGAGCGCCTCGACGTGCTGTACGCGCACATTCCCGACCCGAAGATAGAACTCGCCGAAACGGTAAGGGAGTTCGGGGCGCTGGTGGCGGAGGGCACGGTCGGTCTTCTCGGCGTCTCCAACCACTGGGCGTGGCAGGTGGAGCGGGCCCGGGCCATCGCGCGGGCGGAGGGGATCGCCGGGTACGAGGTGCTCCAGTACCAGCACAGCTATCTGCGGCACCGGACGGATCTGCCGAGCCAGTTGTCGCCGGACGGGGAGCTCGGCACGGCCGACGGAAATCTGCTCAGCATGGTCCGGGCGGAGCGGGATCTCGCGCTGGTCGCGTACTCGCCGCTGCTCGGCGGGGCGTACGTACGTGACGACAAGCCGTTGAGCGCGGGGCACGACCACGGCAGCCGGAAGGCGCGGACAGCAGCGCTGCGCGACGTCGCGAAGTCCTCCGGGGCCACGGTCAACCAGGTCGTGCTGGCCTGGATGATCGGGGCCGAGGTCCCGGCGATCCCGCTGGTCGGGGCGTCCTCGGTGGCACAGATCGAGGAGAGCCTGGCCGCGGTCGACCTGGAGCTGACCGAGGACGAGCGGGCCCGGCTGAACGCGGTGTGATCAGCGCCGGGCCCTCCATGGCCGTACCCGGGCGGCGGAAGGACGAGACCGTGTCCGCGGGCGTCCGGCGCGGGACCCGGTCACGCCCGGAACGCGACTCAGTCCGCCTGATGACCGGGCGCCAACTCCTCGACCTTGCGGGCCAGTTCGAAGTCCTTCGCGGTCACGGCACCGCCCGCGTCGTGGGTGTGCACCGCGAGGCTGACCGTGTTGTAGCCGAGGGTGAGGTCCGAGTGGTGGTTCAGCTCCTCCTGGGTCTGGGCGATGTGCACGACGAGGGCGGTCGCCGCGAAGTGCGTGCCCAGGCGGTAGGTGCGGGTGATGCGGTCGCCGTCGAGTGACCAGCCGGGGAGCTCGGCGAGGCGGTCCTCGATCTCCTTCTGCGAGAGGGGTTCTGTAGGCATGCCTCCAGCGTGCCATCACCACCGGGTTACGGTCTTCCCATGACGACTGCGGCGCGCAAGAACCCCTCCGAAGTGGGCCGTCTGCTGCGCGGCTGGCGCGAGCAGCGGCGGGTCAGCCAGCTGGAGCTCGCGCTGCGGGCGGACTCGTCGGCGCGGCACATCAGTTTCGTGGAGACGGGGCGTTCGCGGCCGAGCGAGGAACTGGTCCTGCGGCTCGCCGAGCACCTCGACGTGCCGATGCGGGAGCGCAACGCCCTGCTGCTGGCGGCGGGTTACGCGCCGCGGTTCACGCAGACCCCGCTGGACGATCCGTCGATGGGCGCCCTGCGCGAGGGTCTTGAGCGGCTGCTGCGCGGCTACGAACCGTATCCGGCGCTGATCGTCGACGCGACGTACACCGTGGTCTCGGCGAACCAGGGCCTCGCGGCGCTGCTGGCGTCGCTGCCCGAGGAGCTGCTCGTGCCGCCGCTGAACGCGATGCGGCTGACCCTGCACCCGCGGGGACTCGCGCCGCGGATCCGCAATCTGCGCGAGTGGCGCGGGCATCTGCTGGCGCAGATGGAGCGGCAGATCGCGCTGGCGCGTTCGGAGGCGCTGCGCGAGCTGTACGAGGAGGTGGCGGCGTATCCGGTCCCGCCGGACGCGGGGGGTGCCGAGCCGGCGGAGCCGGTGCCCTATTTCGCGCTGCCGATGGTGATCGAGCACGACGGGCACGTGCTGTCGTTCGTGTCGTCGATCTCGACGTTCAACACGCCGATGGACGTGACGGTCGCCGAGCTGGCCATCGAGACGCTGCTCCCGGCCGACCCGGCGACGGCCAAGTACTTGCGGTCCGGGGCCGGCTGAACCCGCGCCGCCGTACGGTCACGACATACGTGAAGATGTCGGTATGAGCCGAATTACCGTACCGCGTCTGTCCCGGCTGCTCACGGGCTGGGCGGCGGACGGTCCGGGCGCCCTGCCGCGGCGCCTCGCGACGGCGCTCGCGGAACTGGCCGACCGCGGCGACCTGCCGCCCGGGACGGTGCTGCCGTCGCAGCGGGAGCTGGCCGCGGTGCTCGGGGTCAGCCGCTCCACGGTGACGGCGGCCTACGCGATCCTGGAGGGCGACGGCCGCCTGGAGAGCCGGCGGGGCAGCGGCTCGCGGCTGCGCGGACCGGGCGCGCCGGACCGGCGGGGCGGCGAGGGCCGCCTGGCGAGCTTCGACTTCCGCTCCGGCATGCTGGACCTGTCGAGCGGGGCGCTGCCCGGTCTGCCGCTGGTGGCGGACGCCCTCGCGGCGCTGCGCCCCGCCGATCTGCACGGGCCGCTGGCCACCGACGGCTACCACCCGCACGGCCTCCCGGAGCTGCGGGAGGGCATCGCCGCGTCCTACCGGTCGGCCGGTCTGCCCACGGCGGCCGAGCAGATCCTGGTCACCACCGGTTCGCAGCAGGCGGTGTGGCTGATCGCGCAGGCCCTGGTCGAGCCCGGCGACACGGTCGTCGTGGAGAACCCGACGTACCGGGGCGCCCTGGAAGCGCTGCGGGCGCGGGGCGCGCGCCTCGTCCCGGTGGGCGGGGACCGGCCCGGCGCGGGCCGCGACGGCGCGGACGTCGAGGCGCTGCGCGCGCTGCTGCGCACGAGCCTGCGGCCGCGTCTGGTCTACCTCCAGCCGTCGGCGCACAACCCGACGGGCCGCTCGTGGGACAGCGCCGCCCGGCAGGCCTGGTCGACGACGCTGACGGAGCACGGCCTGGTCGCGGTCGAGGACAGCTCGTGCGCCGAGCTCTCGCTGTCCGGTGACGACGCGGCGCCGCCCGTGCCGCTGCCCGCCTCGGACTTCACGATCGGCACCTTCTCGAAGCTGTTCTGGGGCGGCCTGCGCATCGGCTGGGTGCGGGCGTCACCGACGGCCGTGGCCCGCCTGGGCGGCATCAAGAAGGCGATCGACCTGTCCTGCCCGGTCCTCGACCAGCTCCTCGCGGTACGGCTCCTCGCCCGCCTCCCCGAAGCCCGTGCCGCACGCCGCGCCGCCCTGCGCGGCCGGCTGGCGACCGCGCAGGCCCTGGTGCGCGAGCAGGCCCCGGACTGGGTGTGGGACCGGCCCTCGGGCGGCACCGCGCTGTGGGTGCGCGTGCCCGGCGCGGACACGGAGGCGCTGGCGCAACTGGCGCGGCGCCGGGGCGTGGCGGTGGTCCCGGGGCCGGCGTTCTCGGCGGTGGACGGGTTCCGGGACCGGCTGCGGGTGCCGTTCGCGCACGGGCCGGGCATGCTGGAAGCCGCCTTGCCGGTGCTGCGGGAGTGCGCGGAGCGTTCCGTGCCCCGCCCATGAAGCACCCGTACGGCCCCCGACGACATGTGCCGCCGCTCCCCCGCGCCTAGCTTACGAAGGACGGACAGCGAGGGAGCACACACGGTGACTGACACGACGCGCACCCCGACCGAACCGGATGCCGCGCTGCTGCGGGCCGGGCGGTTCTTCCGGAAGGGCACGGCCTCCGCCGACCTGCACAGCGTGCGGATCAAGGGCGGCCGGGACGGGGACGTCTTCTACCGGGACCGGTGGAGCCACGACAAGGTCGTGAACTCCACGCACGGGGTGAACTGCACGGGGTCGTGCCGGTGGAAGGTGTACGTCAAGGACGGCATCATCACGTGGGAGACCCAGCAGACGGATTATCCGAGCGTGGGTCCCGACCGGCCCGAGTACGAGCCGCGGGGCTGTCCGCGCGGCGCCGCGTTCTCCTGGTACACGTACTCGCCGACGCGGGTGCGCTATCCGTACATCCGGGGTGTGCTCCTGGAGATGTACCGGGAGGCGAAGGCGCGGCTGGGCGATCCGGTCCTCGCGTGGGCCGACATCCAGCAGGACCCCGAGCGCCGGCGCCGCTACCAACTCGCCCGCGGCAAGGGCGGGTTGGTCCGGGCGACCTGGGACGAGGCCGTCGAGATCGTCGCCGCCGCGCACGTCCACACCATCAAGACGCACGGCCCGGACCGGGTCGCCGGGTTCTCGCCGATCCCCGCAATGTCGATGGTGTCGCACGCCGCCGGGGCGCGGTTCATGTCGCTGATCGGCGCGCCGATGCTGTCGTTCTACGACTGGTACGCGGATCTTCCGGTGGCGTCGCCGCAGGTGTTCGGCGACCAGACGGACGTACCGGAGTCGGGTGACTGGTGGGACGCGGCGTATCTGATGATGTGGGGCTCGAACGTCCCCGTCACGCGGACGCCCGACGCGCACTGGATGGCCGAGGCGCGGTACCGCGGGCAGAAGGTCGTGGTCGTCGCGCCGGACTACGCGGACAACGCCAAGTTCGCCGACGAGTGGCTGCACCCGCATCCCGGCACGGACGGGGCGCTGGCCCTCGCCATGGGGCACGTCATCCTCAAGGAGTTCTTCGTCGACCGGGAGACGCCGTTCTTCACGGACTACGTCAAGAAGTTCACGGACCTGCCGTTCCTGGTGACGCTGGAGGAGAGGGACGGCGGGTACGTCCCCGCGAAGTTCCTGCGGGCCTCGGACCTCGGGCAGGGCGGTGAGGGCGCCGAGTGGAAGACGGCCGTGCTCGACGAGGCGACCGGCCGCCCGGCCGTTCCGAACGGCTCGCTGGGCTTTCGCTGGACCGAGTCCGGCAAGGGCAAGTGGAACCTCGAACTGGGCAATATCAAGCCGCAGTTGAGCCTGCACGGCAGTGACGTGGCGAGCGGGGTGGAGGTGCTGCTGCCCCGGTTCGACACCGACGGCGGCACGCACGGGCAGGGCCGCGGCGAGGTCGTGCGGCGCGGGGTCCCGGCGACCCGGCTGGGCGGGCAGGACGGCCCGCTGGTGACCACCGTCTTCGATCTGCTGCTCGCGCAGTACGGCGTGGGCCGCGAGGGACTGCCGGGCGAGTGGGCGTCCTCGTACGACGACGCGGACGCGCCCGGGACGCCCGCCTGGCAGGAGATCCACACCTCCGTTCCGGCCGCCAAGTGCGTCAAGATCGCTCGGGAGTTCGCGGACACCGCCGAGAAGTCGCGCGGCCGCTGCATGATCCTGATGGGCGCGGGGACCAACCACTGGTTCCACTCCGAGACGATCTACCGGGGCTTCCTCTCCCTGCTCCAGCTGACCGGCTGCCAGGGCCGCAACGGCGGCGGCTGGGCGCACTACGTCGGGCAGGAGAAGTGCCGTCCGTCGACCGGCTGGGCCTCGCTCGCCTCGGCGAACGACTGGTCGCGGCCGCCGCGGCAGATGATCGGCGCGGCGTACTGGTTCACCAACACCGACCAGTGGCGCTACGACAAGTTCGGCGCCGACGTGCTCGCCTCCCCGCTCGGCAAGGGCGCCTTCGAGGGGATGACGGGCGCCGACTGCCTCGCCCTGTCGGCGCGTTCGGGCTGGATGCCGTCGTATCCGACGTTCGACCGCAGTTCACTGGAGCTGGGCGAGCAGGACGTCGACGCGACCGTCGCCGAACTCAAGGCGGGCACCCTGAAGTTCGCCTGCGAGGACCCGGACGCCCCGGAGAACTGGCCGCGCGTGCTGACCCTGTGGCGGGCGAACCTGCTGGGCTCCTCCGCGAAGGGCGCCGAGTACTTCACCAAGCACCTGCTGGGCACGCACTCGTCGCTGCGGGCCGAGGAGGCCGCGCCCGACGAGCGTCCCACGACGGTGACGTGGCGCGACGAGGCACCCGAGGGCAAGCTCGATCTGCTGCTCTCGCTGGACTTCCGGCAGACCTCGTCCACACTGCTGTCGGACGTCGTGCTGCCCGCCGCGACCTGGTACGAGAAGCACGACCTGTCCTCCACGGACATGCACCCCTATGTGCACTCGTTCACGCCGGCCGTGGACCCACCGTGGCAGGCCCGCACCGACTTCGACACGTTCAAGGCGCTCGCCCAGCGGCTGAGCGAACTGGCCGTGGACCATCTGGGCGTGCGCAAGGACCTGGTGGCGGCGCCGCTCCAGCACGACACGCCCGGTGAGATCGCGCAGCCCGGCGGTGTCGTCCTGGACTGGCGCAAGGGCGAGTGCGAGCCGGTCCCCGGCAAGACCATGCCGAACCTCGTCGTCGTCGAGCGCGACTACACGGCGATCGGCGCGAAGTTCACCTCGCTCGGTCCGCTGGTGGAGCAACTGGGCCTGCCCGCCAAGGGAATCGCCCTCAAGCCCGACCAGGAGGTCGACGAGCTGCGCGAGCGCAACGGCGTCGTGCGCGGCGGCCCCGCCGACGGCCGCCCGATGCTCGACACGGCCGTCAAGGCGGCGAACACGATCCTCGCCCTGTCCGGCACGACAAACGGCCGCCTGGCGACCCAGGGTTTCCACACGCTGGAGGCCCGCACCGGGCAGGAAATGGCGCATCTGGCCGCCGAGCACGAGGGCAAGCGCATCACGTACGCGGACACGCAGGCGGCGCCCGTCCCGGTGATCACGTCACCGGAGTGGTCGGGCAGCGAGTCCGGCGGCCGGCGCTACACGGCCTTCACTCTGAACACCGAGCACCTCAAGCCCTGGCACACGCTCACCGGGCGCCAGCACTTCTTCGTCGACCACGACTGGATGCACGAGCTGGGCGAGGCGCTGCCCGTGTACCGGCCGCCGCTCGACATGAACCGCCTGTTCGGCGAGCCGCGGCTCGGCCCGGACGGGGAACACGAGGTGACGGTCCGTTACCTCACACCGCACAACAAGTGGTCCATCCACTCCGAGTACCAGGACAACCTGTTCATGCTGGCGCTCTCCCGCGGCGGCCAGTCGATCTGGATGGCGCCGCAGGACGCCGAGGCGATCGGCGTCAAGGACAACGACTGGATCGAGGCGGTGAACCGCAACGGTGTCGTCGTGGCCCGCGCGATCGTCTCGCACCGCATGCCGGCCGGCACGGTCTACATGCACCACGCGCAGGAACGCACGGTGAACGTCCCCAAGGCGGAGACCAGCGGCCGGCGCGGCGGCATCCACAACTCGCTCACCCGGCTCATCCTCAAGCCGTCCCATCTCATCGGCGGCTACGCCCAGTTGTCGTGGGCGTTCAACTACCTCGGCCCGACGGGCAACCAGCGTGACGAAGTGACGGTCATCCGGCGCCGCAGCCAGAAGGTGGAGTACTGACTCATGCGCATCATGGCTCAGATCGCGATGGTCATGAACCTCGACAAGTGCATCGGCTGCCACACCTGCTCGGTCACCTGCAAGCAGGCGTGGACCAATCGCAACGGGATGGAGTACGTCTGGTTCAACAACGTCGAGACCCGTCCCGGGCAGGGCTATCCGCGCCGCTACGAGGACCAGGACAAGTGGCGCGGCGGCTGGGAGCTGAACAAGAAGGGCGCGCTGAAGCTGAAGGGCGGCGGCCGCTTCAAGAAGCTCGCGGGCATCTTCTCCAACCCCAAGCTCCCGGAGATCAAGGACTACTACGAGCCCTGGACGTACGACTACAAGAACCTGACCGACGCCCCGCTCGGCGACGACTACCCGGTGGCGCAGCCGCGCTCGCAGATCACCGGCAAGCCGATGAAGATCGAGTGGTCGTCTAACTGGGACGACAACCTGGGCGGCTCCACCCAGTACGGCGATCTCGACCCGATGGTGCAGAAGACCCGCGAACAGGCCGCGGAGAAGGTCAAGTTCCAGTTCGAGCAGACCTTCATGTTCTATCTGCCGCGGATCTGCGAGCACTGCCTGAACCCGGCGTGCGTGGCGTCCTGTCCGTCGGGCGCGATGTACAAGCGCGAGGAGGACGGCATCGTCCTGGTCGACCAGGACCACTGCCGCGGCTGGCGGATGTGCGTGACGGGATGCCCGTACAAGAAGGTCTACTTCAACCACCGCACCGGCAAGGCCGAGAAGTGCACCATGTGCTACCCGCGCGTGGAGGTGGGTCTGCCGACGGTCTGCTCGGAGACGTGCGTGGGCCGGCTGCGCTATCTCGGCGTGATCCTCTACGACGCCGACAAGGTGACGGAGGCGGCGCAGACGAAGGACGAGACGGGGCTGTACGAGGCCCAGTTGGGGGTCTTCCTCGACCCGGACGACCCGGCTGTGCAGCGGGCCGCCGAGGAGGCCGGCATCCCGTTCGACTGGATGGAGGCGGCGCGCCGCTCGCCGGTGCACGCGCTCATCAGCAAGTACAAGGTGGCGCTGCCGCTGCACCCGGAGTACCGGACGATGCCGATGGTCTGGTACATCCCGCCGCTCTCCCCCGTCGTCGACGCGCTCACCGAGACCGGTCACGACGGCGAGGACCACGCCAACCTCTTCGGCGCGATCGACACCCTGCGCATTCCGCTGGAGTACCTGGCGGAGATCTTCACGGCGGGCGATGTGGCACCGGTGCGCTCGTCCCTGGAGAAGCTCGCCGCGATGCGCTCGCACATGCGGGCCATCAACCTCGGTGACCGGCCCGACGGTTCGATCGCCGAGTCGGTCGGCATGGGGGCCTCGGAGATCGAGGAGATGTACCGGCTGCTGGCCATCGCCAAGTACGAGGACCGGTACGTGATCCCGACCGCCGCGGTCGGTGACGCGCAGCGCCTGGAGGAGTCGGCGCTGCCGGACTCGTGCAGCCTCGACTACGAGGACGGGCCCGGCATGGGCGGCGAGGGCCCCTTCGGCGGCGACTCCGGCAACACCACCACCGGCGGCCGCAAGCTGCTGCCCGTCGTGTCCGTCGAGACCTTCCACCTCACCAAGCGCCGCCAGACCGCCGACGACCCGAAGGAGAGCCCATGACCGGCCCCGACGCGCTTCTCCACCAGGCGGCCGCGCTCTGCCTCACGTACCCCGACGAGGAGCTGTACGAGCGGCTGCCCCTCGTCCGAGCGGCGGCACCGCGGCTGGCGCCCTTCGTGGACCACGCCGAGGCCACCCCACTGGCCGACCTCGCCGCCCACTACGTCCAGGTCTTCGACTTCAAGAACCGGCACAGCCTGTACCTGACGTGGTGGCGCGACGGCGACACCCGGCGGCGCGGCATGTCGCTGGTGCGCATGAAGGAGGTCTACCGGGAGCACGGCATGGAGTTCACCGGCGAGGAGCTCCCCGACTTCCTGCCCGCGGTCCTGGAGTTCTCGGCGCAGGCCGGCCCGTTCCTCCTGGAGGAGCACCGCAGCGGCCTCGAACTGCTGCGCCTCGCCCTCACGGAGCACGGCACGCCGTACGCGACCGTGCTGAACGCCGTCTGCGGCTCGCTGCCCGGCCCCTCCCCCAAGGACCGTGCCGCGGCGCTCGCGCTGGCCCGCTCGGGTCCGCCGCGCGAAGAGGTCGGGCTGGAACCCTTCGGCATCCATGAGGCGCTGCCTCTGCTCGAGAAGGAGCACGCCCCGTGACCACGCTGATCTGGGGCGCGCTGCCCTACATCGCCTTCGTCCTGCTGATCGCGGGCACGATCTGGCGCTACCGCTACGACAAGTTCGGCTGGACGACGCGCTCCTCGCAGGTCTACGAGTCGAAGCTGCTGAACATCGCCTCGCCGATGTTCCACTACGGCATCCTCTTCGTCCTCGCCGGGCACCTCATCGGCCTGTTCGTCCCGATGTCGTGGACGGAGAAGGTGCACATCAGCGAGCACACGTACCACCTGTTCTCGCTGTACGGCGGCACGTTCGCCGGCATCCTGCTGGTCTGCGGCATCCTCCTGCTGCTGTACCGGCGCCGCACCAAGGCCCCGGTCTTCAAGGCGACGACCCGCAACGACAAGCTCATGTACCTGGTGCTGCTCGCGGCCATCGTGCTGGGCATGGTCGCCAAGCTCACGCACGCGTCGGGCGACGGCTACAACTACCGCGAATCCATCGGCCCGTGGGCCCGCAGCCTGTTCACGCTCAGCCCGGACACGTGGCGGATGGACGGCGTGCCCGTGCTCTATCAGATTCATGCGGTAGTGGGCATGCTACTCATCGCACTGGTACCGTTCACGCGGCTCGTGCACATGTTCAGCGCGCCGGTGCAGTACCTGTTCCGTCCGTACGTCGTCTACCGCAGCCGCGACCAGCGGCGCCTGGGCGCGCGGCCGGAACGACGGGGGTGGGAGCGCACCGGCTCATAGCCGCTGCTCGTCGTATACCGGCACGTGGGGAGACGTGACGTGAGTGAACGACGACCCGCCCCGACTGTGGGCCAGGTCGTCCTCGGCCGCCGCCTGCGTGATCTGCGGGAGGCCGTGGGACTCAAGCGGGACGAGGCCGCCCGCGCCCTGCGGGTGACCGGGGCGACGATCCGCAGGATGGAGACGGCCGAGGTCGCGCTCAAGATCCCGTACGTCCAGATGCTGCTGGAGCTGTACGAGGTCCCCGAGCGGGAGATCGAGGCGTTCGTCGCGCTCGCCGAGGAAGCGAACCTGCCCGGCTGGTGGCAGCGGTTCCACGACGTGCTGCCGGACTGGTTCAGCCTGTACGTGAGCCTGGAGGGCGCGGCCGAGATGATCCGCGCCTACGAACCGCACTTCGTGCCGGGCCTGCTGCAGACCGAGGAGTACGCGCGGGCCGTCTTCGACGCCGGCACGGTGGGCCGCTCCACCCCCGACGACATAGACCGGCACGTGTCGCTGCGCATGGCCCGCCAGTCGCTGCTCACGCGGGAGGACGCGCCGCGCCTGTGGGTCGTCATGGACGAGACGGTGCTGCGGCGCCCGCCGGGCGGCCCCGACGTGCTGCGCGGGCAGCTGGACCGTCTCGTCGAAGCGGCCCAGCTGCCCCATGTGACGCTCCAGATAGCCGAGTTCGCCAGCGGGCCGCACCCCGGTACGTTCGGTCCGTTCACCTTGTTCCGCTTCCCGGTGCGGGAGCTGCCGGACATGGTGTACAGCGAGTACATCACCGGGGCGCTCTATCTCGACTCGCGCGACGAGGTGGGCACGCACCTGGAGGTCCTGGACCACCTGGTGGCCCAGTCGGCGGGCGCCGAGCGGACGCTGGAGATCCTGCAGAAGTGGCGGGCGCGCATCTGAGCCGTCCTACGAGGCGGCTCCCTTGTCGTCGTCCACGATCTCGGCGTCGACCACGTCGTCCTTGCCGTCCTTGTCGTCCTTGTGGTCCGTGTCGTTCCTGGCGTCCCGGTCGCCCTTGCCGTCGTGCGTCTCCTCGCCCGGCGAGCCCCCGGCGGTCCGCTCGTACATCGCCTGCCCCACCTTCTGGCTGACGGCGGCCAGCGTCCGGATCCCGTCCCGCAGCGCGTTCGTGTCCGGCGGGTCGGCGGCCAGGGTGGTCCGCAGGTCCCCCGCGGCGTCCGCGACCTCCGTGCGGATGTCCGGCGGGATCCGCTCCTCGTTCTCCCGCAGGAACCGCTCCGTCTGATAGACGAGCTGCTCCGCCTCGTTGCGGACCTCGGCGGCCTCCCGGCGCGCCCGGTCCTCCTCGGCGTGCGCCTCGGCCTCCCGCATCATCCGGTCGATCTCGTCCTTCGGCAGGGCGGAGCCGCCGGTCACCGTCATCTTCTGTTCGCGCCCGGTGGCGAGATCCTTCGCCGACACGTGCATGATCCCGTTCGCGTCGATGTCGAAGGTGACCTCGATCTGCGGGACGCCGCGCGGCGCGGGCGGCAGACCCGTCAGGTCGAAGACGCCGAGCTTCTTGTTGTAGGCGGCGATGTCCCGCTCGCCCTGGAAGACCTGGATGCCGACGGACGGCTGGTTGTCGGTGGCCGTGGTGAAGATCTCCGAACGCCGGGTGGGAATGGTCGTGTTGCGCTCGATGAGCCGCGTCATGACGCCGCCCTTGGTCTCGATGCCTAGGGACAGCGGCGTCACGTCGAGCAGCAGGACGTCCTTCACGTCGCCGCGGATGACACCGGCCTGGAGAGCGGCGCCCAGGGCGACCACCTCGTCCGGGTTGACCCCCTTGTGCGGGTCCTTGCCGGTCAGTTCGCGGACCAGGTCGGTGACGGCGGGCATCCGCGTCGACCCGCCGACGAGGATGACGTGGTCGACGGCGGACAGGTCGACGCCCGCGTCCCGCACGGCCTGGTGGAACGGCTTCTTGCAGCGGTCGAGCAGATCGCCGGTCAGCTCCTGGAACTGGGCCCGGGTCAGCTTCTCTTCGAGGTGCAGCGGCCCCTCCGCGGACGCCGTGATGTACGGCAGGTTCACCGTCGTCTCGCTCGACGACGACAGCTCGATCTTCGCCTTCTCGGCGCCCTCGCGCAGCCGCTGCAACGCCATCTTGTCGTTTCCGAGGTCGATGCCGTACGCGTTCTTGAACTGCCGCACCAGATGGTCGACGAGCCGCTGGTCCCAGTCGTCGCCGCCCAGCTGGGTGTCCCCGTTGGTGGCCTTGACCTCGATGACGCCCTCGCCCATCTCCAGGAGCGAGACGTCGAACGTGCCGCCGCCCAGGTCGAAGACGAGGACCGTCTGTTCGTCGCCCTTGTCGAGGCCGTACGCGAGGGCGGCCGCCGTCGGCTCGTTGATGATGCGCAGCACCTTCAGGCCCGCGATCTCGCCGGCCTCCTTGGTGGCCTGGCGCTGCGCGTCGTCGAAGTAGGCGGGCACGGTCACGACGGCGTCGGTGACGTCCTCGCCGAGGTACGCCTCGGCGTCGCGCTTGAGCTTCTGCAGCACGCGGGCGGCGAGTTCCTGGGCGCTGTAGCGGGTGCCGTCGATGGTGCCGCTCTGCGGGAAGTGCCAACTCCCGTCGCCCATGTGGCGTTTGACGGAGCGCGCGGTGCGCTCCACGTTCGTGACGGCCTGCCGCTTGGCGACCTCGCCGACCAGTACCTCTTTGTTCTTGGCGAAGGCGACCACGGAAGGGGTGGTGCGCGCGCCCTCCGCGTTGGCGACGACGGTGGGTTCACCGCCCTCCAGTACGGCCACCACGGAGTTCGTCGTGCCGAGATCGATACCGACCGCACGCGCCATGACGCGTCCCCTCTCACAGAAACAGGCCCGCTCACGTCGTTCTGGAATCCGGGTTGTCCGGGTATCCAGCACAAAACTTGAGCGGGCCCGTGTCAAGGGGGCTGGGCGGCGAGGTCAGGCCAGCTTGGCCGTCAGCGTGATCGTCGTGCCCGCGAGCGCCTGGCTCACCGGGCAGTTCTTCTTGGCGTCCTCGGCGGCCGCGGTGAAGCCCTGCTCGTCGAGTCCCGGCACGGTGCCCTCGACGGTGAGGTGGATGCCGGTGATGCCCTCGCCGGGCTGGAACGTCACGTCCGCGGAGGTGACGAGCCGGGTGGGCGGGGTGCCCGCGCCGGCCAGGCCGTGCGAGAGCGCCATGGAGAAGCAGGACGAGTGCGCGGCCGCGATCAGCTCCTCCGGGCTGGTCTTCCCGTTCGCCTGCTCGGCGCGGGACGGCCAGGACACCGGCTGCTCGCCGATGCCGGAGGAGTCGAAGGTGACGACGCCGTTGCCCTCGAGCAGGTTGCCTTCCCACACGGTGTGTGCGGAGCGCGTGGTTGCCACGATGGTTCCCTTCCGTGCGGCCCCGTGCGACGGGACCGGTTCCTATTGCCTGCGTCCACCATCCGACCACATGCGGCCTCAGCGCACCCGGAAGACCGGGCCACGGGCCGTGAACGGCAGCCGTCCTCCCTGCGGGATCAGGTAGGCGTGCTCGCGCGGGACCCGCAGCACGTCGCAGTCACCGTCCGTGATGATCAGTACGGGGGCGTCCGGCGGAAAGTCGTCGGCGCGGCGCAACAGGTCGATGCCGGGCTGGAGGACGGTGCCGCCCCGGCCCCTGATCCGGACCCGGCTCGCGATCTCGGCGACCGGGAGGTACCCGGCGTCGTACGGTGTCGCGTCGCAGAACACCACGCGGGCCGCGGGCACGTCGCGCGACGCGGCGTACGAGGCGATGGCGCCCAGCGCCTTGCCGAGCAGGGTGCGACCCATCGACCCCGAGGTGTCCAGGACGACACCGAAGGTGCAGCGGGCGATCTCCTCGGGCGGGCAGACCACCGACCGGCCGTCCCGGATCTGCGGCACGCCGATGAGGGGTTGAACACCCACCCCTTCTCCCAGGAGTCAGTACGTGCAGAAGACCGGCCGAACGGTCGCGAGACCGAGCAGCAGGTCCCGGTACCACAGCGGCACGAGGGGATCGGGGAGATGCCCGTGACGTGGCCACCATGGCCAAAAAGCGCGCTGGGCAAGACGGCACGGCGGTGACACCTTGAGCCCCCGACCAGGGGAATTCGCACGGGGTTCCGCAGGGGGTGTGGCCATGCGCATGATCTATTCGGACCGCGGTCCGTCACCGCTGGAGACCGGCAAGCCCGGCGCGGCCGACCGTGACGCGACGTTCGGCTGGTGGGGTGCGTTCAGCATCCAGAAGTTCGTGAACCAGAACCCGCTCTCGCACACCCACGAGGACGCCACCGGCTGGCTGGCGTACCTCCAGCAGTTCTACGACCGCAACTTCTGGTTCGCGGACGAGGGCGCGCAGGTGTGGGCGTACGAGGAGACCTACGACAACTGGCAGGACCGGTACGGCTTGGACGCCGTGGTCGCCGTGTACCACTCGGGCCACGGCGGCATGGACGACAACGGCGTGTTCTTCGCGCCGCTGGGCGCCACGTGGGACAACCGCTCGGACGCGGTCTCCCGCCGGATGGCGTTCGGCAACGAGCGGGCCAACTACGTGTTCTGGTCCACGTGCAGTTCGCTGCGCGTCCTCGACGGGCACTCCCCCGTCCGTACCTGGGCCGGCCCGAACCTGGGCTCGCGGATGATCTTCGGGTTCGAGACGACGAGTATCGACAGTCCGGACTACGGCCGGAAGTTCTGGGAGAAGTGGCGGGCCGGACAGACGTTCTGCGACGCGTGGCTCAACGCGAGCTGGGACATCTACCACGGTCAGGCGCCCTCGGTCGCCGCCACGGGTGCCACCCGGGCCGAGGCCGTCAACCGGCTGGGCGGGGAGCGCAACTTCTTCCGCGAGCACGTCTCCGACACCTGGTACGCGTGGCGCTGGTACTACGCGCGCGAGGGCCTGCGCGATCCGCTGACGCAGGCGCCGGCGCAGCCGCAGATCGTGCAGCTCGCGCCGCGCAACCCGGGCCAGGAGCTCATCGGGACGGCGCAGCTCGCGCACTTCCCGCAGGCCGCGCTCCAGGAGATCCACGTCGAGCGGCAGGGCGTGCTGGGCGCGAGCTCGGGCGACCGGTTCGTGTCGACGGCGCCGGGGGGCGTGCGCTGGGTGAAGCTGGCCGACGCCAACCTCCGCAACACGCGGCAGCTGCCGACCGCGCGCGCGGTCGAGCTGGCCCAGCAGTTCGTCACGCAGCACGCGGCGGCGACCGGCGGCGCCGAACTGGTCGTCGACGGGGTGCACGACCTGATGCAGAACAGCGGCAAGCAGGACGGTTCGGAGCTCGGCGAACCGGTGTCGCTGCAGACGCACGTGACGTTCCGGCAGGTCTTCGACGGCGTACCGGTGATCACGCCCGGCCGCGGTGAGTTCCGTGTCGCGCTCGACAACGACGGCACGGTGGTCCAGGCGACGCTGTCGACACGGCAGCCCACCGGCGAGGTCCGCACGCCGAGTTCGGCGGTCGCGCCCCCGTCCGGCAAGGGGCCCGAGGCCCTGGCGTCGCCGGGCGCGCGGGACCCGCGCCAGGCACTCGACGAGGCGCAGCAGCGGCGCATCGCGCACCTGACGGCGATGGCGGCGGACAGTGAGAACTCGGCGGCCGACATCGAGGCGCGGATGGAGGTCAGGGACGTACCGGGCACGCTCGAGGTCGGTTACGAGATCGAGGGCAACGAGGCCTATCCGGCTGCCCGCAAGCTGATCGAACTCGGCTCGCGGGACAGCATGTTCAAGAAGCTGCGGTGGGTCGTCGCACCCATCGCCAGGTGACCGACGGGGGTCGGGTCAGTGGGTGGCGGTCCGCTTCTTTCGGGCCGCCATCCACGCGTAGACGAGCACCCCGGCGAAGAGGAACAGGACGCCCTGGTACACGGCCGCGTAACCGGCTCCGCCGACCAGCCACATGGAGAACCCGAACGCGGCGACGGCGAGCACCATGTCCCGTGCCAGCCGCGACCGGCGGACCCGGTGGCCCTGCCCCGACAGCAGGAAGTAGATCTGCGCGGCGGTGGCCAGCAGATACGGCACGGTCGCGGTGAACGTGGTGACGAGCACGAGCGTCTCGAAGACCCCGCTCGATCCCGCGGTGTAGTTGTAGACGGTCAGCAGCGAGGCGAGGGTGACGGCGACGAGCACGCCGAAGGTGGGGATGCCGCGTCGCTTGCGCTCGAACGCCGTGGGGAAGAGCCCGTCCTTCGCCGCCGCGTACGGTGTCTGGGCGCTGAGCAGCGTCCAGCCGTTGAGCGCGCCGACCATGGAGACGAGCGCGGCGATCGCGACGGCGGTGCCGCCCCAGGTGCCGCCGAACATCGCGTTGACGGCGTCGGAGAACGGCGCGGTCGAGTCCACCAGCGCGTCGTGCGCGACCGTGCCGAACACCGACACCGTGCACAGCAGGTAGAGCAGCGCGGCCAGGCCCGTGCCGAGGACGGTCGCGCGGCCGACGTTGCGCTGCGGGTCACGGACCTCGCCGGCGCTCACGGACGCGGACTCGACGCCCAGGTAGCTGAAGAGCAGGATCGCGGCGGACGCGGAGACGGCGCCGAGCGCGGAGTCGCCGCTGGCCCGGAACGGGCCGAGGTTGTCCGCGTCGAAGAAGAACAGCCCGCCGACGGCGACGAGCAGCAGCGGCGCGAACTTCAGCACGGTGGAGACCAGTTGGACCGCGCCGACGTAGCGGGTGCCGGCGAGGTTGGCGAGCGCGGGCAGCCACTGGCAGGCCAGGGCGGCGGCGATGGTCCAGAACGTCGAGCCGTGGATCGGCAGGAGGACGTCCAGGTATCCGACGGCGGCGACGGCGAGCGCCGCGTTCGAGACCCAGGTGGTGATCCAGTACGACCAGGCGGCGAGGAACCCGGCGAAGTCGCCGAAGGCCTCGCGGGCGTACACGTACGGGCCGCCGGTCTGCGGGTGCCGGTGCGCGAGGCGCCCGAAGACGAGGGCGAGCGCGATGGCGCCGACCGTGAGGACGCCGAAGGCGACGAGGCTGATCGTGCCGTACGGGGCGACGGAGGCGGGGAGCAGGAAGATGCCGCCACCGATGATGTTGCCCATGACGAGCGCCGTGGCGACGGGGAGACCGAACCTGCGGGCGTGCCTGCTGTCCTGGCCGTCGTCCCCGGCCGGAGCCGTGGCTGCTGCGGATCCGGTGTCGTGCATGGGGTGGTGCGCCTCTCGGTCGTGCTGACGCCGTCACGGGATCGCCGGGCGGCGATCCATGGTCGGGCGGCCGGGGATCCCGCACCAAATCAGACGGATTTGTCCTGCGCCTCGGGGGGTGCGGCCGCAAAAGATGCGACGTCGGGGGCGTGTCGGCGGGAATCCTCCAGCGGGACCTGCGGGCCGTGGCCCTCGCGCAGCCAGCGGCGCAGGACGTGGTGGATCTGTTCGGCGCCGACGAGCTCGCCGCCGTCCTCGACCGGCTCGGACAGGGCCGTCGGTGAGAGCAGGAACGGGCGGCCCTGCGCGCCGCCGAGTCCGCCGTGCGAGCCGATCTGCTCCTCGAACGCGAGGACCTCGCCGTCCACCGGGTCGTACCAGGAGTTGACCATGATGTCGGCGGTGTGCCGGAAGGAGTCGGTGCGGCGGACGGCTTCGGCGGCGCCGGGCCCGAAGTCGGCGAGCGGTCCCTGCCCGTCGGTCAGGTCGCCGATCGCCACTTCGTCGCCGCGCGCCCCGAGCACGACGGCTCCGTGCTCCTCGCTGCGTACGAGGAGGAAGCCGACGCCGGGGTGGTTGGCGAGGGTCGCGAGCAGGGCCGGGTGGCGGGCGTCGATCTCCTCCCGGCTCATCCGGTGGTGGACGTCGGGGAAGGAGACGAGGCCGAGGTTCCCGGAGGCCAGCACGACGGGTTCGTGGCGCTTGCCCCTGCGGGCGGTCTCCTCGACGGGGCGGTGCAGCGCGGCGCGGACGGCGGCGCGGGCCTCGGCGCCGCTGTGGGTGCGCTGCGCCTTGCGCGGCACGGGCAGTCCGCAGCCCGCGCGCACCAGGTCCTGCAGGGTCAGTCCGTAGCGGGCGTGGAAGGTCTCGCCGGGGCTCTGGCCGTGGTCGGACAGGACGACGATGCGGTACCGGCGCGGGGCGTGCTCGGCGACCTTGGCGATCAGCGCGAGGGAGCGGTCGAGGCGTTCGAGGACCTTCTCCGCGTCGCGGCCGAACGGGCCCGAGTGGTGCGCCACCTCGTCGTAGGCCACGAGGTCGGCGTAGACGGCGCTGCGCCCGGCGAGCAGGTCACCGATGACTGCCGCGACGACGACGTCCCGCTCGACGACGGTCGCGAAGGCGCGGATGAAGGGGTAGAGGCCGCCGCGGCCGATGCGCGGGCGCCGCTTCTTCAGGCGGGCGCGGGTGGACTGGCCGATCTCGCGGCCGACCTCGGCGAAGAAGGAGAGGGCGGTGCGCACGGCGTTGGCCGGGTCGCAGAAGTACGCGAAGTATCCGGCCCGGGACCGGTTCTCCTTGCCGCGCCGGGCGGCGACGGACAGCACCAGGGCGACCTGTTCGGCGCCGCCGCTGAAGAGGTTGCCGCGGCTCGCGCCGTCGACGGTGAGCAGGCCGCCGTCGCCGGTGTGCTCGACGGCGCGGCGCTGCAGTTCGGCGGCGCTCGTCGGGCGGTTGGACACCTGGATCTCGCCGGTGTCCTTCTCGTACCAGCGGAAGGCGGGGATGTCGTGGTTCGAGCCGTGCAGGATGCCGAGCTGGCTGGCGCCGGTCTGGCTCGACCAGTCGGTGCGCCACGGGGTGAGGCGGTGGCTGCCGTCGCGCAGCCAGGCGCCGATCGTGGGCATCACGTCGTCGCGGGCGGCGCGCAGCAGGACCTCGTGGCCGACGCCGTCGAGCTGGAGGAAGACGGTGCCGGGGGTGGGCGGGCAGGCGGAGCCGTGGTCGGCCCGGCGGCGCCTGCGGTCGGCCAGCCGGTAGAGGCGGCGCCGGTAGGCGTCGTCGTCACGGACCGCCAGGGCACCGCCGGTCGCGGACGCCACGGCCGACATGACCGCGGCGACGACGACGGCGGTCTCCGGGCTGACCTCGCCGCGGCCGTCCGGGATGAGACGCAGGGCGAACAGCAGCAGGGCGCCGTTCAGGAAGAAGACGACGAGGCCGAGCACGAGGGCCGGCACGAGGAGCAGGGCGCGGACGAGGAGCGGCCAGACCAGGGCCGACAGGACGGCGAAGGCGCCGGCGCCGGAGGCCGCGGTGAGGGCGACGCGGGTGAGGCTGTCGCCGTTGTCGGACTGGAGCTGGAAGTCCGGCAGGATCCCGGCCATGGCCATCATCGTCAGGGTGCTCGCCGCCCAGACCGTGAGCGAACGCCATACGGTGCTCGCCGCCCGCCGCCATCGGCCCTCGGCCACTGTCCGGCTCCCCTCGCCCCTGTGCTGCCTCGCCCTGCTTGTCGTCGGACAGGGTTTCATACCTTTTGTGCGACCGGGCGGGGAGTTCCGGTCGTGGCGGCACGCGGGGCGGCGCGGCGGAGGGGACGGTCCGGGGGTGCGGCGGGCGCGGCAGGTCAGCAGCCGTCGTACCCGGCGGTGGGCATCGACAGGCGCCGGTGCACCCGCGCCTTCATCTCCGTGTCGTAGGACGGCTCGGTCAGTCCCGCCGTCTCCAGCCGCACCCCGCGCCGGGCGCACTCGGCCGAGAACGCGTCGACGGAGCGGAGCGCCGCGCGCAGGACGCGGTCGGACGGGGCGACGAAGCCGTCGACGAGGCCCGCGTCGACGTCCGCCCACAGCACCTCGTGGTCGGGGCGCAGTCCGTGGACGAGCAGTTCCCGGGTGATCACGAAGCCGCGCTCGGCGGCCCAGCGGGCGCACATCGCGTGCTGGCTGCGCGAGTCCACCAGGAACGGGTCCGCGTCCAGTTCCTCCAGCGGCGTCAGGCTGGCGATCGCCGCCACCCGCACCTGCGGGGCCGCGCCGTCCGATGCGCCCATGGTGTCCCCCTCACCTCAGCTTTCGCCGTCGACCCTACTCCTGCACGTAGGCTCGGGGGGAGTCGTACGAAGGAGCAGAAGGAGGCACCGCGTGCCGGTGGAGATCACCTGGTGGGGTCATGCCACCTGCACGGTCGAGGACTCGGGCACCCGGGTGCTCACCGATCCGCTCTTCGCCCGGCGTCTCGCCCACCTGCGCCGCCGCCGGGGCGCTCCGCCGCCGCCGAGCGCGGCGCGCGCCGACGTGGTCCTCGTCTCGCACCTGCACGCCGACCATCTGCATCTGCCGTCGCTGGCCCGGCTCGCGCCGGGCACCCGGGTGCTGGTCCCGCGCGGCGCCCCGCGTTCCGTGCCGGGCCTGCGCCGGCTGCGCGCCCTGGAGATCACCGAGGTCGAGGAGGGGGCCCGGGTCGAGGTGGGCGGCGTCGCCATAGAGGCCGTACCCGCCGCGCACGACGGGCGGCGGCTGCCGGTGGGGCCCCATCGGTCACCCGCGCTCGGCTACGTGGTGAGCGGCGAGGCCCGTACGTACTTCGCCGGCGACACCGGGCTGTTCGACGGCATGGCCGACGCCGTCGGCGAGGTGGACGTCGCGCTGCTGCCGGTCGGCGGGTGGGGTCCGCATCTCGGGCCGCACCATCTGGATCCGGCGCGGGCCGCCGAGGCGCTGACCCGGCTGGCCCCGCACAGCGCGGTGCCCGTGCACTACGGGACGTACTGGCCCATCGGGATGGACGCCGTGCGCCCGCACGAGTTCCACACGCCGGGTGACGAGTTCGTCCGGCAGGCGGCGCTGCGCGCGCCCCGGGTGGCGGTGCACCTGCTCGCGCACGGTGAGAGCGTCCGGCCGGAGGTGGCCCGGTGAACGGTCCCGCCCCGCGGGCTCCCCGGCGGACGGGGGCCCATCGATGATGTTCTCCGCCGCCACGCAGGTACCGCCCGAGTCGACCCAGCAGGCCGTCGGCTACCCGACGCTGTTCCTGCTCGTCGCCGTCGGCGCGCTGGTGCCGGTGATCCCGACGGGCGCGCTGGTGAGCTCCGCGGCCGTCGTCGCCTTCCACCAGAGGGCGCCGTACTCACTGCTGTTCGTGTTCGCCACGGCCTCGGTCGCCGCGTTCCTCGGGGACATCGCCCTGTACTGGCTCGGGCGGCGCGGCATGGGCTCGAAGAACGGGTCGCGGTGGCTGGAGGCCATCCGCGCGCGGGCGCCCCAGGAGCGGCTGGAGCAGGCGCAGGACAAGCTCGCCGACCACGGAGTGATGGTCCTCGTGCTGTCGCGGCTCGTGCCCGCCGGGCGGATCCCGGTGATGCTGGCGTGCCTGATGGCGAAGATGCCGCTGCGCCGGTTCGCCCGCGGCGACATTCCGGCGTGCCTCGCGTGGGCGGTGACGTACCAGGTCATCGGGATCCTCGGCGGCTCCCTGTTCGAGGAGCCGTGGGAGGGCGTCGTCGCGGCGGTCGCGCTGACCCTGCTGATCAGCGCGGCTCCGATGCTGTGGCGGAAGGTGCGCCGGACGTCAGGCAGCCAGCACGCGTGACGCACCGACCGGCAGGTCCCACAGCGCGGCCCGCGGCAGTCCGGCCCGCTCCCAGGCGGCCCGCAGCCGGGTGAGCGGCTCCATGACGGGCTCGGCCGACAGCAGGAACGTGGCCCAGTGCATGGGTGCCATGAGGCGCGCGCCCACGTCCTGCGCGGCCCGCACGGCGTCCTCCGGGTCGCAGTGCACGTCCTGCAGCCACCAGCGCGGGTCGTAGGCGCCGATGGGCAGCAGCGCCAGGTCGATGCCGGGGTAGCGGCGGCCGATCTCCGAGAACCAGTGGCCGTACCCGGTGTCGCCGGCGAAGTAGATCCGCTGCCCGTCGCGGTCGGTGAGGACCCAGCCGCCCCACAGGGTGCGGCAGGTGTCCGTGAGCGACCGCTTCGACCAGTGGTGGGCCGGGACGAAGTCGAAGCGCACTCCCCCGAGCTCGGCGCCCTCCCACCAGTCCAGTTCCGTGACGCGGGTGAAGCGGCGGCGGGTGAACCAGCGGCCGAGGCCCGCGGGGACGAACACCGGGGTGTCGCGCGGGAGTCTCCTGATGGTGGGCCAGTCCAGGTGGTCGTAGTGGTTGTGGCTGATGACGACCGCGTCGACGGGCGGCAGCGCGCTCCAGGCGACCCCGACCGGGGTGATCCGGGCCGGGGTGCCGAGGATCTTGCGGGACCACACGGGGTCGGTCAGGACGGTCAGGCCGCCGATGCGGACGATCCAGCTGGCGTGTCCCGCCCAGGTGACGGCGGCCGTGCGGGCGTCGACGTCGGGCAGCGGGCCCGGCTCGAACGGCAGTTGCGGGATGTCGCGCAGGCCCTCGGGGCGTGGCCGCAGCGCGCCCTCGCGGGCGAACCGGGCGAAGGCCCGCAGGCCGGGCAGGGGTGCGGTCAGGCGGTCCGCGAAGGACCGGGGCCAGCGGCGCGGTGCCGTGGCGGGGGCGCCCCCGCCGAGCGGCAGGGGCTCGACGAGGGGTTCGACGGACGCGGTGGCATCAGCTCGCTGTGCTGTCGTCGATTCGGACGCCTGGGTCATCGCTCGGACTCCCATCCTTCGCCTGCCGGTCCGTTGCCTTCGGAACTCACCGGGTCCACCGGGCCCGCACTGCCGCGGAGCTCGCCGAGCGCCGACCCCACCATGCTCAACAGCCGCGCCACGTGCGGCAATTCCAGGGGCTCCGGTGAGGTGAGAGACGCCCCGCGCTCCTGCGGGGTCGATCCGAGCAGCGGCCCGGTCGACAGCCGCACCCGCAGCGCCGCCGGATCGTCGCCGAACCGGTGGCCGCCGGGGGCCGGCATGCCCAGGCGCGCGGTGAGGAAGTCCTCCAGGTCCTGGGCGTCGGTGACCCCGCGGGCGGCGAGCGGCGGCCGCAGCGGGTCCAGGTCGACGTACAGGTGCCGGCCGGCCCGCGGGGGCCGGGCCAGAGCGCCCCCGGCGAGCACGGCGCGGTGCGCGGCCGCGGCGACCCGGGCGTGCAGCCGGGCGGCGGCCGTGCGGCGGGCGGTGATCTCCTCGGGCTCGTCCAGGACGTAGGCCGCCGCGGCCGCGACCGGCGCCGCGAGCACGGCGCCGGTCGCGGTGAGGAAGTCCAGGACCCGCTCGGCGAGGCGGGCGCCCTGCCCGGTCGGCGGGAACCGCGCGCAGGCCGCGGGCAGCGACGGCGGCAGGAACGCACCGGTGAGGTCGGTCAGGACGGTGACGTGCGCGGGGAACATCTCGGCGGGGCTGAACAGCACGGTGTCCGTGCCCGGGTGCAGGGTGTCGCGCCAGGTCTCGTCGCTGACGACGTGCAGGCCCTCCCCCACGGCGGCCTCCACCGCCTCGTGCAGCACCTCGGGCGGCGGCACGGTCGCCGTCGGGTCGTCCGCGACGGACAGCACGAGCAGCCGGGGGTCACCGCCCTCGGCCCGGACCCGGCGGACCGTCTCCAGGAGGGCGTACGGGTCGGGGACGCCGCCGCACTCGGCGGGCGTCGGCACATGGAACACGTCGCGGCCCAGCAGGCGCGCCTGCGGCACCCACCACGCGGGGCAGGGGCGCGGCACGAGCACGTCGCCGCCGAGCGCCGCGGTGAGCGCGAGGAGCAGCGGGGCGCCGCCCGGCGCGGCGATGACCTGGGCGTGCTCGGCGGCCAGGCCTCTGCGCTGCCAGTGGCCGCGGGCCGCTTCGAGGAGTGCGGGCGGTCCGCCGGGCGGCTCCGCGTGCGGGCGTCCGGCGGTCCCGGCGACGACACCGGCCAGTTCGGGCAGCACGGGGAGTCCGGGCTCGGGCAGCGGCGGTCCGTAGCGCACCGGGCCGCGGCCTTCGGGCACGGGGCCCCTGGTCCCGTGGCCCTGGTGGTCTCGGGCCGTGGGGTCCGATGGCCGCATGCTGCCTCCGTGCCGTGTGTCCGTCGCCGTACCCTCGCGGGTGCGCTGCTCCCAGCGTCACATCCCCGTGGGCACCCGCGCGCGCCGTGCTCCTGCTGTGTGGGTACCCGGGGGACGTCGGGGCACGCGAGGGGCCCGGCGCGGCCACTGCGCCGGGTGGGTGACGCGGCGGCGTCGGCACGGTCCGCGGGGGCGGCCGGGTCAGGGGGTCGGCGTGGCGAGATCGCGCTCCGGACCGCGCCCGCGCCGCTGGCCGACGACGGAGGCGACGTCGGCCAGTCTGCGGTGCGTGGGTCTGCGAGATACGGCGCGGCCCGGAGTCGGGCGCCAGGGCCCGGTAGTCCGGCCACCGCCGCTCGGCCGGCACGTCGGCGGCGTCGACGGGCCGCCCGCCCTCCTCGGCCACGAGGATCGGGCCCTCTCCGGAGCGCAGCTGTACGGACACCAGGGCGGCGAGGTCGGGATGGGGCGCCGCGGCCGGGCGTTCGTCGCCGCCGTCGGAGGCGGTGGCCACGGCGCCGCAGCAGTCGGCCGTGCACCGGGTCGCGTTCTCGGCGAGTTCGGAGAGCCGGCGCGGCGCTCCTGGTCCGTCCCAAGGGACCTCGGGGCGCTGGGCGAGGACGCGTCGGGCGTCCCGGTCCTGGTCCGTGCGGACGTCACGTCCCTGTTGTGCGTGCCCCTGATTCCGGCAGCCGGCGAACCGGTCCAGGGCGTGCTCACCCTGTTCCGGTCCGCCGGCCGGCCGGCGTTCTCGATGGCCGGGGCCCAGGCGCTGGACCTGATGTCCCGTCACATCGCCCTGGCCATGGGCCGGTGAGCGGGATCGGCTCTCACGCGGCGTCGGCCAGCACCTCGTCCCGCAGCCGGTGGCAGCACCGGCTGATGAGCCGCGACACGTGCATCTGCGAGATGCCCAGCTGCTCGGCGATGCGGCTCTGCGTCATGTCGCCGAAGAACCGCATGTAGAGGATCTGCCGCTCCCGCTCCGGCAGCGCCGCGAGGCGCGGTTTGACGGCCTCCCGGTCGACGACCACGTCGAGGGCCGGGTCGGCGCTGCCCAGGGCGTCGGACAGGGAGAAGCCGTCCTCGCTGCCGGGCAGCTCCGCGTCGAGGGAGAGCGCCGTGAAGCTCTCCAGCGCCTCGAGCCCCGTACGCACCTCGTCCTCCGTCAGGTTCGCGTGCTCGGCGATCTCGGTGAGGGTCGGGGCGCGGCCCGGGATCTCCCCGGCCAGGTCGTGCTGCGCGAACCGGACCCGGTTGCGCAGGTCCTGGACGCGGCGCGGCACGTGCAGGGTCCACATGTGGTCACGGAAGTGCCGCTTGATCTCACCGGTGACGGTGGGCACGGCGTAGCTCTCGAAGGCGTTGCCGCGTGCCGGGTCGTACCGGTCGACGGCCTTGACCAGGCCCAGCGCCGCGACCTGGCGCAGGTCGTCGTAGGACTCCCCGCGGTTGCGGAAGCGGCCGGCGAGCCGGTCGGCCATCGGCAGCCAGGCCTCGACGACGTCCTGACGCAGCTCGACACGGTCGGGGCCGTCGGGCATGCCGGACAGTTTGGCGAAGGCTTCGGCGGTGTCGGGTGCGTCGTCGTGCGGGTGGCGTCGGCCGGCCTTCACCGAGTGCACGGGTGCGCTGGTACGCGTACGCATGGATCGCAACTCCCTGAATGTGCCTGGGGATCGGTGGTCACCGTGGGAGTCGCGCCTCATGGGGCGTCGGACACACCCGGGGCGACGGATACCTGCAGGTGCAGGTGTCCCTCCCACGGACGTGCCTCCTGTCCGAAGCACTGACAACCGCCTGCCCCTGCGCCGCCGCGGCAAACACGCATGGCGGCCGGGCCGAGGGGTACTGCGACGGGTCACCGCGTGCACGCCGCACGCCCCCGAGGGAGCAGAGAGGCCTACGGCCATGGCCGATGTGGTGAGGGAAGTCATGACGCCGGGCGTGGTGGCGGTGCGCCCCGACGCGTCGCTCGTCGAGGCCGCCCAGCTGATGCGCGCCCAGGGCACCGGTGACGTTCTGGTGGCGGACGCCGGCCGGATCCTCGGTGTCCTCACGGACCGGGACATCACGCTGTGCGCCGTCGCCGACGGGGCGGATCCGCTGACGGTCAGCGCGCACGCCGTGTGCACGCCGGACCCGGTGGCGATCGGTCCGGACGAGGTGGTGTCCGTGGCGGCGGAGCTGATGCGGGAACACGCGCTGCGCCGTCTCCCCGTGGTGGAGAACGGCCGTGCGGTGGGCATGGTCAGCCTCGGGGACCTGACACTGCACCGGAGCCACGCCGACGGGCCCGGTGCAGTGTCCGGGGGGAGCCCGGGCCCGCAGGCTGGTGCCGGCCCGGCGGGGTAGATCCGGGCCGTGTGTCACCGGAATCCGTCGCGGTCGCAGGTCCTGGGAACGGCATGTCCTCAGGGTCGGGACCGACCCCCGGCAACGGATTCACCGTAGGCCGTCCGACGGGCCGGTCTCGATCCGCCGAGCGCGGCCGCTGTCCGGAAAACGCGGTGCACCGCACCGGTTCCGTCACGGGGCCGGGTCGCGCAGGGTGCGGGACGGCACCCGGCCGTACCTGCTCCGGTACTGCTCGGCGAACCGGCCCAGGTGACCGAAGCCCCAGCGGAACGCGATCTCGCTGACAGTGGTGGTGCGCGGGTCGCCCGCGAGGAGCTCGGCGTGCACCCGCTCCAGGCGCACCGTACGCAGATACGCCATCGGCGGCATGCCCACGTAGCGGGCGAACGCCTCCTGGAGCCACCGGACACCGACGCGGGCCTCCGCCGCGAGTTCCGTGGTGGTGAAGGGGCGTTCGGGCTGCTCGCGCATCGCGTCCATGGCCCGCTTCACCGGCGCCGGCCGCAGCCCCTCGGCCGGCCGGTCGAGCTGGTCGCGGTAGCGGTGGTCGGCCGCCAGCAGCAGGCCGTTGAGCACGGCGTCCCGCAACGGCTGGGCGACCAGCGGGTGTTCGAGCATCCGGGTCGACTCGCGCAGATCGTCGGCGAGGATGCGGACGAGGCGGGCCCAGGCCTTGCCGCGGCCCTGCGTCAGGTCGAGATCGGGGTCGAGCACGACGGGCGTGCTCGGCGCGCGTCCGGTCAGCTCCTCGATGCGGCGCTCCAGCAGGTCCCGCTCCACTTTCAGGGCGACGATCTGCCCGTCACCGGCCCAGCGGTCCACGACGGTGGTGCCGACCGGCTGGAGCAGCGCGGCCCGGCCGGCCGGCGTGATCACTTCGGGACGGCCGGCCTGGTGCCAGGTCATCGGGCCGCCGAGCGGGACGTTGACGTGGTACGCGCCCAACTCGCCGCAGCGGACCCGGACATCGGCCCCGCAGGCGAGAGCGCCGACGGTGATGCCGCCGAGCTCCAGCACCTCGAAAGCCGCACCGAACCGTTCCGGGGCCGCCAGTACGTCCAGCTGATTGGTGTAGAAAGCGGTCTTGATCGCTTCCATGGTCTGCTCGACGTCGCCCGACCGGAATGACGTCCTCACACCGCTTCACCTCTTGCCTCGTGACATTTCGTCGTACACGCCCAACTAAGCAGCGTACGACGAGATCTTGGAGGCCGCGACGGCTACCGGGAACGTTCCACGCGACGTTCGTCCCAGACCGGTTCCGACGTCTCACGCACCTGGCCGTCCGCGCCGAACACCAGGTACCGGTCGAAGGCGCGGGCGAACCAGCGGTCGTGGGTGACCGAGACGACCGTGCCGTCGAAGGACTCCAGGCCCTCCTGCAGCGCCTCGGCCGACTCCAGGTCGAGGTTGTCCGTCGGCTCGTCCAGCAACAGGGCGGTGGAGCCCTCCAGTTCGAGCAGCAGGATCTGGAAGCGGGCCTGCTGGCCGCCGGAGAGACGCTCGAATTTCTGCTCGGCCTGCGCCGTCAGTTCGTAGCGGCGCAGCCGGGACATCGCGGCGCCCCGGTCCTGCGCGTGGTCGCGCCACAGGATGTCGAGGAGGGGGCGGCCCTGCAGCTCGGGGTGGGCGTGGGTCTGGGCGAAGTGGCCGGCCACCACGCGGGCGCCGAGCTTCCACTCGCCCGTGTGCGCCACCGAGGTGTCCCCGGCCAGCAGGCGCAGGAAGTGGGACTTGCCCGAGCCGTTCGAACCGAGGACGGCGACGCGCTCGCCGTAGAAGATCTCCAGGTCGAAGGGCTTCATCAGGCCGGTCAGCTCGAGTCCCTTGCAGGTGACGGCCCGCACTCCGGTGCGGCCGCCCTTGAGGCGCATCGTGATGTCCTGCTCGCGCGGCGGCTCCGGGGGCGGTCCGGCCTCCTCGAACTTGCGCAGGCGGGTCTGCGCGGCGGCGTACCGGGACGCCATTTCGTGGCTGACGGCTGCCGCCTGGCGCAGGTTCACCACGAGCTTCTTCAGCTGGGCGTGCTTCTCGTCCCAGCGGCGGCGCAGCTCCTCGAAGCGGGCGAAGCGCTCGCGCCGGGCCTCGTGGTAGGTGGCGAAGCCGCCGCCGTGCACCCAGGCGTCGGCGCCGCCGGGGCCCGGCTCGACGCTGACGATCTTCTCGGCGGAGCGGGCGAGCAGCTCGCGGTCGTGGGAGACGAAGAGGACGGTCTTGCGGGTCTCGCGCAGCCGCTCCTCCAGCCAGCGCTTGCCGGGCACGTCGAGGTAGTTGTCCGGCTCGTCGAGGAGGAGGACCTCGTCGGTGCCGCGCAGCAGCGCTTCGAGGACGAGGCGTTTCTGCTCACCGCCGGAGAGAGTGCGCACCTCGCGGAACTGCGCCTTGTCGTAGGGGACGCCGAGCGCGGCCGTGGTGCACATGTCCCACAGCGTCTCCGCCTCGTAGCCCTGCGCCTCGGCCCAGTCGGCGAGGGCCTGCGCGTAGCTCATCTGCGCGGCCTCGTCGTCGACGGTCATGATCGCGTGCTCGGCCTTGTCGACCGCCTTCGCGGCCTCGCGGATGCGCGGCGACGCCACGGAGACGAGCAGGTCGCGCACGGTGCTCTCGTCGCGCACGGACCCCACGAACTGGCGCATCACGCCGAGCCCGCCGCTGACCGTGACGGAGCCGCCGTGCGGCTGGATCTCGCCGGAGATCAGCCGCAGCAGGGTCGTCTTGCCCGCCCCGTTGGGCCCGACGAGGGCCACCACCGCGCCCTCGCCGACACGGAAGGAGACATCACCGAGCAGCGCCCGCCCGTCCGGCAAGTAGTACTCGAGGTGTGCGGCTTCCAGATGTCCCATGGTCACGCATTCTGGACGGCTGTGCGGGTGACGGGCAAACGAATAGGACCTCGGACCCTGGATGCGGAGCCCTGGCCGGGGTAATCGTCGTTCCATGTGTGCCGACTTCGACCTCACCTCGCGTCCGACGGACGCGGCCCGGCCGGGCCGCTCCCTGCGCGGCCGGCTGGCCTCGCTCGACCTGCGCCTTTTCGAGAACGCCGCCGAATCGCGGTGGCCCGGCGCCGAGCGGGTGCTGCCCCGGCTCAGCCGGGCCGCGAACCACGGGGTGCTGTGGTTCGGGGTGGCCGGGGCGCTGGCGGCGACCGGATCGCCGCGGGCCCGCCGGGCCGCCGTGCGCGGGGTGGCGTCGCTGGCGCTGGCCTCCGCCACGATCAACACGCTCGGGAAGCGGTCCGTGCGCCGGGCGCGGCCCGCGCTGGACGCGGTGCCGATAGTGCGCCGGCTGAAGCGGCAGCCGTTCACCACGTCGTTCCCCTCGGGGCATGCGGCCTCGGCGGCGGCGTTCGCGACGGGGGTCGCCCTGGAGTCGCGGGGCTGGGGCGCGGTCGTCGCCCCGGTGGCGTTCTCGGTGGCGGCCTCCCGCGTCTACACGGGCGCGCACTTCCCGGGTGACGTCGTGGCGGGCGCGGCGCTCGGTGTGGGTGCGGCCTTCGCCGTACGGGGTCTGGTGCCGACGCGCGGCCAGATGCCGTCGCCGGGGCGTCCGCTGGTCGACGACGTGCCGGCGCTGCCGGGCGGCGAGGGCCTGGTGATGGTGGTGAACACCAAGGCCGGGACGCCGGAGAAGGTACGGGTGCTCAAGGACGCCCTGCCGCTGGCCGAGTTCGTGGAGTGCGAGGGCACCGAGATCCCGGACGCGCTGGAGAAGGCGGCGTCGGGCGCCCGCGCCCTGGGGATCTCCGGGGGCGACGGTTCGGTGAACACCGCCGCGCAGGTGGCGCTCAGGCACGGTCTGCCGCTCGCGGTGCTGCCCGGCGGCACGCTGAACCACTTCGCGTACGACCTGGGCATCGAGGACGCGGGCGATTTCGTGCGGGCCGTCGAGGGCGGCGACGCGGTCGCGGTCGACGTCGGCCGGTTCCGCTCGGACAAGGCGTCGGGGATCTTCCTCAACACGTTCAGCCTGGGCGCCTACCCGGAGCTGGTGCAGGAGCGGGAGCGCTGGTCGGGCCGGATCGGCGGTCGGCTCGCCGATGTCGTGGCGGCGGTGCACGTGCTGCGCCGCGATCATCCGCTGGAGGTCGAACTGCACGGCGAGAAGCGGCCGCTGTGGCTGCTCTTCGCCGGGAACTGCACGTATCGGCGGATGGGGCTGACGGCGGGCCGGCGCGCGGATCTCGCGGACGGGCTGCTGGACGTGCGCACGGTCAGCGGCGGCCGGCTGCCCGGCGTGCGGCTGCTCGCGGCGGCGTTGTCCGGGCCCCTGTCCCGCTCCCCGTTCCACGCCGCGACCCGGCTCACGCGGCTGCGCGTCGACGGTGTCGCACCGGGCACCCTGCTCGCCTACGACGGTGAAGTCGCCGACTGTGGGCGGCAGTTGACGATCGACAAGCAGCACGAGGCGCTGCGCGTGTACCGGCCGCTGACCATACTGTGACGCCTCCCCCGCCCCGCTAGGCACCTCCCCCAATCCGCTCGCGGTCCACATATCAAGACGGGTATCTCACCATGCGGCTGCACGGCGTACGGTGATCACATCGCCCGGGGCACTCGCCCCGGGCGAGCCGTCACACCGTGAAGGGGATCGGGCCATGTCGCAGGAGACCGCCGTGTACACCCACGGCCACCACGAGTCCGTGCTGCGTTCGCACACCTGGCGCACCGCCGCCAACTCGGCGGGCTACCTGCTCGGCTCGCTCAAGCCGCACATGCAGATCCTGGACATCGGCTGCGGTCCGGGCACCATCACCGCGGACCTGGCGGCGCTGGTCCCGGACGGACAGGTGGTCGGGGCCGACCACGCCGCGGGCATCCTGGACCAGGCCCGCGCCACGGCGGCCGAACGGGGCCTGACCAACGTGGAGTTCACGACCGCCGACGTGCACGCGCTGGACTGGCCCGACGACACGTTCTGCGTGGTGCACGCGCACCAGGTGCTCCAGCACGTCGGCGACCCGGTGCAGGCGCTGCGCGAGATGCGCCGCGTCACGAAGCCCGGCGGGATCATCGCCGTACGCGACTCCGACTACGCGGCGATGACCTGGCATCCGCAGTCCCGGGGCATGACCGACTGGCTGGACCTCTACCAGCGGGTCGCCCGGGCCAACGGCGGCGAGCCGGACGCCGGGCGGCACCTGAAGTCGTGGGCGCTGGCGGCGGGTTTCGCCGCGGCGGACATCACCGCCACGGCCGGTACGTGGTGCTACTCCACGCCGGACGAGATCGCCTGGTGGAGCGGGCTGTGGGCCGACCGCACGGTGGCCTCGGCGTACGCGGACCGCGCGACGGGCGGCGGCCACGCGACGCCCGAGCAGCTGACGGCCGTCTCCGAGGCGTGGCGGGAGTGGGGCACGCACGAGGACGCCTGGTTCGCGGTATTGCACGGCGAACTCCTGTGCCGCAAGCAGCCCGGCGCGTAGGGCGGTGCATGCCGTCGGGGCCGAGCCCCGACGGCATGCGCCCGGTCCCCGTCACGGGGTGACGGCCTGCTCCACCAGCAGCGCGACCCCGGCCACGATGCTCGCCGCGTCGATCCCGGCGGCCCGCAGCTGCTCCTGCGGTGTCGCCGACCCCGGCATCGTGCGGACGGCGAGGCGTACCAGGCGCGGCGCGGGGACCCCGTCGTCGAACGCCTCGGCGACGGCGTCCCCGAGGCCGCCCTGGGCCCGGTGGTCCTCCACGGTGACCAGGCAGCCGGTGGCCCGCGCGGCGGCCTGCAGGGTGTGCCGGTCGACCGGCTTCACCGAGTACAGGTCGATGACGCGGACGGGGATGCCGGCCGCGGCCAGCTCGTCGGCGGCGCGCAGCGCTTCGTGCACCGTCACGCCCGCGGCGACGAGCGTGACGCGGTCGTCGTCGCCGGACCGCAGCACCTTGCTGCCGCCCACCGGGAACTCCTCGTGCGGCGGATAGATCACCGGGGTCTTCCCGCGCGAGGTCCGCAGGTACCGGATGCCCGACAGCTCGGCCATGTCCGCGACCAGCCGGGCCGTCTGGTTGGCGTCGCACGGGTGGAGGACCGTCGAGCCGTGCACCGCCCGGAACATCGCGAGGTCCTCCAGGCCCATCTGCGAGGGTCCGTCCTCACCGATGGCGACACCGGCGTGCGAGCCGACCAGATTGATCCCGGCGCCGCTGATCGCCGCCATCCGGACGAAGTCGTGGGCGCGGGTCAGGAAGGCCGCGAACGTGGCCGCGTACGGAAGCCAGCCGCGCGTCGCCGCCCCGACGCTCGTGGCGACGAGCTGCTGCTCGGCGATGTAGCACTCGAAGTACCGCTCGGGGTGCTCCTTGGCGAAGTACTCGGCGCGGGTCGAGTCGCCGACCTCGCCGTCGAGGGCGAGGACGTCGCCGCGGGCGGTGCCGAGCGCGGTGAGCGCCTGGCCGTAGGCGTCGCGGGTGGCGACCTGGTCGCCGACCTCGTAGCGGGGCAGGTCGAGGCGGCCGCTGCGCACGGCGTGCAGGGCCCGGGCCGCGGGCGGCGGGGCGACCCGGACGCGGACGCCCCGGTCGCCGCCCAGCTCGGCGATCGCCTCGTCCGGCTCGGGCAGCGGCTTGCCGTGCAGGCCCTCCCGGTCCTCGACGGCGGCGACGCCCTTGCCCTTGAGCGTGCGGGCGAGGATCGCGGTGGGCTGGCCTGCGCTGTCGCGGGCCTCGGCGTAGGCGCGGTCGACGGCCGCCACGTCGTGTCCGTCGATCTCGATCGTGTGCCAGCCGAACGCCCGGAAGCGGCGTGCGTACGCGTCGAGGTCGTGCCCGTGCCGGGTGGGCCCGCGCTGCCCGAGCCGGTTCACGTCGACGGTCACCGTGAGGTGGTCGAGGTGCTCGAACCCGGCGTGCTCGGCGGCCTCCCACACGGATCCCTCGGCGAGTTCGCTGTCGCCGCACAGGACGTGGACGCGGGTGTCGACCCGGTCGAGGCGCTTGCCGACCAGGGCGATGCCGACGCCGACGGGCAGGCCCTGGCCCAGTGATCCGGTGGCCGTCTCGACCCATGGCAGGCGCCGCGGTGTCGGGTGTCCCTCCAAGCGGCTGCCGAGCGTGCGGAAGGTCAGCAGTTCGGCGTCGTCGATGGCTCCGGCCGCCTTGTACGCGGCGTAGAGCAGCGGCGAGGCATGGCCCTTGGAGAGGACGAACCGGTCGTTGCCGGGGTGGTCGGGGTGGGCGAAGTCGTAGCGGAAGTGCCGGGCGAGGAGCACCGCCATGAGGTCGGCGGCGGACATCGACGAGGTGGGGTGGCCGGACCCGGCGGCGGCCGCGGCGCGCACCGAGTCGACCCTCAACTGCTGGGCGAGGTCGTGCAGTTCGGTGTCGGTGAGGGTGGGGGTGGGGGTGGTCATCGAGTACCTCCTTCGGGCTGGTGCGGGGCACCGTCCGGCACCCGGGCGAGTTCGGGCGACGCCGTGTCGAGCGGCACGGACCAGGAGCGGACCAGGCCCAACTGGACCGCCTGGCGCGGGAGTACGGCATCGAGCAGCCAGTCGGCCGCGACCCGGATCCGGTTGCCGGGCAGCGCGGCGAGGTGGTAGCCGCGGGTGACGGCGCCCGCGAGGGGGCCGGACAGCGGGATGCCGAGCGGGTTCGCGGCGGCCTGCGCCCCGCCCAGGTCGACGGTGAAGCCGAGGTCCTTGTGCCGGTAGCTGCGGCGGGCCCCCTGGCCCAGGGACGCGGCCACGTTGAGTCCGGCGATCCGCCCCTGGCGCCAGGCGTGCTGGGCGGTCATCGGGGTGTACTCGCCGGGGTTCTCCAGGTCGGGCACGGCGGCCGCGTCTCCGCAGGCGAACACCTCGGGGTGTCCGGGCACGGCGAGGAACGGGTCGACGAGCAGCCGCCCGCGCTCCAGGGGCCGCCCGAGGCCGGCGACGAGCGGATCGGGGCGGACGCCGACGCACCACACCAGGGTGCGGGTGTCGACGAACTCCCCGTCGTCCAGCACGACTCCGTCGCCGGTCGCCTCCTTCACCGAGGTGCGGGTGCGCACCTCGACGCCCCGCCCGCGCAGCACCCGGTCGGAGGTACGGGACAGCCGCTCGTCGAGTTCGGGCAGGACGCACGGCGCGATGTCGAGGAGCAGCCAGCGCGGGCGACTGCCGTGCCGGCGGGGCTGCTTGCGCACGAGCGCGTCGGTCAACAGCTGCCCCTGGGCGGCGACTTCGGTGCCCGTGTACCCGGCGCCCACGACGACGAAGGTGCGCCGCGCCCGGATCTCCGCGGGGTCGGACGCGACGGCGGCGAGTTCGATCTGCCGCGTCACGTGGTCGCGCAGGTACAGCGCCTCGGGCATGCCGCGGAAGCCGTGGGCGTGCTCGGCGATCCCCGGCACCGGCAGCAGTTTGTTGACGCTGCCGACGGCCAGCACGAGCCGGTCGTACCCGAGGGTGCCGGGCCGGCCCTCGGGGTCGGTGTAGTGCACGGTGCGGGTGTCGAGATCCACGGCGCCGGCCTCGCCGAGCATGAGCCGGGCGTGCGGCAGGGTGCCCGGCAGCGACACGGTGGCGCGGCGCGGTTCCAGGACACCGGCGGCGACCTGGGGCAGCAGCGGCAGGTACAGGAAGTAGTCGGTCGGATTCAGCAGGGTGACATCGGCCGTGTGCCGGGCTGTCCGGGCCAGTGTGCGGGCGGCCCGGTACCCGGCGAACCCGGCACCGACGATCAGTACGCGCGATCGGCTCACGGTTCTCCTCCCGGGAACGCGTGGGTGGAGCTTCCCGCGTCCCCGTGGTCACCGGCGGCCAAACGTCAGGTGTCTACGCATCTCGGACGACCTGACACCGAACCGAGCGACAGCGCCCCCGCCTGTTCCCGATCAGGGCCGCCTCGCATGATCGGCGCTTGCACGCCCGGCTGCCGCAGAAGGTGGCTCACCCTTTCCGCTCCGCCTTCACCTGTGATGCCATGAATCCCTCTGCCAACTCGCGCGTCTGGGGACGGACATGGAAGTTCGTGGCGTTCAGGGAACCATCCACTTCGACGGGGAATGGATCACCATCACGAAGACGCCCGTCGGACCCAAGCCGGCGCCGTTTCGGGTCCGGGCAGTCGACGTGACAGGCACCCGTTTCAAGCGGGCCACCAGACTGATGCACGGCTACGTACAGTTCTTGGTCCCCGGCGCGGCCGCCGCAGGCGAGAAGAGCGGCCTCATGCAGGGCGGACGTCCGCCGGCTTCGGATCCCCACAGCCTGTCCGTTCCGCACAAGAGCAACGATCTCGCGGAGAAACTCGTCGCCGCTGTCGAGCAGGCCCGCGGCTAGCCGTCCTGCGGTTCGCAGCGAACTGGAGGACGCCGAGGGTCGCGGACGCGTAAGTGCACACTGCTGGGTTACGCACGCGCTCCGACGCGGAGTCGGGACTGAAGCTCAGGCGTAGTAGTCCTCCGCGTCGTCGAGTGGATAGCCGCGCGAGTAGCTCATCAACGCCGAGTACTTGTCGTCGCCGAGAAAATAGTCGCCGCTGTGATGCAGCTAGAAGAATCTTCCCGCTTCGTCCATGAGGACCGTTGCACCGTCATAGGTGTCGTGCGCGACGGGGAAGACCTTCTTTTTCAGTCCGTCGGCGAGTTCTTGAACATCCTCCGCCGCGCCTTCATACATGAGGCGCGAATGGAAGATCAGCCTGTCTTCGGTAGCGGCGTGAACAGGCAGATCAAGGCCGACGTGCTCACGGAGAAATTCGAGAGCAGGCTGGATGACTTCAAGACTGTCGCCGTCGTTGCGGAAATCCGTCAGAGCCGTCTCCACTTCAGCGGCGGCCAGGTCGTCACACCGGCGTCCCGGGTACCACCCGGCACTCCCCAGCCAGGCATCAACCGCCTCAGGAGACTTCAATACGGACACAGTTCTCATCCTCTTCCAGATCAAACAGCGATGGCACCGACGGGCGGAAGCATGCGCGTGCGGGAGGCGCAGGGTTCCTTGCAGTCCTCGCCCCTCGATGACTCGAGCCTCGCTGGCGCACCCGGATCGCGATGGCGCCGGGAAGTGGCCATCAGGAGCCGAGGAGTTGAGGGCATCTCCTCACCGGGGACGGTAGCGACGGGGATGGCAATCATGAAATCGTTGCAGCTCCGCCGGGAGGGGGTGGCGGCAGGCTGCGGCCGGTCGTTTCCCGCTGGTGGGGTACGGAGATCAAGGACTTCGCGGGTCAGAGAGATGGAGACGCTCCAGTCATGGAGATCCTGGGAACCACGCTGCGCATCTGCGTCGAGGACCTGGAGTCCTCGGTCACGTTCTACGAACAGCTCACGGGCAGCCAGGCGCTGCGTTTCGATCGTGGCGGGGTCTCCGTCGCCGCCGTCGGCTGCTTCCTGCTGATGAGCGGTCCCGAGCGGGAGCTGGAAGTGCTGCGCAAGGTGTCGGCCACGATCGCCGTACGGGACGTGGACGAGGCCAACGCGGTCCTGACGGCGTCGGGCGCGAAGGTCGTCGCGGGGCCGGTACCGACCCCGGCCGGCCGCAATCTGATCGCGCTGCACCCCGACGGCTCGGTCTTCGAGTACGTGGACCGGCAGGTGCCCGCGGAATCCTGAGCCCTCACGGCGTGCACGTATCCTCGCCCGGAGCACGACGGCGAAGGACGGTGCACGTGGCGGGCAAGCAGGAGGAGCCGGGGCAGGGACGGACGTCCCTGAGCGCGCAGGCGCGCGAGGAGGTGCGCCGGCGCATCGTCGACCGCCGCTACCCGATGGGCGCGCGCCTCGTGGAGCGGGAGGTCGCCGAGGAGCTGCGCATGTCCCGGGTCCCGGTGCGCGAGGCGCTGCGCGCCCTGGTGACCGAGGGCCTGCTGGAACTGCTGCCGCACAGCGGTGTGCGTGTGCGGCGTCTGGAACGGGTCGACGTCCGGCACCTGTACGAGGTGTGGGAGCCGCTGGCCGTGCAGGCCTCGCGGCTCGCGGCCCGCGCGGTCGCCGCCGCGGGACCGCGGGAACCGGAGGGCCTTGCCGCGCTGCGGGAGCTCCTCGCGCGGGCCGAGCGGGCGGCCGCGGCGGACGAGGGGCCGCGCGAGGTGGCGGCGCACACGGCGTTCCACGAGGAGATCGTGGCGCTCGGCGGCAACCCGCTGCTGGCCCGCACCATGGAGCAGCTCAGCTGGCAGTTGCAGCTGTTGTTCGGGATGCGCGACGAGCCCGAGCACATGCGGGCGCAGCACGCCGACATGTTCCGGCACATCGCGGCGGGCGACGAGGAGTCCGCGGCGGCGAGCACGCTGCTGCACGTCAGGGACAGCCGCGCGGTGGCGCTGAAGTCGCTCTTCGGTGACTCCGGCTCCAGTTTGTATACCGAGAGCGCGTAGATGGGCCACAAGCAGGTTCGGAACCGCTAGACATTCCCGGGAAAGCACGCAAAGGGGCGGGGCGGTCGCGAGGCGATCTTGCCGCGCCCTTTCTGTTGGTATACAAAAAGTCGGGCCAGGTCCTCCTCCCCCCAAGGAGCCCCCATGTGTGTCGAGCCCGCCGAGCCCCCGTCCAGCCGACTGACCCGCCGCGGGGTGCTCGCCGCCTCCGCGGCCCTCGCCGGCACCGCCACCGCCCTCACCGCCGGTTCGGCCCCCGCCGCGGCGGCGCCGAAGAGTCCCGCCCGCACCGGTGACCTGGTCGTCGAGGGCGGCACGCTGCTCGATCCGGCGACCGGCGAGGTCACCGAGGACGCGGTCGTCGTGATCCGGGCCGGTGTGGTGCGCGCGGCCGGCTCCCGTGACGACGTCGACGTCCCCGCCGGTATGCCGCGCCTGGACGCGCACGGCCACTGGATGCTGCCGGGGCTGATCGACGCCCACATCCACCTCAACACCGCGGCCGAGGCGCGCGACGCCGTCCGCCAGGGCGCCACCAGCGCGCGCAGCGGCTCCACGAACTTCTACCAGGACATCGCCGTACGGGAGTTGGCCCGCCAGGCCCCCGAACTGGCACCGCGGCTGCGGGCCGCCGGCATCTTCGTCACGCCCGACCTCGGCGACACCGTCCTCGCCGATCCCGACCTGACGCCCCTGGCCCGGCTCAAGAACGGCGTGCGGTCCGCCGAGGCGCTGCGCCGCGTCGTCCAGGTGAACCTGGCCCGCGGCGCGGACGTCGTGAAGACCCGGGTCAACGAGCGCGCGGGCCTGCCCGAGCAGGACCCGCTCGCCCAGGTGTACTCGCACGAGCAGCTCGCCGAGGTGGTGGCGGCCGCCCGGCGCGGCGGCAAGGGCGTGCTGTGCCACAGCTACAGCGAGCAGGGCTGCCACGACGCGGTGACCGCGGGTATCCGTTCCCTGGAGCACGGCGTGTTCGTCGCCGAGCGCACCCTGCGCGAGATGCGGCGCAGGGGTACGTACTTCACCCCCACCCTGACCGCGATCGCCGGCCTCGCCGACTCCTCGGACCCGGTCCTGGCCGAGCGCGGCCGCGCCTATCTGCCGGTGCTCAAGAAGGCCGTGCTCGCCGCGCACGAGACGGGGGTGCCGCTGGCCGCCGGCACCGACTCCTCGGGCGGCTCGATCAAGCCGATCGGCCGCGAGGTCGAGTTGATGCACGCGGCGGGTCTGTCGGCGCTCGACGCGATCCGCACCGCGACGACCGGCGCCGCTCACCTGCTCGGCCTGGACGGTTCGGCGGGCCGCCTGACGCGCGGCCACGCGGGCGACGTCCTGCTGATCCCGGGCGATCCGCTGGCGGACGTCTCGGTCCTCAAGTCCCCGGTGCGCGTGGTGCGTTCGGGCATCGCCCTCTGATCATCCGACGCACGAGGCCGCCCGTTCCACCGCCCCACCTCAATCGCCTTCGAAGGAGATTCCGTATGACTCCCCCTCCCCTGTCCCGTCGTGGTGTCCTCGCGGGAGCCGCCTCGCTGGGCGCGGCCCTGACCCCGTCGGCGGCCGCGGCGGCACCGGCGGCCACGGCCGGGTCCGGCGGCGCGCATCGCCCCAAGAAGGCCGTGGTCTTCCGCGACGTACGGCCCTTCGGCGCGCGGGACGCCGTGGACCTGACCGTGATCGACGGTCTGATCAGCGACGCCCCCGCCCCCAGGGGCGCCAAGGTCGTCGACGGCGGCGGGCGGCTCGCCCTGCCCTCGCTGGTGGACGCGCACATCCACCCCGACAAGACGAGCTGGGGCGGCGACTGGGTGACCCGCAAGCCGGCGAGCAGCATCGCCGACTACTGCGCGCAGGACGTCGAGCTCTTCGAGTCGCAGAAACGTCCTGTCGGCGAGCGCGCGTACGGCCTGATGGCGCACGCCGTGACCCGCGGCACGCGTGCCATGCGGGCGCACGCCGACGTGGCGCCGGCCTACGGGCTGGCCGGTGTCGAGGGCATCGCCGAGGCCAGGGAGCGGCTCGCGGACGCGCTCGACGTGCAGATCGTGGCGTTCCCGCAGCACGGCGTGGTCCGTACGCCCGGTACGGCGAAGCTGCTGGAGGACGCCGCGCGCGGCGGCCTCGTCGACATGATCGGCGGTATCGATCCGATCAGCTTCGACCACGCCCTCGACGAGCAGCTGGACCTGGTCTTCGACCTGGCGGACAAGCACGGTGTCGGCGTCGACATCCACCTGCACGACCGAGACGAGAAGGGCACGAAGGTGCTGCGCGGCATCATCGAGCGCACCCGGGCGCTGTCGCTGCGGGGCAAGGTGACGGTGAGCCACGTCTTCTGTCTGCCGTTCCTGTCCGCGGCCGAACTCGACACGATGGCGGGCGACCTGGCCGATCTGGACATCGCCCTGACCACGGTCGCGCCGAACGAGTCCCTGGTGCTGCCCATCACCGAGCTGAAGAAGCACGGGGTGCGGGTCGGGCTGGGCTCGGACGGGGTGCGCGACTCGTGGAGCCCGTTCGGCAACGCGGACATGCTGCACCGGGCGCACATCCTCGGCTGGGTCACGGATGTCCGCCTCGACGACGAGCTGACGTCCTGCTACACGGTGGGCGCGCACGGCGGCGCCGACGTGATGGGCCTCCCGCACGCCGACCTGCGGCCCGGGTCACCGGCGGACTTCGTCCTCGTGCGCGGCGAGTGCGTCCCGCAGGTCGTGGTCGACATGCCGCAGCGCGACATGGTCGTCCACGGCGGTCAGGTCGTGGCGCGGAACGGGGAGCTGGTCTGACCGGCACGGGCCCCGGCCCCTACTCGTCAATCGCCGGAGGGGCTTGACCGGACGGGGTCCGATGTCGACGGGGGCCTCATGCGGAAGTCGTACCGGGCGGGCAACGGCTCGCCCGGTGCGACCCGCGCCCAGACCTCCCCGAGGATCTCCGCCCCCTCCCGCAGATCCGCGACCTCGAACCCCGCCTCGAAGACACCCCGAGCGGCCGCCACCTCGCCCTCGGCGAGCAGAAGTCGGGCCTCCAGCAGACGGAACCGGCCGCGCGACCGCGTCCCCGCGTGCAACCGGCCCCACACACCCCGCGCCTCCCCGGCCCGCCCCACCGCCAGCAACGCCTCGATCGCCTCGCGCCCGAGCGCGGCCGTCGCGGCCACCCAGGCCTCCCCGTCGTCCCGGCGCTCCGCGCACAGGTCGTCGAACGCCTCGGCATGCCGGTCGGCGGCCCGCTCGTGGTGTCCGTCCGTGGCGTCGGCCACCGCCAGGCACCGCAGGAACGGCCAGTCGGACGCGGCGAGTTCGAGCCCGCGCTCCCAACTGCGCACGGCCTGGGCGCGGTCCCCCGCATGCCACTGCGCCACCCCGAGGTGGTACTCGGACAGCGGCCGGGCCGGCGCCGTCTCCAGCATGTCCCGCCAGGCCGGGGCGACCGGGCTGGGCCCGGGCGCGCCGACCCGCCGCGGCTCCGGGAGCGCGCCCGTCTCCAGCAGCTCCCGCCACGGGGCCTGCGCCTCGCCGAGGGTCGACTCGTCGAACGGCGTCCCGGGCAGCTTCCATCCGGCGCGCAGCACTTCGAGCGCACCCCACCCGGATCCGACGGCGAGCCGCTGCCCCGGCTCGGCATCGGCGTGCGGCCGCCATGCCTCGTACGCGGCCTCGACGTCGGCCCGCGGCAGCGCCCGTTCCAGCCGCCCCTCGACCTCGTCGACGACGGCGGCCCAACTCCCCTGGGAGTGAACCGTTTCGGCAGTGGCCGACAGCGGCCCGTACGCCTCCATCCAGCTGATCTCCCCCTCCGCCTCGAGGCGTACGTGCTCCAGCTGAGTGCGCGCGAGGCCGGCCTGGATCTCGGCGTAGCCGCCGGTGCCGGGCTCGGTCAGCCATTCCTGCCAGCGCCGCCCGCCGGTGCCGCTCCCCCACAGGAAGAGCTTCCGGCCGCGCAGTGTGTCGGTCGACGTCTGGACGAGCCCGTGCCCGTCCCCGTCGAGCGCGGCGATCCAGCGGCGCCGGCCGTCCCCCACCTCGTAGAAGTAGTCGGCGGGGAACTCGCTGTTCAGCGGATACGTGCGGTCGCAGCCGTCGCACTCGGGCACGGGGACCCGGCGCAGCGCGTGCTCGTACCCGAAGTGCCAGGCCTCCTGTGCGGGGGCGATCACCCGGCGCTCCTCGGGCACGGCGATGTTGGACCACCAGTAGACCGGCGCGGGCTTCTCGTGCGGATTGCGGATGCGGACGGCGACGTAGAGGAAGTCGGATTCCTCCGGCAGCCACAGGTCCACCTGGAAGGGCAGGTCGCGCAGCCGCTCCCACTCCCACAGGCGCAGCATCTCGCCGCCGTCGGGCGCGGTGACGCGCGCCGCGTGCAGGGGCGCGCAGGACAGGGTGGTGTGGCCGGTGGCGCCGATGTTCCACTCGACGCCACCGGAGAACCAGGCGCCGTTGAGCGCGAAGGCGGCGGGCTGGAACACCGGGTTGCGGTAGAGGAGTTCGCGCCCGGTCGGCTTGTGGAACAGCGAGGCGATCCGTCCGCCGAGGCCCGGCAGCACCGTCACCCGCAGCCGGTCGTTCTCGAGCACGATCGTGTCGAGGTCGACCGGGGCCCGGTCCCGGCCGTAGCCGTCGCGGATCCGCTCGGGCAGCAGGCTGCGCAGGGGCCGGTAGCCGAGCTGGCGGGCCATGTCGAGCGGCAGGTCCTCCTTGGCGCGCTCGTCGATCCCGTGGACCTCGTCGAGGGGCCGCAGCGGCGGCAGCGGGTTCGCGGGGCCCAACTCGACGCCCGGCAGGGTCAGTACCTCACGTCGCAGCATGGTCACGTCTGCCTCCCGTCGGCCCGGGGCGCGGCCCGCCCCCGATGACCATGGAACATGGTCATCGGCGAGCTGACCAGGGGCTGCTCCGGTCAGGATTGCGCAAAGGCGGCGACGACCAGATCGGTGAGCAGCGCTCCCGCGGTGCCGTCCGGGTCCAGGTCGGGGTCGTAGATCGTGACGTTCATGCCGACGCAGCGCGGCGAGGCGAGCAACGGCCTCAGCAGCGCGAGGAGTTCGTCGGGCAGCAGCCCGTCCGGGTCGGGGCTGTCGACGGCGGGCATGACGGACGGGTCGAGCACGTCGGCGTCGAGGTGCACCCAGAATCCGTCGAGCACCGGCACCTCGAAGCTCTGCACGAAGCCGCGTACGACGTCGTCGACGCCCCACTCGCGGAGTTCGCCGACCGTCACGTTCGGGATCTTGAGTGCGGCGAGCTCGGCCCGGTCGTCCCCGAAGGCGTCGCGCCCGCCGAAGAGCCGGACGTCCTCGTCGCGCAGATACGGCCGCAGCCCTTCCAGGTCGGTGAGGTCCCGCTGCCCGCGGCCCGTCGCGAGGGCCAGTTCCTCGCCGCCGGCGGCGCCGACCCTCTCGGAGTTCCCGGGGTGGCGGAAGTCGGCCGAGGCGTCGACGGCCGCGAGTCCGAAGCGGCCGATGCGGCGCAGGGCGAGCGCGGCGCCCAGCTGGATCGAGCAGTCGCCGCCGAGCACGAGCGTGAACTCCCCCGCGCGCAGGTGCCGTTCGATCCGGTCGGCGAGCCGCACGGTGTACGCGGCGATGGCGGCGGCGTTGAAGACCCCGTCGCCCTCCTGCCAGTCGCCCCGGTCGTAGCGCGGCGGGACGACGACGCCACCCTCGAGGGCGCCGAGCCTGCGCACGATCCCGTTCTCGCGCAGCGCGCCGGCGAGCTTGTAGACGCCGGGGACCGTGCCGGGGGCGGGCGGGCGCAGGCCCAGGTTGGAGGGGGCGTCGATGGCGACGATATTCCGCATGCCGGCCATCCTCATCGACGTAGGCTGGCGTTTTCAACAGTTCCGCAGCACGAGGAGCACGTCGCACCATGGCCGAGAGCCACACCTACCGGGTCATCGTCCGCGCCACCTTCGAGGGTCTCGACGACGCGGTGCGGGAGCGGCTGCTCGCCGAGGTGGCGGAGCACGAGGGCATCGCGGGGATGCGGTTCGCGCCCGAGGGCTCGCTCGCGTACGACCGCACGCTCAAGCACTTCTCGATGCGCTACGTCGTCGCGTCCGACCCGGACGACGGCGACGAGATGGCGGGCGCGCTCGCCGAGGAGCGTGCCGAGGCGTATCTGCGCGAGCGCGGCCTCGGGCACGGGGAGCTGCGCTCGACGGTGACCGACATGGACACCATGAAGATCAACCGGAAGCCGGGCCGGGCCGGGCGGTAGTCATCTCGGCGGTGAGCGCCCAGCGCTCGTGGTCGCGCCAGGCCCCGTCGATGAAGAGGAAGTCCGGCGAGAAGCCCTCCAGGCGGAATCCGGCGCGGCGGGCCAGCGCGAGGGACGCGGTGTTGCCGGGCTGGGCGTTGATCTCCAGTCGGTGCAGGCCGAGCGGTCCGAACGCGTACCGGATCACGAGGCCGAGCCCCTCGGACATCAGACCGCGCCCGGCGGCGTGCGCGAAGGCGCCGTAGCCGAGCGCGCCGCTGCGGAAGCCGCCCTGGACGACGTTGTTGATGTTGATGAATCCGGCGATGGCGCCGCTCTCGCGCTCGCACACGAGGAAGCCGTGCTTGGCCGGGTCCTCGACGAGCTGCCCGGCGTACCCGGCGAACGCGTCGGCGGTCAGCGGCGGGAAGAGCCAGGGCCGGTGCAGTTCCCGGCTCTCGCGGGCCCGGGCGGTGAACTCGTCGGCGTCGGTGAGGGCGATGTGCCGCAGGACGACACGGCCACCCACGGCCAGATGATCATTCATCCGGGCAGCCTACGCGGCGGCTGCCGGGCGCCCTGCTACGGGCATTTCTCGCCGTGCTTCACGACGCCGATGCGCACGGTGCCGGTCCCGATCTCCCGCCCGACGGCCGGGGACTGGCTGCACACCTTCCAGCTCAGCGGCCACAGGACGTGCCGGTGCGTGCCGCTGACGTCGGCGACCTCGACCTTGGTCCGGTAGTCGAGGGTCGAGAACACGTGCATCAGCCCGCGGCCGCGGAAGTCGGGCATCCGCGGCCCGTCGGCCGCAGCCGCCGCGCCCGCCGACGCGGTCAGGGCGAGCACCGTCCCGGCCGCCACTGTCGCCACTCGTCGTCTCACTTGCGTCTCCTCGCCATGAAATAGCCCCCGCAGATGCCGCCGATGACGAAGACGGCCGCGAGCGCCAGGTACAGCGGCATGGTGACCTCGGGGATCAGCAGCCGGATCTTCACCTGACGGGTGTTCTCGAAGATGAAGATCACGGCGAGGACCGCCAGGACCAGTACCGCGATCCTGGCCGGCGTGAACGCGCTGGAGCCGCCGCTCTTCGAGGAGCTCGCGGTGTCCTTGGGGCTCATCGGTGGACCCTTCCGTCGTTCCCCCGGAGGACGTCGCCGCCTCCCCGCCCAGCATGTGCGGGAAAGCGGCGTTTGCGCAGCGGCCGAGGGCCCGTACGGGTGACGGCTACTGCCCGACGACGGGCAGTTCCACGGTGCCGGTGTCCTCGGGCGCGCTGGTGACGGTGACCGGCTTGACGCCCTTGTTGCCGCCGTACGCGTCGTCGCTCGCGGCGACGACGAACCGGATGCGGTGTCCCTTCTCGTAGCGATGCACGATGCCGGGCAGGGTGACGGTGAAGGGGCGGGTGACGTCGGGCACCCGGACCGGGGCCACCAGCCGGTGCACCAGGGTCTTCGTGCCGTCGGGCGCGACGTCGTACAGCTTCGCGAAGAGGACGAGCTTGTCGGCGGCGTCACCGGAGTGCTGCACGCGCTCCGTCCTCGGCGAGATCACCTTGAGGGTGGCCTTCGGGGCGCCGACGACGTCGGTGGCCGCGGTCAGCGGGTCGGTGGTCCAGTCGAGGTAGGTGCCCCGGGTGTCGCGCGGCGCCGGGTCGGGCAGTCCGATGAGTCCGGCGAGGGACGACTCGGAGTGGCTGGTGGGGATGAGCCAGTTGCGGTACTCGCGGCTGCCGCGGGCGACCTTCTTGCGGTTGTCGACGAGCTTGCCGTCGCCGGACAGGTACAGCTTCTTCGACAGGGCGGGGACGCCCGGGGCGGTCGCGTAGGTGTCGTCCGGGTCGCCGATCCAGTCCCGGTAGTAGGCGAAGGCGGGTCCGGTGTCGACGCCCTTCTTGTGGTTCAGGTAGCGGTCGAACCAGGCGAGGATCCGCCTGCCGACGTAGCTGGTCTCCAAGTTGCCCTGGGACAGGTTGAGTTCACCGGACGCGGGGTCGGTGAGCCCGCCGCTGTGTCCCCACGACTGCCAGATCATCTTGGCGGTGGTGCCCTGCCCGCGCAGGGTGTCGTACGTGGCCCTGGCCTCGTTGAGATTGAACAGACTGTCGGCCTGTCCCTGGACGAGCAGCGTCGGCGCCTTCACGTCCTTCAGGTACGAGACCGGGGACACGCTGCGCGCGTAGTCGAGCAGCGCCCGGGTCCTGTCGGCCGGGTAGCGGCCGGAGTTGAGGGTGCGGATCGTCTCGCAGGCGTCGTCGACGAAGTGCAGGCAGCTCAGCTTGTTGATGCGCGACGGGTCGAGCGAGGGCTCCAGCAGCGGCTGCCCTTCGCCCATCAGATAGAACCCGTTGCTCCACTGCCACTTGAAGACGCCGGGGGTGTCCCGGTCGGCGGCGTTCTGCGGGTCGAGCGAGTAGGCCAGGTCGTGCCAGGTGATCAGCGGGACCAGCGCGTCCACCCGGTGGTCCACGGCGGCCGTGGCCATCTGGACGGCGCCGCCGTACGAGCCGCCGATCATGCCGACGCGCGGGTCGCCCTTCTTGTCGGCCGTGACGTAGTCGACCTCGGTGCCGTCGTCGGCGGCCCGGGTGCCGGCGAGGAAGTCGACGAGCGCGGAGGCCGCCTTGCCGTCGATGCGGGGGTCGTCGAGCGAGATCAGGCAGCCCGACTTGCCGAAGCCGAGGCCCGAGTAGACCAGTCCGACGTAGCCGCGCTGCGCGAAGGCCTTGCCGGTCGCGTCCGTGGACCCGTCCGACTTACTGCCGCCGAAGCCGTTCGTGGTGAGGACGGCGGGCGCGGGGTGCTCCGCGTCGACACCGGCGGGCCGGTACAGGTCCGCATCCACGGTGCAGGTGCGGTCACCGGTCTGCACGGTGAACTTCAGTGCCGTGACGGTGTATTCGCCGGTGGACGCGGTCACGCCGCCGACCGCGCTCGCGGGGACGGCGAGGGCCAGCGGGGCCGCGAGTGCCGCCGCGACGGTGCCGATGGCGGCGGTGAGGGGGGTACGGGGTCTGGGCACGGGTGTCCTCCACGCGTGGTTTTACCGACCAGTAGGTATGCGCGCGGAGTCATGGTGTGACGCGTGTCAGTTGAGGGTCAATGGGTGTGCGGGAGGTTTCTGGCGGGGCCGATCGCCGTGCGGGGCGGCGTGTTGGGTGAGTGCGGGTGGAGTGTGGCTGGTCGCGCAGTTCCCCGCGCCCCTGAGATGCGCACTGCGTGCGCCATCTCAGGTCATAGGTCCTGCACGGAGGTACGCGCCCGCTCCCGGAGGCGCGGCGGGGCCGCAGGCCTTCAGGGGCGCGGGGAACTGCGCGAGCAACCACGGCGAACCCGGTGCCGCCCGGCAAGAGAACCCGGCAGGCGGTGAGGCGTCAGCGCAGCGCCGGCGCATCCAGCGTCAACGTCAAGGCCCCGGCGTCCAATTGCCCCGCCACCCCGAACGGCAGGGTCAACGCCCCGTCCCCGTGCCCGAACCCGAACTCCTCCACCACAGGAACCCCGAGCCCGCCCAACCGGTCCATGAGAAGAGCCCGCACCTCAGGGTACGGATCGCACTCCGCCCAGGACCCGAGAAGAATCCCCGAGACGCCCTCCAGCCAGCCCCCGCGCAGGAGTTGGGTGACGTACCGGTCGATGCGGTACGTCTCCTCACCGACGTCCTCCAGACAGAGCAGGCCCCCACGCGCGCAGGCACGGGCGTGCCGCGTACCGAGATCGGCGGCGAGCAGGGACAGGCAGCCGCCCAGGGTGACGCCCCGCGCGACGCCGGGCACCAGTACACCGGCCCCCTCCCCCGCGGGGATCACCCGGACCGACTCGGGTGCGAACAGCGTGGCCCGCAGATGGTCCTGCGCCCGTGCGTTCTTGAGGAAGTCCGCCGCCGCGACCATCGGCCCGTGCAGCGTGCTCACGCCGAGGCGGACGGCGAACGCCTCGTGCAGCGCGGTGATGTCGCTGTACCCGACGAACGCCTTGGGCCGCGCGGCCCGCATCGCCGTCCAGTCGAGCAGGTCGACCATGCGCTGTGCCCCGTATCCGCCGCGGGCGCACAGCACGGCGTCGACACCGGGATCGCACCAGGCGCGCTGCAGATCGGCGGCCCGGTCGGCGTCCGCACCCGCGAGGTAGCCGAACTCCCCGTGCACGTCCAGGACATGGGGCGCGACGACCGGCTCCAGGTCCCAGCCGCGCAGGATGTCCAGGCCCGCCTGCAGCCGGTCCTCGGGGACCGGACCGCTGGGCGCGACGACGGCGACCCGGGCGCCGGGAGCCAGCCTCTCCGGCCGCACCAGCGGTTTCACTTGGTGAGCTCCAGGGTGGGGATGCCGATCGGGTGCAGGCCGAACACCTGGGCGTACAGGGAGAGTTCGGCTTCCAGGGCGCGGACCATGGTGTCCGCCCGGCGGAATCCGTGCCCCTCGCCCTCGAAGGCGATGTACGCGTGCGGCACCCGCCGCCCCTCGCTCTCCACCCGCGCGAGGAACCGCTCGCACTGGGCGGGCGGACAGATCACGTCGTCGAGTCCCTGGAGAAGCAGGAAGGGCGCCGTGAGCCGGTCGGCGTGCTCGGCCGGGGAGCGCTCCGCGTACCGTGCGGGGACCTCGTCGAGCGGTCCGACGAGGGACTCCAGGTACTGCGACTCGAAGTCGTGCGTCTCCCCGCTTCCCCAGGCGGTGAGGTCGAGGATGGGGTAGATGACGGTGCCGCACGCGTAGACGTCCGTGCTGGTCAGGGACGCCGCGCTGGTCCAGCCGCCGGCGCTGCCGCCGCGGATGGCGAGCCGGTCCCGGTCGGCGGTGCCCTCGTCGGCGAGCGCGAGGGCGACGGCCGCGCAGTCCTCGACGTCGACGACGCCCCACTGCTCCCGCAGCCGGTTGCGGTACTCGCGCCCGTAGCCCGTGGAGCCGCCGTAGTTGACCTCGGCGACGCCGATGCCGCGCGAGGTGAAGTAGGCGATCTCCAGGTCGAGGACGAGCGGCGAGTGACCGGTGGGGCCGCCGTGCGCCCATACGACGTACGGCGGGAGTTCCTCGTCCGGGGCCGCGTGGGTGGGGCTGTGCGGCGGGTAGATGTGGGCGTGGACGTCCCGGCCGTCGGGCCCGCTGAAGACACGGATCTGCGGCTCGGGGTAGTACGCCGGGTCGACGGGGTCGCTGTGCGCGCCGCCGATCACCCGGGTGCGCCCGGTGGAGGTGTCCAGCTCGACGACCTCGTGTCCGGTGCGGGGGCTCGCGGCGACGCCGACGACGCGGGTGCCGTGCACGGCGAGCGAGGAGGACCACTCGGTCCAGGGGCCGGCCGTGTCGACGACCTCGCCGGTCTCCGGGTCGAGGACGCCGAGCGAGGTGGCGCCGACGCCGTGCACGACGGCGACCAGCCCGGCCTCCAGCGGCTTGAACCAGCTCAGGCCGATCTTCCACAGCGGCCCGCCGAACTCCTCCTCGCGGGGGCAGAGCGGCCGGGCCGCGCCGGAGCCGGCGCCCGCCGCGTCGATCCGGTACACGTTCCACCAGCCGCCGGCGTCCCCCGAGTACAGGAGCGCCCCGTCGTGGGCCCACTCGACCTGGCAGACGGACTCCTCCGGGCCGCCCGCCACGGTCCGCGCGGGGCCGAACGTGCCGTCCCCGGCGACGTCCGCGACCAGCAGCTCGGTGCCGTCCCAGGGCATGCGCGGGTGATCCCAGGCGATCCACGCGGCCCGTCGGCCGTCCGGCGCGAGCCGGGCGCCGGTGACGAACCGGTGGGCGCCGTCGGTGAGTTCGCGCACCGCGCCGCGGTCATCGGCCGCCGAGCCGTCCAGCGGGACGGCCGCGACCACGCGCCGCACGTCGGTCGGCCCGTCGCCGGTGAACTCCTCCAGGACGCACCACACCTCGTCCCGGCCGGGGTGGAACTGCGGGTCGGCCCAGCGCAGGCCGTCGCCGACGGCGGACAGCGGGGTGAGCGGGCGCGGCTGCGCGCCGGGAAGGTCGGGCTCGTACGCGTACAGCCGCTGGTCGGCGAAGTTCACGAAGACCAGCAGCGGGCCCTCGGAGCGCTGGGTGCCGGCCCAGGGGCGGCCGCCGTACTCGATGACGCGGCTGCGCACGTTCCACGGCGCGGGCAGCACGGACTGCTCCGTGCCGTCGGGCCTGCGCCGCACCAGGGCGCGCCGGCCCGCCTCGGCCGGCCGCGGCTCGGTCCACCAGGCCTCGTCGCCCACGAATCCGACGTACTCCGGCTTGCCGTCGTGCGCCGCCGCCAGCGCGGCGTCGATCGGCGACGGCCAGGAGCCGTAGGCCTGCGTGTGCACCATGTCGTTCCCGCCCCCCATTTACTCCAGACCCTCCATGTTCTTCGCGTCCTCCGCTTTTTCCTAGTACGTCGCGCGGGTAGGGGCCGTGCCTATGCCGAGCGCAAGAACCGGTCGAGTACGCGCACGCCGAAGTGCAGCGCCTCCACCGGGACCCGCTCGTCGACACCGTGGAAGAGTGCCTGGTAGTCGAAGCCCTCGGGGAGCTTGAGCGGGGCGAAGCCGTAGCCGGTGATACCGAGGCGGGAGAACTGCTTGGCGTCCGTGCCGCCCGACATGCAGTAGGGGACGGTGTGCCCCTCGGGGGCGAACTCCTCGACCGCGGCCCGCATCTTCGCGAACGTGGGCGAGTCGACGGGCGCCTGGAGGGCGACCTCGCGGTGGTGGAACTCCCAGTCGACGTCCGGTCCGGTGAGCGCGTCGAGGGTGGTGCGGAACTCGTCCTCGGCGCCCGGCAGATAGCGGCCGTCGACGTGCGCGGTGGCCTCGCCCGGGATCACGTTGATCTTGTAGCCGGCGGACAGCATCGTCGGGTTGGCGCTGTTGCGCACGGTCGCCTCGACGAGGGAGGCGGCCGGGCCGAGCCGGGCCAGCAGCGCATCGACGTCGAAGTCCGCCGCGTGGACATCGGTCTCGATGCCGTACAGGGCCGCGAGTTCGGACAGGGCGGCGCGCACGGTGGGCGTGAGGCGGATCGGCCACTGGTGCTCGCCGATGCGGGTGACGGCGGCGGCGAGGCGCGTGACCGCGTTCGCCGCGTTCACCTTCGAGCCGTGTCCCGCCTTGCCGTGGGCGGTGAGCTTGAGCCAGCCGGTGCCGCGCTCGCCCGCGCCGATGGGGTAGATCTGCTTGCCGCTGCCGTCGTGGAAGGTGTAGGCGCCGGACTCGCTGATGCCCTCGGTGCAGCCCTCGAACAGCTCGGGGTGCTCGTCGGCGAGGAACCCGGAGCCGTCCTCGGCGCTGGCCTCCTCGTCGGCGGTGAACGCGATGACGATGTCGCGCCGCGGCCGGAACCCGACGCGGGCCCACTGGCGGACGGTCGCGAGGATCATCGCGTCCATGTTCTTCATGTCGACGGCGCCGCGGCCCCACACGACGCCGTCGCGGACCTCGCCGGAGAACGGGTGCACGCTCCAGTCGGCGGCCTCCGCGGGCACCACGTCCAAGTGGCCGTGGACCAGGAGGGCTTCGGCGGAGGGGTCGGTGCCCTCGATGCGGGCCACCACATTGCCCCGGCCCGGGGTGCGCTCCAGGATCGTCGGCTCCAGGCCCGCCTCGGAGAGCAGGGCCGCCGCGTACTCGGCGGCGGGGCGCTCCTTGCAGTCGCCGCCGCCGCGGTTCGTCGTGTCGATGCGGATCAGCTCGGAGGTGAAGGTGACGACTTCGTCGAGCGCCTTCTGGTCGATCGTCGGAAGGTGCTGCTCAGCCATACTGTTCCTCCACCGCGGCCGAGGCGATCGTGGTGACCGCCTTGAAGGTGCGGATGCCTTCGTACATGGTCTCGTGCGTGTACGCGATCCTACGCTCGCCGGTCCGCTCGACCCCGGGCACGACGGTCGAGGCCATGGCGAGGTGCTCGGCGTCGAACTCGACCTCCACCGTGAACGGACCCGCCTGCACCGGCTCGTGACGCACGGCGATCGACGCGGCGTCCTTGGCGGCGGCCCGGATGTCGGCGGCCGTCCGCCCCGGGGTGCGGCACACCGCCGCGTACCGGGACACATGGTCCTTGACGGCGACCTTGCGGGCCTCCGGCGCGTACCCGAGAGCGTCGTCGCAGGCGTGGTCGTCGCCGGTGACGAGGACGACGGGGACGCCGTACTCGGCGACCACGTGCGCGTTCAGCAGGCCTTCGCTGGCCCGTACGTCGTTGACCCACACGCCGGTGATCTGGTTCGCCAGGTACGTGTGCGCGAGGACGCCCTCCATGCCGGCGCCCGCGTGGTACCCGATGAACGCGATGCCGTCGACATCGCCGTGCTGGACGCCCTCCACCATGGACAGCGACTTGTGGCGTCCGGTGAGCATCTGCGCGCGGTCGTCGAGCTGCTCCAGGAGCAGATTGCGCATCGTCCAGTGCGCCTCGTTGACGAGCACCTCGTCGGCGCCGCCGTCGAAGAAGCCGAGCACCGCCGCGTTCACGTCCGAGGTGAACAGGGAGCGGCAGCGCTCCCACTGCGGTGTGCCCGGCAGGACGTCCGCGGGCCAGGTCACACCGGTGGCGCCCTCCATGTCGGCGCTGATGAGGATCTTCATGGCCAGCACCGTACGCGGATCCGGGCACACCTCACCAGACCTGTGGATAACTCTCAGGGGTATAGACCAATGGAGGACCCGTTCGGCCGGGTTCGCGCTCGTCAGCGCGCTGCGGGCGGATCCGGCGCCAGCATCCGGACGAGGGCGTCGACGAGGGCGCCGTGCCAGCACGCGTAGTCATGGCCGCCGTTGAACTCGTCGAGCGTGACCCGGTACCCGGCCGGGCGCAGCGCCTCGTACAGCGCGCGGCTGTAGCCGACCATCGGACCCTCGTGCAGCCCTACGTCGAGGTGCACGGTGAGGTCGCGGGGCGGGGCCTGCGCGTACCGCCCAACGAGCCAGGGGACGCCGGCGACCGGAGTCTGCGGCACGGCGTCGACCGGCAGGCCGGGGTGCCACCACAGGGACGGCGACTGGGCGAGGACGTTGCCGAACCGCTCGGCGCGGACCAGGCCCGCGTACAGGGCGGTGAGCCCGCCGAGGCTCTGTCCGGCGACGACGGTGCGGCGCGGGTCGGTGGTGAGCGGCCAGCGTCCGGCGGCCCAGGGCAGTACGTCGTCCGCGAGGAACGTGACGTAGGAGTCGCGGGCGCTCATCTCGCGCCAGCGGGTGGGACCGTCGACGGAGTCGGGGGCGAGGACGATCAGCGGCGGCAGCGCGCCGGCGGCGATCAGCGCGTCCAGGGAGTCCTGCAGGCCCATGCCGCCCAGCCACATGTCGCCGTCGCCGAGCACGACGACGGGCAGGTCGCGGTGGCCCTGTCCGGGCGGCAGGTAGACCCACACGTCACGGACCGCGCCGAGGGCGGGGCTGTCCACGCGGTGCCGCTCGACCCGCCCGCGCGGCACCTCGCGCGCGGCCCCCTCCCAGCACTGTCCGGGAGCGGCGGGCAGAGCGAAGACGGAGGAGTCCGGGCCGCCCCAACGGGTGGGGATCGTCCGGGGGTTGAGCGGATCGGGGCCGGCGTACCGCTGGAGGGTGCGCAGGAACTCCTGGAGCCGGTCGGGGTCGGCGGGCGGGTGGCCGGTCGAGATGTCGGCGGCCATCCGGTAGGCCCCCCGGTGGTCGGCGCGCAGGCGCAGGCCGAGATGCCAGATGTCGGTGCCGGGGACGTGGTGCAGCAGGGCGTCGGCGAGCCGGGCGCGGTCGACGAGGCGGTTGCTGAACAGCAGGACGTGCCGGGTGGCCCGGTGGCCGCGGTACAGGAAGGTGAGGGTGCGGTGGTCCGGTTCGCCCTCGATCGGCTCCACGAGCGGGGCGCCGAGCCGTGCGACGTCGGCCCAGAACGCGGCGGCGAGGTCGGCGCGCAGCGGCCCGTCGGCCCCGGTCAGGTCGTCGAGCAGCCGCGCCACCCGGACACCGACGGCCGGGCGCGGCCGTACGGCCTCCTCCACCCAGGCGAGATCGGACGAGACCAAAGGCGCGTGCATCGCCCCACCGCTTCCTGACCCATCGTGACTTACTTAGCTTAGCCTAAGCTAACCTACCATCGGGGCGGGTCGGACGCCCGCTCCACCACCAGCCACCGCGACGGCAGCTCGATGCGGCTCCCGTCGGGGGTGAACTCCGTGGTGATCAAAGGCAGTTCGCCGGACGCGAGCACCGCGAGGCCCGCCGCGTCGGCATACCCGGGCACGGCCGCGTCGCGGACCTCGCCGGGGGCGATACCATGGGCGAACACCGGGGCCAGCTTGGGCGGCGGACCGGCCGGGTGCCGCGCGAGCCCCCGCAGGATCGTCCGGGCCCCCTCCGACAGCTCGACGACGAAGCCGCGCCCGCGCTCGCCGACCAGCGCCGCCACCGCGTCCATGAGCGGCTGCCGGTCGACGGGGTCGCTCTGGTGCAGCACGCCCCGCATATAGACGTTCACGTCACCCAACTCCACGTGCAGCGCGCTCACTTGACGCTGGTCCGTGGCGTCCAGCTGCCGGTAGTCGGCCTGTTGGGCGGGGTCCGCGCGGCGGGCCCGGCCGAGGGCGGCACCGGACAGGTCCACGCCGACCACCTTGCGGTAGCGGTCGGCGAGGAAGCGGGTCTGGGTGCCGTTGCCGCATCCGAGGTCCACGACGGGCAGGCCGGGGGCCGCCAACAGCGGCTCGAACAGGTCGAGATGGAGGCCCACGGTGAGCGCGGGCTCGGCGTCCCAGAAGACGCCTCCGGGCTCCTCGGGAGCCTCGCCCCAGAAGCCCTCCCACGCCTTCTTGTAGCGCTCGGTCACACTCATGGGCCCTCCCGGGGGTGCGGCGGCGGAACCGGCCGGAGCATCAGGTCGGTCTACCGCGCCGGGGTGCGCCCCACAAGCGGGGCGGCACCGCCTTCCCGAGGTACGGGCCTTCGGCCCCCGCGTCAGACGCGCTCGCGGCGCAGGGTGAGCTCGAACCACACGGTCTTGCCGTGCGCGGTGCGGCTCGTGCCCCACTCGCGCGCCAGACGCGCGACGACGCGCAGCCCCCGCCCGAACTCGTCACCCGGCCCCGCGCTGCACAGCGTCGGCAGGGTGTGCTCGGTGTCCTCGACCTCGCACAGCAGCGTGCCCGAGCGCACCAGGCGCACCTGCACCCGGCCGCCCGCGGTGTGCCGCACGGCGTTCGTGACCAGTTCGCTGACCATGAGTTCGGCGACGTACTCGACGTCCGACAGGCCCCACAGCGCGAGCTGCCGCCGTACGAGGCCGCGGGCGCGCGGCACTTCGGACGGTTCGCCGTCGAGCTCCCACTGGGCGACGTCGCCGGGCTCGATGCCGCTCGTGCGGACCATCAGGAGCGCCACGTCGTCCTTGCGGCCGCCGCGGCCCGCGAGGGAACGGATGATGGTGTCGCAGGCGTCGTCCATGGAGGCGGCCGGGTGGGCCGCCGACTCGCAGAGCGTGGCAAGCCCCACCCCGATGTCCTCGCCGCGGACCTCCACGAGGCCGTCCGTGCACATCACGACGCGGTCGCCGGGCGCGACCGGGATCCGTACGGACTCGAAGGGCACCCCGCCCACACCGATGGGCGCGCCGGTGGGCAGTTCCAGGAGCTCGCTGCGGCCGTCGGCGGCGCGCACGATCACCGGCGGGATGTGTCCGGCGTTGGCGAGGTGCAGTCCGCCGGCAATGGGGTCGTACACCGCGTACAGACATGTGGCGAGATAGTGCTCCCCCAGGCGCTGCGCCAAGTCGTCCAGATTGCGCAGGAGTTGGGCCGGCGGCAGGTCGAGGGCGGCCATCGTCTGCACCGCGGTCCGCAACTGGCCCATCATGGCCGCCGAGTTGAGCCCGTGCCCCATGACGTCGCCCACCACGAGGGCGGTACGCGCGCCCGGCAGTTTGATGGAGTCGAACCAGTCGCCGCCGACCCGGCCGAGCAGGGCGCCCGGCAGATAGCGGGTGGCGACGTCGCAGCCCGGCATGTGCGGTTCGATGTGCGGCAGCATGCTGTCCTGGAGCGTCTCCGCGACGGACTCCTGGTACGCGTACATGCGCGCGTTGTCGAGCACGAGCCCGGCGCGCGCGGCGAGTTCGGCGCCGGTGACGCGGTCCATGTCGTTGAAGACCGGCCGCTCCCGGTGGCGCAGCAGGATCATGAACCCGAGGACCACGTTCCGCGCCTTCAGCGGCACGACGAGCATGGAACGGTGGTTGATCAGCGGGCGGATGTCGCGCTTCTCGAACTGCGCCGCGATCGCGTTGCCCATCTCCTCGGAGATGTACGGGACGAGGACCGGGTCACCGGTCGTCATGCACTGGAAGAACGGCGTGTGCGCCGGGAACGGCATGGACTCGCCGACCGGTACGACATCGTCCCAGCGGCCGGGTTCGTCGGTGTGCTCCACGGCGACGCGGTGCCACATCGTGGTGGTGTCGGGCGGCCCCTCGGGGAACCCCTCGCCCGCGACGACCTGTTCCCGCAGGTACGTGCCGGCGACATCGCTGAAGCGGGGCACGACGGCGCGGCTGACCTCGATGATCGTGCGGGACAGATCGAGGGACGAACCGATGCGCCCGCTCACCTCGTTGAGGAACTCCAGGCGCTCGCGCACCGCCATGAACTCGAGGTCCTCGGCGTCGTCCGGCGGCCTGCGCGGGGACGGCACCCCGGCTGCGGCGGCGCGCTCGGCCCGCACCCGCCGCTCCTGGCGCTCGGTGCGCCGCGCGACACCCCAGTCGGCGGTGACGGGGACCCGGTCCTGCTGGCTGAACTCCAGGACTGGATAGCCGAGTTCGAGTACCTGGCCGACGATCCGGGCGCTCTCGCGCACGCTCATGCTGGGCAGGATCTCGGGCAGTCTGCGGGCGAGCTCGTCGGCGGCCGGGAAGTCGGTGTGCAACGCGAAGCCTGGGGCCATGCGCTCTCCCGCCACCTCCCGCGGGCCCTCGGCCCCCGGGTCGCCGCCACTGAGCCGCCGGGCGTCGGCGGCGAGCACGAGCAGCCGCTCGGGGCCCGGCCCCACCAGGGGGTACGCCCACCACAGCACGTCGATGCGTTCGCAGGGCCCGGCGCTGGTGTCGAGCCGGGCGCGGCCGGCGGCCGGGTAGGAGGTGCGGCCGCCGAGCGACTCCTCCAGGCCGTGCCCGAGCCCGTCGTGCGCACCGTAGGGGCCGCGGGCCGCCTCGGGCTCCACACAGTCGTCCGGGAGGGCGCCGGACACGGGCAGGAGGTCGGCGACGGGACGGCCCACCGCCTCCTCCCGGCCGGGGCCGAAGAGGCGGCGGGCGCCGGTGCTCCAGTGGGAGACGCGGCCCGCCCGGTCGACGACGACAACGGCCAGCGGGACGCGGCCCTGGGGGGATCGACCGGTGCCTGGCATCGCGCCCGCGCTCCTTCCCTCCGGCACGCCGGGGGTGCGCACCGCCTCCTTCCACGGTACGCGCGGCCCGTCAACACCGGGTGTCTACGGGCGAATTGACCCTCCGCCCCTTGACGGGCGCCCTGTGTCGTGCGGGGCGCCCGGGCGGCGACGGGCCGGGCGGGTCCCACGCCCCCGACGGGGCTCTCAGTCCTCGTGCCCGAGCTGGAGGTCGCGTTCCGTGCGACCGCCCCCGGCGACCTGGAGCACCGTGGCGACCGGCGGGTAGCCCGCCGCGATCACCGTGTACTCGCCCGACGACAGATCGACGAAGCGGAACGTCCCGTCCGGCCCGGTCGTCAGCGTGTCCACGACGTTCCCGGCGGCGTCGAGCAGGGTGACCCGGGCGTCCTCCACGGGACGGCCGCCGCCGGCCCGTACCGTTCCGCGCAGCACCGCCCCGCCCGCCAGTTCCACGTCCTGCCGGGTCTCGCGGGAGGCCATCACCGTCACGGGCAGGGCCGCCGGGCGGTACGCGGGGGCGCTCGCCGCCAGGGTGTACTCGCCGGCCACCAACTCCGTGATGACGTAACCGCCTTCACGTCCGCTGCGGGTGGTCGCGACGACCTCGCCGTGCACATTGGTCAGGGTCACGGTCGCGTCCCGCACGGGAGCTCCGTCCGCCGTGAGCACCGCACCGGCGAGGCGGCCGGCGCCGCCGAGCACGACGTCCAGGTCGACCGGCCGCTCCCCGACGGTGACCGTGACCGCCTGCGGCTGGTGTCCGCCGGCCGCCGCGATCAGCACGTAACTGCCCGCGCCCGGCGTCGACAGCGCGTACCGGCCGTCGTCGCCGCTGGCGCCGCGCCCGATCTGGGTGCCGCCGACGTCGATGAGGGTGAGCGCGGCGCGCGGTACGGGGGTGGAGTCGGAGTGCCGCACCGTTCCGCAGACCGGGACCCCGGCGGCGTACGAGACACGCTCCTGGGCGGGCACGACGGGGGTGACGGGGTTCTCGGAGGGGGCTGTGCTGGACAACAGGGGTGTCTCCTTGAGGAAGAAGGCGAGGACCAGACCCAGGACGAGGACCGGCACCAGGTAGAGGAAGATGCGGGGCATCGCGTCCGCGTAGGCCTGGATGTACGGGGTGCGCAGCGCTTCGGGCATCGCGTGGACGAGCTGCGGGGTGATGGACGCCGCGTCGGTCCGTCCGGCCCCGGTGGCGGGCAGCCGGTCGGCGAGGGCGTCGGCCAGCCGGTTCGCGAAGAGCGTGCCGAAGATCGCGGCGCCGACGCTGCCGCCGATCTGCCGGAAGTAGTTGTTGGCGCTGGTGGCCGTGCCGAGGTCGGCCGGGCGCACGGAGTTCTGCACGGCGAGCACCAGCACGGGCATGATCAGGCCGATACCGGCGCCGAGCACCGCCATGTAGGCGCTGTACTCGAGGCGCGGGGTGTCGACCTCCAGGCGCGACAGCAGATACATGCCGAGCGCGGACAGGGCGCTGCCGAGGATCGGGTAGAGCTTGTAGCGGCCGGTGTGGCTGATGAGCTGGCCCGAGATGATCGAGGCGCCGACGACGCCGCCCATCATGGGGAGCATCAGCAGCCCGGACTCGGTGGCGGTGGCGCCGTCGACCATCTGCAGGAAGGTCGGCAGATAGCTGGCCGCGCCGAACAGGGCGACGCCGACCACCATGCCGATGAAGCCGCTGAGGTTGAAGACGGAATCGCGGAACAGCCGCAGCGGGATGAGGGGTTCGGCCGCGAACTTCTCGGCGACGACGAACAGCACCGCGGAGGCGAGCGCGCCGGCGCCGAGTCCGATGATGACGCGGTCGCCCCAGGCGTACTCCGTGCCGCCCCAGCTGGTCAGCAGCACGAGGCAGGTGGAGGCCGAGGCCAGCAGCAGCGCGCCCGGCACGTCGAGCCGGGGCTTCTTCGTGGGCTTGGGGAGCTTGAGGACGACCGCGGTGACGGCGAGGGTGACCAGGCCGAACGGGACGTTGAAGTAGAAGCACCAGCGCCACGAGAGGTGGTCGGTGAAGTAGCCGCCGAGCAGGGGGCCCGCGACCGAGGCGAGGCCGAAGGCGGCGCCGATCAGGCCCATGTAGCGGCCGCGTTCGCGCGGCGGCACGATGTCGCCGATGATCGCCTGCACGCCGATCATGAGACCGCCGGCGCCGACGCCCTGGACGGCCCGGAACGCGATGAGCTGGTCCATGCTCTGGGCCCGCCCCGCGAGCGCGGAGCCGATGACGAACACGACGATCGCGAACTGGAAGACGCCCTTGCGGCCGAAGAGGTCGCCGAGCTTTCCGTAGATCGGCAGGCCGATGGTGGAGGTCAGCAGATAGGCGGTGATCGCCCAGGACATCTTGTCGAGACCGTGCAGCTCACCGACGATCTTCGGGAGCGCGGTGGCGACGATCATCTGCTCCAGCGCGGCGAGCAGCAGCGCGAGCATCAGGCCGACGAACACCATCCGGACGCGCCGCGGGCTGAGTCCGTCGCCGGGCAACTGAGGGGGCGCCGCGCCCTGTTGAGGCGCCGGGGCGGTGACCGGAGCCGGCTCGCGGGTCACCTCCCGCTCCCCCACGGGTTCGGTCACCAGCGTCGTCGTGCCCACCTGCTGCTCCCCTCGTCGCCCTTGCGCCGCCCATTTCTCGCATTACGCGACAACGGGGGGCAAGCGCGACGAGACGCACCTCAGGCGGGCTCGATCGACGAATGCGCCGGTCGGAGCCCTACGGCGTACAACTGAGTCGAAACGAAAACCACTCGAAACGGTGAGCGGGAGATCGGTGTTTGAGGGTCACTTCTCCAGTTCGGCGGCGAGCTTGGCGAGCACGCCGTCGTAGATGCGGCCGAGCCCCTTCGGGGCGAAGGTCTTCTCGAAGAAGCCGCCGATGCCACCCGCACCGTTCCACACGGTCGAGACGACGACCCGCGACTGCCCCTCACCGGCGGGCGTGACACGCCAGGTGGTCACCATCGAGGAGTTGCGGTCCTTCTCGACGAGCTCACCGTCGGTGGGCTCGGTCACCTCGAGCAGGCAGTCGCGGATGCGCTTGCTGGTGGCCTGGAGCTTCCAATGGACGAGGGTGCCCTCGCCGTCGCCGCCCTCGCGCACCTCGTACTCGCTGAAGTGCTCGGTGAGCAGCTTCGCGCGCGTGCCGTTGTAGTCGGCGAGGGCGTCGAACACGTCGTCCGGCTTCGCGGCGACGACACGTTCCGTGGTGGCCTCGACCTGCGCCATGACTTTCCTCCAGCACTTGGTTCTTCAGGAGCACTTGGTTCTTCGGGTATCGCCTGCGGGCATCGCCGGTGGCGCGGCCAAGCCAACCACCCCCCGCACCGGCCGCCAAAATCGGGGGCCCGGTACAGGCCGCACGATCAAGGGAACATGTGTTCTATTGTGGGCTCAGTGCTACCGAGGAGGCGTCATGCGCTGGGAGAACCTCACGGACGACCGGGCCGAACACGGCCGGGCGCCGGACGCCGCGCTGTTCGGCACGGACGCGGTGACCACCCGCACCTTCGACAGCCCCGAGTTCCGCGGGGTGACGTTCCACGAGATCCGGGCGCGGTCGATCGTGAACCGGGTGCCCGGCGCGTCCCGGATGCCGTTCGAGTGGACGGTCAATCCGTATCGCGGGTGCACTCACGCGTGCGTCTACTGCTTCGCCAGGAACACCCACCGCTATCTGGACCTGGACACCGGGCTCGGCTTCGACAGCCAGATCGTGGTGAAGGTGAACGCGCCGGAGCTGCTGCGCCGCCATCTCGCCTCGCGCCGCTGGCAGGGCGACCACATCGCGATGGGCACGAACGTCGACTGCTACCAACGGGCCGAGGGGCGCTACCGGTTGATGCCCGGCATCATCGGAGCCCTGCGCGACCACGCGAACCCGTTCTCCGTCCTGACCAAGGGCACGCTGATCCTGCGCGACCTCGAGCTGCTGCGGCAGGCCGCGGAGGTGACGGACGTCGGCATCTCGATGTCGGTCGGCTTCGTGGACCAGGAGCTGTGGCGCACCGTCGAGCCGGGCACCCCCGCGCCCGAGCGCCGGCTCGACGCCGTCCGCGCCCTGGCCGACGCCGGAATCGGGTGCGGGGTGCTGATGGCGCCGGTGATCCCGTTCCTCGGCGACCGTCCGGACCAGCTGCGGGCGACGGTGCGGGCGATCGCGCGGGCCGGCGCGACGTCCGTGACGCCGCTCGTGCTGCATCTGCGGCCGGGCGCGCGCGAGTGGTTCATGGCGTGGCTCGGACAGCACCACCCCTATCTGGTGCGGCGCTACGAGCGGCTGTACGCCGAGGGCGCGTACGCCCCCCGGTGGTACCAGCGGCGGATCACGCGTCAGGTCCACGAGCTGGCCGCGGAGTACGGGATCGGGCCCTCGCGCCCGGGAACGGCGCGGCGCGTCCGCGTGCCGGAGCAGGGCACGGCGCCCGAGCCGGCCGCGCCGACCCAGCTCACGCTGCTGTGAGGGGCACCGGGACTGCGATCGGGTCAATTTGCGGCAGAACGGATTGTTCCGGGCGGCGTTTCCGGGAACATGCGGCAAGGACCGTGGACTCACGGCCCTGACCCCTGCATTCCGGGAGGCCCCATGAAGAAACGCGCAGCCGCTCTGTGCGCCGCCGCAGCCCTGGCCGCCTCCACGGTCGTCACGACCGCGGGCGCCGCGGGAGCCGATGCCGCATCGGCCCCGTCCACGCCGGGCAGCGCCGCCGTCGCCTGGAAGAAGTGCGCCACGAACGACTACCCGACGCTGCAGTGCGGGTCGTTGAAGGTGCCGCTGGACCACACCCGTCCCGCGGGGCGGCAGATCACGCTGGCCCTGTCGCGGATCCCGCACACGGCGAAGACGTTCCAGGGGCCGCTCCTGGTGAACCCCGGCGGGCCCGGCGGCAGCGGGCTCTCGCTCGCCGGGTTCGTGGCGTCGGGCCTGCCGAAGCAGGTCGCGGCACAGTACGACGTCATCGGGTTCGACCCGCGCGGCGTCGGCAAGAGCCGGCCGGCGCTGGACTGCGCGCCCGGCCACTTCAAGCCCGTCCGCCCGCAGAGCGTGCCGCGGACCGAGGTGGTCGAGCAGGCGAACCTGAAGCGCGCGCAGTCGTTCGCGCGGGCCTGCGCGCAGAAGTACGCGGACATCCTGCCGTTCATCGACACGGTCAGCTCGGTGCGGGACATGGACGCGATCCGGGCCGCGCTCGGAGCGAAGAAGCTGAACTACTTCGGCTACTCGTACGGCACCTACCTGGGCGCGGTCTACGCGAAGCACTTCCCCGAGCGGGTGCGGCGCCTCGTCCTCGACTCGATCGTCGACCCGGCGGGCGTCTGGTACCAGGACAACCTCGCGCAGGACCACGCCTTCAACGCCCGGCACCAGGCCTTCCTGGCCTGGGTCGCCAAGTACGACGCGACGTACAAGCTGGGCAAGGACCCCGCGAAGGTCGAGGCCAAGTGGTACGCGATGCGCGACGCGCTCGCGAGGCGGCCCGCGGGCAAGAAGGTGGGCGCCGGGGAGCTGGAGGACACGTTCCTGCCCGGTGGCTACTTCGACGGCTACTGGCCGTATCTGGCCGAGGCGTTCGCCGCGTACGTGAACGACAAGGACCCGGACCCGCTGGTCGAGGCGTACGAGAACTTCGCGGCGGTCGACGCCGCCGGGGACAACGGCTACAGCGTCTACTCGGCCGTCCAGTGCCGGGACGCGTGGTGGCCGCGCGACTGGAACCAGTGGCGTGACGACAACTGGCGGACGCACGAGAAGGCGCCGTTCTCCACGTGGAACAACGCCTGGTACAACGCGCCGTGCGCGTTCTGGCCCACGCGGACGCTGCACCCGAGGACCGTGCGCAACTCCTCGATCCCGCCGGCGCTGCTGTTCCAGGCGACGGACGACGCGGCGACGCCGTACGAGGGCGGCGTCCGGGTCCATCACCTGCTGCGCGGTTCGAGCCTGGTCGTCGAGCAGGGCGGCGGCAACCACGGCATCACGCTCAGCGGGAACGCGTGCCTCGACAAGCACCTCGCCACGTATCTCGCGTCCGGGACGGTGCCGCGCGGCGGCGGCGAGGCCGACGCCGTGTGCAAGAAGCTGCCGGACCCGAAGCCGCTGGCGACGAAGGCGGCCTCGTCCTCGGCGGGCGGCGCCGCGCTGCACGGGCTGCTCGGCTTCCGGGGCTGAGCGGGGCCCGTCGGGGGGGTGGGCGAGGATGGGGCGATGAGCCGACTCACCCACATCCCCGCTCCCGACGGCGTCGCACCGGCCACGGCCTACACCCACGTGGTCATGGGCACGGGCCGCTTCGTCGCCGTCTCCGGCCAGCTCGCTCTCGACGAGCGGGGCGAACTGGTCGGTCCCGGCGATCCGGCGGCACAGGCCCGGCAGGTCTTCGAGAACCTGCGCAGGTGCCTGGCGGCCGCCGGCGCCGGGTTCGACGACGTGGTGAAACTGACGTACTACGTGACCGACATGGCTTTCATGCCGGCAGTACGAGAGGCACGGGACGCGTTCCTCGATCCCGCACGACTGCCGGCCGCGTCGGCGGTACAGGTGGCGGCGCTGGTCAGCCCCGGGTTCCTGATGGAGATCGAGGCGTTCGCCGTGCTTTCGCGGTGACGGCGGCGGACCTCCTGGTCCGGGAGATGACCCTGGACGACTGCGCCGCCGTGGCGGAAGTGCGGGTGCGCGGCTGGCAGTTCGCGTACGCGGGGCTGATGCCGCAGGCGTATCTCGACGCGATGAGCGTGCAGCGGGACGCCGCGCGGCGCCGGGAACTGTTCGGCCGTGTCACGGAGTTCGTCGCGGAGCGCGCCGGCGCCGTGGTCGGCTGGGCCTGCCACGGCCCGTCGCGGGACCGTGACGTGCCGCCCGGGGAGGCCGAGTTGTGCGCGCGGTACGCCCACCCCGCGCATCTGTCGACGGGCGTGGGACGGGCGCTGCTCGACGCCTGCGCGGCCGGTGCGCTCCGCGCGGGGCACTCCTCGATGCGGCTGTGGGTGGTGGAGGGGAACGTGCGGGCGCGGCGCTTCTACGAGCGGGCCGGATTCGTGGCGGACGGGGCGCGTGAGCCGTACGAGGTCGGGGGCGCGACGGTGCCGGAGGTCCGGTACGTGCGGGCGCCGGCCTGAGCGTCCGCGGCGGATGTCAGAGCGGCGGGAGCCGCGCCAGTGCCGCCGCGGCCGCCATCGCCAGGCGCGGGTGCGCGCACGCCTCCGTGAGGACCTCACGGGCGCGGGGGTCGGCCAGGCTGCCGAGGCCCTCCACACAGGCGAGGGCCACCTTCCGGTACGGGTCGTGCGGCGCGAGCCGGCGGCGGAGCGTGACGATCAGGGCCGGGGCCGATTCGGGCGCCCGGAGCTGGGTGAGCAGCCGGACGGGGTGCAGGGCGTAGGCGACGCGCAGCTCGTTCGTGGCCAGGGCGGCCGCCGCGCGGGCCGTGCGCGGGTCGCCCAGGACGGCCAGGGCCTGGGCCGCCGCCGCGCAGCGGTCCGGGTCGCGGTGGTTCAGGAGCAGGACGAGGGACTCGAAGGCGCGGCTGTCACCCGCGACGCCCAGCCGGTACGCCGCCAGCTCCCGCGCCCACAGCGGCTGCTGCGGCGCGGTCAGCACCGCTGCCAGCTCGTCCCGGTCGTCCGTGGCGGCCAGCTGGTCGAAGGCGGGCGTACCGCCGGATTCCTTCCGGATGCGTTCCGTCACCGTTCGCGACTCTTCGTCCATGGGGTCGAGGGTAGACGCGGCGGGCCTGCGGCGACGTAGATCACACAGACTCGTCAACGTCCAGGGCTGGCGCGCTCGTTACTCGCCGGTTAATCTCAAGTGAGCGGGGCACACTTCCCGCAGTACGACTCTCGGCGGCCTGGTGACGCAGCCGCCCGAGTGCAGTCGGTTCGGTACGCGCTACCGAGGTTCGAGCAGTACGACATGGCTCCGGGACAGGGCCGGTCGGTTCCCGTGCACAGCTGTAAGCGGCACGTTCAACTCCCGTACGCCACACGCCTTTTGTGCGTCTAGGCGTGCGCCCTCAGTCGTCACCCTCACTCCTGGAGTTCCCGGATGGACGCTCCCCTGTCCCGCATCTCTACCGTGGCCGTCGTCGGCCTCGGCACCATGGGCACCGGTATCGCCGAGGTCCTCGCCCGTGCCGGGCGCGAGGTCATCGGCATCGACATCAGCGAGGCCGCCGCCGCGCGGGCCACCCAGGCGCTGGAGACCTCGACGGCGCGTGCGGTGCGCCGTGAGCACCTCACCGAGCAGGAGCGCGCCGAGCTGCTCGCCCGGTTCCGTACGTTCACGGACCTGCAGGCCGCGGCCGACGCCGATCTGGTGATCGAGGTCGCCCCCGAGTCCTACGAGATCAAGCAGCAGATCTTCCGGGCCCTGGACGCGATCGTGCGGCCCGAGGCGGTTCTGGCCACCGGGACCAACGCCCTGTCCGTGACGCGGCTCGCCGCCGACTCCGCGCGGCCCGAGCGCGTCCTCGGTCTGCACTTCTTCAACCCGGCTCCCGCGATGAAGCTCGTCGAGGTGGTCTCCAGCGTGCTGACGGCGCCCGTCGCGGTCGCCGCCGTCACCGATCTCGCCCTGGAACTCGGCAAGGAGCCCGTCGCGGTGGGCGACCGGCCCGGGTTCGTCGCCGACGGGCTGCTGTTCGGCTACCTCAACCAGGCGGCCGCCATGTACGAGGCCAAGTACGCCTCGCGCGAGGACATCGACGCGGCGATGAAGCTGGGCTGCGGGCTTCCCATGGGCCCGCTCGCGCTGCTCGACCTCATCGGCGTGGACACCGCGCGGACCGTCCTCGACGCCATGTACGCGGAGTCCCACGACCGGCTGCACGCCCCGGCGCCGATCCTCAAGCAGCTCAGCGAGGCGGGCCTGACCGGACGCAAGGCGGGCCGCGGCTTCTACACGTACGAGGAGCCGGGCAGCCCGGTCGTCGTGCGGGACGCCCTGACGGCGCCGCAGGAGCAGGCGGCGAGCCCCGCGCGCCCGATCCGGTCCGTCGGCGTCGCCGGCTCCGGGACGATGGCCTCCGGGATCGCCGAGGTCTTCGCGAAGGCCGGCTACGACGTCGTGCTCGCCGCCCGCAGCGAGGAGAAGGCCGAGAAGGCCAAGTCCCGTATCGGCAAGTCGCTTTCGCGCTCTGTCGACAAGGGGCGGATGACGGCGGAGGCGGCCGAGCAGGCGCTCGCGCGCATCTCCCCCGCCGGGTCCTACGACGCGTTCGCCGACGTGGATCTGGCGCTGGAGGCCGTCGCCGAGGACCTGGAGATCAAGCAGCAGCTGTTCACGACGTTCGACAAGGTCTGCAAGCCGGGCGCGATCCTCGCCACGACGACCTCGTCGCTGCCCGTCGTCGCCTGCGCCCGCGCCACCTCGCGCCCGCAGGACGTGATCGGCATGCACTTCTTCAACCCGGCCCCGGCGATGAAGCTCGTCGAGATCGTGCGGACCGTGCTGACCTCGGACGACGTGCACGCCACCGTCCGCGATCTGACGCATCGGATCCGCAAGCACCCGGTGGACTGCGGCGACCGGGCCGGGTTCATCGTGAACGCTTTGCTGTTCCCGTACCTGAACAACGCGATCAAGATGGTGCAGGAGCACTACGCGTCCCTCGACGACATCGACGCCGCGATGAAGCTCGGCGGCGGATACCCGATGGGCCCGTTCGAACTGCTCGACGTGGTCGGTCTGGATGTCTCGCTCGCCATCGAGAAGGTGCTGCACCGCGAGTTCCGCGACCCGGGTCTGGCACCCGCGCCACTGCTGGAACACCTGGTGGCCGCGGGCTGCCTCGGCCGCAAGACGGGCCGTGGCTTCCGCGAATATGCCCGGCGCTGAGCCGGGGTCGGGAGCCGGGTCCGACTGGGGCGGGCTGCTCGGAGCACCGGGCGGCCCGCTTACCGGGGAGCGTTTTGGAACGTACATGCAGTACGTTCGGGTCATGACGCCCGCTCATAAGGCCGACCAGTCCTCCCGTACCTCCGCCACGCCCGACGCTCCGGAGAGCGCCGCGGGCAACCGGGCTGCCGCCCAACGGCTCAAGATGCGCCGTGAGCTGGCGGCCGCGGCGATGGAGCTCTTCGCCACGAAGGGGTACGAGGCCACGACGGTCGACGAGATCGCCGCGCAGGCCGGCGTCGCGCGCCGCACGTTCTTCCGGCACTTCCGCTCCAAGGAAGAGGCGATCTTCCCGGACCACGACGACACCCTGGTGCGCGCCGAGGCCGTGCTGAACGCGGCGCCGCCGCTCGAGCACCCGCTGGACACGGTGTGCCGCGGCATCAAGGAAGTCATGAAGATGTACGCCGCCTCGCCCGCGGTGTCCGTGGAGCGCTACCGCCTCACCCGCGAGGTACCCACGCTGCGCGAGCGCGAGATCGCCTCGGTCGCCCGCTACGAGCGCCTGTTCACCCGCTATCTGCTGGGCCACTTCGACGAGCAGGCCCACCACGACGGCAACGACGACCCGCTGCTCGCCGAGGTCGCCGCCTCCGCCGTCGTCACCGCCCACAACCACGTGCTGCGCCGCTGGCTGCGGGCCGGCGGCCAGGGCGACGTGGAGACGCAGCTCGACCACGCCTTCGCGATCGTGCGCCGCACGTTCGGCACCGGCATCGGGGCCGGTCGCACCCCCGCCGCCCCGGCCCCCGCGCAGGTCTCCCACTCGGGCGAGGTGCTGGTGACGGTGGCCCGCACGGACGCCCCGCTTCCCGAAGTCATGCGGACCATCGAGGAAGCCCTCCGGAACCGGTAGGGCCTGTCCGGCTCCTCTCCCCGCACGCGCCGCCGCAGGCCACGTGACAGGAGACGGCGATGTTTGAGGGGATGGCGAGCCGGGACAAGGACCCGCGCAGCTCGCTGCATCTGGACGAGGTGGCCACCCCCGAACCCGCCGCGGGCGAGGTGCTGGTGGCGGTGATGGCGAGCGGGATCAACCACAACACCGTGTGGTCGTCGATCTTCGAGCCGCTGCCGACGTTCGGCTTCCTGTCCCGCTACGGAAAGACCTCGCCGCAGGCGGCCCGGCACGATCTGCCGTATCACGTGCTGGGTTCGGACCTGGCCGGCGTGGTGCTGCGCTGCGGCGAGGGGGTGGCGGGCTGGCAGCCCGGCGACGCGGTGGTCGCGCACTGCCTGTCCGTGGAGCTCGACCACCCCGACGGGCACGCGGACACCATGCTCGACCCGGAGCAGCGGATCTGGGGGTTCGAGACGAACTTCGGCGGTCTGGCCGAGCTGGCGTTGGTCAAGGCCAACCAGCTGATGCCCAAGCCGCGTCATCTCAGCTGGGAGGAGGCGGCCGCCTCGGGGCTGGTGAACTCCACCGCCTACCGGCAGTTGGTCTCCGCCTCCGGCGCCCGCATGAAGCAGGGCGACACCGTGCTGATCTGGGGTGCCTCCGGCGGACTCGGCTCGTACGCCGTCCAGTTGGCGCTCAACGGCGGCGCGATCCCGGTGTGTGTGGTGTCCAGTGCGCAGAAGGCGCAGGCGTGCCGGCGGATGGGCGCGGAGCTGGTGATCGACCGCAGCGCCGAGGGCTACCGGTTCTGGAAGGACGAGCACACGCAGGACCCGCGGGAGTGGCGGCGCCTCGGCGCCCGGATCAGGGAGCTGACCGGCGGCGACGACCCGGACATCGTCTTCGAGCACCCGGGCCGGGAGACGTTCGGCGCGAGCGTGTACGTGGCCCGCCGCGGCGGCACCATCGTGACCTGCGCCTCCACGTCGGGCTACGAGCACACCTTCGACAACCGGTATCTGTGGATGAACCTCAAGCGGATCATCGGCACCCACTTCGCGAACTACCGCGAGGCGTGGGAAGCCAACCGGCTGATCGCCAAAGGCCTCATTCATCCGACGCTCTCCGAGGTGGTGCCGCTCGAAGGCACCGCGCAGGCCGTCCACGACGTCCATCACAACCTGCACCAGGGCAAGGTCGGCGTGCTGTGCCTGACACCCGAAGAAGGCCTCGGAGTGAGCAACCCAGCACTGCGGGCCCGCCACGAGGGGGCCATCAACCGGTTCCGGGTCCGCTTCATCGAGGAGATGTGCAAGATGCGGGCGTTCGGGCGGATCTGGGACCAGATCACGCGCGAGCGGTACGGCATCGAGAACGCGAAGCAGCGCCGCTTCCGGTACGGGGTCCAGGTCAACTCGCTGGGCCTCACCGAGGCGCAGCCGGAGAACAACGTCCAGCGGATCGTCCTGGAGATGCTGGCCGTGACGCTGTCGAAGGACGCACGCGCTCGCGCCGTCCAGCTCCCGGCGTGGAACGAGGCGTTGGGCCTGCCCCGCCCCTGGGACCAGCAGTGGTCGCTGCGGATCCAGCAGGTCCTCGCCCATGAGAGCGACCTGTTGGAGTACGAGGACATCTTCGCCGGCTCGCACGTCATCGAGAAGAAGGTCGACGCGCTGGTCGCGGAGTCCCTCGCCGAGATCGACCGGATCCAGGAGATGGGCGGCGCGATGGCCGCCGTCGAGTCGGGCTACCTCAAGTCGCAGCTCGTCTCCTCGCACGCCGAGCGCCGGGCCCGGATCGAGGGCGGCGAGGAGAAGATCGTCGGCGTCAACATCTACGAGTCGACCGAGCCGAACCCGCTCACCGCCGATCTGGACGCCGCGATCATGACGGTCGACCACCAGGTCGAGGCGCGGGTCGTGCGGGCGATCGGCGACTGGCGCACCACGCGTCAGGAGTCGAGCGACCGGCAGGGCATGGGCGACCCGTTCCACTACCCGACCACCCAGCAGGCCCTGGAGCGCCTGAAGGAGGCCGCGGCCGGCACGGAGAACCTCATGGAGGCCACGCTCGAGTGCGCCCGCGCCGGGGTCACGACCGGCGAGTGGTCCGAGGCGCTGCGCGAGGTGTTCGGCGAGTTCCGGGCGCCCACCGGGGTCTCGTCGGCGCCGGTCGCGGTCACCGCGGAGGAGGGCACGCCGCTCGCCCAGGTCCGCGAGAAGGTCCGCCGCACCGGCGACGAGCTCGGCGGCAAGCTGCGCCTGCTCGTCGGCAAGCCCGGCCTGGACGGGCACTCCAACGGTGCCGAGCAGATCGCCGTCCGTGCCCGGGACGCCGGGTTCGAGGTGGTCTACCAGGGCATCCGGCTCACCCCGGAACAGATCGTGTCCGCCGCGCTCGCCGAGGACGTGCACTGCGTCGGCCTGTCGATCCTCTCCGGGTCGCACGCCGAACTGGTGCCGGACGTGCTCGCCCGGCTGCGCGAGGCGGGCGCCCCCGACATCCCCGTGATCGTCGGGGGCATCATCCCCAACGCCGACGCCGAGGACCTGAAGCGGGCGGGAGTCGCCGCCGTCTTCACCCCCAAGGACTTCGGCATCACGGAGATCATCGGCCGTATCGTCGACGAGATCCGGCTAGCGAACCAGCTCGACCCACTGGAGGTCCCCGCATGACTGTGAACCGTCTCCGCCCGCGCCGCTCCTGCCTCGCGGTGCCCGGAAGCAACCCCCGCTTCCTGGAGAAGGCCCAGGGTCTGGCGGCCGACCAGGTCTTCCTCGACCTGGAGGACGCCTGCGCGCCGCTCGCCAAGCCGGAGGCCCGGCACACCATCGTCAAGTTCCTCAACGAGGGCGACTGGACGGGCAAGACGCGGGTCGTGCGGGTCAACGACTGGACGACCGAGTGGACGTACCGCGACGTCGTGACCGTCGTCGAGGGCGCGGGGCAGAACCTCGACTGCATCATGCTGCCGAAGGTGCAGACGGCCGACCAGGTCGTGGCGCTGGACCTGCTGCTGACGCAGATCGAGAAGACGATGGGCTTCGAGGTCGGCAAGATCGGCATCGAGGCGCAGATCGAGAACGCGCAGGGCCTGAACAACGTCAACGCGATCGCCGAGGCCTCGCCGCGCATCGAGACGATCATCTTCGGCCCGGCCGACTTCATGGCCTCCATCAACATGAAGTCGCTGGTCGTCGGCGAGCAGCCGCCCGGCTACGGCGCCGACGCGTACCACTACATCCTCATGAAGATCCTGATGGCGGCCCGCGCGAACGACCTCCAGGCGATCGACGGCCCCTACCTCCAGATCCGCAACGTCGACGGCTTCCGCGAGGTCGCGGGGCGTGCCGCGGCGCTCGGCTTCGACGGCAAGTGGGTGCTGCACCCCGGCCAGGTCGAGGCGGCCAACGAGATCTTCTCGCCGTCGCAGGAGGACTTCGACCACGCCGAGCTGATCCTGGACGCGTACGACTACTACACGTCCGAGGCGGGCGGCAAGAAGGGCTCCGCGATGCTCGGCGACGAGATGATCGACGAGGCCAGCCGCAAGATGGCCCTGGTCATCTCCGGCAAGGGCCGGGCCGCCGGCATGCAGCGCACCAGCACGTTCGAGGCCCCGGAGGCGTAAGACACATGCAGTTCGGCCGCACCTACGAAGAGTTCACCGTCGGGGACGTCTACAAGCACTGGCCCGGGAAGACGGTCACGGAGTACGACGACCACCTCTTCTGTCTCCTGACGATGAACCACCACCCGCTCCACATGGACACCAACTATGCGGAGAGGACGACCGACTTCGGGAAGAACGTCGTCGTCGGCAACTACATCTACTCGCTGCTGCTCGGCATGTCGGTGCCGGACGTCTCCGGGAAGGCGATCGCCAACCTGGAGATCGAGTCGCTGAAGCACGTGGCGCCGACCTTCCACGGCGACACGATCTACGGCGAGACGACGGTCCTCGACAAGACGCCCTCGAAGTCGAAGTCGGACCGCGGGATCGTGTACGTCGAGACCAAGGGCTACAAGCAGGACGGCACGCTCGTCTGCGTCTTCCGCCGCAAGGTGATGGTGCCCACCGAGACGTACATCAAGGAGCGCGGCGGCGAGCAGCCCGGCCGCCCCGAGCTCAAGTCCCAGGAGAAGTGATGAGCCGACTCGCCCAGACCCACGGCCTGACCGACGTGCAGCAGGAAATCCTGTCCACCGTGCGGGACTTCGTGGACAAGGAGATCATCCCGGTCGCGACGGAGCTGGAGCACCGCGACGAGTACCCGCAAGCGATCGTCGACGGGCTCAAGGAGTTGGGCCTGTTCGGTCTCATGATCCCCGAGGAGTACGGGGGTCTGGGCGAGTCGCTGCTGACGTACGCGCTGTGCGTGGAGGAGATCGCGCGCGGCTGGATGTCGGTCTCCGGCATCATCAACACGCACTTCATCGTGGCGTACATGCTCAAGCAGCACGGGACGCAGGAGCAGAAGGAGTACTTCCTTCCGCGGATGGCGCTCGGCGAGGTGCGCGGCGCGTTCTCGATGTCCGAGCCGGCTCTCGGCTCCGATGTGTCGGCGATCTCGTCGAAGGCGGTCAAGGACGGCGACGAGTACGTCCTGAACGGCCAGAAGATGTGGTTGACGAACGGCGGCACGTCAACGCTTGTGGCGGTTCTCACGCGAAGTGACGAAGGTCATCCCGAGGGCACGGCCCCGCACAAGTCGATGACGACCTTCCTCGTGGAGAAGGAGCCCGGTTTCGGAGAGGTCCGGCCCGGCCTCACGATCCCCGGGAAGATCGACAAGATGGGCTACAAGGGCGTCGACACCACCGAATTGATCATGGACGGGCTACGCATTCCGGCCAATCGTGTACTCGGCGGGCGGACGGGCCGAGGGTTTTACCAAATGATGGACGGCGTCGAGGTCGGGCGGGTAAATGTCGCGGCGCGTGGTTGCGGGGTCGCGCAGCGTGCATTTGAGCTGGGAGTCTCCTATGCCCAGCAACGCCACACTTTCGGCAAGCAGATCGCACAGCACCAGGCGATCCAGTTCAAGTTGGCCGAGATGGCTACCAAGGTCGAGGCCGCCCATGCGATGATGGTGAATGCAGCACGCAAAAAGGACTCCGGGGAACGAAACGACCTCGAAGCAGGAATGGCCAAGTACCTGGCCTCCGAATACTGCAAAGAAGTCGTGGAGGACGCGTTCCGGATTCACGGTGGATACGGGTTCTCGAAGGAGTACGAGATCGAGCGTCTGTACCGTGAGGCACCCATGCTGCTGATCGGTGAAGGTACCGCCGAAATCCAGAAAATGATCATTGGTCGTCGGTTGCTCGAAGAGTATCGATTCCAGGGCTGAGCCTGGTGAGATGTCCTGTTTCGGGGTGTTTTCTTCGCGAAGAAGATCACACCCCGTCAACACTCTTCGGCCGCCGACTCGGCTTCCTGGCTTGCCCAGTTGTGGCTCGCAACCGATAGCATCCCCGGAAAAGCCGCCGTCCCCCCGTAACCAGCGCGGCCTCATCCGCTACGAAGGTCATCCATGCCCCACAGCCAAACCTCTGCACCACGCGACGGCGTCCTGAAGGGACGTCTTGCGCGCGGAGCCTCGCCGTGGCTTCTCCCGACCGTCGCCACGGCTGCCCTCAGCCTGGCCCGTTCGCGCCGCTCCAAGAAGGCAGCAGCACTCGCCGTCCCGACCACCGCTCTGGCGGCCGGCATGCTGTGGTTCTTCCGCGACCCCGAGCGCGAGATCGCCCAGGGCCGGGTCATCTCCCCGGCCGACGGCGTGGTGCAGAGCATCATGCCGTGGAAGGACGGTCGCACCCGCGTCGCGATCTTCATGAGCCCGCTGAACGTCCACGTGAACCGTGCGCCCCTGGCCGGCACCGTGACGTCCGTTGAACACATCCCGGGCGGGTTCGTCCCGGCGTTCAACAAGGAGAGCGAGAACAACGAGCGCGTCGTCTGGCACTTCGACACCGAGCTCGGTGACATTGAGATGATCCAGATCGCCGGTGCCGTGGCCCGCCGCATCGTGCCGTACATCCCCCAGGGCACGAAGGTGGAGCAGGGCGAGCGCATCGGTCTGATCCGGTTCGGTTCGCGCGTCGACATCTACCTCCCCGAAGGGGTCGAGGTGGACGTCGAGGTGGGCCAGAAGACGGTGGCTGGGGTGACTCGCATTGACCGTGACTGACCCCGAGACCCAGGCCGGCTGGGTGCCCGAGACGGACGAGGCGGACGACGCGGAGGAGATGCCGCTCTCACTGCGCCTGTCGATAGCGGACACCCTGACGCTCGGCAACGCCACGTGCGGCTTCATGGCGGTCTACTTCACGACGACCGGCATCCTGATCCCGCACATCCAGGGCAGCAACGACTCCGGCATGGCCCGGCACTCCGCCGCCACCGCCGTGATCCTGATGCTCGCCGCCGCGATCTTCGACCTGTTCGACGGTCTGGTGGCCCGCAAGCTGCGCTCGTCGCCGATGGGCGCCGAGCTGGACAACCTGTCCGACCTGATCAGCTTCGGCCTCGCCCCGGCGTACTTCGTGCTCGTCTACGGCATGGTCGCCGACGACGCGCACCAGAGGGTCGCGGCGGTGGGCGCCATCGTGGTGCTCCTGGCGGTGGTGCTGCGGCTTGCGCGGTTCTCCTGCGTGACCGTGAAGGACGGCACCTTCCAGGGCATGCCGTCGCCGTTCGGCGCGCTGACCGTCGTCTCGATCGTGCTGCTGGAGCTGCCCTTCGTGGCGACGCTGCTCGCGATCATCGGCACCGCGTGGCTGATGGTGAGCCGCGTCGAGTACCCGAAGCCGCGGGGCCGCCTCGCGGTCGCGATGCTGTCGTGGATCGTGCTCAGCATGGGTCTGCTGGCGGCGTGGGCGTTCGACGCCCCGGGCGGTCAGCTGCTCCTCGCGACCGGCTGCGCGCTGCAGCTCGTCCTCGGCGCGGTCATCCCGCTGTTCGCGACGGCCCGGAGGGTGAACAACTTCCGGGACAACCGACGCGAGGCGCGAGCGGCCCAGCTGCCGTAGCACCGCTTCCCGTACGTGCCTGAAGGGCCCGGAGCCGATATCGGCTCCGGGCCCTTCAGCGTTCCTGTGACGGCTTCTGCCGCCGGGGTGAGGCCCGCGCGGCCTCCTGCTGCCGCGCGGGCCTCACCGGCCCCGGTGCCGGCTCTCAGCCCGCCGAGGGCTGGTACTGCTTGGCCTGCGCCGACTCGCCGGGCTCACGGACGACCTTCAGGCCGCCGACGGTGCCCTTGTCGGGGCGCAGGATCACCGACTCGTGCGAGGACGGGGCCTTCGGGTCGCTGAAGTCCTGGCTGACCCCGAACCCCATGTCGTAGGCGCTGAGGGACAGCAGCGCCTTGTCGACGCCCTCACGGGTGAGGTCCTTGGACTCGCACGCCTTCTTCAGCGCCTCGCCGAAGACGGCCGCCGCGGTCCAGCCGGCCACGACGCCGTTGTCGAGGCCGTCCTTCGGGTACGCCTCGCGGTAGTCGGCGACGAGCTTCTTCGCCTCCTCGGTGGAGCCGCCGATGGGCAGCGACGGGGACGCCACGTAGTAGTTGGCGAGCAGCGCCGGTCCGGCCTGGGTGCCGAGGAGCTGCGGGGCGAACGCCGAGTTGTTGCCGATGACCGGCACGTTCAGCTTCGCGGCGGCCGCGACGCCGACCAGCGAGGCGGCCTGACGCGGGCCCGCGCTGATCACGATGCCCTTGACGCCCGCCTTCTTCAGGGCGGCGACCTGCGCGGTCATGTCGTTGTCGGTGGGCTTGATCTTCTGCTCGACGACGGTGAGGCCGGCTTCCTTCGCCATGTACGTCGAGCCCTTGAGGGCGCTCTCGCCGTAGTCGCCCTCGAAGTAGACGTGGCCGAGCTTGTCGCCCTTCTTCAGGCCCTTCTCCTGCATCAGGAAGTCGATCGCGTTGATCGTCTCGATGTCGTACGTCGATCCGATGACGCGGACGTACGGGCTGCCGAGCAGATTCGACGACCAGGCCTGCGGCAGGACGAGCGCCTTGTCCTGGTCGGTGATGCGCTTCTCGACGGCGGCGACGAACGGCGAGCCGATGAACTGGGTGAAGCCGAGGACCTTGGGCGCGAGCTCGGTGTATCCGGCGACGGCCTTCTGCGGGTCGTAGCCGTGGTCGCGGACGGTCAGCTTCAGCTCGTAGCCGCAGATCCCGCCGTCGCCGTTGACCTGCTTCACGTACAGCTGCTGGGCCTGGGTGACGCTCTTGCCGAGCGTGGCGTACACGCCGGTCATGTCGGTGAGGACGCCGAGGTTGATCGTCTTGCCGGAGATGCCCTGGCCGGTCTTCACCCCGCCCGCACTCTGCTTGTCGTCGCCTCCTCCGTCCTTGGCCTTGGAGCTGCACGCGGCGGTGAGCGCGAGCAGCGCGGCCACGGCGGTCACCGTGAGCGTGCGGGTGGGGCCGGTTCGGGCGATCATGACTCCTCCTGAGGGTGTTTCCGGGCGCGCCGGGCGGCGAGCCGTACCGGGGTCCGTCTCCAGACGGATCCCAGGCCGCCGGGCAGGAACAGGACCACTGCCACGACGGCGGCGCCGTAGAGGTAGCGGGCGGCCTCGCCGGGGGCGATGCCGCCGGTGCCGGGGGCCGAGACGAGGGGCAGGGCGTCGCTGTAGCGGGTGAGGATCTGGGGCAGCAGCGAGACGAACGTGGCGCCCACGACCGCGCCCGCCACGGACCCGAGACCGCCGATGACGATCATGGCGAGGTACTCGAGGGAGAGCGTGATGCCGAAGTAGTCCGGCACCGTGCGCTGGAAGACGAGGGCGATCAGCACCCCCGCCAGGCCCGCGTACATCGACGACAGGACGAAGACGGCGCCGCGGTAGCGGGCGACGGGGACGCCGAGGACGCCGGCGGCGATGCGGTGGTCGCGGATCGCGTTCATGGCGCGGCCGGGCCGCCCGCGCAGCACGCCGCGGGCGAAGAGTCCGCAGCCGAGCAGGAGCAGCAGCCCCAGGTACCACAGCTTCTCCGAGGACCCGAACGGCACATTGGCCACGGTCAGTTCACTGTCGTCGAAGGTGAGGCCGAACAGGCTCATGGCGGGTACGTCGCGGCCGTTGGCGCCACCGGTCAGGTCCTCGGCGTTGAACAGGACGTGCTGTCCGATGAAGATCAGGGCGAGCGTCGCGATGCCGAGGTACGCGCCTTTGAGGCGGCCCGCGATGGGGCTGAACAGGCCGCCCGCGACGCCGGCGACGAGCACCGCGAGGACGGCGGCGAGCCACGGCGGCAGCCCGAGCCCGTCGACCGGCTGTCCGCCCTCGCCCGCGAACACGCAGTACCCGTAGGCGCCGACGGCGAGGAAGAAGGCGTGGCCCATGGAGAGCTGGCCGGTGGCGCCGGTGAGCAGGTTCAGGCCGATGGCGCCGATGGCGGCGGCCATGGCGAACAGGCCGGCCTGCAGCCAGAACCGGTCGAGGTAGAACGGCAGGGCCAGGAGCAGGAGCGCCCCGGCGGCGGCCGCGTAGGTGCGGCGGCGCCCGAGGAGCGTACGGACGGAGCCGCCGTGCGCCGGTGGGGCGGCCTCGGGCCGGGCCCCGGTGGCGAGGGTGTCAGACACGGGCGAGCTCCTTCGTGCCGAAGAGCCCCGAGGGCCGCAGTAGGAGAATCACGGTCATCACGAGATAGGGCGCCACGTCGCCGAGTCCCCGTCCCATGAAGGCGAGTTCGCTCTGGTAGCCGGTGGCGAGGGACTCGGTGACGCCGACGACGAGGCCGCCGACGAGCGCGCCGGTGGTGGAGTCGAGCCCGCCGAGGATGGCGGCGGGGAAGGCCTTCAGCGCGGCGAGCGACGTGGCCCGTTCGAGACCCGGTGTCGGGAACACGGTGAGGAACAGGGCGGCGACGGCGGCGAGCCCGCCGGCCACGGCCCACGCGCCGAGCGACACCCGGCCCAGGCGTACGCCCATCAGCGCGGCCGTCTCGCCGCTCTCGGCGACGGCACGCATCGCGACGCCCCACGACGTGTACCGGAAGACGAGCAGGAAGCCGGTGATGAGCAGGGCGGCGGCGACGAACGCCGCGATCCGGGTGTGGGCGATCGACACCCCGCCGACGGTGAGCACGGCGTCGCCCCACGGGTCGCCGAGCGCGAGGACGTCGGTGCCCAGGCGCCGGGTGAGTTCGGTGGTGAGCAGGATGTCGACGCCGATGGTGACGATGGCGAGGACGCTGTGGTCGTGCCCGCGGTAGCGCCGCATCACGAGGAACTCGACGGCGGCGCCGACGACCGCGGCGGCGGCGATCCCGACGCCGAGCGCGGGCCAGAAACCGATGTCGTCGTGGAGCGAGGCCGTGACGTAGCCGCCGGCGAGCAGCAGCGAGGCGTGGGCGAAGTTGACGACCTCGGTGGCGCGGAAGATGACGACGAAGCCGAGGGCGATGAGCGCGTACACGGACCCCATCGAGAGGCCGTTGAGGAGGAGTTCGAGGAACGTGGTCACGCGGGGGTCTCTCCGTTCGGGCCGTTCGGTTCGTCCGCGGCGGGTGCGCCCAGGTACGCCTGGATCACCGCCGGGTCGTTCTGGACGCGGTCCGGCGGCCCGCCGGCGATCCGGCGGCCGAAGTCGAGGACCGTGACCTCGTCGGCGAGGCGCATGACGACTCCCATGTCGTGTTCGACCAGGACGATGGAGATGCCGAGGCTGTCGCGGACGCCCGCGATGACGGCGGCGGTGCGGCGCCGTTCGTCCGCCGTCATGCCGGCGACGGGTTCGTCGAGCAGCAGGACGCGGGGCTCCATGCACAGGGCGCGGGCGAGTTCGGCGAGTTTCTGCTGGCCGTAGGGCAAGGCCCCGGTCGGCGTGTCGAGTTGGTGGTCGATGCCCACGAACTCGGCGATCTCCCGCACCCGTTCGCGGTGCAGGCGTTCTTCGCGGACCGCCGAGGGCAGGCGCAGTCCGGCGGCGAGGAAGCCGGTGCGGGTCAGCCGGTGGCGGCCGAGCAGCAGGCTGTCGGCGACCGTGGCGCGCGGCGGCAGGGCGAGGTTCTGGAAGATGCGGGCGACCCCGAGTTCGGCGATGCGGTGCGGGGGCAGCCCGGTGAGTTCCCGCTCGCCGAGGTGGACCGTGCCGGCGGTGGCCCGGTAGACGCCGGACAGGACGTTGAAGCAGGTGGACTTGCCCGCGCCGTTGGGCCCGATGACGGCGTGCACCGTGCCGGGTGCCACGGTGAAGCCGATGGCGTCGAGGGCGGTCAGCCCGGCGAAGCGGACGGTGAGGTCCCGCACGCGCAGGGGAAGTACGTCGGTGGCGGTCGGGGTCGTCATGGCCGGGCTCCTTCCCAGCGCCGCAGCGCGGGCGCGTGCGTGGCGCCGCCGGACGCGTCCGCGGCGGCCGTCTCGTCGACGACGCCCAGGTAGCGGCGGCGCACCTCGTCGGAGCCCGCGAGCTCGCCGGCCGGGCCGTGCAGGGTGATCTCGCCGACCTCCAGGACGTACGCGTGCGAGGCGAGGCGCAGCGCGAGCGCGGCGTTCTGCTCGACGAGGAGCACGGAGACGCCCTGGGCGTTGATCTCGCGGACGGTGTCGGCGATGCGGGCCGCCATCAGCGGGGCGAGGCCCAGCGACGGCTCGTCCAGCAGGAGCAGGCGCGGCCCGGCCATCAGGGCGCGGGCGACCGCCAGCATCTGCTGCTCGCCGCCGGACAGCAGCCCGGCGCGCTGGTGCGCCCGGTCGGCGAGGACCGGGAACAGCTCGTGCACGCGGCGCAGCGCGGCCGCCTTGTCGGCGCGCGAGCCGGTCGCGCCGAGCGCCCCGGCCCGCAGATTGTCCGCGACGGTCATCCGGGCGAACACCCGGCGGCCTTCCGGCACTTGGCAGATGCCGGCGGCCACGACCCGGTCGGCGGAGAGTCCGCTGATCCGGCGGCCGCCGAACCGGACCTCGCCGGACGTGACCGTCCCGCCGTGGAAGCCCAGCGTGCGCGAGACGGCGCGCAGCAGGGTCGATTTGCCCGCGCCGTTGCCGCCGAGCACGGCGACGACGGCACCCTGCGGTACTTCCAGTGTCACGCCGCGCAGGGCGCGTACGGGGCCGTAGCCGACCGACACGTCGTCGACGGCGAGGCCCTCCCCTTGAACATCGGTCACTGTGTGTCCCTCCCTGGACCGGTGGCGCTCACGACAGCACCGTGCGAGCGGGCCGTCCACGGGCGGCCCGGGAATCGCTGCGCGGGCCCAGCGCCCGCCCGCCTCGGTTGTGCGCGCGCACAAGACCCCGTGTCAGGGGCCTGCCGGGGACGGCCGCGGGGTGGCATCCTCCGCACCAGCGGGAGAGTCCTTTGCCGTCGCTTTACGAGCCGTTGGGGAGGGGCGATGGGCGCACGCAGACAGCGCACCGGGCAGGACTGGAAGTTGCTGAAGGAGGCCTGCACCACCCTGCTGGAGCGGGTGCCGGAGCTGGTCGACGAGCATCTGCGGCAGTTGTCCGCGTACTCGGACGTGTACGCGCGGGTGCTGGCGTACGACGTCCAGTGGCGGGAGGCCGAGGAGGCGATGCGGATCGGCGTCGAGACGATCTCGGCGCCCCGCGACGCGCCCCGCAGGGATCTGGTCTACGCGGAGGAGGCGGGCCGGCGCCGGGCGGGCCAGGGCCTGCCCCTGGACCTGCTGGTGCACGCCTACCGCAACGCGGGCTATCTCGTCTGGGACGCCCTGATGGAGAGCGCGGGCGGCGAACCCGACCGGCTCTCGGCGCTGATGCGGTCGGCGACGATGGTGTGGGCGGCCGTGGACGCGCAGGCCGAGGCGGCGTCGGAGGCGTACCGGGCCACGGAGCTGGAGCTGCGGCGCCGCACCGACGAGCAGATGCAGGCCCTGCTCGACGCCCTTTTGGAGGGCCGCCCGGCGCCGGGCCTCGCGGCGCGCGCGGCGGCCGGTCTCGACCTGCCGGAGCACGGACCGTACGCGGTCGTGGTGCTGCGCGTGGAGCGGCGGGACGGGCGGGAGGCGTTCCACCGGCGGATCCAGGATCCCGACTTCCGGTTCGTGTGGCGGATGCGGGCGGACTGCGAGGTGGGCGTGGTCGCGCTCGGCGCGGGCCGCACCCTCGACGATCTGGCGGCGCTGCTCGACGGCCGCTGTCCGGGGCCCGGCGGGGTGAGCCCCGTCGTCACCGGCCTCGCCGAACTCGGCCACGCGCGCCGCCTTGCCGAACTGGCCCTGCGCACCTGCCCGCCGGACACGACCGGCGTCGTCCGCCTGGACCAGCGGATGCCGACCGCTTTCGTGGTCAGCCAGCCGGACCTGGCGCAGCGCCTGGTGTCAGGCGTCTTCGGTCCCCTGCTGACCCTCGAACCGGCCGACCGGGCGGTGCTGTTGGAGACCCTGGACGCGTGGCTGGCCTGCGAGGGTTCCGCGGGCCGGGCGGCGGGTCGCCTCTACTGTCACCGCAACACGGTCTTCAACCGGCTGCGCCGGCTGGAGCAGCTGACGTCGCGATCGCTGTCGCGGCCGCGGGATCTGATGGAGATGACGCTGGCGCTGGATGCGTACCGGTTGTCACCGGGGTGAGGCGGCTTCCGGCCGGCGGAACAGGGCGGTGAGCAGGTAGGGCACCCCGTACGTCACCGACCCCTCCCCCCGGTCCGCCATGGGCCGGATCTCGACCTCCGTCAACTCGCCGAAGAGATGCCGGAGTTCGTCGGGTGCGTAGGCGAGCCCGCCGCCCAGGTCACCGGTCCGGTACAGCTCCTCGTCGGGCACCTCGGAGCCCATCGCGCCCGCGGCGAAACAGGTCAGCCCGAAGTGTCCGCCCGGGGCGAGGACGCGGTCGAGCAGCGCCAGGTAGCTGACGCGGCGGTGCGGCGGCAGGTGGTGCAGGCACCCGGAGTCGTAGACCAGGTCGTAGGTGCTGTGCGGGAGTGGGACGTCGAAGAGGTCGCCCTGGTGGAAGCGCACGTCGACGCCCGATGCGGCGGCGCGTTCCCTCCCCCACGTCACGGCCGTCGCCGACTGGTCGACGGCGTCCACGTCGTAGCCGCGGGCGGCGAGGTACACGGCGTTGCGGCCGGGGCCGCAGCCCAGGTCGAGCGCGCGGTGGCCCTCCGGGCGGAGCGGGCCCTCGTCGAGGTGGGACGCGAGGTTCTCGTCGGGCTTGTCCACGAAGAAGGGGATGTCGCGGTTCCGGTCCGCGTAGAACCGGTCCCACCAGTCGGCTCCGCCGGCGTGCGGGAAGGCGGCGTCGAGCAGGCGCAGGACGTCTTCGGCGGTGCGGACGTTCCGGTTCAACGAATCCCCTCCGTTGGTCCTGCTGGCTTGCTGAAGGCTAGCCGGGGTGGCCGCTTTCTTCACAGGATCTCCGCCTCGCCGTGGGGGCGTGGGGTGGGCGGGAGGCCGCGGCCCGGTGGGGGCGGGGCGCGCAGTTCCCCGCGGCCCTGAGGGCATGCGGCTTCGCCGTGCCCTCCCCGATGGAGACGGCGCACGCAGTGCGCATCTCCAGGGGCGCGGGGAACTGCGCGACCGGCCAGAACGAGACCCGCGGACGCCCGAGGCGCACCGGACACAACGGCGTCGAGGCGCCCGCCCCGCGCCCGGCGACCCTCAGCTCAAGAAGTCGGTGGCGATGCGCTCCGCCACGTCCTCCAGGATCGGCCCCGCCTCGGCGATGCAGCGGGCGACGTCCGGCTCGACCTCCGTCAGGGCGTACGCGCGGCGGATCCCGGCCTTGCCGAGGGCCTCCGGGGCCAGGGCGAGCCGGCCGCAGACCGCGACGACCTCGATCCCCGCGGAGCGCGCCGCGGCGGCGACGCCCGCGGGGGCCTTGCCGTGCAGGGTCTGCTCGTCGAGGGAGCCCTCGCCGGTGATCACCAGCGTGGCCTTCTCCAGGGCGGGGGCGAAGCCGAGGACGTCGAGCATGACCTCGATGCCGGGGCGGAAGCTCGCGCCGAGGCCGACCAGGGCGCCGTAGCCGATGCCGCCCGCGGCGCCCGCGCCCGGCGACTCGGCGTGCTCCAGGGCCGTCGGGCCGACGGACTCGCCGAGCACCTTCGCGAAGTGGGCGAGCGCGGCGTCGAGCTCGGCGACGTCCTCGGGCGTCGCGCCCTTCTGCGGGCCGTAGACGGCGGGCGCGCCCTTGGGCCCGGTGAGCGGGTTGTCGACGTCGCTGGCGAGGACGATGTCCACGTCGGCGAGGCGGGGGTCGAGGCCGGACAGGTCGGCCGAGGCCAGCGTGGCGAGGGGGCCGCCGCCGGGCGCGACCGGGACGCCCTGCGCGTCCAGGAACCGGGCGCCGAGCGCGGCCAGCATGCCCGCGCCGCCGTCCGTCGTGGCGCTGCCGCCGACGCCGAACACGAGGGAGCGGGCGCCCGCGTCGAGCGCCGCGGCGATCACTTCGCCGGAGCCGTACGTGGTCGAGGTGAGCGGTGCGAAGACGCCCTCGGGCAGCAGCTGGAGGCCGGAGGCCTCCGCCATCTCCACCACCGCCGTGCCCTCGCGCAGCGCGTACGCGGCGGTGACCGGCTCGCCGAGCGGCCCGGTCACCCGCACCTCGCGGCGCTCGAAGCCGGCCGCGACCGCCGCCGCGACGGTCCCGTCGCCGCCGTCCGCGACCGGGACGGACGCGATCTCGGCGTCGGGCGCCACCCGGCGCAGTCCGGCTGTCACACGCTGTGCGACCTGCACCGCGGTGAGCGACCCCTTGAACTTGTCCGCCGCGATCAACACGTGCCGCGCGGCCTGTGCAGCGTCCGCCACCTTGCTCCCCTTGCTGTTCGGGCCTTGCTCGCGTCAAGGCAGTCGCGCCGCTGCGACCATAACCGCAGGAGGGGCCCGCTGCCCATGGTCGTCCGCTCCACGAAACGGCGTGCCCAGCCGTTAAATCCTCCAATGCCCGGTCATAGTGGGGCGCCATGAGCACGGAAACGATCGATCAACCCGCTCCGGAAGATCACGGCCAGGACCCCGCGGAGACCGACGACTCCCCCGACCTCACCGTCGTCGGCATCGGCGGCGTCGCCGTCCTCGCGGTCGTGGCCTGGGCGGCCCTCGGCAAGAAGTCCTTCGAGGACGCGTCGGGCACGGCGCTGTCCTGGGTCCTGGCGAACTTCGCCTGGCTGTTCGTGATCGCCGCCGATGTCTTCCTGGTGCTGTGCCTGGTGCTCGCGCTCAGCCGCTTCGGCCGGATCCGGCTCGGCCGCGACGACTCCAGCCCGGAGTTCAGCAACCTCGCGTGGATCGCGATGATGTTCAGCGCGGGCATGGGCATCGGGCTGATGTTCTACGGGGTCGGGGAACCGCTCACCCACTACCTCAACCCGCCCCCGGCGGGCGGCGTGCAGCCCCGCAGCGGCGGTGCGGCGCTGGTGGCGATGGAGTACTCGTTCTTCCACTGGACGCTCACGCCGTGGGCGATCTACGGCATCGCGGGCCTCGCGCTCGCCTACGCGGGGTTCCGCAAGGGGCGCGGGAACAGGCTGAGTTCGGTGTTCGTGCCGCTGATCGGCGCGCGGCGGGCGGCCGGCTGGCCCGGCCGGGTCATCGATCTCCTCGCCGTCTTCGCGACGGTCTTCGGCACGGCGACGAGTCTCGGGGTGGGCGCGCTGCAGGTGGCCACGGGCCTCGACCTGACGGCGGGTGTGGAGAACACGACGACGGTCCAGCTCGTCATCATCGTCGCTCTGGGGGCGGCCTTCGTCGGCTCCGCGTTCTCCGGCCTGAACAGGGGCGTGAAGTGGCTGAGCACCATGAACATCGTGCTCGCCGCCTGCCTGATGCTCTTCGTGTTCGTGCTCGGCCCGACCGTCTACATCCTGGACGCGATCCCGGCGAGCGTCGGCGGATATCTGCATCAGCTGCTGCCGATGGCGTCGCGCACGGGCGCGTTCACGGACTCCACGTGGCTGGGCGCGTGGACGATCTTCTACTGGGCGTGGTGGCTGTCGTGGGCGCCGTTCGTGGGGACGTTCATCGCCCGGATCTCCCGGGGCCGGCGCATCCGCGAGTTCCTGGTGGGCGTGCTGCTGGTGCCGAGCGGGGCGACCGTCGTGTGGTTCTGCGTGATGGGCGGCACCGGGATCCGCCTCGACTCCACGGGCCGGGTCGACATGGCGGCGAAGGTCTCCGAGGGGGCGGAGGCGTCGCTGTTCGCGATGCTGGACGCGCTGCCGCTCGGCACGCTCACCTCGTGGGTGGCGATGCTCCTCGTCATGACGTACTTCGTCACGAGCGCCGACTCCGCGTCCCTGGTGATGGGGTCGCTCACCAGCCGGGGCGCGTTGCACCCGCGGACCTGGCTGGTGGTCATGTGGGGGGTGCTGATGGCGGCGGTCGCGGCGGTACTGCTGGTGGCGGGCGGCCTCGACGCGTTGCAGAGCGCGACGATCCTCGTGGCCCTGCCGTTCGTCGTGGTGATGCTGGCGCTGTGCTGGGCGCTGCTGAAGGAGCTGCGCGAGGACCCGGGCGCGGGCCCGGCCCGCGGGCACGCTCTGCACGGTCTGCGGGACGCGGTACGGGCGATGGTCGGCGACGCGATGACCGGGCGGACGCCGGGCGCCGACCGCCACCACCGGCTGCGGCGGCTCACCAAGTCCCGTGACCAGGAAGACCGTTGAGCGCTGACAGTTGATGTACGGAAGCGGGTAGACCGGACTCATGACGCCAACGAGCCCCCAGCTCACCGAACGCGTCCTCGCCGACCGTGTGCTCGGCGGCTGGCTCGGCCGGATCGCGGGCAACATGCTCGGCAAGCCGGTCGAGCAGGGCGAGGTGTGGACGCGCGAGCGCATCGACCGCTATCTGCGGCAGGCCGAGGCCCTGCCGCTGACCGACTATCTGCCCGAACCCCCCTCGGACGACGTGGAGTCCGCGCTGCGCCCGGAGTGGCGCCGCTGCGTGCGGGGACGCATTCACGGCAGCTGCCGCGACGACGACGTGGACTACGCGGTCCTCGGCCTGCACCTCCTGGAGACGCACGGCTTCGCGTTCACGACGGAACAGGTGGGCGAGTTGTGGCTGCTGCGCCTGCCCTACCTCCAGACGTTCACCGCTGAGCGCGCCACGTACCGCAACCTCGCCAACGGCCTGAAGCCGCCGCTCACGGCGACGTACGACAACCCCTACCAGGAGTGGATCGGCGCGCTGATCCGCGCGGACGTGTTCGGCTGGACGTCTCCCGGGGTGCCGCGCCGGGCCGCGTCGCTGGCCCGCCGCGACGCGGTGCTCTCGCACACCGGGAACGGCGTGTACGGCGCGATGTGGGCGGCGGCCCTGGTGTCGGCGGCCTTCACGGCGCCGACCCCGCGCGCCGCGCTCGACGCGGCGCTCACCGTGATCCCGGCGAGCAGCCGGCTGGCCCGGGTCGTCCGCCGCACGATCTCGCTGCACGACTCGCGGCTGACCTGGGAGGAGACGCTCGCCACGATCGAGGAGGAGGCGGGCGGCCTCGGCTGGATCCACACGGTCCCGAACGCCGCGGTGATCACCGCCGGACTGCTCTACGGCGACGGCGACTTCACCCGCACCGTGACGCTGACCGTGCGCGGCGGCCTGGACACGGACTCCAACGGCGCGACGGCCGGCTCCGTCGCCGGCGTGCTCTGCGGCGCGGCGGCGATCCCCGACCGGTGGAAGGCGCCGCTGGAGGACCGGGTGCGCAGTGCGGTGTTCGGGTTCGACGGGGTGCGGATCAGTGAACTGGCGGCGCGGACGGTGGAGTTGGTGGAGGTCCGGGACACACCGTGAGGCGGCCGTCCGGTCGCCCTCCCTCGGCGCTTAGGGTGACCGGATGACCACTGACGACTACGCCACGTACATCGCCTCGCTCCCCCGCGTCCTGGCCGGGGCCGCCGTGCTGTTCCGGGACGGCGCGGGGCGGGTGCTGCTCGTCGAGCCGAACTACCGGGAGGGCTGGGCGCTGCCGGGCGGGACCGTGGAGTCGGACGACGGGGAGACGCCGCGCCAGGGTGCGGGCCGCGAGACGCTGGAGGAGATCGGGCTCGACGTGCCGGTGGGGCGGCTGCTCGTCGTGGACTGGGTGCCCGGCACCGCGCGGCCGCCGATCGTCGCGTACCTGTACGACGGCGGGGTGCTGGACGAGGAGCGGATCAAGGCGATCCGGCTGCAGGAGGAGGAGCTGGTGTCGTGGCGGTTCGTGGCGCGCGACGAGCTGGACGGGTATCTGCTCGGCGCGCTGGGGCACCGGGTGGGCGCCGCCCTCGACGTCCTCGACCAGGGCGCCGGCACGGTGGAGCTGGAGAACGGCCGGCCGGTGCGCTGAGGCCCGCCGTGGGCGGCCCGGTTCCGGGTTTTCGGAGGTACGCACAAACCCAAAGGCCGCACCTTTGGTCATCTACGCGCGTTGACAACTCGTGTGGCGGCGGGTGAGCTTTCCGTGGACAGTTTTTTCCTACCGGAGCGACGGTGCTCCGGAGCAAAGGGGCTCATTCCGTTGGCCAGGAAGATCATCCTCGACTGCGACCCGGGGCACGACGACGCGATCGCCATGCTCCTCGCGCACGGCAACCCCGGTATCGAACTGGTCGCGGTGACCACCGTCGTCGGGAACCAGACCCTGGAGAAGGTGACCCGCAACGCCCTGTCGGTGGCGGCGATCGCCGGGATCACGGGCGTGCCGTTCGCGGCGGGCTGCCCGCGTCCGCTGGTCCGCGCGATCGAGACGGCCCCGGAGATTCACGGGGAGAGCGGCCTCGACGGCCCGGACCTGCCCGAGCCGGTCACCGCGCTCGACCGGCGGCACGCCGTCGACCTCATCATCGACACCGTGATGGCGCACGAGCCGGGCGAGATCACGATCGTGCCGACCGCGGGCCTGACGAACATCGCGCTGGCCGCCCGCAAGGAGCCCCGCATCGTCGAGCGCGTCCGCGAGGTCGTGCTGATGGGCGGCGGCTACCACGAGGGCAACTGGAGCCCGGTCGCCGAGTTCAACATCGTCATCGACCCCGAGGCCGCCCACATCGTCTTCAACGAGACGTGGCCGGTGACCATGGTCGGCCTCGATCTCACCCACCAGGCGCTGGCGACGCCCGCCGTCGAGGAGAAGATCAGGGCCGTCGGCACGAAGCCCGCGCGGTTCGTCCTGGAGCTGCTCGACTTCTTCCGGGAGGCCTACCGCGAGAACCAGGGCTTCGAGCACCCGCCGGTGCACGACCCGTGCGCCGTCGCGTACGTCATCGATCCGGGCGTCATGACCGTCCGCAAGGCGCCTGTCGACATCGAGCTGCGCGGCGCCCTCACCCTCGGCATGACCGTGACCGACCTGCGCTCCCCCGCGCCCGCCGACTGCCACACGCAGGTCGCCGTCGACCTCGACCACGAGCGCTTCTGGGACCTCGTCGTGGACGCCCTCGTACGCATCGGAGAGCCCGCAGCATGAACGTCGCCGCCTCCCCCCACACCCCGGCCGGCGACTCCCGCGCGGGCCGCCCGGCCCGGGTCGGCGCCCTGATGGTCGCGCTGCTCGCGGCCAGCTTCGCCTTCCAGCTCAACGCCTCGATGCTCAGCCCGGCGCTGACGACGATGGCGGACGAGCTGCACACCACCGCCTCGGCCGTCGGCGTCACCCAGACGGCCTTCTTCACGGCCGCGGCCCTGTTCTCGCTGTTCCTGCCGCGCCTGGGCGACCTGATCGGCCGGCGCAAGGTGCTCACCGGGATGATGGTCCTGATGGCCGTCGGCTGCGTGATCTCCGCGCTCGCCGGCTCCGTCGGCACCCTCGCCATCGGCCGCGTCGTCCAGGGCGCCTCCGGCCCGACCATCCCGCTCGCCCTGATCATGCTGCGCGTCGAGGTCCCCGACCCGAAGCGGTACGGCACGCTCCTCGGTGTGGTCACCGCCGTCAACGGCGGCATCGCGGGCGTCGACTCGTTCGCGGGCGGCTCGCTGGCCGAGCACCACGGCTACGCCTCGATCTTCTGGGTCATGACCGGCTTCGCGGCCCTCGCCGCCGTGCTCGTACGGTTCCTGGCGCCCGACTCGCGCGCGGACGAGCGGCCGCCCATGGACTGGCCGGGCGTCGCGCTCCTGGTCGTCTCCGTCGGCGCCCTGCTGATCTCCTTCAACGAGGCGGGCAAGCTGGCCGACGCGAACTGGCCGCTGGCCGTCGGCCTGCTGGTGCTGGCCGCGCTCGCGTTCTGGGCGTTCTGGCGCATGGAGACCCGCGCCGAGCACCCGCTGGTCACCACGCACCTGCTGAAGCGCCGCGCCACCTGGTCGATCCTGTTGTCGACCATGCTCACCATGACCGGTGTCTTCGCCGTCATGAACGGCCTGCTGCCCGGCTTCGCCCAGGACACCGCGGTGGGCCTGGGCCTGGGCGCCGAGGGCGCCACCTGGTGGACGCTGACGCCGTACGCGCTCGCGGGCCTCGCGATGGGCCCCCTCGCCGGACGGCTCGCGGCGACCTTCGGCTACGGCCGGATCCTGCGCATCGGCCTGGTCGCCACCGCGGCCGCCACGGTCCTCGCCCTCCTGACGCTGCAGACCGACTCGTCGGGCCTGCTGCTCACCGTCTCGATCCTGCTCGGCGCGACCTACGCGGGCACGGTGAACATCATGCTCAACGGCCTCGGCATCCTGCTCTCCCCGAAGGAGAACCCGGGCTTCCTGCCGGGCCTGAACGCCGGTTGCTTCAACCTGGGCGCGGGGCTCAGCTTCGTCGTCCTCTACGCGGCGATGGACGCGATCGCCCCCTCCGACGGATCGTCCGTCGGCGGCTACAGCGCGGGCGTCGTGGCCGGCCTCGTGCTGATCGTGGCGGCCCTGTTCGCCTCGATGCTCATCCCGAAACCGGTGGACGCGGAGGCGACCGCCTGACCTACCCTCGACGCCATGAGCGCCACACCTTCGTCACAGCCCCTCGTCGCGGTCCTGACCGGTGCCGGTATCAGCACGGACTCCGGGATCCCCGACTACCGCGGGCCGAACGGGGTGTGGCGCAAGGATCCGGACGCCGAGAAGCTCGTCACGTACGACTACTACATGAACGATCCGGAGATCCGGCGCCGCGCCTGGCAGGTGCGCCGCCGGGCCGTCACCCTGACCGCCGAGCCGAACGCGGCGCACCGTGCGATCGCCGGCCTGGAGAAGGCGGGCGTCCCGGTGCGGGTGATCACCCAGAACGTGGACGGGCTGCACCAGCTCGCCGGGATGCCCGACCGCAAGGTGCTCGAACTGCACGGCTCGGCGCGGCAGTTCGTGTGTACGCAATGCGGCGGGCGGGGCCCGATGGAGGACGCGATCGCGCGCGTCGAGGCGGGCGAGGACGACCCGGGCTGCCCCATCTGCGGCGGCATCCTCAAGTCGACGACGGTGATGTTCGGCGAGCATCTCGACCCGGCGGTGCTCGGCGAGGCCGTCGCGATCACCAAGGCCTGCCAGGTCTTCTTCGCCGTCGGCTCCAGCCTCCAGGTGCATCCGGCCGCGGGCCTGGCGGGCCTGGCCGCGGAGCACGGCGCGCGCCTGGTGGTGGTCAACGCCGAGCCGACGCCGTACGACGAGGTGGCCGACGAGGTCGTGCGTGAGCCGATCGGGACGGCGCTGCCGCGTCTGCTCGGCGAGTTGACCGCACACTAGAAGAGGGCGGCGTCGCACTCGAAGTCGAGGAGGCGGCGCTTGCGGTCGAGGCCGCCGCCGTACCCGGTGAGGCTTCCGTTCGCGCCGATCACCCGATGGCAGGGGACGATCACGCCGACGGGGTTCTTGCCGTTGGCCAGGCCGACGGCGCGCGAGGCACCCGGGCTGCCGAGGGCCTCGGCGAGTTCGCCGTAGGTGCGGGTCTCGCCGTACGGGATCCGTCGCAGCTGCTGCCAGACGGACCGCTGGAAGGGCGTGCCGTGCAGCGCGAGCGGGAGGTCGAACTCCTTCAACTCCTTCTGGAAGTAGGCCTCCAGCTGGTCGATGGCGGCGCCGAAGGGGCGTGCGTCGCGTTCCCCGAACGTCTCCTCGGCGGGGCGGTGGCGCTGCTCGGTCATGTAGAGGCCGGACAGCGTGCCGTCGGTGGCGACGAGGGTGAGCGGGCCGCAGGGGCTGTCGATGACGGTGTGCTGCTTGCGTTCCATGGCGTGCGTTCCTCACTCGGGCAGGACGTTGATCGGGTGGTCGTCGGTGGCCCACAGGTACTGGACGGCGTACGCCCGCCAGGGGCGCCAGGCCGCGGCGCGCGCGGTGAGGGCGGCCGGGGTGTGCGGCAGGCCCGATTCCTGTGCGGCGCGCCGCATTCCGAGGTCGGTGGGCAGGAAGGCGTCCGGGTCGCCGAGGGCGCGCATGGCGATGGCCTCGATGGTCCAGGGGCCGAAGCCGGGCAGTTCGGCGAGCCGGGCGCGGGCCTCGTCCCAGTCGGACTCCGGACCCAACGTCAGCTCACCGTCGGCGAGTTGGCGTACCAGCGTGATGAGTGTGGTGCGGCGGCTGCGGGGCAGGGCGAGGGACTCGGGGTCGAGGGAGGCGAGCGCGGCCGGTGCCGGGAAGAGGTGGGTGAGGCCGCCCTCGGGGTCGTCGACCGGTTCGCCGTGGGCCTGGACGAGGCGGGCCGCATGGGTGCGGGCGGCCGCGGTGGAGACCTGCTGTCCGAGCACGGCGCGGACGGCGAACTCGGCCTCGTCGACGGTACGGGGCACGCGGCGGCCCGGCGCCTTGTCGACGAGGGGCGCGAGCAGCGGGTCGGTGCGCAGTTGCGCGTCGACGGCGACGGGGTCGGCGTCGAGGTCGAGCATGCGGCGGCAGCGGCTGATGGCGACGGTCAGATCGCGCTGGTCGGTGAGGATCAGCCGGCAGCCGATGTACTCGGCGCCTGGGGTCAGGGCCACGATGCCGTGACCGTACGGGAGCCGGAGGGTGCGGCGGTACGCGCCGTCCCGCCACTCCTCGACGCCGGGTACGGCGGTGGCGGCGAGGTGCCCGAAGAGGTTGTCGGGGGTGAGGGGGGCGCGGAACGGCAGCCGGAGCGTGATCGCGCCGGGCGTGGCCGGGTGCCGGGGAGCGCGGGCGCGCAGTTCGCTCGGGGAGAGCGCGAAGACCTCGCGGACGGTGTCGTTGAAGGTGCGGATCGAGGCGAATCCGGCGGCGAACGCGACGTCGGCCATCCGGAGCCCGGTGGTCTCGATGAGCAGCCGTGCGGTCTGGGCGCGCTGGGCGCGGGCGAGCGCGAGCGGTCCGGCGCCGAGCTCGGCGAGCAGCTGCCGCTCGATCTGCCGCTCGCTGTAGCCGAGCCGGTGGGCGAGGCCCGGGACGCCCTCGCGGTCGACGGCCCCGTCGCCGATGAGCCGCATGGCGCGGGCGGTGAGGTCGGCCCGCTGGTTCCACTCCGGGGAGCCGGGGCTGGTGTCGGGGCGGCAGCGCTTGCACGCCCGGTATCCGGCCTGCTGGCAGGCGGCGGCGCTCGGGTAGAACACCATGTTGCGCGGTTTGGGCGGCACGACCGGGCAGCCGGGCCTGCAGTAGATGCGGGTGGTCAGGACGGCGGTGAAGAACACCCCGTCGAACCGGGTGTCCTTGGCCTGCACCGCCCGTACGCACCGCTCGGTGTCGGTGTGCATGGCGGCTGTCCCCTGGGCCTGGTCGGTGGGCATGTCTCAAGGATCGGGCATGGTGAGCGGCTCGGCTGGCGGGAATCCGACATGAACGTCGCGACTCCGCCGGCCACCGACAGGGGGGCGCGCACCCCTCCGAGTGATCCCGGTCCGCGCATCGGCGCACTCCAATGCGCCCCCTTGTGGACAGCGCACGCCCCTGACCTGCGGCAAATTCGTCAACTCCGTTGAGAACACGAGCTGTTCGGACGATATGACCGGTTTTGCAGGATCGTCCCTGTGCCTACAGTCGTGCCGCTGATTCGTTCGCCCGACGCCGTTCACGGCCGTCATCAGGAACAGAGCGAGGTTCGAGTGACCGTAGCCGACCGTCCCGCAGGGGTTTCCCGAGGCCGCACAGCCGCGGTTCTGGAGGGGCTCGCGGGCTGGGTGCCGCCGCACCGGATCTCGAACGCCGAGCTGCCGGCCGCCTGGGGCGTCGACGACGCCTGGGTACGGCGCCGCACCGGCATCGCCACCCGCCACTGGGCCGGGGCCGGGGTGCGCACCGGCGACCTGGCGTTCGAGGCGGCCCGACGGGTCCTGGCCGAGCTGGACGGTCCCGCCCCGGACACCGTCCTCGTGGCGACCTCGACACCGGACCGGCCGATGCCGGCGATGGCGCCGCAGCTGGCCGTTCGGCTCGGCCTCGGGCAGGTGGCCGCCTGGGACGTGGCGGCGGCGTGCAGCGGCTTCGGGTACGGACTGGCCTCGGCGGCGGGCGCCCTCGCGGCCGGGTACGCGCGCCGGGTGCTGCTGGTCGCCGCCGAGGTCTACTCGACCCTCGTCGATCCCGCGGACCGCGCCGCGGGCGTCGTCTTCGCCGACGGAGCGGGCGCGGTGCTGCTGCGCCGGGGCACGTCCGACGAGCCGGGCGCGCTGCTCGCGTTCGACCTGGGCAGCGACGGCAGCGGGCACGAGCTGATCCAGGTTCCCGGCGGCGGCGCCGCCGAGCGGGCCCGGCCCGCCGCCCACACCCCGGCCGACCGGCACTTCCGGATGGCGGGCCGTGAGGTCTACCAGCACGCGGTGACCCGGATGACCGAGTCCTCGCTGCGGGTGCTCGACCGCACCGGGTGGACGACCGGCGACGTCGACCGGTTCGCCGCCCATCAGGCCAACGCCCGGATCCTCGACGCGGTCGGGGAACGGCTGCGGCTGCCCGGCGACCGGCAGGTCACCAACATCGAGCGGGTCGGCAACACCGGCGCCGCCTCCCTGCCGCTGGCCCTCGCCGACGCCGCGTCCCGCGGCCGACTCGCCCCCGGTGAGCGCGTGTTGCTGACCTCCTTCGGCGCGGGCCTGACCTGGGCGTCCGCGACCCTGTGCTGGCCGGACCTGCCCGCCGTGGCACCGGTCGACCCGGCGGCGGCCGTGACCGCGACCGCCGGCCGCTGACCGACAGCGCCGCGCACCCCCACCCCACGCCCCACCGCTCGGTCCCGCCCCGCTCCCCTCACCGCGCGCCGCTCAAGGCCTCGCGGTGCGTGCCCTCGCCGTGCCCCGATCCGGCGTGTCCCGCACCGCCGGGACCGTTCCGGGGCGCCGCCCCATCCGTTCGTCCCTTCCTCTGAGGAGTCCGTCCCGCGAAACCCCGCGGCAATTCCCGCAGCGGTCCCCCAGGCCAGCCCGTAGCAGCCCCGTAGCAGTCCCCTGGAAAGGAAAGGTGCATCATGTCCGCCGAGTCCCCCGTGGCCTCCGCCATCACCGAGGTCCTCACCGAGAAGTTCGAGGTCGACCCGGCCGCAGTACGGCCCGGCGCCACGCTGGAGAGCCTCGACCTCGACTCCCTCGCGCTCGCCGAACTCGCCCTCACGCTCCAGGAACGGCTCGGCGTACCGGTGGACGGCGACGAGGCCGCGAAGCACGTCACCGTCGCCGGGCTGGCCGCCGTCCTCAGCGCCAAGTGCACGGTGGCGGAGGCCCGGTGACACCGGCCGACCGTTCCGTCGCCGTCACCGGCCTGGGGCTCATCACCCCGGCCGGTGCCGGTCGCGAGGCCACCTGGGCGGGCCTGCTGCGCGGTTCGTCCACCGCGGCCCGCGACCTCGAACTCAAGGGCTGTCCCGTCGACTTCTCCTGCCGCGTACCCGAACTCCCGCCCGCCGTGGGCCGGATCGGCGGCGGCCGGGCCTGGCGGATGGGCCGCTTCACCCGGCACGCGGTGCTCGCCGCACGGGAGGCCGTCGCCGACGCCGGGCTCGTCCCGGGGGACGGCTGGGACGGTGCCCGGGTCGCCGTGGTCATCGGCTCGGGGCTCGCGGGCGCCGCGCACCTGGAGGACCAGACCCTCCGCTTCCACCAGGGCGGACCCGAACTGGTCGCGCCCACGCTGGTCCCCATGCTGATCCCGAACATGGCGGCGGGCGAGGTCGCCCTCGACCTCGCCGCGCGCGGCCCGTCCCTGGCCACCGAGACCGCGTGCGCCTCGGGGGCCAGCGCCCTCGTCGTCGCCCGCGACCTGCTGCTGAGCGGGGCCTGCGACATCGCCGTCGCGGGCGGCTCGGAGGCCGCCGTCACCCCGGTGGTGACCACCGGGTTCCAGCGGATGGGCGCGCTGTCGGCGCGGACCGGTGAACCCGCCGTCGCGTCCCGCCCGTTCGCGGCCGACCGGGACGGGTTCGTCATCGCGGAGGGCACCGCGATCTGTGTCCTGGAACGCGCGGCGGACGCCCGGGCCCGCGGCCGGCGCGGCTACGCGCTGCTCGCGGGCGCCGGACAGTCGACCGACGCCCACCACCCGACGGCGCCCGCCCCGGGCGGCGTCGTCGCGGAGACGGCCCTGCGCGCCGCCCTCACGGACGCGGGCCTGTCCCCCGCCGACGTCGACCACGTCGACGCGCACGGCACGTCCACCCCGCTCAACGACCTCACCGAGGCCGAGCTCATCGGCCGCGTACTGCCGCACGGCCCGAGTGTGACCGCGCCCAAGGGCGTGCTCGGTCACAGCCTGGGCGCGGCCGGGGCCGTGGAGGCGGCCGTCACCGCGCTGACGATCCATCACGGCACGGTGCCGCCGATCGCCAACCTGACGCCGGAGCGGCTCGAGTTCCCCCTCGACTGCGTGACCGGGGCGCCGCGCGCCCAGCGGGTGCGGGCCGCCGTCAGCCACTCCTTCGGTTTCGGCGGGCACAACGTCGTGCTCGCCCTGACCGCGGTGTAGCGCCCCCGCCCGGCACCGCGGCAGCGGCTCGCCGGGCGTCGTCCTCCGCACCCTCCCGCACGAAAGAGCGCATCCATTTGACCGCGTACAGCACCTTCTCCCATGCGGCCGTGCACGTGCCGTCCGGCCGGCAGACCGTCACCGAGGCGGAGGACCGTTTCCGCTCCCACAACCCGGACATCCCGCTGTCGCGCGGTGTCCTGCGGCACATGTACGGGCTGCTCGAAAGGACCGTCGCGGACGCCGACGAGCAGCCCTCCGACCTGGCGGCGCACGCCGCGCGCACGCTGTTCGCGGCGCCGGGCGTCGCCGCACCCGACGACGTCGACCTGCTGATCTTCACCGGCATCCTCGCCGACCTGGAGGAGCCCGCCACCGCTCATGTCGTCGCCGACAAACTCGGCCTGAGCTGCCCGGTGTTCGACCTCAAGAACGCCTGCAACGGGGTGCTCAACGCCATCGAGGTCGCCGACGCGTTCATCAGGGCGGGCCAGTACCGGCGCGTACTGATCACCACCGCTGAGGTCTCCACCCGGGAGAGCCGGTGGACGGTCGGCGGCCGGGACGACGTGCTGACGGCGCTGCCCAGTCTGAGCACGGGCGACATGGGGTCGGCCCTGCTCATGGAGGCATCCGGGCGGCCCGGCGTGCTCGGCTCGCGGTTCTTCGCGAACTCGTGGGGCTGGCCCGCCGCCACGCTCCCGAACCCGTACGCCCGCGATCGCGCCCTGGGCCATCTGCACATCGACTCGGCCGAGCTCGTCGCGTCCTTCGAGGGGTTGCCGCAGCGCGTCCGGGCCGCCGTGCGCGACATCGGGGTGGCCGTGGACGACCTGGACCTGGTCTGCATCCATCAGCCGTCCGTCGCCTTCACGAAGGTCGCCTGCGACTGGGTCGGCGTCGACGTGGACCGGGTGCGGTCGACGTTCCCCACGCACGGGAACGTCGCCACGAACTCCATCCCGCTCCAGCTGGCCACCGCGCTGGAGGCGGGGCGGCTGCGACGGGGCGACCTGGTGGGCCTGTTCGGGTTCGCGAGCGGGGCGAGCGCCGGGGTGGTGGTGGGCACGTGGTGACGCCGCGGATCGCCCCGCTGCCCCCGGACACGTGGCCGCCCGCGCTGCGCGAGCTGCTGGACTCCTCGCGCCGGGACGGGCCGGGCCGCGAGAACCTCTTCGGCACGCTCGCCCACCATCCGCCGCTCGCCGAGGCCTGGCTGCACCTGGCCCACGTGCTCACGCATCAGGGCCTGTTGGAGCCGCATCTGCGCGAGCTGGCGATGCTGCGCACCGCGCGTCGACTGGGCTCCCCGTACGTGCGCGCCCGCCACGAGGGGCATGCGCGGGACATCGGAGTCGCCCAGGCGGCCATCGCCGCGACGGCTGCCGCGGACCTGGACGCGTACGACTGGAGCGCACGCGAGAGCGCGACGCTGCGCGCGGTGGATCTGCTCGCGGTGGGCACCGCGCTTCCCGCGCCGCTGTGGCACGAGCTGTCGGGGGTGTTCAGCACGCCCCAACTCCTGGAACTCCTCGTCCTCGTGGGCCAGTGCGCCATGGTCTGTACGACGCTGAACACCCTGCACACGCCCAGTGGCGGCCCCACCGTGCGCGTCGATCCGGCGCGCTGTTGCAGCGCCGGACAGTGCGTGTCCACGGCCCCCGAGGTGTTCGCCCACGACGAGGACGGTCTGGTCACGCTCGTCGCGGAGCGGCCCGCCGCGACGGACCGGCTGCGGCTCGCCGCCGCGCTGTGCCCGAGCGGCGCGATCCAGCTCACCGCACCGGCCACGACCACGGAAGGCGCCCCCCTGTCATGACCTCCGCCCCACCCGCCCCGCTGACCCTGCCCGCCCCGTACGGGGCCTGCCCGTTCACGCCGCCCCCGGCCTGCACCGAGGCGGCCGGGCGGGCGCCGGTCACCCGCTGGAGGCTGCCCGACGGTGCGCCCTGCTGGCTGGTGACGGGGTACCACGAAGTGCGGTCGGTGCTGTCCGACGCCCGGTTCAGCGCGGACGCGCGCACCCCCGGTTTCCCGTTCCTCTCACCGGGCCAGCGCGAACTGGCCACCGCCAGGCCCAGCTTCATCCGCATGGACGACCCGGAGCACGCCCGGCTGCGCCGCATGGTCACCAAGGACTTCCTGGTGCGCCGGGTGGAGGAGCTGCGGCCCGGGATCCAGCGGATCGTCGACGAGCGGCTCGACGCGATGCTGGCCGCGGGACGACCCGCCGACCTGGTGCGGGACTTCGCGCTGCCCATCCCCTCACTGGTCATCTGTCTGATGCTGGGCGTGCCCTACGCGGACCACGACCGCTTCCAGTCGCTCAGCCGGACCCTGCTCGACAACACCGCCTCGCAGGAGGACGTGACGTCGGCCCACGGCGAGTTGACGTCGTTCCTGGAGCGGCTCGCCGAGCTCAAGGCCCGCGACCCGGGCGACGACATCCTCAGCCGGCTCGCGGCCCGCCCCGACCTCACCCCGCGGCAGGTCGCCTCCCTGGGCTTCCTGCTCCTGGTCACGGGGCACGAGTCGACGGCGAACATGACCTCGATCTCCGTGTGCGCGCTGCTGCGGGATCCCGCGCAGACGGCCCGGCTGCGCGCGGACCCGGCGCTCGTGCCGGCGGCGGTGGAGGAGTTGCTGCGGTATCTGACGATCATCCATCTGGGACTCGCCCGCGCCGCCAAGGAGGACGTCGAAGTGGGCGGGGTGACCATCGAGGCGGGTGAGGGTGTCATCTGCATGCTGTCCACGGCGAACCGGGACCCCGGCCTGTTCGGTGCGGACGCCGACACCCTCGACCTCGGGCGGGACGCCCGCCGCCACCTGGCTTTCGGGTTCGGCGTGCACCAGTGCCTCGGGCAGACGCTGGCGCGTGTGGAGTTGCAGCTGATCCTCGCCACGCTGCTGCGCCGGGTGCCTTCGCTGCGCCTTGCGGTCCCGGATTCCGAGCTCGCCTTCACGACGCAGAACATCGTCTACGGCCTGCGGGAGCTGCCCGTGACCTGGTGAATCCGGGCGGCCGGTCAGGGAATGTGCCGGGCGAACGCCTCGCGGGCCCGGTCGTCGAAGACGACGAACCGCACCTCCTCGACGCCCGGCGCGGCGCTCGCGCGGACCGTCTCGACGGCGATCCGCGCGCCGTCGTCCAGCGGCCAGCCGTAGATGCCGGTGGAGACGGCGGGGAACGCCACCGTGCGGGCTCCCCGTTCGGCGGCGATCTTCAGGGACTCCCGGTAGCACGAGGCGAGCAGGTCGGAGCGGTCCTCGGTCGCCGACCAGCGGGGTCCCACGGTGTGGATGACGTGCCGGGCCGGGAGCCGCCCCGCGGTCGTCGCCACGGCATGCCCCGTCCGCAGCCCCTTCCCGTAGTGGGAGGCGCGCAGCTTGCGGCACTCGGCGAGGATCTCGGGACCGCCGCGGCGGTGGATGGCGCCGTCGACCCCGCCGCCGCCGAGCAGCGAGGAGTTGGCCGCGTTCACCACGGCGTCCACCTCCTGCTCGGTGATGTCGCCCTGGACCAGGACCAGTCGGGGGCTCATGAGGCCCGCAGCCGCTTCCACACGGCCTTCGCCGCGTTGTGCCCGGACATGCCGTGCACCCCGGGGCCCGGCGGTGTCGCCGACGAACAGATGAAAACGGCCGGGTGCGGGGTCGTGTACGGGGACAGCGACAGCTTGGGGCGCAGCATGAGCTGGAGGCCGCCGACCGAGCCGCAGGCGATGTCGCCGCCCACGTAGTTGGCGTTGTGCACGGCCAGTTGGGGCGGGCCCGCGGTGGCACGGGCGAGGATCCGGTCCCTGAACCCCGGTGCGAAGCGCTCCAGTTGACGCTCGATGGCGTCGGTCAGGTCGCCGTCCCAGCCGTTCGGCACGTGTCCGTACGCCCAGAACGTGTGCTTGCCGGCGGGCGCGCGCGTCGGGTCGACGACGCTCGGCTGCACGGTGATGAGGAACGGAACCTCGGGCGCCCGGTCCTCGACGGAGGCGGCGCGCAGGGCCTTGCCGATGTCGGAGCGGTACGGGCCGACCTGCACGGTGCCGGCCGCCCTGGCCTCCTTCGCGGTCCACGGCACCGGCCCGTCCAGCGCGTAGTCGACCTTGAAGACGCTTGCCCCGTACCGGAACCGGTCGTAGTAGTGACCGAGACCCGCGATCCGGGCGAGGGCGGTGGGCGAGGTGTCGAAGACGTAGGCGCGGGCGGGCGGCAGGTCGTCGAGCCGCTTCACCTCGTAGTCCGTGTGGATCGCGCCGCCGAGGTCCTTCAGGTACGCGGCGAGCGCGTCGGAGATCGACTGGGAGCCGCCCCGGGCGAGCGGCCAGCCGCGCGCGTGGGCGGCGAGGGCGAAGACGAGGCCGATCGCGGTCGTCGCGAACCCGCCGAGCGGGGCGATGGTGTGCGCGACGAGACCGGAGAACAGGGCGGGGGCCCGCTCGTCGCGGAAGCGGCGCATCTGCCACGTCGCGGGCGGCAGTCCGAGGAGTCCGAACCGGGCGAGGGTGACGGGGTCACGGGGCAGCGCGCTGAGCGGCAGGGTCATGAAGTCCCGGACGAGGGCGTCCCAGCGCGGCAGGAGCGGCTCGACCAGGCGCCGGTACGCGCCCGCGTCCCGTGGGCCGAAGGACGCGGCGGTCTCGGCGACGGACCGGGACAGGACCGCGGCCGTGCCGTCGGGGAAGGGGTGGGCCATGGGCAGCTCGGGCTGGACCCAGTCCAGTCCGTACCGCTCCAGCGGCATCGCCCTGAACGCCGGGGAGTTGATGCCCAGCGGGTGCGCCGCCGAGCAGGGGTCGTGGCGGAAGCCGGGCAGCGTCAGCTCCTCGGTGCGCGCACCGCCGCCGACGGTGCCCTTGGCCTCGAAGAGGGCCACGGAGTGACCGCGCCTGGCCAGTTCGACGGCAGCGGTCAGCCCATTCGGCCCCGCACCCACCACGACGGCATCGAGCATCGACGGCACCTTCGGACTCCTTCGTCAGCCGATGGCCACTGCCCGCACAGGATATGCCGGAGCACCGACAACGCCGGGCGCGGGTGCCGCCCGTCGGCCGACGCGTCCGGTCAGGCGCCGCCCGACAGCAGCGCGGCCACCCGGCGCGCCGTCGCCGCGTCGCGCGCCGCGGTGAACGGCAGCGCGTTGCCCCCGGTGATCGCGAAGGGGACGCCGTCCCGCGTGAGGTGCGCGCCGCCGGTCTCCTCGACCAGGAGCAGTCCGGCCGCGTGGTCCCAGGCCAGCTCCCAGCTGAAGGCGACCGCGTCCAGGTCACCGCGGGCGATGGCCAGGTACTCCAGGCCCGCCGAGCCGCACGGCCGCGGGGCGACCCCGTCCGTGCGCAGTCCCAGCAGGGCGTGCTTCTGGGCGTCGGTCGTGAAGTCGGGGTGCGAGGTGGCGATGCGCAGGTCGCGGCCCGGCTCGGGTGCCCCGGCGGGCAGGACCCGGCCGTTGAGCCTCGCGCCCCGGCCGCGTACGGCCACGGCGAACTCGTCGAGCGCGGGCGCGTACGTCCAGGAGGCGAGGACGACTCCGTCGAGTGCGAGGGCGACGAGGGTGCAGAAGCCGGGGTCGCCGTGCACGAACTGACGGGTGCCGTCGACCGGGTCGACGATCCAGACCGGGGCCGCGCCACGGATGGCCTCGTACGTCGTCGGGTCCGCGGCGACCGCTTCTTCGCCGACCACGACGGAGCCGGGCAGCAGTGCGGTCAGCTCGCGGGTGAGGTGTTCCTCGGCGCGCTTGTCGGCGACGGTCACGAGGTCGTGCGGGGCGCTCTTCTGCTCGATCTCGTGGGCGGCGAGCTGCCGGAAGCGGGGCGATATCTCGGCGGCGGCCGCGGCGCGGACGATCCGCTCGACGTCGGTCAGGAGCTGGTCGGTGACCTTGCGGGTCAGAAAGTCGTCGATGCTTTCCGTGATGGTTTCGATCATGGCTCCATGAGAACACGCCCCACTGACAACGCGTACCCGCAGGGTGAACGGCAGGTGGAATCGCCATGAAATCGGCGATTCCACCTGCCGGGGGCCGACAGTCCCTAGCGGCCGACCGCGTACCCCTGCATGCCGCGCGGGTTCGCCGCCGCCGACAGGACGCCGGTGCGCGGGTCGCGGGCGACGGCGCACAGCCGGCCCTCGGACCAGGCGTCGCCGACGGTCACGTCGTGGCCGCGGCGGCGCAGCTCGGCGACGACCTCCTCGTCCATCCGGGACTCGACGGTCACGGACCCGGGCCGCATGCCGCGCGGGAAGAAGGAGCCGGGGAAGGAGTCGTTGTGCCAGTTCGGGGCGTCGATGGCGCCCTGCAGGTCGAGCCCGCCGCGGACCGTCGGGCGCAGCGCCACCGCGAGGAAGAAGTGCACCTGCCACTGGTCCTGCTGGTCGCCGCCGGGGGTGCCGAAGGCCATGACCGGGACGCCGTCCTTCAGGGCGAGCGACGGGGTGAGCGTGGTGCGCGGGCGGCGGCCGGGGACGAGCGAGTTCGGCAGGTCCTCGTCGAGCCAGGACATCTGCAGCCGCGTGCCGAGCGGGAAGCCGAGCTCGGGCACGACCGGATTGGACTGGAGCCAGCCGCCGGACGGGGTCGCGGCGACCATGTTGCCCCAGCGGTCGACGATGTCGAGGTGGCAGGTGTCGCCGCGGGTTCCGCCGTTCTTCTGGACGGTCGGCTCACCGGCGCCGGCGACTCCCATGGCGTCGAAGCCGGGCTCACCGGCGGCGACCGCGTGGGCGTGCGTGCTCAGCCGGGGTTCGGCGCCGCGCGGGCTGCCGGGGCGCAGCTCGTGCGAGGCCTTGCCGGGGTCGACGAGGGCGCGGCGCGCGGCGTTGTAGTCGTCGCAGAGCAGCTCGGCGACCGGGACCCCTGCCGGGTCGGCGTCCCCGTACCAGGCCTCGCGGTCGGCCATGGCGAGCTTGCAGCCCTCGACGAGCAGGTGGACGTAGTCGGCGGACCCGTAGGCGGGCAGCTCGGGCGGGAGCAGGGCGAGCTGCTGGAGGAAGACGGGGCCCTGGCTCCAGCCGCCGGCCTTGCACAGCGTCCAGCCGTTCCAGTCGTACGTCGCCGGGGCCTCGTAGGTGGCCTCCCAGGAGGCGAGGTCTTCGAGGGTGAGGGTGCCGGTGTGCCGCTCGCCGCTGGTGTCCATGGTGGGCTGCTGGGCCTGGCGCACGAGCGCCTCGGCGATGAAGCCCTCGCGCCAGATGCGCCGGGCCGCCTCGATCTGGGCGACGCGGTCGGTGCCGGCCTCCTCGGCCTCCGCGACGAGGCGCTTCCAGGTGGCGGCGAGCCGCGTGTTGCGCAGCAGTTCGCCGGGGGCCGGGGCCTTGCCGTCGACCAGGTAGACCTCGGCGGACGAGGGCCACTCGGTCTCGAAGAGCTCGCGCACGGTCTCGACGGTCTCGCCGACGCGCTCGACGGGCGCGTGCCCGTCCTCCGCGTAGCCGACGGCGTACTTGAGGACGTCGGCGAGGGACTTCGTGCCGTGGTCCTTCAGGAGGAGCATCCAGGCGTCGAAGGCGCCGGGCACGGCGGCCGCGAGCGGGCCGGTGCCGGGCACCAGGTCGAGGCCGAGCGACTTGTAGTGGGCGACGCTCGCCCCGGCGGGCGCGACGCCCTGGCCGCACAGCACCCGCACCTCGCCGCCGGCCGGGGCGAGGATCATCGGCACCTCGCCCGCGGGCCCGTTCAGGTGCGGTTCGACGACGTGGAGCACGAAGCCCGCGGCGACGGCGGCGTCGTAGGCGTTGCCGCCGTCCTCCAGGACCGCCATCGCGGACTGGGAGGCGAGGTAGTGCGTGGAGGACACCATGCCGAAGGTGCCCTGGAGGGTCGGCCGGGTGGTGAACAAGTGAGCTCCTAGCGGGTGGTGGCAGTTCGAGGGTGCGGCATCGTACGAGGCCGGGTCGCGGCGGCGTCCGGCGCGGTGCCGTCGTCGGCGACGAGGTGGCAGGAGACCTCGCGGCCGCCGGCCGCGCTGTCAAGGGTGCGCAGGACCGGCACCTCGGTGCGGCAGCGGTCCACGGCGAGCGGGCAGCGCGTGTGGAAGCGGCAGCCGGGCGGCGGGGCGAGCGGGCTGGGCAGTTCGCCGCTGAGGACGATGCGTTCGCGGGTGCGCTGCGTGACCGGGTCGGGGACGGGGGCGGCCGACAGCAGGGCCTGGGTGTAGGGATGCTTGGGGTCGTCGAACAGCTCCCGGGTGGGGGCCTGTTCGACGATCTGGCCGAGGTACATGACCGCGATCCGGTCCGCCAGGTACTCGACGGCCGCGAGGTCGTGCGTGATAAACAGGCAGCCGAAGCCGCGGTCGCGCTGGAGGTCGGCGAGCAGATTGAGGACGGAGGCCTGCACGGAGACGTCGAGGGCGGAGGTCGGCTCGTCGGCGACCAGGAGGTCGGGGTCGACGGAGAGCGCGCGGGCGATGGAGATGCGCTGGCGCTGGCCGCCGGAGAGTTCGTGCGGATGCCGGTCGGCGTGTTCGGGACGCAGGCCCACCTGGGCGAGGAGTTCGGCCACGCGCGCGTGGGCGGCGTCCTTCTTCGCGATGCCGTGCAGCTTCAGCGGCTCGGCGATGATCCGGCCGACCGTCATGCGCGGGTCGAGCGAGGACGACGGGTCCTGGAAGACCAGGTGGAAGTCCTTGCGCAGCGGGCGCAGGGCGCGCCGGGACAGGGTCGTCACGTCGGTGCCGTTGATGCGGACGGTGCCGCCGGTGGGTTCGTCGAGGCGAACGGCGCAGCGGCCGACGGTCGACTTGCCGCTGCCGGACTCGCCGACGAGGCCCACGACCTCGCCGCGGCCGACGGTGAGGGTGACGCCGTCGGCGGCGCGCACGGTGCCGCCGGAGCCCACGAAGTGCCGCTCCAGGTCGGTGAGTTCGAGAACCGGGGTGCTCTTCTCAGGGCTCATGAGGCGCTCTCCTGAAGGGTGTGCGGGTGCCAGCAGGCGACGCGGTGCGTGGCACCCGTGGCTGCCTCTTCGGTGGCCGCGGTGATGGCCGTGAAACCGGGACGGCCGGTCGTACAGGTGTCGTCGGCGCGGGCGCAGCGCGGCGCGAAGGTGCAGGCGTCGGGCTGTTCGTCGAGGATCGGCACGAGTCCGGGGATCTCGGGGAGCCGCTCCTTGGCGGCACCGGGGCGCAGCACCGCCGAGAGCAGGCCGCGCGTGTACGGGTGCCTGGGTGCCGCGAACAGCTCGTCCACCGGCGCCTGTTCGACCGGGCGGCCCGCGTACATGACGAGGACCCGGTCGGCGATGTCGGCGACGACGCCGAGGTCGTGGGTGATGAGCACGATGGCGGTGCCGAGTCGCTCGCGCAGCGACTGGAGGACTTCGAGGATGCCTGCCTGGACGGTCACGTCGAGGGCGGTGGTGGGCTCGTCGGCGATGAGGACGGCCGGGTCGCAGGCCACGGCGATGGCGATCATGACGCGCTGGCGCATGCCGCCGGAGAGCTGGTGCGGGTACTCGTCGACGCGCTGGGCGGGGGCGGGGATGCCCACGAGGTCGAGCAGTTCGACGGCACGTGCGCGCGCCTCCTTCTTGCTCAGCCCCTGGTGGCGGCGGAGCACTTCACCGATCTGTCGCCCGATGGTCAGCACCGGGTTCAGAGACGTCATCGGCTCCTGGAAGATCATCGCGATGTCCTTGCCGCGGATCTTTCCGTACGCCTTGTCGTCGGCGCCACGCATTTCCCGTTCGCCGATCCGGATCGACCCGGTGAGGTGCGCGGTGGGCGGCAGCAGGCCCATGACGGCCATGGACGTGACGGACTTGCCGCAGCCCGACTCGCCCACCACGGCGAGGACCTCACCGGCGTGCAGGTCGTACGAGACGTGGTCGACGGCGTGGACCGTGCGGGTGTCGGAGCGGAAGGAGACCGACAGGTCGCGCACGCTCAGGACGGGCTCGGGAGTCTCGAGGTCGCTCATCGGGTCGCTCCACGGGGGTCGAGGACGTCGCGCAGGCCGTCGCCGAGCAGGTTGAACGCCAGGGTCGCGGCGACCACGGCGAGGCCGGGGAACACCGCCATCCAGGGCGCGGGCGCGAGGAAGGACTGGGCGGAGGAGAGCATCACGCCGAGCGACGGCTCGGGCGGCTGTACGCCGAGGCCCAGGAAGCTGAGCAGGGCCTCGCCGAGGATGGCGGCGGGGATGCCGACGGTGGCCTGCACGGTGAGCGCGGAGGTCGCGTTGGGCAGGATGTGCCGGAACAGGACGGTGCCGTCGCCGCCTCCGTTGGCGACGGCCGCGGCCACGTAGTCGACGTGCTTGAGGCGGAGCGTCTCGGCGCGGGTGATCCGGATGACGGCCGGGATCTGCGAGATGCCGATGGCGATGGTCGCGTTGGTCAGCGACGGGCCGAGGACGGCGGCGAGGCCGACGGCCAGGACCAGGAAGGGGAACGCGAGCATCGTGTCGGTGATCCGGGAGACGACGCTGTCGGTGACCTTCCCGTAGTAGCCGGCGAGCAGGCCGAGCGGAACGCCGATGACGAAGGCGAACACGACGGCGAGCACGCCGACCTGCATGGACGCCCGCGCCCCGTGGACGACGCGGGACAGCTGGTCGCGGCCGAGGTCGTCGGTGCCGAGCCAGTGGCTCCAGCCCGGCGCCGCCAGCACGTGGTCGAAGTCCGGCTGTGCCGGGTCGTACGGCGCGATCAGCGGCGCGAACAGCGCGGCGAGCACGAAGACCGCGGCGATGACGGCGCCGGTCATGGCCAGCTTGTTCCTGCGCAGGGCGCGCAGCTTGCCGCTCCGGGCGGCGCGGGCCCGTATTCCTGTGAGGGCGAGCGTGGTCACCGGGCACCTCCGAGCCGGATGCGCGGGTCGATGACCGAGTACGCCACGTCGACCAGCAGGTTGATGAAGATGTACGCGGCGGAGGTGCACAGCACCACGCCTTGCAGCGTCGCGTAGTCACGCGTGAAGACGGCGTCGATGGTCAGCTTGCCGAAGCCGGGGAGCACGAAGATCTGCTCGGTGACGACCGCCCCGGAGATCAGGTGGCCGAGCTGCAGACCGAGCACGGTGACGACCGTGACGAGGGAGTTGCGGAGCGCGTGGCCGCCGATGACCGCCCGGCGCGAGAGGCCCTTGGCGCGGGCCGTGCGGACGTAGTCGGCCGACAGGGAGTCGAGCATCGCGGCCCGTGTCTGGCGCATGACGACGGCGGCGAGCCCGGAGCCGAGGACGATCGCGGGCAGCACCATGCGGCGCAGGTTGTCGATCGGGTCGGTGCCGAAGGGGACGAAGCCGGAGGCCGCGAAGACGGGCAGGGCGATCGCGAAGGCGAGGACGAGGACGATGCCGAGCCAGAAGGTGGGGACGGAGAGGCCGAGCAGGGCGATCCCGTTGGCGATCCACTCCGCGGGCCTGCCGCGCCGGACGGCGGCGACGATGCCGGCGCCGATACCGAGGACGATGGCCAACAGCAGCGAGAGCGCGGCGAGTTCGAGGGTGACGGGCAGGGCCTGCCCGATGGCGTCGGCGACCGGGAGGCCGGTGCGCGAGGAGGTGCCGAGGTCGCCCTGGAGGGCGTGGCCGATGAACCTCGCGTACTGGATCACGATGTTGTCGTCGAGCCCGTACTCGGCGCGGATGGCGGCGAGCGCCTTCGGGCTGCGCTCCTCGCCCGCGAGGGCGAGCGCCGGGTCACCAGGCAGGGCGCGGATGCCCGCGAAGACGACGACGGAGACGAGGAAGAGCGTGATGACGGACTGCCGCAGCCTGGTCAGGACGTACGTGGCCATGGGGTGTCCGGCGAGCAACCCGCGCTTTTTCACGGCAGGTTGAGGGGCGGAAGCGGTCCGGTCGGTCGGGGTTTCCGAGGTTTTCTGGGTTGTCCGGGCGGTCGTCACTTGGCGTACCCCGCGTTCTTCACGCGCACGAGGCCGTCGCCGTAGACGTGCACGCCCGCGATGTCCTTCCCCGTGACGACGTAGTTCTTCTGGCGGTAGAGGTAGATGAGCGCGTGCGCATCGTTGACGCGGCGGGTCAACTCGCCGTAGATCCTGGCCCGTTCGGCGGGGTCGGCCTCGGTGCGGCCGCGCTCGATGAGGGCGTCGACCTTCTTGTCCGAGAGGCCGTAGGCGTTCATCGCGCCGCGCGTCTGCAGGAAGCTGGCGATGTTGCCGTCCGGGTCGAGGCGCCCGGACCAGCCGCTGTTGAAGGCCTCGTAGTGCCCGTCGTCGGTCTCTTCGAGCATGGTGGCGTACTCGGTGGGGCGCAGCGTGACCGCGAATCCCGCGTCCTTGGCCATGGCCTGGATGACCTGGCCGATGCGGCTCCACTCAGGGGTGGTGGAGATCTTCAGCTCGACGTGCACCGGGGTCTGCGCCCCCGCCCGCTTCAACAGCTTCTTGGCGGCGGCGACATCGCGCTTCGGGCACGCGGACGCCTTGACGCCGGGGGCGAGGGCGGACTCCGGGGAGACGGGTCCGCACGCGGGCTCGTACATGCCCTGGAAGACGACCTTGTTGATGAGGTCGCGGTCGATGGCGAGCTCGAAGGCCTCGCGGACCCGGACGTCGCGCCCCATCGGGGTGTCGATCCGGCCGGGCTTCTCGCCGAGGCCCTTGACGTTGCCGACGTTGACACCGATGCCCTGGTAGCCGAGCGAGGGCGAGTTGAACAGCTGGAGCTTGGCGTCGGTGAGGGCGCTCTTCACGTCGACGGGGGCCATCTGGTCGCCGATCTGGAGGTCGCCGGAGCGCAGGTTGGCGAGCCGGACGCTGCCGTCGGGGATCGGCTTGTAGATCACCTTGTCGAGGTGGACGGAGTCCGCGTCGTAGTAGTGGGTGTCCTTGGCAAGGACGATGCGGTCGCCGCCGACGCGCTCGACGAACCTGAACGGGCCGACGCAGGACGGGTGGTTGGTGAAGTTCTTGCCGTACTTCTTGAGCGCGGCCGGCGACATCACCATGCCGGCGCGGTCGGCGAGCACCGCGGTCAGCGGGACGTACGCCTGCTTGAGGGTGAGCCTCACGCGGTACGGGCCGGTGGTCTCGGCCCGCTTCAGCGGGGCGAGTTCGGTGGCGCGGGCCGAGCCCGCCAGGTCGCGGTGGCGCAGCAGGGACGTGACGACGGCGGCCGCGTCGAGCCGGGTGCCGTCGCTGAACCGGGCGTCCTTGCGGACGTCGAAGGAGACGGTGCGGCCGTCGGCGGACACCTTCGGCAGGGCCGTCGCGAGCTGCGGCACGACCTTGCCCTTGGCGTCGACGTCGTAGAGCTTCTCGCACATGCCGGCGAAGACGGTGCGGCCGACGAGGGTCTGGGCCAAGGTCGGGTCGAGCTTGTCGGGGTCCGCGTTGAGGGCGACCGTGAGGGTGCCGCCGTCGCGTACGGGACGGTCGTCGGTCATCCGCTCCCCGCCGACCTCGGTGGCCGAGGACTGCAGGGAGCCGCAGCCCGCCGTTGTGGACATCACCAGGGCAACTGCCGTGAAGGCAACCGCTGTTCGGCGCACGAGGGCATACCTCCGCCAAGGAGTGGTTCCGCAGGCGCCTGTGCGTGTCGACAGAAAACCTGTGGGCGATCAAGGAATACCGCAGAACGTATTTCGCATACAGTCCGCAGGACAAGGGGGTTGTCCGGATGCCGGACCGGATTCGATGAAGATTGAATAACCAGGCCGGACATAGAGGGGTGTTCGCGGCGTATCAATGCGGTGTCCGTCCGGGGAACGCCGCGGGGCCCGGGCCGAGTGCGTCCACTCGGCCCGGGCCCCGGGGCGGTTCAGCTGCTGGTCAGCCGGTCAGCTGTCCACCCAGCCGTGCTTGCGCCCGCTCTGCACCAACTCGCGGCGGATCGCCAGGATCTGGTCGCCGGTCAGCGACGGGGCGGCGCGCAGCAGCAGTTCGGTGACCTCGTTCGTGAACTCGTCGACGCGCAGGACGTCGCAGAGCACGTCGTCGCCGTCGGCCGCGCCCCGGCCGGGCGCCGGCGCGGAGGCGCCCTCGGCGAGCTGGACGGACGACGCCTTGGGGCCCCGGTCGCCCTCCTCGATGTCGAACTCGACCTTCAGCCCCGTGCGCAGATACGACTCGGGGATGAGGAGGTCGTTCACATGCAGGAAGACGTCCTCACCGCCGTCGTCCGGCGCGATGAACCCATACCCGCGCGCTCCGTCGAAGCGCACCACACGACCAGCGACCACGCCGACCCCCCAACCACCACGGCGGACCCAGTGTCCGCGTCCTCAGCAACTTGTGCGGATCCTAGCGGCCGGGCCTCGGCTCCCGCGTCAGGCCGTGGCGCCGGTGTCCCGGCGATCGGCGCCCGGTGTGCGGGCGGCGACGAGTCCCGACTCGTAGGCGAACACGACGAGCTGGGCCCGGTCGCGGGCGCCCAGTTTGGTCATGGCGCGGCTGATGTGGGTCTTGGCGGTGAAGGGGCTGATCACCATGTGCGCGGCGATCTCCTCGTTGGTCAGGCCGCGGGCGGCGAGCGCGGTGACCTCGCGCTCGCGCGGGGTGAGGCACTCCAGGCCCGGCGCCGTCGCCCGGTCCGGGGGCCGGGACACGAACGCGCCGATGAGACGGCGTGTGACGGACGGCGACAGCAGGGCGTCTCCGCGCGCGACGACCGCGATCCCGGTGAGCAGGTCCTCCGGCTCGCTGTCCTTGAGCAGGAATCCGGACGCCCCGGCGCGCAGCGCCTCGAAGACGTACTCGTCCAGGCCGTAGTTGGTGAGCATGACGACGCGGACGCCGGCCAGCGCCGGTTCGGCGGCGATGCGCCGCGTGGCCTCGATGCCGCCGGTGCCCGGCATCTGTACGTCCATGAGCACCACGTCCGGCACCCGTTCCCGGACGAGGACGACCCCCTCGGCTCCGTCGGCGGCCTCCCCCACGACCTCGATCCCGTCCTCGGCGTCGAGGAGCGCGCGGAACCCGGCGCGCATCAGCGCCTGGTCGTCGACGAGCACGACGCGGATCATGAGGCGGTCCCGGGGACGGCTCGGGCCGTCCGCCCGGGGCGGGCGTTCCTCGCGGTCGCGGCCGGGTCCGCGCTCCGGCCGGCGGCGGGTGGCGGCGTCCCGTCCGGCGCCCCGCCGAGCGGCAGCCGCGCCCGCACCTCGAAGCCGCCGCCCTCGCGCGGGCCGGCCGACAGCGTGCCGCCGAGGGCGGCGGTCCGCTCCCGCATCCCGGTCAGCCCCGTGCCCTCGGCGACCGGCCGGTCCGGGGTCGCGGCGCCGGTGTCGGTGACCAGAACCGTCACCTCGGCCTCTCCGTGGTCGAGAATCACGTGGGCCTGCGCCTCGCGGCCCGCGTGGCGGGCCACGTTCGTCAGCGCCTCCTGCACGATCCGGTACGCCGCCCGGTCCTGCGGGGCCGGCAGGGGCCGCTCGGCTCCGGTGACGGTGAGGTCGACGGATATCCCGGCCGCGCGGGCGCGCTCGACGAGCAGGGCGGGGCTGCCCGTGGGCTCGTCGGTGCGCAGCACGTCCAGCGTCGCCCGCAGTTCGCGCATCGCCTCCCCGCTCGCCTCCTGGATGGCGAGCAGCGCGGGCGGCACCTCCTCGCCGCGCTTGCGGGCCAGGTGGACGGCGACTCCCGCCTGCAGCTTGACGATCGAGATGCTGTGGGTGAGCGAGTCGTGCAACTCCCGCGCGATGCGCAGCCGTTCCTCGCCCGCGCGGCGCAGCGCGGCCTCCTCACGGGTCCGCTCGGCCTCCAGGGCGCGCTGCTCGGTCTGGTGCAGATACGCCTGCCAGTTCTTGTCGGCGAGCCCGGTCACGACCGCGCACAGGAACCAGCCCACGAGCAGCAGGCCGCGCGTGGTGGCGCCGTCCGTCGCGAGGGCGTCCCGCGTGATGTAGACGGCGAGGAAGGCACCGGCCGTGGCCGCGGCCAGGCCCCGGTAGCCCGCCCGGGCCGCCGTGTGCACCGAGGCGAGCACCGGCAGCGCCGCCAGCGGCGCGGGGTGCGCATGGACAACGTAGGCCGTGGTCAGGGCAGTTGACGCGAGCAGCACCGCGCGGGGTGCCCGGCGGTAGCCCGCCAGGCACGCCGCCGACGCCGTCATGAGCGCATAGTCCAGCGGCGTCGCCCCGTCGTCGCCGAGCGCGGCCGCGAGGACCACGACCGTGCCGGCCACGACGGCGAGCGCCGCGTCGGCGAGCCGCGCGCGCCAGGAGGGCGGCGCGGCCCTCCCGGCCACCGCTCCGCCGCCCGCGTCCCCGTCCCGTACGTCCAAGTCCCCCTGCATGTCCGGCAGATTAGACGGCGCCGCCGGCATCGGGCGTCCGCCGTGAGGACGGCGCGGGCCCGGCGCCTACTCCCCGGGGAGTAGGCCGAGGTGGGCTCCGCCGTACGACGCCCGGGGCCGGGGCGCCGGGCGAGCCTGAACGGGTCCGCAGCACCGCCCGAGACCGGCCCGAGGAGCCCGCATGCCCGGCCCGTACCGCTACACGCAGCCGCCGTCGCCCCAGTCCGCCACCGGCACCGCCGCCGCCGTCTGGGAGCAGACGGCGACCGACTTCGGCATCACGCACCCGCCGACCCTCGTCGTCCTCTCCTCGGCACCCGAACTCCTCGCACCCGCCTGGGCGTTGCTGCGCGAGGCGCTGATCGCGGGCAGCGGCTCGCGCACCGACCGCGAGCTGGTCGCGGCCGGGACCTCCCTCGCGAACCGCTGCCCGTTCTGCGTCGACGCGCATGCCGTGCTGCTGCACGCGAACGGCGACCACGCGCTCGGCGAGGCCGTGGCCCGGGCCGCGGCCCCGGGCGACGAGCGGGCGTCCCGGCTGCTGGAGTGGGGCCGGGCCACCCGGGTGCCCGGCTCCCCGGACCTGGCGCCGCCGCCGTTCGCCCGCGCCGATCTCGCCTCGCACGTCGGCACCGCGCTGACCTTCCACTTCATCAACCGGATCGTGTCCGCGCTGTGCACCGAGAACCTGCTGCCCGCGGGCGCCCAGCGCCTCCAGGCGGTCCGCTCGCTGGCCGGCCGCAGCCTCTCCCGCGTGGTCCGCGCCCCGCACCGGCCCGGCGCCTCGCTCGACCTGCTCGACTCCCCGGGCCCCGGCCCGGCCTGGGCGGCGGGCAGCTCCGTCGGCCCGGCCTACGACGCCCTGCGCACGGCGGCCACGAAAGGCGCGGGCCTCCTCGGCGACGACGACCTCGCCCTCGTCCAGGAGACCGTCGCGAAGTGGGACGGCTCGCACCCGGCGCCCGGCGGGCCGGAGCTGCCCGGCCGCGCCGAGCGGCCCGGGGCACGGCTGGCGCTGCTCGCCGCGCTCGCGCCGTACCGGATCACCGGCGAGGACGTCGCGGCGTGGCGCGTGGCCCCGTACACCGATCACTGCCTCGTGCATCTGATCGCGTACGGAGCCTTCGCCGCCGTCGACCGGATCGAGTCCGCGCTGCCCGTACCGGAACTCCTGGAGACACCGTGACCATCGCCAACCTCCGTCAGGAACAGGCCTGGAACGGCCCGCTGGGCCGGCACTGGGCGACCCATCACCGGCGCTTCGACGCGCTGCTCGGCGAGGCCGACGAGGCGCTGTTCGCGGCCGCCGCCATCGCGCCGGGCGACCGGGTCCTCGACATCGGCTGTGGCGCCGGCGCCACGACGCGGACGGCGGCCCGGCTCGCGGCGCCCGGGCACGCCGTCGGCGTCGACATCTCGGCGCCGCTGATCGCGCGGGCCCGCGCCCGCACGGCCGAGGAGGGGGTGCGGGGCGCGTCGTTCGAACGCGGCGACGCGCAGACGCACCCGTTCCCGCCGGGCGGCTACGACGTCGCGCTCAGCCGCGGCGGCGTGATGTTCTTCGAGGACCACGTGGCGGCGTTCGCGAACGTGGCCCGGGCGCTGCGCAGGGGCGGGCGGCTCGCCTTCGTCTGCCCGCGCCGTCCGGGTCCGCAGACCGAGGAGAGCACGGCGCTGGCGGAGTTCGCCCGGCACCTGGCGGCGGGCACCCGGGACGCGGCCCCCGCCGCGCCGGACCCCGCCGCCCGCGCCGCGGGCACCGCCATGACGTCCCTGTCCGAGCCGTACCGGATCCACGCCGTGCTGCACCGCACGTTCGCCCGGATCGCCGTCAACCCGGTGGATGTCCACACCCGCTGGGGCGATTCGCCGGCCGACGCCGTCGACTTCCTCCTCTCCCGCGCCCCGGACCGGCCGGTGCCCGCCGCGACGCGCGCCGTGCTGGAGGACACGCTCCGGCCGTACGCGTCGGAGCGGGGCGTGCGGACGCGCGCCGGGGTGTGGCTGGTGACGGCCGTACGCCGGGACGATGCCGGTGTGTGATGCCGAGGTGACAGAAGTGGCGGTATCGCCGCACAGCAACTCATGTGACACTGGCGTCCCCCACCCCACTGACGTAAGGGACGTACGCCGTGCGTGCTCTCCCGCTCCCGGTCACTCTGGCCGCCCGGTTGCTGCCGGTCGCCGTGCTCGCCTGCGCGGGCTGGGCCTGGTCCACGGGACCGATGTCCGACACCGCCGACAAGGACCAGAAGAAGGCCGCGCCGCAGGAGTCGGCGTCGCACGGTCCCAGCGAGAGCGTGGCGGCCAAGACGTACGCGAAGCCGCCCGCGCCCTGCGGCACCGTAGGGAGCAAAACGGTCACTTCGCTCGTACCGGGCGCGAAGGCGGCGGGCAAGGAGCTCTCGGCGACCGACGAATCGGTCCGCCGCGGCTGCTCCTGGAGCGCGCTCAAGGGGTACGACTACCGCTGGCTCGACGTGTCCTTCGAGGTGAAGAACTCCGACGCCCTCGCGAAGCAGGCCTTCGCGTCGGGCGGCGGCAAGGACGGCGCGGCCAAGGACATCGGCGACGAGGCGCGGCTGACCACGGATCTCACCACCAAGGACAAGCAGGACACACGGGAGGCCGTGGTCACGGTCCGCAGCGCCAACGTCCTGGTGACCGTCACGTACAACGGCAGTGACTTCGAGTCCAAGAGCGCCCCGTCCGCGGACACCATCGGCAAGGGCGCGCTGCAGGCGGCGCACGACGCCGTCGCCGCGCTCGACGCCGCGGGCAAGGACTCCGCGAAGGACTCCTGACCCGCGCCGTCCGCTCACCCGCCGCGACCCCCGTCGGCACCGGCCGGCGGAGGCCGCGTCGATCCGGTCAACGGCCGCTCAGCGTCACGGCCTCCCCCGGCTCCAGCTCCACGGTCCTGGCCCGGCCGCCCATCTGGACCACCGTGCGGCGTCCGCCGACACTGCGGATCGTCGCCTGGCGGACGCGGCCCCGCTCCCACGCCAGGTCGACCGTGAACCCGCCGCGGGCGCCCGCCCCGGTGACGGATCCGGCGGCGGCCCAGGCGTCGGGCAGCGCGGGGAGCAGTTCGATGCGGCCGGGGCGGGAGCGGACGAGCATCTCCAGGACCGCCGTCGGGGTGCCGAGGTTGGCGTCGATCTGGAAGATGGCACGGGTGTCCGAGACCCGGTACATGTCGAAGAAGTTCATCGCGGTCCCGGTGTCACCGCCCGACCAGGGCCGCAGGTTCGTCAGCACCAGCCGGTAGGCCTTGTCGGCGTTCCCGAGCCGGGCCCAGCACGCGGCCCGCCAGGCGCAGGCCCAGCCGTAGCTCTCCATGCCCCGGGAGACGAGCAACTCCTCTGCGCCCTTGAGGAGTTCGGGGTCGCCCGCGTCCGGGCGGATGCGGTCGCCGGGGAACAGGTTGATGAGGGGCGAGAGATGGCGGTGGGTGGTCTCGCCGAGGTCGTCCGCGCTCATCCACTCCTCCAGCCGGCCCGATGCGGGGCTGACCCGGGGCAGGTACAGGCGCTCGCGCAACTCCCCGATGATCCGGGCGTGTTCGGCGTCGACCCCGAGGGTGCGGCAGGCGTTCGTGTAGTGGCCGAAGAGGGTCCACAGGAGTTCCTGCGTGTACGTGATGCCGCGGGCGTCCTGCGGGCCGTGCTCGGGTGACCAGTCGTGGTCGTCGATCAGGACCTCGCGGCCGTCGACGGTCGTGGTGATCAGCCGCGCCTGCCAGAACTCGCAGGCACCCTTGAGCAGCGGCATGATCCGGGACAGGTAGGCGCGGTCCTGCGTGTACTCGTAGTGCTCGTGGAGGGAGGCGCACAGCCAGGCGTTGCCCGCCGGGTGCCACCACCAGCCGAGGCCGCCGTAGGGGTTGGTGGAGAAGGCGACCGTCCAGCCCGCGACCTTGCCGGAGGTGTTGCGGTAGCGGTTGCGGGAGTCCTGGAACCGCTTCTGGGTGACGTCGCTCCACGCGGGGAGCTGGGCGAGGCAGTAGTCGGCGAACGCGGGGAAGGTCTCGCCGAGGCCGGCCCGGTCGGCCAGCCAGTAGTTCATCTGGATGTTGATGTCGGTGTGGTAATCGCCCATCCAGTCCGGGGTGTTGCCCTCCAGCCACAGTCCCTGGAGGCCCATCGGCAGTCCGTCGCGCGAGCCGCAGATGGTGAGGTAGCGGCCGAACTGGACGTAGCTCGCCTCCAGTTCGGGGTCGGGCGCCGCCCCGTCGGCCGCGCGGGCCTTCAGCCGTGTCCAGGTGTCGCGCCCACGCTGCCGGCCACTGGAGCGCCCGAGGTCGAGGGTGAACCGGTCGTAGCGCGCCCGGTAGTCGGCGACATGCGTGTCGCGCAGGCGGCTGCCCGGGATCGCGGCCGCGGCCGCGGCTTTGGACCGGGCGAGCGCGAGCGGGTCGGCGTCGGGGGCGCGGTAGCCGGTGGCGTGGTCCGGGGCGTAGTCCGTGCCGCCGCTGATGACGAGGGTGACCTCGGTGCAGTCGGTGAAGGTGACGCGGGTCCCGGTGGCCGCGACCGTGCCGTCCCCGGCGGCGGTGACCGCCGCCGCGTACCGCAGTTCGTTGCCGAGGGTCCCGGAGAAGGAGGCGAGGTCCCGGTCCGCGGCGGTCGTCTCGCCGTGGGTGCCGGAGAGGATGACGGCGCCGGTCAGAAAGCCGCCGCCGCTCTGGGACAGCCGGACGACGATGGTGTCGTCGGGGGCGCTGGCGAACATCTCGCGGACGTACCGGACCCCGCCTTTGGTGTACGTGGTGGTGACGAGGCCGTTGCTGAGGTCGAGGGTGCGGCGGTAGCCGGTGACGGCGGAGCGCTCGTGTCCCGGCAGGTACAGCATGACGCGGGCGAGCAGCGTGAAGCTGCCGAAGTCGTCGCGCCCGTAAGGGAACTGGCCGTCCTGGTCGAGGGTGGTGTTGGCGCCGCCGGTCCACAGGGTGGCGTCGGTGACGTGGAACAGCTCGCGGGCGGGGTCGGCGCCGACGAGGGCGCCGAGCCGGCCGTTGCCGAGCGGCAGGCCCTGCTCGATGAGGAGGTCCTCGTCGGCGGGCTCCGGGTACCACAGGGTCGTCGCCCGGTCGGCGGGGACGAGCGGGGAGGAGGCGGGGCGTCGCGGCGCGGCGTGCGCGGTGAAGGCGGGGAGGGCGTTCAGGGCGAGGGCGGTGCCGAGCCCGAGAACGACGCGTCTGGAGGGTCCGTTGCTCATGTGCGGCTCCTTGGACGGGGAGGGCAGGACCGGTCAGGACAGCTTGATCAGGCGCGAGCCGTGGGCCGGGACGGACGAGGCGGTCCAGGAGCCCCGGGCCGGGGCGAGGTCGGTGCGGGCGGCGACGTCGCGCAGCCGCTGGGTGCCGGACAGGCCGAGGTCCTTGAGGTTCACCGTGATGTCGGTGGCCGAGGAGCCGAGGTTGTAGACGGCGAGGTAGGTGGCGCGGCCCACCTTCTTCGTCCACACCTGCGTGTCGCCGGAGCGGATCTGCCGCGGCAGGACGGCGGCCTGGTCGACGGCGATGACCTCGGGGTTGGTGAGGATCGCCTTGGCCTTGTCGTCGAGGAACCAGATGTCGCCGCCGACGTAGAGCGGGGACGACGCCATCGACCAGAACGTCATGACGGTCTGCCGCTCGGTGTCGTCGATGCCGTCCTGGAGTCCGCTGCCGGTGTTGTTGTTGATCGGCATGGAGTCGAGGTCGGGGAGGTAGCCGGGCGCGGCCAGGTCGGGCAGCCACCGGGGCAGATCGGTGAAGCGGTCGTCGACGGAGCTGGTCCACGTGCTGGTGGTCTCGCAGTAGCACTCGATGTCGGTGTCGACGCGGACCCCGTTCGCGTAGGGCCGCAAGCCCCCGGCGGCCTCCAGGTCGACGGGCCATGCGCTGGCGGAGAGCCACATGCTGCGGCCGCTGTGGTCGATGGCGGTGGACCAGGCCCTGATGTCGGCGACGTTGTCCTTCGTCACGCCGTCGATCTTGATGAAGTCCACGCCCCAGGAGGCGTACCGGGCGACGATGGAGTCGATGTAGTCCTGGGCGCAGGGGTTGCTGTAGTCGATCTTCCAGCTGCCGCCCCACTTGTTGGTCGGGGTCAGCGGCTTCACCGCGATGTCCTGGGCATGACAGCCGGTGCCGAGGATCGGGGCGTTCTTGTCGTAGACCTCCTTCTCCAGTCCGGCGGCGCCGTAGAGGCCGAGCTTGAGGCCCTTGCCGTGGACGTAGTCGGAGAGCGCGGGCATCCCGCTGGGGAAGCGGTCCTTGTCGGCGTCGGGGATGCCGTGGGTGTCGGTGTGGAAGTTCCAGTCGTAGTCGAAGTTCCAGCCGGCGTCGATGTTGAGGTTCTTGTATCCGGACGCGGACAGCTTGCCGCTGAGGGAGTCGGCGGCGTTCTTGATGTTGTCCTCGTTCAGCCAGTGCGTGCCGTAGCCGCTGCGCGAGGACGACTCCACGCTCCAGCTGCTCCAGCCCATGAACGGCTTGACGTACGGGGTCTTCGCCTGGGCGGCGGGCGACGGCAGGGCGAGGGCGAGCGGCAGCGCGCAGGCGGCGGTGAGGGCCGCCCGCCGGATCGTTTCGGTCACTTCACGTACCTCCGGGGGAAGGGGGTTCAGGACTTGAGACCGGACATCGCGATGCCCTGGACGATGTGGCGCTGGGCGACCAGGAACATGACGACGAGCGGGAGGATCGCCACGGCCGTGCCCGCGAACAGCTCGGGCAGGTTCACGGTCTGGGAGGTGAGGAAGCTGGAGAGCGCGATCTGCACGGTCCAGCTCTGCGGGTCCTGGCCGATCATCAGCGGCCACAGGAAGGAGTTCCACGCCTCGATGAAGGACAGCGCGCCGAGCGAGGCGATCATCGTGACGGAGTTGGGGAGGATGATCCGCCCGTAGACGCCGAGGTAGCTGAGGCCGTCGAGGCGGCCCGCCTCCTCTATCTCGGCGGGGAAGGACAGGTAGAAGCTGCGGAACAGGACGACGGCGAACGCGTTGAAGAGGCCGGGCGCGATCAGTCCCCACATCGTGTTGACGCCGCCCATGGAGCCGACGACGACGAACGTGGGCAGGAACGTGACGGCCTGCGGGATCATCAGCGTGCCCACGATGAGCGAGAGCACGACCGCCCGCCCGGGCACATGGATACGGGCGAGGGCGTAGCCGGCCATCGAGGCGAGCAGCGTCGAGACGGGCGCCGAGACCACCGCGATCAGCAGCGAGTTGAGGATCGACCGGCCGAAGGGCCGCTCCGGGTTGTCGAAGAGGGACGTGAAGTTGTCCGGGCTCAGCGAGGACGGCAGCCAGTGCCAGTCGGTGGCGGTGATCTCCGGCGTCGTCATGAAGGCGCCCCGCAGCAGGACGTAGAACGGGATCAGGAAGACCACGGCCAGCAGGCACAGCGCCAGGTACGTGGCGGCGGATCCGAGGACGCTCCCTCGGTAACGGTTCATGGTTCAGTCCTTGTCGCGGGCGAACCCGAGGATCCGGCCCTGGAGGAGCGTGACCAGCACGATCAGGAGCGTGAGCAGGAAGGCGCCGGCGGATCCGACGCCGTAGTCCTGGTCCTGGAGGGCGACGCCGTACAGGTGCATGAGGGGCGTGCGCACGGGTTCGCTGCCGAGCGAGGCGCCGGTGGAGAAGATGGCGTAGAACTCGTCGAAGGCCTGGAGCGCGGCGATGAGCATCAGCAGCAGGATGGCGACCGAGGTGTTGCGCAGCATGGGGAAGGTGATGCTGCGGAAGGTGCGCCAGGCCCCGGCGCCGTCGAGGGCGGCGGCTTCGTAGAGGTGCTGCGGGACGGACTGGAGTCCGGCGATGAACAGGATCATGTAGAGGCCGACCTGGAGCCACAGGCGCAGCGTGACGAGGACGATCCAGTACAGGGGCGGGCTCTGCGTCTGGATCCAGGGGGTGGGATCGGCGCCGAACAGCGCGCCGAGGGTGTTCGCGAGGCCGGAGGGCACGCCGCTGAACAGGGCCATCTTCCAGATCATCGCGGCGGCGACGTAGCTGACGGCGGCGGGCAGCAGGAACGCGGTGCGGAAGAAGGCCCGGCCGCGCCGTACGCGGTTGACGAGGACGGCGAGGCCGAGGGACGCGGCGAAGGTGAGCGGCACGATGAGCGCGGTGAACAGCACGATCATCGTGAGCGAGTCGCGGAACCGCTCGTCGCTCAGCAGTTCCTGGTAGTTGTCGAGGCCGACCCAGTTCCCGAGGGAGATGGTGCGGCGGGCCTCGCTGAAGCTGAGCAGGAAGCTCCAGCCGATGGCCACGTAGCGGAAGACGCCGAGACCGACGAGCATCGGCGCGGTCAGCACGACGAAGGCGAGGGCCTTCGACCGTCGCTCGGTCAGCCGCCGGCGGCGCGGCGCCGGGGCGGGCGCCGGCCGGGCGGCACTCTTGCGCAGGGGCGCGGTGCCGGTGGCGGTCATGGTGTCAGCCCATCTGCTTGTCGAGGGCGGACTGCGCCGTGGACTGGGCTTTCCGGAGGGTCTTCTCGGCGCCCGCGCCCTTCGCGATGTCGGCGGCCGCGGCGATGAATCCGGCCTGCATGGCCTGGGTCCACTCGGCGGGGAAGGAGATGCCGTACGCGGTCGCGATCCTGGCGGCGTCCTTGGCGGCCCCCTTGCTCAACTCGGGGGTTCTGGCAGCGACTTCGGTCTGCGGCGGGACATGGAAGCCGTACTTGACGGCCCAGTCGATCTGGATGTCGGTCTGCTTGATCCACAGCCATGCGAGGTACTTCTTGGCCTCGGCGACGTGCTTGCTCCCGGAGTGGATCGCCTGTGTCCAGCCGCCGAGCCGGGCGACGGCCTTGCCGGAGGAGTCGTACGCGGGCCAGGGCACGACCCCGAAGTCGTCGCCGAGCGCCTTCTCGACGGCGGGCAGCGCCCACAGGCCGCACCATTGCATGGCGGCGGCGCCCTGGTTGAACGCCCCGGGGTCGTACCAGTCGGTGGTGAAGCCGAGCAGCACCGACTTGTCGGAGTGCAGGTCGCGCAGGCCGCCGATGGACCTGGCGGCGTCGGCGTAGACCACCTTCTCGCCGTCGATGAGGCCGACGCCCTGGGACCAGGCGAGCAGGTAGGGGCTGTCGCCGATGCCGTCGTTGCCGATGAACAGGCCCTTGACGTCGCCGTCCGTCAACTTCCGCGCGGCGTCGACGAGTTCGGCGAAGGTGGTGGGCGGGGTGATGCCGGCCTTCTTCAGCATCGACTTGCGGTAGTAGAGCACCATGATGTCGTCGATGGTCTTGATGCCGTAGAGCTTGCCGTCGACGGTGAGGTAGTCGAGGTCCGCCTTGTTGAAGCCGTCCTTGGCGGCGCCGTACACGTCGTCGAGGGGTTCGAGCTGCCCCTTGCGGGCCATCTCGGCACGGAAGTCGCCGAGTTCGAAGAGGTCGGGGGCGTCGGCGCCGAGCAGCGCCGCGTTGAGCTTGGTCTCGTACTGGGAGACGTCCGCACCCCACACCACGTTGACCGCGATGTCCGGGTTGGCCTTTGTGAACTCCTCGGCGTACCGCTTCACCGCGGCCTGGGTGCCCTCCTCCCCGTACTGGTGGTACCACTGCGTGAGCGTGACCTTGGCACCCTTGGCGGAAGCGGTCTCCTGCGGGTTGCTGGAGCACGCCACGGCGGCGCCGGCCACGAACAGCAGGGACGTGCCGAGGAATCCCCGGCGGGACAGGGCGGAACTGGCAGTCATGACAGGGTCCTTCCGGGGAACGGAGACGTGCGGGAAGCGGGCCGTGGCGTGGGGGGTCAGGCGGCGAAGAGGGACTGGATGCTGACGGCGGCGGCGCCGCGCGCCCATTCCTCCCAGGGCAGGGGGCGCACGACGAGCGGGCAGCGGGCGGCGGCCCCGAAGGCCTGGGTGGTGAAGGCGGCGCGGATCTGCTCCTCGAAGAGGTCGTACGCGGCCACGCCCTCGCCGGAGACGACGACCCGCTCGGGTCCGACCAGGTTGACCATGGCGGCGAGGCCGAGCCCGATGGCCTCGCCCGCCTCCTCGAACACGGCCCGTACGGCGGTGTCCCCGCCGTGGGCGCGGTCGATCGCCCCGGCCATGTCGAGGTCCGGGTCGTCGGCCGCCCGGCGGGCCCGGGCGACGATGGCCTCCTCGGAGGCGATCGCCTCGACGCAGCCGCGGGCGCCGCAGTGGCAGGCGGGGCCGTCCCCGGCCGCGACCGGGATGTGGCCGATCTCGCCGGCCACCCCGTAAACCCCGGCCACCAGGCGGCCGTTGACGACGAGCGCACAGCCGATGCCGACGCCGACCGTGGCGAGGGCGAAGGAGTCGGCGCCCACGCCGTCGCCGAACCACTGCTCGGCGACGGTGAGGGCCTTCACGTCGTTCTCGACGGTGACCGCCAACCCCGTCGCGGCGGCGACCAGTTCGGCCAGCGGGACGTCGCGCCAGCCGAGGAACGGCGAGTAGCGCACGACGCCGCCCGGCCGGTCCACGTCACCGGAGACGGACACCCCGATGTGGTGGGTCCGCTCGGCGTGGGCGGGGGTCAGCTCCGCGACGAGCGCGGCGATGTCCCGGACGACCCGCTCGACGGACCGGTCGGTCAGCGGCATCCGGTGGGCGGCGCGCACCTGTGCCCTCAAGTCGGTGACCACGCCGATGAGTTCGTCGGCGGTGACCTTGACGCCGACGAAGAACTCCCGGTCGGCGCGGACGGCGAGGGGGTGTGCGGGACGTCCCGCGCCCTCGACGGTTCGCGGTCCCTGTGGGCGTTCCTCCAGGTATCCGGCCTCGATCATCGGCTTGACCGCCTTGGTGACGGCGGCGGAGGAGAGACCGGTGATCCGGGCGATCTCCGGGCGGACGACCGGGCCACGGGTGAGCACTGTCGTGAACACCGTGTTGGCCGCCGGAGACGCGAGCAGCTTCGCTCGGTTCAGCAACATGGGGGAAACGTAGGGGCAATAATTTCCTTCGTCAATATTTAAATTCAAGGAGTTCGGATCTAGGCTCCGGCTCATGTCTCAGGTGTCCTACGACCAGCCCAGTCGCACGTTCCTGCTCACGACCCCCGCCTCCTCGTACGCGCTGCGCATCGGCGCGGACGACAGTCCACGGCATGTGCACTGGGGCGCCTCTCTGACGCTCGGCCAGGCATCCGCGCTGCCCACGCACTCGGGATTGACCAGCAGCTTCGCGTCAACGAGCGGCGAGGAGCTGGCCGTCGAGGGCGGCGCGCGGTTCGGGGTGCCGTCGCTGCTCGTGCGGTACGCGGACGGGGCGCGTGGCGTCGAGTGGCGGTACGAGGGCCACACCGTCGAGGACGGCCGGCTCGACCTGCACCTGCGCGACCGGCACTATCCGCTCGGCTGCACGCTGCACTACGCGGTCCACCCGGACAGTGACGTCGTCGAACGCTCGCTGACGCTGCGGCACTTGGACGCCGGGGAGGACGCCGAGCCGATCGAGGTCCTGCGCTGCGACGCCGCGAGCTGGTCGGTCCCGGCGGCGTCCGGCGTCCGGCTGAGCCACACGGTCGGCGCGTGGACGGGCGAGACACAGCTGCGGCGCACCGAAGCCCCGTACGCCGAGACGGTGTTCACCAGTCGGCGCGGTGTCTCGGGGCACTTCGCGAACCCCTGGCTGATGGTCGACGCGGGCGACGCCGACGAGGACCACGGCGAGGTGTGGAGCATGGCCCTTGCCTGGTCCGGGAGTTGGCGGATCACCGCGGCCCGCGACCACACCGGCGGGCCCTTCACGGTCACCGGCGGCGCCGGGCACGACGGCCTGACCTGGCGGCTCCGGCCCGGCGAGAGCCACGGGACCCCGGTGTTCGCGGGGCAGTTCAGCCGGGCCGGGTTCGGCGCGGCGAGCCGGGGCTGGCACCGGTACGTCGCCGCTCACGTGCTGCCGCGCCCCGACGAGATCCGCCCCGTGGTCTACAACAGCTGGGAGGCGACCGGCTGGGACGTCACACCGGAGGGCCAGCGGGCCCTGGCCGAGCGCGCCGCCGCGCTGGGCGTCGAGCTGTTCGTGGTGGACGACGGCTGGTTCGGGCGGCGCACCAGTGACCGGGCCGGGCTCGGCGACTGGCACCCGAACCCCGAGCGGTTCCCGCAGGGGCTCGGCCCGCTGGTGACGGAGGTGCGCCGGCTCGGGATGCGCTTCGGCCTGTGGGTGGAGCCGGAGATGACCAACCCGGACAGCGACCTGTACCGGGCGCACCCCGACTGGGTGCTGCACATGCCGCACCGCCGCCGTACCGAGCTGCGCCACCAGCTCGTCCTCAACTTCGCCCGCGCCGAGGTCACCGAGTGGGCGTACAAGTGGCTCGACCGGCTCGTGGCGACGCATGCGATCGACTTCCTGAAGTGGGACATGAACCGGGCGTTCACGGAGGCGGGCTGGCCGGGCCACCCCGACGCGGAGCGGGTGTGGACCGACCACACCCGCGGTGTCCACTCCGTGCTCGACCGGCTGCGCCGCGCCCACCCCGACCTGCGCGTCGAGGGCTGCGCGGGCGGCGGCGGGCGCGCGGACCTCGGCATGCTGGCCCGCACGGACCAGACCTGGATCTCCGACAACACCGACGCCGACGACCGCATCGGCATCCAGCACGGCTACAGCCAGATCTACCCGGCCCGCACCATGTCCGCCTGGGTCACGGACAGCCCCAACCCGCACACCGGACGCAGCGCGCCGCTCCCCTACCGCTTCCATGTCGCGATGGCCGGCGCCCTCGGCATCGGCGGTGACCTCTCCCGCTGGACGGAACCCGAACTGGCCGAGGCCCGCGACCTGGTGGACCTGTACAAGGAGATCCGGCCGGTCGTGCAGTTCGGCGAGCAGTACCGGCTCACGGACGCCGTGCAGTACCGGGCGGGCGACCGGGTCGTGGTCATCGCCTGGGGCCGGGACCGCACCCTGCGCCTGGCCGGCCTCTCCCCCTCCGGGGTCTACGTCGACGACGCGACCGGCACCGAGCACGCCGGGGCGACGCTGCTGACGCACGGTCTTCCGCTGCGGCTGCCCGTGGGAGACCGGCCGAGTGCGGTGGTGCGGCTCACCCGTGGATGACCCGCGACCCGCTCGGCGTCCGGGACGAGCCTCAACTCCCGGTGCGGGGAGGCCAGTTCCGGATCTTCTTGGTCCGCGGCGGAGCGTACGTCCGCACCTTGGACGTCGTGAGCCCGAGCCGGACCAGCGACTCCGCGACGGTGACGGCCGCGGCGACGCCGTCGACGACCGGGACGCCGGTGCGTTCCTCGACCCGCTCGGCGAGTCCGGCCATGCCGCCGCAGCCGAGGCAGATCACCTCGGCCCGGTCGTCCTCGACGGCGCGTGCGGCCTCTTCGACGATGGCCTCGACGGCGGCGTCCGGGTCGCGTTCGAGGTCGAGGACGGCCATGCCGCTGGCGCGCACGGAGGCGCAGCGGTCGGTGAGTCCGGCGAGCTTGAGGCGGTCCTCGATGAGCGGCACGGCCCGGTCGAGGGTGGTGACGACGGAGTAGCGGTGGCCGAGGTACTGGGCGGTGGAGGCGGCGGCCTCGGTGATGTCGACGACCGGTACGTCGAGGATCTCCTGGAGTCCCTCGCGCCCGTGCTCGCCGTATCCGGCCTGGATCACGGCGTCGAACGGCTCCGGGTAGGCGCGCACCGTCTCCATGACGGCGATCGCGGCGAGATAGCTCTCGTAGTTGCCCTCGACGGACTCGGCGCCGAACGCGGGGGTGAGCGCCACGATCTCGGTGCCGGGCGCGGCGACGGCCCGGGCCTGTGCGCCGATGGCGTCGGTCATCGTCCCGGTGGTGTTGACGTTGCAGACGAGTATGCGCATGGCGTGACGGTGCTTTCTGTGCGGAGCCGCGCCCGTCGACTACGGGCGCGGCCAGGGGTGGTGCGGTGTGGCGGTGGTTGGGAGCCGGCCCCTCAGGCGGCGTCGACCGCGATCGCCTCGCCGTCCACGTCGTGGGGCGTCCGGCTGCGGTCGGCGAGGACGGCGTAGAGCACGGCGGCGAGGCCCGCGCCGATGAACCAGGAGAAGCCGGAGATCGACTTGAAGGCGGGCACGAGCGCGACGACGACGGCCACGGCGGCGGCCGGGCCGAAGGCGCCGACGGCCCGCAGGTGGAAGCCGGACCGGTAGTGGTAGTCGGCGTCGGCAGCGTCGGTGTAGAGGGCGGGGACGTTGACGCGGGTCCTGCGCACCAGCCAGTAGTCGGCCATCACGACACCGAAGGCCGGGCCGAGCAGGGCGCCGAGTCCGCCGAGGAAGTAGTTGACGACGGTGGGGCTGTTGTAGAGGTTCCACGGCAGGATGATCAGGCCGATGACGGCGCTGACCAGGCCCGCGCGGCGGAAGTCGAGCTTGCGCGGGAAGAGGTTGACCAGGGCGTAGATGGGGGCGACGAAGTTCGCCAGCAGGTTCACGGCGATGGTCAGGGTGAGGAAGGCGAGCGAGGCGAGCACCATCAGTGGGGTGCTGGGGATGGTGGCCACGATGTCCTCGGGTCCGGCGACGACGTGCCCGTTCAGCTTGAACTGGCCGCCGGACAGCACCACGACGATGCCCGCGAAGAAGAGCATGTTGAGCGGGATGCCCACGAGGTTGCCGACGACGATGGCGCGGCGGCTCTTGGCGGAGCGGGTGAAGTCGCAAAAGTTCAGGACGAACGTGCCGTAGATGACGACCCACAGGGCGGCGCTCTCGAAGATCTGCCGCCAGGCGTCGAGGCCGGTGGGCGCGTTGCCGGTGGAGACGGCGACCGACAGGTCCGTCTTCGTCAGGATCCAGACGGCCAGCGCGCACATCGTGATCAGGATGGCCGGCGCGGCGAACGCCATGTACTTGCGGATCAGTTCCATGCCGTAGCTGACGATGACGACCTGGATCACCCAGAGCGCGAGGAAGGTGATCCAGCCGAGCGTCGACAGACCCAGGATGGAGTTGTGGTCAAGCGAGGCGGCGCCCGGGGCGAGCTTCTTGACGACCGCGCGCAGCACGGACGACGCCAGGTACGTCTGGATGCCGAACCAGGCGATCGCGACCGCTCCGCGCACCGCCGCCGGGATCTGTGCGCCGCGGATACCGAACGCGATCCGGCTCATCACCGGGAACGGGACACCGGTCTTGTGACCCATGTAGCCGGAGAGCGTGAGCAGGCCGAACAGCAGCGCCGAGGCGATGGCGAAGGCGATGAGGATCTGCCAGACGCTCATCCCGAGCGCGAACAGGCCCATGGCGAAGGCGTAGTTGCCCAGGCTGTGCACGTCGTTGCCCCACAGCGTGAACACGTTGTACGCGCCCCAGCGGCGTCCTTCACGGCGGGTCGGGGCGAGGTCCGGACTGTAGAGGCCGGGACTGGTCCCGTCCGGCACCCCGGCCGCGGCTGTGGAGGTCTGTTCGTGCACGGCGACCATGACGCGCTCCTAAGTTTCCACAATGAGGAAGCTTTCTTCCTCTTCGCGGAGTGACGGTACGGACGCACCGAATGGGCGGTCAATAGCCATTCGCGAAGATTGTGGGGACGAAATCTGCGCAACTCGCCCATGGAAACGGGCATTTGGCACACGTCGCCGCGCGGCGGCCCCACACTCCGACACGTTTGGTATACCAATACGGTGTCCGGAGGGCATCCGTCAATGGAACACGTCACTTCAAGGCACTACGCCTGCGCGCCCGGCCTCCACTCCACGGACAGCCAGCCCCGGTGCGGCACGTCCGTCCCGACGGTGAGGGCGCCGCCCTCGGCGACGACCGGTACCCCCAGGGGAGCGGCGAGCGGGGCGAGCAGCGTCGCCGTGGCGTCGGCCGTGCCCGCGGGCAGGGTGATGCGCGGGCGGGCCGGGTCGGCACTGCCGTTGACGAGGTCGAGGCGCGGACCGCGCGCCGTGCGGGCGAGCCGCGGGATCAGATGGGGGCCACCGCTGACCAGCGGGAGCTTCGGCTCCGGGCCCTCCAGGTACCGGACCATGGTGTGCAGCAGGCGCTGCCCCTCGTCGTCGTACGGCAGCAGGTGCGGGGCCGTCGCGGCGAGCACGCCGACGCGTCCGCCCAGCGCGTTGGTGTGGACGCAGCGTCCGGCGCCCCAGTGGAGCCCGTCGGGTGTGTGCACGGTGGTCCACACCTCGGTGTCGGCCCGGGGGCGCAGCCGGGCCAGCGCGGGCTGGACGTTGACACTGAGGACGGTGTCGCCGTCGCGCTCGTACGCGTAGGGGCCGGGGGCGGCGCTCCCTTCCCGGCCGACGATCCAGCTGACGCCGACGCCGGTCAGCGCGGCGAAGCCGCGCTCGCCGAGGATGTGGGCGGCGGTGCCGTCCAGCAGGAGGCCGCCCGCGAGCATGCGGTGCAGTTCGGTGTCGTCCACGGCCCAGGCGCTCTGCCCGAACAGGGCGCGGACCGGGGCGTCCTCGGCGGTGACGGGCACGCCGTAGCGCAGCAGGAAGTCGGCGGCCGGGGCGGTGTCGACCGCCAGGTCCGCCAGGTGTCCGGTGCGCCGCGTACGGACATGGGCCGCCGCCTGCGGGAGGACGGGCAGGCCCACGCCGGCGGTGCCGAGTTCCCCGGCGGCGCGGTCGGCCACCAGGTCGAGCGCCGGACGGGAGCGGCGCAGCAGACCGGCGATGCGCGGGTGCCGTCCGGCGTGGCCGGAGTACGTGGGGTGCAGGTTGAGCAACAGCGCTTCGGCGCCGGAGAGTTGGGCCGTGACGAGCTCGGACCAGGTCTGCGTGTCGGACTTGGACCAGGCGGTGTGCGGCCAGTTCTCGATCTCGGGCTCACTGCGCACGTGCGGCGGGCGCAGGACGCGCTGCTGCTCCAACAGCCAGAAGGAGCGGCTCAGTTGGCGTCCCGGCCCGTCCTCGTACCCGGCGAAGTGCGGGCGCTGCACGGCCTCGCCGGCCACGGCGAGCGCGTCGAACAGCTCCGTCCAGTCCCGGCCCTCCACGCTGTGGGCACCGGGCACCGAGCTCATCAGGCCCAGCCGGGAGCGGCCGCCGGAGTGCTTGTCGACGGCCTCGGCGACGAGGGCCGCGACCTCGGACTGCGCGGTGTGCCAGACCTGTTGAAGGTGCCGGCGCCAGGGATGCGGGGGTCCCGGTGCGGTGACGGCGGCCACGGCCTCGTCGCGGGTGACGGGGGCGCCGACCAGACGGGAGAGGCGCTCCAGCATCAGCGGTTCGAAACCGCCGCCCCAGGTGAGCGGCGCGTGGTTGTGGTAGCGGAAGTCGTCCTCGAGCCACAGCACACGGAAGCCGAGTCCCGCGAACCGCGCGTAGTGGGCGGTGATCCAGGACCGCCAGAGCGGGCAGGCGAAGGAGGCCTGTCCGGCGGCGATGGTGCCGTCGGGGCCGACCATCGGCGCGAAGCCGTGCCGGTCGCGCCGCCCGCGGTCGGCGTGCCCGGTGGTCACCCACGGGTTGAGGCTGACGTCGAGGCCCGCGCCCTTCAGGACGGCGGTGGTCTCGGCCGCGGTGTCGTAGAGCAGGTCCTCGACGACGCCTGCCGGATGTCCGTCGTGGAACTCCTCGGCGGCGAGCAGCAGGACGACCTCGTCGACGCCGGTCTCCCGGCAGAACTCGGCTAGCTCCAGGGCCTGTTGACGGGCGGCGAAACCGGGGCGGATCTGGAACCGCAGGTGGTACCGGGCGGGCACGCGGGATCTCCTTGGGGGGGATGGCAGGCGGGGCGCCGTCCACGGACGACGCCCCGCCGCGGTGGGTGTCTCTATCGCCCGGCGGGCGTGAGGGTCAGCGTCTGCTGGGCGGCGGTGCGCGCTCCGCCGACCCGGCTGCCGGTGGTGTCGGTCCAGGCGCGGGTGGGCGTGGTCTCGGCGAGCCGTCCCTTCGTGCCCGACATCCCGAGGACCAGGCCGCTGTACCGGTTGACGAGGCGGAACGTGCCGGTGGCGTGGCCGTCGGTGTCACGGTTCGGGACGACGAACCACTGCCGGCCGACCGCGGGTCCGCCGCCCGACGCCGCGGCGACGGTCAGTCCGGCGCCCCAGGCGCGGCCCGCGTTCCGGGTCGAGTCGACACCGAGCAGCTTTCCGGTCGAGGTGTCGGCGATGCGGTACGAGCCGTCGCCGTTCGCGGTGAAGACCCAGCGGCCGCGGCCGGAACCACCGGCAGAGGCAACCGATGTGACGGTGCGTCCGTTCAGCGCGAGAACCCGGCCGTCACCGTTGCCGATCGTGTACCGGGTGCCGGTCGCGACCGGAGCGGCGGGGGCATCGGTGTCGATGGTGGTGCCGTAGTACTCGCCGTCGGCGCCGCCCGAGCACTGGAAGGAGCAGTAGCTGCGGAACGTCTTGCCGACGATGGTCGATCCGGTCCGGTTCACCGGGTCGAGGAACCAGCGGTACCAGGAGCCGGTCTTGTAGGCGCCGGTGTCGCCGAGCAGCCGCCACTTCTGGGTGGCGAGGTCGTCGGTGGCGTAGATCCGCTGGGGCTCGTTGCTGTCCTGGGTGATGGCCTCGGGCTGCCCGATGTACAGGCCCAGGTGGGCGTCGTAGGCGACGTTCATGGTCAGCAGGTCCGACTTCGCGGGCAGTTCACCGGCGTCCTGCTGTTCCTTGACGGACCCCTCGTTGGCCGGGTCGTAGTCGTGCGCGACGGCCGTGTACCCGGTGGGGTGGGAGGCGTCGACGGGCTCCATGTTGCTCTCCAGGCCGCCACGTCCGGGCTGCGACCAGGCCCCGTCGTACCACTTCCTCCACGAACCCGGCGCCATCTTCCCGGACATCGGCGCGCGGGCGACATGCGCCCGGCTGCCGTCGGTCCAGCCGCCGGGCACACCGCCCTTCGGGATCACCCGCGAGTTGTAGAAGACGTAGAAGTAGCCGGAGGCCGTGTCCACGAACAGACGCGGATCACCGTCGCCGTAGTAGTACGTCTCGTGCGGGAACGCCGCACTGTCACCCCTCTTCGTGCTGTAGGGCGAGGTGAGCACGTGGTCCTTGATGTCCCACGTCCTGCCCCGGTCCTTCGAGACGGCGTAGTCGATCGCGTCGTAATGCAGGCCGTCGCCGTACGGGCTCGGGGTGAACTCGTTGTGCACGAGCCCGTACCAGTCACCACTGTCCGGGTCGACCCACACACCCATCAGGTCGCAGTAGTTCTTCTGCGCATAGTGCGACGTGTCCGGGGCGTACGTGGACTCCCGGCCCGTGGGACTGTTGTTGCAGCGCCACGTGGTGTCGTCGTTACGGTCGTCCGCATTCGCCGGATTCACAGCATCGCTCAACTCGCCGTCACGAGCAGCCGCATCAAAATCCTTGCCGCTGTAGAACGTCCACTCCCGCGGGTCGTCCGCCCCGTACAGGGCATGGGCCGACTGATAGTGGAACGAGCCGTCCTTGTCGATGAACGTCGCCGCGGGACTGTCGTCGGGGTGGGTCCACGGGCCCTTCTGCCCGATGGTCACCGTGTAGGTGGGGGTGTCCGCGGTGGCCGGACCGGACGCCGCCGCGCCGGCCAGCACGACGGCCACCGCCGCGAGGGCGGTGACGGTCCTTGCTCTGGAACGGGCTGACACAAGTGCTCCTCTCCCGCATGAATTAGTTCGACTACAATCCGAACTAATACGGGGAGCTGTCAAGGTACCCGTCCCACTCACCTCTGAGCCGCCTCACATCCCTTCGCTCGAACCAGGGGCCGGCGTAGGCCACTTCAGCGCACGACGTCGAACACGTTCTTCTGCAGACCGTTGGCGTACGCCTCGTGCTCGACGAGCTTCAGCTGCTGCGTGTCCTTGTCGGCGTCGCTGAACAGCCGCTTGCCCGCACCGAGCAGCAGCGGGAACACCAGCAGGTGGTAGCGGTCGATGAGGCCCGCCTCCGAAAGGTTCCGGTTGAGGGTGGCGCTGCCGTGGACGATGATCGGGCCGCCCTCGGTCTCCTTGAGCGCGGCGACCTCGTCGAGCGAGCGCAGGACGGTGGTGGGGCCCCAGCCGTCCACCAGCGCGTCCTCGGTGAGCGTGCTCGACACGACGTACTTCGGCATCGCCTTGTAGTCGGCGAACTCCTCCATCGCGGGCCAGACCGGGCTGAAGGCCTCGTAACTGACGCGGCCCAGCAGCATGGCCGCGGCTTCCTTCTGCTCCCGGCCCTTGATCTCGAAGGCCTCGGGGACGAACTCGATGTCCTTGAACGTCCACCCCGCGTTGCGGTAACCCGGCTCGCCGCCCGGGGCCTCGACGACGCCGTCGAGCGAGACGAAGGCAGTGCTGATCAACGTACGCATGTCGGATTTCCTCCTGGCAACGAGTGACAACCGCGCGTCGGCGACGGTCACCGACCGGCCCGCCGAACCTACTGAACCGACAGAAGAGACCCGGCGGAACGCGGAAACTCATCGGCGCGCGGCGCGGCCACTCGAACAGGTGGCGTTCAGACTCCTCGGGCGTCGCGGGGACGTGTGCCCATCAGGAGGACGTACACCAGGAGCGAGGTACCGAGCCCGACGGCCCACCCGTAGTCGGCCAGCGGTTTGAGGAAGGGGATGATCCCGTCGAGCGGGAACGGCCCTGCCTTGTTCCCCTCCGCGTCCAGCGTCGAGTACGAACCGCCCACCGCCAGCACGCCGCCGACCGCGAAGGCGACGACGGCCCGCCAGTTCCAGCCGCCCGCGTACCAGTACCGGCCCTCGGCCACGTAGAGATCCGCCAGGTGCAGCACGGTCCGCCGGATGATCCAGTAGTCGGCGATGAGGATGCCCGCCACCGTGCCGAGCAGTCCCCCGACGACGCCCAGCCACGTGAAGATGTACAGCTCCGGCGTGGACGTCAGCTTCCACGGCATCACCAGGACACCCACGATGCCCGTGATGATCGCGCCCGTGCGGAACGTGATGACCTTCGGCGCGAGATTGGCCAGGTCGTAGGCCGGGGACACGACGTTCGCCGCGATGTTCACCGAGATCGTCGCCACGAAGACGGTGAGGAGCGCGAAGAGCAGGCCGAAGACGTTGTCCGTCTTGCTCGCGAGCTCCACCGGGTCCCAGATCGCCGCCCCGTACACCTTCTCCGAACCGGCCGTCACCAGCACCGACATGAGGGCGAAGAGCGTCATGGTGGTCGGCAGGCCGAGCGTCTGGCCCCAGACCTGCGCCCGCTGGCCCTTGCCGAAGCGGGTGAAGTCCGGGATGTTCAGCGACAGGGTGGACCAGAAGCCGATCATGCCCATCAGGCCCGGGAAGAAGACCTTCCAGAAGTCCGGACCCCACCCGACCTTCGACGGCTCGTGCAGCAGCGGTCCGAAGCCGCCCGCCTTGTTCGCGATCCAGACCAGCAGCACCACCGCGCCGACGAGCACGAACGGCGCCGCCCAGTTCTCGAAGCGGCGCAGGGTGTCCATCCCCCGGTAGATGATGGCCAGTTCGAGCACCCAGAAGACGACGAAGCACAGCCACAGCGTCCACGGGTAGCCGCCGACCTTCCCGGCGTCGGCCCAGCCGCCGAAGATCTTGCCCAGGAGCACGAAGATGCCCTGGCCGCCGATCCAGGTCTGGATGCCGAACCAGCAGCAGGCCACGGCCGCGCGCACCATCGCGGGCAGGTTCGCCCCGCGTATCCCGAACGAGGCCCGGGCCAGGACCGGGAAGGGTATGCCGTACTTGGGTCCGGCGTGGCCGGTGAGCAGCATCGGCAGCAGCACGATCACATTGGCCAGGGCGATGGTGAGCACCGCCTGCTTCCAGTCCATGCCGAGCGCGACCAGGCCCGAGGCCAGCGTCCAGGACGGGATGCAGTGGGCCATCCCGATCCACAGCGCCACGAAGTTGTAGGTGGTCCAGCGGCGTTCGGCGAGCGGGACGGGCCGCAGGTCGTCGTTCGCGTAGCGGCTGCCGGCCGGGTAGGCGTCGGCGCCGAGGTCGAGGGCGGGGGCCGGTGGTGGTGCGGTGTCGGTCATGGGCAGTCCGTTCGTGAGAGACCGGCCGGGCCGGCCTACGGGGGACGGGGGAACTGGGCGACCGTGCGGGTGCCGTGAACTGCCGTGCCTGGTACGTGTGTTGCTAAGTCACCGGTCATGCGTTCAGGGCGGGCATGACGTCGCGGCCGTACGCGTCGATGACCTCCTCCTTCGCGTCGTGCATCGCGTACACCGCGAACTGGTCCACGCCGAGCGCCCGCAGCCTGCGCAGCTTTTCGACGTGGGCGGCGGCCGGGCCGATCAGACAGAACCGGTCGACGATCTCGTCCGGGACGAAGGCCGTGTCGGGGTTCCCGGAGCGGCCGTGGTGCGCGTAGTCGTAGCCCTCGCGGGCCTTGATGTACTCCGTCAGCTCGTCGGGGACCATGCCGGAGTGCGCGCCGTACTTGGCCACCAGGTCGGCGACGTGGTTGCCGACCATGCCGCCGAACCAGCGGCACTGCTCGCGCGCGTGGGCGAGCGCCTCGGGCGAGTCGTCCTCGGTGACGTACGCGGGCGCGGCCACGCAGATCCTGACGTCCGACGGGTCACGGCCCGCGGCGACGGCGGCGTCCCGTACCGCCTTCACCATCCATTCGGTGAGGAACGGATCCGCCAGCTGGAGGATGAACCCGTCGGCCTCCTCGCCGGTCATCTTCAGCGCCTTGGGCCCGTACGCGGCCATCCAGACGGGGAGTTCGGCCCCGTCGCGCACCCAGGGGAACCTGATGACGGTTCCGCCGAGGTCGGCCTCGTCGCCGCGGCCCAGCGCCCGGATGACCTTCATGGCCTCGCTGATCCGGGCCAGCGTGTTGGGCTTGCGGCCCGCCACACGCATGGCGGAGTCGCCGCGGCCGATCCCGCACACGGTGCGGTTGCCGTACATGTCGTTCAGCGTCGCGAAGGTGGAGGCCGTGACCTCCCAGGTCCGTGTCCCGGGGTTGGTCACCATCGGGCCGACCGTCAGGGTGTCCGTCTCCGCGAGGATGCGGCTGTAGATGACGAACGGCTCCTGCCACAGCACGCACGAGTCGAACGTCCACCCGTACGTGAAACCGCTGCCCTCCGCGCGCTTCATCAGCTCCACGACCCGTGACGCCGGCGGGTCGGTCTGCAGGACGAGTCCGAAATCCATGGTGTGGCCCCTCAGTTCTGTACGTCGCTCAGTTCAGGTACTGACACGTGCCGCGCGGGGTGTACGCGCCGTGCCCGGCGCGTCCGGTGAACTCCCGCTCGGCGATGACGAGTTCGCCGCGCGACAGGACCGTCTCCACGCGGCCGGTCAGCCGCTTGCCCTCGTACGCCGAGTAGTCGACGTTCATGTGGTGGGTCTCAGCGCTGATGGTCTGCTCGGCCTGCGGGTCGTAGATGACGATGTCGGCGTCCGCGCCGGGCGCGATGGTGCCCTTCTTCGGGTAGAGGCCGAACATCCGGGCCGGCGTGGCGCAGGCGATCTCGATCCAGCGGCGCCGGGTGATGTGCCCGTCGACGACGGCCTGGTGCAGGAGGTCCATCCGGTTCTCCACGCCCGGCATGCCGTTCGGGATCTTCGAGAAGTCGCCGCGGCCCAGCTCCTTCTGGCCGGTGAAGCAGAACGGGCAGTGGTCCGTGGAGACCACCTGCAGGTCGTTGGTGCGCAGCCCGCGCCAGAGCGCCGCCTGGTGGTCCTTCGGCCGCAGGGGCGTCGAGCACACGTACTTGGCGCCCTCGAAGTCGGGCTCGGCGAGGTTGTCCGTCGACAGGAACAGGTACTGCGGGCAGGTCTCACCGAACACCGGCAGGCCCTCGTCGCGGGCCCGCGCCAGCTCGGCGACCGCCTCCTGCGCGGAGACGTGCACGACGTACAGCGGCGCCCCGGCGACCTGCGCCAGCTTGATCGCGCGGTGCGTCGCCTCCGATTCGAGCAGCGCCTTCCTGACCTCGCCGTGGTAACGCGGGTCGGTCTCGCCCCGGGCCAGCGCCTGCTCGACCAGGACGTCGATCGCGATGCCGTTCTCGGCGTGCATCATGATCAGGCCGCCGTTCTCGCCGGCCCGCTGCATGGCGCGCAGGATCTGCCCGTCGTCGGAGTAGAAGACGCCCGGGTAGGCCATGAACTGCTTGAAGGAGGTCACGCCCTCCCCCACCAGCAGGTCCATCTCCTTGAGCGTCTCGTCGTGCACGTCGGAGACGATCATGTGGAAGCCGTAGTCGATCGCGCACTGCCCGTCGGCCTTGGCGTGCCAGGCGTCGAGGCCCTCGCGCAGGGAGCGGCCGACGGTCTGGATGGCGAAGTCGACGATCGTCGTGGTGCCGCCCCAGGCCGCGGCGCGGGTCCCGGTCTCGAAGGTGTCGGCGGCGAACGTGCCGCCGAACGGCATCTCCATGTGGGTGTGCGCGTCGACGCCGCCCGGGATGACGTACTTCTGGCTCGCGTCGATGGTGCGCGCGTCCGTCCAGGACGCGGCGGTGTCGCTGCCGCTGGCCGCGAGGGCCACGACGCGGCCGTCCTCGACGAGGACGTCGGCGTGCATCTCGTCGGCGGCGGTGACGACGAGACCGCCGCGGATGACGGTACGGACGGCGCTCATGCTCTCCTCCAGGTACGTACGGGTGCTTCCGGTCTTACGGGCGGGTCAGCGGCTCGTACGCCTGCGGGGCGCGGTCGCGGTAGAACTGCCAGCGGTCGCGGACCTCGCGCAGCTTGGCGAGGTCGAGGTCGCGCACGACGAGTTCGGGGGCCTTGTCGTCGGCGACCTCGCCCACGAACTGCCCCTCGGGGTCGACGAAGTAGGACGTGCCGTAGAAGTCGTTGTCGCCGTAGCTCTCGACGCCGACGCGGTTGATGGCGCCGACGAAGTACTCGTTGGCGACGGCGGCGGCCGGCTGCTCCAGCTGCCACAGGTAGCGGGACAGGCCGCGGCTGGTCGCGGACGGGTTGAAGACGATCTGCGCGCCTTCGAGACCGAGCGCCCGCCAGCCCTCGGGGAAGTGCCGGTCGTAGCAGATGTACACGCCGATCTTCCCGACGGCCGTGTCGAAGACGGGCCAGCCCGAGTTGCCGGGACGGAAGTAGAACTTCTCCCAGAATCCCTGGACCTGGGGGATGTGCGTCTTGCGGTACTTGCCGAGGTAGCTGCCGTCGGCGTCGATCACGGCGGCCGTGTTGTAGAGGACGCCGGGCTGCTCCTCCTCGTACATGGGAAGCACGAGGACGATGCCGTGCTCGCGGGCGAGGTCCTGGAAGCGGCGCACGATCGGGCCGTCGGGGATCGCCTCGGCGTACTCGTAGAACGCGGGGTCCTGGACCTGGCAGAAGTATGGGCCGTAGAACAGCTCCTGGAAGCAGAGGACTTGGGCGCCCTGCGCGGCGGCGTCACGAACGGCCTGTTCGTGCACCTTGATCATGGATTCCTTGTCGCCGGTCCATGCGGTCTGGAAGATCGCGGCGCGGATCACGGGGCTCATCGGGACCTCCGGCTGAGGGGGGTGCGCGGTGTGCCCACGACGATAGGAATCCCGGCCGCGGTGGCCGAGTTGCACCGTGTCACGTCCCGTGCCGGTCGCCGTTCCACGGTGTCACGTCCCGCGCTGGGCGTCGTGCGCGAGCAGCGCGATGTGCAGGGACGCGGCCTGCTCGAAGTCGTCGAGCGCCACGCCGAGCAGCGTCTCGATGGTCTCCAGACGGCGGTAGAGGGCGGGCCGGCTCATGTGGTGGAGGTGGGCGGTACGGGACTTGTTGCGGCCCGTGGCGAGGTAGGTGCGCAGGACGGGGAGCAGCCCGTCGGCGTCCTCGGCGTACAGCAGTGCGTCCAGCTCCCGCCGCGCGAAGGACTGCACGCGCGGGTCGTCGCGGAGCAGCCGCATCAGTCCGCGCAGCCGTACGTCGCCGAGGCGGACCACGGCGGGCAGACCGGGCGGCGCCCCGGCGACGGCCTCGGCGACGTGCAGCGCCTCGCGCAGCCCCTCGGGCACGTCCTCCCACCCGGTGCAGGCGGGCCCGGCCGCGACGACAGCCGGGGTGCCCGTCTCGCCGCGCAGGCGGGACGCGAAGTGCTCGGCGAGCGGTTCGGCGGCCTGGTCGCGGGCGAGGCTGAGCAGCACGGCGGTGGCGTTCTCGGCGAGCTCGGCGACGAGGCCCGGGAGCCCCAGCAGGCGCAGTACGCGGTCGAGTCGGGCGGGGTCGCCGTCGCGGACGACGAGCGGGACGAAGGTGCGGCGGTTCACCGGGAGGCCGGCGGCGCGGGCCCGGGGCAGCAGCTGTCGCGCAGGCACGACGCCGGACATCAGGTCGGCGAGCAGACACTGCGCGGACTGTCCCTCCCAGCTGGTGGCCGAGCCGGACAGCATCCGGTGCAGGACGAGGGCCTCGGCGGCGCGGTCGGCGAGGAGGCGCCCGGACGCGCCGTCACCGCGGTACCCGCACAGGACGACGGAGCCCCAGCGCTCGCCCCGCCCGCCGAGGTCGGCCCGGACCCAGCCCTCGCCGTCGACCTCCCCGGGCTGGCGGGCGATGCGGTCCCAGTCGCGGAGCACGTCGTCGACGGCGGGCCGCTCCCCCGCCGTGACGAGGACGCGGTGCGCGAGGTTCGTGACGACGACGGGGCAGCCGCTGTGCGCGGCGACCTCGTCGAGCAGGTTCTGCAGCGGGGCGCCGGCGGTGATGAGTCCGGTGAGCGCGGTGCGGATGCCCTCGGAGAGGCTGACCGCGGCGAACTTCCGCCGGACGAGCCGGGACTGGACCTCCTCGGTCAGCTCGGCGAAGGGGAACGGCCGGTGCAGCACGACCATCGGCAGCCCGTAGCGCTCCGCGGCGCGCCGCATGTCCCGCGGCGGGGCCGGGAAGGCGCGGCCGAGGCCGAGGACCAGGGCCGCGGCCTCCGCGCGGTGCAGGGACTTGATGTACTCGGTCTGGCTGCGGACGTCGCCCGCGAGCAGCACACCGGTGGTGAGGATCATCTCCCCGCCGCTGAGCATGACGCCCACGTCCGCCGCCTCCGCGACATGGACCCACCGGACGGGGCGGTCGAGGTGGTCCGCCGCGGCGACGACCTCCGGTTCACCGGCGGCGATGCGTTCCAGGGCGAGTATCTGGCGTACGGACAGGGCGTGTTCGGCACCGGTCGCTGTCGGCATGTGGCCGCCTCCTCCGTCAGGACGCCGTCCGCAGCGCCCGCTCCAGGACGGCGGCGCCCTCCTCCGCCTCCGCCACCGTCAGTGACAGCGGAGGGGCGATGCGCAGCACGCTCGTGTCGTGGCCGCCTCCCTTGCCGATGAGGAGGCCGTTCTCGCGGCAGGTCTCCAGGACCGCCGCGGCGGCGTCCGGGGCCGCCTCGTCGGTGCCGGGCCGGACCAGTTCGACGCCGATCATCAGGCCGCGGCCGCGGACCTCCCGGACCCCGGGCAGGCCCGCGGCGATCGCCCGCAGCCGCTCGATGAGCAGGCCGCCGACGCGCCGGGCGTTGCCCTGGAGGTCGTGCTCCAGCAGGTAGGAGAGGTTGGCGAGACCTGCGGCCATGGTGACGGGAGAGCCGCCGAAGGTGGAGATCGAGTTCGCGTCGAGGCAGTTCATGACCTCGGCGCGGGCGACGACGCCGCCGATCGACATGCCGTTGCCGATGCCCTTGGCGAAGGTCAGGATGTCCGGCGGTCCCGACTGTCCGTGGGCCTGCCAGCCCCAGAAGTGGTCGCCGGTGCGGCCCCAGCCGGTCTGCACCTCGTCCGCGATCCACAGGATGCCGTGCTCCTGGAGGACGTCGCGGAAGCGTGCGTACAGGCCGTCCGGCGGGGAGGTGAACCCGCCGACGCCCTGAACCGGTTCGGCGATGAGGGCGGCCACGTCACCACGGGTCTGACCGAGCATGTCCCGCAGGTCCGTGACGCAGGCGTCGGCGAAGTCGGCGTCGGACAGGTGCGCGTACGGGCCCCGGCTCCGGACGCCCCCGTGCACGTACAGGGTCTGCAGCGGGGACAGGCTCGTCGGCGACCAGCCGCGGTTGCCGGTGATGCCGACCGTGGCGAACGAGCGGCCGTGGTAGCTGTTGCGCATGGCCAGGATCTGGTTCGAGCGGCGGTACGAGGTGGCGAGCAGCAGGGCCGCGTCGTTGGCCTCGGTGCCGGACGTGGTGAAGAAGACCCGGGCGTCCGGGATGCCGGACAGCGTCGCGATGCGCTCGGCGAGGTCGATCATCGGGCGGTTCAGGTAGAGCGTCGAGGAGTGGATGATGCGGCCCGCCTGTTCGCTCACCGCCTTGGTCACCTCGGGCAGCGCGTGGGCGGTCATCGTGGTGAGGATGCCGCCGAAGAAGTCGAGGTACTTGTTCCCGTCGGCGTCCCAGACGTGGCGGCCCTCGCCGTGGGTGAGTTCGATGGGGTCGGCGTAGTACAGCGCCAGCCAGTCCGGCAGCGCGGCACGGTGGCGGGCACGCAGATCGGGTGTCATCACGGCGGCGGTGTCCCTTCGTCGGTCGGCTCGGCTCGGGCGGGTCACGTCACGGCTGGACGAGTCCCTCGTACGCGTCGGGGCGGCGGTCGCGGTAGAACGCCCACTGCTGCCGTACCTCGTCGATGAGGCCGAAGTCCAGGTCGCGGACGAGGAGTTCCTCGGCCTTGTCGCTCGCGGCCTCGCCGACCAGCTGTCCGCGGGGGTCCGCGAAGTACGACGTCCCGTAGAAGTCGTTGTCGCCGTAACTCTCGACGCCGACGCGGTTGATGGCGGCGACGAAGTACTCGTTGGCGACGGCGGCCGCGGGCTGTTCCAGCTGCCACAGGTAGGCCGACAGGCCGCGGCTGGTCGCGGACGGGTTGTAGACGAGCTGCGCCCCGTTCAGTCCCAACTGGCGCCAGCCCTCCGGGAAGTGGCGGTCGTAGCAGATGTAGACGCCGATCCGCCCGACGGCCGTGTCGAAGACCGGCCAGCCCAGGTTCCCCGGCTTGAAGTAGTACTTCTCCCAGAAGCCCTTCACCTGCGGGATGTGGTGCTTGCGGTACTTGCCGAGGTACGAGCCGTCGGCGTCGATCACGGCCGCGGTGTTGAAGTAGAAGCCGGACTGCTCGACCTCGAAGACGGGGACCACGATCACCATGCCGGTCTCGCGGGCGAGTGCGCGCATCCGCGTCACGGTCGGGCCGTCCGGGACGGGCTCGGCCCAGCGGTAGTGCTCGGGCTCCTGGACCTGGCAGAAGTAGGGGGCGTTGAAGACTTCCTGGAAGCCGATGACCTGCGCGCCCTGCCGGGCCGCCTCGCGGGCGTGCTCCTCGTGCTTGGCGATCATCGATTCGGTGTCGCCCGTCCAGGTGGCCTGGACGAGTGCGGCGCGTACGACGGGGGCCATGTGCCGCTCCTTTGCCTGATCCTCTACGCCCGTAGACCGGGTCGTAGAGGGACGAACGTAAGCCCACCCGGGAGGCTTGCCAAGACCATCGTCGTTAACCCGCTGGATCGATCTCGTTTCGCACCCGTGCGGGTGACCCGGCCCGCCGGTGTCAGGCGGCGAGGCCCGCGACGCGCAGCGCGTGCAGCACGTCCCAGTAGCGCTCGTCGGAGACGGCGCGCGCCGCGTCGACGATCAGCGGGACGAGGCGTCCGGGGTCGCTGTGCGCGCTGCGGGCCGCCTCCTCCGGAGTGCGGCCGCGCACGTACGCGTCCAGCAGGGCCCGGGCCGCGCGGTGCCGCCCCGCGGCGTCGAGCCGGCCCGCCGCCTCACCGATCTCGGCGGGCGGCCGTCCGACGCCCTGCCGCAGCACCTGCCGGCCGTCGGCGGTGCGGCCCGCGGCGGCCAGCGCGTCGGCGGCGTCGACGAGGCGGTCCGGGGGCAGGGAGGCGACCTCCCACAACAGGGTGGCCCAGTCGGCGTCGAGGCCCGCGTGGTGCAGTGCGTCGGCGAGCAGCGGCAGGCGCGGGGCGGGCCAGCCCGCGGCGTCGGCGAGCACGATGTGCGCCTCGCCGCTGCGGCCTTCCGCGCGCAGCCGCAGCAGGGTGTCGACCGCCGAGGTCACCTCGCGGGAGGCGACGGGGTCCGCCGGGGCCGGGGCGGCCCGCACCTCCTGCGCGGAGCCTGCGAAACGGGCACCGCGGGGTGTGGCAACTTCCTCGCGCGGGGCGGGTGTTGCCGGGATCGCCTCCTGAGCGGCGGGCTCCTCCTGGATCATGCCGGCGAAGCGGGCGCTGCCTCTCGGGCGGCGTTTGCGCTCCTTGGACGGCTTGGCGGCCGTCGCACGCGCGGCTTCGCCGCCCGGGGCGTCATGGCGCTGCGCCGCCGGCGGCCGTGAGCCGTCAGCGGCGGCCGCGGGTCGCGCCGCCTCGCGCGCGCCCAGGAAGGACAGCCTGGACCGGAGTTCGGCGATACGGGCCGTCGCGCGTTCGTGGTCGTCGCGGACCCAGGCCAGGTCCAGGCGGACCGCCTCCGCCTCCTCCTGCGTGGTGGCCGCGTCAAGACGCCGTCCCAGCTCCCGTCGGCGGTCGGCCGCGTACCGCTGTTCGCGCACCATCACGTCGAGCCGGTCGGTGAGCGCCGCGTGTCCGCCGGGCCCGGCGTCGTGGTCCCGCGCCGACGCGTTCTGCAGGGCGCGCGCCCTGACTCCCTCGCGCTCGGCCCACTGCGCGCCGTACACCGCGGCGAGGTCCTGGAGCAGCGCCTCCACGACGTCCCAGGGCGGCACCTCACGCCCGTCGAGACATGCCTTCATGCCCTCGGGGTCGCGCTGCCAGAAGACACCGCACCAGCCGGCACTCTGGTCGACCCGGGAGACGAGTCCTTGCAGATAGACCGCGAACTCCCGTACTCCATCAGGCAGTTGATCCACGTCCGTCACGCGCCCCGCCGTTCGTCACACCCTGGAGCCGTCCGCTCCGGAAGGAAACACCCGGCAGACAACACCCCTCGTGTTACGGAACTGCTACGCGCGTTTTTCCATGACGGGCACGTGCGCGCACTCGCTCAGACGGGCACCAGGGCGCAGCGCTCCGCCAGCTCGTCCATGGACAGGCCGAGCTCCCGCGCGACGGCGACGACAGTGAAGAACGCCGGGGTCGGCGCCCGCCCCGTCTCGATCTTGCGCAGCGTCTCCACGGAGACGCCCGCGGCCGCGGCGACCTCCGTCATGCTGCGCCCGAGCCGTGCCTCGCGCAGCAAGCGGCCGAGGTGCTCGCCGCGCTCGCGCTCCTGCGGAGTCAATGGGGTACGGACCATTCCTACAGCGTACCCGAGAGCACATTCCTATACCGGATGAGAATACCGGTATATTTATTGGCATACGGCGCTCTCGTGCCGGCGTCAGCGGTCCTGACGGTCCAGTACGCCGACCACCCGGAAGATGGCAGTTTCCCGGGACCGGTGAACGACACCGAGGGCGCGGCCCCGCTGCCCCCGCCGGGCGCCTTCCGCTCCGGCACCCTTTGGTCGATGCCGTACCCGCCGACCAGGTCGAGGACGAGGACCATGGGACCGGCCCGGCCGGCCCCGGCGGACACCGCGCCGTGCGGGCCGAAACCGCTCGCGGACGGCGCGACCATCAGGACGCGGCTGCCGCCCCTGCGGCCGACGAGGGCCCGGCCCCAGGCGCGTGCGGCGCGCAGAGACGGGACGTTGCGGACACGGCCCAGCGACACGGAGTCCTCCGGGCCGCGCGCCGCCGGGTGCACGCCGGCGCCGCGGCCACCGCACACCTGGAGCCGTCCGGGTCGCCCCGGGGCTCGTGGAACCGTCCCGCGGGGGATCAGCGGGACGGTTCCACGAGACCCGACTCGTAGGCGGTGATGACCAGTTGGACCCGGTCCCGGGCGTCCAGCTTGGTGAACAGGCGTGCCACGTGGGACTTGGCGGTGGCCACGCTGATGACCAGCTCCTCGGCGATCTCCTGGTTCGAGCGGCCGAGCCCGACCAGCGTCAGGACCTCGCGCTCGCGCTCCGTGATGCCCTCGACGCGGCGCGGCGAGCGTGCCACGCCGGGTCCGGGCCGCCCGACGAAGTCGGCGATCAGGCGGCGGGTGACACCGGGCGCGATGAGGGCGTCGCCCGCGGCGACCACCCGGACCGCCGCGAGGATGTCCTCCAGCTGCATGTCCTTGACGGCGAAGCCGCCGGCCCCGGCCCGCAGCGCCCCGTACACGTAGTCGTCCTCGTCGAAGGTGGTGAGCACGAGGACACGGCTTCCGGTGTCGGCGGCCGTGATCTGCCGCGTCGCCTCGATGCCGTCCATGCCGGGCATCCGGATGTCCATCACGACCACGTCGGGCCGCAGCCGCGCGGCCAGCTCGACGGCCTCGGCGCCGCCGCCCGCCTCGCCGACGACCTCCAGGTCGTCCGTGTCGGCGATCAGGACCCGGAGCCCTGAGCGAACCAGCGGCTGGTCGTCGACGAGCAGGACCCGGACCGTCATCGTGTCTCCGTCCGCGCGTCCGGCAGCGGGATCCGCGCCGCCACCCGGAACCCGCCCTCCGGCCGCGGCCCGGCACTGAACTCGCCGTGCAGCAGACTCACCCGCTCCCCCATCCCCGTGATCCCCATGCCCGGGACGGTATCCGACGCTCCCGTCCCGGCATCGACGATCTCCAGGATCAGTTCGTCGTCCGCGTACGAGACGAGGACCCGGCACGTGTCGGTGCCCGCGTGCCGGACCACGTTGGTCAGCGACTCCTGCACGATCCGGTACGCGGAGAGGTCGACGTCGGCCGGGAGCGCGCGCCGCTCGCCGCTGCGGACCACCTCGACGTGCACGCCCGCGCTCCTGGCGGTGGTCTCGGTGAGCCGGTCGAGGTCGTCGAGCCCGGTGGTGGGGGCGAGCGGTGCCGCGTCGCCCGGCTCGGCCCTGCGCAGGGCGACCAGGGTGCGGCGCAGCCCCTTGAGGGTCTCGCGACTGGTCGTCTCGATCGCCGCGAGGGCCTCGCGCGCCTCCTTGGGCTGGGTCTCGATGACCCGGCTCGCGACGCCGGACTGGATCGCGATGACGCCGATGCTGTGGGAGACCATGTCGTGCAACTCCCTTGCGATTCGCAGCCGTTCGGCGGTCACGGCCTCCGCGACGGCCTGATTGCGCAGTGCGCTCGCGTGCTCGCGCCGCTCCCGGCCGAGCAGGCCGACCATGCCGGAGACGAGCAGCGCGAGCAGGGCGACGACGCCGCCCGCGATGAGGTTCTCGGCGGGCACGAACAGGAGGATGCCGGTCGCCTGCGCGAGGACACAGAGCACGGCCCCCGTGATCCACTGCCACCGCGGGCGGGTCGCGACCAGGTACCCGAAGACCACGTCGGCCGAGACGAACGCGAGCAGCGTCATCTGCCGGGACTCGTCGAAGGGCCCGCTCGACGGCTGCGCGGCGACCGGGATCAGCGTCCCGAGCAGCGCCACCACGAGCCCCGGGAGCGGCATGCGCCGCACGGCCGGCACCATCAGCACGGCCGACAGCGCGACCCCCAGGGTGCGCACGGCGGGCACGACCTGGGACGAGCCGAACACGGCGAGACCGATGCCGACCGGGTAGAGGGCGAGGCCGGACCAGGCGGCGGCGCGGGAGGCGGTGGGTGCGTTCACACCGGTGAGCGTACGAGGGCGGACGCGGGCGGGCATCGGCCCACGGGATGCATCCCGTGGGCCGACAGGCGCCGTGGTCACCGGCCGGGCCGGACCACCATCGCCGAGCCGCCGCCGCGCCGCACCTTCTCGGCCGCCGCGAGCCACCTGCCGTCCGGGAGCCGCTGGACGCCGGTGGCGGCGCCGATCTCCGGGTTGGCCTTGAAGGAGTGCCCGATGGCCTCCAGCCGTGTCCGCGTCGCGCTGTCGTACAGGGCGGGTTCGAGCTCGGTCTGCGCGGCGTTGCGCTGGCTGGCGCGGGGTGCCGCGATGGCGTCGACGAGCGGCAGGCCCCGGTCGAGGAACCCGGTCAGGGTCTGCAGCACGGTGGTGATGATGGTGGCGCCGCCGGGCGATCCGACGGCCACGACCGGCTTGCCGGCCTTGTCCAGGACGATCGTCGGCGAGATGGAGGAGCGCGGCCGCTTGCCCGGTCCCGGCAGGTTCGGGTCGTGCACGTCGGGGCTCGCGGGCGCGAAGGAGAAGTCGGTCAGCTCGTTGTTGAGGAGGAAGCCGCGGCCCGGCACGGTGATGCCGCTGCCGCCGGTCTGCTCGATGGTGAGGGTGTAGGAGACGACGTTGCCCCACTTGTCGGCGGTGGTGAGGTGCGTGGTGTTCTCGCCCTCGTACGTCGTCGGGGCGGCGTTGTCACCGGTCTTGCCGCAGGTCCCGGGGTGCCGCGGGTCGCCGGGCGCGAGGGGGCTGGTGAGCACGGCGTCGTCCTTGATGAGGCAGCCCCGCGCGTCGGCGAACCTCTGCGACAGCAGCTGCTTCGTCGGCACGTCCTCGAAGGCCGGGTCGCCGACCCAGCGGCCCCGGTCGGCGAACGCGATGCGGCTCGCCTCGATGAAGCGGTGCAGGTACGGGACGTCGGACGCCTTCGAGAGGTTCGTCCGCTCCAGGATGTTGAGGGCCTCGCCGACGGTCGTGCCGCCGGAGGAGGACGGTGCCATGGAGTAGACGCCGAGCCCGCGGTACGAAGTCCTGGACGGCGCCCGGTACTTGGCGGTGTACGCCTTCAGGTCCTTCGCCGAGAGCCTGCCGGGGCGTGCGTTGTAGCCGGAACCCGCCGCCACCGGCGGCTTGTTGACGGTCCTGACGACGTCGGCGCCGAGGTCCCCGCGGTACAGCGCGTCGACGCCCTCGCGGCCCAGCTCCTGGTACGTGCGTGCCAGGTCCGGGTTCTTGAACGTCGAGCCCACGGCCGGCAGTTGTCCGCCCGGCAGGAACAGCTTCGCCGTGTCGGGGAAGTTCCGGAACCGGGCCTCGTTCGACGCGGTCTGCGAGCGGAACGTGTCGTCGACGGTGAACCCGTCGCGCGCCAGCTTCTGCGCGGGCCGCAGCACGGTGCCGAGCCCCTTGCTGCCCCACGCGTCGAGCGCGGACTGCCAGGTGGCCGGGGTGCCGGGCGTCCCGACGCTCAGCCCGCTGGTGACCGCGTCGTTGAAGGCGAGCGGCTTGCCGTTCTCCAGGAACAGGTCGGATCCGGCCGTCAACGGCGCCGTCTCGCGGCCGTCGACGGTGTGGACCTTGCGGGACTTGGCGTCGTAGTAGACGAAGTAGCCGCCTCCGCCGACGCCGGACGAGTACGGCTCGGTGACACCGAGCGCGGCCGCGGTGGCGACGGCGGCGTCCACCGCGTTGCCCCCGTTGCGCAGCACCTCGATGCCGGCGGCCGAGGCGTCCTGGTCGACGCTCGCCACGGCGCCGCCGTACCCGACGGCGACCGGAGTCTTGTGCACCGTGCCGTTCCGGCTACCGGAAGCGGCCGAGGGCGGGGCCGCCGCCCCGACCGCCACCATGGTCGCCGCAACCGCGCACAACGACACATTCCGCCCAACTGAACGCCTCATCAGTACCTCCGGTCAACAGCCGTCTGCGCAGCGTAACTTGACTTCGAAGAGCCGTCAGGACCCCCTCGAACACGGGTGCGCCGGTTGGCTAGAGTGCGCCCCCATGACTGAAGACGTGCGCAACATCGTCCTCGGCCTGATCGCAGCGGGCATCAGCGCCGCGCTGGGCTGGCTCGCCCGCACCTATCTGTGGAAGCGCAGGCTCCGCCGCAAGCAGGGCTTCTTCGGGCTGCCCGACAACTCCGAGTCGCTGCTGGTGGTGAACCGCGACGCGGGCGGCCCCGAGCTGACGGTGAAGCGCCACGACGTCTTCGCGCTCCTCGAACTCTCCGCGCTCATCAAGGACTGCGGCGCCCACGCCCAGGTCGTCGCCCATGACACGGCCCAGCAGGGCTTCGGCGAACGGACGGAGTTCTGCGTCGGAGGGCCCTCCTCCAATCGCCGGATGGCGGCCCACATGGTGAGCCTGCTGCCCGGCATCCGCGTCAACACGGACCCCGAGCCGGGCCCGGACCGCGGTGCCTTCCAGATCGGCTCCGAGCGCTACCGCCTGGAGCCCGGGACGACCGAGTACGTGGTCCTCGCCCGGCTGACGGCGGGCCAGGCCAAGGAGGCGAGACCGGTGTTCCTCTTCTGCGGCCAGCTGCCCATCACCAACCAGGCCGCCACCCGCTATCTCGCCCGCCACCACGAGCGTCTCGCCCGCAAGCACGGCAACAACTCGTTCGTCCTGCTGCTGAAGGTCGTCAACTCCCAGGCGTACGGTCCCGACGTCGTCGAACTGGTCGCGGACGTCACACGGGCCGCCCAGACGCCGCTGCCGGCCCCGGCGGCGTCGCGCACCTCGCACCGCGCGAAATAACCCCGATAACCAAGGGGAGCGGTGCCCCTGTCGCGTACGAGTGCGACAAGGGCCCGCTCGGCCTCGGCAAGCAGGCGCGTCCCGTCCCGCGCGCAGCTGACCTTCTCCGCACGGACGTGCGGAGTGATCTCCGGCTGCTGGGCGGGGACTGCCCATGCTCCGCCTACTGCACTCCTGGCAGCAGCGTCCCTGGTTCGGCCGCGGCGACACCCGCGGCGTCCGTCTTGGGATTACGCCGCTGACGCCTGGCCACCCGCTGGGCGAGCCACGACAGCAGCATGCACATCCCGATGTAGATCGGCGAGATCACCATCACCACGGGGATGAACGGCAAATCGTAGTCGAGGTTCGACGCGATGAGCTTCCCGGCGTGGAGGAACTCCTCATAGGTGATCAGATAGCCCAGCGAGGTGTCCTTCAGGGCCACCACCAGCTGGCTGATGATGGCGGGCAGCATCGCCCGCACGGCCTGCGGTACGAGCACGTGCGCCATGACCTGCGTCTTGCGCATTCCGAGCGCGTACGCCGCCTCGCGCTGCCCGCGCTCCACGGAGTTGATGCCCGAGCGGAACACCTCGGCGAGCACGGAGCCGTTGTAGAGCGTCAGGCCGGCGACGAGCGCGGGCAGCGGCTCCACCTTCAGGGCCACGTAGATGAAGAAGATCATCACGAGGACGGGCATGGCCCGGAAGAACTCGACGAACAGCGTCGCGAGCCAGCGCACCGGCCTGTGGTCGGAGAGCCGCCCCACCGCGAGGACCGTGCCGAGCACGAGCGAGAGCGCGGCCGCGATGGCGAAGGCCTTCAGCGTGTTGCCGAGCCCGCGCAGCAGCAGCTCCTGGATGCCCTTGTACTCGAAGGGCATCCACTTCGTGTACGTGAACTGGTCGGTGTCGAACAGGAGGTAGAGGATCCAGCCGACGAGGGCGAGCACGATCAGCGTCGAGATCAGCCCGTACAGCTTGTGCCGGCGCTCGGTCTTCGGTCCCGGGATGTCGTAGAGGGCGGTGGCGCTGTGGTCGAGGGCTTTCATCGGGCGACTCCCCAGCGCTTCTCGAGGACGTTGAAGACCGCGCTGATGGCCAGCGTGATGATGAGGTAGCCGAGCGCGATCCAGACGAACGTCCAGATGATGTTGTAGCCGAGTTCGCTGAGCGTCTTGTAGGTGCCGAGCAGCTCGACGACGCTGAACGCGCCCGCGATCGCGGAGTTCTTGGCGAGCGCGATGAGCGTGGAGCCGACCGGCGGGATCACGGACCGGAAGGCCTGCGGCAGGATCACGGTGGTCAGGGTCTGGCCGAACGTCATGCCGAGGCTGCGGGCGGCCTCGCCCTGCCCCTTGGGCACGGTGTTGATGCCGGAGCGCAGCGCCTCGCAGATGAACGCCGAGGTGTAGCAGCCGAGCGCGAGCACCGCGAAGACGGTGAAGGGCAGGACCAGGCCGAAGCGCGGCAGACCGAGCAGCACCGCGAAGAACAGCAGGGTCAGCGGGGTGTTGCGCAGGACCGTGACCCAGGCGGTGCCGAAGGCGCGGAAGGAGCCGACGGGCGCGACCCGGAACGACGCCATGACGAAGCCGAGCACGAGGGCCAGGAGCGAGGCGTAGACGGTGAGTTCGACCGTACCGAGGAAGCCCTTCCAGTACGTCGAGAAGTTGTCGGTCAGGACATTCACGTGACGCCTCCTCAGTTCGCCGGGTAGCGGTCGATGGCGGGCGGCTTCGGGGCGGGCACGCCGGACAGGCCGAGCGTGGCGTCGTAGGCCTTCTTCCAGTCGCCGTCGTCCTCGCGCGCCTTGAGCGCGTCGTCGACGGCGAACCGCAGCGCGGTGTCGCCCTTGGGGACGCCGATGCCGTAGGGCTCCTCGGAGAACGGCTTGCCGACGAGCTTCAGGTCGTCGGGGACCTTGGCCGCGTAGCCGAGCAGGATCGCGTCGTCGGTGGTGACGGCGTCGACCTGGTAGGTCAGCAGGTTGTCGACGCAGACCGAGTAGGTGTCGTAGGCGACGAGCTGTGCCTTCGGGTAGTCGGCCTGGATGCGCTGGTACGGGGTCGAGCCGGCCGCCGAGCAGACCCGCTTGCCGTCGAGGTCGCCCGGTCCCTTGATGTCGTCCTCGTCGGTGCGCACGAGCAGGCCCTGGCCCGCCATGTAGTAGGGGCCGCCGAAGCCGACGAGCTTCTTGCGGTTGTCGTTGATGGTGTAGGTGCCGACGTAGTAGTCGATCTGGCCGTTCTGCAGGGCGGTCTCGCGGTTGGCGGAGGCGATGGTCCGGAAGGCGATCTTCTTCGGGTCGAGGCCGAGCGAGGCCGAGATCATCTTGGCGATCTCGATGTCGAAGCCGGAGTAGACGCCGTTGGCCGGGTTCTTCTCGCCGAGGTAGGGCTGGTCCTCCTTGGCGCCGACGACGAAGTGCCCGCGCCGCTGTGCCTTCTTCCACGTGCCGGAGTCGGGCAGCGAGAATCCCTGCGCCACGGGGTACTTGGGGAGTTCGTCGGCCGAGGGGCCCTTGGTGGGCGGGCTGCCTTCCTTGCCGCAGGCGGTGGCGGCCAGGGCCGTCACCACCAGGACGGCGAGCAGCCGTAGCGACTTGGCGATCATGGTGTGCTGCGCTCCCCCGTCAGTGCTTGAGGATCTTGGAGAGGAAGTCCCGGGCGCGCTCGCTCTCCGGGTGCGTGAAGAAGTCCTCGGGGGCGCGGTCCTCGACGATCTTCCCGTCCGCCATGAAGACGACGCGGTCGGCTGCGGTGCGGGCGAAGCCCATCTCGTGGGTGACCACGACCATCGTCATGCCGTCGCGGGCCAGTTGCTGCATGACCTCGAGGACCTCGTTGATCATCTCGGGGTCGAGGGCCGAGGTCGGCTCGTCGAAGAGCAGGGCCTTGGGGTCCATGGCGAGGGCGCGGGCGATGGCCACGCGCTGCTGCTGGCCGCCGGACATCTGTGCGGGGAACTTGTCGGCATGGGCGGCGAGTCCGACCCGGTCGAGGAGCTCGCGGGAGCGCTTGTCGGCCTCGTCCTTCTTGCGCTTCCTGACCTTCACCTGGGCCATCGAGACGTTCTGCAGGACCGTCTTGTGCGCGAAGAGGTTGAAGGACTGGAAGACCATGCCCACTTCGGCCCGCAGCTGGGCGAGCGCCTTGCCCTCCTCGGGCAGCGGCCTGCCGTCGAGGCGGATGGATCCGGACTGGATGGTCTCCAGTCGGTTGATCGTCCGGCAGAGCGTCGACTTTCCCGACCCCGAAGGGCCGATGACCACCACCACCTCCCCCTTGCCGACGGTGAGGTCGATGTCCTGGAGGACATGCAGCTCCCCGTAGTACTTGTTGACGTCACGCAGCTCGATCAACGGATCGACGGCCATGGCAGTACCTGCCCACTCTCAGCTGTGTCGGTCCGCGCAAACTACCCACGCCAATTTGGTACTTACTGGACGACACGCATCAATGGGCATTAACCGTATTTGAGGCTCTACGTTCTTGCGGAGCGGGAGTTCACGACTCGGCGGCCTCCGCGTAGAACTGGGAGAGCTCGGGGGCGCCGCTCACCGCCCAGTCGCGGCCCGCCTCGACCACGTCGATCTCCCGTCCGGACGCGAGCCGTACCACCGGCTGCCCGTTGGGCCAGATCACCCAGGTGGCGTCGGGCACGTGGCGGACGAGGATCGTCCCCAGGTACAGACCCGCGTCGTTGCCGAGCCACGGCAGCACCTCCTCGTCCTCCCGCCAGCGCGGGACGAGCTGGTCCAGGGCGGCCAACGACCCGACGGAGTCGTCGAGTTCGACTCCGGCGTCCTGGGCCTGGGAGCGCAACAGCTCACACTCGGAGAGGAGTTCGGCGACGCCCTCGGCGCTGTCGTCACCGGGGCCGCCCCCCTCGGACACCACGGCGACACCGAAGGCCGCATCCTGCTTCTTACGCCAATTGCCCACGAAAGGGATCTTCATACCGACCAGCCTCGCATCCGGTCCGCTCCACGCACCACAGGCGCGCAGGCCTCCGTTCCAGGGGAGTTCGCGCCACCTTCATACGCGCCTCATTGACGCGTCCACGTCGCCTCCTTACGTTCATGGCGCACTGGTCACGGCCGACACAGTGAACGTCTCAGCGGAGGGAGCCGGTCTTGCGCCGACGCACCTGGGCAACCGCCGTCCTGCTGGCCGTCTGCGCGGGGCTCGCCCCCGTCACGACGGCCCGGGCGGCCGCCCCGCACGGACCCGGGCCGCTCCCCCTGGAGCGGCTCTTCGACAACCGGGCGGTCAGCGACGACCGGGCGCCCGGCGACGCGGACTTCGACGGCGCGGGCGGCTCGCTGTCCGCCCAGGACCTGGCCGCCGCGGGCTGGACTCCCGGGCAGGGACTGGGAGTTGAGCGGGCACGGCTGACCTGGCCGAGATCGGCGGGGACCGGGCCGGACAACGTACGGGCGGACGGGCAGCGGGTCCGGGTGACCGGCCGGGGCGACGCGCTGGCGTTCCTCGTCGCGGGGACGGGCGGGGACGCGCGGGGTTCGGGCACCGTGCGGTACGCGGACGGCACCCGGTCGGGGTACACGCTCACCGCCCCCGACTGGCGGACCGGGCCGCTCGCCACGAAGTCGGTCGCGCTGCCGCACCGCAACACGCCGGACGGTCAACTCACCGAGAAGACACGGCTGTACGTGGTGACGGTGCCGGTGCGGGCGGGGCACCGGATCGCGTCCGTGGAGCTGCCGCGGACCACGGGCGGCGCCGCGCTGCACGTGTTCGCGGCGTCCGTGCGCGCGGCGACGGCGGGATGGACCGGGACTTGGGCGGCGTCCCCGGCCGGCTACACGACCGTGGGGCCCTGGGTCGATCGCACGGTACGCCTCGTCGTGCACACGAGCACGGGCGGACCGCGGGTGCGGATCCGGCTGGACAACACGTTCGCGTCGACGCCGGTACGGATCGGCGGCGCGTCGGTCGCGGTGCAGGAGGCCGGGGCGGCGGCGCGCGGGAAGCCGGTGCCGCTGACGTTCCGGGGCGCGCGGGGCGCACTGCTCCCGGCGGGGGCCCAGGAGTTCAGCGATCCGGTGGACTTCCGCGTCCCCGCCGACGCCAACCTCCTGGTGAGCTTCCATCTGCCGCAGCCGGTGGCCGCGGCGCCCGTGCACAGTCAGGCGATCCAGGGCTCGTACGTGAGCGGGCCCGGGGACCACGCGACGGAGGCGGACGGCTCGGCCTACACGTCGACGATCGCGTACTGGCCGCTGCTCACCGGGGTCGATGTCGCCGGCGGGCCGGGGTCGGTGGTGCTGCTCGGCGACTCCATCACCGATGGCGTGAAGTCGACGCAGAACGCGAACAGGCGGTGGCCGAACGTGCTGGCCGCGCGGTTGCTGGCGCAGTCGGACGTGCCGCGGTACGGCGTGCTCAACGAGGGCATCTCGGCGAACCGGGTCGTCGCCGACCGGTACCCCGGGGACGGGATCTCCACGGACACGGGCGGGGTCAGCGCCCTGCACCGGCTCGACCGGGACGTGTTCGCACAGACCTCGGCCCGGACCGTCGTGGTGTTCCAGGGCGTCAACGACGTGCGGTGGGGCGCGACCGCGGCGCAGGTCGAGGCCGGGCTGCGGGAGATCGTGGAGCGGGCGCACGCGCGGGGGCTGAAGGTGGTCGGGGCGACGATCACTCCGTGCGAGGGCGAGGCGCTGTGCACGGCGGCCGCCGATGCGGAGCGGGTCGCCGTGAACGCGTATGTGCGCGGGCCCGGTTCAGGGTTCGACGGGGTGCTCGATTTCGATGCGGTGGTGCGGGATCCGGTGCGGCCCTCGCGGATGCGGGCCGAGTTCGACAGCGGGGATCATCTGCATCCGGGGGACGCGGGACTGAAGGCGCTGGCGGATTCGGTGGACCTGGGCGTCCTGGCGCCGTAGCCCGGCGGGTGGGGGTCGTGCGGTGCGGGTCGGTGGGGCTTCTCGCGCAGTTCCCCGCGCCCCTGAGGCATGCAGCTTCGCTGCTGCCCCATCGATGAGATGCCGCACGAAGTGCGCATCTCAGGGGCGCGGGGAACTGCGCGAGCAACCGCGACGGAGCCGCCGTCGCGCTACACGTCGAGATCCACCACGACGGGGGCGTGATCCGAGGCCCCCTTGCCCTTGCGCTCCTCACGGTCGACGTACGCGTCCTTGACCGCCCCGGCGAACGCGGGGTTCCCGTAGACCAGGTCGATGCGCATGCCCTTGTTCTTGGGGAAGCCGAGCGCGCGGTAGTCCCAGTACGTGAACGGGTGGTCGTACTTCAGGGGGCGCGGGACGACATCGGTCAGCCCGCCGTCCCGCAACGCCGCGAGAGCGGCCCGCTCGGCGGGGGTCACATGCGTCGCGCCCTCGAAGACGCCGATGTCCCAGACGTCGTCGTCCGTCGGTGCCACGTTGTAGTCGCCCAGCACCGCGAACGGGCGGGTGCCCGCCGCGTCACCCGCGACGGCCGCCTTCAGGGCCTCGAACCACTGGAGCTTGTACGCGTAGTGCGGGTGGTCCACCTCGCGGCCGTTCGGCACGTAGACCGACCAGACGCGGACCGGGCCGCAGGTCGCGGAGACGGCGCGGGGCTCCTGCGCCCCGTCGTAGCCCGGGTCGCCGGGCAGGCCCTTGACGACGTCCTCCAGGCCGACGCGGGAGAGCAGCGCCACCCCGTTCCACCTGCCGTTCGCGTTCACCGCCGACTCGTAGCCCAGCTCCCGCAGCTCGTCCGCGGGGAACTGCTCGGCCGAGCACTTGGTCTCCTGGATGCAGAGCACGTCCGTGCCGCTGTTCTCCAGCCAGGCCAGGAGGCGCGGCAGACGCGCGGTGATCGAGTTCACGTTCCAGGTAGCAATGCGCATGCCTCACAACCTACCGGGCGGGTACGACAGCGGGCCTCCGCGCCACCCGGACATAGACAGGCAACCTTGCAAGTTTTCCTGTCAGACAGGTAGCCTGCCGAATATGAGCATCAGCACCCCCCTCGACGAGCGCACCGCCCTCGTCCTCATCGACCTCCAGAACGGCATCCTCGGCCTGCCGACCGTGCACCCCTCGGCCGAGGTCCTGAAGAACGGCGCGCGGCTCGCCGACGCCTTCCGCGCCAAGGGCCTGCCGGTCGTGCGCGTGCGCGTGACCTGGTCGCCCGACGGCGGCGACCTGCCCGTGAGCCGTGCCGCGACGCCGGGCCTGACGCAGGCCCCGCCGGCCGAGTTCGCCGAGTTCCCGGCCGAGCTGGGCCCGCTGGGCGACGACATCGTGATCACCAAGCGGCACTGGGGCGCGTTCACCGGCACCGAGCTGGACCTCCAGCTGCGGCGGCGCGGGGTCACGCAGATCGTGCTCGGCGGCATCTCGTCGTCGATCGGCGTCGAGTCGACCGCGCGCTCCGCGTTCGAGCTGAGCTACCACCAGGTGATCGTCTCGGACGCGACGACCGACACGGACGCCGCGTCCCACGAGCACGCCTTCGGGAAGATCTTCCCGCGCATCGCGGAGATCGGCACGACCGACGAGGTGCTCGAACTCCTGGGCCGCTAGCGGCCGTTCAGACCTGCGCGGAGGCCCCCGGCGTCAGCCGCAGGTGCTCCGCGCCGCCCAGCTCGCCGATCTGCCGGTCGTAGATCGGCCGGGCCAGGTCGGTCAGCAGCGCGTCGTGGATGTCGTAGGCGCGACGCGGCTTGACCTCGCGCACGTAGTCGATGACCTCGGAGATCTTGCTCCAGGGCGCCATGACCGGGAGCATCAGCGTCTCGACCGGGTGGTCGGGGACGGTCAGGGCGTCGCCGGGGTGGAAGAGCGTGCCGGCGTCGACGAGATAGCCGACGTTCGTGATGCGCGGGATGTCCGGGTGGATGACGGCGTGCAGCTCGCCGTGGACCTGGACGTCGAATCCGGCCGCGGTGAACGTGTCGCCGTGCCCGACCGTGTGGACACGGCCGGGGAACGCCGCGGCGATCTGCTCCGCGACCGCGTTCAGGGTCCAGATGTGCGCGCCGGGATTGGCTTCCATCCCGGCGCGCAGTCGTGCCTCGTCGAAGTGGTCGGGGTGCTCGTGCGTCACCAGGATCGCGTCGGCGCCGACGGCCGCGTCCTCTTCGCCGAAGCCGCCCGGATCGATGACCAGGGCCTGCCCGTCCTTCTCCAGGCGGACGCAGGAGTGGAACTTCTTCGTGAGCTTCATGCTTCCCATCCTGCTCCCGCCGGGCGGGGTCCGGGCAACCGGAGACCGGTGCTCCGGGCACCCGGCTGACGGTCACTCCTGCGGGGTCGTCTCCTCGCGGATGACCTGCTGGGCCACCTTGAAGGCGGAATTGGCCGCGGGGACCCCGCAGTAGACGGCCGCCTGGAGCAGGATCTCCTTGATCTCGTCGGCCGTCAGGCCGTTGCGCAGGGCCGCGCGCGTGTGGAAGGCCAGTTCGTCGAGGTGGCCGCCCGCCACCAGCGCCGTCAGCGTCACGCCGGAGCGCATCCGGCGGTCGAGGCCGGGACGGTTCCAGATCTCGCCCCAGGCGTAGCGCGTGATGAATTCCTGGAAGTCGCCGGAGAAGTCGTCGGCCGTGGCCAGGGCGCGGTCCACGTGCGCGTCGCCCAGCACCTCGCGGCGCACCTTCAGGCCCGCGTCGTGCGGGTCGGGGCGGACGGCCGCCTCGGGCTGCGCGGCGGCCGGGGCGATCTCCGCGACGGGGGCGATCGGCGGGGGCGGCGGGGCGAGGACCGGCTTGACCGGGGCGGCCGGAATGGCGTGCTGGCCGGTGTCGTACGCGGGCAGCCAGGCCGTGGAGAAGTGGCGTACGAGGAGGTCGGTGACGGCCGCGGGCTGCTCGACCGGGGCCAGGTGGGAGGCGCCGGGGACGACCGCGAGGCGGGCGTCCGGGATGCCGGCGACGAGGGTGCGGGCCTGCGCCGGGCCCGTGACCTGGTCCTCGGAGCCGACCAGGACGAGCGTCGGGACACCGATGGCGCCCAGTTCCGCGCGGATGTCGAAGGCGGCCAGCGCCTCGCAGGCCGCGATGTAGCAGCCGGGGTCCGTGGTGCGGACCATCTGGACGGCCCAGTCCGTGATCGCCGGCTGTGCGGCGGCGAACCCGGAGGTGAACCAGCGCTCGGGTGAGGTACGCGCGATGGGGTCCAGGCCGTTGCTGCGCACGATGACGCCGCGCTGGCGGAACTCGTCGGCCGTGCCGAAGCGCGGCGAGGCCGCTATCAGGGCGAGGGAGGCGACGCGCTGCGGGTGGCGCAGGGCCAGTTCCGCGCCGATCGCGCCGCCCAGTGAGCAGCCCGCGTAGCCGAAGCGCTGCACGCCCAGCTCGTCGAGGGTGGCGAGCAGCGCGTCCGCGAGCTCGGCGACGGAACCGAGCGGGTGGGCGGGGGCGCCGCCGTGCCCGGGAAGGTCGAAGCGGAACACCCGCCACTGCCGGGCCAGCTCGGGTATCTGCCGGTCCCACATGTGCCAGGTGGTGCCGAGGGACGGTCCCAGGATCAGGACCGGGGCGTCGTCCGGCCCGTCAAAGCGGTATTGCAAAGGTGCGATCGTCGTCTTGCTCACCCGCTCACGCTCCCACATCTCCTCATTCCTCACGGACGCGGGTCACCACGATCGCCAAACCTCCCCAAGGTTCCATCACCGGACGCAGATCCTCCACGTCCGGTCCCGGCGTCCCGTCCTGGTCCGTCGCCGGCGCCGCTACGACAGGCTGTACCTGCTCAGCACCCAGATGGCGACGAGGTCGAGCGTCATCACGCTGATCGACCACAGGGGGTAGTACGGGAGGAACAGGAACTGGCCGACCAGGCTCACCGCGCCCAGGGCCAGTCCGGCCGCCCTGGCCCAGCTCTTGCCGAGGAGCACCGCCAGTCCCACGACCATCAGCGCGAGGCCGAGCACGGTGTGGATCCAGCCCCAGGCCGTCAGGTCGAACCGGTAGACGTACCGGGACGCGTGGAAGATGGTGTCGCCCGCGATGCCGGCGACGCCCATGACGAAGCTCAGCGACCCGCTCAGCTCCAGGAGCAGGCCGGCGAACATGGGCGGGCCGGTGACCGGATCGGTGTCCCGGTGCCCGGTCGTGCCCCGCAGCGTTCCACCACGGCTTTCCGGCATGGCCACCCCCTGAGGCAGTTCGGTCCTGCCATCGTCCCACCGCGACGGCGGCACGTCCCCGCGCGAACAGGTCGTTGCCGCCGCGCCGCGGGGCGGGGCGTCAGACGACGGTGACCGCGTGCCGCACCACCGCGTCGAAGAGATAGCCCTGGGTGTTGTGCACCGTCGTCTCCGGCTGTGTGCGGCCCGTCGTGTCGGTGGCGCGCGCCCGGAGCTCCACCGGGCCCCTGGCCGTCGGGCGCCAGTGCGTGGACCAGCGGACCCAGTCGGCGCGGCGCGGGGTGTCGTGGAGGCGGGCGCGGTGCCAGGTGCCGCCCCCGTCCGTGCTGATCTCGACGCGGGCGATGGCGCCCGCACCGGACCAGGAGCGGCCCGTCAGATGGTGTCCGGTGTCCGCGGTGACGCGCGCGTTCCAGGGGAGCTCGAAGGCGGACTTCAGGGTCTGGCGGGTGAGCGGGGCGCTGCCGCCGGCCGGGTACGCGTCGCCGAACAGGCGGTAGAAGTCCGTGTTCCAGGGCGAGTAGAGGGGTTCGCGCGACACCTCGATGTCGCCCACCCACTTGATCGAGGCGATGCCGATCCAGGACGGGGCGACGACGCGGACCGGGGCGCCGTGGTCCGGCGGGAGGGGTTCGCCGTTCATCTCGTAGGCGAGGATCACGTCGTCGAGGGCCTTCGTCACGGGCAGGGGGCGGCGTACGCGGCCCAGGTTCGTGCCGTCCGCCGTGACGTAGTCCGGGTCGAGCCCGCCCGGCAGGACGTCGACCGCGTCGCGCCGGATGCCCGCCAGACGCAGGACGTCGGCGAGCCGCGCGCCGCGCCAGCGGGCCGAGCCGATCGCGCCCAGGGTCCAGGCGGTGCCCTCGGCCTTCTGGCCCTGCTGGCTGGTGTAGAAGCTGCGGCCGTTGCCCGCGCACTCGATGAAGGAGGAGCGGGTCACGGCGGGCAGGCGCTTGAGGTCGGCGAGGGTGAACGTCCGCCCCGGGCCGGCGAGCCCGCTGCCCCAGACACTCAACTCCCACTTCTTCGCGTCCAGTTGGGGCGTGGAGGTGTGGTTGCGCACGAAGAAGTGGGAGACGGGGGTGTGGTGGCCGGTGGCCGCGAGGGACGCGAAGTTCGTCTCCGCGTTCGTGCCGCGCACCGTGAACCACTCCTCGGGGAGCGGCTTGACGATGCCGGGCGCGGCCGGGGTCGCCGCGCGCGCCGCGGCCGCAAGGGCCGCCGGCAGGCCCGTCGCCAGACCCGCGGCGGCGAGCAGTCTCAGCAGGTCGCGGCGGGCCACTCCGTCGGCGCGGGCCCGGCCCGTCACCCACTGGCGCAGCCGGCGCCGGTCGTAGGCGGCCTCGTCGACTGCTGTGTCAGGTGCGTCGGTCGGTGTCGTCACGCGGCGAGTGTAGGAAGGCCGCGGCGCCGCGGCCCAGAGCAACTCCCTTACCGCAATGCGCTGTTCACATCACCGGGCGCGTCAGGGGTGCGTGGTCGAGACGACGTACACCATGGGGTGGTCGGGGTTGGAGCGGTTCACCACGACGCTCTGGGTGGGGGACGGCTCCCGCTGGGTGTGGGTCAGTCCGTACCAGGGGCCGGGGCCCGTGAAGTCCCAGCCGGCGACGTGCCGGTCACGGGCGCCGATCGCGAAGTCGTCCTTCTTGAGGTCGGCCGGATCGCTGTCGATCCTCGCCAGGAACGCGTCCAGGCCGTCGTTGTCGGTGAGGAACTGCGCGTACAGGCGGCTGACCTTGTAGTTGTTCGTCTCGTAGTAGGCGACGGAGCGGGAGTACGACGGGATCGGGATCTGGTAGAGGCGGCGCTGCACCTTGGACGGCCAGCCGATGGTGAGGCCGGTCGCCGAGTACTTGGCCTCCTTGTCCTTGCCGCTGTTGCGGCTCTGGTTCGCGGAGATCACCAGGTATCCGGCGGGGATCCCGATGAGCAGCACGATGGTCAGGAGGGTGAGGGCGCGGCGGCGGATCATCCGGCCGCGGTCCTCGCCCGGGCGCGGCTCGTCGTCCGGGGACGAGGGCTGGCGGGGCACGGTCGTCATTGCTGGCATTCCTGTCGCTGTTCTGTGGCCTGGCCGGACAGGCCCTAGCCCTCGGCGCCGCTGCGCGTGCGGGTGTACCGCTCGTACCGCTCGTACCGCTCCACGCGGCGGCGCTTGGCGCGCCGGAAGCGGCGGGCGACCAGGCGGGCCAGGTCCGCGGCGCCGACCATGCCGGCCTCGGGGCCGAGCTGGGCGCGGGCGATGCGGGCCTCGGGGCGGTAGCCGCGGCCGGTGAGATGCCGCTTGAACGCGTCGCGGGCGGGGCCGATGAGGAGGTCGTCGGCGGCGGACACTCCCCCGCCGATGACGAAGCAGGACGGGTCGAGGGCGGCCGCGAGGTTGGCGATGCCGACGCCGAGCCACTGGCCGATGTCCTGGAGCAGCTCGACGCACATGGCGTCGCCCTCGCGGGCCAGCTCCGTGATGAGGGGCCCGGTGATGTCGGGCACGTGGCCCTTGACCCGCTCGATGATGTTGTACGCGACCGGGGAGTCGGCGGCGGCGAGCTCGCGGGCCTCGCGGACCAGCGCGTTGCCGGAGCTGTACTGCTCCCAGCAGCCGCGGTTGCCGCACGGGCAGCGGTGCCCGCCGGGCACGACCTGCATATGGCCGAACTCGCCGGCGACGCCGAACTTGCCGCGCTTGACCTGGCCGTCCTCCAGGATCGCGCCGCCGATACCGGTGCCCAGCGTGATCATGACGAGGTGGTCCTCGCCGCGGCCGGCGCCGAACCGCCACTCGGCCCAGGCGGCGGTGTTCGCGTCGTTGTCGACCAGCACCGGGACGGAGAGGCGGCCCGCCAGCCGGTCGCGCAGCGGCTCGTTGCGCCAGGACAGGTGCGGGGCGAACAGCACGCGGTTGCGGTCCGCGTCGACCCAGCCGGCCGCGCCGATGCCGACCGCGTGCACGTCGTGCCGGTCGGACAGGTCGAGGACCAGCTCCGTGATGGTGTCCTCGACGACCTTGGGGCTCTTCGACTTGTCCGGGGTCTCCGTGCGCACCGTCTCCAGGATGACGCCGTCCGCGTCGACGACACCGGCCATCACCTTGGTGCCCCCGATGTCGATGCCGACGGTGGGGACCCGGGGCGCGGTCAGGTGCGAGCGGCGCTCCCGGGTGCCGACGGTTCGCAGGACGGTGGCCCGGGCGCTGCCCCGGTGGGCGAGGTCGCGGTAGGTGCTCATTGCGGCGATTCTGCCTCACGGCGTGGCTCCGCCGCATGCCGGGTTTCCGGTGCGGCGGGGTCGTTTCCGGGTGCGTCCAGGAGGCGGGGTGGTGGGGATCACGCGGGCGGGTACGGCCGCGTGGGGGAAGCCCCACCGGCCCGCACCCGCCGATGAGGCGGCCCCCGCCCTACGGCGAGGGGGCGTTACTTCTCGGCCCCGTCCGACGCGTGCCCGCCCAGATGTGTCGGCACCGGCGCCCGCTCCAGCTCATGACGGAGGTCATCGAGCTCGCTGCCGCCCGCCATCTGCCGGGTCAGCTCGTCGAGGGTGATCTCCTCGCGGGTGTGGCTGCCGAACATGGCCCCGCGCTTGAGCAGGATGAACCGGTCGCCGACCAGGTAGGCGTGGTGCGGGTTGTGCGTGATCAGGACCACGCCGAGACCCGCGTCACGCGCCGCCGCGACGTACTTGAGGACGACGCCCGACTGCTTGACGCCGAGCGCGGCCGTCGGCTCGTCGAGGACCAGGACCTTGGCGCCGAAGTAGACGGCGCGGGCGATGGCGACGCACTGGCGCTCACCGCCGGAGAGCGTGCCGATGGGCTGGTCGACGTCGCGCAGGTCGATGCCCATGCGCAGCAGTTCCTCGCGGGTCGTGCGGCGCATGAGGTCGACGTCCATGCGCGTGAAGGGGCCCTTGCCCTTCGTCGGCTCGGAGCCGAGGAAGAAGTTGCGCCAGACCGGCATCAGCGGGACGACGGCGAGGTCCTGGTAGACCGTGGCGATGCCGCGGTCCAGGGCCTCGCGCGGGTTGGCCAGCCGCGCCGGTTCGCCCTCGATCGAGAAGGAGCCCGTGTCGTGCCGGTGCAGACCCGCGATGATCTTGATGAGGGTGGACTTGCCGGCGCCGTTGTCACCGAGGACACAGGTGATCTCGCCCGGGTGCACGACGAGGGAGACCTCCTCGAGCGCGCGGATGTTGCCGTAGTACTTGCTGACGCCGTCGAGCTCGACGAGCGGGGTACGTTCCCCGGTGGTCGTCACTTGATCGCCTCCGCGCGCTTGCGGACCCATGCGTTGAGCAGGGTCGCGAGGAGCAGCATCGCCCCGAGGAAGAACTTGAACCAGTCCGAGTTCCACTCGGCGAACACGATGCCCTTGCTGGTCATGCCGAAGATCAGCGCGCCGATGGCCGCGCCGACCGCCGAACCGTAGCCGCCGGTGATCAGACAGCCGCCGATGACGGCCGCGACGATGTAGATCAGCTCGTTGCCGACGCCTTCGCCGGACTGCACGACGTCGTACGAGAAGAGCAGGTGCTGGCCCGAGATCCAGGCGCCGAACGCGACACCCGCGTACAGGCCGATCTTGGTCTTGTTGACCGGGACGCCGACCGCGCGGGCCGCGTCCACGTCACCGCCGACCGCGAAGATCCAGTTGCCGACGCGGGTACGCAGCAGGATCCAGGTCGCTACCAGGATCAGGGCGAGCCACCAGACGATGGTGATCTTGAAGTCGACGCCGCCGATGGTGAACGTCGAGGCGAAGAGCGCCTTCGCGGAGGAGAAGCCCTCCATGTCGGAGATCGACTTCGTGGAGACGGTGCCGCTGATCAGCTTGGTGAAGCCGAGGTTCATGCCGGTCAGCATCAGGAACGTGCCCAGCGTGATGATGAAGCTGGGCAGTTTGGTACGGGTCAGCATGACGCCGTTGAAGACGCCGATGGCGAGGGTGACCAGGAGGGACACTCCCACGCCGACCCAGGTGTTCGCCGTCATCTGGTAGCTGAACATCGACGAGACCAGCGCCGACGACGTCACGAGGACGCCCGCCGACAGGTCGAACTCGCCGCCGATCATCAGCAGCGCGACCGGCACGGCCATGATGCCCAGGGTCGACGCCGCGTACAGCACGGTCGCGAGGCTGGTCGCGCGCAGGAAGCTGTCGGCGAAGACCGAGAAGAAGACGAAGACGGCGATGGCGCCGACGACCGAGCCGAGTTCGGGGCGGCCGAGCAGCTTCTTCCAGGGAGAGGTTCTCAGCAGCCTCTCGTCGAGCTGCTTCTCCGGAGCGGTCACTGTCATCGTGTCCCCCGCTTCGCGTATTCCTCCAGCTTGGCGGCCTCGTCCTTGGTCACGATCTGCGGGCCGGTGAGGACCGGCTTGCCGCCGCCGAGCACATTGGCGTTGTACCGGTACAGCCACAGCAGGTCCACGGCCTCGTAGCCCTGGAGGTAGGGCTGCTGGTCGACGGCGAAGCCGAGCGAGTCGTCCCGCAGGCCCTGGGCGACCTTCTCGTTCAGGTCGAAGGTGTCGATCTCGGCCTTGGAGCCCGCGTCGTCCTTGGCCTTCACGGCCGTGGCCGCGAAGGGCGCGCCGAGCGTGACGACCGCGTCGATGGACGAGTCGGACTGGAGCTTCGCCTCGATGGAGGACTGCACGTCGGGCATGTTGGTGCCCTCGACGTACAGGTTCTGCATCGTGCCGTCGAAGGTCTCCTTGGCGCCGGCGCAGCGCTGCTCGTGGCCGACGTTGCCCTGCTCGTGCAGGATGCAGAGGGCCTTCTTCTTGCCGCGCTTGTTGAGCTCCTCGCCGACGGCCTCGCCCGCGATCTTCTCGTCCTGGCCGATGTGGGTGAGCGCGCCGAATCTCTTGGACTCCGCGGAGCCCGAGTTCACGGTGATGACGGGGATGCCGGCCTTCTCGGCGCGGGCCACAGCCGCCTTCATCGCGTCCGGCTTGGCGAGCGTGACGATGATGCCGTCGACCTTCTTGTCCACGGCGGCGTCGACGAGCTGCGCCTGCTGCTGGGCCTCGTCGTTGTGCGAGTACAGAAAGTTGATGTTGTCCTTGCGGGCGGCCTGCTTGGCCCCCTCCTGCACGATGTCCCAGAAGGTGTCCCCATCACCCGAGTGGGTGATCATCGCGAAGGTCCACTTCGGGGTGTTCACCGCGGCCTTGCCCTGGGCGGTCTGGGCCTTCCGGGCGTCCTCCGCCCGCTTGCCGCCGGTGCTGCTGCATCCGGCGAGCGTGACGCCGAGCGCCCCCGCTACGGCGATGCTCACCCAGGTCCGAAACCGTGCCACGAGGCCGTGCCCTTCTTGGTCTGCTGCGTCGTACGCCGGGACCGGCCGCGAGCCGGCCCCGGCGGACCGTTTACCGGTCCTTGAGGACCACTTTGCGGTCCCAAACGCACAAGTATGGGTCACGGGGATCATCCAACGGTTCACCGGGTACCGCGCGCGGTGTACTTCTCCAGCCGGGGCACGTCTTTCCCGGTGACGAGCGCGGGGCCGGTGAGCACGGGTTTTCCGCCGCCCAGCACATTGCCGTTGGTCTTGTGGAGCCACAGTTCGTCCACGGCCAGATAGCCCTGCAGATACGGCTGCTGGTCGACGGCGAAGGAGACCTCCTTGGCCTTGAGGCGCCGGACGACCTCGGCGTTCAGGTCGAAGGTGGCGATCTCCGCCTTGCTGCCCGTGTCCCCCTTGGCCTTCACCGCCAGGGCCGCGATGGGGGCGCCGAGCGCGACGATCGCGTCGACGGACTTGTCGGCCTGGAGCTTGGCCTCGATGGAGGACTGCGAGCCGGGGGCGTTCGTGCCGTCGACGTTCAGGTTCTCGACGGTGCCCTTGAAGGTCTCCTTGACGCCGGCGCAGCGCTGCTCCAGCGAGACGTTGCCCTGCTCGTGGATCACGCACAGCGTCTTCTTGCGGCCCTCCTCGGTCAGCTCGGCGCCGACCGCCTCGCCGGCCACGGCCTCCTCCTGGCCGATGTGGCTGAGCGCGCCGTACTTCCGCGAGAACTCGGAGCCCGAGTTGATCGAGACCACCGGGATGCCCGCGGCCTTCGCCTTGGCGAGCACCGCCTGCATGGCCTCCGGTTTGGCGAGCGTGACGATGATCCCGTCGACCTTCTTGTCGATCGCGGCCTGGACGAGCTCGGCCTGGCCCTTTGCTTCCTTGTCGTTCGAGTACAGGAAGTCGACGTTGTCCTTGGCGGCGGCCTGCTTCGCGCCACTGCGCACGATGTCCCAGAAGGTGTCGCCCTCACCGGAGTGCGTGATCATCGCGATCTTCAGGCGGGGCGTGGAGACCGCCGTGCCGTCCTGGGCGCCGTCCGCCGTGGCCTCGGAGTCCTTGCCTCCCGATCCGCTGCATCCGGCGGCGAGGGCGACCATCGCGACGAGGGCCGCGGCCGTGCGAGCTGTGCGGGTCGTACGCGTGCGCATCGTGGAGCCACCTCTCCTCCGGCCGCGCGGTGCGGCTGGAGGAGTTTGTAGCGGGGTCGCCTTCCCAGCGTCAATGAATTTGTCAGAACATTCGGACCACTTACGGCATCGGCCGGGGCCGTCAGGAACGGACGAGGAGCTGGAACTCGAACGAGTAGCGCGACGCCCGGTACGTGTGTGAGCCGAACTCGACCGCGCGGCCCTTGTCGTCGAAGGTCGTGCGCTGCATGGTCAGCAGCGGCGAGCCGGCCGGCTCGCCCAGCCGCTCGCCCTCGGCGGCGGTGGCGGCGCGCGCGCCGACGGACTGCCGGGCGCTGTGCAGGGTGATCCCGGCGGCGCGCATCAGGCGGTAGAGGCCGGTGGCCTCCAGGCGTACGTCGTCCAGCGCGAGGAGTCCGATGGGCAGGTGGTTGCAGAGGTGGGCGACGGGTTCGCCGTGGGCGAGGCGCAGCCGCTCGACGCGGTGCACCTCCTCGCCCTCCCCGATCGCGAGGGCGGCGGCGACCTCGGCGGAGGCGGGCACGAGCGTGTTGCCGAGGACCCGGGTCTCGGGGCGCTGGCCCGCAGCCTCCAGGTCGTCGTACAGGCTCGACAGTTCGAGGGGGCGCTTGACCTGGCTGTGCACGACCTGGGTGCCGACGCCGCGGCGCCGCACGAGCAGGCCCTTGTCGACGAGGGACTGGATGGCCTGGCGGACGGTGGGCCGGGACAGGCCGAGCCGGCCCGCCAGCTGGATCTCGTTGCCGAGCAGGCTGCCGGGGGTCAGGGCGCCGCGCTCGATCGCCGCCTCCAGCTGCTGGGAGAGCTGGAAGTACAGCGGGACCGGGCTGCTGCGGTCGACGCTGAGCTCCAGCTGGACGGTCGGGTCGGCTACGGATTTGGCCACGGGCCGAGAGTAGCGGTGGGGAATGTTGACGGGAAGTCCTGAAGTTCGATTGTCCGGACAAAGTACGGTGGCTCACCTGCGTCGCTTTGTCAGGACAAAGGATTGACAGCATCTGGACGGAACGGCACGTTGGGTCCATGCGCATCGGACTCATCGGAACGGGCCGGATCGGAACCTTTCACGCGGGTGTGCTGGAGCGGTACCGGGAGGTCGGCTCGCTCGTCGTCACCGATGCCGAGCCCGCGCGGGCCGTCGCGCTCGCCGACCGTATCGGGGCGACCGCGGCGCCGAGCGTCGACGAACTCTTCACCTGGGGCGTGGACGCCCTCGTGATCACGGCGGCCACCGCCGCGCACGCCGAGCTGATCGGACGGGCGGCGCGGGCCGGTCTGCCGGTGTTCTGCGAGAAGCCGATCGCGCTCGACCTGCCCGGGACGCTGGCCGCGCTGGGCGAGGTCGAGTCGGCGGGCACCGTCCTCCAGCTCGGCTTCCAGCGGCGCTTCGACGCCGGGTACACGGCCGCGCGGGAGGCGGTGCGCGAGGGGCGGCTCGGCCGGCTGCACACCGTCCGGGCGATGACGTCCGATCCGGCGCCGCCCCCGGCCGCGTATCTGCCGCTGTCCGGCGGCCTCTACCGGGACTGCCTCGTCCACGACTTCGACATCCTGCGCTGGGTGACGGGGCGGGAGGTCGTCGAGGTGTACGCGGCCGGGTCCGACGCGGGTCCCGCGATGTTCCGGGAGGCCGGCGACGTCGACACGGCGGCGGTGGTGCTGACCCTGGACGACGGGACCCTGGCGACGGCCACCGCGACGCGGTGCAACGGCGCCGGGTACGACGTGCGGATGGAGCTCTCCGGCGAACGGGACACCGTGGTCGTGGGCCTCGACGACCGGACGCCGGTCACCTCGACGGAGCCGGAGGGCCCGCCGGCCGCCGCGAAGCCGTGGCCCGGTTTCCTGGAGCGGTTCGCCCCGGCGTACGAGGCCGAGCTGAAGGCGTTCGTCGACGTGGTCCGGGGCGCGCGGGAGAACCCCTGTGACGGGTGGGAGGCCCTGCGGGCGCTGCGGGTCGCGGAGGCGTGCGAGAGGTCGCGGGCCGAGCGACGGGTCGTACGCGTGGCGGAGGTGGCCGGGGCCTGACGGCCCCGGGTCCCCCCTACGGCTCAGTGGTCAGCAGGCGGTCCAGGACGGCCGGGTCCGCCTTCACGCCGTCGTGGAGGTGCGTGTCGCTGACCCAGGGGCGCAGGGCGCGCACCAGGGACGCCGTCTCCAGGGACTGGTCGTGGTCGACGAACATGTCGTGGCGGTAGACCGCGGCGGCGACCGGGACGTCGTTGGCGGCGAGCCGGTCGAGGTCGTACAGGGCGGGCCAGTCCGTGCGGTGGGCGAGGCTCTCCGCCGTGGGCTTGAGGGGGGCGAGGGCCGGGTCCTCGTCGAACATCCAGGGGTAGATCATCTCGCCGGTGAAGTGCAGCGGGCCGCGCCCGTCGGCGTCGAACTCGGGGAACTCGGACCTGATCCGGTGCGCCGACCAGGCCGTGGCGCGGCCGCCCTGGGCGTAGATCGGTTCCTGCAGCACCGCGTAGAGGGGCCGCGGCGCGAGCGAGACCACGCCGTCCACGCCGCGCAGGAACGGGTCCGAGAGGGCCGGGCCGTCCGGGCCCGCGACGAACGCGCACTCCAGGAGGTAGTGCAGGGTGTCGAACCCGGACGACGTGCCGAAGGTGATGCCCAGCGACTGGAAGCGCCGCACGCTCAGGCGCTCGCCCGACGGCATCCGCACGTCGTGCTCGGCGAGGTGGTCCGCCACCTGTTCGGCCAGGGCGCGGTCCCCCGGGTAGCGGGAGAAGTAGCGGGCGTTGGTGGCGAGCGTGCGCCGGTACGCGGCCCGGTAGACGTCGTCCGCGTGACCGGTGAGCGTGGGCAGGCCGCCGGTGATCAGCGCCCGGTCGAGGCCCTCGGGGGCCAGGCTCAGATAGGTCAGGGTGCTGAACCCGCCGAAGCTCTGGCCTAGCACGGTCCAGGGGCGGTCGCCCTGGAGCCGGCGGCGCAGCAGTTCCGCGTCACGGACGATCGCGTCGGCGCGGAAGTGCGTGAGGTACTGGGCCGGGTCCGGGTGCCCCGCGAGGGTGGTGCGGTCGGCCGGGGTGGAGCGGCCGGTGCCGCGCTGGTCGAGAAGGACGACGCGGTACTCCCGCAGGGCGCGGCGCAGCCAGGCGCCGGCCGCGTTGGGGCGCTCGGCGCGGCCGCCCGGGCCGCCCTGGAGCCAGAGCAGGCGGGGCAGTTCGCGCCCCTCCATGCCCTCCGCGACGACCTCGCGGGCGAAGACGCTGATCCGCGGGCCGTCCGGCCTGGCGTGATCCAGGGGGACGTCGAGGGTGTGGTCGGTGCAGACGAGGCCGCTGTGGCGGTAGCTGGGGGTCATGGGGGGGTCGGCTCCTCGGAGGGGTGGTGAGCGGTGCGTTCCCGGCTGCGGGTGGGTCGGGGGCCGGTCGCGTGGTTCCCCGCGCCCTTCATCGGGGCAATGCTGCACGCAATGCTGGCATTTCAGGGGCGCGGGGAACTGCGCGACCGGCTACGACGGCGCGACGGTCGGCGACGGCGCCCGCCGGCCAGGACCGTCACCCTCGGACCCGCGGAGCGGATCAGTAGCCGGCCACGCCCAGTTCGCGGCAGATCTTCACCAGCTCGGGGTGCACGTACACGCCGTCCTTCTCCATGCACTCGCCGTCGAGGTAGATCGACGGGCCGAGGATCGAGCCGTCGGTGTGGGCGGCCGAGACCCACGGCTCGCCGCCGATCCAGGCGCCCTTGGTGCCGATGCCGAGCTCCACGCAGCCGAAGACGCGCTCGTCCTCGACGATGCGGCCGGTCGGCGCGGGCACGCCCGGGTTGAAGCCGAGCGACCAGTGGGCGACGCGGAACATGTTCGGGTCGTCCCAGGACTCCATCCAGCGGCGGAAGATCTCCGCGTCCTGGCCCTCGCCGTCGATCTTCGTCACGACGCCCTTCTCGACGGTGCAGCGCACCGGGGAGCGCAGCAGGCCGAGCTGGTCCGGCGGCCACAGGGCGCCGTCGAAGACGAGGACGCCGTCCTGGGTCTCCTCCAGGGGGTTCCAGGAGATCTGGCCGGAGAGCATGACGGTCTCGCCGGGCTTCTCGGCGGGCTTGCCGCGCAGGTTGATCGGGCGGTCGCCGTTGCGGCCGGTGATGTCGGTCCCGTTGGCGGAGGTGATGCGGACCTCGTCGGCCTGCTCCAGGAGGCGGACCAGCGCCTTGCCGAGCTTGATGACGCCCTCGAAGTCGGGGCGGCCGACCGTCGCGACGAGCATGTGCACGTCCATGGCGGTCAGGTTGGTGTAGCGGCAGCCGTTTGCCATGGCGCGCCGGAAGGCGTCGGAGTGCATGACGTACGAGACGGCGAACTCGATCCACACGTCGGCGTCCGCGATGGCGCCGGCGACGGGACGCGGCGGCTCCATCGACGAGCTGGGCATGGTCTCGGACCAGACGACGACGGGGTGGGCGCCCGCGGCGGCGACGGCCTGCGCGGTGGCGTCGACGACGCGCCGGTCGCTGCTGGTGTCGCCGGTGAGGACGACGTGCTCGCCGGGCTTGACGAGCATCACCTGCTCGACCAGCTTGCGGGCGGCGAGGGCGAGTTCGTAGCTCAGGTACTCGGCCCGGGGTTCGAGCCGGCTGAACATCTCCATGGTGGTGCTCCTTGCGGGGGTGCGGGTGGGAGAGGTGGTTCGAGGAGGCGGAGCGTCAGCCCGCCTTGATGATCTGGGCGGAGTCGCCGAGCGAACTGCCCGCGATGAGGCCCGCGCCGACCAGGTTCAGCTCCTCGTCGGCGCGCGGGCCGCGCCACTTGCGGTAGCCGACGCGGACCGCGAGGGCGGCGAGGACCAGGAAGCAGGCGTGCGGGGTGAGGATCAGCAGGCCGGTCGCGAGCATCACGCCCATCTGGCGCCGGGTGCCGCCGATCAGCTGGATCAGGGCGCCGGGGATCGCCCACAGCAGCAGCGTGCGCAGTACTCCGGGTTCGCCCAGGCCGTGCTTGACGGTGTCGGCGTAGACCTTGGCGACCGGCGGGACGAGGCCCTGGCGGAAGTACGACTGCCAGAGCACGGCCACGACCACGAGGGCGGCGGCGAAGCCGATGAGCGCGGCGCGGAACTGCTCGCGGCGGCCCTCCCGCTCGAAGGGGTCCCAGGGCTGGTGGTCACGGCGCAGCAGCCAGCCGGCCTTGAGGTCGTAGCCCATGTCGGCGAAGGCGGGCCCGGTGGCGGACACATAGCCGACGAGGAGGGCGAGCGGGACCGAGGGGATGCCGATGAGCAGGCCGAAGACCAGGAAGATCAGGGTGACGGCGAAGGACGGGAACCAGCCGGACTGCATGGCGGCGAGTCCCACGATGAGCTCGTGCACGAGGGCGGCGAACGCGGCGAACAGCACCCAGCCGACGAGACCCAGGGGGCTCATGTCGCCGATCAGTCCGCCGAGGACGGCGAGCAGCACGGCGCCGGCGACGAAGAGGGCGTAGCCGCGGACGAGGGAGCGGCGCAGGGCCCGCTCGTCGACGGTGTACGCGGTGGTCGGGTCGGCGGCCGGCGCCTCGGGGGCCGCGGGCCCGGTGGAGTCCGGCGCGGCCGTCGAGCGGCGGCGGACCAGCATGACGACGGCCTGGCCGAGCGCGACGACGCCCGCGCCGACCATGACGCCGTGCGGGACGTAGCCCGCGCCGAGGTCGGTGTGGAACAGGTCGGGGCCGAACTCCCGCAGCCCGAGGCCCACGCCGAACATCAGCAGGGCCCAGACGTTGCCGAGGAACGCGACGCCCGCGGCGGACAGCGGCAGGCTCAGCAGGGTGCCGCCGATGCCGACGAGGGTGCCCGCGCCGAGCACCAGGGCACGCTTGCCGCCCTTGTCACCGGCCTTGATGGTCTCGGCCGCGGCGGTGCCGGGCGGCCAGGCGCCGTCGGCGGGCAGCAGCCGCGAGCCGAAGGACCGGTACAGCACCCAGGTGTCGATGAGCAGGCCCGCGAACGAGCCGGCGAGCATCGGCCAGACCAGGTCCTGGCGCCCGAACACGTACGGCACCGCGATCGAGGTGAGCAGTGCGTTGGCGGAGGCGAAGGTGGCGGCGGAGATGGCGCTCTGCGCGAGGTTCTGCCGGTGGACGGAGCGCATCGAGCGCAGCGCGCCGAGCGGGATGCGTCCGATGAGCATGGCGATCAGGGCGCCGACGACCGAGGTGTTGGCGGAGATCCCGAGCTTGGCGACGAGGTCCGCGCCGATGACGGCGCCGACGACGGAGAGCGCGGCGAGGACGACGAACACGACGGGTTCGCGCACGCGCGGGTGACCGGCGCCCGGCGGCGCTGCGGTCCGGTCCGGGTCGCGCGGCGGGGGCGGCTCGGTGGCGGACGGCGAGGTGTGGTGCGACACGGGGGCACCCCTTGGTGGGCGGGCTCGTCCCCTGGAACGGGCGGACGGGCGGGGCTGGTGCGGGCAGGCGGCAGCGAGCCGCGTACGGCGGTGCGGGGCGCGTCGTACGGGCGGTGGTGGTCCGGCGGGCGGTGCCGCGCCGGCCGGGTCAGGAGCCGAAGGCGGCCGTGGCCTCCTCGGCGCCGGCCAGGACGAGTGCGGTGATGCGGTCGGCGGCGCGGGTGATGCGGTGCGCGGGGCCGATGACGGTGAGCGAGGCGGCGACGGAGCCGGCCTGGAACACCGGGGCGGACACGGCGGCGACGGCTTCGTCGTACTCGCCGTGGCTGACGCTGTACCCCTGGGCGCGTACGTCGGCGTACAGGCTCTGCAGGGTGTCGAGTCCGGTGACGGTGTGGTCGTTGAAGCGCTGGAGCGGGGTGGCTCCGAACAGGCGCTGGATCTCGGCCTCGGGGTAGTGGGCGAAGATCGCGTGGCCGGAGGCGCCGGCGTGGCCGGGCATGACGGCGCCGATGATCGCGGTGTAGCGGACGGGTCCGGTGCCGTCGACGGCGGCGGCGCATCGGTAGCCCGCGCCCTGTGGCACGTTCAGGACGACGCTCTCGCCGGTCTCGCGCAGCAGGCCCGCGAGGATGGGGCGGACGAGCGACGGCAGGACGCCGCTGTGCTCACCGGCGCGGGCCAGCCGGGAGACGGCGGGGCCGAGCCGGTAGCGACGGGTGGTGGTGTCGCAGGTCAGGAAGGAGCGGGAGGCGAGCGTGGTGAGGATGCGCTGGGCGACGGCCTTGTCCCAGCCGTGCCGGCGCGCCATCTCGCTCACGCCCCACTCCGGGCGGCGCTCGGTGAAGGAGAGCAGGGCGAGCAGGGCCCGGTCGGCGCCCTGGAGGACGCCGGGCTGGGGTGGAACCGGGGCGTCCGCGGTGTCGTCCCGGTCGGCCTCGTCCGCGGTGTCGTCGGCGTTCCTGCGGGTCGCCTCGGTCATCGCTCGCTCCTCTCCGTACCCTTGCTCGGTGCGCTGAGCGCAACGTCGTTGCGCTCAGGGGCGAGAACTATGAGTTCGGTGGGGTGCGAGTGTCAAGGGTGTTCTTCGGCACGTCCGCGACGCGCCGCCGGACGGCGGATCAGCGCTGGTCGGCGGTGCGGACCGGGCCCTGCGCGGCGGCGTGCCGGCGCGCGACGAGGCCGGCGCGGAGAAGCTGTGCGCCGGACGTGCGGACGGACGGGCCGAGCGCGGCACCCGCCGCGAACATCAGGGCGCTGTCCGCGGCGTAGGAGATCGGAGCTCCTGGGGACGGTCGGCGGCTACCAGCGCACCGGCAGTCCCCGGACCCCGCGCATCAGCACCCCGGGCAGCCAGCTGTCCGGCTCGCCGTCCAGGGCCAGGTCCGGGCAGCGCTCCAGCAGCGACCGGATCGCCGTCCGTCCCTCGATGCGGGCCAGCGGGGCGCCGACGCAGTAGTGGATGCCGTGGCCGAACGCCAGGTGCCCGCGGGCGTCGCGGCGGATGTCGAAGTCGTCCGGGCGGGCGAAGCGGTCCGGGTCACGGCCCGCCGAGCCGATGCCGATGAGGACGGGGGCACCCGCCGGGATCACCCGGCCGTCGATCTCGACCGGTTCCGCCGCGAAGCGGTGGGTGGCGGTCTCGACCGGGCCGTCGTAGCGGAGCATCTCCTCCACCGCGCCGTCCAGGAGCGTCATGTCGGCGCGCAGGGCCGCGAGCTGGTCCGGGTGGTCGAGCAGGGCACGGACGCCGTTGCCGATCAGGTTCACCGTCGTCTCGTGGCCGGCGATCAGCAGGAGGAAGGCCATGGCGCGCAGCTCGGAGGGGGAGAGCCGGTCGCCGTCCTCCGCGGTGGTCCTGATGAGCGCGCCCAGCAGGTCGTCGGCGGGCTCCGAGCGGCGCTTGTCCTCGATCAACGCGTCGAGGAACGCGGCCAGTTCGACGTAGACGTCCGACTCGTCGGCGCTGGTGGGCGCGACCACCTGGGTCGACATCCGGCGGAAGCGGTCCCGGTCGATGTCGGGGACGCCGAGCAGCTCGCAGATGACGACGAGGGGCAGCGGGAAGGCGAGTGCGGCGATCAGGTCGGCCGAGCCGCGCGGCACCATGTCGTCGAGCAGCTCGTCGGTGATCTTCTGGATGCGCGGCGCGAGCTCCGCCACCCGGCGCGGAGTGAACTCGCGGGTGACGAGGGAGCGCAGCCTGCCGTGCTCGGGCGGGTCCGCGAAGAGCAGATGCCGCCCGATGAGGGAGTCCTCGAAGCCCCAGGGCGGCGACTTGACCAGGCGCGGGTCGGTGAACGCGGCCCGGGCCGCCTCGTGCCCGACGATCAGCCAGACCTCCTCGCGGGGCCCGGGGCCCGGCGTGCGCACGTGGTGCACGGGACCGTGCCTGCGCAGCGCGTCGTACACGGGATAGGGGTCGGCGTAGAACGACCGTGCGTCGGCGGCGAATTCGCCGAGGTCGACGGTCCCGCTCAGATCTGCCATGGCTGTGTGTCCCCCGCTCTCGTCACGGCCGCCGGCCGGTGTCCACCGCTCTGCCTGTTCAACTCGCGCCGCTCACGATCCGTTCCCGTCCGCTCCCGCCGGTCTCCAGGAACCGGGCGAGCGGCAGGGTCGCCGCGCCGACCGTGACCGCGTCGGCGCCGAGGCGGCCGAGTTCGACGGTGGTCTGGGCGAAGGGGTGGCGCAGCGCGTACGCGGCGGCGGCGCGGCGCACCGGTTCGATCAGGCGCGGGCCGAGCAGCAGACCGGCCCAGCCGCCGACGACGATCCGCTCCGGGTTGAAGAGGTTGACCAGGTCGGCGATGCCCGCGCCGAGGAACTCGGCGGTATCGTCGAGGAGTTCGGCGGCGGCCGGGCCCGGGTCGGCGAGGAGTTCGGCGAGCGCGCCCTCCTCGTCCGGCGACGTCCGGTCGCCGCCCGCCTCGCGCCAGCGTTCCAGCAGCGCCTCGGCGCCGACGTACGCCTCCAGGCAGCCGCGCGCCCCGCACCGGCAGGGCCGGCCGCCGACCCGCAGCACGGTGTGGCCCCACTCCCCCGCGCTGCTGGAGGAGCCCTGGTAGGGCACGCCGTCGGCGATGACGCAGGCGCCGACGCCGGAGCCGATGAGGGTGATCACGGCGTTGCGGGCGCCGCGGCCCGCGCCGAACCACATCTCGGCGCGGCCGAGCGTCTTGGCGCCGTTGTCGACGAACAGCGGGATCTCCTGCGGGAGTTCGCCCGGGGCGCGCAGCATCGCCTCCAGGGGCACGGCCTCCCAGCCGATGGTCTGGCCGTGCACGACGGCGCCGGCCGGGCCGGAGGCGTCCACTATGCCGGGCACACCGATGCCGACACCGATGAGCGACGCCGGGGTGACGTCCGTTCCGGCCAGGACCTGGGTGAGGCCGCCGGCGATGAGGCGTACCACCTCGTGGGCGTCGTACGTGCCGTCCGGCGTCGCGTCGGGCAACGGGGCGTCCACGCGCGCGAGTTCGCTCAGGGACAGGTCGAACAGCTCCACCCGGACCCGGGTCTCGCCGACGTCCACCCCGACGACGTGCCCGCTGCCGGGCGCGACGCGCAGCAGGGTCCGCGGGCGGCCGCCGTCGGAGTCGACGGAGCCGGCCTCCTCCACCAGGCCGTCGGCGACCAGCTCCGCGACGACATTGCTGATGGAGCCGGAACTGAGCGCGGTGAGCGGGCCCAGCTCCTGTCTGCTGAGCGGTCCGTCGAAGTAGAGCTTGCTCAATACGGTCGCCCGGTTGTTGCGGCGCAGATCGCGCACCGTCCGCCGGCGTGGCCCTGCCATCCCTGGCTCCCCCTTCGCGCAACGCTTAGATCACGGTGTGAAATTTACCGTGACTCCGCGGACGGTCAGCCGTCGAGCAGGCCCGCGTCGTGGACGAGCAGCGCGATCTGTACGCGGTTGGTGAGGTCGAGCTTGGTCATGATGCGAGAGACGTGCGCCTTGACGGTGGCGACGCTCAGGTAGAGGGTCGCGGCGATCTCGGCGTTGGACTTGCCGCGGCCGATCTCGACGGCGACGTCGCGTTCGCGGTCGGCCAGGTCGTCGAGCCGGCGCCGGGCGCCCGCCGCGCGGACGTCCCGCTCGGAGGCGGCGGCGTGGGTCATCAACTGCCGGGTCACGGCGGGCGAGAGCACGGGGTCACCGGCCACGACGCTGCGCACGGCGCCGAGGATCTCGGCGGGGGTGGCATCCTTGAGCACGAATCCGGCCGCGCCCGCGCGCAGCGCCCGCAGCACCTGCTCGTCCGCGTGGAACGTGGTGAGGACGACCACCTCGGGGGCGTCGGCCCGCGCCCGGAGCCGTTCGGTGGCGGTGAGGCCGTCCATGTTCGGCATGCGGATGTCCATGAGGACGACGTCGGGCCGGACCGTGCCGGCGACCGCGAGGGCCTCCTCGCCGTCGGCCGCCTCGCCGACGATCTCGACGTCCTGCGCCCCGCCCAGCATGAAGGTCAGGCCCGAGCGGACCAGCGGATCGTCGTCGACGAGCAGCAAACGGATCACGTTCATGGCCCCCACCGTAGTCACACCGTTGTCGTACCGGATCCGTCGTCCTGCCTGCCGCTCAGCCGCTCAGCCGCTCCATGGCAGCCAGGCCCGGACGACGAACCCGCCGTCGGGTCCGGGCCCGTGGTCGAGCCGGCCGCCCGCGAGGGTGGCCCGTTCGGTCAGGCCGATCAGGCCCTGCCCGGAGCCGGGGACGTGCGGCACGTCGCCGGGCGGCGGCGGATTGCTGACCGTGACGGTGAGGCCGTCGCCGGGCGCGCCGCCGACCACGACCGCGACCTCGGCGCCGGGGGCGTGCTTGCGGGCGTTGGTCAGGCCCTCCTGGGCGATGCGGTAGGCGGTGCGGCCGGCGGAGGCGGGCACGGCGGTCGGTTCGGTGACGCGGTTGTCGAGGCTGACCTTCATGCCGGCTTCGCGGGACTCGGCGACCAGCAGGTCCAGGGCGGCGAGCGTGGGCTGGGGCCGGCCGGACTCCTCGCCGTGGTCGCCGGCCCGGAGCACGCCGATGATCTCGCGCAGGTCCTGGAGCGCCTCGTGCGCGCTCTCCCGGATGACGCCCGCGGCCCGGGCGATCTCCGCCTGCGGCGCGTCGGGCCGGAACTCCAGGGCGCCCGCGTGCACGCTCAGCAGCGTCAGGCGGTGGGCCAGGACGTCGTGCATCTCGCGGGCGATGGCCTCGCGGGCCAGCCGCTGGGCCTGCTCGGCGCGGAGCGCGGCCTCGGTCTCGGCGCGGTGGGCGCGGTCCCGCAGCGACATCAGGAGCTGGCGCCGGGAGCGGACGAACATGCCCCAGCCGACACAGGTGATCGCGATGATCACGGTGAAGGCGACCGAGACCAGGTACGGGGAACTCGGGTCGGGGCGCATCCAGAAGAAGACCGGGATCAGCGCGATGGAGATGCCCGCGACCCAGGCGACGTAGCGCAGCGGGCGGTGGACGGCCAGCGTGAACACGGAGATCGCCACCGCGCCGCCGGCGCTGTCGGACAGCAGGCCGACGGGCACCATCGCGAGGGCGAGGCCGAGCGGCCAGCGGCGGCGCAGCCAGACCGCGGCGCAGGACAGGGCTCCGACGAGCTGGTCGAGGACGGCGACGCCGTGCGAGATGTCCGGGTTCTTGTCCAGCTGGTCGGCGGAGAGCATGCCGATGAAGACCGCGATCAGGAAGCAGCTGAAGTCGACGGCCCAGTCCCGGGCGGTACGCCGACGACGGCCGGGGCGGCCGTCGGAGTCGAGGTCGAGTTCGTCGGCCACGGCCGACGGCAGCAGCCAGCGGCGGGACCGCGACGGTGACGGGGCCGCATGCCCGGGGTGTCCGCTCCGCGTCGATGCCTCCATGGTCGACAAATCTACGCACCGTGGAGGCCCCGCACCGCCCCGAGCCGCCCGGAGCCGACCAAAGTCGCGCGATCGGCGACTTTGGTCGGCCCGGCACCGTCCGGACCGCGACGTGCGTCGTACGTGCCTCGCCCCGCGGCCGATGTGAGTGGGGGGTCCGCGGGGCGAGAGTCCTTGCATGAACAAGAAGCAGGTGCAGCAGATTCTGGAGATCGTCGGCGGCCTCGCCCTGATCCAGGGCGTGGTCGGCATCGTCCACGAGTTCACCGGCCGGCTGGGCTGGGGCCTGATCCGCCATGTCGGCTTCCTCGACGGCCGCGAGGTGTACGGCAGCATCGCGCTGATCGTGGTCGCGATCGCCCTGATCGCGGCCGCCGAGAGTCAGAAGGCGGACTAGGACCCGGGCCCCGGAAGAGGCTCCGGCTCGGCGGTCGTGGTCTAGCAGTCGTGGTCGACGAGGTCGAACGACGCGTAGTGGTCGGACGTGTAGTAGTCCTCCTGGCTCGCCTCTCCGGTGACGATGCGGCGGGCGCCGCGGTCGGAGGAGCCCGGCGTGATGACCGTGTACTCGTGGTAGTAGCCGGTGGACCGGGACGGCAGGACGCCCTCGCGGTTCTGGAAGACGGTGCCGTCCTGCTCGTACGGGTAGGGGCCGCCCTGCGCGATGAGGTCCAGGGTGTCGTGTGCCTGGGACGGCAGGTCGGAGTAGCAGATGTCGCCGACCGCGGCGGCGGAGAACGTGGCGGCGGTGGTGACGGGGGCCGGGGCGGCCTGGGCGGCGACCGTGGCGGGGCCGCCGACGAAGAGAGCGGCGGCAAGGGCTGCGACGCTGATGAAGCGTGGGGGAATCTTCATGCCCCCTAGTGTGACGCGCGTAGACGGGTACACGTCAACACCAACTACAGCTTGTTTTCCATGAGTTAACGTGCGGCCCTGCGGCCCCATCCGGTTCCGGCCAGCACCAGCGCGCCGCCCACCAGGCCCGTCGCGCCCAGGTGTTCACCGCCCAGCACGATGCCGACGGCCGCGGCCCACAGCGGCTCGGTGCCCAGGAGCAGGCTGACGCGGGAGGGCGAACTGCGGCGCACCGCCCACATCTGCACGAAGAACGCGAACAGCGTGCAGAAGACGGACAGGAACAGCAGCCCCGCCCAGTCGGCGGGGGTGAAGGCGGCCGCCGCGTCCCACGGCGCCGCGCCCGTGCCGGGCGCGGCGCACAGCAGGGCGAACACGACGACGGCGGAGCCGAGTTGGACGGTGGTCAGCGGCAGCGCGTCGGCTCCCTGGACGGACTTCAGCCGGGCCATGACCAGCACGTGCACCGTGCGGGCGAGCGCGGCGAGGAGCATCAGGAGGTCGCCGGCCGACGGGGCCGTGAATCCGCCGCCCTGGGTGAGCAGGACGACGCCGAGCACGGATGTCGCGGCCGCCGCCACGAAGGCGCGGGGCGGCCGGGTGCGGGTGACGGCCGCCTCGGCGAGCGGGGTGAAGATCATCGTGAGGCTGATGATGAGGCCCGCGTTGGTCGCCGAGGTGTGCACGACCCCGTACGTCTCCAGCAGGAAGATGCCGCTGAGGATCAGGCCGAGCGTGCCCGCGCCGCGCCACTGGGCGGCGGTCAGGTTCTTCAGCGCCCGTCGGCCGGCCACGGCGAGCACGGGCAGCACCGTCCCGAAGCGCAGCACGAGGACCGCGAGCACGGTGGACCGGGTGGTGACGCCCTTGGCCGCGAGGTAGCTGGCGCCCCAGACGGCGGCGACCGCGAGGAGCGGGACGTCGGTGAGCCAGGCACGGGGGCGGGGCGCGGGCAGGGCGAGCGCGGTCAAGGGCGGGTCTCCGGCTTCGGATGGAGGCATGAAGGCTGTGGAGACGACGGCGGCTCGCACGGGAGCGATCACCGTACCCGTGGCGTGATCGTCCCGGCCATACCTCCGCCGGGCCCGATCGTGGCGTCCGATTGCCGCCAGCTTCCGCCTCCGTACGCCGCTGTACTCGAGGCCACAACGACCGATGACCTCAGGAGAGAGCATGAACGGCAAGGTGGCTCTGGTGACCGGCGGCAGCCGCGGGATCGGTGCGGCGACGGCGCTGCGGCTCGCGGCGGACGGCTTCGACGTCGCGCTGACCTATGTGCAGGGCAAGGAGGCGGCCGAGGACGTGGTCCGCCGGATCGAGGCCCTGGGGCGGCGCGGACTCGCGGTGCGTGCCGACGCGGCGGACGCGGACGAGGCGGCGGGCGCGGTGACCGTGACGGCGCGGCGGCTCGGGCGTCTCGACGTGCTGGTCAACAACGTCGGTGTCGGCGTTCTCGGCCCGCTCGACGGCCTGGCCCTCGCCGACGTGGACCGGGTCCTCGCGGTGAACGTGCGCGGCGTCTTCCTCGCCGCGCAGGCCGCGGCCCGGGTCATGGGCGAGGGCGGCCGGATCGTCACGATCGGCACCTGCATGACGCAGCGCGTCCCGGGCCCCGGCGGCACGCTGTACGCGATGAGCAAGTCGGCCCTGATCGGTCTGACGAAGGCGCTCGCCCGGGAGCTGGGCGGCCGGGGTATCACGGCGAACATCGTCCATCCGGGCCCGGTCGACACGGACATGAACCCGGCGGACGGCCCCTTCGCGGCCGGGCAGGCGCAGATGACGGCGCTGGGCCGCTTCGGCACGGCGGACGAGATCGCGGGGACCGTGGCCCACCTGGCGGGGCCCGCGGCCGCGTACGTCACGGGTGCGGAGTTCGCGGTGGACGGCGGGCACGCCGCGTAGACACGCAAAAGATGCGGGGCACACCGGTGCTGTCAGGCCGGTGTGCCCCGCAGGCTCTTCCTATCGGTTACGCACCCAACTCCGCATGGCGGGCCGCCAGTTGAGACGCGCCCTGCTCCGTGAGGGAGCCGAACAGGCGCAGTCGGGAGATACCGCCGTCGGGGAAGATGTCGATCCGGGCGTGGGTGCCGACCGCCGGGGTGTCGAGCACGAAGCGGTGGTTCGTGTCGGGCTGGAGGCGGGTGCGGGGCAGGACCTCGACCCACTCGCCGTCCTCGCCGTCCTTGACGGAGACCGAGGCCCAGCCGGCGCTGTTCCCCTTCAGGTACGCGGTGTCGATCTCCAGGGCGCGGATCTGCGACTGGGCGACGAGCTGGTACCGGATCCAGTCGTTGCCGTTGTCGCGGCGGCGCCGGGTCTCCCAGCCGTCGTCCATCTTGCGGGAGTAGCCCGGCTGGATGGTGTTGGAGGCCGGCGAGTAGAAGAGGTTCGAGGCGTCCTCGGCGCGGCCGCCGTTCGCCAGGGCGACGACGTCGAAGGTGCCGAGCGTGGCGAGCCACTTCGGGTCCGGGACGACCTCGCCGTACACGCGCAGGCGGGCGATGCCGCCGTCGGGGTGCTGGTTGACGCGCAGGTGCGTGAAGCGCTGCTCGACGTCGACCGCGAAGCCGTTCGCCGCGTGACCGCCGACGGCCGTGCGGGGGACGAGCGTCGTCCACTTCACGTCGTCGGAGAGGAGCTCCTCGGGGGTGGGCGCGCCCGCGACCGACGCGGCCTCGACCGAGACGGCCTGCGGGTAGTTGCCGCGGAAGTGGGCCGTGTCGACGACGATGCCGCGGATGACGCCGGGGGCGCCGAGGCGGACGAGGGCCCAGTCGTGGTCCTCGGCGGTGGGCCACGGGTGGTCGGCGCCGGTGCCGCGGCGACGGCGGGTCTCCCAGCCGTCCATGATCTTGCCCTTGTGGCCGAAGTGCTCCGGGTCGAACTCGGCGCGCTCGGGGATGAGCAGGTTCTCGCGCTGCGCGAAGAACTCGTCGTTCGCGGCGATCACACCGGCGCCGAGCTGGCGCGCGGCGAGGTCGGCGTACTGGGTGAACGGGAAGTCCGCGGTGCGGTAGTCGGCGTACGGGTCGCCGCCGCCGTAGGGGCTGGCGTCACCGGTGAAGCTGGGTATCCCAGAGTTCGCGGACATGGTGGTTACTTGTTCCTTTCGAGCAGCGTGCCCTGCGGGGCGGTGAACTCGCCGTCGGCGACGATGCGTTCGCCGCGCAGCCAGGTCGACTTGACGACGCCGTGCAGCGTCTTGCCCGCGTAGGCGGTGACGCGGTTGCGGTGCTGGAGCGCGGCCGGGTCGACGGTGAAGGTCTCCTCGGGGGCGAGCACCGCGAAGTCGGCGTCGCGGCCGACGGCGATGGCGCCCTTGCGGTCGTCGAGGCCGACGAGGGCGGAGGTCCGCTCGGACATCCAGCGCACCACGTCCTCCAGGGAGTGGCCGCGCTCGCGGGCCGCGGTCCAGATCGCGGAGAGACTGAGCTGGAGGCCGGAGATGCCGCCCCACGCGGTGGCGAAGTCGTCGGTCTTCAGATCGGCGGTGGACGGCGAGTGGTCGGTGACGATGCAGTCGATCGTGCCGTCGGCGAGGGCCTGCCAGAGCAGGTCCTGGTTGGCGGCCTCACGGATCGGCGGGCAGCATTTGAACTCGCTGGCGCCGTCCGGGACTTCCTCGGCGGTGAGCGTGAGGTAGTGCGGGCAGGTCTCGACGGTGAGCTTGACGCCCTCGGCCTTGGCGGCGGCGATCAGCGGCAGCGCGTCGGAGGACGACAGGTGCAGGATGTGGACGCGGGCGCCGATCCGCTTCGCGGTGTCGATGAGGCCCTTGATCGCGACGTCCTCGGAGACACGCGGCCGGGTCGCGAGGTAGTCGTCGTACTTGGGGCCGCTGTGGTGCGGGGCGACGTCCAGCTCGTGCGGGTCCTCGGCGTGCACGATGAGCAGACCGCCGAAGCCGGCGATCTCGGCCATCGAGGCGGTGAGCTGGTCGCCGTTCAGGTGCGGGAACTCGTCGACGCCGGACGGCGACAGGAAGCACTTGAAGCCGAAGACGCCGGCGTCGTGCAGCGGGCGCAGGTCCTTGACGTTGTCCGGCAGGGCGCCGCCCCAGAAGCCGACGTCGATGTGCGCCTTGGCGGCGGCGACCTCCTGCTTGGTGCGGAGGTTGTCGACGCTGGTGGTCGGCGGCAGCGAGTTGAGCGGCATGTCGACGAGGGTCGTGATGCCGCCGGCCGCGGCGGCGCGGGTGGCGGTCCAGAAGCCTTCCCACTCGGTGCGGCCCGGGTCGTTCACGTGGACGTGCGTGTCCACGATGCCGGGCAGCAGCACGTGGTCGCCGAAGTCCTCGAGCCGGGCGCCCGCCGGTACCTCCGCGTCGTGGCCGAGCACCGCGACGATCTTCCCGGCGGCGACGGCGACCGACGCGGGCCGCGTACCGTCGGGGGTGATGACGCGGGTCGAGCGCAGCACCAGTTCGACTTCGACGTCCGACACCCTGGACCTCCTCTGATTCAACGTTCTGTTGAAGGAGTCTTCACTCCTCGTTCGCGGTCCGTCAAGGGTCCGCAGCGCGCACCGTACGTCCCGCACACTCTCTGGACGTTTCCACAAAGTGAAATTATTATTCCGGTACGCAGAACGTAGCTACCGACGAACTTCGGGGTCAAGGGATCACTGGTCGGGAAACGCTCGGTAGGCTGCACCATCGCCTGCTTGTCCTCGAAAGGAACGCGCCGTGCCGACGTCCGACGCCAGCACCACCGACACCGCCAAGGCCACGCCCAGTGGCGGTGTCCAGTCCCTCGAGCGCGCCTTCGACCTGCTGGAGCGGATGGCCGACGCCGGCGGCGAGGTCGGGCTCAGCGAGCTCTCCGCGAGCAGCGGTCTGCCCCTGCCGACGATCCACCGCCTGATGCGCACCCTGGTCGCCTGCGGCTACGTACGCCAGCAGCCCAACCGGCGCTACGCGCTCGGCCCCCGCCTCATCCGCCTCGGCGAGTCCGCCTCGCGCCTGCTCGGCACGTGGGCCCGGCCGTATCTCGCCCGGCTCGTCGAGGAGACCGGCGAGACGGCGAACATGGCCCTGCTCGACGGGGACGAGATCGTGTACGTGGCCCAGGTGCCCTCCAAGCACTCGATGCGCATGTTCACCGAGGTCGGCCGCCGGGTGCTGCCGCACTCCACCGGTGTGGGCAAGGCGCTGCTCGCGGACACCCCCGCGGACGAGGTGCGGGCGCTGCTCTCGCGGACCGGGATGCCCGCGGCCACGGAGAAGACGATCACCACGGCCGACGGGTTCCTGAACGCGCTGGAGGACGTGCGGCGCCTCGGGTACGCCGTCGACGACAACGAGCAGGAGATCGGGGTGCGGTGCCTGGCGGTGCCGGTGCCGGACTCGCCCACCGCGGCGGCCATCTCCATCTCGGGTCCCGCGGGGCGGGTCACCGAGGCGGCCACGGACAAGATCGTGCCCGTGCTCCAGCAGGTGGCGCGGGAGCTCTCCGAGGCGCTGGCCAGTTCCGGGGCGGCGTCCTAGCGGGGCCGTCTGCGGGTGCGGGTGCTGTCTGGCCGGTCGCCACGACGCACCCCGCACCCACCCGCACACCTACCGAGGCAGACGCAGAACCTCCGCCCCCGCCAGCCGTCCGTCCACCATCTCGACGACCTGGTCGGCGACGCCCAGGTGCGCCCGGTCATGCGTGACCAGCACCGTCGCCACCCCCCGCTCCCGCGTCAGCCGCCCCAGCAACTCCAGCACGGCGGCCCCTCGTTCATGATCGAGCGCGCTGGTCGGCTCATCCACCAGCAGCACCCGCGGAGCGTTCACCAGGGCCCGCGCGATGTTGATCCGCTGACGCTGGCCGCCGGAGAGCTGGTGGGGCCGCCGGTGGGCCTGTCCGGCCAGACCCACCGCGTCCAGCAACTCCGCGGCGCGGTCCCGCACTTCGCGGGCGCGACGGCCGTCCAGGTGGGCCATGACCTGGAGTTGCTCAAGGGCCGTCAGGGACGGCAGCAGATTGGGCTGCTGGAACACGATGCCGACGGCGCGGCGGCGCAGCTCCGCCGCCGCGGCCCGGCGCAGACCGGTCGCCTCGGCCCCGTCGATCACCACCCGCCCGCTGTCGGGCGTCACCAGGGTCGCGGCGACCGCGAGCAGACTGGACTTGCCCGAGCCGGACGGTCCCACCACGGCGGTCACCGTCCCCGCCGGGACCTCCAGGTCCACCCGGTCCAGGGCCGTCAGCCGGCCCTCCCCGTCCGCGTAGGTGAGGGTGATGTCGTCGAGCAGCAGGGTCATCGGGCGCTCCCGAGCGCGGTGAGGGGGTCGACGGCGGTGATCCGCCGGATGGACAGGGCGGCGCCGGCGACTCCGAGGACGGTCATGACGGCGGCCGGGCCGAAGCTGGTCAGCGGCTCCAGCACGAACGGCACGCTGTCCGGCACGAACGCCCCGATCAGCGCGGCCAGCGCGGTGCCCACGGCGGTGCCGCCGACGAGCAGCACGACGGCCTGGCCGAGCGCGTCCCGCAGCAGATAGGACGTCGAGGAGCCCAGCGCCTTCAGGACGGCGATGTCACCGCTGCGCTGGATCGTCCACACGGTGAAGAACGCCCCGATGACGAGGGCCGAGATGACGAAGAGGAAGCCGCGCATCAGCTGCAGCGACCCGTTCTCGGCCTGGTAGGACCCTATGGCTTCGAGGGCGCCCTGCACGGTCGTGGTCCGGGTGCCCGCGGCGCGGTCCGCGGCCGGCGCGTCGTATCCGGCGGTGGTGTCGAGGGCGACGACGGTGGCCTGCGGGCCGTTGCCGCCGGCCCGGGGCGCGAGCGACTGCCAGTCGTCGAGGTCGATCCAGACGACCGGGGTGTGGCTGTAGGAGGCGTCGCCGGAGACGGCCGTGACCTTCACGGTGGTGCCGCCGAGGGTGAGGGGGTCGCCGACACCGACGCCGAGTTCGTCCGCGGCCTTGTGCGACAGCACGGCGGTGCCGGGGGCGGTCGTGTCGGGCGCGAGGCCGGAGTCCGGTTCCACCCCGAACGCGGAGACGGCCGCGGTGTGGTCGCCGGACCGCGCGCTGACGGTGCCGATGCCGATCGGCCGCGCGCCGCTGACGCCCGGCTGTGCGGCCAGCTCCCGCCACTGCGCACGGTGGACGGTGGAGCCGGTGAACGACACCGACTGGTCCCCGGCCGGCCGGGCGAACGCGATGCGGTCGGCGGGCAGCCCGGTGAGCGCCGACGTGTTGTCCCGGGCCAGCCCGGCGGTCAGCCCGGACAACAGCCCCACCAGCAGCGTGATCAGTACGATCACGGTTCCCATCAGGGCGAACCTGCCCTTGGCGAACCGTAGGTCTCTCCATGCGACGAACATGCCGTCCACCCTGCTGCCCCGAGCCGCGCACGGGCATCGCGCCACAGCACGCTTCACCCGGATCGAAGGAAGGACGCCGCTTTCCACCTTTCGGTTGACCGGCTTCGGCGGCCGGCTTCGTACGCTGGTGAGCAGTATGGATCCACGTTCCCTGACCCCCGCTCTGCGCGCCCTGCGCCTGTGCCTGCATCTGCTGATGGCGGGGCTGCTCGCGCTGGTCGTGGCCCGTGGCCTGACCGGCCGCTCCGCCGAGCCGGTCGCGGCCGTGGTGGCGGTGACCGTGGCTCTGGGCGCCGTGTACGCGGCGGGTCCGCTGATGCCCGCCGTACGGGCCACGCGCGCGGGCGCCGCGTGCTGGCTCGCCGCGCTGGGGGCGGTGTGGGCGGCGCTGCTCGTCCTCTCCCCCGACGCCCTGTGGCTGGCCTTCCCGCTGTACTTCCTCCTGCTCCACCTGCTGCCCGCGCGGTGGAGCGTCCCGGCCGTGGTGCTCGCGGCGGGCGCGGCCATCGCCTCGTACGTCGGGCACGGCGCGGCGCTGAACCCGGGCGCGTTCATCGGGCCGCTGCTCGGCGCGGCCGTCGCCGTGGCCACCGTGCTCGGTTATCAGGCGCTGTACCGGGAGAGCGAGCGCAGGCGCCGCCTCATCGAGGAACTCATCGCGACCCGCGCCGAACTCGCCGACGCGGAGCGCGCCGCGGGCACCCTCGCCGAGCGCGAGCGGCTGGCCCGCGAGATCCACGACACCCTCGCCCAGGGGCTGTCCTCGATCCAGCTGCTGCTGCGCGCGGCCCAGCGCGACCTGCCCGGGGACTCCCCGGCCGCCGGACACATCGAGCAGGCCAGGTCGACGGCGCAGGACAACCTCGCCGAGGCCCGCCGCTTCGTCCGCGCCCTCACCCCGCCCGACCTGGCGAACGGCTCGCTGGCCGGGGCCCTGGAGCGGCTGTGCGCCACGGCCCCCGGCCTCGTCGCCCGCTTCACGACGAGCGGCACCCCGCTCGCCCTCCCCACCCCGTACGAGGTGGCGCTGCTGCGGATCGCCCAGTCGGCGCTCGGCAACACGGTGCGGCACGCCCACGCGTCCCGCGCGGAGATCACCCTCAGCTTCATGGAGACCTCGGTGGCCCTGGACGTGGTGGACGACGGACGCGGCTTCGACCCGGACCTGGCCGTGCCCGGTGACGGCGGCTTCGGGCTGCCCGCGATGCGGGCCCGGGTCCGCGCCCTCGGCGGCACGTTCACCGTCGAGTCGGCGCCCGGCCAGGGCACGGCGGTGGCGGTCACGCTGCCGGTTCCCGCCGGGGGTGACGTGTGATCCGGCTGCTGCTCGCCGACGACCATCCCGTCGTACGCGCCGGTCTGCGGGCCGTCCTGGACGCCGAGCCGGACTTCGCGATCGTCGCGGAGGCCGCCACGGCGGAACGGGCGGTCGAGCTGGCCGCCGCGGAACCCGTGGACGTGGTGCTGATGGACCTGCAGTTCGGCGCGGGGATGCACGGCGCCGAGGCCACGGCGCGGATCGCGGCCCTCGACGGGGCGCCGCGGGTGCTCGTCCTGACGACGTACGACACCGACGCGGACATTCTCGCCGCGGTGGAGGCGGGGGCCTCCGGCTATCTGCTGAAGGACGCGCCGCCGCAGGAGCTGGCGGCCGCCGTCCGCACGGCCGCCTCGGGCCGCTCCGCGCTCGCCCCGGCGATCGCGCTCCGCCTGATGGACCGGTTGCGGGCGCCCTCCGAGGCGTTGAGCCGGCGGGAGCTGGAGGTTCTTCAGCTGGTGCGGGACGGCTTGTCGAACGCGGAGATCGCTCGTGAGCTGTTCTTGAGCCAGGCCACGGTGAAGTCCCATCTGGTGCACATCTACGCGAAGCTGGGGGTGGATTCGCGGACGTCGGCCGTGGCCCGAGCGACGCGATCCGGATTGCTGAGACCCCGCTAGGGGCGTGGGGAACTGCGCGAGCAACCCACGAAGAGCCGCGGACGCGTCTGCTCGCTCCATGAGCAGACGCGTCTGCGGCTCTGCCGTGGCTGGTCGCGCAGTTCCCCACTCTCCTTACGGGGCACAGAAGTCGCCCGGTGTCAGATGGCGCAGGGCACGCAGCTCCGCCCGCCGAGCGGAGCGCACCGGCACCGTGAGGACGGGGCACACCGCGTGCCGCCGCACATACCGGTGCACCGCCGCGCGGCGGGACCGCACCCCGAGGACGAGCAGGTCGTCCGGGCGCGCGGCCAGCCCGAGGAGCGCGGGGCCGGGCCGGGAGCGTTCGACGCGGAGCGACACGGCCAGGCCGGGCGGCGGTCCGCCCAGCGTCTCCTCGACGGCCCGGGCCAGCTCGGCGCGCGCCGAGTCGTGCCAGTGCCGGGCCCACGCACGGTCCGGCCAGCGCCGGTACATGCCCTCGCCCTCCGGCGGCTCCCAGGCCAGCACCACCACGAGCTCCCGCGCGGAGCGCCCCGCCGCGTCGGCCGCCGTGCGCAGGGCGACGCGGCTCGCCGGGGAACCGCTGACGCCGACGACGACCCGGCCGGGCCGCTCCGGCGCGGCCGGGGTCCGCGGACGGCGACGGCCGCCCCACGGCCGCCCGCCCGCCGCTTCCTCCGCGCGGCGTTGCAGCACCCGCTCGTACCGGTCGCTGAAGCCACTCCTGTCGGCGTGCATGATGTGCCTCCTCGTTCCCACCCAGGCCACTTCTGGTCGGCCGGTTCCGAGTCTGTAGATTGATTGGCCTGGAGAGCAGGGCCAATGACAGGAATGTGGCATGGCAGTCGGCACAGGAGTCCGCAGCATGGACAACGCGGCCGGGCGCCCGGGCGCCAAGCGGCTCGCCGCTCTGGTGACGGGCGTCGCCGGGGAGCGGCCGGGCTATCGCGCGCTCGCGCAGGGGATGCGCACGCTGCTGCTCGACGGGCGCGTCGCGCTGCACACGCGGCTGCCCGCCGAGCGCGAGTTCGCGACGGCGCTCGGGGTCAGCCGGGCCACGGTGACGGCCGCGTACGACCTGCTGCGGGAGAGCGGGTACGCGCGCAGCCGACGGGGCGCCGGGACCTGGACCGAGCTGCCCGAGGGCGCGCGGCTGACGAGCGTGCGCACCCCGGAGGCCGGCGAGGACGTCATCGATCTGGCCGTCGCGGCACCCGGCGCGCTGGCCGACGAACTGGCGGCCGCGTACGCCGCGGCGAGCGAGGACGTGGCCCGGCACGCGCTGACACCCGGTTACCACCCGTACGGTCTGGCGGAACTGCGCGCCGCGATCGCCGAGCGGTACACGCGGCGCGGTCTGCCGACGCGGCCGGAGCAGATCCTGGTGACCTCCGGCGCCCAGCAGGCGGTCGCGCTCACCCTCACGCTGCTCGGCAGGCCCGGCGACCGGATCGCGGTGGAGAACCCGTCGTACGCCAACGCCCTCTCCGTGATCCGGCAGTTGGGGCTGCGCACCGCTCCCGTGCCGGTGACGGAGGACGGGTGGGACGCCGAGCTGTTCGGGGCGATCCTGCGGCAGTCGGCGCCCCGGCTCGCCTATCTCATCCCGGACTTCCAGAATCCGACGGGCCGGCTGATGCCGCTCGACCAGCGCCGCCGGATCATCGCCGACGCCCGCGCGACCGGCACCTGGCTGGTCGTCGACGAGACGATCGCGGACATCGCGCTCGACGTCCCGACACCGCCGCCGTTCGCCTCGCTGGCGCCGCACGGCGGTGAACAGATCGTCACCGTCGGCTCGCTGAGCAAGGGGCACTGGAGCGGTCTGCGGGTCGGCTGGGTGCGGGCGGGCGCGCGGCTGATCACCGAGCTGACGGCGCAGCGGGTCATGGCCGACATGTCCGGTTCCGTGCTCGACCAGCTGGTGGCGCTGCGGCTGCTCGGCCGCGAGGAGGAGATCCTGCGCCGGCGCCTGCCCCTGCTGCGCGACCAGCGCGACCGGCTGGGCGGCCTGCTCGGCGAGGAGTTCCCGGACTGGCGGTGGCAGGTGCCGCCCGGCGGGATGTCCCTCTGGATCGATCTGGGCCGGCCGATCGCCTCGGCGCTCGCCGGGGCGGCGCTGCGGCACGGGGTGCGGATCGAGGGCGGGTCCCGGTTCGGCGCGGATCCCGGCACGTTCGAGAACCGGCTGCGCTGGCCCTACACGCAGCCGGCCGAGGTCGCCGAGGAGGCGGTGCGGCGGGTCGCGGCGGCCGTCGACGCGGGGCTCGGCGCGACCGTCGAGGAGCCGGGGCGCCCGCACTGGGTGGCCTGAGGCCGGGCCCGCCCGATCCGGGCCGCCCGGTGCCGGGTCAGCGCTCGGCCGGCGGCCCGCCGAACAGCTCCACCGCGCCGCGCACCTGGGCGAGGGACGCCGACAGGGCGCTCACCGACCCGATCGCGCCCGCGATCAGCAGCAGCGACCGGCGCAGCCGCGGCACCTCGGGACTGCCGCCGCCCGCCATGGCGTCGAGGGCCGCCAGCTCGTCCTCGGCGATGCCCCGGTCCGGGAATTCGGCCGGGTGGGCGGCGAGTTCCCGGCGCAGCCGGGACACGGCCGAGCGCAGCTCCGCCACTCTCGGGTCCTCGTCGACGCTGCCCGTCACCGGCCTCTGCTCCACGCTCCGCAACACAGTTCTCCCCCTCGCACATCGTTGTGCGCCTGTCGTACGTCCACAGCGCGGACCCTCGCCGGGCGGTGGTCGGGCGCCCAACTCGGATACGTGGCGGCCCAGTTAACGCCACGAGCCGCCTTGCGCGCCAGTCCGTTGCGCAAGGCAACTTCCACCGCGCGGGCGTCGGCCCGCCCCGTGCGGTATGCAGGGGGCATGACGACCGGAGAAACGGACGAGGTGGCCGGGCTGCTGCTCGCCGCGGGGGGCGGACGGCGACTGGGCGGGCGCCCCAAGGCCCTGCTGTCCCATCGTGGACGGCCCTTGGTGGAACACGCGGTACGGATGCTGCGCGCGGGGGGTTGCGGCCCGGTGCACGTGGTACTCGGGGCGGCGTCCGGCGACGTACGGGAGCGGGCCGCGCTCGACGACTGCGTCCTCGTGGAGAACCCGGCATGGGAGGACGGCATGGGATCGTCGCTGCGGGCCGGGCTCGGCTCGCTGGCCGGCGGCGGCGCGGCCGCCGCGCTCGTGCTGCTCGTGGACCAGCCGGGCATCGGCGCCGCCGCGGTGGCCCGGGTCCGGGAGGCGTACCGCTCGCCCGCGTCCCTCGCGGCGGCCGCGTACGACGGGGAGCGGGGGCACCCGGTGCTGTTCGGACGCGACCACTGGGCGGGGATCGCGGCGAGCGCGGACGGGGACCGCGGGGCGCGCGCCTATCTCAAGGAACACGCGGGAGCCGTGCGACTGGTCGAGTGCGGGGATGTCGCGGAGGCGTACGACATCGACACCGAGAGGGATCTCCGCCACCTTGAGTGAAAGGCGTGGCACCGAGCGCCACGTTCTGTCGACTCAGAGAATCTCGACATCAACAAACGATTGAACTTCCACGATAAGGAAACTAGTATCCACCGATCAGAAGGGCCGGTCCCCCGTTGAGGGGCCAGCAGCCGTACCCCGGCGCCCTCGGCACCCCGTGCCGTCCGCGCCCGCTCGCTGAAGGAAGTGACAGCCTCATGTCCGCACCAGCGCCGTCCCCGCTGGCCATCGTCGACGCCGCGCCCCTGCCCCGGCAGGACGAGGTGCTCACCGATGCGGCCCTCGCCTTCGTGGCCGAGCTGCACCGGCTGTTCACGCCCCGGCGTGACGAGCTCCTCGCCCGCCGCACCGAGCGCCGCGCCGAGATCGCCCGCACCTCCACCCTCGACTTCCGCCCCGAGACCGCCGCGATCCGCGCGGACGACTCCTGGAAGGTCGCCCCCGCTCCGGCCGCGCTGAACGACCGCCGCGTCGAGATCACCGGCCCCACCGACCGCAAGATGACGATCAACGCCCTGAACTCGGGCGCCCGGGTCTGGCTCGCCGACTTCGAGGACGCCTCGGCGCCGACCTGGGAGAACGTCATCGGGGGTCAGCTGAACCTGACCGCCGCCTACAACCGCTCCATCGACTTCACCGACGAGCGCACCGGCAAGTCGTACGCCCTCAAGGACGCCGACCAGCTCGCGACCGTCGTGATGCGCCCGCGCGGCTGGCACCTCGACGAGCGCCACCTGGTGGACGAGGCCGGCAAGCCGGTCCCGGGTGCCCTGGTCGACTTCGGCCTCTACTTCTTCCACAACGCCAAGCGCCTCATCGAGCTCGGCAAGGGCCCGTACTTCTACCTCCCGAAGACGGAGTCGTACCTGGAGGCCCGCCTCTGGAACGAGATCTTCGTCTTCGCGCAGGACTACGTCGGCATCCCGCAGGGCACCGTCCGCGCCACCGTCCTCATCGAGACGATCACGGCCGCGTACGAGATGGAGGAGATCCTCTACGAGCTCCGCGACCACGCCTCCGGCCTGAACGCCGGCCGCTGGGACTACCTCTTCTCCATCGTCAAGAACTTCCGTGACGGCGGCCAGAAGTTCGTCCTGCCGGACCGCAACCTGGTGACGATGACCGCCCCGTTCATGCGGGCGTACACGGAACTCCTCGTCCGCACCTGCCACAAGCGCGGCGCGCACGCCATCGGCGGCATGGCGGCCTTCATCCCGTCCCGCAAGGACGCCGAGGTCAACAAGGTCGCCTTCGAGAAGGTCAAGAACGACAAGGACCGCGAGGCCGGCGACGGCTTCGACGGCTCGTGGGTCGCGCACCCCGACCTGGTCCCGATCGCGATGGAGTCCTTCGACAAGGTCCTCGGCGAGAAGCCGAACCAGAAGGAGCGGCTGCGCGAGGACGTGTCCGTCGCCGCCGGTGACCTGATCGCCATCGACTCGCTCGACGCGAAGCCCACCTACGACGGTCTCGTCAACGCCGTCCAGGTCGGCATCCGGTACATCGAGGCGTGGCTGCGGGGCCTGGGCGCCGTCGCCATCTTCAACCTCATGGAGGACGCGGCCACCGCCGAGATCTCGCGCTCGCAGATCTGGCAGTGGATCAACGCGGGCGTCGTGTTCGAGAACGGCGAGACCGCCACGGCCGAGCTGGCCCGCAAGGTCGCCGCCGAGGAGCTGGCGAACATCCGCGCCGAGATCGGCGAGGAGGCCTTCGCGGCCGGCAAGTGGCAGCAGGCCCACGACCTGCTGCTCCAGGTCTCCCTGGACGCCGACTACGCGGACTTCCTGACGCTGCCCGCCTACGAGCAGCTCGGCTGACGTTCCCGTACTCCCGTACGGCCGTGAGAAGGCCCCCGGCACCGCACAGCGCCGGGGGCTTTCGCGTGTCTTCCGGGCTGCCTGTCCGGCTGCCTACTCGGCGGGCTTGTCGGAGTGGCCGAGGCTGCGGCCCGGCGCGACGCGGTCGCGGACCAGCCGCTTGACGGCGGTCGGCTCCGGGAAGCCCTGCTCCTTGCGGTCCCAGACGACCTCGTCGTCGACGCGGACGACGAAGACCCCGCCGGTGCCGGGCTTGAGCGACAGCTCCAGCAGGTCCGTCTCGAAGGTGGTCAGCAGCTCCTGCGCGAGCCAGGCCGCGCGCGGCAGCCAGCGGCACTGCGTGCAGTACTCGATCTGGACCCTGTGGCTCACCGGGGATGTCACTGGAGATGCACCGACCAATCCTGTTCCGCCGCCGGCTTGCCGTGCAGGTCCGGGACCCGCTTGAGCCAGGCCGGGCGGCCCTTCTGGGTGGCGGCGGCGCGCCGGGCGTCGGCGGCCGCCAGTTCGTCGCGGGAGGGGAAGTCCGTGGGCAGCCAGGACGCGGAGGACCGGGCCCGGGCCAGGAGATACGTCACGTACGCGTCCCGGACGTCGTCCGGTGCGGCGAACCCGGGCTCGTCCGTCAGCCACGCGTCCGGGACGAGCGCGACGACCTCGCGCAGCAGCTCCTCGGTCACCTTCGGCGCCAGTTCGGCGTCGGCCGCGCGCGTGTCCGGGCCGTAGCCGCCGAGGGCGTGGTGCCGGAAGTCGTACGCCTTGTCGGGCACGGCCGCGTCCCAGCGGTGGTGGAAGACGAGCGCCGCGCCGTGGTCGATGAGCCAGAGCCGCGGCGGGGCCGTGCCGAAGGTGGGCCACACCATGAGGTTCGAACTGTGCACCGTGCGGTCGACGTTGACGGTGAGCGCGTCGAGCCAGACGATCCGGCCGGCCTCCAGCGGGTCGACGGGGAACACCGCGGCGACGTCCGGCGTGAAGTCGGCCGCGCCCGGCAGGAAGTCCATCCCGAGGTTCAGCCCCGCGCTCGCCCGCAGCAGGTCCTGGACCTCCTGGTGCGGCTCGTCGGCGGCGACGGCCGGGTCGAAGTGGGCGAGCACCAGCTCCGGGAACCGCAGCCCGAGCCGGCGCGCCAGCTCCCCGACGACGATCTCGGCGACGAGCGCCTTGACGCCCTGCGCGGAACCCGTGAACTTCAGGACGTACGTGCCCAGGTCGTCGGCCTCCACGACACCGGGGACGGAGCCTCCGGTGTGCAGGGGGTTCAGATAGCGGGTGGCAGTCACTTCGCGCAGCACATCCGCAACTCTAGATCAGCGGCCCCGGGCGCGACCGTGATGGACCTGGAGGGCGCACTGGTCCGGGCGACGGCCGGGAGCGTCCACCGCGCGCCGTCCGACGTGCGCGCGCTGCCCGTCGCCCGCGAGGTCCACCGGGTTGCGGGACCGGGCCGCTGGGTGACGGCGTACTCGGGGGCCGTGGACAGGGCGGGGACCCACCCGAAGTTCCGTACTTTGTGCGGGCACTGAGACTCCATCAGTACCGGGGCCCGTTTTGGCATCGCCGCGCCCGGCTTCATAGGATCCGCCGATGATCACAAGACAACGGCTGGCGGCGGGCGCGTGCGCCCTGTTCGCCGCCCTGACCCTCGGCGCTCTCGTGCCCGCCGGCACCGCGGTGGCCGCCGACGAGCCCGCCGGGGACAAGCCCGCCCCCAAGGTCGAACTCATCCTGGACGTCAGCGGTTCCATGCGCGCCCGCGACATCGACGGCGACTCCCGGATGGCCGCGGCGAAGCAGGCGTTCAACGAGGTGCTCGACGCGACGCCCGAGGAGGTCGAGCTCGGTATACGGACGCTCGGCGCCAACTACCCGGGCGAGGACCGCAAGACGGGCTGCAAGGACACCGCGCAGCTCTACCCGGTCGGCCCGCTGGACCGCACCGAGGCGAAGACCGCCGTCGCGACGCTGCGCCCCACCGGCTGGACACCGATCGGCCCGGCCCTGCTGAAGGCGGCCGACGACCTGGACCAGGGCGCCGCCGGCACCCGCCGCATCGTCCTCATCAGCGACGGCGAGGACACCTGCCAGCCGCTGGACCCGTGCGAGGTGGCCCGCGAGATCGCCGCGAAGGGCATCGGCCTCACCATCGACACGCTCGGCCTGGTGGCCGACGCCAAGACCCGCGCGCAGCTCTCCTGCATCGCCGACGCCACCGGGGGGACGTACACCTCGGTCCGTCACAAGGACGAACTGACGGACAGGGTCGGCCAGTTGGTCGACCGGGCGGCCGATCCGGTCGTGACCCCCGTCGCCGTCGACGGCGCCGCGCAGTGCGCCGACGCACCGCAGCTGAAGTCCGGCCTGTACACGGACCGCGAGAAGTTCGGCGAGCACCGCTACTACCGCGTGGACCTGGAGCCCGGCAAGGAACTGCGGGCCTCGGTGAGCATCGCGGCCGACCGTGCCGTGAACCGGGACTACGGCGTACTGCTGCGGGCCGTCACCACCCACGGCCGGGAGATCGTGCGCGGCCAGGAGTCCGGCGACGGGCGCACCGACGTGGTCTCGACCGGGCTGCGCTACCCGAAGGCCGAGCAGGACGACGACGAGGCGCAGCCCGAGACCGTCTGCCTCCAGGTCTCGAACTCCTACTCCGCGCCCGCCTCGGTGAAGACGACCCCGGGTCTGCCGGTCGAGCTGACCGTCGACGTGGTGGACGGACCCGACGAGGCGTCCGACGTGGCCGCGTTCGGCCTGGGCCACGGCTGGTGGCTGCTGGCCGCGCTGGTCGTGGTCGGTTTCTTCGCGGGTGTGGTGTGGGGCTGGATCTCGCGCTGGCGTGTCACCGTCTGGAGGACCAACTGATGCGGTGCACAAGACTTTTGACGGGCACTCTGCTGGGGCTCACGGCGCTGCTGGCGCTGGGCGGTCCGGCCGCCGCCGACGACGAGAAGAAGGCGCCGACCGAGGCCGGTACGTCCTTCCGTACGGCGACGCCGTTCGAGCAGGGCCAGAAGGCGACGGCGAGCGCGTCCACCGGTGACTACCTGTACTGGTCGTTCCCGGCGGACACGGGGCAGCGCCCGACCGTGAAGGCGAGCGTCGAGCTTCCCGAGACGCAGGCCCGGCACGGCGCGCAGACCTGGCGGATCGACGTGTACGACGGGCTGCGGCGCCGCCAGTCGTGCAGGTACGGGACGCAGGCGCGCGCGGCGGCCGCGGACGCGGCACGTGTCGATCTGGCGTGCACGCTGCGGACGGTGCGGGCGTGGTCCGAGCCGTGGGCGAACGACCCGCTGCGCGGCACGTACTACGTCCGGCTCACGGTGACCGGGCTCGACGACGCCGATCTGGGCCTGCCCGTGTCGGCGTCGGTCGAGGCGACGTCCAAGGACATCGGCGGCTCGGCGGCGGTGGACGGAACGCTGTCCGCTCCGCTGACGGCGGGGCCGTCGGCCGAGGCGACGGAGACGACGGCGGACGACCACGACTGGGCCTCCGGCTGGTGGACCAGTCGCTGGCTCTGGACCGGCGCGGGTGCGGTGCTCGCGGCTCTCGCCGGTATCGGCGGCTACGCCCTGACGCGCGGCTCGGGCCGCCCGTCACGGGTCCCGCCCACGGTCTGACGCTGCCAGGGTGCGACTCGGCGGGGTCGCACCCACCGGCAGACGCGAGCGGGTGCGCCTCCAGGGGCGCGAGGAACTGCGCGACCAGCCACGACGGTGCCGCGCCCGCGAACGCCTCGCACGCCCCGGCGGCGCGAGGGCCAGGGGGTTCCGCCCCGGACCCAGCTCCTCAAGCGCCGGCGGGGCGTGAGCTGCGCAGTGCCTTCGCGAGCGCACCCTCACCCGCGACATCGGCCCTGCCCTGACGCACCGCCTCCACCAGCCCCACAACCCCCCGAGCCACCTCTCCCCCCACCTCCGCATCGAGCGCGATCCGCACATCCGGCTCGCCTTCGGCGTACGCCCCCTCCCCGTACACCGGATCACCCCCCACCCGCACGTGGAACTCCCCCTCGTCCAGGCGGACTTCGACAACGCCCGGCTCCCCCAGCTCCGCCAGCTGCCGGAGGAACGGGAGCGCCAGCCAGTGCGCCCGCACCGCATCGGTCGGCCGGCGCTCGGCAAGACCGGGGGCACCCCACTCCCCCAGCGCCTGCAGCACGGGCAGCAACTCCCGCCCCCGCGCCGTCAGTTCGTACACGTACGCCGAGGCGGGCGCGGCGAGTCTGCGCCGCACCGCGAGGCCGTCGCGCTCCATGTCCTTCAGGCGTGTGGCCAGCATGTCCGTACTGACACCCGGCAGATCGGCATGCAGATCGGTGTAGCGGCGCGGACCCGCGAGAAGTTCCCGCACGATCAGGAGCGTCCAGCGGTCCCCGACGACGTCGAGGGCGCGGGCGGCTGCGCAGTACTGGTCGTAGCTTCGGCGTGGCATGACGCGCAGTCTATGCAACTTGTTGGACTTTCCAAGCGTCCACTTGGTAAAACCAAGTATCAAGAGTCACCCGGTACGCACAGACACCTGGTCCGCCTGGAGGGCACGCGCATGGAGTTCCGGCAGTCGAGCAAGCTGAGCGAGGTCTGCTACGAGATCCGCGGCCCGGTGATCGAGCACGCGAACGCGCTCGAGGAGGCAGGCCACAGCGTGCTGCGCCTGAACACCGGAAACCCGGCGCTGTTCGGCTTCGAGGCGCCGGAGGAGATCGTCCAGGACATGATCCGGATGCTTCCCCAGGCGCACGGCTACACCGACTCGCGCGGCATCCTGTCCGCCCGCCGGGCCGTCGCCCAGCGCTATCAGGCGCTCGGCCTGGAGGTGGGCGTCGACGACGTGTTCCTCGGCAACGGCGTCTCCGAGCTGGTCTCCATGGCCGTACAGGCCCTCCTGGAGGACGGGGACGAAGTCCTCGTCCCCGCGCCGGACTTCCCGCTGTGGACGGCCGTCACGACGCTCTCCGGCGGCCGGGCCGTGCACTATCTGTGCGACGAGCAGGCCGACTGGTACCCGGACCTGGACGACATGGCGGCCAAGATCACCGACCGCACCAAGGCCGTCGTCATCATCAACCCGAACAACCCTACGGGCGCCGTCTACCCGAAGGAGATCGTCGAGGGCATCCTCGGCCTCGCCCGCCGGCACGGCCTGATGGTGTTCGCCGACGAGATCTACGACCAGATCCTGTACGACGGCGCGGTGCACCACAGCGCCGCCGCCCTCGCCCCCGACCTGGTCGTCCTGACCTTCTCCGGGCTGTCGAAGACGTACCGCGTGGCCGGGTTCCGCTCGGGCTGGATGGTGGTCACCGGCCCGCAGCAGCACGCGAAGAACTACCTGGAGGGCCTGACGATGCTCGCCTCCATGCGGCTGTGCCCGAACGCGCCCGCCCAGTACGCCATCCAGGCCGCGCTCGGCGGCCGCCAGTCGATCCAGGAACTCACCGCTCCTGGCGGCCGGTTGCACGAGCAGCGCGACAAGGCGTGGGAGAAGCTCAACGAGATCCCCGGCGTCAGCTGCGTCAAGCCGAAGGGCGCCCTGTACGCCTTCCCGCGCATCGACCCCAAGGTCCACCCCATCGTCGACGACGAGAAGTTCGTCCTCGATCTGCTGCTGCGCGAGAAGATCCAGGTCGTGCAGGGCACCGGCTTCAACTGGCCGCGTCCGGACCACTTCCGCATCCTCACGCTCCCCTACGCTGACGATCTCGACGCCGCGATCAGCCGGATCGGCCGCTTCTTGAACGGATACCGTCAGTGACCTGCACGACCTGCGCCCGCCCCAGCCTCACCCAGTTCGCCTCGCCCGAACTGGTCGGCGCGATCGTGTCGGGCGGGTTCGACCGGGCGCAGGACCCGGCGTGGCGGGAGTCGGGCGCGGCGACGGTGGAGGACTACGCGCGCTGGTGCGGGCATCTGTGCGGGGTGACGTGTCTGCGGATGGCGCTCGGCGCCGGCGCCCCCTCCCTCTTCGCACTGCGCGACGGGGCGGTGAAGTTCGGCGCGTACACGGTGGACGCCGACGGTGAGATCCACGGCATGGTCTACCGGCCCGCCGTGGAGTACCTGCGGGAGGCGCACGGCGTCGAGGCCGAGGTGCACCGCGAGCTGACACCGGACGGGATCGGGGCGCTGCTCGACGCGGGGCGTCTCGTCATCGCCTCCGTCCACTACGCGATCCGCCGCCCGCACGAGCCCGCGCCGGGCCGCGGCGGCCATCTGGTCCTGATCACGGCCCGCACGCCGGACGGGGCGGGCTTCCACTTCCACAACCCGTCGGGCACGGACCGGGCGACGCGGACGGCCGACCTGCCGGTGGCGCGGTTCGGGGACTACTTCGCGGGTCGGGGCATGTCACTGGTCGCCCCTCGCGCGGACGCGCAGGTGGGCCCGGAGGCGTAGCCGGCCCCCTGGGCCCGATGGATGCCACTCGTCGCGCACACCCGTGCCCTTGAGGACCCTGGTCAGTGTCACGGTCCCGCGTCCTGCCTATGGACCACCGCCCGTCGCGCTGGGTGGAGAAGGTGCAGCAGGCGGTGAAGTTCGCCCGGGAGGAGACGAACGGGTCGGGGGTCGTCGGCCAGCGCGTGGGCGACCCGGTGTTCGGCCACCTCCTCGTCCTTGGGCTGGTAGGTGCGCGCGATGCCGGCCAGCAACGCGGTCTTCTGCAATCCGTGGTGAGCTGCCGTCAGGTCCTGGTGAGCCTTGGCCTTCACGCCCTTCTCGACAGCGATGATCTGATTGAGTCTCGTGGACACGCCCATGACAGCAGCCAGCACGGGCGCTCGGAATCGACCTGTTTTTCCTGCCTGTTGAGGAGTACGGAACGTTGGACGCGGCTCTGATAGCGGTGCTCGGCACCCTGCTCGGCTCGGTGGTCACCCACTACTTCCAGGGCCGTGCGACGGTGCGCGGCGCGGAGCTGGCCCGGGCGGAGCAGCTGCGCCAGGAACGCATCGCGAGCTACAGCGGGTTCGCGAGTGCCCTCTTCGACTATCGGCGCGGCCAGAACGACCGCTGGTTCCGGGCCCAGGAACGCCCCGGTGCACCCGAGGCGGAGGCCGCGCGCTTCGCCTCGTACGAGGCCCGGATCGCGGCCCGTCAGGCGCTGGCCCGCGTCCAGCTGGTGTGCGACGTGCCGCGAGTGCGCCAACTCGCCGAGATCGCCTTTGAGTTGGCGAACTGCCTGCACGAGGCCACGGACGAGCAGGACCGCGACCGGCGCTCGCAGCGCTGCAAGGACGCGCTGAGCGCGTTCGTGGAGGCCGCGGCGCCGAGCGTGCAGTAGGCGCGGGGCTCAGGACATCAGGCGGACGAACGCCAGCCACTCCGCGGGCTGCGGGGTGCGGTGGTCCATCTGGGGGCGGAAACCGTGCGGCCGGCGGTGGTTGCGGCGGGGCGGGAAGAGGCGGCGCCGCGGGGTACGGACCGAGGTCATGGTGGGGTCTCCTGTTCAGAAGGCGGGGAAGGCCGCGCCGGAAGGGTGGAAGGGTTCGCGCGCGCCGCGGAAGGCGAGTGCGGCGGCGGCCAGCGCGCCGGGGCGCAGCTCCTCGGCCCGGCCCGCGGCCGCCAGCGCGGTCAAGGTGGGGCCGCCGAGGTAGGCCGCGCCGAGGGTGGCGCTGTCCAGCCGCAGGTCGGCGCGGTCGCGGGTGCGGGTGCAGTCGGCCGCGTCGGCGCCGTCGGCCGTCAGCCGGTACCGGCCCGCGTTCCAGGGGCAGAAGGTGTCCTCGACCTCCAGGACCACGTCCAGCGGGGCGGCGTAGCGGCGGGCCGTGAGCGCGCGGTCGATGTCGACGAGGCGGACCCACAGGTTGTCGACCACCGTGGTGCGGGCGGCCCGCGGGTCGAGCAGCAGGTGCGGCAGCGGTTCGTCGACCGCCACGTCGCAGGTGAGCTGGTCGTGGGCGTCGAGATGGACGAAGTAGCGCCACAGGGCCGTGTACGACCGGCGGGTGGTGGCGGCGAGTTCGACGATCTGCACGGTGCTCCCCCTGGAGCGGTAGAGGGCGTAGCCGGTGGCCTCTCCTGCGGGTTCGGTGTGCAGCAGGCAGCGGAGCTCGGTCGCGCCGTCGCGGAAGGGCTCGGCGTCGTGCAGCCGGGCGTCCCAGTACTTCTCGGTGCGGTCGACCCAGCCGGCGGTCTGCCGTCGGGCCGTCTCGTGGACCTTCTCCAGGAACGGCCTGGCCTCGTCGCGGCCGAGCAGCCGGAGCGTGCCGTCGCCGTGGTCGGCATCGGGGCGCAGGGCCATGTCCCGCAGGTCGCCGCGGAGTCGGGCACAGTGGGAGGCTACGGCGTAGCCGAAGCGGCCGTAGATGGTGGCCTCGGCGGCGTTGAGCGCGGCGACCGGTTCGCCGCCCGACTCGTGCAGGCCGGTGAGTTGCCTGCGCATCATCGCGGAGAGGATGCCGCGCCGCCGGTGGGTGGGCAGAACCGCGACGAGCGTGATGCCCGCGACGGGGGTGACACCGCCGGGGACCGTCATGGTCCGGCCGTAGACCGACACGCCGCCGACGATGTCCGGGCCGTCGTACGCGGCGAGGGTGCGCGCCGGGTCGATCACCGAGCGAGCGTTGCGCAGGGCGCCCTCGCGCCAGTCCTGGCCGTAGGTGGTGGTGATCATGCGCGCCCAGGCGTCGAACTCATGGGCCTCGATGGTGCGCAGTGGATGGGGATCAGCGAGGTGGGAAGCGGTCATGGGTCGAGCTTCGCCGGGTAAACACCCGCGCCGCATCGGGCGACCTCGGTATTTATATGCTGCCGTCATGGTGGCGGATCGCGTGGTCAGTCCGGTGTTCGTCGGCCGCGGCGACGCGCTGGCGGCGCTGGCGCAGTCATGGCACTCGGCGCGGGCGCTCGGTCCGGGAGTGGCCATGGTCGCCGGTGAGGCCGGGATCGGGAAGTCGCGGCTGCTCGCCGAGTTCGCCGCGTCGCTCACGGCTCCGGCGCGGATGGTGACGGGCGCCTGTGCGGAGTTCGGCGGCGAGGGGCTCGCGTACACCCCGTTCGTGGCGGTGCTGCGCCGGCTGATCCGGGACGGGGCGGCACGGTCCGGGCGGTATCGCGAACTGGCGCGCTGGTTCCCGGAGTTGGGTGAGGCCGGCGAGGCGGACACCGGCAGGCACCGGCTCTACGAGGAGATCCTGGCCCTGGTCGAGCGGGCGGCCGCCGACCGGCCCGTCGTCCTCGCGGTCGAGGACCTGCACTGGGCGGACACCGCCTCCCGTGAGCTGTTCGCCTTCCTGGCCCGCAACATGACCCGGCCCGGCGTCCTGCTGCTCGCCACCTACCGGCCGGGGCAGGGGGACGCCGCGCAGCTCGGGCCGCTGCTGTCCGAACTCGCCCGCAACCCGCGCGCCACCACGCTGCGGCTGCCCCGGCTGACCGCGCAGGACGTCGGCCGCCAGCTCGCGGCGATCCTCGGCACGGAGCCGGATGCGGCCGCCGTGGAGCAGGTGCACCGGCGCAGCGACGGCAACCCGCTGTTCGTGGAGGCCCTCGCGCACGGTGGCGCGCAGACCCCGGACAGCCTGCGCGACCTGCTCCTGCAGGGGCCGCGCGGCCTGCCCCCGGCCGCCCGCGGCCTGCTGAACCTGGCGTCGGCGGGCGGCGACCGCGTCGCGCACCGGCTGCTGGAGGACCTGGCCGACGAGAGCGGCGCGGCACTCGACGCGGTGCTGCGGATCCTGGTCGACCAGGGCCTGCTGGTGACGTCCGGCGACGGATACGCGTTCCGGCACGCGCTCATCCGGCAGGCGGTGTACGAGGATCTGCTGCCCGGCGAGCGCGCCCGGCTGCACGCCCGCTACGCCGAGGCGCTGGGCTCCGACGACGCCCGTGCCGCGGAGCTGGCCGCGCACGCGTACGCCGCGGGCGATCACACGCGGGCGCTGACCGTCGCGTACCGGGCGGCGGGCCAGGCCCGCCGCTCCTACGCCTACGAGGAGCAGGGCCGCATGCTCGAGCGGGTCCTCGAACTGTGGGACCGCGTACCGGAACCGCAGGGCCGGCTCGGCACCGATCTGGTCGGTGTCCTGACCGAGGCGGCCGAGTCCTGCATGCTCGGCGGCGCCTACCGGCGCGGCGTCGAGCACGCCACGGCCGGGCTCGCGGCCGTGGACGAGTCGGCCGCCCCCGAGCGCGCCGCCCTGCTGCTGGAGCACCGCGGCCGGCTCCGGCACCGCCTGGACGGCAGCGGTCTGGACGACTGGGAACACGCACTGCGGCTGCTGCCCGAGGGCCGGGCGCAGGTCCGGCGGGGGCGGGTGCTCGGGGTACTGGCCATGGGTCTGCTGCCGGCCTCGGACGCGGCGCGGGAGCCCTTCGACGAGGCGCTGCGCATCGGGCGGCTGACCGGCGACCCGACCGTCACGGTCCGCGGGCTCCTGGGCGTCGGGGCCCGCGACCGCGACCTGGCGGCGCTGGCCGAGGCCCGTACGCTCGCCGAACGCCTGGAGAGCCAGGACCTGCTGCTGACCGTGCCGATGTACGAGGCGACGCTGCACACGGGGAACGGGGAGCACCAGCGCGGTCTCGACGCGGCGATGGACGGCATCCGTCTGGCCCGGCGGTTCGGACTCGGCCGGAGCAGGGGGGCCGATCTGGCCTGTCACGCGGCACGCGGGCTGATCCGGACCGGGCAGTGGGACGACGCCGCCGCGCTGATCGACGAGACCCTCGCCGAGGAGCCTCCGCCGTCGGCACGACAGGATCTGTGCTCGCTCGCCGGCCGGCTGGCGCTGCTGCGCGGCGACGTGCGGGCGGCCGAGGCGCGGGCCGCCGAACCTCATGAGGCGCTGCGGGGCAGCGGCCTGTTCGAACGCCGTGCGTGGCTGTGCCTGCTGGCGCTGGCGCAGGGGGATGTGGAACGTGCCGACCGGCTGCTGGGCGAGGCGCTGGCCGATCCGGGACTCGCCGGGATCCACGCCTTCGACGCCCGCGGCGTCCTGATCGCCGGGGCGCTGGTGCAGCGGGCCCGCGCCGCCCGCGACGGGGAGCCGGCATCGGCGCGGCGAGTGACCGCCCGGCGCGCCGAACTCGCCACGCTCGACGGGGACTTCGCGGAAGACGGGCCGTACGACCGGGCCCTGCGTCATCATCTCCACGCCCTGCTCGACGACGACGGCTGGGACCGGGCGGTGGCCGCGTGGCGGGAGTTGCGACAGCCCTACGAGCTGGCCCAGAGCCTGTTCCACAGCGGCCGGGCCGCCCTGGCCGCGGGAGAGCGGAGCGACGGCGCGGTCCTGCTCGACGAAGCGGCGGAGCTGGCCGCCTCCCTGGGCGCGGCACCCCCCACCGAGCGGATCGCGCCGCCCTCCCCCGCTGCGGACGGTGGTCTGACCGCGCGTGAACTCGACGTGCTCGCTCTCGTCGCGCAGGGGCTGAGCAACCGTCGCATCGCCGAGCGGCTGCACATCTCGCCCAGCACGGCGGGCGTGCATGTCTCCCACATCCTGGCCAAACTCGGCGCCACCACCCGCACCCAGGCGGCGGCCATCGCCTACCGGCAGGGCCTGACGGGCTGACGTCGCCTTCCCCTCGGCCCCCGGCTTTCCCCTCGACGGGCCCCGCGCCCGTGGCAGGGGTTCAGCCGCCGCTCAGCAACGAGTCCAGGGCCGCCACCGGATCCGGGCCCGGCTCGCCCCTGGGCCACCAGTCCTCGCGCCCCGGGTCCGACTCGTAGCCGTACCACAACCCGTCGCGGCCCAGACGCAGTTGGAGGGACGCGGTCGACAGGTGGTTGCGGCGGGGGCGGAACTCCGGGTGGCCCGTGGCGAGGAGGGCGGGGCGGGCGCGGTCGAACGGGCCGGCCGGCGGGTCCCATTCCTCCTCCAGGACGGAGAGCCCGGCGAGCCCGCCCTGGCGCCAGGCCGCGACCGCGCGGGCGAGGTCGCCCGGGGTGCGTCCGGTGCCGCGGGCGAGCGAGGCGTACAGCGCACGGGTGGCGGCGGTGAGGCCCGAGCCGGGGTGGGCGGCGGCCAGCCGGACGGCGTCCTGCCACGGGGTGAGGCCGCGGAGGGGGTCCGTGCCGGTGGTCAGCAGGGCGTGCGCGCGGGCGGCGGCCTCCGTGGCCAGCAGGTCGAGGGCGAGCGGGTCGGGGGCGCCGGGGGCCTGCGGGTAGGACGGCGGGCGCTCGGGGTGCGCGGGGGCGGGGAACTCCGGGGGCAGCTGCGGGAGTTGCGCCGAGCGGGCGAGCGCGTCGCGGGCGGGGACCGAGTCGAGGGACGGCGCCTCGGCCGTGCGCTGCTCCTGGGCCGTGTGCGCGGCGTTGCGCCGGGTGAGGTCGCCCAGGAGCTCCTGCTCGCCGCGGCCGCGCAGCAGGAACAGGACGAACGGGTCCTCGTCGATGATCCGCGCCGTCTGGTAGCAGAGCGCCGCCGCGTGCTTGCAGGGGTGGGCGCGGTCGGGGCAGGTGCACTCGGGGGTCAGGTCGTCGACCGCGGGCAGCAGGTCGACGGCGGCGGCGAGCGCGTGCGGGACGTCCTTGTCGAGCAGGGACGCCATGTGGTCGGGGCGGGCCGCGGCCGTCTCGGCGAAGCGGGTCCACTCCTCGTCCGACAGGGTGCGAAGGCGCAGTTCGGCCCGGTACGGGCGGGGCCGGGAGCCGTGGACGTAGGCGATGACGCGGCCCGGGGTGACGGTGATCGCGTCGACGTGGCCGCGGTCGGCGTAGGCGCGGCCGCGCTGGAGCCGGGCCGGGTCGAGGGCGGTGTCCTCCAGGGCGTCCACCCACGCGTTGCCCCACCAGGTCAGGGCGGAGCCGTCGCCCTGCTGTGCGCGCGGCGGCAGCGGCGGGAACGTGCGGCGGGTGTCCGTGTGCCGGGCCTGCGCCTGCTCGGCGGCGCCGGCCCGGCCGGGGATGTGCGCGGTGTGCCGTCGGGTGCGGGCGGGGCTCATGCCGTCTCCCTCCTCAGCGAGACCAGGTCGGTCAGCTCCCGGTCGGTCAGCTCGGTGAGCGCGGCCTCTCCGGAGCCGAGTACGGCGTCCGCCAACTGGCGCTTCACCGCGAGCAGTTCGGCGATCCTGTCCTCGACGGTCCCCTCGGTGATAAGACGGTGCACCTGGACGGGCTGGGTCTGGCCGATGCGGTAGGCGCGGTCCGTGGCCTGCTCCTCGACCGCCGGGTTCCACCAGCGGTCGAAGTGCACGACGTGGCCCGCGCGCGTGAGGTTGAGGCCGGTGCCGGCGGCCTTGAGGGAGAGCAGGAACACGGGGACCTCGCCGGACTGGAAGCGGTCCACCATGCGCTCGCGCTCGGCGACCGGCGTGCCGCCGTGCAGCAGCTGGCTGGGGATGCCGCGGGTCGTCAGGTGCGTGGCGAGGAGCCTGGCCATCGACACGTACTGGGTGAAGACGAGGACCGATCCGTCCTCGGCGACGATCGTGTCCAACAGCTCGTCCAGCAGCGCGAGTTTGCCCGAGCGGCCCGCGAGGCGGGCGCGGCCGCCGTCGGCCTCGCCCTCCTTCAGGTACTGCGCCGGGTGGTTGCAGATCTGCTTGAGGGAGGTGAGCAGCTTCATGATGAGGCCGCGGCGGCCGATGCCCTCGGCGGCCTCGATGTTCGCCATGGACTCGCGCACCACGGCCTCGTACAGCGATGCCTGTTCCCTGGTGAGGGGCGCCGGGTGGTCGGACTCGGTCTTGGGCGGCAGCTCGGGCACGATGCCGGGGTCGGACTTCTTGCGGCGCAGGATGAAGGGGCGCACGAGTCGGGACAGGCGCTCGATGGCCTCCGGGTTCACGCCGCCTTGTCCCTGGAGGGGGACCTCGCCCTCGACCACGCGGGCGTGCCGGGCGCGGAACGCCTTCAGGGGGCCGAGCAGGCCCGGCGTCGTCCAGTCGAGCAGGGCCCACAGCTCGGACAGGTTGTTCTCGACGGGGGTGCCGGTGAGCGCCACGCGCGCGGGGGCGTCGATCGTGCGCAGGGCCTTCGCCGTGGCCGAGTTCGGGTTCTTGACGTGCTGGGCCTCGTCGGCGACGACCATGCCCCAGGTGTGACCGGCAAGTTCGGCGGCGCGGGTGCGCAGGGTGCCGTACGTGGTGAGGACGAATCCGCCGTCGAGTCCGTCCAGGGTGCGGTCGGCGCCGTGGAAGCGGCGTACGGGGACGCCGGGGGCGAACCTGCCGATCTCCCGCTGCCAGTTGCCGAGCAGGGAGGCGGGGCAGACGACGAGCGTGGGCGCGCTGCGGTCGCGTCGCAGGTGCAGCGCGATGAGGGTGACCGTCTTGCCGAGGCCCATGTCGTCGGCGAGGCAGCCGCCGAGGCCGAGCGAGGTCATGAGGTCGAGCCAGGCCAGGCCGCGCAGTTGGTAGTCGCGCAGGGTCGCGTGGAGGCCCGCGGGCTGCTCGACGCCGTCGATGCCGCGCGTGAGACGGTCGCGCAGTTCGGCGAGCCGACCGGTGGGCACGGCGGCGACCCGCTCCCCGTCGACCTCGGCCTCGCCGGTGAGCGCGACGGCCAGCGCGTCGACGGGCTGGAGCAGGCCCAGCTCCCGCTTGCGCGCCTTACGGACCAGGTCGGGATCGACGACGACCCACTGGTCGCGCAGCCGGACCACGGCCCGGTGCGATTCGGCCAGGGTGTCCATCTCGCTCTCGGTGAGCGGGTCCCCGTCGAGCGCCACCTGCCAGTTGAACGTGAGCAGTTCGTCGCTGTCGAAGAACGTCGTGCCGTCGGTGGCCGAGCCGGGCGCGGTCTGCGCCCGCACCACGGCCGTCGCGGTGAGGGACCTGGCCAGTTCGCGCGGCCAGTGGAGTGTGACCCCGGCCTTGGCGAGGCGGGCCGCGCCGGGCCCGAGCAGATCGATCAGCTCGCTCTCGGCGAGCGCGAGGACGTCCGGCACGTCCTGTTCCAGGAGCCGGCCGAGCGGCGGCCAGGCGGCGACCGCGCGGCGCACGGCGAGCACCGCGTCGATGCGGGCGCGCGGCCCGAAGTGCTCGTCGCCCGCTCCCGCCCACAGGTGCGCGGCGTCCACCACGCGCGTGGGGTCGGCGAGGCTGTGCACCTGGACGACGGCGGCCCCGGCGCGGCGCGCCCCCGGGTCGTCGGGCGACTCGCTCTCCTCCGCCGCGTCGAACAGCAGGTGGTGCGAGAGGTCGAGCCGCAGGGAGATGCGCACTCCCGCGTCGAGCCCGGCGGCCGCCTCGACGGCCCAGGGCCGCGCCTGCGGGATGTGCTGGGCCGCGGCCGCGGCGAACGGGGCGCCCGCCGCGTGCGCCGCGGCCGGGGTGCGCGGCAGCGCGTCGGCGACCGCGTCGAGGAAGGCGCGGACCAGCGCTTCCGGCTCGGGCAGCCGGACGGGCCTGCGGCCCGGCACCGGTGTCGCGTACCCCTCCGGCGGCAGGGCGGCGGCGATGCCCTGGAGCTGCGCGACGTCGTCCGCGTCGAGCGGGCCCACGCGCCACGCGTCGTGGTCGGACACGGTGAGCCCGGGCAGCAGGCGGCCGCGCGCCACGAGGTGCAGGGCGTGCGCGGCGGCGGCGCCCCAGGCGGCCGCGGCGGGGTGCGCGCCCCGGGTACGGCGGGCCCGCACGAGCAGCGGCAGCGCGTCGACGACCGGGAGCACGAGTGCGGGCACCCTGCGGCTGCGTACGCCCGGCCCGTGCGGGCGCACGACCGTGATCTCCTCGGCGGCGCCGGGGAGGCCGGACCCGTCCGGCGACCAGAAGGCGACCTTCCCCTCGCGCGGCAGTGCGGCGGGCAGGAAGACGGCGGCGGCGTCGAGAGCGACGCCGGGCTGCTCCGGCACGAGCACGCCACCTCCCCTCTGGGCTCACCTGTCTCACGGTTCGTCGGACCTCTAGACCTTACGGGCCGGGTCCGACAATCCCGACCGACCCGGTCGCGGCACCGTCGGCGCGGCCCGGGGGGCGGGTACGGGCCACGCGGCCGGACCCGGCGACCACGTGTACGGTTCGAGCGGTAATGTCCGTAGCCCGTACCGACCCCTGACCGAACAGGCGTGAACCGTGGGTGATCTGCTTCTCGTCCGGCACGGTGAGACCGAGTGGGCGCTGACCGGTCAGCACACCGGCCTCACCGACCTTCCGCTCACCGAGAACGGCCGCGAGGAGGCGCGCAGGGTCGCGCCCCTCGTCGGCAGCTATCACATCGGCGCCGTCTTCGTGAGTCCCTTGCAGCGGGCCCGCGAGACCGCCGAGCTCGCCGGTCTGCACCGTGTCACCGTCGATGCGGACCTGCGGGAGTGGGACTACGGCGCCTATGAGGGCGTGACCACGCGGGAGATCCAGCGCACCCGTCCCGACTGGTACCTGTTCGACGACGGGGTGCCGCCCGGCCCGCCCGAGCATCCGGGCGAGACGCCGGACGAGGTGGGCGCGCGTGCCGACCGGATGCTCTCCAAGGTCGACGCGGCGCTCTCCAACAACGAGGGCAGCGTCGTCCTGGTCTCGCACGGTCACTTCCTGCGGGTCCTGACCGCGCGGCGGCTGGGTCTGCCGCCGTCGGGCGGCGCGCACTTCCTGCTGGCGACCGGCACGGTGAGCCGGCTGAGCACGGAGCACGGCAGGCCCGTGGTCTCCGGCTGGAACCTGCGGCCGCCGGCCGACTGAACCGCCGGCCGGGCGCCGTTGTCAGTGCCGTCGTGCACCATCGTCGGCAGGAGGTGCGCCATGACCAGACCGCCGACCGCCGCGCAGCGGCGCATCATCGACGCCGCCGATCCGGAGACGGGCCGGATCAGCGGCAGCGCGGCCCAGCTGGCGCGGCTCGTCGTGCTGAAGCTGGCGTTCCGGCATCCGCGGCCGCCGCACGACCACTTCCTCACCCCTGCCGGGCACCGGGTCCGCGAGGCCGGACCGGAGCCCGAGCGGCCCGCGCCGGTTCCGGCCCCGGTCCCGCCGGCCGCGTCCGACGGGGTGTTCGCGGCGCGGCTCGGCGGGGAGCCGGCTCCCGTGGCCCCGGCGGCGCGGGCGCGCGAGGTGCGCACGGCCTGGCAGGGGCTGTTGGAGATACGCCGTATGACCGATCCGGGCGGCGCCACCGACCGGCCCTGCGCCTGGGAGCGGGGCCGCCTGACGCACGCGGCGGCGCTCGCCCTGGAGGCGGCGGGCTGCGCCCCGGCGACCGACACCGCGCCCGGCTACCGGGTGACGGACACCCCGCAGCCCGAGGCCGTCGCCGTGCACCATCCGGAGCCCGCCGGTCTCGGGGCCTGCGCGGCGGCGCTCCAGCGGGCGGGGTGGCAGGTGAGCGAGCACGCGGCGCCGCGCGGCGGCCGGTACCTGCTGGCGTCCCCGAGACGGGCCTAGGGAGGCTTCGGCGGAATGCCCGGCCGGGCCGGCGGGTTGGACTCGTCGAAGGCGGCTGAGCAAGCGCTCACCCGCGCATCGGGCGGGACACCGCCGCATCGTCGAAGGGAACGTCGTGGCAGAGCCGTTTTCCGTCCGGGTCGAGGTCCGCGGATACGAGACCGACACGCAGGGGCACCTCAATCAGGCGGTGTACCTGCAGTACGCGGAGCACGCGCGCTGGTCGATCCTGCGCCACAGCGGTATCGCGCAGAGCGATCTGCTCGCCCGCGGGGTGGGGCCGGTCGCCCTGGAGACGAACATCCGCTATCTGCGGGAGCTGCGCGCCGGCGACGAGGTGGACGTGGAGTGCACCTTCGAGTGGGGCGAGGGGAAGACGTTCCGCATCCGGCAGACGGTGCGGAAGGCCGACGGCACCGTGTCGGCCGAAGTGACCGCGGTGGGCGGCCTGTTGGACCTCACCGAGCGCAAGCTCGTCAAGGATCCGCGGGAGGTCTTCAAGGAGCTGGCGACGGACCCGGGCGTCCTCGGTCTGTAGCCGGACGCCGCGGGCCGCCCCGTGTCCGGCGCTCACGGCCGCGCGAACGCCCCGCGGTGCTCGCGCGCCCACTGCCCGAACGTGCGCGGCGGCCGCCCGAGCACCCGCTCGACGTCGTCGGTGACGACGGCGTTGCCCCCGGCCCGTACGTGGGCGAGCCCCTCCAGGACGCCCTCCGCGAACTCCTCCGGGATGCCGCTGGAGATCACGAACGCGCGGGAGTCCGCCTCGGACACCTCGACCGAGCCGATCTCCCGGCCGAGTTCCTTGCCGACGAGCGCCGTCATCTCCGGCACGCTGAGCAGCTCCGGCCCGGTCAGGGTGTAGGTCTGCCCGTGGTGACCGTCCGCGAGGAGCGCCTCGACGGCGACGGCCGCGATGTCCGCCGGGTCGACGACGCCCTGGGCGCCGCCGCCGTACTGGTCGGGTACGGGGCGGCCGGCCCGGATCTCGCCGGCCCACCACAGGAAGTTCGAGGCGAACGTGGACGGGCGCAGCACCGTCCACTCCGACGGGCCGTCGCGCAGCGCCTGTTCGCCGGGGACGTGCCACTGGCCGAACCGTCCCGTCGCCGGTTCACCGGTGCCGATCGCGGAGAGTTTCACCACCCTCCGGACACCCGCCGCCCGGGCGGCCGTGAGCACGGCCCGGTCGTGGACACCGGGGCCGGCGGCGCCCGGGGCGTTGACCAGGAACAGGGCGTCGACGCCGGTGACGGCGGCCGCGAGCGAGTCCGGATCGTCGTAGTCGCCGCGCGCCACGTCCGTGCCGGGGCCGAACCGGGCGCGGCCCGGATCGCGGGTCAGGGCGCGGTGCGGGACGCCGCGCGCGGCGAGGAGGCGGACGAGTTCACTGCCGATGGTGCCGGTGGCACCGGTGATGAGGATCATGCGCTCCACGCTGCCGCCGCGGCCCGCCCCGCGGATAGGAGATTCCGGCACGCCTGCGCCGCCCGCGAGGCGGCCCCGCCTGGCTACCGTGGTGCGGTGACCACCGTGACCGGGCCCCTCCCCTCCGACCTCGCGCGGCAGACGGCGATCAGGACGGCCGCCGGGGCCTCCCGGGCGCCGGCGCGCCTGATCGAGCCGCCTGCCGCGCTGCGCCCGTGGATCACCGACGTCGGGGTCACCGCGCACGACCCGGACGGCCCGCGCTCGGTCGCGCATGTGCCGGACGCGGCGGTACGGCTCGTGCTGCGGACGGTGCCGGGCGGCGGCAGCGACGTCCTGGCGGTCGGCCCCCGCACCCGGGCCTCGTACAACACCGGGAAGCGGCTGCCGCTCTGCCTGGATCTGCGGATCCGGCCGGGGGCCGCGCGGCCGCTGCTCGGGGCGTCGGCCCGGGAGCTGGTGGGCCGCGTGGTGCCGCTGGCGGAGCTGCCGGGCCCGGTGACACCCCGGATCGTCCGGGAGCTTGCGCGGCTGGCCGACGACGCGACGGTGGACGAGGCCCTGGCCGCGCTGGCCGAGGTGCTGGCTCCGGTGTTCGCGCCGCGCGATCCGCTGGACCGTGCGCGTGCCGCTCTGGTGCGCTCGGCGGTCGACCGCCTGTCGACCCGGCCCGGCCGCCCGCGGCCCGCGCAGGTCACCGAGGTGGCGCGTGAACTGGCGGTCAGTGAGCGCCAGTTGAGGAAGCTGTTCACGGCCGACGTGGGTCTGTCGCCCAAGCATTTCGCTCGCATCGACCGTGTGCGCCAGCTCCTGGCCGGGGCGGCCGAGCGGCCCGGCGCGCAGGTGGCGTGGGCGGGTCTCGCCCAGACCACGGGCTACTACGACCAGTCGCACATGGCCGCCGAGTTCCGCGCCCTGTTCGGGGTGGCGCCGACGGCGTTCGTGGACGGCCGCCTCCCGAAGGGCAGCCCGTGCCCTTCCCTGGCCGGGCGCTGAGCCCCTGCCCGCCCCGGTCCACCGGGGCCGGCACTCCGCCGTCCGCACCCCGCGTTCATGTCCGCCACCCACGCCGTTGGCGCGGCGTCACGCTCCGCGCCGCCGGGTCGGGTATGCACGCACCATGCCCCTGGCCCGCCGTACGTTCCTGACCGCGCTCGCCGGATCGGCCGCGGTGTCGTGCACCGACGCCTCCGCCGACCGTGCGGATGCCGCGCCGCCCGCTCCGCACGCCGCGGCGGCGGCCGCGCGCAGACTCCTCGGCCGCCACGCGGACCAGTTGGACTTCCGTCCGCTGACCGGTGCGCGCGACGGCTTCCGCGTCGACGGGCACCCCGGCCGCATCCGGATCGCGGGCACCTCCCCTGCCGTGCAACTGGCGGGACTGCGGCAGCACTTGAAGCAGGTGGCGCACGCCAACATCTCCTGGGCGGGCGAGCAGCTGAACCTTCCCGACCGGCTGCCCGCGCCGTCACGTCCGCTCACCGGCCGCGCGAACGTCCCGCACCGCTTCGTCCTGAACGACACCAACGACGGCTACACGGGCGCGTACCACGACTGGGCGTACTGGGAGCGGGAGCTGGACGTGCTCGCCCTGCACGGCTTCAACGAGGTACTGGTGTACGTCGGCGCGGACGCCCTGTACCACCGGGTGATGGCCGGATTCGGCTATGCGGACGGGGAGTTGCGGCAGTGGATTCCCTTCCCCGCGCATCAGCCGTGGTGGCTGCTGCAGAACATGGCGGGCCCGGCCGGCGATCCCGTGCCGGCCGGTCTGCTCGCGGCACGGGCCCGTCTCGGGCGCCGGATCGCCGACCGGATCAGGGAGTTGGGGATGGAGCCGGTGCTGCCCGGCTACTACGGGACGGTGCCGCCGGGGTTCGCGGAGCGCAACTCCGGTGCGCACATGGTGGCGCAGGGCGACTGGTGCGGGTACCGGCGGCCGGACTGGCTGGATCCGCGCGGCCCGCACTTCGCGCGGGTTGCGGCCGCCTTCTACCGAGCGCAGGAGGAGATGTTCGGTCCGGCCCGGCTCTTCAAGATGGATCTGCTGCACGAGGGCGGCCGGGCCGGTGACGTGCCGGTCGCCGACGCGGCGCGCGGAGTCGAGAAGGCCCTGCGCGCCGCGCACCCGGAGGCGCTCTGGGTGATCCTCGGCTGGCGCGACAACCCGCCCGAGGAGATCGTGAACGCCGTCGACAAGCGCCGCATGCTCGTCGTCGACGGTATCTCCGACCGCTTCCCGACGGTGACGGACCGCGACGCCGACTGGGACGGCACTCCGTATGCGTTCGGCTCCATCTGGAACTTCGGCGGCCACACGACGCTCGGCGCCAACACCCGTGACTGGGCCGAGCTCTACGACCGCTGGCGGACCCGGCCCGGCGGCGCCCTGCGCGGTACGGCGCTGCTGCCGGAGGCGGCGGACAACAACCCGGCGGCGTTCGAGCTGTTCTCCGAACTCGCCTGGCGCGGCGGCCAGCTGGATCTGCGCGAGTGGTTCGAGGACTGGTCCGTGGCACGGTACGGCGCGCGCGACGCCGGGGCCGTCGCGGCCTGGGACGTGCTGCGCCGCACCGCGTACGGCACGACGCGCGCCGATGGCTGGGCCGAGGGCGCGGACGGCCTGTTCGGGGCGCGCCCCTCTCTCACGGCGCGGTCCGCGGCGGCCTGGTCACCGAAGCAACTGCGGTACGACGCCGCCGAGTTCGAGCGTTCCCTGGACCACCTGCTGACGGTGCGGCCGGGACTGCGGCAGTCGTCGGCGTACCGCGGGGATCTTCTCGACGTGGCGCGCCAGGCCCTCTCGAACCGCAGCCGGACGCTGTTGCCCCGGATCAAGGATGTGTACGGGTCCGGAGACGCGGCCGGCCTGGACCGACTGACGCGTGAGTGGCTCGGCCTGATGGATCTCCTGGAGCGGCTGCTCGCCACCGACGCCCGGCATCTGCTGGGGCGTTGGGTAGCGGACGCGCGCGCCTGGGGCTCCGACGACGCGGAGCGGGAGCGTCTCGCGTACGACCAGCTGTCCCTGGTGACGGTGTGGGGGACGCGCGCGGGGGCCGAGGCGGGGCTGCACGACTACGCGAACCGGGAGTGGGCGGGGCTCGTCGGCGGGCTCTACCGGCGACGCTGGGCCACGTACTTCGAGGCGCTGCGCACCGCGCTCGACGAGCGGCGCCCGGTCCGTCCGGTCGACTGGTTCGCGCTGGAGGACGCCTGGGTCCGCGATCCCGGCACGCTCCCCGCCCGCCCCACCGGGGACACGTACAAAGTCGCTGTTCAGGTGCGCGAACGCCTGCGCGGAGCCTGAAGCGCCCGTCATCGGGGTCCCGATCGGCGTGCACACGAAGCTGTCTTGACGGGTATACGTCACCCCGAATCTCTGGTAGGAAACCTTCCTAACAGTCGACGGAACGACGAACTCCCTCTAGGAGGACCCGTGTCCACCCCCCACATACGCACCTCCCGTCGCACACTCCTCGCCTTCATCGGCGCCACTGTCGTCGCGGCGCCGCTGCTCTCCACACAGCTCGCCGGCGCCGCTCCCGTCCCGGCCGCCGCGAGCGGCCTCGACGATCCGGCGAAGAAAGAGATCGCCATGAAGCTGGTGTCGAGCGCGGAGAACTCCTCGCTCGACTGGAAGGCCCAGTACCGGTACATCGAGGACATCGGCGACGGCCGCGGCTACACCGCCGGCATCATCGGATTCTGCTCGGGCACCGGCGACATGCTGGACCTCGTCGAGCTGTACACCGAGCGCGAGCCCGGCAACGTCCTCGCCAAGTACCTCCCCGCGCTGCGCGAGGTCGACGGCAGCGACTCGCACGACGGCCTCGACCCGGGCTTCCCGGCGGACTGGGAGCGGGCCGCGCAGGACAGCGCCTTCCAGCAGGCGCAGAACGACGAGCGCGACCGGGTCTACTTCGACCCGGCGGTCCGGCAGGGCCGGTCCGACGGGGTCGGTACGCTCGGCCAGTTCACGTACTACGACGCCATCGTGATGCACGGCGACGGCTCCGACCCCACGAGCTTCCGCAGCATCCGTCAGCGCGCCCTCGGCCAGGCGAAGCCACCGTCCCAGGGCGGCGACGAGGTCAGCTGGCTCAACGCCTTCCTCGACGCGCGGGTGTGGGCCATGAAGCAGGAGGAGGCACACAGCGACACCAGCCGCGTCGACACCGCTCAGCGCGTGTTCCTGCAGAAGGGGAACCTGGACCTGGACCCGCCGCTGGACTGGAAGGTGTACGGGGACAGTTACCACATCGGGTGACAACACCCCTGCGGCTGACGCCCGTTCGGGACCTGCTCACCCCGAACGGGCCGCGCGTCGACCGGTCCGCCATCAGCCGATCGTGACGACCCGCGCCCAGGGCGGCGGCGTGTCCGGGACGTAGTCGGGGTTCTCCTCGTCCGCCGCCCGGGCGGGGCGCGGGAAGAGTCCGACGACGGTGCGGCAGGGCGGCTGCACGGAGGGCCACGGTGTCTGACCGTCCGTCAGGGCGACGATCACGTCGGGCCGTGGCCGGGCGCGCAGGGCGCGGGCGAAGCCGGAGCGCAGATCCGTCCCACCGCCGCCCATCAGCGCCATGTTCTCGGCGCGGCACAGCGGCACGGCGACCCCGGCCGCCGCGTCGCAGGAGATCACCGAGACGAGGTCGCGCCGCCCGCCCACCGCCCGCGCGATCGCCGCCACCTCCAGAAGCGCGCCGCCCAGCTCGGCGTCGCTGACCGACCCGGAGGTGTCGATCACGACGCAGACCCGGGGCGGCGTGCGGCGCAGACTCGGCAGCAGCACGCTGGGGACACCGGCCGAGCGCCGCGACGGGCGCCGGTAGCTGTGGTTCTCGCCCACGCCCGGCGCGCCGGCCGCCGAACGGAGCGCGGACCCGAGCAACTGCCGCCACGGCTGCGGCGGATGGAACGCCTCGTCCGCCCAGCGCTGCCAGCCCGCGGGCGCGCTGCCCGGCCGCCCCTTGATCCCCTCGGCGACCCGGAAACGGACCGCGTCCCGCTGTTGCCGGGTCAGGCCGTGCGCCCCGTCGGGGCCGAGCTCCCACGGCCGGTCGTGCCCGTCGGCTCCCCCGCCGCAGTCCAGCCAGGCCAGATCCGCGGCGAGTCCGGACATCGACGACGTCCGCAGGTACTCCTCCATCAGCAGCCCGTCGGACAGCCCGAGCAGGGACGGCAGCACCACCCCCGCGGGCCGGGGCAGACCGTCGCCGTAGATGTCGTCGTTGATCTCGAAGTCGGCGGCGATGTTGCGCCGCAGCCGCTCGCCCGGCCCGTACTCCTCGTGCTCGCGGGCGTAGCGCGCGCCGCGTCCGTGGTGATCGCGCAGCAGATGGGAGACCTCGTGCACCCAGACGCCCGCCAGGTCCTCGACGGGGGTGCGCTCCACGAAGCCGGGCGAGACGTAGCAGCGCCAGTACGCGTCGACCGCCATCGTGGGCACCGACCGGTCCTCCACCACGCTCAGGGCGAAGAGCGCGTCGGCGAGGTAGGGGCGGACCTTCACCGCGTGCAGGCGTGCGGCCAGCAGCTTCTCCCTGTCCAGCGGCAGTCGCGGACCGTCTGTCCGGCCGGTCGGGGGCTGCCGCAGCGGACCGCGCACCGGGCGCGGCGGCGGGGGCGGCGCCATCGGGCGGGGCAGCGGGCGCGCCTGCGGGCGTTTCGTGGTCCCCGTCATCGGCGTGCCTGCGCGGGCCGGCCCGCGGTGGCCGCCTCGGCCCGTGCCACCGAGCGGTCGGCGCGCCGGGCGAGGCCGATCACGCCGGCCAGCCGTTCCACGGCGTCGGGCACCTCCCAGTCGTCGCGCCGCAGCCCGGCCAGCGCCGTGGCCGGGCCGACCAGCAGATCGGGGGCGCCGGTCTCCAGGGCCCGGACCAGTACGGCCCAGCCCGCGTCCCAGCGCTCCCGTACCGGGCGGGCGCCGACGGCGGCCACCACCGCCTCCAGCGCCGCCTGCCGCAGGTCGCCCCGCTCCGGCAGCTCGGCGGCGGCCGGATCGGCGAGGAGGGACTCCGGGTCGGGCAGGTCCATGCGGTCCAGGTGGGCGAGGAGTTCGAGCCCCGGCCCGTCCCCCACCGCGCCCCGCACCAGCAGCGCGAGCACGTCCCGGGAGACGGCGGCGGCCGTACCGAAGGCCAGCAGGGTCAGCGCTGCTTCCCAGCTGCGGGGCGAGGGCCAGGCCCCGCCGCGTCGGGTCTCACTGCTCGGCAGCCGGTGGATCAGCGTCGGCCGGGCCGCGAGGAAACCGCAGACCGCGCGCCGGGCGAACGCCACCGCCTCCGGCATCCGTTCGGGCGCCAGCCGGGGCAGCTCGGCGCGGGGCCAGACACCGCCCAGGCCGCGCACCACCACGTCCCGGTCGTGCACCCAGTACAGGTGGACGAACCGGTTGGCCAGCGGCGGGCTCAGCTCCCAGCCGTCCGCCGCGGAGGCGCGCGGGTTGGCGGCGGCCACGATCCGTACGTCCGGCGGCAGTTGGAGCGCGCCGACGCGGCGCTCCAGGACGACCCGGAGCAGGGCGGCCTGGACGGCCGGGGTGGCGGTGGAGAGTTCGTCGAGGAAGAGCAGCCCCCGCCCGGCCCGCACCAGCTCCACGGCCCACTGCGGCGGCGCCATCGGCACCCCCTGCGTCGCCGGGTCGTCGCCCACGATGGGCAGCCCGGAGAAGTCGGTCGGCTCGTGGACGCTGGCGATCACGGTCGTCAGCGGGAGGTCGAGGGAGGCGGCGAGCTGGGTCAGGGCCGCGGTCTTGCCGATGCCCGGCTCGCCCCAGAGCAGCACGGGCAGGTCGGCCGCGACGGCCAGGGTGAGCGCTTCGAGCTGCTCGTCGGGGCGCGGCTCGGTGGTCGTCGTCCGAAGGAGCGTCAACAGGTCGTCGGCGACAGCGAGTTGGTGGTCGAGCGCGGGTGCGTCGGCGGGCAGGGGCAGGAGAGTGCTGGGCGTCATGGGCATCACCTGGGGAGAGGCAGGGGGACGAGCGCGTCCCTGAGGGCGTGAAGGTGTGCGGCACGTACAGAGCCGTACGAGGAGGAGAGGGGCGGCCGGGGGGGCCGGTCAGGGGTAGAGAGTGGTGCGGGGGCGGCTGCGGCTGACGCGCTTGTGGCGCGCCGAGAGGGGCGTGTGGCGTCCCAGCCGGGGCCGGCGGCCGGCCTGCGTGTCCGCCGCGGGGTGCTCGGCGTGCGACAGGCCCGCGCGGAAGAGTCCGTGGTCGACCCGGCGGGCCACGGCCGACTCCAGTGCCGCCAGGAGCGGTCCGTCGCGCAGGACGGCGCCGGGACCGAGCAGCCCCTCGATGACGGCCAGCGCCCCGGTGACGTCGCCGTGGCCGAGCCGCTCCCGGACCGCGGGCAGCGCCTCGGGGCTGCGGTGCACCGCGTCGATCGCCCGCAGGCACGGCAGCGGCGGGCCGCCGAGCGCCACCAGCAGTTCCTCGCGGCGCAGTTGGTCCGGGTCGTGGTCGATCGCCGTCAGTGTCCCGTCCCGCAGCGCGATCCGGTGGACCTCGCCACGGCACTCGACGCGGTGCGGATCGCCGGGCCGCGCCACGACGGTGGAGGCCGCCGCCGCGCGGGGTGTCGGCAGCGCCGCGGCGACGAGCGGATGCAGCCGACCGGCCGGGACGAGGCCGGCCCGCAGCAGCTCCAGGTCCGGGAGGATGCGGGCCGCCGCCTCCGGCAGCACCGGAAGCGCCGCGACCTCCTGTGCGGGCAGCGCCTCGTGCAGCGGCCGGAGGACCGGGGCGTGGCTGTCGTCCGGAGCGGCCAGTTCGAGGACAGCGCGGCTGCGCGCTGCGAGCCGCACGGTGAACGCGCCGCGCGGGCGCCCGGCGTCCCGCAGCAGCAGGTCGGCCTCGGCGGCCCAACGCGCCTGCGCCCAGGGGGAGTCGGTCCCGTCGAACCGGTCCGGCACAACCCGCGGCGCTTGATCGGCCCCGCACCGCAGGGCCAGTTCGGAGCTGCGCTCGCCGTCCCAGAGATGCCGGTGCAGGTCGAGGCGGAACCGGCGGTCGGGATGCGGGTGCGGATGGTGTCCGGGGGCGCCGTTCCCGGGCCCCTCCCACAGAGCCAGGGACATGCGCTGCCCGGCGTCCGCCCTGGCCGGCGGTGTCCGCACCACCAGGTGCGGCGGCGTGGCGCCGGAGCCCGGGTAGCGGGCCAGGGTGAGGGTGAGGCCGGGGCGGAGCCGCCCGTCGGGGGCGATCCGGGGCATGTGCCAGCGGAGCAGATCGGGCGCGAGGCGGCGCAGATCCGCCCGGAGGCGGTGGGCGAGATCGGTGCCGTACCGGTCGCGCACGGCGCGCAGATCGAGGTCGACGTCGACGCGGGCGGCGGCGCAGGCCCCCGCCCAGTCACCGGCCGCACGTCGCGCGGCCGCGGTCTCGATCATGGACGGTGGCACGGCGTACTCGCGTACGCGCTGCCACATCAACAGGCGGGTCGGAATCCCGTTCGCGAAGTGATGTGCCATCAGCACTCACCTTGCACGAACGAGTCCCCCGTTCCGTACGAGGAGGAAGTCTTCATCGCGCGCATCGTAACCACGCCGATGCCGATCTGTCAGTCCACTTATCGGGGCGCCGCCTTCTCCAGGGCTTCGGCCGAGCCCGCCATGATCCCCCCTCACGTGCCGGGTGATGTGGCCCAACGGTCGGTCCCAACAGGCGAGTTCGAGGAGCCGGCGGACCGTGTCCGGCTCGAGGCGGGAGCGGATGACGCGTGCCGGGTTGCCGCCGCCGATCGCGTACGGCGGGATGTCGTCCGTGACCACAAAGCCGGTCGCCACGACGGCTCCGTGCCCGATGGTGACGCCCGGCATCACGGTGACGCCGTTGCCGCACCACACGTCGTGGCCGAACTCGCCCACCTCGACGAGGTCCGCGGTGATCAGCGGCTTGAGGAGGACCACGCGCTTCTGGCCGGGCATCGGGTGCGGCGTCGTCGGGTCGGGGGGGTGTCGGAGCCATGCGGTCGGTCTTCCCCCGCTCCGGCACCCGCCGCACCCGATGCGGCCGGCCGTCAGTGGACCCCGGCCGCGGAGCTCCTCCGCTGGTCGGCGATGGCCCCGCCGGACTCCATCGGCGCCGTCACGTCGTCCGCTTCCCTGCCCCGCCCGATGTGGTTGAAGACGAGGTTGAGGAGGACGGCCGCGACACAGCCCGTCGAGATACCCGAGTCCAGGATGATCTTCGCGCGCTCCGGGAAGGCGTGGTAGAACTCCGGCGCCGCGATGGGGATCAGGCCCACGGCGAGCGAGACCGCGACGATGAGGACGTTGTTGTCCTTGTCCAGGCCCGCCTTGACCAGGGTCTGGATGCCGCTGGCCGCGACCGATCCGAAGAGCACGACGCCCGCGCCGCCGAGCACCGGGCGGGGCACGACCGCGATCAGCGACGCGGCCATCGGGCACAGACCCATCAGGACGAGGAAGCCGCCGCCGACCGCGACCACGAACCGGCTGCGGATCTTCGTCATCGCCACCAGGCCGATGTTCTGGGCGAAGGCGCTGCACATGAAGCCGTTGAAGACCGGGCTGATCGCCGTGCCGAGGGTGTCGGCGCGCAGGCCGGCCGCGATCGTCTTCTCGTCGGCCGGGCGGTCGACGATCTCGCCGAGCGCCAGCATGTCGGCCGTCGACTCCGTCATCGACACGACCATGACGACGATCATCGAGACGATGGCCGCTCCGGCGAACTGCGGTGCGCCGAAGTGGAACGGGGTCGGGAAGCCGACGACGTCCGCGTCGCCGATCGGCGAGAAGTCGGTGACACCGAAGGGGATCGCGACGACGGTGCCGATGACCAGGCCGAGCAGGACCGCGATCTGCTTGACGAACCCGGTCGTGAACCGGCGCAGCAGCAGCACGATCACGAGGGTCACGCCGGCGAGGGCCAGGTTCTTCATGGAGCCGTAGTCCGACGCCTTGGCGTCGGGGCCCTGTGCCCAGCCGAACGCGACCGGCATCAGGGAGATGCCGATGAGCGTGATGACGGTGCCGGTGACGACCGGCGGGAAGAAACGGATCGCCTTCGAGAAGAAGGGGGCCGCGATGAATCCGAGGACGCCCGCGACGATCACCGCCCCGAAGATGATCGGGAGCGCGTCGTCCTTGTCCTTCGTCGAGTCGACGACGGCGAGCATCGGGGCCACGCCCGCGAACGTCACACCGTTCACGAAGGGCAGCCGGGCGCCGATCTTCCAGATGCCGAGCGTCTGGAGGAAGGTCGCGAGACCCGCCGTGAAGAGGCAGGCGCCGGTGAGGAAGGTGAGTTCCTTCGCCGAGAGGCCTATGTACGCGCCGACGATCAGCGGGGGTGCGACCACCCCCGCGTACATCGCCGCCACGTGCTGCAGACCCGTCGTCGCCATCTTCAGCGGGGGCAGCGTCTCGTCGACCGGATGTTTGGTGTGCCCCGCGGTGCCCTCGGTGGACTCGGCGGGGGTGGTGCCTTGCTTGGTGAACCTGGGCTTCGTCGCCACTGCGGCTCCTCCGGTTGTTTTCCAGCCCCGGCGAGCCGCCGGCACTTTTCGCTTCTGGGAGGTGGTGCAAGGTCGTGCTGTCGAACTCGATATGGAGTTGTGGTGGTGCGCCCAGGCAGTGCTGACCGCCCCGGGAACGTGAAGCTTCGGGCCACGTTCCGGGGCGGCACCCGAGCAGCCCGCTCGGCTGCTCGGGTCCGGCCGGGGACCGTCCTCCCCGGCCGGAGTTCCAGGGGGTGTTACGCCTGCGCGGCGATCCGCGCCAGGCGCTGCGCCTCGTCCCGCGTGGAGCGGGCGATGGCGTCCTCGTCGACATGCAGGAGGCGGCTGTCCTCCACGACCGGCTTGCCGTTGACGAGGGAGAGGGTGACCGGGGCGGCCGCGCCGAAGACGAGCGCGGTGACCGGGTCGGCGATGGACGAGTGGGCCAGGGTGTCCAGCTTCCACAGGACCAGGTCGGCGAGCTTGCCGGCCTCCAGCGACCCGATCTGGGTCGCGCGGCCGAGCACCTGCGCGCCGCCGTACGTGCCCAGGCGCAGGGCCTGACGGGCGTTCAGGGCGGCCTCGCGGTGGGCGCCGAGGCGGTTGATGAGCAGGGCGTTGCGGAGCTCGGTGTGCAGCTCGCCCGACTCGTTCGACGCGGTGCCGTCGACGCCCAGGCCGACCGGGACACCGGCGGCGAGCATGTCGGGGACGCGGGCGATGCCGGCCGCGAGGCGGGCGTTGGAGGACGGGCAGTGGGCCACGCCCGTCTTCGTCCGGCCGAACGCGGCGATGTCGGAGTCGTTCATGTGGACGCTGTGCGCCATCCACACGTCCTCGCCGAGCCAGCCCGTCGACTCGAAGTAGTCGGTCGGGCCCATGCCGAACAGCTCGTGGCAGAACTTCTCCTCCTCGACCGTCTCGCTGCCGTGGGTGTGCAGCCGTACGCCCAGGCTGCGCGCCAACTCGGCGCCCTGCTTGAGGAGTTCGGTGGATACGGAGAACGGTGAACAGGGGGCGACGGCCACCTGCGTCATCGCGTCGAAGGAGGAGTCGTGGTGCTTCTTCACCGTCTCCTCGGTCGCGGCGAGCGCGCCTTCGAGGGTCTCGACGGCGAAGTCCGGCGGCAGGCCGCCGTCCTTCTCGCTGCGGTCCATGGAGCCGCGGGCCAGGGTGAAGCGCACGCCCATCTCGGAGGCGGCGCGGATGATCGACCCGGAGAGGTCGCCCGACCCTTGCGGGAACACGTAGTGGTGGTCCATGGCGGTGGTGACGCCGCCGCGGGCCATCATCGCGAGGGAGCCCTGCGCCGCCGCGTACGTCATCTGCTCGTCGATGCGCGCCCAGGTCGGGTACAGCGCCACCAGCCAGTTGAACAGGTTGTGGTCCGTGGCCAGGCCCCGGGTGATCCACTGGTAGAAGTGGTGGTGCGTGTTGACCAGGCCGGGCGTGGCGAGGTGGCCGGTGCCGTCGATGCGGCGCACGACGTTCTCCAGGCCCTCGGGCGCCTTGCCCGCGCCGATGGACTCGATCTTGTTGCCCGCGACGACGATGTACCCGGAGGCGTACTCGGTGTCGTTCGCGTCGACCGTCGCGATGGCGACGTTCTCGATGACGATGCGGTCTGCCGTAGAAGGTGCCATGGTGCTTCCTTCATTTCGTGAGTGGCGATTGGGCACGGCAGGACCCTAGGAGGATTTGAGTGCCGCGGCGGCGTTGGCGCTGCCGCGGGTGCCGAGATGGTGGAAGAAGAGGTTCAGCGAGACGGCGACGAGCGCGCCGGCGCTGATGCCGGAGCCGAGCACGGTCTGCGCCCAGGCGGGGAAGTCGGCGTAGAAGGTGGGCGCGGCCAGCGGGATGATGCCCGCGCCGAGCGAGACGGCCACCAGGATGATGTTGGAGCTGTCGTCGAGGCCCGCTTCGGAGAGGGTGCGGATGCCGCTGACGGCGATGGAGCCGAACAGGACGATGCCCGCGCCGCCCAGGACCGGCATGGGGACCAGGGAGACGACCGCGCCGAGCATCGGGAAGATGCCGAGGACGAGGAGGGCGCCGCCCGCGACGGCGACGACGTAGCGGCTGCGCACCTTGGTCAGGGAGACGACGCCGACGTTCTGCGCGAAGGCCGAGGTCGGGAAGCCGCCGAAGACCGGCCCGATGAAGGTGGCGATGCCGTCGGTGCGCAGGCCGCGCGTGATGGTCTTCCCGGTGCAGTCGCGTTCGCAGATCTCGCCGATGGCGAGCATGCCGGCCGACGACTCGGTCATCAGGACGAGCATGACGAGGCAGAGCGAGATGATGGCGGCGGGCTGGAACTCCGGTGTGCCGAAGGCGAACGGCGTCGGGAGCGCGGCCACGGGCGCGGACTTGATGGAGCTGAAGTCCGCCATGCCGAACGGGATCGCGGCGAGTGTGCCGATCAACAGGCCGAAGAGCAGGGCGACTTGCTTGACGAAGCCCTTGCCGAAGCGCTGGATCAGCAGGATCACGACGAGGGTGAACGCGGCGAGCGCGAGATAGCGCATGTCGCCGTAGTCGGCGGCGGTCTTGTCGCCGCCCTGGGCCCAGCCGACGGGCACGGGCATCAGGGTCACGCCGATCAGGGTGATGACGACGCCGGTGACCAGCGGCGGGAAGAAGCGCAGGAGCCGGCCGAAGAACGGGCCGATGGCGAGGCAGAAGACGCCCGCGACCATCACCGCCCCGTAGATGGCGGGGAGTTGGTCGCCTCTGGCGTTGGTCTCGGCGATCGCGAGCATCGGTGCGATGCCGGCCGAGGAGGCGGCGTTGACGAAGGGCAGCCGGTTGCCGACGAAGCCCTTGACGCCGAGGGTCTGGAGCAGGGTGGCCACGCCCGCGATGAGCAGGGACGCGGCGATCAGCCGGGTCTGGCCCGCGGTGTCCAGGCGGACGGCCTGGCCGATGATGAGCGGAGGGGTGACGACGCCCGCGTACATGGCGGCGATGTGCTGGAGTGCGGCGGGGACGAGCCGCGAGACGTGGAGCTTTTCGTCCACCGGGTGCACCGCTTCGGTGCTCTCCGATGGGCCGGTCGAATCAGAACACGGGCCCTCAGCTTTTGCCGGCCCCTTTGCTGGCACTGCCATTGCTTATGTTCCCTCCGGTGCGGCGCACCCCCGCCGACTGCGGGTGGACGGGGGTGCGCGACCGCGTCAACTACGCACGAGGCGTCAGAGGTTGGTCATGTCGACCGGGATGCGCTGCTCGGCGCCGTCCCGCAGGATCGTGGCCTCGATCAGGCCGTAGGGGCGGTCGGCGGCCCAGTACACGGCACCGTCCTTCGCCTCGTTGTCCAGGCCGAAGGGCGACAGGTCCTGGCGGAAGTGGTGCTTGTTCGGGGCGGAGAAGCGGATCTCGTCGATCTCGCTGCGGTTGTTGATGACGCGCGAACCCATCTGGAAGAGGGTCTGCTGCAGCGAGAGCGAGTACGTCTCGACGAAGGCCTGGAGGATGTGCTTCTTGGCCTGCTCGTACGACTTGTTCCAGTGGGGCGTGCGCTGGTCGTTCTCGCCCGTCCAGCTGTGCCGCCACCACGTCGACAGGGACGTGGCGAGGATGCGGTCGTAGTCCTCCTGGAGCGTCGTGTACTTGTCCTTGATGTAGCCCCAGAACTCGGAGTTCGTGGTGTTCATCACGGTCAGGTCCTTGAGCCCGGACAGGACTTCGAACTTCTCGCCGTCGTACGTGACCTGCACCAGGCGCGTCTCCTGGCCCTTGCGGACGAAGGAGTGCTGGACCTCGTCGGCGCCGATGAAGTTGGAGCCCGCGTCGGAGCCGGCGATGCGCTCCCAGGAGTACTCCTCGATGCGGATGCGCGCCCGGTGGATGGACGGCTGGCTGTCGACGAAGTGCCGGGCGAGAGCGATGCCGTACTGCTCGGCGGACTCGATGCCGACTTCCTTGGCGAAGGCGAAGCAGGTGTTCTTGGTGGTGTCGGTCGGCAGGCAGTTGGCGTTCGACCCGGTGAGGTGAACGTCGTCGAGGTCACCGGAGAGGGCGACCGAGACGTTCAGGTCCTTGACGTGGTGGGTGTCGCCGTCCCGCGTGATCTTGACAACGCGGTTCTCCGCCTTGCCGTACTGGTTCGAACCCAGAATCGTAGGCATGTCTGCTAGCTCCCTCGGTAAACGGAGTAGCCGAACGGGTTGAGCAGCAGCGGCACGTGGTAGTGCTCGCCCGGCTTGACGGCGAACGTGATCGCCACCTCCGGGAAGAACGTGTCGCTGTCCCGATTCGCGGGGGCGTCCTGCTGCGCATCGGCTTGCTTCTTGTCGAAATACGCCTCCGTCTCGAAGTCGAGACGGACGTGGGTGGTTCCCTCCGGCAGGGCCGGGAGGTCCTTGCAGCGCCCGTCCGCATCGGTCGCCGAACCGCCGAGCGCCACCCACGCGGCGCCCGAACCGGCGCGCGCCGCAAGGGAGATGACGACGCCCTCGGCGGGGCGTCCGATGCTGGTGTCCAGGATGTGCGTGGACACCGACGCTGTGGTCTCGGTGCTCATCAGGCGTTGTCCCCTTCTTCTACGAGGCGGGTGAGGCGGATGCGGTTGATCTTGCCCAGTTCGGTGCGGACGATCTCCCGCTCCTGTTCGGGCGTGTTGCCGATCCGCGTCCTGAGCGCGGCGAGCATCTGCTCCGCGCTCGCGCCGGTGGCGCAGATGAGGAAGACATGTCCGAACCGGTCCTGGTAGGCCAGGTTCTGTTCGAGCATCTCCGCCTTGAGCTCCTCGGAGGCCCCCGCCATGCCGCGCTGCTCGCGCGACGAGGTCGGGTCGCCGGGCTTCGGGCGGCCGATCGGCGGGTGCCCCGCCATCGCCTCGGCGAGGTCCTCGGCGGTGAGCTCGGCCATCGCGGCGTCGCTGGCCCCGAAGAGGGACTCGGTGGTGGCGAAGGGGCGCTGGGCGAGGAGCTTGCTCCCCCACGCCGATGAAGCACACACCTCGTGGAGCTCGGCCTGGGCCGTGCTCTCGTCCGAGGTGTTGAACCGGGTGAGACCCGGTGTCGTACCTGAAGTCACGGGGTGCCTCCGTGGCCTTGTGCTGGACGGGCTGCGGATAGCTAACGCCCTCGGAAACACCGCGTCAACACTTTGTTGAAAACTTGGAGTTACAAAAACCGCCGTCCGGTATCCGGACGGCGGTTCGGTGACCACGGAGTCACCGCAGGTCAGGTGGCCTTCTCGCGGTTGAGGTAGTTGTACACGGTGAATCGGGAAACCCCGAGCGCCCCGGCCACGGTTTCCACCCCGTGCCGCACGGAGAACGCGCCGCGCGCCTCCAGCACGCGGACGACCTCCTGCTTCTCCTTGCGGTCGAGCTCGGCGAGGGGTTTGCCCTCCTTGCGCTCCATGGCGGCCAGAATGTGATCGAGCGAGTCGGCCAGCTGGGGCAACCGCACGGCTATCACCTCGGCGCCCTCCCAGCTCAGCACGACGTCGTCCTTGGCCGCCTCGCTCGGCGGCAGCATCTCGGCCCCCATGGCGTCGACGAGCGGCTTGACCGCCCGGACGAAGGGCTCGTCCCCCAGACCGGTCACTTATCCCCCTCCCCCGACTCACCGTCGATCACGTTCACCTGGAGCGAGACCCGGGTGGCCCCCGCCTCCAGTGCCTGCCGCAGCAGCGCGTCGACCGCGGTGAGCACGCGGCCGGCCTCCCCTTCGGCGGTGTTGCCGAACGGGCCGACGTCGACCGCGTCCAGGTCGGCCCCCTGGACGACGTCCCGGGCGACGACCGCATGGGGCGGCGCCTCGTCGAGGTCGAAGGGTTCGGTCGTGAACTCCACTCTCAATCGCACGGGGCCAACCTAATCCCGATCGGCGTTTTTCCGGCAGCCCCTCTTGACAGCTCCCCCGGATCGCAGGCAACCTTCCATCAAGCAGAAACGAACTTCCGCAATACGGAACTAGACAGCAACGCGGAGCTAGACCATGCGGAACACGAACCAGAAGGGAGCGCCGACCCCGATGGGATTCGCAGACCAGCGCTTCAACGTCAACCTGTCGATCCTCTTCACGGAACTCCCGCTCCTGGAGCGTCCCGCGGCCGCCGCCGCGGCCGGCTTCACCGCGGTCGAGCTGTGGTGGCCCTGGGTCGACGCCCCTGTCCCCGAGCAGTCCGAGCTCGACGCCCTGCGTGACGCGATCAAGGACGCCGGCGTCCAGCTGACCGGGCTGAACTTCTACGCCGGCCGGCTGCCGGGACCGGACCGGGGCGCCCTGTCGGTCCCCGGCGAGGAGAGCGAGAAGTTCCGCACCAACCTCGACATCGCGGCCGACTTCGCGCAGTCCCTCGGCTGCACGGCACTGAACGCGCTGTACGGCAACCGCGTGGAGGGCGTGGACCCGGCCGTCCAGGACGAACTCGCCCTGGAGAACCTGGTGCTGGCGGCCCGCGCGGCCGACCGCGTCGGCGCCGTGCTCCTGATCGAGGCGCTGAACAAGCCGGAGTCGCCCGCCTGCCCGATCGTGAGCGCCCCCAAGGCGATCGAGATCGTGGACAAGGTGAACGCGGCGACCGGCCTCGGCAACGCCAAGTTCCTCATGGACCTGTACCACCTGTCCATGAACGGCGAGGACCTGCCGGGCGTCATCAGCGCCTACGCCGACAAGACCGCGCACGTGCAGATCGCCGACAACCCGGGCCGCGGTGCGCCGGGCACCGGCTCGCTGCCGCTCGAAGAGCTCCTCGACCAGCTCAAGAAGGCCGGTTACGAGGGCTACGTGGGCCTGGAGTACAAGCCGGGCGACGCCCCGAGCGCCGAGTCCTTCGGCTGGCTGCCGCACGAGGCCCGCGCCGCGCGTCACTGAACCGCGCGCCACCCCATCGACGTACCAGAGCTTTTGGAGTCACCCTCATGAGCAACAACCTCCCCAAGGTCGCGTGGATCGGTCTCGGCATCATGGGTTCGCCCATGGCGGAGAACCTGATCAAGGCCGGTTACGACGTCACGGGCTTCACCCTGGAGCAGGACAAGCTGGACCGCCTGGCCGCCGCCGGCGGCACGGCCGTGAAGTCGATCGCCGACGCCGTCCGGGACGCCGACGTGATCGTCACCATGGTCCCGGCCTCCCCGCAGGTCGAGGCGATCTCCTACGGCCCCGAGGGCATCCTGGAGAACGCGAAGTCGGGCGCCCTGATCGTCGACATGTCGTCGATCACCCCGCAGACCTCGGTCGACCTGGCCGCGGCCGGCAAGGAGAAGGGCATCCGCGTCCTGGACGCCCCCGTCTCCGGCGGCGAGGCCGGCGCCATCGAGGCCGTGCTGTCCATCATGGTCGGCGGTGAGCAGGCCGACTTCGACGAGGCCAAGCCGCTCCTGGAGGCCCTTGGCAAGACCATCGTGCTGTGCGGTCCGCACGGCTCGGGCCAGACCGTGAAGGCCGCCAACCAGCTGATCGTCGCCGTGAACATCCAGGCGTGCGCCGAGGCCGTGGTCTTCCTGGAGAAGTCCGGCGTGGACCTGAAGGCCGCGCTCGACGTCCTCAACGGCGGGCTCGCCGGCTCCACCGTGCTGACCCGCAAGAAGGACAACTTCCTGAACCGGGACTTCAAGCCGGGCTTCCGCATCGACCTGCACCACAAGGACATGGGCATCGTCACCGACGCCGCCCGCAACGTCGGCGCGGCCCTGCCCGTCGGCGGTGTGGTCGCCCAGCTGGTCGCCTCGCTGCGCGCCCAGGGCGACGGCGGCCTGGACCACTCCGCGCTGCTGCGCTCGGTCGAGCGCCTCTCCGGCAACCAGGTGGCCTGACCCTCGAGACTTCCGGGCCGCGGCGGCGCTGACACCTGTCCTGTCGCGCCCAGGCGTCGCCGCGGCCCGGAACCCATGCTTTTCTTTCAACAAAAAGTTGAACGAAGTACGCCCATAACTTCAACAAACTGTTGACGCAGCAGTTCAGGGGTCCTTACGCTCCCCCACACAGTCAGCAGCCACTGCACGGAAGGTCGCCTCGAATAATGCCGAAGCGTGTGCTCACGACCGAGTCCGGCGCCCCTGTCGCCGACAACCAGAACTCCGCCACCGCAGGCGTGGGCGGCCCGATCCTGCTCCAGGACCAGCACCTCCTGGAGAAGCTCGCCCGCTTCAACCGCGAGCGCATCCCGGAGCGCGTGGTGCACGCCCGTGGCTCCGGCGCGTACGGCTACTTCGAGGTGACCGACGACGTCACCGACTACACGTACGCCGACTTCCTCTCCACGATCGGCAAGCGCACCGAGCTCTTCCTGCGCTTCTCGACCGTGGCCGACAACCTCGGTGGCGCGGACGCCGTCCGTGACCCGCGCGGCTTCGCGGTGAAGTTCTACACCGAAGAGGGCAACTACGACCTCGTCGGCAACAACACCCCGGTGTTCTTCATCAAGGACCCGCTGAAGTTCCCCGACTTCATCCACTCCCAGAAGCGCGACCCGTTCACGGGCAAGCAGGAGCCGGAGAACGTCTGGGACTTCTGGGCGCACGCCCCCGAGGCCACGCACCAGATCACCTGGCTGATGGGCGACCGCGGCATCCCCGCGTCGTACCGCCACATGAACGGCTACGGCTCGCACACCTACCAGTGGACGAACGAGCAGGGCGAAGCCTTCTTCGTGAAGTACCACTTCAAGACGAACCAGGGCATCCGCTGCCTCTCGGCCGAGCAGGGCGCCGAGCTCGCGGGCAAGGACGCCAACTCGCACCAGACGGACCTGCTGCAGGCCATCGAGCGCGGTGTGAACCCGTCCTGGACGCTGTACGTGCAGATCATGCCGGCGGCCGAGGTGGCGGACTACCGCTTCAACCCGTTCGACCTCACCAAGGTGTGGCCGCACAAGGACTACCCGCTGCAGCGCGTGGGCCGCCTGGTCCTCGACCGCAACCCGGACAACGTCTTCGCCGAGGTCGAGCAGGCCGCGTTCTCGCCGAACAACTTCGTGCCGGGCATCGGCCCGTCGCCGGACAAGATGCTCCAGGGCCGGCTGTTCGCCTACGCGGACGCGCACCGCTACCGCCTGGGCGTCAACCACACCCAGCTCGCGGTGAACGCGCCGAAGGCGACCAAGGCCGACAACTACGGCCGCGACGGCGTCATGGCCGCCAACGCCTACGCCCGCAGCCGCAAGAACTACGAGCCGAACTCCTTCGACGGCCCCGTCGAGACCGGCCGCGCGCTCGCCGCGCCGCTCGCCGTCTCCGGTTACACGGGGACGCACGAGGCCCCGGCCCACACCAAGGACGACGACTTCTTCCAGGCGGGCGAGCTGTACCGCCTGATGTCGGAGGACGAGAAGGGGCGTCTGGTGGCGAACATCGCCGGCGGTCTCTCCCAGGTCTCGCGCGACGACATCGTGGAGAAGAACCTCGCCCACTTCCACGCCGCCGACGCCGACTACGGCAAGCGCGTGGAGGAGGCGGTCCGCGCCCTGCGCGAGGACTAGTCCTTCGAGATAACCCCCATACTGCGTACGGGGTTTGACGGGAGGTCAGCTCCGTACGCACAAGCCCGCACCACTGGCACGACCCGGATGAGGGGTGGTCTGCCGGTGGGCGCGGGAGGACGAGGACCGCGGCGGCCCGTGCTCGTGCGAGCCAGTGCGGTGGTGAAGGTTCCCCGGCCCCCCTTTCGACCTGAGGAAGGGCGGTCCGAGGAGCTGTCGCAGAGCACGACAGCCGCCGCGGTCCCAGCCAACTCCCTGACGGGACAACGGAATCCGTCCGGCGGCGCGCATGCATGTATCGCCAGTCGCGTGCCGTCGGACGGCAGCAACCTCCCGAACCAGCCCCGGGTACGACGGTCCGTACCCGGGGCTTTCGGCATGCCCCGGGGCGCACCTGCACAGAGGCGTCCCTGATCGGTAACAGTCCTGTGCGCGGGCGGGATTCGGCGAGCCCGCCGGGCAGAATCCCGCTGGCCGGCGAGACCGGGGCCATCCACTGACCGTACGGGGGACCACCATGCATGCTGCCCGCAAGACCTGGAGAACCTGCCTGCTGGGAGCCGTGGCCGTCGTCGCGCTCCTGTCCACCGCGGCCTGCGGCCCGGACGACACGCGCGACGGGGCGAACGGCAGCGCCACCTCCGCGGCACCGTCGCCCACGGCCTCCTCCGCCGCTCCGTCGGCCTCCGCCGCGCCGTCCGCGTCCGCCGCCCCCACGGGCTCCTCCGCGCCGGGCACGAGCCCGGCCGGCACGCCCGCCTCCGCGAGCCCCGCCTGCTCCGACCCGGACCTGTCGATCAGCACGTCGTACTGGCGGATGGACTCGGGCCAGAACATGCTGATCACGGCCACCAACGTCACCGGCAGGACCTGCACGCTCTACCACTACCCGTACGTGTACTTCCGCGACTCCGACGTGCCGGTCCCCTCGCTCGGCAGCGAGCCGCGGGCGCTCGCGACGCTCGCACCGCACCAGAAGGCGTACGCGGGGGTGCACCTCTTCCGGGCGGGCGAGCGGACCGGCAACGCCGTGGAGCAGTTCGGCATCGGCTACCAGGACCGCGCGCCGGGCAGCAACCGCGATGTGGCCGCGCTCGACGTCCGGGCGCCCTCGGGCGGCGCCAACGTCGGGCCGCACCCCCACGTCACGTACTGGAACCTCGAGCGGCAGGAGATCGAGCGGATTCTGATGCGGTAGGCGGCCGGGGCCGACGGCACAAGAAGAAAAGGGGGCGGGCCACCGGTTCGATGAACCGGTGGCCCGCCCCCTTCTTTCGCGTGGGTCGGGTCAGACCTTCAGCGGACGGATCGACGTGGGCGCGTGGCCCGGCTCCGTCGCGATCTCCTCGAACTCCTTGACCGCGCTGATGTCGGCGGTGGGGCTCATCGAGATGTTGGTGATGCGCTCCAGGATCGCCTCGACGACGACGGGGACCTGGTGGTCCTGGGCGAGCTTCTTGGCCCGCTCCAGGGCCTCGCCCAGCTCGTTCGGGTCGGTGACCCGGATCGCCTTGCAACCCAGGCCCTCGGCGACCTTGACGTGGTCGACGCCGTAGACGCCGAGCTCGGGGCTGTTCTGGTTCTCGAACTCCAGGTTGACCTGGAAGTTGATGTCGAGGCCGATCTGGGCCTGGCGGATCAGGCCCAGGTAGGCGTTGTTCACCAGGACGTGCACGTACGGGATGCGGTGCTGCGCGCCGACCGCCAGCTCCTCGATCATGAACTGGAAGTCGTAGTCGCCGGAGAGGGCGACGACCTGGGTGTCCGGGTCGGCCTTGGCGACGCCGAGCGCGGCCGGGATGGTCCAGCCGAGCGGGCCGGCCTGGCCGCAGTTGATCCAGTGGCGCGGCTTGTAGACGTGCAGCATCTGGGCGCCGGCGATCTGCGAGAGGCCGATCGTCGTGACGTACCGGGTGTCCTTGCCGAACGCCTTGTTCATCTCCTCGTAGACGCGCTGCGGCTTCATGGGGATGTCGTCGAAGTGCGTACGGCGCAGGAGGGTCTCCTTGCGCTCCAGGTGCGAGGCGACCCAGGCGCCGCGGTCGGGCAGCTTGCCCTCGGCCTTCAGCTCCTTGGCGACCTCGACGAAGAGTTCGAGGGCGACCTTGGCGTCGGAGGTGATCCCGTAGTCCGGCGCGAAGATCTTGCCGATCTGGGTCGGCTCGATGTCGACGTGCACGAACTTCCGCTCGCCGCGGTAGACGTCGAGCTTGTAGCCGGTGTGGCGGTTGGCCCAGCGGTTGCCGATGCCGAGGACGAAGTCCGATTCCAGGAACGTGGCGTTGCCGTAGCGGTGGCCGGTCTGCTGTCCGACCATGCCCGCGTTCAGGTCGTGGTCGTCCGGGATGGTGCCCCAGCCCATGAGGGTCGGCACGACGGGCGTGTTCGTGATCTCGGCGAACTCGACCAGCAGGTCGCTCGCGTCGGCGTTGATGATGCCGCCACCCGCGACGATCAGCGGCCGCTCGGACTCCAGGAGGAGGCCGATCGCCTTCTCGATCTGGGCGCGGGTCGCGGCCGGCTTGTAGACCGGCAGCGGCTCGTACGTCTCCGGGTCGAACTCGATCTCGGTCTGCTGGACGTCGATCGGCAGGTCGATGAGGACCGGCCCGGGACGGCCCGAGCGCATCAGGTGGAACGCCTGCTGGAAGACGCCGGGGACCTGCGCGGCCTCCAGGACCGTGACCGCCATCTTCGCGACCGGCTTGGCGATCGAGGAGATGTCGACGGCCTGGAAGTCCTCCTTGTGGATCAGGTGCGTGGGCGCCTGGCCCGTGATGCACAGGATCGGGATGGAGTCACCGATGGCGGAGTACAGGCCGGTGATCATGTCGGTGCCGGCCGGGCCGGACGTACCGATGCACACCCCGATGTTGCCCGGGTTGGCACGGGTGTAGCCCTCGGCCATGTGCGAGGCGCCCTCGACGTGGCGGGCGAGCGTGTGGTCGATGCCGCCGCTCGCCTTGAGCTCCTTGTAGAAGGGGTTGATGGCGGCACCGGGCACGCCGAACGCGTTGCTGACGCCTTCGCGCTTGAGGATCTCAACGGCCGCGCGGGCGGCGGTCATTCGAGCCATGAGGTGCTCCCGACTTCTGCTGTGACTGAGTACGTCTGTGTCCGGCTGTCGGATTCGCGCTCCCGTCGCGCCCCGCGGCGAGCTCTGAATTCCGTACTTCCATAATGCGGAAAGTATGTTCTGCTATATGGAAGCAATGTAGAGGGGGGTCTCGGAGGCCGTCAAGGTGGATGATGAGACTCACGTCGATCCGGCATCGCGGGGCCCAGGGGGGTGTGGCATGGCAGAGCCAGTGCGCGTTCGGTGTCCGGCCTGTCGGCGGGAGCACCTCTACGCGCCCGCGGTGCTGCCCTGCGCATGCGGTGCCCCTGTCGCCCCGCCGCTGCTGCGGGGCGCCGAGCCCGAGCCGGTCAGCGCCCGCACCTGGGCCGACGACTGGGTCACGCTGCGCTGCCCCATGTGCGGGCGCCACGACCGCTGGCCCCGGCCGGAACTGGGCTGCGACTGCGGCACCCTGCTGCGCGTCCCGGTCCAGAGCGACCAGGCCCCCGCTCCGTCCCACATACCGCTGCCGCGGACGGCGCCCGCGCCGCGGCCCGCGTTCCAGCCCGTCCCCATCCGCACCGCGCGCGACGCGGTGACCGCGGCCGCGCTGTATCTGGGCTGGCTCGGCTACCGCGACGTACGGCGTGCCGACCAGCGTCCGTCGTCCGGGATCGGCCTCGCCGCGCGCGGAGTCGTCGCCCAGGTCGAGCCGTCGGTACGGCCCGCGACGGTGCGCGACGTGGAGTGCCTGTGGCTCCAGTCGATGACGGAGTCGGCGGCCTGCGTGCTCTTCTCGCTCGCCGGGTACACGGACGGGGCCCCCGCCCGGGCGGACGAACTGGGCGTCCCGCTGTTCGTCCTCGATCTCGCCGGGGTGCCGCAGCCGGTGAACAGCCCCGCGGACGAACTGATCGCGAGCGGGGCCTGAGCGGAGCCCTCCGCGATACTGGCCCGATGATCATTCGCAACGCCACCGCGGCCGAACTGCCCCGCCTCCAGGAGATCGAGGTCGCCGCGGGCGCCGTCTTCCGCACGCTGGGCATGGACGCCGTCGCCGATGACGAGCCGCCCGCCGTCGAGGAGCTGGAGCGCTACCGGCGCGCGGGACACGCCTGGGTCGCCGTGGCGGAGGACGGGACGGTGGCCGCGTATCTCGTCGGCGAGGTGGTCGACGGCGCCTTCCACATCGAGCAGGTCACCGTGCATCCGGACGCCGCCCGCCGGGGAATGGGCCGGGCCCTGATCGCGTACGCCGCCGACTGCGCGCGCGACCAGGGCCGGGCCGGTCTCACCCTGACCAGCTTCGCCGACGTGCCGTGGAACGCCCCCTACTACGAGCGTCTCGGCTTCCGCCGGCTTCCCGAGGCCGCCCTCACCCCCGGGCTGCGCGACATCCGCGCGGCGGAGGCTGAGCACGGCCTGGACCGGTGGCCCAGGGTCTGTATGCGTCGTGAGCTGTAGCGGCCGCTCCCTCTCACGTCCTACAACTCGCCGTACCCTTGGCGGAGTTCCACCTTCCGGACTTTTCCACTGACCGTCATCGGGAAAGAGTCGAGGATCCGCAGACGGCTCGGCACCTTGTAGCGCGCGAGCCGCTCGTCGCAGTAGGCGCGCAGCTCGTCGAGGGTGAGGCCGTCGGCCGGATCGCGCAGGATCACGCAGGCCAGGACCTCTTCCCCGTACTTCTCGTGCGGCACGCCCACCACCTGCACGTCGGCGATCTTCGGGTGCCCGTAGAGGAACTCCTCGATCTCGCGCGGGTAGATGTTCTCGCCGCCTCGGATGATCATGTCCTTGATGCGGCCGACGATCTGCGCGTAGCCGTCCTCGCGCAGCACCGCGAGGTCCCCGGTGTGCATCCACCGCCCGGCGTCGACGGCCTCGGCGGTCTTCTCCGGCTCGCCCCAGTAGCCCAGCATCACGCTGTAGCCGCGGGTGCACAGCTCGCCGGGCTCGCCGCGGGGCAGGGTCACCCCGGTGACCGGGTCGATCACCTTGACCTCGATGTGCGGCAGGACCCGGCCGACGGTGCCGGTGCGGCGTTCCAGGTCGTCGTCGCGGCGGGTCTGCAGCGAGACGGGCGAGGTCTCGGTCATGCCGTAGCAGATGGACACCTCGGCCATGTGCATCTCGGCGACGACCCGCTTCATCACCTCGGCGGGACACGGGGAGCCGGCCATGATGCCGGTGCGCAGCGACGACAGGTCGTACGAGGCGAAGTCCGGCAGGTTCAGCTCGGCGATGAACATCGTCGGCACGCCGTACAGGGACGTGCACCGCTCCTGCTGGACGGCGCGCAGGGTCGTCGCCGGCTCGAAGGAGGGGGCGGGGATGACGATGCAGGCGCCGTGCGTGGTGGCCCCCAGGTTTCCCATGACCATGCCGAAGCAGTGGTAGAAGGGCACGGGCAGGCACACGCGGTCCTGTTCGCTGTAGCCGACGGTCTCGCCCACCCAGTAGCCGTTGTTGAGGATGTTGTGGTGGGAGAGCGTGGCGCCCTTCGGGAAGCCGGTGGTGCCGGAGGTGTACTGGATGTTGACCGGGTCGTCGCAAGACAACTCGGCTTCCAGGGCCGCGAGTCGGTCGTCCGTGACGGCCGACGCGGCCTCGACGAGGGCGTCCCAGCTCTCCTCGCCGATGAAGACGCGCTCGCGCAGCTGCGGGCAGTCCGGGGCGACTTCCCCGACCAGCGCCCGGTAGTCGGTGCCCTTGTGCCCGGTCGACGAGATCAGCACGGAGATGCCCGACTGCTTCAGCACGTACGCCAGCTCGTGGGCGCGGTAGGCCGGGTTGATGTTGACCATGATGGCGCCGATGCGGGCCGTCGCGTACTGGACGAGGACCCACTCGGGGCAGTTCACCGCCCAGATGCCGACGCGGTCCCCCTTGGCGACGCCGCGCGCGAGGAGTCCGCGCGCCAACTCCGCCACCGCCGCGCCGAATTGGGCGTACGTCCAGCGTCGTCCGCTCGGCACGTCGACGAGGGCCTCCCGGTCCGGCCAGGTCTCGACGGCCCGCTGGAGGTTGCCGCCGATGGTGTCGCCGAGGAGCGGGGTGGTGCTGGTGCCGTGGGCGTACGAGAGCTCGGTGGTCACCGGAAGTCCTCCTCGCGGTACTCGGCGGTGGAACCCTGCGCGGTGCGCTCGCGCAGCTCGATGCGGCGGATCTTGCCGGAGACCGTCTTGGGCAGCTCGGCGAACTCGATGCGGCGCAGCCGCTTGTACGGAGCGAGGACGGCCCGGGAGTGCTCGAAGAGCAACTTGGCGGTGTCCGGGCCGGGTTCGATCCCTTCGGCGAGCACGACGTACGCCTTGGGGACGGCGAGCCGGAGCGTGTCGGGCGCGGGCACGACCGCCGCCTCGGCGACCGCCTCGTGCTCCAGGAGCGCGCTCTCCAGCTCGAAGGGACTGATCTTGTAGTCGCTGGCCTTGAAGACGTCGTCGGACCGGCCCACGTACGTCAGGTAGCCGTCGGCGTCCCGGGATCCGATGTCGCCGGTGCGGTAGTAGCCGCCCGCCATCGCCTCGGCCGTGCGCTCCGGGTCTCCGTGGTAGCCGACCATCAGACCGACGGGGTGGGCGGCGAGGTCGAGGCTGATCTCTCCCTCGTCCGCGCCGGGTTCACCGGTGACCGGGTCGAGCAGCTCCACCTTGAAGCCGGGGCTGGGGCGGCCCATGGAGCCCGGCTTGAGCAGCTGGCCGGGGCTGTTGGAGACCTGCACGGCCGTCTCGGTCTGCCCGAAGCCGTCCCGGATGGTGATGCCCCAGGAGCGCTTTACCTGCTCGATGACCTCGGGGTTGAGCGGCTCTCCGGCGGCGACCACTTCCCGTGGCGGCGTGGCCAGTTGGGTGAGGTCGGCCTGGATGAGCATGCGCCACACGGTGGGCGGCGCGCAGAACGACGTGACGCCCGCTCGGTCCATCGCGGCCATCAGCTTGCCCGCGTCGAAGCGCGTGTAGTTGTAGAGGAAGACGGTCGCCTCGGCGTTCCACGGCGCGAAGAAGTTCGACCAGGCGTGCTTGGCCCAGCCGGGCGAGGAGATGTTCAGGTGGACGTCGCCGGGGCGCAGGCCGATCCAGAACATCGTCGCCAAGTGGCCGACAGGGTAGGAGACATGAGTGTGCTCGACGAGCTTGGGGCGGGCCGTCGTGCCGGACGTGAAGTACAGCAGCAGCGGGTCGTCGGCGAGCGTGACCCCGTCGGGCTCGAAGGCGGCGGCCGCGCCGAAGGCGTCGTCGAAGTCCAGCCAGCCGGGGACGGGGTCCGCGCCCGCCGGCTTGACGGCGATCCGGGTGTAGTCGCCGGACACGCCGTCGAACTTGGCCGTGTCCTCCGTGCGCACGATGACGTGGGCGGCGCGGCCCCGCTCGATCCGGTCCCGCAGGTCCTCCGGGCCCAGCAGCGGCGTCGCCGGGATGACGACCGCGCGCAGTTTCATCGCGGCGAGCATGGTCATCCACAGTTCCTGCTGGTTGCCGAGCATCAGCAGCACCCGGTCGCCCGCCCGTACGCCCCGGGCGCGCAGCCAGTTGGCGACCTGGTCCGAGCGCAGCGACATCTCGGCGAACGAGAGGGTGATCTCGCGGCCGTCCTCCTCGACGATGTGCAGCGCGGTCCGCTCGTTGCCCTCGGCGATGACGTCGAACCAGTCGAGGGCCCAGTTGAACCGGTCGGGCCGGGGCCAGGCGAAGCCCTCGTACGCCGTCTCGTAGTCCTGGGCGTGCTGCAGCAGGAAGTCACGGGCCGTGCGGAACTGCTGCGTGGGGCCGTTCGGCGTCGTCATGTGCGCTCCTGGAATCCTTCTTGTCCCGCACCCGCGTCATTGCGGACCGTGTCTGCCATCGTGTAGTCCGTGACGCAGGTCTCACCACCCCCGAACGGGGGTGAACGGAGCACGGCGAGGAGATTGAGGGTGACCGCAGAAGCCGCAGAGGCGGTCGAGATGCGCGCCGCGCTGGTGCGGCTGCGCCGGGGCACGGGCCTGCCCGTGGCGTTCGGCGGGCTCACCCCGAGCGCGGGCCAGGTACGGATCGCCGAGCTGAGCGGCGCGTCGACGAACGCGCTGCGCGGCCTCGCGGTGGCGGCGGGCAACGGGCTGGGCGGCAAGGCCCTCACCCTGGCCAGGGCCTGCGCGGTCACCGACTACCAGGACTCGCGGCACATCAGCCACGAGTACGACGCCGCCGTGGCGGCCGAGGGGCTGCGCTCGGTCCTCGCGGTTCCCGTGGTCGTACGCCGCCGGGTGCGCGGGGTGCTGTACGGGGCGCTGCGTTCGGCCCAGCCGCTGGGCGACCGGGCGTTGAACGCTGCGGTGATGGCGGCCCGTGACGTGGAGCAGGCGCTGGTGGTGCGGGACGAGGCCCGGACGTTGCTGGCGGCGGCGAGCGCGCCGGTGGCCGAGGGCGCCGGGGCGTGGGAGGAGGTCCGGGAGGCGCACGGGGCGCTGCGGGCACTGGCTCCGCGGATCGTCGACCCGGCGCTGCGCGCCGAGCTCCTGGCGGTGTGCGGCCGGCTGGCGTCGGCGACGGCGCCGCCGGCCCGGGAGGCCGCGGTGGTGCTCGCGCCGCGCGAGGTGGACGTCCTGGCGTGCGTGGCGGCGGGCGCGACGAACGCGGTGGCGGCCGAGCGGCTCGGCCTGCGCCCGGAGACGGTCAAGGGCTATCTGCGGTCCGCCATGCGGAAGCTGGGGGCGCACACGCGGGGCGAGGCCGTGGTGGCGGCGCGACGGGCGGGGCTGCTGCCGTAGCCGTTCCGGTGGCCCGGGCGAGGCCTTCAGGACCCGATGGTCGGTGGGATGGTCTTCAATGGCTTCTGGTCCTGAATGACGTCTGTCTTGAATGACGTCTGGTCTTGAATGGCTTCTGGTCGTCAATGGCGTGGGGGTGAGGTCCATGGTGTCGACGGAACGGTTCCTGGCGTTCGCGGCGATGTCGCTGCTGGTGATCGTGATTCCGGGCCCGAGCGTGCTGTTCGTGATCGGCCGGGCGCTCGCGCACGGGCGGCGCACGGCGGTGGCGACGGCGCTCGGCAATGTCGTCGGCTCGTACCTGCTGGTGGTGGCGGTGGCGCTCGGCATCGGCTCTCTGGTGGAGCGCTCGGCCGGGCTGTTCCTCGCGGTGAAGCTGGCGGGCGCCGCGTATCTCGTCTTTCTGGGCATCCAGGCGTTCCGGCACCGGCACGCGATGAAGGCGGCCGACATACGTGGTCCGGCCGGACCGGCGCGCGGCGATCTGCGGACCGTGCTCGACGGCGTGCTGGTGGGCGTCACGAATCCGAAGGGCATCGTGTTCTTCGCGGCGGTGCTGCCGCAGTTCGTGAACCACGACGCGGGCCGGCTGCCCGCGCAGATGCTGCTGCTGGGGCTGGTGCCGATCTCCATCGGCCTGGTCACGGACACGCTGTGGGGGCTGACGGCGTCCGCGGCGCGCTCCTGGTTCGCGCGCTCGGACCGGCGCCTGTCGCTGATCGGCGGGACGGGCGGCTTCGCGCTGATCGGTCTGGGCGTGACGGTCGCGGCGACGGGCCGCGCGGACTGACGGCCGTGGGCCGCGGCGGGGCCGCGGCGACCTGATCCGCCGGGCCGGCCCTACCGCCGTACGGTGCCGAAGTCCACGGTGACCGCGCCGGGCGCCTCCAGGACGGCGGCGGTGCGCTCCGCCTCGGCGACGAGTTCGTCGCGCTGGGCGCGGGTGAGGTCGCGGAAGGGCTCCAGGGTGAGGGGGCTGCCTTCGGCACTCCCCTGCCCGCCCTCCTTGAGGGCCCACAGCCCGGCGAGCGTGCCGTCGACGAGGAACGTGGAGTAGGCCCGGTTCCCCTGCCAGGTGCGGGCCCGGTCGGCGTCCCGGACGACCCGGGTGCGGTCGGCGTGCGAGAGCAGCAGGTTGTCGTACTCGGCGAGGAGCCGCGGCGGTGCCGGGGTGTCCTCGTCGGGGCGGGGCGCGTCGGGCAGGTCGAACAGCTCGACGCCGTGCTCGTCGCGGAACGTCACGAGCCGGGGCCGCAGCCGCTCGAAGGCCTCCTTGGTGCGGGTCAGCCCCGCCCACTGCTGGAAGTCCCGCACGGAGGCGGGTCCGAAAGCGCCGAGGTAGCGCAGCACGGTCGCGTCGGGTGTGGGTGTCTCCTCGGGCTTCCGGTCCAGCCAGTGCTCGGCGGTGGTCAGCCGGACCCCGCCGCTGCGCCGCCACAGCCCGCGCGGGGTGACCTGGACGAGCGGCAGCGAGCAGCGGGCGGCGACCGAGAGGGACTGCGGGTCGGCGTCGGGCCACTCCTTCAGGAGCAGTTCCCGCAGCTCCTTCGGGGTGCGGGGCTCCTGCTCGACGTACTCCCGGGTCAGCGCGCACAGCCGCGTCAGGTCCACCCCGGCGAGCCCCTTGCGGAACATGTGCAGCTCCCGGTCCCGCGCGGGCTGCACGAGGGGACGCAGCGTCATGCAGTCCTCGGCGGTGTGCAGATGGATCGTGGACCGCATCGTGACGAGGCGGGCCGCGCGCCGCTCGGCCAGGGCCTCGGACAGCGCCCCGGGCGTGAATCCGTCGAGCCGGGCGGCGAGCGTCACGTACGGCGGCCGGACCTCCTGCGCCTGGAGCCCGACGAGGTGCGCGACGGCCTCCTCGACACCCAACGAGGCCCGGCTCAAAAGAAGTTGGCGCTGCAGGGTGGCCCGGCCCAGGGCGCGTACGGTCATCGGCTGCGTCGTCATACGAGGACGGTAGCGGGCATCCAGGACAGATGCTGTCCTCGATTGGCTCCCGGGGCACGCCACCTTCGCTGGTTACGTCTGGTTACGCTGCCTGGAAGCCGATGGTGGAAGGAGGCGGCGATGCCGCGACGGCAGGAGCGACCGGGCAGGAACCAGCGCGGCGGTGCGCGCCGCTACACCTGGCGCCGGGGCACGCCCCCGGGCCCGGCGGCCGAGCCGCCCGCGGCGCCGCCGGCCGACACGTCACGGCCGCAGGAGTCGATGGACAGCGTCGTGCACACGGCGCTGTACCGGGACGGGCTGCGCGTGGCGAACCCCGAGACCCTCACGGACACGTACCGGCAGCTGCACGCGCATCCTCGGACCATGGCCTGGATCGGTCTGGCCCGTCCGACCGAGGCCGAACTGAAGTCGCTGGCGACCGAGTTCGACCTGCACCAGCTCGCGGTCGAGGACGCCCTGGAGGCGCATCAGCGCCCGAAGCTGGAGCGCTACGGCGAGACCCTCTTCGTCGTGCTGCGCGCCGCCCGCTACCTCGACGCGTCCGAGGAGGTCGACTTCGGGGAGCTGCACGTCTTCGTCGGCGCGGACTTCGTCATCACGGTCCGGCACGGCGCGGCCCCCGACCTGTCGGCCGTGCGCCGCCGCATGGAAGCGAGCCCCGAACTCCTCAAGCTGGGCCCGGAGGCGATCCTCTACGCGATCCTGGACGCGGTCGTCGACGGCTACGTCCCGGTCGTCGACGGCGTCCAGAACGACATCGACGAGATCGAGACGGAGGTCTTCTCCGGCGCCCCCGAGGTCTCCCGCCGCATCTATGAACTCTCCCGCGAAGTAGTCGAGTTCCAGCGCGCGACCCGCCCTCTGATCGGCATGCTGCACGCTCTGATGGCGGGCTTCGCGAAGTACGGCACGGACGAGGAACTCCAGCGCTACCTGCGCGACGTCGCCGACCACGTCACCCACACCAGCGAACGCGTCGACGGCTTCCGCCAGGCACTCGCCGACATCCTCACGGTGAACGCGACGCTGGTGACCCAGCAGCAGAACGCGGAGATGCGGGCGCTGGCGGAGGCGGGCTTCGAGCAGAACGAGGAGATCAAGAAGATTTCGGCTTGGGCCGCAATTCTCTTTGCACCCACACTCGTGGGAACCATCTACGGCATGAACTTCGAGCGGATGCCCGAGTTGAGCTGGAGCCTCGGATACCCCTTCGCGATCGGCTTGATGGGGGTTGTCTGTACCGGTTTGTACGTTATTTTCAAGCGGCGGGACTGGCTCTAGAGAGGGACCGACCCACTCGCGCCGCGCACATGGTTTACTTCTGCGGCTCCTTCACAAACCACCGATTTGGGGCGCTGGGGAGCCCCTGGGGAGAAGTGATGCGGGTGATCTCCTCGCCCTGCCAGAACTATGCCTCTGACCTGGCCTTTTGACTGCTTCTCGATACTGGGGAGAATCCGGGGGGAATCGAATGTCACTCCGAGTCGTCCGACCGGCGCAGCACACCCGCCCGGCCTCCCTGTTCGCCGAGGTCGGCCGAGCGACTGCCCACACCGAACTCGGTGTGATTCACACCCGGCAGCAGAAGCGACCCGGAGATCACCTATGGGACACCGCGGCCGGGCCATCAGACTCCCCGGAGCATCCCCGATTGCAGGGCAAAAGCCGCCGCACCCCAGAGGGCTCCCTTTTCCTCGCGTGCGGGCGCACCCAGGAAGCCCGAAAGCCCCCTAAAAAGGGGTGAAACAACTGACGCACCATCGGAACGAGAGTCAAAACGCCTTGTAGCAACGATTCGCGCCCAGCCAGGCTCCTTCAAAGTCGTTTTTCGGACTCAAAGCCCCTGCCAGCCACTGGTGATCACGGTGACCCATCTACCAGCATGGTCATCGCGCCGACAGCGTACCCAAATCCCAACCAGGATAACGAGGTTGGGAAAATTTCACTAACCGTCAGAAGCGGGATCCGCAACCCTTGAGCACACACCACTGACGATAATTTCCCCATTTCCCACATGGAATGATTCGACGGAGTTCAGCAAGTAATCAACCTTACCCGCAGACCCGCTATCAATCTCACCAGCAACCCTGTCAAGACCGTAGAAAATCAGCCACTGAACGTCCGATCCTGGCGACTCCTGCGATTCCACATCGCGAAACCAGCGCTCGATCAGGGCTCGATCTTGCAGAATCAGTTTGTATCGATGCCCGCCGGGATGTGGAGACCGCTGCAGCAATCGCTGGGTCGCGAAAACAGACACTTCAGCCTCATCCACCATGAGCCTGAGAACATTATCGCTCATCGCACCCTCGTGAAATCCGTTCCGGGAATCGACGACTTGAAAGTCGGAATACTGTCAGGCGCATACAGGGAAAGTTCTATTTCCGTTTCATCCTGGAAATCTTTTCGTATTTTTCCTAGCGTGTCGCGAACCCACCGACCATTGCGCCCCTGCAGTACTGCAGGGTTGATCGACACAAGCATATCAAGATCAGAATCCGAATTAGGGCCTCGACCTCGATATCTACTCCCCGCCCGGGATCCGAATATCTCGACCCCGTCCACCACGTGCCGATCCCCGACCCTAAGTCCATCGAGTCGAGCCAAAACCCGTGAATATGCGTCAGCCGGAACTCCGATGGGCGTGCACGAATTGTGAACCAGGATAGGCGTCTTACCGGCGAGTACATAGTACGTGTGGAGCTCGGCTACGGTGAAGTTGTAGGTGTGCGTTCGCTTGGTGAAGGCCTTGTTGCTCTGGACGGTGACGGTGCTGCCGTCGTCGGTGAGCAGGGTCATGCCTGGAGTGAGGATGCCCGCCTCTACCCATGCGTCCTGGGATGGGGACCAGAAGGGGTGTTCGCGTGTCGCTGTGAGTTTCTTGATCCCGTCCGGTGTGGATATGGAGAGCGTGTTGAGCCGCTTCTCCCCTTCACTCCGGATGAGTTGGGTTACCTTTCTTGGACCCTTCTCTCCGGTTTCAGGGTCGGCGGACTGAACCATGTCGCCGACTTCGATGTCCTCGATGTCTTTGGCGGTTCCGTCCGCCATGAGGATGTCAGTGCCAGCCAGGAAGCACTTGGGTGCGTATTTGAATTTGCTGACCGGGAGCGCGGTCAGTAGTGCTTGGAAGCCGATGTTGTCGCAGATGGGGCAGGTGTTCTGGAGCGGGATGTCCTTGACATGCGTCCAGTGCACGTCCAGCCCGTTGGAATCCTGCCCTGTGGAGTAGAAGTCCCGGATGGCCTGGCATTCGTCGACGAACGAGAGGCTGCAGCGTTCCCTGAAGTACAGCTCTACGTTGAGTTCGTAGCTGAGCTCCGGCATGTAGGTGCCGTTGTTCTTCATCTGGCCGACGCCGGGCAGCTTGGACTGGTAGTCCTTGTAGACGTCCGGTGGGGGTAGTGCCGGTGCGCCGTGTCCCAGATTGCTGATGACCTTGCCGGCTCCAGGGGAGCTGCCGTAGCCGGCGGGGGCGGGGTGGCTGCTGGGGAAGCCGGGTGTACCGCGGACACTGCCGTCGGGATTCAAACCGCCATCGGGGTCACCTTCTGTTCCGCCGTCGGGGCGGGTCCAGCCCTTGCCGTTGTTGCAGCTGTCGCACCATTCGCCGCTGGGGTCGGAGGCGGTGACGGGCGTGTTGTTGGCGTAGCTATATCCGTTGAGGGATTGCGACTGCGCGGTGTCGAGGAGGGGGTCGACGCTGATGAACTGGCCGATGGCGGGGTCGTATTCGCGAGCGTCGATGTGAGTGAGGCCGGTGGTTTCGTCGGTGGTCTTGCCGAGGAAGCCCTTGTCATCGGGCCATGCGGTGCCGGTGGGTTTGCCGCGTTCGGCGCCGAAGGCGGTCATGTAGCGCTTGCTGACTGTTTGGGCACTGTCGGCGCTGATGGCGAGGCTCGAGGTGCCGTGGTGGTCGCCAGCGAGGTAGGTGAGTTTGTTGGTGCCGGATTCGTTGGAGCGCAGTGCGATGGCCTGGGCTCCGGCGACGTAGTAGCGCTGGGCCCAGGTGGTGCCGTCGGAGCGTAGGTGGAGTTCGGTGGTTCCGGTGTACAGGATCCGGTCGCCGCCCTGGGTGCTGCGGATCAGCAACTCGCCTGAGGCGTCGTAGAGGTATTCCGTGGCCTTGCTGTTTTCGGTGAGCTTGGCGAGCTTGCCGTCTTCGGACCAGACCAGGTCTTGAGCGGCTGAAGTACCGGGCCGCTTTGTCGTGTTGCCGGCCTTGTCGGGAGTGTAGGTGCGTTCTTGGGCAGCGCAGTCGCCCTTGGTGGTGGTGCCGGTCAGGAAGTGCGGCTGGTCGATCTTGGTGTAGCAGTATGTGGTCTTGGCGTCGCCCGCGCTCTTGTGGGTGGTTTCGGTGGTCCGCTGGCCGGCTTGGTTGTAGGTGTAGCTGGTCCAGTACGGGGCGGGCCCGGACAGGCCACCGGCGCTGAGTGCGTCGGAGCACTTTTGTGTGCTGGGGGTCCAGGCTTCGGTGAGGCGGCGGTGGCCGTCGTAGGCGAAGCACTGGGTTTCGGCGCTGCTGGTGCCGCCGAGGGTGGTGGGGTCGGTGATGGAGGTGACGTTTCCGGCTTCGTCGAAGCCGTAGTTGAGGTCCTGCAGGATGTAGGGCTGGCTGTCGGCCTTGACGTTGCTGCGGGTGAGGCGCCCGGTCCCGTCTTCGAAGGTGTTCCTGATGGAGACCTTCTTGTGGTCGGCGGTGTTGGCCGTTCCCAGAAGCTGCTCTACGGGCTGGCCGAGGGGCGAGTAGGTGGTGTCCAGGAGGTAGCCGGTGGATCCGCCTACCGAGGTGACCTGACCGACGCTGTTGTAGCCGTAATCGATGATCTCCGAGGGCAGGCCGCCCAGGGCGGGTTCTTCGGCGGTCTTGGCTGTGCCGTCGAGGTTGTATGCGCTCTTGAACGCGAGGGTGCGGGGGGTTCCGGCCTTCACGAACGGGTCGTCGGCGGGTAGGTCGAGGGTGGTGGCAACCGGGCGGGACAGGGTGTCGTAGGCGGTGACGGTGTCGGTGTACGTCTTGCCGGTCTTGCCGCCGACGTAGCGGGTGGAGGTGGCTGGCAAGCCCTGTGAGTCGCTGGACTTGATCGCCCGGTCCATGACGTCGTACTCGGTGGTGCTGGTGCCCTTATCCGGGTCCTTTGTTTCCACCAGACGGCCGAAGAGGTCGTAGGTGTAGCCCCACTTGGCATTATCGGGGCCGGTGATTTCCTTCGGCAGGCCGTCCCGGTTGTACGCGGTCTTTGTCGACGCGTAGCTGGCACCGAGCCCATCCCCGTACTGAGTGTCGTCCGGGGACTTGCCGGCGTATTCGCGGCTCTCCAATGTGCGGCCGCGAATGTCGGTGATGGCGCGGGTGGCGGTGCCGCCGTCGAGGGCGGTGCTGGCGGTGGAGTCGCCGGTGTAGCTCGTGGTGGTCGACCACTTCTCCACTCCGAAGACGAGCAGAGTGTTCTTGGTGGCCCGGCCCGCCCCGTCGAAGACGACAGCGCTCTGGTTGGGGGCCTCTCCATAATTGGCGCGGGTGTATTTGCCGTTGGGTGTGCTGGTGGTGTCGAAGATGTTCGCGTACGTCTCGTACGCCAGGCCGCGAGTGTCGTAGCGGGTGTCAGTCAGCAATTGCCCGCCCGTCGCCGTCTCGGACTGGCTCTGCAGCGGGCGCAGCAGTGAGTCGTAGACCGCGTAGCTGGTGGCGTAGCTCGTGCCGTCCCTCTTCAGCACGGCAGTGGACACCCAGGGGGCATCGGTGTTGCTGAGGTGGTAGGCGAACTTCGTGTTGGGGCCGAAGGTGGCGCTTTCGCCTCCGCGGTCCCGGTTGGGCAGCCACACCTGGGTGAGGCGGCCCAGGGCGTCGTAGACGAGTTCGGTCTTCTTGAGGTTCGCGTCGTAGGTGCGCAGGGGTTGGCCGCTGCGCGGGTCGAGGAAACTGGTTTCCTTGAATCCCTTGGGGTCGGTGGTGATCGTCTTGGTCACCGGTCCGGCCGCGGTGGGGGTGTACGCGGTGGTGGTCGACTGCCCGTCCGCGTTGGTGACCTTGAGTGGCCGGCCAAGGGCGTCGAAGTCCGTTGTCAGACTTGCGGTGATGGTCTGCCAGCCGGGCGTACCGGAGGCGTAGCCCTTGGCGCGGCCGGTCCAGGTGACCAGCCCCTTGGTCGGCTTCATGGATTCCGACCAGGTGGTGGCTCCGTCGTAGCCGGTCGCGGTGTCGGACAGGACGTCACCACGGCGCTTGTTGTCACTGGGCAAGTCGAGCGACGTGTCGACGACCGAGCACTCCTGGCCGACGGTACGGGTGCGCGAGGCGAGGCTGTTGATGCCGGCAGCGGTGTTGCGGGCATACCAGGTGCGGGTGCAGGTTTCGTCGCCGCCCAGGCCCTTCTGACCGTAGTCGTCGATCTCCCGGACCATGCCCAGGTCGTCGTAGCGGGTGGTGGCGACCTGGGTGCGCCAGGTCTTGGAGGCCGTGAGATAGGTGCTGGCGTAGGTCGAGCTGGGGCGTACCCAGCGGGCGTTGTGGTCGGCTGCGTCCGGTACGGACTGGCTGGCGGTGTTCTTGTACGTGTAAGTGGTGTAGGAGGTGGAGACCGGCTGGCTGCCGTTGTAGGTGACCTTCTGGAGGAGCTGGCCCGCGTACTGGTCGCTGTCGGTCAGGGCGGCGAAGTCGACGTCGGTGTCCAGGAGTGGATCGACGCTGACCGTCTTGGTGGTGCCGTCCTTTTTCTTGTCCCCGTGCATGCCCAGCAGGTAGCGGGAGACGCTCTTGGAGCGGGTGGTGCTCAATGCTCCGGTGTAGGAGGTGACATCGCGGTAGCCGCGCCATTCGGACCAGGTCCGCTCGTCCTTCGGCGTGAAGGGGTCATCGCTGTAGTGCCAGGCGGCGCCGCTGTAGTCGTAGGCGTGCTCGGTCGACTCTCCGTGGCCGGTGGGATCGTCGACGACCACGGCCAGCACGCGATACTTCTGGAACCAGTCCACCGACGCGTCCGAGGCACCGTTGATGTTCCAGAACTGGGGATAGCAGGAGCGGGTGTTGGAGTCCTGGCTTGCGCTAAGGACCTCGCTGCGCTTGCACTCCGGCTGCGACAGTGTGACCGTCGTGATCGAGCCGGTCTCCGAGGTGATGGTCTCGATGCGGTGGCGCTTCAGCGGGAGGATGTCGTCCGTGCCGTCGACTCGGTTCGGGCGGCGCTGGTATGTGAAGCTGACCGGGTTGACGTCGATCGCCTTGGTACCGGCTTTGGCCGTCCGCTTGATCGATTCCAGGACCAGGACATGATCGGTGGTGTCACCGATGTCGCCCGCGTCGTAGTAGTCCTGAGTGAGTGCCCAGGAGTCCACCGGATCGTACGCCTTGGTCGTCGCGTTCCAGGAGAACGTGTTGACGCTGGTGAGGCGCTTTCGGGAGAAGAAAGACGGGCCGGCCGCGTTGCATTCGTCGTCACCATCGCTGCAGATCGCGTCGAAGGGGACGTCAGGCCAGTTCTTGGCCGTTGACTCGGTGAGGCTCGTGCACTCGCCGACCGTGCAGCGCTCGGCGTGCCCGAAGGTCACCTTGGCGTCCGCGTCGTCGGTGAACAGAGCACCCTTGCGCAGACCGTATTTGATCTCCTTGAGGTAGCCACCGCGGATGTACGAAGCGTTGGCAGTACTCGCCTCGTTCTTGGGGTAGTAGTTCGACTCCTTGGCGTACCAGTAGGTGGAGGCGTTGCCGCTGGTGTCCTCGACGTAGTCGAGGTTCCACCGCCATGCCTGGGTCAGAGCTCGGCCGGCGAAGTCGCTGCCCTTGTCGTATCCGGGCTCGCCGGAGTCGTCGCCGAATACCGGGACGGTCCATGTGGAGTTGGTGCGCTGGTCGGTGGCGCCATCGAGCTTGTCCTGGCCGAAGATGTATCTGGTGCCATCCCCCGTGATGACGGTCCAGTATTCGCCGTTGTCGTCGCCGTTGCTTGCGCCGGTGGAGCGAGTGACGGTGGAGGCGTCGTCGTCCTCCAGACGCCACTCGTCTGTTTTGGCGTCCTTGAGGATCAGGCGGCTGGACTTGCCGTTGAGGACGATACGAGCGTTGTCGTATTTCCAGCAGTGGTCAGAGATGTCCTTGTGGTCGTCATCGTCGCAGCTGCCGTAGGTGCGCTCGATGTAGGACTCGGTCAGGCTAAAGCCTTCGCCGACCGCGGATCCCTGGTTGTTGGTGGTGGCGGTGCGGCCGTCGACGCTGCCCGAGTCGTAGGAGAGGGACAGCGGCGGCGTGGGACCGGCTGCTGCCGGGGGCACGGTGAAACCGTAGTTCCAGGTGAACGATCCCGAACTGCCGCCGGCCTCCCAGGAGGACGAGGCAGCCAGGTCGGTTGCGGAGTAGTTTCCGGTTCCCTTGGGCGACGGGCCGGATCCGGCTGCCGCCGCGGTCACCGCCAAAACGGTGGCACTCGGCGCCGCCGCGCTCGCCGTCCGTTGCGCCGCAGTTCCGCCATTCTCCCTCTCGGCCAGCGAGACCTGAGCAGAGACCGACTGCGCCGAGAGATCGTTGTCGGTCTTCAGCGGGGTCTGCTGGCGGCAGGCGGCCTTCTCCGGCGTCGTCAGTGCACAGGCGGGCAGCCGCACCAGATGCAGCCGCTGGGCCCAGTCGCCGCCCAAGGAGGAGGCGAAGCCGCTGTAGTCGACGCTGATCTGCGCCGTGCCGGCCGTGTCCGCAGTCGCGCTCAGTACGACGCCGCTGATGCCTGCCCTGGCTGCAGCCTTGTGATCCAGGACCGTGACGTGGGCGCTGCCCGTGGCGGCTGTGCGACGGTCCTTTGGGGGCGCGACGGAGACAGGTGCGCCGCCAAGATCTGCTGTGGCCCGCTTGCCTGCGGTGAGCGCGATGGTTGCGCTGTCTCGTCCGGGCCAGGTGGCCGTCTGTTCCTTGCGGGCTCGCGCGGCCTGTGCGGCACCCGCCTTCTTGCCTGCGGCTACCTTGTCGCGGGCCTTCTTCGCTCCCAGGCCCTTGACCTCTTTGACTTTGCTGACACGGGGCTTGGGTACGTCCGGCCGGCCCGAGGCGGCCTGTTCTGCCCGCGTCTCCTTGGCGACTGCGGCCTGGACCTCGCCGAGCGGGGCGAGCAACGCGAGCACCACTGCCGGGGTGACCAGACGGCGTCCCCATCGCCGCGCCCCACCCGAAGTCCGTCTTGAGGTGCCTATGCCAAATGCCATTGGAGTTTCGTCCCCACCCAGTTCACAAGAAGTCAAAGAGTCAGTAAGTCGCCCTGTCGGCCGAACCGTCCGGCCGCAGCCGGGCGGCGGCTTTCGTGCCGCCGCCCGAGACGAACGGTTCAGTCGCCCACCTGGGCGTCGATCTGCGCCGGACTGGCCATCGCGCCGGCCCACAGGCGCACTTCTTCGATGCGGGCGGGGAGGAAGTGCTTCCAGGTGCCGTTGGTGAAGCCCTTGCCGATGGCGAAGTCCCCGGTACCGAGTTGAACCGTGAAGGCGGCGGAGTCGCCGTTCTGGTTGTAGCCGAGGTGCAGGCTGATGGTGCCGGTGGTGGAGTCGTAGATGCCGGTCAGCCGGACCGGAGTATCCAGAGCCGCCACCTCTTCCGACGCCACGGAACTCCACGTTCCATCCGCGTTCAGGCGCCCGAAGTGCCACACGCCGAGCGCGACCGGTTTCTCCTCGAGGGTTTCCTCATCAAGTTCGGTGCCCTTGCCAGTGAGCTCGTACCAGAGGCCCCAGGCCGATCCGTCGGCGGTTCGTTGGCCCAGCACTTGCCCCGTGTATCCGACGTCTTTCCCGTACAGCTGCGCGCCGTCAAGCGCCACTCTCGTGGTCACCGTGAAGGGCGCATGGTCAGACACCAGCGGGCCGGCCGCAGTGGCTTCGTCGTTGACGCCGTCGAGCACGATGGCCCCATCGTTCAAGGAGGCGCCATTTGTCAGCGTGAGGTTGTGCCCATAGCCGGATGTGGTGTCCGCAACGGTCGTCCCACTGCCGCGATCGGCATTCCAGTCCGCCATCAGCTCCACACCCGCGAACTGCTCCGAAGTCAGCGTCCGCACCTCGTCGGCGATCTCTCGGGCTGTCAGCACCCTCTGCCAAATTGCGACTTCGTCGATCGCCCCCGGGAAGTACTGCACGCTGGTGGAGCCGGACTGGGCTCGGCCGATCTGCAGCGACCCTGTGGATTGCCACGATCCGTCGACGGCGAGTGGTCCGACCTGTCGGCGCCCGTCGACGTAGAAGTTCAGCTCCTTCTTCGCCGGGTCGTAGGTGGCGGCCAGATGCGTCCACACACCGGCCTGCGCCGGATACACGGCTTTCATACCCCAGAAGCCACTGCCGTCGGTCCGGTTCACACCGAAGAACCAAGTCTTTGCGGACGCGGAGTAGATGAAGGAGAAAGGGAGTCGTCCGTCCTGCGTCTGCTGCGCGAGGACCGTACCGATCTGATCAGTCTTATCCAGACGGACCCACGCGGACACGGTGTACGCGGACCGTGTCTCGATGACGGGCCTGCTGGACTGGGCGTACGAGCTGGTGCCGTTCAGCGACAGCCCCTTGTCCGTGACGGGTTCGGCCAGCGGCTGTCCCTGAGCATCATGGGTCATCACGCCTCGTCGGCCACGATCGTCGCGGGTAGCACCACCACCCAGCACGGCGTCGTCCTGTCCGCCGGCGTCGGCTGAGTCGATCGCGCTTCCGCTGCCTTCGTTGAAGTGGTAGCGCGCGACGGGCCCGTCGCCATCGGCAACCAGGAAGTCCACCGCGTTCCACGCCCCAGGGCGACCCGAATCAACACCATCCTTGGCGCGAACCCACAGCGTGAAGCTGCCAGCCCGATCCGGGGTGAGCGAAACACTCGCCGTTGCACCACTGACCGTCGCATAGGCCGTCATCCCTGACAAGCGGTACTCGTACGAGACGACGCCCGAGTCCCCGGCTGCCGGCGCGAAGCCAAAGGTGGCCTTCTGTCCCGGACCACCCATGCCTGCGCAGTCGTTGGGCAGGCACTCCTTGTACGGGCTGCCAAGAGTGATCTTCGGCGCCTTCGGAGCGGTCGGGTCCACCTTGAAGTAGCAAAACCCCGTGGTCGAACCGTTCGAGGGGCCGGCGAGATAGCTGGCGCCACTCTTGTAGTACGACTGCGTCCACGCTCGGTAGCGATACAGCTTGCCTTCGGTCAGCGTCGACCAGGTGATTGTCTGTTTCTTCCCGTCGCCTGCGTACCCGGTCGACGGCCGTAGATCGCCATTGCCCGCAGTGGTGTCCGACCAGGAGCCGTCGGTGTTCTTGTGGTCGAGGTCGAAGTAGATCCTCAGCTGCGCGTCATCTTCGCCGCCCGCTTTGGTCTGTGTGGTGGCGGTCAGTGTGGGGTTCGGGGCGGAGGTGATCGTCGGGTTCGTCTCGGCGGTCGAGCACACCGTTGTCGATCCGGCCACCAGACCGATCCCGGTGGGCTTGTCCGGGATTCCGACGAAGGAGACTTCGAGGACCGCATCGTTGCGGAACCGCTTCCAGGCAGAGGTGTCCGACTCGTCGTGCGCGCGTATCTCCAGGGTGAGCCGGGAGAACTTGCCAGCCGCGAAGTTCTTTACAGTGGAGGTGAGGTTCTCATTGGACTCGTCCGGATTGTCGTTGAACTCAATCGCCGCATTGGGCAGGCCTGGGCTGCACAGGTCCCCCCGGCCCGCCGAGACATACCGGTCGCCCATCCAGTCGAGTTCCTTGGGTCGTGACGACCAGGTGGTGGACGAGGAGATGTTGTTGGTGCGCACCAGATCCACCCAGCGCGGATCACACTGGAAGGCCCAGGGTTCGGTTACACGGAACGTTGCATCCAGGACGTGCTTGCCCTTGAGGCTGGCCGGCGAGAACTCGTAGTAGAGCTTCTGGACATACCCAGGCCCGCAGTAGTAGCCGCTCCAGCTGCCGCATTTGCCGGCACCCTTGCCTTGGTCGTCGTCGCCGTTGCCCCAGGCGTAGTCCTCGTAGCCGTCCGATCGCAGGAGCGTCCGCTCGGACTCACCCCAGGTCACCGGGGGGTCGATGAACAGGGGGAAGGCTGCCTCATCAGACTCGGTGAGCAGCTTCGCGTCCGGCACGATGGACAGCGTGTCCTTGCTGACCTCCACGTCCATCTTCACCACTTGATCGCCTTGTCCGGGCTCTGCACCGGAACCCGACGGGGCGGTCTCGGACGGGTCGGAAGGTGCCGTCTCATCCGGGGCGGCACGGCCCGATACGGCTGCGGGCATCGGCAGGTCCGAACCGGCCGAGTTCCACATCTGAGCAGGCGGCGCCTTGAACACCGTCTTGCCGTCCGAGTCGATCGCGGCAAGGTTCCCCGCCGCGCCCTCCTTCAGATGCAGCCCGGTGGTCTTCAGTCCGAAGGTGAGTTTCTTCAGCTTCTCGTTCGCAGCCGCCTCGGGCGTCTTGACCACCAGAACATGCTGGAAACTCTCCGCAGTCGCCGTGACCCTCAGGTCCACATCCGGCAGCACGTTCGCGTACACAGCGCTCGCGCCATCCAGCTTCGGCTGCGGCAACGAGCCCGGCCAGCTCAACTCAATCGAACGCCCCTGGCGTGAGATCTGAGCCAAGGGCTCCTTCTCGCCACCGCCGGAGAACACCATCTGCGGCGCCGAAGCCTTCGGGGCCACAGAACCGTCCGTACGCACCTCAAGCGTGGGATCCGGCTTCTGCCAGCCACCCCCGGCCTTGGAAACCCGGACCGGAACCGACGACTCTTGCGACGTGAAGGTGTAGCCGTCCGGATTCGCGTAAACCGTTGTCTGCTCGGACCGCTGCCCCAGGACCTCAACCCGCTCGCCCGATTCCTTCGCTGTGGCCAGCGCCTTCTGCCCCTCGGACAACGGCGCCGCATCGGCCTCCGCCGCAACTGCACCCGGGGCCTGCGCGACCACGGTCGACAACAACGCCGCCACTGCCACACCGATCACGCCGCGAGCGCCTCGACCAGGCAAATATCTTCGACGGCCGAGGCCATAGCTCCGCCCCCGCACGAACTCCACAGTCCCCACCCCAGAGTCACAAAACCGCTACAGGTGGCGAGAGTTAATGCTCCATCACCCTCAAAGGTCAAGCAAAGAAGTTGCCTTGACACGGGAAAGACGGCACACGAAAAACCTAAATGACGGGAGACGACCGGTTAGTCACCCCCACAACTTATTACGCTACCGAGACTCACCGTGACGAGGTCGACCCGTAACTCCACGACCTGCCGCCGCGACTCAAGGCCGCGCTTCTGCCCCCCGAGCAACCCATTGACATGCCCGTTCGGCCGGAAAGCGGCTTGACTGCTGGATTCATTTCGGCCGACCGGGGGGTTCGGTGAGGGGCCACCTGCTCAACCCTTCCTCGCCGAGACACGGAAGGACCACGGAGAGTCCACGCCTGGGCTGGCGCGCGACGGGATGTGTTGCCCTCGGCAGGAATTTCTCAAGATCCGAGACGCGCGGGAGATCTCACAGACGCGCTAGGAAGTGGCGCGGGCGGGGGCAGTGCGACCATCACTCGCTCGTCCTGACGTCGTGACAGTTCACGGCTGGTCGTCGTTGGCTGCTGCACGGGGCCATTCTGCGTGGAGAGCAGTCAGTCGCCATCAGAGTCCAGTGCCCGGGGACCGGTGTCATCCTTCTGTTCCGTGGGCTCGGGGACCGCCAGGCCGGTACCGATGAGGCGGCCGGTGATCATGACAGACTGCCGCCACTGGCATACCGCCCTACTGCCTCGCTCCCGACAACCACTTATGGTGATCACCTCGCCGCATCAGGCGACGCGGACACTCTGTAGCCCGGCACCTCCCAAGTGACCTCCTGTGGGGAGAATCTGGGGAGTACGACGGCCGCTGGGGAGCGCGTGGGGAGATCGAACCGCGTAACGCCAGGTGAAGCCGAAAGTCCCTGAAAGATGCGTTCGCGCAGGTCAGAAGCCGACCAGAGCGCATAACCGCAGGTCAGGGCGGCCTGGTAGACAACTTCAAGAAGATCTCGTCCTGGGCGGCGATCCTCTTCGCGCCGACGCTGGTGGGGACCATCTACGGGATGAACTTCGAGAACATGCCGGAGCTCGGCTGGGGGTTCGGATACCCCTTCGCGATCGGCCTGATGGGGATCGTCTGCGTCAGCCTGTACCTGATCTTCAAGCGGCGGGACTGGCTCTAGAGACCTGACACCGCACTCAGCCCTCCTTCGCGCTGTGCCCTCGCCTCTCCCACGGATCGGCCTCTCTGTGTCCCTCGGCCCGCACGGAGGCGGAGCGGACACTCTTCACCATCGAAGGGACCACGACCTGGCGCGGGCAGCCGTCGACTCCGCCGCTGCTCACAATCCGCAGGCCGGGCGCCACGTGTCGAGGCCGGGGTGGCGTCTCCCGGCCTCGACAACCCGCTCAGGTCACGGTGATCCGATCGATGTCGGGAGCCCATCCCGAAGGATTGGCGAGCGTGACGGTGTTCCCCGTACCTGCCTTGAGATCGACACTCACCGTTGTCGAACCGGGTTTCGTCCAGTCGGCGGTGGGAGCGAAGGCGACCGTGCGCGGTGTGCCGCCGTTGACCTGGACGGTCGCCGAGCGGGACACGGCCGTCGCGTAGTGGAGGGTCAGTGACGTGGTGCCGCCGCTGCCTCCGTCGACGCCCTTGAACGTGAGGGTGGCGCCGTTGCCGAGGTAGCCGACCTTGGCGCCGCCCGAGCAGCCGGCGCAGTCGGCGACCACGGCGGTCCCGGTGAGGGCGTTGCCGGTGGCTTCGGCCTCGTAGCCGACGGGATCGGAGGTGCCGCCGGAGCCGACGGTCATGGCTCCGAGGCCGAGCCAGCCGTCCGCGTTCTGTCCGGTGTTCGCGAAGCGCAGCTTCTTCGCCTTGGAACTGACGTCCTCCAGGGGGTTCTTGGCTTTCATGACGAGCTGGTAGTCACCGGAGGCGACGCCGGAGAGGTCGACGTTCGCGTCGAAGTACTGGGCGTAGCCGTAGTCGAGGTAGGTCGGGTCGGAGCCCACACCCCAGTCGGGGAAGGCCCGGATCTTCTGCGGCATGACCTTGCGCAGGTCCCACGGCGTCTCCCAGCTCCTGACGACGTTGCCGGAGGAGTCCTTGAGCCCGAGGCTGACCTTCCACGGGTAATAGAACGGGGCGACGCCGGTGTTGCTGATCCGTACGCCGACCTTGGTGCTGCCCTGCGCGGTGTCGTGGAAGTACGCGCGGTCGACACCCAGGTTGTAGCCCATGAGCCGGACCGCGGCGGCGACGTTGGGGTCGGTCGGTGCGTAGGCGGCGCTGCCTTCGTTGATCTTCCAGGTGGTGTGCTCGAGTTCGAGGCAGGCCTTCATGTTGTCGACCGCTCCCGAGCCGCCGGGCCAGGAAGCGAAGGCGGTGGGCTGGATCTCGGGCCGCACTTCACCGCCCATGGAGGCCGTGGTCCAGCGGTTCTCCACGCCCCGTTCGACGGCCTTCTGCAGTTGCGCGTACGAGGCTCCGCCCATCGATGCCGGCAGCGTGACTCCGGCGAGCGGGCTGCCTTCGCGGTAGCAGAACGAGTCGTCGTGGTATCCGACCGCCGGCAGCGTATCGGCGGTGCCTCCGGCCGACTCCGGGTATCTGACCTCGATCTTCGTGTGCGTGAAGGCACTGTTGTAGGCCTGGATGATCTCGGCGCCGTGGGCGTCGGTGGGCATGTAGTCCGGGTACGAGTCGCTCGAGGTGTCCGTGTCGTACGGCCAGGTGTGCCACTCGCCCCAGAGACCGACAAGTCCCATATGGATGAACCCGATCCGCGCGTCGCCGTCGTAGCGCTCGCCGTATGCGGCGATGAAGTTCTTGAGCGCGGTCAGCAGGTAGGGGCTGTCGTAGTCGGGGCTGGTGGTGTTCCAGTACGCGTTGGTGCGGTTGTCGACGTGCCCGGCGAAGCACGGAGGGATCGCATTGGCCGGGTGGCTGCCGGTGCCGCCGGGATACTCGATGTAGAAGCGGATGGCGGCCTGGTTGCCGTACGAGGCCGTCTCGTCGAGAGCCTTGTCCAGGACGCTCCAGTCGAAGTGGCCGCAGTCCGCCGCGTCGTTCATGACCTCGGACAGACCGAAGTAGCTCCAGGTCAGGGAGTGCGGGTAGCCCGTGTTCTGATCGCCTCCGGGCTGGTAGAAGCGGGCGAATCCCTTGAGCGGATTGTCCAGCGGCGCGTCGGCGCCGGTGAGGGTGTGCGCCGGGAGCGAGGGGTCCGGGTCGGGACCGGGCGCGGGCCGGGCGGGGGCGCCCGCGGCCGACGCCGTCGAGGATGTCGAGGCGTGGGACGCCGGGTCGGCCTGGGCGGTGACCGGCAGCGCGGCGAGAGCGAAGGCCGCGGCCCCGGAGCAGAGCGCGGCCAGCAGTCTTCTTCCGCGTCGTCGAGCGAAGGTGCGCATGGATCCAACCTCCGTGAGGTGATGAGGAGTTGTCGTCCAGCAGCCTCGAGGCGATCGAACGGCCCCACCCAACTCCCGCTTGACGTGGGGTTTTCTCTTCGGGCGGGCCGCTCGGCGACTCGTCTTCGCCGTCTCTCCCTGGGGTCCCGCGAGGCCGAGACCGCGGTTTTTTATGGGACAGCATTGACAAAGTTTCGCTGCTGCTCATCAATATGTGTCCACGGTGCCCCACTGACAAGAGGTGCGGCGCAGATCCGTTCGGAGGGGAACCATGGGCGCGGACACGGCAGTTGCGCCACCGGACAGGAGCACGGACACCGCGCGAGGAGGCACCCCGGCCCCGGCCCGGCGGCGCCGCCATCGTGACGACCGCAAGGCCGCCTGGCTGTTCCTGGCACCCGCACTGGTGGGCTTCGCGCTCTTCTACGCGTATCCGACCATCCGGGGCATCTACTACTCGCTCACCGACTACAACCTGCTCTCGCCGCCCGCCTTCACGGGCGCGGACAACTATCAACACCTCATCGGTGACGACCAGTTCTGGAACGCGCTGAAGGTCACCGGCACTTACGTCGTCCTGAACATCGGATCGCAGACACTGCTGGGCCTGCTCCTGGCCACCCTCATGCACCGCCTGACCCGGTCGGTGGCGCTGCGCGCGCTGCTGCTGGTGCCGTGGCTGGTGCCCAATGTCACCGTCGGCCTGCTGTGGATGTGGATGCTCGACGCCAACCTCGGCTTCGTCAACCACATCCTCGACGCCCTCGGCTTCGGCACGACGGGCTTCTTCACCTCACCGACCTGGGCCATGCCGACCGTCGCCGCCGTCAACACCTGGGCATACACGGGGTACACGGCGCTGCTCCTGTACGCCGGAATGCTCCAGGTGCCCCAACACCTCTACGAGAGCGCCTCGTTGGACGGGGCCGGCGAGTGGCGGATGTTCACGAAGATCACGCTGCCGCTGCTGCGCCCGGTCCTCGCCCTGGTCCTCGTGGTGTCCCTGATCGGCTCGTTCCAGATCTTCGACACGATCGCGGTGACCACCAAGGGCGGGCCCGTCAGCGCCACGCGCGTCATCTACTTCTACATCTACGAACAGGCCTTCACGAACTTCCACATGGGCTACGCGTCCGCCGTGGCGGTCGTCCTGGCGGTCGTCCTCGGCGTCCTGACCGCCGTGCAGATGCGCCTGCTGCGCGCCTCCCGCTCGGACCTGGCCTGAGGAGACAGACCGTGAACCGCATGTCCATCAAGGTCTCGCCCGGCCGGATCGCCGCGTGGGCCGCCCTGACCGTGGCGCTGGTCGTCACCGTCTTCCCGTTCTACTGGATGATCCGCACAGCCCTGACCCCGGCGGCCGACATCTACACCGACGCCACCGGACTCGTACCGGACCACCCGACGATGATCAATTTCCTGCGGGTCCTCGGGCTGACGAGTGAGGAGGAGGCACGGGCCGCCGGCGGGTCCGGGGCGCACGTGGACTTCCTGCGCTACCTGCTCAACTCCGTGGTCTACAGCGGGCTGATCGCCGTCCTGCAGACGCTGTTCTGTGCCATGGCCGGCTACGCCTTCGCCCGGCTGCGCTTCCCCGGGAGGGACGCGGTGTTCGGTGTGCTGATCGCCGCGCTCATGGTGCCGCCGATCTTCACCGTGCTGCCCAACTTCGTCCTGGTGAAGAACCTCGACTGGCTCAACACCTTCGCCGGCATGGTCGCGCCGAGCGTCCTCATGACGCCCTTCGCGGTCTTCTTCCTGCGGCAGTTCTTCCTGTCGATCCCGCGCGACGTGGAGGAGGCGGCCGTGCTCGACGGCGTGGGCGCCTGGGGCGTCTTCTGGAAGATCGTCATGCCCATGAGCCGCGGACCGCTGATCACCATCGGACTCACCACCACCGTGTGGGCCTGGAAGGACTACCTGTGGCCGCTGCTGACCGGGCGTGACGAGCAGACCCGCGTCCTCACCGTCGCCCTCGGCATCTTCCAGCAGCAGTCCCCCAACACCCAGCCCGACTGGACGGGACTCATGGCCGGCTCCGCGCTGTCGGTCCTGCCCGTCCTGGTGCTGCTCATCGTGCTCGGCCGCCGCCTGGTCGAGTCGCTCAACTTCACCGGCATCAAGTAGCCCCGATGCCGGGGCCGTTGCCCCCTCAAGAGTGTCACTCCCCCACACAGCACGAGCTCCCCCACGCCGCACGACTTCCCTCCTCGTACGAGTCAGAGAGGCTCCTCGTCATGAGTCCCAAGCACCTGCGCGCCGGCGCGGCCCTGCTGTGCCTGGCCGCCACGTCCACCCTCGTCTCCTGCGGGAGTTCCGACGACACGGCCGGAGGCAGGACCACCATCAACTACTGGCTGTGGGACGACAAGCAGCTGCCCGCCTACCAGGACTGCGCCGACGCCTTCCAGAAGGCCAACCCCGACATCACCGTCAAGATCACGCAGACGGCGTGGGCTCAGTACTGGCAGAACCTCACCACGCAGCTGACGTCCGGCGAGGCGCCGGACGTCTGGACCGACCAGGCCTCCTACTATCCGCAGTTCGCCACCAGCAACCAGCTCATGGACCTCCAGCCGCTCGTGGAGCGGGACAAGGTCGACCTGTCCGCCTACCAGTCCGGTCTCGCCGAGACCTGGGTCAAGGACGGCAAGCGCTACGGACTGCCGAAGGACTGGGACACCATGGCGCTCGTCTACAACACCGGCATGCTCAAGAAGCAGGGCGTGGACGCCGCCGAGCTCGACGCCCTGACGTGGAACGCCGACGACGGCGGCACGCTGGAGAAGGCGATCGCCAAGGCCACCGTCGACGCCGCGGGCCGCAACGGACTCGACCCGAAGTTCGACAAGAGCCATGTGAAGACGTACGGGTTCCTTCCCGAGTGGGCCGACGGGTCGCAGGGGCAGAACGGCTGGGGCGATCTGGCCGCCGCGAACGGCTTCACGTACCTCGACAAGAACCCGTGGGGCACGAAGTACAAGTACGACGACCCGAAGCTCGCCGAGACCATCGCCTGGTTCAAGCACCTCATCGACAAGGGCTACGCGCCGCGGTTCGACAAGCAGTCCACCGTCGCCAACTCCGAACTGCTCACCGCGGGCAAGGGCGCCATCATGGTCGCCGGCTCCTGGACCATCTCCACGTTCACCGACGCCAAGCTGAAGCAGCAGTTCGCCTTCGCCCCGCTGCCGACCGGTCCGGAAGGGCGCAAGAGCGCCGTGAACGGACTGTCCGACGCCATCTGGGCCGGGACTCCGCACAAGGAAGAGGCCTGGAAGTGGGTCAAGTTCCTCGCCTCACCCGACTGCCAGAATCTCGTCGCCAAGCGGGCCGTCGTGTTCCCGGCCCTGAAGTCCGCCACCCAGAAGGCGCTCGCCGCGCACAAGGCGAAGGGTGACGACGTCCACGTCTTCACCGACGCGGTGGCCGACAAGAACGTCACGTTCCAGCTGCCCGTCACCGAGCACGGCACCGAAATAGGCCCGATCGTCCAGGACGCCATCCAGTCGGTGATCCTCGGCAGGGCCAAGCCGGAGAGCGCCCTCAAGTCGGCCAACGACAAGGTCAACGGCCTCTTCAAGTAGTGACCGGCTTCCGTCCGCACCTCTCACCATGAAGCAAGGAGATCCATGGCCCAGCTCGCAGATCTCGGCGGCCTCACGTTGGCCGTCGAGCTCGAAGGCGACGCCCCGCCGCGGCCCGTCGACGGCGGCCTGCTGCTGCCGCCCGGCCGCGTGGCCCTGCTGCACGGCCTCGGCGACGCGCTGTTCTACCGGCACGGACACAACTCCTGGAGCCCGTGCGGCTGGCGCCGTCTGTCCGAGCCGCCGCTGCGCATCGAGAGCGCCGAACGCCGCCTGACCGCCGACGACACCGTGTGGGACGACCCGGCGCGCCACCACTCCTCCGCCGTCGCGGCCCTCCAGGGAGCCGACGGACAGGTGCTGCTGCTCGGCGCGCTCGGCCTCGACATCCCGCGCCTGACCGCCGACCGGGACGCGCTGGTCGGCTGGTACGAGCGCGGCGGAGCCCCCTGGTTCCTGGCGTACGGCACCGAGGACGAGGTCTTCGCCGCCTACGCCCGGCACCTCGCCGACCGACTCGGCCACAGCGACAAGCGCGCGGGCAACGTGTGGTGCAGCTGGTACGCCTACTACGAGAACATCACCGAGGAGCAGCTCACCAAGGACATCACCGCCCTGCGCGGCCTGCCCTTCGACGTCGTCCAGATCGACGACGGCTGGGAGCAGAGGGTGGGCGACTGGCACGCCAACGCCAAGTTCCCCTCCGGAATGCGTGCGTTGGCCGACCGCATCACGGAGGCCGGGCTGCGGCCCGGGCTGTGGATCGCGCCGTTCATCGTCCACCCCGACGCGCAGGTCGCCCACGAGCGGCCGGAGTTGCTGCTGCGGGACGGCGACGGCGCCCCGGTGACGGCCGGCCACAACTGGGGCACCGGCTACTGGGCGCTCGACCTCACACTGCCCGCCGCACAGGAGCATCTGCGCGAGATGATGCGCCGGGTCAGCCGGGACTGGGGATTCACGTACCTGAAGATCGACTTCATCGGTGCCGGCGCGGTGCCGGGGGCCCGGTTCGAGGACGTCGGCCGCGAGGAGGCGTACCGGATCGGCCTGCGCATCATCCGGGAGGAGGCCGGCCCGGACGCCTATCTCCTCGGCAGCGGCGCACCCCTGCTGCCCTCCCTCGGACTGCTCGACGGCATCCGCAGCGGCCCCGACGTCGCACCCCTGTGGGAGCACTACGCCACCCAGGACCCCTCCGACGCCCTGGCGCGCAACGCCGTCGTCAACACCGTGCACCGGCTGTGGCAGGCGCCCCTGCTGGAGGTCGACCCGGACGTCGTGTACTTCCGCAGCCGCCTCAATCTGCTGACCGAGCAGCAGCAGAGCTGGCTGCGCGACCTCGCCGACGTCTGCGGTTTCCGTGCGGTGTCCGATCCGCCGGGCTGGCTGCACCCGGACGAACTGGAGGCGATGACGGCGTACTTGGCGCACCGCCCCGAGGTGCGCAGGCTCGGCCGGTACCGCTTCGCGATCGACGGGCGCGAGATCGACTTCGGCCCGGCCGTCGCTCCGGACACGGAACAGCGCTATCCGATCGCCTGATCCGTGACCGTCGCGAGGGAGCGATCCACGATCCTCGTACGGCGGCCGCCCTGAATTAGTAAACTGCTCAGCATTATTCAGCAGCGGCCCGCAGACCCCACCAGGGAGCACCAGCATGGCGACGACCGGAACAGACCTGTCCCGGATGCGCGAGATGAACCAACTGTCGATCGTGTGGGCGCTGCGCGGCAACCCACCCGCCACCGTCACTGAACTCGCGGGCCGGGCCGGGCTGTCCCGGCCCGCCGTCGACGTGCTGGTGCAGTCCCTGGTGACCGACGGGTGGGCCGAGGTCGAGCAGCCGAAAGCCAGCAGCGTCGTCGGCCGGCCCGCCCGGCGCTTCCGGTTCCGGGCCACCGCCGGTCACGCACTCGGCATCGACATAGGCGTCCACAAGATCCTCGTCATGCTGAGCGACCTGGAGGGGAACATCGTCCGCAGCACGCGCCGACCGGTCGACCCTGAGGCCGCGCCCGAAGCTCGGCTGGCGTCGGTCGACGAGGTCATCGACGAGGTGCTGCGCGGCGTCGCCATGACGCCGGCCGACATCTGGGCCGTGACGATCGGTGTGACCGGCCCCGTCGACTCCAGCGGCCGCACCACCCTGTTCACTCCTCTCCCCGGCTGGAGCACCGCCGACCCGGCCGCTCATCTGGCAACCCGCTTCACCTGCCCCATTCAGGTCGAGAACGACTGCAAGCTCGCCGCCGTCGCCGAGCGTTGGAAGGGCGTCGCCCAGGACGCCGACGACATCGTCTTCCTTCTCGCGGGGCTGCGTACCGGCGCCGGCCTCATCCTCGACGGCACCCTGCGCCGCGGACACGGCGGCGCCGCGGGCGAGATCGGCGCGCTCAAGGCCGTGCGCTGGCTCGCCGCTCCGGACCACCTCGCCTCCTGCCCCGGGGTACCGGAGACGGCGGCGGCCGGCGACATCGCGGCCTGGGTGTTCCAGGCGGCCCGGGACGGTGACCGGGACGCGAGGGCCGCCGTACGCCGCTACACCCGGGACCTCGCGGTCGGGGTCGCCGCCCTCGTTCTCGCCCTGGACCCCGAGGTCGTCGTCTACGGCGGAGGGTTCTCCCGCTCCGCCGACGTCATCCTGGAGCCGCTGCGCCGAGAACTGACCAAGCACTGCCTGCGCCTGCCGGAGCTGCGCACCTCGACGCTCGGCGACGAGAGCGTGGCCCTGGGCGCGCTGCGTCTGGCCCTCGACGAGATCGACAGCCGCCTGCTGAGCGACGGGCTTGCGGCACCGACGGCTCCACGGGGCTAGGGCCGGTCCGGCGGATCAGGTCGCGCTCGGGGGCCCGTGCCGTTCTGTGCCGGTGAGCGGGGTCGGGTGTGCGCCACCACCGAACGCGGCCTGCTGCTCGCCGAGTTCCACCGCCGCGGCCCCGTGTGGCGCTTCCGTGCCGTCGGGCAGGGCTACGGCCACGGTCTCGACGCGCTCGCCCTCGGGTACGGCGTCGACATCGCCGGCTGAGGCGGCGCCGCGGTCGTGGCCCCGGCCGCTTGGCGCCGAGCGGCCCCCGCCCCGTAGGCTGGCCCGTGCAGCTGGTTCGCCCCGTCCGCCAGGCGGGAGCGTCGCAAGAGGGAACCCGGTGGGAATCCGGGACTGCCCCGCAGCGGTGAGTGGGAACGACCGCCGTCATACGCACTGGGTCCCGACGAACGGGACCTGGGAAGCGACGGCCAGTAGGTGTCCTCCGGATCGGAGGACGTGCCCGCGAGTCCGAAGACCTGCCATCTGCCCGTGCGCGTACGACGCGTGCGCGGACATCTCGGTGACCTCGAGGGCGGGTCGGCGTACACACCGGACGGACGACCGCGCCCCGGCGCGCGGGACCGTGCCGCCGGTCTGTCACTCCTTTCCGGCCGCGTCGGTCTCCGGGATCCCAGGGATACGTCTCTCGAAGGAGATCTCCGTGACCACCAGGACCGCGGCCGCGGCAGCACGGGCCACCGTGTACGGCTACCCCCGCCAGGGACAGAATCGCGAGCTGAAGAAGGCGATCGAGGGCTACTGGAAGGGCCGCGTCACCGCCGACGCCCTCCGTGCCACCGCCGCCGGACTGCGCCGCACGAACTGGCGGGAGCTGGCCGGCGCGGGCATCGGCGAAGTGCCGACCGGCGACTTCTCGTACTACGACCACGTCCTCGACACCAGCGTCATGGTCGGCGCGATCCCCGAGCGCCACCGCGCCGCTTTCGACGCCGATGCCCTGGACGGGTTCTTCGCCATGGCCCGTGGCACGCAGGACGTCGCGCCGCTGGAGATGACGAAGTGGTTCGACACCAACTACCACTACCTGGTGCCCGAGTTGGGGCCGGACACGGTGTTCACCGCTGACTCCACGAAGCAGGTCACGGAGTTCGAGGAAGCGCTCGCCCTGGGGCTGGCCGCCCGGCCGGTCCTCGTCGGTCCGGTCACGTATCTGCTGCTGGCCAAGCCCGCGCCCGGTGTCGCCGCCGACTTCGACCCGCTGACCCTCCTCGACCGGCTGCTGCCCGTGTACGCGCAGGTGCTCACCGAGCTGCGTGCGGCCGGGGCCCCGTGGGTGCAGCTCGACGAGCCCGCCCTCGTCCAGGACCGCACCCCGGCCGAGCTGAACGCGGCGGCCCGCGCCTACCGCGACCTCGGTGCTCTCGCCGACCGGCCCAAGCTGCTCGTGGCCTCGTACTTCGACCGGCTGGGCGACGCCCTGCCGGTCCTGGCCAAGGCCCCGGTCGACGGTCTGGCGCTCGACTTCACCGGCTCGGCGGCCGCCAACCTCGACGCCCTCGCGGCCGTCGGCGGGCTGCCCGGCAAGCGGCTGGTCGCCGGTGTCGTCGACGGCCGCAACGTCTGGATCAACGATCTGGCGAGGTCCCTCACCACGCTCGGCACCCTGCTCGGCCTCGCCGACCGGGTCGACGTCGCCCCGTCCTGCTCGCTGCTGCACGTCCCGCTGGACGCGTCGCTGGAGCGGGACATCGAGCCGCAGATCCTGCGCTGGCTGGCCTTCGCGCGGCAGAAGACCGCCGAGGTGGCGACCCTCGCCGCGGGTCTGGCCCAGGGCACCGGCAGCGTCACGGCGGAGCTCGCCGCGAACCGGGCGGACCTGGCGTCGCGGGCCGGATCCCCGATCACGCACGACCCGGACGTGCGGGCCCGCGCCGCCGCCGTCACGGACGCGGACGGGCGCCGCTCTCCGTCGTACGCCGAGCGGTCCGCCGCGCAGCGCGCCCACCTCGGCCTGCCGCTGCTGCCGACCACGACGATCGGCTCGTTCCCGCAGACCGGTGAACTGCGCGCGGCGCGGGCCGACTTGAGGGCGGGCCGTATCGACACGGTCGCGTACGAGGAGCGCATCAGGAACGAGATCCGCGACGTCGTCTCCTTCCAGGAGAAGACCGGCCTGGACGTCCTCGTGCACGGCGAGCCCGAGCGCAACGACATGGTCCAGTACTTCGCCGAGCGGCTCACCGGCTACCTCGCCCTGCAGGCCGGCTGGGTGCAGTCGTACGGCACCCGTTACGTGCGCCCGCCGGTCCTGGCCGGCGACATCTCGCGTCCCGGGCCGATGACGGTGCGCTGGACCGCGTACGCCCAGTCCCTCTCGGACCGCCCCGTCAAGGGCATGCTCACCGGGCCGGTCACCATGCTCGCCTGGTCCTTCGTCCGCGACGACCAGCCGCTCGGGGACACCGCTCGGCAGGTCGCTCTCGCGCTGCGGGACGAGGTGAACGACCTGGAGGCGTCCGGGACTTCGGTGATCCAGGTCGACGAGCCCGCGCTGCGCGAGACGCTGCCGCTGCGCGCCGCCGACCGTGCCGGCTACCTGGCCTGGGCCACCGAGGCGTTCCGCCTCACCACCAGCGGTGTGCGTCCGGACACCCAGATCCACACGCACATGTGCTACGCCGAGTTCGGTGACATCGTCCAGGCCATCGACGACCTCGACGCCGACGTCATCAGCCTGGAAGCGGCCCGCTCCCACATGCAGGTCGCCCACGAGCTGGCGGGGCACGGTTACCCGCGGGAGGCGGGACCCGGCGTGTACGACATCCACTCGCCCCGCGTACCGGGCGTGGCGGAGGCGGCGGCCCTGCTGCGTGCGGGACTCGAGGCCATCCCGGCCGAACGGCTGTGGGTCAATCCGGACTGTGGCCTGAAGACCCGCGGCTGGCCCGAGACCCGGGCCTCCCTGGAGAACCTCGTCGCCGCGGCGCGCACCGTCCGCGCGGAGCTGGGGTCGACCACGTCCTGACGCCGGCACGCCCGTGCCGGGCCGTGGGCATCCCTGCGCCCCGGCCCGGCACGGGTCCGCGTCCCCAGGGGGAGGGTCAGAACGCGTATCTGACGCGCAGCCAGGGCGCGTGCGCCGCCAGCAGTTCACCGAGCCGCGCGAGCGAGCGCTGCTTGATCTCGTGGGCGTAGCGGACGTTGAGGGCGCCGTTCTGGGAACGCTTCGTCTCCTGGGCGGCGGGCTGCCACAGCACGTCCTCGGCGCGGGGATGCCAGCCCAGGTTGACCTCGTGCAGCGCCTGGTTGTGCGTCAGCATGATGACCTCGGCCGCCGCCTGTTCCTTCACCCGGGCGGGCAGGACGTCGTCGAGGTGGGTGAGCAGTTCGGCCCAGTCGCGCTGCCATCCCTGGCGCAGGACGACCGGCGAGAGGTTGAAGTGGATCTCGTATCCGGCGTCGAGGAAGTCCGCGGCCGCGGCGATCCGGTCGGCGATCGGGCTGGTGCGGATGTCCAGCAGCCGGGAGTCGTCGGCGGGCATGAGGGAGAACCGCACCCGGGTCCGTCCCTGGGGGTCGAGGGCGAGCAGGTCGGGGTTGACGAACTTGGTGGCGAACGACGCCTTGGCCGTCGGCAGGCCGCGGAACGCGGCGACGAGATCGGCCGTGTTGTCGCAGACGAGGGCGTCGACGGAGCAGTCGCCGTTCTCGCCGATGTCGTAGACCCAGGCCTGCGGATCGCACTGGTTGGGTTCCGTCTTGGGGCCCTGGGACCGTACGTGGCGCCGGACGTGGGCCACGATGGCCTCGATGTTGGTGAACAGCGTGATGGGGTTGGCGTAGCCCTTGCGACGGGGGACGTAGCAGTAGGCGCAGGCCATCGCGCAGCCGTTGGAGGTGCCCGGGGCGATCCAGTCGGCCGATCTGCCGTTGGGGCGCGTGGCGAGCGTGTGCTTGACCCCGAGCACGAGCGTCTCGGTCTTGACGCGGACCCACCGGTCGACGTTGCCTTCGTTGCCGTGGAGGGAGGGGATGCGCCAGTGGCTGTCGACCTCGGTGACGCGCACGCCGGGCAGCCGGGCCATGATCTGGCGGCCGCGCGGCGAGTCGAGGGCCGCGGGCTCCGCGTAGACCTCGCGGATGTCGAGCAGCCGGCGCGCCTGCGGACTGTCGCGGAACGCTCCGTGCGGGGCCGGTGCCGGGGCGGCGTCCTGCCATCCGAACAGCGCTTCCTGCTCGGGCTCCCCCGAGGCCGGTCCTGCCGCCTGCCGATCCACGTGCTGTTCCTCTCCGCGGCCCATCCTCTCAGGCCTCTGCCACCTCTCAGCTCTCGGACATCACAGGTCTCTCAGTCCTGGCGGTCGCGCTCCTGCTCCAGCAGTGCGTCGAGGTCGCGGAGGCGGTCGAGGCCGCGCACCGCCTGTGCCATGCGGGCGTTGTGCTCGAACCGGTCGCGGTGGCGGTGCAGCAGGTTCCAGTACCCGGCGGTGAACGGGCAGGCGTCCTCGCCGACCCGGACGGACGGCTTGAACCGGCAGGGGCCGCACAGGTCGCTCATGCGGTCGATGTAGGCGCCGCCGGACGTGTAGGGCTTGGTGGTCATGCGGCCCCCGTCCGCGTACTGCGACATGCCCACCACGTTGGGGACCATGACCCAGTCGTAGCCGTCGACGAAGCTGCGGTGGAACCAGTCGGTGACGGCCCCCGGCTCCCAGCCGCGCTGCAGGGCGAAACTGCCGAGGATCATCAGGCGGGGGATGTGGTGGGTCCATCCGGTGTCCCTGACCTGTTCCAGGACGTGGGAGAGGCAGTTCGCCTCGGTGCCCTCCGGGGAGAGCTCCGTGAACCAGTCGGGCAGTTCCGCGTGGTGGCGCAGGGTGTTGCTGTCGCGGTACCGCGTACCGAAGTACCAGTAGACGTGCCAGACGTACTCGCGCCAGCCGGCGACCTGGCGGACGAATCCCTCGACGCTGTTGAGGGGCGCGTCGCCGGAACGCCACCGGGCCTCGGCCCGTTCGACGCACTCGGCGGGGTCCAGCAGCCCGAGGTTCAGCGACGAGGAGAGCAGGCTGTGGCTCATCGTCGCGTCCCCGGACAGCATCGCGTCCTCGTGCGCGCCGAACGTGGCGAGCCGGTGCTCGACGAAGCGGCGCAGCGCGGCGAGTGCCTCCCGGCGCGTGGCGGGGAACCAGCGGGGCGCGTCCTCGCCGACGAACTCGACGTCCCCGTCGCGCGCCCAGCGGTCGAGGTCGGAGCGCACCTCGGCGTCGATGTCGCTCTCCCGCGGGTGGTAGGGCGCGGGGACGCCCAGGTCGGTGGCGCCGCGGGGCGGGGGCTGGCGGTTGTCGTGGTCCAGGTTCCAGCGGCCGCCGGCCGGCCGGTCGCCCTCCATCAGCAGGTCGTGCGACTGGCGGACCCAGCGGTAGAAGTCCTCCTGGCGGAGGTGTTTCGTGCCGCGGCCGTCCGCCCAGATCCTGAACTCGTCGTGTGTCATGAGGAAACCGCGGGCCGGCAGGACGCGGACGGAGGCCAGGGAGTCCACGAAGTCCCGGGCCGCGTGCGTGGTGGGGTGATGGACCGTCACGGGGTCGTCCCCCACCGCCTCGCGCAGGCCCTCGCGATAGGTGTCCGCCCTGACGTACCGCACCCGGTCGCCGAGTTCGGCGGCCCGGTGGCGCATCGCCGACAGGATCAGGTGGGCCTTGGCGCGGTGGAACCGCCTGCGCCGGAAGACGCTGCGGGCCTCGATCATCAGCAGTGGCGCGTTCCGGTGCGGGCCGCCGCGCGCGGGGTCGGCGAAGTGCGGGCCGAGCTGATCGCCGAACAGCCAGTGAGGGGTGCCGGACTCTTCGTCGGTCATGCCGGGCGCTCCATCGATGTGTCGTTGCCCGGTCGGCGCGCCGCGCCGACCGGGTCCTTGGTCGTCGATCAAAGCGCACGGCGGCGCGGGCCGGACCCGGCACACGCCGGGCGGGCCGCTTCTCGCGTGAGGGGCGCCGAGGCGGCTTCCTCCCGGGAACGCCTGTGCGATCATGCTGCGGCGACGACTGCCCTGGGGAGGGGCGGCATCGCGGGACGGCTTGGGCAACGGCGGGGAGCGCAGCGTGAACTCGGGTGGGGATCAGGGCGGTTCGTCCGTGTCGGACGAGGAGTGGGAGCGGTTCCTCAGAGAGTCCGAGGAGGGGGTGCCCGACGCCCCCAAGGAGCCGTCGGCGCGCGCCCGCATGGTGACACGGCGGCTCCAGGAGCAGTCCGGGCAGCCGGAGGGGTGGCGGACGCACCGACCGCCCCGCGCGCGGAAGCGGGGCTGGTACGTGGTCGGGCTGCTGGCCGCGCTGGCGCTGGTGTTCGTCGCGCTCGACCCGGGCCGGGTGACCGGCTGGTTCGGGGGTGGCGACGACGCGCCCCCGGCCAGGGTGCCGTCGGCCGGACAGGGCACGCTGGAGGATCCGTTCCTGGGATCGCCCGCCGCGGACTGGGCCGACGGGGCGGCCGGGATCGGCGTGCCCGCGGCCCGGGCCACCGGCTGGATGGGCGAGGCGCAGGTCGCGCGGGCGCTGCGGCGGACCCGGGACTTCCTCGTGGCGTCCAGCCTGGATCCGAAGGTGCTGCGCGGCGAACGGCCCGACGAGGCCGTCGCGTTCATCAACCCGCGCCAGCCCGGGGAACAGGAGTTCCTGGACACCTCGCTGACCGCGCCGAGCGCGGAGGACAACCCGCTCGTGCTGTTCAGCCGCTTCGACCGGACCGAGGTGCGGCTCGTCGGGGACGTCGTCAGGACGCGGGGGCGGATGACGTACCGGGAGGGCGAGAACGGTGCGCTGGAGGTGACCACCGACGTGACGTACGTGTATCCGGTGGTGCGGGCGGAGCGGGGCAGCTCCCAGGTGGTGCGCACGATCGTGCGCCGCGAAGTGGTGGTGAACTGGGACGATCCGGCGAAGGTGCGCACGAAGGCGGGCACCTTCTCCGTCGTGCGCAACAGCGTGGACACCACGAACGCGGGATGCGACACCTATACGGGCTACCTCACCCCGGAGTTCGGCACCGGGCAGGCGGCCGACGGCCCGACCGTCGACCCGTACGACCGCAGCGCGCCGATGGAGGCCCGGGCGGGCGCGTCCGGGGACCAGACGTGCGGGACCGCCACCCGGTCGTGAGGCCGCACGGCCCTATCCGGCGCGCAGCGCGTCGACCGCGATCCGGGCGGCGGTGCCGATGACCGCGTCGGCGGCGGGCAGGGTGGCCGCGGTCTGCGCGGTGCGGGTGAACACGGCGACGGCGTAGCGGCCGCCGTCCGGGTACTCGACGACTCCGGCCTCCGCGCGCAGCGTCGGCAGCGACCCGGTCTTGCCCGCGACGTGCACGTCGTCGAACGGGAAGCCGGACGCCAGCCGGTGCGGCCACACCTGAAGGCCCATCAGGCGCCTCATGGCGGCGCCGTGTTCGGCCGTGCATGCCTCGTCGCGCCAGATCGCGCCGAGCAGCCGGGTCAGCTCGCGCGGCGTGCTGCGGTTGGAGCGGGCCGGGTCGAGGGCGCGCAACCGCCCGATGACGTGCGGGTCGGCCAGCGCGCGGGCGCCGGCCGGGCCGACATCCTCCTTGATGGAGGCCATCGTGGCGCCGAAGGTGTGGACGGCGTACGTCGCGTCGAGGCCGAGGCGGGCCGTCGTGCGGTTGACGGCGTCGAGGCCGACCCGGTCCAGGAGCAGGTCCGCGGCGGCGTTGTCGCTGACCGCCATCATCAGGTAGGCGAGGTCGCGCAGCGAGAGGCGGGCCGCATCGAGCATCGCGGCGAGCCCGGTGGGCCCCGCGGTGCGGTCGCCCTGCGGGCAGTCGACCTGTTCGGTGAGGTCGAGGGCGCCGGCCGCCGCCCGCTCGTGCAGGGCGACCAGCAGCGGCAGCTTGTGCACGCTCGCCGTGCACACCAACTCGTCTGCCTCGACGTCGAGTTGAGCGCCCGAGTCGATGTCGAGGGCGTGCAGCCGGCCGGTGACGCCGGCGTCGGTGAAGGCCGCGCGGACGCGTTCGCGGAAGTCGGTACGGATCGTCACAGCCAGTACTCCGCTGCCGGGCGCAGGTGCATCGGGCGCGTGGGGATGTCGGGCAGGGCGTCGGCGGTGGTGCGCAGCGCGTGCGTGGCCGCGTCGGCGAAGGCGTGGACGGCGGCGTCGCCGTGTCCGCGCGGCCAGGCGACGGAGTGCCGCCGGGCCAGCGGCGCTCCGGCAAGGGGCCGCCACACGAGGGCGTCGCTCTCGGCGGGCGCCGCGTCGCGCGGGGCGAGGGCGACGGCGCCCGCGGAGAGCACGAGTCCGCGGACGAAGCTGGCGCCCTGCCCGTGCCGGACGGCGGCCGGGGTGTAGCCGCCGCGGGCGCAGGTGGTCAGCAGGTCGTCGTAGAGCGCGGGGGCGGTGGCGCGCGGGAAGAGGATCAGGTCGCAGCCGGTGAGCGCGGCGAGGGGTACCTCGGTGGACGAGGCCGCCGGGGCGTCGCGCGGCAGCAGCACGCCGAGCTCGCGGCGCAGCACGGGGCCGAGTTCCAGGCCGGTCACGTCGCAGGGGTGGTGGATGAGTCCGACGTCGAGTTCGCGGGCGGCGAAGCGGGCGAGCTGTTCGGCGGTGGACAGCTCGTGGAGCTCCAGCTCGACTCCCTTGTTGCGTTCCTGGAAGGACGTCAGTACCGCGGCGACCGTGCCGCCCGCGATGTCCGGCGGCAGCGCGGCGCGCAGCAGCCCGCTCTCGCCGTCCCGGATCCGGCGTGCGGTGGCCAGCAGCGCCTCGGAGCGGGCGAGCAGCTCGCGCGCCTCCGGCAGCAGCAGCGTGCCCGCCTTGGTGATCGTCACCTGTCGGCTGGTGCGGTCGAAGAGCCGCACCTGGAGTTCCCGCTCCAGGCGCTGGACGCGCTGCGACAGGGGCGGCTGGGCCATGCCGAGGCGGGCGGCGGCCCGGCCGAAGTGTGACTCTTCTGCAACAGCCACGAAGCACTCCAGGTGCCGGATCAGGTCCACGATCAGCAATCATATGCGATTCTGATCGATCCTTGATTGATATGAGACTTGGACAGAAGGGTGGGCGGATTGCTCTCCTTCCCGGCATGACGCACCCTTCCTCCACCCACGATCCGGATCTCGGCCACGTCACGACGTACCGCCGCCGCCCCCGCCGCACCGGGCGCAGGGCCGCCGTCGCGGTCACCGCGGTCCTCGCCGTCACCGCGGGCGGCGCGTACGCCGCGGGGCTCGGCCCCTTCGAGCGGGGCGACGGGGCCCCCGACCCGGCGGCGCTCACCCAGGCCCGGGCGTTCCTCGCGGACTGGGCGGGCGGCCGGCTCGACGGCGCGGCCGCCCGCACCACGGACCCCGCCGCGGCGCGCCAGGTGCTGCGCAACTTCACCGCCGGGCTCGACATCAAGGGGCCCCGGCTCACCGCGGCGCGGGCGACGCGGGCCGACGACGGCTCGGTCCGGGTGCCGTTCACCGCGAAGATGCCCGTCACGGGCCTGGGGGCGTGGACGTACACCTCCGGGCTGCCCCTGCGCGAGCAGCGGGGCGGCGGCTGGAAGGTCGACTGGAAGCTGTCCCTCGTCCATCCCCACCTGAGCGAGAGCGCCAAGTTCCGCCTGGAGCGCGAGGACACGGCCGCCCCGAAGGTCACCGACCGCACCGGGGCCTCACTGACCGGCGACTCCTATCCCTCCTTGCAGGCGGTGCTCTCCCAGTTCGCCGGGGGCGGGGCCGGGCCGCGCGGGGCGATCCGGCTCGTCGACCGGGCCACCGGCGAGGTGAAGGGGACGGAGACCACGTTCGGCGCGAAGAAGACCCCTGCCGACGAGCCCGTCGCGACCACCCTCGACGCCTCCTGGCAGTCCGCCGCCGAGAAGGCGATGGCCGAGGCCGACGGTAAGAACGCCTCGCTCGTCGCGCTCCGCGTCGACAACGGCGAGGTGCTCGCCATGGCCAACTCCCCCGCCACCGGCTTCAACCGCGCGGTCTCGGGCACGTACGCGCCCGGCTCCACCTGGAAGATCGTCACGAGCAGCGCGCTGCTGCTCAAGGGCGCGGTCGAGCCGGACGACGTCGTGGACTGTCCCAAGTATCTGACCGTGGGCAAGGAGTTCCACAACGTGGAGACGTCCGAGTTCCGCGGCGCGACCTTCCGCAAGGACTTCACCGAGTCCTGCAACACGGCCTTCATCAGCCTGCGCGACCGGCTCGGCGGGTCCGAACTCGGGGACGTGGCCCGCAAGTACTTCGGCGTCGGGCAGGAGTGGCACGTCGGGATCCCGTCGTACGACGGGTCGGTGCCGGTGCCGAAGGACGAGACGGAGAAGGCCGCGTCCATGATCGGGCAGGGCCGCATCCAGGCGAATCCCCTGATCATGGCGTCGGTCACGGCGACGGCGGCGTCCGGTACCTTCCACCAGCCGACCATCGTGCGCGGTGCCAAGGACACGACGTCCACGACCCCGCTTCCCGCGTCCGTGGTCGGACAGCTGCGCACGATGATGCGGGCCACCGTCACCGAGGGGACCGCCCGGGTGCTGGCCGATCTGCCCGGCGGCATCGGCGCGAAGACCGGCACCGCGGAGGTCTCCGAGGACGAGCCCAACAACGGCTGGCTCGTCGCGCGGCGCGGCAACGTGGCCGTCGCCTGCGTCGTGGAGCAGGGCGTCACCGGTGGCGGGTCGGCCGGTCCGATCCTGCACAGCCTGCTGTCCGCCGTACCGGACGACCCGTCGTGAGGCGCGGGTCCGCGCCTACTGCCAGACCCTGATGTAGTCGACGTACATCGTGGAGTTCCAGTCGAACGTCTCGTCGTGGACCGAGCCGTCCGCCCAGCCGTCCAGGACCTCGTGCGACAGGATCGGGAACTCCTTCACCTGGCTGATGAGTTGAGGGTCGGTGACGGTGCGGACCACGGCACCGTCGTAGAGGAACTGCAGCTGGGTGGGGGTCCAGCTGAGGCCGAACGTGTGGTACCAGGTGCTGTGCAGGCCGGGCGCGTTCGCGACGGTGCCGGACGACTTGTGGTCGGCGCCGTAACCGTCGTAGTGCAGGGTCACGGAGTACTTGTCGGCCTGGTAGTTGGTCTCGGTGATGTCCATCTCGGCGCCGTCGCGCGCGGTGCCGTCGACGGCGCCGCCGGGGGTGAGCCCTCCGTCTGCCTGCAGCCACAGCGCGGCGAGGTGTCCGTTGGTCGCGGCCGGGGTGTGGATCCTGGCCTCGATCGTGCCGTACGTGTAGTCGAACGTGCCCTGGCTGTCGATGCGGCCGCCGGAGTACTGGCCCGCGGCGAGCTGTTTGACGTCGATGGCGAGGGCGCCGTTGCCGTCGGTGCGGACATTGGCCGGCTTGTACCACCAGCGGTCGGTGCCCGCGGCGCCGGAGCGCTCCTCGTCGCGGGCGGTCCACCGGGCCGTGCTGACGGTCGAGCCGTCGAACTCGTCGCTGAACACCAGGGTCTGGGCCGCGGCGGCGGGCGCGGCGCCGGTGCTCAGCGGACTGGCGTCGGCGGGGGTGGCGGGGTCGACGAGTGCGGTCCCGGTCGCGGCGTCCCGCGCGTCGGGCTCCGCCGCCTGTGCGGGCAGCGCGCCGAGCAGGGCGCCCGCGGCCAGCAGGGCGATCGTCGTCATCGTGGTTCGGTCTCGCATGGCCTCACCCTTCGGTCTCGCGTCTCCTCGGATAGAAAACGCTTTCCCGCTGGGTCAGGGTGCAGGGCATGAAGCGGACACGTCAAGACCCCTTGTAGGTGCGGAAGGTGAGAAGACCGCTTTGTGGTAACCGGTTCCAGCCCCGGCCCCGTCCTCGCCGCGGACGCCCTCAGAGATCGCCGCCGAGCCCGCTGCTCACCACGTAACTGCACTGCGTGTAGGTGTATCCGGGCTGGATGGTGCCGCCCGCGGCGCGGCTGCGGGCGGTGGCCTGCGAGCCGCCCGGCTTGTGCAGGAAGTGGTACGTCCCCGCGGGCAGCCGCAGCGTCTTCTTCGGATAGTTCCTGCCGCTCGCCTTGCATGCCTTGCTGCTTCCCGCAGCCTCACTGCCGTACGTCGAGCAGGAACCGCAGGCGCCGATGGTGACGCGCCCGGTGACCGGCCCGGTGTAGAGGATCTCGACGGGGCCGGGCCCGTCGTTGCTGATCACCATCTCCATGCGTGCGCCGCCGGGCGCGTGGGCGCGCGGCAACCGGGCGCCCGCGGACGGGCGCTGCTCGGCGATCTCGGCGGCGATGGCGACCTGCTGGGCGCGACCGCGCCGCTTGTCGCTCTTGTACGTGCCCGCGAAGTCGGCCAGGGTCTTGCGGGCCTCGGCGAACTTCCCGTCCTCGAACTGGTCCATCCCGCAGGCGTAGACACCCTTGCCGACGGCCGCGTCGATGTCCCCGCGCACGTGCCCGGGGGCGGGCTCGGGCAGTTCCTTAGCGGTGTCGCCGATCCGGCGCAGCTCGTCGGTGGCGCGGCACGGTTCGGCGCCGGAGAGGTCACCGGCGCGTCGGTCGACGGCGGCGCGGACCGCGGGCTCCACCTCGGCCGCCTGCGCCGACTCGGGGAACGTGCGCAGGAGTTGGCCGAGTTCGCCGCCGCTCCCGTCGCTCTCTGCGCTGCCGAGCTTGCCGGTGCCGCACTTCAGGAGGGAGACCGCGAGCGGCTTGTCGGGCCAGGTCGCGAGGGAGCCGAGGACGTCGCGGTCGATCGCCTTCGGCACGTCCCGCAGATAGGTGAGGGGCGCGACGGCCGCGCAGTGGTCGGCATCGGCGTACGGCGCGGCGACCGTCTTGTAGTAGGTGTCGAGGCTGTCGTGGACGCGGTGCGCGGCGCGGGAGTCCGGGTGGTCCTCGGCGAGGGCGCGGTAGCGGGTCAGGGCGGTGCGGTAGTCGGGGCGCGCCTCGGCGAAGTCCTCGGCGGAGGCCGCCTCGACGAGGGCGTCCGTCGCGGCGAGCCGGTCGAGCAGCATCTCCTCGACGGCGTCGTCCCGCAGTCCGCCGTACGCGACCGCTCCCCCGGCGGGCACGGCGAGCAGGGCGACCGCGACCGCGACGACGGCAACGGGCCTGGCGCGTACGGCGGTCGCGGGTGCGCGCAGCCCGCGGCGCGCACCGTCCGCCGCCGCGAGGAGCAGGAGGGCGAGGTATCCGACGAGGGCCCATCGCGGCACCCCGTCCGGGTCGGCGGGCAGGGCGACGACGAGCAGCGCGGCCGTCGCGGCGAGGCACAGCGCGGCGAGCAGCCACCGGCGCAGGTAGAGGTACCCCAGGCCCAGGCCGCAGAGATTGAGCAGGCCGGCGGCGAGCGCGCGGGCCGGCTCGGCGGGGCCCGGCGCAGGTCTCGGCGGCCGCGCGGGCATCGGCGGGGGCGCGGCCGGCATCCCGGGCGGGGGCGGGGGCCCCGGCACGGAGCCCGGGGGCGGCGGCATCGCGGGAGGCGGCCCGAACGCGCCGCCTTCCGGGGAACCGGCCCCGGCTCCCCCCGCCTGTCCCGCCTGCCCCGCACCACTGTCGGACGCGTCCCCCGGCCACCTCATCGCGGTCCCCCAACCGTCAGGCGTCACACACCGGTTGACACGATCCGGGGCGGCGGCGGACCTGTCAATCGGTCACGGGGCACGAACTCACCGTATGCGGGGACATCGACGGGCTCGTCACATCCTGACCACCGGGCGGCGAGCCACGTTCAGGGGCGACCACGCGGGCGCCGCGGCCGCATCCGATCACCGCCCGCGGACGGGCACAGAGAAGACGCGACAGAAGACTCAAGAGAAGGCACAGGGGCAGCCGCCGTTCAGAAGCCGCAGGTCAGATACCTATACACTCGACGTATACACGCTATGTATAGTGCTGGCATGTCCGTCGCACCTGTGAAGATGATGAAAATACGAAGAGGGTTCCGTGCGGTCGCCGTCCTGGCGGTCGCCGGGACCCTCGCCCTCGGCCTGAGCGGCTGCACCCAGTACGACACGACCAGCCCGAGCGGCGCCCGCAAGGCCGGCGCCGTCGACGCGAAGGCGGGCGGCGCGCGCTCCACGGCCGACCGGTTCGGCACGGTCGACTGCCGCCGGGCCAAGTGCGTCGCCCTCACCTTCGACGCGGGCCCCAGCGAGAACAGCCCCCGGCTGCTCGACATCCTCAAGGACAAGAAGGTCCCCGCGACGTTCTTCCTGCTCGGCAAGAACCACATCGCCAAGCACCCGGAGCTGGTCCGGCGGATGGCCCGGGAGGGCCACGAGCTGGCCAGCCACACCTGGGACCACAAGATCCTCACGGACATCGACGACGCGCAGATCAGGGACGAGTTCAAGCGCACCGACGACGCCGTGGAACGGCTGACCGGCAAACGCCCCACCCTGATGCGGCCGCCGCAGGGCCGGACGGACGACCACGTCGGCGAACTCGCGAAGGAGGAGGGCCTGGCGCAGATACTGTGGGACGTGACCACCAAGGACTACACGACCACGGACTCCGCCCTGATCCAGAAACGCGCCGTCGATCAGACCAGGCGCGACAGCATCATCCTGCTGCACGACATCTACCGGGGCACGGTCCCGGCCGTCCCCGGCATCATCGACGCGCTCAAGCAGAAGGGCTACGTCTTCGTGACGGTCCCGCAGCTGTTCGCCCCCGGCACGGCGGAGCCGGGCAGGATCTACCGCCCGTGAGCCGGTCCACGGGCCGGATCGGACCCGCCGCAACGGCAGCGGCAGCTCGGCGAGGGAGGGGCCCGGCGCCGCACACGAGCAGCAGGGCGTGCGGGCTTGCGCAGCCGCCCAGTTGGGGCGCGGAACGCGACGACACGCCAGGCGCGGTGCGGCCGGGCCCGCCGCAAGGGGCCTACGCTCGCGGCGTGGCCCATGTCCGTATCGTCCGTGAGACCCCGCTGCCCGCCGCCGAGGCGTGGCGGCGCCTGACCGACTGGGAGCGGCACGGCGACGTCGTACCGCTCACCCGCGTCACCGTGACCACGCCGTCACCGACGGCCGCGGGCACCGTGTTCGTGGCCCGTACCGGGATCGGCGGCCGGTTCGGCTTCGACGATCCGATGGAGGTGGTCGCCTGGCAGCCGCCGCGCCGCTGCCGCCTCGTCAAGCACGGCCGGTTCGTCACCGGCTGGGCCGAGTTCGAGGTACGGGCGCTCGGGGCCGACCGGTCGCGGGTGGAGTGGCGCGAGGAGCTACGGGTGCGCGGGGTGCCCGCCGTGGCGGATCCGCTGCTCGCGGCGGCAGGGCGATGGATGTTCGGCAGAGCGGTGAACGGCCTTTTGCGGTACGGGAGTTGACGGGTCGGACAGCTCGTCGGCCACCCGGATCAGTTGTATCTTGTCCCACTTGGTCGCACTCCTCCGTACGGAAGCGAGCCGTCTCATGGCCATAGCCGTCTACGGCGCCACCGGGCACACCGGGCGCCTCGTCACCGCCGAACTCCTCGCCCGCGGCCAGGACGTGATCCTCGCCGGCCGCGGTGAGCCGGGCCTGCGCGCCCTGGCCGCCGAGCTCGCCGCCCCCGCCCGCCTCAGCGTCCACGCGGCACCCCTCGACGACGAGGTGGCCCTGCGCCGGCTGGCCGAACGGGCCGACGCCATGAACCACTGCGCGGGCCCCTTCACCACGACGGGCGCCCCGGTCGCCCGCGCCGCGGCCGAGGCCGGCATCCCGTACGTCGACCACGCCCTCGAACCGCACGCGGTCAAGCACCTCTTCGACGACTGCCAGAGCATCGCCGAGCGCACCGGAGCCGTGCTGATCCCGCAGATGAGCTTCTACGGCGGGCTCGGCGACCTGCTCGCCGCGGCCGCCGCCGAGGGGCTGCCGGACGTGGAGAAGGTCACCGTCGGATACGCCGTCACGGGCTGGCGGATGACGCGCGGCGCGGTGGACACCGCGCACCTCCTCATCGGCGAGACCGACCGCATCTCCTACTCGGACGGCGCCCAGCACATCGGCCCGGTGGAGACCCGCGACGCCGTCTTCCCGTTCCCGCCGCCGGTCGGGCCGCGCGCCACCATCGTGCCGTTCCCGTCCGGCGAGGTCGTCACCGTGCCCCGGCACGTCCCGGCCCGTTCGGTCGAAGTGCAGCTCACCGCCTCGACGTTCGAGGAGGAACAGACCTTCAGCAGCGTCGACGCGAGCCCCGAGGAGCGGGCCCGCACCGAGTTCACCGTCGCGGCACAGGTCGTCCGGGACGGAGGCGGCGGCCGGACGGCGTTCGTGCGCGGGCGGGACATCTGGCGGGCCGGGGCACTCGCCTCGGTGGAGGCGGTGCTCCGGCTCACCGGCGGCGAGGGGCCGCGCAAGGCCGGGGTGTTCAGCCCGGCCGAGGCGTTCGAGGCGGCGCCCTTTCTGCGGTCGCTGGCCGATCAGGAGTCGTTCGAGTTGACGCTCCCGGACTCCTGAACCCCGCTACAGGAGCGGCGGGTTGGCGTACCGCACCAGTTCAAGTGCCTGCTGCGGGAACCAGTCCCCCGCCTTGGGGTCGAGGCCGCCGCGCTCGGGGTCCTCGGGGCCTTCCGTCCCCCGCAGGCACAGCCCGTCCGACTCCCCCGGCGTCTTGATCCACAGGCGCGCGTCCTGCAAGGGGTCGCCGGTGCGCAGGGTCGGGCGGGCGCCCAGGCCCCGGTCCGGCGGATTGCACCAGTCCTGCGGGTCGGTGTACTTGCCGGCCGGCGGGGTCCACGGGCCCCGGCCGTTGCGGCTGGAGTCGGTCACGAAGTGCGCCATCCGCGACGCGGGGACATGGACGTGCGCGTCGATCCAGGCCTGCGTCGCGGCCCGCGGCGCGTGCTGGTCCGGGCAGTCCGCGGCGTCGCCGCCCCCGTCCACGTACGCGACGCACGACGAGATCAGCTTGCCGTACCAGGAGTTGGCGTCGTCCGTGTTGTAGTTCGAGGCGTTGGTGTAGAAGCCGGAGGCGCGCAGCACGCCGCCCTTGATCAGGCGCGGCACGATCGAGCCGACGGCGTGCCAGCCGGGGTGCCCGGTGTCGAGGTAGACCCGGGTGCCGCGCAGGGGCTCCAGCGTGTCGACGGCGTAGTTCACCTCGGCGTAGCGGGCGGCGGTCTTGGTGCCCTGGGCGTCGTCCTGTCCGCAGTCGGCGGGGAGCAGGGCGAGCGCGTCGGGTTCGAGGATCACCAGGGCGTCGCGGGCGCCGATGCCGCGGGCCACGGCGTCGATCCACGCCTGGTACTCGGCGGTGTTCGCGGCGCCGCCCGCGGAGTAGTTGGAGCAGTCGCGGCCGGGGATGTTGTAGAGCGCGAACACGGGGACGGCGTCGTCGCGGCCGGCGTCCCTGACCACGTCGCGGGCCAGCCGCTCGACCTCGGCCGGGCTCTGGTCGCCGAACCAGACCGCCTGCGGGGTGGCGACCATGGCCGTGATGCGGGCCGCGTCGCGGTACTGGCCCGCCCGGACCAGGCCGAGGACCTGCCTGAGGGCGTCCGGGTTGGGATCGGGGACGTAGAGCCGGGAGGCCTGGGCACCGCTGTCGGCGGCGCCGGCCACCGGCCCGCCGAGGAGCAGCACGGCCAGGGCGACGGACAGGGCCGCTATGACGGTTGAGGCACGTCTGAGGGGACCTCGCACGGGTTCACTCCTGGGTCGCAAGGGCACGGGGACTTGCTGGGAGCGCTCCCATAAGAGAGTCCAGGGTGTTGCGTACGGCGTCAAGTACGGTGCACGGGGCGCCTGTTGAACCAGGCGCCCGGTGCGGCGGCGAAGCGGTCAGGCCACCGACCCGATGCGCCGGGTGGACCTGGGCTCGTGGTGGATCGGGGTGTGCGCGCCGGTCAGCGAGACACCGCTGCCGCCCCGCCGGTGGGCGACGATCTCCGAGGCGATGGACACCGCCACCTCCTCCGGTGTGCGGGCGCCGAGGTCGAGCCCGATCGGTGACCGCAGACGGGCCAGCTCCAGCTCGGTGACGCCGACGTCCCGCAGCCGCTCGTTGCGGTCCAGGTGCGTGCGGCGGGAGCCCATGGCGCCCACGTACGCCACCGGGAGGCGCAGCGCGAGGTGGAGGAGCGGGACGTCGAACTTGGCGTCGTGGGTGAGGACGCACAGGACCGTGCGGCCGTCGACGTCGGTGCGCTCCAGGTAGCGGTGCGGCCACTCGACGACGATCTCGTCGGCCTCCGGGAAACGGGCGGCCGTCGCGAAGACGGGCCGCGCGTCGCACACGGTGACGCGGTAGCCGAGGAACTTGCCCATCCGGACGAGCGCCGACGCGAAGTCGATCGCGCCGAAGACGATCATCCGGGGGGCGGGGACGGAGGACTCGACGAGCAGCGTGAGCGGCGCTCCGCAGCGGGAGCCCTGCTCGCCGATCTCCAGGGTGGCGGTGCGGCCCGCGTCGAGATACGCGAGCGCCTCGCCGGCGACCGTGCGGTCGAGTTCGGGGTGGGCGCCGAAGCCGCCCTCGGACGAGCCGTCGGGGCGCACCAGCAGGGCGCGGCCGAGGAGTTCGGCCGGCCCGGACACGATCCGCGCGACCGCCGCCGCCTCCCCCGTGGCGGCGGTGGCCAGCGCGGTCGCGAGCACACCGCGTACGGCCTCGTCCGAGGCGCGTACCGGTGTGACGAGGATGTCGATGACGCCGCCGCAGGTGAGCCCCACGGCGAAGGCGTCGTCGTCGCTGTACCCGAAGCGCTGCAGGTGCGTGACGCCGTCCCGCAGCGCCTCCTGGCACAGCTCGTAGACCGCGCCCTCCACGCAACCGCCGGAGACCGAGCCGATCGCGGTGCCCTCGCTGTCCACGGCGAGGGCCGCGCCGGGCTGCCGGGGCGCGCTCCCGCCGACGGCCACCACGGTGGCCACGGCGAAGTCGCGTCCCTGCTCGACCCACCGGTTGAGCTCTTCGGCGATGTCCAGCATGTCTCGGTCTCCTTAGCGGTTACGGAGCGGGCGTCAGTGGACGCCCATCCAGCTCTCGATCGGGTTGAGCGCGAAGTACACGAGGAAGATCACCGTCAGGCCCCACATGAAGGCCCCGATCTCCCGGGCCTTGCCCTGGGCGATCTTGATGGCGACCCAGGAGATGACGCCCGCGGCGACACCGGTGGTGATGGTGTACGTGAAGGGCATCAGGACCACGGTGAGGAACACCGGGATCGCGGTGGCCCGGTCGGCCCAGTCGACGTGCCGGGCGTTCATCATCATCATGGCGCCGATGACGACGAGCGCGGCGGACGCGACCTCCTGCGGGACGATCGCGGTGACCGGCGTGAAGAACAGGCAGGCCGCGAAGAACAGGCCGGTGACGGCGGAGGCGAGACCCGTGCGGGCCCCCTCGCCGACGCCCGTGGCGGACTCGACGAAGACGGTCTGGCCGGAGCCGCCCGTCACGCCGCCGATCGCGCCGCCGGCGCCGTCGATGAACAGCGCCTTGGACAGGCCCGGCATCCGGCCCTTGTCGTCGGCCAGCTTGGCCTCGGTGCCGACGCCGATGATGGTGGCCATCGCGTCGAAGAACCCGGCGAGCACGAGCGTGAAGACGATCATGCCGACCGTCATGGCGCCGACCTCGCCCCAGCCGCCGAACTCGACCTTGCCGAACAGCGAGAAGTCCGGCATGGACACCGCGCTGCCGTGCAGCTCGGGGGTGGCGCCGTTGGCCCACTGCTTGGGGCTGATCACGTCGAGCGCGTTGAGGATCATCGCGACGACCGTGCCGGTGATGATGCCGATCAGGATCGCGCCGGGGGTGTTGCGCGCCTGCAGCATGAAGATCAGGAGGAGCGTGCCCGCGAACAGCAGCACCGGCCAGCCGGCGAGTTCGCCCGCCGGGCCGAGCGTGAGCGGGGTGGCCTTGCCGACGTGCACGAAACCGGACTTGTAGAGGCCGATCAGGGCGATGAACAGGCCGATGCCCATGGTGATGCCGTGCTTCAGCGCGAGCGGGATCGCGTTCATGATCATCTCGCGCAGGCCGGTGACGACCAGAAGCATGATCACGACGCCGTACATCACGCACATGCCCATGGCCTGCGGCCAGGTCATCTCGGGGGCGACCTGCGAGGAGATCACACCGGAGACGGAGAGGCCGGCAGCAAGGGCGAGCGGGACCTTGCCGACGAAGCCCATCAGGAGCGTGGTGAACGCGGCGGCGAAGGCGGTCGCGGTGATCAGGGCCTTCTGGCCCATCGTGTCACCGGCGGCGTCCTTGCCGGACAGGATCAGGGGGTTGAGCAGAAGGATGTACGCCATGGCCATGAAGGTCGTGACGCCGCCGCGCACTTCACGCGCGACCGTCGATCCTCGCTCCGATATGTGGAAGTACCGGTCGAGCCAAGACCTGCCGGCGGGCTGGCGCGAACCCGCGCCCGCGTCGTCGGCGGCGGTCTTCGGCTCCACTGACTGCTGGGTCATGGTGCCTCGTTTCCCAAGGTTCAAAGGGGCACCCGCTCAGTGCTCTGGCGCGTGCGGGATTTGGGATGGCTGCACGACCCGGGGGACGGCCCGAGACGGACTGCAACTGGGGTCGGGGGACGGCGTCCCCCGCGTTTCTCACGCGACCCGGCCCCGGCGGGGCCGGGTCGCACACGGCTAGGCCGAAGGGGCCGTGCCCGTCAGGTGCTCGGGCCGGACGGGCGTCCGGTCGAGCTGGAGACCCGTCGCGTTCCGGATCGCCGCGAGGACGGCCGGGGTGGACGACAGGGTCGGGGCCTCGCCGATGCCGCGCAGCCCGTACGGGGCGTGCTCGTCGGCGAGTTCGAGCACGTCGACCGGGATGGTCGGCGTGTCGAGGATCGTGGGGAGCAGGTAGTCCGTGAAGGACGGGTTCCTGACCTTCGCGGTCTTGGGGTCGACGACGATCTCCTCCATGACCGCGATGCCCATGCCCTGGAGGGTGCCGCCCTGGATCTGCCCGACGACGGACAGCGGGTTGAGCGCCTTGCCGACGTCCTGGGCGCAGGCCAGTTCGATGACCTTGACCAGGCCGAGCTCGGTGTCGACCTCGACGACGGCGCGGTGCGCGGCGAAGGAGTACTGCACGTGGCCGTTGCCCTGGCCGGTGACCAGGTCGAAGGCGACGGTGGGCCGGTGGCGCCACTCCTCCTCCAGCTCGACGACCTCGCCCTCCAGGACGTCGACCAGGTCCGCGAGGACCTCGCCGCCGTCGGTGACGACCTTGCCGCCCTCCAGGAGGAGTTCGGCGGTCGCCCACGCCGGGTGGTAGGTGCCCATCTTGCGCCGGCCGATCTCCAGGACCTTCTCGCGCACCAGCTCACAGGCGTTCTTGACGGCGCCGCCGGTGACGTACGTCTGACGCGACGCGGACGTGGAGCCGGCCGAGCCCACCTGGGTGTCGGCGGGGTGGATGGTCACCTGCGCGACACCCAGCTCGGTGCGGGCGATCTGCGCGTGGACGGTGATGCCGCCCTGGCCGACCTCCGCCATGGCGGTGTGCACGGTGGCGACGGCCTCGCCGTTGATGACCTCCATGCGCACCTTGGCGGTGGAGTAGTCGTCGAAGCCCTCGGAGAAGCCGACGTTCTTGATGCCGACCGCGTAGCCGACACCGCGGACGACGCCTTCGCCGTGCGTGGTGTTGGACAGACCGCCGGGCAGCTGGCGCACGTCGGCGCCCTCGCTGGACTCCCACTGGCGCTCCATCGGCAGCGGCATCGCCTTGACGCGGCGCAGCAGTTCGGCGACCGGGGCCGGGGAGTCGACCGGCTGCCCGGTCGGCATGATGGTCCCCTGCTCCATGGCGTTGAGCTGCCGGAACTCCACTCGGTCCATGCCGAGTCTGTCGGCCAGCTTGTCCATCTGTGCCTCGTACGCGAAGCACGCCTGGACCGCGCCGAAGCCGCGCATGGCGCCGCAGGGCGGGTTGTTGGAGTAGAGCGCGATGGCCTCGATGTCGACGTCGTCGATCACGTACGGGCCGACCGACAGCGACGAGGCGTTGCCGACGACGGCCGGCGACGCGGACGCGTAGGCGCCGCCGTCGAGGACGATCTTGCACTTCATGTGCGTGATCTTGCCGTCGTTGGTCGCCCCGTGCTCGTAGTACAGCTTGGCGGGGTGGCGGTGGACGTGGCCGAAGAACGACTCGAACCGGTTGTAGACGATCTTGACCGGCTTGTTCGTGCGCAGCGCGAGCAGGCAGGCGTGGATCTGCATCGACAGGTCCTCGCGGCCGCCGAACGCGCCGCCGACGCCGGAGAGCGTCATGCGCACCTTGTCCTCGGGCAGGCCGAGGACCGGGGCGATCTGCTTGAGGTCCGAGTGCAGCCACTGGGTGGCGACGTACAGGTCGACGCCGCCGTCCTCGGACGGCACGGCGAGGCCGGACTCGGGACCGAGGAAGGCCTGGTCCTGCATGCCGAAGTAGTACTCGCCCTTGACGATGACGTCGGCCTTCTTGGCGGCCTCGGCCGCGTCGCCGCGGACGATCGGCTGGCGGTGCACGATGTTCGGGTGCGGTACGTGGCCGATGTGGTGGTCGTCGCGGCCCTCGTGCACGAGGATCGCGTCCGGCGCGGTGGCGCTCGCCTCGTCGGTGATGACGGGCAGTTCGCGGTACTCGACCTTGATCTTGGCGGCGGCGCGGCGCGCGGTCTCCGGGTGGTCGGCGGCGACGATCGCGACGGGCTCGCCGTGGTGGCGGACCTTGCCGTGCGCGAGGACCGGGGTGTCCTGGATCTCCAGGCCGTAGTTCTTCACGTCGGTCGGCAGGTCGTCGTAGGTGAGGACCGCGTAGACGCCGGGCGTCGCGAGCGCCTCGCCGGTGTCGATGGAGACGATCTCGGCGTGCGCGACCGGGGAGCGCAGGATCTGGCCCCACAGCATGTCCTCGTGCCACATGTCGGACGAGTACGCGAACTCACCGGTGACCTTGAGGGTGCCGTCCGGGCGGAGCGTGGACTCGCCGATGCCGCCCTTGGTCTGCGACCCCTGCGTCACATTGAACGGGATACCTGTGGTGCGGGTGTCAGCCATGTCCTCAGACCTCCTCGGACTGGCGCGCGGCGGCGAGCCGGACCGCGTCCATGATCTTCTCGTAGCCGGTGCAGCGGCACAGGTTGCCGGACAGGGCCTCGCGGATGTCGGCGTCCGACGGGTTCGGGGTGCGCTCCAGCATCTCGTCTGCGGCGACCAGCAGGCCCGGGGTGCAGAAGCCGCACTGGACCGCGCCGGCGTCGATGAACGCCTGCTGGATCGGGGCGAGTTCGGCGCCCTCGCCGGTCTGCGAGTCGGTGCCCCGCGCGGCCCAGCCCTGGGCGTCCTGGAGGGACGTGCCGCAGGAGCCGCCCTCGTGGTCACCGCAGGAGCGCTTCTTGGCGAAGTCGGCGAGGCCCTCGACGGTGACGACCTCGCGGCCCTCGACCTGTCCGGCGGCCACCAGACACGAACACACCGGCACGCCGTCGAGCCGGACGGTGCAGGAACCGCACTCGCCCTGCTCGCAGGCGTTCTTCGAACCGGGCAGGCCCATCCGCTCACGCAGCACGTACAGCAGGGACTCGCCCTCCCACACGTCGTCGGCTTCCTGCGGACGGCCGTTGACCGTGAAATTGACGCGCATTACGCGACTCCCCCCAGCTTGTCGGAGCGGCCGTCGGTGCCGCGGTAGGACTCCCACGCCCAGGTGAGCGTGCGGCGGGCCATGATGCCGACCGCGTGGCGGCGGTACGAGGCGGTACCGCGCACGTCGTCGATCGGGTTGCAGGCGGCGGAGCACAGGTCCGCGAACTGCTTGGCGACCGACGGGGTGATGATCTTGCCGTTGTCCCAGAAGCCGCCCTCGTCGAGCGCGGCGTTGAGGAACTGCTCGGCCTCCTTGGCGCGGATCGGGGTCGGCGCTGCCGAGCCGATGCCGGTGCGCACCGTCCGGGTCTCGGGGTGCACCGCGAGACCGAAGGCGCACACGGCGATCACCATGGCGTTGCGCGTGCCGACCTTCGAGTACTGCTGCGGGCCGTCGGCCTTGGGCAGGTGGACGGCGCGGATCAGCTCGTCGGGGGCGAGCGCGTTGCGCTTCACGCCGGTGTAGAACTCGTCGATCGGGATGCGCCGCGAGCCGCGTACGGACTCGACCTCGACCTCGCAGCCGCCGGCGAGCAGGGCCGGGTGGGCGTCACCGGCCGGGGAGGCGGTGCCGAGGTTGCCGCCGACGCCGCCGCGGTTGCGGATCTGCGGCGAGGCGACCGTGTGCGAGGCGAGCGCCAGGCCCGGCAGCTCGGTCCGCAGGTGCTCCATGATCTTGCTGTACGGGACGGAGGCGCCGAGCCGGACCGTGCCCTGAGGCCCCTCGCCCACCTCCCACTCGCTCAGCTCGCCGATGCGGTTGAGGTCCAGGAGGTACTCGGGGCGGCGGTGGTCGAAGTTGATCTCGACCATGACATCGGTGCCACCCGCAATCGGCACAGCTGTCGGGTGCTCGGCCTTGGCGGCGAGCGCCTCCTCCCAGCTGGCGGGGCGAAGGAAGTCCATGAGCGGCTCTCTTCTTCGTCGTTCGTGGTTCGTTCGATCGGATCGAGCCACGGATGTGCGGATCACGGGGGCTCGTTCATGTGCTGTTAACGCGGAGTGGGCCCAGTACACCGCCGTGTGCTCCGCCAGGGTCAGTCACGGAAACCATGAAGGAGTTGGCTGACCAACGCGGGTGTCTTGTAGATTCGTATGAACGGAGAGCATCAGTAACCTCTTCGTTTTCCTGCAGAAACCGAAGAAACAGTTCGAGACAGATCGGCGGCGACGAAGACATGCGGCTGCGCGCATTGCTGGACACGGACGCGCTGGGCCTCAGGCTCCTCGGCGGCGAGGACGAGCTGGACCGCACGGTCCGCGGCGTGATGACGACGGATCTGCGGGACCCCAGCCGGTACCTGTCGGGCGGCGAACTGGTCCTCACGGGCCTCGCCTGGCGCCGGGACGCCGACGACTCCGAGCCCTTCGTCCGGATCCTGTCCGCGGCGGGCGTCGCGGCGCTCGCGGCCGGCGAGGCCGAGCTGGGCGACATCCCCGAGGACCTGGTGCAGGCCTGCGTCCGGCACCGGCTGCCGCTGTTCGCGGTGAACGAGTCGGTGGCGTTCGCGACCATCACCGAGCACGTCGTGCGCCAGGTCTCGGGCGAGCGGGCCGGCGACCTGGCGGCGGTCGTGGACCGGCACCGGCGCCTGATGACGTCGGGCCCGGCGGGCGGCGGCCCGGACGTGGTCCTCGACCTGCTCGGCAGCGACCTGGACCTGCGCGCCTGGGTGCTCTCCCCCGCGGGCCGCGCCATCGCCGGGTCGAACGAGGCGGGCCCCGACCTGCCCCCCGACGTCTGCGCGCGGCTGGCCGCCGAGCACCTGGCGGCGACCCGGGCGGGCCGCCGGGCCCCGCACCGGGTCACGATCGGCCAGACGACGTACTCGGTGTTCGGGATCCGCACCGGTGGCCGGAGCGCGGCACCCGCCTCCCGCGACGTCCGCGAGACGGTCCTGTCGGACTGGCTGCTCGCCGTCGAGGCGGACGCGGGCGACTGGCCCGAGGAGCGGCTGGACCTGCTGCAGGGCGTCACCCAGCTGATCTCGGTGGAGCGCGACCGCCGGGACGCCGCCCGGACGGTACGCCGGCGCCTCGCCCAGGAGGTCCTGGAGCTGGTCCAGACGGGTGCGGCCCCGGCCGAGATCGCCGCGCGGCTGCGCGTGGCGGCGCCGGTCCTGCTGCCCGGCCTGGGCGCGGCCCCGCACTGGCAGGTCGTCGTGGCCCGCGTCGAGTGGGAGGGCGGCGAGATCGAGGGCGGTCCGGTGGCCCAGTCGCTGCTCGAGGAGATCCTCGTCGACCCGCTGTCGGCGGGGCCCGAGCCGTCCGACCGGATCGCGGTGGCGCACACCGGCGACGAGGCCATCGCGCTCGTCCCGCTGCCCGCGGTCTCGGCCGAGCACGACGGTTCGGAGCAGGGTCTGATCGCGGACACGCTGCTCGAGGCCGTCCGCGACCCGCTGTCGGCGGGCCTCGCGGACGACGGGCGCCTGACGATCGGCGTGAGCGCGGCCGTCCATTCGGCGGAGGGGCTGCGCGGCGCCCTGGAGGAGGCCCGGCACGCCCGCCGGGTGGCGGCCGCCCGTACGGGCCTGGTCTGCGCCGCGGGGCACCAGGAGCTCGCCTCGCACGTCCTGCTGCTGCCCTTCGTCCCGGACGACGTCCGCCGCGCGTTCACCGCCCGGCTCCTCGACCCGCTGCGGGAGTACGACCGAAAGCACCGCGCGGAGCTGATCCCGACGCTGGAGGCGTTCCTCGACTGCGACGGATCGTGGACCCGCTGCGCGAGCCGTCTCCACCTGCACGTCAACACGCTGCGCTACCGCGTCGGCCGGATCGAACAGCTGACGAACCGTGATCTGTCGCGGCTGGAGGACAAGTTGGACTTCTTCCTGGCCCTGCGCATGAGCTGACGCCACGGGGGTTCCGGGCCCGGCCCGGAACCCGGCCCCTTTGTGAAATCTTTCACCCATCCCCTTGGCCGGGCGCCGCGATCCGTGCTGAGATGCCCCACGACAACTCGGCTCGATGGCGTGCTCGGGGAGGGCAACGTGGCGCATACCGCCATGTCTGGTACCGGAACGAACGCAGGGAACGATCCACTCCAGACCGCGGTATGGCGGCTGCGCTCGCGCGGCTGCTGGGCCGACGCGGCCGCACTTCTCGACCCTCATGCGACGACGGATCCCGCCGCCGCGCTGCAGCGCGCGGCGCTGCTCGGCGAGCGGTGCCTGTACACGGAGCAGGGCTGGGCGGAGGCGGAGGACGCGCTGCGCGCCGCGGAGGCCGTGGCCCACAGCGATGAGGAACGCGGCGCGGCGGCCTGCGAGCGCGGTCAACTCGCCTACGCCTCCACGCTGTTGAAGGTCCGGGACCGGGTCGACGAGGCCCGTTCCGCGTTCGGCCGGGCGGCGGCGCTGATCGCCCCCGGCGCGCCGGGCCGGGCCCTGCTCGACTTCCGCCGCGGCCTGATGGCGGAGAACCTGGCCGACTCACCGCAGGCGGCGCGGGCGGCGTACCGCAGGGCGCATGCGGGCGCCACGGCCCACGACAACGCGCTGCTGCTCTCGTTCACCTGGCGCCATCTGGCCGGACTGGCTTTGCGCGAGGGCGAGTTGGCGGAGGCGCGGCACGGCTTCGCGGAGTCGCTGCGGCTGCGGGAGGAGCTCGGTTTCCTGGTGGGCACGGCCCCGGCGCTGGTCTCCCTGGCGGAGGCGGAGCCCGAACCGGAGACCTCGGCACGCCTGCGCGCGGAGGCGGCCCGGCTGTTCCGGCTGCTCGGGGGTGTGCCCACCTGGCTCGCGGGGGCGCTGCCCGCGGCGGCCTGAGGCCGGCCGACGCTCAGCCGGCGAAGTGCTCCCGCACCAACGAACCGACCGCGCCGAGGTCCTGGGCCTCAAGTGCCTCCAGCAGGGACACGTGCTGGGCCGCGTCCGCCGCGAGGTCGCACCCGGCCCACACCACGCGCCGCCGCAGATCGTCCGCGATCCGCACCAGCTGCTCGTTCCCGGCGAGGGACAGCAGGGCCCGGTGGAACGCCCGGTCGGCCTCCGCGTACCGCGCGAGGTCGCCGGAGGCGGCCGCGGCGACGGTCTCTTCGGCGCTGGGCCGGACGGCGGCCCAGCGCGCCACCGGCAGCGTCCGGGCCAGGCGCAGCACGACGGGCACCTCGATGAGCCCGCGTACCTCCGCCAGCTCGGCCCGCTCCTGGGCGGTCCGCTCGGCGACCCGGAACCCCCGGTTCGGCACGACCTCGACGGCGCCCTCCCGGGCCAGCTGCTGCATCGCCTCGCGCACGGGCGTCGCCGAGACCCCGAAGCGCTCCCCCAGGACGGGCGCCGAGTACACCTCGCCGGGCGTCAGCTCGCCGGAGAGCAGGGCGGCCCGCAGCGCGTCGAGCACCTGCCCGCGCACCGACGTCCGCTCGACCGTCCCGCGCACCGCGACACGCGGCGCGGGCGGCTCGCTGTGAGTGTGCTCACCCCGGCTGTGCCCGGCCGCCGACGGCTGGGGCGGGGCCGCCGCCCACGCGTCGGCGGAGCGCTGTTCGGGCACCCCGAAGGCCGCCGCGGAGCCACGTGCCGGACGCGGCCTGGCCTGCTCCACCCCGGTCATCCCCTTCGCCGCCGTTCCCGGCCGATACCGGCCGTTTGTCCTAGCTCAACGACGAACGATAGGCCGCCCGGGCCGCAGTTCAAACCCCGAATCCTTCGGGTAAGGTAAGGCTTACCTGCAAACGATCGCGATTCGGTGGTCCCTGCATGCCCCTCATCACCCCGGCGCCCGCCGCGACGCACAGCGCGGTCTCGGCCGCGTACGCCCGCCTCACCGAGGTGTTCCCGAGCCTGCGCATCATCGAGCTCGGCCCCGACGAGCCGCTGCCCGAGGGCGCCGGCTGGGTCGGCACGGGCCGGCTCGCCGAGGGCGGATCCGCGCTCGACGCGTTCCTCGCGTGGGACAACGCCCAGGTGCTCAAGGACTACGGCCTGCAGGCCCGCCCCGACGTCGTCGCCAGCTTCGGGCTGCACCGCTACGCGTGGCCCGCCTGCCTGCTCCTCACGGTCCCCTGGTTCCTGCACCGCCGCGTGCCGCGCTTCCCTGCCGCGAACGTCTCCTTCCAGCGCGCGCTGGGCCGGATGGCCGTACGCGTCACCGATTTCGCGTGCCTGCCCGGCGACCCGGCGGCGAAGATGCCCGGCGCGCACGTCGTCCCGGACGAGGAGGCCCTGCGGGCCGAGCTGCGGGCGGCCGTCGCCGACCACCTGGAGCCCGTCCTCGCCGGATTCGGACCGCGGATGCGGCGCGGGCCGCGCGCCCTGTGGGGCATGGCCACGGACGAGATCGTCGAGGGCCTCTGGTACATCGGCCATCTGCTCGGCGAGGAGCGCCGCGCGATGACCGAGCTGGAGGAGCTGCTGCCGGGCACGACGAAGCCGTACGTCGGAAAGGCCGCGTTCCGCGAACTGACCGGCCCCGAAGGGGAGCTGCTGCCGACCCGTGACCGGGCGAGCTGCTGCCTCTTCTACACCCTGCGCCCGGAGGACACCTGCGTGACCTGCCCGCGCACGTGCGACGCGGACCGCATCGCGCGGCTCACCGGGTCCGCCGCGGCCTGAGCGCCACCCGCACTCGACCGAACCACCCTTTCGGGTGACGCAAATCGAACTCAACTCCCTTTTCTGCGGCGGGAGTTCGAGCGTACGACCGTTTTACGCGCCCCCTTGCACTCCAATGGCGTTCTCTTGTCCCGAAACCCCCTGCGGGCTCGGACTGCTGGGCCAATATGGCGCCCGAAACGCCCACCCGTCCAACGAAGCGCTCCGCGCTGCACCATCTGTTTTTCGCAATGCAAGGGACCCCCAGATGAGACTGACCGACATATCGCTGGACTGGCTGCTTCCGGGCGCCGTGCTGCTCCTGGGCCTGCTGGCGGCGGTGGCGGTGCTCGCGCGCGGCAAGCGCGCCGGGGACACCGGCAAGAAAGGCGCGTCGTCGTCCGACGATTCGTGGGAACGCAGCGAGGAACGCCGCAGACGCAAGGAGACCGTCTACGGCTCCGCCTCGTACGTGCTGCTGTTCTGCTGCGCCGCCGTCGCCGCCGCGCTCTCCTTCCACGGCCTGGTCGGCTTCGGCCGCCAGAACCTGAACCTGTCCGGAGGCTGGGAGTACCTCGTCCCGTTCGGGCTCGACGGTGCCGCGATGTTCTGCTCGGTGCTCGCGGTGCGCGAGGCCAGCCACGGCGACGCCGCGCTCGGCTCACGCATACTCGTGTGGACGTTCGCGGGTGCCGCCGCCTGGTTCAACTGGGTGCACGCGCCCCGAGGGCTGGGCCACGCGGGCGCCCCGCACTTCTTCGCGGGGATGTCCCTGTCGGCGGCGGTGCTCTTCGACCGCGCGCTGAAGCAGACGCGCCGCGCGGCGCTGCGCGAACAGGGCCTGGTACCGCGGCCGTTGCCGCAGATCCGGATCGTGCGCTGGCTGCGCGCTCCCCGGGAGACGTACAGCGCCTGGTCGCTGATGCTCCTGGAGAACGTGCGGACGCTGGACGAGGCCGTCGACGAGGTGCGCGAGGACAAGCGCCAGAAGACGGCCAACCGCATGCGGCGGCGCGAGCACGAGAAGCTGGAGCGGGCGCAGCTACGGGCCCTCAGCCGGGGCCACCGCTCGTTCGGCGGGCGGGGCGGGCGGCAGGTCGACGTGCCCGCCGTGACCGCATCGGGTTCGACGGGCTCCGCACAAGTCGGCGCGGAGCCCGCCATATCGCCGGGGAGCCAGCCTTCGGAACTCTCGCAGGACCAGCTTCCGCTGCGCGCCCGGCCCTCTCTCCAGGCCGTCAGGAGCGGCACTGACCCGAAGTCGTCCGTCACCGTCGATCTGACGGCGGAGGACGACACTCAGGCGCTGCCCCGGCTCGACACGCTGGAGCGGAAGCTCAAGGACCTTGAGCAGCAGTTCGGCTGACACCCCGTCACCACAAGAGAGGACGACTGCGGCGGCGCCGTCGTGACATGGACGTCACGGGGTGCCGCCGTCCAGTTCGAACCACACCACCTTTCCCGTCCGGCCGGCGCCGAACGTCACGACGCCCCAGGCGTCCGCGAGGGACTGCACCAGGAAGAGGCCCCTGCCGTGCGTACCGTCGTCGGCGATCGGTACCCGTAGCTTCGGCCTGCGCGACGCCGTGTCCCGGACCTCGACTCTCAGACCGCGCGGCCCCACCGTTGCCGTGAGCTCCGCCTCGCGGTCCGTGTGCACCAGCGCATTGGTGACGAGCTCGCTGGTGAGCAGCTCCGCTATCTCCGATCTGCCCGGCCTGCCCCAGTGACGGAGCAGTTCGCGCACCGCGCGCCGGGCCTCCGGTACGGCCCTCAGATCCGCCTTGCCCAGCTTTCGGTTGAGCTGTCCACGCGGTACGTCCCCCTGTTCCGCCCCGTCCACCCCGGATTCCTCCGGATGTGCCATGGGGACTTCGACCCTCATCGGGCTTCCCCTTTGTACCTGCCGTTTCATGACCCCCGCCCACACGCCGATCACGATGCCTTTCTCGCTCTGGACTCGTTCTGCTCGGCCTGTCTGTCGAACGCGTACACGGGGATGCATGCCCCGTGGGCATGTCGGCACTCCTGTTGATTCGTCCATCACACGCGGGTGTCGACGAGCCGCACGGGGAAGGAAGCGTGGGATCCGAGCAGGACCTGGACCGGAAGGAGCCGCCGTGCACGACGACCGACACCTCGTGGAGGGCCGACTTGAGCGGGCGATGCGCCAGTTCGTACGCCCGGCGCAGTACGCCGCGCGGACACCGCTGACGCTGAGCGTCTGGCACGCGCCGGGCGAGCCCGTGCCCGTGGCCGACGCGCTGGCGGGGACGTACGCGCCGTTCGAGTCCGGCACCGCCTGGGGGAAGCCGTGGTCGACCAGCTGGTTCCGGCTTCAGGGGCAGGTGCCCGAGGAGTGGGCGGGGCGGCACGTCGAGGCCGTGGTGGACCCGGGGTTCACCGGTCAGGGGCCCGGGTTCCAGGCGGAGGGGCTGTTGTACGACGCCTCGGGCGTCCCCCTGAAGGGCATCCATCCGCGCAACCGGCATCTGACGATCGCCGCGCGGGCGGCCGGCGGCGAACCGGTGAACCTGCTGCTGGAGGCGGCCGCCAACCCGGCGGTGCTGCGGGACTTCGAGCCCACGTTCCTCGGTGATGTGCTGACCGCCGGGGATCGCCCCGTCTATCGATTCCGCTCTGCCGACCTGGCCGTACTCGACGAGGACGTCTGGCACCTGGTGCTCGATGTCGAGGTGCTCTCCGAGCTCATGCACGAGCTGGACGCCGACCGGGCCCGGCGGCACGACATCCTGCGGGCCCTGGAGCGGATGCTGGACGTACTGGATCTGCACGACGTGTCCGGGACCGCCGTCGCGGCCCGCGCGGAGCTCGCCGAGGTGCTGTCGCGGCCGGCGCACGCGAGCGCGCACCGGGTCTCGGCGGCCGGGCACGCGCACATCGACTCGGCGTGGCTGTGGCCGCTGCGCGAGACGGTCCGCAAGGCGTCCCGCACGTTCGCGAACGTCACCGCGCTGGCCCGGGACTACCCGGAGCTGGTCTTCGCGTGCTCGCAGGCGCAGCAGTACGCGTGGGTGAAGGAGCACCAACCGCACATCTGGGACCGCATCAAGAAGGCGGTGGCGGACGGGAACTGGGCACCGGTCGGCTCGATGTGGGTGGAGTCGGACGCGAACATGCCGGGCGGCGAGGCGCTGGCGCGGCAACTGGTGCACGGCAAGCGGTTCTTCCGGGACGAGCTGGGGGTGGAGACGGAGGAGATCTGGCTGCCGGACTCCTTCGGATACACCGCCGCCTTCCCGCAGCTGGCGAAGCTGGCGGGCGCCAAGTGGTTCCTGACGCAGAAGCTGAGCTGGAACCAGACGAACAAGATGCCGCACCACACGTTCTGGTGGGAGGGCATCGACGGCACCCGGGTGTTCACCCACTTCCCGCCCGTGGACACCTACAACGCACAGTTCCACGCCCGCGAACTCGCCCACGCGGAGCGGAACTTCGCGGAGAAGGGCGGTGCGTCCGGCTCACTGGTCCCGTTCGGCTGGGGCGACGGCGGTGGCGGCCCGACCCGCGAGATGCTGGAGAAGGCGCGCCGGCTGCGCTCCCTGGAGGGCTCGCCGCGCGTCGAGATCGAGAAGCCGTCGGCGTTCTTCGAGGCGGCGCACGAGGAGTACGGGTCCAAGGCCCCGGTGTGGTCCGGTGAGCTGTACCTGGAGATGCACCGGGCGACGTACACGACGCAGGCGAAGACGAAGCAGGGCAACCGCCGATCCGAACACGCCTTGCGCGAGGCCGAGTTGTGGTGCACGGCCGCCGCTCTGCGCGACGCGTCGTACGCGTACCCCTACGACGATCTGGACCGCCTGTGGAAGACGGTCCTGCTGCACCAGTTCCACGACATCCTGCCCGGTTCCTCGATCGCCTGGGTGCACCGGGAGGCGCGTGACACCTACGCCCGTGTTCTCGAAGAGCTGGACGCGCTGACCGGCGAGGCGGTGTCCCGGCTCGGCGCCGGTGAGCCGGCGGCGCTGAACGCCTCGCCCTACCCGCGCAGTGAAGTGGTCGCGCACGACGGCGCGTTGGTGCACGTGAACGTCGACGGGCTCGGCACCCGGAGCCTCGCCGAGGCCGCGGCCCGCACCCGCGGGCCGGGCGCCCACGCGGCGGCGACCCGCGAGGCCGACGAGAAGATCGTGCTGGCGAACGAGCATCTGGCCGTCACCGTCGACAGCGACGGGCTCCTCGCCTCGGTCCGCGACCTGGGGCACGGCGGCCGCGAGGTGCTGGCCCCCGGCACCCGCGGCAACCTCCTCCAGCTGCACCCCGACCACCCCACCCAGTACGACGCCTGGGACCTGGACGCGCACTACCGGCACACCCGCACCGATCTCACGGACGCCGAGTCGGTGGAGCTCGTCGAGGACGGGCCGCTGCGGGTGGCGGTCCGCGTGACCCGCTCCTTCGGCCGGTCCCGCATCACGCAGGAGTACCGGCTCGCCGCGGGCAGCCGCCGGCTCGAGGTCGTCACCGACGTCGACTGGCAGGAGTCGGAGAAGGTGCTCAAGGCGGCGTTCCCGGTGGACGTGCACGCGGAACGCTCCGCGGCCGAGATCCAGTTCGGCCATGTGCACCGGCCCACGCACGCCAACACCGGCTGGGACGCGGCCCGTTACGAGATCTGTGCGCACCGCTGGCTGCGGGTGGCCGAGGACACCTACGGCGTCGCGCTGCTCAACGACTCGACGTACGGGCACGACGTGACGCGCACCCCGCACGACCAGGGGCTCGGCACGACCGTCCGGCTGACGCTGCTGCGCGCCCCGCACAGCCCCGACCCGGAGACCGATCTCGGTACGCACCGCTTCACGTACGCGCTGCTGCCGGGGGCCACGACGGGCGACGCGGTGGCCGAGGGGCTCGCGCTGAATCTGCCGCTGCGGGTGGCCGAGGCGCCCGCCGTGGCGCCGCTCGTCACGGTCGACGACCCGGCGGTGACGGTCGAGTCGGTGAAGCTCGCCGAGGACCGCAGCGGCGACGTCGTGGTCCGGCTCTACGAGTCGCGGGGCGGGCGGGCGACGGCGACGCTGACGGCGTCGTTCCCGGTGGCGGGCGCCGACGAGACGGATCTCCTGGAGCGTCCGCTGCGGCCCGCGGACACCTCGGAGACGGGTCTGGCGCTGTCCCTGCGGCCGTTCCAGATCCTGACACTGCGGCTGCGTCCGGCCTGAGCCGCACGCGAGGGTGCCGTGCCCCCGGCCGGACGGTGACCGGACGGTCAGGGGCGCGGCACGTTGCGCAGGTTCGAGCGGGCCATCTGCACCATGCGGCCCACGCCGCCGTCGAGCACGATCTTCGACGCGGACAGCGCGAAGCCCGTCACCATGTCGGCGCTGATCTTCGGCGGGATGGACAGGGCGTTCGGGTCGGTGACGATGTCGACGAGCGCCGGGCCCTTGTGCTTGAAGGCGTCCTTGAGGGCGCCCGCGAGCTGCTTGGGCTTCTCGACGCGGACGCCGTACGCGCCCGCGGCCCGGGCGACGGCGGCGAAGTCGGGGTTCTTGTTGGTCGTCCCGTACGAGGGCAGGCCGGCCACCAGCATCTCCAACTCCACCATTCCCAGGGAGGAGTTGTTGAAGAGAACGACCTTCACCGGCAGGTCGTACTGGACGAGGGTGAGGAAGTCGCCCATCAGCATCGAGAAGCCGCCGTCGCCGGACATCGAGACGACCTGCCGGTCGCGGTCGACGAACTGGGCGCCGATGGCCATCGGCAGCGCGTTCGCCATGGAACCGTGCGAGAACGAGCCGATGACGCGGCGCCGCCCGTTGGGCGAGATGTAGCGCGCGGCCCACACGTTGCACATGCCGGTGTCGACGGTGAACACGGCGTCCTCGTCCGCGAGTTCGTCGAGGACGGAGGCGACGTACTCGGGGTGGATCGGGGTGTGCTTCTCGACCTTGCGGGTGTACGCCTTGACGACGCCTTCGAGGTGGTCGGCGTGCTTCTTCAGCATCTTGTCGAGGAAGCGGCGGTTCGACTTGGGCTTCACGCGCGGCGTCAGGCAGCGCAGCGTCTCGCGGACGTCGCCCCAGACGGCGAGGTCGAGCTTCGAGCGGCGGCCGAGGTGTTCGGGCCGCATGTCGACCTGGACGATCTTGACGTCCTTCTGCGGCAGGAACGCGTTGTACGGGAAGTCCGTGCCGAGCAGGATCAGCAGATCGCACTCGTGGGTGGCCTCGTAGGCGGCGCCGTAGCCGAGCAGGCCGCTCATGCCGACGTCGAAGGGGTTGTCGTACTGGATCCACTCCTTGCCGCGCAGCGCGTGCCCGACCGGCGACTTGATCTTCTCGGCGAACTCCATGACCTCGGCGTGCGCGCCGGCGGTGCCGCTGCCGCAGAACAGGGTGACTTTGTCGGCCTCGTCGATCATCTCGACGAGCTTGTCGATCTCGGCGTCGCCGGGGCGGATGCTGGGCCGGGACGTGACCAGCGCCGTCTCGACGGCGCTGTCGGGGGCCGGCTCGTCCGCGATGTCGCCCGGCAGCGTGACGACGCTGACGCCGGACTGGCCGACCGCGTGCTGGATGGCGGTCTGCAGGACCCGCGGCATCTGCTTCGCGCTGGAGATCATCTCGCTGTAGTGCGAGCACTCCTGGAAGAGCCGGTCGGGGTGCGTCTCCTGGAAGTAGCCGAGGCCGATCTCGCTGGAGGGGATGTGGGAGGCCAGGGCGAGGACGGGGGCCATGGAGCGGTGGGCGTCGTAGAGGCCGTTGATGAGGTGCAGGTTGCCGGGCCCGCAGGAGCCGGCGCAGGCGGTCATCTTGCCGGTGATCTGCGCTTCGGCGCCCGCCGCGAAGGCCGCGGTCTCCTCGTGGCGTACGTGGATCCAGTCGATGGCGCTGTTGCGGCGGATCGCGTCGACGACCGGGTTCAGGCTGTCGCCGACGACTCCGTACATGCGCTTGACGCCCGCGCGGACGAGGATGTCGACGAACTGCTCGGCGACGTTCTGCTTGGCCATGACTCACGCGCCCCTTCGGAACCGATCGCTGTTTGTCGGTTCCATGAATTCACAAGGGGCGCGGTTACGCCTCCCAAACGGCCGCGGCCGTGCGATCGTCGGCGTAGCCCTTGACCCGCACCTGGGCGTCCGCGAGGAACGCGGCGAGGCCCGGCGGTGCGCCCTGGGCCCATCTGCGCGCCAGATGCCGGGAGAGGTCGGGCTCGCCCCGCAGCGGTTCGGCCAGGCCCGCCGTGCACAGCAGCAGCGTGTCACCCGGGCGGGCGATCGAGGCGCGGAAGCGGAACGGGTCGCGGGCCGGTTCGGGAGCGGGCTCGTAGGGGCTCGGCGGCGTGGTGATCCCGAGGTCCATGGTGAGCCGGTCGCCCTCCGGGGTCTCGGCGGCGGGCAGCGATCCGTACCCCACGACCGGGGCGCCGCTCTGCTCGGCGACGCTCGGCTCGATGTCCTGCCACTCGCCGTCCCGCAAGCGGAACAGGCCGCCGCCCCCGACGCCGAAGAACACCCGGGTGCGGCACTCCGGGTCGGCGGGCACCAGCAGGCAGCGCAGGGTGGCGGCGTACTCCTCCGGGTCCAGGCCCTGCTCGGCGGCGCCGGCCCGCAGCTTGCCGAGACTGCGGTCGGTGAGCCGGTGCAGGCCCGACTTGAGGTCGCCGCGGCGCCCGGCCCGGATGTCCTCGGCCAGCCGGGCGTGGCTGAGCCCCACGGCACGGCCGATCCAGTCGCACGCCTCGGCGGCGGCCCGGTGCGCGCCCGGTGTCGCGCGGGCGCCGGTGGCCATGGCGACGAGGATCAGCGCGCCGGGGCCGCTGCCGAACCGCGCGGTGAGCAGGCTGTCGCGCCGGGGCTCGCCCCGGTAGCGCGCGGAGTCGCCGCGTACGGAGGCGGCGCGCAGGGTGCAGCTGCCGTACCGCGCCCCGTCGAGGACGGTGTCGGCGACGAGGTCGTCGAGCTCGTCCGGGTCGGCGGCGGGCAGCGCGGTGGGCTCGGCGTCGTAGGTGGGCGGACCGTCCCCCACGTAGGGCACGGCGAGGGGCGCCGGGGGCTCCTGCGCGGCGGGCTCCGGTGCGGGCTCGGCGGACTCGGGCCGCTCGGGCCCGGACTCGGGCCGCTCGGCGGCGGGGTCCGCGGCTTTGTCCCACGCGGGCCGGGAGAGGCCGTCCGGGGGGCGCGGGGCCGGGACGGAGCCCGGCGGGGCCGCCACCGCCCCGGCCGAGGCGAAACGGTCGTCCAGGGTGTCCGCGGTCGGGGTCGGTCCGGTGTCGTCGGCGACGTCGGCGGCGTCGGTCTCGTACAACTGACCCCACCAGTCGTCCTCGTGGACCGGGCGACGGGTGGGCCTATCCCCCTGCTGGCTCATGTCCTCATTGTCCACGTCACGGGCCGTACGAAAACGGGGCAACGGGAAAATTGCACGCGTAAAAGATCTGCCGGGCGGCCCCACCCCCCACGGGAAGGCCGCCCGGCAGACCGGATCAGGTGACTCCTCGAACTCTCGAACTAGCGCACGTCGTACGCCCGGGTCACCGTCTGGGTGACGGAGTTGCCCTTCGAGTCGGTCAGCAGGGTCTTCAGCGTGACCTGCTTGCCGGCGGCCCCGGCGTGGTCCACGATCGCGGTCCACCGGTCACCGTGCCGTACGGTGCGCGCCTGCGTCCAGGTCTCCCCGCCGTCGTACGAGTAGGAGAGCGCGGCCTTCGTCAGCGCACCGGGGGTGTACCCGGCGTGCCCCGTGGCGGTCAGGCCGATCTCCTGTCCGTCGGCGGCGGCGAGGGTCTTGAGCCCGTCCTCCGGCAGCGTCAGGTGCGGGAAGAGCAGCGGGATGCCCTGCGAGTAGACGTCCTCGTCGAGGTGCGAGCGGAACGACCAGGTGGTCAGGGTCTCGGGCGAGCGGTTCCAGACCTTGGAGCCGATCTTCGCGGAGTGCAGCGTGAGGTCGTACGCCGCGTCGTCGGCCGGGACCTCGAACACGCCGAACGGCCAGCTCGATTCGCCGACGGTCTCGCCGTCCCGCTTCAGTTCCATCCCGCCGATGTCGCCGAAACCGCCCTGGACGCCCTGGTGCTGTCCGTCTCCCCAGAAGCCGGGGGCGACGCCGATCAGATCGCCCTGGCGCTCGGCCGCGAGGGCCGGTGCGCCGGAGTCGTCGAGCGGGGTGGTCGGCGCGAGGACGCCGCCGTACCACTCCTCGGTGCGGTGCTCGCCCTTCTTGTACGTGCGCACGGGGTCGATCATGAACTCGCCCCACGGGAAGCTGCTGGACACCTGGTGGCCCCAGCCGGTGCCGCCCGCCGAGTAGTACTCGGTGCGCCGCGACGGAGCCGCGACGGTCTCGATGTCGCCGAAGGAGGCGGTCAGGCCGGAGGGCCGGGTGGCGGCGGGGAGGTCGACGTAGTCGGTGGCGGTGCCCATGGCGCGGTAGGTCGCCCTGTTCGCGGCGAGGTCGGCGTCGCGGACGCGGTAGGTGCGCTCGGAGCCGATGCGGCCGGTCTCGGGGAACGCCAGGTTGTACATGTACGGGCTGCTCGCGGTGGCCTTCCAGCGCAGGGTGGTGTCACCGGCCGCGATCCGCGCGGCGAGCGCCGTGCCCTCGGCGGTCTCCAGGCCGATCATCGGCACCGGTCCGCCGACGAAGCCGACGGACGGGTACCAGCGCCCGGCCGCCTCGCGGTGGATGACGACGGCCTTGGCGCCGGCCTTCGCGGCGGCGGACGCGATGGTGCCCGTGCTGCCGCCCTGCGGGAGCTTCACCAGGGCGAGCTTGTCCTTGACGCCGGCCGCGGCGAGTTCGGCGGCGGTGCCGGACCCGGCGTCGACGATGCGCGCGCTGCCGGTGCCGTCGAGGTTCACGGAGCTGGTGGAGCCGGTCACCGGGTGCAGCGACGGGCCGCCCTGGACGGCGAGTTCGGAGAGCTGCGGGGCGGCGGCCCGCCAGAAGCTGTCGAACTCGAACGTGCCGTCGCCGGCCCGGCCGTCCACGTCCGCGTAGTAGGAGCGGATCGAGCGGCCGCCGGCCGCGGTGCCCGCGTGCAGCCAGGTGTCGTCCCAGCCGCGGGCGAACCCGAGGGTGACGCCGCGCACTTCGGACGCCCGGTCGGTCCGCACGCTCAGCTTGTGCGCCGTGCGGGCGTCGAGCACGACCGTGGTGTCCTTGCGCAGGTCCAGCTGCGGACGGGCCATGTACGTGAGGGAGTTGACGAGGGTGCCCGTCGTCTCGGGGGTGCCGATGAAGCTGGAGAGGAAGTAGGCGCCGGGGCGCAGTCGGTACGTCTGGTCGGTGGCGCCCTCGTTGGGGCGGCGCTCGCCGGTGGCGGTGTCGGTGCCGATGACGTCGAGGGAGGAGGCGCCGTCGGCCGGCTTGCCCTGACGGTCGATCAGCTTGACGCGCAGGGTGACCGTTTCGGGCTCGACGTACAGGGAGAACGGGGTGGAGACGTGCACTCCGCCGGGTCCGGTGGCGAGCACGCGGCCGGTGACGTCGCCGTACTGGGCGGCCTTGAGGGCGGCCGTGGGGTCGAGCCTCAGCGGGACCTCGGCGGTGCCGCCCGCCGGGACGGTGACCGTGCGCGATCCGAGCCCGGCCACGGAGGAGCGGACCGCGGAGCCGTCGTTGCCGGTGACCCCGGCCACGGACAGGCTCAACTTCACGCTCTTGTCGGTGGTGTTGGTGTACGGGACGGCGACGGTGGTGCGGTCGCTCCTGTCCTGCGGCCAGGTGAAGGTGCCGCCCTGGACGGCGTCGGCGCCGAGCACCGTCTCGTCGATGGCGGCCTTCACGTCGAGCCGGCCGCCGCCGGTCTCGCGCACGTCGCCGGGTATGCCGGCGTCGGCGGACGAGACGAGGGCCTGCTTGACCGCTTGCGCGTCCCAGTCGGGGTGGCGCTGCTTCACGATGGCGGCGGCACCGGCGACGTGCGGCGTCGCCATCGACGTACCGCTCATCGACTGGTACGCGTACACGCCCCGGCCGCCCGCGGCGGCGGCGGAGATGGCGACGCCGGGGGCGGCGATCTCCGGCTTGAGGGTGTGGGTGCGCCGCACCGGGCTGCGGCTGGAGAAGTTCGCGGTGGAGTCGTCGCGGTCGACGGCGCCGACGGTGAGCACCTCGGGGACGCAGCCGGGCGAGGAGACGGAGTTGAGGGTCGGTCCCGCGTTGCCCGCGGCGATCACGAAGAGGGTGTTCTTCGCCGAGCGGGCCAGTTCCTGGGTGGCCTGCGCCATCGGGTCGGAGCAGTCGAGCTCGCTCGGGTTGCCGAGGCTCATCGAGACGACGTCGGCGCCCTCGTCGACGGCCCACTGCATGCCGGCGATGATCCACGAAGTGGCGCCGGAGCCGCTGTCGTTGAGGACCTTGCCGTTGAGCAGGGTGGTGCCCGGGGCGACGCCCTTCTTCTTGCCGTCGCTGGCCGCGCCGGTGCCGCCGACGGTGGACGTGGTGTGCGTGCCGTGGCCCTGGTGGTCGTCGGCGTCGGCGGAATCGGTGAAGTTCTTCGACTCGGCGACGCGGCCCTTGAGGTCGGGGTGCTCGGTGTCGACGCCGGTGTCGAGGACGGCGACCTTGGTGCCCTTGCCGTCGTAGCCCGCGGCCCATGCCTGGTCGGCGTGCACCTGCTCTGTCGACCTGTCGAGCAGCGACTGCGCCTTGGCGTCGAGCCAGACCTTCTTCAGGTCGCCGGCCGCACGCGAGCGGCGCGTGGTGACGTCGGACCAGAAGTCGGCCGCCTTCTTCTTGTCGGCCTTGAGGGCGACGCCGCCGATCGGGTCGAGGACGAGGCCGCGTTCGGCGCCGCGCGGGGTCGCGGGCACGCTGCGCGCGACGTCGACGGAGGAGTCGTAGGTGGCGATGAGCGGCAGGGTGGCGCTGTGCGCGTCGTCGTAGCCCTGCCGGATCAGGCCGGTGACGTTGAAGAGCTGCTCGTCGACGCGGCCGGCGGCGATCGCCTGCAGCGCGCCGTCCGGATAGACGTAGAGGTCCTTGCCGGACTGCCGGGTCTGCAGCAGCGGTGCGTCGCCGTTCCCGGTGGGCAGGGCGGTGGCCGCGCTGTGGCCCTCGGCGTCCGTGGTGACCAGGACGCGGTCGCCGGTCACGAGCGTGACCGTGGCGGTGGTGCCCTCGGCCGCCGCGGCGGCGCTGCCTACCGGTGGACGGCCGTCGTCCGGGGCACTCCCCTGTCGTGCCCCGGCCGGAGCGGCCGCGGTGACGGCCAGGACGGCGGCGATCGCCGCGCCCAGGACCGTGCGCGCTGTCGGACGCATCGCTGACTCCCAGTGAAAGCGCAGGTGAATACGGCCCAAAGGGCATATTCCCGGCGGGTGTTGGTGCTGCGGTGGCGCCACATTGGCAGAGTGATGGCCGGTGCAGGGAAGATGGGCGCGGCGGGTTTGTGCCGTGGCCGGTTCCCGCCACGGGGGTGTCGGAACGGGCTGTGTAGGACTGGGTGGGAGGGCATCGCCGCATGCTGGGTGCGATAGGTCTGGACGGGATACACGAGTCGGCGTACCGCGCGCTGGTGTCGGTGGGGGCGGCCGATGTGTCCGATCTGGCCCGGCGGCTGACACTCGCCGAGTACGACACCGAGCGCACCCTGCGCCGTCTGGAGCGGCACGGTCTCGCCGCCCAGTCCTCGGCGCGGCCCGGCCGCTGGGTGGCCGCCCCGCCGGGCGTCGCGCTCGGCGCGCTGCTCACCCAGCGCCGGCACGAGCTGGAGAAGGCGGAGCTGGCCGCGGCGCTGCTCGCCGAGGAGTACCGGGCGCAGGCCGCCGAGCCCGCGGTGCACGACCTGGTCGAGGTGGTGACCGGGGCGGCCGCCGTCTCGCAGCGCTTCCTGCAGATCCAGCTGGGCGCGGCCACGGAGGTGTGCGCCCTGGTCACCGGCAGTCCGATCGCCGTGAGCGGGATGGAGAACGAGGCGGAGCCGCAGGCCGTGAGCCGGGGCGTGGACTACCGCGTCGTCATCGAGCGGGAGGTCCTCTCGCTGCCGACCGGGCTGACCGAGCTGTCCGCGGCGATCGGGCGCGACGAGCAGGTCCGCGTCATGGACCGGGTGCCGACGAAGCTGGTGATCGCCGACGGTTCGTGCGCCCTGGTGCCGCTGACCTCGCACGCCTCGGAGCCGGCGGCGCTCGTGGTGCGCGCCAGCGGGCTGCTCGAATCACTCTCCGGGCTGTTCGAGGCGGTGTGGCGGCAGGCGCTGCCGCTGCGGCTCGGGGAGAGCGGGCGGGTGGAGGAGGTCGATGCCGCCGGGCCCGACGGCATCGACCTGGAGATCCTGTCCCTGCTGCTGGCCGGGCTGACCGATGTGAGCGTGGCGAAGCAGCTGGATCTGGGGCTGCGGACGGTGCAGCGGCGGGTGAAGCGGCTGATGGAGCTGGCCGGGGTGACGACGCGGCTGCAGCTCGGGTGGCATGCCTACGAGCGGGGCTGGGTGGCCCGCTGACGTCCCCCTTCGGCACCGGTTGATCTGCGCGTTCGCCGCGTCTGGGGGACCCTTGGCCCATGGGAGCGTGGGAACTCCTGCTGGTCGGGGCCGTGATGGCGCTCGGGCTGTGCGGAGTACTGGTGCCGGGCGTACCGGGGTCGTGGCTCGTGTGGGCCGCGGTCGCCGTCTGGGCGCTGCGCGATCCGAACGGCCTGGCCTGGGGTGTCCTGGTCGGCGCCACCGTCGTGCTGCTCGCCGCCCAGGTGCTGCGCTGGCAGTTGCCGCCGCGCAGGCTGCGGCAGGCGGGGGCGACGCGCGGGCTGGCGGTGTGGGCGGGCGTCGGCGCGCTCGTCGGGTTCTGCGTGCTCCCGGTGATCGGTGCGATCCCCGGTTTCGTCGGCGGCATCTACGTATCGGAACGGCTGCGCCTCGGCGGCCACGGGGACGCCGCCGCCTCCACCCGGACGGCCATGCGGGCGGGGGGCTCCAGCGTCCTGGCCGAGCTGTTCGCGTGCCTGCTGATCGTGGGGGCCTGGGTGGGAGCCGTGATCTGGGGCTGACTCCGCCAGCTCCGGCAGCCCCAGAAGGTCCGGCAGCCCCGGAAGATCCGCCAGCTCCGGCAGATCCAGCAGATCCATCGGATCTCTTCTTCTCTCTTGACGCACTGGTGCCGCATCTCTAGCTTTCAGCGCGGGATAGCTCCGATGAATCGTGTGAGTCAGCGTAAGTCAGTGTGAGTCAGTGAGCCGCCAGGAGGCGACGCCATGCCGACCCCGTCCAGACGAACCGTGCTCGCCACCGGATCCGCGCTGGGCGGCGCGGCGCTCGTGGGCTCCCTGCCCGCACCGGCGTCCGCGGCCGCGCCCGCGGTCCCGGCCGCCCCCGCGGACGGTGCCGTGCGGGCGGGCTCCGACGCCTGGCGCGACGTGCTCGACGACGCCGATCTCGTCTGGCGGAAGATGCCGACGACCTGGTACGAGGGCCCGTACCTGGGCAACGGCCTCCTCGGCTCCGGCATCTACCAGGAGCCCGGCAGGAACGCGGTCCGCTTCAACGTCCAGCACTCCGAGGTGCAGGACCACCGCCCCGAGTTCGGCTCGCTCTTCGGGCTCGCGCGGCTGCCCATCGGCCACTTCACCCTGGAGCCCGTCGGCACGATCACCGGTCTCGACTGGCGGCTGCGGCTGCGCGACGCCGAGCTGACCGGCACCCTCACCACCGACAAGGGCACCCTGACGCTGCGCGCGCAGGTCAACAACGCCCGGTCCGTGCTCGTCGTCGAGGTGACCCCGAGCGAGGGCGAGCGCGGCTTCTCCTGGGTGTTCCACCCGGCGGACGCCACGAGCCCCCGCGCCGCGTTCCAGCCGATCCCGGCCGGGTACGAGGGCAACCCGCCCGCCGAGGTCGGCGCGTACGACGGCGGCGTGTCCGCGTCCGTGCAGTCGCTGCTGTCCGGCGGCGAGCACGTCACCGCATGGCGCGAGCGCACCCGCGGGAGGACCCGCACCCTGTACGTCGACGTCGCGCACTCGTTCCCGAGGCGCACGGCCCGCGACAAGGCGACGGCCACGGTCCGTCTGGTGTCGGAGCTGCCGTACGACGCCCTCGCCGTCCCGCACCGCGCCTGGTGGCACGCGTACTACGGCAAGAGCTTCCTGTCGGTGCCGGACGCCCGGATCCAGCGCTTCTACTGGATCCAGCTCTACAAGACCGCCTCGGCCGCCCGCCGCGACGCCCCCGTCATGGCGACGAGCGGCCCCTGGCTGGAGCCCACGCCGTGGCCCGCGACCTGGTGGAACCTCAACGTGCAGCTGGAGTACTGGCTGATCCACGGCTCGAACCACCTCGAACTCGACGCCGTGACGCGGGCCCTCGGCGAGTTCCGGGACAACCTCACCGCCGAGATGGCACCGCCCTACCGGGCCGACTCGCTGGGCATCCCGCGCACCACCGACATCCGCCTCGTCAACGGCGGCGCCACCAGCAGCGCCCAGGGCTACGGCGTCGGCGTCCCCGGCCAGGACACCCCTACGCCCGAGGTCGGCAACCTGACCTGGGCGCTGCACAACGTGTGGCTGAGCTACCGCCACACCATGGACGAGTCGATCCTGCGCGACACCCTGTACCCGCTGCTGCGCAAGGCGGTCGCCTACTACCTGCACTTCCTGGAGCCGGGCGCCGACGGCAGGCTGCACCTGCCCGCGACGTTCTCGCCCGAGTACGGCGGCAACACCCGCGACTGCAACTACGACCTGATGCTGCTCACCTGGGGCTGCCGCACGCTCCTCGCCTCGGCGGAACTGCTCGGCATCGACGACGCGTCGGCGCCGCGCTGGCGCGAGGTGCTCGCCAAGCGGGCCGCGTACCCCACCGACTCCAACGGCTTCATGATCGGCGCGGACATCCCGTTCGCGAAGTCCCACCGCCACTACTCGCACATGCTCGCCGTCTACCCGCTGTACGAGGTCACCGGCCGCACCGCCGACGAACGCGCGCTGATCGAGAAGTCCCTGGCCCACTGGGTCGGCTTCGAAGGGGCGCTGCAGGGCTACACGTTCACGGGCGCGGCCTCGATGTCGGCGCTGCTCGGCAAGGGCGAGGACGCCCTGAAGTACCTGGGCGAGCTGATGAGCCGCTTCATCCAGGCCAACACCATGTACAAGGAGTCGGGCCCGGTCATCGAGACACCGCTGTCGGCGGCGCAGTCGCTGCACGACATGGTCTGCCAGTCGTGGGGCGGTGTCGTCCGCGTCTTCCCGGCGCTGCCCGCCGCCTGGGCCGATCTCGCCGTGCACGACTTCCGCACGCAGGGTGCCTTCCTACTGAGCGCCGTCCGGGAGAAGGGCGTCACGCGCTGGGTGCGTCTGGTCAGCGAGGCGGGTGCGCCGTGTGTCGTTCGTCATGGCATCGCGGGCGCGATCGAGGTGCGGGACGGGCGCGGCCGGCGGCTCTCCTACGAGGACGCGGGCGACGGCGCGATCCGGATCGGGCTCCGCAAGGGCGAGTCCGCGCTGGTCACGGCCGAGGGCGACCGGCCGGATCTGCGGATCGCCCCGGTGCCGGCGAACGCGCAGGCGCCGCGCTGGGGCCTGCCCGGGTAGCGGCCGACCGCGTCCCGCTGCCCTGCGGTTTTCCGCGGGGGCGCCGCCGCGGGGACCCGCACTTTGCCGAACGGTTACCCTCGTAACGGTGCTGAGCTGCGGTTTCTAGCCTGGGTGGGGTTCGGGGCAGCCGCCTCGGACGTGCCGATCGCCCCCGCCTGGAGACCTCGCATGGACCTCATGACCCCGGCCGCCGCCTCCGCGGAGCCGACCGGCGGCGTCGCGGGCTGGGCCGCGCATCTCGTCGACGTCCTCGGCGGCCCCGGCGCCGGTCTCGCGATCGCCCTGGAGAACCTGTTCCCGCCGCTGCCCAGCGAGGTCATCCTGCCGCTGACCGGTTTCGCGGCGGGCCAGGGCGCGATCAGTCTCGTCTCGGCGCTGTTCTGGACGACGCTCGGCTCCGTGGTGGGCGCCGCCGCCCTCTACTGGATCGGCCGGGTCATCGGCCGCGACCGGATGTACGCGCTGTGGGCCCGTCTCCCGCTGGTGAAGGTCTCCGACCTGGAGCGCACGGAGGCCTGGTTCCAGCGCCACGGCACGAAGGCGGTCCTGCTCGGCCGGATGGTCCCGGTCTTCCGCAGCCTCATCTCGATCCCGGCGGGCGTGGAGCGGATGCGCCTTCCGCTGTTCCTCTCGCTGACCGCACTCGGCTCGCTGATCTGGAACTCCGTTCTGGTGCTCGCCGGTTACTGGCTGGGCGACCGGTGGGATCTGGTGGAGACGTACGTCGGCGTGATCTCCAAGGTCGTCCTGGCCGCGGTGGTCGTCGCGCTGGCCGCGTACCTGGCGGTACGTCTGCGGGGCCGCGGCCGGCACCGCGACGGTGACCGTCGGCCGACGGTGGACCAGGGCCGGTAGGCTCGGCTGCCGTGGGGGCGAGAAGGGTGGGACGCACGGCGGTCGGAGTACTCCTCGGGTGCGCCACCGCGGCCGCGGGGCTCGGCTATCTGGCCGTCGCGGGGACCGCGCTCGGGCCCCCGCTCCTGGTGCCGCGCACCCGCTCGTGGGCCCGGCAGGCGCTGGCCGGCGGAGCCCGCCGCCTGACCGCGCTCGACCGGCACAGCCGCGCCGCCTTCTTCGGCGACCGCTTCCCCGCGCGCTACGCGCCGCGGGACGACAAGGTCCTGCGCTTCCTCGCCGCGCACACCTGCGCGGGCCTGCTGACGGCGGTCGTCCTCGGCCTGCTCGCGCTCGGCGCGGTGCTCGCCGGGGTCCTCGTCGCCGCCCTGGTCCGGGGCGGCGTGGGCCCGCTGGAACTCCTCGGGCAGGCCGCGCTCGGCGGTGTCCTCCTCTTCCTCGGCGTCCAGGGCCTGCTCTCCCTGTACGCCCTCGACGCCCGCCTGGCCCGCGACTGCTTCGGCCCCTCCGAGCGGGAGCTGCTGGAACGGCGGATCGACGAGCTCGCCGCGGGACGCGCCGCGATCGTGCACGCCGTCGACGCGGAACGCCGCCGCATCGAGCGCGATCTGCACGACGGCCTCCAGCAGCGGCTGGTGGCACTCGCGATGCTGCTGGGCCGCGCCCGCCGCCCGGGCCGCACCCCCGAGCAGGCCGCGGCGCTGCTGCGGCAGGCGCACGAGGAGTCCGGGGCCGTCCTCACCGAACTGCGCGAGGTGGCCTGGCGGGTGTACCCGTCGGCGCTGGACGGGCTGGGGCTGCGCGAGGCGCTCGGCGGGGTGGCCGAGCGCAGCCCGGTGCCGCTGCGCCTCGCCTACGACGTGCCAAAACCGCTGCCCGGCCCGGTCCGGGCCGCCGCCTACTTCGTCGTGTCCGAGGCCGTGACGAACGCCGCCAAGCATGCGCGGGCCGGCGAGATAGCCGCTCGACTCACTCTCGAAGAAGGCGTGTTGACCGTGTCCGTGCGGGACGACGGGCGCGGCGGCGCCGTGTCCGCGGGCGCCGGGACCGGCCTCGCCGGGCTGCGCGGCCGCGTCGAGGCACTCGACGGCACGCTGCACGTCACCAGCCCCCTCGGGGGACCCACCGTCGTCACCGCGGAGCTGCCGTGCGCGTGATCATCGCCGAGGACTCGACCCTGCTGCGGGAAGGCCTGGTGCGGCTGCTCGTCGAGGAGGGGCACGAGGTCGTCGCCGCGTTCGGCGACGCCCGGGCGCTGCCCGACGCCGTCGACGAGCACGCGCCGGACGTCGTGGTCGTGGACATCCGCATGCCCCCGACGCACACCGACGAGGGGCTGCGCGCGGCCCTGGAGATCCGCGGGCGGCGCCCGTCGACAGCGGTGCTGGTGCTGTCGCAGCACGTGGAGCGCCGGTACGCCACGCAGCTGCTCGCGGGCGGCGCCGAGGGCATCGGCTATCTGCTCAAGGACCGGGTGGCGCAGGTCGACGAGTTCCTGGACGCACTGGAGCGGGTCCGGGCGGGCAGCACGGTCATCGATCCCGAGGTCGTACGGCAGTTGGTGGGACGCTCCCTCCGCGCGGACCCCCTGGCCCGGCTCACGCCACGGGAGCGCGACGTCCTGGAGGTGCTCGCGCAGGGCCACACGAACACCGGGATCGCCGGGCGCCTCCACCTCTCCCTCAGCGCGGTGGAGAAGCACCTCAACACGGTCTTCGACAAACTGGATCTGCCGCGCACGGCCGCCCACAACCGCCGCATCCTCGCGGTCCTGCGCTACCTGGAGGCGTGACTCATGGAACACGTGAGGGAGTTGCCCGCGTCCGGGACGGTCGGCCTGTGGCTGGTCCGCACCGACGGCGGGACCGGTGACGGGGCGGGCGTCCTCGACGCGGAGGAGCTGCGGCGCGCCGCCGCCTTCGCCTTCGACCGGCACCGGACGCGGTACGTCGCCGCGCACCTGGCGCTGCGCGGGATCCTCGGCGACCGGCTGGGCCGCGCGCCCGGCACGCTGCGTTTCGTGCGCCGGCCCTGCCCCGAATGCGGCGAGGCGCACGGCCGTCCTGCTCTCGCGGATGCGCCGGACGTGCACTTCTCCCTCTCCCACAGCGGCGATCTGGCGCTGGTGGCGCTCGCCCCCGCGCCGGTCGGCGCGGACGTGGAGGAGCTCCCGGGGCAGTCGGCCGCCGAGGAGCTGGCGGCGGTGCTGCACCCTCGGGAGCGGGCCGAACTGGCCGCGGTCGCCGACCCGTCGGAGCGCCGCCTGGCCCTGGCCCGCGCCTGGGTCCGCAAGGAGGCCTACCTCAAGGGACTCGGCACCGGCCTGGCCCGCCCCACCGATCTCGACTACGTCGGCACCCTGCCCGGCTCCCCCGGCGCGCCGGACGGCTGGTCGGTGCGGGATGTGGCGGTGCCGGAGGGGTACGCGGCGGCGATCGCCCTGGGGCCGCAGGCCTAGGTCCACACGACGTGGGCTCCCACTTCAGTGAGGAGCTGATCCGTATCCATCCGCAGCGGATCCACAGCTGGGGCCTGGAGGAGTTCTAGGACCCGTCCTCCTGGAGCGAGCCCTCCAGGGTCAGCAGCCGTACCTTGCGGTCCAGGCCGCCGGCGTACCCGGTGAGGGAACCGTCCGCGCCGATCACCCGGTGGCAGGGGCGCACGATGAGCAGCGGGTTGGCGCCGACCGCGCCGCCGACGGCCCGCACGGCGGCACGCGAGGCGCCGATCCGGGCCGCGACGGCCCCGTACGTGGTGGTGGCGCCGTACGGCACGTCGTCGAGCGCGTCCCACACGCGCCGCCGGAACTCCGTGCCCTCGGGGCTCAACTCCAGGTCGAACTCCTTGAGTTCGCCGGCGAAGTAGGCGCCGAGCTGCCGGACGGCCTCGCCGAACCGCGCCGGATCGCGCACCCATCCGTCCTGGACCGTCCGCCCGCCCTTCTGCCCGGGCACGGACAGGGACGTGAGGGCGCCGGCGTCGTCGGCGGTGAGGAGCAGCTCGCCGAGGGGGCTGTCGAACGTGGTGTAGTACATGTTCTTGTCCTGGGTCTCGATGCTCACGACTGGCTCAACTGTCCTTCTACGATGAGGTGTTGACGGGCGTACGACCGCCAGGGCCGCCAGATGTCGGCGGCGACGCCGTCGCCGGGCACCGCCACGTCCGGGTCACCGAGGGCGCGCAGCCGAATCAGGGCCGCGGTGCGCGCGTCCATCCCGGGCAGTGCCCGCAGCGCCTCCTCGGCGTCGTCGCGGTCGGCGCCGGGGTCGAGTCGCAGGGTGCCGTCGGTGAGGGCGCGGGCGAGGGCGCCGAGCGTGCCCGGCTCGCCGGCCAGGGCGTCCGGCGCGGGGAAGAGCCGGTCGAGCCCGCCGCAGGGGGCGTCGAGCCGTTTCCCGTAGCGCTCGACGAGCCGGGCGGACTCCTCGGGCCCGACGAGAAGGCGCACCGCCAGTTCCTCGGGGTCGGCGGCGCCGGGCGAGCGCAGGCCCGGCCGGGCGGCGACCAGCGGGGCGAGCCGCGGGTCGGCGCCGAGCCGCTCGTCGATCGCGTAGGGGTCGCTGTCCAGGTCGAACAGGCGGCGCAGCCGGCCCACGGCCGTGGTCAGGTCCCGCAGGTCGGTCAGGTGGATCCGGGCGTCCAGCCAGCCGCCGCGGTGCTCGGCCTGCGCGCCGGGCTGCTCGTGCCCGGCCTCGTCGACGGAGACGAGGCCGGTGCCGTACGGGAGCCGCAGCGTGCGCCGGAACATGCGCGAGCCGCGCTCACCGGTCGACTCCTCGACGCCGGGCAGGAGTTCGCCGCCGAGCAGGTCGAAGACGGGTCCGGCCCGGTAGGCGCCGCGGTGGGCCAGCCGCAGCGGGATCCCGGCGGTGGCGGCGACGGCGCGCCGCTGCTCGGCCCGGCCCGGCGCGTCGGCGCGCAGCTGGGTGGGCGTGCGGGCGTACACCTCGCGGATCGTGTCGTTGAACTGCCGCACACTCGCGAACCCGGCCGCGAACGCGATCTCCGTGACCGGCAGCGGCGTCGTCTGCAGCAGCACCCGCGCGGTGTGGGCGCGCTGGGCGCGGGCGAGCGCGACGGGACCGGCGCCCACCTCGGCGGTGAGCTGGCGCTGGACCTGCCGCGCGCTGTACCCGAGCCGTACGGCGAGCCCGCCGACGCCCTCCCGGTCGACGATGCCGTCCCCGATGAGCCGCATCGCGCGGCCCACGACATCGGCCCGCACGTTCCACGCGGCGGACCCCGGCACGGCGTCCGGCCGGCACCGCCGGCAGGCCCGGAACCCGGAGCTCTGCGCGGCGGCGGCCGAGGCGTAGTACCGCACGTTCCGCCGCTTCGGGGTGACCGCGGGGCAGCTCGGGCGGCAGTAGATGCCGGTGGTCTCGACGGCGAAGAAGAACTCCCCGTCGAACCGGGCGTCCCGGCTGCGCACGGCTTCGTAGCGCGTGTCCTCGTCGATCATCACGCTTCCAGTGTGCGCCGGGGCCGCACCGGCGGCTGGCGGATTTCGGACGCGGCGTTTCTGGCCCTGATCAGGGAAATGCCGCACGCGGTGCGCATCTCAGGGGCGCGGGGAACTGCGCGACCGGCCACGAAGCACCCCGCACCCGCCGAGAACCCGCAATGCCGCTACATGAGGCGCCCCCGTTTGGCCTGCATCGCTGCACGCCCCTGAGCCCCGCGCTGCTTCCAGACCTTCCGCATCTCGTCCCGCACCCTGGCGTCCGTCCGGGCGGCGAGCCGCTGGTTCTCCCGCAACAGCTTGCGGTAGCTGTCGAGACGCCGCTGGTGCAACGTCCCGTCGGCGAGCGCGGCGAGCACCGCACAGCCGGGCTCCACGGTGTGCGCGCAGTCCTGGAACCGGCAGTCCCGCGCCCGTTCCTGGATCTCCGCGAAGACCTGACCGACCCCGGCCTCCGCGTCGTAGAGGCCGACACCACGCAGCCCCGGGGTGTCGATGAGGACACCGCCGCCGGGCAGGGCGAACAGGTTGCGGGTGGTCGTGGTGTGCCGCCCCTTGCCGTCGATGTCGCGGACGGCCTGCACCTCCATGGCGTCGGTGCCGAGCAGCGCGTTGGCGAGGGTCGACTTGCCCGCGCCGGACTGACCGAGCAGCACGGACGTGCCGCCGGCGACGACGGCCCGCAGGACGTCGGTGCCGTCGCCGTCGTGGGCGCTGACGGGCAGCACCTGGACGCCGGGCGCGCTGGTCTCCACGTCGGAGACCAGGTGCGCCAGCGTGGCGGGCTCGGGTACGAGGTCCGCCTTGGTGAGCACGACCAGCGGCTGGGCCCCGGACTCCCAGGCGAGCGCGAGGAACCGTTCGACCCGGCCGAGGTCGAGCTCGGCGGCCAGGGACATCGCGATGATCGCGTGGTCCACGTTCGCGGCGAGGATCTGCCCCTCGGACCGCTTGGAGGACGTGGAGCGGACGAAGGCGGTGCGGCGCGGCAGGTACGCCTGGACGTAGCGGGGGTCGGCGCCGTCCGGGTCGACGGCGGCCCAGTCGCCGGTGCAGATGACCTTCATGGGGTCGCGCGGCACGACGAACTCGGTGTCGGCGCGCACGATCCCCTCGGGCGTGACGAGGTCGCACTGCCCGCGGTCGACGCGCAGCACCCGGCCGGGCACGAGGCCGCGGTCGGCGAACGGGGCGAACGCGTCGGCCCAGTGGGGGTCCCAGCCGTAGGGGGCGAGGACGGAGTGGTCGGAGCTGGAGCTGTGGGACAAGGGGTGACCCTTCGAAGGGTGGCCCCGGCGACGGATCGGCTCAGCCGGTGGCCACAGAGGTGGACTTGATGAACTTCCGGATGCGGGCAGCGCCCCTCACGGCCACAGTCATCGGTCAACACCTCCCAGCTCTCAGATCACGGTCGGTCGCCCCGGGCGGTGGATCGCCCGGCCGACGAGAAGGACCGTAGCCCCGGGCGCGGACGGCGCGCCACCTTTTTTTCGACGGCGCTCGCCCACGACCGGGTCCGCCGCCCGGGCCCCGGACGGCACGCGGCGGCTCTGCGACGCGTCACACCGGCAGACCCCGCGGCTCCTTCACGCGCTTCATGATGATCTGCGAGTTCACCTCGGTCACGCCGTCGAGCGTGGTGAGCCGCTCGATCCACAGCCGCTCGTAGGCCGCCAGGTCGGCGACCGCGATGCGCAGCAGGCAGCCGGGGCTGCCGAAGAGGCGGTAGGCCTCGACGACGTCCGGGATGTCCTGGAGGGCGCGCTCGAAGGCCTCGACGGACGCGCGGTCGCGGCGCACCTCGATGGAGACGAGGACCTCGAAGCCGCGGCCGACGGCCTCCGGGTCCACCACCGCGCGGTATCCCTGGATCACGCCGTCCTTCTCCAGCTGGCGGACCCGGCGCATACAGGGCGACGGGCTCAGGCCCACCCGCTGGGCCAGCTCCTGGTTGCTGAGACGGCCATCGCTCTGGAGCTCGCGCAAGATATTCAAGTCGATCCGGTCCATGACGCAATTGTGCGCTATACATCGCGCGATCATCGGCCAGGATTCGCAATCCGATTGCGCACTTTCCGAATTATCCTTGCTGAAGATCGAACGTGCATGCGCCCCCGCGCAGGCGCCGCACCCGTCCCCCTTCGCGAGGCAGCCCCCATGGAACGCATCCGCACGCCCAAGCGCATCACCCTCATCAGCACCGGCGGCACCATCGCCAGCCGCTGGCAGGGCACCGGTTACGCCGCCGACGCCGGCGGGGACACCGTCCTGGCCAGCGCCGCCGTGCCGGACGGGGTGGCGGTCGAGGTCGTCGACCTGTTCAACGTGAACAGCTCGCGGATGACCAGCGAGCGGCAGCTGACCCTGCTGCGCACCGTGCGCGAGGTCCTCGCGGACCCGGAGGTCGACGGCATCGTCGTCACGCACGGCACGGACACCCTGGAGGAGTCCGCGTTCCTGCTCGACCTGCACCACGACGACCCGCGCCCGGTGGTGTTCACGGGCGCGCAGAAGCCGCTCGGCGCCACCGACGGCGACGGGCCGGGCAACATGTACGACGCGCTTCAGGTCGCCGCTTCGGTGAGGGACCTGGGCGTGCTGGTCGTGTTCGACGGGACGGTGCACGCGGCGCGCGGCACCGTGAAGACACAGACCCTCGCGGCGAACGCGTTCGCCGACCCGTCGGCCGAGCCGCTCGGCCGGCTCGGCTTCGGCCGCGTCGACATCCGCAGCGTCCCGCAGCGCCCGGCCCCGCTGCCGGTGCCCGCCGAGGGCGCACGCATACCGCGCGTCGACATCGTCATGCACCACAGCGATGCCGACCCCGCGCTCTTCGAGGCCGCTCTCGCCGCGGGTGCGCAGGGCATCGTGCTCGTCGCCACCGGCGCGGGCAACGCGACGCCCGAGTTCGTCGACGCCGTCGCCGCCGCCGTGCGCCGCGGCATCCTGGTCGCCGTCAGCACCCGGGTCCCGGCCGGGCCGCTCGCGGAGATCTACACCGGCGGGGGTGCCGTCGACCTGGTCGCCGCGGGCGCCGTGCTCTCCGGCACGCTGCGCGCGGGCCAGACCCGGATCGCCGTCCTGGCCGCGCTCCTCACCGACGCCGCACCCGCCACCCGCACGGACCTGCTGCGCCGGCTGATCGCCGCGCCCCTCCCCCACGTGTCGGCCGACGATCAGGCCGCCGCGTAACCGCGGCTCCGGGAGAACGCGAACGGGAGGGGGCACGCACCGCGTGCCCCCTCCCGTCACGAGCGCGTCCGGGGCTCAGACCTCGACGGCCTCCTCGTTCGGCGCGAGGCTGTCCATGAAGGAGCTGACCGAGAAGACCGCGCGGCCCGCGCCGGACGGGCCGTAGCCGGGCGGCGACGACAGACCGAACTCGTCCATCGTCGAGCGGTACGCGTCGAGCAGCCGGATGTGGTACTCCAGCGGCGCGCCGTTCGGGTTCTCCTTGCCGAGCGGCGTCGTCGGCTCCGGGCACCAGGTCGTGAAGCGCGGCGTGATGCCGTTCGACATGAAGAACCGCAGACCCTCGGTGGTGGAGGCGATCGCCTCGTCGACGGTCTTGAAGCCGAACGGCTCGGCCATCTCGACGCCCGCCACGAAGTTCGGGATCACGTTGCGCGCGCCGAACACGTCACGCGAGTCGAGGATGCGCTTGTGCCACTCGTCCCGGCCGACGTACCGCTCCTTGCCCGGGCAGTACATCTTGAACAGGTACTCGTCCCACACCTCGTAGTTGGGGTGGTAGATCTGCACGCCGTAGTCCTTGAAGCGCTGGACGTCGTCCTTGGGCAGCGCCTGCGCGACGACCTTGCCGATCCACCGCCCCGGGAAGTACTCCTCGATGGCCTTGGCGTACCGCCCGTAGAAGTCCGCCTCGTCCAGCCCCTGGACCTTCGACGTGATCGCGCCGCCGGTGAGGGTGTACGCGGTCGACGCCTTCGCGGTGTCGTACTTGTTGATGATCTCCAGCGCCTCGAGGACCTCGTCGACGTCCTTCACGCCCGTGTACGGCCGGCCGGCCGCCTTGTGCTGGCGCCAGTTGTGGTTGATGTCGCAGTACTGGCACTCCTCCTTGGCGCCGAAGTACTGGCAGACGCGGAAGGCGGTCAGATAGATCAGGTAGCCCCACTGGATCGTCGGGGCGACCTCCATCACGGACTTCCCGTTGGAGAGCTTGTGCCGGTAGTACTCCGGCATCGGGGGCACGCCGACGTCGGAGATCCGCTTGCCGTCGAGGTAGAGGCCGAGCATGCCGTCCTCGGAGGCCGCCACGCGGTACGGGGACGACGGGTTCACGCGGACCGAGACGACGGTGCGGCGCAGGTCGTAGGGGCCGCCGGTGAGGACGATCTCCTCGGGCGGGCGGCGCAGCGCGGCCTCGCCGAGCTCGGGCAGCGTGCCGTGGTCGAACGAGAAGATGAAGTACGACTTCGGCTTGACCTCGCCGTCCTCGTTGTCGCTGAGCGCCGAAGGGTCGAAGGCCACCCCGCCACGGAGCAGGTCCTCCTTGAAGACCGCTTCCTTGGGAACGTGCGGGAAGCGCTCCATCAGGTCCTCGACGAGTGCCGTACGGCTCTGCATCCCGTTCTCCTTGCTTCTACGGCTTGCTTCTACGACTTGCTTGTGCGACGTGCTGCCACGGCGGTCCTGCGAAGGTCACAGTTCGACACCTCACGGTATGCCCCCGCTTGTCGGTCACCCCTGCCGGGTCCCCGCTCGGGCCACGACATGGGCGGGCGCGGTGATGCCGTGGGCGAGCAGCGGGTCCGCGGTGGGGGCGCCCCAGCGGGACGTCAGCGGCAGGGTGCCGGCCCAGCGGCCGAGCTCGGCGTCCGGTGAGCGGCCGTCGTCCGGCGGACCCGCGCTGATCTTGACCGAGGCCTGTTCCAGGGAGAGGGCGAGGACGGTCGTGGCCGCGAGTTCCTTGCGGTTCGGGCGGCGGGCGTAGTCCCACTGGCCGGGCGCGGAGTGGTGGGTGAGGACGCGCAGCGCCTCGGTCTTCTCGTCGTCGTCGGTGAGGCGGCGCGGCACGCCGTAGATCATCGCGCAGCGGTAGTTCACCCCGTGCTCGAAGACGGAGCGGGCGAGGACGAGGCCGTCGACGTGGGTGACGGTGACGCATATCGTCGCGTTCGGGTCAGCGGCCAGGCTGCGGCTGGCCACCGACCCGTGTACGTAGAGCTGTCCTCCGTCGCGTCCGTAGACGGTGGGGACGACCATGGGGGTGCCGTCGACGACCACGCCCAGATGGCAGACGAAGCCCGCGTCGAGGATCGCCTCGAGGTCGGAGCGCTCGAAGCTCGCGTTCTCCTTCATGCGGCGCAGGCGCGTCCGGTCGTCGGGGGTGAGGGTGCGCGGCAGCTCCGCGTCCGGCGGTGGGGTGTGCGTCATGCGCCGGAACAGTACTCCGGCGTGATCATGCGCCGTCCACCGGTGGTCGCCGGCCGCCGCTCTACGGAACGCGGGCGACGCCGACGTAGAAGCCGCTCAGCTCCTCGGCGGGCGCGGGCTGCGCCCGGTACCAATCAGTCGCCGTCACCAGCCCGGGCTCCACCAGTTCCAGGCCCTCGAAGAACGGCTCGACCTCCGCGCGGGTGCGCATCCGCAGCGGTATCTCGCCCTTGCGGTAGGTACGCGTCACCGACTGCGCGAGGTGCGGGTGTTCGTCGGTGGTGCCGTGGGAGAACACGAAGTAGCTGCCCGAGGGCAGCGCGTCGACGAGCGTGCGCGCCAGGCCGTAAGGGTCCTCGTCGTCGGTGATGAAGTGCATCAGCGCGATCATCGACAGGGCGACGGGACGGGAGAAGTCCAGGAACGTGCGGGCGTGGTCGAGGATGGCGCCCGGCTGCCGGACATCGGCCTCGATGTAGTCCGTGGCCCCCTCCGGGGTGCTGGTCAGCAGCGCTTCCGCGTGTCTGAGCACGATGGGGTCGTTGTCGGCGTACACGATCCGTGCCGACGGCACGCTCTCCTGCACGATCTGGTGCAGGTTGGGCCGGGTCGGGATGCCGGTGCCGATGTCGAGGTACTGGTCGATGCCGTTGCCCGCGAGCCAGGCGGCGGCACGCTGCATGAAGGCGCGGTTGCGCCTGGCGCTGTGGCGCGACTCCGGTGGCAGCTTCTCGGCCACTGCCTGGTCCACCGGGTAGTTGTCCTTGCCCCCCAGCAGCCAGTCGTAGACGCGGGCGGGATGCGGCCTGCTCGTGTCGATACGGCCTTGGGGGGACTGTGCCGTCATGCCTGACTCCCGCGTGTACGTGATCGGCGACCGGTGCACCGGGATCGCTTCAGCACCCGGAAGAGGCCGTAAGGACCCGGCGATTATGTCATCGGCCCTTGCGTCGCGCAGGGTGCCGGGCGCCGCCCCGGGCGTGATCCAATCGGCGGGAAGCAGACCTGGAAGAGAGGCAGCCCCGTGCCGGACGCCCGCCCCACCGCCCCCACCAACTGGGCCCGCAACATCGCTTTCTCCGCCGCCGAGGTGCGCCGCCCGGCGTCCGTCGAGGAGTTGCGCACCCTCGTCGCCGGCAGCGCGCACATACGTGTGCTCGGCAGCGGCCACTCGTTCAACCGCATCGCCGACGTGGACGCGGACCGGGACGGCGCCCTCGTGTCGCTCGCCGGGCTGCCGGGCGGCATCGACGTCGACAGGGACGCGCGCACGGTGCGGGTCGGGGGCGGGGTGCGGTACGCGGAGCTGGCCGCCGCGCTGCACGCGCACGGGCTCGCACTGCCCAACATGGCGTCCCTGCCGCACATTTCGGTGGCCGGGTCGGTCGCGACCGGTACGCACGGCTCCGGCGACCGCAACGCGTCCCTGGCGGAGTCCGTGCGCTCCGTGGAGATCCTGACCGCGGGCGGGGACGTCGTGACGCTCTCCCGCGGGGACGACGGCTTCGCGGGGGCCGTGGTCTCGCTCGGGGCTCTCGGGGTCGTGCTCTCGCTCACCCTCGACGTGGAGCCGGGATACGAGGTGCGCCAGCACGTCTACGGCGAACTCCCCTTCCAGGAGCTGGACTTCACGGCGGTCACCTCGTCCGCGTACAGCGTCAGCCTCTTCACCAAGTGGCGCGGGCCGTACTTCGACCAGGTGTGGCAGAAGCAGCGGCACCCCGAGCCCGTCGACTTCCCGTGGGCCGCGCCCGCCGTCGAGGCGCAGCACCCGGTGCCCGGCATGTCCCCCGTCCACTGCACGGAGCAGTTCGGCGTGCCCGGGCCGTGGCACGAGCGACTGCCGCACTTCCGGGCCGAGTTCACGCCCAGCAGCGGGGACGAGCTCCAGTCGGAGTATCTGCTGCCGCGCGAGCACGCCGTGGCCGCGCTGCGCGCGCTGGACGCGGTGCGCGAGCGGATCGCCCCGGTGCTCCAGGTGTGCGAGGTGCGGACCGTCGCGGCCGACACGCAGTGGCTGAGCCCCGCGTACGGCCGGGACACGGTCGCCTTCCACTTCACGTGGGTGGCGGACACCGCCCGGGTGCTGCCCGTGGTGTCGCTCGTCGAGGACCGGCTGCGCGACCTGGAGCCCCGCCCGCACTGGGGGAAGGTGTTCACCGCCGCACCGGAGCGGGTCGCCGCCCGCTATCCGCACCTGGCCGACTTCGCGGCGCTCGTGCGGCGCCTCGACCCGGAGGGCAGGTTCGGCAACGCGTTCGTCCGGGCGCTGCTGCCTCGCTGAGCCCTTCGGGACGAGGACTTTCGTACCTCTTCTTGGACGCGCTGCCAGGACTTTCGCGTCTGCGGTTGGACTTTCGCCGCCACGTCCGCCACCCCCTTGAAGAAGGCTCCGGGGCCGCCCTAGCCTGACGCGGCGAGACCGTCGAAAGGGGCAGCTGCCAATGAAGCGCACGTCTCGTGACATAAGGACCCCGAACCGGTACGAGATGCCGCGGCACTGCCTCGCCCGCCCCGCCCGGCCCGCCTTCTCCTGCCGGGAGCCGGCCGCCCTGACCGGGCCGAGCGCGGCGACGGTCGCCACGCTCGTCGGGGAACCGCTCGACATGGGGATCCTGACCGAGGTCGGCTTCCAGGACCCGGCGGGCGGGCGGCCGCGCGGCCTCGTCGCGATGGACGCGGGGTGACCGAGATCCGCCGGGCCGCCGCCCGGCACTCCCTGGCGGGTCCGTCCGCCGCGGCGCGGATCGTGCTGACGCCGGTCCCCACCGACCCGGCGAGCCTGGGCACGGCCACGTTCGCCCTGGAGGACATTCCCGGAGAGCGCATCGCACCTCCGTGTGATCCCCGCCCTGCCCTCTATCCCCCTCGTTCTCGTCTCTCCCGCCTCTCCCGTCACTGTCACCAGGAGACCCATGTCCTTCTCGTACGTCGACGATGTCCTGCCCGGGAGCGGCGCGCTGCCGCCGCGCGCCTGGTACCCCGAGTCGTCCGCCACGACCCTTTCCCTGAACGGGAGTTGGCGCTTCCGCCTGGCGCCGACCGCCGACGCGCACGACGCGTCCTTCGCCGCCGAGGGGTACGACCCCGACGGCTGGGCCGAGGTGTCGGTGCCGGGACACTGGGTGCTGCAGGGCGACGGCGCCATCGGCTCGCCGATCTACACCAACCACCTCTACCCCTTTCCCGTCGACCCGCCGCACGCACCGACGGAGAACCCGACCGGCGACCATCTGCGCACGTTCGACCTGCCGGCGCGGTGGCCCGCCGACGGCACGGCCATCCTGCGCTTCGACGGCGTGGAGTCCTGTGCGCGGGTGTGGCTGAACGGCACGGACCTCGGCGAGTTCAAGGGCAGCCGGCTGCCGCACGAGTTCGCGGTCGGGCACCTGCTGAAGCCGACGGGCAACGTGCTCGCGGTCCGTGTCCACCAGTGGTCGGCGGGCTCGTACCTGGAGGACCAGGACCAGTGGTGGCTGCCGGGCATCTTCCGCGACGTGACGCTGCTGCACCGCCCCGCCGGATGCGCTCTCGACTTCTTCGTGCACTCCTCGTACGACCACACGGCCGGCACGGGCACCCTGCGCGTGGACAGCGACGTCGACGGCCGGATCACCGTACCCGAGCTGGGAGTTGACGTTGCGACCGGCGAAGCGGTGACGGTCGCGGTGGAGCCGTGGACGGCGGAGACACCGCGCCTGTACGCGGGCACGCTGGACACCGGCGGCGAGCGCGTACCGCTGCGCATCGGGTTCCGCACGGTGGCGCTGTCGGACGGCCTGATCAAGGTCAACGGCACGCCGGTCCTCTTCAAGGGGGTCAACCGGCACGAGTGGCACCCCGAGCGCGGCCGCGCCCTCGACGCGCAGACCATGCGCCGCGACGTCGAGTTGATGAAGCGGCACAACATCAACGCCGTCCGCACCTCCCACTACCCGCCGCACCCCGCCTTCCTGGACCTGTGCGACGAGTACGGACTGTGGGTGATCGACGAGTGCGACCTGGAGACGCACGGATTCGTCGAACAGGGCTGGCGTGACAACCCCGTCGACGACGACCGCTGGACGCCCGCGCTGCTGGACCGCGCGGCGCGCATGGTGGAGCGCGACAAGAACCATCCGTCGGTCGTGCTGTGGTCGCTCGGCAACGAGGCGGGCACCGGCCGCGGCCTGACCGCGATGGCCGAGTGGATCCGCGGCCGCGACCCCGAGCGGCTCGTCCACTACGAGGGCGACATCAACTGCCGTGACACGGACGTGTACGCACGGATGTACGCGGACCACGCCGAGGTCGAGCGGATCGGCCGGGGCCTGGACGGCGGCCCGGACCGGCGGCGCGCCCTGCCCTTCATCCAGTGCGAGTACGCGCACGCGATGGGCAACGGTCCGGGCGGACTCGCCGACTACCAGCGGCTGTTCGAGACGTACGACCGGCTCCAGGGCGCCTTCGTGTGGGAGTGGATCGACCACGGGATCAGCGACGCCCGGTACGGGTACGCGTACGGCGGCGACTTCGGCGAGGAGCTGCACGACGGCAACTTCGTCTGCGACGGGCTCCTCTTTCCCGACCGCACGCCGTCGCCGGGCCTGGTCGAGTTCAAGAAGGTGATCGAGCCGGTCCGTATCGACGTCGACGCCCCGGCGGGCACGGTGCGGATCACCAACCGCTACGACTTCCGTGATCTGTCCGGCCTGTCCTTCTCGTGGGCGTACGAGGTCGAGGGCGAGCGGGCCGGGTCGGGTGCGCTCGCCGTGCCCCCGCTCGCGCCGGGCGAACGCGCCGAGGTGAAGCTGCCCGACGCGCCCGCCGACGGGAGCGGCCGGGAGGCGCAGTGGACGGTGCGGGCGCTCGACGCGGACGAGCACGAAGTGGCGTGGGGGCAGGCGGGCGTTGCGCCGGCTCCCTCTCGTCCGGTACCGCTCGGGGCACGGCCCGCCGTCGGACCCGGGCTGATCACGCTCGGCCCGGCCGCGTTCGACGCGCGGACGGGCGCGCTGCGCACGCTCGGCGGCGTCGAGGTGGTCGCCCCCCGGCTGGATGTGTGGCGGGCGCCGACCGACAACGACAACGGCGCGAGCTGGCAGAGCGGTGAGCGGCTCGGGCTGCTGTGGCGGCAGCTGGGGCTGCACCGGATGCGGCACCGGCTGGACGCGGTGGAGCCGGGCGACGACGCGCTGACCGTGCGCACCCGGGTGGCCCCGGCGGGGCGGGACATCGGACTGCGCACGGTCTACCGCTGGACCGCCGACGCCCGGCGGCTGCGCCTGACCGTGTCGGTCGCCCCCGAGGGCGACTGGCGGGTCCCGCTCCCCCGGCTCGGTGTCCGCCTCGGCCTTCCGGGCGTGGCCGGCGACCGGGTCCGCTGGTTCGGCGGCGGCCCCGGCGAGGCGTACCCCGACACCCGGGCGGCGGCGCGGGTCGGCCTGTGGGAATCGACCGTGGACGCGCTGCAGACGCCGTACCTGCGACCGCAGGAGAACGGGGCGCGGGCCGACGTCCGCTGGGCCGAGATCGCGGGCCTGCGGATCGACGGCGAGCCGCACTTCTCGTTCTCCGCGCGACGTTGGACCTCGGAACAGCTCGACGCGGCCGACCACGTGGGCGACCTGCGCACCGAGGACACCGAGGACACCGGCGGCGCTCTCTGGCTGAACCTCGACCACGCCCACCAGGGCATCGGCTCCCAGTCCTGCGGCCCGGGCGTCCTCCCGCGGTACCGCCTGACGGCGGCCCCGGCGGAGTTCACGTTCACGTTCCGCGTGCTCGGCTGAGGGCCGGGGCACCGTCAGGGCGCCGTCGTCATGCAGTCGGTGTGGTCGGCCCCTTGGCCGATCGCGCCCGTCAGGGCCCGAGTCAGGAAGAGGTTCAGCTGTGTCGGGGCCGCGCCGAAACGGGGCCGCCCCGACCACCCGGGTCCCGGCGCGCACCGCTCCGGGGCGGTTGACATGATGGGCGGGTGAACTTCCGGTCGATCTATGCCCAGGGTTTCGCGCGGGTCGCCGCCTGTACCGGCCACGCCGCCATCGCGGACCCGCCCGCCAACGCCGAGGCCATCCTGCGCCAGGGGCGCCGCTGCGCCGAGGAAGGGGTCGGCGTCGCCGTCTTTCCCGAGCTCGGGCTGTGCGGGTACTCCATCGAGGACCTCGTGCTGCAGGACGCGCTGCTCGACGAGGTCGAGGACGCGCTCGCCACGGTCGTCGCCGGTTCGGCGGACCTCCTGCCGGTGCTGGTGGTGGGCGCCCCGCTGCGGCACCGGAGCAGGATCTACAACTGCGCGGTCGTCGTGCACCGCGGCCGGGTCCTCGGCGTCGCCCCCAAGTCGTACCTGCCGAACTACCGGGAGTTCTACGAGCGCCGGCAGCTCACCCCCGGTGACGACGAGCGCGGCGGCACGATCCGGGTCGGCGGCGCGGACGTGCCGTTCGGCGTGGATCTGCTGTTCGCCGCCGAGGACGTGCCCGGGCTCGTGCTGCACGCGGAGATCTGCGAGGACATGTGGGTGCCGGTGCCGCCGAGCGCCGAGGCGGCCCTCGCGGGCGCGACCGTGCTGCTGAACCTGTCGGGCAGCCCGATCACCGTCGCCCGCGCCGAGGACCGCAAGCTGCTGTGCCGCTCGGCGTCCTCGCGCTACCTGGCCGCGTACGTCTACGCGGCGGCCGGGCTCGGTGAGTCGACGACCGATCTGTCCTGGGACGGGCAGACCATGATCTACGAGAACGGGACGCTGCTGGCGGAGACCGAGCGCTTCCCGCTCGACGACCGGTACGCGGTGGCCGACGTCGATCTGGACCTGCTGCGCCAGGAGCGGCAGCGGATGGGCACCTTCGACGAGAACCGGCGCACCCACGCCGCGCGCACCGGCGACTTCCGCACGGTGGCGTTCCGGCTCGACCCGCCGACCGGCTCCGATCTGGGGCTGCGCCGCCGTGTCGAGCGGTTCCCGTTCGTGCCCGCCGATGCGGAGCGGCTCGCCCAGGACTGCTACGAGGCGTACAACATCCAGGTCGCGGGCCTGGTGCAGCGGCTCGGGGCGATCGGCGGCCCGAAGGTCGTCATCGGGGTGTCCGGCGGTCTCGACTCGACGCACGCGCTGATCGTCGCGGCCCGGGCCATGGACCGGGCGGGCCGTCCGCGCAGCGACATCCTGGCGTTCACGATGCCGGGCTTCGCGACCGGCGAGCACACGAAGAACAACGCCCACGCGCTGATGAAGTCGCTCGGCGTCACCGCGGCCGAGCTGGACATCACGGACACCGCGCGGCTGATGCTGAAGGAGATGGGCCACCCGTTCTCGTCCGGCGAGCCGGTGTACGACGTCACCTTCGAGAACGTGCAGGCGGGGCTGCGCACCGACTACCTCTTCCGGCTCGCCAACCAGCGCGGCGGCATCGTGCTCGGCACCGGTGACCTGTCCGAGCTGGCGCTCGGCTGGTGCACGTACGGCGTCGGCGACCAGATGAGCCACTACAACGTGAACTCGGGTGTGCCGAAGACGCTCATCCAGCACCTGATCCGTTGGGTCATCAGCAGCGGCCAGTTCGGCGACGAGACCGGTGAGACGCTCGCCGCGATCCTCGACACGGAGATCAGCCCCGAGCTGGTGCCGGGCGAGGAGCTGCAGTCGACCGAGTCGAAGATCGGCCCGTACGCGCTGCACGACTTCACGCTCTACTACGTGCTGCGGTACGGACTGCGGCCCTCGAAGATCGCGTTCCTGGCGTGGCACGCCTGGCGGGAGCAGGACGCCGGGGCGTGGCCGCCCGGCTTCCCGGAGGCCGACCGCGGCGCCTACGACCTGGCGGAGATCCGGCACTGGCTGGAGTACTTCTGCCGTCGCTTCTTCGGGTTCGCGCAGTTCAAGCGGTCCGCGATGCCGAACGGCCCGAAAGTCTCGGCCGGTGGTTCGCTCTCGCCGCGCGGCGACTGGCGGGCGCCGTCCGACGGCAGTGCGCGGGCCTGGCTGCGGGACCTGGAGCGCTGGGAGTGGCCGGACGGCGTGTGACCCGCCGGGGCCTCAGCCGCTCGGGCTGAGGCTGCGGAACGTGCGCCGGTAGGACCGCGGCGACACCCCGATCGCCGCCTGCAGATGCTGGCGCAGCGAGGTGCCCGTGGCGAATCCGACCTCGGCCGCGATCCGGTCGACCGGCAGATCGGTGGTCTCCAGGAGCTGGCGGGCCCGGTGCACGCGCTGCTGGATCAGCCAGCGGCCCGGGCTCGTGCCGGTCTCCTCCTGGAAGCGCCGGGCGAACGTCCGCGGGCTCATCCGGGCGTGACCGGCCAGCTCCCGCAGGGCGAGCGGCCGGTCGAGGCGCTCCAGGGCCCAGGCACGGGTGGCGGCGGTGCCGGTGTCGCCCTCCTCGGGCACCGGCTGCTCGATGTACTGGGCTTGGCCGCCGTCGCGCCAGGGCGGTACGACACAGTGCCGGGCGACCCGGTTGGCGACGGCGCTGCCGTGGTCGGAGCGCACCAGGTGCAGGCACACGTCGACGCCGGACGCGGCGCCCGCCGAGGTCAGCACGTCGCCGTCGTCGATGAAGAGCACCTCGGGGTCCAGGGCGACGTGCGGGAACATGCGGCGGAACAGGTCCGCGAGCGCCCAGTGCGTCGTCGCGGGGCGGCCTTCGAGCAGGCCCGCCGCGGCCAGCGTGAACGCGCCCGTGCAGATCGACACGATGCGGGTGCCCGGGCGGATCCGGCCGAGGGCCGCGCGCACCGGCTCCGGCAGCTCCTGCGAGAGGTACCGCAGGTCGAACGGCGGCACCACCACCGTGTCCGCGCTCTCCAGCGCCTCGGGCCCGTGCTCGACGGTGATCGTGAAGTCGGCGTCGGTCGTCACCGTGCGCTCGTCCGTCGCCGCGCAGGTCAGCACCTCGTACGCGCCCGGCACCAGCGGGAAGACCCGGTTCGGGATGCCGAGCTCGAAGGGGTAGACGCCGTCGAGCGCGAGGGTGACGACGCGGTGCGGCCGGCCGGCCGGGAAGTCCTCAAAGCCCATGGCACGATCCTATCGCTTCATGGCAATCTTGCCATTGCCCAGGTCAGCGGCGTGAAGCAAGCTGAACGCATGACCAAGAACACGATGAACGCCCTCACCCAGGACACCCTCGGCGACCCCGATGTGCTGCGCGTGGCCGAGGTCGCCCGCCCGGAGCCGGGCATCGGCCAGATCCTCGTCGCCGTCCACGCCGCAGGGGTCAACCCCACCGACTGGAAGCACCGCGCGCACGGCGTCTTCCTGGGCGAGCCCCCGTTCACGCTGGGCTGGGACGTGTCGGGCGTGGTCGAGGCGGTCGGTCTCGGCGTCTCCCTGTTCGCGCCCGGCGACGAGGTGTTCGGCATGCTGCCGTACCCGTACGGCGCCGGTTCGCACGCCGAGTACGTGACGGGACCGGCCCGCGCCTTCGTGCCCAAGCCCGCGGGGCTCGGCCACGTCGAGGCGGGCGCGCTGCCCCTGGCGGCGCTGACCGCCTGGCAGGCGCTGGTGGACAACGCCGACGTGGGCCCGGGCCAGCGGGTGCTGGTGCACGCGGCGGCCGGCGGTGTGGGACATCTGGCGGTGCAGATCGCCAAGGCGCGCGGCGCGTACGTCATCGGCACGGCCAGCGCGGCCAAGCACGACTTCGTGCGCGGTCTGGGCGCCGACGAGGTCGTCGACTACCGCACCACCGACTTCGCGGCCGAGGTCCGGGACGTCGACGTGGTGCTCGACTCGCTGGGCGGCGAGAACTGCCTGCGTTCGCTGGAGGTGCTCAGGCCGGGCGGCGTCCTGGTGTCGATCCTGCCGGACAAGTGGAGCCCCGTTCCCGACCGTGCACGGGAGTTGGGGGTGCGGGCCGTCTTCATGCTGGTCGAGCACGACCAGGCGGGCATGGCGGCGGTCGCCGCGCTCGCCGCGTCCGGCCGGCTGCGCGCGCACGTCGCCGGCACCTATCCGCTCGCCGAGGCGGCCAAGGCCCACGCGGAGGGCGAGACGGGCCGCGTCACGGGCAAGCTGGTGCTGACGGTCAGCCCGTAGGCGCCGCGCGAGGCGTCCGAGCAGGGGGCCCGTGGGCGTGCGACGCCCACGGGCCCCCTGTCACCTCCCCCAACGCGCCGTAGAATGGAGGCACTTGAGCCGTCGGTGACCGACGTGGAGCCCTGGGGGGAGCGAGTCCACCGTGTCGCAGCAGCAGCTGAACCGGAACCCGTCGGCGCCCCGCACCGGAGCGTCGTCCCGGCTCCGGCGGGCATCGCCGCCGCAGCGCCTGGTGGGCTGGCTGGGCGGATTCGGCGCCGCGGCCGCCGCGTACACGGTGTTCCAGTCGGTGTACGGGCTGCTGCCGGGCGGCCTGGCCGGGGACTCCGCGCGGTACGCGGTCGCCGCGACGAGCGGGGCCGGCGCGGGGCTCGTGGTGTGGCTGTCCGCCGCCCTCGTGCGGTCCCGGCAGGCCCAACAGGCGTCACGGGGAAGGCAGTCGGGCGCCGCCTCGGCGGACCCGGGCCGGCTGACGGCGCTGACCGCGGCGACGTACGGCACCCTGGCCGCGGAACTGTGCACCGTCGACGATCCGGCGGCCGGCCGCCTGACCGGCTGGACGCACTCGCTCGGTGAGCCGGGGCGGGTGCGTCCGACGGCGACCGGTACCGCGTACGGGCTGCACCTCACGCTGGACCTCGGCGCGTCCGACGGCCGGCTGAGCACCGGCGGGCTGGTGCGCACCCTGTGGGCCCTGCGACTGCCGGACGGCGGCTGGTCCGCGCGCTCGCAGGGCACCCAGGCCCGGCCCGAGGTGACGGCCCTGGTGCTCGGCGCGCTGGCCCGCGCGGGCGCGGACCCGGATCTGATCGCGGTGGAGGCGGACCGGTGCGCGGCCGGCTTCACCCGCGAACTGGACCGTACGGGGCACGAGTTGACGCACGTCGTGACGACGGTGCTGCGCGGCATGCTGCGGGCGGCGCCGGACGAGCGCGACCGGCTGCGCACCCTGCGCGACGTCCTGGTCGCCGGGGCCGTGCCCGACCCGGGGCGCGCCGGACACCCCCGCTGGGGCTACCGTCTGGCGGCGCCGCAGGGCCCGCCGTCCGCGCTGCACACCGCGCAGGCCGTGGTGGCCCTCGACCGCACGGCGCGGGTGCTCGGCGAGGAGAGCGACGCGGCGCGCGCGGCCCGCGAGGGCGGGGTGCGCTGGCTGCTCGCCTGCCCGGACCCGGCCCACGACCTCTGCCTCGACCTGGAGAACCTGCGCGAGGAGGTGCGCCGCCCGCGGGCGGACGAGCCCGACCGCGTCGAGGTTCTGAACGTCCGCCATTTCACTGCGAGTTGGCTGGTCCGTGCGCTGCTGACGACGGGCGCGCGGGACGTGGCGCGCGGCGCGGGCGCCGAGCGGGTCCGGCGGGAGCAGCTGGCCGGTGCGGCGGCCGCGGTCTGGCGGGGGCAGGCGGACGGGATATGGACCTGGGTGCGGGACGACACCGGTGAGCTGCGACGGCCGATATGGATGACCTATCAAGGTCTTTCGGCGCTGCGGGCCCATGCCTTATGGATGTATGAGCCATAGGCGAGGGTGCGGGGAGGACGCGGGGCATGGGTGGTCGACAGGTGGTCTCGGCGCGGCGGCTGCTCGCCGACGCGCTCGACGTGACGGCGTCCGAGGCGGATCTCGCCCGGGCGGCGCACGATGTCGTCATCCGGCTGGGTTCCGCCGGGCGGCTGCCGGAGCTCGTCGGGGATCTCGCGGCGGGCGGCGGCGATCCGGTGGGCTGCGCGCGGCTCTCGTACCGGCACGTCCTCGGCTTCGACAAGCTGCTGCTCATCGACGGCGGGCCGCATCACATGCTGCGCGCCCACGTCTGGCATCCGGGCGCGCACAGCCCGGAGGACATCCACAACCACCGCTCCCCGCTCGCCTCGTACATCGTGCGCGGGGCGCTGCGGATGGAGCTGTACGCGGCCGCCCGGGACGGCGGCGAGGAGGCCGCCCGCTATCGGGAGTCGCTGTCGCACGACACGGCGGACTGGCTGCTGGAACCGGCGGGGCCGGCCCGGCTGCGGCTGACGCAGGTCGCCGAGTACACGGCGGGCAGCAGCTACGCCCTGCCGGCGCACACCCTGCACCGGGCGTGGAGCACGGCTGCGGATCCGACGGTGACCCTGTTCCTGGAGACGGGGGCGCAGCGGCGCCGGCACACGGACGTGTTCCTCGGCGCGGACGCGGAGCGGCACAGCCCCGCGGTCCCGAAGACGCCGCTCGACGTGAAGGAGTATCTGCGGGAACTGGACGCTCTGGCGCGCCTGTTGAGCGAGGCGTGAGGCGGTCGCGGGGGCGCGGGGGTGCTCAGAGGTGGGGCAGCGCCTGCGCGACGACGGCGCGGTTGTAGTCGTCGATCTCGACGGTGTCCAGGTCGGCGGGGGCCAGCCAGGTCGCGGCCTGGTCGGCGTGCGGCAGCACGATGCCGGTGGTGAGCGGGCGCACCAGGTAGTTGTCCTGGAAGTTCTTGACCTCGCGGCCGCGGTAGTCGCTGACGAAGGAGGACTCGCCGATCCTCCGCTCCACGTACCCGAGCAGGCCGGTCTCCTCCTTCAGCTCGCGCAGCACCCCGTCCTCGGGGCTCTCCCCCGGTTCGAGCTTGCCGCAGGGCACGCCCCACACCCGGGGCAGGAACCGCTCGGTCTCGCTGCGCCTGACCAGCAGAACGCGCCCGTCGAGCGCGACGACGGCCGCGGCGAGCCGATTCTCCGGAGGGATAGCCACGTGTCCACGGTAGCGCGTGACACGGACGACGGCACATGGGTGCAACGCGCTTTCGAACGAACGGAGTTGAGGACACAGGCCACCGGAGCACCTTGCGCCCCGCGCGCGCATCGACGCCTCACGGCCGCACCCGGTCCGACGCCCTGGGCCGGGCGGCGCGGCGCGGGGAACAGCCGCGCCGCGCCCGTGGTTCGACCACCTTGCAACGGCGCGACGATCAACTGACGTGTGGGGGACGGACGATGAGCGGTGTCGAGGTGCGCGGTACGGTCGCGGCGGGTTTCGAGGGGGTCCGCGAGGAGTTCGCGGCGGTGCTCGCCGAGGAGACGGCCGAGCCGGGAGCGCAGCTGGCGGCGTATGTGCACGGGCGGCAGGTCGTGGACCTGTGGGCGGGCGAGGGCTTCGAGGGCTCGTCGCTGACGGCTGTCTTCTCCAACACCAAGGGCGCGGCGCACCTGGTGGTGGCGCTGCTCGTCCAGGAGGGCGTTCTCGCACTGGACCGTGAAGTGTCGTCGTACTGGCCCGAGTTCACCGGACACGGCAAGGAGCGGCTGACGCTGCGCGAGCTGCTCGCGCACCGCTCGGGGCTGATCGGCGTCGACGGCGGCTTGAGCTCCGAGGAGCTGGGCGACGACCGGCTGGTCGCCGAACGGCTCGCCGGGCAGCGGCCGTTCTGGGAGCCGGGCTCGGCGTACGGCTATCACGCGCTGACGATCGGCGCCCTGACGGGCGAGGTGGTCCGCCGGGCGACGGGCCGCACCCTGCAGGAGGTGTACGAGGAGCGGATCCGGGCGCCGTACGGCCTCGATCTCTGGCTGGGTCTGCCGGAGGCCGAGGAGGGCCGGTTCCATCCGATGCGGCCGATGGCGCCGACGCCGGAGCAGCAGGCGTTCCTGGCGGCGAGCCGACCGGCGCCGGACAGTCTCCTCGCGGTCGCGTTCAACCCGACGGACGACCCCGCGTACGACCTCCTCGACGAGTACGTCAACACCCGGCGGGTGCGCGCCCTCGGGCCCGCCTCGGCCGGCGGTGTCGGCAACGCGCGCGGGCTGGCCCGGCTGTACGCGGCGGCGCTGAGCGGGGTGGACGGCGCCCCCGCGCTCCTGAAGCCGGAGACGGTCGCGGAGTTCACGCGGCGCCAGTGGACCGGCACCGACCTGGTGACGGCCGAGCCGGACCACTTCACGCTCGGCTTCGAGACGGAGGGGCTGCGCTATCCGCCCCTCGGTCCGGAGGCGTTCGGCCACTGCGGCGCGGCCGGGTCGGAGGCCTTCGCGGACCCGTCCACCGGTCTGGCCTACGGCTACACCCGCCGCCGCTACGCCTTCCCGGGCGGCGCCGGACCGGAGAACCAGCGGCTGGTGGCCGCGCTGGTGCGGGCGGCGACCGACTGACGGTCCGAGGTGCGCACCATAACCAGCGGCTATGGAAGAAGGTCTTGGACGCACCGCTGGCCGGCCCTTGAGGATGAGGTCGTCGCCGGGCACCGAAGTCCGGTCGCCTGAAGCGGAGTTGAGCGTCCTCATGACCAAGGTCTGGCTGATCACCGGTGCGAACAGCGGTTTCGGCCGCGCCTTCACCACGGCGGCCGTCGGCGAGGGAGACCTCGTCGTCGCCACGGCCCGCCGCCCGGAGACCCTCAAGGATCTGGTGGAGGCGCATCCGGGCCGGGTGACGGCGCTGCCGCTCGACGTGACGGACCCGGCGGCCGTCGACGCGTCGGTCGCCGAGGCCGTCGCCCGGCACGGCCGCATCGACGTGCTGGTCAACAACGCGGGCCGCGGGCACGTCGGCGCCGCCGAGGAGACCACGGACGCGGAGCTGCGGTCGCTGTTCGAGGTGCACTTCTTCGGGCCCGCCGCCCTGGTGCGGGCCGTCCTCCCGCACATGCGCGAGCGGCGCCGCGGGGCCATCGTGCAGCTCAGCAGCATGGGCGGGCAGATGTCGTTCCCCGGGATGTCCGCGTACAGCGGCACGAAGTTCGCGCTGGAGGGTTTCTCGGAGGCGCTGGCGACGGAGGTCGCGCCGCTCGGCATCAAGGTGCTGGTGGTCGAGCCGGGCGCGTTCCGTACGAACCTGATGAACGGCACCACGGCCAGCACCCGGATCGACGACTACGCGCCGACGGTCGGCGCCACCCGCGACGCGCTCGATGCCGCCGCCCGCTCCGGCGACGAGCCGGGCGATCCCGCGAAGGCCGCCGCGGCGGTCGTCGCGGCGCTCGCGGCGGAGCACACCCCGCTGCGACTGCCGCTCGGCGACGACGGGGTGGACGCGGTGCTCGGGCACCTCGACTCGGTGCGGGACGAGATCGCGGTGTGGGAAACGGTGGCGCGGGCGACGCGGTTCGACGGCTAGGGCCTGGAGGGGCCCGTGCTGTTCTGTGCGCCCGCGAGCGACACGATCCGCCGGACAGGTCCTGAGGCCCAGGACGCCGCGGCCTGCTCAGCCACCGTCCAAGGTCTTCGCGACGGCGGAGATCGCCGCCGGTCCCACCCGGCAGCAGCCGCCGATCAGCCGTGCCCCGGCCGCCCGCCATCCTTCGATCCGCTCCGGGCCGAACGTCGACCGCCCGGTCCAGCGGCGCGCCCCCGCGTCCCAGGTCTCCCCGCTGTTCGGGTACACGACCACCGGCTTGCCGGTCACGCGGGCGGCCAGGGCGACCGCGTGGTCCGCGTCCTGCGGGGCGCAGCAGTTGACGCCCACCGCGACGATCTCCGCCGCGTCGGCGGCGAGGCCGAACGCCTCGTCCAGCGGCTGCCCGGCGCGGGTCCGCTCCCCCGCGACGCTGTACGAGAGCCACGCGGGCACCCCGAGGCCGCGCACCGCCCGCAGCAGCGCCCGCGCCTCGTCCGTGTCCGGCACCGTCTCCAGGGCGATCACGTCCGGCCGGGCCGCCGCCAGGGCCTCCAGGCGCGGCCGGTGGAACCGTTCGAGTGCGGCCACGCTCAGCCCGTAGCGCCCCCGGTACTCGGAGCCGTCGGCGAGCATCGCCCCGTACGGACCCGCCGACGCGGCCACCCACAGCGGGCGGCCGGTCCGGACCTCGCTCGCCGCGCGCCGCGCCGACTCGACGCTCAGTGCCATGAGTTCGGCCGCCCGCCGGTGCCCGATGCCGTGCCGTGCGAACCCCTCGAACGTGGCCTGGTAACTCGCGGTGATGGCGACGCTCGCGCCCGCCTCGTAGTACGCCCGGTGGGCCGCGACGATCGCCTCGGGCTCCTCGGCGAGGAGGCGGGCCGACCACAGTTCGTCGCCGAGGTCGTGCCCGGCGGCCTCCAGCTGGTTGGACAGCCCTCCGTCCAGGACGACGGCCCGGTCCCCGGCGAGGGCACGCGGAAGGCCGGGCGGCTCGGGCGCGTTGTCACTGGTCATACCGGTGAGCCTACGTCGCCTTCCGCGGCCCGCGCCGCCCACCGGATGCCGCCCGCCAGATGGGCCCGGAAGTCCGGGTCGTCGTACGCGGACGCGTCGTGGCCGAGCCCGGTGTAGAAGACGCGCCCGCGCCCCTCGCCCTGCTCGCGGCACCAGATCAGGGGATGGTCGCCGCCCATCCGCGCGTCGTCGTACGAGGATTCGTCGGCGTACGCGAGGACGCGGACGGCCGGGTCCGTGCGCGGGTCGGTCCGGAAGTCGTACCACTCGTCGGTGAACTCCCAGCTGTCGCCCAGGTGCCGGGTGGCCGGGTGCGTGCGGTCGGCGACGCGGAGGCGTCCCGGCTGGTACGCGGGATGGCGGTCGAACCGGGCGGCCAGCAGTGCGCCGTAGTACGGCCAGTCGTCCTCGGTGCAGGCGGCGGCGTGGACGCCGACGAAGCCGCCGCCCCCGTCGACGTACGCCGCGAGCCGCGCGCGTCCCTCCGGGGTGAGGACGTCGCCGCTGGTGGAGAGGAAGACGACGGCCGTGTACCGGTCGGCGAGGCCGGCGCGCTCGAACACGGCGGGGTCCTCGCTCGCCGCGACCTCGAAGCCGTGCGCGCCGCCGAGGTCGCGGAGGGTGGCGACGGCATACGGGATGGAGGCGTGCCGGTAGGCGGTGGTGCGGCTGTAGACCAGGATCATGCGCCCGCACTGTAGTCACACGTCACGTGCGGGCGCGGCCGGGCGACGCAGAAGCGGGGCGTCCGTTTCGTACAAGACCGCAGGGCGTGCGGGTGCCTACGGTGAAGCCATGACTGACAGCACTGTCCGCATGGACGCCATCGGAATCCTCTCCTCCGACCTGGCCGCCTCGCTCGCGTTCTACCGCCTGCTGGGCCTCTCCTTCCCCGAGGGCGCCGAGCAGCTCCCGCACGTGGAGGCGGAGCTGCCCGGCGGCATCCGGCTCATGTTCGACCCGGACAGCAGCGGCACGGACCACGGCCGCGGCCGGATCGCGCTCGCCTTCCACTGCGGTGACGCCGCCGGGGTCGACGCGACGTACGCGGCGCTGACCGACGCCGGCTACCACGGCGAGAGCAAGCCGTGGGACGCGGTGTGGGGGCAGCGGTACGCCGTCACGCACGACCCGGACGGCAATCAGGTCGACCTGTTCGCCTGAGCCCGCCGCCCGTCGCCCGTCGCTCTCAGGCCAGACGTCGCAGCGTCACGCCCGTCAGGTCCCGTACGTCGCGCGACAGATGGGCCTGGTCGGTGTACCCGGCCCGGACGGCGGTCTCCGCGAAGGGGACGCCGGACCGGGCCAGCGCCAGGGCCCGCTGCAGCCGCAGCACCCGGGCCAGCGTCTTGGGACCGTACCCGAACGCGACGAGTGAACGCCGGTGCAGCAGGCGGGTGTTGAGCCCCGCGTGCTCGGCGGTCTCGGCGATGCCCCGGCCCGCGTCGAGGGCCGACACGACGCGGGCGAGCAGCGGGTCGGGCGGGCCGGCGGCGCGGGCGAGGCGGACGGCCGCGGACTCCAGCTCGGCGGCGGGATCGGCGGCCGCGTCGACCCGCTCGGTGAGCCGGCGGGCGTCGGCGCCCCGCCACAGGTCGGCCAGCTCGGCACGGCTGTCGCGCAGTTCGTGCGCCGGGACGCCGAGGTAGGCGGGCGCCGTGCCGGGGGCGAAGCGGATGCCCGCGTAGGTCCGGCCGGCCGTGGCTCCCGCGGGGTGCGCCCGGGTGTCGGGCCCGGCGACGAAGAGCCGGCCCTCGCTCCAGATCAGGTCCATGCAGCCGTCGGGCAGCACCGGGGCCGCGGCGCCGCGGCCGGAAGCCACGGTGCGCGTCCAGACGACCGCGCCCGGTACCCGGCAGTCCCGCTCCTCGTACCCGTCGCCCACGCCCTCCACGCTACGCCGCGCGCGTGCGGTGCTCCTGCGGGCTGACTCCGTGCACCCGCTTGAAGGCGCTGGACAGGGCGAAAGCGCTGCCGTAACCGATCTGCCGGGCGATCGCCGCGACGGTGAGGTCGCTGTCGCGCAGCAGATCCGCGGCGAGGGCGAGGCGCCAGCCGGTCAGATACGTCATCGGGGGCTCGCCGACGAGCTCGGTGAAGCGGCGGGCGAGCGCGGCGCGGGACACCCCGGCCCGGCCGGCGATCTCGGCGACGGTCCACGGGTGGGCCGGATCGTCCTGGATCAGCCGCAGTGCCCGGCCGACGACCGGGTCGCCCATGGCCCGGTACCAGGCGGGCGCGTCCGCCTCGGGGCGGGAGAACCAGGCGCGCAGCGACGTGATGAGCAGCAGGTCAAGGAGCCGGTCGAGGACGACCTCCTGGCCCGGCCCGTCCTTCCCGATCTCCTCGGCGACCAGCGGGGTCAGCGGGCAGTCCCACACCTCGGTGGGCAGCACGAGCACCGGTGGCAGCGCGTCGAGGAGCCGGGCGGTGAGCTCGCCGCGCAGCTGGTAGGTGCCGATGAGCAGCTGCGCCGGGCCGTCCGGGGTCTCGCCCCACTCCCGGACCCCGAGGTCCCGGTAGCGGCCGACGTGCGCGGGCCCCAGCGGGCGGCACACCTGGCCGGGGCCGATCTCGGCGCGCGGGGCGGTGGCGGGGTCGTCGCAGCAGACGTACGCGTCCGGGCCGCGGGCGACGGCGATGTCGCCGGGGCGGATCCGGCGGGCCGGCCCGTCGCCGTCGGGCAGGATCCACGCGTCGCCCTTGACCATGATCATGACGGTGAGGGGTGCCTCGTCGGCGATCCGCACGGCCCAGGGGGTCTCGAAACAGGCCCGGATCATGAAGGCACCGCGGGCCCGGGGCCCCTCCAGGAGGCCTGCGAGTACGTCCATGACGGCAGCGTAGACGGGCGCTTATGGCGGTGAGCGGCTCATCGATGTTTCCGGACGCCGCACGGCAGTTGAGTGGAGGCATGACAGAGACGACGAAGAACGTGACGACAGTGGTGGTGACCGGGGCGACCGGGCGGACGGGGCGCCGGGTCGCCGCGGCGGCGCGCGCGGCGGGGCTGGCCGTGCGGGCGGCCTCGCGGTCGGGCGCGGTCCGGTTCGACTGGGCGGACCCGGCGACGTGGGACGCGGCGCTGCGCGGCGCCGACGGGGCGTATCTGGCGTACCCGTCGGACATCGGGGCGCCGGACGCCGCGGACGCGGTGGGGGCGCTGGCGCGGCGGGCGGTCGAGCTGGGCGTGGGCCGTCTGGTCCTGCTCTCGGCGCGCGGCGAGGACCAGGCCGCTCCTGCCGAGGAGGCGGTGCGGGCGTCGGGCGCGGACTGGACGGTGCTGCGGTGCGCGTGGTTCCACCAGAACTTCGGCGAGGGTCCGCTGCTGGAGCAGGTGCGCGGGCCCGAGCTGGTGTTCGCGGCGCCGGACGCGCTGCGCGAGCCGTTCCTCGACGTACGGGACATCGCGGAGGTCGCGGTGGCGGTGCTGCGGGAGCCGTCCGGGCGGTACGCGCGCACGACCCTGGAGCTGACCGGTCCCGAGCTGCTCACGTGGGGCGAGGCGCTGGCCGAGGTGGCGCGCGCCGCGGGTACGGCGAAGCGGTACGTGGCGGTGCCGGTGCACGAGTACGGCGCGGCACTGCGGGAGCTGGGGGTGCCGAAGGAGGAGGCCGGATTCCTGGTGGAACTGTTCGGCACGCTGCTGGACGGGCGCAACGCGTCCGTGACCGGTGACGTGGCGCGGGTGCTGGGGCGCGGGCCGCGGTCGTTCGGGGCGTACGCGGCGCAGACGGCGGGCGTCTGGACGTAGCAGCCGCTCCGCACGGGAGAGGGGGTGCGGGAGAGGACGGTCGCCGTCCTCTCCCGCACCCCCGTCCGCGTCGGCCTGGCTGCTCCTACTCCTTCTCGTCCTCGTCCTCGCCCTCGTCCTCCGGCGGCACGTCGCCGTTGCGCCGCACGTGCGTGCGCAGGCGGGACGTGACGTCCTCCGGGGGCAGGAACTTCGACCAGCGCTCCGGGAACTCCGAGGGCATGTCGGGATCGTCCGGGTCGTCCGGGTGCGGGGCCGACCGCGCGGCGGCCCGCGTCATGTAGTGGGCGGAGCCGGCCGTGCGCACCCGCTCGTTCGCGGCCCGCGCCGCGGCCGTGGCGACCGACGGCCAGACCCGGTCGATCGCGGCGTTCATCGCGGCGCCGACGAGGACCGCGAACGCCGAGACACCGATCCACAGCAGCACCGCGACGGGCGCCGCGAGGGAGCCGTAGATCGTGGGCCCCTCGATGGTGTTGGTGAGGTAGAGGCGGAGCAGGAAGCTGCCGGGGATCCACATCGCGAGGCTCACCAGCGCGCCGGGTACGTCCTCGATCCACGGCGAGCGCACCGGGACGGACACGTGGTACAGCGTCGTCAGGAACGCGACCGACAGGACGAGTACCACCGGCCAGTACAGGATCTGGACGACCGTCTCCGACCAGGGGACCAGGCCGATCACCGCGTCCGGCCCGGCGATCATCAGCGGCAGCGCCACCGAGCCGACGACGAGACCGACGAGGAAGAGCAGGAACGCGAGCAGCCGCGTCTTCACGATGCCGCGGACGCCGTCCAGGCCGTACATCACGGTCACCGTGTCCACGAACGTCGACACGGCCCGTGAGCCCGACCACAGCGAGATGAGGAATCCGATGGAGATGACATCGGGGCGGCCGCCCTTGATGACGTCGTCCAGGATCGGTTCCGCGATCTCCTTCACGCCCTGGTCGCTCAGGACCGTGCGGGAAGCCTCCAGAATGTTGTCGCGGACACCCGCGATCGTGTCGGCTCCGGTCCACGAGTCGACGTAGGCGAGCAGCCCCACCAGGGACAGCAGCAGCGGCGGGACCGACAGCAGGGTGAAGAACGCCGCCTCGGCCGCGAGACCGAGGATGCGGTACTCCATGCACGAGTTGACGGTGTCCTTGAGCAACAGCCAGGCCGTCCTGCGCTTGGAGACGTTCTGGTACAGAACGCGGGCCCTGTGGAGTCGGCCGGACGGCGGTGGGGGGGATTCACTTGCTGGCTGCACGTCCTAAAGGTATCCGCCGCAACAACGTGTACCCATCCCCCGGTGCCCCTGCCTGCGAGGCTGCGACCTCGTCGGCACAGTCTCCCCTCCTGTAGCGCAACGCTCCAGACATGGCGGAGCAACTCAGGAGAGACCGCTCCAAAAATAGTCCGCGACTATCTGTCATGCCCGCGTTGGCCGAATGACGAGGAAGTGGAAAACGGAAGCAACACCGGTAAGTACACAACCCTTTCGGTGAGTTCCCCGGCACCGCGCACGACGGCCTCGAAAGACCGGCATGACCGCGTCACCCAAAAGCCGTCGGAAATCGCCAATGCTCGGAACCCACTTGAACCGTTCATGAATCACCGGAAAGAATCTCGATCGTATTCAGTGCGCACACCGAACGCTCAACGGGCGCGCACAGCACGGGGGGACATCCAACGGAGGGGAATTACAGGGTCATCAGCCGTGACCCGCTTCATCCGCGTTGCTCCTCACGCTCACAGCACATCCAACCCACGCTCTGCTTTCGCTCGTTCCGGAATTCAATAAAGCGCGCGAAACACGGGTGACAATCACGAGGAGCTCATGTGGCGAACGGCACCGAGCGCGTTCTCGCCCAAGTCCTGGCCGGTGTCGTACGCGTGGATCACGTACCACCCGACAGTAACTTCTTCGACGACCTCTGCGCCAACTCTCTTGTCATGGCCCACTTCTGCGCCCGGGTGCGCAAACACGCGGACCTGCCGGCGGTCTCGATGAAGGACGTCTACGGCCATCCGACGATCCGGAGCCTGGCCGCGGCGCTCGACGAGGCGCCGCCCGTGCGGACGGTCGAGGTCGAGCCGCTTCCGCCGGCCGGCAGCACACCCCGCTACGTCGTCTGCGGGGCGCTGCAGTTGCTCTGCTTCGCCCTGTACTGCGCGGTGGCCGGGATGCTGACCGCCCGGGGCTACGCGTGGGTCTCCGCGGGTGCGGGATCCATCGACGCCTATGTGCGCGCGGTGCTGTTCGGCAGTGCGGTGTTCATCGGCGCGTGCGGCCTGCCCATCGTGGCGAAGTGGCTGCTCATCGGCCGCTGGCGGGAGACCGAGTTCCCGGTGTGGGGGCTCGCCTACGTCCGGTTCTGGCTGGTCAAGTCGCTGCTGCACGCGAATCCGATGGCCCTGTTCGCCGGCAACCCGGTGTACGTGCTGTACCTGCGGCTGCTCGGCGCCAAGATCGGGCCGGGGGTGACGATCCTGTCCCACTCCGTCCCGGTCTGCACCGACCTGCTGACGATCGGCGCGGACACGGTGATCCGCAAGGAGTGCGACTTCTTCGGCTACCGGGCGCATGCCGGCCGGATCCGCACCGGCCCGGTCACGATCGGCCGGGACGTGTTCATCGGCGAGAAGACCGTCCTCGACATCGGGACGTCGATGGGGGACGGAGCACAACTGGGCCACGCGTCGGCGCTCTACGACGGCGCCTCGGTGCCGGCCGGCGAGCACTGGCACGGCTGCCCCGCCGAACCCACCGACGTCGACTACGTCCGGCTGCCCGCGGCCGACTGCTCCACCCTGCGCCGGGCCCTGTACGCGGTCGGCGGTCTGCTCCAGATGCTGCTGGTGTTCGTCCCGCTCGCGGTCTGCGGGACCGACCTGCTGCTCACCGAAATACCCGCCCTCGACTCGCTGCTCGCGCCCGACACCCACGACCTGGCCTCCGCGGGCTTCTACGTGCAGGCGTTCGGCCTGTCGATCGCCTGCTTCCTGGCGTTCCTCGTCCTCGGCCTCGCCGCCGTCACCCTGGTGCCGCGCGCCTTGCGGCCGATCCTGCGCGCGGACCGCACGTATCCGCTGTACGGCCTGCACTACTCGGTGCAGCGGGCGATCGCCCGGATGACCAACAACAAGTTCTTCAAGTGGCTGTGCGGCGACAGCTCGTACATCGTTCCCTACCTGCGGTCCATCGGGTACGACCTCTCGCAGGTGGAGCAGACCGGCTCCAACTTCGGCACGGAGATGCAGCACGAGAATCCGTACCTGGCCAAGGTCGGCAGCGGCACGATGGTCGCCGACGGGCTGTCGATCATGAACGCCGACTTCACCGCCACGTCGTTCCGCGTCGCGCGCGCGGAGATCGGGCCGCACAACTTCCTGGGCAACCACATCGCCTACCCGGTGGGCGGCCGCACCGGCGAGAACTGCCTGCTCGCGACGAAGGTGATGATCCCGCTGGACGGCGCGGTCCGCGAGGGCGTGGGGCTGCTCGGCTCGCCGCCCTTCGAGATCCCGCGCACCGTCGAGCGCGACACCCGCTTCGACCACCTGCGCGAGGGCGACGAGCTGCGGCGCCGGCTGTCCGCGAAGAACCGCTACAACCTGCGCTCCATGGCCCTGCACCTGTTCCTGCGGTGGCTGCACTGGTTCGCCCTGACGGTGATCGCCTTCGCCGCGTTCGACCTGTACGACGTGGCCGGCGGAGTGCTGATCGGCGCCTCCCTGGTCGTCGGCCTCGCCTTCACCACCGGCTACTACATCCTGGTGGAGCGCGTGATCTGCCGCTTCCGGCCGCTCCAGCCGCAGTTGTGCTCGATCTACGACCCGTACTTCCGCTGGCACGAGCGACTGTGGAAGGTGCCCGACAACCACCTCGTGGTGTTCAACGGGACACCGTTCAAGAACCTGGTGTGGCGGCTGCTCGGGGTACGGATCGGCCGCCGGGTCTTCGACGACGGCGCCTCCATCACCGAGCGCACGCTGGTGACGATCGGCGACGACGTCACGCTCGCCGCGCACACCAAGGTGCAGGCCCACTCGCAGGAGGACGGCACCTTCAAGTCCGACCACATCACGCTCGGCGCGGGCTGCTCGCTCGGCACCGGCTCGCTCGTGCACTACGGCGTCACGCTGGGCGACGCCTCCGTACTCGCCCCCGACGCCTTCCTGATGAAGGGCGAACAGGTGCCCCCGCGGGCCCGCTGGGGCGGCAACCCGGCGACGGGGAGGTAGGGCCATGACGACGATCCCGCAGTGGACACGCGCGCCGCGCCCCGGCGTGGCCGATCACGAAGTACCGCTCCCGGCGGGCCTGTTGGCGTCCGGCCCGGCGTTGACCGCCGCGCACGAGCGGGTGCTCGCCGCGCTGTCCGCCGAGCGCGACGACACGGTGCTCGGGGTGAGCGTCGCGGGCCGCACCCTGCGCCTGCGCTACCGCACCGACGTCCTCGACCGCGAGGCCGCCGCCCGCATCGCCGGCTACCACCTCGCCGCACTCACCGACCCCGGGCGCCGGAGCCTGCTGTCCGAGTCCGAACTCCGCTTCCAGCTCGAGGAGTTGGCGGGCCCGCGCCGCGCGCTGCCCGACCGGCGCGTCCACGAACTGTTCGAGGCGCGGGTGGCCGCGCAGCCGGACACGGTGGCCGTCGTGGCGCAGGACGGGCAGTGGACGTACCGGGAGCTGAACTCCCGGGCGAACCGGATCGGCCGGGCGCTGCTCGCGCGCGGGCTGCGGCCCGAGGGCGTCGTCGCGGTGCTGACCGAACGCAACCTCGACTGGATGGCCGCCGTCCTCGGCGTCCTCAAGGCGGGCGGCGCGTATCTGCCGATCGAGCCGCACTTCCCGGCCGCGCGCGTCGCGACGACGCTCGACCGGGCGGACTGCGGCCTCGTGCTCACCGAGCGGGGCAGCGCGTCCGCGCTCGACCCGGCCGCGCGGACCCTGTTCATCGACACCGCGTACGACGAGGGGCACCCGGACACCGATCTCGGTGTGCCCGTCGCCGCCGATCAGCTGGCCTACCTGTACTTCACCTCCGGCTCGACCGGCGAGCCCAAGGGCGCGATGTGCGAGCACGCCGGGTTCCTCAACCACGTCCTGGCCAAGCTCGACGACCTGGGCGTCAAGGCCGGCGACGTGGTGGCGCAGACCGCGCCCCAGTGCTTCGACATCTCGCTGTGGCAGTTGCTCTCCGCGCCGCTCGTGGGCGGCCGGACGCTGCTGGTGCCGCAGGAGGCGATCCTGGACGTCCCGCGGTTCGTGGACACGATCGCGCGCGGCCGGGTCAATGTGCTGCAGGTGGTGCCGTCGTATCTGGAGGCCGTCCTGGCCGAGCTGGACGCGCACCCCCGGGAACTGCCCGCTCTGCGGTGCGTGTCGGTGACCGGCGAGGCGGTGAAGAAGGAGCTGGTGCGGCGCTGGTTCGCGGCCCGGCCCGGGGTCCGGCTCGTCAACGCGTACGGGCTGACCGAGACGTCCGACGACACCAACCACGAGGTCATGGACCGGGTGCCGGAGCACGACCGCGTCCCGCTCGGCCGGCCCATCGCCAACGTGCGGATCTACGTCGTCGACGAGGACCTGGTGCCCGTGCCGCTCGGAGCGCCCGGCGAGATCGTCTTCTCGGGGGTGTGCGTCGGGCGCGGGTACGTCAACGACCCCGAGCGCACGAAGGCCGCGTTCGTCGAGGACCCGTACCGGCCGGGCGAGCGGCTCTACCGCAGCGGCGACCACGGGCGCTGGCTGCCCGACGGGAAGCTGGAGTTCCTCGGCCGCCGGGACGGCCAGGTGAAGATCCGCGGGTTCCGCGTCGAGATCGGCGAGATCGAGAACGCGCTGCTGCGGGTGGACGGGGTCCGCGACGGCGCCGTGATCGTCGTACGGGGCACGCAGCTCGCCGCGTTCTGCGCCGGGCCGCGGCCGGTGGACGCGGGCGTCGTACGGGAGCGGGTGGCCGCGTCGCTGCCCGCGTACATGGTCCCGTCCGTCGTGCACTGGCGCGAGCGGCTGCCGCTGACCGCCAACGGGAAGACCGACCGCCGGGCGCTCACCGCGCTCGCCGAGGACCTGGACACGGCGGCGGACGGGCCGCGGACACCGGCCGAGCACCGGCTGGCCGCCGTCTGGGCCGAGGTGCTCGGCATCCCCGCCGACCGGATCGGCCGGCGCGACCACTTCTTCGACCTCGGCGGCTCCTCGCTGTCCGCCGTGAAGCTGGTGATCGCCCTGGACCGGGCGGTCTCCCTCAAGGACGTCACCCACCATCCGGTCCTCGCGGATCTCGCGGGACTGCTCGACCGGGCGACCGCTCAGCGCCACTGAAGGGAATACCTATGCACCGATCGACTCCATCCCCCCTTCCCGACGACATCTCGCTCCGAGCCGGCAGCCCTCCCCTGTTGTCCGCCGCCACCGGTGGCGATCCGGAGGAGTGGGCTGCCGAGTACCGGGAGGCCCTGCGCTCCGCCGTCGCCCTCCACGGCTGCGTCCTGGTCCGCGGCCTGGGCCTGACCGAACCGGGCGCCATGGCGGGCGTCTTCCGGCAGCTGGCCCACTCCCTGATGCCCGACCGGGAGCCGTTCGCGCCGCGGCGCAGGTACACGGACGGGGTGTACTCCACGTCCAAGTGGCCGCCGAACCAGCAGATGTGCATGCATCACGAGATGAGCTACGCGCTGGAGTTCCCCGGGATGCTGCTGTTCGCCTGTCTGGAGGCGCCCGCGTCCGGCGGCGCCACGGGGGTGGCCGACGCGGCGGCCGTGCTCGACGCGCTGCCCGCGGAACTGACCGAGCGGTTCGAGCGGGAGGGCTGGCTGCTGACGCGGTCCTACCACGACGAGATCGGGGCGTCGGCCGCCGAGGCGTTCGGCACCGACGACCGCGACGCCGTGGCCCGCTACTGCCGCACCCACGCCATCGACTTCGACTGGCAGCCCGACGGCTCGCTGCGCACCCGGCAGCACCGCAGCGCCGTGGTCCACCATCCGGTCAGCGGCCGCCGCCTGTGGTTCAACCAGATCGCCTTCCTCAGCGAGTGGACGATGGATCCCGAGGTCCGCGACTATCTCACCGACGTCTACGGCGCCGACGCGCTGCCCTTCACCACCCGGTTCGGCAACGGCGATCCGATCGGCGAGGACGTGGTCCGGGCGATCAACGAGGTCTACGAGGCGCACACCGTGCGCGAGCCGTGGCGCTCCGGCGATCTGCTGCTCGTCGACAACCTCCGTTCCGCGCACAGCAGGGAGCCGTTCGACGGCCCGCGCGAGGTCCTGGCGGGGCTCGCCGACCCGGTCCGGCTCGCCGACTGCGCGCCCACGGTCAAGGTGAGCGCCGCATGACCGACACCGCTCCGGCCTTCGCCGTGATCCCCGGCGAGCAGGTCCAGCAGGCGCTGTACGCGCGGGAGGCGGAGATCGCGGGACTGGTCGAGACCGTGTACCGGCTGCACGGCGCGGGCCGGACCGTGAACCCGCCGTCGTACTTCCTGCGCTTCCCGGACCGCCCGTCGGCGCGGATCATCGCGCTGCCCGCCTCGCTCGGCGGGCCGCTGCGGGTGGACGGCCTGAAGTGGATATCCAGTTTTCCGGAGAACACCGGCTCGGGTCTGCCCCGGGCGTCCGCCGTGCTGATCCTCAACGACCCCGACACCGGATACCCGTACGCCTGTCTGGAGAGCTCGGTCATCAGCGCCACCCGCACGGCGTCCTCCGCCGCGCTCGCGGCCGACCGGCTCAGCCGCACCAGGAGCCGCCCGGCGCGGGTCGGGTTCATCGGGACGGGGCTGATCGCCCGCTACGTCCACTCGCATCTGACCGCGACCGGCTGGGAGTTCGACGAGACCGGCGTGTACGACCTGTCCGCGGACAGCGCGGAAGGGTTCCGCGGCTATCTGGAACGGGCCGGGACCAAGGGGCGGATCACGGTGCACGACACCGCCGAGGCCCTGGTCCGCGGCAGCGACCTGCTGGTCTTCGCGACGGTGGCCGCAGAACCGCACGTCCACGATGTGTCGTGGTTCGCGCACCATCCGCTGGTGCTGCATCTCTCGCTGCGCGATCTGGCGCCCGAGATCCTGCTGGCATCCGCGAACGTCGTCGATGACGTCGAGCACTGCCTGAAGGCGAACACGTCGCCGCATCTGGCCGAACAGCTCACCGGGAAACGGGACTTCATCGACGGCACGCTGGAGGACGTGCTGAGCGGACGCGTCGCCGTGCCGGCGGACCGGACGGTGGTGTTCTCGCCGTTCGGACTCGGGGTACTCGACCTCGCCGTCGGCCGGTACGTCCACGACGAGGTGGCCAAGAGGGGTGAACTGCATGTCGTAGAAGGGTTCTTCCACGAGCTGAGCCGCTACGGCTGAACGGCCGGCTCGTGGCGCACAAGGGGGACACGGGGGACACAAGAGGGGGGAACCATGCCTGTCATTACCGATCCTGCGAGGTTCAACGAGGAACAGCTCTACGTCGACCTGCGGGCCGTGCTCGATCTGCCGCTCTATCTGAAGTGCGAAGGGTTCAACTTCGCCGGGTCGATCAAGCTGAAGGCGGCCACCGAGATGGTGGACGCCGCCGAGCGCGACGGCCGGCTGCGGCCCGGTTCGGTGCTCGTCGAGTCGTCGTCCGGGAACCTGGGGGTGGCGCTCAGCGTCATCGCGGCGAGCCGCGGCCACCGGTTCCTGTGCGTGACGGACGTGCGCTGCAACCAGCCGACGATCCGGCTGATGGAGGCGCTCGGCAGCCGGGTGCACGTCATCGAGGACCCGGCGGGCAACGAAGGACTGCTGGGCGCGCGGCGCGCGTACGTACGGGCGCTGTGCGCGGCCGACGACCGCTACGTGTGGCTCGACCAGTACAACAACCAGGGCAACTGGAGGGCGCACTACCGCACCACGGCCCCGGCCATCGCCGATCACTTCCCGCGTCTGGACGTCCTGTTCGTCGGGGCCGGGACGACGGGAACCCTGATGGGGTGCGCCCGGTGGTTCTGGCAGTGGCGGCGCCGGGTGCGCATCGTCGCCGTCGACAGTGTCGGCTCGGTGAGCTTCGGCGGGGCGCCGGGCCGCCGGCTGATCCCGGGGCTCGGCACGAGCGTGCCGCCGCCGATGCTCGACCGGTCGTACATCGACGACGTGGTGCACGTCGAGGAGGCGGACACCGTCCGCGCCTGCCGGAGTCTGGCGAGCCGCGGGTTCCTGTTCGGCGGCTCGACCGGCACGGTGATCAGCGGCGCCCGGCAGTGGCTCGAACACCACGGCCACCGGGGCATGACGGCGGTGGCCATCGCCCCGGATCTCGGTGAGCGCTATCTCGACACCGTCTACCGGGAGGGCTGGCCGCCCGACACCGACACCGACACCGACACCGAACGGAACGAGGTGGCGGCGATGGCCTCCTTGGCGAGCTGAGCACACGCTCCCGGCGGCGCGGTCGCGGTCCGCGCCGCGCCGCCGGTAGGTTCGCCGTCATGTCGGGCAGCACGCACACGGTGACCAACCAGCCCCCGCCGCTGGTGGGATACGACGTCTTCACCGCCGACCGGGCCCTCACCGAGGGCCTGGAGCGGCATCTGGACGCCGCGCTTGTGGAAACGGCCCGGGCGGAACTCACGGTGCTCGGCAGCACCGCCGGTTCCGCCCGGGCCCAGGAGTGGGGGCGCCTCGCGAACGAGCACCCGCCGGTCCTGCGCACCCACGACCGCTACGGCCACCGGATCGACGAGGTCGACTTCCACCCGGCCTGGCACAGCCTGATGGGCGAGGGCGTCTCGGCGGGGCTGACGGCCGCCTGGGCGCGGCCCGCCGGCCATCTGCGGCGCGCGGCCGCGTTCCTGGTGTGGTCTCAGGTCGAGGCGGGGCATCTGTGCCCGCTGTCGATGACGCACGCGGCGGTGCCGGCGCTGAGCGCGCAGCCGGAGCTCGCCGCGCGGTGGGAGCCGCGTCTGACGTCCACCGTCTACGACTTCGGGCTGCGGCCCGTGTCCGGGAAGGCCGGGGCGCTTCTCGGCATGGGGATGACGGAGAAGCAGGGCGGCAGTGACGTACGCGCGCATACGACGCGTGCGGTGGCCCTCGCCGACGACGGGGCGTACGCCCTCACCGGCCACAAGTGGTTCTGCTCCGCACCGATGTCGGACGGGTTCCTGGTGCTCGCGCAGGCCGACGGGGGTCCCACGTGTTTCCTCGTGCCCCGGGTCCTGGCGGACGGATCACGCAACCCGTTCGCGCTCCAGCGGCTCAAGGACAAGCTGGGGAACCGGTCGAACGCGTCGGCCGAGGTCGAGTTCGACGGGACGTGGGCGCGACGGGTCGGCGACGAGGGGCGCGGGGTGCGCACCATCATCGACATGGTCGCGGCGACCCGCCTCGACTGTGTGCTCGGCTCCGCGGCGCTCATGCGGCAGGCGGTGGCGCAGGCGATCCACCACTGCACGTACCGCGAGGCGTTCGGCGGGAAGCTCGTCGACAAGCCGCTGATGCGGAACGTGCTGGCCGACCTGGCCCTGGAGTCGGAGGCCGCGACGACGCTGGCGCTCCGGCTGGCGGCGGCGTACGACCGCGCGGCCGACGGCGACGAGCGGGAGCGGGCGCTGCTGCGGCTCGCCGTGCCGGCCGCCAAGTACTGGGTGACCAAGCGGTGCACGCCGGTCGCCGCGGAGGCCCTGGAGTGCCTCGGGGGCAACGGCTACGTGGAGGAGTCGGGGATGCCGCGGCTGCTGCGCGAGTCGCCGCTGAACTCGATCTGGGAGGGCTCGGGCAACGTGCAGGCGCTCGATGTCCTGCGGGCGCTGCAGCGCGAGCCCGCGGCGTTCGACGCGTTCCTGCTGGAGGTGGGGACGACGCGCGGCGCCGATCACCGACTGGACGCCGCCGTGAAGGACCTGCTGACCGAACTCGGCGACCTGGACGGCATCGAGGCCCGCGCGCGGCGGCTCGTCGAGCGGATCGCGCTGGTGCTGCAGGGGTCGCTGCTGGTGCGGTACGCGCCGGCCGAGGTGGCGGACGCGTTCTGCGCGTCGCGGCTCGGCGGGGACCACGGTGCGGCGTTCGGGACGCTGCCGCACACGCTGGGGCTCACGGAGATCGTGGAGCGGGCGCGCCCGGTGTCCTGAACAGCCGGGTCACGGTGGAATGAGCGCGGGGATGGTGCTGCGCCGACACGGCACCATCCCCGCCTTTCAGGCCCCTGAAGGAGCTTGAACGCCGCCTCGGCGGCGTTGGTGCCAGTTTCAAACGCCGTACGGCTGTTCGCCAGGGTTGCAGGGGGTTGCAACCTGCCTTCGGAAGGCCCACTCTTGCCGTGGCTCGGAGGTGCACGACAGTCGTCACTCCCCCGCAATCCGAGGATTCAGGCATGAACGAGGATTCGACTCTCGACCTGGCGCGGCTGTCCGCGATGGACGTGACGTTCGCGTCCCGCCTGCTCAAGGGCGTCCGGGCGGCGACGCTCTCGGGGCGGCGGCCGCAGGTCATGCCGCGGCCGGAGATAGGCGAGTCCTGGGAGCGGATGCTGCGCGGCGGCGTCGACCCGGACCGCGACGTGCGTTCCGGACTCCTCAGTGTCGACGAGGTCGAGGAGCGGCGGCAGTCCTCGCCGCTGCTGCCGGTGCTGCCGATGCTGCGCGAGGCGCTGGTGTCGGTGGCCGAGGCGGCGCAGCACATCATGGTGATCAGCGACGCCGACGGCCGGATCCTGTGGCGCGAGGGGCATCCGGGGGTGCTGCGCAGGGGCGACCGGCTTGGCTTCGAAGTGGGCGCGCTGTGGGCCGAGGACGTCGTCGGGACGAACGGGGTGGGGACGCCGCTGGTGACCCGCAGACCCGTCCAGGTGTTCTCCGCCGAGCACTTCGTGCGCTCGCACCACGCGTGGACGTGCGCGGGCGCGCCGATCACGGATCCGCGCGACGGGCGGCTGCTCGGAGTGGTGGACGTCAGCGGCCCGCTGGAGACGATGCATCCGGCGACGCTGTCGTGGGTGAAGTCGGTGGCGCTGCTCGCGGAGGCGCGGCTGCGCGAGCGGCACGTGGGCGGTCTGGAGCGGCTGCGGGCCGTGGCGGCGCCGGTCCTCGCGCGGATCGGCGGCCGGGCCCTGGCGGTCGACCGGCACGGCTGGACGGCGGCGGTCACCGGGATGCCGCTGCTCGACCGGGTGGCCCTGCCCAAGTCGCTCGCGGAGGGCTCCTGTTGGCTGCCCTCGCTGGGCGCCTGCAAGGCGACGCCGCTGCCGGGCGGCTGGCTGATCCTGGTGGACGACGCCGCGGAGCCGCTCACCGCGACGCACGTCCGGCTGGACCTGAGCCGGCCGCGCCGCTGGTCGGTCGAGGTGTCGGGTCCCGCGGGCTCCTGGACGCACGAACTGAGCCCGCGCCACGCCGAGTTGCTGTTCCTGCTGGCCCGTCACCGCGAGGGGCGCAGCGCGGCGGGCCTGGCCGAGGATCTGTTCGGGGATCCGGCGCGGACGGTGACGGTGCGCGCGGAGATGTCCCGGGTGCGCCGCTATCTCGGCGGTCTGCTGGCGCACCGGCCCTACCGCTTCCTGGAGGACACGGAGGTGGAGGTGCACCTGCCGGACGATCCGCTGGCCCTGTTGCCGCACTCCACGGCACCGGCGGTGCACAGCGCCCGGACGCCCGGCCCCTGACGCCCTTGTGGACCTGAGTACGCTCCGCCCCCATGGCCCTCTTGAAACGCAAGCGGAAGACGGAGCGCGAGTACCCCGCCCCGCTCACCGCGCACCAGCTGTGGATGGTCTCCCTGAGCGCGCCGGTGAGCCGTGACCGGGGCGCTTCCCGGACAACCCTGTACCCGTTCACCCGCATCGACGACGACAAGGCGCTGCGGTGGCTGGCCGAGCAGTGGGGGATCGGGACGCGGCAGGAGCTGATCGGGCGGCTCGGCGGTCTCGCGCGGTCCGGGTACCGGGCGGGCGCCCGGGCGCGGCTCGGCGTCGAACCGCTCGCCTGGGACATCGCCCTGTACACGGACATCACCCGGCGCGGCTTCGCCTGCGGCATGCTCACGGAGGCGGACGCCTGGAACCTGCTGAAGAACGTGGTGCCGCAGGTCGCGGGCACGTACAACTCGTGGCGGGAGTACGCGGACCACTATCTGCTGGGCCGCACGGTCTGGCGGGACGGACTCCAGGGCACCCCGGAGGCGTCGTTCCCCGCCCCGCAGGCCGACGCCGACGCGCACCTCAGGAGCCTCCTCGACCCGGCCGCGGTCGCCAGTCCGTGGAACCAGGCCCCCTGGGACGCCATCCGGCAGCCGGACGTGGCGCGCGCGTAGGCCGGTCCGGCCCGACGGTCCGCCCTTGGCCCGGGCACGTCCCCCGTGATGGCATGGGCCGCATGAGCAGCAGCAACATCACCGTCACCACCTGGTCGCTGGAGCAGACGTCCCCCTCCGATCTGCGCCCCGCGACCCCGCCCGAGGGCGACGACGTGCGCATCGTGCGCGCCGAGGTGCCCTCGCCGGAGTTCAGCCGGTTCCTGTACGCGTCCGTCGGCGGCGACATCAAGTGGATCGACCGGCTCGGCTGGACGTACGCGCAGTGGCAGGAGCAGCTGACGCGGCCGGGTGCCGAGACCTGGGTCGCCCACGACCGGGGGACGCCCGCCGGATACGTGGAGCTGGACGCGCAGGACGAGGGTGTCGTGGAGATCGTCTACTTCGGGCTCGTCCCGGCCTTCCGGGGACGGCGGATCGGCGGGCACCTGCTGTCGTACGGGATCGCACGCGCCTGGGACCTGGCGGATCGGTGGCCCGGGCGGACGCCCACGAAGCGGGTGTGGCTGCACACGTGCAGCCTCGACGGGGAGCACGCGATGGCCAACTACGAGCGCCGCGGGTTCCGGCTGTTCAGGACCGAGACCGGCGAGGAGCCGGAGGTGGCGACGCCCGGGCCGTGGCCCGGCGCGTTCCCGTCCGCCTGAGAGCCCGCCGTCGACCCCATTACGGGCGTATACGACCTTTCACCTGACCGACATGTGACCGGCACCACCATCGTCCACGATGTGGGACAACCACGTCCAAATGACGGACGATGGTGGACCGGGCCCAAAGTCCCATGACACGCTTCCGTCATGTCTACAGCTGGAATCGCCTTGGTGAGTCGACGGCACGTCGACTTCGGCCGCATGTCCAGCGCCATCTGTCCGGCGCGCTGAGAGAACCAGCACCGCCGACTTCCCCGCTCCGCCCCGTCTCCCTGCGCACCGCCGCGCCCTGCGCGAAGTGTGCCGGTCAGAGCCACCCGGCCACCACCCTTCGACGAGGCGCTGCGCGCCGCACTTTTGACTGCCTGCTTGTTAAGGACGTACATCCATGGCTGCCACCCCTGAGAAGCCCGCTGCCGCCGCGCCCCGCCGCAAGGTGAGCCGTCACCGTGGCGAGGGCCAGTGGGCCGTGGGCCACTTCACGCCGCTCAACGGCAACGAGCAGTTCAAGAAGGACGACGACGGTCTCAATGTGCGGACACGCATTGAGACGATCTACTCCAAGCGCGGCTTCGACTCCATCGACCCCAACGACCTGCGCGGCCGCATGCGCTGGTGGGGCCTGTACACCCAGCGCCGGCCCGGGATCGACGGCGGCAAGACCGCCGTCCTGGAGCCCGAGGAGCTGGACGACGAGTACTTCATGCTGCGCGTACGCATCGACGGCGGGCGGCTGACCACCGAGCAGCTGCGCGTCATCGGCGAGATCTCGCAGGAGTTCGCGCGCGGCACCGCCGACATCACCGACCGGCAGAACATCCAGTACCACTGGATCCGGATCGAGGACGTGCCCGAGATCTGGAACCGGCTGGAGGCCGTCGGCCTGTCGACGACCGAGGCCTGCGGTGACACGCCCCGCGTGATCCTCGGTTCGCCGGTCGCCGGGGTCGCCGCGGACGAGATCATCGACGGCACCCCCGCCATCGACGAGATCCAGCGGCGCTTCATCGGCAACCCGGACTTCTCCAACCTGCCGCGCAAGTTCAAGACCGCGATCTCCGGCTCCCCGCAGCTCGACGTGGCGCACGAGATCAACGACATCGCGTTCGTCGGCGTGAACCACCCCGAGCACGGCCCCGGTTTCGACCTGTGGGTCGGCGGCGGTCTCTCCACCAACCCCAAGCTGGGTCAGCGCCTCGGCGCGTGGGTGCCGCTCGACGAGGTCCCGGACGTGTACGGCGGTGTCATCGGCATCTTCCGTGACTACGGCTACCGGCGCCTGCGCACCCGTGCCCGGCTGAAGTTCCTGCTCGCCGACTGGGGCGCCGAGAAGTTCCGCCAGGTCCTGGAGGACGAGTACCTGAAGCGGAAGCTGGTCGACGGGCCCGCGCCCGAGCAGCCCGCCGGCACCTGGCGCGACCACCTCGGTGTGCACCGCCAGAAGGACGGGCGCTTCTACGTCGGCTTCGCGCCCCGCGTCGGCCGCGTGGACGGCACGACCCTCACCAAGATCGCCGAGGTCGCGAGCGCCCACGGCTCCGGGCGCCTGCGCACCACCGCCGAGCAGAAGATGATCGTGCTCGACGTCGAGGAGGCGCAGGTGCCTTCCCTGGTCGCCGGCCTGGAGGCGCTGGACCTGAAGGTCAACGTCTCGCCGTTCCGGCGCGGCACCATGGCCTGCACCGGCATCGAGTTCTGCAAGCTCGCCATCGTCGAGACGAAGGCGCGCGGCGCCTCGCTCATCGACGAACTGGAGCGCCGCATCCCGGACTTCGACGAACCCATCACCATCAACCTCAACGGCTGCCCGAACGCCTGCGCCCGTATCCAGGTCGCGGACATCGGTCTCAAGGGCCAGCTCATGCTCGACAAGAACGGCGAGCAGGTCGAGGGCTACCAGGTGCACCTCGGCGGCGCGCTCGGCCTGGAGGCCGGGTTCGGCCGCAAGGTGCGCGGCCTGAAGGTCACGTCGGCCGAGCTGCCCGACTACGTCGAGCGGGTCCTCAAGCGCTTCCAGGCGGAGCGCGAGGACGGCGAGCGGTTCGCCGCCTGGACCGCCCGCGCCTCCGAGGAGGCCCTGTCATGAGCGAGCGCGCGGCCCCCTTCTACTGCCCGTACTGCGGCGACGAGGACCTTCGTCCGAGCGAAGAAGGTCACGGCGCCTGGGAATGCGCGGCGTGCAATCGAGCCTTCCGGCTGAAGTTCCTCGGACTCCTGTCCCGGGGGCTTCAGCGCAACGACGGTGGAGGGGAAGAGATATGACCACGACTCAGATCGCCTCGGACACTGAAGAGTTGAAGGCGCTCGCCGAGCAGGCCGGGCGCGACCTGGAGGACGCCTCCGCCCTGGAGATCCTCCAATGGGCGACGCGGACCTTCGGCAAGAAGTTCTGCGTGACCTCGTCCATGGAGGACGCGGTCGTCGCCCACCTCGCCTCGCGTGCCCTGCCCGGCGTGGACGTCGTCTTCCTCGACACCGGCTACCACTTCGAGGAGACCATCGGCACCCGCGACGCCGTCGAGGCCGTGATGGACGTGAACGTCATCACGCTCACGCCCCGGCAGACCGTCGCCGAGCAGGACGCCGAGTTCGGCCCGGAACTGCACGACCGCGACCCCGACCTGTGCTGCGCGATGCGGAAGCTGAAGCCCCTCGAGGAGGGGCTGACCGCATACGCCGCGTGGGCCACGGGACTGCGCCGCGACGAGTCCCCGACCCGCGCGAACACGCCGGTCGTCGGCTGGGACGAGAAGCGGCGGAAGGTCAAGGTCTCCCCCATCGCCCGCTGGACGCAGGACGACGTCGACGCGTACGTCGCCGAGCACGGGGTGCTCACCAACCCGCTGCTGATGGACGGTTACGGCTCCGTGGGCTGCGCCCCGTGCACCCGTCGCCTCCTGGAGGGCGAGGACGCGCGCGCCGGACGCTGGGCGGGCCGGGCGAAGACCGAGTGCGGGATCCACGGCTGAACTCATGGACCAGACACAGACTTTGGAGAAGCAAGTGACCGGAGCCACGATCTGGCTCACGGGTCTGCCGAGCGCCGGCAAGACCACCATCGCGAACGAGCTGGCGGACACGCTGCGCGCCGAGGGCCGGCAGGTCGAGGTGCTGGACGGTGACGAGATCCGCGAGTACCTCTCGGCGTGCCTCGGCTTCAGCCGCGAGGACCGGCACACGAACGTGCAGCGCATCGGTTTCCTGGCCGAACTCCTGGCCCGTAACGGCGTGTTGGCGCTCGTCCCGGTCATCGCTCCGTACGCGGACAGCCGGGAGGCCGTGCGCAAGCGCCACCAGGCGGGCGGCACCGCCTACCTGGAGGTGCACGTCGCGACGCCGGTGGAGGTCTGCTCCGTACGCGATGTGAAGGGGCTGTACGCGAAGCAGGCGGCGGGCGAGCTGTCCGGGCTCACCGGGGTCGACGACCCGTACGAGGTGCCCGAATCGCCCGATCTGCGCATCGAGTCGCACAACCAGACCGTGCAGGAGTCCGCGGCAGCGCTGCGTGCGCTGCTCACCGAGAGGGGTCTCGCCGCATGACGACCGTGGTTTCCGTCTCCGAGGAGACCGACAGCCCTTACGCGCTGAGCCACTTGGACGCTCTGGAGTCCGAGGCGGTGCACATCTTCCGTGAGGTGGCGGGCGAGTTCGAGCGGCCGGTGATTCTGTTCTCCGGCGGCAAGGACTCGATCGTCATGCTGCACCTGGCGCTCAAGGCGTTCGCGCCCGCCGCGATCCCCTTCTCCCTGCTGCACGTCGACACCGGGCACAACTTCCCCGAGGTCCTCGACTACCGCGACCGCGTCGTGGCCGAGCACGGGCTGCGGCTGCACGTCGCGTCCGTGCAGGACTACATCGACCGCGGCGTGCTGAAGGAGCGTCCCGACGGGACGCGCAACCCGCTGCAGACCGTGCCGCTCACGGAGAAGATCCAGAGCGAGAAGTTCGACGCGGTGTTCGGCGGCGGGCGCCGCGACGAGGAGAAGGCCCGCGCGAAGGAGCGGGTGTTCTCGCTGCGCGACGAGTTCTCGCAGTGGGATCCGCGCCGTCAGCGCCCCGAGCTGTGGCAGCTCTACAACGGCCGCCACGCGCCCGGCGAGCACGTCCGGGTCTTCCCGCTCTCGAACTGGACCGAGCTGGACGTGTGGCAGTACATCGCCCGCGAGAACATCGAGCTGCCCGAGATCTACTACGCGCACGAGCGGCCCGTCTTCCAGCGCAGCGGCATGTGGCTGACCGCCGGTGAATGGGGCGGCCCGAAGGACGGCGAGGACGTCGAGACCCGGCTCGTGCGCTACCGCACCGTCGGCGACATGTCCTGCACCGGCGCCGTCGACTCGGACGCCACGACCATCGAGAAGGTCATCGCGGAGATCGCCGCGTCCCGGCTGACCGAGCGGGGTGCCACCCGCGCCGACGACAAGATGTCCGAGGCCGCGATGGAAGACCGCAAGCGCGAGGGGTACTTCTAGACATGACCAGCACCACCGACTCCACGGCCGCCGAGGAACTCGCGGGTCTCTCGGCCACCACCCTGCTGCGGTTCGCCACGGCCGGCTCGGTCGACGACGGCAAGTCCACGCTCGTCGGGCGTCTGCTGCACGACTCCAAGTCGGTCCTCGCCGACCAGTTGGAGGCCGTCGAGCACGCCTCGCGCAGCCGCGGCGCGGCCGAGCCCGACCTCGCGCTGCTCACCGACGGCCTGCGCGCCGAGCGCGAGCAGGGCATCACCATCGACGTCGCCTACCGCTACTTCGCCACGCCCCGGCGCCGCTTCATCCTCGCGGACACCCCGGGCCACGTGCAGTACACCCGGAACATGGTCACCGGCGCCTCCACCGCCGACCTCGCCGTGGTCCTGGTCGACGCGCGCAACGGCGTCATCGAGCAGACCCGCCGGCACGCCGCCGTCGCGGCGCTCCTGCGCGTCCCGCACGTCGTCCTGGCCGTGAACAAGATGGACCTCGTCGACTACCAGGAGTCCGTCTTCGCCCAGATCGCCGAGGAGTTCACCGCGTACGCGGGCGACCTGGGCGTCCCGGAGATCACCGCGATCCCGATCTCGGCGCTCGCCGGGGACAACGTGGTCGAGGCGTCCGCGAACATGGACTGGTACGGCGGCCCGACCGTCCTGGAGCACCTGGAGACGGTGCCGGTCAGCCACGACCTGACGAGCTGCCACGCGCGGCTGCCCGTGCAGTACGTGATCCGGCCGCAGACCGCCGAGCACCCGGACTACCGGGGCTACGCGGGGCAGATCGCCGCCGGTACGTTCCGCGTCGGCGAGTCCGTCACCGTGCTGCCCTCCGGCCGCACGTCGAAGGTCGCCGGGATCGACCTGCTGGGCAAGGCCGTCGACGTGGCATGGACGCCGCAGTCCGTCACCCTCCTCCTGGAGGACGACATCGACATCTCGCGCGGCGACCTGATCGTGCCGAGCCACGACGCGCCCGCGACCTCGCAGGACGTCGAGGCGACCGTGTGCCACGTCGCCGACACCCCGCTCGTCGTCGGCCAGCGGGTGCTGCTCAAGCACACCACGCGCACGGTCAAGGCGATCGTGAAGGAGATCCCGTCGCGGCTGACCCTCGACGACCTCTCCCAGCACCCCGAGCCGGGGCAGCTCGTCGCCAACGACATCGGCCGCGTCAAGGTCCGGGTCGCCGAGCCGCTCGCCATCGACGCGTACGCCGACTCGCGGCGCACCGGTTCGTTCCTGCTGATCGACCCGTCGGACGGGACGACGCTGGCGGCGGGGATGGCGGGCAAGGCGTTCGCCGCCTCGGCCGAGGCCGTCGCGTCCGTCGACGACGAGGACGGCTGGGACTTCTGACATGACCTCCATCGACTACTACGGGACGTTCGCCAAGGAGGGCGGCCGCGTCGGCAGCGGCGCCCTCGGCAGCGGACAGGGCGGGGTCGCGCGATGTGCGCGATGACGTACGCGCACTGCCTGCGCGCCCACGCCCCCCACGCCCCACACCCCCACAGACGAAGACCTGCCGACTTCCCGGCCCCGCCCTGACGGCGTGACCGCCGGGCCAACGAGAGGAAAACCTCCCGTGCCTGCCAACCGTTCCACCTTCGCGCGTCGCGGCCTCGTCGCCGTCGCCGCCCTGCCGCTCCTCGCGCTCACCGCGACGGCCTGCGGCTACGGCTCGGACTCCGACAACGACTCGGCGAAGCAGAAGGTCGCTGCCGGGGCCAAGAAGATCGACGGCCTCGACTCGGTGAAGATCGGCTACTTCGGCAACCTCACGCACGCGACCGCTCTCGTCGGTCGTGAGCAGGGCTTCTTCCAGAAGTCGCTCGGCGCCACCCAGGCCAAGTACGCGACGTTCAACGCGGGCCCGTCCGAGATCGAGGCCCTCAACTCCGGCTCCATCGACATCGGCTGGATCGGCCCGTCCCCCGCGATCAACGGCTACACCAAGTCGAAGGGCAAGGGGCTGCGCATCATCTCCGGCTCGGCGTCCGGCGGCGTGAAGCTGGTCGTCGACCCCAAGAAGGTGAAGTCCCTCAAGGACCTCAAGGGCAAGAAGATCGCCACGCCCCAGCTCGGCAACACCCAGGACGTCGCGTTCCTCAACTGGATCGCGGAACAGGGCTGGAAGGTCGACGCCCAGAGCGGCAAGGGCGACGTCACCGTCGTGCGCAGCGACAACAAGGTGACCCCGGACGCCTTCAAGAACGGTTCCATCGACGGTGCCTGGGTGCCCGAGCCGACCGCCTCCAAGCTGGTCGCCGAGGGCGGCAAGACCCTGCTCGACGAGGCCTCGCTGTGGCCCGACAAGAAGTTCGTGATCACGAACGTCATCGTGCGGCAGGACTTCCTCGAGAAGCACCCCAAGGCCGTGGAAGCGGTCCTGAAGGCCTCGGTCGGGGCCAACAAGTGGATCAACGCCAACGAGGACAAGGCCAAGGCGTCCGCCAACAAGCAGTTGGAGGCCGACTCGGGCAAGGCGCTGCCCGCCGAGGTGCTCGACCCGGCGTGGAAGTCGATCCAGATCACCGACGATCCGCTGGCGTCCACGCTCGGCACCGAGGCCGACCACGCGGTCAAGGCCGGGCTGCTGGAGAAGCCGGACCTGAAGGGCATCTACGACCTCAGGCCGCTCAACAAGGTCCTCGCGGCCGAGGGCGGGGCCAAGGTCGACGACGCCGGCCTCGGCGCGAACTGAGACCGGACCCACAGATTCCCAGGAGGTGACGACCATGGCCACGACGCTCGCGAAAGCAGCGGAGGCAGTGGACCGGGCGGCCCGGCTCGAGCATGTCTCGAAGTCCTTCGCCGGTCCGGGCGGGCAGCAGCTCGTCCTGGACGACATCAGTCTCGATGTCGCTCCGGGCGAGTTCGTCACCCTCCTGGGAGCCTCGGGCTGCGGCAAGTCCACGCTGCTGAACCTTGTGGCGGGGCTCGACAAGCCCACCACGGGGTCCATCACGACGCAGGGCCGCCCCGCCCTGATGTTCCAGGAGCACGCGCTCTTCCCGTGGCTGACCGCGGGCAAGAACATCGAACTCGCCCTGAAGTTCCAGGGTGTCGCCAAACCCGACCGGCGTGCCAGGGCCGAGGAACTGCTCGCGCTCGTCCGCCTCAAGGGCGCGTACGGCAAGCGCGTCCACGAGCTGTCCGGCGGCATGCGCCAGCGCGTGGCGCTCGCCCGGGCGCTCGCCCAGGACGCCCGGCTGCTGCTGATGGACGAGCCGTTCGCGGCGCTCGACGCGATCACCCGGGACGTCATGCACGACGAACTGACCCGCATCTGGGCGGAGACGGGCGTGTCCGTCCTGTTCGTCACGCACAACGTGCGCGAGGCCGTGCGCCTCGCGCAGCGGGTCGTGCTGCTGTCCTCGCGTCCGGGCCGGGTCGCCCGCGAATGGACGGTGGACATCGCGCAGCCGCGCCGCATCGAGGACGCGCCCGTGGCGGAGCTGTCCCTTGAGATCACCGAAGTACTGCGTGGGGAGATCCGCCGACATGGCCAGCACTGAGACGCCGGTGGCCCAGGACGCCGGGAGCGTCGAGGCGGGTCTCGACGCACTGGAGACCGCCGCGAAGGCGCGGACGCCCGTCAGCCACACCTTCAGGAACAAGGTCCTGCCACCGATCATCGCCGTCGGCGTGGTCCTGGTGGCCTGGACCCTGCTCGTCCCGGTCGTCGACGACCCGTCCAAGCTGCCGTCGCCCGCGGCCGTCTACCACGCCTTCGAACACGACTGGCTCGAAGGCAAGCTGCTCGGCTACATCTGGACCAGTGTCTCCCGCGGCCTGCTCGGCTTCGCCATCGCGCTGTGCATCGGGACGCCGCTCGGACTGCTGGTGGCGCGGGTGAAGTTCGTCCGGGCGGCCATCGGACCCGTGCTGTCCGGACTGCAGTCGCTGCCTTCGGTGGCCTGGGTGCCGCCGGCCGTGGTGTGGCTGGGCCTGAACAACTCGATGATGTACGCCGTCATCCTGCTCGGCGCCGTGCCCTCGATCGCCAACGGCCTGGTGTCCGGCATCGATCAGGTCCCGCCGCTGTACCTGCGGGCGGGCCGCACCCTGGGCGCGACCGGCCTGCGCGGCACCTGGCACATCACGCTGCCCGCCGCGCTGCCCGGCTATGTCGCCGGCCTCAAGCAGGGCTGGGCGTTCTCCTGGCGCTCGCTGATGGCCGCCGAGATCATCGCCAACTTCCCCGACCTGGGCGTGGGCCTCGGGCAGCTCCTGGAGAACGGCCGCACCGCCATCGACATGGCCATGGTGTTCGAGGCCATCCTGCTCATTCTGTTCGTCGGCATCGCCATCGACCTGCTCATCTTCAGCCCGCTCGAGCGCAGGGTGCTGCGCAGCCGCGGGCTGCTCGTCAGGAACTGAATCGCCATGCACCACAAGCCCGTTCTTCTGCTCATCGCCCACGGCAGCCGCGACCCGCGGCACGCCGCGACGGTGAACGCACTGGTGCGCGAGGTCCGGGCGCAACGGCCGGGTGTGCGGGTGGAGACGGCTTTCCTGGACTTCAACATCCCGTCCGTCACCGGGGTGCTGGAGTCGCTGGCGGCCGAGGGGGTGCGGGACGTGGTGGCCCTGCCGCTGCTCCTCACCCGCGCCTTCCACGCGAAGTCCGACATCCCGGCGGCCTTGCGCACCGCCCCGCGCTCGCTGCGCATCCGTCAGGCGGAGGTCCTCGGTCCCTCACCGCTTCTGGTGTCGGCGCTCGAACGCCGCCTGTACGAGGCCGGGCTGACCCCGGCCGACAAGCCCACGACCGGGGTCGTCCTGGCCTCGGCGGGCTCCACCGACCCGGAGGCGATCGCAGTGATCGCTGATATCGCGCGGGAGTGGCGGCACACCGGTTGGTGCGCCGTGCGGCCTGCGTTCGCCTCCGCATCTCTGCCCCGTACCGAGGACGTCGTTCGGGAACTGCGCGGCCTGGGCTGCGCCCGCGTCGCGGTCGCCCCGTACTTCCTGGCCCCGGGGCGCCTGCCGGACCGGGTCGCGGAAGGCGCGGCCGGGGCCGATGTGCTGGCCGGCGTGCTGGGGGCGGCGCCGGAGGTGGCGCGGACCGTCATCGAGCGGTACACGCATGCGGTGCTTTCCGTGCCGGCCGCTGTCGGCGCCTGAGAAAAAGGAAACTCCCGGGAATCCCATGCGAATTCCCGGGAGTTCTCGGAGCAGGAACTAGGCGACCAGGAGAATCTGACCGGCCTTACTGGTGCACTTGGCCGTGCCCACCCAGGTCCCGGACTTCTTGCCCTTCTTGTAGGCGTTGACGCAGAGGTTCGTGCTGTAGTTCTGAGCGGTGAAATAGCTGCCGGTGTTGCTCAGCACGTACTTCCACTTCTGCGACGCCGAAGAGCTGCACTTCGCCGCATGCAGGTGCCAGCCGCTGCCGAGCTTCTCCGACTTCTTGGCGTCCAGGCACGTGCTGGTGGCGGTCCCGGGGTGCAGCTTGGCGAGGTACTTGCCGTGGTACTTGAAGCGGTCGATGCGCCACAGCTGTGCGGCGCCCCCGTTGCACTTCCGGATCTGGGTGCGCTTGCCCTTCTTCGTGCTGGCCTTGGACTGCAGGCTGAGGCAGATGTTGGACCCGTGCGTGAACTTGAGCGTGCGCCAGGAAGTGGCTGCTTCCGCGTCGCCCGCGGTCACCACGCCGGCCGCGAGACAGAGCGACGCCGTGGAGGCGAGCAGAGCAAGCCGATTTTTCGAAGTCATGAAGAGATCCCCCGATCTATTCTTTTTCCTTGACCCGGGAAAACTTACCTTCAAGATCATCCGATTTCAACGGGCCCGAACTGTGGTCACTCTTTCCGCACGATTGCTTGAGGTTCCCCAGAGCTTCACCATCAGGCCTCCGTAAACAGCTATTTCGCGGCGCCACGGAATTGAGTCACCCGCACAGTCGCTCTCCCAGCTCACTGCGCGCGTACCGCACGCTGCGTCCGCTGCGCGTCCGCGACAGGAGTCCCGCGTCGTAGAGGACCGACAGGTGCTGGCTCACGGCGCCCGGGGTCACGCCGAGCCGGTGGGCGAGCTGGGTGGTGGAGGCGGGGTCGGCGAGGAGGCGGAGGATGCGGGCGCGGGCCGCGCCGAGGAGGCGGGTCAGGGCCTCGTCGTTGGCCGGCGGGGGCGCCTCGGAGATCGTGGCCCGGCCGCGCGCCGGGTAGGACAGGAGCGGCGGCAGCCCGGGGTCGATCATCGTGTGGGCGCCCTGCGCGAAGAGCGTGGGGACGAGGACCAGACCGCGGCCGCCGATGCGGATGTCGGCCTCCGGCCAGGGGTGCCGGTCGAACTTCTTGACGAGGGTGAGGACTTCGCCGCTCCAGCTCAGGCGCGGGTCGAGGCTCGCGAAGAGGCCGCCCGCGCCCTCCTCGGCGAGGACCTTGCCGCGGTGGGCGAGGTCGGCCTCCAGGACGTGGTGCGCGCGCGGCCACCAGTCGGGGGCGAGACAGTCGTGCCAGTAGGCGTCCAGGGCCGTCAGGACGCGGTCGAGGAAGGCTGCCGGGTCCGTGAGGCCCGCGCGGACCACCGGCGGGAGCCGTTCGGCGCCGTACGCGGCGGTGAAGTGCTGCGCGATCAGCGGAAGCGGAACGTCGCGCAGGGCGTCCAGCTGCTGGCCGAAGACGGGGCGGGGCCGGTCGGGGCGCGGCGTGAGGAAGTCCGGGATCCACAGTCTCGGCGCGATCAGCGCGGTGAGCAGCTCGGTGTCCAGACGCCCGAAGGCCGGTGCGAGCCGGCGCAGCCACGGGCGCTGGTGCGGGTAACGGGCGGGGTCGCGCCAGCAGCGCAGCGAGTACACGGCCTCCTGGAGGGGCGAGTACGCGAACGAGGTGCGGGCCAGATCCCCGACCACGAAACGGAATTCGATCACCCCGCGCTCTCCCCCCTTCACCCTTTAGCTCCACGCTAAAGGAATGTCGGACGGCGGCGTGAGCCCGGTTCCCTGTGGTCATGACCACTTCGCCGACCGAGGCACGGCCCGTCGAGGCCGCGCCCGCCACCCGCTTCGCCGGCATGCTCCCCACCGACCCGCTGCTGCTGCGCCTCTCCCTGCTCACGCTCCTCAACGCCTTCGGGCGCGGCCTCTTCTTCCCGGTCAGCGTGCTGTACTTCACGCGGATCATCGGCCTGAGCGCCACGTCGGTGGGGATCGGACTGACCGTGGCGGGCCTGTTCGGGATCGCGGCGGGGGTGCCCGCGGGCCGGGCATCGGACCGGTGGGGGCGCCGGCCGGTGCTGACGGTGCTGTGGATCGGCTGCGGTGCGGCGCTGGCGGCGTACACGCTGATCGGCTCGTACGCCTCCTTCCTGGCGACGGCGATCGGCTACGCGGCGCTGTGCCAGGCGAGCATGGGGGTGCGCAACGCGCTGTACGCCGACGTCCTGCCCGCCGGGACGCGGGTGGAGGGCCGGGCGCATCTGCGGATGGTCACCAACGTGGGCATGGGGGTGGGCGGCGCGTTCGGCGCGCTGGCGCTGCAGGTGGACAGTCGCGCCGGGTACACGGCGCTGATCCTCGTCGACGCGGTGGCGTTCGTCGGGTCGGCGCTGATGGTGCTGCGGCTGCCGGGCGGCGGCGCGCGGCGGCCCGTGGACGACTCACCGGCCGAGAGCCGCTGGCGGGCGGTGCGTGATCTGCCGTATCTGGGCGTGACGTTCCTCAATGCCGTACTGGCCCTGCAGTACAGCCTGTTGGAGGTGGGTCTGCCGCTGTGGATCGTGCAGCACACGGACGCGCCGCGCTGGTCGGCGGCGCTGATCATGATCCTCAACTGTGCGCTGGTGGCGCTGCTCCAGGTGCGGGCGACGCGCGGTGTGGAGGATCTGTCGGGCGCGGTGCGGGCGATGCGCCGCTCGGGGCTGCTGCTGGCGCTGTCGTGCGCGGTGTTCGCGTGCACGGCGGGTCTGTCGCCGCTGTGGGCGCTGGCCGTGCTGGTGGTGGGCGCGGTGGTGCAGGTGCTCGCCGAGGTGCTGTCGGCCGCGGGCGGCTGGACCGTCGGATACGGGCTGGCGGACGCCCGCGCCCAGGGCGTCTACCAGGGCGTGTTCAACTCGGGCCAGGCCGCGGCGACGATGGCCGCACCGGCCCTGGTGACCGCCACGGCCATCGACCACGGGACGGCGGGCTGGGCCGTGCTCGGGGTGCTGTTCGTCGCGGCGGGTCTGGGTGTGGGTCCCGCCGTGCGCAGGGCGCGGCGGGACGCGTGGCGCGGTGAGTCCGTCAGCCCCTGACGGAGGTTGCCCGGTGTCGAGCCGGGTGGCGGGGATCGCGTCCGCTGCCCGCCAGGGCCCGCTCGTAGGCGGACGTGGCGCCGGGCACGTCGACGGGCTCGGCGAACCCCTCGTACCGGCGGTACGTCTCGGCGTTCTTCTCGACGACCCGGAGCAGCAGCGCGCCCGCGCCGGCCGAGACCTGGAACTCCTGGCCGGTGGCGCGGGCCACGTCCCAGCCGTGCAGGACGAGTTCGGCCCACAGGAGCGTGGCGACCTCGGGGGCGGGCTGCCGGGCGAAGCCGAGGTCGATGTCGCCCGCCCACACCTCGGGCGCGGCCCAGGCGGTGACGGCCGCGTCGAGCCGGGCGGCGTAGCGCGCGGCCCAGTCCTCGTCGGCGGTGAAGTCCCGTCCGGTCAGCTCCTCGGGCAGGGGGCTGCGCAGCGCGCGGTGCTCCAGGCCGTGCGAGCTGTACAGCACCCAGTGGTCGACGAGGGTGCGCACGTCCCAGTCGCCGCAGAGCGAGGGGGCGTCGAGCCGGTCGGGGCCGACGCCCGCCGCGACGCGGGAGGCCTCGGCGGCGGCCTCGACGAGGTACGGGTACACGGTGCCCATGCGTTCTTCCATGCACCGACGCTACGGCGGGGCCCGCCGCCCTCTCTTGAACAAACGCGACAGGCCCTAGCCGCGTGCGTCGATCGCCGCGATCAGCTCGGCCAGGGGCGTCGCGCCCGCCGGACGCCGCTGGCGGGCCGCCTCGTCGGCGTACTCCTGGAGGACGTCGTTGACCGGGGTCGGCACCCCGTGCAGCCGGCCGAGGAGCGCGATCTCGCCGTTCAGGTAGTCGGCCTCGATGGTGCCGGTGCCGCGGTGGAGGGACTGCCAGGAGGAGCCGCCGCCGCGCGGTGTTCCGTCGAAGGGCTCGAACCGGATCTTCTCGGCCCGCGCCCGCTGCTCCTCGTCCTGCGGCGTGTACGCGATACCGGCCGCGGCGAGCACGGCCTCGCCCTCGGCGCGGGCACGCCGGAACAGGGCGATGCCCTCCTCGCTGGTGAGCACGCCGGAGACCGCCTCCAGGGAGTTGGCCAGGTTCGCCAGGAGTTTGGCGTACTTCCAGCGCATGACGTCGGCCGCGACCGGAGCCTCGAAGCGGGACCGTTCCAGGTCGGCGGCGATGGCCCGTGCCGTGTCGTCGACGCCTTCGGGGTAGCGGCCCAGGTGCAGGATGCCGGTGAGCGGGGTGCCGTCGGCGCGGACGACGCCCGGCTCGACGAAGGTGGCGGGCAGCCAGACGCACATCGCGTACACGCGCTGGAAGACGCGCAGGGCGAGCCGTTCGCTCTCCACCCCGTTCTGCGCGCAGACCAGCGGCAGCCGCTGGGCCGCGGTGCCGCCGCCCGCGACGGGCCGCGCGCCCCAGGTGGCGAGCGCGGCGGCGCTGTCCTGGGTCTTCACCGCGAGGATCAGCACGTCGTCGGCGCGGAGGGGGCCGAGCGGCTCGGGGCCGTCGACGACGGGCAGCCGGTGGGTGTGCTGCCCCTCCGGGGTCTGCAGCCGCAGTCCGTCGGCGTGCAGCGCCTTGTACTGCTCGCCGCGCGCGACGAGGACGACCTCGTGCCCCGCCTGCGCGAGCCGGCCCCCGACGGCACCGCCGACCGCTCCTGCTCCGATGATGAGATAGCGCATGTCCGCGACCCTTTCACGGAAGGTTGCAGGGGCCATCGACGCGGCTGTTGCGATCCGGCAAACTCTCGCTGCGTGCGGCATCGGCCGACGGCACCGCCGTGAGAGCGCGCGGAGGGCGTCGGATACGGTCGCGCCATGACGCGCCCCGCACCGCTGGAGACCTTCCGGATCGGCTCCGACCTGTCTGTACGCCGGCTCGGCTACGGAACCGTGCAGCTGACCGGTCCCGGCTGCTGGGGCTCGCGCGGCACCGACGCGGACGCGACCGCGCTGCTGCGTCGCGCCGTGGAGCGGGGGGTGACGCTCGTCGACACCGCCGACAACTACGGCCCGGACGTGGCGGAGGAGCGGGTCGCCGCGGCCCTGCACCCGTACGCCGACGGCCTGGTGGTCGCCACGAAGGGCGGTGTCGTGCGCGACTCGGCCGAGGCCTGGCACATCGAGGGCCGCCCGGAGCGGCTGCGCGCGATGTGCGACGCGAGCCTGCGACGGCTGCGGCTGGACCGCATCGACCTGTACCAGCTGCACCGGCTCGACCCGGAGGTCCCGATGGCCGACCAGCTGGGCGTGCTGCGGGAGTTGCGGGACGCGGGCAAGATCCGGCACGTGGGCCTGGACTCGGTCACGGCCGGGCAGCTGCGGGCGGCGCTCGACCTGGACATCGTGCCGATCGCCTCCGTGCAGAACCGCTACAACCTCCTGGACCGCGCCTCGGAGCCGCTGCTGAAGCTGTGCGAGGCGCACGGCATCGCGTTCCTGCCCTGGTTCCCGCTGGGCAACGGCAGCCTTTCGGGCGACGCCGTGTGCTCCGACATCGCGGTGGCCCACGACGCCACCCCGTCGCAGATCGCGCTGGCCTGGCTGCTGCACCACTCCCCCGTGCTGTGCCCGACGCCGGGGACGGGCTCGCTCGGGCATCTGGAGGAGAACCTGGGCGCCGCGCGAGTGCGGCTCACCGAGGAGGACATGGCCCGGCTGGACGCACTCACGCCCCGTCCGTGAGCTCCACCAGTTTGACCACGGTGTTCCAGTTCCGGCTCGTCGCGATCAGGCCCTTGTTCAGCGCGGGGCGGCCGAGCTGGGCGCCGAGTTTCGAGGTGCCGAGGCCGTCGGGGGCGTAGAGGTAGAGGGCGCGGTCGCCGAGCCGGAAGTCCTCCGGCGCGTACGCGGCCGGGTCCACGTCGGCGAAGCGGTCCGCGCTCACCGGCTCGGAGAAGTACGTGACGTGGAGCTGCTTGCCCTGCAGTTCGGCCGCGGGGAAGGGGCACGCTTCCATGACGGCCTTCAGATAGGCGTGGTCCCGGACGAGGACGTCGACCGCGAAGCCGAACTCGCCCTCGATGGCGGCCCCGATGTCGCGTGCCAGCGACTCCTCGTCGCCGCCGTCCGCCGCGAGGGCCACGTTGCCGCTCTGCAGGTAGGTGCGGACGTCGGTGCAGCCCAGCCCCTCGATCAGCGGGCGCAGCCGGGCCATCGGGACCTTCTTGTTGCCACCCACGTTGATGCCGCGCAGCAGGGCCGCGTATCTCCTGGTCGTCATCCGGACACGATAGGGCGGCCGTCGTGCCCCGTGGGGGTGGGCGCGACGGCCGCCGGTCGTGGGATCGCCGGGTGTTACTCGACGACCTTCAGGAGCTTGTTCGGGGTGCCCTCGGACGCGTTCGAGATGGCGTCGGGGGTGGCCCCGTCGGTGAGCGCCTTCGCGACGTCGGCCGGGGCCGCGTCCGGGTGCCCGCCGAGGTAGACGGCGGCGGCACCGACGACGTGCGGGGTCGCCATCGACGTACCGGAGATGGTGTTGGTGGCGTCGTCACCGGTGTTCCAGTCGGACGTGATGTCCGAACCGGGGGCGTAGATGTCCACCACGGAGCCGTAGTTGGAGAAGTCGGACTGCTCGTCGTCCTTGGTGGAGGAGGCGACGGTGATCGCCTCGGGGACGCGGGCGGGCGAGCTCTGGGAGGCGTCGGAGGACTCGTTGCCGGCCGCGACCGCGTAGGTGACGCCGGACGCGATGGACTTCTGCACCGCCGCGTCGAGCGCCTCGTCGACGCCGCCGCCGAGCGACATGTTGGCGACCGAGGGGCCCTGGTGGTTCTCGGTGACCCAGTCGATGCCGGCGACGACCTGCTCGGTGGTGCCGGAGCCCTGGTCGTCGAGGACGCGGACGGCGACGATCTTCGCCTTCTTGGCGACGCCGTGCGCCTCACCGGCGATGGTGCCGGCGACGTGCGTGCCGTGCCCGTTGCCGTCGTCGGCGCTGTCGTCGTTGTCGACGGCGTCGAAGCCGGACGAGGCGCGGCCGCCGAAGTCCTTGTGGCTGATGCGGACGCCGGTGTCGATGACGTACGCGGTCGCGCCCTCACCGGCGTTGTCAGGGTACGTGTACTTCCCGTCGCCCGCGGTGTCCGCCTGGTCGATGCGGTCCAGGCCCCACGACGGCGGGTTGTCCTGGGTGGCGTCGATGTGGAACTTCTTGTTCTGGACGACCTTCGCGACCGACTTGTCGGCGGCGAGCTGCTTGGCCTCGGTCTCCGAAAGACCGTTCACCGAGAAGCCGTTGACGGCCGAGGCGTAGTTCCGCTTGAGGGTGCCGCCGTACTCCTTGGCGAGGCCCTTCTTGGCGGTGGTGTTCGCCTTCTGGTCGAGCAGCACGATGTAGCTGCCGGCGACGGCGCCCTTGGCGTCGAGCCCGTACACCTTGCCCTGGGCGGGGGCCGCGGCGCCCGCGAAGCTGCCGGTGAAGACCGTCACGCCCACGGCGGTCGCCGCCGTGGCTATCGCCGCGGTCAGCTTCATCGTGCGCGCACGCTTGTGAGTTGCCATGAAGAGGTATCTCCTCGTGGTGATGTGGGGGGTTGTGTTTCTACGCGCGTGGGGGCGCGTCATTTCATGCAGCCCCCGGCAATCTCCGGAAGATGTCCGGGGGTTGAGACGAAACCCTGACCGATTGACGCGACCAGATCAAGACCTACATACACCTGTGACTTGTTCAACAAGGTTTCGTAATAACAAACCGGACGGATCACCTCATTGACGTTTCCGCCGCCGAAGTCCCTATAGATGTAAGGGGCTCACCTCATCCTCCGAGCCGAGCCGCACCGCCCGGAGGGATGAGCCGGGCCGGTGACACCTCACCGGGCAGCAGGACGAACGTCGCTTATCCCGCCCATACCTTCGATTGCGGAGGTGACCTCATGGGGAGGAACGGGGACCGGCGGGACCGACAGGTGCGGGGGTTCGCGGCCCGGGCCGGCGGCTGGAGCGTCCGGCACCGCTGGGCGGCGGTGGGGATCTGGGTGCTGTTCGTCGTGCTGGCGATGGGCATCGGCTCGGCCGCGGGGCGCGTCGACGTGAAGGAGAGCGACCAGCTCAGCGGCGAGACGGGGCGGGCCGCGCAGATCGTGGCCGACGCGGACATCGACGAGCCGGCGGGCGAGACCGTGCTCGTCCAGAGCAGGGACGGACAACTGCGCGCCACGGCGCCGGAGTTCGAGCGGGCCGTGGCCGACGTGGTCAAGGCCGTCGAGGGCACGGGCGCGGTGACCGACGTGCGCTCGCCGTACGCCGCCGGGGCCCAGGCGGTCTCGAAGGACGGCAGCACCGCGCTGGTCCAGTTCGACATGCGCGGCGACCCCGAGACGGCGTCCGACCGCATCGAGCCGGTCCTCGACGCCGTCAAGGGCGTCGCCGACGACCACGACGCGCTGCGGATCGAGGAGATCGGCGGCGCCAGCATGGGCAAGACGTTCGACGACGCGTTCGGCGACGACTTCCAGCGGGCCGAGTTCTCGGCGGTGCCGGTGGCGCTCGGTATCCTGCTGATCGCGTTCGGCGCGCTCGTCGCGGCGCTGCTGCCGGTGGCGCTCGCCATCACGGCGATCATGGCGACGATGGGCCTGATGGGAGTCGTCAGCCATCTGCAGCCGATGAGCGAGACCGCCAACTCGGTCATGCTGCTCGTGGGGCTTGCGGTCGGTGTCGACTACTGCCTGTTCTATCTGCGGCGCGAGCGCGAGGAGCGGATGAAGGGCCACGACCCGCGGACCGCGCTGAGCGTCGCGGCGGCCACCAGCGGCCGCGCGATCATCGTCTCCGGTGTCACGGTGTGCGTGGCCATGGCCGGCATGATGTTCACCGGGCTCGCCGAGTTCCAGGCCATGGGGCTCGCCTCGCTGATGGTGGTGGCCGTCGCGATGGTCGGCTCGGTGACCGTGCTGCCCGCGCTGCTCTCGCTGCTCGGCGAGCGCGTGGAGAAGGGCCGTATCCCGTTCCTGCACCCGGCCAAGCGGCGCGGCGGGAGCGGCGGCACGGACGGCAGCCGCTTCTGGAGCCGCGTCCTCACGGTCGTGCTCGCGCGGCCCGCCGTCTGTGTGGTCGTCGCGGTCGGCGCGCTCCTCGCGATCACCGCCCCGGCGCTCGGCATGAAGACCCAGAACCTCACCCTGGACCAGGAGTTCGGGGACTCGCTGCCGATCGTCGCCACGTACGACCGGGTCAACGAGGCGTTCCCGGGCGGCTCGGACCCGGCCGAGGTCGTCGTCAGGGCGGACGACATCAACGCGCCCGCCGTGCGCTCCGCCATCGCCGACTTCCGCGCGCAGGCCGTGAGTTCGGGTGCCTCACGCGGCCCGGTCGAGGTCACCGTGCACGGGCGGGAGAACGTGGCGCTCATCGACGTCCCGCTCGTCGGCGGCTCCGACCAGGACAGGGCCGAGAAGAGCCTGGCGCTGCTCCGTGACCACGTACGTCCGGACACGCTCGGCAGGGCGGACGGTGTCGAGGCGCCGATCACCGGGCAGGTCGCGGGGTCGAAGGACTTCAACGACCAGATCGTCGGCTCGGTCGTCCCGGTCTTCGTGTTCGTGGTCGTCTTCGCCTTCCTGCTGATGCTGCTGTCGTTCCGCTCGCTGACGGTCGCGATCACCTCGATCGCGCTCAACCTGCTGTCCGTGGGCGCGGCCTACGGGATTCTCGTGGCCGTCTTCCAGAACGGCTGGGGCGCCTCGCTCGTCGGCGCCGAGGGGGTCGGCGCGATCATCTCGTGGCTGCCGCTGTTCCTGTTCGTGATCCTGTTCGGCCTGTCGATGGACTACCACGTGTTCGTGGTGTCGCGGATCAGGGAGGCGCGGCTCCAGGGGCGTACGAACAAGGACGCGATCCGGCACGGCGTCGTCACGACGGCGGGCGTGGTCACCAGTGCCGCCGTCATCATGGTCGCCGTCTTCGCCATCTTCGGGACGCTGTCCATGCAGTCCTTCAAGCAGATGGGCGTGGGTCTGGCCGCCGCCGTGCCGATCGACGCGACCGTCATCCGGGGTGTCCTGCTGCCGGCCGTGATGGCGCTGCTCGGCGAGCGCAACTGGTATCTGCCGCGGTGGCTGCACCGGATGCCGGACCTCACGCACGACGAGGCGCCCGAGCCCGTGGCGGCGACGCACCACGGGGGCGAGGAAGTGCGGGTCTGACGACCGCGCTCCCCGCCCACCGGAGCCTGTCCGCCGCAGCGTGTCACGCTGCGGCGGACAGGCTCTCCCGCTCCCGCTCCTGCTGCTCGAACGAGGCGAGCGTGCGGCCGAAGTCGCGCGTCGAGAGCAGCAGCTTGTAGACGATGGCGAGTTCGAAGACGAGCAGCAGGGCGCCCGCGACGATGGTCGTCCCGATCACCTGGTCGATCAGGGGGCCGACGATGAAGACGGCCATCTGGAACTCGATGCCGCTGATCAGGTGCGTACGGATGCGGTGCCGCAGCAGGAAGGAGCGGAACCGCAGGTAGATCGGGAAGCGGCTGCGGAACTCCTGGTGCAGGTCGACGACCTGGGCCTTCTTCGGCGCGGTCACCCCGTCCTGCGTGCCGAGGTCCTGCGCGTCGAGGCCCTGCGTCGTCCCGGTCGTCTCGTCCGTCTCGTCCGTCTCGTCGGCGGCCCGCTCGGCGGCCGCGGCCAGGTCCTGCTCGATGTCCGCCTCGGGGTTGGCCCGCAGCAGGTCCTCCATGAAGGCGAGGCTCTGCTCGTTCTCGGCACGGCGGGCCGCCCGCACGCGGGCCTTGATCTGCTTGCGCATGTTGTGCCGGGTCTTGAAGATCTCCAGCGCGTTGAGGTAGCGCAGCCCGTCGAGGAAGACGACGGCCACCGCGAGCCACACGTACCAGATGTCGCCGGTGCGGTGGTACTGGCCGCCCATGAGGGCGACGGCGCAGGCCGCGACGCGGACGCGGTCGAAGATGTAGTCCAGCCAGGCGCCGAACACGGAACCCTGCCCGGTCAGCCGCGCGACCTTGCCGTCCATGCAGTCCAGGATGAAGCTCAGGTGGTAGACGACGGCGCCGGCGATCAGCCAGCGCCAGTCCCCCATGGCGAAACACGCGGCGGCCCCCAGCCCCAGGAGCAGCGCGCCCCAGGTGATCTGGTTCGGCGTGATGCGGGTCCATCTGGCCGTGACCCGCACGAGCGGCGTGGCGACCGGATCGACGAGCAGCACGGTCCACCACGCGTCGCGCTTCTTCTGGGTCATCCGGCGCACATCACGCAGCGGCGGTATGTCTCGGGGCATGAGGTATGCCAACTTTCCTTCGTGCAGATCAAGTTCACCTCACGCTAAGAACATGTTCTCGCCATGTTCAAGATGTTCAGGGCGCAACCTTCGGTGGGGGGTAACGGTCGTACGGGGTGACGAGATCGATGGGAACACCGTCGGACCACTGCGTTACCTGAGCGTTACATCCACATCGGCCCGTTATCGGATGCGCACACCCCTTTCACGTGCGACAGGCAACCATGCTCACCCGGGCAGTTCGGCCTCGATGAGATCGGCCGCCCGCCGTGTGCCGCCCTCGCCCGCCATGTCCCGCTGGATCACCGCGAGGCGCGCCGCCACCTGCGGGTCGTCGGCCAGGGCGAGCACCGCCTCGCGCAGCGTCGCGGCCGTCGCCTCCTCCATCGGGACGTGCCGGGCGACGCCGAGGCCCTGCAGCATGTCGGCGTTGCCGAACTGGTCGACGGCCTGCGGGACGGCGACCATCGGCGTGGCGGTGGCCAGGCCCTCCTGGCTGCCGCCCGCACCGGCGTGCGTGATGAACGCGTCGGCCTTCTTCAGGACCGCCAACTGCGGGACCCACTGGTGCACTTCCACGTTCGCGGGGATCTCGCCGAGGTCGTCGGCGGTGACGTGCTTGCCGACCTGGAGCACCATGTGCCAGCCGGGCAGGTCACCGAAGGCCTTGACGCACTCACGGTAGAAGTCGGGCTGCTTGGTGAAGGAGGAGCCGAGCGAGACGAGCAGCACCCGCTCGGCCGCGGCGGGCCTCTCCCAGTCGCCCTGCGCACCGCGGTCGCCCTGGCAGGCGCCGACGAAGCTGTACGTCTTCTCGTCGACCCGGTCGGCGTTCGGCTGGAGCGCCTTGGGGATGAGCACGAGCGAGCGGTCGGGGCGGCCCCAGAACTCGTCGGCGGTCTTCGTCACCCCGTTCCGCGTCAGCCAGTCGGTGAACTTCTCGAAGTACGCCTTGCCGCGCGGCGTCCGCCGGGGCTCCGCCCACATCGGCTCGGCGACCTCCTCCTCGTACCCCTGCCACGCGACGAGGTTCGGCGAGAGGGAGATCGCGGGCACGCCCCAGCGATGGGCGAGGACGGCGGCCGGGTACGAGGTGATGTCGTGCAGCACGAGATCGGGCACGCCCGCGCCGCCGTCGCCCTCGTACGCCTCGATGAGCTGGGGCAGGGCCTGGATCGCGTCGTCCAGGAACGGCTCGACGTTGTCGAGCAGCGTGCTTCCCCACGCCGCCGGGTCGTCGTCGGGGCCGGGCAGTGTCGTGCGGTAGAGCACCGGCTCGGCGCCGGTCCCGGCGACCTTCTCCTCGAAGAGGTGCGGGATCGCGTACGTGACGCGGTGCCCACGGGCGACGAGCTCCCGGATCACTTCGAGACTCGGGTTCACGTGCCCGTGGGCGGCGATGGAGAACATGGCGATGTGGGCACGGTTGCGGTGTTCCGGGTTCGTCATGCCCCCACCGTAGACGAGACGAGACGTCTCGTGCAACCTTTTGTCCAGTGAAGCCAGGCTCGACGAGGCGGCGGGATCCAGCAGGGGCGCGGCCCGGCGTTCGATGCGCGGCACGGCCGCGTCGACGCGGGGCACCGGGCGGAAGGCGGTGCGCGGGACCCGGTCCAGCAGGCGCCACTCGAAGTGCGGCCAGGTCAGGACCGTGAGGCGCGACCAGCTCCCGTGGCCCCCGGCTCGTTTGCGGGCGTATGCGAGCTGAGTGAGGAACGTGGCGTGGGTGAGGGCCGGCGCGCGCAGGCACCGCTCCACCACCGCCGAGGTCCGCGCGAACGGCACGTTCCCGGCGACCGTGAAGGGGTGCGCGGCGCGCGTGCGGTGACGAAGTCAGCCTCGTGGATGCGGACTTGAGGGTGCGCGGCGAAGCGGCGCCGCAGTCCGGGGACCAGGCAGGCGTCGATCTCGTACGCGACGAGCTCGGCGGCCCGCCGGGGACACCGCGTACGTCCACGGGTTCTCGGGGGCGGAGCCCGGTGCCGGCCGCTATCTCTGGTAGCGCGCGAGCACCAGGTTCCCGTCGTCGACCAGGCGGCGCCGCAGCTCGTCGAGGCCGATCGCCCCGCTGTAGTACTCCTGCAGCGCGGGGGTGGCCACCTTGTCCTTCCATTCGGGATAGCCGCGCACGGACGGGGCGGGCGCCGCGCGCAGGTGTGCGGCGAGGGCGGTGCCGGCCGCCCAGTCGTTCTTCGTGGTGTGCAGCGCGGGGTCCTTCAGTGCCTGGGTGCCGGTGGGCAGCATCCAGTCGCCCAGGGCGAGCCGCACCATGTTCCGCGGCCGGAGGAGGAAGTCGATGAACGCGACGGCCTCCTTCTTGTGCGGGCTGTCCTCGGCGACCGAGAGCGTCTGCGGGCTGACGCCCTGAGTGAGGCCGTCGGCCCCGGCCGGCGCGGGCAGCACCTGCCAGTCGAACCCCTTGGGGGCCTGCTGCACGATCTGCTGCCGGTAGGAGAACCCGAGCGGCACCATCGCGTACTTGCCCGCGAAGAATCCGGGGAGCGTGTCGGAGCCGCCCATGCCGAGCGTCGTGGCGGACGCGCCGCGGTCGGTGTTCACCTGGTCGTGGACGGTGCGCGGCATCACCTCGTCCGCCGGGCCGAAGCGGATCCGCACCGTGCCGTCCGTGCCGCGGTGGAACAGCTGCCCGCCGGTGGACAGGGACAGGTTCAGCGTCGCCGACACGGGCTCCTTCAGCGGCCAGGCGACGCCGTATCTGCCCTTGCCGCTGAGCTTCTTGGTGATCTGCCGGAACTCGTCCCAGGTCCAGGGCCGCTTTGGGGTCGGGACGCGGACGCCGGACTTCTCGAGCCACGTCGCGTTGGCGACGAGGACGCGCGGCTCCTGGAGGAACGGCACCCCGTAGACACCGTCACCGAACGTCGCTGTCTCCCAACTCCGTTGCGGGATGTCGGACTTCAGTCGGCCGGGCAGACGGCCGCGCAGGTCGGCGAGGTATCCGCCGTACGCGAAGTCGGCCAGGTCGTCGGAGGCGTCATGGATGATGTCGGGCGCCTCGCCGCCCTCGAAGGCCGTGAGCAGCTGGTCGTGGACGCTCTCCCAGCTTCCCTGGACGTAGGTGACCTGGACGTCCGGGTGCGTCGCGTTCCACTCCTTCACCAGTTGCCTGTTGGCGTCGACGGATTCCTTCTGCCAGGCCAGGGACTGGAACTCGAGGGTGACACGGCCGTCGTCGCCCTCTCCCACGCCGGACGTGCAGCCGGTCCCGCCGAGCAGCAGCGCCGTGCACGCCACGAGCGCCGTCGCCGCCCTCCCTCCTCCGCGCATCACTTCACCGCCCCTGCGAGCATGCCGCCCGCGATCCGCTTCTGGATGACCGCGAAGATCACCAGCGACGGCAGCGTCGCCAGGAACGCCCCGGCGGCGAGCGGACCGAGGTCGGCCACCCCTTCGGCGCCGAGGAAGTGGGTGAGGATCACCGGCAGCGTCTGCCGCTCCGGGGTCTTCATCAGGACGAGGGCGAAGAAGAACTCGTTCCACGCGCTGATGAACGCGAACAGCCCCGTGGCGACGATGCCGGGCGCCAGCAGCGGCGCCGTCACGGACACGAGGACGCGCAGCCGGCCCGCCCCGTCCACCGCCGCCGCCTCCTCCAACTCCCTTGGCACGGACCGGACATAGCCGACCAGCATCCACAGCGCGAAGGGCAGCGCCCACACCACGTACACCATGATCAGGCCGGGCAGGGCGTTGATCAGGTGGAGGCTCTTGAGGATCAGGAACAGCGGGATGATCACCAGGACGAACGGGAACGCCTGGCTGACCACCACCCAGCCGGTCGCCGCCCGTGACACGAACGAGCGGCGGCGCGCCATGACGTACGCCATCGGGGTCGCGATGACGATCGCGATCACGGCGGTGGCGACGGCCACGAGCAGGGAGTTGCCCGCGGCGCGCAGCAGGGGCTGTTCGTCGAAGGCCTGCCGGAAGTTCGCGAGGGTGGGGTGCTCGGGAATCCAGGTCGGGTGCAGGCTCGCGAGTTCGCGCGGCGGCTTGAACGCGGTGGAGATCAGCCACAGGAACGGGAAGACGAGGAAGATCAGATAGGCCAGGAGCGCGAGGTACTGACCCGCGCGGGCGAGTCCGCCGGTGCGCATCACTGCTCGTCGCCTCCCTTCAGTCGGCCCACGAGGTAGAGGGCGAGGAGGATCGAGATGACGGCGACCATGACGCAGCCCATCGCCGCCGCGTAGCCGAACTGCCCGTAGCGGAAGGCCTCTTCGTACGCGAACAGCATGGGGAGCCGGGTGCGGCCGCCGGGTCCGCCGCCGGTCAGGACGTAGACCAGGGCGAAGGAGTTGAAGTTCCAGATGAAGTTGAGCGCGCTGACGGCGAGGGCGACGGGGCGGATCGCGGGCCAGGTCACCGTGCGGAACCGGCGCCAGGCGCCGGCCCCGTCCATGGCGGCCGCCTCGTGCAGTTCGCGCGGGGTGTGCTGGAGCCCGGCGAGCAGCGCGACCGTGGTCTGCGGCATGCCCGCCCAGACGCCGACGACGATGACGGCGGGCAGTGCGGTGGCGAGGCCGGTGAGCCAGTCGCGGCCGTCGCCGAGGCCGAGGTCGCGCAGCGTCTCGTTGAGGATGCCCGCGTCGGGGTGGTAGACGAGGCGCCACATGATGCCGACGACGACCTCCGGCATCGCCCACGGCACGATCGCGAGCGCCCGCGCCAGCCACCGGAAGCGGAGATCCTGGTGGAGCAGCAGGGCGAGGCCGAGGGCCAGCACGAACTGCGGCACCGTGACGCCGACCGCCCACAGCAGGCCGATCCGGAACGACTCCCAGAAGAGGGTGTCGTGGAGGAGGTCCTGGAAGTTCAGGGTGCCGACCCACTGCGTCGCCGCGGTGCGGCCCGACTGGGAGTCGGTGAAGGCGAGCCCGATCCCGTACAGCAGCGGGCCGACGCTCAGCACCAGGATCGGCAGGAGTGCCGGGAGCACGAGGAACCAGGCGCTGTGCTCCTTGTGCGGTGCGCGGACGGGGCGCTGCCCCGTGGTGCGTGTCGTGGCGGTCGCCGAGGTCACGGATGCGACTCCTTCGGGCGGTTCGGACGGCTCACGCGGCTTCCGGCCGCCCCGGCGGCCCCCGTCATGGTCCTGACACGCTCCTACGGCGTCAAGACATTCGGCCGGGTGCGAGACTGGGCCGGTACCAGCTGGAACGCGGGAGGCAAGTGATGGACGAGGCACGGGCACGGGACGTGCTGGCCCAGGCGGGTGTCGTGGACGGCCCGGCGGAGGGTGTGGAGCTGCTCGCGCTCGGCGAGAACGCGGTGTTCGCGGCCGGTGATCTCGTCGTCAAGGTGGGCCGCGGCATCGACCGGGCGCCCGAGCTCCTCGACCGGGCCCGTCGCGAGCTGGCCATCGCCTCCTACCTCGCCGAGCACGGCGTCCCGGCCGTGCGGGCGGCGAAGGCCGAGCCGCTGGTCGTCGACGGGCATCCCGTGACGGTGTGGCACCGCATCCCGGCGGCCGTGCGGCCCGCGGAGCCGCGCGATCTGGCCGAGCTGCTGACGCTGGTGCACGCGCTGCCGGCGCCGACCGGGTTCACGCTGCCCCGGCGGGAGTTGCTGGGCGGCGTCGAGCGCTGGCTGCGGCTCGCGGGCGACGCCATCGATCCGGCGGACGCGGCGTATCTGCGCGAGCGGCGGGACGGGTTCGCGGCGGCCGCCGCGGCGCTGACCCCGCGGCTGGCCCCCGGGCCGATCCACGGGGACGCGCTGCCCCGCAACGTGCACATCGGGCCCGAGGGGCCGGTGCTGGTCGACCTGGAGACGTTCTCGTCGGATCTGCGCGAGCACGATCTGGTGGTGATGGCGCTGTCGCGGGACCGGTACGGGCTGGACCCGGCGGCCTACGACGGGTTCGTCGCCGCGTACGGGTGGGACGTGCGGGAGTGGGACGGGTGTGGTGTGCTGCGGGGGGCGCGGGAGACAGCGTCCTGTGCGTGGGTCGCGCAGCACGCTCCTGCCAACCCGAAGGCACTGGTGGAGTTCGAGCGGCGGGTGGCGTCTTTGCGGGACGGGGACGCCGGTGTGCGGTGGTACCCGTTCTGAGCCTCGGCTCGCCTTCGGCTTCCCGCCGTTCGCACGGGGGCTTCGCCCCCGGACCCCCCGGTCGTCAGACGCCGGACGGGCCGGCCTTGACCGTCAGGTCTCTCATCGGCCACGTCGGGTCCACCACCGCGTCCGCGTCGCCCTTCTTGCGCAGGAAGCTCTGGAAGTCCGCTGCCCACTCGGCGTACCACTCCACCTGCCGGCGGTGCAGCTCCGCCGGTCCCAGCGCCGCGACCTTCGCGTGCCGGTCGCCTATCGCGTGGGCGAGCAGCGCCGCGGCCAGGGCGTCCGCGGAGGCGTCGTGCGCGGCGTCGAGCGTGACGCCGTACTCGGTGCAGACCGCTTCGAGATTGCGCTTGCCCCGGCGGTAGCGGTCGACGGTGCGGTCGATGGTGTACGGGTCGATCACCGGGGCCGGCTCCGCGCCGCCGAGCCGGTCGCGCAGCGACGGCAGGCCGTGCCGGGCCAGCTCGGCGGAGAGCAGGGTCAGGTCGAACGCCGCGTTGTACGCGACGACCGGGGCGCCCGTGCGCCAATACCCGACGAGCACCTCGGCGATGGCGTCGGCCACCCGGTCGGCCGGCTCGCCCTCGGCCGCCGCCCGCTCGGTGCTGATCCCGTGCACGGCGACCGCCTCGTCCGGGATCGGTACGCCCGGGTCGGCGAGCCACTGCCGACGGCCGAGGACCGCGCCGTCCCTGACCTCGATGACGGCGCCGGTGACGATGCGCGCCTCGCGCGGATCCGTCCCCGTCGTCTCCAGGTCGAAGCCGACCAACAGCTCCCGGTGCCAGCCCATGGCAGCCCCCTTCTCGTGGTGCGTTCCCCCAGTGACCACCACCTTCGCACGCGCCACTGACAATCCGTCCGGCACCCGTCGCGGACGGCCGGGACCGGACGGCCGGGACAAGCCCTAGGAGACGGGGCGGGCGTCCGCCCACGCCTGCTCGAACTCGTCCCGGTATGTCACGAACAGCCCGTTCTCCCCGTTCTCCGCGGAACCGTTCGCCCTGACCAGGCGCCCGCCGCCGCGCAGCACGAGGACCGGGGCCTCCATCCCCCGCGTGCGGCGCAGGTACGACTGGACGACGGCGACGCCGTCCGAGCCGTCGCCGTCGACGAGGTAGGCGGTGAAGCGCGGAGTGTCGTCGAAGACCTGGATCTCGAACGCGCCGGGGTCCCGCAGCCGGGCCCGTACGCGCCGCATGTGCAGGATGTTCATCTCGACGGCGCGGCTCAACTCGCCCCGCTTGAGGCCGAGTTCCCTTTCGCGCCGTTTGACCGAACTGGACGCCGGGTTCAGGAAGAGGAGCCGTACCCGGCAGCCGGACTCGGCGAGGCGGATCAGGCGGCGGCCGGAGAAGTTCTGCACCAGCAGATTCAGGCCTATCCCGATCGCGTCCAGGCGCCGGGCGCCGCCGAAGAGGTCCTCGGCCGGAAACTGCCGCAGCAGCCGCACCCGGTCCGGGTGGACGCCCACGACGTCCGCGTACCGGTCGCCGACCAGGTCCTCGACGGCGTCGATGGGCAGCCGCCGGGCCGAGGGGACGTCGGAGCCCGCGCCGAGCATCTCCAGGAGGCGGGCGGAGGCGCGCTCGGCCTGGGCGAGAACCGTCTGGGACAGGGCCCGGTTGCGGGAGACCACGTTGCGGGTGACCTCCAGCTCGTCCAGGGCGAGCTCGACGTCGCGCCGGTCGTCGAAGTACGGCTCGAAGCAGGGCCAGTGCTGCACCATCAGCTCGCGCAGCTGCGGGAGCGTGAGGAAGGACAGCACGTTGTCGTCGGCCGGGTCGAGGAGATAGCCCTTGCGGCGGCTGACCTCGCGCACGGCGACGGCCCGCTGCACCCACTCCTGTCCGGCGGGCCCGGCGGCGGCGACGACCCAGTCGTCGCCGTGCACGGGCTCGTACACGGGCCGCAGCACGGCGGCGACGACGGCGCGCAGCCGCTGCTCCACCAGGTTCAGCCAGATGTAGGCACGCCCGGCTCGTTGGGCACGCGTACGGACTTCGCCCCAGGCGTCGGCACCCCAGTCCAGTTCGGGTCCGATCTGCGACCCCACGTCCATGGGCCGGGCCAGTGACACGGCTCCGGGCGGGATGTCCGCGGAGGCTGCCCCCGAACCCTCATGGCCCTCGTGACCGTCGTCACCAGGGGGCAGCTCCAGCCCTCCCGAGCTCACCCGCTCCGCACCGCCTTCCGCTCCCCCGAGCTTGTCGAGCACTCCCCCAGCAACGATCAAGGAAGGGTACTCCGGGAGCGGTGGGCGGTGCAGCCCGATGGGGACGAGAGTTTCTCAACTCCCGTTTCGGGGAACCCCGTTCTGATCCGCGAGGTCGGCGGGAGTGAGCGGATTCATAGCGGTCACGTCCCTGGGGGCCAGCGAGAAGCCCTGCCAGTGGACCGGCATGGGCTGCTGGTCCTCGTCGCGGGCGATGTGGTGGAACCCGATGTTGACCCAGGTGATCGGGTGGCTCAGGGTCTGCCCGGTGACCCACTTGTCCACACTTGTTCCGCCGCAGTGCGCCGAGGGGTTGTTGCTCGCGTACTGCTCGCACTTCTTGTACTCGGTGAAGTACACGTCGTGCTTGGTGAAGGAACGGCCGGGGAACCGGCTGGAGCGGCCGGGCACGAACTCGTAGGACCTGGGGTGGCCGTCCTTGTTCTTGCCCGCGGTGGAGACCACCCGCCACCACCGCATGTCCTTCTCGTCACCGGCGAGTTCCTTGGTGACGGGCGTCCTGGTGGTCTTCGTGGTGGGCGATCCGCTGCCGCGCGGCGGCGTCACCGTGGAGTCGTACTGTTCGACCTTGCTCTTGCTGGAGCCGTCGAGGCCGAAGTTGAGCCGCCAGAAGACGTTGTGGCTGTGGCTCTCGGCGTAGGCGCTCGCTCCCTTGCCGATGGGCCAGCCCTTGCCGTCGGTGCCCTTGTAGTCGTACGGGGAGAGGCTGCCGGTGGCGCCCACGTTCGACGTGATGGTGCCGTCGGAGGCGAAGCGCCATTCGGTGATGTACTCGTACCAGGACGCCTTGTTGACGGTGTAGACGAGCAGGTCCTTGCCCTGGGCGCTGTACAGCTTGCCGTTGCCGCCGGTCGACTCGTCGTCGTTGAGCCGGTACGCGTGCCCGCGCGCACGCGTGGTCGTGCACAGCCCCGTCACGTCGCCCCGGTCGGGGACCTTGACGGTCTTGATGGTGCCGCCGGGGCACTCGGCCGGCCGGAGGTTCTGCAGGGCCTGTCCGAAGTCGGTGCCGGTGATGTCGTCGTACTCGTTCTCCCCGTCGTCGTAGGGCACATGGACCTGCGCGAGGCGGGCGCTGGTCAGGACGCGGATCGGCTGGGGCTCGCCCTTCGGCTGGTAGCTGACGTCGTCCAGGACGAGGCCGGAGAGGGTGTTGTAGTGCCAGCACATGCGCCAGGTGGTGCCGCCGTCGAGGGTCTGCTCGATGGTGTACGCGGCCGAGCAGGACGGCGCGGCGGCCGCGGGCGCCTTCTGGGGCGCCGCCTGGGCGGCTGGGGCGGTGCCGAGCAGCGCGGTGACCGCACAGGCCGCGAGGGCGGCAGCGGGCCGTTTGCGGGCGCGCCGGACTCTGTTGACGTGCATGACGTGCATACGGAAGGGCTCCCTTGGCACGAGAAGAAGGTGAAGGAGGCGGTGGCGGCGCCGCGTCAGGCGAGGCGGCCGACCGTGCGGTCGCTCAGGTCGACGACGAGGGCGCGGGTGTCGATCCACGGTCCGTTGGTGACCTTGGCGACGACGCGCAGGCAGCGGTGCTTTCCGCATGCCGTGAGGTCGGAGGGGACCTTCGCGACGGTCTCCTTGCGGAACACCATGCCGCTGAGCTGCAGTTGGTCCGCCTTGGTGAGCTCCTTGCCGGTGGCGTCCGCGTAGTCGGCCCTGAGGTCGGCGCCGAGCCGGTCGCCGATCAGCAGCCGGGCGGCCTCGGCCAGTTCGTCCTGGCTGGGCGGCGGCTGCACGCCCTGGTCGGTCCGGGTGTCCTCGACCTTGCCGGTGTCGAGGTTCACGGTCCTGGTGACGACGGTGTCGCTCTTGTAGTCGTAGGAGACGACGTCCGCGCGGCGCTGTGCGGCGGCCGGGCCGCTCAGGCCGGGGTCGATCTCCGTCAGGTTCGTCGACAGGTGCTGGGGGCCGCGGTCGCCCTCGACGTCCCTCGCGTCCCTCCGCAGGCCGTTGTCCGTCACCGCGAGCCGCTCGGCCCGGGTGATCTCGGCGTCGGTCAGCGGGTCCCGGCCGACGCCCTTGTCGCCGTCCTCGGGGGCGGCCTCGATCCTTCCTTCCGGAGCCACCGCGTCCTGCTGGGCCGCTCCCGCCCTGGCCGCGTCGCCGGCGCCCCCCGCGCCGTCCGGCAGGCTCACGCCGACCGCGACGGCGGCACCGGTGACCGCGAGGGCCACTGTCGCCACCAGTTTCCCGAGATGGCGTCTTGCTAGCTCGCGCACATCTACCCCCCTGCTTCCCCGGCAGTCCCACGCACGGGCATACCGGTATTACGTGGTCTTCATGTAAGAGGGGGCCAACTCGTAGGTGGTTCCGTCACTTTCGGGGGAGAGACTGACTGTTGTCGCCCGGGCCCCCGGGCCGGGAGTGGAAGAGTCGTCAGCATGCAGGTCTGGCCTGGACAGGCGTATCCGCTCGGCGCCACGTACGACGGCGCCGGCACAAATTTCGCGGTCTTCTCCGAAACCGCGGACCGTATCGAGCTGTGCCTCTTGCACGACGACGGTTCGGAGACCGCGGTGGAACTGCGGGAGTCCGACGCGTTCGTCCGGCACGCCTACCTCCCGGGGATCATGCCGGGACAGCGGTACGGCTACCGCGCGCACGGCCCGTACGAGCCCGATCGGGGGCTGCGCTGCAACTCGGCGAAGCTGCTCCTCGATCCGTACGCGCGCGCCATCAGCGGGCGCGTCGACTGGAGCGAGGCGGTGTACGGGTACCCGTTCGGGAAGCCGGACGAGCGCAACGACCTGGACTCGGCGCCGCACATGATGGCGTCGGTCGTGGTGAACCCGTACTTCGACTGGGGCGACGACCGTCGGCCGCGCACCGAGTACCACGAGACGGTGCTCTACGAGGCGCACGTCAAGGGGCTCACGATGCGGCATCCGGCGCTGCCGGAGGAGCTGCGCGGCACCTACGCGGCGCTCGCGCACCCGGCGATCATCGAGCACCTCACCGAACTGGGCGTCACAGCGCTGGAGTTGATGCCGGTCCACCAGTTCGTCAACGACCACCGCCTGGTCGACATGGGTCTGAACAACTACTGGGGCTACAACACGATCGGCTTCTTCGCGCCGCACAACACCTATGCATCGTGGGGCGACCGGGGCGAGCAGGTCCTGGAGTTCAAGTCGGCGGTGCGCGCGCTGCACCAGGCCGGCATCGAGGTGATCCTCGACGTCGTCTACAACCACACGGCCGAGGGCAACCATCTGGGCCCGACCCTGTCTTTCAAGGGTCTCGACAATCCGTCGTACTACCGGCTGACCGAGGATCCGCAGTACTACATGGACACCACGGGGACCGGGAACTCGCTGCTCATGCGGTCCCCGCACGTCCTCCAGATGATCATGGATTCGCTGCGCTACTGGGTGGAGGAGATGCATGTCGACGGGTTCCGCTTCGACCTGGCCGCCACGTTGGCGCGGCAGTTCCACGAGGTGGACCGGCTGTCGTCGTTCTTCGACCTGGTGCAGCAGGATCCGGTGGTCTCGCGCGTGAAGCTGATCGCGGAGCCGTGGGACGTCGGCGAGGGCGGCTACCAGGTGGGCAACTTCCCGCCGCTGTGGACCGAGTGGAACGGCAAGTACCGCGACACCGTACGGGACATGTGGCGCGGGGAGCCGCGCACCCTCGCGGAGTTCGCGGGGCGGCTCACGGGCTCGTCGGACCTCTACCAGGACGACGGCCGCCGCCCCCTGGCCTCCATCAACTTCGTGACCTGTCACGACGGTTTCACCCTGCACGACCTGGTGGCGTACAACGACAAGCACAACGACGCCAACGGGGAGGGCAACCGGGACGGCGAGAGCCACAACCGGTCGTGGAACTGCGGCGCGGAGGGCGAGACGGACGATCCGGAGGTGCTCGATCTGCGGGCGCGTCAGATGCGGAATTTCGTCGCCACGCTGATGCTGTCGCAGGGCGTTCCGATGCTCAGCCACGGCGACGAGTTCGCGCGCACCCAGGACGGCAACAACAACGCGTACTGCCAGGACAACGAACTGGCGTGGGTGCGCTGGGCGGCCCCGGACGCCCCGCCGGAGCCGTTCCTGGAGTTCACGCGCGCGATGGTGCGGCTGCGCCGCGAGCATCCCGTGTTCCGCCGGCGCCGCTTCTTCCACGGCCGGCCGGTGGAGGGCACGCACGACGAGCTGTCGGACATCGCCTGGTTCACTCCGGAGGGCGAGGAGATGACGCAGCAGGACTGGGGCGCGGCGCAGGCCCGCGCCCTGTCGGTGTTCCTGAACGGCAACGCGATCTCGGAGCCGGGCGCGCGCGGCGAGCGCATCGTGGACGACTCGTTCCTGCTGCTGTTCAACGCCTCCCCGAAGGACATGGAGTTCGTGGTGCCGGTCGATCACGGCCGGCAGTGGCAGGCCGTGATCGACACGGCGCTGCCCGACGGACTGCCCGCCGACGGCAGCCAGAAGGTGCAGGCGGGCGACCGGCTGACCCTGGCGGGCCGGAGCCTCACGGTGCTGCAACGGCCCGCCTAGGCTCCCTAAGGGGCCGTACGCGCAGTGCGACGAGGAAGGCCAGGCCCGCGGCCGCGCTGCCCACCGCGAACGCCGCAGCGGGCCCGTGGGCCTGTGCGAGCCGCCCCGCCACGGCGAGCGTGACCGCCTGCCCGCCGACGAAGGCGCTCGCGGCGACCGTCATGCCCTCGGCGAGGCGTTCGCGCGGCACGGCCCGTTCGGTGAGCCCGAAGCCGGTGATGAGGTTCGGCGCGAACAGGGCGCCGAACACGGTCACGACGACGTACAGGACCGGCATGGTGTGGGTGACGATCAGCGGGAGCGACAGGAGGGCGGCGGCCGCGGTGGCGACGCGCCAGCGGGCGGGCAGCGCGAACCGTTCGGGCACCGCCGCCATCGACAGCCCTACGACGGCGCTCATGACGCCCATCGCGGCGTACACGAGGCCCGCCTGGTCCTCGTGGCCCAGTTCCTGGGTCAGCGCGGTGATTCCGGCGCCGCAGCCGCCGAGCAGGATGCCCAGCAGGACGAGCCCGACGCGTACGACATGGACCTGGCGCGGCATGCGGGGCCGGTCCTCCCGCGCGCGGGGCCGGGCGCCGGGCGCGGTCCGGGGGACGGCCGTGGCCGTGGGGTGCAGCGCGAACCCGGTGCCGCAGGCCGCGACGAGGAGGGCCGCTGTCCCGAACGCGTAGGCGGGGTGTGCCAGCACCGAGGCGACGCCGATGAGGGCGGGGCCGAGGACGAAGGACAGCTCGTCCATGGTGGACTCCAGCGACAGGACGGCGTTCACCACCCGCTCGTCGGCGCCCTCCCGGCGCACGAGGGCCACCCCGCGGGCGCGGGCCAGCGGTCCGATGCCGGGCACGGTGGCGCCCGCGAGGACGCCGAGCGCGGCCAGGAGGAGCGTCGGCAGGTGGTACAGCGCGCCCAGCGTGTAGGCGGCTATGGCGCAGGAGTTGAGCAGCGCGAGGGCGAGCACGACCGGGCGCTGGCCGCGCCGGTCGGCGAGACGTCCCACGAAGGGCCCCATGGCGACCTGGCCGAGCGCGAGGGCGCAGGCGACGGTGCCGCCGGTGGCGAGCGAGCCGCTGGTACGGGTCACCAGCAGGACGCTGCCGAACTGGATCACCGCGACCGGCAGCCGTCCGAGGAACGAGACGACCGGCAGGAGCGTCCCGGTCACCCCGATCACCTGGCGGTACGTGTCGAGCGTGCTGGGTGTCTTCGCGGAGGTGCCGGTGGTCATCGTGCGACGCTAACGACACGTACCGCGGCTCCTGCATGCGGTGAAGGCACGAAAGACGGCCCCGGGGGTACGTAGATTCGCATGACGCCTCAGCATCCGACGGGCACCTACCGGCTCCAGCTGCAACCGGATCTCGGGTTCGCGGCGGCCGCGGCCGCCGTCCCGTACCTGGCCTCCCTGGGGGTCTCCCATCTCCATCTGTCGCCGGTCCTGGAGGCCGTGCCCGGGTCGACGCACGGCTACGACGTGGTGGACCCCGCGCGCGTGCGCGGCGAACTGGGCGGCGAGGACGGTCTGCGGGCGCTGGCCCGCACGGCGCGCGAACACGGCCTGGGGCTGGTCGTGGACATCGTGCCCAACCACATGGCCGCATCCGTGCGGCACAACCGGCCGTTGTACGAAGTGCTGCGCGACGGACCGTCGTCCCCGTATGCGCGCTGGTTCGACATCGACTGGCAGGCGCAGGGCGGCCGGGTGCTGCTGCCCGTCCTGGCTCGTCACCTCGGGGACGAGCTGCCCCACCTGAAGGTGGACGGCGACGTACTGCGCTACTACGAACACGAGTTCCCCCTGCGTGAGGGCACCCGTACGCTGCCCTTACCGCAGCTCCTGGACGCGCAGTGGTACCGCCTGTCCTGGTGGCGGCTGGCCCGTACGGAGCTCAACTACCGCCGCTTCTTCACGATCTCGGACCTGATCGCGGTGCGCGTGGAGGACCCGGAGGTCTTCGAGGCGACCCACGCGACCGTGCTGCGTCTGCTGCGCGAAGGCGTCATCGAGGGCCTGCGCGTCGACCATCCCGACGGGCTCGCCGATCCGGGTGCCTACCTGCAGCGGCTGAGCGACGCCACGGGCGGCCGGTGGACCGTCGTCGAGAAGATCCTGGAGGACGACGAACAGCTGCCCGCCGCGTGGCCGGTGGCCGGCACCACCGGGTACGACGCACTGCGGCACATCGACGGCCTGTTCACCGACCCGGCGGGCGCGGACCGGTTGCTGGGGCTGTTCCGCCGGTTCACGGACGTCTCGGCCGACCGGGGCGGCCAGTGGGCGGCGACCGCGCGGCGGGCCGCGCACCGGGTCGTCACGCACGAGCTGGCGACCGAGGTGGACCGGCTGACGCGGGAGGCGGCCGCGCTGTGCGACCTGGCGCCGGATCTGCGCGACCACGCCCCCTGGGCGCTGCGCACGGCCCTGCGCGAGCTGCTGGTGCGCGTCCCGGTGTACCGGCCGTACCCGAGCGGGGGCGCCGATCCGGAGACGGTCCTGACGGCCGCGGACGCGGCCGACGCGAAGGGTGCGTTCGCCGTGCCCGAGGAGGCCCGCGCGGTCGACGCCGTACGGGAGCTGGCGCTCGGGCGGCGCGGCGACGGGCCGGCGCACACGGCGTTCCGGGCCCGGTTCGCGCAGACCGCGTCGGCGCTGCGGGCCAAGTCGGTCGAGGACACGGCGTTCTACCGGCACACGCCGCTCCTGTCGGCCCTGGAGGTGGGCGGCTGCCCCCGCAGCCCGGCGGTCACGGCCGGGGCCTTCCACGCGTACTGCGCGCGCGTGCAGCGGGACTGGCCGTACACGTCGACGGTGCTGTCCACGCACGACACGAAGCGGAGCGCGGACGTGCGGGCGGGCATCGCGGTGCTCACCCAGTGCCCCGACCGGTGGGAGACGCTGCTGGCCCAGGTGACGGAGCTGACCGCGCGCGGCGGCGGCACGAGCTCCCCGGACCCCCAGCTGGCGTGGGCGGCCTGGCAGACGGTGGCCGGTCTCGGCCCCGCGACCCCGGAACGGCTCCAGGGGGCACTGCTCAAGCACGCGCGCGAGGCGGGCCTGTTCACCACGTGGACGGAGCAGAACACCGCCTACGAGAGCGCCGTGCACGATTTCGTGGCGTCCGGTCCCTGCGGCCCTCCGGGGGACGCGGTGCTGCGCTTCATGGACGAACTGGCGCCCCATGTCCGGGCGAACGTCCTGGGCGCGGCCCTGGTCCACCTCACGATGCCGGGCGTACCGGACGTCTACCAGGACACCGAGCACGAGTACCGCGCCCTGGTGGACCCGGACAACCGGGCGCCCGCCCGCTTCGGCCCGAAGGAGAGCGGCGCGCTCTCCGAGGAGAAGGCGGCGCTCACCAAGGTGGCGCTGCGCCTGCGCGGGGAGCACCCCGAGTGGTTCGGGGGCGCGGCCACGTATGCGCCGCTGCCCGTGGAGGGCGCGGCCGAGGGGCACTGTGTGGCGTTCGCACGCTCGGGCCGGGTGGCCGTGGTGGCGACCCGCCTGTCGTTGCGGCTGGCCGACGCGGGCGGATGGCGGGAGACGGAACTCGTGCTTCCCGAAGGCGAGTGGACCGAACTGCTGGCTCCGGGGCGGCGGTTCAGCGGGCACGCGCGCGTGGCGGACGTTCTGGGGTCGCTGCCGGTGGCTCTGCTGGTCCGTGCCGAGGTCAGTGCAGGCTGACGCGGAGGGCTGCGGGAGACCGGGTGAGGAGCCCTTCGGGGACGGGCCGGAAGTCCGGCGCCCAGGCCAGCCGGGGCAGCGCGTCGAGCAGGGCGCGCAGCCCCGACCCGGCGGTGAGGCGGGCGAGCTGGATGCCCAGGCAGCGGTGCCGGCCCGCGCCGAACGCGAGCTGCCCGGGCGTCGCCCGGAAGATGTCGTAGCGGTCGGGGTCGGCGAACCGGTCGGCGTCCCGGCCCGCCGAGCCCACCAGGCACGCCACGGTGGCGCCGGCCGGTATCGTGCCGCCGCTCACCGCGACCGGAGCGAGGGCCCGGCGCAGCACGATGTGCACGGCGGGGTCGTGGCGCAGCGACTCGGCCCAGGCGGCGTCGGCCAGTTCGGGCCTGGCCCGGACGAGGGCCAGCTGGGCGGGGTGGTCCAGGAGGTTGGCGAGGAGCGAGGCGAGGGCCCGGTCGGTGGCCTCGCCGCCCGCGCCGAGCAGGTTCGCCACGATCGCGGTGACCGCCTCGTCGGACAGCGGCCGTCCGTCGGCCCGGGCGGTGCACAGCACCGACAGGAAATCGTTCCGCGGGTGCGCGCGGCGGCGGACGACGTGCGGGCGCAGAAAGGCGTCCAGGCCGGCGGGCGCCGCACCGAGATGGGTCAGGCCGGAGCGGCACCAGTCGGTGACGCGGGCGGTGTCCTCGTAGGGCAGACCGAGCGCGGCCACCACCGCGGCGGCGGGCAGCCAGTGGCAGAACTCCTCCACCAGGTCGGCTTCCCGGCGCCGGGTGAGGCGGCGGGCGAGCACGTAGGCGGTGCGTTCCACGCCTGCCTTCAGTGCGGCCAGCGCGCGCCCTTGCAGCGCCGGGGAGACCAGGGCGCGGTGCGCGGTGTGCGTGGCGTCTTCCAGGTGGGCGAGACTGCCGCCGGGCGGCGGGGCGACCAGGCGGGGGTCGGTCAGGGCGGCGCGGACGTCCACGTAGCGGCTCAGCAGCCACGCGCCGAAGGGCTCGTCCTGGAGGAGCGGGTGGGTCTCGCGCAGCGTGCGGTACAGCGGGTAGGGGTCGCGGGCGACGTCCGGGTCCGCGAGGCTCGGCGGCAGCGGGGTGGCGCGGCGTGTGTGTGCGCCGTGCGCGCTGGGGCGTGAGGCCGGTCCGGAAGGGCACAGCACCGCGGGCTCCACTCTGGGCCGGTGCGCGCACGGGTTGCTGCGCGCGGCTGTACCCAGCGCACCACCGGGGACCCCGGCGCGCAGCCCTCGTACGGCCGGACGGGTGACGGCGGTGCCCCTGCGCGCCCCGGCGGCCGGAGAATCCGTGCGACGGCCGCGGGAAGCCGGGTGGGCCCCGGACGGGAAACGGAGTCCGCCGACGGTCACCGCACATGGATGCACGCCCCACACGGTCCGATGTCGTCGGCGAGATGTTCCTCACCCTCGTGGGGCGTAGCCTGCACCGGCAATGAACGTCGGCAGAGGCCTTCTTGACAGGTGCGGCCGAGCGTGGGGTACTGCGGGTGCTGACGCCGGGAGCACCAACGGGGGTGAGTCACCTGACGGAGCAGCGATACCCCACCTCGGCCGAACTGGTCCAGTCAGCGCGGGAGCTGGCGACTGCCCGGCCCGACCTGTGCGCACTACGCCAGGTCGGTACGTCGCGTGCCGGAAGGCCGCTTCATCTGCTGTCCGTCGGACATGACCGGCGTACAGTGCTCGTCGTCGCGGGCGCGCACGCCAACGAGCCGACGGGCGGCTCCACCGTGCTGAGTCTCGCCGAACGGGCCCTGCTGGACCGGTCGTTGAGATCCGACAGATCGTGGCACTTCCTGCTGTGCGCGGATCCTGACGGGGCGTCCCTGCACCGCACGCCGGCCCCGCGCACCCTGCTCGACTACCACCGGCACTTCTTCCGTCCTGCGGGCCCCGAGCAGCCCGAGTGGTCGCCGTCGGTGCTGCCGCCGGACCGTCTCCCGCCGGAGACGACGACGCTCACCGGAGTCATCGACGAGCTGCGCCCGTACCTCCAGGTGTCGCTGCACGGCACGGAACTGGGCGGGAGCTGGGTGCAGTTGACCCGGGACATACCGGGGCTCGCGGAGCCCTTCGCCAAGTCGGCGGCGGAGCTGCACATACCGGTGGAGACGGGTGCGTCGGACGCGGCGGGCTGGCCGACGTCCGGGCCGGGCGTGCATGTGATGCCGGACCCCGACGTCCAGGCCGCGTTCCCGAGTCTGCCCGACGACGCCCGGCACTCCACCTGGCACCACGCGCACCGCTACGGCGGCTCCACGGCGATCGTCGAGGTGCCGATGTGGGCCAGTGACCTGGTGGACGACCCGGCGCCGCATCCGGCGCCGGAGCGGGCGCTGCGGCGCATCTCGGCCCGGCTGAGCCGGGACACCCGGATGGTCAACGACATCCTGGCGGTCACCCTGCCCCGCCTGCCCGACACCACGGGACCGCTGCTGCGGGCGGCCCGCTGGGCGCTGAGCCTGGTGCCGGGCCTGGCCGACGACTGGCTGCAACCGCCGCCGCCGGACGCGACGATGGCGTACGTCGGCAGCATCGACGCGTTCGCCCGGCGTCTGCCGCTGCGGGCCGCGGCCATGCTGCTGCGGGTCCTGGAGGAGGCCGAGGACCCGGCGGCGCCCCGCCTGGACGCCCTCGTCACGCGGTGGTGCGAGGTGTACGCGGACCGGTTCGGGGCGCGCTGGGTGCCGGTGGACCACCAGATCGAGCACCAGGCACGGACGACGATCGCGGCGGTCCGGCACGCCCAGGGGTGAGCGACGCGGTCAGCGCGCGAGGGCGAAGACCGATCCTGTGGAGGCGTGCAGGACGCACGGGTTGGCGAAGTCGCGGGCGTACGCGACGCGGTGGCCGTCCCACATCCCGTACGCGTAGGCCGTGACCGGCTGGTAGATCATGGTGCAGGGCGTCTGCGCGGCGTCGATCCGGCGGATGTCGCCGTCGACGGCGGCGAGTTCGCGGCAGGCCCGCTCGGCGTGCGGGTGCCCGCTCCCCCGCCCGGCTGGGCACCGCAGCAGCACGTCCGTCGTGTCGCCGAAGCCGTCGTCGCCCCGCAGGAGGGTCAGGGAGACCCAGTTGCCCGGCCGCGGCTCCTGCGGGGCGGCCTGCGCCGTGCCGGCCGTCGTGCCGAGCAGGGTGCCCGCGGCGGCCAGGGCCAGCAGGACGCCGCGTGCCTTCGAGACCGGGATCAGGGTCATGGGTGTCACCGTTCCTCGCGTTCAGGGGTGCGCGGGCGGGCGCCCGTGCCGGTGCATGCATCGACACGACGGGGCCCGCGCCTCACCTGGCGGGGGCGCCGTCCATCCGAACGGGATGCCGGGAGCGGTCAGTCGGCGGACAGCGGGAGCGGCGGAGCGGTCAGTTCGCGGACAGCCGGAACGACATCCGGCCGAAGGCGACCTGGTCGCCGTCCTGGACGACGGCGGCACCGATCACCCTGCGGCCGTTCACGGACGTGCCGTTGGTGGAGCCGAGGTCGCGCAGCACCCACATGCCGCCCTGGCTGCTCAGCTCGGCGTGCACCCGGGAGACCGTCTCGTGGCTGAGACGCAGCCCGTTGGCCGGGTCGCGGCCGATGCGCAGCGGGTACGGGTTGACCTGCGGGGGCAGCAGCAGCTTCGGCAGGCGCTCGACGGTCCATGCCCGGCGCAGCCGCACGGTGAACCCGGAGACCGCTCCCACGGCCCCGAGGACGGCCCGCGACCACTTGTTCTCGTGCCGCAGATCGGCGGTGAGCGCGTCGAGTTCGGCGGATCTGCGGGCGGCCAGTGCCAGCTCCATGCGGCGCACGAACGTGTCGTGCGAGAGCCGCCCGAGCGCGACTCCGTCCCTGAGCACCCTCAGCGCGTCGTCCCGCTCGGCGTCGGACAGCCGAGCCGGGTACGTGTGGTGTTCAAAAGAGGACGTCACGCTGAAGATTGTCGGGCAGTGCGGCCGGGGTGTCCAGAAAACGAGGAGCGTCCCGCTCTAGTCCGCTGCTACGTTCGCCCCGCCGCGGCCACGAACGGGCCGCCTCATAAGGAGAGTTCTTGACCTCTGTACCGCACGAGGCGCCCGGTGACCTGGTGGTCCGCCCCCTCACCGAGGACGACGCCCGGCTCTTCCGCACGATGGACGACCCCGGCCTGGTCGGCCGCGTCCTGGCCGGAGTCGAGTACCGCACCCGCGCCGAGGGCGGCGACTACGACCCGGCCTGGACCTGGGTGGCGCTGCGCGAGGGGCGCGTCGTCGCCCGGGCCGCCTGGTGGGGAGCCCCGGACGACGAGAAGCCGGTGAACCTGAACTGGTTCGACGTCGCCGAGGACGACGTCGAGGCGGGCGTCGCCTTGCTGGAGCAGGCTCCGTACGACGTCGAGTACGAGCTGATCCTGCCCGCCGACTGGAAGGAGCGCCCGGACGCGCGGGCGGCCGCGGAGGCGCGCATGGAAGCGGCGCGGAAGGCGGGTATGCGCCTTCTTGTGGAGCGTTTCCGCTATCGCTGGACGCCGGAGAACGGGCTGCCGCAGCGGCCGGGGCGGCTGGAGTTCCGGCCCGAGCGGGACGACGCGGTCGTGCTGGACGTGCTGCGCCGCGTGCACTCGGTGACGCTGGACGCGCACGCGCTGGTCGCGATCGAGCAGGGCGGCCTCGACCAGGCCGCGCGGGAGGAGCTGGACTTCTTCCACTGGTGCCCGTCGCCGCGGGAGTGGCTGCGGCTGGCGTACACGGCCGACGGCGAGCTCGCCGGGATCCATGTGCCCGCGCACAACCCGACAGGGCCCTGCATCGGTTTCATCGGGGTGGTGCCCGAGCAGCGCGGACACGGCTACGCGTACGACCTTCTGGTCGAATCGACGCACTTCCTTGTCGAGCGCGGCGCGGACTTCATCGACGGTGCCACGGACGACGGCAACTTCCCTATGGCGGCGCATTTCACGAGAGCCGGGTACCCGGTGACACAGAAGCGCGTCCACATGGTGTGACCTCGCGCAGGGCGCGGAGTGGGGACCCAGTAGTGGTGAATCCCCGGCGCGGCGATCACTCGTGACGCACCATGGACGCGTCGTCACTGTCGGCAGACATCCGGCTACGAGGGGGAAGCGTCCGTGCAGTTCGAGGTGTGGGCACCACAGGCGGAGCGGGTCACACTCCATTGCGACGGCGCCACGCGCGCGCTGGAGAAGGACCCGGACCGCGCGGGCTGGTGGTCGGGGCAGGCCGACGCCGGGGACGGATCGCGGTACGGGTTCGCGCTCGACGACGGCCCCGTACTGCCCGACCCGCGCTCGCGCCGTCAGCCCGACGGGCCCGACGGCCTGAGCGCGGTCGTCGACCACAAGCGGCACGTGTGGCGCGGCGACTGGGCCGGGCGGGGGCTGACCGGAGCGGTCCTGTACGAGCTGCACGTGGGCACGTTCACGCGGGAGGGCACGCTCGACGCGGCCGCCGAGCGTCTCGGCCATCTGGCCGAACTCGGCGTGACGCATGTCGAGTTGATGCCCCTGTGTCCCGTCCCCGGCCGGCACGGCTGGGGCTACGACGGGGTCAGCCTGTGGGCCGTGCACGAGCCGTACGGCGGCCCCGAGGCGTTGAAGCGCTTTGTCGACACGGCGCACGGGCTCGGCCTCGGGGTCGTCCTCGACGTCGTGCACAACCACCTGGGTCCGTCGGGCAACCATCTGGCCGCCTTCGGGCCGTACTTCACGGACACGCACCACACACCGTGGGGCAGCGCCGTGAACCTGGACGCGCCCGGCTCGGACGAGACCCGCGCCTTCCTTCTGGGCAGCGCGCTGGCCTGGCTGCGCGACTACCGGATCGACGGGCTGCGCCTCGACGCGATCCACGAGCTGCACGACCGGCGCGCCCTGCCCTTCCTGGAGGAGTTGTCGGCCGGGGTGGACGCGCTCGCGGAGCGGCTCGGCCGCCCGCTGTTCCTGATCGGCGAGTCCGACCTGGGCGACCCGCGGGTCATCACGCCGCGCGCGGAGGGCGGTCTGGGGCTGCACGCACAGTGGAACGACGACGTGCACCACGCCGTGCACGCGGCCGTCACCGGTGAACGGCAGGGCTACTACGCCGACTTCGCGCGCGCGCCACTGGCCGCTGTCGCCAAGACGCTGACGCACGGCTTCTTCCACGACGGCGGCTATTCGTCGTTCCGCGGCCGCCACCACGGCCGGCCCGTCGACCGCGCCCGCACCCCGGCGCACCGGCTGCTGGCCTACACCCAGACCCACGACCAGGTCGGCAACCGCGCCCAGGGCGACCGGCTCGCCGCCTCCGTCCCGCCGGGCCTGCTGGCGTGCGCGGCGGCGCTGGTCCTGACGGGCCCGTTCACGCCGATGCTGTTCATGGGCGAGGAGTGGGCGGCGAGCACGCCGTGGCAGTACTTCACCGACCACACCGACCCGGGGCTCGCCGACGCCGTCCGCAAGGGGCGGCGGCGGGAGTTCGCCGCGCACGGCTGGGCGGAGGAGGACATCCCCGATCCGCAGGATCCGGCCACGCGCGAGCGGTCCTGCCTCGACTGGTCGGAGCCCGGAACGGGGCACCACGCGCGCGTGCTGGCCTGGTACCGCGACCTGATCGCCCTGCGGCGCGCCCGTACGGACCTGCGGGATCCGGATCTGGCGGCGGTCAAGGTCGCGTACGACGAGGAGGCCCGCTGGATCGCCTACCGGCGGGGGGATCTCCGGGTGGCGGTGAATCTGTCGGGGCGGCCGGTGTCGATCCCGCTGGGGCGGCCCGTGGCCCAGGTGCTGGCGGCGTGGGAACCGGTGCAACTGCCGGGTTCCGACGGCACGTTGACGGTGCCGGCGGAGTCCTGTGTGATCGCGGTCGCGCCGTAGGGAGCGGGGAGGGCGTGGGCGGCTGCGGGTTTTCCTCGTGGCGGCATGCCTCAGGGGCGCGGGGAACCTCGCGCGAAGCCCCACCGGACCCGCACCCGCCACGTCACCCTTCCGACACCAGCTCCAGCAGGATCGGCTCCCAGGCCCGCTCCAACCGCACCCGCAGCAGGCCCTCGGGGCCGCTGCCGTCCGCTCCGTGGAGCCGCTCGGCCAGCCGCACCAGCGCATCGCAGCGGGCCAGCCACAGTCCCCGCAGACAGACCCGGGGCCCGTACCCGGCGAGCGTCGCGGACCGCACGGCCGCCCGCGCGCCCACCGCGATCGCGAGGCCCGCGATGTCCTCGGCCGGGTCGCCGACGACCGCGTCGGCCCAGTCGAGGACGCCGCGGACGCGGCCGTCGGGCGAGACGGTCAGGTGCTCGCCCTTGAGGGCGTGGTGGACGAGCCCGGCGTCCGCCTGGGGGCCGAGCTGGGCGACGGCCTGCGGGGTCAGCTGGGCGAGCCGCCCCGCCTCGAACTCGCCGTCCTCGCCGAGTTTCCGGGCCGCGGCGCCGGCCTGACGCCGCAGGTTCTCCAGGGAGCGCGGCGCCGCCTTCGGCACCCCGAGCGGCACGGCGCGGGCGGCCGGCACCGAGCGCAGGCCGGTGAGCAGTCCCGCGAGGTCCTCCTCACCGGCGGCGGTGACGTCCCGGACCTCGGCGGAGTCGCCGGACAGCCGGGTGTCCAGGGTGTAGGCGAGGCCGGGCGCCCACTCCCCCGTCGCGACGGACACGGGCACGGCCACCGTGACGTAGGGGCGCAGGAGGTCCCGCAGTCGCAGCTCGCGGCGCATGCCCCGGGACATCGGGGCGTCGGGGGCGAGCCGCAGCACGTGCCGGGCGCCCACCCACCAGGCGCGACCGCCTCCCTCGGTGACCGGGTGCGTCTCGGCGCCGCCGCCCGGGAGCAGGGTCTCCAGGAGGCGGCGCACTGTCTCGGCGGTCGGCTGCTCCGTCGGCGGCATGGTCGGTCAGCCCACGATCGCCAGGTCCCGCGCGGTGGAGTTGAGGCGCCGGCCGCCGTCCTCGGTGACGGTGACGATGTCCTCGATCCGGACGCCGAAGCGGCCGGGGAGATAGATGCCGGGCTCGACCGAGAAGCACATCCCGGGGACGAGGGGCTGCTCCTCGCCCTCGATCATGTACGGCGGTTCGTGCGTGGTGACGCCGATGCCGTGGCCGGTGCGGTGGATGAAGTACTCGCCGTACCCGGCGTCGGTGATGACCTTGCGGGCGACCCGGTCGACGTCCTGGCAGGCGATGCCGGGCCGCACGGCGTCGCAGGCCGCGGTCTGCGCCTCGCGCACGATGTCGTGGACGCGGCGCTCCTCGTCGGTGGGTTCGCCGACGTGCACGGTGCGGGTGGTGTCGGAGCCGTAGCCGTGCTTGAGGCCGCCGAAGTCGAGGACGACCATGTCGCCGTCCTGGATGACGCGGTCGCCCGCCTCGTGGTGCGGGTTGGCGCCGTTGGGACCGGAGCCGACGACCGTGAAGTCGACCTGCGAGTGACCGAACCGCTTGAGCAGATCGGCGAGTTCGCGGGCGATGTCGTTCTCCTCGCGCCCGGCGAAGGCGACCTTCTTGATCTCCTCGTACGTGGCGTCGGCGGCGGCACCGGCGGCCGCGAGACGCTCCAGCTCGGCGGCGTCCTTGACCCCGCGCAGCATCGGCAGGGCCTCGGTCAGGGAGACGTACGAGGTGCCGGGCAGGGTGCGCTGCAGGCCGAGCAGGTGCATGGCCCAGGCGTTGTCGCTGACCCCGAAGCGGCCGGAGACGTCCAGCAGCGGGGCCGTGATCGCGTACGGGTCCTTACCGTCGGTCCAGTCGCGCAGGGTCATCGCGTCGGCGCCCGCGGCCCTGGCGGCGTCGGGCGCTTCCAGGGTGGGCACGACCAGCGTCGGCTCCTGGCCCGCGGCGAGCACGAGGAGGGTGAGCCGCTCGGTGTCGGCCGGCACGTGGTAGCCGGTGAGCCAGACCAGGTCGGGCCCCGGCGCGACCAGCACTCCCGCCAGTCCGGCGGCCGCCGCGGACTGCGCCGCACGGTCCATCCGGGCCTTGTAGTCGGCGGCGGTGAAGGGCGCGGGTGTGCCGGTCGTCATGGCGGGCCTCCGTAACGGGGCGACAACGGGGACAAGGGTCTACGGCAGCATCCTGCCCGGCCTCGCGGGAGCGCGCGAGTCCGCTTCCTGGCCATCGCTCCCCTGCTGCGCAGCGAGCCGTACTGCTTAACGGAAAGGCATTGCTGAAGCATTAGATCTAATGGTTAGATCCGAGCTATCCGTTAATTCCGTCTGCCTCCGTCAGGCCGACTCCGCGAAGGACGTACGCCCATGCTTGTGCTGGCCCAGATCAGCGATCTGCATCTCGACGGGACCCCGCGCGCCACGGAGCGGGCGCGCCGCGTGCTGGACCATCTGCGAGCGCTGCCGGGGCCGGTGGACGCCCTCCTGGTGACCGGTGACATCGCGGACCACGGCGCCGAGACGGAGTACGAGGAGGCGGCCGAGCTGCTCGGGCTGCACGGTCCGGCGGCGCCGGTGCCCGTCCTGACCTGCCCGGGCAATCACGACAGCCGCGTCCCGTACCGCAAGGCCCTGCTGCGCGAGCCCGCCGCCGGCGGTCCGGTCAACCGTGCGCACCGGGTGGGCGGTGCGGCCGTGCTCATGTGCGACTCCAGCATCCCCGGGGCGGACGAGGGGGCGCTGGACGAGGAGACGTACGCCTGGATCGAGGAGGAGCTCGACGCGCTGGACGGCGAGACGCCCGTCCTGATCGCCTTCCATCACCCGCCCGTGGCCCTGCACCACCCGCTGCCCGACCGGTATCAGCTGGCCCGGCCGGACGCCCTGGCCCATCTGCTGGAGCGGCGGCCGGAGATCGTCGCGGTGATCACGGGGCACGCCCACAGCCCGGCCGCGACCACGTTCGCCGGCCGGCCGCTGGTCGTGGGGCCCGGCGTGACCTGGACGCTGCGGCTGCCCTGGGAGGGCGAACAGGTCGCGGACCGGGAGGCGCCGGTGGGCCTCGCGTTCCATGTCCTGGACGACGAGCGGCGGTTGACGACGCATTTCCGCACCGTCTGAACGCACATCCCGTGGACCGCCCCCTCCTGGACCGAGGCCGGCCGGACCAGACCCGCATCACGTCACCACCCCGGGAGTGACCGCCAACTTCTGCTGTGCGCCGCTGTCGTGACGCACCGTCATGACGAGCTGGTGCCCGGGGCGGGTGTCGGCCACGACGGCCGCGAGGTCGCTCGCCGAGCCGATGTGCGCCGCGCCGAGGCTCAGCAGGACGTCACCGCGCACCAGTCCGGCCGTGTAGCCGGGCCCGGGGACGTGCACCGCGACGACGAGCGCGCCAGGCCCCTTGGGCGCGTCGACCACCTCGACGCCGAGGCTGCCCCGGACGGCGGCCGGGGCCGGGATCGGGGCCGCGCTCCGCGCGGGCGGCGCGGACGGTTTCGCCGGGCCCGCGGCGGCGGCCTGCCGCTGCATCTCGGCGAGTCGGCTCATGCCGATGACCGTGGCGCCGACGGTGCCCAGGCCCACGCCCGCCAGCACCAGGACCAGCGCGCACAGGACACCGGCCAGCATCCCGACCAGGCGCCTGCCCCGGGGCCGCGCGGCATGCGGACGGCGGGCGGGCCGGGATTCCGGGCCGGGCCCCGCGGGGTCGCGCCCCGGCGAGCCCGGCATGGACTTGGGGCGCAACGCGGTCTGTTCCATGGGTCGCCGCCTCCGGTCCTGGGGTGCTCGCTCCGGCCTCAGCCCTACCCTCCGGGCCCTCCCGCGACGATCCACGAACGAGTGAGAGTGCCTCACCGCGCTCGAATTTCCCGGCGTTTACGCAGGTCGGCCCGCGGGTCAGCCGGTCAGTGCGGCGGCGAGGTCGGCGGCCGGGCCGCGCAGCGTGCCCGTATGGAGGAGTTCGGTGCGGTGCACGACGCGGGGCGCGGTGAGCGGTACGGCGCTGAGGCCCGGCACTCCGGCGGCGAGCGAGGCGGGCAGCAGCGTCAGGCCGTGCCCGGCCGCGGCGAGGGTCAGCAGCGTGCGGACGTCCGCGCCCTCGTAGCGCAGCGCCGGGCGCAGGCCGCCGCCGCCCAGGACCGTGCGCAGCCCGTCGAGGGGGAGGCCCGCGCCGGGGGCGTCGAGCCAGCGGGCGTCGACGAGGTCGGCGAGGCGCAGCCCGGTGCGGCCGGCCAGCGGATGGCGTACCGGGAGGACGACGTGGACGGGTTCCTCGGCGACGCCGCGGGTGGTGAGCGGGGCGACGTCGGGCAGCCGCAGCGGGTCGCTGGGCGCGGCGACGCCGTCCACGACGCCCAGTTCGGCGTGGCCGGTCGCGACCGTCGCGGGGATCTCGTCGCGGGGCAGCACCCGCACGGTCACCCCGGCGTGCGGCAGCAGCGCGGCGGTGCGCTCGCGCAGCGCGGTCGGCGTGACGGCGACGGTGAGGCCGTGCCCGGGGGCCGCCGCGGTGCGCTTCACCTCCGCGCGGGCCGCCTCCAGGCGCAGCAGCAGCAGCGCCGCGTGTTCCAGGAGCCGCTCCCCCGCCGCCGTCGGGGCGACGGGCCGCCGGGTCAGCAGCGGGGCGCCGAGGTCCTGTTCCAGGGCGGCGATGTGCTGGGAGACGGCGGACTGGGTGTAGCCGAGCTCCTGCGCCGCCGCGGAGAAGGAGGCGAGGCGGGCGACGGTGACGTACGTGCGCAGGAGGTGCGGGTCCATGGCGTCCAGGATCCCGGACGGGCATCAGGAACACTTATGGAGAGTGCAGTTTTCATCGTTGGACGTGAACGGGAGGCGCGGCCGACGATGGTCGGCATGACCTCCGCACCGCATGCTCCCGCCCGGATCGCCCTGGTCGGCGACCGCTCCCCGAACGTCGTCTCGCACACCCGGGTCCCGCTGCTCCTCGACGCCCTCGCCGCCCGGGAGCGCCTCGTCCTCGACGCGTACTGGATCCCGACCGAGGACGCCGAACCGCCGGGCGCGGTGCGTGGCTTCGACGCGGTGTGGGTGCTGCCGGGCAGCCCGTACCGCAGCGAGGCGGGGACGCTCGCGGCGATCCGCACGGCCCGCGAGGACGGCGTCCCGTTCCTCGGCACGTGCGGCGGCTTCCAGCACACGCTGCTGGAGTACGCGCGGAACGTGTGCGGTCTGGCCGGCGCGGCCCACGCCGAGAACGATCCCGACGCCGACGACCCGCTGATCGCCCCGCTGGCCTGCTCGCTCGTCGGCCACGAGGGCACCGTGACGCTGACCGGCGGTTCGCTCGCCGAGTCGGTGCTCGGCGCGGACCGCACGGTCGAGCGCTACCACTGCGGGTACGGCCCCGCCGCACACCTGGACACGCTGCGCGCGCACGGCCTGCGCTTCACGGGCACCGACGAGGAGGGGCAGGTCCGGATCGCCGAACTGCCCACGGACCGGCACCCGTTCTTCCTCGCGACGCTCTTCCAGCCGGAGCTGTCCGGCGACGGCAGCCGCCCGCACCCGATCGTGCAGGCCCTGGCCCGCGCGGCGGCCGCGCACGCGGCGGCCACCGCACGGGTCTGACGTCCGGCTCCAGGCGGCGTGGCCGCCGCCGTTCCCGGCCCCGTGGTCACGTCACAAGACGGCAGGTGCCGCGGCGGCGGTGCCTGAAAGTCCTGTTCCGGACGCGAAGGTCCTGAAACCGGAAGCGGAGCCCGTGGGGGCCCGGTCCGGCAGGAAGCCGTGGGTGCGGCTCGCCAGGTGGTCGGCGCGGTAACGGTCCACGCTCCGGTGCCAGTTGAGGATGCCCGCCATCCAGTTGCGCAGCTCCTCGACGTACCCGTCCATGACCGTGCGCGCCTCGCGGGACAGCTTGAAGTCCTCGTACAGGACGGGCAGTTCGTGTGCGGCGATGTGCTCGAACTGCTGGATGCGCTGGGTCAGCAGGTCGTGCACGATGCCGAGCGCGGTCGGGTAGTCGGTGCCGAAGAAGTTCTGTACGACGAGGATCGCGTTGTGGATCTCGCCCTCGTACTCGATCTCCTTCTGGTACGAGAACACGTCGTTGAGCAGCATCGCGTAGTCGACGGCCGAGTTCTCCAGGGCCCGGACGGGTCCGGTGCGGTAGACCGCCGGCGGCACGGCGGGCCCGTGTCCCATGCGGCACAGGCTCATCGTGAGGTCGGCGCCGAAGGTGGCGCGGCGCATCTCCAGGTAGTCGACGGGGTCGGGGACGCGGTTCTGGATCTGGTTCGCCAGCTCCCACAGCCAGCTCTCCGTCATGACCTCGACGGCGTCCTTCAGGGTGCCGCGCTGCTCGGCCGTCATGTCGCGGGTGGTGTCGCGCCACAGGTCGGCGAGGCCGCGCTCCATCGCGTTGGCGGGGGCCGGGATGTCGGCGCCGTCGAGCGGCATGCACGCCGACAGGCGCCGGGTGCACAGCCGGGCCGCGGCGAGGTCGCGGCGGTGGCCGAAGACCAGCGGGTAGTAGTCGTCGCCGTACGTTCCCCAGGCCAGCCACCGCGCGCTGAGGTCGAGGGCCTCGGGCGAGCCGTCGGGGTCGATGCCCGCCGAGCAGAGCGCGAGGTCGGCCGCGGCGAGCTTGTCCTCGTCCCAGACGCCCTCCTCCAGGATGCCCACGCGGTGGGACCACTGGACGAGACGCTCGCGGGCGGTGTCGAGTCCGGAGTTGAGCCGCAGCTGGAACGGCATGTAGAGGTCCGGGATCCGGGACGGTCCCACCTTCTGGAACGGCACGTGGGTGTGGGCCCGCAGGCGCTGCGCCCCCAGGTCCTGGAGCAGCGCCCGCACATCGGCGGAGCCGCTGCCGAGCCCGGTCGGCCCGCCCAGCGGCGACGGCCGGTCGACGGCACCCTTGTTCATGTACCGGCTGGAGCGCAGATGCCACTCGTGGCCGCCGGACTGCCAGTCCTGCAGCCCCTGCGTGTACGCGGCGACGGCGGCGACCTCGTCCGGGGTGAGCCCCTTCTCCAGGGCGAGTGCGGGGACTTCGGTGAGCGCGGTGTGCTCGAACTGGTGCAGCCGCGAGGTCAGCACGTCGTTGACGGCCTCCGCCGCCTCCTGTGTCGTGCAGCCGAAGAAGGTCTCCAACACCAGGACGCCGTTGGAGAGTTCCCCTTCGTCGCGGACCTCTCGCTCGTAGGAGAACAGGTCGTTGCGCAGGTGCACCGCGTCGGAGAAGGTCTCCATCAGGACGCGCAGCGGACGCGAGCGGGCGACGGCGGCCGGGACCTCGGCGGTCGCGTACTCGACGAGTCCGGCCGACCAGGGGGCGCCGCCCACCTTGCGGCGCATCTCGATGTACTCGACGGGGTTGGAGATCCGCCCCTCGTTGATGTTGGAGAGTTCCCACATCGACTCGTTGAGCAGGTGCTCGGTCGACTCGGCGAAGCGCCGTCGCCAGTCCGCCGACATCGCGGGCACGGTGCGCCGCCACAGGTCGATGAGGCCCGCCTCGACGGGGTTCTCCGGGTCGGGTACCGGCGTGGCGAGGTCCATCGGCATGAACAGGGGCAGCCGGTCGAGGTGCGCCTTGCCGCCCTCCCGGTCGTTCGTGCGCTTGTACATGTCGAGGAAGTGGTCGTCGAAGAAGAAGACCCACACGTACCAGTCGGTGATCAGCGAGAGCGCGGGGCCGTCGCAGTCGGGGTGCGTGTACGCGCACAGCAGACCGTAGTCGTGCGCGTCGAGGTCGCTCTGCTCCCAGACGCCGCTCCCCTCCAGCATGCCCATCTCGCGGGCCCACCCGGTGGAGTGCGCGCGGGCCTCGTCGAGATGCGGGTTGAGCCGCGCCTGGTACGGCATGTAGAAGCGCGGCAGCTGGAACGGCTGTGAGGACTGCTGTGTCATGAGCGCGGCCCTACCCGTGCGCCTCGACGGGCATCCACGGCCCCGACCATGATCGCCCCATCGCGTGAACCGGTCGGCGGGCGGCGTGGGCGGCCCCGTTTCGGGGAAGCGGCCGCTCGGTGCGGTCTGTTACGCGGCCCAGTGCGCGGGCCGCGTCAGCCCCGGGGGCAGCCTGGTGGCGCCGTCGCCGCGGGCCGCGTTCAGCTGGGCCTGGGTGAGGAAGATGCAGCCCGTGAGGTCGGCGCCGCCGAGGCGCGCGTCGCGCAGGTCCGCGCCGATCAGGTCGGCCGAGCGCAGATCGGCACCGGTCAGGTCGGCGGCGACGAGGAGCGCGCCGCGCAGGGTGGCGCCGCGCAGATCGGCCGTGCGCAGGCGGGCGCCGACGAGATCGGCGCCGCGGTGGTTCTTCTTGCGCCCGGGCACCTCGGCGCGCACCAGGTCGCTCGCCCTCAGCAGCAGGGTGTTCACGTCGCCGCGGATCGCGGGCACGTCGGCCGCGAGGAGTTCGTCGGCGCCCGCGCGCGTGAGCCGCTCGATGTCGTCGCGGGCGCGGCGGGCGTCGCGGTGCACGGGCTCGGCCCGGCGCAGCTCCAGGACCTCGCTCAAGTACCAGAGCAGTTCGTGGAGTTGACGCATCACCGGGAACACCTCGTACATCGCCCGCGCGCTCTCGGGGCGCTCGCGCCAGCTGACGCCCTCGAAGGTGATCTGGGAGATCTTCTGGCCCGCGCCGAAGCAGTCGAAGACGGTGCATCCCGGGTAGCCCTCGTCGCGCAGCCGGGTGTGGATGCCGCAGCGGAAGTCGTCCTGGAGGTGGTGGCAGGGTGTGCCCGCGCTCTTGTTCCGCGCGAAGTCCTGGGACTTGGCGAACGGCAGCGCGACGCAGCACAGGCCGAAGCAGCTGCCGCAGTCGGCGCGCAGATCGGGGCGGTCGGGGACGGTGCGGGGGACGTCGGGGGAGGTCACGCCCCCATTGTCCCCGACCGGCCGCACGTGCCCCCTTGTGGCCCGCGCGGGACCACGCCATCGTGGCGCCCCGCACCGCCCCGCCCTCAGCGAGCCGGCGGCCCCGTGCTCTCGCGCGGTTCCAGATGGGGCAGTTCGGCCTGGAGGCTGCGGACCGGGCCGCCGTCGAGGCGGTCGAGCAGCTCCTGCGCGGCGAGCCGGCCGAACCCGGAGGTGTCGCGGACCAGAGCGGTGAGCGGCGGGTGCGTGAGCCGGCACAGGGCCGAGTCGTCCCAGGCGACCAGCGACAGCTGCTGCGGCACCCGGATGCCGCGCTCGGCGGCGACGGAGGCGCCCGCGACGGCCATCACGTCGTTGTCGAAGACGATCGCCGTCGGCGGCTCGGCCTCGTCCAGGATGCGCCGGGTCGCCTCGGCGCCCTCCGCGTCGGAGTAGTCGGTCGTCACCGAGCGGACGTCCGTGCCGGTGAGCCCGAGCCGCCCGGCCTCGGTGCGCAGCGAGCGGATGCGCCGCTCGGTGTGGGCGAGTCCGGGCAGGCCCGCGACGTGCACGATGCGCCGGTGGCCGAGGCCGTGCAGATGCGCGAGGACCGACGCCATCGCGGCCGAGTCGTCGGCCCACACCGTCGAGACGTGCGGGGCGTCGGCGCCGAGGGCGGGCGCGCCGATGACGACGGTGGGCAGGCCGAGCTCGCCGAGGAGCTCGGGGCGCGGGTCGTCGGTGCGCGGGTCGACCACGAGCAGCCCGTCGACCCGGTTCTCGGCCCACCAGCGTCGGTACACCGCGCACTCGGCGTCGATGTCCTCGACGACCTGGAACAGCAGGGCGACCTTGCGGGCGGCGAGCACTTCCTGGACGCCGGAGACGAGCTGCAGGAAGAACGACTCGACGCCGAGGGTGTGCGCGGGCCGGGCGAGCACCAGGCCGATGCTGCCCGAGCGTTCCCCGGACAGGGCGCGGGCGGCGCTGTTGGGCTGCCAGCCCAGTTCCTCGGCGACCCGGTGGATGCGGTCGCGGGTGCCCTGCGAGACGCCCGGCCGGCCGTTCAGGGCGAAGGAGACGGCGCTCTCCGAGACCCCGGCGCGGCGGGCGATGTCCTTGATGGTGGGACGGCGCGCGGGAGTCGTCCTGGCGCCGTCGCCCTGCGGTGGCGGTGGCGGTGTCATCGGGATGCCCCCTCGGGTGCGGTGTGCGGTGCGTCGGCTCCGTCGACGGTGACGGCGACTGCGGGTCCGTAGGCGGAGCGACCTCGGCAGACGGCCTTGATCAGGACCCAGTAGACCCCAGGCGGAGTGTCCATCGGGGGCCGGACACGGAACACGGCCTCCGTCTCGCCCCGGGCCGGCACCCGCAGCGGGACGGCGCGCTCGGCGATCATCCGCCAACTACCGTACGGGGAGACGGCGATGGCCTCGCCGTGCACGGGACCGTGCAGCGTGTTGCCCACGACGGCCCGGATCTCGGCGGCGGCGCCGGGCTCCACCCGTACCGCCGTACACGGCACGTGGACGTCGAGGCCGGGCGGCGGCCCGTCGGCGCCGGGCACGGTGACGGTGAGGCAGTCCTCGACGCCCGCCGCTTCGACGGACACCAGGTGGTCGCCCGGGGGCGCGCCCTCCGGCACGTCGATGACGAGCGGCAGCCGGGCCCGGCCGCCCGCGGTGAGCCGTACCTCGCCTGCGGTCCAGGAGGACGTCCAGCCGTCGGGCGGCCGCACCGTCACCGCGTGCTCCGAACAGTCCTTTCCGGTGGCCGAGTTGGAGGTCAGCACGACGTCGGTGCGCAGCGGTCCGTGGCCGGAGGCGGTGAGCGCCGACGGGGACACCGTCAGGGAGTACGGGGCGTCGCCGAGCGGGGCGGTGCCGGTGTTGTGCAGCCAGTAGCGGCTGAACCGCGGCCGCACGTGCTCCTGCCGGGGCTCGGTCGCCGGCAGCGGGCCGGTGTCGAGCCGCACGGTGGTGTACGCGTGTCCCGGCAGCGTCAGCGGGTCGGCGTCGTCGCGCGCGGTGTCGAGGAGGTCGGCGGCGGCGATGCCGTGCACCGGGACGGCCGTGGTCAGGGCGGTCCCGACGGGGCGCCCGTGGGTCTCGCGCAGCCGCACGGCCAGGGCCTGCCCGTCGGCGCGCTTGACGGTCTCGACGAGGACGCGGTCCGCGGGTTCGACCGTCAGCAGGGAGCGCGCGGCCGGGGCGGTGCCGGGGTGCGGGGTGCCGGTCACGGCGGTCAGGGGCTGGTTGAACTCCCGTCCCCTGCGCACGAGATCGGCCCGGCGCCAGTCGCCGGACGAGGCGACCAGCGCATGCTCGAAGACATGGGTCCAGTGCTGGAGCTGGAAGGCACTGCCGTCGGGGGCGGTACGCCGCGGCGGGTCCATCCACGCGCCGGACGGCCGCCCGGTGCACGACCGCAGCAGCGAGCTGTGCAGCCGCCCCCGGGTGTCGACGGCGAACCCCGGGGTGCCGCGCACCAGCAGGGCGACGGTGCGGTCCTCGAAGGGTTCCGGCGCGGCGGGCACGGGGCTCAGCGCCTCGACACGTCCCTTCTGCGCGACGGCCCGAGCGAGCGCGGCCAGGGCGGCGGGCAGATCGTCACCGGTGAGGACGGCCACCGGCAGATCGCGTACGCCGGTCAGGTCGCACCCGGGAACCCACGCCTCGCGCAGCCCGGTCCGCGCGGGCACCCACACCAGGGGCCCGCGCGCGGCGCGCACGGCCTCGGCGTACGCGGGCCCGGCGTCGGCGAGCACCGCCGCCGTGAAGGAGTTGGCCTCGGGCCCGCCGACGGCGATCCGGAAGTCCGGCAGGCTGCTGTCGACGGCGAGATCACCCCAGCGGGGCCCCCGGGCCCGGGTGGGCGTCGTGGTGACGCCGTACCGGACGAGGGCGGTGACCAGGTCGCGGAGGGGATCGGCACCGAGTCCGGCACCGGCACCATCATCGGCATCGGCATCGGCATCGGCATCGGCATCGGGACAGGGCCCCTCGATCCGGGCCCCGTACCCCGGCACCCCACCGTCCGGCAGCACGATCTCCCCTGCCCCCAGGGCCCGCTCCCCCACCGGCACCCCGTCCGGCCCGAGCAGGGTGGCCCGCAGGGTCGAGGACAGGGCGAACCAGTTCAGGCACGGGCTGTCGAGCGTCCACGGGGCACGGGTGTGGTCGGTGCCGGTGTCCGTGTCGGGGAAGGCGAAGCCGCGGCCCACGGCGGCGGCCGCGGTCTCCGCCACGGGCAGCGCGCCGGGCACGTCCGCCGGGACGCGGAGCCGCAGCAACTGGTCGCTGCCGGTGAACTCGTCGACGCGGGTGGTCAGTTCGACCCGGTCGAGACCGTGCCAGAGGGTGGTCGTGCGGGTCCAGCGGGCGGGCCCGGTGCGGCCGGCGGCGACGATGCGCGCCCCGAGGGGGCTCCGCTCGACGGTGCAGCTGTCGGCGGGCGCGGCTCCTGATCCGACACCGGGCCCCTTGGGCAGCAGGTGCCAGGGCCCTTCCTCGAAGAAGGGGTGGGCGGCGTACTCGTCCTGCACGACCAGTTCGTCGACCTCGCCGGGCGCGTACAGCTCCTGCCCGCCGCGCAGGTCGGTGACGCGGCTCAGGCCGCCGCCGCGCGCCGGATCGGCCTCGATGCGGAACGCTGCGTTGGCGATCACCCGCTTCCCCGCGGACACCGGCTCCCCCTCGGGAACGGACTCCTCTTCGGGCGCGAACTCCCCTTCGGGCACGGGCTCCCAGCCGCCGGACAGCGGTGCGTCGGCGACCACCAGCCACCAGGTGCGGTGCCCCAGCGGCGGCAGGTCGGCGGCGAGGAAGGCGAGCGCCACCTCGTCCGCGCCCACGTGCTCGACCAGTACGGGCGCGAGCCCTCCCGCGGCGTCCCGCACAGCGATCCGCGCGACGTCGAAACCCGCGCCCGGACGTGCCGGGTCCGCCGGACCCGCCGGATCGGTCAGAGCCGTCAGAGCTGTCAGGTCCGTCAGGGCCACCCGTGTGCGCACGACGTCCGTGCGCGTCCAGGAGACCGGATTGAAGACGGTGACCGCCACCGACCCCTCGGGCCCCGTCGTGTCGGCGACCGAGGTCAGCGCGGTGAGCGCCGACTCCCTTACGTCCTCGGCGAGTTCGGCCGCTTCCCGCCAGGTGGGCAGCAGGTCGAGGTACACCTGGTCCGAGAAGGTCCCGGTCACCGCGTCGTGGTGCGCCGCGTGCAGCAGGTGCCGCCACGCCTTGTCCAGGGCGTCGCCCGGGTAGCGCGTCAGCCCCAGGCCGTGGGCGAGCGCCGCGAACGTCTCGGCTTCCTGGACGAGGTTCTCGGCCGCCCGGTGCGCCTGCTTCACGTCCGCGTACGTGACGTCCTTGCCGGTGTAGACCGGGCCCATCTCCCGGGTGACGGGCAGCGGGCGCTCGCCGCGCGCCGCCAGCTCGGCCCGTACGGCGGCGAAGTGCTCGCGCGGCCCGGCGTGTTCGAGGCGCGGCCAGGTGTAGCGGCGGTTCCAGGCGTGCTGGACGTCGAGCCCCCAGGGGTGCGGCCAGGAGAAGTCGGTACCCATCGGGATGAGTACGTTGCGGGTCGCGGCGCCGGTGCGCAACAGCTCGTACAGCGCGAGGAGTTGTTCGGCGGCGGCGTCGGCCGAGGGCGCCTTGTGCGAGAACCAGCCGGCCGAGTAGTGCGCGGGCAGATAGTGCAGCAGGAGGCCGGTGCCGTCCGGTCCCAACCAGTCGTACTCGGCCGGGAGTTGCATCGCGGTCGGCGGGCGCAGCGCCTCGCCCCAGGTGTCCATCATGGGGCCCCACTGATGGTGCGGGCCGCGCGCGAGCACCGCCGAGTCGAGCCCCGCGTCCCGCATCAGCGCGGGGAACGACGGGTCGTGCCCGAAGACGTCCAGCTGCCAGGCGGTGCGCGGCGCGGCGCCGAGGACACCGCGGTGGAAGCCGAGCCCGTGCACCGCGCTGCGGGCGGTCGTCTCGACCGAGGTCAGGTTGGTGGACGGCTCGTTGTAGGTGCCGCCGACGATCTCCAGGCGCCCCTCGGCAATCAACTGCCTTATTTCGTCCCGGTGTTCGGGGTGGGTGTCCCAGAAGGGCTTGAGGTAGTCGATCTCGGACAGGACGAAGCGGTACGCCGGGTCGTCTCGGGCCTGCTGCAGATGCAGCGGGACGAGCGTGAAGGCCGGGACGCCTGTGTACTCCCAGCCCTTCTCCGCCTCTCCGGGGCGGAGCGGGGTGTCCCACAGGGCGGTGTAGGCGGCCTGGGTGTTCCACCACATGGGGTCGTAGTGGAAATGCGGGACGAGCCGGACGGTCCAGCCCGGTTCGGCGACGGGGAGCGCGAAGTCGTACGCGCACAGCTCGCGGCCGTCCGGCGCGGCGACCAGGGCCCGGGCGGGCAGCGGTGTTCCGGGCGCCACGCCGTCGACCCGCACCGCGACCTCGACGACCGTCTCGATCGCCGACTCCCCTGCGGCCGCGGCAAGTTCGGCCTTCGCGTCGACGCCCGCGTACGCCTCGACGGTGTCGGCCCGCACGAGCCTGGGGCGCGGGGTGACGACCTGGGGCCCGGACACGGACACAGTGAACGGGCCGACCGGCCGTGTGCGCCGCACTCGTACGCGCACCACCTGCAGCGGCTCCCGCTCGGGGCCCGTGAAGAGGGCGGGCGTCGTGACGCCGGCGACCTGGATGCCGGAATCCTGCACGTCCACGGGCATATCCATTCTGTGCGACCGGACTGCGCCCTGGAACTAAAGCGCAATAGTGCACCCAGCTTTACGGCCGGTCGGCACACCTGTCAAACCCCCCTCCAGGACCCTCAAGTTCGACTCTGACCTGCACAGACACCCAAGTTCACCTCGAACCATTGACATCAGCTAAAACGCATTAGTAGCCTCAGCGCCGCAACGCGGGGTTCTCTGCCGCGCCACTGCCTTTTACTTCTCTGTATTCGGTCCGAGCAAAGGAGCCCCGGCCATGCGGATATCTCGCCCGTCTCGTCGTGGAGTCACAGCCACCGCGATCGCGGTCACCTCAGCCCTCGTGATGACGGCCTGCGGCGGCTCGGGGGACTCGGGCTCGGGCGGGGGTGACGCGTCCGGCAAGGTCGAGGGCACCGTCACGTTCCAGACCTGGAACCTGAAGACCAACTTCAAGGACTACTTCAACGGCGTCATCGCGGGCTTCGAGAAGAAGTACCCGGATGTCGAGGTCAAGTGGGTCGACCAGCCCGCGGAGGGCTACGCGGACAAGCTCAGCTCGCAGGCCACCGGCAACACCCTGCCCGACGTCGTCAACGTCTCCCCCGACCTCGCGACCCCGCTGGCCAAGGCCGGGCTCGCGCTCAACCTCGACGAGGCCGCGGCCCAGTACAAGGGCGAGTACCTGCCGGGCGCCTGGACGAGCCACCAGATGCCGGGCAAGGACGGCACGTACGCCTTCCCCTGGTACCTGAACACCGGCCCGATGTTCTACAACAAGAAGCTGTTCAAGGACGCGGGTCTCGACGCCGAGAAGCCCCCGACGACGTACGACCAGCTGTTCAAGGACTCGCTGCAGATGGCGAAGAACAGCAAGGGCAGGATCGCGATGCTGGCGAACGCCCCGGCCGTCGAGGACTTCGGCCGCTACGGCGTGAAGCTGATGAACGACGACATGTCGAAGTTCACCTTCAACGAGGCCAAGGGCGTCGAACTGGTCAAGAAGTACAAGGAGTTGTACGACGCGAAGGCGCTGGACTCGCAGGCGCTGACCGCGGTCGCGGAGTCGGCGGGCCGCAAGTTCCAGCAGCAGTCGATCGCCATGAACCCGGGTGGCGCGAACGACCTGGCGACGTACAAGAAGGACGCTCCGAGTCTCTACAAGAACATCGGCGTCACGCCCGCGGTGAACAACACCGGCAAGGACAACATGTACGTCCAGGGCCTGATGGTGAACTCGCAGTCGAAGGTGAAGCCGGCCGCCGTCGCGTTCGCGCACTGGGTGACCGACGCGAAGAACCAGGAGGAGTTCGGCCGCAAGGTCGCGATCTTCCCGTCGACCAAGGGCAGCCTCGACAAGCCGTACTACACCAAGGACGACGGCACCGACGAGGGGCGCATCCGGGTCACCGCCGCCAAGGCCCTGAAGACCGCGGTGAACTACACCCCGGCGGTCTTCACCGAGCAGATGAAGACGGTCCTGAAGAACGAGGTCGCCAAGGCCCTGCAGGGCAAGAAGTCCGCCCAGCAGGCCATGGACGACGCCGTCGCCGCGTGCGACAAGCTGCTGCAGCAGGCCGGCTGACCTCATGACCGCCGCACTGTCGAGCACGCAGAGCGGGGGGCCGGCCGCCACGGCCGCCCCCGGCCCCCCGGCCACCGCCAAGAAGAGCGCCCGCCGGATCAGGACCCATCTGCCGTCCACGCCCTGGCTGTTCCTGCTGCCGGGCCTGCTGGTCAACGGCGCGTTCGTCATCTACCCGTTCGTCTCGACGGTGACGAACTCCTTCACCGACCGGCGCACCCTCCTCGGCGGCGACTGGATCGGCGGCGCCAACTACACGGAGCTGTTCCACGACGAGCGGTTCTGGACGGCGCTGCGCAACAGCGTCCTCTACATGGTCGGCGTCGTCCCGCTCCTGGTGATCCTGCCGCTGCTGCTGGCGATGCTGGTGCAGCGGTATCTGCCCGGCATCACCTTCTTCCGGTCCGCGTTCTACACGCCGGTCGTCGCCTCCGTCGTCGTGGTCGGCCTGATCTGGGTGTGGATGCTCGACGACCGCGGCCTGGTCAACGCCGTGCTCGGCGCGATCGGCGTCGGACCCGTGCACTTCCTGAGCGACCAGTGGCTGCTGCTGGTCAGCGCGATGCTGGTGACGGTCTGGAAGGGCCTCGGCTACTACATGATCGTTTACATGGCCGCGCTCGGGAACGTCCCGCGCGAGCTGCACGAGGCCGCCGCCGTGGACGGGGCGGGTGCGGTGCGCCGCTTCCTCAGCGTGACCGTGCCGGCCGTGCGCCCCACGATGGTGCTGGTCGCCGCCCTGTCCTCCGTGAACGCCTTCAAGGTGTTCTCCGAGGTCTATCTGATGGCGGGCCCGACCGGCGGCCCCGGCGGCGAGGACACCACGCTCGTCATGCTGATCCAGCAGGTCGGCACCGGTCTGTCCGGCCGGGTCGGCTACGCCTCGGCGATCTCGGTGGTCGTGTTCGTGATCACCCTCGTGCTGATGCTGCTCGTGCTGCGTGCCGACCGTAAGGAGGACGCGTGAGCGCCCGCACTCCGTCCCGCACCCCCTCCCGGACGATCGACAGGTTCACGGCCGACGGTGGCCGCCGCCCGCCCGTCTGGCGGCTGGTCCTGCGCTATCTGCTGCTGCTCGTGGTCTTCGCGATCCTCGTCGGCCCGTTCCTGTGGCAGCTGTCCACGTCGCTGAAGGGACCCACCGAGGACATCTACAGCTATCCGCCGAAGCTGCTCCCCGCGCACCCGACGTTCGACAACTTCAAGAAGGTCGCCGACCTCATCCCGGTCTGGGACTTCGCGCTGAACTCGCTGAAGGTCGCCGTCGCCAACGTCCTGACCAACTGCGTGGGCGCGGCGCTCGCCGGTTACGCCCTGGCCCGGCTGAAGTTCGGCGGACGGAAACTGACCGCGGTCGCCTTCGTCATGGCGATGCTGGTGCCGGTCGAGTCGATCATCATCGCCCAGTTCATGACGATGCGGGACCTCCAGCTCAACAACACCCTGACCGCCGTGGTGCTGCCCGGCTGCGTCGGCGCCCTGAACGTGCTGCTGATGCGCAACGCCTTCGCGAACATCCCGTACGAGATCGAGGAGGCCGCCTACTGCGACGGCGCCAACGCCTGGCAGCGGTTCACCCGGATCGCGCTGCCCGCGGTGAAGGGCACGCTCGCCGTCGTCGCGATCTTCTCCTTCATGGGGGCGTGGGACGACTTCCTGTGGCCGCTGATCGTGCTGAGCGACCAGGCGAACTTCACGCTCACCATCGGCCTGAACTATCTGCACGGCACGTTCGCCAACAACCAGCGCCTGGTGGCCGCCGGCACCGTCATCGCCGTGGCCCCGCTGATCGTGCTCTTCGCGTGTCTGCAGCGCTACTTCTTCCGCGGGGTCGGCGAGGGCGCGGTCAAGGGCTGAGCCCGTACGCGTCCGTCCCCCACCCCTTCCCCGTACGACTAGGAACTGCCGCATGCCCGAAACGGCCCGCCCGCTGCGCTTCGGCGCCAACTACACGCCCACGCAGGGCTGGTTCCACCACTGGCTCGACTTCGACCTCGACGCCGTGCGCGCCGATCTCGACTCGATCGCCTCGCTCGGCCTCGACCACGTGCGGGTCTTCCCGCTGTGGCCGCTGTTCCAGCCGAACCGGACGCTGATCCGGCCGCGCGCCGTGGAGCAGCTGGTACAGCTCGCGGACGCCGCCGCCGAACGCGGTCTCGACGTGAACGTGGACGGTCTGCAAGGGCACTTGTCGAGCTTCGACTTCCTGCCGGCCTGGACGCAGACCTGGCACCGCCGCAACCTCTTCTCCGACCCCGAGGTGGTCGCGGGCCAGGAGGAGTACCTGCGCACGCTGGCCGCCGCGCTCGCCGACCGGCCGAACTTCCTCGGCATGACCATCGGCAACGAGATCAACCAGTTCTCGGGCGACCCGCACCCCGACCCGGACCGCATCTCCCATGAGCAGGCGGGGAGGTGGCTGGAGCGGATGCTCGCCGCGTGCGAGGCGGGGGCGCCGGGGAAGTTCCATCTGCACGCCGAGTACGACGCCGCCTGGTACCTGGACGGGCATCCGTTCACGCCCGCGCAGGCCGCCCGGCTCGGCGGGGCGACGGCCGTGCACTCGTGGGTGTTCAACGGCACCGCCCAGCGGCACGGCCGTACGGGCGTGGCGACCGAGCACCACGCCGCGTACCTGATCGAGCTGGCCCGCGCCTGGCACACCGACCCCGAGCGGCCCGTCTGGCTGCAGGAGGTCGGCGCGCCGGCCCCGCACATCCCGGCCGAGCACGCGGCGCACTTCACCGAGGCCACCATCGCCAACGCGCTGGACTGCGAGAACGTCTGGGGGGTCACCTGGTGGTGCTCGCACGATGTCTCCCGGGACCTCGCCGACTTCCCCGAACTCGAGTACAGCCTGGGCCTGTTGACCAACGAACGTGAGGTCAAGCCCGCGGGTGCGGCCATCGCGCGGGTCGTCGAGCAGTGGCGCGGCCGCGACCACGAGCCCGCGCCGCGCGGCACCGCGCTCGTCCTCGACACCGGGGACACCGTCGCGTCACCCCGCCGTGCGCTGTGCGGTCCGGGCGGCGTCTTCTTCGAGGCCTGGCACCGTCTGACGGCTCAGGGCGTCCGCCCCGCCGTGGTCCTGGCCGAGCACGCGCACGACACAGAGCACCTGGCCGCCCGCGGCATCACCGCGGTGGTCACCCCCGAAGAGGTCGACTGACTCTCGTCCGCCGCACCGGTTACCGTCGCTGAGCCCCGGTAACACCCCTGGTAACACCCGCACCACGAGAAGTTGGAGCCCCCATGCATGACGACCGCGCCCTGGTAGAGGCCCGTCTCAAGCGCGTGCTCGACGAGCGCATCCGCCCTGCCGTGTACCCGGAGTCGGTGCCGCTGACGGTCGAGGCGTGGACCGCGCCCGGCGAGCCGGTGCCGGTCGCCGAGGGCCTGGCCGCGACGCACGAGCCGGTCGCGGTCGGCGACGCGTGGGGGGCTCCGTGGGCCACGACCTGGTTCAAGGTGACCGGCGAGGTGCCCGCCGGGTGGGCCGGGAGGACGGTCGAGGCGGTGCTCGACCTCGGCTTCGACGAGCGGATGCCCGGCTTCCAGTGCGAGGCGCTCGTCTACACGCCGGCCGGCGAGCCGGTCAAGGCCGTCAACCCGCGCAACCAGTGGGTGCGGGTCGGCGACCCGGCGACCGGTGGTGAGCGGGTCGAGTGGCACCTGGAGGCGGCCTCCAACCCGGTGCTGCTCGGCGACAACCCGTTCCGTCCGACCGACCTCGGTGACAAGGAGACCGCGGGCGACGAGCCCCAGTACCGCCTGGAGCGGATGGATCTCGCGGTCTTCGACCGGGACGTGTGGGAGCTGGTGGCCGACCTGGAGGTGGTCGGCGAGCTGATGGAGCAGCTGCCGGTGGAGGGCGGGCGCCGCTGGGAGCTGCTGCGCGCGGTGAGCCGCTGCCTCGACGCCGTCGACCTGCAGGACGTCAACGGCACGGCGGCGGCGGCCCGTTCGCACCTCACCGGCGTGCTGTCCGCCCCGGCGGACGCCTCCGCGCACCGGATCAGCGCGGTCGGCCACGCGCACATCGACTCGGCGTGGCTGTGGCCGCTGCGCGAGACGGTCCGCAAGGTGGCGCGCACGACGTCGAACATGACGAACCTCCTCGAATCGGAGGACGAGTTCGTCTACGCCATGTCCCAGGCCCAGCAGTACGCCTGGATCAAGGAGCACCGCCCCGAGGTCTACGCCAAGGTCAAGAAGGCGGTCGCCGAGGGCCGGTTCGTGCCGGCCGGCGGCATGTGGGTGGAGTCGGACACGAACATGCCGGGCTCGGAGGCGATGGCCCGTCAGTTCGTGCACGGCAAGCGGTTCTTCCTCGACGAGTTCGGCATCGAGAACGAGGAGGCCTGGCTGCCCGACACCTTCGGCTTCGCCGCGGGCCTGCCGCAGATCATCAAGGCAGCCGGCTCCAAGTGGCTGCTGACGCAGAAGATCTCGTGGTCGCAGATCAACAAGTTCCCGCACCACACCTTCAACTGGGAAGGCATCGACGGGACCCGGATCTTCACGCACTTCCCGCCGGTCGACACGTACAACTGCTCCATGCTGGGCCGCGAGATCGCCCATGCGGCAAGCAACTTCAAGGACAAGGGCGTCGCCCGGCACTCGCTGGCGCCGACCGGCTGGGGCGACGGCGGCGGCGGCACCACCCGCGAGATGATCGCCAAGGCCAAGCGCATGAAGTCGCTGGAGGGCTCGGCGCACGTCACCTGGGAGACGCCGGCCGAGTTCTTCACCAAGGCCGAGGCGGAGTACCCCGAACCTCCCGTCTGGGTAGGCGAGTTGTACCTCGAACTGCACCGCGCCACCCTCACCAGCCAGGCGCGGACCAAGCAGGGCAACCGCCGCTCGGAACACCTGCTGCGCGAGGCCGAGCTGTGGGCGGCGACGGCCGCCGTGCGCACCGGATTCCCCTACCCCTACGAGGACTTGGACCGGATCTGGAAGACGGTCCTGCTGCACCAGTTCCACGACATCCTGCCGGGCTCGTCGATCGCCTGGGTGCACCGCGAGGCGGAGAAGACGTACGCGGCGGTGGCGGCGGAGCTGACCGGGATCGTCGAGGCGGCGCAGCGCGCGCTCGCGGGCGACGGCGAGGAGGAGCTCGTCTTCAACGCGGCGGCGCACGAGCGGTCCGGGATCGCGGCGGGCGGCGCGGGCGTCCCGGCGGTGTCCGGCACGGTGACGCTGACGGATCGCGCGGACGGCGGCCACGTCCTGGACAACGGTCTGCTGCGGGTCGAGATCGACGCCCGCGGGCTCGTGGTCTCGGCGTACGACATCGAGGCGGACCGCGAGACGGTCGCCCCGGGCGCGGCCGCGAACCTGCTCCAGATCCACCCCGACTTCCCCAACATGTGGGACGCGTGGGACGTCGACGCGTTCTACCGCAATGTCGTCACGGATCTGACGGACGTCGACACGGTGACGGTCCTCTCAAAGACCGCGGCCGGGGTCTCGGTCGAGGTGGTCCGCTCCTTCGGCTCCTCGCGCGCCACCCAGGTGCTGACGCTGGCGGCGGGCACGAAGCGCCTGGACATCGACACCGAGGTGGACTGGCACGAGACGGAGAAGTTCCTCAAGGCGGCCTTCCCGGTCGACGTGCACGCGGACCGGTACGCGGCGGAGACGCAGTTCGGTCACCTGTACCGGCCCACGCACACCAATACGAGCTGGGAGGCCGCCAAGTTCGAGGCCTGCAACCACCGCTTCCTGCACCTGGCCGAGCCGGGCTTCGGGGTGGCGCTGGTGAACGACTCGACGTACGGCCACGACGTGACCCGCACGGTCCGGGAGTCCGACTCCGGCACGACCACCACGGTCCGCCTCTCCCTGCTCCGCGCCCCGCGCTTCCCCGACCCGCGGACCGACCAGGGCGTGCACCGCTTCCGGTACGCGCTCGCGCCCGGCGCGAGCGTGGTCGACGCGGTCCGCGAGGGCTTCGGCATCAACCTGCCCGAGCGCCGTGTGACCGGCTCGGGCACGGTCGCCCCGCTGTGCACGGCGGCGTCGGACGCGGTGGCGCTGAGCGCGGTGAAGCTGGCCGACGACGGCTCCGGCGACGTGGTGGTCCGCCTCTACGAGACCGCCGGCGGCCGCGCCCGCACGTCCCTGCGGCTCGGCTTCCCCGCGGCCTCGGTGACCGCGACGGACCTCCTGGAGCGCCCGCTCGCGGACGCCCCGGCGCTCACCGTGGAGGACGGTGAGGTGGCCCTGTCGCTGCGGCCGTTCGAGCTGGTGACGCTGCGGTTCGGCCGCTGACGCACGGACACGACGGCGGGCCCGCGCGAGGTGCGCGGGCCCGCCGTCGTGGCTACCGGAGCTCAGCTCTCGTCGGGCTCCAGGGTCAGCGAGATCGAGTTGATGCAGTACCGCTGGTCCGTCGGGGTCGGATACCCCTCACCCTCGAACACGTGCCCGAGGTGCGAACCGCATCGGGCACACCGCACCTCGGTGCGGACCATGCCGTGCGAGCGGTCCTCGATCAGTTCGACGGCGTCCGACTGCTTCGGGTCGTAGAAGGACGGCCAGCCGCAGTGCGACTCGAACTTCTCGGTCGAGGTGAAGAGCTCGGCGCCGCACGCCCGGCAGGCGTAGACGCCCTTGGTCCTGGTGTCCGTGTACTCACCGGTGAAGGCGGGCTCGGTGCCGGCCTGGCGCAGTACCGCGTACTCCGCCGGGTTCAGCTCCGCGCGCCACTGCTCGTCCGGCTTCTCGACGTCGTACGACATGGAGGCACTCCCTTAACGCTGTGCGAGGTGGTCCAGAATGCGCGGGCCGAGGTCCGTGACGTCGCCCGCGCCCATGGTGAGAACGAGATCACCGGGCTTGGCCATTCCCGCGACCGCCTCGACGGCCGCCGCCTTGTCGTGGGCCGCCTGCACGTCGGCACCGGCCGCACGGGCCGCGTCGACGATCAGGGCGCTGGTGATGCCGGGGATCGGGTCCTCGCGGGCCGGGTAGATGTCGAGGACGACCGAGCCGTCCGCGAGGGCCAGCGCCTCGCCCATCTCCTTGCCCAGTTCCTGGGTGCGGGAGAACAGGTGCGGCTGGAAGAGGACCAGCAGGCGGGAGTCGTCCGCCGCGGCGCGCATCGCCTCCAGGTCGGCCGTCATCTCGGTCGGGTGGTGCGCGTACGAGTCGATGACCTGCACGCCGTTCTCCTCGCCCTTGAGCTGGAGGCGGCGCTTGACGCCGGTGTAGGACTTGAGGGCCGCGGCCAGGTTCCGGGACGGGATGCCGAGCGCCACGCCCGCCGCGAGCGCGGCGACCGCGTTGTGCGCGTAGTGGCGGCCGGGCACCGAGACGGTGAAGGTGAGCAGCTTGCCGTCCAGCAGGACCGTTACCTCGCTGGTCAGGCCGCGCGGGGTCACCTTGTGGATGCGGATGTCCGCGGACGGCGACTCGCCGTACGTGACGACCTTGAGGGACGTCGTGTCGCGGATGCGGCGGGTCAGCTCGACCGCGCCGGGGTGGTCGGCGGCGATGACGAGCGTGCCGCCGGGGACGATCTTCGAGGTGAAGATCTCGAAGGAGTCGTAGATCTCGTCCATCGACGCGTAGTTCGCGTGGTGGTCGAGCTCGACGTTCAGGATGATCGCGACTTCGGGCCGGTACTTGTGGAAGCTGCGGTCCGACTCGTCGGCCTCGGCGACGAAGATGTCGCCCTCGCCGTGCAGCGCGTTCGAGCCGGGGGCGTCGAGGTCGCCGCCGATCGCGTACGACGGGTTCAGGCCGAGGGAGCTCAGGGACACCGCGAGCATCGACGTGGTGGTCGTCTTGCCGTGCGTGCCCGCCACCGCGATCGGGCGCAGGCCGTCCATGAGCGAGGCGAGCGCGTCGGAGCGGTGCACCACCGGGACGTCCAGCTCGGCGGCGCGCAGCAGCTCCGGGTTGTCCTCGCGGATGGCCGAGGAGACGACCACGCAGGTGGCATCGGGGGCGAGGTGGGCGGCGTCGTGGCCGATGTGGACCGTGACGCCGAGCGCGCGCAGGGCCTCGGCCGTGGCGGACTCCCGCGCGTCGCTGCCCGCGACCCGCGCGCCGCGCTGGGCGAGGATCTTGGCGATGCCCGACATTCCGGCGCCGCCGATGCCGATGAAGTGCGGTCGGTCCATGGCGGTGGGCAGGCCGGGTGCCATACGTGTTTCTCCCCTGCGGTCCTTGGGTGGCGGTGACGCGGTCCGTAGCCACCACGGCTACGGACCGGGCCCAGCCTATTGCCTCGGCCGGCCCGCCCGTGCCGTGCGCCCCGCGGCCTACGCCTTGCTGTACGAGAACAGCTTCAGTACCGGCACGCCCACCTTGTGCCGGGCCCGCGAGGCCCAGTCCCGGTGGAAGAACTCCTCGACGTAGTGCGGGTCGGTCAGCACGATCACCTCGTCCGCCTTCACCTCGTCGACCAGTCCCTTGAGCGCGTCGAGCGGATGGTCCTCGACGATCCTGCCCTCGGCCGCGCACCCGGCCTGGTGCAGCGCGGTGAGGGAGACCTGGAGGGCCCGCTGCGCGGGCTCCGTGGCGTCCTGGCCCTCGGGGACCTCGCCCTCGCGGGCCGCCTCGTCCAGCTCCCCCATCGCGACGTCGTCGATGGCCCGCAGCAGGCGGTCCGCCTGGTCACCGCGGGGCTGGAGCAGCACGTGGAAAGAGACTTCCTCGTCGCCGTGCAAAGTGGTGACGAACTCCACGTCGGCCGACGTCAGGGCCTTCTCGATCATCAATACGCTCGTGAACACGACGGGCGCCCTTCTTCTCCTACCGTGGGCCGCCGCAGGGCGGCGGCCCCTGGGGGACCTGCGGAAACCATCCTGCCCCGTGGCCGCACGGGGTCTGCGAGTTTTAGTGTGCCCAGCGGAAGCCAAACGGAACGGATCATTCCGCCGAGTGTCGGATCCGACGGTATCGGGTGAAGAGGAAACCGTCCTCTTCCAGGAGAGATGCCAGCTCGAAACGTTCCGGCAGGGCCAGCTCAGGGCCTCCGGCGATCCGCTGGGCGGCGCCCGCGGTGAGCAGCGGCGCCACCGTCAGGCACAGCTCGTCGAGCACCTGTGCGGCCACGAACTGGCCCAGCAGCCGCGGCCCGCCCTCCGTGAGCAGCCGGGTCAGCCCCCGCTCGGCCAGCGCCCGCACCGCGCGCCGCGGATCGACGCCCGCGTCGTCCCCCGCGACCAGCACCTCGACACCGGCCTCGCGCGCCGCCGCCGTCCGGTCCGCCGGCGCGCCCGCGCCGGTGATCACGTACGTGGGCACCAGCGGCTCGGTGAAGAGCGGCAGGCCGAAATCGAGGTCGAGGCTCGCGCTGATCACCGCGATGGACGGCGCGGGGCCCTGCCCGGCCGCCTTCCGGCGCGCGGCGAACGCCTCCCGGGCCCGGGCCGGCCGGTACCCCTCCTGGCGGACCGTCTGGGCGCCGACGACCACGGCGTCCGCGAGCCCGCGCAGGGTGCCGAAGATCCGCATGTCGGCGGGGCAGGAGAGGGGCTGGGAGCGGCCGTCGTGCTGGGCGGCACCGTCGAGGGTGGAGACCATGTTGGCGCGCAGCCGGACCTCCCCCGCCGCGTCGGCCGGGTAGGCATAGGCGTCGGCGAGCTCGTCGAGGCTCCATTCACGCCCCGCGGACCCCACCGGCCCGTCGCGCCCCTCCCGACCCTCGTGATCTGCTGTTTCGTACGTCACAGGGAACAGGCGTCGCATGACGTGCAGTGTGGCACGGCCACTAAGCTGGGGAGCTGTGTCGTCCTCCACCGAAGCCGCCGGCTCCCGCCAGCCGGGCATCAGCCCCATAGCCGACGCGGCGCCCCAGTCCCTGTGCGCCCGTGAGCCGCACGTCCCCGCGGAGCGCCTGGTCGCCGAGATGGTGCCGCCGCCCCGTTTCGACGCCGTCCGCTTCGACACGTACATCCCCGATCCGAACCAGCCGAGCCAGACGCAGGCCGTGCAGGTGCTGAGCTCGTTCGCCGCCGGGCTCGGCGGGGCGCACGCCTCCGGTTCCGGCCGGAAGCGGGGTCTCTTCGGCCTCGGCAAGAAGGCCGCCGCCCCGGCCGGGCCCCGCGGCGTCTATCTCGACGGCGGGTACGGCGTCGGCAAGACCCACCTCCTCGCCTCCCTGTGGCACGCCACCCCGGCGGCGCCCGAGCACAAGGCGTTCGGCACGTTCGTGGAGCTCACCAATCTGGTGGGCGCCCTCGGCTTCCAGCAGACGGTGCGGACCCTGAGCGGGCACCGGCTGCTGTGCATCGACGAGTTCGAGCTCGACGATCCCGGCGACACCGTCCTCGTCTCCTCGCTGCTCGGCAAGCTGGTCGACGCGGGCGTCGCGCTCGCCGCCACCTCGAACACGCTGCCCGGCAAGCTCGGCGAGGGCCGGTTCGCCGCCGTCGACTTCCTGCGCGAGATCCAGGGCCTGTCGGCGCACTTCCGGCCGCTGCGCATCGACGGCGAGGACTACCGGCACCGCGGCCTGCCCGAGGCGCCCGCGCCGTTCTCCGACGAGCAGGTCACCCAGGCCGCGTACGCCACCGAGGGCGCCTCGCTCGACGGCTTCCCTCAGCTGCTGGAGCATCTGGCGCGGGTGCATCCCAGCCGGTACGGCGCGCTGACGGACGATCTCACGGCCGTGTGCCTCACCGATGTCTCCGCCGTGCCCGACCAGTCCACCGCGCTGCGGCTCGTGGTGCTCGCCGACCGGCTCTACGACCGGGAGATCCCGGTGCTCGCCTCGGGGCTGCCGTTCGACCGGCTGTTCAGCGAGGAGATGCTGAACGGGGGCTACCGGAAGAAGTATTTCCGGGCGATCTCGCGGCTCACCGCGCTGGCTCGTGACGCCAAGGGGCTCGTCCCCGCCTAGGCATGTGCCGTTGAGGGATGCGACACGAGTAACCGTCCCTCAACTGCAGTTGCTACGCGCGTGGTTCACGCGGGGAAAGGCACGTGATAGACACAGCCGGGTCACAGTTCCTGTCCGCCAGCAGGAGGTTGCCCCATGTCTGAAACACGGCTGTCCGCAACACGACGTCACGTACTCGCCCGTACCGGTGCGTTGGGGGTGGGCATCGCCTTCGCCGGGACCCTGTCCGAGCTGTTCGCCGGCTCCGCCGCCGCTCAGGGACGGACCGGCTACGGCCCCCTGGTGCCCGACCCGGCCGGTCTCCTCGACCTCCCGAAGGGCTTCCGCTACAAGGTCCTCTCCCGGGAGGGCGACCGACTCCGGTCCGGAGAAGGCCCGGTGCCCAGCAATCACGACGGCATGGCCGCCTTCGCCGGCAGACAGGGCCGCGTGCATCTCGTGCGCAACCACGAGAACCGCGTCACCGGCAAGGTCCCCGTGCCGACCGTCGACGGGATCACGTACGACCCGATGGGCAAGGGCGGCTGTACGGCGCTCGCCCTCGACCGGCACAACAACGTGCTGTCCGAACGGGTCGCCATCGCCGGTACGGCCGTCAACTGCGCCGGTGGGCACACCCCTTGGGGCACCTGGCTCACCTGCGAGGAGACCGAGGACAAGGCCGGCACGAACGGCTACACCAAGGACCACGGCTTCATCTTCGAGGTCGACCCCGTCGACCCGCGCCGCTCCGGCGCCGTGCCGCTCACCGCCATGGGCCGCTTCCAGCACGAGGCCATCGCCGTCGATCCGCGGCGCGGCGTCGTGTACGAGACCGAGGACGCGTTCGACAAGCCCTTCGGCCTCTTCTACCGCTTCCTGCCCGAGAAGCCGCGCGGCGGCCTCGGCTCGCTGCGCGCGGGCGGCACGCTCCAGGCGATGCGCGTGCCCGGCGTGCCCGACCTGTCGGCGGTGCAGGAGACCGGGGCGACGTTCGGGGGCGTGGAATGGGTCGACGTGCCGGATCCGCTGGCCGCTCACACCCCCATCCGCAACCAGGACTTCGGCCCCAAGGGCATCACCCACGCGCAGAAGCTGGAGGGCTGCTACTGGGGCGGGTCGTGCGTCTACTTCGTGTCCTCGTACGCGCGCAGCCGGGAAGGATCCGCCGCCGACCACTTCGGGCAGATCTGGCGCTACGACCCCGCCGCGCGCCGTCTCACCCTGGTGATCGTCTTCGGGCCCGACACGGATGTGCAGCTGCCCGGCGAGGAACCCGACAACATCTGCCTCGCGCCCAGCGGCGGCCTCATGGTCTGCGAGGACGGCGAGGGAGCGCAGCACGTCTTCGGCGTGACACGGAAGGGCGAGGTGTACGCGATGGCGCGGGGCCGGCAGAACATCGGGACGCCCGAGGACCCCTCGTGGGGCGAGTTCGCCGGGGTCACGTTCGCGCCGGACGGCGACACCATGTACGTGAACTGCTACACCCCCGGTACGACGTTCGCCGTCACGGGCCCCTGGCACCGGTAGCGCGAGTAGCGGCGCCGCCCGTGCCGACGCAGGATCGAAGGACCTGACCGGAAGGGGTGCGCAGTGGCCAAGTCCACATCCCGGGACAAGAGCGAGAAGAAGGCCCGGAAGAAGGGCGGCAAGAGCGCCAAGGGCTCCGGCGGCAAGGCCGCGGCCCCGCTGCGCGAGCTGCTGCGCATCCCCGAGGGCGAGCGGGTGGACCTCACGTCGTACGACCCCGCCGGCACGCCCGGCGGGCCGCGCAGCAAGGAGGAAGGAGTCGCGGCCACCGCCCGAATGGGCGAACGCCTCGCCGGCCTCCAGGAGCGGCTGTGGGCGGCGGGCACGGCCGGTGACCGGCGCCGTGTGCTGCTGATCCTGCAGGGCATGGACACCAGCGGCAAGGGCGGCACCGTCAAGCACGTCATCGGGCTGTTCAATCCGTCCGGCTGCCGCATCAAGGCGTTCAAGGCGCCCACCCGCGAAGAGCTCAACCATCCGTTCCTGTGGCGGATCATGAAGGCCCTGCCGCAGGCCGGCGAGATCGGCATCTTCGACCGGTCCCAGTACGAGGACGTACTCATCGCGCGCGTACGGGAGTTGGTGCCGCGCAGTCAGCTCGGACGGCGCTACGGGCAGATCAACCGGTTCGAGAAGTCGCTGGCGGACGACGGCGTGACCGTCGTGAAGTGCTTTCTGCACATCTCCTACGAGCAGCAGAAGCGCCGGCTGCTGGAGCGGCTCGACAACCCGGAGAAGTACTGGAAGTTCAACCCGGGCGACATCGAGGAGCGGGCGCTGTGGCCCGCCTATCAGGACGCCTACGAGATCGCGCTCGAGCGGTGCTCCACGGACGACGCGCCCTGGTACGTGGTGCCCGCCGATCGCAAGTGGTACCGGAACTGGGCCATCAGCACCCTGCTCGCGGAGCATCTCGAGGCCCTCGATCCGCAGTACCCGAAGGCCGACTTCGATGTGGACGAGTGCCGGAAGCGGCTGCTCGCCACCTGATCGTTGTTTTTGTCAACTGGCTTGTTGGTGGCCGAGTTTGGCGGGTTTCGAGCGGCGTGGTGCGTACGTGACCTGGGCAAGGTCCCAGCATGGAAGAACGGTCAACCACAGCGTGGGAGTTCACCGACGACCGCGGGCATGTCGCCGCCGCGCCAGAGGCGCCGACGCGGATCGTCGCCTACATACAGGCCGGGGCGAGCCTCTGGGACCTCGGGATACGCCCCGTGGGCATCTTCGGTTCGTACCACGACGGGGAGAGAGCCGACCGCGCCAAGTCCGGGGCACTGCCGCTCGACGACATCTCGTATCTGGGGGCCGGGGCGGGGCTCGGCCTCGACGACGTGCTCGGTGTGCGGCCCGATCTCGTCGTGGCGCTGACGTACGGCGGCGGGCAGGTGTACGGGGTCGAGCCGGATGTGGCGAAGCATCTGGAGGAGCATGTCCCGGTCGCCGTGATCGATGTGGGGCAGGGGCGGGGGCTTGCCGCCGTGCGGGAGCGGGTCGCGGAGCTCGGGCGGTCGCTCGGGGTGGCGGAGGAGGCCGGAGCACTTGCCGAACTCACGCGCGCGGAGCGGGAGTTGAGGGGTGTCGCCGAGGGGTCCGGGGCTGTTCGGGTGTTGGCCCTGTCGCCCGGCGGGGCGGACAGTGTGCACCTCGCCCGGCCCGGGAAGTGGCCCGATCTGAGCGCGCTCACGGGGCTGGGGGTGCGGACGGTCGAGCCGCCCGAGGGGCCGGGGGCGAACTGGCACACCGGGTCGTGGGCCGACGCGGCCGAACTGGCGCCGGATGTGGTGCTGGTGGATGCCCGGGCCAATGCGGCGCCGCGGTCGCAGTATGCGGGGGACGCGCAGTGGGCCGCCGTTGCCGAGCGGGCTGTGGTGCTGCCGTGGAATCCGGAGATTCCGGCCAGCGCGGCGGCGCATGCGGCGTTCTTCGACGGGGTCGCGGGGGCGTTGCGTCTGCGCGGGGCCTCGCGATGAAGGGAGGGTGGCCGTCTGGGCTGTGGAGGGCGGCTTTCCGTTGTCTCCGATAGGTGTGTGGGTGGGTGCGGGGCCGCCCTGGGCATGTCCGTGCTCGCCATCTTGATGGCCTCGCCGGTTGCTTCGCGCTTCGTCACCGCGTGAGCTGTGTTGCGTGCGCACATACCCAGACCGGCCCCTCCCGTCTCGTACGCGAGTGATCGCCGGTGGGGCCTGGAGATCAAGCCCCTCCGGCGATCGAGGCGCGTCGCCCCGGAGCCTGTGCGGCAGTCCCGGGCAACGGATCGGCCGGCCTCCGGAGCGGGCCGAACGCCCACCACACCAGCAACGTCACCCCCGTTCCCGCCACCGCCCCGGCCATCGTGTCGGAGAGCCAGTGCGCGTGGAGCCACGTACGGCTCCACATCATGGCCAGAGTCAGCAGCGTGGCCGCCGGGTACCAGAGACGGCGGGCCGCCGCAGGCAGCAGCGCGGTGATCGCCACGACCGTCATCGCCATCGTCGCCGCGTGGCCCGAGGGGAACGAGCCGTGGTCGACCGTCACCAAGGGATGAGCCGGGCGCGGGCGGTCGACGACGTGCTTGAGGGCCTGGACCGCGAGGTGGGTGAGCAGTGTCGCCGTGAAGACGAAGAGCGCCTGGCGGGGGCGGCGGAGAGCGAGGAGGAGCGCCGTCGCCGCCAAGGGGACCAGCGCTCCGTACGGGCCGCCGAACCAGTTGAGCGCCGACGCCAGGGTTGCGGCAACTCCCTTGTGCGGGCCGCCCATCCAGCGCAGCCAGGTGTCGTCCAGGACCTGGAGAGGGTGGGGGGCGCCGGCTCTGAGTGATACCCCTGTCGCGAGCGGGACGAGGAGGAGCGTCAGGGAGGCGAGGAGCTGCGCGCGAGCGCGGGCAGGCGGGGGCTTGGCCATCGGGCACCTTTCGGAGTGCGGGTGGGCTGCGCGATGGTTACACGTGTCACCACGGGGGTGCCAGAGGCCGGTGCGGGATTTCTTCGCGGGTCAGGCGGAGGATTCTCGCGGCTCGATGTGCGCCGTCGAGCGGTAGTGCACCCCCGGCCGGACCGAGGGGTCCGTGATCAGTCGGTCGATCAGGTCCGCCACCTCGTGCGGCTCGGGGAGTTCGCTGCGCACGCTGGTGAGGCGGGGGCGCAGCAGGCGGGCGATGAGGAGGTCGTCGGCGCCGACCAGGGCCGTGTCGCCCGGGACGTCGACGCCGGCGTCCTGCAGGGCGCGCATCAGGAGCATCGCGTACTCGTCGTTGTACGCGAAGATACCGTCCAAGTGCCGTGCCTTCGCGGCCGCTTCGGCCGCCGACTGCTCGGTGTGGGCCAGTGGGAGCGGGGTCAGGTTCGCGCCGCGGAAAGCCGTCGTCGCGGCTTTCGCTCCCGCGAGGCGTGGGGCGCTGAAGGGTTCCAGGCCGTGCTCCTGGGGAACCACCACGCCCAGTTCGCGGCGGCCGGACGACAGGAGATGGGCCGCGGCCACCGCGCCGATCTCCTCCTGGTCCAGGGTGATGCCGTGGGCGCCGGGGACGGGGGGCGGGCCGAAGGAGAGGACCGCCCGGGTGCCCGAGCGGTGGAGTATGGCGACCGATTCCTCGGTGAGGGGGGCGCCGAAGGTGGTGAGGACCGCCGCGGGGCGCAGTTCCGCCCAGGCGCGGGCGGTGTCCTGCGGTGAGCGGTCCGCCCGGGCCCCGTGCAGGACTCCGGTGTAGCCGTGCTTCTCCAGCGCGGTCTGGAACCGCGCGACGAACGTGGCGAAGAGCGGGCCGAAGGCGGGGACCCGGTCCGCCGGGACCGCGATCAGGACCAGGGCGCTGCTGCCCGAGCGCAGCGAGCGCGCGGCGGCGTGGGGGACGTAGCCGAGTTCCTGCGCGGCCTGCTCGACCTTGGCCCGGGTGGCGGCGCTGACCCTGCCCGCCGCCTGGCCGTTGAGGACGTAGCTGACCGTCGCACGGGAGACCCCGGCGTGGCGGGCGACCGAGGCACTGGTGGGCGCGGGCTCGCGCTCTGCGCTGTCGTTCATGGCTGGTGCGCATCCTTTCACAGCGGCCTGGTGCGGGCTTTTTCGGCCGCGGGTCTGGTGCGGGGACCTGCCGGGTGCTAAAAACTCCGTTACACGTGTCAGGTTACACGTGTCACCCACGCCGCCGTCAGGGTCGGCCCGTCATGAGGAGGAGGGCAACGTGGCCCTTTCCGCCCAGCGAGATCCCGCGGCCGCCGTCCGCACCCCGCGCGGCCTGCTGCCGCTGCTCACCCTCGGCAACACCGCCATGTACACCCTCTACATCGGGGTGGGCGGCGTGCTGCTGCCCCTGCAGATCGAGCAGATCGACCGCGCCGGCAAGGTCGCCGCGCTGGGGCTGGTGAGCGGTGTGAGTGCCGTGTTCGCCACCCTCTTCAATCCGGTGGCCGGCGCGCTGTCCGACCGGTCCGGGCGGCGCAATCCCTGGATTCTCGGCGGCGGGCTCGCCGCCGTGGGCGCCATGGCGCTGCTCGGCGGTGCGGACACCGTGCTGCTCGTCGCCCTCGCCTGGTGCGTGGGGCAGGCGGTCATGAACGTCCTTCAGGCCGCCCTCACCTCCGTCGTCCCCGACCGGGTGCCGCTGTCCGCCCGGGGCCGGGCCTCCGCCGCCGTCGGGCTCGGGATGCCCGTCGGCTCGACGCTGGGCGCCCTGCTCGGAGCCGCGTTCAGCGATCACCTGCGGACCGGCTATCTGGTGCTCGGGCTCCTGGTCGCGGTCGCCGCCGTGGTCTTCACGGCCGGAACGCGCGAGGAGCGGCGGCCGGCGGCCGAAGTGGTGCCGTTGAAGCGGCAGTTCGGTGCGTTCATGAGCGCACTGCGCCATCGTGACTTCATGTGGGCCTTCGTCGGGCGGGCGTTGCTCGTCCTCGGCTACTTCTGCGTCTTCGGCTACCAGCTCTACATCCTGGATGATCACATCGAGCTGCCGAAGGGGATGGAACCCGCCGATGCCGTCGCGATCCTCGCCCCGCTGTCGTCCGTGGCGATGGCCGTCGCGACGGTGGCGGGCGGCGTCCTCTCCGACCGGCTGGACCGGCGCAAGCTCTTCGTCGGGGTCTCCGCGCTGGTGTCCGCGGTGTCGCTGCTGATACCCGGGGTGTCCCCCACCTGGCCCGCGATGCTCGTCTTCGCCGTGCTCAACGGCCTGGGCTTCGGGTGTTTCATGGCCGTCGACAACGCCCTCGTGACCATGATCCTGCCGAGCGAGGGCGATGCGGCGCGCGATCTCGGCGTGCTCAACATGGCCAGCGCCGGGCCGCAGATCCTGGCCCCCTTCGTCGCCTCCGTCATCGTCTCGGCCTGCGGTGGCTACACGTCCCTGTTCGTCGTCGGCGCGGTGCTCTCCGTGCTGGGCGCGCTCGCCGTACGTCCCATTCGCGGCGTGCGCTGAGCACCGTACGAAAGAGAAAGGCATCCCTGATGAAGCTGCACACCCGGGAATGGGGCAGCGGTGACCGCGTCGCCCTGCTGGTCCACGGGATCATGTCGGACCACCGCACCTGGCGGCGGGTGGGGCCCGCGCTCGCGGAGCGGGGCTACCGGGCGATCGGCGTCGACCTGCGCGGGCACGGGGCGAGCGGGCGCGGCACGTACAGCGTCGACGCGTTCGCCGACGACCTGGTGGAGACGCTGCCCGCCGGGGCGGAGCTGGCCCTCGGGCACTCGCTCGGCGGGCTGGCGCTCGCGCTCGCCGTGGAACGGCTGGCCCCGCGGCGTGCCGTGTACTGCGATCCGGCGTGGGCGCTCACGCAGTCCGTCGACCCGGCGCTGTTCATGGAGTTCCGCCATGCGCCGCGCGAGCTCATCGCGCAGTTCAATCCGCGGTGGGAGGACGCCGACATCGACGTCGAGCTGGCCACGCTGGCCGACTGGGATCCGCGCTCCGCACTGGCCGTCGCCGGGGAGCACGCCGTCGACCGTACGCCCGCGCGGGCCGTGGTGCCGTCGCTGGTGCAGGCGGCCGGGCCGAGTCTGCTGGTGCCGCAGGAGCTGAAGGAGGAGCTGGTGCGGCGGGGGTTCGAGGTGCGGACCGTCGAGGGCGCCGGGCACACCATCCACCGCGACGACTTCGAGGGCTTCATGAAGTCGCTGGAGGGCTGGCTGTGACCGTGGACGAGGTCACCGCGCTCACCACGGGTGGCGAGGTGCGGGGCACCCGGCTGCGCGGCGGTGTGCGGCGGTTCCTGGGGATTCCCTACGCGGCCGATCCGGTGGGCGCGGCGAGGTTCCGGCCGCCGGGGAAGCCCGCGGCATGGAGCGGGGTGCGGGACTGCCGGGTCGCGTCGCCCGCTCCGCCGCAGGGCCCCGATCCGCTGCTGGAGGACGTGGTCGGGGCGGGCCGGGTGGCGACGGACGAGGCCGGGTCTCTGACCGTCAACGTGTGGAGCCGTGAAGGGAGTTCGGACCGTCCCGTGCTGGTGTGGGTGCACGGCGGCGGTTACGTCCAGGGGTACGGGCATCAGGTGTGGACCGACGGCGAGCGGCTCGCCCAGCGGTACGGCGTCGTGGTCGTCTCCCTCAACTACCGCCTGGGCGCTCTCGGTTGGCTGTACGTGCCCGAGCTGCTCGGCGAGGAGTACGCCGGGTCCGGCAACCTCGGGCTGCAGGACCAGATCGCCGCCCTGGCCTGGGTGCGGGACAACATCGCGCGCTTCGGGGGTGATCCGCGCCGGGTGACCGTGTTCGGGGAGTCGGCGGGCGGCGGCAGTGTCGCCGCGCTGCTGGGGGCGCCCGCGGCCCGCCCGCTGATCCACCGGGCGATCCTGCAGAGCCCGCCGGTGCGCGCGGTGCGCTCGGCGGCCGGGGCGGGCGAGGTGGCGCGGGCGTACGCCGCCGTACTGGAGGAGCGGACGGGCGTCACGGACGTACGGGAGGCGAGTTCCGGGCAACTGCTGTCCGCGCAGGACGAGTTGGTGCGGCGGTACCCCGTGCGGGACATTCCCTTCACGCCCGTCGTGGACGGGGCGGTGCTGCCGCTGCATCCGCTGCGGGCGCTGCGCAACGGGTCCTGCGCCCACATCCCCGTCATCGCGGGGACGACCGAGCACGAGGGGCGGCTGTTCGTCGGGCTCGGGTCCGGCGCGACGGAGGACGACGTCGAGGCGGCGCTCGCCGGGGCCTTCCCGGACGCGGAACGGCGGGCGCGGGCGCGCTCCGTCTACCGTGCGCACGAGGAGAGTTCGGGCGGGACGCTCGCGGCGCTGCTCACCGACGGGCTGTTCCGTGAGCCGACCGACGCGCTGCTGGACGCGGCGGCCGAGGGCGGCGGGCGCGTGTGGTCGTATCTGTTCCGGGAGCCGACGCCGGCGCTCGGCGGGCTGCTCGGCGCCGCGCACACGCTCGACATCCCGTACGTGTTCGACGTGCTGGACGGCCCGGGCCTGCGTGCCTGGCTGGGCGACGAGCCCGCGCAGCCGCTCGCCGACGCGATGAGCGGGGCCTGGGTGCACTTCGCGCGGGAAGGCGCACCGGCCCATCATCTGCTGCCGTCGTGGCCGCGGTTCGAGCCGGGCGGACGGGCGACGATGCTGCTCGGCGGGGAGCCCGGGGGCGATCGCGTGGGCGAGGTGGCCTTTGACCCGTTCGGGGACCGGAGGGAGCTGTGGCGCGAGACCGCCCCCGAATTGCCCGATTAATACCATTTTCAGAGTTATCGTCGCCGGGTGATCAGCTCCCTCCGTCGCACCGTACTGACCTGCGCCCTCGGCGCCCTCGCGCTCGGCGCCGCCGCCTGTTCCGGCGGCGCCGAGCCCTCGCACCCGGGGCGGGCCGGCCGGCCGGCCGTGAGCCCCTCGGCCACGGCGCCGACCGGGCCGTCGACACTCGCCCCGGGACCGGCGGGGCTCACCCCCGTCTTCAAGAGCGTCCCGAAGGCGAAGGAGCGGACGGTCGCGCTCACCTTCGACGCCGACATGACCGCCGACCAGGGCGCCCGCGCCGCCTCCGGCGAGCACTTCGACAATCCCCGGCTCATCGCCGCGCTGCGGGCGCTGAAGGTTCCGGCGACCGTCTTCATGACCGGCCGCTGGGCCGATCAGTACCCGGCCCAGGCCAAGGACATCGGGGGCGACCCGCTCTTCGAGGTGGCCAACCACTCGTACAGCCACTACGCCTTCACCGGCGACTGCTACGGCCTGCCCACCGTGCCGGCCGGGCGGATGCGCGCGGACGTCGAGCGGGCGTTCACCGCGTTCCGCAAGGCGGGGGTCGCGCACATGGTGCCGTACTTCCGCTTCCCCGGCGGCTGTTACGACAAGCAGGCGCTGAAGGCGCTGATCCCCGCCGGGGTCACCGCCGTGCAGTGGGACGTGGTCAGCGGCGACGCGTTCGCCACGGACGCGGACGCGGTGACGCGGCAGGTGCTCGACGGGGTGCGGCCCGGCTCGGTCGTCGTCATGCACTGCACGCGCAGCGCGGCGCCGACGACGGAGCGGGTGGTGCGGTCCGTCGTACCGGCACTGCGCGCCAAGGGCTACCGGTTCGTGAAGGTCTCCGAGCTGATCGGGGCGGCCCGGAAGGCGTGACCGTACGCTGAGAGGCATGGAGAACACGGAGGACGTCGAGGCCGCCGGGTCCGACGAGGACGCGGCCGGCTCCTGCGCCCGGCCCGCGGACCGCCCCGCGGCCGCCGCCGAAGGCCCGTTCGCCGAGTGCGTGCTGTGCCGGGAACCCACCGAGTACCCGGAGTCCGCCAAGGGCGCGACGCTGTGCCCGGTGTGCGAGTGGCAGGAGGCGCAGCGCACGGCCTGCTCCGGATAGCGAGCAGGGCCTGGGCGACGGCGGCCTTCTGTGCGCGGGGCTGCTGGCAGACTGGAGGGCGTGACCAGCGACGACACCGCAACGCCCCAGAACTCCGACAGCCCGTTCCGCGACGGGCGCACCGCGCGCGACGAGGCACCGCAGTTCGTGCTGCCGCTCGTGGTGCGCATCGAGCGCGCCGCGCCGCCGGCCCGCACGGACGCGCTGGAGACGGCGGCGCGCGCGGTGCTGGTGATCCTCGCCGACGAGCGGTCCCTCGGCGACGGGGAGTGGGCGGCGGCGATGCGGGACTGGCAGGACGCCCGGATCCGCAAGGTGGTGCGGCGGGCGCGGGGCGCCGAGTGGCGTCGGGCGGAGGCGCTCGACGGCATCACGGTCACGGGCGGGTCGGCCGAGGTGCGGGTCTTCCCGCCGGTCCCGCTCGACGGCTGGCCCAAGGACCTGGCCCGGCTCCAGGTGTCCGGCACGGACCTCGACGACCCCGAGCCGCCGTCCGCCCCGGATCCCGCGGCGCCGGTGCTGTGGCTCAACCCCGATCTCGACATGACCGCGGGCAAGGCGATGGCCCAGGCCGGGCACGGGGCTCAACTGGCCTGGTGGGAGCTGTCCGACACGCAGCGCAAGGAGTGGCGCGAGGCGGGCTTCCCGCTGTCGGTCCGGGTCGCGGACCGGTCCCGCTGGGAGCCGCTGACCACGGCCGGGCTGCCGGTGGTGCGGGACGCGGGGTTCACGGAGATCGCGCCGGGTTCGTGCACGGTGGTGGCGGAGGGGGCCCGGGAGGGCGGGCTGCTGTCGGATCTCGGCCGACGGTGACGGGCCGGCGGGCGCGCTGAGGTACGCGGGCCGGGCCGGGCCGGGGCGTGTGCGGGGCCCGGGAAGGGCCTCGTCCGCCCCGGCAGGAACTCGGTCATCTGACGTCGGCCTGGGCGGAGAGCGGGTCCGAAAGTTGCGGGTTCACACCCTGGCGAGCGGGCGCACGGCGGCCTAGCATCGACTTGTCCGACGACTTTCACACTCGGACGAGCCGGCTCCGGCACATCGGCGGCCGGCCTGTTCCGCCCCGAGACCCCGGGATCGCACCGCGCATGGCGCGCCGAAGGCGGCCGGGTCGTTTTCGCCGACACTCACCCGGCCCCCCGTCCTCCCGACTCCTGCGGGGCGAACTCCCGCACGCCTCCGGGCCGGTGGGGACGGTGAGCACGGGAACCGCGCAGGGGGAGACGCGCCCTCCCGTGCTCACGGGCCGCCGCCGATGCCGGCTCAGCCGCCGGCGGCGGCCGCTCCCTCGCGTGCCCGGGAGCCCGCGCGAAACCTCAAATGTTGCTCTGAACGTCCTTCCTCCTGGGTTCGGCCGGGCCCGCCGGGGTGATGAGAACAGCACGCCGCAGCGGACTGTCACGGCGGAGGAGGGGGACGACCATGCAGCAACTGGCACGCCTGGGCACCGGGATCGGCTGGCGACCCGAGATCGCCGACGTCGTCGAGGCCATGCCCGGTATCGACTGGGTCGAGGCCGTCGCCGAGAACCTCTGCCCCGGGCATCTGCCGGACTCCCTGCTGCGGCTCGCCGAGCGCGGCGTGACCGTCGTGCCGCACGGGGTGTCGCTCGGCCTCGGCGGGGCGGAGCGTCCGGACGGGCAGCGGCTCGCGGACCTCGCGGCGCGCGCCGAGGCGCTGGGTTCGCCGCTGGTCACCGAGCACATCGCGTTCGTCAGGGCGGGCGGCGAGCGCACCGCGTCGCCGCTCCTGGAGGCCGGGCACCTGCTGCCGGTGCCCCGCACCCGTGACGCGCTCGACGTGCTGTGCGAGAACATCCGGATCGCGCAGGACGCGCTGCCCGTGCCGCTGGCCGTGGAGAACATCGCGGCCCTGTTCGGCTGGCCCGGCGAGCAGCTGTCCGAGGGGCAGTTCCTGTACGAGCTGGTGGAGCGCACCGGGGTGCGGCTGCTGATCGACGTGGCGAATCTGCACACCAATCACGTGAACCGCGGCGAGGACCCGGCGAAGGCCCTGGACGAGCTGCCCGTCGAGGCCATCGCGTACGTCCATGTCGCGGGCGGCTTCGAGCGGGACGGTGTCTGGCACGACAGCCACGCCCACCCGGTACCGCGGCCCGTCCTCGACGTCCTCGCCGACCTGGCGTCGCGGGTGACGCCGCCGGGCGTGCTGCTGGAGCGGGACGAGAACTTCCCCGCCGAAGGGGAGCTGGAGCGGGAGGTGGCGACGATCCGGGAGACGGTGGCCGCTGCCGTGCCGAGGGCGCCTGTCGCCGCTCCGGTGCGGCCTGCTCCCGGCGCGGACCGTCCTGTCGAGGACGCGGTGCGCGGTCGGGTCGCGCTCGCCCAGGCCGCCCTGCTCTCCTCGCTCGTCGCGGGCACGCCCGCTCCGGAGGGCTTCGACCGGACGCGGCTCGCCGTGCAGAGCCGGGCCCTGGCGGGCAAGCGGGCCGACGTCGTCGCCAAGGTGGCACCCGAACTGCCGTCCATCCTGGGCCGCGACGCGTACCGCACGGCGTTCCTGGCGTACGCGCAGGAGCGGCCCATGACGGGCGGCTACCGGCGCGACGCGCTCGACTTCGCCGAGGACCTGCTGATCGAGCAGCGCGTCGGCGAGCCGTTCACCCGCAAGCAGCTGACCGACTGGTGGCTGGAGCGGTCGGGCCCGGCGTCGCTGGCGGGGCGCCCGGTGGCGCGGGCCCTGCGGGCCGCGCGGTTCGCGCTGCGCCGGGGCTGACCGGCCGTCGGGGCCGCCCGTCCCGTACTGACGCCTGCGGGGCGCGCGGGCCCGCACAACCCCCGTGCCCCGTACCGAAGGTGGCGTAGTCGGGGCTGATGCCCGGCACCCCGTGCCCGGGGCGCACTAGCGTGCGGTGCCGCACCAGGAGGCACCATGCGACTGCTCTCGTCATCCGGCGGCGCCCGCGTCAACGGCACCGCGCTCATCGTCACGGGGCTCGTGGCGACGTTCGCCGCCCTCGTCTTTCCGATCTGGTCGTACGCCGACCGCTCGGGCACCGGCCTGGACACGCTCAACGCCCAGACCGTGTCGACCAGATTCGGCCCGCTGTCGGCCACAGACCGGATCTTCGTCACGAAGGTGCGGCTGGCCGGGCTGTGGGAGATGCCGGCGGGCCAGCAGGCCGAGGAGCGGGCGCCCAGCAAGGCGGTCGAGACGGCGGGCGAGCACCTCGTCGAGGGGCACACGTTCCTGGACGCCCGGGTGCGCGAGGTCGCGGCGCAGCTGAATCTGGAGCTGCCGAACCAGCCCAACCCCCAGCAGCAGAGCTGGCTGCGCACGCTGACGGCGGCGAAGGGCGACGACTACGAGCGGAAGTTCGCCAACATCCTGCGCCGCGCGCACGGCCAGGTGTTCTCGCTGGTGGCCCAGGTCCGGGCCTCGACCCGCAACTCGCTCGTGCGGGAACTCGCGGACGACGCGAACACCACCGTCCTCGACCACATCACGGTCCTGGAGGCCACCGGTCTCGTCGACTTCGACTCGCTGGCCCGGGACGGGGCGACCGCGAGTCCGCCGCCCGCGACCCGCTCCCCCGCCCCGCCGGGGCCGACGGCGTCCCCGGACTCGGCGACACCGGTCACGCCGACGCCGTCGCTGACCCTGCCGCCGGCGGCGTCCCGTCCCCGGACGTGACCCGCGGGCGGCTCCGCTGCCATGACGGACAACAGGCGGAACGTCACATACCGGCAACGCTCTGTCCGCATACTGAACGGGCCATAGCGCCTACCCGAACACCTGTCGTAGAAACACGGCATGTTCTGGGTCCTGTTCCTCGTTCTGGCCTGCGGCGTCGCGGGGCTGTCCTGCGGGCGGCTGTGCCTCGCGGCCGTGCGCGCCGCCGACGGCGAGCGCGCCGCGGGCGACGCGCACCGGGGGCGCGAACTGTCGCTGTACGAGGCGGCGTTCCTGTCCGGCGGGCCCGCCCGGGTCGCCGACGTGACGCTCGTGTCGATGGCCCGCAGCCGTCGGCTGCTGCTCGCGCACACCGGGTGGGCGACGGTCGTCGACCCGGTGGGCGGGGACGACATGGAGCGTTCGGTGATCGGCGCGATCGGTCCGGCCGGGCAGTCGCTGACAGCGCCGCTGCGGGTGGCCACGGCCGCGGGCGACGCCGTACGCGCGCTGGCCGAGCGGCTGATCGCGGCCGGACTCGCGGTGCCGGACGCGGCCCGGTCGACGGTCGCGGAGGCGGTGCGCCAGGTGCAGTTGGCGGCCGTCGCGGTGGTGGGTCTGGGCGCGGTCGCCGTGCTGATGCCGGGCCGGCCGGGCGGGCCGGGGCTGCCGGTGGCGGTCTGGTTCGCCTTGCCGCTGCTGCTCACGCTGAGCTGTCTGGTCATCGCCCGCATAGAGATCCACCCGTACACGCGCTGGGCCTCGCCGACCGGGCAGCGGCTGCTCGCCGCCCTGCCCAAGGGCACCGGCAGCCTGCTCGCGGTCGCCGTGCGCGGGGTGCGCGCGGTGGACGACCCGGCGCTGCGGGCCGCCCTCGGCGACGGCCCGGAGCACCGCCGGGCCGTGACCTGAGAATCCCCCGGGTGGCGCATCGGGGTCATTGATCCGACACCGGCGACCAGGTGCTTTACTTCGCCAACCACCGCCCCAAGTATCCCTTTGATCCCGAGCCGCAAGGGTTCGAGAGCTCGACGAAAGGGATGCACCCAAGCGATGAGAGCAGCATCCGCCCTCTACGCCGCCGCGGGATCGCTGGTCCTGTCGGCGCTCGTGGCAGCGCCCGCGGGCAGCGCGAGCGCCACGCCCACGGGGCCCGACTCCCCGAAGACGCTGGGCACCGCCGTCGCCGCCGAGCGGGCCGCGGCCGCCGGAATCCGGTTCGGCACGTGCCCCGCCGCGGAGAACCTGCCCGAGCCGGTCACCTGCGGCACCGTGACCGTGCCCCTCGACTACGCGCACCCGCGGGGCCGGCAGATCACCCTCACCGTCAGCCGGATCAAGGCCACCGGGAAACAGGGCGGGCAGAAGGTCGCCCGGCAGGGCGCGTTCGTCTTCAACCCGGGCGGGCCCGGCGGGAACGGCATGTACTTCCCGCTGGCCGGCCTGATGCCCGAGTGGAAGCGCATCGGCGCCGCGTACGACCTCGTGGGCTACGCGCCGCGCGGTGTGGGCCGGTCGGCGCCGCTGTCCTGCCAGGACCCGAAGCACTTCGCGCAGGCCCCCACGCAGGCGCCGACGCACCCCTCGGCCTCGTACAAGAGGGAGCGCGTCGCGCAGGCGAAGGCGTACGCGCGCGGCTGCGCGAAGAACCCGGACCTCGCGCACTACACGACCCTGAACAACGCCCGCGACCTGGACGTGCTGCGGGCCGCGCTGGGCGAGCGGCGGCTGACGTACATGGGTGCCTCGTACGGCACGTACATCGGGGCCGTGTACGCGCAGCTGTTCCCCTCGCACGTGCGGCGGATGGTCTTCGACTCGGCGGTGAACCCGGACCCGGACCGGATCTGGTACGCCAACAACCTGGAGCAGTCGGCGGCGTTCGAGGGGCGCTGGGCCGACTTCCGGACGTGGGTCGCCAAGCACGACGCCACGTATCACCTGGGCAGGACGGCGGAGGAGGTGCTGACGTCGTACGAGCGGGTGCGCGCGGAGCTGGCGCACAAGCCGGCCGGCGGCAAGGTCGGCCCCGGGCAGCTGCAGTCCGCCTTTCTCCAGGCCGGGTACTACGACGACTACTGGCCGATGCGGGCCGTGGCGCTGTCGGAGTATCTGAAGGGCGACCCGAAGCCGCTGATCTCCCAGGCCGCGCCGAGCCCGGAGGCCGCCGCCGAGAACGAGAACGGCACCGCCGTGTACACGGCGGTCGAGTGCAACGACGCGGCCTGGCCGACGGACTTCCGCACCTGGGACCGCGACAACACGCGGCTCGCGCGCCACGCGCCGTTCGAGACGTGGGACAACGCGTGGATGAACCTGCCGTGCGCGTACTGGCCCGCGCCGCGGCAGCAGCCGGTCGACGTGCGGACACTGCCGGGCGAGCTGCCGCCCACGCTGATCCTGGCCGCGGAGCGGGACGCGGCGACGCCGTACGAGGGCGCGCGGGAGATGCACCGGCGGATCGCCGGATCGGTGCTCGTGACGGAGCGGGGCGCGGGGACGCACGGCATCGCCGGGGGCGCCAACTCGTGCGTGAACGGGCACCTGGACGCGTACGTGCTGGACGGTCAGGTGCCGCTGCGGCGGGCCGCGGCGTGTGCCGCGCACGCGGAACCGACGCCGCTCGGGGCCGGGTCGCGCGGGCTGTCCGACGAACCCCTCGGGGCCGGCTGACCCGAGGCAGGAGCGGAGCCCGGGATCTCCGCTCCTGCCTTGCGGGAAGGGCCTTGCCTAGAGCGCTCCGAGCCGTTCGAAGGGGAACGGGGACTGGACCAGCGGGCGGACCGCCAGTCGCGTCAGGGGGAGCGCGTTGTCGTCACCGGCCGTGCGGTTGGCGTGCAGGACGCCGCAGCCGGTGCAGGAGTGCACCAGGACCCATTCGCCGTCTTTGCGGACGGAGATGGCCAGTGGCTCCATGCGGGCCCCGCAGTCGGCCGCCCGGTCGCCCGGGGTGTCGTCGAGGTGACGGCTCCACAGACAGTTCGGGCAGTGATTGCGGTGGCCCGTGCCGACGGCGGTCATCGACACGTCGAGACCGCAGTTCAGGCAGCGGAAGGACTGGGCGCGCGCCTCGGTGCGCGCCCGCCTGGAGGTGTTGCGGGACATCGTGGAAACGACTCCTGAGCGATGCGGAAGGGACTGAGGTCTCTGCACTCCGCCTCGCATCCTGGGAGTTCACGCACAAGATGCGAGAACGGTCCCAAGGGCCGTGGGCATACAACACCACCTCTACGTCATCCGGCTCGGGCCTCTCGATGAAAGCCCGAGCCGGGACGTGGGAGCAACCGAATTGACGCGCCCTACGCGAGGCCCGCCACCAGTTCGGCGACCGACTTGCGGCGGCCCGTGTAGAACGGGACCTCCTCGCGCACGTGCTTGCGGGCCTCAGAGGCGCGCAGGTGACGCATCAGGTCGACGATGCGGTACAGCTCGTCGGCCTCGAAGGCCAGGATCCACTCGTAGTCGCCGAGCGAGAACGACGCGACCGTGTTGGCGCGCACGTCCGGGTAGCCACGGGCCATCTTGCCGTGGTCGGCGAGCATCTTGCGGCGCTCGTCGTCGGGCAGCAGATACCAGTCGTAGGAGCGCACGAACGGGTACACGGAGACGTAGTCGCGCGGCGTCTCGTCGGCCAGGAAGGCCGGGATGTGCGAGCGGTTGAACTCGGCGGGGCGGTGCAGCGCCATGTTCGACCACACCGGCTCCAGGGCGCGGCCCAGCTTGGTGCGGCGGAAGAGGTTGTACGCCTCCTGCAGCTGGTCGGCGGTCTCCGCGTGCCACCAGATCATGAGGTCGGCGTCGGCGCGCAGCCCGGACACGTCGTAGGTGCCGCGGACCGTCACGTCCTTCGCGCCGAGCTGGTCGAACAGCTCCTGGACCTCGTCCGCGTAACCCGCGCGGTCCTCCGGCAGCACGTCCTTCAGCCTGAAGACCGACCAGAGGGTGTAGCGGATGACCTCGTTCAGGTCCTTGGCCAGCTTGCCCTTGTTCGGGATCCGCTCGGCGGGGGCTGCGGTGGTAGGGGTGTCGTCGCTCATGCCCTCATTCTCCTGCTCCGCCGTGCATGCTCTGCACCGGGTTCGCCTTCAGCTCCTCACGGGTGCCGGTGTCGCCGCGCAGCTCGTCCACGGCCGCGTACGCGCTCGCGATGCACGCCGGGATGCCGACGCCGTCGTACGCGGCTCCGCACACGGCGAGGCCGGGGAGCTGGCCGATGTGCTCGCGGATCCGGGCCACCCGGTCCGTGTGGCCGACGGGGTACTGGGGCAGGCCGTCCTGCCAGCGGGTGACGTGGGCCGCGACCGGGCCCGCCGTCAGGCCGGTGGCCTCGCGCAGGTCGCCCCGCGCGATGTCGACGAGCTCGGCGTCGTCGCGGCCGAGGTCCTTCTCGTCGCCGTAGCGGCCGACCGAGGTGCGCACGACGAGGAGGTCCGGGTTCTCTGCGTCGATCCAGCCCCACTTGTGGGAGGCGAACGTGGCGGCCTTGATGGTGTGGCCGTCGACGGGCGGGACCAGGAAGCCGCTGCCCTCCGGGAGGCGGGCCTCGCTCCTGCGGTACGCCATCGTGATCAGGGCCATGGACGCGTACTCGATGCCGCGCAGCTCCTGGGAGGCCAGCGGGGAGGCGGTGCGCAGCAGGCTGGCCGCGGCCGGGGCGGGCAGGGCGATGACGACCTGGTCGGCGGTGAAGGTGCGGCCCTGTTCGGTGACCACGCGCCACAGGGGCTCGCGGTCGGCGGACGTCCCCGCGTCGTCCGCGGCGGCGCGTGCGGCCCCCCGCGCTCCCAGGGACGTCGCGCGTTCCCCGAGCAGGATCGTGCCGCCCCGCCGGGTCACGGCGTCGGCCACGGCGCCCGGCAGGGTGCCGATGCCGCCCTCGATGCCCATGAACACCGGGCCCGTCTGCTGGTTCTGCGCGGTGCGGGCCTGGAGGGCACGGACCGCCGCCGTCAGGGACCGGTGGCGGCGGGCCTCCTCGAACAGCTGGGGTACCGCGCTGCGCAGGGAGATGCGGTAGGCGTCGCCGGCGTAGACGCCGCCGAGGAGCGGTTCGACGAGCCGGTCGACGACCTCGCGGCCGAGGCGGGCCGCGACGTACTCGCCGACGGCGACGTCGTCACCGAGTTCGGTGGGGGGCAGGTCGGCGTCCCGCTCGATGCGGGCCAGGCCTTCCTCGGAGAGGACGCCGGCGAGCGCGTCGGCGCTGCCGGGGACGCCCATGACGTGGCCCTTGGGCATCGGGTGCAGGGTGTCGCGGGTCCAGATCGAGGCGGTCGCCGTGGACGGCGGCTGGAGGCGGTCCGCCAGGCCGGTCTCGCGGGCCAGGCCCACCGCCTCGGGGCGGCGCGCCAGCATCGACTCGGCGCCGAGGTCGACGCGGGCCCCGGCGATCTCGCCCGCGCGCAGCTTGCCGCCGAGCCGGTCGGACGCCTCCAGGACGGTCACCCGCACCGGGTCGTCCTCGTCGGAGGCGTCGAGCAATCGGTGCGCCGCCGCGAGGCCCGCGATGCCGCCACCGATGACGAGGACTTCGCGGCCCCGTCCCGTTCCCGTACCTGTGTCCGTTTCGCGCATGCCCCCACTCTGTCAGAACGCGGCCCCGTCGCCGACGAGTCCCGACCGTGACCGGTTCGGGACCGCCCGGCAACCACCGGACGGCCCACTCGCGCGTCGAAGGAGGCGTCCGATGACCGTCACGTCCCCCGGGGGTACGACGATGCACACGTCCGGAACGACCCGTACACGACCACGGCCCGCGGGTGCCCTGGCCGCGCTGCTGCTGACCGCGGCGCTCGCGCTCACGGGCTGCTCGGCCGCCAGCGGCGGCAGCAGCGATACCAAGAGCGACGCGGGCGGCGAGGCCGCCGCCCCGCAGGAGGCGGGCGGGGCCGCCGACAGCAGCCGGTCCGGCGGCAAGTCGTCGGGCACGAGAAAGCCCGCCCGGCTCGCCGGGGTCCACGTCATCCGGACCGCCACGGTGTCCGTCCGCGTCAAGGACGTGCCGGACGCGCTCGACAAGGCACGTACGGTCGCCGAGGAGGCGGGCGGTCTGGTCGGCAACGAGACGACGGACCGCGACGGGTACGGCCGCGAGCGGTCGCGCGTGACGCTGCGGGTGCCGCAGGAGGCGTACGAGGACGTGCTCGACCGGCTCTCGGGCGCGGGGCGCCTGGTGAAGCGGAACGTGACCGCGAAGGACGTCACCGATCAGGTCGTCGACGTGGACAGCCGCATCAAGTCGCAGCGGGCGAGCGTGGCGCGGGTGCGGGAACTGATGGACCGTGCCTCGAAGTTGAGCGATGTGGTGACGCTGGAAGGGGAGTTGAGCAGCCGGCAGTCGGAGCTGGAGGCGCTGCTCGCGCAGCAGGCGTCGCTGAAGGACCGGACGACGCTCGCGACGATCACGCTGAAGCTGTCCGAGGCGCCCGCGAAGGCGGCGGGCGGCGAGGACGACGATCCCGGCTTCCTCGACGCGCTGTCGGGCGGCTGGAGCGCCTTCGTGACGGTGCTGAAGTGGCTGGCGATGGCGGTCGCGGCCGTGCTGCCGTTCGCGGCGGTCGCGGCGCTGCTGGTGTTCCTGTGGCTGCGGTTCGTCCGTCCCCGGCTGCCGCGGCGCGCCGGGAGCCGGCCCGTGCACACGGCGCTCGGCCCGCTGCCCGCGCACCCGGAGCCGGGTCCCGACCAGCAGGACTGACCCGGGCGGCCCACGTAGCGTGGGGCGCATGAGCACTGAGAACTCTGCGCGTGAGCGGCTTGTGGTCATCGGCGGCGACGCGGCGGGCATGTCCGCCGCGTCGCAGGCGCGCCGGCTGCGCGGCCTCGACGCGTTGGAGATCGTGGCCTTCGAGCGGGGCGAGTTCACCTCGTTCTCCGCGTGCGGCATCCCGTACTGGGTGGGCGGCCAGGTCGCCGGGCGGGACGAGCTGATCGCCCGCTCGCCCGAGGAGCACCGGGAGCGCGGCATCGATCTGCGGACGGGCACCGAGGTCGTGCGGATCGACGTCGAGGGGCGACGGGTACGGGCGCGCGAGGTCGACGGCGGGGCCGAGTACTGGGTCGGGTACGACAAGCTCGTGATCGCGACGGGGGCGCGCCCGGTGCGCCCGGACCTGCCGGGGATGGACGCGGCCGGGGTGCACGGGGTGCAGACGCTCGGCGACGGGCAGGCGCTGCTCGACACCCTGCGGGCGACGAAGGGGCGCCGGGCCGTCGTGGTGGGCGCCGGGTACATCGGCGTGGAGATGGCCGAGGCGCTGATCCGGCGGGGGTACGAGGTGACCGTCGTCAACCGCGGGGCCGAGCCGATGTCGACGCTCGACCCGGACATGGGACGCCTTGTGCACGAGGCGATGACGGGCCTGGGCATCACCATGGTCGACGACGCCGAGGTGACGAAGATCCTCACCGGGGACGACGGACGGGTGCGGGCCGTGGCGACCGCGGACGCCGAGTTCCCCGCGGACGTGGTGGTGCTGGGGATCGGCGTACGGCCCGAGACGGCGCTGGCGAGGGACGCGGGACTGCCGCTGGGCGAGCACGGCGGGCTCCTCACCGACCTGGGGATGCGGGTGCGCGGCCATGAGGACATCTGGGCGGGCGGCGACTGTGTCGAGGTCCTCGATCTGGTGTCGGGGCGCGAGCGGCACATCGCGCTCGGCACGCACGCGAACAAGCACGGGCAGATCATCGGGTCGAACGTGGGCGGCGGGTACGCGACGTTCCCCGGTGTGGTGGGGACCGCGGTGAGCAAGGTGTGCGAGCTGGAGATCGCGCGCACGGGGCTGCGCGAGAAGGACGCGCGGCGCGCGGGGCTGCAGTTCGTGGCGGTGACCATCGAGTCGACGAGCAGGGCGGGTTACTACCCGGGGGCCGCGCCGATGACGGTGAAGATGCTCGCCGAGCGGCGCACCGGGAGGCTGCTCGGGGTGCAGATCGTGGGGCGCGAGGGCGCGGCGAAGCGGGTCGACGTGGCGGCGGTGGCGCTGACGGCCGGCATGACGGTGGAGCGGATGACGGCCCTCGATCTGGGGTACGCGCCGCCGTTCTCGCCGGTGTGGGACCCGGTGCTGGTGGCGGCGCGGAAGGCGGTGGCGGCGGTCCGGGCCGCGGGGTAGGCGGGCCGGGCACGGAGGACCCCGCATGCACAGAATGCTTGCATCCGCACAGGAGCCCCTCAACTGACCTTGTGTCACTGGCCGATTCGATTCTCTGCGTGGAACCGGTTTCCGCCGCACAGCACGACGACACGTGCACGTGGCATGCATACGCCTGAGCGGCCAACCCGCTCCGGAACTCTTCGCTCCGGCGAACCTCGACCCCCCTGGGCACCACCCGACGCACCGCCTGGCGGCTGCTCTCATTTTCCGCCACGTTCCACAGAATCCGCACACAGCTCCCGGGCTGGACGCACTATGTGACGCGTCAGAGCGGCGCGGACACGCACAGCTACATGCGGGCGCGCCGCTGGGGGGCGGGCGCACGACGGTGGGGAGCCGTCGCGCGCCCGACCATGAGGGGACCACCACCACATGAATCGCTCCGCACGAGCGGCGGCCCTCGGTGCCGGCGCTCTGCTCCTTGCGCTCGCGACGCCCGGCGGACCGGTGTCCGCGGCGGCCGACGAGCAACCCCGTGTCGACCTACGCATCCTGGTGGTGACGGACGGCGGTCCGGCCACCGCGGCGCTCTCCGCCGAACTCGCCAGCCAGGGAACGCCGTTCACCACGGTGGACCTCAGACGACCGGACCGCCCGGTGATCGACGCGGCGTTCCTCGCGGACACCGTCGACGGCCGGCCCCGCGCCAGGTACCAGGCGGTCGTCCTGCCCGACGACAACCCGTTCGGCACCGGCTCGGCGGAAGCGGCGGCGCTCGCCGACTTCGAGCGCACCTATGCGATTCCGCAGGTCGACGCCTATACGTACGCCAGACCCGAGGTCGGCCTGCAGGTACCGGAGTTCAGCGGGTCACTGGACGGGGCCGCCGGCCGGGTCACGGACGCGGGCAAGGCCGCGGCGTTCGGCTACTTGTCCGGCTCCGTACCCTTCGAGGACAACTCTCCTTCCGTGGACGAGAGTTACGGATTCCTCGCGCACCCGGCGCAGGACGCCGACTTCACGAGCTACGTGGACGCGGCGATCCCGGGAACGGATGAACGGGGCTCGCTGGTCGGCGAGTACAAGCACGACGGACGCCGTGAACTGGTGGTCACGTTCGTCTACAACCAGTACCAGAAGCAGTTCCGGCTGCTCGCCCGCGGCATCGTCGACTGGATGACCCAGGGCGTGCACCTGGGCGCGTCCCGCAACTACTTCGCGGTGCACGTGGACGACGTGTTCGCCGCCGACGACCGCTGGGACACCACCCTCGACTGCACACCGGGCGACGTCGACTGCCCGCCCGGACAGGGCACCCCGGACCCGATCCGGATGACGACCGCCGACGCCGCCTACGCGGCGCAGTGGTCACGCCTGCGCGGGTTCACCCTCGACATGGTCTACAACGGCGGTGGCAGCGAGCTGTACCGGCAGGAGAACGACGGCTCCGACGCCCTCGCCGACCGGCTGGTCACGGACCGGGCCGCGTACCGCTGGGTGAACCACACCTACGACCACCCGTTTCTGGGCTGCGTCCAGGACGTGAGCGTCGTCCCGTGGAAGTGCGCGACGGACGCCGGCGGCTCCACCCGGTACGTGTCCCGCACGGAGATCTCGCGGCAGATCTCCGACAACCGGGCGTGGGGACAGCGCAACGGACTCGACCTGGACACCACCGAGTTGGTCACCGGTGAGCACTCGGGTCTGAAGGTGCTGCCGCAGCAGCCGGACGACAACCCGAACCTGGCGGGCGCCCTGACGGACAACGGGGTGGCGTCCCTCGGCTCCGACGCCTCCCGCGACCCGGCGCAGCGGCTGGTCGGCCCCGCGCTCACGGTGCCGCGCCACCCGATGAACGTCTTCTACAACGCGGGCCGGGCGGCCGAGCAGGTCGACGAGTACAACTACATCTACACGAGCACGGCCGACGGCGGCAGCGGGATCTGCGAGGGCTCCACGACGACCACGTGCCTGGACGAGCCGCTGGACACGGCCACCGGCTACACGTCGTACATCGTGCCGCTGGAGGCCGCGACGGCCCTCGGGCACGTCCTGTCGAACGATCCGAGCCCGCACTTCATCCACCAGTCGAACCTGGCCGAGGACCGCATCGCCTACCCGGTCCTGGACCGGGTCCTGGACACGTATTCCGCGCTGTTCACGTCCTCCGCCCCGGTCGTGAACCTGCCGATGGCGCAGCTCGGCGCCGAGATGAAGGCCCGCGCCGACTGGCGCGCGGCGGTGCGCGACGGAGAGGTGACCGCGTACCGGATCGGTACGTCGGTGACGGTGCGGGCCCCCGGCGGGGTCACGGTCACGGCGACCGCGCCGAGCGGCACGGCACAGCAACTGAGCACGGGCACAAGGGAGTTCGGCTCTTCCTACGCGGGAAGAGCGTCGGGCTGGGTGTCACCGGGTCCGTCGCAGGACCGGGTGACGCTGAACCTGCCCGGCTGATCCCGCACCACCGCCCCCGCCCGTAGCGAACAGTCGCGGAGCTTCATCATGCCCGAGCCCCCGTCCTCTCCCGTCCCCTTACGTTCCCGCCCGCACGTCACCCTGCTGACGGAAGGCACCTATCCGCACAGTCACGGCGGCGTCAGCGTCTGGTGCGACCAGCTCGTGCGCGGCATGCCGGACTTCGACTTCGACGTCCTCGCGGTCACCGGCACCGGGCGCGAGTCGATCGCCTGGGACCTGCCGCCGCACGTGTCGGCGCCGACCGGCCTGCCGATGTGGGGCCCCGCGCCCGAGGGCCGCGCCCCGCGCGGCCGCGCCGGCCGCCGGCTCCTCACCGCCTACGAGGAGTTCCTCTCCCCCTTGCTGGACCCGGCCGCCGAGGACGTCTTCGGTCCGGCCCTCTACGAACTGGGCCGCTACGCCCGCGCGGGCTGGCTCTCCCCGGTGCTGCGCGGCGATCACGCGGTGCGGGTGCTCGCGTCGGTGTGGCGGCGGCCAGGTCTGGACGTGGCCGCCGCCCGGCCGAGCCTGCACGACGCGCTGACCGCGACGAGTCTGCTGGAGCACGCGCTGCGGCCGCTCGCGGCGCGGCCGCCCGAGCGCGGGGTGGCCCACGCGGTGAGCGGCGGCATCGCGGTGCTGCCGGGGCTGATGGCCCGTCATGAGCACGGTGTGCCGCTGTTGTTGACGGAGCACGGGGTGTATCTGCGCGAGCGCTACCTCGGCTACCGCACGGGCCCGTTCACCTGGCCGGTGAAGGCGGTGATGCTGGGCTTCTTCCGGCTGCTGGCCGAGGAGACGTACCGCAGGGCCGCCCTGATCACGCCGGGCAACCGGTACAACCGGCTGTGGGAGGAGCGCGGCGGCGCCGATCCGGAGCTGATCCGCACCGTCTACAACGGCGTGGACCCGGCGGCGTTCCCGCCGGCCGGGCCGGAGCCGGAGCGGCCCACGCTCAGCTGGGCCGGCCGGGTCGATCCGATCAAGGACCTGGAGACGCTGATCCGCGCCTTCTCCCTGGTCCGACAGAAGCTTCCCGAAGCGCAGTTGAGGCTGTTCGGGGGCACTCCGCGCGGCGGCGAGGCCTACCGCGCACGCTGCGAGGCGCTGGCGGTCTCCCTCGGGACCGGGGACGCGGTGCGGTTCGAGGGCCGGGTCGAGCACATCAAGGACGCGTACGCGGCAGGGAATGTCGTGATGCTGTCGAGCATCAGCGAGGGCTTCCCGTTCACTTTGATCGAGGCGATGTCGTGCGGCCGGGCCACGGTGTCCACGGACGTCGGCGGGGTGCGCGAGGCCGTCGGCCCGACGGGTCTCGTGGTGCCGCCGCGCTCCCCCGAGGCGATGGCGCGGGCCGCCCTCGACCTGCTGTCCGATCCCGGGCGGCGGGCGGCGATGGGCGAGGCGGCACGGCTGCGGGTGATCGAGCAGTTCACGCTGCGGCAGACCGTGGACGCGTTCCGCGCGATCTATCTGGAGCTCGGCGCCGACGGCACCCGGCACACCGCCGGGTCCGCCGGATCCACCGGGTCGGCCGAGTCCGGCGAGTGGGACGGGGTGGCCGGATGAGCGGCCCCCTCGCCCTCCCGCCGGGCGCCACCGCCGAGGACGACCTCGCGCTCCGGCTGGCCCGCCCGCCCCGGCGCGGCCCGTCCTGGGCACGGTCCGCGGAGGAGGCCGAACGCATCGGGCTGCGCCTGGTGACGTCCTCGGCCGTCCCCGCACCGGGGGAACCCGCCGACGACACATACGACACCGCCGACGCCGACGCCGCCGGTCGGGGCGTCGTGTCCGGGAGCAGGCCGAGGGCGGCCCGCGCCGCGCTGCGGCCCGCCCTCGCCGACGACCCCGTCGACACCCTGGCCGCCGAACTCGCCGACGACGTGGGTGCCGCCGTGCACCCGTACGAGGTCGCGGCGCTCCTGGAAGCGCAGGGGATGAGCGCGGACCGGGTGCGGGACACGTACGGACATGCCGATCTGTTCTCGCTGGCCGAGGACCTGTTCCGGCGGGTGCCCCGCGCCTTCCCGAAGCCCGTCGCGGCGGTGGCGGACCCCTGGCGGCCCGACCATGCGCGGTGCGCGCTGCGCGGACTGCTGTTCACGCTGCCCGGCGCCGCGTACCTGCTGGCCGCCGGGGCGTGGCGGGACACGGCCGGGCTGCGCGGCCTGATCGTCGCGGCCCTGGTGTCGTGGGGGTGGTCGCAGGCGTTGAGCCACCGCGCGTACATCTGCCTGGTCGCCGGGCTCCGGGAGGCGGGCCGCGCGCTGCTCGTGGGCGCGCCGCTGGGCGCGGCGGCGGCGTCCTGCGTCGGGCTCGCGGTCGCGGGTCCGGGCCCGGGGGCGGTGTTCGCCGCGGCGCAGTCCGCGTATCTCGCCGCGGCGGGGGTGCTGCTGGTGTTCGGGCGCGAGCGGCTGCTCGCCGTCGCGCTGACGCCGGTGACGGCGGGCGTCGCGGCGCTGTTCTGGTGGCAGCCGCCGGCGCCGGTCCGTATCGGGCTTCCGCTGCTGACCCTGCTGCTCGCGCTCGGCGCGGCCGCACTCACCCTGCGCACGGCGCTGTCCGCCGCTTCCGTGCCGAGGACGACGACACCCCTGGTGCGTTCGCTGCCGTACGGTCTGTTCGGCCTGGCCGCGGGGACGCTCACCACGCTCGCCGGGCGGCAGCACCCGTACGCCGTCGTCGTGCTGACCCTCAGCATGGGTCCGGCCGAGTGGCTGCTGCACCGCTACCGCGGGCTCGCCGTCGCCGCTCTGCGCGCCTCCACCACCTTCGAGGGCTTCCAGCTCCGCGCCGCCCGCGCCCTGCTCCTGTGCCTGGCGGCCTATCTGGTCCCGCTGGGTGCGGGCGCCCTCGCCGTGTCCGGCCCTCCGGCCGAACTCCTCGCGCTCGGGGCCCTGTTGTGGATCGCCCTGCTGCTCCAGGCGTTCGGCAACGCCTGGCTCCCGGCGGCGGTCACCCTGGCCACCGCGGCGGCCGCGACCGTGCTGCCGGGGACGCACTGCACCGCCACGACGGCCTGCCTCCTACTGGCCTTCGCCGTACGCCACCTGGGCAGCCCGACCGCCCACACCTGATCACTTCGCACTCCCGGGCCAGGCCCCCGCCCACCCCTGAACCACACCACCACCGGCCCATTTCCCGGGAGCACCCATGACATCGGCACCCCTTGTCGCCGTGACCGGAGCCGAGGGCTTCATCGGCTCGCACCTCACCGAGGCACTCGTCGCCACCGGCCACCGCGTCCGCGCGATGGCCCAGTACAACTCCTTCTCCAGCCACGGCTGGCTGGAGACCCTGCCGGCCGACATCCTCGCGGAGGTGGAGATCGTCCTCGGCGACGTCCGCGACCCCGGCTCCGTGCGCGGTCTGGTCCAGGGCGCCGAGACCGTCTACCACCTGGCGGCGCTGATCGCGATCCCGTACTCGTACCAGGCGCCGCACAGCTACGTCGACACGAACGTCACCGGCACCCTCAACGTCCTCGAAGCGGTGCGCCGGTCGTGCACGCCGCGCCTCGTCCACACCTCGACAAGCGAGACGTACGGCACCGCGCGAACGGTCCCGATCACCGAGGACCACCCCATCAACACCCAGTCCCCGTACGCCGCTTCGAAAGCGGGCGCCGACCGGCTCGCGGACAGCTACTTCGCGGCCTTCACGACCCCCGTGGTCACGCTGCGTCCTTTCAACACGTTCGGTCCGCGTCAGTCGATGCGGGCCGTGATCCCGACCGTCATCGGCCAAGTGGCCGCGGGCAGAAGGGAGATCACGATCGGCGATCTGCGTCCGACACGCGACTTCACCTACGTCGAGGACACCGCCCGCGCCTTCCTCGCGGTCGGTACGGCGCCGCTGGAGCAGGTGGCCGGCCTCACGTTCAACGCCGGTACGGGGGGCGAGATCTCGGTCGGCGACCTGGTCCGCCTCATCGGCAAGGTCATGGACGCCGACCTGGACGTCCGCGAGGACGAGCGCCGTGTCCGTCCGGCGAACTCCGAGGTGATGCGTCTGGTGGCCGACGCCTCCCGGCTGCACGCGGCGACCGGCTGGTCCCCGGCCCACGACCTGGAACAGGGCCTGGCGAAGACGGTCGCGTTCTTCCGCGACCCGGGCAACCTGGCCCGCTACAAGACGGACATCTACAACATCTAGGTCCTGTACGGCAGTTGTGAAGACGAACACCAGCGCCGCCCCCACAGTCGAAGGGAGCCGACCGTGCACGCCGTCATCCTCGCCGGAGGCAAGGGCGTCCGACTGCGCCCGTACACCACCGCTCTGCCCAAACCGCTCGTCCCGATCGGCGATCAGCACGCGATCCTGGAGATCGTGCTGCGTCAGCTCGCCGCGTCCGGCTTCACCACGGCCACCATCGCCATCGGCCACCTGGGCCACATCATCCGTGCCTACGTCGGCAACGGCGCCCGCTGGGGCCTGCGCGTCGGCTACTCCAGCGAGGACAGCCCGCTGGGCACCATGGGCCCGCTCCTGACGATGATGGACCGGCTGCCCGAGCACTTCCTCGTCATGAACGGCGACATCCTCACCGACCTCGACTACGCCGAGGTGCTCCGCGGCCACCGGACGTCCGGCGCGCCGCTGACGATCGCGACGTACGCCCGTGAGGTGCACATCGACTTCGGGGTGCTGACCACGGACGACTCCCGGGTCGTGGCCTTCACGGAGAAACCCAGGATGGACTGCCGCGTCTCGATGGGTGTGTACGGCGTATCCCGCGACACGCTCGCCACGTACACCCCGGGCCTGCCGCTCGGCTTCGACGAACTCGTCCTCGACCTGCTGAAGGCCGAGAACCCGCCGCGCGCCCACGAGTTCGACGGCTACTGGCTCGACATCGGCCGGCCCGACGACTACGACCGGGCCAACGCCGAGTTCACCACCCATCGTTCCCTGCTCCTGAAAGGAGTGTGACCGGCCGTGCGCATCCTCGTCCTGGGCCCCACCGGATACCTGGGCGGGCACATCGCCGAACGACTGCGCGCCCTGCCGGGCGTGCGGCTCCTCACCGGCGGCCGCCACCCCTACGACGACCTGCGGATCGATCTCGTGACGGCCTCGCCGGGCGCCCTCGCGGACCTCATCGACCACGCCGCGCCCGACGCGGTCGTCAACTGCGTGGGCGCTGTCGGCGGCAGTGCCCTGACCCTCGTCGACACCAACTCCCGTGTTCCCGCCGTCCTGTGCGAGGCGATGCATCTCGCGGCCCCGGCCGCCCGCCTGGTCCACCTGGGCTCCGCCGCCGAGTACGGCCCGACGATCCTCGGCGAGCAGACCCCGGAGAGCGCGCCGGCCCGGCCCGCGTCCCTGTACGGCGCGAGCAAGCTCGCGGGCACCCTCGCGGTCACCGGTTCCGGGCTCGACGCGGTGGTGCTGCGCGTGACGAACCCGGTGGGTCCCGGTGCGCCCCGCGCGGGTCTGCCGGGCCGCCTCACCGCCGAGATCCGGGCCGCCCTGCCCCACGACCCGCCCGGCACGGTGCAGGTCGGCGATCTGTCGGCGCACCGCGACTTCGTCGACGTACGCGATGTGGCGACGGCCGCGGCCCTCGCCCTGACCGCGCCCGGGCCGCTGCCGCCGGTCCTGAACATCGGCAGCGGTCACGCCGTCCCGGTGCGCGATCTGGTGCACGGACTGATCCGCGCGTCCGGGTTCCGCGGCCGGGTGGAGGAGACGCTCGGCGTCGTGGGCCGGTCCCCGTCGGTGCCCTGGCAGTGCGCCCAGGTCACCGCCGCCCGGCGCGAGTTGGGCTGGAGCGCGGAACACCCCCTGCACACCTCGCTGGCCGCGCTCTGGTCGGCGGACGGTGCGCCGGCCAGGGAGCTGCGATGAGACAGGGCCGGCTGCTCGTCCCGCTGTACGTCCACCCGGCCACGGACCCGGGCGCCTGGCAGGCCCTCGTCGTCGCGGCGCCGCAGCTCTACGGGGTGGTCCTGAACGTGACGGACGGTCCGGGCAGGGCCCCCGACCCCGCGTTCGCGGCGGCGTCCCGGGCGCTGCGCGAGGCGGGCGTCCGGGTCCTCGGCTACGTCGACACGGCGTACGGGGAACGGGAGCCGGGGCCCGTCACCGACGACGTGTCCCGGCACCGCGACTGGTACGGCGTCGACGGCTGTTTCCTCGACCGGGTGGCGCCGGGCCGCGGCGATCTGCGCCGCACCCGGCGCCTGGTCCGCTCGGCCCGGGACGAGGGGGCGTCGACCGTCGTACTGAACCCGGGGGTCCACCCGGCGTCGGGCTATGCGGGCGCCGCCGATCTGCTGGTCACGTTCGAGGGCCACTGGTCGACGTATCTGCGCGCGTTCGACGCCCCCCAGTGGACCGCCCGCCACTCCCCCGAACACTTCTGCCATCTGGTGTACGGGGTGCCCCCGACCCTGACCCGTCTCGCCGCCCGGACGGCGCTGCGCAGGGGCGCCGCCGTGCACTGCGCGGTCCCGGGTTCGGGGCCGAACCCGTGGACACGGCCGCCGGGGATGCCGGCGGAGGACGACGAGGAGGAGGAGCGGTGAGCCGCGCCCACCGGGGGCGGTCCGCGGTCCTCGCCACCGCCCTGCTCTGCCTGGGCGGCTGCGTGAGCGTCGGGAACGGGACGCAGCGCCCCTCGGACGGCCCCGCTCACACCGCCCGTTGGCAGCCCCGCCCCGGCACCGCCTGGCAGTGGCAGCTCGACGGCCGGGTCGACCCGAGCGTCGACGCCCCGGTGTACGACATCGACGGCTTCGAGAACACGGCCGCCGACGTGGCCCGGCTGCACCGCGCGGGACGCCACGTCATCTGTTACGTCAACGCGGGTGCGTGGGAGAACTTCCGCCCGGACCAGGACGCGTACCCGGACCGGATCCTGGGGCGGACGAACGGCTGGGCGGGCGAGCGCTGGGTCGACATCCGCCGGCTCGACGTGCTGGAACCGCTGCTGGCCCGGCGCTTCGACATGTGCCGCCGCAAGGGCTTCGACGCGGTCGAGCCGGACCTGCTCGACGGCTTCGTGAACCGCACCGGGTTCCCGCTCACCGCCCGGCACCAGCTCGCCTTCAACCGTATGGTCGCCCGGCTCGCCCATGAGCGGGGTCTGTCCGTCGGCCTGAAGAACGATCTCGACCAGGTCCCCGACCTCGTGCGGGACTTCGACTTCGCCGTGAACGAGGAGTGCGCCGAATTCGCGGAGTGCGCCTCGCTCGCCCCGTTCGTCAAGGCGGGCAAGGCGGTGTTCCACGTCGAATACGCGCTCCCCACCTCCGCTTTCTGCAGCGGCGCGAAGCAGCGGGGCTTCTCCTCGATGCGCAAGAAGCTGGAGCTGGCGGTGTGGCGGGCGCCCTGCTGAGGCCCGCCGCGGGGATCAGACGGCGGTCTGCGTGTGGACGTACTCGACCAGCCGGGTCAGCGCGTCCGGGTCGGTGCTCGGCAGCACGCCGTGCCCGAGGTTGAAGACGTGGCCCTCCAGGCCCGCCGCCGCGTCGAGCACCTCGCGCGCCTTGGCCTCGACGGCCTCGGGCGTGGAGAAGAGGATCGCCGGGTCGATGTTGCCCTGCAGCGCCTTGCCGGGGCCGACGCGGCGCGCGGCCTCGTCGAGCGGCACCCGCCAGTCGACGCCGACGACGTCCGCGCCGGCCTCGCCCATCAGCCCGAGCAGTTCACCGGTGCCGACACCGAAGTGGATGCGCGGCACGCCGTAGGACTCGACGGCCTGGAAGACCTTCTGCGAGGCGGGCATGACGGAGCGCCGGTAGTCGGCCGGGGACAGGGCGCCGACCCACGAGTCGAAGAGCTGCACGGCGCTCGCGCCGGCCTCGATCTGCACCTTCAGGAAGGCGGAGGTGATCTCGGCGAGCCGGTCGAGCAGGTCGGCCCACAGCTGCGGGTCGCCGTACATGAGGGCCTTGGTGTGCTCGTGGTTGCGGGAGGGTCCGCCCTCGACGAGGTAGCTCGCGAGGGTGAACGGCGCGCCCGCGAAGCCGATGAGCGGGGTGGCGCCGAGCTCCGCGGTGAGCAGGCCCATGGCCTCGGTGACGTAGGTGACGTCGTCCGGGGTCAGGTCGCGCAGCTGGGCGAGGTCGGCGCGGCTGCGGATCGGGTTGGCGACGACCGGGCCGACACCGGGCTTGATGTCGAGGTCGATGCCGATGGCCTTGAGGGGCACGACGATGTCGCTGAAGTAGATGGCCGCGTCGACGTTGTGGCGCCGCACCGGCTGCATCGTGATCTCGGCGACCAGCTCGGGCCGCGTGCACGACTCCAGCATCGGAATGCCTTCGCGCACCTTGAGGTACTCGGGCAGCGAACGCCCCGCCTGTCGCATGAACCACACCGGCGTGTGCGGCACGGGCTCACGCCTGCACGCCTTGAGGAAGGCGGAATCCTTGACGGCGTCGTGCGTCGCTGACGGCTGCTGGCCCGTGGCCTCGGTGTTGGCACTCACACGAGAGAGTCTCGCACGGCCCCCGCGTGTCACGGGAACGGCGTCGGCGACGGGTGTCCTTGCCTGCGCGCGGCGCTCCTTCCCCTTAACCTTCCCGGCATGGCTGCGGCTCAGGGACGACGGTCGGCAGCCCGGAAGACTCTGGCGACTCGAACGGGATGAGTGAATCGGTGCGGGAGGGGCAGAACGCTCGGGACATGAACGCTGCACAAGAGGATGACGCCACCCCCCTGGCCTTCCGCACGGCGGTCGACGCCCTGCGGTCCGCACGGCTGCGCCCGGAGATCGAGATCGATCCGACGCGCCCGCCGCAACGCCTGGCCCCCTTCTCCTATGCACTGGAGGCCACGGTCGTCGACGCGGCCGATGACGAAGCCCTGGCCGACGGACGCCTCGTGCTGCTCCACGATCCGGCCGGGCACGAGGCGTGGCACGGCACGTTCCGGCTGGTGACGCTGGTGCGCGCGGAGCTCGAGGCGGAGATGGCCGCCGATCCGCTGCTCCCCGACGTCTGCTGGTCGTGGCTGACGGGCGCGCTGCAGGCCCGCGGCCTCGCGTACGGAGAGCCGTCCGGCACGGTCACCCGCGCCAGTTCGCACTACTTCGGCGGGATCGGTGACCGGCCGCCCGCGTCGCAGATCGAGATCCGCGCGTCCTGGACGCCGCGCGAGGGCCGGGGCGGGGTGCCGGACACGGCCGCGCATCTCGCCGCGTGGTGCGAGCTGCTGTGCCAGGTCGCCGGCCTGCCGCCGGTGGCGGCGGGATCGAACGGTCCGGACGGCGCGGTGGTGACGCTGCCGCAGCGCCGGGGCCCCCATCCCTCCTGATTCCCGCTTTTCCGCAGCGATCAGCAACGACTGTTTTCGGCCGCGTCGGCAGTGCCCGACGCGGCCGTTTCTCGTTTTCTGACGGGCAAGACGGTCCCGGTGCGAACCGGTTCGATTCGGTTCGATCTTCGGATGATCGATAATGTGTCCGAATTGCGTGAATTGTTACTCACCAAATCGTGATCTTTCTCTAAAGGCGGGCGGGTTTGCTGCCGAAGACGACTGTGACCTTGAAAGCACGGTTCGTCCCGGCTTCTTCCCCGAGCCGGCCCCGTCCCGCACCCCAGGAGGCCTGGTGTCCGTTCTCCTCGAGCAGCCCTCAAGCCTGGTCGCCTACCGCCCGAACAAGCCAACCGCGATGGTGGTCGTGGCCGACCCCCGCGTCCGTTCCACCGTCACCCGCCATCTGTGGGCGCTCGGTGTTCGTGACGTGATCGAGGCCTCGTCCGTCGCGGAGGCTCGTCCCCGCATCGGCAACCCCCGCGACATCTGCGTCGCCGACGTCCACCTCCCCGACGGATCCGGCCTGACGCTTCTCTCCGAAACCCGAGCCGCGGGCTGGCCCAACGGGCTGGCCCTCTCCGCCGCCGACGACATCGGCGCCGTGCGCAACGCCCTCGCGGGCGGCGTCAAGGGCTATGTCGTCACCGGCACCCGCACGAACGTAGGACTCCCCACCCGCCCCGGCGCCGCCCCGATCGGGTCCGCGGCCGCCCGTATGCACCGCCGCCCCCCGGGTACCCCGAGCCACCCGGGCGGCTACCGCGAACTGTCCGGACGTGAGGTGGAGGTGCTCCGCCTGGTCGCCGAAGGGCAGTCGAACAAGGCCATCGGCGTCTCGATGGGCCTGTCCGCACTGACCGTCAAGAGCCATCTCGCCAGGATCGCCCGCAAGCTCGGCACGGGTGACCGGGCCGGCATGGTGGCGGTCGCCCTGCGCACCGGAATCATCCACTGATCGAAGACTGGCCGGATCTTTCCGGTTTACGCACCTTCAGCGCCCGTCGACGGAACGTTCCGTCGACGGGCGCCGTCCGTTCACAGATACCCTTGACAGGTGACCGACGCCCAAGAGACCGCAGCAGACAGTTCACTGCGCACCACCGGAGGCGCTCCTCCGGACGACGTCGAGACGGCGCCGATCCCCCTGCTCGAACCGCGCGAGGGCATTCCGCCGGTGATCGCCGACGAGACCGCGCTCGCCGAGATGGTCGCGGCCTTCGCCGCGGGCACCGGACCGGTCGCCGTCGACGCCGAGCGGGCTTCCGGTTATCGCTACGGGCAGCGCGCCTATCTGGTGCAGCTGCGCCGCGAGGGAGCCGGCTCCGCGCTGATCGACCCCGTCGCCTGCCCCGACCTGTCCGGGCTCGGTGCGGCCATCGCCGACGCCGAGTGGGACCTGCACGCCGCGACCCAGGACCTGCCGTGTCTGCGCGAAATAGGCATGGTGCCCTCGAAGCTGTTCGACACCGAGCTGGCCGGGCGGCTCGCCGGGTTCCCCCGCGTGGGCCTCGGCGCGATGGTCGAGAACGTGCTGGGTTACGTACTGGAGAAGGGGCACTCGGCGGTCGACTGGTCGACGCGGCCGCTGCCCGAGCCCTGGCTGCGCTACGCGGCCCTGGACGTCGAGCTGCTCGTCGATCTGCGCGACGCCCTGGAGAAGGAGCTGGACCGGCAGGGCAAGCTCGACTGGGCCCACCAGGAGTTCGAGGCGATCGCGTCGGCGCCGCCCGCGCCGCCCCGCAAGGACCCGTGGCGCCGCACGTCCGGCATGCACAAGGTGCGCAGGCGTCGGCAGATGGCCGTCGTGCGGGAGCTGTGGACCGCGCGGGACCGGGTCGCGCAGCGCCGTGACGTGTCACCGGGCAAGGTGCTCGGCGACGGGGCGATCGTCGAGGCGGCGCTCGCCCTGCCGCCCAATGTGCACGCGCTGTCGGGACTGCCCGGCTTCGGGCACCGCATGGGGCGACGTCAGCTGGAGCAGTGGCAGGCCGCCGTGGACCGGGCCAGGGCGCTGCCGGACTCGGAGCTGCCGCAGCCGGGCCAGCCGGTGGCCGGGCCGCCGCCGCCCCGGGCCTGGGCGGACAAGGACCCGGCCGCGGCGGCGCGGCTGTCCGCGGCGCGGGCCGGGGTGTCGACGCTGGCCGAGGCGCTGAACATGCCGCAGGAGAACCTGATCACGCCGGACACGGTGCGCAGGGTGTGCTGGGAGCCGCCGGCCTCCGTGGACACCGACTCCGTGGCGGCGGCGCTGGCCTCGCACGGGGCGCGGCGCTGGCAGGTGGAGCAGGTGACGCCGGTGCTCGTGACGGCACTGTCGGCGCACGGCTGAGCCGACGCCCGTCCGCCGTCCGGCCGAGTCCACCGGAGTCCGGCGGAGTTTCAACAGGGTCCCGTGTCCCGTACGTCCGCGTACGGGACACGGGACCCTGTCGTTGTTGCAGAACCCGGACATCCCCAGCGTTTTGAACGTGCTCAAAACTCGTTAGTTTCTGAGCATGTTCAAAAACAAGGGGAGCGGGTCGGTACGGCCGGGCTACGGCGACTGGGTGCGGGACTTCGAGGCCGCTCGGGAGGAGCGGGCGGCGGGCGGGGATCCGGAGTGGGAGCGGGGCGCGCGGCTGCCCGCCGCGCTCGTGCGCAGCGTCCAGCGGTTCCAGGTCGGCGAGGACGGGGACGGCGCCGAGCTGCTCGCGAAGGCCGAGCGGGCCGGTGACCCCGAATACACCGCGGCCGCCCGGCTGTTCGTCGCCGAGGAGCAGAACCACGCCCGGCTGCTCGCGGCCGTGCTGACGGCCGCCGGGGCGAACACGCTGGGCGCGCACTGGACCGACGCCGCGTTCGTGCGGCTGCGGCGGCTGCTCGGGCTGCGGCTCGAACTGCTCGTCCTGATGGTCGCCGAGGTCGTGGCCCTCAGGTACTACCGGGCGCTGCGGGACGGCTCCCCCGATCCGCTGCTCGCCGAGGTGGCCGGGCGGATCCTGGCCGACGAGGAACGCCATGTGCCGTTCCACTGCCGGCGGCTGCGCGAGGGCTTCGCCCGGCTGCCGCGGCCCGCGAAGCGGGCGGTGACCACGGCGTGGCGGGCGCTGCTCGCGGGGGCCGCGGTCGTGGTCGCGGCGGACCACGGGGGCGCCCTGCGGCGGTGCGGGGTGACCCGCCGGGCCTTCGTGCGGGACGTCGTCTTCTCGTCCGTCCGGATGGCGGCGGTGATCGACGGCAGGGGTGTGACGTTCGCCGCTCCGGCCGAGGGGACTGGGCAGCATGGTTACCCGCAAGTAGCATGAGGGGGTGAGCGCGCGCTCAGTCGCGCGCCGCGGCAGTGCCGTCCCGCATCTTGGAGGAGAGCCATCGTGCCTCGTACCGTCAGGGACGTCGTCTTCGTCGACGGCGTCCGCACCCCGTTCGGCAAGGCGGGCCCGAAGGGCATCTACCACGAGACCCGCGCCGACGACCTCGTCGTGAAGGCCATCCGGGAGCTGCTGCGCCGGAACCCGAACCTGGACCCGAAGCAGATCGACGAGGTCGCCATCGCCGCGACCACGCAGATCGGCGACCAGGGCCTGACCCTCGGCCGCACGGCGGGCATCCTCGCGGGCCTGCCGCAGTCGGTCCCGGGCTACTCGATCGACCGCATGTGCGCCGGTGCGCTCACGGCCGTCACCACCGCCGCGGGCTCCGTCGCGTTCGGCGCGTACGACGCCGTCATCGCCGGTGGTGTCGAGCACATGGGCCGCCACCCCATGGGCGAGGGCGTCGACCCGAACCCGCGCTTCGTGTCCGAGAAGCTCGTCGACGAGTCCGCCCTGTTCATGGGCATGACCGCCGAGAACCTGCACGACCGCTACCCGCACATCACCAAGCAGCGCGCCGACGAGTACGCCGTGCGCTCGCAGGAGAAGGCGGCGAAGGCGTACGCGAACGGGAAGATCCAGCAGGACCTGGTCCCGATCTCGGTGCGCAACACCAACGCCGAGGTCGGCGAGACCGGCTGGGGTCTGGTGACCGCCGACGAGCCGATGCGCCCGGGCACGACCCTGGAGAACCTCGCGGGTCTCAAGACGCCGTTCCGCACGCACGGCCGCGTCACCGCCGGTAACGCCGCCGGTCTGAACGACGGCGCCACCGCCTCGATCATCGCGAGCGAGGACTTCGCCCGCGAGAACAACCTGCCGGTCAAGATGCGTCTCGTCTCCTACGCCTTCGCGGGCGTGGAGCCGGAGGTCATGGGCTACGGCCCGATCCCGGCCACGGAGAAGGCGCTCGCCAAGGCGGGCCTGTCCATCGAGGACATCAACCTCTTCGAGGTCAACGAGGCGTTCGCCGTCCAGGTCCTCGCGTTCCTGGACCACTACGGCATCGCCGACGACGACGCGCGCGTCAACCAGTACGGCGGCGCCATCGCGTTCGGTCACCCCCTCGCCTCCTCCGGCGTCCGTCTGATGACGCAGCTGGCCCGCCAGTTCGAGGAGCAGCCGGAGGTCCGTTACGGCCTCACCACCATGTGCGTCGGCTTCGGCATGGGCGCCACGGTGATCTGGGAGAACCCGCACCACAAGGACGCCGGAGGCGACAAGTGAGCACCACCACCGCTGAGCTCCTCAAGGGTGCCGCCGAGCTGTTCCCCGGCGAGGTCGTGACGTCCGCGCACGTACGCCACCTGGAACTGCCGTACGGCGCCGGCCGGTTCGCGCTGATCACGCTGGACAACGGCTTCGACCACACCAAGCCGACCACCTTCGGCCCCGGCTCGCTGGCGAACCTGAACGCCGCCGTCGACCAGGTCGAGAAGGAGGCGGCCGACGGTGACATCGTCGGTGTCGGCATCACCGGCAAGCCGTTCATCTTCGCGGTCGGCGCCGACCTCAAGGGCGTCGAGCTGCTGAAGAACCACGACGACGCGCTCGCCATCGGCAAGGGCGGCCACGAGGTCTTCAAGCGCCTCTCCGGCCTCGCCGTGCCGACGTTCGCGTACTACAACGGTGCCGCCATGGGCGGTGGCGTCGAGGTCGGTCTGCACTGCTCGTACCGCACCGTCTCGAAGGCCCTGCCCGCCTTCTCGCTGCCCGAGGTCTTCCTCGGCCTGGTCCCCGGCTGGGGCGGCTGCGCGCTGCTGCCGAACCTGATCGGTGCCGACAAGGCCGTCTCGGTGATCATCGAGAACTCGCTCAACCAGAACAAGCAGCTCAAGGGCAAGCAGGTCTTCGAGCTCGGGATCGCCGACGCGATCTTCGAGGGCGCGGACTTCCTGGAGCAGTCGCTGATCTGGACCGCTCAGGTGCTGAAGGGCGACGTCAAGGTCGAGCGTGCGGACGTCGACCGCGGCGAGGCCTGGGACCAGGCCGTCGCGCGCGGCAAGTTCATCGCCGACGGCAAGGTGCACGGCGCGGCCCCGGCCGCGTACCGCGCCCTGGAGATCATCGCCGCCGCGAAGAGCGGGGACCTGCAGGCCGGGTTCGACGCCGAGGACCAGGCGCTCGCCGACCTCATCATGGGCGGCGAACTGCGCGCCGGCATCTACTCGTTCAACCTGGTGCAGAAGCGCGGCAAGCGCCCCGCCGGCGCCCCGGACAAGAACCTGGCGCGCCCGGTCACCAAGGTCGGCGTCGTCGGCGCCGGTCTGATGGCCTCGCAGCTCGCGCTGCTCTTCCTGCGCCGTCTTGAGGTGCCGGTCGTGCTGACCGACATCGACCAGGAGCGCGTCGACAAGGGTGTGGGCTACGTCCACGCCGAGATCGACAAGCTGCTCGGCAAGGGCCGCATCAACCAGGACAAGGCCAACCGCCTGAAGGGGCTCGTCTCCGGCGTGCTCGACAAGGCCGAGGGCTTCGCCGACGCCGACTTCATCATCGAGGCCGTCTTCGAGGAGATCGGCGTCAAGCAGCAGGTGTTCGCCGAGGTCGAGGCCGTCGCCCCGGCGCACGCGATCCTCGCCACCAACACCTCGTCCCTCTCGGTGTCCGAGATGGCGTCGAAGCTGAAGCACCCCGAGCGGGTCGTCGGCTTCCACTTCTTCAACCCGGTCGCGACCCTCCCGCTCCTGGAGATCGTGCGCGGCGAGCAGACCGACGACGCGGCCCTGGCCACGGCGTTCGGCGTCGCCAAGAAGCTGAAGAAGACCGCGGTCCTCGTGAAGGACGCCCCGGCGTTCGTCGTGAACCGCATCCTGACCCGCTTCATGGGCGAGATCCAGAACGTCATCGACGAGGGCACCCCCGTCGAGGTCGCCGAGAAGGCCGTCGAGCCGCTCGGTCTGCCGATGTCGCCGCTGGTCCTCCTGGAGCTGGTCGGCCCGGCCATCGGTCTGCACGTCTCGGAGACCCTGAACCGCGCCTTCCCGGAGCGCTTCACGGTGTCCCCGAACCTCGCGGCGGTCGTCAAGGCGGGCAAGCGCGGCTTCTACGTCTACGATTCCGGCAAGCCGGAGCTGGACCCCGAGGTCGCCGCGCTCCTCAAGCAGGGCGATGTCGTCCTGACCGAGGAGCAGGTCCGCGACCGCGTGCTCGACGCCGTGGCCCAGGAGATCGGGCTCATGCTCGACGAGGGTGTCGTCGCCGAGGCCCAGGACATCGACCTGTGCCTGATCACCGGTGCGGGCTGGCCCTTCCACCTGGGCGGCATCACGCCGTACCTGGACCGTGAGGGCGTCTCGGAGCGGGTGAACGGCAAGCGGTTCCTGGAGGCCGGTGTCGCGAGCGTTCCGGCCTAACGGGTAGCGCTTCGTCCCGAGTCGATTCAGGGGCGTGGGGCGGCTGCCGACCGGCTGTGGCTGGTCGGGCACATGCGGCGGCAGCCGCATGTCGACGCCGTCCCGCGCCCCTTTCGGGGCTACAGCACCTGGTGCCACGCCTCCAGGGCGAGGCCCGGCTCGTCCTTGCGGCGGGTGAGGTGCATGCGGGACGGGTTGCCCGGAACGTAACTCGCCGCCACCACAAGGCCGTTGACGTCCTCCGCGAGGGAGACGCGGGCGTCCGGCGGGAGGGCGGGGCCCGACTCCGCCCACCACGCGCCCGCCGATTCGAGTTCCGTGGGGTACGCGGCGAAGGCGACCCGGCCGCTGTGCGCGCGCTGGGCGAGCAGCGTGCAGTCCACGTCGTCCAGCCGGCAGCGGATGGCCGACACCGGGCCCGCGCCCGCCGCGTCCAGGACGCGCACCGGGGCCTCGTCGCCGCGCCAGGCGCACAGGGCGCCGTCGTCGTCGGTGAAGAAGAGCGTGACGTGGTCCGCCGAGGTGGGCAGAGCGTGGAGCGTGTCCGGGCGGACCGCCGCCGGCTGCGGCTTCTCGTCCTGCACCGGAGTCTCGCCCGACTTCTCCTGACGCCAGCGCAGGATGCCCTCGGTAGTGGCCGCGTACAGCGTGATCAGCCCCGACTCCCCTGCCACGGCGGCGAGTTCACCGCGTACACCCTTGCCCTTGAGGTCGCGCCACGGGCCCCAGCCGCCCTTTTCCAGCTGGGCGCGCATGCTGACCCCGCCGCCCTTGTTGCGGACGAAGACGTGGGCGCGGCCCTGTGCGTCGACGGCGGTCGCGGGTGGGCCCGTGCGGTCGCCCTTCTTGTTCGGGTGGCCGATGGGCGTCCAGTCGAGCGCCGCGAGATGCGGCTGGAAGTGCGTCGAGTGGACCAGGCCCGATTCGCCGGGGACCGTGGGGCGCCACGACACCAAGTGGGCGTATTCGCCCGGGCCCTGGGCGACGGCCAGGACCGTGTGCAGGCGCTGGTCGCCGCCCACGACACGCGAGGCCGTCCAGGCGCCGCCGGGGGTGCGTTCGGTGCGGCAGACGATCGCGTCGCCGTCGGGGGCGTACGCGTAGGCGCAGAGTCCGCCGTCGCGTCCGCGTATCAGCCAGTCGCCGTTCACCGTTCCACCTTAAGTGGGGGTGGAACATACGTCCTTCCCACCCCCGGCCGTCACAGCCGCTTCGCGCTGCGGAACAGGCCCGCGTAGAAGCCGTTGCCGTCGATGCGTGAGGTGCCGCCCTTGTCGCCCATGGTCGGTCCGTTGACCTCCTTGCGGCTGGAGATGAAGACGCGGTGACCGTCGGCGTCGAGCCCCAGGTACAGGGCGACGTGGTCCATGTGGTTGCCGGTGCGGTGGTCCATCTTGAAGAACAGCAGGTCACCGGGTTGCAGCACGTCGATGTTGGTCGGGCGCGTGTACCAGGGCGCGGGGCCCTGGATCTTGATGATGTCGACGCCGACCTTGGAGCGGGCCATCCCGTCCGCGGTGCGCGCGAGGCCGTCGCCCACCTTGTTGGTGGCGGCCAGCGGGAAGCGGGCCCGGTAGCCCCACACCATGCGCATGAAGCCGGAGCAGTCGAGCGAGCGGAACCGCTCCTTGTGCGCCTGCATGGTGGTGCCGTCGCGGAAGGTGTAGGGGGTGCCCAAGTAGTCGTAGAAGTCGTTCTGTTCGAGGCGGTCGACGCCGTCCTCCTTGAACGGCCCGAAGGAGGCGTCGCCCGCGTACTGGATGCCCTCGTCGTCCTTCTTCGCCGGCGCGCCCTCCGCGTACTGGAAGGCGTACGCGAAGATGTCGTCCTCCTCGCTGCCGTAGAACTCCTTGAACCAGTCCTTGAACCACTTCTCCTTCTCGGCGCCCTTGCGCCAGGCCTCCGGCATCAGTCGCACCCAGTCCTCGGTCACGACACGGGACTTGGTGTTGGAGGGCTCGCTGAAGGTGCGCGAGGGTCCCTTGAGGGTGGCGGTGCGGGCGCCGTCGGTGAAGGTGGCGAGGACCTGGCCGCCCTCACCGCGCAGCACGGACCGCTCGGGGTTCTTCAGGCGCTCCCAGGTCTGCTTGCCGACCTTCTGTCCGGTGCTGGTCTCCAGCAGCGGTGAGTCGGTGACGGCCTGCACGGCGGGGGCCTTCTGCTGCTCGTCCTTCTTCAGCTCCACGGTGAGGTAGCCGCTGGCGCCGAGGAGGGCGAGCACGGTGACGGCGTGCAGGACGGGGCGCTTCTTCTTGGGAGGCATGAAAGTCGGCTCCGGTCGGGTGGTCGGCGGTCAGGCGGTCAGACGGACGGCATGAAGCCGAGAAGGATCGCGGCGGTCAGGACGACGTACGCCATGAGCGTCACCGAGCCGGTCGCGAGGAGGGTGGGCCCCTTGGGCTGGCGCACCAGCTGGTACGCGATGAGGCCGGGCACGATGAAGCCGAGCGTCTGGTTCGCGTACATCAGCGGGAACTCCAGGGACAGCACGATCATGACCGTGGCCTGGAGCGTGACGCCGAGCAGCACGACGGCCGCGAAGAGCCGCTTGCCGTAGAGGATCACGAACTTCTGCATCAGGAGCGTGCCGACGTACGTCAGGACGGTGACGCCGACGACCATCGCGGCGCGCTGCAGGTCCTCGACGAGGGTGAGGGCCAGCCAGCCGGGCGTGATCATGCCGCCGGGCGACAGGTTCGTCGTCAGGTAGCAGATCAGGGAGAACAGCAGCCCGATGGCGATACCCACCGCGGCGATCTCGGGGGTGAGGACGGAGGGGATCAACGGTGCTGCTCTCCTGCGGGGTTGTGCCACTGCTCGATGTCGTCGGCGGGCGGAGTCGGGGGAACGACCGGCTCGAACAGGCCGCGGGGGGCGGGCGGTTCGACGTGCCGCTGCTGCGGGTACGGCTGGTGCGCGTCGCGCTGCACGGGCACGGCCGGCGGCGTCGCGTACCGGTTCTCGTACGCGGGCGAGTACGGCTGGTACGGGTCGATGTGCGGGGCGTACAGCTGGACCGTCTCGACGTGCCGGGGCGGCTCGGCCGCGGGTGCGGTGTCGTCGGGGCTCTCGTCGGCCGGGAGTTCGGCGAGGTACTCCAGGAGGTGCTCGCCCTGGCCGTGGATGTTGCCGATGGCGACGAGCGAGGTGTCCGGGCCGAGACGGCCGAGGAGCTGGCCCATGAACTCGTCGGGGTCGCGGCGGTCGCCGCCGAGGTCGACGGCCCGGTCGCGGTAGGCGGCGGGGATCGCGTCGATCGCGGACTTGGCGGGGTGGCCGATGACGAAGACGTGCTCGGGGTCGAGCTCGGGGATGATCTCGCCCATCTGCCCGTTGCGCTCGACGCGGTCGGGGCGGCAGTTGATGACGACGTTGAGCGGGCGGTGGATGGCACCGAGGTCGAGCAGCTGGTTGATGTTCATCAGCGTCGACTCGGGGTCGTTGGCCGCGAAGACGTTGGCGAAGCGGAGCTTCTTGTCGTCGGGGGTCAGATAGCGCTCGACGGAGAGGACGCCCGGGTCCGGCGGGGCGTCGTACATGCCCTGGAGTGCGGTCTCCCGGTCGACGCCGAGGAGGTCGGCGACGACGAGGGCGATGGCGACGTTCTCCTTGAACGTGAACCAGCTGAAGCCGCGCAGTTCCTCGTCGGTGACCATCTCGGGGTCGGCGTAGACCAGCTTGCAGTTCCGGGCGTCCGCCTCCTCCTGGAGGATGTGGAAGCGGTCCACCTCAGCCGTGACGCAGATGCCGTTCTCCGGCATCGAGCGGCACAGCGAGCGGGCCACGTCGTCGAGGGTGGGGCCCATCTCGGCGAGGTGGTCCTCACGGACGTTGCACAGCACGCCGATCGTGGAGCGGATCAGCTTGGACTGGTTGATCTCCTGGAGGGCCGGCATGACCGCCATGCACTCGATGACCAGGGCGTCCGGGTGGTACGCGGCAGCGCGGCGGACGATGCCGATCTGCTCGACGACGTTGGCGATGCCGAATTTGCGGTAGACCGGCTCCTCGGTGGCGTCGGGGTGGATGAAACGGGCCGCGGTGCCGGTGGTCTTGGCGACCGTGGTCAGGTCGCCGCCGCGCAGGGCGCCCGCGCACAGGCGGGTGATGGACGACTTGCCGCGGATGCCGTTCACGAGGACGCGGGTCGGGATGTGGTCGAGGTTGATGTAGTGCCGCCGCTGTTCGATCACTCCGGCGATCAGCAGGACGGCCCCGCACACCACGAGCACGGTGTAGAGGAAGAGCACGGGTGGTTCCTAGTTCCTTCCGGCTCCGGCGGGCGTGCGCGGGGGGCCGCCCTGCCGTCGCTGCTGTTGCTGCCGGCCCTGGAGCTGCTGCCGGACGAGTTCGAGGCTGCGGGTGACGGCGCCGACCTCGTCGTGGTGACGCGGGTACAGCACCGTCTTGCGGTCGCCGTCGGCCAGCTTCTCGGCCTGGCGGGCCAGTTCGCGCAGCGGGCGGACGACGACGATGTGCAGCCAGCCGAGGCAGGCCGCGGCCGCGGTGATGCCGAGCAGTCCGGCGAGCACGGTGCGGTTCTGGTACTGGTACTCGGGGATCGCGAGGCCGGACGCGGGCTGCCAGCTGACGACGGTCCAGCCCAGTTCCTTGGCGGCGCCGCCGCCGGCGAACGGGGCGGCCCCGGCGAGCTGTACGGCGCCGTCGTCGCGGTAGAGCACCCCGCTGGGCTTGGCGGCCATGCCGACCTTCTGGTTGGTGGCGTCGGCCAGCTCGTCGATCCGGGAGGGCAGCTTCTGGAACTCGCGGTAGCCGGAGTTGCCCGCGATGACCTTGCGGTCGGCGTCGACGACCCGGACGGTGCCGAGGCCGGGACGCTTGAGGAGCGAGTTGAGGAAGTCGATGCGGAATTCGCCGACGACGGCGGCGCCGTCGCGGCCCGGGATCTCGGCGGTGCCGAGGATCACCGGCTTCTTCCCGGAGTCGTCGAGGACCCGCAGCGGCTTGGCGGAGGGACCCTTGCCCGCGGGGCTGTGCACGTCGCCGCCCGCCTTGGCGACGATCGCGCCGTGGGTGTCGAGGACGTACAGCGCGTCGTAGCGGGGGTGTTCCGTCATGGTCCGCTGAAGGACCTCGGTGATCTGCGCCGGTTCGGTGCGGTCGCCGACCAGGGTGCCGACGGCGGCGAGGTCGGCGTGGCCCTCGTTCAGGGCGCGCCGGACCCGGTCGGCAAGGGTGTCGGTGCGCTCGCGCTGGTCGCTGACCATCTGCTGCGGGACGGCGACGTCGTCACCGGCCCGGTTGAGGAAGAGGACCAGTGGCACGCACCACACGAGCAGCAGCGCGCCGCTGACCGCGACGAGGGCACGGGTGCCGAGGCGGCCGCGGACGGGCCGCGTCTCGTCGCTCTCGCCGAGCAGCTGGCGGCGCAGCCGCTCCAGGGCGTTGCCGATGCGGGCGCCCTCGCCGTAGCGGGGCACGGACACCGGCCGGGTCAGGTCGCCGCGGGTGAGGCGGCGGCTCTCCAGGAACAGCCGGATCAGCGGGCGCTGCACGGTGCCGAGCAGCAGCGCGACGGTGACCGCGCCGATGAGGATCAGGGCGCCCGCGGCGAGCAGGCCGAAGGCGAGGGAGGCGACGTGCGTGGCGTCGTCGGTGACGTGGACCAGGGTGACGACGGTGAGCCCGAGCTCGCTGGCCCGGGTGAACTCGCCGGCCTCGGGGCCGGTGAGGGAGGCGTATCCGGCGAGGGCGCGGTCGCCCTGCACGGTGTCGCCGAGCAGGGAGCCGCTGACGCCGAGGTAGCCGCCGGAACCGGGTTCCTTGGTCTTGGACGGTTCGCGGGAGGCCTTGCGCGCGGCCGTCTTCGCGAAGTCGTCGAGCTGCTTGCGGGAGGCGGCGGACGCCTCCTTCACGGTGTCGGACAGGATCTGCTCGGGCGCGAGGATGCCGTCGCTGCTGAGCACGGCGCCCTGGGAGTCGACGACGGCGATGGCGCGGAACTTGCCGAGGCTGACGCCGGGGAACTTCAGGCTGCTGGTGGTGACCAGGAGCTGCTGGGGGCGGCCCTCCCAGGAGAGCAGGGCCAGGGTGAGCAGCCGGGTCTCGCCGTTGTCCAGGCGGATCAGGCGGGGCCGCAGCCCGCCCTCGACGGAGAGCTTGGTCCGGTCGATCGCGGTGACCGGCACGTTCTCCCCGCGGGCGGCGAGCATCTTGCCCGACTTGATCTCGATGACGGCGGAGCCGCGCCACTTCTGGTAGACGTTGCCGACCTTGTCGAGGACGGTGTCGGCGCTGACCGGCTGGCCCGCGCTGAACAGGTTGGCCGTCCGGTTGAGGTCGGTGATGGACTCGTCGAGCGACGCGCGCAGGGCGACGGCGCCGTCCTCCGCGAAGTGCTGCTGGGACTGGAGCACCGCTTTGGGCACGGGCCCGTCGCCGGACCGTCCGATGGTGAGGGCGGTGATTCCGGCCAGAGCGAGGAGCAGGACCGACAGCAGTGCGATGGGCGGCCGGATGCCGCCGATCAGCGACATGTCGGCCCGCTTGCGGACCTTGTGCCGTCGCTTCACCTGGGAAGCGGCCAACGGTGGGCTCCTCTGCTGGAGTTGTTGATGTGCCGGACGGTCGTACGACATTCCCCCGGATGTCGCACATGGAGACGCACAGAACACAAGCGTGCGATCCAGTAACTCCCGACCCGAACCGGAAGCGGATGGTTGTACGAAATCAGCCCAATGTGATGCACGGCACAGTTTGAGCCGTGCATCTCCGCGATCGAGCGGGCGCTACGGCAGCGGGTTCAGCGGTTCGAGGCCGTCCTGGCCGGCGCCGCGGTTGAGGAGCGTGCCTTCGGTACGTTCGAACGCGAGGCGGTAGCGGGCCCGCTGCTGCGCGCTCAGGCCGTCGCCGTCGCGCAGGGCCGCGGCCACGTCCACGAGGCGGTGGTCCTTGACGGACCCCTTGGGCACGGCGCCGTTCTCGTCCGGGTCCGGCGGGATGTCGATGAAGGTCGGCACGTACTTGGCCCGTACGTCCCAGGTGCCGCCGCGCTCGGTGAACTCGAACCAGCCGGTGACGCCCTCCTCGGACAGCCCGCTGGGCACCTCGTGCCGGGCGATCTGGTTGCCGAGGCCGTACGCGACCCAGGTGTCGCCGATCTTCTCCATCGGCTGCACCACATGGGCGTGGTGGCCGATGACCAGGTTGATGCCGGTCTGCTTCGCGATGCGCCGGGCGAGGTCGAGCTGGACCGCGTTGGGCGTGGGCTGGTGCTCGCGCCCCCAGTGGATGCTCAGGATGACGACATCGGCGCCGGCCTTGCGCGCCCGCTGCTCGGCCGCCTTGATGGCCCTGATCGAGGTCTGGTTGACCAGCCACGGCTTGTTCTCGGGGATCGTGTGACCGTTGAAGCCGCCCGCGAAGGAGAGCTGGGCGACCTTGACGCCCTTGACGTCGAGAATGTTCGGCTTCTGCGCCTCGGCGGCGCTGCGGGCCGAGCCCGTGTGCTTGACGCCGGCCTTGTCGAGGGCGTTCAGGGTGTTGGTGACGCCGGTCGCCCCGTGGTCGAGGCTGTGGTTGGAGGCGGTGGAGCAGGTGTCGTAGCCGATGTTCTTGATCGTCGTCGTGATCTGCGGCGGCACGATGAACGCGGGGAAGCTCTCGAAGGGCCCCTTCGGGCTGGCCGACGCCACCGGCTCGAAGTGACAGATGGCGAGGTCCGCCTTGCTGATCACGGGCTTGATGCCGGCCATGATCGGGTCGAAGTCGAGCCCCGCCACGCCCTTGCCGGTCTCCTTGGCGTCCTTGCCCGCCTGCTCGGTCAGCTCCGGGTGGATGAGGATGTCGCCCGCCGCGGCGACGGTGAACGAACGGCCCGCGTCGCCGTCGGCCGTGTCGTCGTCCGAGCCGGAGGGACCGCAGGCGGCGGCGCCGGCAAGCAGGGCGGCGAGGGCGGTACCGGCTATGCCGGTGCGGCTGCGACGGGTGGTGCGAGAGGGGCGTCTGTTCACCCGGCTATCTTTATACAACTATGACGGCCAACCGGACAAAGACGGTAACAATTGCAACAATCCTGGTCGTTGTTGCCACAGTGACCACCGCACTGCTGCTCTCCGCGGCCCGACAGGACGCCGGGCCGGACCGCACTTCCGACGCCGGGTCCGACGGGCGCGCCGACGTGGATCTGCTGGCCCGCGTCACCGGGTACACGGCCCGCTTCGGGGCCGACACCGGATATCTGGAGCCGTCCCGCCGCGACCGCGAGACCGTCGCGCAGGGCGTCGGCCTTCTTCTCGACGGCAAGCTCGAACGGGCCCGACAGCGCCTGTCCGACGTCGACTTCACCGTGCGGACGCTCACCGATTCCGGGACGGGACGGCGCTTCACGGAGATCGCCGACCGCACCGACGAGGGCCCGTCGCCCCGTGGCTGGGGCCGGGTGTACCTCGCCGACGACGGCACCCACGAGGACCGCCGCTGGACCGTCCAGGTCCCGCACCCGGTCGCCGACCGGAACACGGAGCGCGTCGGCGTCGGGGTCCTGCGCGGTTCTCGCGGCGGGATCATGGTCATTGCAGGTGCGCATCGCAAAGCAGGTCGGGGGGACGCGTCGGACGTCGCGCACCGCCGGGACACCGCGTTCGACGCCGTCTGCGACCTGCTGGCCGAGCGGGGCCGGCCCGCTGTGCAGGTGCACGGCTTCGCCGACGACTCCGCTCCGCGTCACGACGTCGTCGCCTCCACGGGGCGCGGCACGGCCGCGCGGACCGAGGGCCGCCGCCTCGCCGACGCGCTGCGCGGGCGCGGCTTCGACGTGTGCCGCGCCTGGGCCCGCTCCTGCCCGCTGGAGGGGCGCACCAACGTTCAGGGCCGCAAGGCCTCGGCGCAGGACGTACCGTTCCTGCACATCGAGTTGAGCAACCGGGTCCGTACGGACGAGGCGCGCACGGCCCGCGCCGTCGCGGCCGTCGGCCGGGTCACGGACCTGTGGCGGAAGGGCGAGCGGCCATGACGACCTTGCTGGTGGTGGACGGCGCGAACGTCGTCGGGTCCGTCCCCGACGGCTGGTGGCGCGACCGGCACGCGGCCGCCGTGCGGCTGCGCGACCGTCTCGCGGAGTACGCCGAGCGGCACCCGGACGAAGAGGTGGTGCTGGTGGTCGAGGGCCGGGCCCGCGGGGTCGCGTCGCGGCCCGGGGTGCGGGTCGAGGACGCCCCCGGCGAGGGCGACGACCACATCGTGGCGGTGGCCGCGGGCGCGACGGGGCCGTGCGTGGTCGTGACGGCGGACCGCGAACTGCGCCGCAGGGTCGAGGAGTCGGGGGCCCGCTGCGTGGGCCCCCGGACGGTGTACCCGTAGCGGGGCGGGGCCCGGGCTCACTGCCGCCGTACGTACACCACGGCCCCGTCCACGTCCCCGGCCACCTCGTACGCCGCCAGCATCCGCCGCAGTGACCGGGTTCTCTCCACTCCGTACGGCTTGCCCCTGGAGTCGTCCACGACGAGCCGCGGCGCCCTCCGCGCGAACTCCTCCCGGAACACGTCCCAGGCGCCCGCCACCGCGTACCTCTCCCCCACCTGGGGCCCGTCCCGCCCCCCGCTGTAGTTCGTGAGCAGCCCGGCCGTCAGGAAGCGGCTGGCGGGCTCTCTGCCGGCCATCCAGTACGTCTCCGGGTGTATGCCCCACACCAGCACCGGCTCCCGCGGGTCGGAGTGCGTCCGCACCTCGCGGGCGACGCGCTGGGCGTGCGCGAGCTCGGGGTGCGGCGCGAGCATCCCCCACGTGACGAACAGCAGGCAGCAGCACGCGGAGGTGAGCAGCGCCGTGACGAGCCGCTCGCGCGGCAGGATCTGCAGCGCCGCGGTGCCCAACAGGGCCAGGGGCGGGATGAGTTGCAGGTAGTAGTGCCCGAAGAAGTGGAAGCCGAGCAGGACCGCGCCGGCGGACGAGCCGAGCCACAGCCACAGCTCCGCGCACCCGGTGCGGGCGATGCGCAGGACCCGTACGACCGGGGGCAGGATCCCGGCGCAGGCCACCGCGAGGATCGCCGCGTTCGTCAAACCCCGTGCCAGCACGTGGAGTTCGGAGCCGGTGAACGAGGCGTACGCGCCCGATCCCGTCACCGTCCAGAACAGGAAGCCCGCCGGGTCGGTGGCGAGGGCGGCCCCGAGCACCGGCACCGCGATGCCGCCCGCGCACCGCACCACGTCCCTGCGCGGCGCCCCGCACCGCCACAGCATCCAGGCGACGGGCACCAGGACCGCTCCGCCGGTCTGCTTGGCCAGGAACGCACCGGCGACGGCGGCCCCGCACCAGCCCCAGCGGCGCCGGTCCGCGCACCACAGGGCGGCCGCGGTCCACGGCAGCATGAACACCTCGAAGGTGGCGGCCTGCGCGTCCTGTGGGTTGAGCCCGATCGAGGCCAGCAGGTACAGCACGCCCGCGGTGCGGCCCGCCGTGTCGCCCCAGCGCCGGCGCGCGAACGAGGCGAGCAGCAGGGCCGTGATCAGCTGCGCGGCGACGGCGCAGACCCGCAGCGGGGTGAGCGAGCCGGAGCCGAAGACGGCGAACGCGGCCTCGTACAGCCAGGGCACGAGCGGTGGTTTGCGGTCGACGACGGTCTCGTACAGCCGGCCGCCGTGCGCCAACATCCGCGCCTGGACGGCGAGATAGCCCTCGTCGGGGTTCCACAGCGGCACGGTGAAGGACGGGACGCGGGTGGCACAGGCGAGGAGGGCGAGCAGGGGGACGAGCCGTGGCCAGTAGGCGCGGGCGGGTCTGCGGTCCGAGGCACCCCGGCGGTCTTCGGATACGTACGGTAGTGATGTCCGCGCCTGGGTGAGCATGGGCGCCAAACTATCCGGCCCCGCAGTCCGCATCGAAGCGGGACATACGGGGCCGGACGGATCGAGCGGTGCTTACTGGGAGTTGCGGCCGCCCAGCTTGCTGTGGGTGCGGCCGTACACGAAGTAGATGACGAGGCCGAGCACCATCCAGGCGAGGAAGCGCAGCCAGGTCTCGACCGACAGGTTGAGCATCAGCCACACGGACGCGGCGACCGAGGCGACCGGCAGGACGGGCACCCAGGGGGCGCGGAACGCGCGGGGCAGGTCGGGGCGGGTGCGGCGCAGGATGATCACGCCGAGGGCGACCACGACGAAGGCGAACAGGGTGCCGATGTTGACCAGCTTGGACAGCTCTTCGAGGGAGACGAATCCGGCGAGGACCGCGGACGCGACGCCGAGGATGATCGTCGAGCGGTACGGCGTGCGGAACGTGGGGTGGACGTGGCTGAAGACCTTCGGCAGGAGTCCGTCGCGGCTCATCGCGAAGAAGACGCGGCCCTGGCCGAGCAGCAGGATCATCACGACGGTGACCAGGCCGATGATGGCGCCGAAGTTGATGAGGCCCGCCCAGAACGGCTGGCCGATCGCCTTGAACGCGTCGGCGAGCGGTGCGTCCGCGCTGAGGGTGCTGTACTTCTGCATGCCGGTGACGACGATCGACACGGCGACGTACAGGGCCGTGCAGATGGCCAGGGAGCCGATGATGCCGCGCGGTACGTCCTTGGCCGGGTCGACGGTCTCCTCGGCGGCGGTGGCGACCACGTCGAAGCCGATGTAGGCGAAGAAGACGATGGCGGCGGCGGTGAAGATGCCCATGACCCCGAAGGCCGAGGGGGTGTAGCCGAAGATCGATTCGAGGAGTGTCGCGCTGAGGCCGGAGCCGCCGGACACGTCCTGCTTCGGCGGGATGAACGGCGAGTAGTTCGCGCCGACGATGTGGAAGCTGCCGACGGCGATGATGATCAGGACCACGAGGACCTTGATGGCGACCACCAGCGAGGTGACGTGCGCGGACAGCTTGACGCCCACGACCAGCACGCCGGTCATCACCAGGATCAGCAGCGCGGCGGCGATGTTGAAGCCGAACTTCCCGTCGGACGGGCCGAGCAGCACCGTCGGCAGCGGGATGCCCCAGCTGTCCAGGAGCGACTGGACGTAGCCCGCCCAGCCGACGGCGACGGTGGCCGCGCCCAGGGCCAGTTCCAGGACCAGGTCCCAGCCGATGATCCAGGCGACGAACTCGCCGAGCGAGGCGTACGCGAAGGTGTACGCGGAGCCCGCCACCGGCACGGTGGAGGCGAACTCGGCGTAGCAGAGCGCCGCGAGCGCGCACACGATGCCCGCGACGACGAAGGCGAGGGCGACGGCGGGGCCCGCGTAGTTCTTCGCCACGGTGCCGGTGGTCACGAAGATGCCGGCGCCGATGACGACGCCGACGCCGAAGACGGTGAGGTCGAGGGCGGACAGTGACTTGTTGAGCCGGTGCTCGGGTTCCTCGGTGTCCTGGATGGACTGCTCGATGGACTTCGTCCTGAACAGGCCGCTGCGTGCGCGTCCCGCGTCTGGCTGGGTGGTCACCGGCTACCTCCGTGCGCCTTGTCGTCCACGACATGATCGGGACGAGTAGCCCGTGGGGCGCAGGTCAGTCACGGGGATTCACGCGAAAGGGGCCGGTCGGACCACCTGATGGGTGAGTCCGACCGGCCCCTGGCAGGGTGCTCAGTCCCTGGCCGGCTCCATCGCCTCGGCCGCGGAGCGCTCGTTGCGCCCGTCGAGCTTCGCCACCAGGCCGGTGACCTGGCGGGCGATGTCGGGGGACGTGAGGCCGATCTCCGTCATGACCTCCTTGCGGGAGGCGTGGTCGAGGAAGCGCGGCGGGATGCCGAAGTCGCGCAGCGGGACGTCGACGCCCGCGTCGCGCAGGGCCTGGGCGACGGCCGAGCCGACACCGCCGACCCGGGAGTTGTCCTCCACCGTCACCACGACGCGGTGGCGCTCGGCGAGCGGGGCCATCGCCTCGTCGACCGGCTTGACCCAGCGCGGGTCGACGACGGTCGTGGTGATGCCCTGCTTGTCGAGGAGGTCGGCGATCTCCAGGCACATCGGGGCGAGCGCGCCGACCGAGACCAGCAGGACGTCGGGGCGGTCCGAGCCGGGCTCGCGCAGCACGTCCATGCCGCCCACCGTGCCGACGGCCTCGACGGCCGGGCCGACCGCGCCCTTGGAGTAGCGCACGACGGTCGGGGCGTCGGAGACCTGCACGGCCTCGCGCAGTTGGGCGCGGACCTGGTCGGCGTCGCGCGGGGCGGCGATCCTGAGGCCGGGGACGACCTGGAGGATCGACATGTCCCACATGCCGTTGTGGGAGGCACCGTCGGTGCCGGTGACGCCGGCCCGGTCCAGGACGAACGTGACGCCGCACTTGTGCAGGGCCACGTCCATCAGGAGCTGGTCGAAGGCGCGGTTGAGGAAGGTCGCGTAGACGGCGAAGACCGGGTGCAGGCCGCCCGCGGCCAGGCCGGCGGCGCTCACCGCGCCGTGCTGCTCCGCGATGCCCACGTCGTAGACGCGGTCCGGGAAGGCGTCCGCGAACTTCTTCAGGCCGACCGGCTGCAGCATGGCCGCCGTGATGGCGACGATGTCCTCGCGCTCCTTGCCGAGCCGGACCATCTCGTCGCCGAAGACGGAGGTCCAGTCGGCGCCCGACGCCTTGACCGGCAGGCCGGTGTCCGGGTGGATGGGGCCGATGCCGTGGAAGCGGTCGGCCTCGTCCTGGAGGGCGGGGGTGTAGCCGCGGCCCTTCTCGGTGAGGCAGTGCACGATGACCGGCCCGCCGAAGCGCTTGGCGCGGGTCAGCGCCGACTCCAGGGCCTCGATGTCGTGGCCGTCGATCGGGCCGACGTACTTCAGGCCGAGGTCCTCGAACATGCCCTGCGGGGCGATGAAGTCCTTGAGGCCCTTCTTGGCGCCGTGCAGCGTCTCGTACAGCGGCTTGCCGACGACCGGGGTGCGCTCCAGGAGGTCCTTGCCGCGGGCCAGGAAGCGCTCGTAGCCGTCGGTGGTGCGCAGGGTGGCCAGGTGGTTCGCCAGGCCGCCGATGGTGGGCGCGTAGGAGCGCTCGTTGTCGTTGACGACGATGACGAGGGGGCGGTCCTTGGCGGCGGCGATGTTGTTCAGCGCCTCCCAGGCCATGCCGCCGGTGAGGGCGCCGTCACCGATGACCGCGACGACGTGGTCGTCCCGGTCCAGGACCTCGTTGGCCTTGGCGAGGCCGTCGGCCCAGCCGAGGACCGTGGAGGCGTGCGAGTTCTCGATGACGTCGTGCTCGGACTCGGCCTGCGAGGGGTAGCCCGAGAGGCCGCCCTTCATCTTCAGCCGGGAGAAGTCCTGGCGGCCGGTGAGCAGCTTGTGCACGTAGGACTGGTGACCGGTGTCCCACAGAACCTTGTCCTTGGGCGACTCGAAGACGCGGTGCAGGGCGATGGTCAGCTCGACGACACCGAGGTTCGGGCCGAGGTGGCCGCCGGTCTTGGAAACCGCGTCGACGAGGAAGGTCCGGATCTCTCCGGCCAGCTGGTCCAGCTGCTCCAGGCTGAGCCGGTCCAGATCGCGCGGTCCCGTGATGCGGGTCAGCAGCGGCACCCGTGCCTCCTTGCAGTAGAGCTGTAGTAGCTGGTTGAGCTGTTCGAGCTTGCCGGGTCTGTCGAGTCTAATGTTCCGCCGTCGCAGGCGGCGGGCGGGCTGTGCGTTCCTTGTCACGCGATCGGCCCCACCCCAGGGGAACACACGTTCCTACGGGGCTGTGCGCGGGCATGACTGTGCCCGGCGTCGTCCTTGACGCCGGGCACAGTCAGCCCAGGTGAACCCGGTGGGAAACCGTCAGAAGCCGTCAGGCGCGGCCGGCCGACTTCTGGGTCTTGCGGGTGATCGAGTCGATGACGACCGTGGCGAGGAGCACACCACCGGTGATCATGTACTGGATCGGGGTGGCGATGCCCTGGAGGGCCAGGCCGTACTGGATCGACGTGATGACCAGCACACCGAGCAGCGCGTTCCACGTGCGGCCCCGGCCGCCGAAGAGGCTGGTGCCGCCGATGACGGCCGCGGCGATGACGTTCATCAGGAGGTCGCCGGAGCCGGCGCCCTGGTTGGCCGCCGCGATCTTGGAGGCCCAGAAGAGGCCGCCGACCGCCGCGAAGAGGCCCGCGATGGCGAAGACCGAGATCCGGACCGCCGTGACGTTGATACCGGCACGGCGCGACGCCTCGACGCTGCCGCCGAGCGCGAAGACCTTGCGGCCGTACGAGGTGCGGCGCAGCACGAAGTCGCTGCCGACCAGGACGATCGCGAAGAGCAGCACCGCGAGCGGCAGGCCCTTGTACTGGTTGAAGATGACCGCGACGCCGAAGACGCCGACGGCGAGCAGCACCGTACGCACCAGGAGGTCGCTCAGCGGGCGGGACGGGATGCCCGCGGCCTCGCGGCGGCGGTTGGCGAGGAAGCTCGGCACGAAGTAGGCGAGGACCGCGACGACGGCCAGGCCGTAGGCGGCGGCGACGTCCGAGAAGTAGTACGTGGTGAGCTTGCCGACCACGCCGTCGCTGTCGAGGTTGATCGTGCCGTTGGAGCCCAGGATCTGGAGCATGAAGCCGTTCCAGAACAGCAGGCCGGCCAGGGTGACGGCGAACGCGGGGGCGCCGACCCGGGCGAAGAAGAAGCCGTGCAGGGCACCGATGACCGCGCCCGCGGCGAGCGAGACGAGGACGGCGAGCCACTCGTTCATCCCGTGCGTGACGCTCAGCACGGCGGTGATCGCCGAGGAGACACCGGAGACGGAGCCGACGGACAGGTCGATCTCGCCGAGCAGCAGCACGAAGATGATGCCGACCGACATCATGCCGGTGGCCACCATGGCGACGAAGATGTTGTTGAGGTTCTCCGCGCCCAGGAACGCCGAGTTGAGGCTCTGGAAGATCGCGCAGATGACGATCAGGCCGATGACGACCGGGATGGCACCCAGGTCACCGCCCTTGACCTTGCGCTTGAACTCGCTGAGGTAGCCGGCGAAGCCCTGCTCGCGCACGAGGAGGCGGGGGTCGACGGCGGTCACGGCGGCGCCGGCCGCGGCGGGGGCGGTGTCCACGGGGGGCTGCTTCGGTTGCGTCTTGTCGATGCTCACTTCTGAGCCTCCGCGTTGCTGCGCGCCGCACGACGGGTCACGGCGTTGTCCGTGGCGCCGGTGATGGCGGAGATGATCTCTTCCTGCGAGGTCGTCTTGACCTCGAACACACCGTTGTTGCGGCCGAGCCGCAGAACGGCGACCTTGTCGGCGACGGCCTTCACATCGGCCATGTTGTGGCTGATGAGGATGACCGCGTGGCCGCGCTCGCGCAGGCGCTCGACGAGGTCGAGGACCTGCGCCGTCTGCTCGACACCCAGGGCGGCCGTCGGCTCGTCGAGGATGACCAGCTTGGGCTCGCCGAGCATGGAGCGGGCGATGGCCACGACCTGGCGCTGACCGCCGGAGAGCGAGGCGATCGGGATGCGCACGCTGGGGATGCGGATCGACAGGGTCTGGAGCAGCTCACGCGAGCGGCGCTCCATCTCGACCTCGTCGAGGACGAACCCGCGCTTGATCTCGCGCCCCAGGAAGAGGTTGCCGACGACGTCGATGTTGTCGCACAGCGCGAGGTCCTGGTAGACGGTCGCGATGCCCAGGTTCTGGGCGTCGTGCGGCTTGTTGACCGCGACGGCCTTGCCGTCCCACTCGATGACACCTTCATCGATGGGGTGCACACCGGCGATCGTCTTGACAAGGGTGGACTTTCCGGCACCGTTGTCGCCGACCAGGGCGACCACCTCACCGGCGTGGACCTCAAGCTCTACGTCGGTGAGCGCCTGGACGGCACCGAATCGCTTGGAGACCCCGCGCAACGCCAGCACGGGCGTAGCGGACACGTGAACCATCTCCTTCGCCGCCAAAGGCCTGACCCGGCGGGAGGTTGAACAGAAGAGAAGACTGAGGGGGGTGTGTTCCGTCCGGCGCCCCGCCGTTGAGCTTGCGGGGCTGTCGGCGACAGGGCGCCGGACGTGCTTACACAGGAGCGCTACCGGGAAAGGTGCGCAAGTCCCGTGCAGGACAAGGGGGTTACTTCAGACCGATCTTGTCGCACGCGGCCTTGTACTTGGCCGAGCAGATCTCGTCGAGGGTGTAGTAACCCTCCTTGACGACCGTGTCCTTGATGTTGTCCTGGGTCAGCGAGACGACCGGGACGATCACCGACGGGACACCCTTCTCGGTGCCGCTGTCGACGGTGCCCGTGGCGAGCGAGCTGTCGAGCTCGCCGTCCTTGGCGATCGAGACGGCCATCTTGGCGACGGTCTCGGCCTCCTGCGGGTACGACTTGAAGACGCTCATGTACTGGTCGCCCGTGACGATGCGCTGCACACCCGCGAGCTCCGCGTCCTGGCCGGTGACCGGCGGGAGCTTGCTCAGGCCGGCGGCCTTCAGGGCGGTGATGATGCCGCCCGCCATGCCGTCGTTGGCGGAGTAGACGCCGTCGATCTTGTCCTTGCCGATCGCGGAGATCGCGCCTTCCATGTTGGTGTTGGCGTTCTCCGGCTTCCACTCCTTGGTGTCGTAGGACTTGGCGATGGTCACCTTGTCCTTGAGCACGGAGAGGGCGCCCTTCTTGAAGAAGGCGGCGTTCGGGTCGGTGATCGCGCCGTTCATCATCACGATCTTGCTGCTCTTGGTGGCCTTGGAGCCCATGGCCTTCAGGAGCGCCTCGCCCTGGGTCTTGCCGACCTCCTCGTTGTCGAACGAGGTGTAGGCGGAGATCGGGCCCTCGGCCAGGCGGTCGTACGCGACGACGGGGATGTTCGCGTCCTTGGCCTTCTTCACACCGCCCGCGACGGCCTTGTAGTCGACCGCGTCGAGGATCAGCACGTCGACCTTCTTGGTGATCATCGTGTCGATCTGCTGCGACTGGAGGGTCGCGTCCTGCTTGGCGTTGAGGTACTCGACCTTGCCCTTGCCATTGGTCAGCTCGGATATCTGCTTCTCAATGATCGGCTTGTCGAACTTCTCGTAGCGCGCCGTCTGGTTCTCCGGCAGCAGCAGGCCGACAGTGATGTCGTCGCCCTTCTTGGCGCTCGACTTGTCGCCGTCGCCCTTGTCGGTGGACTCCTTGGCGCTGCCACAGGCGGCGAGAGAGACCGCCATGGCGGTGGCACAGAAAGCAACGGCGGCACGACGCATACGCGTGTTCACTTCAGAAACCTCCCTGACGAGGCCGCGACGTTGCGGCCGAGGTGGCTGGAAGTCAACTCGGCCGCAACCCCAGCGTCAAGGAGTAAATCCTTAACGAGATGGCAACGGTGTCATGCGTTCTCTAAGTGAAGGCAGGTGTAGCGGTGGGGACAGAACCGTCCAAAAGGGTCGAATCGCCCATCTCGCTGAGCGCCAGGGCGAGCGCCCCGAGCACCTCCGCACGGCCCCCCAACGCCCCAGGAAGGACGGAGAGTTGGCGGGCGGCACTCGGGATCGCGTAGCGGCTCACGGACTCTCTGATGGGCCCCAGGACCAGCTCTCCGGCCTCTGCTAGATCGCCGCCCAGGACGACCCGGCTGGGGTTGAGCAGATTGCAGAGATTCGCGACCCCGGAGCCGATGTGCCGGCCCACGTCGGCGATCACCCGGCGGCAGCCCGGGTCGCCGTCGCGGGCGAGCCGTACGACGCCCTCCATGGTCAGATCGGTGCCGTGGGAGGACTGGAGCAGCGGCAGCACGTAGCGGGCGGCCGTGAAGGTCTCCAGGCAGCCGCGGTTGCCGCAGCGGCACACCGGGCCCGACTCGTCCAGCGTGATGTGCCCGATCTCCCCCGCGGTGCCGCCCGGCCCCCGGTAGATCTTGCCCTCGATTACGAGCCCGGCGCCGACGCCGCTGGCCACCTTGATGTACGCGAGGTCCCGCACGCCCCGCCCGCTCCCCCAGACCAGCTCGCCGAGCGCGCCCAGGTTGGCGTCGTTGTCGACGTGCACGGGCACGCCCAGGCGGCGGCTGAGCTCCTCGGCGGGCTTGGTGCCGGTCCAGCCCGGCAGGATCGACGTGGAGCCCAGCGTGCCGCTCTCCACGTCGATGGGGCCCGGCACACCGAGCCCGACGCCGGCCACCTTCGAGCGGTCCACGCCGGTCGCCGCGACCAGGCGCTCGACCAGCTCCTCGGCGCGGTCGAAGCCCTGCGCGGCGCTGGCGTCCACGTCCAGCGGCTCGGACTCCTCGGCGAGCACCTGGTGGGCCAGGTTGCCGATGGCCACCCGCAGGTGCGTGTGCCCGAAGTCGACGCCGATCACGATGCCCGCGTCGCCGCTGAGCGACACGCTGCGGGCCCTGCGTCCCCCGGCCGAGGTGGGCGTGACCTCGACGGTTCCCCCGTCCTTGAGCTCCCGGACGATGTTGGAGACCGTCGCCGCGGACAGACCCGTCGTCCGCGCGATCTCCGCCTGCGTGAGCGAACCGGCGAGCCGCACGGCGCGTACGACCCGCTCCAGATTGGCCCGGTGCAGCGACGACTGCGACCCCGGAGTCTCCATTGACTCTCCACCTCTGCCCCTGGCCGATGTCACACCGGGTGACTGGCCCTTGTACAAGTTATGAACTCCAAGCTCCGCTGAAGGCACCTGTGGCGTCAAGCCCTTGACAGAAATCGGTTCCAGCGGGCGCGCACAAGGGTTCGGCCCCGGAGAGGTGTCTCTCCGGGGCCGGCCCTGTACGTGACGGGCGTCAGCGGAAGGTGCCCTGCGACACCGAACCGGCGATCCGCCGCTGGAAGATGATGTACACGATCAGGACGGGCACCACCGTGATCACGATGGCCGCGAACAGACCCCCGTAGTCGATGTCGTAGACCTGCGAGGACGCGTAGGCGGACATCCCCTGGGTGAGGACCCACTTGTCCTGGTCGGTGTTGAGCGCCACCGGCAGCAGGAACTGGTTCCACAGGCCCAGGAAGTTGAAGATCGCCACCGCCGCCATGCCCGGACGGGCCATCGGCAGCATCACCTGGAAGAACGCCCGCCAGTCACCGGCACCGTCGATCAACGCCGCCTCGTAGACGTCGTGCGGCAGAGACCGGAAGAACGAGTAGAGGAAGAACATCGTGAACGGCAGCGCGAACGCGACGTAGGTGAGGATCAGCCCCGGACGCGTGTTCAGCAGCCCGAAGTTCTGCAGCTGGAAGAAGAGCGGCACGATCGCCAGGAAGACGGGGAAGGTCAGCCCGGCGAGCATCACGTAGTAGATCAGCCGGCGGCCGGGGAACTCGAACCTGGCCAGGATGTAGGCGCACATCGCGCCGAGCAGCATCACCAGGAACAGCGCGCAGACCACGACGATCACCGAGTTCAGGAAGTACTTCCCGATGTTCGCGTCGGTCCACGCGTGCGCGTAGTTCTCGAACCGCCAGCGATGCGGCAGCTTGAAGGGCGACGAAAGGATCTCGCTGGTCGACTTGAAGGACGAGACCAGCACCCACAGCATGGGGACGATCACGATCACGGACCACAGGATCAGCAGGGTGTGCGAGATCACCGCGAACCTGCGGTCGCTGCTCGCGGCGGCTCTCGTCAGTTTCCGGTCCCTCGCCGGCTTCCGGTCACTCACCGGCTTCCGGTCGGCAGCTACGGCGCTCACTGGGCACCTCCCTTGGCTCCTGCACGCCGAGCCCCGAACCCACGCGCTTTCTTCTTGCTCTCGTTCTCGCCGCCACCCGTCAGACGGTTGACGAGGAACACCAGCGCCGCGAACACCAGGGTGACGACGGCGAGGACGACGCCCATCGCGGTGGCGTATCCGAACTGCTGCTTGGCGAAGGCTACGTTGAACAGCCGCTGACTGATCGTCAGGGTCGAGTTGTTCGGGCCGCCGCCCGGCAACATCGCCTGTACGTAGACGAACGCGTCGAGGGCGGCGATGCCCAGGTAGATGTACGCGGTCTGCACACTGTCCCGGATCGCCGGCAGGGTGATCGAGATCGTCGTCCGGAACCGGCCGGCTCCGTCGATCTTGGCCGCCTCGTACAGCTCGCCGGGAACTCCCTTGATCGCGGCGATGAAGAGCACCGCGTAGAACCCGACGAGCCCCCAGACGATGACGAACATCAGGGCCGGCATCGCGCTCACCGTTTCGCCCAGCCAGGCGAACTTGTCGAACCCGTCGAGGCCGATCCCGGTGAGGATGCCGTTGAGCAGGCCGGCGTTCGGGTCGTACATCTGCGCCCAGATCAGGCCGACGATGATCGCCGGCACGACGTAGGGGAAGAACGAGATGATCCGGTAGAAGGACGCTCCCCGGATTCCCCGGACGGGGCCCTTGCTGGGCCCGCCCAGGGTGATGGCCACCGCGACCCCGAGGGCGAGCGTCAATGTCACCAACGGCACGCAGACCGCCAGCAACGCGACGTTGCGCAACGCCTTCAGGAAGATGTCGTCCTGGAACATCTTCGTGAAGTTGTCGAAGCCGACGAAGTTGTAGTCCGGGCTGAAGCCGCGCCAGTCGGTCATCGCCCAGAAGATCGCCTGCACGAAGGGGTACAGGACGAAGAGCACGAAGATGGTCAGCGGAATACCGAGGAACGCGAGGAAGAACGTCACCCGGTCGAAGGTGAGTTTGCGGCGCCGGGGCCGCCCACCGCGAGCGGCCGGCGTCGGCCGGCGGCTCGCGGTGTCGGAGGTGGTGATCTTGTCTTTCATCGCAGTGCTAGCTGACCTTGATCTTGTCGACGGAGTCGTCTTCCCGGACCTTGTCGGAGATCTTCTGCATGGCCGAGGTCAGGCCCTTGGCGTCGAGGTCACCGGCGAGGAACGAGTTCCACGGCACCAGCTGGTCGGTGTTCAGCCCGTAGGCCTCGACGAACGTGTAGTTGAAGATGTTGTCGCCCGCGGCCTCGAGCATCTTCGTCTGCGAGACGAGGGCCGACGATCCGTAGCCGTCGGCGGGCACGGTGCCCTTGACGATCGTCGGGGCCAGCTTCGTCTTGGAGAAGTTGGCAGCCGCCTTCTCGGACAGCATCGCCCGCAGCGTTTCCTTGCCGCCGGCCGGGTTCTTGCCCTGCTTGGGAACGATGAACGGCTCGCCGGCGGCCGCGCGAAGGGCCTCGTAGGGAATCTTCGGCTTGTCGGTGAGCGTCATCGCCGGGATGCCGGTCATCTGGAAGTCCTTCTTGGTGGCCTTCTTCATCTCGTTCTCGATCCAGCCACCGGACGGGTAGAGCAGCGCCTTCTGGTCGTTGCTCCAGATCGCCTGCGCCTTCTGGAACTGGGTGCCGGAGCCACCGGGGACGAACATCTTCTGCTTGACCATGGTTTCCATGACCTTGATGACGCCCTGGACGGCCGGGTGCGACCAGCAGCCCTTCTCCAAGTTCCCCAGAGCGATCCGGACCTCGTCGCCGCCCTCCTTGATCGCCGAGTCGATCAGGAGCGTGCGGTAATAGGTCGCCGCTTCCTTGCCGTGGACGAAGAGGTACTTGCCCTTCTTCTTCGCCTTCTGGCCGAGGTCGAGCGCCTCGTCCCACGTCTTCGGCGGGGTCCAGCTGTTCTCCTCGAACAGCGTCTTCGAGTACCAGACGCCGTACACCGTCATCACGTAGTTGAGCGCGACGAACTTGTCCTTGAACGTCCCGGGGTCCTTGACGCCGGGGTAGACGATGTCGGCGATCTTCTTGCCCTCGTAGGTGTTGGCCTCGAAGACGTCGTCGAGCTCCTCGAGCTGGTCGAGGATGCCGAGGAAGCCGATCTGGTCCTCACCGGAGTTGTCGATGAGGTCCGGCGGGTTGCCGCCGACGAACCGGGGCTGGAGCTCCGGGGCGATGTCGACGACCGGCTTGACCTGGACCTTGAGACCCTTGACCTGGCTCCCGACCACCTGGTTGACGTAGTCGACATAGTCGGTGCCGTAGCCGCCGTCGAAGATGGCCGCGTCGACCTTGGAGTTCGCGGCGACGCCGAACGGGTTCTTGGCGTCCTTCTTGCCCTTCGGGCCGCTGTCCCCGTCGTCGTTGCTGGAGGGAGAGCCACACGCAACAGCGAACGAACCCATGGCCGCGGTCGCGATCGCCCCGCGCAGGAGCGTCCGCCTGTCAAGAGAGCCGGCACGAATGGTCATCTCTGCATCCTCACTGATCGAATGGATCTGTACGGGTTTGCTGCGTGTGCGGCTGCCGGGCCAGGTCGGCCGTGCGTCGGCCGCACATCTCATCGAGCGAGCCCTGGTGCCGGTCCCCGCCGGAGAGGTCTGCGGGAATGCGCATCAGGGCGTTCTTGCTGCCGTCCCGGAGCCGCTCGGCGGCTCCGACGGTGATCAGCTGAGCGATGCCGGATAGACGGTCGCCGCGGCCGGAGCGACGGTCGCGCTCCGCTCGGTCAGATCGCGATGGCCTACGCCGGGGGTGGATCCCATGCTCAAGTCCTCGCCTTCTCCAGGACTCAGGCGGTGAACCGGATCCTCCCCGGCACCGCGGTGATGTGCTGTGTTGTCCCCTCCTGAAAGGGGAACGCAGATGGAGCTGGGTGGTACCAGGAATTCCGGGACAGCTGGAAATACACGGATGCCGGGCCGCTGACCGCGCCCCGCCGAATCCCCCGCCCCCCGGGCCCGGCCGTGGCCTGAACTCGGGCCGGGCCGGACGCCGACAGGTATAGTCCACTCCCTGTGAGCTGGGCAAGATCGAATGCAGGTTTGGACGCCGGTCTTTTCCGAGTTGAGACCTCCCGGAAATAAGCCGCAGCCCTACAGATGTCGATCTTTCCAACTCCGTTGCCTACAAGGGATGTAGTGGTATAGCGCGGGCAGGAAGTCACCGACGCGTTCAGCTGGGGACGAGCATGGCGAATACCGCGCTGTCGGGCATCCCGGGGCACCGTGCGTTCGGGCAATGAACGAGTGGCACCCGTTCATAGGGTGTGTTCCGGCCACGTCCACGTGGCTCCGCGTATCCGCGAGGGCGTACCCGCGGGACCACACCTCTCCCGTCGTACGCGCCGGGCAGCTTCCTCCATTTGTCCCGGTGTTCTCGTCGAGCGCGTCTGCGGGATGCACGCGGCAGCCGCCCCGCACCGCGACAGTGTGTGACCGCCGGCCCGGGCCCTTCGCGGGACGACGGTCGCACGTCGGGGCTCGGAGCAGGGTCCACGGCCGGCGCCGGACGAGGGATCGGACGCGTACGAGGTCCCCGCCGCACCGGCGAAGCGAGACAGCCTCAACTGCTTTACAAAGAAGGGGACATGATCGGAGCGCCATCACCTGAGGGCCGGTATCGGGGGCGGCACCGCGCAGCCGCCGGGCCCGGCATCTCCGTGGCCGTACCACGACTCTGCGGGACTATCGGGACACACCTCGTGGGAGTACGCTTCGTAGCAGTCCGCGGACTGCACGTGGCCGTCAGTGCGGTACCGACCGTCCGACGATCACTCGGGCCCGAGGAGGCCCGCACGTCAGCGACTGTCCTACGCGGAAACCCGATCCCGCACCATGAGCACCACCAGGCCCACGGGTGACCGAGACCCACCCTCACCTTCGCCGTACGGCACCTCTCCCCATGACCCCGGGACCCTCCATGCGCGGCTACTTCGTCGACGACCTGCTCCTCATCACCCCCCTCCATCACGCCGCCGGCGTGCGCCTGTTCGGCGAGGTCGTCGGCGCCCACAAAGCCTCTCTGGCCGTTGCCGTGACCGAGTACAGCCGCACCGCCGAAGAGATCACCGTGGATCTGACCCAGGTCCACTACCTCGCCAACAGTGCCCTGGAGACCCTCGTCGCCCTGGCGCGCAGCCTCACCCCGCCCCAGCACCTACGGGTGCTGGCGAACCCCGAACTCGCCTTCCAGGAAAGGCTCGCCGCCCAGGGATGGGACGAGATCGAGACACTCCGGCTGACCGTCGAGACACGCCGGCCCGACACCGGCTGACGACGCGACTCCCCCGCCCGCGCACCGCCGGGCCCCCAGGGGGAGTTGCCGACCTGCGACGATCCGGCAGACGCGGACACCGGCCCCGCACCCGCGCCCGCAGCCCGTCGGCCGCGCCCGCCCTCACCGGGCCCCGGTCCAGGCCCGGCACCCGCGCGCCCCGCACTCGGTCCGCGCCAACACCCTTGACACCACAAGCCACTTACCTCCCTACTGGACCTTACGCAGCGAACTGACAACGTTGTCGAACCGCCGGGAGGGTGCACACCCATGCAGGGCAGATCGATCCGATCCAGACACAGACTCGCCACCACGGCGGCCCTGGGGGCGGCCGCGCTGGTGCTGACGGCGGTCGGGCAAGGCGCCGCGGCCGCCCAGACGACACAGAAGCCGCGGCCGGCCAAGGAGTTCAGCTCCTCCTTCGAGGAGGGGCAGCCCGCTCCGGACTGGCTGAACACGGTCGACACCGCCCCGGACGGCAGCAAGCGGTCGAGCGGCGTCGACGGCAGCTACAGCGGCGGCATCCCGGGCAACGTCAACGGGCACGTCACGGACGTCCGTGCCAGCGACGAGAACGCGGGCGGCGGCGAGACCAAGGAGAACCTGCTCGACGGCGAGTCGACCAGCAAGTGGCTGGCGTTCACGCCGACCGCCTGGGTCGAGTACGACCTGGACGAGCCCGCCAAGGTGACCCAGTACGCGCTCACGTCCGCCAACGACCACGCCGAGCGCGACCCGAAGGACTGGACCCTGAAGGGTTCGGCCGACGGGAAGGAGTGGACGACGCTCGACTCGCGCTCCGGCGAGGCGTTCGACAAGCGGTTCCAGACGAAGACCTACAAGCTGGAGAAGCCGGCCGAATTCGCGTACTTCCGCGTCGAGTTCACGAAGAACAACGGCGCGAGCGACGCCACCCAGCTCGCCGACCTCCAGTTGTCGACCGGCGACGACCAGTCGCCCGCGCCCGAGGACATGCTGTCGCTCGTGGACCGAGGCCCGAGCGGGTCGCCGACGGCCAAGGCGGGCGCCGGCTTCACCGGCAAGCGCGCGCTGCGCTACGCCGGTACGCACAAGGGCGACGGGCGGGCGTACTCGTACAACAAGGTCTTCGACGTCGATGTGGCGGTGCAGCGGGACACCGAGCTGTCGTACAAGATCTTCCCGTCGATGGCGGACGGGGACCGGGACTACGACGCCACGAACGTCTCCGTGGATCTCGCCTTCACCGACGGCACGTATCTGAGCGATCTGAAGGCCGTCGACTCCCACGGCGGGCTGCTGACCCCCCAGGGCCAGGGTGACGCCAAGCGGCTGTACGTCAACCAGTGGAACGCGGTGAAGTCGGGCATCGGGTCGGTCGCCGCGGGCAAGACGATCGACCGGGTCCTGGTCGCGTACGACTCCGCGAAGGGGCCGGCGAAGTTCCGCGGCTGGCTCGACGACATCAGCATCGCGCAGGCCGAACGGACGCGCCCCAAGGCGCACTTGAGCGACTACGCGTCCACCACGCGCGGCACCAACTCCAGCGGCGGCTTCTCCCGCGGCAACACGTTCCCGGCGACCGCCGTCCCGCACGGCTTCAACTTCTGGACGCCGGTGACCAACGCGGGCTCGCTGAGCTGGCTGTACGACTACGCGCGCGACAACAACGCGGACAACCTGCCCACGATGGAGGCCCTGGCCGCGAGCCACGAGCCGAGCCCGTGGATGGGTGACCGGCAGACGTTCCAGATGATGCCGTCGGCCGCGGCCACGGTGGACACGTCCCGCACCGGGCGCGCGCTGCCGTTCAAGCACGAGAACGAGACGGCCAGGCCGTACTACTACGGCGTGACGTTCGAGAACGGCGTCAAGGCCGAGATGGCGCCGACCGACCACGCGGCCGCGCTGCGCTTCAGCTACCCGGGCGACAACGCGAGCGTGGTCTTCGACAACGTCTCCGAGCAGGGCAGTCTCACGCTCGACAAGGACAACGGGATCGTCACCGGCTACTCGGACGTCAAGTCCGGCCTGTCGACGGGCGCCACGCGGCTGTTCGTCTACGGCGTCTTCGACAAGCCGGTCAAGGACGCCGAATCCGCGGGCGTGAAGGGGCACTTCACCTTCGACGCGGGCAAGGACCGCACGGTCACCCTGCGGCTGGCGACCTCGCTCATCAGCATCGACCAGGCGAAGGACAACCTGCGCCAGGAGCTGCCGGAGCACCGCTCGTTCGACTCGGTGAAGAACGCGGCGCGCGCCCAGTGGGACACGCTGATGAACAAGGTGGAGGTCGAGGGCGCCACGGAGGACCAGCGCACCACGCTCTACTCCTCGCTCTACCGGCTGTACCTGTACCCCAACTCCGGTTTCGAGAAGGTCGGTTCGACGTACAAGTACGCCTCGCCGTTCTCGCCGATGCCGGGTCCGGACACCCCGACCCACACCGGCGCGAAGATCGTCGAGGGCAAGCCGTACGTCAACAACGGCTTCTGGGACACGTATCGCACGACGTGGCCCGCGTACTCGCTGCTGACGCCGAAGAAGGCCGGTGAGCTGGTCGACGGGTTCGTGCAGCAGTACAAGGACGGCGGCTGGATCTCCCGCTGGTCGTCACCGGGTTACGCGGACCTGATGACCGGCACGTCATCGGACGTGGCGTTCGCCGACGCGTACGTGAAGGGCGTCGACTTCGACGCGGAGGACGCGTACAAGGCGGCCGTGAAGAACGCGACCGTGGTGCCGCCGCAGTCGGGTGTGGGCCGCAAGGGCATGGAGACCTCGCCCTTCCTCGGCTACACGAGCACGGACACGCACGAGGGCCTGTCGTGGGCGCTGGAGGGCTACCTCAACGACTACGGCATCGCACAGATGGGCCAGGCCCTCTACAAGAAGACGGGCAAGGAGCAGTACAAGGAGGAGTCGGAGTACTTCCTCAACCGGGCCCGTGACTACGTCAACATGTTCGACGACAAGGCGGCCGGTACGGGCTTCTTCCAGGGCAAGGACGCCAAGGGCGACTGGCGGGTGAAGTCCGCGGACTTCGACCCGGCGATCTGGGGCTACGACTACACGGAGACGAACGCGTGGGGTTACGCGTTCACCGCGGTCCAGGACAGCAAGGGCCTCGCGAACCTGTACGGCGGCAAGGACGGTCTGGCGAAGAAGCTCGACACGTACTTCGCGACGCCGGAGACCGGGTCGTCGGACGTGGCCGGTTCGTACGGCGGCGTCATCCACGAGATGACGGAGGCGCGGGACGTCCGGATGGGTATGTACGGCCACTCGAACCAGGTCGCGCACCACGTCACGTACATGTACGACGCGGCCGGCCAGCCGTGGAAGACGCAGGAGAAGGTCCGCGAGGTCCTCTCCCGGCTGTACACGGGCAGCGAGATCGGGCAGGGCTACCACGGCGACGAGGACAACGGCGAGCAGTCGGCCTGGTACCTCTTCTCGTCGATGGGCTTCTACCCGCTCGTCATGGGCAGCGGTGAATACGCCATCGGCTCCCCGCAGTTCACGAAGATGACGCTGCACCTGGAGAACGGCCGCGACCTGGTCGTCAAGGCGCCGAAGAACAGCGCGAAGAACATCTACGTGCAGGGCGTGAAGGTCAACGGCAAGACCTGGTCGAAGACGTCGCTGCCGAACTCGGTCGTCGCCAAGGGCGGTGTCATCGAGTTCGCCATGGGCGACAAGCCGTCGTCGTGGGGCACCGGCAAGGACGCCGCGCCGACGTCCATCACGAAGGACGACAAGGTGCCCTCACCCCGCAAGGACGCGATCACCGGCTCGGGCCCGCTCTTCGACAACACCTCGGCCACGTCGGCGAGCGTCGAGTCGGCGGACCTGCCGGTCCCGGCGGACGGCACGAAGGCCGTGCAGTACACGCTGACGTCGGACGACAAGGCGAAGGCCCCGGCGGGCTGGAAGCTGGAGGCGTCGGCCGACGGCACGTCCTGGAAGACGGTGGACGAGCGGTCCGGCGAGTCCTTCGGCTGGAACAAGCAGACGCGGGCGTTCTCGGTCGCGTCGCCGGGCTCGTACAAGCACTACCGGCTGGTGTTCACCGGTGGGGCGGCGACGGTGGCGGAGGTGGAGCTGCTGTCGTAGCCGCCGTCTTCGGTGCGGGCCCCGTCGGGATCTTCCGGCGGGGCCTGCGCCGTTCCCGCCACGAACGCGCACCACACCACTTTGCCGGGGTCCCGCTCCCCCACGCCCCATTTGTCGGCCGGCGCCTCCACGAGGAGCAGCCCGCGCCCGTTCTCGGCGGTGCCGCTCCGCTCAGGGACGGGGACGGCATGGGGTGCCGGCCTCGGTGAAGTCGCGGGCGGCGGGCACCGATTGACGTTCACGGCGGTAGAAGCGTTCGCGGAATTCCTGGTTCATGGGCGGCAATGTCGCGGAGGGTGATTCACTCGGGACAGTCCGTGGACCCCGACAGATTTTTTGTCGGGGTAGGAGTGGGGTGAAGTGAGAGTGGGGTCGGGGAGATTGACCGTCATGAGCCCCGGGAAGCGTCCGCCGAAGAATCCGTCGGCGTTGAGGATGGTCGGTGAACTGCTCGCCCTGTTCCGCAAGGCGGCCGGATACACCCAGGCGACGCTCGGCGCCAGGCTGGTGATCGCCGAGTCGACCATTGCCGCGTACGAGCAGGGCAGACGGCCGTTGCCGGAGCGGCAGGAGATCCCGCACCGCAAGTGTCCGCCGACGCGAAGGCGGAGCCTGCGTCGAGGTGGCCGCCCACCCCACCGCCATCCACATCCGCGACTCCAAGAACACCGAAGGCCCCCACTTCACAGTCGCCCCGAGCGCCTGGGCCGCCTTCCTGGAGCTGCCCCGCGCTTAAATCCGTGGACGGGACGGCATCGCGGCGCTTAATGTCTGGGCCGAACCGTGATGCAGCCCGAGGAGGTGGGACCCATGACCGCAGTACGCACGTGGGCGCTCTCCTCATTCTCACGGGCCGGCCACTGACATAGGTCGCCGGGAGCGCCCGTACTGGGCGATTCCGAGAGGCAGAGACCTATGGACACGACAGAGATCACGCGCGTCGCCGACTGGCAGTGGCACGCGCTCGAGGACGATCAGGTGGTCGGCCGGGGCGAGACCTGGCGCAGGCACGACGGCCGGATGTTCCTGAGCATCGACTCCTGGCAGGACACGGCGTTCGACCGCCTGGCCACGGCCATGCTGGCGGAGCTGCCGAGGCCGCTGTACACGATGGTCGACGCGGCCGACCTGGCGCTGGCGTCCCGGTGGGAACAGGCGGGATTCGCGCCCGCGCGCAGCGAGCACGTGTACCGCGTGCCCACCGATCCGGCGCGCACGGGGCTAGGTACGGCACGGCCCCCACAGGACGTGACGATCCTCCCCCTCGGCGCGGCGGAGAAGGACCCGCTGCGCGAACTGGACCGTACGATCCGGGCCGAGGTCGAGGCCACCCTCGGCTGGCGGGAGATGCCGGCCGAGGTGCTGCCCCGTCTCGACGACGCCACCGTGATCGACCCGACGAAGTACGCGGTGGCCGCAGAGGGCGACCGGTACGTGGGCCTGATGCGGGTGGCGCCGGTCCCCCGGCAGCCGAGGATCGGGCTGCTCGCCGTACGGGCGGACCGGCACCGGCGCGGGATCGCGCGGGCGCTCCTGGCCGACGTACTGGGCTCGCTGCACCGGTCGGGGACCCTGCTGGCCACGGCCGAGATCGGCGCGGCCAACACGGCCGCGGCCGCGCTGTTCGACGACATCGGCGCGGAACGCGTCGGAAGCAACCTGGAGGTCGTACTTCACTGATGCCGAAGACAAACCCTGGTATCGAGATCGAGGGCACGGTCACCGAGTGCCTGCGCAACGCCACGTTCCAAGTGGAACTGACCAACGGGCACAAGGTGCTCGCCCACATCAGCGGCAAGATCCGGAAGAACTACATCAAGATCCTGCCGTTCGACCGCGTCCTGGTGGAGCTCAGCCCCTACGACCTGACGCGCGGCCGCATCCTCTACCGGTACCGCAACTGAGCTGTCCCGGCGTTCACTTCCGCCAGAACAGGTGGTGGACGACGCTGCCGCCCGGGCTCGGCACCACGTCCAGGTGGAACCGGTCGCGCAGTTCGTCCGGCGACTCCCACAGCCGCGATCCCGAGCCGAGCTTCACGCCCGGTGAGACCGCCACGTGCAGGGTGTCGACGAGGTCGGCGTCGAGGAACTCGCGGATGACGGTGGCGCCGCCGCCGAGCCGGACGTCCTCGCCGCGGGCCGCCTCACGCGCCTGAGCGAGGACGGTCGCCGGGTCGGCGTCGACGAAGTGGAACGTGGTGTCGGAGAGCGTGATCGAGGGCCGGGTGTGGTGGGTCATCACGAAGACGGGCGTCCGGAAGGGCGGCTCGTCCTCCCACCAGCCCTGCCACTCGTGATCCTCCCAAGGGCCCTTCTGCGGGCCGAACTTGCCACGGCCCATGATCTCGGCGCCGATGTTGCGAGCGTAGTCCCGGGTCAGGTAGTCGTCGAGGCCGCGACTGCCGCCCGGGTCGGTCCGCATCGGCCAGCTCGCGGTGGCCCCGCACCAGGCGAACATGGTGCCCGGATCGGCATGCCCGAAGGGCCGCTCCAGGCTCTGCCCCTCCCCCGCGCCGAAGCCGTCACCGGACACATTGAAGTTCTGAACGCGCAGCAACTGCTCGGCCATGAGTGGTGCTCCTGTCGTCGCGGGTGGCGGCTGCCTCGGTCAGACTCTGCCGGACGGAAGAACCCATCGCACCTCCACGCGCCGTGTGCCCCGTGGCATGCCGCGACACGTGATCGACGCTGGACACAGGCCACCGTCCACCCCGGCATGTGGGCCGGCCCGGACGACGACCCGCGCCACAACGACAACGCGCCGGAGGACGAACGGACCACCCCAGCCAGGTACGCCAGCCGCGTTCGACCTCGGCGAGGTGCCGGATCAGGCCGAGCAGTGACATCGACGGCGGAACAGACCGGGTGGCCAGCTGCTCGGGTTCCAGGCCCTCGCATTTCATGCGCAGGGTGATCCGATAGCTCGTCAGGAAGTCGTGCACCGAGCAGGCCGTGGTCGACACCGCGTACGCCGACCTGGAGCGCGAGCAGGCGGAGACGGACGCGGCGCCGGCGGCGTTCACGGGCCGGTGGACCTCTCGGCATCGGCAACTGCCGGTGTGGACACGAGATTCATCCGGAGCCCTCAGGGCACCTTGAACTCCATGACCATAGAGGTGGGAGCTACTAACTACCTCGCCGGCGCACTCGGTGGAGTTCGGTCTACAGCTCGCTCCAAGGAGATCGGTCAATGAACGAAGCCATCAACAAGACGTTGGCTTTCTCCGCGATCCTGGTCGCCGGAGGAGCGGTGGGATGCATTGCCGGTGTGACCACTGGTGATACGCCCCCGGTGGTGTTCGGAGCGATAGCCGTCGCATGTGGCCTGGTCCTGACCGTCTTCTCGGTGCTGGCCCGCAGAAAGACGCGCAACTAGAGCGCCGGACCCGGCTGACGACGAAAGGGGCCGCGCCCCGGGCGAACCCGGGACGCGGCCCCAACTACTGCACCCTGGCGCTTAGTTGCGGATCAGGTTGCGCAGCACGTACTGCATGATGCCGCCGTTGCGGTAGTAGTCCGCCTCGCCGGGGGTGTCGATGCGCACGACCGCGTCGAACTCCACACCGGTGTCGGTGGTGACCTTCACCGTGCGCGGCGTGGTGCCGTTGTTGAGCTCCTCGACGCCGGTGAAGGAGAAGGTCTCCTCGCCGGTCAGGCCGAGGGACTCGGCGTTCTGGCCCTCCGGGAACTGGAGCGGCAGGACGCCCATGCCGATGAGGTTCGAGCGGTGGATGCGCTCGTACGACTCGGTGATGACGGCCTTGACGCCGAGGAGCGCGGTGCCCTTGGCGGCCCAGTCGCGGGACGAGCCGGAGCCGTACTCCTTGCCGCCCAGGATGACGAGCGGGGTGCCCTGCTCGATGTAGTTGCGCGAGGCGTCGTAGATGAAGGAGACGGGGGCGTCCTCCTTCGTGAAGTCGCGGGTGTAGCCGCCCTCGGTGCCCGGCGCGAGCTGGTTGCGCAGGCGGATGTTGGCGAACGTGCCGCGGATCATGACCTCGTGGTTGCCTCGGCGCGAGCCGTAGGAGTTGAAGTCGCGGCGCTCGACGCCGTGCTCCGTGAGGTACTTGCCGGCCGGGGTGTCGGCCTTGATGGCACCGGCCGGGGAGATGTGGTCGGTGGTGACCGAGTCGCCCAGCTTCGCCAGGACGCGGGCGCCCTGGATGTCGGAGACCGGGGTGGTCTCCATCGTCATGCCCTCGAAGTACGGGGGCTTGCGGACGTAGGTGGACTCGCTGTCCCACTCGAAGGTGTTGCCGGTCGGGATCGGCAGCGCCTGCCACTGGGCGTCGCCCGCGAAGACGTCGGAGTAGGACTTGTTGAACATGTCCTCGCCGATGGCGTTCGCGACGACGTCGTTGACCTCTGCCTCGGTCGGCCAGATGTCGGCCAGGTGGACGGGCTTGCCGTCCTGGTCGACGCCGAGCGCGTCCTTGGTGATGTCGACCTTCATCGAACCGGCGAGGGCGTACGCGACGACCAGCGGCGGGGACGCCAGGTAGTTCATCTTGACGTCGGGGTTGATGCGGCCCTCGAAGTTCCGGTTGCCGGAGAGGACCGAGGTGACGGCGAGGTCGTGGTCGTTGACGGCCTTCGAGACCTCCTCGGGCAGCGGGCCCGAGTTGCCGATGCAGGTGGTGCAGCCGTAGCCGACGAGGTTGAAGCCGACCTTGTCGAGGTACGGCGTCAGACCGGCCTTGTCGAAGTAGTCGGTGACGACCTTCGAGCCCGGGGCGAGGGTGGTCTTGACCCACGGCTTGCGGGTCAGGCCCTTCTCGACGGCCTTCTTCGCGACGAGCGCGGCGGCGACCATCACGTACGGGTTCGACGTGTTGGTGCAGGAGGTGATCGCGGCGACGGTGACGGCGCCGTGGTCGAGCTCGTAGGTCGTGCCGTCGGGGGCGGTCACGGTGACCGGGTTCGACGGGACGCCGTTGGAGACGGCCGGGGCGTCGGAGGCCGGGAAGGACTCCTTGCCCGCCTCGGAGTCGTCCGAGACGTAGTTGCGCACGTCCTGGGCGAACTGCTGCGAGGCGTTGGCGAGGACGATGCGGTCCTGCGGGCGCTTCGGGCCGGCGATGGAGGGGACGACCGTGGAGAGGTCGAGCTCCAGCTTCTCGGAGAAGTCGGGCTCGGCGGCCGGGTCCAGCCAGAGGCCCTGCTCCTTGGCGTACGCCTCGACGAGCGCGACCTGCTGGGCGTCACGGCCGGTCAGGCGCAGGTAGTTCAGGGTCTCGTCGTCGATCGGGAAGATCGCGGCGGTGGAGCCGAACTCCGGCGACATGTTGCCGATGGTGGCGCGGTTGGCCAGCGAGGTGGCGGCGACGCCCTCACCGTAGAACTCGACGAACTTGCCGACGACGCCGTGCTTGCGCAGCATCTCGGTGATCGTGAGGACGAGGTCCGTGGCGGTGGTGCCCGGCTTGAGCTCACCGGTCAGCTTGAAGCCGACGACGCGCGGGATGAGCATGGAGACCGGCTGGCCGAGCATCGCGGCCTCGGCCTCGATGCCGCCGACGCCCCAGCCCAGGACGCCCAGGCCGTTGACCATCGTGGTGTGCGAGTCGGTGCCGACCAGGGTGTCGGGGTAGGCCTGGCCATTACGGACCATGACCGTACGGGCCAGGTGCTCGATGTTGACCTGGTGGACGATGCCGGTGCCCGGGGGGACGACCTTGAAGTCGTCGAAGGCGGTCTGGCCCCAGCGCAGGAACTGGTAGCGCTCCTTGTTGCGGCCGTACTCCAGCTCGACGTTCTGGCCGAAGGCGTCCTTCGTGCCGAACTTGTCGGCGATGACGGAGTGGTCGATGACCAGCTCGGCCGGGGACAGCGGGTTGACCTTCGCGGGGTCGCCGCCGAGCTCCTTGACGGCCTCACGCATGGTGGCGAGGTCGACGACACAGGGCACGCCGGTGAAGTCCTGCATGATCACGCGGGCCGGCGTGAACTGGATCTCCTGCGAGGGCTGGGCCTGGGAGTCCCAGGTGCCGAGCGCACGGATGTGGTCGGCGGTGATGTTCGCGCCGTCCTCGGTGCGGAGCAGGTTCTCCAGAAGAACCTTGAGGCTGTAGGGAAGGCGAGCAGAGCCCTCGACCTTGTCCAGCCTGAAGATCTCGTACGACTCGTCGCCCACGCGCAGCGTGCTGCGGGCGTCGAAGCTGTTCGCCGACACGACAGTCTCCTTCATATATGTGCGCGTTCCACCGCGATCCTGCCGCCACGCCACGTTGCCGATCAGCTAAGGTAAGGCTAAGTTAGGTAACCCTTACCGTCCGATGCGGCGGTGCCGTGGGGTCGCGGTGCGCCTCGGCAGATATCTCGATGTCGAGATAACTCTAGTACATCACCCGGCGGTGCCATCAAGCGGTGCCGTCCGGCCCGCTTGCCGCGCGTACCCGGGACCGACCCCTTCATCGTCGTACGGCGCCGGGGGAAGCACCAGCACTGTCCGATTCACCCCGGTCGCGGCGGAGTGGCGGACGTCCGATAGCGTCCCGCAATGGCCAGTGACCTTCGTCTCACCGTGCTCGGCAGCGCCACTCCGTACCCCGCCGCGGGCAACCCGTGCTCGGGATACCTCGTCACCGGCGGCGGCACCCGGATCTGGGTGGACGCCGGGAGCGGAACGCTCGGCGCGCTGCAGCGGCACGTGCCCCTCGGGGACATCGACGCGATCTGGGTGTCGCACCTGCACGCCGACCACTGCGCCGACCTCCTCAGCGCCTACTACGGGCTGCTGTACGCGGACGTGGACCTCGCCGCCCCGCTGCCCTTGTACGGGCCCGCGGGGATCGCGGACCGGCTCGCCGGGTTCCTCACCCACGGGGACCGGCGCAGCCCGGTCGAGAAGGCCTTCGACGTGCGGGAGCTGACGGACGGGCGGCGCGACCGGATCGGGGCGCTGGAGCTGACGTCGCGGAAGGTGGCGCACGGCATGCCCGCGTTCGCGCTGCGGGTCGAGCACGCGGGGCGCGCGCTCGTGTACTCCGGGGACAGCGCACCCTGCGCGGCTCTCACCGAACTGGCCGCCGGCTGCGGGACGCTGCTGTGCGAGGCGGACGGGGACCACGGCGAAGGGGGCGAAGGCGGCGAAGGGGTGCACCACTCCCCCGAGGAGGCCGGGGAGACCGCCGCCGCGGCGGGCGCGGGCCGGCTGATCGTGACGCACGTGGGGCGCGCCGTGTCGCCCGGGGACGCCGTGACGCGGGCGGGCTCGCGGTTCACCGGGCCCGTGGCGTACGCCGCGCCGGGGGCCGTGTTCCCCGTCGACTGATCGCGGCGGCCGGGGGTATCCGGAAAGCACCGCACGGAAGGAGCCAGACCGATGCCGCTCACATTCCGCAAGAGCTTCCGGATCCTGCCGGGAGTACGTCTCAACATCAACCGCAAGTCGTGGTCGATCACGACGGGCGGTTCGCACGGGCCCAAGCGCACGCACAGCAGCACCGGGCGCCGGACCACGTCCATGGACCTGCCGGGCCCCTTCGGCTGGCGTCGGACCCGTACGAGCAAGCGCCACTGAGTCCTCGTCAGGGCCCGTCACCCGCACGGACCCCCTCGGCATGCGTCATCTCATATCTGAGATAGCCTGCCGCTATGGCAGACGACTACCTCGTACGCATCGGCAAGCTCATCCGCGACGCCCGTCAGCACCGGGGCTGGACGCAGGCGCAGCTCGCCGAGGCGCTCGGCACCAGCCAGAGCGCCGTGAACCGCATCGAGCGCGGCAATCAAAACATCAGCCTTGAGATGATCGCCCGAATTGGCGAAGCGCTGGACAGTGAGATCGTCTCTCTGGGCTACGCGGGACCGATGCATCTGCGGGTGGTCGGCGGCCGTCGGCTGTCCGGTTCGATCGACGTGAAGACGAGCAAGAACGCGTGCGTGGCGCTGCTCTGCGCGTCCCTGCTGAACCGCGGGCGCACGGTGCTGCGCCGCGTCGCCCGGATCGAGGAGGTGTACCGCCTTCTGGAGGTGCTCAACTCCATCGGCGTGCGCACCCGCTGGATCAACGACGGGGTGGACCTGGAGATCGTGCCGCCCGCCGAGCTGGACATGGGCGCCATCGACGCGGCGGCGGCCCGCCGCACCCGCTCGATCATCATGTTCCTCGGCCCGCTGCTGCACCGCATGGACCGCTTCAAGCTGCCCTACGCGGGTGGCTGCGACCTCGGCACCCGCACGATCGAGCCGCACATGATCGCGCTGCGCCGGTTCGGCCTGGACATCACGGCGACCGAGGGCATCTACCACGCGGAGGTCGAGCGGACCGCGCCGGACCGCCCGATCGTGCTGACCGAGCGCGGCGACACCGTGACGGAGAACGCGCTGCTCGCCGCTGCCCGCCACGACGGCACCACGGTGATCCGCAACGCCTCGTCCAACTACATGGTCCAGGACCTGTGCTTCTTCCTGGAGGCCCTGGGCGTGCGGGTCGAGGGCATCGGCACGACGACCCTGACCGTGCACGGCGTGCCGCAGATCGACGTGGACGTCGACTACTCGCCGTCCGAGGACCCGGTCGAGGCGATGAGCCTGCTGGCCGCGGCGGTCGTCACCGAGTCCGAACTCACCGTGCGCCGCGTGCCGATCGAGTTCCTGGAGATCGAGCTGGCCGTGCTGGAGGAGATGGGGCTCGACCACGACCGCTCGGCCGAGTACGTCGCCGACAACGGGCGCACGCGGCTCGTGGACCTCACGGTCCGGCCCTCCAAACTGGAGGCGCCGATCGACAAGATCCACCCGATGCCGTTCCCGGGCCTGAACATCGACAACGTGCCGTTCTTCGCGGCGATCGCGGCGTCGGCCCAGGGCAAGACCCTGATCCACGACTGGGTCTACGACAACCGCGCGATCTACCTGACCGACCTCAACCGGCTCGGCGGCCGCCTCCAGCTCCTCGACCCGCACCGGGTCCTGGTGGAGGGCCCGACCCGCTGGCGGGCCGCCGAGATGATGTGCCCGCCCGCCCTGCGCCCCGCGGTCGTCGTGCTGCTGGCGATGATGGCCGCCGAGGGCACGTCGGTGCTGCGCAACGTCTATGTCATCAACCGCGGTTACGAGGACCTGGCGGAGCGGCTGAACTCCGTCGGCGCGCAGATCGAGACGTTCCGCGACATCTGAGCCGATCCGGCACCCACGTCCGTGGCGATGCGGCGGCGGACGTGGAGCCGGGCTCGGGCCCGGCGTGAGGGCGGCCTCATGAGGTGCCGCCGCGCTCCTGTCCCCCTGATCGGCGTCGGCCTGTGAGGGGCCTTCTCAGGCGCCGGGGGCGGTGGACCCGACGAACTCCCGGATCGCCGCCGCGAGGGCGCGCGGCCGGTCCAGCGGGATGAGCGTGCCGCACTCGTCCAGCTCCACCAGGCGTCCCTGCGGCAGCAGTTCGGCCAGGCGGCGGCCGTGCGCGGGCGGCATCATCCGGTCCTGCCGGCCCCACACGACGAGGGCCGGGCGGTCGTAGGCGCGCAGGCCGTCGGCCGCCTCCATCATCTCGCTGCGCACGGTCGCGCGCAGGTAGTGCCGCAGGACGGCGCGGGCCGCGGGGTCCTTGCGCAGGGGCTCGACCCAGCGGTCGGTCAGGTCGTAGGGGACGGGCCGGTGGGACATCACCGCGTACCCCGTGCCGGGCACCCGGCGCAGCGGGCGCACGGAGAGGACCTGCGCGAGGAGCGCGAGGCCGCCGGGGACCCGGGACGCCACGTCGAGGAGCTTGCCGGCCGGGCCCGGCGGATAGTTGTCGAAGGCTTCGCACCCGGCGACGACCATGCGGCCCACGCGCTCGGGCCGCTCGACGGCGAGCTGCTGGAGGCGGCCCGCGTCGTTCTCCACGAACACGGTGTCGTCGCCGAGCTTCAGGGTGTCGGCGAACTCGCCGATGAGCAGCGCCATGGTGCGGGGCGAGAGCCGGGCCCCGGGCCGCAGCGGGATGCGGTGGCTGCCGTACGGGAGGGTCGGGACGATGCAGCGCACGGACGCGCCGAGCGCGTCGACGACGTGCCGCCACACCGTGCCGTCCTGGGCGAGTCCGTGGAGCAGGACCACGGGCGTGCCGTCGCCGCCCGTGTCGTCGTACGCGAGCGGACCTACGGAGAGTTCGGCCTGTTGCGTCATGCCCGTGAGCCTAGGGCCGGTGTTCCGGCTACGGGAGGACCGCTGTGCCGTCCAGTTCGACCAGGGCCTGCTCGTCCCAGAGGCGGACCACGCCGATCACGGCCATCGCCGGGTAGTCGCGGCCCGCCAATCTCCGCCAGATGGCGCCGAGTTCGCGTGCGTGGGCGCGGTAGTCCGGTACGTCCGTGGCGTAGACCGTGACGCGTGCGAGGTCGGCCGGGGTGCCGCCCGCGTGCCGCAGGGCCGTGAGCAGGTTCGTCAGGGCGCGGGTGAACTGCTCGGGCAGCGTCTCGCCGACGATCTTGCCGTCGGTGTCCAGGGACGTCTGGCCGGCCAGCAGGACCAGGCGGCTGCCCGTGGCGACGACGGCGTGCGAGAAGCCGGTGGGCGGGGAGAGCTCGGGCGGGTTCAGCCGCTCGGGACTGCGGCGCGTGGAGCTCATCGAGTCGCCTCCTTGTACACCTCACGCGCGATGATGGTGCGTTGGACCTCGGTGGCGCCTTCGTAGATCCGAGGCGCCCGGACCTCGCGGTAGAGGTGTTCCAGGAGGTGGCCGCGGCGCAGCGCCCGGGCGCCGTGCAACTGGACTGCGGTGTCGACGACTTGCTGCGCCGTCTCCGTCGCCAGAAGCTTGGCCATCGCGGCCCGCCGGGGCACCCCGTCGGCGCCCTCGTCGTACGCCGCGGCGGCCGCGTACACCATCAGGCGGGCCGACTCGACACGCACGGCCATGTCGGCGACCTGGTGCGCGACGGCCTGGAGGTTCTTCAACGGGCCGCCGAACGCCTCCCGTTCGGCGGTGTGCGCGAGGGTCGCGTCGAGGGCCGCCTGCGCCATGCCGACGGCGAACGCGCCGACGCTGGGCCGGAACAGGTCCAGGGTGCTCATCGCGACCCGGAATCCCGCGCCGGGTTCGCCGAGCACGTCGTCCGCGCTCACCGGTACGCCGTCGAAGGCGAGGGAGCCGATGGGATGCGGGGAGAGCATGTCGAGGTGCTCGCCGGTCAGGCCGGGACGGTCGGCGGGGACCAGGAACGCGGTGACGCCGCGGGCGCCCGCGGAGGGGTCGGTGCGGGCGAAGACGGTGTAGAAGTCGGCCTCCGGCGCGTTCGAGATCCAGCACTTCTCGCCGGTCAGGCGCCAGCCGGTGCCCTCGGTACCGTCCTGGTCGGCGCGCAGCGCGAGGGCCGCCGCGTCGGAGCCCGCGCCCGGCTCGCTCAGCGCGAACGCGGCGACGGCGCGGCCCGCGCCCACCTCGGGCAGCCAGCGCTCGCGCTGCTCCTCGGTGCCGTACGCGTGGACGGGGTGCGCGCCGAGGCCCTGCAGTGCGAGCGCCGTCTCGGCCTCGGTGCAGACGCGGGCGAGGGACTCGCGCATCAGGCACAGGTCGAGCGCGCCCGAGGTGAACAGGCGCTCCAGCAGGCCGAGTCGGCCGAGTTCGGCGACGAGCTCCCGGTTGACGCGGCCCGTCTCGCCCTTCTCGGCGAGGGGCACGAGGCGTTGCTCCGCGTGTTCGCGCAGTGCGGTACACCAGGCGAGTTGGTCGGGTGGGAGCGAGAATGTGCCCATACGCCGGTGCTCCTCTCACGACGGCGGCCGGCCGGCCCCTCGACTCCCTCCACCGTATCGCGCCCCATTGACTGTCGTCACCACAACGATACGCTCGATGCGCGACCACGCCACGGCAAGGGGGCACCCGGATGACCCTGCACCCGTCCGCCCACACCGACACGTTCGCGCGCGACCATCTGCCGCCCGCCGAGCGGTGGCCCCGGCTCGCCTTCGACCTTCCCGGGCTGCGGTATCCGGAGCGGATCAACTGCGGCGCCGAGCTGCTCGACGCGACCGTGCGGCGCTTCGGCGCGGACCGGCCCGCCTTCCTCTCCCCCGGTCGACCCACGTGGTCGTACGGCACGCTGAAGGCGACCGTCGACCGGATCGCCCACGTGCTGACCGAGGACCTCGGGGTCGTGCCGGGCAACCGGGTGCTGCTGCGCGGCCCCACCACCCCTTGTCTGGCGGCCTGTTGGCTCGCGGTGATGAAGGCGGGCGCCGTCGCCGTCACCGTGCTCGCGGGGCAGCGGCCGGCCGAGCTGGCCACGATGTGCGAGATCGCGCGGGTGCGGCACGCGCTGTGCGACGTGCGGTCGCTCGACGATCTGGCCAAGGCGGACGTGCCGGAGCTGCGGATCACCCCGTTCGGCGGCGACGGCCCCGACGATCTGCTGCGCCGGGCCGCCTCGAAACCGGCCGCCTACGACGCCGTGCCGACCGCCGCCGACGACGTCGCCCTGATCGCCTTCACCTCGGGGACGACGGCGCGGCCCAAGGGCTGCATGCACTTCCACCGGGACGTGCTGGCGATCGCCGACACGTTCGCGCGGCACGTCCTGAAGGCGGCGCCGGACGACGTGTTCGCGGGCAGTCCGCCGCTGGGCTTCACGTTCGGGCTCGGCGGGCTCGTGATCTTCCCCCTGCGCGCCGGGGCCTCGGCGCTCCTGCTCGAACAGGCGGGCCCGCGGCAGCTGTTGCCCGCGATCGCCGAGCACCGGGTGTCGGTGCTGTTCACGGCGCCGACCGCTTACCGGGCGATGCTCGCGGACCCGTCCTGGGACACGTACGACGTGACGCGCCTGCGCCGCTGTGTCTCCGCCGGGGAGAACCTGCCCGCCGCCACCTGGCACGCCTGGCACGAGGCGACCGGGCTGCGCATCATCAACGGCATCGGCGCCACCGAGCTGCTGCACATCTTCATCTCCGCCGCCGACGACGCGATCCGGCCGGGCACCACCGGGCTGCCGGTGCCCGGCTGGCAGGCCCGCGTCATCGACGCCGACGGAGCCGAACTCCCGGACGGGGAACCGGGGTTCCTCGCCGTGCGCGGCCCTGTCGGCTGCCGCTACCTCGCCGACGAGCGGCAGACCACGTACGTCCGCCACGGCTGGAACGTCACCGGGGACACCTACGTCCGCGAGCCCGACGGCTACTTCCGGTACGTCGCCCGCGCCGACGACATGATCATTTCCGCCGGGTACAACATCGCGGGCCCCGAGGTGGAGGACGCGCTGCTGCGGCACCCCGACGTGGCGGAGGCGGCGGTCGTCGGCCTCCCCGACGAGGCGCGCGGCCAGGTCGCGGTCGCGTACGTGGTGGCGCGGGCCGGAGCGGTGCGGGACCCGGACGCGCTGCGGGAGTTCGTGAAGGCGGAGCTGGTGCCGTACAAGTGCCCGCGCGAGATCGTGTTCCTGGACGCGCTGCCGCGGACCGCCACCGGAAAGCTCCAGCGGTTCCGGCTGCGCGAGCCCGGAACCGTACAGTGATCACGTGTCCGAGCAGCAGACCTCGCCCACCGGCCAGGCCCACACCCCGCGCTCCCTCATCGTCACGCTGTACGGCGCCTACGGGCGCGGTTTCCCGGGCCCCGTCCCGGTCGCCGAGCTGATCCGGCTGCTCGGCGCGGCCGGGGTCGACGCGCCGTCGGTGCGCTCGGCGGTGTCGCGGCTGAAGCGGCGCGGGCTGCTGCTGCCCGCGCGCAGCGCCTCGGGAGCCGCCGGGTACGCGCTGTCGGACGACGCGCGTCAGCTCCTCGACGACGGCGACCGGCGCGTCTACGGGACCTTCGAGGAGGCGGCGCCCGCCGACGGCTGGGTGCTCGCGGTGTTCTCGGTGCCCGAGGCGCAGCGGGCCAAGCGGCACGTGCTGCGCTCCACGCTCGCCGGTCTCGGCTTCGGCACCGCCGCGCCCGGGGTGTGGCTCGCGCCCGCGGGGCTGTACGAGGAGACGCGGCACACGCTGGAGCGGATCGGCTGCGCCGGGTACGTCGACCTGTTCCGCGGCGAGCACCTGGGCTTCGCGGCGACGGCCGACGCGGTGGCCCGCTGGTGGGATCTGCCGGTGCTGGCCGGGCTGCACGAGGCGTTCCTCGACGAGCACGCGCCGGTGCTGCGGTCCTGGGAGGGCCGGACCGACACCCCGCCCCAGGAGGCCTACCGGGACTACCTCCTCGCCCTGGACTCGTGGCGGCACCTGCCCTACGCGGATCCGGGACTTCCGGCCCGGCTGCTGCCGGAGGACTGGCCGGGACTGCGGTCGGCGCGGGTGTTCCGGGCGCTGCACGAGCGGCTGCACAAGGCCGGGGCCGGGTTCGTCGACGCCGCCTGACGGAGGAACGGTGCGCGAAGCATCCGGCCGGGGTGATCCCCGCCACATGAAAGGGTGCTAAGGGAACCCTCAGGTTTCTCCGTCCCTCTTCTCAGAATGCGCGCTTAGCGTCGGGACGCATGAGCCTGAAGCGCAATCTGAACCGGGCCCTGTCCGCGGCCACGGGACTCGAGGTCCGCCGCGCCGGGAGCGCACCACATGGGACGCCTCCACCGGCCACGACCCCGAAACCCGTGAGGCGGCCGGCTCCCGAGTACCGATGTACCGACGACCTCGCGACCGACCGGCTGCTGCGACGGCCGGTCTTCATCATGTCGCCGGTGCGCTCGGGCTCGACCCTGCTGCGGATGCTGCTCGACGCCCACCCGCGTCTGCACGCCCCGCACGAGCTGCACATCCGGCGTCTGGAGGTCGGCTACGGCAGCAAGCTGTCGCAGCGGGCCATGGACGCCCTGGACCTGAGCCGCGGCGACCTGGAGCACCTGCTGTGGGACCGCGTCCTGCACCGTGAACTCACCCGGTCCGGCAAGGACTTCCTCGTCGAGAAGACGCCCAGCAACGCCTTCGTCCACCGGCGCATCCGCGACTGCTGGCCCGACGCCCGCTTCGTGTTCCTGCTGCGCCACCCCGTCTCCATCGCCCGGTCCTGGCACGAGGGCGACCCGGAGAAGCGGACCTACGAGGAGGCGTGCGCCGACGCGCTGCGCTACATGACGGCCGTCGACCACGCCCGCAAGGGCCTCACCGGCGGGCACACCGTGCGCTACGAGGAGCTCACCGAGACCCCCGAGAAGAAGCTGCGCGGACTGTGCGACTTCCTCGGCGTGGACTTCGAGCCGTCGATGCTGGAGTACGGCGAGCGCGACGACACGCAGATCCAGAAGGGGCTCGGCGACTGGCGCGACAAGATCCGCACCGGCCGCGTGCAGCAGGGCCGGGAGCTGCCGGAGGACGACGAGATCCCCGAGATCCTGCGCCCCATGTGCACGGCCTGGGGGTACCTCAAGTGAAGCCCCATGCCGAGGTCGAGCAGGTGTGGCCGCGGGACGGGCGCATCAGGGTCGTCGGCCGCCTGTACGGCCTGGCCGCGGGGGCCGGCGACGGGTGGCGGCTGCTGCTGACCCGCCGCTCGCGCACCGACCACGTCCTGCGGTACGGCTCCGCTCTGGACGGCGACCGCTTCGCGTGCGAGTGGGCGGTGTCCGACCTGGCCGCGTACGACGGCTTCTCCGGCGCCGACCAGTGGGATCTGCATCTCACGGACGGCGGCCTGAAGCTGCGCGTCGGCCGCAAGCTCGACGACATCCGCGGCAAGAAGGCCGTCCTGGTCTACCCGCGGCAGGCGGTGCCGGGCGCGGGCTTCGGCGTACGGCCGTACTTCACGGTCGAGGACAACCTGTCGCTGGAGTGCCGCTCATGACCGCCGCGAAGCCCACCGGGGCCCTGCGGGTCCGCTATCTGCTGCTGCACGCCTTCGGCCGCGGCGGCACCATCCGTACCGTCTTCAACCAGGCCAACTCCCTGGTGGCGGCGGGCTGGGACGTGGAGATCGTCAGCGCGGTGCGGCGCCGGGACGCCGTGCAGTTCCCGCTGGACGAGCGCGTGCCCGTGACGACGGTCGTGGATCTGCGCGAGGAGCCGGTGCGGGCCGAGGAGCGCGGGCTGTCCGGCTGGTGGCGGGCGCGCCGGCGGGACCGGCAGGCCGGCCGGCCGGCGCGGGAGGTGCCCAGCGGCGAGTTCGGCTACCGGTACTTCGACCGGCGTCTGGAGCTGGCGCTCGGCGCCTATCTGCGCTCGCTCACCGACGGGGTGCTCGTCACGACCCGCCCCGCCCTGAACTTTCTGGCCGCCGCGCACGCCACGAACGGCGTCGTACGGGTCGCGCAGGAGCACATGAACCACGGCACGCACCGGCCCGACGTGCAGCGGCGGATCGTCGAGACGTACGAACGCTTCGACGCGGTCGCGGTGCTGACGGAACGGGACCGCGGCGAGTACGCGCGGCTGCTGCCCGGCACGCGCGTCGTGCGCATCCCGAACGCCGTGCACTCGCTGGACCAGACCCTCGCGGACCACGGCGCGAGGATCGCGGTCGCGGCCGGCCGGCTCTTCCCGCAGAAGGGCTTCGACCTGCTGATCCCGGCCTGGGCCAAGCTCGTCGGCACGTATCCCGACTGGCAGCTGCGGATCTACGGCAGCGGCGAGAAGAAGGCGCAGTTGCGGGCCCTCATCGAGGAGCACCACCTCTACAACCACGTGTTCCTGATGGGACACACCGACCGGCTCGACGACGAACTCGCCAAGTCTTCGCTTTACGTGCTGAGTTCACGCTTCGAAGGGCTGCCGATGGTGATGATCGAGGCGATGAGCCACGCGCTCCCGGTGGTCTCCTTCGACTGCCCGACGGGCCCCGCCGACGTGCTGACGCACGGCGTGGACGGGCTGCTCGTGCCGGAGCAGGACCCCGACGCCCTCGCCGACGCGCTCGGCCGCCTGATGGGCGACCGCGATCTGCGGGCGGAGATGGGCACGGCGGCGCTCCTGACGGCCGCGGCCTACGGACCCGACGCGGTGCACCCGCGCTGGGAGGCCCTCTTCACCGAACTGACCACTCCCGATGGCAAGCGGCCCGCGAGCGGCGCCGCGGAAGGACAGCACGTATGACAACGGCCACGACGGCCCGGCCCTCTCGGGACCGGGCCAAGGGAGCCACGATCTGGCTGACGGGGCTGCCCAGTTCGGGCAAGACGACGGTGGCGCGCGCCCTCGCCGGGCGGCTGCGCACGGAGGGCCACCGCGTCGAGGTGCTGGACGGCGACGAGATCCGCCGCTTCCTGTCGGCGGGCCTCGGCTTCAGCCGGGAGGACCGCAACACGAACGTGCAGCGCATCGGTCTGGTCGCCGAAGTCCTCGCGCGCAACGGCGTGTTCGCCGTCGTGCCCGTGATCGCCCCGTACGCGGACAGCCGCGAGGCGGTGCGCAAGCGGCACGAGTCGAGCGACACCACGTACCTGGAGATCCATGTCGCGACGCCGCTGGAGGTGTGCAGCGAGCGCGACGTGAAGGGCCTGTACGCCCGTCAGGCGGCGGGCGCGCTGAAGGGGCTGACCGGTGTGGACGACCCGTACGAGCCGCCGGTCTCCCCCGATCTGTCCCTGGAGACGCAGGCCCGGACGCCGCGGGAGTCGGCGGACTCGGTGCACGCGGTCCTCGTGGCGAAGGGACTGGTATGAGCGCCACCGCTGCTGCCGACAGCCCTTACGCGCTGAGCCACTTGGACGCTCTGGAGTCCGAGGCGGTGCACATCTTCCGTGAGGTGGCGGGCGAGTTCGAGCGGCCGGTGATTCTGTTCTCCGGCGGCAAGGACTCGATCGTCATGCTGCACCTGGCGCTGAAGGCGTTCGCGCCCGCGCCGGTGCCGTTCCCGCTGCTGCACGTGGACACCGGGCACAACTTCCCCGAAGTCATCGCGTACCGCGACCGTGTGGTCGACGCGCATGGGCTCAGGCTCCATGTGGCGTCCGTGCAGGACTACATAGACAGGGGTGTGCTGCGCGAACGCCCGGACGGGACACGCAATCCGCTGCAGACCGTGCCGCTGACGGAGAAGATCCGGTCGGAGCGGTTCGACGCGGTGTTCGGCGGCGGGCGCCGCGACGAGGAGAAGGCCCGCGCGAAGGAGCGGGTGTTCTCGCTGCGCGACGAGTTCTCGCAGTGGGATCCGCGCCGTCAGCGCCCCGAGCTGTGGCAGCTCTACAACGGCCGCCACGCGCCCGGCGAGCACGTCCGGGTCTTCCCGCTCTCGAACTGGACCGAGCTGGACGTGTGGCAGTACATCGCCCGCGAACGCATCGAGCTGCCGTCGATCTACTTCGCGCACCGGCGCGAGGTGTTCGGCCGCGGCGGCATGTGGCTGACGGCGGGTGACTGGGGCGGCCCCAAGGAGGGCGAGACCCCCGAGAAGCGCCAGGTCCGCTACCGCACCGTCGGCGACATGTCCTGCACCGGCGCCGTCGACTCCACCGCCGAGACGCTGGAGCAGGTCATCGCCGAGATCGCCGCGTCCCGCCTCACCGAGCGGGGTGCCACCCGCGCCGACGACAAGATGTCCGAGGCCGCGATGGAAGACCGCAAGCGCGAAGGGTACTTCTAGCCATGACCACCTCCCCCCTCGCCGAGGTCGGCACACTGCGGCTCGCCACGGCCGGCTCCGTCGACGACGGCAAGTCCACGCTCGTCGGGCGTCTGCTGCACGACTCCAAGTCGGTCCTCGCCGACCAGCTGGAGTCGATCTCCCGCACCGGCACCCCGGATCTGGCCCTCCTCACGGACGGCCTGCGTGCCGAGCGCGAGCAGGGCATCACCATCGACGTCGCCTACCGCTATTTCGCCACGCCCCGGCGTCGCTTCATCCTCGCGGACACGCCCGGGCATGTGCAGTACACCCGGAACATGGTCACGGGCGCCTCGACGGCCGAGCTGACGATCATCCTCGTGGACGCGCGGGGCGGTGTCGTCGAGCAGACCCGCAGGCACGCCGCCATCGCCGCTCTGCTGCGCGTCCCGCACGTCGTCCTCGCCGTGAACAAGATGGATCTCGTCGGCTACGAGGAGGCCGCTTTCGCGGCGATCGCGGCGGACTTCCGCACGCTGGCCGCGGAGTTGGGCGTCCCGCAGGTCACCGCGATCCCGATCTCCGCGCTCGCCGGCGACAACGTCGTCGACCCGTCCGCGCACATGGACTGGTACGGCGGCCCCACGGTCCTCGACCATCTGGAGACGGTGCCGGTCGCGGCCGCGTCACCCGGAGCGCCCGCCCGCTTCCCGGTCCAGTACGTCATCCGGCACGGCGAATCCCGCTACTACGCGGGCCAGTTGGTGTCCGGGACGCTGCGCGTGGGCGATGCCGTGGCCGTGCACCCGTCGGGGCGTACGTCGACGATCGCGGCCCTCGACGTGCTGGGCTCGGCCGTGGACGTGGCGCACGCCGGGGCGTCCCTGACCGTGCGGCTCGCCGATGAGCTGGACGTGGCGCGGGGTGATGTGATCGCGCCGCGCGCGCAGGCGCCGACCGTGACGCAGGACGTGCGCGGGGCCGCGTGCCATCTGGCCGATCAGCCGCTGACCGTCGGACAGCGGGTGCTGGTGCGGCACACCACGCGCACGGTGCGGGCCGTGGTCAAGTCGCTCGGTGACGAGCGGCAGTTGACGGCGAACGACCTCGGGCAGGTCGTCCTGCGCACGGCCGCGCCGCTGGCGCTGGACGCGTATGCGGAGGTCCGGCGCACCGGGGCGTTCCTGATCGTCGACCCGGCGGACGGCACGACGCTGACGGCAGGGATGGCCGGACCGGCCGGAACGGCCCGCTGAGCCCGTCCGCCCGGCCCTGGTGAACAGGGCCGGGCCGGGTGTCAGTCGTCGATCGCCTGGTAGAGCGCGGTCCAGAAGTCGAGGATGAGGTGCACCGGGTCCGGGACGGACGCCCCGACCTGGGTGAGCAGGATGCCGGTGATCCCGTTGACCGGGTCGGCGTACGCCGAGGCGCCGCTGCCGCCGTCCCAGCCGAACTGGCCGACGGGCGCGTAGTCACCGCGGTAGGTGCGCACCGCCATCCCGAAGCCCCAGCCGCCGTGCTGGCCCTGGCCGAAGGAGATGTGGACGTTGTTGACGGCCAACTCGTGCCGCGCGGCCTGCTGTTCGGGCGACAGGCGGTTGGTGGTCATCAGCTCCACGGCGGGCCGGGACAGGATCCGCTCGCCCTCGTGCACCCCGTGGTTCAGCAGCATGCGGAAGTAGGCGTGATAGTCGTCCGCGGTGGAGTTCAGCCCACCGCCGCCGCCCTGGAACGCCGGAGGCGCGCCGTGGCGTCCCCCTTCTGCCTCGTCCCACACATGGAACTCGCCGCTCTCCGGGTCGGGGGCGTACAGCGGAGGCAGTCGGTGCAGCTGGTCCGCGGGCACGTGGAACCCGGTGTCCTTCATGCCGAGGGGCTCGAAGACGCGCTCGCGCAGGAACGACTCGAACGACCGGCCCGTGACCCGGGAGACGAGCACGCCGATCAGGTCGCTGCTGATCTGGTACTGCCAGCGCTCACCGGGCTGATGCATCAGCGGCAGCGCGCCCAGGCGGCGCATCCACTCGTCCTGCTCGGGCATCGGGGTCGGCAGATTGGGCGTGATCCCCTGCTCGAAGACCGCGTTCATGATCGGCGTACCGATCACGGTCATATCCATGCCGAGCCCGAACGTGGAGGTCAGCACGTCCCGTACGGTGATCGGCCGCCGTGCCGGCACGGTGTCGTCCAGCGGGCCGTCGAGCCGCTTCAGCACCTGGCGGTCGGCCAGCTCCGGCAGCCACTGCTCCACCGAGTCGTCGAGGCGCAGCCTGCACTCGTCGAGCAGGACCATCGCGCCGGCGATCGAGACCGGCTTGGACGTCGAGGCCATCCGGAAGATCGTGTCCCGGCTCATCGGCGCGCCGCCGTCGTGACGGGTCGTCCCGATCGTCTCGACGTGCGTCTCGTCGCCCCTGCCGAAGAGGGCGACCACCCCGGGGATCCTCCCCGAGTCGACGTGCCGGGCGAGCACGTCGTGCACCCTTTGCAGCCCGGACTTGGAAAAGCCCCTGCCGCTCTGTCCTGTCATGAATCCCCCTTGCGTACCGCTTTCGACCCGCGCAGACATGTTCGAGTAGCGCTGAACGCGGAGGACGCTACATCGTGTTCGGCTCCCGCGGCGGGTGATCACCAAAGCTTTGTCGATCAACCCGGCAGCACCAGGCGGGGCTTGGGCGCGTCGAGCCGCCCCGTCTGCGGACGCCGGCTCCCGGCGCGGTACGGCTCGGGCCAGTGCACCCCCGGCCCCGTGTAGCCCTGCTCCGCGGCGGCGTGCAGCGTCCAGTTCGGGTCGTACAGGTGCGGCCGCGCCAGCGCGCACAGGTCCGTACGCCCGGCCAGCACCAGTGAGTTGACGTCGTCCCACGACGAGATCGCCCCGACCGAGATCACCGGGACGCCGGCCTCGGCCCGGATACGGTCGGCGTACGGCACCTGGTAGGAGCGGCCGTACGCGGGCCGTTCCCCGGCCACGACCTGCCCGGTGGACACGTCGATCGCGTCGGCGCCGTGCGCGGCGAAGGCCCGGGCGATCGCCACCGCGTCCTCGGCGCTCGTGCCGCCCTCGGCCCAGTCCGTCGCGGAGATCCGCACGGTCATGGGGCGGTCGTCGGGCCACACGTCGCGCACCGCGTCGCACACCTCCAGGGGGAACCTCAGCCGGCCCTCCAGGGAGCCGCCGTACGCGTCCGTCCGCAGGTTCGTCAGCGGCGACAGGAACCCGGAGAGCAGATACCCGTGCGCGCAGTGCAGCTCCAGCAGGTCGAACCCGGCCCGGGCCGCCCGCCATGCCGCGGACACGAACTCTTCGCGGATATCGGCGAGTTCAGGGACCGTCAGTTCCTTCGGGATCTGGCTTCCCGGCTTGTACGGGACGGGGGACGCCGCCACCAGCGGCCAGTTGTCCTGCGGCGCGGGCAGCGGTTCGTCGATGCCCTCCCACATGAGCCGTGTGGAGCCCTTGCGGCCCGCGTGCCCGAGCTGGACGCCGATGGCCGTGCCGGGCGCCCGCGTGTGCACGAACTCGGTGATCCGGCGCCAGGCGGCCGCCTGTTCGGGGGTGTAGAGGCCGGCGCAGCCCGGGGTGATGCGGCCCTCGGCGCTGACGCACACCATCTCCGTCATGACCAGGCCCGCCCCGCCGAGCGCCCGCGCGCCGAGGTGGACGAGGTGGAAGTCGCCGGGGACGCCGTCCACCGCCGAGTACATGTCCATCGGGGAGACGACGACCCGGTTGCGCAGGCGCAGTCCCCGCAGCGCGAACGACGTGAACATCGGCGGCGTGCCCTCGGGGCAGCCGAACTCCCGCTCCACCGCCTCCGTGAAGTGCGGGTCGCGCAGCCGCAGGTTGTCGTGGGTGACGCGGCGGCTGCGCGTGAGCAGGTTGAACGCGAACTGCCGCGGACGCTGGCCGAGATGGCGCGACAGGTCCTCGAACCACTCCAGGCTGGCCCGCGCGGCACGCTGGGTGGAGGCGACGACGGGCCGGCGCTCGGCCTCGTACGCCGTCAACGCCGCCCCGGTCGTGGGATGTTCGTGCAGACACGCGGCGAGCGCGAGCGCGTCCTCGACGGCGAGCTTGGTGCCGGATCCGATGGAGAAGTGCGCGGTGTGGGCGGCGTCTCCGATGAGCACGCAATTGCCGTGCGACCAGCGCTCGTTGACGACGGTGCGGAAGGTGAGCCAGGACGAGTTGTTGGACTTCAGGGCGCGTCCGCCGAGCGCCTCCGTGAAGATCTTGGCGGCGCGCTCGATCGTCTCGCGCACGTCCAGGCCGGCGAATCCGGCGGCCCGCCACACCTCCTCGCGCATCTCGACGATGACGGTGGACTCGTGGTCGCTGAACGGGTACCCGTGCAGTTGCATGACGCCGTGCTCGGTCTCGGCGATCTCGAAGCGGAACGCCTCGAAGGCGAAGTCGGCGGCGAGCCAGATGTACCGGTTGCGGTGCTCCTGGACCCGTGGGCGGAACGCGTCGGCGAACGTCTCGCGGGTGCGGCTGTGCACCCCGTCGGCGGCGATCACCAGGTCGTACGCGGTGCGGAGCTCGGCGACCGGCGGCGCCTCCGTGCGAAAGCGCAGGTCGACACCGAGCTGGCGGCAGCGGCCCTGCAGTATCTCCAGGAGCCGGCGGCGGCCGAGCGCCGCGAAGCCGTGGCCGCCGGAGGTGTGGCGCACGCCGCGGTGCACGACGTCGATGTCGTCCCAGCGCACGAACTCGTCCCGCAGTGACGCGTACACGACCGGGTCGGCGTGCTCGATGCCGCCGAGGGTCTCGTCGGACAGGACGACGCCGAAGCCGAACGTGTCGTGCGGGGCGTTGCGCTCCCAGACCGTGATCTCGCGGTCCGGGGCGAGGCGCTTGAGGAGCGCGGCCGCGTACAGGCCGCCGGGGCCGCCGCCGATGACGGCGATGCGCTGGGCACGCGTGCTCACGCCGGGGTCACCTCCCCTGCCACTCGGGCGGGCGCTTCTGGGTGAAGGCCGCGTGGAACTCGGCGTAGTCCGCGCCGTTCATGAGCAGCGCCTGCGTCGCGGCGTCCATCTCGACGGCCGCGCCGAGCGGCATGTCGAGCTCGGCGGTGAGCAGGGCCTTCGTCTGCGCGTACGCGAGGGCGGGGCCTTCGGCGAGGCGGCCGGCGAGCGTCAGGGCCGCCTCGTCGGCCCTGCCCTCGTCGGTCAGCTCGCTGATCAGGCCGATGCGTTCGGCCTCGGGGGCGCGGACGGTGTCGCCGAGCATCAGCAGGCGGGTGGCGTGGCCGAGGCCCACGACGCGCGGCAGCAGATAGGCCGCGCCCATGTCGCCGCCGGACAGGCCGACCTTCGTGAACAGGAACGCGAAGCGGGCGCTCGGGTCGGCGACGCGGAAGTCGGCGGCCAGGGCGAGCACGGCGCCCGCGCCCGCCGCGATCCCGTGCACGGCGGCGATCACCGGGAACGGCGCCTCCCGCAGCGCCCGCACCACCTGCCCCGTCATCCGGTTGAAGTCGAGCAGCTGGGCGGTGTCCATCGACAGGGTGGCGCCGATGATCTCGTCGACGTCACCGCCTGAGCAGAAGCCGCGCCCCTGCCCGGCGAGGACGAGGGCACGCACGCTCTTCTCGCGGGACAGCTCGGCGAGGAGATCGCGCAGATCGGCGTACGCGCCGAAGGTGAGGGCGTTCAGCTTCTCGGGCCGGGCGAGCGTGACGGTCGCGACGCCGCGCGCGTCCACGGCGCAGGCGAGATGGCGCCAGGTCTCGGTACGAGGGGCGGAGCCGGTGAAGGGACTCATACGCGGGCTGCCTCCTACGGGCGGGCGGGCGCGGGTCGGCTACCTCTCGAAGTTATCACCGCTTTGTGACTGCCGTCAGCAGGACGCGATACCCGGGATCCTCATCCGGCATACCCACCACATCCGCCCATAGGGCCCAATGTCCCGAGGAACACCACCGGGAGCCTCTATCGGCACACGCCGTACCATTCATAAGGTTGAAATCAGGACGGCGCCCCGAGACGTCCTTCCGATCCGTCCCCGAGCCGCCCCCTCAGGACCCGCCTTGCCCCCTCCTTCCGGTCGCCCCACGCCCACCTCGTGGCGGATAGCCCTGCCGCACACGGCCGCCGCCGTCCCGATCGCGCGCGCCCTGGTCCGCACCGCCCTGACCGAGATCGACGCCCCGGCGGCCGACATGGACACCGCCGAGCTGCTCACGGCGGAGCTGGTGGCGAACGCCGTGGAGCACACGACGGGCGACGCCCCGATCGAACTGGTGGTGGAGCTCCTGGAGACCGGCTGCCAGGTCGAGGTGCACGACCCGGACCCGGCGCCGCCCGCGGATCTCACCAATCCGGACGACGCCGAGGAGCCCGACCCCTGGCAGGAGCACGGTCGCGGGCTGCTGCTCATCCGCACGCTCAGTTCGTCGTGCGGGCACCGCCCCACCGAGTCCGGCAAGGCGGTCTGGTTCACCCTTCCCGCGATCCCGCGCCAGCGTCCGGCTTCGGAGAAGTAGCCGGCGCGGGCGCGCCGAGCCGCGAGTGCCGGCGCCCGTAGAACGCGTAGACCAGCGCGCCCACGACGAGGAACACCGCGAACTGGACCCACGTCGTCCAGCCCGTCCCCCAGATCAGGTAGAGGCACATCGCCACGCCGAGGGCCGGGCTGAGCGGATACAGCGGCACCCGGAAGGAGCGCGTCAGCTCGGGGTGCGCACGACGCAGGGCGACGACCGCGACATTGACGACGGCCATGATCGCGAGGGTGCCGATGGTGGTCAGGTTGACCACGACGTCGAGCGACGAGAAGGCCGCCGGGACCGCGAAGACGAGCGCGACGATCCAGGTGTTGGCGACGGGGGTCGCCGTCCTCGGGGAGACCCGCTCGAAGACCCGCGGGATCAGCCCGTCCCGGGACATGGACATCAGGATCCGCGTCTGCCCGTACATCACGGCGAGCACGACGGACGCGATGGCGACGACCGCACCGAACGCGATGATGCCGCCGCCGACGGTGGAGTCCGTGACCTGGTTGACGACGAGCGAGAGCGCGGCGGGCTTGTCGCCGACGGCGTCCGCGCCGAGCGCGCCGATGGCCGCGACGGCGACCGCGCAGTACAGCAGCGTCACGACACCGATGCAGATCAGGATGGCGATCGGGATGTTCCGCCGCGGGTTCTTGACCTCCTCGCCGGCCGTGGTGATCGCGTCGAAGCCGATGTACGAGAAGAAGGCGAGGGACGCGCCCGAGGTGACGCCGCCGATGCCCGCCGCCATGAACGGCGCCAGGTTGCCCGCCTGGAAGGCGCTGTAGCCGATCACGCAGAACGCGACCAGGATGCCGATCTTGAGGACGGCCATGGCCGCGGTGGCCCGCGCGCTCTCCCGGATGCCGCGCACCAGGAGCGTGGCGGCCATCAGGATCACGATGACGGCGGGCAGGTTGATGACGCCGCCGTCGCCGGGTCCGGCGGAGAGGGCCTGCGGCAGCTGGTGGCCGAAGAGACTGTTGAGCAGCTCGTTCAGGTACTGGCTCCAGCCGACGGCGACGGCCGAGACCGAGACGCCGTACTCCAGGAGCAGACACCAGCCGACGAGGAACGCGACGCGCTCGCCGAGGGTCGCGTAGGCGAACGAGTACGAGGAGCCCGACACCGGGATCGCGCCGCCCAGCTCGGCGAACGAGAACGCCGTGAAGATGCAGGTGATCGCGGCGAGCACGAACGAGACGATGACGGCGGGCCCGGCCTCGGCGACCGTGTCGGACAGGCCGACGAAGATGCCGGTGCCGACGATCGCGCCGACCCCGAAGCACACGAGCTGGAAGAGCCCCATGGTGCGCTTGAGGCCGTGTCCCTCCAGGTCGGCGCCGGACTCGGCGATGAGGGACTCGGGGGACTTGATGCGCAGGCCGGTGGGGGTCGGCGACGGCGACATGGGGTGGTGCTCTTTTCTGGTGATGCGGTGCGACGGGGTGGGCCGCAGGCCGGTGGGGCCGGAGAAGGTGTTCCGGCCCCACCAGTTTGAACGGTTATGAGCGTTTCAGCTGTTTTGTTACTTCTAGTGTTCTGTCACTGGTGTTCTGTCACTGGTGTTCTGTCACTTCTGGCCGAGCGTGGCGACCATGACGGCCTTGATGGTGTGCATCCGGTTCTCGGCCTCGTCGAAGACGACGGAGTGCGCCGATTCGAAGACCTCGTCGGTCACCTCGAGGGACTCCAGGCCGTACCTCTCGTGTATCTCACGGCCGACCTTGGTGCCCAGGTCGTGGAAGGCGGGCAGGCAGTGCAGGAACTTGACGTCCGCGTTGCCCGTGGCGCGCAGCACGTCCATGGTCACCGCGTACGGCGTGAGCGACTTGATGCGCTCGTCCCAGACCTCCTCCGGCTCACCCATCGACACCCAGACGTCGGTGACCACGAAGTCGGCGCCCAGGACACCCTCCTCGACGGACTCGGTGAGGGTGATGCGGGCCCCGCTCGCGGCGGCGAGCTCGCGCGCCCGGGCGACGATCTCGTCCGCGGGCCAGTAGGACTTCGGCGCGACGATCCGTACGTCCATGCCCAGCAGGGCGCCGGTGACGAGGTACGAGTTGCCCATGTTGAACCGGGCGTCGCCGAGGTACGCGAAGACGATGTCGGTCAGCGGCTTGGCGCTGTGCTCGGTCATCGTGAGCACGTCGGCGAGCATCTGGGTGGGGTGCCAGTCGTCGGTCAGCCCGTTGTAGACGGGGACGCCCGCGTGGGCGGCGAGCGTCTCGACGGTGTCCTGCGCGTCGCCCCGGAACTCGATGGCGTCGAACATCCGGCCGAGCACCCGGGCGGTGTCCTTCGAGGACTCCTTCTTGCCGATGTGCGAGCCGGCGGGGTCGATGTACGTGGTCGACGCCCCCTGGTCGGCGGCCGCGACCTCGAAGGAGCAGCGGGTGCGGGTCGAGGACTTCTCGAAGATCAGGGCGACGTTCTTCCCGCGCAGGTACTGCGTCTCGGTGCCCGACTTCTTGGCGGCCTTCAGCTCCGCGGCCAGGTCGACCAGGCCGCGGAACTCCTCGGCGGTGAAGTCCACCTCCTTGAGGAAGTGGCGGCCGGTGAGGTCGGGACGCTGGGCTGTCGCCATGGGGCGCTCCTGGGGTACGACGGGGGACGGAACAAGGAAACACTGGAAGTCTATACGACCATCCACATTTCTATACGGTCACGTCGTCGGCGCCAGGTCGTCGGCGTCAGGTCGTCGGCGTCACCTGGTCCCGCTCGACCGGGCAGCTCATGCACCGGGGCCCGCCCCGCCCCCGGCCCAGCTCGCTGCCGGGGATCTCGATCACCTCGATGCCCTGCTTGCGCAGATAGGTGTTCGTGGTCGCGTTGCGCTCGTAGGCGACCACGACGCCCGGCTCCACCGCCAGCACGTTGCACCCGTCGTCCCACTGCTCGCGCTCCGCGGCGTGCACGTCCTGCGTGGCGGTCAGGACCCGGATGCCGCTGAGCCCGAGGGCCGCGGCGATCGCCCGGTGCATGTGCTCCGGCGGATGGTCGGTGACCTTCAGCTCCCTCGGCGAGGTGCCCGGTTCGATGGTGTACGAGCGCAGCATGCCGAGCCCCGCGTACTGCGTGAACGTGTCGCCGTCGACCATCGTCATCACCGTGTCCAGGTGCATGAACGCCCGCCGCTTCGGCATGTCGAGCGCCACGATGGTGCGCGCCGAGCCCGCCGCGAACAGCTTGTGGGCGAGCATCTCCACGGCCTGGGGCGTGGTGCGCTCGCTCATCCCGATCAGGACGGCGCCCTGCCCGATCACGAGCACGTCCCCGCCCTCGATGGTGGACGGGTAGTCGGCCTGCCCCTCGGACCACACGTGGAAGTCCTCGTCGCGGAAGAGGGGATGGTGCCGGTAGATCGCCTCGAAGTGCACGGTCTCGCGCTGCCGGGCCGGCCATCGCATGGCGTTGATGGAGACGCCGTCGTAGATCCAGGCCGACGTGTCGCGCGTGAACAGGTGGTTGGGCAGCGGCCCGAGCAGGAAGTCGTCGAGGTCCATGGCATGGAACCGGACGGACGTCGGCTCGGCGTACCCGTCGAGGAACTCCCGCTTGGTCATCCCGCCGATGAGCGCCTCGGCCAGCTCCTGCGCCGGGAGCGTCTCGAAGGCGGCCCGCAGCGGCCCGGTGGCCAGCGGGCCGTACTCCTTCTCGTCGAAGACCCGGTCCAGGACGAGCGAGCGGGCCGCGTCGACCTGGAGCGTCTCGGTGAGCAGATCACCGAAGAGGTGCACGGTGACGCCCCGGTCCCGCAGCACGTCGGCGAACCCGTCGTGCTCCTGCCGGGCGCGCCGCACCCACAGCACGTCGTCGAAGAGGAGCTGGTCCTTGTTGCTGGGCGTGAGCCGCTTCAGCTCCAGATCGGGCCGGTGCAGGATGACCCGGCGCAGCCGCCCGGCCTCGGAGTCGACTTGAAATCCCATGCGTCCATCCTTCCCCGGGGACGACCGCTCTGCGCGGGCCGCTCTGCGCGGGGCGGGCGGATGCGCCTGGGCACCGTTGGGGGGCGGTTCGCGGGCGACTGCGGGTTGCGTCGTGGTTGCTCGCGCAGTTCCCCGCGCCCCTGGAGCATGCGGCTGCGCCGCTGCTCCCTCGATGAGATGCCGCACGCAGTGCGCATCTCAGGGGCGCGGGGAACTGCGCGAGAAGCCCCACCGGACCCGCAGCCGCCGACGCGACCCCACCCGCAACGGCGCGAGGGCGACTACAGACGGGGGTCGACCGGCTCGGACTCCAGCGCCAGCACCGCGAACACGGCCTCGTGCACCCGCCACAACGGCTCCCCGTCCCCGAGCCGCTCCAACGCCTCGAGCCCCAGCCCGTACTCACGGATCGCCAGCGACCGCTTGTGCCCGAGGAACCGGTTCCGCAGCGTAGCCAGGTTCTCCGGCCGCGTGTACTCGGGCCCGTAGATGATCCGGAGGTACTCGCGGCCCCGGCACTTGATGCCGGGCTGCACGAGCCGCCCCTTCTCGTCCCGGACCAGCGCCCCGACCGGCTTGACGACCATGCCCTCGCCGCCGCGCCCGGTCATCTCCAGCCACCAGTCGACACCGGCCCGCACCGACTCCGGGTCACCAGTGTCGACGTACAGGCGCCGCGTCGTCCGCAACAGCCCGCTCCCGTCGTGCTCGACCATCCGGTCGATGAGCGCGAGCTGCTCGTCGTGCGGCAGCGCGGCCAGCGAACGGCCCCGCGCGGCGAGGATCTGGAACGGCGCGAGCCGCACCCCGTCGAGCCCGTCCGTGCTCCAGCAGTAGCGCCGGTACGCGTCCGTGAACGCGGCGGCGTCCGCGGCCCGCTCGCGCTGCCGCTCCAGCAGGTCACCGATGTCGACACCGCGCGCGGCCGCCGTCTCCAGGGCGCCGAGCACCCCGGGGAACGCGGCACCGGAGGCCGCGCCGACCGCCGCGTACTGCGCGCGCAGCAGCCCCGACGCCTTGAGCGACCAGGGCATCAACTCGGTGTCCAGGAGCAGCCAGTCGGTGTCCAGCTCGTCCCACAGCCCGGCCGCGGTGACGGCGGCGCGGACCCGGCCCAGCACGTCCTCGGTGGTCTCCCGGCTGTCGAAGAACGGGCGACCGGTGCGCGTGTACAGCGCCCCCGTGACCGCGTCGCCCTCGACACCGAACCGCTCGCGCGCCGTGTCCGCGTCCTTGCAGACGAGCACCACGGCCCGCGACCCCATGTGCTTCTCCTCGCACACGACCCGGGCCACGCCGTCGGCGGCGTACTGCGCGAAGGCCTCGGCCGGGTGCTCCAGATACCCCTCCACCTCGGACGTCGCGGTCGGCGCCATCGTCGGCGGCAGGTACGGCACCAGGCGCGGGTCGACCGCGAACCGGCTCATGACCTCCAGCGCCGCCGCCGCGTTCTCCTCGCGGACGGCGACCCGGCCGGCGTGCCGGGTCTCCACGGTCCGGCGGCCGTGCACGTCCGCCAGGTCGAGCGGCCGGCCCTCGTGCCCGCCGGGTGCCTCGGACGCGAGCGGCCTGGCCGGCTCGTACCAGACCCGCTCGGCCGGTACGTCGACGAGCTCGCGCTCCGGCCAGCGCAGCGCGGTGAGCTTCCCGCCGAACACGGCGCCGGTGTCGAGACAGATGGTGTTGTTGAGCCAGGTCGCCGTCGGTACCGGGGTGTGGCCGTACACCACCGCCGCCTTGCCGCGGTAGTCCTCCGCCCACGGGTAGCGCACGGGCAGACCGAACGCGTCGGTCTCCCCGGTCGTGTCCCCGTACAGCGCGTGCGACCGCACCCGGCCCGAGGTCCGCCCGTGGTACTTCTCGGGCAGGCCCGCGTGGCAGACGACGAGCCTGCCGCCGTCGAGCACGTAGTGGCTGACCAGGCCGTGTACGAACTCGCGCACCTCGGTGCGGAACTCCTCGCTCTCCCTGCCCAACTGCTCGACCGTCTCGGCGAGTCCGTGCGTGTGCTGCACGTTCCTGCCCTTGAGCCAGCGCTCCAGCTTGTTCTCGTGGTTGCCGGGCACGCACAGCGCGGTACCGGCCTTCACCATGCCCATGACGCGGCGCAGCACGCCCGGCGTGTCGGGCCCGCGGTCGACGAGGTCGCCGACGAACACGGCGGTGCGCCCCTCGGGGTGCGCGCCGTCCACATAGCCCAACTTGCCGAGCAGCGACTCCAGTTCGCTCGCGCAGCCGTGGATGTCGCCGACGATGTCGAACGGCCCGGTGAGGTGGGTGAGGTCGTTGAACCGCTTCTCGCGCACGATGCTCGCGCCCTCGACCTCGGCCACGCCGCGCAGCACGTGCACCTTGCGGAAGCCCTCACGCTCCAAGTGCCGCAGGGAGCGACGCAGTTCGCGGGTGTGCCGGGTGATCACGCGGCGCGGCATCTCGGCGCGGTCGGTGCGGGCCGCGTTCCGCGCGGCGCAGACGTCCTCGGGGACGTCGAGCACGATGGCGATCGGCAGCACGTCGTACTTCCGCGCCAGGTCGATCAGCCGGCGGCGGCCGTCCTGCTGGACGTTCGTCGCGTCGACGACGGTCAGCCGGCCCGCGGCGAGCCGCTTGCCCGCGACGTAGTGCAGCACGTCGAACGCGTCCCCGCTCGCGCTCTGGTCGTTCTCGTCGTCGGCGACCAGCCCGCGGCAGAAGTCGCTGCAGAGGATCTCGGTGGCCTTGAAGTGGGCCCGCGCGAACGTGGACTTGCCCGAGCCCGACGCGCCGACCAGCACGACGAGGGAGAGGTCGGTGACGGGCAGCGTCCGCCCGCCGGTGTTCTCGGTGATGGTCATGCCGCCTTCTCCTCCTTCTCCGGCTTCTCCGGCTTCTCCGGCTTCTCCTGCTTCTCCTGGGTCGTCCTGTCGGCCAGGGTGAACACGGCCATCTGCGTGGGCGGCCCCACCTCGGGGTCGTCGGGCCCGACCGGCACGTACCGGACCTGGTACCCGTGCCGCCCCGCGACGCGCTCCGCCCAGTCGCAGAACTCCGCCCGGGTCCACTCGAACCGGTGGTCACCGTGCCGGACGTGCCCGGCGGGCAGCGTCTCCCAGCGCACGTTGTACTCGACGTTCGGCGTGGTCACGAGGACCGTACGGGGCCGCGCGGACCCGAACACCGCGTACTCGAGAGCGGGCAGCCGGGGCGGATCGAGGTGCTCGACGACCTCGCTCAGCACCGCCGCGTCGTACCCGCCGAGCCGCTTGTCGGTGTACGCCAGCGACCCCTGGAACAACTGCACGCGCGCGGCCTGCCGCCCCCCCATCCGGTCCAGCTTGAGCCGGCGGGCGGCGACGGTGAGCGCCCGCACCGAGACGTCCACGCCCACGATCTCCGTGAACCGCACGTCCTTGAGCAGCTCCTGCACCAACTGGCCCTGCCCGCAGCCGAGATCGAGCACGCGGGCCGCACCCGAGGCGCGCAGCGCGTCGAGGATCGCCTCGCGCCGCCGCACGGCCAGCGGCACCGGCCGCTCCTCGGTGTCGCTCCGCTCGTCGACGGCGTTGTCGATCTCCTCGACGTCCGTGTCGTCGGCGTCCGCGAGCCGCACCAGCTCCAGCCGCTCCCGCGCCTGCCGGGTCAGCGCCCAGCGCCGCGCGAGATACCGGCTGGTGATCAGCTGCTGCTCGGGGTGGTCGGCCAGCCACCCCTCCCCCGCGCGCAGCAGCTTGTCGACCTCGTCGGCCGACACCCAGTAGTGCTTGGCGTCGTCGAGGACCGGCAGCAGCACGTACAGGTGCCGCAGCGCCTGTGCCAGCCGCAACTCGCCCTCCAGCACGAGCCGTACGTACCGCGACGCCCCCCACTCGGGAAACCGCTCGTCCAGCGGCACCGACTCGGCCTCCACCGTCCAGCCGAGCGGCTCGAACAGCTTCCGTACGAGATCGGGGCCGCCCCGCGCGGGCAGCGCGGGCACCTCGATGCGCAACGGCAGCGCCTCCTCGGCGCGCTCCGGGCGCGCCTTGCAGACTCCGCGCAGCGCGCTGGAGAACACGCTGCTCAGTGCGACGGCGAGCAGGGACGACGCGGCGTAGGGCCGGTCGTTCACATACTGCGCGAGCGCCGCGTCGGGGGCGCCGCCGCGGCCCTTGCCCTTGCCGCGACGGACCAGCGCCACCGGATCGACCTCCAGGAGCAGCGCGGCCGTGCACCGCTCCGCGCTCGCCTCGGGGTAGAGGACGTGCGCGGTGCCGTAGGAGGTGGAGAACGCCTGCGCGCTCTCGGGATGCTTGTGCAGCAGGAACCCGAGGTCGGTCGCGGGGCGGTCCGGGGTGCCGGTGGTGCCGATCGTCAGAAACACACGGCCGAGTCTCCCCCGCCGCACAGCCTCCGGCCAGCGAGTTTCGCCGCCCCGACCGGGGACCTCGGGCCTCAGGGGTCCGGGACCTCGGCCCCTGCCGCCCTACAGCTGCGACTGCACCTGCGAGGAGATCAGCTCCAGGTGGTCGAGGTCGTCGAGGTCGAGGATCTGCAGGTAGACGCGCTGCGAGCCGACCGCCGCGTACCGGCCGAGCTTGTCGACGACCTCGGCCGGCGAGCCCGCGAGCCCGTTGGCCTTCAGCTCCTCGACGTCCCGGCCGATCACCTCCGCCCGGCGCTTCACCTCGTCGTCGTCCTTGCCGACACACACCACCAGCGCGTTCGAGTACACCAGGTCGCCGCCCGCGCGCCCGGCCTGCTCGGCGGCCGCCCGCACCCGGCCGAACTGCCGCTCGCTGTCCTCGACCGACGCGAACGGGATGTTGAACTCGTCCGCGTACCGCGCGGCCAGCCGCGGCGTGCGCGTCGCCCCGTGCCCGCCGATCAGCACCGGCACCTTGGACTGCGCCGGCTTGGGCAGCGCCGGCGAGTCGGTGAGCTGGTAGTACGTGCCGTCATAGCTGAACGTGGAGCCGATCTCGGTGGACCACAGCCCGGTGACGATCGCCAGCTGCTCCTCCAGGCGGCCGAACTTCTCCTTCGGGAACGGGATCCCGTACGCCTTGTGCTCCTCCTCGAACCAGCCCGCGCCGAGACCGAGTTCGACCCGGCCGCCCGACATCTGGTCGACCTGCGCCACCTGGATCGCGAGGACACCGGGCAACCGGAAGGTGCCCGCGGTCATCAGCGTGCCGAGCCGGATCCGCCGGGTCTCCCGGGCGAGACCGGCGAGGGTGACCCAGGCGTCCGTCGGGCCGGGCAGCCCGTCGGAGGAACCCATGCGCAGGTAGTGGTCCGAGCGGAAGAAGGCGTCGAAACCGAGGTCCTCGGTCGCCTTGGCCACGGTCAGGAGCGTGTCGTAGGTGGCCCCTTGCTGGGGCTCCGTGAAGATTCGAAGATCCATGCCTCCATCCTGCACGGTCGACCGTGCGTCAACCCCACTGGTCCCGCCGGTCCTCCGCCCCCACGGTCGGGTGAAAATGCGTCAACTCGGTGCGCGGTCCGGGGCCGGCGCAGTGACCAGGCACCTCGCATGATCGTTGGCTCGGACGGAGCCGGACCGCCCGGCACCCGCGCCGGCGGTCGCTGCCGGGCGTCACTTGCGTCAGCTGCCCGTCCCTCACGGGAGGGCAAAGGCCGAGGAGGCCGTCATGTCCCAGGAAGCCGTGCCCGAACAGGCCGAGCACGAGACCACCGTGCCGGAGCAGCAAGGTGCACCCAAGGGTCTGCTGCAGCAGATGGAAGAGCTGATGGCGGCGCTCAACGCCGACCTGTCGCAGCTCGACGCCGACCTCCAGCAGTCCCCCGGCACCTCGCGTCCGCGCCCCGAGGACGCCTGACGCCGCCCTGCCGGAAGAGTCGCTGCGCTCCCCCGCCACCGTGCCGGGAGCGCCGCGCCGTCGGTCAGGCCGCCGAGTCCGAACCGGGCTCCGGTTCAGGCCTGCGCGGGCGGCTGTCCCATTCCGGAAGGCGCCGGAGTATCTCCAGGACGTGGTCCCGGGACTCGTCCGCCGCGTCGATCGCCTCCATGCACTGCCAGTAGGCCCCCTCCTCGAAGGACGCGCTCGCCACGGCGACGAGCGAGATGCCGACATCGCCGAGCAGCGCGCCGAGCTCGCGCAACGCCCCGTGCGCATCGCCCAGTTCGGTCAGCTGCGCCGCCCGTATCCCCCCGGCGCCCACCACCGGGACCGCCGAGCCGCCGCTGCCGCGCGCGCCGGCCTCCGTCAGAGCACGCGCCTCGCCCCGTAATTCCGGGGGCCCCAGCACCGCGAGCCGGCTGCCGATCGCCTGGGCGAGCGCCTGCGCCTGCCACGCCTCTCTCATGATGTCCGGCGCGTCCTGACACTCTGCCAGGGCTCGCCGGCCGACCCCGATGAGCCGCACCGCATCCATCCGCGTCCCCGTCCGTCACGCCCGAACTCCTTTGTTCACTACCCAGAGTGAGGGCGCGCGAGACGAAAAGCCAGAGGAAGCCCGAAATCTGTGGACACGGAATCCCCTGTGGATATTTCTATGACTCCGGAGAGTGACATAGGGAGTGGTAGGTGTCGGCTGTGGGCCGTCGAGGACCGGGGAGCGCGCGGGTCTACGCGCCCTGCACCGGGAACCGGCTCTCGTTGCGGTCGATCTTCGCCGCGAGCGCGGCCAGCGCGTCGATGCCGAGCACCTCGCACAGCTGCAGCAGATACGCGAGGACGTCGGCCACCTCGTCCTCGACCCGGTGCGCCGACTGCGGGTCGTCCATCACCCGGGCCGACTGCTCGGGGGTCAGCCACTGGAAGATCTCGACCAGTTCGGACGCCTCGACGCTGAGCGCCGCGGCCAGGTTCTTCGGGGTGTGGAAGGGCCCCCAGTCGCGGGCGGCGGCGAAGTCCGCGAGCCGGGCCTGGAGGCCCGCCACGTCGAGGGGCCGCTGCTGTCCCGCCGGGCCGGTCGGGCCGGCGGGAGCTGCGCCGGTGGGGCCGGCCGGGCCGGTCGTGTCGTCGGTTCCGTTTGTCACGGCTTCAGGTCTACCACCGTCGCGCCGTGCGCCCGCGCCGCCCGGGACGCGGGGCCGTCCTCGCCCACCGCGGCGACGAGCCGGATGTGCCCGCGGGCGCACATCCGGCCCGCCAGCGCGACGAGTTCGGCGCTCTGCGCCGGGTCGAGCCCGCGGTCGAGGCCGTCCGCGAGGACGGTGAGGCTCTGGTACGCCTCGGGCACCTCGGCCGCCGGGTCGACCTCCAGCACGCGGGGCCCGGTGAGCAGGACGAGGGCGAGGGCCAGATATCTCAACTCGCCGTCCGCGAGCCGCCCGACGGGGGTGCCCGGTCCGTCGCCGCGATCGATGACGGCACGGACGGAGCCGTCCGCGACGTGCTCGGCGAACACGTCCGCCACCGGACCCGCGAGGCCCGCCCGGGCAGCGGCGACGAGGAGGGAGTGCCGGGTGCCGCACTCGGCGCGGGTGCGGCACAGCACCGCCGCGAGGTTGTCGCAGCCCCCGAGCAGCCGGTCGGTGTTCACCGACACCGGGGCGCGCATCCGGGCCGGGTGCGGGTCGCAGGCGAACGTCGAGCGCAGCCCGACCACGGCCTGCTCGGCGGCGGCGAGGACCCGGCGCTGCCCTTCCGTCCGGCCGGCGACGCGCAGGGGGAGCAGCGCGGTGCCGAGCAGGTCGTCGGGGAGCGGGGCGCGGGTCACGGGGACCGATCCGGCGGTGTGCCAGGCGGCCTGGACGTCGCGCCGGCCGGGATCGCGCAGCGCGGTCTCGAGATAGGTGATGCCGGGCCCGGTCAGCCGCTCGCCCACGACGCGCAGTTCGGGCTCGGCCTGGACCGCGAGGTCGAGGTGGACGGGTCCGGCCGGCCCCTCGACGGTGCAGCCGATGCGGAAGCCGCGGCGGCGCTGGGCATCGGGCCTCGCGCGTTCGGGGACGTACGCCCGCGGGTCGGGGAACACCTCGGCGAGGCTCGCTCCGCCGCCGAGCCGGGCGAGCGCCTCCAGCGCCCGCAGCGTGCTGGTCTTGCCGCTGCCGCTGGGCCCGGTCAGCACGGTGAAGGGGCCGAGGGGGACGGTGACGCCGCGGTGGCGGCCGAAAGCCGAGAGCCGGAGCTCGGTCACGCGCGGGCGGTCCGGGGACGCGCCCGGGGCTAACGGGGGCGCGCCCCGGTGGAGCACGGTCATGCGGCGAACGTAGGCCGCCCGCCGCACGCAGAACCGTTCATCCCCGGTGACCTTCCTACGATCGGGGGACTATGCCCTCCGGGCTTGCCACCGGAACCCCGGTCAGGAGAGGGCGCCGGCGCCCGCCACCAGGCCCTGGACCTCCGTGCCCGGAGGGGCCAGGAGGAAGACGTTGCGATCGACGCGGTGCATGCCGCAGCCGAGGCCGAGGACGACGCCGCTGCTGAAGTCCAGGACCCGCTTGGCCACTTCGCTCTCGGCGCCCGACAGGTCGAGCAGGACCGGGATGCCGGCCATCACGGTCTCGGCGACGTCGCGCGCGTCGCCGAAGACATTGACCCGCAGGACGACGAAGCGGCGGCGCGGTTCGGTGTCCGCGGCGGGGATCGCCCGGTGGTCGATCGCCGACGGCCACTCGTTGCGGCTGCGCAGCGGTACGACCTGGGCGAGCCCTTCCCACTGTTCATCGGTGACGTCGTGGCTGTTCACTGCCCCCACCCCGTCCGGGCTCGCACTGTTGTCTGCACCGCCCAATTCTTACGCCATGTCACCCGTTCAGCCCAACACCGACACGGACCGGAGTCTCATGCGGCCAATGACACGGCCTCCACCGCCGGCACCCGGACGCCGCGCCGCGCGGTGGCCAGGCTCGTGACCAGGGTGGCCGCGGCTGCTGTGGCCACCACCGTGATCCAGATGCCGAGGCCCCGTTCGGGCAGCAGCCCGTCGGTGCGTACGGCGGTGAACGGGAGGATGCCGGCGAGCGCCGCGAGTGTGCCGAAGAACACTCCGGTGACGGTCAGGACGACGCCTTCCAGCGCGACGGTTCCCAGCACCTGGGCGGGGGTCGCGCCGGCCAGGCGCTGCTGGCCGAACTCGCGGACGCGGTAGGCCGTGGCGGCGTAAAGGGAGTTGATCAGCATGATGCAGGCGAACACGACGATGATGCCGACCACGGTGAGGTTGAGCGTCTCCAGGTTCTTGTCCTCGACCGATGTGGTCAGTCCGGAGGCCTTGATCGCGTCGTTCTCGACGGCCTGCATGTACAGCGTCGCGGTGGCCATGCCGGTGAAGAGGATCAACGGCATGAGGATGCCGGAGAGTTCGGGGGCGCGGCGGCGCATGTTCCGTACGGTCAGGTATCCGCTGGCCCCGGTGAGGGCCGTGAGCAGGGGGTCGAGGCGGCCCAGGACGGTGCGCAGCAGGCTCGTCGAGACGAGGGCGAGGCCGACCGAGAGGAGGATCGCGCCGTAGGCGGGTGCCGCCATCAGCGCGGCGTCGGTGGACTTCATGGCGAAGGTGCTGCACACGGCGAGCGCGCCGACGAGCAGGGCCGCCCAGGATGCGAACTTCCGCGCGCGGAGGCCCTGGTGGCGTACTCCTGCGGTTGCCTTCGTGGCGCGGCGCACGGCGAGGAACGCCGCGCCGGCCGCCGCGAGGAGCGTGACGTCGATGCCGGACAGGAGGGCGATCGGGCCGAAGGAGTAGTCGACGGAGTCGGCGACCTGGCCGCTGTCCTTGAACACGTCGAGCAGGACGGATCCGCCGAGCACGGCGGGGCCGATCGCGAGGAGCGCGCCCACGAACGCGACGGCCACGGACTCGCCGACGACCATGCGCTTGATCTGGGCGGGGGTCGCGCCGCTGGTGCGCAACAGGCCGATCTCCTCGGTGCGTTGACGCACGTTGACCGTGAGGGTCGACGCGATCGCGAAGAAGACGAGGAGGGTGCCGTAGCCGCCGACGACGCTCGCCGCGGTGGTGAGCGTGTCGGCACTGACCTGGTCGACGCCGTCGGCGCCGGCCGTGTCGTGCATCGAGTTGAACGTCATGATGACGGCCGCGCCGAGGAACGCGGACAGGAGGGTCGCGAGGAAGCGGCCGGGGCGCTGCCGTACGGAGCGTGCCGCGAGTCCGAGCATCGTGAACATGGCTCATGCCTCCAGGAGCGTGTCGTCGCCGAGGTGGGCGAGGCGTTCGGCGACCTGGTCTGCCGTCGGGGCGGTCGTCCGGCCGGCGAGGCGGCCGTCCGCGAGGAACTGCACGGCGTCCGCGTAGGACGCCGCGACCGGGTCGTGCGTCACCATCACCACGGTCCTGCCGTGCACCCGCACCGCCTCCTGGAGCAGCCGCAGCACGTCGCGGGCGCTGCGGGTGTCGAGGGCGCCGGTCGGCTCGTCCGCGAAGATCACGGAGGGTTCGCTGACCAGCGCGCGGGCGATGGCGACGCGCTGGCGCTGGCCGCCGGAGAGCTGGTCGGGGGTGTGCCCGAGCCGGTCGCCGAGGCCGACGTCGGCGAGGATCTGCTCGACCCTGGCCCGGTGGACGCGCCGCCCGGCGAGCCGCAGCGGCAGGACGGTGTTCTGCGCGACGGTGAGCGTCGGCAGCAGGTTGTACTGCTGGAAGACGAAGCCGATGCGGGTGCGGCGGAACTTGGTGAGCGCGGCCTCGCCGCGGGCCGGGCCGGGGCCGCCGGTCATCTCCTCGCCGTCGACCACGACGAGGCCGCTGTCGGGGCGGTCGAGTCCCGCCGCGCAGTGCAGCAGGGTCGACTTGCCGGAGCCGGAGGGGCCCATCACGGCCGTGAAGCTGCCGGTGGGCAGGCTGAGGGTGATGTCGTCGAGCGCCCTGACCTGCGTGCCGCGGGCGGCGCCCGCGCCGTCGTCCGTCGCGCCGTACGTCTTGGTGACCTTGACGAGGCGGAGCGCCTCACCGCGGCCGTGCTCGGCTGTCCGTCCGTGCTGTGCGTCGTGTCGCATGACCGCCCGTCCCCTCGTCCGGCGCCCGGTGCGCCTCGTCCACGACGCTACGGACGGCGGGCGCGCGGGACATGGGGCGTACGGCCCGGACCTGGGGTGTCGTCAGGTACACCCCGGAACTACAGGTGACCGCCCGAGCGGGCGAGCCAGCGGCCGGCGTGCCGGGTGACCTCGATGGGGCGGCCGAAGCAGGCCGTCATGCGCTCGGCCGTCAGGACCTCGTCGACGTGGCCGCGGGCGAGGACGCGGCCGTCGCGCAGGAGCAGGGCGTGGCTGATCGCCGGGGAGAGCTCCTCCAGGTGGTGGGTCACGGTCACGGTGGCCAGTTCCGGCCGGTTCACGGCCAGTTGGCGCATGGTGTCGATGAGGTCCTCGCGCGAGGGCAGGTCGAGTGCGTTGAAGGGCTCGTCGAGCAGCAGCAGCGCCGGGTTCGCCATGAGGGCGCGGGCGATGAGGATGCGGGCGCGCTGGCCGCCGGAGCAGACGCCGTACTCGCGGTCGGCGAGGTCCTTGATCTGGAGTTCGGCGAGCAGTTCGTGGGCGCGCTCGCGCACCTCGGCGTCGTAGGACTTCCACAGCGGCTGGACGGTGCCGGTGTGGCCGGTGAGGACGACGGTGTGTCCGGTGAGGTCCTGCGGGACCCGCTGGGAGGTGGAGACGTGGCCGATGTGGGCGCGCAGTTCGCGCACGTCGACGCGGCCGAGTCGGTGGCCGAGGACCTCGACGGTGCCGGTGGTGGGGAAGGTGGTGGCGCCGACCAGGCGCAGGATGCTGGTCTTGCCCGCGCCGTTGGGGCCGAGCAGCGCCCAGTGCTCGCCGGAGCGGACGGTCCAGTCGATGCCGTCGAGGATGATCTGGCCGGTGGTGTAGCGGCGCATGCTCGCGCCGTCGAGGGCGGCCACGACGCGCCCGCCGCCCGCGCTCTTCGCCTGCTCGTCCGTGCCGCTCATGGCGCCTCCCGCTTCGTCGCGTACCGGACGGAGAGTAGCTGTAGGCGGCATTTATCCGCGGGCGCGTCCGAGTCGTGGACGGGCCGGCCGCCGCGGGGCCGGGGTCCACCGACCGGTGGACCCCGGGTTCAACCGGTCGCCGCTGTCGTCGGCACCTCCCTCGCGACCAGCATGGACGTCATGACCAACTACCCCGTACGCATGGCTCGTTGGAGCGCCGGACACCCCTGGCGGGCGATCACCGGATGGTTCCTCTTCGTCGTTCTCTGTCTCGGTGCCGGAATCGCCGTCGGCTCGAACCCCGCCACGTCGGCGGACTTCGGTGTCGGCGAGGCCGGGCGCGGTGAGGCGATCGCCCGGGACGGCGGGCTCGCGCAGCGGCCCGTCGAGCGAGTGCTGATCGAAGCCCGCTCGGACGGCGCCCGGCCGGCGCGCGACGAGGGCGGCGCCGTCGCCCGTGAGGTCGCGGAGCGGATGCGCGCCCTGCCCGAGGTGCGGTCCGTGGCCGCGCCCGTGTGGTCGAAGGACGGCCGGGCGGTGCGCGTCGACGTCACCATGAAGGGCGCCGAGCTCGACGGCAAGAAGCACGTCGACCCGCTGCGGGCGCAGACCGCCGCGGTGCAGAAGGCACATCCCGGGCTGCGCGTGGAGGAGACCGGCGGCCCGTCCATCAGCCAGGGCGTGGACAAGCTGCGCGGCAGCGATCTGTCCCGTACGGAGATGATCGCGCTGCCGATCACCCTGCTGACGCTGCTGTTCGTGTTCCGGTCCGTGGCGATGGCGACCGTGCCGCTGCTGCTCGCGCTCACCTCGATCGTCGCGTCCGTGGGCCTGTCCATGCTGGCCTCGCACGTCTTCCCCGACGCGGGCGTCGGCACGAACATCATCCTGCTGATCGGGCTGGCCGTCGGCGTCGACTACACACTGTTCTATCTGAAGCGCGAACGGGAGGAACGGGCGCGCGCCGCAGGGAAGTTGAGCCCGCAGGCGCTGGTGGAGCTGGCCGCCGCCACGTCGGGCCGGGCCGTGGTCCTCTCCGGTCTCGCGGTCGCCGTCTCCAGCGCGACGCTCTACCTCGCCGACGACGTGATCTTCTCCTCGATCGCCACCGCGGCGATCGTGGTGACCCTGGTGGCCGTGGTCAGCTCGCTGACGGTGCTGCCCGCGCTGCTCGTCAGGACCGGGGCGCGGGCCGAGCGCCGGGCGGCCCGCCGCGGGAAGCGCCCCGCCGCCGCGAAGCCCGTACGCCACAACGCCCTGCTGCGGCTCACCGCCCGCCGCCCCGCCGCCGTACTGACGGTCGCGGTCGTGGCCCTGCTCGCCCTGGCGGCGCCGATGCTCGGCATGAAGCTGACCGACATGGGGCGCGAGACGCATTCGCGGCAGGTGCAGTCGATGCCCGCCTTCGACCGGCTCAACGCGGCGTTCCCCGAGGTCAAGGCCTCGCACCAGGTCGTCGTACGGGCCGATGCCGACCGGTCGGACGAGGTGACGCGCGCGCTGCGCGAGCTCGGCGCGACCGCCACCGGGGACGATCCGGCGCTGGCCGGCACCTACACCGTGCGCACCTCCGCCGACCGCCGTGTCAGCTCGCTCGACCTGCCGGTGCCGCACTACGTCAGCACGGCGCCCGCGCAGGACTCCCTGGAACGACTGCGGGACCGCTATCTGCCGGACACGGTGGGCACGTTGACCGGTGACATCGACTCCGCGGTGACCGGGGACGTGGCCCGCTACGCCGACTATCCCGAGCACCAGAAGCAGAAGCTTCCGCTGATCATCGGGGCGCTGCTGCTCGTGACGTTCGCGATGACCGTGTGGGCGTTCCGCTCGGTGGTGCTCGGCCTGATCGGCGTCGTGCTCAACCTGCTGTCCGCCGCGGCGTCGCTCGGCGTGCTGACCCTGGTGTTCCAGGGGAGCTGGGCCGAGGGACCGCTCGACTTCACCTCGACCGGGACGATCGGTTCGCGGGTGCCGCTGTTCCTCTTCGTGATCCTGTTCGGCCTGTCGATGGACTACCAGGTGTTCGTGATCAGCCGGATCAGGGAGGCCGTGCTGCGCGGGACGCCGACGCGGCAGGCGGTGCTCGACGGGGTCGGCAGCTCGGCCGGGGTGGTGACCAGCGCGGCCTTCGTGATGGTGACGGTGTTCGCCAGCTTCGTGTCGCTGCACTTCATCGAGATGAAGCAGATCGGCTTCAGCCTGGCGGTGGCGGTGCTGCTCGACGCGTTCGCCATCCGGGTGCTGATCCTGCCCGCGCTCATGCTGCTGCTGGGCGAGGCAAGTTGGTGGCCCGCCCGCCGCCGGGACCGGGAGCCGAGCGGAACCCCGGCGGACCGGATCATGGCGAACGTAGGCTGATCCGATGTTGCAACGACCGCGGCGCGGCGACCCGTTCTGGATCTGGTTCCTGCACTCGTGGGATCTGTTCTCCTGGGCGATCATCGGCCTGCTGGCCCTGATCACGGTCCTGCACGACGCACCCGCCGGACAGCGGTACGGGTCGCTCGCGCTGATGGCCGTGCTCGGCTGCGGCAACGCGGCGGTCCGCCGCTGGGGCCGCGACGGGGCGGCCGGCGGGTACGCCTACCTCGGCCTGCTGATCCCCGTCCTCGGGCTGCTGGCCTATCTGCGCGACGGCTTCGGGGTGCTGTTCACCGTGACGCTGGGCCAGTTCGTGGTGTACGCGGACAGCCGGCGCGGCGCGCTGGTCGGCAGCGGCCTGGGTGCGCTCGCCATCACGCTCGGCGCTGTGCTGCGGGAGGGCTGGCGGGTGGAGGAGCTGACCCGCAACACCGTCTCCAGCCTCGCGGTGTACGTGGTGGGCGCGCTGGTCGTGACGCTGACCCCGCGGGCCCTGGAGCTGCGTGACGAGCGGGCCAGGCTGCGGGACGAACTGGCCAGCACGCAGATGGAGTTGAGCGAGGCGCTGCGCCGCGAGGGAGCGGCCACCGAACGCTCCAGGCTGGCCCGGGAGATCCACGACACCCTCGCGCAGGGCTTCGCCTCCATCGTGGTCCTGGCGGAGGCGGCGCGCGCCGGCCTGGACGTCGATCCGGTCCGCACCGCACAGCAGTTGACGTCCATCGAGCAGACGGCGCGGGAGAATCTCGCGGAGGCGCGTGCGCTGGTCGGCGCGACACCGCCGCCGGGCGGCGCGGTGCAGGGGTCGGTGTCGACGACGCTGCGCCGCACCCTGGACCGGTTCGCCGAGGACACCGGGACAGCGGTGGACGCGGAGCTGGCGGACGTCGACTGCGATCAGCAGACCCGGATCGCGCTGCTGCGCTGCACCCAGGAGTCCCTCGCCAACGTCCGCAAGCACGCCGCCGCCTCGACGGTCGTCGTGGTCCTCGCCCAGGGCCCGGGCGTCGTCGATCTGGAGATCACGGACGACGGCCGGGGTTTCGACGTGGCCGCCGCCCGCGGCTTCGGCCTCGACGGCATGCGCAAGCGGCTCGACGAGCTCGGCGGCGAGCTGACCGTCACCAGCTCGCTCGGCGACGGCACCCTCGTCCGCGCGTCCCTGCCCCTCGTCACCGACGTTCCCCTTCAGGAGTCCGTATGACCAGCCAGGACCAGCGCCTTCTGCGGGTCGTCGTGGTCGACGACCACACCGTGATGCGGGCCGGCGTGCTCGCACTGCTCGCGCCGGATCCCGGCATCGAGGTCGTCGGGGAGGCGGACGACGGGGGCGCGGGCGTGACGTTGGTCGAGGAACTCAGCCCCGATGTCGCCCTGTTGGACCTGCGTATGCCGGTCCTCGACGGGGTCGAGGCGACCCGGCGGATCGTCGCGGGCCCGAGCGGCACCCGCGTCCTGATCCTGACCACGTACGACACGGACACCGAGATCGAGCGTGCGGTGGAGGCCGGGGCGATCGGCTACCTCCTCAAGGACACCTCGCGTGAGCAGCTGGTCGACGCGATCCGTTCGGCGGCCCGCGGTGAGACGGTGCTCGCCCCGCGCGTCGCGCAGAAGCTCGTCGCGAAGATGCGCCGCCCGGTGCAGACGGCGCTCACCGCGCGCGAGGTGGACGTCCTGACGGCGGTGGCCGACGGGCTGTCCAACGCCGACATCGGCAAGCGGCTGGTGATCGGCGAGGCGACCGTGAAGACCCATCTGCTGCGGGTCTTCGCGAAGTTGGACGTCAGCGACCGGACCAGGGCGGTGGTCGTGGCGATGGAGCGCGGCCTGCTGGAGCGGCCCGGCGAGGCCTGAGGCCGCCCGGGGAACGGCTTCGTGCACGACCGTTGACACTCTCAGAGATCAAGTGATCTATTCACTTTATGAGTTACGCGGATCAGCCGTCCCTGTCCGAACGCCTCGCGGACGACATAGTCGAGATCATCCGTACCGAGCGGCTCTCCCCCGGTGACACCCTGGCCTCCTCGCGCGAGCTGGCCCGACGCTTCGAGGTGACGACGCCGACCGTGCGGGAGGCACTGCGCCGTCTGGAGGCGACGCAGGTCGTGGAGTTCCGGCACGGCTCGGGCACCTACGTCGGGCCGGGCATCGAGCGGCGCCTGCTCGCCAACCCCCATCTGCCGCGCAGCACCCGGCAGTCCGTGCTGGAACTCGTCGAGGCCCGGCTCGTCGTGGAGCCGGCCGTCGCCGCCGAGGCGGCCCGGGTCCGGCTCCCCCAGGGCCTGGAGCAGTTGACGTACGCGGCGGCCAACGCCCTGTTCCCGCCGGAGGAGTCGGTGCGCCGCTCCGTGCACTTCCATGTCGCGCTGGCCGCGTCGAGCGGGAACGCGCTGCTGAAGGAGACCGTCGAGGCGCTGCTCCAGGTCCGCGCCCGCGACCAGATCGAGATCCGGCACCGGTACAACGACCGGGAGCGCGACCACGCCGAGCACCTGCTCATCCTCGAAGCGGTGCGGGACGGCGACGCGGACGCCGCCGAGCGCATCACGCGCGAGCACCTCGGGGCGATCCGGGACGCCGTGCTGGCCGCCGATCTCCCCGCCGGGGGTGAGCTGTCGTGAGCGCCGGCATGCCGCTCAGGCTGGCCGAGTTGACGACCAAGGAGGCCGCCGACGCCGTCACCGCGGCACCCGTCGTGATCATTCCCGCCGGGGCGTTCGAGCAGCACGGGCCCGGCCTGCCGATCGCCACGGACACCGTGCGCGCCGAGCGGATCGCGGAGCTGGTCGCCGTCCGGCTCGCCGGGCGGGTGGTGCTCGGGCCGCCGCTGCCGGTCGGGGTGTCGCCGCACCACATGGCGTTCGCCGGGACCGTGACGCTGACGACGTCGACGTTCGCGGCCGTGGTGCGCGAGTACGTGGCGAGTCTGCGCCGGCACGGCTGGCGGCGGTTCCTCGTGCTGACCGGGCACGGCGGGAACAACGCGGCGCTCACCACGGTCGCGCAGGATCTCCTGGTCGCGGATCCCGAGGTGCGGTTCGCCTGGTCGCCGGTGACCGCGCTGGCCTCCGGCGTGGTGGCGGGGATGGGGGTGAGCGAGGTGCACGGGCACAGCGGGGAGGCGGAGACGGCCCAAATGCTGTACCTGGCACCAGAGTTGGTGCGCACCGATCGGCTCAGGCCGGGGACCACGTCGCGGGACGGACTGAAGCCCGAGGCCAGGCTGGCCCGTACGTTCGCTCAGCCCTCCCTGACCCTGCCGTACGACGAGTTGAGCGCCAACGGCGTGCTCGGTGATCCGACACGGGTGACCGCGGACGACGGGCGGGCCGTCGTGGACGCGGTCGTCGAGCGTGTGTGTGCGTTTGTCGAGGAGTGGCTCGACATCTAGTGGCCGCTCCCCGTCCGCGGGCCGCCTGCGCCGGTCGCGCCCGCGCGACGGAGCCGCCCATCGAAACAGCCCGGCGCCCCTGACGGGCGCCCCCTATTGAGGAGCCGTCCATGAAGGGTCTACTTCGGCGTGCCTGCGTCCTGGGCACCGCGCTCATCGCTCTGCCGCTCGCCCCCTCCCATGCCGCCGACGTCCGGCCCTCCTCCGCCGGATGCGGCGCCGCCTCGCCCCAGGAGCCCGGCACCAGCGTCCCGTACAGCCTCACCAGCGGCGGGCGCGAGCGGACGTATCAGCTGCACCTGCCCGACGGCTATGACGCGAGCCGGAGTTGGCCGCTGATCGTCGCCTATCACGGGCGCGGCAACACCGGCGCCGGCACCGAGGCGTTCTCCCGGCTGTCGACCCTGCCCGCCGTCGTCGCGTACCCCGACGGGGTCGTCGGCACCGGCGACGGGGACCGGCAGGCGTGGCAGGGCGCGCCGTACGCGGCGCCCGGGGTGGACGACGTGGCGTTCACCGGTGGCCTGCTCGACAGCCTGGAGGGCCGGCTCTGCGTGGACACACGGCGGGTGTACGCCACCGGGAAGTCGAACGGTGCCGGGTTCACCGGGCTGCTCGCCTGCCGGATGGCCGACCGGTTCGCCGCCGTCGCGCCGGTCGCCGGGGCGTTCTACCCGGGGACCGGCGAGGACTGCGCGCCCCGACGCCCCGTGCCCGTCATCGACTTCCACGGCACGAAAGACGCCACCATCCCCTACGCGGGCGACGCGGAGCGCGGGCTGCCCGCGATCCCCGACTGGGTGGCCGGCTGGGCCGGGCGGGACGGCTGCGCCCGGCGGCTGCCCGACGAGGTGACGGAGCCGGACATCACGACGTCGCGGTGGACCGACTGCGCCGACGGCTCCGAGGTGACGCATGTCGCGGTGACCGACGGCGGGCACACCTGGCCGGGCGCCGACGGGTACAGCGGCGGCGGCACCACCACGCAGACGATCAAGGCCCACGAGGTGCTGTGGGACTTCTTCCGCAACCACCGACTCCCTTCCCCGACACGCTAGTTGGAGCCGCCGTCATGTCCGTGGAGAGACAGGCACCACCGCAGGAGGAGGCAGCGCCGCTGCCGCGCGTCATCCGCGCCCTGGCCGTCGTGGAACGGGCGGGCAACGCCCTGCCGCATCCCTTCTGGCTGTTCTGGATCCTGTCGGCGGTGCTCGCCGTCGTCAGCGCCGTGCTCGCCGGGTTCGACGTGTCCGTCGTGTCGCCCGCCGACGGGAAGAGCGTCACCGTGCAGAACCTGCTCAGCGGTGACGGGCTCGCCATGGCGGTGTCGTCGATGGTGTCGAACTTCGCCGCGTTCCCGCCCATGGCGACGATCGTCGTGGTCATCATGGGGGTCGCCGTGGCCGAGCGCAGCGGGTTCCTCGCCGCCGCGATGAAGGTCGGCGTGGCCCGGGTGCCCGCGTCGTGGGTGGTGTTCGCGGTGGCGTTCGCCGGGACGGTGGCGCACGTCGCCTCGGCCGCCGCGTACATCATCCTGGTGCCGCTCGGCGGCCTCGCCTTCCGTGCCGTGGGCCGCTCCCCCGTGCTCGGCATCGTCGTGGCGTACACGTCGATCGCCTCCGGCTACGACGCGAGCCCCGTGCCCACACCGAACGACGCCCTCTTCGCGGGCATCACCACGGCGGCCGCGAAGATCACCGGCGGCGACGACGCGTACGTGTCCCCCCTGTCCAACTGGTTCTTCAACATCGCCTCCTCGCTGCTGCTCGCCGCCGTCATCACGCTCGTCACGCGGTACGTCCTGGCCCGCAGGCCCGACCTCGACCCCGATCCGGACGCCGACGTCGAGGACCTCGGCGCGCTGCACCTGAGCGGGCGGGAGCGGTCCGCGCTGCGGGCGGCGCTGCTCGCGCTCGGCGCCGGCCTGGTGCTGGTCGTCGCGGCGCTGCTGCCGCACTCCTCACCGCTGCGCGGCGACGGCGGCAGCATCGTCGAGTCGCCGTTCCTGGACGGCATCGCGGCCGTGGTGGCCTGCCTGTTCGCGGTCACCGGCATCGTGTACGGCAGGCGCGCCGGGTCCGTCGAGCGGGCCGGGGACGTGCCCCGGCTGATGGCCGAGGGCGTCAAGCAGATGGCCCCCGTCCTGGTGCTCTTCTTCGCGATCGCCCAGTTCCTCGCCTACTTCGACTGGACGCACATCGGGGACGTGCTGGCGGTGCGGGCGGCGGAGGCGCTGCGGCACAGCGGCATGCCGATCGTCGTGGTCTTCCTGCTGGTCCTGGTGCTGCTGACCCTGGTCAACGTGATGGTCACCAGCGGTTCGGCGATGTGGGCGCTGGCCGCGCCGGTCCTGGTGCCGATGCTGATGCTGGTGCACGTGCCGGCGGAGACGACGCAGGCGCTGTTCCGCATCGCCGACTCCGGGTCGACCGCGATCACACCGATGAGCCCGTACTTCGTGATGGCGCTCGGCTTCCTGCAGCGCTACCGCAGGAGCGCGGGCATCGGCACGCTCGCCTCGTACACCCTGCCCCTGGCGATCGCTATGACAGTGGCGTGGACGCTGCTGTTCCTGGCGTGGTGGGTGCTGGGGATTCCGCTCGGTCCGGGGGCGGCGGTGCGCTGAGCGCGGCCCGCAGGGTCAGCACCATGGTGAGGCCGCCGCCGGGGGTGTCCTCGGCGGCGAGCGTGCCGCCCATCGCCTCGGCGAAGCCGCGGGCCACCGCGAGGCCGAGGCCCACTCCGGCGCCGCGCGGGGCGTCGCCGTAGCGCTGGAACGGGGCGAAGATCCGGTCCTTGGTGTCGTCGGGGACGCCGGGCCCGCGGTCCACGACCCGCAGTTCGACCCGGTCGCCGTGGGCGCTCGCGGCGACCAGGACCGGCCGGCCGTCGGGCGTGTGCTGCACGGCGTTCTCCACGATGTTGGCGACCGAGCGCTCCAGCAGCCCCGGGTCGGCGAGCACCATCGGGAGCGTCTCGGGGATGTCGAGGCCGACCAGGCCGAGGCGGTCGTCCGGTACGCCGCCGAGCGCCGTCGGCACCACCTCGTCGAGGTCGGTCTCCCGGGTCAGCGCGGCGAGCGTGCCGGTCTGCAGGCGCGACATGTCGAGCAGGTTGCCGACGAGGTGGTCGAGGCGGTCGGCGCCGTCCTCGATGGCCGCCAGAAGGTCGGCCCGGTCGCGCGCGGACCATTCGACGTCGTCCGCGCGCAGCGAGGTGACGGAGGCCTTGATGCCGGACAAGGGGGTGCGCAGGTCGTGGCTGACGGCGGCGAGCAGGGCGGTGCGGATGCGGTTGCCCTCGGCGAGCGTGCGGGCCCGGTCCGCCTCGGACTTGAGGCGTTCGCGGTCGACGAGGACCACGGCCTGCGCGGCGAACGCGGCCAGCACCCTGCGGTCCTCGGCGGGCAGGGCGCGGCCCGTGAGGACGAGCGCCGTACCGTCGTCGACGGGCATGTCGACATCGGCGTCCTCGGGGCGGGCGGGGGCGGGCCCCGGGCCGGCGCTGCCCGCGCAGGTCCAGGGGTGGGTGTCGCTCTCGCGTTCCAGCAGGGCGGCGGACCGCATCGCGAACGTCTCGCGTACGCGGTCGAGGAGCGCCTCCAGGCCGGTCTCGCCGCGCAGTACGCCGCCCGCGAGGAAGGACAGGACCTGCGACTCGGCGCGCAGTCTGGCCGCCTGGTGGGTGCGGCGGGCCGCCAGGTCGACGACCGAGGCCACGGACGCCGCGACGCCGAGGAAGACGGCCAGGGCGAGGATGTTCTCCGGGTCGGAGATGGTCAGCCGGTGGATCGGCGGTGTGGCGAACCAGTTGAGCAGCAGCGAGCCGAACGCGGCCGAGGCGAGCGCGGGCCGCAGGCCGCCGAGGAGGGCCGCCGCCACGGTCAGCGACAGGAACAGCAGCATGTCGTTGGCGAGGCCGAGGCCGGGGGCGACGGCGCTGATGAGGACGGTGAGCAGGGCGGGTCCCGCGATGCCCGTCACCCAGCCCCACAGTGTGCGGCGGCGGCCGACGCCGGTGCGGGCGGCCGGGGCGAGACCGCGGCCGCTGCCCATCTCGTCGTGCGTGACGAGGTGGGCGTCGAGGTCGGGCCCGCACTCGCGGGCGACGGTCGCGCCGACGCCGGGCCCGAAGGCGTACTGCCAGGTCCGGCGGCGGGAGACGCCGAGGACGAGCTGGGTGGCGTTGACGCCGCGGGCGAAGGAGAGCAGCGCGGTGGGGATGTCGTCGCCGACGACGTGGTGGTAGGTGCCCCCGAGGTCCTCGGCGAGGGTGCGCTGGACGGCGAGTTCCTTGGGCGAGGCGGCGGTGAGGCCGTCACTGCGGGCGATGTGGACCGCCAGCACCTCACCGCCGGCGCCCTTCTCCGCGAGCCGCGCCGCGCGTCGGATCAGCGTACGGCCCTCGGGTCCGCCGGTCAGTCCGACGACGATGCGCTCGCGTGAGCCCCAGATCGTCGAGACCCGGTGCTCGCTGCGGTATTCCTGGAGGTACTCGTCGGCCCGGTCGGCGACCCAGAGCAGGGCGAGCTCGCGCAGCGCCGTGAGGTTTCCGGGGCGGAAGTAGTTGGACAGGGCCGCGTCGACCTTGTCCGGCTGGTAGATGTTGCCGTGCGCCATGCGACGGCGCAGCGCCTGCGGTGACATGTCGACGAGCTCGATCTGGTCGGCGCGCCGCACCACCTCGTCCGGCACCGTCTCGCGCTGCCGGACCCCGGTGATCGACTCGACGACGTCGCCCAGCGACTCCAGGTGCTGGATGTTGACGGTCGAGACGACGTCGATCCCGGCCGCGAGGAGCTCCTCGACGTCCTGCCAGCGCTTGGCGTTGCGCGACCCCGGCACGTTCGTGTGCGGCAGCTCGTCGACGAGGGCGACCTGCGGCCGGCGGGCGAGCACGGCGTTCACGTCCAGCTCGGTGAACACCGTGCCGCGGTACTCCAGTCGCTGTCGCGGGACCTGTTCCAGGCCGTGCAGCATCACCTCGGTGCGCGGCCGGTCGTGGTGCTCGACGAACGCGACCACGCAGTCGGTGCCGCGCTCGGTACGGCGGTGCGCCTCGGAGAGCATCGCGTACGTCTTGCCGACGCCGGGTGCGGAGCCGAGGTAGATCCTGAACCTGCCGCGGGCCATCTGCCTGTCTGTTCCCCTCAGTGCCCGGGTTGCTCGAAGCGGTAGCCCATGCCGGGCTCGGTGATCAGGTAGCGCGGACGCGAGGGGTCCGCTTCGAGTTTCCGCCTCAACTGGGCCATGTAGACGCGGAGATAGTTGGTCTTGGTGCTCTGCGCGGCGCCCCAGACCTCGTGGAGCAGCTGCCGCTGACTGATCAGCCGGCCCGGGTGGCGGACCAGGATCTCCAGGAGGTGCCATTCGGTGGGGGTCAGGCGGATGTCGCGCCCGTCCCGTACCGCCTTCTTGGCCACCAGGTCGACGGTGAAGCCGTCCGTGGTGACGACCGCGGTGTCGGGGGCCGCGGGCGCCGGCTCGGTGCGGCGCACCGCCGCCCGCAGCCGGGCGAGCAGCTCGTCCATGCTGAACGGCTTGGTCACGTAGTCGTCGGCGCCCGCGTCGAGCGCCGCGACCTTCTCCGCGAAGGCGCGGCGTGCCGAGAGGACCATGATGGGGACGCGGGTCCAGCCGCGCAGCGCCCTGATCACGTCGAGGCCGTCCATGTCGGGCAGGCCCAGGTCCAGGACGACGACGTCCGGCTGCCGCGCGGCGGCCAGACGGAGCGCGGTGGCTCCGTCCGGCGCCGCGTCGACCCCGAACCTGCGCGCCTGGATGGTGAGGACCAGGGCCCGGACGAGCAGCGGATCGTCCTCCACCACCAGTACCCGGGTCATCCGCTCTCGGCGGTCAACTGCTGGAGCGCGACGTTGAGTTCGAGGACGTTGACCCCGGGCTCCCCCATGAACCCGAGGATCCGGCCGTCGGTGTGGTCGTCGACGAGCTTGCGGACCTGCGCGACGGAGAGGTGGTTGCGCTCCGCGACGCGGTGGATCTGGAGGTCGGCGTACCGAGGTGAGATGGCCGGGTCGAGGCCCGAGCCGGAGGAGGTGACGGCGTCCGCCGGGACGTCCGAGGGCCGCACCCGGTACGTCGTCGTGGAGTTGTCCTCGACCACGGCGGCCCTGGCCTCCTCGACCTGCTTGATCAGGTCCTTGTTGTCGCCGGAGAGGTTGGTGGCGCCGGACAGGATCAGCTTGTACTGCGTGTTGACGCTGTTCTCGCCGAGGCCGTTGGACGGGCGCGGCTGGAACCACTTCAGGTCGGGCTTGCCGTCCTTGGTGAGGTACGTCTGCCCGATGAGCGAGGAGCCGACCACCCTGCCCCCGGACGTGATCTCCGAGCCGTTGGCCTTGTCGTGGAACGCGACCTGGGCGATGCCGGTCACCGCGAGCGGGTAGAGGACGCCGCACACGACGGTGAGGAGGAGCAGGGCGCGCAGCCCCGCCCACAGCAACCGGGCCGTGTTTCCTACCGAGTTGTTCATCGTGATCAGCCGATTCCGGGGATGAGGGAGAGGAGGAGGTCGATGACCTTGATGCCGATGAAGGGGGCCACCAGACCGCCGAGTCCGTAGATCCCGAGGTTGCGGCGGAGCATCCGGTCGGCGCTCACCGGCCGGTACTGGACGCCCTTCAGGGCGAGCGGGACCAGGGCGATGATGATCAGCGCGTTGAAGACGACCGCGGAGAGGATCGCGGAGTCGGGGCTGGACAGGTGCATGATGTTCAGCTTGTTCAGGCCCGGGTAGACCGCGGCGAACAGCGCCGGGATGATCGCGAAGTACTTCGCCACGTCGTTGGCGATGGAGAACGTCGTCAACGCGCCGCGGGTGATGAGGAGTTGCTTGCCGATCTCGACGATCTCGATGAGCTTGGTCGGGTTCGAGTCGAGGTCGACCATGTTGCCGGCCTCCTTGGCGGCCGACGTGCCGGTGTTCATCGCGACGCCGACGTCCGCCTGGGCCAGCGCCGGGGCGTCGTTGGTGCCGTCGCCGGTCATCGCGACGAGCTTGCCGCCCGCCTGCTCCCGCTTGATGAGGGCCATCTTGTCCTCGGGAGTGGCCTCGGCGAGGAAGTCGTCGACGCCCGCCTCGTCCGCGATCGCCTTCGCCGTCAGCGGGTTGTCACCCGTGATCATGACGGTCTTGATGCCCATGCGGCGCAGCTCGTCGAACCGCTCCCGCATTCCGTCCTTGACGACGTCCTTGAGGTGGATGACGCCCAGCACACGGGCGCCGTCGGCGTCCTCCAGGGCCACGAGCAGCGGCGTGCCGCCGGCCTGCGAGATCCGGTCGTTGAGCGCCTGGGCGTCCTCGGCGACCTCGCCGCCGCGTTCCTTGACCCAGGCGATGACGGAACCGGTCGCGCCCTTGCGGATCTTGCGCCCGTCGACGTCCACCCCCGACATCCGGGTCTGGGCGGTGAACTCGATCCAACCGGCGTCGGTCAGCTCGCCCTGGTGCCGCTCGCGCAGGCCGTACTTCTCCTTGGCGAGGACGACGACGGAGCGGCCCTCGGGGGTCTCGTCGGACAGCGACGACAGCTGCGCGGCGTCGGCGAGTTCGGCCTCGGTGGTGCCCTTGACCGGGACGAACTCGGCGGCCTGGCGGTTGCCGAGGGTGATGGTGCCGGTCTTGTCGAGCAGCAGGGTGGAGACGTCGCCGGCGGCCTCGACGGCGCGCCCGGACATGGCGAGGACGTTGCGCTGCACCAGGCGGTCCATGCCCGCGATGCCGATGGCGGAGAGCAGGGCGCCGATGGTGGTCGGGATGAGGCAGACCAGCAGGGCGACCAGGACGACCATGTCGAGGCTCTTGCCCGCGTAGTCGGCGAACGGCGGCAGTGTGGCGACCGCCAGCAGGAACACGATGGTCAGCGACGCGAGCAGGATGTTGAGCGCGATCTCGTTCGGCGTCTTCTGCCGGGCCGCGCCCTCGACCAGGTTGATCATGCGGTCGATGAACGTCTCGCCGGGCTTCGTCGTGATCCTGATGACGATGCGGTCGGAGAGCACCTTGGTGCCGCCGGTGACGGCGCTGCGGTCGCCGCCGGACTCGCGGATGACCGGGGCCGACTCGCCGGTGATGGCCGACTCGTCGACGGAGGCCACGCCCTCGGCGACGTCACCGTCGCCGGGGATGATGTCGCCGGCCTCGCAGACGACGAGGTCGCCTATCTTCAGCTCCGTACCGGGGACCTGCTCCTCGGCGGTGCCGTTCAGCCGGCGCGCCACGGTGTCCGTCTTGGCCTTGCGCAGCGTGTCGGCCTGGGCCTTGCCGCGGCCCTCGGCGACGGCCTCCGCGAGGTTGGCGAAGATCACCGTCAGCCAGAGCCAGGCGCTGATGGTCCAGCCGAACCAGTCGGAGGGGTCCTTGAAGGAGAACAGCGTCGTCAGGACCGAGCCGATCAGCACCACGAACATGACGGGTGACTTGACCATGACCCGCGGGTGCAGTTTGCGGCAGGCGTCGGGGAGCGACCTGAGCAGCTGCTTCGGGTCGAAGAGACCCGCGCCGACCTTGTCCTGCCCGGACGTGTGGCCGGTGGGCACGTCCTGGTGCGGGGCCCGGGTGGGAGTGGCTGTGGACATGCTGTCCTCTGGATTCTCTGTCTGCTTGAGGTCGGTGCTCATCACGCGAGCCCCTCGGCGAGCGGCCCGAGCGCGAGCGCCGGGAAGTAGGTCAGGCCGGCGACGATCAGGACCGTGCCGACCAGGAGGCCGGTGAACAGCGGCTTGTTGGTGCGCAGGGTGCCCGCGGTGACCGGGACCGGCTTCTGCTCGCCCAGCGAACCGGCGAGCGCGAGCACGAACACCATCGGGAGGAAGCGGCCGAGCAGCATCGCGAGGCCGATGGTGGTGTTGAACCAGTTCGTGTCGGCGCTCAGTCCCGCGAAGGCGGAGCCGTTGTTGTTGGCGCCGGACGTGAACGCGTAGAGGATCTCGGAGAAGCCGTGCGCGCCGCTGTTCAGCAGGGAGTTCTTCGGCGTCGGCAGGGCCATCGAGAAGGCCGTGAAGACGAGGACGAGCGCCGGCGTGATCAGGATGTAGCAGGCGGCGAGCTTGATCTCGCGGGTGCCGATCTTCTTGCCGAGGTACTCGGGGGTGCGGCCGACCATCAGACCGGCGATGAACACCGCGATGATCGCCATGATCAGCATGCCGTAGAGGCCGGATCCGGTGCCGCCGGGCGCGATCTCGCCGAGCTGCATGCCCAGCATCGTGATGCCGCCGCCGAGGCCGGTGAAGGAGGAGTGGAAGGAGTCCACCGCGCCGGTCGAGGTGAGCGTCGTGGCGACCGCGAAGATGGACGAGCCGCCGATGCCGAAGCGGTTCTCCTTGCCCTCCATGGCGCCGCCCGCGAGATCGAACGCGGGGCCGTGGTGGGCGAACTCGGTCCACATCATCAGGCCGGTGAAGGCGACCCAGATCGTCGCCATCGTGGCGAGGATCGCGTAGCCCTGCTTGAGGGAGCCGACCATCCTGCCGAACGTGCGGGTCAGCGCGAACGGGATGACCAGGATCAGGAAGACCTCGAAGAGGTTGGTGAAGCCGTTGGGGTTCTCGAACGGGTGGGCGGAGTTGGCGTTGAAGTAGCCGCCGCCGTTGGTGCCGAGCTCCTTGATGACTTCCTGGGAGGCGACGGCGCCGCCGTTCCACTGCTGCGAGCCGCCCATGAACTGGCCGACCTCGTGGATGCCGGCGAAGTTCTGGATCGCGCCGCAGGCGACCAGGACGAGCGCACCGATCACGGAGATCGGGATCAGGATGCGGACGGTGCCGCGGACCAGGTCGGCCCAGAAGTTGCCCAGCTCACCGGTGCGGGAGCGGGCGAAGCCGCGGACGAGGGCCACCGCGACGGCGATCCCCACCGCCGCCGAGACGAAGTTCTGCACCGCGAGGCCGCCGGTCTGCACGACGTGGCCCATGGTCTGCTCGCCGTAGTACGACTGCCAGTTGGTGTTGGCGACGAAGGAAGCGGCCGTGTTGAAGGCCTGGTCCGGGTCGATCGACCGGAAGCCGAGCGAGCCCGGCAGGCTCCCCTGCAGGCGCTGCAGCAGGTAGAGGAAGAGGACGCTCACGGCCGAGAAGGCGAGGACGCCGCGCAGGTACGCGGTCCAGCGCATCTCGGTGTTCGGGTCGGCACCGATGCCCTTGTAGATCCACTTCTCCACCCGGAGGTGCTTCTCGGAGGAGTAGACCCGGGCCATGTGGTCGCCGAGGGGACGGTAGGCCAGCGCCAGCGCCGCGCACAGGGCGAGGAACTGAAGGGCTCCGGCAAGTACGGGGCTCATGTCGGCGCTCAGAACCTCTCCGGGTAGATGAGGGCGAGGACGAGATAGCCCAGCAGGGCGACGGCCACGACGAGGCCGACGATGTTCTCGGCGGTCACAGCTTGGTCACCCCCTTGGCGACGAGTGCCACCAGGGCGAAAACCGCGAGCGTGGTGACGACGAAGGCCACGTCGGCCATCGTGAGCTCCTGGGTGAGGTGCGGAAGGGACAGGAATGAACGTGCGGCGCCCGAACGAGTGACACGGTCGGACGATTAGAGGAAACCCCCGGTCATGGCCGGTTTCGCTCCCCGTTGACGGCTCCCTTACGGGGGCGCACACGCCTTTGACGCGTCTCTTACGTGGCCGGGGGCGCGACGTGATCCACGTCAAACGGAACCGCGGCCGGCAGATGACGGCGCCGGTGCCACGGCGCGTGCGCGTTCCTCGCGCGCAGTCCCCCGACCTCGACGGGCCGTAGACGGGCCCGGGTATGTGCACTGCACATCTGCACATAGGCTGCGACAACGCGGGTTCGTACAGGGGGAGTTCACCGATGAAGGAACGCCGGTACCGCATTCTGGTGACCGGATACGCACTCTCGTCCTACGGCACGTACCTGAATCTGGTCGCGCTCAATCTGTACGTCTACGCGGTCACGGACCGGGCCCTCGCGGTGGGCGTGTTCATGGCCGTACGGCTCGGTGCCGGGTTCCTCGCGGGGCTCGGCGCCGCGCCGCTGCTGGCCCGCTGGGCGGCGAAACCGGCGATGTTCTGGTCGAACGTCGTCCAGGCGGCGGCCCTGCTCCTGCTGGTGTGCGCGCCCGACGGGCTGCGCGGCGCCGCGCTGTTCCTCGTCTCGGCGGTGACCGGCGGGGCGGGCACCGTCTTCATGGTCGCGTTCCGCAGCTCGGTCCCGGACATGGTGGACGAGGGGCGGCGCACCTGGGCCAACTCCCTGATGGTGAGCGGCCGCTCGATGGCGATGGTGGTCGGCTTCGCGTCGTCCGGCGTCGTGGTGTCGCTGCTCGGCTACACGGCGGCCTTCCTGATCGACATGGCGACGTTCCTGGCGTGCGCCGCGTCCGTGGCGCTGCTGCCGCTGACCGGCCGTCCCGCGCGGACCGCCGGTGACGGCGGCACCGAGCCGCCCGCACCGCGCGGACGGTGGCGGGCGGGGGCGCCGGTCGCGCTCGCCGCGGCCCCGGCCGTCGCCCTGATGGTGGCGCTGCGCGGCATCGACGCGCTCGGCTCCTCCTCGCACAACGCGGCCCTGCCCGTGTACTCGACCGAGCTGGACGCCGCCCGGCCCGCCGTGTTCGTCAGTGTCTTCTGGTGTACGTGGGCGCTCGGCAACGTTCTGGTGCAGCAGGTGCTCCAGCGGTACGTGAAGCGTTCGGGGCGGACGGTCGGGGCGCTCGGCTTCGGCTGCGGCACGATCGTGATGTCGGCGACGTTCATCCTGGCGTTCGCCGGGCTGCCCTGGGCCGCGACCGTCGTGGTCGCGCTGCTCGCGGGCGCGGCCGACGGCGTCACCGAGGTGTCGTACAGCTCACATCTGCAGACCCTGCCGGCCGCCCTGCGCACCCGCGCCTTCGGCCTGTCGGCGACGGTGGAGAACCTCGGTTTCGGCGCCGGAATGATCGCGGTGGCCGCCGCGCTCGACGCCTTCTCACCGCTGTCGGTGGTCGGCGTCGCGCACGGCGTGGCCGTCGTGGTGGCCCTGGTCTTCGTGGCGCGGGTGCTGCGTCTGCGGCGTACCGGGGCCGTGGGGCCGGCGAGCGAGGCGGGACGGGGCCCGGTCAGGCCCCGACGTACGCCGCCAGGTGCTCGCCGGTGAGGGTCCCCCGCTGGGCGACGAGGTCGGCCGGGGTGCCCTCGAAGACGATCTTGCCGCCGTCGTGGCCCGCGCCCGGGCCGAGGTCGATGATCCAGTCGGCGTGGGCCATGACCGCCTGGTGGTGCTCGACCACGATGACCGACTTGCCGGAGTCGACGAGGCGGTCCAGCAGGCCGAGCAGCTGCTCGACGTCCGCGAGGTGCAGGCCCGCGGTCGGCTCGTCGAGGACGTAGACGCCGCCCTTCTCGGCCATGTGCGTGGCCAGCTTGAGCCGCTGCCGCTCGCCGCCCGAGAGCGTGGTGAGCGGCTGGCCGAGGGTGAGATAGCCGAGCCCGACGTCGTTCAGCCGCTCGAGGATCTTGTGCGCGGCCGGCGTCCGCGCGTCGCCGCCGCCGAAGAACGCCTCGGCCTCGGCCACCGGCATCGCGAGCACCTCGCTGATGTCGCGGCCGCCGAGGTGGTAGTCGAGGACGGAGGCGTCGAACCGCTTCCCGTCGCACTCCTCGCAGGTCGTGGAGACGCCGGCCATCATCGCCAGGTCGGTGTAGACGACGCCGACGCCCTTGCACGTGGGGCAGGCGCCCTCGGAGTTGGCGCTGAACAGGGCGGGCTTCACGCCGTTGGCCTTGGCGAACGCCTTGCGGATCGGGTCGAGCAGGCCGGTGTACGTCGCCGGGTTGCTGCGCCGGGAGCCGCGGATGGCTCCCTGGTCGACCGAGACGACGCCCTCACCGGCCGGGATCGACCCGTGCACCAGCGAGCTCTTGCCGGAGCCGGCGACACCGGTCACGACGGTCAGCACGCCGAGCGGGATGTCGACGTCGACGTCCCGGAGGTTGTGCGTGGCGGCGCCGCGGATCTCCAGCGCGCCGGTGGGCTTGCGCACCGACTCCTTCACCGCGGCCCGGTCGTCGAAGTGCTTCCCGGTGACGGTGTCACTGTCCCGCAGCCCTTCCACGGTCCCCTCGAAACAGACGCTGCCACCGCCGGCACCGGCCCCGGGACCGAGGTCGACGACATGGTCGGCGATCGCGATCATCTCCGGCTTGTGCTCCACGACGAGCACCGTGTTGCCCTTGTCCCGCAGCCGCAGGAGCAGTTCGTTCATCCGCTGGATGTCGTGCGGGTGCAGGCCCGTGGTCGGCTCGTCGAAGACGTACGTGGTGTCGGTGAGCGACGAGCCGAGGTGGCGGATCATCTTGACGCGCTGCGCCTCACCGCCGGACAGGGTGCCCGAGGGCCGGTCGAGCGAGAGATAGCCGAGGCCGATCTCCACGAACGACTCCAGGGTGTGCTGCAGCGTCTCGAGGAGCGGCGCGACCGACGGCTCCTTGAGTCCGCGGACCCACTCGGCGAGATCGCTGATCTGCATCGCGCAGGCGTCGGCGATGTTGATCCGCTTGATCTTCGACGACCGGGCGCCCTCGTTGAGCCGGGTGCCCTCGCAGTCGGGGCAGGTGGTGAAGGTGACCGCCCGCTCCACGAACGCCCGGATGTGCGGCTGCAGCGAGTCGACGTCCTTGGAGAGCATCGACTTCTGGATCTTCGGGATCAGCCCTTCGTACGTCAGGTTGATGCCGTCGACCTTGATCTTGGTCGGCTCCTTGTGCAGCAGGTCGTGCAGCTGCTTCTTGGTGAACCGGTTGATCGGCTTGTCCGGGTCGAAGAAGCCGCAGCCGGTGAAGATGCGGCCGTACCAGCCGTCCATGCTGTAGCCGGGGATGGTGAGCGCGCCCTCGTTCAGCGACTTGCTGTCGTCGTAGAGGGCGGTCAGGTCGATGTCGGTGACCGAGCCGCGGCCCTCGCAGCGCGGGCACATGCCGCCGGTGATGCTGAAGCTGCGCCGCTCCTTCACGTCCTGTCCGCCGCGCTTGACGGTCACCGCGCCCGCGCCGCTGATCGAGGCGACGTTGAAGGAGAACGCCTTGGGCGAGCCGATGTGCGGCTTGCCGAGCCGGCTGAACAGGATCCGCAGCATCGCGTTGGCGTCGGTGGCGGTGCCGACGGTGGAGCGGGGATCGGCGCCGAGCCGCTGCTGGTCGACGGTGATCACCGTGGTCAGCCCGTCGAGGACGTCGACCTCGGGCCGGGCGAGGGTCGGCATGAAGCCCTGGACGAAGGCGCTGTACGTCTCGTTGATCAGGCGCTGCGACTCGGCGGCGATCGTGTTGAAGACCAGGGAGCTCTTGCCGGAGCCGGAGACACCGGTGAACACGGTGAGGCGGCGCTTGGGCAGCTCGACGCTGACGTCCTTCAGGTTGTTCTCGCGGGCGCCGTACACCCGGATCAGATCGTGGCTGTCGGCAACGTGCTGCTCAGGCGACTGCGGCGCGGTCTTCCTGGCCCTGGTCATCGTGTTCTCCTCTGTCGGGCGGGACCGCCCGCGCGGTCTGTGACGGCATCGCCTGTCCGGCGCGGCACGCCGGCTTCGAGCAGTATCTCCGGCGGTACCGCGTCACCGCAGGTCGTGCACCTCGTTGATGCGGACCAGATTGCCCGCGGGGTCGCGGAAGGCGCAGTCGCGCACGCCGTAGGGCTGCGCGGTCGGCTCCTGGACGACCTCGGCGCCGGCCGCCAGCACCTGGTCGAAGGCGGCGTCGAGGTCCGGGGTGGCCAGGACGACGCGGGCGTAGCTGCCGTTGGCCATCATCTCGACGACGGTCCGGCGCTCGTCGTCGGTGACGCCCGGGTCCATGGCCGGGGGCTCCAGGACGATGTTCACGCCGGGCTGTCCGGCGGGCCCGACCGTGATCCAGCGCATCGCGCCGGACCCGACGTCGGCGCGCACCTCGAAGCCGAGGATGTCGCGGTAGAACGCCACGGACGCGTCGGGGTCGTCGTGCGGCAGGAAGGTGGAGTGCAGGGTGAGATCCATGCCTCCGACGCTAGGCGCGCCACCCCGCCACGGGCTTCTCCATTCCTGACCGGTCCGCCGGCAGCACTCAGTACCAGACCGGAGTGCTGCCGTGCTGAACTATCCGGGCAATTGGGCCCATCGACCGATGCTGCACCAAGTCCCTAGAACCCCTTGGGCACCATCAGTCAGGGTTTCCCCACAGGTCGAGCGAGATCACTGACCGGGTCTCGCAGTGTCGATCAACAGGGGAGAACCAATGAAGAGCATGCGTACCGTCACCGCTGCCGTCGTGGCCTCGACCACGATGGCGGCCGCCGTCCTCATCGGCACCGCGCCCACCGCCAGCGCGGCCGACCCGTGCGCCGGTAAGTCGTACAAGCACGTCGTGAAGCGCTACAACAACGGCCCGGGCATCATTCCGCTGCGTTGCGGCACCACGACGTGGGGCTACAAGCATCTGGTGGCTCGTGGCAGGTGGAGCGCCTCCTTCGACAAGAAGATCAAGAAGGCGCTCTGGTCCGGGACCCCCGCGACGATCCCCGGCGGCCGCTGGCACTACTACATGGAGGCCATGCCGCCCTGCACGAAATACTTCGGAGTCCTCGACAACCCCGGCGTCTACGGCGGCGACCGCGTGACGAAGCCCCAGGGGATCATCACGGCCTACTCGATGGACGAGAAGCCCGGCGGAACTCTGGCGCCTAGTCTGAAGAAGGGCGAACCCGCCGGTCCCGCCTGCTGACGGTCGACACGACGGAGGTGCCATGTCTCTTCAGCCGGCCACCGCGCAGCGGCTGCGCGCCCAGCTGCGTCGCTACGACGACCAGTTGCCCGCCGCTGTGCGTGTGCGGGCCCTGCGGGTGCTGGAGCGCACCGAGGAGCGGGCACCTCGGGTCGACGTCGAGCTCGACCTCGGTGTCACCCCGTCCGGCGAGCCGGAGCAGCGATGGCTGTTCACCCTCGACTTCACCGATGACGCCGAGCAGCTCCTCGACGGCAGCCCGAGCGACGAGGACCTGCGGACGGCGGGATTCCTCGTCGTCACGAACGTGACGGAGTGGTGGCACACGAAGGATTCCGAGCCGGACACGGCAGCGCTCGCCCGACGCGTGTCGTAGGCCGGTTCGCGAAGCCCCTCCGTCCGCCCGGAGAGCGGCCACGAAGCGGCTCCGGCAGCCGGATGTGCCGCCCGGCGGGCGGCACCCCTTGCCCCGGAACGCTCCGCCACCGGCGCCGGACCGTCAGAACTGGTCGGGCGCCGTGAAGACCACGACGCAGTTCTGGCCGCCGAAGCCGAAGGCGTTCGCCATCGCCGTGCGCACGGGCGTGCGCCGCGCGACGTTGGCCACGTGGTCCAGGTCGCACTCCGGGTCCGGGGAGTTCAGATTGATCGTGGGCGGCACGACGCCGTCGCGGACGGCCAGCGCGCACACCATCGCGCTCAACGCGCCCGCGCCGCCGACGAGATGGCCGACGGACGACTTCGGGCTGCTCACGGGGATGCTGTCCGCCGCCGCGCCGAACGCCGTACGGATCGCCTTGGTCTCGGTGCGGTCGTTGGCCTTGGTGGACGTGCCGTGGGCGCAGATGTAGTCGATGTCGTCCGGTGCGACCGCCGCCCGCTGCACGGCGGTCCTGATCGCGGCCGTGGCGTACTCGCCCGTCGGGTTCGGGGCGCTGACATGGAAGGCGTCGCAGGTCAGCGCGGCACCGCTGACGCTCGCGTACGGGGTGGCCCCGCGCCTGCGGGCGTGCTCGGCGGACTCGAGGACCAGGACCACCGAGCCCTCGCCGAGCACGAACCCTTCCCGGTCCACGTCGAACGGGCGGCTCGCCCGGGTGGGGTCGTCGTTGCGCCGGGACAGCGCGCCCATGGTGGACAGCCCGTTCATGAACACCGGGGTGACCCCGGCGTCGGTGCCGCCGCAGACGACCACGTCCGCCTCGCCGGAGAGGATCAGGCGCCGCGCGTCCATCAGGGAGTACAGGCCGCTCGTGCAGGCCAGCGCGTTGGCGTTGACCGGGCCGTGGACCCCGAGGTCGATCGCCACCTCGCAACTGGGCATGTTCGCCAGGGAGTACGGCACGAAGTAGGAGCTCGGTTCTCTGTCGGCGACCAGTTGCCGGGTGGCCGCCTCGATGGTGTCGAAGCCCGCGACGCCGGTGTTCACCACGACCGCCACCCGGTCCCGGTTGTCGTCGTCGATGTCCAGCTTCGCGTCGGCCACCGCTTCGCGTGCCGCCACGACGGCGAAGGCGGTGAACCGGGAGATGCGCCGGGTGCGCTTGGCGTCAAAGTGGTCGGAGGGCCGGAAGGACTTCACTTCGCCGGCGATGCGCGTGCTCATGCCGGCGGTGTCGAAAGCGGTGATGGGTCCGATGCCCGACCGGCCCGCCACTATCGCTTCCCAGCTGCTCTCCCGATCATTTCCGACCGGCGTGAGAGCCCCTATACCTGTGATTACGACGTCATCATGCATTGCACGGACAATACTCGGTCCGGTTGACCTGGAGAAGAAGGCGAAGATGGCACAAAAATTCCGACAGCCGCATCCGTAAGACCAGTTCAGAGCCGTTTTTGACGGCGAGACAGCAACCGCATTTCAAGTATTCATCGGGAATTTTTCAAGTTTTTTTCGAGTGCCGCTCAAGCATTTATTGAGAATGCCTGGAGACAGTATGGGGAGACATTCTTCGCCCGCGGTTCGCTTTCCGTCCGACCATAAGGAGATACCCCATGTCCCATGCCCCTGAGGTGACCGCGGAGGCCGTGCACGCGTTGCTCCGCACCGAGCTCGTCGACCTCGGCATACCGGAGGACACCATCTCCGCGCAGACCACGATCGACACGCTGGAGATCGACTCGCTCGACGTCGCCGACCTGATGGTCACGGTCAAGCGGGAGTACCGGGTGGACATCCGGCGGGCCGAGCTGGCCGGTGTCACCATCGGCGAGCTGGTGGACCGCATCCTGGCCGGCGCTTCCGGTCAGTGACGCGATGACCGACGCGGGCGGCCCGGTGGCCGTGGTGGCGGGCACCGACGAGGTGCTGCGCCATCCGCTGGCCGGACCGCACCTGCTGAACGAGAGAGAGCGGGGGCGGCTCGCGCGGTTCCACCGGGAGCCGGCCCGCCGGGACTTCGTCGCCGCGCACGCCCTGGTCCGGCTCTGCGCGGGGCGGTTGCTGGGCGTCGCCCCGGCCGAGGTGGCCTTCGCCCAGCACTGCCCGACGTGCCGCGGGACCGACCACGGCCGGCCGCTGCTCGCCGGCCGGCCGGACGTGCATCTGAGTCTCTCCCACACCGACGGCGTGGTGGCCGCCGCCGCCGGTCACGTCCCGGTGGGCATCGACGTGGAGCGGCTCGCGCGGCGCCGCGGCACCAGAGTCATGCACCGCGTGCTCACCGCCGCCGAGCTCGCTCTGGTGACCGCGCACGCCGACCCCGGTCAGGCCTTCCTGCGGCAATGGGTCCGCAAGGAGGCGCTGATCAAGATCGGCAGGACGGACCCGGACTCGCTCGACACCCTTGATCTCTCGGCGCTTCCGCTGGGCGGGCAGGGGGACGGGACGCCGCTGCGCTTCGAGGACGTCTATGTCACGGACGTGACGGACTCCCGCCGGGGCGCCCTGGTCGCCGCGGTGAGCACCCGGCCGACGCGTCTGAGCACCGCGTGGCGGGCCGCCGGACCGGTTCTCTAGCCCGCTTCGAGGCCCGACCTGTCAACTGACCTCACCCCGGTACGACCTTGGATTGGAGATCCGCATGTCGAGCAACTTCCCGGCCTTCGCCGAGTTGATCGCGCAGACCAAGCACTCCGCCGTGCACCTGGAGACGCGCGACATCTACACCCCGCAGGGGCCGGTCTTCGTGGACTGGCAGAAGGGCATCCCGATCGAGTACGACCGGCACACCGACTGGGTCGACCTGGTGCAGGACGCGACGAAGCGCGGCATCGACTGGCGGCGGGCGCGGATCGTGTCCGAGCCGGTGACCGACTTCATCCAGTACGAGTGGGAGACCACCACGATCGTGAACGTGCCCGCCGGCGAGAAGGTGCGCTGGCTGCCGCGGGAGCGCGCCTCGGAACTGATGCTGCCGGGCAACGACTTCTGGGTGTTCGACGACAGCCTGGTGCGCTTCACCAACTTCCACGGCGACGGCTCGTGGGGCCCGCACGAGTTCTCCGAGGACCCGGAGCTGATCCAGCGGTGCAAGGAGGCGTTCGAAGCCGTGTGGGAGCGCGCCGTCGACCACGCCGACTACACGCCGCCGCGCAAGGAGCAGGCCGCGGCCTGAGGCGCCACGCCCCGACGACCCCTCCCCCGTCACCGCGGGCTTCGTCCGCGGGACGGGAGACGGGTCGTCCTCTTCGTAGGAGGACATGATGACGGCACACCGGCTGCTCCGCCTGGACAGCGAGGACAAGGCGCGTGAGCGGCCACCGGGCGCGCGCAACGACATCCACTTCACCGAGGCGCAGATCCGGCCGGTCGTGGAGGCGTTCAGCCCGCCGGGCGGCCGGGTGCTCGACCCGTTCTCCGGCTACGGGACGACCATCGTCGTCGCCGACCGGCTGGGCCGTGTCGGTACCGGGATCGAACTGCAGGAGCAGCGCGTCGCGTCCAGCAGTGCCCGGCTGCCGGCGGGGTCGCCGAGCCGGTTCCTCGCGGGCGACGTGCGCGACTGGGACCGGCTCGGGCTCGGCGAGTTCGACCTGTGCCTGACCAGCCCGCCGTACATGGCGCGGCACGACCACCCGGAGAACCCGCTCACCGCGTTCCGCACCATGGACGGGTCCTACGGGCGCTATCTCGCCGAGCTGGCGGACATCTTCGGCACCATCGGCAAGCATCTGCGGCCGGGCGGCCGGATCGGCGTCTGCGTCGGCAACTTCCGTGATTCCAGCGGCAAGGTCACCCCGCTGGCGTTCGACATCGGGCACGCCCTGTCCGCGGTGCTGGAGTTCGAGGGCGAGATCTACTTCGAGTGGAGCACGCCGTCGGAGAGCCTCACCGGCGACTACTGCCTGCTGTTCTCCGCCGCCGACTCCTGATCCGGCCCTGACCGCCGATGCCGTTCAGACACCGATGATCTCGAACGGCATGGTCGGCACGCCGCCGAAGCGCTCGCCGAAGCGCTGGTGCTTGGTGGTGAGGTAGCCGGCCACGTCGGCCATCGGGTTGTCCGGCGGCAGCGACTTCAGATAGCCGGCGTGCGCGGCCAGCGCCTCGATGCCGGCGGCCATGCCCTCGGTGACGTCGACGGCGTGCCCGGACTCCGGGGAACCGCCGACCGCCACACAGCGCACGCCGGCCCACGGCTCGAAGCCCTCGTCGAGGAGTTCGGGGAAGACCCAGGGGTTGCCGGCGTCGCTCGCCGCGTCGAGCAGCGCGACGCCGACGTTGCGGTGGTCGGGGGTGTTCCAGTCACCGCTGCGCCAGCGCTCGTAGAAGTTGATGGTGACCAGCACCTCGGGGCGGTACCTGCGGATCGCCCGCGCGATGTCCCGGCGCAGCGGCAGGCCGTACTCGATGACACCGTCCGGGTGGCCGAGGAAGTCCACGTCCCGCACCCCGACCGCGGCCGCGGCCCGCAGTTGTTCCTCGGCGCGCATCGCGCCGGTGGCCTCCGGGTCCATGGTGGCGATCCCGGCCTCGCCGCGGCTGACCACGGCGTAGGCGACGGACTTGCCCTGCGCGGTCCAGCGGGCGACCGCGCAGGCGGGCCCGTACTCGAGGTCGTCGGGGTGCGCGACGACGCACAGCGCGCGCTGCCAGTCCTCCGGCATCGGCCGGTACGGCTCGGTCATGTCGTCTCTCCAGGGGTGCGCGTCGGCCACGTCGTGGTCTGTGCGGCGGTGTGCAGGCACTCCTCGAAGAAGGCGAGCGCGCGCAGGTGGTAGCAGCGGGCGGCCAGGCCGAGGCTGATGTTGTGGCCCGCGTCGGGCAGGCGCTCGACGCGGACGACGGGTGCCTTGGTCAGCCGGGAGGTCAGATCGGCGAGGTCCTGGTCCTCGTGCAGCCACCAGGCCTCGTGCTCGGCGAACGTCAGGCGCAGCGGGATGTCGATCCGCGGTGCGAGTTCCTCGAACATGTGCGGCCACAGGTCGACCTCGGCGCCCTCGCGGGCGGGCATGGGGGCGAGCAGGGCCTCGGCCGCGCGGAAGGTGCCCGGGGGGTACAGCCCCAGCGGGCCCCAGTTGCGCTCCCAGTCCATGCGGCGGCCCAGGCGCCGGCCGGCCGGCTCGACGCCGAAGCGGTGGCCGACGCCGGAGGCGTCCAGGGCGAGCAGGCCGGGGGTGCGGGCGACGGTGGTGAGGGCGAGCTTGCCGCCGTAGGAGTGGGCCAGCAGCAGGAATCCCCGTCCGACGGCGTGCCGTTCGGCGAAGGCGTCGAGGGCCGCGGGCAGGACGGCGGACTGCTCCTCGAGCGTCATGCCGTCGGGTATCTGCTCGGCGGAGTGGCCGTAGCCGGGCCGGTCGAGGGCCAGCACGGTGAAGCCGAGCCGGGCGCCCAGGGTGAGCAGGGACAGGTCGGGGTGGACCTGCCCGTCGAAGTAGCCCGCGGTCATGCCGCCGCCGTGGACGGCGAGGATGGTGGCCCGCGGCGGTCCGTCGGGCGGTTCGGCCAGCAGTCCGGACAGGGTGAGGCCCGCGGCATCGAGGAGGATCGGGCGCACCCCGGGCGAGTGGGTCGGCAGCGGCTTCTTCTTCCGGTCCGTCCTGGACACGCTCATGGGTGGTCCTTGTCGGTCGGCGGTGAACTGAGTCCGGGCGGCCGGGGCGCCCGGCTGCGGGCGCCCCGGCGGGAGGCTCAGGCGAGCTGACGCTGGAAGGTGGCCATGTCGAAGTAGAGGGTCTCGTCGAGCAGCACGTCGCCGTCGAAGTGGAAGAAGATCGCCACGGGGGCGTCGACGGTCTTGCCGCGGTTGGGGATGCCCCGCCAGTCCGCCTCCTGCTTGGCCCGGAACTGCGCCTCCACGATCACCGCGGTCGGCGTGTGATGGACGTGGGTCAGACCGTGGTCGGCGACCGGGAAGGCCTTCTCCAACTCGGCGAAGTAGCCCTTCTTGATGGCCTCTTCGCCGATCAGCGGGCCCTCCTCGAACGGTATGACCTTGTACACGCCGCCCCGCGGGAACGTCGCGAGCACCCCGTCGATGTCCCAGGCACCCTCGGCGACGGTGTGCTCGATGACGACCGCCTCGCGCCGCTTGCGCAGCTCGGCGTCGGGCTGCGGAAGGTCCGCGCCGGGCAGGGTGAACGCGTGCACCTCGGTGGCCATGGGGACTCCTTCAGACATTGGCTGGTTCGGTTCGAGAGGTGACGCTAGGCCGCTCCCCTCGCCTGTCCCTCGCGCTCCGCTGGAGCGCGAGCGCCGCTCGTGCGCGGCTCTCGACCGGTCCATGGCCGGCGCGGGCCCGACGGTGCAGGAGGCGCACGGAAACGGAATGACGTACTCCGTCAGGGCAGAGCAGAAATCTAGGAGCGCTGCACCGGCCGGAGTTAGCTTTCCGGCCACTGAAGGGATACGGGTGATCTTCGATGGAGCTCCGGATACTGGGATCGATAGAACTCTGGACGGGCAGCGCGCTGGCCGATATCGGCCCCGCACGGCAACGCAGCATCCTCGGCGCCCTGTTGGTCGACCCCGAACGGCCGGTGCCGCTGGAGTCCCTCGTCGACCGCGTATGGGGGGACCGGCCGCCCGCGGGGGTCCGCAACGTCGTCCACACCTACGTCACCCGGCTGCGCCGGGCGCTCGCCCGGGCCTCGGCCGAGCTGCCCGAGCCGATCGGTCTGGTCAGATCGCCGGCCGGCTATCTGGTCTCGGCGGATCTCGGCGCCGTGGACCTGGTGCGGTTCCGCCGACTGCTCAAGAACGCCCAGCAGGAGACCCTCGGCGACCAGGAACGCAGCGCGCTGCTCCAGCAGGCCCTGACCATGTGGCGGGGCGACGCGCTGGGCGGCATGCACAGCGAATGGGCGGCCCGGGTCCGCGAGACGCTGCGGCAGCTGCACCATGAGGCGCTCAGTCAGTGGGCGGACACCGAGATCCGGCTGGAGCGGCCCGGCGCCGTCCTCGCGGAGCTCCGCGCCGCGCTGCTGACCGACCCGCTCTCCGAGCAGCTCGGCGAACGCCTCATGCTCGCCCTCTACTTGGAAGGGCGCAGCGTCGACGCGCTTGAGCACTACCAGTCGATGCGCCGCTTGATCGCCAAGGAACTCGGCACGGACCCGTCGCGCCGGGTGCAGCAGCTCTACGAGACGATCCTGCGCGGCGAGGCGGCCGCTCCCCCGCCGCCGCCCGAGCGGAGCGCCGACGCGCTCGGCGCCGGGACGCCGCAGCTCCTCGTCCCGCCCCGGCCCGCCGTCGTCGTCCCGCAGATGCTGCCGGTGGACCTGCCCGACTTCACGGGGCGCGAACGCGAACTCGACCTGGTCCAGAAGACCTTGACGCGGACGTCCGCATCGCAGCCGCCCGCTGTCCTGATCGTCGGCGGCGGAGGTGTCGGCAAGACGGCGCTGGCCGTCCGTCTGAGCCATCGACTCCAATCCGCCTTCCCCGACGGCCAGTTGTACGCGGCGCTGCGCGGCAGCGGGGCCCGTCCGGCGGATCCGCACGCGGTGCTGGGACGGCTGCTGCGCGCGCTGGGCACGGACCCCGACCAGATCCCGGCCGACCCCGACGAGCGCGCCGAGGTCTACCGACTGGCCCTCGCCGGGCGCCAGTTGCTGATCACGCTCGACGACGCGGTCGACGACGAACAGGTGCAGCCGCTGCTGCCGGGCAGCGGGGACACCGCGGTGCTGCTCACCAGCAGGGGCCGGCTCAGCACTCCGCTGGGCGCCCGCGTCCTGCAACTGGCGGAGCTGCCGCACGGGCACAGTGTGCGGCTGCTGGCCCGGATGCTGGGCGCGGAGCGGGTCACCCAGGAGCCGGCCGCGGCCGCCGCGATCGCCCGGTACTGCGGCGGACTGCCGCTGGCCCTGCGCGCCGCGGCCGTACGGCTCAACGCCCGGCCCCACTGGTCGCTGCGCCGCTACGCGGAACGGCTGAGCGACGAGGAGCGGCGGCTCGACGAGCTGGCGCACAGCTCGCTGAGCGTGCGGGCCAGCTTCACGGTGTCGTACAACGCGCTGCCCGACGACGCCCGCGAGGTGCTGCGCTGCCTGGCCGACCTGCCGGTGTCCGAGTTCGACGCCCATCTGGCGTGCCCGGTGCTCGGCAAGGACTTCGCCACGGTCGAGGACGCCTGCGAGCAGTTGGTGGAGGCGCACTTCCTGACCGTGGCCGAGGCCGCCGTGGCCGATCTGCCCACCCGCTACCGGCTCGACGGTCTGCAGCGCAGCTTCGCGAACGAGCTCAGGGCGGACCGGACGGGCCCGGTGAGCGAGGGCGTGCGGCTGCCTGTTTAGGCCGCCGACCTGGGAGTACAGCCCTCGTCAAGAGGCGCTCCAGTCCCGCGCCCATCCCGGTGTCCGAAGGTCTATCCGAAGGCCCCGACGCGACAGGGCAGAACAGAGAGGGATCGCTATGGCTCTTCCGGACGCTCCCCAGGCCGTGCTGCCGGACCTCGGCGAGACCGACTCGGACCTCCGGCCGCCGGCACCGGTGCGCACACCCACGATGGCGGACCTGACCGACGAGCTCACCGCCCGCCGGGCGGAGGCCCACTTCGGTCACGACCCGGAGGCCGATGCCCGCCATCTCTCCAAGGGCAAGCTGCTGGCCCGTCAGCGCATCGAGCACCTGCTCGATCCGGGCACGTTCACCGAACTCGGTCTGTTCGCCGAGCACCGGGCGACGGGCTTCGGGATGGAGGACTCGCACCCCGAGGGCGACGGCGTGATCACCGGCTGGGGCGAGATCGACGGCCGTACGGTCTTCGTCTTCGCCCATGACGCCCGGGTCCGCGGCGGTGCGCTCGGCGCGACGTTCGCCGCGAAGATCCACCAGCTCCTCGACTTCGCCGACTCCGTCGGCGCCCCGGTCGTCGGCCTCAACGACGGCGGCGGCGCCCGCATCCAGGAGGGCATCGACGCGCTGGCCGGCTTCGGCAAGCTCTTCGCCCGCAACGTCCGCGCCTCGGGCGTGGTGCCGCAGATCAGTGTCGTGCTCGGCTCCTGCGCGGGCGGCGCGGTCTACTCACCGGCCCTCACCGACTACACGTTCATGGTCGAGGGCATGGCCAACATGTTCATCACCGGGCCCGACGTGGTGCAGGCGGTGACCGGCGAGAAGGTCACGCAGGAGGAGCTCGGCGGCGCGTACACCCACGGCACACGCACCGGCGTGGCGAGCTTCGTGGCCCAGGACGAGGAGTCCTGCTTCGAGGGCGTGCGGGAACTGCTCTCCTACCTGCCGTCGAACAACGCCGAGACGCCGCCCTACGTGCGGCCCCTGGACGAACCGGACCGGCGCTGCGAGGAACTGCTGCGTCTGGTGCCGGTCGACGACCGGACGCCGTACGACATCAGGACGGTCATCGGCCACATCGTCGACGACGGCGACTACCTGGAGGTCCAGGAGGGCTGGGCGCCGAACATCGTGTGCGCCATGGCCCGCCTGGACGGCCACACGGTGGGCATCGTCGGCAACCAGCCCGCCGCCATGGCAGGCGTGCTGGACATCGACTCCTCGGAGAAGGCCGCCCGGTTCGTGCGCACCTGCGACGCGTTCAACATCCCGCTGGTGACGCTGGTCGACGTGCCGGGGTTCATGCCCGGGACCGACCAGGAGCACAACGCGATCATCCGGCGCGGCGCGAAGCTCCTGTACGCGTACTGCGAGGCGACGGTGCCGCGTGTGCAGGTCATCCTGCGCAAGGCGTTCGGCGGCGCCTACATCGTCATGGACTCGAAGTCGATCGGCTCCGACCTGTCGTTCGCCTGGCCGTCCAACCAGACGGCCGTGATGGGCGCCGACGGCGCGGCCAACATCATCTTCCGCCGGCAGATCAGTGCGGCGGCGGAGCCGGAGAAGCTGCGCCGGGAGCTGGTCGCCGAGTACACCGAGCAGCTGATGAACCCGTTCGTCGCCGCCCGGCGCGGTCACGTCGACGACGTCATCGATCCGGCGGACACCCGGCGGGTGCTGATCAAGTCCCTGGACATGCTGCGCACCAAGCGGGCCCGCCAGCCCCTGCGCAAGCACGGCAACGAGCCGCTGTGAGCACGCCCCGGACCCCTCCGCTGTCGGTGCTGCGGGGCAACCCCACACCGGAGGAACTGGCCGCCGTGCTGGTCGCGCTCGCCGCACTGCGCCGTGGCCCCGACGTGCCGGAGCCGCCGCCGGCCGCCCGCCGCGGCTGGGGCCGGCCGACCGCCTGGCACCGCCCCGAGCCCGCCGCCGCACCGGACGCGGCCGGCTGGCAGCGCACCCCCGCACCGACTCACGGAAGGAGTACCTGATGACCGGTCGGACCGGCTCCGTCAGCCCCGGCACGCCGACCGGCTGCCTGGCCATGTTCCCCGGGCAGGGCTCGCAACGGCCCGGCATGGCCCGGCACCTGCTCGACGCCCATCCCTCGGCCCGGCGGCTGTTCGCGCAGGCCGACGAGATCCTCGGCCTGCCGCTGTCCCGGATCTGCGTGACCGGAACCGCCGAGGAACTCGCCCGCACCGAGATCACCCAGCCCGCGATCGCCACGACCAGTCTCGCCGTGTGGCACCTGCTGGAGGCCGCCGGTTACCGGCCCGCGGCGACCGCGGGCCACAGCCTCGGCGAGTATCCGACCCTGGTGGCCGCCGGGGTGCTGTCCCTGGAGTCGGCCCTGGAGCTGGTGCGGTTGCGCGGCCGGCTGATGGGCGACGTGGCCCGCCAGGTGCCCGGCGCGATGGCGGCCGTCCTCGGCCTGCCCGCGGACCAGGTGCTGGCCGCCTGCGGCAGCGCCGAGGGCGTCGGCCTGGTCCAGGTCGCGAACTACAACGAGCCGCTGCAGACCGTCATCTCGGGGCACGCCCGCGCCGTCGAGGAGGCCGGCCGGGCCGCGCTGGACGCCGGCGCCGAGCGGGTCGTGCCGCTGGACGTGGGCGCCCCCTTCCACTGCTCGCTGATGAGCGCGGTGGAGGAGGAGTTCACCGAGGCGCTCGCCGCCCGGCCGTTCGCCGACCCCGTCGTGCCCGTGATCAGTTCGGTCACCGGCACCTACGTCCGCTCGGGCGAGGAGGCCCGGGAACTGCTGCGGCGTCAGCTCACCGGCCCCGTCCGCTGGGTCGAGGTGCTGCGCACCGCCGCCCGGCACCCGGTGAGCGCGTACACCGAGATCGGCCCCGGCCGGGTACTCAGCGGCCTCGCCCGCCGGACGCTCGACGAGGTCCGCACCCGCTCCACCGGGGACCCGCGTCGCCTGACGGCGCTGTACGGCGCCCTGGCGCAGGAGACGTGGCAGGAGCCGGTCGCGTCCTGACACCTCACGAACCGCCGGCCCGCGGGCCGGTCGCACCACCCCGGTCCGTCCCACACCAGCAACCGTTCACAAAGGGGAAAGACACATGTCGTACGACGGGAAAGACTTCGGCTCCATCGTCCAGGAGGCCGTCGCCGACGCGCTGGGCATCGACCTCGAGGAGGTCGTGCCCGAGGCGACCCTGCTGGGCGACCTCGACGCCGAGTCCATCGACCTGCTCGACGTCCTGTTCCGCATCGAGCGGGCGTCGGACGTGAAGATCAAGGTCGCGGACATCGCCGAACTGCTCCAGGGCGGCATACCCGACGAGGAGTTCGCCGACGAGGACGACATCATCAACGCGGTCGGGCTCGCCCAGCTCAAGAAGTCCCTGCCGCAGATCGACGTGCAGGAGCTGGCCGGCAAGCTCACGGCGGACGAGGTGCTGACCCTGTTCACCGTGCAGAACCTGACGGACCTGGTGACCGAGCGTGCCTCGCTCGCCACAGCCGCTGCGTGAACCGGGCGCGGGGCGGTCGCCGGGCCGTCCCGCCCCGCCGCCGCTGCGCGTACGGACGGGGATGGACCTGGCGGAGGTGTCCCGGATCGAGGAGTTGATGATCAGTCAACCCGAGCTCCGGGAAAGGGTGTTCACCACTCGCGAACTGTCCTACTGCTACCGACACCGGCGGGCCGGCGAGCACCTCGCCGGCCGCTGGGCCGCCAAGGAGGCCGTCCTCAAGTGCCTCGGGACCGGAATGGGCCCGCGCATGGAGTGGACGGACATCGAGATCGTCAACGACCGCGGCGGCCGCCCCCGGGTGCGGCTGCACGGTGAGGTCGAGGCGGTCGCCCGGTCCCTCGGGATGCACCAGATCGACATCTCCCTGAGTCACAGCGGAGGTCTCGCCGTGGCGCACGCGGTCCTGGTGTGCCTGACCGGCGCCGCCGCCCCGGCTCCCGAACCGCAGCCGCCCACCCGCACCACGCCGGACACGGCACCGGCCCCCACCACAGACACGGCAGAAGGAGACGATCGGCATGAGGCTTGACGGCCGGACCGCGCAGCTCGGCCTGGGGCGGTCACAGACCGAGGAGGCGCCGCGATGAACCGCAGAGTGGTCGTCACCGGCGTGGGCGCCGTCACGCCGCTGGGCAACGACGCGCCGAGCACCTGGCAGGGGCTGGCCGAAGGGCGCAGCGGAGTGGGCCAGTTGACCTCGATCGACACCACCGGCTTCGAGGTGACCATCGCGGGCGAGGTCAAGGACTTCGACCTCGCCGACGCCGTGCCCGACTCGGTCGGCCTGCGCCATCTGCTGCGGCCGGGCACGTTCGGCGTCGGCGCGGCCTGGGAGGCGCTGCGCGACGCCGGGGTCGACAAGCAGACGTACGACGGCGCGGACATGGGCGTGGCCATGGGCGCGAGCGTGGACCGGCCGAACCTGCAGTGGCTGGTGGACGTCGGGGCGCTGCGCGAGGAGACCGGCCGCGACGACGCGTTCCTCACCTACGGGCCCTCGGACTCCCTGGCCTACAGCCAGAGCATCGCGACCGCGGCGATGGCCCGGATGCTGGACGCGACCGGGCCCATGCTCGGGGTGTCCACCGCCTGCTCGGGCTCCGGGCACGCCATCGGCGAGGCCTTCCGCACCCTCCAGGAGGGCGACGCGACGCTCATGCTCGCGGGCGGCTACGACTCGCTGACGTCCTGGCTCGACCTGGTGGGCTTCAGTCTGCTGGGCGCGCTGACGAAGGAGTACAACGACGATCCGCAGCGGGCCAGCCGCCCCTTCGACGGCAAGCGGTCCGGGTTCGTCCTCGGGGAGGGCGGCGTCGTCCTCGTCCTGGAGGAACTGGAGGCGGCCCGAGCTCGTGGGGCGCACATCCTCGCCGAGATCGAGGGCTACGGCACCAGCCTGAACGCCTGGCGGGTCACCGACTCGCCGCCGGACGGCAGCGGGGCCATCGAGTCCATGCAGGGCGCGATCGCCGACGCCGGTCTCGAACCGTCCGACATCGACTACGTGGTGGCGCACGGCACCAGCACCCACGGCAACGACCTGTCCGAGACCACGGCGATCAAGAAGGTGTTCGGCGACGACGCCCAGCGGCTGCTGATCAGCTCGCCGAAGTCGATGGCCGGTCATCTCACGTCCGCCGGCGCCTCGTTGAGCATGTTTGCCGCGATCGGGGCGATCAACCACGGCCTGGTGCCGCCGACCATCAACCAGGAGACGCCCGACCGCCGGCTCGGCCTCGACTTCGTCCCGAACACGGCGCGCGAGAAGGACGTGCGGCACGCCCTCGTCAACGCGTTCGCCTTCGGCGGCACCAACGTCGGTCTGGTCGTGGGGCGTTACGAGGAGGAGCAGCGATGAGCGGCACCGAACGCCAGGTCGTCATCAGCGGCATGGGCCTGCTGACCGCGCTGGGGGAAGGCCCCGAGGCCAACTGGAAGGCGCTGGTGGCCGGCGAGTCCGGGATCGGCCCGATCCGGGAGTACGATCCGTCGCCGCTGCAGACCCGGCTGGGCGGCGAGATACCCGACTTCGACGCCACCCGGTTCGCCACCAGGCGCCAGCTGCGCACCATCAACCGCGGTGACCGGCTCGCGCTGGCCGCCGCCCGGCTCGCCCTCGACGACGCGGGCCTGCCGCACAACCAGGCCGGCGGCGACGAGCTCGGCCACCGGGCCGGCCTGTACCTCGGGGGCAACAAGTCGATCGGCCGGATGGAGCAGCTGATCGACGAGCTGAAGGTCATCCGCCGCCCGGACGGCACGGCCGACCTGGCCCACCTCGGCCGGCACGGTGACGTCATCATGCCCCCGCTGTTCTTCGTCGAAGGGCTGCAGCCCGGCGCGGTGTTCAACATCTCGCAGACGTACGGCATCCGGGGTTCCAGCACCTTCTTCGCGGGCTACGCGGACGCGGGTGCCACGGCGATCGGCCGGGCCATGCGCGCGGTGCGCCGCGGGGACGCGGACGTGGCGATCGCGGGCGGCTACGACGACGCCACCAGCTGGTGGTCGATGACGCTGCTCGACCGGCTCGGCGTGCTGACCACCCGCAACGACCGCGGGCAGGAGGCGTACCGGCCCTTCGACCGGGAGCGCAGCGGAGCGGTCCCCGGCGAGGGCGCCGCGCTGCTGGTGCTGGAGGAGAAGCAGGCGGCGCTGCGCCGCGGCGCCCGCATCTACGCCGAGCTGACCGGCTACGGCGCCGGCACCGACTGCCGTACGCCGCCGGCGCCGGACGCCGAGGGCCGCGGCCTTTCGCGGGCGGTGCGGTACGCGCTGCGCGACGCCCGGCTGGCCGCCGACGACCTCGGCTACATCGCCGCGGACGGCTCCGGCACCCGGCTCGGGGACTCCTCCGAGAGCGCCGCCCTGCGCACCGCGCTGGGCTCGGCCGCCGGGTCCGTGCCGGTCAGCACCGTCAAGCCGCAGACGGGCCATCTCGTCGGCGGCGGCGGTGCGCTGAACGCCGCCGTGTGCGCGCTGGCCCTGCACCACGGGACGGTGCCCGCGACCCTCAACCTCGACAGCCCCGACCCGGAGTGCGCGCTGGACCACGTCCGCGGCAGCGCCCGGGAGTCCGCGCCCGCGCACGCGCTGGCGCTGGCCCGGGGCATCGAGGGGCAGGCCGTCGCCCTGAGCCTGTCCAGGCCCTCATGAGCGGCCGAACAGCCCCGTCCGGAAAGAGCCGGAAAGGGCCGGAGAGGGCCAGAGAGGGAAGCAGACGCATGACTGACGTTCCTGACCAGACGGTCCGCGTCGTGATCGCCTCCGTGGGGGCGATCACCTCGCAGGGCGGTTCGGCCGAGGCCCTGTGGGACGGGGTGCGCGCGGGGCGCGTGGCGATCTCGCCCGTGCGCGGCCTGTCCATGGACGGCTACCAGACCACGGTGGGCGGCGAGATCACCGAGCCTCCCTTCCCCGCTCACGACTACGCTCCGGGCTCCGACGCCCGGGACGCCTCCGTCGACTTCGCGCTGACCGCCGCCGAGGAGGCCATGGCCGGCTCGGGTCTGCGGGTCGGCGCGGACATCCCGGCCGAGCGCTGGGGCGTCTCGTACGGCACCTGCCACGGCGGCTGGCGCAGCGCCGAACTCGCCCTGCGCGAGGTGCAGGAGGGCCGTACGCCCGACTGGCACCGCTACACGTACGTGCCGCCGCACGCCGCCGCGGAGGCGCTCTCGGCCGCCTTCGGCCTCAAGGGGCCGGTGCTCAGCGCCAACACGGCCTGCGCGTCCAGCGCGCACGCGCTCGCCCACGCCCTGGACGTGATCCGGGCGGGCCGGGCCGACGCGATGCTCGTCGGCGGCAGCGACGCCTTCACCGAGTCGGCGTTCGCCGGGTTCAGCAGCCTGGAGTCGCTCTCCGTGCGGCCGGCGGCCCCCTACTCCAAGGACCGGTCGGGGCTGTCGCTGGGCGAGGGCAGCGGCATGCTCCTGCTGCTGTCGCAGGAGGCGGCCGAGCGCACCGGCGCTCCGGTCGTCGCGGAGGTGCTGGGCTACGGCCTGTCCGCGGACGGCCACCACCCGACGGCGCCGCACCCCGAGGGCGAGGGCGCGGCCCGGGCGATCAGGGCGGCCCTCTCCGCATCGGGCCTGGCCCCCGACGACGTGCGGTACGTCAACGGGCACGGCACCGGCACTCCGAAGAACGACGCGGCGGAGAGCAACGCGGTGCGTGCCGCGCTCGGCGAGGCCGCCGAGAAGACCGCGCTGTCCAGCACCAAGTCGATGATCGGCCATCTGCTCGGCGCGGCCGGCGCGGTGGAGGGCATCGTCACGGTGCTGGCCCTGCGCGACCAGGTGGCGCCGCCCACCGCGTCCTTCACCGGAGTGGATCCGCAGTGCGGACTCGACCCGGTGGCGGAGGCGGGCCGCCCGATGGTGCTGGACACCGCGCTGTCCAACAACTTCGGGTTCGCCGGCGCCAACGCCACCGTCGCCTTCGCCCGCCCCGGCGGCCCCGGCGTGCCGGCTCCGGCCGTCGGACCGGACGACGTCGTGGTGACCGGGTTCGGTGTGATCACCTCGGCCGGCGAGGGGGCCGAGGCGCTCTGGGAGGCGTACGCGGCCGGGCAGCGGCAGGGTGCGCCGGAGGACGGACTGCGCCTGGCCCGGGTCGAGTTCGACCGCTCGGCCGCCGGCTCGCCCAAGGCCCGCCGGCGCATGGACCGGGTCTCCCAGCTCGCCGTCGCCGCGTGCCGGGCCGCCCTGCAGCACGCGGGGGCGGACGGCGACGCGGACGCCCTTACCGCGACCGGCGTGGTGGTCGGCACCGGGATCGGGCCGATGGAGAGCAGCGAGCGGTTCACCGTCCCGGTGCTGTCCTCGGGCGCGCAGGCCGCGAACCCGGCCGTGTTCCCGGCCACCGTGTTCAACGGCGCGGCCGGCCAGGTCGCCATGGCGCTGGGGACCAAAGGGCCGACGTCGACGCTGACTTCGGGGCACGCGGCGGGCGCCGCCGCCCTGGGCGTCGCGTACGACATGCTGCGCGCCGGGCGTGCCGAGCGCCTGCTGGTGCCGGCGGTGGAGGCGTTCTCACCGGCCACGCTGGACGCGTACCGCGGTATCCCGCTGTTCGGTTCGGCGGCCGGGCGCCGGTACACGCTCGCCGAGGCCGGCATCACGCTGGTGCTGGAGCGCCGGGCGAGCGCCGAGCGGCGCGGCGCCCCGATCCACGCCGTGGTCCTGGGTCACGCGACCGCGTCGGACGCGTGCGGCATCGGCCGCTGGGACCCGTCCGGCGACGGCGTGGAGCGGGCGATGCGCGAGGCGCTGCGATCCGCCGGGCTCGGACCTGACCATGTCTCGGCCGTCTGGGCGAACGCGGCGGGTCTGGCCACCGCCGACCGTCCCGAACAGGCCGCTGTGGAGCGGGTGTTCGACCTGGACCGGGTGCGGCTGGAGACCCCGAAGCGGGTGCTCGGCGAGCCGGTCGGCGCGGGGGCCCATCTGTCGGCGGTCCTCGCCGTCGGTGCCTGGCGCGAGGGCGGGGCGCACCGCCCGGTCCTGGTCAACAGCTCGTCCCTCGGCGGCACCCACACCTCGCTCGTCCTGTCCCCCGCCCCCCTTCATGGAACGGAGTCCGGCCGATGACCGCCGCGTACGACGTGAAGATCCTGTCCACCGGCGGCTATGTGCCCGGTGATCCGCTGGACAACGCCACGCTGGAGAAGTACGTCGGGCCGCTGCCGGACGACGTCCTCGACGGCATCCAGGTCAAGACCCGGTACTGGATGATCGACCCGGCCACCGGCAAGCACGTGATCAACAACAGCCGGATGGCCGAGCGGGCCTCTCGGCAGGCCCTGGAGCGGGCCGGGGTGGAGCCCGGCGAGGTCGATCTGATCGTGGTGTGCACCGCGACCCCGGAGTACACGCTGCCCAACGTCGCCACCACCCTGCAGCACTACCTGGGCCTGGAGAGCGTCGCCGCGATCGAGATCCGCGGGGCCTGCGCGGGCTGGGTGCAGGCGCTGGACCTGGCCCGGCGGCAGCTGGCCGACGGGACGGCGCGCACCGCCCTCGTGGTGGGCAGTGAGTCGGTCTCGCCGCTGATGGCGCCGCTCTTCCTGGACAAGGAACCGGATCGCGTGCGGATGCGCGACCGGCTGACGCTGTACACGTTCGGCGACGGCGCGGGGGCCGTGGTGCTGCGGGCCGAGCCGGCGGGCACGTCGTCGGACGCGTCCACGTTCGTCAACGCCTGTGTGGGCGGTCTGCGCAAGCCCGGCATGGAGATCATCGGCGGCGGTACGGACGTGTCGCAGGCGGAGCAGCTGCGCCGGCGCCAGCTGATCCAGATGAAGATCGACGTGCCCGGCACCTCGACGTTCGGACCGCAGGTGTTCGTCCGCGCGATCCAGGAGATGGCGCGCAAGGAGGGCCGGGCGATCGGGGAGTTCGACGCGATCGTGCTGCCCGAGGGCAACGCCGACTACTTCGCCGAGGAGTACCGGGCCGCCGGACTGCCCGCCGAGGACAACGAGGCGCTCACCGGACGGATCGTGGAGAACCTCGCCGATGTCGGGGCCACCGGTTCGGCCGCGGTGCCGCTGTCGCTGGACGCGGGCTGGACCTCGGGACGGATCAAGCCCGGCGACCGGATCGTGCTGCTGGGCATCGAGGCCAGCCGGTACGTCTACACCGGGCTCTCGGTGACCTGGCAGGCAGCGCTCCCGGCCTGAGCGGCCGACACCCCGGACATTCAGACACACTTTCAGGAGGCACCAAGTGGGAATCGAAACAAGGACGTTGGGCAAGCCCGGACTGGACGTGTCCGCCCAGGGGCTCGGCTGCATGGGCATGACGATCGGGTACGGGGCCACGGACACGACCGAGGCGGTCGCCACGCTCGAACGGGCGCTGGAACTCGGCGTCACTCTGCTGGACACCGCCGACATGTACGGCCCGCACGCCAACGAGGAGTTGATCGGCCGCGTCGTCGCCGGGCGCCGCGACGAGGTCGTGCTCTCCTCCAAGGTGGGCAGCGAGATCGACGCCGACGGACAGCTGACGTGGCGGGTCAACGGCCGCCCCGACTACATCCGCCGGTCGATCGAGGGCAGCCTGCGCCGTCTGGGCACCGACCACCTCGACCTCTACTACCTGCACCGGGTGGACCCCGAGGTCCCCGTGGAGGAGTCCTTCGGCGCGCTCGCCGAGCTCGTGCAGGCCGGGCTCGTGCGGCACCTGGGGATCTCCGAGGCGGCGCCCGCGACCATCCGGCGCGCCCACGCGGTGCACCCGCTGACGGCCGTACAGACCGAGTACTCGCTGTTCACCCGGGACGTCGAGGTCAACGGCGTGCTGGACACCGTGCGCGAACTGGGCATCGGCTTCGTGGCCTACAGCCCGCTCGGCCGCGGATTCCTGAGCGGCACCATCCGCGGCACCTCCGACATCGCCGACGGCGGCTTCGACTTCCGCCGTATCGCGCCCCGGTTCGAGGACGAGAACATCCGCCGGAACCTGCCCGTCGTCGACCAGCTCAGCGATCTCGCCGCCGCGGCCGGCACCACCGTCGGCCGCCTCGCGCTCGCCTGGGTGCTCTCCCGCGGCCAGGACGTCGTCGCGATCCCCGGCACCAAGCGGCGCACCTACCTGGAGGAGAACGTCTCGGCGACCGGCCTTCGGCTCTCCGACGACGTCCTGGCGGCGATCGACTCCATCGCCCCGTACGGCATCACGGCCGGCGACCGCTACCCGGCCGCCGAGATGCCCTCGCTCACCCTCTGAACCGCCGTTCCCCGCGCCATCCGCCCCGACTTCCGGGAGAAAGCCATGTCCGTACAGCCACTCCGTCCCATCCGCCGGGCTCTCATCGCCGGCGGCGGGATCGGCGGTATCGCCACCGCGCTGGCCCTGCAGCAGCAGGGCATCGACTCCGTCGTCTTCGAACGCGCCCCTGAACTGCGCGACGGCGGCGCCGGACTGCACATCTTCACCAACGGCATGCTCGCCCTCGCCCACCTCGGGCTCGCCGACCAGGTCGCCGAGATCGCCCCCGCCCAGTCCGTCTGCCACTTCTCGACCTCGAAGGGCCGGACCATCGGCACCTATCCGGTGGGCGAGTTCGTCGAGCGCTACGGGCAGCCCACGGTCGCCATCGGCCGCTCCGACCTGCACGGCATCCTGCGTGACGCGGTGACCGCGCCCATCGTCACCGGCGCCGAGGTCACCGGGTACACCGAGCACGCCGACGGGGTGAGCCTGCACTTCGCCGACGGCACCTCCGAGGACGGCGACCTGCTGATCGGCGCCGACGGCGTCCGCTCCGCCGTGCGCGGCCAGCTGCTCGGCCCCCAGCCGCCCGACTACACCGGCTACATCGCCTGGCGCGGCCACGCCAGAATGAGTCCCGAGGAGTTCCCGCCCGGCAGCTTCCAGGCCCTGTTCGGCCCCGGGACCCGCTTCACGTACTACGACATCGCCCCCGGTGTCGTGCACTGGATGAGCGTCGCCAACGGGCCCGCGGGCGGCCGCGACGAGGGCACGCCCGAGCAGACCCTGGACATGCTGCGCGCCCGGCACGCCGGCTGGACCGACCCCGTGCAGCGGATCCTCGACGCGACCGTGCCGGAGAGCATCCTGCGCGGCGACGTGGTGGACCGCAAGCCCGACCCCGTCTGGGGACAGGGCCGGGTCACCCTGCTCGGCGACGCCGCGCACGCCGTCAGCTTCAACATCGGGCAGGGCGCCTGCCTCGCCGTCGAGGACGCGATCGTCCTGGCCGAGCACCTCGCCGCGCCCGGCGCCTCCGTCACCGGAGCGCTGCGCGCCTACGAGGCCGAGCGGCAGGAGCGCACCCGGCCGATGCAGCTGCTCGCGCACCGCATCGGCGTGATGGGCGCCCTGCAGAACCCGGCCGCCATCTGGCTGCGCGACCGGGTGCTGAAGCTCGGCTGGTCCCGCACCCTGCACACCACGGAGCACGAACACGTCGCCTACGCCACGCGCTGGAACTCCGGCTCCGCCGCCACCGCGGTGTGAGCGCGCCCGTACCCGCCCCGAAGAGAGGACCGCTGTTGTGACCACCGCGACCACCACGAATCCGGCGCTGGCAGCGTGGGAGAGCACCGAGGAACGCAACAAGGCGACCATCCGGCGCGTCTTCGCCGAGTTCGTCAACCAGGGCGACTTCTCGCTCGTGGACGAGCTCTACCGGCCGGACGTCGTCGACCACGAGGGCCTGCCGGGCGCGCCCGAGGGCGCCGAGGGCGTGAAGTACACCATCGCCGGACTGCGTGAGGCGTTCCCCGACTTCCACGTCACCATCGAGGACATCAGCGCCCACGACGACATGGTCGTCATCCACAACACCTGGCGCGGCACGCACCTGGGCGAGCTGCTCGGCATCGCGCCCACCGGCCGTTCGTTCCTCTCCGTCGGCATCGTCACCTGGCGGTTCGACGAGGAGGGCCGGATCGCCGAGCGCTGGGCGCACGGTGTGGCGTCCAACATGTTCGCCGCGCTCGGCATGCGGATGCTGGCGCCCCGCAAGGGCGGCCGGCGCACCGCGGAGGGCGCCCGGTCCGTGATGCGCACCGTGCCGCTGGGCAACGGCAAGCCGCCGGCCTGGGACCGGCTCACCAAGGAGCTGCAGGGGCCGCGCCGGCGCGAGTACGAGGCCTCCCGGCGGCGGCTGGGCATCACCCACGAGGTGTTCCGCATCGACCCGCGGCCCGACCGGGACTACGTGATCGTGTACTTCGAGAGCGCGGACCCGGAGCGGACCAGGAAGCGCTGGGCGGAGTCGAAGCACCCCTTCGACCTGTGGCTGCGCGAGCAGATCCTCGACATCCACGGCGAGGACCCCTGGGCCGGCCCCGCCACCTCCTGCGAGTCGATCGGCCTCACCTGGACGGCGCCGGCGCGGCTCACCCCGGACCGTCCCGACGGATCGCGCTGACCGGCGCACGCTCTGCCGACCTGCGTTCGAGCCGTTTTCCAGACCCGGTCGGCAGACTGGGGCCCTGTCCCGGCCGTCCGGAGAGCGGCCTCCTGTTCACCGCACGGACGCCGTCCGTCGGCCGGGAGGCCCGTCCTCGGGGCGTCCGTACCGACGGGCCCGTGCCGTACTTCCCCCGGCGGCACGGGCCCGTCAACACTCCTGGCTCTTTCCCTTCTCCCGGACGCGCTGAGGCCCGGACGCGCTGAGCGCCGACGCCCTGCCGGCCCGACGTCGGCGCGGCAACGCGTCAGCGCATCAACGCACCAGCGCCTCGATCCCCGGGACGAGGTCCGCCGGCCGTGGCATGCGGGCGATCGTCCGGCCCAGCCGGGCCGCTTCGGGCAGCACCCGGCCGCCGTTGACCAGCTCGGCGAGGTGGAAGCGCAGCCGCAGCATGCTGGGGTCGCCCGCCAGTTCCTCGTCGGAGAGGCAACGGCCGATGCCGGCCTCCTCCAGGCGCGCCCCGGCCCGCCGCTCCTCGTCCCCCGCCGGCAGCACCAGCTGGGAGACGCCGAACCGGGCTGCCGCGTACACGACCCCCTCGTCCCCGCCGTGCACGACGCCGACGCAGCCGGGCAGCAGCAGGCTCCAGGGGTGGTCGTCGCCGGTCAGCACGAGGAGTTGCAGACCGAGGCTCTCGACGCCCTCGGCGACCCGGCGGAAGAGCCGCGCGCGGCGCCGGTCCTCGGGCCGGGTGCCGGTGGGCACCCCGGCGATGCAGACGCGCGGCAGCAGCGACAGCCCGGTGAGCGCGGGCGTCGGCTTTCCGGGCAGCTCGTAGGCGTCACAGCGCACGTGCCAGGCCCCGGGCTCCGGACGTGCCCGCAGCGGCGGCGGACAGGGATCGATCCAGACGGTCGGCCGCGGCGCCAACGGCGTGTGGGCGTACGGAAGATAGCCGACGGTGGGCACCCCGGACGCGGCCGCCATGGCGGTGGATTCGGGGCACAGCGGATCGTGGACCACCAGGTCGGGCCGCCAGGCCCGGCCGAACTCCTGCGGGCCGGCCAGCACCGGCACGAGTCCGGCCCGGGCCACCCGCTGGCGTCCCCGGGCCGGACAGCAGAAACGGACCTCATTGCCGGCCGCCTGCACCGCCCTGGCGAGCAGGATCAGTCGCAGTACGGCCGGCATGCCGAGGCCCCCAGAAAACAGCACTCGCACGGCTCCCCCCTAGGCAGTCACCCGGTGAAGCGGTCGAGGACCCGCCCGGTACCGGGGTCGACGTCCAGCGCCGGATCGCTGCCGAGCACGGCCCGTTGCAGACGCTGCAGACGCTGTGAGGGTTCGATGCCCAGCTCCTCCACGAGGTGGGTGCGCAGGTTCTGGAAGACATCGAGCGCGGCGGAGGGGCGCCCGGCCCGGTAGAACGCCACCATGGACTGGGCGTGCAGGCCCTCGTGCAGCGGGTGCCGGGCGGTCAGCGCGGTGAGCTCGGTGAGCAGTTCGGCATGGCGGCCGAGCCGCAGCTCGACGTCGTTGCGCCGCTCCAGCACCCCGAGACGGCTCTCCTCCAGCCGCATCGCCTCGATCTCGAGCAGCGGCCCGGTGCGTACGTCGACCAGGGCCGGGCCCCGCCACAGGGCGAGGGCCTCCCGGAACAGCCGCGCCGCTTCGTGGTTGTCGGCCCGGTCGAAGGCGCGCTGGCCGAGCAGGGACAGCCGGTCGTACTCGTGCACGTCGATGCTGCCCGGCTCCGCGTGCAGGAGGTATCCCCCGTGCCGGGTCAGCAGCAGCTCCTTGGAGCCGCCGGGCTCTCCGTCCAGCGCGTTCTCCATGCAGCGGCGGAGCTGGAGGATGTACGTCTGCAGCGTGGTGAGCGCGCTGCGCGGCGGGGCGTCACCCCAGATCTCCTCCATCAGCGCGGACACCGGCAGGACCTGGTTGGCGTAGATGGCGAGCAGCGTCAGAATCTGCCGTGGCTTCGCCGCGGTGGGCAGGATCGGAACGCCCCTCAGCTCGGCATCCAAAGACCCCAGAACGAAGATTCGCATACGGGCCCCCTTTGTCTCTGTCATCGGATCTCGAAACTCCCATGCGGCCCGCCCGAGCGGACAGTGCGTCACTCCTCCTCTGCCGGGTGCTTCCGTCCTGCTCGGGGTGTGACCGATTCATGGACCGCGGGGCAAGCCGCCGCCGGCCGGAAAACGTCCGGACACGACGCAGGCCCCGTGTGTCCTCATGACACGCGGGGCCTGCGGTCCGGCGGGGGGAAGGAGCCGGATCCTCGGGGGCTCAGTCGGTGGTGAACGCGGCGCGGCCGTACAGCGCGAGGCAGTCCTCGTAGGCCGGCAGGAGTCCGCCGGCCAGCGCCTCCTGAGCGGTGGGCGCGGCCAGGTCGTCGTCGGTCATCACCGGCGCCTCGGCGAGCCCCCACGGCAGGGCGAGGGCCGGGTCGAGGGCGCTGACCGTGTACCCGGCGTCCGCCGTGTACGGCCGGGAGCTGTGGCAGGCGACGACCGTGTCGTCCTCCAGGGCGAGCCAGGCGTGGCCGAAGCCCTCGGGCACGAACACCGAGGACGCGGCGCGGTGGTCCAGCCAGACCGTCTCGTACCGGCCGAAGTCCGGGGACCCGACGCGCAGGTCCACCACGACGTGGACGGCGGCGCCCCGCACACAACCGACCAGTCTGGCGCGGCTGTCCGGGCCGGTGGTGCCGTGGATGCCGCGCAGCACCCGGCGCCGCGCGACCGACAGATCGCTGTACCGGATCGGGAAGGGGCGTCCGATCGCTTCCTCGACGGAGTCCTGGCGGAACGCCTCGTAGCGGACCACGACGTCCTCCTCGACGGCGCGGGGCGAGACCAGGAACACGTCCCGGAGGGCGAGTTCACTGATTTCCAGGCCACTGAGATCCATGGTGACGACGGTAGAAGCCGCTGCTCAAGACCGGGTGGAGCGGTGCGTGCGCGGTACGCGGGCCCGCTGACGTGAGGGGTGTCGGCCATGCCCGGGAAGCGACGCCCCTCGCCGGCGGCTCCAGCGGAACTCAAGTGCGTCCAGGGCAAGCTGGAGACCATCCCGGTTCCCGAGTCCGGTGACCCCCACGAAAGGAACACGCCCATGACCTCGTCCGCGTCCGGCCGGTCCCCCGCTCCCGGGAGCGACTCCGGGTTCGGCGGGTTCGACGCCCAGGAGATGGCGATCGTCCACCGTGCCTTCCGCCGGGAACTCAGGCTGCTCGGCGAGATGATCGCCGCGGTCGCCCCGGGGGACGTCAAGCGCGCCGCCGTCCTCGCCGAACACTTCGCCGACCTGCGCATCGGACTGATCAACCACCACGAGGGCGAGGACGAGCTGCTGTGGCCGCTGATGCTCGCCCGGATCGGGTCCGAGAGCGAGGTCGTCCTGCGCATGGAGGCCGAGCACGAGCGAGTCGTCGAGACCCTCGACGAGGCCAACGCCCTGGTCACCCAGTGGGCCCCCACGGCGGACGCGGAGATTCGCGACCGGCTCGTGGCCGCGATCGAGAAGCACCGCACCGTGCTGGTCGAGCACCTCGACGACGAGGAGGCACACCTGCTGCCCCTCGCCGAACAGTGGCTCACCGCCGAGGAGTTCGGCGCGCTCGGGGATCACTTCGCGCAGCACACCCCCAAGTCCAAGCTGCTCAAGTTCTTCGGCATGGTCATGGAGGACGCCGACGAGCGCGAACGCGCGGTCATGCTCGGCAACGTGCCCGCACCCGTCCGCCTGGTATGGCGCCTGCTGGGGCCCCCGCTGTACGCGCGCACCATGCGCCGGGTCCGCGCCACCGCCGCCTGACGTCCCAGGAGCGCTCCGCGGCCCCGCCGGGCATCGGCTCGGCGGGGCCGCGGCAACCGTTCGGCGCTTGAGGTCAGGTCAGCCAGCAGTCGGGGGCGGGGCCGCCTCGACCGACCGGCGGGAAGAGTACGTCGAGCTCGGTCAGCAGGGACTTCGGCAGCTCGCACTCCAGAGCTTCGAGCGCGCCCTCGATGTGCTGCTCCGTCCGGGGCCCGATCACCACACCCGTCACACCGGGGCGGGACAGCGTCCAGGCCATGCCGACCACCGCCGGGTCCAGGCCGTGCTCGGCACAGAGCTTCTCGTAGGCCTCGATGGTCTCGTACTGCGCGTCCAGGGCCTGCGCCGCGCGGCCCTGCGCGGACTTGACGGCGGAGTTGGTCCGCATCTTGCGGAGCACGCCGCTGAGCAGGCCGCCGTGCAGCGGTGACCAGACGAAGAGACCGAGTCCGTACGCCTGGGCGGCGGGAATCACCTCGAGCTCCGTGTACCGGGTGACCAGGTTGTAGACGCACTGCTCGGTGACCAGGCCCAGGCTGTTCCTGCGCTGCGCGACAGCCTGCGCGGACGCGATGTCCCAGCCGGCGAAGTTGGACGAGCCGACGTAGCGCACCTTGCCCTGGGCGACCAGGAGGTCCATGGCCTGCCAGACCTCGTCCCAGCCCACGGACCGGTCGAGGTGATGCATCTGGTACACGTCGATCCAGTCCGTGCCCAGCCGCTTGAGCGATGCCTCGCAGGCCGCGACGATGTTGCGGGCCGACAGGCCGTGGTCGTTCGGGCCCTCGCCCATCGGGTCGCCGACCTTGGTCGTCAGGACGACCTGGTCGCGGCGGGCGGGGTTCTTGCCGAGCCACCGGCCGATGACTTCCTCGGTGTGGCCCTTGTGGACGCGCCAGCCGTAGATGTTGGCGGTGTCGACCAGATTGATGCCCCGCTCCAGGGAATGGTCCATGAGGCGGTGCGCCTCCGGCTCCTCCACCCGGCCACCGAAGTTGACGGTGCCGAGGGCCAGCCTGCTGACCCGCAGACCGGTACGGCCCAGCTGTGTGTAGATCACGCGACCTTCTCCTCCTTCAGGGATGAACGCTTACGCACCAACAGACTCAGGACAGTTCTGCCTCTCGGCCGCTGGAGCAGAACTCCGTCGTCAGGCGCAGGCCCTCCTCGAGGGACACCTGCGGCTTCCAGCCGGTGGCCGCCCGGAACGCGGAGGAGTCGATGGTCGCGCTCCGGAAGTCGATGGCCTCGGCGTACTCCGGCGGTTCCACGGAGACCACCGGCACCGGTTCCTTGCCCGTCTGTTCGGCGACCAGCGCGGAGACCCTGGTGAACAGGGGCCCGAGCGGGGCCCCTTGGCCGGTGCCCAGCAGCCAGCGCTTTCCCGCGAGCACGTCCATGCGGGGGATGGCGGCCCAGAAGGCGCGGGCGGCATCATCGGCGTGGAGCAGGTCGCGGCGGACCGTTCCGTCGTGCCACATGGTCAGGGGCTCGCCGGCCACCGCGCGGCGCGTCATCGTGGAGACGATGCCCTTGTCCCGGGCGGTGGACCCGGCGCTGTAGCCGTACACCGTGGTCAGGCGCAGGCAGGCGCCACGCACCGTTCCCGCCGCGTCGGCCTCCAACAGCAGTCGCTCCGCCTCGAGTTTCAGCCGTTCGTAATATCCCTTGGGCCGGTCGGGTTCGGTGCCGTCCAGGACCTCCTTGTCCGAAGGGCCGGCCGCCGTGACCGATCCGGTGAACAGGACGATCGGGGGCGCCTGGGAATCGGCGCGGTCGCCAAGGGCGCGCAGCAGGTCCTGCATCAGGCCCACGTGGACGCGTTCGGCGCCCGTGTCGCCCTCCGCGATGCGCCAGGTGGACGCCCCTGCGATGTACGCCAGGGAGTGGATGACGACATCGGCGCCGGCGACGGCGGCGGCCATCTGGCCGGGCTCGGTCAGATCCGCGGAGAGCACCTCGATGTCGGCACGGGCGTCCTCGGGGACAGGGCACTTCCTGCGGGAGACGGCCCGTATCCGGACCGGGTGCTGTGCCAGCTCGCGGAACACGGCGGATCCGACGAAGCCCGCGGCGCCCAGCACCACGATGAGCGGGGAGTTCACGGTCACAGCGCTGCCTCCAGCATCCGGGCGGGGTTCGGTTCGGGGAGCGGGCCGCCGGTCGTCAGAGCAGACATGCGGCCAGGCTCCGGGCCTCGACGTTGACGTGGTATCCGATCTGGGTCAGGCGGTTGAGCAGACCGAGGGTCATCCAGCGGTAGTTCTCCGGCGCCTCGATCTCGTGGTCCTCGGGGAGTTCGACGACCAGGTGGCGCGTGTCCGCCTGGGAGAAGCGGCCGCCGTCCTCCGACTGGACGGCGTCCAGCCGGATCCAGGACGCGGGTGCGTCGAGGTACTCCGTCAGCGGCGGGAAGTCCTGAGGGCCGCGGTGGTAGCCCGGGGAGAACTGCACGGTGGGTGCGAGTTCGAGACGGTCCGTCAGGCCCGGCTGGACCATGGCCTGGACCAGGAACTGCAGTACTCCGGCCCGCCGTTGGCAGATCAGGGCCACGACGTTTCCGGGGCGGGGTTCGAGCATGGGCTGCCACCACGTGCCGACCTCCCGGCTCGTCGCCTGGACCGACATGCCGATGATGTCGAAGATGCGGCCGTCGCGATGGCGGATGCTGTCGTCGTCGCAGATCCATTCGTCCATGTCCCGCAGGCTGATCCGCCTGGCGTCCAGGCTGAACTTCGCTTTCTGGTCGAAGAGCCACGTCAGCGCACCGGGAAGGTCGGCCGCCGACGACGGCGACCGATGCGACGTCAGGAGCTCGGCGTGGAAGGCGTCGGGCTGCTCGGCGTAGGGCAGCGGGTCGCCGTCGGCGGCGCCGTAGGCTATTCCGGAAAGCACGGTGCGGGCATTCATGTTGACGCCGTTGCCCTGCGTGAGCTGCTGGCGCACCTGGCCCAGAGTGAGCCAGGTGAAATCGTCCTCGACAGGTACTTCCTCGTCCTCGGGCACCTCGACGATCATGTTCCGGTTCCTCTTGTACAGGTACCAGAAGCCGTGCTCGGACAGGAGTTGGTCGAACAGGACACGTCGCCGCGTGCCCTCCAGGAAGTAGTCCAGGTACGGGGTGGCTCTGCCGCCGTGGACGCGCTGGTAGTTGCTCTGGGTCGCCTGGACGGTCGCCGCGTACTGGACGAAGGTGGTGTTCCCCGGCTCCATCTTCGCCTGCATGAGGAAGTGGAGCACGCCGTCGAACCGCTTGGCGAGGATCCCCAGGATGCCGATCTCCGGCTGGACGATGATCGGCTGGGTCCACTGCGGCACGGGTCCGAAATCCGTCCGTATGGAGAGCCCTTCCACCGTGAAGAACTTGCCGTCCGCGCGGCTGAGCCGGTCACCGAGGTGCCAATTCGGGAGCGAGGCCAGTGGCACCCGTTCGACCTCGTACGAGGCGGACTGCTCCCGTTCCTTGAGGAAGGCGTCCGGGTCGGGGGTCAGCGGGGACTTCGACACCATCGCCGACGCCAGGAAGTCCTCGGTACCACCGTTCACCTCGGGCTGCATCCTGCTACTTCCTTTCAACTTTGCGGGCCATGACGGACGAGCCGGCTTCGTGGGGGTCAGGCGAGCTGACGGGCGAAGGTGGCCATGTCGAAGTGGAGCGTCTTGTCGAGCAGCACGTCGCCGTCGAAGTGGAAGAAGATCGCCACGGGGGCGTCGACGGTCTTGCCGCGGTGGGGGATGCCCCGCCAGTCCGCCTCCTGCTTGGCCCGGAACTGCGCCTCCACGATCACCGCGGTCGGCGTGTGGTGGACGTGGGTCAGACCGTGGTCGGCGACCGGGAAGGCCTTCTCCAGCTCGGCGAAGTAGCCCTTCTTGATGGCCTCTTCGCCGATCAGCGGGCCCTCCTCGAACGGTATGACCTTGTACACGCCGCCCCGCGGGAACGTCGCGAGCACCCCGTCGATGTCCCAGGCACCCTCGGCGACGGTGTGCTCGATGACGACCGCCTCACGCCGCTTGCGCAGCTCGGCGTCGGGCTGCGGAAGGTCCGCGCCGGGCAGGGTGAACGCGTGCACCTCGGTGGCCATGGAGGCTCCTTGAGACAGTGGCTGGTTCGGTTCGAAAACCGACGCTAGGCCGCCTCCCTCGCCTGTCCCTCGCGCTCCGCTGGAGCGCACCGCTGCCCGCCGTGACCGCGCGCCCGGGCCCCTGCTCCAGGGGGATTCGACCGCGGATGGCGATGCTTCGACTTCATCGTTCTTCTCCCACCACGCCAAGAGAGGCCGGCATGTCGAGGAATCACCACGCTCTGGTCCAGAGCTTCGTGGACATGATCAACAGCCATGACATCAGCACCATGCCGGAGCACACGGCGTCCGGGCACATCGACCACAACCCTGTGGTGGCCGACGGCATCGAGGCCAACCAGGCTTTCTGGGTGCAGGTGTTCACCGCCTTCCCCGACCTGAAGGCCGTGCTGCACGACGTCATCGCGGAAGGGGACCGGGTGGCCGCCCGCCTGGAGTACACCGCGACCCACCAGGGCACGTTCCTCGGCATACCGGCGACCGGCCGCTCGGTGGGCTTCCAGTCCATCGACATCTGGAGGGTGGAGGACGGGCTGCTCGCCGAGCACTGGGACCAGCTGAACATGGACGACCTCTTCCGGCAGCTGGGGGTCGACCCGGCGGCGCTCGCGCAGTCCTGAACGAGCCGGGCCACCGTCCACCGCGCCCGCTACGCACTGTGCCCCACGCTCACAGATGAGCGTGGGGCACAGTGCGTAGCGGGACGGTCAGCCGACGAACTCGGGGAACCTCGCGACCGTGTCGGCCTGCCCGGGCAGGGCCGCGATCTCGCGGGCCACCTTGCGGGCCGCCTCCTGGTGCGCACCGTCGGTCAACAGGCTGCGCACCTCGGCCTCCACCGCCTCGGCGGTCACGTCCTCGCCGAGCAGCAGGCGGCCCGCTCCGGTCGCCTGCACCGCGGGCGCGTTGCCGAGGCCGTCGCTCTCCCGCGGCAGGATCAGCTGGGGCAGGCCCGCGGCCAGCGAGGCCAGCGTGGTGCCGTGACCGCCGTGGTGGACGATGGCGGTGGCGTACCGCAGTGCCTCGGCCTGCGGCACCCAGGGCAGCGCGACGACCCGGTCCGGCAGCTCACCCAGCTCGGCCGGGTCCACCAGAGCGCTCGTCGCGACGAGGACCCGTACGTCCAACGGCAGCAGGCCGTCGATCACGGTGCGCAGCAGCTCCGCGGAGCCGACCACGGTGCCGAAGCTGAGATAGACCAGAGGGCCCTCCCCCTGGGTGACACTCGCGGGCAGCTCGCCCGGCTCGCTGTAGGAGAGGGGACGCTGCGGGATCACCTGGACGCCCGAGGCCAGGAACTCCTGGTTCTGCACGACAGGAGGGCAGATGTCGATGTACGGGTTGCCCAGGGTCGCGTCCTGGCCGATCTTGTCGGCCACCCCCAGGTCGCTCGCCGTGGCGAACAGCTCCTGCGGGATCAGCGGGTCGGACGAGACCCGACCGATGCTCTGGGACACGGCGGGCACACCCGCCGCCGCGGCCGCGAAGGCGGCGCCGGGGTTGAGGCTCTCGTAGACGACCAGGTCCGGCCGGAAGGAGTCGATGACCGGGGTGAGGTCCGCGAACACACTGCGCGGCAGCACCGAGCCGAACGCCTTCACCGCCAGGGCCGCCAGCACCTCGGGCGGGACGTCACTGGCCTGTACGTCACCGCCGTTGGCCTCCAGGAACGCCTGGCCGCCGGCCGCCTCTATGAACGCCTCGGGGACGGTGAGCCCACTGGTGACCGGCCGCAGCCCCGCCTTCTCGACGATCGGGTGGAACTGCTCGTTGGTGGCGAACCAGACCTCGTGCCCGGCCTCATGTGCCGCCTGAGCGAGCGGAACCAGGGGGAATACGTGTCCGTAGTTTCCGAGGCTTGCGAAGAGAACCTTCATGTCTCGCACGGCCTTTCTGCCGGTGGTGTGAGGAGAGGTGACGTGCTGCCGACCCGCGGCCCGACGCGATGTCGTCGTGTCGGGCCGCGGGTCGGCGTACGAGCTGTCAGCGGGTGGCCGCCGAGGGGGCCGGTTCGGCCTCGACGGCGTCCCGGGCCGGTTCGGCGCCGAGCTGCTCCTGCACACCGGCGGGCCGGGTGGAGAAGAGCATCACGACCGCGGCGATCGCCATGGCCGCCGCGCCGACCCACAGGGCGGGTACGAAGCCGTCGACGAAGTTCTGGCCCGACGCGTAGCCGCCGTTGTGGGTGAAGACGGTGGTGAGGACGGTCACGCCGAGGGGCGCGCCCAGCTCACGGGCGGCCGAATTCGCGCCGGAGGCGATGCCCTGCTCGGCGACGTCGACGGAGCTCATCGTCAGGGTGAACAGCGGGGCGAAGAAGCAGGCGACGCCCACGCCGCCCAGGAGGAAGCCGGGCAGTTGCTCGGCGTAGGACGAGTCGGGGCTCAGCACCAGCGCCCAGTAGGCGAATCCGGCGGCGAGCATCGCGAGTCCGAAGACCGCCACGGGACGTCCGCCGATCCGGTCCGACATCATGCCGGCGACGGGTGCCACCACGATCGGCATCGCCGTCCACGCCAGCATCCGCACGCCCGCCTCCGTCGGCGTCATGTGCTGGATGTTCTGCATGAACTGCGTGATGAGGAAGACCACGCCGTACATGCCGAAGGCCATCAGCAGGGCGCCGCCGTTGACGGCGCTGAAGGCCCGGTTGCGGAACATGCGCATGGGCAGCATCGGCGCCTTGCTGCGCAGCTCCCACTGGACGAACGCGACGACCAGCAGGGCACCGGCCGCCAACGGGCCCAGGACCTGCGGGGAGCCCCAGCCGTCGTCGCCCGCCCGGATCAGACCGTAGACCAGGCCGAGGATGCCGAGGCTGATCAGGGCCGTACCCGGAATGTCCAGGCGGTTGTTGGGGCCGCGGCTCTCGTCCAGACCGCGCCAGGCGGCCGGGGCGAGCAGCAGGCCCACCGGCACGTTGATCCAGAAGATCCAGTGCCAGGAGATGTGCTGCGTGACGATTCCGCCCACCAGCGGGCCGCCGGCGATGGACAGTCCGCTGACCGCGCTGTAGATGCCGAGGGCCGCGCCCCGCTTCGCTGCGGGAACGGCATGGGTGAGCAGGGTGAGGGAGAGCGGCATGATGATGGCGGCGCCGACACCCTGGACCACGCGGGCGGCGATCAGCTCGCCGATGCCCGGTGCCAGGGCGGCCGCGGCCGACGCGGCGGTGAACAGCAGCAGACCGGTGATGAACATCCGGCGGCGCCCGAACCTGTCGCCCAGGGCGGCACCGAACATCATCAGCACGGCGAACGACAGCGTGTAGGCGTTCACCGTCCATTCCAGGTCCTTCAGGCTGCCACCGAGCTCGTCCCTGATGGTGGGCAGCGCGATGAGGACCACCAGATTGTCGAGCCCCGCCATGAAGGCGGTCAGACCCGTGATCAGTGTGGCCACGCCAGGGGATTTCCCCGCCCCGGTCGTGTTGCCGCCGGCGGCGACCTTGTCAGTACTCATTCAGGGATTTCCTTCCGACTTCACCATGGGGGGACACCGGTTTCCGTCGCGCGGCCGGTGACGAAGCGCCGACCCGATGCTGGCGGCGCGGGCATCACGCCGAGGCTAGGCAGCCGTACTCGGGCGCCGGTCGAGTCGTGACCCACCGCCCCGGGGCCACGGCTGCCTCCAGCGCTTCTCCGCCCGCACCCGATCGGACGGCAGCAGCATCGGGCGGACGGGACTCGGGCAGGCCCCGGGCCCGCACCGCCACCGGCGCCCCGCGCCCGGCCGCACCGCATCCATCCGCCCTGGGAGGCACCGCATGACAACGGAACCGACCGGCCGGCCCCTGGTGACCGTGCTCGGCGCCACCGGCTCAGTGGGCTCGGCCGTGTTCGCCGCGGTCCCGGTGACCGACCCGGCGCCCGGTCTGCCGCTCCCCGAGGACATCACGCCGGTGCGCTCCGCACGCGGCACCGAACAACAGTGGAAGGTGATCTGAGATGAAGGGCATCATCCTCGCCGGCGGCAGCGGCACACGCCTGCGCCCGCTCACCGGAGCCTTGTCCAAACAGATCCTGCCGGTCTACGACAAGCCGATGATCTATTACCCGCTCTCCGTGCTGATGCTGGCGGGCGTCCGGGACATCCTGCTGATCTCGTCCAGGGACCACTCGGACAGCTTCCGCACGCTCCTCGGGGACGGCTCCCGGCTCGGCCTGAACATCTCCTACGCCGAGCAGGACCAGCCGCGCGGCATCGCCGAAGCGCTGCTCATCGGCGCCGACTTCATCGACGGCGACCAGGTCGCGCTGGTGCTCGGCGACAACATCTTCCACGGGCCGCGCTTCTCGCTGCTCCTCGACGACGCGGTGCGCCGGCTCGACGGCGCAGCGCTGTTCGGCTATCCGGTGCGCGATCCGCAGCGCTACGGGATCGGGGAGATCGACGAGGAGGGCCGGCTGCTGTCACTGGAGGAGAAGCCGCGTCACCCGCGCTCCAACCTGGCGGTGACCGGGCTGTACTTCTACGACAGCGACGTGGTCGGGATCGCCAAGAACCTCTCCCCCTCGGCGCGGGGCGAGCTGGAGATCACCGACGTCAACCTGGCCTATCTGGCGCAGGGCCGGGCCCGGCTCACCCATCTCGGCCGCGGCTTCGCCTGGCTGGACATGGGCACCCACGACTCGCTGCTGCAGGCGGCGCAGTACGTCCAACTGGTCGAGCAGCGGCAGGGCGAGTACATCGCCTGCGTCGAGGAACTGGCGCTCAACCGCGGCTTCATCACCCCCGAGCAGTGCCTGCGCCTCGGCGAGGAGATGCGGGGTACGGACTACGGCGCCTATGTCACCGAGGTGGCGTCCCGCCGCATCCCGCAGCCGGCCGTCCGCGCCGCCTGACACGAGTCCCCCGTGCCCGACCAAGGAGTCCGTCCATGCTCCCGACACGACCGGCCCCACCGGCCGGCGCCACGGTCCACCACGAGCAGATCGTGGCCGTGAACCGGTTCGCCGGGCATCCGCTGCCCGTCAGCCGGTGCACCCCAGCCCGCACCCCGTCCGACCACCGTGAGGCACCGGAACCGTCATGACGACCAAGACCCGCATCCTGGTGACCGGCGGCGCCGGATTCATCGGCTCCCACTATGTCCGCACGCTGCTCGGCCCCGAGGGCCCCGGCGACGTCGCGATCACCGTCCTGGACAAGCTGACGTACGCGGGCAGTCCCGCCAACCTCGACGAGGTCCGGGCGCACCCGGACTTCTCCTTCGTGCAGGGCGACATCTGCTCCCCCGAGCTGGTCGGGAAGCTGATGGCCGAGCACGACCAGGTCGTGCACTTCGCCGCCGAGTCGCATGTCGACCGCTCGATCGACGGGGGCGCCGAGTTCGTGCGCACCAACGTGGTCGGCACGCACACGCTCGTCGACGCGGCGCACCGGGCCGGCGTCGAGGTCTTCGTGCACATCTCCACCGACGAGGTGTACGGCTCGATCGACGAGGGCTCCTGGCCCGAGAGCCACCCGCTGCGGCCCAACTCGCCCTACTCGTCGGCGAAGGCGTCCAGCGACCTGATCGCGCTGTCGTACCACCGCACCCACGGCCTGGACGTCCGGGTCACCCGTTGCTCGAACAACTACGGGCACCACCACTTCCCCGAGAAGGTCATCCCGCTCTTCGTGACGAACCTCCTCGACGGCGGGAAGGTCCCGCTGTACGGCGACGGCGGCAACGTCCGGGACTGGCTGCACATCGACGACCACGTCCAGGGCATCGAACTGGTCCGCACCAGGGGCCGCGCGGGCGAGATCTACAACATCGGGGGCGGCACCGAGCTGTCCAACAAGGAGCTCACCGGGCTGCTGCTCACGGCGTGCGGCGCCTCCTGGGAGAACAGCGTCGAACATGTCGAGGACCGCAAGGGACACGACCGCCGCTACTCCGTCGACTGCACGAAGATCCGTGAGGAGCTGGGCTATTCACCTCGCAGGAGCTTCGAGGAGGGGCTGGCCGAAACCGTCCAGTGGTACCGCGACAACCGAAGCTGGTGGGAACCGCTCAAGCGGCGACTGGCGGAGCTGGGGCCTCCGCTTGGGTGAGAACTTCACCCGTCACCGATGAAGCGAACACTGTCCGTAAGACCCGCGCCCACGAAGAATTCCGGCCATTGGAGCACCACCACCCACGTCAGTGAGGATCTCTCCGATGAGCCACGCCAGCGCCACCCCCGTTGCCTCCTACCCGGCGCGCGTCACCCATGCAGATCCCGCCTACCCGCTCCTCGTGGTCGAAACCCTCGACCACTCCGCCGGCTCCACCGTGATGTTGACCTACACCTACGGCATGGAGGCGGCACCCGCCGACCACACCGCCCGGTTCACCTTCTGCGCCGAGCCCGTCCCGAACAACACCACCCAGTTCACCTTCTGCGCCGAACCGGTCCCGGCCGACACCGCTCAGTTCACCTTCTGCGCCGAGCCCGTCCCGGCCGACACCGCCCAGTTCACCTTCTGCGCCGAAACCGCCCCGAGCAACGCCCGGTTCACCTTCTGCGCCGAACCGGTCCCGAACGACACCACCCAGTTCACCTTCTGCGCCCAGACCGCCCCCGCCGGTGCCTCCGGCACGGGGACCGCGACTCCCCTCACCGCCGAGGGTGACGCGGTCGGGGGGCTCTGGATATGACTTCCGGGTTGCCGCACACCAGAAGACCCGGACCGGCCGCCCTACAGGACGGCTCAACCCTCGTGGGCTTCAGGCACCACCTGCGTCCCGCGACCGTCCCCGGCGAGGCGACCTACCTGGTCTCCCGCCGGGGCGTGACCACCCTGCACGGCGCTCTCGCCGAGGTGCTCGTCCCGCTGCTCGACGGCAGCCGGTCGATCGCGGACGTCCTGCACTGTGCCGCGCCCGCGCTGAGCAGCGAGGAGGCGGAGGGCGGCCTGCGCATGCTCAGCGAGGCCGGGCTGCTCCGCTTCGGCAGCCCCGCCCCGGCGGCGACGATCACCGACCCGGTCGCCGAGGCGTACTGGGACCTGGCCGGCCTGGACGGCGCCCGGGCGGCCGCGGGGCTGGCCGGCTCCCGGCTCCGGATCCTGCCGCTCTCCGGCGTCGACGCCGCACCGGTGCTCGCGGCCGGTGCCGAGTCCGGCATCAACGTGTCCGACGCGGACGCCGACCTCACCCTGGTCCTGTGCGACGACTACCTCTCCCCCGAGCTGGAGCGGGTCGACGCCGAGCACCGTGCCGCGGGCCGGCCGTGGCTGCTCACCCGGCTGTGCGGCTACGAACCCTGGATCGGCCCGTTCTTCCGGCCGGACGAGGGACCCTGCTGGTCGTGTCTGGCCGCCCGGCTGGAGCAGCACCGCGGGTACGAGGGGTCGCTCCAGCAGGCGCTGGGCCTCGACCGCCCGCTCGGCCGGCCGATCGCCTCCCTGTCGGCGGGCCGCGTCATGGCCGCGCACAGCGCGGTGCTGGAGGCCGCCAAGTGGCTGGCGGGCCTGCGCTACGCCGACCAGGGCTCCGTCCGCACGGTCGACACCCTCACCCTGCGGACCCGCGTCCATGCCGTGTCCCGTGTCCCCCAGTGCTCCTCCTGCGGCGACCCCGGACTGACGGCCCGGCGGGTGCTCGCGCCGTTCGTCCCGGTGTCGCGGCCCAAGTCCGGGCACGGCGGCGGCGGCCACCGGGCCCTCACCACCGACCAACTGCTCGCGCGCTACGAGCACTTGGTGAGTCCGATCACCGGGATCGTTCCCGTGCTCGAACCGAGCCCCGGCGCACCGGAGTTCGCGACCACCTATGTGTCGGGGCGCAATCTCGCGATGCGCGAGCGGGGCCTGGCCGGGCTGCGCTCGCTCAGCGGCGGCAAGGGTCTGACCGACAGCGAGGCCCGGGCCAGCGCGCTGTGCGAGTCGGTGGAGCGCTACAGCGGCACACGGCACGGCGACGAACCGGTGGTGATGGACACCCTGCGCGCCCTCGGCGACCAGGCCGTCCACCCCAACTCCTGTCAGCTGTACGCGGATCGACAGTTCCGTGAGCGGGACCGCTGGAACCGCTCCGGCTCGCCCTTCCACCACGTCCCCGAGCCCTTCGACGAGAACCGGCCGGTGGAGTGGACACCCGTGTGGTCGCTGACCGAGCAGCGCCACCGGCTGCTGCCCACGTCGATGCTCTACTTCCCGTCCAGCGCCGCCTCCTCGCAGGCGCCGTACGCCGACTCCAACGGCAACGCCGCGGGCGGCAGCCCCGAGGACGCCCTGCTGCAGGGGTTCCTGGAACTGGTGGAGCGGGACGCCGTCGCCCTGTGGTGGTACAACCGCACCCGGCAGCCGGGGATCGACCTGGACTCGTTCGACGAGCCGTACATCGAGCGCCTGCGGGACGGATACCGCAAGCTGGGACGCGAGTTGTGGGCACTGGACCTCACCTCGGACCTCGGCATCCCCGCGGTCGTGGCACTGTCCCGGCGTACGGAGGGCCCCACCGAGGACATCGTCTTCGGCTTCGGCGCGCACTTCGACCCCGCGATCGCGCTGCGCCGCGCGCTCACCGAGATGGGGCAGCTGCTGCCGGCCGTGGGCGCGGGCCGCCCCGGCGGCGGCTACGGCATCACGGATCCGCTCCCGGTCCGCTGGTGGCAGCAGGCGACCCTCGCCAACCAGTCATATCTCACGCCCGATCCGGCCACCGCCCCGCGAACTCCCGCTCACTGGACGTACGTTGGGCGCAGCGACCTGCTCGACGACGTCCAAGCCATCACCGAACTGGTCGGCGCCAAGGGCCTGGAACTCCTCGTGCTCGACCAGACCCGGCCGGACGTCGGCATGCCCGTGGTGAAGGTTCTGGTGCCGGGACTCCGGCACTTCTGGGCCCGCTACGCCCCGGGCCGGCTCTTCGACGTACCGGTCACGCTCGGACGCCTCTCAGGACCCACACCGTACGAGAAGTTGAACCCGATCCCGCTCTTCGTGTGACGTGACTGTTTTCGGACAGTTGCACGACTGTTCAATAGACACTTTGCGCCAGCCTCCGACCGTCCTCTGTCTAGAATGGCGCCGGTTCGATTCGATCCGGAATCGAGACATCAGGGGGGCTCGGACGAGTGATGAACGGTACCGATCCGAACAGGTCTCCATCCCATTCCGGCCAATCGCAGGACCACAGCAGCGTGGCCACGAGAACCGCCCGGGGCGTTCTGGTGGCCGCGTTGGTCTGCTATCTGGGCATCACCTTCCTCAACATCCTTTCCCAGCGGCTCGGCCTGTGGGATCTGACCCTCGCGCTGATCTGTCTGGCGCTGGTCTTCCTGCTGCAGCTCGCGCACTCGGCACCCGGCTCCTCCGGTGCCCGGGTGCGCACCAAGATGCTCACCCTGGCCGCCCAAGGCGTCCTGTCCTACCTGCCGTTGATCTGGTTCGGGGTGTCCTGGGGCGCCATGGCGGGCTTCTTCGCCGGCTCCGTGCTGCTCCTCCTGCCGGCCCGGGTCGGCTGGACGCTGTACGGACTGACGACGCTCAGCCTGCTCGTCCCCGGCGTCCTGAACGGCATGGGCGTCATCGACATCGTGTACATGTGCCAGACCACCGCGCTCACCGGTCTCGTCGTGTACGGCCTGAGCCGCTTGACCAGTCTGGTCGACCAGCTGCACCGGGCCCGCGCCGACCTGGCCCGACTGGCCGTCAGCAACGAGCAGTTGAGGTTCTCCAGGGACCTGCACGACCTGCTCGGGTACAGCCTCTCCGCGATCACCCTGAAGAACGAGCTGATCCACCGCCTCATCCCGGCCAACCCCCTCCGGGCCCGTGAGGAAGTGGACGAAGTACTCGTCATCTCCCGCCAGGCCCTGGCCGATGTGCGCCGGGTCGCCCGCGGGTACCGGGAGATGTCCCTCGGTTCCGAACTCGCCTCCGCCGAATCGGTGTTGGCCGCCGCCGACGTCTCGGTCACGGTCGACACCCACGACGCCATCGAGCGTCTGGGAGTGGCGACGTCCACCGTGCTGGCCACGGTGCTGCGGGAGGGCGTCACCAACCTGCTGCGGCACTCCAAGGCCTCGTACTGCCGGATCTCCGCTCGGATCGAGGGCGACCTCGTCCGCCTCACGATCGTCAACGACGGTCTGGTGCTGGGTCCTCACGTCCCGTCGCCGCACAGTGGCAGCGGTCTGGGCAATCTCGAGCGGCGGCTGGAAGACATCGCAGGCCGGCTGGTCGTGCGGCGCCTCCCCGACGGCTCCGACGCGGGCGTCTTCCGGCTCACCGCCGAGGCTCCGACCAGGGAGGTTCGGTCCGCCGCCCCGTGCACGCGTGAGATCAAGAACGGCGGGCAGTCGTTCGGTCGGGCCAACAACGTCGCGTGAACAACTTTGGCCTGATCTTTGTCTTTTGACGTAGCACAGTCAACGGATGCGCTTGGGTAAGATCCAGGAACTTTCACGTATGTGGGGGAACGGGGAAAGCGACGATGATACGGATCCTCCTGGCCGAGGACATGCATATGGTTCGCGGCGCACTGGTGGCCCTGCTCAATCTGGAGGACGACCTGAAAGTGGTCGCCGAGCTCGAACGAGGTGACCAGATCCTGAGCGCGGCGCGCGAACACCGGCCGGACGTGGCCATCATCGACATCGATCTGCCCGGCCTGGACGGACTCAGCGCGGCCGAACTCCTGCACGAGCGCATCCCCGAGTGCCGGGCCCTGATCCTCACCAGCCTCGGCCGCCCCGGCACGCTGCGCCGGGCGATGTCCGCGCACGTCGCCGGTTTCCTCCTCAAGGACGCCCCGCCCAGCGATCTCGCCCAGGCCGTGCGCCGGGTCGTGGCCGGCCAGCGGGTGATCGACCCTCAACTGGCCCTGGCCGCCTGGGGCGGCAGGGAGAGCCCGCTGACCACCCGCGAGACCGAGGTGCTGCAACTGGCCGCGCAGGGCACGGAACCGCAGGAGATCGCCGAGCATCTCCGTCTCTCGGTGGGCACGGTGCGCAACTACCTCACCACCGTCGTGACGAAGCTCAACGCGCGTAACCGGGTCGACGCGATCCGCATCGCCCGCGAGTCGGGCTGGCTGCTGTGAGCGGCCCCGCCGGCTCCCGGCACCGCCCGGGGCGGTGGCGGGGTCAGCCCACGGCCACCGTCATCCCGGCCCCCGTCAGATAGCTGAGTATCGCCAGGGTCAACTCGGCGGGCAGGGGCAGGATTTCGACCATCGCGTCCGGCGTCATGGGCCAGGCGAGCAGCGACACCACCCACATCGCCTCGGGACGGTGGATCTCCACCCGGTGGTCCAGGGCGCGGCACTGCACGAGGAACACGCCTCCTCGCACGGTGATCGTCACGGTGGGCCGCAGCCGCAGCCTGCGCTGCCCCAACGGCCGGACGAGCGAGAAGCTCGCGGTCGGGGCCACCGGCACCACCGACAGCACCGGCCCTTTGAGGTCCTCAAGGGACAGCGTCCTGATCACCACGTGGGAGATTCCGCGGAGCACCGACAGGACCACCGTGTAGGTGTCCCCGGAGACCGCTCCGGCGTTCGGCTGCACCAGGTTGGCGAGCAGTACGGGACCGAGTTCCATCCGGCGCAGCGCCTCGGCCACCACCGGGGTGGGATCCTCGACCCGCTCCGTGCCCTGCGGACCGCTGAGCACCAGCGTCCGGCCTTCCTCGTCCCACCCGACCACCGTGTCCTCCCGCAGGGACCACAGATGGTGCATGCGCAGGGGGGTGTCCACCGTGGGTGGAATCACGGTCAACCGACCTCCTCGGGCTATCGGGAGCCGACCCGACGCGCGGCTCCGCCCCCGACCTGCTCGTGCCCACCAGTATGGAACCGTCCGGAGCGTTCCCAGCAGCGAACGGATCACACCGAAGACATGAGGAAATCACGGGTCCTTCACCGCACCCGCCGAGGCGCCCGCGGCCTCGCCCGCCGGAGTGCGGCGGGCGGGAGGGGACGGGACCGACGGCTCAGGGCTTCGTGGTCAGCGGGACAGCCGCCGGCTCGGGCTCCGGCACCCGGGTCCGCTCCGCCCAGCGGACGGCGGGGCCGCTGGCGGCCAGGACACCGACGAACAGGACGGCGATCAGCAGCCAGCCCGGTCCGCCGAACCGGTCGGGCACCGTGGTGACCAGAGTCGGCCCGGCGATCAGGGCGAAGGCGTCACCGGTCGCGAAGGCCCCCAGGTACTGCCCCTGCGCGTTTGCGGGTGCCAACTCGTATCGCAAGCCCCAGCGGGCGGCCTCGCCCCAGATCTCGCCGAAGGTGAAGAGCACCGTGACGGCCAGGAGCACGACGGCGGCCGCCCAGCCGGGCATCGCCCCGGTCAGTGCGGTGACGGCACAGGCGACGGCGAGGACCACCGCGGTGTACCGCTGCAGTCGCGCCGCCCCGTGCACGGTGTCCGCGTCGCGCGCCATCCGCACCTGGAGGAACACCACCATCAGGGTGTTGACCAGCATGATCCAGGCCGCCAGTGCCCGGGGGGCGTCGGTGTGCACCACCAGCCAGAGCGGCAGCCCCACCGCGAGGGCGGTCGGGCCGATCCGGGCGATCCCGGAAACCTGGGCCACCAGCAGGTAGGGCAGGTCACGCACCACTCCGCGCGGCTTCTCGCCACGGGGTGCGGGCGGGACGCCCGGGACCTTGGGCAGCCGCATGTAGAGCGCGGCCACCAGCACCATGGCCACGGCGTTGCCCCAGAAGAGGGCGAGGAAGGCGGGCTTCGAGTCGGCGGCGATGACCAGGCCGGCCGCCAGCGAGGCGAGCGAGAACCCGCCGTTGAAGACGCTGCGCATGTATGCCGAGATGCGGACCCGGCCCTCCCGGCCCATCACTCCCGCCACCAGCGCGCCGCGGGAGACATTGCCGCTCTGCTCGGCCAGCCCGAGGGCCATGGCCATCACCAGATAGGCCGGGAAGGAGTGCACGAAGGCCGCCGCGGCCAGCGCCACCGCCTTCCCGAGCGCGAACACCGCGGTGATCCCCCGCGGCCCGAACCGGTCGGCGAGGTGCCCGGCCGGCACGCCCAGCGCCAGCGCGAGGATGCCGGCGAGCGACATGCCGATGCCGACCTGTCCCGGTGAAAGGCCCACGACATGCACGAAGTAGACGGCGCCGCCGGTGACATAGAGTCCGTTTCCGAGACTGGCCACGGCGGTGCACAGGACCAGCACCCGGCCGGGGCCGGGGTCGGGAAGCAGGCGGGAGATCAGGCGGGCCATGGCTGGCACCTCGCTCGGTGGGTTGCGGTTGACTGCGCGGCCGGCGGGCGGACATGCTTCGCATGTTCCGGACAACCGGGACTTACCGGACAGGAAGCGGGGATGGAATGCAGCCGATCAGTCCCATCGGGGTCGTGCGCGGCGGGCGCGAGCAGATCCACGAGGACGGATGGGGAGCGGAGGTCTCGCGGATCGAACTGGACCCGGAGGTGTTCGAGGAGTCGGCGACCCTCGGCCTCGACGCGTACTCGCACGTCGAAGTGATCTTCGCGTTCCATCTGGCGACCCGGACCTGCACCGGCACCCAGTACCCCCGGGGCAACACCGACTGGCCGCTCTCCGGCATCCTCGCGCAGCGCGCGCCCAACCGCCCCAACCACCTCGGGGTGACCGTGTGCGCCCTCGCGGCCGTCGAGGGGCTGACGCTCACCGTGCACGGCCTGGACGCGGTCGACGGCTCCCCGGTGCTCGATGTGAAGCCGTACCTGCCGGAGTTCGCCCCGCGCGGTGAGGTGCGGGGTCCGGCCTGGTCCGGCGAGCTGATGCGCAACTACTTCTGAGCCCGCCGGACACGGCCTGCGGCTCACGGCACGGCCACCAGGTCGGTACGGGCCGCGGCGATCAGGGTGTTGGCCTCGTCGCGGGGCAACTCCTCGTCGACCAGCAGCGCGACGGGGAGCTTCACCTCGCTGCGGATCCGCGCGGCGGGGGCGCTCCTGGTGACGCGGCCGCCCTCGGGCCCGGCCTGCACCGCGAGGAAGTCGATGCCCGGCAGCGGCTGGTCGGGGGCCCGGTCCACGACCAGGCCCACCGCCCGGGAGCCGTCCGCGCCGCGCAGCACGCACCGGCCGTCCCGCCGCTCCAGCTCCACCAGCCGGTGTTCCAGGCGTACTTGACCGACCGTCAGCGGTACGTCAACGGGCTCCGCGTCGGTGGGGCGGCCGGCCAGCCGCGCCACGGTGCGCGCGACGAACTCCGGATCCCGCTCCCGCAGCCGGCTGAACGTGTTCGCGGCCCGGCGGCTGCGCAGCGCGAACACCGTCTGGTGTCCCTCCAGCCGCTCACCGCGGCACAGTTGCTCGAACCACGCGGTGCTCTCCGCCGCCTCCGCCTGTGTCTGCTCGGCGACCGGTCGCCGGACGCTCTCGTACTCGGCCGCCGCCCGGAGCGGATCGTCGTGTCCGGCGATGGACCGGGCGAGACACAGCGCGTCGTCGATGGCCAGGGCGGTGCCCGAGCCGGTCGAGAAGTGGACCGTGTGCGCGGCGTCCCCGGCCAGCACCGTCCGGCCGTCGTACCAGCGGCGGTTGACGACCGTACGGAACGGTTGCCAGCCCGCCGTCCGGGCCCTCAGCGGAGCGCCGCCCAGCTCGCTGCGGAACAGTTCGGCGAGCCGCAGCTCCGCCTCGGCCGCCGGCAGGTCGAGCAGGCCGAGGGCGGACAGGGTGTCCGGATCGGCTTCGACGATGAAGGTGCTCTCGTCGGCCGCGTGCGGATAGCCGTGCACCACCAGCGGTCCCGGGCCGAGGTCCTTGAGCAGGAAGCACGGTTCGAGAGCCGTGGGGGTGCTCATCCACAGGTACCGGGTGCGGCCCGCGGACACGGTGGTGCCGAACCGGTCGGCCCGTGCCCGGCGCAGCTCGCTGCCCGCACCGTCCGCGAGGACGACCAGGTCCGCCCGGGGCGGCAGTTCGGTGACGGTGCGCCGGATCAGCGTCACGTTCCCGCTCCGCTCGGCCAGCGAGCGGATGTGCGCGTGGAAGACCTGCCGGGAGATCCCCGACATGCCGAAGGCGCCCGACGGGATGCGCTCGCCGTCGATCATCGTGACCGTCTCGTCCCACGTGGCGTACGCGGTCCGGGGCAGCCGCAGCGCCTCGGGGTGGACGGCCCTGATGCGCCCGGCGAACTCGTCGGTCAGCACGATGCCCGCGCCCGGCCCGCGGTCCTCGCGGTCGTAGAGGTCGATGGCCGTGTCGGGCAGCAGCCGGGCCAGTTCCAGCGCGCAGAAGGCGCCTGCGGGGCCGCCGCCCACGACGGCCACGGTGCGGACAGGAGTGCCGCTCATGCCGGGGTCCCGTCCCAGTGGAATCGCTCGCCGCGGGCCAGTGCGGATCCCCGGGAGACCGCCATCATCTCGCCGCTGGCTATCTTCATGATGGTGAGGAAGTCGGTGAAGTGCGGCTCGGGGGCGTCGAGTTGGGTGCCCGCTTCCTTCATCAGGTCGAGCCAGCGCAGCCGCTGGTCGCGGGAGATCAGGAAGTGCGCGTGGGCCTGGTGCATCTTGGGGTCCCAGGCCACGGTCAGATCGTTCTCGCCGTAGATCCGCTGGAAGTGGTCGTAGAGCCGCGCGGCGTGGCGGGCCCAGTCGTGGACGGCGAAGAGCGGGGTCAGCAGTTCGTCCTCGGAGACGAGCTCGTAGAACCGGGTGGTGAGTGCCCGGAAGAACTCGGCGCCGCCGATGCCGGTCCAGAAGTCGGAGACCTTCCGGTCGACCTGTTCGGCGGTCATGGCCTCGCCGGACTGCAGGCCCTGCTCGGCGACGAGGAGCACCTTCCCGTCGTGCCGGGGGGCCGGCGCGGCTGATTGGGGCGACATGGGCGGACTCCTTCAGTCGGTTCGGTCGAGCAGCAGGCCCGCGGCGGACAGTGTGCTGACGGTGCACCCGCGCACCCGTTTCGCCTGTACGGTTCCGAGCCCGTAGGCGATCGTGGTGATCCCCTGCTCGGGGGCGAGTTCGGCGGGGCGGTAGAACATCGTGGCGAAGTAGGTGAACGTGGCGTCGGGGTGCTCGTAGTCGGTGCCGCTCATCAGCGCGGTCCACTGGTCGCCGTCGCGCACCAGCATCGTGAAGGAGAGCAGTGCGCCGTCCTTGCGGGCCTCGACGATCCAGACGTTCTCCGGGCCGAAGTGGTCCCGCAGGTGGCGGAACGAGGCGGCCTCGCGCTCGTCGTCGACCTCACCGCCGTACTTCGACACCAACTGCGCGCGCAGGCGGACGAGTTCGGGTTCGTGGTCGCCGATCGGACGTTCGCCGATCTCGATGCCCCGTTCGGCGATCTCCCGCAGCTCCCGTCGCACGGCGAAGCGCCGGTTGCGCCGCAGCCCGGCGACGTAGCCGTCGAGGTCGGTCCAGGTGATGTCCATGTCGCAGCGGTCCACCATCGGGACCACGTCGAATCCCCTGGCGCGCAGGACCTCGGTGAACTCGGGGTGGTCGGGGCGCAGGAACAGCGCCGAGACGCTGCGCATGCCCTCCTGCCGGCACCAGTCGAGCACGGCGTCCAGGTACTCCCCCAGTACCTCAGGGTCGCGGGCGCCCGGACCGACCGGCGCGGACTCGTAGTTGGGGCCCATCAGGACGCAGGCCGGGAACAGGTCCTCGGCGGGTATCCCCTGCCACGGGTGCGGGCCGTCGGCGACCACCCCGTCGTCGACCGAGCCGCCCGACAGCACCCGCTGCGGGTCGAAGCGCACATGTCCCGTGGGGGACTCCATCACGCCGCCGACCAGGGCCACTTGATCCCCGTCCGGGCCGGGCAGCCCGAAGGTCCGGGCGCCGCCGGGGATCCGGTTCTCGGCGAGCGCGATCCAGCGCCGGCGCAGGGTGACCGGCGCCCTGCCGATCCAGTCGTCCCAGCTCTCGGGGACCTCGGTGCGCACGTGCAGCCCGGCGGTGCTCAGCGCCGGTCCGGAGCTATGCGGTGTCACGGCAACTCCTTTCCGACCATGCGGGAAGCCCGTCCGGCCCGGCACCACACAGGACTACCGGGCCGAAGGGGCTGGGGGTCGACGGTCAGGCCGCCTGCAGTTCCTGAACCCGGTCCCAGACCGGAGCCACGTCCCAGACGGGCGCCTTGTCCCAGACCGGAGCCGCGTCCCAGACCGGGGCCGCGTCCCAGACCGGAGCCGCGTCCCAGACCGGAGCCGCGTCCCAGACCGGGGCCATGTCCCAGACCGGAGCCTTGTCCCAGACCGGAGCCGCGTCCCAGACCGGGGCCATGTCCCAGACCGAGAGGTCGTCGCAGGACCGGTCCCAGACCGAGAGGTCCTCGCAGGACCGGTCCCAGACCGACAGGTCCTCGGAGATCCGGTCCCAGACAGGAGCCATGTCCCATACGCCGAATTCGCCGGCCGACTCCGCTCGGATTACGTGTGCGTCGCGCATACAGCACCCCTTCGGGAGGTTCGCAGAAGGCGGTCCGCCGGACCGCCGAGACGCGGCCCTCGCCGCGCTCATCAAGGAGCCTTGCAGCCTGAGTCACGACCTGTCTTCTCCTTAATTGCTGACCTTCCAAGAAGCATGGCGAGCCGATTCTTGAAATTCTCTTGAAGTCACTGGAAATCTACTTGAATCCGCTTGATACCCGCTTGAACGCGGGTCGAGGAGCCGCCTCGGCAAGCATCTCGAGACCGGGATCGGCGAAGAGGATGGGCGGGTGCGACCAGTCCCGCGGGCAGAGCACCAGTTCCGCCTCGAAGCCGGCGTACGCGTCGATGCGCAGGGGCCCGAGCGTGGCCGTGAGCAGGACGGTTTCCAGCGGCCGCCCCGGCCGTTCCGTCGCCGCCAGCATGGTCGCGTGCACGTAACAGATCCCGACGGGCACCTGGTGCAGCACGAAGGGGCCGAGCCGCTCCGTGGTGGTCCAACTGGTCGGACGCCCCTGGAGGATGGGGCTGCCGAAGGAACCGATGTAGATCGAGGAGACGGGCTCCCCCACCGCCTTGGCCACACCGCTCAACCGACATCGGGTCAGATCGCCCTGACCGGCGGCCGAGGAACGCACGGCGTACTGGCCCTCGCCCCGGCTCACCTGGCGGTATTGCGTGGGCGGGATTCCCACGGATTCGGTGAAGCGGCTGGTGAAGCTCCCCGTACTGCTGTATCCGACCGTGGAAGAAATGGTGGCCACACTGAGATCGGAATTCCGCAGCAGGCGTTTCGCTTCACTCATGCGCACCGCACCGAGAAAGCGCCCCGGGGTGACCCCGGTAACTTGACTGAATACCCGCAGCAAATGGAATTTGCTGACCAGGACCGCGCGGGCGATGTCCTCAAGACTGAGTGGCTCCGCGTAGCGTTCCCGAATAATTTCTACGGCCCGCTCCACAACATGCTCCATACGCATCTCCCGAACAGCTGAATGGAACAGGGCGCACGCCCGGCCCAACGCTAGGGAAATCGCATGGAGAGTTGCTTGACCTGAGATCGAGTCCGGCTACCACGAGGAGCAGCCCCGCCGAGGATCATGCCGGTGGCCATGCCGAGGCCGGCCAGCGTGGAGCAGACGGCGAGGGCCCGGTTGCGCCGCGGCCCCTCCTCGAAGTCGGTGATCAGCAGCGACATGCCGCCGGGCGAGGCGATCGCGGCGCCGACTCCCTGCACGGCGCGCGCGGTCAGCCGCATCCACGGCTCGGTGGCGAGCCCGACCCGTACACCGAGGAACTGCTCGCCGCCGTCCCCGGGACCCGGGCCTGAGCGCCGACGGAGCGTCAGGAACCCTTGGCGACCGGCTCCAGAATCGCGACGCACTCCACGTGATGCGTCATCGGGAACAGATCGAACGCCCGAAGCGTCCGCACCCGGTACCCGCCCTCCTTGAAGTACCCCAGGTCCCGGGCCAGCGCCGCCGGATCGCAGGCCACGTACGCGATCCGCCGCGCGCCCAGCGTCGTGAGATGGGCCACCGTCTTCTTGCCGGCGCCCGCCCGCGGCGGGTCCAGGACGATGAGGTCGACGTCGGTGATGCCGGTGCGCGGCAGCACGGCCTCGACCTTGCCCTGCTCGATGCGGACCCGGTCGAAGGAGGCCAGGTTGTGGCGGGCGTCCTCCACCGCGCGCTTGCCGGACTCGATGCCGAGCACCGCGCCCTTCTCGCCGATGCGGTCCGCGAGCGCGCCCGCGAACAGGCCGACGCCGCAGTACAGGTCGAGGGCGGTGTCGCCCTTGCGCGGCAGGAGGCCCTGCATCACGGCGCGCATCAGGGTGTCCGCCGCCTGCGGGTGGACCTGCCAGAAGCCGCCGCTGCCGACGCGGTAGGTGCGGTCGTCGGCGCGCTCGCGCACGAACGGGCGGCCGTGGACGCGATGGACGCCGCCGTCCTTCTCGCCGACGCGCATGACCGACACCGGCTTGTCGAGTTCGACGATGGGCAGACGCGCTCCCGCTCGCGGCGTCAGGATCACCTGACGGTCCTGCGAGCCGGTCGCCGCGATCGCCTCGACCGACTCCATGCCGCTCCAGTCGCGCTCCTCGATGCCGAGCTCGGAGACGCCCTCGGCCGCGATCATGCAGTGCTCGACCGGCTCGACCTCGTGGGAGCGGTGGCGGCGCAGGCCCGCGTTGCCGTCCGCGTCGACCGCGTACTGGACCCGCGTGCGCCACTGCGGCACCTGGCCCGCCGGGAGCTTGTCGCCCTCGGCCGGCATCACCGTGCCGTCCCAGCCGGCCTCCTCGGGCGTGAGGCCCGCGAGGCGCTGCAGCTGCTCGGCGATGACCTCGCCCTTCAGGCGGCGCTGCGCGCCCGGCTTCGCGTGCTGCCAGTCGCAGCCGCCGCAGCGGCCGGGGCCGGAGTACGGGCAGGGCGCCTCGACGCGGTCCTTGGACGCCTCCAGCACCTGTACGGCGTCGGCGCGCAGGAAGCGCGCGCCCTCCTCGCCCTCGGTCACCCGCGCCACGACCCGCTCGCCGGGCAGCGTGTGCCGGACGAACAGGACCTGGCCCTCGGCCGTGCGGGCGATGCAGTGGCCACCGTGCGCGACGGGCCCGACCTCGACCTCGTACTCCTCCCCCACCAGGGACTGCTTCGGTTCTGCCTGCATGGCGGGGGCTCCAGTACGTCAGGGGAAGTAAGGCGGGTACGGCCACGTGAAAGCGGCCGGACAACAGCCCACCAGTCTACGTGGCTGTCACCCGGCCGCTCACCACGAGCCTGCCTCGTGAGGACTCCTACTTGGCGCTCGGCTCCTTCGGACGCTTCTCGACCGGGCCGCGGCGCACCGCGCCCGGCGCGCTCCACTCGGAGCGCCTGCGGGCCCGCTTCTTGGCGGCCTCGGAGGACTCCAGCTGGTACGGCACGGACGTCACCATGATCCCCGGAGTGAACAGCAGCCGCCCCTTCAGCCGGAGCGCGCTCTGGTTGTGCAGCAGGTGCTCGTACCAGTGGCCGACCACGTACTCGGGGATGATCACGCTGACGGCGTCGCGCGGGGACTCGCGGCGCAGGCCCTTCACGTACTCGATGATCGGCCGGGTGATCTCGCGGTAGGGCGAGTCGAGGACCTTGAGCGGTACGTCGATGCCGCGCCGCTCCCACTCCTCGCGCAGGGCCTTCGTCTCGGCCGGATCGACATTGACGCTCAGCGCTTCCAGCGTGTCCGTGCGCATCAGCTTGGCGTAGGCCAGCGCGCGCAGCGTCGGACGGTGGATCTTCGAGACGAGGACGATCGAGTGGACGCGGGACGGGCGCACGCTGTCGTCGGACGGCGTGTCCGGCGCGGCGATCTCCTCGGCGACCCGGTCGTAGTGCTTACGGATCGCGGTCATCGTCGCGTAGAAGATGCACATGCCGAGCAGTGCGACCCAGGCGCCGTGCGTGAACTTCGTGACGAGGACCACGACGAGGACCAGGCCGGTGAAGAAGGCGCCGAAGGCGTTGATCGCGCGGGAGCGGACCATGTGGCGCCGCTTGTCGGCGTTCTTCTCCGTGCGCAGGTGGCGGTTCCAGTGCCGGACCATGCCGGTCTGGCTGAGCGTGAAGGACACGAACACGCCGACGATGTACAGCTGGATCAGGCGGGTGGAGTCGGCTCCGTAGATGACGACGAGGAGCATGGCCGCGCCCGCGAGGAGCACGATGCCGTTGGAGAACGCGAGGCGGTCGCCACGGGTGTGCAGCTGGCGCGGCAGGTAGCGGTCCTGGGCGAGGATCGAGCCGAGCAGCGGGAAGCCGTTGTACGCGGTGTTGGCCGCCAGGAAGAGGACCAGCGCCGTCGCCGCCGCCAGGATGACGAACAGGAAGCTGCCCTTGCCGAAGACGGCCTCGGCGACCTGGGAGATCACCGGGTTCTGGACGTAGCCGGAGCCGACGGCGACGCCGTTGTGGATGAGGTCGCTCGCCGGGTGCTCGGCCATGCGCACGTTGGTCGCCATGGCGAGGCCGATGATGCCGCAGAACATGGTCACGGCGAGCGCGCCCATGAGCGCGAGCGTGGACGCCGCGTTCTTCGACTTGGGCTTGCGGAAGGCCGGTACGCCGTTCGAGATCGCCTCGACGCCGGTGAGCGCCGCACAGCCGGAGGAGAAGGCGCGCAGCAGCAGGAAGACGAGCGCGAAACCCGCGAGGCCCTGGTGCTCGGCCTTGATGTGGAAGTCGGACGTCGGGGCCTTCATGGTGTCGCCGAGGATCAGGCCGCGGAAGGCGCCCCAGGCGATCATGATGAAGACGCCGGCGACGAAGACGTAGGTCGGGATGGCGAAGAGCTTGCCGGACTCCTTGACGCCGCGCAGGTTCATCAGCGTCAGCAGGACGATGACGGCGCACGCGCAGAGCACCTTGTGCTCGACCACGAACGGGATCGCGGAGCCGAGGTTCTCGATGCCGGAGGCGATGGAGACGGCGACGGTCAGGACGTAGTCGACGAGCAGGGCGCTGGCGACGGTGAGCCCGGCCTTCGGGCCGAGGTTGGTGTTGGCCACCTCGTAGTCGCCGCCGCCGCTCGGGTAGGCGTGCACGTTCTGCCGGTACGAGGCGACGACCGTGAACATCAGCACGACGACCGCGACCGCGATCCAGGGGCTGAAGTGGTACGCCGACACGCCCGCGATGGAGAGGACCAGCAGGACCTCGCCCGGCGCGTACGCCACGGAGGACAGCGGGTCGGAAGCGAAAACGGGGAGTGCGATGCGCTTCGGCAGGAGCGTTTCTCCGAGCCGATCACTGCGCAGTGCGCGCCCGATCAAGATCCGTTTGGGCACGTCGGTCAGTTTGGACACGCAGAGGATCGTAAGCGTTCGAACGGGGGGCCGCCCACCCACCACCCCGATTCTCCGCTCAGCCCACCGCCCGGCCGGCCTTCGCCCAGTTCTCGTGCAGCCGGTCGAGGTAGGAACGGGCCTGGCTGCCGGGGGTCGCGCCGCGGGCGAACGCCAGCATGTTGCCCGCCCCGGTGTTGTAGCCGAGCGCGAGAAGGTCGTCGCGGGTGTACGGGCCCGTCCAGTGCGCCGGCAGCTGTGCGGACAGGTCGTGCAGATGCCAGGCGGCCGCCTCGATCGCCAGGTCCCGGTCGTCGGGCAGCTCCTCCCAGTCGCGGTCGGCGAAGTCGCGGCCGCGCCGGGTCTGGTCGAACGCGGCCCGGTGCATGTTGGCGATACCGAAGGCGGCGTCCGGCTTGTACCGCTGCCAGGCCCGTTCGAGGGAGGGGTCGTGCGGTTTGTACGCCTCGTTGTAGAGGATCGCCATCACCAGCCGAGCGTCGACACCGGCCTGGCGGGCGCGGGCCCGGACCTGTGGGGCGTAGTCGGCGGGGTCGTAGCCACCGCTCGCCGTGCGGGACGAGGACGGTGAAGGAGAGGCCGGAGAGGCGGCAGGGACGGAAGGGGAGGGTGATGGCCGCCCGGAGGGTGTCGGTGAGGGCGTCGGTACCGATGTCGGCGCCGGGGACGGCCGGTCGCCGCCGCTCTCCGACGCCGTACGGCCACCGCGTGACAGCAGGCCCCACACCACCACCGCGGCCAGGGCGAGCGCGAGCCACCCCCAGCGTGTACGCCGCCCGGCCATGGCCGCCTCCTTCGCCCGCACCGTCCGTGCGGTCCCTGGCCGCCAGTCTAGGAAGCCGTCCGGAAGCCGTGGCGATCTAGGCGCCGACGCGAAGGACGACTTCGCGCCCATTGCCGATACGGTGGTCCAGAGCGCGAGCCGCAAAAAGCCCGCACCGTGCCCGAGATCGAGCCGCACCGGCTGGACCGAGCCGCGAGAGAGAGACATGAGCAGGACGTTTACGCAGGTCAGAAGGCCTATGAGGAGTGCGGGGTAGGGCCGTGCATATCGTGATCATGGGCTGTGGCCGAGTAGGGTCCCAACTTGCCCAGACCCTGGAACAGCAGGGCCACACGGTCGCCGTGGTCGATCAGGACCCCACGGCCTTCCGCCGTCTGGGCTCCGGGTTCGGCGGCCGTCGCGTCACCGGTGTCGGTTTCGACCAGGACACCCTGCGCGAGGCCGGCATCGAGGAGGCGGGCGCCTTCGCCGCCGTCTCCAGCGGTGACAACTCGAACATCATCGCCGCCCGCGTGGCCCGCGAGATGTTCGGGATCGAGAACGTCGCGGCGCGCATCTACGACCCCCGGCGCGCCGAGGTCTACCAGCGCCTGGGCATCCCGACGGTCGCCACGGTCCGCTGGACCGCCGACCAGATGCTGCGGCGTCTGCTGCCGTCCGGCGCGGAGCCGCTGTGGCGCGATCCCACCGGGGGCGTCCAGCTCGCGGAGGTGCACGCGTCGGAGTCCTGGGTGGGGCAGAAGATCAGCCGCCTCCAGGACGAGACGGGTGTGCGGGTGGCATTTCTCACCCGGCTCGGCGAGGCGATCCTGCCGACGTCGCAGACGGTGCTGCAGGAGGGCGACCTCGTCCACGTGATGATGCGTACGGACGAGGTCGAGAAGGTCGAGGCGGCGTTCGCCGAAGGCCCCGAGGAGGGCGGTCACTGATGAGGGTCGCCATTGCCGGAGCCGGAGCGGTCGGCCGTTCGATCGCGGGCGAGCTCCTGGAGAACGGTCACGAGGTCCTCCTCGTCGACAAGGCGCCGACGGCCATCTCGGTCGAGCGGGTCCCGCAGGCGGAGTGGCTGCTCGCCGACGCCTGTGAGATCACGTCGCTGGACGAGGCGGCGTTGCAGCGCTGCAACGTGGTCATCGCGGCCACCGGGGACGACAAGGTCAATCTCGTCGTCTCCCTCCTCGCGAAGACCGAGTACGGGGTCCCGCGGGTCGTCGCCCGGGTCAACAACCCGAAGAACGAATGGCTGTTCAACGAGTCGTGGGGCGTCGACGTGGCCGTCTCGACCCCGCGCCTGATGTCGGCCCTGGTCGAGGAGGCGGTGAGCGTGGGCGACCTGGTGCGCCTGCTCCGCTTCAGCCACGGCGACGCGAACCTGGTCGAGCTGACGCTCCCGCCGGAGTCGGCCCTGGCCGGCACGCGCGTGGGCGACGTCCAGTGGCCGCAGGACACGTCCCTGGTCACGATCATCCGCGGCACCCGCGTCCTGGCCCCCAGCCAGGAGGACTCCCTGGAGGCGGGCGACGAGCTCCTGTTCGTCGCGGCCCAGGCACGCGAGGAGCAGCTGGAGGATCTGCTGTCGGTCCGCCGCGAGGACGCGTAGGAAGAAGCAATAAGGCGGCCCCGGCGAGCTTTTGCTCGCCGGGGCCGCCTTATTGCTTTTCAGGATGGCTTTTCAGGAGCGCGGGGAACTGCGCGAGCAACCACGCACATCCCGAACACGCCGAGAGAGCTCAGTCCTCACGGCGGTGCCGCGCACCACCCACGGACGACGAGGCCTCACGCTCGGCCTTCGCCTCCTTCTCCGCCTTCTCGGCGGCTTCCATCTCCGCGAACACATCAATGGGCGCGGGCGCCTTCGCCAGGAACACCCACGTCAGCCACACCGCCAGCAGGAACGGCGGGATCTTCAGCGCGATGAGCACCCAGCCGAACTGCGTCGTGTCGGCCCACCAGTACAGCGGGAAGAGAACGGCGCACTTGGCGAGCAGGATGAGCCCCCAGGCCCAACTCGCCTTCGCGTACGCCTTCTTGCGGCCGGGGTTGCGCGTCCGCCACGACAGGTTCTCCTTGAACACCGGCCCGAGGATGAGACCGATCAAGGGAACACCGCAGAGCGTGGTGACGATGTAGGCGAGTGCGAGCCCCAACGTGTAGAGCATGCCCGGCAGATAGAAGTCCTTGGCGTTGCCGGTCATCATCGCGAACACGACACCGAACGCGACGCCGAAGACGCCGCTGAAGGCGTGCTTGACGGTGTCCTTCATGACCAGGCGCACCACGACCAGGACCAGGGACACCGCGAGGGCCGCGATGGCCGACATGTGCAGGTCCTTGTTGATCGTGAAGATGGTCACGAAGAGGAGACCGGGCACGACGGTCTCCACCATGCCCCGCACACCACCGAAGGCCTCGAAGAGCGCGGCCTCGGTCACCGCCTTGTCGGCGGCGGTCTGGCCTGCGGGTTCGCGGTCGGTCGGCTTGTCGAGGGACGTCACCGGCTACTCCCGTCCGAGCGGTCTGAGTTCGTACTTCGGGTTGAAGAGCACCCTACGGCCCCGGCTCATGGAGATCCGCCCCGATGCGATCAACTTGCGGCCGGGCTCGATCCCCACGATCGATCGCCGGCCGAGCCACACCACGTCCAGGGCGGCGGAGCCGTCGAACAACTCCGCCTCCAGCGCCGGAACTCCGGCGCGTGGCCGCAGGGTTACCGTGCGCAACGTACCAGTAACCGTGACGATCTGTCGGTCATGGCAGTCGCCGATGCGCGTGCAGCCCGTGGTCTCCGAATCCTCGCGCAGCTCCTCCGACTCCAGGTCCTCCTGGGACGTGGACAGTCGGTCGAGCATGCGCCGGAATCGGCCCGCCGGCTTCTCGGACGCCCTGTCGGAACGAGGAACAGCACTCATGCTTGAAGCGTACCCGGGGCCGGTGACACGGTCGTACTCGCTGGTGTACCCCGCTTGCGGCGCCTTATCTCTCGAACCGGTATCCCATCCCGGGCTCCGTGACGAAGTGCCGCGGATGCGACGGGTCGGTCTCCAGCTTGCGGCGCAGTTGTGCCATGTACACCCGCAGGTAGTTGGTCTCCGTGCCGTACGAGGGCCCCCACACCTCCTGCAGCAGCTGCTTCTGGCTGACCAGGCGTCCCGTGTTGCGCACGAGCACCTCCAGCAGGTGCCACTCGGTGGGCGTGAGCCGCACGTCGCGCCCGTCCCGGTGGACCTTCTTCGCGGCCATGTCGACGGTGAAGTCGTCGGTCTCGACGATCCCCTCGTCGTCGCCGCCCCCGGTGGGCTCGGCCCGCCGCACGGCCGCCCGCAGCCGGGCCAGCAGCTCGTCCATGCCGAACGGCTTCGTCACGTAGTCGTCGGCGCCCGCGTCGAGCGCCTCGACCTTCTCGTCGGACGAGTGCCGGGCGGACAGCACCAGGATCGGGACGCGGGTCCAGCCGCGCAGCCCCTTGATCACCTCGACGCCGTCCATGTCGGGCAGGCCCAGGTCGAGGACGACCACGTCGGGGTGGCGGGCGGCGGCGAGCTGCAGCGCGCCGGCGCCGTCGGACGCGGCGTCCACCTCGTACTTGCGCGCTTTCAGGTTGATGACGAGGGCGCGAACGATCTGCGGCTCGTCGTCGACCACGAGCACCCTGGTCATGCGTGCCTGCCTCTCTGCGTCACTGCGGTCTCGGCTGATGCTGATGTCGTACGGATCAACGGTTGATCCGGTGGATCGGGCGCGGGGGGCGCCGCGCGCAGGGTGAGGACCATCGTGAGTCCGCCCCCTGGGGTGTCCTCCGCGTCGAGCGTGCCGTTCATGGCCTCGACGAAGCCCCGGGCCACGGCGAGCCCGAGCCCCACACCCGCGCCCCGGGGAGCGTCACCGTAGCGCTGGAACGGGGCGAAGATGCGCTCTTTGGCTTCGTCGGGCACGCCGGGACCGCGGTCCACGACGCGCAGTTCGACGCGTTCGCCGAGCGTGCTGGCGGCGACGAGGACGGGTTCGTCGGGCGGGCTGTACTTGACGGCGTTCTCGACGATGTTCGCGACGGCCCGCTCAAGCAGTCCCTTGTCGACGGTCACCATCGGCAGCGACTCCGGGATGTCCAGGTCGACGCTGAGATCCGGGTCGGGTACGCCGACGAGCGCCATCGGCACCACCTCGTCGAGGTCGGTCTCCCGGATGAGCGGCGTGACGGTGCCGGTCTGGAGGCGGGACATGTCGAGCAGGTTCCCGACGAGGTGGTCGAGCCGGTCGGCGCCCGCCTCGATGCCGGCGAGCAGTTCCGCCTGGTCCTCGGGCGACCAGTCGACGTCCTCGGAGCGCAGGGAGGAGACGGAGGCCTTGATTCCGGCCAGCGGGGTGCGCAGGTCGTGGCTGACGGCGGCGAGCAGGGCGGTGCGGATCCGGTTGCCCTCGGCGAGGGCGCGGGCCTGTTCGGCCTCCGACTGCAGGCGCTGGCGGTCGAGGACGACGGCGGCCTGCGCGGCGAAGGCGGCCAGGACCCGCCGGTCCTCGGCGGGCAGGACGCGCCCGGACAGGGCGAGCGCCATGTGGTCGCCCACGGGCATGTCGACGTCGGCGTCCTCGGGCCGGCCGTCGGGCCGCGGCCCGACGCTGCCGGCGCACGTCCACGGGGCGGTGTCGCTCTCCCGCTCCAGGAGCGCCACGGACTCCATCGCGAACGTCTCCCGTACGCGTTCGAGGAGCGCTTCCAGGCTGGTGTCGCCGCGCAGCACGCTGCCCGCGAGGAAGGACAGGATCTCGGACTCGGCGCGCAGCCGCGCGGCCTGGTGCGTGCGGCGGGCGGCGAGGTCGACGACCGAGGCCACCGACACGGCGACGCCCACGAAGATCACGATGGCGACGATGTTCTTCGGGTCGGCGATCGTGAACAGGTGCCGGGGCGGGGTGAAGTAGTAGTTCAGGAGGAGGGAGCCGAACGCCGCCGAGGCGAGCGCCGGGAGGAGTCCGCCGACCAGTGCCGCCGCCACGGTCAGCGCCAGGAACAGCAGCATGTCGTTGGCGAGGCCGAGGTCGGAGTCGACGTGCGTGAGCAGGAGCGTGAGCAGCGCCGGTCCGCCGACGCCGACGAACCAGCCCCACAGGATCCGGGACCGGCCGAGGCGGGCGCCGCGGGCGACGGGCAGTCCGCGCCCCTTGGCGGCCTCCTCGTGCGTGACGATGTGGACGTCGAGGTCGGGTCCGGACTCGCGGGCGACGGTCGCGCCGACGCCGGGCCCGAAGACGTACTGCCAGGCCTTGCGGCGCGAGGAGCCGAGGACGATCTGGGTGGCGTTGACACCGCGGGCGAACTCCAGGAGCGCCGAGGGGATGTCGTCGCCGATCACATGGTGGAACGTTCCCCCGAGGTCCTCGGCCAGGGTGCGCTGGACGGCGAGCTCCTTGGGCGAGGCGGCGGTGAGGCCGTCGCTGCGGGCGATGTAGACGGCGAGCACCTCGCCGCCGGCGCCCTTCTCCGCGAGCCGCGCCGCGCGTCGGATCAGCGTACGGCCCTCGGGTCCGCCGGTCAGTCCGACGACGATGCGCTCACGGGCCTGCCAGGTGGAGCGGATGTTGTGCTCGCCCCGGTACTCCTGGAGGTACTCGTCGGCCCGGTCGGCGACCCAGAGCAGGGCGAGCTCGCGCAGCGCCGTGAGGTTTCCGGGGCGGAAGTAGTTGGACAGGGCCGCGTCGACCTTGTCCGGCTTGTAGATGTTGCCGTGCGCCATGCGACGGCGCAGCGCCTGCGGTGACATGTCGACGAGCTCGATCTGGTCGGCGCGCCGCACCACCTCGTCCGGCACCGTCTCGCGCTGCCGGACCCCGGTGATCGACTCGACGACGTCGCCCAGCGACTCCAGGTGCTGGATGTTGACGGTCGAGACGACGTCGATCCCGGCCGCGAGGAGCTCCTCGACGTCCTGCCAGCGCTTGGCGTTGCGCGACCCCGGCACGTTCGTGTGCGCCAGTTCGTCGACGAGGGCGACGGCCGGCGCACGGGTGAGGACCGCGTCGACGTCCATCTCGTGGAAGACGGATCCGCGGTACTCGATCTCCTTGCGCGGGACCTGTTCCAGGCCGTGCAGCATGACCTCGGTACGGGGCCGCTTGTGGTGCTCGACGAACGCGACCACGCAGTCGGTGCCGCGCTCGACGCGGCGGTGCGCCTCGGACAGCATCGCGTACGTCTTGCCGACGCCCGGTGCGGAACCGAGATAGATCCGAAGCTTGCCGCGTCCCATGGCCCCATTGTCTTCCTGTCGCTGCTCAGCGCAGCTCACTGCTCCACGCAGCGTCGACCTTACGGTCAGCAATTCTCGCAAATGGGACAGAGTCCTGAGGGGTGGGCGTCTTTGACAGAACCCTGATGCGTCGCGGTCCGCGCGGTACTGGACTCAGCGCTCGACGATCTCGCCGTCACTCAGTTCCAGGACCCGGTCGGCGAGGCCGAGCAGCGCCGGGTCGTGGGTGGCCACGAGCGCGGTGACCTGCTCGCTGCGCACGACGGCGCGCAGCAGTTCCATCACGGCGAGACCGGTCTCGGCGTCGAGCTGCCCGGTCGGCTCGTCGGCGATGAGCAGGGCCGGCCTGTTGGCGAGCGCCCGGGCGATGGCGACGCGCTGCTGCTGGCCGCCGGAGAGCTCGCCGGGCCGTTGCTTGGCATGTCCTTCCAGACCGACGAGGGCGAGCAGCAGTTCGACGCGCTCCTCGCGTTCGCGCACCTGCGCCTTGCGCAGCCGCATCGGCACGCCCACGTTCTCGGCGGCGGTGAGGATCGGGATGAGCCCGAAGGACTGGAAGATGAAGCCGATGCGGTCCCGGCGCAGCTCCAGGAGCCCGTTCTCCCCGAGGTCCGCGAGGTCGAGGCCGTCGACGGTGATCCGTCCGCGGTCCGGTTCGTCGAGGCCGCCCACCAGGTTGAGCAGGGTCGTCTTGCCGGATCCGGAGCGTCCCTTGAGGGCGACGAGTTCACCGCGCGGCACCTCGAAGGAGACCCCGCGCAGGGCGTGCACGGCGGCGGCGCCGCGTCCGTACGAGCGGTGCAGGTCCCGCACGACGACCATCGGCCCGCGGCCGTCCTGGTCCAGGACGGAGGTCCCCGTCTCGGTGCTCTCGGTCATGCGTGCCGCTCCCCCGTACATACGTTCCTGGCCGGGCGTCAGTATGGTCACGTGGCGCCCGGCCGGGCAATGGTCGAGACCGGTCGCCGGTCAGCTCGGGTTCTCGGCGTGGGTGAGGGTCTCCCAGGCGACGAACAGGTTGTTGGAGCCGGCCGGCCGCTGCTGCTCGGTCAGCTTCTGGGTGTTGGTCATGGCGGTGCCGAGGCGGGTGTGCAGGGCGTTGTAGCCGACCTCGGTGATCGGGCCGAGCCCGCGCTTGATGCTGCCGCCGCACAGCGAGCTCGGCGGTGCCTCACCGAGCTCGTACTTGGCCTGGAAGCCGAGGGCCTGCCGCAGCCGCTCGCCGACGTCCGTGCCGTACAGGTCCTGGCCCTGGATGCGGCTGGTCTCGGCGATGTGCGAGATGGCGGAGATGCCGTACCCGGTGTGCGTGAAGTCGCGGCAGGTCTCCTGCGTCAACCCTGTCGTGAAGGTTGACTGGCCTTGCCAATAGTTGACGATCTTCTCCTTGGTGTCCAGATTCTGGCTGGGCACCGTCTTGGGCAGGGCGCCGTCCGAGGACAGGTAGACGTAGGCGGCCGTACGCGTCCGGAACTTCGCCATCGCCTTGTCGTACGAAGCCTTGTCCTCCAGGAAGACGGAGATGCCGACGGCCGCCTCCATCATCGACAGCTCCCAGTTCCCGTTGGAGTTGGAGCCGTTGATGACCTTCGGGAGGTACACGTCGCGCAGCATGGTCCTGAAGCGGGACTCGTTCGCCCAGCCGCCGGTGTAGGTGGACGTGATGATCTCGGCGGCCCGGGGCCACGAGGAGCCGGCCCAGCCGGTCTGCAGGGGCGCGTTGCTGTTGGTGTGCTCCTTGATGGTGCCCGACCAGGCGTCCATGAGGGCGATCGACTTCTTCGCGTACCGCTCGTCGCGGGTGAAGTACCAGGCGAGCGCGTCGGTGTAGGCGGCTATCGCGTCCTCGCGCTCGTCCGTGCAGCCGTAGTTCGGGTTCGAGTACGAGCCGCACTCGACGGTGGCGCGGGGCTTGGGCGTGCGGTTCAGATCGGCGTACTTGCTCGCCATCATCTGGTCGAAGGCGCTCTTCCAGGGCTGTGCTCCGGCGTCGACCTTGGCGCGGGCGAAGTCCAACTGCCCTTTGGAGACGGTCACTCCGGGGTGGGCGAACGTGGCGGGCGCGGCGACGGCGCGGTCCGCGCCGGGCCAGGTGACGACGCCGGCGACGAGGGCCGTGACGGTGGTGGCGAGGGTGGCAAGCAGGGCGGTACGGGATCTCCTGTGACGAGCCTGCATGGTGGGGGCCATCCGTTCTCGTATGTGAACTTGGGGCGCCGACATGAACAACGGCGTTGGCCGGTGACCCTAGGTACGGACCAGCCTTCCGTCAAGTACTGAAGAAAGAACGGCAGTTGGGGCCAGGCACGACAAAGCCGGGGGCCGCGCACCCTGTGGGATGCGCGGCCCCCGGCCATCCGCGAAAGAACGGTGTCAGCGGACCTCGGTGATCTCCGGACCACGGGCCAGCTGCCCCATGCCGCCGGAGAAGCGCGAGCCCTCCGCGGAGTCCTGGGCGGCGCCCTCCGCGACCATCTGCGCGTCGTCCGGGAGCTTGAGGACGATCGGGTCGCGCGGGGCCATCGGACCCTCGCCGCGGACCACGACCGTGTCCCGGAAGATCTGCTCGAGCAGACCGGCCGCCTGCGGCTGCACCGCGCCCTGGCCCGAGATCACCCCGCGCAGGAACCAGCGGGGGCCGTCCACGCCGATGAAGCGCACGACCTGGAAGCCGCCCGTGCCGTCCGGCAGCTGCACCGGCACCTGGGCCCGCAGCTCCCAGCCGAGCGGACCCTCGACCTCGTCGATCACACCACCCTGCTGGGTGATGCCCGTGGCGATCTCCTCGCGGACCTCGCCCCAGATGCCCTCCTTCTTGGGGGCGGCGAAGGCCTGCAGCTGGACCGCGCTGTCCTGGAGGACGACGGTCGCCGCGACGATCGCGTCGCCCGCGACCTCCACCCGCAGCTCCATGCCCTCCACACCGGGGACGAAGATTCCGCCCAGGTCGACCCGGCCCTCGGCCGGCTCGCGGACCTCGGAGGAGTCCCAGGGGCCGTCGGGACGCGGCTCGGGCTCGAGCCGGACGCGCTCCGGCTCCCCCGCGGCGTCCGCGTCGGCACTGTCGACACCGTCGACGACCTGCTCGGCCTCGCCCGCCGCATCCTCGGCGGCGCCGTTCTTCTTGCGACGTCCGAACACGTCACTGTCCTTCCCGGTCGGATACGACCGAAGCGTATCGATTCCCACCCTTTTGACCGTCCGCGCCCACGGAGGCGTGACCTCCGGTGGACCCGAAGCCCCCCTCGGCCCGAGCCGAGTCGGGAAGCTGAGCCACCTCGTGGAAGCGCACCTTCTCGACCTGCTGGACGACCAGTTGGGCAATCCGGTCGAAGCGCTCGAACCGCACGCTCTCGCGCGGGTCGAGATTCACCACGATCACCTTGATCTCTCCACGGTACCCGGCATCCACCGTCCCTGGGGCATTCACCAGGGCGACACCGCAGCGCGCTGCGAGACCGGATCGCGGGTGCACGAAGGCCGCGTACCCCTCGGGCAGGGCGATGGACACCCCTGTGGGCAGCACGACCCGCTCGCCGGGGGCGAGTTCGCAGGCCTCGGTGGTCCGCAGATCGGCGCCCGCGTCACCCGGGTGCTCGTACGCGGGCAGCGGTACGTCGGGGTCGACGCGCCGGATGAGCACGTCGAGCCGGTTCTCGGCGGCAAGCTGGGTCACGGGTTCACCTCGAAGGCACGGGCACGCCGGATCTGGTCCGGGTCGCTCATGGCCGCCTGGATCTCCTGCGGGCGGCCGTTGTCGATGAAGTGGTCGACCTTGACCTCGATGAAGAGGGCGTCGGCCCGGACGGCGACGGGCCCGTCGGGGCCGCCGATCCGGCCGGTGGCGGTCGAGTAGATCTTGCGCCCGGCGACGGCGGTGACCTCGGCGGACAGATGCAGCACGGTGTCCACGGGGACGGGCCGCACGAAGTCCGTCTCGAGCCGTCCGGTCACGGCGATGGCCTGGATCAGCCAGTTCAGGGAGCCGAGCGTCTCGTCGAGCGCGGTGGCGAGGATGCCGCCGTGCGCGAGCCCCGGCGCGCCCTGGTGGGCGGGGCGCACGGTGAACTCGGCCGTGACGCTGACGCCCTCACCGGCCCGCGCCTCCAGGTGCAGCCCGTGCGGCTGCTCGCCGCCGCAGCCGAAACAGTGTCCGTAGTGCGCGCCGAGGAGCTCGCCGGGGGCGGGAGCGTCGGGGTGCCGCACCGGCGCTATGGCGTCGGACGGGGGCGTCAGAGCTGCTGAAGTACCACTCACAGGCGCAGACCTTACCCGCGCGTCCTGTGCCCTCGCGCATCGTGCCAAGCTTGGCTGCATGGAGCTCTCGACGACGCCGTACGAAGAACGCCTCACCGCACCCCGTTCGTGGTGGCTCGTCACCTTCTTGGTGGGGGTCGCCTGCGGCCTCACCCTGCTGCCCTTCGGCACGCTCCCGCTGCTCGGCGGATTCGTCGGCGGTCTGCTGGTCGGGGCCGTGATCACCAGCCAGTACGGCTCGATCCGGATCCGCGTCGTGGCCGACTCCCTGGTCGCGGGCGACGCGAGGATCCCGCTCTCGGCCCTGGGCGCCGTGGAGGTCCTGGACGCCGAGGAGGCGCGCGCCTGGCGCACGTACAAGGCAGACCCGCGCGCCTTCATGCTGCTGCGCAGCTATGTGCCCACGGCGGTCCGCGCGGAGATCACGGACCCGACGGATCCGACGCCGTACGTGTACCTGTCGACGCGCGAACCTGAAACTTTGGCAAAGGCTCTGGGGGCCTGACTCAGCCCTCGATCTCCAGGGCGTCCTTCGGCGGGACCAGCGGCGGCAGTTCCGGCAGCGCGTCCCACGGCACCTGGAGGCGCCGCAGATCCTTGCGCACCCGCTCGGCCAGCTTCTTCGTGTCCCGGCGGTTCATGGCCGCCCCGACCGCGGCGCCGACCAGGAACGGCATCAGGGTCGGAAGATTGCGCACGGTCCGCTTCATGATCTGCTGCCGCAGCTCGCGCTTCATCTGGCCACCGAGCGCGATGTTGATCGTCGACGGCTTCGACACGTCGATCCCGCGCTCCTCGGACCACGAGGTGAGGTAGATGGCGGTGCGGTCCTTCAGGTTCCCCGGAGGCCGTACTCCGTAGACCTCGTGCAGCTCGGCGACCAGCTTCAGCTCGATCGCCGCCACACCGGTGACCTCCGCGGCCAGCTCGGTCGGCATCGCGGGCGGTACCGGCAGCATCGCGGCCGCGCCGACTCCGGCGCCGACGGTCGACGAGGCGGCCGCCGCACCGGCGACCAGCTTGTCCGCGAGCTGTTCGGGCCCGAGGCCGGGGAACTGTCTGCGCAGGGTCGCGAGGTCCCGTACGGGCACCCGTGGTGCGTTCTCGATGATCCGGTCGGCGAGGTAGCCGATGCCGGCTCTTGCGGCGCTGCCGCTCTTGATCATCCCCGTTCTCGCGACGCTGCCGCTCTTGCGGACACCGTCCTTGACGGCGTCCACGCGGCGCCTGGTCGGCTGCGCCTCGGTGTCCGCCGCGTCGGCGTCGTGCAGATCCACGACGCCGGCCGCCGTCGGGCCACCCGTCTCGTCGCGCTTGTGTGCCGCTTCGAGCGAGGCGTCTTCACGGGCGGAAGAGCCTCGCTCGTCGTCGTCACGCACGGCCTCTGACGGGCCTTGTACCGCATCCTGGCGCTTGCTCCAGGTACGGCGCTTCCAGGGCGGGGTCGAGCCAGTCATGCCCGACCCCACCTCAGTCGCAGTCGCGGCAGATCGGCTGGCCGTTCTTCTCCCGCGCGAGCTGGCTGCGGTGGTGCACCAGGAAGCAGCTCATGCAGGTGAACTCGTCCTGCTGCTTGGGCAGGACGCGGACGGCCAGTTCCTCGTTCGAGAGGTCTGCGCCCGGAAGCTCCAGGCCCTCGGCCGCCTCGAACTCGTCCACGTCGACGTTCGACGCGGACTTGTCGTTCCGCCGTGACTTCAGTTCCTCAATGCTGTCTTCGTTGAGGTCGTCATCGGTCTTGCGTGGGGTGTCGTAATCCGTTGCCATGTCGCTCTCCCCCTCTGGGTGTCTGCGGTGTCTCAGCGCACGTAACGCATGAGAGGCCGGACTTGTGCCCGACCTGAGGCGGAGATTTTGCCTCACATCAAGGTCTGTTACTCAATCGACACCCAACCGGACCCCTCTTGAGTGATCGGCTTGGGTGGCGAACGGGACCGTACACGGTCCGATTGACGCACTGCACGGGCGCCACCCCGTGTACTTCCCGTGATCAAGCTGCCCGAAAACACGGATTTTCCCGGCTTTCAGACGGCTTTTGCGATCACGGAGAGTAGATGGCCGGAAATTCGCTCCTGTGATCGATCACACACGGTCTTCACGGGCGCAGGTCCCGAAAATTCCGCTAAAAGCGAACTTCCCCAGCGCGTCGGCGGAAGCATGTCAGATCCGTACGCGCCGTGCACCTTGAACCGACCTAGATCGGCAGGGTGACGCGCATCACGAGCCCACCCCCCTCACGGGGCTCGGCGACGATCCGGCCGCCGTGGGCGCGCGCCACCGACCGGGCGATCGACAGGCCGAGGCCCACGCCCTTGTCGCTGCCGGTGCGCTCGGTCCGCAGCCGCCGGAACGGCTCAAAAATGTTGTCGATCTCGTACGCGGGGACCACCGGGCCGGTGTTGGCGACCACCAGGACGGCCTGGCCGTGCTGCGCCTCGGTGTCGACCTGGACCCAGCCGCCCTCCGGCACGTTGTACCGGATGGCGTTCTGCACGAGGTTCAGCGCGATGCGCTCCAGGAGGACGCCGTTGCCCTGGACGACCGCCTCCTTGCGCTCGCCGCGGATCTCCACACCCTTGTCGTCGGCCTCGGACCTGGCCTGGTCGATCGCCTGGGAGGCGACCTCCGCCAGGTCCACGGGCTTGCGCTCGACGATCTGATTGTCGCTGCGGGCGAGCAGCAGCAGTCCCTCCACCAGCTGCTCGCTGCGCTCGTTCGTGGCGAGCAGCGTCTTGCCGAGCTGCTGCAGCTCCACGGGCGCACCCGGGTCGGAGAGGTGGACCTCCAGGAGCGTGCGGTTGATGGCGAGCGGGGTGCGCAGCTCGTGCGACGCGTTGCCCACGAAGCGCTGCTGCGCCGTGAACGCCCGCTCCAGGCGGTCGAGCATCTCGTCGAAGGTGTCGGAGAGCTCCTTGAGCTCGTCGTCCGGGCCGTCCAGCTCGATGCGGCGCGACAGGTCCGTGCCGGCCACGCGGCGCGCGGTGCGCGTGATGCGGCCGAGCGGGGACAGGACGCGGCCCGCCATCGCGTACCCGAAGGCGAAGGCGATGATCGCGAGGCCGAGCAGCGCCATGAGGGAGCGGCTCAGCAGGACGTCCAGGGCGTGCTGGCGCTGCTGGTTGACGCAGTCGCTCAGCGCGCTGTTCAGCTCGCTGGCCGGGATCCTCGAACCGTCCGGGATGTTGCAGACGTTGCTGGAGACGGTGCCTTCGACGATCTTGAAGGGCAGTTCGCTGCCGACGTTGAGGGCCTGCGCGGCGAGCAGATAGATGATCGACAGCAGCAGGATGCCCGCGATGAGGAACATGCCGCCGTAGAGCAGCGTGAGCCGTATGCGGATGGTGGGGCGGAGCCAGGGGAAGGGCGGCTCGACCTTCGTCCCCGGCTTCCAGGTCGGCTTCGGTGGCGCCGTGGGCGGCGCTGGTGCGGCGGCCATCGTGGGATCAGATCCGGTAGCCGGAGCCGGGCACCGTGACGATGACCGCGGGCTCACCGAGCTTGCGGCGGAGGGTCATGACGGTGACGCGCACGACGTTCGTGAACGGGTCCGTGTTCTCGTCCCAGGCCTTCTCCAGGAGCTGCTCGGCCGAGACGACGGCGCCCTCGCTGCGCAGCAGCACCTCCAGGACGGCGAACTCCTTGGGCGCGAGCTGGATCTCCTTGCCGTCGCGGAACACCTCCCGCCGGTTCGGGTCGAGCTTGATGCCGGCGCGCTCCAGGACGGGCGGCAGGGGCACGCTCGTACGGCGTCCGAGAGCTCGGACGCGGGCGGTCAGCTCGCTGAACGCGAAGGGCTTGGGGAGGTAGTCGTCGGCGCCCAGCTCCAAGCCCTCCACACGGTCACTGACGTCGCCGGAGGCGGTCAGCATGAGGATGCGGGTGGGCATGCCCAGCTCGACGATCTTGCGGGCGACGTCGTCGCCGTGCACGAGCGGGAGGTCGCGGTCGAGCACGACCACGTCGTAGTCGTTGACGCCGATGCGCTCGAGGGCGGCCGCACCGTCGTACACGACGTCGACGGCCATGGCCTCCCGGCGCAGTCCGGTGGCCACCGCATCGGCGAGCAGTTGCTCGTCCTCGACGACGAGTACGCGCACGTCGCTTGTCCTTCCTCTGGTCACCCGCGGGCGGATTCGGGCGCGCGCGGGTGGTCCGTTCTCGGGGTGTGAGCCTCCATCCTGCCCCTTTCGGCCATAAACCGGCTGTAAGACGGCGAGGCATCGGGGGAATGCCGGATTTTCTCCGGGGGTTGAGGTTTCCGCGGGAGGGAGCGGGGGGAGGACGGCCTTACACCCGCGATCACGCTTTGTATGTGGCATGCCACGAACCGCTTACCGCACGGCGGCCCGAGTCGTGATCGCCCCTTCCACCGGGCACACCCCCGTGCCACGACTCACGACCCAGGACGAGGGGGCGCAACCATGGACGCATTCACCGCAGGACTGCTGCAGCGCATCAAGGCGGCCGAGTCCGACCTGACGCGGGCGCGCGAGACCGGCGACGACTTCCTTGCCGAGGTCGAGCAGGGCGAGTTGGACGATCTCCACCGTCTCGCCGCCGAGCACGGCGTGGAAGTTCACGCCTCGAGCGTCTGACCGACACAGCGAAGGGCCCCGGCGCCTGGTCCGATCCAGACGGACGCCGGGGCCTTTTCGTGTCCGGGCTCAGGGCCCTCAGTCGTGCCAGGCGCCGAGCTCTTCCAGCCAGTTCTGGAGCGGCTCGAAGAGTCCGGGCGGGGCGGCGATCGTCAGGTCCGGCGACACGGGCTCGCCGGGGCGGCCCCCGGTGAGGGCGCCGGCTTCGCGCGCGATGAGGTCGCCGGCCGCGAAGTCCCAAGGGTTCAGGCCGCGTTCGTAGTACGCGTCCAGGCGGCCGAGGGCCACGTCGCACAGGTCGATCGCCGCCGAGCCGCCGCGCCGGATGTCGCGCACCCGGGGCACCAACTCCCTTACGACGTCGGCCTGGTGGGCCCGGCGCGCCTCCAGGTAGCCGAAGCCGGTGCCGACCAGGGCCTGCGCGAAGGGAGGTGCCACGCGCGCGTGCACGGGCCGGTCGTTCACGAAGGCGCCCTCCCCCAGGACGGCGCGGTAGGTCTCACCGCGCATCGGGGCCGCGACGACGCCGACGACGGTCTCGCCGTCCTTGCGGGCCGCGATGGAGACGGACCAATCGGGGCGTCCGTAAAGGTAGTTGACCGTTCCGTCGATGGGGTCGATCACCCACTGGACGCCGCTGGTGCCCTCGGCGGAGGCGCCCTCCTCGCCCAGGACGCCGTCGTCGGGCCGGCGCTCCGCCAGGAAGTCCGTGATCAGCTTCTCGGACGCGATGTCCATCTCGGTGACGACGTCGACAGCGCTGGTCTTGGTGGCGGCCACGCCGAGGTCGGCGGGGCGGCCGTCGCGCAGGAACACTCCGGCCCGGGCGGCCGCCTCCAGGGCGACGTCGAGGAGTTCTGTCTTCAGGTCGGTCACGTCGGCGTCCTTACGCGTACGGGCTGTCGGCGCCCGCGGCGGCGGGCTTGGGGGCGCGGGCCGGGCAGCAGCCGACCGGGCACAGGTCGTGGCTCGCGCCGAGGGCGCCGAGGGCGCACGGCGCGATGTCCCTGCCGCTCTCGGTCGCGGCCCGCTCCAGGACCAACTCCCGTACGGCGGCGGCGAAGCGCGGGTCGGCGCCCACGGTGGCGGAGCGGCGCACCGGGAGGCCCAGCTCCTCGGCCTTGGCGGTGGCCTCGGTGTCGAGGTCGTACAGGACCTCCATGTGGTCCGAGACGAACCCGATGGGCGCCATGACGACGGCCGGTGCCCCGGCGCCGTGCCGCTCCTCCAGGTGGTCGCAGATGTCGGGCTCCAGCCACGGGATGTGCGGGGCGCCGGAGCGCGACTGGTAGACGAGCTGCCAGGGGTGCTCGACGCCGGTCTCCTCGCGCACGGCGTCCGCGATCAGCTGCGCGACCTCCAGGTGCTGCCGCACGTACGCGCCGCCGTCGCCGTGGCCCTCCACGGGCCCGGAGGAGTCGGCTGCGGCGGTCGGGATGGAGTGCGTGCTGAAGGCGATGTGGGCGCCGTCCCGCACGTCCTCGGGGAGGTCGGCGAGGGAGGTGAGGACGCCGTCGACCATGGGGCGTACGAAACCGGGGTGGTTGAAGTAGTGCCGCAGCTTGTCGATCCTCGGCAGTTCCAGGCCCTCGGCCTCCAGGGCGGCCAGCGACTCCGCGAGGTTCTCGCGGTACTGGCGGCAGCCCGAGTACGAGGCGTACGCGCTGGTGGCGAGGACGAGGATGCGGCGGTGGCCGTCGGTGACCATCTCGCGCAGCGTGTCGGTCAGGTACGGCGCCCAGTTCCTGTTGCCCCAGTAGACCGGCAGGTCCAGGCCGTGGTCGGCGAAGTCCTTGCGCAGGGCGTCGAGCAGGGCGCGGTTCTGGTCGTTGATGGGGCTGACCCCGCCGAAGAGGAAGTAGTGCTGGCCCACTTCCTTGAGCCGCTCCTTGGGGATGCCGCGGCCACGCGTCACGTTCTCCAGGAACGGGACGACGTCGTCGGGGCCCTCCGGGCCGCCGAACGAGAGCAGCAGCAGGGCGTCGTAGGGGCGGGCATCGGGGCTGGCAGCGTGCGCGTCTGGCATGTCTTCGATCCTGCCACCCGGCACTGACAGGCGGAAAACCGCCATGCCACCCGAACCATGACACGCGTAAGCTGTATCAGCTGTAGTCACGCCTTACCTATTGCGCCCGGGCGCCCACCGAGCCGCCCTCGGCACGCCTGTCCGCCTCACCGGAGTCGAGTTGCCCAGCCCCTACCGCGCCATATTCGCCCTGCCCGGCACCAAGAGCTTCTCGGTGGCCGGGTTCCTGGGCCGGATGCCCCTGTCGATGATGGGCATCGGCATCGTCACGATGGTCTCGCAGCTGACCGGGCGCTACGGACTCGCGGGCGCCCTGTCGGCGACGGTGGCGCTGTCCGCCGCGGTGATCGGGCCGCAGATCTCCCGCCTCGTCGACCGGTACGGCCAGCGGCGTGTCCTGCGCCCGGCCACGCTGGTCTCGCTCGTCGCGGTCAGCGGGATGCTGCTGTGCGCGAAGTACGAGGCGGCGGACTGGACGCTGTTCCTGTGCGCCGCGTTCATCGGCTGCGTCCCGAGTGTCGGCTCGATGATCCGGGCGCGGTGGGCGGTGCTCTACCGGGACACTCCGCGGCAGCTGCACACGGCGTACTCCTTCGAGTCCGTGATCGACGAGGTGTGCTTCATCTTCGGACCGATCATCTCGATCGGCCTGTCCACGGCGTGGTTCCCGGAGGCGGGCCCGCTGCTCGCGGGCTGCTTCCTCGCGGCCGGCGTCTTCTGGCTGACTTCGCAGCGGGCGACGGAGCCCGCCCCGCACCCCCGTGAGCAGCACGGCGGCGGATCGGCGCTCCGCGCGCGCGGGCTGCAGGTTCTGGTGGCCACCTTCGTGGCGACGGGCGCGATCTTCGGTGCGGTCGACGTGGTGACCGTGGCCTTCGCCGAGGAGCAGGGGCACAAGTCACTGGCGAGTGTGGTGCTGGCCGTGTACGCGGGCGGGTCCTGTGTCGCGGGGGCCGTCTTCGGGCTGCTGCACGTGAAGGGGGCGCCCGCGCGCAGGTGGCTGGTGGGTGTCCTCGCGATGGCCGTGAGTATGATCCCCCTCCAACTGGTCGGGAACCTGCCGTTTCTGGCCGTGGCGCTCTTCGTTGCGGGCCTGTCCATCGCACCGACGATGATCACGACGATGGCTCTCGTCGAGCAGCACGTACCACGCGCGAAACTGACCGAGGGCATGACCTGGGTGAGCACCGGACTCGCGGTCGGTGTCGCGCTCGGCTCCTCCGTGGCCGGCTGGGTGATCGACGCCGCCGGTGCGAAGGCCGGGTACGGGGTACCGGGAGTCGCCGGTGCCGTCGCGGTCCTGGTCGCGTTCCTCGGCTACCGCCGGCTGAAGCAGCCGGTCATGCAGCGGGGAGGAACCACCGATGAGCACGGCGCAGACGGCCAGCGGCACGAAGAGCGGCGCAGCGTGGCGTAACTGGGCGGGGAACGTCACCGCACGTCCCGTACGGGAGGTGACGCCCGCCTCCGTGGAGGAACTGTCCGCCGCCGTACGCAAGGCGGCGGAGGACGGCCTGAAGGTGAAGGCCGTCGGCACCGGTCACTCCTTCACCGCCGCCGCGGCCACCGACGGCGTGTTGATACGCCCTCAACTGTTGACCGGTATCCGCAATATCGACCGGGCGAACGGGACGGTCACGGTCGAGGCCGGTACTCCGCTCAAGCGGCTCAACATGGTCCTGGCCCGCGAGGGCCTGTCGCTCACGAACATGGGCGACATCATGGAGCAGACCGTGTCCGGCGCCACCAGCACCGGCACCCACGGCACGGGCCGCGACTCCGCCTCCATCGCCGCCCAGATCAAGGGGCTCGAACTGGTGACGGCGAGCGGCGAGCTGCTCTCCTGCTCCGAGAAGGAGAACCCGGAGGTCTTCGCCGCGGCCCGCATCGGCCTGGGCGCGCTCGGCATCGTCACGGCCATCACCTTCGCCGTGGAGCCGCTCTTCCTGCTCAGCGCGCGGGAGGAGCCGATGACCTTCGACAAGGTGCTGGGCGACTTCGACGAGCTGTACGCGGAGAACGAGCACTTCGAGTTCTACTGGTTCCCGCACACCGGCAACTGCAACACCAAGCGCAACAACCGCAGCGCAGGCCCCAAGGCCCCGGTCTCCCGGATCAGCGGCTTCGTCGAGGACGAAGTGCTCTCCAACGGCCTGTTCCAGGTGGTCAATTCGATCGGCCGCGCGGTGCCCGCCACGATCCCGTCGATCGCCAAGATCTCCAGCAGGGCACTGTCCGCCCGGACGTACACCGACATTCCCTACAAGGTCTTCACATCTCCGCGCCGGGTGCGCTTCGTGGAGATGGAGTACGCCGTTCCGCGCGCGGCCCTCGTGGAGACGCTGCGCGAGCTGAAATCGATGGTGGACCGCTCGAACCTGCGCGTCAGCTTCCCGGTGGAGGTCCGCACCGCCCCGGCGGACGACATCGCGCTGTCCACGGCCTCCGGCCGCGACAGCGCCTACGTCGCCGTCCACATGTACAAGGGCACTCCGTACCAGCGGTACTTCACGGCCGCCGAGCAGATCTTCACCGCCCATGAGGGCCGCCCCCACTGGGGCAAGGTGCACACGCGCGACGCCGCGTACTTCTCGCAGGTCTACCCGCGCTTCGGCGAGTTCACGGAGCTGCGCGACCGCCTGGACCCGGACCGCCTCTTCGGCAACGCCTATCTGCGGCGGGTCCTCGGCGACTGACCACGCACTACTCGGCCGGGCTCCGCTGACCGGAGCCCGTCTCCGACCCCGGGTCCGAGCCCGAGCCCGTGCTCTGCGACGGGGTCGGCGTGGGCGTCGGGGTCGGCGTGGCCTTGCCCTCGCCCGAGTCCGAACCGGAGTCCGTGTCGCTGTCCGACCCGGAGTCCGAGCCGGTGCCGGACCCGGCGCCCGAGTCGCCGTTGCCGGTGGGCGTCGGGGCGGGCGTCGCGCTCCCGCCGGTGGACGGGTCGTCGCCGTCCTGCCGGGTGCCGCTGTCGGAACCGGTGCTGCTGTCGCCGGAGGGCTGCTGCGAGGTGCTGGGCTCGGGGTCGCTGCCGCCGGAGGACCGGTGGCCGCTGAAGGCGTCCCGGAACGTGGTGCTGCCGCTGTCCCCGCTGAAGCTGTGGCCGGCCACGATCTCGTACGTCGTGATGCCGCCCATGGTCACGCCGAAGACGACGGCGGCGGCGATCAGCGGCCGTTTCCAGCTCTTGACACGGGACCTGTGCACGGTCCCGGGGGTGAACTCGTCGTCGATCCCGTTGATCTCGTCAGCCTCCGCCGTCCCACCGGACCCGCCGTCCGGCCCGCCGGCCGGGAGCGACTGGTGCGGCAGATCCGTCGCGGGGCGCAGCACGCGCGTGGCCTCGTCGATCGCGCCGGGCTCGATGAGCTGGGTCTTCTCCGGGTCGACGGTGCCGAGCAGCCGGGTCTTCTCGGACTCGTCCGGCAGTAGGTCGGCGACCGCGCCGGTGTCGAGCAGCTGGGTCATCTCGTCGCCGGCCGGGGCCTGGGGCAGCGCCGTCGTCGCCTCGGCGTCCGCCGCCGGCGGCGTCCCCCAGGTCGTGGTCGTGGGCAGCGCGCCCGTGGCGGGCCGCGCGGCGGGCGGGCGGGCGCCGGTGACCATGGCCTTCGTGGCGTCCATGGAGATGTCCGAGCGGAACGTGCGCGGTACGGGACGCCCCTCCGCCGTGACCGGCACCTGCCGTCCCTTCGGCTTCGTCTGCACGGCGACGTCACGTATCTGTTCGCCGGTGCGCCTGAAGAAGTGCTGGAAGACGGTGCCGCCGCAGGTGGCGAGGGCGCTGACCACACCGGCGCCCAGGATCGTCCCGTAGACGCCGAAACTGGAGGCGAGCTTCGCGGCCACCACGGCGGCGACGGCACTGCCCGCCACCTGGGGCACGCTCAGATCCAGCCGCTTCCTCCCCTTGGCCTCGTCCTGCCCGTCCTTGGAGCCATCCGGCCTCTCGCCCATCTCCGGTCCTTGCCTGCCTTTCTCGACATTCCAGCCTGTTTCACAGTGAAGTTCCCGAGGCTACGTGAACCTCCTGTGTCACATGAGAAAGGGACGTACGACCGAAGTCCCTAGTTCCGCTTCTGTGGATTTCGTGAAGCACGCCACGTGCATCCATCGCGAATCGGGCACGCATCGAGGGTGCCCCGTACCCAACTCCCGTCCACCGTGAGAAGTTCGGCGGCGAGCCGATCCACGCGAGTGGCCCGAATGGAGTACTGTTGCGAGCCCTGGGTCCGGTCTCCCGCCAGGGTGTCCGGGGCCTTCCAGGACCGCCGAGAGGGGGCTCGTTGCACAGGGTGACGACTTCGGTCACTTAGCGTTGCGAACAGGTAACCGTGCCATAACGGCGCTCTCGGGTCGATGCCCGACACGCCGGGCAACTCGGCAAGGTTGTGGCAGGCTGCACCCGGGCAGGCCACACTCGACTAGCGGAAGCAGCGACGCACGTGACGTCGGCAGGCACCACCCGGGAGGTCCCCATGCCCGAACTGCGTGTCGTGGCCGTCTCTAACGACGGCACACGGCTGGTGCTGAAGGCTGCGGACAGCACGGAGTACACGCTTCCGATCGATGAGCGCCTCCGGGCCGCCGTGCGCGGCGACCGTCCGCGCCTCGGCCAGATCGAGATCGAGGTGGAGAGCCACCTCCGCCCGCGCGACATTCAGGCGCGCATACGGGCAGGCGCCTCCGCCGAGGAGGTCGCCCAGCTCGCGGGCATTCCGGTCGATCGTGTACGCCGCTTCGAGGGTCCCGTACTCGCGGAGCGGGCCTTCATGGCCGAGCGGGCCAGGAAGACCCCCGTGCGCCGTCCCGGCGAGAACACCGGTCCCCAGCTCGGCGAGGCGGTGGGAGAGCGACTCCTGCTGCGCGGCGCCGACAAGGAAACCGTCCAGTGGGACTCCTGGCGCCGCGACGACGGCACCTGGGAGGTCCTCCTCGTCTACCGGGTCGCGGGCGAACCGCACTCGGCGAGCTGGACGTACGACCCGCCCCGCAGGCTCGTCCAGGCCGTGGACGACGAGGCGCGCTCGCTGATCGGCGAGTCCGACGACATCGGCGCGCCCGAGCCCACGTTCCCCTTCGTGCCGCGCATCGCGCGCCTGCCCAGGGACCGCCCCCTGGACCGCGCCCTGGACCGGCAGCTGGAGCGCCCGACGCCGCCGGAGGTCACGTCCGCGCCGGGCGAGGAGAACCTGCCGGCGATCGCCTCCTCCTCGGAGCGTGACTCGCTGACCAGCCTCCTGGAGGCCGTGCCCAGCTACCGCGGCGACATCGTGGTGCCCGACCGTCCGACGACGGCTCCCGAGCCGCCGCAGGAGGAGCCGGAGCCGCCCGCCGCCGCCGAGGTGGAGGAGCCGGCGGCGCCCGCCGCGTCGGCCGGGGCCGGAGCCGCGTACGCGGACGTGCTGATGCCGCGCAGCGTCGCGGGCCACCGGGACCGCCTCACCGGCACCACCGACCGCCAGGCCGAGGCCGACGGTGTGCGCCCCGGGCGCCGGGCCGCGGTGCCCAGCTGGGACGAGATCGTCTTCGGGACGCGCCGCAAGAAGCAGGACTAGTCACCGCCCGTACGTAGTGGGGCCCGCGCCGACTGATCGGCGCGGGCCCCACCGCGTACGCGGGAACGGTTACTGCGGATCCGGGCCCGTCGCCACCGGACGGGACTCGTCCGCGGACCACTGCGACCACGAGCCGACGTACAGCTGGGCGTCGATGCCCGCCACCGCGAGCGCCAGGACCTCGTGGGCGCCGGAGACGCCCGAGCCGCAGTAGACGCCGACCTGGCCCGGATCGCCGGTCGCGCCAAGGGACTTGAAGCGGGCGGCGAGTTCGGCGGCCGGGCGGAAGCGGCCGTCCGCCGTGACGTTCTCCGTCGTCGGCGCCGACACCGCGCCCGGGATGTGGCCGCCGACGCGGTCGATGGGCTCCACGTCGCCCCGGTAGCGCTCGGCGGCGCGGGCGTCCAGCAGGAGGCCGGAGCGGGCGAGCGTGGCGGCGGCGTCCGCGTCGAGGAGACCGGTGGCACCCGGTGCAGGGGTGAACGTGCCGGGCTCCGGCGCGGGGATCGCGGTCTCCAGGGGGCCGTCCCAGGCGGCGAGGCCGCCGTCGAGGACCCGCACGGACGGGTGACCCGTCCAGCGCAGCAGCCACCAGGCGCGAGCCGCGGCCCAGCCCTGCCCGCCGTCGTACACGACGACGTCCCGGTCGCCCGAGACGCCCGCCGCGCGGAGCGTGGCGCCGAGGTCCGCCAGGTCGGGCAGCGGGTGCCGGCCGCCATCCGGACCGGCGTGACCTGCAAGTTCCGCGTCGAGGTCGATGAAGACCGCGCCGGGCAGGTGCCCCGCCTCGTACGCGGCCCGGCCGTCGAACGCGGGCTCCCCCGCGGCCTTCGCGACGCTGAGCTGCCAGCGGATGTCGAGCAGCACGGGCGGGTTCTCCCCCGCCAACTCGCTCGCAAGTTCGGATGCGGTGATGATGGCATTCATGAGGGCCATCCTTGCTCATGGTCTGGCCCGAGCGCCCACGTTCGGATAGCGTGCTCGACCGACTACCGAGCGTCAACCGGTCGGACACGGCCGGGTCATGGCGCGGCAACGTCTGCGAAACACCGTTTCGGACATCCTCTGCGAGGAGTCCGGCGGATTCGGCGCGGTCAGGGAGCGCCGCGCGGCACGGAGTGCCACCATCAGCACGGGCGTGATGCGACACGTGGGTTCCCGATTACGGGCCCGAGGGTTCCGTTCCGAGGAGAGAGTGACGATGACCGAGGCAGCAGCCCGGCGCGCACCGGGCACACCTTGCTGGGTGAGCCTGATGGTGCACGACATGGCCGCGACCCAGGAGTTCTACGGGGCGCTGTTCGGCTGGGAGTTCAGGCCGGGGCCGCAGCAGCTCGGCCCGTACGCGCGGGCGCTCCTGGACGGGAGGGAGGTGGCCGGCATCGGCCGGATGCCGGCCGACCGTCATCTGCCGGTCGCCTGGACCCCCTACCTGGCCTCGGACGACGTGGACGCGACGGCCGAGACGGTGCGGCACTGCGGCGGCACGGTGGGCGTCGGCCCGCTGGACGCCGGCGAGGCGGGCCGGATGGCGATCTGCTCCGATCCGTCGGGCGCGGTGTTCGGCATCTGGCAGGCGGCGGCGCATCTGGGCATGGCGGTGACCGCCGTACCGGGTGCGGTGTCGTGGAACGAGCTGGTGACGCGGGAGACCGCGAGCGTCGCGAAGTTCTACCAGGCGGTCTTCGGGTACGCCGAGGAGGCCGTCGTCTCGGCCGACTTCGACTGCCTGACGCTGCAGCTGGAGGGGCGTCCGGTGGCCTCCATGCAGGGCGTCGGACACGCGCTGCCGCGCGACCGGGGCCCGCACTGGATGACGTACTTCGAGGTCGGGGACGTCGACGAGGCGGTGGAGCGGGTGGCCGACCTGGGCGGGCACACCGTCAAGCCCCCGCGGGACGGCTCGCACGGGCGGGTGGCCACGGTGGCGGATCCCGAAGGGGCCCGCTTCGCGCTGGTGGCGTCGGAGCGCTGACGGGCCCGGAACGCGGCAACCACCGTGCGGGGCGGCCGAGTGCACCCGGTCGCCCCGCACGGTGGTCCGGTGCTCAGGACGTGGCGAGCACCGCGTCGCGGATGAGCTGGGCGACTTCCTTCGGGCGGGAGACCGCGACCGCGTGCGAGGCACCCTCGATCTCGACGACGGTCGCTCCGGCCCGCTTGGCTCCGTAGCGCTCCACCTCGGGGTTGATCGCCTGGTCGGCCGCGGCCACGAGCGCCCACGACGGCGTGGTGCGCCAGGCCGCTGCGGTCGCCTTCTCCTCGAACGCCCCGGCGGCGAGCGGCCGTTGGGCCACCGCCAGCACCTGCGTCACCTCGGCGGGGACATCGGCCGCGAAGACCGTCGGGAAGGCGTCCCGCGCGATGGTGACCTCGACGGCCGTACCGCCGCCCACGACGGGGTACGTTCCCTGCTCCAGGTTGCTGACCAGCGGTGTTCCGGGGAATCGGCCCTGGAGCTCACCGAGGCTCTCGCCCTCCTCCAGGACGTACGCCGCCACGTAGACGAGGCCGACGACGTTCTCGGCGGTCCCGGCGACTGTGATCAGCGCGCCTCCGTAGGAGTGGCCGACCAGGACGACGGGACCGTCGATCCGGGCGACCACCGAAGCGATGTACGCGGCGTCGTCGGCCAGGCCGCGCAGCGGGTTGGGCGGGGCGATCACGGGGATGCCGTGGCTCTGCAGTGCGGCGATGACACCGGACCAGCTCGCCGCGTCGGCGAACGCACCGTGGACCAGGACCACGGTCGGGGTCGGGTTCGTCATGTCTCTCCTTGTGGCGTGCGGGCGGGCGTCAGGCGGTGTGCAGGGCGGAGCGCAGGGTGCTGACGGCCAGCGCGATGGCGGCCTCGGCGGCGTACGTCTCGCGCAGGGCGTTGAGCATGACGAAGTCGTGGATGATGCCCTGGAAGCGGACGGCGGTGACGGGGACACCGGCCGCGCGCAGCTTGTTCGCGTACGCCTCGCCCTCGTCGCGCAGGACGTCGGCCTCGCCGGTGATGACGAGGGCGGGCGGCAGGTCCGCGAGCTGCTCGGTGGTCGCCCGCAGCGGCGAGGCGGTGATCTGCGCGCGCTCGCTCTCGTCGGTCGTGTACTGGTCCCAAAACCACTGCATGCCGTCGCGGCGCAGGAAGTAGCCGGTGGCGAACTGGTGGTACGAGCCCGTGTCGAAGGCCGCGTCCGTGACCGGGTAGAACAGCACCTGGTGCAGCAGCGGGATGCCGCCGCGCTCCTTGGCCATGAGGGTCAGGGCCGCGGTCATGTTGCCGCCGACGGAGTCACCGGCGACGGCGAGGCGCGTGCCGTCGAGGCCCTTGGTGGCGCCCTGTTCCACGACCCACTGGGCGACCGCGAAGTTCTGCTCGATCGCGACCGGGTAGCGGGCCTCCGGCGACAGGTCGTACTCGGGGAAGACGACGGCCGCCTGTGCGCCGACGGCGAGTTCGCGGACCAGCCGGTCGTGGGTGTGGGCGTTGCCGAAGACCCAGCCCGCACCGTGGATGTAGAGGACGACGGGCAGGGTTGCGGTGCTGCCGGCGGGCTTGACGATGCGGGCCCGGACGCTGCCGGTGGGGCCGCCGGAGACGGTGATCCACTCCTCGTCGACGGCGGGCATCTCGACCTGGCCGGACTGCACCTCGTCGACGGCCTTGCGGCCCTCCGCCGGAAGCAGGTCGAACAGGTAGGGAGGCTCGGCCGTGGCCTCGGCGAAGGCTGCTGCGGCGGGTTCCAGTACCGGCTGGACGGGCTCGATGGCGTCGGGCATGGCGATCTCCTGGCGTGTCGTCGGTCCACCGGTGCGTCGGGGACCGTTCCCCGTCACGCTAGGAGCCTGTCCAGGGCGGCAGTTGACCAGGAGCGCACCGGTACTTTTCCGACAGCGCAGGATCCCGGGTGTTCGACCGGATTGGGCGGCGGCGGGCCGTTGGGGCCGGGATGCACCGGTGTGCCCGGCGCCTCATAGAATCCGGATGATCATTCGGGGGCCGGGGATCCAGGGCAGGGGACGGGATTGAGCGAGGCGCGGGAGACGTTCGGGGCGCTGCTGCGGGAGTTGCGGCTGGCCACGTCGCTGACCATCGAGGGGCTGGCCGAGGCGTCCGGTACGAGCGTCCGCGGCATCGGCGACCTGGAGCGGGGGCGTCGGGCGGCGCCGCAGCGGCGCACGGTGGCCGCGCTCGCGGACGGCCTCGGTCTGGACGGGGCCGACCGGGAGCGGCTGCTCGCGGCGGCCCGGGCCGGCCGCTCCCCCGGTTACAGCCCGGCGGGGGTGCGCGCCTTCCCGCGCGGCATCGACGACTTCGTCGGCCGGGAGCCGGAGCTCGGCCGCCTGGCCGAACTCGCCGCCGAGGCCGCGGGCCGGGCCGCCGTACTGGACGCGTCACAGCGGGACTCCGTGCTGGGGCCGCCCGTCGTGGTGGCGGTGTCCGGGGCCCCGGGGACCGGCAAGACGACCCTCGCGCTGCACGCCTCCCGCCGGCTCGCCGACCGTTTCCCGCACGGCCAGCTCATGATCGATCTGCGCGGGACGGACGGTACGCCGCCGTCCCCGTCCGAACTGATGGTCGCGGTCCTCAAGGCTCTCGGGGTGCCGGACCGGGACCTGGCCAAGGCCGGACCCCAGGCTCATCCGGAGCTCTACCGGCAGGTGCTGGCCGAACGGCGGTGCCTGCTGGTGCTGGACAACGCCCGCGACGAGGCACAGGTGCGTCCGCTGCTGCCCGGCTCGGGCGCGAGTCTGGTCGTGGTGACGAGCCGCCGCATGCTGACCGGCCTGGCCGCCGTGCACCGGCTGCCGCTCGGGGAGCTCAGCCCGGGTGAGGCCGCGGAGTTCCTCACCCTGCTGATCGGCAAGGAGCGGGCCGCCGCCGAGCCCGACGCCCTCGCGGACGTGGCCCTGCGGTGCGGCCATCTGTCGCTGGCCCTGCGGGTGGCGGGCAACTGGCTGGCCACGCGGACGGGGTGGACGGTGCGCCGGCTCGCCGACCGGCTGGCGCACGCGGAGCGCCGGCTGGACGCGCTGGCCGCAGGGGACGTCCGCGTGTCGGGCGCCTTCGACCTCTCCTACCGGCAGCTGACGCCGACCGCGGCCCGGATGTTCCGGCGCCTCTCCCTGGTTCCGGGCCCCGACGCGAGCGCGCCGTGCGCGGCGCGGCTCACCGGGCAGGACCTGTTCGACGCCGAGGACACGCTGGAGGAGCTGGTCGAGGCGGGGCTGCTCGGCGCGGCCGGGGACCGCTACCGGCTGCACGACCTGCTGCGGCTGTACGCGGACCAGCGTCTGACGGCGGAGGAGCCGCCCGGCGACGCGGACCTCGCCCGGCGGACGATGCGGCGCTGGCTGCTGGAGACGGCGGTGGTGGCGGGCCGCTGGTACGAGCCCGATCACGGAGCGCCGCCCGCTTCCTGGCGGGGCCTGGTGGACCTGTCGTCCGCCGACCGTGCGCGCCGCTGGCTGCAGGACGAGGGGCTCAACTGGCTGGAGGCGCTGCGGGCCGCCGCGCGCGACGGAGAGCACGCCCGAGTGGTGGAGGTGGCGGAGGCCCTGCACTGGTTCTCCGACCAGTGGATCTTCTGGGGGCACTGGCCGGAGGTCTTCGGGACCGCGGCGCGCTCCGCGGCGGCCCTCGACGATCCCCTCCTGACAGCGACGCACCTCAACTACCACGCCTGGGCCGTGCTGTTGTGCGAGGGCCGGCCGCGCGACAGTCTGCCGCTCTCCGCGCGGGCACTGGCCGCCGCGCGGCGGGCCGGCGACCGGGAGCAGGAGGCCTGGGCCCATCAGTACGCGAGCTGGGCGCACCGGCTGCTGGGCGAACTGCGGCGGTCGTACGAGCATCTGGACCGGTCGGTGGCCCTGTTCCGGGAGGCGGGCGACCTGCACGGCACGCTCCAGGCCATGCACGCCCAGGCGATGCTCCTGGAGTCCGAGGGTGACGACCAGAAGGTCCTCGCCGCGTACCGGGCGACGCTCGCGCTGCTCGACGAGGTCGCCGATCAGGTGGAGCCGCACATCGCCCGGACGAATCGGCAGGGGCTGCTGTCCGGGATCGGGCTGTGCTACGGCCGGCTCGGCCGCTGGGAGGAGGCGGTGGCCCGGCTGCGGGACTCCGTCGCCCTGTGCCGGACGCTGGGCAACGCCGCGTTGGAGAGCCGCCAGCTCACCCACCTGTGCGACGCGCTGGTGGCCGCCGGGCGGGACGAGGAGGCGCGCGAGGCGCTCCTGCGCTGCCTCGCGCTCGGGCCGGACGCGGATCCGCAACGCGTCGCGCGGGCCCGGGAGCGACTGGCCTCGTGGGACGACGGCCGGGGGGCCGCCCGCGCCGAACCACTGTCCTCACCGTAGCCGTCGCGGGGACGCGCGTCTGTTCTCCGCGTGCACCGCACTGTTCCCCGGGCGCACAGCCGGCCGGCTCGTCCGGAACCCCACTCTTTCTGCCTGCTTTGTGCCTGGAGCCCGCTCGGGGTCGGTGCTTGGCTGGTCACGGCGGGGAATCCGGGCCCCACCGTCGTCGCCCGGCTCCGGTGTCGTGCTCTGTCGTCCCCGTGCGGGCGCGGGCGGCACCCGGTCCGGGACACACCGTGTGTCCACGGCCTCCCCGCCGGTACCGCACAGGTGGAGAGGAGAACCGGGTTGAGCCTGGTCGTGACGACTGATTCGCTTCCCGGCCCGGAGCGGCTCGGTCACTGGCGCGACGCCGTCGGCCGGGCCCTCGTCCCGATGCACGTGGTGCCGCACGGTGACGGCCCTCTGGTGGGGCGGATCGTCTCCGACCGCCTGGGGCAGTTGCGGCTCTCCAGCGTCGAGGCGGGCGCGCAGCGCGTCAGCCGTACGCGGGAGCACATCGCCCGCTCGCCGGAGGCGTTCGTGGCGGCCCATGTCCAGGTGGCGGGCACGGCGACGTTTCTGCAGGACGGCCGGAGCACCGTCGTGGACGCGGGTGAACTCCTCGTCTACGACACGAGCCGGCCGTACACCCTGGACTTCCCCGAGCCGTTCGCGGGCCGTGTCGCCCATCTGCCCCGCCACGCGCTGAACCTGCCGGACGCGGACCTCGGCCGGATCAGCGGCACCGCCATCAGTACGGCGGAGGGCATCGGGGCGGTCTTCATGCCGTTCCTGGCCTCGCTGATCGCGTCGGCCCACTCCTACGCGCCGACGATCGCCGAGCGCCTCGCGGCGGGCGTCGTGGACCTGTTCGCCACGCTGGTGACGGAGCGCGTCACGAGGGACTCGGCGGACAGCGCGCGCGGCGACCTGCTGCGGCGGATCCGCGACCACATCGACCGCAACCTCCAGGATCCCGCGCTGTCACCGGAGACGGTCGCGGCCGCACAGCACATCTCCGTGCGGTACCTGCACCGGCTCTTCGAGGGCGAGGGCATCACGGTCGGCCGGCTCATCCAGCGGCGCCGGCTGGAGGAGTGCGCCCGCGACCTCACCCGCGGCGGCGGCCCCGGCCCCAGCGTCTCGGCCGTGGCCCATCGCTGGGGCTTCGTCAACTCCGCCCATTTCAGCCGCTCGTTCCGCGGCGCCTACGGGCATTCGCCGCGGGAGTGGCGGGCGTTGCGGATGGCCGCGTCGTGATCCTCGGCGGTCAGGCGGAGGCGACCGGCAGCACGTCCGGGGACAGGGCCACGGCGCGGGCCGTCGCGCTCGTCGCCCGCCTGCGGTGGTGCCGTCGGCACAGCACCTCGTAGCCGACCTCGTCCTCGGCGTGGTTCACATCGCCGACGACGACCTGGGCGCCCTCGACGACCATCTCACCGTTGATGGTGCGCGCGTTGTGCGTGGCGCGCGCGCCGCACCAGCACAGCGCCTCGACCTGCAACACCTCTACGCGGTCGGCGAGTTCGACCAGGCGCTGGGAGCCGGGGAACAGCTTGGAGCGGAAGTCGGTGGTGATCCCGAAGGCGTAGACGTCCAGGTCGAGGTCGTCGACGACGCGGGCGAGCTGGTCGATCTGCTCGGGGGCGAGGAACTGCGCCTCGTCCGCGATCACGTAGTCCACCTTGCCGCCCTGGGAGAGGCGGTCGACGACGTACGCGTACACGTCCAGGTCATCGGCGACCTCCACGGCGTCGGTGACCAGGCCCAGACGTGAAGAAAGCTTTCCCTCGCCGGCCCGGTCGTCACGGGTGAAGATCATCCCCTGCAGTCCGCGGGCCGAGCGGTTGTGCTCGATCTGCAGAGCCAGGGTGCTCTTTCCGCAGTCCATCGTTCCGGAGAAGAACACCAGCTCTGGCATGGGGAGTCGAGCACCTTTCGCGTGACGGGAAGAGAGGGGGGAGACGGGCGGACGGGTCCTCAGGAACGGACTTCGAGGAGCGGTACGAGCTGTTCCGCCGGGGTCATGGAGCCGTGGTTGCCGACCATCAGGGACTCCTTCGGCTCGTTCCGCGACGCGATGATGACCACGTCGTCGCGGGCCGCGGCGATGACGTCGCCGAGCCGGTCGTACACCCGCTGATCGATCTGCGGACCGAACCAGCCGGCCGCGATCGCCTCGTCGCGGCTCGCGATCCAGAACTGCTCGCCGAGCACCTCGCGCCACACGGCCAGCACGTCGCCCTGCGCGCCGGGCACCGCGTACACGTGGCGCGCGCGGCCCTCGCCGCCCAGCAGGGCGACACCCGCGCCCAGTTCCCAGTCCTCGTCGAAGTCGATCCGGGACTGCTCGTCGAAGGGGATGTCGACCATGCCGTGGTCGGCGGTCACGTACAGGGCGCTGCGCGGCGGGAGTTGCTCGGCGAGGCGCTGGGCGAGCCGGTCGACGTACATGAGCTGGCCGCGCCACGGGTCGGAGTCGACGCCGAAGCGGTGCCCCTTGCCGTCGACCTCGCTGTAGTACGTGTACACCAACGACCGGTCACCGGCGGCCAGTTGCTCGGCGGCCAGGTCCATGCGGTCCTCGCCGGACAGCCGGCCGTGGAAGGTGCCGCCGCTGAGCGCGATCTTGGTGAGGGGGGTCGACTGGAAGTGGGGGGCGGAGACCTGGGCCGTGTGGACTCCGGCCTCGTGGGCGCGCTGGAAGACCGTCGGGTACGGCTGCCAGACCTGCGGCTTCGTCCACGGATTCCAGCGGAGCTGGTTCATCAGCTCGCCGGTGGCCGGGTTGCGCACGGTGTAGCCGGGCAGGCCGTGCGCGCCGGGCGGCAGGCCTGTGCCGACCGAGGCGAGGGAGGTCGCGGTGGTGGCCGGGTAGCCCGCGGTGATCGGGCTGCCGGTGCCGCCGCGTGAGGACGCCATGAGCGAGCTCAGGAAGGGCGCCTCGTCGGGGTGGGCCCTCAGCTGCTCCCAGCCGAGGCCGTCGATGAGGAAGACGCAGGCGCGGTCGACCGGAGCGAGCTCCGGGATCGCGGCCGCGCAGCCGGGAACCCCCAGGTGGAAGCCGAGGGTGGGCAGCAGGTCGGCGAGGGAGCCGGTGCCGTACGCCGGGACGGGAGCGGAGTGGACGGGCAGCGGCTCTACGTCGTCCCAGGCGGCCTGCGTCATCAGCGTCCCGCGTCCGCGGTGGCCTCGGAGAGGGACTGGGCGAAGGCGAGGGCCTGGCGCACGGTCTCCGGTCCGTCGCCCGCCTCGCTGACGCGCAGGCTCAGGTCGTCGGCGGTCGAGCTGCCCGTGTAGCCGTGGTCCGCCTCGCAGTTGGGGTCGCCACAGGCGGCCGGCTCCAGGTCGATCCGGGAGACCGCGCCCCAGCCGATGGTGAGGACGACCTCGCGCGGCAGCGTGCCCGGAACGTACTTCTCCGGATTGGCGACGACACGGCTGAGCACCACCGAGGAGATCCGGTCGAGCTTCACGGACTCCGTGGACGTCGTCGCGTACGGCGTCGGGGAGGTCGTGTCGGCCGCCTGCTCGTCGGTGTGGCTGACGATGAAGCGGGTGTCGGTCAGGACCAGGACGGTGACATGACGACGGACCTCGTTCGCGTCGAACGTGGTCTCCTGGTGCACGAGGTACGACGAGATGGGCTCGCCGCCGACCGCGGCCTCCACCGCCTCGGCCACGAGGGCCGGGTAGTAGCCGCTGCGCTCGATCGCCGCTCGCAGCCCTTGGGTCGTCGTACTGGTCTTGGCCATGGGGTCCATCCTAAGGCCGGGGAGAGACTGTCGTTGCGCCTGTGGATAACCCTCCGTGAGGGCATTTCGCGGGGGGGTGCCGATCAGTACGCGACAGGCAGGGTGCGCGGGCCGAGGTCGTCGCGGGCGGGTGGCGGCGCGAGCCGGACGGAGGCGCCGAGCACGGTCAGTCCGTGCGGGGCGACGACCACCGGTTCGAGGGCCACTCCGACCACCTCGGGGTGGTCGTCGACGAGACGGGACACGCGCTGCAGCAGCTCCTCCAGGGCGGGGGTGTCGACGGGGGCGGCGCCGCGCCAGCCGAACAGGATCGGCGCCGTCTTGATGGAGCGGATGATTCCGCGGGCGTCCTGGTCGGTGACCGGGATCAGCCGGTGCGCGGTGTCGCCGAGCAGCTCGGACGCCGCTCCGGCCAGGCCGAAGGAGAGCACCGCTCCGGCCGCCGGGTCGATGACGGCCCGGACGACGGTGTCGACGCCGCGCGGTGCCATCGCCTGCACCACGGGGCGCAGCTCGGCCGGTTTGCCGAGCTGCTCGGTCAGTTCTTCGTAGGCGCGGCGCAGGTCGGTCTCGTCGGCGAGGTCCAGGCGTACGCCGCCGAGGTCGGCGCGGTGGCGCAGGTGCGGGGCGGTCGTCTTGAGGGCCACGGGGTAGCCGAGGGTGCGCGCGGCCTCGGCGGCCCGGTCGGCGTCGGGTGCGGGCAGCGTCTGCCGTACGCCGATGCCGTACCGGGCGAGCAACGCGCGGGCGTCGTCCGGGGCGAGCTCGATGCCGCGCGGGTCGTCCTCCTTGGCGAGCAGCTCAGTGATGAGGTCGGCGGCCCCGGACTCGTCGATGCCGTCGTACTCGGGCACCTTGCCGGGCTCGGCCGCGTCGCGCCGCCACTGGGCGTACTTCACGACTTCGGAGAGGGCGTGGACGGCGCGCTCGGCCGCGGGGTAGGCGGGGATGAGGCGCGGGGTGCCTTCGGGGGTGTCGGCTGTCGCGGGGAGCGGCCTGGGCGTCTGGGTGTCGGGGGCGTCCGGGGCGTTGGGGCCGGTGCTGGTCGCGGCGGAGAGGGCCTCGGCGAGGCCGCCCAGTTCGACGTGGACGACGAGCACGGGCTTCGTGGGCGCTGCCGCGGCGGCGGCGCTCAGGGCCGCCGCCAGCTCGGCGTCCTCGGTGGGGCCCTCCCCCACCGCGGGCATCGCGGTGACGACGACCGCGTCGGTCTTGTCGTCGGCGAGCGCCTCGTCGAGGGCCGCGCGGAAGTCCGCCGCGGAGGCGGCCGTGGTCAGGTCCCGGGGCGTCTTGGGACGCAGTCCCTCGGAGAGGCACACGTCGTAGGTCAGCAGGCCGAGCGACTCGGAGTTGCCCAGGATGGCGACGCGCGGTCCGGCGGGCAGCGGCTGGCGGGCCAGGAGGAGACCGGTGTCGACGAGCTCGGTGATCGTGTCGACCCGGATGACGCCGGCCTGCCGCAGCAGCGCGGAGACCGTGGCGTACGGGAGGCGGGTGGCGCGTACGGCGTGCCCTGTGGGGGCGATGCCGCTGTGCCGGGCGCCCTGGACGACCACGAGGGGCTTGGCGGCGGCGGTACGGCGGGCGAGGCGGGTGAACTTGCGCGGGTTGCCGATGGATTCGAGGTACATGAGGGCGACGTCCGTGTCCGGGTCGTCGTACCAGTACTGAAGGACGTCGTTCCCGGAGACGTCGGCGCGGTTGCCCGCGGAGACGAACGTCGAGATCCCCGTGGCGCCGGTCACTCCTCCGCCCCGTCGGTGCAGGCGGGCCAGCAGGGCGATGCCGATGGCGCCGGACTGGGCGAACAGGCCGATGCGGCCGGGGCGGGGCATCTCGGGGGCGAGCGAGGCGTTGAGTCGTACGTCCGGGGACGTGTTGACGACGCCGAACGCGTTCGGCCCGACGATGCGCATTCCGTAGGTGCGGGCCTGGCGCACCAGTTCCCGCTGGCGCTCGCGGCCCTCGGCGCCGCTCTCGGCGTATCCGGCGGAGACCACGACCAGGCCCTGCACACCCCGTTCACCGCACTCGGCGACGACGTCGGGCACGTGCGGCGCGGGTACGGCGACGACGGCCAGGTCGACGGGCTCGGCCGGGTCGATGTCGCGGACGCAACGGTGCGCGGGAACGCCGTCGACCTCGGTCAGGTCCTCGGGGAACGCCTTGTTCACCGCATACAGGCGGCCCGTGAAGCCCGCGTCCTTGAGGTTGTCCAGAACGCTGCGGCCCACTCCTCCGGGTGCCCGCCCCACGCCGATCACCGCGACGGAGCCGGGGGCGAGGAGCCGCTGCACGGAACGGGCCTCGGCACGCTGCTCACGGGCGCGCTGCACCGCGAGGGACGCCTCCGTGGGCTCCAGGTCGAACTCCAGGCGGACGACGCCGTCCTCGAAGCTGCGCTTCTGGGTGTATCCGGCGTCCGTGAACACCTTGATCATTTTGGTGTTGGCGGGGAGCACCTCGGCGGCGAACCGGCGGATGCCGCGCTCCCGGGCGACGGCGGCGATGTGCTCCAGAAGGGCGGACGCCACGCCGCGCCCCTGATGGGCGTCCTGCACGAGGAAGGCGACCTCGGCCTCGTCGGCGGGCGCGGAGGCGGGTCTGCCGTTCGGGTCGATCCGGTCGTAGCGGACGGTCGCGATGAACTCGCCGCCCACCGTGGCGGCCAGGCCGACGCGGTCCACGTAGTCGTGATGGGTGAAGCGGTGGACGTCTTTGTCGGACAGACGGGGGTAGGGCGCGAAGAAGCGGTAGTACTTCGACTCGTCCGAGACCTGCTCGTAGAAGCTGGTCAGGCGCTCGGCGTCGTCGGTGGTGATGGGCCTGATCCGGGCGGTGCCGCCGTCGCGCAGCACGACGTCGGCCTCCCAGTGGGCGGGGTAGGCGTGCCGGTCCGACGGGGTCTCCATGCCGCAAGGGTAGGGCTGGCCACCGACAAGCGGGCGACAGTCGTACGGGTCGCGGCCCGCGCGCGTGGGAGGCAGGCTATGGAAGGCCGAAGGGCAGTGCTCGGAGGGGACCTGGGTCCGCGTCGAGCACGCTCCACGGTGTGTGAGAATGGTCTAGACAACCGTGAGACACCTGAAGGGCAGCATCACATGGCTGAGCGCCGCGTCAACGTCGGCTGGGCCGAGGGCCTCCACGCCCGCCCCGCCTCCATCTTCGTCCGCGCGGCCACGGCGGCCGGCGTCCCCGTGACGATCGCCAAGGCTGACGGCAACCCGGTCAACGCCGCCTCCATGCTCGCGGTGCTGGGCCTGGGCGCCCAGGGCGGCGAGGAGATCGTCCTGGCCTCCGACGCCGAGGGTGCGGACGCCGCGCTCGACCGTCTGGCGAAGCTGGTCTCCGAGGGCCTCGAGGAGCTTCCCGAGACCGTCTGATCCCATCAGTTCGGCGGAGCCGCGCGTTTCCCTTCGAGGGCGCGCGGCTCCGCCGTTTTCGCATTCGGACACCACCGCGCGAAATTCAAGCACGCCGAATAGGGCAGCAGAATTACACCGCACTGGACGTCTTTAATCAGGGCGGCAAAAGATACTGCGCGGCTCATTCGATGAATACCGCACTTCTTTGTATACGGCCCCCCTGTTAATGCTGGAGCCCCGCCGTGTTTACGGCATGTTGCGAAGTCCTCACACGGTCGCCCGCGCGGGGGACGCGCAGCCGGTGGGCCGTGACGGCGCGCTCGGTGTGCAGGGCGGTCAGGGAGCGGGCCCGCTCGGCGTCGCCGCGGGCCACCGCGTCCACGATGGCGCCGTGCTCCGCCCAGGAATCGCCCGGCTGGGCCGGGGTCTCGACGGCGTACATCCACGCGATCTTGTGCCGGAGCTGGGTGAGCAGGGTGATCAGGCCGGGGCTTCCCGAGGCCTGTGCGAGGGTCTCGTGGAACCAGCCGCCCAGGGAGCGCAGATCCTCGCTCTGGCCCCGCCTGGAGCGCTCCTGCCCCAGCCTGACCAGGCCACGCAGCACCTTGAGGTGGGCCTCGGTGCGGCGCTGCGCGGCGCGTGCGGCACCCAGCGGCTCCAGCAGCATGCGGATCTCCAGCAGGTCGGCGGCCTCCTGCTCGGTGGGTTCGGCCACGCACGCGCCCGCGTGCCTGCGCGTGACGACGAAGCCCTCGGCCTCCAGGGTGCGCAGCGCCTCGCGGACCGGGACGCGCGAGACCCCGTAGCGGCGCGCGAGCAGTTCCTCGGTGAGCCTGCTGCCGCGCTCGTAGACACCCGCGACGATGTCGTCGCGGATCGCCGTGCATACCGAGTGCGCGGGAATGCGCATGACCCGACCTCCGCCTTAATCCCCGCGAAACGCGGTCGATTGACGCCCGTGCAAGCGCGATTGACACCTGTTCGACGCGCCCGCCCAGTGACTCTATTCCACCCTCCTTGAATTTCCGACGGCAGGCCGGAATCCATGGATATTTTTTGGACAGGAACGGCGTGCACACGCGAAAGCCCCGGCTCGGCGGCCGGGGCTTTCGGGGACTGCTGCTGCGGATGCGTCAGACGTTCACGCCGTGCGAGCGGAGGTACGCGACGGGGTCCATGTCGGAGCCGTAGTCGGGGGTCGTGCGGGCCTCGAAGTGGAGGTGCGGGCCCGTGACGTTGCCGGTGGCGCCGGAGAGGCCTATCTGCTGGCCGGGGGTGACGGCCTGGCCGACGGAGACACCGATGGACGACAGGTGACCGTACTGGGTGTACGTGCCGTCGTTCATCTTGATCACGATGTTGTTGCCGTACGCGCCGCCCCAGCCGGCCTCGACGACGGTGCCGGAGCCCACGGCGTGCACGGAGGTGCCGCTCGCCGCGTGGAAGTCGATGCCGGTGTGGCTGCCGGAGGACCACAGGCCGCTGCTCGCCTTGTAGGCGGTGGAGACGTAGGAGCCGGTGATCGGTGCCACGAAGGAGTTGAGGCGCTTGCGCTCGGCCTCACGGGCGGCGCGCTCCTTGGCCTCGCGCTCCTTCTTGGCCTTCGCCTCGGCCTCGCGCTTGGCCTCCTCGGCCTTCTTCTTCGCCTCGGCCTCGGCCTTCTTCTTGGCGGCGGCTTCAGCGGCGGCCTTCTTCTGCGCGGAGGCCTGCGCGTCGATCTGGTCGGCCAGGGAGTCGCCGATGGCGATGGCCTGGGTCAGGCCGTTCTGGTCGGCGGCCGCGTTGTCGGCGGCGAGAGCGGGGGCGGCGAGGCCTCCGAGGACACCGGTCGTGGTGATCGCCGCGACACCCGCGACCTGCGCGGTGGTACGCGTGAGACGGCTGGGACGACGGTGCTTCCCGGTGGCACGGGTGAACGCCATGAAGTGGCTGGTCCTTTCCTTCCCTCTCGCCTACCGGGTTAGCTGACGGGTTCGGAGCAGGAAGGTCTCCTACGGACACCCTCCCCGTACGGGAAGAGCGTCCGATTCACCCCAGGGACTGCGATGGGTCCCCGGCTCCCCTGGCTCGCGCCGTGGGGGACTCGGCGATGACTGTCCGGTGTCGCGGGCGCGACGTAGGTCTGGCGGACAGCCGGACCGACGCTAAACGGGACATCTTTTAATCAACAAACGGATCCCGGCTTTTGTAGTGCATGCCACAGACCAGACAGGCAACCTCCGCCCCAATTCGGACATTCGTGATCCAAGGCCGGTCGTGGACGGACGTGAGCGACAGCACGAAGCCCCGGTGGTCGGCGTGACCATCGGGGCTTCGTGCGGCGTGCGGGACGGGGGTCAGCCCGTGACCACGGTCACCTCACCGATGCCGAGGGCCCTGACGGGCTCCTCGATCTGCGCGGCGTCGCCCACGAGGATCGTCACCAGCCGGTCGGCCGGGAAGGCGTTCACGACCGCCGCAGTGGCCTCCACGGTGCCCGTCTCGGCGAGTTGGCGGTACAGCCGGGCCTGGAAGTCGTCCGGCAGCTGCTGCTCGACCTGGTCGGCGAGGGTGCCCGCGACCGCCGCGGCCGTCTCGAACTTCAGCGGGGCCACACCCACCAGGTTCTGCACGGCCGTGTCGCGTTCCGCGTCCGTGAGGCCCTCGGCGGCCAGCGTGCGCAGGACCTTCCAGAGGTCGTCGAGCGCGGGTCCGGTGTTCGGAGTGTCCACGGAGCCGCTGATGGCGAGCATCGCCGCGCCCGTCCCGTCGGGCGCGGACCGCAGCACCTGGGCGAAGGACCGCACACCGTAGGTGTAGCCCTTCTCCTCGCGCAGGACGCGGTCCAGGCGCGAGGTGAGCGTGCCGCCGAGGCAGTACGTGCCGAGGATCTGCGCCGCCCACACGCGGTCGTGCTTGTCGGGCCCGATCCGGCCGATGAGCAGCTGCGTCTGCACCGCTCCCGGACGGTCCACGACGACGACCCGGCCGGTGTCGTCCGCGGTGACCGGCGGCGCCGGGCGCGGCTCGCTCGTGTCGCCGGTCCAGGCGCCGAGCGTGTCCGCGAGGAGGGCGTCGAGGTCGGTGCCCGTCAGGTCGCCCACCACGACGACGGTCCCGGTGGCGGGACGTACGTGCTTCTCGTAGAAGGCGCGCACGGCCGCCGCGTCGATGGCGGCGACGGTCTCCTCGGTGCCCTGACGCGGGCGCGACATGCGCGAGCCGGCCGGGAAGAGCTGCCTGGAGAGCTCCTTGGCGGCGCGGCGGGCCGGGTTGGCGCTCTCGTGCGGGATCTCGTCCAGGCGGTTGCGGACGAGGCGCTCGATCTCGCTGTCCGCGAAGGCGGGCGCCCGCAGGGCGTCGGCCAGCAGGGCCAGCCCCTTGGGGAGGCGGGAGACCGGCACTTCCAGGGAGACGCGGACGCCGGGGTGGTCGGCGTGCGCGTCCAACGTGGCGCCGCAGCGCTCCAGTTCCGCCGCGAACTCCTCCGCGGAGTGCTTGTCGGTGCCCTCGTTGAAGGCACGCGCCATGATCGTGGCGACGCCGTCGAGCCCGGCGGGCTCGGCGTCCAGCGGCGCATCCAGGTTGATCTCGACGGCGACGACCTGCTGGCCGGGACGGTGGCAGCGCAGCACCGTCAGGCCGTTGGCGAGCTCGCCGCGCTCCGGGGCGGGGAACGCCCACGGCTTGGCCGCGCCGGCCTGCGGCTGGGGGTGGAAGTCCATGGTCGCGAGCTGCTCGGTCACCGGCCCGCCTCCTCGTCGTTCTCGTCGCTCTCGTCATCGGGGTCGGCGGGGGCCGTCGGCTCGTACACGAGGACCGCGCGGTTGTCGGGGCGCAGGCGGGCCTTGGCGACCTCCTGGACCTCCTCGGCGGTCACCGCGAGGACGCGCTGCACGGCCGTGAGCGCGAGCTGCGGGTCGCCGAACAGTACGGCGTAGCGGCACAGTTCGTCGGCGCGGCCCGCCACGGTGCCGAGCCGGTCCAGCCACTCGCGCTCCAACTGGGCCTGGGCGCGCTCCATCTCCTCGGGCGTGGGACCCTCCTCGGCGAACCGGGCGAGCTCCTCGTCGACGGCGGCCTCGATGACCGGCACCTCGACGTCTCCGGAGGTCTTCACGTCGAGCCAGCCCAGGGAGGGCGCGCCGGCCAGGCGCAGCAGTCCGAACCCGGCGGCCACGGCGGTGCGGTCGCGGCGCACCAGACGGTTGTAGAGCCGCGACGACTCGCCGCCGCCGAGGACCGTCAGGGCGAGGTCGGCGGCGTCGCACGCGCGCGTGCCGTCCTCCGGGAGCCGGTAGGCCGCCATGAGGGCGCGCGCGGGGACCTCCTCCTCGACGACCTCGCGCAGCTGCCCGCCGATCACCTCGGGCAGGGAACCGTCGCGCGGGGCGGCCTTGCCGTCGTGGCCGGGGATGGAGCCGAAGTACTTCTCGACCCAGGCGAGCGTCTCCTCGGGGTCGATGTCGCCCACTACGGAGAGCACCGCGTTGTTGGGCGCGTAGTAGGTGCGGAAGAAGTTCCGCGCGTCTTCGAGGGTGGCCGCGTCCAGGTCGGCCATGGAGCCGATGGGCGTGTGGTGGTACGGGTGGCCCTCCGGGTACATGAGGGCGGTCAGCTTCTCGAACGCGGTGCCGTAGGGGACGTTGTCGTAGCGCTGACGGCGCTCGTTCTTCACGACGTCCCGCTGGTTCTCCATCGACTCCTCGTCGAGGGCGGCCAGCAGCGAGCCCATGCGGTCGGCCTCCAGCCAGAGCGCGAGCTCCAGCTGGTGGGCGGGCATGGTCTCGAAGTAGTTCGTCCGCTCGAAGCTCGTCGTGCCGTTGAGCGACCCGCCCGCGCCCTGGACGAGCTCGAAGTGACCGTTGCCGTGCACCTGCTTCGAGCCCTGGAACATCAGGTGCTCGAAAAGGTGAGCCAGGCCCGTACGGCCCTTGACCTCGTGGCGCGAGCCGACGTCGTACCAGAGGCAGACCGCCGCGACCGGGGTCAGGTGATCCTCGGAGAGCACCACACGCAGGCCGTTGGCCAGCCGGTGCTCGGTCGCTGTCAGGCCGCCGGAGCCGGCCTCGGCGGTGGCCGTGTGACCCATGGGCATGTAGGTCCCTTCGATCGCGGGGAACGGAGAACACTGCGAACACTGAAAACACAGAACTGCTGCCAGTCCTGCCACTGTATGCAAGCGTGCTGACACCTGGCGAAGTTCCCGCTCGAGCTACGCCGTAAGCGAGCATGAAGCCCCCGAGCGGGCCGCGAACCACCCGGTATGGACGGGTCGCGATCAGCGTTGTCAGTGGGGCGGTCCACAATGGTCCGCGACAGTTCCCGTTCATGTACCCGTTCATGTTGGTGAAGGAGCCGCAGCAGCGATGGCCCGCCGCAGCACGAAGACCCCGCCGCCCGACGACTTCGAGGAGAAGATCCTCGACATCGACGTGGTCGACGAAATGCAGGGCTCCTACCTGGAGTACGCGTACTCGGTCATCTACTCGCGCGCCCTGCCCGACGCCCGCGACGGGATGAAGCCCGTCCACCGTCGGATCGTCTATCAGATGAACGAGATGGGCCTGCGCCCCGACCGTGGCTATGTGAAGTGCGCCCGTGTCGTCGGCGAGGTCATGGGTAAGTTGCACCCCCATGGTGACGCGTCGATCTACGACGCCCTGGTGCGTCTGGCACAGCCGTTCTCGATGCGCGTACCGCTGGTCGACGGGCACGGGAACTTCGGTTCGCTGGGCAACGACGACCGCCCGGCCGCCATGCGGTACACCGAGTGCCGCATGGACCCGGCAGCCGGTCTGATGACGGAGTCGATCGAAGAGAACACGGTCGACTTCGCACCGAACTACGACGGGCAGGAGCAGGAGCCCCTCGTTCTCCCGGCGGCGTACCCGAACCTTCTGGTCAACGGCGCGTCGGGCATCGCGGTCGGCATGGCGACCAACATGGCGCCGCACAACCTGGGGGAAGTGATCGCCGCCGCGCGGCATTTGATCAAGCACCCGGGGGCCGACCTCGAGACGCTCATGAAGTTCGTGCCGGGGCCCGACCTGCCCACCGGCGGCCGGATCGTCGGCCTGTCCGGCATCAAGGACGCCTACGAGTCCGGGCGCGGCACGTTCAAGATCCGTGCGACGGTCTCCGTGGACACCGTGACGGCGCGCCGCAAGGGGCTCGTCGTCACCGAACTGCCCTTCGCGGTCGGTCCCGAGAAGGTCATCGCGAAGATCAAGGAGCTCGTCGGTTCGAAGAAGCTCCAGGGCATCGCGGACGTGAAGGACCTCACCGACCGCGAGCACGGCCTGCGCCTGGTCATCGAGATCAAGAACGGTTTCGTGCCGGAGGCGATCCTGGAGCAGCTGTACAAGCTGACGCCGATGGAGGAGTCCTTCGGTATCAACAATGTGGCCCTGGTGGACGGCCAGCCGCTCACCCTGGGTCTCAAGGAGCTGCTCGAGGTCTACCTCGACCACCGCTTCGAGGTGGTGCGCCGCCGCAGCGAGTTCCGTCGCACCAAGAAGCGGGACCGGCTGCACCTGGTCGAGGGTCTCCTCGTCGCGCTGCTGGACATCGACGAGGTCATCCGCCTCATCCGCTCCAGTGAGAACAGCGCGCAGGCCAAGGAGCGCCTGATGGAGCGCTTCTCCCTGAGCGAGACCCAGACGCAGTACATCCTGGACACGCCGCTGCGTCGCCTCACCAAGTTCGACCGGATCGAGCTGGAGTCGGAGCGCGACAAGCTCAACGGCGAGATCGACGAGCTGACCGGCATCCTCGATTCCGACACGGAGCTGCGCAAGCTCGTCTCGACGGAACTGGCCGCCGTGGCGAAGAAGTTCGGCACGGACCGGCGTACGGTGCTGCTGGAGTCGGCGGGCGCCCCGGTGGCCGCCGTTCCGCTGCAGGTGGCCGACGACCCGTGCCGGGTGCTGCTCTCCTCGACCGGCCTGCTGGCCCGTACGGCGAACGGTGAGCCGTTCGCCGCCGACGAGGACGGCAAGCGCGCCAAGCACGACGTGATCGTCTCCGCGGTGCCGGCGACGACGCGCGGCGAGATCGGTGTGGTCACCTCCGAGGGCAGGCTGCTGCGGCTGAACGTCGTGGACCTGCCGCAGCTCCCGGACACGGCGTCCGCGCCGAACCTCTCCGGTGGCGCGCCGATCTCCGAGTTCCTCTCCTCCTTGGAGGCGGACGAGAAGGTGATCTGCCTGACGACGCTGGACGAGTCGTCGCCGGGTATCGCCATCGGTACCGAGCAGGGCGTCGTGAAGCGTGTGGTGCCCGACTATCCGTCGAACAAGGAGGAGCTGGAGGTCATCACCCTCAAGGACGGCGACCGGATCGTGGGCGCCGTCGAGCTGCGCACCGGCGAAGAGGACCTGGTCTTCATCACGGACGACGCCCAGCTGCTGCGCTACCAGGCCTCCATGGTGCGTCCGCAGGGCCGTCCCGCGGGCGGCATGGCCGGCATCAAGCTGGCGACCGGCGCGAAGGTCATCTCGTTCACCGCGGTCGACCCGGCGGTCGACGCGGTGGTCTTCACGGTGGCGGGCTCGCGCGGCACGCTCGACGACTCGGTCCAGACGACGGCCAAGCTGACGCCGTTCGACCAGTACCCGCGCAAGGGCCGCGCGACCGGTGGCGTGCGCTGCCAGAGGTTCCTGAAGGGCGAGGACTGCCTGAGCCTCGCCTGGGCGGGCCCGGTGCCCGCACGCGCGGCGCAGAAGAACGGCACACCGGCCGAGCTGACCGAGATGGACCCGCGCCGCGACGGCTCGGGCGTCTCACTGCCGAAGACGGTGGCGGTGGTGGCGGGCCCGGTATAGGCCTCCCGGGCCGGCCCGTTCCGCTCTAGGGGACGTCGGCGAGATCCTGGACTTCCTCGGTCTCGCCCTTGTCCTGTACGTAGCGGAGGACGCCCCACATGCCGTGCTCGTCGACGGTGTGCGGGGCGTCGCTCTTGTTCTCGCCCCTACAGGCGTCGAGTTCCTCGCGCAGCGCCTCCGTATCGATGCCCGCCCCGATGAGGACAAGCTGCGTGAGGCGCGGCTCTCCGCCCGGCCAGGGCTCGGGGTAGAACCGCAGGAATCGCCCGACGGCGTGCACCGCGTACCGGTTCGCGGGGTCGCCCGGGCCGAAGTCGACGTACCCCTTGAGGCGGTAGAGACCGTCGGGCCTGCTGTCGAGGAAGGCCATCAACCGGCGCGGCTCCAAGGGAACTTCGGATGTGAACGCGACGCTTTCATAGGCGGAGTGCAGGTGCTCGTCGTGCGCCTCGCCCGCGCCGTGCCGGTGCAGGTCGTCGAAGGACAGCTGCCCGATCCGCTCCTCCGTGGGACGGCAGTCGAAGAGCAGCTCCGGGTCGATACGGCCGTACGACGCGGAGACGACGGCGGCGCGTTCTGCCGCCGCCCGCACCACGCCCAGGACGCGCTGCCGCTCGGTGTCGGGGACCCGATCGCCCTTGTTCACCACGACGAGGTCGGCGATCCCCAGGTGCCGGTCCACCTCGGGATGCTTCTCCCGAGTGGCGTCGAACTCGGCGGCGTCGACGACCTCGATCAGCCCTCCGTACACGATCCGCGGATTCTCACTGGCCAGCACCATCCGCACCAGTTCCTGCGGTTCCGCGATGCCGCTCGCCTCGATGACGATGACGTCCATGCGATGACTGTCATTGATCGGGCGAGTCAACTTGTCCAGATAGACGTCAAGTTCACTGGCGTCCACGGCACAGCACAGGCAGCCGTTGCCGAGGGAGACCGTCGAATCGCCCAGCTGCCCGGCCACGGCCATCGCGTCGATCTCGATCGCCCCGAAGTCATTGACGATCGCACCGATGCGCGTGCCGCCACTGCGGTGCAACAGGTGATTCAGCAGGGTGGTCTTCCCGGAACCGAGGAAGCCCGCGAGGACGACGACAGGGATCTGCTGCGGGCTCGCCTTGCTCAACACGCGACCTCTCTGACACCGAAGCGTGCACCGGCTCGGGCTCCGGCTCTCGTACGAAGAATGAATCTCGCCCCAGAATAAGTGCGCGTAGAAACGCCGCGAAGTGAACGATTGTTAGCGCCGATCGCGGGGCAGACGTTGGACGTGGCGCCGGTTTGCGCGACCCATGCTTCCGTGCGCCTCCTCTCCGCCTCCCAGCCGATCAGAGCCGCTCGGCATCCTGGGAGACGGCAAGCGCGCCGCCCACCGCTCGCCGGTCTCCACGCCCGTCGACCCGCACCCGACCGACCGGCGGACGGTCGCCTGAATCGGGGGTTGACATGGCCACTCAAAGTTACGGCACATGGCGTGTGGTAATCGCGACATTGACGGGGGGACTGGCAGGCGCCGGGGCCGTCCATCTGTGGCAGCGACACGGCAGAGGCGCCGAATCGGTCGCCACGGAGCGGCGACGACTGGCTCGCGCACATCAACAGCGCATGCACTGGGAGTTGTTGAGCAAGGCCATCGACGACCCGGCACTCGCTGTCGTGATCGACACCTTCGGCATGAACCTGGACCCGGAGAAGCGACGGCAACTCCTGTACGCGAATCTCTGGTACATCAACGCGTTCCACCTCTACGAATCCGGCCTGCTCAACCAGCGCGAGCTCTTCGGCCACCTTCGCGAGCTCTTCCAGAGCGCCTACATCCGCGAGTACTGGGAGATCACCCGGCCCCATCGCGCCGCACTCGACCCGTCATCCACGGAGGCCGAGATCGGCCGCATCGCCGAGGCGCTCTTCCGGGAACTGGACGAGGCGGAGACGGACCAGTGGTGGGTGGTAGGAGTGCCCCCTGAGGTGTGACGCCTCGGTCACCGGCATCCGCTGCGGTAACACGCGCACGCGAGGTCCCACAGTCCCCCATCCCGGTGACATCCGGGTCAACTCCCCCTGGAATGGCGGCTTTCAGTGCGCTGCCACTGCGCCGAGCGCACTAATGTGTCGCCATCACTCGCCGTCTCCAGAAGGAATCAGTCCCCTTGAAGATCGTACGTCGCATCGGGGTGCCCCCGAGCGCTCGCGGCAGCGCCTCAGGCGCCACCTGCCCCGATGTATTCGAACTCAGCGACGGGAGCTTCGCCGTGATCGGCACGGAAGCCACCGCTGAACTCAAGCACGAGCTTCCAGCGGACGCGGGGGTCGCCGACTACGAGCGCATCGTCATCGTGAACCGGGAGACGCTGCTGCGCGCCAAGGCCGACATCCCCGACTCCTGACCTCTCAGCCACGCACTGCGGCCGCCGCCCGGACCACCCGACGGCGGCCGCCCGCGCGTCAGCCGAGCACCGGCACCGCCACCGTCGGCTCCACCCCCACATACCGCGCCGCCGGACGGATGATCTTCGAATCCTGGCCCTGCTCCAGGATGTTGGCACTCCAGCCGACCGCGCGCGCCGCGGCGAACGTCGGCGTGAACATCGTTCGCGGCAACCCGCACAGCTCCATGACGACGCCCGCGTAGAACTCCACGTTCGTGTGCAGTTCCCGCCCCGGCTTGAGGTCGGCCAGGATCGCCTCCACCTGGTGCTCGACCTCGACGGCGAACTCCACAAGGGGCCCTCCGAACCGCTTGGCGATGCCGCGCAGCATCCGCGAGCGCGGGTCCTCCGTGCGGTAGACCGGGTGCCCGAAGCCCATGATCCGGTCGCCGGCCAGGACCCGCTCACGGACCCAGGAGTCAATGCGGTCAGGCGTACCGATCGCATCTAGAGTGTCCAGGGCACGACTGGGCGCCCCGCCGTGCAGGGGCCCCGACAGAGCGCCGACGGCACCGACCAGACAGGCGGCAACATCCGCACCGGTCGACGCGATCACGCGCGCCGTGAAGGTTGACGCATTGAAGCCATGATCAATGGTTGAGATGAGGTACTGCTCGATGGCCCGGGCGTGCGCGGGGTCCGGCTCCGAGCCCGTCAGCATGTACAGGTAGTTGGCCGCGTACGAGAGATCCGCGCGCGGCTCCACCGGGTCGAGCCCTTCGCCGAGCCGGTGCAGTGCGGTGAGCATCGTGGGGACCACCGCGGTGGCGGCGATCGTGTCCTCCCGGCGCCGGTCGGCGTCGATGTCGTAGACGGGCCCGAAACCGCGTGAGGCGCCGAACAGCGAGAGGGCCGTGCGCAGCCCGGCGAGCGGCCCGGACACGGATCCGGCGCGGGCGATGGCGGGCAGCGCCGCCCGCACCTCGTCGGGCAGTGCGCGCAGCCCCGCGGTCCGATGCGCGAAGGCCGTCGACTGTGCCGCATCGGGCAGCTCGCCGTGGATCATCAAGTGCCACACGTCCTCGAAGCTGCGGGTCTGCGCGAGCTCCACGGCGGAGTACTGGCGGTAGTGGTAGAAGCCCTCGCGCCCTCTGACGTCACCGAGCGCGGTGTCGGTGACGACGACACCCGCGAGCCCTCGCGGTACGTCGACGACAGAGGCGGTCGTGGTCCCGTTGATCGGCATGTTTCCTCCCTGAACTTGATCTGACTGTCCATGCTTGACTCGATCTCTGTCAATATTGATTGAATCAATACTGAACTGAGCGGATACGGTGACGCGCATGAGGGATCACGAACCGGCACCGGCACAACAGGCCCGTCGACTGACCACCAAGGAGACCGCCGAGCTGCTCGGGGTGAAGCCCGAGACCGTCTACGCGTACGTCAGCCGTGGGCAGCTGACCAGCCGGCGCGGCCAGGGCAGGCGCGGCAGCACCTTCGACGCCGCCGAGGTGGAGGCCCTCGCCCGCCGCAACAGGCGTGAGAGCGCACCGAGTTCGGGCCCCGACGAGCTGTCGGTGCGCACCCGGATCACGCTCATCGACGAGGACCGGTACTTCTTCCGAGGGGTCGACGCGGCACAGCTGGCGGCCCGTCACTCGTACGAGGAGGTCGCGGAGTGGCTGTGGACGGGCACGCTGCGCCCCGGCGCCCGGTTCGTCGCCCCCAAGGAGTCCCTCGCCGCCGCCCGCCGTGCCGTGGGCGCCCTGCCCGAACACAGCAGCCCCGTGGACCGGTTGCGGGTGGCAGCGGTCGCGGCCGCGACCTCCGATCCCCTGCGGTACGACCTGTCCGAGGAGTCGGTCCTCGGCGCCGCACGTTCCCTCATCCCTACGCTCGCGGCCGCGCTGCCCCTGCAATCGCCCACCTACACGGACGGCGAACCGATCGCCCAGCGCCTGTGGGGCCGCCTGTCCTATCAGGATCCTGACGAGGCGTCACTGCGCGCTCTGGACATGGCCCTCGGCCTCTTGGCCGACCACGACCTGGCGGCTTCCACTCTCGCCGTCCGCGTCGCCGCGTCGGCCCGGGCGCACGCGTACGCGGCCGTGTCCGCGGGCCTGGGCGTCCTGGAAGGGCCGCTGCACGGTGCGGCCAGCGGCTTGGCGCACCGGATGCTCCTGGAAGTGCTCGACCGGGGCAGCGCCGGGCCCGTGGTGGCCGACGAGCTGCGCGCCGGCCGCCGCGTCCCGGGGCTCGGCCATCGTCTCTACAAGGGCGAGGATCCCCGCGCGCAGGCACTGTTCGCCGTTCTGGAGGAGCTGCCCGCCGCCCGGCCGGCGCTGGCCGCCGCCCGCGACGTCGTGGCGACGACCGCCCGCCACACGGACCTGCACGCCAACGTGGACCTGGCCCTCGCCGTGCTCACCGCCTCGCACGGCATGGCCGCCGAGGCGGGCGAGACGATCTTCGCGGTGGCACGCACGACCGGTTGGATCGCCCATGCCTTGGAGGAGTACGGAGAGCGCCCCCTACGTATGCGGCCCACGGGCCACTATGTAGGCCCGCGTCCACCACAGCCCCTGCCGCCGGCGCTGGATGAGGAGTGACATCGCCGACAGGTTAGGCTCGCCTGCGTGAGTACGTGCGCGACCGCCTCCCTGGATCTTGACGAACCACTCGCGGGGACCGCGGCCACCGCCCGGACCTGGCTGCTCATCGAGCAGCCAGGCCCCTGGGGAGCGAAGGCCCTGACCTCCAGCCATCTCGATCCTGAAGTGGGCCGCGCCCTGGAGACCGCGGCCGACGGCACCGGGGTGCGCGTCGCACTCGTCCGGCGTCCCGGACGGCACGCCGACTGTCACCACGCGGCCCGTCGCCGCGTGTATGTCGCCCACACCGCTCCCGGAAACGCATGGCTGCGCAGCGCCATCGTCGAAGCGCCCGAAGACTTGTTGCGGCTCGACTTCGCCGCGCTGGGGGCCGGTGAGCACAGCGGCTTCGGTGACCCCTACGAGGGCGCTCCGCTCGCGCTCGTCTGCACCAATGGAAAGCGGGACCGCTGCTGCGCTCTCCTGGGGCGGCCCTTGGCTTCGGAACTGGCCCTCTCCGGAGAGGAAGGCGTCTGGGAGGTCACCCACCTCGGCGGACATCGCTTCTCCCCCACCCTTCTGGTGCTGCCGTACGGCTACGCCTACGGAAGGGTCACGGCAGCCGACGTGAAGGAGATCCTGGAGGGAGTGCGCGCCAAGCGGATCGTCACCGACGACTGCCGCGGCAGCTCCGCCTGGGACCGCCCGGGCCAGGCCGCGGAACTGGCGGTGCGCCGCGCGGCCCACGAGTACGGCGCCGACGCCCTGGATGTCGTACGCACGGATGTCCTCGCGCCTGCGGAGGGCGTCGCAGGAGCAGAGGCCACGGGGAACGACGTGTCGCGCTGGGAGGTGACCGTCGCGCACACGGACGGACGCCATTGGTGCGTGACGGTCGCCCAGGGTGCGTCGCTGCCTCCGCGCCCGGAGAGCTGCGGCGGTGCTCTCGGGTCACCGGCCCGTATGGATGTCGTGGCTGTGCGTGAGGTTTCCGCGGCGCTCGGCTGACGCGGCAGGCAGCGCAGGAGATCCGCGCCACAAGGGCCTCGATCGGGGGCGGAAGGGCCCGTACCGTTCGTCACCATGAGCCCGATCTCGCCCGCCCGCCGCCGACGCTTCGGTCTGCCGAGGCGCATGTTCGCGCAGGTGCTGCTGATGCAGGTGGCGATCGCCGCGGGGGTGGCCGTGCTGGCGACCGGACTGTTCCTGGCGCCGCTGAGCGACCAGCTGGACGATCAGGCGATGCGGCGCGCCCTCGCCATCGCGCAGACCACGGCGGCGCAGCCGCAGATAGCCGCCGACCTGCAGTCCTCACGTCCGTCCGCCCGGGGTCCCGTACAGGCCGAGGCGGAGCGGATCCGGCGGGCCAGCGGCGCCGAGTACGTCGTGATCATGAACAAGGATGGGGTGCGCTGGTCGCACACCGACCGCGACCAGATCGGCGAGGTCGTCTCGACGGACCCCAGCGACGCGCTGGCGGGCCGCGAGGTGATGGAGATCGACGACGGTACCCTCGGCCGCTCCGCGCGCGGGAAAGTGGCGCTGAGGGGCGCTGACGGGGCCATCGTGGGCGCGGTGTCGGTCGGCATCGAGTACGACAGCGTCCGCGCACGCCTCATCCACGCGATCCCGGGCCTGTTCGCCTACGCGGGCGGGGCGCTGGCGGTGGGCGCGCTCGCCGCGTATCTGATCGCGCGGCGCGTGCAGCGGCAGACGCGCGACCTGGCGTTCTCGGACATCTCCGCGCTGCTGGCCGAGCGGGAGGCGATGCTGCACGGCATCCGGGAGGGCGTCGTCGCGCTGGACCGGGCCGGGCGGATACGGCTGCTGAACGACGAGGCCCAGCGCCTGCTCGGCCTCGACGCCGAGGCGATCGGGCGGTCCCTGGACGACGCACTGGGCCCCGGTCGGACGGCGGACGTCCTCGCGGGCCACGTCACCGGTACCGACCTGTTGACGGTGCGCGGCCAGCGCGTCCTGGTCGCCAACCGGATGCCCACCGACGACGGCGGCGCCGTCGCGACCCTGCGCGACCGTACGGAGCTGGAGCAGCTGGGCCGCGAACTCGACTCCACACGCGGCCTCATCGACGCCCTGCGCGCCCAGGACCACGAACACGCCAACCGCATGCACACCTTGCTGGGGCTGCTGGAGCTGGAGATGTACGAGGAGGCCGCGGAGTTCGTCGGTGAGGTGGCGGACGCGCACCGGGTCACCGCGGAGCAGATCACCGAGAAGATCCAGGATCCGCTGCTGGCCGCGCTGTTGGTGGGCAAGGCGACCGTCGCCGCGGAGCGCGGCGTCGCCCTGGGGATCTCGGCCGACACCGAACTGCCGGACCGGCTCGTCGATCCGCGCGGACTGGTCACGATCGTCGGCAACCTGGTGGACAACGCCACGGACGCCGCCGCGGGTTCGGGGCGGCACGCGCGCGTGGAAGTGACTTTGCGGGCGGAGGGCCGTACCGCTGTCCTGCGGGTGCGCGACACCGGACCGGGGGTCCCCGCCGATCAGCGGGAGTCCGTCTTCGTGGAAGGCTGGTCCACGAAGGAGCCGCCCGCGCACGGGAAGCGCGGCATCGGGCTCGCCCTGGTACGGCGGTTCGCCGAGCGGCAGGGCGGCACGGCCGAGGTGTCGGCGTCGCCCACCGGGGGCGCCGAGTTCGTCGTCGTGCTGCCGGAAGCCTTCACCGAAACCGTTCCGAGCGCGGCCCAGGAGGTCCGATGATCGAGGTCCTGGTCGTGGACGACGACACCCGCGTCGCCGACGTGAACGCCGCCTATGTGGCGAAGGTGCCCGGTTTCCGTGTGGCCGCCACGGCACACAGCGCTGCCGAGGCCCTGGAACGGATCGAGGACCTCCGGGTCGATCTGGTCCTCCTGGACCACTACCTGCCGGACGAGACGGGCCTCGACGTCGCCCGTACGGTCCGCGAGCGCGGCCACCAGATCGACGTGATCATGGTGACCGCGGCGCGCGACGTGGCGACCGTGCAGGCCGCGATGCGGCACGGGGCCCTGCAGTACCTGGTCAAACCGTTCTCGTTCGCAGGGCTGCGCGGCAAGCTGGAGGCCTACGCGACGCTGCGCCGCACCCTCGACGGCGGGGGCGAGGCCGAGCAGGCGGAGGTCGACCGGATCTTCGGCGCACTGTCCGCCACACCGGCGCCGGAGCTGCCCAAGGGGCATTCCCCGACGACGGCCGAACTCGTACGCAGAGCCATGATGGGTGCCGAAGGCCCGCTCTCCGCGCAGGAGTTGGCCGACCGGACCCGGCTCAGCCGCCAGACCGCCCAGCGTTACCTGAAGCTTCTGGAGCGCACGGGGCGGGTGCGGCTGAGCCTGAAGTACGGCGACACGGGGCGGCCCGAGCACCGGTACGAGTGGGCCGCCAGCCTCTGAGGGCCTGGATACGTCGGCTCAGACGGCTCCCGCGCCGGTCAGCGCCCGCACCTCGGTCTCTGCGTGCTTGGCCTCGTCCGGCGGCTCGGCGGAGGTCACCGTGCCCAGCCAGCCGGCCAGGAAGCCGAGCGGGATGGAGACGAGCCCCGGGTTCTCCAGCGGGAAGAACTGGAAGTCCACTCCGGGGAACAAGGACGTGGGGCTCCCGGAGACCACCGGCGACAGCAGGACGAGCGCGAGCGCCGGCACCAGTCCGCCGTACACGGACCACACGGCCCCACGCGTGGTGAAGTTCCGCCAGAACAGCGAGTACAGCAGGACGGGCAGGTTGGCGGACGCGGCGACGGCGAACGCCAGGCCCACGAGGAACGCGACGTTCAGATCGCGCGCGAGCAGTCCGAGCCCGATCGCGAGCGCGCCGATCCCGGCCGCGGCGACACGGGCCACCGCGACCTCGCTGTGCTGCTTCCCGCCACGCCGGCGCAGTGACGCGTACAGGTCGTGCGCCACGGATGCCGAGGAGGCGAGGGTGATCCCGGCGACGACCGCGAGGATCGTGGCGAAGGCGATCGCGGCGACGATCGCGAACAGCACCGTGCCACCCGTGGAGTCCGGGCCGCCGCCGAGGTCGAGGGCGAGGAGCGGGACGGCCGTGTTCCCCGCGGCGTTCGAACCCCGGACGGCGGCGGAGCCCACGATGGCGGCCGCGCCGAAGCCCAGCACGATCGTCATCAGGTAGAAGCTGCCGATGAGCCCGATGGACCACACGACCGAGCGGCGGGCGGCCCGCGCGGTCGGCACGGTGTAGAAGCGCGACAGGATGTGCGGAAGGCCCGCTGTGCCGAGCACGAGCGCGAGGCCCAGGCTGATGAAGTCGAAGCGCGCGGTCCAGCTCCCGCCGTACTTCAGACCGGGCACGAGGAAGTCGGAGCCGTGCCCGCTGCGCGCCGCGGCCGTGCGCAACAGCTGGTTGAAGTCACCGTGGAAGCGCGCCAGGACGAGCACCGTCAGGGCGATCGTCCCGCCCATGAGCAGGACGGCCTTCACGATCTGGATCCACGTGGTGGCCCGCATCCCTCCCAACGACACATAGATGACCATGAGCGCGCCCACACCGACGACGGTCCACGCCTGTGCGTTCCCGCTCTTCCCGCCCAGCAGCAGCGCCACCAGGCTGCCCGCCCCCACCATCTGCGCCACCAGATAGAGAACGGACACGGTGACCGAGGAAGTTCCCGACGCGATGCGCACCGGACGCTCCCGCATCCGGGCCGCCACGACGTCGGCCAACGTGAACCGGCCGCAGTTGCGCACCAGTTCGGCGACCACGAAGAGCACGACGAGCCAGGCGACGAGGAAGCCCACCGAGTAGAGCAGGCCGTCGTACCCGAAGAGCGCGATCAGCCCGGAAATGCCGAGGAAGGAAGCGGCCGACATGTAGTCACCGGCGATGGCGAAACCGTTCTCCATCGGTGAGAAGAGTCGTCCGCCCGCATAGAACTCTTCCGCCGAACCCTGCCGGTTGCGGCCCACCCAGGTCGTGATGCCGAGCGTGACCGCCACGAACGCGCTGAACAGAACCAGCGCCAAGGTCTGATGTGTGCCGGTCACCGACGGTCTCCTTCGCGCTGCGCCGAACCGTTCTCATGGCCGGCCCCTTGTGCACGTGCCGTCCCGTTCGTCCGCGCGGAACCGTTCATGCGACCGAGGTCGTTGATCCCACGAGTCATCTCCTGCGTGTCCCACCGCAGTTCGAGCGCGAGCCGGTCACGGCGCAGCCGGGCGTGGCGCGCGTACAGCCACGTCAGCAGGAACGTGCTGGCGAACTGACCGAGGCCCGCCACCATCGCCACGTTCACGGCCCCCGCCACCGGCCGGGCCATCAGCGCGGGCGCACTCGTGGCGGCCACGATGTACGCGACGTACCAGGCGAAGAAGATCGCGACCGCCGGGACGACGAACCTCCGGTAGCGCCCGCGCACTTCCTGGAAGGCGGCGCTGCGCTGCACCTCCAGGTAGACCCCCGCCGCGCTCCGCTCCCGGTGCGCGGGCTGGGCGGGCACGGCGGGCGTCGGTCCGCCCGTGCCGTCCCACTCGCCCCACCCTGAGGCCAGCGCGTCGTACCAGGGATCGCCCATGCCACCGCGATCACCGGCCCGGGGCTGCGCCGTCTCGCGCCCGTCCTGCTTCTCCACCGAACTCTCCTTGTCCGCGGCCCACTTCGGCCGCGTGCCCAAGGATGGACAGAATGGGAAGATCCCGGACTCTCCTCGCAAGCCCTTCACCCCATTAGGTGATGGACCTTCCCGGCGGCTTCGCGAGTCCGTGCCGGTACGCGTAACGGACCGCCTGGGCCCGGTCCTTGAGCCCGGTCTTCGCGAACAGATTGTTGATGTGGGTCTTCACCGTGGCCGTCGAGACATGCAGCACCCGGGCGATCTCCTGATTGGTCAGCCCGTCGGCGATCAGCACCAGGACCTCCGCCTCCCTGGCGGTGAGGCCGTCCGGCGGCTCCGCGGGCCCGGGCGGGGCGGCCTCGGGCTGCGACAGTCTCTCCAGGAGCCGTCGCTGGATCTTCGGCGAGAGTCCCGCGTCACCGGACAGCACTCCCTCGACGGCCCGGACGATCTCGTCCCCGTCGGCGTCCTTCGTCAAGTAGCCGCGCGCTCCCGCCCTGAGCGCCGGAAAGAGCGAATCGTCGTCGGCGTATGTGGTCAGGATGACCACCTGGGTCCTGGGATGCTCCGCGCGGATGCGCCGGGTCGCCTCGACCCCGTCGCAGCGCGGCATGCGCAGGTCCATCAGGACGACGTCCGGGTCCAGCTCGGCCACGAGCTCGAGCGCCTGCTCCCCGTCTCCCCCGGCGCCGACCACCTCGATCCCGGGCAGCAGCCCGAGCAGCATCACGATGCCCTCGCGCACCACCGTCTGGTCGTCGACCACCACCACGCGGGCCGGGGGCCGCCCCGCGCCGGCCTGCGCCTCCGCCCCGCTCACAGGGGAACCTTCAACGTGACCACAAACCCCTCCTCGTACGGCCCTGCGTCCAGCGTCCCGCCCAGCAGCTCGGCACGCTCCCTCATCCCCAACAGACCGTAACCGGAGCCACTGACAGTGAGCTCCCCCTGCGGTCGGGACGCTCCCGAGTCCCGTATTTCCAGGGCCACTTCACCCACGCCGTACTCCAGCCGCATGCGCGCCGTCGCACCCGGAGCATGCTTGCGTACGTTCGTCAGGGCCTCCTGAGCGACTCTGCGCACGGCCTGGGATGCCTCCGCGGGCAGCGGCCTGCGCGTGCCGGACACGGCGAGCGAGGCACCGTCCGAGGACGCGACCAGCTCCTGCAGGAAGTCCTCCAGCGGCGTCATGTCGCCGCGCAGCGCGGACAGCGCGTGCCGGGTCTCGGCCAGCCCGTCGCGGGCCATGCCGCGTGCCGCCACGACCCGGTCCAGGATCTGGTCCCGGTCGGCGCCGCGCTCGATGAGCAGCCGGGCCGCCTCCAGGTGCACGAGCTGGGCGGAGAGGCTGTGGGCGAGGACGTCGTGGATCTCCCGGGCGATGCGGGACCGCTCGGCGAGCGCCGCCGACTCGGCCTCCGCGGCCCGGGCCGCCCGCTCCTGCACCAGCAGCCGCTGGGCACTGCCCCTGGCTTCGGCGTCGAGGCGCAGCACGTACCCGGAGAGGCAGAGCCCCACCGCGACGACGGTGGTGGTCAGCCACGCGTCGTCGTTGATGAGCACGAACCCGGTGAGCGAGACCGCGGTGGCGGGCACAGCGGCGGCGAGCGGCATGCGCTCGAGTGCGGTGACGGCGCAGCCGCACCACAGCACGACGGCCGGTCCCGGGAATCCGACCTGCTGAGCGCCCAGCGCGATCAGCAGGAGGGCGGCGAGGAGTCCGAGCGAGGGCCACAGCCGGTGATCGAGGGTGGTGCGGAAGAAGGCCCACGCCGCGGCCACGGCGCCGGCCAGCCCCACCAGCGCTGCGGCGAGCGCCCCATCGGTGACGTCCCGCTGGGTGACCGCGGTCCACACCAGGATCGCGATCGCCACCACTCGGACCGTCCCGGCCAGCAGTCGGCGGGCGCGCGTCAGCCCCTCACGGGAGAGTGCCTCCCGTGAGGGCCACGTCGTCCAGTGGCTCTGCCTCACCTGCGGTCCTCCCAGGCCGGCTGCGCGAGAGGCCCAACGTACGCCGACCGCAGACCGCCTGCCCGCCACATCAGGAGGCCGGAACGGATCAGGAGAGAGAGGGCGAAGCCCAGCATGAGCGCGGAGCTGCCGAGATGGACGCCCATCAGCAGGCCGATGCCGACCAGGGCACCGCGGGCCGCGACACCGCCGAACCAGGTACCGGCCGTCGCCATCGTGCCCTTGGTCCACACGTCGCCCTGCTCGTCGGTCCAGACGCGTGTCGTGAACGCCCAGCCGATGCCGATACCGATGCTGACCAGCAGCTCGACAGCGAGCAGGACCACCGAGCCCGTCATGTGGTGCGGGTCGGCGAGCGAGCCGTTGCGCAGCGCGACGAATCCGAGGATCGCGGGGAGCAGCCACCACTTGCGGTCCATGGACAGGCGCTCGGTCCTGAACTGGCGTACGAGGACCAGTGCGACGGCAGCGACGATCACCAGGACATCGGTGAACCCGGACATGACGGCCTCCGTGGAGCGGTCGGGAGCGGAGTGGTTCAACGCCTTCGACGCTACGGAAAATGGCAGGTCAACAGATCGGAGCCGGGGTGGATCGCGGGTGGATCATGCGGCTCCACCCGTGGGTGGAGCCGCCCGGTGCGGGGCCGCGCCGAACTGCGCGGCCCGTACTACGCGTCGATGCGCGAGCGGTCGAGCGTCGCCGCGGAGCTGCTGATGAACTCCTTGCGCGGCGCCACGTCGTTGCCCATCAGCAGATCGAAGACCTGCTCCGCGGCGTCCAGCTCACCGATGTTGATCCGGCGCAGCGTGCGGTACCGCGGGTCCATCGTGGTCTCGGCCAGCTGGTCGGCGTCCATCTCGCCCAGACCCTTGTAGCGCTGGATCGAGTCCTTGTACCGCACGCCCTTGCGCTGCAGTTCCAGGATCGTCTCCCGCAGCTCGCGGTCCGAGTACGTGTAGACGTACTTGTCCTGGCCCTTCTTCGGCTGGACCAGTTCGATGCGGTGCAGCGGCGGCACGGCGGCGAAGACGCGGCCGGCCTCGACCATGGGCCGCATGTAGCGCTGGAACAGTGTCAGCAGCAGGCAGCGGATGTGCGCGCCGTCGACGTCGGCGTCGACGAGCAGGATGATCTTTCCGTAGCGCGCCGCGTCGATGTCGAAGGTCCGGCCGGACCCGGCTCCTATGACCTGGATGATCGCGCCGCACTCGGCGTTCTTCAGCATGTCGGAGACGGACGACTTCTGAACGTTGAGGATCTTGCCGCGGATCGGCAGGAGCGCCTGGAACTCCGAGTTCCGGGCGAGCTTGGCGGTGCCGAGCGCGGAGTCTCCCTCGACGATGAAGAGCTCGCTGCGCTCCACGTCGTCGCTGCGGCAGTCCGCGAGCTTCGCGGGCAGGGAGGACGACTCCAGAGCCGTCTTGCGGCGCTGCGCGTCCTTGTGCTGACGGGCCGCGATACGCGTACGGGCGGCGGCGACGGCCTTCTCCATGACGGCCCGGGCCTGCCCCTTGGCGTCCCGCTTGGTGGACGTCAGGAACGCCTTGAGCTCCTTGGCCAGGACGTTGGCGACGATCCTGTTGGCCGCCGAGGTGCCCAGGACCTCCTTGGTCTGGCCTTCGAACTGCGGCTCCGCCAGGCGCACCGTGACGACGGCCGTGAGGCCCTCCAGTGCGTCGTCCTTGACGATGTCGTCCTCGGCGACGCGCAGCAGCTTCTGGGTGCGCAGCACCTCGTTCATCGTCTTCGTGAGCGAGCGCTCGAAGCCGCTCACGTGGGTGCCGCCCTTGGGGGTGGCGATGATGTTGACGAACGACTTGATGGTCGTGTCGTACCCGGTGCCCCAGCGCATCGCGATGTCGACACCGAGCTCGCGGGTGACCTCGGTCGGCGTCATCTGGCCGTGCTCGTCGAGCACGGGGACGGTCTCCTTGAAGGTGCCCTGCCCGGTCAGGCGGAGGACGTCGCAGACCGGCTTGTCCTGGGCCAGGTACTCGCAGAACTCGCTGATGCCACCGTCGAAGCGGAAGGATTCCTCGCCCTTGCTGCCCCCGTCACCCAGGCCGAACTCGTCGCGCACGACGATGGTCAGCCCCGGCACCAGGAAGGCGGTCTGGCGGGCCCGCTGGTGCAGGTTCTCCAGGGAGAGCTTGGCGTCCTTCAGGAAGATCTGCCGGTCCGCCCAGTAGCGGATACGCGTACCGACTCGGTTCTTCGGGACCTTCTTGACCTTGCTCAGTCGCGCCGAGGGGTCGAAGGGTGCGTCGGGACCGGGCTTGGAGAAGGCACCGGGGACACCACGCCGGAAGCTGATGGCGTGCGTGTGTCCGCCGCGGTCCACCTCGACATCGAGACGCGACGACAGCGCGTTCACCACCGAGGCGCCCACGCCGTGCAGACCGCCGGAAGCGGCGTAGGAGCCGCCTCCGAACTTGCCGCCCGCGTGGAGCTTGGTCATGACGACCTCGACCCCGGAGAGGCCGGTCTTGGGCTCCACGTCCACGGGGATGCCGCGGCCGTTGTCCCGCACCTCCACGGAGGCGTCGTCGTGCAGGATCACCTCGATGTGGTCACAGAAACCACCGAGGGCCTCGTCGACGGCGTTGTCGATGATCTCCCAGAGGCAGTGCATCAGACCGCGGCTGTCGGTCGAGCCGATATACATGCCCGGACGCTTGCGTACGGCTTCGAGCCCCTCGAGGACGAGAAGGTGCCGCGCGGTGTAGTTGGAACCGTCCCGGTCTGCTCCGGTCAGCAGCGCTGTGGACGGCACGGACGTTTCGGCGGTCACGCGGTTCGCTCCTCGCTGAATTTCAGATGGGGCCCTTGTGGGTAGAGGGCCGGCGTCGGTCGCCCGTCAGAGGGTACCGAGGCCTGGTAGAGCCGTTGTAACGCCACCCTCACCTCAGCCCAGACTAGTCCAAGGTCGCATGAGTGTTCGATCCCTCGATTGAGTGAAGCACACATCACGTTCCCTTCCAGGCATGAACCATTTAGGCTCCGGGCACGTCCTCATGAACAACCGGCAACCCAGCCGGGGAGGACCGACCTGACGGAACGCGCGAACCCGTAAGACACGTAAGAGACGCAATACGGCACATTCGCCGCCACCCGGCAGCAGACAGCCGGTCTCGAAGAAATTTTTCGAGGAAAAGCCGCGAGCGGGAACGTTTTCGGCCTGGTTGGATGTTGACCCTGGTACGACAGCTCGTCGAGCTAGAGAAGAGGCGACGTGACTACTGTTCTGACCCCCGCGAGCCCGCTGACGGCCGCTGACCGCTGTGACCGTTGCGGCGCCCAGGCTTACCTGCGCGTCGTTCTGATCAGCGGTGGTGAACTGCTCTTCTGCGCCCACCACGGTCGCAAGTTCGAGCCGGAACTCAAGAAGATCGCCGCTGAGATACAGGACGAGACGGAGCGGCTCACCGCCGTTCCGGCAAGCGCCGAGACCGAGGAACGCTGACGCCTCGCACCCACGACGAGCCAGCTCCGGCATCAGGCCGGTCATCGGGCGGCCCTCCCTGCACCCAGGGAGGGCCGCCCGTCCTCGTATCCGTCAGCCGTGCTGGCGCAGCACCCTGAGGACATCCGAGACCCTGGTGTAGACACCGGGGCTCCCCGCACGTCCACAGCCGCTGCCCCACGACACGAGGCCGATGAGCCGCCCCTGGGCGACCAGCGGGCCGCCGCTGTCCCCCTGGCAGGCGTCCTTGCCGCCGTCCGGCTCACCGGCGCACAGCATCGACGACGGCAGATACCTCCCGTCCGAACTGCCCGGGTAGGCCTGTTCACAGACGGAGTCGGCGAGCACCTGCACCCGTGCCGCGCGCAGTGTGCGTGCGTAGTCCCCCGCACCGGTCGTGTCGCCCCACCCGTAGACGGCGGCTCCCGTCCCCGGCCGGTAGGCGGGGTCGCCCTCGTCGGCCATCGGGATCACGTATCCCCCGGGCAGCGGTGTGGACAGTGTGATGACCGCCACATCGCCCGAGTTGGTGCGGCCGTCGTAGTCCGGGTTGACCCACGCGCCCCGGACCGGGATCTCGGCGCCCTCGTCCGCGCGGAGGTCGTTTCTGCCGGCGATCACCTTGAGGTCGCGCACTTCGTCGCGCGGCGCTCCGAGTACGTCCTCACTCAGGCAGTGCGCCGCGGTGACGACCGTCGACCGTGCGACGACCACTCCCCCGCAGAACTGTCCGGCACGCGTACCTCCGAACCGGTCACGACTGGCGAGCGCCACCGTCCATGGGCTGTCGGACACGTGGACCTGACTGCCGCCGACGATGCCGTCATCGGCGGCCGCGGGCGCGGACGAGGCCAGGGGCAGCGCGGCTGCCGTGGCCAGCGCGGCCAGCGGCGCGGTCAGCGCTCTCGCGAAGGGACGTCGCATGCGGTCTCCTCACTCTGGGTTGCTAAGGCACACCCAGAGTGTTTCAGCGGTTCGCTCCGTGCACCGCGAGGATCCGCCCACGGCCGCGTACGCCGAAGGCCCGGCCTGCCCCGCGAACGGGGCCGTGCCGGGCCTTCAGAGAGCCGTACAGCGGCAGTGACTAGTCGAGGTAGTCGCGCAGGACCTGCGAGCGCGACGGGTGGCGCAGCTTCGACATCGTCTTGGACTCGATCTGGCGGATGCGCTCACGCGTCACGCCGTACACCTTGCCGATCTCGTCGAGGGTCTTCGGCTGACCGTCGGTGAGACCGAACCGCATGGAGACGACGCCCGCCTCGCGCTCGGACAGGGTGTCGAGCACGGAGTGCAGCTGCTCCTGGAGGAGCGTGAAGCTGACGGCGTCGGCCGGGACCACGGCCTCGGAGTCCTCGATGAGGTCACCGAACTCGCTGTCGCCGTCCTCGCCCAGCGGGGTGTGCAGGGAGATGGGCTCACGGCCGTACTTCTGGACCTCGATGACCTTCTCGGGGGTCATGTCGAGCTCCTTGGCCAGCTCCTCCGGGGTGGGCTCGCGGCCCAGGTCCTGGAGCATCTGGCGCTGCACGCGCGCGAGCTTGTTGATGACCTCGACCATGTGCACCGGAATACGGATGGTGCGGGCCTGGTCGGCCATCGCGCGGGTGATCGCCTGACGGATCCACCAGGTGGCGTACGTCGAGAACTTGTAGCCCTTGGTGTAGTCGAACTTCTCGACCGCGCGGATCAGACCGAGGTTGCCCTCCTGGATGAGGTCCAGGAAGAGCATGCCGCGGCCGGTGTAGCGCTTGGCCAGCGAGACCACCAGACGGAGGTTGGCCTCCAGGAGGTGGTTCTTGGCGCGGCGGCCATCCTCGGCGATGATCTCCAGCTCGCGCTTGAGCTTGGGGGCGAGCTTGTCGGCGTTGGCCAGCTTGTCCTCGGCGAACAGGCCGGCCTCGATGCGCTTGGCGAGCTCGACCTCCTGCTCCGCGTTGAGCAGCGGGACCTTGCCGATCTGCTTGAGGTAGTCCTTGACCGGGTCGGCCGTGGCACCGGCGGCGGCGACCTGCTGCGCGGGCGCGTCGTCCTCGTCGTCGTCCGACAGGACGAAGCCCTGGCCCTCGGTCGGCTCTTCCTCGCCGGCCTTGCCGGTGGCGGGGGTCTCCTCGGTCGCCTCGTCCTCGAGGAGCTCGTCGTCCTTCTTGCCGCCCGCCTTCTTGGCGGTGGCCTTCTTGGCGACCGTCTTCTTGGCGGTGGCCTTCTTGGCGACTGTCTTCTTGGCGGCCGCCTTCTTGGCCGGCGCGGCTTCCTCGGAGGCGGCCTCGGCGGCCGTCGGCTCGGGAGCGGTCGTGGCGGCGACCTTCTTGGCGGTGACCGTCTTCGCCGCAACAGTCTTGGTGGCGGTGCGCTTGACCGGACTCTTGGCTGCAACGCTCTTTCGGGGACGCTTGGGCTCAGCGGCACTGACCATCAGCGTCACACCCTCTTCCTCGAGGATCTGGTTGAGGCTGCGCAGAACGTTCTTCCACTGAGTGGCCGGAATCTGGTCGGCTTCGAACGCACGGCGCACGTCATCGCCGGCGATCTGGCCATCAGCCTTTCCCCGCTCAATGAGCGCCATGACAGAGACGGACTCGGCGATCTCCGGCGGGAGCGTACGGGATGTGCTGGCCGACACGAACAACCTCTCGGAACGTTGGAAAACGGCTTCCGGCCCCGTCCTGTGTGGACCGGAGCCGACGACCGCCGACTTGGGGATGGGCCGACGGCGCGGGCGGGGGCCGGGGAGATGGACAGCGCCACGAACGGCTGCTGTATTCCCTCCTCGGCTGTCACCTCTTAGGTCATCGCGTTGCCCCGAGGAGCGTTACGCCCAATCCGCGTGGCCCGAGTCACACCCCGTAAGCGGTCAAAAACTGACGGATACGGGCAGAGCCGGTCATGCCATGACGTCACCCCGTCGGGCAGTGGCCGCCCGCGCTAGTGACAGCCACGTACGAGCAACGGACCGCACCCGCACGGCCGAGTCGCCGAAAGGCGCCCGTCTCCACATGCACAGGGCACATGGCGGCGCCGTCCGGCGACATCAGGTCCGTACTCCCTCGCTCCGCTACGGCCTCGGCGCGATCAGTGCTCGCGCGGCGCCGGCACGACGCGCTCCACCTCGGGGTGGACCACGAGCAGCTGTCGCATGGCGGCCTCGGCGCCGGAGCTGTCCCCGGCGGCGAGAGCGTCGACGATGCGCGCGTGGTGCGCGACGGCCGTCTCGTTCGGCCGGTCGCAACCGGTGACGGGGCCACCGGAGACCTGAAGGGCCGCGGAGACGATGCCGGAGAGGTGCTCGAGCATGCGGTTGCCGGCGAGCTGGATCAGCAGCGAGTGCAATTCGGCGTCGGCACGGGAGAACGTGATCGAGTCCCCCTGGGCGAGCGCGTGCCCCATGATCTCGACCATGTCGGCAAGACGCTGCTGTACGTCCTCACGGCCATGGCCGGCGGCGAGGCGCGCGGCGAGCGGCTCGATCGTCCAGCGCAGCTCGCTCAGCTCCCGGCGCTGATCGTCACGCTGCGGCCCGAAGGCACGCCACTCGATGATGTCGGGGTCCAACAGGTTCCAGTCGCTGACCGGACGCACGCGCGTGCCCACGTTCGGGCGGGCGCTGACCAGGCCCTTGGCCTCCAGGACGCGGAGGGACTCACGGACGACGGTCCGGGACACCTCGAAACGCTGGCCGATCTCCTCGGGCACCAAGGGGCGGTCGGCGCCCAGGTCGCCGGAGACGATCATCTGCCCCAACTGCTGGACGAGTTGACCGTGCAGTCCGCGCCCCCGGCTGCCCGCGGCACGTCGGCCCACCCGGCCGAGGTCCTGGTCCGTGCTGTCCCAGACGGGGGCGCCGATGCGATCGGCGGCCGACTCCCCGTAGGGGTAGCGGTCGAGTTCGCCCGGTCCGGCGAGGCCTGAGTCGGCGGAGCGGGCGGCGGTCATCATGGTGTGCGCAAGGGTACTCACGGAATGTGTTGTCGGCGCCGCTCCCAACTCCCTTGAGGTCTTTGGTGAAAAGCACACGAAAGGGTGATCTCCTCCCTCGCTGCAATTGACGCCTTATCGGAAAGAAATGGGCGTTCCAGGGGGAGTTGCGTACAGCGGGGGTCCAGAAGACGCCGGACGGTCGTCATCGCACCCTGGGGCGCAGCACCATGAACAGATATGTGCAGAGCAGAGCGCTGAGCGACAACATCAGCGCACCGCCCACAGGTTGGGCGATCATCCGCACTGCGGCCGCGACGAACCGCTCCGCGCCGAACGGCCAGTGCACCAGAGCGAGATCGCGCAGCCTGACGGGAAGCCCCGCGGCCGTTCGCACAGATGGACCCTCGACGGCCTTCTGTACGAGGGGAACGATGACGATAGGGACGGCCACGACGGCCGCGAGGCCGGCCGCGGTCGACCGGAACACTCCGGACGCGAGGACGCCGGCCCAGGCGCACGCGATGACGAGCGTGAACCAACTTGCCGTCAGCGACAGCCAGTCGGTGGGAACTTGGGTGAGCTCTGATCCGTATACGAGGTGGAGCAGGGCGGCGTCGCAGCCGACGACGAGGACGGCCATGAGGACGGCGGTCGCCGCGCCGACCAGCAGTTTGGCGGCGAGAAGTCCCAGGCGTCGGGGGACGGTGCCACGGTCGGCGGCGAGGGCGGGGTGACGGAACTCGTCACCGAAGGCGAAGGCCCCGAGCAGTCCCGCGCCGAGGGCGGCGGGCGGCAGGGGCAGTTCTCGCGGCCAGGCGGCGAGCAGGCGGGGCTGCGGTGTGTGTCCGGCGCGTGCGAGCAGTACGGAGAGGAGCACGGAGGCGGCGAGGACGAGCGCGACGGTGATGTATCCGGTGGCGATGCCGGTCGCGCGGCGCAGTTCGTAGCGCAGGGGGCGCAGCGGACCGAGGGCGGGACGGACGGTGATGGGGGGCGGCAGCGGGGGCAGGGCTGCAGCCGGAGGCCGGGACGCCTCGTTCCCCTCGCGCCCGGTGCGCTCGGTGACGTGCGCGGAGGCTGTGGGCATGGGGGTGGTGTCGGCGAGGGGCACGAACGTGCTGGTCGCGCCCTTGGTATTGCGGAGGTCGGCGTCCTGGGAGTCGTATGCCTGCGCGTCAGTGGCGGAATCGCCGGTGCGTGGGGCTTCCGGAACATCCATGCCGTCGCCCGGGGGCAGGATCTGCGCCACTGCGGGTCCCGCGTCCCCGACCTCGTCGGCGAGTTGATGGACGAGGATGCCGTGCCGGAACGCTGTCTCCCCCACGTCCGCGCAGGTACTGCCGTACACCGAGAGGTGGCTGCCGTCCTCCGGTACCACTTCGACGGTGCGCTTGGCCGTGCGGGCCTCCTTGGCCAGCAGGACGCCGAGGCGCGTGGCGTGCGGGCTGCGCACGGCGACCCGGGGCCGCAGTCGGGTGCGCGCGAAGTCGGCGACCCCTTGGTCCGCAATCAGCTTTCCCTCGTCGAGGGTGACGACGCGGTCCGCGGTCCGCGCCGCCTCCTTGGGGTCGTCCGTGGTGAACAGGATCGTGCCGCCGAGGCCCGCGTGCGCGCGCAGAATGCCGTGCAGCCACTTGCTCTCGCGGGTCGACAGTCCGTCCGCGGGACCGTCGAGCACCAGCGTGTGCGGGTCCGCGAGCAGCGCGCAGGCGAGGCCGAGCCGGCGGTCCATGCCGCGGGACAGGGTGCCCAGGCGCTCGTCGCGCAGGCTCACCAGCCCGACGACCTCCAGTACTTCGTCGGCGCGCTGGACGGGCACTCCGGCCGCCGTGCAGAGCATGCGCAGCTGTCCACGGACCGTTCGGCCCGGGTGGCCCGGTACGTCGCCCAGCAGGACGCCCACTTCACGCGCGGGATGGGCGATGCGGTGCAGGGGGCGGCCCCTGAAGCAGGTGATGCCGCGCCCCTGTTGGAGTTCGAGCATGAGCCTGACCGCGGTCGTCTTTCCGGCCCCTCGGGCACCGAGCAGTGCCGTGACACGGCCCGCGTGCGCCTCGAAGGACACGTCGTCGACCGCGGGCGGGCTCCCCTTGCGGGCGTTGCTGGTCAGTCCGATGGCCTGGATCATCGCTTCTCTCGCAGGATGGGCGACCGCCCGGCGGCCGGGGTCCGGCCGCCGCTCGGGCAGCGGCCGACCCCCGTGGGTACTTCAGCAAGATAACGCGATATTTCCGGCTTTTCGGGCAGGGTGTGGGCGTGGATATCCGCAAAAGCGGAGTCGAAAAGGCCGGACGACGACCTGCGCGTTCCGGGCTGTTCCGGAACAGCCCGGTCTCGTAGGTGAGTTGGTCAGACTTCCGGTCGCAGCATCGGCGGGTTGAGCAGTGTGGCGCCGCCCGCGCGGAAGAGCTGGGCGGGCCGGCCGCCCTGGCGGGTGGTGGTGCCCCCGGTGGGCACCAGGAACCCCGGCGTCCCGGTCACCTTGCGATGGAAGTTGCGCGGGTCGAGGGCGACGCCCCAGACCGCCTCGTAGACGCGGCGCAGCTCGCCGACGGTGAACTCCGGCGGGCAGAACGCCGTGGCCAGCGACGAGTACTCGATCTTCGATCGGGCCCGCTCGACACCGTCCGCCAGGATCTGCGCGTGGTCGAAGGCGAGCGGTGCGGCCTGCTCGCCCTCCCGCCCGTACCCGCTCTGGTTGAGCAGTGCCTCGACCGGGGCCCAGCGGGCACTGTGCGCGTCGCCGCCCGCGCGCGGTGCGGGCAGGTCGGGCGCAAGCGCCAGATGAGCGACGCTCACCACACGCATCCGAGGATCCCGCTTCGGGTCGCCATAGGTCCCCAGCTGTTCCAGGTGCGCGCCGTTGTCCTGCGCGGGCGCAGCCGGATCGTGGGCGCACAGCCCCGTCTCCTCGGCCAGCTCCCGCGCGGCTGCCGCCGTCAGATCCTCGTCGTCCCGCACGAACCCGCCGGGCAGTGCCCAACGCCCCTGAAAAGGCGGTTCACCGCGACGCACCGCCAACGCACACAGCGCGTGACGGCGCACGGTCAGCACGACCAGGTCGACGGTGACAGCGAAGGGCGGGAAGGCCGACGGGTCGTAGGGCGACATGGAACGATCATAGTCGTCTGCCTGACGATAAACAGTCCCTTCGCTCGTTGCTTCCCCTCTTCGTGCAGTGGCTCGCCCAGGCTCAGGTCCGGCTCCTGCCAAGCCGGTCACACCCCCAACTGCAGGACGTCCGCGGCCTCCTCGACCATGGCGAGGCCGAGTCGGCTGACCCGTACGGAAAAGGTGTGCTCGGCCACTCGGAGCCCCGTCAGCCCGATCTCGCCGAGCGGGGCGCCCCGTACCGGGGACAAGGTGACCGTCCCGGCGGGCACGTCCGGGCGGATGCCCGCGAGGGTGGCCAGCAGGTGCACGCCCGCTGCTGCCGCGACGGCAGCCGGCCTGCAGGCGGCGGGATGCGGCAGCGGGGCGCCTCCCTCGACCCGCTGCTCCCCCGCGTACATCTCCGGCAGCCGGTACCCGAAGGCTTCTGCGGCGGCCAGGACACCGCCGAGCAGGGACGCTGCCTCCTTCTCGTACCCTGCGACGGCCAGACCCGCGACGGCCACCGCTGTCTCCTGCACGCGCACCGCACCCGCGCGGTGACCGAACGGGTTGTACGACACCTCCTTCACCCCCAGGGTGCGCAGCCCCCAGCCCGAGTCCAGGCCCGGGCCGCCGAGCAGGCGCGCGAGCTGCTCGGTCTGCACCTTGTCCAGCAGGCCCGGCGCGCACGAGCCCGCTCCGAGCAGACCGGTGTCGAGCAGATGGGCGACGCCGCTGCCCAGGTGAGGGATCGGGCGTCCGTCCGCGGTGCGTGCCGCCGCCGGCCGGCCGCCGCCCCGGTCGTCGACCCAGAAGTCCTCCCGGAACCGGTGCCGCAGCTCCTTCGCCCACTGCCGCAACTCCGCGCCCCCGGGTCTGCCGTACGCGTCGAGCAGATCGGCGCCGAGGACCGCTGCCCGATGCGCGTGGGCCTGGGTTTCGCAGCGCAGCGGCCCTCCCGGGCCGGGGTCGGGAACGTACGGACCCTCATAGGTGGCGGCGCGCAGCCAGCGCAGGCATCGCTCCGCGGCAGGAAGCAGCTCTGTCACCTCCGGCTCGGCGAGACCCCAGCGTCTCGCCTCCGCCAGCAGGACGGGGAACAGAAGGGTGGCCTCGATGCCGGTGGAGCTCGGGGGCAGTCCCGCGCCCATGTGCCGCATGGGCCCCGGCAGACTCCCGAAATCCCTTCCTGGTTGCGTCACTTGTGTACGGCTCAAGGCTCGCAGCGTGCTGCCCGCGAGGCGGGTTCCCAGCGGCAGGGCCATCCTGGCGGCCGCCAGCGCCTCGGCGGGGGCCGGACCGCAGCGCCAGGGCGCGCCCGCCGCCAGGTAGACGTCCGAAGGATGCGTGGGGTCGCGCACCAAGAGCGCCTGCAGGTCATCGATGCAGGTCCGCAGCAGGGGCCCCACGCGCGGGTCGTCCCCTTGCGCCCGGGCCGCGGCGAGCGGGCGGACCGCGGTGTGTCCCGCGGTTCTGCCGATCCCCGTGCCGTCCCCCCGAACTCTCAGCTCCACCGTGCGCGTCCCACCGGGTGGCAGGTCGAACTCCCAGCGCAGCAGGCCGGCGGAGGCCAGGGCATCCGTGGGCGGTGGCGTCGCCGTGACCACGGTGTTGCCCGTCGGGGACGACCACCGCATGCCGGAGTCGTGGACCGTCGCGGGCAGTTCGCGGCCCGGGTTGCCGGCCGCCACCGCGCCGAGTTCGGCCAGGTCCGTACCGAGTGCCACTTCCAGGGGCAGCCGCAGGGGCCGTGCCGCGGAACTGTGCAACGTGATGCGTTCCGTACCGTCGGCATGCCTGATCCGCTCCACGACAACATCCGGGTCCGGTCCGGCGTCGGGGGCCGCCCGCACGGTCCCCACGAAACGGGCGCGGTCGGCCGAGACCATGCGCGCCTGCACGGCGAGCGGCTCTCGTCCCGCCACACGGATCCGGCAACGCGACAGAAGCCGTCTGCCGCCGCGATAGAAGCCTTCGAGTCCCTCGGCCGTCAGTTGACCGTGCTCGGAGGAGATCGCGAGTCCCGGCAGAGCCACGCAGATCAATGACCGGTGGGTGGGCGGGAGTTCAAAGGAGCGTCTGGGCATCGCGGCCGGTCCCGTCGAAGGCGACGAGGCGGTCGGGCGGCCCGGCAGCGGGTGGGGCCGATGGCGTGAAGGCTCCGGCGGGCTTGTGTCCCTGAGGGCACCGAGCTCGCCGTCGCGCGGCGACACGGGCCGCCGTGGGGCGTTCGCCGTCAACGCCGCCCCCTCCCCGTGGACGCCGGGCGTACGCCGACCGGCCTGCGCACCGCCGACACTCCTCGGCCGCCTGCGGTCCGCGCTCCGCGTGAAGTCCACGCCGCACAGGGGCGATGCGTCCGGTCGGAGCGCCCGGGACGGCGCCCGCCCGCGTCGGCCGGCCGGTGGCCACGCCTCCGGTCCACGATCGGCCTCAGCTCGAACTCCCGCATGGGGCGGCTCCTTTCGCGCACGGTCGCGCGAGGCGCCGGCATCCTGCCGGGCTGGTGGACGCGCCGACGGCACGGCCCGGCCGCCGCTACCGCCTCTCAGGTGAACGGAGCCGCCCGGTCCCAAGTAACGCCACAGCGCGGCGAACCACCGACTCCCCCACCGACAAGCCGTCGCGGCCCTGCTCATCCGTCGTCCCTAGTGCGCTGCCTTCCGACGCGACGCCGTCCCGAAGGCCGCCGTGGCGCTCGCGCTCCCGCTCGGGCCGGCCGGGTCCCCGCCCGATCTCGGCGCTCGCCCCGGCGGCGCAGCGCGGCCTCCAGACCGCGGGCCGCCCGGGACACCCCCGGATCCACGACGGGCGCCGGCCCCGAGGACCCGAGCTTCCCGGCGTCCTCCGCGCCCTCGGCAGCTTCTTCATTCACCTCGGTCGGCTCCGTCTCCCGCTCGGTCCGCTTTCCGCGCAGTGAGCGACGTACCGGTTCCGGGTCGAGTCCGTCGGCACGTGCCGCGTTGAGGAGCTGGGCGAACACGTAGCGCGGATCGGCAGTGAGCGCCATCTCGAGTGCCTGGTCCGCCTCGGCGGTGTCACCGAGCGACCATGCGACCCAGCCGGCGAGGGACAACGGCGCCGCGGCATGCTCTCCGTAAGGGCCGACGCAGCGACGCGCCAGCGCCCTCCACAGACGAAGCGCGCAGGAGGCCTCCGCACCTTCCATCCACTCCGCCGCCCGGTCCCTGGTCAGCCGGTCCTGGAGGCCGAGAATCAACGTCGCGGCCTCGTCGTGGGCCAACAGCTCGTCGTCCCGGAGATCGGCATCCAGCACTCCGTCCTCCGACGGGGCGTCCGCGAGACGGCGCAGGACGCGGCGCGCCAGGTCGAGGGTCTCGCCCTCCACCTCCTCGCGCGAGACACCGGCGAAGATCCTCGGCACGAGGTCCATGGCCGCCGCGTCCAGGGCTCGGGTCTGGTCGACGACGAGTCGCGTCTCCAGCGGGGCCAGTCGTGCCCGCACCTCCTGGGCAGACGCGCGTACATGAATCCCCGCGTACGCCGCCGTGGCCGCCATCACGGAGGTGCCGTCGGTGACGATCACGTTGCCCTCCGGCGGGCAGCACTCCGCGCGCGGGCAGCAGTAGGACCAGTACCTGCCGTCCGAGAGGCACAGTGCTTCCGTCACCGGCACGTCCAAACTGCCGCACGCCGTGCGCAGGAGCTGGGCGAGGGGGCGCAGCCGCTCCATCACCCGCCGCGCGGGTTCCGCGCCCGAGACCGCCGCGTCCTGGCAGAGGAAAGCGACGACGCTGTCCGGCCGGCCGTCCCTGAGCTCGCACTCGCCGATCAGGCAGCGGGCCATCTGCTGCGCCACCGACGGCCAGTCCTCGGCGCGCCCGGGGATGCCGATGCGCACCCGGCCGCCGAATCGCCCCTTGTGCAGGGCGACCAGGACGACGCTGTCGTCCGGACGGAACCCGAGCAAATACGGAAGCGCCTCGGCGAGTTCACCGGCCGTGCGCAGGGTGATCTTTGCCTCGCCGGTCGCACCGGCGGGCTTGCTGTGATTCGTCATGGGAGGACCATGCCGCGGATCGGCACACTCCGTTTTGGGCTGTGGATAACCCCGATCAGGGACACGACAGGAGTTGTCCACAGGCAGAAGCCTTCGTTCGCGCGATGTCAGTCCCATCGGGTTGCATGGGGGCATGAGCAACGAAGACCTCCGGACGGCCGCCGACGCCGTACTCGCCCGCCTGGTGTCCGACCCGAGCGGCACGGCCCGCCTGCGCGAGGACCAGTGGCGTGCGATCGAGGCCCTGGTCGCCGAGCACAGACGTGCCCTCGTCGTGCAGCGCACCGGCTGGGGAAAGTCCGCGGTGTACTTCGTCGCGACCGCACTCCTGCGGGAGCGGGGCAGCGGCCCGACCGTCATCGTCTCCCCGCTCCTCGCGCTGATGCGCAACCAGGTGGAGGCAGCCGAGCGCGCCGGCATCCGCGCCCGCACCATCAACTCGTCGAACACGGAGGAGTGGGACGCCGTCCGGGCCGAGGTCGCGGCGGGCGACGTCGACGTGCTGCTGGTCAGCCCCGAGCGCCTGAACAACCCCGACTTCCGGGACAACGTCCTGCCTCAACTGGCCGCCGCCACAGGCCTGCTCGTCGTCGACGAAGCGCACTGCATCTCGGACTGGGGTCACGACTTCCGCCCCGACTACCGACGCCTGCGCACCATGCTTGCCGATCTGCCCCAGGGCGTGCCGGTCCTGGCCACGACGGCGACGGCCAACGCGCGGGTGACGGCCGACGTCGCCGACCAGCTCGGCACCGGCGGCGGCTCGGACGCCCTCGTGCTGCGCGGGCCGCTCGATCGCGAGAGCCTGAGCCTCGGTGTGCTGCAACTTCCCGACGCCGCACACCGTTTGGCCTGGCTGGCCGACCACCTCGACGAGCTGCCGGGCTCGGGGATCATCTACACGCTCACGGTCGCCGCCGCCGAGGAGGTCACGGCGTATCTGCGTCAGTGCGGCCACACCGTGACGTCGTACACGGGAAAGACGGAGAACGCGGACCGGCAGCAGGCCGAGGAGGATCTCCTGGCGAACCGGGTGAAGGCTCTGGTGGCCACCTCCGCGCTCGGCATGGGTTTCGACAAACCCGACCTCGGGTTCGTCGTCCACCTCGGCTCCCCTTCCTCCCCGATCGCGTACTACCAGCAGGTGGGGCGTGCGGGACGTGGCGTCGAGCACGCGGAGGTGCTGCTGCTCCCCGGCAAGGAGGACGAGGCGATCTGGCGCTACTTCGCCTCGCTCGCGTTCCCTCCGGAGGAGCAGGTGCGGCGCACCCTGGACGTGCTCGCGCAGTCCGAGAAGCCGCTCTCGCTCCCGGCTCTCGAACCTCTTGTGGAGCTGCGTCGTTCGCGCCTGGAAATCATGCTCAAGGTCCTGGACGTGGACGGCGCGGTGCACCGGGTGAAGGGCGGCTGGATCGCCACCGGACAGCCGTGGACGTACGACACCGAGCGTTATGCGTGGGTCGCCAAACAGCGGGAGGCCGAGCAGCAGGCGATGCGCGACTACGTCACGACGACCGACTGCCGCATGGAGTTCCTGCGCCGTCAGTTGGACGACGAGGCGGCAGCGCCGTGCGGGCGCTGCGACAACTGCGCGGGGGCGCGGTTCGAGGCCTCCGTCTCACCGGACGCGCTGACCTCGGCGCGAGGCGAACTCGGGCGCCCCGGAGTCGAGGTGGAACCGAGGAAGATGTGGCCCACCGGCCTCGCGGCCGTGGGCATCGATCTGAAGGGACGCATTCCGGCGGGCGAACAGGCGGGCGCGGGACGAGCGCTCGGCCGCCTCTCGGACATCGGCTGGGGCAATCGGCTGCGGCCCATGCTCACCCCACAGGCACCGGACGGGCCGGTGCCGGACGACGTCGCCCGGGCCGTCGTGGAGGTTCTCGCCGACTGGGCCAAGGGGCCCGGCGGCTGGGCGAGCGCCGGCTCCGACGCGCAGCCGCGCCCTGTAGGCGTGGTCACTCTGGCGTCCCACACCCGGCCGCGGCTCATCCAGTCGCTGGGGGCCGGTATCGCCCAGGTCGGCCGTATGCCGCTCCTCGGCACCATCGAATACGCGCCGGGCAGCGACACCGCGCACATCCCCCGCAGCAACAGCGCACAGCGTCTCCGGGCCCTGGAGGGAACGTTGACGTTGCCGCACGAGCTGACCGAGGCACTCGCGCGCGCGGGCGGCCCGGTTCTGCTCGTCGACGACTACACGGAGACCGGATGGACGTTGGCCATGGCCGCTCGGCTGCTCCGTCGGGCCGGCGCGGAAGGGGTGTTGCCGCTGGTCCTGGCGGTACAGGGCTGATTCGCGCGTCGAGGACCCAACCTTTGGGCAGGGATATTGGCGACGCATCGCCGGATACCGGTCCCGGGTCGTGATTGCTCGTTGCCCTGCGCCTGTACGACAGGAAGAATTGGCACAGCTCCCCGCGCGGCTCCCCAGTGGTCCGGAAGGGCTGTGCCGCGGTGCGCTCCCCCAGTCAGACCCCGCCCTCGCTGTGGGCGTGTAGCCGAAGGGAGGACCGTGACCTTCGGATTCGCTCCGTCCTCGGCCGCGTCGATGTCCGCGTCATCGATGCGCTCCGAGAGGTCCGCCGATTCCGTCAACCGACCGACCAGGCTGCTGGAACCCGCGGAGTGGGCGGCAGCCGGAATTCCGCTGCTGCGCAATCCTCGCGAGGTCGTCAGCGGCCTGCACACCCGCCACCGGCCGATGCCCCGGACCGCCGTGGTGGCCGTACTCGACCCGGAGGAACGGCTGAACGCCAGCGCCTCGTTCACCCGCCGTGAGAGCGCCACCGACGGCTGGACGTTCCGCAACGCGCTGCTCTCCCAGCTGCGCCGGGTCATCCCGCACGACCTGCGTCGCCGCACTCCGGTCCGTACCGCTGTCCTGCTGTACTGCCGTGAGGGAGACGCTCGTTGGACGGAGGAGGACGGGGCCTGGATGTGGGGGCTGCGGGACGCCTGCACCCTGCACGGCCTGCGCTGCGGGGCATACATCACGATGACGCGTGACGGCTGGCAGGTGCTCGGCGAGGGCCGGGGTGGACGGCGCCCGAGTGTGGGCTCCGTGGCCGGGGTGCTCGGCGGCGACGAGCAGCGGGAGCCACGGACCAGTGGTGCCGCGACGGAGATGCTCCGCCGGGCGGCGGCCCGCTGAACCGCATCGCCGCGGTCGCGCACCGGCCTGCCGGACTCCCCGGACACCGACGAGCGGTGCGGGCAGCCGGCAAGCGGTACGTCAGACCCCGGCGCCGAGCAGCGTGTTGACGCGCTGCGGGTCGCCGCACACGATCAGCAGGGCACCGGCCCTGCCGAGTGCCAGCGGCAGCGCCGTCGTGGCCGTCTGGTCGGCGCCGCCGTTCACGGCGACGACGACCACCGGGCGCGACGCGGCACGGTCCAGGGCGGAGGCGTCGGCGTAGAAGACGTCGTCGCCCGCATCGTGCTGCGTCCAGTAGGCGTTCTCGCCGAACGACAGCTCGTGAGCGGCCCACAGGTGCGGCTCACCCGTGGTGATCACCAGGATGTCGCCGGGCGCACGACCGGAGTCGAGCAGCAGATCGACGGCTTCCTCCGCGGCGTCCAGCGCGCCCTCGGCCGAGGCCGGGATGAGCTGGAGCTGCGGCTGAGACGCCGAAGTCGACGGGACGGCAGGGGCCTTCGGCCCCGGCTTGGCGGCGGGAGCCGACTCGCGCGGGGTGCGCTGCGCGGGCGGCGCGGGCCTTGCGGGACCCGGGCGGCCGGGTCGCGGCGGCGCCGCGGGACGCGGGCCGGGTACGGGACGAGGGGTCGGCGCGGTACGGCCACTGGCCGGCGTGGCGCGGGGACCCTGGGCACTCTCGTGAATCTGAGGCTCCTCGGGAATGAGAGGCATGAGCTGATATTTATCAAACGCAGGTGCGACTCGCATCGGCGGGTGGCACATAGGTGCGAGCACAGCGGTCAGAAGTCGAAGCCGAGCTGGCCCTCGATCTCCGGAACGCTTGCGTCCGCCCAGCTGCGGGCCTTCTTGAGGTGCCGCCACTGGGGCAGCGCATCAAGATACGCCCACGAAAGCCGGTGGTGCGGGGTGGGCCCCCGCTCCTCCAACGCGGCGCGATGCACCGGCGACGGGTATCCGGCGTTGGCCGCAAACCCGAAGTCTGCATGGTCGATACCCAGTTCGGCCATCATTTTGTCGCGGCGGACCTTGGCGATCACCGAGGCCGCGGCGACGGCGATGCAGGAACGGTCCCCCTTGATCACCGTACGGACCTGCCAGGGGGCACCCAAATAGTCGTGCTTCCCGTCGAGAATGACGGCGTCCGGCCGCACCGGCAGCCCTTCCAGGGCACGCACGGCGGCGAGACGGAGCGCCGCCGTCATCCCCAGATCATCGATCTCCTCGTGCGAGGCGTGACCGAGGGCGTGCGCGGTGACCCAGCTCTCCAGCTCCTCCGCGAGCGTCTCGCGACGCTTGGGGCTGATCAGCTTGGAGTCGGTGAGCCCCTCGGGCGGGCGGCGCAGGCCCGTGACAGCGGCACAGACGGTGACCGGGCCCGCCCAGGCGCCGCGGCCGACCTCGTCGACACCGGCGACGATCTTGGCTCCGGTGGTGGCGCGCAGTGAGCGCTCGACGGCGTGGGTGGGTGGTTCGTACGGCATGGCGGCACACAGCGTACGCCGCCGACGCCCCGCCGCGACACCCGGCCGGGCTCAGCCCGCGTGCCGCCGCAGCAGGGGCACCATCACCTGGTCGACCATCTCCACCAGATCCACCTCTTCCCATTCGCTTCCGCACACCTTGGAGCGGTACATCATCAGTGCGGGAATGACGTCGCACACCGCGGCGTCCGCGGCGTCAGGGCGCACCTCACCGCGCTCGATCCCACGACGTACGACTTCCTTGATCAGCTGCACACTGGGCTCGACGACACCCTCGATGATCACGCCGTGAAAGCGCTCGGCCGTCAAGGTGTCGCACTCGTGAAGCACGGAGCGCACCGCAAAACCGGGCCGCGAGTACATGGCCGCCCGCATCTGCCGGCACAGCTCCAACAGGTCCTCGCGTACTCCCCCGAGATCCGGAGCGGAGTCCAGTTTGGGCAGTCCGGCCTGGAGGGCGTCGACCACGAGGTCCTCCTTGGAGGGCCAGCGCCGGTACACCGCGGCCTTGCCCGTCTGTGCGCCCGCGGCGACACCTTCCATGGTGAGACCGTTCCAGCCGACCGTACTGAGCTGATCCAGCGCGGCGTCCAGGATGGCCCGTTCGAGCACGGGACCACGCCTGCGCATGGAGGCGGCCGACTGAGCGGAGGCGGCCGTCCAGCGCGAAGTAACCATCGTCATCTCTCCGTTGAGCAGGTCGAGCGGTGAACAACGCACGGCAACAAGTTCAGTGAACGGTTGCGTTCACTGAAGGGGACTCACTACCGTTGACGCGACAGTGAACGGGATCGTTCACTAATACGCCCGTGGGGGATCCATAGTGACAACCTCTCAGTTAACGCAAGATCAGAAACCGGGAGCGGCCCGCCGGGAGGGGCACCCCGGCATCGCCCTGACCGTCATCGCCGCCTGCCAACTCATGGTGGTCCTCGACGCGACGATTGTGAACATCGCGCTCCCGCACATTCAGGACGCTCTCAAATTCTCGACCACCGACCTCACTTGGGTGGTCAGCGCCTACACCCTCACCTTCGGCGGCCTGCTGCTTCTCGGCGGCCGCGCCGGTGACATCCTCGGCCGTCGCCGGGTCTTCATGACCGGCATCCTGCTGTTCACCTTCGCCTCCCTCCTCGGCGGACTCGCCCAGGAACCGTGGCAGTTGCTGACAGCGCGCGCCCTTCAGGGCGTCGGTGGCGCGATCGCGTCGCCCACTTCACTGGCACTCATCACCACCACGTTCCCCGAAGGACCGGAACGGAACCGCGCGTTCGGGGTCTTCGCCGCGGTCTCGGCGGGCGGCGGCGCCGTCGGCCTCCTGGCCGGCGGCATGCTGACGGAGTGGCTGGACTGGCGCTGGGTGCTGTTCGTGAACGTACCCATCGGCATTCTGATCGCGGTCCTCGCACCGAGGTACATCAACGAGTCGGAGCGTCACCCGGGACGTTTCGACATCTCCGGGGCGCTGACGTCCACGCTCGGCATGGCGGCCCTCGTGTACGGCTTCATCCGTGCGTCCGAGGAGGGCTGGCGGGACAACCTGACCCTCGGATCGTTCGGCGCCGCCGTCGCGCTTCTGGTGGCGTTCGTGGCCATCGAGAGCCGGGCCAAGGAACCGATCACCCCGCTGAAGATGTTCGCCGACCGCAACCGGTCGGGCACGTACGTGATCATGTTGAGTCTCGCCGCGGCCATGCTCGGCATGTTCTTCTTCATCGTCCTGTTCGTACAGAACGTGCTGGGCTACTCGCCGATCGAGGCAGGTCTCGCCTTCCTGCCGGTGACGGCTGCGATCGCGGTCGGCGCCGGTCTGTCGCAGCGGTTCCTACCGGTCCTGGGACCGAAGCCCTTCCTGGTGGGCGGTTCGGCCCTGGTGGCCGTCGGGCTCGCCTGGCAGGCGCTGATCAGCCCTGACAGCTCCTACGTGGGCGGGATCCTCGGCCCGATGCTGATCTTCGCCTTCGGTATGGGCCTGAACTTCGTGACGGTGACTCTCACCGCGGTCTCCGGAGTGGCCCCGCACGAGGCGGGGGCGGCTTCGGGGCTGCTGAACACGACGCAGCAGGTGGGCGGTTCGCTGGGGTTGTCCATTCTGACGACCGTCTTCGGTACGGCGAGCCGTGACGAGGCCAAGACCCAGGCGGCCGACTTCATGGCCAACGCATCGCCCGAACAGAAGGCCGAGTTCGCCAGGACCCACGAGCTGCCAGCGCCGTGGAGCCACGAGATCTTGGCACACGGCATCTCCACGGCGTTCATCCCAGCGGCGGCCATGGCCGTCCTCGCCGTGGTGGTCGCCTTGCTGGTGATCAAGGTCCGCAAAAGCGACCTCGAGGCGCTCTCCGGCACAGCGAGCGCTGCAGGGCCGTCCGGGGGCTGAGGGCCCTGCCGAGTACGTGGATGCCGGGTCACTGTGCACAGCGAGGCACGGCCCGGCATCCACGATGCCGGTCGCTCATCAAAGGCAGAAGGGTGCGGTGCGTCAGACCGACGAGGTCGGCGCCCACTCCGGAAGCGCCTCGGTCCGCTCCAGCCAGTCGGCCGGCGGCCCTCCATCCTTGCCCGAAGCGACGACGCCGCCCACGATCGCGCAGGTCGTGTCCATGTCGCCGCCCACCTGGGCGGTGCTCCAGAAGGCCCGCTCGAAGTCTCCGAGCCCGCGCGCCGCGGACCACAGGGCGAACGGCACGGTGTCATGCGCGGACGTCCGCCGACCGCACCCGAGCACCGCGGCCACAGTGGCCGGGTCGCCGTAGTCGAGCATATCCTTGGCCCGGCGCAGGCCCGCTCCCACCGCGCTGCGCGGCACGAGGGCGATCACGCCGTCCAGCAGGTCCCGCGGGCTCGGCGGCCCCGCAGGATCGGCCACCAGCGCCGCGGCGGCGGCCACGGCCATCGCGCCGACGACGGCCTCACGGTGCTGATGCGTGGGATACGCGGAGATCTCGGCCTGGTGCGTGGCCTGCTCGGGGTCGTCGGCGTAGTAGGCGCCGAGCGGCGCGATGCGCATCGCCGCGCCGTTGCCCCACGAGCCCTGCCCCTTGAACAGCGCGGACGCGAGCATCCGCCAGTCGCCGCCTTCCCGGATCTGCCGCAGCAGCCGGTTCACAGCGGGGCCGTACCCACGGTCGAAGTCGTGGCGCTCGGCGAACGAACGCGCGAGTTCGTCCTGGTCGATACGGTCGTGAGCAGCGAGGACGGCCACCACGGAGCATGCCATCTCGGTGTCGTCGGTCCACTGCCAGGTGCCGTCCGGAACGGCGCGGCGCTTGAGCAGCGGATAGTTCGCCGGGACGAAGAACTGCGACCCCAGCGCATCGCCCACGGAAAGTCCGCGCAGGCTGGACAAGGCGCGGTCCAAGCGCCCGTCGGGAGAGGAATCAGCGGTCATCGCCCTGCCACTCTATCCGGTGACCCCATAGGGCCTAGGGTCGCACCATCGTTCGAATGGCCGGTTCAGTTCGTATTTGCCGTTCTCCCCGAGAACGAGCGCCCGCGTCTCGGCGTTCCCGGGATTCGACAGTGATTCGAAATCCGCGACGCTCCAGTGGAACCAGCGCATACAGAACAGCCGCATGGTCAGGCCGTGGGTCACGAGCAGCACGTTCGGCGGATGGTCGGGCTCTTCGAAGCTGCGGTACAGGCTCTCCAGGAACGCCCCCACCCGGTCGTACACATCCGCCCCGGATTCTCCCTGCGCGAAGCGGTAGAAGAAGTGCCCGTAGGCGTCGCGGTAGGCCTTCTGGAGCCGTACGTCGTCGCGGTCCTGCCAGTTCCCCCAGTCCTGCTCCCTGAGGCGAGGCTCCTCCCGCACCCGGACGAGCTCGGGGTCGAGACGGAACGCCCGGAACGTCTCATGGGTACGCCGGTACGGCGAGACGTAGACGCTCACCCGCTCGCGGCCGAACAGCTCCCGCAGCTCTTGCCCCGTCTCATCGGCCTGCCTCCACCCCGTCTCGGTCAGCGCCAGGGCATGGTCGGGCTCACGCTCGTACACGGTGTCATCGGCGTTTCCCTCGGATTCGCCGTGTCGGACAAGAACGATGCGCCGCGGTCGTGCCATGCCACGACCCTAGATCGAATCGGCCGGGTCCGAGCACCCGTACGGGCTCCATCCGGCGTAGACATGGCATGGCAGCGCACGATGGCACGCGCGCGTGGTCGGGGCCTCACACGGTCCAGGTCGGCTCCAGCTTCACGATGTCACCGGTGATGGCGGCCACGTCGGCCTCGATCTGGGCTCTCAGGGACAGCCGCTCCACCCGGTCGACCTGGTACTTACCGTGCTCGGCGGCCGACTGCCACATCGAGAGGACCAGGAACTCGTCGCCCGGGGCCTCCCCGAAGAGGCCACGGACCATCCCGGGCGAGCCGGCCATGGCCGGGTTCCAGACCTTCTGCTGCATCAACGTGAAGTGCTCCGCCCGCTCGGCATTCACCTGGCAGTGCGCGACCCGTACGACATCCGCGTCCGTGAACCGCGGCTCGAAGCCGGTCTTCACATCGAAGCGGTGGTCGAACAGCTTCGTTTGAATGCCCTTGTACGTCCCCGACTGCGCCGCCGCGAGCCGGTCGTGGGACCGCGCCATGAAGGAGTCGTAAAAGGCACGGCTCTCCCAGAAACCGAAGACATGGGCCACGTCGGGCCGTTTTCTGCTCCAGCCACCGCCCTGCCCCCGGAACCCCGGCTCCCCAAGGAGCCCCGCCCATTTCCGCTGCCCTCGCTCGAACCCCCGACGGTCCACCACAGTGCAGCGAATCCACTTGACCAGCACCGCGCCATCGTACGGCGCGGCGCATGAAGCGGGGCCACTCTCCGGTGTAGTGCACGCGCAGCAACTCGGCGGGATCCCGACGCTCAACTCGAACCCGAACTAACGATCGAGAAACGTCCTCAACTCGCTCGCCTGAACGTTCCGTTCGCCCCGTGGACCGAGAATCAGCTCTCGCAGCCCCGGCCGCACCTAATCCGACATCGCAGAGCAACTCCTCGCTCGCACGCAGGAAAGCCCATTTGCTCCAGTACGGCTGCGAACAACAGGTCGCGCTCATAGCCGTGGCCGCCACGGCGCTTTTGCACCAACTTGTTCTACAGAAAGGCCAGATCAAGGGGTGTCGGCCTGCTCAGCAGCATTTCCGGATTCTCGAACGGAATCGCCACTGCATGGGCTACAAGGGCACGGCACAAGCCTCGGAGCGTCTCCCCATCCGCCTCCAGGTCTCCCTTGAAGCCGATCCGCGGCAACTGGGCCTCAATATCCAGTACTTCCGCGCTCCAGGTCATTCCACAATGATCGACATGACGGCGCTCTTCACCAACCCGGTTTCGGCACGACTGGCCGACGCACAGCGTGTCCTCGTCGCAGGCGCGGGCGGTGGTTTCGACATCTACGCGGGCCTGCCCATAGCCCTCTCCCTCCTCCATGAAGGCAAGGAAGTCCAACTGGCCAATCTGACGTTCAGCGCGGTCGAGGGGCTGCCGTCGGACGCCTGGACAGCCCCGGACGTGGCACGGGTGACGCCGGACTCGGCGCCTCACCAGACCTACTTCCCCGAGCGCACCCTCGCTCAATGGCTGCGCCTGCACGGCTATCCCGACACGGTGCACGCCCTCGCGCGCGTGGGCGTGCAGCCGCTGCGCGCCGCCTACAAGTCGCTGATCGAGCAGTACGACATCGACGCGGTGGTCCTGGTGGACGGGGGCACGGACATCCTGATGCGGGGTGACGAATCAGGTCTCGGCACACCCGAGGAGGACCTCACGAGCGTGGCCGCGCTCGCGCGTATCGAAGGTCCCGCACGACTCGTCCTCTCCCTCGGGTTCGGAGTCGACGCGTACCACGGGGTCAGTCACGGACTGGTCCTGGAGAACATCGCAGCTCTGGAGCGGTCGGGCGACTACTTGGGTGCCTTTTCGCTGTCCCGCGCATCAAAGGAGGGCGCCCTGTTCGTGGACGCTGTCGCCCATGCGCAGGAACACACGCCTGCCCATCCGAGCATCGTCAACGGATCGATCGCGGCCGCGGTCCAAGGCGCTTTCGGAGACGTGCAGTTCACGGCGCGCACCCGCGGCAGTGAGCTGTTCATCAATCCTCTGATGGCGCTCTACTTCGCGTTCGAACTCGAGGGGGTGGCACGGCACTGCCAGTATCTGGACCGCATCGAGGACACCCACCTCATCCGGCAGGTGAGCAGTGCCATCGAGTCCTTCCGTGAGGAGACATCCACCCGGCCGCCCCGCCGCATCCCGCACTGACGGGTACGGCCGCGCGGTGTCAGTGGGACCACGTAGCGTGTCTGTAGCACTCAACATTGCACCGAGAAGGGGGAGTTCGGTGAGCAGCCTCCGCAAGGGGATCGAGAAGATCGAAGTCGGCCTGAAGTGGGACCCGAGCCCGTTGGGCTCGCTTCCCCACGACCTGGACCTCATCGCCGCGACGTACACGGGTGACGACCCGCACGGCAGCCCCGCCTATGTCGTCCACTTCGACAGCCGCTCCCCCGACGGGACCATCACCCTCAACCGGGACAGCAGAACCGGGATGGGACTCGGTTTCGACGAGGTGATGACGCTCGAGCTGGATCGGCTGGCGGACCGGTACGCACGCGTGGTCGTGGGCGTCGCCATACAGCAGAGCGAACAACAGCCGGCCGGGCAGACCACGGTGTTCCGGGACGTGGCGAACACGGCCGTACGGATACGGGAGGGCTACACCGACCTGTCGCAGCACGACCTCTCCGCGGTGGGCGGCAGTTCGGCGACCACGATCGCCGAGTTCACCCGGGACGCCGACGGCGAGTGGTCGTTCCAGGAAGTCGTCCGCGGCTTCGACGGCGACCTCGCCTCGTTCGCCGTCGCGATGGGCAGCCTCTAGCCCGCCGACGCCGAAGGGGCGGCGGAACCGTAGTGGTCCCGCCGCCCCTTCGGATCAGGCGATCAGCTGCAACCGCTGGTCGAGCCGCAGCCCTCGCAGATGTAGCAGGAGCCGGCGCGCTGCATCTTCGTACCGCAGGAGAAGCAGAGCGGGGCGTCGGCCTGGATGCCCAGCTGCATCTCGACGAGCTCGGCGCTGGTGTGCGCCTGCTTCGGGGCGGGCTGCGCGGTGGCGGCCTCGGCCTTCGGCGTCTCGACGGCCTTCAGGGACTCAGCCTGCAGCGTCTGGACGGGCGCCGACTGCGCCAGCCCCTCGACGTCGACCTCGTCCTCGGAGGGCTCGTAGGAGCCCGTCTCAAGGTGACGCTGACGCTCCTCGGCGGAGTGGATGCCGAGCGCGGAGCGCGTCTCGAACGGCAGGAAGTCGAGCGCCAGGCGACGGAAGATGTAGTCGACGATCGACTGCGCCATCCGCACGTCCGGGTCGTCCGTCATACCGGCCGGCTCGAAGCGCATGTTCGTGAACTTCGAGACGTACGTCTCGAGCGGCACGCCGTACTGCAGACCCACGGAGACGGCGATGGAGAAGGCGTCCATCATGCCCGCGAGGGTGGAGCCCTGCTTGGACATCTTCAGGAAGACCTCACCGAGACCGTCGTCCGGGTAGGAGTTGGCGGTCATGTAGCCCTCGGCGCCGCCCACCGTGAAGGAGGTGGTGATGCCGGGACGGCCCTTGGGGAGACGCTTGCGGACCGGGCGGTACTCGACGACCTTCTCGACCGCCTTGCGGATCTCCGCCTCGGCCTTCTCCGTGACCTCGGCCTTCTCCTTCTCCTTGGTCTTGGCGGAGAGGGGCTGGCCGACCTTGCAGTTGTCGCGGTAGATGGCGAGCGCCTTGACGCCCATCTTCCAGGCCTCGAAGTAGACCTCCTCGACGTCCTCGACCGTCGCCGTCTCCGGCAGGTTGACGGTCTTGGAGAGGGCGCCGGAGATCCAGGGCTGGATCGCGGCCATCATGCGGACGTGGCCCATCGCGGAGATGGAGCGCTCGCCCATGGCGCAGTCGAAGACCTCGTAGTGCTCGGTCTTCAGGCCCGGGGCGTCGACCACGTTGCCGTTGTCGGCGATGTGGGCGACGATCGCCTCGATCTGCTCCTCCTGGTAACCCAGGCGGCGCAGGGCCTGCGGCACGGTGCCGTTGACGATCTGCATCGAGCCGCCGCCGACCAGCTTCTTGAACTTGACCAGGGCGAGGTCGGGCTCGAGGCCGGTGGTGTCGCAGGACATCGCGAGACCGATGGTGCCGGTCGGCGCGATGACGGACGCCTGGGAGTTACGGAAACCGTTCTTCTCCCCGAGGCGGATCACGTCCTGCCAGGCCTCCGTGGCGGCGGCCCAGATCGGCGTGTCCAGGTCGTCGACACGGACGGCCACGGAGTTGGCGTCGGCGTGCTGCTTCATGACGCGCTGGTGCGGGGTGGCGTTCTTGGCGTAGCCGTCGTACGGGCCGACGACCGCCGCGAGCTCCGCGGAGCGCTTGTAGGACGTACCCGTCATCAGCGACGTGACGGCGCCGGCGAGAGCGCGGCCGCCGTCGGAGTCGTAGGCGTGGCCGGTCGCCATGAGCAGGGCGCCCAGGTTCGCGTAGCCGATGCCGAGCTGACGGAAGGCGCGGGTGTTCTCGCCGATCTTCTGGGTCGGGAAGTCCGCGAAGCAGATCGAGATGTCCATCGCGGTGATGACCAGCTCGACGACCTTCGAGAAGCGCTCGACGTCGAAGGACTGGTGGCCCTTGCCGTCGTCCTTCAGGAACTTCATCAGGTTCAGCGAGGCGAGGTTGCAGGACGTGTTGTCCAGGTGCATGTACTCGCTGCACGGGTTCGAGCCGTTGATCCGGCCGGACTCCGGGCACGTGTGCCACTGGTTGATGGTGTCGTCGTACTGGATGCCGGGGTCGGCACAGGCCCAGGCGGCCTCGGCCATCTTGCGGAAGAGCGACTTGGCGTCGACCTCCTCGATGACGTCACCGGTCATACGGGACGTCAGACCGAACTTGCCGCCCTCCTCGACCGCCTTCATGAACGTGTCGTTCACACGGACCGAGTTGTTGGCGTTCTGGTACTGGACGGACGTGATGTCGTCGCCGCCCAGGTCCATGTCGAAGCCCGCGTCGCGCAGGGCGCGGATCTTCTCCTCTTCCTTCACCTTGGTCTCGATGAAGTCCTCGATGTCGGGGTGGTCGACGTCGAGGATGACCATCTTGGCCGCGCGGCGCGTGGCGCCACCCGACTTGATCGTTCCTGCAGAGGCGTCGGCACCGCGCATGAAGGAGACGGGGCCCGAGGCGTTGCCACCGGAGGAGAGCAGCTCCTTAGAGGAGCGGATCCGGGAGAGGTTCAGGCCGGCGCCGGAGCCGCCCTTGAAGATCATGCCCTCTTCCTTGTACCAGTCGAGGATCGACTCCATGGAGTCGTCGACGGCAAGGATGAAGCAGGCGGAGACCTGCTGGGGCTGCGGGGTGCCGACGTTGAACCACACCGGCGAGTTGAAGCTGAAGATCTGGTGCAGGAGGGCGTACGCCAGTTCGTGCTCGAAGATCTCGGCGTCGGCGGGCGAAGCGAAGTACTTGTAGTCCTCGCCGGCCTTCCGGTACGTCTTCACAATGCGGTCGATGAGCTGCTTCAGGCTCACCTCTCGCTGCGGGGTGCCCACGGCGCCCCGGAAGTACTTGCTGGTGACGATGTTGACCGCGTTCACCGACCAGAACTCGGGGAACTCGACGCCACGCTGCTCGAAATTGACCGAGCCGTCGCGCCAGTTGGTCATGACGACGTCACGACGCGCCCATTCCACCTCGTCGTACGGATGCACGCCGGGGGTGGTGTGGATGCGCTCGATACGCAGACCCTTGGTGGCCTTGGAACCCTTCGCTCGGGAACCTCGTGTCGGGCCGCTCGCCGTCTCTGTCATGCCGCCTCCCATATACCGGGCTAAAACGCCCAAAAGTGCCTGGTTCTTCCCGTGGCACGGTGTGTGTCTTGTGTTGCGGGCGCCGCTCTTGCCGCCCGCAACAGGTCTGTGGATCGCCGCCGCCCGGCCCTTGGCCGGTCAGTCGGCGGCGTGGGCGGGCACGGGGACTTCCACAGTCCCTCCGGGCCCGCTGTCACTCTCTACGCGCTCCGCGCCCGCGGCGTCCGCCTCCGCGCCGGGCGCTTGTTCCCTCAGTTCCGCGATCGCGGACTCGAAGTCCTCCAGCGAGTCGAACGCCCGGTACACGGACGCGAACCGCAAGTAGGCAACGAGATCCAGCTCCTGAAGCGGGCCGAGTATGGCCAGGCCCACGTCATGGGTGGTCAATTCGGCGCTCCCGGTGGCACGCACCGCTTCCTCGACCCGCTGACCGAGGAGAGCGAGCGCGTCCTCGGTCACCGGGCGCCCCTGGCACGCCTTGCGTACGCCGTTGATGACCTTGGTGCGACTGAAGGGTTCGGTCACCCCGCTCCGCTTGACCACCATCAGTGAGCATGTCTCCACCGTCGTGAAACGACGGGAGCAGTCCGGACACTGACGGCGCCGGCGGATCGACGTGCCGTCGTCGGTGGTGCGGCTGTCGACGACACGACTGTCGGGATGCCTGCAGAAGGGGCAGTGCATGAACTCCCAACCCTCCTTCACGGCACGACTCGATAGCCCCGAGAGGCTGATCCCGCCCCTCGAAGCAGCCCCCAGCATAGGCGATGACCACGGCCATGAAGGACCGGGGACCACAACTTCTGGGCTGCTGATGCAATCCAACCACTACATCTGGGGTTTGGCCGCTTTTTGAGCCCTAGAGCGTGTCGCAGGGCCAGGTTCGCCGCGCGAGGCAAGGAAACCTCATGAGCCACAGCCCTCGACCGGCACGACGCACGCGAAAGGGGGCGGTGCCCGGTTGACGAGGCGGCGGATGGCAGACTGGGAGAGCCCTCAGAGCGGGTCTCGGTCCCGGCGGTGAAGCGTACCGGATTGAACCGAATCGTCACTCCGTACGAGTGCTGGCCATACACCTAGGCACATGATCACGACAAGCAATCTACGGTTTTTCACTCGAACGTGTGTTTGGCGCAACCTTTCGAAAGGAACTACCGTTGGCTAGCTAGGGAGACATTCTCGAGAGGGGCCCATCGACGTGACCACCACCGCAGACAGTGCCACCATCACTGCCCAGGGCCGCGCCCAGGGCCGACTCGAGCCGGTGCATGCCATGAATGACGCAGCCATGAGCCAGGAGGGGCCCAAGCCCGGGCGCTCGCTGCCCGGCCGACCTCCAGGCATCCGCGCGGACAGCTCGGGGCTCACCGACCGCCAGCGTCGGGTGATCGAGGTCATCAGGGACTCGGTGCAGCGCCGTGGATACCCGCCGTCGATGCGGGAGATCGGTCAGGCGGTGGGCCTGTCCAGCACCTCGTCGGTGGCGCACCAGCTGATGGCCCTCGAGCGCAAGGGTTTCCTGCGCCGCGACCCGCACCGTCCTCGCGCGTACGAGGTTCGCGGCTCGGATCAGCCGAGCGCGCAGCCCACGGACACGACGGGCAAGCCGGCCGCTTCGTATGTGCCCTTGGTCGGCCGTATCGCCGCAGGTGGTCCGATCCTCGCCGAGGAGTCGGTCGAGGATGTCTTCCCGCTCCCCCGGCAGCTGGTCGGTGACGGTGAGCTGTTCGTACTGAAGGTCGTCGGTGACTCGATGATCGAAGCCGCGATCTGCGACGGCGACTGGGTCACGGTCCGTCGCCAGCCCGTCGCGGAGAACGGTGACATCGTCGCGGCGATGCTCGACGGCGAGGCGACCGTCAAGCGCTTCAAGCGCGAGGACGGCCACGTGTGGCTGCTCCCCCACAATGCCGCGTACCAGCCCATCCCCGGTGACGAGGCGACGATCCTCGGCAAGGTGGTGGCGGTACTGCGCCGGGTGTGACTCCTCCCTGACCGGGCCCCGGAACCAACTGCGCCGGTTCCGGGGCCCAGCGCTGTCCACGCCAGGCCCCGTGGTCAGCCGAATCGCTGCGCAGGGCTGAAGAGCTACTTGTCGTCGGCCTTCGCTGTCGCGTCGATCGCGGCGAGCGACCGCCGCACCTGATTCCGGTCCGTCGTGTACCAGAAGTCCGGCATCGAGGCGCGCAGATAGCTGCCATAGCGGGCCGTCGCCAGGCGGGGGTCGAGGACGGCGACGACGCCACGATCTCCCGTGGCGCGTACGAGACGGCCTGCCCCCTGCGCCATGAGCAGCGCCGCATGCGTCGCCGCCACCGCCATGAAGCCGTTGCCGCCGGCGTCCTCGACGGCCTTCTGCCGGGCGCTCATCAGCGGATCGTCGGGGCGTGGGAACGGGATTTTGTCCATGACGACCAGCTGGCAGCCGGCTCCCGGTACGTCCACGCCCTGCCACAGGGACAGCGTGCCGAACAAGCAGGTCTTCGGGTCCGCGGCGAAGCCCTTGATCAGCTCGCCGAGGGTGTCCTCGCCCTGCAGCAGGATCGGGTACTCGGGAATCCTCGTCCGCAGTTCCTCAGCCGCCGCCTGGGCGGCGCGCATCGACGAGAACAGGCCCAGCGTTCTGCCGCCGGCCGCCTGCATCAGTTCGGCCAGCTCGTCCATCATGTCGCTCCGCGTGCCTTCGCGTGCGGGACGGGCCAGGTGCTTGGCGACGTAGAGGATGCCCTGCTTCGGGTAGTCGAACGGCGAGCCGACGTCGATGCCCCTCCACTCGGGCAGGTCGTCGCCCTTCGTGCCCTCGGGAGCGAGGCCCAGAGAGGCGCCCACTCCATTGAAGTCACCGCCGAGCTTCAAGGTCGCCGATGTCAGGGTGACGGAGCGGTCGGAGAAGAGTTTCTCTCGCAGCAGTCCCGAGACGGACATGGGCGCCACGCGCAGCGACGCCCCGAACCGGTCATGGCGCTCGTACCAGACGACGTCCCACTCCGATCCGTTCGTGATCCGCTCCGCGACGCCGTGGATCGTCTCCACTGAGGCGAGAGCCTGCTTTCGTACGGCGTCCTCGTCCTGAACGGACTTGTCCCGCGTCGATCCGATGGCGGTGATGACGGTGCGTGCGGCGTCGCGAAGCGCCATCAGCGCATAGCCGAGGTCTTCCGGAATCTCCTCGAGGCGGCCGGGCAGGGCCAGCTCCATGAGTCGCTCGAAGCCCTCGGCGGCGGTCTGGAGCTGATCGGCGGCCTTCTCGTTCACGAGCTTGGCTGCGCGGCGCACGGCACGATTGACCTGGCCGGACGTGAGCTCGCCGGTGGCCACGCCGGTCACCCGGGACACCAGCTCGTGAGCCTCGTCCACGATCAGGACCTCGTGCTGCGGCAGGACCGGCGCGCCCTCGATGGCGTCGATCGCGAGCAGTGCGTGGTTCGTGACGATGACGTCGGCGAGCTTGGCGCGCTCACGCGACATCTCCGCGAAGCACTCCTGTCCGTACGCGCACTTCGAGGCGCCCAGGCATTCCCTGGACGACACCGACACCTGGGACCAGGCTCGGTCCGAGACGCCGGGCGTGAGGTCGTCCCGGTCGCCCGTCTCGGTCTCGTCGGCCCAGTCCCGCATGCGCAGCAGGTCCTGTCCGAGCTTGCTGGTCGGCGCGGCCGCCTCGAACTGGTCGAAGAGCCCGTCTTCCTCGTCCTGCGGGACGCCCTCGTGGAGACGGTGCAGGCACAAGTAGTTCGACCGGCCCTTCAGCATGGCGAACTCGGGGCGGCGGCGCAGCAGCGGATGCAGGGCGTCGACCGTGCGCGGCAGGTCCCGCTCGACGAGCTGGCGCTGGAGGGCGAGCGTGGCCGTCGCCACCACGACGCGCTCCCCGTGGGCCAGGGCCGGCACCAGGTATCCGAGTGACTTTCCGGTGCCGGTGCCCGCCTGGACGAGCAGATGGGAGCCGTCGTCGATCGCCTCGGCGACGGTCTCGGCCATGGTCACCTGGCCAGGGCGCTCGGTGCCGCCGACCGCAGTGACCGCGGCGTGCAGGAGCTCGGGGAGTGAGGGCTTCGTCATAGCTCGACCACCCTAAGGGGCACCACTGACAATCCCGCGATCAAGGCTGGTGCAAGGGGTTGGCGACGGTGCCGTGCACGGCGGCGTGCGGGCGGTGGGAGCGGTCGCGGTAGCCGTCGAGGTGGAGCCGGTTGCGGTTGAGACACAGACGCTCGATCTCCGGCGTGAGCAGGTCGAACATCTCGTACCGCTCCTTCAGCTCCGGGAAGAGGGCGTGGTGCCGCACGATCTCCGCGCGCACCAGCGACCAGAACTCCGCTTCCGGCACTCCCAGTTGTTCCTCGCACAGCGGCGCCAGGTACCGGAAGACGCCGACGAAGAGCCCGGAGTGGATGAACTGGGTCAGGAACGCGGGACTCTCGGTGAGCAGGACGTCACGGACGTCCTGGGGCATGGAGGCGTGCTCCGGAAGCGGTTCGGCGCTGACATTGACGTCATCCACGAAGTCCTTGACCGCCAGGCGGACGGGTACGTCCTGGTCGTCGAAGACGACGATGGCGTTCTCACCGTGCGGCGAGAACACGGTTCCGTAGCGGTACAGAAAGCGCAGCAGGGGCGGAAGCAGAGCGGCGAAGAGCCTGCGCAGCCAGACCTTCGGGTCGAGTCCCGATCGCTCGACGAGTTCTGCCACGAACGCACGTCCGTGGGGGTCGACGTGCGACAAGGAGGCGAGGGTACGCGCCCGCTCCCCAGGAGCGAGGTGTCGCGTCACAGGCTCGCGCCAGATCGCTCCGAGCAGCTCCTTGTACTGGTAGGGGACCTCGTCGAGCCCGTCGTACAAGGGGTGCTGAACGGCCACTGAGGCGACTTCGCCCAGCAGGATGACTCCGCACTCGTCCTTGAGGAAGGTGTCGGAGTCGCGCAGTGCGAGCATCCATGTGGTCACGGCGGGAGCGGCCAGGGTGCGCTCCGTCGGGAGACCGCGCCATACAAGGGTGTTGAGAACGGACAGCGGCAGTTTGACGGTGTGCCGTTCCGGGTGGGTGGTGTTCAGGAACGTGCGAATCGACTGCTGGGGCAGGCGCAGGTCGCCGTCGGTGGGGAGGGGGACGATCTCGTGCCGGGAGATGGACGGCGCGAAGAGCGGGAGCACGATGTCGTCCCACTGCCAGGGGTGCACGGGGAGGTAGAGGTACACGGCCGGGTCCAGGCCTCGTGCGCGCAGGCTCTCGGCGAACAGCTGCCGTGTCGACATGTCCAGTTCGCGGGAGTAGAGGGAGTCAGCGGACTCCAGTCCTGAGGCGCCCCGGTAGCTGGCGAGGCCGGTGTGCACAGCGATCCAGGGGAGGCTGGTGTGACGGCGGGCCTCTGGGGCCCAGCGGGATGTGTCGGTTGCCGAGAACCCGAGGCGGCCCTTGTTGAGGACGATCCAGGGGTGGCCGGTCTGGTGGCCTTCGAGATCGGCGTATCCGAGGTCGGCGAGCCGCGCCGCGGTCACCGCGGTGTGGTCGAGGCGGGCGTCGGCGGCGAGGGTGACGGTGAGCTCGCGGATGAGGTGGCCGAGGGTGGTGCCGTCGAGGCCGATGAGGTGCTTGGTGCGCAGGAGGAAGGTGAGCGGGTCAGTGAGTGGCCCGGAATCGTGCGGAGCGAAGGACTCGGCATCCGCTGCGCTCGGTTCGGCCGTCCACTCGATGCTGTCCGGATCGACCTGCCAACTGCCGTACGCACCACGGCGGGCGCGGAATCGGACCAGTCCGCCATCCGATTCTTCGTGGCTCGGGACGGTCAGGGTGTAGAGATGGCGGCCGGGGGCAGCGGCAGCGTCCGGGTCGGCAGGCAGCGGCTGGAAGATCTCCTCGTACGCGAATTCGCCGATCAGCTTGGCCAGCAGGCGAGCTCCTGCCCTGTCCCAGTTCTCACGCGTGAGCTCGGGCGGGTCGTACAGCACGGGCGGCTCTGCGGAAATCGGGGCGACGGGCGGATTCGGCACAGGGACTCCTCGCGAGGGAACCGGATCGGGTCGAGCGGTGTACTAAGAGTGACTGGCTCACAGCACAGTGCGCAGGGTGCGGTCACGGACCATGAGCGCGGCTCGCTTGTCGGGGAGGTCCACCTCGGCGGAGAAGCGGAAGCCGGCGCTCAAGAAGGCGGAGACGGAGGGGGTGTTGCGAAGGTCGGGTTCTGCGACGACGCGCGCGCACGGCGGGCGGTGGTCGAGTACGAGGTCGGCGACGGCTTTGAGCAGCGTGGTTCCGAGCCCTCGTCCGCGGTTGGCGACGCCACCGATGAGGAGGTGGATGCCGGTGTCGTGCGGGCGGGCGGGGTAGTGACGGGCCAGCGGGTCCAGGTCGGCGCGGTAGATCTCCCAGTAGCTCATGGGTGTGCCGTCGAGTACGCCGAGGCAGGGGACACTGCGACCGTCGCCGTCGAGTTGGGGGCGAAGGTGGTCCGCGGTGACGGTCTCTGGACCCGCGAGTTCCCAGAAGGCGGCCACGGCGGGGTCGTTCATCCAGCGGCTGATGAGCGTGAGGTCGCGCTCGAGGCGGACCGGGACGAGGTGGAACACGCCTGCCGGAGTGGTGGCGGTCCCCCACTCCCCCACGTTGTCGAGCAGATCGTGCTCGGTGGGGTCGATGAGGGCGGCCGTGCTCCGGTGCTCGCTGTCCGTCCCGGAGACGTGTTTCGGTCCGTCCTGCTCGGCGATGAGCGCGATGAGTTCATCGGGCAGGCGCAGGTCCAGGGTGTCCTGGCAGTCCGTGTTCTCCGGACCGGCGGTGGTTTCGCTCGGGTCGGAGACGGGGGTGGTGTCCGCGTCGGTGCTCGCATCGGTGGGGGGCACGGCGACGCTCCTCTCAGGAAGTGGTGCGGGGCGTGGTCCTCGGGTTCGCGGGGTCCTCTGGGCCGTCAGGGATGAAGGGGGTTGGTGATGGTGACGTAGACGGATTGGGTGTCGACGGGGCCGACGAGTTCGTCGAGGCCGTGCAGCCGGGTGAGGAGGTTGGCCTTGCAACGGAGCGTGGGCGAGTCCAGCAGTTGTCCGGGCAGGGGGCTGCGCAGTCGGGTGGGCCCGGCGGCGGCTTCGTTCAGGAAGCGACGGAAGGCCGCGAGCAGAAGGCGTTCGTCGGCGAGGTGTTGGGAGCCGAAGGCGCCGATGAGGCCGAGGACGTTGTTGACGGCGAGGTAGTAGGCGAAGCGTTCGTCGGTGACCTCGTCGGAGACGAAGGTGTCGCTGCGAATACCGATGCCGGGGAGCCTCGTGTCGAGTTCGGCGCGGCGGGACTCACGGAAGTAGTAGCCCTGGTTGTCGCGGTAGCGCCCACCGGTGGGCCATCCGTCGGCGTCGAGGAGGAGAAGGGTGTTCTGCTGATGGGCCTCGAGGGCGATGCCGGCTTCGCTGTCGAGCCAGAGCACGGGGCGCACGACCTGCTCGAGGTAGCGCAGGAACCACTCGGTGGCGACGGCTCCACGGGGTCGTCCGGTGCGTGCCGCGAGGTTGTCGATGGTGTCGGCGAGCCGTGAGCCCATCGGGGCGCGGTCCGGGTGGCCCGATGGGTCGTGCGAGGGCCGAGGGGAGACGAACCCGGCGATGCAGGAGGCGTCGTCGCCGGGACCGAAGGGGTTGTTGCGGATCATGACGTCGAGGCCGGGCACGGGTTCACCGGCCGGGTCGTCGACCGCCAGCCAGGCCGGGTCGCGGACGATGTCGAAGCCCGGGTGGGCGGCATGCCACTGCGCGGCGAGGCCGTTGCGCAGGAGCCGGTGGACCTCGACGCCTCGGTGGAGTTCCTTGCGGAGGTTCTCGCGGCGGGAGTTGGTGATCCGCAGGCCGAGAGACAGCTTCAGCATGGCCGGCGTGCCGGGGCGGTACAGGGTGCGGACAGAAGAGGTGGGGAACCAGGGCTCGCCATGCGGGCCGAGGTCGCGCAGGAGGCCTGCGTTCAGGAGGGATGCGGTGCTGCGGCGGTGCTGGAGTTCGCGGATCTGCCAAGGGTGGACGGGCAGAGCTGCGTAGCCGTCGGGCAATGGGAGGCCGGGGCCGGCGAGTTGGGAGGTGAGATCGGCGGCGGAGACGGCACGGCCACGTTCGGTCCAGACCGAGTCGTGGGCGAGGACATCGGGTGCGACGGCGATCCAGTGCAGCGGGAAAGAGCCGCGCAGTTCTGGTGAGTAGCGGCGGGCTTCGGCTTCGGAGAGTCCTTCGCGGCTCTTCGGAGTGGGGTGGAGCGGGTGGCCGAGGAGCAGGGCCTGTTCGCCGGCGAGGAAGCGGTCGGGGGCGTCGGCGCGTCGTCGGCGGCGGTCTGCGATGAACTCGGCCGTGCGGCGTACGGAGTCGGCGACCCGGCCGACCAGGTCGCCGCCGTCACCGGTGGGGACGACGGAGGCGGTGAGGGCGGTGGTTCGGGTGGCGTCTGCCACCGAGTCCGAGCCTGGCAGGGGCTGGTTATCGGCATCGGCATCCTGCATATCCGGTGAGACGCGGGCGTCGGTGCTCGGTGTATGCCGTACGGCGTTCGCGCCTGCACCGGCACCAGCCGCGGCTTCGACACCGGCTTCGGCGGTCTCGTTCGACGTCGGTGCCGCGTCGCCCGGGGCCGATTCGCGGCTCAGGAGGGCGGCGAGGGTCACCGCGTCGACGCAGGGGGCGCCCCGGGGGCCGTCCTCCAGATAGGGCAGGCCGAAGCGGTGCCAGCCGGTGCGTGACCAGTAGTGGACGGGGACGAGCAGAGCGGTGCCGCTCGCGGGCAGAGCCACGCGGAGGGCACCCACGGAAGGAGGGGCGATGTCGTTCTCGCGTACCCAGCAGCGCAGCAGGTTCTCAACTGCGGCGAGCTGGGCGGATGTTGCGGGATCGGGGTGTTCCAGGAGGTCGACGGCAGGGTCGCCTGGAGAGGTGTGCAGACGCTCGGCCTCTTGGCCGCCGCCCATCTGCCGGGGAACCGTGTCACGCTCCGACCCGTGCGGGGTCTGCGTGTCGCAGGCTCCGCCGACAGGGGGGCGGGGACGGCCATCGGATGCGGGAGTGGCGTTCAAGAGTGCTTCCTTGCGTGGGGTGGTGGGCTCCGTGGGGCGGTGGTCCGGCTGGTCCGGTTGCCGCGGCTGTCGCTGGTGCAGGGCGGGCCGCCGTGTACGGGCGCTGCTAGGAGTGAGAGGTCCGGGCCACGGCGGCGAGGGCGTCCGCGAGCCGGTCGACGACGGCCGCGGCCTGTTCGTCGGTGATCGTGAGGGGAGGCAGAAGGCGTACGACGCTGGAGTGACGGCCGCCGAGTTCGACGATCAGGCCCCGGTCCAGGCAGGCGTCGCGCACGGCCGCGGCAAGGTCCGGGGCGGCCGGGAGCGGCGCGGCCGTCGGCCAGCCGAGGAGCGGGTCGGTCGAGAGGTCGGGGCTGTCGGGGCCGCCCGTGGCCGCCGGGGGGGCGCCTTCCGGGTCGACGAGTTCCACGCCGATCATCAGGCCCCGGCCTCGTACGTCCCCGATGCAGGGGAACTCCTTGGCGAGGGACTGGAGCTGGCCGATCATGCGGGCGCCGAGGTCCGCGGCACGCTCGGCGAGGCGGTTCTCACGGACGTAGGCAAGGGTCGCGGCGCCCGCGGCCATCGCGAGCTGGTTGCCGCGGAAGGTGCCGGCGTGAGCGCCGGGTCCCCAGATGTCGAGGTCGTCGCGGTAGACGATCACCGCGAGCGGGAGGCTGCCGCCGATCGCCTTGGACAGAACCATCACATCCGGTACGACGCCGCTGTGGTCGACGGCCCAGAAGGCACCGGTCCGGCCGACTCCGGTCTGCACCTCGTCGGCGATCAGCGGGATCGAGCGGTCCTCCGTGATCGCCCGCATGCGGCGCAGCCAGGGATCGGGGGCCGGAATGACACCGCCCTCGCCCTGTACCGGCTCGACGATCATGCCTGCCGGGTGTGGCACTCCCGACTTGGTGTCGTCGAGGAGCGACTCGGTCCAGCGGGCGGCGAGTTCGGCCCCGCGGGGCCCGCCGATGCCGAAGGGGCAGCGGTAGTCCTGCGGATAGGGCAGGCGCGCGACCCGGACGTCCTGCGCTCCGCCCGATGCTTCGAGGGCTCCGGCGGTCATCCCGTGGTAGGCGCCGGTGAAGGTGAGGAGGCCGGCGCGGCCGGTGGCGGTGCGGACGAGTTTCAGGGCGGCCTCGACGGCGTCGGTGCCGGCCGGTCCGCAGAACTGGATGCGTGCCCGGTCGGCGAGGGCGCGCGGCAGTGTGCGGAACAGTTCGGTGGTGAAGGCGTCCTTCACGGGGGTGGCCAGGTCGAGGACATGGAGGGGCGCGCCCGAGTCGAGGACCTTGCGAATGGCTTCGAGTACCACGGGGTGGTTGTGGCCGAGGGCGAGCGTGCCCGCGCCGGAGAGGCAGTCCAGATAGCGGCGGCCGTCGGCGCCTTCGATGGTGAGTCCCCGGGCCCGGACGGGAACGATCGGCAAGGCCCGCGCATAGGTGCGCGCCGCCGATTCCCGCGCGGACTGGCGGCGCAGAATCCCTTCGTGCACGGCGCTGTCGTGTGCGGCTGTGCCGCGTGCCTCCCCGTCGCACGGGGCGGGCACCGGCACGGGCGAAGGATCGGTCACGGCCACAGCTGCTGGTCCTCCCGCTGGAAGTACGGCCGGCTGGTCTCGTCGACTCACCGGTGGGCGGGGCGAGTTGGCAGACACAGCACCGAATGACCGTCCTGGCATCATGCCAGGACGGTCCGAGGACTGAGCACCGCCTACGGATCCCCCGTACGCACTAACGACGGGAGGACGGGAGGAACACGGGTCGTCCGGAGACTTACGACGAGATCTACGCCACAGATCATCAGCGCTGCGCGTCGCCATCCAGCCGGCCGACCCGCGACAACCGGACAGCGCGAGGGCCGTCCCAGTAGGACAGCGAAGCGGTTCGGGGACTGAACTCCGACACCTGAACTCCGACACCTGAACGCCAACGCCTGCAATCCGACCACCGAACACCGAACACCGAACACCGGCAACTGAACAACGGCAACGGATCGTGCGTACGCATGACCGACGAGGTTCCGCGGGAACACGGGCGGGCCTCCGAGCTCTTCACTGCCCCGCTGAGAAGACCGCTCGGGCGCCTGTTCCGGCACCCCGCTCTCGCTCTCGCTCTCGCTCCTCGCACGGACGACGGGTCAGAGGGCGGCGCCAAGATCCCTCCGTGACGGAACCGTTGCGGTTCCGTCGGCCGTCCCCGACGGCACCGGCATAGTGTGGGGTGCCGTTCGGGGAGGGGCCACGGCGGCTCATCCACCACACCTGTTCGGCAGTGCAACGATCTCGAAGCCCAGGGGGATTCACGACATGCGACCCATACGCCCACCGTTCGCCGCCCGCCGCGCGAGGAGTGTGCGGGGCAGAACGTCCCCCGTGGCGGCGGCGGTTGCGCTCGGCGCGGTCCTCGCCCTGACCGCCACCGCGTGCGGTCCGAGCGAGGACGACGCGAGCGACAAGCCGACGTCCTCCGCGGCCGCGGGCGGTGACGACACGATCAAGATCCCGGACGACATCAAGGACAAGCTCAAGGAACGCGGGATCGATCTGGACAAGTGGAAGAACGGCGAGTGGAAGAACTGGGACAGGGACAAGTGGCTGCGTGAAGCGCAGGACTTCGTCAACCCGATCATCGACGGTCTGTGGGACTCGGACCGGATGCGCGACGCCGACAAGAACCCGGACAACGAGGTCGACGAGAACGACATCTCCGGGGACCAGGGGGTGACGGACCCGACGCCGCAGCCGGTGAAGGCGGCGGCCGTCGCGAGTCCGTACCACGGCAGCGCGCCGTACGCGGGCAAGCTGTTCTTCGACGGGCCGGAGGGGTCGATGGTGTGCTCGGCGACCGTGGTCTCCGACCCTGCTCACCCGGGTAAGTCCGACATGATCTGGACGGCCGGCCACTGCGTGCACGCGGGCAAGAAGGGCGGCTGGTACCGCAACATCGCCTTCGTGCCCTCGTACAACGACAGCGGCAAGTCGGCCGAGGAGTTGCAGGGAGCACCCAAGGAAGAGGTCGCTCCGTACGGTGTGTGGTGGGGCGACTGGGCGCAGACGTCCGACCAGTGGATCGAGCAGGGCGGCCCGACCGGCGGTGCGGGCGCGCCGTACGACTTCGCCGTCATTCACGTGACGCCGGAGAAGGGCAGCACGGACAAGTCCCTGGAGGAGACGGTCGGTTCGTCGCTCCCGGTGAACTTCAACGCGCCTGCGGTGCCGAAGATCTCCCAGTTGACGGCGAAGGGGTACCCGGCGGCTCCGCCGTTCGACGGGCAGAAGCTGTACCAGTGTGCGGACAGGCCGGGGCGTCTGTCGCTGAACTCGACGGACCCGACGATGTACCGGATCGGCTGCACGATGACCGGCGGTTCGTCCGGTGGCGGCTGGGTCGGGCAGGGCTCGGACGGCAAGCCGGCGCTGGTGTCCAACACCTCGATCGGCCCGGTGACGGCGGGCTGGCTGGCCGGTCCGCGGCTGGGCAAGGAGGCCAAGGGGATCTATGACGCCGTGAGCAAGAAGTTCGCCGGGCAGTAGCCCGGCGGGAGCGGTCCGCCGGACCGGCGGGAGCGGTCCGCCGGACCGGCGGGACAACGGTCCGGTCAGGACGCCGATGTGGACCAGGTCGTCGGCGGCAGGGTGTCGAAACCTTCACCACCCCGCCGCTGTTCGTCCCCATCCCCACAGGCATAGTGGGGTGCTGTGTCGTGGCGGGTGCGCAGGCGCCCGGCTCACGAATGACACGCTCATGACAGACACCGCGCGCCGATGCCGTGGTCATGCCGCCACAGGCCTGCCGCGCGCCGCTTTTCCTTCGGGGGTACTCGCACCATGCGTTCTATACGTCCGTCCGTCGGCCGCGGCCGGAGACAGCGCACTGTCCTCGCCGCTACCGGAATCGTCGCGGCCCTGGCGCTCACCGCCACCGCGTGCAACGACAGTGACGACACGGCCGGGAACAAGCCGGCTGCCGCCGCGTCGCAGGGTTCCGACAGCGGCGCCAAGGTGCCGGGGGACATCGCCGACCAGCTGAAGAAGCACGGCATCGACCCCGACAAGTGGAAGAACGGGGCCTGGAAGAACTGGAACAAGGACGACTGGCTGCGTGAGGCGAAGGACTTCGTCAATCCGGTCATCGAGGGGCTGTGGAAGCCCGAGCGGATGAAGTCCGCCAAGGACCCGGACAAGACGATCGCCGCGCAGGACTACGCGGACGACCAGGGGGTCTCCGACCCGGAGCCCGTCCCCGTCCGGGCGCAGGCCGAGAAGACGCCGTACCACCAGAACGCGGCACCGGTCGGCAAGGTCTTCTTCGACTCCCCCGAGGGTTCGATGGTCTGCTCAGGCACCGTCGTGAAGGACCCGCGCAACCCGGGCAGGTCGAACCTGGTGTGGACCGCGGGCCACTGTGTGCACGCGGGCGCGGCCGGCGGTTGGTACCGCAACATCGCCTTCGTGCCGTCGTACAACGACCTGGGCAAGTCCGCGGACGCGCTGCGCAATGCGACGCAGCAGGAGATCGCGCCGTACGGCACGTTCTGGGCGGACTGGGCCTCGACGTCGAACGAGTGGATGAACCAGGGCGCCGAGTCGGGCGGCGCCGGTGCGCCGTACGACTTCGCGGTGCTGCACGTGAAGCCGGAGCAGGGCACCAAGTCGCTCGAGGAGACGGTCGGCAACGCGCTGGACGTGGACTTCTCGACGCCGTCGGTCCAGTCGGTCGGTTCGATGGGCGCGTGGGGGTACCCGGCCGCGCCGCCGTTCGACGGTCTGTTGATGAACAAGTGCGTCGACCGGCCCGGCCGGCTCTCGCTGAGCCCCGAGCAGCCGACGATGTACCGGATCGGCTGCACGATGACGGGTGGTTCGTCGGGCGGCGGCTGGTTCCGTGTCCGCGGCGGGAAGACCGTCCTGGTGTCGAACACGTCGATCGGTCCTGCCTCCAACACCTGGCTGGCCGGACCGCAGCTGGGCCAGGAGGCCCAGGGCGTCTTCGACATGATGAGTGAGAAGTACAGCAGCAAGTAGGGCAGTTGTACGTGAAGGAGCCCCGCCCGGGTGGTCCCGGGCGGGGCTCCTTCACATGGTGCGGGTCAGCTCGCGGTGGCCGTCGGAACGTACGGCGCGAGTTCCGCCGCGAGTTCCTCGTGGACGCGGGCCTTCAGCAGGGTGCCCTCCGGGGTGTGCTCCTCGGAGATCACCTCGCCGTCGGTGTGCGCCCGCGCGACCAGCTTGCCGTGCGTGTACGGCACGAGGGCCTCGATCTCGACCTCGGGCCGCGGCAGTTCGGCGTCGATGAGCGCGAGCAGCTCCTCGATGCCGGCGCCCGTGCGGGCCGAGACGGCGATCGAGTGCTTCTCCTGGCGCATCAGCCGCTGCAGCACCACCGGGTCGGCCGCGTCCGCCTTGTTGATCACCACGATCTCGGGGACCTTGGTGGCCCCGACGTCGCGGATGACCTCGCGTACGGAAGCGAGCTGCTCCTCGGGCGCCGGGTGCGAGCCGTCGACCACGTGCAGGATCAGGTCGGAGTCGCCGACCTCCTCCATCGTGGAGCGGAACGCCTCGACGAGGTGGTGCGGCAGGTGTCGTACAAAACCGACCGTGTCGGCCAGCGTGTACAGCCGGCCGCTCGGGGTCTCGGCCCGGCGCACGGTCGGGTCGAGGGTGGCGAACAGTGCGTTCTCCACCAGGACGCCCGCGCCGGTGAGGCGGTTGAGCAGGGACGACTTGCCCGCGTTGGTGTATCCGGCGATGGCGACCGAGGGCACCTTGTTGCGTCGGCGCTCCTGGCGCTTGATCTCGCGGCCCGTCTTCATGTCCGCGATCTCACGACGCATCTTCGCCATCTTCTCGCGGATCCGACGGCGGTCCGTCTCGATCTTGGTCTCACCGGGACCACGCGTGGCCATGCCGCCACCGCCGCCGCCACCCATCTGCCGGGACAGCGACTGACCCCAGCCGCGCAGTCGCGGCAGCATGTACTGCATCTGCGCGAGCGCGACCTGCGCCTTGCCCTCTCGGGACTTGGCGTGCTGGGCGAAGATGTCGAGGATCAGAGCGGTCCGGTCGACCACCTTGACCTTGACGACGTCTTCGAGGTGGATGAGCTGGCCGGGGCTGAGCTCACCGTCGCACACGACGGTGTCGGCTCCGGTCTCGAGGACGATGTCACGCAGTTCCTGGGCCTTGCCCGAACCGATGTACGTCGCCGCGTCAGGCTTGTCCCGGCGCTGGATGACGCCGTCGAGCACCATGGCGCCCGCGGTCTCGGCGAGCGCGGCGAGCTCCGCGAGGGAGTTCTCCGCGTCGTCCACCGTGCCCGACGTCCAGACGCCGACGAGGACCACGCGCTCCAGGCGGAGCTGCCGGTACTCGACCTCGGTGACGTCCTCGAGCTCGGTGGACAGGCCGGCCACACGGCGCAGGGCCGCGCGCTCGGAGCGGTCGTACTGCTCACCGTCCCGCGCTCCGTCGATCTCGTGGCTCCAGGCGACGTCCTCTTCCATCAGGGCATCGGCCCGAAGACCTTCGGGGTAGTTCTGCGCGAGGCTCTGCGCGTCCTGGGAAGGGGAAGAAGAGGAGGTCATTGGATCCTTACGTAGCTGGGATTCGGGAAAGGGTGACGAACGCCTCGTCCGTCATCTCTGACAACGCGCGACCCCGCCCCGGGATTCCCGGGAGGGCCGGTCGGAGCCGATCCGACGGCCCGCGCCGTCGACCTGAAGATGTTCGCACGGAACGGGGCGTCTCGTCATCCGGGTTCTTTCCCGCGGTCAGCGGGCCGAAGCCCGGATTTCGGCGCTATTTCCGGGCCGGCTGGGTCTTCCAGTCCGGGTGCCCCGGCATCGGCGGCGTCTTCGCGCCGTAGAGCCACGCATGGAAGAAGCCGCTCAGGTCACGCCCCGCGACCTTCGAGGCGAGATCCGTGAAGTCCGCCGTGGTGGCGGTGTCGTCACGGTGCGTCTGCACCCACTCCCGCTCCAGGCTCTCGAAGGCGTTCTTGCCGATCTCCTGGCGCAGCGCGTAGAGGACGAGGGCGCTGCCGTCGTAGACGACGGGCCGGAAGATGCTGATCTTCTCGCCGGACTCGGGCCCCTTGGGCGCGGCGGGCGGCCCGCCGGCGGCGCGCCAGGTGTCGGAGTTCTGGTAGGCGGCGCGCATCCGCTTCTCCATGGGCTGGTCCGCCTTCTCCTGCGCGTACAGGGCCTCGTACCAGGTGGCGTGTCCTTCGTTGAGCCACAGGTCGGACCAGGTGCGCGGGCTGACGCTGTCGCCGAACCACTGGTGGGCCAGCTCGTGGACCATGATCGAGTCGACGTACCACTTCGGGTACTCGGGGCGCGTGAAGAGGTCCCGCTCGAAGAGGGAGAGCGTCTGCGTCTCGAGTTCGAAGCCGGTGCTCGCCTCCGCGATGAGCAGGCCATAGTTCTCGAAGGGGTAGCGGCCGACCTTCCCCTCCATCCAGGCGATCTGTGCGGGCGTCTTCTTGAGCCAGGGCCGCAGCGCCTTGACGTCCTTGGCGGGGACGACGTCGCGTACGGGAAGGCCGTGCGGGCCCTCCTGGTGGAGCACCGCGGAGCGGCCGATGGAGACCTGCGCCAGTTCGGTGGCCATGGGGTGGCGGGTGCGGTAGACCCAGCTCGTGGTGTTCCCGACGCGCGCCGTCGCGACGGGCCGGCCGTTGGCGACGGCGGTGAGGTTCTTGGGTGCGGTGACGCGGAAGGTGAAGTAGGCCTTGTCGGCGGGGTGGTCGTTGCACGGGAACACCCGGTGCGCGGCGTCGGCCTGGTTCGCCATGGCGAGCCCGTCCTTGGTGCGCACCCACCCGATCTCCTGCTTGCCGGGCCTGGGGTCGCTGGTGTGCCGCACGGTGATGTGCAGCGGCAGTCCCGCCGGGACGGGCTGTGCGGGAGTGACGATCAGGTCCTCGTCGCTGGTGGCGAAGCGCGCGGGGGTGCCGTTCACCTCGACCGAGCGCACCGTGCCGTGCGAGAAGTCGAGGTTGATCCGGTCGAGCGGGGACGTGGTCCGCGCGTCGATCTTGGTGACGGCGTCGAGCGGCTTGCTGTTGTCGCCGCGGTAGGCGAAGGCGATGTCGTACGACTGCACGTCGTAGCCGGGATTGCCCAGGTGCGGGAAGAGGCGGTCCCCGATGCCGAGCGGTGCCGGCTGGGGCGCGGCCGCGGCGAGGAGGGCGACGGAGGCGCCGGCGGCGAGGAGCGCGGCGGTGCGGGGCGTTCGGGTGCGGAGTCGGGAGCTGAGCAGCATGAACTACGGCTATCAGCGTGCCGCCCCGCGCACCGGGCGGTACACGCCGCACCCACCCGAACGAGACCCACCCGGACCTCAGAGTGCTCCGGCCGCCGCGTGCTGGGCGCGCCCCACGTCGTACACCCCCGGCACGTTGCGCATCGCCCGCATGAGCGCCTGGAGCTGGGCGGCGTCGGGGAGTTGGAGCGTGTACGTGTGCCGGACGCGGCCTTGGACGGGTGGTTCGACGGTCGCCGACATGATGGCGACGCCCTCCAGCGCTATGGCTTCCGTGAGGTCGGCCAGCAGGTGCGGGCGGCTGAACGACTCGGCGACGAGCGTCACCCGGTACTCGGCGTCCGTCTCGGCGTCGGCCCAGCGCACGCCGACCTCCGAGCGGCCGGCGCTCTTCATCCGCGCCACCCCGGAGCATTCGACGCGGTGCACGGTGACGACGCCGCCGCGCACGGCGAAGGCGGTGACCTCGTCGGGCGGTACGGGCGTACAGCATCCGGCGAGGCGCACGGTCGCGCCGGGCTGGTCGACCACGGCATTCGCCGCGGCGGGCCGTACGGAGGGGCCGTTGTAGGGCGCGCGGGGCGCCGGCTCGGTGGCGCTCGGGCCCTCCGGGTGGGCGGCGAGCCAGCGCCGGATGGCGATGCGCGCGGCGGGCGTCCGGGCGTGGTCGAGCCAGTCGCGGGACGGCTCGGAGGCGGCGGCCCCCTCCATCCGGTCCATCAGCAGCTGCACGGTGTCGCCGTCGCTGAGGACCGTGCCCAGCGTCGCCAGGCGGCCGTTGACGCGTGCGCCGATGCAGGCGTGGGCGTCCTCGCCGTACTGGGCGTACGCGGCGTCGACACAACTGGCGCCCGCGGGCAGGCCGATGGTGCCGCCGTCGGGCCGGAAGACGGTGATCTCGCGGTCCTGGGCGAGGTCCTCGCGCAGGGTCGACCAGAACATGTCGGCGTCGGGGGCGGACTGCTGCCAGTCGAGGAGGCGGGAGAGCCAGCCGGGGCGGGTGGGGTCGGAGCGCTCTCCGAGGGTGTCCAGGTGCTCTTCGCCGGACGGCGTATAGGGATTGCCGAGGGCGACGACGCCCGCCTCCGCCACCTTGTGCATCTGGTGCGTACGGATGAGGACTTCGGCGACCTCGCCGTCGCCGCGGGCGACGGCCGTGTGGAGCGACTGGTACAGGTTGAACTTCGGTACGGCGATGAAGTCCTTGAACTCCGAGACCACCGGCGTGAAACAGGTGTGCAGCTCACCGAGGACGCCATAGCAGTCCGCGTCCTCGGAGACGAGGACGAGGAGGCGCCCGAAGTCGGCGCCGCGCAGCTCGCCGCGCTTGCGGCGGACCCGGTGGACGGACACGAAGTGCCGGGGCCGGATGAGGACTTCGGCGCTCAGGCCCGCCTCGCGCAGCACGCCGCGCACCTCTTCGGCGATCGCGGCGAGGGGGTCGTCCTCGCGGGCCGCGTTGGCCGCCATGAGGGTGCGGGTCTGCGCGTACTCCTCGGGGTGGAGGATCGCGAAGACGAGGTCCTCGAGCTCGGTCTTCAGGGCCTGGACGCCGAGGCGCTCGGCGAGCGGGATGAGGACGTCGCGGGTGACCTTGGCGATCCGTTCCTGCTTCTCCTGGCGCATGACGCCGAGGGTGCGCATGTTGTGCAGGCGGTCGGCGAGTTTGATCGACATGACACGTACGTCGTTGCCGGTGGCGACGAGCATCTTGCGGAAGGTCTCGGGCTCGGCGGCCGCGCCGTAGTCGACCTTCTCGAGTTTGGTGACGCCGTCGACGAGATAGGCGACCTCTTCGCCGAACTCCGTGCGCACCTGGTCGAGCGTCACCTCCGTGTCCTCGACGGTGTCGTGGAGCAGGGAGGCGGTCAACGTCGTGGTCTCCGCGCCCAGTTCGGCCAGGATCAGCGTCACCGCGAGCGGGTGCGTGATGTAGGGCTCGCCGCTCTTGCGCATCTGACCGCGGTGCGAGGACTCGGCCAGCACGTAGGCGCGGCGCAGCGGGTCGATCTCGGTGTCCGGGTAGTGCGCGCGGTGCGCCTCGACCACATGGCCGATGGCGTCGGGGAACCGGCCGCGGGCGGTGGGTCCCAGCAGCGCGGCACGGCCCAGACGGCGCAGATCGATCCGTGGGCGACCGCGCCTGCGATGTGCTCCGGGCGTGATCGGCCCCGGGCTGGCGGGGTTCGTCGCCTCCGCACTCATGAGCACCTCCGGCTTTGTCGACCGGCGGCGGGCTGGCGGCGGCACCCGTCCGGACCGGTGCTTGATGCTACCGAGCCCATCACGTGGCGCAGTCCCGCTCTCGCCCAGCGTGAAACGGATCACCCATTCGAGCGAAGGTTTACGGGTTTACGGTTTCGAGCGCCGCGAACCAGTCCGTGTCGATCATGCCCTCGGCCACGATCACGGCGGGCCCGGTCATCTCGATCTCACCGTCGGGCCGCTCGGTGATGCTGAGCCGGCCGCCGGGCAGATCGATCTCGTACGTCACGGGGGCGCCGGTCAGGGCCGGGTCGAGGCCGTCCCTGCGGGCCGTGGCGACGGCCACCGCGCAGGCGCCGGTGCCGCAGGACCGGGTCTCGCCGGAGCCGCGCTCGTGCACGCGCATGGCGACGTGGCGGGGGCCGCGGTCGACGACGAACTCGACGTTCACCCCGTCCGGGTAGGCGTTCGCCGGAGCGAAGGGGGGCGGGTCGTACAGGGTGCCCGCGTGCGCGAGGTCGTCCACGAAGGCGACGGCGTGCGGGTTGCCCATGTTCACGTTCGTCGCCGGCCAGGTGCGGTCGTCGACGGACACGGTGACGTCGCCCGCGGGCAGAGCCGCCCTGCCCATACCGACCGTGATCAGGCCTTCCTTGTCGATGTGGACCGTCTTGACGCCGCCTCGGGTGGCCACGGCGACATCGCCCTCGGTGACGTGCCCGGCGTGCTGGAGGTAGCGGGCGAAGACCCGCACGCCGTTGCCGCACATCTCGGCGATCGAGCCGTCCCCGTTGCGGTAGTCCATGAACCACTCGGCCTCGGCGGCCAGGTGCCGCGCCTCGGGGTGGGCGGCGGAGCGCACGACGTGGAGAACGCCGTCGCCGCCGATTCCGGCGCGACGGTCGCACAGCGCGGCCACCACGGCCGGGGAGAGCGCGATGGCGTTCTCCGCGTCCGGGATGATCACGAAGTCGTTCTGCGTTCCGTGGCCCTTGAGGAAGGTGGTCATTTTTCGATCGTACGAGATGGGTCCGACAACGCGGTCAGCGGAGTCGTGCGACCCGCCAGACGGCGAGGACCGCCACCGCCGCCACCACGACGACGTACGCGCACACGACCCGCCAGTCCGGCAGTCTGCCGGACCCGCGCGGCGGGAAGCCGGGCAGCGCGTAGCCCACGCGGCGGGCCGCCATCATGCCCCAGCCGGCCGCGCACGAGCTGATCAGCAGGCCGAGCATCGCGACCACGGCGCCGCCGTCGCCGAACTCGAAGAACAGCGGGAAGGCGAACATCAGCGAGCCGATGGTGGCCAGGATCACGATGGGGGCGAGCTGCCAGATGCGGAGTCTGCGCTGCGGGCGCAGCTCGACCTCGACCTCCGCCGCCTCGTCCTGGGCGGTGATCTCCTCGGCGGTGGGCCCGTCGGCGATCACGCCGTCCGGGATCGCCTCTGGACCGTCTGGGCTCAACTGCTCCCCGCCTGGTGCGGTGTCACGAGGGCCGGCCTCCATCGCCACGCGCCCTCCCACTCCGGACTCCATTGGTCGATCGATGGTCGATGATGGCACGCTCCGGGAGGCCGGGATGACCGCCCGAGCGTCCCGATGCCATCACGTGATCAGGCTGTAACCGGTCGTTCGACCAACGCCATTGCCCGGGCCGGGAGTTCCCCGCGCTCGGCAACGGTCCCATTGAGCCAATGCACGCGCGGGTCTCGCCGGAACCATGAGTCCTGGCGGCGCGCGAAGCGCTTGGTGGCGCGGATGGTCTCCGCGCGCGCCTCCTCCTCGGTGCACTCGCCCGCGAGGGCGGCGAGGACCTGCTGGTAGCCGAGTGCACGCGATGCCGTACGTCCTTCGCGCAGGCCCTGGGCCTCCAGCGTGCGTACCTCGTCGACGAGACCCGCCTCCCACATTCGGTCCACACGTGTGGCGATGCGTTCGTCGAGTTCGGGGCGCTCGACGTCGACGCCGATCTGGACGGTGTCGTAGACGGAGTCATGCCCCGGCAGGTTGGCCGTGAACGGCTTTCCGGTGATCTCGATGACTTCGAGGGCGCGCACGATGCGGCGGCCGTTGCTCGGCAGGATCGCGGCGGCGGCCTCCGGGTCGGCGGCGGCGAGGCGGGCGTGCAGGGCGCCGGAGCCGCGCAGCGCGAGTTCCTCCTCCAGGCGGGCGCGGACCTCGGGGTCGGTGCCGGGGAACTCCATCTTGTCGACGGCGCCGCGTACGTAGAGCCCGGAGCCGCCGACGAGAATCGGCCAGCGGCCCTCGGCGAGGAGGCGGTCGATCTCGGCGCGGGCGAGCTTCTGGTACTCGGCGACGCTCGCGGTGACCGTGACGTCCCAGATGTCCAGGAGGTGGTGCGGGATCCCGGCGCGCTCCTCGGGCGTCAGCTTCGCGGTGCCGATGTCCATCCCCCGGTACAACTGCATGGAGTCGGCGTTGACGACTTCGCCGCCGAGTTCCTTGGCGAGGAAGACACCGAGATCTGACTTTCCGGCCGCGGTGGGACCGACGACGGCGATGACCCGCGGGGCGGGAGCTGCACTACTCACCGCCCCAGTCTCGCAAACCCCGGGGCCGCTTCTCGAACGAGCTGCGTGACGCCACAGGTCCGAGGTCGTTGCCTGTTGCGAGGTTCCAGCCGCCGGTTTCGAGGGGCCGGTGACCCGGGCGACGCAATGAGACGCACCGGGCAGGGCGGGATTTCGCCCACACGAGTAACGTATGGAGTTGAAATGGGCGTTTTTGCCATGTTTCGCCGGAAGGCCAAGGACAGCGGCGAGGTGTCGGCCGTCGAGGAGCAGGCCGCCGCTGTGACGGCCGAGCCGGTGTCGGAGAGCGTGGAGGGCGCCGAGTCCCCGTCCGAGGCCGCCGGAGCCGCCACGGCCGAGCAGCGGGCCGAGGAGACGGAGGCCGACGAGGTTGTCGAAGCCGCCGCGACGGAGAGCGTGGAGATCCCGAAGCAGCAGTCCGCCGAGCAGGCCGCCGACAACGAGACGGCCGGCGAGGGCGCCCGCAAGTAGCTTCCGCGAGGGAAGGTGGGTCCATGGGCTTCCTGGACAACTTGAAAGCCAAGCTCAGCCCCGCAAAGGACAAGGTCGCCGACCTCGCGCAGCAGCACGGGGACAAGATCGACCAGGGTCTCGAGAAGGCCGCCAGGACGGTCGACGAGAAGACCAAGGGCAAGTACAGCGACAAGATCCAGCAGGGCACGGACAAGGCGAAGGACGCTCTGGACCGTCTCTCCGGACCGGGTGGCAAGGACGGCGGCACTCCGCCGTCACCCCCGGCGGCGTCCTGACGCCGCAGCCACGCACATGGCGGACGGCCGCGAAGCCCGAGGGCTTCGCGGCCGTCGCCGTGTTCCTTGCGGGCTGCTCGCTACGTCCAGGAGGCCACGAAATAGCCGACTCCGTAGGGCGCGCCCTCGTAGAGGAGGCGGCTCTTGCCGTCCTTCTTGTCCCACGCGCCGTTGAGCAGTTGCCAGGGCGCGCGGCCGGAGATCTTCAGTTCGCGGGCGAGGCCGGCGTCCAGCTGGGCCAGGTAGCCGTCCTGGTCCAGGGTGCCCAGGGCCTCGGCGATGCGTGCGTCCACCGCTTCGGCGCGCTCGTCCAGGTAGCCGGGTGCCTTCACGGTGCGGCAGGCGGTGCCGTCGCCCATGACGAGGAAGCCCACGCGCTCCGTGCCCGTGCGGCCGTCCGCGAGGCGCCAGGCGCCGTCCGCGGTGTCGAACGCCGTGCCGCCGGACTCCACCTCGTAGCCGCGCGTCTCGCCCGTCCAGCCCGCGCGCGCGAGGAGCCACGCGCCTACGGAGAGGGACGGCGGGAGCGTGGCCCCGGCGGACTCGTCCGGCGCTCCGAAGTGGACGTCGAGGTCGACGCCGAAGGGGCGGAAGGAGCCTCGGGAGCCCGGCCCGTGGACACCCTGGCGCGGGCCCTCGCCGATCACCCACAGCAGGTCCGGTTCGGCGGCGAGGACCGCACCGATCGCCTCGTCGCAGGCGGCGCGCGCGGTGTCCAGCTCGGGGGCGGCACCGGCCGCGACCTCCGGCACGAGCAGGGGAGGACAGGGGCAGACGGCGGCGGCGACAAGCATGATCGGCAGCTTACTGGTCGGGGGCCCGCCAGATGTCGGGGACGGCGTCCCCGACATCCGTAGCGCCCGCGGAGGTATGGCCGGGCCCGGGCGCGGGAGTGCTCCACACCTCGTACCGCCTGCGGCGGGCCTCCTCACGGGTGGCCCAGCTCACGCATGATCAACCATGCAGTGACCATGTGCCCCCGTGAGTCGGCCCTCTATGAGTCCGCCCTCTATGAGTCGGCCCTTGTGGTCAGTCGACCGCGCAGCCCCCGGTGACCGCCGGCAGGGGCTCCGGTACGCCCACCTTGGGCAGGCCGAGCAGGACGCCCTGCTTCTTGTCCTGCGTTTCCTTGGTGCGCCTCTCCCAGGCGTCGCCCGCGCGCGTGGGACGCACGTTCAGGACGGCGCCCTCGGCGAGCAGGTGGTGGGGGGCGGCGTAGGTGATCTCGACCGTGACCACGTCGCCGGGGCGGACCTCTTGGTCCGGCGCGGTGAAGTGGACCAGGCGGTTGTCGGGGGCGCGGCCGGAGAGGCGGCGGGTGGCGCCGTCCTTGCGGCCCTCGCCCTCGGCGACCATGAGGTCGAGCGTGCGGCCGACCTGCTTCTTGTTCTCCTCCCAGGAGATCTCCTCCTGAAGGGCGACCAGACGCTCGTAGCGCGCCTGCACGACCTCCTTGGGGACCTGGTTCTCCATGGTCGCGGCGGGCGTTCCGGGGCGCTTGGAGTACTGGAAGGTGAAGGCGTTGGTGAAGCGGGCCTCGCGGACCACATGCATGGTCTGCTCGAAGTCCTCCTCGGTCTCGCCCGGGAAGCCCACGATGATGTCGGTCGAGATCGCCGCGTCCGGCATGGCGGCGCGGACCTTCTCGATGATCCCGAGGAAGCGCTCCTGGCGGTAGGAGCGGCGCATCGCCTTGAGGACCGTGTCCGAACCGGACTGCAGCGGCATGTGGAGCTGCGGCATGACGTTCGGGGTCTCCGCCATCGCGGCGATCACGTCGTCCGTGAAGTCGCGGGGGTGCGGGGAGGTGAAGCGGACCCGCTCCAGGCCCTCGCTGGTCCCGCAGGCGCGCAGCAGCTTGCTGAACGCCTCACGGTCGCCGATGTCGCTGCCGTACGCGTTCACGTTCTGGCCGAGCAGGGTGATCTCGGAGACGCCCTCGGCGACCAGGGCCTCGATCTCGGCGAGGATGTCGCCGGTCCTGCGGTCCTTCTCCTTGCCGCGCAGCGCGGGGACGATACAGAAGGTGCAGGTGTTGTTGCAGCCGACCGAGATGGACACCCAGGCCGCGTACGCGCTCTCGCGGCGGGTGGGCAGCGTGGACGGGAAGGCCTCCAGCGACTCGGCGATCTCGACCTGCGCCTCCTCCTGGACGCGGGCGCGCTCCAGGAGGACGGGCAGCTTGCCGATGTTGTGCGTGCCGAAGACGACGTCCACCCAGGGCGCCTTCTTCACGATCGTGTCGCGGTCCTTCTGAGCGAGGCAGCCACCCACGGCGATCTGCATGCCGGGGCGCTGGGTCTTCCGCGGAGCGAGTCGGCCGAGGTTGCCGTAGAGCTTGTTGTCAGCGTTCTCACGCACCGCGCACGTGTTGAAGACCACGACGTCGGCGTCGCCGTCGGAGCCCTCGGGGGCGCGGACGTACCCCGCGCCTTCGAGGAGGCCCGACAGGCGCTCGGAATCGTGGACGTTCATCTGGCACCCGTAGGTGCGTACTTCATAGGTCTTGGGTGAACGGTCGTCCACGGCCGGACGCGGGTCGCTGCTGCTCATAACAACAAGGGTATGGGGTGCCCGGAGTGGCCCCGTTCCGCCCCCGTGCCGCTCTGCGCTACTTGCGGCGGTCCGCGACGGCGGCGATCCAGCGGATGAAGTCACCGGGGTCCTGGTCGGCGCCGTGCCCGGCGTCCCAGTAGTACGACGTGTTCACGTGGTCGCCGAGGGCGGTGAGGCGGGCGGAGAGGTTGCCGGCGATCGTGTGCGAGGTGTCGGTGTCCTTGGTGCCGAGGCGGATCCACCAGTGCCGGGAGCGGTTCGCGTCGGCCTGGCCGGCCAAGTGGTGCATCGGGTTCATCAGGTGGAGCTTGGCGGGGACGTCGGGTTCCAGGCGGGCTCCGGCGCCGTTCTCGTGGCGGAGGCTGTAGAGGGTGAAGTGGCGGGCCCTGGTCGTTCCCGTGCCGAAGAGGTTGGTCTCGGGGGTGGTCATGGCGAAGTCGTCGAAGGACGGCGCGTTCTTCTTCCGGGGGCCGACATGGGTGAGGAAGTCGCTCCATGTGAAGGTGGCCCGGCCTTGGGCCCAGGTGATGAACGGGTTGGCGGCGAGGTATGCGGCGCGGTCCGCGTCGGACAGGGACGCGAGGTACTTGGTGGCCGACGGCTCCATGTAGGTCTTCAGGAGGTACGCATCCATGTTGCGTGCGGTCAGGGAGCCGAAACCCTTCGCCTTCAAGTGGAGCGAGGCCACGTAGTCGACATATGAGGTGGCGAGTTCCTTGGATACGGTGCGGTCGACCTGGGAGCCGTCAATGAGGGGGTTGCTGCCCCAGCACCACTCGTACGCCATGTCGGCGTGCTCCAGGTCCGTGATCGGGCACCAGGCCCCCGTGGCGAAGATCGCGTCGGAAGCGGGGGCCGCGCCGATCTCCTCCAGGTAGGGGCGGTAGAGCGGGCTGTCACCGGAGGCTCCGAGCAGGGACGACAGGGCGCCGCCCGCGCTGACGCCGGAGGAGACGATGCGGTCCACGTCGCCGGGGACGCGCCCCTTGTTGAATCTCAGGTACCGGACGGCCGCCTTGAGGTCGACGATCGCGGCGGGCGCCGTGCCGTAATACGTACCACTGGCGTCGACGAGGGTGCGGCCACGCGCGCCGGGCTCCACGACCACGTACCCGGCGGCGAGGGCGAGGCCCTGGCGGCTGGTGCCGCCGCCCATCCCGGAGGCGCTGATCCCGGTGGCGCCCGCCACCGAGGACGGCATGTATCCGCCGATCTGGTTGGCCAGCAGGACGGGGGCCCGCCGGGCGTCGACGGGCCTGCCGTCGATGCGCACCGGGACGCTGACGTTCAGGGACTGGTACGCGGCGTCCACCGGGCGCGCCACGTACGAGGCGACCTTGGTGAAGCGGTAGACGACCTCGTGGGCCGTGCCCTCGGTGTCCTTGATGGTGACCGTGAGCTCCGTGTACGCGTCCGGGTCGAAGACCAGGGAGGAGGGCGTGGACGCTCTCGACACCGCGGCCGAGGCGAGTCCGGCCGCCGGTGCGGCGGCGCTCGCGGCGAGTCCCATGACCACTGTCCTGCGCTTCACGTACGTCTCCTGTCGTCGCGGCTCTGCGGGCAACTGCCGCCCCTCCGGGCCCGGTTCGGGCACGGGGAACGGGTCAGCGGGTGCAGCGCCGCCAGGATATGGATCGCCTACAAAATTGTCAGCAATTTCGCTCACATCCTGTCCGCGGATACGGGATCTCACAGCTTCACCTCCCCCTTCCAGATGTTTTGAACGCGTTCAACTATCCTGGGTCCGAGGGTTCCTAGGGGTGGAGGCAGAGCCATGAAGATCGTGATTCCGGGCGGCACCGGCCAGGTGGGCGGCGTCCTGCGGCGCGCGCTGAGCGCGGCGGGGCACGAGGTCGTCGTCCTGAGCAGGCGCCCCACGCGCGCGGGCGAGGTGGCCTGGGACGGTCGGACCCCGGGCGCCTGGACGAAGGAGATCGACGGCAGTGACGTCGTCGTCAACCTGGCCGGGCGCAGCGTGAGTTGCCGCTACACGCCCGAGAACCTCCGGGCCATGATGGATTCGCGGGTCGACTCGGCCCGTGCGGTCGGCGAGGCCATCGCCTCCGCGGGCCGGCCGCCCGCGCTGTGGCTGCAGATGAGCACGGCCACGATCTACGCGCACACCTTCGGCGCCGCCCACGACGAGACGAACGGCGTCCTCGGAGGCACCGAGCCGGGCGTCCCCGGCTACTGGGCGTACAGCGTGAACATCGCCCGGCAGTGGGAGCGGGCGCAGGAGGCCGCCACCACTCCGGACACCCGCAAGGTCGCCCTGCGCGCGGCGATGGTCATGAGCCCGGACCGCGGCGGCGTCTTCGACGTGCTGTCCTGGCTGACCCGCCTGGGCCTGGGCGGTCCCGTCGCCGGTGGCAGGCAGTACGTGTCGTGGATCCACGACCGGGACTTCGTGCGCGCGGTCGAGTTCCTGATCGGCCGCGAGGACCTCACGGGGCCGGTGAACCTCGCCGCACCGCACCCGCTCCCCCAACGGGAGTTCATGCGCGCCCTGCGCCGCGCCCGGCGCGTCCCGGTGGGCCTGCCCGCCACCCGCGGGATGGCCGAGCTGGGCGCCTTCGCCCTGCGCTCCGACACGGAACTGCTCCTCAAGAGCCGCCGCGTGGTGCCGGGCCGGCTCCTGGAGGCGGGGTTCTCCTTCACGCACGAGCGCTGGGAGAGCGCGGCCCGCGATCTCGTACGCCGCTGAAGCCCGAAGTCGGCCGCTGCAGCCCGTAGCCGGCCGAAGGCGCCACCGGCGACGATCCGCTTCGCCGTCGTGGATCGTCGCCGAGGTGTGATGCCCGCTGCCTCCGCAAGGCCTGGTCAGCGCCCGGCCCGAGCTGGCAGGATCGCGCGCATGCCCGAACTGTTCACCCGTGTCACCCGTCGCCGCGCGCTCACCGGCGCCGCGGCCGGGCTCGTGGTGTTCGGGCTGCTGCTGTGGTGGCTGGCCCCGTGGGGCGAACCCGAACAGAGCGGGAAGGTCACGATCAGCACGGGCGCCCGCACCGGCGTCTACGAGAAGTACGGCAACCTGCTCAAGACGGCCCTGGGCGAGGACATCCCCCGGCTCGACGTGCGGCTCACCAGCAGCGAGGGCTCGTGGGACAACGTCGAGCGGGTGGCCACCGGCAAGGCGGACTTCACCATCGCCGCGGCCGACGCGGTCGCCAAGTACCAGCAGGAGGGCCGTCAGGGCGCGACCGAGCTGCGCGGCTGCGCCCGCCTCTACGACGACTACATGCAGCTCATCGTGCCCCGCTCGTCCTCCGTGAAGTCGGTGAAGGACCTCAAGGGCAAGAAGGTCGCCGTGGGCGGGGCCCGCTCGGGCGTGCGCCTGATCGCCGACCGGGTGCTGCGCGCGGCGGGCCTGGACATCGAGACGGACGTCACGCCCGTGGGCATCGGCATAGACACCATGCCCGCGGCCCTCGAGTCCGGAGAGATCGACGCGTTCTTCTGGTCGGGCGGCCTGCCCACCACCCACGTCGGCAAGCTGTCGGAGAGGTTCCCGATCCGCCTGGTCGAACTCGGCAGTCTCGTCGACAAACTGCACAAGCAGGGTGAGTCGTCCCGCTACTACCGGGCGGCCGTGATGCCCGCCGACGCCTACCCGGCCGCCCAGCGGGGCAAGGCCGTCAGCACGCTGGCCGTGGCGAACCTGCTGGTGACCACCGACCGCACGGACGCGGCACTGACCGAGGCGATGACGCGTACCGTCATCGACAGCCGCGACCACATCGGCAACGAGGTGCACGCGGCGCAGCTCGTCGACCTCAGGACCGCCGTCTACACGGACCCGCTGTCCCTGCACGAGGGCGCGCGCCGCTACTACCGCTCCGTCAAGCCCTGACCGGCGTCCCGGGACTGCGGCACCGGCGCGGTCCTGGGCACGCGCATCGTGACCTTCAGCCCGCGCGGTTCGTGCGGGGTGTACGCGATGGAGCCGCCGCCCGCGGCCAGCAGCGCCCGGGAGATGGACAGGCCGAGGCCCGAGCCCTTGATGTTCTGGTGCTGTCCGCTGCGCCAGAACCGGTCGCCGATCCGGGCGAGCTCCTCCTCGCGCAGGCCGGGGCCGCCGTCGGCGACCTCGATGGCGCTCGTCTCCCCGTTCGCCCGGACCGTGACCGTGACCCGCTCGCCCTCGGGCGTGAACTTCAGGGCGTTGTCGACCACCGCGTCCAGGGCACTGGACAGCGCGACCGGGTCGGCCCAGCCGGTCACCGCGGGACACTCGGCGACCAGCCGTACGCCCTTGCCGTCGGCCGTGAGGCGCCAGGCCTCGACGCGCTCGGCGGCCAGCGCGCCGATGTCGGTCAACTGCAGGTCGGCGGCGGCGTGCTCGGCCAGGGCCAGATCGAGCAGGTCGTCGAGGACGCGGGCCAGGCGCTTGCCCTCGGTCTGCACGGACGCGATCTCCTCGTTCCCCTCCGGTAGCTCGTACGACAGGACCTCGATGCGCAACAGCAGGGCGGCGAGCGGATTGCGCAGTTGGTGCGAGGCGTCGGCGACGAAGGCGCGCTGCTGCTCCAGCACGTCCTCGACGTTGTCCGCCATCTCGTTGAACGACCGGGCCAGGCGCCGGAGTTCCGGCGGACCGCCGGCGGCCGCGACCCGCGATTTCAGGCGCCCGGTGGCGATGTCGTGGGTGGTCGCGTCCAGCACCCGTACCGGACGCAGCACCCAGCCGGTCAGGCGGAGCGCCGCGCCCACCGCGAGGAGCATCGCGGCGACCTCGCCCGCCACGATGACGAGCCAGCCGCGCAGCGTCGCGGCGCGCATCGCGTCGGTGGGCGAGTCGGTGACGACGACCGCGACGACGTCACCGTCCCGGATGACCGGCGAGGCGACGACGAGCCGGCCCTCCTGCCACGGCCACACCTGGGCCGGATCGTGGCTGCCGCGCGAGTACAGCGCCTCTTCGAACGCCGCGTACACGGCGCCGGTTCGCCGGGGCACGGAGAAGTCGCCGGGGGCCCGGCCCATCGGCTCCCGGCCGCGGTAGAAGACGCCGGCCTTTATGCCGTACACGTCGTGATAGCGGGCGAGTTCCTTCTGCAGGGTCTGCTGCCGCTCGTCCGTCACGCTCCGCCCGCCCTCTTCCGGGTGGGTCGTGACGAACTGCGCGAGCGAGGCGAACCGTGCGGTGTCGTCGATGCGGTCGATCACGACCTTCTGCTGCTGCGCGGAGGCCACGCTCACCGCGAGCGGGAAGCCGAGCGCGAGCAGCACGCCCGCCATGAGGACGATGAGCAGCGGAAGCAGACGGGCGCGCACCCGGGGACTCTACGGCTTCCGCTACGCGGCCGGCGCGACGAGCCGGTACCCGACGCCGCGCACGGTCTCGATGAGGGCGGGCATCCGCAGCTTGGACCGCAGAGAGGCGACATGCACCTCCAGGGTGCGCCCCGTCCCCTCCCAACTGGTGCGCCACACCTCGCTGATGATCTGCTCCCGCCGGAACACGACCCCCGGACGCTGCGCGAGCAGTGCCAGCAGGTCGAACTCCTTGCGGGTGAGCTGGACGGCGGTCCCGTCCACCGTGACCTGCCGCGTGGGCAGTTCGATGCGTACGGCACCGAGCCGCAGTCCGGGCTCGGCCTCGGCGACGGGCGCGGCCTCCCCGCCCGTGTTGCGCCGGCTGACGGCATGGATGCGGGCCAGCAGTTCCCCGGTGTCGTACGGCTTCACCACGTAGTCGTCCGCGCCGAGATTGAGCCCATGGATGCGCGAGCGCACGTCCGCGCGCGCGGTGACCATGATGACGGGGGTCGAGGTGCGCTTGCGGATCTTGCCGCAGACCTCGTAGCCGTCCTGGTCGGGCAGCCCCAGATCGAGCAGGACGACGCCGAACGCGTCGGGCTCGGGGACGAGCGCCTGCAGCGCCTCCTCGCCGTTGCGGGCGTGCCGCACCGAGAAACCGTGCCGGGCGAGCACGGCGGACAGGGCCGCGGCCACATGGTCGTCGTCCTCGACGAGCAGCAGTCTCATTCCGGCCCCCTCACCCGCCCCGGTCTCTTCACGTTCACCAAGGCATCCACGCCGATACATAAGGACGGCGTCAAGAGCCTGCCGGTTACGTCCGTGTTCCGTTATGCAGCCGGTACGCGGGACCACGCCCTCTTCACGCATAGTGTCCGGTTGCGGCCGGATCGTTATGCTCAATTTCCCCTCAGATGTAATGACGCTGGTCGTACGGCGTTACTAATGTCCTCCCAACCGAGGAGGATGGAGCAAGACCCCGATGACCGAAGTTTCGGTGACCAAGGACGCCACTCCCCCTGCGGGCGATGCACTGGTCGCGCTGAGCGAAGTCAATAAGCACTTCGGTGCGCTGCACGTGCTCCAGGACATCGACCTGACCGTCGCGCGAGGTGAGGTCGTCGTCGTCATCGGCCCGTCCGGCTCCGGCAAGTCGACCCTGTGCCGCACGATCAACCGCCTGGAGACGATCGACTCCGGCAGCATCACGATCGACGGCAAGCCGCTGCCCCAGGAGGGCAGGGAACTGGCCAGGCTGCGCGCGGACGTGGGCATGGTGTTCCAGTCCTTCAACCTCTTCGCGCACAAGACCGTGCTCGAGAACGTGACGCTGGGCCAGATCAAGGTCCGCAAGGCGGACAAGAAGACGGCCGAGGAGAAGGCCAGGGCGCTCCTCGACCGGGTCGGCGTCGGCGCGCAGGCGGACAAGTACCCCGCACAGCTCTCCGGTGGCCAGCAGCAGCGTGTGGCCATCGCGCGGGCGTTGGCGATGGACCCGAAGGTGATGCTCTTCGACGAGCCCACCTCGGCGCTCGACCCGGAGATGATCAACGAGGTCCTCGAGGTGATGCAGCAGCTCGCCCGGGACGGCATGACGATGGTGGTGGTCACGCACGAGATGGGCTTCGCCCGCTCGGCCGCCAACCGCGTCGTCTTCATGGCGGACGGCCGGATCGTCGAGGAGTCCGCCCCCGACCAGTTCTTCAGCAACCCGCGCAGTGACCGGGCCAAGGACTTCCTGTCGAAGATCCTGCACCACTAGACGCGCGTCGACGCGTGCGTCGCCCCAACGGGACCCCCGCGCGCGCGTGTTGAGTTTTTCCCTCTGCCGAATCTGCCGACACGAAGGATGTTCCCCATGAAGCTCCGCAAGGTCACCGCGGCGGCCACCATCGCCCTCTCGCTCGCCGTCACCGCCACCGCGTGCGGCGGCAGCGACGACGACAAGGGTTCCGGTGGCGGCAAGAAGATCACCATCGGTATCAAGTTCGACCAGCCGGGCATCGGCCAGAAGACCCCGGACGGCAAGTACGAGGGCTTCGACGTCGACGTCGCCACGTATGTGGCCAAGGAGCTCGGCTACAGCGCGGACAACATCGAGTGGAAGGAAGCCAAGAGCGCCGACCGCGAGACGATGCTGCAGCGCGGCGACGTGGACTTCATCGCCGCCTCGTACTCGATCAACGACGAGCGCGCCGCCAAGGTGGACTTCGCCGGCCCGTACCTCCTGGCCCACCAGGACGTCCTGATCCGCGCGGACGACAACTCGATCAAGGACCCGAAGGACCTGAACAGCAAGAAGCTGTGTTCGGTGACGGGTTCGACGTCGGCGCAGAACATCAAGGACAAGCTCGCTCCGAAGGCCCAGCTGCAGAACTACGGCGGCTACTCGGAGTGCCTGACCGGCGTCGAGAACAAGGCGATCGACGCGCTGACCACGGACGACTCGATCCTCGCCGGTTACGCCGCGCAGTCCCAGTTCAAGGGCAAGTTCAAGCTCGGCGGCTTCAAGATGACCAACGAGAACTACGGCATCGGCGTCAAGAAGGGCAGCGACCTCAAGGCCAAGATCAACAAGGCCCTGGAGAAGATGGTCTCGGACGGTTCCTGGGAGAAGGCCGTGACGGCCAACTTCGGTCCCGCGAACTACAAGAACGAGCCCGCCCCGAAGATCGGCAACATCGTCAAGTGACGTGGTGAGGCAGGGCGCGGCGATCCCTCCGGCCGGACGGACCGCCGCGCCCTCCCCATACCTGGCAGCCCTCCAGACACGCGGAAGCGCGGGAGATCGTGTTCGACTTTCTTGAAGGTTACGACCTGCTGGGAGCGTTCTGGGTGACGGTGAAACTCACCGCTCTCTCAGCCGTCGGCTCCCTCATATGGGGAACCGTCCTGGCCGGTATGCGAGTCGGCCCGGTCCCCGTGATGCGCGGCTTCGGCACCGCGTACGTCAACATCGTGCGGAACATTCCGCTGACCGTCATCATCGTGTTCACCTCGCTCGGCCTCTTCCAGACGCTGGGCATGAGCATGGGTTCCACTCAGTTCGACACCATCAACTTCCGGCTGTCGGTGCTCGGCCTGATCGCGTACACCTCGGCGTTCGTCTGTGAAGCGCTCCGCTCCGGTATCAACACGGTGCCTCTCGGCCAGGCGGAGGCGGCCCGTGCGCTCGGGCTCAGCTTCAATCAGGTTCTGACCCTGATCATCCTGCCGCAGGCCTTCCGCTCGGTGGTGGCCCCGCTCGCCAACGTGCTGATCGCGCTCACCAAGAACACCACGGTGGCCTCGGCCATCGGTGTCGCCGAGGCCGCGCTCCTCATGAAGGAAATGATCGAGAACGAGGCCCAGCTCATTCTCATCTCCGCCGTCTTCGCGTTCGGCTTCATCTGCCTGACGCTGCCGACCGGCCTGTTCTTCGGCTGGGTGAGCAAGAAGGTGGCGGTAAAGCGATGACCTCGGTCCTCTACGACGCCCCGGGCTCCCGGGCCAAGCGGCGCAACGTCCTTTACTCCATAGCGTTCCTCGTCGTCTTCGCTCTCGTCGCCTGGTGGGTGATCGCCAAGCTCGACGAGAAGAACCAGCTCGACTGGCTCAAGTGGAAGCCGTTCTTCACGGACAGCCGTCCGTGGGAGACCTACATCTGGCCGGGCCTGGAGAACACCCTCACGGCAGCCGCGTTCGCGATGGTCATCGCACTGCCGCTCGGCGCCCTCTTCGGCATCGCGCGTCTCTCCGACCATCTGTCGGTGCGCATCCCCTCCGGCGCAGTCGTCGAGTTCTTCCGCGCCATCCCGGTCCTCATTCTGATGATCTTCGCGAACGCGGCGTACTCCGAGTTCACGAACGTCTCCTCGGACGACCGGCCGCTGTACGCCGTCGTGACGGGCCTGGTGCTCTACAACGCATCGGTCCTCGCCGAGGTCGTCCGCGCGGGCATCCAGGCCCTCCCCAAGGGCCAGACGGAGGCCGCGTACGCCATCGGTCTGCGCAAGGGCCAGACGATGCGCGCGATCCTGCTGCCGCAGTCGGTGACCGCGATGCTGCCGGCGATCGTCAGCCAGCTCGTCGTCATCGTGAAGGACACCGCCCTGGGCGGCGCGCTCCTCACGTTCCCCGAACTGCTGGCGTCCGTGCGTCCGATGAGCGCCGCGTACGGCGCCAACACCATCGCGTGCTTCACGATCGTGGCCCTCATCTTCATCGCGATCAACTTCGCCCTGACGACCTTCGCCTCCTGGCTGGAGGGACGGCTGCGCCGCAGGAAGAAGTCGACCGGCGCGGTGCTCCCGGCTGCGGCCGTCGGCGGCGCGGAGTCCGCGGGAGCCGGCGGCACCATGTAGGGGGTCGGCGCGCGGTCGCTCGACCGTTCCGGTATCAAGGAGGCAGTGGCATGATCGCCACTGCCTCCGTCACTTGACGCAAGCACCGGCAATGGGTTGCATACGCTCTGTGAACGCGCACCCCGCTCCAACTGCCCGTCCTTGTACGTCCAGTACGCCGCCCGCGCCCCTGCGCGGGGCTCCCACCGGCGGGCTTCTCGGGGCAGGAGGGGCCGCGCCGTGGATCCGGTGATCGTCGTCGGCGCCGGCCCGGTCGGGCTCACGCTGTCCCTCGCGCTCGCCCGGCACGGCGTGCCGTCCGTGGTGCTGGACGAGGGTCCGGGCAAGGACGAGCAGCGCCCGGCGCGCACGGTCGTCCTGCGCGAGGACACCGCCGCGCTCGTCGAGCGCCTGTCGGGTACGTCGTTCGACGGGGCCGGCTCCCGTTGGGCGGGGTGGCGCTCCCTGCGCCGCAAACAGGAGATGCGTACGCTCACCTTCGGTGAGCAACTGCCCGCCCCGCTGCACATCGCCCAGCACGAACTGACCGGCGCGCTGCGCGAGGCCGTCGCCCGGGAACGGCTCGTCAAGATCTCCGTCGACAGCCGCCTCGACTCGATCGAGGAGGAGAAGTCCGGCCTGACCGCGCACACCCGCGGCCCCAAGGGCACGTGGTGGCGGGGCAGTTACCTGGTGGGCTGCGACGGCCCCCGCTCCACCGTGCGCAAGCTCCTCGACATCCGCTTCCCGGGCCGCACCGCCGTCGAACGGCACGCGGTCGCCGCGCTGCGCACGGAACTTCCCTGGCCCGGCCAGGCGTTGCTCCATCGGAGCCCTCCGTGGCGGACCTCGGGTCCTTCGGGCGCGGAAATCGTCGGCCGCCCCCTCGCCGACGGCGTCTGGCGCCTGGACTGGCTGCTGCCGCCCCGCAGCGACCTGGTCACCCCGGATGTGCTGGTGGCACGCATCCGGGAGACGCTCGCGGGCTGGTGCGGAGGCTCCACCCCGCCCTACGAGCTGCTGGACACCGGCGTCCACACGGTCCACCACCGCCTCGCCCGCCGCTGGCGCGTCGGCCGCGCCTTCCTCGCCGGCGACGCCGCGCACCTGCTGGGCGCCCTGGGCACCCAGGGCCTGGACGAAGGCCTGCGCGACGCGGACAACCTCGCGTGGAAGCTGGCCCTGGCCTGGCACGACGGGCCGCGCGCGGCCCCGGACGACGCGCTGCTCGACAGCTACCAGGTCGAGCGCCGCGCCGTCGTCGCGGGGCGGCTGCGCGCCGCGGACCAGGCGCTGCCGATACTGCGGGGCGGCGGCGGACTGCGTTCGTACGTCCCCGGGTCCGCCCGCGGTCACGACGCGCTGCTCACGGACGGTCACCTGGGGCACGGCCCGCTCGGCGCGCCGGGGACGTACGCCGATTCGCCCCTCGCGCCGCCCCGCTCCGAGTCGCAGGTGGAGGTCGGCACGGCGCCCGGCGCCCCGATCTCCGATGTCCGCGTGACGGCGCCCGACGGCTCGTTCGTCCGGCTGCGGGACCGGCTGGGCCTCGGGCACCTGCTCGTCGTCCTCGTCGCGCCCGGCACCGGTGTGTGGGAGCGCAAGCACTGGATGTCGGCGGGCCTGATGCCACGGCTCGCCGCGGCCGTCGCGGCGCTGCCGCACGAGGCCGAGTTGCTCGTCGCGGAGAGCTATCCGGGCGCCGCGGCCCACACGGTGCTGCTGATCCGGCCCGACGGGCATCTGGTGACGGCGCTGAGCGGAGTGCGCCCGGCGGAGCTGTACGAAGCGGCGCAGACCGCGCTCGGCGGCCCCGTGCCCGACGGCGAACCGGTGGAGAGCGCCACGAAGGGCGGGCGCGCCTGATCGTGCGCGGGCCGCGACGGGCTCGAGCGGGCCTCCAGGGATGTGAGTTGACCGGCTCCCACCGCCATGGTGTACTCCGGAGCGTGACGATCGACAGCGATGTACGCCTGTGGCGGAGGGTCCATATGGACCTCGTCCGCTACGCGGGCTGCGTGTGTCGCCCGTCCTGCTGAATTCGCCTTCTCTTCCCTTCCGCGTGCCTGCCCTGTGATGCCCTGTCGTCGGCATCCGCGGCGCGCGTCCTTCGCGAACTCCAGGACGGTACCCGTGTCTCTGCCCACGTCTTCCCCCGTGTCCGCCGGGGGCGCCGCGCCCGAAGCGGCGCCCACCCAGGCCGACCTGCTCGACTTCGTCCGCCGCACCGCCGCGGACCGTGATCTCATCGCCTCCCTGCCGCTGGATCCGGAGGGCCGTACCTGGGTACGGCTCGAAGGCCCCGGCGGCAGCGAGGCCTGGCTGATCGGCTGGCCGCCCGGCACCGGCACCGGCTGGCACGACCACGCCGAGTCCGTCGGCGCCTTCCTCACGGCGTCGGGCGAGCTGACGGAGAACTCCCTGGCCGCCCGACTGCCCGCCGACGGCTGGCGCACCCTGGAACTGTCCGAAGGGGTCGACAGGGAGCGGCAGTTGAAGGCCGGCCAGGGCCGCGCCTTCGGCCGCCACCACGTGCACGAGGTGCTGAACGAATCCCGCACCGAGCACGCCGTGTCGGTGCACGCCTACTACCCGCCGCTTCCGCAGATCCGCCGCTACAGCCGCACCGGTCCGGTGCTGCGCCTGGAGTCGGTGGAGCGCCCGGAGGACTGGCAGTGAGCGCCGCGGACCACGGCCCGGTGGGCATCGACACGCTGCTGGAACAGGTGCGGTCCGGGCTCGACCGGATCGAGGCACGGGAGGCGTTCGACGCGGCCTCCGCAGGTGAGGCCCTCTTGGTCGACATCCGGTACGCGGCGCTGCGCGAGCGCGACGGGCTGATCCCCGGCGCCCTGGTGGTCGAGCGCAACGAACTGGAGTGGCGTCTCGACCCGCAGGGCAGCCACCGCGCGCCCGAGGCGACCGGTCATGATCTGCGCGTCGTGGTCGTCTGCAACGAGGGCTACGCCTCCAGCCTCGCGGCCGCGTCGCTGCGGCAGTTGGGGCTGCACCGGGCGACGGACCTGGTGGGCGGGTTCCAGGCGTGGCGAGCGGCGGGTCTGCCGGTCACCGAGGCGTGAGTACGGGTGCCCCTGGCCGTAGGGGCCGTAAGGGCCACCCACTATTGCGAACTGCCCCTTACTGCTTACTGCTTACTGCTTCGGCGATGGTGAGCATGACGGGCATGCCGTCGCCGAGCGCCACCTTCAGATGGTCTCCGAGATTCAAGTGCTGCTGATCGGCGGCGAGTTCGCTCCCGGCGACCGAGCCGGCACCGAATCCGCCGAGTGATCCGGCGGTGACGTCCGAGTCCCAGGTGCGGGTGGGTCCGGTCGACGTGAGGCCTTGCGCCGGGTACTTGTCGAGGCCGACGCGGACAGTGGAGCGGACGACTTCGGTGACAGTGGCGCCCCCGATCTCTCCGCAGCGTCCGGACAGCGGCCTCGGGCACACCCGACCCCTGTGCCGCGAGCACCCGGTCGGCGCGGAGCCCGTCACGGACCTGGGCAGGGCGGCGTAGCCGAGGGTGGGCTGGGCGAGCAGGACGGTGCACGTCATGCCGACCAGCAGGGTGAGCGGGGTGACCACGGCGGCCATGCCTGCGGCATTGCCCCGGAGGTTGGCGGCGGCGAGCCGGGCGCCGGAGCCGGTCGGCCGCAACGGCCGCCCGAGGAAGACCATGGCGGCCTTGACGGGGAGCGGTCCGAGGAGGGACACGGCGACCGCCAGGACGTCTGCCGGGCGACAGCCCCTACTCCCCGAACCCCAGGTCCTCGGTCTCCTCCCCCTCTTCCTCCAGCGCCTGACGCACCACACGCAGCGCCATGCCCTCGGAGTAGCCCTTGCGGGCGAGCATGCCCGCGAGGCGGCGCAGTCTCTTGTCCCGGTCGAGGCCGCGCGTGGAACGGAGCTTGCGAGCGACCAGTTCGCGCGCGGTCTCCTCCTCCCGCTCGGCGTCGAGCTGCCCGACCGCCTCGTCGATCACCGTCGAGTCCACCCCCTTGGTGCGCAGCTCACGGGCGAGCGCCCGACGGGCCAGCCCCCGGCCGTGGTGCCGGGACTCCACCCAGGCGTCCGCGAAGGCGCTGTCGTTGATCAGCCCGACCTCCTCGAACCGGGACAGCACCTCCTCCGCCACGTCGTCCGGGATCTCCCGCTTGTGGAGAGCGTCGGCCAGCTGCTTGCGCGTGCGCGGGGTCCCGGTGAGCAGACGCAAGCAGATGTTCCGCGCCCGCTCCGCCGGGTCCCCTGACGGCTCCCCTCGCTCGGCCCTCGACGAGTCAGGGGGGCCGTCGTCCTGTGCGCCGCCGGACGGATCCCCGAATCCGCCCCTGCGTCGACGGCCGCGCGGCCCGGCGCCGCCGCGCGCGCGGCCCCCGCGGCGCGGCCCGCCCGCCGCACCGTCCCCCGCGTCGGCGTCGTGCCCCGTCTCCCCGTACGCGGCATCGTCGTACGCCTCGTCGCTCCCGCGTCCCCGGCCCTCAGGGACGGCGGGCCAGGCGTCGTACTCGGCCCAGTCGGTTCGTCGTGTCACGGACTAGCTCTTGGCCGCCGCGGCCTTGGACTTGGCGGCCTTGGGAGCGGGCACCGTCTTGGCCGCGTCCTCGGCGGGAGCACCGGCCACCGCGTCCGCGACCGGCTCGGCGGCCGGCTCCTCCGGGCGGACACCGACGCCGAGCTTCTCCTTGATCTTCTTCTCGATCTCGTTGGCCAGGTCGGGGTTGTCCTTCAGGAAGTTGCGCGCGTTCTCCTTGCCCTGACCGAGCTGGTCGCCCTCGTACGTGTACCAGGCACCGGCCTTGCGGACGAAGCCGTGCTCGACGCCCATGTCGATCAGGCCGCCCTCGCGGGAGATGCCCTGGCCGTAGAGGATGTCGAACTCGGCCTGCTTGAAGGGCGGCGCGACCTTGTTCTTGACGACCTTGACGCGGGTGCGGTTGCCCACCGCGTCCGTGCCGTCCTTCAGGGTCTCGATACGGCGGATGTCCATGCGCACCGAGGCGTAGAACTTGAGCGCCCGGCCACCGGTCGTGGTCTCCGGGGAGCCGAACATCACGCCGATCTTCTCGCGGAGCTGGTTGATGAAGATCGCGGTGGTCTTCGACTGGTTGAGCGCGCTGGTGATCTTCCGCAGGGCCTGGCTCATCAGACGGGCCTGGAGACCCACGTGCGAGTCACCCATCTCGCCCTCGATCTCCGCGCGCGGCACGAGCGCGGCGACGGAGTCGATGACGATCAGGTCGAGGGCGCCGGAGCGGACCAGCATGTCGACGATCTCCAGAGCCTGCTCACCGTTGTCCGGCTGGGACAGGATCAGGTTGTCGATGTCGACGCCGAGCTTCTTCGCGTACTCGGGGTCGAGGGCGTGCTCGGCGTCCACGAAGGCCACCGCGCCGCCCGCCCGCTGGGCGTTGGCCACGGCGTGCAGGGTCAGGGTCGTCTTACCGGAGGACTCCGGGCCGTACACCTCCACCACGCGGCCGCGGGGGATGCCGCCGACGCCGAGGGCGACGTCGAGCGCGGTCGACCCTGTGGGGATGACCTCGATGGGCTCATTCGGCCGCTCGCCCATGCGCATGACCGCGCCCTTGCCGAATTGCCGTTCAATCTGTGCGAGCGCGGCGTCGAGCGCCTTCTCGCGGTCGGTTCCTGCCATGGGTTCCACCCGATTTGCTTGTGTCGATCGCTTCACGTCAAAGACGCTAACGCCTGCCACTGACAATCGGCCTCGACGCCCGTCCGCCTGTGGATAACTCGAGGCTTCTCGCCCAGTCGCTCACTCCGAATCCCTTGGGATTCCTGGGGCGGGAGCTCCTGGACACTCCATAAGAATGGATGTTCGATTTTGGTGTCAAGCGCACCACGCGGGGACGGAGCGATCAGGATCACGCGTCGCCGCGGGTCCGTCGCGCGAGGTTTTCGCGCAGCTCGGTCAGCCGGCCGATCTCGGCGTCGAGGGCCGCGAGCCGCCGGGTGACGACCGCGGAACCGACGACGCCGGACCCGGAAGAGGTGCACGGCGGCGGCGGATCCTGGGCCAGCAGCGGCAGGCGGTCCGCGAAGCCGCGCAGGTCCTCGATGGTGAGCCCGAGGGCCAGCAGCTCGCGGATGGCACGGACCTGGGCCACCTCGCCGGAGCCGTACTCGCGCTGGCCGGAGGCGGTGCGCACGGGTGGGGACAGCAGCCCTCGCTGCTCGTAGAACCGCAGCGCCCGAGGGGTGGTCCCGGCCGCTGCCGCCGCCTCGCCGATCCGCATCCCGCCCCACTCTCCCGCGACGCGATGGCTACACGTCGACGACGACGGCCCCGAAATGCCTGCCCTCCATCATGTCCCGCAATGCCTGCGGAGCGCGGTCGATACCCGTGATCCGTACGTGGGGGAAGACGATCTCGCCGGAGCGCAGCCAGTCCCCGAAGCGGCCGTTCCACTCCTTCTCGACACCGGGGTGCTCCGCGCCGGTGTACCCGCGCAGTGAGACGCCCTTGACCACGAGGCGGTAGGCGTCGATCTCCACCGGCGCGCTGCCCCCGGCCCGGTCGGCTGCCAGCTGCCCCGACAGGGCGCCGATCAGCGCGAACCGCGCTCCCTGCCGCGCCGCGCCGAGTGCGGCGACGAGCTGTTCCCCCGCGACGTTGTCCACCAGGACGTCGATGCCTTCGGGTGCCGCCTCGGCGAGCCGGTCGGCGAACGGTCCCTCGCCGCGCAGCACGGCCGCGTCGTAGCCGAGTTCGGTGACCAGTCGCTCGGCCTTCGTCCGCGATCCGGTGCTGCCGATGACCCGCTTCGCGCCCAGCAGCCGGGCGATCTGGCCGGCGAGGGACCCCACCGCTCCCGCCGCACCGGTGACGAGGACGACATCGCCCGGCCGTACGCCGACGAGGCGGGTCAGTGCTCCGTAGGCGGCCGGCCCCGGGGACAGGCAGGCGACCGGATCGGGCAGCGCGCTGTCCACAGGAGCGCACTCGGCGGCGCCCACCAGGGCGTACTCCCGCCAGCCGGACATGTGGGTCACCAGGTCGCCGGGGCTCAGCGGTCCGCCCGCAGGTGCGGCCACGACCTCGCCGACAGCGGGGCCGACCAACGCGTCCCCACGGCGCAGTCGAGGCAGCGGCATCCCGTCGGCCTCACCGCCCATCAGGGTGCGCAGTCCGGGGAAGACCAGGAAGTGCCGGTTCCTGACCAGCACTTGATCCGCTCCGGGTGCGGCGAGCGGCTCCTCGACGACGCTGAAGTGTTCCGGCGCGGGCAGTCCCTCGGGGACGGCCGCGAGCCGTATCAGGCGGGTGGTACCGGGCAGCGCTGCGGTCATGGTCGGCCTCCGGGTGGACGCTGGGCGGCGGCCCGGAGGCCGCCGAGGTGCGGTGACGCTAATCCCTGACGCGCACGTCAGGGTCAAGCCCGGGCCGGCGCGGGACCGTACTCCCGCGGACGTATGCGGCATGCCTTCGGCCGGACGACGACGGCGCCGCCCCGCGCAGGGAGGCTCAAGGCATGGCGAACCATGAGCATCGAGAGCTGGTCCCTGAAGGCGCGGCGCCGACGTCCACTGCCCCGGCGGCTTCGCTCAACAGGGCCTTTGGCGTTCTCGGCGCTCTGTGGCACACCGCCCGTCCGGCAGAGCGGCTCTGTTACGCGACCAGTGTCGCTCTGGTCGCGTCAGGCCTCGTCCACCTCGTGGTCCTCGGGGTCGACGGCGGCCCGTGGGACGGGCCCGTGTCCTGGCGCAAGCCCGTCACCTTCGGGCTCTCCTTCGGCCTGACGCTGATCGCCCTCACGTGGGTGACCTCGTACGTGCGGATCGGTGTGCGGCTCAGGTCCGTGCTGCTCGCCGTGTTCGCGGCCGACTGCGTCGTGGAGGTCGGCGGCATCACTCTTCAGGCGTGGCGCAGGGTTCCGTCGCACCTCAACATGGAGGCCGGCTTCGACACAGCCGTCTCCATGTCGCTCGCCGTGGGCGGCGGCATTCTGGTGGTGGTGCTGACGGTCTTCGCCGTCGCTTCCTTCAGGAACCGTCCGGGCGGACCTACAGGAATGCCTCTCGCCGTGCGCGCGGGCTTCGCCGTCCTCCTGGTCGCGCTCGCCTCCGGCGCGGCGATGATCGCGCGTGGCGTCACCCTCACGAGGACCGGGCACCAGGAAGCGGCGTACCACTCGACGGCCGCCTTGAAGCCGCTGCACGGGGTGAGCCTGCATGCCGTACTCGTGCTGCCGGTCCTGGCCCGGCTGATGTCCCGCACCGCATGGAGCGACCGCGCCAAGAACCGCGTCATGTATGCGGCGGTCGGCTGCTATGTGGCCGCGGTCCTCGGCGCCGGCGCCTGGGCCGCTCTCACGTAGTGACCGGGTGAACCCGCTTACGAATCTTCGGAGTTCGGCTCGTTGGGACCTCGCATGGCACGTCGCATACGTGCAAGGACCGATGCTCCGCTGCGTCTGCGGTGTCCGTGCACGCGCGGGTCGTCGGTCACGTCGTACCGCTTCACGTACGCGCCCAGGAACGCCTGCAGCGTCGCGACGGCGGGGATCGCGATCAGCGCGCCCACGGCACCGAGCAGGGCCGTGCCCACGATGACCGACCCGAACGCGACCGCGGGATGGATGTCCACCGTCTTCGCGGTCAGCTTCGGCTGCAGCATGTAGTTCTCGAACTGCTGGTACACGACTACGAAGATGAGCACCCACAGCGCGTACCAGGGGTCCACGGTGAAGGCGATCAGCATGGGCAGCGCGCCCGCCAGGTAGGTGCCGATCGTCGGGATGAACTGCGAGACGAGGCCCACCCACACGGCGAGCACCGGCGCGTACGGCACGCCGAGCGCCTGCAGCAGGATGTAGTGCGCGATGCCGGAGATCAGCGCCATCAGGCCGCGCGAGTACAAGTAGCCGCCCGTCTTGTCGACGGCGATCTCCCAGGCGCGCAGCACCTCGGCCTGCTTGGCGGGCGGCAGCACCGAGCACAGCGCGCGCCGCAGCCGCGGCCCGTCGGCGGCGAAGTAGAACGAGAACAGGGCGATCGTCAGGAGCTGGAAGAGCCCACCGAGCACCTGCGCGGACACGTCGAGAACGCCGCTCGCGCTGTTCTGGACGTACTTCTGGAGCCAGTCCGAGTGCAGCAGGCTGTCCTGGACCTCGACGCGGTTGAGCTCGGTGTGGAACGTCTCGTTGACCCAGCTGATGACCTGGTCGAGGTACTTCGGAAAGTCCTCGACCATGTCCACGATCTGGCCCGCGAGCATCGATCCGAGCAGCACGACGAAGCCCGCGCTCACGATCATCACGCCGAGGAAGACGATGCCCGTGGCCAGGCCGCGGCGCAGTCCGCGGGCGCTCATCCAGCTGACCGCCGGCTCGACGGCGAGGGCCAGGAAGAACGCGATCAGTACGTTGATCAGCAGTCCGGTGATCTGGTGGAAGGCCCAACTGCCCAGCTGGAAGCAGGCGATGAGGGCCAGGGCCAGCACCATGGCGCGCGGCAGCCAGCGCGGCATTCCGGGCCGCGGGATCGCCGCCTGGCCCGGCGGTTGCTCAGGAGGCGTCGTGCCGGGCGGTACGGCATCGGCCGTCACCTGGAGGGTCTCGTCTGTCGCTGCCACGGAGCAAGTCTCGCCCACGTCACCGACAATCGGTTACCACCCGGGGATCTTCACCGCGGTCAGCGCTTCTCCGAGGGCACGTCCATCGTGGTGCACACCACACGCCAGACGTCCTTCGCCTCCCAGCCGGAGTCGAGCGCCTCGTGGACCGTACGCCCGCCCAGGCCCGCCATCACGTGATCGCGCGCGAAGGTGTCGGCGTACCCGGACCCGAAGTGATCCGCCATCCGCTGCCAGAAGACCGTCAACCGCATACCTCCAGTATCCCGCTCCTGAGAGTGGGCCCCCGCCGGGGTGGCTTGCTGAGAACGCTTTCCGTCCTACGGTCGGAGCATGGCCGAAACCGGAGCTTCCCCACTCCTCTCATCGCCGCCGGCACGCTCCCCGCTCTCCCGTGCCGAACCGTTCGTCTGGCTGACCGCGCGCGTCCTGGAGCAGCGCCGGTTCGCCTACCACTTCCTGGAAGGCTCGCCCGCCGCGGCCGATGCCGTCGAGACCGCCCTGACCGCCTACCGCAACGAGGACGACGGCTACGGGCACGGCCTCGAACCCGATCTGCGCGGCCCGGTCAGCCAGCCCCTGCACACCGGTCACGCGCTGCGCGTCCTGGACTCGATCGGGCGATGCTCAGGACAGCGCATCGAACGTATGTGCCGCTACTTGACCGCCGTCTCCACCCCGGAAGGCGCCCTTCCGGCGGTGCATCCCAGCCAGCGCGACTATCCGCACGCGCCGTTCGTGCCCGTGGTGGACGACCCGCCGAGCGAACTGCTGGCCACCGGTCCGGTGGTCGGCCTGCTGCACCGCAACGAGGTGTGGCACGCCTGGCTGTTCCGGGCCACCGACTTCTGCTGGTCGGCCGTCGAGTCCCTGAAGACCTCGCATCCGTACGAGATCGAGGCGGCCGTCGCCTTCCTGGACGGCGCGCCGGACCGCCCACGCGCGCGGGCCGCCGCCGACCGGCTCGGCCGCCTCGTACGCGAGCAGCGCCTCGCGGTGCTCGATCCGGACAGCAGGGACGACTATCCGGTCGCGCCCGGCTATGCGCCGGGCGAGCACCACTTCCCGTACGACTACGCGAGGGCGCCCGAGTCGCTGGCCCGTTCCTGGTTCACCGACGAGGAGATGGGGCGCGCGCTCGACCACCTGGAGAGCGAGCAGCAGGAGGACGGCGGCTGGCCGGTCAACTGGCGCCAGTGGGCGCCGAGTACCGCCCTGGAGGCGCGCCCCATGGTGACGATCGAGGCGCTGCGCACACTGCGTGCCTACGGACGTCCCTTGTAAGCGCGTCTCTGGAGCGCGTCCTTGGTGAGCGGTCCTCCGCGCTCAGTCCTCGGAGTCGCGCAGCAGCAGCGCCGCGATCGCGAGGGCCGTGCCGCGCGGCGACGGCAAGTCGATGCCGGTCTGCTCGGCGATCTTCGCGAGCCGGTTGTCGACGGTGTTCGGGTGCAGCGCGAGCGCGGCGGCGGTGGCCCTGCGGTCCTGTTGGTGGGCCAGATGGGTGCGCAGTGTCTCCAGGAGTTCGGGCCGCCCGGCGACCGGGTCGAGGAGCGCGGCGATGCGGTGGCTGCTCTCGTTGCGCCGCGAGAGGTGGTACTCGAGCAGGACGTCGTCGAGGCGGTGCAGACCGGGTGGCATGCCGCACACGCGCGTGATGCGCAGGATCTCGGTCGCGGTGCGGGCCGCGTCGGTGATGTGCTCGGGTCCGTCCGCCCGCACCGCGGCCACCCGCACGCGCAGACCGCTCGCCCTGCTCAGCTGCCGCGGCAGGTCGTCGGGCGGGTCGCAGTCCTCGGGAACGACGACGCGGCCGCCGTCGCCGTCCAGGAGCGCCAGCACGTCCACACGGAAGGCGTGGTCCAGGACGGTCTGGAGACGCCGCAGACGGCGGCGTACCGCGACGGGGCTCTCCGGGGACGGTGTGTCCAGGCCGAGGGCGAGGACGAGGGCGGGGCCCTCGATGTGGAGCTGGTCGAGCAGCTCATGGCCGGAAGGGAGCATGCCGTCGAGCAGTCCGCGCAGCAGCGACCGCTGCTGGGCGCGCTGTTCGGCCTCCAGCGCGGAGCGTTCGTCCAGGTACGTCTCGGCGACCGCGCCCACGACGCCGGGGTGGCTCTCCAGCAGGACGTCGACCAGCTCGACGAGGGCGGCCTCCTCACCGGGGCGTGCCACGTCGCGCAGCGCCTGCCACAGGACGTAGACGCCGAGCGCGTGGGTGCGCAGCAGGAGATGCAGCGGCATGCCCTCCTCGGCGCGCTGGGCGGCCCTCTCGCGGAACAGCCGGTGGCTGTCGGACACCTCGGGGTCGAGGTCGCCGACCCGGCGCAGGAACAGCCGTACGCCGTGCCGGGCGGTCGCGGCGATCTCCACGTCCTTCACGTCGTCGGGCAGATCCGCGTACCCGGGCAGCTCCTCGAAGGAGTCGCGGGCCATGCGCCGGGCCAACGCGTTGACGCGCGGCTCGCAGCGCGCAGCGAGGGAGCGCGCTTCGGGTGACAGAGGCACGGCCCTCCCTCGGTGCTGTACGCGGTTCTGCACTCGGCGGCTCGGTTGTGACGCGTCACATTACCCAGACGGCCTAGAGGTGCGATGAGGCGCGTTCCATGTGACGCCGCACGGATCCTGTCACCCGGTGAGCGCCCGCACTCCTGCCGTGACCACCACGGCGACACCGACGACCACAAGGAACGGTGCGCGCAGCACCAGGGCGACGGCAGCCGCGGCGAGCCCCGCGGCCTTGGCGTCGAGAACCAGGGTGCGCCCGTCCGCGAACACCTGCTGCGCCGTGAGCGCGGCGAGCAGCGCGACCGGCAGCAGCGCCGCGAGCCGCTTCACCGTGGGCCGTTCCAGGGCTCCGGCGGGCACGAGCAGGCCGATCAGCTTGACGGCGTAGCAGCCCACAGCGGTGACGCCGATGGCGATCCAGATGTTCAACGGTCTCCTCCTTGCGCGGCATCGGAAGCGGCGGGGCGGCGACGCCCCTCTACGTAGAGCACGGCCGGCGCGGCGAGCGCGGCCACGAGGACCGGAACGCCTGCGGGCAGCACAGGAAGCAGCCCGAGCCCGAGCACGACGGCGAGACCCGCGACGACTCGCTCCGTAGTGGTCTTCAGCATCGGTGCCAGCAGCGCGAGGAAGACGGCCGGCCCGGCCGCGTCGATCCCCCAGGCGTCGGTGTCGCCGATGGCCTCGGCTCCCAGGGCGCCGAGGAGCGTGGTCAGATTCCACAGGACATACAGGGTCAGCCCGGTGACGGTGAAGCCGAGGCGCACGCTGCGCCGCGTCGGCTGGGCCAGGGCGACCGCAGACGTCTCGTCGATGACCCAGTGCGCGGCGAACGGCCGCACCGCGCGCGGGAGGGCCAGCAGCTGGGAGAGGCGCAGCCCGTAGAACGCGTTGCGCACCCCCAGGAAGAACGCACCCGCGGCGGCGGTGAACGGGTTGCCGCCGGCCGCGAGCGCACCGACGAGCGCGAACTGCGAGGCCCCGGTGAACACAAGAAGGCTGAGCACGCAGGTCTGCAGCACGCTGAGGCCGCTGCCCGCCGAGGTCACCCCGAAGGCGAATCCGGACAGTCCGACGGCGACGCCGACGCCGAGCGCGTCACGGACGACGGCGGCGTCGGGCTTGCCGGCCTCTTCGATGTGCTCGGGACGGGGACCGTCCGCTGTTCGTATGTCGGTGGGTGTTGTCTGTTCTGCCACGTCCCGGACAGTACGGGGAGTAGCCGGTCAGGGTCTTGTACGTTCTTGCGCTCCCGCTGGTAGGCGCCCGGAGGCACCCCGACGATCCGGGTGAAGTGCCGGTTCAGGTGCGGCTGGTCGGTGAATCCGACGGCCACGGCGGCATCGGCGGGGGCGGTGCCCTTCTCGAGGAGCCTGCGCGCGGTGCGCACCCGGGCGTTGGTGAGCCAGGTGTGCGGCGGCATCCCATAGGCGTCGCGAAAGGCCCGCAGGAGGGCGAAGGGGCTGGTGCCGAGGTCCGCCGCGAGCGCCTCCAGGGACGGCGGGTCGGCCATGCCCTCCTCGAGGACGTCACGCGCGCGTGCCGCGGCCTCGGCTCCCGCGGACCGGTGCGGCCGCTGGGCGAGCGCCGTGCCGTGGTCGCGCAGCAGCCGGGCGAGCACGACCCGCAGCAGGCTGTCGGCGGCCAGTGCGTTGCCCTGCTCGGCGGCCCGGTGGACCTCCCTGATGAGCTGCGCGGCCCGCGGGTCGGTGACGATGGTCTCGCCGAAGCCGGCCGTGCCGCGGACGGTGGTGGTCTCCGCGGCGACCTCGGCGACGACCTCCGCCGACGGGTAGAGCGTGAAGTACGACCAGCCGTCCGGGCCGCCCGCCCGCGCGGTGTGCGCCACCTCGGGATTGATCATGACGACGCTGCCCGGCCCGGCGTGCACGGTGCCATGGGGCAGTCCGACTTCCTCGACACCGTGCGTGACCGCGCCGAACACATAGCCGTCGTGGCTGTGGCGCGGGAAGGTGTGGCGGAGGTAGCGGGCCCGCAGCAGGTCGAGCCCGGGCAGCTGCTCGTACCGCCAGTGCCGTGCCCATTCGCCCTTGCCCGCCATGGCTCCATTCTGCGCCACGTCACTCTCCGCGAACCAGCCGTTTCCGCAGGTCATGCCCATTGTCAGTGGTGGGGTGCAGGATGGAGGCATGGTCAGGTCCAGGCAGGGGGCCGACGGCGCCCACAGCGCCCGCAGTGCCCTTGACGGGTTCTCCCCCGCGACCCGCGGTTGGTTCACGGGGGCCTTCTCCGCGCCCACGTCCGCGCAGGCCGGGGCGTGGCAGGCGATCGGCGAGGGCTCGGACGTGCTGGTCGTCGCGCCGACGGGTTCGGGCAAGACGCTCGCCGCCTTCCTCGCCGCCCTCGACCAGCTGGCCTCCGATCCGCCGCCCGCCGACCCCAAGAAGCGCTGTCGCGTCCTGTACGTGTCGCCGTTGAAGGCGCTCGCGGTGGACGTGGAGCGCAATCTGCGCAGCCCGCTCACCGGGATCCGCCAGGAAGCCGTGCGTCTGGGTCTGCCCGAGCCCGAGGTGAAGGTCGGCATCCGCTCGGGTGACACCCCGCCCGCCGAGCGCCGCGCGCTGGCCACACGTCCGCCGGACATCCTGATCACGACCCCGGAGTCGCTGTTCCTGATGCTGACGTCGGCCACGCGGGACGCGCTGACCGGCATCGAGACGGTGATCCTGGACGAGGTGCACGCGGTGGCCGGCACCAAGCGCGGCGCCCACCTGGCGCTCTCGCTGGAGCGCCTGGACGAGTTGCTGCCGCGGCCGGCCCGCCGCATCGGCCTGTCCGCGACGGTCCGTCCGGTCGACGAGGTGGCGCGCTATCTGTCGCCGCAGCGCAGGGTGGAGATCGTCCAGCCGCCGTCCGGCAAGGAGTTCGACCTGTCGGTGGTCGTCCCGGTGGAGGACCTGGGCGAGCTCGGCGGCTCCCCGGTCGCCGACTCCGACCAGGGAGCCGAGCGCCCGTCGATCTGGCCCTCGGTGGAGGAGCGGATCGCGGACCTCATCGAGGCCCACCGTTCGACCATCGTCTTCGCCAACTCCCGCCGCCTGGCGGAGCGCTTGTGCAACAGGCTGAACGAGATCGCGTACGAGCGCGCCACCGGAGAATCCCTTCCCGAGGCCCACTCCCCCGCCGAGCTGATGGGCGGTTCCGGCGCGGCGACGGGCGCGCCCCAGGTCATCGCCCGCGCGCACCACGGTTCGGTCTCCAAGGAGCAGCGCGCGCTCGTCGAGGAGGACCTGAAGGCGGGCCGACTGCCCGCTGTCGTCGCCACGTCCAGCCTCGAACTGGGCATCGACATGGGTGCGGTAGATCTCGTCGTCCAAGTGGAGTCCCCGCCGTCCGTGGCGTCCGGCCTGCAGCGCGTCGGACGTGCGGGCCACCAAGTGGGCGCGGTCTCCACCGGCGTCGTGTTCCCGAAGTACCGCGGCGACCTGGTGCAGTCGGCGGTCGTGACCGAGCGGATGCGGTCCGGAGCCATCGAGTCCCTCCGGGTCCCGGCCAACCCGCTGGACGTGCTGGCCCAGCAGTTGGTCGCGATGACGGCCCTGGACGCCTGGCAGGTCGACGACCTGCTGGCCCTCGTCCGCCGAGCGGCCCCCTTCGCCTCGCTCCCCGAATCGGCGTTCACCGGTGTCCTCGACATGCTCGCGGGCCGCTATCCCTCCGACGCCTTCGCGGAGCTGCGCCCGCGCGTCGTCTGGGACCGCGTCACCGGCACCGTCACATGCCGTCCCGGGGCACAGCGTCTGGCCGTCACCTCCGGAGGCACGATCCCCGATCGCGGTCTCTTCGGCGTCTTCCTCGCGGGCGCCGACCCCAAGAAGGGCGGCGGCCGCGTCGGCGAGCTCGACGAGGAGATGGTCTACGAGTCCCGCGTCGGCGACGTCTTCACGCTGGGCACCAGCTCCTGGCGCATCGAGGACATCACGCGCGACCGCGTGCTCGTCTCCCCGGCCCCCGGGGTTCCCGGCCGGCTCCCCTTCTGGAAGGGCGACCAGCTGGGCCGCCCGCTCGAACTGGGGCGGGCGGTGGGCGCGTTCCTCCGCGAGGTCGGCTCACTGAAGCCCGACGACGCGCGCGTGCGCCTCAGCGCGGCGGGGCTCGACCAGTGGGCCGCGGACAATGTGCTGTCGTACCTGGCCGAGCAGCGCGAGGCGTGCGGCCACATCCCGGACGACCGCACCATCGTGGTCGAGCGCTTCCGGGACGAGCTGGGCGACTGGCGGGTCGTCGTCCACTCCCCCTTCGGTGCCCAGGTGCACGCCCCGTGGGCGCTCGCCCTCGGCGCCCGGCTCAGCGAGAAGTACGGCATGGACGCCCAGGTCATGCACGCCGACGACGGCATCGTGCTGCGCCTGCCTGACGCCGATCTGATGGGCCTGGACCTCCTCGACCAGGAACCCACGAAGCCGGGCCTCGAGTACGACGCCGAGCAGGCCCCCATCGGCGCGGCGGACGTCGCCTTCGACAAGGGGGACGTCGACCAGCTCGTCACCGACCAGGTGGGCGGCTCGGCCCTGTTCGCCTCCCGCTTCCGCGAGTGCGCCGCCCGCGCGCTGCTGCTCCCCAAGCGCAACCCGGGCAAGCGCACGCCTCTGTGGCAGCAGCGTCAGCGCGCCTCCCAACTGCTGCAGGTGGCGAGCGAGTTCGGCTCCTTCCCGATCGTCCTGGAGGCGGTGCGGGAGTGCCTCCAGGACGTCTTCGACGTCCCGGGCCTCGCCGAGCTGATGGGCGACATCGAGTCCCGCAAGGTGCGCCTGGTCGAGGTCACCACCCCGGAGGCGTCTCCCTTCGCGCGTTCGCTCCTGTTCGGTTACGTCGCGCAGTTCCTCTACGAGGGCGACTCCCCGCTCGCCGAGCGCCGCGCGGCGGCCCTGTCCCTGGACTCCCGGTTGCTGGCCGAGCTCCTTGGCCAGGCCGAGCTGCGCGAGCTGCTCGACGCGGACGTCCTGGCGGAGCTCGAGCAGGAACTGCAGTGGCGTACCGAGGACCGGCGTATCAAGGACGCCGAGGGAGTCGCGGACCTGCTGCGCCTCCTGGGGCCGCTGACGGACGCCGAGCTCACCGAGCGCGGCGCGGAGCCGGGCTGGGCCGAGGACCTCGCTTCGGCCCGGCGGGCGATCCGGGTCCGTATCGCGGGGACGGACCACTGGGCGGCGATCGAGGACGCGGGCCGCCTGCGCGACGCCCTCGGCACGGCGCTCCCGGTCGGGGTCCCGGAGGCCTTCACCGAGCCGGTCAAAGACCCTCTCGGCGACCTCCTGGCCCGCTATGCCCGCACTCACGGGCCGTTCACCTCCCCCCAGGCAGCCACCCGGTTCGGGCTCGGCACCGCGGTCACGGAGGGCGCCCTCCAGCGCCTCGCCGCGAACGGCAGGGTCGTGCAGGGCGAGTTCCATCCCGCCGGCATCGGTCAGGAGTGGTGCGACGCCGCCGTGCTGCGCCGCCTGCGCCGCCGTTCCCTCGCCGCGCTGCGGCACGAGCTCGAGCCGGTGCCACCCGCCGCGCTGGCCCAGTTCCTGCCCCAGTGGCAGCACCTGGGCGGCCACGGCCTGCGCGGCATCGACGGTCTGGTCCGCGCCGTCGAGCAGCTCCAGGGCGCCTCCGTACCCGCCTCGGCCCTGGAGAAGCTGGTTCTGCCCTCCCGTGTCTCCGGCTACGTACCGGCGATGCTCGACGAGCTCACGGCGTCCGGCGAAGTGCTGTGGGCCGGCGCGGGCTCGCTCCCCGGCAAGGACGGCTGGGTCTCCCTCTACCTCGCCGACGCCGCCCCGCTCCTGCTCCCGCCCCCGCACCCCCTGGAGCTCACGGCGCTCCACCAGTCGGTCCTGGACAGCCTCTCGGGAGGCTATGGCCTGTTCTTCCGGCAGATCGCCGACCAGGTCCGCGCCACCACGCATCCCGAGTCGACCGATCCCCAGCTGGCCGACGCTCTCTGGGAGCTGGCCTGGTCGGGCCGGCTCACGAACGACACGCTCGCCCCGATGCGCGCCCTCCTCGGCTCGGGCCGCACCGCGGGCTCCACCGCCCACCGCGCCCGCAGAGCCGTTCCGCGCGGCCGCTACGGAGGTCTGACGGCAGCCGCCCGGGCCACCTCGCGCACGGGCCCGCCCACCGTCGCCGGGCGCTGGTCACTGCTGCCCGCCCAGGAGCCCGACCCGACCGTGCGCGCCCATGCCCTGGCCCGCACCCTCCTGGACCGGCACGGTGTGGTGACCCGCGGCGCGGTCGCCGCGGAAGGCGTCGAGGGCGGCTTCTCGGCGACGTACCGGGTCCTGTCCGTCTTCGAGGAGAGCGGGCAGGCGCGGCGCGGATATGTGGTGGAGGGGCTCGGCGCCGCCCAGTTCGCGATGGACGGCGCGGTGGACCGCCTGCGCGCGGCGGCCAACGCGCGGGAGCGCGGCGCGCCCCCGCCCGACCCGTACGCCCAGGCCGAGGCCCCCGCGGCCCGGACCACGGCTCCCCGCGCCCTGGTCCTCGCGGCCGCCGACCCGGCCAGTGCGTACGGCGCGGCCCTCCCCTGGCCCGAGCCGCCCACCGGCGCGGGCCACAAGCCGGGCCGCAAGGCAGGCTCCCTGGTGGTCCTCGTCGACGGTGAGCTGTCGCTCTACATGGAGCGCGGCGGGAAGACGCTCCTCGCCTGGCCCGCCGCCGAGGCCGGCTCCGCGCAGCCGACCGCCGCCCACCTCACGGAGGATCCCCGCCTGCCCGCCGCCGCCCAGTCCCTGGCCGAGGCGGCCCGCTCCGGCGCCCTGGGCACGATCACGGTCGAGCGGATCAACGGCGAGGCCGCGCTCACCTCCCCGTACGCCCCTCTCCTGGAAGGAGCCGGTTTCCACGCGACGCCCCGCGGCCTGCGTCTGCGGGCGTGACGCCGCCGACTGCACCGGACCGCGCCCTGCGGGCCAGCCCATCGACAGCACGCCGCCTACCCTGGATCCATGCCCGAAGGAGACACCGTCCTGCACGCCGCGAAGCGGCTGCACACCGCACTCGCGGGCCAGGTGCTCATCCGCTCCGACCTGCGCGTCCCCCGGTTCGCCACCGCGGACCTCACCGGCCGCACGGTCCTGGACGTCACCCCGCGCGGCAAGCATCTGCTGACCCGCATCGAGGGCGGCCTGACCCTGCACTCGCACCTGCGGATGGACGGCGCCTGGAAGATCTACGCCCCGGGCGAGCGCTGGCGCGGCGGCCCCGCCCATCAGATCCGGGCCATCCTCGCCAACGAGTCGCACGCGGCCGTGGGCTACCGCCTCCCCGTGCTCGAACTGCTGCGCACCGCCGAGGAGTCCAAGGCCGTCGGCCATCTCGGCCCCGACCTGCTCGGCCCGGACTGGGACCCCGACACGGCCCTGCGCAACCTGCTGCGGGATCCCGCCCGCCCCCTCGGCGAGGCACTCCTCGACCAGCGCAATCTCGCCGGCATCGGCAACGTCTACAAGTCCGAGCTGTGCTTCCTCCTCCGGACCACCCCCTGGCTCCCCGTCGGCGAGCTGTCGCCCGGGACCGCCGAGCGTCTCCCCCTGCTCGCCAAGAAGCTCCTCGAAGCCAACCGCGACCGCCCGACCCGCGTCACCACCGGCCGCGCCCGCCCCGACGAGCGCCTGTACGTCTACGGCAGGTCACCCCGCCCCTGCCTGCGCTGCCGCACCTCGATCCGCGTGGCCGACCAGGGTGACGGCTCTCGCGAACGCCCCACCTACTGGTGCCCCGCATGCCAGTCGGGTCCGTCCCCCATCAGGTAATCCCCGCACGCCAATTGACGGTCCGTCAGAGGAGCTCGTACGGTCCCCTCATGCCCGTCAAGGCGTACGACCTCACCGGACGCATCGCATTCGTCACCGGCGCCGCCAGCGGCATCGGGCGCGCCTCGGCCGCGCTCCTCGCTGAGGCGGGAGCCACCGTGCACTGCGCGGACCGCGACGCGCAGGGCCTGCACGAGACGGCGGCCTTCATCAAGGAGACCGGCGGCATCGCCCACACCCACACTCTGGACGTGTCGGACCGCGCCCAGGTCGCGGAAGCCGTCGCCGCCGCTGCCGGCCCCACCGGCACGCTGGACATCATGGCCGCCGTCGCCGGCATCATGCACAGCAGCCCCGTCCTGGAGACCCGCGACGAGGACCTCGACCGGGTGCTCGCCATCAATTTCAAGGGCGTTCTGTACGCGTGCCAGGAAGCGGCCCGCACGATGATCGCGGCGGGCACCCACGGCAGCATCGTCACCATGGCCTCGGGCGCGATCGACACCGGCGGCCCGGGCCTGCTCTGCTACGGCGTGGCCAAGGCCGCCGTCGTACAGCTCACCAAGACACTCGCCACGGAGGTCGGCCCGCACGGCATCCGCGTCAACGCGGTCGCGCCGGGCTGGATCCGGACGCCGATGACGACCCGCCACGACGACGCCGTCCAGGCCCACACGGAGTCCCTGATGGTGCGGATGGCCCCGCTCGGCCGGGTCGGCGCCCCCGAGGAGATCGCACATGCGGTCCTGCACCTCGCCTCGGACGCCGCGTCGTTCACGACGGGCCAGATCCTCCGTCCGAACGGCGGCGTCGCCATGCCCTGGTGACCTGCCCCCGCGCCCCGACCCCGATCTCCCGCCCCGCGCGCACCGCCCGCGCCCGCACCCGCCGCGCCCCGTGATGCCCCGACGCCCCGGCCACACCCGCCGCTCGCGCCTTCGGCAGCGCGTGCACCGGAAGCAGGCTGAGCCCCCAGCCGCCGGCCGCGACCGCCCCCTCGAACGCCCCGGCATCCGGCGCGAAGGCCAGGCGCAGCACACCCCACCACCACAGCGCGCCGAGCACCACGGCCGGTATCCAGCGCAGCAGCCGTCTTGCCACCGACCGCTCACCTCCACCCGTCACCGGCTTGTCTCCTCGACGCTGAGTTGCCCACTGTCGTGCCCGGCGGAACGCACCGGGGGCGCGCCACGAACCCTGTGACGCGCCCCCGCACCGTCCGCCCGCGGAACGGGCGGGTCAGCCGCGATTCTCGGCCTGGAACATCCAGTGGTGCTTCTCCAGGTCGGCCGTGATGCCGATGAAGATGTCCTGGCTCACCGGGTCCGCCTCGCCGGTCGCCTCGATCCGCTCACGCATCCGAGTGATCACCGCGCCGAGGGCCTCCACGAGCGTCCCCACCGCGTCCGTGTCCTTCACCCAGCCGTCGGGCACCAGGCCGATACCGGTCGTGGCGGCCACGGTCTTGGCCCGGCCGTCCGGCGGGACACCCAGCGTCGAGGCCCGCTCCGCGACGGTGTCGGAGTGCTGGCGCGCGGTGTCCACGACCTCGTCGAGCTGAAGATGCACCGACCGGAACCGAGGCCCGACCACGTTCCAGTGGACCTGCTTCGCCACGAGAGAGAGGTCGACCAGGTCCACCAGGGCGCCCTGCAGCGCCTCGGCCACGACCTTCAGATCAGCATCGGACAGCGGGCTCTTCACGACGTACATCCGTCACCTCCATAGGAAATCACCAACAACGATGGCACACATGCACTATTACGGACACGCGGAGCCAGAATCTGGGACCTTCGACCTCAAGCGCACAGCAGAAAGCCCCGACCGGTTTCCCGATCGGGGCTCTCCCACACTTCACAGTGCCCGCAGACGCTACGCCGCTACGACGTCGACCGCCTCCGCAGGCGCCTTGATCGTCACCCGTTCCGGCGGGACGCCGGTCACGGATACCGCATTGAGCATCGGACGAACCGGTGCGCGCACCGGCTCCGACGGGACCGCTGCTGCCGACTCGGCCAGCTCCGCGAGAGCGAGCTCGTCGCTCACCTCGCGCATCAGCTCGGACATCCGTACGTCAAGCGCGTCGCAGATCGCGGAAAGCAGCTCGGAGGAAGCCTCCTTCTGCCCCCGCTCCACCTCGGAGAGATAGCCGAGCGAGACTCGGGCGGACGAGGAGACTTCGCGCAGAGTACGGCCCTGGCGCTGGCGCTGCCGACGCAGCACGTCACCCAGCAGGCGACGGAGCAGAATCATCGGTGGCTCCCTCCTCGGACCGCGTAGCCGCATCCTTCACGCCCCACCGTACCGCCTCGTGCCGCGGCCGTGCGGGGAGCGATGTCGTGTTCACTCAGGGCTGCAAACATCAAAACCCCCCGTTCTGTTCCGTATCCTGTGCCCGCGCATTCTCAGTACGTTCGCCGGAATGCCCTCCGACCAGCTCTTCCGTGAGCAGGCCGAGCACACTCCGTACACTCTCCATACGGATTTCCGTACGGTCGCCGTTCAACCGCAGCTCGAGCACTTTGCGGCTACCAGCGAAATTCCGTGTGGTCTTCGAAACACCGTTCCCCGGCCCGACGGCGGCCACGAAGACGGTGCCCACGGGCTGCCCGTCCTGCGGCTCGGGGCCTGCGACGCCGGTCGTGGCGATCCCCCAGTCCGCGCCGAGCGCCTCGCGCACTCCGGCCGCCATCTGCAGCGCGACCTCGGGGTGGACGGGCCCGTGCTCGGCCAGCAGCTCAGCGTCGACGCCGAGCAGCCGGTGCTTGAGCTCCGTGGCGTACGCCGTGACGGATCCACGCAGGGCCTTCGAGGCTCCGGGCACCGCCACCAGCTCCGCGGCCACCAGACCGCCGGTGAGCGACTCGGCGACGGCAAGGGTCTCCCCTCGCCCGGTCAACAGCCGCAGCGCCTCGGCAGCCTCGTCCGTCACTTCTCGGCCGCCTCCGAGGACGACGCCTGCGCGGCGGCCGCCTGGGACGCCGCAGCGGCGGCCTGCGCCTCCGCCAGGCCCGCGCGGCGCAGCACGACCGCCTGCCGCACGTAGTCGAGCCCGGTCAGCACGGTCAGCGCGACGGCCACCGCCATCACCCAGAACCGGAAGGTGGCGAGCGGCCCGGTCAGCGCCAGCACGTACATGCCGACGGCCGTGCCCTGCGCGAGCGTCTTCATCTTGCCGCCGCGGCTGGCCGGGATGACCCCGTAGCGGATCACCAGGAACCGCAGCAGGGTGATCCCGAGCTCACGCCCGAGGATGACGCCGGTGACCCACCACGGCAGATCCCCGAGGGACGACAGACAGATCAGCGCCGCACCCATGATCGCCTTGTCGGCGATCGGGTCGGCGATCTTCCCGAAGTCGGTGACCAGGTTGTACGTACGCGCCAGGTGCCCGTCGAAGACATCCGTGATCATCGCGACGGCGAACGCCGCCCAGGCCCAGGCGCGCCACACGGGGTCGTACCCGCCGTCGGCCAGCATGAGCATCACGAACCCGGGCACGAGCAGCAGCCGCACCATGGTCAGGATGTTGGCGATGTTCCACAGGCTGGCCTGGTTGACGGCCGCAGCGCCCAGCTTGCCGCCGGGCGCCGGCGTACCGGCGCCGCCCGTGGCGGATGCCGGGACTCCGGTCATCTGCGCGCCTCCTCAGCACTGTCGAGCGGCTCCGCGACGAGGTCCACGCCCTCGGTTCCGACCACCTTTGCCTCGACCATACGGCCGACGCGCAGGTCCGCGCCGCCCGTGAGCCGCACCTGGCCGTCCGTCTCGGGCGCCTGGTGCGCACCGCGCCCGATGACGCCGTCCTCGGCGTCCACGGACTCGACGAGCACCTCCACGGTCTCGCCGAGGCGGTCCTCGGCCCGCTGTGACACCAGCTGCTCGGCGAGGCGCGACACGCGCGCGAGGCGCTCGGCGACGACGTCCTCGTCGAGCTTGTTCTCGTAGGTCGCCGCTTCCGTGCCCTCCTCGTCGGAGTAGCCGAACACGCCGATGGCGTCCAGCCGCGCACCGTTCAGGAAGCGCTCCAGCTCGGCGAAGTCGGACTCGGACTCGCCGGGGAAGCCCACGATGAAGTTCGACCGGACACCGGCCTGCGGCGCCTTGCTCCGAATGGTGTCGAGGAGCTCCAGGAACCGGTCGGTGTCACCGAAGCGCCGCATCGCGCGGAGCACGCCGGGCGCCGAGTGCTGGAAGGAGAGGTCGAAGTACGGGACGACCTTGTCGGTCCCGGTCAGTACGTCGATGAGCCCGGGCCGCATCTCGGCGGGCTGCAGATAGCTGACGCGCACCCGCTCGATCCCGTCGACGGCCGCGAGCTCGGGCAGCAGCGACTCCAGGAGGCGGATGTCGCCGAGGTCCTTGCCGTACGACGTGTTGTTCTCGGAGACCAGCATGATCTCCTTGACGCCCTGCTCGCCCAGCCACCGCGCCTCGTTCAGCACGTCGCTGGGGCGGCGCGAGATGAAGGAGCCGCGGAACGACGGGATCGCGCAGAACGTACAGCGTCGGTCACAGCCGGAGGCCAGCTTGACGGAGGCGACGGGCGAGCCGTCGAGCCTGCGCCGCAGCGGCGCGCGCGGCCCGGACGCGGGAGCGAGCCCCTCGGGCAGGTCCGCCGGAGCGTGGCCCGGAAGCGCGACACCGGCCCCCGCCTCCTGCCGCTCGGCAGGGCTGATCGGCAGCAGCTGGCGCCGGTCGCGCGGGGCGTGCGCCTCCACGTTGCCGCCGGCGAGGATGGTCTGCAGGCGGCCGGAGATGTCCTCGTAGTCGTCGAACCCGAGCACACCGTCGGCCTCGGGGAGCGCCTCGGCGAGCTCCTTGCCGTAGCGCTCGGCCATGCAGCCGACGGCCACGACGGCCTGGGTTCTGCCATGGCCCTTCAGGTCATTGGCTTCCAGCAGGGCGTCGACCGAGTCCTTCTTGGCGGCCTCGACGAAGCCACAGGTGTTGACGACGGCGACATCGGCGGACTCGGCGTCCTCGACGAGCTCCCAGCCGTCCGCCTCCAAGCGGCCTGCGAGCTCCTCCGAGTCCACCTCGTTACGGGCGCAGCCGAGAGTGACAAGTGCGACGGTACGGCGTTCGGGCATGGACTCAAGACTACTTTGTTCCACTGACAGCCCTCGCCGCGAGGGTTACCGAAGGATCGCCCAGGTCATCCGACCTCGGGGTCACCCTTGGTGTAGGTGAGGCGCTCGACCTGCCCGGGCTGGAATTCGTCGTCGATCTGCTTGCCGTTCACGAACAGCTGGATCGCGCCCGCGTCACCGAGCACGAGATCGATCTTCTGGTTGTCCTGGAACGTCTTCGACTGGCCCTTTTCGAGCAGCCCGTCGAACAGGATCCGCCCGTTGTGGTCCTTGGCCGAGATCCAGCTGCGCCCCTCCGCCGCGGTCATCTTCACGGTGACCTTGTTCGGCGGGGCGGCCGCGATCGCGCTGTCGGAGGGGTCCGGCTTCGGATCGACGGGCTTCTTGGTCGAGGGGCTCGGCTTGGGGGCGGGCTTGCTGGTCGCGGGCGTGGCCCCCTCGGCGGCCTGCTGCTTGTCACCGCCGTCGTCGCCGCCGTTGACCGCGGTGTAGCCCACGAAGGCGATCACCGCGACGATCGCGGCGACCATGGCGGCGGTCCAGTTGGGCCGGCGCGGCTCGGAGCGGATGCGCTCGGCCTCGAACAGCGGGGTGGCCGGGGTGGGAGCGGGCTGCCCGCCGTGCGCGTCGCCGTACTGGGCCAGAAGGGGCTCAGGATCGACGCCCACGGCGCGCGCGAGGGTCCTGATGTGGCCGCGCGCATACACGTCGCCGCCGCACCGGGAGAAGTCGTCCTGTTCGATGGCGTGCACGATCGGGATGCGGACCCGGGTCGACTGGCTGATCTCGTCGACGGTCAGCCCCGCGTCGATACGTGCCTGCTGAAGGGCACGGCCGATGGAGGGCCAGTCGTCCGCGTGCGGGGTGCGGTCTTCCGAAGGACGGTCGTCTTCAGGGGAGTTGCCGATGGACACGGGGGCGCCTTTCGAGCGTGTAGCCACCTGCTGGAGGTTCAGTCTAGGGGGGGTACGAAAGGGTGGGGCAACCGGGCGGTCGGACTTTGTACGCCATCAGAATGGCCGGACGTCCTGATGGCGGGACAGCTCGCTGCCCCCTCCCTCAACTTGACGTACTCGTTGGGGAAACGGTTGCCCCGGATCCTCGTCCGAGTGACATCAAAATCGAAAGATCCTCAGGATTGAGCCTCCCCGCGGATCACCGCGAGCACTCCATCCAGTTCGTCCGGCTTCACGAGGACGTCCCGGGCCTTCGACCCCTCACTCGGCCCCACGATGTTGCGCGACTCCATCAGGTCCATCAGGCGCCCGGCCTTGGCGAAGCCCACGCGGAGCTTGCGCTGCAGCATGGATGTGGACCCGAACTGGGTGGACACGACCAGCTCGGCGGCGGCACAGAGCAGCTCGAGGTCGTCGCCGATGTCCTCGTCGATCTCCTTCTTCTGCTTCGTACCCACGGTGACGTCGTCCCGGAAGACGGGCGCCATCTGGTCCTTGCAGTGCTGTACGACGGCGTGGATCTCGTCCTCGGTGACGAAAGCACCCTGCATACGGGTCGGCTTGTTCGCGCCCATGGGGAGGTACAGGCCGTCGCCCTTGCCGATGAGCTTCTCGGCACCGGGCTGGTCGAGGATGACGCGGCTGTCGGCGAGCGAAGAGGTGGCGAAGGCGAGGCGCGAGGGCACGTTCGCCTTGATGAGGCCGGTGACCACGTCGACGGACGGGCGCTGCGTGGCGAGCACCAGGTGAATGCCCGCCGCGCGCGCGAGCTGGGTGATCCGCACGATGGCGTCCTCGACGTCGCGCGGCGCGACCATCATAAGGTCGGCGAGCTCGTCGACGATCACCAGCAGATACGGGTACGTCTTCAGCTCCCGCTCGCTGCCCTCGGGAGTCTTGAGCTTGCCGTCGCGGATGGCCTGATTGAAGTCGTCGATGTGCCGGTAGCCGAACGCCGCGAGGTCGTCGTAGCGCAGATCCATCTCACGTACGACCCACTGGAGCGCCTCGGCGGCCTTCTTCGGGTTGGTGATGATCGGCGTGATGAGGTGCGGGATCCCCTCGTACGCCGTCAGCTCCACGCGCTTGGGGTCGACGAGGACCATGCGTACGTCCTCGGGGGTCGCCCGCATCATGATCGAGGTGATCAGGCAGTTGATGCACGAGGACTTGCCGGAGCCGGTGGCGCCGGCGACCAGGACGTGCGGCATCTTCGCGAGATTCGACATCACGTAGCCGCCCTCGACGTCCTTGCCGAGCGCGACGAGCATCGGGTGGTCGTCCTCGGCGGCGTCCGCGAGGCGCAGCACGTCGCCGACGTTCACCATCTCGCGGTCGGTGTTCGGGATCTCGATGCCGACCGCGGACTTGCCGGGAATGGGGCTGATGATCCGGACGTCCGGCGACGCCACGGCGTACGCGATGTTCTTGGCGAGGGCCGTGATCTTCTCGACCTTCACGGCCGGGCCGAGCTCGACCTCGTACCGCGTGACCGTCGGGCCGCGCGTGAAGCCCGTGACGGCGGCGTCGACCTTGAACTCGGTGAAGACGTTCGACAGCGAGTCGACGACGGCGTCGTTGGCCGCGCTGCGCGACTTTCCGGGCCCCCCGCGCGTCAGGAGGTCGAGCGACGGCAGCGCGTACGTGATGTCGCCGGCGAGCTGGAGCTGCTCGGCACGCGGCGGCAGGTCGCGCATCTGCTCGGGCGAGGACTTGGTCAGGTCGGGCACGGCGAGCTTCGACGGTGTCGCCTCGGGCTCCTCGGCGGCCTGCTCGGCCTTCTTGCCGCGGGCCGTGGGCACGGGCACCGAGCGCTCCGGCTCGGGCGCCTCCCCCGTACGCTGCCCGCGCTCGCTGCCGACGCCCTGCGTCAGGTCGGCGACCAGGGGCGACGGCGGCATCCCGTGCAGCACGGCACCGTCGAGCGCGGCGGCGGCAGCGGCGGCCACGTCGACGGCGTCCATGGGCCGCTCCATGGCGGGCTGCACGGACGTGCGCCGGGGCCTGCGCCGCTTGGAGAGCGCGTCTTCCTCTATGCGGTCGGGGTCGTACGCCTCCGGAGCCGTGGAGCGCCGCCTCGCGCGCGCGGGGGCGGCCTCGCGCCACTCCTCGTCGTACTCGTCGGCGCCGGGCTCCTGTAGGGCCGTGTCGTCGTGCACGATGCCGAGCTTCACCCCGAGCAGCCGGAGCCGCTGCGGGATCGCGTTGACGGGCGTCGCGGTGACCACGAGCAGACCGAAGACGGTGAGCAGCACGAGCATCGGGACCGCGAGCACCTCGGTCATCGTGAAGCTCAGCGGGGTCGCGGCGGCCCAGCCGATGAGCCCGCCCGCGTCCCTTATGGCCTGCATGCCGTCGTCGCGCGCGGGCGAGCCGCACGCGATGTGGACCTGGCCGAGCACGCCGACGACGAGCGCGGACAGGCCGATGACGATGCGCCCGTTGGCCTCGGGCTTCTCCGGGTGCCGGATGAGGCGTACGGCGATGAGGCCGAGCAGTATCGGCACCAGCAGGTCGAGCCGGCCGAACGCGCCGGTCACCAGGACCTCGACGAGGTCGCCGACAGGTCCTTGCAGATTGGACCAGGTGCCGGCTGCGCAGATCAGGGCGATGCCGAGCAGGAGCAGCGCCAGGCCGTCCTTGCGGTGCGCCGGGTCGAGCCCCTTCGCGCCGCGCCCTATGCCGCGGAACATCGCTCCTACGCTGTGCGCGACGCCGAGCCACAGGGCGCGTACGACCTTGTACAGGCCCCCTGTGGGACTGGGCGCCGGCTTGGGGGCGGGCTTCTTCGCCGCTGCCTTCTTCGCGGGCGCCTTCTTGGCGGGAGCTTTTTTCGCAGGGGCCTTCTTCGCCGGAGCCTTGGTCGGCGCGGCCGCCTTCTTCGCGGGCGTCTTCTTGGCTGCGGGACGTGAGGCCATAGCTGTGAGGTTACCGGGGGAGGCGTCCGCGGACACGTGTGCCCGGTGCTTCACCCTTTTGTGTCGCGAATGGACGGCGCTTGAGCTGACGCGGGCTCAAAGCCCGCACCGCGGCTCAGTTCTGGGACGGCAGGGACGGCGTGCCGCTGCCCGCGCCGGGCTCCAGAGCGTCAAGGGCCCTGCGCAGACCGGTGAGTTTGCGCTCCAGGTGCGCGGCCGTGGCGACGGCCGCCGCGTCCGCCGAGTCGTCGTCGAGCTGCTTGGACAGCGCCTCGGCCTGCTCCTCGACCGCGGCGAGGCGCGCCGACAGCTCGGCGAGCAGCCCCGCGGGCTCCTTCGCGTCGCCGACGGACCTGCCGCCGCCCTCCAGCTGAAGCCGCAGCAGAGCCGCCTGCTCCCGGAGTTGGCAGTTCTTCATGTACAGCTCCACGAAGACCGAGACCTTCGCGCGCAGTACCCACGGGTCGAACGGCTTGGAGATGTAGTCGACCGCACCCGCCGCGTAGCCACGGAACGTGTGGTGCGGGCCGTGGTTGATCGCGGTGAGGAAGATGATCGGGATGTCCCGTGTCCGCTCTCGACGCTTGATGTGCGCCGCGGTTTCGAAACCGTCCATTCCCGGCATCTGAACGTCCAGCAGAATGACCGCGAAATCGTCCGTGAGCAGCGCTTTGAGCGCTTCCTCCCCGGACGATGCCCGCACCAGCGTCTGATCGAGCGCGGAGAGGATGGCCTCCAGCGCCAGCAGATTCTCCGGCCGGTCATCGACCAGGAGGATCTTGGCCTTCTGCACCATGGCCCGCCCTCCTCGCCCCGGCATGGGGCCGCCCCTGTCCGCAGGATTCGGGGAGACTCCTGTCGCCGCCCCAGGGGACGACTCCCTTGCGTCGCCCGTCCTTGTGCCGGTCATCGTAGCCGTACCCCGCCTGTCGCCACACCCTGTCACCGAGATGTCACTGTGCACGTAGCAGAAACGCAGCGGGAGACCAGAAGGTTCCCCGGTTACCGCACTTCTACACGGCCACGGCCACACTCAGTCAGCAACTCCGCGTGAATGTTTCGGATTCCGGTCAGTCACCGCGCATCCACTGCTCCATCACAGACAGCAGATGGTCGGGATCGACCGGCTTCGTGACGTAGTCGGACGCACCCGACTCGATGGCCTTCTCCCGGTCGCCCTTCATGGCCTTCGCGGTGAGCGCGATGATCGGCAGTCCGGCGAACTGCGGCATCCTGCGGATCGCCGTCGTCGTCGCGTAGCCGTCCATCTCCGGCATCATGATGTCCATCAGCACCACGGTCACATCGTCGTGCTGCTCCAGCACTTCGATGCCCTCACGCCCGTTCTCCGCGTACAGGACCGACAGCCCGTGCTGCTCCAGCACGCTGGTGAGTGCGAAGACATTGCGGATGTCGTCGTCGACGATGAGCACCTTCTCCCCACCGAAGTGGAAGGCACGCCTCACCTTGGGTGCGCCCTGCGCCTCCCCGTTCTCCCAGTGCTCCTGAGCGGGCGCCGCCTGCTCCGGGAGCGCCTGGCGCGGCTCGGACGGCGGCGCGGTCTTGCGACGGCGCCTGAAGAGCGCGGCGGCACCGTTCTGGGTCTCCTGGTACGACTTCACCTCGGCCGGGGTCTCCACCTGGGCCGGCTCCGGCGCGGCGTCCAGGGCCAGTGGCCGGCCCGGTTCGACGGCCGGGGCGAGCTGCGTGTACCCCTGGGGCGGGAGCTCGCTCGGGTGCAGCGGCAGGTACAGCGTGAACGTGGAGCCGCGGCCGGGCTCGCTCGCCGCGTGGATCTCACCGCCCAGCAGGCGGGCGATCTCCCGGCTGATGGACAGCCCGAGGCCCGTACCGCCGTACTTGCGGCTGGTCGTGCCGTCGGCCTGCTTGAACGCCTCGAAGATGACCCGCATCTTGCTGGCCGCGATGCCGATGCCGGTGTCCGTCACCGAGAAGGCGATCAGGTCGGCGTCCGCCTCCCTCAACGAGCCCGCTTCCAGGAGCTGTTCACGAATGGCGTTCGGCACATCGGCCCCTGCCGGCCTGATGACGAGCTCCACGGCGCCCGAGTCGGTGAACTTCACCGCATTGGAGAGCAGGTTGCGCAGCACCTGAAGGAGACGCTGTTCGTCGGTGTGCAAGGTGGTGGGCAGTTCCGGCGAGACCCTTACGGAGAAGTCGAGTTGCTTCTCCGCGGTCAGCGGACGGAACGTGGCCTCTACGTAGTCGACGAGTTGCACCAGGGCGATGCGCGTCGGCGAGACGTCCATCTTGCCCGCCTCGACCTTCGACAGGTCCAGGATGTCGTTGATCAGTTGGAGCAGGTCGGAGCCCGCTCCGTGGATCGTCTCGGCGAACTCGACCTGCTTCGGGGTGAGGTTCGAGTCGGCGTTGTCGGCGAGCAACTTGGCGAGGATCAAGAGGGAGTTGAGCGGCGTGCGCAGCTCGTGCGACATGTTGGCGAGGAACTCGCTCTTGTAGCGCATCGACACCGCGAGCTGCTCGGCGCGCTCCTCCAGGACCTGCCGCGCCTCTTCGATCTCGGTGTTCTTCACTTCGATGTCGCGGTTCTGCTGGGCGAGCAGTTCGGCCTTCTCCTCCAGTTCGGCGTTGGACGCCTGGAGGGCCTTCTGCCGGTTCTCCAACTCTGCCGAGCGCTCCCGGAGTTGCTCGGTGAGCTCCTGCGACTGCTTCAGCAGCACCTCCGTCTTCGTATTGACGGAGATCGTGTTGACGCTCGTCGCGATCATCTCGGCGATCTGCCCCAGGAAGTCCTTCTGGATCTGCGTGAACGGCGTGAACGACGCCAGCTCGATCACGCCGAGCACCGTGCCCTCGAAGAGCACGGGGATCACGATGACCTGCGCCGGCGGCGCCTCACCGAGCCCCGAGGCGATCTTCAGGTAGCCGCTGGGCGCGTTGTCCACGAGGATCGTGCGCCGCTCCTGCGCGGCGGTCCCGATGAGCGTCTCTCCGGGGCGGAAGGACGTCGGCATGGAGCCCATGGAGTAGCCGTAGCTGCCGAGCATGCGCAGTTCGTACGCGTCCTCGGGCGCCGTCGTCGGGTCGGCGACGTCGTCCAGGGGCAGCGCCAGGAAGAACGCGCCGTGCTGCGCGGAGACGACCGGCGTCAGCTCGCTCATGATGAGCGAGGCCACGTCGTCGAGGTCCCGGCGGCCCTGCATCAGGCCGGAGATGCGGGCCAGGTTGCCCTTGAGCCAGTCCTGCTCCTCGTTGGCGATCGTGGTGTCGCGCAGGTTCGAGATCATCTTGTTGATGTTGTCCTGCAGGACCTGGATCTCGCCCGCCGCGTCGACATCGATCTTCAGGTTGAGGTCGCCGCGGGTCACCGCGGTGGCGACGGCCGCGATGGCACGCACCTGACGGGTCAGGTTCCCGGCCATCTCGTTCACGGACTCGGTCAGGTCGCGCCACGTGCCGTCCACGTCGCGCACCCGGGCCTGGCCGCCCAGCTGGCCCTCCGTGCCCACCTCGCGGGCCACCCGGGTGACCTGCTCGGCGAACGACGACAGCTGGTCGACCATCGTGTTGATCGTCGTCTTCAGTTCGAGGATCTCGCCGCGCGCGTCGATGTCGATCTTCTTGGTCAGGTCGCCCTTGGCGATGGCGGTCGTGACCATCGCGATGTTGCGCACCTGACCGGTGAGGTTCGAGGCCATGCCGTTCACGGACTCGGTGAGGTCCTTCCACGTGCCGGCCACGCCGGGGACGCGGGCCTGGCCGCCGAGGATGCCGTCCGTGCCCACCTCGCGGGCCACCTTGGTGACCTGGTCGGCGAACGAACTCAGCGTCTTCACCATCGTGTTGAACGTGTCGGCGAGCTGCGCGACCTCGCCGCGGGCCTCGATGGTGACCGTACGGGTCAGGTCGCCGTTGGCCACGGCGTTGGCGACCTGGGAGATGTTGCGCACCTGCATGGTCAGGTTGTTGGCCATCAGGTTGACGTTGTCGCTCAGGTCCTTCCAGATACCGGTGACGCCCGGAACCCGTGCCTGGCCGCCGAGTTGGCCCTCGGTGCCCACTTCGCGGGCCACCCGGGTCACCTGCTCGGCGAACGACGACAGCTGGTCCACCATCGTGTTGACCGTGGTGACGAGTTCGAGGATCTCGCCCTTGGCGTCGACGGTGATCTTCTTGGAGAGGTCTCCGCGCGCTACAGCTGTAGTGACCTCGGCGATGTTGCGCACCTGAAGGGTCAGGTTGTTCGCCATGCCGTTCACGGACTGCGTCAGGTCCTTCCACGTACCCGACACACCCTGCACCTCGGCCTGTCCGCCGAGGATGCCGTCCGTACCCACCTCACGGGACACCCGCGTCACCTGCTCGGCGAAGGCCGACAGCTGATCCACCATCGTGTTGAGGGTGTTCTTCAGCTCAAGGATCTCGCCCCGCGCGTCCACGTCGATCTTCTGCGACAGGTCACCGCGCGCCACCGCCGTGGCGACCTGCGCGATGTTGCGCACCTGGGCCGTGAGGTTGCCGGCCATGCCGTTCACGGAGTCCGTCAGGTCGCGCCACACACCGGCGACGCCGGGCACCTGCGCCTGTCCGCCCAGGCGCCCCTCGGTGCCCACCTCGCGGGCCACGCGGGTCACCTGGTCCGCGAACGCGGAGAGCTGGTCCACCATCGTGTTGATGGTGTTCTTCAGTTCGAGGATCTCGCCCCGCGCGTCGACATCGATCTTCTGGGAGAGGTCACCGCGCGCTACAGCTGTAGTGACCTGGGCGATCTGCCGCACCTGTGAAGTCAGGTTCCCCGCCATGAAGTTGACGGAGTCGGTGAGTTCCTTCCACGTACCGCTCACACCGTCCACACGGGCCTGACCGCCGAGGCGGCCCTCCGTGCCCACGTCGCGCGCCATACGGGTCACCTGGTCGGCGAAGCTGGAGAGCTGGTCCACCATCGTGTTCACGGTGTTCTTCAGCTGGAGCATCTCGCCGGAGACGTCGACGGTGACCTTCTGCGACAGGTCACCGTTGGCCACCGCCGTCGTCACCTGGGCGATGTTGCGCACCTGACCGGTCAGGTTGCGGAAAGCCGTGTTGACGGAGTCGGTGAGGTCCTTCCAGGTGCCGGCCGCACCCGGCACCAGCGCCTGGCCGCCCAGTTCACCCTCGACGCCGACCTCGCGCGCCACGCGCGTGACTTCGGAGCCGAAGGCCGACAGCTGGTCGACCATCGTGTTGACGGTGTTCTTCAGCTCCAGCATTTCACCGGCGACGTCGACGGTGACCTTCTGCGAGAGGTCACCGCTCGCCACCGCCGTCGTGACAGTGGCAATGTCACGCACCTGCGTGGTGAGGTTCCGGAAGACCGTGTTGACGGAGTCGGTGAGGTCCTTCCACGTACCGGCGGCGCCCGGCACATTGGCCTGGCCGCCGAGCTGGCCCTCGGCACCGACCTCGTTGGCGACCCGGGTGACCTCGTCCGCGAACGTACGCAGCGTCTCGGTCATCTGGTTGATCGTCTCGGCGAGCTGGGCGACCTCGCCGCGCGCCGACACCGTCACCTTCTGCGACAGGTCACCGTTCGCTACAGCTGTAGTGACCTGAGCGATCCCTCGCACCTGGGCGGTCAGATTGCCGGCCATAAGGTTCACCGAATCGGTGAGGTCCTTCCACACACCGGCCACACCGGGCACCTGCGCCTGCCCGCCCAGCTCGCCCTCGGTGCCCACCTCCCGAGCCACCCGTGTGACCTCGGAGGAGAACGACGACAGCTGATCGACCATCGTGTTCACGGTGTTCTTCAGCTCGAGCATTTCGCCCGCGACGTGAACCGTGACCTTTCGCGACAGGTCACCCTTGGCCACCGCGGTCGTGACGAGAGCAATGTCACGCACCTGAGCGGTGAGCCGGTACGCCATCGTATTGACCGAATCCGTGAGATCTTTCCACGAACCGGACATCCCACGAACGCGTGCCTGTCCACCGAGCTTGCCCTCGGTACCCACCTCACTGGCCACGCGCGTGACCTCGTCGGTGAAGGTGGAGAGCTGGTCGACCAGGTTGTTGACGGTCCGCCCGACCTTCAGGAACTCGCCGCGCAGCGGGTGCCCCGCCCCCTCCGGCACCTGTGCACGCAGCTCCATGCGCGGCGACAGATCGCCCTCCGCGACCGCCGTGAGCACCCTGCCGACCTCGGAGACAGGTCGTACGAGGTCGTCGACGAGCGCGTTCGACGCGTTGATCGCGGCGGCCCAGGAGCCCTCGCAGGCGCCCGCCTCCAGGCGCTCGGTGAGCTTGCCCTCCCGCCCGACCGTTCGCCTGACCCGGGACAGCTCACCGGTCAGATGGAGATTCCGGTCGGCCACCTCGTTGAAGACGGCAGCGATCTCCGACATCACGCCGTCGCCGTTGACGGTGAGCCGCTTGCGGAAGTTGCCGTCCCGCATGGCGACGAGACCGGCCAGCAGTCTGTTCAGCGCCGCGGTGTCCACTGTTGTGGTCCCATTACGCGACTTGTGCTGTTTACTCAGGGACTGTCCGCCTTCTGCGCGCGTTTTCCTGCCCCGCGTCGCTGCGCCAGACTCCACTGTGTCCCTCCCGCAGGGGTCGACCTGAACTGCTCGGCTTGCTCGGGTTCGCTTCTACCGTCGCATCGGCTTTCCAATGCGTTCTCTCCGGAAGCTTGCCCAGTGTTTCACCATGGCTGAACCAGGCCATAACAGTTCGGCAGCTTCGCACACCGTCCGCACACCCTCCGGACGGAAACACTGACGACCGGCATCCGCATGGACGGCGAAGGTAAGTAACCTTGCATGCGGCTGTCCACCCACCCCGGTCCGCCCGGCCTGGGTGGTGGCGGAAAACGAGCGGGCATCGGAGGGGCGGCCGAGACATGGGTACGGGAGACCTGGGCCTCGACACTCGAACAGCGAGTACGACTCGTACAGGGAGTTCTGTGATCACCGCGCGCGCGGCTGCCACCTTCGAACCGGTCGGACGGTCCGTCGCCACGGCCCGCTCCTTTGTACGCGACACCCTGCAGGGGTGGGGCTACGCCGACATCATCGACGACGCCGTGGTCCTGACCAGCGAACTCGTGACAAATGCCGTCGTTCACGCGGGCACGTCCGCGGAGGTTCTGTGCCTGCGCAGTGACGACCACATCCGTATCGAGGTCTCCGACCGCTATCCGGAGCGCGAGATCCCGCTTCAGTCCTCCGCGATCAACATGGGCAGCCCCGACCGCGAGGGCGGCCGCGGTCTCCAGCTCTGCGCGGCTCTGGCGGGCCGCTGGGGCGTCGACTATTCGGCCACGCACAAGCAGGTCTGGTTCCAACTCGACCTGCCCGAGCGCTCGGTCGGCACGCGCGCCGCGGGCCCCGTGCTCCCCACGGACCTGCTGCCCCTCGCCGACGAGCGCGTCCGTGTCGCCGTCGTACAGATCGAGAAGTCCGGTGCGATCACGGCGTGGAACGAGGACGCGGAGCACCTCTTCGGATATGTGGCGGAGCAGGTCATCGGCAAGCCCCTCACCGATCTCGCCGCGTGGCCGCACACCCCCGGCACCAGCACGGGCATCGCCGACGCGCTCCAGCTCTCCCGCTGGGAGGGCAGCTACGGCATCCGCAGCGCCAGCGGCCGTGTGGCTCCCGTGTACGCGTCTCACTTGCGTGTCCGCGACACCGACGGCGAACCGTCGACGGTCTGTCTCCTCGTACGCGACCACGAGCGCGCCGTGCTGCAGACGCCGCTGCGCCTCCCGGCAGCCGACAGTTCCGCCCACTCCGAGAGTCAGGGCCCGGACGCCTTCGAGGTCTTCATCGGGTCCCCGGCACCCGACGACCTGGACGGACTTCTCCAGCGCACGGTGGAGCGCGCTCGGGACATGCTCGACGGCGACTCCGCGTTCCTGCTGCTGGCCACGGACGACGAGACGGAGCTGGAGGTCCGCGCCTCCACCGGACTGCCCTCGGCCCGCCAGCGCTTCGCCCGGGTCCCGGTCGAGGTCGGCCCGGGCCGCTACGGTTCGGCGCGGATGCCGGCCGTCCACGAGGACCTGTCCCAAGTACCGGGCGCGGTCCCGCTGTTGAACGGCACGGGCATGCGTTCGGTCGTCACCGTTCCGCTGAAGGTGGAGGGCCGTCTGACCGGCTCGCTCGGTGTCGCGGCGGAGTCCCCCGACCGCTACTCGAACGAGGAGGCCCTGCGTCTCCAGTTCGCTGCCGACCGCATCGCCATGGCGGTCGAGTCGGCCCGCCTGGGCGAACTCGAGAAGCTGCGCCGTGGCTCCCTCAGCTTCCTCGTCGAGGCCTCCGACCTGCTGGCCGGCACCCTCGACCGGGACCAGACCCTGGCCCTCATGGCGCAGATGACGGTCCCCACCCTCGCCACCTGGTGCGCGGTCTACATGATCGCCGACCAGGCCTCGGAGCCGCACCTCTCCTATGTCCTGCACGAGGACGAGGACCGCATCGACGGCCTCAAGGCGCTGCTCTCCAAGATCTCCCCGCCTGAACCCGTGCCGACCCCGGGTGCCCGCGTGTGGGCGGCTCCGGCGGAGGCGGCGCACCAGGCGGCGCTCCGCACCTCCATGCGCAGCCTCGGCCTCGGCGAACCGGCCAGCGTCAGCTCGGGCATCGGCACCACGCTCGCCACGGCTTCCGCGGTGGGCGGCGAGACGGTGGTCCTCCCCCTGGTCGCCCGCAACCGCGTGATCGGCATGCTGACGCTGGGCAAGCCCACGGACGAGCACTTCCGCCAGGAAATCCTGGAGCTGGCCGAGGACTTGAGCCGCAGGGCCGCCCTCGCTCTGGACAACGCGCGGCTGTACTCGGAGCGCATGGCCATCAGCCAGTCCCTCCAGCGCAGCCTCCTCCCGCCGGAGCTCCCGCACGTCCCGGGCGTCGAGGTGGAGGTCATCTACCGCGCGGCCGGCGAGGGCAACGAGGTCGGCGGTGACTTCTACGATCTCTTCCCGATCCGCGACGGCGCGTACGGCTTCGCGATCGGCGATGTCTGCGGCACGGGCCCGGAGGCCGCGGCCGTCACCGGCCTCGCCCGGCACGCCTTGCGCCTGCTGGCCCGCGAGGGCTTCGGCGGCCCTGCCGTCCTGGAGCGCCTGAACGCGGCGATCCTGGACGAGGGCGCCCGCAGCCGCTTCCTGACGCTGCTTTACGGCGAGCTGTGGCCGCAGGAGGACGGCTCGGCGGTCCTCAAGATGGTCTGCGCCGGCCACCCGCTCCCGCTCCGTCTGCGCCAGGACGGCACGGTCGAGGCGTACGCGGAGCCGCAGCCGCTGCTCGGCGTCATGGACGACCTGGAGCTGTACGAGCAGACGATGACGCTCGACCCGGGCGACGTCCTGCTCTGTGTCACCGACGGCATCACGGAGCGCCGTGAGGGCACCCGCATGCTCGGCGACGACGGCCTGGCCGAGGTCCTGTCGACGTGTACGGGTCTGACGGCCGGCGCGGTCGCCGCCCGCATCATGCGCGCGGTGGAGCGCTTCGCCGCGGATGCCCCGTCGGACGACATGGCGATCCTCGCCATGCGTGTGCCCGGTATCCAGCACGACTGACGGCGCGGGTTCAGCCCGGGCGGGGGCGGGGGCAACGGAAAAAGGCCCCCGCCCGATCAGGGCGAGAGCCTCAATTCCTGAGCCCCCAAGCGGAATCGAACCGCTGACCTTCTCCTTACCATGGAGACGCTCTACCGACTGAGCTATAGGGGCCTGTTGCTCTCTGCGGTTTCCCGCTCGGCAACGAAATAGATCATACCTGAAGTTCAGGCCCTCTAAAACCGCCGGTCTAGAAGGCCGGTTGCAGCAGTCCTCCGAGTGCGTTGCAGGCCGACACCACTCGCTGCAGCTGTCTCTGCGACATCATTCCGTCGACGGGCAGCGCCAGCGTCTCGTCAGCGGCCCGCTCGGTCTCGGGCAGCGCCACATCGCGACGGAACGCCGACAAGCGGTGCACAGGCGTCTTCACCGGCACACTGCACTCGACTCCCTTGCCCCGTAGGAATCGTGCGAAGGCGTCCCGGTCGGGCCGCCCGTTCCCGGGCACCCGCACGACGTACTGCTGATAGGTGTGTCCTTCGTGCCCGAAGGGCGTCCGTACTCCGCTCAGCCGCCCGCTCAAGTAGGCGGCGTGGCTCCGTCGTTGAGCCACTTCGTCGTACGGCTTCTCGGACTCGCCCTGCTCCAGTACGAGGAGCCCGTGCCCGCGGCTGAGTTCTCGCAGCCGTGCGACATCGGCTCTCTGTCCGAAGCGGTGGACGGCGACGACGGCCGCGGTCCGCTCAGTCAGGCGGCTGGCGACGTACGAGGGATCGATGCAGTACGTGTCCGGGTCGATGTCCGCGAAGACAGGGGCTGCACCGGCCCGCACGACGGCTTCGGCGACCTCGGGGTTGCCGAAGGCCGGCACGATCACTTCATCACCGGCGCCGACGCCTGCGGCCTGCAGCATTGCAAGTGTGCCCATGACCTGGATGGTGGTCGCAGAACGTGAACAAGAAGTGACGCACAACAAAAAAGCCTCAACCCCCGAGTGAATACTCGGGGGTTGAGGCTTTATTCAAAATTAGTTCGGCGGCGTCCTACTCTCCCACAGGGTCCCCCCTGCAGTACCATCGGCGCTGTAAGGCTTAGCTTCCGGGTTCGGAATGTAACCGGGCGTTTCCCTCACGCTATGACCACCGAAACACTATGAAACTGTCAACCGCACCGCATATGTGACCCATGCGGGGTTGTTCGTGGTTTCAGAACCAACACAGTGGACGCGAGCAACTGAGGACAAGCCCTCGGCCTATTAGTACCAGTCACCTCCACACCTTACGGTGCTTCCAGATCTGGCCTATCAACCCAGTCGTCTACTGGGAGCCTTAACCCCTCAAAGGGGGTGGGAGTCCTCATCTTGAAGCAGGCTTCCCGCTTAGATGCTTTCAGCGGTTATCCTTTCCGAACGTAGCCAACCAGCCATGCCCTTGGCAGGACAACTGGCACACCAGAGGTTCGTCCGTCCCGGTCCTCTCGTACTAGGGACAGCCCTTCTCAAGACTCCTACGCGCACAGCGGATAGGGACCGAACTGTCTCACGACGTTCTAAACCCAGCTCGCGTACCGCTTTAATGGGCGAACAGCCCAACCCTTGGGACCGACTCCAGCCCCAGGATGCGACGAGCCGACATCGAGGTGCCAAACCATCCCGTCGATATGGACTCTTGGGGAAGATCAGCCTGTTATCCCCGGGGTACCTTTTATCCGTTGAGCGACGGCGCTTCCACAAGCCACCGCCGGATCACTAGTCCCGACTTTCGTCCCTGCTCGACCCGTCGGTCTCACAGTCAAGCTCCCTTGTGCACTTACACTCAACACCTGATTACCAACCAGGCTGAGGGAACCTTTGGGCGCCTCCGTTACCCTTTGGGAGGCAACCGCCCCAGTTAAACTACCCATCAGACACTGTCCCTGATCCGGATCACGGACCCAGGTTAGATATCCAGCACGACCAGAGTGGTATTTCAACGACGACTCCCCCTGAACTGGCGTCCAGAGTTCACAGTCTCCCACCTATCCTACACAAGCCGAACCGAACACCAATATCAAACTGTAGTAAAGGTCCCGGGGTCTTTCCGTCCTGCTGCGCGAAACGAGCATCTTTACTCGTAGTGCAATTTCACCGGGCCTATGGTTGAGACAGTCGAGAAGTCGTTACGCCATTCGTGCAGGTCGGAACTTACCCGACAAGGAATTTCGCTACCTTAGGATGGTTATAGTTACCACCGCCGTTTACTGGCGCTTAAGTTCTCAGCTTCGCCAAGACGAATCTTGACTAACCGGTCCCCTTAACGTTCCAGCACCGGGCAGGCGTCAGTCCGTATACATCGCCTTACGGCTTCGCACGGACCTGTGTTTTTAGTAAACAGTCGCTTCTCGCTGGTCTCTGCGGCCACCCCCAGCTCAGAGTGCAAGACTCATCACCAGGAATGGCCCCCCTTCTCCCGAAGTTACGGGGGCATTTTGCCGAGTTCCTTAACCATAGTTCACCCGAACGCCTCGGTATTCTCTACCTGACCACCTGAGTCGGTTTAGGGTACGGGCCGCCATGAAACTCGCTAGAGGCTTTTCTCGACAGCATAGGATCATCCACTTCACCACAATCGGCTCGGCATCAGGTCTCAGACTCATGTGAACCGGATTTACCTGGATCACGTCCTACACCCTTACCCCGGGACAACCACCGCCCGGGCTGGACTACCTTCCTGCGTCACCCCATCACTCACCTACTACCAACTTGGGCCGGCGGCTCCACCACTTTCCATTCCCCGAAGGGTCCGGAACGGCTTCACGGCCTTAGCATCACTGGATTCGATGTTTGACGCTTCACAGCGGGTACCGGAATATCAACCGGTTATCCATCGACTACGCCTGTCGGCCTCGCCTTAGGTCCCGACTTACCCTGGGCAGATCAGCTTGACCCAGGAACCCTTAGTCAATCGGCGCACACGTTTCTCACGTGTGTATCGCTACTCATGCCTGCATTCTCACTCGTGAACCGTCCACCACTAGCTTCCGCTGCAGCTTCACCCGGCACACGACGCTCCCCTACCCATCACAGCAGGCGTTGGCCCTCTTGCTGCAATGACACGACTTCGGCGGTACGCTTGAGCCCCGCTACATTGTCGGCGCGGAATCACTAGACCAGTGAGCTATTACGCACTCTTTCAAGGGTGGCTGCTTCTAAGCCAACCTCCTGGTTGTCTCTGCGACTCCACATCCTTTCCCACTTAGCGTACGCTTAGGGGCCTTAGTCGATGCTCTGGGCTGTTTCCCTCTCGACCATGGAGCTTATCCCCCACAGTCTCACTGCCGCGCTCTCACTTACCGGCATTCGGAGTTTGGCTAAGGTCAGTAACCCGGTAGGGCCCATCGCCTATCCAGTGCTCTACCTCCGGCAAGAAACACACGACGCTGCACCTAAATGCATTTCGGGGAGAACCAGCTATCACGGAGTTTGATTGGCCTTTCACCCCTAACCACAGGTCATCCCCCAGGTTTTCAACCCTGGTGGGTTCGGTCCTCCACGAAGTCTTACCTCCGCTTCAACCTGCCCATGGCTAGATCACTCCGCTTCGGGTCTTGAGCGCGCTACTGAATCGCCCTATTCGGACTCGCTTTCGCTACGGCTTCCCCACACGGGTTAACCTCGCAACACACCGCAAACTCGCAGGCTCATTCTTCAAAAGGCACGCAGTCACGAGATATGTGCAAGCACATATCCGACGCTCCCACGGCTTGTAGGCACACGGTTTCAGGTACTATTTCACTCCGCTCCCGCGGTACTTTTCACCATTCCCTCACGGTACTATCCGCTATCGGTCACCAGGGAATATTTAGGCTTAACGGGTGGTCCCGCCAGATTCACACGGGATTTCTCGGGCCCCGTGCTACTTGGGTGTCTCTTAAACGAGCCGCTGACGTTTCGACTACGGGGGTCTTACCCTCTACGCCGGACCTTTCGCATGTCCTTCGCCTACATCAACGGTTTCTGACTCGTCCCACGGCCGGCAGACCGTAGAAAAGAGATCCCACAACCCCCACGACGCAACCCCTGCCGGGTCTCACACGCCGTAGGTTTGGCCTCATCCAGTTTCGCTCGCCACTACTCCCGGAATCACGGTTGTTTTCTCTTCCTGCGGGTACTGAGATGTTTCACTTCCCCGCGTTCCCTCCACACTGCCTATGTGTTCAGCAGCGGGTGACAGCCCATGACGACTGCCGGGTTTCCCCATTCGGAAACCCCCGGATCAAAGCCTGGTTGACGACTCCCCGGGGACTATCGTGGCCTCCCACGTCCTTCATCGGTTCCTGGTGCCAAGGCATCCACCGTGCGCCCTTAAAAACTTGGCCACAGATGCTCGCGTCCACTGTGCAGTTCTCAAACAACGACCAACCACCCGTCACACACCAAGAACCTTGGCGCTTTACCGGGGCCGGCATTGAGGTCGGGAACAAGTCCGTACCCTCAGATACCCAACAGCGTGCCCGACACCCTCGCCGCTTCCCTCAACGTTCCACGCTCACAAGGAGCAGTACTGGAAGGAGAAGACGATCAAGTGTGCCGAATAATCAACGTTCCACCCATGAGCAACCAGTGCGAGACATTCGCTCGCATGCTGGCCTCTGACCGAGCAAGCCCGGTAAGAAGTGCTCCTTAGAAAGGAGGTGATCCAGCCGCACCTTCCGGTACGGCTACCTTGTTACGACTTCGTCCCAATCGCCAGTCCCACCTTCGACAGCTCCCTCCCACAAGGGGTTGGGCCACCGGCTTCGGGTGTTACCGACTTTCGTGACGTGACGGGCGGTGTGTACAAGGCCCGGGAACGTATTCACCGCAGCAATGCTGATCTGCGATTACTAGCAACTCCAACTTCATGGGGTCGAGTTGCAGACCCCAATCCGAACTGAGACAGGCTTTTTGAGATTCGCTCCACCTCGCGGTATCGCAGCTCATTGTACCTGCCATTGTAGCACGTGTGCAGCCCAAGACATAAGGGGCATGATGACTTGACGTCGTCCCCACCTTCCTCCGAGTTGACCCCGGCGGTCTCCTGTGAGTCCCCATCACCCCGAAGGGCATGCTGGCAACACAGAACAAGGGTTGCGCTCGTTGCGGGACTTAACCCAACATCTCACGACACGAGCTGACGACAGCCATGCACCACCTGTACACCGACCACAAGGGGGGCACTATCTCTAATGCTTTCCGGTGTATGTCAAGCCTTGGTAAGGTTCTTCGCGTTGCGTCGAATTAAGCCACATGCTCCGCTGCTTGTGCGGGCCCCCGTCAATTCCTTTGAGTTTTAGCCTTGCGGCCGTACTCCCCAGGCGGGGCACTTAATGCGTTAGCTGCGGCACGGACAACGTGGAATGTTGCCCACACCTAGTGCCCACCGTTTACGGCGTGGACTACCAGGGTATCTAATCCTGTTCGCTCCCCACGCTTTCGCTCCTCAGCGTCAGTATCGGCCCAGAGATCCGCCTTCGCCACCGGTGTTCCTCCTGATATCTGCGCATTTCACCGCTACACCAGGAATTCCGATCTCCCCTACCGAACTCTAGCCTGCCCGTATCGACTGCAGACCCGGGGTTAAGCCCCGGGCTTTCACAACCGACGCGACAAGCCGCCTACGAGCTCTTTACGCCCAATAATTCCGGACAACGCTTGCGCCCTACGTATTACCGCGGCTGCTGGCACGTAGTTAGCCGGCGCTTCTTCTGCAGGTACCGTCACTTTCGCTTCTTCCCTGCTGAAAGAGGTTTACAACCCGAAGGCCGTCATCCCTCACGCGGCGTCGCTGCATCAGGCTTTCGCCCATTGTGCAATATTCCCCACTGCTGCCTCCCGTAGGAGTCTGGGCCGTGTCTCAGTCCCAGTGTGGCCGGTCGCCCTCTCAGGCCGGCTACCCGTCGTCGCCTTGGTGAGCCACTACCTCACCAACAAGCTGATAGGCCGCGGGCTCATCCTGCACCGCCGGAGCTTTCAACCCCCTCAGATGCCTGAAGGAGTGTCATCCGGTATTAGACCCCGTTTCCAGGGCTTGTCCCAGAGTGCAGGGCAGATTGCCCACGTGTTACTCACCCGTTCGCCACTAATCCACCCCGAAGGGCTTCATCGTTCGACTTGCATGTGTTAAGCACGCCGCCAGCGTTCGTCCTGAGCCAGGATCAAACTCTCCGTGAATGTTTCCCCGTACTCGGGGTGACACCACGAGAGCGGAACAAGGAGAGGAATAATCCCCTTGTTCACAGCGTCCTCGCTGTGCGCCTACCAGCCACCAGGACCGGCAGGACTTTTTCAAAGGAACCTCAACTCACCGAAGTGAGTCGGGGTATCAACATATCTGGCGTTGATTTTTGGCACGCTGTTGAGTTCTCAAGGAACGGACGCTTCCTTTGTACTCACCCTCTCGGGCTTTCCTCCGGGCGCTTCCCTTCGGTATTTCGTGTCTCCGACTCTATCAGACCGTTTCACCGGCCGACTTCCTCGGGGTCTTGCTTCGCTTTCCAGGAATTCCGCTTTCGCGGTTTCCTTTCCGGCGCTCCCGACTTTATCAGAGATTCTGAGTCGGAATTCCCGCCCCTCTCGGGGACGTGGTCCCAGCGCGTGAGCACTGCGGGTTCCCCTCGGGCGGAGCCGTAAACCTACTGGAGCGGGGCGCCTCGATGCAAATCGAGGCGCCCCGCTCCTCAGGTGCTTCCGGCGTGGCCTCAGACCTCGACGACGACCGGGAGGATCATCGGGCGCCGGCGGTAGGTGTCCGACACCCACTTGCCCAGCGTGCGGCGGATGAGCTGCTGCAGCTGGTGGGGCTCGACGACGCCGTCCTGGGCCGACTTCTCCAGGACCTCCTGGATCTTCGGAACGACGGCGCTGAACGCGGAGTCCTCGATACCGGAGCCGCGGGCCTGGATGTTCGGGCCGCTGGTGATCTTGCCGGTGCTCGAGTCCACGACCACGAAGACCGAGATGATGCCCTCGTCCCCGAGGATCTTGCGGTCCTTGAGCGCGGGCTCGCCGACATCGCCGACCGAGAGGCCGTCGACGTAGACGTAACCGGCCTGAACCTTGCCGACGATCTTCGCCTTGCCTCCGACGAGGTCGACCACGACGCCGTCCTCGGCGATGACGATGCGGTCGTGCGGAACGCCGGTGAGAGCGCCGAGCTCGGCGTTGGCGCGCAGGTGACGCCATTCGCCGTGGACCGGCATCAGGTTCTTCGGCTTGCAGATGTTGTAGAAGTACAGGAGCTCGCCCGCGGACGCGTGGCCCGAGACGTGCACCTTGGCGTTGCCCTTGTGGACGACGTTGGCGCCCCAGCGGGTCAGGCCGTTGATGACGCGGTAGACCGCGTTCTCGTTGCCGGGGATCAGCGACGAGGCCAGGATCACCGTGTCGCCGGAGACGATGCGGATCTGGTGGTCACGGTTGGCCATGCGGGACAGGGCCGCCATCGGTTCGCCCTGGGAGCCCGTGCAGACCAGGACGACCTCGCTGTCCGGGAGATCGTCGAGCGTCTTGACGTCCACGACCAGGCCCGGCGGGACCTTCAGGTAGCCGAGATCCCGGGCGATGCCCATGTTGCGGACCATCGAGCGGCCCACGAACGCGACCCGGCGGCCGTACTCGTGCGCGGCGTCCAGGATCTGCTGGATGCGGTGCACATGGCTGGCGAACGACGCGACGATGATCCGCTTCTGGGCGCCGGCGAAGACGCCGCGGATCACGTTCGAGATGTCGCGCTCGGGCGGGACGAAGCCCGGGACCTCGGCGTTCGTCGAGTCGGAGAGGAGCAGGTCCATGCCCTCCTCGCCGAGTCGCGCGAAGGTGGGAAGGTCCGTCAGGCGACGGTCCAGCGGGAGCTGGTCCATCTTGAAGTCGCCGGTGTGGACCACCATGCCCGCGGGCGTACGGATGGCGACGGCCAGCGCGTCCGGGATGGAGTGGTTGACCGCGACGAACTCGCAGTCGAAGGGACCGAGCCGCTCACGGTCGCCCTCGGCCACCTCAAGGGTGTAGGGGCGGATGCGGTGCTCCTGGAGCTTCGCCTCGATGAGGGCGAGCGTCAGCTTGGAGCCGATCAGCGGGATGTCCGGCTTCTCGCGCAGGAGGTACGGGACGCCACCGATGTGGTCCTCGTGGCCGTGCGTCAGGACGATGCCCTCGATGTCGTCGAGGCGGTCCCGGATGGACGTGAAGTCCGGAAGGATCAGGTCGATTCCGGGCTGCTCCTCCTCGGGGAAGAGCACTCCGCAGTCGACGATCAGCAGACGGCCGTCAAACTCGAAGACGGTCATGTTGCGCCCGATCTCACCGAGGCCGCCGAGCGGGGTGACGCGCAGGCCGCCCTTCGGGAGCTTCGGCGGGGCGCCGAGTTCAGGATGCGGATGACTCAAAAGACTCTCCCTTAAGCACGCGCGCCACGTACCTGTAGGCACGTGGCGCGCGTGACGTTCGTGCAGTAGCAGTTGTTGGTGGTTCTTGGGTGTTGCTCGTGTTCTGTTGATTCAGTTGTGGAGCTTTTCGAAGTCTGTGATTAGAGCTGTACCCCACCGGCGGCAAGATCGATCTTGAGCTGCGCCGTTTCGGCGGGGGTGAGTTCCACGAGGGGCAGGCGCAGCGGTCCGGCCGGCAGGCCCTGGAGGGCGAGCGCGGCCTTCGTGGTGATGACGCCCTGCGTGCGGAACATGCCGGTGAAGACGGGGAGCAGCTTCTGGTGGATCTCCGTGGCCTTGTGGACGTCACCGGAGACGTACGCGTCGAGCATCGCGCGCAGTTCGGGTGCGACCACATGGCCGACGACCGAGACGAAGCCGCATGCGCCGACCGAGAGCAGCGGCAGGTTGAGCATGTCGTCGCCGGAGTACCAGGCGAGGCCGGAGCGGGCGATGGCCCAGCTGGCGCGGCCGAGGTCGCCCTTGGCGTCCTTGTTGGCGACGATGCGCGGGTGCTCGGCGAGCCGGACGATCGTGTCCGTGTTGATCGGTACGCCGCTGCGGCCCGGGATGTCGTACAGCATCACGGGCAGTTCGGTCGAGTCCGCGATCGCCGTGAAGTGGCGGAGCAGACCCTCCTGCGGGGGCTTGTTGTAGTACGGCGTCACCGTGAGCAGACCGTGGGCGCCGGCCTGCTGGGCGTCGCGGGCCAGCTCGATGCTGTGCCGCGTGTCGTTCGTGCCGACGCCGGCGACGACGTGCGCGCGGTCGCCGACCGCTTCCACGACGGCCCGTACGAGATCCGCTTTCTCCGCGTTGCCGGTGGTCGGGGACTCGCCCGTGGTGCCGTTGACGATCAGGCCGTCGTTGCCTGCGTCCACCAGGTGGGCGGCGAGTCGCTGCGCGCCGTCGAGGTCAAGTGCGCCGTCCGCCGCGAAGGGCGTGACCATGGCGGTGAGGACCCTCCCGAAGGGGGTCTGCGGAGTCGAGGTCGGAGCCATGGGTAACACGCTACTCGCTGCTCAGCGCCGGGTCCCCCCTCGGGGGATGCGACAAGTCACGACAAAGAAGGAGCCCGGCACTGCCTGCTCGGGGGTTCAAGCAGTGCCGGGTCCGTTTGATCAGGCTAGATGAACTTTACGAAATGCCGCAATACGGACACTTCGGTCGGCTGATCCGCACATCTGTGCCGCGGCGCGACACGACGATCAAGAGACGTCCGCGTCCAGGACTACGGCGCCACGCGGCCGTTGGCATTGAAGGCCGCGTACGTGAGCGGCATGAGCTTGGCCCATTCCGCCTCCATCTTCTCGCCGACCATCTCGATCTCCCGCTGCGGGAAGGACGGGACCTTGGCCAGCTCGTGCTGGGTACGCAGGCCGATGAAGTGCATCAGCGAGCGCGCGTTGCACGTCGCGTACATCGACGAGAACAGGCCGACCGGGAGCACCGCACGGGCCACCTCGCGGGCGACACCCGCGGCCAGCATCTCCTGGTACGCCTCGTACGCCTGGCGGTACGAGTCCTCCATGACGCGGCCCGTCAGCTCCTGCTGGGCCTGCGTGCCCTCGACGAACACGTACTTGCCGGGGCGGCCCTCCTGCACGAGCTTGCGGTCGGCGTCCGGGACGTAGAAGACCGGCTGGAGCTCCCGGTAGCGGCCCGACTCCTCGTTGTACGACCAGCCCACGCGGTGCCGCATGAACTCGCGGAAGACGAAGATCGGGGCGCTGATGAGGAAGGTCATCGAGTTGTGCTCGAACGGGCTGCCGTGGCGGTCGCGCATCAAGTAGTTGATGAGGCCCTTGGATCGGGCGGGGTCCTTCGACAGCTCGTCCAAAGACTGCTCGCCTACCGTGGACACACGCGCCGCGAACAGCACGTCGGCGTCGCTCGCGGTGTGCTTCACGAGCTCGACGGTGACGTCGCCTCGGAACGTCGGCTTGAGGTCTTCAGCAGGGGTTTCGGTCACGACTTGAGGGGTCCTTCCCAGTACTTCACTCGGGCGGCGCCCACTCTACGGGCCGCCACTGACAACGGGGCATTCGCTCGCTTCTCACGACGATCTCCGGCGAACGAGAGCGAACTTCAGTGAATTTGGCGAAAGTGGGCACCATTTGGGGCGTTCGAGCGTCTGTGTAGATGAACACACTTCGTTCGAACCTCTTGAGGAGAAGCACCGCCCATGTTTCGTCGGCGCGAGCCCGTACCGTTCGCCTTCATCGCCGAAGCCGACAAGTTCCGCAGTAACGTCACGCCGCCCGCGCGCGAGCGTCCCTCCGCAGGTCAGATCGCCGGCCGCACCCTCGTGGGGCTGACCGTCGTGGCCGGGCTCGTGGGCTCTCTGTTGTTCGGGATGCCCGCTCTGTCGGCCGGCCCGTCCTCCCAGCACGTTCAGCAGTCCGAAGCGTCCGACGGGCGCTGACCGGGAGCTGACTCGTCCGGACCCCCTGAGGTGGAAGGCCGGAGCGCGCCTGGGTAGCCTCACCGGGCACAGCCCCCATCCAGCGTGGATCGAGTGAGGACCCGTCGTGCCCCTGCCCTTCCTGACGGCCGACCGTGCTTTTGACGAAGCCGCGGACACCGCGCTGCCCTTCGACGACCGCGACCAGTGGCGCCGTCCCTACCGCCCGGGCCCGTACCGGGTGGGGGCGTCCGCGCTGCTGCTGCTCCTGGCGTCGTACGTGCTGTTCGCCGCCGTGATCATCGCGGTGGCCGGGGACACGGCCGCGGCCGGGATCTGCGGCGTGCTCGCCCTGCTGATCATCGTGGCCGCCCTGCGGATGCTGAGGATGGGTGCCTGGGTGAGCGCGCGCGGGCTGCGCCATGTCGCCTTCTTCAAGACGCAGACGGTGCCGTGGGGAAAGGTCGTGACCGCGCGCACGGTGCAGCAGCCGGTGCGCTGGCTCGGGCTGCCTCGGACCGTGCAGGGCCAGGCCCTGGTCCTCGTACGGCGGGATCTGTCGGGTGAGCAGACGGCGCTGCTGACCAGTCACAACGGAGACTTCCTCGGCCGGGCCACCGCGTTCGACCGAGCCGCGGACAGTATCGAGGTGTGGGCCGAGGAGTACCGGCCGCACAGCTGAGTCGCACAACATGCGAAAGGGCCCGCACCGGGGAGACGGTGCGGGCCCCTTTCTGTGATGTCAGGCGCTTACGGAGCGGCCCTCCTGGAGGGCGATCGCGCGCTGCATCGCCTTCCGCGCGCGCGGGGTGTCGCGCGCGTCCTTGTAGGCGACGGCCAGCCGGAACCAGCAGCGCCAGTCGCCCGGGGTGTCCTCCGTCTCGGCCCTGCGCCGGGCGAAGACCTCGTCGGCGGAGTCACGGTCGATGCGGCCGTACTGGTCGCGGCGGAGCTCGTCGACGGGCAGTCCGCCCTCGGCCTCGAGGAGTTCGGCGAGGCGGTTGGCCTTACGGACGAACTGGGTGTTCGCCCACAGGAACCACACGCCGATCACGGGCAGGATCAGCACCGCGATGCCGAAGGTGACCGTCAGCACCGTGCCCTGCTGGATGAGCATGACCCCGCGGTCGCCGGCCAGGACGAAGTAGACGACCAGGACGGCGGCCGTGACGGCGTAGGTGATTTTCGCGCGCATCGCTGCAGGTCAGCCGTTCAGATCGAGGAAGTGTTCCAGGCCGAAGGTGAGGCCGGGGGTCGTCACGACCTTGCGGGCGCCCAGCAGGATGCCCGGCATGAAGCTGCTGTGGTGCAGCGAGTCGTGGCGGATGGTCAGCGTCTCGCCCTCGCCGCCCAGGAGGACCTCCTGGTGGGCCAGGAGGCCGCGCAGACGTACCGAGTGCACCGGAACGCCGTCGACGTCCGCGCCGCGCGCCCCGTCGAGCGCCGTCGCCGTCGCGTCGGGCTGGGGCGCGCTGCCCGCCTTCTGCCGCGCGGCGGCGATCAGCTGGGCCGTGCGGGACGCCGTACCGGAGGGCGCGTCGACCTTCCTCGGGTGGTGCAGCTCGATGACCTCGACGGACTCGAAGTACGGGGCCGCCACCTCGGCGAACTTCATGGTCAGGACCGCGCCGATGGAGAAGTTCGGCGCGATGAGCACGCCCGTCTCCGGAGAGGCGGCCAGCCACTGCCGAAGCTGCGCGAGACGGTCTTCCGTCCAGCCCGTCGTCCCGACGACTCCGTGGATTCCGTGGCGCACACAGAAGTCCAGGTTCTCCATCACCGAGTCGGGCGTGGTCAGCTCGACCGCGACCTGGGCGCCCGACTCGACGAGGGCATCCAGCTTGTCGCCACGGCCGAGGGCCGCGACCAGCTCCATGTCCTCGGCGGCCTCGACGGCTCGTACCGCCTCGGAGCCGATGCGGCCCCGGGCTCCGAGGACCGCCACGCGCAGCTTGCTCATGTCTTCCCTGATCCTTACGTAGGTGGCTGTTACGCGACCGCTTCGTGCAGGCGCGCGGCCTGCTTGTCCTTGAGCGGGCCGATGACCGACAGGGACGGGCGCTGTCCCAGGATGTCGCGTGCGACCTCGCGCACCTCGTCCGGGGTCACGGCCGCGATGCGCTCCAGCATGTCGTCGACCGACATCTGCTCGCCCCAGCACAGCTCGCTCTTGCCGATACGGTTCATCAGCGCGCCCGTGTCCTCCAGGCCCAGGACCGTGGAGCCGGAGAGCTGGCCGATGGCGCGGCTGATCTCGTCGTCGCTCAGACCGTGCTGCGCGACCTGGTCGAGCTCGTCGCGGCAGATCTTCAGGACGTCGTGCACCTGACTGGGGCGGCAGCCCGCGTACACGCCGAACAGTCCGCAGTCCGCGAAGCCAGACGTGTACGAGTACACGCTGTACGCAAGGCCCCGCTTCTCGCGGACCTCCTGGAAGAGGCGGGACGACATGCCGCCGCCCAGTGCCGTGTTCAGGACGCCCATGGCCCAGCGGCGGTCGTCGGTGCGGGCCAGCCCCGGCATGCCGAGGATGACGTGGGCCTGCTCGGTCTTGCGGCCGAGGAGTTCCATGCGGCCGGCCGCGCGCAGCGTCTTGTGGCCCGCGCGGGGGCCGATGGGGGCCGCGGCCGCGCCGTTCAGCGCGCCCGCCTTCTCGAAGGCGGCGCGGACCTGGCGGACGACCTTGTTGTGGTCGACGTTGCCCGCAGCGGCGACGACCAGGTGCGTCGGGTCGTAGTGCTTCTTGTAGAAGCGGCTGATCTGACCGCGGTTGAGCGCGTTGATCGTGTCGACCGTGCCGAGGACGGGGCGGCCGAGCGGGGTGTCGCCGAGCATGGTGTGCGCGAACAGGTCGTGCACGCAGTCGCCCGGGTCGTCCTCGGTCATCGCGATCTCTTCGAGGATCACGCCGCGCTCCGCGTCGACGTCCTCCTCGTCGATGAGGGAGCCGGTCAGCATGTCGCAGACCACGTCTATGGCGAGCGGCAGATCGGTGTCGAGCACGCGCGCGTAGTAGCACGTGTACTCCTTCGCCGTGAAGGCGTTCATCTCGCCGCCGACCGCGTCGATCGCGGCGGAGATGTCCAGGGCGCTGCGCTTGCGCGTGCCCTTGAAGAGGAGGTGCTCCAGGTAGTGCGTCGCACCGTTCAGTGTGGGCGTCTCGTCGCGGGAACCGACGTGGGCCCAGATGCCGAAGGTGGCCGAGCGGACGGAGGGCAGGGTCTCGGTGACGATGCGCAGACCGCTCGGGAGCGTGGTCCTGCGGACCGTACCGATGCCGTTCTCGCCCTTGATCAGGGTTTGGGTACGGGCGACGGCCCGCGCCTCCGAGGAGGTGCGGGCCGTCGCCTTGGTGCTACGGGACGTCACTTGTCGGCGTCGTCCTTCTTGTTCTCGTCGCCGTCCTCGCCCTCGATCACGGGGATCAGGGAGAGCTTGCCGCGGGAGTCGATCTCGGCGATCTCGACCTGGACCTTCTGGCCCACACCGAGGACGTCCTCGACGTTCTCCACGCGCTTGCCGCCGGCGAGCTTGCGGATCTGCGAGATGTGCAGCAGACCGTCCTTGCCCGGGAGCAGCGAGACGAACGCACCGAAGGTCGTCGTCTTCACGACGGTGCCCAGGTAGCGCTCGCCGACCTCCGGCATGGTCGGGTTCGCGATGCCGTTGATCGTGGCGCGGGCGGCCTCGGCGGCCGGACCGTCGGCGGCACCGATGTAGATCGTGCCGTCGTCCTCGATCGTGATGTCGGCGCCGGTGTCCTCCTGGATCTGGTTGATCATCTTGCCCTTGGGGCCAATGACCTCACCGATCTTGTCCACGGGGATCTTGACGGTGATGATCCGCGGGGCGTTCGGGGACATCTCGTCCGGGACGTCGATCGCTTCCATCATCACGTCGAGGATGTGGAGGCGGGCGTCACGGGCCTGCTTGAGGGCGGCGGCCAGGACGGAGGCCGGGATGCCGTCGAGCTTCGTGTCGAGCTGGAGGGCCGTCACGAACTCCTTGGTGCCGGCGACCTTGAAGTCCATGTCACCGAAGGCGTCCTCCGCACCGAGGATGTCGGTGAGGGCGACGTAGTGCGTCTCGCCCTTGATCTCCTGCGAGATCAGACCCATGGCGATACCGGCGACGGGGGCCTTCAGCGGCACACCGGCGTTCAGCAGCGACATGGTGGAGGCGCAGACCGAGCCCATGGACGTCGAGCCGTTGGAACCGAGGGCCTCGGAGACCTGACGGATCGCGTAGGGGAACTCCTCGCGCGTCGGCAGGACCGGCACGATCGCGCGCTCGGCGAGCGCGCCGTGGCCGATCTCGCGGCGCTTCGGGGAGCCGACGCGGCCCGTCTCGCCGACGGAGTACGGCGGGAAGTTGTAGTTGTGCATGTAGCGCTTGCGGGTCACCGGGGAGAGGGTGTCCAGCTGCTGCTCCATGCGCAGCATGTTCAGCGTGGTGACACCCAGGATCTGGGTCTCGCCGCGCTCGAACAGGGCCGAGCCGTGCACGCGCGGGATGGCCTCGACCTCGGCGGCCAGGGTGCGGATGTCGGTGACACCGCGGCCGTCGATGCGCTTCTTCTCCTTGATGACGCGCTCACGGACCAGGGACTTGGTCAGGGAGCGGTACGCGGCGGAGATCTCCTTCTCGCGGCCCTCGAACTGCGGGAGCAGCTTCTCGGCGGCCAGACCCTTGACGCGGTCCAGCTCGGCCTCGCGGTCCTGCTTGCCCGGGATGGTGAGGGCGGCGGAGAGCTCGGACTTGACCGCGGCGGTCAGGGCCTCGAGCACGTCGTCCTGGTAGTCCAGGAAGATCGGGAACTCGGCGGTCGGCTTCGCGGCCTTGGCGGCGAGGTCCGACTGGGCCTTGCAGAGGACCTTGATGAAGGGCTTCGCGGCCTCGAGACCGGCGGCGACGACCTCCTCGGTGGGAGCCTCGGCGCCGCCCTCGACGAGCTTGATGGTCTTGTCGGTGGCCTCGGCCTCGACCATCATGATCGCGACGTCGCCGTCCTCGAGGACGCGACCGGCGACGACCATGTCGAAGACGGCGTCCTCGAGCTCGGTGTGCGTCGGGAACGCGACCCACTGGCCGTTGATCAGCGCGACGCGGACGCCGCCGACCGGGCCGGAGAAGGGCAGACCGGCCAGCTGCGTGGACGCGGACGCGGCGTTGATCGCCACGACGTCGTACAGGTGGTCGGGGTTGAGCGCCATGATCGTGGCGACGACCTGGATCTCGTTGCGCAGGCCCTTCTTGAAGGACGGGCGCAGCGGGCGGTCGATCAGGCGGCAGGTGAGGATGGCGTCCTCGGAGGGACGGCCTTCACGGCGGAAGAAGCTGCCGGGGATCTTGCCGGCGGCGTACTGCCGCTCCTCGACGTCCACCGTGAGGGGGAAGAAGTCGAGCTGGTCCTTGGGGTTCTTCGAGGCCGAGGTGGCCGAGAGCACCATGGTGTCGTCGTCGAGGTAGGCGACGGCGGAACCGGCGGCCTGGCGGGCCAGCCGGCCCGTCTCGAAGCGGATGGTGCGGGTGCCGAAGGAGCCGTTGTCGATGACGGCCTCGGCGTAGTGGGTCTCGTTCTCCACTAGCGTTTTCTCCGTTACTTTCGTCTGTTTCGTCTTTTGTCCGCATCTGCCCGTGTGGCAGTGGGACGGAACGGAGAAGCGCGCCTTGGGTGCGGGCCGGTCTTCGATCGAAGCACCCGGGGATCCTCTTGCGTCTCCGGGGGCCACTACCGAGGACCGGCGGCGGCGAGGGTGCGCTTCTCCTCATTCGTACGTCACCAGACTACAAAGCGTCTGTGACAGTGCGCACGTACAGCAAAGGGAGCGGCCCCCTCAATTGGGAACCGCTCCCTTCACGGCGTCTTAGCGGGCGCCGGCCGCACCGCGGCGGATGCCGAGGCGCTCGACCAGCACACGGAAGCGCTGGATGTCCTTCTTGGCCAGGTACTGCAGAAGGCGGCGACGCTGGCCGACCAGGATGAGCAGACCACGACGCGAGTGGTGGTCGTGCTTGTGCGTCTTGAGGTGCTCGGTCAGGTCCGAGATGCGGCGCGAAAGCATGGCGACCTGGACCTCGGGGGAGCCGGTGTCGCCCTCCTTCTGGCCGAACTCGGCGATGATCTGCTTCTTCGTAGCGGCGTCGAGCGACACGCGTACTCCTCTTGGTGTTCTTCGTGGCCACCGAGTGCCCCTGGTCTACATCTCAGGAGAGCTTCCGTAACTCGGAGGCGGGGATCCGTCCGGCGCTGCCCCCGGGATGCAGGTGGGGGCGCGTACACAAACGGCCGTCACACAGCGTACCAGCCGCCGGGAGCGCCCCCGACCCTGCCCTTGACCAGCCCGTCTCAGCTGGTCATGGCCCGCGCCGACGCGTACACGTCGAAGACCGCGAGGGCCAGCGGGATCAGGGTGAGCAGGACGAACGTCTCGGCGATCTCCAGGAAGCGGCCCCAGAAGGGGGTGATGCCGCGACGCGGAGTGATCAGGCCGATCGCGGTGACCAGGGCGGCGGCCGCTCCGATGGCCGCGGCGATCCACACCGTACGGATGTCGAGCGCCGTGGTGTCGTGCTTGAGCACGGCGTCGCGCAGGTAGTCCATCGGAGGGTGCAGCGCGAGACCGAGGCCCAGGAAGACGAGCGCGGCGAGGCCGGCCGCCAGGGTGGCGCCTACTTGTGCGGTGTAGCGGAACAGGTGGGCGCGCATCAGCATCGCGATGCCGGTGGCCAGGGCCAGCAGCTGTCCCCATACGTTGCTGGAGAAGCCGAGGACGATCGACGCGCCTACGGAGACGAGGGCGCAGCCGCCGACGAGACCGACGAGCAGCTCGTGGCCGCGGCGGGCCTGGGCGGCGACGCGATCGGCGTCCACGGCCTCGTGCGGGTCGGCCGGGTCCGCCGCGGTCTCGTAGCCCGCGCGCCCGGGGTTGGGCGGTTCGAAGCCGATGGGCAGGCGCGCGAACCGCATGGAGAGGCCGGGCAGGAAGGCCAGTGCGCTCACGGAGAGCGGGGCGCCGATGGCGGCCGTCTCGATGGGCCGCAGGTCCGTGAGGATCGCGATGAAGGTGGTCAGCAGGCCGATCAGGGAGGCGAAGACGAACGCCACGAAGGGGCCGTCACCACCGGGAGACACCAAGGTGAGCACGACGGAGACGACCAGGACCGCCGCGCAGGCGAGCAGGAACTGGAGGCGGCCGATGCCCTGGCCCGAAGAGAGCGGCAGCAGGCCGGAGCCCGCCACGGCGATGTTCGGCAGGGCGCCGAGGCCGAGCGCGACCGCCGAGCCACGGTCGGCGTAGATCCGGGCGCGAACGCACGCCAGGGTGACAAGAAGAAGGCCCGCGACGCCGGCGATGATGCCCTGGAGGCTGTGCATGTCGTGGCGGATCTGGGAGTTCCAGGCCACGAAGGCGATCAGCGCGGGCAGGATGCCGCCGGCCACGAGGCCCGCCGCGCGCGTGAGGTCGCCGCTCCACAGGGTGCGGTCCTTGGTGACGGCGGAGGCCACGGCCTCGGAGACGTCGTCGAAGACCGCGGGCGGCAGGGACTCGGAGAAGGGGCGCAGCGTGAGCAGCTCGCCGTCCAGGATGCGCAGCGCGGCGAACGAGCGCGCGCTGTCGAGGACCGTGCCGTCGCGGCGTACGAGGTGGTAGCCGACGGGGGCGCCCTCGGCCGGGCTCTGCTGGGAGAGCCGCAGGATCTCGGGGTACAGGTCGGCGACCGGTACGTCGTCGGGCAGGGCCACGTCGATGCGGCTGTCGGGCGCCACGATGGTGACGCGGCAGAAGCCGAGGCCCGTGCCCGCCCCTGCAGGGGCTCCGGTGCCCGTTCCGCCGGCTCGGCCGGCCGGCGCGGAGGCCGTCATGCTCACCTGCTGTTCCCCCTTTTTCCGAAGAATCGGTTGGTGCGGGGACGGGCGCAGTGGTGTACCGCGCACATCCGCCTGTAAAGATCCTGTGTACGTTGCGCTCTGCGGCCCGCGGGGCCGGTCACATACGCTGTCCCGCCAGGATTCCGGGAGAGGCGCACGTTCCGAACCGTGCGGATTGCCCGATTTTCCCGGGCGGATTCGCAACTGCTCACGCGTACCACCGGCACCCTACCGCCCGCTGTTGTCAGTGGTTGTCAGTAGGATCGCGAACCGCGATCGACGTCCGCCTGACACGGGGCGGCGGACGGAACAGCTCGGTCCGGCAAGGGAATTGGTGCAGAGTGAGCCACATCGTCGTCAAGCGCCCACCTCGGGCACTGCCGTCCGAGGTGCCCACGGAAGAGGTGGTGCTGCAGCCTCCGCCGGAGCTTCCGCGCGGGCAGCAAGAAGGCGCGCTGATGCAGATTCTGCCCATGCTCGGCATGGGCGGCTCGGTCGTGTTCTTCTTCAATCCGCAGGCCCAGCCCTTCATGAAGATCATGGGCATGGTGATGGTGGCGTCCACGATCGCGATGGGCATCGCGATGCTCGCCCGCTATCGCAAGGGCAACCAGGGGCAGATGGCGGACATGCGCCGCGACTACCTGCGCTATCTGTCACAGACGCGCAAGGACGCCCTGGGTACGGCACGCAAGCAGCGCGACGCGCAGTACTACCTGCACCCTTCGCCCGAGCAACTGTGGGCGCTGGTCGCCGAGGGCAGCCGCGTATGGGAGCGGCGCACCGGCGACGAGGACTTCGGGCAGGTACGGGTGGGCCTCGGCCCGCAAGGGCTGGCCACTCCCCTGGTGCCGCCGCAGACCGCCCCGGTCGACGAGCTGGAGCCGCTGACGGCGGGCGCGATGCAGCGCTTCCTCGCCACGCACAGCACGCTCGAGGACCTGCCGATGGCCGTGTCGCTGCGGGCCTTCTACCACGTGTCCGTGAGCGGTGAGCCGGCGACCGTGCGCGGCTCCGCCCGCGCCCTGGTGGCGTCCCTCGCCTCGATGCACTCCCCCGAGGACCTCGTCGTCGCCGTCGCCGCCGGACGCCAGACCGCCCCGGAGTGGGAGTGGGCGAAGTGGCTCCCGCACAACCAGGTGCCCGGGCTCACGGACGGCGCGGGCAGCCGTCGCCTGATCACCACCGACCCCGTCGAGCTGGAGGACCTGCTCGGCAGCCGCCTCGACGGCCGGCCGCGCTTCCACCCCGGCGGCGCCCCCGTGCCCGAGCAGCCGCATCTGGTGGTCGTCCTCGACGGTGTCTCCCTGCCTCCCACGTCGATCCTGGCGAGCCCCGAGGGTCTGCAGGGCGTGACGGTCCTGGAGGTCGTCCCCGGCGACCTCGCGGCCGGCCGCGGCGACCTCTCCGTCGTCGTCCACCCGAAGCTGCTGCGCCTCGAATCGGCGCACGGGATGGTCTACGAAGGCACCCCTGACGTGCTCTCGTACGCCGCCGCCGAGGCGCTCGCCCGGCAGCTCGCGCCGCTGCGCATGGCGTCGGGCGGCGACAGCGACGACGAGCCGCTGCTCGCCAACCTCGAGTTCACGGACCTGATGAACCTGGGCGACGCGGCGACCGTCGACACCAAGCGCACTTGGCGCCCGCGCTCGCAGGCCGAGCGGCTGCGGGTGCCCATCGGTGTCGGCGACGACGGCCGGCCCGTGATGCTCGACCTGAAGGAAGCCGCCCAGGAGGGCATGGGCCCGCACGGCCTGTGCGTCGGCGCCACCGGTTCCGGTAAGTCGGAGCTGCTGCGCACGCTGGTGCTCGGTCTCGCGGTGACGCACTCCTCCGAGACGCTGAACTTCGTACTCGCGGACTTCAAGGGTGGTGCCACGTTCGCCGGCATGGCCCAGATGCCGCACGTCGCGGCCGTGATCACCAACCTCGCGGACGACCTCACGCTCGTCGACCGCATGGGCGACTCGATCCGTGGTGAGCTCAACCGCCGCCAGGAGATGCTCCGCGACGCGGGCAACTACGCGAACATCCACGACTACGAGAAGGCACGCGCGGCCGGTGCGCCGCTGCAGCCGATCCCCTCACTCGTCCTGGTGATCGACGAGTTCAGTGAGCTGTTGACGGCGAAGCCGGACTTCATCGAGATGTTCGTGCAGATCGGCCGCATCGGCCGATCGCTGGGCGTGCACCTGCTGCTCGCCTCGCAGCGCCTGGAAGAGGGCCGCCTGCGCGGCCTGGAGACCTACCTGTCGTACCGGATCGGTCTGCGGACCTTCTCGGCCGCCGAGTCGCGTGCCGCGCTGGGTGTCCCGGACGCGTACGAGCTGCCGAACGTGCCGGGTTCCGGCTTCCTGAAGTTCGGCACCGACGAAATGGTGCGCTTCAAGGCGGCGTACGTGTCCGGGGTGTACCGCACCGGTTCGGCGCAGGTCGCGACGCCCGGTGGGCCGCTTCCGGTGGACCGGCGGCCGGCGCTGTTCACGGCGGCCGAGGTCCCCGTGCAGTACGTGCCCGTGCCGCAGCAGCGCGAGGAGGAGGCGCCGCGCGACGAGAAGGACGACGCGCTCGCCGACACCGTCCTCGACGTGATCGTGCGGCGTCTGGAGGCGCAGGGGCCCGCGGCGCACCAGGTGTGGCTGCCGCCGCTGGACAGCCCGCCGTCGCTCGACTCGCTGCTGCCGGGGCTCACTCCCGTACAGGGCCGTGGTCTCACACAGCCCGGTTACGAGGGCGCCGGACGCCTGGTCGTGCCGGTCGGTCTCGTCGACAAGCCGTACGAGCAGCGGCGTGACCCGCTGTGGATCGACTTCGGTGGCGCGGCGGGCCATATGCAGATCCTGGGTGGTCCGCAGTCCGGCAAGTCGACGCTGCTGCGCTCGCTCATCGCCTCGTTCGCGCTGACGCACACGCCGCAGGAAGTGCAGTTCTACGGCCTCGACTTCGGTGGTGGCGGTATGGCCGCCGTCCAGACCCTGCCGCATGTGGGTGGCGTGGCCTCGCGTCTCGACCCCGAGAAGGTGCGCCGTACGACGGCCGAGGTCTACGGCGTGCTGACGCGTCGCGAGGAGTACTTCCGTACGGCGGGCATCGCCTCGATCGCCGACTTCCGCGCGCGTCGCGCGCGGGGCGACATCTCGATGACCGACCAGCCGTGGGGCGACGTGTTCCTGGTCATCGACGGCTGGGGCAACTTCCGCAGCGACTACGAGGCGTTGGAGCCGCTCGTCCTGGACATGGCGGCGCGCGGTCTCGGTTACGGCATCCACGTGATCCTGACGGCGTCGCGGTCCATGGAGGTCCGGGCGAACATGAAGGACCACCTCATGAACCGCCTGGAGCTGCGGCTCGGCGACACGATGGACTCCGAGTTCGACCGCAAGGTCGCGGCCAATGTGCCGACGGGTGTGCCCGGTCGTGGCCAGACCCCGCAGAAACAGCACTTCATGGCGGCGGTCCCGCGGATCGACGGTCTGTCGTCGGACACCGACCTGGCCGAGGCCACGTCGGCGCTCGCCACCGAGGTGACTCGGCACTGGACGCAGCCCGGCGCCCCCGAAGTCCGGCTCCTGCCGCGGGAGTTCTCCGCGCGCCAGCTGCCGCCGGGCGACCGGTTCCCGGAGCGCGGCATCTCCTTCGCGCTCGACGAGGACAACCTCGAGCCGCTGTTCGTGGACTTCGACCAGGACCCGTTCTTCCTGATCTTCGGCGAGAGCGAGTCCGGTAAGTCGAACCTGCTGAGGCTGCTCATCCGGCAGCTCACGCAGCGCTACAGCGGCGACACCTGCAAGCTGTTCGTGGTCGACAACCGTCGCTCCCTGCTCGATGTCACCCCGGCCTCGCACCTGGCCGAGTACATCCCGATGTCGAACCAGATGGCGCACCACATGGACGCGCTGGCCGACCTGATGCAGCGCCGTACGCCGACCGCGGACGTGACGGCTCAGCAGCTGCGCGACCGCAGTTGGTGGCGCGGCCCGACGGTCTACGTGGTCATCGACGACTACGACCTGGTGTCGACGTCGAGCGGTAACCCGCTGTCGGGCCTGACCGAGCTGCTGCCGTTCGCGCGGGACGTCGGCGTGCGCTTCATCATCGCCCGCTCCACGGCCGGTTCGGGCCGCGCCGGGTACGAGGGCTTCATGCAGCGCATCAAGGAGCTCGGCGCGCAGGGCGTGGTGCTGGCCGGTGACCCGGCCGAGGGCGATCTGCTGGGCGGGGTCCGGCCGCGGCCGATGCCGCCGGGGCGTGGCGTGTTCGTGTCGCGCAAGCGGGGCAAGCCGTTGGTCCAGATCGGTCTGGAGGACCAGGGCTGACACCGGGCTCGCCCGGGGAGGCGGGAAGCATGCGCAAGGGGCCGGGGTGGCTTGTGACCACCCCGGCCCCTTGCGCGTAGCGACGAGCCGACCGTGCCGACGATGCCTCACGTGCCGATCGTGCCGGGCATCCCAACCGTGCCGGTCGTGCCGGTCGTGCCGGTCACGTCCGGCCTCGCCTGGTGTCAGCCGCGGCTCTGCCGCCGGCGGTCCCACACGACGAGCCAGATGACGAGAACGACCAGCGCGATCATGAGCGGCCAGAACCACCACGGATCGGAGCCACCGCCCCCGCCGCTGTGGCCCGAGCTGTAGTGGTGGTGGTAGCCGCGTCCGGCGACGACCCGCGCGTGCACGTCGTGGAGAGCCTGGAAAGTCATGACCACGACAGTAATGACGAGGGTGCGGAGGCGGCACCCGCGGCGCATGATCGTCGATGTGCCGTGACACTTCCGGGGGAGTTGCGTCGCTCCCGCCGGTCATCGGCCGTATTCCGACCCGCCCGTCACGGTCGGCCAAGTAGGCTGACCGCACAGTTCGTTGGCACATCGGGAAGGGGCCGCCCAGCATGGCCGAACCTCAGAAGCAGCACACCGGGGAGCCGGCGACCGAGACGCCGGAGGAGATCAAGGCCCGCAAGGAGCGCGAGAAGAACGAGCTGTACGCGCTGGACATCTCGGACGTCGAGTGGGTCAGCGCGCCCGGCACCGAGCAGCACGAGGAGCGGGTCGAGATCGCGTATCTGCCGGCCGGCGCGGTGGCGATGCGGTCGTCGCTGGAGCCGGAGACGGTGCTGCGGTACACCGAGGCGGAGTGGACGGCGTTCGTACTGGGGGCGCGGGACGGGGAGTTCGATCTGGAGCCGGCGCCGCACAACGGAGGAGTTGCGGCCGAGCAGTAGCGTCCCCGCACCCGTCAGTTGATCGCCACGTAGTGACGGGTAGTGGCACTCAGCGCCATGTAGCGCCGTGTACCGATGACTTGAACGGGCGCGGCAGCACCGAGCGGCACCGCCTCAGAACGCTCCCAACACCGTCGGCGTGCTACCGCTCATGACGAAGACGCGGTTTCCGTCCGCAGCTAGCTATCTCCTGGTAGTCGGACGCCGTCAGGTCGTACCTCCAGGTGCGCTCTCACCGTTGCGGGTGTCGAGCACGAGCACTCTGCCGTCGGTCGTCGGCGTGAGCAGTCGCCCCCGGCCCGCGGTCGCGGTCTCCATCACCTTCTGCCCCCGGAACTCAGCCGGTGCCCTGACGGTCCAGCGCACCTTCCCGTCGGAGCGCCCGACGCTGCGCAGTCTGCTGCTCTCGGCCAGGAGGTAGACGGCCTCCTCGTCGGCCGCCGGCAGCGCCGCGGCCGCGGCTTCCTGTCACGTCCACTTGGCGACGCCGGCCGAGGCCACGTACGTACGCAAGGTCCCCTTCTCGTCGATCGCGGCCACCAGCCGGTCGGGCAGCGGCAGATAGCCGACTGTGGGCCGGATCCCGGGCGCGCGCCAGCGCTCCTTGCCGTCCTTGACGCCGTACGCGACGATGCCGCCGCCCGCCGAGCCGGAGAGGATCACGTCACGCACGGGAAGCAGCTGTCGCGAGCAGACGTCCACCGCGGCGTCGAGGGACCAGAGAGCGGACGGGGTGCCGTCACCGGGGAGGATCGACGGCCCTTCGACGGTCTTGTCGAGCAGCTGCTGGGGTGTGCGCACCGCCGGGGCAATGAGGGGTCGGCATGAGGGATCGCGTCCGTCGGGTCCGTCGGTTCAGGGGGCGTAGGGATGGGAGTGGGCCGCGTACGCCGCACCGGGCTGGTGCGGCGTCGGCTCCGGTTCCGGCTCGACGGCCGTCTCCGCCGCGAGGACGGTGGCGGCCTGGTGCGCGAGCGCGGCGACGACACGGGCGGGCAGCCAGCCGGGGCCGAGGAGGGCGGAGGCCCGGTCCGGGGCGCCGAAGCCCTGGGACTGCGCGACCGGATCGCCGGCTGACGCCAACTCGCTCACCAAGTCCGCCAGTTGTGGCCGGTGGGCGGGATCGCGCGACAGGCACCGGCCGACGACGGACCGCAACCAGGGCGGCAACTCGTCCCGCTCGGGCGCCGTGCTGCCGGTGGCGGCGTACGCGAGGGTCGCGCCCAGCGCGTACACGTCCCCGAGCGGCCGGGGCATCCCACCGGCGGCCTGCTCCGGCGCGAGCACGCTCGCGTCGATCCCGGGCAGACCGCGCCGTACGACACCCTCGGGACCGGCGGCGCGTACGGCACCGAAGCCGCTGAGCCGCGACCCGTCATGGGCGATGAGCACGGCGGCCGGCGAGACCCCGGCGTGGGTGAGGTTCTGCCCATGGATCACGGCCAGCGTCTCGGCGAGGGCGACCCCGAGCGCCCGCACGGTCCGCTCCGGCAAGGGGCCGGCGTACACGGCGAGCGCGGCCGGGAGCGGCAGCACGGGGAGATAGGGGCTGGCGTGCCATGCCCCTTGCCCCGGCCCGGCGAATTCAGTGGCGGCCAGTACCCGGTTTCCCACCAGGTACCGGGAGGCGTCGGCCTCGGCCATGAAGCGGGCGGGGTCGGTGCTGGGGTGGGGGGTGGTGAGGAGGACGGTGCGGTTGCCGTCGAGGGTTCGGGCGATGTGGCGGATGGTGGAGAGTGGGGTACCGATGGGGCTGTCGAGTCGGGTGAGTGGTACGTACGGGCCGGTGCGGGAGGCACGGCTTCCGCCATTCCTCCCGGAGTACGTCTCCGCTCCCGCTCCATCGACACTCTGCACGTGCAACAACTCCCCCCGTACGGCGCAGCCGAGCCTACAAGTAGACCTCCGCAACACTTTGCCTGGCATCGGCTCGACGTAGCACCTGGCCTGAGCCAGGATCAGGCGGCTCTACCTACGGCATACGCCAGCCACTTGGCTTCAGGCATGCCCTTCTTTCCACTGCCTCGCCATTGTTGGTTACCGAAGAAGATTCTTCCGTGCTCGACCGCAACTTCACCCGCGCCGTAACCATGCATGCCACTTGGAATAGTGAAGTAGAAGTACGTGCGCTGCTTGCCGCTCTTCGGATCAAGGCTCACCAACGAGTTCGGGGCGATGGTATCCGTACCGTTCTTCAAGGCAAGAACCCGGTCGCCACTCACACGTAGAAGTGAAATCTGTTGATCTTCACCCGCATCGAACTTGAAGCCGGACTTTCCAGTTGCCAGGTCGAACGTCACGATCCAGTTGGTATTGTTCCCGGGTTCCTCGCTGGAATCGCCACTGGTGACAAAGACCTGATCATTGGCAACTAGCGCACCAGTACAGCCGTCGACGCTGTCGGGATCGCATTCCACATTGTAGTGATCACCTTCCATTCGAATGCCGGCGCGATACTTGCCGCGCCCATCCAAAGAGATCAGGTTCGTTACGTCGTAGTCTCCGGCCGCCACCGCCAGGACCGCAGGTTGACTGGAAAGGAGATACGCAAATTTCACACCCGAGGCGACCTTGTACGTCCATTCAACCGCTCCGGTGCCGGGATCGAGCTTCTGCACGCGATAGTGATCCTGCTGGCTTTTCTCATCAAAGCAGTCGTACCTCAGCAGGAGCGACTGACCTCCCACGAACCCACCATCATGACATTGCTTGGTGCGACCCCGCTGCCACAGCGTCTTGCCCGTACTCATGTCCGATCCGGCCGATCCCTCGTTCCATGACGTCACGACAACTCCCTGAGTCATGGTCATCCTCGTGGGCTCGGAGAAGAATCCCCGCTTGACGGGGACCTTGACCTGCCAGAGCTTCGCTCCGGTGCCGATTCTGAACATCACCAATTGATTGCACAGGTGGTCGCCCTCGGGATCCTTGACCATTACGGCAGTACGTCCATCGTTCGTCACATCTTGAGTGATGGCGCAGATGTCACTGCCGAGGTCCCGAGTCCAGGCATCGGAGCCATCAGCGATGTTCACGGCGACGAGACTCGACTGCCTGCCCTTCACGAGAACCTTCTTCGTTGCCCACATGCCCGGTGTGACCAGGTACTTTCCGGGCTCAAGACCCCTCTCGATGACCGCGCTCTCCACATGGCCCACACCACCCTTCGGAGGATCCTCAACGGTCTCCCGAATTGCTTCGGGAGCGGCCTTCGCCGGCGCCTTGCCCTCCTGCGCGGACGGAGCCTGCGACGAGTTGGGCCACACGTACCAGCCGCCCGCTCCCAGAATCACCGCGAATGCCAGGAAGCACACACCACGCAGAACCTTCCGACGGCGAACGCGCTCTTCCGCGACCTTTACGGACTGCGTGAACGGCGAAGGCGGCGGGCCGAACGACATTCTTTTCTCACCCTTTCGTAGAAATGGACCATTCAGTCACCGAAGGTTCCGCGACCGCTTCGAGCGGGGCACAAAGAGAACAGGGTGGACGCCTCCCGTGCGCGTCCACCCTGTTCCGACTCAACAGCCGTTGACTACTGGAAGTAGCTGGCTGCCTTCTTGTCGCCATCCATGTAAGTGCCACCAGAGGTGCCGACGACGTGGCCGATGCCGGTCAGCGCCGTGTGGATGTCGCTGGCCTCCTGGTCCCACTTCTTCAGCTTCTGGTCGAACGTGCTCTGGGCCTCGCCCTCCCAGTACTGCAGGCTCTTGACGACCATCTGCTTGAGTTCCTGCAGGTCAGCCTCGAGAGCCTTCGCCTCATTGCCGATCTGGGTCGCCGCCTGGTCGAGCCCGTCATAAGTAACGAGCAGCCCGTCTCCGTTACCGGCCATGTCCTTCTACCTCGTCTCGCTCGTGATTCTGTTCCGACGTACTTCTGATCCGCTGGGCTCGAAGTCCCTCAGTAGCTGCGGAGAGAAGAGGCACCGTCCGTAACGGAGATCTTGTCCACCGAAGCGCGAACGTCGTCCTCGCTGCTGTCCTTGATGTTTCGCGTCTTGTTCATGGAGTCGATGACATCGGCGAGGATCTTGCCGATGTTCTGCAGCGACTCATTGATCTCGTACTGCTTCTTGTCGAAGGCGTTCTTACCGATGCCCTGCCACTGGCCCTCGAGGCTGTCGATGACGCCCTGCAGGTTGTGGACGCGCTTCCGGATGCCGTCGTACTTCTCCGACATCTGCTTCTCAAGTACGACTACTTGCTGGTCTTCGAGCTTCTGCCGTCCGCCGGCCATGGCGCTCCTGCCTTTCCTTGGTCTGCCTCTAGTTCCAACTGCTCTGGTCCATGCCCCGCTTGAGGCCGAACCGCTCCCCCGTGGCCCGCCCAAGAAGCGCAGGAAATCCCACGGTTGAAAGTCTCACTGGCTGCGCCGCGCCCTCATCACAGCGAATCCCCCGCCCCCGATGACGATCACCGCGGCAACAGCACCGAGCACAATCCACAACGTGTTGCTGTCACTTGAGGACTTCGCTTCCGATCCTGCCGCTTCGGCCGGGACTTCTGAAGCCTTCTGCGAGGGCTGTGACGAGGCTGATGCAGAGGCGGAGGGCTTGGTGGCGGTTCCGTTCTCGGTCTTCGCCGGGCCGCCGTTCTCCTCGGCGAGCGGGTCCGACTGCGCCGGTCCGGCGTCGTAGTTGGGATCCTCAAGTACCTTGCGGGGACGAACGGTTCCGTAGCCGAGGTACTTGCTGGGGTCGTCCTTCTTCCAGGTGCGGCTGGCCGTGTCGATCAGCGAACGCAGGACCTGGTTCGCCGTCCAGTCGGGGTGGGCGGACCAAATGAGGGCGGCGGCTCCTGAGGCGATGGCGGTTGCCGAGCTGGTTCCGCCGTCTCGCATGCAGTACGACTGGAACGACGTGTCGCACCAACCCGGAATGTCGACTCCAGGGGCCGCAAGGTCCACGTCGTTCCCGTAGGACGAGGACTTCGAAACCGTTCCGGTCGCGTCCACCGAGCCCACGCCGACCGCGTACGGGTACGCAGCCGGATAGCCGATGTTCCCCGACTTCACGCCCTCGTTGCCGACAGCCACCATCATCAGCTTGCCCTTGGACGCCGCGTACTGAAGTGCGGCCTCTTGGTCGGGGTCGATGGTGTCCGAGCCGAACGACATATTGATGATCTTGGCGTCGGAATCCGCCGCTGCCTTGATCGCTTCAGCAGGCTCCGGAGTCTTCGCCAGCTCCGCCTTGCTCGTGAGGTCCTCCATCTGGACCCGGTAAGGAATGATCTTCGCATCAGGCGCGAGTCCCTTGATGCCACCACCGGCACCTGTTCCCGCGATTAGTTCCGCCATCGTCGTGCCATGCCCGGAGAAGTCCCGAGTCACGTGGTATGAAACGGACTTGGAGACCTCGTTCGTGAGTACCTGTCCCTTGAGCGAACTCGTCTGCGCGTTCACACCCGAGTCGATGACAGCTACCTTGACGCCCTTGCCCGTGCTGACCTTCCACATTTGCGCGGTCTGCATCGGGTCCAGGTACCACTGCTTGGACTGCGCGTCGTATGCCGCAGCACTCGGTGCGAAGCCCGCACTCACTGCGGTCAGGGCTCCGACGACCGCCCCGACCGCGCGCACGCGTCTGCCGGCGCGGGCCTTGAACAGCGCGGAACGATCGGGTCGTCGGCTGATACCTGACTTCATGGTGCTTTCTGTCCTCGCTCGGCTTCAGTTGACGACCGGCGGCACGTCGCGCCGGTTGGCAGGCAGATGGGTGTTCACGTCCTCGACGACGTAGTCGGGCCGCTCCGCCACATCCGTCTCTTCCTCGTTCGGCTTACCGTTCTTGGCGCGGCCGCCCACGAGGCCGGCGCCGCCCCGCGTCATGCCGTTCCGCTCGGCACGCGCAGCGGAATTGCGCGAGGTCGGGCTACCGGTGACCGCCTCGCGCGACGTGGCACCGTTCCTCGTCCCTGCCGCAGCCGGCCCTGTCTGCCTGGCGGCGGATCCGGGTGCGCCGAAGACGCCTCGCTGTCCCACGCGTCCCGTGGCCGACCGGCCACCACCCGCGGACTCGCCGGCACCCATCACGGAACCACGGGGGATGCGCGACCCGTTCTGTCCCGTGGGCGCGGCTGTGGGGCGTCCACCCACCACACCGTTCGAACGACCGGCTCCCGTGCCACCTGCTGTGCGAGGCGTCTGCCCCCCGGTGGCCCGCGGCGTACCGCCGGTGATGCCTTGGCCCGCTGCCGGCGACGGCTTTCCACTGACACCGGCGGCCTTCGCGGTCGAGCTCGTCCTGCCCATCTCGCCGACGCCGCCGCGGCCCATGGACCGGGCGCTGCTCGGATCGGCCGCACCCGGAGCGCCTCCAGACCGGCCCTGTGGCGAGAAGGGGGCACGAGACCCTGCGGGGCCGATGTTGCGGCCAGTTGTTCCACTCGCCATCGGAGGGACGTACCCGTTGTTGAATCCGTTGGACGAAGGTCCCACGGGGTTCGGGCCACCGGACACCGGACCAGGTCCGGTCGTCGGCGAGGTCGTGGTGGGCGACGGCAGGGTTCCTACGCTGTCGATCTCCGTGCCTACAGGGCGGTCCGGCTGCGTGACGGTCCCGTCCACGTCCTTGACCGGAGTCTCGCTCACAGCCGGAGGAGCACTCACACGGGTGCCGTCGACCTGTGCGTGCGAACTGCCCGAGGCATGCGCTCCATCGGCCGAGGTGTCCGCCGTACTCCCGCCGGAGCCAACAGCCTCACCGCCCCAGCGCCTTCCAACCTTCGGCTTCGGCACCCCCACATCCGGCATGGACCGAAGCTTCGGCGGCTCGCTGTTCAGAGCGTTCAACTGCTCTGTGGACACGGCGTAGTAGGACGACAGGCGGTTCATCTGGTTGATCGCCTCTTGGCGGTTCTTCTCAACCTTCACCGCAGCCGCGTATTCGGCGTTGCTGTCCACCTGCTTGTGGGCCGGATAGTCCTTGGGCTGCATCTTGCGCTGGTCCGCCGGGCGGGTGTCACGCTCCGGCATCGCGCCCCGCACGGAAGCCAGCCCCATGGAGGCCGCGGACAGCTGGTCACCGGCGCTGCCGGCGAACGTGCTGAGCTGCTCTCCGTAAGTGACCAGGTCCTTGCCGAAGTCACGGAAGCTGTCACCGGACTCGCCGACCCAGTGGACTCTCGTGATGTGCCCGTCGAGTTCGGAGGCGGCCTTCTTGATCGCGTCGCGCGCGTTCCACAGGGCCGTGCCGGAGGACTCGAGGTCGGCCGGGTTGGTCTGCGCGACCATGTCGAGCATCGTGTTGAGATCGAGGTTCGGATCCTCGAAATGGGACTCGCGGGTACCGAGCGCCTGGCCCGTCGGAGTGACTCCGACGACGGCACGCAGCATGCCATTGATCCAGCCGCCGCCCGTGTTGTTGTCCTCGACACCGTGGGCGAAGTCCGTGAACTGGTTCTGCTGTGAGACGCGATCGCGGTCCGCGTCGTGATTGTGTCCAGTCATGGTCAGAGCCCCGCGTCCTTCGTCGCCTCGTTGGTGTGCTTCTTACCGGCGCCCTGGAGCTTCCTGATCTCGGTCTGGATGGACCAGAACCGCTGCCGTTGATCCTCTTCGAGGTTGCCGAAGCCCCGGTGGGCACCCTGCACGGCGATGCTGATCGCCTCGATCTGCAGACTCAGCGTCTTGGAGAGCGTGACAAGGTTCGTGTGCACCGCGTTGTACGCCGTGAACAGGTCGTCAGCCTCAGGGAACGCGCGTACTCCCGCATTGTGCAGGGACGACTTGCTGATGCTCTGGGCACTGACCTTCGTGGGACTTCCCGCCGAGGCGTCCAGGTCCTTGAGTACCGCGTCGACCCGCTTCTGGAACGTGGTCAGCGCCTCGTTGGTGACCTCCAGGTTCGCGGCCCTGGCCTTCGACGGCCCGCCCACCATGTCTGCTGGAAGCACGACGCCTTCCTCCCCGTTTCCCCGTGGTCCAACCCGGTCGCCGCAGCCTGTCTGGCCGACGGGCGACCGCAAAGTCAGTCGCGTCTTACAACGCGTTTACCACTGTAGTCACCCTGTACATCTACTCCAACCGCGCTGTGTGTTAACTCAGTTACGAGACTGCATCTGCAGCGCCGTTTCGCCGGAGTTGTCCCTGCTGGCGAATCACCGTCACGCGGCCGCGAGTCGCACCACGAGGCGGCCACCGGCAATCTCCATCAAATCTCCACGCGGCAGGAATGACGGAGCGTCCCGGGTGAAGACCCGCGAGTTCCGCGGAAGCAAATGTTCCGGACCGAGTTCACGCTGTAGTGGGGCGCCCCATAGTGTGGGGACATGAATCAACTGGTTGAGATCCTGGAGAGCGCGCTCGTCTTCGCTCTCATCGCCGGGGTCTTCGTCGCCGTCTTCGTGTTGTCCAGGCGTGGGCGCAAGAAGAATCAGCAGACCGCCGATGGTTACGCGGAGCTGGCCAGGGTCGCCCAGGAGAACGGGTGGGCGTACGCGCCGCAGGCGTACGGGCGAATCGATCAGTACTGCGGGGCGGCCGCGATGCCCGGTTCCGGGTCGGGCCTGCGTGCCTGGCACCACACCACGGGCGAGCTCCGAGGACGGTCCTTCACGTTCTTCGAGCACCGTTACGTCAACCCCGGTTCGACGCATGAAGCCGGTGAGGCCAGGACGCCCACCGTCAATGCGATCTTCGTCGTCACCGCACCCGGCTCAGCTCCCTCCCTCGAGATTCTGCAGCCGCGCAAGCTCGACGCCGTCCTCGACCGCAGGGAGAGGACAGAAATCGGCGTCGCGGAATTCGACGCGAAGTTCCGGGTCGTCACGAGCGACGAGGGCTTTGCGCGAAACGTCCTGGACGGCACCGTGGTGCCGTTCCTGCTGACGGACTCGCGGGCCGCCTCGTCCCCGCTCCAGCTCCGCGGCGACGAGCTGTTCACCTGGTATCAGGGCGCCGTGTCCCCCGCCGCGGTCGAGGAGAAGCTGAACTTCCTGTGTGATGTGCTGGATCGCATTCCGGCGCAGTCATGGAGCACCGCCTGAGCGGACCGCAGCCGAGTGCCCCTTGCCCCATCAGGGCAAGGGGCACTCGTGTTCTCCGGACACCTCAGTCCGACGCCTCCTCGGCCGGGCGCACGGTCCGCAGGAACGCCTTGAAGTCCTCGATCACCTCGTCGAGCTGCTCCTGCTTCGCGGTCAGGACGAGTTCGATGAGGGCGCGCTTCGCAGGGTTCTTCACGTCCTCCATACCGAGGTACACCTGGCTCTGGCACAGTTCCACCGGCTCGCCTCGCAGCGTCGTGGAGAGAATCAAGTTTTGGACAATTCCGGGCGAATCCGTCAGCCCGGGGATGTCGGGCGTACCGACTTCGGTCTTCTTCAGGACCCGCACGGTCCCGGCCTGCGACAGCCGGGGTACTGATTCGTCGGCGATCCGCGACAGGCTGGCGCCGTCGTTGCGCAGCTCGCCGGCGATGGTGATGTTCGCCGTGAAGCCGCCGTCCACGGAAGCGGGGTGGAGCGCGACGAACGCGACGCCCGGCGCGCCCACCTCGTCCGGCGGTGCCGCCTGCCACCCGTCGGGCAGCGAAAAGGAAATCTTGATCGGCAACGTGGTCGCCATGGTGGATCCCATCCTTCGATGAACGTCGACTCAGGCTAGAACCAGCTGCCGACCGTGCTGTCCCAGGCATCGCCCACGGCGTCGGCCGCGTCTTCGGCCGTGTCGACCACCTTGCCGGGATCGACAGTGATGTCGACCGAGACCTTGCCGCCGACACCGAGGCCGACGCCGAGCTCGCCGCCGATGGTGAACTTGCCGTCCTTCATGCCGAGGTCGGCGCTGGCGGACGCACCCACGCCCGCCCATGCCTCGCCGGTGGCACCGGCGCCGACACCACCGACGTCGGCGGAGACCGACCCGGTGGCCTTGGCCCCTGCGAACGCCTCCGCTCCGGCGTGCAGTCCGTCCTTGCCGACTCCGAGGTTCGCCGAGGCGTCAGCGCCCACGAAGGCCTTGCCCTCGGCCTGGCCGGCGACGACGCCCCACTCCGCGCTGCCGGCGGCCGAGGCCTGGGCCAGATACGCGCTGCCAGAGGCGGTGGCCTGCAGCCGTCCGTCGGTGAAGCTCGCACCGGCGGCTCCGGAGACACCGAGTGTGGAGATACCCGCGTTGCCCTTCACGTCGAAGACGCCGAACTTCCCGTCTCCGGACGCACCCACCGACCAGACGTCGGCGCCGCCCTGCCACTCGGCGAGCTTGACGTTCACACCGGGCTTGTTGGCTGTCTGCGGCGTGTCGGGGTCTGTGACCACCTGGTCCTTGATGAACCAGTTGCCGTTCTCGTCCTTGCCCCAGGCCTTGAGCGTATGGCGCTCCTTGCCATCCGCGTCCTTCGCCCACCGCTGCCGGTCCCAGGACCACTTGTTCTGCGAAGTCTTGAGCGCCCCATGCTCAGCAGCCCATTGCCTCGCGTCGACATAATCCTTGGCCTCCGCAAGCCACTTGGGGCTGTCCTTCGCGTCCCCCGCCAGATTGCCGAGCTTCTTGGTCAGCGTCTCGGCCGCGGTCTTGAGCTGCTTCTTCGCGGCTTCCAGAACCTCTTCCGCTCCGTCGTGATCCCCCGCGTCCCACTTGTGGATCGCCGTCTGCGCCTGCTGCTGGGCCCAGCTCAGCGTGGAGGAGTACGAGGTGATGGCCTTCGCGGCGCCCGACATCGCGTCCGCGGCGAGGTACCAGTTCTTCTTCTCCTTGGCCATCGTGGGCCAGAAGGACTCGCTGGCCTGCCCGGTCCACCCCGGGATCTTCAGGTCGCGCAGGTCGTCCCCGACCCTCTCGAACTTGGTCGACCAGCCGTTGAAGGTGGTGACGATCCCGCCCAGCTTGCCGGCGTCACCCGGGACGAGGTCCTTGGGGTCGTCCGTCCACCCCAGCCTGTTTCCGCCCATGGATCCGTGTTCCTCGCCTCTAACCCAGGTCCGTCTTCACCGAATCGACCGCGTCACGGATCGCCTGGTCCGTCGCGTCGAGATCCTTGTTGGCGGAGTTCAGCCCCTCGGCCAGCGTCGCCGCGCAGTCGTTCAGGAATCCGGCGCCCATCTCCCACGTCGCGCAGAACACGGTGAGCGCCTTGGCCGCATCGTCGTCGCCGAGGTCGTCCCCCGCCTTGGACGAATCCTCCAGGTCCACTTTCTTGACCGGCGTGAGGATCTCGAGAATGTCCCCCGCGCCTTTCTTCAGCGTCCCCGGCCCTACTCCAAGGTCGGTTGCCACAGCCCCTCTTTCTTTCTGTTCTCCCGGTCGCAGATCGTCAGTTGCTCGGCGCCGGCGAAGGCGTGTCGTCCGCCTTGATGTCGAAGTTGACGTTCTTGCCGTCGACCTTGGAGACCGTGACCGTCACGCCGAGGGTGCTGCCGTCGCTCGCCGTGAGCGTGCAGCGCGTCGCGTTGCCGACCTTGCCCACGAGGTCCTTGGGGCAGGTGACATCCGGCTTCGGCTGCCCTGTCGTCTTGGCGAGCTGCTCCGCGACCGTGTCGGACAGCTTGTCCTTGGACACCTTGGGGTCGGTGCTGCCGACGCTGACCGAGCCCGAGCAGCCGACGAGCAGGGCGCCCGCTGCCACGGCCGAGAGGGCCAAAGTTGCGGCGGCCAAGCGGGACTTGATCATGGTGTTCCGTTCCAGGCGGTCAGGGCAGACGGAGATGACGAGGCGGGCAGGCTCGCATCGCGGCCTTCGGCGCGCTCAGCATAGGGCGCATACCGGGCTCGCACTTGGGGCATTTAGTTGCTTACCCGGCAACTCCCCGAGCTCCATGGAGTCTTCGCCGCAACGACAAACGATCTTCACCGTTACCACCCCGAGCCGGCCTCGATTCACAGGAGCACACAGCGTCCGCGACAATCCGGGCCGTGGAGTCACTGCCGAACCTGACCGCACCGGCACGCCGTCGCCGCAGTCCCTCGAAGAGCGGCTGAACTACCTGTGCTACGTGCTCGACCGGATTCCCGCTCAGGTCTGGACGGGTCTGGACGGCAGCCTGGGAATGACGGGTCTGGACGGCCGCCTGAGAATACGGAGTGCCCGTTGCGCCGGGCGAGGATGAGCGGCGGGTAAGGGCTCCGGCGACACGTCTCCGGCGGCGCTGTCACACCCCGCGCTCCACGCGCCCCTTCCTGCGCCGCGCATCCCGCACCGCCACCGCCGCTCCGCCCAGCCCCGCCACCGCGACCAGACCACCGATCAGTACATACGTGCCCAGGCGCGCGTTGCGCTCTTCCGCCGTCTCGCCGAAGTGGACCGGGGCGACCTCGGGCGGCTCGGCGTGTGCGCCGGCCTCTTCCGGCTTCGGGGTCTGGATGGGGTTCTTCGGGTCACTGATCTCGGTGACGGCTCGCACCGGGTCGACCACGCCCCAGCCGACGAGGCGGTCCCGGCCGGTGATGGAGCGTTCCGCGGTCTGCTCGATCTGGGCCACGACCTCCTGGGCCGTCCAGTCCTTGTGGTGCTCCTTGAGCAGGGCGGCCACCGCCGCCACGTAGGGGGCCGAGAAGCTCGTTCCGTTGTCGGAGCAGTGGCCGCCCTTGGGGACCGTGGAGATCATGTCGACGCCGGGGGCGGCCACGCCGACGGAGTCGTTGGACTGCGAGAACGCGGCGCGTTCGTTGTTGCGGTCGGAGGCCGCGACGGCGAGGACGCCCTTGTACGAGGCGGGGTAGGTGTCCTTGACGTTGCCGCCTAGGCCGTCGTTGCCGGCGGAGGCCACGACCACGATGTCGTGCGCCAGCGCGTTGTTGACCGCGTTCTCCAGCCTGGAGCCGGGGGCCAGGGCCTTCTCCGTGTCCTGGGAGATGTTGATGACGTCGGCCTTCTCGGTGACCGCGTGGTTGATCGCCAGCGCCAGGGCGTTGGAGTCGCCGTGGCCCTCGGCGTCGTTCTGCTTGATCGGGATGATCGTGGCGTCGGGGGCCAGGCCCACGAACCCGGTGCCGCTCGCCTTGCGGGCCGCGATGATGCCGGCCACGCGCGTGCCGTGGCCGACGGTGTCCGTCGTGCCGTGCGCGTTGCCGCGGTCCGGGATCGCCTCGCCCTTGTCGTCCTTTTTGGGAAGGAAGTTGGCGCCCGCTCCCACGTCCACGGCCTTCGTCAGCTGCGGGTTCTTGACGTCCACGCCCGTGTCGATGACCGCGACCCGCACCCCCTTGCCCGTCGCGCTCCCCCACAGCTCGTCGAGGTTGACGCGCTGCAGGGCCCACGGGCGGCCCGCGTACTTCTTGCCGCCGAACGTGCACTGGCCGCTGTCCGCCGCCGCCGGAGCGGCCGGCAGGGCCAGTACCGCCGCGGACGCGGTGAGCGCCGTGGCCGCGGACACGGCGGCCAGTCGCCGGGCGCCGGGCGCGAAGTTGCTGGTGATCGCCATGAGTTGGCCCCTTCCCCTCGTGCTCTTGTCCCGCCGGTCCGCTACGAGCCCTGCGGCTGACGTGCGGCCGCCTGGGAGAGTCGCGGGCCGGTGGGCAGGAAGGTCGACCAGGTGATCGGGATCGGCGACGGGTTCGTCTTGTCGTAGCCGAGGAGCTTCTGCGCGATCTGTGCCTCGGCCTGCTCCGCCTTGCGCTCCTTGGCGGTCGTGCCGATGCCCTGGTCGTCGGTGGCGCTGTCGGCGTTGGACTGGAGGGCGTAGCGCAGACCGGTGTCGGTGATCAGGAAGATCCCGCCCGCCTTGGTCTCCGTGCCCTGGATCTGCCGGAAGATCTGGCCCGAGCCCGGGGTGACGTACGCGCTGGACGAACCGGTGGGCAGGTCGGCGGGGAAGTCCGTGCCGGCCCAGGTCGACAGGGTGGTGCCGCTGCTCTTGACCGAGTGCAGGGTGTTGCAGACGGTGTTGCGGCCGCTGGTCGCGCTGGCGCCGTTGTTGACGGTCTTCGCGCCCTGGGTGGGCCAGTTGGCGCCCTCGCCCTCGAACGGCTCGTTCTCGGCGACGGCGGCCGGGTTCACCTGCACCGCCGCACCCGTCGAGTTGACGTTCACCAACTGCTTGCTGTGGAGCAGGAGTTTGGAGGTGAACTCGGAGATGCGGGCCACCTTGCCGGGCAGCACCACGTAGTACTGCATGCGGGTGCCGTCGATGGACTTGAGGACCGTGCCGACCTTGTCGTACTCGGCGTTACCGGTGCCCGCGACCGCGTTCGCGGTCTCGCCGGCGTTGCCGGGGACCTGCGGGATGGAGACCGGGGTGCCGGGGTGCAGCGTGCGCAGCCAGTCGGAGGAGACGCGCTGCGGGGTGCGCCCCTGCGTGTCGAGCGCGCTGAGCACGCCTTCCTGGGCCGGGTCGGTGATCTCGTAGGAGGTACCGCGCGCATCGACGACGTACTGCTTCTTGGTGGCCGAGTCGGCCACGTACATCAGCTCGCCGCCGGAGAGCTTGTTGCGCCCCTCCGACTTCTTCCACTCCTTCTTGGCGAGGACGAACGCGGCCTTCTGGATGGCGCGCCCGCCGTCGCTGGGGCGCTCGCACACCATCCAGCGCTTCGCCTCCTCGGCCTGCGAGCTGGAGGGGAGGCGGTCGGGGGCGTACGGGATGCCGAGGGTGGCGCCGTGCGGGGGCTCGCCGCTGTCGAGGACGTTCTCGTCGACGGTGACGACCTTGTCGGTGTAGTCCTTGAGCAGCAGCTTGGCCGATGCCGTGTTCAGGACCGGGTGCAGCTGCTTCTGCCCGTCGGTCTTCAGGACCACGTAGCGCGTCGTCGAGTCGCTCGCCACGATGACGTTCGCCTGGGTCGTGTCCCAGCCCTTCGGCGCCGTGGGCTTGAACATCCCGATCGCGCCGAAGACCGCAAGGACCACCACACCCACGATCGTGCCGGGCACCACCGCGCGCAGCGGCTTGGGGGCGCCCTCCTCCGAGCCCGACGGTGAGGGCTGCAGGAAGGACGCCAAGGTGCGGCGCTTCGCGAAGGTATAGGCGTTGAGTTCGTCCCGCCGTGATGCCATCTGTGTCCGCTCTCTCCCCGTGCGGAGCCGTGGGGGCGCGTCCCCCCGTCCTCGGTCGACCGGTGTCGACGTACGTGCCTCGGTCCACCGGGCGGCTCTCGTGCGACCGCCGTGGCTGTCAGACCAGGCCCCTACTATGCCTGTTGCGACGTTGTGCGTGTGGCACGGGTAGGGTGCTGAGGCCTTCCAAAGGGCCTGTGGGGCCCTTTCAAGGAGCCTTTGCGCATGGGATTTCGGGAGAGTTCGGGGGGTTTTGAGTGATGGCTTCCGCAACGCGGGCTCGATCGCGGTCGCAATCGAGGTCACGATCGGGTGACCGTTCGGGGCCGGGATCCCCTTCTCCTTCACAAATGACACACACGCCTGCACAGAATTCGCGTGATTCCGGTACGGGCCCGCATTCCGCGGCGCCTTATCGCGGAGCCGTGACGCCGCATTTGAAATCGCGTTCCGGCCGGGGCGGTTCGTTCCGCGCGCAGCGGCTCGTGATGATCGAGCTGGCCGCCGCCCTCGTGGTGTGCGGCTGGGTGGCCGGCATGGTCGCGTTGATCGCGACGGGCGCCGTCGCCGCCCTCCTGCTGCTGCTCGCTCTCGTACGCCGCCGGGGGCGCTCCCTGCCGGAGTGGCTGGGCACGGTGCTCGCGATGCGGGCCCGTCGGCGCAGCGCGGCGGGCTCGCCGGTGCCGCCGGGCACCGAGCCGGGGCTCGCGCCCGCCGTCGAGTGCGACCCGAGCCTGCGGACGTACAGCCACAACCGCGGCGACGACCGGGACCAGCGCCCGGTGGGCATGGTCGGGGACGGCGGGTTCCTGACCGCCGTGCTCCAGGTCGAGTCCGACGCCACCGCGCTGCGGGCCGAGCGCAGCCGCCGCCCGCTGCCGGTGGCTCTGGTGCGGGACGCCCTGGAGGTGGACGGGATCCGCCTGGAGTCGGCGCAGATCGTGCTGCACACGCAGCCCGCCCCCGCGCTGCACCTGCCGCAGCAGTCCGTGGCCGTGAGCAATTACGCGCCGCTGCAGGCGCAGACCGGATCGCCCGCGGTGCGCATCACGTGGATCGCGCTGAAGCTCGACCCCGAGCTGTGCCCGGAGGCCGTGTCCGCCCGTGGCGGTGGCGTGGTCGGCGCGCAGAAGTGCCTCGCGCGGGTCGCCGAGCATCTGTCGAGCCGGCTGAGCGGCGCCGGGTTCCGGGCGAGCGTGCTCACCGAGGAGGAGCTGATCTCCGCGGTCGCCACGTCCGCCTGCGCCAACCCGATGGTGACCGCCCAGGCCGGCCGCAGCGAGGCGCCGCAGCGGCGCACCGAGGAGTCCGGGCGCAGCTGGCGCTGCGACAACCGCCGGCACACCACGTACTGGGTGCGGCGCTGGCCCCAACTGGGCAGCGGCGGCGCCACCCTGCCGCAGCTCGTCGCCCAGCTGACGACGGTGCCCGCGCTCGCGACGACGTTCAGTCTGACGCTGGCCAAGGGCGACCAGCAGGACGTCACGCTGACCGGGCACATGCGGATCACCGGCCGCAGCGACAGCGAGCTGACCACCGCCCGGCGTGATCTGGAGCGGGCCGCGCGCCAGGTGCGCACCGGGCTCGTCCGGCTCGACCGTGAGCAACTGCCCGGCGTTCTCGCCACCTTGCCGCTCGGAGGAGCCCGCTGATGGCCATGACCAGCCAGATCCCTGACCTCGGCGAGCGGCTGCGGACCGGCTTCGGGCTGCTCGGGCCGCGCCACCAGCGGCACTCCCTGTCCCCCGAGCAGCTCGACTCGCTGTCGCTGCCCATCGGGGACGACGGCGTGGTCGTCGGCGTCGACGCCGAGGGACAGCCCGCCGTGATGGGCATCAACCGCCCGACGCCGTACGACATCGTGCTCATCGGCGGTCTGTGGACGGCGCAGGTGCTCGCGTTGCGGGCGGCCGCGACCGGTGCGCGGGTGGCCGTGGAGACGGGCCGTGCGCAGCAGTGGGCGCAGCTCGTGCAGGCCGTCGGCGGCGGACAGTCCGGGATGACCGTGCACGACGTGGGGCGCGTGCCGCCGCAGGGTGCGTCGGCCGGCGGGCCCGTGCTCGTGATCCGTGACTGCGGCATGCGGCCGCCGCGCGGACGCGTGGCCTCGGCGCCCTGGCAGTCGGTCCTCACTCTGCTCCCCTATCTGAGCCCGGTCGCGCCGCGCCTGATGCGGCAGGCCCGGCTCGTGGGTGTGCAGCGGGTGTCCCCGGACGAGGCGGCCGAGATCGGGCGGGTGATAGGGCTGCCGCGCGGCGAGTTCGAGTCGCTGCCGACGCTCGCCGACGGCGTGACCCTGTGGTGCACCGACCGCGACCGGCAGTACGTGATGACGCAGGCGACGGACGCCGAGACCGGATTGTTGGGAACCGCACGCCGGATGGACTGAGTCGGGGCGCGCGTCATCGGTCCCCCTGCGACGCGGCCATCTCACCGGTGAACTCCAGCCGTTTTACGCATGATTCGGACATTTTTCAGCCCTGTGCGGCGCTTGTTCGTCACGTTTTGGTGTACGTCTGCCGTGGACCCGGCCGCTCTCGGGCCCTACGTGACGCAGCGGACATCCGCGACGGGGTGGACGGGCCTGCCGTGCACGTGGTTTTCGTGATTAGGCTGGGACAGGACGTGTTGTGCGTACCCGTGTGCGGGTGCCGCGGGCGTCAGGGGGCCAGGGGGTCAGCCCGGCGGATCGACAGAAGCGGTCGCCCCCCAGCACGGCACGAGGGTGCTCGACCACACCAGGAGGCATTGTGAACAGCGATCGGGACGGTATCCGCGGGGGCTGGGATTCACCCGTCGATGATCAGTCCGACGCGGAGTCCAGTGTCGAGATGACGGGCGAGTTCACCATCGACTACGCCCCTCCGGCCTGGTACACGCAGAACGCGGCGGCGTCCGGCGCCGCGCCCGAGCCGCCCGCGCCCCCGGCCCCGCCGGCTCCCGTGCCCGCCCCCGCTCCGGCGGCCCCCGCTCCGACTCCGGCCGCCGCCGCGCCCGCCGAGCCGGAGCCGGAGTCCGGTTCCGGGAACGGGGACCTGGAGAGCGGCGCGACCATGAAGTTCTCCGCGTCCGCGCTGAAGCGGGAGTTCGCGGAGCTGGCCGCCCTCGGTGACCGCCCGGACACCCCCGCCGCCCCCGCCGCCCCCGACGCGCAGACCCCGGACGCCACGGACCCGGCCGGCGACGACACCGAGTCGCCGCGTGCCTGGGTGAGCGCCCACGACAACCCCGATGCCACCGCCGAGCCCTCGGCCGACACCGCCGCCGAGCCCGCCGAGGCTCCGGCCGACCCGGGCTTCGCGCTCGCCCCCGCCGACACCGCCGCGGGTGAGGACGCCGAGAAGGAGACGCCCGGGGACGCCCCGGAAGCCGCCACCGCCGAGGACACGGACACCGGCACCGGCACGGACGGCGCTGCCGAGCCCGCCGCCGCGGCGCCCGAAGCGGTCCCGGCGCCTGCCGCTGACGTGCCGAACGCTCCGGCCGAGGCCTGGACTCCGCCGCCCGCGCCGGAAGGCGGGGTGCCGCCGCTGCCGCCGGCCTTCCAGCCGGCCGCGCCGCCCGCCGCGCCCCAGTGGACCGGGCCCGACCCGGCGCAGCAGCCGCCCGTCGCGCCGCCCGGCTGGCCCGCGCAGCCCGCTGCCGCGGCGCCCCAGCAGCCCGCGCCACCGGCCGCGCCCGTGCCCCAGCAGGCCCCGCCGGAGAGCGGCTACGGCTTCCCCCAGCCGCAGGCGCAGCCCCAGGCCCAGCCCCAGCCCGGGAACGGCTACGGCTTCCCGCAGCCCCAGGCCCAGCCGCAGCCCCCCGCCGCGGGTCAGGCCGCGCCGATGCCCGCGCCCAACGCCCCTGCCCCGCAGCCCGGTTACGGCTTCCCCCAGCCTCAGCCCCAGCCGCCGGTGCAGCAGCCGCCGCAGGGTCACCCGCAGCAGCCGGCTCAGCCGCAGCCTCCGCAGCAGCCGGGCACCGGTTACGGCTTCCCGCCGCAGCAGCCCCACCCGGGAGCGCAGCCACCGGCGCCGCAGCCCCAGCACGCCGCTCCGCAGCCGCCCGCCCCGGCGGACCCGCGCACCGGTGCCGCCTGGCCGCAGCCCGTGCAGCACGACCAGCGCCAGCCCACGAACGTCGGCGGCGCCCCGCTCGGTTACACGGCGGCCGTGGAGCTGTCGGCCGACCGGCTGCTCAACAACAAGCGGCAGAAGGCGAAGAGCACCCGCCCCGGCGGCGGCAACGCGCGCTTCAAGCTCGGCGGCAAGAAGGAGGAGGCCGAGCGGCAGCGGAAGCTGGAGCTGATCCGCACCCCGGTGCTCTCCTGCTACCGGATCGCCGTGATCAGCCTCAAGGGCGGCGTCGGCAAGACGACGACCACCACCGCGCTGGGCTCGACGCTCGCCACCGAGCGGCAGGACAAGATCCTCGCGATCGACGCCAACCCGGACGCGGGCACGCTCGGCCGCCGCGTGCGCCGCGAGACCGGCGCGACCATCCGTGACCTGGTGCAGTCGATCCCGCACCTGCACTCGTACATGGACATCCGGCGGTTCACCTCGCAGGCGCCGTCCGGTCTGGAGATCATCGCGAACGACGTGGACCCCGCGGTCTCGACGACGTTCAACGACGAGGACTACCGCAGCGCGATCGACGTGCTCGGCAAGCAGTACCCGATCATCCTGACCGACTCCGGTACGGGTCTGCTGTACTCCGCGATGCGCGGAGTACTGGACCTCGCCGACCAGTTGATCATCATCTCGACCCCGTCCGTCGACGGCGCCTCCAGCGCGAGCACCACGCTCGACTGGCTGTCCGCGCACGGGTACGCGGACCTCGTCTCACGCTCGATCACGGTCATCTCGGGGGTCCGCGAGACCGGCAAGATGATCAAGGTGGAGGACATCGTCAGCCACTTCGAGACGCGCTGCCGCGGCGTCGTCGTGGTCCCGTTCGACGAGCACCTGGCGGCCGGCGCCGAGGTCGACCTCGACATGATGCGGCCGAAGGTCCGGGAGGCGTACTTCAACCTCTCCGCGATGGTCGCCGAGGACTTCGTGCGTGCCCAGCAGCAGCAGGGCCTGTGGACCCAGGCGGACGGCCAGCAGCCGCCCACCATGGCCCCGCCGATGCCCGGCCAGCAGCAGCCGTACCCGGGTCAGCAGCCGTACCCGGGTCAGCAGCCGCCCGCCCCGTATCCGCCGCAGCAGGGCATGCCGCCCCAGGGGCCGCCACCGCAGGGCATGCCGCCGCAGGGGCCGCCCCCGCAGCAGCCCGGTCAGGCGCAGCAGCCGGGGCCGCAGCCCGGCTGGCAGGTCCCGCCGCCTCCGCCGCAGCAGGCCCAAGGCCAGCAGCCCGCCCCGCAGCAGCAGCCGCAGGCCGGTCCGCCCCCGGGGTGGCAGCAGCCGCAGCCGCCTCAGCAGTAGCAACTCCCCGAAAGGCCCGCACCGTTGGACGGTGCGGGCCTTTCGCGTGTACCGCGCATATCGTCGCGTTGCGGGCGCCACGCCCTGGCCTGCAAAGCGTCAGAGGTCTCGACCAATGTGCGTGAAATGCGGGTCAACTCGTTATTTCCGCAGGCCACATGGGGTTCATACGCCGTTGACGTGCGTCAACTGCCGCTGATAAACCAACACTTCATTCCACCTGAAACCCAGATCCAGCCATGCTGTGCGAGCGATGCGCGAGGTCCACGACCGATGGATACACAGGCTCAGCTAGACCGGCACCACAGAACAGCACGCCCCGCACAGCGCGGCGTGCGTCTCCTCCTGGCGGCCGGTGCCGCCGCCTTCACCCTGACGGCGGGCCTGGCCACGCCGCTCAACCCGGCCCCCGAGCAGGCTCAGGCCAAGGCCGACAGCGGCAAGAAGACGCTCACCGTGGCGGTCGCCCAGAGCGTCGACTCGCTGAGCCCGTTCCTGGCGCAGCGCCTGCTCAGCACGAGCATTCTCCGCCTGACGAACGAGTTCCTGACCAACTACGACCCGAAGGACAACCACGTCGTCCCGGGCTTCGCCACCAAGTGGGAGTCCTCGGCCGACAAGTTGACGTGGACGTACACCATTCGGTCGAACTCGAAGTGGACGGACGGCCAGAAGGCCACCGCCAAGGATGCGGCCTTCACCTTCAACAAGATGATGACGGACGAGGGCGCGGCCACCGCGAACGGCTCGTTCGTCGGCAACTTCAAGAAGGTCACGGCGCCCAGTGACACCAAGCTCGTCATCGAGCTGAAGAAGCCGCAGGCGACGATGACGGCTCTGGACGTTCCGATCGTGCCCGAGCACATCTGGAAGGACGTCAAGGACTACGCGAAGTTCAACAACGACGAGAAGTTCCCGATCGTCGGCAACGGCCCGTTCAAGCTGACCGCGTACAAGACCGACCAGTACGTGAAGCTCGAGGTCAACAAGGACTTCTGGCGCAAATCGAAGACGCCCCAGTTCGACGAGATCGTCTTCAAGACGTACAAGGACCAGGACGCCGCGGTCGCCGCCCTGCGCAAGGGCGAGGTCTCCTTCGTCGCCGGTTCCCCCGCCCTGACGCCCGCTCAGGCGGCGTCCCTCAAGGGCGAGAAGAACATCAAGGTCAACGAGGGTCCGGGCCGCCGCTTCTACGCGATCGCGGTGAATCCGGGCTGGCAGACCAAGGACGGCAAGAAGTTCGGCGACGGCAACAAGGCGCTGCTCGACCAGAAGGTGCGCCAGGCGCTGTTCCGCGCGGTCGACACCAAGACCATCGTCGACAAGGTCTTCCAGGGCCACGCCGTGCAGGGCGAGGGCTACATCCCGCCGCGCTTCGGTGACTACTTCTGGAAGCCCTCGGACAGCCAGAAGCTGTCCTACGACGCCACGGCCGCGGGCAAGATGCTCGACGAGGCGGGCTACCCGCTCAAGGACGGCAAGCGCGTCGGCAAGGACGGCAAGCCGCTCGACCTGCGCATGCTGTGCCACGCCACCGACCCGAACGACAAGGCCGTCGGCAAGTACCTGAAGGAGTGGTACGGGAAGATCGGTGTCGGCCTCAAGCTCAACTGCGTCGACGACGTCTCCGTGCCCTGGTACGCGGGTGAGTACGACCTCGCCTTCGACGGCTGGTCGGTGAACCCGGACCCGGACTTCGTGCTCGGCATCCACACCTGCGCCGCCCTGCCCACCAAGGCCCGGGAGACCGCGGCGACCGACAACGGCATCTGCGACAAGACGTACGACGACCTGTACAACAAGCAGCTCGCCGAGTACGACCCGGCCAAGCGGGCGGGTTACGTCAAGCAGATGGAGTCGTGGCTGTACGACTCCGGGTACATGAACGTCATGGCGTACCCGAACGCGGTGGAGGCCTACCGCACGGACCAGATCAAGTCCATCGAGACCATGCCCACGGCGGCCGGCAACATCTACGGCCAGGACGGCTACTGGAGCTGGTGGTCGGCCGAGCCGGCGACCGCCTCCAGCGGCGACTCGGACTCGTCGGGCTCCACCGGCATCGTGATCGGGATCGTGGTCGCCGCGCTCGTCGTCATCGGCGGCGGTGTTCTCTTCGCGAAGCGGCGCCGGACCACGGCGGACGACCGCGAGTAGGCACGCCACAGGTTCGGTCAACACCCGCACGAGCAACGAGAGTTCGCATGCCAAGCACTTCGAGCACGAATCGCGTGGACCATGACAGCTGACAGCACTCCGGCGCTCGTGCGGTCCGCGGACGCGCCCGTCGGCGACCCGGCCTCCCCGGCCGGGCCGTCGACGGGCGCCCGCGGCCCACGGGCCCGCAACACCAAGGCGTACCTCCAGTACGCCGCGGCGAAGATCGCGGGCGCGGTCGTCTCGCTCTTCGCCGTCCTCGTCACGAGCTTCTTCCTCTTCCGGCTCATCCCGAGCGACCCGGTCAAGCAGATGACCGGCGGCAAGCGGGTCTCCGAGCAGCAACTGGAGAACCTGCGCCACCAGTTCGGCCTCGACCAGCCGATGTGGAAGCAGTTCACGTCGTACATCGGGGACGCGCTGACCGGCGACTTCGGCACCTCGTACCAGTTCCACACCCCGGTCATCGACAAGATCACCGACGCGCTGCCGGCGACGCTGCTGCTGACCGGCACGGCGTACGTGCTGTACTCGGCGCTCGGCATCTGGCTGGGCACTCGCACGGCCTGGCGCAACGGGTCGAGGAGCGACCGCTTCAACACCGCGTTCGCCCTGACCCTCTACTCGGTCCCGTCGTTCTGGCTGGGCCTGCTCCTCATCATCGTCTTCTCCGTCGGCATCGGCCCGATCCCCGGCATGTTCCCGACGGGCGGTCTCGAATCGGGCGGCGAGACCGGATTCGCGTACGTCATCGACGTCGCGCACCATCTGGTCCTCCCCGTCATCACTCTCGTCGCGGTCGGCTACGCGCAGACGCTGCTCGTCATGCGCTCCTCGCTGCTCGACGAGATGGGCAGCGACTATCTGACGACCGCGCGCGCCAAGGGCCTGCGGGACGACGTGGTGCGCCGCAAGCACGCCGTGCCGAACGCCATGCTGCCCACGTTCACGCTGATGTTCGTGAACCTCGGGCACGTGGTCGCCGGGCAGATCCTGGTCGAGACGGTGTTCTCCTGGCCGGGCCTCGGCGGGCTCTTCTACTCGGCCCTGTCCGTGCCCGATCTCCCGCTGGTCCAGGGCCTGTTCTTCGTCTTCGCCACCGCGGTGATCCTGGCGAACACCCTCGCCGACATCCTCTATCCGCTGCTCGACCCGAGGGTGGGCCGATGACGACCGAGACCGCTCCTGTCACGAAGACGGGCAATCCGCGGGCCCTGGCGCGGGCCCGCAAGCGCCAGTCCCTGGCCCGCTTCTGGCGCTCGTACCGGGCGCACAAGGGGGGCCTGTGGGGCCTCGGCCTGCTGATCCTGATCGCGCTCATCGCCGTGTTCGCCCCGGCCCTGGTCGGCGCGGACTCGCAGAGCGTCACCGACGCGCCCGGCGGACCGCTGGAGGGCCCGAGCGGTGAGTTCCCGCTCGGCACCGACCAGTTCGGCCGCAGCGTGCTGGCGCTGCTGGTGTACGGGGCCCGGGTCTCGCTCACCGTGGGCCTGCTCGCGGCGTTCCTGTGCGTGGCGATCGGCACGGTCATCGGGATCGTCGCCGGGCACTTCCGTGGCTGGTACTCGACGGTCCTGATGCGTGTCACGGACTGGTTCCTGGTGATGCCGACCCTGGTGCTCGCCATCGCGCTGGCCACGGTGATGGACCGCTCCATGTGGACGGTGATCATCGCGATCGGCGTGACGACCTGGCCGACGACGGCCCGGCTGGTGCGCGCGCAGACCCTCGCGGTGGAGTCCCGCCCGTACATCGAGCGCTCCCGCGCGCTGGGCGGCGGCCACGGCCACATCATGACCCGGCACGTGCTGCCGAACGTGATGCCGCTGGTCCTCGCCCAGACCACCATGATCATCTCGTCCGCGATCCTGACGGAGGCGACGCTCGCCTTCCTCGGCCTGTCCGACCCGACGATCACCTCGTGGGGCGGCATGCTCCAGGACGCGCGGGAGGCGGGCGCGGTCAGCGCGGGTGACTGGTGGTACCTGGCCCCGCCCGGCATCGCCATCGCCGTCGTCGCCCTGGCGTTCACGCTGTGCGGCCGCGCGATCGAGTCCGTCCTCAACCCGAAGCTGGGGGTGCGGTCATGACGCTGCTTCAGGTGAACGACCTGACGGTGACGTACGCCGGCGGGGCCGAGGCCGTCCGCGGGGTGAACCTGTCCGTCGAGGCCGGCCAGAAGCTCGGCATCGCGGGCGAGTCGGGCTGCGGCAAGTCGACGCTGGCGCTGGCGCTGCTGCGGCTGCTGCCCGCCGGTACGAAGGTCTCGGGCGAGATCCTGCTCAACGGCGAGGACGTGCTGACGATGAAGTGGGGCCGGGTCCGCGCGGTGCGCTGGGCCGGTGCCTCGGTCGTCTTCCAGGGCGCGATGCACTCGCTCAACGCCGTGCACCGCATCGGCGACCAGATCGCCGAGCCGATCCTGCTGCACAAGAAGGCGACACCGGCGGGCGCCAAGAAGAAGGTCGCCGAGCTGCTGGAGCACGTGGGTCTTCCGGCGGCGCGCGCGAGCGCCTACCCGCACGAGCTCTCCGGCGGCCAACGCCAGCGCGTGATGATCGCGATGGCGCTCGCCTGCGACCCAGAGCTGATCATCGCGGACGAGCCGACGACCGCCCTGGACGTGATGATCCAGGCCCAGATCCTGCGCCTGATCGAGCAGCTGGTGACGGAGCAGGACCTCGGGCTCATCATGATCAGCCACGATCTGGCGGTCCTCTCCGACACGTGTGACCGGCTCGCGGTGATGTACGCGGGCCGTGTCGTCGAGGAGGGCCCGGCCCTGCAGGTGTACGAGAACGCGCTGCACCCGTACGGCAAGGCCCTGTCGGCGGCGTTCCCGACGATCGGCGACCCGGCGTCCCGGTTCGCGCCGCGCGGCCTGCCCGGCGATCCGCCGGACCCGTCGGCGCTGCCGCCCGGCTGCACGTTCCACCCGCGCTGTCCCGTGGCGCTCGACGTCTGCGCGAGCGAGGACCAGACGCTGCGGGACGCGGGGGCCGGGCGCCGCGCGGCCTGTGTGCACGTATCGGACGAGGCCGGGGCGCCGGCCGTCGAGGCAAGGAGCACGACGGCATGACGGACACCGAACCCCTGCTGTCCGCCGACCGGTTGCAGGTGACGTTCCCGGGCCGGCGCGGCGCACCCGAGGCGCGGGCCGTGGACGGGGTGGACCTGGACATCGCGCCGGGCGAGATCGTGGCCCTGGTCGGCGAGTCCGGCTGCGGCAAGACCAGTCTGGCGCGCACGCTGCTCGGACTGGAGCGGCCGACGTCGGGGCGGGTCAGCTTCGCCGGTGAGCCGCTGAACTACGGTTCCCGGGCGCTCAAGGCGTACCGCAAGCGGGTGCAGCTGGTGCTGCAGGACCCGAGCGGCTCGCTCAACCCGCGGCACACGGTGTACGACGCGGTGGCGGAGGGCCTGCGGATCCACGGGTACGCGGGGGACGAGCGCGAGGCGGTGTCGAACGCCCTGTCCCGCGCCGGGCTGCGGCCGCCCGAGCGGTTCTTCCTGCGCTACCCGCACGAGCTGTCCGGCGGGCAGCGCCAGCGTGTCGTGATCGCGGGCGCGCTGGTCCTGGAGCCCGAACTCATCGTGGCGGACGAGCCGGTGGCGTCGCTCGACGCGTCCGTGCGGGGTGAGATCCTCGCGCTGCTGCTGAAGCTCCGCGACGAACTGGGGCTGTCGGCGCTGGTCGTCACGCACGACCTCGGCCTGGCCTGGAACATCGCGGACCGGGTGGCGGTGATGTATCTGGGCCGGATCGTGGAGACGGGCGCGGTGGAGGAGGTGCTGACCTCACCCCAGCACCCTTACACCCAGGCCCTGTTGTCGGTGCTGCCGGAGGCGCCCGGCGATCCGGTGGTGCTGACCGGCGAGCCGCCGGACCCGTCGCGGATTCCTGGTGGCTGCCGGTTCCATGCGCGGTGCCAGGTCCTCGCCGGAGGGGAGGCCGAGCGGGCGGGTGTCTCCGACGCGTGCCGGAACGAGGATCTGCCGGTGCTGTCCGGCGGGGCCGAGGCGCAGGTGGCCTGTCACTGGGCGCGGGCCCGGGTGGCTGAGGGTGCGCCGTAGCGTCTGCCGGTGAGGGATCGTCGGCGGGTGCGGGTCCGTCGTGGCCGATCGCGCAGTTCCCCGGGGCGCGGGGAACTGCGCGACGAGCCCCTACGCTCCCGCACCCGGCCATCCACCGCTCAATCCCGGTGGAACGCCGCCGCCTGGCCGGCCTCGTAGTCGCCGGCCGGCTGCTGGACGATGACGTTCAGCCGGTTGAAGGCGTTGATGCCGGCGATCAGGCAGACCAGCGCGCCGAGCTGGTCCTCGTCGTAGTGCTTCGCGGCATCGGCCCACGCCTCGTCCGTGACGCCGCCGGCCCCGTCCGCGAGCCGGGTGCCCTGCTCCGTCACCTCGAGGGCGGCGCGCTCGGCCTCGGTGAACACCTTGGCCTCCCGCCAGGCCGCGATCAGGTTGAGCCGCTGCGCGGTCTCACCGGCGGCAGCGGCCTCCTTGGTGTGCATGTCGAGGCACCCCGAGCAGCCGTTGATCTGGCTGGCGCGGATCTTCACCAGTTCCTGCGTCGCGGCCGGCAGCCCCGACTCCATGACCGGCATGTGCGCGGCGACGAGACGCTTGACGAACCCCGTGGCGGACTTGCTGGCGAACATGTTCAGACGAGCTTCCATGACGGGCTCCCTGTGCCGTGGTGAGTGCTGCTTCCACCTACGGGACGGAACGGGCGGGCCCGTCTGTGACATGCCCTGGATGTGACCTACGCCTCATACTCCTCGACGAGCTCACGGGACCGCTTCACATCGTTCGCGATGGCCTCGACGAGCTGGTCGAGCGAGTCGAACTTCGACATGCCGCGCACGAACGCCAGGAAGTCCACGGCCACGTGCAGCCCGTACAGGTCGAGTCCCACCCGGTCGATGGCGTACGCCTCGACGGTGCGCTCGGTGCCGTCGAACTGAGGGTTCGTCCCGACGGAGATCGCGGCCGGCATCGCCTCGCCGTTCACGTGCAGCCACCCGGCGTAGACGCCGTCCGCGGGGATCGCGGTGTGCGGCAGGGTCTCCACGTTGGCCGTGGGAAAGCCCAGCTCACGGCCGCGCTGAGCGCCCCGGACGACCACGCCCTCGACACGGTGCGGCCGGCCGAGGATCTCGCGGGCCCCCTCGACATCGCCCTCGGCGACGAGCCGCCGGGTGAGCGTGGAGGAGAACGGCCGGCCGCCCCCGGCGGATCCGCTCACGTACAGGTCGATGACCTCGACCTCGAAGTCGAAGGTCTCGCCCTGCTCGGCGAGGAAGGCGACATTGCCCGCGGCCTTGTGCCCGAAGCGGAAGTTGGGGCCCTCGACGACGACGCGCGCGTGCAGCTTGTCGACGAGCACCTTCGCCACGAAGTCGGCGGGCGACAGCTTCGAGAACTCGGTGGTGAAGGGGAGGATCAGCACGGCATCGACACCGAGGTCGGCCATCAGCTCGGCGCGCCGGTGGTGCGGGGCGAGCAGCGGCGGGTGCGAGCCGGGGCGCACGACCTCGCTGGGGTGCGGGTCGAAGGTGACGACGACCGCGGGGACGCCCAGCTCACGGGCCCGCTCCACGGCACGGCCGATGATCAACTGATGCCCGCGGTGCACGCCGTCGTAGGAACCGATGGTGACGACGCTGCGCCCCCAGTCCTGGGGGATGTCCTCCAAGCCACGCCAGCGCTGCACGGTGATTGCTCCTCGCAAACCTGTGTACGACGGTTCCGTCTGTGCGGTCTCTGCTGTCTCTGCGTCTCTTGCCGAATACGCAGGTCTAAGAGTGCCATGCCGACCGCCCACGCCTCTCATCGGGCAGGGTAGGGCCGGGCGCCGGGTCAGGCGGGGACCCGCACCCCGGCGAGGTTCTCGATCATGCGCCGGGCGCTGGGACCGACCAGCGCCGCCCACTCCTGCTGCGCGGCACCCAGCCAGCGGGACACGAGGCTCGCGAACCCCGGCACGGTCCGCGCCAGCTCCACGAGCCGCCGGTCGAAGCACGCGGCGCCCTCCGGGGTGCGGACGAGCAGCGCCCCCGTCCGGTGCACCAGCTCCCGCGTCCGCGGCTGCCCGCGCCGTGCGGCGCCCCACGCCGCGGCGCGCAGCACGGCGTCCAGGACGGCCGGCTCGCGCTCCTGCCCGAGCAGGATGTCGAGCAGCTCGGCCCGCAGCTCGCGCGAGGCGGCCGTGCCGGGCGCGGTGAGGACGGGCGCGAGCGCGGCCCGGACGGCGACGGGCCCGCGGTGCAGCACGCCCACGACGAGCGGGAGCAGCACGGCGCGCGCGGACACCCCGTGCTCCAGGCGCCGGTCGACGAAGACCGCCACCTGCCCCGCCGTCTCCTCGGGGCCGGACTGCGCCAGCTCCGCGACGAGCGTGGCGGCCCGCCGCGCGAGAGCGGGCGTCGTGACATCGGCGAGGGTGCGCAGCACGTCCCCGGCGCCCGGACCCGGTTCCCGGAGCCGGGTCCGGAACGCCGCGAACACCGGGTCCGGGTGCGTGCCGAGGGCCGCGGCCAGCGCGGCCGCGGGCAGTTGCGGGTCCCCGGCCTCGAACCGCTTCAGCGCCGGCGCCAGGTATACGGGCCGGGACTGCGGATCCCGTACGAGCAGGGCGAGCGCGGCGCCGTGCAGCGTGCAGTCGGAGGGGCGGGCCAGCAGGGCCAGCGCGGCGTACCGCAGCAGACCCCGGTCGGCCTCGGTCGTCACCCGGGCCGCCGCCCGGGGCCCGTACGCCACGGCCGCCACGTGCCGTGCGGGCCGCTCGTCGTGCGCCCACCGGTCGACGGCCCGGCACAGCGCGGACGGCTCCTCGTCGGCGAGGGTGGCGAGCAGTTCGTCGGCCCGCGGGTGCGCGCAGTCGACGAGCGCCTCGATCAGGTCGTCGACGGCACGGCGCCGATGGGTGTGCAGCAGGGCCTGCGCGGCGGTCGCCACGGTGGCGTCGGGCAGCGCGGGCAGCGGCCGCTCGTCGTGGAACCACCGGGTGAGGCGCCGCTGCACCCGCCCCGGTTCGGCCTCCAGGGACGCGGCGACGGCGTCGAGGTAGCGCCCGCCCGGCTCCCGCGCGTCGTGCACGACGAGTCGCCGCAGCAGCTCGAACCGGGTGTCGTCGTCCACGGGCAGGGCCATCCAGAACCAGCTCCCGAACACGCCCGCGTCGGCGAGTTCTTCGAGCAGGGACAGATAGGCGGTGGCGTCCGGTACGCGCAGCAACACTTCACTGAGCAAGTGACCTGCCCACCAGTCGGCCTCGGTGTCCATCGACGCGACTCGGTCGTCCTGGGCAGTCCGCCGCCCGGGGCGGCAGGGTGGGCGAGGCGGCTCCCCGGCGCCGGGCGCGGATGCACCGGGCCCCCGCGAAAGCCCCGCGAGCCGAACGCCCAGCTCCCGCAACGTGAGCTCGAGCGCACCGGCGTCCCGCTGCCGCTCCACCAGCAAGAGGGCCCGCACCACAGGCCCGGCCCGATGCCGGGGAACCGGCACCGACGCCCCGCTGCGCCGCCGGAACACCAGCGCGTCCAGCGCCGCGTCCAGATCCAGATGCATTCCCTGGACCCAGTCGGCCACCTCCTCGTGCCCGAACCGGTATCCGCTCCCGGCGGGCACCAGCACCCCCTCCGCGAGCACCGCCGACGCCCACCCGCTCACCCCGCCCCACGCACCCCACGGGAACAGTTCCTCGAACGTCTTCCGGTCCAGCTCCCCCTGCCCGGGCCCCAGGCAGCGCCGGGCCGCCTCGTGCACCTGCCCGGACACGCGTGCCGCGAGCCGCCGCACCCCGGTGCCCCGCACACCTGCGGCGGCCGCCAGCCGCACCGCCACCCGCAGGCACATCAGATCCAGGTAGGCCGCGAACACCTCGTCGCGGTCGGGGCACCCGGCCACCTCCCCGGACAGCGCCGCCCGCACCTCGCCCAGCAGCCGCAGCGCGAGCGGATGTCCCGCGTCCCTCGGCGCGAGCGCGTCCTCGGCGATCCCGAACCGCTCGCGCGCCCGCCGCGCCTGCTCCGCCGGCAGATCCCCGATGCGGACGCACGCGGGCAGCCGCCCCGGCCGCCCGTGCAGCACGTCGCCGCCGAACAGCGCCCCGGCCTGCTCCCAGTACTCCGCGCGGCACGCCACAACGAGCCGCATCTCCGGGCCCGCCAGCCGCCGCTCGGTCTCCCGGGACCACGCGGCGAGCCGGAGCGCGAGCACGGGCGGCATCTCCTCGGGCCCGTCGAGCAGCAGCACGAGCGGCTGCCCCGCCGCGCGCGCGACCGCGGCGACGTGCTCCGGCGAGATGTCCCCCAGCGCGCCGGGCTCACTGCCCCGGGACGCCGCGACGATCCGGCCGGCCCGCTCCAGGGCGCGCCCCGCGGCGTCGGTCACGGAGGTGTCGTCGCCGCGCAGGTCCGCGCCGCGCAGCCACAGTGTCGGCGCGGCGCTCTCCCCGCCGGCCCGCCGTGCGGCGAGCGCCGCCAGTTCCGTCGTACGGCCGCTGCCCGGCTCCCCGACGAGCGCCAGCACGGACGCCCCGCTCGCCATGAAGTCCGCCAACTCACGTGCCACATCCGGCCGTTCGACCGGTGTCACGGCGGCGTCGCCCGGGCCGTCGCTGCCCACCGAGACGGCGGTCAGGTGCAGCACCCCGGCGAGGTTCAGATCGGAGCCGTACGCGGGCACGGTCACGGCGTTGCGCGCCAGCACGTCGGCGAGGCGCGGGTCCCCGCCGGCCGCCGCGTGCAGCGGCACCGCGAATCCGGCCGCCCGGTGCCCGGCCTGCAGCGCGGTGCCGAGGACGGCGACCACGGCGCCCGTCGTCGCGTCGAGGACGGGACCGCCCGCGGCGCCGCCGCCGAGCCGCAGCGCGTCGGCGCCTGCCGTCCCGACGGCCAGCTCCATCGCGTTCTCCAGTAGATGGAAGCGGTCGGTGGCCGTGTACGTCACGTCGGTGTGCCCGAGCACCCGGGCCTCGCGCCAGCCGCCGGCCGGGATCCGTACATAGGCCCCCGCCTCCTTGGCCCGCCCGGCCCCGACGGGCAGCGGCGCCGCGCCGAGCCCGTCGGTGCGCACCAGCGCGAGGTCCACCGCGGGCAGTTCGACCACCGCCTCGCGTCCCACCACACAGGTGGCACCGCCCGGCGCGTGCAGGACCACGCGCCCGAGCCCGTCCACCGCCTCATGACTGGTGACGACGGTCCCGCGGTCGTCCGCGACGAACCCCGTCCCGCGCGGCCGCCCGGCCAGATCACAGATCCGTACCAGCGGCGGATCCACCATGCCTCGAACCTCCCGCCACACCCCGTCTTCCCGACGGTAGGCGCGCGGTGATCAGCTGGACGGGACGCGAGGCGAACGCGCCCCCTTCCGCTCCCCCGGTTCACTCCGAGCGCCTGCTCGATGGGGTGAAGTCGACGCGCGTGGCGGACAGACCCTTGGGAGGGGGGAACGTGGAGCGGCGGCCGCCCCTGACCGGGCGGCCGCCGCTCCACCGGAGGAACCGGGATCGTCAGGCGAAGACGGCCAGGCTCTTCGCCTTGCCCTTCGACTCCTCGACCAGCGCGAGGAAACGCCCGTCCGCGCCGAACACGGCGACCGGACCGCGCCCGGCGTACTCCCCGGGCATCTCCAGGCGTACGCCGTTCAGGAGCAGCTTCGCGCGGCGCTCGTCCACGTCCCAGCGGGTGAACGCGGCGGCCGCGGCGTCGGCCACCGGCATCACGGTCAGCTCCTGCTGGAGCTGGTCCAGGGTGCGCGCCGAGTCCAGCTTGTAGGGGCCGACGCGGGTGCGGCGCAGCGCGGTCAGGTGGCCGCCGACCCCGAGGTCGGCGCCCAGGTCCCGGGCCAGTGCCCGGATGTACGTGCCCGACGAGCAGACCACGGACACGACGAGGTCGAGCACCGGGGTGCCGTCCTCGGCGACCGCGTCCCGGATGTCGTACACCGCGAAGGACGAGACGGTGACGGGGCGGGCGGGGATCTCGAAGTCCTCGCCGTCCCGGGCCCGCTTGTACGAGCGCACGCCCTTGATCTTGATGGCGCTGACCTTGGACGGCACCTGCATGATGTCGCCGGTCAGCTTGGCGATGCCCGCGTCGACGGCCTCGCGCCGGACCCCGGACGCGTCGGCGGACGAGGTGATCTCGCCCTCGGCGTCGTCGGTCAGGGTGTTCTGGCCCAGGCGGATGGTGCCCAGGTACTCCTTCTCGGTCAGCGCGAGGTGGCCGAGGAGCTTGGTGGCACGCTCGACGCCGAGCACGAGGACGCCCGTCGCCATCGGGTCGAGGGTGCCCGCGTGGCCGACGCGGCGGGTCTTGGCGATCCCGCGCATCTTGGCCACGACGTCGTGCGAAGTGAAGCCCGACGGCTTGTCGACGATGACAAGGCCGTCGGGCACAGGGGTGCGGTCGGACATGCTCAGGCGTCGCCGTCCGTCTCGTCCTCGTCGTCCTCGGGCTTCTTGTACGGGTCGGCGTCACCGGCGAACGTGGCGCCCGCGGACGCCTCCCGCACCTGGGCGTCGGAGGCCCGCGCCTTGTCGAGGAGGTCCTCGATCGTCTTGGCGTTGTCGGGCAGGGCGTCCGCCACGAAGGTCAGGGTCGGCGTGAACTTCACGCCCGCCGCTGCGCCGACCGCGGAGCGCAGGATGCCCTTGGCGCTCTCCAGACCGGCGGCCGCCTCGGCCCGCTCCTCGTCGTCCCCGTACACGGTGTAGAAGACGGTCGCCTCCCGCAGGTCACCCGTGACGCGGGTGTCCGTGATGGTGACGTGGGTGCCGAGCCGCGGGTCCTTGATCCCGCGCTGCAGCTTCTGGGCCACCACCTCTCGGATGAGGTCCGCCAGCCTCTTGGCGCGCGCGTTGTCGGCCACTGCCGTCTCCTTAGTAACTGTCTTGCGTTGTTGCTTCAGTCTTCGTCGCTGTGGAGCCTGCGTCGAACCGAGAGCAGTTCCACCTCGGGCCGCCCGGCGACCAGCCGCTCGCAGCGGTCCAGTACGTCGGTGAGGTGTCCCGTGTCCCCGGAGACCACCGCGAGCCCGATCTCGGCCCTGCGGTGGAGGTCCTGATTGCCCGTCTCCGCCACGCTCACCGCGTACTTGCGCTGGAGTTCGGCCACGATCGGACGGACGAGAGAGCGCTTCTCCTTCAGCGAGTGGACGTCGCCGAGGAGCAGATCGAAGGACAGAGTCCCCACATACATGTGTGTCCGGATGCCCGCCGGTTCGGGTTCGTATGGGCGCAACGCTTGTACGCCGATACGGGAACCGTACACGCAACGGCCGGGGCCGATCGACGGAAATAAGTCCCGCCGACCGGCCCCGATCATTGACGCTCAGGTCAGGCGCGCGGCTTCTCGCGCATCTCGTACGTCGCGATGACGTCGTCGACCTTGATGTCGTTGAAGTTGCCGAGGTTGATACCGCCCTCGAACCCTTCGCGGATCTCGGTGACGTCGTCCTTGAAGCGACGCAGACCGGAGATGTTGAGGTTCTCCGCGATGACCTTGCCATCGCGCAGCAGGCGCGCCTTGGTGTTGCGCTTGACCTCTCCGGACCGGACGAGCACACCGGCGATGTTGCCCAGCTTGGACGACTTGAAGACCTCGCGGATCTCCGCCGTGCCGAGCTCGACCTCTTCGTACTCCGGCTTGAGCATGCCCTTGAGGGCCGCCTCGATCTCCTCGATGGCCTGGTAGATCACCGAGTAGTACCGGACGTCGACGCCCTCGCGCTCCGCCATCTGCTGCGCACGGCCGGCTGCCCGGACGTTGAAGCCGATGACGATGGCGTCGGAGCCGGTCGCCAGGTTGATGTCGGACTCGGTGACCGCACCCACACCGCGGTGCAGGACGCGGATGTCGACCTCTTCGCCGACGTCGAGCTGGAGCAGCGAGGACTCGAGAGCCTCCACCGAACCGGACGCGTCGCCCTTGATGATGAGGTTGAGTTCCTGCACCAGACCGGCCTTGAGGGCCTCGTCCAGGTTCTCCAGGGAGAACCGGACGCCGCGGCGCGCGAAGTTGGCGTTGCGCTCGCGAGCGGCACGCTTCTCGGCGATCTGACGGGCCGTACGGTCCTCGTCGACCACCAGGAAGTTGTCGCCGGCACCCGGGACGTTGGTGAGACCGAGCACGAGGACGGGGGTCGAGGGACCCGCTTCCTCGACGTTGTTCCCGTTGTCGTCGAGCATCGCCCGGACACGGCCGTACGCGTCGCCGACCACCATCGTGTCGCCGATGCGCAGCGTGCCGCGCTGGACCAGGACCGTCGAGACGGCACCGCGGCCCTTGTCGAGGTGGGACTCGATCGCAATACCCTGCGCGTCCTGCTCCGGGTTGGCCCGCAGGTCGAGCGAGGCGTCCGCGGTCAGGACCACGGCCTCGAGCAGGGAGTCGATGTTCAGACCCTGCTTGGCGGAGATGTCGACGAACATGGTGTCGCCGCCGTACTCCTCGGCCACCAGGCCGTACTCGGTCAGCTGACCGCGCACCTTGGTCGGGTCGGCACCCTCGACGTCGATCTTGTTGACCGCGACGACGATCGGGACCTCGGCGGCCTTGGCGTGGTTGAGCGCCTCGACCGTCTGCGGCATGACACCGTCGTTGGCCGCGACCACGAGGATCGCGATGTCGGTCGACTTCGCACCACGGGCACGCATGGCGGTGAAGGCCTCGTGACCGGGGGTGTCGATGAAGGTGATCTTGCGATCCTCGTCGTTCACCTCGGTCGTGACCTGGTACGCACCGATGTGCTGCGTGATGCCGCCGGCCTCACCCGCGATGACGTTCGTCTTGCGGATGGTGTCGAGCAGGCGGGTCTTACCGTGGTCGACGTGACCCATGACGGTCACGACCGGCGGACGCGCGACGAGGAGCTCCTCGCCACCCTCGTCCTCGCCGAACTCGATGTCGAAGGACTCGAGCAGCTCGCGGTCCTCCTCCTCGGGGCTGACGATCTCGAGGAGGTAGTTCATCTCGTCCGCGAGAAGCTTCAGCGTCTCGTCGGAGACGGACTGCGTGGCGGTGACCATCTCGCCGAGGTTCATCATCACGGCGACGAGCGACGCCGGGTTGGCGTTGATCTTCTCCGCGAAGTCGGTCAGGGAAGCACCGCGCGACAGGCGGACGGACTGTCCGTTGCCGCGAGGCAGCATGACGCCGCCGACCGACGGGGCCTGCATGGCCTCGTACTCCTGGCGCCTCTGACGCTTCGACTTGCGACCACGACGGGCGGGCCCGCCGGGACGGCCGAACGCACCCTGCGTGCCACCACGGCCACCCGGACCGCCGGGACGACCGCCGAAGCCGGGACGGCCACCGCCGCCACCGCCGGGACGGCCGGCGAAGCCGCCGCCACCGCCACCGGGACCACCGGGACGGCCGGCGAAACCGCCACCGCCGCCGCCACCGGGACGACCGGCGAAGCCGCCGCCACCGGGACGACCGCCGCCGCCACCCGGGCGACCGCCGCCGCCGGGACCACGGCCACCGCCGGGGCCACCACCGGGACGCGGGCCCGCGGCGGGACGCTGCGGCATCATGCCCGGGTTCGGACGGTTGCCACCGGGGCCGCCGCCGGGACGCGGACCGGCCGCGCCGCCCTGCGGACGAGGCATGCCGCCCGGGGTCGGACGGGCGCCGCCCTGACCCTGCGGACGGGGACCACCCTGGCCGCCGCCCTGCGGGCGGGGACCGCCCGGGGCACCCTGGCCGCCGGGACGCGGGGCGCCGCCCGGACGGGGCGCCTGCGGGCGCGCCATGCCGGTGGAGCCACCAGAGGTGAAGGGGTTGTTGCCCGGACGGGGACCCGCGGGACGGGCACCACCGGGACGGGCGCCCTGGCCGCCGGGACGCGGGGCGCCCTGACGGTCACCGCGGTCGCCACGCTGGCCCTGGCCCCGGTCCTGGCCGGGAGCCGGACGGGCACCGGGCTTCGGGGCACCGGGACGGGCGCCGGGCCGCGGACCGCTCTGGCCGCTCTGGCCGCTCGCGGCCGGGGCCGACGGGGCGGCCGGGGCAGCGGGCGGCGCCGTGAACTCGGGCGCGGCCGGAGCCGGCGAAGCGGGCTTGGGAGCCGGCTTCGGGGCGGGGGTGGGACGCGGACCCGGCGTCGCGGCCGGGGCGGCGGGCTTCTCCGCGGCGGCCGGCTTCGGGGCCGGCGGGCGCGGCGCGGCAGGCTTCGCGGCCTGCGCGGGGGAAGGGGTGGGACGCGGCGCCGCGGGCTTCGCGGGCGCGGCCTTGCGGGCCGCGGCAGGCTTGCCGGACCCGTTGCCCTGCTGGAGGGCGTCAGTCAATTTGCGTACAACGGGCGCCTCGATCGTCGAGGACGCCGAACGTACGAATTCACCGAGTTCTTGGAGCTTGGCCATGACGACCTTGCTCTCTACGCCGAACTCCTTGGCGAGTTCGTATACCCGGACCTTAGCCACTTCGCTCCTTTTAGGTCCGGGTTACGCCGGACCGTCGCTACTTCATGGGCGTACTCATCGCGTGCTCATCGAGTGCTCATCGCAATCTCGACCTACTTCCAACTCGCGGGGTACCAGGACCGCACGGGGGCCCCGTACGGCACGTCTTACGGTGTTGCCTGCTCGACTCGGTGGCGCAGCGCCTCCGTGTCGAACGGTCCAGGGGCTTTGAACGCCCGCTGGAACGCCCGGCGGCGGACCGCCAGGTCGAGACAGACCGGGGCGGGGTGCACGTAGGCACCCCGGCCGGGCAGCGTACCGCGATCATCGGGGACGCATCGGCCCTCGGTCACCACGATCCGCAGCAGTTCGCTCTTGGCCGCTCGCTCCCGGCATCCCACACAGGTTCGCTCTGGGCATGCGCGGGCATGCGTCCGGCCAGACACGCTTAAGTCTACCTCCCCGTACCGACCTCACCCATTCGGGGTAAAAATCGAACGGCTGTTTCTCGTCACATACTGTCGTGGTCCAAACGCACAGCGCCTGGATTTATTCCCCGCCCCGGGTGTCCCGGGCGCCGCCCTCGGGGCCGGTCTGCTCGGTGTCCGGGCGGATGTCGATGCGCCAGCCGGTGAGCCGGGCCGCGAGCCGGGCGTTCTGCCCCTCCTTGCCGATGGCGAGGGAGAGCTGGTAGTCCGGGACGGTCACCCGGGCCGAACGGGCCGCGAGGTCGACGATCTCGACCTTGGAGACACGGGCCGGGGACAGCGCGTTGGCCACCATCTCCGCCGGGTCGTCCGACCAGTCGACGATGTCGATCTTCTCGCCGTTCAGCTCGCCCATCACGTTGCGCACCCGGCCGCCCATCGGGCCGATGCAGGCGCCCTTGGCGTTGAGCCCGCTGCGCGTGGAGCGCACGGCGATCTTCGTACGGTGGCCGGCCTCACGGGCGATGGCCGAGATCTCGACGGACCCGTCGGCGATCTCCGGCACCTCGAGCGCGAAGAGCTTCTTCACCAGGCTCGGGTGGGTGCGCGACAGGGTCACGGACGGGCCGCGCACACCCTTCGCGACGCGGACGACGTACGAGCGCAGCCGCTGGCCGTGCGGGTACTCCTCGCCCGGCACCTGCTCCTGCACCGGCAGGATCGCCTCGAGCTTGCCGATGTCGACCAGCACGTTCTTCGGGTCGCGGCCCTGCTGGACCACGCCCATGACGATGTCGCCCTCGCGGCCCGCGTACTCGCCGAGCGTCGCGTCGTCCTCGGCGTCGCGCAGCCGCTGCAGGATGACCTGCTTCGCGGTGGTCGCGGCGATGCGGCCGAAGTCGGAGGGGGTGTCGTCGAACTCCTTGGGCTCCTGGCCCTCTTCGAGGTCCGCCGGGTCCTCAGTCGCCCACACCGTCACGTGGCCGCTCTCGCGGTCGAGCTTCACGCGGGCGCGACGGAAGCTCCCGTCGGTGCGGTGGTAGGCGATGAGGAGGGCCGACTCGATCGCCTCGACCAGCAGATCGAAGGAGATCTCCTTCTCCCGGACCAGACCCCGCAGGGCACTCATGTCGATGTCCACGGCTACGCCTCCTCTTCGTTCTTGTTCTTGCGGTTGAACTCGACCTGGACACGCGCCTTGGCGATGTCCGTGAAGTCGAGCCGTCGGGCGGTCGCCTTGCGGCCCTTCACGCCCGGTACTTCGAGGTCGAGGCCCTCGTCGTCGACCTCGAGGATGCGCGCGACCAGCTCGGTGTCGTCCGTCAGCTGGAACTTCACGAGGCGGTCCGTCGCGCGGACGTAGTGACGGTGCTCGGTGAGCGGGCGCTCGGCGCCCGGGGTCCCGACCTCGAGCTCGTACTCCCCGTCGCCCATGACGGTGCTGTTACCGGGCTCGTCGAGCGTCGCCGAGAGCGCGCGGCTCACATCGGCGACCCGGTCGAGATCGGCTCCTTCGTCGGAGTCGACGACGACGCGCAGCACCCGCTTGCGTCCTACCGAGGCCACTTCGATCTCTTCGAGATCGAGCCCCTGTGAGCTGACGAGCGGTTCCAGTAGTTCCCGCAGCCTCTCGTTCTGGGTGGTGCTCATCCGGGTGACTCCTCGGCCGCGTGTGCTGTTGTGGTTTGCCGGCATTCCATGCGCGTCAGGTCAAAGGGTATCCGGTCCAGGGGGGTGTTGCCGTCCACCGGGGAGGGGGCGACGGTACGGTGATCACCGGCCGCTCCGTCTTCGGTCGTGCCGAAACCTTTCTGAGCCTTCTGTGTCCCGCTGCTTTCCGCCGCACCTTCATGCCGAGGACGACCGCCGTGCCGCTCACCACTCAGGCCCGACCGGGGCCACGCCGTAGGAGTCTGCTCGCCTCGCTGGCCGGGGCCGCGCTGCTGACCGGATGTTCGGGCAGCGGCGACGAAGGGACCGAGGGCGGCCGGGGGGCGCCCGCCGTCTCGCAGGAGAAGCGGCTGCGGGCGCAGGCGGCCCGGGAGAGCGCCGATCTGCTGGGGCAGTACGACCAGGCGCTCGCCGCCCACCCCTCGCTCGCGTCCCGGCTCGGACCGCTGCGCTCGGAGGTCGAGCGGCATGTGAAGGCGTTCGGCGGGGCGGCCCGGCCGTCGGCGCTCGCCCCGTCGCCGACGACGTCGCCGGTGGCCGAGAAGGACGTACTGAAGGCGCTGGCGGCGGCCGAGCGGGCCCTGTCGGACCGGCGGCTGGCGGCGCTCGTGGACGCTCCCGCCGAACAGGCGCGGCTGCTCGCCTCGGTGGCGGCGGCCGGGGCCGGGCACGCGTATCTGCTGACGGAGGGCTGACGGGGATGAGCGAGAGCGACCTGCTCGCGACGGTGCAGGCGGCGCTGCGCGCCGAGCACGCGGCGGTGTACGGGTACGGGGTGGTCGGCGGCCGGGTCCGCGCGGGCCGCCGCGACGAGGCGAAGGCCGCGTACGACGCGCACCGCGCCCGCCGGGACGAACTGCGGCGCACCGTGCGGGACCTGGGCGGCAGCCCCGAGGAGTCGGCGGGGGCGTACGCGCTGCCGTTCCCGGTGCCGGACTCGGCCGCCGCGGCCCGGCTCGCGGCCGACATCGAGGACAAGGTCGCCGGGGTGTACTCGGACCTCGTCCGGGCGGCGAGCGGCGAGCGGCGCCGGGCCGCGGCGGACGCGCTGCGGGAGGCGGCGGTCCGTGCGGTGCGCTGGCGCGGCGGGAGCGTAGCCTTCCCTGGGCTCGCCGAACGGGCCGCGGTGCCGTCCGCGTCGCCGTCGGCGACCCCGCGTACGTGAGTGACGCGTACACAAGCAGTCCTGTAGTTCTGAAGGGAATCTCTCGCGCATGGCTTTTGAACCGCCGCAGCGGCTGGTGAACGCGCTCGGCGAGGTGCGCGACGACGGGGCGTCGGCGTGGCTCGGCCAGATCGATGTCCTGCTCGCCGAGGCCGCGGCCCTGCGCGGGGTGACCGTGGAGCGGGTGCACGTGCCCGGCGGGCGCAGCAGCCTGGTCGCCCATGTCCGGACGGCGGACGGTGCGCCCGCCGTCCTGAAGCTGGCGCCGGAGCGGTTCCGTCCGGAGGCGGAGCGGGCCGCGCTGACGCACTGGGACGGGTTCGGGGCCGTGCGCCTGCTGGATCCCGGGACCAACGACGGGGCGCTGCTCCTGGAGCGGCTGCACCCCGAGGTCTCCGTGCGGACGCTGCCGGAGGCGAAGGCTCTCCTGGAGGCGGCGGGGACACTGCGCCGGCTGTGGACGGAGCCGCCCGCCGGGCGCAACTGCGAGACGGTGCCCGAGCGCACGGGCCGGCAGGCGACGGCGATGCGGGCCAGCGTGGACGCCTTCCCCGAGGTGGCCCCGCTGGTCGACGCGGCGCTGGAGGCCCGCGAGGAGCTGGTCGCCGCGCCGCCCGAACTGCGGCTGCTGCACGGCACGTTCCGGCAGTCCAAGGTGCTGTCCGGGGAGCGGACGCCGTGGCTGGCGGTCGGGCCCGACCCGGTCGTCGGCGAGTGCGCCTTCGATCTGGCGCGGCTCGTGCGCGACCGGGTCGAGGACCTGATCGGCTCGCCGTCGGGGCCGGCCATCACGCGCCGCCGGGTGAAGCGTCTGGCCGAGTCCCTGGAGGTGGACCAGGCGCGGCTGCGCGGCTGGACGCTGTTCCGCGCGGTGGAGTCCGGGGTGCGGGCGCTGCGCGTGGGGCGGGAGCGGGACGCGGAGAACCTGCTGGAGTTCGCGGGCTGGCTCTGAGAGCACGCTGAGACACCAAGACGCCGATGGCGCCGGAACCGAGGTTCCGGCGCCATCGGCGTCTTGGGCGGTGCTCAGGCGGTGAGGCGGGCCACGGCCTCCTCGACCGTGAGCTCCTCGCGCTCGCCGGTGCGGCGGTCCTTCAGCTCGACGATGCCGTCGCCGCTGCGGCGGCCGGCGACCAGGATCTTCGGCACGCCGATCAGCTCGGAGTCGGTGAACTTCACGCCGGGCGAGATGCCCGGGCGGTCGTCGACCAGGACGCGGACACCGGCCGCGGCCAGTTTGTCGGAGACCTCCAGGGCCAGCTCCGTCTGGAGGGCCTTGCCGGCGGCGACGACGTGCACGTCGGCCGGGGCGATCTCCTCGGGCCAGACGAGGCCCTTGTCGTCGGCGTGCTGCTCGGCGAGCGCGGCGACGGCGCGGGAGACGCCGATGCCGTAGGAGCCCATGGTCACGCGGACCGGCTTGCCGTTCTGGCCGAGCACGTCGAGCTGGAAGGCGTCGGCGTACTTGCGGCCGAGCTGGAAGATGTGGCCGATCTCGATGGCGCGGTCCAGCTTGAGGCCGGTGCCGCAGTTCGGGCACGGGTCGCCTTCCTGGACGACGACGATGTCGACGTGGGTGTCGACCTCGAAGTCGCGGCCCGCGACGACGTTCCTGGCGTGCACGCCGTCCTTGTTGGCGCCGGTGATCCAGGCGGTGCCGGGGGCGATGCGGGGGTCGGCGAGGTAGGTGACCTTCTCCAGGCCCTGCGGTCCGACGTAGCCGCGGACGAGGTCGTCGCGGCCCTCGAAGTCCTCGGCCGTGACGAGCTCGACGGCGGCCGGGGCGAAGTGGGCCTCGACCTTGTCCATGTCGACCTCGCGGTCGCCGGGGACGCCGAGGGCGACGATCTCGCCGTCGACCTTCACCAGGAGGTTCTTGAGCGTGGCCGACGCCGGGACGTCGAGGTACGCGGCGAGCGTCTCGATGGTCGGGGTGTCGGGGGTGGGGATCTCCTCCAGAGCGGCGACGCCCGCGGCGTCGACCGGCTTGAGGGTGTACGAGACCGCCTCGGTGTTCGCCGCGTAGTCGCAGTTCGGGCAGTCGGCGAAGGTGTCCTCGCCGGCGGCGGCCGGGGCCAGGAACTCCTCCGACTTCGAGCCGCCCATGGCGCCGGCGGTGGCGGCGCAGATGCGGTGGTCGAGGCCGAGGCGCTCGAAGATCCGCTGGTAGGCGGCGCGGTGCAGGGCGTAGGACTCGGCGAGGCCCTCGTCGGCCGTGTCGAAGGAGTAGGAGTCCTTCATCAGGAACTCGCGGCCGCGCAGGATGCCGGCGCGGGGGCGGGCCTCGTCGCGGTACTTCGACTGGATCTGGTAGAGGATCACCGGCAGGTCCTTGTAGGACGTGCACTGGTCCTTGACGAGGAGCGTGAAGATCTCCTCGTGGGTCGGGCCGAGGAGGTAGTCGCCGCCCTTGCGGTCGTTCAGGCGGAACAGCTCGGCTCCGTACTCCGTCCAGCGGCCGGTCGCCTCGTAGGGCTCCTTGGGCAGCAGGGCGGGGAGGGTGACCTCCTGGGCGCCGATGGCGTCCATCTCCTCGCGCACCACGCGCTCGACGTTGGCGAGGACCTTCTTGCCGAGCGGCAGCCAGGACCAGATGCCGGCGGCGGTGCGGCGCACGAAACCGGCGCGGACCAGCAGCTTGTGGCTGAGCACCTCGGCGTCCGCCGGGTCGTCGCGCAGCGTCTTCACCATCAAGCGGGACATGCGCTGGACCTGGACCTTGGCCATGATTCTCGACTCCTGCGACGAAAGGGTTATGGGCAGGAGGTTAGCCGGGCGGTGGGCGCGGCCGGAAATCGGTTCCGGGTCAGCGCAGCAGCGGCAGGGGCGCGCCCATCACCGCGTACGGCTTCGGGGCGCTGGGGAAGAGGACCTGTCGGGCCAGGTCGTCGTAGCCGAGGGAGTGGTACAGGCCACGGGCCGGGCTGTCGAAGTCGATCGCGGAGAGGATCGAGCGGGGCTGCGACGCGGCGTCGGTGATCGTGGTGATGAGGGTGCGGCCGATGCCGCGGTTCTGGTAGCCGGGGTGGACGTGCAGCTCGGTGATGACGAAGGAGTCGTCGAGCCAGTGGTCGTGGCCGCGGGCGCGCAGGTACGGCTCGACGACCGTGGACCACCAGTGGGTGCGGTCGTTCGGCATGCCGTAGACGAAGCCGACGAGGCGGCCGGTGTCGGTGGTGGCGCCGAGGGCGCGGGCTCCCGGGTACGTCATGTGCCGCAGCACGATCTGCCGGCGCACGGCGATCTCGTCGTCGCTCAGCCCGAAGGCGTACGCCTGGACGGCGAGGGCCTCGTCGACCCGGGCGCGCAGATCGAGGGGGCCGATGGCGACGGCGGTGTCGTCCGTGCGGTTCCGGTGCGGCATGCCCGGAGGGTACCCCGGGGGGCCGGGCATGCCGTACGGGTGGCCCGCCTCGGCCCGGGTCAGGCCCGCGCCGGCAGCCGCGGCACGCTCGCCAGCAGGCGGCGGGTGTAGGCGTGTTCGGGCGCGCCGAGGACCGCGGACGTGGCGCCCGACTCGACCACCCGGCCCCGCTCCAGCACGGCGGTGCGCTCGCACAGGGCGGCCACCGCCGACAGGTCGTGGGAGACCATGACGACCGTCAGTCCGGCCGTCTCCTTCAGCTCCGCGAGCAGGTCGACGACCTTCACGCGGGTCGTGACGTCGAGCGCCGAGACCGGTTCGTCGGCGAGGAGGACGCGCGGGTCGCAGACGGTGGCCCGCGCGATGGCGATGCGCTGGCGCTGGCCGCCGGAGAACTCGTGCGGGTAGCGCTCCGCGGCGTCGGCCGGGAGTCCCACCCGTTCGAGCGCCTCGGCGACGCGCCGCCCGGCATCGTCCCCGGAGGCGACGCCGAGGGACCTGAGCGGCTCGGCGACGATGCGGCGCACGCGCCGGCGCGGGTCCAACGACGCGTAGGGGTCCTGGAAGACGCACTGCACGCTGCGCCGGAACGCCTTCATCTGTGTCCGGTCGCGCAGCCGCAGCTCGTCGCCGTCGAAGCGCACCGTCCCCGCGGTGGGCCGGGCGAGGCCGAGCAGCATCCGCAGCAGGGTCGTCTTGCCCGCCCCCGATTCGCCGACGAGGGCCAGGCTCTGCCCGGCCTCGACGGCCACGGACACGTCGGTGACGACGGGTGCCGCGCTCCCCCGGTACGCGTAGGACACCGCGTCGAGTTCCAGCACGGGCGAGGTCATCGCGCACCTCCCAGGTCAAGGGCCGATTCCAGCTGGCGTGCGCTGTCCACCAGCGTCTTGGTGTAGGCCTCGCGGGGAGCCCGTACGACGTCGGCGACGGCGCCCGTCTCGACCGCGCGGCCGTCCTTCATGACCAGGACCCGGTCCGTGACCCGCGCGACGACGGCCAGGTCGTGGCTGACGAACAGCACGGCGGTGCCGCGCTCGCGCACGAGTCCGTCGATCAGGTCGAGCATGTCGGCCTGCACGGTCACGTCGAGGGCGGTCGTGGGTTCGTCGGCGATGAGCAGCGCCGGGTCGCAGGCCAGTGCCATGGCGAGGGCGACGCGCTGGCGCTGGCCGCCGGAGATCTCGTGCGGGAAGGCGCGGGCGATGCGGTCCGGTTCGGGCAGCCGCACCTGGTCGAGGAGTGCGGCCACGGCGGCCCGCAGCGCGGCGCCCTTGAGCCCCTGGCGTCTGCGCAGGGGTTCGGCGATCTGCCGGCCCACCCGCATCAACGGGTCCAGGGCGGTGAGCGGCTCCTGGAAGACGACGGCCGCGCTGCGGCCGCGTACGCCGACGAGGGTGCGCTCGCTCGCCCCGACGATCGGCGTGCCGTCCAGCTCGATGCCGCCGGTGACCGTCATGCCCGCGGGCAGCAGGCCGAGCACGGCCAGTGTGGTCAGGGACTTGCCCGAGCCGGACTCGCCGATGAGGCCGAGCCGTTCACCGCGGCCGATCTCGAAGCTCAGCTCCGAGACGAGGGCCCGCCCCTCGGCGGTACGGATCGTCAGGTCGTTCACCGCGAGCAGTGCGTCGGTCACAGCGCCGCCCTTCCCTTCCGCGCGGTCGGGTCGAGGACGTCGCGCAGTCCGTCCGCGATGAGGTTCACGCCGATGACCAGGACGACAAGCAGGATGCCCGGGGCGAGCGCGCCCGCGGGAGCGGTGGTGAACGTCGCCTGTGCCTCCTGGAGCATCCGGCCCCACGAGGCGTTCGGCGGCGGTGCGCCCAGGCCCAGGTAGGACAGGCCGGCCTCGGCCAGCACGGCCAGGCCGAACTGCAGCGCGAGGTTGACCACGAGCGTCGGCCAGATGTTGGGCAGCACGTGCCCGGCGACGACCCGCGCCCAGGAGGTGCCCGAGGTGCGGGACGCGGTGATGTAGTCCTGCGCCAGGACGCGCTTGACCAGGATCCGGGTCAGCCGGGCCACCACGGCGCTCTGCGCGAGGCCGATGGCGAGGATCGCGGAGCCGAGCGTCGCCGAGCGCGCGGCGACGATCAGCATGGCGAGCAGCAGTGTCGGGAACGCGATGAGGATGTCGAGCAGCGCGGAGACCGTGTCGTCGAACCAGCCCTGCGCGAACGCCGCGAGGACGCCCAGCGTGACGCCGAGCAGCGTGGCGACGGCCACGGCCCCGAGCCCGGATTCCAGGGCGATCCGCGATCCGGTCATGAGCTGGGTGAACAGGTCGCGTCCGAGCTTGTCGGTGCCGAGCAGATGCCCGTCGCCGGGTCCGGCGAGCCGTCCGCCGGAGGTGTCGTCGCTGTCGTAGGGCAGCCAGAAGAGGGAGACGAGGGCGAGCAGGACCACGAGGCCCGCGAGCACCCCGCCCGTCCACAGGGTGAGGGAGGACCGGCGCTTCATCGCACCCCACCTCCCGACAGCCGTCCGCGCAGCCGCGGGTCGACGATCCGCTGCACGAGGTCCGCGACGAACCCGATGATCAGCACGCCGAACGTCGAGAGGAACAGCACGCCCTGGATCACCGGGTAGTCGTGCTGTGCGATGCCGGTCGCGAGCATCGAGCCGAGGCCCGGCAGCGCGTACACGGACTCGACGACGACGGCGCCGAGCAGCGTCGACGCCAGCTCGATGCCGAGCACGGAGATGACCGGCACGGAGGCGTTGCGCAGTCCGTGCCGCCACATGGCGCGGCCGAACGACGAGCCCAGCGCGCGTGCCGTGCGCAGGTATTCGCTGTCGAGGACGTCGAGGGTGGCCGAGCGCACGTACCGGATCAGGGACGCCGACATCACCAGCGCCACCGTCACCACCGGCAGGACGAGCGAGCGGACGGCGTCGGCCGGGGTGTCCCAGCCGTCCTGCGGGAAGCCGCCGGACGGCAGCCAGCCCGCGTTCAGCGCGAAGACCGCGATGAGGATCATGCCGAGCCAGAACACCGGGACGGCGATGCCCAGTTGGGAGACGCCGCTGAGCAGCGCCCCGTACCAGGTGTTCTTCTTGTACGCGGCCACGAAGCCGGCCGGTATCGCGACGAGCACGGCGAGCACGAACGCGGCGAGGGTGAGCGGCACCGTCACGTTCAGGCGCTGGCTCACCTCGGGTCCGACCGGCAGCGAGCTGACGAACGACGTGCCGAGGTCACCGCTCGCCAGCTGGCCGATCCAGTGGACGAACTGCTCGGGCAGCGGCTGGTCGGAGCCGATGGAGTGCCGGGCCGCGGCGATCTGCTCGGGCGAGGCGCCCACCGAGGTGAGCGCGTTCGCCGGGTCGCCGGGCAGCATCCGCAGCAGCACGAACAGCACGATGCTCGCGAGGACGAGGGAGACCAGCAGGAACACCAGCCTCCGCAGGAGGTATCTCAGCATGGCCGGGGTGTCAGCTGCTCTTCTTGATGTCGTACGCGAAGAACTGCGAGTTGAGGCCGTTGAGCGGGTAGCCCGACAGCTTCGTGCTGGCGACGACGATCTGCGGGTACAGGTACAGCCAGTCGCTGGCCGCGTCCTCGGCGGTCTTGCGGTTGACCTTCTTCAGCAGCTCGGTCTGCGCTGCGGTGCTGGAGGCCTCCTCGGCCTGCTTCACCCAGTCCTGGACCTGCTTGTCGTCATAGCCCCAGTAGAAGTCGGGGTTGCCGTACCAGACGAGGTCGCGGTCGTTGACGTGCTCCTGGAGCGTGGCCGAGAAGTCGTGGTTCTTGTAGACCTTCGTGTACCACTCGTCGGGCGTGATCGTGTTGATCTTGACGGTGATGCCGACCTTGGCGAGCTGCGACTTGATGAAGGTGGCGGCGGTGGGGTGCGGGTCGTAGTTCGGGGTGTCCAGCGTGAAGCTGAAGCCCTTGGCGTACCCGGCCTCCTTGAGCAGCTTCTTCGCCTTCGTCACGTCGTACGCGTTGACCTTGGTCAGGTCCTCGTACCAGGGGTCGGTGGGCGGCACCATCGACCCGATCTCCTTGCCGTAACCGCCCCAGACGGACGCGAGGAGCTTCTTGTCGTCGATGGCGGCGGAGACGGCCTGGCGCACCTTGACGTCGGTGAACGGCTTGGCCTTGTCGTTGAAGGCGAGCAGCAGCTTGGTGGTGGAGTCGCCGTCGTTGACCTTGTAGTTCTGGTCGGACTTGAACTGGTCGAGGGCGTCCGGCGACTGCTCGCTGGTGACGACGTCGACGGCGTTGGTCCGCAGCGCGTTGTTGAGGGCGGTCGCGTCCTTGTAGTAGTGGAGGACGACCTGCTTGTTCTTGGCTGCGGGGCCCCAGTACCCGGCGAAGCGGTCGAGACTCAGTGCCGAGCCGCGTGTCCACTTGTCCAGCGTGTACGGGCCGGTGCCGTCCTCCGTCGTCTTCAGGTTCTTCGCGTCGGAGTTGATGATCCAGACGTAGGAGAGGTTGTAGACGAAGGAGATCGACTTCTGCGACAGCGTGACCTTGACGGTCTTCGCGTCGGGGGTGGTGATGTCCTTCATGACCTCCAGGTTGGACTTGCGCGCGGACTGCGAGTCCTTCGCGATCACCTTCTCGAGGCTGTACTTGACGTCCTTGCTGGTCAGGGCCTTGCCGCTATGGAACTTGACGCCGTCGCGCAGGGTGAAGGTGTAGGTGAGACCGTCGCCGCTGACCTTGTAGTCCTGGGCGAGGAGCTTCTCGACCTTGCCGGCGTCGGTGAGCCGGAACAGTCCCTCGTAGACGTTGCCGTTGAGGGCCTCGGTGACGCCCTGGCCACCGCCTCCGGTGTTGTCGAGGTTCTGGGGCTCGTAGAGCGAGCCTATGTTCACGGTGGCGTTCTTGTCGTAACTTCCGCTGCCCGAGGCGGAGTTGGCGCCACCACCGCCGCAGGCGGCGAGCGTGACGGCGAGGGCGACGGTGAGCACGCCGGCGGAGAGGGGCTTCTTGCGCAGGTGCAGGTTCATGAGGGTGCTTTCGTGCGAAGTGCTGCGGGAGGTCGATCAGTGGGCGGTGCCGGCGGCGCCGTCGCGGAAGAGGGGGAGCTTCTCGCCCGCCTCGACGGGCAGGTGGAAGCGGTTCTGCCGCGGCGGCATCGGACAGTTGTACTGATCGGAGAAGCCGCACGGGGGCACGAAGGCGCGGTTGAAGTCGAGGCGGACGCGGCCCTCGCCGGCTGCTTCCTCTGCGCCGAGGTGCTCGACGAAGAGGAAGCGGCCGGCGCCGTACGTGGAGTCGCCGTTCGTCGGGTCGCCGAAGACGAGCAGCAGGGTGCCGTCGTCGTCGAAGGCGGAGAGCGTGTAGGCGGTGCCGTCGACGGTGAGGGCGATGTCGCCGGGGACGACCTTCTCGCGGGTGCCGCCGTTGTCACGGAGGTGCTCGAAGGCGACGCGGCGGGCGCCCTCGACGGGCGTGTACGTGGCGTCGAGGACCCAGTCCGGGTCGTACGGGAAGGCGTCGACGCGCTCGAAGTCCTGTACGGCCGGGGAGTTCGCGTCCCAGAAGCGCAGTCCGTGCTCGGGCTCTCCGGTGACCAGGTCCGTGCGCTCGAGGGCGGTGACGCTCACGGTGTCCGGCTGTCCGGCGCGGGCGGCATCGAGGTCGGGCAGCTCGCCCGCGGGGAGCCAGCGCGTCTCGACGAGGGAGAGGTTCCCGGTGGGGCCGGTGAGGGAGCGGTGCCGCTCGGCACGCCATGCCTCCCAGTCCCTCTGGGGGTCGTCGGACGGAGCGGCCGGACCGGAAACAGACATCGCGTGGCACCTACAGTCAGTGAAACTTAAACCAAAGCTCTCCCTTTATGGTTCATAAGACTCACTAATGTCAAACGGCGTCAAAGAGATGAGACGGGAGCCACAGGAAACGTGCGAGCGTCGGGGTGAGCGTCCTAGAACAGGACGCTCATGAACGCCCCGACCTCTTCGAAGCCCACGCGGCGGTACGCGGCGCGGGCCGGGGTGTTGAAGTCGTTGACGTAGAGGCTGACGACGGGGGCGACGTCGGCGAGGGCGTAGCGCAGTACGGCGGCCATGCCGGGGGCGGCGAGGCCGCGGCCGCGGTACTCGGGCGCGACCCAGACGCCCTGGATCTGGCAGGCCTGTTCGGTGGCGGCGCCGATCTCCGCCTTGAAGACCACCTTGCCGTGCTCGTCGAGGCGGGCGAAGGAGCGTCCGGAGCCGACCAGCTCGGCCACCCGCGCCTGGTAGAGCAGGCCGCCGTCGCCGGCCAGCGGGGAGACGCCGACCTCCTCGGTGAACATCGCCACGCACGCCGGCATGATCGCGTCCATCTCGTCCTTGCGGATGCGGCGCACGTACGGGTCCGGGGTGACGTCGGCGGACATCCGGTCGGTCACCATCAGCGGCTGGTGGGGACGGACCTCGCGGGCCGGGCCCCAGCTCGCCTCGAGCAGCCGCCACAGCTGGGCCGTCGGCTCGGCGGGCCCCACGATCGAGGAGCAGCGGCGGCCGGCCCGTCGCGCCCGGTCGGCGAAGCCGCGGATGGCGCGGTCGGTCGCGCAGATCGGCACGAGGTTGGCGCCCGCGTAGCAGAGCGACTGCAGCATGCCGTCCTCGTACCAGCCCCACATCTCGCCGCCGAGCCGCCACGGATCCAGGCCCGCGATGCGGACGCGGGCCGTCACGAAGGCATTGGCGACCGGCTCGCGGTCGAGCACGGCGAGTGCGGCGTCGAGGTCACTCGGTTCGAGGACCCGGGTGGTGGTCTGAGTCAACACGTGCGGGGCCTTTTTGGCTGGGCTGCTGATCTCCGCACTGTACCTGCCGGTGGTGTGGGCCGCCTCTGTCGTGGGCGGGGTCCCTTTGCGCGCGGACTCGTCTGCCGGGTTGTCGCTGTCGGGCGGGTGCGGCCCGGTGGGGCTTCTCGCGCCGTTCCCCGCGCCCCTGAGGCATGCGGCTCCGCCGCTGCCTCATCGATGAGATGCCGCACGAAGCGCGCATCTCAGGGGCGCGGGGAACGGCGCGACCAGCCACCACGAGAGGCGCGCCCGCCCACCGGAAGGACCCGGCAGACGAGCGCGCGCAAAAAGGCCGAGGAGGCCCGAGCCGGTGTCAGCCCGCGACGGCCACGGAGGGCTCGCCGGAGGCCACCCCGTCCTTCTCCATCTGCTCGGCGATCTTCATCGCTTCCTCGATGAGGGTCTCCACGATCTTCGACTCGGGGACGGTCTTGATGACCTCGCCCTTGACGAAGATCTGGCCCTTGCCGTTGCCGGACGCGACACCGAGGTCGGCCTCGCGGGCCTCGCCCGGGCCGTTCACGACGCAGCCCATGACGGCGACGCGGAGCGGCACCTCCATGCCGTCGAGGCCGGCGGTGACCTCCTCGGCGAGCTTGTAGACGTCGACCTGGGCGCGGCCGCAGGACGGGCAGGACACGATCTCCAGGCGGCGGGGCTTGAGGCCCAGCGACTCCAGGATCTGGTTGCCGACCTTGATCTCCTCGACCGGCGGGGCCGAGAGGGAGACGCGGATGGTGTCGCCGATGCCCTCGGAGAGCAGCGCGCCGAAGGCGACCGCGGACTTGATGGTGCCCTGGAAGGCGGGACCCGCCTCGGTCACGCCGAGGTGCAGCGGGTAGTCGCACTTCTCGGCGAGCAGCCGGTACGCGTTGACCATCACGACCGGGTCGTTGTGCTTGACCGAGATCTTGATGTCGCGGAAGTCGTGCTCCTCGAAGAGGGACGCCTCCCACAGCGCGGACTCGGCGAGGGCCTCGGGGGTCGCCTTGCCGTACTTCTGGAGCAGGCGCCGGTCGAGCGAGCCCGCGTTCACGCCGATACGGATCGGGGTGCCGTGGTCACGGGCCGCCTTGGCGATCTCCTTGACCTTGTCGTCGAACTGCTTGATGTTGCCCGGGTTCACGCGGACCGCGGCGCAGCCCGCCTCGATGGCCGCGAAGACGTACTTCGGCTGGAAGTGGATGTCCGCGATCACCGGGATCTGCGACTTCTTGGCGATGACGGGCAGCGCGTCGGCGTCGTCCTGCGTGGGGCAGGCCACCCGCACGATCTGGCAGCCGGACGCGGTCAGCTCGGCGATCTGCTGGAGCGTGGCGCCGATGTCGGACGTGCGCGTCGTCGTCATGGACTGCACCGAGACCGGAGCGTCGCCGCCGACGGCCACCGTGCCGACCTGGATCTGCCGGCTCTTGCGCCGCTCGGCGAGCTTGATCGGTACGTCCGGCATGCCGAGTGAAATCGCAGTCATCTGCTGTGCAACCCCAAGGTATGGATCGAGTCCCAAGGCTTCCGAGATTACGTCACCGGCGCACGCCCCAGCACACCGCGCCCCGCAACTCCACTCAAAGGTGGGCGGCCGGACACACAGTGTGCCCGGCCGCCGTAAATGCCCTGCGATCAGGAAATCTTCACTGGGTTCACCACGTCCGCGATGAGCACCAGGATGGTGAAGCAGACGAAGATTCCCGCCACGACGTACGCCACCGGCATGAGCTTCGCCACGTCGAACGGGCCCGGGTCGGGGCGCCGGAACACCCGCGCCAGATTGCGCCGCAGCGACTCCCACAGGGCGCCCGCGATGTGGCCGCCGTCGAGCGGGAGCAGCGGCAGCATGTTGAACAGGAACAGGGAGAGGTTGAAGCCCGCGACCAGCATCAGGGCCATCGCGAGCTGCTGGGTCGCCGGGATGTCCATGGTGAAGATCTCGCCGCCGACCCGGGCCGCGCCGACCACGCCCATCGGGGAGTCCTGCTCGCGCGGGCCGTCGCCGAAGGCGGCGTCCCACAGCGCGGGGATCTTCCCCGGGAGCGCGACGATCGAGTCGACGGCGTCGCCCACCCGGTCGGTCATCCAGGACACGGAGTCGCCGAAGTCCTGGTGGACGACGCCGGTGGCGGCGGTGAAGCCGAGGAAGCCGGCCCGGACGTACCCGTCGACGATCTGGCCGCTGGAGTCCTTCTTCGCGACCAGGTTCGTGGCGATCTTCGCGTTCAGCGTCTTCTGCTGCCCGTCGCGCTCGACGACGATCGGGACCGTCTTGCCGGCGCTCTCCCGGATCTCGTCGGACAGGGTGTTCCACTTGTCCGTCGTGACCCCGTTGAAGGACACGATCTTGTCCTTCGGCTGGAGGCCGGCCGCCTTCGCCGGGGACTCGGGGTCGGACGCCTTGCAGCTGTCGCGCTGGGCACTGGCCTCGATGACGCAGGGCGAGACGGACGAGACGACGTTGGTCTGCTGGGTGACGCCGAAGCCCATCAGGACCACGAAGAACAGCCCGATCGCCAGGACCAGGTTCATGAAGGGGCCCGCGAACATCACGATGACGCGCTTCCACGGCTTGCGTGTGTAGAAGAGGCGGGTCTCGTCGCCGGGCTTGAGCTCCTCGAAGGCGGCCGCGCGGGCGTCCTCCACCATGGAGCGGAACGGCGAGGTCGAGCGGGCCTCGATCCGGCCGTCGGCGCCGGGCGGGAACATGCCGATCATGCGGATGTAGCCGCCGAGCGGGATCGCCTTGATGCCGTACTCGGTCTCGCCCTTCTTCCGCGAGAAGATGGTGGGCCCGAAGCCGACCATGTACTGCGGGACGCGGATGCCGAAGAGCTTCGCCGTCGACAGGTGGCCCAGTTCGTGCCAGGCGATGGAGATGAGCAGGCCCACCACGAAGATGACTACGCCGAGGATCATCATCAAGGTCGTCATGCACGAGCCTCCGCGGCTGCCTTGTCCTGTGCTGTCAGTTCACGGGCCCGGGCGCGTGCCCAGGTCTCCGCTTCGAGGACGTCCGCGACCGTCAGGGAAGTTCCCGTTCCCGGTGTGCCGTGTTCCTCGACGACCCGGGTGACGGTCTCCATGATCCCGTTGAACGGCAGGGCGCCCTTCAGGAAGGCGTCCACGCACTCCTCGTTGGCGGCATTGAACACCGCCGGGGCCGTGCCCGCGAGCTCCCCCACGTGCCGGGCGAGGCCCACCGACGGGAACGCGTCGTTGTCGAGCGGGAAGAACTCCCAGCTCGACGCCTTCGTCCAGTCGAACGCGGGCGCCGCGTCCGGGATCCGCTCGGGCCAGCCGAGGCCGATCGCGATCGGGCCGCGCATGTCGGGCGGGGTCGCCTGGAGGATCGAGGACCCGTCGACGTACTCGACCATGGAGTGCACGTAGGACTGCGGGTGCACGACCACTTCGATGCGGTCGAAGGGGATGTCGTAGAGCAGGTGCGCCTCGATGACCTCCAGTCCCTTGTTGACCAGGGTCGCCGAGTTGACGGTGATGACCGGGCCCATCGCCCAGGTCGGGTGCGCGAGCGCGTCCTCGACCGTGACGTTCGCGAGGTCCGCCTTGGTGCGTCCGCGGAACGGGCCGCCGGACGCGGTGACGACCAGCTTGCGCACGTCGGCGCGGGTGCCGGCGGCCAGGGCCTGGAAGAGGGCGGCGTGCTCGGAGTCGACCGGGATGATCTGGCCGGGCTTGGCGAGGGCCTTCACCAGCGGGCCGCCGACGATCAGCGACTCCTTGTTGGCGAGGGCGAGGGTGCGGCCCGCTTCGAGGGCGGCCAGCGTGGGGGCCAGGCCGATGGAGCCGGTGATGCCGTTGAGCACGGTGTGGCAGTCGCCGCGTCCGGCGATCTCGGTGGCGGCGTCGGGCCCGGCGAGGATCTCGGGGAGCTGCTCCCCCGCGCCGTACTGGGCCGTGAGTGCCTCGCGCAGCGCCGGTACGGCGTCCTCGCGGGCGACGGCGACCGTGCGGACGCGCAGGCGGTGCGCCTGCTCCGCGAGGAGCTCGACCCGGCCGCCGGCCGCGCTCAGGGCGGTGACCCGGAACCGGTCGGGGTTGCGCAGCACGAGGTCGATGGCCTGGGTGCCGATCGAGCCCGTCGCGCCCAGGACGGCGATGTCCCTGGGGGCGTCACCGGGGGCGGGGTCGAAGACGAGATGCGGGTCGGCGAGCGGCGCTGGGCTGTCGGTCATTCCCCTATTGTTGCGTGGCCTTGCTGTGAGGCCGACAGGGTGCCCCCGTACGGGTCCGGAAGATCTGGCCTCAGCGGGTCATCGACCGCACGTAGTGGCTGAGGTTGGCGCTCACCACGCCGCGTACGTACAGGGCCGCGCCCGTGACCAGCACCGGGACGGAGACCGCGAGGACGGCGAGCAGGGTGGGCCAGGGGCTGACCGAGCAGGCGTTGACGACGGCGCCTTCGTAGTCGACGTCGAGGCGTTCGAAGAGCGGGGCGCCGCAGTCCGGGTCGGCGCCGAGGACCGACCACGGCAGGACGAGCCGCAGGGCGACGTACAGCCAGAGCAGGCCGCCGGTCCACAGCAGGGCCAGGCCGCGGCCGCGCATGCGCTGGGTCTCGGCGAGGAAGTGGCGTTCCAGGTCGTTGCGGTACTTCGTCTCATCGCGCATCCGAGCCCCCTGACGTCGTGACGGATCCGCCGGACTCTACCGGCGGATCCGTCGGCGCCCTCCGTCAGGCCAGCGACGGCCGGGTCCGGTCGGCGGCTCAGCGGATCGGCCGGTGCACGTTCTCCCGCTTGGACGGGCCCGGCGACGCGTCGGCGATCCAGGGGCCTTCGCCGCTCGGGTCGACGACGCCCTGCTCCAGCCAGGTGTACGTACCGCCGAGGACGCCCTTGACGACCTTGTGGTCCAGGTCGTCGGTGTTGGTCCAGAGCCGGTCGAAGAGCTCGTCGGCGCGGATCCGGGCCTGGCGGCAGAACACGTCGGCGAGTTGATAGGCCTCGCGGCCGTACCCTTCGGTGGTGCGCAGGAGTTCGGCGCGGACGCACGCCGCGCTCATGGCGAACAGTTCGGCGCCGATGTCGACGATGCGGCCGAGGAAGCCCTGTTTGGTCTCCATGCGGCCCTGCCAGCGGGACATGGCGTAGAAGGTGGAGCGGGCGAGCTTGCGCGCGGACCGCTCGACGTACCTCAGGTGACCCGACAGGTCCGGGTGTCCGGCCGGGTGGAACTCGGCGTACGAGCGCGGGAGCTGACCGGGGCCGGCGACCAGCTTCGGCAGCCACTTGGCGTAGAAGCCGCCTGCCTTGGCGCCCGCCTTCGCCTTGTCCGACAGGGACTTGTCCGGGTCGATCAGGTCTCCCGCGACCGACAGGTGGGCGTCCACGGCCTCCCGGGCGATCAGCAGGTGCATGATCTCGGTCGAGCCCTCGAAGATGCGGTTGATCCGCAGGTCGCGCAGGATCTGCTCGGCGGGCACGGCGCGCTCGCCGCGCGCGGCCAGGGACTCGGCGGTCTCGAAGCCGCGGCCGCCGCGGATCTGGACGAGTTCGTCGGCCATCAGGCAGCCCATCTCGGAGCCGTACAGCTTGGCGAGGGCGGCCTCGATGCGGATGTCGTTGCGGTCCTCGTCGGCCATCTGCGAGGACAGGTCGACGACGGCCTCCAGGGCGAACGTGGTGGCCGCGATGAAGCTGATCTTCGCGCCGACCGCCTCGTGGAACGCGACCGGCTTGCCCCACTGCTCGCGCGCCGCCGACCACTCGCGGGCGATCTTCAGGCACCACTTGCCCGCGCCCACGCACATCGCGGGCAGGGAGAGGCGGCCGGTGTTGAGCGTGGTGAGGGCGATCTTGAGGCCGGCGCCCTCCGGCCCGATCCGGTTCGCCGCGGGCACCCGGACCTGGTGGAAGCGCGTGACCCCGTTCTCCAGGCCGCGCAGGCCCATGAAGCCGTTGCGGTTCTCGACGGTGATGCCGTCCGCGGCGGCCTCCACGACGAACGCGGTGATGCCGCCCTTGTGCCCCTCGGACCTCGGTACGCGCGCCATGACGACGAGGAGGTCCGCGACGACCCCGTTCGTCGTCCACAGCTTCACCCCGTCGAGGACGTAGTCGTCGCCGTCCGGGACGGCCGTCGTGGCCAGGCGCGCGGGGTCGGAGCCCACGTCGGGCTCGGTCAGCAGGAACGCGCTGATGTCGGTGCGCGCGCACCGCGGCAGGAAGGCTTCCTTCTGCTCCTGGGTACCGAACAGCTTCAACGGCTGCGGTACGCCGATGGATTGATGGGCGGAGAGCAGCGCGCCGAGGGCGGGGCTGGCCGAACCGATCAGCGCGAGGGACTTGTTGTAGTACACCTGCGTCAGGCCGAGGCCGCCGTACTTCGTGTCGATCTTCATGCCGAGCGCGCCGAGCTCCTTGAGCCCGTTGACCGTCTCGTCGGGGATCCGCGCCTCGCGCTCGATGCGGGCCGCGTCGATCTCCGTCTCGCAGAAGTCGCGCAGCTTGGCGAGGAACTCCTCGCCGCGCTGCGCGTCCGCGTCGGCGGGCAGCGGGTGCGGGTGGATGAGATCGAGCCGGAACCGGCCGAGGAACAGCTCCTTGGCGAAGCTGGGCTTGCGCCAGTCCTGCTCACGGGCGGCCTCGGCGACCTGCCTGGCCTCCCGCTCGGAGACCTTCGCCTGATGTTGGGGTGTTGCGGACATGAGGTTCACCTCGCCGCGCGTCGGGTCCACCGGCCCGGCTCACTACCGACCGGTGCTACTCGATCGTATGTACCCGATAACGGGCATGTCGGCCAGCCCTCGCGGCAGCTGCTAGTCCGCCGTGACGCCCCGGGCTCCGAGGGCGGCCCGCAGCTCGGGGCCGAGGAACTCCGAGCCGATGACGCGCCGCAGGTTCGGCAGCAGCGCGAGGTCGTCGAGCGTGGCGATGTCGAACAGGTCGTCCTCCCCGTCCCACACGGGCGCGCACTCCTGGTAGACCGCGAGGCCGCCGTCCATCACCAACTCATCGACCGAGGCCAGGAGTTCGTCACTTATCTCCAGCGCCTCGAAGTAGGCGCGGGCCTCGGGCACCACCTTGTACGCCAGGTCGTGCGCGTAGGCGTAGTCCCAGGGGTCGTCGCCCAGCCCCCGCTCCTTCAGTACGTCGGCGAGCCGGAAGGGCGGCGCCAGCGTCCCGTCGGTGTACATGAGCCGCTCGATGACGACGAGCTTGAGGTTCAGGTCGGTGAAGGTGGCCATGCGGGAAACGTAGAGCACGGCACTGACAACGGGACCGGACCCGCCTGCGGCCCCTCGGCCCGGAGCGGATCACGGTTCTCGGCCCCCAAGCCTGACGGAATCGGACATTCCACCACGAAGCGCCGCCCGTGTCGCCGTATGCCTGCAAGCCTGAACAGCGGCGGGCCGACGTCTTACAGGGGCGGCGAAAGACCGCTCCGACCGGCCCGCCGCAGAGCCACTCGGAGATGACATGGTGGACAGCGAGTCGGCAGGCAGGAAATCGGGGCAGGGATCATCGACCAGCCTTCAACCGGATGTCCCGCCGCCGGTGCCGGTGGGCCCTGACGGGCTGACCAGCCTGGTGTTGAGGACGTCCGCCCGCAACGCGTCGATCACAACGCGAGGCGGAAGCGGCGGCGGAGTGAGCTACACAGGCTACGACCGCGGAATGGCGCTCCTCCTCTCGGCAGCGTCCGCGTGGGCCTACTCGGAGACCGAGCAAACGCTGTGCCAGATGCTGAAGACGAGTTTCGGCATCAGCGACGCCGAATGCACCGCATTCGACGTGAAGAACGGGGCGCTCCTCGTCGATACACAGGCGTTCCTCGTGCAGGGCACGCTGCCCGATCGGGAGGGTGGGAGTGCCGGGAGGCCGCTCAGCATCCTCATCTTCCGCGGGACGGAGTTCGGGGGCGTATCGCTCACCGATATCTACACAGATATCGTCACCGAGACCGTCCCGTACCCGGACACGGTCGGCTCCATGGTCCACGCCGGCTTCCTCCGCGGCTTCAAGTACGCATGGCCGGAAATCGTCGGCCATCTCGGGGGACGCGGCAAATCCAAGAACGAGATCGGTGAGCTGTACATCACCGGGCACAGCCTGGGTGGCGCGCTGGCCGTATTCGCGGCGTGCGAACTCTTCGACAACGGACTGAAGCAGCTCACCAAGGATCTGAGGGAAGAACTGCAGCACGCTTTCCGCGGTCTCTACACCTTCGGCCAGCCCATGGTCGGGGACCAGGCCTTCGCGGATCACTTCCAGGAAATTTTCGGCGCGATGACGTTCCGGCACGTGTATCAGTACGATCTCGTGCCGCGCTTCCCGCCCCGCACGGCGGGCTCCTTCAGGCACTTCGGCAGGGAAATGTTCGGCACCCGGAACAGCGCCTGGGAAGAGCGGAAATTCACGGCCCGGCAAGTGCTCGCAGCGACCGTGGCGTTCCCCATCGGCATCCTCGCCTTCGTGCTCCGACAGCTGCCGGCGGGACGCAAGCTCTCCCTGCCCGTCTCGCTGGACGACCACATTCCGCAGAACTATGTGGACTGCTCGAAGCTGGAGAATGCGGCGACGACATTCCCCTGAACCCGCCCCTCGGACTTGATCCGATCCAGCCAGGAGCATGCCGTTCGGGCAGGTCGGCGCGCATGCAAATGCCGACGGCCCGAACCCCCGCACAGTGGGTTCGGGCCGCCGTCGCCGGCGCGCGGGACAGGCGCGCGCCGGGGTTTGCCGGGTCGCTTACAGGGCGAGGCCGGTCAGGACGAGGACGCGCTCGTACGTGTAGTCGTCCATCGCGTAGCGCACGCCCTCGCGGCCGACGCCGGACTGCTTGGCGCCGCCGTACGGCATCTGGTCGGCGCGGTAGGACGGCACGTCGCCGACCACGACGCCGCCGACCTCCAGGGCGCGGTGGGCGCGGAAGGCGGTCTGCAGGTCGTGCGTGAACACGCCTGCCTGGAGGCCGTACTTGGAGTCGTTGACCGCCGCGAAGGCCTCGGTCTCCCCGTCGACCTTCTTGACCGTGAGGACCGGGCCGAAGACCTCTTCGCAGGAGATCGTGACGTCGGCCGGCACGTCGGCGAGGACGGTCGGCGCGTACGTGGCGCCGTCGCGCTTGCCGCCCGCGAGGAGCGAGGCGCCGGCGTCGACGGCCTCGGTCACCCACGCCTCGACGCGCTTGGCCGCGTCCTCGCTGACCAGCGGGCCCACGTCGGTGGCGTCGTCGGCCGGGTCGCCGGTGACCTGCGCCTCGACGGCGGCGACGATCTTGGGGAGCAGCCGGTCGTACACGGCGGCGTCGGCGATGACGCGCTGCACCGAGATGCAGGACTGGCCGCCCTGGTAGTTGGAGAAGGTGGCGATGCGGCCCGCGGCCCAGTCCAGGTCGGCCTCGGAGGCGTAGTCGGCGAGGACCACGGCCGCGCCGTTGCCGCCGAGCTCCAGCGTGCAGTGCTTGCGCGGGACGCTGTCCATGATCGCGTAGCCGACCGGGCCGGAACCGGTGAAGGAGATGACCGGGAGGCGCTCGTCCTGGACGAGGGCGGGCATCCGGTCGTTCGGGACGGTGAGGACCGACCACGAACCGGCCGGGAGGTCCGTCTCCGCGAGCAGCTCGCCCAGGATCAGGGAGGAGATCGGGGTCGCGGGCGCCGGCTTGAGGATGATCGGGGCGCCGACCGCGATGGCCGGGGCGACCTTGTGGGCGCTCAGGTTCAGCGGGAAGTTGAACGGCGCGATACCGAGGACGACGCCCTTGGGGATGCGGCGGGTCAGGGCGAGACGGCCGGTGCCGCCCGCGTCGGTGTCGAGGCGCTGGGCGTCACCGCTGTTCCAGCGGCGGGCCTCCTCGGCGGCGAACCGGAACACGGAGACCGCGCGGCCCACCTCGCCGCGGGCCCACTTGATCGGCTTGCCGTTCTCGGCGGAGATCAGCAGGGCGATCTCCTCGGTGCGCTCGGTGAGGCGGTCGGCGACGTGGTTCAGGGCCTTGGCCCGTACGTGCGCCGGGGTCGCGGCGAACTCCTCGCGCACGGCGTGCGCGGCGGCGACGGCCTCCTCGACCTGGGCCTCGGTCGGCACGGCGACGGTGCCGACGAGACGGCCGTCGTAGGAGTTGTGGACGTCGAAGGTCGCGTCCCCGGTGGCCTGGCGGCCGGCGAGCCAGAAGGCGTGGGTGGCGGTCATGTGTGTCTACCGGCCTCTCCGTGTACGTGGGCTTGTTCCTTGCCCCACGTTAGGCGGGGCGGGGGCGCGGACGTTTTGGCCGGGGTGGAGTGATCGGGGCCGACCGGTGCGCCGGTTTGGCCTAGGCGTCGCGCGGTTCCCCGCGCCTCCATCGGGAGATGCCGCACGAAGTGCGCATCTCAGGGGCGCGGGGAACCGCGCGAGAAGCCACGACGAACCCCGTACCCGGCAACCCACCAGCAAGCCCCGACGGCGCGAAGCCCTGGATCACGTCCCGGTCGCCTTCAGCGCCAGCCACAACTCCATCCGCACATCCGGATCGTCCAGCGACCGGCCCAGGATCTCCTCGACCCGGCGCATCCGGTACCGCAACGTATGCCGATGCACCCCCAGATCCGCGGCGGCGGCGTCCCACTGCCCGTGCCGCGACAGCCACGCCCGCAGCGAGGCGACCAGGTCCCCCCGCCCCGTCGCGTCGTGATCGCGCAGCGCCCGCAGCAACCCGTCCGCGAACGCCCGCACCGCGTCGTCGCCGAGCAGCGGCAGCACCGACCCGGCCACGACGTCCTCGTGCTCGACGAGGATCCGTCCGCGCCGGCGTGCGACGGACAGGGCCTGCTCGGCCTGCTTGAAGGCGGTCGCGGCGGCGATCGGCCCGGCCGGTGCCGAGAACCCGACGACGAGCTCGTCCCCGGCGGACCCGCTCGCCCGGGTCGCCTCCAGCGCCTCGGCGTACTGCACGCAGGCCTCCGCGGCCGCGCCCCCGTCGACCGTGAGCAGCACCAGCCGCTCCCCGTCCGGGACGACCAGGACGGCCTCGCCGGCCCGGGCGGCGGCGGACTCGACGACGTCCGCGAGGACGGACATCGGGTCGGCGTCCGGGCCGCCGCCGGTCACCGCCTCCGCGAGGAGCGAGGCCGTGCCGGGCCCGGCCGCGACGCCCGCCGCGGCCACGACGCCGGTCGGCGGCGGCGCCACGGCCTCCGCGACGACCATCCGGAACGGCGCGTCCAGGAGCGCCCCGTACAGGTCGCCGGCGACGGCCCGCGCATGGTCGGGCTCCCCCGCGAGCAGCATCCGCAGCACGGCCGCGCCGATCCGCTGCTCGGCGGCGTACAGCGCGCGCGACCGCTCGGTGGTCAGCGTCAGGAGGGCGATCGCGGAGTGCAGCGCGTACCGCTCGGCCGTGCCGAGCGCCGTCGCCGTCCCCACGGCGAGCGCGGCGCGGGCCCGTCGCCCGGTGCCGATGGAATGCAGTTCGACCCGGTCGTCGGCGCCGCCCGCCACCACGGCGCTGGCGGGCGCGGGCCGCTCCCGCAGCCGCTCGACATCGGGGGTCAGCCGGGCGGCCCGGCGGCCCGCCCAGTCCGGGGCGGTGGCGACGACGGCGCCGGACGCGTCGTAGAGCGCGGCCCATCCGTCGACCTGCGCGGCGAGCACCGCGAGCAGCCCCTCGGGCCCTTCGTTCAGGGCCTGCTTGGTCAGCTCGCGCTGCGCGGCGAACCCGGAGGTGACGGCGCGGTACTGGTCGGCGGCGATGGCCGCGGAGACCGCCTTGCTGATGGCGATGAAGGGCGTGCGGGGAGGCACCGCGAGGAGCGGGAGTCCCTCGTCCCTGGCGGCCTTCACGAGCGCTTCGGGTACGTCGTCGTAGTTGACGCCGACGGCGAAGCCGAGCCCGACCACGCCCGCGCCGGCCAGCCGCTTCACGTACCGCCGCATCGCCTCGGGGTCGTCGGCGTCCAGCTTGAGGGCGGTGATCAGCAGGAGCTCGCCGCCCTCCATGTAGGGGACGGGGTCGGCGAGCTCGCTCACGTGGGCCCAGCGGACCGGGGTGTCCAGATGGTCCTCGCCCGCGCGCACGGCGAGTTTGAGTGCCGAGTGGTGGACGAGGGAGGCGAGCGTGGGCGGCATGGGGCCTTCAGGTGAGCTGGAGGTACGCGTGGGGCGGGCACAGGAGATGTGAAGCTTTTGGCCGGTCCGTATGAACGACCAGTGCCGATTCTGCCTCACCGTACGTACCCCGGAAGGCCGCCCCCACGATTCCCGGTGCGCCGTCAGCCCCGCAGCTGCACCAGCAGCGGGGGCGCGTGCTCCCCGCGCACGGTGGTGAGGGAGAGGACGGCGTGGCCGGGCGGGACGGCGTGGGCGAGGTCGGAGGCGGACCAGCGTTCGCGTTCGACCTGGCGGACGGTGACCGCGCGGGCGGTCGGCGCCCGCCCGGTGATCACCCGGCGTACGGCGTGCAGCGCCTTGCCGGCCGGGGTCTCGGCGATGATCTGCCGGTCGGTGACGTCACGGGCCTCGGTCCACTCCTTGCCCCACACCTCGGCGAAGTCCTGCCCGTCCCACGGGGTGAGCCCGGACAGGGCCATCCGGCAGCCGACGGAGCCGAGCAGCGGTCCGCGCAGCGGGCGCGGCAGGTCGTCGAGGGTGCGCAGGGTCAGTACGGTTCCGGCGTTCGCGGAGCGCAGTCGCTGGATGCCGCGGACGGCATGCGGCGTGACGACCCCGGTGGCGTCGTCGAACACCAGGCACGCGAACAGCGAGCGGTCCTCGCGCACGGCCACGCTCGTCATGAACTGCGCGAGCACGAGCCGCGCCAGGATCCGGGAGGCGTCCGCGTGTCCCCGCTCGGGGAGGTCGATCCGTACCCGCACGGGATGGTCGAGGGCGCGCAGCGAGAACGGCCGGGTGGCGCCCGAGGTGTCGAAGAACGAGGCGAACGCGGGCCGGTCGAGCAGCGCGATCCGGTCGGCGAGCACCGCTCCGACATCGCCCGGATGGCCCAGCTGCCGTTCGCGGGCGTCGAGTTCGCGCAGCATCGCGTCGTGCCCCGCCTCGGTGAGCGCCTTGCGCAGCGCGTCGAGCGCCGCGGGCACCCCGTCGAGCAGCTGCCGCAGCTCGGGCACGGAGGGGAAGCGCCGGTGGACGGTGAAGTAGGGGCCGAGGAGCTGGGCGAGGACGGTGGTGGAGCGCCGGCTGTCGCCGCCCGGGTGCGGATCGGCGAGGTCGCCGACGAGCGCCTCGGCGAGCACCGCGGCGGCCTCGTCCGGGTCCTTGCTGCCGCCGTACAGATCGAGGTCGTAGACGGAGTCGGGCTGTCCGACGCGGACGACGACGTCGTAGGCGTCCTGCGCGCCGAGCCCGGCGCCGGCCGCGCCGACGACGACCACCGCGGCCCGTCCGGCGAGCGCGCCCAGGCACAGCGACTCCGCGAGCGGCCACACGAGGCTGCCGGTCTTGCCCGCGCCGGGCGGGCCGACGGCGAGCAGGGACGTGCCGAGCAGGTCGGGGCCGAGGGCGAGGCCGACGCCCCGGTACGCGTACGGGTTGCGGGTGTCGTCGGCGGCCGTGCCGATCCTGACCTGCGCGGTGGCGAGGTCGTGGCGGGCGGCGCGGGCGGGCAGGTCGCGGGCGCCGGAGGGGTGCGGGCAGGCGGCGGCGCCGTCCCGGACGACGGCGGCGGTGAACGCGGCGAGGGTGTGCCGGCCGCGCTTGACGCCCTGCCAGGCGCGGACGATGCGGGCGTGGTCGACGTCGCGCATCAGCCCGGCGCGGGCGTCGGCCCCGAGCCGCTCGGCGGCGTCGACGGCCCCGGCCTCGCGCAGCTGGGGCCACTGGGCGGGGTCCCGCTCGGGCGCGGGCGGGCGCTCGGGCTGCGTGGGGACGGCCGTGCGCCAGGCGGGGTAGCCGAAGCGGCGCCAGACCTCGCCCCACCGGCCGAGCCGGCCGACGGCGATCATGATTCCGACGGCGAAGATCCCGTAGTAGAGGTAGGAGACGACGACCGAGGCGAACGAGTGCGGGGACGCCCAGGACTCCGGGACCATCGCGTACAGCGGCAGCAGCCACCAGCCGCCCAGGTAGCCGTTCCACAGCAGCGACCAGACGAGCCAGCCCACCAGGAACGCGATGACCGCGCCGCTGAGCAGCTGCCGGGTCGGGGTGCGCTCGGGTTCCTGCTCGGCCCGCGGCCGGTGCCCGAACCGCCATACGCCGGGCGCGGCGGCGGGCCGCGGTGTGCGCAGCCAGGTCAGGAACGTGGTGCCCGCGGAGACGCTCTGCTCGCCCGGTGCGTGGGCGGGACGCGGTGGCGGCACCGCCCCGCCGGAGGGAATGCTGCGCTCCCCGGCGGAACCGCCCGTGCCCTGCATGCCCTCGCTGCTCATGGCCTTGCCCCCTGACCTGCCGGTCCGTCGTTCTCAGCGCGTCGATCCGGGCTCAATCTAGTGCCCGGACCAAGGGAGTTCACCGCTTACGCGCCTCGTCGCCCTCTCCGTGGCGTCGTACCCATGTGTCCACGACGGACAACACGGCCGGGCGACCCCACCCGGATGGAGCATGACCGCCCGCGGATCCCGGCCCTAACCTGCGAGGAAACCCCCCGAACCAACCCGGCGAAACCGGGACCGAAGAACCAGGAGCCCCGCATGAGCGACATCCCGCAGGAGCGCCGCGTCGTCACCGCCATCCCCGGCCCGAAGTCGCAGGAGCTGCAGGAACGCCGCCTCGCCGCGGTCGCGGCCGGCGTGGGCTCCACGCTGCCCGTGTTCACCGCCCGGGTGGACCGCGGCATCATCGAGGACGTCGACGGCAACCGCCTGATCGACTTCGGCTCCGGCATCGCCGTCACCTCGGTCGGCGCCTCCGCCGAGGCCGTGGTGCGCCGTGCGAGCGCCCAGCTCCAGGACTTCACCCACACCTGTTTCATGGTCACGCCGTACGAGGGCTACGTCGCCGTCGCCGAGGCGCTGGCCGAGCTGACGCCGGGTGACCACGCCAAGAAGTCGGCCCTGTTCAACTCGGGCGCCGAGGCCGTCGAGAACGCCGTCAAGATCGCGCGCGCCTACACCAAGCGCCAGGCGGTCGTCGTCTTCGACCACGGCTACCACGGCCGCACGAATCTGACGATGGCGCTGACGGCCAAGAACATGCCGTACAAGCACGGCTTCGGCCCGTTCGCGCCCGAGGTCTACCGCGTCCCGGTGGCGTACGGCTACCGCTGGCCGACCGGCGCCGAGAACGCCGGCCCGGAGGCCGCCGCCCAGGCCATCGACCAGATCACCAAGCAGGTCGGCGCGGACAACGTCGCCGCGATCATCATCGAGCCGGTGCTCGGCGAGGGCGGCTTCATCGAGCCGGCCAAGGGCTTCCTGCCGGAGATCGTGAAGTTCGCCAACGACAACGGCATCGTCTTCGTCGCGGACGAGATCCAGTCCGGCTTCTGCCGCACCGGCCAGTGGTTCGCCTGCGAGGACGAGGGCATCGTCCCCGACCTGATCACCACCGCCAAGGGCATCGCGGGCGGTCTGCCGCTCGCCGCCGTGACCGGCCGCGCCGAGATCATGGACGCCGCGCACGCGGGCGGCCTCGGCGGCACCTACGGCGGCAACCCGGTGGCCTGCGCCGGTGCGCTCGGTGCCATCGAGACGATGAAGGAGCTCGACCTCAACGCGAAGGCGAAGGAGATCGAGTCGACGATGAAGGCCCGCCTGACGGCGATGCAGGAGAAGTTCTCCGTCATCGGCGACGTGCGCGGCCGCGGCGCGATGATCGCCGTCGAGCTGGTCAAGGACCCGGCCACCAAGGAGCCGAACCCGGAGGCCACCGCCGCCCTCGCCAAGGCCTGCCACGCCGAGGGCCTCCTCGTCCTGACCTGCGGCACCTACGGCAACGTCCTGCGCTTCCTGCCCCCGCTGGTGATCGGCCAGGACCTGCTGAACGAGGGTCTCGACATCATCGAGAACGCCTTCGCGGCACTCTGACCACGGACCGCCGATCGACACCCGTTGGACCGGTAATCATTCCGTGACCTGCGGTGACGGTCGGGCCGTGTGAAGAAGGTGTGGGGGGCCGATGGCATGTTGCCGAAGCGACTGTCGCACCCCCACCCCCTGACGTACGGTTTCTGCAGATGAGAGAAACACCCCGCCCACAGGGGACTGTGGGCGACACCGGGTCGGAGCCTCCCCAGCCCCGCCCTGGTCGTGCCCTCGCGCACACACCCGGAGCTTCCGGCTCCGGAACTCCTCACCGATCGGACGGTCGCCCGCCCCAAACCCCCCGGGGCGTGCGGCACGCCGGTCAGTTCGGCCGGCTCGGAACCACCCCCCCTGTTCCGGGCCGGCCGACCACTTTTCTCACCCTTCTCGCGACGCTCGTCTTCACGGCGCTCACCTGGCAGGTGGCGTCCGACGGCCCGCTCCTCGCCCCCGACGAACGCCTCGGGAACGCGATCCGCACCAGCGCGATCCCCGCCGCCCCGGCCGAATTCTTCGCGGACCTCGGCAACCTCCAGGTGGCCCTGCCCGTCCTCGCGGCGGCCCTCGCGTACGTCACCTGGCGCACCCGCCACTGGCTCCCCGCACTCACCGCGATCCTCACCATGGCCCTGGTCCCGGCCCTGGTCGGCCCCCTCCAATCGGCGCTGTCCCGCCCGGGTCCGCCGCCCATGTCCCCGGAGACGGGCTTCTACCCGTCGGGGCACGCGGCGACGGCGGCGGTGGGGTACGGGCTGTGCGCACTGCTGCTGCACCAGGTGTTCCGCAGACGTGAAGCGGCCTACGGCTGCGTCGTACTGAACGCGGCCGTAGGCCTGGGGCTGGTGCGGCAGGGGTACCACTGGCCGGTGGACGTGATCGGCAGCTGGTGCCTCTCGGCGATGCTGCTCTTGTCGTTTCCGCTTCTGCTCCGTCCCGTACGTGGACGATGACAGGGACGTGCCGACCGGCGGGCCACCCGCATACGGCGCGGACGGACCGGTGGCAGACCGGCGGCCTCCGACCGTAAGGCGTACAAGCACCGCAACATCATCGAGCGGTGCCTCGGCCATCTGCCTGGCCGGACTCCACGTCGCGGGCATCTCCCTCTGGTCCGCATCGGCAGCGGCGGATCCACATCATTCGTGACGGATCCGCACGCCTGATTTTTCGGCGAGCCATTCGAGCGCGGCGATGGGCACCGGCCAGTCGACGGCATCCAGCACGACCGTCAGGGAGATTGCGTCACGTGGGACGATGCGCTGAATCGTCCAGAACCCGCTCTCTCCAGTCACCCAGTGGAACCAGTCCCCCTTCTCCCAACCCGCACTCTTCTCCATCTGCGCCTTCCCCGCGTCCGACGCGCGCCGCCATTCGTCGAGCCAGCGGTCGCGCTGCTCCTTCGTGAGTGGCGAGGAGAACTGCTCCGACAGCCATGCGGGCGCTTCGCACTCCGCGCCGTCCTCGCAGCGAAGAGCAGGGAGCAACGCCTCGGAGAATTTCTCGATGCCGCGTGCGGCACCCTCGACGCGCAATTCGGTGAGCAAGCTGCTTGCCTTTCTGGAGTTACATATTTTGCGGCGGGGCACCCCATGTATGGAGATGCCCCGCCGCGCATTCTTTGTATCGACTTCTCTACTACTTCGGCCCGTATTCTCGGCCGGAACCCTGGATCATACTATCGAAGAAAGCGCTCATGTGCTCGGGGCGCAGCATGTACTGATCCGCAGCCTTCGTCGTGTCAACCTTGAGAGGCATTCCCGGATTATCCTTGGCCATCGACTCCGGTACCGCGTTGGCGCGGAGCCATTCAAGGAACTGGGCGTCGACCTCGAAAGCCTTCACCTTGCTGTCCGAGAATCCCTGCGATATCCGCTTCTCCAAGAAATTATCGGCGCGAGCCTTTACGCCGAAATTCAGGAATACCGGCTTCTTCGCGTTCTTGAGTGTGACGAAACCGCCGCCGAGGATCTTGACCCTCTGATTCTTCGCCCCTTCCACACGGTAGACAGTCACCTCTCCACGCTTGGCCCATGAGCGTGCGCCCGCCACCATGCCGACGAGGGGACCGAGCGTCTGGGCCGTCTTGTTGTACGAATTGCGAATCGAGCAATGCGTCTCAGATTCTCCGTCGTAGCAGGGCAGGTCAGGAATTTCTGTGTCGGCGGGGGCAGAAACCTCCTCACAACTACTTGCCACGGCGTAAACGCACACGCCGTTCACCTCATGGACGTACTTCTGCGGACGTCCTTCCTTACGTTTCGGTGCCGGGTTGGGACCCTTCTTGAACGTGATGTGCCCCGCGGAGGAATTCCCCTTGGTGCGTACCGTGATCGTCAGAACGCCGGTACTTCCGTCGTCCGCCGTGATGGTCGTGCTGTACGTCTGGGTCGAGTTGTAGACCCAGCCGTTGCGGCTCGGTGACATCCAACTCACATAGGAGCCGCCGTGCCCGTCGGAGCATCCCCTCTCGCAGTCCGTGATCGGGCGCAGGCCGCTCGGGTCGGACTCGGTAACGGGTGTGTTGTTGGCGTAGGCGTACCCGTTGAGCGACTCGTGATCGTCAGGCGCGAGCACCTGGTCGACCGAAAGGAAGCGTCCCGTGACCGGGTCGTACTCCCGGGCCCCGACGTGGGTGAGCCCGGTCTCAGTATCCGCGGTCTTGCCGAGGAAGCCCTTGTCGTCGGGCCAGGCGGACGGTGCCGTGCCGCGTGATTCACCGAAGGGCTTGGTGTAGCGGCGGGTGACAGCCTGAGTGCTGGCGTTCACCGTCATGGACGCGGTGCCGTGGTGGTCGTCGACCATCCAGTAAAGGCCCTGCTCGGTGCGGAGTGCCGTGGCGTCCCCAGCCGCGTAGTAGCGCTGGGCGGTGAACTTCTTGGAGTTCTTGTCGTAGTGGAGTTCCTGGCCGTCCAGGTAGAGGACGGACTCGACCGGACCGCGACGGATCAGGAGATCGCCGTCGGCGTCGTACAGGTAGTCGGTGGTCTTGCCGCCCTCGGTGAGCTGGGCGAGTGCTCCTTCAATGTCCCAGACAAGGCTCTGCGCGGTGCCGGTGGGGCCGTAGCGCTTGGTGGTGTTGCCCTGCTCGTCGTAGGAATACGTCTTGGCGGTGCCGCCGTTGACCGTGACCGAGGTCATCGTGTGGGGCTGCCCGGTGCCAGTGGAGTTGACTGCCGGATAGCCGTAGGCGGTCGTGGTGACACCAGCGGACTTGTGCTCGGTCTGGGTGTCGCGCAGGCCTCCCGTCTTGTAGGTCCAGCTGGTCCAGTACGGTGCCGGGCCGCCGAGAGCACTCGCCGAGCGGGTGGTGGCGCAGTCGTTGGATGAGGGGGTCCAGGCCTCGGTCAGACGGCGGTGGCCGTCGTAGGCGAAGCACTGGGTGTCCTTGCCGTTGGCCTTGTCCGTGACCGACTTGACGTTGCCGGTGACGTCGTAGGCGTAGTCGACGTCGCTGGTGTGTCCGGTGTTCGTCTGGTCGACCGTGTGCGTGTTGACCAGACGGCGGGTGCCGTCCTCGTACTGGTTGAGGATCTGGAACTGCTTGGCATCGGTGGACGTGCCCAGGCGGGTCTCCTCGACCTCTCCGTAGGGGGAGTAGCCGATGTTCTGGACGTAGTCGGTCATACCGTCGGTGCCGGTGAGTAGGCCGAGGTCGTTGTAGCTGTTGGTGACCGTCTCAGCGGCCAGCCCGGCCACAGCTGGAACCGAGGTGGACTGGACGGTCCCGTCCAGGTTGTAGGTAGTGGACGTGGTGTAGGTCTGCGGCGCGCCGGCGGTGACCAGGGGGTCGGTCGCAGCGATGACAACCTTGGTGCCCTTGGAACGTCCGAGTGCGTCGTAGCCGGTGACGACCTGGGAATAGATCTTGCCCGTCGTGCCGCCGACATAGCGGATCGCCGCGGTCGGCTCTCCCTTGGCCAGTGTGTCGTAGGTGAACTTGGTCAGCTGGTGGGCGCTGTCCTGGATGCCGTCCCAGGTACCCGACTTGCGGCCCAACTCGTCATAGGCCGTGATCAGCGTGCGGGAGGCACCGTTGAGAGTGGTGGTCGCCGTCAGTGGCTGGTCCACGTCGTTGTACGTGGTGTCCACGCTCGCCTTGTCGGGATCCGCGGAATGGGTCTTACGACCCCGCAGGTCGTACCCGTAGGCCCAGACAGATCCGTCCGGGCCGGTCATCTTCTTGACCTGTCCGCCGGGCGTGTACTCGTACAGGGTGCGGGTGTAGTCGCTGCCCGTCGGTGCCGGTCCTGCGTACTCGCGGCGCTCGGTGAGACGGCCGCGGGCGTCGAGGATCGTGAGGGTGCCGGTGCCTCCGGCGGCCGCGGTGACGGCGGTACGGTCTCCCTGCTCGTCCGTCTTGGTACGCCACTTCTCCTGTCCGTAGCCCCGGAAGATCGAGTCGGTGGCGCGACCGACGGCGTCGAAGACCGTCTCGGTGGAGGCGGGCACGGAGCCGGGGTAGGTGTTGGCCAGGCCTCCCGAGGGCGCGCTGTTGTCGTGAATCTGGTCGTTGGTGAGGTAGGCGAGGCCACGGCTGTCGTAGAGGGTCTCCGAGATCACGCGGCCCCCGCCGGGCGCCGGGACCTGCTTCTGGCGGGAACGCAGGAGGCTGTCGAAGATCTCGTAGGAGCTGTTGTAGGTCTTGCCGTCGGCCTTGAGGGCGCCGGTGCGGACCCAGGTCTCCTTGTCGTTGTTGATGCTGTAGCCGTAGACGATGCTGGCCGCGTCGCCGAGTGAGCGGGAGCGGTCGGGTTTCCAGACGGATAGCAACCGGCCGAGTGCGTCGAAGGACTCCTCGGTGACGTTGCTGTTGGCGTCGGTGACCTTGGTGGCTGTACCCCAGGCCGGGTCGACCTCGGTGGTGGAGGTGAAGAGCTTGGGGTCGGTGGTCGTCTCGGATGTGAGCGGACCGTATCCGCTGTCGTCCGGCACGTAGGCAGTCCGGGTCGTACGGCCCAGTGCGTCGGTTTCGCTCTCCGGCCGCCCCAGATCGTCATAGGTGGCGCCCGATACCTGCTGGTAGACGGGCTTGCCGTCGGTGCCGTAGCTGGAAACGCGGGAGGAGGCGGTGATCTCGCCCTTGGTGGGTGCCGTCCCGACCGCCTGATTGTCGTAGGCCGTGGTCGTGTCGGAGATGGTGTCGTCCGGGACCTTCGGGGTGGCGTCGCACGTGGTTGCGTAGGTCTCCGCCCGTGAGACCGCGTTCACGATCGAGGACGCGGCACTGCGGGCGTACGACGTGCGCGTGCAGGTCTCGTCGCCGTTCTTGGCTGCATCACCGCCGTCCTCCACGGTCATCGGCAGCCCGTACGTGGTGTCGTACGTGTTCTTCTGCTTGACCGTGCGCGTGCCGGTAGAGGTCTTGGTGCGGGTGGCGGTCTCACCCGGCTGGACGATCCAGGAGTCGGTGGTGCCCCAACTGTAGGTATGGCTTCCGGTCTTGTGGGACCAAGGAGTGTTGATCGTGCCCTTGTTCTCCTCGGCGCCGTTGTATGCGATCGTCTCGCGGACGAAGCCGGCGTACTGGCGGGAGTCGTCGATGGAGGTGCCGGTGGAGTCGGTGACCTTCGCAACGCGCGGGCTGCCGTCGAGTTCCTTCTCGCCGTCGAGACCGCGCATGTAGAGCGTCGTCTGCTTGCTGCGGGTGTCCTCAGAACTCCCCGCGCTCTGCGTCACCTTGGCGTAGCCGCGCCACTGGGACCAGGTGCGGTTGGCGGGTTTGGTCAGGCCGTCGTCGTCGGCGTAGCCCCAACCGGCGTCCTCGTAGGTGTAGTACGTCTCAAGGGCGTCGTTGTGGCCGTAGAGGTCGTCCTGGAGGACGGAGGAGACGACGTACTTGTGGAACCAGTCGAGGACCGGCTCCGCCCCGGACTGCGACCATTTGACGGGGAAGCAGCGTCGGGTGTTCTTGTCGACTGCCGAGGGCATGCTGGAGCCCCAGATGCAGTCAGGATCGGAGTAGTTGACGGTGAGGGTCGAGCCGGTCTCCGACTTGATGGTGCGTACGCGCCACTTGATGTAGCGCAGGGTGTCAGGGCCGCTGCCTTCCACGTGGTTGGCCATCTGGACCCCGCCGAAGATGACGGGTGGCATGGCGGCTGTGCTCGTGTTGGCCTTGCCGGTGTTCTGGATGGACTTCAGCCACAGGCTCGGTGAGGAGGCATCGCCGGTGTTGGGGAAATCCTGCTCCAGGTGCCACGTGTCCACACTGCGCCGTGTGGTGCCGGTGCCGGTCCACACGGAGGTGGTGATGTCGGTGAGGCGCTTACGGGTGAAGAAGGCCGGGCCGATCTGGGTGGTGCACTTGGTTCCGGAGGCGCAGATCATGTCGAAGGGCACGTCGGGCCAGTTGGCCTTGGTGTCCTTGGTGAGGCTGTCGCAGCCGCCGGAGGTGACGCAGCGCTCGGCGTACGTGAACGAGACCTGCTGGGCGGCGGGCTTGGCGTAGATCATGCCGCTGCGCAGGCCGTAGTCGATATGGTTGAGGTAGCCGCCGCGGGTGTAGGCGGTGCCGTTGACGCTGGTGTCGGCATTCTTGGAGTAGTAGTTCGTCTCCTTGCCGTACCAGTAGGTGGAGGCGTTGCCGTGCGGGTCGACGACGTAATCCAGGTTCCAGCGCCATGCCTGAGTGCACAGAGTGTCGGCGAAGCCGCCGGACTTGTAGCAGGGCTCTCCGGCGTCGTCGCCGGCGACCGGGACTGTCCACACGGAGTTGGTGACCGGGTCGTCGTCGGCGGTGTCGGTCGTGCCCTTGTCGCTCCACCCGGGCATGCGGCTCTTACCGAAGAAGTACTGGATGCCGGAGGCGTCCGTGACCTTCCAGTACTCGGTGTTGTTGTCGCCGTTGTCGGTGGCACCGGTCAGGTGCTCGACTCGCGTGCCGTCCTCGTTCTTCAGTTTCCAGGCGCCGCCGGCGGCCTCGGAGTTGGCGGCGGTGTCGCATGCCGCTTTGTCCGCACAGGCGTTGACGAGCTCGACCGCTTTGCCGTTGAGCACGAGGGTGGCGTTCGCGTACTTCCAGCACAGGTCACCCTTGCCGGCCTGCCCGTCGCTCTTGCAGGAGGCGTATTTGCGCTCGATGTAGGACTCCGTCATGGAGAACCCTTCACCGACGACCGAGGTCTGGTTGTTTTCTCCCGCGGTACGGCCGTCCACTGAACCGGAGCTGTAGGAGATCGACAGGTTCGGCGCCGGGCCGGCGGTCGCCGGTGGCACGCGCAGCGGGTAACTCCAGTTGAAGTCACCGGTGCTGCCACCGGCCTCCCACGTCGCGCTCGGCGACAGCGAGGTGGCGCTGTAGTCCCCGCCGCCGGAGGAGTCGGCCGCCGCGGCGAGCACGACCGCGGTACCCGCGGACAGCGTTCGGGCGGAGAGGGCGCCGGTCAGAGTCTGGGTCTTCGCGTCATTGTCCGCGCCCGTCACCGGTGTTTGTGTACGGCAGGACCTCTTGTCCGGCGTGGTCAGCGCACACGCGGGCAGGGTGACGAGGCGAAGGCGAGGGCCGAAGTTGCCACCGTAGGCATCGCCGAACGAAGAGTAGTCCAGAGAGACGCGGAGGCCGTCGGTGTCGGTGGCGTCTTCTCCCTCGCCGGCCGGAGCGACGGTCATCAGGACACCGTTGACGCCCGCCCTCTTCGCCGCTACCTGGGCCCGCACGTCGAGGGTGAACTTCTCGGCAGGGCCGGTTGCCTTGGCCCTGCTCTTCGGCACCTTCGTCTTCTGGGACCGGGACACCGCAGGCGGCTCCTGGGCGAGCTTCACCCCGAGCCCGCCGACGGTGGTCTTGGCCTCACCGGTCGTCCCCACCTCGGTGGTGACCTTGCCCGGCTCGGGCCACGTGGCCTGCTTCAGCCGCTCACGGGTCTCCCGCGAGGCGGGAGCGGCCTTGTCCTTCGGGGCCTTGGACGTGCCCGCCTTGAATCCGCCCACCTTGTCGATCTTCGCGTCGGGCCGGTCCTCCAGATTCTTGCTCGCTGTCGTGGACTGGGCCTGGGCTACAAAGTCGTAGCCCGACGGGACCGTGACCTGTGGGAGGAGGGCCAGGGAGGCGACAAGTGCTCCGCGAGTGAGCCAATGGCGGAGGACCGCCCTTGGCACACGTCTGGGGACGGGTGCTCTAGACATGCTGGTGTCCTGGTTCTGGAAATGGGTGGGAAGCGCACGGCAACTGATGCCGCGGCGCCGGCTTGTGGGCGCGGATCGCGCGCATGTGGCAACCAAGGGTTGTGCGGGGCGAGCTGAGGTTCTCGCCCCGCACAACCTGGGTGTTTACTGCTGCTGTTCGGTGTTGAAGCGATTGGCGATCGTGTCGGTGGAGGTGGTTCCGGCCCACACACGGACGCTGTCGAGAGAGCCGGGGAAGTAGCGCGCGGCGGCGCCGTTGATCTTCGCTCGGCCGATCTCGAAGGCTCCGCTGCCCTGCCACGGCGCGGTGTAGGGGATGCCGTCCCCATCGCCCATCAGGGCGTTGTCGACGTAGAGCTTGAGCGCGCCGAGCTTGGACGTGTCGTCGGGGTCGGCAGGAGCCTGGGCGTCGTACACGATGGTCAGCATCGTGGGAACGCCGAGCTGTGCCGTGGTGGCCGCCGTCGCGGTGCTGGTGGTCCAGGTGGCGCCGGTGCCGTCCTTGTTGGGACGGCCGAAGGTCCAGCGTCCCTGGGTGCTGCCTGTGGGTTGTTCGTACCAGACTCCCCACGCGGACTGGCTGGTGCCGGACTGGCCCATGACCTGCACCGCGTACGCCTTGCTGGTGTCGGCGAGCTTGGCCGGGTCCAGGGTCACCCAGGCGGTGGCGGTGAACGAGCCGGTGTCGTCAACGACCGGGCCGGTGGCAGTGGCGTAGGCGCTGGTGCCGTTGAGGTTCATGGTCTGGGTGGTGGTGACCTCCTCACCGATGTCCGGGTCACCGTGGGTGATCGTGGCCAGTGCCGCGCCGTTGAGGGTCAGGTTTCGGGCGAAGCCGCTGGTGTCCTTGACCGTGGTACCGGTCGCGTTGGCCGTGTCAGTGGCGTCCCACTTGGACACCAGGGCGGGGACCGGATCTCCGGCGGTGCCGTCGCTGAGGTCCTCGTCCTCCAGCCAGGCATCGTGAGCGACTTCGGTGTCCGCTAGGGCGCGAGACCAGACCTTCACCTCATCGATCGTTCCGGAGAAATTCTCCTTGCCCGCGCCGGTGTACCAGAGCCGTCCGACCTGCAGACCCCCCGATGCCTTCCACGGGGTGCTGAAGGCGACCGGGCTGCCCTGAGGGACGCCGTTGACGTAGAGCTGGACGGTCTGGGAAGCAGCGTCGTACACGCCGGCCAGGTGGGTCCAAACGTTCAGCACCGGCGGCCTGGCGCTCAGGGAACGGACGATGACCGGATCCGTCACGTCGCTCTGGTGACGGTTGAAGATCCAGGCGTTGTAGCTGCTGGAGTAGTACAGCTGGAACCCGGAGGCGTTCGTCCCCGCCTGCGACACAACGCTGTAGTTGACGTCGTTCTTCGTGAGTCGTGCCCAGGCCGACACGGTGAACGACTTGGTGGTGTCGAGCACGGCTCCTGACGTGGACAGGTACGAGGTCGTGCCGTTCAACTTCGCCGCTCCCGTCCCGCTGCGGGACAGCACGTCCCATGCCGCGCCGGACGAGGTCAGCGGGTGCTGCGTGGCCGTGGTGGAGTCGGTGAGCGTGTTGTCGAGATGCCAGATCCCCGACGGCTGTTCAGCTCCCTTGACCAGGAAGCTGTAGGTGGCCGTGAGCGAACTGTGCTGGGCCGCGTCATAGCCCCAGACCTGGATGGTGTTCTCACCAGCCTGGTTGGGGGTGATGGTCTGCGTGGTGGCGGTGCCCTTGGCGACCGGGATGGGGCTGGAGATCGCTCCGCTGTTGAGCTTCCACTTGAAGCTGGTGACGTCCGATTGGATGCCGGCAGTGGTGGGGTTGGTGTCGCCGGGCGTGAAGGTGAACTTGCCGGGTGTACCCACGCCGCCGGCCGCCGGGGCGGTCTCGGACGGCTTGTAAACGCCGTCCGCGCTCGTCACCACGGGTTTGGGCGGTGAGTCGGTGTCGACGCGGAAGTAACACCACGACGACCAGGCCGAGTCCAAGACACCTGTGGCCCCCCGGTCCGTCTTGTAGTACGCCTGGGTCTTGACGCGCATGCGGTAGTCCGTCTGCGGGGTCAGGGCCGTGGAGGTTGTCCCTGTGCGGGGAGCGTTGTCGGCGACCCAGGTGCCGTCGGGCGAGTACCCGGACCAGGTCCGGCTCGATCCGTCGGCCTTCCACACCTCGAACGCGGCGCGCAACTGTGCGTTGGAGCCGTCCGCGGACTGGACCGTGGCGAGCGACTTGGGTGTGGTGTCGCTGGTGGCGTACGGGATCGTGGATGCGTTGCAGGCCCGGCCCGTGGTGCCGTCCTGGACGCCGTAGGAGGTCGGCTTGTCGGGGTAGGAGACATAGGTGACCGACAGCTTCGCGTCGTCACGGAAGCGGGCCCAGGCGGCGGCGTTCGACTCATCGTGCGCGGTCAGCGAGAAGGTGATCTGCGAGGTCTTGTTCGCCGCATAGGAGGCGAGGGTCGTCGTCAGGTTCTCGTTGGTCTCCTCGTCCACGTTGTCGCTGAAGCGGACCCAGTTCGCAGGCTGCGAGGGGCTGCACAGGCTGCCCCGTCCGTAGGCGACCTTCCTGTCGCCCATCAGGTCCACCGCGGTGGGGCGGGAGGACCAGGTGGTGCTGGAAGAGATGCCCTTGTCCACGCGGCTCAGGTCGTACCACTGCGGATCACATGTGAAGGTCCACTCCTGGTACACCTCCATCGTGGCGTCGAGAATCTTCTTTCCATGGATCGAGGAGAGCGGGTACTCGAAGTACAGGCGCTGGGTGTAGGGGCTGTTCGAACAGAGGTAGCCGCCGTAGTTCGAGCAGCGCCCCACGCCCTTGTCCCCGTCGAACTCCCAGAACTTGTCGCCGTCCGAGGACAGGGCCGTCCAGTCACCCAGCGCGATGCCCTTGGTGGGCGGATCGATGTACAGGGGGAAGACGGTGTCCTTGCCGTGCAGCAGGTCGAGATCGGGCTGGATCTGCAGCGTCGTGTCCGTGACCTTCAGCGGGACCTCGGCCGCGGCATCACCACTACTGGGCCCCTCGGCCGGAGCCGGCTCGCCCTTGGCAGCGGGAACCGGCGTCTCGTCCGTCGGCTCATCGGCCGCATCCACGGACGACGTCGAGCGCGTCACCTTTTGTGCGCTGGGGGCCGGGGTGTCGCCGGCCGAGTCCCACATGCGCCCCGCCGGGCTCTCGAACACCGGCGAACCGTCGCCGTCCCGTGCGACGAAGCCGCCGTCGGCGGTCGCGGCAACGTCCAGGCCCTTGCCCGCGACGGACAACCGGATGGACTCGAGCGCCGGGTTCTGCGCCGCCTCGGCCGTCTTGACCACCAGAACCGAGGTGTAGCCGGTACTCAGCGCCGTCAACTTCAGATCCACGTCCGGGAGAACGGACGGGTAGGTGGCGGTTGCGCCGTCCAGCTTGGGCTCGGGCAGGGCGGTAGGCCAGCCGAGCTTCAGCTCACGGCCACCGTCGTTCAGGATGACCAGACCCGCACCGCTGCCTCCGCCCGAGAACTCGACGCCGGCAGTGGTGTTCTTCGCCCGGACCGCGCCGTCGGCACCGCGCGCCAAGGTCGTGTCGAGAGGCGCCCACGCACCATCGTCGCCACGCGCGCGCACCGGAGCCGCATTCATCTCTTGCGTGAACGTGCCGTCGGGGTTGGCGAACGCCTGGGACGACTCCGTCGTCGCGCTCTCCACAGCGACGCGTTCACCGCTCCGAGCCGCCAGCGCACTCGCCGCCGACTCCGTGGCGGCACTCCTCGCGACAGCGTCCCCCGCACTGCCGCCTGGTACGGCCGAGGCCAGACCTGCGCCGATGCCCGGCACCGCGCCGCCCAACAGCGCAACCGTGATGGCGCCTCGCCACACCGTTCGGCGCCAGCCCAACCCTCTGCGTGCGGGCACGCCCCCACCCCATCCCTAAGAACTTGGTAAGAAACCGAAGAAACTGTGAGGATGATGTGGTGGTCTAATCCAATGGTCAAGAGTGACCTATATCACGGCAGATCCGTAGAGCGTCTTGCGGAACGCGGCGCCCACAACCGCTTCTACCAGGCGTTCGTGACGCGCAGTCAAGCTGCACCCAGCGTCATCACGAGCGATTGCAAGCACGAAACCGACCAATGACTCCATCCTGCGCGGTCGCTCCACAGCTCCCTCAGCTCCACGCGTTCAGCAGGCGTACACAACGTGACGATCAACGCCGCATGAACGACCGCAGGACACTCCCGCACGAGACACATGCCCTGCTGCACCCTGCTGCCGCCCAGTAAGTTTTTGCTCCCACTTGACCAGCGCCGAGGCGTGCAGACTCACCCCTCCGGTCACGGCCACTTCGAGGACAGACCCCAGGCCGTGTGCGCACAGTCCCGTCCGCTCAGCGACGTGCCCTCAGTCCTTGGAGACGTCAGGCAAAGCGACGTCTCCAAGGACTGAGGGCGCTGCAGGTCACAGGCTTGGGGTTCCCACAGTCATTTGGGATGGATCACAAGCCTTCCGACCGTTGCTGACATCTACGAGATGCACCGACGCTCCCGACTCACAGGCCGGACAGGGGCCCTCGCTGACGAGACAAGGACAGGGGGAATGTGCACCTACAGTTCTACGCGGCGGCCCGGGTGCTCAGCCGAAGTACGCGTCGAAGTTCTTCTGGAACTCCCAGTTGTTGAAGCGGTCCCAGTTCACCGACCACGTCATCAGGCCCCGCAGGCCCGGCCAGGTGCCGTGGGTGGTGTACGAGCCGCAGTCGGTCTTCTTGGTGAGGCAGTTCAGGGCCTTGTTCGTCTCGGCCGGGGAGACGTAGCCGTTGCCCGCGTTCGTGGAGGCCGGCATGCCGATGGCGATCTGGTCGGGGCGCAGCGGCGGGAAGACGTTGTTCGCGTCGCCCGCGACCGGGAAGCCCGTCAGGAGCATGTCGGTCATGGCGATGTGGAAGTCGGCGCCGCCCATGGAGTGGTACTGGTTGTCGAGGCCCATGATCGGCCCCGAGTTGTAGTCCTGGACGTGCAGCAGGGTCAGGTCGTCGCGCATCGCGTGGATGACCGGGAGGTAGGCGCCGCAGCGCGGGTCCTGGCCGCCCCACTTGCCGGTGCCGTAGAACTGGTAGCCGTTCTGGACGAAGAAGGTCTCCGGAGCCATCGACAGGACGAACTTGTCGCCGTACTTGGCCTTGAGGGTCTTCAGCGCCGAGATCAGGTTGACGATCACGGGGGTCGTGGGGTTCTTGAAGTCCGTGTCGTTCGCGTTCAGGGACAGGCTGTGGCCCTCGAAGTCGATGTCGAGGCCGTCCAGTCCGTACTCGTCGATGATCTTCGAGACGGACGAGACGAAGGTGTCGCGGGCCGCCGTCGTCGTGAGCTGGACCTGGCCGTTCTGGCCGCCGATGGAGATCAGGACCTTCTTGCCGGCCGCCTGCTTGGCCTTGATGGCCGCCTTGAAGTCGGCGTCCGACTCGACCGTCGGGCACTCGGTCGCCGGGCAGCGGTTGAAGCGGATGTCGCCCGAGGTGGTGGAGGTGGGTTCGCCGAAGGCGAGGTCGATGACGTCCCAGCTGTCGGGGACGTCGGCGAGGCGGGTGTAGCCCGCGCCGTTGGCGAAGCTCGCGTGCAGATAGCCGACCAGGGCGTGGGTCGGGAGGCCCGTCGAGCCGCCTCCGCCGCTCGACCCCTGGGCCGTCGTCGCCGTGACCACGGCGGACTTGGCGGACTCGCCCGCGTCGTTCACGGCCGCGACCTGGAAGCTGTACGCCGTGGCCGGGGTGAGACCGGAGAGGGTGGCCGACGTGCCGGTCACCGTGCGGGACTTGGTGCCGTTCGTGTAGATCGCGTAGCTCGTCGCGCCGGAGACCGCGCCCCAGGACAGGGCCACGCTGGACGAGGTGACCGAGCCGGCCGTCAGGCCCGTCGGGGCCGCGGGCGGGACGGGCGCCTGCGCGCCGGGGCCGAGCAGGGTGATGTCGTCGGCGTTGTAGGCCGGGGTGCCGTACCAGCCATGGGTGTAGAGCGTGACCTTGGTCGTGGACGGGCCCGTGCGGAACGTCGTCGTCAGCTTCTGCCAGTCGGGCGCCGACTGGGTCCAGGTCGACACGTCGGTGGTGCCGGTGCCGCTCGCGCCGAGGTAGACGTAGCTGCCGCGGACATAGCCGGACAGGGTGTAGGCCGAGTCGGGTTTGACCGTCACGGTCTGCGTGCACTGGGCGTTGTCGGCCGCGGTCGGGGTGGCCTGCAGGGCGGAAGTGCCGCTGTGGACGGGCGAGTTCACCGTCCTGCCGGTGTTCGCCGTACAGGTCCAGCCGTCGAGGGACGACTCGAAGCCGCCGTTGCGGGCCAGATCGGTGTCGGCCGCGTGGGCGGTGGTGGACAGGGCGGTGAGGCCGGTCGCGGCGAGCGCGGCGGCCGTGAGACTCGTGAGGAGTCTGCTCCGTGAGCGGACAGCGGGTCTGGGACGGGCCATGGGTGCCTCCGGGCAGGGCGGGGGGACGAGCACGGTGGAGTGCGCCAAACTTGGTCCAGACCAATTCGGTTGTCAAGGGTTCCGTCGCCTCTATTCCCCCGCGTCCCGCGCCAGTTGGGCCGCCGCCTCGTGCATCGCGAGCTCCAGCAGGCCGGGATCCGTGAGGGTGCCGGAGCCGTCCGGCGGCACCAGCCAGCGGACACCACCGGTGGCGCGGCCCGGATACGGCACCACGATCCACGTGCCGGGCCCCGCGCCGCGCACGCCCGTGCCGAGCCAGCGGGCCACGGTGCCCGCGGGCACGAAGAAGCCCATACGGGCGTCCCCGAAGTCCGCGAGGACCGGTCCCGGGCGGTCGATGACGCGGGTGAGGACGTCCAGCGTGGGGTAGCCCAGCTCGCCCGGCAGGATCAGCACGTCCCACTGCTTGCCCGCGGGCAGCAGCGCCACCCCGAGCGGATTGCGCTCCCATTCCCAGCGGCAGGCCTCCGGATCCGGCGCCACCGCCACCAGCCACTCGACCGCCGACCTGTCCCCCGAACCAGTCATGGCGGGACCTCCCTCTTCGCTCCGACACAGTTGGTCACGAGCGAGAGCGGGCCGCGGCGCGGGCATTACGCGAGTTCGGGCGACTTCTTGGTGGTGAACCGGGTCACACCGCCCCACCAGGGCGTACGCCGGTGGATCGAGGGCGGGGTGCGGGGCGGCGCCGGCACCGGGAGTCGGTCCAGCTCCCTGTGGCGCCGCCGCCCGGAGGCCGGGTGGCGGCTGTACTTCCCTCAGGGGACGCCGACGGACGAGCGACCCGGGTCAGCTGTCGAAGCCGAGGCCCAGGCCGTCCATCGCCTTCAGCCACAGGTTGCGCCGGCCGCCGTTGTCGTCGGCGCGGGCCAGCGACCACTTGGTGAGCGCGATGCCGGTGGACGCGAAGGGCTCCGGCGGGAACGGCAGCGGCTTCGTGCGGACCATCTCCAGCTCGGTGCGTTCCGTGCGCTCGCCCGACAGCAGGTCGAGCATCACGTCCGCGCCGAAGCGGGTCGCGCCGACGCCCAGGCCGGTGTACCCGGCGGCGTAGGCGACCCGGCCGCCGTGGGCGGTGCCGAAGAACGCCGAGAAGCGGGAGCAGGTGTCGATGGCGCCGCCCCACGCGTGGGTGAAGCGCAGGCCCTCCAGCTGAGGGAAGCAGGTGAAGAAGTGGCCCGCGAGCTTCGCGTACGTCTCCGGGCGGTGGTCGAGCTCCTCGCGGACGCGGCCGCCGTACGGGTAGATCGCGTCGTAGCCGCCCCACAGGATGCGGTTGTCGGCGGAGAGCCGGAAGTAGTGGAACTGGTTGGCCGAGTCGCCGAGGCCCTGCCGGTTCTTCCAGCCGATCGAGGCCAGCTGCCCCTCGCTCAGCGGCTCCGTCATCAGCGCGTAGTCGTACACCGGGACCGTGTACGAGCGGACCCGCTTGACCAGGGACGGGAACACGTTCGTCCCGAGCGCGGCGTGCTGCGCGAAGACCCGTCCGTACGGGGTGCGGACCGCCACTGCGGTGCTGCGGGAGGCGAGTTCGGTGGCCGGCGTGTGCTCGTAGATGCGTACGCCGAGGTCGAGGCAGGCCTGTTTGAGGCCCCAGGCCAGCTTCGCCGGGTGCAGCATGGCGACGCCTCGCCGGTCGTACAGGGCGCCGAGGAAGGTGGGCGAGTCGACCTGCTCGCGGACCTCGTCCGCGTCCAGCATCTCCAGGCCGTCGGCAAGGCCGGCCTCGCTCAGCTCCGCGTAGAACTCGCGGAGTTCGGCGACCTGGTGCGGCTGCGTCGCCACGTCCAGCTCGCCGGTGCGCTCGAAGTCGCAGTCGATGGAGTAGCGGGCCACCGCGTCCTCGATGGCGTCGAGGTTGGCGGCGCCCAGCTCCTCCAGCTTCTTGATCTCCCCCGGCCAGCGGGAGAGCCCGTTGGCCGTGCCGTGCGTGAGGGAGGCGGCGCAGAACCCGCCGTTGCGCCCGGAGGCGGCCCAGCCGATCTCGCGGCCCTCGACGAGGACGACGTCCCGGCCGGGGTCGCGCTCCTTGGCGATGAGCGCCGTCCACAGCCCGCTGTAGCCGCCGCCGACGACGAGCAGATCGCAGTGCTCGTCGCCGGTGAGGGCGGGGCGGGGCTCGGGCCTGCCGGGGTCGTCCAGCCAGTACGAGACGGGCTTGGCGTCGGCCAGCGACGCGGTCCAGCGGTTCATGGCTCCAGCGGCCATGATTTCAACTCCCTCAGGAACTGCTTTTCAGGGACGGCCGTGTGCTCTACGCGGCCGTCTTGTTCTTGCGCTTGCCGACCATCATTCCGGCAAGCACGCACAGTACGGCGACCAGGAACATGGCCGTACCGATGACATTGATCTGAACGGGCGTACCGCGCTGCGCCGATCCCCACACGAACATGGGGAACGTCACGGTCGAACCCGCGTTGAAATTCGTGATGATGAAGTCGTCGAAGGAGAGCGCGAAGGCGAGCAGCGCGCCCGCCGCGATGCCGGGCGCCGCGATCGGCAGCGTGACCCGCAGGAAGGTCTGCGCGGGGCCCGCGTACAGGTCCTGGGCGGCCTGCTCGAGGCGCGGGTCCATCGACATCACGCGCGCCTTCACGGCCGTCACCACGAAGCTCAGGCAGAACATGATGTGGGCGATGAGGATCGTCCAGAAGCCCAGCTGAGCGCCCATGTTGAGGAAGAGCGTGAGCAGCGAGGCCGCCATCACGACCTCCGGCATCGCCATCGGCAGGAAGATCAGCGAGTTGACCGCGCCGCGCGCCCGGAACCGGTAGCGCACCAGCGCGAAGGCGATCATCGTGCCGAGGACGGTCGCGCCGATCGTCGCCCACAGCGCGATCTGCAGGCTCAGCGACAGCGAGCCGCACATGTCGGCGACGCCGCACGGATTCTTCCAGGCGTCCAGCGAGAACTGCTGCCACTCGTAATTGAAGCGGCCCTTGGGCTTGTTGAAGGAGAAGACCGTGACAATGACGTTCGGGAGGAGCAGATAGGCGAGCGTGAGCAGGCCCGCTATCACCACGAAATTCTTCCGCAGCCAGCGCATCAGACGAGGTCCTCCGTTCCGGCACGGCGAATGTAGACGGTGACCATGACGAGAATGGCCGCCATGAGGATGAAGGAGAGGGCCGCCGCCGTCGGATAGTCGAGAATGCGCAGGAACTGCGTCTGGATGACGTTGCCGACCATGCGGGTGTCGGTGGAGCCGAGCAGGTCCGCGTTCACGTAGTCGCCGGCCGCCGGGATGAAGGTGAGCAGGGTGCCGGAGACGACGCCGGGCATCGACAGCGGGAAGGTCACCTTGCGGAAGGTGGTCGCCGGGGACGCGTACAGGTCGCCGGCCGCCTCGTGCAGCCGGCTGTCGATGCGCTCCAGCGACGTGTAGAGCGGCAGGATCATGAACGGCAGGAAGTTGTACGTGAGGCCGCACACCACCGCGAGCGGTGTGGCGAGGACGCGGTCGCCCTCGGTCATGCCGAGCCAGGTCGTGACGTCGAGGACGTGCAGGGTGTTGAGGGCGCCGACGACGGGCCCGCCGTCCGCGAGGATCGTCTTCCAGGCGAGCGTGCGGATCAGGAAGCTGGTGAAGAACGGCGCGATGACCAGGATCAGCACGACATTGCGCCAGCGGCCCGCACGGAACGCGATCAGGTAGGCGAGCGGATAGCCGAGCAGCAGGCACAGGATCGTGGCGCAGCCCGCGTACAGGACGGAGCGCAGGAACTGCGGGTAGTAGTCCGACAGCGCGTCCCAGTACGTCGCGAAGTGCCAGGTGACCTTGAAGCCGTCCTCCAGCGATCCCTGCTGCACCGAGGTCGACGCCTGGTAGATCATCGGCAGGGCGAAGAAGACGACCAGCCACAGGATGCCGGGCAGCAGCAGCCAGTACGGGACGAGGCGGCCGCGGCTGCGGACCTTGCGGGGCTGCTGTGCCGGAGCGGGCGCCGCCGGGGGCGCGTCGGTGACAGTGCTCATGCGGCGGCGCCCTCTGCGTTCTCCGAGACCTTCTCCACGCCCGCCTCGGCGTCCTGCGCGGCGTCGAGGCCGAAGGTGTGCGCCGGGTTCCAGTGCAGGACGACCTCGGCGCCGGGCGCGAGGCGGCTGTCGCGCTCGATGTTCTGGGCGTAGACCTCGAACTCGTCGCAGAGCGGGCTGTCGATGACGTACTGCGTGGAGACGCCGATGAAGCTGCTGTCGGCGATGCGGCCGGTGATCCGGTTGCGGCCGTCGGGGATGGTGCCCGCGTCGTCGGCGTGGGTGAGCGAGATCTTCTCGGGGCGTACGCCGAGCAGGACCTTGCCGCCCGTGGCGGTGGCGGCGGAACATCGCGCGGTGGGCAGCACGAGCTTGCCGTCGCCGGCCTTCAGCGTCAGGTCCTCCCCGGCGCGGCCCGCGATCTCGGCCTCGATGAAGTTCGAGGTGCCGAGGAAGTTGGCGACGAAGGTGGAGCCCGGGTTCTCGTACAGGTCGGTGGGGGCGCCGAGCTGTTCGACGCGGCCCTGGTTCATCACGGCGACGGTGTCGGCCATGGTCATGGCCTCCTCCTGGTCGTGCGTGACGTGGATGAAGGTGATGCCGACCTCGGTCTGGATGCGCTTGAGCTCCAGCTGCATCTGGCGGCGCAGCTTGAGGTCGAGGGCGCCGAGCGGCTCGTCGAGCAGGAGCACCTTGGGGTGGTTGATCAGGGCGCGGGCCACGGCGACGCGCTGCTGCTGGCCGCCGGAGAGCTGGTGCGGCTTCTTGCGCTTGTGCTCGCCGAGCTGCACCAGGTCGAGCATCTCCTCGACCTGCTTCTTCACCGACTTGATGCCGCGGCGGCGCAGGCCGAAGGCGACGTTCTCGAAGATGTCGAGGTGCGGGAAGAGCGCGTAGGACTGGAAGACGGTGTTCACCGGCCGCTTGTAGGGCGGCAGCGCGGTGACGTCCTGCTCCCCCAGGTGAACCGTTCCTGTCGTCGGTTCCTCCAGGCCCGCGATCATGCGCAGCGTGGTCGTCTTGCCGCAGCCGGAGGCGCCGAGCAGTGCGAAGAACGAGCCCTGGGGCACGGTGAGGTCCAGCGGCTGTACGGCCGTGAACCCGTTGTCGTACGTCTTGCTGATCCCGGTGAGACGGACGTCGCCGCCGTGGTCGGTCGTCATGGTGAGTCCAAGGAGTCTGAGGGCAGGGGCAGTTGGGGGCGCGGGCCGGGACCGGCTCAGCCGCCGGTGAGCTGGGCGAACTTCTCCTCGAACGAGGTCTCTTCCTTGGCGGTCAGCGAGCGGAAGCCGTGCGCCTTGGCCGCCATCGCCTTGTCGGGGACGATGAGGGGGTCGTTCGCGACGTCCTTGTCGATCTTCGCGAGTTCCGGCTTGACGACGCCGGTGTCGAGCGGGGTGACGTAGTTGATCCAGGCGGCGAGTTCGGCGCCGACGGCGGGCTCGTAGTAGTAGTCGATGAGCTTCTCGGCGTTCGTCTTGTGCCGCGCCTTGTTCGGGACCAGCAGGTTGTCGGTCGACGAGATGTAACCGGCGTCCGGGATCGCGAACTTGACGTGCGGGTTGTCCGCCTGGAGCTGGACCACGTCACCGGCCCAGGCGAGACAGGCCGCCAGGTCGCCCTTACTGAGGTCGGCTATGTAGTCGTTGCCGGTGAAGCGGCGCACCTGCTTCTTGTCGACGGCCTTCTGGACGCGGGCGATCGCCGCGTCGAAGTCGTCGGCCTTGAAGTCGCGCGGGTCCTTGCCCATGTCGATCAGCGTCATGCCGATGGTGTCGCGCATCTCCGAGAGCAGGCCGACCCGGCCCTTGAGCTGGGGGTCGTCGAGGAGCTGCGAGACCGAGGTGATCTCTTTGCCGCCGGTGGCCTTCGTGTTGTACGCGATGACCGTCGAGATGCCCGTCCAGGGGTAGGAGTAGGCGCGGCCCGGGTCCCAGTCGGGGTTGCGGAACTGGGCGGACAGGTTGGTGTACGCGTGCGGCAGGTTGGCCGGGTCGAGCTTCTGCACCCAGCCGTAGCGGATGAGGCGGGCGGCCAGCCAGTCGGTGAGGACCATGATGTCGCGGCCGGTGTCCTGGCCCGCGGCGAGCTGCGGCTTGACCTTGCCGAAGAACTCGACGTTGTCGTTGATGTCCTCGGTGTACTTGACCCGGATCCCGGTGCGCTTGGTGAACGCGTCCAGGGTGGGCCGGTGCTTCTCGTCGTCGCTCATGTCGATGTACTCGGTCCAGTTGGAGAAGTTGATCGTCTTCTCCTTGGCCGAGTGGTCCTCGGACGAGATGCCGCCCTGCGACGTGCTCGCGGCCGGGATGCCGCAGCCGCTCAGCGCCCCGAGGCCGCCGACGGCGAGCGCGCCGCCCGCCGAGGCGCGCAGCAGCGAACGGCGGGACAGGGCGGCCCTGCCATTCCGGAAACTCCGCCGCACAGCCGCCACTTGGGCCGGGGACAGGCGGTCGGGCTCGTACTGCTCCATGCGCGTGGTGCCCTTTCGGGAGGCCCTTACGGGAGGTGGGGCGGCCGCTGGTCGGGCGGCCTGGTTTCTATCGGTCCCCGAAGATCGTGCGGTGCCAGTCCTTCCTGGCGACCGCGGTGTTGTCGAACATGACGTGCTTGATCTGCGTGTACTCCTCGAAGGAGTAGGCGGACATGTCCTTGCCGAAGCCGGACGCCTTGTAGCCGCCGTGCGGCATCTCGCTGAGGATCGGGATGTGGTCGTTGATCCAGACGCAGCCCGCCTTGATCTCGCGGGTGGCGCGGTTCGCCCGGAACACGTTGGTCGACCAGGCCGAGGCGGCGAGGCCGTAGGGGGTGTCGTTGGCGAGCCGGATGCCCTCGTCGTCGCTGTCGAAGGGCAGCACCACCAGGACGGGCCCGAAGATCTCGGACTGCACGATCTCGCTGTCCTGCGCGGCGTCGGCGATGAGGGTGGGCCGGTAGTAGGCGCCGTCGGCGAGGGCGCCGCCGGGGGCCTCGCCGCCGGTGACCACGCGCGCGTAGCCGCGGGCGCGGTCCACGAAGCCGGCGACGCGGTCGCGCTGGGCGTGCGAGATGAGCGGGCCGAGGTCGGTGTCCTCGGCGAACGGGTCACCGAGGCGGATCGTCCCCATCAGGTCCGCGACGCCCGACACGAAGGCGTCGTAGAGGGGGCGCTGCACGTACGCGCGCGTGGCGGCGGTGCAGTCCTGCCCGGTGTTGATGAGGGCGCCCGCGACGGCGCCGTGCACCGCGGCCTCCAGGTCGGCGTCGTCGAACACGACGAACGGGGCCTTGCCGCCGAGCTCCAGGTGCAGCCGCTTCACGGTGGCGGTGGCGACCTCGGCGACGCGCTTGCCGACGCCGGTGGAGCCGGTGAAGGAGGTCATGGCGACGTCCGGGTGTCCGACGAGGTGCTCGCCCGCGTCCCGGCCCGCGCCGGAGACGACGTTGACCACGCCGTCGGGGAGCCCGGCCTCGGTGGCGCACTGCGCGAAGAGCAGCGAGGTGAACGGGGTCAGTTCGGCGGGCTTGAGGACGATGGTGTTCCCGGCGGCGATGGCCGGCAGCACCTTCCAGGCGGCCATCTGGAGCGGGTAGTTCCAGGGGGCGATGGAGCCGACGACGCCGATGGGCTCACGGCGTACGTACGAGGTGTGGTCCCCGCTGTACTCGCCCGCGGACTGGCCCTGCAGATGCCGGGCGGCGCCCGCGAAGAAGGCGGTGTTGTCGACGGTGCCCGGGACGTCGAACTCGCGGCTCAGCTTGATGGGCTTGCCGCACTGCAGCGACTCGAGCCGCGCGAACTCCTCGGCCCGCTCGTCCAGCACGCCCGCGAACCGGTGCATCGCGTCGGACCGCTCGCCGGGGGTCGCCCCGGCCCAGCCGGGGAAGGCGTCGCGGGCGGCGGCGACGGCGGCGTCCACGTCCTGCGCGCCCGCGAGCTCGTACGTGTACACGTCCTTGCCGGTGGCCGGGTCGACGACGGAGTGGGTCCGGCCCGAGGTGCCCTTGACCAGACGTCCTGCGATGAAGTTCGCCCCGTCGGCGAAGCGCTCCTGCGCGGCGGCGGCGACGGCTTCGGCCCGGATGGGGTCGGCCGGGGTGGGGTTGTGCATGAGTGCTCGCTCTCGCTCTCCTGCGCCGGCGGCCCGTCCCGCAGGGGCCGGCGTGGCTCCAGCTCGATTTGAGTGCCGATCCTGACAGAGCTGTAGTACGTCAACAAGTGATTCCGTTGTTGCCTTTTGGTTACGCGACGGAATCTGTCGACCAGGTGTCGAGTCCCCCTGGAAAACCCAGGACGGAGTGTCCGTGGTGCGTGCCAGACTCGCGTGCATGGAGATCATGGGGGACGAGATGGAGATCGACAGCAGGGAATCGCTGGTGGCGGCCCTGGCCGCGGGAGCACGGGTGAAGTATCTGCACTTCTGGGGGCACGCACCGCGCAAGGACGGTGAGCTGGGGGCGAGTTGCCTGAGTCAGTGGTGGCCTTCGCCGTTCACTGTGGACGGCGTGGAGTACGCGACGGCGGAGCACTGGATGATGGCGGCGAAGGCCCGGCTGTTCGGTGACCGGGACGCCGAGCGGCGCGCGGTGGCCGCGGGGCATCCGTCCGAGGCGAAGAAGGCGGGCCGCCTGGTGCGGGGCTTCGACGACGCGGTGTGGCAGCGGGAGCGGTTCCGGATCGTCGTGGCGGGCAGCGTCCACAAGTTCGCCGCGGACCCGGCCCTGCGGGACTTTCTGCTGGGCACGGGCGAGCGCGTGCTGGTGGAGGCGAGTCCGGTGGACCGGATCTGGGGCATCGGCCTGGCCGCGGACGACGCGGCGGCGCAGGATCCGCGCACCTGGCGCGGGCCGAACCTGCTGGGGTTCGCGCTCATGGAGGCGCGGCGGCGGCTCGCGGCGCAGCCGGCCTGACCGGCGCGCGGGCCCGGGGCGGCGCCCCGGGCCCGGTTCTCGGCCGTGCGGTCAGGCGTTGACCGCGACCAGCAGCACGATGAATCCGATGCCGACGACCAGTCCGAACGAGCCGCAGATGATCCCGGTCAGGGCCTGTCCCGGGTTGGTCGCCTCGCCGCGCCTGGCCTTGCCCCGGCCGATGATGCCGAAGACGATGCCGAGGATGCCGGTGATGATGGCGAGCGGCCACATCAGGCACAGCACGGCGGAGACGATGCCGGTCACCATGCCGGCGACCCCGATGCCGTTGCTCGGCTGCGCGGGCATCCCGCCCGGCCAGCCGTACTGGGGAGCGGCGCCGTACGGCGCGGGCTGCTGCGCCGCGTACCCGTACTGCGGGCCGCTCTGGTAGCTGCCGTACGACGGCAGGCCCGGGCCGGCGGGCGAGACCGGCGGGGGCGGCACCGGACCTCCCTGCTGCACGGGCGGCGCCCCGTACGGCGACTGGGGCGGCTGCGGTGCCTGGGGCGGTTGTGGCGCCTGCGGGGGCTGCGGTGCCTGAGGTACCTGGTGGGCCGGCATCGCCGTCACCGTCTGGCTGTCGTGCAGGCCGCGGGCCTCCTGGGCCTTCGGCTGCTGCTGTGCTGCCGCGTCCTGCGGCGCGGCCCAGGGGTCGTTCCCCTGCGGTGTGGTGCCGCCTGCCATGTGAAGCGCCCCCTTAGTTCGTGCGTCCCGACATGCTACGGGGCCCGTGGCCCGGGCTCCCCGGCGGCCGGGATCCCGCCCGGCCGCGCCCGGGACGCGCCCGCATACGATGCCGGGGACCCCGATCAGCCGATCACCCGAGTTCCTGGGGAGGAATCCGTGAGCCAGCGCCTGCAGACCTTTGTCGCCGGACTGCCGAAAGCAGAACTCCACGTCCATCACGTGGGCTCCGCCTCACCCAGGATCGTGGCGGCGCTCGCCGCCCGGCACCCCGACTCCCAGGTGCCCACCGACCCCGAGGCCCTCGCGGACTTCTTCACGTTCCGGGACTTCGCGCACTTCATCACCGTGTACCTGTCCGTGGTCGACCTGATCCGGACGCCGGAGGACGTCCGGCTCCTCACGTACGAGGTGGCCCGCGACATGGCCCGGCAGAACGTGCGCTACGCCGAGCTCACCATCACCCCGTACTCCTCGACCCGCCGCGGCATCGACGCCCGCGGGTTCATGGACGCCGTCGAGGACGCCCGCAAGGCCGCCGAGTCGGAGTTCGGCACGGTGCTGCGCTGGTGCTTCGACATCCCGGGCGAGGCGGGCCTGGAGTCGGCCGAGGAGACGGTGCGGCTCGCGACGGACGACGCGCTGCGCCCGGAGGGCCTGGTGTCGTTCGGGCTCGGCGGCCCCGAGATCGGCGTGCCCCGGCCGCAGTTCAAGCCGTACTTCGACCGCGCGATCGCGGCGGGCCTGCACTCCGTACCGCACGCCGGCGAGACGACCGGGCCCGGGACGGTGTGGGACGCGCTGACCTACCTGGGCGCCGAGCGCATCGGGCACGGCACCTCCAGCGCCCAGGACCCGAAGCTGCTCGCGCACCTCGCCGAGCACGGCATCCCGCTGGAGGTGTGCCCGACGTCGAACATCGCGACGCGCGCGGTGGCCACCCTCGACGAGCACCCCCTGAAGCAGTTCGTGGACGCGGGCGTGACCGTCACGATCAACTCGGACGACCCGCCGATGTTCGCCACGGACCTCAACAACGAGTACGCGGTCGCCGCCCGTCTCCTCGATCTCGACGAGCGGGGGCTTGCCGAGCTCGCGAAGAACGCGGTGCGCGTCTCCTTCCTCGACGAGCCCGGCAAGGCCCGGATCGCCGCGGAGATCGACGCGTACACGGAGGCCTGGCTCGCCGACGCGTAACACCCGGCGGTCCGGCCGCACCCACCACAATGGGGCCATGCGCACCGTGACTGCCGTGGCCCATCGAGGCGACCCCTACCGTGTCCGCGAGAACACCCTCCCGTCCCTGCGCTCCGCGCTGGACCGGGGCGCGGACGCGGTGGAGATCGACGTCCGTCTGACCCGCGACGGCGTGCCCGTGCTGCTGCACGACGCGACGCTCGAGCGGCTGTGGGAGCACGACCGCCCGCTGTCCGCGCTCTCCGCCGACGAGGTGCGCGGGCTGACGGCGGGCGGGGTGCCGACGCTGGCCGAGGGGCTGAAGGCGACGGACGGCGCCCGGGTGATGGTCGACCTGCCGGGTGCGACCGCCCGGGCGGTCCGCACCGTCGTCGGCGCGATCCGCGACTGCGGCGCCGAGGACCGCGTCTACTACTGCGCGGGCGCCGAGACGATGCTCAAGGTGCGCGCCGCGGATCCGTCCGCCGAGATCGCCCTGACCTGGACGACGCTGGCCCCGCCGCGTCCCGCCCTGCTGGACGCGGTCCGCCCGCGCTGGCTCAACTACCGCTTCCCGCTGGTGAGCCGGGAGCTTGTGGCCCGCGTCCACCGCGGCGGACACCTCGTCTCGGTGTGGACCCCGGACACGAAGCGGTCGATGCGACGGCTGCTCGACGCCGGCGTCGACTCGGTCACGACGAACCGGATCGACGTCCTGACGGCACTGCGCGACGCCTGAGACGCCGGCACTCCCCTAGGGGACGGGCACGGCGCGGACCAGGGTCCGGATCGTCCTTCGCGACGACCTCCCGCGGTCGGGCGCCGCCCAGGATGGTGCGGGTCGGCCCAGCCGGGTCAACTCCCCCACCAGGAGGCTCCCTTGAAGCGTCGTGCCGCCCTCGCCCTGTCCGCATCGCTCGCCCTCGGCGCGGTCGCGGTGCCGCTCGCCGCGGTCCCGGCGCAGGCCCGCCCGGCCGTGGCCGCACCCGCGCCCGGCACCCCGGACGCCAGGGCTCTGGCGGCGGCCGTCGCGGGGCTGCCCGACGCCGACGCCACCGCCGCGCTCGTCCGGGTCGGCGGCAGCGGCGGCTCCTGGCACGGGGCGGGCGGGGTGCACGATCTGGGCTCGGGGCGGGCCGCCGACGAGCACGGCCGCTTCCGGGCCGGGTCGACGACCAAGGTGGTCACGGCCGCCGCGGTGCTGCGGCTCGCCGCGGACGGCAGGATCGGCCTGGACGCCCCGGTGCAGCGCTACCTCCCGGCGCTCTTCCGCGGTACCGCCTTCCACCGGCCCGTCTCCGTACGGCAGTTGCTCAACCACACCAGCGGCATCCAGCCCGGCGACGGCTGGGGCGACACGTTCGCCGACCAGTACGCGCACCGCTTCGACGTCCTCACGCCCGAGCGGGTGGCCGCCTCCGCGCTCGCCAAGGGTCCGGAGTTCCGGCCGGGCCGGCAGCAGCACTACCTGAACATCAACTACACGCTGCTCGGCCTGCTGATCGAGCGGGTGACGGGACGCTCGTACGCGGACGTGGCGACGCGGCTCGTGCTGCGCCCCGCCGGGATGCGCGACACGTCCTTCCCGGGTGACGACCCGGTCATCCACGGTCCGCACAACCGCGGATACCAGCTCGTGGAGGGCGAGTTCGTCGACGTCACGGACTGGGCGCAGGGCGACCGGCAGGCGGCGGGCGACATGATCTCGACGACGGCCGACCTGGAGCGCCTGCTGACCGCGCTGTTCCGGGGGCGGATCGTGCCCGCGCCGCAGCTGCGGGAGATGTTCACCGTGCCGTCCGGCATCAAGGGCGCGACGATGAGCGCGGGCCTGCAGCGCATCGAGTTCGACGGCACGGTGTTCTGGGCCAAGACCGGTTCCCGCTACGGGTACGCGACGGCCGTCGCGGCGACCCGCGATCTGTCCAGGACCGTCGTCTACTCCGTCAACGCCACGGACGCGAAGGGCGAGGAGATGAATCCCGTGGCCCAGCGCATCGTCATGGCCGCCGTGGCGAACAGCTGACCGGACGGGGCACGTCAGCGGCGGGCGGTCAGCCGCCGCGCCACCCCGTGCGAGACGACCGTCGCCGCGGCCGCCCACGCGCCCCCGCGACGGTGGCCCGCTCAGCCGACTCCGGCGGCATCGAGCAGGACGACGACGGTCGGCACCACCAGGCCGGCCGGCGAGTCGGCCCCGATCCCCGCGCGGGCGCTCGCCCCGTCGAAGACCAGCATCAACTGGCGGGCGAGCAGCTCCGGGTCGGCCGCACCGCCGCGCTCCGCCTCGTCGCGGAAGAAGCCGGCCAGGTCCGCCTTGACGCGGCGCGCCACCCGGCTGGCGGGGTGCTCCTCGTCCTTGAGCTCGACCTGGACCGCCAGGAAGGGGCAGCCCCGGTACGTGTCGGCGGAGGCCGCCTCCTCCACCTGTCCGAAGACGTACAGGATCCGCTCGCGCGGGGTGCGGGCGTCGCCCTCGGCGGGCCGGAGCCGCTCGGCGAATCCGGGGGCGCGCCGCTTCAGGCTCTCGGCGAGCAGTTCGTCCTTGCTCTCGAAGAGCTGGTACATCGAGCGCTTGGAGACGCCCGCCGCCTTGCACAGCTCCGCGATGCCGACACCGACGCCGTCGCGGTAGGCGAGCGCGGCGGCCGCGTCGAGCAGCCGGTCGCGGGAGCTGGGCTTCGCCTCTGTGGTCATGGTGCGAGATTACGCGGGACGGCTACCGCGCCAGCTGCGGGTACAGCGCGGCGAGGTCCCCGGACAGGCCCGCCTTCACCTGCCGTGACACGTCGTCCGCGAGCACCTCGTACGCGCCCGACGCGACCCCGTCAAAAGCGGCGGCGGCCACCGCCCGCGCGTCGGACTTCGGGGCGTCGATTCCGGCGGTGAGGTCGGTGTCGACGTAGCCGACGTGCAGCCCGGTGACCTCGATGCCGCGCGGCCGCAGCTCCAGGCGCAGGGAGTTGGTCTGCGACCAGAGCGCGGCCTTGGAGGCGCTGTAGGAGTCCGCGACGCCGAGCCAGGAGAGCACGGAGTGGACGTTGAGGAGGTGACCGCCGCCGTTGGCCTCGATGACCGGCACGAAGGCGCGGGTGACGAGCAGCGGCCCGTAGAAGTTGGTCTCGAACTCGCGGCGCACGTCCTCGACGGGCGAGCCGATGAAGGACGCCTTCACCGAGGCGCCCGCGTTGTTGACCAGCACGGTGACGTCGGGCGCCTGGGCGGCCGCGGCCGCGACGGACGCCGGGTCGGTGACCTCCAGGGCGAGCGGTACGGCGTCGGGGTGGGTCACGGTGCGCGGGTCGCGGGCCGTCGCGTAGACCTTGGCGGCGCCGCGCGCGTACAGCTCCTCGACCAGCGCGGCTCCGATGCCGCGGCTGCCGCCGGTGACGAGCGCGACGGCGTTCTTGAGGTCGGTCATGGCGTACTCCAAGCAGGGATCCGACAATGGGAAACCGATCGGTTTCCAGTAGCGTAAACCGATCGGTTTCCGATCTCAAGCGGGCCTATGTCCCCGTGAGCGCGGTCACCAGCTCGTCCAGGCCGCCGACCCGCAGGTCGAAGGTGTCGGACGCCCCCGGCGGATCCCCGACCGGCCGCTCGACGTAGGCGGTCCGCATGCCCACCGCCTGCGCGCCGCGCAGGTCCCAGGCGTGGGCGGCGACCATCAGCACGCGCTCCGGCGGACAGCCCGCCGCGTCGAGCGCGAGCCGGTAGACCTCCGGCGCGGGCTTGTAGGCGCGAGCGTCCTCGGCGGACAGCGCCAGATGCCAGCGGAGCCCGGCGTGCGCGTCGAGGCGGAGCAGTGTCACGCGCCCGGCGTTCGAGAGCCCCAGGACGGGCAGGCTCCGCGCGAGGCGCGCGAGTGCGTCGACGGAGTCGGCCCAGGGATCCAGGCGCCGGCTCGCCGTGGCCAGCCGTTCGACGGCGACGGGGTCGGTGAGCCCGGCGCGGCCGGCGACGCGGCGGGCCGCCTCGCGATCGATGACCTCGCTGTTGGCGTAGGCCCGGCCGCCGTCCTCGATGCGCCGCTGCTCGTGCTCCACGTGTTCCTGCCACACGGTGAGCAGGGAATCGACGGACGCCGCATCGGCGTCGGGCACCGCCTCGCGGACGGCCGCCCGGAGCCCGCCCGGCTCGTCGACCATCGTGCCGAGGACGTCGAAGACGACGGCCTCGATGTCACCTGTCCCGGACATCCGGTCTCCTGTCTGGTTCGTTCCGGCAGAGAGTTCGCCGAAGAGCTCGTTCGCCGCGTCCGAGGTGAACTGGCGCTGCAGTTCCGCTCGGGCGATCCGCTTGCGGAACTCGCCCTCGTGGCCGGTGAAGCCGGCGTTGTGCATCATGTCGGTGATCCAGGTCGCGAACGCCTGGTAGTTCCAGATGTGGGGCAGGCAGGTCTGCGAGTAGCTGTCGAGAAGACCGGCGTCGCCCTCTGCGCAGCAGAAGGCTGCCGAGCGTCAGGCCGGCGACACCCGCGCCGATGAGGACGACGGCCGCGTGTTCGCGTGATGCCGTCATGGGTGAGCGAGCCTCCGAGCTCGAAGCGGTGGACGGACGCGCGGAGGACGCGAACGACGGTGTGCCGCCCGGGTGGTGCGGCGTTCGGACACCACTGTGAAACCGGGCGGGACCTGCGGACCACCGGCGATCGGACAGCGCATGCCGGAAAGCCGCCAAGCTCATCCGTGGTTGCGCAGGTCCGCCTGATAGCGGCCGGGAGTCTGGCCGACGACCTCGGTGAAGGCAGCGATGAAGCTGGACGGGTTGGACCAGCCGCAGGCCACCGCGGTCTCGGTGACGGACAGCCCGTCGGCGAGGCGGGCCAGGGCGTGATGGATGCGCAGGGTGGTGCGCCACCGGTGGAAGCTCATGCCGAGTTCCGTGTGGAACAGGCGGCTCAGGGTCCGCTCGCTCGCGCCCACCGTCCGCCCCAGCTGCGCCAGGGTGGCGGGACGCGCGGGGTCCTCGTGCAGCAGGCCCGTGGCGGCGCGCAGCCTGTCGTCGTCGGCTTCGGGCAGATGCAGGGAGTGCTCGGCGGCGTCGGCGAGTTCGTCCACGATCACGGTGAGCAGTCGCCGGTGGGCGCCGGGACGCCTCTCCGGCCGGTCGGTCAACGCCAGGATCGCCTCGCGCAGCAGGGGGCTCACCGCGAAGACGCTGGAACGGTCCACGAGCCCGGCGCACAGGTCGACCGGGACGGCGAGGAGGCGGACGTCGGTGCGCCCGTAGAAGCGGTGGGAGTGGGCGAACCGCGGCGGCGTCCAGGTGACCCGGCTGGCCGGGGCGACCCAGGTCCCGCGCTCCGTCGCGGTGGCCAGCGCGCCCGCGGCGGCGTAGACGATCTGCCCCTGGGCATGCGAGGAGGGTCGAGCCGGTAACCGTGCGGCAGCCACGCGCCGCCCTGCAGGGGTGCCTCGTCGGACTCAGAGGACGGTGTCGCGGTGTGGCGGGTTTCCGGCATCACACGCCAGATCACTGGTGGATCGAGGAACCCGGTGGAGCCCACAGTGGCCTCATGAGCATGGGAGTGGGCATGAGCACGAAGGGCGAGTCCCCCCTGGCGTGCGCGGGCGGGCCCACCGCTGTGCTCCGCCCGTGCGTCATGCCCGGCGCGGGTATCCGGGCACGCCTGTCGCTCGGATCAGTCCCTGATTCCGGCGAGGGCCTGCGTGTACTGCTCGTCGGTGACGGGCTCCAGCCATGTGGTGCCGTCGCCCGCACCGTCGCCGATGACCATGGCGATGTGCGCCATGAGCGTGGTGTCGGTACCTCCGTGCCAATGCTCCTCACCGGCCGGGCACTTGACGATCTGTCCGGCGCTGACACGCACGACGCTGCCGTCGCGGGTACCGACCAGGCCGATGCCGTCGGTGATGTAGAGGGTCTGCCCGTTGGCGTGGCGGTGCCAGTCGGTCCGGGCGCCGGGGGTGAAGCGGACCAGAGCGGCGGCCAGGCGGGCGGGCTCGGCCGGGGTCTCGATCATGTTGAGGTAGACGTCGCCGGTGAACCGCTCGGCCGGGGCCTTGGCCGTGGGGGTCGAGGTGATGTGCTCCATGCTGATCTTCCTTGTCGTTCGTGGACGCTGCGGGGCGGGGTGGGTTCAGGACGCGTCGCGCTGCGTCGTTGGTGACGTCGGCGCGCCTGGGGCGTCAAGGCTTGAGGAGGGTCTTGATGGCGCGGCGCTCGTCCATCGCCCGGTAGCCCTCGGCGACCTGCTCCAGGGGCAGGGTGAGGTCGAAGACCTTGCCCGGGTCGATGCGGCCCGTCCGGACCAGCTCGATGAGGTCGGGCAGGTAGCGGCGCACGGGCGCCGGGCCACCGCGCAGGCCGACGTGGGAGAAGAACAGCTCCTGCCCGTCGACGGCGACCTCGTGCGGGACGCCGACGAAGCCGACGTTGCCGCCGGGGCGGGCCGAGTGCAGGGCCTGCCGCATGGCCTGGGCGGTGCCGACGCACTCCAGCACGCTGTCGGCACCGATGCCGCCGGTCAGTTCCTTGATCCGCTCGATGCCCTCGTCGCCGCGCTCGGTGACGATGTCGGTGGCGCCGAACGCGCGGGCCAGCTTCTGGCGGGATTCGTGACGGGACATGGCGATGATGCGCTCCGCGCCCCTCTCCTTGGCGGCGATCACCGCGCACAGGCCCACCGCGCCGTCACCGACGACGACGGCCGTGGAGCCGGGCTTCACCTCGGCGGCGTCCGCGGCCCACCAGCCGGTGCCCATGACGTCGGAGACGGCCAGCAGGCTCGGCCACAGCTCCTCGCCCGGGACCTCGTCGGTGGCCACCAGGGTGCCCTGGGCGTTGGGGATGCGCACGTAGTCGGCCTGGCAGGTGCTCATGAACTCGCGGTGCAGGCAGCTGGACTGGAAGCCGTTCCTGCAGTTGGCGCAGGTGTTGTCCGAGGTCGCGAAGGAGCCGACGACGAACTGGCCCGGCTCGACCGCGGTGACCTCGGAGCCGACCTCCTCCACGAAGCCGACGTACTCATGGCCCATCGGGTGCGGCTCGTCCGTGGGCTCCAGACCGCGGTAGGGCCACAGGTCCGAGCCGCACACACAGGTGACGGCGGTGCGGATGACCGCGTCCGTCGGCTGGAGGATCTTCGGGTCCTCCAGGGTCTCGAATCGGATGTCGCCGGGGGCGTGGATCACGGCTCCGCGCATGAGAGGGCTCCTTACGTACGGGGGCGTACGCCGGACGGGTGAGTGGGCGACGCCGGACAGGGAGCGCGCCGTCCGCAGCGGAGGTGAGCCGTCCGGCCGGGCATGGAGTCCTCGCCAGTCGTCGCACGACGGGCGAGGAGCACCACGTCTTCCAGGAAACCGGCACTTCGCGCACGGAGCGAGTCACCGTCAAGGGGTGTACCGGCAGTACATCCCTCAGCTCGCGTTCCGGACGTACCGTCGAGGTGTGGACAACCATGAAGAGGTCCGCGAGTTCCTGACCTCGCGGCGCGCGAAGATCGGCCCGGAGCAGGCCGGGCTGCCCTCCGGCAGCCGACGGCGCGTGCCCGGCCTGCGCAGGAGCGAGGTCGCCGGTCTCGCCGACATGAGCGTCGAGTACTACGCCAAGCTCGAACGCGGGAACCTCGCCGGAGTCTCCCCGGCCGTCCTGGAAGCCGTCGCCCGCGCGCTCCAGCTCGACGACGCCGAACGTGCCCACCTGCTGAACCTCGCCCAGGCCGCCGACGGCTCCGACGCCCTCACCCGCCCCCGCCGCCGCGCCGCCCGGCAGTGGACGCCGCACCGCAGCCTGCAATGGACCCTGGACGCCATCACCTCCGGCCCCGCCTTCGTCCGCAACGGCCGCCTGGACATCCTCGCCGCCAACCCGCTCGCCCGGGCCTTCTACGCGGACGTCTACGCCTCGCGGCACAACCAGGCGAACCTGGCCCGTTTCAACTTTCTGGACCCGTCCTCACGCCGCTTCTACCCGGACTGGGACCTCTTCGCCGACATCGCCGTCGCCATCCTGCGCACCGAGGCCGGCCGCAACCCCCACGACAAGGAACTGCACGACCTCGTAGGCGAGTTGTCGACCCGCAGCGATGAATTCCGCACCCGCTGGGGCGCCCACAACGTCCGCCACCACGGCACCGGCACCAAACGCTTCCACCACCAGGCCGTCGGCGACCTCACCCTTGCCTTCGAAGGACTCGAGATGGCCGCCGAACCCGGACTCACCCTCACCATCTACACCGCCGAACCCGGCTCGCCCTCCGAAGAGGGCCTGCGCCTGCTCGCCTCCTGGGCCGCCACGCAGGAGACCGACGCCGACGCGGAACGAGCCGGATGACCTGCGGGTACTCGACGCCAGCGTGCCGACGGGCACCCGCGGGGGCGTCTCGTCACAGGTCGGGCAGCCCCCGCCTCACAATCCTGCGATGGCGTTCCACCGCTTCGCGAACTGCGTGCGCTCCGACGACCTGATGTCCCGCGCGATCGCGAGCCGCGCGCGCATCCTGTCGTCGGGGAAGATCAGCGGGTCCTCGGCGAGTTCGGCCGTCTCCTTGTCCTTGGAGGAGGCCAGGACGTCCTTGGCGGCCGGGACCGGGCAGACGTAGTTGACCCACGCCGCGAGTTCGGCGGCGACCTCGGGCGCGTAGTAGTAGTCGATCAGGCGCTCGGCGTTGGCCTTGTGGTCGGCGAGGTTGGGGATCATCAGGGATTCGGCCCACAGCTCGGCGCCCTCCTCGGGGACGACGAACTCGATGTCCGGATCGTCGGCCTGGAGCTGGATGACGTCACCGCTGTAGGCCTGGCAGGCGAGGACGTCACCGCTCGACAGGTCCTTGATGTAGTCGTTGCCGGTGAAGCGGCGGATGTGCTTCGTGCGCACGAGCTTCTCGACCTGGTCGCAGACCTGGTGGAAGTCGTCGGCGGTCCACTTGGTGATGTCGACGCCGTTGCCCTGCATGAGCAGCGCGAAGGACTCGTCGAGTCCGGAGAGCAGGGTGACCCGGCCCTTGAGGTCGGCGGCCCACAGGTCGGAGACGTGCTTGATCTCGCGGCCGAGCCGGCGCTTGTTGTACGCGATGCCGGTGATGCCGGACTGCCACGGCACGGTGTACTTGCGGCCGGGGTCGAAGGCCGGCGAACGCAGCAGCGGATCGAGGTACTCGGTGACGTTCGGCTGGCGCGCGCGGTCCATCTCCTGGACCCAGCCGAGGCGGACGAAGCGGGAGCACATCCAGTCGGAGATGACGATGAGGTCGCGGCCGGTCTTCTGGTGGTTCATCAGCGACGGGCTGATCTTGCCGAAGAACTCGTCGTTGTCGTTGATCTCCTCGGTGTACTTGACCTGGATGCCGGTCCGCTTCTCGAACGCGTCCAGCGTCGGCCGCTTCGACGGGTTGTCGTCGTCGACGTCGATGTAGAGCGGCCAGTTCGCCCAGGTGAGGCGCTTGTCGCCGGACGAGAGGTCCTTGGCCGCGCGGTCGCCGGGCGCCACGTAGGCGGCGGGCACCCCGCACCCCGTCGCGAGGGCGCCGACCGCCGCGGCGCCGGCACCACCGCCGAGGGCGCGCAGCAGGGAACGGCGGGTGACCTGGGAGGTGACACGGTTGGCTCGCACGCAGTGCAGGATGCCGCCGCTGTCCGGCCCCGGGCAATGGACGCTGCGTCGAGCGGCGCGGCCCCCGGCCGACACCCTGTCGATCTTTTCGGGCCCGCCGACGGCGCGGGAACCCGCGCGGGCAACCTCGGCGAACTCCGTGCCCGCGAACGGGAGTCACGCCCGCGGCGACGAGGCGGCCGCCCGCTGAACGGCCCGCAGATACCGCCCGGTCACCCACCTCTGCACGGCCCGCGCCAGAGGCCCGCCCACCCGGGCGTACCACCGCCCCGGCCGCGAGAACGCCCGGATCCGGAACCACACGGAGCCGTCCGCGTCCCGTTCGACGAGGAAGGCCTCCTCGCCGCATTCGGGATGCCCGGGCAGCGTCCCGTACGCGAAGCCGGCGCGTGCCTCGTCCCGGACGACCCGTACGACGCGGCACGGGATCCGCACGCCGGGCAGGAACGGCGCCCGCAGCACCACGTCGGCGTCCTCCCGGACGGCGTCCGGCGGTGTCACGGTCAGCCCTGCCCCGCGCTGCGCCGCCCACGACAGAACCGCCGCGCCCGCCCGCTCGAAGCACTCAGGCCCCGAGCCGAGACGGACACGACGGTCCATGTGGGCGTACCCCGACGGCAGGTGACCGTCCGTCAGGGTCGCGCCGACCTCCGGATAGGTGAGGGTCACGCGTCCAGCGACGTCATCACGTGCTTGATGCGCGTGTAGTCGTCGAAGCCGTACGCCGACAGGTCCTTGCCGTAGCCCGACTTCTTGAAGCCGCCGTGCGGCATCTCGGCGACGAGCGGGATGTGCGTGTTGATCCACACGCAGCCGAAGTCGAGGACCTTCGACATGCGCATCGCGCGCGCGTGGTCCTTGGTCCACACCGAGGACGCCAGCGCGTAGTCCACGCCGTTGGCCCACTCGGTGGCCTGCGCCTCGTCCGTGAAGGACTGGACGGTGATGACCGGGCCGAAGACCTCGTTCTGGATGATCTCGTCGTCCTGCTTGAGGCCCGAGACGACGGTCGGCGCGTAGAAGAAGCCCTTCTCGCCGACGCGGTGGCCACCGGCCTCGACCTTGGCGTGGGCGGGCAGGCGCTCGATGAACCCGGAGACCTGCTTGAGCTGGTTCGGGTTGTTGAGCGGGCCGTAGAGCACGTCCTCGTCGTCCGGCTGGCCGGTCTTGGTGTCTGCGGCGGCCTTGGCGAGCGCGGTCACGAACTCGTCGTGGATGGACTCCTGGACGAGGACGCGGGTGGCGGCCGTACAGTCCTGGCCCGCGTTGAAGAAGCCCGCGACCGAGATGTCCTCGACGGCCTTGGCGATGTCGGTGTCCTCGAAGACGACGACCGGGGCCTTGCCGCCCAGCTCCAGGTGGACGCGCTTGAGGTCCTTGGACGCGGACTCGGCGACCTGCATGCCGGCGCGCACGGAACCGGTGATGGAGGCCATCGCCGGGGTCTCGTGCTCGACCATCATGCGGCCGGTGTCACGGTCGCCGCACACCACGTTGAAGACGCCCTTGGGCACGATCGAGCCGATGATCTCGGCCATCAGGACCGTGGAGGCGGGGGTGGTGTCGGACGGCTTGAGGACGACGGTGTTGCCCGCGGCCAGCGCCGGGGCGAACTTCCACACGCCCATCATCATCGGGTAGTTCCACGGCGCGACCTGCGCGCAGACGCCGATCGGCTCGCGGCGGATGATGGAGGTCAGGCCCTCCATGTACTCGCCGGCCGCGCGGCCTTCGAGCATCCGGGCGGCGCCCGCGAAGAAGCGGATCTGGTCCACCATCGGCGGGATCTCCTCGGACCGCGTGAGCCCGATCGGCTTGCCCGTGTTCTCGACCTCGGCCGCGATGAGCTCCTCGGCCCGCTCCTCGAACGCGTCCGCGATCTTGAGGAGGGCCTTCTGGCGCTCGGCCGGGGTCAGGTCGCGCCAGGCCGGGAACGCGGCCTCGGCGGCGGCCATGGCGGCGTCGATGTCCGCCTGCCCGGACAGCGGCGCGGTGGCGTACGCCTCGCCGGTGGCCGGGTTGACCACCTCGGTGGTCCGGCCGTCGGCGGCGTCCCGGAACTCGCCATCGATGTAATTGCGCAGACGACGCAGCTCACTGGTGGTCACTGACCGGCCTCCTTGCGGATGGAAAAGACGGATGTCCACTGCTTGAGACACCCACCCTAATCCGTCCACCGACGTTTTCGACACCCCCCGCCACCCCGCACCTACGAAATCCGTGAGTATCGAAGTCGTAAACAACGGATTTCATCGATCCGGGCTTGCGGAACTGTCGAGTCCTCGTGCACAGTGAGGTCGTGGCCAGTCGCAGCGCAGACCCCAAGGGACCCCGTCCGAAGAACGGCGGAAGTCCGCCGCTGGACGCCGTCTCCCTCGCCATCATCGAGCAGCTCCAAGAAGACGGCAGGCGCCCGTACGCCGCCATCGGCAAGGCTGTCGGCCTGTCCGAGGCGGCCGTGCGCCAGCGCGTGCAGAAGCTGCTCGACCAGGGCGTGATGCAGATCGTCGCCGTCACGGACCCGCTCACCGTGGGCTTCCGGCGGCAGGCGATGGTCGGCATCAACGTCGAGGGCGACCTGGATCCCGTGGCGGACGCGCTGACGGCCATGCCGGAATGCGAGTACGTCGTGATGACAGCGGGCTCGTTCGACCTGATGGTGGAGGTCGTCTGCGAGGACGACGACCACCTTCTGGACGTCATCAACAAACGCATCCGGGCGCTGCCCGGCGTGCGCTCCACCGAGAGCTTCGTCTACCTCAAGCTCAAGAAGCAGACCTATATGTGGGGAACCCGATAGCCGTGAGCAAGGACCTCAGCCGAACCGCGTACGACCACCTGTGGATGCACTTCACCCGCATGTCGTCGTACGAGAACGCGCCCGTTCCCACCATCGTGCGTGGCGAGGGCACCTACATCTACGACGACAAGGGCAAGAAGTACCTCGACGGCCTCGCGGGCCTGTTCGTGGTCCAGGCCGGCCACGGCCGCCAGGAGCTCGCCGAGGTCGCCGCCAAGCAGGCGGCCGAGCTGGCCTTCTTCCCCGTGTGGTCCTACGCCCACCCCAAGGCGGTGGAGCTGGCCGAGCGCCTGGCCCACCACGCTCCGGGCGACCTCAACAAGGTCTTCTTCACCACCGGTGGCGGCGAGGCCGTCGAGACCGCGTGGAAGCTGGCGAAGCAGTACCACAAGCTCAACGGCAACCACACGAAGTACAAGGTCATCTCGCGCGCGGTCGCCTACCACGGCACCCCGCAGGGCGCCCTGTCCATCACCGGCCTGCCGGCCCTCAAGGCCCCCTTCGAGCCGCTCGTCCCGGGCGCGCACAAGGTGCCGAACACGAACATCTACCGCGCCCCGATCCACGGCGACGACCCCGAGGCCTTCGGCCGCTGGGCCGCCGACCAGATCGAGCAGGAGATCCTGTTCGAGGGCCCGGAGACGGTCGCGGCCGTGTTCCTGGAGCCGGTGCAGAACGCCGGCGGCTGCTTCCCGCCGCCGCCCGGCTACTTCCAGCGCGTGCGCGAGATCTGCGACCAGTACGACGTGCTGCTCGTCTCGGACGAGGTCATCTGCGCCTTCGGCCGTCTCGGCACGTATTTCGCGTGTGACAAGTTCGGCTACGTCCCGGACATCATCACCTGCGCCAAGGGCATGACCTCGGGCTACTCCCCGATCGGTGCCGCGATCGTGTCCGACCGCATCGCGGAGCCCTTCTACAAGGGCGACAACACCTTCCTGCACGGCTACACCTTCGGTGGTCACCCGGTGTCCGCCGCGGTGGGTCTCGCCAACCTCGACCTGTTCGAGCGCGAGGGCCTCAACCAGCACGTGCTCGACAACGAGGCCAACTTCCTGCAGACGCTGCAGAAGCTGCACGACCTGCCGATCGTCGGCGACGTCCGCGGCAACGGCTTCTTCTACGGCATCGAGCTCGTCAAGGACAAGGCCACCAAGGAGACCTTCACGGACGAGGAGTCGGAGCGCGTGCTCTACGGCTTCGTCTCCAAGAAGCTCTTCGAGTACGGCCTGTACTGCCGCGCCGACGACCGTGGCGACCCGGTCATCCAGCTCTCCCCGCCGCTGATCTCGGACCAGTCCACGTTCGACGAGATCGAGGGGATCATCCGCCAGGTGCTCACGGAGGCCTGGACGAAGATCTGATCCTCCTTCGGGCAACGGCCCGGCTGCGCCCATCCGAGTGAGATGGGGGCGGCCGGGCCGCGTCCTTTGTCCGGCATCCGCTCAGGGATACCTACCGTGCCCAGTGACCGATCGGCCCCGCCTTCGTTCCCCCCTTACGGGGTAAGGCAACTGATCTGAACCGAGGTGTACGCCCATGGTGGCCCCGCCGGACAACGACGTTCTCTGGGCACGCGCCCTGCACTTCACGCACAGCGGCTCGCCCGCGCTCACCGGCGTCTCGCTCGGTGTCCGCGAGGGCGAGATCCTCGCCGTCAGCGGCCCGCGCGGCGCCGGCAAGACGACGCTGCTGCAGTGCCTGTCGGGCCAGCTCCTGCCGCAGCAGGGCGAGGTGTGGTTCAACAGCACGCCGGTGCACACCATGGGCGCCCTGGTGCGCGAGCGGCTGCGGCGCGACCGGTTCGGCTGGATCGACCCCGAACCCGCCCTCGTCGACGAGCTGAACGTGTGGGAGAACACGGCCCTGCCGCTGATGCTGCGCGGCACCGGCCGGCGCCCCGCCAAGACCGCCGCCCACGAATGGCTGGACCGGCTCGACGTCGGCCACCTCGCCCGCAAGCGCCCCGGCGCCCTGCGGATGGCCGAGCGGCAGCGCGTGGCCATCGCCCGCGCCCTGGTGCACGCCCCGGACGTGGTGTTCGCCGACGAGCCGACCGCGACGCTGCACCGCGCCGACCGCGCCCACGTTCTTCGCACGCTGACGGCGGCGGCCCGCTCGCACGCCATCACCGTCGTGCTGGCCACCCACGACCCCGACGTCAGCGCGCTCGCCGACCGCACGGTGTCGTTGCTCGACGGACGCCGGGTGAACACCGTGCACCTGCCCGCCGGGGCCACCGACGCGGAAGGCCGGGCCGCGTGCTCGCTCTCCGTCTAGCCCGCGGCTCCCATCCCCTGGTCCAGCTCCGCAGACTCCTGGTGGCCGCCGCCTCGGCGGGCACCGGATTCCTGCTGCTGTGCACCCTGGGGTACGCGATGGGGCACCCCGAGGCGTCCACGAACGCCCTGCTGCGCCTGGCCTGGTGCGCCGTACCGCTCGCCGCCACCGTGCACTTCGCCGTCGCCGTGGCCCGCTCGGACCCGGGGACGAAACCGCGCCCCGGCCTGTCCGCCGTGGGCCTCGGCCCGGCGCGCCTCACCCTCCTGTCGGCGATCTCCACGGCGATCGCCTGCACCCTCGGCTCGATGCTGGCGCTGCTGTTCTTCCTGCACCTGCGCGGGGACCTCTCGGGGCTCCCGTTCGACGGCGCGGCCCGCCGGCTCCTCGCCGCCGACCGGCCGCTGCCGCTGGCCGCCGCCCTCACCCTGCTCACCTTCGTGCCGCTGGTGGCGTCCGGCGCCAGCGCCCTCGTGCTGCGCCCCCAGCCGGGCAAGGCCCGCAAGGCCGCCGCCGAGGAAGGGGCCGCGGCGGCCGCGGAGCCGACCCCCGCGCCGACCGGCCTGCCGTGGGGCGTCGCGCTGCTCGCCGCCGGGCTCGCCGTGGAGACGTACGCCTCGCACGCCCGCGGCGCCGACGGGCCGCCGATGCCGGGCGGGCTCGGCGGCAGCCCGGGCGGAGTGCTGGCCGGCTGGGCGCTGACCGCGCTCGGCCTGGCGCTCGCCGGACCCGGTCTCACCTACCAGTGCGGGCGCGTCCTCCAGGCCGTACGCCCGGGGGCCGTCCGGCTGCTCGCCGGGCGCGTGCTCCAGGAGGAGGCGCGGCGCATCGGGCGCCCGCTCGGCGTCGTCTGCGCGGTGGCCTCCGGGGCGTACGCGGCGAACGTGCTGTACGGGAACGTCGGCAAGGCCGACCCGGGCCTCGGTCCGCTGACGACGCTCGGCGCGGTGCTCGTCGTCGGCTGCACCCTCGCCACGCTGGCGACCGCGGCCGTCGAGGCGCGCCAGGCCCGCAGCCACACCACCGCCGCGCTGCTGCGGCTCGGTGCGCCGGCCACGATGCTGCGCGGGGCCGCGGCCCTGCGCGCGGGCGCTCTGCTGGCCCTCTTCGGCCCGCTGACCTGGGCCGTCGCGGAACTTTCGGCGAGTCCGCTGGCCGTGCGATGAGTTTTGCCGCGGCCCGGCGTCTAACTCTGCGTACGACACGAGACCACCGGACCGAGAAGGCGACGGACACCCCATGTACCAGCAGATGATCTTCCCGAACCTGGCCGTGAACGACCTGGCGGCGGCCACCACGTTCTTCACCGAGCTCGGATACGCGCGCAACCCCCAGTTCTCCGACGACACCTGCTCGTCGATCGTGGTCAGCGAGCACATCGTGATCATGCTGCTCTCCAAGGAGAAGTACGCGAGCTTCACGAAGAAGACGATCGTCGACTCGACGAGCAGCAGCGAGGTGCTGCTGTGTCTGAGCGCCGAGAGCCGCGAGAAGGTCGACGAGCTGGTCGACCGGGCGATCGCGGCGGGCGGCACCGAGACCGGCGAGAAGCAGGACCACGGGTTCATGTACGGCCGGGCCTTCGACGACCTGGACGGCCACACCTTCGAGGTGATGTGGATGGACCCGTCGGTCGTGGAGGGCTGAGCAACTGCCGTTGCGGCGGGGGTGCTTAGCATGGGCGGGTGCAGACGACACCTGAGCAGTCATCCGAACCGTCCCCGCCCCGGACCACGTCCGACCGCGAGATCGAGACGCTCGCGGAGTTCGACGAGACCGTCGACGCGCACGGCACGCTCGCCGGTCACCGGGTGCAGGCCGTCGATCTGACGGACCGCTCGGACCGGCTGCTCGCCGCCGATGTCGCGGGGGCGGTCTTCCTCGGCTGCCCGATGGAGCCGGCGGCGGCCGCGCGGGTGCGGGCCGCCGGGGCCCTCGTCTTCCCGCCGGTGCCCGGCCTTCCCTTCGACCCGTACCGGGGCCACCTCTACACGCCGGAGGAGCTCTTCGAGGGGCTGTCCGGGCCGGGCGGGTACGAGGCGACGCCGGACGCCCGCGCGTACGACTGGTTCCAGCGGACCAAGGCCGACGGCGATGTGTTCGCGTCGATGCTGCGTGCCGTGCACGACGACTCGGTCTCCGACGCCCTCGACGAACTCCTCGCCGGGGCCCGGGTGGTGGGCGTCATGGGCGGCCACGCGATGGCCCGCGGCACCCAGGAGTACGCGGGGGCGGCCCGGCTCGGCCGGTCGCTGGCGCGGGCCGGTCTCACCGTGGCGACGGGCGGCGGTCCGGGCGCGATGGAGGCGGCGAACCTGGGCGGGTACGCCGCGCCCTTCGCCGACGGCATGCTGGACGAGGCGCTGCGGCTGCTCGCGAAGGCGCCGTCGTTCACGCCCTCGGTCACGGACTGGGCGGGCGCCGCGTTCGAGGTGCGCTCGCGCTGGCCCGGCGGCGGTGCCTCGGTCGGCATCCCGACCTGGTTCTACGGGCACGAGCCGCCCAACGCGTTCGCCGCGCACCTCGCCAAGTACTTCGCCAACGCCACCCGCGAGGACGGCCTGCTCGCCCGCTCGAACGCGGGCGTCATCTTCCTGCCCGGCGCGGCCGGCACGGTCCAGGAGGTCTTCGACAACGCCACGCCCAATTACTACGAGTCGCGTGGCGAACCGACCCCGATGGTCCTCGTCGACCGGGCACACTGGACGGAGCGGCTGCCGGCGTGGCCGCTGCTGCAGGCGCTCGCGCGCGGCCGGTCGATGGAGTCGCGGATCGCGCTCGTCGACTCGGTCGAGGAGGCGGGCGAGGCGCTGACGCGCATGACGTGAGAGCCGGCCGCCGGGTCAAGCGCGGGTCAAGACTGAACTCTGAGGCCCCTCTGTGTATTGACGCTGCGTTATGGGCGCTTGTAAACGTGAGGGGACCGTGAGGGTGTTGAGGCAGGAGCCACGCGTTCCCCCACGGCACCCATCGTTTTCTGCACTTGATCCCGTGAAGGACAACCGTGTCCGTAACCCCCCGTATATCCGCACGCGCCGCGCGCTTCGCCGGAGTGGCTGCCGCCGCGACGGCGCTGACGCTGGGCGTAGCCGGTTCCGCCTCGGCGTGCTCCATCGGCGACTTCACCGCCGAGGCCAGCTGCAACGGTGACCAGGGCGTCATCACCGTCAAGGACGTCGACTCCTCGAGGACGCCCGCCACCATCACCCTGTTCACCGGGTCGGGCGACAGCGAGAAGCTCGTCGGCACCCAGACCGTGACCGGTTCCCGCGAGGGCACCACCATCACGTTCACCGAGAACTGGGCCCCGAACACGCAGTACCGCGTACACGTGAAGACCGACAAGTACGACGTGGACAAGGACATCCCGGGCGGCGTCACCACCCCGGCGACGGCCTGCGCCACGGAGAAGCCGACCCCGACGCCGTCCTCCCCGGCGCCGAGCACGTCCAAGCCGGCCGAGTCGGCCACGCCGACCCCGTCGGCGTCCGAGTCCACCACCCCGGCGGCCCCGGCCCCGAGCAACTCGGCCTCCCCGGCCGGTGGTTCGGACCTCGCCGAGACCGGTGCCAACAGCAACACCGGCCTGATCGCCGGTGTCGCCGCGGCTCTGGTCGTCGCGGGCGGCGGTGTGGTGTTCGCGCTGCGCAAGCGCGGCGCCGCCCAGCGCTGAGCATCTGAAGGGGTCGTACGGGCGCCTTGGCCGAGCAGGTGGGCCGGTGTCCCGTACGGCCCCTTCTTCGCGTTCAGGCGAAGGTGGCCCGGGCCAGCCAGTGGTCGAGCAACTCCCGGTCGCCCAGGACCTCGACGCGGCCGCCGTCGACCGGTTCGCGGCGGTAGAAGGCGAGCAGCACGGCGGTCAGCGGGCCGCGCAGCGCGACGTCGGCCTTCGCGTGGTCGCGACGCCAGACGATGCCCTCGTCGCGCAGTTCGATCAGCCACTCGGCGGCGAGTTCCGGGGCGGTGTCGGTGGCGTGCAGATGCAGGGTGCGGCCGCCGGCCTTCAACTCCTGGGCGCAGTCCCGGGCGTCGACGTCCTGGACGAAGCGCACGATGCGCAGCCATTCCTCGATCGCGTCGGCGGCCACCTCGGGCGCCACGTCGTAGTCGTCCTTCGCCGCGAGGGCCGCGTCGGCCCGGTGGATCACCGTCTCGTGGGTCATCCGGCGGGCCCAGAACCCGGCGTCGTGCCGCCACGCCCAGCTCCAGCAGGCGGTGTCGGGACCGGCCGCGCGCAGGGTGTCCGCGAGCCGCCGCGCCCCGTCGTCGAGCCAGCTGCCGAGCGTCGCGGCCGTGCTGTCCCGCGGTGCCCGGTCCGGCACCTCGTCCTCGGGCAGTGCCTCGGTCGCCCGGGTGCGGACCATGGCCTCGGCCCAGCGGTGTGCGCGGCCGACGTGCTCGGCGAGTTCGCGCAGGCTCCAGTCGGGGCAGGTCGGCACGGTCACGGAGAGGTCGGCATCGGCCAGGTGTCCCCTCAACAGAGCGGTCTGGGCGATGATTTCGTCGCAATGACGGTCGTGGGAGAGCTGTCCGGGCGACTGCGGCGCTGAGGTCGTCATGCGCCGACCCTACGTATCGGGGCCGCCGCCCAGCATCACGATTTCCGCCGCGTCGAAGGCGACGCCGACCTCGGCGCCCTGCTCCGGTGCCTCGCGCAGGGCGCAGGCCGCTTCGAGCCGGGGCGCGTCGTCCGGTTGCAGGTGCAGCGCGACGTGCGTGCCGCGGAAGGTGCGGGCGGCGACGGTGCAGAGCAACTGGGCGTCGGCGGCGGGCACGAGGCGTACGCCCGCGGGCCGGACGAGGATCCTGGCGGTGCCCGGCGCCGCGCCCGCGGGCACCGGCACCTTGCCCCAGGGGGTGTCCGCGGCGTCGCCCGAGACGGACACGGTCGCCTCGACCACGTTGTCGAAGCCGAGGAAGCGGGCCACGAACTCGTCGGCCGGGTGGCGCCACACGTCGAGAGGGGTGCCGGACTGGGCGATCCGCCCGTCGCGCATGACGACGACCCGGTCGGCGAGCGCGAAGGCCTCGCCCTGGTCGTGCGTGACGGCGAGCACGGTGGTGCCCAACTCGCCGAAGAGTTCGCGCAGTTCGACGACCAGCCGCTCGCGCAGCGACCGGTCGAGCTGGCCGAGCGGTTCGTCGAGCATGAGCAGCCGGGGGCGCGGCGCGAGGGCCCGGGCAAGGGCGACGCGCTGCTGCTCACCGCCGGACAGCGCGGCGACGGCCCGGCGCTCGGCGCCGGGCAGGCCGACGAGCTCGAGCAACTCCCCGACACGGGAAGCCTGTTCGTCCCGGGCCGCGCCGTGCATCCGCAGCCCGAAGGCGACGTTGCCGCCCACGTCCCGCTGCGGGAACAGCTGGTGGTCCTGGAACATCAGGCCCACGCCCCGCTTGTGCGCGGACACCCCGCTCTGGTCACGCCCGTCGAGCAGGACCCGCCCGCCGTCCAGGGGCTGCAGTCCGGCGACGGCCCGCAGCAGCGTCGACTTGCCGCTGCCGCTGGGCCCCAGCACGCACACGATCTCGTGCTCGGCGACCTCCAGGTCCACGTCGTCGAGCGCGGCGCGCCCGCCGAACCGTACGGTCGCGTCGTCCAACTCCAGCAGCGCCGGCATACAGACTCCTCAGAACTCCCCGGTCGAGGCCTTGGCGGGCCGAATACGTTCGAGCAACAGCAGGGAGACGGCACAGACGACCATGAGGACCGTCGAAAGAGCCATCGCCTGCCCGTAGTTGAGGTCGCCGGCCCGGCCGAGCAGCCGTGCCACGGCGACCGGCAGCGTCGGGTTGTCGGGCCGCGCGATGAAGACCGTCGCCCCGAACTCGCCGAGCGACACGGCGAACGCGAACCCCGCCGCGACCAGCAACGCCCGCCGCACCATGGGCAGATCGACCTCCCGCCACACCCGCAGCGGCGAGGCGCCGAGTACGGCGGCGGCCTCCCGCAGCCGTCCGTCGACGGCCCGCAGCACCGGCAGCATGGTGCGGACGACGAACGGGACGCCGACCAGCGCCTGCGCGAGCGGCACCAGGATCCAGGAGGCCCGCAGGTCCAGCGGCGGCTTGTCGAGGGTGATCAGGAAACCGAACCCGACGGTCACCGCGGACACCCCGAGCGGCAGCATCAGCAGCGCGTCGAACCCGCGCACGAGCCGCCCCGCGCGCCGGGTCAGGGCCGCCGCGGCGAGCCCGCCGATGACGAGCGCGATGGCGGTGGCGGCGAGCGCGTACTCCAGCGAGTTCCAGATCGCGTTGATCGGCGGCACGAGGAAGGTGCCGCCGTCGGCGTCGCCCAGCGCCCGGTAGTACGCGAAGCCGTATCCGCCCGGAGCGTCGAGCGAGCGCTGCACCAGCACGCCGAGCGGCAGCAGGATCAGTACGAGGACGGTCGCCAGCACCCCGGCGAGGAGCGCCCACTGGCCCGCCCCGCGCGGCCGACGGGCGGTGTGCGCGGCGTCGACGAGGCGCAGCGCGCCCTCCCGTCGCCGCACGGTCCAGGCGTGCACGCCGAGGATCAGCCCGACCGCCGCGAACTGCACGAGGGTGAGGACGGCCGCGGTCGACAGGTCGAAGATCTGCGCGGTCTGCCGGTAGATCTCGACCTCCAGGGTCGAGTAGCCCGGCCCGCCGAGGATCTGCACGACCCCGAACGACGTGAACGTGAACAGGAAGACCATGAGGGCCGCGGCCGCCACGGCCGGGCCGAGCGCGGCCAGCGTCACCGTGCGCCAGGCCGCGAGCCGGGAGGCGCCGAGCATCCGCGCGGCCTCCTCCTGGCGCGGGTCGAGCTGCGACCACAGGCCGCCCACGGTCCGCACGACCACCGCGTAGTTGAAGAAGACATGCGCGATCAGGATCGCCCACACCGTGGTGTCGAGCCGGACGCCCCACAGCTCGTCGAGCAGCCCGCCCCGGCCGACGAGGGCCAGGAACGCGGTCCCGACGACGACGGTCGGCAGCACGAACGGCACGGTCACCACGGCCCGCAGCACCTGCTTGCCGGGGAAGTCGAGCCGGGCGAAGACGTACGCGCCCGGCAGCGCGATCAGCAGGGTGAGCACGGTCGAGGCGAGCGCCTGCCACACCGTGAACCACAGGACGTGCCGGATGTCCGGCTCCCCCAGCACGTCCACGATCCGCCCGAGGTGCCGGCCGCCGTCGGCGTACAGCCCCCGCCGCACGATCGCGACGACCGGGTAGGCGAAGAAGACGCCGAAGAACACGACGGGCACGGCCATGAGGCCGAGCCGCGTCGCGTTCCCGGGCCGGCGGACGCGGGTCGCCCGCGCCTTCGTCACTTCCTTACGAGCGAGGTCCACGCCTTGACCCAGTCGTCACGGTTGTCCGCGATCTTGCGGGGGCTCATGGTCTCGGGGTCGTCGACCTGCACCGCGTACTTGGTGTAGTCGGCGGGCGCGGTGGCGCTCTCCGTCACCGGGTCGACGAACATGTTGAGCGGCATGTCCTGCTGGAACTCCTTGGAGATCAGGAAGTCGATGAACGCCTGGCCGCCCTTGGTGTTCTTCGCTCCGTCGAGCAGGCCGGCGAACTCGACCTGCTGGAAGCAGGTGCCGGTCGCGACGCCGACCGGCGACGTCTTGGGCTGCGGGTCGGAGTAGATCGCCTCGGCGGGCGGCGAGGAGGCGTACGACACGACGAGCGGCCGGTCGCCGCCCGCCTTCTTCCCGCCGGCGCTTCCGCTGAACTCCTCGTTGTAGGCCTGGTCCCAGCCGTCGACGACCTTCACGCCGTTGGCCACGAGCTTCTTCCAGTAGCCCTGCCAGGCGTCGTCGCCGTACCGCGCGGCGGACCCGAGAAGGAAGCCGAGGCCGGGCGACGACGTGGCGGCGTTCTCGGTGACGAGCAGGTTCTTGTACGCGGGCTTGGTGAGGTCGGCGAAGGAGCCCGGCGGCGTCAGCTTGTGCTGCTCGAAGTACTTCTTGTCGTAGTTGACGCAGATGTCGCCGGTGTCGACGGGCGTGACCCGGTTCTTGTCGGCGTCGAGCTGGTACTCGCTCTTCACCTCGCCGAGGCCCTTCGCCTTGTACGAGGAGAAGACCCCGTTGTCGAGCGCCCGCGACAGCAGGGTGTTGTCGACGCCGAAGAACACGTCGCCCTGCGGGTTGCCCTTGGAGAGGATCGCCTTGTTGACGGCCTGCCCGGCGTCGCCGTCCTCCAGGACCTTCACCTTGTACCCGGACTTCTTCTCGAAGTCCTTCAGTACGTTCTTGGAGACGGCCCACGAGTCGTGGCTGACGAGGGTGACGGTCTTGGCGTCGCCGCCGGAGCCCGCGGTGCCGGACGACCCGCACGCGGACAGCGTGACCAGTCCGAGGCCGACGGCCACGGCCACGTACGTCTTCTTGCTCACTGGAATTCCTCCTGGGGGTGACCAGGAGAAGACGCGGCCCTGCCCGGAGACCTTGGACAAGGTTCCGGGCAGGGCGCAACAGCTTGAGTGGTGTCCGAACTTCCTACCCAGAATGACCTGGGCAAGGTTCAGAGGGTCTGCGGCCTGCCATAGGTCTGGTGCCGCACTCTCAGCGCTGTGGCGCTCCCCTGTCGGAATATGCAGATGTAGGTACTACCGGACGCAAGGCTACCGCTCGGTGGCGGCGAGCTGACCACACGCCCCGTCGATCTCCTGGCCACGGGTGTCCCGGACGGTCACCGGCACGCCGTGCGCGGCGATGGCCGCGACGAACGCCTTCTCGTCCTCGGGCCGCGACGCGGTCCACTTCGAGCCCGGCGTCGGGTTCAGCGGGATCAGGTTCACGTGCACCGGCTTGCCCTTGAGCAGCCGGCCGAGCCGGTCACCGCGCCACGCCTGGTCGTTGATGTCGCGGATGAGCGCGTACTCGATGGACAGCCGCCGCCCGGACCTGGCCGCGTACTCCAGGCCGGCGTCGAGCACCTCCCGCACCTTCCACCGCGTGTTGACGGGCACGAGGGTGTCGCGCAGCTCGTCGTCGGGGGCGTGCAGCGAGATGGCGAGGCGGCACTTGAAGCCCTCGTCGGCGAACCGGTTGATGGCGGGCACGAGCCCGACCGTCGACACGGTGATGCCGCGCTGGCTCAGCCCGAGCCCGTCCGGCTCGGGGTCGGTCAGCGCCCGAATCGCACCGACCACCCGCTTGTAGTTGGCGAGCGGCTCGCCCATCCCCATGAACACGATGTTGCTCAGCCGCGCCGGACCGCCCGGGATCTCCCCGTCGCGCAGGGCCCGCATCCCGTCGACGATCTGGTGCACGATCTCGCCGGTCGACAGATTCCGGTCGAGCCCGGCCTGCCCCGTGGCACAGAACGGGCAGTTCATCCCGCATCCGGCCTGCGACGAGATGCACATGGTGACCCGGTCCGGGTACCGCATCAGAACGGACTCGACGAGCGTCCCGTCGAACAGCCGCCACAGGGTCTTGCGGGTGGTGTCCTGATCGGTCGACAGGTGCCGCACGACGGTCATCAGCTCGGGCAGCAGCGCTTCCCGCAGCTTCTCCCGCGAACCGGCCGGGATGTCGGTCCACTCCGCCGGGTCGTGCGCGTACCGCGCGAAGTAGTGCTGCGACAGCTGCTTGGCGCGGAACGGCTTCTCACCGATCGCGGCAACAGCTTCCTTCCGCTCGGCGGGCGAGAGGTCGGCGAGGTGCCGCGGCGGCTTCTTGGCTCCGCGGGGGGCGACGAAAGTGAGTTCTCCGGGCTTAGGCATGGCTGTACCAGTGTCGCAGATAGAACGCGGTGACCTGGGGTCGTCGCCCTGGACACCTGTCACCGTCGGTCGCCGTTGGTCACTGCTGAGCGGCCTCGGACGGCCCAGGGACGGCCCGAAACTCTCGGCTCGTCCGTGCTCTGACCAGCTAGCATCGCGGCCAGTCCACGGGATGGGGGCCCGCCATGGCCATCGGCCGCAAGGGTTCGCGACGCATCGTCGTCGACGGCACGACTTACCGCTGGCGCCTGCGCCGCCGGCCGACCTACGACCAGGCCCTCTGTGATCGGCCGTGTACGTACGCGGTGCATCACGCGGACTCCCCCGGCACAACCCTCGTCGTCACCACGAATCAACCGCATGCCAGCAACTGGTTAGGAGCGCCGAGCGCCGCGGTGCTGCCCAGCGATGTCAGCGCCGCCATTACCTTGGCCCTTGCCCGGGGCTGGCACCCAACGCGGCCTGGCCCCTCGTTCCACCTGGACCAGTCCGACGGGTTCCTCCACCTCCAGCCCCGAGCCTAGGGCTGCTTCATTCCCACGGAACTTGAGGTGGTCGTTGTCCTGGGGCTGCTGTGCCTGTCACCTGTGCTGACGTAACGTCCACGGCTGTCCGTGGTTGCCAGACAGTTGGACACTCACATCACCTCGACCCGCCCGCTGCATCGCACCGCAGATCAAGTTAGCCAGGGTGGCGCAACAAAAGCTGCGTCTGCTCCCTCATACCAGCTCCATTCCAACTGACGCTGGAACCCTGCAGCGGGGGTACCAGATGTGAACAGCGGGCCACCCTCTGGTACGAGGTCGATAATTCGTCGCTTGCCCGCCTGGACGACTTCGATTTCTAGAGTCCACGAGCATCGGATGGCCTCAGCGCGGCCAGTGATCAATAGTGATTGAGATTCTCCAGGGGAGAGCGTGATGAAATTTCCATCGAAGTATGGACGGTTTCCTGATCGGGTAAGTTGCGTGATGGAGTCCTCGTAGGAAGCTTCCCACGCGTCAGGGTGTTCTTCATCAAGGAAAAAGTCGAGAACGATGGCACCCGCCGCACCCGCAGGAGGGTATCGCACCCAAGCTGCGCTAAATGGGGCACCTTGTTGTATTTTCTGAACGCCGATGTTGGTAATTGTGAGTGGCTGCTCCGTGCGATTCTCTACCAGCAATTTAACCGTGGTCGCCTTGAAGTCGGCGGCACCTCTTTTGCGGAGCAGCCTGTACATAGGCAAATAGGAGCGCTCGCCCTCAGGTACGTGCTGCGGCAGCGCGTCATCCGTGGGCAGGACCATCTCCCAAGCCTTGGGTACTAGCACTTCCCCTGTAACAAAAAGCGGAGCACCGCGCTTCAGCCACCGGCGAGCGAAAGCCCAAAGTCCGACGATAGCTGAAGCAACCAAGGTGGTGACTACGCCGATGATCACGATGTTTCCTCTCGCAGCCCAATTGTGTGACGCGGCACGAACGAAATCGAACCACTACTCACCGGTCAGTTTCCCGGGTCCGGCGGAGTGGGGTCGGGGCGAGGCATTAGGTCATCCCCCTCAGCCCAGACACGAATACAGGACGGAATTCCCTTGATCGCCCCTACAGTGGCACCAAACTTTCGCCCGTCACTATGGCTGAATTCGAAATCGTGACGCAGGGACTCCGCGTCGGCATCTGAGCGAACCACCGTGAGACTATCGAAGGCAACATTGTAGTGCTGGTAGAGGCTTGATTTAGCATGACTGACGGCCTCCTCGGCGGAGGGCATGGACTGCCACGCGCCCCCCTGCGAGCGTTTTTTGAACTTCTCATAGACGCTCTTGATTGCCGCAGTGATAGCTACTGCACCAATTCCGCCACCAGTATTCGATGAAACTTCCATTAGGATGTCAGCGAAGGAGCCGGATGCGCCCCAATTATGCTTACCGGTTTTCGCCGAGATGGAACTGTGGTTGGGATAGTGGTTCCCCTCACACCACGCGATCGTGTCGAGCTCGTCAAGAACCTCTTCGGTGAACATGTCAAGGTGGGTCAGTCTGATTTCCCAAACCTCATTTGGATAGTGTTCGAGCGTTTCGACCACTGCCACAGAGATGCGAGACTCCTGAGCTCTCATGTTTCCTCCATGTTTCTGGATGAAGCCAGATCGTCCCAGCCAACCCAGATACTGCGCAGGCTGTTAGAGGTTTCCGCCCGTGCCACCTACGAGCGGCCAGGCAACCGCATTTACCTCCACTCACCCCAGCTCCCATCCCGTCCGCCGTCGACCCACACGTCTGTGGAGCGGGCGTGGTTCATGGCGTCCAGGTGGAGCGCGCCACTGTACGAACGACCTGGACGCCATGGGCCGCGTCTGCTCGGCTCCGCCTGGGTCGACGGTGGACGGGATGGGAGCCGACCACGCTCGCCACGATGCGCCCGCGGCCTCGAACGGCGCCCCCTCCCACCCGGTGCCGGCCGATCCCCCGCCGGAGGCATCGTCTGTGACCGTGGGCCGGATGCCTCGGGTGCTCGACTCATGACCTCCGGGACCTATCCACATGTGGGCGGGCGTCGGCGCAGCCGGGGCAGCGCGGGCCGAAGGCATGAGCGCAGCCCCGAGCGGAGCCGGGAAGCCCGCCCGGCGGAGCGGAGCGCAGCCGGGTGCTTGATGAGGTAGAGAAACTTGTAACAGCTCTCAGGCTCCGGGCAGTTGAACTAGTTGCCTGACCGGCCGGTGAGGTTGCGTCCGTCATGGGTTCGGATGTGGGGCGCCGTGTCGTCGGTGAGGGCATCTGCGATGCGAACGCTGTAGGCCTCGCTCATCGCGGCCATGGCTTCGTCCGGGGCAAGCCAGGTCACTGCGGTCGATTCGTCCGAGAGCTGTTCGTGCCCACCATCCGGGCTACATCGGAAGACCATGGCGACGACCCCGATCGTCATGTTCTTGTACACCCCGGTGAGCCGCTCGACGCGCACCTTGATCCCGGTCTCTTCGTAGACCTCGCGGCACACCCCATCCTCGATGGCCTCGTCCCGCTCTAGCACTCCGCCCGGCGGCTCCCAGTGCCCGTTGTCGGCGCGACGGATCACCAGCACGCGCCCGTCCTCGCGCACGACAACCCCCGCTACGGATACCGAGTGCAGAGGCGTTGACGGCTTCTGGCGGTCGCTGTTACTCATGTACAGGAGAATAGGAGAGACTGTAGGACTATGGCGAGTGACAGCGTGGCGTCTTCAGCGAAGGCGAAGTACCTACAGATCGCGGACGACCTGGCCGCGCAGATCCAATCGGGCACGCTTGAGCCTGGGTCTCCTGTGCCCAGCGAATCGGACCTGATGGCTCGGTATGGAGTCGCGTCCGGCACCGTGCGCAAGGCCGTGGCCGAGCTCCGCGCTACCCAATTGATCGAGACCCACCACGGCCGCGGTTCCTTCGTGCGCTCGCGTCCGCCGGTACAGCGGAAGTCCTCTGATCGCTTCCGTAGGGCCCACCGGAAGGCCGGGAAGGCTGCTTACCTCGCCGAGGCGGAGCGGTCGGGCGGGGTACCGTCGGTGAACGTGTTGTTCGTCGGGCCCATTGACGCACCGGCGGAGATCGCTGAGCGACTCGAAGTGCCGGCGGGCTCGAAGGTCCTGGCCCGCAAGCGCCGTTACTTCCGGGACGGCGTTCCCACCGAAGAGGCGACCTCCTACCTGCCGTGGGACGTGGTGAAGGACATCCCCGAGATGTTCGCCGAGAACCCCGGGGGCGGCGGCATCTACGCCCGGCTTGAAGAACACGGCCACCTGCTCGCCGAGTTCGTCGAGACCGTCAGCGCCCGCCTCGCGACGAAGGCCGAGGGCTCCGCCTTGGCTCTGAGCCCGGGAGCGCCCGTGATCCACCTTGTCCGGAACGCGATCACGGATGGCGATCGCGTAGTGGAGGTCTGCGACACGATCATGGCCGCTGACCAGTTCGTTCTGGACTATCGCTTCGCCGCGCGGGACTGACAGCCGAACCACTTTCTGGCCAACTCGGCGCACAGCGACCCTGATTGCTTGACTCATGTACATGAGTTGGGCACTCTTCTACTCGTAACTCCTGTACATGAGTGCAGGAGAAGAGCTCGTATAGAGGAGACGCAATGCCGTCCTTCAAGATCGACCTTCAGACCGCCGTCGTGTTCGTAGCGACCGCACCGGAGCCGAAGCTGATCAACAAGAAGACCGGCGAGCGGGCCATGGACCGCGACAACCCGAGCGTCGCGCTGTCGACGGTGGGCCTGCTGGTCTCGGACGAGGGAGAGGGCAACCTCTACCAGGTGACCGTCCCGGAGACGGGCATCCCCGAGGGCCTCGCGCCGGGCACTCCGGTGCGGGTGACCGGGCTCAAGGCCCGTGACTGGGAGAACACCTTCAACGGCGAGAAGCGGCACGGGATCTCGTTCCGCGCGATCGCGATCACGTCGGGGGTCTGAGCCGTGGCTGACCTGGCCGTGTGGTTCGAGGCGTCGGGCGCCATAGCGGGTGCTGGGGGCGTCACCTACGCCAAGTACAAGGCTCCGCGCGTCTACTGGGCGGCCGTGGGCCTGCCGATGACCTGGGGCCGGTTCGCTCTCTCGTACCGGAACACGATGGATGTGTGCGGGCTGACAGTCCAGCCGTCGGGACTACGAGCGTTCATGTCCCGCCGGGTCGCCCGCCACGAGGTCCGGCCGGTGGCTCCGAAGATCCGCCGGGTGCGGGGCACTTCGACCGGTCTGCGGGTCACGCTGCGGCTTCCCGCCGGTCTGGAGCCCGCCGACCTGGCCGCCGCATCCGAGCGGCTGCGGCACGCCTGGGGCGTCCACTCGGTCCAGGTGATCGCCAAGAAGCCGGGCTATGTCGAACTGCGGATGACCGGGCATGACCTGCTGCGCCGGGTGCAGTTGCCAAAGAAGACGGCCCCGCACGACCTGGTGGTGCCGGTCGCACTCCGGGACGACGGTACGGCGTATCTGCGGGACTACCGCGAGATCCCGCACGCGCTCACCCTCGGCGCGAACCAGTCCGGCAAGTCCATGTACCAGCGCAACCTGATCAAGGGGCTCGCTCAACTGCCCGTCGCTCTGGTGGGGATGGACTGCAAGCGCGGGGTCGAGCAGGCCCGCTACGCCCCGCGCCTGTCCGCGCTCGCGACCAACCCCGACGACGCTGCCTCACTGGTCGATGTGCTGGTGGCGGAGATGGAAGACCGCTTCGATCTGCTGGCCAAGCACGCCGTCTCGGACCTGTGGGAGCTGCCCGAGGACCTGCGCCCGGCGCCGGTCGTGGTCCTGGTCGACGAGATCGCGGAACTCTTCCTGATCTCCTCCAAGAAGGACGAGGAGCGCCGGGAGCGCATCGTCACCGGGATGATCCGCCTGGCCCAGCTCTCCCGCGCGGTGGGTATCTACCTGGAGATCTCTGGGCAGCGCTTCGGCTCCGAGCTGGGCAAGGGCGCGACCATGCTTCGTGCCCAGCTCACCGGCCGCGTGGTGCACCGCGTCAACGACAAGCAGACGGCAGAGATGGGGCTGAACGACGTGGCCCCGGAGTCCGTCCCGGCCGCGTGCACCATCCCCGCCGACCGGCCTGGGCAGGCCGTTGCCGCCGACGCTTCGGGCGGCTGGGGACACATCCGAACCCCGTACACCTCGGTCGACGAAACCATGGCCACCTGCCGCGAGTTCGCTCACCTGATCCCGGATCTTCCGGCCCTGGCTCCCTTCCGGCCGGCCGTTTCGGTCCCGGCGCCGACGATCCCGCCCATGCCGACGACGGCACCCGCGTTCCCCTGACGCTCCTCGCTCTCCGGTCGGCGCGACCGTCTCGCGCCAGGTCCCTACCCCACCCATGCCTGAATCCGCCGAAGCCGGGCGGCCGGAGCCCCTGCTCCCCGCCCCGCTCGGCCCCATCCCTGCTAGGAGGTGATGACGGTGAACCGCTCGATCCGCCTGGACGCCGTACTCATCCAAGCCGTGATCGCCGGAGCCCTGTCCTTCTCTCACCTGCACGACCTGGCCGACGCCGCCGGACAGTCCGGCTGGAAGGCCTGGGCCTACCCGATCAGCGTCGACCTGCTCCTCGTCGCGGCCTGGCGGCGTCTGCGCACAAGCCGCCGTGACCGCGCCGCCTGGGCCTGGTTCGTGATCGCTCTGTTCGCCTCGCTCGGCGCGAACATCGCCACCGCCGGACTCCTCGACCTCAACGCCGTCCCGGCCTGGCTGCGCATCGTCGTCGCCGGATGGCCCGCGCTCGCCTTCCTCGGCGGCACGCTCCTGGTCCACACCCCGACCGAGACCACCCCGGCCCCGGTGCCTGCCGCGCCGGAGCCGACTGAAGACGTGCCCGCGGTCGACCTGCACCGCACCGACAGCACACCCGAACTCCCCGAACCGGCCGCCCAGGAACTCCCGGCAGCCGAACCGATCCCGGAGCCCGCGCCGCTCCCGGCGAGCGTTCCGCCGGCACTCCTGGACCACGCCCGAAAGCTCGCCGACCACCACCACGCGACCACCGGCAGTCCGCTCCCGGTCGCCAACCTGCGGGCCCAACTCGGCCTTCCCGCGCCGGTCGTCGACTCGATCGCCGCTCACCTCCAACTCGCCTGATCAGAAAGGACGTCCCCGACATGAGCGCATACCGCCGGTTCCGCAACGTGCAGAAGTTCGGCCCCGTCCAGGTCGCCACCTTCTTCGACGGGCGCGGCCGCGAACGCCACACGGCTGCCTGCACCGCGCCCCGCTGTGATTTCTCCACGGAGTACGACAACCGTTCCGCCGCCGAGCTCGCCGCCCGCACCCACCGCTGCACCGCCTAGGAGACCGCCGTGGACGTCCCGCTCTGGCTCGCCCTGATCGTCGTCGGATGGCTCGGCATCAAGCTCGTCCGCCCGCCCTGGTGGCTCGTGATCCTGCTCCTGCTCGGCGGCTACCTCATCGCCGACAGCTTCCTCGGCCCCGCCGTCGACTCCCTCATCAACTGACCTGCCCCGGAAGGGAGTACGCCCGTGTTCACGCCGAAGATCCCGGTCAACGACCAGCCCACCGGCCAGATCATCCCGCTCGACACCAACGCCGTGGACGGCCACCAGCACGCCCCGGCCTGCAACTGCCAGCACCCGGCCCCCACCCCGGCCGCGACCAACCGCCCCACCGTGCAGCTCACCCCCGGCTCGGTCGCGCTGCTCGTCGGCGGCGGCACTGCGGGCGTCCTCGTGATCGGCGCCGTGCTGGTCTCCATGCTCCTCGCGGTCGCCATCACCGCCGGGTCGCTCGCCATCGTCGCGCTCGTCGTCCGCTCGCTCATCAACAGCGAGATCAAGAACCACCGCTGACCGGCCCCGGAGCGGTCTCAACCGCCAAGTCTCGCCCGCTCCGGAGCCGTGCCTCCTGCCCGAACCAACAGATCCGGAAGGAAGAACCATCATGGCCCAGCTCACCCCTGCCCGCGCACGCATCTGCTCCGACTGCGACGGCTTCCCCGTCGTCGCGATCACCACCGGTCTGCGCGACCGGGACGGCTTCCGCCAGACCCTCACCGCCACCTGCCGCACCTGCAACGGCCACGGCCACACCACCCGTGCCGTCCTCGCCCGCGCGGGCCGGTGACCGACCGATGACCGACACCGCCACCATGGCGGGCCTGGACCCGGCCACCCTCGCCGACGTGCTGAGGGTCGCCGGGTCCCCGGGCTTCGACCGCATCCAAGACCAGATCAAGCGCACCGGCGGCTGCTCCGACCCGATCCACCTCCAGGGCGCCACCGTCACCCGCGACCGCGCCACCGGCCAGGTCCTCTACAGCTACTCCACCGACACCGAACCGGGCGGACGGCTCCGGGTCGCCTGCGGCAACCGCCGCGCCTCACGCTGCCCCTCCTGCGCCTGGACCTACGCGGGCGACACCTACCACCTGATCCGCGCCGGACTCGTCGGCGACCCCGACAAGGGCACCCCACGCACCCTGCGCGAGCACCCCCGCGTCTTCGCCACCCTGACCGCTCCCAGCTTCGGCCCCGTTCACAACCGACCCAGCACCCGGCCGTGCCGCTGCGGAGCCCAACACCCGGAAGAAGCTGCCGAGTTGGGCACACCGCTCGACCCCGACACCTATGACTACGCGGGCTCGGTGCTGTGGAACAACCACGCCTCCGACCTGTGGCGCTACTTCACGATCTACCTGCGCCGCGAGATCGCCGCCCGCGCCGGACTCACTCAGAAGGCAGCCAAGGAACAGTCCCGGCTCTCCTTCGGGAAGGTCGCCGAGTACCAGAAGCGAGGCGCCATCCACTTCCACGCCGTCATCCGCTTCGACGGCTCAGACGGTCCCGACTCCCCTCCCCCACACTGGGCCACACTCGCGCTGCTGACCGACGCGATCCGCGCTGCAGCTGCTCGCGTCCGCGTCGACCTGGACGCCTCCGGCGACCACCCCGCCCGCGTCTTCTGCTGGGGCGACCGGCTCGACGTCCAGCCCATCAAGGCCTTCGGCGACGGCTCCGAGGTCACCGAACAGGCCGTGGCCTCCTACGTCGCCAAGTACGCCACCAAGGCCGCCGAGACCACCGGCACAGTCGACCGCCGCATCGGCAACAAGGAAGCCCTGGTCCTCCTGGACGTGCCCGACCACCCGCGCCGTCTGATCGAGACCTGCCTCGACCTGCACGCCGCCTACCCGGACCGCAAGCTCCGCGACTGGGCCCACATGCTCGGCTTCCGCGGCCACTTCTCCACCAAATCCCGCCGCTTCTCCACCACCCTCGGCGCCCTCCGCCAGGTCCGCGCCGACTACCGCGCCGCCCAACACCGCGCCTCCCTCGGCCTGCCCGACCCCGACGAAATCCCCGAGGAGACCACGCTCACCCTCGCGCACTGGGCCTACGCGGGACATGGCCACTCCCCTGGTGAGTCCTGGTTCGCCGCCAACATCCGCCGCGATATCCAAATGAACCGCGAGACAGCACGCGAGGCACTTGCAGACCTGGCAGACGAGAAGGAGTGGTGACTATGCAGCACGCCTTGCCCGACCGCTACATGACCCCTGTTGACGTCGCCGAACTCCTGGGCGTCTCGGTCGAGACCGTCTACCAGTGGCGTCGCAAGCGCACGGGTCCGAAGGGATTCCGCGTCGGCCGGCACCTTCGTTTCGACCCCGCCGACGTCCGCGCCTGGGTCGGTTCCCTCATGGAAGGAGCCGCCGCCTGATGGCCGGACACATCCAAGACCGCTGGTTCAAGGTCGAGCCCGGCCAGGACGGCAAGCCCGTCAAGGTCAAGAGCGACCGCTACGGCGTCGGTCTCCGCTATCGCGCCCGCTACATCGGGCCGGACGGATCCGAGAAGTCCAAGAGCTTTCCGGACCGGCAGAAGCGGCTCGCGGAGCAATGGCTGATCGACATTGCTTCGGACATGTCTCGCGGCAACTACGTCGATCCTCGCGCCGCTCGGATCACCTTCAAGAAGTACGCCGAGAAGTGGCTCACGGCGCACACCGCTGACGTGTCGAGCCAGATCGTCACGGAGCAGCGGCTTCGACTGCACGCGTTCCCGGTGATCGGCACACGCCCGCTGGACTCGTTCCGCCCCGAGCACATCCGCCAGCTCGCCAGCGCCCTGGAGGCCAACCCGGCAGTGAGCGGCGCCTACGCGCGCAACATCTACGGCGACGTTCGTGCCGTGCTGAGCGCAGCCGTGGACGACGGTCTCCTGTCCCGGAACCCGTGCTCTGCGAAGTCCGTCCGCCCGCCGACTGCTGAGCGGCGGCGCGTCGTTCCATGGCTGCCCACGCAGGTGCAGGCCGTTCGCGCAGCGCTCCCCCAGCGCTACCGGACCATGGTGGACACGGGCGCCGGGTGCGGCCTCCGTCAGGGCGAGATCGTCGGACTTGCTGAAGACGCAATCGACTTCGATGCCGGCATCCTGCGCGTGGTCCGTCAGGTGAAGCTCATCCGGGGCAAGGCCGTGTTCGCCCCGCCGAAGTGCGGCAAGGAGCGTGACGTCCCGCTGCCGTCGTACGTCGCTGAGGCGCTGCGCATCCACTTGGACGTCTTCAAGCCGGTTGAGATCACGCTGCCGTGGCGGAAGCCGGACGGCCCGAAGGTGACGGCTCGTCTCCTGTTCACGAACGCCGCGAACGGGATCGTGTGGCGCAGCAACTTCAACGTCCAGGACTGGAAGCCTGCTCTCGCGCTCGCTGGCCTCATCCCGGACGCCGGGCCCGACGGCAAGTACGAGTCGGCCCGCGAGCACGGCATGCACGCGCTGAGGCACTTCTACGCGTCCGTCCTCCTGGACGCCGGGGAGAGCATCAAGGCCGTGAGCCAGTACCTGGGGCACACCGACCCGGCGCTGACGCTGCGGGTGTACGCCCACCTCATGCCGACAAGCCAGGAACGCACCAGGCGGGTCATCGACGACGCGATGCGTCGCTGAGCGCCCGTCAACGACCGCCGGTTCAGGAGACGAAGGGCTGGGAAGGCTGTGCACCTCGCATGGAACATGTCTGTACGCGATCACGGACTCGGGGGAACATGTCGAACATTGCCTTCCCAGCGGATCACTCGGACTTCGATGGACCAGAAGACCGGAGGATGCAGTACATATCCGCGTTGACGGAGCTAACGAGCGAGGACGCACGCCACGTCACGACCTATATGACGGTCTCACTTACTGCGGTCGTGATCACCCTGACACAGCTGCCGTTCGAGCGATTGCTGGGCATGCCACTCGCCATGAGAACAGTCCTGGTTGTCGGTATCGTCGTAGCGCTCAGCGGTAGCGCCCTGTTCTTCCGATACGTGCAGGGCGTGCATCGGGCCCGTATCGCGATCACCCGGTGTCTCGCCTCAGGCAACGCCCGCCGCGCCTACGAACTCTGGACGGGACAGCAAGGGGTGTGGGCAAAAGGCGGGAAGGCGTACACCTGGGGGGCGCGCCTGACCTTGTGCGGCCATGCGCTCGTTGCCTTCACCGTCGTCTACCTGCTCCTACACGGGAAATAGCTGACCACAGCTGAGGCCGGTGGGGGAGGGCCGCGTCCAGCTCTGACGGCCCAGACACGGCCCAGTAACCCAAAAGAGGCCCCTGATCCGCGCCAAACGCGCAGGTCGGGGGCCTTTTTGATGCCGGATCACTGCCAGTTCTCCGGGCTTAGGCATGGCTGTACCAGTGTCGCAGATCAGATGGCCTGACCTGCTGTCGTCGCTTCCGCAAGGGGTCATCGACGGCCGTTGAAGGCGCACTCGGCTTCTCTCGGACGGCCCGCAGACAGCCCGGGGCACCCCTAAAGCACGAGATCAGAGCGCATGGACGGGGCCAATCGGGCACGCTGAGAGCAGTCGCCAGCAGCCGAGTCCTCGGCCTCACTGACAGCCAAACGAGTTAGCGGATATCGGACATCGGGGTAACACTCACCGATGGACTGGATATCACCAGTGAGCACCTTGGCAGGGGCTGTGGTCGGCGTGGGGTCCGCGCTGGTCGCCGACCGCATCCGATGGCGTCGCGATCAGGTGAGGGAAGCGGCACAGACACGCAGAGCCGTGTACTCGGAGTTCCTGATGGCACTGAGCAGCGGCCACTCGACCTTGCGGAGCGTGGTTCTGCAACCCGACCACCCGTCCGGCGATGCCCTTTACGGCGCGCTTCATCAAGCTCTCGACAGCGCAGGCATCTGGCGCCTGAGACAGAATCTCTCACTCACCGCCCCCGCCGAGATCATCGTGCTCGCCGAGAAGACGTGTGACGCCTTGGCGATGATGCGGGACCGACTCGTCGAGGAGCCTGACATCCGGAGCAGCGCCTACCGGGTCTGCCGCGCAGATCTCTGGCGGGAGAACGCCCGCCTGCGTGAGGTGATGCGAAAGGACCTGGGTATGGACGGCCCTCCCGACCCCGAAGTGGGCCAGTACCGTCTGTCGGACCAGCGCAGGTCCCGGACAGATGCCTGGCCCTGACGAAGCAGCCGAGGCGTGCGCGGCTGTCGGGACGCCTGCCTGCTACTGCGCGGGAAGTACTACCGCACAGGGCTCTCGATCCGCACCCAGCACGCAGTTCAGGGCCTTTGATATCGGATCCTGTCCGTTCCGCAGGACCAGGCATGGCTCTACCGGCCTCACAGAGGGAACCGCCGGCCCGTCGGCCAGGACGCCGGCCCGGTTCAGTCGAGACTCGCCCCGCGCAGGAACCCTGCCGTCCGCGGGGAGAACGTGATCCGGGCGCCCTCCCCGAGCACGGAGCGCAGGCCCTGGGCCACGTCGGGGTCCGGCTGCCCGAAGACCTCGAAGCGGTCGACGCTGCAGTGCTTCATCACGTCCTGGATGTAGGGGTCGGAGAGTGCCCAGTGGGCGCGGACGGCATCGGAGTCCTGGTAGAGCTGGAAGCTGTGCGCGAGCATCCGGCTCTCGTCGATGAACGTCTGCACCATCAGCTGCGGTCCGTGCCGCTGGGCGAAGTCCACCGCGTTCGCGATGGCCTCACGGAACTCGACCACATGGCCTTCGGTGATGCGCATCGTGTTACGGAAGAGCAGAACGCTGTCCTGTGTCGTCATGCCGTCATCGTCGTACCTCAACCTTGATTGAGGTCAACAGTCGGGACTTTCGCCGGCGCAGACAGGGCCAGTGGCCGCCCCCGCCAGCCGCGGCCGCGCCAAGACTCCAAGAGTGAACACACGAGCCCTTCTGCGCGCCCTCCTGCACCGCTTCGTGTCGAGCGTGGCCTGGTTCTTGACCGCCGTGGCCGCCTACGTCCTGAGCCACCTCGTCGTAGGGGCCGCGATCGGGCTGCTCGCTCCGGACGCCTTCGGAGGGGAGAGCGACGGCTACGGGCAAGGCGCTCTGTACACGATGGGAACCGTCTGGGCGGTAGCCGCGATGTGCCTGTGCTGGACCGGACCCATGTTCATGATCATCGCGAGCCTCAAGGACCTCACCAGGACGGCCCGCGTCCGCGCCGTCGCCTACGGACTGATCAGCATCCCGGTTCTGGCCTTTCTCGGCTGGGCGCCCGGGTTGGTCTTCAGCATGCTGCTGGCCAACCTCATGACGGTCCTCCTCCTGCGCCTGCCTCGGCGGCAGCCCCCGCCGGCGTGACCAGCCCCCGCCCCGCCCACCCACGGCCGCGCGCCACCGGCTCCGCACGACGACGAGCCCCCACCCGAAGGGCGAGGGCTCGTGTCGAATCGGCGAGAGCCGTCGGCTCAGCCGCTCAGGACCCCACGAACAGCACCAGCAGCAACCACACCACCGGCGCGGTCGGCAGCAAGGAGTCGAGGCGGTCCATGATGCCCCCGTGGCCGGGGAGCAGCGTGCCCATGTCCTTGATGCCGAGGTCCCGCTTGATCATGGACTCGCCCAGGTCACCGAGGGTGGCGCTGGCGGCGACGCAGACGCCGAGGACCAGGCCCTGCCACCACGTGCCGTCGTCCACCAGGAACTGCATGCACAGCACGCCCGCCACCATCGCGAACGTCACCGCGCCGACCAGGCCCTCGCGGGTCTTGCCGGGGCTGATGCGCGGCGCGAGCTTGTGCTTGCCGAATCGCCAGCCGACGGCGTACGCGCCGGTGTCGCTGACCACGGTCAGGATCAGGAACGTCAGTACGCGCCACGCCCCGTCGTCCGCGGTGAGCATCATCGCCACGAACGTCGCGAGGAACGGCACGTAGAACGCGGCGAAGACCCCCGCCGTGACGTCCTTCAGATAGCCCTCGGGCGGCTCGGTCATCCGCCACACCAGGACGGCGAGGGCGGTCAGCGCCATCGCCACCCAGGCACCCTCGGCCCCGCGGACGTATCCGGCGACCACCATCGCCGCACCGCCGACGGCGAGCGGCACGAGCGGGGCCTTGATGGCCTTGCGCTCCTCCAGCCGCGAGGTCAGCTCCCACAGGCCGACGACGACGGCGACCGCTATCACGCCGACGAACACGGCCTTGACGACGAACAACGACGCGACGATCACCGCACCGAGTCCGACACCGACCCCTATGGCCGCCCCGAGGTCCCGGCCCGCGCTCTTCTTCTGCTTCGGCAGGGGCTCCTGCGGCGCGGCGGGGGCGGGCTGCGGTGCTGCGCTGGGCATGGGCTCCTGCGGCGTCTCGTCGCGGAACAGGGGACCACTCAGCCGAGCGGCCCCCCGGTCGTCCTGGTCACCGCCACCGGCGGGCACATCAGGCATATCGGGCACGATGGGCATGGGCCGAGTCTCCTCAACCGCGTGCCGTTCGTACGCGGGACCCGCCGGAGCACGCCCCTGGTCGTACGAGGGGCCCTGACCGTACGCGGGCCCCTGGCCCTGATCGGCGGGGCCCCAGTACCCGGGCCCGGTCTGCGGCGCCCCCCAGGAAGAGTCGTTCACGGATTCCTCGAACCTCGATGTTCCGCGCTCGCTCAGACTTCGAGCAGCTCGGCTTCCTTGTGCTTGAGCAGCTCGTCCACCTGGGCCACGTACTTGGCGGTGGTGTCGTCCAGTTCCTTCTCGCCGCGACGGCCCTCGTCCTCGCCGATCTCGCCGTCCTTGACCGCCTTGTCGATGGCGTCCTTGGCCTTGCGGCGGACCGAACGGATGGACACCTTGCTGTCCTCCGCCTTGTTCTTGGCGACCTTGATGTAGTCGCGGCGGCGCTCCTCGGTGAGCTCGGGGAACGTCACACGAATGATGTTGCCGTCGTTGCTCGGGTTGACGCCCAGGTCGGAGTCGCGGATCGCCTGCTCGATGTTGCGCAGCGCGCTCTTGTCGAACGGGGTCACCACGGCCATCCGCGGCTCGGGCACCGAGAACGAGGCCAGCTGGTTGATCGGCGTCAGCGCGCCGTAGTAGTCGGCCACGATCTTGTTGAACATCGCCGGGTGCGCACGACCGGTGCGGATCGCGGCGAAGTCCTCCTTGGCGACCACGACGGCCTTCTCCATCTTTTCCTCGGCCTCGAGGAGGGTCTCTTCGATCACCACTTGCTCCTGCGTGTCTTGAGTGAGGCCCGGCTTGCACGGGGCGGCCGGCTGCGTCGCGTGTCTATTTCCCGCGCGGTTTCCTGCGGTGTCCTTGCACGGTGTCCGACCGGCAGGACATTGTCCATCCCTCGCGAGGTGGTACGGACATGAGGGTCAGGCGCGGGTGCCCTGGTCACCCACGAGCGTCCCGATCTTCTCACCCTTGACGGCCCGGGCGATATTGCCGGACGTCAGCAGCTCGAAGACGAGAATGGGGAGCTTGTTGTCCCGGCACAGGGTGATCGCGGTCATGTCGGCGACCTTGAGGTCGCGGGTGATGACCTCGCTGTAGCTGAGCGCGTCGAACTTCACGGCCCCGGGGTTCGTCTTCGGGTCCGAGTCGTAGACACCGTCCACGCCGTTCTTGCCCATGAGCAGCGCCTCGGCGTCGATCTCCAGGGCACGCTGCGCGGCGGTGGTGTCGGTGGAGAAGTACGGCATGCCCATACCGGCGCCGAAGATCACGACGCGGCCCTTCTCCAGGTGGCGCACGGCGCGCAGCGGGATGTAGGGCTCGGCGACCTGGCCCATCGTGATGGCGGTCTGCACGCGGCTGTCGATGCCCTCCTTCTCCAGGAAGTCCTGGAGGGCGAGGCAGTTCATGACGGTGCCGAGCATGCCCATGTAGTCGGAGCGGGCCCGGTCCATGCCGCGCTGCTGCAGCTCGGCGCCGCGGAAGAAGTTGCCGCCGCCGATGACGACGGCGATCTGCGCCCCGTCGCGGACGACCGCCGCGATCTCACGGGCGATGGCGTGCACCACATCGGGGTCGACACCCAGACCCCCGCCCCCGGCGAACGCCTCGCCGGAAAGCTTCAGCAGAAAGCGGCCAGTGCCTTTGCCGTCGTCGCTCTTGTCGCCGTTGTCGGCCTGGGTGGTGGTCATGGAGTTCTCCTCGTGGTGCACATACGAAGAAGGCCACTGCCGATGGGGTGTTCGCATCCCATGCGCGGCAATGGCCTCCTCGTCACATCTGCGGTCGTCCGGCACGTTCCCGGGCGACTGCTGTCGACCCTAGCGGGGTCTCGCGGCTGTCGCGGTACGGACTCAGATGCCGACCTTGATGCGCGAGAAGCGCTTCAGGGTGACACCGGCCTCCTGGAGCACCTTCTCGACGGACTTCTTGTTGTCGAGGGCGTACGGCTGACCGAGCAGCGTCGCCTCCTTGAAGAAGCCGTTGACGCGACCCTCGACGATCTTCGGGAGCGCGGCCTCGGGCTTGCCCTCGGCGCGGGTGGTCTCCTCGGCGACGCGGCGCTCGGACTCGACGACCTCGGCCGGGACGTCCTCACGGGAGAGGTACTTCGGCGCGAAGGCGGCGATGTGCTGCGCGACACCCTTGGCGAGGTCGGCGTCGGCCTTGTCCAGCTCGACCAGAACACCGATCTGCGGGGGCAGGTCGGGCATGGTGCGGTGCATGTAGGCGGTGACGTAGGCGCCGGAGAACTGCGCGAAGCGGTCCAGGACGATCTTCTCGCCGAGGTTGGCGTTGGCCTCGTCGACGAACGCCTGGACGGTCTTGCCGGCCTCGATCTCGGAGGCGAGCAGCGCCTCGAGGTCGGCCGGGCTCGTCTTGGCGACGTGGGCGGCCAGCTGGTTGGCGACCGACTGGAACTTCTCGCCCTTGGCGACGAAGTCCGTCTCGCACTTCAGCTCGACGATGACACCGGAGGTGTTGTCGTCGGCGATGAGGGAGACGACGGCACCGTTCTCGGCGGAGCGGCCCTCGCGCTTGGCGACGCCCTTCTGGCCCTTGATGCGGAGCGCCTCGACGGCCTTGTCGACCTGGCCGTCGGCCTCGTCGAGCGCCTTCTTGCAGTCCATCATGCCGGCGCCCGTGAGCTCGCGGAGCTTCTTGACGTCAGCGGCGGTGTAGTTCGCCATGATCCTGGTTTTCTCTCTACGAAGTCTGAAGACGAAGGTCACGGGTGAACGGCGGGGGCCGAAGCGGCCCCCGCCGTCACCTCGTGAAACCGGTGTTGAAGCCGGTACCCGTGCGGGTCAGGCCTGCTCGGCGTCCGCGGCCGGAGCCTCGGCGGCGGGCGCCTCGGCAGCGGGGGCCTCGGCGGCAGCAGCCTCGGCGGCCGGGGCCTCCTCAGCCTTCTCGTCGGCCTTCTTCTCACCCTCGAGCAGGTCGCGCTCCCACTCGGCGAGCGGCTCGCCCTGGGCCTTCTCGCCCGGCTTCTGGTCGCCCGTGGCGACGCCGGAACGGGCGATGAGGCCCTCGGCGACGGCGTCGGCGATCACGCGGGTGAGCAGGGTGACGGAGCGGATCGCGTCGTCGTTGCCCGGGATCTTGTAGTCGACCTCGTCGGGGTCGCAGTTGGTGTCGAGGATCGCGACGACCGGAATGTTGAGCTTCCGGGCCTCACCAACGGCGATGTGCTCCTTCTTGGTGTCCACGATCCAGACGGCGCTGGGAACCTTGGACATCTCGCGGATACCGCCGAGGGTCTTCTCCAGCTTGGCCTTCTCGCGCGAGAGCACGAGAAGCTCCTTCTTGGTCAGACCGGACGCGGCGACGTCCTCGAAGTCGATCTGCTCGAGCTCCTTGAGGCGCTGCAGACGCTTGTAGACGGTCGAGAAGTTGGTGAGCATGCCGCCCAGCCAGCGCTGGTTGACGAAAGGCATGCCGACGCGGGTCGCCTGCTCGGCGATCGCCTCCTGCGCCTGCTTCTTCGTACCGACGAACATGACCGTGCCGCCGTGGGCAACGGTCTCCTTGACGAACTCGTAGGCGCGGTCGATGTACGACAGCGACTGGAGAAGGTCGATGATGTAGATGCCGTTGCGCTCCGTGAAGATGAAGCGCTTCATCTTCGGGTTCCAACGACGGGTCTGGTGACCGAAGTGGACGCCGCTTTCCAGCAGCTCCCGCATCGTGACGACGGCCATGGCCGTACTCCTTGTGTGTTCTCGGTTGTGTCCTGACGCCCCGCTGCGCGCCTGCCGCGTACGTGAGTACGGGACCGAAGGACGCTGACACGAAGCCGGTGAGGCTCGGTGCCGGGGCGTGCGAAGTCGATCCGGTGGCCCGGATCGCCACATGAAGTGTACGGGACCCGCGAGGTACGGGGTGACGCCGCTGTCCACAACCGCCCGGTAGTCCACGTTTCCCGGCCATGATCCCCCGGAACCGGCCGGGCCCGGGATCGTCTGAGCCATGCGAAAACTACTCTGTGTGACGTTCACCCTGCTCGTGTGCGCGCTGCCCGATCGCGCGCTCGCGGCAGGCTCACGGTTCTGGCCCGTGGGCGACCACCCGGCGGTGGTCCGCCCCTGGTCCCCGCCCGCGACTCCCTACGGTCCGGGCCATCGCGGGGTCGACCTGTCCGCCCCGATCGGCGCTCCGGTCCGCGCGGTCGCGGCCGGCCGGGTCTCCTTCACGGGCGAGGTGGCGGGCCGGGGCGTGGTCTCGGTGGAACTGTCGGGCACCGGGGACCCGCCTGTGCGCACGACGTACGAGCCCGTGACGGCGACGGTCGAGAAGGGCACGGAGGTGGCTCCGGGCAACCCGATCGGCGTTCTGCAACTCCCGACGGGCCACTGCCCGCCCTCGTCCCCGTCGTGCCTGCACTGGGGCCTGCTGAGAGGCGATACGTACCTGGACCCGCTGTCCCTGCTGGATCCGTCACTCCTGCGCCGGGCGCCGGCGCGGCTGCTGCCCGTGTGGGGGTGGCCTCTCGGGAACATTCGCCCCTGGTAACCGGATCAGGAGCCGGTGGCGATCCCCGTCGCCGCACGGCCGGGGTCAGCCCTGGACGCCCCGCAGCGCCATCCCGACGGCCGCGTCCACGATCACGCCCGGATCCTCCGCGGCTCCCAGCTCGATGCGCCGGACCGCCGCGTCCACCACGCCCTGCAGCAGCATCGCGGCGAGCCGGGGCTGCTCGTGCCCCATCTCGCCGAGCGCCTCGACGATCATCGCGACGAGCCCGCCGTGCGCGGCCCGGATCTTCTCCCGGGCCCCCGCGTCCAGCTCGCTCGCCGAGATGGCCACCACGGCCCGGTGCCGCCGGTCCCCGACCAGGGCGAGCTGCTCCCGGACATACGCCTCGACCTTGCCCTCAGGCGTCGCCGCCCGCGCCATCCCGGCCTCGACCTCGGCCGCCCACACCGGGAAGTCGACCGCGCACAGCTCCTCGACGACCGCCGCACGGGACTTGAAGTACTCGTAGACGGACGAGCGCGCGAGCCCCGTCCGCTCGGCCAGCGCGGGGAACGTCAGCGCCTCCGTCCCGCCCTCGGACAGCAGGGAACGCGCCGCGTCCAGAAGGGCGCCGCGCTGCATCGACCGGTGCTCGGCCACAGAGGCCGCTCGAATCCTTGGCACGTCTCCACTTTACGGACGCGCCGCCCAGGACGGGAGTCGCACCGGCCACCCCGTCCCGCCGACACCCGGCAGGGACGATTCACCACTACCAGCGCTCCAGAGCTCCTCAGCGACCGAAACTGGCCAGCTTCGCCCGCAGCTGCAGCACCGACTTCGTGTGGATCTGGCTGACCCGGCTCTCCGTGACCCCGAGCACGTTGCCGATCTCGGCCAGGGTCAGGCCCTCGTAGTAGTAGAGCGTCACCACGGTCTTCTCCCGCTCCGGCAACGTGTTGATCGCCCGCGCCAGAAACCGTCGCAGCTCCCGGTCCTCGGCGACCTCCACCGGATTGTCCGCCGCATGGTCCTCGAGGGTGTCCATGAGGCTGAGCCGATCCCCGCCACCCTCGCCCCCGACGTGCAGCAGCTCCTCCAGCGCCACCACGTTCGCCAGCGACAACTGGCTGAAAACGGCGTGCAGTTCCTCCAGCGCGACGCCCATCTCCTCGGCGACCTCGCTCTCCGAGGGACTGCGCCGCAGCTTGGCCTCCAGGGTCGCGTAGGCCCGCTCCACGTTGCGCGCCTTCTGCCGCACGGACCGCGGGATCCAGTCCAGCGCCCGCAGCTCGTCGATCATCGCGCCCCGGATCCGGGTGATCGCGTACGTCTCGAACTTGATCTCCCGCTCGATGTCGAACTTCTCGATCGCGTCGATCAGCCCGAACACCCCGGACGAGACGAAGTCGGCCTGCTCGACATTGGGCGGAAGCCCCACGCTGACCCGGCCGGCGACGTACTTCACGAGCGGCGAGTAGTGCAGGATCAGCTGCTCGCGCAGCCGCTCGTCGCCGGTCGCCTTGTACGACCTCCACAGCTCCTCGAGGGAGGAGGGAGCCGGAGGCCGCACGCTGGAGCCGCGGGCCGCGGGAGGGACCGCCGCCCGGTCGGATCCGGAGGTGTGCTGTGGCATGCGCCGCCTTGTGCCGTTCTGCTGCTGACCGAGCGAATCGGAGAGGGAGTCGGGGAGAGTGACCGAGGTTGTGGTCGCGGTGATCGCTTTACTGGTGAAGATGCCGTGTTGCCCGTCTGATGGTGACTGGTGTCGAACCGCCTGCCTGATTGCGGATTGAGGTATCGAACCCGAATCCTGGTGAGCGTAGCGTGACTGGAGTGTCGCGGTGAGCGAAGGGTATGGGATCGTACGCGCGCAGATACGTTCCGTTGGGGGACTTGCGCGAGCGCTTCTGTTGCCCTACGCGATCGGGGCGAATCGTCAACTACCGGAACTGCCAAGGCCGTCGAGGGTCATCCGGACGGCGGAACCCTCCGCGTCAGGAATGTCCCCCGTCCGAAAAGTCCGAGCGGATCGCCTGGCGTGTCAACTGCCAGCCGTCGCCGTGTCGTTCGACGAACCCCAATGAGCGCAGTTCGTACAGCCTCCCGATCGTGTCGTCCACACCGGCCGCGGCCTCCCGGCCGATCTCCGCCGCGGTGCGCGCCCCTTGCGCGGGGAGCGCGGCCAGCACCCGCGCCGTGGCCGGCGGCAGCAGATCGCGCGGCAGCACGGGCCCACGACGCTCCGGCGCCAGCTCCCCCATCTCCCCGACCAGCTCGACGACTTCCGCGGCATCGGTGACCAGCACACCCTCCTTGCGCAGCAGTTCATGCACTCCCGCCGAGACGCCGCTGGTCACCGGGCCCGGCACCCCCATCGCGTGCCGCCCCAGGCGCTGCGCCCAACGGGCCGTGCCCAGCGCACCGCTGCGGTACGCCGCCTCGACGACGACCGTGCCTCTGGTGAGCGCGGCGATCACCCGGTTCCGCTGGATGAAGCGGCTGGGCGTCGGATGATCGCCCGGCGGCAACTCGCCGATCACGAGCCCCTGTTCCGCGACCCGGTCGATCAACTGGGCGTGGCCGCGCGGATAGACGCGATCGACACCGCAGGCGAGAACGGCGACGGTGGCCCCGGCGGCGCCCAGCGCCCCGCGGTGCGCCGCCGCGTCGACCCCGTACGCGCCGCCGGAGACGACGACCCACCCGCGCTCCGCCAGCCCGGCCCCGAGACTGGCGCCCATCCGTACCCCGTAGTCCGTGCACGCCCGCGCGCCGACCACGGCCACCGAGCGCAGCGCCCACATCCGCAGGCTCGCCCCGCCCCGCACCCACAGCCCGACCGGCCGGGCGTCCCCCAGGTCGTCCAGCTGCCCCGGCCATTCGGCGTCGCCCGGGCACACGAACCGCGCCCCGAACTGCTCCGCCCGAGCCAAATCCCGCTCCGGAGGAGGCGCTTCGCGGGACCGCGCGACCAGTCCGGCCCAGCGCTCGGCCCGCACCCCCGGCAACGGGAGCGGCTCGCCCGTGCCCTCATCGGCCTCGTCGATCCGCCGCACGGTCTCCACGGCCCCGAACTCCCTGAGCCAGCGTCCCGCCACGTCCCAGCCCGGCTCGACGATCCGGGTCAGCCGGGCCCGCGCCAGCCGCACCGCCTCCGGGGCGCCCGGCGCCGTCACGCGTCGGCCCCGATCGTCATCGGCACCCCGCGCGAGATCCCGGTCCGCAGTTGCAGCGCGAGCGCCACGTCCTGGGCGAAGGGCCGGTCCCGTCCCGCGAGGTCGGCCACGGTCCAGGCCACCCGCAGCACCCGGTCGAGCCCGCGGGCGGTCAGGAAACCGCGCTCCAGATCCAGCTCGGCCTCGTCCAGGGCGCCGGGTGCCGCGGGCCAGCGTGTGCGCAGCGCATGGCCCGGGACCTCGCTGTTGGCCCGCCAGGGAGTGTCCGCGAACCGTGCCGCCGACCTCTCCCGGGCCGCCCGCACCCGATCGGCGACGGTCTGGGTGCTCTCACCCCGCGGCCCGTACCCGGACAGTTCGTTACGCGTGACGGGGTCCACCTCGACCCGCAGATCGACCCGGTCGAGAAGGGGTCCGGAGAGCCGTGCCTGGTAGCGCCGCACGGTGGCCGGCGGGCAGTCGCACTCACCGCCCAGGGCCCGGTACTGCCCACAGGGACAGGGGTTCGCGGCGAGCGCCAGCAAGAAGCGCGCGGGCAGCCGCACCACCCCGGCGCTGCGGGCGATCACCACGTGCCCCGCTTCGAGAGGTTGGCGCAGAGCGTCGAGGGCCTGGCCGCTGAACTCGGGCGCCTCGTCCATGAACAGCACGCCTCTGTGCGACAACGACACCGCCCCGGGCCGCGCCACCCCCGGCCCGCCGCCGACGAGGGACTGCATGGTCGCCGAGTGGTGCGGTGCGCAGTAGGGCGCGGTGTCGATCATCGACTTGCCCGGCGGCAGCATGCCGGCCACCGAGTGGATCGCGGTGACCTCCAGGGACTCCGCGCGGGTGAGCGGCGGCAGGATGGCCGGCAGCCGTTCGGCGAGCATCGTCTTGCCCGCGCCCGGCGGGCCCGAGAGCATCACGTGGTGCCCGCCCGCCGCGGCGACCTCGATCGCGGTGCGGGCCGACAGCTGCCCGACGACATCGGCCAGATCGAGCCCGTGGCCGTCATGCAGCGGTCCGCCGAGCCCTGTGCCCGCGCCGCTGCCCGGCATGCTCAGCCCGGCGAGCATCTGATCGGGGCGTCCGCGCTCCTGCGGGTCCTCGTCGGGCACCGGCTCGTCGGTGAGCACCGCGATGAGCTGGCGCAGGCTGCGGACGCCGAGCACGGAGACGCCGGGCACGAGAGTCGCCTCGCCCATCGTGGACTCGGGGATGACGACCTGCTCGTACCCCGCGTCTGCCGCGGCGAGGACGGCCGGGAGGACGCCCCGCACCGGGCGCACCCGCCCGTCGAGCCCCAGCTCTCCGATCATCACGATGTCGGCGAGGACTCGTGGATCGATCCGCTCGGCCGCGCCCAGCACGGCGCAGGCGACAGCGAGATCGAAACCGCTTCCCCCCTTGGGCACGGACGCCGGGCTGAGGCCCACCGTGAGCTTCTTCTGCGGCCAGTCCGCGCCGGAGTTGACCACAGCCGCCCTGACCCGGTCGCGGCTCTCGACGAGGCTCTTGTCGGGCAGGCCGACGAGCGTGAACGCGGCGATGCCCGGCTCCAGGTCCGCCTGGACCTCGACGACGACACCCTCGACGCCCACCAGGGCCACGGAACACGTACGCGCGAATCCCATCAGGACACCCCCCGCACGTGCTCGACGAGCGGAGCCCCGCGCTCCGGCAGCAGGACGCCGACCAGATCGATCCTGACGCCGCCGGGTGGCGCTCCCCCGTGCTCCTGCGCCCAGCGCTCCGCCAGCTCGTGCAGCCGTCGGGCCTTGGCCGGGGTGATCGCGGCCATCGGGTGCTCGAAGGCCCCGCCCGCCCTGCCGCGCCCCCGGCGGGTCTTCACCTCGCACACGACGATCGCGTCGCCGTCCCGCGCCACGATGTCGATCTCGCCCGTACGGCCCGCGCGCCAGTTCCGCGCGAGCACCGTCATCCCGGCGTCGGTCAGCCGCCTCGCGGCCAGGTCTTCGCCGTACTTCCCCATTGCGCCCCGTGCGTTCACGTCGGCACCACCTCCGACGCCCACGCTGATGCACGGCCGCACACGAAGTGGATCTTGGTGAACTACTTACGGGTTGTGGAAAACCTCGTCACCCGCCGGGGCGGCGGGCAGGCCGGAAAGCCGGCTCAGCTGCCCGGAAGCTCCAGATCGCTCTTGTTGAGCTCCTCGATGTTCACGTCCTTGAACGTGAGGACGCGCACCTGCTTCACGAACCGCGCCGGTCGGTACATGTCCCAGACCCACGCGTCCGCCATCGACACCTCGAAGAACACCTCGCCCTGGACCGAGTGCACCTGCATCTCGTAGTCGTTGGTGAGGTAGAAACGCCGCTCGGTCTCGATCACGTATTTGAACAGACCGACGACATCGCGGTACTCCCGGTAGAGCTTCAGCTCCATCTCGGTCTCGTACTTCTCGAGGTCCTCGGCGCTCATGGCATGTTCCCCTTCAGCCGTGCGTCCCCCTATTGTGCGCCAGCCCCTGGGGCCTCTAGACGATTTCCGTGTCGAGAAGCAGCGGCCGGCTCGGGGGACCTTCGTCGAGCAGCCGGTTCAGCAGCTCGGCGAGTCTGGTCGGATACACCGTCTCATGCGCCTCGGCCAGTTCCCGGTACGTCCACCAGCGCGCTCCGGCCACACTGCGTCGTTCCAGGTCGGTCAGGCCCGTCTCATTGATCTCCGGCCGCACCGCCGCGGCCGTCGTGCGGGCCAGGAAATACCATTCGTCCTGGTCCCAGCGCCGCCCGTCGAACGGGAAGGAGCAGACCCGCTGCCACAGCACCGGCCCCAGCTCCACGTCGGTGATTCCGGTCTCCTCGGCGAGTTCCCGCAGCGCCGCCTGCTCACGCGTCTCGTCGCCCTCCAGGCCGCCACCCGGCGTGAACCACCAGTCGTCCGCCGTGTCGCCCGGCTCGTGCCCGTGCAGCAGCAGGATGCGGCCCTCCGGGTCGAGCAGCACGACCCGGGCCACCTTGCGCAGTTCGTGGCCGAGCTCAGGCACGGACCGGCTCCGGGGCGCCGGCGCGGGGACGCCGCGCCCGCTTGGCGATCGGGCCGTACGCCGCCCCGGCGAGCACGAGGACCGCTCCCGCGACCACGGTGGTCAGGATGAGATTCAACGGTCCCGGACGGGAGATCCCGCCGGGCAGCGCCTCGAAGCCGGTGGGCTTCGCCAGCATGCCGTCCATGGGCCAGGCCACGGCGTCCACGCGGGCCTGCACGGCACCGCGCTCCACCGAGCCGTGCTCGGAGTCGCCGAGATGGACGGTGGAGTCGAGGGATCCGTTGCGCTCGTCGCCGAGCAGGAACAGCCGGCCCTCGGGGACGGTCGTGGACTTGATACCGGTGAGCGAGGCGTTCTTGCCGGCCGGGAGATACGGTTCGTCGATCTGCTTGCCGTTGACGGTCAGCTTGCCGTCCGTGCAGCAGGCGATCTCGTCGCCTCCGACACCGACGACCCGCTTCACCAGCGGCAGATCGCCCCAGCTGTTCGTCTGGAAGACGACGACATCACCGCGCTTGACCTCACTGCCGTCGATGCGCTGCGCGAGAACCCGGTCGCCCGCGCCGATCGTCGGCGTCATCGAGTCGGTGGGCACCGTGTACGGCTGGTAGACGATGGCACCCCACACGAATCCGCCGAGGAACAGCACACAGCCGAGGGCCACGGCTATGCCCGACAGCACGCTGCCGACCCGGCCGTGGCCCTCGTCCGTACGACGTGTCCTGCTCATCCCAGTTGCTCCCCGCGTTGGAGAAATCGATCCCCGCGGCCCGGCCTCGGAGCGGCACGGACCACGGAAGATCGGCGATCTGGGACGGCACCCTACCCGGCGGTACCGGTCCCAGAAACCCTGGTGTTCCCGTCGGTAAGGCCCTGATTGATCTTGCGTCGGCGCCACAGCACCAGCGGCACCGCACCCGCGAGCCCGAGCGCACCCGGAGCCACGCCCGCCGCGGTGTTGATGCCCGACTGGTCGAAGGTGTCCGGCACCGGCAGCGTCGACCAGTGCGTGGGCGGCCAGGCGACGACGATGGCGCGACCCACGACGTTGTCGACCGGGACGAAGCCGTGGTTCTTGTCGTTCTGGTGGTAGCGGGAGTCCATCGAGTCCTGGCGGTGGTCGCCCATGACCCAAACTTTGCCTTGAGGAACCTTCACCTTGAAGGTCCCGCCCGCGTTGTCAGCACTGCACGGGGTGTTGCCCGCGTACACGTACGAATCGTCGAGGGCCTTGCCATTGACCTTGAGCGGGCCCGTGCCCTTGCACTCGACGGTGTCGCCGCCGACGCCGATGACGCGCTTGATGAGGTCCTTCTCGTTGGCGGACGGCATCAGGCCGACCCAGCTGAGGACCTGCTGCACCGCGTTCGGCTCCGGGGTCGGCTCACCCTCCAGCCACTCGGCCGGGTCGTGGAAGACGATGACCTCGCCGCGCTCGGGCTCCGAGCCGAACCACGGAGTGAGCTTGTCGACGAGCACGCGGTCGCCGATCTGCAGCGTGTTCTCCATGGACGCCGACGGGATCGAGAACGCCTGGACCAGGAACGTCTTGATCACCAGGGCGAGGACCAGGGCAATGACGATGAGCAGCGGCAGCTCCTTCCAGAAGGAACGGGGCTTCTTCTGCTTTCTCGCCGCCGCGTCGCCGCCGGATCCCGCCTCGCTCACGGACTTCGCCTCCACCGCGTCACCGTCCCCGGACACGCTGTCCGTCACGGCCGGACTCGCCGCGTCGTCGGATCGCCCGGGCTGCTCCTCGGGCCCATGCCCTGACCGTGCGCCGACCGCCAAGTCCCCCACATCCACTCCTCACTCCGTGCCGCTGCCTGATCCCTACGCGATGCAGGCCCACCATTCCCATAACGAGCGGGAGTTCCGCAGGGGTCGGGAGGGGGATCAATCCGTCCGAATCCGATGCGTTCGAACTCGAGACGGCGCTGGTCGCGGTGGCCAGCCTATGCGACGTGGCTGAGGCCGCGGTCGACCCGTCTCCATGCGCGTCGGCCACCGCCGAGAAGGTCTCCGGTTCCCCGAGCGCGGCCCAGTGTCCGAACGGCCACACGATCCACCGGGCCCGGCCGACGACCGACTCCTCGGAGACGGTCCCGTTGAACTTGTCGGTGAGGTGGTAGCGCGAGTCCGCCGAGTTGGCGCGGTGGTCCCCCATCACGAACAGCCGCCCCTCAGGCACCTTCACCGAGAAGTCGAACTTGGAGGGGGCGTTGCCGGGGTGGATGTACGACGTCTCCTCGAGCGGAGTCCCGTTGACCGTGACGCGGCCCTGGTCGTCGCAGCACTTCACGGTGTCGCCGCCGACCCCGACGACACGCTTGATGAGATCGCGTTCGTCGTCGGACGGCAGCAGGCCGATCCAGGTCAGGCCCGTCTTGATCTGCTTGACCCCGACGGGGTCGTCCTTCTTCTGTCCGGTCTCCTGCTCGAGCCACTTGCCGGGGTCCTTGAAGACGACGACATCGCCGCGCTGCACCTTCGCGCCGAACCACGGGGTGAGCTTGTCGACGACGACCCGGTCACCGATCTTGATCGTCTGCTCCATGGAGCCCGACGGAATGACGAAGGCCTGCACGAGGAACGTCTTGAGGACGAGGGCTATGAGCAGGGCCACGCCTATCAGGAGGGGTATCTCCTTGATCGCGGAGCGCCTTCTGCGTCGCTTCACCTTACGGGCGAGCTTGCGCCGCTCCGCGCGGCCGGGCAGCGGCGGGCCGCTGGTGGGCCGGCTCCCGGTGGGCAGCCGCTCGTCCGAGCCGTGGCCGGAGCGCGTCTTGCCGCGCCTACCCATGGGCACCGCCGGGTGCGGGCACGCGCGCGTAGACGTCATGACGCGACAAGGAGTGCCAGTGTCCCGCCGGCCAGGCGATCCACTGGGCCTTGCCGATCACGTGGTCGACGGGGACGAAACCGCCGCCGGGGGCACCCAGATAGTCGCGGGAGTCACGGGAGTCGCTGCGGTGGTCGCCGAGCAGGAAGAGGGTGCCTTCAGGAACCTCGATGTCGAACGGCACGGCCGAAGGCGCGTCCCCCGTGTGCAACACGGAGCGCTCGTCCACCGACTGCCCGTTCACCTCGATCCTCCCCCTGCTGTCGCAGCAGACCACGTGGTCTCCCCCCACACCCACGACGCGCTTGATGTAGTCGGCGTCACCGAAGTACCCGCTGCCGTCGAAGACGACCACGTCCCCGCGCTTCGGTTCGACACCGAAACGGTACGCCAACTTATTTACGAGAACGCGGTCCCCGACCCTCAATGTGGACTCCATGGAGCCGCTGGGGATCTGGAACGGCTGCATCACAAAGATGCCGAAGGCGAGCAGGAACGCCAGGCACAGCAGGAGTGCGAGCGTGATGCGTCCGCCGGGCAGCCAGGCAGCGACCCCGGACAGCAAAGAGGAGCGCGACCGGTCCTCCTCGCCCGCTGAGGTGCTCTCTGGGGGCTCGGAGGAGCGATCGCGCTCCGCATGCTGTGCTTCGGTGTCCATCGAGGCCAGATGCTATCCGGCCGCGCTGTGACTCCATCCGCGAGAGGTGCTCTCGCGGGCGCGAGATCAGTTCTCGCGCTTCTCCTTGATCTTCGCGGCCTTGCCGCGCAGGTCGCGCAGGTAGTACAGCTTGGCGCGACGGACGTCACCCTTGGTGACGAGCTCGATCTTCTCGACGATCGGCGTGTGCACGGGGAAGGTGCGCTCGACGCCGACGGAGAAGGAGACCTTGCGGACCGTGAAGGTCTCGCGGACACCGGCGCCCTGGCGACGGATGACTACGCCCTTGAACTGCTGCACACGGGAGCGGTTGCCCTCGATGACGCGGACGTGGACGTTGACGGTGTCACCCGGGCGGAAGGCCGGGAGGTCGCTGCGCAGCGACGCGGCGTCGACGGAGTCGAGCAGGTGAGACATGATCGTCTGCTTTCTTCGCCGATGCCACAGGTCATCGGCGGGAGATATGCGGTGAGTTTCGGTAGCTGATCGCGTCGGGCCCAGCGTCGTTCCCCCTGTGGCAGGGGCGCGGGCTGAACGCACAGCAGCGGCCTATTCTTCCACGGCCTCGGGCGTTGGCCCAAATCGTCCGTCGGGCCCCGGCCGCCAGCCCAGGATCGAGAGCATTTCGCGGTCCTTCTTGTCGAAGGCCTTCGGGTCCGTGCGCTCGATGAGGTCGGGCCGGTTGCGCACGGTGCGGCGCAGCGCTTCGTCCCGGCGCCAGCGCGCGATCTTGCCGTGATGGCCGCTGAGCAGCACGTCCGGGATGTCCCGGCCGCGCCACTCGGGCGGCTTGGTGTAGACGGGCCCTTCCAGGAGGTTGGCCATGGCGCCGGGCGCGAAGGAGTCGTCCTGGTGCGAGGCGGCGTTGCCGAGCACGCCCGGCAGCAGGCGGGCGACCGCCTCCGTGATCACGAGCACCGCGGCTTCCCCGCCCGCGAGGACGTAGTCGCCGATGGAGACCTCGTAGACCGGCATACGGGTCGCGTACTCGTCGATGACGCGTCGGTCGATGCCTTCGTAGCGCGCGGGCGTGAAGACCAGCCAGGGGCGCTCGGAGAGCTCCACGGCGAGTTCCTGGGTGAAGGGGCGTCCGCTGGGCGTGGGAACGACCAGGACAGGCCCTCGCGCCCCGTTCTCGTATCCGTCGGCCAGGACGTCGTCGAGGGCGTCGCCCCACGGTTCGGTCTTCATGACCATGCCGGGGCCGCCGCCGTAGGGGGTGTCGTCGACCGTGTTGTGCCGGTCGTACGTCCACTCCCTCAAGTCGTGCAGACGGACGTCGAGTTGACCACGTGCGCGCGCCTTGCCGACGAGCGAGACGTTCAGCGGTTCGAGGTACTCGGGGAAGATCGTGACGACGTCGAGCCTCATGCGGACTCGCCCTCCGCCTCGTCGCGGGCGGAGACGACCTCCGCCCGGTCGTCGATGAGGCCGGGCGGCGGGGTGATGACCGCCTTCTGCTCCTCGAGGTCGATCTCGGTGACGATCTCCTCGACGAACGGGATCATGACCTCACTGCCGTCGGGCCGCTCCACGATGAACAGATCCTGCGAGGGCAGGTGCGAGATCTCGGTGATGCGGCCGACCTCGACACCGTCCGCCGTGACGACGTCGAGGTCCATGAGCTGGTGGTCGTAGAACTCGTCCTCGTCCTCCGGCAGCTCCTCCGGGTCGACCTCGGCGATCAGGAGGGTGTTGCGCAGCGCCTCCGCCCCGTTCCGGTCGCGTACGCCCGCGAAGCGCAGCAGCAGGCGGCCGCTGTGGACGCGGCCGGACTCGATGGTCAGCGGGCCCGTGGCGGCAGGGTCGGTGGCGAGCACCGCACCGGGGCCGAGCCGCAGCTCGGGCTCGTCGGTGCGCACCTCGATGGTGACCTCGCCCTTGATGCCGTGGGCGCGACCGATGCGCCCGACTACCAACTGCACGATCGGTAACTCTCCTGTCATACGACTAGGGCCGGGGACGGCTCGTAAGCCCTCCCCGGCCCGAGCCGGTGTTCAACTTTGTCAGCGAACCTGGTCGACGTCGACGAGGTCGACGCGGACACCGCGGCCGCCGATGGCGCCCACGACGGTACGCAGAGCACGCGCGGTGCGGCCGTTGCGGCCGATCACCTTGCCGAGGTCGTCGGGGTGGACCCGGACCTCGAGAACGCGCCCACGGCGCAGGTTGCGCGAGGCGACCTGCACGTCGTCGGGGTTGTCGACAATGCCCTTCACGAGGTGCTCAAGAGCCTCCTCGAGCATGCTCAGGCCTCGGTCGACTCGGACGCAGCCTCAGCGGCCTCGTCCTTCTTCTCAGCCTTCTTCTTCTGGGTGATGGCCTCACCCTTGGGCTCGTCGGCCGTGGCCAGCGCCTCGAAGGAGGGACGGGCCTTCTTGGGCTCGGCGACCTTCAGCGGCTCCGGGGCCGGCAGACCCTTGTGCTTCTGCCAGTCGCCGGTGAGCTTCAGGATGGCGAGAACCGGCTCGGTCGGCTGCGCGCCGACACCCAGCCAGTACTGCGCGCGCTCCGAGTCGACCTCGATGCGCGAGGGGTTCTGCACCGGGTGGTACAGACCGATCTCCTCGATGGCCCGGCCGTCACGGCGGGTACGGGAGTCGGCGACGACGATGCGGTAGTGAGGCGAACGGATCTTGCCCAGACGCTTCAGCTTGATCTTGACTGCCACGGGAGTGGTGTCTCCTGGTCTTGACGTGGGTGGGCACGGCGAGACTGCCGCGTGGGGTTGCGGTACCCGAGTGCCCGATGGACGCGTCAGCCGGAGGAGAGAGGGGTCCTATGCGACTGTCGAGTACAGCTAGCCATTGTGCCATACGTCATGGGGGCGGCCGAACCGGCGTACGGCCGCCCCACCAGGCACCGGGCCCTCAGCCCACGGCGGCGCCGACGACCTCCGGGATGCGGAACGGCTTGCCGCATCCGCCGCACATGATCGGGGCCTGGGCGAGCACCGACGGTACGACGCGGACGTTGCGGCCGCAGTCGCAGACGGCCTTGACGCGGACACCGCCCCCGGAGGAGCCGTGCCGCGCGGCCGGGCCGCGGAAGCTCCGCTTGGTGTCCGCGGCGGTCGCGACGGTGTGCGCCTTGAGGGCGCGCTGGAGCCGCTCGATCGTCTGCCGGTAGCGCTGCTTGGCCTCGGAGTTCAGCGTGACCAGCGAGAAGCCGCTGCTGGGGTGCGGCTCCTCGGGATGGTCGAGGCCCAACTCCTCGGCGATGGTCAGGAATCTACGGTTGTGGTACCGGCCGGCGCGTGATGTGTCACGGATTCCGCGCGCGGCAGCGATGCCATGGACTGCCTCATGGAGGAGTCGCTCGAAGGAGAGCTCGTGTCCGCACGCGGACGACGACTCCCCGATCAGGGATTCGGGCGCGGCAAGATCCGGCAGTTCGGGGTGGTGCCGCTGAATGTCGGCCCACGCCCCTGCCAGCTCTGCGGCGAGAACAGGTGGTGTCGTGCTCACGTCGTGACAACGAGCCGGGGTGCCTCTGTGTTCCTATTCCGGGGCATCCCAAATAATTTGCACGTACCAGTCAGTTGCCGCTCATGCGTCCGGACGAGGGCGGGTGCGCTGATCTACGGAGAAGACGCACAGCTCACACCAAGGTGGTGCGTAGTAACACGTACGCCCCGGCGCGTAGGTGGCCCGCTCGCGCCGGGGCGTTCCGGTCGGTCGTGCGCAAGGGGCGTTTCGGCCGCTTCCGCCACGACTGAGGGTCGCTCAGTAGGCGCGTGCCACGACCGCGACGTTACCGGGTGCGTCATCGGCGTCGGGCACCGCCCCGTCCGCGGCGAGCAGGCATCGCACGGACACCGCGTGCTCGGCGAGCCTCGCCTCGCCCTCCTCGCCGAGCGTGGCCCACGGGATGCGTGCCCAACCGCCGGCACTGGCAGCCTCCACGGCCTCCTCGACGGTCGTGACCTCGCTCGTACGGGACTCGCGGCGCTCCCGCGACTCCTTCAGGAGGAGCGCCTGGTCCTCTTCGAGGAGGGTCGGCAGCAGCCCGGCCAGGGCATCGGCGGCCACGACCTCCTTGCCGCCGGGGATGCGGCGGGCGAGCATCACGGTGCCGCTCTCCAGGTCGCGGGGTCCGACCTCGACCCGTACGGGGACACCCTTCAGCTCCCAGTCGACCGCGCGGCGCCCGAAGGGGGTGTCCGTACAGTCGTCGACCTGGACGCGGAGTCCGGCCGCCTTCAGGGTGTCGCCGATCTCGCGGACCTTGGCGAGAACCGCTTCGTCGCCCTTGATGGCGAGCACCACGACCTGCACGGGGGCGAGCCGGGGCGGCACCCGCAGCCCGTTGTCGTCGCCGTGCATCATCACCAGGGCGCCGATCATGCGGGTCGTCGAGCCCCAGGAGGTCTGCCAGACCAGTTCCTGCTTGCCCTCCTTGGACAGGTACTGGGTGTGGAAGGCCTTGGCGAAGTTCTGGCCGAGCTCGTGACTGGTGCCCATCTGGAGGGCTTTGCCGTCGCTCATCATCCCTTCGAGGGTGAGGGTGTTGATGGCACCCGCGAAGCGCTCCTTGGGGGTCTTGCGTCCCAGGACGACGTCCATGGCGAGGACGTTCTCCATGAAGTCCGCGTAGACGTGCCGGTGGATCCGTGCCGCGAAGTCGCGCGCTTCCTCGTACGTCGCGTGCGCCGTGTGGCCCTCCTGCCACAGGAACTCCGTCGTCCGCAGGAACAGGCGCGGGCGAAGCTCCCAACGCACCACGTTGGCCCACTGGTTGATGAGGAGCGGGAGGTCGCGGTAGCTCTGGATCCACTTGGAGAAGTAGTCGTTGACGATCATCTCGGAGGTGGGGCGGACGACGGCGGGCTCCTCGAGTTCCTTGCCGCCGCCGTGCGTGACCACGGCCAGCTCGGGCGCGAAGCCCTCGACGTGGTCGGCCTCCTTGGCCAGGTAGGACTGCGGGATCAGGAGCGGGAAGTACGCGTTCTGCGTACCCGTCTCCTTGATGCGCGCGTCCATGTCCTGCTGCATCCGCTCCCACAGGCCGTAGCCGTACGGTCGGATCACCATCGTGCCGCGCACCGGTCCGTTGTCGGCCAGTTCGGCCTTGGAGATCAGGTCCTGGTACCAGCGCGGGAAGTCTTCCGCCTGGGGCGTGAGAACAGGTGCTTTGGCCATGTCGCGCATGCTACGGCGCGGGTTGCCGGGCACGGGAATCCTTTTCGCCCGGATGCCCCCGCCCGCCGCGGGGCGCTCGCAGGGGGCGCACGACGGTGCACGTAGGCATTGTCGGCGCGCCTGCCAAAGACCCCCTAGACGTGACGGACGATGCGGAGTTCTCTGACATACGGGGGGAGTGCGAGCAGCGCGCGAACACGGTCGACACACCACAGCGACAACTCTCGGCATCTCTCGGCGGATTGGGGCACTTTCGATGACACCTACGCTCGTGCGGCGACGCCTTCCCCACGCGGCACCTGTGCAGCGCGCGGATCTGTGCGCACGCGCGCGTGACTGGGCAGAGATCCAGGAGCGGATGCTGGTCCCCGTCTACGAAGCGGTGTACGAGCGGCTCGAGGTCGGCTCGGGCACGCGACTCCTCGGACTCGGCTGCGGTTCCGGGCTCGCCCTGCTCATGGCGGCCTCGCGCGGTGCGGCGGTGACGGGCGTCGAACCCGCGCAACCCGACCGCCTGGCGCTCGCCAGGGACCGGCTGCTGCCCGCCACCGGGGAGCGGCGCGATCCCACGGACATCCAGCTGACGGACGGCGGCGCGGACGGCATGACGGTGGCCCAGCCGGGTGCGCCCCTGTACAACCTGATCACCGCCTTCCAGCCGGTCGGCTGCACGGCCGGGGACGCCGACGGTCTGTCCACGCTTCTGGCGAGCGCCACGCCGCTGGCGGAGCGCGGTGCCACGGTCGCGCTCGTCGGGTGGGGTCCGCCGGAGCGCTGCACCACATCGTCCGTCCTACGGGTGGCCACAAAACTCGCCGACCCTCTACGTCGTGCGGGCAGTTGGCGGCCCGCACTGCGGGACGACCTGGAAGAAGTGGCTCAGCGGGCCGGCCTGCGGCCCGACGGTTCGGGGCGCGTGGCGTGCCCCTTCGGATACGCGGACACGGAGAGCGCGGTGCGCGGCCTGCTGTCCACCGGGCTGTTCGATGCGGCGGTGGCCGCGACGGACTCGGCACAGGTGGACAAGGAAATGACGGAGGCGCTGCAACCGTATGTGCGCAAGGACGGCACTGTGTGGATGCCCAACGTCTTCCGGTACTTGATAGCCCGTACGCCGTGAACGACGCGCTCTGGATCGCTTCCGGGTGAGGCGTGATCAGTCCTTGGTGAGGCGTGTGATGCCGGCGACCCGGTACGCGTCGGCCTCCTCCAGGGTCTCGTTGTCCAGCAGCGCGCCGGCCAGAGCATCCAGCTTGTGGCGGTTCTCGCGCAGCTTGTCGCACGCCTCCTGGTAGCACTCGTCCACGATGCGGCGCATTTCGCCGTCGATCGTGTCGAGGGTGTCAGGGGCGGCGGCGAGCCCGTATGCCTGCTGGGCGTCGTTCGGGAGCGCCGAGAGACGGCCGACCTTCTCGCTCATGCCCCAGCGGGCGACCATGCCACGGGCGATGTTGGTGACCTGTTCGAGGTCGTTCTCGGCCCCGGTCGTGATGACTCCGTAGACGACCTGTTCGGCGGCCATGCCTCCGAGGGCGCCGATGATGCGGCCGCGCAGGTACTCCTCCGTGTACGCGTACTTGTCGGCATCCGGGGTGGACAGGGTCACGCCCAGTGCCCTGCCGCGCGGCACGATGGTGATCTTGCGGACCGGGTCGGCGCCGGGCTGGAGCATGCCCAGGAGCGCGTGGCCGCTCTCGTGGTAGGCGGTGCGGCGGCGTTCCTCGTCGGGCATCACCAGCGGCCGTTCGGCGCCGAGCTGGACCTTCTCGAGCGCTTCGGAGAGGTCGGTCTGGGTGACCTCCTTCTGCTTGCGCTTGACGGCGAGGAGGGCGGCCTCGTTGGTGAGGTTGGCGAGTTCCGCGCCGGTCATGCCCGGTGTCGTACGCGCGACCTGGGCGAGGTCCACGTCGTCGGCGAGCGGGATCTCCCGGGAGTGGATCTTGAGGATGGCCTCGCGGCCGCCGCGGTCGGGCGGCGCGACGTTGACGACGCGGTCGAAGCGGCCGGGACGGGTGAGGGCGGGGTCCAGGACGTCGGCGCGGTTGGTGGCGGCGATGACGATGACGCCCTCGGAGCCGGTGAAGCCGTCCATCTCCGTGAGGATCTGGTTCAGGGTCTGCTCGCGCTCGTCGTGGCCGCCCATGCCGCTGCCGCCGCCCCGAGCGCGGCCGATGGTGTCGATCTCGTCGATGAAGATGATCGACGGGGCGACCTTGCGGGCCTCGGCGAAGAGCTCCCGGACGCGTGAGGCGCCGACGCCGACGATCATCTCGATGAACTCGGAGGCGGAGGCCGAGAAGAACGGCACCCCGGCCTCACCCGCGACCGCGCGCGCGAGCAGCGTCTTACCGGTGCCGGGCGGCCCCGCGAGCAGCACGCCGCGCGGCATCTTGGCGCCCATCTTGCGGTAGGCGTCGGGGTTCTTGAGGAAGTCGACGACATCGTTGAGCTCGCCCTCGACCTCGTCGATGCCGGCGACGTCCTCGAAGGTGGTGCGCTTCTTGCCGGGTTCCAGCTCGACCGGCTTGGGCGGCTGCTTGCGCCCGAGCATGCCGCCCGCGCCGCCCATGCCCTGACTCATGCGCCGCGCGATGAAGATCCACAGGACGACGAGGAGCAGCATCGGGGCGAGCGAGATGAGGAGGTTGGACAGGAAGCTGCGTTCCTGGACGACCGGTTCCGCGGTCACGGTGACCTTGTGCTTCTCCAGGTTCGCCCACAGGTCGTCGTCGGCGAACGACGGCCGCTGCGTCGTGAACTTCGTGTAGTTCTTGCTGCGGCTGTCGCTGCCGTCCGGAGTGGGCTGCTCCTTCTTGAGCTGTCCCTGGATCGCGTCGCCCTTGGAGTAGATCTTGGTGACGTTGTCGTCGGCGACCTGCTTGCTGAACTCGGTGTACGAGATCGTGGGCTCGTCGCCCTCGTTGAAGAACGACAGGACCAGGTTGGCGATGAGGTAGACGATCAGGGCCGTAAGGATGAGCCCGCCCCAGCCGCCGGGCATCTTGCGCTTGGGGCTCTGGGGAGGCGGCGGTGGCGGTGCTCCTTCGGAGCGCCAGGGCTGATCGGTCCGATCGCGCGGGGGTACGGGGTTCGCCACGCCTGCTCTCCTCCTGCCGCCTGCCGCCGTCGAGCGCCGTGTTGGGCCCATGAGCCTTGGGCCCATGACCGCACAGATCCCGGACCCTTGCCAGTATCCAGAATCCTGGTTACTGTCTTGTTCGTGAACGGTTTCGACGATCGCTTCCTTACGCGCAACGGCCTCGCGGCCCGGCAGCTCGCGGTTCTCCTCATGGGCCACGAGCCGGACACCCGCCTGCCGCGCGTGAAGGACTTCGCCCAGGAGCTGGGCTGCGGGAACGGAACCGTGCAGGCGGCACTGCGCCTCCTCGAGGAGGCGGGCGGCATCGAGACCGCCGCCCGGGGCCATCTGGGGACCTTCCTGGTCCGCTCGGACCGCGCCATACTGTGGCGCCTCTCCGGGCTCGGCACCTTGCTGGCCGCGATGCCGCTCCCCTATTCACGCCGCTACGAAGGTCTGGCCACGGGCTTGCGCGCCGCCTTCGAAGACGCGGGAACGCCTTTTGCCATCACCTTCATGCGAGGCGCCGGGGACCGTACCGCCGCCCTCCTCGAAGGCAAGGTCGACCTGGTGGTTCTGTCGCGACTCGCCGCCGACGGGCTGGTCGAGCAGCACAAGGACCAGTTGGCGCTCGTCGCCGACCTGGGTCCGGCCACCTATGTAGGCGCGCACGGTTTCCTCGTGCGCGAGGGAGCGTCCCTGGATGCCCCCGGCCTGCGCGTCGCCGTCGACCACGCTTCGGAGGACCAGCGGATGCTGGCCGAGCGAGCGTTCGCGGGACGCGGCGACATCCAGTGGGTCGAGTCGTCGTACATGCAGCTGCGCGACCTGTTCGCGCAGAACCAGGCCGATGCCACCGTCTGGAACCTCGACGAGGTGCAGGGCCGGCTCGGCATGGAAGTGGACGTGCTCCCCCTGGGCGACGAGGTCACCCGCGATCTGGCACTGCGCAATTCCAGTGCGGCGATCATCGGCAGGACCGAGGGCGCGAAGGCGCTGTCCGCAGTGCGTGACGCCCTCGACCTGTCCCAGGTGGCACAGCTGCAGTCCGAGGTACTGCGAGGCGATCGCATCCCTTCGTACTGACGTGGGCCCGTCGCGGGTCCCGATCTTCGGGACCTACGGCCCGACTCAGAATCCAAAATCCCGGTTACTGTCTCGACAGGGAGGATCCATGGACGATCAACTAGCCCTCCGCATGCGGCTGTTCCGCGAGAGCGGCCAGGTCAGGCCGGAGGTCGCCGACTTCGTGGCCGCCGAACTGGCGGCGCTCGAGGACGAGGGACGCACGGTCACCGAGGCGAGCGCCGGGATGCTGACCAGCCATCTGATGATGGCGCTCAACCGGCTCCTGGACGGCGCGCCGATCGAGCAGTTCCTCACGGACGAACAGGTCGCCGCCGAGCTCGCGGACCACCCCGAGGCCGTGGAACGCGCCCGTCGTGTCTCCGCGCGGGCGCGCGCCGAGCTCGGGGCGACCCTGCCCGAGTCGGAGATCAATTTCCTGGCCATGCATCTCGCCGTACTGGCACAGCAGCCCACCCACTGAGTCCCACGGACCACAGAAAGAAGGAACCAGCCATGACGAAGATCCTCACCGGCGGCGTCGGCAAGGTCGACGTGGCGAACACGGTCAAGGAGCTGGGCCTCGACGGCGTCGAGGTCACCGTCTCCAGCGACATGGATGCCGCGATGAAGCTGCGCGCCGGACAGGCGGACTACTTCCTGGGCACCTGCCACACCGGCGCCGGAGCCTCTCTCGGCGTGCTCGTCGGCCTGATGGGGCAGGCCGCCTGCCACACCTTCGGCCGCGCCGTGCCCACCGAGGAGGAGGTCAGCTCCCTGCTGGCCGACGGCAAGAAGGTGTTCGGCTTCTCCATGGACCAGATCGACCGGATCGCGCCGCTCATCGCCCGCGCGATCGCCGCCCGCTCGTAGGCACGTAGGACACCGCCATGCACACCTCCCCGGACACCGTCCTGGCCGCCGGCGCGAACCTCGACTTCACGCTCGCCCAGCAGCTCACCGTGATCGCCCTGTGCGCGCTGACCGCGTTCATCTCGCACATGGCCCTGGCCGTCTTCAACGACGGCGTGCGCCCCTTCATGCTCGACTTCATCCAGGGGCGGTCCACCCGCAGCGCCACCACCGCGGTCTCCTTCGGCCTGTCCGCCGGCTTCATCTTCGGACTCGGCGCGCCGATGGCCCTGTCCACGGGCGTCCTGAACCCGTGGCTGGTGTTCCTGCCCACCGACATCCTGGGCATCCTGGCGCCCAAGAAGTGGCTCGCGCCGATCCTGGGCGGGGCCTGGGGCGCGGTCGTCGTCTTCGGTCTGAACGGCGCCAACAATCTCGCGCACGACCTGCCCGTCGACTTCCTGACGGCGATGCAGCAGATGTCGACGCCGATCCTGTTCCTGTTCACGCTGTTCCCGGTGCTCGCCATCACCAAGCAGTTCGGGCGCAAGTGGGGCGGGATCGCGGCCGTGGCCGAACTGGCTCTCGTCGTCATGACGATGAAGCTGTGGCCGAACGTCTTCGCGGGTGCCATCGCCATGGCCGTCGGCGTCCTGATGCTGATCGGCCTCGCGGTCGCCAAGGACCTCAAGCAGCGCAAGGCCGACCGGGCGAACGGAGTCGAGGAGATCGCGCTCGCCGACGACCCGATGGCCTCGCTGTTCAGCGCGAGCGCGGCCCGGCTGCGCAAGTACCTGCCGCTGTTCATGGTGCTCGGCGCGGGCGTCTGCGTCCTGGCGCAGATGCACATATTCGGCGGCGGCGAGGCCACCAGCTTCCTGATCGCCAAGGGGCAGTACGGGGAGGCGGCCCAGGTCGACTTCTACCGCGTCTTCGGCTTCATCCCGCTGATCGCGACGACGGCCCTGGCCTCCGGCGCGTACGGCATCGCGGGCTTCACGCTCGTCTACCCCATCGGCTACCTGATGCCGAACCCGATCCTCGCGGCCGTGGTCGGCGCCCTCGTCTTCGCGGTCGAGGTCCTCGCCCTGTCGTACATCGGCAAGTTCCTCGGCAAGCTGCCGAGCGTGCGCGACTCGTCGGAGCACCTGCGCAGCGCGATCACCGACACGCTGCAACTGGCCATCCTGTTCGGCTCGCTGATGGCGGCGAACGCGATGGGAGCGGGGCTCGGGATCCTCATCGTCGGCGGGTTGTACCTGCTCAACGAGGCGATGGGCCGACCGGTCGTGCGGATGGCGGCGGCGCCCGCGGCCGTGATCGTCGGCGGCATCCTGCTCAACGTCCTGTACTGGCTCGACCTGTTCACCCCGATCAAGGCGTGAACGACCGCGGCCGTCAGCGAGCAGAGAATTCACGCTCTGTGAAATTCTCCCCCACTTTCGTCACTCTCCGTGGAACTCGTGCGGAAGGCGGTCCGTTGAGGAAGTGAGCGGCCGCCGACCGAGGCCGACAGCACCACCCGGCCCCCTCGGGCCAGTACGCCGGAAAGGAACACCCCCCACCATGCACACTCCCACCCTCCACACCGTCACGGGACCCCTTTCCTACGAGGCCGTCCGCGGCCCCGCCCTCTCCCACGAGCACCTCGTCCTGGACCTGGACGCCAAGGGAGACGGCGGCGCGGTCCTCGACGCGGAGCGGCACGGCCCGGCGGTCACCGCCGAACTGGCCGCACTGCGCGAGGAGTTCGACCTCTCCCTCGTCATAGAGCTGACCTGCCGCGGGATGGGGCGCGACCCGCGCGCACTCGCCGTGATCTCGCGAGCGACGGGGGTCGCGGTCATCGCGGCCACCGGCTGGTACTACGAGCCGTTCCACACCCCGGAGCTGGCCTCGACGAGCGTCGAGCAGCTCGCGGCGAGTCTCGTGCGCGAGATCGAGGACGGTTTCGGCACCACCGGCATCCGGCCCGGCGTCCTCGGCGAGGTCGGCAGCCACGGCGACGTGCCGAGCGAGCCCGAGACCCGGTCGCTGCGCGCCGCCGCCCGGGCCGCCGCCACCACGGGTCTGTCCGTCGCCACGCACGCCCAGCTCGGGCACGGCGGCCTCGCCCAGTTGGAGCTGCTCACCTCGGAAGGGCTGCCCGCGCACCGCGTCTCCATCGGTCACCAGGACCTCCTGGACGATCCGGCCGTGCACAAGGAGCTGGCGGCAAGCGGTGCGTACGTCGCCTTCGACACGGTCGGCAAGGAGAGCTACCAGAGCGACGACACACGGCTCCGGCTGCTGATCGGCCTCATCGAGGCGGGGCACGCGGACCGTGTCCTGCTCAGCTGTGACATCTCCCGCCACGGATATCTGGAGTCGGAGGGCGGTCAGGGCTACGGGCATCTGTTCCGCTCGTTCCTGCCACGGCTGCGGGCCGCCGGGATGGACGACGACCTCATCGACCTCATGACACGGCGCAATCCGCTGCGCTTCCTGACCGGCGCCGACACCGAGGAGATCTGACCATGCCTCCTGAGAACTCCTCCGTGCACTCCCCCTCTCTGCCGCCGACCCACCCGCTCGCCACCGTTCCCGTCGAGGAGGCCGCGGCCCGGCAGTTCCGGCTCCTCGAATGCACGGCCGCACACTTCGAGGGCGCCGAGCTGTTCGCGGCGGACGCGGGCGTGGTGCCCGGCCTCGGCCGGCCCAGGACCACCGCCCAGGTGGAGGCCGTGCTCGCCGACTTCTTCGGCGCCGAGGACGCCGCGCTCGTCCAGGGCGCTGGCACGGGCGCCATCCGGGCCGCGCTGAGTGCGGCGGTGAGCGCGGGTGATCCCCTGCTCATCCACCGCGCGCCCGTCTACCGCACCACCGAGGTCACCCTGCGCGGCCTCGGCGTGCAGACGCACGAGGTCGACTTCAACGACGCCGACGCGCTGCGCGCGGCCCTCGGGTCGGGCCGGTTCCGCTGGGCGTACGTGCAGCACACGCGTCAGCGGCTCGGTGACTCGTACGACCCGGGCGAGGTGTTGGCCGCCTGCCGTGCGGCCGGAGTGCGCACGGTCGTCGACGACAACTACGCGGTGATGCGCGTACCGGCCTCGGGTGTCGAACTGGGCGCCGACGCCTCCTGCTTCTCCCTGTTCAAGCTGCACGGCCCGGAGGGCGTGGGGGTCGTGGTCGGCGCCCGCGACCTCGTCGAGCATGTACGTGCGGACAACTACTCGGGCGGCGGCCAGGTCCAGGGCCACCAGGCGCTCGACGCGCTGCGGGCCCTCACGCACGTGCCGGTGATGTGGGCGCTTCAGTCGCGGGTCGGGGCAGAAGTGGCGGAACGTCTCGCGGCCGGTGAGGTGCCGGGTGTCGCCGAGGTACGGATCGCCAACGCACAGGACCGCTGCCTCCTCGTACGACTCGACCGGCCCGTGGCCCGGGAACTGCCTGCCGTGGCGGCGAGATTCGGGGCTGCGCCCTATCCGGTGGGCTCGAACTCCCGGTACGAGATCGCGCCGCTCTTCTACCGCATGTCCAGCTCCTCCCTGGACGACGCCCCGGAGCTCGCCGACTGGACGGTCCGGATCAACCCGATGCGCGCGGGGGCCGACCTGGTCGTCGACATCCTGCGCCGCTCGCTCCACGAACTCAGCAAGGACTGACCGACCGTGTTCCTCGACAGTCTGATCACCCGCAACCCCGAACTGATCGACGCTGCGGCCGATCTCCACCGACGCGGCGCGATCCCTCCGGACACCTACGTGATGGACCTCGACGCGATCGAGGGCAACGCGGCCCTGCTTGCCGCGGAGGCCGAGCGGCTGGGCCTGACCCTCTGGTTCGTCGTCAAGCAGCTCGGCCGCAACCCCGAGCTGATCAAGGCCATCGCCCGGCACATCCCGAAGTACGCCGCCATCGATCCGCCCGAGGCACGCACCCTGCACGCGGCCGGCGCACAGGCGGGCAACCTCGGGCACCTGGTCCAGATCCCGCACCGCGCGCTGCCCGAGATGCTGGCATGGCGCCCCGAGACGGTGACCGTGTACGACTTGGCGAACGCGCGAGCGGTGTCGGAGGCCGCGCGTGAACTCGGCTTCGTGCAGGACGTGCTGATCCGCCTCGAAGGGGCGGAAGGCACCGTCTATCCCGGGCAGGAAGGCGGTGTTCCGCTCGCCGGGATCGACGGGTTCGCCGAGGCGGTGGAGGGGCTCGCCGGGGTGCGGATCGCCGGTGTCACGGCGTTCCCGTGCGTCCTGTGCGACCCGGCGACGGGCATGCCAGGACCCACGCCCAACTTCGACATCGCGCTCAAGGCACGGCAGGCGCTGGCCGCACGCGGACACGAGGACCTCAAGCTCAGCGCCCCGAGCGCCACGTCCATGGCGACGCTCCCGCTGCTCGCCGAGCTCGGCGCCACCCACGGCGAGCCCGGCCACTCCCTCACGGGCACCACCCCGCTGCACGCACGGGATCTCGGCCAGCCCGAGAAGCCCGCGTACGTGTACGTCACGGAGATCGCGCACACCCTCGCCGACGGCCGGCCCGCGGTCCAGGGAGGCGGCTTCTACCCGCGTTCCCACATCAAGTCCGCACTGCTCCCCCGCACCGGACTGCGCCTGCCGGTACAGACCGCGCCGCCGGAGAACATCGACTACTACCGGCTGCTCGACGCCCCCGAGGCGGGCGCGGACGTCCGGCTCGGCGACACCGCGCTGCTCGCGTTCCGTACGCAGATCTTCGTGACGCGCTCGACGGTCGCGGTCGTGGGCGGCCTCTCGACCGGGGCGCCCCGCCTCGTCGGACTGTACGACGCGCAAGGGAAGGCCGTGTCATGAGCAAGACCGTGATCGTGGTGGTGGACGGATTCGGCGTCGGTGCGATGCCGGACGCGGGAGCGCTGCGCCCCGGCGACACGGCCGCGGACACCTGCGGGCACGTGCTCGACCGGTGCCGACAGGCGTTCGGCAGACCGCTGCGGCTGCCCGTGCTCGGCGCACTCGGTCTCGGTCTGGTCCACCCGCACCCCGACCTGGCCCGGCGCACCCATCTGCCGGTGGCCGTGGGGCGGGCCGCGCTCGGTTATCCGGGAGCGGACACGTTCGCCGGGCACCAGACGATGATGGGCGCGGACTTCAGCCGGGTGACGGTGGCCCGGCTCGCCGAGCACCTGGACCGGGTGACGCGTGCCCTGACGGACGCGGGCCACCGGGTCGAACTGCTCGACGGCAAGCCCCTGTTGGTGGTCGACGGTGCGGTACTCGTGCACGACAACCTGGAGGCCGACCCGGGGATCAACTGGAACGCGTCGGGCCGGCTCGACGCCATCGGATTCGACGGCATCCTGGCCATCGCCCGGACGGTACGAGCGATCGCGCCGGTCGCCCGGGTCATCGCGGTGGGCGGTCACGCGGACGACCGGCTGAGCACGTTCGTGCGCGCGGGCGACGGCGGCACGGTCGGCCTGGACACCCCGGCCACCGGCTTCTACCGCAACGGCGGGCTCCAGGTGCAGCACCTGGGCGCCGAGTCGGACCACACCCGGCAGCTGCCCGACCTGGCGGCGCGGGCCGGGATCCCGGTGACGCTCGTGGGCAAGGCGGCGGACATCCTGGCCTGCGAGGCGGCGGTGCGGCGCCCTGCCGTGGACACGGCGGAGGTCCTCGCGCACACGCTGGAGGCGGTGCGGGCCGACGGCGACGCGCTGGTCGTGGCGAACGTGCAGGAGAGCGACCTCGCCGGGCACCAGCAGGACGTGGAGCGCTACGGCCGGATCCTGGAGCAGGTCGACGCGGGCCTCGCGGCACTGCTGTCCCTGCTGTCCGAGCCCGGGGACCGGCTGATCGTCACCGGTGACCACGGCAACGATCCGACGATCGGCCACGCCTTCCACACGCGCGAGTACGTCCCCGTGCTGATCCACCGTCCCGAGGCAGCGGGCGTGGAGCGGATGCCGGACGCGAGGAGCCTGGCCGACGTGGGCGCCACGGCCGCGGCGACGCTCGGCCTCGACCCGACGGGCCTGGCCAACGGCACGGAGATACGCGAGGCCGCCACGCGGGCCGCCTGACCTCCTCCGGACAGGGGTGAGGGGCGCCCGCAGCAGCGAGCGCCCCTCACCCCTCCGCGTACGGAAAGGTCATCGACCCATGACGTCAGCCCATGAACTTCTTGAACTCGTCGGGGAGTTCGAAGTCCTTGCCGCCCTGCTGGTCGGCGCCGGGCAGGCCGAGCGCGCCGCCCGCCTGAGCGGCGGCCTCGCGCCGAGCGGCCTCGTCCTGCTCCTGCTGCTTGCGCTTCATCGGGTTGCCGGAGCGCTGCTTGCCCTTGGCCTTCTTCGGCTGCTTCTTCTGCCGGCCGGGACCGCCGCCCATCCCAGGCATGCCGGGCATCCCCGGCATGCCGCCGCCCTGGGCCATGCGGGACATCATCTTGCGGGCCTCGAAGAACCGCTCGACCAGGTTCTTGACCGCGCTGACCTCGACTCCGGAACCCTTGGCGATACGGGCCCGGCGCGAGCCGTTGATGATCGTGGCGTCGGCGCGCTCGGCCGGGGTCATCGACTTGATGATGGCGGCCGTGCGGTCGACGTCGCGCTCGTCGAGGTTGTTGATCTGGTCCTTGATCTGGTTCATCCCCGGCAGCATGCCGAGCAGCTTGGAGATGGAGCCCATCTTCCTGACCTGCTCCATCTGCGCCAGGAAGTCGTCGAGCGTGAAGTCCTGGCCCTTCTTGGAGGCCAGCTTCGAGGCCATCTTCTCGGCCTCTTGCTGCGAGAAGGTCTGCTCGGCCTTCTCGATCAGCGTGAGCATGTCGCCCATGCCGAGGATGCGGGACGCCATCCGGTCCGGGTGGAACGCGTCGAAGTCGTCCAGCTTCTCGCCGTTCGAGGCGAACATGATCTGGCGGCCGGTGACGTGCGCGATCGACAGCGCGGCACCACCGCGGGCGTCACCGTCGAGCTTCGACAGGACGACACCGTCGAAGCCGACGCCGTCGCGGAACGCCTCGGCCGTGTTGACCGCGTCCTGACCGATCATCGCGTCGACGACGAACAGGACCTCGTCCGGCGAGACCGCGTCGCGGATGTCCGCGGCCTGCTGCATCAGCTCCTGGTCGATGCCCAGGCGGCCGGCGGTGTCGACGATGACGACGTCGTAGACCTTGGACTTCGCGTACTCGATGGAGTCCTTGGCGACCTTGACCGGGTCGCCCACCCCGTTGCCCGGCTCGGGGGCGTAGATGCCGACGCCGGCGCGCTCGGCGACGACGCTGAGCTGGTTCACGGCGTTCGGGCGCTGCAGGTCGCAGGCGACGAGCAGCGGGGAGTGGCCCTGGGACTTGAGCCAGTGGCCGAGCTTGCCCGCGAGGGTCGTCTTACCGGCACCCTGCAGACCCGCGAGCATGATCACGGTCGGTGCGGTCTTGGCGAAGCGCAGGCGGCGGGTCTCGCCACCGAGGATGCCGATGAGCTCCTCGTTGACGATCTTGATGACCTGCTGGGCGGGGTTCAGCGCCTGGGAGACCTCGGCACCGGCCGCACGCTCCTTGACCTGCTTGATGAACGCGCGGACGACGGGCAGCGCCACGTCGGCTTCCAGCAGGGCGATCCGGATCTCGCGCGCCGTGGCGTCGATATCCGCCTCGCTGAGGCGACCCTTGCCGCGGAGATTCTTGAATGTCGCTGCGAGGCGATCGGAAAGAGTGTCGAACACGGCGGTCGCGAATCCTCGGGTCGGGTGGCTCTACGGACAGGTCGCCCTCCAGGGTATCGGTCGCCACGGATTGGGTCAGCGCCCCGTCAGGAGGGCCGGGGGCCACGCGCCCGGCCGGGCCCGCCAGGAAGGGCCCGGATCCGTCGGCGGATCCTCGATCGGCGACGGCGAGAGGCCGCGGGGCCCGGTCCCGGACCCCGCTCCTCACGCGCCGGTGGGGCTTGTCTGCAGTGCGCTCTCCAGCGACCGGGCCACCGACACCGCCTCCTCCGACGGCAGCGGCGCCCCTTCGGGCCCGGTGACGTAGAAGGCGTCCACGGCGTTGGCACCCAGCGTGGAGACATGCGCGGAGCGCACCTGCACGCCGGAGACCTCCAGCGCCCTCCCGATCCGGTGCAGCAGGCCCGGCGCGTCCTGGGCCCGCACCTCGATGACGGTCGCGAGCCGGGATCCCGCCGACGCGACGGTGACCCGGGGCGGCGGCGCCACCACGCCGCGCCGCCGCGGGTAGGCCGCGTCCCGCTCGGCGAGCCGCGCCGCGATGTCGAGGGATCCGTCGAGGGCCCGTACGAGGTCGGCACGGAGCCGGGCGGCCTGCGGCAGGGAGCCGTACTCGGCGGCGACCCGCCAGTTCAGCAGCAGTACCGAACCGCTCTCGGGACGGTCCTGGCCCTTGCCCGCAGAGCGCTCCGCCGTCCGGGCCCACTCCTCGGGCAGCGACAGGGATCTCAGCTCGGCCGTGCGCACGGCCAGCCGGTGCATCGCGAGCACGCCGGCCACCGCGGGCAGTACCCCGGGCTGGTCCGACACGGCGATGAGCAGTTCGACGCCGAGCGGCTCCGGGGCGGCCGCGTCGGAGGACTCCTGCGCGGACTCCGCGGGTACCGCCTCCGTCTGCGCGCGCAGCGCGAGCACCGGCCCACCCGTGCGGAACGCCTCGAGCGCGAGCCGCTCCTGCTCGGCGGTGGGCTCGGCGGCGTCGATGTCGACAGGGTTGTCCCCCGCGAGCACCGCGGAGACCCGCTTGACCAGATCGGCCACCAGCGATCCGCGCCACGACGACCACGCGGCGGGGCCCGTGGCCAGCGCGTCCGCCTCCGTCAGCGCGTGCAGCAGCTCCAGCGTCCCGACCGAGCCGACGGTGTCCGCGACGGCTCGTACGGTCGCCGGGTCCTCCAGGTCGCGCCGGGTGGCGGTCTCGATGAGCAGCAGATGGTGCCGTACGAGGGAGGCGAGCACCGTGACATCGGCCCGGTCGAAGCCGATCCGCGCCGCGACGTCCCGCGCGATGATCTCGCCGGCGACCGAGTGGTCCCCGGGCCAGCCCTTGCCGATGTCGTGCAGCAGCGCCGCCACGAGCAGCAGGTCGGGCCGTCCGACACGCCGGGTCAGTGCCGAGGCGCGTACGGCGGTCTCGACGAGGTGCCGGTCGACGGTCCAGGTGTGCACGGCGTTGCGCTGCGGCCGGCAGCGCACCCGCTCCCAGTCCGGCAGCAGCCGGGTGATCAGTCCTTCGGCCTCGAGCGCCTCCCACACCTCGACCGTCGTCCGGCCGGCCCCGAGCAGCGTCACGAGCTGTTCGCGGGCCTCGGCGGGCCAGGGGGTGGGGAGCGGCCGGGCGGCCGCGGCCATCCGCCGGACCGCGTGCAGCGACAGCGGAAGGCCGGCCTGCGCCGCGGCGGCGGCAGCCCGCAGCGGAAGCACCGGGTCCCGTTCGGGCCGGGCCGCCCGGGCGAGCACGACCTCGCCGTCCATCTCGACGACGCCCTCGGCGAGCGGCGACCGTTCCACGGGCGCGGGCTTGCCGCCCAGCATGGCCCGCAGCCGGGGGCGTACGGAGCGGGACTTGAGGACCCGGCTGACCTCGCGCCAGGTCACATCACTCGCGTACGCCACCGTGCGCGCCGCCTCGTACACCTGACGCAGGAGGGTGTCGGCGTCGAGCAGGCCCAGCTCCGCGGCGACCTGATCCTGCTCCTGGAGGGCGAGCCGGTCGGTGGCGCGGCCGGTCGTCAGATGCAGTGCGTCCCGCACGTCGAGCAGGCGGCGCCGGGCGTCGGCGAGCCCCTCGCGCGGGGCATCGGCCAGCCACGAGGCGGCCACCGCCCGCAGCGTGACCGCGTCCCGCAGTCCGCCGCGCGCCTCCTTCAGATCGGGTTCGAGCAGGTACTGCAACTCGCCCTGGCGCTCGGCCCGTTCCTCGCACAGCTCGCGCAGTTCCGGGAGCCGCTTGGGGGCCTGGTTGCGCCAGTCCGCGAGGACGGCGGTGCGCAGGCCTGCGGTGAGGCCGAGGTCGCCCGCGATGTGCCGGGCGTCGAGCAGTCCCAGCTGCACCTTGAGGTCGTCGCCGGCGGTCTTGCGTGCCTCCGAAGGCGTCCGGACGGAGTGGTCCAGGGCGAGGCCGAGGTCCCAGACCGGGTACCAGATGCGGTCGGCGAGCGCGGCGATCTCGCCCGGGTCGGCCGAGCCGTCGTGCAGGAGCAGCAGGTCGAGGTCGCTGCGCGGCGAGAGTTCACCGCGGCCGTATCCACCGACGGCGACCAGCGAGACACCCGCTCCCCCTGTTCCGGCGCCGAACAGCTCGGTCAGCCAGTCGTCGGTCAGCTCGGCGAGGGCCGAACGGCGCGGCGGCCCGGACTGCGCCCCTCCCTGGAGGAGGCGCAGCCGGGCCGCCGCGTAGCCGCTGGGTTTGTCGTCCGATGCTTCGGTCCGTACGTCGTTCACACTCGTCACCCAGCGACTCCCGTTCCGTCCGTCGAATCGGTTACAGCGCGTCCGGTCCGCGCTCGCCGGTCCGGACCCGCACGGCCGTCTCGACGGGGACCGCCCAGACCTTGCCGTCACCGATCTTGCCGGTTCGTGCGGCCTTCACCACGACATCGACCAGCTGATCGGCGTCGTCGTCCTCGACCAGCACCTCGATGCGGATCTTGGGCACCAGGTCGACGGTGTACTCGGCACCACGGTAGACCTCGGTGTGGCCGCGCTGGCGGCCGTAGCCGCTGGCCTCCGTCACGGTCAGGCCCTGGACGCCGAAGGCCTGGAGGGCTTCCTTGATCTCGTCGAGCCGGTGCGGCTTGACGACCGCGGTGATGAGCTTCATGCGTCCACCTTCTTCGTGTCCTGGGGAGCGGCGACCGGCGAGGGCACGGCCGTGCGGGCCGCGGTGCCACCGCCCGCGCCGCTGAAGTCGTACGCGGTCTCGGCGTGCTCGACCTGGTCGATGCCGGCGACCTCGTCGTCCTCGCTGACCCGCATGCCGATGGTCTTGTCGATGAGGAAGGCGAGGATCGCGGAGGCGATGAGCGAGTAGGCGAGGACACCGCCGACACCGGCGCACTGCTTCCAGAACTGGGTGAGGCCGCCGCCGTAGAAGAGGCCGGCCACGTCGGACTGGCCGCCGCCGGTGGCGAAGAAGCCGATGAGCAGGGAGCCGACGATGCCGCCGACCAGGTGGACGCCGACGACGTCGAGGGAGTCGTCGTAGCCGAACTTGTACTTGAGGCCCACGGCCATGGCGCACAGCACACCGGCGATGGCGCCGACGGCGATCGCGCCGAGCGGCGAGACGGCACCACCGGAGGGGGTGATCGCGACGAGGCCGGCGACAGCGCCGGAGGCGGCGCCGAGGGAGGTGAACGCGCCGTGGCGGAGCTTCTCGTAGATGAGCCAGGCGAGCATCGCGGCGGCGGTGGCGACCTGCGTGTTGACGAACATCAGCGCGCCGACGCCGTCGTCGTTGCCGAGCCACGAGCCGGCGTTGAAGCCGAACCAGCCGAACCACAGCAGACCGGCGCCGAGCATCGTCCACGGCAGCGAGTGCGGCCGCATCGGGTCCTTCTTGAAGCCGACGCGCTTGCCGATGACGAGGATCACGCCGAGCGCTGCGGCACCTGCGTTGATGTGGACGGCCGTGCCACCGGCGAAGTCGATGACGCCGAGGTCGAAGGCCCAGCCGCCGGTCCCCCACACCCAGTGCGCGACCGGGAAGTAGACGATCGTGGCCCACAGGGCGATGAACAGGGCCCACGCCGTGAACTTCACGCGGTCCGCGAGGGCACCGCTTATGAGGGCGGGCGTGATGATGGCGAACATCAGCTGGAAGACGGCGAAGACGTAGATCGGGATGGTGTAGCCGTCCCAGAGCTGGGTCAGTCCGATCCCGCTGAGGCCGACGTAGTCGCCGTCCCAGCCGAAGAGCGACCCCTTGTCCGTGCCGAACGCGACGGAGAAGCCGTACAGCACCCAGAGGATCGTGATGATCCCGAGGCTGATGAAGCTCATCATCAGCATGTTCAGGGTGCTCTTGACGCGGACCATGCCTCCGTAGAAGAAGGCCAGGCCCGGCGTCATGAGCATCACCAGAGCGGAACAGATCAGCATGAAGCCTGTGTTCGCGGCAGAGAGCTTGGGCGCCTCTGCGGCGAGCGTGATGGCGGCAGGTGCCATCGGCGTCTCCTCGTCGTTGGTACGGCCCCGTGCGGGCGAAGCCTGAAGCGGTCATGAGGGGTGGGCCGGTTATGCGCCAGACTTTGGCCCAGCGCGGTTTCCGTGGACGCCCCTCGATGTTTCGCCGCAGTGACGAAGAGGTCATGGGTGTTACGCGTGCATGAAATGCCGGATGGCGGCTGTGTCGATCGTTATCGTGACGCAACCAAGCGTCGCCACGACAGACCGGCCGCGGCCGTCCGTCCTCGATGACCTGGCATGGGGGAGCCGAGTCGGGCTGTTTCGGGACGGTCGGCCGCGGCCGGAGTTTCTGGGGGTGTCAGACCGCCGCTTCCGCGGTCTCGGGCAGCTGGAGGGCCAGCTGATCGGTCAGCTGGATGACCTCGGCGACGTCTCCGTAGTCGCGCACCGCGGTGTCCACGGTCTTGCGGATGCGGGTGTTGACCCGCTCGGAGCGCACCTTTCTGGCGATCCCCAGCGCCTGCTCCGCCATGACGGTGGACTGCTCGGGCTCCTTCTGGATCAGGTGCACCGTGGCCATGCCGATCAAGTTGAGTGCGTACGAGCGCTGGTGCTCGGCGTCCTTCCCGAACAGCTCGACGGCCCGCTGCATCAGCGGTTCGGCCATCGACGCGTAGGTGGGGCTGCGGCCGGCGACGTAGGCGAGATCACGGAACGAGTGGCTGTTCTCCCCGTGCAGTTCGGCCTCGGAGAAGAAGCGGATCCAGTCGGGGTCCGGGTCGTCCCAGTCGTCGGCGTCGGTGAAGGTGTCCTCGGCCATGCGCACGGCGCGCTTGCACTTGCCGGGCTGCCCCATGTTCGCGTACGCGCGGGCCTCCATCGCATACAGCATGGACTGGGTGCGCGGGCTGGCGCAGTCGCGACTGCCGTACTGGGCGAGATGGATGAGCTCCAGGGCGTCCTCGGGGCGGCCGAGGTGGATCATCTGGCGGCTCATGCTGCTCAGGACGTACGAGCCCAGCGGCTTGTCGCCCGCCTCCTTGGCGGCGTGCAGGGCGAGGACGAAGTACTTCTGGGCGGTGGGCTGCAGGCCCACGTCATAGCTCATCCACCCGGCCAGCTCCGCGAGTTCGGCCGCGACCTTGAACAGGCGCTTCATGGTCGCCTCGGGCTGCTGTTCCTGAAGGAGGTCGGTGACCTCGTGCAGTTGTCCTACAACCGCCTTGCGGCGCAGGCCTCCACCGCACTGGGCGTCCCACTGGCGGAACATGACGGTGGTGGACTCCAGCAGGTCGAGCTCCGGCTTGGACAGCCGGTTCCCACGGCGCTGGGCCGACGCCTCGGGCTCGGGCCGGGATGCCGCGCCGCCGGGGCTGGGCACCAGCCAGCGCTGCATGGGCTCGATGAGCGAGGGCCCGGCGGCGAGCGCGAGCGAACTGCCGAGGAAGCCGCGGCGCGCGAGCATCAGGTCGCTGCGCGAGAACTCGCCGATGAGCGCGACGGTCTGCGGCCCCGTCCAGGGCAGGTCGACACCGGACACGGAGGGCGCCTGGTGCGCGGCCCGCAGTCCGAGGTCCTCGACGGCGACCACACAGCCGAACCGCTCGGAGAACAACTCGCTGAGGATGCGCGGGATCGGCTCGCGCGGGTTCTCCCCGTCGAGCCAACGCCGTACACGCGAGGTGTCGGTGGAGATGTGGTTCGCACCCAACTGCCGTGCCCGCCGGTTCACTTGGCGCGCCAGCTCGCCCTTCGACCAGCCGCTGCGCACGAACCACGAACCGAGCAGCTCGTTCGGGCGCTTCTCAGCGTTCGTCACGCTTCCGCCGCTGCCGCCCACTGGAACGCCCCCATCCCTGAACTCATCCAAGACGCTCAACGTCAAGACCTGTCGGCCACTCTTGTCCGCAAGCCCTATCAGGATGCCGTCAACTACAGGCTCCCGTCCGGCGGTTGTCACTCCTCGAACAGGAAACCGACTTGCCTGCGGCATACCCACGGGTGCACTTACCCTCACGGCTTGTGCACTGAAAGTAATCCTACGATCACCCCTCCGGCGAGGGCGAACCTGGAAACGCCACCATTCGCCACCCCTTCGAATGAACTCAGGGACGGCCACACACGATTCACTTGACATAGGACAGCCGGAAGTAGGCGAAGCGGTGCACGCCGAGGCGCGCGACACCGGGCGCACCACCCCGGACGCGACTCGGCGCCGTCTCGACCAGGGCGGCAGGCACACTGGGTCACGATCCGATCCCGCCTCGTAACCACCGGCGCGCAGGACCCGTTGGAGGGGGCATGGGCTTCACGATCGGCGGCATCCGCGACATGCGCTCCGGCTCACGTCGCCGTGGCCGCACGTCCGGCCGCGCTTCGGACTGCACCACGGTGGCGGAGTTCACCGGGCTGTGGGGCTGGGACGTGGTGCCGGGCGCGCGCGCCGCGGGATCCGAGTGCTCCTGCGGCAGGCCGGACTGCCCGGCTCCGGGCGCCCACCCGCTCGACCCCTCGGTGGTCGTGCCGGCCGGCGCCACCCTCGATGAAGTGACGGACTCCTGGGGCCGGTTCCCCGGCGCCTCGGCCCTGCTTCCGGTCGGCCGCGCCTTCGACATCATCGACGTCCCGGAGGCGGCGGGGCGCCGTGCCCTGATCCGCCTGGAGCGGATGGGTCTCCCCCTCGGTCCGGTGATCGCCACCCCCGAGGGCCGCGCCCACTTCTTCGTGGCACCGGGCGCCGCGGCCGAACTCCCGGCCCTGCTCTACCGCACGGGCTGGGACGACGCGACCCTCGACCTGCACGCCCTGGGCCCGGGCGCGTACATCACGGCCCCGCCCTCGGACCGCTCGGGCCTCGGCCCGGCCACCTGGCTGCGGGCCCCGTCCCTGGACACCGCGACGCAACCGCCGCAGGCGCGGCTGCTCCTCGGGACGCTGGCCTACGTGGCGCATCGGTCGCCCTGCGCGTAAGGCGCCCCGAAACGGTTGTGGGGAACTGCGCACGGCCACAACGGCCCCGCAGTTCCCCACGAACACAGCCCCCGCGGCGCGTGAACCCGCGCCGCGGGGAGCGACTACTCGCCGATCAGCGCGTCCACGAACGCCTCGGGCTCGAACGGCGCCAGATCGTCCGGCCCCTCACCGAGACCGACCAGCTTCACGGGCACACCGAGTTCGCGCTGCACGGCCACGACGATGCCGCCCTTGGCCGTGCCGTCCAGCTTGGTCAGCACGATGCCGGTGATGTCGACGACCTCGGCGAACACCCGGGCCTGCACCAGGCCGTTCTGCCCGGTCGTGGCGTCGAGCACCAGGAGCACCTCGTCGAGCGGCGCGTGCTTCTCCACGACGCGCTTGACCTTGCCGAGTTCGTCCATCAGGCCGGTCTTGGTGTGCAGCCGGCCGGCGGTGTCGATGAGCACGACGTCCGCGCCCGCCTCGATGCCTTCCTTGACGGCGTCGAAGGCGATGGACGCCGGGTCGCCGCCCTCGGGCCCGCGCACGGTGCGCGCACCGACCCGCTCACCCCAGGTCTGCAGCTGATCGGCGGCGGCCGCGCGGAACGTATCTGCAGCCCCCAGCACGACGTTCTTGCCGTCGGCGACGAGCACGCGCGCGAGCTTGCCGGTCGTGGTGGTCTTGCCGGTGCCGTTGACGCCGACGACCATCACGATGCCCGGCGTGGCCCCGTCGACGTTCCCGTCCGTCTTCACGGAGCGGTCGAACTCGGGGACGAGCAGCTTCAGCAGCTCCTCGCGCAGCAGGCCGCGCAGCTCGTCCGGGGTGCGCGTGCCCAGCACCTTCACGCGCTCGCGCAGGTTCTCCACGAGCTCCTGCGTGGGCTGCACACCGACATCGGCGGTGAGCAGCGTGTCCTCGATCTCCTCCCAGGTGTCCTCGTCGAGGTGCTCGCGGGACAGCAGCGTGAGCAGCCCCTTGCCGAGCGCGTTCTGCGACCGGGACAACCGGGCGCGCAGCCGCACCAGGCGGCCCGCGGTCGGCTCCGGCACCTCGATCTCGGGAGCCGCCGGCGCCGGCGGCTCCTCCTCGGTGACCTCCTCGACCGGCTCGGCGACCGGGAGGTCGACCTCCTCGATCGTGCGCCGCGCTTCGTCGCGCGGCGTCTCGGCCTCGTCGCCGACGTGCGGCTCGGCGGGCGGGGCGGCGGTGATGTCGGGCGCCGAGGGCGGCGCGGGCGGCAGCTGCTTCTTCTTGCGGCTGCCGACCACGAGCCCGCCGAGCGCGCCGATCACGACCACGGCGATGACTACAGCAAGGATGACGATTTCCATAACCCGTCCAGTATCAGCCATGAGGCTCCGGCAGGGCCGTAGTCGTACATTCCTCCAAAGGACAAACGTCTCTGGAGGGCATTACTCGGACTAAAGTACGATGGAGGAGAGTGCGTCAACGCGCGTAGAGTCCCACGCATCCCCTCTCGCCCGCCCCACCCCACAGAGGCACGGAACCCCACCGCATGAGCAAGACCGCCGAGTCCGAAGGCACCCTGGAGACGCGCGGCATCGAGCCCGTCCCCGACGCCGAGCGCACCGCCAAGACCCGGGAGCTGTTCCCGACCTGGGTCGCGGCGAACATCAGCGTGCTGCTGCTCACGATGGGCGCGAGCCTCGTCGTGGCGTACAAGCTCAACTTCTGGCAGGCCCTCGTCGTCGCGGTCGCGGCGCCCGTCGTGTCGTACGGCCTCGTCGGTCTGATCGGTATCGCGGGCAAGCGCGGCGGCGCCCCCGGCATGGCCCTGTCCCGCGCGGTCTTCGGGCAGCGCGGCAATCTGCTGCCCGGTTCGCTGATCTGGGTCGCGCGCTGGGGCTGGGAGACGATCAACGCGGTGACGGGTGCGTACGCCGTACTGACCGTCCTGGACATCCTGTTCGGGGTCCAGCAGAACGACTTCCTGGTGATCGTCACGCTGCTCTGCTTCGTGGTCGCCACGTTCGCGATCTCGGGGCTCGGCATCAACGCCGTGCAGAAGTGCAACAAGTACGCGACGTATCTCTTCGGCCTCTTCACGGCCCTGGTGCTCGTCTACCTGATCATCGACACCGACTGGTCGGAGGTCTTCGACCGGCCCGCGGGCAAGATGTCGCTGATGGTCGCGGGCATCGGCATGATCGCCGCGGGCGGCGTCAGCTGGATCCCGTCCTCCCCCGACTTCACGCGCTACCTGCCGCGCACCGCCTCCTCCGGGGCGATCGTGCGCAACTCGATCGGCGGCGCCGGCATCGTCGTCCTGCCCATGGTCCTGATGGGCGCCGTGATGGCGGTCTCGACCCCGGACCTGGCCTCGGCCGCCGACCCGGTCTCCTTCCTCGGCGAGATCCTGCCGATGTGGATCGCGGTGCCGTACCTGCTGATCGCCCTGGTCGGCATGCTGCTGATCAACGCCATGTCGATGTACTCGGCCGGCTTCACCGCGCAGACCCTCGGCTTCAAGGTCCCGCGCCACTGGGCCGTCTCGGTCAACGCGGTGATCTCGCTGGTCTTCGGCGGCATCCTGATGCTGGTCGCGACCAGCTTCATGGGCTCGTTCATCGCCTTCCTGTCGCTGCTCGCGGTCGCCTTCTCCGCCTGGGTCGGCGTCTTCGGCGCGGACATGTTCACGCGCAAGCACTACGACGCCGCGGCCCTGATCGACACCACCCGCACCAGCGCCTACTGGTACAAGGGCGGCTTCTCCCCCGCGGCCGTCATCGCCTGGGCGGTCGGTCTGGTGGCGGGCCTGATGTTCACGTCCTCGGACTGGTTCACCGGCCCGCTCGCCACGAACAACTTCCTCGGCGAGTACGGCCTCGGCTGGGTCGTCACGATCGTCGTCTCGGGCCTGCTGTACCTCGCGCTGCCGAAGCCTGCGGACACCACCACGGCGCCGGACGACGCCGTCGAGGAGTCCACGACCCTGGCTGTCTGACGCCCCGTCAGCTACCGTCCCCCTTCACACGAAGCCCGCGTGAAGGGGGACGGTCGTATGCCCGTGTCCGTCGTACGGTTCAATCTGGTCGACCCGGCCGGTACGCCCGAGTCACTGAGCGCCCGCTACCGGGCGGCGGTGGAGTTGGCGGTCTACGCCGACGACCGGGGCGTCGACACGGTGCAGACGGAGGAGCACCACGGCGTCGCCAACAACTGGCTGCCCTCGCCGTTCACCTTCGCGGGCGCCGTCCTCGGCGCCACGCGCCGCATCGCGGTCACGGTCTCCGCGATCATCGGCCCGCTGCACGATCCGCTCCGCCTCGCCGAGGACATCGCCGTACTGGATCTGCTGAGCGGCGGCCGTCTGGTGACGGTGGCCGGCATCGGCTACCGGCCGGAGGAGTACGCGCAGTTCGACGTGGAGTGGAAGCGGCGCGGCAAGCTCCAGGACGAGCTGCTCGACACGCTGCTGAAGGCCTGGTCGGGTGAGGAGTTCAGCTTCCGCGGGCGCCGGGTCCGCGTCACCCCGCGCCCGTTCACCCAGCCGCACCCGCTGCTCCTGGTCGGCGGCTCCTCGCAGGCGGCCGCGCGCCGGGCGGCCCGGCTCGGCCTGCCGTTCTTCCCGAGCGCGCATCTGCCGGAGCTGGACGCGTACTACAAGGAGCGGCTCGCCGAGTACGGCACCGAGGGCTGGACCATGATGCCCGCGAGGACCACGCCGCTGCTGCACCTGTCCGAGGACCCGGACCGCACCTGGGCCGAGTACGGCACGCACTTCCTGCACGAGGCGCGGACGTACGCGTCCTGGCAGTCGGGGGACATCAAGTCGGCGGTGAAGTCGGCCGCGTCGAGCGTCGAGGAACTGCGCGCCGAGGGCGTGTACCGGATCCTCACGCCCGACGAGTGCCTGACGCAGGGCCTCGACAACTACGTACTGCACCCGCTGTCGGGCGGCATGCCGCTCGACGAGGGCCGGCGCAGCCTGCAGCTGTTCTGCGAAAACGTACTGCCCCGGCTCAAGGACGCGTAGGTCCTGAGCCGGGGCGGTGACGGCAGCGGGGAGATGGCAGCGGGGACTTGACCCATCTCCCCGGGTCTTTCGGGGAAGGAGCGGGCGTCAGCCCATCTCCTCCAGGGCCTTGCCCTTGGTCTCCTTCACGAACTTCATCACGAACGGGATGGAGATCGTGGCGAAGGCGCCGTAGATGATGTACGAGCCGGTCAGGCTCCACTCGGACATGCTCGGGAAGGTCTTGGTGATGGCGAAGTTGGCCAGCCACTGGGCCGAGGCCGCCACACCGAGCGCCGCGGCGCGGATCCGGCCCGGGAAGATCTCGCCGAGCAGCACCCAGACCACCACGCCCCAGGAGAGGGCGAAGAAGAGGACGAAGGCGTTGGCCGCGATGATCGCGGTCAGGCCCTGCGCGTTCGGCAGCGAGACGTTGTCGCCGGAGCCGGTCCGGTACGAGAAGGCCCAGGCACAGGTGAACAGGGCGATCGCCATACCGGCGGAGCCGATGATCGCGAGCGGCTTGCGGCCGATGCGGTCGACGAAGATCATCGCGATGACGGTACCGATGATGTTCACGATCGACGTCTCGAACGAGTACAGGAACGAGCTGGACGGGTCCTTGCCGATCGACTGCCACAGCTGGTTCGAGTAGTAGAAGATCACGTTGATGCCGACGAGCTGCTGGAAGATCGACAGGAAGATGCCGATCCAGACGATCGGCAGGAAGCCGAACTTGCCGCCGAGCAGGTCCTTGAACGTCGACTTGTGCTCGCTGCGCATGCCGGCCTTGATCTCCGCCACGCGCGCGTGGACGTCGATGCCGGTGCCCTCGACCTCGGTCAGGACCTTCTGGGCCTGCTCCTCGCGGCCGGCGGAGATCAGGAAGCGCGGCGACTCGGGGATCGCGAAGGAGAGCAGCCCGTAGAGGAGGGCCGGGATGACCATGACACCGAGCATCCACTGCCAGGCCTCGAGACCGGCGAGCTTGCCGCGCTGGTCGCCGTCGGCCATGTTCAGGATGCCCCAGTTGACGAGCTGGGAGACGGCGATGCCGATGACGATGGCGGCCTGCTGGAACGAGGCGAGCCGGCCGCGGTACGCGGGCGGGGCCACCTCGGCGATGTAGGCGGGGCCGATCACGGACGCCATACCGATGCCGATGCCGCCGATGACACGCCACATCGTCAGGTCCCAGGCCGCGAACGGCAGGGCCGAGCCGACGGCGCTGATCGCGAAGAGGCAGGCGGCGATCTGCATACAGCGGATACGCCCGATGCGGTCGGCGATCCGGCCCGCGATCGCCGCGCCGACCGCGCAGCCGAGCAGCGCGGACGCGATGATCCAGCCGAGCACATCGGCGTTCACGTCGAACTTGTGTTGGATGGCGACGGTCGCGCCATTGATCACAGAGCTGTCGTAGCCGAACAGGAAGCCACCCATCGCGGCCGCCGCCGTGATGAAGATGACGTGCCCGAGGTGATCGGGCTGGGCTTCCCGGGCTCCTGATTGAGGTGCCGAAGTGCTGGTCACGTGTACTCCTCGGGCCACCGGCTTCGCTACCGGGGGTGGGGGCGAGCCCTTCCAGTGGCGCACAACATCGCGCCGCCCACCACCTGAAGGTAAAAGCAACGTTGCAGAGACTATGCCTTCAAGTTTCGAAGTCAATAGTTCAACTGCTGTGAGTTTTTGGGCACAGGAGTGTCGCCTTGAGTTCAAGACTTGAAGACTGCTAGGGAGCCGGACTCGACTAGCGCAGCCGCTGGCTGATCACCTTCGACACCCCGTCGCCCTGCATGGAGACGCCGTACAGCGCGTCGGCGACCTCCATCGTGCGCTTCTGGTGCGTGATCACGATGAGCTGCGAGGCCTCCTGCAGCTCCTGCATGATGCGGATGAGACGCTGCAGATTGGTGTCGTCCAGAGCGGCCTCGACCTCGTCCATCACGTAGAACGGGCTGGGCCGCGCCTTGAAGATGGAGACCAGCAGCGCCACGGCGGTCAGCGATCGCTCGCCGCCGGAGAGCAGGCTCAGCCGCTTGACCTTCTTGCCCGGCGGGCGGGCCTCGACGTCCACGCCCGTCGTGAGCATGTTGTCGGGATCGGTCAGGATCAGCCGTCCGTCGCCGCCCGGGAACAGCCGGCTGAAGACGCCCTCGAACTCGCGCGCCGTGTCCCGGTACGCCTCGGTGAAGACCTGCTCGACGCGCTCGTCGACCTCCTTCACCACCTGAAGGAGGTCGGCCCGGGTCTTCTTCAGGTCCTCCAGCTGCTCACTGAGGAACTTGTGGCGCTCTTCCAGCGCCGCGAACTCCTCCAGGGCCAGCGGATTGACCTTGCCGAGCTGCTGGTACGCGCGCTCGGCGGACTTGAGCCGCTTCTCCTGCTCCGAACGGACGAACGGCCGCGGCTTGTTGCGCGGGTGCTCCGGGTCCTCCGGCAGTTCCTCACCCTCGGCGGGGAGCGAGGGCGGCACGAGCTGGTCGGGACCGTAGTCCGCGACAAGCCCGGCCGGTTCCACACCGAGTTCCTCCAGCGCCTTGGTCTCCAGCTGCTCGATCCGCAGCCGCTTCTCGGCACCGAGTACCTCGCCGCGGTGGACCGAATCAGTGAGCTTGTCGAGTTCCGCCTTCAGGTCGCGGCCGCGGGCCCGCTCCGCGACGAGCTCCCGCTCCCGCTCGCCCTTGGCCCGCTCGGCCAGCGTCCGCTCCGCGTCGGCCCGCGTGACGGACACCTCGACGTGCGCGAGCAGCTGCCGCGCACCGGACGCCACGGCCTCGGCGACGGCGGCCTCGTACTTGAGGCGGGCGCGCTGTCGCTCGGCACGCGCGCGTGCCTCGCGTTCGGCGCGGGCGGCCCGGTCGAGCGAGTCGGCCCGCCCCGAGAGCCCCTTCACCCGCTCCTCGTGCGTACGCACCTGGAGCCGAGCCTCCATCTCCGTCTGGCGGGCGTTGGCCCCGTCCGCCGAGAGCCGGTCACGCGCGGAGGTGTCCGGCTCCTCGTCGGCGGGCTGCTCCTCGGCCACGGCGAGCCGCTCGGCCAGCTCCTCCGCGTCCATGGCGGCCTTCTCCAGCGCGTCCTGCGCCTGGGCCGCCGCCGCGGCGCTCCGCTCGGCCTCGCCCGCGGCGCCGCGCGCCTGTCCGGCGAGCCGCCCGAGCTGCTGCGCCCGGCCCGAGCGCTCCCGCTCTATGGCCCGCTGCCGCTGCCCCAACTCCTCGACGAGCACGGCGCACTCCTTGCGCCGCTCGACCGCCGAGTGCTGTGCCTCGGCCAGCTCCTCGCACTGTGCCGCCAGGTGCTCCAGCTCGGCGGCCGCCTCGTCGACGGACGCCTGCACTTCGAGCAGGCTGGGCGCCCCCGCGGACCCGCCCTGCGCGAAGTGCGCCCCGAGCAGGTCCCCCTCGGCGGTCACCGCGGTCAGTTCGGGCCGCGCGTAGACCAGGTCCTCGGCGTCCTCCAGCGTCCCGACGACCACGATGTCGCGGAGCAGGTGCCGCACGGCGGGCATCAGCTCGGCGGGACCGCGGACGAGCTCGGCGGCGTGCGGCGGACTGCCCGGCGGCTGTGCGGCGGGCGCGGCAGCGGCCTCCCCGGCCAGCAGCAGGGCGGCCCGCCCCGCGTCCTGCTTGCGCAGCAGGCGAATCGCGTCCGCCGCGGAGGCGGGCGTGGTCACGGCGATCGCGTCGGCCGCCGCGCCGAACGCCGCCGCCACCGGCACCTCGAACCCCGGCGCCACCGACAACAGCTCGGCGGCGGGCCCGAGCACCCCGGTCAATCGTTCCTTCGCTCCGAGCAGCGCGCCCGAACCGTCCTTCCTGCGCAGCCCGAGCGCGAGCGCCTCGTGCCGGGCGGCGACAGCGGCCCGCTTGCGCTCCGCGGACGTGGCCGCCTCACGGGCCGCGGAGAGCGTGGACTCGGCACCGGCGAGCGCGGCCTTGGCGGCCTCCAGCTGCGCCACGAGCTCCTCGTCCCCGGCGTCGAGCCCGTCGACCTCGGCCTTGAGCTGCTCGTACTCCTCCTGCGCGGCGACGGCCCGCTGCTGCGCCTCGTCCCGCGCGACGGCGAGCCGGTCGATCTCGGCCTGCGCGGAAGCGGCCCGGGAGCGGGCCGCGTTGACCTGGCCCTGAAGCCGGGCGAGCCCTTCCCTGCGGTCGGCGATGGCGCGGGCGACGTCCTTCAGCCGGCGCTCCTCGACCGCCAGTTCACGCTCCAGCTCGGCCCGGTGGGAGACGGTCTCGTCCAGCGCGATCTGCGCCGCCTCGAGCGCCGCCGCCAGCTCGGCCTCCTGCTCCCGCACCCGGGCGGCCTCGCGCTCCAGGTCCTCGGGGTCGCGCCCGCGCCGCTCCTCGGTCGGGACGGAGGTGGCGCTCTTGACGCGCGCGTCGGCCAGCGAGATCGTGCCGCGCACCCGCTCGGCGAGCTGCGACAGCTCGTACCAGCTCTGCTGCGCCCGCTGCAGCCGGGGCGTCAGCTGCCGCACCTCGTCCTCCAGGTGCCCCTCGCGCAGCAGCGCCTTCTTCAGCTCGTCCTCGGCGGCTTCCTTGCGCCGCTTCAGCTCGGCCTCGTCGGCGACCTCGGCGCTGAGCGCCTCCCGCAGCCGTACGAGATCGTCGGCGAGCAGCCGCAGCCGCGTGTCGCGCAGGTCGGCCTGGATGACGGCGGCCCTGCGGGCGACGGCGGCCTGCCGGCCCAGCGGCTTCAGCTGCCGCCGCAGTTCGTCGGTCAGGTCCTGTACGCGGGCGAGGTTGGCCTGCATCGCGTCCAGCTTCCGCAGCGCCTTCTCCTTGCGCTTGCGGTGCTTGAGGACACCCGCGGCCTCCTCGATGAAGGCGCGGCGGCCCATCGGGTCGGCGTGCAGCACGCCGTCGAGCTGGCCCTGGCCGACGATGACGTGCATCTCGCGGCCGATACCGGAGTCGGACAGCAGGTCCTGGATGTCGAGGAGGCGGCATGTGTCGCCGTTGATCTGGTACTCGCTGCCGCCGTTGCGGAACATGATCCGCGTGATGGTGACCTCGGCGTACTCGATGGGCAGCGCGCCGTCGGAGTTGTCGATGGTCAGCGACACCTCGGCGCGGCCCAGCGGGGGGCGGCCGGTGGTGCCGGCGAAGATGACGTCCTCCATCTTGCCGCCGCGCAGCGACTTGGCGCCCTGCTCGCCCATGACCCAGCTGAGGGCGTCCACGACATTGGACTTGCCCGAGCCGTTGGGCCCCACGACGCAGGTGATGCCCGGCTCGAACCGCAGCGTGGTGGCCGAGGCGAACGATTTGAACCCGCGCAGGGTCAGAGCCTTGAGGTGCACGCCGTCGGACTCTACCCGGCACCTCTGTCTCACTCCATGAACCCGCGGTTTCGCTCATGAAAGTGCAGGGCACATCAGACGTTAAGAAAACGCTTGGGTGCGCGGGGGCGTGAAGATCGAGGCACAGGGAGCAAGAAAGAAGGGACGCCGAAGCGTCCCTTGCATATCTCTGTCAAGCGGCTGATACGAGCAGCCTGCTCACGCGCGTCGCTGGGCGTGGTCAGGTGAGCGCAGGCTCCGCCTGGGGTACGTCGATGCTCTCGATGAGAGAGTCGTGAGAAGCGGCAGCCGCGAGCGCGTCGTTCTCAGCCTGGATCCTGCCGAGCTCGGATTCCAGATCCTGGACGCGCTGCTGGAGCCGTCGCATCTCGGCGAGGAGTCGCGGGTCGCTGCCGCCGACGTAACCGAGAAGCGCCTTTGCCATGATGAGTGGTCCTCCACACTGAGTGACCGACCGAAGCGGTGGTGGGTCGTGAGGGAATCGCACCCGCGGTGCTTGGCACTTCTTGTTGTGCTGCCGTTCTTACATGCCAAACAGCTAAGGTGCGCGGGGATTCCAGAGTCTCACCAAAAAGTTTGACGGTCAACACGATCACGCCCCGTATTGGCGGGCAACCCGGGGGCTTCGCGCCGTGAATCGTCCGGCGCGGCCTGACCTTCGGGACCCTGGGGGCGTAGCGATCATCCGTACCCCGGAGCCTCCCACGAGCGCCCCGCCTTGGCAACCACCAGGGCGTTTCTGCCGGGAGCAGTTGCCCATGGCATCTCTTCCCGGGGTGCACCCGGCCCCGCCTGCGGCGACGGTTCAGCGAATGGCAAACCCGTCGTAACCGCCACGGGGCGTGTCCCAGATCTCAGTGACACCGTCGACGCGGCCGGGTGTGTCGTCGCCGTGGAGCCAGTCGAGCAGTTGCTGACATCCGGCGCGCGACCCCTCGGCGACGACCTGGACGCGGCCGTCGTCCAAATTGAGAGCAAAACCACTCAGGCCGCCGATCTCCATGGCCCGGGCACGGGTGAACCACCGAAAACCCACACGTTGGACGCGTCCTCGCACCCACGCGGTCAGCCGTACGTCTTCGTTCATGGGTGCACGCTAACCGGCCAATTGCACTCGGAGCACTTCGTCCCCTTGCGTCTTGGGGTACCGTCGCGGACCGATGAGCCTCACTCGTACGGGTGAGTCACATCGACGACCGCGAGGACGAGGAAGGCCAGGACATGGGACGCCACCGACGCTCCGCCGCCGGGCGCGCCGCCACGGGCCGCGCCGCGGATACCCCGGAGACCTACGCCGAGGACGTGCACGCCGAAGCATACGGCGAGACGTACGGCGCAGGTCAGGCGGGGTCGTACTACGGCGAGTACCCGTACGAGCACGCCGCCGGGCCCGCCGGGCACGCGCGCGCCCCCTTCGGGCACTCGCCGTACTCCCCGCACGACGACGAGACCGTGACCGGCCTGTACGGCTCCATATCCTCGGCCGGCGGGTCGGGACAGGAGCAGGGCGGTCGGTCGCACCGGCGCAAGAAGCGCGGCGGCGTCCCGGTCCGCACCGGTCTGCTCGGCGTCTCCGCCGCCGTCGCCCTGGGCGCGGTCGCGGTGGCGTCGGGGCTGATCCCGGGCGCCGACAACTACAAGCTCGGCGGCGACAACGGCGGGAACAAGGTGCAGGCCGCCGACTCCCCCACCGTCGAGGCGCAGGGCGGCACGGACGGCGCGGTCGAGGACCGCGCCCCGTCGTCCGCGAGCCGCGACACCGAGCGGGCCACGCCCTCGGTGTCGCCCTCGAAGTCCGCGTCGGCCAAGCCGTCCTCGGAGCCCTCGAAGACGCCGCAGGAGTCCCGCTCCAAGAGTTCCGGCAGCGGCACCACGACGAAGAGCGCGAGCCCTTCCACCCAGGCTCCCGAGAAGACGCAGGCGCCCGCCGAGAAGGCACCCGCCACCTCGTCGGAGAGCGCGGCCGCGGCTCAGGTGCTGACCCTCGTCAACCAGGAGCGGGCCAAGGTCGGCTGCTCCCCCGTGACCGCCGACAGCGGCCTCGCCGCTTTGGCGACCGCGTTCAGCGAGGACATGGCCGCGCGGAACTTCTTCGACCACACCGACCCGGACGGCGCGACGCCGTGGGACCGCGCCAAGAAGGCCGGCATCACGGACCTCGGCGGCGAGAACATCGCCCGCGGCCAGGCCAACGCCCAGTCCGTGATGGACGCCTGGATGAACAGTCCCGGCCACAAGGCGAACATCCTCAACTGCGACTACAAGACCCTGGGCGTGGGTGTGCACTTCGGGTCCGGCGGTCCTTGGTGGACGCAGGACTTCGGCTTCTGAGCCCTTTTTGAGCACCTATAGGTGGCGCTATCTTTTCGATAGCGCCACCTATTGGGTTGCGCTGCGCGAGAGTATGCTCGAAGGATGGACTCAATCGACCTCGCCTACGACGTGTTCTCCAAGGCGTGTCCGTCCCGCGGCACGCTGGAGCACGTCACCGGCCGCTGGGGCGCGCTCACCCTCGGGGCGCTGCACGAGGGCTCGCTCCGCTTCAACGAGCTGCGCCGTCGCGTCGACGGGGTGAGCGAGAAGATGCTGTCCCAGACACTGCACGCGCTGGAGCGCGACGGTCTGGTGCACCGTGAGGCCCAGCCGACGAATCCGCCGCGTGTGGACTACGAACTGACGCCGCTGGGCCGCGAGGTGGCCGACCGGCTGCTGAGCCTCATCCACTTCGTGGAGGGACGGATGGACGACGTCCTGGTGGCGCGCGAGCGTTACGACGAGACGCGCGGGACGCGCTGACACCGCGGGCAGTAGTAGCTGGACCGGTTCATCCAGGCCCGGCGGCGCATCGGCGTGGCACACCGCCGGCAGGGTTCACCCTCGCGTCCGTAGGCGTCGAGCGACCGGTCGAAGTAGCCCGACTCCCCGTTCACATTCACGTAGAGGGAGTCGAAGCTCGTGCCGCCCACCGCGAGCGCCGCGTTCATCACGTCCCTTACGTGGCCCAGGAGTTCGGCGGTGCGCGGGCGGGTCAGCGTGGCGGTGGGGCGCTCGTAGTGCAGCTTCGCCCGCCAGAGCGCCTCGTCCGCGTAGATGTTGCCGACACCGCTGATGAGCGACTGGTCGAGCAGGGCGCGCTTGATGGTGGTGCGCTTCCTGCGCAGCGCGTCGTGGAAGGCCGCGTCGTCGAAGAGCGGGTCCAGGGGGTCGCGGGCGATGTGCGCGATGACGTCGGGCAGACCGTCCGCACTGTTCTCGGCGGTCTCGTGCAACGACAGCCCGCCGAAGGTGCGCTGATCGACGAAGCGGAGTTCGGTGCCGAGGTCGTCGGCGAAGCGGACGCGGATGCGCAGGTGCTTCTCGTCCGGGGCCTCGTGCGGCTGGACCAGGAGCTGGCCGCTCATGCCGAGGTGCGCGAGCACCGACATGTGGGTCGTCTCCAGGGGCAGCCAGAGGTACTTGCCGCGCCGGCTCGGCTCCCCGATCCGCTGCCCCTTGAGGCGGTGCGCGAAGTCGTCGCCGCCCGCGATGTGGCGGCGTACGGCGCGCGGGTGCAGGACCTCCGCGTCGGCGACGGTGCGGTGCGCCACCCACCGGGCGAGGCCGCGCCGGACGACCTCTACTTCGGGCAGCTCTGGCACGGGGGTCCTCCGTAAGGGGGCGGATGCGATGGGGTCCGGGGAGCGTATCGCGCCGCGGCGGGGCGCGGGGAACTGCGCGACCAGCCCCCATGAAGCCGCACGTGGAGCACGACGCCCAGAGGCCGGCCGCCGAAAAAACGCCCGTCCCCACTGGCCGGAGCCAGTGGGGACGGGCGCAGGAAGCTGAGCGGTTACGCGCCAGGGGCGGTGTCGGCGGCCGCCCCTTCGGAGGCCGCGGCCGAAGCCGCCGCCTTGGCCCGCTCGTCCGCCGCGGCGCGAATCGCACGCCATGCGGACTCGGCGGCCTGCTGCTCCGCTTCCTTCTTGCTGCGGCCGGTGCCGGTGCCGTACGAGACGCCTCCGACGCGGGCGGCAGCAGTGAAGGTCTTCTCGTGGTCCGGGCCGGTCTCGGAGACCAGGTACTCGGGAACGCCGAGCCCCTCGGTCGCCGTGAGCTCCTGGAGACTGGTCTTCCAGTCCAGGCCGGCACCCAGATTCGAGGACTTCTCGATCAACGGGTCGAACAGCCGGTGGACGAGTTCGCCCGCCGCGTCCAGTCCCTGGTCCAGATACACCGCGCCGATCACCGCTTCGAGGGTGTCGGCGAGGATGGACGCCTTGTCCCGGCCGCCCGTGCCCTCTTCGCCCCGGCCGAGCCGGATGAAGGAGCCCAGGTCCAGCCCGCGGCTGACCTCCGCCAGTGCACGCGAATTGACCACCGCGGCCCGCAACTTGGCCAGCTGGCCTTCGGGCAGGTCGGGGTGGGTGCGGTAGAGCGTGTCGGTGACCACGAGGCCGAGCACGGAGTCACCGAGGAACTCCAGCCGCTCGTTCGTGGGCAGTCCGCCGTTCTCGTACGCGTACGAGCGATGCGTCAGCGCACGCACCAGAAGGGCGGACTCGAGCTTGTACCCGAGCCGCCCTTCCAGAAGCGTGTGGGACGAGGCTGTGGTGTCCGCCTTTTTCTTGGCGTCAGACATAGAGCCTCTCACCAGCCGCTCAGACCTCGAGGACCTGGCGCTTGTTGTAGGTGCCACAAGCGGGGCACGCGATGTGCTGCAGCTTGGGCTCCTGGCAACGCTCACACGAAACCAGGGTGGGGACCGCAGCCTTCCACTGCGACCGGCGGTGGCGCGTGTTGCTGCGCGACATCTTCCGCTTCGGAACAGCCACGGCTACTTCTCCTGCTTCTCGTCGACGCCCGCTTCCGCTTCGGCGCCGCTCATCTCGTCCTTCTCGCCGTCCTGGATGGATCCAGCGAGTCCCTGCAAAGCCGCCCAACGGATGTCGACGGCGTCGTGATGATGTCCCGGTTCGTCCGCGAGCCGCACTCCACACTCGGAGCACAGTCCCTCGCAGTCGTCCTGGCACACCGGCTGCATCGGCAGTGCGAGCACCACCGCATCACGCAGCACGGTCTCGAGGTCGAACAGACCGTCCTCGAGAAAGAGCCTGTCCTCGTCTTCCTCGGCGTCGTCGACCGGTTCCGTGCGGACACGGCCACGGTCGTCGGCGTCAGGGTACGAGAACATCTCCTGGAAGTCCGCTTCGACGTCGAGGCCGATCGGCTCCAGACACCTTACGCACTCCCCCTTCGCCGATGCACGGGCGGTGCCTGTGACAAGCACCCCTTCCATGACCGACTCCAGACGGAGGTCGAGCTCCACCGGGGCGCCTTCCGGCACCTCGATGACTCCCTGGATACCGAAGTCCCGGGGAGCGTCGATCGTGCGGGACAGCCGCTGCATGGCACCAGGACGCCGACCCAGCTCGTGCGTATCGAACACGAGTGGGTTGCGGTGGTCGAGGTGGGTACTCAGGGCTGGTCCTGCTTTCGATCTTCGAAACTCATGGGGTTGCCGCCGCGAGCCTTCCGGGCAGCTGGGGATCACACGTGTACGCGCGACCGAAGAACCAGGGTACTGGACCTTTCGCTCTCGGCCCAATCCGGTCCCGGCCACCCCAGGGGCGGCCCCGGCGATCAGGCGTCAGCGGCCCTGCTCGTACTGGCGCTCGTACTCCCGCACCTGATCCATGTTGATCATGCTCGTGTCGAAGAGGCTGGTCTCGTCGAGCGCGCCGGCCTGGGCCTGCTGGTCCTGCTGCGGCTGCTGGTACGCGTACGGGTCCTGCTGCTGATACGCGGCGTACGGATCCTGCTGTGCCTGCTGGTACGCGTACGGGTCCTGCTGCTGATACGCGGCGTACGGATCCTGCTGTGCCTGCTGGTACGCGTACGGATCCTGCTGCTGGGCGTACGCCTCGACCGGCTGCTGGGCCGGGATCTGCGGGGCGGCAGCGGGCTCCGGACGCGGGTCCGGGTCCTGGCCGCCGATCTCCGCCAGGCCCGCCAGGTAGTCGGCGTCGCTGGTGTGCGGCTGGGAAACGCCGTCGCCGTCCATCGACAACGCGCCCAGGTCGTCGCTGGCGATGCGCCCGTGCAGCTTCTGCCGGCCCTTGCCGACGGCGTCGAGGGTCTTGGCGAGGACCGCCTCGAAGGCGCCCAGCTTCGTGTCGACGTAGGCGTCGGCGTCGCGGCGGAGCGTCTCGGGGTCGTGGCTGCGCTCGGGGGCGTCCTCGTCCTCGTAGCCCTGCTCGTCCGTGCCGGGGCCGGTACCGAGGAGCTTCTCGCGGCCGCGGCCGACCGAGCCGAGGGTCTTGTTGAGGACGACCTCGAAGTTGGCCAGCTTGGAGTCGACGTACTCGTCGGCCTCCGCGCGGACCTCCTCGGCCTCCTGACGGGCCTCGGTGAGGATCCGCTCCGCCTCGTTCTGCGAGCGGCGGGCGATCTCGGTGTCGGAGATCAGGGAGCCGCGCTCGGCGTGCGCGGTCTCGATGATCCGCTCGGCTTCGGCGCGGGCCTGCTCGACCATCTGCTCGCGGCCGCCGATCAGCTCCTGGGCCTGGGCGAGGGAGCCGGGCAGCGCCTGGCGCACCTCTTCGAGCATCGCGAGCAGGTCGGCGCGGTTGACCACGCACGAGGCCGACATGGGCATGGATCGGGCACTGCCGACCGCGGCGACGATCTCGTCGAGCTTCTTCTGCACGTCCACCGTGTGCTCGCCACTCTCTCGTCTTGTCACCGGGGTGACACGGGGGTTGGAGACGGACGGGACGACTGTATGCCCAACTGGTGCGTGGGTGTCACTTCTTGGGCAGGCGCTCGGTCAGCGACCGGTGCACCAGTGGCGGGACCAGGTGCGACACGTCTCCGCCCCAGGCAGCGACCTCCTTGACGAGCGAGGAGGACAGGAAGCTGTAGGTGGGGTTGGTGGGGACGAAGAGGGTCTCCACGCCCGAGAGGCCGTTGTTCATCTGGGCCATCTGCAGCTCGTAGTCGAAGTCGCTGACGGCACGCAGGCCCTTCACGATGGCGGGAATGTCGCGCTGCTTGCAGAAGTCGACGAGGAGGCCGTGGAAGGACTCCACCTCCACGTTGCCGAACTCGGCGGTGACCTCGCGGATCAGCTCGATCCGCTCGTCGACGGTGAACAGGCCCTGCTTGGACTTGTTGATCATCACCGCGACGTGCACCACGTCGTACAGCTTGGAGGCTCGGGCGATGATGTCGAGGTGGCCGTTGGTGATGGGGTCGAACGACCCGGGACAGACTGCGCGGCGCACGGGAAGTCCCTCGCTCTCCGGTCCGGTCATCGTGCGTCGTCGCACGTGAGGGTGGTGTTCAAGGCGGCGCGACCGTACCAAAACGTGCCCTCGCCGTAACGACGGGACCTCAGTCCCTCGAACCCGTCGGGCCACTGGAATTCGCCGCCTCTTGTACTGCGTTCAACGGTGACGAGCGCTTCGTCCGCGAGCCAGCCCTGAGCGCTGAGTGTGAGCAGAATCTCGCGAAGATCGTCATCCGAGACGGCGTACGGAGGGTCGAGGAAGACCAGGTCATAGGGCGTTGCCGGGGGCGGACCGGTGACGACTTGTTCCGCTTTTCCGGTACGTGCCTCGGCTCCGGGAAGGCCGAGGGACTTGATGTTCTCGCGGACGGTGCGGGCCGCCCGGGCGTCCGCCTCGACGAGCAGGGCGTGCGCGGCGCCGCGGGACAGGGCCTCCAGGCCGACGGCTCCCGAGCCCGCGTACAAATCGGCGACGCGGGTGCCGTCGAGCGTGCCGTGCAGCGCCTGCCAGGTGGAGAAGAGGCCTTCGCGCGCGCGGTCGGAGGTGGGGCGGGTGCCGTTGCCCGGCGGCACGGCCAGGCGGCGTCCGCCGGCGCGCCCGGCGATCACGCGGGTCATCTCGGTCCTTGTCGGCTTGTCACTCGTCGGCTTTTCGGTGGCAGGCCCGTCCCGACCGATGGGGTCGGCGGGGTCTGCCCCCGATCAGTGTCTCAGCCCTTGTCGAGGTACTGCTCACGCTCCTCGTCCAGGAGTGCGTCGAGCGCCGTGCGCAGGCCGGGCAGGCGCTCCAGGTCGGGGTCGGCCGTGACCACCCGGGTCGCCTCCTCGCGCGCCTCGGCGATGATCTCCTCGTCCTCGATGACGGCGAGCATCCGCAGGGAGGAACGCACTCCGGACTGGGCCTGTCCGAGGACGTCGCCCTCGCGGCGCTGCTCCAGGTCGATACGGGACAGCTCGAAGCCGTCGAGCGTGGAGGCGACGGCGCCCAGGCGGGCGCGGGCGGGGCTGGCCTCGGGCATCTCGGTGACCAGAAGGCACAGGCCGGCCGCCGAGCCACGGCCGACGCGGCCGCGCAGCTGGTGGAGCTGCGAGACGCCGAAGCGGTCGGCGTCCATGATCACCATCGCTGTCGCGTTCGGCACGTTCACCCCGACCTCGATGACGGTCGTCGCCACCAGGACGTCCGTCTCGCCGGCGGCGAAGCGGCGCATCACGGCGTCCTTGTCGTCGGGCTGCATCCGGCCGTGCAGCACCTCGACCTTGAGGCCCTGGAGGGGGCCGTGCGCCAGCTCGTCGGCCACGTCGAGCACGGCGAGCGGCGGCCGCTTCTCCGCCTCGTCCTCGGCGGACTGCTTCTTGGCCGCGCTCTTGCCGCCCTTCTTGGGCTTCTCGTCCTCGTCGTCGCCGATCCGGGGGCAGACGACGTACGCCTGATGCCCCTTGCCCACTTCTTCCCGGACGCGCTCCCACGCGCGGGACAGGAAGTGCGGCTTGTCGGCGGCGGGCACCACATGGCTGGCGATCGGCGAGCGGCCGGCCGGAAGCTGGTCGAGAACGGAGGTCTCCAGGTCGCCGAAGACCGTCATGGCGACTGTGCGCGGGATCGGCGTCGCGGTCATGACCAGGAGGTGCGGGGGCTGCTTGCCCTTGGAGCGCAGCGCGTCGCGCTGCTCCACGCCGAACCGGTGCTGCTCGTCCACGACGACCAGTCCCAGGTCGTGGAACTGCACCTTGTCCTCGATCAACGCGTGCGTGCCGATGACGATGCCGGCCTCGCCGGTGACCAGGTCGAGCAGGGCCTGACGGCGCGCTGCGGTGCCCATGGAACCGGTGAGCAGCACGACCTTGGTGGAGTGCTCCGAACCGCCGAGCATGCCGCCCTCGGCCAGCTCGCCCATCATCTCGGTGATCGAGCGGTGGTGCTGCTGTGCGAGGACCTCGGTGGGGGCGAGCATCGCGGCCTGACCGCCCGCGTCGACGACGGCGAGCATGGCGCGCAGCGCCACCATCGTCTTTCCGGAGCCGACCTCGCCCTGGAGCAGCCGGTGCATCGGGTGCTCGGTGGCCAGGTCGTCGAAGATCTCCTTGGAGACCTTCTGCTGGCCGTCGGTGAGCGTGAACGGCAGCTTCGCGTCGAAGGCGGTGAGGAGTCCGTCCGGCTTCGGCACGCGCGCGACGGCGGTGAGCTGGGTGTCCGCGAACCGGCGCCTGGCGAGGGCGACTTGGAGAACGAACGCCTCGTCCCACTTGAGGCGGGCGCGTGCGTCGGCGATGTCGGCCTTGGTCTGCGGCCGGTGGATCTTGAGCAGCGCCTCGGTGAGCGGGACCAGGCCGCGGCTCTCCCGCAGTGCCTCGGGCAGCGGATCGACGGCTTCCTGGGCGCTGGGGAGCACCAGGTCGACGGCCTTGGCGATCTTCCAGGACTCCAGCTTGGCGGTGGCCGGATAGAGCGGCAGGAGCGCTCCCGCCCAGGAGCCGACGGCCTCGGCCGCGTCCTGCGAGGAGTCGGCGTTCAGCAACTGGTACGCGGGGTGCGCCAGCTGCATCTTCCGGTTGAAGACCCCGACCTTCCCCGCGAACATCGCGCGCGTGCCCGGCAGCAGGTCCTTGTGCGGCTTGTGGATGCCCCGGCCGAAGAAGACGAGCTGGAGCTGTCCGCTGCCGTCGGTGATGGTGACTTCCAGGCGCTGTCCGCTCCCGCCGTTGAACCTCAGGACGCGGGCGGTCGCGACCTGGGCGACGACCGTGACGTGCTCGTCGAGCGGCAGCTCCGCGAGCGCGGTGAGCTCACCGCGCTCCGCGTATCTGCGCGGGTAGTGGTGGAGCAGGTCACCGACGGTGTGCAGGCCTAGGTGCTCGGCCATCACCTTCGCGGTGGGAGGACCGAGCACCTTCTTCAGTGGTTCTTCGAGCACGGGCACGAGATCCATTGCACACCACACCACTGACAATCCCGCGAACATCCCTGAAAACCGCTGGTCACAAGGGACTCTCCGGCCCTAGGATGACCGGCTCCGGCCCTTGATCGCGGTCACCTCTCGTGGGACCGCCCGACCCGCGCCGTCGCCCGTCCCCCCACCGGCGCAGCGACGATGGACTCACAGACACCGCACACATTCCAGGTCGACCTGCGCGGTCTCGTCGACCTCCTCTCCCATCACCTTTACTCCAGCCCGAAGGTCTATCTGCGCGAGCTGCTGCAGAACGCGGTGGACGCCGTCACGGCCCGCCGTGCCGAGCAGCCCGACTCCCCTGCCACGGTGCGCCTGTTCGCCGAGGGCGGGTCGCTGCGCGTCGAGGACTCGGGCATCGGTCTGACCGAGGCCGACGTGCACAGCCTGCTCGCGACGATCGGCCGCAGCTCCAAGCGCGGCGACGGCCTGGAGTCGGCCCGTGCCGACTTCCTGGGGCAGTTCGGCATCGGCCTGCTCGCCTGCTTCGTCGTGGCCGAGCGGATCCGTGTGGTCAGCCGCAGCGCGCGCACGCCCGACGCGCCGCCGGTCGAGTGGACGGCCCGCGACGACGGCTCGTACTCGGTCCGTACGCTCCCGGACGCGGCCCGCGCGGAGCCCGGCACGACCGTGCACCTGGAGGCCCGGGCGGGCGCCGCCGACTGGCTGACCGAGGAGCGGGTCCTGTCCCTGGCGCGGGACTTCGGCTCGATGCTGCCGTACGACGTGCGGGTCGGGGACGCGGCGGTCACGGACCTGCCGGCCGCCTGGAGCCGTACGTATCCCAGCCCGGCCGCCCGCCGGGTGGCCCTGGCCCGCCACTGTCACGAGCTGTTCGGCTTCACGCCGTTGGACTCGATCGACCTGGAGGTGCCGCTCGCGGGGATCCGGGGAGTCGCCCACGTGCTGCCGCAGGCGGTCAGCCCGGCACAGCGCGCGGGGCACCGGGTCCACCTCAAGGGCATGCTGCTCACCGACCGGGCCGAGCAACTGCTGCCCGACTGGGCCTTCTTCGTGCGCTGCGTGATCGACACGGACAGCCTGCGTCCCACGGCGTCGCGCGAGTCGCTCTACGAGGACGAGACCCTGGCCGCCGTCCGGGAGGCCCTGGGCGAGCGCATCCGGGAGTGGCTGACGTCGCTGGCGGCCGGTGATCCCGAGCGCCTCGCGGCCTTCTTGTCCGTGCACCACTTGGGGGTCAAGTCCCTTGCGCGGCACGACAAGGAGATGCTGCGCACGATGCTTCCGTGGCTGCCGTTCGAGACGACGGACGGGCAGCTCTCCCTGGAGGAGTTCGCCCAGCGACACCCGGTCGTGCACTTCACCCGGACCGTGGAGGAGTACCGGCAGGTCGCGCCGATCGCCTCCGCGCAGGGCATCGGGGTCGTCAACGGCGGTTACACGTATGACGCCGATCTGGTCGAGGCGCTGCCGTCGGTGCGCCCGGGCACGGCCGTGTCGGAACTGGACGCGGACACGGTGACCGCGCACCTGGATGCCGTCGACCCGGCCGAGGAGCTGGCCCTGTCGGCCTTCCTGGCGTCCGCGCGGGCCAGGCTCGACCCGTTGGGCTGTGACGTCGCCCTGCGCGCCTTCCATCCCCTCACCGTGCCGGCACTGCATCTGGACGACCGGGCGGCCCGGCACGAGCAGGCACGCGCGGACGCCGAGGCCCAGGCAGACGACCTGTGGGCGGGCATCCTCGGCTCGCTGCGCGGCAGCGCCCCCCGCGCGCGGCTCGTGCTCAACCACCTCAACCCGTTGATCCGCAGGGTGAGTTCACTGTCCGACCCGGAGCTGATCGGCACGGCCGCCGAGGCTCTGTACGGGCAGGCGCTCCTGATGGCGCAGCGCCCGCTGCGCCCCGCCGACTCCGCGCTCCTGAACCGCTCGTTCATCGGCCTCCTGGAGTGGGCCACCCATCCCGGCACCGGAAAGGACGACATCCGATGAACGCGAGCACGGACCTGGACGCGCTGCGCCGGGCGATGGCGGAGAACGCGGCGCAGCCCGAGGGCCCGGCCCGCGGCGCCCGCGCGGAGCAGCTGCTCGCCGAGGCCGAGAAGCTCGGCGTCCCGCTCGCCGTGATCGAGGCGCTCGGCCATCAGCTGCAGATGTACAACTACAGCTCCGAGAAAGACAAGATGTTCGTCCCCTTCGCGCGTCTGCTGCGCATGTGGGACGAGCGCCCCGAGGACTTCGACGCCTACGAGACGCACTCGCTGCACTGGGTCTTCAAGTGGATGTCCGGCGGCATGCTGCATCAGCCGCACATTCCGCTCGCCTCCATAGAGAAGTGGCTCGGCGAGATGGAGCACCGCTACAGGGTGGCGGGTCACTCCGAGCGGGCCGTCCGTATGAGCGAGTTCTACGTCGCGGACCACATAGGCGACGAGGAGCGGGCCACGCGCGCGTACGACGCTTGGCTGGCGGCCGACCGCGACGACATGGCCGACTGCCATGCCTGCGAGCTGAACGGGCAGGGCGAGCGGCAGTCGGCCCTGCACCGGGACGAGCGGGCGCTGGAGCTGTGGGGGCCGGTGCTGGAGGGCGAGTTCACGTGCGCCCACGAGCCGCACGCCACGCTCCCCGCCTCGCTGCTTCCCCTGCTGAGGCTGGGGCGCGTCGAGGAGGCCCGCGCGAACCACCTGCGCGGCTACCGTCTCGTCCGGCCCATGGAGTCGATGCGGGGCGCCTTCGCGTCGCACGTGGAGTTCTGCGCCCTGACCGGGAACGAGGCGCGGGCGCTCGAACTGCTCGCGGAGCGGCCGGCCTACTTCACGGACAGCGGTAATCCGCAGGGCCTGATGGACTTCCTCGCCGTGACCGCCCTGGTGATGGACCGGCTGGTCGCGCTGGGTCTGGGCGAGCAGAGTGTTCCCGGGCCGGCGGGCCGCGCCTGGACGGCCTCCGAACTCGCCGTCCACGCGCGCGCGGAGGCACTGACCATCGCGGCCCGCTTCGACGAGCGCAACGGCACCGCGCGCGTGGGCACGCGGGTCCGGGAGCGGATGGACCAGCAGCCCCTGCTGGAGCGCCTGCCACTGGGCGTACGGGTCGTACGGACGGCGCCTTCGAAGCCCGTCGCCGCGCCCCCGGCGGAAGCGACCGTGGACGCGGCGGCCCTGGTGGCCGAGGCGCGACGGCTGTCGGAGGCCGAAGGAGGCCCCGCCGCGGCCCGCGCCTGGCAGGCGGCCGCGCGGGCCGCCGAGTCGGAGGGCCTGGAGCTGACCGACCACGACCATGCGGAGATCGCCGACTACAGGGCGATGGAAGCCGAGGAGGCGCCCGAACTGTTCGCGCGGGCGGCCGAGTTGTACGAGGCGGCCGGCGCGCCGGACGAGGCGAGGGCGGCACGCGCGCGTGGCGCCTACGCGCTCTCGGTCGCGGGACGGAGCGCTGAAGCCGTCGCCGCGATCCAGGAGCCGTACGAGCAGGTGCGCGGCGCCCTGAAGGATCTGGACGCCACGACGGCCCGTCCGGCCGCGGCCGTCCTGGCGTGCCGCGCGCGCATCCTGCTGCAGGCCCACTCCGGGGACGCCGAGGTCGCTGCGGCCGAGGGGTGCGTCCACCAACTGCTCGCCCTCACGGAACCGTTCCCCGACGTACCCCGGCTCGCCTCTCAGGCGGCGTCGGCACGGTCGATGCTCGGGGACATCGCGGTGCACCGCGGCGACCCGGAGACGGCCGCGGCGCTGTACGAGGAGTCCGCGGCCGCACACGTGGCGGCGGGGCGCCCCTGGCTGGCGGTGGACTGCGAAGTGCGCCTCGCGGGGCTCGCGCGGGAGCGGGACGACGCGGCGGGCGCCGAGCGGGCGCTCCGGGCGGCGCTGGAGCACGGAGCGGGGCACCTGGACCCGTCGAGCGCGGCGCAGCTGCATCTGCGGCTCGCCGACGTGCTGGCCGCCACCGAGCAGTTCGGGCTCGCGTCCGCGCACGCTCTGGAGGCCACGCACTGGGCCGACGAGGCGGACGGGGACGCCGGGTTCGGCGCCTGGGCGCGCTTCCAGCTGGGCGGCCACCTGCTGCGCGAGGAGCGCATGGCAGAGGCGGCCGAGGTGCTGGAGTCGGCGCTGCTCGACCTGACCGCCGAGGACCACGGCGACGGGGCGATCGTGCAGGCCCAGTGGTGGCTCGGCGACTGCGCCCGCGCGCTCGGCGAGCACCTGCAGTCCGCCGAGGCCTGGCTGAAGGCGGCGGAGATCGCCCAGCACTGGCCCGAGCAGCGCGACCACGCGATGCTGGCGAACCTGGCGGCGGACGCCCTCGACCGGGCCGGCCGCCCCGAAGAGGCGGATCGTGCTTACACACGCGCGGGTGAGCTGTGGCGTTCCCTCGGGCACGTGTACGCGGTGGTGCGGTGCCTGCGCGCGCGTGCCTGGCTGGACTCCGCGTCGGCGGACGACGAACGGGAGTTGATGACGGCGTCGATCCGCGCCTGCGAGGAGGCGCTGTCCTCGGACGACGTCGACCGGGATGCACTGCTGTCCGAGCTCGGCCATACGCACCGGCAGTTCGCGCAGCTCTTGGACCGGCGCGACGACGCGGAACGCGCGGTCCAACTGGAGCGCGCCGCCGCCGCGTTCGATGAGGCGGGCGACACGGAGCGGCGGGACGAGGCCCGCGCGGCGCTCGCCGAGTAGGCCGGCGGGCGGCTACTCGACGCCGATCAGCATCAGCGCCGACTGCCGCCCGCCCCGGTACACCACGGTGTCCACGGCCAGGTAGGTCTCGCGGACGTGCTGCTCGAGGCTGTCCGCGATCTCGTCGGGAACCTCGTCGCCCAGGACGAGCGTCACGAGTTCGCCGCCGGCCGCGAGCATCCGGTCGAGGACGGTGCGGGCGGTCGCCGGGACCTCGCCGCCGATGACGGCGACGTCGCCGTCGATGAGGCCGAGGACGTCGCCCGCCTGGCAGATGCCGGCCATGGTCCAGGACTGGCGCTCGGCGACGGCCAGTTCGGCGTACCGGGTCGCTCCGGCGGCCGAGGTCATCGCGACGACGTCCTCGTCGAAGCGCCGGTCGGGTTCGTGCACGGCGAGCGCGGCGATGCCCTGCACCGCGGACCGGGTCGGGATGAGGGCGACCCGCACCCCTTCGGACCTGGCCTGCTCGGCGGCGGCCGCCGCGGTGTGCCGCAGCTCCGCGTCGTTCGGCAGGAGCACCACCTCACGCGCGTGGGCACGCCGGATCGCGTCGACCAGCTCACCGCTGGCCGGCGGTTCGCCCGGCCGGTCGGGCACGGTCGTCGCGCCCGCCTCCGTGTACAGCCCCGCCAGACCGTCGCCCGGTACGACGGCCACGACGGCCCGCTGTGCCCGCTCGCGCGGCGGCGCCGAGGCCGCGTGGGCGTCACCGAGGCCGAAGTGCGTGATGCGGATGCGGTAGGGCCGTCCGGCCTCGACACCCGCCTCCACGGCCGCGCCCGCGTCGTCGACGTGCACGTGGACGTTCCACAGACCGTCCCCGCCGACCACCACCAGCGAGTCGCCCAGAGCGTCGAGCCTGGTCCGCAGCCGGGCCACGGCCCGGTCGTCGGCTTCGAGAAGGTAGATGACCTCGAAGGCGGGCCCGGCAGCGCCGTGCTCCTCCACACATTCAAGGGGGGCGCCGTCAGTGCCTTCCTTGGTGGCCGCGACCGTGTCCACGCGCGCGTGCTTCTTTCCGTCTTCCCGGCCACGTAGTGGTGTGGTGTGCCCGGAGACGGCCTCGCTCAGCGCGCCGAGCATCACGACGAGACCGCGCCCGCCCGCGTCCACGACGCCGGCGCGGCCCAGCACCGCGAGCTGTCCGGGCGTCGCGTCGAGCGCCGCGCACGCGCCTTCATATGCGGCGCGGGCCACAGCGCCGCAGTCCCCGTCACCGACGTCCGACGCCGCGTCCGCGGCCGCCGTCGCGACGGTGAGTACCGTGCCTTCGACGGGGTGGGCGACCGCCTCGCGCGCGGACTCGGCGGCCCGGCGCAGCGCGAGCCGCAGTGCGCCTGCCTCGGCCCCGGAGCCGTGATCTGCGTCACGGCCCGCACCGTCGGCGAGCACCTGGGCCATGCCCCTCAACAGCTGCGCGAGGATCGTTCCGGAGTTGCCGCGGGCACCGATGAGCGCGCCGTGAGCCATCGCGCGCATCACTTCGGGCAGCGTGGGGACGACCGGATCGGGACCGGCCTCCAGGCCCGCGAAGACGGCTTCGACGGCTTGATGCGCGGACTCGACGGTCAGATAGAGATTGGTGCCGGTGTCCCCGTCGGCCACGGGATACACGTTGATCGCGTCGATCTCCGCACGGTCCCGGCCGAGCGCTTCCAGGGCGAGTGAGCACCAGGCGCGCACCGCGACGACGTCGAGCACATGCGGCACCTGCGCCTCCCTTGAGCAGCTGGACTGGCCTCGCAGAGTAGACCCCGCCAGGAGGCCGTCAGGAAAGGGGCCTGGTCCGGGGTCCGGGGCAGCGGCCCGGGCAGCCATGGTAGTTTCGTTGTACCGAAGCAGCCGTTGTATGCTGCTCCGGTTGCCCGATATCCATCGGGCTCTCCCCTGGCACCGCCACTCAGATCCTCTGATCTTGATCCCGGCATGCCGGGATCAACCGTAAGTGCATCTGAAGTCTTTGGAGTGACCCGTGGCTGCCAACTGCGACGTCTGCGGCAAGGGGCCGGGCTTCGGCAACAACATTTCGCACTCGCACCGCCGTACGTCCCGTCGCTGGAACCCGAACATCCAGCGTGTGCGTGCAGTGGTCGGGCGGACGCCGAAGCGGCTCAACGTCTGCACCTCGTGCATCAAGGCCGGCAAGGTCTCGCGCTGACGTTTCGCGTAGCGCGGCCACCTCGCTGGTTGCTTGAATCAGCCGGTCCCCTCGGGGGCCGGCTTTTTCGTGTGCCCGCGACCGGGACGGGCTCAAGATCTCCGTCCCGGGCATGACTGTCGGTGGTGGCTGCCAGACTCTGCGCATGCGGTTCGGCATTCTCGGCCCCCTCGATGTGCGGGCCTCTGACGGCAGCCCCCTGGACGCCGGGGGGCCACGGCCGCGTGCGCTGCTGACCGCGCTGCTCCTGGACGCCGACCGCACGGTCTCGGTGCAGCGTCTGATCGACGGCCTGTACGGCGAGACCCCGCCGGCCAACGCGGCCAACGCGTTGCAGTCGCAGGTCTCCCGGCTGCGCAAGCGGCTCGGCCTGGAGATCGAGACGGGGCCGGCCGGATACCGGCTGGTCGTCGACCCGGACTCGGTCGACGTGCACCGCTTCGAGCGCCTCGCGCGCGAGGGCGGGCAGGCGCTGGGCGCGGGAGACCACGCGCGCGCGGCGGCGCTTCTGAGGGAGGGGCTCGGCCTGTGGCGCGGTCCGGCGCCGCACGACCTGCCGAAGCTGGACGAGCTGCGCCTCGGGGCCGTGCAGGACCGGATCGAGGCCGACCTGGCACTGGGCGGCGGCGCGGAGCTGGTGGCGGAGGTGCGCGAGCTGATCGCGCGGTATCCGCTCGGCGAGCGCCTGTACGGGCTGCTGATGCGCGCGCTGCACGCGGCGGGGCGGCCCGCTGAGGCACTGCGCGTCTACGAAGAGGCGCGGCGCGTCCTCGCGGACGAGTTGGGCGCCGACCCGTCGCCGGAGCTGTCGGCGCTGCACTTGGAACTGCTGCGGGGGCGGGAGCCCGTGCGACAGCGCGGGGTGCCCGCGCAGTTGACGCGCTTCGTGGGACGGGCAGAGGAACTGGCCCGGATCGACGCGCTGCTGGCCGGCGCTCGTCTGGTGACGCTGACCGGGCCCGGCGGCGCGGGCAAGACACGGCTCGCGGTCGAGGCGGGGCGGGCCCACGCGGACGTCTGCTACGTGGAGCTGGCGCCGCTCACCGTTGGCACGGGGATCCCGTACGCGATCCTCACCGCGCTCGGTGTGCGCGAGGGGCTGCGCGGCCCGCAGGGCGAGGAGGCCACGGAGCGGCTCGTGGCCGCGCTCGAAGGCCGTGAGCTGCTGCTCGTGCTCGACAACTGTGAGCACCTGGTCGAGGGCGCGGCCCAGGTGGCGGGGCTGCTCCTGGGCACCTGCTCCGGCCTGCGGATCCTGGCGACGAGCCGGGAGGCGCTCGGCATCACCGGTGAGGTGCTGTGTCCGGTGCCGCCCCTCGCGGCGGGCCCGGCGGCCCAGCTGTTCCGGGACCGGGCGGCGGCGGTCCGGCCCGGTTTTGATGGGGACGAGCACGCGCGCGTGGCGGCGATCGACGGCATCTGCGCGGCCCTCGACGGGCTGCCACTGGCGATCGAGCTGGCCGCGGCCCGGCTGCGTACGCTCACGGTCGACGAACTGGCCGAGCGGCTCGGTGACCGCTTCCGGGTGCTGTCGCGCGGGGATCGCACCAAGGCACCCCGGCATCGCACGCTGCGGGCCGTCGTGGAGTGGAGCTGGGAGCTGCTCGACCAGGAGGAGCGGGACCTGGCGTGCCGCCTGACGGTGTTCGCGGGCGGGGGCCTGTCCGGGGGCGCGACGCTGGACGCGGTGGAGGCGGTGTGCGGCATCCCGTACCCGGAGGATCTGTTGGCCTCCCTCGCGGAGAAGTCGTTCCTGGAGGCGTCCGACGGGCGGTACCGGATGCTGGAGACGATCCGTGCCTTCTGCGCCGAGCAGCTGCCGGATCCCCTTCTGCGGGAGCTGCGTGACGCGCACGCCGCGTATTTCCTGCGGCTCGCGGAGGAGGCCGAGCCACGGCTGCGCGGGCGCGATCAACTCCCCTGGCTGGAGCGGCTGTCGACGGAGCGGGGCAATCTCGATGCTGCGCTGCGCCACTGCCTGGATGCCGCCCCGTCCGACGGGCTGCGCCTCATGGCGGCCCTGTCGTGGTTCTGGCGGTTGCACGGGCTGGCCAGCGAACGCGTGGATCTCGCCCGTGAGCTGATGGACGCGGTGGGGCCGGAGCCGCCGCCGGGCCTCGAGGAGGAGTACGCGTTGTGCGGGCTCAACGCCGTCATGGGGGACGGCGACGAGGCCCGGCTCGCGTGCGCGGACCAGGTGCTGGCCTCGATCGACCACCAGCTGAGGCTGCCGTTCACGGTGGTGCTGTGGACGCTCGCCGTCGGGCCCGAGCGGTCCCGGGACGAGCGAGTGCACGCCCAGGTGGGGAGCGATCCGTGGGGTCGGGCGCTGCTCGCCGTCGGCCTCGGGTTCCAGGAGCAGTTCGCGGGGCGCCCGGCGGCGTCGGAGGCCTTGTTCGCCCAGGCCCTGGCCGGTTTCCGGGAGACCGGCGACCGGTGGGGCATGGCCAACTCCCTCGATCAGCTGGGCATGTACGCCGACTGGCGCGGCGAGCGGACCCGCGCACTGGAACTGATCGACGAAGCACTGCACTACGCACGGGAGTTGGCTGCACCCGAGGAGACGTCCGACCTGCTGTGCCGGCGCGGCGCCGTCCTGCTGCGCAGCGGTGCGTACGAGGAGGCGACCGCGGACTTCACGCGCGCCGGCGAGCTGGCGCGGGTCGCGGGCGCGCCCGAGAAGGTGGCGGGGGCACTGTGGGGCATGGGCGACGCGGCGCGTCTGTCCGGGGACACGGCCCGTGCGCGCGAGCACTACGAGGCGGCCCTGGAGACGAGCGCACGCTCCTGGTACAGCGTCGGCCAGACCGTGCACATCTTCCTGGGACTGGGGCGCGTGGCCCTCGCGGAGGGACGTGCGGACGAGGCGGACGAGTGGTTCGCGCAGGCCCGCACGCTGTCGACGGGCGCCCAGACGCATGGACTCGAAGTCGCGCAGGTGGCCGAGGCGTTGGCGTCCCGGGCGGTCGAGCCCGAGCGCGCCGCGACACTCCTCGGCGCCGCGTCGGCGCTGCGCGGACAGCTGATCGTGGACGACCCGGACGTGACCCCGGTCGAGCGCCGGATCCGGCGGATGCTCGCGCCCGAGGTCTACAAGAAGGCCTTCGCGCTGGGCGGGAGCCTGCGGCAGGACGCCGTCCGCGAGTCTTAGGGCGCTGACCGGTCGCCGAGGCCCTCACCTCCCCCAGCTCGAGCTCGATCCCGCCCTGCCCCGCCCCGCTCACAGCTTCCCGCCCCGTCCCCACCCCCCTCTCTCACCCGGCACACGCCCGACTCCCGGCAAGCCCCAGCAAGGCCCGGCACGTTCCGGTAAGGCCCGGTCAGCGAGTGGTCAGCGAACGGTAAGCGCCGGACCGCAAGCTCACTGCCATGACGAAGCAGACACGCACCACCGGCAATCACCGGGCCACCGACAGCCTCCCGACCACCGCCACGCACAAGGCCATGCCCCGGCCCAAGCCCGAGTCCGAGCCCAAGCCCGAGTCGAAGCCCGAGTCCGTCGGCGACGCGCTCGCCCACCTCGACGTCCTGGTCTCCGGCGCCAGCGTCGCCGGCCCCGCGATCGCCTTCTGGCTGTCCCGTCAGGGCGCTCGCGTCACCGTCGTCGAGAAGGCTCCGGCCCTGCGCGAAGGCGGCTTCGCGGTCGACTTCCGCGGCCACGTCCACCGCACCGTCCTCACCCGCATGGGCATCTGGGACGAGTTGCACAGGATCCGGACCGACATGGGCCACCAGACCATCGTCGACGCGGACGACAGCGAGCGCGTGGACCTGCCCGCGCATCTGATGAGCGGCGATGTCGAGGTCCTGCGCGGCGACCTGTCCAAACTCCTCTACGAGCGCACGAAGGACACCGTCGTCTACGTCTTCGGCGATTCGATCGCCACCCTGACGGAGACGGCCTCGGGCGTCGACGTCACGTTCGACCATGGCGCTCCCCGCGCCTTCGACCTGATCGTCGGCGCGGACGGCCTGCACTCGAACACACGGCGACTGGTCTTCGGCGACGAGTCCCGGTACCTGCGGTTCTTCGACCACTACGTCGCCGGGTTCGACATGCCCAATCACCTGGGCCTGGACCGTACCGCCCGGCTGTACACCGAGCCGGGCCGCACCGCGATGATCAGCAACTACGACGGCGACGCCGACCGGGCGGGCGCCGCCGTGGTCTTCCGGTCACCGCAGCTCACGTACGACCGCAAGGACGTCGACCAGCAGAAGCGCATCGTCGCCGAGAAGCTGCGGGGCATGGCCTGGCCCCATGTGGAGCAGATCCTCGACGCGCTCGACACGGCGGACGACCTGTACTTCGACGCCATCGCCCAGGTCCACATGGACCGGCTCTCGCAGGGCCGGGTGATCCTGCTCGGCGACGCGGGGTACGGCGCCACCATGGGAGGCATAGGCACCGGCACGGCGCTGGTGTCGGCCTACGTCCTGACGGGCGAACTGGTGGCGGCGCGCGGCGATCACCGCACCGCGTTCGCGGCCTTCGAGGCGGGGATAACGAAGTACGCGAAGGGCTGCCAGAAGCTCTCCGGGAACGCGGGCCCGTTCCTCGCCCCGCCCACCGAGAAGAAGATCCGCAGCCGCGACCGGGCGTACCGGATGCTCAGCTCACGTCTCCTGGCGGGCTTCTTCAAACGCATCACGGAGAAGGCGGCGAGCAATCTGGCGCTGAAGGACTACGGCCTGGCAGGCGAGTCGACGCCGGCGGCCGCCCTGAACCTCCAGCCGTGATCCACGGGCCCGATCCCACCGCCGAGTGCGAATCCGGCGGCGATCGCCCCGGTCACGTACTCCTTGGCCGCGCGCACGGCCTCGGGGACGGACTGCCCCTTGGCCAACTGGGCCGCGATCGCGGAGGCGAGGGTGCAGCCCGTGCCGTGGGTGTGGCGGTTGTCGTGCCGCGGGGCACGCAGCCAATGCTCCTCGGATCCGTCGGTCAGCAGATCCACGGCCTCGGAGGATCCCCCAGCCACGGAACCGCCCCCACCCGGACCGGAAGCAGAAACAGACACAGGTGCAGGAGCAGACACAGATGCAGACGCAGAACCGGAGCGCGCATGCCCGTCATCGGAACGCAGATGCCCACCCTTGATCACCACCCAGCGCGGCCCGTACGCGAGCATCGCCGCCGCGGCACGCCGCATCCCGTCCTCCGACTCGACCTGCACACCGGTGAGCTGAGCCACCTCGTCGAGGTTCGGGGTCGCGACGGTGGCGGTCGGCAGCAGCTTCGTACGGACGGAGTCCAGGGCCGACGCGGCGAGCAGCGAGTCTCCGTGCTTGGACACCCCGACCGGGTCGATCACGACGGGGGCATCGGTGCCCGCGAGCAACTCGGCGACGCATTCGACGAGTTCGGGCGAGGCCAGCATGCCCGTCTTGACGGCCTGGACTCCGATGTCGTCGACGACGCTGCGGTACTGGGCGCGCACCGCCTCCGCCGGCAGCTCCCAGGCTCCTTGCACACCGAGGGAGTTCTGGGCGGTGACGGCCGTGACGACACTCATGCCGTGGGTGCCCAGGGCCAGCATGGTCTTCAGGTCGGCCTGGATCCCGGCGCCACCGCCGGAGTCGGACCCGGCGACGGTCAGCACTCGTACCGGCGCGGTGGTGGAGGCGGTCACGACTCGATCTCCCCACCGGGGAAGTCGTCCCCGAAGTGGTCCCAGCCGCCCTTGCTGGTCCAGGGCGCGCCGTCCACGGTGACCTGGGGCAGGGCCGAGGGGTTCAGCACCTCGCCGATCACCTTCCATCTGGCGGGCAGCTTCACGTCCGCCGGGAAGGTGGCGACGATCGCGTGGTCCTCTCCCCCGGTCAGGACCCACTGCAGCGGGTCGACGCCGACGGCCTGGCCGATGTCGTTCATCTGGGAGGGCACGTCCACCTTCCCGGACTTGATGTCGATGCGGACCTTGCTGGCCTCGGCGATATGGCCCAGGTCGGCGATGAGTCCGTCGCTCACGTCGCACATGGCGGTCGCGCCGAGCCCGGCCGCGGCGGGGCCCGCGTGGTACGGCGGCTCGGGCCGGCGGTGCGCCTCGACGAAGGCGCGCGGCGAGCGGAAGCCGCGGGAGAGCACGGCGTACCCGGCCGCGGACCAGCCGAGCCACCCGGTCACGGCCACGACGTCGCCGGGCTGCGCGCCGGCGCGTGTCACGGGCTCGCGGTTGCGCAGATCGCCGAGCGCGGTGATCGCGATGGTGATGGTGTCGCCGCGGACGACGTCGCCGCCGACCACCGCGGCGCCGGCCACCTGGCACTCGTCGCGCAGCCCGTCCATCAGCTCCGAAGGCCAGGACGCGGGCAGCTCTGCGGGCACCACGAGGCCGAGCAGCAGGGCCGTCGGCACGGCGCCCATGGCCGCGATGTCGGCGAGGTTCTGCGCGGCGGCCTTGCGGCCGACGTCGTACGCCGTGGACCAGTCGCGCCGGAAGTGCCTGTTCTCCAGCAGGACGTCCGTGCTGGCGACGACCCTGCGGTCCGGCGCGGCGACCACGGCGGCGTCGTCGCCGGGGCCGATCCGTACGGCCGGGGTGGTGGTGAGCCGCGAGGTCAGCTCTCGGATGAGTCCGAACTCCCCCAGCTCGCCGACGGTGCCCTTCATGCGCGTACTGCCCCTTCTGCCCCGGCCTGCTTGCGGTCGCGGGCCGTCTCTGTCATGGGTACGGTTTGTGTCACGGGCCTGCCCTCTTCTTCCCTCATGGGCGTGCCTCCACGATCCCTTGCGCGGCCGCCGTGTACACGGTGTGTACGCCACAGCCACCCCGGGTCTCCCCGCGACGAGCGGCGACGCGATACCGTGGCGTCCCTTCTCCCCACATGATCCTCGTGGCCGCCCTGGAGGTTCCGTGGTACAGGCGTACATCCTGATCCAGACCGAAGTAGGCAAGGCGTCGACCGTCGCCGAGCTGATCGGAAAGATTCCGGGAGTCATACAGGCCGAGGATGTCACCGGCCCCTACGACGTGATCGTGCGTGCGCAGGCCGACACGGTCGACGAGCTGGGTCGCATGGTGGTCGCCAAGGTCCAGCAAGTGGACGGCATCACACGAACCCTGACCTGCCCGGTCGTCCACCTCTAGCCCCCGTCTACCCTGTGCCGGTGAACTCTCTTCGCCACCGGCTCCGCCTTGCCATCGGGTTGCCCGCACTGTCCCTGATGATCGCCGCCGCTTCGGGCTGCGCTTCAACGGACGATGCGCCCGCGGCGACGGTTCCCACCCCGGACGCGAAGGTCACCAAGCTGTGCCGGAATCTGCACGAACTGCTGCCGCAGAAGGTCGACGGACTTGAGCGCAACGATCCCGAACCGCACTCCGAGTTGACCGCGGCCTGGGGAAGTCCGGCGATCATACTGCGCTGCGGTGTGCCGTGGCCGGACGCGGTATTGAAGAAGGGCAGCATGCCCGCGACGGTCGACGATGTGGAGTGGGTCGTGGAGGGGCTCGACGACGGCGCGCAGCGCATGACGACGGGCGGGCGTCTCGCCTATGTGGAGTTGACGATCCCCAAGAAGCAGGTCTCCCTGGGCGGGGCGGGCCCGCTCGTCGATCTGGCGCAGGCCGTCAAGAAGGCGATCCCGAAGGGGATCGCCGACTGACGCGACGCGCGCCCCGCGCAGCGCACCGCACGCACCCCAGACTCCGCACACACCCCACACACCGCGCACCCGACAGGGCGCACGCCCGGCGACACGCGCTCCAGAGAGCGCGCACCCGCGGGGCATCCGACGCGTGGCACACGACTGAGCACACGCCTCGGGACACAAGATGCGGGGCGCGGCCCGCATCCAGACAATGCGGGCCACCGATGCGGGGCGCGGCCCGCGAAGCGAAGTAGTCCTACCGCAGCCCGGTCGACCGGCGCAGCGCGGCCTGCAGCAGCCGGTCCACCAGCTCCGGGTAGCTGACCCCGCTCTCCTGCCACATCCGCGGGTACATGGAGATCGGCGTGAAGCCGGGCAGCGTGTTGATCTCGTTGATCACGAACTCGCCGTCCTCCCCGAGGAAGAAGTCCGCCCGCACGATGCCCTCGCAGGACACGGCGTCGAAGGCCGCGACGGCGAGCCGCTGGACCTCCGCCGTCTGCTCCGGGGTGAGCGGCGCGGGCACGATGCCGGCGGCGGAGTCGATGTACTTGGCCTCGAAGTCGTAGAAGTCGTGGGCCTGCACCGGCGGGATCTCGGCCGGGACGGAGGCACGCGGGCCGTCCTCGAACTCAAGCACGCCGCACTCGATCTCCCGCCCGACGATGGCCGCCTCGACGATGACCTTCGGGTCGTGGGCGCGGGCGGTCTCCATGGCCTCGTCGAGCCCCTCGAAGGAGTCGACCTTCGTGATGCCGATCGAGGAACCGGCGCGTGCGGGCTTGATGAACAGCGGCCAGCCCTGCTCGCCGACGAACTCCGCGATGCGGCGCCGCGCACCCTCCTGGTCCTGCTCCCACTCGCGCGGCCGGACGACGAGGTACGGCCCGACCTTCAGCCCGAAGGACGTGAAGATCCGCTTCATGTACTCCTTGTCCTGGCCGACGGCCGAGGAGAGCACACCGCAGCCGACGTACGGCGTCCCGGACAGGTCCAGGAGTCCCTGGATCGTGCCGTCCTCGCCGTACGGGCCGTGCAGCACGGGGAAGACGACGTCGACGTCTCCGAGGGCCTTGGGCACGGAGCCGGGCTCGTTGTAGACGACCTCGCGCGAGGCCGGGTCGACCGGAAGCACGACCCCGCCCTCGGCCGAATCGGCGAGATCGGCCACGTCCGGCACCTTGCGGTCGGTGATCGCCATCCGCTCGGGGTCGTCCGACGTCAGCGCCCAGCGCCCCTCACGCGTGATGCCGATGGGCAGCACGTCGTACTTGGAGCGGTCGATGGCGCGCAGCACGGCGCCGGCGGTGACGACGGAGACGCCGTGCTCGGAGCTTCGACCACCGAAGACGACGGCGACCCGCGGCTTCTGTCCGCCGGTGGCGGACGCGGCGGACGCAGGGCTCTGGGGGAGGTTCTCGCTGCTCATATCGCGTTGAGGGTACCTGCTGGTAGCACAGGAGTCAGCGCCCGCAGAGCCCCGCCGCGCCGCCGTCGCTCAGCGTCGCTCGGGCTTGGCGGAGCGCGACATCAGCTCCTTGAGAGCGACGACCGGCGGCTTCCCCTCGTGGACGATGCCGACGACGGTCTCCGTGATGGGCATGTCGACGCCGTGGCGGCGCCCGAGCTCCAGCACCGACTCGCACGACTTGACGCCCTCGGCGGTCTGCTTGGTGACCGCGATGGTCTCCTGCAGGGTCATACCCTTGCCGAGGTTGGTGCCGAAGGTGTGGTTGCGCGACAGCGGGGAGGAGCAGGTGGCCACCAGGTCCCCGAGGCCCGCGAGTCCGGAGAACGTCATCGGGTCGGCGCCCATGGCCAGCCCCAGGCGCGTCGTCTCCGCGAGGCCGCGCGTGATGAGCGAGCCCTTCGTGTTGTCGCCGAGCCCCATGCCGTCCGCGATGCCGACGGCGAGGCCGATGACGTTCTTCACGGCGCCGCCGAGCTCGCAGCCGACCACGTCGGTGTTCGTGTAGGGCCTGAAGTACGGGGTGTGGCAGGCGACTTGGAGGCGCTGGGCGACGGCCTCGTCGCGGCAGGCGACGACCGCGGCGGCGGGCTGCCGGGCGGCGATCTCCCGCGCGAGGTTCGGGCCGGTGACGATCGCGATGCGCTCCTGGCCGACCTTCGTGACGTCCTCGATGACCTCGCTCATCCGCATCGCCGAACCGAGCTCGACGCCCTTCATCAGGGAGACGAGGACGGTGTCGGGGGCGAGCACCGGGGTCCAGTCGGCGAGGTTGGCACGCAGCGTCTGCGACGGCACGGCGAGCACGGTGAAGTCGGCGCCCGCCGCGGCCTCGGCCGCGTCGGTGGTCGCACGCACACCGGCGGGGAGTTCGACGCCGGGCAGGTAATCCGGGTTCGTACGGGTGGAGTTGACGGCGTCGGCCAGTTCGGCGCGGCGGCCCCACAGCGTGACATCGCACCCCGCGTCCGCGAGCACCATGGCGAATGCCGTACCCCATGAGCCGGTCCCGAAGACTGCGGCCTTCACGGGTCGGGTCACTTGTTCTCCTCCGAACTGCCGCTCTGCTCCTGCGACTTGCGGCGCTGCTCGATGCGCGCCTCGCGCGGGTCGTAGCGCTTCTGCGGAGCCTTCTCACCGCGCAACTCCGCCACGAGCGAGGTGATCTCGGTCATGATGACCTCGGTCGCCTCCTTCAGCAGCTCCGGCGTCATCTCCTTGTCGTAGAAACGCGACAGGTCGACGGGCTCACCGGCGAGGACATGGTGCGTCTTGCGCGGGAAGAAATGCGGCTTCTTCGTATAGGGCGGAAGTACTTCGGTGGCTCCCCACTGGCCGACGGGAATGACCGGGCACTGTGTCTGCAGCGCGACGCGCGCGACGCCGGTCTTACCGGTCATGGGCCACAGTTCGGGATCCCGGGTGAGCGTTCCTTCGGGATAGAAGGCGACGCACTCGCCGCGCTCCACGGCGTTGATCGCGGCGCGGAAGGCGCTCAGCGCGTTCGTGGACTCGCGATAGACGGGAATCTGCCCGGTGCCGCGCATCGCGGCCCCCACGAACCCCTTCTTGAAGAGGCCGTGCTTGGCGAGGAATCGCGGGACTCGTCCGCTGTTGTACTGAAAATGGGCGTACAGGAACGGGTCCAGATGCGAATTGTGGTTGACCGCGGTGATAAATCCGCCGTCGGCAGGAATGTTCTCCATTCCGCGCCAGTCCCGCTTGAACAGAACCACCAGGGGCGGTTTGCAGAGGACCGCTGCGAAGCGGTACCAGAAGCCGATTCTGCGGCGGGACACTCGGACACCTTCCTCTAGGACCTTGCAGGCGGGGCCTGGCGGGCCGCACAAGTGTCGCCCCAGGCCACCGGTCTGTCGAGAACACCGTACGCCCGCGCGAACAGCTGCACCTCATGCACAGGTCACAATAGGCGCGTGCAGTGGACCCTGGTGATACCGCTGAAACCGCTGGTGCGGGCCAAGAGCAGGCTGGCGCCCGCGGCCGGGGCCCTGCGCCCGGGCCTGGCGCTGGCGTTCGCGCAGGACACGGTGGCCGCCGCACGGGCCTGTGCGGCGGTCCGCGATGTGGTGGTCGTCACGGACGACGCCCGGGCCGGCCGCGAACTGGCGGCCCTGGGGGCCCGCATCGTCGCCGACACCCCGCAGGCGGGTCTCAATGCCGCTCTCGCGCACGGTGCGGCGGCCGTACGCTCCCTGCGCCCCGCCGCGTCGCTGGCGGCCCTGAACGCGGACCTGCCCGCGCTGCGTCCCGCCGAATTGGCCCGCGTTCTCGCGGCGGCCACCGCATTCCCCCGCGCTTTTCTGCCCGATGCCGCCGGAATCGGCACCACGCTCCTGTCCGCGGCTCCGGGCACGGAATTGCTTCCGGCATTCGGCGCGGCCTCCCGCGCCCGGCACACGGCGTCGGGCGCCACGGAACTTCCCCTCGACGGCGTGGACTCCGTACGTCAGGACGTCGACACCGGCGACGATCTGCGCGCCGCGCTCGCCCTGGGCGTGGGCCCGTACACCGCGAAGGCCACGGCGGGGCTGCTGACCGTGGACTGAGTACGCTGCCTGCATGCAGGCCACCGCGTACACGTACGACCCCGATACCCGCTCCGGCAGCGTCCTTCTGGATGACGGGACGCCGATGCCCTTCGACCCCGCCGCCTTCGACGCCGGCGGGCTGCGCCTGCTGCGGCCCGGCCAGCGGGTGCGTATCGAGGTACAGGGAGAGGGCGAGGCGCGCCGGATCGCGCTGGTGACCCTGCAGACCTTCTGAACCCCGCTCCGCGGACCTCGGGAGCGGGGTTCAGGGCGCCGGACATGCCGCGGGCCGGGCTCCCCGAGGGGAGCCCGGCCCGGCGCGTGAGCAGCCTGGTGGCATACGCCCTTACTTCTTGCGGGCGGTGGCCTTCTTGGCGGTGGTCTTGCGCGCAGTCGACTTCTTGGCGGGCGCCTTCTTGGCCGTGGCCTTCTTGGCGGGAGCCGTCTTCTTCGCGGTGGCCTTCTTGGCGGTGGTGGCCTTCTTGGCCGGAGCCGCCTTCTTCGCCGTCGTCGCCTTCTTGGCGGTGGTCGCCTTCTTCGTGGCGGTCGCCTTCTTGGCCGTCGTCGCCTTCTTGGCGGCGGTGGTCTTCTTCGCAGCGGTCTTCTTCGCCGGCGTCGCCTTCTTGGCGGCGGCCTTCTTGGCCGTCGTCTTCTTGGCCGCGGCCTTCTTGACCGTCGCCGAAGCGCTGCCGGTCAGGCTGCCCTTGGGCGCCTTCTTGACCGCGACGTCGTTCTTCGGGAGCTTCTTCGAGCCCGCGACGAGGTCCTTGAAGCCCTGGCCCGCACGGAAGCGCGGAACCGACGTCTTCTTGACCCGGACGCGCTCACCCGTCTGCGGGTTACGGGCGTAACGGGCCGGGCGGTCGACCTTCTCGAACGAACCGAAGCCGGTGACCGAGACGCGGTCACCGTTGACCACGGCACGGACGACGGCGTCGAGTACGGCGTCGACAGCCTCGGCGGCCTGCTGACGGCCACCGACCTTGTCGGCAATCGCTTCTACGAGCTGCGCCTTGTTCACGTCTTCCCCTTCGGAGACATTGCCGGAGCGAATCTCTTTCGACCCGGCTTTTTCGCACGTTAGGCAGATATATACCGCAAATCAAACGCGAAACGGGCTAATCACCCTTGTGCCGCAACGAACTCGGCAGTCTCAGAGTTCCTCTTCAGTGCCGGAGCCCTCTTCGAAGTCGTCGAGGTCCGCCCTGAATCGCTCCAGACGCCTTGCCGCACCGGCCACGTCGTGTTTGGCCGCGGCCGTAATGGCCAGCAGCTTCCGGGTCAGCGCCATCCGTACGCCCTCCGGGACTTGCAGTGAGCGCACTCGGGCGTGCGCTTCTTTGAGTTGGTTCGCGACCGCCGCGTACAGCTGGAGTTGGCCGTCGTGTTCCATGCACAGATTGTGCCATCTGGGGCGAGTTGTCGCCTCCGCAGGGGGTAACTCCCGCCCCACAGGGGCCTCCTGGCCCCTTGCGCGACGCGTCCGCCCGGAGCCGCGCCGAAGCTCGCGTACCCCAGGAACACCCCTGGTATTCAAGGGAGTTGACAGGCCGCGGAGACCGCCCGCGCGGGTCGGCCGAGGGCCGTCGGGGCCGGACATAGAAGTACCCCCAACCGGTGCACGATTGGGGGTACGTGTCCTGCAGATGTGGCCTGAATGAGCCTTGCCCAGCGGCGGATCAGACCGGGCGGAGCCGGCTCGGCGGCCGGGCCGGACTCAGACCTGGAGGGTCTTGGGCTTGTAGGCGGGGCGCTGCGCCTCGTAGGAGGCGATGTCGGCCTCGTTGCGCAGGGTGATGCTGATGTCGTCGAGCCCGTTCAGCAGCCGCCAGCGGGAGTTCTCGTCGAGCTCGAAGGAGGCCGTGACGCCCTCGGCGCGAACTTCGCGCTCCTGCAGGTCGACCGTGATCTCGGCCTGCGGGTCGCTCTCCACCAGCTCCCACAGCCGGTCCACGACCTTCTGGTCCAGGACCACGGTCAGCAGACCGTTCTTGAGGGAGTTGCCGCGGAAGATGTCGGCGAACCGGGAGGAGATGACGGTCTTGAACCCGTAGTTCTGCAGGGCCCACACCGCGTGCTCACGGGACGAACCGGTGCCGAAGTCGGGACCGGCGACCAGCACCGTGGCCCCGGCGCGCTCGGGCTTGTTGAGGACGAACTCGGAGTCCTTGCGCCAGGCCTCGAACAGCCCGTCCTCGAACCCGTCCCGCGTCACCTTCTTGAGCCAGTGAGCAGGGATGATCTGGTCGGTGTCGACGTTGCTGCGGCGCAGCGGGACGGCCCGGCCGGTGTGCGTGGTGAATGCTTCCATGGCTGATCAGACTCCAGCAGGCGTACGGTCGTCGGCGAGGTCGGCCGGGGAGGCCAGATGGCCCAGCACGGCGGTGGCGGCGGCGACCTGGGGCGAGACCAGGTGCGTACGGCCGCCCTTGCCCTGCCGGCCCTCGAAGTTGCGGTTGGAGGTGGACGCGGAGCGCTCGCCGGGGGCGAGTTGGTCCGGGTTCATGCCCAGGCACATCGAGCAGCCCGCGTGCCGCCATTCAGCGCCGGCCTCCTTGAAGACCTTGTCCAGGCCCTCGGAGACGGCCTGCAGGCCCACCCGCGCGGAGCCGGGGACGACCAGCATCCGTACGCCGTCGGCGACTTTGCGGCCCTCGACGATCGCGGCGGCCGCCCGGAGGTCCTCGATACGGCCATTGGTGCACGAACCTACGAAGACGGTGTCGACCTTGATGTCGCGCAGCGCCTGTCCGGCCTCCAACCCCATGTACTCCAGGGCCTTTTCGGCGGCGAGGCGCTCCGAAGCGTCTTCGTACGAAGCCGGGTCGGGGACGTCCGCCGAAAGCGGCGCGCCCTGACCGGGGTTGGTGCCCCAGGTGACGAACGGGGAGAGCTCCTCCGCCTTGATGAACACCTCGGCGTCGAAGACCGCGTCCTCGTCGGTGCGCAGGGTCTTCCAGTACGCGACCGCGGCGTCCCAGTCCTCGCCCTGGGGCGCGTGGGCGCGGCCCTCGAGGTAGGCGAAGGTGGTCTCGTCGGGGGCGATCATGCCCGCGCGGGCACCGGCCTCGATGGACATGTTGCAGATGGTCATCCGCGCTTCCATCGACAGCTTCTCGATGGCGGAGCCGCGGTACTCCAGGATGTAGCCCTGGCCGCCGCCGGTGCCGATCTTGGCGATGATCGCCAGGATCAGGTCCTTGGCCGTGACGCCCTCCGGCAGCTCGCCGTCGACGGTGATGGCCATGGTCTTGGGGCGGGCCAGCGGCAGCGTCTGGGTGGCCAGCACGTGCTCGACCTGCGAGGTGCCGATGCCGAACGCCAGCGCGCCGAACGCGCCGTGGGTGGAGGTGTGCGAGTCGCCGCAGACCACGGTGGTGCCCGGCTGGGTCAGACCCAGCTGGGGGCCCACGACGTGGACGACACCCTGCTCGACGTCGCCCAGGGAGTGCAGGCGCACGCCGAACTCGGCGCAGTTCTTGCGCAGCGTCTCCAGCTGGGCCCGGGAGACCGGGTCGGCGATCGGCTTGTCGATGTCGAGGGTCGGGGTGTTGTGATCCTCGGTGGCGATGGTGAGGTCGAGGCGCCGCACCTGGCGGCCCGCCTGCCGGAGGCCGTCGAAGGCCTGCGGGCTGGTCACCTCGTGCAGCAGGTGCAGATCGATGAAGAGGAGGTCGGGCTCGCCCTCGGCGCGCCGGACGACGTGGTCGTCCCAGACCTTCTCCGCGAGTGTCCTACCCATCGCTTTCCCTCCGGCCGGCTCAGGTACGCCGGCCCAACTAGAGATTCGGATCGCCGTCGCTCGTACCCCTCGTACCGGACGTCGGCTGCCGGGCCCGTTGGTCCGCGGGCCGGTGTCCGTACAGAGTGGCAAGTTCCACGGGAAATTGAACTTGCGTTTCACAGAGTGAGACGGGAGTATCGACGCATGGACAACAGTAGCGGCGTCGGCGTTCTGGACAAGGCAGCCCTTGTCCTGAGCGCCCTGGAGTCCGGACCCGCGACCCTTGCAGGGCTGGTCGCGGCCACCGGACTGGCAAGACCCACGGCCCATCGTCTCGCAGTGGCCCTCGAGCATCACCGGATGGTGGCTCGAGACATGCAGGGCCGGTTCATTCTCGGCCCGCGCCTCGCGGAGCTCTCGGCGGCGGCCGGCGAGGACCGCCTGCTGGCGACCGCCGGCCCGGTGCTGACGCATCTGCGGGACGTCACGGGCGAGAGCGCGCAGCTCTACCGCCGCCAGGGCGACATGCGTATCTGCGTCGCCGCGGCGGAGCGCCTGTCCGGACTGCGGGACACGGTGCCGGTCGGCTCGACGCTCACGATGAAGGCGGGCTCGTCCGCGCAGATCCTGATGGCCTGGGAGGAGCCCGAGCGTCTGCACCGCGGTCTGCAGGGCGCCCGCTTCACGGCGACGGCTCTGTCGGGCGTACGCCGCCGCGGCTGGGCCCAGTCGATCGGCGAGCGGGAGCCGGGCGTCGCGTCCGTCTCCGCGCCCGTGCGCGGCCCGTCGAACCGCGTGGTGGCCGCCGTGTCGGTCTCCGGTCCCATCGAGCGCCTGACGCGCCATCCGGGCCGGATGCACGCCCAGGCCGTGATCGACGCCGCGGGCCGCCTCTCCGAGGCCCTGCGCCGCACCGGCTGACTCACAACGCGCCTTATTCTCCTGCCAGTTCCCGGCCGGTCGCTTCAACGCCGCAGCGACCGGCCGGAGTTGTCTTCCGTTGAATTCGAGGTCAGGCCGGCTGCCGCACGAGAAGAGGCCCTCCCCGCAATGGGGAGGGCCTCTTCTTCACGTACCCCCGACCGGATTCGAACCGGCGCTACCGCCTTGAGAGGGCGGCGTGCTAGGCCGCTACACAACGGGGGCCTTGCGGATCAGATCCGCGGTTGCAGATGAGCTCTGCGAGCTGGCCTACCAGGACTCGAACCTAGAATGACGGTACCAGAAACCGTAGTGTTGCCAATTACACCATAGGCCATGGTGGTTTAGACCAATATTGGTTTAGACCAGTACCCCCGACCGGATTCGAACCGGCGCTACCGCCTTGAGAGGGCGGCGTGCTAGGCCGCTACACAACGGGGGCCCTAGCGATCCTGCATCAAGGTCGGTGGGAGCTACCCATGCCGTCCTCGCGGGAAGGATCTGTACCCCCGACCGGATTCGAACCGGCGCTACTGCCTTGAGAGGGCAGCGTGCTAGGCCGCTACACAACGGGGGCTTTGTGGATCTGGAATCCACGGTGCAGATGAGCTCTGCGAGCTGGCCTACCAGGACTCGAACCTAGACTAACGGAACCAGAAACCGTCGTGCTGCCAATTACACCATAGGCCACCGGAACGCCAACCCCTCGGGGATCTTTGCTCGGCTTGCGCTTCCGGGTTCCGGCCCTTTCGGCCCGCTCCCCTCGGCGCAGGAAGAACATTACCTGAAGGTCTCCGGCGCTCCAAAACGGGTATCCCGCGCCAGCAACGGGGGCAGCTGGTCAAGACCGGTGATGCGGACGAGCTCGGGCCGGCCGCCGATCTCCGCGCGGTCCAGCCAGATGCCGGTCAGGCCCGCCTCGACCGCTCCGCGCGCGTCGGTGTCCGGTTGATCGCCCACGTAGGCGACCTCGTGCGGGGCCAGATCAAGCTGCTCACAGACGGCGTGAAATGCAGCGGCCTCGGGCTTGGCGACGCCCAGTTCGGCCGCGCAGACGACGGCCTCGAAGCGGTCGCGGACACCGAGGGCGCGGAGCTTGCGGTCCTGGTTGTGCAGCGAGGAGTTGGAGAGGACGGCGTGCCGGTAGGTGCCGGCGAGGGTGTCGAGGGCGGGCACCGTGTCGGGGAACAGGCTCCAGGCGGCCTCGTAGTGCGCGAGGTAGCGGGTGAACCAGGCGTCGGCCTCGGCGTCGTCCAGCGCCTCCCCCACGAAGGCGCGCACCCGGTCCCTGCGCTGCCCCTCCCAGTCGACCTCGCCCGTCTCGAAACGGGCCCAGTGCTCGCGGGTGAGGGCCTTCCAGCGGGCGAGGGCCCGCTCGGCGGTGCCGAAGGCGCCGAGGAGGCCCTCGGTGGTGAGGTGGGCGCGCATGCCGGTCGTGTCGGCCGTCGCGTAGTCGAAGATCGTGTCGTCGATGTCCCAGACGACGGCTCTGATCGGGGCCCCGGCTCGCATGTCACGACCGTAACGCCGAAAGACCCGGAAGCGGTCGGCTTCCGGGTCTTTCGGTGCTGTACGGCGCGGTCAGCCGGCGAGCTTCGCCAGGGCCGCGTCGATGCGGGTCAGCGTCTTGTCCTTGCCGAGGATCTCCAGGGACTCGAAGAGCGGGAGACCGATCGTGCGGCCGGTGACGGCCACGCGGACCGGGGCCTGGGCCTTGCCGAGCTTGAGGCCGTGCGCCTCACCGGCGGCCAGGACGGCCTCCTTCAGCGACTCCGGGGAGGTCCAGTCGGCCGCTTCGAGCTTCTCGCGGGCCGTGACCAGGAGGGCGTCGGAGCCTTCCTTCATGGCCTTCGTCCAGCTGGGCTCGTCGAAGGCCGGCTCCGGGAGGAACAGGAAGTCGACGTTGTCCGTGATCTCGGAGAGGACCTTGAGGCGGGTCTGGGCGTGGGGGGCGATCGCCGCCCACTTCGCCTCGTCGAAGTCCTCCGGGGCCCAGGGGGCGACCGGGGCCTTCAGCCAGGGCTCGCAGCGGGCCGCGAAGTCCTTGGGGTCGAGCATGCGGATGTGGTCGCCGTTGATCGACTCGCACTTCTTGAGGTCGAAGCGGGCCGGGTTCGGCTGGACGTCCTTGACGTCGAAGGCCGCCACCATCTCGTCGATCGAGAAGATGTCGCGGTCGGCGGAGAGCGACCAGCCGAGCAGCGAGAGGTAGTTGAGCAGGCCCTCGGGCAGGAAGCCGCGCTCGCGGTAGAGGTTGAGCGAGCTCTGCGGGTCGCGCTTGCTCAGCTTCTTGTTGCCCTCGCCCATGACGTACGGGAGGTGGCCGAACTCGGGGACGAGCTTGGCGATGCCCAGGTCGATGAGCGCCTTGTAGAGGGCGATCTGGCGGGGCGTGGAGGAGAGCAGGTCCTCGCCGCGCAGGACGTGGGTGATCTCCATCAGGGCGTCGTCGACCGGGTTGACCAGCGTGTACAGCGGGGCGCCGTTCGCGCGGACGATGCCGTAGTCCGGCACGTTCTCCGGCTCGTACGTGATGTCGCCGCGGACCAGGTCCGTGAACGTGATGGTCTCGTCGGGCATCCGGAAGCGGACGATGGGCTTGCGGCCCTCGGTCTCGTACGCCTGCTTCTGCTCCGCGGTCAGGTCGCGGCAGTGGCCGTCGTAGCCGGAGGGCTTGCCGGCGGCGCGGGCGGCGTCGCGGCGGGCGTCCAGCTCCTCGGTGGAGCAGTAGCAGTGGTAGGCGCGGCCGGCGGCGAGGAGCTTCTCGGCGACATCCTTGTAGATGTCCATGCGCTGCGACTGCCGGTACGGGGCGTGCGGGCCGCCGATCTCGGGGCCCTCGTCCCAGTCGAAGCCGAGCCAGCGCATCGCGTCGAGGAGCTGGTTGTACGACTCCTCGCTGTCGCGGGCCGCGTCGGTGTCCTCGATGCGGAAGACCAGGGTGCCCTGGTTGTGGCGCGCGAAGGCCCAGTTGAACAGGGCGGTGCGGACCAGGCCCACGTGGGGGTTACCGGTGGGCGAGGGACAGAAACGGACACGGACTGCTGGGGCGGATGCGCTAGCCACGCTTGACAACCTTGTTGGTGAGAGTGCCGATGCCTTCGATGCTGACGGCGACCTCGTCGCCGACGCTGAGGGGGCCGACCCCTTCCGGGGTGCCCGTGAGGATGACGTCGCCGGGGAGGAGGGTCATGGCCTCGGAGATGTTGGCGATCAGGTCCGCGATGGACGTGATCATCTGGGAGGTGCTGCCGAGCTGGCGCTGCTGCCCGTTGACCGTGCACTGGATCGCGAGGTCGGAGGCGGCGGCCACGTCCAGGCCCGTCTCCACCCAGGGGCCCAGCGGGCAGGACGTGTCGAAGCCCTTGGCGCGGGCCCACTGCTTCTCGCGCTTCTGCACGTCGCGGGCGGTCACGTCGTTCGCGGCGGTGTAGCCGAGGATGACGTCGTTCACACGCTCACGGGGGACCTCGCGGCACATGCGGCCGATGACGACGGCCAGCTCCGCCTCGTGGTGCAGTTCCTGCGAGAAGGAGGGGTACTGGATCTCGTCGCCGGGTCCGATCACGGACGTGGACGGCTTGAAGAAGGCGAAGGGGGTGTCGGGGACCTCGTTGCCCAGCTCCTTCGCGTGCTCCGCGTAGTTGCGGCCGAAGGCGATCACCTTGTTCGGGAGCACGGGCGGCAGCAGCCGGACCTTGCTCAGCGGGACCTTGGTGCCGGAGAGCTCGAAGTCCGCGAACGGGATGCCCTTGATGATGTCGAGGACGAGCTCGTCTGGCTTGTCGCCCTCGACCGCGCCGAAGGCGACGTTCCCGTCGATGGAGAATCTGGCGATGCGCACGGGTGGCTGCGCCCCTCATTCTTGCGTTGGGCCCGGGTGGGATGTGACCGCTCCAGGCTAACGCGGCGCCCCTACTGCGGCTTCTCCATCAGGATGGTGCGCTTCGGGTTGGCCGTGTTCGTCGGCAGCGCGAGGGAGTGCTCCGGGAGGAACGGCGCGGCCTGGATCTCCTCGGCGTCCTTGAGGTGCGCCAGCGTGGTGCGCCGCGGGTTGGCGAGGTTGAGGAACATCGTCGTCGTCTTCATGGCTGCGCTCTGGAACCTTCTCGGTTGTCTGGCGTGGTCGTCCGACCTGGTCGTTCGACGCGGTTGTCTGATGGGCCATCCCTGTAAAGCGTCAGGCTAAACATCTGATTCCCGCCGAAAGCCGGGAAGTTGTGATCCGGCGCATGTGAGTTTGCTCACCAGTGGACACGCAAATGGGGCACTTCGGGCCGCCAAGCGCCGTCCGTGAAACGGACATTGCATCACTGAAGGCACCATTCCGCTCCCGATCATGGCGACTGGGACACCCCCTGGCCGTACCAGATACGCCCGCGAATGCCCGGTTTCCCCTAGATCACTTTCTACGGCTCGTAACAACCTCCTCACATGGGGTCACGGGTGGTACGCCGTGTCTCTCGGGCCTTGTTGGAGATCCTGCACTGTGCTGGAATTCCCGAGACCACCGCGGGATCGAACCGACGCACAGGGGCGCGAGACAGCGTCGAGCAGCGGCGGGAGGGGGAGCCAGCGCCGGTCACTCACGACCAACAGGGGGGCGTTTCAGGTCGCCCTTCGAACTACGCCGACACCGTCCTGTCCGCGCATGCGGGTGGGGCGCCTGGTCCAGAGGTTGCGACGCTAGTGCAGGGACGTAAGAACAGGGATGGCAGCGCTGCGGCGGAGCCGGAGCCGCGCGGCGGGACCGGCCCGATAACAGGCGGCTCCCAGCCCCCGCACGCCCAGAACCCGGGGCGCACGGCGTCCGTCGACGTCGGTGAGCGCGACGGGCGCTCCGGTGTGTCCGGCGGTTCGACCACGCCCGCGCCTCCCTCGGTCAAGGCCAAGGGGCCCACCGGGCCCGGCCCCCGAATAGCCCTGCGCAACTGGCGCATCTCGACCCGCCTGGTCGCTCTGCTGACGCTGCCCGTGGTCGCCGCGACCTCGCTGGGCGCCCTGCGTATCGCGGAGTCCCTGGACGACATCCAGCAGCTCGACAACATGAAGCTGCTGACGGAGATGACGAAGCAGGCCACCGACCTGGCGTCGGCGCTCCAGGAGGAGCGCGACCAGTCGGCGGGGCCGCTGTCCAACGACCCCAAGGCGACGGACGACTTCAGCATCAAGGCGGCGCGGGAGAAGACGGACCGCGCCCGTGCCACGTTCCTGCAGAGCACGACGGACATCGAGGGCGACAGCGAGTCCGGCAGCCTGAACGGTGTGCGGGAGCACGCGGTCCAGATCGCCAGTGACCTGATCCGGCTCAAGAAGATCCGCACCGAGGCCTACGCCACCAAGTCCAACTCCTCGCAGACCGTCGAAGCGTACGCCCGCATCATCAACCAGCTGCTCTCGCTGTCCACCGACATGGCGCAGGCGACGAGCAGCCCCGAGATGATCCAGCGCACCCGCGCCCTCGCCGCGTTCTCGTCCGCCAAGGAGTACGCCTCCGAGCAGCGCGCCGTCATCGCCGCGGCCCTGCCGCCGAACAGCACCACGTTCGGCAAGCTCACCGAGGTCGACCGGCAGTACGCCGACGCCGCTCACGACAACCAGGCGTCCCAGCTGGACTCCTTCAAGAGCGTCTACGGCGTCGTCGCCGCGCAGGAACTGCTCAAGCCGCTCACCGAGAACAACGCCACCATCACGGCGGCGGACAAGTACGCCGAGCGGGTCCTGTCCAAGACGGACGGCATCAGGAGCCAGGACAAGCGCTCCTACAAGGACTGGGTCGACGCGGACAGCTCCCGTATCCAGGAGATGTCCAAGATCGAGCTGACGCTGCTCAACCAGATGGAGCAGCAGGCGCGCGAGCTGCGCAACTCCTCCGAGCAGTCCGCCATCATCAACGGTGCGCTGATCCTGATCGTGCTCGGCGTCTCGCTCGTCGGCGCGTTCGTCGTGGCCCGCTCCATGATCCGCTCGCTGCGCCGGCTGCAGGACACCGCGACCAAGGTCGCCCAGGACCGGCTGCCCGAGCTGGTCAAGCAGCTCTCGGAGTCGGACCCGCAGGACGTCGACACCTCCGTCGAGTCGGTCGGTGTGCACTCCCGGGACGAGATCGGCCAGGTGGCCGCGGCCTTCGACGACGTGCACCGCGAGGCGGTCCGCCTCGCCGCCGAGCAGGCCCTGCTGCGGGGCAACGTCAACGCGATGTTCACCAACCTCTCGCGCCGTTCCCAGGGCCTCATCCAGCGCCAGCTCTCGCTCATCTCCGAGCTGGAGTCGCGCGAGGCCGACCCGGACCAGCTCTCCTCGCTGTTCAAGCTCGACCACCTCGCGACCCGCATGCGCCGTAACGGTGAGAACCTCCTCGTCCTCGCGGGTGAGGAGCCGGGCCGCCGGTGGACCCGGCCCGTGCCGCTCGTCGACGTGCTGCGTGCCGCCGCGTCCGAGGTGGAGCAGTACGAGCGGATCGAGCTCGCCGCCGTGCCCGCGACCGAGGTCGCCGGCCGCGTCGTCAACGACCTCGTGCACCTGCTCGCCGAGCTGCTGGAGAACGCGACCTCGTTCTCCTCGCCGCAGACCAAGGTGAAGGTCACCGGTCACGCGCTGCCCGACGGCCGTGTGCTGATCGAGATCCACGACACCGGTATCGGCCTCTCCCCCGAGGACCTCGCCGCGATCAACGAGCGGCTCGCGTCGCCGCCCACCGTGGACGTGTCGGTCTCCCGCCGCATGGGTCTGTTCGTGGTCGGTCGTCTGTCACAGCGCCACGGCATCCGTATCCAGCTGCGTCCCTCGGACTCCGGTGGCACGACCGCGCTGGTCATGCTTCCCGTGGACGTCGCCCAGGGCAAGAAGCTCCCGGGCCAGGGTGGCCCCGGCGGCGGTCCGGCCGCTGCGCAGGCCTCCGCCGGTGCCGCAGGCGCGCGGCGCGGTGTCACGCCGGGTGCCGGTGGTGGCGCCGCGGGCCGGCTCGGTGCCGGGCCCGGTGCGGCGCGGCCGCAGGTCGGTGCCGGTGGCGGCGGTCCGCGCGCGGCGCTGCCCGCCCGGGACGGCGGCTCCCAGAACCCGCAGAACCCGCAGGGTCCGCGCGACCCGGGGCAGCAGCGCGGTCCACAGAACCCGCAGGCGCCGCAGCGCCCGCAGCCGGCTCGTGCCCAGAACCCGCAGGCCCCGACCGGCCCGGGTACCGGTGTCTTCAACGGCGCCGGTCAGGGTCCCGTGCCGCCGCAGCAGCGCACCCACAACGACCCGGCCGAGCAGCAGGGCCGACGTCCGGTGCTGCCGCCGCGCGGTGGTCCGCGTGCCGAGCTGCCGGGCGGCAACCCGCAGCCGCGCGTGCCGAGTTGGAGCGACGAGAACGCACAGCCGCACCTCGACGCGCCGCGCGGTCACGACGAGCCGGACTCGACGGCGCAGTTCCCGGCGGTCCGGGACGATCGTCAGGGTCCTGGCTCCACGGCCGAGTTCGCGCGCCCCGACTACGACGCGCCGCCGCCCGCGCCCCGGTCCGGCCAGGACCAGAACCAGGGCCAGGGCACCGGTCAGTTCGTGCGCCCCGATGTCTTCGGTGCCGTACCGAACGGGAACGGGGGGCCGGCCGCGGGTGCGGGCGGCTTCCGGGACAACGGTCTGCCGAACCGTCAGAACCCGTCCGGCACCGACCAGTTCGAGCGTCCGCAGGATCCGTCGACGACCGGCCAGTACGAGCGTGCCCAGGACCCGTCCGGCACGGGCCAGTACGCGCGTCCGCAGGACCCGTCCGGCACGGGCCAGTACGGGCAGCCCCAGGGCACCGGCCAGTACGGGCAGCCCCAGGGCACCGGTCAGTACGAGCGTCCGGCGGCTCCGCGGCAGCGCGGCGGCGGGCAGGACTTCCCGCCCGTGCAGCGCCCGGCGCAGGACCAGAGCATCCCGGCGCAGCCGCAGCAGGACTACCTGCCGCCGGCCACCGATGCGGGTGACGGCCGCACGCCGCTGTACGACACGCTGGAGACCAACTGGTTCCACGGTCAGCAGCAGGGCCAGGGCCAGGCGCAGGCTCAGGGCCGGCCCCAGGGTCAGAGCCAGGATGCGCAGTACGGGCAGCAGGCCCGGTCCCTGCCGCAGCGCGGCGCCCAGCAGGCGGCCCCGCAGCAGCAGGCTCCGCAGCGTCCGCAGGCACAGGCCCCGGCGGCGCCCGCGCGACCGGCGCCCGCCTCCCCCACTTCCGGCCAGAACCAGGCCAGTTGGCGGCAGTCCCCGAACGACGAGCTGATGCGTCAGGCCGAGCGGGTGCGCAAGCCCGCCGCGGGCGGCGTCACCGTGTCGGGTCTGCCGCGTCGTGTGCCCCGGGCGAACCTCGTGGCGGGCACGGCCCAGGAGCAGCAGAACCAGACCGGTCCTCAGGTCTCGCGCGCGCCCGACGACGTGCGGGGACGGCTGACCAATCTCCGTAGGGGCATCCAGCAGGGCCGGCAGGCCGGTGGCACCGGTCAGACCGGCAGCTACCCCCGCCCCACTCACCAGCAGGAGCGTTAGTTGAGCCAGATGAGCCAGGCGGCACAGAACCTGAACTGGTTGATCACCAACTTCGTGGACAACACGCCGGGGGTCTCCCACACCGTCGTGGTGTCCGCGGACGGTCTGCTGCTCGCGATGTCCGAGGGCTTTCCGCGTGACCGCGCGGACCAGCTGGCGGCCGTGGCGTCGGGTCTGACCTCGCTGACGGCGGGGGCCTCGAGAATCTTCGAGGGCGGGCCGGTGAATCAGACGGTCGTGGAGATGGAGCGCGGCTTTCTCTTCATCATGTCCGTCTCCGACGGATCATCTCTCGCCGTGCTCGCGCACCCGGACTGCGACATCGGCCTCGTCGGGTACGAGATGGCGCTCCTCGTCGACCGGGCGGGCGCCGTGCTCACGCCTGATCTGCGCGCCGAGCTGCAGGGCAGCCTGCTGCACTGACCGGGGTGACGGCCGGTAACCCCGGCCACACCTGAAGTCTGGCGCACCATCAGCCCCAGAATCCAGAGAAGTCACGTAATCCCCTTCCGATCTGCGTCCCGTCACCGTACGGCCGTCACAATCCCCCCACCGGCCCACCCTCAGACGGCAGGCCCCCGCCCTGCCGTCCCGCCCGGAGGATCCATGACCCCGCCCACCGCTCCTCACGATCCGTACGGCAGTGCAGCCGCACACGCCGCCTACGGTCATGAGGGCGACCAGCCGCTGGTCCGCCCGTACGCGATGACCGGCGGCCGGACCCGGCCGCGCTACCAGCTGGCCATCGAGGCGCTCGTCTCCACGACCGCCGACCCGGCGGCCCTGATGACGCTGCTGCCCGAGCACCAGCGCATCTGCCACCTGTGCCGCGAGGTGAAGTCGGTGGCGGAGGTGTCGGCCCTGCTGTCGATGCCGCTCGGGGTGGCCCGGATCCTCGTCGCGGACCTGGCCGAGGCCGGCCTCGTCGCGATCCATCAGCCGGGCGGCGACGAGAACAACGGCGGTGCGCCGGACGTGACTCTGCTCGAAAGGGTGCTCAGTGGACTTCGCAAGCTCTGACGGGGCGACGGGGGCCGCTCCCCGTTCGACCACCTCGGCCAAGATCGTGGTGGCCGGTGGCTTCGGTGTCGGCAAGACGACGTTCGTCGGTGCCGTCTCCGAGATCAACCCGCTGCGCACCGAGGCCGTCATGACGTCGGCGAGTGCCGGCATCGACGACCTCACCCACACCGGGGACAAGACGACCACCACGGTCGCCATGGACTTCGGCCGCATCACGCTCGACCAGGACCTGATCCTCTACCTGTTCGGCACCCCCGGCCAGGACCGCTTCTGGTTCATGTGGGACGACCTCGTACGCGGCGCGATCGGCGCCGTCGTCCTCGTCGACACCCGGCGCCTCGCCGACTGCTTCCCCGCGGTCGACTACTTCGAGAACTCCGGCCTCCCCTTCGTCGTCGCGCTGAACGGCTTCGACGGGCACCAGCCGTACAACCCCGAAGAGGTGCGTGAGGCGCTGCAGATCGGGCCGGACACCCCGATCATCACGACGGACGCCCGACACCGTGCGGATGCAAAGAGTGCGCTGATCACGCTGGTGGAGCACGCACTGATGGCCCGGCTCAAGTAGACAGAAGCAGTCGGAACTCGGCCACCAAGTGGCCAGATTCGTACGGCAGTTGTTCCAGTCCGTTCAGCGGCTCCTGTGGCCTTTGACACGCGGGGCCGCTGTGTTCATAACGTTTCGACAGAGAATTCCGGGGACGCCGACACACGTCGCGCACAGCCGGTTCCACTGTGCTCACAAGAGCCCCGCCTTTTGGCGGGGCTCGCTCTTTATGACCGTTTTATCTAGGGCATACATCACGCGGAGCTTCCGGTTCCGACTGTTTGGAAGTGCACCTCCTGACGTGCTGGAATGCGCTGAACTGCCCAGTAAGAACGGGCCTGGAGACATACAGCGGCACAACGTAGGTGCCGACGCCGAGAGGTTGTTGGTCGAGTGAGGCGAAGCAAGAACAGTCCCGAGCCGGCGTCGGCACGGGGCAACTTCACCCCGCCGCCGCGCACAGCGGCACAGGCCGCACCGGCCGAGACGGCGGCGCCGAAGCCCTCGGGCGGACGGATGTCGCCGCGCAACTGGCGCGTGCCCACCAAGCTGAACGCGATCCTGCTCATACCCGTGGTCGTCGGCCTGGTCATGGGCGGCTTCCAGGTGAAGGGTTCCATCGACACCTGGCACGAGGCCCAGGACGCCGAGAACACCGCACGTCTGGTCCAGGCGTCGCTGAAGTACGGCGACCAGCTCATCCAGGAGCGCGACATCTCCGCCGCGCCCCTGCTCCAGGGAAAGAAGAACGACCCTTCGGTCGTCAAGGCCCGCGCGGCGACGGACGCCGCCGCCGACGCCTTCCACGCCGCGGCGCAGAGCATGCCGCACAAGGCCGGCCTGGAGCGCCGCATGGCGCAGTTCAACAAGGTCGAGGGCGGTCTGAGCAAGCTGCGGGCCGCCGCCTACACCTCGAAGCTCGACGGTGTGCAGACCGAAGAGGGCTACGTCGCCATCCAGCACCCGCTGATGGAGTTCGCCAACGAGCTGGGCCTCGGCACCGGAAACATCACCAGCTACGGCCGCACCGTCTACGCGATCTCGCTCACCAAGGCGGCGCTCTCCCTGGAGCGCTCCATCGGTATGCACCTGCTGGTGAAGCCGGGCCCGGCCATGACGAGCTTCGCCAAGCAGCGCACCGCGCTCGGCAGCTACGCCTACCTCGAGGGCATCGCCCTGGAGGAGTACAAGGGCGGCGGTACGCAGCAGGACCTCGACAAGCTCAACGCCGCGATCAAGAAGCTGAAGTCGGACGGCGCCAAGCAGGCCGCCGCCGCCAAGGCCAAGGACCCCTCGTACGTCCCGCCGCCGGCCGACTCCACCGAGATGGTCGGCGACATCGTGGCCCTGCCCAGCACCCAGCCCAGCGCCCGTCTCGCCCTGGCCGAGAAGGGCGTGACGCCCGAGAACTGGTGGGCGGTCAACACCGCGAAGTTCGACGCCTACCGCACCATCGAGTCGGACCTCGCCGACAAGGCCGTGACCGAGGCCTCCGGCATCGCCGCCGACGCGAAGCAGGAAGCCGTCATCATCGGTGCCGCCGTCGTGGTCGCGCTGCTCGCCGCGTTCCTGCTCGCCGGGATGATGGCCCGCCAGATGTCGCGCTCGATGCGCCGGCTGCGCTCCGCCGCCTTCGACGTGGCCGAGCAGCGGCTGCCGACGCTGGTCGACCAGCTCTCGCGCACCGACCCGGGCCGCGTGGACACCCGCGTCCAGCCGATCCCGATCACCACGACCGACGAGATCGGCGAGGTCGCCCGCGCCTTCGACCAGGTGCACCGCGAGGCCGTGCGGCTCGCCGCCGAGCAGGCGCTGCTGCGGGGCAACATCAACGCGATCTTCACCAACCTGTCGCGCCGCAACCAGTCGCTGATCGAGGGCCAGCTGACCCTCATCACCGACCTGGAGAACAACGAGGCCGACCCGGACCAGCTGGAGAACCTCTTCCGCCTGGACCACCTCGCGACCCGTATGCGCCGCAACGGCGAGAACCTCCTGGTCCTCGCGGGCGAGGAGCCCGGCCGCCGCTGGGACCAGCCGGTCCCGCTGGTCGACGTGCTGCGCGCCGCCACCTCCGAGGTGGAGCAGTACGAGCGCATCGAGCTGCAGGGCGTCCCGGAGGCCGAGATCCACGGCCGCGCGGTCACCGACCTCGTGCACCTGCTCGCCGAGCTCCTGGAGAACGCGACCACGTTCTCCTCGCCGCAGACCAAGGTCCGCGTCACCGCGACCCGTCTCCCCGACGGCCGCGTCATGATCGAGATCCACGACAAGGGCATCGGCCTCACCGCCGAGGACTTCGCGGACATCAACCACAAGCTGGCCAACCCGCCGACCGTGGACGCCGCGATCTCCCAGCGCATGGGCCTGTTCGTGGTCGGGCGGCTGTCCGACCGGCACGGCATCCGCGTCCAGCTGCGCCCCTCGGGCGAGCAGGCGGGCACGACCTCGCTGGTCATGCTCCCGGACGTGATCACGCACGGTGGCGGCGGCCAGCAGCAGCAGGGCGACTCCGAGTTCTCCGAGTTCACCGTCTCGACGATGATTCCGCAGCAGCCGGCCTTCGAGAAGGCACCGCTGCGCACGGCGGCCGAGCTCGGCTTCGACGACAGCCGCTACGACGTGCCGGACGACGCGCGCGAGCTGGACCCGGTCGGCCGGTCCCTGATGCGCGAGGAGCGTCGTGCGGCCCTGGAGGCGCAGACGCAGGGCCCGGACTCCGCGGACGACCGGCCGCTGTTCCGGGACGAGATCGCGGCTCAGCAGTCCCAGCAGAACCAGCAGCCCTACGCGGAGCAGGCCGCCTACGACGGGCAGCAGCTCGGATACGACGACCAGCAGCAGATCGCGTACGACGATCAGGGCCAAGGTGTCTACGACGAGCGGCAGCAGATCTCGTACGACGGCTACGCTCCCGCGCAGACGGCCTACGACGATGCCCAGCAGGGCGCGTACGAGCCCGGCCACGCGCAGCGGGACGGTTATACGGAAGCTCCCCGGGGCTCGTACAACGCCTTCGAGGAGCCCGTCCGGCAGGCTGACTGGCAGGCGCAGGGCGCTTTCCAGAACGGCTTCCAGACGTCCTACTCCACCGAAGCGGAATCGGCGCAGGCCGCTGACGCGGCGGACCGCGAGAGCGTAGGCTTCGACCCGCACGTTCCCGCCGGTTCAGGAATGACGGCCGGCCCGTCCCCCTCCGTCGCGCATGATCTGACCGACGCCGGGCTTCCGCGCCGCGGCTCCAGCGCCCCCCAGCATCAGGAACCGGCGCAGGACCAGCCCGCGGAGGCCGCCTCCGACGACAACTGGCGCTCGTCCAACGACGAGCGGTGGGAGCGCGCGGAGTCGCTGAAGCGGCCGAAGGCGGGCGGGGTCACCTCGTCCGGCCTGCCGCGCCGGGTGCCCAAGGCCAACCTGGTCGAGGGCACCGCGGAGGCGACGCCGCAGGGTGGTCCCCAGATCTCCCGCGCTCCCGAGGACGTGCGGGGCAGGCTGAGCAATCTGCGCCGGGGCGTGCAGCGCGGGCGCAGTGAAGGCAGTAGTGAGCAGCAGTGACCGTAGTGACGATGAACGGCCAGGACAGCGGGTTTCCCGGTGGCCCTGACAGCACCTACCACCAGGAGCGTTAGTGTGAGCCCGATGAGCCAGGCGGCACAGAACCTGAACTGGTTGATCACCAACTTCGTGGACAACACCCCCGGGGTGTCCCACACCGTGGTGGTCTCCGCCGACGGACTCCTTCTGGCGATGTCCGAAGGGTTCCCCCGTGACCGCGCCGATCAGTTGGCGGCTGTCGCGTCGGGTCTGACCTCGTTGACCGCGGGCGCGTCCCGCATCTTCGAGGGCGGCGCCGTGAACCAGACAGTTGTGGAGATGGAGCGAGGATTCCTCTTCATCATGTCCATTTCTGACGGTTCTTCGCTCGCTGTCCTTGCACACCCCGAGGCGGACATTGGTCTCGTTGGGTACGAGATGGCACTTCTTGTCGACCGCGCGGGCACGGTTCTCACGCCCGACCTGCGTGCGGAGCTTCAGGGAAGCCTTCTCAACTAACAGACAGGCGGTGCGTTTTCGCGTCCCGTGGCCGTAAAGTTTCGGGACGCGGCTCCACAGTGATGGTGCCCAGCGCAGTCGGAGGAGGAGTACGTGTCTGGTTCAGCAACACCCCCGAGCGGTTCGTCGGCCCACTGGCCGCCCTACGGCCCTGCCCAGGGTCAGGGACAGGCCGGCGCGGGCCGTGAGGACGGGTCGCAGAACCGGTACAACTTCCCTTCCGCGCCGAGCCACGCCCGGCCGACCCGGCAGCCCGGTCCCTACGACCAGCCGCCGGCGCCGCGCATCCAGCCTGTGCAGCCGCAGCCGCGTCCTGACGCGAAGCCCGCCGCCGCGAACAATCCCCTGGTGCGCCCGTACGCCATGACGGGCGGCCGCACCAGGCCGCGCTACCAGCTCGCCATCGAGGCGCTGGTGCACACCACCGCGCAGCCGCACCAGTTGCAGGGCCAACTGCCCGAGCACCAGCGGATCTGCAACCTCTGCCGGGAGATCAAGTCGGTGGCCGAGATCTCGGCCCTGCTCACCATCCCCCTCGGCGTGGCCAGGATTCTCGTCGCCGACTTGGCGGAGGCGGGCCTGGTCGCCATTCATCAGCCCGGCGGCGACGAGAACGCCGGCGGCCAGCCAGACGTGACACTGCTCGAAAGGGTGCTCAGTGGACTTCGCAAGCTCTAGCGGAGGGCCTTCTCAGAGTCGCTCCACCACGTCCGCGAAGATCGTGGTGGCGGGCGGCTTCGGTGTCGGCAAGACGACGTTCGTCGGTGCCGTCTCCGAGATCAACCCGCTGCGCACCGAGGCCGTCATGACGTCGGCGAGTGCCGGCATCGACGACCTCACCCACACCGGGGACAAGACGACCACCACGGTCGCCATGGACTTCGGCCGCATCACGCTCGACCAGGACCTGATCCTCTACCTGTTCGGCACCCCCGGCCAGGACCGCTTCTGGTTCATGTGGGACGACCTCGTACGCGGCGCGATCGGCGCCGTCGTCCTCGTCGACACCCGGCGCCTCGCCGACTGCTTCCCCGCGGTCGACTACTTCGAGAACTCCGGCCTCCCCTTCGTCATCGCCCTCAACGGCTTCGACGGCAACCAGCCCTACGGCCCGGACGAGGTGCGTGAGGCGCTGCAGATCGGGCCGGACACCCCGATCATCACGACGGACGCCCGACACCGTGCGGATGCAAAGTCCTCGTTGATCACTCTGGTCGAACACGCGTTGATGGCGCGCCTGCGCTAGCCGGATCGCGGTTCGCCCGGTACCTTCGCCCCGCTGGTGTGTACCAGCGGGGCGATGTCGTTCTCCGGATCAGTGCCACCGCACGAAGCGCCGAGCCATGTCTCGGCCATGTCTCGGCCATGCTCCGACAGTGTTCCCGGCCGCAATCACGATGCCCCTCACAGCGCGTCTTGCCTCGACAACAGTGCGTACACGTAGTAACACCCTTGGCTAGAGGTCGAGTTCGTCCGCAATGTCCGGGCGGACATCTGACCGGATCCGCATACCTGCCACAGTGATGATTTCGCTGGCTCTCGCGCTGACCTATTAGGGGCGGGACGATGTGCCGTGCCCGCCCAACTCCGGGCGAATTGAGAGCAGGAAGCGGAGCCACCCGATGAGCTTGTCCCACTCGGGCACCAGGGCCACCAGAGTCGGTGCCGCCATCGCGCGACCCGCACGGCCCCCGAGTCCAAGGCCAGAGACAACGCACACCGCCTGCGAGGGTGAACAGCACCCTCTGCACGACGCGGTCCGCGAGGCACAGAAAGGCGATGAACGGGCCTTCCGTACCGTCTACGAGATGTTGCAGCCCCGGCTCCTCTCCTACGCGCGCGCCCTGGTGGGCGCGACGGAAGCGGAGGACGTGCTGTCGGACAGCTGGTTCCAGATCGCCCGGGACCTGCACAAGTTCCGGGGTGACGGCGCGGGCTTCCACGGCTGGTGCAACCGGATCGTGCGCAACAGGGCGCTGGACCACATCCGCTGGCACAAGCGCCGCCCCGAGTCCACCGAGGACATGACCAAGATCCTGGAGCGGCCCGCGCCGGACGACACGTCCGAGCAGGCCCTGAGCACCATCGGGACCGAGCGGGCGATGGCCCTCGTGGCCCAGCTCCCGCAGCAGCAGGCGGAGGCGGTGATGCTGCTGGCCGTCGTCGGACTCGACGCCAAGCGGGCGGCCGGCATCCTCGGCAAGCGTGTCGGTGCCGTCCGCACGGCCGCGCACCGCGGCATCCGCAAGCTCTCCTGTCTCGTGACGGAGACCGCACACCCCTGACGGGCCCGCAGGGTGGGCTTCGGCCCGCACCCGCACCCTGACGGTTCGGCGGCGCCCCGGTACCCGGCGACGCCCGTACCGCCCCGGGACCTCCTGGCGGCCCATCCGGCGCCAAGAGCCCCCGCCACACCTTCCGCACGTCGCGGAAGGCGCGCCCAGGCCCCCGGCGCGGACGCACCCACCGGACACACGGCTCCGTCGACACGGAGCGGGATCGAGCGTGTCCCCGGGTCGCGTCCACACCCGCGTCACCGGTCGATGACGGACCGGTCGCGAGGACGGGCCCCACCCTCCGCGCCGCCCCCTCACCGGGCCCGGCGCGCGGATACCGCCCGCCCCTCGCGCCCGTCCGGCTCCGACAGCCCCGTACGGGCCCTCCAGGGCGCGTACGGCCGGTCCGCGGGGATCTGTCCGCACATCGGCCCGCGCCGGGCGCACCGCCCGGGCGGCCGCGATTCCGCACGCCCGAGAACGACCACGCAGAGGATTCGGATGCATACGCACAGAGACACGACAACGCCACCGCCCCCGTCGGCCCGAAGGCCGTCGGTGACGGTGGCGTACGGCCCTCTCCCGAGGGCCCGCGCGGCGTCGGCTCCGTCAGCCGGACGCGCCCGCGTCGACGTCTCCGAGAGCCAGCTCGGCCCACACCACCTTGCCGGTGGGCGTCGGCGTCATGCCGACCGCGGAGGCCTGGGCGGCCACCAGGAACAGGCCCCGCCCGCCGGTCTCGAAGAGGTCCGGCGGCTCGGTGGGGATGACCACGAGGTCGGGCGACGAGTCCGCCACCTCCAGACGGACACCGTCGTCGGTACGGCGTATGACGAACTCGAACACGCCGTCGTCGCAGTGCCGCACATTGCTGCACAGCTCCGTCGCCACGAACGAGGTGTCGTACACCAGCTTCTCCAGACCCCAACGCCGCAGGCGGGACCCCACGATCCTGCGGATCTGCTCCAGGCGGTGCGGGCTGTACTCCATACGGATCGCGCACGGCCGATCGATCACGTCGATGACGTCGACCTCATCCGTTGGCTGGTCCGGCATTACCCCTCCGGGGGTTGCGTAGCGGTCAACTCGCTTGTGGGCAAAGGACGTTGCTCGAACAGCATGGCGTCGAAAGTATTCCGTAGGCAAGTATTACGCACGAGTACTATGCCGATGCGATGGGAAGGCATATGACAGTTGTGTGGCCAGAAGGCGCGGGACATCATGTGGCCATGTCCCAGAGCGAGATGCCCACGATGCGCAGCCGCCGGCTCGGAGCCGAGCTGCGCCGACTGCGCACCGATGCCGGCCTGAAGGTCAACGACGCGGCCCTGGCACTCGAGTGCGGACAGCCGAAGATCAGTCAGATCGAGACGGGCAAACGAGGCATACGCCAACTCGATCTGACAACTCTGCTCAACCTGTACGGAGTTGTGGACGACCGGCAGCGGACGAACCTCAAGCGGCTGGCCAAGGACGTCCACAAGGTCGACTGGTGGTCCGGCCAAGGGCCGCTGCTCAGCGACGACTTGCGCGATTACTTGACCCTGGAAGCGGATTCCTCACTCGTTCGCTCTTTCGAGCCATCGGTGCTGCCGGGACTGCTCCAGACAGAGGCATATATGCGCGAGATATTCACCGCAGGGGCGGAAGCGGATCGGGTCGAACCCCTTGTGAATACTCGAATGAAGCGCAAGGATCTGCTCAGCGGAGCTGCAGAATTCCGCCTGAGAGTGGTCATCGACACACCCGCGCTGCACCGGATACCCGGGCCACGGACGTTGATCCGTGAACAGTTCGAACACCTGATGGAAACAGGTGAGTTGCCGAATGTCACCCTCCAGGTCCTGCCCCTGGACATAACCTTGCCCCTCGCGCAGTACGCTCCGTACACGCTCTTCACCATGCGCGGAGAGCCTCCGGTACAGGTGGCATGGCTGGAGCACATGACCGGGGGCACGCTCCTCGAGCAACGCCCCGACGTGGAGATGTACACCAAGGCGTGGGACGACCTGACAGCTGCCGCGCTTTCGCCGGCACAGTCCCGCCGGTACATCAATGACCGAATCAAGCAAGAAAGCGGGTTGTGATGCCCCCCACTTCCGCACCCACCGCAACGCACCTCGAAATCGGGTCAGCGGTGTGGCACAAGAGCACTTTCAGCGGCGCATCCAACGGATGTGTCGAACACGCCGAGCTTTCATCAGAAAGGCGTGCGATCCGTGACACCAAGAACCGGGAGTCCGGAGCGATCATCTTCGAATCGCCGGCCTGGCGAGCATTTGTTTCAGGCGTCAACTCGGGGGCCTTGTCGCTATGAGTACGCGGACAACGGACAGCCCTTCCACCGGTCTCGACCGGGAAAAGGAACTGCTGTACTCCCTCGATCTCTCCGACGCCCAGTGGCGAAGCGCCCCGGGCAGCCCTGCGGGCGGCCCCGTGGAGATCGCCGCACTCCGGGACGGAGGGGTGGCGATGCGTAACCCGGCGGACCCGCGCGGGCTCGTCCTGCGCTTCACCGCCCACGAATGGGAGGCGTTCAAACTCGGGGCGCTGCACGGCGAGTTCGACTGAGTGAGCCCCTGACACACGAAGAAGTGGGCCCCGTCCGAAAGGACGGGGCCCACTTCCGCAGGTCGTGCGCGCCGGTGCGAGGCGGGGTCAGCCCTGCCAGGAGTGCGGGGCACGGAAGCCGTGCTGGCGCTCCAGGCGGCGCCAGCCGGCCTTGTCGCGGCCCCGGGCGGGCGCGGCCGGCGGGGTGGCGGCGCGGGCCAGCAGGATCGCGGTGATGGCCGCGACCTCCTCGGGCTCGGCGTGGCCCTTCTCGACGCGGATGTCAGGAGTCGACATTGCGGCAGGTCTCCTCGGTCAGATGGGAAAGATCGTGTGGTCCGGGGCCGCTTACTGCGGCGGGTTGCCGTGCTTGCGGGACGGCAGGTCGGCGTGCTTCGTGCGCAGCATCGCCAGCGACCTGATCAGTACCTCGCGGGTCTCGGCGGGGTCGATGACGTCGTCGACCAGGCCGCGCTCGGCCGCGTAGTAGGGGTGCATCAGCTCGGCCTTGTACTCCTTGACCATGCGGGTGCGCATGACCTCGGGGTCCTCGGCCTCGGCGATCTGACGGCGGAAGATCACGTTGGCCGCGCCCTCGGCGCCCATCACGGCGATCTCGTTGGTCGGCCAGGCATAGGTGAGGTCGGCACCGATGGACTGCGAGTCCATGACGATGTACGCACCTCCGTACGCCTTGCGAAGGATCAGCGAGATCCGCGGCACGGTGGCGTTGCAGTACGCGTACAGCAGCTTGGCGCCGTGCCGGATGATCCCGCCGTGCTCCTGGTCGACCCCGGGAAGGAAGCCCGGCACGTCGAGGAGGGTCACGATGGGGATATTGAAAGCGTCGCACATCTGGACGAACCGGGCAGCTTTTTCGCTGGCCTCGATGTCCAGGACGCCGGCCAGCGACTGCGGCTGGTTGGCGACGATGCCGACGACCTGGCCGTCGAGGCGGGCCAGGGCGCAGATGATGTTGCGCGCCCAGCGCTCGTGGATCTCCAGGTAGTCGCCGTCGTCGACGAGCTCCTCGATGACCTTGGCCATGTCGTAGGGGCGGTTGCCGTCGGCCGGGACCAGGTCGAGCAGCACGTCGCTGCGGCGGTCCGCCGGGTCGTCCGAGTCCACCGTCGGCGGGTTCTCCCGGTTGTTCTGCGGGAGCAGCGACAGCAGGTAGCGGACCTCGGCGATGCAGGTCTCTTCGTCGTCGTAGGCGAAGTGGCTCACGCCCGAGGTCTCGGCGTGCACGTCGGCGCCGCCCAGACCGTTCTGGGTGATCTCCTCGCCGGTGACGGCCTTGACCACGTCCGGGCCCGTGATGAACATCTGCGAGGTCTCACGGACCATGAACACGAAGTCGGTGAGGGCGGGGCTGTAGGCCGCGCCGCCCGCGCACGGGCCGAGCATCACGCTGATCTGCGGGATGACGCCGGACGCCTTGGTGTTGCGCTGGAAGATGCCGCCGTACCCGGCGAGCGCCGAGACGCCCTCCTGGATGCGGGCACCCGCGCCGTCGTTGAGCGAGACCAGCGGGGCACCGGCCGCGATGGCCATGTCCATGATCTTGTGGATCTTCGTGGCGTGGGCCTCGCCCAGCGCGCCGCCGAAGATCCGGAAGTCGTGCGCGTACACGAAGACCGTCCGGCCCTCGACCGTGCCCCAGCCGGTGATGACACCGTCGGTGTACGGCTTCTTCGCCTCCAGGCCGAAGCCCACCGCGCGGTGCCGGCGCAGCTGCTCGACCTCGTTGAACGACCCCTCGTCAAGGAGCAGCTCGATGCGCTCGCGCGCCGTCAGCTTGCCCTTGGCGTGCTGGGCCTCGGTCGCCTTGTCGCTCGGGCCGCGCAGGGCCTGCTCACGGATCGCGTGCAGCTCGGCCACCCGCCCGCGGGCGTCGGTGGGCTCGTCCCCGGGGGTGGAGGCGGTGTCGTCCAAAACGGTCATGTAGTGACCTTACGAAAGCGACCAAGGAAAACGGGCCGTCGACTCTGTACAGTCTCCGGCCCGTTTTCCTGGTAGCCCCGAACAGAACCGCGGCGTCGTACAGCCGAAGTTACTGCTCAGGGCCCCATCGCGTTGTAGGGGTCACACAAAGGTGGCGCGTGAGAGGCCGGTCACACTCCGCAGCGGAACCGGGCGCTCCCCCAGTCCGCGTGGTCGTTGCCGTTGCCGTCGCCGCCGTCGCCGACGATCAGGTCGACGTACGCGGCGCCGGTGACGTCGGCGCTGAGCGACCACGCCTGGTCGGTGGCCTTGAGGACGGGCGACTTCACCTTCTCGGCGCCGTCGGCCACCACCGAGAATTGCACACTTCCCCGGCCGGCCTGGACGTCGTCGACGCCGACCTCCGCGGTGAAGGACGTGCACTGCCCGCCGAGGTAGTACCGGACCTGGGCGGGTGCGTGGGTGCCCAGGCCCTTGGCGTAGGAGACTCCGCCGATCGTGAGCGGGGTGCCGTCGCCCTGGCCCTGTTCGCCGACGGAGAGGTCCTTCTCGACCGGCCCCCAGCCGTTCTCGGCCGACGTCCAGTCCAGGTCGCTGGCGTAGGCGTCGTGGGCGGGCGGCGGCGGGAGCGTGCGGACGGGGGCGACCGCCGTGAGGGTCCGGTGCGCGCCGCCGACGGAGTACGCGGCCTTCGCCGTCAGTTCGTACGGCTGGTACGTCGCGTCGGCGGGCGGGGTGACCTGCCAGACGGTGGTGGCCTTCGCGCCCGGGGCGACCGGGTCGAGGGCGGTGGGTCCGGCAGGATCGGCCTTCCAGCCCTCGGGCAGGCCGAGGGTGACGGACGCGTCCGTGACCGGGTCCTTCTCGTAGTTGGTGAAGGTGGCCTCGACCTTGTTGGCCCGTCCGGGTTCGAGGGTCTGCCCCGCCTTGAGGGCGAGCGTGCCGCAGGCGGCGGGCTCCTTCGCCGGGCCGAGGTCGGTCACGGTGAAGTCGTCGAGCACGAAGTCCGCGCCGTCCGGGGCGCCGGGCAGCTTGCGCAGTCCGGTCCAGGTGTCGCCGCAGCCCGCGGTGACGGTGGTGGTGAGACGGCCGGTGGTGCGCTGCTCCCCTACGGGGACGGCGGCGGTTTCGACGGCGTCGTCGCCGCGGTCGTAGCCGCTGATCCACTGGTAGGCGCCGGCGTGGCTCGACTGGTAGGCGAAGTCGACCTGGTACGCGTGCCCGTCCTTCATCGGGACGGACGCGGGCGAGGTGCGGTAGACGACGCCGTCGTTCTCCTCGTGCGACTTGAGGGACTCGCCGTCGCCGATGACGTCGTCGACGAGCTTCCCGTTCCAACCGGCCTGTGTGTACGGGGAGTTCTTCTGCGCGATGTGGGTGCGCGGGTCGGTGACGCCGCCCGCGTCGCCCTTGTCGAAGGGCCCCCAGCCCTGGTCGACGTCCTCGAAGTCCTCGTGGACGACCGTGCCGGGGCGGGTGGCCGGGGCGTTGCGCACGACACGTATGTCGTCCACCCGGACCTTCGCGGCGTCCGGGTCCTTCGCCGTCGCCAGGCGCAGGGCCGGGGCGCCGTGCGCGGGCGCGGTGAAGTTGACCTTCACGCGCTGCATGTTCGTGCCGTGCCAGTCGCTCGCGGCCATGGTGTCGGGCAGCGTGGAGCGGTCGATGCCCACGGAGGCGCCGCCCGCGCTCAGGGTCGTGCGGCGCGTCTTTCCTGGCGCGACCTCGACCCAGGCGGAGGCGGTGTAGCGCTTCCCGGGCTCGAGTCCCGTGATCCGCTGGGCGATCGAGGCGGCTCCGGTCCCGCTCAGCGCCGCGCTGTTGCGGCCGTTGGCGTCCGTGTCGCGCGCGACGGTGCCGCTCTTGTCCCATCCCCTGAGGCGGGCGTCGTTGAAGCCGGGGTCGGTCAGGCCGGTGCCCTCGCCCCAGGCGGGGTCGGCGGCGCGGGGTGTGTCACCGGACGGGTAGAGGACGTAGGGCTGACCGGCGGCGGACTTCAGGGTGACCTTGCCGTCGGCGCCGGTGCGGACCGTGCCGGTCTTCACGCGGCCGTTGCCGGTGAGCTTGTAGACGGTGTACGAGCCCCGGGGCACGACCCAACTGCTGCTGCCGCCCTGCTTGTTGTAGTGGTACAGCTTCTTTCCGCCGTCCCACGGGAGCAGGTAGCTGTCGCCGTCGAGGACCTTGCGGTCGTGGTCGTAGAAGGTGCGCCGGCCGTCCTCGACGGTGCCGCGCAGGCCGCCGGTGAAGGTGATGTCGTTGCCGTCCCAGCGGGTGATCTGCTGGTGCTGGAGGTACTTGGCGGGCAGGTCGCGCTGCCAGATGTTGGCGTAGAAGTCGTTCCAGTCGTTCTCGCCGGTCCAGCCCTCGAAGTCGACGAGGGCGCTCTGGCCGAGGACCGGGTCGTTGTTCCAGACGTCCTTCTCGCTGTTGCGGATGAACCGGATGATCTTCGAGTTGAGGCCCTTGTTGGTGGCGCCGCCGTAGTCGAGGTCGTTGGCCCAGTGCGACCACAGGGACTGCCGCTCGAACTTGTCGGCCCACTCGGTGGCCATGTTCCAGCCCTGGCCGTTGATGGCCTTGGCGGTCTGCTCGGCGATCCAGCCGTGGGTGTAGTACACGTCGACGTAGACCGTGGTGAGGTTCTTGTCGGTCTCGTCGCGCAGCTGTTTGAAGCGGGCGGCGAGGTCGCCGCTGGTGATGTCGCGGCGCTGGTCGATGTAGTAGCTCTGGTCGAGCCAGTTCCAGCCGGGGGACTTGGGGTCGATGAGCTTGTCGCTGAAGTGTTTCGCCACCGGGTACGCCTCGGTGGCGTTGACGTGGACGCCGAACTCGGCGCCGTACTTCTTGCCGGTCCTCAGCAGCTTGTTGAGGTCCTTCAGGCCGCCGGCCCGCCGGTTGATGGTGCCGCCGTAGTCGGGGTGCGCGGAGTCGTGGCCCTCGGACGCGTACCCCTTGAGCAGGGCGAACTGACCCAGGTCGTCGGTGGCGAGGGAGATCCGCTTCACGTCGTCGAGGGTGCGCAGGAACGGGTGCTGGGCCTGGCTCGCGAAGTTGAACGGGATGTGGGTGACGACCCGGTCGGCCGTGTCCTCGCTCCCCTTGGCCCGGATGCCGATGGAGCGGAAGGCGACCGCGCCGTCCTGCCAGTCGACGGCGCCGTCACCGTTCGCGTCGGGCGTGACGACGACCTTGGCCCACGGCAGGTCCTTGCCGGTCGCGGCGGCCGGGGACCCGGCGCCGCGGTACGTCCACTGGCCGGACCAGACGCCGACCCGGGTGCCGCCGTCGGCGTCCTTGCGGGCCTGGTGCCAGAAGCGGGCGTCGTCGCCGTTCGTCGCCCCGCTCGGCTTGTCGTACGCGGAGTTCGACTCGACGGCCGCCGCGAGCTTCCCGGTGTTGACGAGGGCGTACGCGGCGCCGGTCGCGGCCTGCTCCGCGGGGGTGCCGGCGGTGACCTTGCCGAAGACGTCCGCGGTGCGGGTGGAGTCCGGGTCCAGTTTGGTGAAGGCGGTCTCCGCGCCGCCGTCGGCGCTGCCCACGGACACGAGGTCGTGGCCCGGGATGTCGATGGTCCCGACACGGAAGGCGGTCGTGTCGCGGACGGCCGTGACCTTGAACGTCGTCGTCCGGCCCGAGACGCCGAGGGTGGCGTCGAGCTCCACGTCCGGGAGATCGGGGAAGGTGAGCGTGTACGCGGCCGTGGACCCGGTGACCTCGGGCGCGGCCTTGAGGCGGACCGGGTACGCCCTGCCGTTGAGGGTGACCTCGGTGACGGCGTGCGTGCTGCCGAGGAGGCGGGCGCCGGACGCGTCGGCGTAGGACAGGACTCGGGGGAAGTCGTCGGCGACGGTGACCGTGAGCCGCGGGGAGGTCAGGACGAGGCCGGGGGCCTCGTCCTGGTCCTCCTTCGCCGTGGCGGGGGACGCCAGCGCGATGCCGGTGGCTGCCGCCAGGAGCAGGGCCTGGGTGGCGCGGGATCTTCGGGACATGCCGCTCTGGGTATCCGTGGCGGGTGCCTCGGGTCAACGGCGTCGGCCTTCAACCGGGTTGGCAGTCCAAGAAGTGGTTCCGGTTAGTCCAAGTCGCCGCCACGGGGCTCCGCCCCGGACTCCGCTCCTCGGTCGCCGGAGGGGCGTGAGATGTAGATCGCCGCGGCCCCCAGCTCCTCCTCGATCCTGATGAGGCGGTTGTACTTGGCCGTGCGGTCGGAGCGGGACAGGGAGCCCGTCTTGATCTGGCCGCAGCCCGTGGCGACCGCCAGGTCCGCGATCGTGGTGTCCTCCGTCTCGCCGGAGCGGTGCGAGATGACCGCGGCCCAGCCGGCCCGGCGGGCCGCGGAGACCGTGCCGAGCGCCTCGGTGAGCGTGCCGATCTGGTTGACCTTGACGAGGACCGCGTTGCCGACACCCGTGCGGATGCCCTCCTTGACCAGCGCCTCGTTCGTGCAGAACACGTCGTCGCCGGTGAGCTGGCAGCGGTCCCCCACCCGGGCGGTCAGCTCGCGCCAGCCGTCGAGGTCGGTCTCCGCCATCGGGTCCTCGACGGACAGGACGGGGTAGGCGTCGATCAGCCCGGCCAGGTAGTCGACCTGCTCGGCCGAGGTGCGGCGGACCCCCTCGCCCGTGTACGCGTACACCCCGTCGCGGTAGAACTCCGACGACGCGGGGTCCATGACGAGCCCGATGTCCGCGCCCGGCCGGTAGCCGGTGCGCTCGATCGCGGCCATGACGAAGTCGAGCGCCTCCTCGGCCGTACGCAGCGCGGGCGCGAAGCCGCCCTCGTCGCCGACGCCGGTGGAGTGGCCGGCGGCGAGCAGGTCGCGGCGCAGCGTGTGGAAGACCTCGGAGCCCATCCGGACGGCCTCGGCGAAGGTCGCCGCACCGACCGGCGCGATCATGAACTCCTGGAAGTCCAGCGGATTGTCGGCGTGGGCGCCGCCGTTGACGATGTTCATCATCGGCATCGGCAGGACGCGGGCGTCGGAGCCGCCGAGGTAGCGGTACAGGGGCAGACGGTGGGCGGCCGCGGCGGCCTTGGCGGCGGCGAGGGAGACGCCGAGCAGCGCGTTGGCGCCGAGCCGGGACTTGGCCGGTGTGCCGTCGAGGGCGACGAGGGCGGCGTCGAGGCCGGCCTGGTCGTCGGCGTCGCGCCCGGTGACGGCGGCCGCGATCTCCTCCTTCACGTGGGCGACGGCCCGGTCGACGCCCTTGCCGTGCCAGCGGCGCGGTTCGCCGTCGCGCAGTTCCACGGCTTCGCGGGCGCCCGTGGAGGCGCCGGAGGGGACCGCGGCGCGGCCCAGGGATCCGTCGGCGAGGACGACGTCGACCTCGACGGTGGGGTTGCCGCGGCTGTCGAGGACGGCGCGGGCGGTGACGGTGCTGATGGTGGTGGGTCCGGCTGCCGGTGCGGGCATGGGAGTTCCTTCGCGTGGTCGCGTGCCGGGCCCCGGCTGCGACGACGCTGGCGCTGGGCCCGACCGAGGAAAACTCTACAGCATTGCTGTTCAGTTCTGCTGTTCAGTCCCGCTGTCTACTTCCCCAGGGCCCGCGCCGCACAGCACGCCTGCGCAGGTCAGATCGGCGGTCGCGCCGGATACCGGCGGGTTAAGGTGCCGTATGCCCACCCCGGAATCCGCCGCCGTCGCCGCCGAACTGCGTACCGCGATGGGCAAGCTCACGCGGCGCGTGAAGCACGAGGACCGGATCCCGCTCGGGCAGGTCGCTGTGCTCGGCGCGCTCGACCGCGACGGCGCCATGACCACCAGCGACCTCGCCACGGACCAGCGCGTGCGCCCCCAGTCGATGGCCCGCGCCGTGGGCCTGCTGATGGAGCAGGGGCTGATCACCCGCCGCCCGCACCCCACGGACGGGCGCAAGTCCCTGGTGGAGCTCTCGGACGCCGGACGGGCCGCGCTCGAGACCGAGCGCGGCCGCCGGGCCGGCTGGCTCGCCCAGGCCATCGAGGCCGAACTCACCGACCAGGAGCGGGAGTTGCTGGCGCGCGGCGCCGCCCTCATGGAGCGTCTCGCCGCGCGCTAGCCCTGCGTGCGCGCCGGCTCAGCAGCCGCCGCAGTTGTAGTAGAGGACGTCCCAGTGGTTGCCCTCGTCGGCGTAGATGTTGCCGGAGCCCGACTTGTACTGGGGAGCGCCGTCGCCGCGCAGGCCGATGTAGGTGAAGGTGCCCTTGATGTAGTTGGTGACGCAGGTGTTCTTGCCGTAGTCGAGCTTGTAGCCGTTCCAGTGCGAGTACGTGCCGCTCGCGTGGCCGGTCTCGGTGCCGCCGGTGATGTTGAGGGCGCAGCCGGTGGCCTTCTTCAGGGTCTGGGCACCCTGGGCCGTGGCGAGGTTGAGCTGGTCGAACGACGTACAGGTGGAGTTGTTGCGGTTCGAGCAGCCGCCCGAGGACGACCAGGTGATGCCGACCGAGCTGAACATCGAGGTCGCGGTGGCGTGACTGATCTTGGTGGCGGCGAAGGCGTCGGTCGCGGTGGCGAGGACGCCGAAGCCGGGCGCGACGAGGGCGCCGGTGGTGAGCGCGAGCGCGGTGAGCGCTGAGCGGATGCGCATGGGGGATTCCTTCCTGCTGTTGACCGTGCTGACTGTGAGACGGCTGTGGTGCAGGTGGAGCAAGGAGATGGTGCCGTGTTCTACGCGCGTCCGGAAGAGCGCCTCCCGGATCCACCGGGTGTAATCGGAGAGACACGCTGCGCTTGATGTTGAAAGTTGAACATCACCGCGCTAGAGTCTCCCTCAGTTGATGGTTCAACTTTCAACATCACCCGGCACCCACCGTGCCGACCGTCCCCAAGGAGCACGTCATGGGCATCTTCGGCCGCAAGAACGAGACCACCGACAGCGCCGCCGGCACCCCCGCCGCGGTCGGCCCGGACCTGGCCGCCGTCACCGGCGACTACACGGTCGACCCCGCGCACACCACGCTCGGCTTCGTCGCCCGGCACGCCATGGTGACCAACGTGAAGGGCAGCTTCACGGACTTCACCGGTGAGCTGCACCTCGACGGCTCGGACCCGGCGAAGTCCACCGCGTCGTTCGACGTGCAGATGGCCAGCATCGACACGGGCAACGCCGACCGTGACGGCCACCTGAAGAGCGCCGACTTCTTCAAGATCGACGAGTTCCCGACGATGACGTTCCGTTCGACGTCCGCCGAGGCGCTGGGCGGCGACGACTACCGCATCACCGGTGACCTGACGATCCTGGGCACGACCAAGCCGCTCAGCATCGACCTGGAGTTCAACGGCTCCGCGAAGGACCCGTTCGGCAACGAGCGCGCCGGCTTCGAGGGCAAGGCCGAGATCCTGCGCTCTGAGTGGGGCCTGACCTGGAACGCCGCGCTGGAGACCGGCGGCGTCCTCGTCTCCGACAAGATCAAGCTGAACTTCGACATCTCGGCGATCAAGAACGCCTGACACGGGGGCGGGACACTCAGCGAGTTGAGGCGGCCACGAGTTGCGTGGCCGCCAACTCGCCGTACAGGGCGTCGGACGCGAGCAGTTCGGCGTGGCTGCCCTGGGCCCGTACGCGGCCGCGTTCCAGGACCACGATGCGGTCCGCGTCGACCACCGTGGAGAGCCGGTGGGCGATCACCAGGACCGTGGTGTCCGTGCCCAGGCCGCGGACGACCTCGCGCAGATGCTGTTCGTTGACCGCGTCCAGATGGGCCGTGACCTCGTCGAGCAGGAGCAGGCGGGGCCGGCGCAGCAGCGCGCGGGCGATGGCGACCCGCTGACGCTCGCCGCCCGACAGCAGTACTCCGCGGTGCCCGACCGGTGTGTCGAGGCCGTCGGGAAGCCGGGCCAGCAGGTCGTCGAGCCGGGTGCGGGCCACGACGTCGAGGAGCTCGTCCTGTGTCGCCCCGGGAGCCGCGTAGAGCAGGTTGTCGCGCAGGGTGCCCGCCAGGACGGGCGCGTCCTGTTCCACGTACCCGAGGCTCGCGCGCAGGTCGGCGAGCGGCCAGTCGCGCACGTCGCGGCCCGCGACGGTGACGGTGCCGCCGTCGTGGTCGTAGAAGCGTTCCAGGAGCGCGAAGACCGTGGACTTGCCCGCGCCGGACGGGCCGACGAGCGCGGTGAGACCGCCGGCCGGGGCGTCGAAGGTGACGCCGTCGTGGGCCGGGGCGCGTGCCGCGTCGTACCGCAGGACCACGTCGGTGAAGGCGACGGCGACGGGCCCCGGTTCCGTTGCGGACGGGGGCAGTTGACCGCTCTCCCCCGGCAGGTCCTCGATCTGCGTGATCCGGTCGATCGCCGCCATGCCGTTGTTGAGGCCGATCCAGCCCTCCGTCAACTGCCCCAGGGGCGCGACGAGATAGAACAGGTACAGCAGGAACGCGATCAGTGAGGCGATGTCGAGCGCGCCGGACGCGACGCGTGCCCCTCCGACGCCGAGCACGCACAGGAACGCCACCTGCACCGACACGAGCATCGACACGTCGGACGCGGAGGTCCAGCGGGCGACGCCGAGCCCCTTGTCGCGGGCGCGGCGGGCGGCCGCGGTGACGGCGGCCCGCTCGCGCTCCTCGGCGCCGTTCGCCTTGACCGTGCGGAAGGACTGCAGGGCGCGGTCGAGCGTCGAACCCATCTCCCCCACGGCTTCCTGGGCCTCGGTCTGGGCGCGGCGGATGTGCGGCATGAGCAGCGCGACCGCGGCCGCGACGACGGCGAGGACCAGCAGGGTCACACCGAGCAGCACCAGGTCCATGACGCCCATGAGCACGACGGCGCCGAGCAGGGTCAGGGCGCCGCTCGCCGACTCGACGAGGCTGCGCGACAGGACCGTGCGCAGCAGCGTGGTGTCGCCGGTGGCGCGGGTGAGGAGGTCGCCGGGGGTGAGGCGGTCCACGGCGGCGACGTGCAGCCGGAGCATGCGGGCGACGAGCCGTTCGCGGGCGCCGAGCACGACGGCCTCCCCGGTGCGCGCCATGAGGTAGCTGCCGCCCGCGGTGAGCGCGGCCCCGCCGAGCACGACGAGGGTGAGCAGGGCCAGGGCCGGGGCGGGTGAGCGGTCCTCGGCGAAGGCCCGCACCGCGTGCTTCGCCATGACCGGCATGGCGAGCCCGGCCCCCGAACCGGCGAGCGCGAGCACGCCGCCGAGTGCGAGGGTGCGGGCGTGCGGGCGGGCATGGGCGAGGAGACGGCCGAGTTCAGCGGGCATCCCCGGCTGCCTTCTCGCCGGGCTCGGCCGGCCGTCCGGGGGCGGTGACGAGGTCGCCCGCGACCGTCACCGTCATGAGAGGCCGGTACGCGTCCGGTTCCGTCCCCTCCCCCACCATCCGGCCCTCGGCCTCGACCCAGGCGTGCGGGGCGAACGGGGGCGCGGCGCGGACGCCCGCGTGCCAGGCGGGCCAGGTGCCCGTCGTCCGGCACAGCAGGGCGGTCGCGATCGAGCGCGGGAGGCAGCCGTACCAGCCGGCGCAGCGCCGGCTGGTGGCGACGACCGACGCGCGGGCGGCGAGCGCTGTGGCATGCGGCGCGGGGCGGGCGCCGCGGCTGAGGAACGCGAGCAGGCGGCGCAGCCGGTCGGGGCGCAGCCGCGCCATGAGCAGGGCCACCGCGACCGCGGCCCGCACGCGCGGGCCGCGCACACCGCGGTCCGGCATCGTCATCTCGGTGCTCACGGGGTGGCCATCCTCGCCTCGACGAGCTGGCGGGTGAGGTCGGCGACGTCGGCCTCGGCGCGGGCGCGGTCCACGTCGAAGGCGGCGAGGATCCGCTCCACCGCCTCGTGCGGGCCGAGGCCGTCGGCGAGGGCGGTCACGGCGACCGTGCCGGACGCGTTCAACTGCCAGTAGGTGCCGGTGCGCTGGTCGAGGAGCACGCCGCCGAAGTCGGTGCTGGTGACCGTGATGCCGGGTCTGAGCCTCACGGGGTGACCGCCTTTCCGTGGGGGATGTCGGCGGCGCGCAGCCACATCTCGCAGGCGACCGTCGAGTCGATGGAGTACCGGGTGTGCAGGGGTGAGTACGGGTCGGCGGCGAGCGCGTCGAGCTGCGCCGCGTCGACCAGGCCGAGGGCGGCCAGGCGCGAGAGGCCGGGTCCCCACAACTGCCGCAGTTCATCGGCGTGCTGGACCAGCCCTTGGACGGTGTCGCTGCTCATGTGGTCCTTGGTGGTGCGGGCGAGCAGCGGTTCGGGTGCGACGCCGCGCACGGCCTCGGCGAGCAGTGGTTTGTAGCGCGCGGGATCGAGCCGGTCCGTGAGGCGCACGGCGAGGGTCGCCTCGATCACGTGGTCGGCGTACATCGGCGCGGCCACGGGCAGCCCGAGCGCGAGCCCGTGGTCCTCCATGGCCTGGAAGTGGCGGGCGCCCATGCGGACGGTGTCGAGGTCGAGGTGGCGGCCGGGCCGCGGGGCGAGCGGTTCGGCGTGCGCGGCGGCCGTGCGGAACGTGTCGCGGATCAGGGTGCGTGCGTCGGGGGTCAGCCAGGGCGGCAGCGACTGGCGAACTCCCCACGACAGCTGCGGAGTCCGGGCGGTCGGCGGCGCCGCTTCGGTGACGGCGCCCGCGAGCCACGTACGGAAGGAGGGCCGGATCAGCAGGTCGCGCACGGTGCCGGTCAGCGGCCAGCCAAGCTGGTGGCGCACGGCGCTGATCCGGTTCCAGGCCGCAAGGGGGCGCCGGGGGAACAGGTCGCCGGCGGTGGCGGGCAGCGCCATGAACAGCTCGTCGCCGCCGTAGCCGGTGAGGTGGCACTCGGAGCCGGTGGCCGCGGCGCGGGCGAGCAGTATCCGGGCGCGGGCCCGGGCGGGCGCGACGGGCAGCGGTTCATCGGTGGGGATGTCGTCGGGGCCGGCCTGCGGTGCGCCGACGCCCGCGTAGAAGAGGGGCGTCTCGTCGGCGGGGACGACGGTGTGGGTGAGGCGGGGGCCGGGGCCGGCCGCGGTCCGGGCGAGGTCGACGGCGCGGCGCGCCCAGGTCTCGTCCTGTGCGCCGTGTTCCCTGGAGGCCACGGTGAGCAGGGCGAGTTCGGCGGGGCCCGCGCGGCGGGCGAGGAAGGCGAGGGACGTCGAGTCGAATCCGCCGGAGAGTTCGCAGCTGGCCCGGGTGCGGTCGGCGAGGTGGGCGCGGACGGACCGGTCGAGCGCGTCGCCGAGCCGTGCGGCCCCTTCTTCCATGGGGAGTTCGGCGTCGGGCGCCCGCCACCAGCGACGGGTTGCGGCGGTCCCGTCGGCGCGCAGGACGAGGGCGTGTCCCGCGTCGGTCTCGGTGACACCGCGCCATACGGGCCGCCCGCCGAGCGGGTGCGGCACGAAGTCGAGGAGGCGCAGGGCGAGCGCGGTCTCGTCGAGTGCGGCGCCGGTGAGATGGGCGAGGACGGCGGGCCGGTCGGAGGCCAGACAGGGCTCCGAACCGCTCGTGGCGTACACGCGGCGCAGGCCGGACGCGGTGCCGCGCGCCCAGGTCACGTCCCCGACGCGGGACACCACGTGGTGCGCGCCGGGCAGCCGCCGGGCCAGGCGCTCGTGCAGGTCGGCGTTGTCGCGGGCCGCGCGCAGGTCCTGCGCGAGGTCGGGTCCGGGGATCTCGTCGGGCCCGACGAGGACGACGGCGTCCGTTCCGACGAGGGCGCTGCTCACGCGGCGCAGCGGGGTGCGGACGACCACCCAGGGGCGGCCGGAGGGGTACCGGAACACCCGGGCGCGGGCGGCATCGCCCTCGCTGTCCCGCTCGGCACCGAGGGGAAGACGCCCGGCCGCCGCCTGCCCCGCCGGGGTGTCCGGCAGGACGACGAAGCAGTCGCGCGCGTGGGGCGGCTGGACGGGACGGCCGGGCATCTTCACCTTTCCTCGCTCACTGGCAACGGCACCGGGCAACGGGGCCGACGGCTCCGTCAGGTCCGTCGGGTCTCTCAGGTGAAGCGGCGGACGACCCACTCCTTGTAGGCGCCGACGAAGTAGCCGGCCGTCGTCTTGGTGAAGTCGCCCTGCTTGACCATGGTCGGCTTGGCGTAACTCTGCTTCTGCGCCTGCTTCTTCAAGACCATCGCTCCCTCTCACGTGTACGTAACGGATGTGATTGGTGTGCAGCGTGTGAACGCCATGACGATGCATAGCCAGTTCGTGAGCGGACATGCGCATAGAGCGACCGTTTTCGATGATTGACCTGATCACTTCCGGATCGAGTCGGACTTGTCATGACGGGGCAGCGGAAGTCCGGTCGGGGTAACCGCCGGTAAGGCCGGGGAACGGGCCAGCGGTTGAAGCCGGAACGAGGGCGGGGTCCGGACCACGGGCGCACCGCACTCGAACTGTGGAATGCTGCGGCCACCGGCGCCGCCTTTCGACGAGAGCGCCTGTACGCCGGACGGACCGCCAGGAGCGTGATGGACACCGCAGCACGACCCGACGCCCGTGCCGACGCCCACTCCTGAGCGGAGCGTCGACGCGGAGGACGTCAGACGCGACATCCTCGACGCGGACGCGGGATCGCTGCCGTACGAGCTGCGGGGCGTCCTGGTCAGGGGTGCGCTGCGGCTGGACGGGGCCGGGATCGGACGGCTCGTGCGGTTCGAGGGGTGCCGGTTCGAGGAGCCGGTGACCCTGGAGGGCGCGAGCACCCTCGCGTTCACCGTCACCGGCTGCGACCTCCCGGGCTTCCACGCGCCGACCGCGCAGATAGGCGGGCGACTCGACCTGCGCGGATCCACGATCAGCGGGGGCCGGCGCGGCGCCGTGAACCTCGTGCACACGCACATCACGGGCGGGCTGCGGCTCGACGGGGCGCGCCTGACGTCGACGGAGCAGATCGCGCTGAACGCGGGCGGCGTGGTCATGCAGGGCGGCGTGTTCTGCGACGACGGATTCGTCGCACATGGCCAAGTGCTGTTTCCCGGAGCCGAGTTGGCCGGAGGGCTGTGGATGCGCGGGGCGCGGATCACGGTCGCGGAGCGGTCCGGGATCGCGTTCAACGGGGACGGGCTGCGGGCCTCGACCGTCCGCCTCCAGAAAGGGTTCCGGGCCGAGGGACGGGTGCGGCTGCGCGGGGCGCACATCGACGACCTGCTCTCGTTCCACGACGCCGAACTCCTCGGCGAGGGCTCGTCGTTGATGTGCGTGGGGGCGCGGGTGGAGTCGCTGGACCTGCGGCTGCGCAGGCAGCCCGCCGGTGGCGTGAACCTGCGCAACGCCCACGCGTCGCGCATCCAGGACCACACGTACACCTGGCGCTCCCCGCTCGGCCTGGACGGCCTGACGTACGACTGGCTGGAGTCGACGGCCTCCACGCGCCGCGACGACATCACCAACCGGCTGGCCTGGCTGCGTTTCCAGCCCGCGTACGCGCCGCAGCCGTACGAGCAACTGGCTGCGCACTACCGCCGGTTGGGCCACGACGACGAGGCGCGGCGGGTCCTGCTGACGCGGGAGCGGCAGCGACGGGTGACGCAGAAGCCGGCCGGGCGGGCCTGGGGACGGCTGCTGGACGCCACCGTCGGGTACGGCTACCGGCCGTGGCTCGCGGGGATCTGGCTGGCGCTGCTCACGCTCGCCGGATCGCTCGTCTTCCACGCGTTCACCCCGGTGGCGAACAAGCAGGGCGAGGGCCCGCCCTTCAACCCGGTGGCGTACACGCTCGACCTGCTGATCCCCGTCGGCGGGCTCGGGCAGCGCGGCGCGTGGCACTGGGCCGAGGCGGGCGTGCAGGGGCTCGCGTACGGGCTGATCGCGGTGGGCTGGGTGCTGACCACGGCGGTGGTGGCCGGGGTGACGCGGACGCTGAGCCGGAACTAGGCCCCGCCGCCCGGGCCGCCGGACCCACGGATCAAGTGACGTGGCTCACAAGGCGCCTCCGTGATGTCACATCCCGCCCCTCCCCGGCCGTCTCGACTGTGAGCACCGACGGGAGGCAGTCATGTCCGACAGCACCACCCGCGTCGAGCGGCCGCGCGCACCCGGGGCGGGCGAGCGCGTGGCCGACTGGGCCGATGGCCGGCTCGGGATCCACGGCCTGGGCCGGAAGTACCTGCGGAAGGTCTTCCCGGACCACTGGTCGTTCCTGCTGGGCGAGGTCTGCCTCTACACGTTCGTCGTCCTGATCCTGACCGGTGTCTATCTGACGCTCTTCTTCCACCCGTCCATGAACGAGGTGGAGTACCACGGCAGTTACGTCCCGCTGAACGGCGTCCGGATGTCGGAGGCGTACTCCTCGACGCTCGACATCAGCTTCGACGTGCGCGGCGGACTGCTCATCCGGCAGATCCACCACTGGGCCGCGCTGATCTTCGTCGCGGCGATGTTCGTCCACATGATGCGGCACTTCTTCACGGGCTCGTTCCGCAAGCCCCGGGAGCTGAACTGGCTGTTCGGCTGGCTGCTGATGTTCCTCGCCCTGTTCGAGGGCCTGCTGGGGTACTCGCTGCCGGACGACCTGCTGTCCGGGGCGGGCATGCGCCTCATCGAGGGGATGACGCTCTCCGTCCCGGTCGTCGGGACGTACCTGTCGTTCTTCCTCTTCGGTGGCGAGTTCCCGGGCGACGACATCGTGGCCCGCTTCTACTCGATCCACGTCCTGCTGCTGCCGGGGATCATGGCGGTGCTCGTCGTCACCCACCTGATCCTCGTCTTCTACCACAAGCACACCCAGTTCCCCGGGCCCGGAAAGACCGAGCGCAACGTCGTGGGCCAGCCGTTCTTCCCCGTGTACGTCGCCAAGGCCGGCGGGTTCTTCTTCCTCGTGTTCGGTGTACTCGCGGTGATCGCGGCCGTCGCGTCGATCAACCCGGTCTGGGTGTACGGGCCCTACCGCCCCGACCAGGTCTCCACGGGCGCCCAGCCCGACTGGTACCTGGGGTTCGCGGAGGGGCTGGTCCGGGTGATGCCCGGGTGGGAGATCGTGTTCGCGGGCCACACCCTGAACCTCGGCATCCTCGTCCCGTTCCTCGCGTTCCCGCTGTGGCTGGTCCTGATCGGGGTGTATCCGTTCGTGGAGGCGTGGATCACCGGCGACCGCCGCGAGCACCATCTCCTGGACCGGCCCCGGAACCGCCCTGTGCGCACGGCACTCGGCGTGGCCTGGCTGACGGGGTTCCTGGTGGCGATGGCGGCCGGCGGCAACGACCTGTGGGCCACGCACTTCCACCTCTCCGTGAACGCCATCACCTGGTGCGCGCGGATCGCGCTGTTCGCCGGGCCGGTGCTCGCGTTCATCGTGACGAAGCGGGTGTGCCTGGGGCTCCAGCGGCGGGACCGGGACAAGGTGCTGCACGGCCGGGAGACCGGGGTGATCAAGCGGCTCCCCCACGGCGCGTACGTGGAGGTCCACGAGCCCCTGCCGCAGGCCGAGGTGTACCACCTGACCCAGCACGAGGAGCCCGTGGCCCTGGACCCCGTGCCCGACACGGACGAGCACGGGGTACGGCGCCGGGTGCGGTCCGCGCTGCGGCTGCGGGTGGCGCTGTCCCGGTGGATGTACGGGGAGGGGGCGCACGTCCCGAAGGTGCGGCCGGAGGAACTGGAGTCGGGGCGCACGCGTCACTGAACCCCGCACCCGCGGCGGCTCCGTATGGAATGCTGCGGTCGCAGGCACCACCCCAGCGCAGCGCCCGCTTGCTGGTCACCCTGCCAGGAGACCCATGAACACCGCGGCGGCGCCCTGGATGGTTCTGGTCGGACCGGCCGGCGCCGGCAAGACCGTGCTCGGCCGGGAGATAGCGGCGCGGACGCGGCGGCCGTTCGTCGACCTGGACGCCGTCGCCGACGGGTACTACGCGCAGGTGGGCTGGAGCCTGGACCGGCTCCGCGAGCGCATCGCCGCCGTCGGGCGGCTCGCGGCGGAGGCCGAGTGGGAACCGGCGCGGGCGCACGCCGTGGCATGTGCCGTCGCCGACCACCCGGACGCCGTGATCGCGCTGGGCGCGGGCCACACCAGCTACACCGACCCGCGCCACCTGGCCACGGCCCGGACCGCGCTGAGCCGCTGCCGGGAGGTGGTCCGCGTCCTGCCCTCGGCCGACCGCGAGACCGCGCTGGCCGTCCTGCGCGAACGCTGCACGGCGGACAAGGGCCGCTCCTGGATCGTCGACGGACACGACTTCCTCGCCCACTGGCTCGACGACCCGGGGGCCGGGCCGGTCACGACGCGAACGGTGCACACCGGCGACGAGACGCCCGACCGGACCGCCACGCGCCTGCTCGCAGGCGGCTGATCAGGGCACGACCGGCGGCCGGGGTCAGAAGCCGCCGCCTCCGAAGTCGCCCCCGCCGCCCCCGCCGAAGTCGCCGCCGCCCCCGAAGTCGCCCCCACCGCCGTCGCCGAACCCTCCCCCGAAGTCCGAGGAGTCGAAGTCGGCGCCGGAGTAGTCACCGCCGTCGTACCCGGCGTCGGCGCCGAAGTCCCCGTACCCGGAGCCGTAGTCCGCGGCGTACGCGGGGCTCGCCATCATGGAGCCGAGCAGCGTGCCGACGAGCAGGCCGGGCAGGATGCCGCCGCCGAAGTAGCCGCCGGCCCACGGGCCGTACATCGGGCCCGCGTCGTAGTACGGGCGGCGCTCGCCCGACCCGGCGTCGACCGTGCGCACCATCGGCTCGTCCCCGTCGCGCAGCCGGGTCGCGTCCGCCGCGCACACCGGGACCTCGCGGGGCGCGCCGCCGGGCGGCGTCCACTCGGCGTCCGCCACGGAGGGGCCGTGACGCGGGTCGAAGAAGCAGGGCGCGCGGCGCTCCGGCAGCGGGCGGCCCTCGCGGCGGGCGGCCAGCAGGGCGAGGGAGAAGCGGCCGTCCTCCAGGGCCTGGGTGACACCGCGTACGTCCTCGGGGCGCCGGGCCTCGGCCATGTACTGCTTGGCCTTCTCGTACGCGTCGAGCGCCCGCTCGTAGTCGGCGCGCATCGCGTCGTCCGCGCCCGCCTCCGCGGGGTGGAAGTCGAGCCGGTCCAGCTCCTCGCCGAACGCGGTGATGTCCTCGTCGACGACGACCCGCAGCTTTTCGAGGGCCTGGCGCTGTTCCTCCTCGCGCCGGCGTCGATTGCGCCGGACCAGGGCGTACGCGCCCGCGCCGCCGGCCACGACGACCGCGCCGACGCCGATCAGCGCACCGACCGGCACCCCGTCGTCGTCACCGCCGGCGGCGCCCCAGGACGAGGGCGCCGAGCCCTTGGCCGTCCGGACGGCGCCGTCGACGAAGTCGTCGAGCTGCCGCCCGACCGGTTCGCCGCGGACACTCGTCGTCAGGTTGCGAACGGCGTCGGCCGACATGACCTGGTGATCGGCGCGCGCGTCGAAGGCGTCGCCGAGCCGGACCCCGTACACACCGACGACCCCCGTCTTCGTGCGGAGGTCGGTGAACAGGTCCTGCCGGGGGAAGTCGGCGGGCAGCACCGCCACCATCACCGGCTTGTCGGCGTCCTTGATCTTCTTCTCGAGCGCGTCGACGTCCGCCGAGGTCAGCGATCCGGAGAGGGCCGGATCGACGTACACGGGGCTCTTCTCCAGGGCGTCCGCGACGGTGGAGACGTCCGTCGCGGCGAAGGCGGCGGGCGTGACGGTGAGCGTCGCGCCGAGGGCGAGCAGCGGAGCGGCGAGGGCCGCTATGAGGGGCCTCATACCTCGACGCTAACCCAGTCGGGGTGTGAATGACGGGTCGGGGTGTTCGCGACGTGAAGTCTTGACGCCGGCAGGGAACGCCCTTTAACTCACGTCTTGAACTAAGCCATGAGAGTTGACTGTTGAGGCTGTCGGGACACAGCTTCTCGATTCAGGAGGCATTCGTGCGCACCCCCACACGCTCCGGGCGCCTGGCCAGACTGCTGCTGGCCGGGGCCCTGACCACCGCAGGACTCGCCGGAGCCGGCGCCGGCCCGGCGCATGCCGCGGGCGAGCAGGTCTCCGTCTGGCTCACCACGACCGACGACACCGGCGGCCGCCATGTCACCCGGGGGCTGCAGCAGCAGACCCCGGTGTCGTTCCAGTCGGGCACCGGTGGCGGCGGCACCGCGATCACCGTCGACGAGAACACCCGCTACCAGACGTTCACGGGCGGCGGCGCGTCCTTCACGGACACCGCGGCCTGGCTGATGAACAGCAGCGGCGCCCTGTCGGCGGCGACGCGCGACGCGACGATGAGGAAGCTGTTCTCGCCGACGGACGGCATCGGCCTGTCCTTCATCCGCAACCCGATGGGCGGCTCGGACCTGGCCCGCTTCGGCTACACCTACGACGACGTGCCGGCCGGGCAGAGCGACACCTCGCTCGCCAAGTTCTCCCTCGCCCACGACCAGGCCGACGTCCTGCCGCTGACCAAGCAGGCCAAGCAGCTGAACCCGGCGGCCACCGTGATGGCCTCGCCGTGGACCGCGCCCGCCTGGATGAAGGACAGCGGGCAGCTCAACGGCGGCTGGCTGAAGGCCGAGAACTACGGGACGTACGCGAACTACTTCGTGAAGTACATCCAGGGCTACCAGGCCGCGGGCGTGCCCATCGACTACGTCACCGCGCAGAACGAGCCGACGTGCTGCTCGGGGTACCCGTCGATGAGCTGGAACGGCTCGGGTCTCGCGTACTTCACCAAGAGCGAGCTGCTGCCGAAGCTGGCGGGTGCCGGGCTGAAGACCAAGGTCCTCGCCCACGACTGGAACTGGGACACCTACGACGCGTACGCCGCGCCGACCGTGGACGACGCGGCCGTGCGCAGCCACCCGAACTTCGGCGGGATCGCCTGGCACGGCTACGGCGGCGACATCGCCAAGCAGACCGAGATCCACACCAAGTACCCGCAGCTGGACGCCTTCCAGACCGAGCACTCCGGCGGCACCTGGATCGCGAACCAGCAGCGCGAGGACATGATGAACATCATCGACTACACCCGTAACTGGGCGAAGTCGGTGACGAAGTGGTCGCTGGCCGTGGACCAGAACCGGGGGCCGCACAACGGCGGCTGCGGCACGTGCGACGGCCTCGTCACCGTCCACAACGGCGACAGCCGCTCCGGCCAGGTCGACTACACCATCGAGTACTACACGATGGGTCACCTGACGAAGTTCGTCCGGCCCGGGGCGTCCCGCATCGCCTCGACGGGTTCGGCCGCCGTGCCGAACGTCGCCTGGCGCAACACCGACGGCTCCAAGGCCGTCATCGCCTACAACGACGCCTCGTCGGCGAAGGACGTCACCCTCAACTGGGGCGGCCAGCACGTGACGTACTCGCTGCCGGGCAAGACCTCGGCGACGTTCACGTGGAGCGGGACGCAGGCCGGCGGGGCGGACAGGTCCGGCGCGCTGCACGGTCTGGGCGACAAGTGCCTCGACGTGAAGGACGGTTCGACGGCCAACGGGACGGCCGCGCAGATCTGGACGTGCTACACCGGCTCCGCCAATCAGACCTGGACGGTCCGCGCCGACGGGACCGTGCGGGCGCGGGGCAAGTGCCTGGACGTGTCGGGGGGGTCGACGGCGAACGGGGCGAAGGTCCAGCTGTACGACTGCAACGGCTCGGGTGCGCAGCAGTGGCGGCTCGAACCGTCCGGTGACCTGGTGAGTGTTCCGGCGGACAAGTGCCTTGATGTGACCGGGAATTCGTCGGCCGACGGGACGCTGACGCAGATCTGGTCGTGCACGGGAGCGGCCAACCAGAAGTGGCACTTGCAGTAGGCCGAACGATCGCCGGAGGGGAGGATCAAGCCCCTCCGGCGATCGAGGAGCGGAGCCCGGGGCGGAGCCCCGTGACCTGGCACCGAGGGGCAGGACTACTCGACCGGTTCCACACCGGCGCGGAGCAGACCGTACGTGTACGCGTCCTCCAGCGCACCCCACGACGCCGCGATCACGTTCTCGGCGACGCCCACCGTGGACCACTCGCCGGCGCCGTCGGTCGTGGAGATCAGGACGCGGGTCGTGGAGGACGTGCCGTGCTTGCCCTCCAGGATGCGGACCTTGTAGTCGACCAGCTCCAGCTTGGCGAGCTGCGGGTAGATGCGCTCCAGGCCGACGCGCAGGGCCCGGTCGAGGGCGTTGACCGGGCCGTTGCCCTCGGCTGTGGCGACGATGCGCTCGCCCTTGGCCCACAGCTTCACGGTGGCCTCGTTGGCGTGGGTGCCGTCGGGGCGGTCCTCGACGATGGCCCGCCAGGACTCGACGCGGAAGTAGCGGCGGGCGCGGCCCTCGACCTCCTCGCGCAGCAGGAGCTCGAAGGAGGCGTCGGCCGCCTCGTAGGTGTAGCCCCGCAGCTCGCGCTCCTTGACCCGCTCGACGACGCGGCCGACCAGCTCGCGGTCGCCGGAGATGTCGACGCCGAGCTCCTTGCCCTTGAGCTCGATGGAGGCGCGGCCCGCCATGTCGGAGACCAGCATCCGGATGCGGTTGCCGACGAGGTCGGGGTCGATGTGCTGGTACAGGTCCGGGTCGACCTTGATCGCGGAGGCGTGCAGGCCCGCCTTGTGCGCGAAGGCGGAGACGCCGACGTAGGGCTGGTGCGTGGACGGGGTGAGGTTCACGACCTCGGCGATGGCGTGCGAGATGCGCGTCATCTCGCGCAGCGCGCCGTCGGGCAGGACCTTCTTGCCGTACTTGAGCTCCAGGGCCGCGACGACCGGGAAGAGGTTGGAGTTGCCGACCCGCTCGCCGTAGCCGTTGGCCGTGCACTGCACGTGGGTCGCGCCCGCGTCGACGGCGGCGAGGGTGTTGGCGACGGCGCAGCCCGTGTCGTCCTGGGCGTGGATGCCGAGCCGGGCGCCGGTGTCGTCGAGCACGGTGTGCACGACCGCCTGGACCTGGGCGGGCAGCATGCCGCCGTTGGTGTCGCAGAGTACGACGACCGAGGCGCCCGCCTCGTGCGCGGTGCTCACGACCTGCTTCGCGTACCCGGGGTTGGCGCGGTAGCCGTCGAAGAAGTGCTCGCAGTCGACGAAGACCCGGCGGCCCTGCGCGACCAGGTAGGAGACGGTGTCGCGGACCATCTCCAGGTTCTCGTCGAGGGTCGTGCGCAAGGCCAGCTCGACGTGCCGGTCATGGGACTTGGCGACCAGGCAGATCACCGGTGCGCCGGAGTCGAGAAGTGCCTTGACCTGCGGGTCCTCCGCCGCTTTCGCGCCGGCGCGGCGGGTCGCGCCGAAGGCCACGAGCTGCGCGTGCTGGAAGTCGATCTCTTCCTGCGCGCGGGCGAAGAACTCGGTGTCGCGGGGGTTGGCGCCGGGCCAGCCGCCCTCGATGAAGCCCACGCCGAAGTCGTCCAGGTGCCGTGCGATGGTCAGCTTGTCCGCGACGGTGAGGTTGATGCCCTCGCGCTGCGCGCCGTCGCGCAGCGTCGTGTCGAAGACGTGGAAGGAATCGTCGAGTTCGTCGGAACGTTCGCTCGGGCTGCTGCTCATGCTGATCTGGCTCCTGTATGGGATCTCGGTCTACCGGAATGACCGGCTCCACCGTCCATCTATGATCCCTCGCGCTCTCCGCCTGGCTGGGGGTGGGCCAGAAACAGAAAAACCTCTCGCGGGTGCGAGAGGTCTGCGCGCGGGTCGAGGACGACGGTGTCCGCCCGTACGTGGTCGTACGAGGCGGTCACTGCGGACCGGCGCGCCTGCTGCCAATAATCATGGCGAACGAGAGCACGGCGGCAGTCTGCCACAGCCCGGGCGGCGCCCGGGCCGTGGTCTCACGATGCGAACAGGCGTCCTCTCGGGCCGCTGGTCAGGCCACCGGCTCCAGGGCGTCGTCCGTCGGCTTCACCCGGTTCAGGTCGATGTCGCGGGTCTCGCGCATGGTCAGGTACACGATGAGCGACACGGCCGCGCAGCCGGCGACGTACCAGTAGAAGCCGGACTCGATGCCGCCGTTCTTGAACCACAGGGCGACGTACTCGGCGGTGCCGCCGAACAGGGCGTTGGCGATGGCGTACGGCAGGGCGACGCCGAGGGCGCGGATGCCGGTCGGGAAGAGCTCGGCCTTCACGCACGCGTTGATGGACGTGTAGCCGGTGACGACGACGAGCGCGAGCAGCGACAGGCCGAGCGCCGGCCAGAAGGACCCCGCATGCTGGAGCAGCGTCATGATCGGCACGGTCAGGAAGGTCGAGCCGACCGCGAAGGTGATCAGCAGCGGGCGGCGCCCGATGCGGTCGGAGAGCGCTCCGGCGAGCGGCTGCAGACAGGCGAAGACGATGAGCGCGCAGAACGAGACGAGCGTCGCCGTCTGCTTGCTCAGCCCGGCCGAGTTCGACAGGTACTTGGTGAGGTAGGTCGTGTACGTGTAGTACGCCACGGTGCCGCCCATGGTGAGCGCGATGACGAGGAACGCCTCGCGCTTGTGCGCCCAAAGGGCCTTCATGGTGCCCTTGTCGTCGCCGCCCACGCCCGCGTCGTCGTCGGCGGACTCCTCGTAGACGTCGGTCTCCAGCATGTTGCGGCGCAGGTAGAAGATGATGGCCGCGCCGAGGGCGCCGACGATGAACGGGATGCGCCAGCCCCAGCTGTGCAGGGCGTCGTCGGACATGGTGCGCTGCAGGACGATCTGGAGCCCGAGGCCGACGATCTGGCCCGCGGTCATGGACACGTACTGGAAGCTGGAGGCGAAGCCGCGCCGCTTCGGGTCGGACGCCTCGGTGAGGTAGGTGGCGCTGGCCGCGTACTCGCCGCCGACCGAGAGCCCCTGCAGGAGCCGGGCGAGGAGCAGGACGACCGCGCCGCCGTACCCGGCGACGGCGTAGGTGGGCGCGACGGCGATGAGGATCGCGGACGCGGACATCAGGGTGACGGTGAGGGTCAGTGCCGCCTTGCGGCCCTTGCGGTCACCGACCCGGCCCAGCAGCCAGCCGCCGACCGGGCGCATGAAGAAGCCGACGGCGAAGATGCCGGCGGTGTTCATGAGCTGCGCGGTCGGATTGCCGTCGGGGAAGAAGGCCCCCGCGAAGTACGTGGCGAAGCTCGCGTACACGAACCAGTCGAACCACTCGACCATGTTCCCGGCCGATCCGACCAGGACTTTCTTCCATTGCTCTCGTCCCATGAGGCGCCACGATGGAGGACCGCGGCGCCGGGTGACAAGGGTGTAACGCGCAACGATCGCGCGTACTTGCGTTCATTGCGTTCACGGCCGGTTCATGCCCGGCGTGCGAGTTCCGCGAAGGTGGCCAGCCAGTGGTCCGTGGTGAAGTCGCCGCGGTCGACGGCCGGGAGACCGGCGGCGAGGTGCGCGGCGGCCGCCGCCGTCAGCCGGTCGCGGACCGGTCCGGCGGGCAGGGCGCCCGCGATGGAGCGGAGCGCGGCGGCGCGGGAGAGGGCGAGGCCGAGCAGATGGCCGATCTGCGGGTCGGCGTGGTCGGAGACGACGGGCACGTCGAGCAGGGCGCAGGGCGCGCCGGTGCGCAGGGCGGGCAGGAACCGGTCGAGCCAGCCGGCGAACGCGTCCGGGGCCAGGACGCGGCGCATCGCGTCGGCCTCCGTCAGCGCGGGCGACAGGAAGTCCTGCCCCGAGGGTTCCCAGTGGGCGGGGGCGTCGTGGTCGTCGGCGAACCAGGTGTGCAGCCGGTCCCGTACGGCGTCGGCGGTGCGGGCCGTGAGCCCGGCGCGCTCGGCGCTGTCCAGGATCAGGCCGAGGGCGAAGGCGCTGTTGGTGTGGATGCCGTGGCGCACGGGATACGTGGCCTTCGGCAGCCACCCGGCGAGGAGCCGCTCGACGGCGTCGACGGCGGGCCCGAACGCGTCGCCCCACGGGGTGTCCCGGCACTCGGCGGCGAGCGCGACCAGCCAGGCCCAGCCGTAGGGCCGCTCGAAGCCCGGGCGGTCCAGGAGGTAGGCGGCCTCGGTGCCGAGGTGGGCGGTGGTGAGGTGCCGGTCGAGGATGCCGGTGTACGTCGCCGAGGCGGCGGGCGGGAGGTCCGGCAGGGTCCGTACGAGCAGCCAGTGCATGTGGACGGACGAGTGCCAGTCGTAGGCGCCGTAGAAGGCGGGGTGGAGGGTGCGGGGGCGGGTGTCCTCGGTGGGGGAAGTGACCAGGTGGGCGGGGAAGTTGGGAAACTCGCGGGTCACGTTGGCCGCGGCCAGCTTGGCGGTTTCCTCCGGGGTGAGCATGGGGTGACCTTTCGGGGTGAGTGGGTGGGTGCGGCTCCGGTGGGGGCTGGTCGCGCAGTTCCCCGCGCCCCTGAGATGCACGCACTGCGTGCGGCATCTCATCGAGGGAGCAGCGGCGAAGCCGCATGCTCCAGGGGCGCGGGGAACTGCGCGACCAGCCACGACGAAACCCGCGAACGGCGGAGAGGCGGTACCCCGACGGCGCCTAGTGGGTCGCGCCCTCCGTCACCCTCAGGTCGTCCCGGGTGGACGCGGCGGCAACCAGCATCGCGCCGAGCCCGGAGGCCACCAACCCGGCGGGGACGGACGGCGCCGAGCCGTCCGGTACCTGCTCCGGGGCCCAGGGCACATGGACGAACCCGCCCCGGACGCCCGGGAGTTCGGTCGCCAGCAGATGCGCGAGGCCGTACGCGACGTGGTTGCAGACGAAGGTGCCGGCGGTGTTGGAGAGCGCCGCCGGAACCCCGGCGGAACGCATCGCCGCGACACACGCCTTCACCGGCAGGGAAGAGAAGTACGCGGCGGGCCCGCCGGCCACCACGGCCTCGTCGATCGGCTGGGCCCCGGCGTTGTCGGGGATGCGCGCGTCGTCGACGTTCAGAGCGACCCGTTCGACCGTGACACCGGGACGTCCACCCGCCTGCCCGAGGCACACCACCAGTTCGGGCCGCACCTCCTCGACGGCGGCCCGCAGCGCGGTGAGCGACTCCCCGAAGACGCAGGGGAGCTGGACGGCCCGCACGTCGAGGCCCTCCGGCGGCGCCGCGGCGACCAGCTCGGCCGCCTGCCACGACGGGTTCACGGACTCCCCGCCGAACGGTTCGAATCCGGTGAGCAGGACCCGGGTCATCGACAAACCTCCTGGAGGGCTAGACGGCGAAGAGCGCCATGATCACGATGTTGCAGACGAGCAGCGCGAGCGCCGTCGGCAGCTGGGCCTTGATCGGCCCGTACTGGTCCTTCAGTTCGAGCAGCGACGCCGGAACGATGTTGAAGTTGGCCGCCATGGGCGTGCAGAGCGTGCCGGCGAACCCGGCGAGCATGCCGATCGCGAGCACCCCGGCCTCGTTGCCGTGCATCTGCTGGATGAGGACCGGCCAGCCGATCGCCGCCGTCATCACGGGGAACGCCGCGAACGCGTTGCCCATGATCACGGTGAACAGGAACATGCCGACGCAGTACGCGACCACGGCGAAGTACGTGGAGTTGTCCGGCAGGACGTCGTTGACGATCTTGCCGACCTGGGTGCCGACCCCGGCGACCGCGAAGATCGAGCCGAGCACGGAGAGGAGCTGGGGCAGCAGGAGCGCCGAGCCCATCGCCTCCAGCATCGAGCGGCCGGAGTGGACCGGGACTGACACCTTGCGCTCGCCGGTCACGAGCATGCCGACGGCCAGCGCCACGATGCAGCCGAGCCCGAGCCCGATGAGCGTGGCCTTGCCGGTCTCGAACAGCCCCGACTCGTCGAGGAAGGACGCGCAGACGATGGCGACGAGCGGGATCGTCAGCGCCGGGACGAAGAGCTTGTTGCCGAGCCGGGCCGCCGAGGCCTCGCGCTGCTCCCCCGTCGTCGTGACGGGCACGCCCTTGCCGATGAAGTTGAACCCGGCGAGCACGATCAGCGCGAGGACGGCGACGCCGAGCGGTTCGGCGGGCAGGGTCCAGCTCGCGCCGCCCTCGACGACGCCGGTGCCGTAGGGGAAGGTCAGTCCGAGCAGTCCCCAGAACGCCGCGGACGTCCAGCGCTTGGGGTTGCTGCGGTCCATGGCCATCTGCGCGGCCATGACGACGAAGACGAGACCGATGAGCCAGTAGAGCCACTCGACCTTGATCACTTGGCGGACTCCTCACGGGACTGTCCCGGCGTCTGCTGCGGCAGCGGCAGGTCGTGCTCGGCGGCGGCGAGCGCCATCTCGCGCTCCAGCTTCTTGTCGAGCAGGAGCAGCCGGGCGCCGTGGATGACGAAGGCGCAGACGGCCAACGGCACGGCCCACAGCGCGAGTTGGGTGGGTTCGAGTTCCTGGTGGTACGTGGAGTTCACGAAGCCGGTGATCAGCAGGATGGAGCCGATCGCGATGAAGCAGTCCTCACCGAAGAAGAGACCGACGGTGTCGGCGGAGGCGGAGTAGGAGCGGACCTTCTCGCGCAGCTTGTCGGGGAGTTTCGCCCCGGCGGTGCGTTCGGCGGCGGCCTCGGCCATGGGCGCGACGAGCGGGCGCACGGTCTGCGCGGGGCCGCCGAGGTTGTTGAGCCCGAAGGCGGCGGTGACCTGGCGGACCAGCAGGTAGACGGTGAGGAAGCGGCCGGCGCTGAGCTTGCCGAGCTTCCCGATGAGGGTGCGGGCCTGCTCGCGCAGGCCGTAGCGCTCCAGGAGGCCGATCACCGGCAGCACGATGGCGAAGACGGTGACGGACCGGCTGTCGGCGAACGCCTTGCCGAAGGCGGCGAGGATCTCCTGCGGGTTCATCTTGCCGAGCAGTCCGGTGACGATACCGGCGACGCCGACCACCAGGACGGGATTGCGGCGCGTGACGAATCCGAGGATCACCACGAGCACGCCGAGAAGCACGATCATGCGGCCGCCTTCTTCAGGACGAGGGCACGGGGAGGGGCACGGAAACGGATGGTCCGCTTCCGTGGGGGATGCACGGACCCTAGGTGATCGTTCAACGATCGAACAAGAGGTTGTGGCGCATCAGCCATCAAATCGACCCCTTGTCGGATTGTTGAACGATCGCTTACGTTGAGGGGGTGATCCAGGACGACATCCACGGCGGCACCCCCGGTGACACTCCCGGCGTGATCGACCTCAACGCCGACCTCGGCGAAGGCTTCGGCCGCTGGACCCTCACCGACGACGAGGCCCTGCTCTCCGTGGTGACCAGTGCCAACGTCGCCTGCGGCTTCCATGCCGGCGACCCCTCCGTCATGCGCCGGGTCTGCGACCTGGCCGCCGCGCGCGGGGTGCGGATCGGGGCGCAGGTCTCCTACCGGGACCTCGCCGGATTCGGTCGCCGCGCCATGGACGTACCGGCGGACGAGCTGGCGGCCGAAGTGGCGTACCAGATCGGCGCGTTGAGAGTCTTCGCCGAAGCGGCGGGCGCCGAGGTGGCGTACGTGAAGCCGCACGGCGCCCTCTACAACCGGACGGTGCGCGACGAGGCGCAGGCGCACGCCGTGGTGGCGGGGGTCCGGCTCGCGGGCGGCGCGCTGCCGGTGCTCGGGCTGCCGGGTTCACGGCTCCTGGCCGCCGCCGAGGAGGCGGGCCTGACCCCGGTCCGCGAGGCCTTCGCCGACCGGGCCTACACCCCAGAGGGCACGCTGGTGCCGCGCCGTGAGCCCGGCGCCGTGGTCGAGGACGCGGACACGGTCGTGCGCCGGGCCGTCGGCTTCGCCGTGGACGGCGGGGTCGAGGCCGTCGACGGCACGCGCGTCGCGGTCGCCGCCCGCTCCCTGTGCGTGCACGGCGACACCCCGGGCGCGGCCCGGATCGCGGCCCGGGTCCGGGCCGCGCTGGAGGACGCCGGGGTGCGGGTGGGGGCGTTCGCGTGACCGCACACGCCACCGGCACCGGCCTCGTGGTCCGGCCCGCCGGGCGCCACGCGCTCCTGGTGGAACTGCCCGACGCCGAGCGCACGGGCGCGCTGCACGCGGAGCTGCTGCGGCGGCGGGCGGCGGGCACGCTGCCGCCGGTCGCCGAGATCGTGCCCGGGGCGCGCACGGTGCTGCTCGACGGCGTCCCGGACCCCGCCGTGCTCGCCCGCGCGCTGACCACCTGGGACGTCCCGGCGACGCCCCCGGCGGACGGTGACGTGGTGACGATCCCGGTCGTGTACGACGGTCCGGACCTGGCCGAGGTGGCCGCGCTGTGGGGCGTGCCCGAGGACGAGGTGGCGGCGCGCCATGCCGCGTACTCCTACCGCGTCGCGTTCTGCGGCTTCGCCCCCGGCTTCGGCTACCTGACCGGACTCCCGCGGGAACTGCACGTCCCGCGCAGGTCCACCCCGCGCACCCGGGTCCCGGCGGGCGCGGTGGCCCTGGCGGGCCCGTACGCGGCGGTGTACCCGAGGGCGACCCCCGGCGGCTGGCAGATCATCGGCACGATGCCGGACCCGACCGCCCTGTGGGACCCCGGGAGGGAGCAGGCGGCCCTCCTCTCCCCCGGAACCCGCGTCGAGTTCGCCCCGACTGCGCGACCAGCAACGAACGACAGCCGGCCGGCGAACGACAGCACCCCCCACGGCGCCCAGCCGAAACCGGACGAACGATGACGACAAAACTGACGGTCACCCGGCCCGGCGCCCTCACCACGATCCAGGACACGGGCCGCACGGGCCACGCCCACCTCGGCGTCCCCCGTTCCGGCGCCCTGGACGCCCCCGCGATGCACCTGGCGAACAGACTGGCCGGCAACCCGGAGGGCACCGCCGTCCTGGAGACGACCCTGACCGGCTGCGCCCTGCGCCCCGACCGGCCGGTCACCGCCGTCGTGGGCGGCGCCCCGTGCCGGGTCACCGTCGACGGCCGCCCCGCGGCCTGGGGCGCCCCGGTCCGCGTCCCGGCGGGCGCCGCCCTCGACATCGGCCCGGCGACGCACGGCATCCGCAGCTACGTCGCCCTGGCCGGCGGCATCACCGTCGAACCGGTCCTCGGCAGCCGCTCCACCGACCTGCTGTCGGGCCTCGGCCCGGCCCCGCTCGCGGAGGGCGACCTGCTCCCCGTCGGCCGGTCCGCCCGCACCGCTCCCCCGGCGCTGTCCGGGGCCGCACCCTGGCCCGCGCCGCCCGCCGAGCTGGTCCTCCCGGCCCGCTTCGGCCCCCGTGCCGACTGGTTCACCGACGCGGCGCTGCGGACCTTCCTGACCGCGACGTTCACGGTCTCGGTGCACAGCAACCGCATCGGCCTGCGCACCGAGGGCCCGGCCCTGGAGCGGAAGTCGGCGGGTGAACTGCCCAGCGAGGGCATGGTGCTCGGCGCGGTGCAGGTGCCGCCGGACGGCCGCCCGGTGGTCTTCCTGCACGACCACCCGACGACCGGCGGCTACCCGGTGATCGCCGTCGTACCGGAGGCGGCCCTGGCCGCGGCGGCGCAGGCCGTACCGGGTACGCCCGTGCGTTTCACCGTCGGTTAGAGCCCGGCCGGAGCCCGCGCACGAAGGCGTCCGACAGCCCGTTGGTGTCCCCCGGCACCAGCTGGGCCGAGCCCGTGCCGAGGCCGATGCGGCGGCCGTGCTCGTCGAGGGATCCCGCGTACACGTCCGCGTCCGTCACGGGCCCGCCGCCGGCGGACACGCTCGCCAGGGTCGAGGCGCCCGTACGCAGGTTGCGTACGTACACGTTCTCCGCGACGTCGTACTCGGTGCCGGGCACCCGCAGCCGCACCCCGTAGGCCAGATAGCGGCCGTCGCCGCTCAACTGTCCGGCGTACGAACCGGGTTCACCGCCGTCCACCGGGTCGACGCGCCGCGTGGTGCCGGTGCGCAGATCGCGGACGTACTGGCGGGGCGAGACGTCCGGGGTGCCCGCCACCAGGTCCTGCGCGGACGACACGAAGGCGACGGTCCGGCCGTCGTCGGAGAGCGACGGGGACCAGCCGCCGAGGGCGGACGGCGCGCCGTCCGGGGTGACGTTGACCTGCTGCTCGGTGCCGGTCCGCCGGTCGTGGACGTGGACGAGGCCGTCGCCGCTGCGCACCCCGTTCTGGGTGTAGGCGACGTAGCGGCCGTTGCCGCTGATCGCGAGACCGTACCCGGCGAGCGCCGGGTGGGCGCGGTTGCTGACGCGCTCGGTGGCGCCGGTGGTGCGGTCGTGGACGTAGACGGCCGGGTTGATGTCCGTCTCGCCGGGCTCCAGCTGGGAGGGGCGGGCGTTGAACGCGACGTAGCGGCCGTCGTCGGAGATGCCGGCCGTCCAGTTCGCGTACGCGGGAGCGCCGTCGGGTGTGGTGCTGACGCGCTCGGTGGTGCCGGTCCTGCGGTCGTGGACGTAGACGTCGTAGGCCCAGTCGGCGGCCGCGGGATCGCGGGGCGCGAGGTTGGTGGAGTTGGAGCGGAAGACGACGTAGCGGCCGTCGGCGCTGATCCCGGCGGCCTCGGACTGGCGGTCCCCGGGAGTGCCGTCGGAGGCGACGCTGACCCGCTCCAGGGTGCCCTTCGCGAGGTCGCGCACGAAGACGTCGTTCGTGTCGTGAGGGTCGCCGGGCACGAGATTGCCGGCGTACGAAGTGAACGCGGCGTAGCGGCCGTCGGCGCTCAGTTGCGCTCCGCCGGAGCCGCTGTCCGCCTCGGCGTCCGTGGCCGTGACGGAGATCCGCTCGGTGCGGGGCGCCGGTGGCGCGGCGGACGCGGACGTCGTCGCGAGCGCGACGGCCGCGGCGGCGAGGACGGCGGGCAGGCCGACGCGTGCGGTGCGGTGCATGTGGTGGTTCCCCCGTGGTGTCGGTGTCATGAGTGCCGCTGACCGGCACGGGCGTCCCGGTCCGACACCGGGAGCCCGCACCGATACAAGCGCAACCCTCACAACGGGGGCAATCCTTCGTAAGACGTACAACCTGGACGCGCCGCTATGCGTCGGGAACGGCGAGCCCGTCGTCCAGGAACTCCCGCACGTGGGTGAGGACTTGGTCCCGGCCGGCCCCTCTGAGACCGATCGCCACGTGGATGGAGAACCCGTCGAGCAGCGCGCGCAGCCGCGCCGCGAACCGGTCCGGGTCGACGGCCCGGAACGCGCCCTGCGAGATCCCCTCGGCCAGCAGCGCCACGAGGTCGCGGTGCCAGGCCCGCTCGATGGCGGCCTGCCGGGCGCGGGCGTCGTCGTCGGCGTTGCGCGAGCGGTTCCACACCTCCATCCACAGCGTCCAGTGCGGATCGCGGTGCCCCTCGGGCACGTACAGGTCGACGTACGCGTCCAGGCGTTCCCGCGCACCGCCCTCCCGGGAGAGCAACTGGCTCCGTTCGCGGCCCAGTTGACCCTCGCTCCACTCCAGTGTCCGCAGCAGCAGTTCGTCCTTGGACCCGAAGTGGTACGCGAGGTGGCCGCTGCTCATGCCGACCTCGCGGCCCAGCGCGGCCATGGTGAGCCGCTCCAGACCGCTCTCGGCGATCATCGCCATGGCCGCGGCCAGCACGGTGTCCAGGGGCGGGGCCGGGGTGCGGCGGCGGTTCACCTCAGACCCCGGCGACGGGCTGCTGCTGCGTGATGCAGTGGATGCCGCCGCCGCCCGCGAAGATCGTCCGCGCGTCGACGAGCGTGACCTCCCGGCCCGGGAAGAGGCGGCGGAACAGGGCGGCGGCCTCCTGGTCGCGCGGGTCGTCGAAGCCGCACAGCACGACGCCGTCGTTGCACAGGTAGTGGTTGATGTAGGAGTAGTCGACCCAGCCCTCGTCGTCGGCGAGCAGGGTCGGGGCGGGGATCTCGACGACCTCCAGGGGGCGGCCCTGGGCGTCGGTCGCGGCGCCGAGCAGCCCGGTGATCTCCCGGCTGACCTCGAAGTCGGGGTGGGCCGGGTCGCGCTGGGAGTGCACCATGACGACACCGGGCGCGGCGAACGCGGCGACGATGTCGACGTGCCCGCGGGTGCCGAACTCGCCGTAGTCGCCGGTGAGTCCGCGCGGCAGCCAGATCGCCTTGGACGTGCCGATACGGGCGTGGATCTCGGCCTCGACCTGTTCCTTGGTCCGGCCCGGGTTGCGGTCGGGGTCGAGCTGCACGGTCTCGGTCAGCAGGACGGTGCCCTCGCCGTCGACGTGGATGGCGCCGCCCTCGTTGACCAGGGGCGAGGAGTGCACGGGGGTGCCCGCGAGGTCGGCGACGTGCCGGGCGATCTTGGAGTCGTGCTCCCAGCGGGCCCAGTCCTGGGCGCCCCAGCCGTTGAACGTCCAGTCCACGGAGGCGAGTTCGCCGCTCGCCGGGTCCTTGACGAAGGTCGGGCCGATGTCGCGCATCCACGCGTCGTCGAGATCCCGTTCCACCACCTCGATGTCGGGGGTGAGGAGTGCGCGGGCCGAGTCGAGCTGGCCCGTTCCCACGACCATGGTCAGGGGCTCGTGGCGGCGTACGGCGTGGGCGACGGCGGCCCAGGCGGAGCGCGCCTCGGCCAGCTCGGTGTCGTCGGCGAAGGTCGGGTTGGGGCCCGGCCACGCCATCCAGGTGCGCTGGTGCGGGGCCCACTCGGGCGGCATGAAGTACGTCATCGCGAGGACCTCAGAGGAAGTAGAGACGGTTGAGGGAGACGGACTCGGCCGGCTCGGAGCTGAGCGGTTCGCCGTCGAGGGTGACCAGGCCGGTGCGCTGGTCCACGTCGACGGCGCCGGTACGGGAGTTGAGGCGCAGGTCGGCCGGTCCGATGCCGCGGGTGCCGCGCACGGCGACGCGGCGCCGGCGCGTGGGCATCCCGTCGTGGCCCTGGTCGACGGCGGCCTGCGCGACGAACGCGACCGACAGCTCGGCGGCCGTGGCGCCGTACGCCCCGAACTGGGGCCCGAGGACGAGGGGTTCGCAGGTGTCGGTGGCCGCGTTCGGGTCACCGACGACGCCGTAGGCGGGGAACCCGGACTTGAGCACGAGCTGCGGCTTCGCGCCGAAGAACTCGGGGCGCCACAGCACGATGTCGGCCATCTTGCCGGGCTCCAGCGAGCCGATCTCGTGCGAGAGGCCGTGCGCGATGGCGGGGTTGATGGTCAGCTTGGCCATGTACTGCAGGACGCGGTCGTTGTCGTGGCCGACACCCGGGTCGCCGAGCTCGGCCTTCATCTTCCCGGCCATCGCGAACGTACGGCGGACGGTCTCGCCCGCCCGGCCCATGCCCTGCGCGTCGGACGAGGTGATGCCGATGGCGCCCAGGTCGTGCAGGACGTCCTCGGCGCCCATCGTCCCGGCGCGGATCCGGTCGCGGGCCATGGCGGCGTCGCCGGGCAGGTCGGGCTTGAGGTCGTGGACGGAGACGATCATGCCGTAGTGCTCGGCGACCGCGTCCCGGCCGAAGGGCAGGGTGGGGTTGGTGGAGGACCCGATGACGTTCGGGACGCCCGCCATCTTCAGCACGTTCGGTACGTGACCGCCGCCGCAGCCCTCGATGTGGAAGGCGTGGATGGTCCGGCCCTCCAGCACCTTCAGGGTGTCCTCGACCGAGAGGCACTCGTTCAGCCCGTCGCTGTGCAGGGCGACCTGGACGTCGTGCTCCTCGGCGACGCGCAGCGCGGTGTCCAGGGCGCGGGTGTGCGCGCCCATGTCCTCGTGCACCTTGAATCCGCAGGCGCCGCCCTCGGCGAGCGCCTCGACGAGCGGGGCGCCGTCGGAGGACGAACCCCGGCCCAGGAAGCCGATGTTGACGGGCCAGGCGTCGAACGCGGAGAAGGCGTGCTTGAGGGCCCACGGCGAGTTCACGCCGACGCCCCACACCGGGCCGAACTCCTGGCCGATGATCGTGGTGACGCCGGAGGCGAGCGAGGCCTCCATGATGCGCGGCGACAGCAGGTGGACGTGGGTGTCGACGGCTCCGGCGGTGGCGATCAGCCCCTCACCGGACACGATCGACGTGCCGGTCCCGACGACGACGTCGACCCCGTCGAGCGTGTCCGGGTTCCCGGCGCGGCCGATCGCGTGGATACGGCCCTCGCGGATGCCGATGGAGACCTTGCGGATGCCGAGCGCGGCGTCGATGACGACCACGTTGCTGATCACGACGTCGCAGGTGTCGCGGACGGCGGCGGCCTTCAGGTGCAGCCCGTCGCGCGCGGTCTTGCCGAACCCGGCGAGGAACTCGTCGCCGTACGCCTGGGAGTCGGACTCGACCTTGACGGTGAGCCCGGAGTCGCCGAGCCGGACGCGGTCACCGGCGCGCGGGCCGTGCGTGGCGGCGTACTCGTACGGGGTGAGGCGGCGGGCTTCGGCCGGGTGGCCTCCGGGGCGGCTCATCGGGCGGCCTCCTCATCGGTCGCGGGGTCCTCGGGGGGTGCGGCGACGCCCAGGTAGCCGCAGGCGGCCGCGCGGCGCAGGGCCTCCTCGCGGGCGCCGGGCGCGTCGAGCGGTCCGTCGACGAGACCGGCGAAGCCGACGGCGATCCGGGCGCCGCCGATGGGCACGAGGCCGATCTCGGCGCTCTCGCCGGGCCCGAACCGCACCGAGGAGCCGGCGGGCACCGCGAGCCGCATGCCGTACGCGGCGGCGCGCGGGAAGTCCAGGCGGGGGTTGGCCTCGAAGAAGTGGAAGTGGGAGGTCACGGAGACGGGGACGGTCGCGGTGTTGGTGACGGTGAGCGTCACCTCCGGCTCCCGGTCGGTGTGCTCGGGGCCCGGCAGCAGAGCGCCCGGGGCCTCGCTCCCGGCGCCCGCGCCGATCGGGTCGCTCACGACGGCGAGCCGCGAGCCGTCGTCGAAGACGGCCTCGACGTGGACCTCGGTGACGACGTCGGCGACACCGGGCAGTACGTCGTCCGGGCCGAGCGCGGACCGGGCCGCCTCGATCGCCTCGGCGAGCCGCTTCCCGTCCCGGGCCGCCTCGCAGACGGTGTCGGCGATCAGGGCCGTCGCCTCCGGCACGTTCAGCCGCAGGCCGCGCGCCTTGCGGGCGCGGGCCAGCTCGGCCGCGCCGAACAGCAGCAGCCGGTCGCGCTCGGTGGGGGTCAGTCGCACGCCGTCGCACCTCCTCGTGGTTTGAATGCCACTCTAAACACAGGACCGGGCATCGGGGAAATGCTTGCATTATTCGTTTGAGCACTGTTCTAACAACCGGGTCGGGCGGGCGCTGCGGCTACCGTAGGCCCGTGACCAGCACCGACCCGAACCGCACCCCGCGCAGCCGCCGCGAGCGGCCCGCGAAGCCCGCCCTGAGCCGGGACGGCATCGTGGCCGCCGCCGTCCACGTCCTGCGCACCGAGGGCCTCGGCAAGGTGACGATGCGCCGCCTCGCCCACGAGCTCGACACCGGCCCCGCCTCGCTGTACGTCTACGTCCGCAACACCGACGAGCTGCACGCGGCGGTCCTCGACGAGCTGCTCGCCGAGGTGGATCTCGGGCCCGCGCGGGAGACCTCCGGCGACTGGCAGGAGCGGCTGACCCGCCTGCTGACCTCGTACCTGGACATGCTGTTCCGCTATCCGTCGCTGGCCAGGTCCGCACTGACCGTGCACCCCGCCGGGGACCACTACCTGGACCTGGTGGAGGCCGTGCTCGTGCTGCTCCGCGAGGGCGGGGTGCCGGACACCCGGGCCGCCTGGGGGGTGGACCTGCTCCTGCAGTACGCGACCGCGACGGCGGCCGAACACGCGGGCGACGACGCGGGCACGATGGACGCCGCCCTCGCCGCGATCACCTCGGCCTCTCCCGCCCGGCACCCGGAGCTCGTCCGGCTCGCCGACGTGCTCACGGCGGGCGCCCCCGGACGGCTGAACTGGGGATTCGCCGCCCTGATCGCCGGCATCACGGCGGCGCCCGAGCCGCCCGTCACGAGCCCCTGACCCACCCGGCACCGGCACCGGGCTTCCGGCGGCCCTGCGACGAACTTGTTCGTTACGAACATGTTCGTTATCGTGAAAGGGAAGAACCGGACACCTCGGGGACACCATGACGACCGTGCCCGTGCCGCGGCACCCAGGGAGGCCACCATGACCACCACCACGCCCCACCACCCCATAGCCGTCGTCGGCGCGGGCCTCGGCGGCCTCGTGCTCGCCCGTGTCCTGCACGTGCACGGCATCCCCTGCACCCTCCTCGACCTGGACGCCTCTGCTGACGCCCGCGCCCAGGGCGGGATGCTCGACCTGCACGAGGACACCGCGCAGGTCGCGCTGCGCGCCGCCGGTCTCCACGACGCGTTCCGCGCCCTGGTCCTCACCGGCGGCGAGGAGACCAAGGTCATCGACCCGGACGGCACCCTGCGCCACCACGAGCCGGACGACGGGAACGGCGGCCGCCCCGAGATCAACCGGGCCGACCTGCGCCGCCTCCTGCTGGACTCGCTCCCCGACGGCACGATCCGCTGGGGCGCGAAGGTCACCGCCGCCGAGCCCACCGACGTCCCGGGCCGCCACCTGGTCACCCTCGCCGACGGCGAGCGCTTCACCACGGACCTGCTCGTCGGCGCCGACGGCGCCTGGTCCCGGATCCGCCCGCTGCTGACCGACGCCCGTCCCGCGTACACCGGCATCTCCTTCGTGGAGGCCGACGTGCTGCCGGGCAGCGAGCGGCACGCGGAGATCGCCGCGTTCACCGGCGGCGGCAGCGCCTTCGCCCTCGGTGACGAGCGCGCCCTGCTCACGCACCGCGAGAGCGACGACCGCGTCCACACGTACGCCGCGGTGAAGGCGCCCGAGGACTGGCTCGGCACGATCGACTTCACCGACCCGGAGGCCGCCCGCGCCGCGGTGCTCGCCGTCTTCGACGGCTGGGACGACCGGCTGCGCGCCCTGATCGCGGACGCCGAACTGCCCCTGACGCCGCGTCCGATCCACGCCCTGCCGGTCGGCGCCACCTGGGAGCGGACGCCGGGCGTCACCCTCCTCGGCGACGCGGCGCACCTGATGTCGCCGTTCGCCGGCGAGGGCGCCAACCTCGCGATGTTCGACGGCGCCGAGCTGGCCCGCGCGATCGTCGAGCACCCGGACGACCCGGAGGCGGCGCTCGCGGCCTACGAGAAGGAGATGTTCCCGCGCGGCGAGGAGAAGGCGGCCGAGTCCGCGGCCAACCTCACGATGATGTTCGGCCCGAACGCGCGCGAGGACCTGCTCGGCATCATCACGGCCCCCGACGCCCCCGACGCCCAGGCCTGACACACGACGTCCCCCGTCCCGCGGCTGCGGGACGGGGGACGTCGTGTGCGCGGCCCTTTCGGCCTTCGCGGCCGAGGACTAGCCGAGCTGGTGCATCCAGCCGTGCGTGTCCTCGGACGTGCCGCGCTGGATGTCGAGGAGCGCGTTGCGCAGCTTCATCGTGACCTCGCCCGCCTCGCCGCCGGACTGCTGCCACTCACCGCTCGCGCGCTTGACGGTGCCGACCGGCGTGATCACGGCGGCGGTGCCGCAGGCGAAGACCTCGGTGAGCGCGCCGGACTCGGAGTCGGCCTGCCACTGGTCGATGGAGACGCGGGCCTCCTCGGACTCGTAGCCGAGGTCGCGGGCGACCTGGAGGAGCGAGTCGCGGGTGACACCGGCGAGCAGCGAGCCGGTCAGCGTCGGCGTCACGATCTTGTTCCCGTACACGAAGTACAGGTTCATGCCGCCCAGTTCCTCGACCCACTTGTGCTCGACGGCGTCGAGGTAGGCGACCTGGTCGCAGCCCTTGGCGGCGGCCTCGGCCTGCGCGAGCAGCGAGGCGGCGTAGTTGCCGCCGGTCTTGGCGTCGCCGACACCGCCGGGGACGGCGCGCACGCGGTCCTCGGAGAGCCAGATGGAGACGGGCTTCACACCGCCCGGGAAGTACGCGCCGGCCGGCGAGGCGATGACGATGAAGAGGTACTCGGAGGCCGGCTTCACACCCAGGCCGACCTCGGTCGCGATCATGAACGGGCGCAGGTAGAGGGACTCCTCGCCGCCGTGCGCCGGGACCCAGTCCTTGTCCTGCTGGACGAGCACGTCACAGGCCTCGATGAACGTCTCGACCGGCAGCTCCGGCATGCCCAGGCGCCAGGCCGAGTGCTGGAAGCGCTTGGCGTTCATGTCGGGGCGGAACGTGGCGACCGTGCCGTCGGGACGGCGGTAGGCCTTGAGCCCCTCGAAGATCTCCTGCGCGTAGTGCAGGACGTTCGTCGCCGGGTCGAGGGAGAGCGGGCCGTAGGGCACGAGCTGCCCGTCGTGCCAGCCGCGGCCCTCGGTCCACTTGATCGTCACCATGTGGTCGGTGAAGTGGCGGCCGAATCCCGGATGGGCCAGGATCCCCTCGCGCTCCGCGGCGGACAGCGGGGTGGATGAGGGCTTGAGCTCGATCGTGGGCGTCGTCATGGTTGCGTGTCCTTCACCGTTGGTTGTGACGGACCGCGCTCACGTCTGCACTCCTTGTACTAGGACGTCCGAGCTTTCACGTACGTCGCGGCCTCACGTTCGATTATCGCGCGTGGGGCGGCGTGCTCCGGACGGGCCCGGTGAGTGCGGTGGTGTGTAGTGCGGCCCAGGGTTGATGGTGGCACCCCGGGGCCGCATACGAGAAGCCGCCGGGGCGTCATATGACCCGGCGGCTTCTCTTACGTGGATGAGCGCCGGGTCAGCCGGCTACTCGGGCGGCGAGCGCGTCGCCGATCTCCTCGGTGGAGCGGACCGAGTCGCCGCGCTCGCCGAGGTCGGCGGAGACGGCGGTCTCGATGCGCGCGGCCTCCGGCTCGTAGCCGAGGTGACGCAGGAGGAGGGCGACCGAGAGGACCGTGGCGGTCGGGTCGGCCTTGCCCTGGCCCGCGATGTCCGGGGCCGAGCCGTGGACGGGCTCGAACATGGACGGGAACTCGCGGCTCGGGTTGATGTTCCCGGAGGCCGCGACGCCGATGCCGCCGGAGACGGCCGCGGCGAGGTCGGTGATGATGTCGCCGAAGAGGTTGTCGGTGACGATCACGTCGAAGCGGGCCGGGTCGGTGACGAGGTAGATCGTCGCCGCGTCGACGTGGATGTAGTCGGTGGTGACCTCGGGGAACTCCTCCGCCACCTTGTTGAAGACGTTCGTCCACAGGTGGCCCGCGAAGGTCAGCACGTTGTTCTTGTGGACCAGCGTGAGCTTCTTGCGGGGGCGGGCCTGGGCGCGGGCGAAGGCGTCCCGGACCACGCGCTCGACACCGAAGGCGGTGTTGACGGAGACCTCGGTGGCGACCTCGTGCTCGGTGCCCTTGCGGATCGTGCCGCCGTTGCCCGTGTACGGGCCCTCGGTGCCCTCGCGGACGACGACGAAGTCGATCTCCGGCTGGCCGGCGAGCGGCGTCGAGACACCCGGGAGGAGCTTCGACGGACGCAGGTTCACGTGGTGGTCGAAGGCGAAGCGGAGCTTGAGGAGGAAGCCGCGCTCCAGGACTCCGGACGGGACCGACGGGTCGCCGATGGCGCCGAGCAGGATGGCGTCGTGCTTCTTGAGGGCGTCGAGGTCGGCGTCGGTGAGCGTCTCACCGGTCGCGTGGTACCGCTTGGCGCCGAAGTCGAAGTCCTCGGTCTCCAGCTTCACATCCTGCGGAAGCACGGCGGAGAGGACCTTCAGACCCTGGGCCACGACCTCCTGGCCGATGCCGTCACCGGGGATCACTGCGAGATTGATGCTGCGAGACATGCACAGCACCGTACTCCTTGTCCCATGGGATGACACGCGGTGTCCAGCATCCGGACTCGGACGAGGGGTGGGCCGCGGGGCCGTTCTCTCCTCGCCAGAAGTTGTTCACCCTTACGTATGGCGGGTGTTGACGGTCACTGGGAAGTTCTCCCGTCATGGACACCCCCGATGTCGGCATCCCCGAGCGGCTCGCCCGGCGGATGAGCATGCCCGAACAGCACGAGTACCTCCGCACGAAGTTCAGCAGGCGGCGGGCCCTGACCGGGGCGGCGGCCACCGTGGGCGGGGCGGCTCTGCTCGGCGGCGGGGCCGCGACGGCGGGGCAGGTGTACGCGGCGGCGCCGGTGCGCGGCTCCGCGGCGAAGGTGGACGGCTCGCTGGTCGCCCCCTTCGGACGGCATCTCGCGTTCGGCGCCGACCCGAGGACGCAGATGCGGATCTCCTGGCAGGTGCCCTTCACGGTCGACAACCCTTATGTGCGGGTGGGGTCGAAGCCGTGGGAGCTGAGCGGGAAGATCGCGGCGGAGGTGCGGGCGCTGCACACACCGGCGCTGTCCGGAAAGCTGCCGGCGGTCGAGCAGCACTACCTCCATGTCGCGCTCGACGGCCTGAAGCCGGGCACGACGTACTACTACGGCGTCGGCCACGACGGCTTCGACCCGGCAGCCGCCGACCGCATGGGCACCCTCGGCACGTTCCGTACGGCGCCGGCCGCCGCGGAGACGTTCGTCTTCACCGCCTTCGGGGACCAGGGCGTGAGCTACGACGCGCTCGCCAACGACCAGGTGATCCTGGGCCAGAACCCGTCGTTCCATCTGCACGCGGGCGACATCTGCTACGCCGACTCCACCGGCCACGGCAAGGAGTCGGACACCTACGACGCGCGGGTGTGGGACCAGTTCCTCGCGCAGACGGAGACGGTCGCGAAGTCGGTGCCGTGGATGGTGACGACCGGCAACCACGACATGGAGGCCTGGTACTCGCCCCACGGCTACGGCGGGCAGAGCGCGCGCTGGTCGCTGCCGGACAACGGCCCGGACCCGCGCGACGCGCCGGGCGTCTACTCCTTCACGTACGGGAACCTGGGCGTGGTCGCGCTGGACGCGAACGACGTCTCGTACGAGATCCCCGCCAACAGGGGCTGCACGGACGGGAAGCAGACCGCCTGGCTCGACCGGCGGCTCGGGGAGCTGCGGGCGCGCGACGACATCGAGTTCGTCGTCGTGTTCTTCCACCACTGCGCGTACTCGACGTCCACGCACGCCTCGGACGGCGGGGTGCGTGACGCGTGGGTGCCGCTCTTCACCAAGCACCAGGTGGACCTGGTGATCAACGGGCACAACCACGTCTACGAGCGCACGGACGCCATCAGGGGCGGTGGCAAGGGAGAGGTCGGCAAGCCGGTGCCGGTCGGCGCGTCGACCGATCCGACGCGCGACGGCATCGTGTACGTCACCGCGGGCGGCGCCGGCAAGGACCTCTACGGCTTCGGGCCCGGCGTGCCGGACAGCTTTGAAGGCGACGTGCACGATCGCGAGTCGATCGTCACCTTCCACTGGACGAGGTCACGCCTGCCCGACCCGGACACCGTGGAGTGGTCCCGGGTGCGGTACACCGGCTTCTCGTTCCTCGCGGTGGAGGTGGAGAAGGGGCGTATGAAGGTCTCCGCGCTGGCCGAGAGCGGCCGGCGCATCGACCACTTCGAGGTACGGCGGGGTTCCTGACCGGTCAGTGACCGGTCTCGCCGCCGTTGTCCCTGCGGTCCAGCGCGCGCTGGAGGGCGGCGGCGGCGTTCTTGGCGGTGTGTCGGTCGGCTTCGCTCGACGGGGAGACGTGACGGACTCGGCGGCGGACGGGCGTCGCAGTGGCCATGACGGATCGACTCCTTGAGAATCCTTGGGAAGGCGGGGATTTCGAGGCGCCGGAAGGGGCGGGGAGCCAGGAGCGGCAGGGGTTGCCTGCGTGGTGCTCCGGCTCGCGGCCGCCATTCGCCAGGTAAGCGAGACGTTCGGCTTCTACAAAGCTAGGACAGGTCTTCGCTTCTGTCTCCACAATTACTCGGACTTCCTACTATCTGAGACGGACCTCATGCCTTCAGCCCTCTGAGCTCGCGGATCAGGCCACGCACCGGTGCGGTTCCAGCCAGCTCGGGCGTGGTGACGTAGCCGATGGAACGCACGGGACGGTCCGGTCCGAGATCGTGCGTGCGGACGGCCTCTAGAGGAGATCGCCGTCGCGCCAGTCGAAGAGCAGCTCACGGGCCGGGTCGAGGGCCCGGGCGGCCGGCGCCGGGAACAGGTACGGCGGAGCCTCGTCGGCGGGCAGCCGGACGACCCCGCTCGGCCCGTACGCCGCGAACGGGCCGGTCCAGGCGGCCCAGCCGCGCGCGGGATACAGCAGCGCCCCGTCGCTCGACGCCGAGAGCGCGCCGATGTCGTAGGCGCCCACGATCACCCGCTCCAGGGCGTCCATCACCTGTCCCCCGAGGCCGCGCCGCCGCCGGTCGGCGCGGACGGCGACGGCTTCCACGTACCCGACGCGCAGCGTGCGCCCGTCGTGCACGGCGCGGCGCTGGACGACGGAGCCGTGGGCGAGGAGCGCGCCCGAGCCGTCGTGGACGAGGGCGTGCACGCCGCCGAGGCCGTGCGCCCAGTCGGCGTCGGAGAAGTCGCCGTCGAAGGCGTCGTCCAACAGGGCGCGGGCGGCGGCGAGTTCGGGGCCGGTGAGATCGGCGGTGTGGGCCGTGCGGATCGTGGTCACCCGGACACGGTACGGGTGACGCGCGGCCGGCCCGGCCGTCACCCGGCGCGGGTCATCAGGTCGTCCAGGGACGGGTAGTCGGTGTAGCCCTCGGCGCCGTGCGTGTAGAGGTGCGTCTCGTCGACCTGGTTGAGCGGCGGGGCGCCCGGCGTCGCGAACCGGCGGGGCAGATCCGGGTTGGCGAGGAAGGCGCGGCCGTACGAGACGAGGTCGGCGCGCCCCGCGTCGAGGACGGCCTCGCCCTGCGCCTGGGTGGTGGGTTCGTGGTTCTCGCCGACGTTGGCGATGAGCGTGCCGCTCCAGCGGGGCCGCAGGTCGTCGAGGGCCGGGTAGTGGTCGTCGTCGGTGAGGTGGAGGTAGGCGAGCCCGAGCCCGTCGATCTCGTCGAGCAGGGCGCGGTAGACGGGTGCCGGGTCGGCCTCGGCCATGCCGAACTGCGGGTTGCCGGGCGACAGGCGCAGTCCGAGCCGCCCGGCGCCGATCGCGTCGGCGACGGCACCGACGATCTCCACGGCGAACCGGATGCGGTCGGCGACCGAACCGCGCCCGTACCGGTCGGTGCGCAGGTTGGTGTTGTCGGCGAGGAACTGGTGGATCAAGTAGCTGTTGGCGCCGTGCAGTTCGACGCCGTCGAAGCCCGCGGCGAGCGCGTTGCGGGCGGCGGCGACATGGTCCTCGATCGCGGTCCGGATGTCGTCGGCGCTCATCACGCGCGGCACGACCGCGTCGGCCTTGCCCCCGTCCCGTACGTGCACGGGGCCCGGCTGCGGGACGGCGGACGGGCCGGCGGGCACGTCGCCGTCGAGCCGGGACAGCGGGTGCCCCTGCCGTCCGCCGTGCATGAGCTGCGCGACGATCCGTCCGCCCGCCCGGTGCACGGCGTCGGTGACGTGCCGCCACCCGGTGATGTGCTCCGGCGTCTGCAGTCCGGGGATGCGCCAGCCGCTCTGCCCGCGGCTGCTGGGCCAGATGCCCTCGGTGACGATGAGGCCGGCGCTCGCCCGCTGGGCGTAGTGGTCGGCGACGACCGGCAGCGGGGTGCCGTCCTCGGCGGCGCGGTACCGGGTCATCGGCGCCATGACCATGCGGTTGGGCAGCGACAGGCCGGCCCGGGCGAGGGAATAGGGAGTGAGGAGCGAGCTGTTCGTCATGCCGGGACGGTAGATCCTGACACCAGTGTCAATTTCAAGCCCGGAGGTGAACGGCCCGTGCGCATCGGTGAGTTGGCGCAGCGCACCGCGGTGAGCGAGCGTTCCTTGCGCTACTACGAGCAGCAGGGCCTGCTCACCGCGGACCGTACCCCGGGCGGCCACCGGTCCTATCCGGACAGCGCCGTCGCCCGGGTGGTCCGCATCCAGGAGCTCTTCGCGGCGGGCCTGTGCAGCGCGAAGATCGCCCAGCTCCTGCCCTGCACCCGCGACGAGGACGGCGGTCCCTCGGCGAGCGCCACACCGTGGCTGCTGACCGAGCTGGCGCAGGAGCGGGCCCGGATCGACACCACGATCGCCGACCTGCTGCGGGCCCGCGCGGTCCTCGACGAGGTGATCGACGCGGCGACGGACGGGCCGGCGCCCCACTGACCGCCTCGCGCCGTCCGGGTACGACACCGCCCCCGGCCGGGGTGGGGCCCAGGACCGGGGGCGGGGGTGGGAGGACGGACGTCAGCCCATGTGCGGGTACGTGTAGTCCGTCGGCGGGACCAGCGTCTCCTTGATGGCACGGGTCAGCGTCCAGCGCATCAGGTTCTGCGGGGCACCGGCCTTGTCGTTGGTGCCGGACGCGCGGCCGCCGCCGAAGGGCTGCTGGCCGACGACGGCGCCGGTCGACTTGTCGTTGATGTAGAAGTTGCCCGCGGCGTAGCGGAGCTTCTCCATCGTGGCCGCGGCGGCGGCACGGTCGTTGGCGATGACCGAGCCGGTCAGCGCGTAGTCCGACGCCGACTCCATCTGCTCCAGCATGGCGTCGTACTGGTCGTCCTCGTAGACGTACACGGCGAGGATCGGACCGAAGTACTCCGTCTTGAAGACCTCGTTCTCCGGGTCCGTGCACTCGATGACGGTCGGCCGCACGAAGTAGCCGGTCGAGTCGTCGTACGTGCCGCCCGCGACGATCGTGCAGGACGCGTCGTCCTTGGCGCGGTCGATCGCGGCCTTGTTCTTGGCGAAGGAGCGGTCGTCGATGACGGCGCCGATGAAGTTCGACAGGTCGGTGACGTCACCCATGGTGATGCCGTCGACCTCGGCCGCGAACTCCTCCTTGAACCCGTCGTTCCAGATGGACGCCGGGATGTAGGCGCGCGAGGAGGCGGAGCACTTCTGGCCCTGGAACTCGAAGGAGCCGCGGGTCAGGGCCGTCTTGAGGACGGCGCGGTCGGCGCTCGGGTGGGCGACGACGAAGTCCTTGCCGCCGGTCTCGCCGACGAGACGCGGGTAGGTGCGGTACTTCTCGATGTTCGTGCCGACCGTCTTCCACAGGTGCTGGAAGGTCTTGGTCGAACCGGTGAAGTGGATGCCCGCGAGGTCGCGGTGGTTGAGGGCCACCTCGGAGACGGCGAGGCCGTCGCCGGTCACCAGGTTGATGACGCCCTTCGGGAGACCCGCCTCCTCCAGGAGCTGGAGGAGCAGCACGGCGGCGTGCGTCTGCGTCGGGGACGGCTTCCAGACCACCACGTTGCCCATGAGGGCGGGGGCGGTGGGCAGGTTGCCCGCGATCGCCGTGAAGTTGAACGGCGTGATCGCGTAGACGAAGCCCTCGAGCGGGCGGTGGTCCATGCGGTTCCACACGCCGGTGGAGTTCGCCGGCGGCTGCTCGGCGAGCAGGTTGCGGGCGTAGTGGACGTTGAAGCGCCAGAAGTCGACGAGCTCGCAGGGGGTGTCGATCTCGGCCTGCTGGGCGGTCTTCGACTGACCGAGCATCGTGGAGGCGGCCATGGTCTCGCGCCACGTGGTGGAGAGCAGCTCGGCGGCGCGCAGGATGATCGCGGCGCGGTCGTCGAAGGACATCGCGCGCCAGGCCGGGGCGGCGGCCAGGGCGGCGTCGACCGCGTCCTGGGCGTCCTGGGTCGTGGCGTTGGCGTACGTGCCGATGACGGCCTTGTGGTGGTGCGGCTGCACGACGTCGAAGCGCTCGCCGCCACCCATCCGCTTCTCGCCGCCGATGGTGCAGGGCAGCTCGATCGGGTTCTCGGCCAGCTCCTTGAGCTTGGCCTCCAGGCGGGCGCGCTCCGGGGAACCGGGGGCGTAGCCGTGCACCGGCTCGTTGACCGGGGCGGGGACCTGGGTCACGGCGTCCAGCGTCATGGGTCCGTATCTCCTTCGGGGGGTCGGGGAGTCGGGTCTTACGGAAGTGGTGGGGCTCAGTCCTTGGTGAGGACGGAGCGGGCGAAGAAGAGCAGGTTGGCCGGCTTCTCCGCGAGGCGGCGCATGAAGTATCCGTACCAGTCGGTGCCGTACGCGGTGTAGACACGCATCCGGTGGCCCTCGGCGGCGAGCCGCAGGTGCTCCTCGCTGCGGATGCCGTAGAGCATCTGGAACTCGTACTCGTCCAGCTTGCGGCCGGCGCGGCGGCCGAGCTCCTGCGCGATGGAGATCAGGCGCGGGTCGTGGGACCCGATCATCGGGTACCCGTCCCCCTCCATGAGGATGCGCATGATCCGCACGTACGCCTTGTCGATCTCGGCCTTGTCCTGGTACGCGACCTCGGCGGGCTCCTTGTAGGCGCCCTTCACGATGCGCACGCGCGAGCCGTTCCCGGCCAGGCGGCGGGCGTCGTCCTCGGTGCGGAAGAGGTAGGCCTGGATGACGCAGCCGGTCTGCGGGAAGTCCTTCCGCAGCTCCTCGTGGATGGCGAACATCGAGTCGAGGGTGGTGTGGTCCTCGGCGTCCAGGGTGACCGTGGTGCCGATCTCGGCGGCGGCCTCGACGACCGGGCGGACGTTGGCGAGGGCCAGCTCGTGGCCGCCTTCCAGCGCCTGGCCGAACATGGAGAGCTTCACGGACATCTCGGCGCGGGCGCCCAGGCCGAGGTCCTTGAGGCGGCCGATCAGCTCCAGGTAGGCGTCGCGGGCGGCGTGCGACTGCTCGACGGTGGTGATGTCCTCACCCACGACGTCGAGGGTGACCTCCAGGCCCTTGGCGGCGGCGTCCTCGATGACGGGCACGACGTCGTCGACGCTCTCACCGGCGATGAAGCGGTCGACGACCTGCTTGGTGCCCGGCGCCGCCGACACAAAAGCGCGCATCTTGTCGCTGCGCGACGCGGCGAGGATCAGGGGAGCCAGCACGGGGCACCTCCACGGAGCATGAGTTGCGGACAGGCCGAACCACCGCAAAGCGGGTACGGCACGGGGAACCACCGTGAAATCTAAGGATCCCTCCGATCCTGTGCCATCGACAGCTGTCACGCATCTGTGGCCGCCACCTCAGACATCTGTATGAAGCAACGCGGGGGGTGCGTGAGAATGGTGGGGTGAAAGGCGACTACCAGGAACTGGTCGACGAGATCTCGGCGCTGCTCGGCGCCCCCGCGACCTTGGAGAACCGCGACTTCCGGCTGATCGCCTTCGGGGCGCAGGCCAGCGAGGCCGACGCCGACTTCGACGCGTCGGCGCTCGACCCGGTGCGCACCCGCTCGATCCTCACGCGCAGCTCCACACCGGCCGTCCGGGCCTGGTTCGAGGGCTTCGGCATCGCCCGCGCGACGCAGCCGGTACGCATCCCGGCGACGCCGGAGGCCGGGGTCTACCGCGGCCGTGTCTGCCTTCCCGTACGGCACCGGGGCATCGTCCTCGGCTACGTGTGGCTGCTCGACGACGATCCGGGGCCCACCCGGGAGCAGCTGGACGCGGCGATGGAGGTGGCGGGCCGGATCGGCGCGCTGCTGGCGGACGAGGCGCAGGCGGGCGCCGACCTCACCCGCGAGTTCCACTCGGTACTGACCGCGGAGCGCGGCTGGCAGCGGGACATGGCGGTGGCCGCGCTGCGCACCGCGCTGGGCAGCCGCGCCGAGGGGCTGCACACGGTGGTCTGCGTCGCCCCCTGGCCGTCCGCCGACCCGGACGACGCCCCGTCCGTACGGACGATCCCGGCGGCGGACGCGCTGTGCACGGTGCCGTGGGGGGCGACGGGCCAGTGTCTGGCGCTGCTGGTCAGGCTGCGTTCGGCGGAGGTGCTCACGCCGGCGCTCACGGCGGCGGGGAAACTGCGGGCGCGGGCCGGTGCGGGCCCGGTGGCGGCGGGCATCGGCGCGCCCCGCACGGACCTCGCGGAGCTCGCCGCGGCCTGGCACGAGGCGACGGCCGCGGCGCGCACGGCCCTGGCCGCCCCGCATCTCGGCCCCGACGCCCAGTGGTCGGCGATCGGCCCCTACCGCCTGCTCACCGCACTGCCCGCGGAGGCCGCCCACGACCCGGTGGTGACCCCGCTGCTCGCCCCCGCCCACCGCCAGCTGGCGCACACCGCCGAGGTGTTCCTCGACTGCGCGGGCCAGGCGGGCCGCACGGCCGCGGCCCTCGGCATCCACCGCCAGACGCTGTACTACCGCCTCTCCCGCGTCGAACAGCTCACCGGCCTCGACCTGGACGAGGGCGAGGACCGGTTGTTGCTCCACATGGGGCTGAAGGCGGCGCGTCTCTAGCCCACTCTAGGATCCGCGACTTCGCTGACAATGAAGGCGCCTCATTGACAGTGGATTGGCAAATCCGGGGTCCCGTTGACAACGGCTACGTTCAGTAGCGGTACTCACTGGGTCTCTTTCGATCTTCACCGGGTGTGTGCTGCCCGTGCGGCGTACCGTCTCCGTCATGGCAGTACGGAGTTCGGGCGGCGCCCGTCGGACGTGCACGGTTCCTACGGCGTCGATTCGTCCGCGATCCTTTACACCACTCCTTTCCACTGGGCAGGCGCCGAACGTGGGCGTCAGTTCCTGTCAGGTAGCAGGAAAGCGCGGCGCTCCTCGACGCTGAGTTCCCGGAAGACCCGCCGGCGGGCGCGGCGCAGCAGGCCGTCGACGTCGTGATCGGCCAACGTCCAGATGCGTACGGTGCGGTCGCGGGAGGCGGTCGCCAGCCGCGAGCCGTCGGGGTGCCAGGCGAGGCCGCTCACCCGGTCGGCGTGGACGCCGAGTACTGCGGTCTGGGTGGCGCTGTCCGGGTCCCAGAGCCGGACCGTGCGGTCCTGGGACACGGACGCGATGCAGGTGCCGTCGGGCGACCAGGCAACGTCCTGGACTCGCTCCTCGTGGCCGGCCAGGACGGCGAGTTCGGCGCCCGCGAAGGGGTCCCACAGACGGATCGTGCGGTCGCGGGAGCCGGTGACGAGGCGGCGGCCATCGGGTGACCAGTGGACCTTCCAGACGTAGTCCAGGTGACCGTGCAGGGTGGTGACAGCCGTGCCGTCGGTGGTGTCCCAGACGATGGCGGTGCGGTCCGTGCTGGACGTGGCGAGATAGCGGCTCTGCGGTGACCAGGCTGTGCCGCCGATCCAGTCCTCGTGGCCCCGCAGGATGTGGACGGTCGCACCGGTGGCGGCGTCCCAGACGCGGGCTGTGCCGTCGCGGGATCCGGTGGCGATGCGGGTGCCGTCAGGGGACCAGGAGACGTGGGACAGCTCCTCGGTGTGTCCGACCAGGTTGATGTCATCGTCGCTGCCGTCCTCCCGCCACACGACGGCCGCGCCATCGCGCAGGGCGATGACCAGACGGGTGCCGTCGGGGGACCAGGCCGCATCGGACACCTCACCGCCGTGCCACCCGCCGGTCGAACGGCCGGTGGCGAAGTCCCGGATGCTCAGGGAGCCGTCCTGGTAGACGGAGGCGATGGACGTCCCGTCGGGCGACCAGGCGACTCGGAGGACCGCGCCATCGCGGTCGCTGAAGACGTTGGTGGTTTCGGTGACGTTCCACACGGCCGTGGTCCGGTCGCGGGAGGCAGTCGCCAGCCGCTTCCCGTCGGGAGACCAAGCGACGCCGTAGATGGTGTCGGCGTGCCCGGTGAGCCGGACCTCGCCCTCGGCCCCATTGAGGCTCCAGACCCAGGCCGTACGGTCCGCGTCACCACCGGCGAGGCGCGTGCCGTCCGGTGACCAGGCCAAGGAGTTGATGACCTCCGGGCTCTCCAGCGTGCGCTGCACCTGCCAGCTGCCGGTGTCCCAGATCCGTATGGTTCGGTCACCGGAGGCCGAAGCGAGCCAGCGGCCATCCGGCGACCACCGGATCGACTCGACGTTGTTCTGGTGGTCGGTGAGCACAGTGACGACGGCTGCGGTGGCCGCGGCCCAGACCCGTACCGTGCCGTCTTCTCCGCCACTGGCCACGTGTTTCCCGTCAGGTGACCACGTCACGCTCCAGACCATGCGCTGGTGCCCGCGCAGCACTGCGGATTCAGCGTAGGTGTCGGCGTCCCAGATCCGCACGGCGCAGTCGCTGCCGACCGACGCGAGGCGGCTGCCGTCAGGCGACCAGGCGACACCACCGACCCCCTCCTCCCGGTCGCCGGTCGCCGCCGTGTGGCGCAGGACGGCCAGTTCGGCCCAGGCGTCGGAGGACCAGACGCGCACGGTGGTGTCCCTGCAGCCGGCCGCAAGCCTGCGTCCGTCGGGGGACCAGGCCACCCCCTGTACCCAGGCGCCGTCCCCCGCAAGCACTACCGGTTGGTCGTCGCGGTCCAGACGCCACACCCGTACGGTGCCGTCGTCGCTAGACACGGCCAGCCGCAGCCCGTCCGGCGACCAGGCCACCCCGGACGCGCCGCGTTCGAAGCCGCGCAGCACAGCTCGCAGCCGTGAGGCGCCCAGGGCCGTGTGCAGCGCCTGGACCGCGCCGGGTGTGGCCGCGCACTCCTCGACCGCCGCAAGGGCGGCGAGCACGGCGGTCTCCGGCTCCGTGTCGAGGCTTCCGAGGGCCCGGACGGCCACCGCGTCCGCGGCACGTTCCATCGTCGCCCGGTCCGCCCGTAGCGACCGGTCCACAAACTCCTCGACCAGTAGCGTCGCACCGACCGTCCGCGAGGACTGCGCCAGCCACCGCCGGGCGACAGACAGCCGCTCCCCGGTGAGGAGGTAGGCGTCCTGGCGCTCCGCGTGGTCCCAGTCCTGCGCCCAGCGTTCCAGCTCAGTGCGGCGGCGCAGGTCATCGGTGCGGGCGGCGACCGCTTGGCGCAGCGGCGCCCACTGGCGGAACAGCGCCTCGTGCGCCACGTCCAGGACGCCCCCGTCGCCGGTAAGCAGGCGTCCGGCGACAAAGGCGTCGGCGACCTCCTGTTCCCGCGGGGTGAGGTCGGTACGACGGACCCGGCGGCGGGTGGCTTCGTTGCGGTCGATGGTGACGAAACGCAGCAAGGTGGGGATCACGGGTGCGTCCGCCAGCTCGCTGGTGATCTGGTCGGCTCGCTCGGACAGGGCCCCGGCGACGCCGCCGAGGGCGCGGTAAGCCTCCTCGGTCACCGTCCCGCCGGACCCTCCGGCGCGCAGGTACAGCTCTTGGAGGGTGTAGGCGAGCAACGGCAGCGCGTCGCCTCCGCCGCATTCATCGACCATGCGGGCCACGACGCCAGGTGCGAAGGTCAGCCCGGCCTGCTCGGCGGGCTTTTCGATGACCTCATACAGCGCGTCCCGGGCGAGTGCGCCGACGACGGCCGGGTTACGCACCAGCTCGGCGAAACCGGACTCCAAGAACCCGGTGAGGAAGTCCGAGCGCAAGGTGGCCACGATCCACAGCCGCGGGTCACGCCGCAGCGCGTCGCACACGGCGGTGAGGAACGCGTCCCGCTCCTCGCGACCGGACAGGGTGAGCAACTCCTCCAGCTGGTCGATCACCAGCAACGCTGGCCGTTCGTCGGGCAGTTGGGCCAGCCGCCGTTGCAAGGTGCCGACCGGGTCCACACCGGGCGAGAACGGTACCGCGACCGCCCAGCGCCCCCGCCGCCGGGCCAGCGCCGGCAGCAGCCCGGCCCGCACCAACGACGACTTTCCGCTCCCCGATGGCCCGACCACGGTCACAAACCGCTGCGCCCGCCCCGGCACCGCCGGATGCAGCCGCCCGACCATCTCGGCGATCTCCCGGTCCCGCCCGAAGAAGACGGCCGCGTCGTCCGCCGTGAAAGCTTCAAGCCCCGGGTACGGCGGCTGGGCGTTGTTCCACACCCGGCGCACCGGCGCCGGCCGATCGAGGAGGTGCAGCGCGATCTGGCCCCCGACCAGCAGCACCAGCGCGACGCCGATCAGCGGCGCCGACCAGTCCCGCAACAGCCGCAGCGCCAGCGGCACATGGTCCGACTGGCCGGTCGCGTAGTTCGTCGCGATACCCAACAGGGTCCCGACCAGCATGAGCAGGACATCGACCACGAGCTTGATGGGGCGTCGATCCATAGATCGACAACTTAGCTGTCACCGAGGCCGAGATGGGCAGATCCTCATAACAACCCGGGGCCGCGGCATGTCCACTTCGCCGACGAATCACAACTCGGCAGGCTCCAGGACCTTCCACGCCCCGCAGCCGTGTCGCAGGGTGGTCAGGCGAGCAGGCCGCCGACCCCAGGTCAGCGAAACCGGCGATCAACCAGACCATAGAACCTCACTCGCTGTCAGGAGCTCGACCGAGGAGTGACCACTGATTGTCAGCAAACAACCGACGCTGCCGTTGCCAACCGCACGCGGATTCCAGAGTTTCGCCAGGAAACCCTGCCAACGAAACCGCGGACCCTACACCCACCGTCCCGTACGCCCGCAGGACCCCGGCTCTAGCCCACCGTCCCGTACGCCCGCAGGAAGATGTCGACGGCCGCCCGTGCGATCTCCCCCGTCTCGGCGGCGGTCACGGCCTTGGTGCCGAGACGGGAGCGCGCCTCCATCGGGCCGGTGAGCAGGGCGAGAAACTGCTCCGCGGCGACGGCCGGGTCCGCTGCGCCCAGCCGACCGGCGAGGACCAGCCGCGCGAACCGGTCGGCGAGCGCCTCGCCCAGCCGCTCCGCGGTCCGCCCCTGCACCACTTCGGCGAGATCGGGGAACGTCGCGAGCTGCGCGTACGTCAACGCCCGCAACGCACGCTCCCGTTGACCGCAGCGCACCGTCAGCAACCGGTGCCCGACGTCCTCCAGATCCGCTCGCAGATCGTCGCCGGGATCGCGGAGCCGCGCGCGGGGTTCGTCCGGCGACCTGCCGGACCGGCCCTAGTCCGCGGCGGCCATCGCGGCCGCCAACTGCCCGAGCCCCTCGGCAAGTTGATCCGCACTCGGCGAGAACTCCGGGTCGAAGGTGTGCTGGGCGATGAGGCCGAGCACCAGCACCGAGAAGAACTTGCCGAGGGTGTCCACGCTCGGGTCGTCGGCGGGGGGCTCCTCGCCCCCCATGATCATGCCGATGAAGCCGCGCCCGGCCTCGCGCTGAGCCGCCGACAAGTACTCCCGTACGGCCGGGAGCTTGTCCCCCATCGTGATGAGCTCGATGCTCAGGTGCCAGAGGGAGCCGGGCTTGCCGAGGCTGTCGGTGATCCCCGACATCACCGCACGGAACCGCTCCAACGACCCTGGCTCGCCCGGCAGTTCACCGACGTCGCCCCAGTCGTCCGAGGCCGTCTCGGCCAGCGCCACGTAGGCCTGCGCGAGCAGCGCGTCCTTCGAGCCGTAGTGGTAGCCGATGGACGCCAGGTTCGTCCCCGACTCCTTGACGATGTCGCGCGCGGTCGTGCGCACGAACCCCTTCTCCAGAAGGCAGCGCTTGGCGCCTTCGAGCAGATCCTCGCGATGTCCCATGCGGTCACCGTACCCCCGATCCATACAGCCGTTCTATACGCCCGTACTAGACAAGCGTTTAAGACGCTCGTACAGTTCCCGGCATGACGAACTCGACGAGCACCACCACGCCCTCCAACTCCCTTGCGGGGCGCCGCGAATGGACCGCGATGGGCGTCCTGATGCTGCCGCTGCTCCTGGTCTCGATGGACGTCTCCGTCCTCTACTTCGCGATCCCCGCGATCGGCGCGGACCTGGCGCCGACCGGCACCCAGCAGCTGTGGATCTTCGACATCTACGCGTTCGTGCTCGCCGGCCTGCTGATGACGATGGGCTCGCTCGGCGACCGGATCGGGCGCCGCAGGCTCCTGATGATCGGCGCGGTCGCGTTCGGCGCCGCGTCGGTCTGCGCGGCGTACGCGAACAGCGCCGAGATGCTCATCGCGGCCCGCGCGGTCCTGGGCATCGGCGGGGCGACCCTGATGCCGTCCACCATGGCCCTGATCCGCAACATGTTCCGCGACGCCAAGCAGCGCGCGAAGGCCATCGGCATCTGGTCCGGCGTCATGACCGGCGGCGTCGCGCTCGGCTCGGTGATGAGCGGCATCCTCGTCGAGCACTTCTGGTGGGGCTCGGTGTTCCTGGTGAACATCCCCGCGATGGTGCTGCTCCTGGTCCTCGCCCCGGTTCTTCTCCCGGAGTTCAAGGACCCGGAGCCGGGCCGCTTCGACCTGCTGAGCGTCCCGCTGTCGATGGCCGCCGTGCTCCCGCTCGTCTACGGCATCAAGGAGATCCCCTCCGAGGGCTTCGCGCCGCAGTACGTCGTCTCGCTCGTCGTCGGACTCCTCTTCACGGCCCTGTTCGTCCGCCGCCAGCGCACGGTCGCGTCGCCGCTGATCTCACCGGCCCTGTTCGAGCACCGCGGCTTCGGCCCGGCCGTCGCCCTGAACCTCGTCTCGGCGTTCGCGATGATGGGCTCGGCGTACTTCACGACGCAGTACTTGCAGGCGGTCCTCGGCAGGAGCGCTCTGGAAGCGGCTCTGTGGGCCCTGCTGCCCACCGTCCTCGTCGGCGTCGCGGCGCCCGTCTCCATGGTCCTCGTCCAGCGGGGCGTGCACCGCGCCACCGTCGTCGCGATCGGCTTCCTGACCAGCGCCTGCGGCTACGGCCTGCTGGCCCTCACCGGCACCGACTCGCTGTGGACCGCCCTGGCGGGAGCGGGGGTGCTGGCGTCCGGCGCGGTCATCGTCGGCTCCCAGCTGACCGACCTGGCGCTCGGCGCGGCCCCGGCGGAGAAGGCGGGCGCGGCCTCGTCCCTCCTGGAGACGGGCCAGGAGTTCGGCGGCGCGCTCGGCATGGCGGTCCTCGGCTCGATCGGCACCGCGGTCTACCGCCACGACCTGGCCGGCGCGCCGGACGCGGCCCGGGAGACCCTGGGCGGGGCTCTGGCCGCCGCCCGGCACCTGCCGCCCCGCGCGGCCGAGACGCTGCTCGCCACCGCGCGGGAGGCGTTCACCAGCGGGATGCACATGGCGGCGTTCGCGGGGATCGCGGTGCTCCTGGCGGCGGCGTTCCTCGCGGCCCGCGGTCTGCGGAACACCCCTGCCGCCGCCGGCCCGGCCGCCGGGCCGGCGGCGCCCGAGCCTGCGGCTCCCGCCACGGCGACGTGCGGGAAGGCGACCGCCTGACGCCCTCGTCGGTCAGGTGCCGGGCCGGCCGGACCGCGTCGGCCCGCCCGGCACCGCCGTACTCAGCACACCGGAGAACCCGGACCCACCTGCGGCAACGACGGAGCGTGCCAGGATGGGCCCGTGGCACAGACATTCGAGACGCCGTTCATCGGCCGGGCGGACGAACTCGCCCGGCTCACCGGCGTGCTGGAGCGGGCCGCGGCCGGCGATCCGCGCGCCGTCCTCGTGGCCGGGGACGCCGGCGTCGGCAAGACCCGCACGCTCACGGAGGCCGCGGCGCATGCCGCCGCCACCGGCATGACCGTCCTGACCGGCCACTGCGTGGACCTCGGCGACGTGGGTCTGCCGTACCTCCCGTTCACGGAGATCCTCGGCGCGGCGGCCGCCGACGAACGGCTCGCCCCGGCCGTCGCCGCCTACCCGGCGGTGGACCGCCTGCTCGGCACCGCCCCCGGGACGGGTCCCGCCCCCGACCCCGGCAGCCGCCTCCAGCTCTTCGAGGGCGTCGCGGGACTCCTCGCCGAACTGGCCGACCTCACCCCGCTCCTCCTCGTCATCGAGGACCTCCACTGGGCGGACCAGTCCTCCCGCGACCTGCTCCGCTTCCTGCTCAGCCGGGGCGTCCTCCAGCGGCCCACCCCCGGTGGCCCGCCCCACCGCCTCGCGGTCCTCGCGTCGTACCGCACGGACGACCTGCACCGCCGCCACCCTCTGCGGCCCCTGCTCGCCGAGCTGGTCAGGCTGCCCGCCGTCGACCGGCTCGAACTGCGCCCGCTGGCCGACGCGGACGTGGCCCGGCTCGTGCGCTCGCAGCGCACCGGACCCGTCCCCGACAGCACGGTCCGCCGCATCGTCGACCGCGCCGAGGGAAACGCCTTCTACGCCGAGGAGTTGCTCGCCGCGCTGCCCGGCGACGACGAGGACCCCGGCTCCCCCGCCGTGCCCGGCGGCCTGGGCGGTCTGGCCGATGTGCTGCTCATCCGGATCGACCAGCTGACCGAGACCGCCCAGCAGGTCCTGCGCACGGCGGCCGTGGCGGGGCGGCGGGTCGGGCACGACCTGCTGCGGGACGCCGTCCAACTGCCGGAGGAGGAACTGGAGTCGGCGCTGCGCGAGGCGGTCGGCCGCCAGCTGCTGCTGCCCGACGACGACGCGACGTACTCCTTTCGGCACGCGCTGACCCGCGAGGCCGTGTACGCGGACCTGCTGCCCGGCGAACGGGTCCGGCTGCACGGGGTGTTCGCCGCGCTCCTCGGGGGCGAGGGCCGCTCGGCGCAGAGCGCGGCGGAGCGGGCCCACCACTCACGCGAGAGCCACGACCTGGCCGACGCGCTGGCGGCCTCCCTCGAAGCCGCCGACCACGCCCAGCGCGTCCGCGCGCCCGCCGAGGAACTGCGTCACCTGGAGACCGCGCTGGAACTGTGGTCCGTGGTGGACGCGTCCGCCCGTCCCGAGCACAGCGACCCGGTCACCCTCACCCTGCGTGCCTCGGCCGCCGCCGCCCACGCCGGCGAGCCCCATCGCGCGGTCCAGCTCACCCGCTCCGCGCTCGCGCGGGCCGGCTCGGACGCCGACTCCGAACTCGCCGCGCGGGTGCGCTACACCCTCGCGGGCAACCTGATGCGGATCGACAACCTGGAGGCCGCGTTCACGTACAGCAGCGAGGCGCTCGCGCTGATCCCGGCCCAGCCGCCCTCGCGCACCTGGGTGTGGGCGGCCGCGACCTACGTCATGGCGGCCCGGTACGTGGGCCGCGACGAGGACGCCGAGCGTGTCGCCGGGCAGGCGATCGGCATCGCCGAACGGCTCCGGCTGACCGACGCCCAGGCCGACTTGACGATCTCGCTGGTCGGCCTGGAGGAGCACAACCGGCGCACCCCCAAGGGCCGCGAGCGACTGCTCGAAGCCCGTGGACTGGCCCGCGCCGCCGGGAACCTCCAGGTGGAGATGCGCGCCCTCTACAACCTCGCGATCGGCTGTTACGAGTGCGGCGAACTGGACGCGTGCCTGGGCTGGATCGGCGACGGCCTCGACCGCGCCCGCCGCGCCGGTCTGCTCTCCTCGCCGTACGCCGTGGAACTGCGCTACATGCAGTCCCTGCTGCTCTACACGCTGGGCCGCTGGGACGAGTGCACGCGCACGGCCGCCGCCGACGTCGAACGGCTCACCGCCACGTCCGGCTTCGCGACCGCGCCCGCGCTGTACGTCCCGGTCGCGCGCGGCGAGTTCGACGTGGCGGTCACCGGCGCCCGCGCACTGCTCGACGGCCCCCAGGACTGGATGGCGTCGCTCGTCGCGAGCATCGTGCTGACCGACGCCGCGGCACTGCGCGGTGACGCCGAGGGCTGCGTGCGGCAGATGGAGGCCTCGGTCGAGCGGCTCACGGAGGGCTCGGGCTCCGACCGGCCCGACGCCGTGGTCCGGCTCGCCGCGCTCGCCCTGTCGGCGGTCGCGGACGCGGCGGAGGAGTCCCGCCTGTCCGGCGACGCGGCGGGCGCCGGGCGCTGGGCGCACACCGCGACCGAGCTCGTGGAGCTGGCCCGGAGCACGGCGGCCCAGGGCGAGGACGGCACCGAGCAGGGGCCCGAGGGGCTGGCCTGGCTGGCCCGTGCCGAGGCCGAGGCCGTACGCGCGGCCACCGGCCCGGACGTCGCCGCCTGGGAGCGGGCCGTGACGGCGTTCGGCTACGGCGATCCGTACGAGCTGGCCCGGTGCCGACGCCGGCTCGCGGAGGCCCTGCTCACCGCCGACCGCCGCGAGGAGGCCGCCGAGCAGGCGGCCGCGGCCCGGGACACGGCCGTGCGGCTCGGCGCCGTGCCGCTGCGCGAGGCGCTCGACGACCTGGTCCGGCGGGGCCGCCTCGCCGACGCACCGGCCACCGAGGAGCGGATCGCGGCCCTGACCGTCCGGGAGAGCGACGTGCTGCGGCTGCTCGGCCGGGGACGCACCAACCGCCAGATCGGCGAGGAGCTGTTCATCAGCGGGAAGACGGCGAGCGTCCACGTCTCCAACATCCTCGCGAAGCTGGGCGCCACGAGCCGCACCGAGGCCGTGGGCATCGCCTACCGCGAGGGCCTGATCGAACCGGAGACCGGCAGCTCGGGCTGACGTGCCGCGACGGCCGAGGGCCGGGCCACCCGTGGGTGACCCGGCCCTCGGCCGTTCGGGAAACCGTCGTGGTCGTCAGGCCTCAGACGAGGTTGACGGACCGCGCCGACGTCGCGCCGATCTCCGCGGCGACCTCGGTGAGGACGCTCTGCGGCACCGAGTCGTCGACGGTCAGCACGGCCAGCGCCTCTCCGCCGATGTCCGCACGGGCGACCTGCATGCCGCCGATGTTGATGCCCGCCTCACCGAGGACGCGGCCCACCGTGCCCACGACGCCGGGACGGTCCTCGTAGCGCAGCACCACCATGTGGTCGGCGAGCGCCAGGTCCACGTCGTAGTCGCCGACGGCGACGATCTTCTGCAGGTGCTTGGGGCCGGCGAGCGTACCGGAGACCGAGACCTCCTGGCCGTCACCGAGGGTGCCGCGCACGGTGACCACGTTGCGGTGGTCGGGCGACTCGCTGGACGTGGTCAGCCGGACCTCGACACCGCGCTCCTGGGCGAACAGCGGCGCGTTCACGTACGACACCGTCTCGTCGACGACGTCCTCGAACACGCCCTTGAGCGCGGAGAGTTCGAGCACCTTCACGTCGTGCTGGGTGATCTCGCCGTACACCTCGACGTCGAGCCGGACCGCGACCTCGCCCGCGAGCGCGGTGAAGATCCGGCCGAGGCGCTCGGCGAGCGGCAGACCCGGCTTGACGTCCTCGGCGATGACGCCGCCCTGGACGTTCACCGCGTCCGGCACGAGCTCACCGGCGAGCGCGAGGCGCACCGAGCGGGCGACGGCGATACCGGCCTTCTCCTGCGCCTCGTCGGTGGAGGCGCCGAGGTGCGGGGTGCAGACGACCTGGTCGAACTGGAACAGCGGGGAGTCCGTGCAGGGCTCCTTCGCGTACACGTCCAGGCCGGCGCCGGCGACGCGGCCCTCCTTGAGCGCCGAGTACAGCGCCTCCTCGTCGACGATCCCGCCGCGCGCGGCGTTCACGATGCGCACCGAGGGCTTGACCTTGTGCAGGGCCTCGTCGCCGATCAGGCCCAGCGTCTCGGGGGTCTTGGGCAGGTGGACGGTGATGAAGTCGGAGACCTCGAGCAGCTCGTCCAGCGACAGCACCTTCACGCCCATCTGCGCGGCGCGCGCGGGCTGCACGTACGGGTCGTACGCGACGACCTTCATGCCGAAGGCGGACATGCGCTGCGCGACGAGGGCACCGATGCGGCCCAGGCCGACGACACCGAGGGTCTTCTCGGCGAGCTCCACACCCGTGTACTTGCTGCGCTTCCACTCGCCGCCCTTGAGAGCCTGGCTGCCCTGCGGGATGTTGCGCGCGGTGGCGATGAGGAGGCCGCAGGCCAGCTCGGCGGCGGTCACGATGTTCGACGTCGGGGCGTTGACGACCATCACGCCGGCCTTGGTGGCGGCGGAGACGTCCACGTTGTCGAGGCCGACGCCGGCTCGTGCGACGACCTTCAGCTTCTTGGCGGCGGCGATCGCCTCGGCGTCGACCTTGGTGGCCGAGCGGATCAGGATCGCGTCGACATCGGCGATGGCGGGCAGCAGCTCGGCCCGGTCCGCGCCGTTGCACTGGCGGATCTCGAAGTCCGGGCCCAGCGCGTCCACGGTCGCGGGCGACAGCTCTTCAGCGATGAGTACGACGGGTTTGCCGTTGGCAGCAGTGCTCACGTGAGTCCTCACAAGTCCCAATGCGGACGGCCGTCCCGACGGCCGCAAGCGGTGGAGGGGTGGGTGCATGGCCGCGTGGAAGACGCACGACGCTGTGGGCCCGACGCGAATAGTTCAGCAGTGTAGTGGCGCGCGGGAGGCCGTCTTGCGCCTCCCTGGAAGGATCACTCGTCCGTGGCTGGACGCCATGGACAACCGTGTGGACAACCTATGGAGAACGGGGCCGCGGCGTGTGCCGCGGCCCCGTTCTGCGAAGGCTTACGCCTCCTCGTTGTCCACCCAGCTCATGAGCTTGCGCAGCTCCTTGCCGGTGGTCTCCAGGAGGTGGTTCTCGTCCTGCGTCTTGTACTCGTTGTACTTCTTCAGGCCCGAGTGGTACTCGTCCATCCAGTTCTTGGCGAAGGTGCCGTCCTGGATCTCGGCGAGAACCTTCTTCATCTCGGCCTTGGTGGCGTCCGTGATGATCCGCGGGCCGGTGACGTAGTCGCCCCACTCGGCGGTCTCGGAGATCGACCAGCGCATCTTCTCCAGGCCGCCCTCGTACATGAGGTCCACGATGAGCTTCAGCTCGTGCAGGCACTCGAAGTACGCGATCTCCGGCTGGTAGCCGGCCTCGGTCAGGGTCTCGAAGCCCGCCTTCACCAGCGCGGCCGTACCGCCGCAGAGAACGGCCTGCTCGCCGAAGAGGTCGGTCTCGGTCTCCTCGGTGAAGGTCGTCTTGATGACGCCGGCGCGGGTGCCGCCGATGCCCTTCGCGTAGGACAGGGCGAGCTCGAAGGCCTTGCCGGTGGCGTCCTGCTCGACGGCCGCGATACACGGAACGCCGCGGCCCTCCTCGTACTGGCGGCGCACCAGGTGACCCGGGCCCTTGGGGGCGACCATGCAGACGTCCACGCCGGCCGGGGGCTTGATGAAGTCGTAGCGGATGTTGAGGCCGTGACCGAAGAACAGCGCGTCGCCGTCCTTCAGGTTGTCCTTGATGGACTCCTCGTAGACCTTGGCCTGGATCGGGTCCGGCACCAGGATCATGATGACGTCGGCCTCGGCCGCGGCCTCGGACGGCGTGACGACACGCAGGCCCTGCTCCTCGGCCTTCGCCTTGGACTTGGAGCCCTCGTGCAGACCGACGCGCACGTCGACGCCCGAGTCGCGCAGGGACAGCGCGTGGGCGTGGCCCTGGCTGCCGTATCCGATCACCGCGACCTTGCGGTTCTGGATGATGGACAGATCGGCGTCGTCGTCGTAGAACAGCTCGGCCACTGGGGTTCTCCTTGGTGTGCTGGTGTTGCGTCCCACCGTACGGCGGGAGAAGGACGGAAAGTTTTCAGGTCTCGCTATGCGAGCACGGTGACGCGTGGATCAGGCCGTGCGGTCGAGCGCCCGCAGGCTCCGGTCGGTGATGGAGCGCGAGCCGCGGCCGATCGCGATGGTCCCGGACTGGACGAGCTCCTTGATGCCGAAGGGCTCCAGCATCTTGAGCATCGCCTCGAGCTTGTCGCTGGAGCCGGTGGCCTCGATGGTGACGGCCTCGGGCGAGACGTCCACGGTCTTGGCGCGGAACAGCTGGACGATCTCGACGATCTGCGAGCGCGTCTCGTTGTCGGCGCGGACCTTGGCGAGCACGAGCTCGCGCTGGACGGCGGCGCCCGGCTCCAGTTCGACGATCTTCAGGACGTTGACCAGCTTGTTGAGCTGCTTGGTGACCTGTTCGAGCGGGAGGCCCTCGACATTCACGACGATGGTGATGCGGGAGATGTCGGGGTGCTCGGTGATACCGACGGCGAGCGAGTCGATGTTGAAGCCGCGGCGTGAGAACAGTGCGGTGATGCGGGCGAGCACGCCCGGCTTGTTCTCGACCAGGACGGAGAGCGTGTGCTTGGTGGACATGGTGTGTGTTCCCTGCTTCCTGACAGCTCTCAGTCGTCTTCGTTGTCGCCGAAGTCGGGGCGGACACCGCGTGCGGCCATGACCTCGTCGTTCGAGGTGCCGGCGGCGACCATCGGCCACACCATGGCGTCCTCGTGGACGATGAAGTCGATCACGACGGGGCGGTCGTTGATCGCGTTCGCCTCCTCGATGCACTTGTCGAGGTCCTCGGGGCGCTCGCAGCGGATCGCGTAACACCCCATCGCCTCGGACAGCTTCACGAAGTCGGGGACGCGGGTGCCCTTGTTGGGCGGGGTGTCACCCTCGGGGCCGGCGTGCAGCACGGTGTTCGAGTAGCGCTGGTTGTAGAACAGCGTCTGCCACTGGCGGACCATCCCGAGGGCGCCGTTGTTGATGATGGCGACCTTGATCGGGATGTTGTTCAGGGCGCAGGTGGTCAGCTCCTGATTGGTCATCTGGAAGCAGCCGTCGCCGTCGATCGCCCAGACCGGCTTGTCCGGTGCGCCGGCCTTGGCGCCCATCGCGGCGGGCACCGCGTAGCCCATGGTCCCGGCGCCGCCCGAGTTGAGCCAGGTCGACGGCTTCTCGTACTGGATGTAGTGCGCGGCCCACATCTGGTGCTGGCCCACGCCGGCGGCGAAGATCGTGCCCTCGGGGGCGAGTTGGCCGATGCGCTCGATGACCTGCTGCGGGGAGAGCGAACCGTCCTCGGGCTGCTCGTAGCCGAGCGGGTAGGTGTCGCGCCAGCGGCTCAGGTCCTTCCACCAGGCGCTGTAGTCGCCGGTCTGGCCCTCGCTGTGCTCCTTCTGCACGGCCTGGATCAGGTCGGCGATGACCTCGCGGGCGTCCCCGACGATCGGCACGTCGGCGGCGCGGTTCTTGCCGATCTCCGCGGGGTCGATGTCGGCGTGGACGATCTTCGCGAACGGCGCGAAGCTGTCCAGCTTGCCGGTGACGCGGTCGTCGAAACGGGCACCGAGGGCGACGATCAGGTCGGCCTTCTGCAGCGCGGTGACGGCGGTGACCGCACCGTGCATGCCCGGCATTCCCACGTGCAGCGGGTGGCTGTCGGGGAATGCGCCGAGCGCCATCAGGGTGGTGGTGACGGGCGCTCCGGTGAGCTCGGCGAGGACCTTGAGCTCGGCGGTGGCGTGCGCCTTGAGGACGCCGCCACCCACGTACAGGACGGGCCGCTTCGCACCCGTGATCAGCTTCGCGGCCTCGCGGATCTGCTTGGCGTGCGGCTTGGTCACCGGGCGGTAGCCGGGCAGGTCCGCCTGCGGCGGCCAGGAGAACGTGGTCTGCGCCTGCAGCAGGTCCTTGGGGATGTCCACGAGGACCGGACCCGGACGCCCCGTGGAGGCGATGTGGAACGCCTCGGCGATCGCCTTCGGGATGTCCTCGGCCTTGGTGACGAGAACGTTGTGCTTGGTGACCGGCATCGTGATGCCGACGATGTCCGCCTCCTGGAAGGCGTCCGTACCGATCGCGGCGGAGACGACCTGGCCGGTGATCGCGACCAGCGGCACCGAGTCCATGTACGCGTCGGCGATCGGCGTCACCAGGTTGGTGGCACCCGGGCCCGATGTGGCCATGCACACCCCGACCTTGCCGGTGGCCTGCGCGTAACCGGTGGCGGCGTGCCCCGCGCCCTGCTCGTGACGGACGAGCACGTGGCGCACGCGGCTCGAGTCCATCATCGGGTCGTACGCGGGAAGGATCGTGCCGCCGGGAATGCCGAATACGGTGTCGGCCCCGACCTCCTCAAGCGAGCGGATGAGGGACTTCGCACCCGTGACGTGCTCGACGGGGGCGGACTGCTGTCCTCCGGAACGGGGCCGCGGCTGCGGATGGTGGGCCCCGGTGGCCTGCTCGGTCATCGGCATTCTCTTCTCGATGCTGAGGGTTTTTGCGAGGGTTGTGCAGGGGTCTTACGGGTTGCGTCCTGTGCCGGTGCAACAAAAAACCCCTCGTGCCGTGGGGCAAGCGAGGGGAGCGCGCCGGGAGCGGTTGCTGGGGATTCCGGTGCGGACCGGTGGGTCCCAGCTTCAGCCGACGCGCTTTCCAAGTACGAGAATTCGGGTGCGCATGGCATTGACCCTCCCCCCGGCACACAGGGCGTGTCAAGTGGGTGGGACGGGAGTCTCATTATGTGAGCGCAGTGCGGGCATGCCGGCGAACACCGGCTCGGCCGGTCCCGTCGGCACCGGGTACTCCCCCGAGGCCAGCGCGCGCCGCAGCCGGTACTCGTCGAGCGGCCCGGAGAACGCCATCCCCTGACCGTGCGTGCACCCCATCTCCCGCAGCGCGAGAACCTGCTCGGGCAGGTCCACCCCGTCGGCCACGGAGGTCAGCCCGAGGTCGCCCGCGATCCGCAGCAGCCCGCTGGTGATCTTGTGCAGACGCGCGGACTCGACGACTCCCTCGACGAGCGACCTGTCCAGTTTCAGTACGTCCACGGGGAGCCTGCGCAGCGCGGTGATCGCCGCATAGCCGCTGCCGAATCCGTCCAGGGCGATGCGGACGCCGAGTCTGCGCAGTGCCGTGAGACGCCGCTCCAGCTCGTCCAGCGGCGCCCTCGGGTCGCTGTCGGCGAGCTCGATGATCAGCGCGCCCGACGGCAGCCCGTGGCGGGTCAGCAGCGCCTCGATGGAGCCGAGCGGCATGGCGCGGTCGAGGAGCCTGCGGGCGCTTATCCGCACGGCGACCGGCGTCGCGTGGCCGCTGTGGCCGCGCTCGGCGGCCTGCTCGACGGCCTCCTCCAGCATCCAGCGGCCCAGCTCCGCGGTGCGCTCGCTGTCGTCGGCCACGCGCAGGAACTCGGCGGGCGTGAAGAGGATGCCCTGCGCCGAGCGCCAGCGCGCCTGCGCGGCGACCGCCGTGATCCGTCCGTCGTCGAGGGAGACGATCGGCTGGTGCAGGAGCGCGAACTCGCCGTCGTGCAGGGCCGAGCGCAGCCGCGTGGCCAGCTCGGCCTTGCGGACCACGTCGGCCTGCATCTGGGGCGCGTACAGCTCGACGCGGCCCTTGCCCGCGGCCTTGGCCCGGTACATCGCAAGGTCCGCGTTGCGCAGCAGCTCGCCCGCCGTGATGTCGGGCTCGGCGAAGGAGACGCCGATGGAGGCGGCGACGCGCACGTTGTCGTGGCTGCCGATCGTGTAGGGCTGGGACAGCCGGATCCTGAGCCGGTCGGCCAGCTCGTAGATCTGCTGTTCCCTGGCGGTGTGGTCGCGACTTCCGTCGCCGACGATCAGTGCCGCGAACTCGTCACCGCCGAGACGGGCCGCGGTGTCTCCGGAACGTACGGAGTCGGCCAGCCTTCTTGCCGCCTGCACGAGCAGTTCGTCGCCCGCCTGGTGGCCGATCGTGTCGTTGACCTGTTTGAAGCCGTCGAGGTCGATGAAGAGCACGGCGGTGCCCCGGTCGGTGGCCCGTCGTCCGGTCAGGGCCTGACCGACCCGCTTGGTGAACAGGGCCCGGTTGGGCAGGTCGGTGAGCGGGTCGTGCTCGGCGTTGTGCTGCAACTGCGCCTGGAGACGCACCCGTTCGGTGACGTCTCTGCTGTTGAGGATCAGGCCGCCGTGGTGGCGGTTGATCGTGGACTCCACGTTCAGCCAGGCTCCGGTGCCGGACCGGAAGCGGCACTCGATGCGGGTGGTGGGCTCCTCGACCTGGCTCGCGGCGAGGAACCGGCGCACCTCGTGCACCACGCGCCCGAGGTCCTCGGGGTGGATGATCGAGGCGAGCTCGGATCCGACGAGCTCCTCCGCCTCCCGTCCGTAGACCCCGGCGGCGGCGGGGCTGACGTACCTCAGGATCCCGTTCGGAGCGGCGATCATGATGACGTCGCTGGAGCCCTGCACCAGGGAGCGGAAGTGGTTCTCCTTCTGCGCCAGCTCCTGGGTGAGGGTGATGTTGTCGAGGAGCATGATGCCCTGGCGCACGACGAGGGCCAGGACGACGGTGCAGGCCGTGAAGAGCACCACCCGGTCCACGCTGTGCCCGTTCAGGACGTTGTAGAGAATCCCCAACGTGCAGACGGCGGCGGCCAGATACGGCGTGAGCGCGGCCAGCGAACCCGAGATGGGCCGGGTGTAGCTGACCTGGTAGCGCCCGCCGGGTCCCTGCGGACGCTCCTCGTGCGACGGCCCCGCCTTGGGCCCCACCCACGGCGCGTACGCGAGCAGCAGCGACCCCGCGAACCAGCCCGCGTCGAGGATCTCCCCCGAGCGGTAACTGGCGTGCAGCAGGGGGGAGGTGAACAGCGCGTCGCACATCACGGTCAGGGCGAGCGCGCCGATCGCGGTGTTCACCGCCGTGCGGTTGCCGGGCGAGCGCCGGAAGTGCAGCGCGAGCACCATGCTGACCAGCGCGATGTCCAGCAGCGGGTACGCGAGTGACAGCGCGGTGCGGGTGACGCTCTGCCCCTCGAATTCGGCGGTGTGCGCGAGGGCGAGGCTCCAGGAGAGGGTGACCAGGGATCCGGCGATGAGCCACGCGTCGAGTGCGAGGCAGATCCAGCCGGCCTTCGTCACGGGCCGCTTGGCGAGGACGAGGAGACCGATGATCGCGGGCGGCGCGAAGCAGAGGAAGAACAGGTCGGCGAGGCTCGGGGTCGGCACGGGCGCGCGCAGGACGACCTCGTACCAGCCCCACACCCCGTTACCGAGCGAAGCCATCAGGGAGGAGAGTGCGAAGAGGAGCCAGGCGGGTCGAAAGCGGCTGCGCCGGCTGCGCGCGTACAGAAAGTTCGATACAGCGGCGACGGCGGCGGCGATACTCAGCCCGAAGTCGCCCATGAAGAGGGCGAGTCCGTCGCTTCCCCAGCCGATCGCGGACCCTGTGGCGTAGGCCGCGCAGAGCAGGGTGAGTGCCAGCTGGGGGCCCATGCCCGCGCCGCCCCGCGGGGCGCGGGCGGGTACCGGCCCTCCGGAATGCAGGGGGGCGCCCAGAGCGGTGGTCGGCGTCGACTGGGCGGTCATCGGACCGCCTCGGTCCATCGGGCCGCTCCGGTGTCCCGCTCGCCCTGCCTGGCGTGCGGGTGCCTTCTGCGGCCTCCGCGGGCCCCGGCCCGGTGCGTATGGCTCCTGCGGCAGCCCGGACTTCGCCCGTGCATCGGTGCGCGTGAGGCCAGACAGACCAGCCGCCGGCGGCCCCGCCGCGTCGGATCGTTCGCCCATAGGCCGTGCATCGCCCGTCGCCCCCCTCGCAGTCCGACATTCGTCCCCGGCGCCGCGTACTGAGCGGCGCTGCCCCAGTCGGGACGATACACCAGTCTCGTCACTCAGGGACATAGTTCCTCTACTCTCCGTGACGACCAGCGACGATGAAGGCACGGGGTGCAGCCGGACGGGCGCGGAGCGTGCGCGCCCAAAGGCGGGCGGCCGCACGGGAGTTGTCCGTGGGGCCGGTGGTGCGTCGGTCAGCTGATGGTGAGGACGATGTTGTCGAGCGGCTGTCCGGCCGCGAAGCGGGTGAGCTGGGCGGCAAGGAGTCGCTTGGCGCGCGGCAGGAAGGCGGACGTGGGACCACCGACGTGCGGGGAGATAAGCACTCCCGGAGCCTGCCACAACGGGTGGTCCCGGGGCAGCGGTTCGGGGTCGGTGACATCCAGGGCCGCATTGATACGGCCACTCTCCAACTCCGCGAGGAGCGCCTTGGTGTCGACGACCGGACCGCGGCCGACGTTCACCAGGAGTGCGCCGTCCTTGAGGCGCGCGAGGAACTCGGCGTTCACCAGGCCGCGGGTGTCCTCGGTGAGCGGGGTCACCAGGATGACGACGTCGGCCTCGGGCAGCAGCTCCGGCAGGTCGGTGAGCGGGTGCACGGGCCCGCGCTCCGCCGTGCGTGCGGAGCGTGCGACGCGCGCCACCCGCGCGACCTCGAAGGGGACGAGCCGGTCCTCGATGGCGGCGCCGATCGCCCCGTATCCCACGATGAGCACGTTCTTGTCGGCGAGCGCGGGACGGAACCCGGAGCGCCACTCCCCGCGGTCCTGTCCGCGCACGAAGTCCGGGATTCCGCGCAAGGAGGCGAGGATCAGGGTCAGCGCGAGTTCGGCGGTGCTGGCGTCGTGCACACCGCGCGCATTGCACAACTCCACGCCCGGGCTCAGGTACTTGAGCCCGCTCTGTACGTGGTCGACTCCCGCGGAGAGGGTCTGCAGCACCCGCAGGGACGCCATCTCCGGCAGGGGCCGTACGGCGATCTCGATGCTCTTCATGTAGGGGACGACGTAGTACGCGCAGTCGGCAGGGTCCGCGGGAAAGTCCGGCTCACCGTTCCAGAAACGGTAGTTGAGGCCTTCGGGAAGGCCGGGGACCTCGTCGGCGCGGAAGGGCAGCCATACATCACCAGTCATGGTCAGGAGGCTATGTCAGACCCTCCGACGTGCAGAGGTTAGGTTGGGGACCAAAGACAGGGAGGGTCACGAGCAGGTGGAGCGCAAGGCGATCGGGGCGGCGGCGCTCGAGGTGGGTGCGGTCGGACTCGGCTGCATGCCGATGAACTGGGCCTACACCGGATCCCGGCAGCGCGGCGAGGAGTCCTTGCGTACCGCGCACGCCGCGCTGGACCGGGGCTGCACCCTGATCGACACCGCCGACATGTACGGGCCGTTCACCAACGAGCTGCTGCTCGGCCGGGTCCTGAAGGAACGGCGTGCGGACGCCTTCGTGTCGACGAAGGTGGGGCTGCTCGTCGGCGAGCAGCACATCGTCGCCAACGGCCGGCCGGGCTATGTGAAGCGGGCCTGCGACGCGTCGCTGCGGCGCCTGCAGACCGACGTCATCGACCTGTACCAGCTGCACCGGGCCGACCCCGAGGTCCCGGTCGAGGAGACCTGGGGCGCGATGGCGGAGCTGGTGCGCGCCGGCAAGGTGCGCTCCCTGGGGCTGTGCGCGGTGGGCGCGCGGGCCACGCGTCGCGGCGGCCGCGCCGGGCTGTACGGCGAAACGATCCGGCAGCTGGAGCGGGTCCAGCAGGTGTTCCCGGTGAGTTCGGTGATGGCCGAGTTGTCGGTGTGGTCCCCCGAGGCGCTGGAGTCGCTGGTGCCGTGGTGTGCGGCGCGCGGCATCGGTTTCCTGGCGGCGATGCCGCTGGGCAACGGGTTCCTGACCGGGACGCTGACGCCTGGCCAGGGGTTCGAGCCGGACGACGTGCGGGCCCGGCATCCCCGTTTCACCGCCGAGATGATGGCCGCGAACCAGCCGATCGTGGCGGGCCTGCGACGGGTCGCGGCGCGCCACGGCGAGGGCGTGACACCGGCGCAGGTGGCACTGGCCTGGGTGCTCGCGCAGGGGCGGAACGTGGTGCCGGTGCCCGGGGCCAAGCACGAGCGGTGGGCGGTGGAGAACGCGGCGGCCGCCGAACTGACGCTGACGGAGGCGGACTTGGCGGAGATCGCGGAGCTGCCCGCGGCGCAGGGGTCCTGGGACTGACGGCGGCCGCGCGCCATCGGGATCCGACCGGGTCGGATTCGGTGGACGGAGATCGGGAACCTGCGCGGGGCGAGCGGTGTATGAACGGTAGAACCGTCGCGTCGAAGGGATCCTGATCGTGCAACGTTCAGCTGTGCGGCCCGCGTGTGCCGTGGCCGCCTGTGCCGCGCTCCTGTTCACGGTGGCGGGGTGCTCGTCCGGTGGCGACGGGCCGCCGAGCAAAGACAAGACATCCGCGCCGAGCGCGAGCGATCCGGGCGGGTCCACGACTCCGAAGTCGGGCGACGTGCCGCCGGCCAAGGGGTCGGTGACCGTCGTGCGCACGGTCAGCGAGGGCCTGAGATCGCCGTGGGGGCTGGCTCCCCTGCCCGAGGGGGACCTGCTGGTCTCGTCGCGGGACGAGGGGACGATCACCCGCGTCGACACGAAGACCGGGAAGAAGACGGAGCTCGGCGCGGTGCCCGGTGTGGCACCGGCCGGCGAGGGCGGCCTGCTGGGCCTCGCGCTCTCGCCTTCCTACGCCTCGGACCACATGGTCTACGCGTACTTCACGACGGAGTCGGACAACCGCATCGCGCGGATGCTGTACGACGAGAAGAAGCCCGCCGGTGAGCAGCTGGGCGCTCCGGACACGGTGTTCAAGGGCATCCCCAAGGGCACGAACCACAACGGCGGGCGGATCGCGTTCGGCCCGGACGACCTGCTGTACGTGGGCACGGGCGAGACGTACCGCACCGAATTGGCGCAGGACAAGAAGTCCACGGGCGGCAAGGTCCTGCGGCTCACTCCGGACGGCGCCCCCGCACCGGGCAATCCGTTCGCCGACTCTCCGGTGTACTCGTACGGGCACCGCAATGTGCAGGGCCTGGCCTGGGACGAGGACAAGCGGCTGTGGGCCTCGGAGTTCGGCCAGGACACCTGGGACGAGCTGAACAACATCGTGGCGGGTGACGACTACGGCTGGCCCGACGCCGAGGGCGAGAGCGGCAAGGCCGGGTATCACGATCCGATCGCCCAGTGGCACACCCAGGACGCCTCCCCCAGCGGGGTCGCCTTCGCGGAGGGCTCGATCTGGATGGCGGGACTGCGGGGCGAGCGCTTGTGGCGCGTTCCGCTCGACGGGACCAAGGCGGCGCATGATCCGCAGGCGTTCCTGAAGGGGAAGTACGGGCGGCTGCGCACGGTGGTCTCCGCGGGTGGCGACAAGCTGTGGCTGGTGACGAGCGAGACGGACACACGGGGCACGCCGGGGAAGGGGGACGACCGGATTCTGGAGCTGAAGGTGAGCTGACCCCGGGGGTGCCCTCAGTCGCGCGCGGGCGCCGGGCCCTCCAAGGCCGCCGCGGTCCCGGAGGCCTCCGGCGGCGATGTCCCTGCCTCGGGCTCCGCCTCGGACTCGGGCTCCGTCTCGGGCTGCGCCTCGGTCCTGCCCGGGGGACGGACGACGACCTTGCCGGAGGAGAGGTCTATGGGGCCGCGGCCGGGGTCGCCGTCGTTCAGGTCGACCCGGGTGAGCTCCAGGCGCTTGCGCTCGTCGTTGGTGTGCTTGCGGCCGGGGGCGAACAACTCCTCGAACATGTTGAACACCGCGCCTCCAGATGGCGTGACAGCCGAGCCTCCCGTTCAGCGTACGGGAGGGCCCGGCCGTCGGGTCAGGCCGTGGTGCCGGGCGGCACGAGCGCCGGATGCTCCGGGAAGAGGCGCAGCCGGTGGGCCAGGGCCGCCGCCTCACCGCGGCCCGCGACGCCCAGCTTGGCGAGGATGTTGGAGACGTGGACGCTGGCCGTCTTCGGGGAGATGAAGAGCTCCTCGGCGATCTGCCGGTTGCTGCGGCCGGCGGTGACCAGGCGCAGGACGTCGCGCTCGCGGCTGGTGAGGCCGAACTCCTCGGCGGGGTCGGCCGGGGCGTCCCGGCGTGGCTCGTCACGGTGGAGGCTGATCCGGGCGCGCTGGGCGAGCAGGGCGACGGACTCGCTGAGCGGGCGGGCGCCGAGGTGGTCGGCGACGGCGCTGACGAGGCGGAGCAGTTCGGTGGCGCGGTCGCGGTCGTTCTCGGTCGTGCCGCCGCTCGTGGGGGCGGGGACGAGGAGGGACTCGGCGAGGCGGAGGCGGGCGCGGGCCAGGTCGTAGGGCCGGTCGAGGGGTTCGAGGGAGGTGACGGTGGCGGACCAGTCGTCGGGGGTGTCGCGGCCCTCGGCGCGCAGGAGTTCGGCGCGGACCCACTGTTCGTGGGCGTGCCAGACGGGGACCAGGGCGGCCTGGTGCTTGGCGGCGTCCCTGATGCGGGCGATGGCGTCGGCGCGGCCGGTGTCGGCGGCGGGCAGGCCGCGGGCGTCGGCCTCCGCGGCGGCGGCCGTGCGCAGCAACGGCCAGATGTAGCGGTGACTGGAGTGCGGCAGGCCGGCGGTGACGAGGGCGTCGAGTTCGGCACGGGCGTCGAGGAGGCGGCCCTGGGCGGCGGCGAGAGCGAGGGCGAGATGGGCGAGGGGCAGGGAGTGCTGTGGCATCGGGTCGTGCGTGCCGTGGTGCTCATGGGCGGCCGCCAGCTGGTCGGCCGCTTCCTGAAGGGCGCCGCGGCCGAGGGCGAGGGTCGCGAGGTGCACGCAGGAGGTGCCGCGGGGCTTGGTGCTGAGGGCGGAGCGGCGGGTCCAGTCGGCGGCCTTGAAGGCCTCGTCCCAGTGGCCGAGGGAGAGCAGGGACTCGGCCTTGTTGGAGCGGACCCAGCCCTTGGTGTCGGTGAGGCCGTAGCGGCGGCACAGGGCGATGCCCTCGTCGCAGATGCGGACGGCCTCCTCGGAGCGGCCGACGCCCTCGAGGACGGAGGGCAGGTTGACGTTGACGTTGTTGATGCGGGTGAGCAGGCCGAGCTCGATGGAGCCGTCGCGGGCGGCGTACATCTCGGCGAAGCCCCGCTCGGTGTCGCCGGCGTCGACGAGGAGGCCGCCGAGGATGAGGCGGGCGTGCAGTTCGGTCTCGGCGGCGCCGACCATGTGGGCGTACTCGACGGCGCGTTCGGCCGCGGCCAGGGTCTCCGCGCCCGGGCTGTGCAGCATGCCCCAGGCGGCGGCGTGGGTGAGGACCTCGGCGTGCACCTCGGACGGTGGCAGGCCGCGGACCAGTTCCTGGGCGGTGGCGATCTCGTGCCAGCCGTCGCCGCGGCCGGTGTGGGAGATGATCCGGGAGCGCTGGATCCAGAACCAGGCGGCGCGCAGCGGGTCGCCGTCGCCGCCCGCCGCGGCCTCCTCCAGGAGCCCGAGCGCACGCTTGCCGATCTTCATGGCGCGTTCCCGCTCCCCGCAGAGGCGGCCGGCGTCGGCGGCCTCGGCCAGCAGGTCGAGATAGGTGAGCGGGGTCTCGGCCGGGTCGCAGTTGCAGGCCAGATAGGCCTCCGCGTAGTCGCCCATGCGCAGGGCCGCGCGGATCTCCTCGGGTGCGGCGTCCCACAGTTCCATCGCCCGCTCCAGGAGCCTGAGCTGCTCGGAGTAGGCGTGCCGGCGGCGGGCCTCGACGGAGGCGTCGAGGACGGCGGGCAGGGCCTTCGCGGGGTCGTGGGCGTGGTACCAGTACGTGGCCAGGCGCATGGCGCGGGCGTCGGCGGGGACGAGCGCCGGGTCGGCCTCGAGTGCTTCGGCGTAGCGGCGGTTGAGGCGGGAGCGCTCGCCGGGCAGCAGGTCGTCGCTGACGGCCTCGCGGACCAGGGAGTGGCGGAAGCGGTAGCCGTCGCCGTCCTGGGAGGCGAGCAGGATGTTGGCGCCGACGGCGGCGCGCAGGGCGTCGATGAGTTCGTCCTCGCCGAGCCGGGCGACGGCGGCGAGCAGCGGGTACTCGACGGTGGAGCCGCCCTCGGCGCAGATCCGGGCGACGCGCTGGGCGGACTCGGGCAGCGATTCGACACGGACGAGGAGGACGTCGCGCAGCGAGTCGGTGAGGCCGGTGGCACAGCCCTCGGCGGCGGAGACGGCGAGTTCCTCGACGAAGAAGGCGTTGCCGTCGGAGCGCCGGAAGATGTCGTCGATGACGGTCCGGTCGGGTTCGGCGGCCATGATCCCGGCGACCTGACGGGCCACTTCGCCGCGGTTGAGGCGGCCGAGTTCGATGCGGGTGACGGTGCGCAGCCGGTCGAGTTCGGCGAGCAGGGGGCGCAGCGGGTGGCGGCGGTGCACGTCGTCGGCGCGGTAGGTGGCGACGAGGGCGAGGCGGCCGCTGCGCAGCGTGCGGAAGAGGTACGAGAGGAGGTGGCGGGTGGAGGCGTCCGCCCAGTGCAGGTCTTCGAGGACCACGACGACGGTGTGCTCGGCGGCGACGCGCTCCAGGAGGCGCCCGGTGAGTTCGAAGAGGCGGGCGGTGGTGCTCTCGTCGCTGCGTCCGTCGAGGCCCCGGCCCCGGTGCGCCCGGTCGCTCAGCTCGGGCAGGATCCGGGCCAGTTCGTCCTCGCGGCCGGCGGCGGCGGTGTCGAAGGCGTCGGGGAGCTTGCGGCGCAGGGCGCGCAGGGCTGTGGAGAAGGGGGCGAAGGGCAGCCCGTCGGCGCCGATCTCGACGCAGCCGCCGGTGACGACGACGGCGTCCCGCCGGCACGCTCCGGCGGCGAACTCCTCGACGAGCCGGGTCTTGCCGACCCCGGCTTCACCGCCGAGCAGCAGCGCCTGCGGCTCGCCGGCGACGGCGCGTGCGAGAGCGGTGTTGAGTGCGCCCAGTTCGTCGGCGCGGCCGACGAAGACCGGGCTGACGGACCTGGTTTCCACATCGCCGAGCATCGCACACGGATACGAGAGGGCGGCAGGGTTTTCGGCGCTGGGCAGAAGGGGTGCTCGGCCTTGGGGGGCCGGGGCCGGGCGGGAAGGGAGGGCGGCAGGCAGTCCGCCCTCCCCGGTGGGCTCCCCCGTCACCGTTCCCCCGGACCGAGGTGTCGCGCTCATGCCGTGCGTGCGGCACGGTGCCGGCGCGGCCGGTGGGTACTCACCCGCCCCTCGGCCTCCTGGCCGCCGGACCGGCGCGCGGCGCGGCGGGCCTTGGAGGCGGTGCGGGCCAGACGGTGGGCCTCGGCCTGCTGGATGAGTTCGGCGGAGCGGATCTGGTGGATCTCGTACTCGAACATGTCGTCTCCCTGGTGACGATCGCTGCGGTTCTCGCGGACCGTTTTCCGCGATGCCTCAACTGTCGTTTCCCAGGGGGGTGCGCCACATCGGGAGAGTGCCGCATGTTCGGGGACGGGGATGCCTTACGCCGGACCAGGGGGGCCTTAGGTGCCCGGGGCCGGACGGCCGCGACCGCCTAAGGCGCCCGAGCTGCCTAAGGCGCCTGAGGCGGCCGAGGCAGGTACCGGCACTGCCTCAGCTGGTCTTCGGCAGGCCCAGGATCAGGTCGGAGTACTTGGCGACGGCGAGCAGCAGTCCGAGGACGCCGAGCGAGACGCCGGCCCAGGCGGTCGACTTGATCCAGGTCGCCTGCGCCTTGCCGGGCACGCCGAACGCGGGCTTCACCAGGACGAACGCGCCGACGAGGAGGGCGACCAGGGAGAAGATCCCGCCGACCACGGCGGCGGCGTGCCAGGAGTCGCCGTAGACCTCGGAGACCTGCTTGGCGACGCTCGCGGTCTGCGTGGTGTTGAGCTGGCCGATGAGCGACTCGCGGGCCGAGGCGATGGTGCCGAGCCAGCCGCCGCTGAGCGCGACGACGCCGAGGGCGACGGACACGATGGCGCCGGCGCCCTGGCCGACACCGACCGGACGCGGGGCGGCCTCGGCGGCCTCGGCGTCGAGTTCGTCGTCCGCGGCCACGTCGTCCGCGGTGTCGGCGTTGTCCTCGGGCGCGCTGTCCTCGGTCTGGGTGGCCTCGGTCCGGGTCACCTCGGCGGCCTCGGGGCCGGCCGTCGGCTCGGTCGCCTCGACGGCCTCCTCGTTCTCCTTCCGCTCGGCGGCGTCGGGCTGCGCATCAGTCTTCGTAGTCATGCTGCGCACCGTACGGACGGAGTCTGAGAGGTCTCTTAATGTTTCCTGTGCGCGTCGCGTGCGCTGCGCCACTCCGGGGCGAGGACGGACCAGATTTCCTCGTCGTGCCGTACTCCGTCGTAGAGGAAGGCCTCGCGCAGTACGCCGTCGCGCCGCATTCCGAGGCGGCGGGCGACATTGATGCTGGGTGCGTTGCCGGCCGCGGCGATCCACTCGACGCGGTGGATGCCGCGCTCCTCGACCGCCCAGTCGATGAGGATCCGGGCCGCGCGGGTGACGAGGCCGCGTCCGGTGGCCGCGGGCTCCAGCCAGCAGCCGACCTCGCAGGTGCCGGCGGCCGCGTCGAAGACCCGGAAGAGGACGCCGCCGACGAGTTTTCCGTCCAGCCAGATGCCGTGCAGGCTGCCGTTGTCCGCGGCGCGCTTGTCCGCGTAGCGCTGGATGAGGGCGCGCGCGGAGTCGGCATCGGTGGCGTCCTGCCCGAACGGGATGAAGCGCCCGATGAACTCGCGGCCGCGGTCGAGGTGGCTCAGGAGGTCCTCGGCGTGCCAGGTCTCCAGGGGGCGCAGCTCGGCGCTGCCGTCACCCAGCGGTATCGCGTACATCGGGCTCCTTCGTGGTCACGTCGTCCAGCGCGTCGCCCACCGCGCCGCGCTGCCCGGGGATCCTCGCACCCGCGGCGGCCGCCCGGCACTCCGGAGGCTCGATGCTGAGGCGGGGCAGGCACCGGTCGAGCCACTTGGGCAGCCACCAGTTGGCGCCGCCGAGCAGATGCATCAGGGCGGGTACCAGGAGCGTACGCAGGATGAACGCGTCGACGGCGACCGCGACGGCCAGTGCGATGCCGAACATCGCGATCACCCGGTCCCCGCTGAGCACGAAGGCCAGGAAGACCGAGATCATGATCACCGCCGCGGAGTTGATCACGCGGCTGGTCTCGGCGAGGCCGACGCGGACGGCCCGCCGGTTGTCCCCGGTCTCCAGCCACTCCTCGTACATCCGGCTCACGAGGAACACCTGGTAGTCCATGGAGAGCCCGAAGAGGACCGACACCATGATCACCGGGAGGAACGGTTCGATCGGGCCGGATCTGCCGAGACCGAGGAGCTCGCTCCCCCAGCCCCACTGGAAGATCGCGACGACGACACCGAAGGCGGCGGCGACGGCGGCGACGTTCATCGCGGCGGCCTTCAGGGGGATGCCGAGCGAGCGGAACGCGAGCAGCAGGAGCACGCAGCCGAGGCCGACCACGACGCCCACGAACAGCGGCAGCTTGCCGATGATGACCTCGGCGAAGTCGTCGTAGCTGGCGGTGACACCGCCGACCTGGACGTTCAGCGAGCTGTCCTGCTCGGCGTCGGGGACGATGTCGGAGCGCAGCCGGTCGACGAGGTCGCTGGTCCGGTCGGACTGGGGCGCGGAGGCCGGGACGACGGTGAGGTGGGCGGCGCTGTCGTCGTGGTTGTACGTCACCGGGGAGACGGCGGCGACGCCCTCGGTGTGGCGCAGCTGGCCCGCGAGCTGTCCGAGGGCGCGCTTGTCCTGGGCCCCGTCCACCTCGCTGACCAGGGTGAGCGGCCCGTTCACGCCGGGGCCGAAGTGGTCGGCGAGCAGGTCGTAGGCCTGGCGCGTGGTGCTGGACCTGGGGTTGTTGCCCTGGTCGGAGGTGCCGAGGTGGAGGGAGAGGGTGGGCAGGGCCAGGACCGTGATGACGGCGAGGGCGAGGCCGCCGAGCAGTTTCGGGTGGCGTTCGACGAAGGCGGCCCAGCGGGCGGCGAGCCCGGTCGGGATCTCCGGTTCCGGCCCGTGGGCGGCGAGCCGGCGCCGCTCGCGCCGCGACAGGGCCCGCATCCCGATGAAGGAGAGCAGTCCGGGCAGCAGGGTCACCGAGGCGGCGACGGTGAGCAGCACGGTCACGGACGCGGCGATCGCGACGCCGTTGAGGAAGCTGAGCCGCAGGATGAGCATGCCGAGCAGGGCGATGCAGACGGTGGCGCCCGCGAAGACGACGGCCCGTCCGGTGGTGGCCACGGCCCGCTCGGCGGCGACCGCGACCGGCAGGCCGCGCTTCAGGCCGCGTCTGTGCCGGGTGACGATGAACAGCGCGTAGTCGATGCCGACGCCGAGTCCGACGAGCATGCCGAGCATCGGGGCGAAGTCCGCGACGGTCATCGCGTGGCCGAGCAGCACGATGCCCGCGTAGGCGGTGCCGACGCTGACGAGCGCGGTGGCGATGGGCAGGGCGGCCGCCGCGAGGGATCCGAAGGCGAGGAAGAGCACGACGGCCGCGACCACGACGCCGACGATCTCGGACAGATGGGCCGACGCCGGTTCGGTGAGCGCGACGGCGCTGCCGCCGAGCTCGACCTGCAGTCCGTCGGGCCCGTGCGCCTCGGCGTCGCGCGCCGTGTCCACGACGGTCCGGGCCTGGCTCTTCGGGATGTCGTCGGCCTGCCGCTCGAAGGTGATCGTGGCGTAGGCGGTGTGCCCGTCGGCGCTGATCTGCCCGGCGCCCTGGGCGTCGTAGGGCGAGACGACGGACGAGACGCCGGGCAGTTTCCCGATCTGGCGCAGCGTGTTGCTCATCGCCGTCTCGACGTCGGCGGCGCGCACGGTGGAGCCGTCGATGTGCCAGACGACGGTGTCGCTGTCGCCGCCGAGGCCGGCGAAGCCCTCGTTCAGGAGCTGGGTGGCCCGCCCCGATTCGGTGCCGGGTGCCTCGTAGTCGTTCGAGTACGCGGATCCGGCGACCGCGGCCGCCGCGCTCGTACCGCCGAGCGCGAGCAGCCACAGCAGAACGACGACGAGCCGGTGCCTGACACACCACCGTGCGAGTGCGGCCACGGACGTGCTCCCTGGGGGTTTTATGGATCTTTATCGGGAACAGTCGGTGATCAGCTGAAACCATCTGAACTAACCCGCAAAGAACACTTGAGCAGTGGCCAGCCACTCTTACAGGCAGAAGTGATCCTTTGTCGCTTTCGTGGGTTTACTCACATGGGCCGGCGCGGGGTGTACCGATCAGCCGGACACGCTCGTCCGGCCGTTCTCGATGTGCCCCGCGAGACGCCGTTCGAAGTCGCCGCCGGAGCTGACCTCGACGTCGTACCAGCCGTGCGTCCGCTCCGTCTCGTGCACCACGGTGACGGTCCGGCCGGGCCGGACGGCAACCGTCCGCTTTCCTACGGTGAACGTCCGCGCCGTCTCCCCCGTGCCACGCAGCCGAATACGCAGGGCACGTGCGCGGGCGTCCACGGTGGTCGTGACGTCGGCCCCGAAGTCCGTACGTCCCCGGAACTCGCGCCGGAATCCGTTGGGGCCGGTCACCACGAAGTCGTAGGCGCCGTCGCGGACGGGCACGGTCACGGTCGCGTCCCGTACGACGTCGAAGTGCTGGGGCAGCGCGAACTCCCCCGCGTAGGGGTAGAGCGTGAAGTGGGCGCTGGAGCGGCCGGTGTTGGCGAGGTTCAGCGTCAGCTTCCCGTCGTGCACGCGCACGTGGGCGTCGGGCTGGTACGGCAGGGCGCGGGCCGGGCGGGTGCCGGGCTCCTGCTCGGGCATCGACTGCTTCAGGGGCGGCTGCGGGGCCCAGCGTCCGCTGAACTCCGGGATGGCGCCGGGCTGTTCGGCCTCGGGCTGCCGGTGGCCGTGCCGGAAGTCGAAGGCGCCGGTCAGATCGCCGGTGACCTGGCGGCGCCAGGCGCCGATGTTCGGTTCGCGCACGCCGGTCCACTGTTCCAGGAACCGGATCACGGAGGTGTGGTCGAAGACCTCCGAGCACACGTACCCGCCCACGGTCCACGGCGAGACGACGAGCATCGGCACCCGCACGCCGAGCCCGGTGGGCAGGCCCTGCCACCGCTCCTCGGTGACGTCGGGTCCGGGGACGGGCGGCGGCACGTGGTCGAAGAAGCCGTCGTTCTCGTCGTAGTTGATGAACACGGCGGTCTTCTTCCACACCTCCGGGTGCGAGGCGAGCGCGTCGAGCACCTTGTAGACGATGGTCGCGCTGTGGATCGGCGAGGAGACCGAGGGGTGCTCGGAGTCGACGGCGGACGGCACGAGGTAGGAGACGCGCGACAGCTTCCCGGCGGCGACGTCCGCGGCGAAGGTCTCCGCGAGCTTCCCGGTCGGCACGCGCCGCAGCGCCCGCTCGAACAGGGAGCGCTCGCTCTTGCTCAGCGTCGCGACGCCCTTGTCCAGCGTGGCGAGCAGTGCGGCGCGCTCGGCGTCGTCCTTCGCGTCGCGCACCTTGGCGTAGAAGGCCTCCATGTACGTGAGGCCGGTGCCGGCCAGCACCTTGCGCGCGATGGCCTTGAAGGTGGTGAAGAACTCGATCTGGTTGTCGGTGAAGTTCTCCCACTCGGTGTACGTCCGCCAGCTCACGCCCGCCTTCTCCAGGCGCTCGGCGTACGTGCCCCAGTCGTACCCGGGGTGGGTGCCCTCGTCGTAGGCGTCGTTGCCGACGGCCCGGTTCCCGTTCGCCTCGAAGCCGGTCTTCCCGCTCCACAGGTGGTTGCGGTTGGGGCTGGTCGAGGAGTGGATGGAGGAGTGGTACGCGTCGCAGACGGTGAAGGTGTCGGCGAGTTCGTAGTGGAGCGGGATGTCCTCGCGCGTGTAGTACGCCATCGTGGCCGCGGTCTTCGCGGTGATCCACCCGTCGTGCCAGCCGTCGTGCCAGGCCTTGGCGCCGCCGGACCAGGAGTGGTCGAGGGCGCCGATGTACTGGAGGTCCTTCTTCTGCGTCGCGGCCGCTTCTCGTACGGGGAACGGCAGGACGGTACGCAGCACACCCGGCTGCTCGAAGACGCTTCTGCCGCTCGGGAGCCGGATCGCGTTGCGGTCGCCGAAGCCGCGCACGCCGCGCAGGGTGCCGAAGTAGTGGTCGAAGGACCGGTTCTCCTGCATCAGGATCACGACGTGCTCGATCGCGTCGAGCCCGCCGCGGGGCGGTGCGCCCGTCTCGGCCTGGGCGGCGAGGGCCTGCTGCAGCGAGGGCGGCAGGAAGGATCCGGCGGCTGCGGCGCCGAGCGCTCCCCCGCCGATGGCCACGAGGCGTCTGCGGGACAACTCCGGGGACTCCGAGGACGGTGACACGGGACCTCCGCGTGTAATGGTCTGCAACTGACCCATTGACTGGTTCGGCGGGGACGGTAGCGACGCCAGATGTCCCTGGGAAGTACGCGAACCAGCCGAAACGTAAACGTCCAAGCATCCAGGACAAAGGTCCAACCGCGAGGGCGCGCTCCGGTGGGTGCTAGCCGAGCAGCGCCAGTCCGGCCCACAGGGCCGCCGTCGAGGCGATCAGCGTCGCGGGCACCGTGAGCAGGCCGAGCCGGGTGAAGTCGCCGAGGTCGGGCTCCGTGCCGTGGGCGTGCACGATGCGCCGCCACAGCAGGGTCGCCAGGGATCCCACGTACGTGAGGTTCGGGCCGAGGTTGACGCCGATGAGCGCGGCGAGCACCGGGCCGGGGCCCGCGGGGCCGACCACGGGCAGCAGGGCCAGGATCGCGGGCAGGTTGTTGATGAGGTTGGCGAGCAGCGCGGCCACGCCGGTGATCGCGAGCAGGGTGAGCAGGGACGAGCCGTCGGGCAGGAGGTGCGCGATGCCGTCGCCGAGCCCGTTGTCGACGACCGCCTTGACCACGATGCCGAGGGCGAGGACGAAGAGGCAGAAGGGCAGGTTGGCGGCCTTGAGGAGTTCGCCGGGGGTGCTGCGGCGCTGCCCGAGCGACCGGGCCCCGAGCACGGCCGCGCCCGCGAGCGCCGCCCACAGCGGCTCGATCCCCGCGAACGACGTGACGACGAACCCGGCCAGCGTCAGCGCCAGCACCACGAGGGTGAACACCGGGACGCCGGGCGGCTCCTCGGGGTCGGGGTCGTGTGCGGGCGCCGCGAGATCGTCGGCGAAGTACCACCGGAACACCGCGTACTCGACGCCGATCGCGACCAGCCACGGCAGGGCCATCAGCCCCGCGAACCGGCTGAACGTCAGGCCGCTCGCCGCGAACGCCAGCAGGTTCGTGAGGTTGGAGACGGGCAGCAGCAGGGACGCCGAGTTGGCGAGGTGGGCGCTCGCGTAGACGTGCGGGCGCGGGCGGGCGCCGATGCGGGCCGCGGTGGCGAAGACGACCGGGGTGAGCAGGACGACGGTGGCGTCCAGGCTGAGCACGGCGGTCACGCCCGCGGCGACCGCGAAGACCCCGCCGAGCATCCGCTTCGGACTGCCGTGACAGGCCCGCGCGACGGCGTCACCGGCCGCCTTGAACAGCCCTTCGTCGGCGCAGAGTTGCGCGAGGAGCAGGATCGCGGCGAGGAACCCGACGACCGGGAGGAGGTCCTTGGTCTCGGCCCAGGCGTGGTCGGGCGTGACCAGCCCCAGGGCGACGGCGACACCGGCGGCGGGCACGGCGGCCACGGCCTCGGGCCAGTTACGGGGACGGACGACCGCGAAGGCGAGGACGACGGCGAGAAGGGCGAGGGAGACGAGCAGCACGGACGAGCCCCGCCTTTCGGACGGGAGGCAGCGGGGTCCGGGGCGGAGCCCCGTGACGTGGACACAAGCGGGCGGCGGCGCACCGGAGAACCGGTGCGCCGCCGCCCGGAACGGCTCAGCCTTCGCTGACGCCCAGCTTCTCCAGGATCAGCTCCTTGACGCGCGCCGCGTCGGCCTGACCCCGGGTCGCCTTCATCACGGCGCCCACGAGGGCACCGGCGGCCGCGACCTTGCCGGACTGGATCTTGGCGACGATCCCGGCGTTGCCGGCGATGGCCTCGTCCACGGCCGCGGACAGCGCGCCCTCGTCCGAGACGACCTTCAGGCCGCGCTTGTCGACGACCTCGTCCGGCGTGCCCTCGCCCTTCAGGACACCGTCGATGACCTGGCGGGCCAGCTTGTCGTTGAGGTCGCCCTTGGCGACCAGCTCGGACACGCGGGCCACGTACTCGGGCGTGATGGGCAGTTCGCCGAGTTCGACGCCCTGCTCGTTGGCGTTGCGCGCCAGCTCGCCCATCCACCACTTGCGGGCGGAGGCCGAGTCGGCACCGGCGTTGATCGTGGCGACGATCGGGCCGATGGCGCCGGCGTTGCGGATCGACTGCATGTCGTGGGACGTGATGCCCCACTCCTCGATCAGCCGGTTGCGCTGCGCGAGCGGCAGCTCCGGGAGCTCGGCGCGCAGCGCCTCGACCCATTCGCGGGACGGGGCGACGGGCACCAGGTCGGGCTCCGGGAAGTACCGGTAGTCCTCGGCGTTGTCCTTGATGCGGCCCGACGTGGTGGAGCCGTCCTCCTCGTGGAAGTGACGGGTCTCCTGCACGATGGTGCCGCCGGAGTTCAGGACGGCCGCGTGCCGCTGGATCTCGAAACGCGCGGCGCGCTCGACGGAACGCAGGGAGTTCACGTTCTTCGTCTCGGAGCGCGTGCCGAACTCCTTGGTCCCGTTGGGACGCAGGGAGAGGTTCACGTCGCAGCGCATCTGGCCCTTGTCCATGCGGGCCTCGGAGACGTCGAGCGCCTTGATGACCTCGCGCAGCTCGGCGACGTACGCCTTGGCGACCTCGGGGGCCCGCTCGCCCGCGCCCTCGATCGGCTTGGTGACGATCTCGATGAGCGGGATGCCGGCGCGGTTGTAGTCGAGCAGCGAGTGCGAGGCGCCCTGGATGCGGCCGGTGGCACCGCCGACGTGCGTCGACTTGCCGGTGTCCTCCTCCATGTGGGCGCGCTCGATCTCCACGCGGAAGACCTCGCCGTCCTCCAGCTGTACGTCGAGGTAGCCGTTGAAGGCGATGGGCTCGTCGTACTGGGAGGTCTGGAAGTTCTTCGGCATGTCCGGATAGAAGTAGTTCTTCCGGGCGAAGCGGCACCACTCGGCGATCTCGCAGTTCAGCGCGAGACCGATCTTGATGGCGGACTCGACGCCGATCTCGTTCACGACCGGCAGCGCGCCGGGCAGGCCGAGACAGGTCGGGCAGGTCTGGCTGTTGGCGTCCTGCTTCAGCTCGGTGGAGCAGCCGCAGAACATCTTCGTCTTGGTGCCGAGTTCGACATGGACCTCGAGGCCCATGACGGGGTCGTACGTCGCGAGGGCTTCCTCGTACGACACCAGGTCAGTCGTGGCAGTCACGGTGAAACTTTCCCTCTCAGCCCAGCAGGACGTCGTCGTCGCCCAGGCGCTTGAGCTCCCGGTAGAGGATCGCCAGGCCGGTAGCGATGGCGGCGGCGGACACGGCGGCGTCGATCAGCCGCAGGGTGTCGTTGTCGTTGCGGGCCATCTTCGCCTGCTTCGCGACGCTGATCGCGCCGAAGGCGGTGCTGGCCAGCGAGACGTAGACGCCGGTCTTGGACTTCTTGAAGTTCTTGGCCTTCTTTGCCATGGCACTCACAGCGACGGAGCCTCCTCAAGCAGCGGGTGGCCCCACTTTTCCACGAAGGCGGCCTCGACGGCGGCGCCCACCTTGTACAGGCGGTCGTCCTTCATGGCGGGGGCGATGATCTGCAGGCCGACCGGCAGCCCGTCCTCCGGAGCCAGGCCGCAGGGCAGCGACATGGCGGAGTTGCCGGCCAGGTTGGTCGGGATGGTGCACAGGTCCGCGAGGTACATCGCCATCGGGTCGTCGGCGCGCTCGCCGATCGGGAAGGCGGTGGTCGGCGTCGTCGGCGAGACGATGACGTCCACGCTCTCGAAGGCGGCCTCGAACTCGCGGGTGATGAGCGTGCGGACCTTCTGGGCGCTGCCGTAGTACGCGTCGTAGTAGCCGGAGCTCAGCGCGTACGTGCCCAGGATGATGCGGCGCTTGACCTCGTCGCCGAAGCCGGCCTCACGGGTGAGGGCGGTGACGTCCTCGGCGGAGTGCGTGCCGTCGTCGCCGACCCGCAGGCCGTAGCGCATGGCGTCGAACCGGGCGAGGTTCGAGGAGCACTCGGACGGCGCGATCAGGTAGTACGCCGACAGGGCCAGGTCGAAGGTCGGGCAGTCCAGCTCGACGATCTCGGCGCCCAGCGACTTGAGCAGCTCGACGGACTCGTCGAAGCGCTGCACGACGCCGGCCTGGTAGCCCTCGCCGCGGAACTGCTTGACGACGCCGACGCGCATGCCCTGCACGCTGCCGTTGCGGGCGGCCTCGACGACCGGCGGGACCGGGGCGTCGATGGACGTCGAGTCGAGCGGGTCGTGCCCGGCGATGACCTCGTGCAGCAGCGCGGCGTCGAGGACGGTGCGGGCGCACGGGCCGCCCTGGTCCAGGGAGGACGAGAACGCGACCATGCCGTACCGCGAGACGCCGCCGTACGTGGGCTTGACGCCGACGGTGCCGGTGACGGCGGCGGGCTGGCGGATCGAGCCGCCGGTGTCCGTGCCGATGGCGAGCGGGGCCTCGTAGGCGGCGAGCGCGGCGGACGAGCCGCCGCCGGAGCCGCCGGGGATGCGGGTGAGGTCCCACGGGTTGCCGGTCGGGCCGTACGCGCTGTTCTCCGTCGACGACCCCATGGCGAACTCGTCCATGTTGGTCTTGCCGAGGATGACGACGTCGGCGGCCTTCAGCTTCTTCGTCACCGTCGCGTCGTACGGCGGGATCCAGCCCTCGAGGATCTTGGAGCCGACCGTGGTCGGAACGCCCTCGGTGGTGAAGATGTCCTTCAGCGCGAGCGGAACGCCGGCCAGCGGGCCGAGCTTCTCGCCCTTGGCGCGCTTCTCGTCGACGGCGCGGGCCTGCGCGAGGGCGCCCTCACGGTCGACGTGCAGGAAGGCGTGCACCTTCTCGTCGACGGCCTCGATCCGGGCCAGGTGGGCCTCGGTGACCTCGACGGCCGTGAGCTCGCCGGAAGCGATCTTCGCGGCGGTCTCGGCGGCGGTGAGCTTGATGATGTCCGTCATGGTGATTAGTCCTCCCCCAGGATCTGCGGCACCTTGAAACGCTGCTGCTCCTGGGCCGGGGCGCCGGAGAGCGCCTGCTCGGGGGTGAGCGACGGACGGACCTCGTCCGCGCGCATGACGTTCGTCAGCGGCAGCGGGTGGGAGGTCGGCGGTACGTCTTGGTCGGCGACCTCGCTGACGCGGGCGACCGCGCCGATGATGTCGTCGAGCTGGCCGGCGAAGTGGTCGAGCTCTTCGGGCTTCAGCTCCAGACGCGCCAGCCGGGCGAGGTGGGCGACCTCCTCGCGCGTGATGCCAGGCATGCAGCGATCCTCTGGGGTGAGAGTGTGTGGTTTGAGCCCAATCCTATGGGGCCCGACACCGTGCCCGGTAAACGGTTTGTTCCCGGCGCCGACTCAGCGCCTTTTGTCCGGTTCGGCACCGCGCCTCGCGGCGACGGCACCCATCGCATTCAGCCGGCGCACACCGGCGCACAGGGGACCGGCGACCGGCGCTCCTGGTCGCCGGCTTCGGGGCCCACGCGAACGGCTCGGCCCGAGGCGTACGCCGTTCACGTGACGGTCTCCCCTGCGCGGGCGCCCTCAGCCCAGCGGATGAGGGTCGTCGCCCTTGGCCGCCGGGAGCGCCGCGGGCGTCCGCTGCCAGCCGCGGGAGCCACGGGCGCGCAGCCAGGCCGTCGTCTCGTCCGGCGGCATCGCGGCGGCGACGAGCCAGCCCTGCACCGCGTCGCAGCCGAGGTCCCGCAGCCGCTCCCACGTCTCGTCGTCCTCGACGCCCTCGGCGACGACCAGCAGGCCGAGCGAATGGGCCAGGTCGACGGTGCAGCGCACGATCTCCGCGTCCTCGTTGTCCACGGCGAGCCGGGCCACGAACGAGCGGTCGATCTTCAGCTCGCTCACCGGGAGCCGTCGCAGGTGCACGAGGGACGAGTAGCCGGTGCCGAAGTCGTCCAGGGACATCTTTACGCCGTGGCCGGTCAGCCCGGCGAGGGTGTCCGCGGCCCGCTGCGGGTCCTCCAGGAGCACGTGTTCCGTTATCTCCAGCTGGAGCGATCCGGCCGGGACCCCGTGCCGGGCGAGCCGCGCCGCGACCGCGCCCGCGAACCCGGGCGTGTGCACGTCTCTGGGCGACACGTTCACCGCGACCGGCACGTGCAGCCCCTGGGCACGCCAGCGCGCCACCTGGGCCAGCGCCGTCTCCAGGACGTACTCGGTCAGGTGCGGCATCAGCCCGGAGGACTCGGCGATGGCGATGAACTCGTCCGGAGGAACCTTCCCTCGCTCGGGATGCACCCACCGTACGAGCGCTTCGAGGCCGGCCACCTGTCCGTCGAACCGCACCTTCGGCTGGTAGTGCAGTTCCACGTCCCCGGCGTCGAGCGCGCGCCGCAGATCGCCCAACAGGCCCAGCCGGTCGGGGGTGTTGGAGTCCCGCTTCGACTCGTACACCTCCACGCCGGTGCGGTCCCGCTTGGCCTGGTACATCGCGACGTCGGCGCGCCGCAGCAGCCCTTCGGCGTCGAGCGCGTGGTCGGGGAAGACGGCGAGCCCGGCGCTGGCCTCCAGGACCAGCGTCAGCCCGTCCAGGTCCAGCGGTGAGCCGAGCGCGGCGACGAGGTTCCGGGCGACGCGTGACGCGGACGTCGTGGAGTCGGCGACGGGGAGGAGCACGGCGAACTCGTCGCCGCCGAGGCGCGCGGCCTCCGCCCCGCGCGGCAGTGCGGCTCTCAGCCGATCCGCGATCTGCAGCAGGAGCCGGTCACCGGCGAGGTGCCCCAGCGTGTCGTTCACCGACCGGAAGCGGTCGAGGTCGATCAGCATGAGCGCGCTGCGCGCCCCGATCCGCTCGGCGTCGTCGAGCGCGGTCCAGGTGCGCTCCAACAGCCATTGCCGGTTGGGCAGTCCGGTGAGCGGGTCGCGCAACTGCTCCTCGGCGCGGGCCCGCGCGATCCACAGCGTCGAGTCGAGCGCGATCAGCGGGATCGCGAACAGCGGCAGCAGTACGGGCAGGGCGATCGCCACGACGCAGACCAGCGGGGCGATGCCGAGCAGCGCGACTCCGACCAGGCCCTGCCGCACCAGCGCGGTGCGCGCGACCGTCGGCAGGCCGGAGGGGCGCGGCGCGTGGACGTACCAGAGCAGACCACGGGTGACCAGCAGATACGCGGCCGCGACGAGCACGACCTCGGGCACCGCGTAGAAGTTCCAGGTCTCCGGTTCCCACGGGGCCTCGACGGACGGTACGCGGCCGAACGCGGCCAGCACGAGGGCGCCGGCGCCGATCCCGAGGATGTCGATCGCCCCGTGCAGTACGCCCTGGCGCCAGCGGTGCCGGCGGGCGATGCCGACGAGCACGACGACGGTGAGGCTGACCATCCCGGCGGGCACCCAGCCGTACAGCAGCAGCACGGCGAGGGTGAGGGCGGCGCCGGATGCGGTGCCGCCCCACCAGCGGTCGCGGCCGAGCGCGACGAGATGGCCGACGATGATGCCGGTCAGGACGGCGAGCGACCAGCCGACGGTGCCGGACGGGAAGAGGGCGTGGTCGCCGGTGAACGCCCGGTAGAACCCGGCGCCGAGGACGACCGCGGCGAGGGTGACGATCGCGCCGGGCAGCAGCGGCAGCGCGGCGGCCCGGGAGGTGCTGTCGGCCTGTCCGGTGTGCTGGTTGTGGGCCGGCGTCGCCGCGCCGACGTGACCGCCCCCGGGCGATGCCGTGCCGGTGGCCGTCACGCCGAGCGGGGCCGGTCCGCCCGTGGTCCGTGCTCCGGTCGAGCGACGCTCGCCGCCGGGCGCGACCGCGCCGCCGGGGCCGGTCGCCGGGGTGTGAGGGCCCCGGGCCCCGCCCGTACGGTCGAGGGCCGTCCGGATCCGGTCTCCGCGCGGTCCGAGGAGTCCCCGTCCCGCCTCGCGCCACCAATTGCGCCAGTTCACCACACCACCGCGCTCGTTCTCCCCGCGACCGCTCTCGCCGCCGTCGCCCCCGTCGTCATGAGTCGTCCCGCGCCGCGCACGTCGTCGCGGGCGCAGCCGTGAGTCCGCAGCGGCGCTCTCGGTCGGTTCCATTCCCGTCCCTCTCACAGCCGGCGGTGCCCACGTCCACTGCCCGCTCCTCCGGCTCCGGAGAGCCGGGGGATTTGCCCCATCCGCAGCAGGACTCGGCAGGCGCACACCCTCAACAGTAGGCCGCAGAAGGCTTCCACGGGCACCAGACGGATGCGCCCGAGCGCGGTTGCCCGAATGCGACCCGGCCACCCGTATGCATCTGGTATGCGCCGAACGGGTGGCCTTCAACCGCTACTCCGGGGTCGGTTCTTCAGCAGGAAGTGCCACTTCGGCGGCCGCTTCCGGGCCTTGGTCGAGGAGCACGGCGAACCCGTCCTCGTCCAGAACCGGAACCTTCACCTGCATGGCCTTGTCGTACTTGGACCCAGGGTTCTCCCCGACGACCACGAAGGACGTCTTCTTGGAAACGGAACCGGTGACCTTGGCCCCTCTGGTCTGCAGGGCCTCCTTGGCACCATCGCGCGTGTGGCGCTGCAGCGTTCCGGTGACGACGACGGTGAGTCCTTCGAGGGGCCGCGGCCCCTCGTCCTCGCCCCCGCCCTCTTCCTCCATGCGCACGCCGGCCTCGCGCCACTTGCGCAGGATCTCGCGGTGCCAGTCCTCGGCGAACCACTGCTTCACGGACGCGGCGATGATCCCGCCGACGCCGTCCGTCGCGGCGAGCTCCTCCTCGGTGGCCTGGTCGATGCGGTCGATGGAGCGGAACTCGCGGGCGAGCGCCTCGGCGGCGACGGGGCCGACGTGCCGGATGGAGAGGCCGTTGATGATGCGGGCGAGCGGGCGGTCCTTGGCCGCCGCGATGTGCTCCAGCATCGAGACGGCGTTCTTCTTCGGCTCGCCCTTCTGGTTGGCGAAGACCGTGACGACCTTGTCCTCGCCGGTCTTCGGGTCGCGCTTGGGCAGACCGCTGTCGGGGTCGAGGACGTACGCCTTGATGGGCAGCAGCTGCTCGATGACGAGGTCGAAGAGGTCGCCCTCGTCGGTGAGCGGCGGTTCGGCGGGCTCCAGCGGCGCGGTGAGCGCGGCGGCGGCGACCGCCCCGAAGTTCTCGATGTCCAGGCACTGACGGCCACCGAGGTAGAAGAGACGCTCGCGCAACTGGGCGGGGCACGTGCGGGCGTTGGGACACCGCAGGTCGATGTCGCCTTCCTTCATGGCCCGCAGCGGTGTGCCGCACTCGGGGCACTCGGCGGGCATCACGAACTCCCGCTCGCTGCCGTCGCGCAGGTCGGCGACGGGCCCGAGGATCTCGGGGATCACGTCACCGGCCTTGCGGATGACGACGGTGTCGCCGATCAGGACGCCCTTCTTCTTGACGACCTCCTGGTTGTGCAGCGTCGCGAACTCGACCTCGGAGCCCGCCACCGTCACCGGCTCCACCTGCGCGTACGGTGTGACACGGCCGGTACGGCCCACGCCCACGCGGATGTTGACCAGCTTGGTGTTGACCTCTTCGGGCGGGAACTTCCAGGCGATGGCCCAGCGCGGGGCGCGCGCGGTGGAGCCGAGGCGGCCCTGGAGCGGGATCTCGTCGAGCTTGATGACCGCGCCGTCGATCTCGTGCTCCACGGAGTGCCGGTTCTCTCCGTAGTACGCGATGAACTTCCGTACGCCGTCGAGGTCGTCGACCACCTTGTTGTGCTGGGCGGTGGGCAGGCCCCACTCGCGCAGCAGGTCGTACGCCTGCGACAGGCGGTCGATGTCGAAGCCCTCGCGGGCGCCGATGCCGTGGACGACCATGTGCAGCGGGCGGGTGGCGGTGACGCGCGGATCCTTCTGGCGCAGCGAACCCGCCGCCGCGTTACGGGGATTGGCGAAGGGCTTGTCGCCGGCTTCGACGAGCCGTGCGTTGAGCGCCTCGAACTCCTCCATCGGGAAGTAGACCTCGCCGCGGATCTCGACGAGGGCGGGGATACGGTCGCCCTTGAGGCGGTCGGGGATCTCCGCGATGGTGCGCACGTTCGGCGTGATGTCCTCGCCGACGCGGCCGTCGCCGCGCGTGGCCGCGCGCGTCAGTCGTCCGTCCTCGTAGGTGAGGTTGACCGCGAGGCCGTCGACCTTGAGCTCGCACAGGAAGTGGTAGCCGGGAGCGCCGACGTCCTTGGCGACGCGCTCGGCCCAGGCCGCCAGTTCGAGGTCGTCGAAGGCGTTGTCGAGGGAGAGCATGCGCTCGCGGTGCTCTACGGACGTGAACTCCGTCTGGTAGGCCCCCGCGACCTTCTGGGTCGGCGAGTCCGGGGTGCGCAGCTCCGGGTACTTCTCCTCCAGCGCCTCCAGGGCGCGCAGCAGCTTGTCGAAGTCGGCGTCGGAGACGACCGGCGCGTCGTTCACGTAGTAGCGGAAGCGGTGTTCTTCGATCTGCTCGGCCAGCCGGCCGTGCTCGTCCCGCGTCTCGGCGGGCACGGCGCTCTGCTGTGCGACCTGGTCGATCTTCTCGGCCTGTCCGGCCTGCTCAGCCTTTCCGGCAGCCACCGTCTCGTCCTCCCGTTGCCTTCGGTCCCCGGTCACTCAGGGTTGTCCGCGAGTGATCTCGCCGCCCGGGCGCAGTGGGCGAGTGCCGCGCGGGCGTACGCGGGTGAGGCACCCGCGAGACCGCACGACGGGGTGACCACGACCGACTCCGCGAGCGACCCCGGATTCAGCCCCAGCCTGCGCCACAGCGTCCTGACACCCATGACGCTACCGGCAGGGTCCGACAATGGGCCGTCCACGCCGGGCACGACACCGGCGAAGAGCTTGGTACCTGCCTCGACGGCCTCGCCGATCGTCTCGTCGTCACGCTCGGTGAGCAGGGAGAAGTCGAACGAGATCGCGTCGGCTCCGGCCCGGCGCAGCAGGGCGAACGGCACGTCGGGGGCGCAGGAGTGCACGACGACGGGCCCGTCCTCATGGACCCCGAGGACGTCCCGCAGCGCGCTCTCGACGAGCTGGCGGTCGACGGCGCGGTGCGTGCGGTACTCGCTGGCGGTCTTGATCTGTCCGCGCAGGACGGCGATGAGGGAGGGCTCGTCGAGCTGGAGGACGATCCGGGCGCCGGGGATGCGGCGCCGGACGTCGGCGAGGTGGGCGCGCAGGCCTTCGGCGAGCGATCCGGCGAGGTCACGGCAGGCGCCGGGGTCGGAGAGCGCGGCCTCGCCGTTCCGCAGCTCCAGTGCGGCGGCGAGGGTCCACGGCCCGACGGCCTGCACCTTGAGCGGGCCTTCGTACCCCTGCGTGAACTCCTCGAGCGCGTCGAGGTCCTCGCCGAGCCACGACCTGGCGCGCTTGGTGTCGCGGCCCGGGCGGTCGCCGATGCGCCAGCCGCTGGGCTCCACGCGCGCGTACAGGTCCACCAGCAGCCCGGCGGTCCGGCCGATCATGTCGGCGCCGGGACCGCGTGCGGGCAGCTCGGCGAGGAAGGGGAAGTCCTCGAAGGACCCGGTGACGGTCTTGGCCGCCTCCCGGGCGTCACCGCCGGGCATCGAGCCGACGCCTGTGGCCGGCCCCCACCTGAAGTCGCTCTTTTCACTCACTCAGGAAGGGTACGTAACGCCTCCGGCGGGCGGTGTCCCGGTCCGGGAACGATGCGGGGCCGGTCAGCGGCCCGGGCGCACCGTCAGGTCGTTGACCTCCGCGTCGCGGGGCAGGTCGAGGGCCATGACGATCGTCGTGGCGATGGACTCGGGGTCGATCCAGCGCGACGGGTCGTACTCCTTGCCCTCCTGCTGGTGCACCTTGGCCTGCATGGCGCTGGCGGTCCGCCCGGGGTAGACGGACGTGACGCGCACCCCGTTGCCGTGCTCCTCCTGGCGCAGGGAGTCCGCGAGGGCCTTGAGGCCGTGCTTGGAGGCGGCGTAGGCGGACCAGTCGGCGTGGGCGTTGAGCCCCGCGCCGGAGTTCACGAAGATCACGTGGCCCTGGGCGACGCGGAGTTGCGGCAGGAAGTGGCGGGTCAGCTCGGCCGGCGCGACGAGGTTGACGTTGAGCTGGTGGCGCCATGCCTTGGGGGTGAGCTCGCCGACCGGGCCGAGGTCGACGACGCCGGCGATGTGCAGCAGCGAGTCGATGCGGTCCGGCAGGGTCTGGTGCGAGAACGCCCAGGACAGCTTGTCGGGGTCGGAGAGGTCGCCGACGAGGGTCCGGGCGCCGGGGAACTCGGCGGCGAGCTCCTTGGCGCGGCCCGCATCGCGCGCGTGGAGGAAGACTTCGTCCCCGCGCGCGTGGAGACGGCGGGCGACGGCGGCGCCGATGCCGGAACCGGCACCGGTGATCACATGTGTAGCCATGCCCGCCATGCTCGCACTACTCGATGCCCTGCGACTCCTCCAGGTAGGCGAGGGCACCGACCGGCTCCTCGGCGAAGAACACCAGGTCTGTGAGGGGGATCGGCAGGAAGCCCTCGTCCTCCATGCGCCGGAACTGCTGCTTGAGGCCGTCGTAGAAGCCGGCCGAGTTGAGCAGCACGATCGGCTTGTCGGTCTTGCCGTGCTTCTTGAGCTCGAGGATCTCGGTGGCCTCGTCGAGCGTCCCGGTACCGCCCACCATGATCACGACGGCGTCGGCCTTCTCCAGGAGCAGCGCCTTGCGCTCGGCGAGGTCCTTGGCGATGACCATCTCGTCGGCGTTCTGCCGCGCCTTCGCGGCGAGGAAGTCCACGGAGACCCCCACGAGCCGCCCGCCGGCCTCCTGCACGCCGTCCGCGACGACCTTCATCAGCCCGCTCTCCGACCCGCCCCACACGAGCGTGTGCCCGGCCTTGCCGAGCAGCTCGGCGAACTCGCGGGCGGGGCGGGTGTAGCGGTCGTCGAGGTCGGCGGCGGAGAGGAAGACACAGATGTTCATGGGGTCCACGGTACGACCCGGCCGACGGAGTCATCCGTCGGGAGTACCGGTCCGCGACGGGTCGGCAAAGGACTGGCCGAAGGAACGGTCATGGTCGAGGGAAGGGAATGGTCAGGCCGGGAAGAACCCCGCGGCGAGAGGCGCTGAACCAGGTATGACTCAAGGACACACGATCACGATCGAGCAGGGTTCGCAGCGGGTGCGTGTGGTGCGGGACGGGCAGGTGCTGGCCGAGAGCGCGCGGCCGCTCCTGCTGCGGGAGACGGGGTGTCCCGTGCGCTACTACCTCCCGCCGGAGGACGTCCGCACGGAGTTCCTCGCGCCGTCGGACACCACTACGTACTGCCCCTTCAAGGGAACGGCCTCCTACTGGTCGCTTCCGGACGCCGCCGACCTGGTCTGGTCGTATCCGGAGCCGAAGTCCGAAGTGAGTGCGATCAAGGACCACTTGTGCTTCTACGAGGTCGAGGTGGTGGGATGAGGGGCGTACGGGTCGCTAGGTAGGAGCGGGGCGGGTGGCGTGACGCACGGGTACGAGTACGGGCAACAGGGTGGAGCGGCGGGCGGGTTCGGGCCGCCGCCACCGACGTTCGACCCGACGCCGCCCGCTCCCCCGGCCGGGCCCGAGTTCGTGGCCGCGGACGAGTACAACGGGCTGGTGATCGACTCCGAGGGCGTCCACTTCGAGCAGGGCCCGCACAGCGTCGAGCTGCCCTGGGAGGCCGTGCGCACGGTGCAGTTCCAGCCGTTGGACGCGGGGCTGTCCGTGACCGCGGTGACGCTGGAGGGGCACCTCTACGTATGCCGGGTGCGGGCTCGGCGCCGGTCACAGGTACCGACGTGGTGCACCGATCTGGCCGGGGTGCTCCATCACTATCTTCAGGGGCGGGGTTGATCCGCCCCGCCGATTCACCTCCCCCTGCCGGGAGTTGACGCCTCGCCCGATCGGATGAGCCGCGCACCCCGGCCCGGTCAAGGGCCCCTTGGGACCCCGCCGCGACCTGCGGCGATCCTGCTCTCCCGGTGTGCGTTTCGCAGCGTTCGGCATCGCTAATGTGCCGCTTCCTGCGATAACGCACCGAGGAGTTCTGGTGACCACCGAGAAAACGCAACGGCTCGACGGAGCCGCGCACATGGACCTGACCGACGATCCGGTCCAGCAACGCCTCTTACGTAAGGCCATGGAGGTGTTCCGACAGGGCGACGCCGGGCCCGTTCTGAAAGAGATGGCTCAGGAGGTGCTGGCAGGGCGGGTGGGGCTGCGTGAGGCCACCCGGATCTCCGCCTACGCGGAGGCGCTCATCGAAGGGGGGCAGGAGTTCCGCCAGAGCTGGAATGTGATGCCGGACAGGGAACGAGACGCGCTGGCGCGGAGCGGCGACTGGCAACTGACGGCGGAACGGGCCCTCATGAGGGCGGAACGCACGGGGCTGAGGCCAGCATGACGCTGGCGGTGAAGTCGGAGGACCTGGTCGGCTATGCGGGGCTGGTGCACAGGGCTGGTGGGGACTGTGGGAGTGCCCGCGCCTACCTCGATCGCACCACCGGTATCGACTCCTCGTTCGTCGGGGACCTCTGGAACTGGGCCCTTGGTGATCACACACAGCGGGTGCGTGACGCCCGCGACGTCCTGAGCCGCTTCGACACGGTCCTCGGCGCCTCGGTGGGCGAGCTGAAGAAGACCGCCGTCTGGTACGACTCGGTCGACCTGGAGCAGGCACGCAAGATCGATGCGACCTATCCGGCTGCGAAGCCCTCCGCCGTCCTCAGGGTCCGCCCGAGCGGCGGTGCGTCGTTCCGGGACGTTCGTGACGCCGTCAGCCGCCTCAAACCGCCCGGCGGCGCGGACGGCTGGCTCCAGGGGCACCTGGCGGAACTCCAGTTCGCGCCCGCCAACAAAGTTGCGGGAAGTCTGCTCGACTTCGGCAGTGTGTCCGCCTTGGCGAACGAAGGCCTCAAGTTGGCTTTCGGCTGGGACGTCCTCGGGCTCATCGCCAACTGGCTCGCGGGCGACTGGCAGAGCTACGCCGATTGTGCCGACGCATGGGACTGTCTCGGGAACGCGTGCGCGGACATGGCCGCGAACATCCGCCACGGAAATTCCGTGCTCGGCATCACGTGGCACGGAAACGCCGCGGACGCCGCATGGAAGTACTTCGACAACTCGGCGAGAAAACTCGAATCGGCGTGCGAGGCCTTCCATGACCTTCGGGACCGATACCACAACGTGGCCACGCTCGTCTTTTCGTTCGCCGAAACTGTGAAAGGAGGCGTTGCGGAACTCTGCGACTGGGGAATTCAGGTCGCCATCTCAGCCGCCGCCTCCACCGCGATGGCAGCCTCTGGTGTCGGCATCGCCGGCTCCTTCGTCGGCGCGGCCTATGCGGCCGAGCGCTTGACTGCAATGGTCAAGCGGTATCGGGAACTCACGGAGCAGTACGACCGGCTCATGGCCGCGGTCAATGTGACTTTCGCCGGCGCCGGTGGGATGTGTGCTCTCGTCGGAGAAATGCGGAAGTTCCCCGTAGTGGGCAAGAGTTACGACAACGCACTGGTGTAGCACATCCATCAGTTCCAGCAGGAAGATCGCATGAACCTCGAAAAGAAACTGGCCGACGAGACGCGAGAAAACCGTGACCGGCGGTTCACCGCCGTCAGCGTGCTTTTATTCGCCGCGCTGACGACATTTGGAACCGTGACGAACGCACTGGACGGCACGCTCGCACTGCCGATGATCGGCGTGAACTCGGTGCTGCTCTACGGCGTGTATCTGGCGTTTCAGGGATGGCGACAAAAAGAAACACGGCTCTCCTGCGCCGCCATGCTGGTGCTGCCCGGAATGTTGTTCGCCGCTCACCTCATGAGGTAGGCGTCGGATCCGGATCCGGGCCGTCATCGACGGAACAGCCGCCCTGCCGGACCTACGCCACCGCCGCAGCCCGAGTGGTCGTCGCAATGGTCGCCGACCCCACAACCCGCGTCCCGTCATAAAGAACGATCGCCTGGCCCGGGGCCACCCCCCGGGCTGGCTCGCTGAAGGACACCTGCAGGGTGTCGTCGATCAGTTCTGCCGATACCTGGGTCTCCCCGCCGTGCGCGCGCAGCTGCGCCGTGTACGTGCCGGGGCCGGAGGGCGCCGCGCCGCACCAGCGGGGCTTGATCGCGGTGAGGGCGGTGACGTCGAGGGCGGCCGCGGGGCCGACCGTCACCGTGTTGTCCACCGGGGAGATGTCCAGGACGTAGCGGGGCTTGCCGTCGGGCGCCGGGGTGCCGATGCGCAGGCCCTTGCGCTGGCCGATGGTGTAGCCGAAGGCACCTTCGTGCGTGCCCAGCTTGGTGCCGGACTCGTCGACGATGTCGCCCTCCGCCTTGCCGAGCCGGGAGGCCAGGAAGCCCTGGGTGTCGCCGTCGGCGATGAAGCAGATGTCGTGGGAGTCGGGCTTCTTGGCGACGGCCAGTCCGCGGCGCTCCGCCTCCGCCCGGATCTCCTCCTTGGTCGTGACCGTGTCGCCCAGCGGGAACATCGCATGGGCGAGCTGGCGGTCGTCCAGGACGCCGAGGACGTAGGACTGGTCCTTGGCCATGTCGGAGGCGCGGTGGAGTTCGCGGTCGCCGTCCTCGTTCACCACGACCTGGGCGTAGTGGCCCGTGCAGACCGCGTCGAAGCCGAGGGCCAGCGCCTTGTCGAGGAGCGCGGCGAACTTGATCTTCTCGTTGCAGCGCAGGCACGGGTTCGGGGTGCGCCCGGCCTCGTACTCGGCGATGAAGTCCTCGACCACGTCCTCGCGGAAGCGGTCGGCGAGGTCCCAGACGTAGAACGGGATGCCGATGACGTCGGCCGCGCGGCGCGCGTCGCGGGAGTCCTCGATGGTGCAACAGCCGCGGGCCCCGGTGCGGAAGGACTGCGGGTTCGCCGAGAGGGCGAGGTGTACGCCCGTCACGTCGTGGCCCGCTTCGGCGGCGCGGGCCGCCGCGACGGCGGAGTCGACGCCGCCCGACATGGCGGCGAGCACGCGGAGGGGGCGGTCGGCGGGGAGCATCGAGGTCTGCGAAGTCATAGCCCTAACAGGGTACGGGGCCGCGGGAACCGAATCCGTCGGATATCCGTTGTGGATCTCGTACGGGGACGACGGGGGGTGTCGTATGGGGAAGCAGGGAGCCACGGCGGGCGGCCGGGACCGGGACCGAGTGGTCAGCCGGCGGAGCCTGATCATCGCCGGTGCGGCGTCGGCCGTGGGCGTGGGCCTGCTCGCGCGCAGCGATCTCGCGCACATGTGGTGGCAGGTGCCGGGGGTCGACAAGCCCCGCAAGGCCGGCGCGGTGGACTTCGGCGGCGCGGAGTGGGTGGCGGCGGCCGCGGCGAACTGGCGGCGGGCGGACCGGCCCGCCGACTACCCCGTCGACCGGGTCGTCATCCATGTCACGCAGGGCAGCTATCAGGGGACGCTGAAGGTCTTCAAGGACCCGTGGCACGGCGCGGCCGCGCACTATGTGGTGCGCAAGGACGGACACATAGCGCAGATGATCCGGGAGCTGGACGTCGCGTTCCACGCGGGGAACCGGGACTACAACCAGCGCAGTGTCGGCATCGAGCACGAGGGGTTCGTCGACCGTCCGGCGGATTTCACTCAGGCCATGTACGCGTCCTCGGCCCGGCTGACCGCGGCGATATGCAGACGCTACGGGTTCCCGGCGGACCGGAAGCACATCATCGGGCATGTGGAGGTGCCGGGCACCGACCACACCGATCCCGGGCCGCACTGGGACTGGGACCGGTACATGCGACTGGTGCGGGCGGCGTACGAGCGGGCCGGCAAGGCCACGGCCTGAGCCCCGCCCCGCCACGTCAGCCCCCGCCACTTCAGCCCCAGCCACGGCAGCCCGGCTGCGTCGGCCCCCGCCACGTCAGCCGCGCTACGTCAGCCCCGCCGACCGCGCCCGCTCCACCGCCGGGCCGATCGCCTTCGCCACCGCTTCCACGTCCGCCCTCGTCGACGTGTGGCCGAGGGAGAAGCGGAGTGTGCCGCGGGCCAGGTCCGGGGCGGTGCCGGTGGCGAGCAGGACGTGGCTGGGCTGGGCGATGCCCGCGGTGCAGGCCGAGCCCGTCGAGCATTCGATGCCCTGGGCGTCCAGGAGCAGCAGGAGGGAGTCGCCTTCGCAGCCGGGGAAGGTGAAGTGGGCGTTGGCGGGGAGCCGGCCGCCGGGGGTCGGATCACCGCCGAGGATCGCCTCGGGGACGGCCGCGCGGACCCCTGCGACCAGTTCGTCGCGCAGGGCGCCGATCTCGCGGGTGAACCAGTCGCGCTGTTCGGCCGCGATCCGGCCCGCGGTGGCGAAGGCGGCGACGGCCGGGACGTCGAGGGTGCCGGAGCGGACGTGGCGCTCCTGGCCGCCGCCGTGCAGGACGGGGACGGGGGTGTAGGCGCGGCCGAGGAGGAGCGCGCCGATGCCGTAGGGGCCGCCGACCTTGTGTCCGGAGACGGTCATGGCGGCGAGGCCCGAGGCGGCGAAGTCGACCGGGAGCTGCCCGTAGGCCTGGACCGCGTCGGCGTGCAGCGGGATGTCGAACTCGCTCGCCACGTCGGCGAGTTCACGGACGGGCTGGATCGTGCCGATCTCGTTGTTGGCCCACATGACGGTGGCCAGGGCCACGTCGTCCGGGTTGCGCTCGATCGCTTCGCGCAGGGCGTCGGCGTGCACGCGCCCGTGCGGGTCGACCGGCAGGTACTCCACGGTGGCGCCCTCGTGCTCGGCGAGCCAGTGCACGGCGTCGAGGACGGCGTGGTGCTCGACGGGGCTGGCCAGGACGCGGATGCGGGCCGGGTCGGCGGCGCGGCGGGCCCAGTACAGGCCCTTGACGGCGAGGTTGTCGGCTTCGGTGCCGCCCGAGGTCAGGACGACCTCGCTGGGGCGGGCGCCGAGGGACGCGGCGAGGGTCTCGCGGGACTCCTCGACGGTGCGCCGGGCGCGGCGGCCCGCGGCGTGCAGGGACGAGGCGTTGCCGGTGACGCCGAGCTGGGCGGTCATCACCTCGACCGCCTCCGGAAGCATCGGAGTGGTCGCGGCGTGGTCGAGGTAGGCCATGGTGGGCACGATTCTACGAGCCCGCGGATGGTCCTCGGCCGCCGCGTGGGGTCCCGTTCCCACACGGTGGGCCGCACCGGGTGTCAGCCGGCGATGCTCCAGGACAGTGTGCCGTCGGCGGCGACGAGCGCGCCGAGCACGACGAGGTCGGCGACGCCGAGTCCGAGGCCGAGCAGGGCGCGGCCGCGGCGTGCGGTGCCGCGCCACAGGGAGATGCCCGCGAGGACGATGGCGATCGGGCCGAGGAAGACGTTCAGGACGAGCAGGCCGACCAGGCCCAGCACGAACGAGGCGACGGCCATGCCGTCGGTGTCCCGGCGGCCGGTGGGGCGCTCGGCGGGACGCTCGCCGTCGGGCCGGGGCCGGGTGACGGGCTCGGTGGTGAGTTGCATGGTGGTACCCCCTGATGACGTGAACCGATGACGTGCACCGATGACGTGAACTGCTGACGTGAACTGCTGCCGCGCACCACTGACAAGAGGTGCCGGCGAGACGTGCCGACGGTCGGAGTCGTCAGTTCTGGTGGCGGCGGCCGTGCCGCTCGCGGACCGCGAAGACGGTCAGCCAGACGCCGATGACGGCGGCGGCGACGAGAGTGAAGGACAGCGGGGCGTGGGCCACGGTGCCGAGCGCGAAGCCCAGGAGCAGGAGGGCCGCTACGAGGAACAGCATGGGAGACCTCTCGGAGTCGGATGCAGAGTTGGGTTACAACTGTTCACTGACTGATGAGTCTAGCGCCGCACGCGGCTTCCCCATCACAGAGAACAGTTGTTAACTGGATGACATGAGTCACACACTCGGCATCCGGCAGGCGCAGAAGCAGAAGACCCGGCAGGCCCTCCTGGACGCGGCGTTGGAGCTGCTGGAGGAGCAGAGCCTGAGCAGCCTGGGCCTGCGGGAGGTCACGCGCGCCGTAGGGGTGGCACCGACCGCGTTCTACCGGCACTTCGAGAGCACGGCCGACCTGGGCGTCGCGCTGGTCGACGAGGCGCTCGGCCGTCTGCACGCGGTCGTCTCCGAGTTGCTCACGGCGACCTGGGACAGCGACGAACGCATCGCGCGCACCGTGGAGTTGATCGCCGCGCACGTGCGCGCCCACCCCGCCCATGTGCGTTTCATCGCGCGTGAGCGGCACGGCGGGGTGCTGCGGGTCAGCGAGGCGATCGGGGCGCAGCTCGGGCAGTTCGCCGAGGAGGTGCGCGAGGCTTTGCGTCACGACCCGGAGTCGGCGGGCTGGACCGAGGAGGACCTGCTGATGCTCGCGGGCCTGTACGTCGACCACATGGTGATGACGGCGTCGATGTTCCTCACCGCGCCGCCCGAGGACTTCGCACGCGTGGCGGGCCTGGCGGAACGGCAGTTGCGGCTGGTGAGCCTGGGCCGCAGACACTGGCTGGACTGACCCGGCCGCCCCGTTCGCACGGAGCGCCCCTTCCCCCTCACGTAAGGAGTGACTAGCCTTACGGTCATGACAGCAGCCGATCGGAACGACTGGAATCTCGACCGCGGCCATCACGGCCCGTCCGGCGAGATCCGCTGGACCGCGCTCGGCCCCGCGGACGCCCCGCCCGTCGTGCTCGTCCACGGCACGCCGTTCTCGTCGTACGTGTGGCGGGGACCGGCGCGGGCACTGGCCGCCGAGCACCGCGTGTACGTCTGGGACCTGCCGGGCTACGGCGCCTCCGAGATGCGCCCGGGCCAGGACGTCACCCTGGACGCGCAGGCCCGCGCCCTGACCGGTCTGCTCGACCACTGGGGCCTGGCCGAACCCGCCGTCGTGGCGCACGACTTCGGCGGCTGCGTCGCGCTGCGCGCGCGTCTGCTGCACGGTGCCGCCTACTCCCGGCTCGCCCTGGTCGACCCGGTGGCGATCGCGCCGTGGGGCTCCGCCACGTACCGCCTGATCGCCGAACAAGCCGATGTCTTCCGGCAGTTGCCGGACGATCTGCACGAGGCGCTGGTGCACCGCTACGTCAGCTCGGCGAGTCACCCCGGGCTGCACCCGGACACGCACGCACGGCTCGTCGCCCCCTGGCTGACCGGGGCCGGCAAGGACGCGTTCTACCGGCAGATCGAGCAGAACATCCCTCAGGACGGCACCGACGACATCCAGGGCCGTTACGGGGAGCTGGACCTGCCGGTACTGGTCTGCTGGGGCGCCGAGGACACCTGGATCCCGCTCGCGCGCGGGCAGGAGCTGGCGAAGCTGATCCCCGGCGCGGAGCTGCGCGTCATCGAGGGCGCCGGGCATCTGGTCCAGGAGGACGCGCCGGCCGAACTCACGGCCGCGCTGGGTCGGTTCCTGCGTACAGGGCGGTGATCGCGGCGGCGCAGCGCGCCAGCTCCGCGCGCACCTCGGGCGGTTCGATGACCTCCAGGTTGTCGGCGAAGGGCGCCAGGGTACGGGCCGCCCCCACGACCCCGTAGCCGAGGCGGACCGTGATCCACTCGCTGACGCCGTCGTCCTCGGGCTGCTCGGTCAGGGAGTTCCCGCACATCCGCAGGAACAGGTCGAAGCGGCTGCGCCGGACCCGGGCGGTGACGTCGATGCCGCCCGGCCGCACCTCGACCTGGCGCTTCAACACGGCCCATACGTCGGCGAGTTCGACGCCCGCGCGGCGCCGGACCGGGGCGTCGGTGAGCGTCGCCGAGTGCATCCGGTCGGCGCGGAACAGGCGCGGCACGGATCGGCGGTCGGCGATCAGGTACCAGACGCCCGCCTTGGAGACGAGTCCGTACGGGTCGACGGTGTACGTGCGGGGCGCGTCGGTGCCGCTGTGCCGGTAGCGGATGCGCAGCCGCCGGTCGGCGAAGACCGCGTCCCGCAGGTCGCTGACGTCGACCTCGGCCGGGGGCGGGCCCATCCAGCGCGAGGGCTCGACCAGGATGCGCCGGCTGGTCAACTCGGCCGCGGGGCGGTGCGGTTCGGGCAGGGCGGCCATGACCTTGCGCAGGGCCGAGCCGATCGCCGAGTCGAGCCCGAGGGCGGCGTGGGCGCCCTGCGCGGCGAGGATGAACAGGGCGCGGGACTCGTCGGCGGTCAGTCCGGTGACGTCGGTGCGGTATCCGGGCAGGAGGGTGATGCCGCCGTGGCGTCCGCGCTCGGCGTAGACGGGTACGCCGGCGCCGCTCAGCGCCTCGATGTCCCGGTAGATCGTGCGGACCGAGACCTCCAGGCGGTCCGCGAGTTCGTGGGCGGGGACGCGGCCGCGGGTCTGCAGGAGCAGGAGGACGGAGAGCAGGCGGTCGGACTTCACCGGGCCAGTCTGGCCCAGGGCGCCCCGCCGTCCGCCCCGGCCGCGCGCCGGTCGAGGCTCCGCACCCGGCCGCACATCACCCGCACCCGACCGGGCACGTCAGCCCAGCCGCACCCTGGCCAGCTGTCGCGACTGGGCCACGAGACGGTCCGCCGAGTCCCAGACCTCCGCGTCCTCCTCCAGGAAACCCCCGGCCAGATTCCGCGTCGTGATGGAGACCCGCAGCGGTCCCGGCGCGGGCCGGCACCGCACGTGCACGGTCAGCTCGACCGTCGGCACCCATCCCTTGAGGCCCATCTCGAAGGCCGTCGGCGGCAGCGCGTCGACCGCGAGCAGCAGCGAGAGCGGATCGGCGTCACGGCCGTCGGCCAGGGCGAACCAGGCGCGCATCTCGCCCTTGCCGGACGGGGCGCCGATCGCCCAGCCCAGGGTGGCCGGGTCGAGCTTGAGATCGAGGCGCTCGGTGATCGCGGAGCTGCCGGGCACCGGGGGTGCGCCCTCGGGGGCGTCGCCCGCGCCGAAGCACTGCTCGATGGGCGGGATGGGCGGCAGCTGCGCGCTGGTGCGGACGTCGTCGGGGAGCGCGTCCAGGTCGCCGTACGAGGCGAGGACCCGGATGCGTTCGACCTCGGTGCCGTCCTCGGCGTACTGGAACAGGGAGGCCTGGCCGGTGGAGACGGTGCGGCCGGTGCGGACCACGTCCGTGCGGATCACGGCGGGGCCCGGGGCGGAGGCCGTCAGGTAGTGCGCCGAGATCGTGAACGGGTCGCTGTGCGGCAGGGCGTCCGCGAGGGCGCGGCCGAGGACGGCGAGGAGGTAGCCGCCGTTGACCGCGTTGATGATCGTCCACCCGGCGGAGAGGTCGATGTCGTAGACACCGGGCTCCCGCCGGGTGACGGTCGTGTCGCGGTCGAACTCGCTGTCGCCGATTCGGGCCTGCACAGATGCTGCTTCTGCCATACCGGCAACGTACAACAAGAAATTACTAAGCGGTAGCTTTCGACTGTGAAGCCCTTGTTACGGGTACGCCGGGGCTACGGGGTCTCCTCCGTGACCTCCACCGCGGCCGACCGGCGGTTCCACGCGCGCGGGGCGCGCCAGTGGTAGCGCATCGCGAGCAGCCGCAGGACGAACGCGGTGAGGACCGCGATGCCGCTGGTGATGCCGTTCAGGCTGTCGAAGCGGATGCACAGGACGACGATCGCGGCGCCCACCATGGCCGGGACCGCGTAGAGGTCACGGTCCCAGCGGACCAGGGACGGCACCTCGTTGGCGATGATGTCGCGGGTCACGCCGCCGCCGACCGCGGTGGCGAGGCCCAGCGCGGCGGACGCGGTGAGGCCGAGCCCGTAGTCGTAGGCCTTGGTCGTGCCGGTGACGCAGAACAGGCCGAGGCCGGCCGCGTCGAAGACGTTCACCGCGGTCTGGGTCCGCTCGACCTCGGGGTGCAGGAAGAAGACCAGGGCCGCGGCGATCAGCGGGGTCAGGAAGTAGCCGAGATCGGTGAAGGCGGCCGGGGGCACCGCCCCGATGACCAGATCGCGGAACAGCCCTCCGCCCAGCGCGGTGACCTCGGCGAGGGCGGCGATGCCGAAGACGTCCCAGTTCTTGCGTACGGCCATCAGCGCACCGGAGATCGCGAAGACGAAGATGCCGATGAGGTCGAGCCAATGCTGGACAGAGGGGGTGAACAGATCCTGGAGCACCCGATGATTGTTGCAGCGCGGACTTCCCGGACCGTGTCGCGCCGCCCGGTACGGCGCGGGGCCGGGGCCCCGCGCCGCCGCGCTACTTCTCCTCGGGGGACTCCGGCTGGTCCTTCACCGCGTCCGCCGTGCCGGACGTGTCGGAGGTGCCAGAGGTCTCAGAGGTGTCAGGCGTGTCCGCCGCGTCCGCCGCGTCTGGCGGGGCCTGGACCGACACCATCTCGATCGCCTCCTTGGCCGCCGAGAGCAGCTTGGTGTCCTCGGGGGCCTGGTCGGGGGCGTTCTCCGGGTGGTGGCAGGCGACCTGGTGGGTTCCGATCTGCAGGAGCGGGGGCTCCTTCGTCGCGCAGAGCTCCGTCGCCTTCCAGCAGCGCGTGTGGAAACGGCAGCCGGCGGGCGGGTTGATCGGCGAGGGGACGTCGCCGCGCAGCAGGATGCGCTCGCTCTTGGTGCCGCGCCGCTTGGGGTCCGGGACGGGGACCGCGGACATCAGCGCCTTGGTGTACGGGTGCATCGGCGCCGCGTACAGGTCGTCGCGGTCGGCGAGTTCCACGATCTTGCCGAGGTACATCACCGCGATCCGGTCCGAGACGTGCCGGATGACCGAGAGGTCGTGGGCGATGATCACGTACGTCAGGCCGAGCTCGTCCTGGAGGTCGTCGAGCAGGTTCACGACCTGGGCCTGGATCGACACGTCGAGGGCCGAGACCGGCTCGTCGGCCACCACGAGCTTGGGCTTCAGGGCCAGCGCGCGGGCGATGCCGATGCGCTGGCGCTGCCCGCCGGAGAACTCGTGCGGGTAGCGGTTGAAGTGCTCGGGGTTGAGGCCGACCAGCTCCAGGAGGCGCTGGACCTCCTTCTTCACCCCGCCCTCGGGCGTCTCGTTCTGCAGCCGGAACGGCGCGGAGACGATCGACCCGATGGTGTGCCGCGGGTTCAGGGAGCCGTACGGGTCCTGGAAGATCATCTGGATGTCCCGGCGCATCGGCCGCATCCCACCGGTCTTCAGGTGGGTGATGTCCGTGCCCTCGAACTCGATCTTTCCGCCGGTCGGTTCCTGCAGCCGGGTGATCACGCGGCCCATGGTCGACTTGCCGCAGCCCGACTCGCCGACGACGCCGAGGGTCTCGCCCCTGCGCACCTGGAAGTCGATGCCGTCGACGGCACGCACGGCCGCCACCTGGCGCTGCAGCAGGCCCTTCTTGATCGGGAAGTGCTTGACCAGACCCTGGACGTCGAGCAGCACCTCGGCGTTCCCGGAGTTCTCGGCGGACTTCGCCGGTGCGGGGACGCCGGCCGTCTTCTTCGTCTCTACAGACTCGGTGTCACTCACAGCTTCGGCGCAATCTCTTCGGTCCAGATCCGCGTGCGGTCCTCGGGCGACAGGTGGCAGGCCGACCAGTGGCCGCCCTCGGCGAGCGCCAGTTCGGGGCGCACGGTACGGGTGACGTTGTCCTTGGGCACGTCGGCGTACGGGCACCGCGGGTGGAAGGCGCAGCCGGACGGCACGTTGATGAGGCTCGGCGGCTGTCCCTTGACCGGCACCAGACGCTCGGTCTGCTCCCGGTCGATGCGCGGCATCGAGCCCAGCAGGCCCCAGGTGTAGGGGTGCTGCGGCGCCTCGAAGACCTGCTCGACGGGGCCGCGCTCCACGCACCGCCCGCCGTACATCACGAGCACCTGGTCGGCGATCTCGGCGACCACACCCAGGTCGTGGGTGATCAGCACGACCGCCGACTCGAACTCCTTCTGCAGATCCCGGATCAGGTCGAGGATCTGCGCCTGCACCGTCACGTCGAGGGCCGTGGTGGGCTCGTCGGCGATGAGCAGCTGCGGGTTGTTGGCGAGCGACATCGCGATCATCGCGCGCTGGCGCATACCGCCGGAGAACTCGTGCGGGTAGCTGTCGACGCGCTTGGCGGGCTCGGGGATACCGACCCGGTCGAGGAGTTCGACGGCCCGCGCCTTGGCGACCTTCTTGCTGACGTCGTTGTGGATGCGGTACGCCTCCACGATCTGGTTGCCGATCGTGTAGTACGGGTGCATCGCGGACAGCGGGTCCTGGAAGATCATCGCCATGTCGCGGCCGCGCAGCCGGCGGACCTCGTCGGGGGCGGCGGCGATCAGTTCCTTGCCGTCGAGCCAGATCTCGCCGGACATCCGCACGTTCTTGCCGCGCGCGCCGAGCCGGTGCAGGCCCATGATGGCCAGCGACGTCACGGACTTGCCGGACCCGGACTCGCCCACGATGGAGAGCGTCTCCCCCTTCTGCAGGGAGAAGCTGAGCCCGTCGACGGACTTGACCAGGCCGTCGTCGGTCGGGAAGTGCACCTTGAGGTCACGCACTTCGAGGAACGCGCTCGGCGGTTCGGTGGCGGCGACGGGTTCGCCGACTGCCGCGCCGGTCTTGGACAGTTCGGTCACGAGAGCCTCACCCGCGGGTCGGCGGCGGCGTAGAGCAGGTCCACCAGGAGATTGCAGAAGACGACGAAGAACGCGGCGAGCAGCGTCACACCGAGGACCTTGGGCAGGTCGTTGTCGGTGATGCCCTGGACCGCGTACTCACCGATGCCGTGCAGCGAGAAGACGTTCTCGGTGATCACGGCGCCGCCGAGCAGCAGACCGACGTCCATGCCGAAGACGGTGATGATCGGGGTGAGCGCGGCGCGCAGGCCGTGCCGGCCCACCACCGTGCGCTCGCGCAGGCCCTTGGCGCGCGCGGTGCGGATGAAGTCCTCGTTCATCGTCTCCAGCATCCCCGAGCGGGTCAGCCGGGCGTAGATGGCGGAGTACAGCAGAGCGAGTGAACACCAGGCCGGGAAGAGGGTGTTGGCCCACTGCGCCGGATTCTCCGTGAACGGTACGTACGTTCGCCCGAAGATCGGAATCTGGTAGGTGAAGACGAGCAGCGCCAGCTGGCCCGTGAAGAAGATGGGCAGCGAGACACCGGCGAGGGCGACGCCCATGAACGCGCGGTCGAAGAACGATCCGGGCTTGAGTGCCGAGATCACACCGACCGTGACACCGGACAGCAGCCAGATGACGGCGGCACCGGCGGCCAGCGACAGGGTGATGGGCAGCCGGTCGGTCAGCTCGGGCCACACCGCGACGTGGTTCTTGAAGGAGTAGCCGAAGCACGGCGCGTTGCAGTGCACCGTGGTGGGGCCGAGGTCGTAGGTGGAGCCCGCGAAGATCCCCTTGATGAAGTGCCAGTACTGCGTGTAGACGGGCTCGTCCAGGCCGAGGTTGCGCTTGACCGCCGCGATGTCCGCGGCCGAGGGACTCTTGCCGATGTACTGCTGCGCGAGCTGGTCGGCGGTCTGGCCGGCAATTCTCGGCAGCAGGAAAAAGATGCCAAAGGTGACCGCGGTGACGACCAGCAGCAGGATCACTGCCGCGATCAACCGGCGGATGATGTACGAGATCACGGGGACCGGCGCTGGTGCCCGCGGACCGTGCGGCCCGCGGGCACCAATGCCTTCACCTGCCTTCCGGGGCTGCTACTTCTTCGTGGTGCCGACGTTGAGGTAGTCGTACTGCCCGCTGAAGGCGGCCGTGGACACCAGGTTGGTGGCGTACGGCGAGCGGTACAGCAGGACCTTGAAGTAGGTCAGCGGAACGAGCGCCGCGTCCTCCATGGCCTGCTTGTCGACCTGCGCGTACAGCTCGTTGCGCTTGGCCTCGTCGGGCGTCCCGATGGCCTCGGCGAGCATCGAGTCGACCTTCTTGTCGTCGAGCTCCGACAGGGCGGTGTTGCCGGACTGGCCGACCGCCTTGCTGTTCAGGATCTGCTGCAGGAAGCCGTAGCCGGACGGCCAGTCGGCGCCCCACTGCATCATGATGATGCCGACGTTGTTCTTCTGGTTGAACTTCGGGACACCGGCGTAGTCGGTGAAGTACTTGCCCGACGGGTACTGCTTCAGGCTGGCGTTGATGCCGACCTTCTTCAGCGACTCGATGAGCGCCTGGGCGCCGGAGACCTCTTCGTCACGGTCGCTGCGCGCCGTGATCGTGGTGTTGATCTTCTTCTCGCCGCAGGCCTTCAGGGCGTCCTTGGCCTTGGCCACGTCACCCTTGTTGCCGCTGGTGGCGTAGACGTCTTCCTTGGCGTAGCCCGTGATGTCCGGGGGCAGCACCGTGGTGGCGATGTCACCGCGGATCGGGCCGCCCTGCGCGGTCTGCACCGAGACCTTGTCGATCGCGTACTCGACGGCCTTGCGGCACTCGACGTTCGTGAAGGGCTTCAGCTTGGTGTTGATCGCCGCGTAGACGAGACGGCCGCCGTAGGCGTTGTCCGTGTTCGCCATCTTCGACTTGTCGTTGACCAGCTGCGCCTGGGTCTGCGTGTCGACGCCCTTGCCCTGCAGGTCGATCAGGGTGTCGCCGGACTGCAGGTCCTTGTCGATCGTCTGCTGGTTGACCTTCAGGTTGACGACGATCTTGTCCGGGTACTGCTTGCGCAGCGGGTCCGTCTTCGGGTCGAAGTTCTTGTTGCGGACCAGGACGGCCTGCTTGCCCTCCTGGTAGCTCTGGAACTGGTACGAGCCCGAGGAGACGATGTGCTTGACGTAGTCGATGCCGTCGTCCTTGGCCTTCGGCACCGGCGCGGTCTGCGGGGTGGCGACCAGGTAGTCGAACTCCTGGAAGGCCTGGTTGAGATGGAAGACGATCGTGTTGTCGTCCGGCGTCTCGATGGACTTCAGGCCCTCGTCGCTCTTGTCCTTGTAGGGGCCCTTGTACTTGTCGCCGTCCTTGAGGAACTGCTGGAAGTAGTTGGGGCCGAGCGAGAGCACGTCACGCGCGAAGTTCGAGCGCTCGACGGCGTACTTGACGTCCTTGGACGTGATCGGCGTGCCGTCCTGGTACTCCAGACCCTTGCGGATCGTGTACGTCCAGGTCTTGCCGCCGTCCGAGGACTTGCCGGGCGCCGAGGCGAGGTCGGGGACGAGCGTGTTGCCCTTCTCCCCCGCGTCGGGCTTGAACGTCATCAGCGGGCGGGCGTACAGCCGGCTGAAGTTGTACATGTAGGCGTAGTACGTGTTGCCCGGGTCGAACGAGTCGGGGACGTCCGACATCGCGTAGGTGACCGTGCCGCCCTTCTTCGTGGAGGCGTTGACGACGTCCTTCGTGGCGGCGTTCGCACCGGCCGACTTCGCGTTGTCGTCCGAGCCGTCGTCTGCCTTGCTGCAGCCGGCGAGCAGCAGGCTGACGCTGCCGATGGCCGCGACCGCGGCGATTGATGACCTTCGCATGATGGTCGAATTCCCCTCCATTGTCGGAAACTTGTGGAGCTCTCGAAGTGGCCGGGGTCAGCGGCTGCGCGGGTCGAGAGCGTCGCGGAGACCGTCACCGAGCAGGTTGAACGCCAGCACGGTGACGAAGATGGCGAGGCCCGGAACGATCATGTACTGCGGATCGACCTGGAAGTAGTCGACGGCCTGGTTGAGCATGCCGCCCCAGGAGGCCTGCGGCGGCTGGATGCCCACGCCGAGGAAGCTGAGGGACGCCTCGAAGATGATGTTGGTCGGGATCAGCAGCGTCGAGTAGACGATGATCGGGCCGACCAGGTTCGGCATCAGTTCGCGGAAGAGGATGTACGGGCCGCGGGCACCCATGCCCCGCGCGGCGTCCACGAACTCCCGCTCGCGCAGCGCCAGGGTCTGGCCGCGCACGATCCGGCCCAGATAGGGCCAGTTGAAGAAGCCGATCACGAAGATCAGGACGCAGATGTGCAGCGGCAGACCGTTCAGGCCGAACGCGCCGCCCTGCAGCGTCGCGGAGATCGAGATCGCGAACAGCAGCAGCGGGAACGCGAGGAACGTGTCCATCATGCGGCTGATGATCGAGTCGACGCGGCCGCCGTAGTACCCGGCGACGACGCCGAGGATCGCCCCGATGACGTTCGACAGGACGGTGGCGCCGAAGGCGACGACGAGCGAGACCCAGGAGCCCTCGAGGATGCGGGCGAGGATGTCGCGCCCGAACTTCGGTTCCACGCCCAGCGGGTGGTCGGCGCTCATGCCGCCGAGCCCGCCCTTGGGGAGCGAGGTCGTCGGGTCGATGAGGTCCTGGTGGAAGGTGTTCGGGTCGAGGCCGAAGAGGTGCTGGAGGGGGCGCGCGAAGGCGGCGATGAGGATGAGCAGGACGACGATGACGCCGCCGGCGACAGCGATCTTGTCCTTCTTGAAGCGGTTCCAGGCGATCCGCCCGAGAGACCGGCCTTCGATGCGCTCGGCCCCCGCCCCGGCAAGGACCGCCTCCGGCGACACTTCGGTCGCTGCTCCGGTGGTCTCGATCGGTGCGGTCACGAGTGACTGCCCCTTCCCGGCCGGGGATGACCGGCCCGCGCTTGCCGCTGTGGCGGCCCCGTACTCGACTGCGGTGCGGATGCCGCTGCTCCGCGGACCGGGCTCCGGCGCGGGCGACTCGCACAAGGGCCCGAACGGCCCTGCATTCGGGGAGTCTTCAACGCGCGTGCGATCAGCCGCCAGATCTCACGTTGAAAGGATGCCTAAACGTGATGCGGTCAGGGGTGTTCCGTTATCCGGACGGCCGTGAACGACGGTCGGACAGTGGGCAGTTGGGATGGAAGCGGCGCCAGGTCGGACATTGGGCCCACATGTGCGCTTCTCTCCCCAACCCACCCGTACTCGAAATCACGGCCGTACGCGGGGAGTTGAGCGGGGAACCGGGCGGGAACCGATGGAGGAGGCGAGCGGGCCGGTCAGCGGGCGGGACCGGTCAGTAGGACGCGCCGTAGGGCGGCGGGTAGCCGTAGCCCCCGCCGGCCGGCGCCGCGGGGGCCGCGTGCGCCTCCCGGTCGTAGAACGGCCGGGCATTGGCCCGCAGCCACATCGCCACCGGGTCGTACTCGTCGGACATGGCGACCGTCGAGACGGGCAGTCCGTCCGGCACCGCCGTGATGGACTGCTGCATCATCGCCCGCACGGAGTCGACGGACGCCGGGGACGTGTCGTAGACGTCGAGGCCGATCGCGAGATACGGGGCGCCGAGCGCGGGCTGCACCCAGGCGCGGCGCAGCGAGCGGATCGCGGTGGTGCGGTGCGCGTTCTGCGCGAGGACCGCGTAGAACTGCGGGATCTCGATGGTCGGGTCGGACAGCCGCAGCGGTCCGGCGGGCTGGCGGTCGAGGCCGCCGGCGATGCGGCGCAGATCGAGCCAGGGCACCCCGACGCCGCCGCCGGGCGCGTGCGGGTTGAGCCACAGGCCGTAGTGGTCGGGGTAGAGGGTGCGGGCCGCGTCGACGCCGCCGACCACCTCGTAGGCCCGCGACCAGCCGGACGCGGACAGCTCCTGGGCGGAGGTGACGCAGGGGGCGTACGAGAATCCGTCGACGTCCATGTTCCCGTACTGGGCGTCGGGCGAGCCGGCCTGGCCGTGCCAGAGCAGCATCCAGACCTGTCCGGCCGCGGGGTCGGCGAGGGCCGCGAGGAGCGCCTCGTACGCGTCGTAGCGCCCGGGAGTCACCTGGCGCAGCATGTGCTCGACCTGTCCGGCCGCGGCCGTGCCCGACGCACTCACCCGTAACCGCCCCTTCGTGAACGTCCGTGTTCGCCGTGACCGGGGGCACAGTGCCGCCCGGTCAGGTCATGAAACCAGCTTAAGCGGCGTTACTGACACCGACTTGACGGACGGGGTCACCGTTCCTGTACGTAGAACGGGCGTACCCGGGTGCGCAGGAAGTCGGCGACCGGGTCCTGCGTGACGTCGAGGAAGACCAGGTTCACCGGCCAGCCGACCGGCGTCCGGCCCAGCGCACGGCCCAGCGCGTCCAGCGGGATGTCGCGCGCGGAGCCCTCCCACTGGGTCAGTTCCACGCCGATGAACAGGGACGGGGCCCCGTCCTCGACGACGGCGAGGCAGCGGCGGGCGCTCAGCACGGTGCCGGCCGCCGCGAACTCCTCGCGCACTGCCGTCAGGAAGTCCACCGGGTCGTGCTGCCAGTCCGGCTCGGAGAGGACGACGCGGCCGCCGGAGGACGGGCCGTCGAGCGGGGTGCGGCCGCTGCGGGCCAGCTCGGCGACGGCGGCCGGGGGCAGCGGGACACCGACGGCGCCGTCCGGGTTCAGGGCGAGCCCGACCTGGGCCGGCAGTCCCCGCGCGAACTCGGCGGCCGGGGCCACGGTGCAGTCCATCCGTCCGCCGGTGACCTGCATGAACTGCTGCTCGGAGCTGAAGACGGGGACGTAGGCCTGTCCCTCGATCTCCAGCGTGGGCAGATCGAGGTCGCGGCTCGCGGCGCTGCCGCCCTGGGGCAGCGGGATCCAGATCGGGCTGCGGCCCAGGACCTCGACGATGCGGCCGCCCGCCCCGTCGACGCCGAGCGCCGCGGCGAGGACCTCCTCCAGCTCGTTCGCAGGCCAGCCCTGGGCCGGGTGGGCGTGGGCGCCCTCGTGGTGTGCCGGGTGTTCCATAGCCGCCGACGATACGCGTCGCCGGCCGGGCCCGGCGGGGCTACTCCCGGAACGTGATCCCGCCGAGCGCGTCGGTCGCCGCCCGGTCCAGCAGCACCGCCGACTCGATGCCCTCCGGCAGCTCGCCCCGCTCCGTCGACGTCACCAGCGCGCCCACCGCCCGGCGGTGCCGCGCGAACGCGTACCGCGACACCCCGCGGCCCCGCTCCCGCTGCCCGTCGAGCGCCGCCCGCGGCGGGACGTCGAGCAGCACCAGATGGACGGCGACGCCGCGCCGCCGGGCCGTGCGGATCACCCAGCGGCGCACCCAGGCCTGGGTGCCGCAGTCGTGCACGACGACGCTCGCGCCGGAGTGCATCGCCCGCCGCAGGCCCACGTAGTGCGCGATGCGGACCAGCGGGCGGTAGAGCGCGTACGGCACGCCGCGCGGCAGCCGGGCGGCCCAGCGCTCCCGGGTGTCCTGGGAGTCGATGCGCACGACCGTGACGGCCCGCCGCATCAGGGTCGACTTGCCGCTGCCCGGCAGCCCCGACAGCACGACGAGGTCGCCCGCCGCGAACCCGATCCGGCGCGGCGTACGGCCGCCGCGCCCGCGAAGATCCCGCACCGAACGCTGCCGCGGCACCCGCACCCCCGGCACCACCGTGACGGCTGATGCCGTCGTCGCGTACGCCCCCACGACTGCCTTGTGCACCGTGATCGTCCTCCCCGTTCCGGTCACGCCACTCCTGCCCGCCAAGTGTAAAGAGAAGGTAATGCCCTACAAGGGGTTTCCCCGTTCGGCGGGCATGCAATGATGTGCGCGCCAAGCGCACACAACCGCATACCGGCCGCTTGAATCCGCGCGGGAGAGTTCCGGACACCTACTCGAGACATACGGGTACCCGGACGCCGAAGGAGCAAGTTCCTCCCTTGAATCTCTCAGGCCCCGTACCGCGCGGGCGAGGCACATCTGAAAAGCGGGCCGTCCGTCCAGCACGGCGGCCCCACCCAAGGTGCAAGCCATGACCACCAGTACGTGTGGTCGGGGCGAACCTCTCAGGTTCCGATGACAGATGGGGAGGACCTCCGCCACGGGGGACCCCTCGCCATCGCCGTCACGCCCGGGAGCACCAGCCATGACCCGTACCACCGCCCTCGACGCCCTGCATCGCTCGCTGGGCGCCACGATGACCGACTTCGCCGGCTGGGACATGCCGCTGCGCTACGCCAGCGAGCGCGACGAGCACAACGCGGTGCGTACGAAGGCCGGGCTCTTCGACCTGTCCCACATGGGCGAGATCACGGTCACCGGGCCGGACGCGGCCGCGTTCCTGAACTTCTCCCTCGTGGGCAACATCGCCACGGTCGGCGTCGGCCGCGCCCGCTACACCATGATCTGCCGCGCGGACGGCGGGATCCTCGACGACCTGATCGTCTACCGCCTCGCCGAGACCGAGTACATGGTCGTCGCGAACGCGGGCAACGCGCAGACCGTCCTCGACGCCCTGACCGAGCGCGCCGCCGGGTTCGACGCCGAGGTCCGCGACGACCGGGACGCGTACGCGCTGATCGCCGTGCAGGGCCCGCACTCCCCCGCCATCGTGAAGTCCGTCACGGACGCCGACCTGGACGGACTGAAGTACTACGCGGGTCTGCCCGGCACCGTCGCCGGTGTCGAGGCGCTCATCGCGCGCACCGGCTACACCGGCGAGGACGGCTTCGAGCTGTTCGTCGCCCCCGCCGACGCCGAGAAGCTGTGGCAGGCGCTGACCGAGGCGGGCGCGGAGTACGGCATCGTCCCGTGCGGCCTGTCCTGCCGCGACACGCTGCGCCTGGAGGCGGGCATGCCGCTGTACGGGCACGAGCTGACCACCGGGCTGACGCCGTTCGACGCGGGCCTCGGCCGGGTCGTGAAGTTCGAGAAGGAGGGCGACTTCGTGGGCCGCGAGGCGCTGACGGCCGCCGCCGAGCGCGCCGAGACCGCCCCGCCCCGCAAGCTCGTCGGCCTGGTCGCCGCGGGGCGCCGGGTCCCGCGCGCGGGCATGCCGGTCGTCCACGACGGCCGGGTGATCGGCGAGGTCACCTCCGGCGCCCCGTCCCCGACGCTCGGCAAGCCGATCGCCATGGCCTACGTCGACGCCGGGCACGCCGCGCCGGGCACGGCGGGTGTCGGCGTGGACATCCGCGGTACGCACGAGCCCTACGAGGTCGTCGCGCTGCCGTTCTACAAGCGCCAGAAGTAACCCGCGCCACCCCGTAGCGCTCACCCCACTGTCACCAGCACCGTCCCGCGTACAGGAGAATTCGCATCATGAGCAACCCCCAGCAGCTGCGTTACAGCAAGGAGCACGAGTGGCTGTCGGCCGTCGAGGACGGCGTCGCCACGGTCGGCATCACGGAGCACGCGGCCAACGCGCTCGGTGACATCGTGTTCGTCCAGCTCCCCGAGGTCGGCGACACCATCACCGCGGGCGAGACCTGCGGCGAGCTGGAGTCCACCAAGTCGGTCTCCGACCTGTACTCCCCCGTGTCCGGCGAGGTCACCGAGACCAACCAGGACGTCGTCGACGACCCGTCCCTGGTGAACTCGGCCCCCTTCGAGGGCGGCTGGCTGTTCAAGGTCCGGATCGCCGAGGAGCCGAAGGACCTGCTCACCGCCGACGAGTACACCGAGTTCTCCGGGAGCTGACCGAAGATGTCCGACAAGTCCGTACTGAACGAGTCCCTGCACGAGCTCGACCCGGACGTGGCCAAGGCCGTCGACGCCGAGCTGCACCGCCAGCAGTCGACGCTGGAAATGATCGCGTCGGAGAACTTCGCGCCGGTCGCCGTCATGGAGGCCCAGGGCTCGGTCCTCACCAACAAGTACGCCGAGGGCTACCCCGGCCGCCGCTACTACGGCGGCTGCGAGCACGTCGACGTCACCGAGCAGATCGCGATCGACCGGGTCAAGGAGCTGTTCGGCGCCGAGTACGCCAACGTGCAGCCCCACTCGGGCGCCTCCGCGAACCAGGCCGCCCTGTTCGCGCTGGCCACGCCGGGCGACACGATCCTCGGCCTGGACCTGGCGCACGGCGGTCACCTCACGCACGGCATGCGCCTGAACTTCTCCGGCAAGCAGTTCAACGTGGTCCCGTACCACGTGGACGACAACGGCCTGGTCGACATGGCCGAGGTCGAGGCGCTCGCCAAGGAGCACCGCCCCAAGGTGATCATCGCGGGCTGGTCGGCGTACCCGCGCCAGCTGGACTTCGCCGAGTTCCGTCGCATCGCCGACGAGGTCGAGGCGTACCTGTGGGTCGACATGGCGCACTTCGCGGGCCTCGTGGCCGCAGGCCTGCACCCGAACCCGGTCCCGCACGCCGACGTCGTCACGTCCACGACGCACAAGACGCTCGGCGGTCCGCGCGGCGGCATCATCCTCGCCAAGAAGGACTTCGCGAAGAAGCTGAACTCCTCGGTCTTCCCGGGCTTCCAGGGCGGCCCCCTGGAGCACGTGATCGCCGCCAAGGCGGTCTCCTTCAAGATCGCGGCGAGCGAGGACTTCAAGGAGCGCCAGCAGCGCACGGTCGAGGGTGCCCGCATCCTCGCCGAGCGTCTGACCTCCGAGGACGCCCGCGCGAACGGCGTGAACGTGCTCTCCGGCGGCACGGACGTGCACCTGGTCCTCGTCGACCTGCGCGACTCCGAGCTCGACGGCCAGCAGGCCGAGGACCGCCTCCACGAGGTCGGCATCACGGTCAACCGCAACGCGGTCCCGAACGACCCGCGCCCGCCGATGGTCACCTCCGGCCTGCGCATCGGCACCCCGGCCCTCGCCACCCGCGGCTTCGACGCCGAGGACTTCCGCGAGGTCGCCGACGTGATCGCCGAGGCCCTCAAGCCGGCCTACGACGCGGCCGCCCTCAAGGCCCGGGTGACCGCTCTGGCCGAGAAGCACCCGCTGTACCCCGGCCTGTAAGGGTTTAGAGGCAGTTACGTACCCTTGCGTACGTACACACTTCCGGGGCACCGCGCACACTGGAACCAGAAGCATCCAGCGCGCACGGTGCCCCGCCCGTGTTCCTGAACGTTCCGCACGACCCGGCAGACAACGGCGTCTACCAACCACCATTGGAGTTCCACCGTGGCCATCTCGGTCTTCGACCTGTTCTCGATCGGCATCGGCCCGTCCAGCTCCCACACGGTCGGCCCCATGCGCGCGGCGCGGATGTTCGCGCGCCGCCTGAAGAACGAGGGCCTGCTGGCCCACACCGCCTCGATACGCGCCGAGCTGTACGGCTCGCTGGGCGCGACCGGCCACGGGCACGGCACCCCGAAGGCGGTCCTGCTCGGCCTGGAGGGCGAGTCCCCGCGCACCGTCGACGTCGAGCGCGCCGACGAGCGGGTGGAGACGATCAAGGAATCGGGCCGGATCAGTCTGCTCGGCGTGCACGACATCGCCTTCTCCTTCGACGACGACCTGATCCTGCACCGCCGCGAGACCCTGCCCTACCACGCCAACGGCATGACCCTGTGGGCGTACGACACCGAGGGCACCGAGCTGCTCTCGAAGACGTACTACTCGGTGGGCGGCGGCTTCGTCGTCGACGAGGACGCCGTGGCCGGCGAGAACCCGATCGTGCCCGACGACACCGTCCTCAAGTACCCCTTCCGCACCGGCGACGAGCTGCTCCGCCTCACCCGCGAGACCGGCCTGTCCATCCCGGCGCTGATGCTGGAGAACGAGAAGGCCTGGCGCACCGAGGACGAGATCCGCTCCGGTCTGCTGGAGCTGTGGCGCGTGATGCAGGCGTGCGTGTCGCGCGGCATGTCCCGCGAGGGCATCCTGCCCGGCGGCCTCAAGGTCCGCCGCCGCGCCGCCGGCTCGGCCCGCAAGCTGCGCGCCGAGGGCGAGCCGCTGGCCCACGCCATGGAGTGGATCACCCTCTACGCGATGGCGGTGAACGAGGAGAACGCGGCGGGCGGCCGCGTGGTCACTGCGCCGACGAACGGCGCGGCCGGCATCATCCCCGCGGTCCTGCACTACTACGTCAACTTCGTGCCCGGGGCCGACGAGGAGGGCGTGGTCCGCTTCCTCCTCTCCGCCGGGGCGATCGGCATGCTCTTCAAGGAGAACGCCTCGATCTCCGGCGCCGAGGTCGGCTGCCAGGGCGAGGTCGGCTCGGCCTGCTCGATGGCGGCGGGCGCCCTCGCCGAGGTCCTCGGCGGCTCCCCCGAGCAGGTGGAGAACGCGGCGGAGATCGGCATGGAGCACAACCTGGGTCTGACCTGCGATCCGGTCGGCGGCCTCGTCCAGATCCCCTGCATCGAGCGCAACGGCATGGCCGCCGTGAAGGCCGTCACCGCCGCGAAGATGGCGATGCGCGGCGACGGCTCCCACAAGGTGTCCCTCGACAAGGTCATCAAGACCATGAAGGACACCGGCGCGGACATGAGCGTCAAGTACAAGGAGACGGCGCGGGGCGGGCTCGCCGTCAACATCATCGAGTGCTGACGGCCGGGCGCGGCCTCACAGGGCCGCGCTCGTCCCCTCCCCCGAGGCGCTCCCCGACAGCCACTGGTCCCAGCTCAGGTTGAAGGCCGCGTAGCCGTTGTCGGCCGGGGCCTTCGCGCGCGGGGAGCCGGAGATGGTCACCGGGTCGCCCTGCTTGACCTGGTCGTAGAACCACTTGGCGTCCGACATGGACAGATGCACGCAGCCGTGGGAACCGCGGGCGCTGCCGCTGCCCGGGTTCGGGTCGCCGGTGGAGTAGTGGACGTAGGTGCCGGACTGGGTGAGGTGGACGTCCCAGGGCAGCGTCAGGTCGTAGTAGTTGGCGCTGCCCTTGTCACAGCTGATGCCGACGCTGCAGGAGGTCATGTGGACCTCCTTCTGCTTGTCGATGACGGCCATCGTGCCGTTCCACGTGGGGTACTCGGCACTGCCCGCGTTGATCGACAGGGTGCGCACCGTCGAGCCGTTCTTGGTGACCTTCATGGTGTGTCCGGTGACGGACACGTCGGCGCGCACATCGTCACCGACCTTGAAGGTGTGGGTGTAACTGTGCACGCCGTAGCGGCCGTTGCCGTTGCTGACGCCCTCCATGTCGGCGACGACCTTCACCTGCGTACCGGAGGGCCAGTACTCCTTCGGACGCCAGTCGGCGCGCTTGTCGCCGAACCAGTGCCAGGCGCCCTCGACCGGCTGCGAGGTGCTCACCTTCATGTGCTTCTCCACGGAGGCGCGCGCCTTGGCGGCCACCGGGTCGGTGAAGACCACCGAGACCGGCATGGCCACGCCGACCGTGGTGCCGGTCTGCGGCATGATCGTCTCCAGGAGCATCGGCGGCCCCTTGGGCTTCGTCGGCGACGGCGACGCGCTCGCGCTCGGCTTCCCCGACGCCTTTCCGTCGTCCCCGCCCGCCTTGTCGCTGCTGCCGCTCCCGCCGCAGGCGCTCACGCCCGCCAGCGCCAGCACCGTCACCAGCGCGACCCCTATGCCGCCACCCTTGCGCCGTCCCACGAACTGCCCCGCTCTCTCCGTCACCCCGCGCGCCCCTGACGGGGCCGACTCTCCCTGTTCCGACTCCCTTTCAGACAGCTCAGCGGGCCGCGGTAGTTGCGTACCTCTGTGTAAAGCGTGTTCCAAGACTGCGGGTGGGCAAACGGCGGGCTTCTGGCCTGCCGGAGAAGATGACGGGCCGGCGGTGCCCGGTCGTCGACGATGGGTATGCCGATCTCGTCGCCCCCACCGACCAGGAGGCCCGCATGATCCGCGGTATCGACGTCAGCGCGTACCAGACCACGTTCGACACGGACGGCCTGTCGTTCGTCCTCATCAAGGCGACGGAGGGCCGCAGTTACGTCAATCCGCGGCTGGCCGCGCAGACCAGACTGGCCCGCGACGGCGGCTGCGTCGTCGGGTTCTACCACTTCCTGTGGCCGGGGAACCTCACGGCGCAGGCCGAGTACTTCGTGAGCAAGGCCCCCGAGAGGGCCGGTGATCTGCTGGCCGTCGACTGGGAGACGACCGGGGACGGCTCGCGGGCGAGCAACGCGGAGAAGGACAAGTTCATCCGGGAGGTGAAGCGGCTGCGGCCGAACCACCGGGTCATGTTGTACTGCAACCGCGATTTCTGGCTCAATCGGGATACGACCTCGTACGCCGGCGACGGCCTCTGGATCGCCGACTACGTGACGGCGGGCAAGCCGCGCATCAAGGCCGACTGGACCGTCCACCAGTACACCGACCGTCCCCTCGACAAGAACGTGGCCCGCTTCACGACCAAGACGGCGCTGCGTGAATGGGCCACGCCCTGACGGGAGTCGACGCGGTGCGGGTCAGGCGCGCCAGTCCGGGGTGCGCTCCGGGGAGGCCGCTTCCAGGGCCTTGCGGACGGCGGTGGCGTCGGAGGCGAGGCCGTAGACCGGGGTGCCGGGCTGCTGGCGCCACGAGTCGTCCTGGCCGCCCGCGTCGACGGCGTCGAAGCCGATCTCGTCGAGGAGTGCGGTGACGACCTGCTTGGCCGCGGCGTCGTCGCTCGCGATCGGCAGGGCGACGCGCGCCGGGTCGCCGGCCGGGCGGGGCTTGTCGAGGATGTCCTGGGCGTAGGTGCCGTTGAAGACCTTGACGACCTGGTGGCCGATCTGGCGCTCGGTCCAGCGGCTCTCGGTCAGGCCTTCCTCGATCTCGGCGATCTTCCCGTCGCGCTGCTGCGGGTAGTAGTTGCCGGTGTCGATGACCGTGACGTCAGCGGCGGCCGCGTCCAGGAAGCCGTCGGGGAGGTTCGGGACGGCCTTGAGCGGGACGGTGACGACCACGACCTGCGCGTCGCGCACGGCGTCCTCGATGGTGGCGGGCGTGGCGCCGGTCTCCTCGGCGAGCGCGGTGAGGGTCTGCGGTCCGCGCGAGTTGGCCACGTGGACGTCGTGGCCGACGGTGGTGAAGCGCCGGGTGAGGTTGCCGCCGATGTTGCCCGCGCCGATGATGCCGATCTTCATGTCATGCCCTTCGCGAGAGATTCATGCATGTGCATGGAGTACGAACCTCCGGGGTGCGCGGGCTATTCCTCGGGTCGACTCAAAGAGTGAAGCGGGCTTCGCGTCAGTCTTCGGCCGGCGCCGGTGCGGTCAGCTTCCGCTGGATCGCCGTCAGCTCCTCCCGCGCCGCCCGCCCCGCCCGCTCCGCGTCCCCCGCGGCGACGGCCTCCACCAGTTCCGCGTGCGCGGCGTCTCCGTGGTCGCGCTCGGCGTGCCGTACGTCGGGACGCGAGCCCGGACCGCCCGGTCACCCACAATCTGCCCGCCACGGTGGAGATCGCGACGCCCAACATCTACGCGGACCAGATCGAGTACGTCCACCGGAACCTGGAGCGCCGCGAGTCGGTCGTCCTCTCCGTCCACCCGCACAACGACCGCGGCACCGGCGTCGCCTGTGCCGAACTCGCGGTCCTGGCCGGCGCCCAGCGCGTGGAGGGCTGCCTGTTCGGCAACGGCGAGCGCACGGGCAACGTCGACCTGGTCACCCTCGCTCTGAACCTGTACGCGCAGGGCGTCGACCCGATGATCGACTTCTCGGACATCGACGCGGTGCGCGAGACGGTCGAGCACTGCAACCGCCTCCCGGTGCACCCGCGCCACCCCTACGGCGGCGACCTCGTGTACACCGCCTTCTCCGGGACGCACCAGGACGCCATCAGCAAGGGCCTGGCCCACCGGGCGGAGCATCCGCAGGAGTTGTGGGAGGTGCCGTACCTGCCGATCGACCCGGCGGACGTCGGGCGCACGTACGAGGCCGTGATCCGCGTCAACTCCCAGTCGGGCAAGGGTGGGATGGCGTATCTGCTCAAGGAGCACCACGGCATCGACCTGCCGCGGGAGATGCGCCCGGAGTACGCGCGCGTCGTGCAGGAGGCCACCGACGACAGTGGCCGGGAGGCGAGCGCGGAGGAGTTGTACGAGCTGTTCCGCACGGCCTATCTGGACGTCACCGGGCCGGTCCGCCTCGTCGACTGGACGACCCGGCAGGACGGCGCCGTGCACCGCTTCGCCTGCACGGCCGAGATCGACGGCGCGGTGCGGGAGCTGGACGGCAAGGGCAACGGCCCGCTGGCCGCGTTCACGGACGCGCTGCGCGGCGCCGGTCTCGACGTCGGCATCGAGTCCTTCACCCAGCACGGCCTGGGCGCGGGCCCGGACAGCGAGGCCGCGGCCTATGTCCTCTGCCGGGTCGGCGACGTCCACGCGTGGGGCGCGGCCCGGGACACCTCGGTGCTGACCGCCTCCGTGGGGGCGGTGCTGTCCGCGGTGAACCGGGCCGCGGCCCACGCGATGTGAGCAGGCGCCAGAGGCCCGGCATGCGTCCGCCGGGGCGGGAGCGGACGGCTCCCGCCCCGGCGGACGGGGTTCGGTTCCCGGCTCAGACCTTGTTGAGGTTGGCCCAGAACTCGTCGAAGGAGAGGACCTTGTCCCCGTTGGCGTCCTGCCGGGCGATGAGGACCTCGGCCACCGACTCGGTGACGTTGAAGTCGCCCATCTGCGCCATGGCGCTCTTGTACTCGGCCGCCGTGATGAAGCCGTCGCCGTCCGCGTCGAACCGATCGAACGCCTTGCGTGCTTCCTCGATGTCCGCCACCGGGACCACCCCTCGTTTTGCTTACTGCTGTGTTGACGGGGGTCAGATTAGCTGGCGAGCCGTGCGCGCAGTGCGGCGAGTACCCAGGCGAACTCCTCGTTGTGACGCGGCAGCGGGTCGAGCCCCCGCACCAGGGACACCAGGTCGCGGAATCTGGCGACGTCGTCGTTGGCCGCGGCCTCCAGGCGTTCCAGGACGTCGGCCAGGTCGGCGTCGCCGAGCAGGCCCCGCAGCACCTCGCCCGCCTCGCCCGATCCGGGCTCGACGCCGCGCTGCCGGGCCTCCCCGGCGAGCTGCACGAGCCGGCTCATGAACCACAGGGAGCTGCCGGGCGGCACGTCGGGGCCCCGGTCCGCCGCGTTGAACTCGAACATCTTGCGCATATGGGCCCGGAACGCCCGGTCCTGCATCAGTTCGGCCAGTTCCACCCAGGCATCGACCTGCCGGCTCGACGGGTCGTCGGGCAGATCGGGGACCATGACCCGCAGCCGGTTGCGGATGTCGGGGTCGGCGGCGTCCAGGCCGCCGAACGTCTGCTCCATGAAGTCGTCGATGATGTGCTTGCGTTCGGTGGCGGAGAGCCGCGCCAGCCTGTTCATGAGGGCCATCTCCTCGGTGGTCGAGTTGCGCTTCGCGACCGTCGACAGCACCGCCCGGTTCAGCCGCAGCGCGCGCATCTGCGCGTCGAGGGCCCGCACGTGGGCGGCGGCCACGGACGCGATGTCCCGCTCGCCGCCCAGCACCTTGCGTACGTCGTCCAGGCCGAGGCCCAACTCGCGCAGCGTGCGGATCAGTTCCAGGCGGGCCACGGACTCCGCGTCGTACAGTCGGTAGCCGCCGTCGCTGCGGGTCACGGGGTGCAGGACACCTTCGTCGGACCAGTAGCGGATGGTGCGCACCGTGAGTCCGGTGCGGCGGGCCAGCTGTCCGATCGTGAGCAGCGGCGGGCCGTCGTCGATCATGTCTGGGAGTCTGGGCCTTCCAGTGGGTGGAGACTCAAGTCAGGAGCCGAAGTGAATCTGCGCGACATTCTGGACGCGGCGGCCAAGGGTGTCTTCCCCGCGCCCGACGGGACCCTGACGGTCGTCCCGCAGACGAACGAGCGGGACGCCGGGATCCTCGCGTTCACGGCGCACACGGTGGTGGTCACGGACGAGCCGGCGGCGTGGGTGCGCGAGACGCTCGCGGCGGTGGACTGCGATCCGTTCTCGGCGCCGATGAACGCCCGGTTCCTGACGGCGTTCATGGACCGTACGGGACGCACGCACGAGACGATCGACCTGGTGACGGTGGCTCCGGCGCTGGCGGGGCCGCCTCCGCTCGCGCTGCGCGAGATCCACGACCGCGCGCACCCCCGGGTCGTCCGGGCGCTCGCGCACCGGGACGACGTGCGGGTGTGGGAGACGGACGGCGGGGTGCTGGCCCTCGGCCGGGGGCTCGGCGGGCGCTGGGAGGCGTCCCTGGAGGTGGACGAGGCGGCACGTCACCGTGGGCTCGGCCGCCAGCTGGCGCGCGCGGCCCGGCACGTGGTCCCGGACGGGTTCGTCTGGGCCCAGCAGTCGCCGGGCAACGCGCGCAGCGTGCGGGTGTTCCAGGCGGCGGGGTATCGGGCGGCCGGCTCCGAAGCGCTGATGCTGAAGATGGCCGAGTAGCGGGGCCGCTCCTACCGGAAGATTCCGGTGTGCCCCAGGGAGTAGCGCCCAGGCTGCGGGTACACGGCGAGGCCGTGCGGGCCCCGGCCCACCGGGATGCGGGCGATCTGGACACCGGTGCGGGTGTCGATGGCGTAGACCTCGGAGTCGTACCGGCCGGACAGCCACAGCGTGTTGCCGTCCGCCGAGACGCCGCCCATGTCGGGGCTGCCGCCCTGGGGCAGCTTCCACTTCTTCGTCACCTTGTCCTGGGCGAAGTCGAAGACGGAGACGGTGCCCTCGCCGCGGTTGGAGACGTACATCTCCTTGGAGTCGCGGCCGACGTAGAGGCCGTGGGTGCCTTTGCCGGTGGGCAGCAGCTTCGGCTTGGAGAAGGTGTCGCCGTCGAGGATCCACATGCCGTTGGCCATCATGTCGGCGACGTAGAACTTCTTGCCGTCGGGCGACATCTTCACGTCCTGCGGCATGGCTCCCTCGAAGGGGAGTTTCTGCTGTCCGACGACCTTCATCTTCGCCGTGTCGACCTTGAGGAGTTCGCCGCTGAACTCGCAGCTGACGATGAAGTAGCGGCCGTCGAGGGAGAAGTCGGCGTGGTTGACGCCGTAGCAGCTGACCGGCTCGGTGTGCTGGACCTTCATGGTGTGCGGGTCGCGGAAGACCAGTTCGCGGTCGAGCGAGGCCATGACGACGGCGTGCTTGCCGTCGGGCGTGAAGTAGAGGTTGTACGGGTCGTGCACGTCGACCGTCTTTCCGGCCTTGCCGGTCTTCGGGTCGATGGGGGTGAGGCTGTTGCCCTTGTCGTTGTTGACCCACAGCGTCTTCATGTCCCAGGAGGGGACGACGTGCTGGGGCTCGCGGCCGACGGGGATGGTCTCGATGACCTCGAACGTCTTCGGGTCGATGACGCTGACCGTGTCGGACTCGGTGTTGGGGACGTAGACGCGGGACGGGAAGTCCTTGACCACCGGTGAGAGCTTGTTCGGGCGGTCGGCGGCGTAGACGTCCTTCGGGTCGAGGACGGGCGGCATGCCGGGCAGCCCGTACACGGCCTGCTGCTTCGGCACGGCGGGCCGGACCGGCTTGGCGATCTCGGCCCGCTCGGCTCCGCAGCCCGTGAGCGCGGCGAGGACGACGGTGCCGGCGGCCGCGAGGAGGACACCGGTGCGGCGGGAGTTGATGTTCACGTGAGCAGCTCCGTGCAGGTCACCGCGGTCAGGCCACGGCGGTCGAGGTGGTCCAGGAGGGGCGGCAGGGCGGCGATCGTGTCCGCGTATCCGAAGTGCAGGCTGACGACCGAGCCGGGCCGTACGGCCGAGGTGACGTTCTCGACGACGGCGCTCGCGCCCGGCGAGGTGAAGTCCAGCGAGTCGACGTCGTACGACAGCAGGTGCGGGTAGCCCGCGCGCTGGGCGAGGCGGGTGACGAGCGGGGTCGCCGTCTGGGTGCGCGAGGGCCGGAACCAGGTGCCGATGGAGCCGGTGAGGCGGCGGATGCGGTCGGCGCAGCCGGTGATCTCGGCGTAGGCGTCCGCCTCGGACAGGGTGTTGATGTCGATGTGGTGGAGGGTGTGGTTGCCCAGGTCGTGGCCGCCGTCGAGGATGCGCCGGGCGACGGCCGGGTGTGCGTCGAGCCAGGTGCCGACGGCGAGCACGGTGACGTGGGCGTCGGCCCGCTCGGCTTCCTTCAGGACCGCGTTCGCGATGGCCGGGTCGCCCTGGCCGTGGAAGGTGAGGGCGACGCGGTCGCCGGTGCGCGGGCCGTGGGCGATCTGGGCGGGCAGACCGGGCAGCCGGCGGGGTGCGGGGGCGGCTCGCGCGGGGCGGGGGGATGCAGGGTGGGCGGGCCGGGGGGATGCAGGGTGGGCGGGCCGGGGGGATGCCGGGTGGGCGGGCCGGGGGGATGCAGGGTGGGCGGCCGGTGCGGGGGTGGCCGTCTGCTGGTCGGCGGCGCAGCCGGTGGCGAGGGCGGCGGTGAGCCCGGCGCCGACGCGCAGGGCCGAGCGGCGTCGGATCGGTTCTGCCTTGGTCACCCGCCCATTTAAGGGGGATCACCGACAAAAGCCTCTTACCGACCCGGGGGCCTTAAGGATTACTGGATGCCGGGTGTATTCATTCTTCATTTACCAGGCCCGTGGCCCACATCACCAATGATTCATTTGGCCCTGGGTGACCTTGTCTGCCATGATCGGTGGCACGACCCCCATTGACCCGGGCCAGGTCGTCGTCAGACGCCGCGGACTACACCCCCCACTGTTCGCGGCGCATCACACGAAAGCCCCCGCGGCGCCGCACGACGGCGAAAACGGGGGCTTTCGTGCGTCCGGGGTCCGCGCGGGGGGTCAGCGGTCGGCGACCCGCATCTCGAACCAGGTCGTCTTGCCGCGCGGCAGCAGGTCGACGCCCCAGCGGTCGGAGAGCCTGTCGACGAGGAAGAGGCCCCGCCCGGAGACGTCGAAGTCCTGCACGGGCATCAGGCACGGCAGGCCGCGGGACGGATCGCGCACCTCCACGCGGATCCAGCCGCGGCGGCGCAGCATGCGCAGCCCGAAGACACGGGCACCGGTGTGCCGCACCGCGTTGCCGACGAGCTCGGAGACGAGCAGGACCGCGTCCTCGGTCATCTTCGGGGACAGTCCCCAGTGCCGCAGGACGACCACCTGGGCCAGCCGCCGGGCGGTCGCCGCCGATTCGGGACGCGACGGCAGCGGTACCTCCGCCTCGGTCGGATTCCCGAACAACTCCAGCGCCCTCAGCGCGTATTCGTCCTCGACCGCGGGAGACCAGCGCGCCGCGGTCGCACTCCCGTGCCGCCGTGGATGTTCCACACCCTCAAGCCCCGCCATGCCCCCATGATGGCTGCACAAAGGCGGCCGTGGGGCCGTTCCGGCTGAATAAGCCCCCCGGAACGCCTCATTCCGGAGGGCCGGTTTGGCATATGCCGCCGGCAGTTAAGGGTCCGGCGCGCACCGCCTGACCTGCGATGACTTACCGTGCGCGACCGGATCGTGATCGTCACGGGCAAGGTTTGTTTAAGGTTCTCTTAAGGCCAGGATAATGTGCCCCAATGGGGGACGCGATCAACTCGACTCAGTGACAAGGGAGTTGACCGCGCCATCTGAGGGTCCCTCAGGCGAACTTCGCCTTGCCCGGACCCTCCTCCACAAAGCTGCGCATTCCGGTCTCCCGGTCCTCGGTCGCGAACAGACCCGCGAACCAGTTGCGCTCGATGGCGAGCCCCGTCTCCAGGTCCGTCTCCAGACCGGCGTCGATCGACTCCTTCGCGGCGCGCAGCGCGATCGCCGGGCCCTGGGCCAGCTTCGCCGCCCAGGCGTGGGCCGCCGAGAAGACCTCGTCGGCCGGGACGACCCGGTCCACCAGGCCGATGGTGAGCGCCTCGTCGGCCTTCACGTGCCGGCCGGTGAAGATCAGGTCCTTGGCCTTGGAGGGGCCGACCAGCCGGGCCAGGCGCTGGGTGCCGCCCGCGCCGGGGATCAGGCCGAGCAGGATCTCCGGCTGGCCGAGCCTGGCGTTGTCGGCGGCGATGCGGAAGTCGGCGCACAGCGCCAACTCGCAGCCGCCGCCCAGGGCGTAGCCCGTGACGGCGGCGACGACCGGCTTGGGGATGCGGGCGACCGCGCTGAACGAGTCCTGGAGCGCGCGGGACCGGACCACCATGGCCGCGTGGTCCATGGCCTGCATCTCCTTGATGTCCGCACCGGCCGCGAAGACCTTCTCGCTGCCGCGGACGACCACGGCCCGTACGTCGGTACGGGCCGTGGCCTCTGCCGCCAGTTCCCTGATGCGGTCCTGGGCGGCGATGTCGAGGGCGTTCATCGGGGGGCGGTCGAGGCGGATCGTGCCCACCCCGTCGGCGATTTCCAGGTGTACGGTCATGCCCCGCACGTTAGCGGGCGTTCACACCCGCGCGGCTGTCGCCCTACTTCTTCCAGTCCGCCCAGGACATGTTCCAGCCGTTGAACCCGTTGTCCGGGGCCACCGTCTTGTCGTGGGTGTTCTTGACGATCACCACGTCGCCGATCATCGACTGGTTGAAGAACCAGGCCGCCGGGACCTTGCTGTCGTAGCCGCCGCGGACGTCGCGCAGGCCCACGCAGCCGTGGCTGGCGTTGTAGTTGCCGAAGGCGTCGCCGCCCCAGTAGTTGCCGTGGATGAACGTGCCGGAGGTGGTCAGGCGCATGGCGTGCGGGACGTCCTTGATGTCGTACTCGCCGCCGTAGCCGACCGTCTCGCCGTTCATCCGGGTCACCGCGAGCTTCTCGCTGATGACCATCTGGCCGTCCCAGGTCTCGTAGCCCGGCTTGCCCGTCGTGATCGGGATCTTCTTGAGGGTCTTGCCGTCCCGCTTGACCGTCATCGTGTGCGTCTTCGCGTCGACCGTGGAGACCTGGCTGCGGCCGATGGTGAACTTCACCGTGCGGACCTGCTTGCCGTAGACACCGGGCCGGCCCTCGACGCCGTCGAGGTTCAGCTTGACCGTGACCTTGGTGCCGGACGCCCAGTACTCCTCGGGGCGGAAGTCCAGGCGGTCGTTGCCGAACCAGTGGCCCTCGACCGGGACGGAGGGCTCGGTCGTGACCGTGATCGCCTTCTCGACGTCCTCGGGGTGCGTGATGCCCCGGGTGAAGCGGACCGAGAACGGCATGCCGACGCCGACCTTGGAACCGTCCTCCGGTGTGAACGTACCGATGAAGGTGTTCTTCGGAGTGAGCGTGGTGAAGGTGGTGTCCTTGGCCGACTCCCGGCCGTCCGCGTCCTTCGCGACCGCGTGCACCTTGTACTTGGTGGCCGCGGCCAGGTGGTGGGCGGGGGTCCAGCTGCTGCCGCCGGTGATCTCGCCCTCGACCGCGTTGCCCTTGGAGTCGGCGACCTTCACCTCGGTCAACTTGCCTTTGTCCGCGGTGACCTTGAGGGCCCCGCTGGTGGCGACGTCGTCGGCGCCGTCCTTCGGCGCGACGGTCACGACGGCCTGCGACGGCTTGTTCGCCTCGGCCGCCTTGCCGGATTTCCCCTTGCCGTCGTGACCCGAGTCGGTGCCCCCGCCACCGCACGCGGTGACCAGCAGCAGAGCCGCCCCCAGCAGAGCCGCCGATATCGGTCGTCGCCCGTTCAAGATGTTCTTCTCCCCTCGCACGGCCTCGGTCCAAGGCCCGCACCCCTGCGCGTCTGCGCGCGCACTGCGAAAGATTAACCGCACGACCTGGGAAAACGGATCCCCGCTAATGTCACCGTTCGGTCCCAACGCCCGCGCGGCAGCCCCCTTTCCGCGGCTCCCGGGGGGTCAGCCCGCCGCGGCGCCGGCCCGCCACTCCTTCCAGTCCATGTTCCAGCCCCCGAGGCCGTTGTCAGGAGCCACTTTCTTGTCAGCGCTGTTCCTGACCTCGACGACGTCGCCGATCAGCGTGCGGTCGAAGAACCAGCCCGCCGGCGTGAGCGAACTGCCGCCCTTCACGTCGCGCAGACCGACACAGCCGTGGCTGACGTTGCTGGAGCCGAAGACACCGCCCGACCAGTAATTGCCGTGCAGGAACGTGCCGGAGTCGGTGAGCCGGATCGCGTGCGGCACGTCGGGGATGTCGTACTCGCCGCCGAAGCCGACGGTGCGGCTGTTCATCCGGGTGACGTCGAGCATCTCGGTGACGACCATCTTCCCGTTGTACGTCGTCGAGCGCGGCGCCCCCGCGGTGATCGGCAGGGTGTCGACCAGCTCGCCGTTCCTGCGGACCTCCATGGTGTGGGCCGCCGCGTCGACCAGGCTGACCTGGCTGCGGCCGACGGTGAAGGAGAACGACTTGTCCTGCAGTCCGTAGACGCCGGGGGCCGCCTCCACATCGCGCAGGCCGAGGCCGACGGTGACCTTGGTGCCCGGCTTCCAGTACTTCTCGGGGCGGAAGTCGAGCCGCGTCTTGCCGAACCAGTGCGGGGCGATCTTCACCGCGGGCCGGGACGTGACCCGGACGGCGCGCTCGACCGCGGCGCGGTTCTCGATCTCCCGGTTGAACTCCAGCTTCACGATCATGCCGGTGCCGACCGTGGCGCGGTTCTCGGGCGTCACGTAGCCGATGAAGCGCTCGTCGGGGACGAACGTGGTGAAGGTGGTGTGGCGGGCCATGCGGCGGCCGGCGTCGTCGACCGCGACCGCGTCGACCGTGTACTTCGCGGCGAGCGTCAGCCGGTCCGCGCCCGGGCCCGTGGGCCGCCAGCGCGTGCCGTCCTCCTCCAGGCGCCCCGGCACCCGCTCCTCCTGCGCGTCCTGGATCCGGACGACCTTGACCGACTCGAGCCGCCCCTCGGGAACCTCGACCTGGAGCCGTCCGTCCGCCTTCACTTCCTTGCTCGCGTCGTCCGGCGTGACCCGGATCAGGTCCTCGGGCGAGCGTGGCTTGCCGAACACCTCGCCCGAGTCGCATCCGGCGAGCCCGCCGACCAGTCCTGCCCATGTCAGTACGGCGGCCAGTGTCGCCCCTGCGCGCCGCGCGCGCCTCACAGCTGTTCTCACGTCAGGCCAACGACGCTCCCCCCGCTGGGGAAACGTGAGTGCGACCCGAGCTCTGGGCAGAACAGGGAGGGGGGACGCAAGGGAGCGCGGCCGGGACGCCGTGCGCCCTGCTGCCCATCGGTCGTGGAGCCGCGGGAGGCTGTCAGGTGTCGAGCGCACCCGAGCAGGAGGCAGTGCAGGCCGGCGTTCCGGCCGGACGGACGGGGAACGGACGGCCACCGGCCCGCGCGTCGGCGCCGTACGGCCGCGAGCGCGAGCCCGCTGCCCGGGTCGCGCCCGTGTGGCCGGGGACGTCCGTGCCGCTCGGCGCCCGGTTCCGGGTCGGCCCGGACGGGGTCGCGGGGACGAACTTCGCGCTGTGGGCCGGGGGCGCCGAGTCCGTCGAACTGTGCCTGTTCGACGAGGAGGGGCGTGAACGCCGGGCGCCGCTGGCCGAGTTGACCCATGAGATCTGGCACGGCTTCGTGCCGGGCGTGCTGCCCGGGCAGCGCTACGGCTTCCGGGTGCACGGCCGCTGGGACCCGTGGACCGGCGCCCGCTGGAACCCGGCGAAGCTGCTGCTCGACCCGTACGCGCGGGCCGTGGACGGCGAGTTCCGGCTGCCGCCCGAGGTGTACGGGCATGTGCGGGACTGGCCCGAGCAGCACGTGGCCGACACCGTGCGCGACAGCCGGGACTCGGCGCCGTACGTGCCGAAGGGCGTCGTGGTCCACGACGACGCGCCCGACGACGAATGGGTCGACGACCGGCGCCCGAAGACACCGTGGGCGGACTCGGTGATCTACGAGCTCCATGTGCGCGGCTTCACCCGCCGGCATCCCGGTGTCCCCGAGGAGTTGCGGGGGACGTACGCGGGCCTCGCGCATCCCGCGGCGATCGAGCATCTCACCCGGCTCGGGGTGACGGCGGTGGAGCTGCTGCCGGTGCACCAGTTCGCCCACGAGGACCATCTGCTGCGCAGGGGCCTGAGGAACTACTGGGGCTACAACTCGATCGGCTACTTCGCCCCGCACGCGGGCTACGCGGCGTCCGGCACGGCCGGGCAGCAGGTCGGCGAGTTCAAGCGGATGGTGCGGGCGCTGCACGACGCCGGGATCGAGGTCATCCTCGACGTGGTCTACAACCACACGGCGGAGGCGGGCGAGCTGGGCCCGATGCTGTCCCTGAAGGGCATCGACAACCGCGGCTACTACCGGCTGCAGGGCGACGCGCGCCGCTACGCCGACTACACGGGCTGCGGCAACACGCTGCACGTGGTCCAGCCGCACGTGCTGCGCCTGATCACCGACTCGCTGCGCTACTGGGTGACGGAGATGGGCGTCGACGGTTTCCGCTTCGACCTGGCGGCGGCCCTGGCCCGCTCGATGCACGACGTCGACATGCTGTCCCCGTTCCTCGCGGTGATCGCGCAGGATCCGGTGCTGCGCCGCGTGAAGCTGATCGCCGAGCCCTGGGACGTGGGCTCCGGCGGGTACCAGGTGGGCGCGTTCCCGCCGCTGTGGACGGAGTGGAACGACCGGTACCGCAATGCCGTACGGGACTTCTGGCGCGGTGCGCTCCCCGACGTACGGGACCTCGGCTACCGCCTGTCGGGATCGAGCGACCTGTACGCGTGGGGCGGGCGGCGGCCGTACGCGTCGGTCAACTTCATCACCGCGCACGACGGTTTCACGCTGCGCGACCTGGTGAGCTACGAGCGCAAGCACAACGAGGCGAACGGCGAGGGCAACCGGGACGGCTCGAACGACAACCGGTCCTGGAACGGCGGCACCGAGGGCGAGACGGCCGATGCCGCCGTACTCGCCCTGCGCAGGCGGCAGTTGAGGAATCTGCTGACGACACTGCTGCTGTCGACGGGCGTGCCGATGCTGGTCGCGGGCGACGAGTTCGGGCGCACCCAGCGCGGCAACAACAACGCGTACTGCCAGGACAACGAGATCAGCTGGGTCGACTGGGGGCTCCTGGACGATCCCGGCTGGCGGGCGCTGTTCGACCTGACGTCCCGGCTGATCGCGCTGCGGCACGCGCATCCGGTGCTGCGCCGGCGGGCGTTCTTCTCCGGGCGCGCGCACTCGGCGGACGGGCTGCGCGACCTGGCCTGGTTCACGTCGCGCGGTACGGAGATGACGGAGCGGGACTGGTACGCGCCCGCGGCGACGCTCGGCATGTACTTGTCCGGGCGGGACATACCCGGCCGGGACGCGCGGGGCGAGCCGGTCGGGGACGACAGCTTCCTTGCCGTCCTGCACGCGGGTGACCGTGCGGAGAGCTTCGTGCTGCCGGGTGAGCCGTGGGCCCGGGCGTACGAGGTGGTGGTGGACACGGGTCTGGAGGCGCAGGGTGCGGAGCCCGGGGTCGCGCATGCCGCGGAGGATGTGGTGACCGTGGGGGCGCGGAGCGTTCTGCTGCTGCGGGTCCGGTCCTAGCCGCGGGTGGGCGGGGGCTGGTCGCGCAGTTCCCCGCGCCCCTGAAAGGCACACTCCGTGCGCCTCCAAGGCGGTCAGGCCCGGGGCTCACCCCGGTACGTGCCGAAGGACCACTTGTTGCCCTCAGGGTCGAGGATGGCGAACTCGCGGCTTCCGTATGGCTGGTCCTCGATCTCGCGGAGGATCTTGACGCCCGCGTCGACGAGCCGCGCGTACAGCTCGTCGACCCGGTCGGTGACGACGTACGCGCCGAACGTGCCCGGCTTCAGGCACCAGGTGCCAGGATCGGCGTCGGGCTTGTGGGAGCCCATCATGATGCCGCCGCCCTCGGGCCAGTCGAGCTGGGCGTGGGCGACGCGGTCGCCGTCCTCGTAGACGGCCGTGCGCAGGAAGCCGACGGTGTTCACGAGGAAGTCGATCAGGGCGTGGGCGTCCTCGGCCTGGAGGGAGGGCCAGATCGCCGGTTCGCGCAGGGTGTTCTCGTGGGCGTTCATGACGTCGATTCTTCGCCGTTGAGGTGGCCGCCGGCTTGGATGTTCCGGCACTCCTCCGAGATCCACCCGGTCGGGCTCAGCCCCGTGTACCGGTGAAACGCCCTTACCAGGTGGGAGTGGTCGCAGTAGCCGTGCTCGGCGGCGACCCGGGACAGGTCCGGCGGGGCGCCGGCCGCGACGGCACGCACCACGGCGGCCTTCGCGTGCCCGAAGCGCATGAGGCGGGCGGCCTGCCCGGGGCTCAGGCCGGTCTCGGCGCGGAAGAGGGTGGTCAGGCGGCGCTCGCTCAGGGCGACGTGCGCCGCGAGGCCGGGCAGGGTGCCCGCGCCGCGGTGCCGGGCGAGCCAGGTCCAGGCCTCGACGACCTCGGGCCGTACGCCCGCGAACGGGTCGCCGGCCCGCTCTGTCAGGTAGCCGGACAGCCGGGCGAACCGTGCGCGCCAGTCGGCGGATTCGGCCAGTTCCTCGCGGACCCGGGCGGCGGAGGGCCCCAGGACGTCCGTCCCGTCGACGACCACGTGCCCGGTCAGTTCCGCGCTCGGCACGCCGAGGACAGCGCGGGCCGCCAGCGGGTGCACGGCGAGCTGGACGCCGGCCTCGTGCGCGGGCTGCGCGATGAACGCCGGACGCTGGTGCAGGCCGCCCACGACGATGTCGGTGCGGTGCGCGTCCGCGCCGGTGGCCTGCTCGGGGGTCCCGCCGCTGACGACGGGACCGTCGAGGGAGAAGATCACCGTGAGGTACGGGGAGGGCAGGCCACGGTGGAGCGCGGGGCGCATGCCCTGCGTGCGGTAGCCGACCGCCGAGACGATCGGCCCGCCGGGCCGTGGCGTGGCCCGGACGAATTCGCGGGAGCCGGGGCTCATGCCTTCCAGTATGCGGCGCCGGGGCGGAGCTCGCCGGGCGGTCTCACGGGGCTTGCCGCTACCCGTGTCCGTCAGGTGCATGCCCGTCACGCGCGGTGACTTCGATCATGGCGCGGGGACCGGGGCCGCCCTACCGTGGCCCGCCGTGAACCTCGCCAAGAGAGACTCCCTGCGCAAGAAGCCCTTCCTGTTCGGTGCCGTGGGCGTCGCGGTCGCCGCCGCTGTCGCCACGACCGTGCTGTGGCCGGGCGCCGACGCGACCGCGGCGGCAGACCGTGACGACGCCGCCGTGCGGAGCGTGGCCGCCGAGCTGAAGCACTGGCCGCGGCCGGAGGCCACCCGGCTCGCCCGGGTGATCGCGGCGCACGCGGACCAGGGCGCGTACGCCACCTTCGACGCGGACAACACGACGTACCGCAACGACCTCGAAGAGTCGCTGCTGCCGTTCCTGGAGACGAAGGGCGTCCTGACGCGGGACACGATGGACCCGTCGCTGAAGGTGATCCCCTTCAAGGACACGGCCGCGCACAAGGAGACGCTGACCGAGTACTACGACCGGCTGTGCGAGGTCGACGACCAGGTCTGCTACCCGTGGGCCGCGCAGATCTTCTCCGGGTTCACGCTGAAGCAGCTCAAGGGGTACGTCGACGAGCTGCTGGCCTACGACAAGCCGCTGCCGGGCGGCGCGGAGCCGCCGGAGTTCTCCGAGGGGATGCGCGAGCTGTACCACGCGCTGCGCTCGCACGGCATCGAGGTGTACGTGGTGAGCGCCGCGAGCGAGGACCTCGTACGGATGGTGCTGGCCGATCCGAAGTACGGCTACGACGTGAAGCCGGAGAACGTCATCGGTGTCGCCGCGCTCCTGAAGGACCGCAAGACGGGTGACGTGACGAGCTCCCGCAAGGAGATCGCCGCCGGTACGTTCGACCAGAAGGCCCTGGAGAAGCGCGAGTTGACGCCGACGCTGTGGGCCCCGGCGACCTGGTACGAGGGCAAGCCCGCGGCCATCAGCACGTACGTCGACGCGTGGCGGAAGCCGATTCTCGCCGCCGGGGACACGCCGAAGAGCGACGGTCCGATGCTGTTCCGGTCGGTGGACGTGGCGCACGGCGGGGTCCGCGTGTGGGTCAATCGCAAGGACAGCTACATGAAGGAGCTGGACGCCATGAAGGCGGACGGCGTGAAGCGGCAGAAGGAGCTGGGCCAGAAAGTCACCGCCGACAAGCGGTGGGTGACGGTCACACCGGACCAGATCGGCTAGCCGAGGATCTTGCGGTCGTACGCGACCGCGACCGCCGCCGCCCGGTCCTTCACGCCCAACTTGGCGTAGATGTGCGTGAGATGGGTCTTCACCGTCGCCTCGCTGATGAACAGCTCGCGCGCGATCTCCTTGTTCGAGGTGCCCCTGGACACCAGGAGCAGGACCTCGCGCTCGCGCGAGGAGAGTGTCTCGTCGGCGGGGGCGGTGGGCGTCCGCACGGCGGTGACCAGGCGCGAGGCGACCGCCGGGGAGAGCACGGAGCGGCCCTCGGCGGCGCCGCGGACCGCGGTGAACAGCTCCTCGCGCGGGGCGTCCTTGAGCAGATAGCCGGTGGCGCCCGCCTCGATCGCGGGCAGGGTGTCGGAGTCCGTGTCGTACGTGGTGAGCACGAGGACGTGGGCGCGGGCCCGGCGCCGGGTCAGCTCCCGGATGGCGTCGACGCCGCCACCGCCCGGCATGCGCAGGTCCATCAGGACGACGTCCGGGTCGAGTTCGGCGACGCGGGCGACGGCCTCGACCCCGTTCGCGGCCTCGCCGAGCACCTGGAATCCGGCGGCGGAGTCGAACATGCCGCGCAGGCCGTCACGGACCACGGGATGGTCGTCGACGATCAGGAGCGTGATCACTGGGTCAGTCATGGCGCACCAACGGTACGCGAGCCGAGATCGCCGTGCCGCCGCCCGGCTCCGCCTCGACCGTCAGGTCGCCCGCGATGCGCTCGGCCCGGGCCCGCATGCCGTCGAGGCCGAAGCCGCCGCTGCCGGTGCGGGCGGTGCGATGGGACACGGTGAGCGGGTCGAAGCCGATGCCGTCGTCGCGGACGTCCAGGGTGACCTCGCCGGCCATGAAGGACAGGGTGACGCCGAGACGGGTGGCGCGGGCGTGCCGGGCCGCGTTCGACAGGGCCTCCTCGACGATGCGCAGCAGGGTCGCCTCGATCTCGTCGTGCAGTGGCTCGGCGGCGCCGGTGAGGGTGAACTCGGCGCGTACCCCGGTGCGGTCGGCCCAGTCGGCGACCGTCTTCTTGAGCGCCTCGGGCAGAGAGGCGTCGGCCAGCGCCGCCGGGGAAAGGTTGTGCACGGAGCGGCGGGCCTCGCCGAGGCTGTGCCGGGCGAGGCCGGACGCGCGGTCGAGGTGCTCGCGGGCGGCCTCCGGGGTGGGGGCGTTGGCGACGACCTGGAGCTGGGCGATGATCCCGGTCAGGCCCTGGGCGATGGTGTCGTGGATCTCGGCGGCCAGCCGGCGGCGTTCGTCGGCGACGCCGGCTTCCCGCGCCTGGACCAGGAGTTGGGTGTGCAGCTGGGCGTTCTCGTCGAGGGCCTGCTGGAGCGCGGTGTTCGTGCGTTCCAGCTCGGCGATCGTCTCGGCCTGGATCAGGGCCCGCTCGTTCTCCTTGGCGTTGAGGTGCCCCATGATCGCGGCGAGGGTCAGGTTGACGGCGAGGAGCCCGCCGAACACGGCCCAGGCGACGGCGCCCTGCGGCGGCAGCCCGCCGGACTGGGCTCCGGCCACGATGACGACCGCGGCGAACACGCCCGGCCGGACCATCCGGCGCGGCACCAGCCGCTCGACGTCGAAGTAGGCGGCGGCCGCGTAGAACGAGAAGAACGGATTGGTCAGGGCGAGGACGAACGCGAGCGCCCAGCGGATCCAGAAGTACGCGACGCTGACCGGCGTCCGGCCGGGCCTGGTGCGCATCGCCCGGTACCACCACACCTGGAGGGCCAGGGCGGCGAGCGACAGCGGCACGCAGACGAAGAAGTCGAGGCGGTTCATGCCGACGACGTCGGCCGTCGCGGCGGACAGGACGACGGAGACACCGAGCAGGCCCAGGGGCCCGTAGCGGTGGAAGCTGGCCCAGCGCTCCTCCACGCTCATGGCCGCGGCGGCAGCGGCGCTGTCCGGTCCCGTTCCCGTCGTCATGCGTCCAGTCTGCACGGCCGCGGCCTCGCTCATCGGGTCACTCCCAGCGGAACCAGCGCGCGGCGGCGCCGGACAGCAGGACGGCCCACGCGGCGAGCACGCCCAGGTGGATCCAGGACGGCCAGTGTCCGGCGGCGGCCTCGTTCAGGGCCTGCGCGGCGGCGCCGAACGGGGTGGCCTGCACGATGTCGGCGAGGACGCGCGGCATCGACTGCACCGGCAGCCACACCCCGGCGCAGAACATGCTGGGGAAGAACACGGAGGAGCCGATGGCGCTCGCGAGCTTCTGGGTGCGGGCGCGGGCGGCGACCAGCGCGCCGAGCGACAGGGCGACGACGACGGACAGGACGAGCGCGAGGAGATAGCCGAAGGCCTGCTCGGGCAGGGCGACGTCGAAGGCGAGCCGTCCGATGGCGAGCGACAGCAGCGACGAGGCGAGGGCCGCGGCGCCGTGGATGGCCATCTGCGCGCCGAGCAGGGCGGACGGCCGTACCGGCGTCGTCGACATGCGGCGCAGGACGCCGTGCTCCCGGTATCCGGCGAGGACCGGCGCCATGGCCTGCAGGCCCGCGACGATGAGCGGGAGCAGCACGGTGATCGGCACGTAGGCGTCGATCAGGCGCAGCCCGCCGGGGCCCGAGTCGGGCTCCCGGAACGCCGGGACGGAGCCGAGGATCACCAGCAGGAGCGGCGGGAAGGCCATGACGCCGAAGAGGGCTCCGGGGTCCCGCAGGAAGAGGCGGATCTCGGCCTTCAGGACGGCGGTGTCGGCGGCGGGCCGGCGCCGCGGGGTGGCTGGGGTGGCGGTGGCGGTGCTCATGACTGGCCGGCTCCCGTCAGGTCGAGGAACGCGTCGTCCAACGTGGCGTCGGCGACGCGGAGTTGGTGGGCGGTGATGCGGTGCCGGGCGAGCAGCGTGAGCACGGCGTCGACGGTCTCGTCGCTGCCGGTGAGGGTCACCCGGCCGTCCTTGTGCTCGACGGAGGCCAGTTGGGGCAGGGCCGTCAGCTCGCGGTCGTCGAGCGGCGCGGACGGGGTGAAGGAGATGACGGTCGCCCCGGCGGCCTGGCGGATCAGCCCGTCGGGGGTGTCGAGGGCGGCGATCCTTCCGCGGTCGATGACGGCGATGCGGTCGCACAGCCGCTGCGCCTCTTCCATGAAGTGCGTGACGAGCAGGACGGTGACTCCGCTGTCCCGTACGTCCTCGATGAGCTGCCAGGTGTCGCGGCGGGCGCGTGGGTCGAGTCCGGTGGTCAATTCGTCGAGGACGACGACGCGCGGGTTGCCGACGAGGGCGAGCGCGATGAACAGGCGCTGTTTCTGGCCTCCGCTGAGCCCCGCGAACCGCGTGCCGAGCTTCTCGTCGAGCCGCAGCCGCTCGGCCAGCGGCCGCCAGTCGAGCGGGTCCGGGTAGAAGGCCGAGTACAGCTCCAGGGCCTCCTTGACGGTCAGTTTCGGCTGGATCTCGCTCTCCTGGAGCTGGGCGCCGAGGATGCGGGTGACCTGGTCGTGGTCGCGTACGGGGTCGAGGCCCGCGACCCGCACCCGCCCCTCGTCGGGGACGCGCAGGCCCTCGACGCACTCGACGGTGGTGGTCTTGCCCGCTCCGTTCGGCCCGAGGATCCCGAAGATCTCGCCCTCCTCGACGGCGAACGAGATCCCGTCGACGACGGCCCGCCCGGCGTACGCCTTGCGCAGCCCGGCGACCTCGATGAGTGGTGCGGCGGTGGTGGTCATGGCACCAGCGTCGCCGGACGGGGGCGGCCGGGGCATCGGCCATCGCGCTCGAAGGGGGATCAACCGATCGGTTGATGAGGGGTACGACCTCGGACGCCGGCGGCCGGACGCCGTCCGAAACCCGGTGGGCGATGTCAGTGCCGAACCGTAGTCTCACCCCTGATGGCGACTGATGATGCAGCTACCACGGACCCCGGCCGGATCGACCCACCGTCCCAACTCGCGGCGCCTGTACCGCAGTCGGCGGTACGGACCCTGCTGCGGCTGTGGCCCTACGTACGGCCGGTGCGGGCCCGGTGGGCGGGCGCCGCCGTGGTGGCCGTGCTCGCGTCGTGTCTGGGGCTCGTGTTCCCGCTGGTGCTGAAGTGGATCGTGGACGGGCCGGTCACGGACCGTGATCCGGGCGGGGTGTGGCTCGGGGCCGGGGTGCTGCTCGCGCTCGGCGTCGCGGAGGCGCTGCTGTTCGGGCTGCGGCGCTGGCTCGTGGCGCGGCCGCTCGCGGGGGTGGAGGCGGCGATGCGGGCCGATCTGTACCGGCATCTGCAGCGGCTGCCGGTGTCGTTCCACGACCGGTGGGCCTCGGGCCAGCTGCTGTCGCGCGGCACGACGGACCTGATGGTCGTGCGGATGTTCCTCGCCTTCCCGCTGACGTTCCTGATCGTGAACGGGGTGACGATCGCCGCCGGGCTCGCCCTGCTCGTCGTGCAGGACTGGGGGCTCGGCCTGGTCCTGCTCGCGCCGGCCGTGCCGCTGATCGTGGTCTGTTACCGGTTCGAGCACGGGTACGCGCAGGCGTCCCGCCGCGCCCAGGACCAGGTCGGCGATCTGACGACCGTCGTCGAGGAGTCGGTGCTCGGCATCCGGATCATCAAGGGGTTCGGGCGGCACCGCAGCCAGGCCCGCGCCTTCCGTGACCTGTCCCGTACGCTGCGCGGCACCGAGCTGGCCAAGGCGCGGCTGCTCGCCGGCATCCTCGCGGTGATCACGCTGCTGCCGGAGGCGGCCCTCGGCGCGGCCCTCGTCATCGGCACGGTCCAGGTCGCGGACGGCGCGCTGTCGGCGGGCACGCTGGTGGCGTTCCTGTCGACGGCGCTCGCGCTGCGCTGGCCCATCGAGTCCATCGGCTTCCTGCTGGCGATGAGCCAGGAGGCGGCGACGGCGACCCGGCGGTACTTCGAGGTGATGGACGCCGCGGAGGAGGATCCACGCGTGCGCCCGCAGGCCGATGCCGACGGCACGGACGGCGGACTCCGCTTCGACGGCGTGGAGTTCCGCTACCCGGACGCCGCCGAGGACTCCGAGCCGACGCTGCGCCGCATCGATCTGCACATCCGGTCCGGCGAGACGATGGCCCTGGTCGGCGCGACCGGCAGCGGCAAGACGACGCTGACCGCGCTCGTGCCCCGGCTGTACGACGTCACGGCGGGGCGCATCACGCTCGACGGGCGGGACATCACCGCCGTCCCGCGCGAGGAGCTGCGCACGCTGGTGTCGATGGCGTTCGAGGAGCCGACCCTGTTCTCCGCGTCGGTCGCCGAGAACGTGCTGATGGGCGCGCCGGACAGCACGCCGGAGCAGTTGGAGCGGGCGCTCGGGGTGGCGCAGGCCGACTTCGTGCGGCGGCTTCCGGGCGGCGTCGGCACGGAGGTCGGCGAGCAGGGGCTGAGCCTGTCGGGCGGCCAGCGGCAGCGCCTCGCGCTGGCCCGCTCCGTCGTGGGCGGGCCGCGCTTCCTGATCCTGGACGACCCGCTGTCCGCGCTCGACGTGCACACGGAGGCCGCGGTGGAGGCGGCGCTGCGCCGGGTCCTCGCGGACAGCACCGCACTCGTCGTCGCGCACCGCCCGTCCACGGTGCTGCTCGCCGACCGGGTCGCCCTGCTCTCGCAGGGGCGCGTCACGGCGGTGGGCACCCACCACGAACTGCTGCGCACGAACGCGGAGTACCGGCATCTGATGTCGGGGGACACGGCGGACACGGCGGACACGGCAGGCGACACGGGGAAGGCGGCGCGGGCATGACGACCACCACGAACACGGACATGACCACGGAGCCCGAGGAGGACGAGGAGGTCCGGCTCCCCTACCCCGGCGGCCCCGGCGACCCGTTCGACCAGGACGACCTGCCCACGTCGAGCGGCGCGACGGGCGTGCTGCTGCGCTCGCTGCTCGCGCCGCACCGGCGCACGGCCTGGCTCACCGTCCTCGCCCTGCTGCTGCAGCAGGCGGCGGTGCAGTCCGGACCGCTGATCGTCGCGTACGCCATCGACAGCGCGGTGCCCGCGTTCCGGACGCACGACTACGGTCCGCTGGTCGCGGTCGGCGTCGGTTTCCTGCTCACCGCGTGCTGCTCGGCCGCCTTCCAGTACGCGTACGTCCAACTGTCCGCCCGCGTCAGCCAGAACGTGCTGCTCGATCTGCGCGGCCGGATCTTCCGGCACGCGCAGGCGCTCAGCGTCGACTTCCACGACCGGTACACCTCGGGCCGGGTCATCTCGCGGGCCACGACGGACGTCGAGTCGCTGCGCGAGCTGCTCTCCGAGGGCCTGCAGGAACTGGTCAACGTCATCCTCGCCTCGCTCTACATCACGGCGATGCTGCTCTGGCTGGACCTGGGCATCGGCGCGGTCGCGGCGCTGTCCTTCGTGCCGCTGTACTTCCTGATCCGGCTGTACCGGCGGCGGGCCGCGCAGGCGTACGGGGAGCGGTCGTCGGCGATCGCGGCGGTCATCGTGAAGTTCGTCGAGACGATGAACGGGATCCGGCCGGTGCGGGCGTTCCGCCGGGAGCGGGCGAACGACGAGCACTTCGGCGTGCTGAACCACCGGCACGAGCGGGCCAACGGCACCGCCATGCTGGAGATGGCGCGCTATGTCGTCGCCTCCCGCCTGATCGCGAACACGGCGGTGGCGGGCATGGTGCTGTGGGGCGCGTACCGGGTGGCGGGCGGCACCCTGGCGCTGGGCGTGCTGGCGGCCGCGGTGCTCTTCGTCCGCCGGCTCTACGACCCGATCGACCGGCTCGCGATGTTCCTCAACTCGTACGAGTCCGCGGCCGCGTCCCTGAAGAAGATCGCGGGCCTGCTGGAGCAGACGCCGTCGGTGCCGGAGCCGGGCACGCCGCGCCCGCTGCCCGCGCTCGCCGACGAACGGCCGGGCCGCGAGGTCGCGTTCGACGACGTCTCCTTCGGCTACCGCACGGGCGGCGAGGTGCTGCCCCGCTTCGACCTCACCCTGCCCGCCGGACAGACGGTCGCCGTGGTCGGCTCCACCGGTGCGGGCAAGTCCACGCTGGCCAAGCTGCTCGCCCGCTTCTACGACCCCTCGCACGGGCGGGTCCTGCTCGACGGCGTCGACCTGCGCGAGCTGTCCAACGCGGAGCTGCGGCGCGGGGTGGTGATGGTGACGCAGGAGGCGTTCCTGTTCTCCGGGACCGTCGCCGAGAACATCGCGATCGGGCGACCGGAGGCGAGCCGCGAGGAGATCGTGCGCGCGGCGAAGGCGATCGGCGCGCACGACTTCATCACCGCGCTGCCCGACGGCTACGACACGGATGTGCGCAAGCGCGGCGGCCGGATCTCCGCGGGGCAGCGGCAGTTGGTGGCATTCGCCCGGGCACTGCTCGCGGACCCGGCGGTGCTGATCCTCGACGAGGCGACGAGCTCCCTCGACATCCCCGGGGAGCGGGCGGTGCAGCGGGCGATGCTCACGGTGCTGCGCGGCCGCACGGCCGTGGTGATCGCGCACCGCCTGTCCACGGTGGAGATCGCGGACCGGGTCCTGGTGATGGAGCACGGCAGGGTGGTCGAGGACGGCTCCCCGGCGGAACTCATCGCGGGCACGGGCTCCTTCGCGGACCTGCACCGGGCCTGGCGCGAAAGCCTGGTGTCCTGACCCCGCCCGCCTCCGCGACCTCAAGCAAATCCAGCCCCTCCGGCGCTTGAGGAGCGGGGCCCGGGGCAGAGCCCCGCAACCTCAACACACACCCAGCCGCTCGACACGCGAGGCCCACAACAGAGCCCCGCGGCCTCAACACCAGCACGGGGGACGAAAAGCAGCCACGGCCGAGCAAGGCCCCCCACCCACCCCACCGCTCCCACATGCACACCCCACCCCCGCCCACCAGCCGGACCCCACCATTCCGGACACCCGGCAAGACTCCTCACCACGACGTACCGCGAGGTAGACGCCCCACACCCCCACCCTCCGGACCACTCCCACCCCACCCACCCCCACCCCGCATATCGAACATGGCCCCCCGCGCACCGAACCATTTCTGGCCAACCTGTTGGCGCGCTCCTGACAGACGGCGCTCTCTGCTGCCACTCTTCCCAACGGCCGCCGCACAGCTGCCCCACAGCACCGAAGCGCGCGGCCACCGCACCTTCTCCATGCGTCAAACCCGCACTGCCTGCACTGCGTTCTGCCCGCACGGCCACCCGCCGTCCGGTCCCCACTGGCCGCGCAACCACCGCGGCCACGCAGAAGGAGTCAGCGTTGAGAAGCACCTCCACCTCCCACAGACGCCGGGCCACTGCCGCCGCGGCCGTCGGAGCCGTCACCGCCCTGCTCGCCGTCGCGTTCCAGTCGGGCCCGGCCACCGCGGCCGACGCCCGGGACGCGAGTCCGGCGGCACAGGCCACCGCGAACGCCACGCGCGGTGCCGACCCGGGCGCCCTGCCCGTGAAGCTCTCCCCCTCCAAGCGCGCCGAACTGCTGCGCTCGGCGAACTCCACGAAGGCGAAGGCCGACACCGCGAAGGACCTGGGCCTCGGTGCCAAGGAGAAGCTCGTCGTCCGTGACGTGCTGCAGGACCGCGACGGCACCACCCACACCCGCTACGAGCGCACCTACGACGGACTCCCGGTCCTCGGCGGCGACCTGATCGTCGACACCGCCAAGTCCGGTGCCGAGCAGGGTGTCACGAAGGCGTCGAAGGCCCAGCTCAAGGGCGTGGACACGACGGCCGACGTCAAGCCGGCCGTCGCCGAGACGCAGGCGCTGAAGCTCGCGAAGGCCGACGGTTCGAAGAAGACCGAGGCGTCCCGCGCGCCGCGCAAGGTCGTGTGGCTGGGGCAGGGTGCGGCCAAGGGGCAGCCCACGCTCGCGTACGAGACCGTGGTCGGCGGTCTCCAGGAGGACGGCACGCCGAACGAGCTGCACGTCATCACGGACGCGGCCACCGGCAACAAGCTGCACGAGTGGCAGGCCATCGAGACCGGCACCGGCAACACCCAGTACAGCGGGACCGTGACGCTCGGCACCGCGCAGTCCGGATCGTCGTACACCCTCAATGACACCGGGCGCGGCGGCCACAAGACGTACAACCTCAACCGCGGCACGTCGGGCACCGGCACCCTCTACTCGGGCACCGACGACACCTGGGGCAACGGCCAGGCCTCCAACACCGAGACGGCCGCGGCCGACGCCCACTACGGCGCCGCGCTGACCTGGGACTACTACAAGAACGTGCAGGGCCGCACCGGTATCCGCGGCGACGGCGTCGGCGCGTACTCCCGGGTCCACTACGGCAACGCGTACGTGAACGCGTTCTGGGACGACAGCTGCTTCTGCATGACGTACGGCGACGGCAGCGGCAACACCAAGCCGCTCACCTCGATCGACGTGGCCGCGCACGAGATGACGCACGGCGTCACCTCGAACACCGCGGGCCTCAACTACAGCGGTGAGTCCGGCGGTCTGAACGAGGCGACCTCCGACATCTTCGCGGCGGCCGTCGAGTTCTACGCGGGCAACACCTCCGACCCGGGCGACTACCTCGTCGGCGAGAAGATCAACATCAACGGCAACGGCACCCCGCTGCGCTACATGGACAAGCCGAGCAAGGACGGCGCGTCCAAGGACGCCTGGTACTCCGGTATCGGCTCGATCGACGTGCACTACTCGTCGGGCCCGGCCAACCACTTCTTCTACCTGCTCAGCGAGGGCAGCGGCGCGAAGGTCGTCAACGGGACGAGCTACGACTCGCCGACCTCCGACGGCCTGCCCGTCACCGGCATCGGCCGCGACAAGGCCGCGCTGATCTGGTTCAAGGCGCTGACCACGAAGTTCACGTCGACCACCAACTACGCGGGGGCGCGCACCGGTGCGCTCGCGGCGGCCGGTGAGCTGTACGGGACGACGTCCACCGAGTACAAGGCGGTGCAGGACGCGTTCGCCGCGATCAACGTCGGCGCCCGCTCCGGCGGCGGCGACCCGGGCACCGGCAAGACGTTCACGAACGACGCCAACGTCAACATCCCGGACTCCCCCGGCGCGGCGGTCACCTCGTCCGTGACGGTCTCCGGCATCACCGGCAAGGCGCCGTCCACCCTGAAGGTCGGCGTCGACATCGTGCACACGTGGAGCGGTGACCTCCAGGTCGACCTGGTCGGCCCGAGCGGGAAGGCGTACCGGCTGCACTCGTCGGTGTACGACCCGACCCCCAACATCCAGACCACGTACACGGTCAACGCCTCCACGGAGACGGCCAACGGCGTCTGGAAGCTGAAGGTCCAGGACCTCGGCGCGCAGGACACGGGCTACATCAACAGCTTCAAGCTGACGTTCCCGTAACCGTCCCGCCCCAGCTGGGCGCGTCGCTCCGGTGGTTCGACTCCCCGGGGCGGCGCGCCCGTTCACGTGCCGGCCCGTTCATGTTCCGTTCGCAATACGTGCGTCAGTTTTCGCTCAACGGACGAATTCCGGCCAACCTGCGATCGCGTACATGACACAGCCGGTCCTCAACTGTCAAAGTTTTCCCGCAGTGTTCGCACCGCAAGCATCATCCGCACCACCCGCACGGCAAAGCTCACTCCCCCCACATCACTCAAGGAGCTTTCTTCGTGACTCCCCACATATCCCGTCGCACGACCCTGTCCATCGCCACGGCCGTCGCCGCCGGCGCTCTGCTGACCACCGCGCTGACCACCACCGGCGCCTCCGCCCAGCCCTCCGCGCCCGCGGCCACCCCACTGGCCCTCAGCGCATCGGCCCGGGCGGACCTGATCCAGGACGCGAGCGCGAAGACCGCCGCCACGGCGAAGGAGCTGAAGCTCGACTCGAAGGAGAAGCTGGTCGTCCGTGACGTGGTCAAGGACCGCGACGGCACCACGCACACCCGCTACGAGCGCACCTACGACGGCCTGCCCGTCCTCGGCGGCGACCTCGTCGTGCACGAGTCGAAGTCCGGCAAGCGCGAAGGCGTCACCAAGGCCACGTCGAAGTCGATCGACGTCGCGACCGGCGGCGCCTCCCTCAAGGCGGCCCCGTCCGGCGCCCGCAAGATCGTCTGGGCGGCCACCGGCACGCCCAGACTCGCGTACGAGAAGGTCGTGAAGTCCACCAAGAAGGACGGCACGCCGAGCCGGCTGCACGTCGTCACGGACGCCGCGACCGGCAAGAAGATCACCCAGTTCGACGAGATCAAGACCGGCACCGGCGAGTCCGAGTACAGCGGCAGCGTCGAGATCGGCACGACCCAGTCGGGCTCGTCGTACGCGCTGACCGACGGCACCCGCGGCGGCCACTCCACGTACGACCTCAAGAACGGCTCGTCCGGCAAGGGCACGCTGTTCACCGACGCCGACGACAAGTGGGGCGACGGCACGGTCAACGACCCGGCGACCGCCGGTGTCGACGCCGCCTACGGCGCCCAGGAGACCTGGGACTTCTACAAGGAAGTCTTCGGCCGCAGCGGCATCAACGGCGACGGCAAGGGCGCCTACTCCCGCGTCCACTACGGCAACGCGTACGTCAACGCGTTCTGGGACGACAGCTGCTTCTGCATGACGTACGGCGACGGCGAGGGCAACAAGAACCCGCTCACCGCCCTCGACGTGGCCGCGCACGAGATGAGCCACGGCGTCACGGCGGCCACCGCCGGCCTGATCTACAGCGGCGAGTCCGGCGGCCTGAACGAGGCGACCTCGGACATCTTCGGCACCTCGGTCGAGTTCTACGCGAACAACAGCGAGGACGCCGGTGACTACCTCATCGGCGAGAAGATCGACATCAACGGCGACGGCTCCCCGCTGCGCTACATGGACAAGCCGAGCAAGGACGGCGCCTCGCTCGACGCGTGGAAGACCGGCGCGGGCAACGTCGACGTGCACTACTCGTCCGGCATCGCGAACCACTTCTTCTACCTGCTCAGCGAGGGCAGCGGCAAGAAGACGATCAACGGCGTCGACTACGACTCGCCGACCTCGGACGGCTCGACGGTCACCGGGATCGGCCGCGACAAGGCCGAGCAGATCTGGTTCAAGGCGCTGACGACGTACTTCACGTCGAGCACCAACTACGCGGCGGCGCGCACCGGCACGCTGAGCGCGGCGAAGGACCTGTACGGCGCGGACTCCGCCGAGTACAAGGCCGTGGACGCGGCCTGGGCGGGCGTGAACGTCAAGTAGCCGATCACCGAGCCTGATCCGAGGGGCGCACGGGAGCCGACTCCCGTGCGCCCCTGATTCTGTCCTGTTGGGCGCATCCGCAGCCCCAACGTCCCCTGTCTGCCCGATAATTGACGGATGACTGCGGATGCGGACCGCCAAGAGACGGCGTCCAAGGCGGAATTGCTGCCCAGACTCGGCTGGCTCGCCGCTCTCCTCGTACCGCCTTCCGCGCTGACCGGGTTCTTCCACGATCTGGTCCGCGAGCACTACGTGGTGGCCGCCGTGCTCTTCCTCGGGTACGCGGTGGTCCTCACCGCGGGCCGGTTCGCGGGCGGATTCGCCCGGGATCTCGTGGCGATGCGCCGCCGGCGCTGGCTGGACAGCGCCGACAGCGCCCTCAGCCGCCGGATGAGCTCCTTCGGGCGCGTCTACACGCAGTTCCTGGCGCAGAGCCTGCGCGTCATGGAGCAGAAGGGACTCGCGACCATCGGGCACTACGCGCCCGAGCTCGACGACGTCTACGTCAACGTGAGCCTCGCCTACCGGGCCCCGGGACAGATCCCCGAGGACGTGCTCACCGACCACCCCACGGACGAGCGCCGCTCGATCACCGACTTCCTCGACGGCGAACAGGGCCAGGTCCTCGCCGTCGTCGGCGCTCCCGGCACCGGCAAGACGACGCTCCTGCGGCACACGGCCCGCCGCGCCTGCCTGGCCAGGGAGCGGCGGACCCGTGGCGTTCCCGTGCTGCTGTACCTGCGCAGCGTCGCCGACGATCTCGTGGCGAACGAACGGCTCCCGCTGGCCGACGTGATCCGGTCGGGCCTCGGGCGGTACGCGCAGGAGGAACCGCCGGGCTGGTTCGAGGAACGGCTGGAGGCCGGGGACTGCCTCGTCCTGCTGGACGGCCTCGACGAGGTCGCGGATCTGCTGGACCGCCGCATCGTCGTCAACTGGGTCGAGCGGCAGATCAAGGAGTACCCCGGCAACGACTACGTCATCACGTCCCGGCCCCGCGGCTATCTGAGCGCCCCGGTGGAAGGCGCGACGGTCCTGCAGACCCGGCAGTTCACCGACGAGCAGATGGCCAGGTTCATCCACAGCTGGTACCTGGCGGTCGAACGGCACGCGAGCCCCGAGGGCGCGGAGGACACCACGTCACGGGCGGAGGACCAGGCCGGGGACCTGCTGACCCGGCTGCGGGCCAACCCCGACCTCTACGACCTGACGGTGAACCCGCTGCTCCTCACCATGATCGCCAATGTGCACCGCTACCGGGGCGCGCTGCCCGGCAGCCGGGCCGATCTGTACCGGGAGATCTGCCAGGTGATGCTGTGGCGCCGGCACGACGCCAAGCAACTCGTGGTGCAGCCGCGCGGCGCGCAGAAGGAGACGGTCCTGCGGGAGCTGGCGTTCAAGATGATGACCGCGCGCACCGCCACCCACAGCCGCAGCCAGTGCGAAGAGGCCCTGCGCCAGGTCCTGCCGCGCGTCTCCGCACAGCTCACCGCGGAGGCCTTCCTCGACGACGTCAGTTCGAACGGTCTGCTGGTGGAGCGCGAGAAGGGCCTGTACGGCTTCGCTCACCTCACCATCCAGGAGTACCTCGCCGCCGAACACGTACGGGAGAAGGGACTCGTCGAGACACTGGTCGACGCCGTGGAGGACGACTGGTGGCGGGAGTGCACCCTGCTGTACGCGGCCGGAGCCGATGTCGGTCCCGTGGTGGAGGCGGGTCTGCGCGCGGGCAGCGTGTCGGCCCTCGCCCTGGCCTTCGAGTGCGCCGAGGAGGGCAACGAGCTGGACCCGGAGCTGCGGGCCCGCCTGGAGCGGCTGCTGGACGCGCCCGCCGACGCCCGGTTCGACGACGAGCACCGCAAGCTGGTCGACGGCGTCTTCCTGCTGCGACGGCTGCGCGGCACCAAGCGGACCGGCGACGGAGGACGGCTGTGCGCCCCGGTCGACGCCCACACCTACGCCCGCTTCCTGCGCGACCGCGGCGGCTGGGACGGAGCGGCGCGCCCCGACTGCGCCGACGTTCCCGCCGATCACGAAGTGGTGACCGGCGTGCGCTGGCGCGACGCCCGCGCGTTCGTGGACTGGGTGAACGAGACGGTGGGCGGACCGGCCCGGTTCCGGCTGCCGCACACGGCGGAGATGGACCCGCAGCAGGTGTACGACGTCTGGACGGCGGAGCCGCCGGACGGCCTCGGCCGCGATCCGCTGTGGGTCGGGGCCGCCCGCCTCGACCCGCGCCGCGTGACGACCGCCGAACTCCAGGCCCGGGTCGGCAAGGACGTCTCCGGGCCGTCGCTGGCCCTGAGCCTGCGGACGGCGGTGCTGGTCATGCGGGTGCGGCGCGCGGTCAAGCTCGTGGTGCGGCTGACCACGGACACCGACCAGCCGCTCCGTGCCCAGTGGGCGCACCTAGAACAGACGCTGAGCACGCTGCACCGGCAGAGCCTCGCCCTCGACCCGGACTTCGGTCTGGGCGTCACCGACGATCTCGCGGCGGTCGACGCCGTGGCCCGGCACGCCCGTCAGCTGCACCTCGACGACTGCAACCGGTTCATCACGCTCCTGGAGGAGGATGTCCTGCGTGAACTCGGTTCCCTGCCCAGGAGGTTGACCGAGGGAAGGAACGACGAGGCGGCCCGTTCGCTGAGCGGCGTCTGGCAGCGGGTCCAGGTGACGGTGCAGGAGCTGTCGGCTCCGGGCTCCGACCAGCGGCGCCGCCAGCGACGCCCGCACCTGGACCTCGTGGAGACGGCACTCGCCGGGGACCTCGCCAGCGCGGCCACCAGTCGCTCCGACGGCGACCGCTTCAGGGCGGCCGCCCGACGCTCCGACGGCGACCGCGCCGCGACGGCCCCTCGCCCCGACGCGGCGACGAAACGGATCCTGGCCCTGCGCAAGGACGTGTACGCACTCGACGTGGGCGGATCCCTGTCACTGGCGGCGTCGCGGTACTCCGCCCGGCTGCATCACACACCGTCGGACAAGCGGGACACGGTGGCCTTCGAACTCCCCCTCGGGTCCCCGCGGGAGTGGATCGCCGAGCCCCATCAGGCGGCCCGGCGGATCGGCCCGTTGGCGCACCGCCTGGTGGAGACCGTCCGTGGCGACGCCGCGGCACACCGCTTTCTCGCCGAACAGGCCCGCGCCGTCGACGAGCACGCCGTCTCGCTGCTGCGCCGCGGGCACCGCCCCGACGCCCGGACGTTCCGGCGGGCCCGGCTCGCCCTCGCGATCCTCGCCGCCGAAGCGGAGCGCCCCTCGGACCGCGGCGGCCCCGGGGACGAGGCGTCGGCCACGGAGTTCCGCTTCGCCGCCGCGTCACTGGCCTGGCTGGAGGACCGCTACGACAGGGCGCGCCCGGCCTCGGAGAGCATCGTGCTCCTCGCCCTCGACTGACCGTGCGCGCCCGCGGGGTCACCGCATCAGCACCCCGGCCCCCTCCCCGAGCGTCTCCGAGGGCTCCGTGACCAGGCCCGCCTCGGCCGCCGACGCCAGCAGCCGGTGGGTGGGCAGGATGCGGACCGTGTAGCCGTAGGGGCCGGTGCGGTCCAGGGCGAGGGGGCCCTCGTAGGACCAGCGGCCCTCCTCGTCGGGGCCCGAGACCGACTTCAGCGGGACCGTGGTGGCCTCCGCGATGCTGTCCTCGGCGTCGACCCGGCCCGCCACCGCCTGTACCTCCACGTCGTCGGGGACCAGGTCGCCGAGGGCCACCCGGACGTGCAGGGACAGTGTCGCGCCGAGTTCCGCCGTGGCCGTCGACGCCTCGACGTGGTCGACCGCGACGCGGGTCCAGGCCGTACGGACCCGGGACTTCCAGGCCGCCAGCTCCCGTGCCGTGTCCGGGGTGAGCGCCCGGTCGGAGCGGGCCGCGGGGGCGTACAGCTTCTCGACGTACTCCCGGACCATCCGGCCGGCCAGGACCTTCGGGCCGAGGTGCGTGAGCGTCTGGCGGACCATGTCGATCCAGCGGTCGGGCAGCCCGTCGGGGCCGTGCTCGTAGAAGCGCGGGGTCACCCGGCGTTCCAGGAGGTCGTAGAGCGCGGCCGCCTCCAGGTCGTCGCGGCGGTGCTCGTCGGTGGCGGTGCCGTCGGCCGTGGGGATCGCCCAGCCGAAGTCCGGCTCGAACCACTCGTCCCACCAGCCGTCCAGGACCGACAGGTTGAGGCAGCCGTTCAGGGCGGCCTTCATGCCGGACGTGCCGCACGCCTCCAGCGGCCTGAGCGGGTTGTTGAGCCAGATGTCGCAGCCGGGGTAGAGCTTCTGCGCCATCGCCATGCCGTAGTCGGGCAGGAACACGATGCGGTGGCGCACGCGCGGGTCGTCGGTGAAGCGGACCAGTTCCTGGACGAGGCGCTTGCCGCCGTCGTCGGCCGGGTGGGCCTTGCCCGCGACGACGATCTGCACCGGCCGCTCCTCGTCGAGCAGCAGCCGCATCAGCCGGTCCGGGTCGCGCAGCATCAGCGTGAGCCGCTTGTACGAGGGGACGCGGCGGGCGAAGCCGATCGTCAGGACGTCCGGGTCCAGCACCCCGTCGATCCAGCCGAGTTCGGCGGCTCCGGCGCCGCGCTGCCGCCAGGACGCGGTGAGCCGTGCGCGCACCTCGTCGACCAGCTGGCCGCGCAGCTCCCGGCGCAGGTCCCAGATGTCCCGGTCGGGGATCTCGCCGACGGCGTCCCAGCGGTCCGAGCCGCCGACCGACAGGGCGTCCTCGGTGCGCCGCTCGCCGATCTGGCGGGCGCCGAGCCGGAAGACCTCGGGCGCGACCCAGGTCGGGGCGTGCACCCCGTTCGTGACGGAGGTGATCGGCACCTCCTCGGGGTCGAAGCCCGGCCACAGCCCGGAGAACATCTCCCGGCTGACCGCGCCGTGCAGCGTGGAGACGCCGTTCGCGCGCTGGGCGAGCCGGAGCCCCATCACCGCCATGTTGAAGACGTTCGGGTCGCCGCCCGGGTACGTCTCCATGCCCAGGCCGAGGATCCGCTCCACGTCCAGCGCGGGGAGTTCGGCGGCGGATCCGAAGTGCCGGGCGACGAGTTCGCGGTCGAAGCGGTCGATACCGGCCGGGACGGGGGTGTGCGTGGTGAAGACCGTGCCGGCCCGGACCGCTTCGAGCGCCGCGTCGAAGTCCAGCCCCTCGGCGACCAGTTCGGCGATGCGCTCCACGCCGAGGAGTCCCGCGTGGCCCTCGTTCGTGTGGAAGACCTCGGGGGCGGGGTGGCCGGTGAGGCGACAGTACGTGCGCACGGCCCGTACGCCGCCGATGCCGAGCAGCATCTCCTGGAGCAGCCGGTGCTCGCTGCCGCCCCCGTACAGCCGGTCGGTCACCTCGCGTTCGTGGACGTCGTTCTCCTCGACGTCCGAGTCCAGCATCAGCAGGGGTACGCGGCCGACCTGCGCCACCCAGACGCGGGCGAGCAGCCGGCGCTCGCCGGACAGCGCGATCGCGAGGTGTGCGGGCGTGCCGTCGGGCTCGCGCAACAGGGTCAGCGGCAGTTCGTTCGGGTCGATGACGGGATACGTCTCCTGCTGCCAGCCGTCCCGGGACAGTGACTGGCGGAAGTAGCCGTGCCGGTAGAGCAGGCCCACGCCGATGAGCGGGGCGCCGAGGTCGCTGGCGGCCTTGAGGTGGTCGCCGGCGAGGATGCCGAGGCCGCCGGAGTACTGCGGCAGGGCGGCCGTGATGCCGAACTCCGGCGAGAAGTAGGCGATGGCGGACGGGAGTTCGGCCTGTTGCGCGTGTGTCTGGTACCAGCGGTCGTCCTGGAGGTAGCCGCGCAGATCGTCGGCGACCTCGCTGAGGGTGGCCAGAAACCCTTCGTCCCCGGCGAGTTCGGCGAGCCGGGACGGGGCCACGCTGCCCAGCAGACGCATCGGGTCGCCGTCGCAGCCGGCCCAGCGCTCCGGGTCGACGGCGGCGAACAGGTCACGGGTGGCGGTATGCCACGACCAGCGCAGATTGCGGGCCAGTTCATGGAGCGGGGCGAGCGGTTCGGGCAGGACCGGGCGGACGGTGAAACGACGGATGGCCTTCACAGTTCCCCTTTCGCGCGTGCAGCGGGGGCGTCGGCGGTCGGTCGGGGGGAGCGCGGCCGGGTGCTCCGCTGCGGGACGCACCACGTCGCGCGTCCCGGACGTCATCCACGACGTTAGTGCGCGGCGGCCCCGTGGGCCACGGCGCATGGAGCCACCCGCGGCGCGACCTCCTGGAACGCCGACAGAACACGCGTGGGGAGCAGGTGACTTGGGGGAACACATGGTGCCGGGGCAGCTGCGGGAGCCGTCCCCGAGAGCGGCGGGACCGTACGTGACACTGGCCCGAACGTGTCGCGCCCGGCGGCGAGTTCGCCGCGCCCCGACTCGGCGAGGGCACGGCTCGCGCGCTGTCCGCCGTGCACGCGGCGGGCGCCCCGCACCGCGATCAGGTCAGGCGACCGCCCCGCCCGTGCCGCGCGCCCCGCCGATGTAGTCGGTGAGCCCGGCGTCGTCGTACACGGAGATGTCGACGCCCGCGCCCTCGGGGATGTCGAAGTCCTTGACGACGCGGTCCGCGACGGCGTCCGTGCCGGGCGCCACGTACGTGCCGAGGTTGTGGGTGGTGCCGCCCGAGGTGTACGAGATCCGGACGTGGAACGTGTCGCCGTCGTTCTTGGTGTCGTAGACCCGGAGCTTCTCGTCGTTCGGGTGGAACTCCACCTTGCCGACGAACGAACCGCCCTGGTTCAGCTCCAGTTTGACCGCGTACCCGCCCGCGTCCTTCCCGAAGTACGTGCCGTCGAACGGGTCGTCGAGCGTGCCGCCGCTGCACGGGCAGGACCCCGTGTCGCGGTAGTAGGCACTGACCGTCGGGTTCGGGCTGTAGGCCGTCGCCGGGGCGGCGGCCGTACCGATCAGGGCCCCCGTCGCCAGGGCAGCCCCCGTGAACAGCCTCGCGAGCCGTCGTGTCGCGCTCATCCGTACCTCTCCCCCGCTCGGGAAACACGCCGCCCGGCGGTCACCGGAGGCCCGTCCACGATGGCAGATCACTTCGGCACGGACCACCCCGCAACGCCCGGAACAGCTCAGTCCGCCCGAACCGTCACGAACACCCCACGCACCACGCTCCCGTCCGCGCGCCGCCACTCGGCGCCGACCTCGCCCGGCGCGTCGGGCACCGAGCTGCCCGGCTCCAGCACGCGGACGATCTGCGGCCGCGACGCGGCGGCTCCGTCGAGCCGTACGCGCACCGCCGGGTCGAGCGCGCCGTCGACGCTCTGCGCGTGCGCCGGCACCTCGCCCCGCAGAAGCGCCGCCAACTGGCCGACGAGCAGCGGATCCCGGGCGCCGTCGTACACCCACCGCTCGCCGAGCACGCCGTGCACGAGGGTGCCGATGAGCGCGTCCTCGGCCGCGTCCGGCAGCGGGGCGCCGCGGTAGGTCATCGGCACGTGGTACGTCACCGGGCGCGCGCCGGATTCGTCGGTGACGGCCATGAACTCCATCCCGACCTCGCCGTCCGGGTCGTCGAGCCGGAATCCGCCGGCCTTGGTCAGCTCCGGGCTGCCGGAACCCTCGAACCAGGACTGCTTCGGCAGCCAGTCGGTGAGGAGTTCGAGCTTGGTGGGCCGGAGGGTGGTGCGGTGAATGATCGACATGCGCTCAGGCTCGCACGCCCGAGCAAGGCCCCGCCGCTTCTTCTGCCGCCCTCGCTTTTCCCGTCGGCGGGCGACGGGAGAGATGGGGCGGCCCCGGATCGGCACCTCGAACGGCCGGAAGTCGCCGCAACCCTCATGCCGCCGCCACGACTCGACCACGGGCGATATGGCCGATTCCGCCCCCTCGTGCATCCTTGTGGCACTTCACACCGCACGAGAGGCTGCCAACTGGCGCTTGAATGCGTCGAGTTGAGGAGGGGAACTCACACATGGCAGTGACCGTGCCAGTGACACGGAAGCGGCGGACGCGCTGGACCGGCGGGCTCATCGCCATCGCCACGGCCGCGGTGGTTTCGGCCATCACACTGCCCGCACACGCCGCCCCCGCGCAGGGGCGGATATTCGGGGCCGGTGACCCCGGCGCCGTGACGGGCAGCTACATCGTGACACTGAAGGGGGGAACCAGCGCTCCGTCCAAGGCCGGCAAGGACCTCGCCGACAGGTACGGGGCGAAAATACGCCACACCTACAGCAAGGCGCTCAATGGGTACGCGGTGAAGGTCAACGAGGCGCGGGCCGGACAGCTCGCGGCCGATCCGAGCGTGGCCTCGGTCGTACAGGACACGAAGGTCGCCAACGACCACACCCAGAAGAACCCGCCCTCGTGGGGCCTGGACCGCGTCGACCAGAACGATCTGCCGCTCGACACGTCGTACACCTGGCCGGAGTCGGCGGGGGCCGGCACGACCGTGTACGTGATCGACACGGGCGTCCGCATCAGTCACCGGGACTTCGGCGGACGGGCGTCCTACGGCTGGGACTTCGTGGACGACGACGCCACCGCGCAGGACGGCAACGGGCACGGCACGCACGTGGCCGGAACCGTCGCGGGCGCGAGCTACGGGGTCGCGAAGAAGGCTAACGTGGTCGCCGTGCGAGTGCTCGACGACGAGGGGTCGGGGACCACGGCCCAGGTCATCGCGGGCATCGACTGGGTGACCAAGCACGCGAAGAAACCCGCAGTGGCCAACATGAGCCTGGGCGGGTACGCCAATGCCCAGCTCGACGCAGCGGTACGCAACTCCATTGCTTCCGGGGTCACTTACACCGTGGCCGCGGGCAACGACGGTCTCCCGGCGAGCCTGTACTCCCCGGCTCGGGTCCAGGAGGCCGTCACGGTCGGCGCGACCGACCAGCAGGACGCACGTGCAAGTTTCTCCAACTGGGGTACTCGAGTCGACCTGTTCGCACCCGGGGTGGACATCACGTCCGCGTCGTACGCCAGTGACACCGGGAAGGCCACCTTCTCCGGTACGTCGATGGCCACGCCGCACGCCGCGGGCGCGGCCGCGCTCTATCTCGCCGACCATCCGGGGGCCACGCCCGCGGAGGTGGGCAAGGCACTGGCCGACCGGACCGCATCGGACCGGGTGACCGGTGCCGGACTCGGCTCACCGAACAAGCTGCTCCAGGTCAACACCCCCTAGGCGAAAGGTGAGTTCATGAGCCGGTCCCGTCTCCTCGAGCGGGACCGGTCTTGTGTGTGCTCTTACGCGCGAGTAGTTAACAAAGCACCGGATTGCCCGCCCGAAGAGCGTGGAAGGCTCCCCCGGTACGCCTTTCGGCACCACTGCACGGCCCTCTCCCCGAATGTCGTCTCCGCAACCCCCGAGCCCCGCGGACAGGAGCGGTCATGCCCGCACAACGCCCGTCATCGACGTCCTCCGGCAAGTCGTCCGGCAAGTCATCAGCCCCCGCGGCCGCGTCATCGGCGCAGCGCACCCGCACGAACGGGGCAGCCCCGGGCAAGTCGAAGAAAGCCGCCGCGAAGAAAACCGCCTCGAAGAAAACCGCCGCGCCGAAGAAGCCGGCCCCCGCCAAGGTCCCGTCGCCGCCGGCGGAAGTCACCATCGGCCGTATCCCCGTCCGCGACGTACGTCCGGTCGTCGATCGCGGCCGCCGCCCGGCCAAGGCGGTCGTCGGCGAGACGTTCCAGGTCACGGCCACCGTCTTCCGCGAGGGCCACGACGCCGTCGCGGCGAACGTGGTACTGCGCGGCCCCGACGGGACGCCCGGCCCCTGGACCCCGATGCGCGAACTCGCCCCGGGCACCGACCGCTGGGGCGCCGAGGTCACCCCCGACGCGACCGGGGCGTGGACCTTCGCCGTGGAGGCGTGGGGCGACCCGGTCACGACCTGGCGGCACGCCGCCGGGATCAAGATCCCCGCGGGGATCGACACGGAACTGGTCCTGGAGGACGGCGCGTTGTTGTACGAACGCGCCGTACCGGACCTTCCCAAACCGCTGCGCGAAACGGTTCTGCAGGCCGTTGCCGCGCTCCGCGACACGACCCGCCCGGCCGCCGCCCGGCTCGCCGCCGCGCTCGCGCCGGACGTCGACGCGGTCCTCTCCCGCCATCCGCTGCGCGAGCCGGTCTCCTCCTCCGAGGAGCTGCCGCTGCTGGTGGAGCGCGAGCGGGCGCTGTACGGGGCGTGGTACGAGTTCTTCCCCCGCTCGGAGGGCGCCGTGGTGGAAGCGGGCGCGCCGCCGGTGAGCGGCACGTTCGCCACCGCCGCGGGCCGGCTGCCGGCCATCGCCGCGATGGGTTTCGACGTGGTCTATCTGCCGCCGGTCCATCCCATCGGCACGACGTACCGCAAGGGCCCGGACAACAGTCTCTCGCCCGGCCCGCACGACGTCGGTGTGCCGTGGGCCATCGGCTCCCCGGAGGGCGGTCACGACGCGATCCACCCGGACCTCGGCACGATCGAGGACTTCGACCGGTTCGTGGCGGCCGCGCGCGACGCGGGCCTGGAGATCGCCCTCGACTTCGCGCTGCAGTGCTCGCCGGACCATCCCTGGGTGGAGAAGCACCCCGAGTGGTTCCACCACCGCTCCGACGGCACCATCGCCTACGCCGAGAACCCGCCGAAGAAGTACCAGGACATCTACCCCATCGCCTTCGACCAGGACATGCCGGGGCTGATCGCGGAGACCACCCGCGTCCTGCGCCACTGGATGGCGCACGGCGTACGCATCTTCCGCGTCGACAACCCGCACACGAAGCCGGTCGTCTTCTGGGAGCAGGTCATCGCGGACATCAACCGTACCGACCCCGACGTGATCTTCCTGGCCGAGGCGTTCACCCGTCCGGCGATGATGCGCACCCTCGCCGAGATCGGCTTCCAGCAGTCGTACACGTACTTCACCTGGCGCAACTCGAAGTCCGAACTCACGGAGTACGTACAGGAGTTGGCCGGGGAGTCGGCCGCCGTCATGCGACCGAACTTCTTCGTGAACACCCCGGACATCCTGCACGAGTTCCTGCAGCACGGCGGCCGCCCCGCCTTCGAGCTCCGCGCGGTGCTCGCCGCGACCCTCTCGCCGACCTGGGGCGTCTACAGCGGATACGAACTCTGCGAAAACGCACCGCTACGACCCGGTAGCGAGGAGTATCTGCACTCCGAGAAGTACCAACTGCGGCCTCGGGACTGGGATTCGGCTGCCCGCGAAGGGCGCACGATCGCCCCGCTCCTGACCGCGCTCAACGACATCCGCCGCCGTAGCCCCGCCCTGCGCGGACTACGTCAGGTGCACTTCCATCACGCCGACAAGGACGAGGTGATCGTGTACTCGAAACAGAGTGGCTCGAACACGGTTGTGGTGGTCGTGAACCTCGACCCGCACCACACCCAGGAGGCGACCGTCTCGTTGGACATGCCGCAACTGGGGCTCGGCTGGCACGAGTCCACCCCGGTGCGCGACGAGCTCACCGGCGACATCCATCACTGGGGCAGGACGAACTACGTACGGCTCGAACCGGGCCGCGCACCCGCGCACATCCTCACCGTCCTGCGACCGTCCACGCCGCGATGAATTCTCTGGAAAAGGGATTCGGAGGGTCACCCACACCATGATCATGAATGAGCCCGTCCCGGACACCTTCGAGGACACCCCCGCCAAGGACCGGGACCCCGATTGGTTCAAGCGCGCCGTCTTCTACGAGGTGCTCGTCCGTTCCTTTCAGGACAGCAACGGAGACGGCGTCGGCGACCTCAAGGGCATCACGGCGAAGCTGGACTATCTCCAGTGGCTCGGGGTCGACTGCCTCTGGCTGCCCCCGTTCTTCAAGTCGCCGCTGCGGGACGGGGGTTACGACGTCTCCGACTACACGTCGGTGCTCCCCGAGTTCGGTGACCTGGCCGACTTCGTCGAGTTCGTGGACGCGGCGCACCAGCGCGGGATGCGCGTCATCATCGACTTCGTCATGAACCACACCAGTGACCAGCACGAGTGGTTCCAGCAGTCGCGCTCCGACCCCGAGGGCCCGTACGGCGATTACTACGTCTGGGCGGACGACGACAAGCAGTACCAGGACGCGCGGATCATCTTCGTCGACACCGAGGCCTCGAACTGGACCTTCGACCCGGTGCGCAAGCAGTACTTCTGGCACCGCTTCTTCTCCCACCAGCCGGACCTCAACTACGAGAACCCGGCCGTCCAGGAGGAGATCCTGGCCGCGCTGCGGTTCTGGCTGGACCTCGGCATCGACGGGTTCCGCCTCGACGCGGTCCCGTACCTGTACGCCGAGGAGGGCACCAACTGCGAGAACCTCCCCGCCACCCACGACTTCCTCAAGCGGGTCCGCAAGGAGATCGACGCCCAGTACCCGGATGTGGTGATCCTCGCCGAGGCGAACCAGTGGCCCGAGGACGTCGTCGACTACTTCGGCGACTTCCAGTCGGGCGGCGACGAGTGCCACATGGCGTTCCACTTCCCGGTCATGCCGCGCATCTTCATGGCGGTGCGCCGGGAGTCCCGCTACCCGGTCTCGGAGATCCTCGCCAAGACCCCGGCGATCCCGTCGAGCTGCCAGTGGGGCATCTTCCTGCGCAACCACGACGAGCTCACCCTCGAAATGGTCACCGACGAGGAACGCGACTACATGTACGCGGAGTACGCCAAGGACCCGCGGATGCGCGCGAACATCGGCATCCGCCGCCGCCTGGCCCCGCTCCTCGACAACGACCGCAACCAGATCGAGCTCTTCACCGCCCTGCTGCTGTCCCTGCCCGGCTCGCCGATCCTCTACTACGGCGACGAGATCGGCATGGGCGACAACATCTGGCTGGGCGACCGCGACGCGGTGCGCACCCCGATGCAGTGGACCCCGGACCGCAACGCGGGCTTCTCCTCGTGCGACCCGGGCCGGCTGTCCCTGCCCGCGATCATGGACCCCGTCTACGGCTACCAGGTCACCAACGTCGAGGCCTCCATGTCCTCGCCGTCGTCCCTGCTGCATTGGACCCGACGCATGATCGAGATCCGCAAGCAGAACCCGGCGTTCGGCCTCGGCTCGTACACCGAGCTGCCGTCCACGAACCCGGCGGTCATCGCCTTCCTGCGGGAGTACAAGGACGACCTGGTGCTGTGCGTCCACAACTTCTCCCGCTTCGCCCAGCCCACCGAACTCGACCTCCAGGCCTTCAACGGACGGCATCCGGTGGAGCTGATCGGCGGCGTGCGGTTCCCGGCGATCGGTGAGCTGCCCTACCTGCTGACCCTGGCGGGGCACGGGTTCTACTGGTTCCGGCTGCGCAAGGAGGGCGCCTGACCGTGCTCCCCGGCCCGGCCGGGCCGCCACCGCCCGTACCGACGCAGGAACGATGCAATGGAAAGCAGGCTCCAGCAGAAGCTGCGCGAGCGCCGGGAGCAGGCCGCCCTGAAGACCGTCGAGGTCCGGCTGGGCGACCTGCGCACGGGCGGTGCCCTGCGGCCCGGCGAGGAGCCCGCGTGGGCGCGCGCCGCGATCGACGTGTCCCGCGGGCTCCACGCCGAGCCGGACGAGCTGATCTCGGACGACACCACGTCGCAGGAGCTCGACGGCTGGATCGAGGAGCTCCTGACGGCCCATGGCATCACCGGGCGGCTCTACGTGGCGAGCAACGTGAGCCTGCTGCCCTGGCTGGAGTGCCGTGTCCCGCCGGGCGGCTGGACGGCCCGGGTGCGCGCGGCGGTCGGGGAGCCGTGGATGTTCCTGTCGGGCACGCTCGACAGCCTCGTCGTCGTGTCGGAGGCCGAGTACTACTTCGAGGCCTACGCGCGCCGGCGGTGAGCCGGTCGCGGGGTCGTGCCGAGTGTGGCGCGGGCCCCGCGACCGTGGCCGGTGACCCGTGTCCCGGGTCGCCAAAAAGCGCTCAAAACCCGGTTTCCGCCTCCGGGCCCTGGGCACTCTCCACCAATACCGTGCGGAACGCCCGTCGCTCTCCCCTGGGGAAAGGACGCGACGCCATGTCGGAAGCCGCAGCCCGGCCCGCCGCCCCCGCCGAGGGGAATCCGGAACTGCTCTCGTCCCTCGATCCGCTGCTCCGCGAATGGCTGCCGCGGCAGCGCTGGTTCGCCGGGAAAGGACGCCCGATCACCGGCTTCACGCTGGACTCGGTCACCGAACTCCTGCCCCGCTCGGGCCTGTTGCACCTGCTGCTGCGCGCTCACCAGCCACCCGCCGACGAGGGCCCCGGCGACTGCTACCAGTTGCTGATCGGCATCAGCGACGCCCTGCCTCCGCGCCTCGCGGCGGCCGCCATCGGCCACATCACCCAGGGCCCGCTGGCCGGCCGTACCGCGTACGAGGCGCTGCACGACCCGCGCCTCGCGTCCGTCCTGCTGGAACGTCTCCGCATCCCCGGCACCCTCGGCGACCTGCGCTTCCACCGCGGCCCGCAGGGCGAGGTGCCGCGCGGCCTGATGCCCCGGCCGCTGCGCGCCGAGCAGTCCAACTCGTCGGTGGTCTACGGCGACCGGCTCATCGCCAAGTTCTTCCGCCGGGTGCGGTCCGGCACCAACCCCGACCTCGAACTCCCCCTGGCCCTGGCCCGGGAGGGCTGCCCGCGGGTCCCGGCCCCGATCGCGTGGTTCGAGACGGGAAGCAAGACGCTGGGTGTCCTGCAGCCCTATCTCAAGGGCGCCGCCGACGGCTGGGACCTGGCCCTGCGCCACCTCACCAAGGAAGAGGATTTCACCGCTGAGGCACGGGAGTTGGGCCGCGCGACCGGCGAGGTGCACGCCGCGCTCGCCCGGGCCCTGCCCACCGTGACCTGCTCCCGCGCGCACACCGAGCAGCTGGCGGAGGCGATGATCCACCGCCTGGAGACCACCGCCCACCAGGTGCCCGCGCTGCTGCCCCATGTGCCCGCGCTGCGCACCGCGTTCGAGGCGCTCACCGACCTCGCCGCCGAGGGCACCACCTGGCAGGCCCAGCGCGTCCACGGCGATCTGCACCTGGGCCAGTGCCTGCGCGAGCCCTCCGGCACCTGGCAGCTCATCGACTTCGAGGGCGAGCCGTCCCGTCCGCTCGCCGAGCGCCGCATGCCGCATCCGCCGCACCGCGACATCGCCGGCATGCTCCGCTCCTTCGACTACGCGGCCCGCTCCCTGCCGCCCACCGCGGAGAACCCGTCCCCGTGGAACCCCGCCTGGTCGGACGCCTGCCGCGCCGCGTACTGCACCGGCTACGCGGAGGTCACCGGCACCGATCCGCGTACGGAACCGGTCCTGCTGCGTGCCTACGAGACGGACAAGGCGGTCTACGAGGCCCTGTACGAGGCCCGCCACCGCCCCGACTGGCTGCCGGTCCCCCTGGCGGCCCTGGCACGGCTGGCGGAGGGGGGTTAGGGCGCAGGGACGGACAGCCCGCCCAAGGGCGCGGGGAACTGCGCGAGCAACCGACCACCAGCCGTATCAGCCGACGAACGAGAAGCCCGGCAGACGCGTAGGCCACCAAGGAGGCCCCACCCGTGACCCGCCGCTCGACGCAGACCCCGCCCCCGGTCCCCGCTCCCGTCCCGGAGACCGACCGCGCCCGCCTCCTGGCGGCGACCCATCACGACCCGCACTCCGTCCTGGGCGCCCATCCGGCCGGCGGCGGCACCGTCTTCCGGGCCTGGCGCCCCTATGCCGAGCGGGTCTCCGTGCGCACCCCGGCGGGTCTCGCCGCGCTCCACGACGACGGCGACGGGTTCTTCTCCGCCCTGCTCCCGCTGACCGAGGTCCCGGCGTCGTACGAGCTGGAGATCGCCTACAGCGACGCCACGCAGACCATCGCGGACGCCTACGCGCTGCTGCCCTCCCTCGGTGAACTCGACCTCCACCTGATCGGCGAGGGCCGGCACGAACAGCTGTGGACGGCGCTGGGCGCGCACCCCATGGAGCACCAGGGCATCCAGGGGACCCGCTTCGCGGTCTGGGCGCCCAACGCCCGGGGCGTTCGCGTCATCGGCGGCTTCAACTACTGGGACGGCGCCGCCCACAGCATGCGCTCGCTCGGCTCGACCGGGATCTGGGAGCTGTTCGTCCCGGACATCGGCGAGGGCGAGCTCTACAAGTTCGACATCACCCGCCCCGACGGCAGCCGCACCCAGCGCGCCGACCCGCTCGCCACCCGCACCGAGACGCCCCCGGCGAACTCGTCCGTCGTGCACGCCTCCCATCACACCTGGCACGACGAGGCCTGGCTCAGCGCGCGCGGCGAACGCCCCGTCCATGCGTCGCCGTTCTCCGTCTACGAGATCCATCTCGCGTCCTGGCGACCGGGCCTGACGTACCGCCAGCTCGCCGATCAGCTTCCCGCCTACGTGTCCGACCTGGGCTTCACGCACGTGGAGCTCATGCCCGTCGCCGAGCACCCCTTCGGCGGCTCCTGGGGTTACCAGGTCACCGGCTTCTACGCACCCACGGCCCGGCTCGGCACCCCCGACGACTTCAAGTTCCTGATCGACGCCCTGCACCAGGCCGGCATCGGCGTGCTGATGGACTGGGTGCCGGCCCATTTCCCGCGCGACGACTGGGCGTTGGCGGAGTTCGACGGCCGCACCCTGTACGAGCACGAGGACCCGCTGCGCTCGGCGCACCCCGACTGGGGCACCCTGGAGTTCGACTACGGCCGCAAGGAAGTGCGCAACTTCCTTGTCGCGAACGCTCTTTACTGGTGCGAGGAGTTCCACATCGACGGCCTGCGCGTCGACGCCGTCGCCTCGATGCTCTACCTCGACTACTCGCGCGAGCAGGGGCAGTGGACCCCGAACCAGTTCGGCGGCCGCGAGAACCTGGACGCGGTCGACTTCCTCCAGGAGATGAACGCCACGCTGTACCGGCGGGTGCCGGGTGTCGTCACCATCGCCGAGGAGTCGACGGCCTGGGACGGCGTGACCCGGGCGACCCACCACGTCGGGCCCGGCGGCTTCGGCGGGCTCGGCTTCGGGCTGAAGTGGAACATGGGCTGGATGCACGACTCGCTCGACTATCTGGAGCACGAGCCGGTGCACCGCAAGTACCACCACCACGAGATGACGTTCTCGATGGTCTACGCGTACAGCGAGAACTACGTCCTGCCCATCTCCCACGACGAAGTCGTGCACGGCAAGCGCTCACTCGTCTCGAAGATGCCCGGCGACTGGTGGCAGCAGCGCGCCGACCACCGCGCCTACCTGGGCTTCATGTGGGCCCACCCCGGCAAGCAACTCCTCTTCATGGGCCAGGAGTTCGCGCAGGGCGCCGAATGGTCGGAGGCGCACGGCCCGGACTGGTGGCTGCTCGACCCGGCGTACGGCGCCGAGCCCGACCACCGCGGCGTGCGCGACCTGACCAGAGATCTGAACGGCGTCTACCGGCAGGAGCCCGCGCTCTGGGAGCGTGACACCGACCCCGCGGGGTTCTCGTGGGTGGTCGGCGACGCGGCGGAGGACAACGTCTTCGCGTTCCTGCGGCACGCCGCCGACGGCGCTCCACTGCTGTCGGTGTCGAACTTCTCGCCGGTGGTGCGCCACGAGTACCGCCTCGGGGTGCCCGACGACGTCCCGGCCTGGCACGAGGTCCTGAACACGGACGCCACTCGCTACGGCGGCGGCGGTGTGGGCAACCCCGAGCCGGTGAAGCCGGACGACGTGGGGGCCCACGGCCGTCCGGCGAGCATCCGGCTGACGCTGCCGCCGCTGGCGACGGTCTGGTTCAGGCCTGCCTGAGATCCGACTCGGCGAGTGCGGCGGGGAGTTCGGTGGCGCTGTGCACGATGCCCAGCGTCTGGGTGGCCCGGGTCAGCGCGACGTACAGGTCGCTCGTCCCGAACTCCCCCGGCTCGACGACGACGACCCGGTCGAACTCGAGCCCCTTGGCCTGGCGCGGGTCGAGGAGCACGAGGTGCCGGGTCAGGTCGGGTGCGGCCCCGGCCTCGATCCCGGGCAGCCGCGCCGCCAGCGCCTGGTGCAGCCGGCGCGGCGCGATCACCGCGAGCCGGCCCTCCTCGGGGGTCTCGGCCGCGGCGAGCTCCGCGACCGCCTCGGCGAGATCTCCCGTCACGGCCCGCCGCCAGGGGCGTACGCCCGTCGAGCGCACCGACGACGGCGGCTCGAAGTCCGGGTGCGCGGCACGCAGCACGGCCGCCGCGACGTCCATGATCTCTGACGGCGTACGGTAGTTGACCCCGAGCCGGGTGTGCTCGAAGCGGTCCTCTACGTACGGGGCGAGGATCTTGTCCCACGCCCCGACCCCGGCCTCCTCGGCCGTCTGCGCCGGGTCGCCGACCAGCGTCATCGAGCGGGTCGGCGAGCGCCGCATCAGCAGCCGCCACGCCATCGGCGACAGCTCCTGCGCCTCGTCGACGATGATGTGCCCGAACGCCCAGGTCCGGTCGGCGGCGGCCCGCTCCGCGGCGCTGCGGTGGTCGTCCTCCCCGTACCAGTCGGCGACCCGCTCCGCGTCGACGATGTCGTGCGCGGCGAGCACCTCGGACTCGTCCTCGTCCTCGAACTCGTACGTCTCCGAGCCCCGGGACAGGTCGAGCACACCCTGCGCGTAGGCGATCCGCTCCTGCCGGGCGGCCTCGGCGGCGGCCCGCTCGGCGGCGTCGTCGTACCCGAGGATCTCGGCCGCCTCGTCGAGCAGCGGTACGTCCGCGGGCGTCCAGTCGGCCGGTCCGGTGACGGGGCGGCGGATGGCCCGCGCGTCCTCGTCCGCCAGGTGCACCGGCTCCGCCAGGAAGTCCCCGACGAAGTCCTCCGCGGTGAGCCTCGGCCACAGCTCCTCGATGGCCGCGTGCACGTCTGCGCTCGCGGCGATGCCCTTGCCGAGCTGGGCGAGGTCGTCCGGGCCCAGGAAGTTCGGCCCGCCGTACGGGTCCGCGCCGATCCGCTCCGCGAGCTGTTCGGTGAGCGCGTCGAGGATGCGGAAGGCGAAGTGCGGCCGGGCGAGGTTGTGCGGCAGCAGGGTGTCGCGCGCCGCCTGCCGTGCCTCGTACGCGATCTCCCAGTCGATGATCAGGTCGCCGTCGTCGTGCGGGATCACCAACGGCGCTCCCGGCTCGGGCAGTTGCTGCCGGTCACGGGCCGCGAGCGCGAGGGCCTCGGCCATCGACGCGGCGCCCTTCACGGCGGCGGCCCGGGGCGAGTCGGTCGTCGCGGTCGCCTTGATGCCGGGGTACAGCTCGCCCACCGTCGCGAGCAGCACGCCCGTCTCGCCGAGCGCGGGCAGCACCTCGGAGATGTAGGACAGGAACGCCGGGTTCGGGCCGACGATGAGGACCGCCCGCTTGGCCAGCAGCTCCCGGTGCTCGTAGAGCAGGAACGCGGCGCGGTGCAGCGCGACCGCCGTCTTGCCGGTGCCCGGGCCGCCCTCGACGACGAGGACGCCGCGGTGGTCGTGCCGGATGATGCGGTCCTGCTCGGCCTGGATCGTCTGCACGATGTCGCCCATGCGGCCGGTCCTGGCCGAGTTGAGCGCGGCGAGCAGGACGGCGTCGCCGGTCGGGTCCTCGAAGCCGGTGCGCTCGTCGTCGCCCAGGTCGAGGATCTCGTCGTGGAGTTCCGTGACCGTGCGGCCCTCGGTGGTGAGGTGGCGGCGCCGGCGCAGGCCCATCGGAAGATGACCGGTGGCGAGATAGAAGGGGCGGGCGACCGGTGCGCGCCAGTCGATCAGAATCGGGGTGTGTTCGGTGTCGTCGTCGCGAATTCCGATACGGCCGATGTGATGCGTCACTCCGTCCGTGAGATCGATTCGGCCGAAGCAGAGCGAACCGTCGACCGCATTCAGCGCGGCGAGCAGGCCGGAGCGCTCCACGACCAGCAGGTCGCGTTCGAGCCGGGCCTGCTGACCTGTGCCGACGGGTGTCAGGGCGTCCGTGACCGAGTCCGCGGCCAGGCCGCGCAGCGCGTCGACCCGCGCGTAGAGCCGGTCGATGAATTCCTGTTCCTTTTGCAGTTCTTTCTGCGATGCGGCGGATTCCCGGCTTGACAAAACTGCTCCCTGCCCGGTACGGTGTGTTTAGTTGGCCCCCGGTGAGGGGCCTTTTCTGTGGGCACACAGAAACACCGAATATACCCCGGGCAGGGGTTAATTCCAACCGCGGTTATCTCCGCCCTGCCGTTCTCAGACGGTCTCGGCCAATTCCTCGAGCAGTCGCCGCTTGGGCCTGGCGCCCACCCGGGACCACACGGGCTCCCCCTCCTTGAAGACCATCAGCGTCGGCATCGACAGCACGCCGTACTTCACCGCCGTCTCCGGGTTGGCGTCGACGTCGATCGCCACGACGTCGAGGCGCTCGCTCTCCTCCTCCGCGATGGACTTCAGCACCGGTGCCAGTTGCTTGCACGGCCCGCACCAGGCGGCCGTGAACTCCACGAGCACCGGTCGCCCGGACTTCAGCACCTGCTCGTCGAAGTCCGCGTCGGTCACGTCCCGCATGATCACTCCTGTCGTTCGCCGTGTTCTTCGCTGTGCGCGTCGTCGAGTGCTTCGCTGAGCTCGCAGCGCGGGGCGGCTTGCTCCGCGTCCAGCGCGACGATCGCCTGCTCGGCGCGCTCCAGCTGCGCGCCGACCTTCTCCCGTACGGTGGTCAACTCGCCGATCAGCGCGTCGAGTTCGGAGAGCTTGTTGCGGTACACGGCGAGGGACGCCGGGCACGAGTCGCCCTCCGGGTGGCCCGCGCGCAGGCACTCCACGAACGGGCGGGTCTCCTCCAGGTCGAACCCGAAGTCCTGGAGCGTGCGGATCTGCCGCAGCGCGCGCAGGTCCGCCTCGTCATAGGTCCGGTATCCGTTGCCGCCACGCCGCGCGGGCAGCAGCCCGCGCGACTCGTAGTACCTGAGCGTCCGCGTACTGGTACCGGCACGGGCCGCGAGCTCTCCGATGCGCATGCGTACGACGGTAAACCTTGCCGCCGACGTCAAGGCCAGCGCTGCGCGTTGAAGGGCGCGCGCACACACCCAGACCGGCTTCTCCCCTCTCGTACGCGACCGGACGCCAGTGGGGGCCGGGCACATCAAGCCCCTCCGGCGATTGAGGAGCGGGGGCCGGGGCAGAGCCCCGGGGCTGGGCTACAGCGCGGGGCAAGAGAACACGCATCGCACAGCCCGGCTCACGGCCAGTCGACCATCGCCACGAACACGACGTACGTGACCACCACCGCTATCGGCGCCAGCACCGCGAACCCGGTCCTGCGCTCCGCATACCGCTCCTGCCACGGCAACAACCACGCCGTCGCCAGGACGAGCAGCGAGACGGTCAGGCTCAGTCCGAAGACCGTGAAGGCCCGGTCGAAGCTAGGCTCGAACCAGTCCAGCTGCGCATCCGTGCACGAGTCGCAGGCCATCGGCGAGAGCCCGGCGAAGACGTACGCGAAGAACGCCGCCGGCAGCGTCACCAGCGACGAGAGCAGCGGGGCGACCCAGTGACGGGCGTACCGGGCGGGTCGTGCGGGCGCGTCTGCGGCGAGGTCCATCGTCATGCCCACCATCCAACGCTCGGGCGGTGGGCATGACATGAGTGGTGCTACTCAGTCCCCTGAGTACCCCGTGCCCAGGGGGACCTCAGAACGTCACGTCGGCCGTGTCCACCGTCCCCGCGCTGCGGCCCGGCGCGCTCTGGAACTTCCAGTACAGATTGGTGTGCGCGATGACCAGCTCCGGGGCCGGCGCCCCGTACGCGCTGAGGTCCTCCGTGGTGTGCGCGTCACCGACGAGCGTCACGTCGTACCCGCGCACGAAGCCACCGTGGATCGTCGAGCGGATGCAGGCGTCGCTCTGGGCCCCAGTGACGACGAGTCTGCCGACGCCGCGCTCGGCGAGCAGCGCCTCCAGGTCGGTGGCCTCGAACGAGTCGCCGTACTTCTTGTGCACCAGAGGCTCCTGCTCCCGGCGCACCAGCTCGGGGACGTAACTCCAGGCCTCCGTGCCCTCCTTGAGGCCGTCGTCCGAGTGCTGCACCCAGATCACCGGGACGCCCTCGGCTCGGGCCTTGTCCACGAGGGTGTTGATGTGCGCGACGACCTCGTCGCGGCGTGGAGCACCCTCCACCACCCCGTTCTGTACGTCGATGACGAGCAGTGCGGTGCCGGGCCGGTCGGGCAGGGTCGTCATGGCGGGCCTCCTGGTCGTTGCGGACTGCCGCCACAGTAGACGGTGCCACTGACAACGCCCCCGACCTGCGCATGGTGCGGACAGGCTCGCCCGATGACCATCGCCCCCCCTGTCCGCGCCGGGGATGCCGAGCTGCTGCGGTCCTGCGGCCCTCTCTGCCTAACCCTTGTTCGCGGCCAGTTCGCCGGCAGGCCGCTGCTCCGTGTCGTCCTCAGGGGCACCGGGCCCGGCGGCCGCCTTGCCCTTGCGCGGCAGCAGCACCGCCACCAGCACTGTCCCCACGCCGAGGATCACGGCTCCGACGACACTGGTGTGCGCCACCGCGTCGGCGAACGAGGAGCCGACCGCCCGCGTCATCTGCCGTGCCCCGTCCGCAAGTTGGGCGGCCTGCGCCTTGAGCTGCGCCGCCTGCTGCGGATCGGTGGCACCGGCCGCCCGCTCGGCGAGCTTGTGCGCCTGCTCGCCGATCCGCTGCGCGACGACGTATCCGGCGCCGACCGAGTCCTGCGCCGTGGCCAGCGCATTGCCGGGCAGCTTGGTGCCGGACGCGGCGTCGGAGAGGTGCGAGGAGTACGAGCCGGCCAGCACGGAGCCGAGGATGGCGATCCCTAGGGAGCCGCCGAGTTCGAGCGACGTGTCGTTGACGGCGCCGCCGACACCGAGCTCGGACTCCGGGAACGCGCCCATGATGGCGTCGGTACAGGGTGACAGCGCCAGGCCGATGGCCAGGCCCAGAATCACGAGGGGCAGGACGAAGTCGCCGTAGGTGGACGCGGCGTCGACCCGCGTCAGCAGCGCGAGCGCCGCCGTGCCGCCGACCATGCCCGCCGTCACCGTGATCTTCATGCCGATCCGGGGCGTGAGGTACCCGGTGAGCGCCGAGCCGACGAACACCGCGGCGGCCAGCGGCAGCATCCGCACACCCGTCTCCAGGGCGTCGTACCCGAGGACGAACTGGAGGTGCTGGGTGAGGTAGTAGAACGCCCCGAAGACGGCCAGGAAGAAGAGGGCGACGGCGAGGTTCGACCCCGCGAAGCGGCGGTTCGTGAACCGTCGTACGTCCAGCACCGGGCGCGGATGCCGCAGCTCCCAGCCGATGAAGGCCACGAGCGCCACTCCCGCCACCACGGCGGCGGTGACCGCCTTCGCGCCCCACCCGAAGTGCGGCCCCTCGATGATCATGTAGACCAGCGCGCCGACCCAGATCACGGACAGCAGCCCGCCCACGTAGTCGATCCGGCTGTGGTGGTCGGCCTTCGACGGCGGTACGAGGACGAGCGCGCCGACGATCGCGACGGCGGCGACGGGCACATTGATCAGGAAGGTCGACGACCACCCGTGGTTGCGCAGCAGCGCGCCGGCCACCAACGGCCCCGCGGCGATGGCGAGTCCGGCCGTCGCCGTCCACAGCACGATGGCCTTGGCGCGCTCGGCCCGCGGGAACGTGGCTGCGAGCAGCGACAGCGTGGCGGGCATGATCATCGCTGCGCCGACACCCATGACGGCGCGGGCGGCGATGACCCCGGTGGAGCTGTCGACGAGCGACCCGGCGACGGCCCCGCCGCCGAACACGACGAGCCCGAGGATCAGGGCCCCGCGCCGGCTGTACTTGTCGCCGATGGCACCGAGCAGCAGCATCAGCGCGGCGTACGGAACGGTGTAGCCGTCGATGACCCACTGCAGGTCGGCGCTGGAGAGCCCGAGGTCCTGGGTCATGTCGGGCGCCGCGACCGTGAGTGCCGTGTTGGCCATCACGATGATCAACAGGCTCAGGCAGAGCACGAGCAGCGCCGACCAGCGGCGGGTGTACGGCCGGTCCATCGTGGCGACCGGCTCGTTCATGACGAGGCGCATGGCGCGGAGACCCTCCCGGGTGAACAGCGGACAGGACTTGCACAAGGCTGTGCAATTACACAGCGCTGTGCAATCTACGCCGTTGCACAGGAGTGTGCAAAATGGGTGGGTCGCGTGAGCCCGAGCGCGTGTCGGGGGCGGGCCGGGGTGCAGGCACAATGAACGGCGTGACTTCCGTACGGGCCGACGCCAACCGCCGCCGCATCCTCGACGTCGCGCTCGCCGAGCTGCTGCGCGATCCCGAGGCCTCCATGGATCAGATCGCCCGCGCGGCGGGCGTGGTGCGCCGTACGGTCTACGGTCATTTCCCGAGCCGTGACGCGCTCGTCGGGGCGTTGGTGGACGATGCGGCCCAGGCGGTCGCCGAGGCTCACCGGGCCGGCCGCGAGGGCATCACGGAACCGGCCGAGGCGGTGGCCCGTTCGATTCTGGCGATCTGGCCGATCGCGGACCGCTACCGCCTTCTGGTCAGTCTGGCCCAGCGCAGCATGACGATGGAGGGCATCAGGGCGGCCCTCGCCCCGGTCCGCGAGATCTGCGTGGCCTTGATCCAACAGGGCTTGGACCAGGGCCAGTTCACTTCCCCGCTGCCGGCGCAGGCTCTCGCGTACGTGCATGAGCAGGTGCTGTTCGGCCTGATGGAGGCTGTGAACGACGGGGCGATCCCGGCGGCAGATGCCGGCCGCGCGGCAGTCGTCGCGGTTCTGGCCTCGGCGGGTTACCCGCCGAAGGAGGCCGAACGTCTCGCCGAGGCCGCCTGAAAAGGCGCCGTAAACGCAGAAAAGCCCCGGACCGTATCCCGGTCCGGGGCTTTTCTCAACAATAGTTCGGCGGCGTCCTACTCTCCCACAGGGTCCCCCCTGCAGTACCATCGGCGCTGTAAGGCTTAGCTTCCGGGTTCGGAATGTAACCGGGCGTTTCCCTCACGCTATGACCACCGAAACACTATGAAACTGTCAACCGGAGCCGTAGCCAATCGGCTTCGACGGTTGTTCGTGGTTTCAGAACCAACACAGTGGACGCGAGCAACTGAGGACAAGCCCTCGGCCTATTAGTACCAGTCACCTCCACACCTTACGGTGCTTCCAGATCTGGCCTATCAACCCAGTCGTCTACTGGGAGCCTTAACCCCTCAAAGGGGGTGGGAGTCCTCATCTTGAAGCAGGCTTCCCGCTTAGATGCTTTCAGCGGTTATCCTTTCCGAACGTAGCCAACCAGCCATGCCCTTGGCAGGACAACTGGCACACCAGAGGTTCGTCCGTCCCGGTCCTCTCGTACTAGGGACAGCCCTTCTCAAGACTCCTACGCGCACAGCGGATAGGGACCGAACTGTCTCACGACGTTCTAAACCCAGCTCGCGTACCGCTTTAATGGGCGAACAGCCCAACCCTTGGGACCGACTCCAGCCCCAGGATGCGACGAGCCGACATCGAGGTGCCAAACCATCCCGTCGATATGGACTCTTGGGGAAGATCAGCCTGTTATCCCCGGGGTACCTTTTATCCGTTGAGCGACGGCGCTTCCACAAGCCACCGCCGGATCACTAGTCCCGACTTTCGTCCCTGCTCGACCCGTCGGTCTCACAGTCAAGCTCCCTTGTGCACTTACACTCAACACCTGATTACCAACCAGGCTGAGGGAACCTTTGGGCGCCTCCGTTACCCTTTGGGAGGCAACCGCCCCAGTTAAACTACCCATCAGACACTGTCCCTGATCCGGATCACGGACCCAGGTTAGACATCCAGCACGACCAGAGTGGTATTTCAACGACGACTCCCCCTGAACTGGCGTCCAGAGTTCACAGTCTCCCACCTATCCTACACAAGCCGAACCGAACACCAATATCAAACTGTAGTAAAGGTCCCGGGGTCTTTCCGTCCTGCTGCGCGAAACGAGCATCTTTACTCGTAGTGCAATTTCACCGGGCCTATGGTTGAGACAGTCGAGAAGTCGTTACGCCATTCGTGCAGGTCGGAACTTACCCGACAAGGAATTTCGCTACCTTAGGATGGTTATAGTTACCACCGCCGTTTACTGGCGCTTAAGTTCTCAGCTTCGCCAAGACGAATCTTGACTAACCGGTCCCCTTAACGTTCCAGCACCGGGCAGGCGTCAGTCCGTATACATCGCCTTACGGCTTCGCACGGACCTGTGTTTTTAGTAAACAGTCGCTTCTCGCTGGTCTCTGCGGCCACCCCCAGCTCAGAGTGCAAGACTCATCACCAGGAATGGCCCCCCTTCTCCCGAAGTTACGGGGGCATTTTGCCGAGTTCCTTAACCATAGTTCACCCGAACGCCTCGGTATTCTCTACCTGACCACCTGAGTCGGTTTAGGGTACGGGCCGCCATGAAACTCGCTAGAGGCTTTTCTCGACAGCATAGGATCATCCACTTCACCACAATCGGCTCGGCATCAGGTCTCAGACTCATGTGAACCGGATTTACCTGGATCACGTCCTACACCCTTACCCCGGGACAACCACCGCCCGGGCTGGACTACCTTCCTGCGTCACCCCATCACTCACCTACTACCAACTTGGGCCGGCGGCTCCACCACTTTCCATTCCCCGAAGGGTCCGGAACGGCTTCACGGCCTTAGCATCACTGGATTCGATGTTTGACGCTTCACAGCGGGTACCGGAATATCAACCGGTTATCCATCGACTACGCCTGTCGGCCTCGCCTTAGGTCCCGACTTACCCTGGGCAGATCAGCTTGACCCAGGAACCCTTAGTCAATCGGCGCACACGTTTCTCACGTGTGTATCGCTACTCATGCCTGCATTCTCACTCGTGAACCGTCCACCACTAGCTTCCGCTGCAGCTTCACCCGGCACACGACGCTCCCCTACCCATCACAGCAGGCGTTAGCCCTCTTGCTGCAATGACACGACTTCGGCGGTACGCTTGAGCCCCGCTACATTGTCGGCGCGGAATCACTAGACCAGTGAGCTATTACGCACTCTTTCAAGGGTGGCTGCTTCTAAGCCAACCTCCTGGTTGTCTCTGCGACTCCACATCCTTTCCCACTTAGCGTACGCTTAGGGGCCTTAGTCGATGCTCTGGGCTGTTTCCCTCTCGACCATGGAGCTTATCCCCCACAGTCTCACTGCCGCGCTCTCACTTACCGGCATTCGGAGTTTGGCTAAGGTCAGTAACCCGGTAGGGCCCATCGCCTATCCAGTGCTCTACCTCCGGCAAGAAACACACGACGCTGCACCTAAATGCATTTCGGGGAGAACCAGCTATCACGGAGTTTGATTGGCCTTTCACCCCTAACCACAGGTCATCCCCCAGGTTTTCAACCCTGGTGGGTTCGGTCCTCCACGAAGTCTTACCTCCGCTTCAACCTGCCCATGGCTAGATCACTCCGCTTCGGGTCTTGAGCGCGCTACTGAATCGCCCTATTCGGACTCGCTTTCGCTACGGCTTCCCCACACGGGTTAACCTCGCAACACACCGCAAACTCGCAGGCTCATTCTTCAAAAGGCACGCAGTCACGAGATATGTGCAAGCACATATCCGACGCTCCCACGGCTTGTAGGCACACGGTTTCAGGTACTATTTCACTCCGCTCCCGCGGTACTTTTCACCATTCCCTCACGGTACTATCCGCTATCGGTCACCAGGGAATATTTAGGCTTAACGGGTGGTCCCGCCAGATTCACACGGGATTTCTCGGGCCCCGTGCTACTTGGGTGTCTCTTAAACGAGCCGCTGACGTTTCGACTACGGGGGTCTTACCCTCTACGCCGGACCTTTCGCATGTCCTTCGCCTACATCAACGGTTTCTGACTCGTCCCACGGCCGGCAGACCGTAGAAAAGAGATCCCACAACCCCCACGACGCAACCCCTGCCGGGTCTCACACGTCGTAGGTTTGGCCTCATCCAGTTTCGCTCGCCACTACTCCCGGAATCACGGTTGTTTTCTCTTCCTGCGGGTACTGAGATGTTTCACTTCCCCGCGTTCCCTCCACACTGCCTATGTGTTCAGCAGCGGGTGACAGCCCATGACGACTGCCGGGTTTCCCCATTCGGAAACCCCCGGATCAAAGCCTGGTTGACGACTCCCCGGGGACTATCGTGGCCTCCCACGTCCTTCATCGGTTCCTGGTGCCAAGGCATCCACCGTGCGCCCTTAAAAACTTGGCCACAGATGCTCGCGTCCACTGTGCAGTTCTCAAACAACGACCAACCACCCGTCACAACCCACCGAAGCAGATTTTTACCGGGGCCGGCATTGAGGTCGGGAACAAGTCCGTACCCTCAGATACCCAACAGCGTGCCCGACACCCTCGCCCCTCGTGGTCTGCGTTCCACGCTCCGAAGAGCAGTACTTGCAGCCCGAGTTGACTGACGGTGCCGAATAATCAACGTTCCACCCATGAGCAACCACCGTCGAACGTTTGCCGACGTAATGGCCCTGGACCACCGAGCAAGCCCGGCGGCCTAGATGCTCCTTAGAAAGGAGGTGATCCAGCCGCACCTTCCGGTACGGCTACCTTGTTACGACTTCGTCCCAATCGCCAGTCCCACCTTCGACAGCTCCCTCCCACAAGGGGTTGGGCCACCGGCTTCGGGTGTTACCGACTTTCGTGACGTGACGGGCGGTGTGTACAAGGCCCGGGAACGTATTCACCGCAGCAATGCTGATCTGCGATTACTAGCAACTCCAACTTCATGGGGTCGAGTTGCAGACCCCAATCCGAACTGAGACAGGCTTTTTGAGATTCGCTCCACCTCGCGGTATCGCAGCTCATTGTACCTGCCATTGTAGCACGTGTGCAGCCCAAGACATAAGGGGCATGATGACTTGACGTCGTCCCCACCTTCCTCCGAGTTGACCCCGGCGGTCTCCTGTGAGTCCCCATCACCCCGAAGGGCATGCTGGCAACACAGAACAAGGGTTGCGCTCGTTGCGGGACTTAACCCAACATCTCACGACACGAGCTGACGACAGCCATGCACCACCTGTACACCGACCACAAGGGGGGCACTATCTCTAATGCTTTCCGGTGTATGTCAAGCCTTGGTAAGGTTCTTCGCGTTGCGTCGAATTAAGCCACATGCTCCGCTGCTTGTGCGGGCCCCCGTCAATTCCTTTGAGTTTTAGCCTTGCGGCCGTACTCCCCAGGCGGGGCACTTAATGCGTTAGCTGCGGCACGGACAACGTGGAATGTTGCCCACACCTAGTGCCCACCGTTTACGGCGTGGACTACCAGGGTATCTAATCCTGTTCGCTCCCCACGCTTTCGCTCCTCAGCGTCAGTATCGGCCCAGAGATCCGCCTTCGCCACCGGTGTTCCTCCTGATATCTGCGCATTTCACCGCTACACCAGGAATTCCGATCTCCCCTACCGAACTCTAGCCTGCCCGTATCGACTGCAGACCCGGGGTTAAGCCCCGGGCTTTCACAACCGACGCGACAAGCCGCCTACGAGCTCTTTACGCCCAATAATTCCGGACAACGCTTGCGCCCTACGTATTACCGCGGCTGCTGGCACGTAGTTAGCCGGCGCTTCTTCTGCAGGTACCGTCACTTTCGCTTCTTCCCTGCTGAAAGAGGTTTACAACCCGAAGGCCGTCATCCCTCACGCGGCGTCGCTGCATCAGGCTTTCGCCCATTGTGCAATATTCCCCACTGCTGCCTCCCGTAGGAGTCTGGGCCGTGTCTCAGTCCCAGTGTGGCCGGTCGCCCTCTCAGGCCGGCTACCCGTCGTCGCCTTGGTGAGCCACTACCTCACCAACAAGCTGATAGGCCGCGGGCTCATCCTGCACCGCCGGAGCTTTCAACCCCCTCAGATGCCTGAAGGAGTGTCATCCGGTATTAGACCCCGTTTCCAGGGCTTGTCCCAGAGTGCAGGGCAGATTGCCCACGTGTTACTCACCCGTTCGCCACTAATCCACCCCGAAGGGCTTCATCGTTCGACTTGCATGTGTTAAGCACGCCGCCAGCGTTCGTCCTGAGCCAGGATCAAACTCTCCGTGAATGTTTCCCCGTGATCGGGGTGACACCACGAGAGCGGAACAAGGAGAGGAATAATCTCCTTGTTCACAGCGTCCTCGCTGTGCGCCTACCGGTCAGTGACCGGCAGGACTTTTTCAAAGGAACCTCAACTCACCGAAGTGAGTCGGGGTATCAACATATCTGGCGTTGATTTTTGGCACGCTGTTGAGTTCTCAAGGAACGGACGCTTCCTTTGTACTCACCCTCTCGGGCTTTCCTCCGGGCGCTTCCCTTCGGTACTTCTTTTTAATGTTACTGCGTGTTTCCGACTCTATCAGACCGTTTCACCGGCCGATTTCCTCGGGGTCGTGCTCCGCTTTCCGGCCTTTCGGCCTTCCGGCGGTGTTGACTCTATCAGATCCTTTCGGGCCTGATTCCCTGTCAACCGGGTTTGTCTTCGCGGCTGTTGGGCCGTTCCGACGTCCCAGACTTTAGCGGATCCTCGCGGCGGTTCCTAATCGGGTCGATCAGGCCGGACGCGCCCCGAAATCGAATTGAATTCGGGCAAGCCGAAATCAATCCCAGGGGGAGATCGTGCTGGTGGTTTGGGTGCCGCTTCAGCGGCGGGAGCGCTGCCGTGAGCCGTGGTGACCCGGACAACTCGCAGGACTCTACGCCACGTGGCCCGGTACGACAAAAGCGGGGTCCGGTGCGACACGGCGCACCGGACCCCGCTCGGGGAATGACCAGGTCAGGCCCCCACGGGCTCCTTGGTTCCGGCTCCCGTGCCGGCCCCGCCGTCCCGTGGTTCGGGGACGTCCGTGTCGCCGTCCTTGGAGTCCAGCAGGGTCCGCTCGTCGAACGGCAGATCGCCGGCCAGCACCCGCTTGACCCGGTCCCGGTCGACCTCGCCGGTCCAGGTGCCGATCAGCAGCGTGGCCACCGCGTTGCCCGCGAAGTTCGTCAGGGCGCGCGCCTCGCTCATGAAACGGTCGATGCCGATGATGAGGCCGACCCCGTCGACCAGTGCCGGCTTGTGGGACTGCAGTCCGCTCGCGAGCACCGCGATGCCGGAGCCGGAGACGCCTGCCGCGCCCTTCGACGCGATCATCATGAAGAGGAGCAGGCCGATCTGCTGGCCGACGCTCATCGGCTGGTCCATGGCGTCGGCGATGAACAGGGACGCCATGGTCAGGTAGATCATGGTGCCGTCGAGGTTGAAGGAGTAGCCCGTCGGGACGGTGATGCCGACGACCGGACGGCTCACGCCCAGGTGCTCCATCTTCGCGATGAGGCGCGGCAGGGCCGACTCGGAGGACGACGTCGACAGGATCAGCAGGAACTCCCGGGCCAGATACTTCAGCAGGGAGAAGATGTTGTATCCGGTCGCCAGTCGCAGGATCGCCGCCAGGACGATGCCCACGAACAGGGCGCAGGTGACGTAGAACCCGATCATGATCGTGGCGAGTGCCTTGAGTGCGTCGACGCCGGTCTCGCCGATCACGGCGGCCATCGCGCCGAACGCGCCGAGCGGGGCGGCCCACATGATCATGCCGAGGACGCGGAAGACGAGCTTCTGGATGTGCTCGACGCCGCGCAGGACCGGCTCGCCGGCGCGGCCCATGGCCTGGAGGGCGAAGCCGACGAGGAGGGCGACGAGGAGGGTCTGCAGGACCTCGCCCTCGGTGAAGGCGGAGACCAGCGTCGTCGGGATGACGCCGAGGATGAAGTCGACCGGGCCCTCCGCGGCGTCCTCCGCCGCGGTGTGGCCGACCTCCTTGGTGGCCTCGGTCAGGTGCATGCCGTCGCCGGGGTGCAGGATGTTGCCGACGAGGAGGCCGATGGCCAGGGCGACGACCGACATGACGATGAAGTAGCCGAGGGCGAGGCCGCCGACCTTGCCGATCTTCGCGGCCTTCCGTACCGAGCCGACGCCGAGCACGATCGTGCAGAAGATGATGGGCGAGATCATCATCTTGATCAGGTTCACGAAGCCCGTGCCGATGGGCTTGAGCTCCTTGGCGAAGTCGGGCCAGATGAAGCCGACGGCGATGCCGAGCAGCACCGCCACGATGACGGCGATGTAGAGATAGTGCGTGCGGTCCCGCTTGGCGGCGGGGGGCGTGGTCTTGGTCCCGGTTTCGGCCACGGTTCCTCCTGACGACGACGTCGGCGTACTGGAACGATTCGGAAGGGGTTCCGGAAAGGGGCCCGTTGAGGGGGTTCCGGAAGGGTTCACGTACGCAGGGGCCGTGCGGCTCACGGTCTGCGGATCCCGGTGACTATCTCCCAGCCCGTGAGGACCGTCACCCTTCCGTTCATTTAGTTCGCACTTGTACGAGCGGGCAGACTGGCGCCATGCGTCTCCCCCTCCCCCGCAGCCTGGCGGGCCAGCTCTTCGCGATGCAGGCCGTGCTCGTCGCGGTCGTGGTCGCGGGATGCGCGCTGTTCACGTACGTCAGTGACCGGAACCAGGCGGAGACCGCGGCGCGGCGGCAGGCGACGGCCGCGGCGACGGCGGTGGCCGACGCCCCCTCGGTGCGCGAGGCGATCACGGGGGCCGGGGATCCGACGGTGTCCCTGCAGCCGTACGCCCTGGACGTGCAGCGTCATACCGGCGTCGACTTCGTGACGATCATGGATCCGCGGGGCATCCGGTGGACGCATCCGACGGAGAAGTGGATCGGCAAGCGGTACCTCGGGCACATCGGGCCGGCGCTCCGGGGGCGGACGTTCGCGGAGACGTACACCGGGACCCTGGGGCCGTCGGTGCGGGTCATCACTCCGGTCCGGGACTCGGGGAACCGGATTGTAGGCCTGGTCAGCGCCGGGATCACCATCGACGAGATCACGGCGCAGGCCCGCGGTCAGGTGTTCGCGGTGACCGGGGTGGCGGGGGCGGCGCTGGTGCTCGGCGGTATCGGCACGTACGTCATCAACGCCCGGCTGCGCCGTCACACCCACGGGATGAACGCCACCGAGCTGAGCCGGATGCACGCCTATCACCAGGCCGCGCTGCACGCCGTGCGGGAAGGGCTCGTCATGCTCGACGGGCAGCGGCGGGTGGCGCTCATCAATGACGGGGCCCGGGCGCTGCTCGGTGTCGGTGAGGACGCGGTGGGCCGGGGCGTCGCCGAGCTGGGGCTGCCCGCGCCGCTGACCGGTGCGCTGCTGGCGGCCGAGCCGCGGGTCGACGAGGTGCATCTGACCGCCGACCGGGTCGTGGTCGTGAACACCTCGCCGGTGGCCAGCGGTGAGCGGCGCGGCACGGTCGTGACCCTGCGCGATCACACCGAACTGCAGTCGGTGATGGGCGAGTTGGATTCGGAGCGGGGGTTCACGCAGGCGCTCAGGTCGCAGGCCCATGAGGCGGCGAACCGGCTGCACACGGTCGTGTCGCTGATCGAGCTGGGGCGCGCGGAGGAGGCCGTGGACTTCGCCACCGCGGAGCTGGAGCTGGCCCAGACGCTGACCGATCAGGTCGTCGGTGCCGTCAGCGAGCCGGTGCTGGCCGCGCTGCTGCTGGGCAAGGCGGCGCAGGCCAATGAGCACGGGGTGGAGCTGGTGGTGTCCGCCGATACGCGGATCGACGACGGGCTGCTGCCGCCGGAGCTGGCGGCGCGGGACCTGGTCACGGTCCTCGGCAATCTCGTCGACAATGCGGTCGACGCGGCGCAGGGCTCGCCGCGCGCCCGGGTCACCGTCACGGCCCGGGCCACGTCCGACGCCCTGTTGCTGCGGGTCAGGGACACCGGTCCCGGGGTGGATCCGGAGCACGCGGACGCCGTGTTCGAGCGGGGCTGGTCGACGAAGCCGGCCGGTCCGGGCGGGCGGGGGCTCGGCCTCGCTCTCGTACGGCAGGCGGTGCGCCGTAACGCGGGCACCCTGGAGCTGACCCAACCGCCGGACGGCGGAGCCGAGTTCACGGTGGCGCTGCCTCTGAAGGGGGCGGCCAGGGCCGGCAGTATTCCCGCGCCGGGCGTTGTGCGCACGGCCTCGACCACGACCCAGGACGGCATGTCATGACGGATCCGCAGATCAGAGTCCTGGTGGTGGAGGACGACCCGGTGGCGGCCGACGCCCATGCCCTCTATGTGAACCGTGTGGCCGGCTTCGTGACCGTCGCCAAGGCCCATACGGCCGCCGAGGCGCGTCGTGCGCTGGACCGGGCGCCGGTCGACCTGATCCTGCTCGATCTGCACCTGCCGGACGGGCACGGTCTCGCGCTGGCCCGGTCGCTGCGTGCCGCGGGGCACCAGGCGGACGTCATCGCGGTGACGTCGGCCCGTGATCTGGCGGTCGTGCGGGAGGGGGTCTCGCTGGGTGTCGTCCAGTACGTGCTGAAGCCGTTCACGTTCGCCACGCTGCGGGACCGGCTGGCGCGCTATGCCGAGTACCGCACGACGAGCGGCGAGGCGACCGGGCAGGACGAGGTCGACCGGGCCCTGGCCAACCTGCGCTCCCCGGCTCCGGCCGCCCTGCCCAAGGGGCTGAGCGCGCCCACGCTGGAGCGGGTGACGCAGGCGGTGCGCGAGGCCGCGTCCGAGGGCGTGACAGCGGCGGCGGCCGCCGGGACGGTCGGTATCTCGCGCATCACCGCGCGCCGCTATCTGGAGCATCTGGTCGACGCGGGGCTGGCCGTGCGCAGTCCGCAGTACGGGCAGGTCGGCCGGCCCGAGTTGATCTACTGCTGGAAGTAGCGGTCAGCGCACCCGGAAGCGGGTGAGCAGGTCCTCGCCCGTCGGGCCCGTGCCGGACTTGTCGACGACGTAGGCGGTGCCGTGGGCGATCTCGACGTGGTTGGGGTTGGCGCCGGTGGTGACGGTCTTGACGACGGTGCCCTTGCGCGGGTCGACGACGGTCGCGGTGGCGTCGGTGCGGTTGACGGCGACGACGGCGCCGGAGCGGTCGTCGGCGGCCACGGACAGCGGGCCGGCGCCGGTCGGGACGGACTTGCTGACCAGGCCCTTGTCGAGGTCGACGACGGAGACGGTGCCCGCGGTGTTGTCGGCCGTGTAGGCGGTGCGGCCGTTCTTGGAGAGGGCCACGGAGAGGGGGCCGTCGCCGGTCGGGATGAGCCGCGGCGTGGCGGACTTCCGGGCCACCTCGATGAGTTGGTCGTTCGTGAGGTCGGCGGCGTAGACCGTGCCGGTGCGCTCGTTCACGGCGAGGCCGGTCGGGCCCGCGCCCTCGACGGTGACGCGCTTCTTCTCCGCGTAGGTGCGGCTGTCGAAGGCGACCAGGCTGCCGTCGCCGAAGCCGCTCGCCCACACGGTGTCGTGCTTCTCGTCGACGACGATCTCGCGGGCGTGGGCGACGTTCGGCAGGGTCGCGAGGTGCGCGCCGTCGCGCTGGCTGTAGACGGCGACGCTGTTGTTGCGGGTGTTGGTGACCCAGACGGTGTTGTGCTCGTCGTCGACGGCGATGCCGTAGACCGCCTCGAGGGCGCCGGTGGCCGCGTCGGTGACCGGCGGCGTGCAGGTGGCCAGCACCTTCAGGGTCTTCGGGTCGACCTTGCTCAGCGCGGAGGTGGTCACCGGGGGCCGGCCGACGGCCGACGCGGTCCACAGGACGTGGTTCCGCTCCGAGTACGCCGACTGGTAGAGGCCTTTGGTGACGGGGGCGGAGACGGCGGCGGGGGCTCCGGTGCCGGCCGTGGCGACGGCGGCCGGGGCCGTCGTCGCACCCGCGACGAGAGCCACCACGGCGGCGGCGGAACGACGGATCCTGGGCGTGATGCGAGGCATGCGGCGTCAATCTCCTTCAGGGACAGGGGTGTTGCGAGACCAACCGAAGATTAACTTAGCTTAGCCTTACCTAACTTTCCACTCGGCTCCCCGGACTCGACAACAACGTTGTCACCGTGGTGACGTGCGTCGCCGCACACCCATTGACCTTGCGACGAACGGGCCCTTACGTTCACGGGCAGCCCCGCGAGGCAACGATGCCCGCGGCGCTCCGTAGGAGGTCGTGCCCGTGCGCCCCACCGCCCCGCTCCTCGTCGCCACTGCCCTGCTGGCCGCCGGAACGCTCACCGCCTGTGGCGGCGGCTCCGGCAGCGACTCGAACACGATCAAGGTCTCGTTCAAGCAGTCCACGGACAACAAGAGCCGGGTCCCGGACATCTATCTGGCCGCGATGAAGAAGCAGTTCGAGAAGGCCAACCCGGGCAAGAAGGTCGAACTCGTGCCGATCAAGGCCGCCGACGCCGACTACTACACCAAGCTCCAGCAGATGCTCCGGTCGCCGAAGACGGCCCCTGACCTGGTCTACGAGGACACGTTCCTCATCAACTCCGACATCACCAGCGGGTACTTGAGGCCCCTGGACACGTATCTGAACAAGTGGTCGGACTGGAACCAGTTCATCGACACCGCGAAGACCGCCGCGAAGGCCGAGGACGGGAAGACGTACGGCGTTCCGGACGGCACCGACACCCGCGGCCTCTGGTACGACAAGGCCACCCTGAAGAAGGCGGGCATCGAGACCCCCTGGCAGCCGAAGACCTGGGACGAGGTCCTCGACGCGGCCCGCACCATCAAGAAGAAGGTCCCCGGTGTCACCCCGCTGAACGTCTACACCGGCAAGCCGGGCGGCGAGCAGTCGACGATGCAGGGCTTCGAGATGCTGCTGTACGGCACGGGCGACGGCGGCTCGGATCCGCTCTACGACAAGTCGTCCGGCAAGTGGGTGGCCGGCTCACAGGCCTTCAAGGACAGCCTGGAGTTCGTCGAGACGGTCTACAAGGAGAAGCTCGGCCCCGACGTCTCCGACGCGCTCGACCCGAACATCGGCACCACCGTCCGCGGTGATCTCCTGCCCAAGGGCAAGCTCGCCATCGACCTCGACGGGTCCTGGCTCCCGCAGGACTGGATCAAGGGCGCCGGGCACGAATGGCCCGAGTGGTCGCAGAAGCTGGGCCTCGCCCACATGCCGACGCAGAACGGGCAGGCGCCCGGCAAGGTCTCCATGTCCGGCGGCTGGACCTGGGCGATCCCGGCCAAGTCGAGCAACCCGGACCTCGCCTTCGAGTTCATCAAGACGATGCAGACCAAGGCGAACGCGCAGCGCTGGTACATCGCCAACTCCGGCATCTCGGTCCGCAAGGACGTCGCCGCGGACCCCGAGTACGTGAAGGCGCAGCCCGGCATCAAGTTCTTCACGGACCTGGTCGCCACGACGCACTACCGCCCGGCCTATCCGGCGTACCCGAAGGTCTCCACGGCGATCCAGGAGGCGATGGAGTCGGTGACGACCGGTGACGCCTCGGTGGACAAGGCGGCGGCGACGTACGACGAGCAGGTGAAGACGGCGGCGGACGGCAAGGTCGTCGAGAAGCCTTGAGCCCCTCCGCGTCGAGGGCCCGGGGCGCTGTCCCGGGCCCCGCTCCTCGCACGCCGCGGGGGCCGGAACGAAAGGTGACCGCAACCTCGTGACCCGTCGCACCACAGCACTGCGAGCCCTCCCGATCGCCCCCGCCACGATCATCATGGTCCTGTTCCTCGCGGGGCCGATCGCCTACTGCGCCTATATCGCCTTCACCGATCTCCAGCTGACCGGGCAGGCCGAGTCGTCGTTCGTCGGCTTCGACAACTTCCGGGCCGCGTTCGAGGACGACGCCTTCCTCAACGCCGTCCGGCTCACCCTCGTCTTCACGTTCCTGTCGTCGATCGTCGGCCAGAACACGCTGGGCCTGGCCCTCGCGGCGCTGATGCAGCGCGCCTCGAAACCGGTCCGCACGGTCACGGGGGCCGTGGTCGTCACGGCGTGGGTGCTGCCGGAGGTCGTCGCCGGTTTCCTGCTCTACGCCTTCTTCCGCCGCGAGGGCACCCTCAACGCGATCCTCGACTGGCTCCATCTGCCCGGCCAGAACTGGCTGTTCACGCTGCCGATCCTCGCGGTGTCGTTCGCGAACGTGTGGCGCGGCACGGCCTTCTCGATGCTCGTCTACTCGGCGGCGCTCTCCGAGATCCCGAAGGAGGTCACCGAGGCCGCCGAGGTCGACGGTGCGAACGCCTGGCAGCGGCTGTGGCACGTCACGCTGCCGATGATCCGCCGCTCCATCGGCACGAACCTGATGCTCAACACCCTGCAGACGCTGTCCGTCTTCGGTCTGATCTGGGTGATGACCCGCGGCGGGCCCGGCAATCGCAGCCAGACCCTCCCGTTGTTCATGTACGAGCAGGCCTTCCAGAAGAGCATGATCGGCTACGGCACCGCGGTCGCCCTGCTCCTGCTCGTCGTCGGTGCCCTGTTCTCGCTGGTCTACATGCGCCTGCTGCGCTCGGAGGCATGAGTGACCCGCCGACGTACCCGTACCCGTCTGACGGCCGACGCGACGCTGCTGCTGGTAGCCCTCGCCTTCGCGCTGCCGCTGGCCTGGGTCGTCCTGTCCTCGCTCGACGCCGACGCGAACCTCAAGGTGAAGCTGCCGGCGCATGCCACGTTCGACAACTTCGACGCGATCCTGAAGCCGGACATCACCTTCACCCCACTGCTGAACAGCCTGATCCTGTGCGGTGGCGCGACGGCCCTCACCGTCGCCTGCGCGGCGCTCGCCGCGTATCCGCTGTCCCGCTACCGCTCGCGCCTGAACACCCCGTACCTGAGCACGATCCTGTTCGCCACGTGTCTGCCGATCACGGCGATCATGGTCCCGGTGTACGCGCTGTTCGTGCAGGTGAACCTGATCGACACGATGGCGGGCACCATCTACTTCTTCACCGCGTCCCAACTCCCTTTCGCCATCTGGCTGATGAAGAACTTCATGGACGGCGTCCCGAAGGAGCTGGAGGAGGCGGCCTGGACGGACGGCGCGGGCACCTTCCAGTCGCTGGTGCGGATCGTGCTGCCGCTGATGGGGCCGGGGATCGCCGTCGTCACGGTGTTCTGCTTCGCCATGATGTGGGGCAACTTCTTCGTCCCGTTCATGCTGCTGCTCTCCCCCGACCAGATGCCGGCGTCGGTCAGCATCAACGACTTCTTCGGCAACCGCGGCACGGTGGTCTACGGCCAGCTCGCGGCGTTCTCGATCATCTACTCGACGCCGGTGATCCTGCTGTACGTCCTGGTGTCGCGCCGCTTCGGCGGGGGCTTCGCGCTCGGCGGTGCCGTCAAGGGCTGACCGAAACCACGGCTGTACGTTCCTACGATATGTCACGCAAGACGAACACACCGTAGCCAAGCGGCCCGTTCCCCCCTACTTTGTGCCCGTGCAGCACACCGCCGCGGCGCATCAGCCCACCCCACCGTTCAACGCCTCCGCCGCCCGCCGCCTCCGTGAGGCGCTCGGGATGGCGCCGGGCCATGTCGCGTACGGGATGCGCGCCTCCTACGGGCTCGCGCACATCACCCCGGAGATCATCATCGCCTGGGAGCGCGGCGACGCGTCGCCCACGGCGGGTGAACTCACCGCGCTCGCCGGGGCGTTGTGGTGCTCGCCGGGTGAACTCATCGGCGCCCCGCGGACGCTGCGCGAGCACCGGCTCGCGCTCGGGCTGCCCCCGGAGGACGTGGCGCGGGATGTCGGCATCGAGATCCACGCGTATCTGCGCATGGAGGAGACCGGCGAGTGGCGGGGCACCGACCGTCAGTCGAGCGCGCTCGCCGGGACGCTGCGGCTCGCGCCGCGCGCGTTCGCGACGGTGACCGGGCGGGACGGACAGCTGACGGAACTGCTGCGCAGCGCGGCGACCACCCGCTGGCAGGGCTATGTGCGGCCGGTGACCCGGCTCGTACCCGTGCAGCGGCGCGAGACGGAGGACGTGCTGCACGAGATGCACCTGGAGTACCAGGCGCTGATGGCCGCGACGCTGAGCTGGGGCGGCGGTTCGTCGCCCGAGGCGGGGGACGCGGGGCGGGACTTCCTGGAGCGGATCCTGGACGAGTTCTGGTCCAGGATCCGTAACCCGTGATCCGTGATCCGTGATCCGTGATCCGTGATCCGTGCGGGAACGCGACGGACTAGAAGACCGACTCGGCCTCGTCCATGCGGTCCTTGGGGACCGTCTTCAGCTCGGTGACCGCGTCGGCGAGCGGCACCATCGAGATGTCGGTGCCGAGCAGTGCGGTCATCTTGCCGAACTCGCCGCGGTGCGCGGCCTCCACGGCGTGCCAGCCGAACCGGGTGGCGAGCACCCGGTCGTAGGCGGTGGGGGTGCCGCCGCGCTGCACATGGCCGAGGATGACGGGCCGCGCCTCCTTGCCGAGGCGGCTCTCCAGCTCGTAGGCGAGGGCGGTGCCGATGCCCTGGAAGCGCTCGTGGCCGAACTGGTCGATGGCGCCCTTGCCGTAGTCCATGGTGCCGTCGGCGGGGTGCGCGCCCTCGGCGACGCAGATGACGGCGAACTTCTTGCCGCGGGCGAAGCGCTCCTCGACCATCTTGACCAGGTCGGCCGGGTCGAAGGGCCGCTCGGGCAGGCAGATGCCGTGGGCGCCGCCGGCCATGCCGGACTCCAGGGCGATCCAGCCGGCGTGCCGGCCCATGACCTCGACGACCATCACCCGCTGGTGGGACTCGGCGGTCGTCTTGAGGCGGTCCATCGCCTCGGTGGCGACGCCGACGGCGGTGTCGAAGCCGAAGGTGCGGTCGGTGGAGGAGATGTCGTTGTCGATCGTCTTCGGGACGCCGACGACGGGCAGGCCCGCGTCGGAGAGCATCCGGGCCGCGGTGAGGGTGCCCTCGCCGCCGATCGGGATGAGGACGTCGAAGCCGATCTCCTCGGCGAGCTGCTTGGCGTTCTCGCACGCCGCGCGGAACTTGTCGCGCTCCAGGCGGGACGAGCCGAGAATGGTGCCGCCACGGGCGAGGATGCCGCTGACCGCGTTCAGGTCGAGGGGCCGGTAGCGCCCGTCGAGCAGTCCCGCGTAGCCGTCCTCGAAACCGAGCACCTCGTCGCCGTAGTGCGTGACGGCGCGGTGCACGACCGAACGGATCACGGCGTTCAGGCCAGGACAGTCGCCGCCTGCGGTGAGAACTCCGATACGCATCGTGCTGTGTCTCCTGCTCGCTGCCGGTACGTGTGAGCCAGGTCGATTCTTCCACGCTCCGCGGGGCGCCGCGTTCGCGCGCGCTCAGGAGGGGAGCTTGGGCACACTGTCCACGGGCACGGGGACCCTGCTGTTCAGGACTTTTGTCCGGCGGGCGACCTAGCCATCGCCGGAGGTATTGTCAAGAGGGCATGGCTTCCATTACGGCCATTTTTTCTGCCCGAAAGAGGCCGGATCGACCCGGATCAGCCGGGTTCGACCGCGTAGGACGACGCAGGACCACTAGGGGAACGGAGAGCACGCGTGACGCGCAGCGTGTACGTGACCGGGATCGACCGGGGCGACGGCCGCCAGGTCGTCGAGCTGGGAGTCATGGAGCTCCTGACCCGCCAGGTCGACCGGGTGGGCGTCTTCCGTCCACTCGTCCACGACGGCCCCGACCGGCTCTTCGACCTGCTGCGGGCGCGCTACCGCCTGTCCCAGGACCCGGCGAGCGTGTACGGCCTCGACTATCACGAGGCCTCGGCGATCCAGGCCGAGCAGGGCACCGACGAGCTGCTCTCGCTCCTGGTCGACCGCTTCCACGCCGTGGCCCGCGACTACGACGTCGTGCTGGTGCTCGGCACCGACTTCGCCGACACCCAGCTGCCGGACGAGCTGGCGCTCAACGCCCGCCTGGCGAACGAGTTCGGCGCGTCCGTGCTGCCGGTCGTCGGCGGGAAGAAGCAGACGGCCGAGTCGGTGCGCGCCGAGGTCCGCAACGCCTACCGCGCCTACGACAGCCTGGGCTGCGACGTCCTCGCGATGATCGCCAACCGGGTCGCCCCCGAGGACCGCGACGAGATACACGAGCGGCTCCAGGCCCGTCTCCCGGTGCCCGCCTACGTCCTGCCCGACGAGGCCGCGCTCTCCGCGCCGACCGTCGCGCAGATCACCCACGCGCTCGGCGGCACGGTGCTGCTCGGCGACGACTCGGGCCTGGCGCGCGACGCCCTCGACTTCGTCTTCGGCGGTGCCATGCTGCCGAACTTCCTGAACGCACTGACCCCGGGCTGCATGGTCGTCACCCCCGGCGACCGCGCGGACCTGGTGGTGGGCTCGCTCGCGGCGCACAGCGCGGGCACGCCGCCGATCGCGGGCGTGCTGCTGACCCTGAACGAGCGGCCCGGCGAGGAGATCCTCAAGCTCGCCGACCGGCTCGCGCCCGGCACCCCGGTGATCGCGGTGTCCGGCGGCTCGTTCCCCACGGCGGCCGAACTCTTCGCGCTGGAGGGCAAGCTGAACGCGGCGACGCCCCGCAAGGCGGAGACGGCCCTCGGCCTCTTCGAGCGGTACGTCGACACGGCCGGGCTGCTCAAGACGATCCAGGCCCCGTCCACCGACCGGGTCACCCCGATGATGTTCGAGCACAAGCTGCTGGAGCAGGCCCGCTCGGACAAGCGTCGCGTCGTCCTGCCGGAGGGCACCGAGGAGCGGGTGCTGCGCGCCGCCGATGTGCTGCTGCGCCGGGGCGTGTGCGACCTGACACTGCTCGGCCCGGTCGAGCAGATCCGCAAGAAGGCCGCCGATCTCGGTGTCGACCTCGCGGACAGCCAGCTCATCGACCCGCAGACCTCCGAGCTGCGGGACCGTTTCGCCCAGGAGTACGCGCAGCTGCGCGCCCACAAGGGCGTGACCGTGGAGCTGGCGCACGACGTGGTCGCCGACGTGAACTACTTCGGCACGCTGATGGTCCAGGAGGGCCTGGCCGACGGCATGGTGTCGGGGTCCGTGCACTCCACGGCCGCGACGATCCGGCCGGCCTTCGAGATCATCAAGACCAAGCCGGACGCGGCGATCGTCTCCTCGGTCTTCTTCATGTGCCTGGCCGACAAGGTCCTCGTCTACGGCGACTGCGCCGTGAACCCGGACCCGAACGCCCAGCAGCTCGCCGACATCGCCGTGCAGTCGGCCGCCACCGCCGAGCAGTTCGGCGTCGACCCGCGGATCGCGATGCTGTCGTACTCCACCGGCACCTCCGGCTCGGGCGCCGACGTCGACAAGGTCCGCGAGGCCACCGAGCTGGTGCGCTCGCTCCGCCCCGAGCTGCGGATCGAGGGACCGATCCAGTACGACGCCGCGGTCGAGCCCAGCGTCGCGGCCACCAAGCTGCCGGACTCGGAGGTGGCGGGCCAGGCCAGCGTGCTGATCTTCCCGGACCTCAACACCGGCAACAACACGTACAAGGCCGTGCAGCGCTCGGCCGGCGCGATCGCCGTCGGCCCGGTCCTGCAGGGTCTGCGCAAGCCGGTCAACGACCTGTCCCGCGGCGCGCTCGTGCAGGACATCGTGAACACCGTCGCCATCACGGCGATCCAGGCCCAGACCCCGACCGAAAAGGCAGCCGCTCAGTGACCGCCACCCGTGTCCTCGTCCTCAACTCCGGCTCCTCGTCGGTGAAGTACCAGCTGCTCGACATGCGCGACGGCGCGCGGCTCGCCGCGGGCCTCGTGGAGCGCATCGGTGAGGAGACCTCCCGGCTCAAGCACACGCCGCTGCTCGGCGGGGGCGGCGAGGCCCGGGAGCAGAACCGGCCGATCGCCGACCACGAGGAGGCCCTCAAGGCGGTCGCCGACGAGCTGACGCGGGACGGGCTCGGCCTGGACTCCCCCGAGCTCGCCGCGATCGGCCACCGGGTGGTGCACGGCGGCATGTTCTTCACGCAGCCGACGGTGATCGACGACGCGGTGCTCAAGGAGGTGGAGCGGCTCATCCCGGTGGCGCCGCTGCACAACCCGGCGAACCTGACGGGCATCCGTACGGCGATGGCGCTCCGGCCCGACCTGCCGCAGGTCGCGGTCTTCGACACGGCGTTCCACACGACGATGCCGGAGTCCGCGGCGCGCTACGCGATCGACGTGAAGACCGCCGACGAGCACCGCATCCGCCGCTACGGCTTCCACGGCACGTCGCACGCGTACGTGTCCCGCAGGACCGCCGAGCTGCTGGGCAAGGAGCCGGAGGAGGTCAACGTCATCGTGCTGCACCTGGGCAACGGCGCCTCGGCGTCGGCCGTGCGCGGCGGGGTGTGCGTGGACACATCCATGGGTCTGACGCCGCTTGAGGGCCTGGTGATGGGTACGCGTTCAGGGGACGTCGACCCGGCCGTCATCTTCCATCTGATGCGGGTGGGCACCATGTCGGCGGACGAGATCGACGTCCTGCTCAACAAGAAGAGCGGTCTGGTCGGCCTGTGCGGCGACAACGACATGCGGGAGATCCGGCGCCGGATCGACGAGGGCGACCAGGAGGCGCAGCTCGCCTTCGACATCTACATCCACCGCCTGAAGAAGTACATCGGCTCGTACTACGCGGTGCTCGGCCGGGTGGACGCGATCGCGTTCACCGCCGGGGTCGGCGAGAACGCGGCGCCGGTGCGGGAAGCTGCGGTCGCGGGCCTGGAGGAGCTGGGCCTGGCGGTCGACGGCGAGCTCAATTCCGTACGTTCCGACGAGGCCCGGATCGTCTCGCCGGAGTACGCACGGGTCGCCGTCGCCGTGGTCCCGACCGACGAGGAGCTGGAGATCGCGCAGCAGACCTACGCGCTGGTCGGGGACCGTGACGACCGCAACGCCTGAGCACCCGTCCGCCCATTTGTAGATTCCACCAGACGGAATATTCCGTAGCGAAACAAACCGATAGGATCGCCCCCATGCGCCGTTCCAAAATCGTCTGCACGCTGGGCCCCGCCGTCGACTCCGAAGAGCAGCTCGTCTCGCTGATCGAGGCCGGCATGAATGTGGCCCGCTTCAACTTCAGCCACGGCACCCACGCCGAGCACCAGGGCCGCTACGACCGCGTCCGCGCGGCCGCCGAGAAGACGGGCCGCGCGGTGGGCGTGCTCGCCGACCTCCAGGGCCCGAAGATCCGCCTGGAGACCTTCGCCGAGGGCCCCGTCGAGCTGGTGCGCGGTGACGAGTTCACCATCACCACCGAGGACGTCCCGGGTGACAAGTCGATCTGTGGCACGACGTACAAGGGGCTGCCGGGCGACGTCTCGCGCGGTGACCAGGTCCTGATCAACGACGGCAACGTCGAGCTCAAGGTGATGGACGTCGAGGGCCCCCGGGTCAAGACGATCGTCATCGAGGGCGGTGTCATCTCCGACCACAAGGGCATCAACCTGCCCGGCGCGGCCGTCAACGTCCCGGCCCTGTCCGAGAAGGACATCGAGGACCTGCGCTTCGCCCTGAAGATGGGCTGCGACATGGTCGCCCTGTCCTTCGTGCGCGACGCCAACGACGTGAAGGACGTCCACAAGGTGATGGACGAGGAGGGCCGCCGGGTCCCCGTCATCGCCAAGGTGGAGAAGCCGCAGGCCGTCGCCAACATGGAGGGCGTCGTCGCGGCGTTCGACGCGGTGATGGTGGCCCGTGGCGACCTCGCGGTCGAGTACCCGCTGGAGAAGGTCCCGATGGTGCAGAAGCGCCTCGTGGAGATGTGCCGCCGCAACGCCAAGCCGGTGATCGTCGCGACCCAGATGATGGAGTCGATGATCACCAACTCGCGCCCCACCCGCGCCGAGGCCTCCGACGTGGCCAACGCGATCCTGGACGGCGCCGACGCGGTCATGCTGTCCGCCGAGTCCTCGGTCGGCGCGTACCCGATCGAGACCGTCAAGACGATGTCGAAGATCGTCAAGGCGGCCGAGGAGGAGCTGCTCTCCAAGGGCCTGCAGCCGCTGGTCCCGGGCAAGAAGCCGCGCACCCAGGGCGGTTCCGTGGCCCGCGCCGCCTGCGAGATCGCGGACTTCCTGAACGGTGAGGCGCTGGTCGCCTTCACGCAGTCCGGTGACACGGCCCGCCGGCTGTCCCGCTACCGCGCGGCCCAGCCGATCCTGGCCTTCACCACGGACCAGAACACCCGCAACCAGCTGTCGCTGAGCTGGGGCGTCGAGACGTACGTCGTGCCGCACGTGGACTCCACCGACGCGATGGTCGAGCTGGTCGACGCCGAGCTGGTGAAGCTGAGCCGCTTCAACGACGGCGACACCGTGGTCATCACGGCCGGCTCGCCCCCCGGCGTCCCCGGCACCACCAACATGGTCCGGGTGCACCACCTGGGCGGCGGCGACCGCGACTGACCGCGGTACCGCCCGGAACACGCACCGAGGGCGCCTCCTGTACGAGACAGGGGGCGCCCTCGGCGTTGTGCGGCTCCCGAACGGGTCCTGAAGGTACGGTCAGCTGTCCTCGACCGTGGTGTGCAGCCCGGGCACGTGCAGGTTCCCGCCGAACTGCGCGGCCTGCGTGACCTTCACGTTGGTGAAGTACAGGATCGGCAGGTTGATCGGCGGCGGGTTCTTCGCGTTGAACGTCATGGGGATGAGCCCGAGCAGATTGCCCGAGAGCTCCTCCGTGTACATCGTCGTCTTCCCGTCCCGGATGGTCGACGTGGAACCCTTGTCGGACCGGATGTGGAAGTACTTGCCGTCCGGGCCGGGGGCGATCTGGTGCAGATCCCCGATGTCCGTACCGTTCGAGATGATGTACTTCATCACGCGCTTGGTGGTGCCGTCGGCCATCCGGACGTCCACGAGGCCCTTGTAGTCCGCGCCCTTCAGCAGGAGCGAGCTGGCCTGCAGCTTCCAGACGTCGTTGGGCAGCTGCGCCGGGGTGTCCTCGTCGGCTCCCGCGGCGTCGGTCGCGACCGGGCAGTCGTCCGGGATGCCACTGGCGCTCGGGGACGGGGTCGCCGCCTCCTCGGCCTTCTTCGCGGCGTCCTCGGTGGCCTTGTCGACGCTGTCCTTGGTGTCCTTGACCGCGTCGCCGGCCCTGTCGGTGGTGTCCTTGACCGTGTCCCCGACACCGTCGACGGTGTCCTTGACCGCGTCGCCGACGTCCTTGGACCCGGACTCCGACGCCGACGGGCTGGGAGTCGGCTCGGCCGTCTCCTTGTCCTTCGGCGTGAACAGGTCCTTGAGCGCGTCGCCGACACCCAGCGGGTCGAGCGGGTTCTTGGTCTCGGACGCCGAGGGCGACGGCGTGGCCGTGTCCTTGCTGTCGTCCGCGCCGGACTTGGTCCCGGAGGAGGCCGACGGCGAGGGAGTCGGCTGCGCCGTCTCCTTGTCGTCCGCGCCGCCCGCGCCGGAGTCCGCGTCCTTGCCGCCGTCCTTGTCCGTGGAGGCCGAGGCCGACGGCGTCGGGGTCTTGGACTCCTCCGCCTTGTCCTTGTCCGCGGCGGTGCCGTCCTTGGCGTCCCGCTCCGCCTCCACCGCGTCGGCGCACGCCTTGTAGTCGTCCGCCGAGAACTTGGTCGGGTTGTCCTTGGCCGCCGCCAGCGTGGGCGTCAGACCAAGTCCCATCAGTACGGCCGTGGGCATGGCCGCGATGGCTATCGCCTTGCCCGCGGGCATGTGCAACCTGGTGAACAGGTGCTTCCTCGGTGCTGCATGCCGCGGCCCGGTTCTCGCACGGGACTCCAAGAGCGAGTCCTCGTGGTGCACCTCGTCAGCCGGCACGGTGCCTCCCGTTCGTCCCGTTGTCCGGGCTCGTCCCTGACACGTCGTCGTTTGCGCCCGCGACCCGATAGGTGGCACCCGCGATCGGCGGCACGACGTTCGGGTCGTCCGACCCGGCGCCGTCACCGCCCTGCGCGGCCGTCTTCTCCTGCGGCCTGCCCGGAGCCCAGGAGACGCCGAGAGCGCCACCGATGAGGGCGAGCAGGAAACCGATGACGAAGCCTCCGAAGTTGGAGACCACCAGGGAGACCAGGGCGAGAAGAATCGCCGCCACACCCGCGAACACCCGGGAGTGCGGCTGGAACCACATCGTCAGGCCGAGCACGACCAGCAGGACGCCGATGATGAGCGACCCGGCTCCCGCCGTCGTCGCCATCCGAATCGTCATGCTGCCGAGCGTCAGATTCGCGTACGGGAAGTACATGATCGGGATGCCGCCGAGAATGGCCAGCAGGCCACCCCAGAACGGGCGCTGACCGCGCCACCCTCGGAACGATTGGCGCATGTGACCAAGCTTCGGGCCCAGCCCTGCGTGCGCTTCGGCGCTCATGTCGTACAGCTCCTCGGGAATGGCGTTGATCTGTGGTGACGATGGCTGTCCGGATACGGGCACGGGGACGGCCCGGAGCGTTTCCCGCACGTCCCCGCGCCCGGCCGTTCAGCACATCAAGTGCCTAGTCCCGGGCCCGCTTCGGACCCTTGTGGACTAGTAGCACTCGTTCTTGCCCTTCGAGACACTCATCTTGAGGCCGGAGAGCTGGAAGGTGCCGGCCGTCGTGGCCCACGCGCGCTGCTGGACGTTCTCGAAGTGCACCGAGTCGGCCTGCTGGGCGAACGAGTTCGGGTCGGCCTTGTCGCCCTGGTGGATACCCGGGCCCTTGTTGGCGTCACCCGCCGCCACACCGATGTCGATGTTCTTGAAGGTCGCGTCGGCCTTCAGGTCATCGGCGTCGATGTAGAGCGTCTTGGCCTTGACGGGGTTCTTCGGGTCGCTACCGGCCGACAGCTTCATCGACACGTCGCCGAAGACCGGGACCGGGACGACGACGGACTGGCAGAGATTGTTGATCGTCGCCGACTTCATGCCGACCACGGCGACCGGGTGGACACCCGTCTTGCCACTGTCGATGGCGCCGTACTGGGCGAAGCCCTCGCCATCAAGAGAGTCCGCCGTCACCTTGAACGACTGACCGGAAACGCTGAACGATGCCGCAAGCGCGCCCTGGGACAGGGCGACACCTATCGCGGCAGTCGCCGCGACGCTCGGCACCATGACTACGGCGAACCGCTTCCATCTGGTTCCGCCACGAGTCACGGACTTCATGACTGTTCCTCCTTCTCGGACGTACATCTCCGGCCCTGACTGCCCCTTGCGGCGGCTCAGCCGGGCAGGGATGGGAGAAGTGCTACGTCCTCGGGAAGGAGAGCGCCCGCATCGGAGGCGCGCATCCGCACCCTGATCACCGGCGATCACCCCCGAGCGACAACCACTGGTCGCACCTGAGCCATCACGCGCAACCTGCCGGACAGGCTCAGCCGGACGGCTGAGACCCCCCTGTCCCAGATCAGCGGCGCTCCCCTTGGTTCCGCCGCCGACCTGCCCGGTGGGGACCCAACAACCCCGCTGCCCGAATGGCTGTCGGACGGTGGGAAGTGGACCGAGCGTGCCCGATCGTGGTGCATTCCCGGCGCTCGCACAAGGGGGTTCGTTACTCACGGGTAACGGACGGATAACCGAACCACGACCGCCCGGCATCGGACAGCAACACAGGGTGCCGTCAACCGAGTTACCAATGTGGTTGATTCAGTGACCAAACCGGGCAGAAGGATGCCCTCGACTTACTCCAAGTAACAGCGGCCGCGTTTACCAAGTTTTGGTAAAGCGCGGCCGCTGTGCGCCTCTGGAGGCAGAACTTTCACCCCGGCATCACAAGCCGTGGCGTTTACGGACAGGTCACCGGCGGCTCAGAAAAGAACCCGGGCCAGAGCCGTACGGGCCGTGGTCACGCGGGGGTCGTCGGACCCCACGACCTCGAACAGTTCGAGGAGCCTGACCCGCGCCGTGTTCCGCTCGTCGCCGGCCGAGCGGGCCACCACGTCGACGAGCCGCCCGAAGGCGTCCTCGACATGACCGCCCACCAGGTCCAGGTCGGCCGCCGCGATCTGCGCCGCCACGTCGCCCGGCTTCTCGGCGGCGTCCTTGCGGACCTGCTGCGGGTCGAGGTCCTGCACCCGCTGCAGCAGCTCGGCCTGGCCGAGGCCGAGCTTGGCCTCGGTGTTGCCGGGGTCGTCGGAGAGCACGTTCTTGTACGCCTGGACGGCGCCCGCCATGTCACCGGCGTCAAGGGCCTGCACGGCCGCTTCGAGCAGCGCGTCGTACGGACCGGCCGGAGCCTCCACGACCGGTGCGGCGCCCTCCGCATCCCCGGCGTTCCCGTCGACGACGATGCCGGTGAGCCCGAAGCGCTCCTCGGCGACCTGGATCAACTGGTCGAGGGTGCCGCGGATCTGGGCCTCGGGGGCCGCACCCTGGAAGAGGGGCAGCGCCTGGCCGGCGACCACGGCGAAGACGGCCGGGATCCCCTGGACCCCGAACTGCTGCATCAGCATCTGGTTGGCGTCGACGTCGATCTTGGCGAGCACGAAGCGGCCGTTGTACTCGGCGGCGAGGCGCTCGAGCAACGGGCTCAACTGCTTGCAGGGCTCGCACCACTCGGCCCAGAAGTCGATGACGACGGGCACTTCGGTGGAGCGCTGCAGTACGTCGCGCTCGAAGTCCGCCTCACTGACGTCGATGACGAGGCTCGACGGGGACACGGCCCCGCCGCCGCCCTGCCGGGCCGCTTCGGCGCGCGCCTGCTCCGCCTTCGCCTTGGCCTCCTGGGCCGCCTTCACCGCGGCGAGATCGACGACTCCGCTCATGGACATGTTCCGTGGCTGCATGCGTACAGTCTCCCCCCTCCGCGGACGGTTGTGGGCCGGGTCCGCCTCCGTCGCCTCCCGCCGGATTGCGAGACGTACGGAGCGGACTCGGCCGGGACGCTCGGCGCCGGGTCCCCACCCGGCACCAGTGGTTGCCGCTCGCCGGGGCCGCTCGGGGTGCAGAGCCGAGTCGGTCGTACGAGATCGAGCTTTCGCTACGCGTCGTAGCGTAACTGCCGGGGCTCCGCCGATGGAACCCGGTTCCGGTGATCTGCCTCACGCACGCCACTTTCCCTACCGGCCGGTATGGTCCGATCATGCAGAGCCGCAGCCCGTCCCGTACCGGTCGCCCCCGATCCGCCGCAGCGGACGAGGCGATCCTGGAGGCGACGCGCGCTGCCCTGGTCGATCTCGGCTGGTCGAAGCTGACGCTGGGCGACGTGGCGACGCGGGCGGGCGTCGCGAAGACGACGCTGTACCGGCGCTGGGCCGGCAAGAACGAGCTCGTCGTCGACGCGGTCGCGGTCCTGTTCGACGAGCTGGAGCTTCCCGACCGGGGTTCCCTCGCCGCGGACATCGAGGGCGTGGTGCTCCAGTTCGCGGCGATCCTGGACCGGCCCGAGACGAAGACGGCGCTGATGGCGGTGGTCGCCGAGTCCACGCGGGACGCTCCGCTGCGGGAGCGGATCCGGACGTCGATCGTGGACCGGCAGAAACGATTGGTGCTCCTCGGCCGGGCGCGCGCCGAGCGGCGCGGGGAGCTGCCCGCGCCGCCGGACCCGGTGGCCGCGGCGGCGACGGCGGATCTCATCTTCGACGTGGCGGCCGGGGCGGTCGTGCACCGGACGCTGGTCAGTGCGGAGCCGGTCGATGCGGAGTGGGTGCGCAGGTTCACGGCGTTGCTGCTGGGTGGTCTGGCGGCCGCGTCCGAGTAGGTGCCGGTGCGGTGGGGCGTGTCGGTCGCGTTGTCGGGTGCGGGCCGGTGGGGCTTCTCGCGCAGTTCCCCGCGCCCCTGAGGCATGCAGCTTCGCTGCTGCCTCATCGATGAGATGCCGCACGAAGTGCGCATCTCAGGGGCGCGGGGCTGTATCCGATCAGCGACTCCGCCGCAGGGCGCTAGCAGCCACGACGCAAGCCGCACCCGACCACCGGGGAGCTAGACCTGGTACCGAGCGGGAGCGAATCGGTCGAGGTTCGACGCCACCCACTCCGACGTCCGCTTCAGCCCCTCCGTCAACGAGAACTCCGGCTCCCAGCCCGCCCATTCACGCGCCCGCGTGTTGTCCGACAGCAGGCGATGGACCTCGCTGCCCGAGGGGCGGAGGCGTGCCGTGTCGGAGACGATGCGGGCGTCGCGGCCCGAGGCCGTGATCAGGGCCTGGGCCAGGTCGCCGATGGAGATCTCCTGGCCCGTGCCGAGATTGACGACCCGGCCGAGCGCCCGGTCGCACTCGGCGACCGCCATGAAGCCCCGCGCCGTGTCGCAGACGTACGTGAAGTCGCGGGTCGGGGTCAGCGAGCCGAGCTTGATCTCCCGTGCCCCGGCGTGCAGTTGGGCCAGGATCGTCGGGATGACGGCCCGCGCGGACTGCCGCGGGCCGTACGTGTTGAAGGGGCGGACCACGGTCACCGGGAGTTCGAAGGCGTGCCAGTGCGAGAGCGCCATCATGTCGGCGCCGATCTTCGACGCGGAGTACGGGGACTGCGGCTGGAGCGGATGCTCCTCGGAGATCGGGGCCGTGAGCGCCGTGCCGTAGACCTCGCTGGTGGAGGTGTGGACGAGGCGGCGGACGGCGTGCCTGCGGCAGGCCTCGGCGACGTTCTCCGTGCCGACGACGTTCGTCTGGACGTACGCGCCCGGGGAGTCGTACGAGTACGGGATGCCGATCAGCGCGGCCAGGTGGAAGACGGTGTCGCAGCCGGCGACGGCGTCCGCGACGCGGCCGGGGTCGCGGACGTCGCCCGCGAGGATCTCCACCCGGGGGTCGTCGAGCAGATGCGCCAGATGGCCCTTCTCCGCGTACGGCTTGTAGTGGACGAAGGCCCGGACGTGCGCGCCCGCGTCGAGGAGCAGGTCGACGAGTGTCGAGCCGATGAAGCCCTCGGCGCCGGTGACGAGTACGGTCCGGCCGGTCCAGGTGGACGTGGTGCTCATATGTACTGCAACTCCCTTGGTTGTCCTGCCAGTTCGAGTACGTGGTCCGCCAGGAGATCGGCCGCCCTGGCGTGCGGCCCGGCGGGTGCGGCCGACGACATCGCCGCGAGCCGCGCCGGATCGGCGAGCAGCGGTTCGACGAGGGCGGCGAGGGTGCCGGGGGTCGCCTCCGCGTCCGGGAGCAGCAGCCCCGCGCCCGCGTCGGAGAGCACCCGCGCGTTGTGGGTCTGGTGGTCGCCGGGCGCGTGCGGGTACGGGACGAGGACCGCGGGCACGCGCGTCGTGGCGAGTTCGGCGACGGTCGCGGAACCGGCCCGGCACACCACCAGGTCGGCGGCCGCGTAGGCGAGGTCCATCCGGTCGAGGTAGGGCACGGCGACGGCGGAGGTGCCGAGCAGCCGACGCCGGGTGTCCTCCAGCGCGGCCGGGCCGGTCTTGATCAGGAGGTGGACGTCGGCGCGGCCGCGCCAGCGCCCGGCCAGGCCCACCGCCGCCTCGGTCAGCCGGGCGGCGCCGAGGCTGCCGCCGTTGACGAGGACGAGCCGGGCGCCGTCGGGGACGCCGAGTGCGCGACGGGCGGTGTCCCGCAGGGAAGGCCGGTCGAGGTCGGCGAGGGCCGCGGCGATCGGCATGCCGGTGGTGAACGCCCGGGTGCCGCCCGGCAGATGGGCCCGGCTGCGGTCGAAGGCGACGGCGATGTGCGGGGTGAGGCGGGCGGCGAACCGGTTGGCGCGGCCGGGGACCGCGTTGGACTCGTGGATGAGGCTGGGCAGTCCGGCCGTGCGGGCGCCGACGATCACCGGCGCGCTCGGGTAGCCGCCCATGCCGACGGCGACCTGGGCGCCCTGCTCGCGCAGGACGGCCCTGCACTGGGCGCCGGACTTCATCAGCGCCGCGGGAAGGAGGTAGCGGCGGGCGCCGAGGGCGGGGTCGAAGGGGATCATGTCGACGGTGTGGAGGCGGTACCCGGCGTCCGGGATCAGCCGGGTCTCCAGGCCGCGTTCGGTGCCGACGAACGAGATCACCGCGTCCGGGACGGCCCGGCGCAGCGCGTCGGCGAGGGCGAGACCGGGGTAGATGTGCCCGCCGGTGCCGCCCGCGCCGATGACGACGGACAGAGGGGTGCGCAGGGCGCTGCGCGAGTCGCTTCGCATGAGAAGTGAGCGTCGCGGGCCGCTCTAAGAGGGTTTTAAGAGCCCGGTTTGGCACCTTTGTGCCATGACGACAGGGAACACACCCGCCCCGGCTCGGATCCTGGTCGTGGACGACGACCCCGAGGTCCGTTCTGCGGTCGAGGACGCGCTGACGGTGGAGGGCTACCGGGTGGCGTCCGCGCCGGACGGCCAGCGGGCGCTGACCGCGCTCGCCCGCTGGGAGCCGGACGCCGTCGTCCTCGACGTGATGATGCCGGTCCTGGACGGGCTCGCCGTGTGCCGTCAGATGCGCGCCGTGGGGGACCGCACGCCGGTGCTCGTGCTGACCGCCCTGGACTCGGTGAGCGAGCGCGTGGACGGCCTGGACGCGGGCGCGGACGACTACCTGGTCAAGCCGTTCGCGCTCGACGAGCTCACGGCGCGGGTACGGGCACTGCTGCGCCGCGCGGCACCGGGTCCGGAGCCCGACGACTCGCCCGGCGCACTGGCCTACGGGGACCTGGTCCTCGACCCGGCGACGCGCACGGGCCGGCGCGGCGGCCGGGCCCTGGAGTTCAGCCGCACGGAGTTCGCGCTCCTGGAGGTCCTGGTGCGCAACGCCGGGCAGGTGCTGCCACGGGACGTGATCCAGCAGACGGTGTGGGGCCGCGACTTCGGTCCGGACTCCAACTCCCTCGCGGTGTACGTGGGGTATCTGCGGCGCAAGCTGGAGACGCCCGGGGAGCCGCGCCTGGTCCACACGGTCCACGGCGTCGGCTACCGGCTGGGCACCCCGTGAGCCGGGCCCGGATCAAGGACCGCACGCCGCTGCGCACCCGGCTCGCGCTGCTCGCCTCCGCCACGGTCGCGCTGATCACGGTGGGCGTGTGCGCGGCCTCGTACGCCGTGATCCGCTACGAGCTCGGCCACCAGCTCGATCTGCAGCTCACCCAGGCGGCGACCCTGGCCACGCAGCAGAACCGGGGCGAGCCGCCCGGCGTGCTGTCCGGCGAGTGCCGTTTCCTGGCGGCCCCGGCCTGCGCGCAGCTCGCCCCCGCGGACCCGGCGGACGACCCGCGGGAGCCGTACCTGCTGCCGGTCGCGGACAGCACGCGCGAGGTCGCGGCGGGCACGCGGGCCCCGTACTACACGGACCTGACGCTGCAGGGGCACCGGGTGCGGATGCTCACCACCCCGTACACCGCGGGCGAGGGCAAGGCGCTGCAGGTGGCGCTGCGTTCGGACACGACGGCGAAGGGGCTGCGGCAGGCGACCGCGCTGCTGGCCGCGATCAGCCTGGCGGGGATCGCGCTGGCGGCGGCGGGCGGGTACTGGGTGTCGCGGCGGGGTCTCGCGCCGGTCGCCCGGCTCACGGCGACGGCGGAGCGGATCGCGCAGACGCGGGACGCCCGGCTGCGCATCGACCTGCCGCCGGGCCGCCGGGACGAGGTGACGCGCCTCGCCGCCTCGTTCAACACGATGCTGGGCGAGCTGGAGGACTCGGTGACGGCCCGCCGCCGCCTCGTCGCGGACGCCTCCCACGAACTGCGTACGCCGCTGACCGCGCTGCGCACGAACGCGGAGCTCCTCGCCCGCGCGGACCGTCTGACACCGGCCCAGCGCGACCGGGCCTCGGCCGCGCTGGGCCGCCAGATCCATGAAGTGACGTCTCTGGTGAACGACTTGATCGAGCTGGCCCGTGACGAGGAGCCGCGGCCGCTGGTCGAGGAGGTGGCGCTGGCGCCGCTGGTGACGCACGCGGTGGAGGCGGCCCACGCCCACTGGCCGCTGGTCGCCTTCACGCTCACGGTGGCGCCGGAGGCGGCGTCGGCCACGCTCCCCGGCGTCCCGTCCCGCCTCTCCCGCCTGCTGGCGAACCTGCTCGGCAACGCGGCCAAGTTCAGCCCGCCGGGCGCCGAGGTCGAAGTGACGTTGTCCGCGGGGGACTTGACCGTACGGGACCACGGCCCCGGCATCGCGCCCGAGGACCTCCCCCATGTCTTCGACCGGTTCTACCGCGCCGAGGCGTCCCGCGCGCTGCCCGGGTCGGGGCTCGGTCTGGCGATGGCCCGGCAGATCGCGCAGGCGCACGGGGCGGAGCTGACCGCGCAGGCGGCGCCGGGCGGCGGGGCGCTGTTCCGGCTGGCGTTCCCGCCCCGCGCATGAGGCCTGCCGGGCCGGGCGTCAGTCGTTCCAGGCACAACTCCCGAGCGTGGCGCGCTTCTTGGCGACGAGTCGGTCCGCCTCGACCGCCGGGAGGGCGCGGGTGTGCCCCCCGCGGCAGACGACGGTGCGGTCCGCGCGGCCGGCCAGGTCGACCAGGATCTGGTCCCAGTGGCGGTACTGGACGTCGTGGCCGGAGTCGGCGTACGTACGGGTCTTCACGGTGGCGCCGGACGGGAGCTGAGCCCGCCAGGTCTTGAGCGTGGCGGGCGGGACGGTCGTGTCCTTGTCGCCGCCGTACAGGTGGACGGACGCGGAGAGCTTCGACAGGTCGGGGCCCGGGCGCTCGCAGTACAGCTTCTGCTCGTGCACCTGCGGCGCCGGGTCGGCCTGCTGGCCGCGCTGGTTGTACGTCCGTGCGCCGTCCTCGTACGCGGTGTCGGCGAAGCCGGGGATCGACTTGACCGGGCTGTCGTCCGGGAAGGCCCACCACGTGCGCGGGTCCTTGATCTGGTCCTTGACGGCGGCGGCGAGCGCGTCGTCGGACAGGCCGCAGTAGGCGGGCTTCGTGCCGTAGGGCGGGAGCGCGGCGGCGAGGTGCAGGGCGGAGACGCGTCCGGGGGCGCTGGCGGCGAGCTCGGCCGCGTACGGGCCGCCGCCGGATATCGCGACCACCTTGAAGTCCTTCACGCCGAGCCGGTCGAGGACGTCGAGGGCGTCGGCGGCGAAGTCGGCCTTCCCCAGGGCGGGGTCGTAGTCGGTGTCGCCGAAGCCGTTGCGCTCGACGGAGATCATCCGCAGCCCCAGATCCTGTCTGGTGGTGCGGAAGAAGTCGGTCATGTGGACGGCGCGGGCGCTGGTCCCGGTGCCGCCGATGTAGAGGACCGGGGTGCCGTCCGCGGGGCCCGAGTCGGTGTAGTGCGCGGTGCGCCCGCTCGGCAGCTTGGCCGCGTGCACGTCCGGGCCGAGGGAGTCGAACGTGTTCTGCACCTTCGGCTCCGCCGGCGGACTCGCGCTCACCGCGCCGGATCCGCCGATGGCCACGCCGCCGAGGAGGGCGAGGGTGGCTATGGCGGCGGTGGTTGCGGTGCGGCTGGGGCGGGGCATCGGCACGGGTGACTCCAGTGGCGGCGGGTGTACGTGACGTGCCGCGCCTACCCTGCCGGGGCCGGGGGATGCCGTTTGCGTCTGCCTGGTTCTGTCGTGTCGCGGGCGAACGGTGGGCGGGGGCTTCTCGCGCCTCCAGGGGCGCGGGGAACTGCGCGAGAAGCCCCACCGGCCCGCACCCGGCAACGAGACGTCACCCGGCAGACGGGAGACCGCTAGAACCCGGCCGGCTCCGTGTACACGCCCCACTCCTCGCGGAGCACCCCGCAGATCTCGCCCAGCGTCGCCTCCGCCCGCACCGCGTCGAGCATCGGCCCGATCATGTTGGACCCGTCGCGCGCCGCGCCGAGCATCCGGTCCAGCGCCTCGCGCACAGCGGCGTCGTCCCGGGACGACTTCCGGTCGCCGAGAACCCGTACCTGCTCGCGCTCCACCTCATGACTGACCCGCAGGATCTCCAGGTCACCGGTGACGGAACCGTGGTGGACGTTGACGCCCACGACCCGCTTGTCGCCCTTCTCCAGGGACTGCTGGTACTGGAAGGCGGACTCGGCGATCTCCCCGGTGAACCAGCCGTCCTCGATGCCGCGCAGGATCCCGGACGTGATGGGCCCGATGGGGTGCTGCCCGTCGGGGTGCGCCCGCAGCCCGCGCTCCTTGATCTGGTCGAAGATCTTCTCGGCGTCGGCCTCGATGCGGTCGGTGAGCTGCTCCACGTACCAGGCGCCGCCCAGCGGGTCCGCGACGTTGGCGACGCCGGTCTCCTCCATGAGCACCTGCTGGGTGCGCAGCGCGATCTCCGCCGCCTGCTCGCTGGGCAGCGCGAGCGTCTCGTCCAGCGCGTTCGTGTGCAGCGAGTTGGTGCCGCCGAGGACCGCGGCGAGGGCCTCGACCGCGGTGCGTACGACGTTGTTGTAGGGCTGCTGGGCGGTCAGGGAGACGCCGGCCGTCTGGGTGTGGAAGCGCAGCCACTGCGCCTTGTCGCTGGTCGCCCCGTACACGTCGCGCATCCAGCGGGCCCAGATGCGCCGGGCCGCGCGGAACTTGGCGATCTCCTCGAAGAAGTCGAGGTGCGCGTCGAAGAAGAAGGACAGGCCGGGGGCGAAGACGTCCACGTCGAGGCCGCGGCTCAGGCCCAGCTCGACGTAGCCGAACCCGTCCGCGAGCGTGTACGCCAGCTCCTGCGCGGCCGTCGAACCGGCCTCGCGGATGTGGTAGCCGGAGACCGACAGCGGCTTGTAGGCCGGGATGGACGCGGCGCAGTGCTCCATCAGGTCGCCGATCAGGCGCAGATGCGGCTCGGGCTGGAAGAGCCACTCCTTCTGCGCGATGTACTCCTTGAAGATGTCGGTCTGCAGCGTGCCGTTGAGGACCGCCGGGTCGACGCCCTGCCGCTCCGCCGCCACGAGGTACATGCAGAACACGGGCACGGCCGGGCCGCTGATCGTCATCGAGGTCGTGACGTCGCCCAGCGGGATGTCCCGGAACAGGACCTCCATGTCGGCGGCCGAGTCGATGGCGACACCGCAGTGCCCGACCTCGCCGAGCGAGCGCGGGTCGTCGGAGTCGCGTCCCATCAGCGTCGGCATGTCGAAGGCGACGGAGAGGCCGCCGCCGCCCGCGGCCAGGATCATCTTGTACCGCTCGTTGGTCTGCTCGGCGTTGCCGAACCCCGCGAACTGGCGGATGGTCCAGGTCCGGCCCCGGTAGCCCGTCGGGTGGAGGCCGCGCGTGAACGGGTACTCGCCCGGCCAGCCGATCCGCTCGAACCCCTCGTACGTGTCCCCGGGCCGTGGTCCGTAGACCGGCTCGACCGGGTCGCCGGAGAGCGTCGTGAAGTCGGCGTCCCGCTTGCGGGCGGAGTCGTACCGGGCCTGCCAGCGGCGGCGGCCCTCTGCGATGGCGTCAGCGTCCATGCTTCCCATGCACTCCAATTTACTAGGACGTCCTAGTAAATGTCGATGGGCAACCGCTCGCACATCGTGCGAGCGGTGGGGTGTTACGCCTTGGCCAGCTTCGCGTCGTCGCCGTCGGCGACCTTGGCGTCCAGCTCCGCGGAGATCTTGCGCTCCACGAAGAACGCGGCCGTCGGGATGGTGCCCGCGATCAGCACCCACAGCTGCTTGCCGACCGGCCACTTCGCCTTGGACCCGAGGTCGAAGGCGAACACCAGGTAGAGCACGTACAGCCAGCCGTGCGCGATGGCGATGACCCGGGTGACGTCACCGGCGCCGTCCATCTCGAACGCGTACTTGGCGATCATGCCGAGACACAGGAGGACCAGGAGCACACCGGTCACGTAGGCCATGATCCGGTAGCGGGTCAGCACGCTCTTCTTCATGGGTCGAGCGTAACCGCCCGTTTTGCGGGATCTTCAGGCGGGCCCGGTGGCCTCGCTCACTCCTCGTCGAAGTCGTGCGCCGCCACCCGCAGGGGCCGCAGCATCGCGAAGATCTCGCCGCACTCCTCGGCGTCGTACACCCCGAGCCCGAAGTCCATCGCCATCAGGTCGGCGGTCGCCGCGTCGACGACCTCGCGGCCCTTGTCGGTGATGGTGGCGAGGGTGCCGCGGCCGTCGTTCGGGTTGGGCCGCTTGTCGACGAGGCCCGACTTCACGAGCCGGTCCACCGTGTTCGTGACCGACGTCGGGTGCACCATGAGGCGCTCGCCGATCTTCGACATGGGCAGCTCGCCCGCCTTGGAGAAGGTGAGCAGCACCAGCGCCTCGTAGCGGGCGAAGGTCAGCCCGTAGGGCTTGACGACGGCGTCGACCTCGGCCAGCAGGATCTGGTGCGCGCGCATGATCGAGGTGATCGCGCCCATGGACGGCACGGATCCCCAGCGCTGCTTCCAGAGTTCGTCGGCGCGGGCGATCGGATCGAAGGCAAGACTGAGCGGCTTCGGCACGCCTCCGACCCTACCGGCCGGTCACATGCTGGTCAGCCCCGTCCCACTCTTTGGCCGGTTGCCTCGCACACGGCCCGCTGGGCCGCGGCGGCAATCCCCCTTCACAGCCGTCCCTTATGCCACGATTGCCGGAATCCGCCGTTGATCGAACCGCTCCGAACCAGGGGTCAGGATGTCCGTCCCGTCCACCCGTACACCGGCACGCACGCTCGCCCTCGCCACCGCCGCACTCCTCCTGTCCACCCTCGCCACCGGCTGCTCCGACGGCGGCGGGCCCGACTCCGCCGCCGAGGCCGGGGGCCAGACCGCCCCCACGAAGCAGGCCGCCGACTCCTCGCCGTTCTGGGTCGACCCGGCCTCGGCCGCCGCCGTCCAGGCCGACCAGTGGGAGAAGCAGGGCCGCGCCTCCGACGCTGCCGTCATCCGGCGCATCGCCCGGCACCCTCAGGCCATGTGGGCACCGGGCGACTACCCCCGGCCCGCGATCGCGCAGGCCGGGGCGCAGGCCGAGCGGTCGGACAAGACCCTGGTCCTGGTCGCGTACAACATTCCGCACCGCGACTGCGGACAGCACTCGGCGGGCGGGGCGCACGACGCGGCCTTCTACTACCAGTGGATCGACGCGTTCGCGACGGGCATCGGTGACGCCAAGGCGCTCGTCGTCCTGGAGCCCGACGCGCTCGGGCACATCGTCGACGGCTGCACCCCGGCCGAGTACCAGGAGGAGCGCTACCAGCTGATCTCCGGGGCGATCGACCGGCTGAAGAAGCAGCCGCACACCAAGGTGTACGTCGACGCGGGCAACCCGGCCTGGATCCCCGACGCCGGCAAGCTCGTCGAGCCGCTGCGCCGGGCCGGGGTCGACAAGGCGGACGGCTTCGCGCTCAACGTCTCCAACTTCCAGACGGACAAGGCGAGCACGGCCTACGGGCGCGGGCTCTCGCAGCGGCTGGGCGGCACCCACTTCGTCGTCGACACCAGCCGCAACGGCATCGGCCCCTACGCGGACGGCCAGGCGGACGCCTGGTGCAATCCGCCCGGCCGCGCGCTGGGCTCCGCCCCGACCACGGACACCGGCGACCCGCTGGTCGACGCGTATCTGTGGGTCAAGCGGCCCGGGGAGTCGGACGGCTCGTGCCGGGGCGGTCCCGCGGCCGGGACATGGTGGGCGGACTACGCGCTGGGGCTGGCCCGCAACGCGCAGTCCTGACGCCCGCCACCGTCCCGGGCCCCGCTCCTCAGTCGTCGGCGCCGCCGACCTTCACCCACTTCGCCTCGGACGTCACACCGTCCGCGTCCGAGACGAACAGCATGTACCAGCCCGGCGGGACCAGCGTCGGGTCCTTGGGGACGTCGACCGTCACCGAGCCGTCGCCCTTCGTCACGCCCACGTCGATCGAGCGCTGCTCCACGTCCGTCGTGTGGGTGACGGAGGACGGGCGCATCAGCCGCGCCTTGACGATCCGGTCGGCCTGGTCCGTGCGGTACGTGGCCCTGCCGTCCGACGGCAGGGTCTCGGGACCCGCGCCGAGCGAGGGGCGCTTGTCGCCGCCGCGGTGCAGCGCGGGCGGGGTGTAGATCTCCATGCGCTGCTCGAAGTGGCCGAGCTTGGTGTTCTGCTCGTTGTCGTACAGCGGGTCCGAGCCGAAGGTGGCCACACGCCCGTCCGGCAGCAGCAGCGCCTCCGAGTGGTAGTTGCGGCCGACCGTCGGGGACGCGGCGTCATGGAACGCGTTGTCCTTGGGGCTGTAGAACTGCGCCTTGAGGATGTTGCTGGCGCTGCGCCCGCGGTAGTCGGAGGAGCCGTTCGTGGTGAACACGGAGTCGTCCGGCATGATGACGCTGTTCAAGTACCGCGTGCCCTGCGGGAGTTGGGGCCCGGTCTTGAAGGACGGGTTGTCCTCCTTCAAGTCCACCACCGCCGTGCGCGAGGTCGCCTTCTTGGACTCGCCGACCCCGCCGCCGCCCAGGATCATGAACTTCTGGTCCTGCGCCGGGGGCAGCATCAGTGACGCCGACGTCTCCGTCTGGTCCGTGTCCGTCAGGCCCGGCACCTTCTCGAACTTGTTCGTCTTCAGGTCCCACAGGCCCGGCACCCGGCCCTTGTCGGCCGGCCCGTACCCGGCGTTGGAGGCCGGGTAGAAGAGCTTGCCGCCCTTGGTGAGGAAGAGAGCGGGGTAGGTGGGGAAGTACCGCTTGGGCCCCATCGTCCACTTCTTCGTCTTCGGGTCGTAGATCTCGTTGTCGCCGGGGTCGATGACACCGACGTCGTCGAGCCCGGACACCGCGAGGACCTTGCCGTCCTCCAGACCGACCAGGGTCGGGTACCAGCGGGCCTTCTCCATCGGGTCGACCGGTACGTACTTCTCGGCGACGGGGTCGAACTCGTAGGCCGCCCTGATCCCCTGGAAGTCCTCCTTGTCCATGGTGATCTTCTCGGAGAGCCCGTAGACGTTGTCGGCCTCGTCGCCCCTGAGGCCCTCGACCTCGTACTGCGCCTGCTTCTTCGTCTCGAACTGCTTGCCGTCCTGGGTGGCCTGGACGAAGACGCGGGCCTCGCTCGCCTTGATCTTCGTCTTCCAGGGCTGCATGACACCGGCCCGGTTGTACGTGATGTCGAAGGACCGCTTCGCCTTGGGCACGGTGACGTCGAACTGCGAGACGTACGTGACGCCCGACGGCGAGCGGAACCTGGTGCCCTTCTTCAGCACGACCTCCTTGTCCGGGCTCTCGTTCTTGACCCGCATGCCGCCGCCGGCCCGCTTGACCTCGCCGTCGAGCAGCTCGTAGCGGGCGGTGCCGCCCGCCACCAGGAGCCGCCCGTCGGGGAGCTGGGCGTGCCCGGAGCAGAAGAAGTCCTCGGGGGTGGCGATCTTCTTGAAGGTGTTCGCCTTCGGGTCCCACAGGACGGTGTCGAAGGAGCCCGCGTCGAACTTCTTCTGCTCGTTGCCTGACCCGGCGACGATCAGCACCTTGCCGGTGTGCAGGAGCGTCGCGTGGATGGCGTTGGTGCGGAACTCCTCGGGGATGTCGACCGACGACCACGAGCCGTACTTCGCCTGGTAGCCGGGCTGGGCGATCTTCCAGTCGTAGTACTGCTCGGAGGCGAAGGTCCAGGCGGCCGGGGCGTTCAGGCCGACGAGGAGGGTGATACCGCCCGCTCCCAGGACCGTCTTCTTCATGCGCTTGGAAGGCCGGTAGGCCATGACTCAGTTCCCTCCTGTACTCGTCGTGCTGGTGACCCGCCGCGTGACGGTGATGGGGGCCGGCTCCGGTTCGGTCCTGGGGGCGGCCCGGCGCTGCGAGACGGCCCACACCGCGACCGGCGCGAGCGCGATGCACAGCGCGAGAGCCGCCCAGGTGCGCATGGCCACATGGGTGTGGACGAGGACGACGGACGCCGCGAGGGACGTGGCGAGCACGGCCGCCCAGAAGAGATGGATACGGAACGTCAGCACCCGGTCGGGGCTGGCGTCGCCGCCCTTGGGGGTGACGACGAAGCGGCTGGGGCGGCGCAGCAGGGCCGCGCCGAGCGACTTCAGATAGATGGGCGCGGAGATCGCCGACATGGCCATACCGGCCAGACCGCCCGAGCCCTCCGGTTCGTGCGGCGAGACGTTGTGCCGCCGGTTCCACAGGTAGAGGCCGATCTGGAGCGCGGCCGCGTCGCTGTAGAGCATGAGCCACACGGACGCGGAGACCTCGGTGCCGGAGGCGCCGAACCACAGGAACAGCACGCAGCTCAGCACGCCGAGCAGCCAGTTGACGGCCGTCATCGGGTAGTAGACGAGCATCATCGTGTACGAGAAGAGACGGCCCGGCGGCATCGAGAACGGTGCCTTCCAGTACTGCTTGAACAGCGTCTCGTACGTGCCGCGCGACCAGCGCATCTGCTGGGTGAAGAAGTCCGTCCAGGAGGCGGGCCCCTCGCCGACCGCGAGCACGTCGGGCGTGTAGACGGAGCGCCAGTTGTGGCCGGTGCGCGGGTTCTTGTGGCGGTGGATCTCGAAGCCGGTCGCCATGTCCTCGGTGATCGAGTCGACGAGTCCGCCGATCTGCTTCAGGGCGCTGATCCGTACGACGTTGTTGGTGCCGACGAACATGGGCGCCCGGTAGCGGTTCCCGGCGCGCTGGATCAGCGCGTGGAAGAGGAACTGCTGGGACTCGGCGGCCTTGGTGACCGGGGAGGTGTAGTTGCCGTAGACCTGCGGTCCGACGACGAAGGCGACGTCCGGGTCGCGGAAGTAGCCGAGCATCCGCTCCAGGAACTCGGGGAGCGGCACGTGGTCGGTGTCGACGGAGGCGAAGAAGTCGTAGTCCTCGCCGTGCATCGCGAGCCAGGCGTTGTAGTTGCCGTGCTTGGTGCGGGTCTTGTGGGCGCCCTTCTTCTGGTTCCACTCCGGGACGCCGAAGCGGGTGAAGTGGCGGACGCCGAGTTCGGCGCAGAGCGCCTTGGCGGTCTCGTCGTTGCCCTCGTCCAGCAGCCAGACGTCGAGCGGCCCGTCGTGGGTGAGGCGCACGGCCCCTTCGAGGGTGGCCCGCACCATCGAGAGGGGTTCCTTGCCGGGGACGTACGTCGTCAGGAACGCGACCCGGGTGCCCCGTTCGGGGACGACGGGCACGGGGTCCCTGGCCACCATCGTCGCGTGGGCGATCGAGATGACGTTGATGAGCATGAACAGCTCGATGAGCCCGATCGCGACGAGCATCGCGATGTCGAGCGAGACGAGCCAGCTCTCGCCGCCCTCGCGTTCCACCCAGTGGGTGGGCCACACGAGATAGACGAGCAGCACCCCGGTGAGCACCGGCGCCAGGGTCATCAGCAGGACGGCGCGTATTCGGTGGGGCTCACGCGAGAGCAGCGATATGTACTGCACCTTGTAGCCGCGGTCGCGCGGCGGCTCGGTGAGCGGCCCCGCGATTCTGCTGTAGGTGTCGTAGTCATAGCCCTCAGGCCGCACAGCGCCCTCCAGGTTCTGGTGATCGAGCGTGCCGATACCCTCACAAAAGGTGAGATTTCTCGGCGTGTCGAACCAGAGGGCGCGTACGAGTGAGGTAAAGAACGCGGACGGCTCAGCCGTCGGCCAGATGCCGCTCCACGGTGGCGACCTTCGACGTCAGGCCGTCGGTGACGCCGGGCCGGATATCGGCCTTCAGGACCAGGGAGACCCGCGGCGCCCGCTCCTCGACCGCGGCGACGGCGCGCCGGACGACGTCCATGACCTCGTCCCACTCGCCCTCGACGGAGGTGAACATGGCGTCGGTGCTGTTCGGGAGGCCGGACTCGCGGACCACGCGGACCGCGTCGGCGACGTACTCCCCCACGTCCTCGCCGACCCCGAGCGGGGTCACGGAGAAGGCGACGATCATGCGTTCACGATCCCTTCCTGGCGGGCGCGGGCGGCGATGGCCGCGTCGACCGCGGTCTCGGCCTCCCGCTTGAGCTTGCGCTCGGCGAAGAAGCCGCCGGTCGGCAGGACGGACAGGACGAAGTAGAGCGCGGCCCGGCCGAAGCCCCACTTGGCACGGTTCCACGCGTCCAGCCAGAAGAGGACGTAGAGCACGAACAGGACGCCGTGCACCATGCCCATCACCGGCACCGCGTTGAACTCGGTCGTGCGCTTCAGGACCGAGCAGACGAGCAGCAGGATGAACGAGACGGCCTCGGGCGCGGAGACCAGGCGGAGGCGTCGGAGGGCGGAGGCGGTCTTGATGTCCACGGGGCACCTTCGGCAGAAGCGGCGGGCTACGGGCAAGCGGTCATTGATCTTGTGAATGTACGCACAAGCGTTTCCCATTGTGGCATCGCGCCCGTCGGGGCCTGTCGGCGGGCTCCCCGCGCCAGCTACCTTCGACCTCGTGGCAACGTTCCGACTCCAGGGCAGCAAGATGCTGGCCGTCGACATGACGGGCGACAGCGTCAAGGCGAAGAACGGATCGATGGTCGCCTACGACGGCCGGATGACGTTCAAGAAGCTGAGCGGGGGTGGCGAGGGGATACGGGGCATGGTGACCCGGCGCATCACCGGCGAGCAGATGGTGGTGATGGAGGTGAAGGGCCAGGGGACCTGCTGGTTCGCCGACCGGGCCAGTGAGATCAACCTGGTGGATCTGCGCGGGGACAGGCTGTACGTCGAGTCGAGCAATCTGCTGTGCACGGACGCGGGCCTGCGGACCGGGACCTCCTTCACGGGGATGCGCGGCGCCTCCCAGGGCAACGGCCTGTTCACCACGACCGTCGAGGGGCACGGCCAGGCGGCGATCATGAGCGACGGTCCGGCCGTGGTGCTCCGGGTCGGCCGCGACCACCCGCTGACCGTCGACCCGGGCGCGTACATCGCGCACCAGGGGAATCTGCACCAGTCGTTCCAGTCGGGCGTCACCTTCCGTACGTTCCTGGGGGAAGGCGGCGGCGAGGCGTTCCAGATCCGGTTCGAGGGCGACGGGCTCGTCTACGTCCAGCCCAGCGAGCGCAACACGATCGCGGGGGACGTCTGATGCCTTTCCGTGAGATCAACTCGAAGATGGTCGAGGCGACCGTCCTGCCCGGGCAGCGCCTCTACAGCCAGCGCGGCGCGATGCTCGCGTACAAGGGGGACGTCTCCTTCACGCCCAACCTCCAGGGCGGGCAAGGGGGGTTGATGTCCATGCTCGGGCGGCGGGTCGCGAACGAGGCGACGCCGCTGATGACCGTCGAGGGCAGCGGGACCGTGCTGTTCGGGCACGGCGGCCACCATGTGCAGGTGATCAGCCTGTCGGGCGACACCTTGTACGTGGAGGCGGACCGGCTGCTCGCCTTCGACGGGTCGCTGCAGCAGGGCACGATGTTCATGGGCGCGCAGGGCGGCGTCATGGGCATGGTGCGCGGGCAGGTCACCGGGCAGGGGCTCTTCACGACGACGCTCAAGGGTCAGGGGGCCGTGGCCGTGATGGCGCACGGCGGCGTCATCGAGGTGCCGATCACCCCCGGGCGGGCCGTGCATGTCGACCCGCAGGCGTACGTCGCCCACCACGGCGACGTGCGCAACAAGCTGTCCACGGCGCTCGGCTGGCGGGACATGGTGGGCCGCGGCAGCGGCGAGGCGTTCCAGCTGGAGCTCAGCGGGAACGGCGCGGTGTACGTCCAGGCCTCGGAGGAGAAGCTGTGACCGGCCCTGTGGTCTTCGACCCCATGACGTTGCCCGTCGACGACAACGTCAACGCGTACACCTTCTGCGTGGAACTCAAGAACAGCCAGTGGTTCCTGCAGAAGGGCAAGATGATCGCCTACTACGGGCGCATGGAGTTCAACGGCATCGGGCACGGCCGGCTCGACCGGCTGATCCGTACGTCGTTCCACTCGCCGTTGCACGCGAGCGACTGGGTGGTGGCGGAGGGCAGCGGCAAGATGCTGCTCGCGGACCGGGCCTTCGATGTGAACTCGTACGACCTCGATGACGGCAACCTGACCATCCGCGCGGGCAATCTGCTCGCTTTTCAGCCAACTCTCGCGCTGAAGCAGTCCATCGTGCCGGGCTTTCTGACACTCATTGGCACCGGCAAATTCGTTGCGGCATCAAATGGTCCGGTGGTGTTCATGGAGCCGCCGATCCGGGTGGATCCGCAGGCCCTCGTCGGCTGGGCCGACTGTCCGTCGCCGTGCCACCACTACGACCACGGCTATCTGACCGGCGTGATCGGCGGTCTACGTGCGATGACGGGCGTCGGCGGGGTCTCCGGCGAGGAGCACCAGTTCGAGTTCGTGGGCGCGGGGACGGTCCTGCTGCAGTCCAGTGAGGCGCTGATGCCGGAGCGGGTGGCGGGTGACGTGCCTCACCAGGCGGGCGTCCCGGGCGCCGGCCCGGCCGGCGCCACGGGCCAGCCGGCGGCACCGCGTCTTCCCGGACAGCTCGGAGACCTCCAGCGTCGCTTCGGGCTGTGAGCGGTAGTCTGCGGAGTGTGACGTCGAACGCGTGACCCCTTTCCGTGCGGCCCGCGGGCGCACCGGGGTGGGAGGCGTCACAATCCCCACGTTCGTTCGCCTTTCAACTTCTTAGGTAGAATCGATTTCATGGAGACCGAAACGGCCACGCAGTGGCTGACCGACGAGGAACAGTGCGCCTGGCGCACCCACCTGGAGGTCAACAGGCTGCTGAACTACCAGCTGGAGAAGGATCTCCAGCCCTTCGGCCTGACGATGAACGACTACGAGATCCTGGTGAACCTCTCCGAGGCCGAGGACCAACGGATGCGGATGAGCGACCTGGCTGCGGCGACCCTGCAGTCCAAGAGCCGGCTCTCGCACCAGATCACCCGCATGGAGAACGCGGGCCTGGTGCGCCGCGAGAACTGCGAGTCGGACCGGCGCGGCCTCTACACCGTGCTCACGGACTTCGGCATGGAGACCATGCAGAAGGTCGCCCCGCACCATGTGGCGTCCGTGCGGCAGCACTTCGTGGACCTCGTCCCGCCGGAGGGCCTGAGCAACCTCCACAAGGCACTCAGCCCCATCGCCGAGCACTTGCGTTCGCAGCGCGGCAAACCGTGACAGTTGCGAATCCCCGGGGCCACGGAGGACCGCCGACCTTCTCCGGGCCCCGTCGCAGCACGGCGATTTTTCCCGACTAGCCGACGGGCAGCCCGAGTTCGAACAGGGCCCCGCCCTCCGGCGCGCTGCGCACCGTCAGCGTGCCGCCGTGCCGCACGGCCACGTCCCGGGCGATGGCAAGGCCCAGACCCGCCCCGCCGCCGTCCCGGGAGCGTGCGTCGTCGAGCCGCACGAACCGCTCGAAGATCCGCTCCCGCTCGCTCTCGGGCACGCCGTCCCCGTCATCGGCGACGGCAAGATTCACCCGGTCCCCGGCGGCGCCCCCGACGGTCAGCGTGACCCGGACGCCGGTGCGGGCGTGCCGCTGCGCGTTGTCCACCAGATTGCCGAGCACCCGCGCCAACTGGCCCCGGGAGCCGGTGACCTGGGCACTGCCCCGGATGTCCACGGTGACCGGGAGACGGTCCCCGGTCCGCTGGGAGAGCTCCTCGCGGACCAGCGCGGCCAGGTCGACACCCGCGCCGCCGGGCTTCTCGCCCGCGTCGAGCCGGGCCAGCAGCAGCAGATCGGCGGCCAGCTCCTGCAGCCGTACGGTGTCCTCGACGGCGCCCTCCACATCGAGCAGCTCCGGGTGCGCGGCGCCGACTTCGAGCTGGGTGCGCAGGCTCGCGATCGGGCTGCGCAGCTCGTGCGAGGCGTCCGCGACGAACCGGCGCTGCCGCTCGACCGAGTGCTCCAGGGCCGCGAGCGTCTCGTTCGTCGTCCTCGCCAGCCGCGCCACCTCGTCATGGGTGTCCGGCTCGGGCACCCGGCGCGCCAGGTCCTGTGACGCGGTGACGGCGGCCATCTCGGCGCGGATGCCCTCGACGGGCCGCAGCGCGCGCCGCGTCACCAGCCAGGTGACGCCGCCGACGACCACGAGCAGCACCGGGAAGCCGATCAGCATGGCGGTCAACGCCGTGGACACGGCGCCCTGTTCGGCCGACAGCGGGGCGCCCGCGAACACGGTCAGCTCGCCGTACGCGGTGTCCTCGACCTCCACCTCGGCGAACCGGTAGTCGGCGCTGTCGCCGTCGACGGTCGCGCTGCCCTCGTGGTACGCGGTCCGGTCGGAGACCTTGCCGCGGCCGCGGTCGTCATCGTCGCCGGAGTCGTCCCCGTCGTCGGTCCGGGCCGGCACGGGCCGCACCGCGCTCGTGCCGGTCCCCTCGATCCGCTCCAGGTCCTCGGACGCGGCCAGCAGTCTGCCGTCCTCGTCGACGACCTGGACGGGCTGGTCCTCGTCGTCCAGGTCCAGTTCGCCGGGCCCGGTCCCGGTGGCCAGGGACGTGGCGACGCGGCGCGCCCCCGAGTCGGCGGCGCTGCCCGCCTGCTCGGTGAGGTTGGTGCGCAGGGCGAGCAGCACGGCGGCGCCGGCCGCGACGAGGGCGAGGGCGACCACGAGCGTGGCGGCGAGCGCCGCGCGCGCCCTGACCGAGCCGAAGACCCGCCTCACCGGGGGATCTCCAGCCGGTACCCGGCGCCGCGCACGGTGCGGATGAGGGAGGCGCCGAGCTTGCGGCGCAGGGCGCTGACGTACACCTCGACGATGTTCGGATCGCCCTCGTACGCGAAGTCCCACACATGCTCGAGGATGTCGCTCTTGGACACCACCTCACCGGCCCGCTGCACGAGCTGCTCCAGGACGGAGAACTCCTTCGCGGTCAGGGCGACCTCACCGTTCTCGGCGTGGGTGACCCGGCGGGCGGCGGTGTCCACCGCGTACGGCCCGACGGTGTGCACGGGCGAGGCGCTGCCCGCGCTCCCCCGGCGCCGCAGCAGCGCCTTCACCCGGGCGACGAGGACGACGTACGAGAAGGGTTTCGTCAGGTAGTCGTCGGCGCCGGTGTCGAGGCCCTCCGCCTCGTCGTACTCGCCGTCCTTCGCGGTGAGCATCAGGATCGGCACGTCGTGGCCGGCGGCGCGCAGGGCGGCGCAGACCCGGTAGCCGTTCATGCCGGGGAGCATGATGTCGAGGACGATCAGGTCGTAGGCACCCTCGCTCGCGCGGTGCAGTCCCTCGAGCCCGTCGTGGACCACGTCGACGGCGTAGCCCTCGGCGGTGAGCCCCTTGGCCAGCGACAGGGCGAGCCGCTTTTCGTCCTCGACGATCAGTAGGCGCATACGGGCAAGGGTGGCAGGCCGAACCTGAAGACTCCTTCAGGCTTCTTCAGCGGGGCTTCAGGATCACTCAGGCAGCTTGGTTCCCGTCGGACCACACGATGCCGTACCGAACGGGAGATCCTCATGAAGCGCCGTACCACCGTCATCTCCGCCGTCGCCGCCGTCGCGCTGATCGGCGCGGGCACCGCCACCGCGGTCGCCGTCTCCGGCGACGACGGCTCCGCGAAGTCCACCGCGAACCGCTCCAGCGTGCGGGTCGTCGACGACGGCGTGAGCGACGCGCAGGAGAACGTGAACGAGGCGAAGGGCGCCCAGGTCAAGGCCGAGGACGCGATCGCCGCCGCCCTGAAGCGGACCCCGGGCGTCGCGGTGGGCGCCGACCTCGACTCCGACGACGGCCGCCTGGTCTGGGACGTCGACGTCATCGGCTCGGGCAGCACCTGGCACCACATCGAGGTCGACCCGGGCACGGGCAAGGTGCTCGGCTCACACGTCGAGAAGGACGAGAAGGACGAGGACGACGACCCGGCGCGCGTCGCGGGCGCGCTGAAGAACGCGTCGACGTCCGCCGAGGACGCGGCCCGCGCCGCGGCCGCCAAGGGCACGGTGACCTCGGTGGACGCGGACGACGACGGATCGGTCCGGGTCTGGGAGGTCGAGACGACCTCGGCGGACGGGACGCAGCGGGACTGGCACGTGGACCTCGGGTCCGGTGCGGTGACGGTGGACCGGGCGTCGTCCTCCGACGCGGACGACGACTGACCGTCCGCAGCGGCCGGCCCGAACCGGGGCGCGGTTCACGCGGCGGGCTCCAGGGCCGGAGTCCGCCGCCACCCCACCGACACGGCCGCAGCCACCAGCGGAGCCGTCGCCGCCGCCGCGAAGCACACGGGCAGCGGGAACTGGCCCACCAGGAGCCCCACCCCGGCCGTGCCGGCCGAACTCCCCGCGTTCAGCGAGGTGTTGACCCACGCCCCGGCCTGCGTGCGGAACCCGGGATCGACCGCCTCGTCCGCGGTCAGGTAGGCGGTGGTCAGGGCCGGTGCGACGAAGAGGCCCACGCACGCCGCCGCCACCGCGAGGGCGGGCAGTGAGGGGGCGAGGGCCGCGCCGCCCAGCGCCAGTGCCAGGCCGAGCGCCAGGAACGGCAGCCGGGAGCGGGCGGCCCAGGGCAGGTCCAGTGCGCCGTTGAGCAGACCGCCGGCGGCGCTGCCCGCGGACAGGGCGGCCAGGATCCACGCGGCCGCCCCGTCCCGCCCCCGGTCCTCGGCGAACGCCAGCACGAGCAGATCGGCCGCGCCGAGCGCGAGCCCGACCCCGAGCGTCACGATCACGGGCCGGCGCAGCCCCCGGGCGAGCTTCCCGCGGGCCGCGCGCGGGCGCCGGGTCCGCGGCTCAGGGACCACCGCCGCCACCGGGGGCGAGGCCACGAACACCAGCGTGCCCACCGCCACCAGGGCGGCGCTCAGGGCGATCCCGAGGGCGGCCGGTGCGAACAGGACGAGGACGCCCACCAGCAGGGGCCCGCCCACGAGGAGCAGTTCCTCGGCGACGCCGTCCAGGCTGTAGGCGCGCTGCAGCAGCTTCCGGTCGGGCAGGAGCCCGGCCCAGACCGCGCGCATGGTGGGCCCGAGCGGCGGAGTGAGGCAGCCGATGGGCAGGGCCAGCGCCACCAGCAGCGCGCCGGGCGTTCCCGGCCGCCAGGTGAGGGCGGCGAAGACCGCGAGCAGCGCGGCGTACCCGAGGGCCATCGGGGGCAGCGCGCGGCGCGGGCCGTACCGGTCGATGAACAGGGCCCGCAGCGGCGACAGCAGGACGCTGGCGGCGCCGTACAGCGCCATCACCGCACCGGCGACGGCGTACGAGCCGGTGGCGGCGTTGACCGCGAGCATCAGGGAGAGAGCGACGGTCCCGTACGACAGCCGCCCGAGCAGGGCGGCGCCGAAAGTGCGCAGGGCGTACGGGTACCGCAACACAGCGGCGTACATGACGGTTGTCCTCCGGGCATGCGGGAGAGCTCGACGGGGCGTGGACGCACCGGAGCTCTACGCACGGAGGAATGACATGCCGGCACCGTAACAGGGGGCGGCGCGCGGGAACAGGTCTTTCTCAGGAGCCCGTGAGGCCCTCCACCAGCTCGTCCGCCGCCCGGTAGGGATCGAGCTCCCCGGCCACGATCCGCTCGGCCAGCGCGCCGAGCCGCCGGTCCCCGGAGAGGTCGCCGATCCGCTCCCGCAGCGCGGTCACCGCGATCGTCTCGACCTCCCGTGCCGCGCGGGCCGCCCGGCGCTCGGCCAGCACCCCGTGCTCCTCCATCCACGCGCGGTGCTTCTCCAGCGCCTCGACGACCTCGTCGACGCCCTCGCCGCGCGCCGCGACGGTCTTCACGATCGGCGGCCGCCAGTCGCCGGGCGCGCGTGACTCACCGAGGCCCAGCATGTGGTTCAGCTCGCGCGCGGTGGCGTCGGCGCCGTCCCGGTCGGCCTTGTTGACCACGTACACGTCGCCGATCTCCAGGATTCCGGCCTTGGCCGCCTGGATCCCGTCGCCCATGCCGGGGGCGAGCAGCACGACGCTCGTGTCGGCCTGCGAGGCGATCTCGACCTCGGACTGCCCGACGCCGACGGTCTCCACGAGCACGACGTCGCAGCCGGCGGCGTCCAGCACCCGGATCGCCTGGGGTGCGGCCCAGGCGAGGCCGCCGAGGTGGCCGCGGGTGGCCATCGAGCGGATGTAGACGCCCGGGTCGGACGCGTGGTCCGACATCCGCACCCGGTCGCCGAGCAGCGCGCCGCCGCTGAAGGGGGACGACGGGTCGACGGCCAGCACCCCGACCCGCTTGCCGGCCCGGCGGTACGCGCTCACCAGCGCCGACGTCGACGTGGACTTGCCGACGCCGGGCGAGCCGGTGAGCCCGACCACGTACGCGTTGCCCGTGAGGGGCGCCAACGCGGCCATCACGTCACGCAGCTGCGGGGACGCCCCCTCCACCAGCGAGATCAGCCGGGCCACGGCGCGCGGCCTGCCCTCTCTCGCCTGGGCGACCAGCGTGGGGACGTCCTGCATCACAGCTCCGTTCACTCAGTTCCGTACGGAAGGCCGTACGAAGGGCCGTACGGACAACGACCGGTTACGCCTTGGGTACCCGCACGACGAGCGCGTCACCCTGACCGCCGCCGCCGCACAGGGCGGCCGCGCCGACGCCGCCGCCGCGCCGCTTCAGCTCCAGGGCGAGGTGCAGCACGATGCGCGCGCCGGACATTCCGATCGGGTGACCCAGGGCAATGGCACCGCCGTTGACGTTCACCTTTTCCGAGGACACCCCGAGGTCCTTCATTGACTGCACCGCGACGGCCGCGAACGCCTCGTTGATCTCGATCAGGTCGAGGTCGCCGACCTCCAGGCCCTCCTTCCTCAGGGCGTGCTGGATCGCGTTCGAGGGCTGCGACTGCAGGGAGTTGTCCGGGCCCGCCACGTTGCCGTGCGCGCCGATCTCGGCGATCCACTCCAGGCCGAGCTCCTGCGCCTTGGCCTTGCTCATCACGACGACGGCGGCGGCGCCGTCCGAGATCTGCGACGAGGTGCCGGCGGTGATCGTGCCGTCCTTGGCGAACGCGGGGCGCAGCTTGCCCAGCGACTCGGCGGTCGTCTCGGCGCGGATGCCCTCGTCCTTGCTGAACAGGACCGGGTCGCCCTTGCGCTGCGGGATCTCGACGGGCGTGATCTCGGCCTCGAACAGGCCGTTCTTCTGCGCGGCGGCGGCCCGCTGGTGGGAGAGCGCGGCGACCTCGTCCTGCTCGGGGCGGGCGATGCCGAGGCGGGTGTTGTGCTTCTCCGTGGAGGCACCCATGGGGATGTTCTCGAAGGAGTCGGTCAGGCCGTCGTACGCCATCGCGTCGAGCATCTCGACCGCGCCGTACTTGTAGCCCTCGCGGGACTTCGGCAGCAGGTGCGGGGCGTTGGTCATGGACTCCTGGCCGCCGGCGACCACGATGTCGAACTCGCCGGCGCGGATCAGCTGGTCGGCCAGCGCGATGGCGTCGAGGCCCGACAGGCAGACCTTGTTGATCGTGAGCGCCGGGACGTTCATCGGAATGCCCGCCTTGACCGCGGCCTGCCGTGCCGGGATCTGCCCTGCCCCGGCCTGCAGCACCTGGCCCATGATCACGTACTGCACCTGGTCGCCACCGATTCCCGCACGGTCGAGGGCGGCCTTGATCGCGAAACCTCCGAGGTCGGCCCCGGAGAAGGACTTCAGCGAGCCGAGCAGTCGGCCCATGGGCGTCCGCGCGCCCGCGACGATCACTGAGGTGGTACCGGTCGTTCCAGACATGAGGCACGGCCCCTTGGAGATGAGGAGTGAACGAGGGTTTACTCGAATGTACTGAGCGGTACGCCGCGCGTCATCGCCCGGCAAGTGTGATCGCGCGCACGTTGCGTAACCACCCCGGACCGCGCTGCACTGACAGCATGCTGACGCGAATCGACCACATCGGGATCGCCTGCCACGACCTCGACGCGACCGTCGAGTTCTACAAGGCCACGTACGGCTTCGAGGTGTTCCACACCGAGGTCAACGAGGAGCAGGGCGTGCGCGAGGCCATGCTCAAGATCAATGAGACGAGCGACGGGGGCGCCTCCTACCTCCAGCTGCTCGAACCCACCCGCGAGGACTCCGCGGTCGGCAAGTGGCTGGCCAAGAACGGCGAGGGCGTGCACCACATCGCCTTCGGTACGGCGGACGTCGACGCGGACGCCGCCGACATCAGGGAGAAGGGCGTACGCGTCCTGTACGACGAGCCGCGACGGGGCTCCATGGGGTCGCGCATCACGTTCCTGCACCCCAAGGACTGCCACGGTGTCCTGACCGAACTCGTCACTGCCGCCCCACAGGAGTCGGCGGAGCACTGACCTCCACATACTCGGGCCGGTAGGGTTGGGGGGCGGCTGTCGCGTGCAAGCGGACGTGACGGGGCAGCCGTGGGCCGGGGTCCGGGTATCGGGGGACAAAGGGTCGGAGCAGTCGGGCAGCCAGGCGGGCAGTAGACCGCAAGCCCGAGGCGCCGACGTTTTCGATCTGACACCATTCCCCGGGGGCCCCGTTCGGCGGATGGACGGAGCTCGTAAGGAAGTACTTGCGACCAGGGGACGGATGGGACCGCGCAGTGCGGGGCTACGAGAGCCAGGACGGCCGGAAGCCGGCTGAGACCGACCATCTCTCGCGGTTCGAGGCCGAGATGGACCGGCTGAAGACCGAGCGGGAGAAGGCCGTCCAGCACGCCGAGGACCTCGGCTACCAGGTGGAGGTGCTGCGCGCCAAGCTGCACGAGGCGCGGCGCAGCCTCGCGACCCGGCCTTCCTACGACGGGGCGGACATCGGCTACCAGGCCGAGCAGCTGCTCCGTAATGCCCAGATCCAGGCCGACCAGCTGCGCGCCGATGCCGAGCGCGAGCTGCGCGAGGCCCGGGCGCAGACCCAGCGCATCCTCCAGGAGCACGCCGAACAGCAGTCCCGGCTCCAGGCGGAACTGCACACCGAGGCGGTCAACCGGCGCCAGCAGCTCGACCAGGAGCTGGCCGAGCGCCGGCGCACGGTCGAGAACCACGTCAACGAGAACGTGCAGTGGGCCGAGCAGCTGCGGGCCCGCACCGAGCAGCAGGCCCGACGGCTGCTCGACGAGTCCCGTTCCGAGGCCGACCAGTCGCTCGCCGCGGCCCGCGCGGAGGCCGAGCGGGTCGCCTCGGAGGCCCGCCAGCGGCTGACCAGCGAGGCGGAGAACGCGAGCGCCCAGGCGCAGGCGATCCTGGCGCGCGCCCGGCAGGACGCCGAGCGCCTGCTCAATGCCGCGTCGACGCAGGCGCAGGAGGCCACCGACCACGCCGAGCAGCTGCGCTCCTCGACCACCGCCGAGTCCGACCAGGCCCGCCGCCAGTCCGCCGAGCTGAGCCGCGCCGCCGAGCAGCGGATGTCCGAGGCGGAGACGGCGCTGCGCGAGGCCCGCGCCGAGGCCGACAAGGTCCTGACCGAGGCCAAGGAGGCCGCGGCCAAGCAGCTCGCGAGCGCCGAGTCGGCCAACGAGCAGCGCACGCGCACGGCCAAGGAGCAGGTGGCCCGCCTCGTCGCGGAGGCCACCAAGGAGGCCGAGTCCACCAAGACGGACGCCGAGCAGGTCGTCGCCGACGCCAAGGCCGAGGCCGAGAAGCTGATCGCGGAGGCCAAGGAGAAGGCCCGCACGGTCACCGCGGAGGAGACCGCGGGCGAGCTCGCGAAGGCCGCCCGGACCGCCGAGGACGTGCTCAACAAGGCGTCCGAGGAAGCGAAGTCGACGACCAGGGCCGCCACCGAGGAGGCCGAGCGGATCCGCACCGAGGCCGAGGCCGAGGCGGACCGGCTGCGCGGTGAGGCGCACGACCTGGCCGAGGAGCTCAAGGGCGCGGCCAAGGACGACACCAAGGAGTACCGGGCCAAGACGGTCGAGCTGCAGGAGGAGGCACGGCGGCTGCGCGGCGAGGCCGAGCAGCTGCGCGCCGAGGCCGTCGAGGAGGGCGAGCGGATCCGGGCCGAGGCCCGCCGCGAGGCCGTCCAGCAGATCGAGGAGGCGGCCAAGACCGCCGAGCAGCTGCTGTCCAAGGCGCGCACCGACGGCGACGAGCTGCGCGCCACGGCGACGGCGGAGAGCGAGCGCGTCCGCACCGAGGCGATCGAGCGGGCCACGTCGCTGCGCAAGCAGGCCGAGGAGACGCTGGAGCGCACGCGCGCCGAGGCCGAGCGGTACCGCGCCGAGGCCGAGGAGCAGGCGGAGGCCACCGGGGCCGAGGCGGAGCGCGCCGCGCAGGCCCTGAAGGAGGAGACCGAGCGGGCCATAAGCGCCCGGCAGGACGAGGCGGCCCGTGAGCTGACCCGGCTGCACACCGAGGCCGAGGAGCGCCTGACCGCGTCGGAGACGACGCTGAACGACGCGCGCGCGGAGTCCGAGCGGCTGCGCAAGGAAGCCGCCGACGAGAGCGAGCGCCTCAGGTCCGAGGCCGCCGAGCGGGTTCGGACGCTGCAGGCGCAGGCCGAGACGGAGGCCGAGCGGCTGCGCACGGAGGCCGCGGCGGACGCCTCGACGACCCGCTCCGAGGCGGAGAACGTCGCGGTGCGGCTGCGGTCGGAGGCCGCCACCGAGGCCGAGCGGCTCAAGACGGAGGCGCAGGAGTCCGCCGACCGGATCCGCTCCGAGGCGAGGAACGCGGCGGAGCGCATCTCCACGGAGGCCGCCGAGACGCTGGCCGCCGCGCAGGAGGAGGCCGGGCGCCGGCGCCGCGAGGCTGAGGAGACGCTCGGCAGCGCCCGCCAGGAGGCCGACCAGGAGCGCGAGCGGGCCAGCGAGCAGAGCGAGGAGCTCCTCGCGGTGGCGCGGGCCCGGGTCGACGAGGCGCAGGCGGAGGCCGCGCGGCTCGTCGAGGAGGCGGACCAGCGGGCGACCGAGATGGTCACCACCGCCGAGCAGACCGCGCAGCAGGTCCGCGACTCCGTGTCCGGGCTCCAGGAGCAGGCCCAGGAGGAGATCGCCGGGCTGCGCAGCGCCGCCGAGCACGCGGCGGAGCGTACGAAGCAGGAGGCGCAGGAGGAGGCCGACCGGGTCCGCTCCGACGCCTACGCGGAGCGCGAGCGCGCCACCGAGGACGCGAACCGGGTCCGCAGCGAGGCCGCCGCCGAGTCGGAGGCCGCCAAGTCCCTTGCGGAGCGCACCGTCTCGGAGGCGATCACCGAGTCGGAGCGGCTGCGCACGGACGCGTCCGAGCAGGCCCAGCGGGTGCGTACGGAGGTGTCGGAGCTCCGTTCGGCCGCCGACCAGGACGCTTCCCGTACCCGTGCGGAGGCCCGCGAGGACGCCAACCGGATCCGGTCCGACGCGGCCGCGCAGGCCGACACCCTCATCGGCGAGGCGACGGCCGAGGCCGAGCGCCTGACGTCGGAGACGAACGCGGAGGCGGAGCGCGTCCGCGCCGAGTCCACCGCCACGGCCGAGGAGCTGGTCGGTACCGCGACCACCGAGGCCGAGCGGCTGCGCACCGAATCGACGTCCGCCGCCGAGCAGTTGACGGCCGAGACCCGCACCGAGGCGGAGCGGGTGCGCACCGAGTCCGTGGCCCAGGCCGAGAAGCTGATCTCGGACGCGACGGGCGACGCGGAGCGGCTGCGCGCCGAGGCCGCCGAGACGGTCGGCTCCGCGCAGCAGCACGCCGAGCGGATCCGCAGCGACTCCGAGCGGGTCAAGGCGGACGCCGCGGCGGAGGCCGAGCGGATCACGTCGGCCGCGCGGGACGAGGCCGATCAGACCCTGGACGAGGCCCGCAAGGACGCCAACAAGCGGCGTACGGAGGCCGCGGAGCAGGTCGACAAGCTCATCACGGAGTCCGCCGCGGAGGCCGACAAGCTGACCCGCGAGGCGCAGGAGGCGGCGCAGAAGACGACCGCGGACGCGGAGGCGCAGGCCGACACGATGGTCGGCGCGGCCCGCACCGAGGCCGAGCGGCTGGTCGCCGAGGGCACCGTCGAGGGCAACGCGCTGGTGGAGAAGGCCCGTACGGACGCGGACGAGCTGCTCGTCGGTGCCCGCCGGGACGCGACGCAGATAAGAGAGCGCTCCGAGGAGCTGCGCGACCGCATCACGGGCGAGATCGAGGAGCTGCACGAGCGGGCCCGGCGCGAGTCGTCGGAGGCCATGCGCAACGCGGGAGAGCGCTGCGACGCCCTGGTCAAGGCCGCGGAGGAGCAGCTCGCCGAGGCGCAGGCCAAGGCCAAGGAACTGCTGAACGACGCCAATTCGGAGGCCGGTAAGGTCCGGATCGCCGCGGTGAAGAAGGCCGAGGGGCTGCTCAAGGAAGCCGAGCAGAAAAAGGCCGAGCTCACGCGCGAGGCGGAAAAGATCAAGGCCGATGCCGAGGCCGAGTCCGCGAGCATGATCGAAAAGGGTCAGCACGAGCTCGACGTGCTGGTCCGGCGCCGCGAGGACATCAATGCCGAGATCTCCCGTGTCCAGGACGTCCTGGAGGCGTTGGAGTCTTTTGAGACGCCGTCCGGCGGCGGGGGCAAGGACGGTGGCGTCAAGGCGGGCGCCGCGGCAGGATCCACACGTTCGAGTGGCAAGGGAGCAGAGGGCTAGCCAGGAAGGCAACTGGCGTGCTTGGTAAGGACCTTCGGCCCTTCATCTGGCAAGCACTCCGCCGCTACGCCACTCAAAAGGGGTGTCATTCTCCAGATCAAACGGGCATCTGCTCGATGACACGCCGCTTTGACCCCTAGGATTCCCTCTATCACCTCACCGGTCTCATTCGACAGGAACCCCATGAGCGACACTTCCCCCTACGGCTTCGAGCTTGTGCGGCGTGGGTACGACCGCGCTCAGGTGGACGAACGCATTTCGAAGCTCGTCTCCGACCGTGACAGCGCTCTGGCCCGTATCACTGCTCTGGAAAAGCGCATCGAGGAACTCCACCTCGAGACGCAGAACGCCCAGGCCCAGGTGAACGACGCGGAGCCGTCGTACGCCGGGCTCGGCGCCCGCGTCGAGAAGATCCTCCGCCTCGCCGAGGAGGAGGCGAAGGACCTGCGCGAGGAGGCCCGCCGCGCCGCCGAGCAGCACCGCGAGCTCGCCGAGTCGGCGGCCCAGCAGGTGCGCAACGACGCGGAGTCGTTCGCCGCCGAGCGCAAGTCCAAGGCCGAGGACGAGGGCGTCCGGATCGTCGAGAAGGCCAAGGGCGAGGCGACCGCGCTGCGCACCGAGGCGCAGAAGGACGCGCAGTCCAAGCGCGAGGAGGCGGACGCCCTCTTCGAGGAGACCCGCGCCAAGGCCGCCCAGGCCGCCGCGGACTTCGAGACGAACCTGGCCAAGCGCCGCGAGCAGTCCGAGCGCGACCTGGCCTCGCGTCAGGCCAAGGCCGAGAAGCGTCTCGCGGAGATCGAGCACCGGGCCGAGCAGCTGCGCCTGGAGGCCGAGAAGCTGCGCACCGACGCCGAGCGCCGGGCCCGCCAGACGGTGGAGACGGCCCAGCGTCAGGCCGAGGACATCGTGGCGGACGCCAACGCCAAGGCGGACCGGATCCGCAGCGAATCGGAGCGCGAGCTGGCGGCGCTGACGAACCGCCGCGACTCGATCAACGCCCAGCTGACGAACGTCCGCGAGATGCTGGCGACGCTGACCGGTGCGGCGGTGGCCGCCGCCGGTGCGCCTGCCGAGGACGAGCCCATCTCCCGTGGGGTTCCGGCACAGCAGTCCCGCTAGGACACTCAGCAGCACAGGAGCCCCCTGCCACGTCTAAGTGGCAGGGGGCTTTTGCCCGTTTTAGCGTGGCCGCATGATCGAGCTAGAGGGGCTGACCAAGCGCTACGGCGAGAAGACGGCCGTCAACAACCTCACCTTCACGGTGCGGCCCGGCATCGTCACCGGCTTCCTGGGACCGAACGGCGCGGGCAAGTCCACCACGATGCGGATGATGCTCGGGCTCGACAATCCGTCGGCCGGCACGGTCCGTATCGACGGCATGCGCTACGCCCAGCTGAAGAACCCCCTCCAGTACATCGGCGCGCTGCTCGACGCGAAGGCGATGCACGGCGGCCGCAGCGCCTACAACCACCTCCTGTGCCTCGCCCAGTCCAACGGCATCCCCAAGCGCCGGGTGGCCGAGGTCCTGGACACGGTCGGCCTGACGGCGGTCGCCAGGAAGAAGGCCAAGGGCTTCTCGCTCGGCATGGGCCAGCGGCTCGGCATCGCGGGCGCGCTCCTCGGCGACCCGCAGATCCTGATGTTCGACGAGCCGGTCAACGGGCTCGACCCCGAGGGCATCCACTGGATCCGCAACCTGATGAAGTCCCTGGCGGGAGCGGGCCGTACGGTCTTCGTCTCCTCGCACCTGATGAGCGAGATGGCGCTCACCGCCGACCACCTGGTGGTCATCGGCCAGGGCCGCCTGCTCGCCGACACCTCGATGGCGGACTTCATCCGGCAGAACTCCCGCAGCTACGTCCGGCTGCGCTCGCCCCAGCGCGAGCGGCTCCTCGACGTCCTGCACGAAGCCGGGATCACCGTCGTCGAGTCCGGCAACGGCTGCCTGGAGGTCGACGGGGGCTCCCCCGAGCAGCTCGGCGAACTCGCCGCGAGCCACCAGCTCGTCCTGCACGAGCTGAGTCCCCAGCAGGCATCGCTGGAAGAGGCGTTCATGCAGCTGACGGCCGAGTCGGTCGAGTACCACGCGCACTCCGGCGCACCCCCGCAGGCCGGGCCCCCACCGGCCGGGCCCGGGCCGGGCTGGGGTGCGGGCTGGCAGCAGCGGAACAACGACGGGAAGGGGGCCTGAGATGGCCGCGGCCCAGGTCCTCCGGTCCGAGTGGACGAAGATCAAGTCGGTGAACTCGACGGCCCTCACGCTCAGTCTGGCCGTCATCGTCTCCGTCGGGCTCGGCATGCTGATCAGCGCGCTGTCGAAGAACGAGTTCAAGAACCTGTCCGCCGAGGACAAGCTGACCTTCGACCCGACCGTCATCGCCTTCTCCGGGCTCACCCTCGGCCAGCTGGCGCTGGTCGTCTTCGGCGTCCTGGTGGTGGCGAGCGAGTACAGCACGGGCATGATCCGCACATCGCTGGCCGCGGTCCCGCAGCGCGGCACGTTCCTCTTCTCCAAGGTCGCGGTCGCGGCGCTGCTCGCGCTCGGCGTCTCGCTGGTCACCAGCTTCGCGGCGTTCTTCCTCGGCCAGGCGATGCTCGGGGACCACAGCACGGACCTGGGCTCGCCGAACGTGCTGCGCGCGGTCCTCGGCGCGGCCGTCTACATGACGCTGATGGCGATGTTCTCCATGGGCGTCGCGTCGATCCTCCGCTCCCCCATGCTCGCGCTCGGCATCCTCATGCCGTTCCTCTTCCTGGTCTCCCCCATCCTCGGCAACGTGTCGGCGACGAAGAAGGTGGCCCAGTACTTCCCCGACCAGGCGGGCCTGAAGATCATGCAGGTGGTGACACCGCCGAACGACGACGCCCCGTACGGGCCGTGGGGCGGCCTGGCGATCCTGCTGGTGTGGGTGGCCGCGGCGCTGTTCGTCGGGTACGTGCTGCTGAAGAAGCGGGATGCGTAGCGCTCCCCGGGTCTAACCTGCCGCTCTATGGCGCTCACCGACCCCTGCCGCACCCTCGCGTCCCTCGGCTACGACACCGTCCCCGCCCTGGCCCCGCTCAGCTACCCGGGCCGGCCGGTCCCCGCCCCGTCCCTGCTGCTCGGCGACGAACTGCTCGATCTGGACGTACGGGATCCGGACCCGGCCCGCTGGACGGTCGCGGGGCGCGGTCCCCTCGACGACGTGCTCGCCGGCACCGGCCTGCCGGGCACCTCCGCCCGCACGCCCGTCCTGGCCGTCGGCTCCAACGCCTCCCCGGCGCAGGTCGCGTACAAGCTCGGCCGGCTGGGCCCGCCCGTGGCCGTCCCGATGGTCCCGCTGCGCGTCCGCGGCGTCGGCATCGGTTGCTCCGCCCACATCGGGCGGAACGGGTACGTGGCGGCGGCCCCGTACGTCGCGCCCGGCGAGGAGCGCACACTCGTCGTCTCCTGGCTCGACGCGGCCCAGCTGGCGGCGGTCGACGCGACCGAGCTGCCGAACTACCGCAGGACGCCGCTCGCGGACGCCCCGCTGCCCGGGATCCAGCTCTACGTGAGCGAGCACGGCGTGCTGCACGACCCGGGCACGGGCGCCCCGCGGCCCGGCGGCGGCGACCAGGCGGAGCTGCTGAGCACCCTCATGGCCGGTTCCGCGGCGCTGCGGGCGCTGCTCGGGCCGACCCCGGCCGACTGGGTGCGCCGGGCGGCCGCCTCCGCCGACGTACGGGAACGGGGCACACGGCTGCTCCAGGCCCACTGAACCCTTTACCCACTCTTGGCCGGAACCGTCAGCGCCCGGATATCCTCCTAACCCTTACGGGGGCGTGTGCCCCGACGTCCTGAACCTTTCAGAAACTTCCGATGGGTGCGGAGAATGATCGAGGCAGTCGGCCTGACGAAGCGCTACGGCGCGAAGACGGCCGTGTACAACCTTTCCTTCCAGGTACGGCCAGGAACCGTCACCGGCTTCCTCGGACCGAACGGTTCTGGCAAGTCGACGACGATGCGCATGATCCTCGGCCTCGACCGGCCGACCACCGGTCATGTGACCATCGGCGGCTACGCGTACAAGCAGCTGCCGAACGCGCCGCGCCAGGTCGGGGCGCTGCTCGACGCCAAGGCGATGCACGGCGGCCGGGCCGCCCGCAACCACCTGCTGTGCCTGGCGCAGCTGGCCGGCATCCCGGCCCGCCGCGTCGACGAGGTGCTCGGCGTCGTGGGCCTCCAGGACGTCGCCAAGAGACGTTCCAACGGCTTCTCGCTCGGCATGGGCCAGCGGCTCGGCATCGCCGCCGCGCTCCTCGGCGACCCGCAGGTGCTGCTCTTCGACGAGCCGGTCAACGGCCTGGACCCCGAGGGCATCCTCTGGGTCAGGAACCTGATGAAGTCGCTCGCCGCCGAGGGGCGCACGGTCTTCGTCTCCTCGCACCTCATGAGCGAGATGGCGCTCACCGCCGAGCACCTGATCGTCATCGGCCGCGGCCAGCTGCTCGCCGACATGAGCGTCAAGGACTTCATCGCCCACAACTCGGCGGGGTTCGCGCGCGTGCGCACCCCGGACACCGAGCCGCAGCTCCGCGAGAAGCTGAGCGCGGCGCTGACCGAGGCCGGCGGCCAGGTGCTGCCCGAGCAGGACGGCGCGCTGCGCGTGACCGGACTGGCGCTGCCGCGGATCAGCGACCTGGCGCACGACGCCGACGTGCGGCTGTGGGAGCTGTCGCCGCACCAGGCGTCGCTGGAGGAGGCGTACATGCGGATGACGCAGGGCGCCGTCGACTACCGCTCGACCACGGACCAGCGGGCGGGCCTGCAGCAGCCGCTGCCGCCGGGCGTGCTGGCGCCGCAGCAGTTGCCGGTGGCCGGGCAGGGCCAGCCGGGCTGGTACGCCCCGCCGCCGCCCCAGGCGCAGCCCCAGCAGGTTCCGGCCGAGAACCCGTACGCGGCCTCTCCCGCGCCTCAGCCGCCCGCCGCCGCCCCGACCATGGACAAGGACGCCCGATGAGCACGCCGCCCCCGCCCTACGCCGCCCCGCAGCAGCCTCCGGCGACGCCCGGCTGGCAGGCGGCCGGCTCGTACGCCTCGCCGATCCCCGTGCGCCGCGCGCACCTCGGCGACGCGCTCGCCTCGGAGTGGACGAAGATCCGCTCGGTGCGCTCCACGATGTGGACGCTCGGCGTGATGATCCTGCTGATGGTCGGCATCGGTCTGGCCTCGGCGGCCGTCGTCGCCGCGGCCGACACCGCGCAGCCCCGCCCGGAGGAGGTGCTCAGCTTCGGCTTCTTCGGCGTGCTCCTCGGCACGATCTGTGTGATGACCCTGGGCGTCCTGACCATCGCGTCGGAGTACGGCACGGGCATGATCCGTACGACGATGACCGCCTGCTCCAGCCGCAGCCGGGTGCTCGCCGCCAAGGCCATCGTCTTCTTCGCTCTGGTCTTCGTGCTGACCACCGTGCTCGCGGCGCTCGTCGCCGCGCTCCAGGTGGGCATCCTGGGCGTGGACTCGCCGAGCGGCTCGCAGTGGTTCAAGGCGACCGTCGGCGTCGGCCTGTTCGTGGCGCTGCTGGGGCTGCTGGGGCTCGCCGTGGGCACGCTGGTGCGGCACTCGGCGGGCGCCATCACGATCATGATCGGTGTCGTGCTGCTGCCGCTGGTGCTCGCGATGTTCATGTTCTCGGACTCGCTCAAGGACCTGCAGCAGGCCCTGTTCGAGTACTCGATCCCGAGCCAGCTCGCCGTGCTCTACGACAACTCGGTGGCCGGCGGCTCGGGCCCGTCCGGCTGGGACCCGCTGTGGATCATGGCCGGGCTCGTCGTCGTGGCGCTGGGCGGCGCGTTCCTCTCGCTCAACAACCGCGACGTGTAAGGCGGTTGCGCGCTTCAGTAGCGCGGCGCGTTCCGGGACCGCTGCACCTTCGTGGTGCGGCGGTCCTTCGCGTTCCAGCACGCCTTGTGCCAGTGGCGCCGGTCGTCCACTCCCCCGTACTGCGGCCACGCCACGACGTGTGCGACCCCGGAGGCGATCTCCTGGTCGCAGCCCGGGCAGCGGTACGTCTTGCCGGCCGCGCTCGCGCCCGCCACGTGGCGCACGCACCACTCCTCGCCCTGCCAGTGCTCGGTGGACTGGAACCCGCCGTAGCGCCTCCCCTCGTCCTCGCTGCTGCCGGCGGACGATCCGCCGGCCTTGGGGCGGTTGCGACGCGGGGACACGGCTCACCTCTTGGGGGTGTGTACGCGGTAGGGGGGCATGTCCAGCCTACGCCGAGGTCACCGGGGCACCGGCCCGCCGCCTCCTGCGCACCCGCACCGAGGTTCTGCGGAAAATCTGCCAATCTTCATGCCAGGCCGTGTCTTTGGCACTTGCCAGCCGTTAATGCCTTCAGGGGGAGTGCCTGCGTCGGCACCAAGGAAGGCAGGAGTGCGATGCGCGTAGGAACGTTTGTACTGGCAGCCCAGTTCCCGGGGCAGGGGCAGGGGGAGGCGCTGCACCGGGCAGTGCGTTCGGCCGAGGTCGCCGAGGAGGCCGGCCTGGACTCGGCATGGCTCGCCGAGCATCACTTCGTGCCGTACGGGACCTGCCCGTCGGCGATCACGCTGGCCGCGCTGCTGCTCGGCCGCACCCGCACGCTGCGGGTCGGCACGGCGGTGAGCGTCCTGCCGACGGCCCATCCGGTCGCCCTGGGCGAGCAGGCGGCCCTGCTGCACCTGACCTCCGGCGGGCGGTTCTCGCTGGGCGTGGGCCGCGGTGGGCCCTGGGTCGACCTGGAGGTCTTCGGCGCGGGCATCGAGGCGTACGAGCAGGGGTTCCCGGACTCCCTGGACCTGCTGCTGCGCTGGCTGCGCGACGCCCGGGTGGCGAGCGAGGGAGAGCGGTTCGCCTTCCGGGAGGTGCCCGTCGTCCCGCGCCCCGCGGAGGCGATCGGCGAGACGGATCCGGCGGGGCCCGAGGTCGTCGTCGCCTGTACGTCGCCGAAGAGCGTGCGGCTCGCCGCGGAGCGGGGTCTGCCGATGCTACTGGGCATGCACATCGGCGACCAGGAGAAGGCCGAGATGGTCGCTCTGTGGCGGCGCTGCGCGCGCGAGGCCGGCCGCTCGTCCGAGGAGATACTCGGGGCGCCCCATGTCTCCGCCGGTGTCGCCCAGATCGGCGACCGCCACGCGGAGGCCGCAGAGGCGCTGCTGAAGGCCATGCCGGGCTGGCTGAAGCAGGGCCTGGACGCCCATGTGACGGTGGACGGACGCGCGCGGGCGATGCGGGACCCTCTCGCGTACACGGAGCTGCTGTGTTCCCTGCACCCGGTCGGCACCCCGCAGTTGTGCGCGGACCGGCTCGCCGCCACGTCCGAGCGGACGGGCATCACACGCTTCGCGCTTCTCGTCGAGGGCTCCGGGGACCTCGCGACGACGGAGGAGAACGTGCGGCGGCTCGGTGCCGAGGTGCTTCCTCAACTCGGCTGATCTCAACTCGGCTGATCCAGAAGGGTCCTGACCCGCGATGCCTGTCGTCCCGTACAGATGCACCTCCCGCGTACGGGACGGCAGGCATTCCGGTTCAGCCGTCAGCAGTCACGGAATTCCGGCGACTGGTTGAGCAGCTGGTTGCGGACCGAGGTGAAGCGGGCCAGCGTGTCGTCCACCGACGGGTCCTGCGGGAACACCGCGACCCGGTGGCAGTTCTGGAACGCCAGGCGCACACCGAAGTGCCTCTGCAGCGCGCCACGTATCGCGTCGCTCGCGAGCGCACGCAGCAGTTGCCCACGTGCCTGCTCGTCCGGCGGCGGCGTCTGGTTGTCGGCGAACTCTCCGCCGTCGACCTTCAGCTGGGCCACCAGGGAGCTGATCATCTCCCACGCGTAGGGCAGGGAGGTCCGGACGCAGTCGACGAATTCCGCTTCGTCAACCTCGCCTCGCTCGGCCTGTTCCAACAGTGCCGGTGAGACGTCGAGCGACATGGGTTCTCCTCTCGCACCCCCGCGGAGCGGGGGTTGACGGACAGGCCAGGAGCCCACGGGCGTACCACCCTCCGAACACGCAGCGTGCACGCGCCGCGACCTCCTGCATCTACGGTATGCAACGCGACGGGGCGGCAACAGGGCGTGGAGCGCCTCGTTCGCACACAACCGGCCAATAACGAACGCACGTCTATTGGGGCGAATCGCGTGGACCAGTGAGCGTCGAGTAGCGTTGCCGACCATGCGTCTTGTCATCGCCCGCTGCTCCGTGGATTACGCGGGCCGGCTCACCGCCCATCTCCCGTCGGCCCCCCGCCTGATCCTCGTGAAGGCGGACGGCAGCGTCTCCATCCACGCGGACGACCGGGCCTACAAGCCCCTCAACTGGATGTCGCCTCCGTGCACCTTGAAGGAGGGGACCGGGGACGAGGCCGGCACCTGGACCGTCATCAACAAGGCGGGCGAGAAGCTCATCATCACGATGGAGGAGATCCTCCACGACTCCTCGCACGAGCTCGGTGTCGATCCGGGCCTCATCAAGGACGGCGTGGAAGCGCACCTTCAGGAGCTGCTCGCCGACCGCATCGACACGCTCGGCGAGGGCTACACGCTGATCCGCCGCGAGTACATGACGGCGATCGGCCCGGTCGACATCCTCTGCCGGGACGCCGAGGGGCAGACCGTCGCGGTCGAGATCAAGCGGCGCGGCGAGATCGACGGCGTGGAGCAACTCACGCGCTACCTGGAGCTGTTGAACCGCGACCCGCATCTGGCCCCGGTCCGCGGTGTCTTCGCCGCGCAGGAGATCAAGCCGCAGGCCCGCGTGCTCGCCACGGACCGCGGCATCGGCTGCGCCGTCCTGGACTACAACGCCCTGCGGGGCATCGAGGACGACAAGCTCCGGCTGTTCTGACAGCACGCGAACGCCGGAGGGGCTGGACAGACGTCCAGCCCCTCCGGCGTTCGCACGCGGTCACATGACCGACGTGGCCCCGCTCGCGCTCGGCGAGTCCGCCGCGCTGCTGCTCACCGGCGCGCTGCTGACCGGGCTGCTGGCGGAGTCGGACGTGTCCGGCGACGATTCCGGCGGCGACGGCGGCTCGGAGGTCTCCGGCGGTTCGGAGGTCTCCGGCGGCTCGGACGACGTCGGCGGCTTGCTCGTCGGCGGCTTCGAGGTCGGCGGCTTGCTGGTCGGCGGCTTCGAGGGCGACTTGGTGGGCGACTTCGTCGGGTCGTCCGGCTTCTTGGAGCCGGTCGGGTCGTCCGACGGCGTGCCGCTGGCGCTCGTGGACGGCGTCGGGTCGTCGGCCGTGCCCGGGATCCCGTCCTCGCCGGGATCGCTCGGCTCGGCCCCCGCGTCGTCGGAGCCGCCGCTGTCGCCGCCGCCCTGATCGGCCTTGTCGGCGCCCAGGTCGCCGCCGTTCTCCCCCGCCGTCGCCGACGGGTTGGTGTTGACCTGGTCGGACGGCGGCTCGTCGTTGCTGGACGTGGCGCCGAGCGTCACGACCGTGCCGAGCACGGCGGCGAGCAGGGCGCCGGCACCGGCCGCGACCAGATTGCGCCGGGTGCCGCTGACGATCGACTTCCGCGTGGGCACCTTGCCGCCGACGATCGTCGGCGCGGTGACGGGGGCCTGCCGGGTCACCAGCGGGTCCGGGGCGGGCGGCGGTTCGGGCAGGGCGTACGCGGCCGGGACGCCGCCGGGCGGCGACGCCGACTCCTCGTACATGGCGTCCGGGACTTCCTCACCGGCGGGCGTGCGCCCGCCGGGCAGCGCGCCGCCCGAGCGGTCCGCGACGAGCGCGAGAGCCCGGCGCCCGGCGATGGTGCCCCGCTTGTCGGCGAGGGCGCCGCGCAGGGCGATGGAGGCCTCCAGTTCGGCGCGGGCCCGGTCGAGGTTCCCGCCGAGCAGCGCGAGGATGCCCAACTCGTGGTGGAAATAGGCCTCTTCGGGCACCTCGCCGGCGAGCCGGGCCGCCTCCTGGCCGGAGCGCAGGGCGCGCTCCCACGCGCCCCAGGAGAGCCCCGCGGCGAACGCGGGCGCGGCCGCGCGGGCCAGCTCCACGGAGGCGCTGGTCTCGCCTTCGACGGGCGGTGTGGTCGACGGGACGAGGCCGGTGAGCGCGGCGAGCACCGCGTCGGCCTCGGCGGCGACCCGCTCGGGTCCGACGGACGGGTGTCCGGCCCACCAGGCGTAGTGCCGGGCGGCGGTGGCCGTGCGCTCGACGATGCCGTCGCCGTACCCGGCGGCTTCCAGCTGGGTCGCCACGCCGGACGCGAGGCGGTAGCGGCCGCCGACCGCGGTGACGAGCGCGCAGGAGACGAGCTCGGAGAGCGCCGCGTCGGCGTGCGTGTCGCCGACGAGCGCGGGCAGGTGCGCCTGGTGCGGGATCTCGCCGCCGAGCGCGACGGCGAACCGCAGGGTGGCGCGGGCCGACTCGCTCAGCCGGGCGGCGAGCAGCGCGGCGGGCGCGGCCCCGTCGGCGAGCGAGGGCAGCGGTACGTCGTGGCCGTCGTCGGCGTCGAAGGGCGCGTCGACCGGCGCGGCATCGGGTCCTTCGTAGTAGCCGAACGCGTCGAAGGCGGTGGGGTCGGCGCGGAGCAGGTCGCGCTGCCGCAGCAGGGCTCCGGCCTGCGCGAACCGCAGCGGCAGTCCCTCGGACTCGAACCAGAGGTCGCCGGCCCACTGCGCCTCGTCGTCGGTGAGGACGCGGCCGACGGCCCGCTCCAGGAGCTCCAGGCTGCTGCCGCGGCCGAGCCCGGCGAGGAAGACCTCCTCGACGTGGGAGTCGGCGGACGGCGCGGCGACATCGGGCGTCGCCGACAGCAGGAAGGCGCACTCGGGTGTCGCTTCGAGCAGTTCGTCGAGCGCGGCGCCGCCGAACTCCAGGTCGTCGAGGACGACGACGGCGCCGATCTCGTGGACGAGTTCGAGCAGCAGGGCGCGGTCGGGGCGGTGCAGCGGCGCGTTGTAGACGGCGCCGAACAGGTCGTACAGGAGGTCGTCGGCCGAGCGCCGGTGTCCGGACAGGCGGACGACGCCGTCCGGCGCGATGTCGAGGCAGTCCTCGGCGATCTGGTCGAGCAGGGCGGTGCGCCCGGAGCCGGACGGTCCGGTGAGCCGTACGGACCGGCCGCGCGCGAGGAGCCGGACGAGGCGCTCGCGCTCCTCCTGTCGCTCCAGGAGCGGCAGCCGGGGCAGTGCGGGGCCGGGCGGCAGCGGCGGTCGCGCGGCGCGCGCGAGCTCGATGCGCTCGGTGGCGTCGTACTTGACGGGCCTGCCGGGGCGCTCGCCCGGCGGGCAGGGTTCGATCTCGCTGCCGTCGACAGGGTTGACGGTCAGGAGGTAGTCGCCGGAGACGAGCTGCACGGTGCGTGCGAGCGCGGGCGACGGCTGTCCGAAATCGGGCGTGAGCGGGTCACGCGGCGGGCGCTGGCGGCCACCGCTTCCGGACACGTCGTCGCGCCGTTCCTGGCTGAAATCTTCCGGTCCCCGGTTCATCGGGTCCATGGTCAAAGCCCCCCAAAAGCGTGGTGTGCCCCTTGCCCCTCCCGGCCTGTGCACACTGCGCTGTCGCTTCTGGTCCGGTCCCCGCGCGGCGGGTTCGTGATGATTCCGCGGGCGAGCGAACCCTAGACCTTCGCACAGTATCTACGAACACGCGGGGTACCGCGCGGTCCGAGACGTCACAGTCTCGTGAGGATTGTGGTCGCTTCCGACAGGAAGGAAGCATTCATCCCCGCGGCCCGTGCGCGTGTGCTTCAGACGCGCGGCAGCGACTCGACGCCGATGCCGCCCTCGATGGCCAGGATGCGGTGCAGCCGGGTCGCGACGAGCAGGCGCTGCATCTGGGGCGGCACCCCGCGCAGCACGAGCCGGCGTCCGCAGCGGCCCGCGCGCCGGTGGGCGCCCATGATGACGCCGAGTCCGGTCGCGTCCCACGAGTCGAGTTCGGACAGGTCGAGCACCAGGTCACCGTGTCCGTCGTCGACGGCGGTGTGCAGGACCGTACGGGCGTCCGCCGCGCTGCGGACGTCGAGGCGGCCCCCGACGACCAGCTCGACGTGGTCGCCCCTGATGTGCATATGCGCTCCCCGTGAAAGCAGAAGTACTCGGGTACTCAGGTGGTCATGTGATCCGGGTGATCTGTGTATGTCACTGGAACTGACTGGCTCGGAGGGCCAGAAGTTGCCGTCTGTAAGCGAACCGATACCGAATTCACCCTCAGGGGTGACACGGTGTCAGCCTTGCTTGTCTCAGGCGTGCTTGTAGAAGCCCTGCCCGCTCTTGCGTCCGATGTCACCGGCGTCAACCATCCGGCGCATCAGCTCGGGCGGCGCGAACTTCTCGTCCTGGGACTCGGTGTAGATGTTGCCGGTCGCGTGCAGCAGGATGTCGACGCCCGTGAGGTCGGCGGTGGCCAGCGGCCCCATGGCGTGCCCGAAGCCCAGCTTGCAGGCGACATCGATGTCCTCGGCGGTCGCGACGCCCGACTCGTACAGCTTCGCGGCCTCGACGACGAGGGCGGAGATGAGCCGGGTGGTCACGAAGCCGGCCACGTCGCGGTTGACGACGATGCAGGTCTTGCCGACGGACTCGGCGAACTCCCGCGCGGTGGCGAGGGTTTCGTCGCTCGTCTTGTAGCCGCGCACCAGCTCGCAGAGCTGCATCATCGGCACGGGCGAGAAGAAGTGCGCCCCGACGACGCGCTCGGGGTGTTCGGTGACCGCCGCGATCTTGGTGATCGGAATGGCCGAGGTGTTCGAGGCGAGCACGGTGTCGGCGCGCACGATCTTGTCGAGCGCCCGGAAGATCTCGTGCTTGACCTCGAGCTTCTCGAAGACGGCCTCGACGACGATGTCGGCGTCGGCGGCCGCGTCGAGATCGGTGGTCGTGGTGATGCGCGCGAGCGCGGCCTCGGCGTCATCGGCGGCCAGCCTGCCCTTGGCCACGAACTTGTCGTACGACGCCTTGATGCCATCGGTGCCGCGGGTGAGGGCCTCGTCGGTGACGTCGCGCAGGACGACGTCCCAGCCCGCCTGGGCGGAGACCTGGGCGATGCCGGATCCCATGAGACCGGCTCCGATGACGGCAAGCTTCCCTGCCACGTGCGACTCCCCTAACCGCGTACCCGCATACCGCTCGACCACTGTTCACATTGCTCTTTCGCGGACCTTAGCGTCCGTGAGGGGCCGTGTGACCGCTTAGAGATGCGCGTCACGTCTCGAATGACGGACATCACACCGGTGCGCGGCACACGGCGGGCATCAGGCGTCGCGCACGGCGTAGTTGAGCACCTTTTCGCTCAGGAGTTCCTCGATGTCGTCGAGGACGTCGAGCATGTGCCGGGAGACCGCGGCCGGTGTGCCGCCCGCGAGCATGCGCCGCCCGATGGCCGCCATGACGGTCTGGTGCACCCAGCCGATCTGACCGGCGATCAGGTCGGGCAGCGGGTCGTCGGCGTCGGCGCCGGTCTCCTGGCGCAGTGTCTCGGTCAGGTTGTCGTGGACCTCCTGCTGGATGGCCCACAGCCGGGAGCGCAGCGCCGGGGCGGCGTGCACGACGCGCATGAATGCGCTGTAGCCGTCCATCAGGCCGACGCGCGGCGAGACCGCCTCGATCTCCTCGCGCAGTTCGCGCAGGACGGCGGCGGCCGCGGACTCGCCCGGGGCGCGGCCGCGCACCCAGCGGGACATCCGGTCGACGACCCCCCTGGAGCGGTCGAGGAACAGGTCCTCCTTGGCCGGGAAGTAGTTGTAGACGGTGTTCACGGAGACGTTCGCGGCGTCCGCGATCTCCGCGACGGTCACCGCGTCGAAGCCTCGTTCCAGGAAGAGCCCGGTCGCGACGTCCGAGATGTACTGCCTGGTCTGGCGCTTCTTCCGCTCCCTGAGCCCCTCTGCCATGGGCCTGATCCTAGCCGTTCCTGGCCTCCCTTAAATTTTGGGGACATTGCAAAATTTCACTGACTCTGTTTTTCTGGCCCGCATGGCAGTCATCAGTGCGTCCGGCCTCGCCCGGACCTTCCAGACGAAACGGGGCCCGGTCGACGCCGTGCGCGGCATCGACCTGCGCGTCGAACCCGGCGAGATCCTCGGCTTCCTCGGCCCGAACGGGGCGGGCAAGACGACGACCCTGCGGATGCTCACGACCCTGCTGCCGCCGACCGGTGGCGCGGCCACCGTCGCCGGCTGCGACCTGGCGACCGATCCGGCGGGGGTGCGGCGCGCGGTCGGTTACGTCGCCCAGTCCGGCGGGGTGGACCCGGCCGTCTCCGTACGCGAGGAGCTGGTGACCCAGGGCCGGCTGTACCGCCTCACGAAGCGTCAGGCGGTGGCGCGCGCGGACGAACTGGCGGACGCGCTGGGCCTCGCCGAGCTGATGGACCGCAAGGCCGCCGCGCTCTCCGGCGGTCAGCGGCGCCGCCTCGACATCGCGCTGGGGCTCGCGCACCGGCCGGCGGTCCTCTTCCTCGACGAGCCGACGACCGGGCTCGACCCGGGCAGCCGCAGCGACCTGTGGGACCTGGTGCGCCGGCTGCGCGCCGAGTTCGGCACGACGGTGTTCCTCACCACGCACTACCTCGACGAGGCCGACGCGCTCGCGGACCGGATCGTCGTGGTCGACCGGGGCGTGGTGGCGGCGCAGGGCACGCCCAGCGCGCTGAAACTGGCGCACGGCGGGTCGGTCGACGCGACGCTCCAGGACACCTTCCTGGCGATCACCGGGCGGGGTCCGGCGCCGGTGGACACGACCCCGGTGGCGGTGTGAGCCGGATGAAGAGCCTCGCCCACCTCGCCGACCTCGTCTCGGACACCCGGCTGATCTTCGGGCGGTACGCCCGGCAGACGCTCTCCTCCCGGTTCCAGATGCTCTTCGGCATCCTGATGCCGCTGCTGTACCTGCTGTTCTTCGGGCCGCTGCTGACCGATCTGCCGTTGAGCGACACGGGCAGCTCCTGGCAGGTCCTGGTGCCGGGGCTGCTGCTGCAACTCGGCCTGTTCGGGGCCGCTTTCTGCGGTTTCGGGATCATCCTGGAGAAGCACCACGGCGTCGTGGAGCGGATGCGGGTGACGCCGGTCAGCCGGCTCGCGCTGCTGCTCGGCCGGGTGCTGCGGGACACCGTGCTGTTCCTTTTCCAGGCGGTGCTGCTGGTGCTCGCCGCGCTGGTGATGGGGCTGCGGGCGCCGCTCGCCGGTGTCCTGATCGGCTTCGCGTTCGTGGCGCTCCTGACGGTCGCGCTGGCGTCGCTGTCGTACGCGCTCGCCATGAAGGTCGCCACACCGCAGGAGTTCGGGCCCGTCATCAACGCGGTCACCATGCCGTCGATGCTGCTGTCGGGCCTGATGCTGCCGATGGCGCTCGCGCCGGGGTGGCTGGACGCGGTCTCGCACGTGATGCCGGTCCGGTACCTGGTCGACGCGATGCGGGACGCGTACGTCGGCCGGTACGCGACGGCGCACATGCTGTACGGCGCGCTGGTCGCGGCCGCCTTCGCCGGACTCGCCGTGACAGTGGGCACACGTGTCTTCCGCCGGGCAGGAGCATAACTACGCTGGCCGCATGGTCAATCTGACGCGCATCTACACCCGTACCGGAGACAAGGGCACCACCGCCCTCGGCGACATGAGCCGCACCGCCAAGACCGATCTGCGGATCTCGGCGTACGCCGACGCCAACGAGGCGAACGCCGTCATCGGCACCGCCGTCGCGCTCGGCGGCCTCGACGAGGAGGTCGTCAAGGTCCTCACCCGCGTCCAGAACGACCTCTTCGACGTCGGCGCCGACCTGTCGACGCCGGTCGTGGAGAACCCCGAGTACCCGCCGCTGCGCGTCGAGCAGTTCTACGTCGACAAGCTGGAGGCGGACTGCGACCGCTTCAACGCGGAGCTGGAGAAGCTGCGCTCGTTCATCCTCCCGGGCGGCACGGCCGGAGCGGCGCTGCTGCATCAGGCGTGCACCGTGGTGCGGCGGGCGGAGCGCTCGACGTGGGCGGCGCTCGAGGTGCACGGCGAGACGATGAACCCGCTGACGGCGACGTATCTCAACCGCCTCTCCGACCTCCTGTTCATCCTGGCGCGGACGGCCAACAAGGAGGTCGGGGACGTGCTGTGGGTGCCGGGCGGTGAGCGCTAGCCCCTGGTGTGCGTCACGGACGGCGCCTTCTTCGGGAACACCGTGTAGCTCAGCGCGATGATCACGTTGATCGCGATCAGGAACAGCATGCGCTGCTGCCACTGCTCCAGGGAGCCGGTGTCGCCGTCCCCGCCGACGTACCAGACGGCGCCCTGGAGCAGGCCGATCGCGATGAGGGCGGCCAGGATCCAGCGCGCGGCGATCTTCCACTCGTGGATCGCGCGCGGTACCCCGTACTTGGGGGTCGACGGGGGCGGGCCGCCCGCGAAGCGGTGGGCGACGCGGACGTCGACCCACGTGACCGTGTAGTGGCCGAGGGCGACCGAGTAGCCGATGTAGACGGCGGCCAGGCCGTGCTTCCAGTCGGGCTCGGCGCCGTTCTTGAGGTCGATGACCGTGACGACGAAGAGCAGCGCCTCCAGGAGCGGCTCGCACAGCAGCACCGCGGCGCCCGCTCGCGGCATCCTCGCCCAGTAGCGCAGGGCGAGGCCGGCGGCCAGCAGTACCCAGAAGCCGACCTCGCAGATGATGATCAGCGTGACGATCACGGTGGACTCCTCTCGCTCCTGCCCTCCAGCCTCGCCGCCGCACGTCGCGTGATCGTCGTCGTCAGTGACGAAGTGCGACTGCATCCTTCGATGTAGCGGCCGCCCGCCGGGCTTCGTCCCGCGGCACCATGCCCGGCCCGCGCCGTGCGTGTTGGATGGGGGCATGCACCTGCCGCTCCCCCGCCCGCACCGCGACGACGTCCGTATCGCCGCGGTGGGTCTGCTGGGCGGCCTCGCACTGTGGGGCATCGGGCTCGGCATGAACCAGGGACGGCTGCTCGACGGGGCCTGGCTGCTCGTCCCGCTCGTCGCGATGTCCGCCCTGGAGCTGCTGCGCCGCACCCGGCCGCGGTTCGCGGCGCTGGCCGGAACCCTGGTGGTGGTCGCCGACCAGTTCACCCAGGGCAGCCTGGCGACGGTGCTGATGTTCACGGACCTGATGTACGCGGCCGTGCTGTACGGGACCCCGGCCGCGGCCCGCCGCATCCCGGTGACCACCGGGCTGATCACGGTCGCCGTCACGCTCGGCTTCCTGGCGTGGTGGCGGCAGCCGGAGGCGGTCCTCGTCGGCGTCGCGACCGGGCTCGTCTCGTTCGGGCCCGCCGCGACGGGCGTCCTGGTCCGCAACCACCGGGACCGGGCCGCGGAGGAACGCCTGCGGGCCGAACAGACCGCGCTGCTCGCGGAGATGGACCGGGCGCAGGCGGTGACGGCGGAGCGTGCCCGGATGGCCCGCGAGCTGCACGACATGGTGGCCAACCATCTGTCGGCGATCGCCATCCACTCCACGGCCGCGCTCTCCATCGACGAGCCGGCCACCACCCGCACCGCCCTGGAGACGATCCGCGAGAACAGCGTCGACGGACTCGCCGAGATGCGCCGACTGATCGGCATCCTGCGGGACTCCAGCGGCGACACCGAGCCGGCCGCCGCGCCCACCCTGGACGGACTGGGCGCGCTGGTGGAGCAGTCCCGGGCGAACGGTCTCGACGTCGGTCTCACCCTGACCGGCGCCACCGGGAACCTGCCCGCGCCGGTCGGGCTCGCCGCCTACCGCATCGTCCAGGAGTCCCTGACGAACGCCCTCAAGCACGCCGCGCCGGGCCGTGTCACGGTCACGGTCCATCGGTCGGGCGAGCGGATCGAGGTGTGCGTGAGAAGTCCGTACGGGGACCGGGACGGCCCGCGCGCGCCCGGCTCGGGTGCCGGGCTCGTCGGCATGCGCGAGCGCACGGCGCTGCTCGGCGGCACGTTCGAGGCCGGTCCGGAGGCCGACCCGGGCGGCAAGATCTGGCGGGTGCGGGCCGCCCTGCCCCTGGAAACCCCCTCGTCCGAAGGAGACCCCGCGTGATCCGTGTGCTCGTCGCCGAGGACCAGTCCGCCGTGCGCGCCGGGCTCGTGCTCATCCTGAACAGCGCGCCCGACATCGAGGTCGTCGGCGAGGCCGAGGACGGCGAGCAGGCGGTGGCCCGGGCCCGGGAACTGCGGCCGGATCTGGTCCTCATGGACGTACAGATGCCGCGCCTCGACGGTGTTTCGGCCACGCGCACGGTGGTCGGCGAGGGCCTCGCCGACGTCCTCGTCCTGACCACCTTCGACCTCGACGCGTACGTCTTCGGGGCGCTGCGCGCCGGGGCCTGCGGGTTCCTTCTCAAGAACACCGACGCGAAGGACCTGATCGAGGGCGTGCGGACGGTCGCGCGCGGCGAGGGGCTGATCGCGCCGGCCGTGACGCGCCGCCTGATCGCCGAGTTCGCGGCCGGTGCGGCGCGCCGCGATGCGGCCGCCGCTCCACCTCAGTTGGCGACCTTGACCCGTCGCGAGCGGGAAGTGCTCGGCTGTCTCGGCGAGGGCCTGTCCAACGCCGGGATCGCCGCCCGGCTCGACATGGCCGAGGCCACGGTGAAGACCCACGTCAGCCGGCTGCTCGGCAAGCTGGAGCTGCGCAGCCGGGTGCAAGCGGCGGTACTGGCACAGGAGTTGGACATCCAGGCTCCTCCGGAGGTTGGCCGAAACCCGTAATTGGTTTAGACCTTGACCGTTGGTCCAGACCTTTCTATTCTCACCGCACTGCGGTGAGCACACCCCCCACTCCGGTGCTCACGGGCGTCGCAGGGTTCGTTGCCGTCCCCGTATGAACCCAGGACCACCCGAGGAGCACTCGATGCGCTCAAGTGACGTACCCCGACCCAGACTCCGGCACAGAACCACCGCGGCACTGACCACGCTGCTGCTGCCCGCGGCCGCCCTGGTCGGCCTCGCCACCCCGTCCCACGCCGCCGCCGAGGCCACCGCGGTCACGGCGACGTACGCCAAGACCCAGGACTGGGGCACCGGCTTCGAGGGCAAGTGGACGATCAAGAACTCCGGTACCACGAGCGTCAGTTCGTGGACCGTCGAGTGGGACTACCCCTCCGGTACCAAGGTGACCTCCGCCTGGGACGCCACCGTCACCAACTCCGCGAACCACTGGACCGGCAAGAACCTCTCCTGGAACGGGACGCTCGCCCCCGGCGCCTCGGTCTCCTTCGGCTTCAACGGCTCCGGTTCCGGCGCCCCCACCGGCTGCAAGATCAACGGCGCCTCCTGTGACGGCGGCGACGTGCCCGGCGACGCGGCCCCCTCCGCCCCCGGCACCCCGACCGCCTCCGCCGTCACCGACACCTCGGTGAAGCTCTCCTGGTCGGCGGCGACCGACGACAAGGGCGTCAAGAACTACGACGTGCTGCGCGACGGCGCCAAGGTCGCGACGGTGACGGGGACGTCGTACTCCGACAGCGGCCTGACCGCCGGCACCGACTACTCGTACACGGTCCAGGCGCGCGACACCGCCGACCAGACGGGCCCGGTCTCCGGCGCGGTGAAGGTCCACACCACTGGCGGCGGCGGCACCGACCCGGGCAACGGCGGCGGCAAGGTCAAGCTGGGCTACTTCACGGACTGGGGCGTCTACGGCCGCCAGTACTACCCGAAGAACCTGGAGACCTCCGGCTCGGCCGCGAAGATCACGCACATCAACTACGCCTTCGGCAACGTCCAGGGCGGCAAGTGCACCATGGGCGACTCCTACGCCGACACGGACATGGCCTACACGGCCGCCAACTCCGTCTCCGGCCAGGCCGACACCTGGGACCAGCCGCTGCGCGGCGCCTTCAACCAGCTGCGCCAGCTGAAGGCCAAGCACCCGAACCTCAAGATCCTCTGGTCGTTCGGCGGCTGGACCTGGTCCGGCGGCTTCGGTGAGGCCGCGAAGAACCCGGCCGCCTTCGCCGAGTCCTGCTACAACCTGGTCGAGGACCCGCGCTGGGCCGATGTCTTCGACGGCATCGACATCGACTGGGAGTACCCGAACGCCTGCGGCCTGACCTGCGACACGTCCGGTCCCGCCGCGCTGAAGGGCCTCACCTCGGCGCTGCGTGCCAAGTTCGGCTCCAACAACCTGGTCACCGCCGCGATCACGGCCGACGGCTCCGCGGGCGGCAAGATCGAGAAGACCGACTACGCGGGCGCTGCCCAGTCCCTCGACTGGTACAACGTCATGACCTACGACTTCTTCGGCGCGTGGGCGGCCCAGGGCCCGACGGCCCCGCACTCCCCGCTCACCTCGTACACCGGCATCCCGCAGCAGGGCTTCACCTCGGCGGACGCCATCGCCAAGCTGAAGGCCCAGGGCGTCCCGGCGGCCAAGCTGCTGCTCGGCATCGGCTTCTACGGCCGCGGCTGGACCGGCGTCACGCAGAAGGAGCCGGGCGGCACCGCGACGGGCCCGGCGGCCGGCACCTACGAGCAGGGCATCGAGGACTACAAGGTCCTCAAGACGAAGTGCCCGGCGAACGGCACGGTGGCCGGTACGGCGTACGCGTACTGCGGCTCGGACTGGTGGTCGTACGACACCCCCGCGACGATCAACTCCAAGATGAGCTGGGCCAAGTCGCAGAACCTGGGCGGCGCCTTCTTCTGGGAGTTCTCCGGCGACACGTCGAACGGTGAGCTGGTCAGCGCGATCGACTCCGGCCTGAAGTAGCCCCCGGAGCACCCGAAAAGACCGAAGCCGGGCTGGTGGGAACGCCCCCCACCAGCCCGGCTTCTTCCATGTCCGGGGCCGGCCGCTACGCCACGTTCACCCGCTGGCCGGGCGGCGCCGCCTCCAGCCAGGCGAGGAATCCGGTCAGGGCGTCCTCGGTCATCGCCAGTTCGAGGCGCGTGCCCCGGTGCGTACAGGCGAGGACGATGGCGTCGGACAGCAGCGCCAGCTCCTCCTCACCCTCCGGAGCCCGGCGCCCCGTGACCTCGATGGCCGCCCGCTCCAGGATCCGCTTCGGCCGCGGCGCGTACGAGAAGACGCGGAACCACTCGATGCGGTCACCGTTGTAGCGGGCGATGCCGTAGCCCCAGCCCTTGCCGGAGGTGTCCGCAGCATCGGGGGCCGGCGCGTCCCACCGCAGCGAGCAGTCGAAGGTGCCGCCCGAGCGCTGGATCAGCCGGCGCCGCAGCCCGAAGACAAAGAGCCCCAGCAATACGAGTACGACGACCGCGACTACGCACAGCACGAGAACGAGGACCATCTGCACCGACCTCCTCGCTTCTCGACAGATCCAAACGCCAGATAACGGAACAGCAAAAACAGTTATAGATCGCCTCAGCCGCGACCCGGTCCGGAGAGGTCTTCTCCGGCCTGGGCCGCGGCTGAGTCGCGTCTACGGGCTCGCTGGGATCAGCGGGCCGCCACCGCACGCAGTCGGACGTCGGCACGACGCTCGGCGGACGCGTCCGCGTCCGACTTCGCGCGCTCCAGCGCCCGCTCCGCCCGCTGGACATCGATCTCGTCCGACAGCTCGACGATCTCGGCCAGCAGCGACAGCTTGTTGTCCGCGAACGAGATGAAACCGCCGTGGACAGCCGCCACGACCGTTCCACCGTCGCTCGTACGGATCGTCACCGGGCCCGACTCCAGCACACCGAGCAGCGGCTGGTGACCGGGCATGACGCCGATGTCGCCGGACGTGGTGCGCGCGACGACCAGGGTGGCCTCGCCGGACCAGACACTGCGGTCCGCGGCGACGAGCTCGACGTGCAGCTCAGCAGCCAAGGTGGGCTCCTCGGGTCACCACCCGGCGGCCCTCGCTGCCGGGTGTTGGGTCAAAGTCTAGTGGGCGTTGCGGGAGGGCCGGGACACACCCGGCCCTCCCTGCGAGCACAGGGCTCAGGAGACGCCGAGCTCCTTGGCGTTGGCCTTGAGGTCCTCAATGCCACCGCACATGAAGAACGCCTGCTCCGGGAAGTGGTCGTACTCACCGTCGATGATCGCGTTGAAGGCCGCGATCGACTCGTCCAGCGGGACGTCCGACCCGTCGACGCCGGTGAACTGCTTGGCGACGTGGGTGTTCTGGGACAGGAAGCGCTCCACGCGACGGGCGCGGTGGACAGTGAGCTTGTCCTCCTCGCCGAGCTCGTCGATACCGAGGATCGCGATGATGTCCTGGAGGTCCTTGTACTTCTGCAGAACCGTCTTGACGCGCATGGCGGCGTCGTAGTGGTCCTGCGCGATGTAGCGCGGGTCCAGGATGCGGGACGTGGAGTCCAGCGGGTCCACGGCCGGGTAGATGCCCTTCTCGGAGATCGGACGGGAGAGAACCGTCGTCGCGTCGAGGTGGGCGAAGGTCGTCGCCGGGGCCGGGTCGGTCAGGTCGTCCGCGGGCACGTAAATGGCCTGCATGGACGTGATCGAGTGACCACGGGTCGACGTGATGCGCTCCTGGAGGAGACCCATCTCGTCGGCCAGGTTCGGCTGGTAACCCACGGCCGAGGGCATGCGACCCAGCAGGGTCGAGACCTCGGAACCGGCCTGCGTGAAGCGGAAGATGTTGTCGATGAAGAACAGCACGTCCTGCTTCTGCACATCGCGGAAGTACTCCGCCATGGTCAGACCGGCGAGGGCGACACGCAGACGCGTGCCCGGCGGCTCGTCCATCTGACCGAAGACCAGCGCGGTCTTGTCGATGACGCCCGACTCGCTCATCTCGTCGATGAGGTCATTGCCCTCACGGGTGCGCTCGCCGACACCGGCGAACACGGAGACACCGTCGTGGTTGTTGGCGACGCGGTAGATCATCTCCTGGATGAGCACCGTCTTGCCGACGCCGGCACCACCGAACAGACCGATCTTTCCACCCTTGACGTACGGGGTGAGAAGGTCGATGACCTTGACGCCGGTCTCGAACATCTCGGTCTTCGACTCGAGCTCGTCGAAGTTCGGCGCCTTGCGGTGGATGGACCAGCGCTCGCCGTCGTACTGCTCGTCGACGTTCAGCACCTCACCGAGGGTGTTGAACACCTTGCCCTTGGTGAAGTCACCGACGGGAACGGAGATGCCCGTGCCGGTGTCGGTGACCGCGGCCTGGCGGACCAGACCGTCGGTGGGCTGCATCGAGATCGCGCGGACCAGGCCGTCACCGAGGTGCTGGGCGACCTCGAGCGTCAGGGTCTTCTTCTCGCCGTCCTTGGCCGGGTCGGCCACCTCGACGTGAAGGGCGTTGTAGATGTCCGGCATCGCGTCGACGGGGAACTCCACGTCGACGACCGGGCCGATGACCCGGGCGACGCGGCCCGTGGCAGCGGCCGTCTCAACAGTGGTCGTCATTACTTGTCACTCCCCGCGGTCGCGTCGGCCAGAGCGGCAGCGCCGCCGACGATCTCGCTGATTTCGTTGGTGATCTCCGCCTGGCGGGCCGCGGAGGCCAGCCGGGAAAGCGTGTTGATGAGGTCGCCCGCGTTGTCGGTCGCCGACTTCATCGCGCGGCGCGTGGCGGCGTGCTTGGAGGCAGCCGACTGGAGCAGCGCGTTGTAGATACGGCTCTCGACGTACCGGGGCAGGAGGGCGTCCAGGACGTCCTCCGCCGACGGCTCGAAGTCGTAGAGCGGAAGGATCTCGTCGCCCTGGGACGACGCCTCCTCCGCCACGTCCTCGATGCTGAGCGGCAGCAGTCGGCTGTCGACGGCCGTCTGCGTCATCATCGAGACGAACTCGGTGTAGACGATGTGGAGTTCATCCACGCCGCCGTCGGCCGTGTCCTTCTCGATGGCCTCGATCAGCGGGCCCGCGACCGTCTTGGCGTCCGCGTACGTCGGCTCGTCCGTGAAGCCCGCCCACTGCTCCGCGATCTTGCGCTCGCGGAAGTTGTAGTGGGCGACACCGCGACGGCCGACGATGTACGTGTCGACCTGCTTGCCCTCGGCCTGGAGCCGCTCGGTGAGCTGCTCCGCGGCCTTGATCGCGTTCGAGTTGAAGGCGCCGGCCAGACCGCGGTCGCTCGTGAGGAGCAGAACCGCGGAACGGGTCGCCGTCTCGGCCTCGGTCGTCAGCGGGTGCTTGGTGTTCGACCCCGTACCCACCGCCGTGACCGCGCGCGTGAGCTCGGTCGCGTACGGCGTGGAGGCCGCCACCTTGCGCTGCGCCTTGACGACGCGCGAGGCGGCGATCATCTCCATCGCCTTGGTGATCTTCTTGGTCGCGGTGACGGATCGGATGCGACGCTTGTAGACCCGGAGCTGGGCTCCCATGAGTCAGGTCCCTTCCTTACGTCACTTGGAGACGTTGACGGCCGGAGCGTCCTCGCCGAGAAGCTTGCCGTCCGAGGTCTCGAACTGCTTCTTGAACTCGGCGATGGCATCGGCGACAGCGGTGAGCGTGTCGTCCGACATCTTGCCGCCCTCCTTGATGGAGGTCATCAGGCCCTGCTCCTTGCGGTGCAGGTGGTCGAGCAGCTCGCGCTCGAAGCGGCGGATGTCGGCGACCGGCACGTCGTCCATCTTGCCGGTGGTGCCGGCCCAGACGGAGACGACCTGGTCCTCGGTCGGCATCGGCTGGTACTGCGACTGCTTCAGCAGCTCGACCATGCGCTGACCGCGGTCCAGCTGCGCCTTCGACGCGGCGTCCAGGTCGGAACCGAAGGCGGCGAACGCCTCCAGCTCACGGAACTGGGCCAGGTCGACGCGGAGTCGGCCGGAGACCTGCTTCATGGCCTTGTGCTGGGCGGAGCCACCGACGCGGGAGACCGAGATACCGACGTTCAGGGCCGGACGCTGACCGGCGTTGAACAGGTCGGACTCCAGGAAGCACTGGCCGTCGGTGATGGAGATGACGTTGGTCGGAATGAACGCGGACACGTCATTCGCCTTGGTCTCCACGATCGGCAGACCGGTCATCGAGCCCGCGCCCATGTCGTCCGAGAGCTTCGCGCAGCGCTCGAGCAGACGGGAGTGCAGGTAGAAGACGTCACCCGGGTAGGCCTCGCGCCCCGGCGGGCGGCGGAGCAGCAGGGACACGGCGCGGTAGGCGTCGGCCTGCTTCGAGAGGTCGTCGAAGATGATGAGGACGTGCTTGCCCTCGTACATCCACTGCTGGCCGATGGCCGAGCCGGTGTACGGCGCCAGGTACTTGAAGCCGGCCGGGTCGGACGCCGGGGCGGCGACGATGGTCGTGTACTCCAGCGCGCCGGCCTCTTCGAGGGCACCACGCACGGAGGCGATGGTCGAACCCTTCTGACCGATGGCGACGTAGATGCAGCGGACCTGCTTGTTCACGTCACCGGAGCGCCAGTTGTCGCGCTGGTTGATGATCGTGTCGACGGCCAGGGCGGTCTTGCCGGTCTGGCGGTCACCGATGATCAGCTGACGCTGACCACGGCCGACGGGGGTCATCGCGTCGACGGCCTTGTAGCCGGTCTCCATCGGCTCGTGCACCGACTTGCGCTGCATGACCGTGGGGGCCTGCAGCTCGAGGGCGCGGCGGCCGGTGGTCTCGATCTCGCCGAGGCCGTCGATCGGGTTGCCGAGCGGGTCGACGACGCGACCCAGGTAGCCCTCGCCGACACCGACGGACAGGACCTCACCGGTACGCGTGACCGGCTGGCCCTCCTCGATGCCGCTGAACTCACCGAGGACGATGGCGCCGATCTCGCGCTCTTCCAGGTTGAGCGCGAGGCCGAGGGTGCCGTCCTCGAACTTCAGCAGTTCGTTGGCCATGGCCGAGGGGAGACCCTCGACCTTCGCGATGCCGTCGCCGGCAAGGGTGACCGTACCGACCTCCTCGCGCGAGGCCGCGTCCGGCTTGTACGCCTGGACAAAGTTCTCCAGCGCGTCCCGGATCTCCTCCGGCCGGATCGTGAGCTCCGCCATCTGGGTTCCCTGCTCTCCTTGTTGGGCCCGAAGTGTTCTTGGGGGGTCTGGGGTCAGCCCCCAGGAATCCTCTGCACGGCCCAACTAGGGCCGTATTTGGTACGTGGTGAGGTGTCAGCCGGCCATACGGCGGCTGGCGGCCTCGATGCGGTCCGCGATGGAGCCGTTGATGACCTCGTCGCCCACCTGCACCTTGATCCCGCCGAGGACCTCGGGGTCCACGTCCAGGTTCAGGTGCATCTGGCGGCCGTAGAGCTTCGCCAGGGACTGGCCCAGGCGCTGCTTCTGCTGGTCGCTCAGCGGGACCGCCGTGGTGACGACCGCCACCATGCGCTCCCGGCGCTCGGCGGCGAGCTTGGAGAGGGACTCGAGTCCCGCTTCCAGGCTACGTCCCCGGGGCGCGGTCACAAGACGCTCGACGAGCCGCTCGGTGGTGGGCCGGGCCCGGCCGCCGAGGAGCTCCTTGACCAGGGTGCCGCGGGCCGAGCCCGAGGCGGTGCGGTCGGTGAGCGCGGAGCGCAGTGCGGCGTTGCCGCCGACGATCCGGTTGAACCGGAACAGCTCGTCCTCGACGTCGTCGAGTTCGCCGCTGTTCTGCGCCGCGGTCAGGTCCGCGGTGTTGGTCAGCTCCTCGAGGGAGTCGACCAGGTCACGCGAGGCGGACCACCGGGAGCGGACCAGACCGGCCACCAGGTCGACGGCTTCGCCGCTGACCTGACCGCCGAGCAGACGGCCCGCAAGCTCGGCCTTGGCGTCACCGGCCTGCGCCGGGTCGGTCAGGACCCGACGCAGCGAGACCTCGCGGTCGAGCAGCGCGGTGACCGCGGCCAGGTCGCCGGCGAGCGCCTTGGCGTCGACCGACGTGGAGTCGGTCAGCGCGTCCAGGCGCTCACGCGCGGCGGCGAGGGCCTCGCGGCTCGCTCCGTGGGCGGTCATCGAGCGGCCTCTGCCTTCTCCTCGAGGTCATCGAGGAAGCGGTCGATCGTGCGCGACTGCCGGGCGTGGTCCTCGAGGGACTCGCCGACCAGCTTGCCGGCCAGGTCGGTGGCCAGCTGGCCCACGTCCTGACGCAGCGCCTGAGCGGCGGCCTTGCGGTCGGCCTCGATCTGGGCGTGACCGGCGGCGATGATCTCCTCACGCTGCCGCTGGCCTTCCGCGCGCATCTCGGCGATGAGCGTGGCGCCCTGCTCCTGCGCCTCCTGGCGCAGCCGCGCGGCCTCGTGCCGAGCCTCGGCGAGCTGAGCCTTGTACTGCTCAAGAACGCTCTGCGCCTCGGTCTGAGCGGCCTCGGCCTTCTCGATACCGCCTTCGATGGCCTCGCGGCGCTCGTCCAGAACCTTGTTGATGTTCGGGAGGAGCTTCTTGGCGAGGAAGCCGAAGACGATGACAAAGGCGATCAGGCCGATGACGAGCTCGGGGATCGGCGGGATGAGCGGATTCTCCGCCTCTTCCGCTGCGAGCTGAACCAGGGGGTTCACATCAGTGCCTTTCGTCTAATGAGGCTGGTCGTCCGAACTCGTCCTAGTAGACGAACGGCATGACCAGACCGATGAGGGCGAGCGCCTCACAGAAGGCGAAGCCGAGGATCTGGTTGGCACGGATCAGGCCGGCGGCCTCGGGCTGACGGGCCAGGGCCTGGGTGCCGTTACCGAAGATGATGCCGACGCCGACGCCGGGGCCGATGGCGGCGAGACCGTAACCGACAGAGCCGAGGTCACCGGTGACAGCAGCGAGGGTCTGGGACATGCCAGTTCTTCCTTCTCTTTACGGACCGGTGGGGGTTGGCCACCGGACGACTGGGGATTGCGGAGGGCGGGACTCAGTGGTGCTCGGCGAGCGCGCCCTGGATGAAGGTGCAGGTCAGCAGGACGAAGACGTACGCCTGGACAGCCTGGATGAAGAGCTCGAAGGCGGTCATCACGATGACCATCACGAACGAGACGGCGGAGTAGGCGATGCCGATGCCGTTCAGCATGTACCAGCTGGCGATCGTGAAGAGCAGCAGCAGGGTGTGACCGGCGAACATGTTCGCGAAGAGTCGGACCGCGTGCGTGAACGGCCGGACCAGCAGGTTCGAGAACAGCTCGATGAAGGCAGCGAGGTAGGCGACCGGGCCGAGCGACTTGTCGAAGCCGGTGAAGTTCTTGAAGGCACCGACGAAGCCGTGACGCTTGAACGTCAGGCTGACCCACGTGATGTAGACGATGGCGGCCAGCACTGCCGGGTAGGAGATGATCGCCGTCACCGGGAACTGGGCGATCGGAATGATCGACCAGAGGTTCATCATCCACACGAAGAAGAACAGCGAGACCACGAGCGGAACGTACTTCTCGCCCTCGCGCTTGCCGATCGTCTCGTAGACGATGCCGCGCCGGACGAAGTCGTAGCCGGTCTCGGCGACCATCTGGAGCTTGCCCGGGACGACCTTCGGCTTTCGGAAGGCGGCCCAGAAGAAGCCGACGATGATGATCGAGCCGAGCAGCGCCAGCAGCATCGTCTTGTTGAAGTACAGGTTGCTGTCCGCGTCGCCCCAGAGGGGCTCGAACAGGAACGAGTGCAGGCCGGGAGCCGGGAAGGCACACCCATCAAAAAGGTGGCAGTCGGTCTCGAAGGCGAGCACCTGCGTCGGGTCAGCACTCACCGCGGGCTCCTTCAGCGTGGCGCATAGGTACGGCAACCTCGTTGTGTCGGCGCGGCGCGCAGCCGCAGTTCGGCACGGGACTGGTGTTTCGGATGTGGGGGCGGCGGTCGGGCATCGAGCCTCGCGCTACAGCAGGCGTCAGCTCAGATGCCCGCGCCCGCGATGCCGCAGTTGGCACCGGACGATAGCAGGGTCGTGAAGCCTCACTTATCCCGCCCCTACCGTTCACGACTTCGGCCCCGTCTTCTCGGGCTTCTCGCCCTTCTGGGAGTCGGGATCGACGTAGAGAATCTTGGCCTTCATGTGGGCGCGCGTCTGCGCGGCGATCCACACGAGGGTCGAGATCACGAGGGCGATGGCGAAGGCCCTCGAGTTGAACAGCGTCGTGTCCTTGAAGAGCGCCATGAAGATGACCATGAGCAGCAACTGGGCTGCGTAGAGCATCAGGCCCATCATCTGGAACAGGTGCGGAAGCGATTTGGCAGTGCGCTCGAGGACGACGAGTCCGAGCCCCATGAACAAGATCGCCACCAGCGTTCCGACGAGCGCACCGAGGGCCCCCTTGCCGCCCGCGACAGCAGCGCTGACCACGATGGTGATCACGCCAACTGCGGCTGTGGGTACGGCAGTTTTGAGAAGGGTCCGTGCGTCATTGGACGGCATGGCGGCAACTCCGCTTATTGATGGGGGCAGGGTGTCGTCATGGACGAGCGTAGTCCGGGGCCGAGAGGGAATTTCGGGCCAAGGGACCGTCGCACTACGGTCTTTCGGCTCTATCCCCGGGTTTCGTGAACGGTATCACAAACTATTTGATGCGGTCTTTACCTAGATGGTGTGCCAACCGTCACACGTGAGGGGGAACCTGCGCGTCTGTGCACCCGCGACGCGAACTCATCCTGTAATGGGCGGTTTTGGGTGTCGATCTCGGACGCCCGCCACCCCAACGTTCGTCGACAGTCGCCAACTTGGCCACCCTGCCGATGGCCCTCACGTTGACGCCCCCGGGATCCGATCGGATCCCGGGGGCGTCGGTCGTGCTGTTCAGCCGGCGGTCACGCCGAGCCCGCTCAGCAGGTGACGACCTTGTCCCAGTCGGCCCAGGGCTGCGTGGACGAGAGCAACTCGGTCTTGCCCGACTTCACGGACTCGCAGGCCGAGTCGTAGCCGTACTTGAAGATGCCCTTGAGCTTCTTCGTGCCGGCGCAGTTGTTCTTGACCTTGAAGGTCTTGTACCCCTCGTCCTGGCGGGTCTTGGTGACCTTGACGCAGCTGGGGACGGCACCCTGGGCACTGACGTCCCCAGCGGCGACCGCCTGCGTCCCGGGAGCGGCCACGGCCGCGGTCCCCATCAGTCCCAGCGAACCGCTGAGCGCCACGACAGCAACACCCAGCACAGCGAACTTACGCATGGATCATCCTCTGCTCATGAATGAGTGAGGAGGGCGCCACCCTGGTCAGGGGCGGCGCGTTCCCCCTATGACGTGAACATTCCTAGCACAGACGATCACGCAGGGCACTGGGTTCTGATCACAGAGCGACGGCTGCGCACGTCCCGAAGCGCACGTGGCAGCCGGAGCACGGCTCAGCTGAAGCTCTTGTCCTTGCGCCGGTCCGTGAACCGCGAACGGGCGCCGATCGCGGTCGCTCCGTTGACTCCCGCGGGGATCGGGGTGCGGTCCCCGTCCTCGGGGGCCTCGGAGGGCTCAGTGGCCTCGGCAACGGCCGTACGGCGCCGGTAGCGGGGCGGGACCACGTGCTGGGCCCAGCGGGGGGCGTGCGGGGTGAAGCGGGGCAGCAGGAGCAGGACCAGGCCGACGAAGCTGAGCGCGACGATGGTGAGCACGACCCACATGCCGGACGCGGAGTGCACGGAGTACGCGACCGCACCGAAGGCGATGAGCGCCGACCAGAAGTACATGATCAGGACCGCGCGGCTGTGGGAGTGGCCGATCTCCAGGAGCCGGTGGTGGAGGTGGCCGCGGTCGGCGGCGAACGGCGACTGGCCGTTCCAGGTGCGGCGCACGATCGCGAGCACCAGGTCCGCGAACGGGATGGCGATGATCGTGAGGGGCATGACCAGCGGGATGAAGACGGGGAGCATCGCGTGCGTGGCGTCCCGGCCGCTGCCGAGGTTCAGGCGGAGCGCGTCCGGGTCGACCTGACCGGTCATGGAGATGGCGCCGGCCGCGAGGACCAGGCCGATCAGCATCGAGCCGGAGTCGCCCATGAAGATCCGGGCGGGATGCATGTTGTGCGGCAGGAAGCCCAGACACATGCCCATCAGGATCGCGGCGAAGAGCGTGGCGGGGGCCGCGGACTCGATGCCGTAGCCGTACCAGATGCGGTACGCGTAGAGGAAGAACGCCGCTGCCGCGATGCAGACCATGCCCGCCGCGAGGCCGTCGAGGCCGTCGACGAAGTTCACCGCGTTGATGGTGATGACGACGAGCGCGACGGTGAGGAGCGTGCCCTGCCACTGGGTCAGGGAGACCGTGCCCACGCCCGGGATCGGCAGCCACAGGATCGTCAGGCCCTGCATGACCATGACGCCGGCGGCGATCATCTGGCCGCCCAGCTTGATCAGCGCGTCGATCTCGAACTTGTCGTCCAGCACACCGATCAGCCAGATCAGCGCGGCGCCGGAGAGCAGGGCCCGCGGCTCGTTGGACGAGTCGAAGACCGTGTCCAGGTTGGTGAGGTGGTCGGCGACCAGGAGTCCCGCGCACAGTCCGAAGAACATGGCGATACCGCCGAGCCGCGGCGTGGGTTCACGGTGCACGTCACGCGCACGGATCTCCGGCATGGCGCCGGCCACGATCGCGAACTTCCGCACCGGGCCTGTGAGCAGATAAGTCACCGCGGCCGTGATGCAGAGCGTCAGCAGGTATTCACGCACGGGCTTCCCCACAGGTATCGCTGGCCATCTCAGCCCCACACCCTAGCTTCGCGTGCTTGAGGATGGAGACTTCCGGGTAGCGACGATGGTTGCACGAGTGACGGGCCGGTGACGTCGCGGTGCCGGGCGAGTGCGGTCCCGATGGGCCGCCTACCCGTTATCCGGCGGGGTACGGGGGGAATGTACCGGCGATCACGCGCACCTCCTCGCGGGCCGTGCGCGGGTCGAGATCTCCTCGTACGACACCCGCGAGGAGCACCGCGATCCGGGCCATCTCCGCCTCCCCCATGCCCTGGGTGGTGACGGCGGCGGTGCCCAGCCGCAGGCCGCGGCCCTCGCCGTGGGGCAGCGCGCACGTGTCGAGGACCATCGCGGCGGAGGCCAGCCGGCCGCGGGCCACCTGGCCCGGTACGCCGAGCGGCGCCGGGTCGACGGTCACGAGATGGGTGTCGGTGCCGCCCGTGGTGACGGCGAACCCCTGCGCGTCCAGCGCCCCGGCCAGCACCCGGGCGTTGGCGACGACCTGATGCGCGTACCCGCTGAAGGCCGGCGTCGCCGCCTCCCCGAACGCGACGGCCTTCGCGGCGATGGTGTTCATCTGGGCGCCGCCCTGCGTGAACGGGAAGACGGCCCGGTCCACCCGGTCGGCGAGCCCGGCGCCGCACAGCAGCATGCCGCCGCGCGGGCCGCGCAGGACCTTGTGGGTGGTGGCGCAGACGATGTCGGCGTACGGAACCGGGTTCGGGGCCGCTCCCCCGGCGACGAGCCCGATGGGGTGCGCGGCGTCCGCGATGAGGTGGGCGCCCACGTCGTCGGCGATGGCGCGGAAGGCGGCGTAGTCGATGTGCCGGGGGTAGGAGATCGAGCCGCACACGATGGCCTTGGGCCGGTGGGCGCGGGCGATGGAGCGGACCTGGTCGTAGTCGATCAGCCCGCTCTCCGGGTCGACGCCGTAGGGCACGAAGTCGAACCAGCGGCCGGAGAAGTTGGCCGGTGAGCCGTGCGTGAGGTGACCGCCGAACGGCAGCCCCATGGCGAGGAAGGTGTCGCCGGGGCGCAGCAGCACCGCGTACGCGGCGAGCACGGCGGAGGAGCCGGAGTGTGCCTGCACGTTGACGTGCTCGGCGCCGAAGAGGGCCTTCGCCCGGTCGACGGCGATGCGTTCGGCCAGGTCGACGAGTTCGCAGCCGCCGTGGTGGCGGGCGCCGGGGTAGCCCTCGGCGTACTTGTTGGCGAGGGGGGAGCCGAGGGCTTCCAGCACGGCCGGGGACATGAAGTTCTCGGCGGCGATCAGCTGGAGGGACTCGGCCTGGCGGGCCGCCTCGCCGAGGATGATCTCGGCCAGTTCGGGGTCCTGGCGCTGTAGCTCCGCCAGGGGGGCTGGATCTGTGGTGACCGGCATCTTCGGCTCCGGGCCTCGCGGAGGGGAGGTGGTGCTTCCCAATGTAGATCCGAGAGCTTCCTGCCGCCTGGGGTTGCTGTCACAGGGCTCGGCCCCGGACCCCGTTCCTCGATCGCCGGAAGGGCTCGCTGTGCGGCTCAGGCGCGCGCGGACGGGGTGGGCTTGCCGGTCAGCGCCGCGACCACCGGGTCCAGCGCCTCGTTGATCTCGCCGCCCACCGCCTGGAAGAACGGCAGCGGCGCCCCGTACGGGTCGTACACCTCGTCCGCCTCGACGCTCGGGGCGAGCAGCCACCCGCGTAGAGCCGCGGCAGCACGCACCAGGGCCCGCGCACGGCCCACCACGCCGCCCTCCAGCGGGTCGGGGAGGGTCGTCGGGTCTATGGCCTGCACGAGCCGCGTGAACTCCTTCAGCGTGAACGTGCGCAGGCCCGCGCTGTGCCCCATGGAGATGACCTGGGCCCGGTGGTCGCGGGTCGCGGTCAGCACCAGGTCGGCTCTTATGACGTGGTCGTCCAGGAGCTCGCGGCCGACGAAGCCGGAGGCGTCCGCGCCGAAGTCGGCGAGGACCTGCTCCGCGTTGGCCTCCATCGGGGCGCCCTCGTGGCCCCAGGTGCCCGCGCTCTCCACGATGAGCCCGCCGGCCAGCGGGTCGCCGAGCCGGTCCGCCAGGGCGTGCCGGGTCAGCCGCTCGGTGATCGGCGAGCGGCACACGTTGCCGGTGCTGACGTGGAGGATGCGGAAGGAGTCGCCGGGGAGCGCGAGCGGCGCTGTGCTTCCCACGTACTCGGTGCCTATGCCACGCCCCGTCTCAGGGGCTGTCAATTCGCCACCTCGAGGTCGGGTACGACCTTGCGCAGCTCGTCGGCGGTGAGCGCGCCGGCCCGCAGCAGCACCGGGACCTTGCCGGTGACGTCGACGATCGACGACGGGACGATGCCCGGGGTGGGGCCGCCGTCGAGGTAGACGGAGACGGAGTCGCCGAGCATCTCCTGGGCGGCGTCGCAGTCCTCGGGGGCGCGGTGGCCGGTCAGGTTGGCGGAGGAGACGGCCATCGGGCCGACCTCGTTGAGCAGTTCGATGGCGACCGGGTGCAGCGGCATCCGGACGGCGACGGTGCCCCGGGTCTCTCCCAGGTCCCACTGCAGGGACGGCTGGTGCTTGGCGACGATCGTCAGGGCGCCGGGCCAGAACGCGTCGACGAGCTCCCAGGCCATCTCGGAGAAGTCCGTGACGAGGCCGTGCAGCGTGTTCGGGGAGCCGATGAGGACGGGGCTCGGCATGTTGCGGCCGCGGCCCTTGGCCTCCAGGAGGTCGCCGACCGCCTCGGCGGTGAACGCGTCGGCGCCGATGCCGTAGACGGTGTCGGTGGGCAGCACGACGAGCTCGCCGCGGCGGACGGCGGACGCGGCTTCACGCAGACCGGTAGCGCGGTCGGTAGCGTCGTTGGTGTCGTAACGCCGTGCCATTTAACGGGCCTCCTGCTCTGCGTACTGCTCGGAATGATGAAGCTGGTCGGTCACGGCATCGCCTTGCGGGCGGTGGCGAACCGCGGCCGGTTGTTGAGGTCCGGGTGGTCGGCGGCATCCGCCCAGCCCCGCTCCTCGGTGAAGATCCACGGCACCAGGCCGCCCTGGGTGTCCGCGTGCTCGACGACCACGACGCCGCCGGGGCGCAGGAGGCGGTGCGCGGTGCGCTCGATGCCCCGGATCAGGTCGAGGCCGTCCTCGCCGGAGAACAGGGCCATGTCCGGGTCGTAGTCGCGGGCCTCGGGAGCGACGTACTCCCACTCGGTGAGCGGGATGTACGGCGGGTTGGAGACGACGAGGTCGACCTGGCCGTCGAGGTCGGGGAAGGCCTCCAGGGCGTCTCCCTGGCGCAGGTCGACCCTGGACCCCTCGACGTTCTTGCGCGTCCACTGGAGGGCGTCCTCGGACAGTTCCACGGCATGTACGCGGGAGCGCGGGACCTCCTGGGCGAGCGCGAGCGCGATGGCGCCCGAGCCGGTGCAGAGGTCGACGATGAGCGGCTCGACGACGTCCATGGCGCGCACGGCGTCTATGGCCCACCCGACGACCGATTCGGTCTCCGGGCGCGGCACGAAGACGCCGGGTCCGACCTGGAGCTCCAGGTAGCGGAAGTAGGCGCGGCCGGTGATGTGCTGGAGCGGCTCGCGGGCCTCGCGGCGCGCGGTCACCTCCCAGTACCGGGCGTCGAAGTCCGCGTCCTTGACGGTGTGCAGCTCGCCCCGCTTCACGCCGTGCACGAAGGCGGCGAGCTCCTCCGCGTCGTTGCGCGGCGAGGGCACGCCGGCGTCGGCCAGCCGCTGGGTGGCCTGGGCCACTTCCGCGAGCAGCAGGTTCACGCTGGTCCTCCGGGGCTGAGCTGTGGGCGTACGGGAGTTACGCGGCGGCGAGCTTGGCGGCCGAGTCCGCGTCGACGCACGCCTGGATCACGGCGTCGAGGTCACCGTCGAGCACCTGGTCCAAGTTGTAGGCCTTGAAGCCGACGCGGTGGTCCGAGATGCGGTTCTCCGGGAAGTTGTACGTGCGGATCTTCTCGGAGCGGTCGACGGTGCGGACCTGGCTGCGCCGGGCGTCCGCGGCTTCCTTCTCCGCTTCCTCCTGCGCCGCCGCGAGCAGCCTGGAGCGCAGGATACGCATCGCCTGCTCCTTGTTCTGCAGCTGGCTCTTCTCGTTCTGGCAGGAGGCGACGACTCCGGTGGGGATGTGCGTGATGCGCACGGCGGAGTCGGTCGTGTTGACGGACTGGCCGCCGGGCCCGGAGGAGCGGTAGACGTCGATCCGCAGATCGTTCATGTTGATCTCGACGTCGACCTCCTCGGCCTCGGGCGTGACCAGCACACCGGCCGCGGAGGTGTGGATGCGGCCCTGCGACTCGGTCGCCGGGACGCGCTGCACGCGGTGCACTCCGCCCTCGTACTTCAGCCGCGCCCAGACGCCCTGGCCGGGCTCGGTCGCGCCGTTGCCGCCCTTGGTCTTCACGGCGACCTGGACGTCCTTGTAGCCGCCCAGCTCGGACTCGGTGGCGTCGATGATCTCGGTCTTCCAGCCGACGCGCTCGGCGTACCGCAGGTACATGCGCAGCAGGTCACCGGCGAACAGGGCGGACTCGTCGCCGCCCGCGCCGGCCTTGACCTCGAGGATGACGTCCTTGTCGTCGGACGGGTCGCGGGGCACCAGGAGAAGGCGCAGCTTCTCGGTGATCTCCTCGCGCGACTTCTCGAGCTCCTTGACCTCGGCCGCGAAGTCCGGGTCGTCGGCGGCCAGTTCACGGGCCGTCTCGATGTCGTCGCCGGTCTGCTTCCAGGAGCGGTACGTCGCGACGATCGGGGTGAGCTCTGCGTAGCGCTTGTTCAGCTTGCGCGCGTTGGCCTGGTCGGCGTGGACCGACGGGTCCGCGAGCTTCTGCTCCAGATCGGCGTGCTCGCCGATGAGGTCCTCGACGGCCTCGAACATCTCCGGCTCCTGCGTGTACGAGAGTGCTGTGTCATTCCAACGACAAGGGGGCTGCACCGCAAAGCGCCGGTCCCGGTGCCCCAGCGATCGGGGCACCGGAGACCGGCGCTGGAGCCTCGCTACTTCTTGGCAGCGGCAGCCTTGCCGAAGCGGGCCTCGAAGCGGGCCACACGGCCACCGGTGTCGAGGATCTTCTGCTTGCCCGTGTAGAACGGGTGGCACTCGGAGCAGACCTCGGCACGGATGGTGCCGGAGTCGATGGTGCTACGAGTGGTGAACGACGCGCCACAGGTGCAGCTGACCTGCGTCTCGACGTACTCGGGGTGGATGTCGCGCTTCAAGGTGTCTCCTAGGTTCGGGAGGGCGCCGGGTCGCAGACGCGGATTGCGGGAGCGTGAACCGGAGCCGACGTACCAGTCTGCCAGGACTGGCCGCATCCCCCAAAACCGGGGTGGGCCAGGATCTATTCCCGGCGGCCTTCCGGGCTACTTGACGACGCCGTCCGCGGTGCCGCTGGCGGTGCCCTCACGGGCCGACTTCGGGACGGCCCGGTCGGCCTTCAGGGCCTTCCAGACCTGGTCGGACTTGGTCTGGTCGACCAGGACGCGGTTGGCGTCGGCCGGGTCGTACTGCACCGGCATCGTGACCATGTTCATGTCGTTCGAGCCGATGCCCTTGAGCCCGCTCGCGAACGAGGTCAGGTCCTTGACGGACGCCAGGTCGGAGTCGGTGGTCACCGACTTGGTGGCGGTGTCCGCGAGGTCGTACAGCTTCTTGGGGCTGGTGAAGACGCCGACCTGCTTGATCTGGTCCATCAGGGCCTTCATGAACGCCTGCTGGAGCTGGATGCGGCCCAGGTCGCTGCCGTCGCCGACGCCGTGCCGGGTGCGGACGAGGCCGAGCGACTGCTCGCCGTTGAGCTTGTGGGTGCCGGCGTCGAGGTTCAGATGGCTGTCGGGGTCGTTGATCGCCTTGCTGGTGGTGACCTCGACGCCGCCGAGGTCGTCGATCAGCTGCTGGAAGCCGCTGAAGTCGACCTCGACGTAGTGGTCCATGCGGATACCGCTGATGGACTCGACGGTCTTGACCGCGCAGGCCGCGCCGCCCGTGGAGTAGGCCGAGTTGAACATGACGTCCTGCGCGGCGGGGTGCTCGGTGCCGTCCTTGTCGGTGCAGGCGGGCCGGGATATGAGCGTGTCCCGGGGTATGGAGACGATGCTCGCCTTCTTGTGGCCCTTGTAGATGTGGACGACCATCGCGGTGTCCGAGCGGGCCGAGCCCTCGTCCTGGCCGCCGCCGACCTTCTTGTTGCTGCCGGCGCGGCTGTCGGAGCCGAGCACCAGGATGTCCTGCGACCCGTTGTCGACGTTCTCGGGGCGGTCGCTGCCCAGCGCCTGGTTGATGTCGACGCTCTTGATGTTGCCGTTGAGCTTGAAGTAGACGTACCCGAGGCCGGTGCCGCCGAGGACGATCACGCCCGCCGCGCTCCACGCCACGACACGCAGCGCCTTTCCGCGTCCGGCGCGCGGCTTGCGGCGGCGGCCCTTGGCGCGGTGGCGCCCGGGCTTGCTGTCACTGTCCGGCATGTACCCCTCGCAGGTTTGTCTTCCTTCGGTCCGCTTTGCTCTTCACTCGGTGTGACGGCGAACCGTCATGAAGGGTTGCACAGCGTCCTGTGGTCACAGCGTGCTCCCGCCACGACGGATCGTCACGGGACCAAGGTCCCGTACCCCTCCCACCTGCACTTTTGTCCTCATGGAGCGCATGCTTCACAGAAGCCGCGAATTCTTATGCCTGTGGTGAAGGTCTCTGGGACCGCCTACCCCGTGGAGACGTCAAAAGGCCGGGCCCGTCACTCGCGTGACGGGCCCGGCCCCTGGAGACGATGTGGCGCCGCTGGGCGTCAGTCCTGCCCGTTACCGGGCGTGGGCGTCGTCTTCTGGATCTGCAGCAGGAACTCCGCGTTGGACTTCGTCTGCTTCATCTTGTCGAGCAGCAGCTCGATCGCCTGCTGCTGGTCGAGCGCGTGCAGCACGCGACGCAGCTTCCAGGTGATCGCGAGCTCGTCGCTGCCGAGCAGGATCTCTTCCTTACGGGTACCGGACGCGTCGACGTCCACCGCGGGGAAGATGCGCTTGTCGGCGAGCTTGCGGTCGAGCTTGAGCTCGGCGTTGCCGGTGCCCTTGAACTCCTCGAAGATCACCTCGTCCATGCGGGACCCGGTGTCGACGAGCGCGGTGGCGAGGATGGTGAGCGAGCCGCCGTCCTCGATGTTGCGCGCGGCGCCGAAGAAGCGCTTCGGGGGGTACAGGGCGGTCGAGTCGACACCACCGGACAGGATGCGGCCGGAGGCCGGCGCCGCCAGGTTGTAGGCGCGGCCCAGTCGCGTGATGGAGTCGAGCAGGACGACGACGTCGTGACCGAGCTCGACGAGACGCTTGGCGCGCTCGATGGCGAGCTCGGCGACCGTCGTGTGGTCCTCGGCCGGACGGTCGAAGGTCGAGGAGATGACCTCGCCCTTGACCGACCGCTGCATGTCGGTGACCTCTTCCGGACGCTCGTCGACCAGGACGACCATCAGGTGGCACTCGGGGTTGTTGTGCGTGATCGCGTTGGCGATCGCCTGCATGATCATGGTCTTGCCGGTCTTCGGCGGGGCCACGATCAGACCGCGCTGGCCCTTACCGATCGGCGCGACGAGGTCGATGATGCGGGTGGTGAGCACGCCCGGGTCGGTCTCCAGACGGAGCCGGTCCTGCGGGTAGAGGGGCGTCAGCTTGTTGAACTCCGGGCGCCCGCGGCCGGATTCGGCCGCCATGCCGTTCGCCGAGTCGAGGCGGACGAGCGCGTTGAACTTCTCGCGACGCTCGCCGTCCTTGGGCTGACGGACCGCACCGGTGACGTGGTCGCCCTTGCGCAGGCCGTTCTTGCGGACCTGGGCCAGCGAGACGTACACGTCGTTGGGGCCGGGGAGGTAGCCCGACGTACGGATGAAGGCGTAGTTGTCGAGGATGTCGAGGATGCCCGCGACGGGGATCAGGACGTCGTCCTCGGAGACCTGCGGCTCGTTGCCGAAGCCCTCGTCGCGTCCGCGGCGCCCGCGGCGGTCGCGGTAGCGGCCCCGGCGGCCGCGCCGGCCGCCCTCGAAGTCGTCGTCGTCCTGCGGGCCGTTGTTGCGGTCCCGGTCCTGACGTCCGCCACCCTGCTGCTGCCGGCCGCCGCCCTGGTCCTTGTTGCCCTGGTCGTCGCCCTTGCCGCGGCGGTCGCGGCCACCCCGGTCACCGCGGTCGCCCCGGTCGCCCCGGTCGCCACGGTCACGGCGGTCGCGGCGCTCACGGCGGCCCTCGTTGTTGTTCTCCTGGCCGCCGTCGCCCTTGTTCTCGGCGCCCTGGTTGTCCTGCTTGGTCTCCGCCTTGGCCTCGGCGGTGACCGTCTCCGGGCTGCCCGCCTCGGCGGTGGCCCGACGACGACGGCGCTCGCCGGCCGGCTGCTCGTCCCCGGCGCCCTGGCCCGGGATCTCGATCTGCTGCTGGGCGGTGGCCTTCTTCGCCTTGGCCGCGCTGGTGTCGGCCGTGTCGGCCTTCTCCGTCTTGGCCTGCGCGGCGTCGGCCGCGGGCTCCTCGCCGGTGCGGGCCTTCGAGGTGGCCCGGCGCTTCGGCTTCGTCTCAGCGGCGTCGGCGCTCTTCGCGGGGGCACCGCCGCCCGCCTGCGCCTCCTTGATGACCTCGATCAGCTGGCTCTTGCGCATCCGCGCGGTGCCCCTGATGCCGAGGCCCGAGGCGACCTGCTGCAGCTCGGCCAGCACCATGCCCTCGAGGCCGGTACCGCGGCGCCGCCGGGAGCCCGAAGCACCGGCGGCAGGCGCAGAGGCGTCCCCTGCGGACGCGGCGGGCGCGGCAGCGGAGCTGTCGGCAGTCACGCCCATCAGATCGGTGGTGTCGCTCACGAAGGGTCCTTCCCTGGAGCGGACGTCGGCCTGTCTGGCTCGGCGACCGGTCGTGCTGTCCGGCGGTGGTGGTCCAGCCTGTACGGACCGTGCCGGGGCGGTTGTCCGCCGATGAGGCGGAAGAATTCATTGGTGACGGCGATTCCGGATTCCGCGGGTGCACTGAATTTCTGTGTCACGCGGCTCGGTCACGCCGGTTCCGGAGCATGCTCGCCAACGTTCAGTGCCGCGTCCCGACATACGAGGACGATGCACGGAATTGCTGGGGAGGCTCCCGGAAGAATGGTTGTCCCGGACGGGGACACACAGCACCTCGCCATGGTGGGGTCGGGTGCAGACTTGAGGTTAACACTACCGGATCCAACAAACATTCCCCCTCTCCAAATCCGGCAACCGTGTGTCAGGAGCCAAGCGGCAGCACGCTCGCTCCGTCGACGTCGAGGGCCAGGCGGTTGGCCGCCCATCCCTCTCCGGCCAGCCGGGCAACCTTGTCGGCCGCACCGTCCTCCACCAGGGCGATGACCGTCGGGCCCGCCCCGGAGATCATGGCGGGCACCCCGTCGGCCCGCAGCCGCTCCACCAGTGCGGCGCTCTCCGGCATGGCGGGAGCCCGGTACTCCTGGTGGAGGCGGTCCTCGGTGGCCGGCAGCAGCAGCTCGGGGCGCCTGGTCAGGGCCTCGACGAGCAGGGCCGCCCGGCCCGCGTTGGCCGCTGCGTCCACATGGGGGACGGTGCGCGGCAGCAGGCCTCGTGCCATTTCGGTGAGGACCGGCTTGCCCGGCACGAAGACCACCGGGACGACGGACGGCGCGGCGTCGAGGCGGATCGCCCGCCCGGCGCCCGCTTCCGTCCAGGCGATGGTGAAGCCGCCGAGGAGGCAGGGGGCCACGTTGTCGGGGTGGCCCTCGATCTCGGTGGCGAGTTCGAGCAGCGCGGCGTCGTCGAGCCGGGTGTCGCCGCCTATGGTCACCGCGCGCGCGGCGACGATGCCGGCGCAGATCGCGGCGGAGGACGAGCCGAGGCCCCGGCCGTGGGGGATGCGGTTGGCGCAGACGATCTCGAGGCCGCGCGGCTGTCCGCCGAGCAGGTCGAAGGCGGTGCGCAGGGACCGTACGAGGAGGTGCGACTCGTCGCGCGGCAGGGTCTCGGAGCCCTCGCCCGCGATGTCGATGTTCAGCCCGGAGTCGGCGACCCTGACGACCACGTCGTCGTAGAGCCCCAGCGACAGGCCGAGGGCGTCGAAGCCCGGGCCGAGGTTGGCGCTGGTGGCGGGGACGCGCACCCTGACGGCGGCGGCGCGGAACGCGGGACCGGCCATCGCTCGATGACTCTCCTTGAGCTGCGGGATGTTTCTGGAACTTCCGAAGACTGGCGGGACTGACGAGATCTGGGAGATGTACGACGGTCGAGGTATTCGAGAACTTCCGAGACTTCCGATGTCTTGTGATGCGTACGTCGACACCCGGGCCACGAACGACGGAACCACGGCGGAAATTCGCCGGAATACGACGGAACGGCGGCGGCACCGCGGCATATGCGGCGGGCGGGTTCGGTACAGCCTATCGAAGGAAGGTTCTGTGGCGACATAGGGCGCACAGGAGGCGCACGATGCGTGTCGTAAGCCCCCCGTGCACCCCCTGTGCCGAGACGCCCGGTTGACGGGCCGTCAGCGTCGGGATCCGGCTCAGGCGAGACCGAGGCGCTCGGCGGCCGCGGCCGCGTCGACGGGCACGGTGACCGGCTGCGGGGCGCCGGAGACGGCCCAGTCCGGGTCCTTCAGTCCGTTGCCCGTGACGGTGCAGACGATCTTCTGGCCCTTGTCGACCTTGCCCTGCTCGGCGGCCTTCAGCAGACCGGCGACGGACGCGGCGGACGCGGGCTCGACGAAGACACCCTCCTGGGACGCCAACAGCTTGTAGGCGCGCAGGATCTCACGGTCCGTCACCTCGTCGATGAAGCCGCCGGACTCGTCGCGCGCGGCGATCGCGTGCTGCCACGAGGCGGGGTTGCCGATGCGAATCGCGGTCGCGATCGTGGAGGGGTCCTTGACGACCTCGCCGCGCACGATCGGCGCGGAACCGGAGGCCTGGAAGCCCCACATGCGCGGAGTGCGCGACGACACGCTGTCGGCGGCGTACTCCTTGTAGCCCTTCCAGTAGGCCGTGATGTTGCCCGCGTTGCCGACCGGGAGGACGTGGATGTCGGGCGCGTCGCCGAGCGCGTCCACGATCTCGAACGAGGCGGTCTTCTGGCCCTCGATACGGAACGGGTTGACCGAGTTGACCAGCGCCACCGGGTAGTTCTCGGAGAGGCTGCGGGCGAGGTTCAGGCAGTCGTCGAAGTTGCCGTCGACCTGGAGGATCTTCGAGCCGTAGACCAGCGCCTGGCCCATCTTGCCGAGCGCGATCTTGCCCTGCGGCACGAGGACGGCGCAGACCATGCCGGCGCGCACGGCGTAGGCCGCGGCGGACGCCGACGTGTTGCCCGTCGACGCGCAGATGACGGCCTGCGCGCCCTCCTCCTTGGCCTTGGTGATGGCCATGGTCATGCCGCGGTCCTTGAAGGAGCCGGTGGGGTTGGCACCCTCGACCTTCAGGTGGACCTCGCAGCCGAGGCGCTCGGAGAGGACTTGCGCGGGCACGAGCGGCGTGCCGCCCTCGCGCAGCGACACGACCGGCGTGGTCCCGGTCACCGGGAGCCGGTCCCGGTACTCCTCGATGATGCCGCGCCACTGGTGGGTCATTCCGGTCATCCCTGCTACTCCCCTTCAACACGCATGATGCTGGCGACACCGCGCACGGTGTCGAGCTGACGCAGCGCGTCCACGACCCCGGTGAGGGCCGCGTCCGCCGCGCGGTGGGTGACGACGACGAGGGAGGCCTCGCCGTCCTTGCCCGACTGCCGCACGGTGTCGATGGAGACGCCGTGCTCGGCGAAGACCGTCGCGACCTGGGCGAGGACGCCCGGCTTGTCGGCCACGTCGAGGCTGATGTGGTACCGCGTCACGACGTCGCCCATCGGGGAGACGGGCAGCTGCGTGTACGCGGAGTCGCCGGGTCCCGTAGCGCCGCCCAGGCGGTTGCGGCAGACGGCGACGAGGTCGCCGAGTACGGCGGACGCGGTCGGCGAACCGCCGGCACCGGGCCCGTAGAACATCAGCTGGCCCGCGGCGTCGGCCTCGACGAACACGGCGTTGTACGCGCCGCGCACGGAGGCCAGCGGGTGCTCCAGCGGGATCATCGCGGGGTGCACGCGGGCCGTGACGCTGCCGCCGTCGGCGGCCCGCTCGCAGATGGCGAGCAGCTTGATGGTGCAGCCCATCTCCTTCGCGGACGCGAAGTCGGCGGCGGTCACCTCGGTCATGCCCTCGCGGTACACGTCGTCGAGACGGACCCGGGTGTGGAAGGCGATCCCGGCGAGGATGGCGGCCTTGGCGGCGGCGTCGAAGCCTTCGACGTCGGCGGTCGGGTCGGCCTCGGCATACCCGAGCGCGGTGGCCTCGTCGAGGGCCTCCTGGTAGCCGGCGCCGGTCGAGTCCATCTTGTCGAGGATGAAGTTCGTGGTGCCGTTCACGATCCCGAGGACCCGGTTGACCTTGTCGCCGGCGAGGGACTCGCGCAGCGGGCGGATCAGCGGGATGGCACCGGCGACGGCGGCCTCGTAGTAGAGGTCCGCGTCGTGGTCGAGGGCGGCCGCGTGCAGGGCGGCGCCGTCCTGGGCGAGCAGCGCCTTGTTGGCCGAGACGACGGAGGCGCCGTGCTCGAGGGCGGTGGTGATGAGGGTGCGCGCCGGCTCGATCCCTCCGATGACTTCGACGACCACGTCGATGTCGCCTCGTTTGACGAGCGCGGTGGCGTCGGTGGTGACGAGGGCGGGGTCGATCCCCTCACGCACCTTGGAGGGGCGCCGCACGGCCACCCCGGCGAGCTCCACCGGGGCACCGATGCGGGCGGTGAGGTCGTCGGCGTGCGTCGTCATGATGCGCGCCACCTCTGAGCCGACTACCCCACAGCCCAGCAGCGCCACCTTCAGCGGACGCGTACGCATCATCCGACCTCGTCTCCTCTATTACTGCTGATACTTCGACGTATCTCTACGGTGGGACCAGTCTCACCCACCGGACCGGGCTTTCTGCCCCCGGTCCGGATGATGAGACAGATATTTCATTTATCCGACGTCGAGACGCAGGAGATCTTCCTCCGTCTCACGCCGGACGATCACCCGGGCCTCGCCGTCGCGCACGGCGACGACCGGCGGGCGAAGTGCGTGGTTGTAGTTGCTGGCCATGGAGCGGCAGTACGCGCCGGTGGCCGGGACCGCGATCAGGTCGCCCGGCGCGACGTCGGCCGGCAGGAAGGCGTCCTTCACCACGATGTCGCCGCTCTCACAGTGCTTGCCGACGACGCGGACCAGCATCGGCTCGGCGTCGGAGCGGCGCGAGACCAGGGCGACCGTGTACTCGGCGTCGTACAGGGCGGTCCTGATGTTGTCGGACATGCCGCCGTCGACGGAGACGTAGGTGCGCAGCCCGTCCAGCGGCTTCACGGTGCCGACGGTGTAGAGCGTGAAGGCGGTCGGGCCGACGATGGCGCGGCCCGGCTCGACGGAGATGCGCGGAGTCGCCAGGGAGGCGGCCTCGCACTCGCGGGTCACGATCTCGTTCAGCGCCTTGGCGATCTCGTGCGGCTCGCGGGGGTCGTCGTCGCTCGTGTACGCGATGCCGAGGCCGCCGCCGAGGTCGATCTCGGGCAGCTCGACACCGTGCTCGTCACGCACCTCGGCGAGCAGCCCGACCACACGCCGGGCGGCGACCTCGAAGCCGGCCATGTCGAAGATCTGCGACCCGATGTGCGAGTGGATCCCGATGAGCTCGAGCCCGTCGAGCTTGAGGGCACGGCGCACGGCTTCCGCCGCCTGTCCCCCGGCCAGCGCGATGCCGAACTTCTGGTCCTCGTGCGCGGTGGCGATGAACTCGTGGGTGTGGGCCTCGACGCCCACGGTCACCCGGATCTGCACGCGCTGGCGCTTGCCGAGCCGGTCGGCGATGTGGGCGACGCGGACGATCTCCTGGAAGGAGTCGAGGACGATGCGCCCGACGCCCGCCTCGACGGCCCGCTCGATCTCGTCCTCGGTCTTGTTGTTGCCGTGGAAGGCGATGCGCTCGGCGGGCATGCCGGCCAGCAGCGCGGTGGCGAGCTCGCCGCCGGAGCAGACGTCGAGGTTGAGCCCTTCCTCGTGCAGCCATCGCACGACGGCACGCGACAGGAAGGCCTTGCCGGCGTAGAAGACGTCCGCGTCCGGACCGAAGGCGTCGCGCCAGGCGGCGCAGCGGGCGCGGAAGTCGGTCTCGTCGAGGAAGTAGGCCGGGGTGCCGAACTCCTCGGCGAGCCGGGCCACTTCGATCCCGCCGACGCTGACGGCGCCCTCGGCGGTACGCGCCACGGTCTGCGCCCACACCTTCGGGTCGAGGGCGTTGAGGTCGGCGGGCGGGGCGGCGTAGTGCCCCTCGGACAGGACGTCTGCGTGGCGGGGGCCTGCGGGGTGTGCGGAACGGCTCATGGCTGCGTGGCGCTCTCTTCGTCTTCTTACAGGTATGCGGGGGCGTCGATGCCGAGCAGGGTCAGGCCACCGGCCAGCACCGTCCCGGCGGCTTCGGCGAGGGCGAGCCGGGCGCGATGGGCGGCCGAGGGTTTCTCCTCGCCCTTGGGCAGCGCGCCGGCGAAGATCCCCGGATCGGCGAGGAAGGCGTCCGCCACGCCGACGAGGTGCCGGGCGACCCGGTCCGGGGCGCGGTGGCGGGCCGCGGCGAGGAGGATCCGCGGGTGGTCGGCGAGGGCGGCCACGAGGTCGTCGTGCCCGGCCGCCGGGTCACCGGGGGCGCTCGTGTAGCCGAGGTCGGCGGCGCCGCGGCTGAGAGCGCGGGTGCGGGCATGGGCGTAGCGGACGCGGAAGAGCGGGTTCGACTCGCGCTGGGCGAGGTGGGCGGCGCGGTCCTCGGCCGTGTCGGTACGCGGCCGGTCGTGCGCGGCGGGGTGCAGCAGGGCCCATCGGGTGGCTTCGGCGCCGAGCCCCTGCGGGTCGGCGGGAACGGGCCGGAAGGTCACCTCGGCCGGATCGGCGACGCGCTCGACCTCGGCCTCGGCTCCCTGGCTGCGGCCGATGCGGGCGACGGCGTCGGCGACGATCTCCGCGCGGGTCTCGTACGGGATGCGCAGCTCGATGCGGTGGCCGCGGAGCGCCTCGCCGTGCCCGTAGGCGGGGCCGAGGCGCCGGATCTCGTCGACGAGCGCGTGTACGTCACGGAAGGCTCCGCCCCGGCTGAGGGTGAGGTTCAGGAACCCCGGTCCGGTGACGTCGACGGCGGCGATCCCCGGGCTGTCGGCGAGCCGCCGGGACAGGATCTCGGCCACCTGCCGCGGCGGCCGTCCGGCTCCCTTGGCGAGCTGCAGAGCGACGTTCGTGGCGTAGTCCCCGTGCCCACCGGCCCGCGGCCGCTCGACGACGATCCGCGCGCCGCCCCGCTCGACACTCTCCACGGTGCCCGCACCGAGCTCACCGTCGTCGACCGCGCGGCGCACGGCGCGCAGGACGGTGTGGGAGAGCTCTGCGGGGGTCACGGGGTAAGCGTAGGGGAGGAGGGGGGTGGGTAGGCGAGTCGGTTTGGTGGATGGTCCGGGATGCGGACGCGGTGGGGCCGGGTGAGGTCGCCCGCTGGAGTTGCCGGGTGAGGGTCGGCGGGTACCGGGTGAGGGTCGGCGGGGCTGGGGCTGGACGAAGTGCGGCTGGATTGGGCGGGCCGTCGGGGAGGCCTGGGTGCGGGGGCTGCCGGGCCTGGGGTAGCCGGTCCTGGGCTGGGACAGGTCCTCGGGTCGCCCGTCGAGCCGTCGAGCCGTCGACCCGTCGAGCCGTCGAGCCGTCGAGCCGTCGAGCCGTCGAGGGATGGTCAGGCGTTGAGGAACGGTCAGGCGTCCGCGGTGCGGCCCGCGTGCTCGGACTCGTCCGCGGTGTGCGCGGAGGAGCCACGCCGGGGGCCGTCGGCCGGGCTGCCGCCTCCGCCTTCTTCACTCTGCCCTCTCGGGGCGGATGACGCCCGACCCCGCTCGCTCAACTGCGTTACGAGGCGCACGAGTTCAGCGGGTTCAAAGGGCTTGGCCAGAAAGGCGTCGACGCCGGCATCCAGCCCGCTGTCCATCTCGTACTGGGTGCAGGCGCTGACGACGACGATGGGCAGATCGCGGGTCCGGGCGTCGGCACGCAGCCGCGCGGCGGTCCGCAGGCCGTCGAGACGCGGCATGACCACGTCGAGGGTGACGACATCGGGCTGCACCTGATGCACCACGTCCAGGCATTCGACACCATCGGCCGCGGTCACGACCTCGAAGCCCTCCAGCTCGAGATTGACCCTGATCAGCTGCCGGATGACCTTGTTGTCGTCCACAACGAGGACCCGGCCGGACGCGCCTGGCACAACTCGAGAGTAGGTCGGCGCACAGCACCGCGTCCGGGTTTTCCCCACTTCCACCCCGTACCGGGGAAGGGGCCTGGAGCCGCGCGGCCCGGGCATCCCCTGCCTGGCCTGCGGCCGGGCCCTTATCCGGCTCCGCGCCAAGTTCTCGCCAGGCCTTCGTCCGACTCCTCGTCGAGTTCTCGCCAGTCCCTCGTCCGGCTCCGCGCCAAGTTCTCGCCAGACCTTCGTCCGACTCCGCGCCCGGCTCGAGTCCGGCTCCTCGTACCGACCTCCGCCCGACCTCGTCGGGCCTGCGCCCGGCCCCCGACTGGCCTGGGCCGGCTCCTTCCTCGGGCCTTCGCTCAGCCCTTCGTTCGGCATCCGCCGAGCCGAAGGCCGGGCTCATCGCCAACTACTCCCCCAGCCCGTCAGTCGGCCCTGAAATACCTGTTCATGAGGACCCCGGGGGAGCTGGTAGGGTTCTACCCGTCGCCGCACACCACGCGGCGCACGCCCCCGTAGCTCAGGGGATAGAGCAACGGCCTCCGGAGCCGTGTGCGCAGGTTCGAATCCTGCCGGGGGCACCTTGGATTAGGTGCCTAGAGACCCCGTCACCAGCGGAGACGCTGACGACGGGGTCTTTTTGTATCGGTGAGCCTGTGCTGATGCACGTAGCTGAGGCGCAGACCCCACCTGACATCCACCTCACAGCCGTACCTGGACGACAGCCCCCGCTGCCAACAAGGCGCAGGGCCACAGCAGTGGCGACCGGTGAGCCTCCCCGGTCGCCGTCGATGTCGTTGGCCCTATCGCCCTGCGCCCTCCTGCGGCGGTTCCGCGGGTTCCGGATCTCGGAAATCGGATACTTGAAGCGCGGCCACGAGTTCTCGGCAGAGGCGGGACCGGTCCTCCGGTGAGCAGCCGTTCATCAGGTCTCGGATGTGCCGCACGATCACTACGTCACGGTAGAGCGTCAGAACCGGAAGCAGGGAGCGCAGGAGAATTCCGACGATCACGCCGGCGGCGAGCATCATCGGGAGTACCTTTCGCGGATGATTCCCCTGATGCGTTCCGCCGAGCCCTCCGTGATCGTGCAGTCCGGGAGTCGGCGGACGTAGGCACGTCCGGAACCGAAGCAGATCGTCGTAGGGTGCGTGAGATTCGGCTCGGGGGCCACCCTCAGGCCCGGCGGCGGATTTACCAGGCCGCTGCTGAAGAGCTTTGATTTCACGTGGTCAGGGTCTTCCCCGCAACACCACTCCACGACGATGTCTTCGTAGGCGTGGGTGTAGGTGTTGGCCCAACCATGGGATTTTCCCGCGAGATTGACGATCGCGGACCTCCGCAGGAGTCTGCTGAGAAGCCAGTTTCGCTCGATGGCCTCCTTCCTGTGCGTGAAGGGCTCCATGTTCCAGAATCTGAGTTCCTCTTCCTCCAGGGGGTCCATCCTTTTCGCGGACCTCCAGAGCTGCCGCACCTCCTGATCGTCCTCGCCGTCGGCACGCGCCTCGCCAGGCGCAACGTCACCGGGGAGTTCCGGCCTCCAGCTCTCGTCCTCGCTGACGAGACGTATGCGCGCACCGGTCCCCACCAGGCGCAGTTCCAGGCCGCCCTGAGGTGAAGGAGAGGGGCGCAGGCCCGGGACTCCCCTGATCCCTCCGTATCCCGCTTCATACCTGGGCAAGACCTCGGACACGACCACATCGGCCATGCCCGCATGGAGGTAGAGGACGGGGTACGACGGGAGAGGAACGAGCCGCGTCACCCCGAATACCGCACTGTCAAGCTGGCCGTCCCTGAGCGCATCGGCCAGCACGTGCACGACGAATGCTTCAAGGTGCCGCTGCTGAGCGCTCGACGCATCCGGAATCGGAAAGGCGTGGGAGATGAAGCCCTGCTCCGCCCACTTCAGGCACTCGGCTTCTCGCCATCCGGTCGCCTCCACGCAGAGTTCAGCAGCGCTCTCGGGCGATTCGTCGCGGTGCTCTGGGAACGGGCGCCGCAGAGAAATGAATCCTTGCTCGGCCCAGCGGCGAGAAGTCTTGTACGAGGACCCCGTTGCCTTCGAGTGGGCGGCAGCAGCTCGGCCATGATTGTCCTGTTTGGACATACGTCACCCGTCTCCTGCTGTTACCGGCCCCAGCGCTTCAGAGAGAGTTCTGTACATCCATTGCAGTGCTGCTACACGCCACGGGGACTACGGGAGAGTCCTTTGCCTCGACCAAGAAGACCGGTTCCTGGTTCCCGAGGACATGCCTCCGTGAAGACTGACAGGAGAGTAGCGAACACTCTTGGATGTGCACAAGGCGCCCTGAAGGAAAGGCATTTGGTCTCCCGGTTCGGCTTCCGGACCGATACTCCGTACCCCGGATGCCGAGGCAATGGCAGTACCGGAGTCCGCAATGCGTCTCGAAAGTCGCGTCGGGCTAGAGCGGCGTAGCCGCATGCAAGATCAAGATCAGCGTCAACGCCGAATTGGCCGAGGCGAAGGCCGAGATCGCCGTGCCCGCCAGTGCCGCCCAGGCCGCCGCGCCCACCGCCGTGAACAGTGGGGGCCAGGTGCGAGGGGCCGGTGGTGGGCCCAGGAGGGCGGCTACGCGGCGCGGGACCGGGCCCGGGGTGGCGAAGGCGGGGAGTGCGGGGAGCGGGCGGGGGGTGAGGAGGGCCGCCTTACCCACCGCGCGGGCCGTGAGGCGGCGGTCGCCGACCGTGCGGGCCGCTTCCTCGTCGGCCCAGCGCTCGACCGTGTACGTGACCGAGGTGCGCAGGGGGCGCAGGAACGGGTTGGCGCGGGCCGCGAGGCCGACGAGCAGGAGGTGGCGGTGGTGGCCGGCCGCCAGGTGGGCCCGCTCGTGCGCGAACAGGGCTCTGCGTTCAGCTGACTTGAGGCCCGCCAGCATTCCGGTCGACACGACGATGCGGCCGTCCGGGAGCGTATGGGCGTACGGCATGCGGTCGGGCAGGACCGCGATCCGGCGGCGGGGCGGGAGTCCGGCGAGGGCGCGCGCGGCCTGGCGGGCGGTTCTGCGCCGGTGCAGCAGGAACGCCGCGCAGGAGGTGAGGACCGCGCCGAGCGCGCCGACGGCGGCCTTGCCGACGACCTCGTCGTGCGGCACCGCCTCGCGCACCTCGGGATCGGCCCAGCCGTCCGGCAGCGGGTTGCCGGGCAGTTGCGCGGTGCCGACGACCGCGAGCAGGCCCAGACAGAGCGTGCTGCACAGGCCGAGGACGACGCCGACCGCGGTGAGCAGCAGGGTCGCCGCGCGCGGGTGGAGGTGCCGTTCGGCGAGCCGCGCGACCGGCCAGGCGGTCAGCGGCAGAACGAGAGGAAGGAACACGGCGACGCCCATGGCTCAGCGGTCCTCGGCGCCTTCCGTCTCGTCCTCGGCGAGCAGGTCGCGCAGCAGTTGCCCGTCGTGCGCGGACAGGCTCGACACGAAGCTGGCGAGGACGGCCGCCCGGTCGGTCTCGCCGTCCAGGACGCGGCGCATGCGGTGCGCGGCGAGGCCTGCCTCGTCGGACGCGGCGGTCCAGGTGAAGGAGCGGCCGACGCGCTCGCGGGTGACGGCGCCCTTCGCCTGGAGCCGGGTGAGGATCGTCATCACGGTGGTGTAGGCGAGGGTGCCGCCGAGACGTTCGCGCACCCATCCCGCCGTCACCGGGTCCGGCGCCTCGCACAGCGCCGCGAGCACCTGTCCCTCCAGCTCGCCCTGGCCGCGCCTGCGCCCGCTCTCGTCCTGATTCGCCACGTCGTCCCTCCTCGGCCTCCTCCTGTGCACCGCGCCTCATCGTAGTGACCACGACGTCGCGTCCGACTTCGTCGACAATGCCCGACTCGACCGTTCGTCGGGTTGTGACAGGCGCCACCCATGACCAGCACAGGTTTACGTGTGCCTCGATGGGTGACTACGGTGCGTGGGATGTCTCGCAGCCACATGAATCCCGCAAACCTGAGAAGACGTGAATTCTGGAGTCGGGGTTCCACGCGGGAGGGTTCATGAGCGAATCGGCACGGGTGACGGCTCAGCGGACGCCTCTGCCCCCACAGCGCGCCACCACAGCACCCGCTCCTGCGAGCACCTCCGCCCCAGGGGCGGGGAGCAGGCCCGCCGACGGGGCCAAGCCCGCCAAAAAGCGCGACGCGTTCTTCGACAACGCGAAGTACCTGGCGATCGTGCTGGTCGCGATGGGGCACTCCTGGGAGCCGCTGCGCGGTGACAGCCGGGCGGCGGCCGCGCTGTACATGACGGTCTACGCGTTCCACATGCCGGCGTTCATCGTGATCTCCGGCTACTTCTCACGCAGCTTCGATGCGAGTCCGGAGCGGCTGAAGCGGCTGATCACGGGTGTGGCCGTGCCGTACGTGGTGTTCGAGGTGGCGTACACCATGTTCAAGCGGACGGCCGGGGGCGATCCCGACTACCCGATCAGTCTGCTCGACCCGTGGTACCTGACCTGGTTCCTCATCGCGCTGTTCGTGTGGCGGCTGAGCACACCGCTGTGGAAGGTGATCCGCTGGCCGCTGCCGGTCGCGCTCGCGATCGCCGTGCTGGCGTCCGTCTCGCCCGACATCGGTGACGACCTGGACCTGCAGCGCGTCCTGCAGTTCCTCCCCTTCTTCGTCCTCGGCCTGTGCCTCAAGCCGGAGCACTTCCAGCTGGTGCGGCGCCGTGAGGCGCGGCTCCTGGCGGTGCCGGTGTTCGCGTCCGCGCTGCTGTTCGCGTACTGGGCGGCGCCGCGGATGAACGCCGCCTGGTTCTACCGGCGCGACAGCGCGCAGGAGCTGGCGGCCCCCGGCTGGAGCGGCGCCGTCATGACGCTGGCGATGTTCGGCTGCTCGGTGGTCCTGGCGGCCTGCTTCTTCGCGTGGGTGCCGGGCCGCAAGCTCTGGGTCACGGCGCTGGGCGCGGGCACGCTGTACGGCTACCTGCTGCACGGCTTCCTCGCCAAGGGCTCCCGCTTCTGGGACTGGTACGAGGCCGACTGGATGCACTCGCCGCTCGGTGAGATCGCGGTGACCCTGATCGCGGCGAGCATCATCACCGTGTTGTGCACACCACCGGTGCAGCGGATGTTCCGGTTCGTGATGGAGCCGAAGATGGAGTGGGCCTTCAAGCGGGATGCCGCCGCGCTGGCCCGACGGCGCTGACGCGCACAGTGAACGGGTGAACGGGTGAGGGGCTCGGCGGTGATGTCACCGCCGAGCCCCTCACCCGTTCACCCGCTGGGTCAGGCCGACGCCCTCTTGCGGGGCGTCGTCTTCTTGGCGGGGGTCTTCTTGGCGGAGGTCGACGTCGACTTCTTCCCCGAGGCCGCCTTCTTCTTCGCGGCGGCTCCGGACTTCGACGACGCGGCACTCGCCTTCGTGGAGGTCGACTTCTTCGCGCCGGACGCCCCGGACGCCGACGACGTCTTCTTCGCCGCGGTCTTCGTCGCCGTCTTCTTGCGGGTCCGCTCCTTGAGGTGAGTCACCTCCGCCACGTCCCCCGCGCCGTCGGAGGTGGTGTCGCCGCGTGCTTCCTTCGCGGCCCGCACGCTGCTCTCCAGCGCGGCCATCAGGTCGATCACCTTGCCGCCGCCGGACTTCGCCGCCGCGGGGGCCTCCTCCGGTGCCTCGCCGGACGTCTTGGCCGCGATCATCTCCTCCACCGCGGACCGGTAGTCGTCGTGCAGCGAGTCCATGTCGACCTCGCCGAGCGTGTCCATCAGGGCGTCGGCCAGGTCGAGTTCGGCGTCGCGCACCGTGACGTGGGTGTCGGGGGCGACGTCCTGCGGGGCGCGGATCTCGTCCGGCCACAGCAGCCCGTGCATCGCGATGACGTCGTCGACGACGCGCAGCATCCCGAGCCGCTCCCGGCCGCGCAGGGCGAACTTGGCGATGGCCACCTTCTGGCTGCGCTTGAGGGCCTCGCGCAGCAGGGTGTAGGGCTTGGCGGCGGGGACGCCGTTCGCCGAGAGGTAGTAGGCCGTGTCCATCTGGAGGGGGTCGATCCGGTCCGCCGGGACGAACGCGACGATCTCGATGGTCTTGGCCGTGGGGATGGGCAGCGCCGCGAGGTCGTCCTCGGTGATCGGGATGATCGACCCGTCGGCGTCCTCGTACCCCTTGCCGATCTCGGCGGAGGTGACCTCCTTGTCCTCCAGCTCGCACACCTTGCGGTAGCGGATGCGGCCGCCGTCCTCCAGGTGGATCTGGCGGAAGGAGATCGAGTGGTTCTCGGTGGCGTTGACCAGCTTGATCGGGATGCTGACCAGGCCGAAGGAGATGGCGCCGTTCCATATGGAGCGCACGATGGACCTCCCTGTTCGCCCCGTTTAGCTCGTGAATGCTCCGCATTGATGCGGATTGCCAGAGTATTACGGTATGACGCCCATCACAGAAGTGGAGGGGCGGCGGCTCGCGCTCAGCAATCTGGAGAAGGTGCTCTACCCGGCCACCGGCTTCACCAAGGGCGAGCTGCTGCACTACTACGCGACGACGGCCGGCTCCCTGCTCGCGCACCTCTACAACCGCCCGGTCTCCTTCCTGCGCTTCCCGGACGGGCCCGACGGCCAGCGCTTCTTCGCCAAGAACGTGCCGCCGGGGACACCCGCGTGGGTGAAGACGGCGGAGGTGCCGCGCTCCGAGGGCGTCTCGCGGCAGATCGTGGTGCAGGACTTCGCGACGCTGATGTGGGCGTCGAACCTGGTCACGGAGTTCCACACCCCGCAGTGGCAGGCGGACGCGCCGGGCCGGGCCGACCGCCTCGTCCTCGACCTGGATCCCGGGGCCCCGGCCGACGTCGTCCAGTGCTGCGAGGTGGCGCTGTGGCTGCGGGAGCGGCTCGCGGCGGACGGGCTCCACACGTACGCGAAGACGTCCGGGTCGAAGGGGCTGCATCTGCTGGTCCCGCTCGTTCCGACACCGTCCGAGCAGGTCAGCGCCTATGCGAAGGCGCTCGCGCAGGAGGCCGAGGCGGACCTGCCGCATCTGGTGGTGCACCGCATGACGCGCAGCCTGCGCCCCGGCAAGGTGTTCGTCGACCACAGCCAGAACTCCGCCGCGAAGACCACGGCCGCCCCGTACACGCTGCGGGCCCGCCCCGAGCCGACCGTGTCCACGCCGGTGACGTGGGAGGAGGTCGAGGCCTGTGAGAACGCCCCTGACCTGGTGTTCCTGGCGGACGACATCGCGCCCCGGCTGCGGCGGTACGGGGATCTGCTCGGCCCGCTGATCAATCTGAACCGGGCCGGGCGGCTGCCGTCGTGAGGCCGCCGCTGGACGTGGCGCTCGCCGAGTCGGTGGAGGCGCTGCCGCCGGGCGACGGCTGGGCCTTCGAGCCGAAGTTCGACGGGCACCGGATGGTCGTGTTCCGCGGGGCCGACGACGTCCTGCTCCAGGCCCGTTCGGGGCGGCTCGTGGCGCGGGCGTTCCCCGATCTCGCCGCGGCGGCGCGGGCGCTGCCCGCCGGGACCGTCCTCGACGGCGAGGTCGTCGTCTGGCACGCCGGGCGCACCGACTTCGCGGCGGTGCAGCGCCGGGCGGCCGCGGCGTCCACGGCCCGGGCCCGCGTCCTGGCACGCGAGCTGCCCGCCTCGTACGCGGCCTTCGACCTGCTGGCAGAGCGCGGCACGGACCTGCGCGCCCTGCCGTACGCCGAGCGCCGGGCCCGCCTGGTCGCCCTGCTGGAACCGCTCGGCCCGCCGCTGCAGCCGGTCCCGTCGACGACCGACCGGGAGACGGCTCTGACCTGGTACGAGGCCCTGACCGCGACCGGCATCGAGGGTCTGGTGGCCAAACGTCTGGACGGCCCCTACCGCGGCGGCCGCCGCAGCTGGCTGAAGCTGCGGCACAGCGACACCCGGGACGCCCTGGTCGTGGGCTTCACGGGCCCGGCGACCGGACCGCGCGCCCTGGTGGTCACGCTGCCCGGCGACGGCACTCCCCTGCTGACGACACCGCTGCCGGCGGCGCTGCGCGCGGACGCGGCGGACCTGCTGCCGCCCGCGACGGGGCGGGAGGCGCGGATCACGGCGGTCGGCGTGGGCGAGGTCACGTATCGACTGCTGCCGCCGGAGCCCCCGTTGACGCTGGAGGTGCGGCAGCGGACGACCCGGCACGGCGCCTTCTCGGCGGAGCCCGTCAGGTTCCGCTGAGTCCTCGGCAGGGCTGCCGCGGGGCCGTTCAGAGGTTGACCCAGGCGGTGCGGTCCCTGGCCATCGCGAACAGTGCCTCCACGTCCGCCGGTTTGAGGGCGCCGCCGGTCCGGGCGAACGACTCCAGGTCGTCGTCGGTGAGGACCTGTACGTCCCGCGGGGCCGGCCGGATCTCCACCGGGCCCGCGCCGACCAGGACCAGCGCGCCGCGCACCTCGGCGGTGAGCGCGAACGAGGCGCGGGAGGCCTCGCCGCGCAGCCGGCGCAGCAGCGGGTCCGGTTCGCCCCGGCCCAGCGTGACCATCGGGTCGCTCACCCGCACCCGCTGTTTGCGGGCCGGGAGCACGTGCAGCGCGAACAGCCCGCCGGGACCGATCAGCAGGTGGTGCAGGCAGGATCCGCCGGGCAGCGGCACCGAGTGCAGGGTCCGCCAGCCCACCCCTTCCAGCCCGTCGAGCGCCTCGCCGACCAGCTGCTGCGCGGCGAGCGCCCGGCGGCGCGGGTCGGTGCGCAGCCTGCGCTGCGGGGCCGGGTCCCGGTCGAGGGCGATGACGAGGGCCTCGCCGGGACGGTTCGGCGCGAGGTCGTCGTCCGGGTGGAGGCTCAGCCGGGCGAGCTCGGCGGGCGTGGGCACCGGCGGCGGCCCGACCGTGACGTGCCCGGCGACGAAGGGGCGGAGCACGTCGAGCACGGCTTCTCCGTGCGACTCGGCGAGGAGGTTCACCCGGCCCGTGTCCCGGTCGTACCAGGCGAGGGTCCGGCCGTCCTCCCCGTATACGTAGAGCCGCTCCTGACCATGCCGCCAGGTCGGTATGACGCGCAGTCCGCTCATGCCCCATCACCCCACGACCATGGGAGCAGCAAGCACCACGACAGGGCAAGAAGGCCGCAAGCCCGACAGGACGTCCGTAACCGCCAGGACCGGCGGTATTAACCGCATCGGGCGCAGAGCGAGGGCCCCCTGTTACACAGCCGCCGAATTGCCGTGATGGCCGACTTTTACGGTGAGGAAGTCAAACCGGACACTCCGGAGCACTCCCGGTCCGGGCACCTCGGTACACCTCGGTGCACCTCATCAGCGATCGGAGCCCTCATGCGCCCCGCCCTCCTCCGCAGCGCCGTCGTGACCGCCGCTCTCGGCGGCGCCGTGCTGGTCCCCACCGCCGCGTTCGCAAACGCCCAGGCCCACGCCCCGGCGGCCGCGACGGTCCAGGCCCGGACCCGGTACGCCCCGCAGGAGCAGCAGGGCGAGGAGCGGCCGGCGGCCCAGGCCCCGGACGACGCGACGGCCAATCCGTACTTCCTGGTGGCGGGCGGCGCGATGGCCGCCGCCGGGGCCGCGGGCCTCGTGTACTCGACGATGCGCCGCGGCCGCGCCGACGCCTGAGCCCGCCCCCTCCGTCCCCCCACAGGAGCACCCGTGAAGATCTCCGCGCGCGTCGTGACGACCGCCGTCCTGACGGCCTCCCTGGCCGCCGGTGTCACCGCCTGCGGCCAGGGGTCGAGCGGCGGCGGCCCGGCGCCCGACGTGTCGGTGCGCGACACCACCGCCCCCGTCACCCCGCGGGCCGGGGCCGCCCCGGCGCTGGACCGCTCGACGCCGACCGGCCTGCGCATCCCGGCCGCCGGGGTCGACGCCACCGGCATGCTGCGCCTCGGGCTCGACGCGGACGGCGCGCTCCAGGTCCCGCCGGCCGACAAGGGCGCGGAGCCGGGCTGGTGGACGGGGAGCCCGACGCCCGGCGAGAAGGGGGCCGCGGTGCTGGTCGCGCACTACGACACGGCGAACGGTCCTGCACTGATGCGGAACATCGCGAAGGTGCGGGCCGGGGACCGCGTCGAGGTGCCGCGGGCGGACGGGCGGACCGCGACGTTCGAGGTGCGGCAGATCCAGCAGGTCAATAAAAAGGACTTCCCGACCAATAAGGTGTATGCAGCGACCGGCCGGCCCACGCTGCGCCTCATCACCTGCGGCGGCCCCCTCGTGGACGGTCACCGCAGCGACAACATCATTCTCTACGCCGATCTCGTCCAGCGCTGAGGCGAGCGGCCCGGCAGGCAGGAGTGCAGTGACGCCCAGGCGCCTCGGTATCGCGGCTCTCGCGGTGCCCGCCGCCCTGTTCCTCGCGGGCTGCGGGGACACCGGGGGTCTGGAGGGCGCGGGCCCGACCCCGACGGCGGTGGGGCCCCGGCACCTGTGGCCGACGCTGCCGCCGGCGACGCAGCCCGCCGACGACTACAGCGCGGGCGACACGCATGTGATCAAGGGCGTGGACGTGCCCGGCGGCGATCTGCGCAAGGTGAATCCGGTGACCGTCGTGCGCGCGCGCATGACGGCGGCCCCGGACGACTACAAGGACGTCGTCGGGGAGCTCGACGCCTGCGAAGACAACGGGGACAACGGCGGCAAGGGCGGCAAGGGCGGCGCGGGCTCGAAGTGCCCGGTCCTCAAGGCGTACTACCCGGATCTGACCGGCGACGGGAAGGCCGACCTGCTGATCGCCGTCCGCGGTTCGAAGGGGACGCTGTACACGCAGGCGTACATGTACGCGGACGGCAGGCTGACCCAGATCATGGACGACAGCGACGCGGTCATCAACGTGCAGCTGGCCGACCGCAACGTGGTGGTGCGCGCGGTCGCCGACCTGCCCGGGTACGAGTACCGCACCTCCTGGTCGTACGACCCGCATCAGAAGGCGATGCTGCCGACGCGCGACGAGATCATCCGCACCGGCCCGCCCGGGACCCCGACCCCGGACGAACCGTCCGGCACGCCGTCCGACGCCGCGTCGCCCGAGCCGTCGCCGGGCCGCTCATGAGACGCCACCGGCTGCGGCTGCCCGCCTGGACCGCGTCGCTGACGTGGAAGGCGGCCGCGTTCCTCGCCGTGATCTGCTGTGCGCTGGCGGCGCTGCTCGGCATCCTCGTGCACGTCTCGGTCACCGACCAGACCGTGAGCCAGGCCCGGGAGCGGGCGCTCACCCTGCTGGCGGAGTCGACCACCCGCTATCAGGCGGGGAGCAGGCTGCCGCCGGGCGCGGGCCTGGATCCGCCGGGGCTCCCCGCGGAACTGCGCGAGCTGGCCGTGCGGGGGCAGCGCGGCACCATGGTCGGCGGGCACGGCTCGAACCCGACGATGTGGGCGGCGGGCCCCGCGGCGGGTGACCGGGCGCTGGCCGTGCAGATCGACTACTCGCAGGGCGCCCGCACCATCGACGGGCTCGACCAGGCGATCCTCGGCTCGTCGGTGCTGGCCATCGGGGCGACGCTGCTGGTGGGCGCGTTCGCGGTGACCCGAGTGACGCGGCGGCTGCACACGACGGCCCGGGTGGCCCGCAAGATCAGCGCCGGCGATCTGGACGCCCGGGTCAACGACCCGCGGACCAAGGATCCGGACCGGCACCAGGACGAGGTGGCCGATGTGGCCGGCGCTCTCGACAGCATGGCCTCGTCCCTGCAGGCGCGGATCCTGACCGAGCAGCGGTTCACCGCGGACGTCGCCCATGAGCTGCGTACGCCGCTGACCGGACTGCACGCGGCGGCCGAGCTGCTGCCGCCGGGTCGCCCGACCGAGCTGGTGCGGGACCGGGTGGCGGCGCTGCGCACGCTGACGGAGGACCTGCTGGAGATCTCCCGGCTCGACGCGCGCAGCGAGCGCGTGGACCTGGACGCCGCCTGGCTGGGTCCGGTGGCCGAGCGGGTGGTGCGCGCGTCCGGCACCGGGACCGAGGTGGTCGTCGCCCGGGACGTGTGCGTCGTGACGGACCGGCGCCGGCTGGAGCGGGTGCTCGGCAATCTCGTGGCGAACGCGCACCGGCACGGCGGTCCGCCCGTCGTGCTGACGGTGGACGGCCCGGTGATCACGGTGCGGGACCACGGCGAGGGCTACCCGGACTATCTGGTGGAGCACGGGCCGCAGCGGTTCCGCACGGAGGGCGGCGCGAAGGGCCACGGCCTGGGCCTGACGATCGCGCTCGGGCAGGCCGAGATCCTGGGCGCGCGGCTGCGGTTCGCGAACGCGCCGGACGGCGGCGCCCTCGCGACGCTGACGCTCCCGTACGAGGAGCCGGCGGTCTGGCCCGGTTAGGGCCTGCCCCGGAACGCCGCGCGGCTCCGGTCACCCTGGCGGCGCCCGCCGCCGTGCGCATCCCTCCCGTGCCGCATTAGGTGAGAGCACAGGACCCTCCCCGGGTCCGCCTCGATCCCTGTTCCCAGGAGGCTTTCGTGAGCGCACGGACCGTCACCCACCGTCTCGGCATAGCCGTCGCCGCCGCGGCCGCGCTGGCCTGTGTCACCGCCACCGCGTCCCCCGCCCTCGCCGACGACAGCGCGAGCGGCGCCAACAACCACCCGCCGGTCTACTGGGGACGCGTCGTCGCCAAGTCCGGACTGGTCCTGCGGGACTCCCCCACCCGCGGCAGCCGTGTGGTCCGCACCGAGCCGTACTGGGCGAAGGTCCCGATCTTCTGCAAGACGGGCGGCGAGAGCGTGGGCGGCAACCACCTGTGGTACCTGCTCACCGACGGCACCTGGGCCTGGGGCTCGGCGAAGTACATCAACAACATCGGCGCCGCGCCCCGCTGGTGCTGACATAACCGGATATCGCGGACAGCCTTGCTACGTTCCCGCCATGACCGGTTCAACGGGCTCGGCAGGAACGAAAGCACCGTCCTCGGTACCCGCCGTCCGCGTCCCCCGGCGCCGGGGCACCGAACTCGCCCTGCTCGTCCTGGCCGTGCTGCTCAGCGTCTACGGCTACTGCGACGTCGGGCTCGCGAAGAACGGCACCGTCCCGCCCGGCGCCGCCGGTTACGGCGCCGGGCTCGGCGTGCTCGCGCTCCTCGCGCACCTCGCCGTCCGGCTGCGCGCCCCGTACGCGGACCCGCTGCTGCTGCCCATCGCGGTGCTCCTCAACGGCCTCGGCCTGGTGCTGATCTACCGCCTCGACCTGGAGACCCCCAGCGACGAGGCGGCCCCCACCCAGCTGATCTGGTCGACGCTCGGCGTGGGTCTGTTCATCGCGTTCGTGGTGTTCCTGCGCGACCACCGGGTGCTCCAGCGGTACGCGTACCTCTCCGTCGTCGCGGCGCTGATCCTGATGATCCTGCCGATCTTCTTCCCGGCCGTGAACGGCGCCCGGATCTGGATCCGGATCGGCGGCTTCTCCATCCAGCCCGGCGAGTTCGCCAAGATCCTGCTCGCGATCTTCTTCGCCAGCTATCTCGCGGCCAACCGCAACGCCCTCAGATACACCGGCAGGAAGATCTGGAAGCTGCAACTGCCGACGATGCGGGTGTTCGCGCCGATCCTCGCGATCTGGCTGATCAGCGTCGGTGTGCTGGTCCTGGAGACCGACCTCGGCACCTCGCTGCTCTTCTTCGGCCTGTTCATCGTGATGCTGTACGTGGCGACGGGGCGCGGCAGCTGGATCGCGATCGGGCTGCTGCTCGCCGCCGCCGGTGCCTTCGTCGTGGCGTCCTTCGAGCCGCATGTGCACAGCCGCGTCGAGGACTGGCTGCACCCCTTCGCCTCCATCGACGCGGGCAACGGGCCCGGCCAGCTCGCCCAGTCGCTCTTCGCGTTCGCGGCGGGCGGCATGCTCGGCGCCGGGCTGGGCCTCGGTCACTCGATCCTGATCGGCTTCGCCGCCAAGTCCGACTTCATCCTGGCGACGGCCGGCGAGGAGCTGGGCCTGGCCGGCCTCACCGCGATCTTCCTGCTGTACGCCCTGCTGGTGGAGCGCGGCTACCGGGCCGGGCTCGCGCTGCGCGACCCGTTCGGCAGGCTGCTGTCCATCGGCCTGGCCTCGATCGTCGCGCTGCAGGTCTTCGTCATCGCGGGCGGTGTGATGGGGCTGATCCCGCTGACCGGTATGGCGATGCCGTTCCTCGCGCAGGGCGGCTCGTCGCTCGTCACCAACTGGGTCATCGTGGCGATCCTCGTCCGGGTCAGCGACCGGGCCCGCGGCTCGCTGCCGCCCGAGAGCCCCGCGAACACCGGCACGGTGGAGGCCGCCGCATGACCAAGTACATCCGCCGCGCCTCGGTCTTCTGTCTGGTCCTGCTGGTCGCGCTGCTCGTCAACGCGGCCCGCGTCCAGGTCTTCCAGGCCGAGTCCCTCGACGACAACGCGGCCAACCGCCGCTCCACCATCCAGCGCTACGACCAGCCGCGCGGCGACATCCTCGTGGGCGGCAAGCCCGTCACCGGCTCCCGGGACTCGGGCCAGTCCCTGCGCTACGAGCGCACGTACAAGAACGGCCCGCTCTACTCCCCCGTCACCGGGTACGCCTCGCAGACGTACGGCACGACGTTCGTCGAGAACGCCGAGGACGACATCCTGTCCGGGACCGATCCGATGCTCTCCCCGATCCCGTTCTGGAACGACATCTCCCGCACCCAGGACCCCGGCGGCAACGCGGTGACCACCATCAACGCCGCCGCGCAGCAGGCCGCGTACGCCGGGCTCGGCGGCAAGAAGGGCGCGGTCGCGGCCGTCGACCCGGCGACGGGGAAGATCCTGGCGCTCGTCTCCACGCCGTCGTACGACCCGGGGGACATCGCGGGCACCGGCTCGGCCACGACGGGCGCGTGGGCGCGGCTGATCGCGGATCCCGACCAGCCGATGCTCAACCGGGCGATCCGGCAGACGTATCCGCCCGGTTCGACGTTCAAGGTGGTCACGGCCGCGGCCGTGCTGGAGAACAACGTCGTCAACGGTGTCAGCACGCCGACCGACACCCCGTCCCCGTACACGCTGCCGGGCACCACCACCCAGCTGGCCAACGAGTCCGCGTCCGCCGCCTGCGAGGACGCGACCCTGGAGTACGCGCTCCAGGTCTCCTGCAACACGGTGTTCGCGCATCTCGGGGTCGAGGTCGGTCTCTCCGACATGGTGAAGATGTCGGAGAACTTCGGCTTCAACGACAGCGGGCTCAGGATCCCGATGACCGCCGCCAGGTCCAACTTCGACACGGACATGAACAAGTCGCAGCTGGCGCTCTCCTCCATCGGCCAGTACGACACCGCGGCCACGCCGCTGCAGATGGCGATGGTCTCGGCGGCCGTGGCCAACGGCGGCACGCTGATGTCCCCGCACCTGGTCGACCGGACGACGACCAGCGACGGCGACACCGTCGCCACCACCGGCAGCAAGACCTACAAGCAGGCGATGTCCCCCTACACGGCGACCCAGTTGCAGCAGATGATGGTCGACGTGGTGACGAAGGGGACCGGCACGAACGCGCAGATCCCCGGGGCGACGGTGGGCGGCAAGACCGGCACCGCGCAGAACGGCGTGAACAACGAGGGCGTGCCGTACGCCTGGTTCATCTCCTACGCCCAGGCCGACGACGCCTCCCAGCCGCAGGTGGCGGTCGCCGTGGTGGTGGAGGACGCGGCGGCGGACCGGGCGGACGTCAGCGGCGGCGGCAGCGCGGCGCCGATCGCCAGGGCGGTGATGGAGGCGGTGCTCAACTCCGCCGACCAGTAGGGTCCTTACGTCGCCGCGCCCTCCGATCCCGCGCTGATCGCCGCGTCCACCTCCGCGACCCGGTCGTGCTCCTCGGCGGCGAACCGCTCCGCGTCCAGCTTCTCGGCGATCTCCTCGTCCTGCGCCATGAGCAGGTCCAGGTTCGAGTCGCCCATCTCGAAGACGCCCAGGTGGACGTAGGCCTGTTGGAGGCGCTTGCCCCACAGGCCGATGTCCTTGACGCAGGGCACGATCCGCGAGAACAGCAACTGCCGGAACAGCGCGAGGAATTCGGACTGCTCGGTGTACTCGTCGGCCTGCGCCTTCGGAATACCGAAGTCCTCCAGGACCTCCACCCCGCGCAGCCGGTCGCGCATCAGGTAGCAGCCCTCGATGACGAACTCCTCGCGCTCGCGCAGTTCGGCGTCGGTGAGCTGCTTGTAGTAGTCGCGCAGCGCCATCCGCCCGAAGGCGACGTGGCGGGCCTCGTCCTGCATCACGTAGGCGAGGATCTGCTTGGGCAGCGGCTTGTCGGTGGTGTCGCGGATCATGCCGAACGCCGCCAGCGCCAGCCCCTCGATGAGGACTTGCATGCCCAGGTACGGCATGTCCCAGCGGGAGTCACGGAGCGTGTCGCCGAGCAGGGCCTGGAGGTTGTCGTTGATCGGGTAGAGCATCCCGATCTTCTCGTGGAGGAAGCGGCCGTAGATCTCCGCGTGCCGCGCCTCGTCCATGGTCTGGGTCGCCGAGTAGAACTTGGCGTCGAGGTCGGGCACGGACTCGACGATGCGCGCCGCGCACACCATCGCGCCCTGCTCGCCGTGCAGGAACTGGCTGAACTGCCAGGAGGCGTAGTGCTTGCGCAGCTCGCCCTTGTCCTTCTCGGTCATCTTCGCCCAGTGGGGCGTGCCGTACAGGGACATCGCCTCGTCCGGGGTGCCGAGAGGGTCGTACGGGTCGACCTCCAGGTCCCAGTCGATGCGTTTGGCGCCGTCCCACTGCTTGTCCTTGCCCTTTTGGTAGAGGGCGAGCAGACGGTCGCGCCCGTCGTCGTAATCCCAGCTGAAGCGGGCCGAACTGGCCGACGGTACCGACCAGTTGGGCTCTTCTGGCGCCCTGGTGTACAGCTCATGCGTCGACATACCGGCAGGCTCACACGGTGGTAGACGCGGGGTCAACAAGTCGTGCGCAAGGGATTGACGCCCTTGCTGACAAGCAGTCTCATAAAAGTGACCGCCGGTAACCCTCACGGAAGCGGGACGTGCCATGACGACCATGACGGAAGCCGAAGCGCTGGAAGGGCTGCGTGACGCGCTCGGTCTGCTCAAGGACCGGGAGCAGGTGGCCGAGCGGCTGCTCGACTCTTCCGCCAAGCACTCCTTCGACCCGGACAAGGAACTGGACTGGGACGCGCCGTTCGAGGACGGCAAGTGGTTCTGGCCGCCGGAGCTGGTGTCGCTGTACGGCACCCCGCTGTGGAAGAGGATGAGCGAGGAGCAGCGGATCGACCTGTCCCGGCACGAGGCGGCGGCACTCGCCTCGCTCGGCATCTGGTTCGAGCTGATCCTGATGCAGCTGCTCGTGCGGCACGTCTACGACAAGGCGGCGACGAGCGCGCACGTCCGGTACGCCCTCACCGAGATCGAGGACGAGTGCCGGCACTCCAAGATGTTCGCGCGGCTCATCACGCGCGGCGAGACGCCGCACTACCCGGTGGCCCGCGTCCACCATCATCTCGGCCGTCTCTTCAAGACGATCTCCACGACGCCGGGTTCCTTCACGGCGACGCTGCTCGGCGAGGAGATCCTCGACTGGATGCAGCGTCTCACCTTCCCGGACGAGCGCGTCCAGCCCCTGGTGCGTGGCGTGACGCGCATCCACGTGGTCGAGGAGGCCCGCCATGTCCGGTACGCGCGTGAGGAGTTGCGGCGTCAGATGGTGACGGCGCCGCGCTGGTCGCAGGAGTTCACGCGCCTCACGTCCGGCGAGTTCGCCCGCGTCTTCTCGGTCGCCTTCATCAACCCCGAGGTCTATACGAACGTCGGCCTCGACAAGAAGGAGGCCATGGCCCAGGTCAAGGCGAGCGGCCACCGCCGCGAGATCATGCAGACCGGGGCGAAGCGGCTCACGGACTTCCTGGACGACATCGGGGTGCTGCGGGGCGTGGGGCGGCAGCTGTGGCGGTCGTCGGGGTTGCTGGCCTGACAGCCGGGTGGGCGCCGCCCGGGGATGCGGTCCCCGGCGCGGTGCGGCTCCGCCGTCCTGGCGGGGCACAGCCTGGACGACACCCGGAAGGAGCCGGTTACGCTGCCAAGCATGACCTCCGCGACCGGCACGCCCGCCTACAGAAGGCTCAGCGTCGAGGAACGGCGCGCCCAGCTCCTCGAAGCGGCGCTGTCCCTGTTCGCGCACCGCGCCCCCGAAGAGGTCTCGCTCGACGACGTGGCGGAGGCCGCGGGCGTCTCGCGGCCGCTCGTCTACCGCTACTTCCCGGGCGGCAAGCAGCAGTTGTACGAGGCCGCGCTCCGCTCCGCGGCCGACGTGCTGGAGCAGTGCTTCGCGGAGCCCCCCGAGGGTCCGCTCACCTCCCGCCTGACCCGCGCGCTCGACCGCTACCTGGGCTTCGTCGACGGTCACGACATGGGCTTCGCGGCGCTGCTGCAGGGCGGCAGCGTCGTGGAGACCTCCCGCACGACGGCGATCGTGGACGGGGTGCGCCGGGCCGCCGCCGACCACATCCTCAGCCATCTGCCGGTGGCCGAACCCGGCCCGCGGCTGCGCATGACGGTCCGCATGTGGATCACCGCGGTCGAGGCGGCCTCCCTGATCTGGCTCGACGAGGACAAGCAACCGCCGCTGGACGAGCTGCGGGACGGCCTGGTCGACCAGTTCATGGCGGTCCTCACGGCGACGGCGGGCCGCGACCCTCAGACGGCCGAGGTCGTCCGCGACGCCCTCGCCCTGGAGACACCGGACGGCCCGGTGGGCGAGCTCGCGCGGCGCGTGCTGCCCGTGGTGAGTGACGCGGCGCATCTGTTGTGACACTGGTGACGTGAAGAGCGAAGACATCCCCTTTGTCGGCGGCCCCCTGGACGGACGGACGCTGCCCGTCCTGGTGACCGCCACCGGCAATCCGCCCAAGGTGTACAAGGTGCCGGTGCCGGGCCCGGACGGCGAGCCCGGCACCGTGCTCGTGTACGTACGCGAACCCGTCCCCGGCACGAAGGCCGTCCGGCTGCAGAAGTGGCGGTACGCGTTCGTGCCCGACGGGAAGGTGGAACGGGCCGTGCGGTGGCCGTGGTCGAAGAGGCGTGACGGCGGGGCGTGAAGGCGGCTCCGCGATCGGGTTCGCCGACCAGGTGAAGCACCCCTCGTGGTGGGGCCGTAAAGAAGGCTCGCCGGGGGACCTCCGGAGGAGTGGTGGAGTTGCGCCGAACCGCGCAGCCTGCCGCGTGGACCGGATGCCGGTCTGTTGATGTACACGGTGCGGGGCACAAACGCTGCCCGGCACCGGAGGTGATGAGGTGTCAGTCAGGCTGGTGCGGTGGGTGTGCACGGCGGCCGTCGCGGGGGTGCTGCTGGCGCCGGGGCCGGCCGACGCGGTGCCGGAGCCGGGCGGGGAGAAGTCCGTGGCCGAGCTGCTGACGGATCTTCAGGCGCTGTACCAGGAGGCCGAGGAGGCCACCGAGACGTACAACGCCACCGAAGAGGAACTGAAGGAGCGCCGCAAGGAGGCCGAGGCCCTCGCCAAGAAGCTGGCCACGGCGCGCGGCTCGCTGCACAGCAGCCGGGTGGCGGCGGGGCGCCTCGCGCGGGAGCAGTACCAGGGGCGCAGCGAGATCTCCCCGTACGTGCGACTGCTGCTGGCCCGCGACCCCGAGCACGCGCTCGACCAGGGGCGGGTGATCCTGCGGGCCGCCAAGAAGCAGGAGGCCACCGTCGACCGGCTGGTGGGCGACGAGAAGAAGGCGGACGGGCTGGCCACCGAGGCGCGGGCCGCGCTCGACCGTCAGATGGGGCTTGCCGAGCGGCAGAAGAAGGACCGGGACGCCGTGCAGAAGCGGCTGAAGGACGTCGAGGAGCTGCTCGCCTCGCTCACCGCCGACCAGCTGGCCGAGCTGGCGCGGCTGGAGGACGCGGGGATGGCGAAGGCGCAGCGGTCGTTCATGGCGTCGGGGGCGCTCAGTTCGGTCGGCCGGTCGCCGTCGAGGGTCGGGGACGCGGCGCTGTCGTACGCGGTGCGGCAGATCGGGAAGCCGTACGTGTGGGGCGCGGAGGGGCCGAAGGCCTTCGACTGCTCCGGGCTCACCTCGCAGGCGTGGGCGCACGCGGGGCAGGTGATTCCGCGGACGTCGCAGGAGCAGTGGGCGACGCTGCCGCGGGTGCCGCTGTCCGAGCTGCGGCCCGGTGACCTCGTCGTGTACTTCCCCAAGGCCACGCATGTCGCGATGTACCTGGGCGACGGGATGGTGGTGCAGGCGCCGCGGCCCGGGGCCCGCGTCAAGGTGTCGCCGATCGCCGCGAATCCGCTGCTCGGGGCGGTGCGGCCGGATCCGGGGGCCGGCCCGATGACCGGTTACCGGGCGCCGGAGCTGCCGGCCGGGGCCCTGGACGGCGGCGACACCGGGTACGCCGCGGCCGGGGCGCCCGGGGACGAGTGACCGCGGGCCGCATGCGGAACAGGTGAGTCCACCGGGTCCGCCGAGTGCAATGCCCGCCGCGTCACGGAACTGTCCCGGCGTCCGACAGCCGCCCACGTCCGGGCGGGAACAGGGGAACGGGGCGCCGGACGGGCGTCGCCGCCGGGGCGGGGGCGGCGCTCGGGCCCATGTCACGGGCCGAACTGGGGTACGAGCCGGGGTGCTTCGCCGGGTTCCGGCGACGCACCGCCGGCCCGGGATCCACCCACCCCGCACAATCGCATGTAACAGGCATGTACAAGGCGGCGGCCGGACGGAACGGCCCGGGGGCCGGGCGGGGTCCTCATGGTCAGCAAGGCTCGCTCGTACCGAGCAGCAGGTACCGACCGCAAAGGAAGAAACGATGCGCGCTCGCAAGCTCACCCTCGCCGCCCTGGCCCTGACGGCGGGCCTCTCGCTCACCGCCTGCCAGGGCAGCGGGGATTCCGCCGCGGGCACGAACGACTCCGCGTCCGCCTCGTCCTCGTCCTCGTCCTCGGACGGCGCTTCCGACAGCGGCGCCGACAGCACCTCCGGGAGCTCTTCCGACAAGAACGCCACGAGCACCGGCGACGAGGGCAGCGGCGGCGGTCAGATCAACACCGGCCCCTGCAAGACGGCGAACCTCGACTTCGACTCCGCTCACGGCATGGGCGAGGGCACCCTCATGGTGAGCTTCAAGAACACCGGCGACGCCTGTTCCCTCAAGGGCTTTCCCGGCGTCGACCTGAAGGCCGCGAACGGCGGCGGCTCGATCAGCGCCGGGCGCAGCGGGCTCGCCGCCCCTGTGGTCGTCCTCAAGAACGGCGAGGAGACCCGGTTCACCCTGCACTACCCGCGCAACGACAGCGGCGGCAGCGGCGTGAACTTCACCAGCATGGTCGTCACGCCGCCCAACGAGACCCACTCCAAGACGCTGCCGGTCGCCGTCAACCTGCCCGTCTCGGACAAGGCCGACAGCTCAGTGACGGTCGACCCGGTCGGCACCGGCAAGCAGTGACCGAGCGCTTCGCACCCGGCGGCCCGCCGCGGCGAGGGACGACTCCTCGCCACGGCGGGCCCGGTCGTCAGGCTCCCGTCAGCGACGCCAGATAGGCGCCCGTCTTCTCCGGCTCATAGAAGAAGTTCTCGAAGTCGGACGGGTCGTTGAAGCCGTTCGCGAAGCGGTCGGCCGCCGGCTGGAGCTGGCCCGCGGCGCCGATCAGGTTGAGGACGTGCTCCGGCGGGGCCTGGAGCATCGTGTTCGTCCACTTCGTGACGTGCTGGGCGGTGTCCCAGTACCGGTCGAACGTCGACTGCATCCACTCCTCGTCGAACGGCTGGTCACCGCGCTCGACGATCGAGGCGAGGTACGCGGCCGCGCACTTGGACGCCGAGTTGGAGCCCTGGCCGGTGATCGGGTCGTTGGCGACGACCACGTCGGCGACGCCCAGGACCGCGCCGCCGCCGGGCAGCCGGCCGACGGGGTTGCGGACGGTGGGGGCGTAGCGGCCGGCCAGCGTGCCGTTGGCGTCGGTCAGTTCGACCTTCGTGGCGCGCGCGTACTCCCAGGGCGTGAACTTCTCCATCAGCTCCAGGGTCAGCGCCAGGTGCTCGGAGGGGTCCTTGACGCCCTTGAACGCGTCGAGCGGCCCGCCGGGGATGCCCTCCCAGAAGAGGATGTCCGCGCGGCCCGTCGTCGTCAGCGTCGGCATGATGAAGAGCTCGCCGACACCGGGCACGAGGTTGCAGCGCACCGCGTCGAAGTCCGGGTGCTCGGGGCGGACGCCCAGGCCGTGCACGTAGGCGACCGCGAGGGCCCGCTGCGGCTCGCTGTACGGCGACCGGGACGCGTCGCGGCCGAACATCGAGACCAGTTCGCCCTTGCCCGCGGAGACCAGCACGAGGTCGTACGTACGCGAGAAGTAGTCCAGGTCGGAGACGGCGGCGCCGTGGATCACGAGCTGGCCGCCGCGCTGCGCGAACGTCTCCATCCAGCCGGCCATCTTCACGCGCTGGTCGACGGACTGGGCGTAGCCGTCGAGCTTGCCGACCCAGTCGATGGCGCGCTGCGAGGGGCCGGGGTCGAAGGAGCCCGGGGCGGCGACGGAGACGCCGAGGCCCTCGATCTTCGGGGCCTGCGACTCCCAGAAGTTGAGCTGCAGGTCGCGCTCGTGCTGGAGCGCGGTGTGGAACATGCACTGCGTCGACATGACCCGGCCGGAGCGGACCTCGTCGGCGGTGCGGTTGGACATCAGGGTGACCTCGTAGCCGTGGGACTGCAGGCCCAGGGCGAGCTGGAGACCGGACTGGCCGGCTCCGACGACGAGTATCTTCCGCGACATACGACTGCCTCTAACTGATAACTGGCTTACGGACAGGGGAAGTTATTCGGGGGTGGCGTCCAGGGCGTGACCGACCAGGGCGAGCAGCGTCTCGATCGCCGATATCCGGCGGCGCGCGTCCATGATCAGCACGGGTACGTGCGGCGGCACCGTGAGGGCCTCCCGTACGTCGGCAGCCTCGAACTCCTCTGATCCGTCGAAGTGGTTGACGGCCACGACGTACGGCAGTCCGCAGCTCTCGAAGTAGTCGAGGGCGGGGAAGCAGTCCGACAGGCGGCGGGTGTCGGCGAGGACGACGGCACCGATCGCGCCGCGCACCAGGTCGTCCCACATGAACCAGAACCGCTGCTGGCCCGGCGTGCCGAACAGGTACAGGACCAGGTCGTCGTCGAGCGTGATGCGGCCGAAGTCCATGGCCACGGTCGTGGTCGTCTTGCCGGGCGTCGCGGTGAGGTCGTCGGTGTCCTCGCTCGCCTGGGTCATCAGCGCCTCCGTCTGGAGGGGCTGGATCTCGGAGACGGCGGTGACCAGGGTCGTCTTGCCGACGCCGAAGCCGCCCGCCACCACGATCTTCGTGGCGATGGGGGCCCTGGTCCGGTCCGTCTGCCAGGGCTGCAGCTGCTCCTCCTCGCCGGGGAGTCCGGCGAAGAGCTCAGAGACGGCGGAGTCCACTCAGCACCCTTTCCAGGAGCGCGCGGTCCGGCTGTCCCGGGCCGTGACCGGTTCCGTACACGCGGATCTTTCCCTGGTCGGCGAGGTCGCTCAGCAGGACGCGGACCACGCCCAGGGGCATCTTGAGGAGCGCGGCGATCTCGGCGACCGTGCGCATGCGGCGGCACAGCTCGACGATGGCCCGCATCTCCGGCATGACGCCCGCCAGGGTGCCCTTGCCTATTTCGAGGCGCTCGTCGGGCCCTTCGATGGCGGCCGTGCTCGCGATGAACGTCTCGACGAGCAGCACGTGCCCGAAGCGGGTGCGGCCGCCGGTCAGGGAGTAGGGGCGTACGCGGGCGGGTTTGCGGTCGCCGCCGCGTACCGGAAGTTTCGGACTGGTCACCGGGTGCTCTCCATCGACTGGCGCAGTTCGCTGCGGAGTTCGGGCGTCAGGACGTGCCCGGCACGGCCGACGAAGAGCGCCATGTGGTAGGCGACGACGCTCATGTCGCAGTCCGGGGTGGCGTGCACGCCGAGCAGGGAGCCGTCGCTGATGGACATGACGAAGAGGCTGCCCTCCTCCATGGCCACCATGGTCTGCTTGACGCCTCCGCCGTCCATCAGCTTGGCGGCGCCGATGGTGAGGCTGCCGACGCCGGACACGATGGTGGCCAGGTCGGCGCTGGAGCCCTTGGGGCCGCCGCTGTGGTCGACGGGGGCCTCGCTGTTCCTTCCCGGGTCGGAGGAGAGCAGGAGCAGCCCGTCGGACGAGACGACCGCGACGGAGAGGAGCCCTGGCACCTCCTCGACCAGATTGGTCAGCAGCCAGTGCAGATTGCGTGCTTCGGTGCTGAGCGCGGGGTTGTTGAGTGCAGGGTGGGGCGCAGTCAACTGCTTGCCTCCTCGGCTGTGTCCCCCTTGGCTTCTCCACTACGTTCCTGTGCTCCGGCCCTGGTCGTGGCCGTACCGTCCTGGATCTCGGCCTCCACGTCGCGCCGGCCCTCCTGGGCGCCGCGGTGGAAGCCGCCGAGCCTGCGGCGCAGCTTGTCCGCGTCGACGGAGCCGGTGCGCGGCTTGGGAGCGGCGGCGGGCGCGGTCACCTTCGGGGTGCGCTTGGGCAGCCCCTTGTCGGTGAGCCGCTCCCGCTGGGGGGTGTGCTGCGGCGGGACCTCGGCGGCGGGCGCGGGCGTGGTCTCCGCCTCGGCCGCGGGTTCGGCGGGGCTCTCGTCCGGGGTGCGCTCGTGGGTGTCCGGCTCGGGGACGGCGGCCGTCAGCGGGGCGACGAGCTCCATCGTGGTCTCGGACTCGGACTCCGCCGGGGCCGCGGCGCCGGACTCGGCCTCGCGGACGGCCTGTTCGGCGGCCTCGATGAGCGGGTCCGCGGCGTCCGGCGCCGGTATCGGCGCCGTCACCGGGTCGGCGGAACGGCCGCTGAGCACATTGGAGTTGGCCTCGGCCTCGGAGCCCGGCAGGTGCACCGCGGGCGCCCCGCCCGGCACCGGCACGGCCGGCGGCGAGGCGACGGCGGGCACGGCGGCGAGCAGTGTGGTGGGCAGCACGACGACGGCCGCGACACCTCCCTGCTTCTGCTCGCGCAGGCGGACCCGCAGCCCGTGCCGCGCGGCGAGCCGCGCGACGACGTACAGGCCGAGCCCGAGCCCGTCGGCGTCCTCCGGGTCGTGGGCCTGGTCGGCCGAGAAGGAGGAGAGCCGCGCGTTCAGCTCGCCCATCTTCTCCTCGGTCACGCCGATGCCCTCGTCCTGGACGGAGAGCATGACCTCGCCGTTCTCCAGCAGCCAGGCGGAGACCTCGACGGCGGCGTCCGGCGGCGAGAACGACGTGGCGTTCTCCAGGAGTTCGGCCACGAGGTGGCTGAGGTCGTCGGCGGCGAACCCGGCGATGTGCGCGTGCGGCGGCAGCGCGGCGATGCGGACCCGCTCGTAGCGCTCGATCTCGGAGACGGCGGCGCGCAGCACGTCGACGAGCGGCACGGATCCGGCGTGCTGCTGGCCGTGCTCGGCGCCGGCGAGGACCAGCAGGTTCTCGCTGTGGCGTCGCATGACGGTGGCGAAGTGGTCGAGCTTGAAGAGGGTGGCGAGGCGCTCGGGGTCCTGCTCGCGCTCCTCCAGGCCCTCGATGACGCCGAGCTGCCGCTCGACGAGTCCGAGGGTGCGCAGGGCGAGGTTGACGAACGTGCCGTGGATGGAGTGCCTGGCCCGCTCCAGCTGTTCGGTCGCCGCGGCGAGTTCGGCGCGCAGCGCGTCGCGGTCGTCGGCCATGCGCTGGCGCTCGCCGATGAGGTGCTTGCGGTCGGACTCCAGGGTGCCCTGCCGCTCGTGCAGGGCCACGGCGTGCGCGTGCAGGGCGTTGACGGAGCGGACGACCTGGGCGAACTCGTCGTTGCGCCCGGTGAACTTGACGGGTTCCTCGGTCGCCGGGGACCCGGCGACGCGGGCGGAGCCGATCCGCAGCACGGCGAGCGGCCGGGTCAGCGACCGGGCCGTGCCCATGGCGAAGCCGACGGCGGCGAGGAGACAGACGCCGACCAGCGCGATCCGGATCTCGAGGCCGGTGACGTCGTCGTCCCGCAGCTGCTCCAGCTGCTTGACGCGCTGGTCCCCGAGCGCGGACTCGGCGCCGCGCATCAGGTCGACGCGGGCGGTCAGGGCGGCGTCGACGCTCTTCTTGTTGTAGGCCAGCTCGTCGTCGGAGAGCGTCGGGGCGTCGGTGAGCCGCACCGCGTACTTGTCGGCCTTCGTGACGTCGGGCCCGGTGACGGTGGAGTCGAACGAGGCGACGGACGCGGCCGGGGCGGAGTCCCGGAAGTCGTCCAGGGCGGCCTGCTCGCGGACGCGGGCCTGCTGGGCGGCGGCGGTCAGTGCGTCGCGCTGCCTGCTGTCGGCGGAGTCCTCGTTCACGACGGTCTTCGGCAGCCCGGTGACGGGGTCGATGACGGTCGTGCCGGACGTCGACCGCGGCACGGAGTACGCGGCGAGCAGCAGGCCGCGCGCGGCGGAGGCCTGGTCGACGGCCCGGTCCAGGTCGGCGAGCGCGTGCGCGCCGGAGCCCGCGCGGGGCGGCATCGCGTCGGCCAGTTCCTCGGCGAGCCGGTGCAGTTCGGTGATGGTCTTGGAGTACGCGGTGTGCGCGTCCAGGGCGGAGCCCTTGCCGGTGAGGGCGGCGCGGCGGACGGCGGCGACGTCGTCGACGGTGCGCCGCAGCGAGCCGCCGGCGTCGACGCGCAGCTCGTCCACCTGCCGGTCGACACGGGCGCTGCGGGCCTCGCTCAGCCCTTGGCCTTTGGGGCGTCCGGCGGCGATGAAGGCGGTGACCTCGTCCCGCTCGTCGGCGAGGGCGTGCGAGAGCGCGAGCGCGCGCTGTGTCCGCTGGGCGTCGTCGACGAGTCCTTGCGACTCCCCGACCTGGCCGGACGCGGCCATGATGGCGGGGGCACCGGCGCCCGCGATGGCGGCGGCCACGACGGCGACGGCGACGATCAGCCGGTTCCGTACGCGGGCGCGCTTGCCCTGGGCGACGGGAGCGGCAGGGACGGGAGCAGCGGCGACGGGGGTGTCGGGCACGCCGGAGGCCGGAGCCGGCCCCGGACCGCCCGCACCGGGCGTGGTCGATTCCGAGCCACCCGCACCGTCCGGCCCATCCAGCCCACTGGCCTTGTTACCGCCGGAGGTGTTCCGCACCTGGTGCTCGCATTCCTGACTCGTCGTACGCATGGGCCCAGGTGACGGTCCGTCAACACACGCGCCCTGCTGGGATGGCTCCTGACCATTCCAGTGCCGTTGAGCAGGGGGCGCACATCACCTTGCCCGCCACCCGAAGGAGTGAACATCGACGGGGAGTTGAGGGGCAAGTTCCCCCGGCACGGTCACGAGTCCTCCACGGTGCGCCGGTTGGACGTCCTTCACAGGCTTTGGCAAGATGCCCCGCCGCGCCCCGTCGGAGTCGATCATTCCGCCCCAAAACCGGCGTCGACCTGCTGGTGCAGGCCAACTCGCGGCGATCGGCCGGCCCCGTGAAGACCTCGTGCAGACTGGCCGAATGCGCATCGAACTGACCACCGAACCCGGTGACCCCGCCCGCCCGAACGAGGACTACGCATCGGTGGCGGTTCCGGCCTCCGGACAGGGCGGATCGCTGGTGGTCCTCGACGGTGTCACACCGCCGGCCGGCGACGACGGCTGCCTGCACTCCGTCCCCTGGTTCACCGCCCGACTGGGCGGCGCCCTGGCCGAACTGTCCAGTTCGCGGCGGGATATGACGTTGCGTGACGTCCTCGCGGCGGCGATCGCCCGGACCGCCGGGGTTCACCGCGAGACCTGTGACCTTTCTCACCCGCGCACTCCGCAGGCGACCGTCGTCCTCGCCCGCTGGGACGCGGACCGGGTCGAGCATCTGGTGCTGTCCGACTCGGCGCTGCTGGTCGAGTCCCCGGACGGCACGGTGACCGCACTGCTCGACGACCGCCTCGACCGGGTCCCGCGCACCTCCCTGGTCTCGGACGAGGTGGCGGACGCGACCGTACGCAACAAGGAGGGCGGCTTCTTCACGGCGGCGGCGGACCCGTCGGTGGCGGACCGGGCGGTGACCGGCGCGCTCCCCCGCGCCGAGGTCCGGGCGCTGGCCGCGCTGACCGACGGGGTGACGCGCTGGGTGGAGAAGTTCCACGAGGGCGACTGGGCCGAGCTGTTCGCGCTGGTGCGCAAGGAGGGAGCGGAGGCGACGGTGGCCCGGGTCCGCGCGCTGGAGGACGCGGACGCGCAAGCGCGGACGTATCTGCGCCGCGGCAAGACCCACGATGACGCGAGCGTCGTGTACGCGGAGCTGTAGCCGCAGAGCCCCCTCCGGCATGGATCAATCCCCTCCGGCGATCGAGGAGCGGGGTCCGGGGCGGAGCCCCGGAGCGGCAGGCCGGGCGGACCAGGCCTACTCGGCCCCGGCGTTCAACTGATGCAGCAGCCGGGCCAGTTCGGCGACCTCCCGCCGATCCCACCCCGCGAGCTGCCGCACGTACCGCATGCGCCGGGCGTCCCGCACCTGGCTGAAGTCGGACCGGCCGCGCTCCGTGAGGGAGACGAGCCAGGCGCGGCCGTCGGCCGGGTCGGGTTCGCGGGCGACGAAGCCGAGGTCCTCCAGGGCGCGCAGCTGCCGGCTCATCGTCGCCTTGCCGACGCCGATGTACGCGGCGAGTTCGGTGGCCCGCTGCGCGCCGCACTCCTCCAGGCGCACGAGCAGCCCGTACGCGGCCGGCTCCAGGTCCGGGTGGACCTCGCGGGCCATCTCGCCGGAGGAGGCCCGGGCGCGGCGCAGCAGGACGGTCAACTCCCGCTCCAGGGAGAGGAATTCGTGGTCCACACCAGTCGGCGCGGCATCGGAATTCGTGTCGCGTTCGGCGTTCCGCCGCTCGCCGTTCCCGTCTTCGTGCACGTCAGCGCCCATGGCCAGAGTTTCCCCGGGTTTCCCGATTCTGAAAGTTTTCGCCAATCGCCGCCATTACCGCAGCTCCGTCAGTATTTCGCAGGAGTAGACCAACGGCAGCATCCAGGCCCCCTTCCCTCACACAGGTCTACATGCGTAGCGTCATGCATGGCATGTCCACACCAGTAGCGTCACGGCGACATGTCGACAGGTCACCACAGCACAGGTCCCCCGATCAGCGACCCGCTGGTCCCCCACGAGGCCCTCGGAGGCATGCAATGCCCGTGCACAGACCCGGAACCCCCAGACGCAGAAGCATCGCGGCCGGCGCCCTGCTCGCCGCCCTCTCCCTCCTGTTCACCCTGCCGAGTGCCGCGCAGGCCGCCGACGTCCCCGCCCGGGGTGAAGCCCACATGGGCATGGGAGTGGCCGAGCACGACGGCGACACCGGTGAGGGCCCGGTCGGCCGGGTGACCCAGACCGAGGGGGTCGACGTCAGCGGCCACCAGGGCAACGTGGCCTGGTCGACACTCTGGAGCAGCGGCGTGAAGTGGGCCTACACCAAGGCCACCGAAGGCACGTACTACACGAACCCGTACTTCGCCCAGCAGTACAACGGTTCGTACAACGTGGGCATGATCCGCGGCGCGTACCACTTCGCGACGCCGGACACCACGAGCGGGGCCACCCAGGCCAACTACTTCGTCGACCACGGCGGCGGCTGGTCCAAGGACGGCAAGACGCTGCCGGGTGTGCTCGACATCGAGTGGAACCCGTACGGCGCCGCGTGCTACGGCAAGACGGCCGCCGCGATGGTGACGTGGATCCGGGACTTCGTGAACCAGTACAAGGCGCGCACCGGCCGCGACGCCGTGATCTACACGGCCACCAGCTGGTGGACCCAGTGCACCGGCAACTCCGGCGCGTTCGGCTCCACCAACCCGCTGTGGATCGCCCGTTACGCCTCCACCGTGGGCACCCTGCCGGCCGGCTGGGGCGTCCAGACGATGTGGCAGTACACCTCGACCGGCCCGACGGTCGGCGACCACGACAAGTTCAACGGCGCCCTGGACCGGGTCCAGGCGCTCGCCAACGGCTGACCGTTCGAGCCCGTCCGGCGATCGGGGACCGGGGTCCGGGGCAGAGCCCGCACGGGCCCGGACCGGCCGGCGCCCTCGGAGCACGCGGAAGGCCCGGCCCCCGGGAAGGGGCCGGGCCTTCGTCATCCGCCCGCGTCCGTCACGCCGCGACCGGAACCTCCACGTCCGCGGAGGCGGGAGCCAGGGCCAGCTCCAGGACCTGGCGCACATCCGTCACCGGGTGCACGTCCAGCTTCTCCAGGACCTCCGCCGGGACGTCGTCCAGATCGGGCTCGTTGCGCTTCGGGATGATCACCGTGGTGATGCCGGCCCGGTGCGCGGCGAGCAGCTTCTGCTTGACGCCGCCGATGGGCAGCACCCGCCCGGTCAGCGACACCTCGCCGGTCATCGCCACGTCCGTGCGGACCAGGCGCCCGCTCAGCAGCGAGGCGAGAGCGGTCGTCATGGTGACGCCCGCGCTCGGCCCGTCCTTGGGGACCGCGCCCGCGGGGAAGTGGATGTGCACGCCGCGCTCCTTCAAGTCCGCGACGGGCAGCTCCAGTTCGGCGCCGTGCGAGCGCAGGAAGGAGAGCGCGATCTGCGCCGACTCCTTCATGACGTCGCCGAGCTGACCGGTCAGGGTCAGACCGGCCGCGCCCGTCTCCGGGTCGGCCAGCGACGCCTCGACGAAGAGCACGTCACCACCCGCTCCGGTGACCGCGAGACCGGTCGCGACACCCGGCACCGCGGTGCGCCGCTCGGCCGGGTCCTGCGCCGACTCGGGCACGTGGTGCGGCCGTCCGACGAGCGCGCGCAGGTCGTCCGCGCCGACGGTGAACGGCAGTTCCCGCTCGCCGAGTTCGTGCTGGGCGGCCACCTTGCGCAGCACCCGCGTGACGGACCGCTCCAGGTTGCGGACACCGGCCTCGCGCGTGTACTCGCCGGCCAGCTTGCGCAGCGCGTCCTCGCCGATGACGACCTCGTCCTTGTCGAGACCCGCGCGCTCCAGCTGGCGCGGCACCAGGTGGTCGCGGGCGATGACGACCTTCTCGTCCTCGGTGTAGCCGTCGAGGCGGACCAGCTCCATGCGGTCGAGCAGGGCCTCCGGGATGGCTTCGAGCACGTTCGCCGTCGCGAGGAACACGACGTCGGACAGGTCGAGTTCGACCTCCAGGTAGTGGTCCCGGAAGGTGTGGTTCTGCGCCGGGTCGAGGACTTCGAGCAGGGCCGCGGCCGGGTCGCCGCGGAAGTCGGAGCCGACCTTGTCGATCTCGTCGAGGAGCACGACCGGGTTCATCGACCCGGCCTCCTTGACGGCGCGGACGATGCGGCCGGGCAGCGCGCCGACGTACGTACGCCGGTGGCCGCGGATCTCCGCCTCGTCGCGTACGCCGCCGAGGGCGACGCGGACGAACTTGCGGCCCATGGCGTGCGCGACGGACTCGCCGAGCGACGTCTTGCCGACGCCGGGCGGGCCGACGAGCGCGAGCACGGCACCGCCGCGCCGCCCGCCGACGACGCCGAGCCCGCGGTCCGCGCGCCGCTTGCGCACGGCCAGGTACTCGGTGATCCGCTCCTTCACGTCCTGCAGCCCGGAGTGCTCGGCGTCGAGGACGCTCTGGGCGCCCGGGATGTCGTACTGGTCCTCGGTCCGCTCGTTCCACGGCAGTTCGAGGACGGTGTCGAGCCAGGTGCGGATCCACGAGCCCTCGGGGGACTGGTCGCTGGAGCGCTCCAGCTTCTCGACCTCCTTGAGCGCGGCCTCGCGGACCTTCTCGGGCAGGTCGGCGGCCTCGACGCGGGCGCGGTAGTCGTCGGACTCCTCGCCCTCGGCCTCGCCGTTCAGGTCGCGCAGCTCCTTGCGGACCGCTTCGAGCTGGCGGCGCAGCAGGAACTCGCGCTGCTGCTTGTCGACGCCCTCCTGGACGTCCTTGGCGATGGTCTCGGCGACGTCCTGCTCGGCGAGGTGCTCGCGCAGCTGCGCGGTGGCCAGCTTCAGGCGGGCGACCGGGTCGGTGGTCTCCAGGAGCTCGATCTTCTGGGCGGTGCTCAGGAAGGGCGAGTAGCCGGAGTTGTCGGCGAGCGCGGACACGTCGTCGATCTGCTGGACGCGGTCCACGACCTGCCAGGCGCCGCGCTTCTTCAGCCAGTTCGTGGCGAGCGCCTTGTACTCCTTGACCAGCTCGGTCACGGAGCCGGGCAGCGGCTCGGGCACCTCTTCCTCGACGGTCAGGCCCTCCACCCACAGGGCGGCGCCCGGCCCGGTGGTGCCCGCGCCGATGCGGACGCGGCCGCGGGCGCGGATCAGGGCGCCGGGGTCGCCGTCGGCGAGGCGTCCCACCTGCTCGACGGTGCCGAGCACCCCCGTGTTCGCGTACGTGCCGTCGATGCGTGGAACAAGCAGCACCTTCGGCTTGGTTCCCCCACCGGATCCGCTGGACCGGGCGGCGGCCTGGGCGGCCTCCACCGCGGCGCGTACGTCCGTGTCGTTCAGGTCCAGGGGCACCACCATCCCGGGCAGCACGACCTCGTCGTCGAGCGGCAGCACGGGCAAGGTGAGCGGTGTGGACGTCGAAGCCATGATCTCCCCTTCGGCAGTCAAGTTGAGCTATGTCGACTCAATGCACGAGCGCCCGTGGATGTTCCCCAGCACGCGTTCGCTCTCAGCGATCGCCTCTGTCACAGCGGAAATCGACCCTCGTAAGGTTCTCTCCAGGCAACGGACCATTACAGGCCGCACGGGCCGAGGAGTGTGCACATGGCGGGCGACGATCTCGTACGGGACTGGGTCGACGGCTGGGTCGTCTCGCGCGGGGCCACTCCCCCGCGCGCCGAGCCCTGGGGGTACACGATCCATGTGGGGCTCGAGGAGCACGTCGGCCGGCACGTCCTGGGCGCGACGAACGACGGCGTGCGCGAGGACGACGTCCGCAAGGCGGCCGAGTCGACGCACGCCCGCGCCTTCCACCTCAAGGTCTTCGCCGACCCCGAGCGCGTGCTGCCGTGGCTCGGACCCGAGTGGCGCCCCTACGGCTCGGGCGACTTCCTGATGGCGCGGGAGCTGACGGCCACCGCCGCGCCGGACGTCCCCGCGGGCTACCGGCTGCGCACCTGGACCCGCTCCGGCGTCACCCGCGTCCTGCTCACCGACACCGACGGGGCGTTCGCCGCGCGCGGCCAGGTCGCCCCGACCGGCGCGAGCGCGGTCGTCGACCAGATCGAGACGTCCGAGCACCACCGCCGCAAGGGCCTCGGCACGGTGATCATGGGCACGCTGCACGCCGCGGCCCACGCCCTGGGCGCGACCCGCGCGGTGCTCGCCTGCACCCCCGACGGACGGCTCCTGTACGAGTCGGTGGGCTGGCGGATCGTGGCACCGCTGACGAACGCGAAGCACGCGGGCGCCTAGGGCCTGATCAGGCGGTCGGGCGGCCCGCGAGGGGCCCGGGAGCACCGGCGAATTCCTTTGCCGGGCGCGGCGGGCCCGCCCGATACTGCGGCGATGACCGCGCCCACGATCTTGCTGACCGCCGCGCAGGACGCCGCCCTGCGCCATCTGCGCGCGGCGGGGCGCGAGGGCCGTGACCCCGCCCTGGCCCGGCTGCGGGAGCGGGGCGTCGGCCCGGACGCGGCCGCCGCCCTGATCGCGAATCTGCGCGCCCACGCGCGCGTGACCTTCAATTTCCATCCGGACCGGCTGCTCGCGGACCGGCGCAGCACCGTCGCCGACCGGCTCGCCGCCGACGGCCGGTACCGCGGCCAGTACGAGACGGGCCTGTCGAACGGCAGCCGCACCGCGCACCCGGGCGGCCTGCGCGACGGCTGGGAGGAGCGGCTGTTCGGCGGGGCGTACACGGGTGCCGGCGCCGTGGAGCGGCCCAAGTACGGCGCCCTGAACGTGATGCGGCACGCCGACGGGGCCGCTCCCCGGTTCGGCTCGTGCCATGTGCGGCTGCGGGCCGGGGTGGGCGAGCGGTCGACGTTCTGCTTCGGGGACAGCCACGTCGGGCCGTCCGCCCTGGGCACCTTCGACGCATGGCACCCGGTGCTGGCCGCGCTGGTGGCCGACGCGGCGGACAGCGGGCAGTCGCTGGGGATCGCGGGCACGGATCCGGCGGCAGTGATCCACGCTCTGCCGCACCCGCCCGTGCCGCCCCGGGTCGGCCGGTCCCTCGACTTCTACGTGGAGGCGCAGGTGCACGGCGACGTGGACCTGCGCAGGGACGCCGAGGCGCTCGTCCTCGACCCCTCGTTCCGGGGCACCCGCACCGGCGAACTGCTCACCGGCATCGGCCTTCCCGTGGAGTGGCACACGGGGTTCGAGCTGCGCCCCGACGTCCCGGACGCGGACCTCGCGGACTTCCGCGGCCCCGCGCTGCCGTCGGTCGCGGCGCGCGTGCGCGAACTGTTCGTGGCGGACGGCGACAACGGGGCCGTCGACGCGGCCGCCGTCGGACGGGCCGCCGCGGACGCGGTCAGATCACCCGGGAACTGGGCGGCGTACGGGACACCGGACGAGGTCCTGCAGTACCTCAAGCAGCTGTGGCACTGCGTCGTGCGCTTCGGGACGAGCGCACGCCCGGCGCGGACGCCCGGCGCGTCCGGGTCCGCCACCGGCGCACCAGCGGCCACGTGGCGACGCCGATCGCCAGGGCCAGCAGATGACCCCAGTTCGTCATCGGGTCGGTGAACGCGATCAGGTCCTCGACCAGCATCGCCCCGAACCCGCCGAGGACCAGCCGGCGCGGCCACGGCGCGAGCAGCCCGGCCAATGCCCCGATGCTCGCGGCGACGCCGAAGCTGATGCCGTAGTCGAGGCGGTGCAGCGAGCTGTCGGGGAGATGGCCCGCCATCACCGACAGGCCCACCGGGATCTCGGTGGCGAGGGTCGCCAGGACATGGCCGAGCAGGAAGACACCGGCGGTGCGCAGCCCGCCGATGCGCCGCTCCAGCGCGGTCAGCACGACCACGAAGGCGATCACGAACGGTGAGGTGATGCCGCCCGCGATCCACAGCGCGCTGGCCACCAGGACGAGCAGCGGGGACTGGGCCAGATGGGTGACATCGGTGCTGGAGGCCCGCAGCGCCGCCGCGACGGTGTCCGGGTTCGCGAACTCCATGAACAGCGAGGTGCCGAGGAGCACGGCGGTGTAGGCGAAGGTGAACGGGGTCCCGGTCGGCGTCGGCAGCAGCCGGCCGGCCGGGAACCGTATGGAGCGCCTGCGCGGCGCCGCCTCCGGCGCCGGGGGCCGCGGCTGCGCCGGGATGCCGTTCAGCGGACCGTGCACGTCGGGAGGGGGTGTCGCCTCGACACCGGCCGTCACGCCTGGTTCCACGTGGGGCACCCCTTTCGTACAGATCCACCCCACACTTCGCCGCACCCGGCACCGCTGTCTATGACGGACGCCACGTGAGACGCGATCCACAGCAACCTCACAGGCCCCGGCCGCGTCCGCAAGCCGTCCGCACCGGCCGGGCCGCGGCAGCCGGCCGCGGCAGCCGGCGCCCGGCCGAAAAGGCCTGCCGGCCGCCCCCGCGCTGCGCGAGGATGGCCGGATGAGCAGCACGTACCTCGCCGAAGGCCCCGACCCGCTCGACATCCCGGTCGTCCTGGACCGCCGCGACGGCCCCTACGGCGAAGTCGTCCTGCGCCGCCACGGCGACCTGCTCCAGATCATCGCCAACGGCACGTTCCTGATGGACACGTCCGACGGCCGCTCGGAGCGGCTGCTGATCGACGCGGCGCTGGCCGCGCTGCCCGCCGACCGGGCCGAGCCCGCCGTCCTGATCGGCGGCCTCGGCGTGGGTTTCTCCCTGGCCCACGCGGCGGCGAACCCGCGCTGGGGCCGCATCAGCGTCGTCGAACGCGAACCGGCGATCATCGGCTGGCACCTCGACGGCCCCCTGGCCCCGCTGTCCGCCGACGCCGTCGCGGACCCCCGCACGGAGATCGTCGAGGCCGACCTCGTGGAGCACGTCCGCACGACGGCGACGACCTACGACGCCCTCTGCCTCGACATCGACAACGGCCCGGACTGGACGGTCACCGAGGACAACAACAGCCTCTACTCACCCGCGGGGCTGGCCGCCTGCCGGGCTCGTCTGAACCCGGGCGGCGTGCTGGCCGTCTGGTCCGCACAGCCCTCCGCAAATTTTGAAGGAACCTTGCGGAATGCCGGATTCCAGGCGGTCCGCACCGAAGAGATCCCCGTTGTCCGAGGCGTACCCGACGTGGTGCACCTCGCAGTACGGGCCGCGTAGCCGACCGGCGGTAACTCCCCGTACGCTGACGTCCGAAACCCAGATCATTCAAGCGTCAAGCGCGTCACGAAGGCGCGCATTCAGGGGCGGGGCGATGGAGCAGACACACACCTCCCAGAACGGCAGCACGGCGACCCCGGGTGCCCAGCGACGGATTCTCGTCGTCGAGGACGACCCCACGATCGTGGACGCCATCGCCGCCCGGCTACGGGCCGAGGGATTCCTCGTGCAAACCGCGCAGGACGGGCCGGCCGCGGTCGACACGGCCGAGGCATGGCAGCCGGACCTGCTGATTCTCGACATCATGCTGCCCGGCTTCGACGGGCTCGAGGTCTGCCGCCGCGTGCAGGCGCAGCGACCGGTGCCGGTCATGATGCTGACGGCACGCGACGACGAGACGGACATGCTCGTCGGGCTCGGCGTCGGCGCCGACGACTACATGACGAAGCCGTTCTCCATGCGGGAGCTGGCCGCGAGAGTCCACGTGCTGCTGCGCCGCGTCGAGCGCGCGGCCCTCGCCGCGTCGACCCCGCGCAGCGGCATCCTCCGCCTCGGCGAGCTGGAGATCGACCACGCGCAGCGTCGCGTACGGGTCAGGAGCGAGGACGTGCACCTGACGCCGACCGAGTTCGACCTCCTGGTGTGCCTGGCGAACACCCCCCGTGCCGTCCTCTCCCGCGAGCAGCTGCTCGCCGAGGTCTGGGACTGGGCCGACGCCTCGGGCACCCGCACCGTCGACAGCCACATCAAGGCGCTGCGCCGGAAGATCGGCGCGGAGCGCATCCGCACCGTGCACGGTGTCGGCTACGCGCTGGAGACGCCGACCCCATGAGCGCCGGGGACCGGGCACCGTACAGCCGCCCCCACCGGCCGCATCCCCTCACCGCGCACTGGGCGTCGGGCGGTCTGCGGCCGTTCTCGATCAAGGCGAAGCTCGGCACGCTCGTCGTCGTCTCCGTCTTCATCACCACGGGCCTGCTCATGGTGGCGATGTACACGGCGACGGAGCTGCGCTTCATCACCGTGTTCTCGATCATCGCGACCCTGCTGATCACTCAGTTCGTGGCGCACAGCCTCACCGCGCCGCTCGACGAGATGAACACGGTGGCCCGCTCCATCTCGAACGGCGACTACACGCGCCGCGTCCGGGGTGCGGACCGCCGTGACGAGCTCGGCGACCTGGCGGTCACGATCAACCGCATGGCCGACGAGCTGGCGGCCCAGGACGAGCAGCGCAAGGAGCTCGTCGCGAACGTCTCGCACGAGCTGCGCACCCCGATCGCGGGCCTGCGCGCGGTCCTGGAGAACGTCGTGGACGGCGTGATGTCCGCGGACCCCGAGACGATGCGCACGGCGCTCAAGCAGACGGAGCGCCTGGGCCGCCTGGTCGAGACGCTCCTGGACCTCTCCCGCCTGGACAACGGCGTGGTCCCGCTCAAGGCCCGCCGCTTCGAGGTCTGGCCGTACCTGTCGGGCGTGCTCAAGGAAGCGAACATGGCGGTGTCCCAGCGCGCGGGCATCGCCTCCGGCTCCGGCACCCATACGCGTACGGACGTCCATCTCCACCTCGACGTCTCGCCGCCCGAGCTGACCGCGCACGCCGATCCGGAGCGCATCCACCAGGTCGTGGCGAATCTCATCGACAACGCGGTGAAGCACTCCCCGCCGCACGGCCGCGTCACCGTGCAGGCACGGCGCGGCCCCTACCCCGAGTCCCTGGAGCTGGAGGTGCTGGACGAGGGTCCGGGCATCCCGCAGTCGGAGTGGCACCGGGTCTTCGAGCGCTTCAACCGGGGGAACGCCGGAAACACGGCCAAGGGCAAGGGGGACGGCGGCACGGGCCTCGGCCTCGCCATCGCCCGCTGGGCCGTGGACCTCCACGGCGGCCGGATAGGTGTGGCCGAATCGACTCGGGGCTGCCGCATCAAGGTCACTCTTCCGGGAGAGCCCCGAACGCAAAGTTGACGTAGGGTTTCGGTCAGGCAGGGGTCAAGCCGCGCGCAGGCGTACACGAGCACGCCGGGCGCGCGCCCGAACGTACCGGAACCCCGCTTGTTTCCCGCCATTTCTCGGCCCGAAACCCTGCTTCCAGTGTGACTTACGCGACGGATCACCGGCCCGGTCTGCACGTGCCGCTGATGGAGGCGTAGCCTTTATTCCCGCTGTCCATCACCTTGTGAGAAGCGGAAGAGGGCGGTTACCGCCGTGTCGCCACAGTCCCCCAGTAACTCGAGCATCTCCACCGAGACCGACCAAGCCGCGCAGGGCAAAAGCCCTGCCGCCGCCTTCGGTCCCAACGAGTGGCTCGTCGACGAGATCTATCAGCAGTACCTCCAGGACCCGAATTCGGTAGACCGAGCCTGGTGGGACTTCTTCGCCGACTACAAGCCCGGTGCCGCGGCCGCGGGGGCTGCGCCGACCGCGCCGCCGGCCCAGAAGCCCGCGGCCCCCGCCGCGGCTCCGGCTGCGGCCCCGGCCCAGCCCGCGCCCGCAGCGCAGGCCCCGGCTCAGGCTCAGGCTCCGGCCCCCGCGAAGCCCGCTGCCGCAGCTCCCGCACAGGCTGCCGCCGCTCCGGCTCCCGCGCCCGCCGCGAAGCCCGCTCCCGCAACCCCCGCACCGAAGAAGGCTGAACCAGTGACGACCGAGGCCCCTGCCGGCCCCGAGTTCGTGACGCTGCGCGGTCCCGCCGCCGCCGTCGCGAAGAACATGAACGCGTCCATCGAGGTCCCCACGGCCACGTCCGTGCGCGCCGTCCCGGTGAAGCTGCTGTTCGACAACCGCATCGTCATCAACAACCACCTGAAGCGCGCCCGCGGCGGGAAGATCTCCTTCACGCACCTCATCGGGTACGCGATGGTGCAGGCCATCAAGGCCATGCCGTCGATGAACTACTCCTTCCAGGAGAAGGACGGCAAGCCGACCCTGGTCAAGCCGGACCACGTGAACTTCGGTCTGGCCATCGACCTGGTGAAGCCGAACGGCGACCGCCAGCTCGTCGTCGCCGGCATCAAGAAGGCCGAGACGCTGAACTTCTTCGAGTTCTGGCAGGCCTACGAGGACATCGTCCGCCGCGCCCGCGACGGCAAGCTGACGATGGACGACTTCTCCGGCGTGACGGTCTCGCTGACCAACCCCGGCGGCCTCGGCACCGTCCACTCGGTCCCGCGTCTGATGCCCGGCCAGTCGGTCATCATGGGCGTCGGCTCCATGGACTACCCGGCCGAGTTCCAGGGCACGTCCCAGGACACGCTGAACAAGCTCGGCATCTCGAAGGTCATGACGCTCACGTCGACCTACGACCACCGGGTCATCCAGGGCGCCGCCTCCGGCGAGTTCCTGCGCATCGTCGCGAACCTCCTCCTCGGTGAGAACGAGTTCTACGACGAGATCTTCAAGGCCCTGCGCATCCCCTACGAGCCGGTCCGCTGGCTCAAGGACATCGACGCCTCGCACGACGACGACGTCACCAAGGCCGCCCGCGTCTTCGAGCTGATCCACTCCTACCGGGTCCGCGGCCACGTCATGGCCGACACCGACCCGCTGGAGTACCAGCAGCGCAAGCACCCCGACCTGGACATCACCGAGCACGGGCTCACGCTGTGGGACCTGGAGCGCGAGTTCGCCGTCGGCGGCTTCGCCGGCAAGTCGATGATGAAGCTGCGCGACATCCTCGGTGTGCTGCGCGACTCGTACTGCCGCACCACCGGCGTCGAGTTCATGCACATCCAGGACCCGAAGCAGCGCAAGTGGATCCAGGACCGCATCGAGCGCGCGCACTCCAAGCCGGAGCGCGAGGAGCAGCTGCGGATCCTGCGCCGCCTGAACTCGGCCGAGGCCTTCGAGACGTTCCTGCAGACCAAGTACGTCGGCCAGAAGCGCTTCTCCCTCGAGGGCGGCGAGTCGGTCATCCCGCTGCTCGACGCCGTCATCGACTCCGCCGCCGAGGCCCGCCTCGACGAGGTCGTCATCGGCATGGCCCACCGCGGCCGCCTGAACGTGCTGGCGAACATCGTCGGCAAGTCGTACGCGCAGATCTTCCGCGAGTTCGAGGGCAACCTCGACCCGAAGTCGATGCACGGCTCCGGCGACGTGAAGTACCACCTGGGCGCCCAGGGCACCTTCACCGGCCTGGACGGCGAGCAGATCAACGTCTCGCTGGCCGCGAACCCGTCCCACCTGGAGACGGTCGACCCGGTCATCGAGGGCATCGTCCGCGCCAAGCAGGACATCATCAACAAGGGCGGCACGGACTTCACGGTCCTGCCCGTCGCCCTGCACGGTGACGCGGCCTTCGCGGGCCAGGGCGTCGTGGCCGAGACCCTGAACATGTCGCAGCTGCGCGGCTACCGCACGGGCGGCACGGTCCACATCGTCATCAACAACCAGGTCGGCTTCACCGCCGCCCCGGAGTCGTCGCGCTCCTCCATGTACGCCACCGACGTGGCCCGCATGATCGAGGCGCCGATCTTCCACGTGAACGGCGACGACCCCGAGGCCGTCGTCCGCGTTGCCCGTCTGGCCTTCGAGTTCCGCCAGGCGTTCAACAAGGACGTCGTGATCGACCTCATCTGCTACCGCCGCCGCGGTCACAACGAGTCGGACAACCCGGCGTTCACGCAGCCGCTGATGTACGACCTGATCGACAAGAAGCGCTCGGTGCGCAAGCTCTACACCGAGTCCCTCATCGGTCGCGGCGACATCACCCTGGAAGAGGCCGAGCAGGCGCTGCAGGACTTCCAGGGCCAGCTGGAAAAGGTCTTCACCGAGGTCCGCGAGGCCGTCGCGCACCCGGGCGAGTCCCAGCACCCGGACCCGCAGGCCGAGTTCCCGGTGGCCGTGCAGACCGCGATCTCCCAGGAGGTCGTCAAGCGCATCGCCGAGTCCCAGGTCAACATCCCCGACAACGTCACGGTGCACCCGCGCCTGCTGCCGCAGCTGCAGCGCCGTGCCGCGATGATCGAGGACGGCACGATCGACTGGGGCATGGGCGAGACCCTCGCCGTCGGCTCGCTCCTCCTCGAGGGCACCCCGGTCCGCCTGTCCGGCCAGGACTCGCGCCGCGGCACGTTCGGCCAGCGCCACGCGGTGCTGATCGACCGCGAGACGGGCGAGGACTACACGCCGCTGCTGTACCTCTCCCCCGAGCAGGCCCGCTACAACGTCTACGACTCGCTGCTCTCCGAGTACGCGGTCATGGGCTTCGAGTACGGCTACTCGCTGGCGCGTCCCGAGTCCCTCGTGATGTGGGAAGCGCAGTTCGGTGACTTCGTCAACGGCGCGCAGACCGTCGTCGACGAGTACATCTCGGCCGCCGAGCAGAAGTGGGGCCAGACGTCCGGCGTCACCCTGCTGCTCCCGCACGGCTACGAGGGCCAGGGCCCGGACCACTCCTCGGCCCGTGTCGAGCGCTTCCTCCAGCTCTGCGCGCAGAACAACATGACGGTCGCGATGCCGACGCTCCCGTCGAACTACTTCCACCTCCTGCGGTGGCAGGTGCACAACCCGCACCACAAGCCGCTGGTGGTCTTCACCCCGAAGTCGATGCTGCGTCTCAAGGCCGCCGCGTCGAAGGTGGAGGAGTTCACGTCGGGCGGTTTCCGTCCGGTCATCGGCGACGACGCGGTGGACGCGAACGCGGTCCGCAAGGTCGTCTTCGTCGCGGGCAAGCTGTACTACGACCTCGAGGCCGAGCGGAAGAAGAACGGTGTCACCGACACCGCCATCATCCGCGTCGAGCGCCTGTACCCGCTGCCGGGTACCGAGCTCCAGGCCGAGATCGCCAAGTACCCGAACGCCGAGAAGTACATCTGGGCGCAGGAGGAGCCGGCGAACCAGGGTGCCTGGCCGTTCAACGCGCTCAACCTGATCGACCACCTGGACCTGGCGGTCGGCGCCGACGTCCCGGGCGCCGAGCGGCTGCGCCGCATCTCCCGCCCGCACGGCTCCTCGCCGGCGGTGGGCTCCGCGAAGCGCCACCAGGCGGAGCAGGAGCAGCTGGTGCGTGAGGTGTTCGAGGCGTAGGTCTCGCCCCCCGTACACCGGTCGGGCCCGGCACCCCTCGGGGGTGCCGGGCCCTGCTGCGTCCGGACGACCCGGGTGCGCCGCTACACCGGCTGGGGTTCGAAGTCCCAGTAGGGGCGGAAGCGGCGGCGGACGCTGACGGTGTGGGGGTGTTGGTCGCCGAGGGTGTCGGACAGGGCGCTGAGCACCCCGGTCTCCTGTTCGTCCGCCTCGCGGCTGCCGAGAGTGCGGAGGTCGAAGGCCTGCGCAGCCATGGCGAGCAGGGTCAGCGGATGCCTGTCACCAAGTACCGCGCGCCCCGCCCGCACCGCGTGCGCACTGTGCTCGGCGGCGCCCCGGGCATCTCCTGTCGCCGCGCGCACGCCGGAGGCGTTGAGGGCGCAGCTCACGGTCCACGGGTGCTCCGTGCCGACGGCCACGCTCATTCTGGCCAGCGCGAGTTCCGCGAGGGGCCCGGCACGGTCGTGGTCGCCCGCGGCCGCCCGCACCAGGGCGACGTTGCCGAGGGCGCCCGCAGTGAAGGGGTGCGCGTCGCCGAGCAGATCGGCGTAGCCTTCGGCAGCGATGTCGGCGAGTTCCTGCGCGCGCTCGCCCGCCCCCCGCGCCCGCAGCAGACCCGCGTAGCCGGTCTGCACGGCGAGGGTGTCGGGGTGGCGCAGCCCATGGACCTGGCGGGCCCTGGTGAGGACGGTGCGCATCAGCTCCTCGGCCCGGCGGGATTCGCCGACGGCGTGCAGGCAGAGCGCCAGGTTCTGTTCGGCGCGCAGCGTCTGGGGATGGTGGCGGTCCATGGCCTGCCGGTGGACGCGGACGTTCTGCTCCTGGAGCGAGGCCGCTTCGCCGTAGTGGCCGAGCAGGCGCAACAGAGTGGCGCAGACGGTGCCGCTGGCGAGGGTGGACGGATGGCGGGCCCGAAGGATCCGGGTCCGGTCCCGTTGCACCTGTTGTTCGATCTCCAACGCCTGCTGGTACTGGCCGAGTTGGGAGAGCACCTCCGCGTAGTTGTGGTAGTCGCCGAGCGTGCGGGGGTGGTCGCCGCCGAGCAGGCGCCGCCGGGCCTTCCACACGCTGTGGAACAGTTGCCGGGCCTCCTCGTAGGCGGCCAGGGCCATCAGGCTCCCGCCGAGCCCGGCCTGGGCCTGCAACAGTTCGCTGCTGTCGGGGGCGTGCCGCTGGAGCCGTACGACGGAGGTGCGGCCCATGGCCTCGGCCTCTCGGTAGCGGCCGACCCTGCGCAGCATCACGGAGTGCAGGAACTCGAGCAGGATCAGACGGCGGTCGCTCTGCTCGAGCCGCTGGTGCCACAGCGGCAGGGTCTTCTCGCACAGCTCCAGGCCGGCCGCGTGCTCGCCGCGGACCCGCAGGTAGTCGACGCAGTCCAGTACCAGGTCCTGGACGCGCCCGTCGGTGCTGTCGAAGACTCCCGCGTGGTCGAGGTGCGGAATGATCCGGGCGTACCTCGGCCACTTCCGGGTGTCGTTGGGGTCCCCCGGAGCGGCCGCGGCCAGGACCCGGCACGCGGCTGCCGAGGCCGCAGCCCGCTCGTTCTCCGGCATGGCGCCACGCAGCTGGTCGTGGTGCAGGCGGTGCATCTGTACGGTGGCGTCCTCGTCGACCTGCTCGGTGCCGAGCGGCGGGTCCCTGCGTATCGCCAACATCGCGACGTGCAGGCGTTGCAGCATCTCGTGCCATTCGGCGTCGCCGGCGAGCGCCGCGACATGCTCGTCCAGGTCGTCCGGTGGTGTGCTCCGGATGAACCCGACCGGAATGGCGTCCGGTGAGAAGAAGGCGAAGAGGTTCAGCAACTCGCGGGCGTCCGGGTCACTCTCGCGCAGCATGTTCTGCACAAGCGCCCACGACGTCCGCACGCTCGCCCCATAAATCTCGGCCGGGGTGCCCGAGGCGTACTCCCCCGGTTCGGCGGTCCGGATCCCTTCGATGTACGACCGGACCGGCATCGTCTCGTTGATCGCAAGCCAGGCCGCGGTCTGGTTCAGCAGCAGCGGCAGGTCCCGCACCGCGTCGGCGAGGGCATCGGCCTCCTCCGGTGTCAGGCGGGGTGCGCGGACGCGGGCCAGGGCCAGGCTCTCGGACCGTGTGAAGGGCGGGATCTCGATGGCGTCGTCCCCGTCCGGGTCCGCCTCGTCCGGTGCGAGGGCGGTGATCAGGATGTGGCCGGGCCCCTCGGGCAGCAGTTCCGCCACTTCCGCGACGCTGCGCACTCCGTCGAAGACGAGCAGCCAGCGCCGGTGGGGGCGTCCCCTGCGCAGCGCGTCCCGTACCGCACGGATACGGTCCCCGGTGCCGGTTCCTGCGGGCACCTCCAACAGCGCGGCCAGCCCGGCCAGTTGCTCGCGCGCGGTGTTCGGGTGCCCCGCGTCGATCTGCCACACCATGTCGTACTCGTCGCGGAAGCGGTATGCGTACTCCCGCGCGATCTGTGTCTTGCCCACGCCCGCGACCCCGTGCAGCACACAGCGCCGGGTGCCGGTCGCGAAGGTGTCGTGGATCGCGTCCAGGATCTCGTCGCGGCCGGTGAACCGCTCGCTGCGCGGCGGCACGTTCCACAGCGCCTGGGCATCGCCCGGGTAGCGCGGGCCATCCTCGGCGCGGGCCGTCCCCGGCGGGTCGACGCCCAGCCCGTGGAGGAGCCGGGCGCGCGCCCGGCGGGCGTCGAGACCGGCCAGCGGAACGGGGTCGAGGGCGGCCACCACCGCGGGCGGAACGCCGGTGGTGACGCTGACCGCCGCCAGCCGCTCGGCGTCGGCGGGAGCGGCTGCGCGCAGGGCCCGCGCCCACTCGGCCGCAGCGTGGTTCTCCGGGCCGAAGAAGTCGGCGCCGAGGACCAGCAGGATGCGTCCGGGCGTCGCGAACAGGGTGTCCAGGACGTCTCCGGGTGCGGTCTGCGCCTCCGGCGCCCGGCGCAGCAATGTGGTGCCTAGTCCCGCCGATTCCGCCTGGTGCGCGATCCAGGCGGCCCAGGGCCGGCCGGAGCCCGTGTGGCAGATGGTGAGGTGCTGCTCCACCGCGCCCGCCTCCGGGGTACTGAGCGGCAGCCCGGTGGGCACCGACCAGGTCGGTCCACCGCCCGCCGCCTCGTCCGCCGGGGCCACCACGCGGGAGGGCAGTTCGATCTTGCGTACCGGAAGCCCCCATCGGTTGGTGACCGTCAGCCACAGCACCCCGGGCCCCGTGGACGCCCCGGAGGTGACGGCGAAGCGGGCGGGACCGTACGTGCCACCGAAGCGGTGCACCACCACGCTCGGGTCGCCCAGCGACTCCACCCGGAACCGCGGAGCCCCGTCGACCATGAGTCCGAACGTGAACTCCTCTTCCGCGTACGGCCAATCGGTCACCGGAATTCGCAGGTCGACCGTCATCAGATAGGTGCGTCCGGCCTCCGCCTGCCGCGGCCAGCTGACGACCGGTTCGAGGACGAGCTGTCGGTCGCCGCTCACGACGCCTCCTCGTGGCCCCGGGGCGTGAGCCGCAACGTGGTGAGCGGGGAGCCGAAGTACAGGAACATGAAGCTGTAGAGGAAGGCCAGGACCCCGTGCTGGCCCTGCTCGTCCGGCCGTCCGCCGGCGCCGGACGTCCACGGGATCACGGTCGGCAGCGCGGCGGTCGCGCGGGCCCGGAAGTCCCTGAGCGTCTGGGCCACCGGCTTGGCCGGATCGGCGGCGATCTCGGCGACGATCCGACGGATCACTGCGTGGGCGATGTCGTCTCCCACCTGCCCGGAGCTGGCGATGCAGCCCGATGCCCCCTGGCGCAGGAAGAGTTCGGCGAAGCCGCGCAGGGCGTCCTCGCCCTGCGCCACGTTGTGGACCGAACGGGCCGAGTGGCAGGCGTTGAGGCACACCAGTGTGGCGTGGGATCGCAGCGCGGTCATGTCGAGCTCGTCCATCTCCTCCCAACTGGCCACATCCAGGCGGAGATCGGTGAGCTCGGTACCGTACTGCCCGTGGCAGGCGAGATAGACGAGTCCGGCCCGCAGCTCCTGCTGGGTGAGCTCCCCCAGCAGCGAATGCAGCGCGTCGTGGTGCTGATGGGCGAAGTCCTGGAAGACGTCCGCGTCACGCCGCATGGCGGGGTCGTAGTATCCGACCACGGGCCCTGAGCACTCCGCGCCGTGCTCCATCGGCCGGACTCCCGCCTCGCGCACGGTCGTCCAGCGGGCCACCGTGATCAGAGCGCCCAAGTGGCCGGCAGGGAGCGAACGTTCGGCGTCCGCCTCCAGCCAGAGCAGTTCCCAGGGGATGTCGTAGTCGGTGTCGTCCCAGATCACCAGCCGCAACCCGGCTCCGTACCGCGCTCGCAGACCGTCGATCCAGCCGCGCAGAGCGTCCTGCCGTCGCGACCAGGTACGGATGATGCGGTGGATCTCGCTGGGCCAGTTCCCGCCCTTGCGAAGATTTCCCAACCGGATTGCATCGGGGCGCAGTTGGGCGGCGGTGACCGTGAACGGCAGCGTGCTCTCACCGCACACCCCCGACACCCCGAACGCCGGTCGGTGCTCGTGGTCCCGGTGACGGTGCACGTTGAGCACGGCGAACCCGGTGGGCGGCTTCCGGTCGATGTCGACGGCCTGCGCGGGAAATGCGCTCTCCTCACTCATCAGAACGCCGGGCGGCACCTCGGCCGACCGCGGCGCAGGCACCGGGCGTGGCGCGGGACGGCGTCTTCCGCCGCCCGGTCCCAGGCCCTCGGCCCCGGCGAACCAGTGGCCGGAGGAGCGTTCGTCAGTGTTCGACATCGCCGGTCACCAGCTCTTCCCTGCCCGCCACGACCTCGCCGCCCAACGCCTGTGCCAAGGCGAAGGGCAGGTCTCCGTACGGTCGCACCACGGGGTCGACGACGACGGTACGCAGGCGCATCCGGTCCAGGGCACCGATCTGCCGCGCGACGGTGAGGGCGTCGTCCACCCCTGTCCTGCCGACGGGCCCTGCCACTCGGTCGGCGCCGCTCGCGGACATCGGCACGTTGCCGCGCCCGTCCGTGACCACGACGAGCCAGGCCTCGGCGAGCCCGGACCGCTGGTGCTGGAAGGATCGCCGCAGCAGCTGCTGGACGAGCAGCAGGCCGTGGGCCAGGGGTGTGCCGCGTCCGGCGGTCCGGCTCAGGGCCGTCGACACTCTCGGATCGAGCACGTTGCGGGTGGTGAACGCCTCGGCTCTGAGCTCCGAAACGGCCTCTTCATGGCCGAGTTCGACGACGCCCAGGGAGGCCCGGCCGGCGTAGGCCCACTGGAGGTAGGGCGCGAGGGTGCTTTCCCAGGCCCACCCCTTGCGGCAGGTGTGGTCCAGCAGGAGTGCCAGCATCAGTTCCGGCTCGGGCGAGCGGGCGTACGAGCGCAGGTCCGCGGGGGTCACGACGAGGTGGCCCGGCGGTGTCCCCTCGTCGGACGGCCGCCGCTCCGGCAGCTGCCGATATTTGGCCGCCTCCATCGCCGTGGGGATGAAGGCCAGGTCACGCAGCCCGGTGGCCCGCCGCACGCCGACGACGGGGCCGCGTGCGGGCGCCGTGCCGGGGTGCCGGCGCGGCGGCACCCTCAGGGAGTCGGGCGCGCGCAGCGGGTCGGGCTCGTCCTCCGGATGCCCCGACGGCTGCCCTTCGTCGTCCAGTTCGAACGCGGTCAGGGGTTCCGCGGGCTCGGGCGGCACCGCTGCCACCTCTTGTCCGTGGGACGTCGCAGGGGGCCGCCCGGTCGCGGGCGAGGGGGTCTGCCGTCGTGCCGGGCGGTCGCTCTCCGGCTCGTCCCGCTCGGGCGGGCGCCGAGCCGGCGCCGTGAGCAGGCCCAGCAGCCGCGCCGCCGCGTCCATGTGGGCGGCGTCCGCCGCTTCGGCGCCGTCGAGCGCGGCGAGAGCTCGCCCGGTCCGGGCCAGGGCAAGGGCCCGCCGGTTGCCGACGGCGGCATCGACCAGGTCCGTCACTCGCCGGACGGCCTCTTCGGTCAGCCCGGGGCGAGTGGCCTCGGAACGGGTGAGGATCTCCGTCCACCGGTGCGGCACGGGGAGGCTCGTGGCATCGGGGCGGTCGTCGCCCCGTGCCGACGCGAACCGGCGCGCGGGGTCCGGAGCCGACGACAGGTCCGCGGCGTCGATCCGGATCGGGAAGCGGTCCAGCAGATGCGGCGATATACGGCCCGCCTCATCGCGCCGGCACGCGGCGATCCAGCGCGCGCGGGGCTGCCATCGGTGGGTGTGTCCGTACCGCTCGACGTGGGCGCTGGCCGCACCGAGTACCTGGATCGCGGCCCGGGTGCCCGCCAGGCTCAGCCGCGTCAAGTCGGGGACGAGCACCAGCCGGCGCGCGGCATCCGGCAGGTCGACGAGCGGTCCCGGCCGGGTGGACACACCGACGGACCCGTTCTCGACCCGCAGTTCGACGTTCAGCCACAGCTCGTCCTCCCGGGTCGACGCGCCCAGCGCGACGGTGCGTGGTGGCTGTCCGTCGGCCAGCGCGAGCAGTTCGGCGGCCCGGCGCGCAGCCTCGGCGAACACCTGCGGTTCCGCGTCGAAGAGGAGCACCCCGTCGAGCTCGCGGTCCAGCGCCGCGCACGCCAGAGCGCGCAGCAGCCTTTCCTCCCTCTCCCCCACGCCGCCCCCTCAGGCGAAGAGCCGGTGCAGGTCGGCCAGTTCGCCACCGGACCACTCGACGGACCCGCCGTGCACGGCGTCGGGACGTCTGTGCCGCAGGGCGAGCGGGGCGACGGTGCGTACGTGTCCTGGCTCCACGCGGGGCGCGCCCTCCAGCGCGGCGAGGGCACGGGCAGCGAACATGGTGGTGACCTCGCCCCGGTGTCCGACAGCCTTGACAGCAGCCGCGACGTCGGCGCACAGATCGAGGATGCTCTCGGGTACGTCCACGTCGTGGTAGGCCTCCTTGGCCTGCCGCAGCGCCCGGCGCTTGGCCTCGTCCCGCTCCGGGCTCGGGTCGCCGTTCGACAGATTGGCCCGGATCACGGCCCGCCGCTGCTCGACGTCGAGGTCACCGGATGTTCCCGCCAGCAGGCCGAACCGGTCGAGCAGTTGGGGGCGCAGGCCGCCCTCCTCGGGGTTCATCGACCCGACCAGGCAGAGGTCGATGTTCTTCTCCCGGTCCAGGGCCTCCCGCTGGACGGTGAGGACACCGGTCGAGGCGACGTCGAGGATGATGTTGACGATGTGATCGTCCAGGAGGTTGACCTCGTCGATGTAGAGCAGACCGCGGTCGCTCGCCTGCTCCAGGAGCCCGCGCTGCTCCCGCGCCTCGCCTCGCATCAACGCCCCGAGGTCCCAGCCGCCGAGGACCCGGTCGTCCGTGGCGTTGATCGGCAGCGTCACCGGGAGGTCGCCGTGCGCCATCAGGTAGAACGCGCGGATGACGGTCGACTTGGCCGTGCCGCGCGGCCCGCTGATCAGGACCCCGCCGATGCGCGGCTCGATGTGGTTCAGCTCCAGGGCGAGTTTGGACTCCTCCTGGCCGACGACGGAACTGTAGGGAAGGACGGACGGGCGCTCGCGTCCGCTCATGCCTCGCCACCCGGCTTCCATCGGAAGGTGACCTGGAGCTGGGCCTCCGCACCGGACTTGGCCAGCACCGCGCCCAGCGTCGCGTCGAGTTTGATGGCGAGCTGGAGCTCGACCTCGTCGGGCCTGACGCCCTGCCCCAGCTCGGCCAGCTTGGTGGCCGCCTGCGCGGCGCAGCGCCGGGCCAGGTCCAGTCCCTCGTCGTAGACGTCGTGCGCTATCTCCATGACCCGCGCCGCGGGATTTCCCCGGGTGAGCCCGCCGTACACGCTGTCGAGCCCGTCCTCAGGCGTCACTTCGTCGACTTCTATGTACAGGGGCGTCTCCCGGCCGTTCGCGCCGGCCACTGTCACGATCGTCATTCCACGATGATGACGTTCCCTCAAATACATTTCAATCAAGGGGATTTGGCCGAACTCCGTTGTCGAGTCGACGCGCGATGTGCCGAATGAGCCGCTCCAGGTCGGCGCAGTACACGGAAGGATTCCGGAACCCCGCCCCCTTCCGGTACCGGTGTGCGTAGTTGCCGCCGCCGCACACGGAGACCACGGGACAGTCGACGCACTGCGCCGCGAGGGCGTCGGCGCCCAACTGCCGTGCCACCACGCCGGGGTGCTCCAGTGCCTCGTCGAAGGAGTTCCGGAAGACGTCGAGTCCGGTGGCGGGCGCACCCTCGTAGGCGGACTTGAGGGAATCCACCTGCTCGATGGCCCCGTCCGTGTCGACGACGACGGCCGTGACCGGCGAGGTGCCGACCGCCTCGATCGCACTGGCCACGCCGAGCAGCAGTCCGACGATCTCGGTGAACAGCCGGACCCGGGTCACCGGCCGGCCCGCGTCGAACCAGGCGTCGAAGACCCGGATGAGCCAGTCAGCGTATGGAGTGGCCGACCCGTTCCCTGCGGGCGGAGCGGACCAGTTGGCGTGCGGCAGCAGGAAGTCGAGCGAGGGAGGGCTCAGCCCCGCCAGGGAGCGGTAGACGGCCAGCGGGTCGGACTCCAGGTCGATCGTGCAGAGAATTCCCAGGTACGTACCCGGGTGCCGGCTCAGCAGCCGCACTCCCCTGAGCATGGCCGGCCAGGCGGAGCGGCCCTGCCTCCCGACCCGGCGCGCGTTGAGCGACGCGGTCCCGCCGTCGAGGCTGATGCCGATGCCGATGCCCTCGGCCGCGAGATCGGTGACCGTGCGCTCGGTGAGCAGGGTCCCGTTGGTCTGGACGGTAGGGCGGACCTCGCAGGGATGCTCGCAGCGTGCGTCAAGGGCCTCCCGCACGGCGTTGACGTAGGCGATGAGGGGTGCGGCACCGGCCAGCAGCGGTTCTCCGCCGTGCAGGTTGACATGCACGACGGGCAGCCGGTGCCGGGCGGCGTGCTCGGCGATGCGTACGGCGGCCTTCGCCATCACGTCCCGGCCCACCCTGGACGGCCGCTCACGCCAGCTCTCGTCGGCTCCCTCGTACACATAGCAGTACGCACAGGCGAGGTTGCAGCGGCTGTGCATCTTCAGCACGAACTGCCGGAAGGGCACCGCCGCACGGCCCGCCCGACGCAACCCACCCACGTCGAGGGTCTCGAGGGGCCAGCGCGCCGGTCCGCTCACCAGGCGATTCCCGGTGAGTCGTCGTAGAACGCGACGGTGTCCTCCCCGCCCGCGGACCGGGCCAGCAGAACCGCGGCCACATCGGCCAGCACGGGGTGCGCCCGGCCCTGGGCCAGCAGGTGCAGGTCCACGTCGGCGAAGTCGGGCAGCGGCTCCGGCGCGTGGCGGGCATGCGGAGTCGTCGACGGTTGATCAGTAACCGGCACCGGCCCCACCTCTGTGACGTCCTCGCGCAGACCGCTCGTTCCGCAGAGCGGCGACGGTGCCATGCTACGCCCGCGTGCGGGCCGCCATTCCGATCAGACCGGCTGGGGTTCGAAGTCCCAGTAGGGGCGGAAGCGGCGGCGGATGCTGACGGTGTGCGGGTGCTGGTCGCCGAGAGTCTCGGCGAGCGCCCGGATGACTTCCTGTTCCTTCTCCCCCGCCTCCTTGCCGCGGCGCAACAGGCGCAGGTCCGTGGCGTAGGCAGCCCCGGCGGAGAGCGTGAGCGGGTGGCGTGCGCCGAGCACCTCCGCGGCCTTCTCCATGGTGGCGAGACTGAGCTCCTCCGCACCTTCCACGTCGCCCGCGAGGGCACGGGCTCCCGAGGTGTTGAGAGCACAGCCGAGCGTCCACGGGTGCCGGTCCCCGACAGCAGCACGCATCCGGGCCAGGGCCCGCTCCGAGGTGCGCAGGGACTCGTCGCGGTCGTCGAACTCGGCCTGGACGAGGGCGAGGTTACCGAGGACACCGGCGGAGAACGGGTGGCCGTCACCCAGCAGGGAAGCGTGCCCGGCCGCGGCGCGCTCGGCCAGTTCCCTCGCCCGGCCGGGGTCGCCGTGGGAGCGCTGCAGGGTCGCGTAGTCGGCGAGCACGGCGAGGGTGTCCGGGTGGCCGGGACCGTGGACCTGCTCGGAGCGGGTGAGCACGGTCTGCATCAGGACGTCGGACTGCTGGTATTCGCCGGAACGACGCAGGCAGAGCGCGAGGTTGTGTTCGGCACGCAAGGTCTGCGGGTGGTGGAGATCCATGATCTGACGGTGAACGCGTACGTTCTGCTCCTGGCGCGAGAGCGCCTCCGCGTATCGGCCGAGCCAACGCATGAGGCTGGAGCAGATGGTGCCGCTCTCCAGTGTGGCGGGGTGGCGCAGCTTGAGCACCCGCTCCCTGGCCTGCAACACGGCGAGTTCGATGGCCAAGGCCTCTTCGTACTGACCCATTTGGGCCAGCACGGAACCATAGTTGTGGTTCTGGTCGAGGGTTCGCGGATGCTGCTCGCCCAGCAGCCCGCGGTATGCCTCTCCCACCTCCCTGAAGAGGTCGCGGGCCTCTTCGTAGGCGGCGAGCGCCCACAGCGATCCGCCCAGCCCTTGCTTGGCGAGCAGGAGTTCGCCGCTGTCCGGCGCGTGCTCCTCAAGCAGGGCCACCGAGTTGCGGCCCGCGGCCTCGGCCTCGCGGTAGCGACCGATTCGACGGAGCATGATCGCGTGGTAATAGTCGAGCAGCAGCAAGTTGCGGTCGATGGGCTGGAAGCGCTGCTGCCAACGGGGCAGAGCCTTCTGGATCAGTTCGAGACCGGCCGAGTACTCACCCCGTACGCGCAGATAGTTGATGCAGTCCAGGACGAGACCCTGGACGTCCGGGTCGGCGCTGTCGAACACCCCCGCGTGGTCCAGGTGCGGGATGATCTGGGCGTAACGCTCCCACAGGCGAGTGTCGTTGGGGTTGCGCGGCGAGGCGCTGACCAGGACTCGGCAGGCCGCCGCGGCGGCCTGCTCGCGCTCCGCCTCGGGCATGCCCGTGCGCAGATAGCTGTGGTACAGGTGGTGCATCTGGACGGTCTCGACACCCTGGTCGATCCGGGTGTCGGCGACCGGATAGTCCATGCGCATCACGGCGGTCGCCTCGTTCAGGCGGCGCAGGTTGGTGTGCCAGCCGATCGGATCGGCGGTGAGGGCCTCCAGGTGCGGCGGCAGGTCGCCGGGCCTGGCGGACTGGATGAGGCCGACGGGGATCGCGTCGGGCGAGAAGAAGCCGAAGATCTTCAGGAGTTCGGAGGCGTCGGGGTGCTTCTCGCGCAGCATGTTCTGCGTGAGCGACCAGCTGGTCCACACGCTCTTCTTGTAGTCGTCGTCGATGATGCTAAGCCCGAACTCGTTGGGCCGACCGCTGCGGATGCTCTCGATGTACGTCTCGATGGGCATGGTCTCGTTGATGGCGAGCCAGGCGGCGGTCTGGTTGACCAGGAGCGGCAGGTCCTGCACGGCCTCGGCGAGCGCGTCCGCCTGCACGGGGCTGAGCCGGGGCGCGCGTCGGCAGGCGAAGGCAACGCTCTCCCGCCGGGTGAAGGGATGGACCTCGATCTCCTGCGTGCGGCTGAACGCGGCCCAGTCCCGGGTGAGGGTGGTGATCAATACATGGCCGGGACCGTCGGGCAGCAGCGCCTCGATGCCGTCGACATTGTCGGCGCCGTCGAAGATCAGCAGCCAGTTGCGGTAGGGGCGGCCGCTGCGCAGGGTTCCCTGTACGGCACGGATCCGGTCACCGGTCTCGCGGCCCGCGGGCAGGTCGAGCCGGGTGGCGAGTTCAGCGAGTTGCTCACGGGCGGTGCCCGGGTAGCCGGAGTTGACCTGCCAGACGATGTCGTACTCGTTGCGGAAGCGGTACGCGTATTCGCGGGCGATCTGCGTCTTTCCGACACCGGAAATACCCCGCAGCACGCAGCGCTCGCCCTCGGCGCTGTCCGCGAAGACGTTATGGATCCGCTCCAGGATCTCGTCGCGGCCGGTGAAGCGCTCGTTGCGTGGCGGTACGTTCCACTGCACCTGATCGTCGTTCGGGAAGCGGGGTCCTCCGTCGCCCTCCTCGGCGGGACGTGGCCGTTCGACGCCGATCCGGCGAAGGAGCCGGCGACTCGCCTCCCGTGCGTCGAGACCGAGCAGGCTGACGGGCGCGAGCGCTGCCGCCGCGGCGGGCAGTGCGCCCGCGGCGATGTTGACCGCGAGGAACCGGTCGCCGTGCTCGGACATCACCTCGCGCAGAGCTTCCGCCCACTCCGTCATCGGGCGTGGACCGAGGCCGAAGTACCAGTCGTCAAGGACAAGCAGAATGCGTCCCGGCGCGTCGAGCAGACCGGTCAGTGCGTCGACGAGGGAGGTCTCCACCGCTGGGTCCCAGCGCAGCATCGCGGTGCCGATTCCCTGCCGCTCCAGCTGGTGCGAGACCCAGGCCGCCCAAGGACGGCTGGAGCCCGCGTGACTGATGGTGATGAACTCGGCCATGCGACCGTCTCCCTGTCCTGCGAACGATGGGCGTGCGTAGTGGAACGTGGGCTGCTGGAACGGTAGTTCATGCCCACCCCGCAAATCTGACTAAGCGTCGGGCATCATCCGTATTCGGCCGGGTGGCCTACGGCGACGTGCCGATCTCGGTGCTGAGGCGGTCGGAGACATGGCGTATCAGGCGGGCCATGTCGGCGCAGTAGACCGTGGGATGGCGGAACCCGCTGAGGGCAAGGTAGCGGTGGGCGTAGTTGCCGCCGCCGCACACCGCGACGAGCGGACATTCGCGGCATGCCGGTCCGAGGGCGTCGCGGCCCAGGTGGCGGGCGGCTATGCCCGGGTGGTCGAGAGCTTCGTCGAAGCTGTTGCGGCGAACGTCGAGACCGGTTGCGGGCGCGCCTTCGTAAGCCGTCTTGAGCGAGTCGACCTGCTCGATGGCGCCGTCGGTGTCGATGACGACCGTGGCCACGGGTGAGAGGCCGACTGCCTCGGTCACGCTGGGGCGGCCGAGGAGCAGTGCGATGATCTCCGAGAACAGCCGGATCCGTACCGAAGGGCGGCTCCGCCGCGCCCACCACAGGTCGAAGGCCTCGGCCAGCCAGTCCCCGTAGGGGGTGGGGCGGTCGTGCGGCAGCCGCAGCATGCCGGGATCCGCCGGGGCGACGCCGGGCGGCGGAGTGCTCCAGTTGGCGTGCGGGAGCAGCAGGTCCAGGGCGGGCGGGTGCAGCTCGAAGAGTGAGCTCACCACATCCGTCGCGTCGTTGGAGAGATCGATGGTGCACAGAATGCCCGCGTACGCGCCCGGGTGACGGGCCAGGAGCCGGGCCGCCCGGGCCACCGCGGGCCAGGCAGGACGGCCCCCGTGGTCGGTCCGCAGGAGGTTGTGCCGGGCGCTCCCGCCATCGAGACTCAGGCCGACGCGGATACCGGCGGCGGTGAGGTCGGTCAGGGCCCGCGTGGTCAGCAGAGTGCCGTTGGTCTGCAGTCCGAAGTCGACCGCGCAGTTGGCGGGCAACGCCTCGCGCAGCGTCGTGACATGGCGCAGCAAGGGTCCGGCGCCGCCGAGCAGGGGCTCCCCGCCGTGCAGGTCGACCCGTACGGAGGTGAGCCGGTGGGTACGGACGTGCTCGGCGATCCGGGCGGCCGTGTCCCGCACGGTGGCACCGGTGACCTGCGTGGGTCGCTCCCGCCAGGTGCTGTCCGCGCCCTCGTAGATGTAGCAGTACGAGCAGGCGAGGTTGCACCGGCTGCGCACCTTGAGCACGAACTGCCTGAACGGCACCGGCCGCACACCCGACCTGCGCAGCCCCGGCACGTCCAGGTCGCGCAGCGGCCAGGTGGCGAGGGCACTCGACGCCCCTGGCGCCGTGCGGTCCAACTCCACGCCTCTCCCCCCGTCGCGTGGGTTTCGCTCAGTCCGGCCCGTCGCTGAACATGGCCACCGTTCGCCCCGCCGGGCGCGGCCGCTCCAGAAGTCCGTCCAGTACCGCGCCGAGCACCGGGTGACCGCTCCGGTCCCGCAGCTCCGCCAGATCCAGCCCGGAAAAGTCGGGGAGCGGCTCGATGGGATCGCTCGCGGCCGGGGTCTGCACATCGCCTCCTCGGGACAATCAACTCACCGGGCATGCCCTCTCGCCCCGGCCCGGAAACACGTACGAGTCACTCCGTGCCGTCGAGCCGCCGGATCCGGTCATCCGTGAGGCGCGTCTCGGCCGGGTCCGCGGCGCGGGTGCGTGTCCAGCGCTCCTTGGCCGCGCGGTACATCTCCAGGGCCCGGGCCGGGCCGGCGAGATACTCCAGGACCTCGCCGCGTCCGTGCAGTGCCCGCGCCGCGGTCCGCGGGTCGCGTGCCTCGTCGGCCTCCTGCGCGGCCCGCGCGAACGCCTCGTCGGAGCGGACCCATTCCTCGCGCTCCTGGGTGCGCTGGGCCAGCAGGCGGTGCAGTACGCCGAGTTCGAGGCAGACGGCGGCGCGCGGGGCGGCGCCTTCGGTGTCCCTCAGTGCCTGGTCCAGGGTCCAGCACGCCTCGTACAGGTCGGCGATCATGGACTCGGCGCGGTAGCGCCTGCGCAGGGCGCCGGCGAGGAGGAGCCGGCGGTCGATGGCGGAGGGGTGGCTGGGTGCGGTGTCGGCCACGGCCTCGCGCAGGCTGTGCACGGCCTCGGAAACCGTGTTCGTGTCGTCGGTCTCCTCGGGGTCCCGCTGCGACTCCAGCAGCATCTGACCGTAGGAGACGAGAAGTTCGGCTCGTTGTGGATCGCCCGGTCGCAACAGACTCAGTGCCCGTTTCATCTCCGCCTCGGCCGTCTCTAGTTCCGCTTGGTCACGTTTCCATAGCCATACGGAGAGCCTGCCCCGCGCCGCCGCCTCCAGTTGCGTGTCTCCTTCGGCCCGCGCCGCGTGGGCGGCCCGCTTCAAGGCTTCCCCCTCCGCCGGGGAACCGAACGGCTCTGCGCCGAGCGCGTGTGCCTCGGCGAGATCAAACAACGCACGCGCGGGGGGTACGCCGCTGCCGCTCGCGCCCCCTGTGCGCTGTACCCCGGACGCGAGGGCCGATGCGGCGCGCAGCGCGAGTTCCCGTTGTTCGGGGGTCGCGCCGGGGGCGAGTTCGGCGCGCCGGAGCAGGGCCCGGCCCAGGGCGTACCAGAGGTCGGCGGGCGGGTGCGCGGTGGGCCAGTGCCGGGTCAGGCGGTCGAGGAGGGCGATGGAGACGTCGAGGGGCGCGAGGTCGCCGGCGGGTGAGCGGTCCAGGCGGCGGTTGACCAGGGCGGTGAGCAGCACGGCGCATTCGAGTCGTGTGGTGGCGGTCGACCCGGGCTGTTCCAGCGCGAGTTCGAGCTGGCTCAGCGCTTCGTCGAACAGCAGCTCGCCGCGGGCCCGCTCCTCGGCGGCGTCCGGGGGCCGCCGCCGGGCCGCCGCGGCGATCCGGTCCTCGCCGTGCGCCCGCAGCACCTCGGCCAGCGTGAGGCGGGCGGCGCCGAGCGCCCCGGGGTCGGGCGCGGGCTGCCGGGCGAGGGTGTCGACCTCGCGCCGCGCCACGTCCTCGGCCTCGGCGAGCTGCCGCGGGTCCCGCCATTCCCGCCAGGCGTGCAGCAGGGCTCGCGCGTACAGGCGGTTCCCGTCCGGGTGCTCCGCGGCCTTCGGGGTGCGGAGCAGGCGCAGTGCCTCCAGGAGGTCGTCGGCGCCGCCCCCGTTCTCGTAGCGGCGCAGGCGCTTCTGGGCCGCGCGCAGGGGGTGGCCGGGGAGCCGGGGTGAGCCGGGCAGTTCGGCGAGGCTGCGTTCGAAGTGGCGCAGCACGAGGTCCGAGACCGTCGCGAAGGGTTCGGGGACGCTGTCGGTGCCGCCGGCGGGGCGGCGCCCGGTGCCTTCCAGGTAGGCGACGACGGCGGCCGGGTAGTTGCGGGCGCCGCGGCCGAAGGTCCGCTCGATGTACAGGGCGCAGTGCTTGAGGACGAGCGCCGCCTCGCCCGCGCTGAGCCGCTCCAGGAGCAGGGTGCGCACTTTCGGCTTGAAGTCGAACCAGGGGCCGGTGCGGCTCTCCTGCTCCTGGCCGGGGCCCGGTCCGGGGCCGGGCGGCCGTTCGGTGACGAGTCCGCCGAGCAGGATCTCGGCCAGTTCGCCGGGGCCGCTGCCGGGCTGCATCGTGCGCTGGACCAGCCGCATCACGGGCAGCGCGAGCGGCGCGGCGGAGAGCTGGACGGCGAGGTTGCGGGCGGTGGGCGAGGCGGTCTCGTCGAACTCCACGAGGAGCCGCTCGGCCTCGTCGTCGGCCGGGTCCGGGGGCAGTGGGGCCGGTTCGGCGGGGTGCGCGGCGGGGTCCAGGGGCGCCGCGGCGCCGCGCAGCCGCAGTCCGCCGTCGGCCGACACCAGGCGCGACCAGGTGCTGAGCGCGGCGGGGGTGGGCATCAGGACGGGGACGTGCAGGCCGGGCTGCGGCGGTCCCGGTTCGCTCCCCCGGCCGAGTCGGCTGAACTCCAGTGCACGGTACGGGCCTTGACGTCGTGTCAGTATGCCTGCCGTGGCCGGGAGTGCGGTCCGCTGCCAGAACCGGCGCGGCAGGGGCTGCAGCACGGCGAGCGGGGCGGTCGCCGCCCAGGCGCGCAGCAGCCGCTGGAACGTGCCGTCGCGCCACAGAGGCCCGGTGCAGTCGCTGAGCAGCAGGTGTACGCGCTGGCCCGAGGGGTCGGACACCTCCTGCGCGGGGCGCAGCACATGGCCGAGGCCGGGCTGCGCGGTGACGCCGAGGCCGGCGCCGAGCGGGTGCAGGTACTGCACGACGACGTCGCGGAACGCCCCGACCTGGACGCAGGCGCGGCGCAGTTCCTCCAGCAGGCCGTCCCACACCGCCATGGACGGGGCACCGTCCATCAGCAGCACCAGATCGGCGGTGCGGCGCCGTACGGGACGTCGTACCGGGCTCAACAGGCCGGTGGTGGCGGTGAGTTCGGCCGTGGCGATCTCGTCGAGCTCGCTGGGCGCGAACACTCCCGAGGGGCGGTACGCGCGCAGGGAGCGCAGCGAGCGCCGCAGCGCGGGGAGCGGGGGCAGGCCGGGGAGCACGGCGGCGCCGGGTCTGCGCTCGGACGTCGACGAGGGGGCGGGCACCTCGGCGGGCGCGGCCTCCCTGAGGTGGGCCGCGCCGGCCGGTGCGGTGCGCGGCTCCGTCGGCTGCGCCGGCCCGGGATTGGCCGGATCCGATCGGTGCGTACCGGGGTCGCGGTGCGGTTCCCGGGGTTCGGCGGCCGGCTGTCCGGTCGCCGGTGCCCCGTCGGGCCGGTGCCGCTGCGCGCTGTCGGGGCGGGTCCAGCGGGCCAGCCAGAGGGCGTCGGCGAGCTCCCGGCTGTCGAGGGGGGTGCCTGCTTCGTCGAGGGTGCGGACGAGCCGGGCGAGAGGGTCGGGGGCCTCCTGTCCGGGCACCGCCGTCACCGGGTCCGGTCGAGCGGGTGCATCAGTTCCGCGGCCAGCCGGGCGCGGGCCCCGCTGTCCTCGTCCCAGCCCGTCTGCCGTACCAGGTGGATCGCGTTGAGCAGCTGGTCGACCGCGAGGACGTCACCGGGGTCGCGGTCGAGGAACTGCTCGATGAGCGAGGCGTGTTCGTGGTCGGCGCCCTCGCCGAAGTGGGCGCGCACCATCCCGGCGAGCCGCTCGGCGTCCGGCGGCGTCATCTCCAGCTGGATGCAGCGCCGGCGCAGCGGTGCGGGGAAGTCCCGCTCGCCGTTGCTGGTCAGCACGATGAACGGGAAGGCGCGGCAGCGGATGCGGCCGTGCCGCACGGTCACCTTGGCTCCGTCGTCGGTCAGCACCTCGACCTCGGGGGCGACGTCGGCGATCCGCTCCAGCTCGGGGACGGTGAACTCGCCCTCCTCCAGCACGTTCAGCAGGTCGTTCGGCAGGTCTATGTCGCTCTTGTCCAGCTCGTCGACGAGGAGGACGCGCGGCCGGTCGTAGGCCAGCAGCGCGGTGCCGAGCGGGCCGAGCCGGATGTAGCGCCCGATGTCGGCGATGCCCGCGGCGGTGTCCTCGCCGAGCGCGGTGCGGATCTGGAGGTCCTGCAGGCGCCCGATGGCGTCGTACTGGTAGAGGCCGTCGCGCAGGGTGCTGCGGCTGACGACGGGCCAGGACAGGACGCGGCCCAGCTTCAGCTCGTACGCGACGGAGTGCGCGATGGTCGACTTGCCGCTGCCGGGCTGCCCGGTGACGAGCAGCGGTCTGCGCAGGTACAGGGCCGCGTTGACCAGCTCTCGCTCCTCGGCGCCGGGCCGGTGCATCTGGGCCTGGCGGCTGCGCACGCCGAGCCGGCGCACGGAGGCGCTGTCCAGCTCGCCGGGCGAGGGCAGCGCGGGCGCACCGTCGAAATCCCGCCAGGGCGGTGGTGGGGGGAGCCGCTGGATCTCGTCGTGCGGGGCTCCGGCGCCCCGGTAGATCAGCCACTCGCTCATGTCGGCCCCCTCCGCGACAGGCTGCCACGAAAATACCGGGGGCGCGGCCCCCTCTGGTCTGTTTCAAGTCGGCCCGGGGGTGCGGGTGTTGGACCGCGGGAGCGCCGGGCGCGCGACCCGCTCACGACTGTTTCCGGCCGGGTCGGGAGCCGGGCGGTTCGAGCGGTCTGCCCGCCGCCTGCGGGAGGGGGTGGTCGGGGCTGTCGTAGAAGAGGACCACCCCGCGCACCCACTCGTCGGTCTGCTCGCTGCGCAGCCGCCAGAGCCGGCCCGGCAGGGTGCGCACGGCGTCGCCCTCCCGGTCCAGGAGCCCTTCGACGCCGTCGTGGAAGGCGGTGCACCGGGTGCCGCAGCCGTCCGAGATCCGGTGCCCGTCCGCCCGCCACAGGGCGACCGGATAGCCCAGGCCCACGGCCCGCTGGACCGCGTCGTGGCCGGGTCCCTCGCCGACCTGCTGGCACAGCACGGGCACGGATCCGTGGGGCGCCCGCAGCAGGTCGGGGCGGCGCAGCGGCGCCGGTGCGGCGGCGGAGCGCAGCGGTACCAGGCGGGGCGCTCCGACCAGGCCGCGCCAGCGCTCCTGCCACCGCTCGGCGAGCGCCGCGGCGCTGTCCCGGTCGAGCACCTCGCCGCGCCGCTCGATGTCGCGCAGCACCACGGGCCGGTCGATCCCCATGGGGCTGCGCGGCGAGCTGGGGCGGGGGTCCTCCCGGATCTCCCACTCGGCGACGGTGGCGGCGAACTCGACGCCGGGCAGGGCGACTTCGAGCGGTACCGGGTCCTCCACGGGCCGGGCCGCGTCGGCCGCGGCCAGCACTTCGGCGAGCGCGTCCAGCGCCTCGGCCCTGGCCCGCTCGAAGGGGCGTCCCTCGGCGGGCGGCGGCACGGCCAGCTCCCAGCGCCCGTCGTCGTACCCCTTGAAGAGCGTCCAGGTGTACCGGCGGGTCTCCACCTCGCCCTCGTCGAGGTAGGCGGGCGGCGGCGCGTGGTCGAACTCCAGCAGGACGGCGCGGGGCCGGGGCCGCAGGCTGCCGAGCCCGGCCCGCTCCTTGGCGCCGAGCGCCTGTCCGCGCTGCATGACGGACTCGTACAGGTCGCGCGCGGCGGCCGCGGCTTCGGCGCCGGCCGCGTGGGCGGTGATCCATCCGGCCACGAGGGAGAGGTAGCGCAGGTGCACGGCGAGGTCGTCGCGGCCGCCGAAGCCGTGCAGCATGCCGTGGCCGTCGCGCCAGCTGACGGGTCCGACGGGGTGGCCGAGGGACCGGCCCAGGGCGTCCCTGGCGAGCTGCCGTACGACGGCGGGGGCGGTCGGTCCGGGCACGCCGGCCAGGCGGTGCAGCGCGTCGAGGCGGTCCAGGACGTCCCAGGTGCCGCGCCGCCGGGGCAGTTCGCGCTGTACGTCGATCCAGGTGGGTTCGCCGTCGCTGTGCTCGGGGTGCTGGCGCCGCCAGTGCCAGGAGTCGTGCCGCCGCATCAGCTCGTGGTACGGCTCGGGTCCGAGGTCCGGCGCGCCGTCCAGGTGCGCGTCGGGCGACAGTTCGCGCAGGGCGCTGACCGCGACCGCGAGCCCCGAACCCCCGTCCCGGAAGCGGGCTTTGACCACTCCGACGACCTCGCCGCGCTCCAGGTCGACGAGGGGTCCGCCGGAGGTGCCGGGCCGCATGTCGACGCTGAGCCCGAACTTGATGCGGGTGCCCTTCGTGCTGCCGTGTCCGCAGGTGAGCCGTTCGACGACGCAGTGCCCGCCGTCGCGGGACCTGGGCGCGAACCGGCCGATGATGCCGCCCCCGTCGTCGCGGGCGAACTCGCCCGGCGGCCGGTCGGTGAGCCAGACGCAGCGCTCGCGCTCCATCGGTTCGAGCAGGGCGATCAGGGCGAGGTCGGGTTCGATGCCCTCGACGGCGGACGCGAACGTCTCCCGGTCACCGGCGCCGCCGTTCCTCGGCACGGACCGGCGCGGTAGCGGCATGCAGTACGCGAGCCGTCCCGGCAACACCCTGCCGTCGACGTACACCCCGACATCCGGCTGCCCCGCGGCGGCGCCCGGCCGCCGCCGCCCGGTCCCGTCGACCAGCACATGGGCGCAGGTCAGCACCCAGCCCGGCGCCACGAAGAAGCCGCTGCCCCACAGATCGCGGGGCGGTGCGAGGAGGTCCCGGCCGCCGTGGTCCGCCGCGGCGGGCGGCGGGCCCATGCCGACGGTCGCCTGCTCGGCGAGGTGCCACAGCGGCTCCCGGTCGGGGGCCGGCATCAGGCCCCGGCCCGGTCGCCGCCTCCTTCGCCGGTGCCGCCGGGATCCGCACGGCGCCGGTCGTGCTGCCAGGTCAGGGTGATCGAGAGGTTCGCCTTGGCCTCGCCGTCGGCGAGGACGGCCACGGCCCGCCCGGGTTTGGCGCTGACCTCGATGCCGAAGGTCACCGCGGTCTCGTCGGGCGCGGCCGCGGCGGTGGCCGCGCGGACCGACCGGGCGACGCCCTCGACCGTCTCCTTCAGCCCCTCGACCTTGGTGGTCACCGTCTCCCAGACGCCGACGTCCTCGTACAGGTCGTCGTAATCGTCGGTGCCGTCGCCGGGTCCGTCGAGCCGCGAGGTTCTGACCCAGACCTCGGTGCCGTCCGGCAGCTGTATCGGCCTTATCCCGTCCCCCATGGCGCACTCCCCCGTCGCCGCGGCGCACCGCATCACGTACGCCTCACAGGCATTGATGATTCATCAGGCTAACCCGCACCGGCCGACGGGGCGAGAGTCTCCCGCGCTCTCCTATCCTGGCGGGGACAGAGCGGCCCAGAGCGGCATCCACCGGCACACGGAGCACCCCTTGTACTTCACCGACCGCGGCATCGAAGAACTGGAGAAGAGGCGCGGCGAGGAGGAGGTCACCTTCGAGTGGCTCGCCGAGCAGCTGCGGACGTTCGTCGACCTGAACCCGGACTTCGAGGTGCCGGTGGAACGGCTGGCGACGTGGCTGGCGCGTCTGGACGACGAGGACGAGGACGAGTAGCCGTCCGGGCCCTCAGGGGCGGGCGCGCATCCGGTCGTACGCGAATCCGAGCGCCCCGTGCACCAGCAGCAGCGCCGCCGCGGTGATCCAGCCCCCGCTGCGCCGCCGCAGGCCGTGCAGCGTGAGCGGCACCCCGGCCGCCAGCTGGGCGGCGGCGAGGCAGCGCGCCCTGGGGCCGCGCAGCCAGGGGCCGATGCTGGTGTTCTCGACGACGTCGAGCTCGGCGCGGACGGCGTCCCGCCATCCCGACCACTCGACGCTCTCCGCGTGCGGCTGCACCCGGGCGACCTCGCGCAGCCGGTCGGCCGGTTCGCCGGGGGTCAGGCCCGCGGGGAGCGTGAGCCCGGTGCGGGTGAGGACGGCGAGCAGGCCGAGCATGCGGGCCCGGGCGTCGGCCTCCGTGTCGGGCTCGGTGAGGGCGTCGAGGGACTGCATGTCGAGCACCGGGTCGAGGCCGAGGCGGGCGGCGAAGGTGCGCATGGCCTCGCCCTCGCCGGCCGGGGTGCCGTTCGCCAGCCATACGTAGCCGACGGGGCGGCGGAAGCCGGCGGCGAGGGTGAAGCCGCTGCGGTCGGCGTCCCACCACAGGGCGAGCACCGGCCAGGGCGCGCCGACGGCGAGGGCGCCGGCCCAGCCGCCGAGGACCCGGTCGACGGGTTCGCCGCCGCCGTCGGCCCCGGCGAGCCAGGGCTTCGACTCGGGCACGAGGACGCTCCACTCGGGTCCGGCCGGGGCGAGCAGCATCCGTTCGCGCAGCAGCTGGGCGGCGGGGCCGACAGCGGCGGGGTCGGCGCGGCACAGGAGCAGCGCGCCGGCGGGTTCAGGGGACGACGGCATGGCCCCACGCTAGGGCAATTTGCCCGCATCGGACCACAGATGTCCGCCCGCGCCGCCCGCGGGCGAGGCGGATCCCGCGGCGACCTGTCTTGCACTTTCCCCATCCGCGATATATCGTGTTTTGCAGAGGACGCGATATGGCGCGTTCACTCCGGAGGAGGTCGCACCATGCCCGAGTGGTCCGTCGCGGAGCCGCGGAAGCTCGCCTTCGACGAGCCGGTGACGGCCCTGCACGTACGCATCGTGAACGGAACGGTGAACGTGGTGGGCACGGACGAGAGTTCCGCCCGTCTGGAGGTCTCCGACGTCGAGGGGCCCCCGCTCATCGTGCGGCAGCGGGACGACACGCTCTCCGTGGCCTACGACGATCTGCCCTGGAAGGGCTTCCTCAAGTGGCTCGACCCCAAGGGGTGGCACCGCAGCGCGGTCGTCACGCTCGCCGTGCCCAGCGGCACCCGGGTCGAGGTGGGCGTGGTCGGCGCGGGCGCCGTCGTCTCCGGCATAGAGGGGCGTACGGAGGTGAAGGGCGTCACCGGCGACACGACCCTGGTGGGCGTCACGGGCCCGGTGCGCACCAGCACGGTCTCCGGCAGCGTCGAGGCCCAGGCGGTCACCGGTGACCTCCGGTTCAATTCGGTGTCCGGCGACCTGACCGTGGTCGAGGGCTCGGGGTCCTTCGTGAAGGCGGACACGGTCAGCGGCTCGATGATCGTGGACCTCGACCCGGCCGGACCGACGGACGTGAGCCTGGCGAGCGTCTCCGGCGAGATCGCCATCCGCATCCCGCACCCGGCGGACACGGAGGTCGAGGCGAACACGGCGAGCGGCGCGGTGTCCAACGCGTTCGACGGTCTGCGCGTGTCCGGCCAGTGGGGCGCGCACAAGATCACGGGCCGGCTCGGCGCGGGCACGGGCAGCCTGAAGGCGACGACGGTCTCCGGTTCGATCGCCCTGCTGCGCAGGCCGTCGGGTGAGGACGAGCCGTTCGACGCGGAGCCGCAGGACGACCCGAAGGACCAGCCCGCCGACAAGAAGGTGCTCTGACATGCCTCCCGTCTTCGCCCACGGCCGCCTGCGCCTGTACCTCCTCAAGCTCCTCGACGAGGCCCCGCGCCACGGCTATGAAGTGATCCGCCTGCTGGAAGAGCGCTTCCAGGGGCTGTACGCGCCCTCGGCGGGCACGGTCTACCCGCGTCTGGCCAAGCTGGAGTCCGAGGGCCTGGTCACGCACACCACGGAGGGCGGCCGGAAGGTCTACGCGATCACCGACGCGGGCCGCGCCGAGCTGGCCGACCGCAGCGGTGAGCTGGCCGATCTGGAGCTGGAGATCCGGGAGTCGGTCGCCGAGCTGGCCGCCGAGATCCGGGACGACGTGCGCGGCGCGGCGGGCGAGCTCCGCCGCGAGGTGCGGGCGGCCACCTCGGGGGCCGGCGGGGCCCGTTCCGGCTCCGGCCCCGACTTCGGGGACTTCAAGGACTTCGTGGACAAGGACTCCTGGCGCGCCGCCAAGGAGGAGCTGCGCCGCGCGAAGCAGGAGTGGAAGGAGCAGGCGCGGCGCGCGAAGGACGAGAGCCGCCGGGCCCGCGAGGAGGCGCAGCGGGCGCGCCGCCAGGCCAAGGAGGCCCAGGACCGGGTGCGGGTCCAGGCGCAGGAGGAGTTCCAGCGCGTGGCCAAGCAGGTCCAGGACCAGGTGCAGGACCACTTCGCGCGGGGTGACTGGCCGACGGGCGTGCGCGAGGGCCTGTCCGAACTGGCCAAGGAGTTCGGCGAGTTCGGCAAGTCCTTCGGCAAGGACCTCGGCAAGGACTCCGGCCGTACGCCCCCTGCGCCGCCCGGGCCCGAGTACCGCCCGGCATCCGACGAGGTGCCCGCCGAGTACGTCCCGTCCTGGGCGACGGCGGACTCCACCGGCGACCCGGCCCGCGACCTGGACCGTCTCCTGGACCGCTTCCGCGACGACATCCGCGACGCGGCCCGCGACCACGGCGTCTCCGAGGACCAGCTCCGGTCGGCCCGGCGCCATCTGTCGGAGGCGGCCGCGCGCATCGGGGCGGCACTGCGGGCGCCGAAGGCGTGAGCCGCGGGCGGCGGGCCGCCGGGGCGGCTCAGCTCGCCGCCGCCTCCCCGCCGCCGTACAGCACCCGCTCCACCGCCGGTACGGTCACGCCGTGCCCGGCGAGGACCTCGGACGCGATGCCGGGGCGGGAGGCGAGGGCGAGGAGGAGGTGCTCGTCGCCGATGGACCGGTCGCCGTGCGCGAGGGCCGCCCGCAGGGACGACTCCAGGACCCCCTTCGCCTCCTTGGCGAAGGGGCGCCGCCCGCCGAGCCGGCGGCCACCGCTCAACGCGCCGACGCCATGGGTCTGTTCGACCCGGGCGACGATCTCGTCCACGTCGATGCCGAGCCCGGCGAGGGCCTCGGCGTCCGCCTGGCTCAGGCCCGCCCGGCGGCGCGCGGCGACGAGGGCCTCCCCGATGGCCGCGCGCTTCCCCTCGGCGTCCGCACCGAGCGCGCCGAGGACGAAGGAGCCCCGGGTGCCGCGGGCGTCGAGGACCGCGAGGAGCAGATGCCCCTCGTCGATGTACGGGGCGCGCTCGCGCTCCGCGTGGGCGACGGCGCCCTTGACCACGTCCCGGGCACCCTTGGTGAACCGCTCGAACATCATCGCCTCCCGTACTTCTTGTGCACGGCCTGTCGGCTGACTCCCAGCTCGGCCGCGATCTCCTGCCACGACCAGCCCTGATTGCGCGCGCTGCGCACCTGTACCGCTTCCAGCTGCTCCAGCAGCCGCCGCAGTGCGGCGACCGCCCGCAGCCCGACCCGCGGATCGCGGGCGCCCGCCTGCTCGGCGAGATCCGTTGCCTCGGTCATGATGTCAATGTAGGTTGACACACCCACCGCGTCAACCACAGTTGACATGGCGGGTATGAAAAAGGGGCGCCTTCACGGCGCCCCTTGTCCGCGAAGCGGTTCAGACGGTCAGCACGACCTTCCCGAACAGCTCGCCGCCGGCCATCTTCTCGAAGCCCTCGCGGGCCCGGTCGAGGGGCAGCACCTCGTCGATGACGGGCCGCACTCCGGTCGCGGCGCAGAAGGACAGCAGGTCCTCCAGCTCGTCCTTGGAGCCCATGGTCGAGCCGACGACCTTCAGCTCCAGGAAGAAGATGCGGTTCAGCTCGGCGGCCTTCGGGCTCGGTCCGCTGGTCGCGCCCGAGATGACCAGCGTGCCGCCCGGCTTCAGGGACTTGACCGAGTGCGACCAGGTGGCGGCGCCCACCGTCTCGATCACGGCGTCCACCCGCTGCGACAGCCGCGCCCCGGACTCCACGGCCTCCACGGCCCCCAGCTCCAGGGCCCGCTTGCGCTTGGCCTCGTCGCGGCTGGTGGCGAAGACCCGCAGACCGGCCGCCTTGCCGAGCACGATCGCGGCGGTGGCGACACCGCCGCCCGCGCCCTGGACCAGCACCGAGTCACCGGGGCGCACACCGGCGTTGGTGAAGAGCATCCGGTACGCGGTCAGCCATGCGGTGGGCAGGCACGCGGCCTCCTCGAAGGAGAGCTCCTTCGGCTTGGGCAGCACGTTCCACTCGGGCACGGTGACCTGCTCGGCGAAGGTGCCCTGGTACTTCTCGGTGAGGATGGAGCGGCCCTCGCGGGGCCCCACCCCGTAACCGGTCTGCCCGATGACGGAGTGCAGGACGACCTCGTTGCCGTCGCTGTCGGTCCCGGCGGCGTCGCAGCCCAGGATCATGGGCAGCGCCTCCTCGCCGAGCCCGACCCCGCGCAGGGACCACAGGTCGTGGTGGTTGAGGGAGGCGGCCCTGACGTTCACGGTGGTCCAGCCGGGCCGGTTCTCGGGGGCGGGCCGCTCCCCCAACTCCAGTCCGTTCAGCGGCTGGTCACGGTCGATGCGGGCGGCATAGGCAGCGAACATGACCTTGACGATAGGCGCCGCGCGGGGGCCGGGGAACCACCTCCGCCTGTGACACACGTCCCCTGGCGCGGAGCCCGGAAAAGGGCTTGGACGAGCACGGGAAGAGCAGGGGAAGGGCAGGGGAAGGGCATGGAGAAGGCCCCGCCGGAGCGGGGCCTCGACCACATGCGGTACTCAGCGTCGCGCGACGCCCTCGGCCCGCGCGGCGGCGGCGACGGCGGCCGTCACCGCCGGCGCCACCCGCTCGTCGAACGGCGACGGGATGACGTACTCGGCCGTCAGCTCGTCCCCGACCACCGCGGCCAGCGCCTCCGCGGCCGCGATCTTCATCGTCTCGGTGATCCGGGAGGCCCGCACCTGCAGCGCGCCCGCGAAGATCCCGGGGAACGCCAGCACGTTGTTGATCTGGTTCGGGAAGTCCGAGCGCCCGGTCGCGACCACGGCCGCGTACTTGTGGGCGATGTCGGGGTGCACCTCGGGGTTCGGGTTGGCCATCGCGAAGACGAAGGCACCCGGCGCCATCGAGGCGACCGCGGGCTCGGGGACCGTACCGCCGGAGACGCCGATGTAGACGTCGGCACCCGCGAGGGCGTCCTCCAGCGAGCCGGACAGACCCGCCTTGTTCGTGATCTCGGCGAGCTCGCGCTTGACCGGCGTGAGGTCCTCGCGGTCCCGGCTGACGATGCCCTTGCGGTCGGTGACCGCGACGTCACCGAGACCGGCCTCCAGCAGGAACTTCGCGATCGCCACACCGGCCGCGCCGGCGCCGGAGATGACGCCCCGCAGCTCGCCGAGCGAGCGCCCGCTGAGCCGGGCCGCGTTCTTCAGCGCGGCCAGCGTCACCACGGCGGTGCCGTGCTGGTCGTCGTGGAAGACCGGGATGTCCAGCTTCTCCTGGAGCTTGCGCTCGATCTCGAAGCAGCGCGGCGCCGAGATGTCCTCCAGGTTGACGCCGCCGAAGGACGGCGCGAGGCGCACGACGGTGTCGACGATCTCGTCGACGTCGGTCGTCGCGAGCGCGATCGGCACCGCGTCCACGCCGCCGAACTGCTTGAAGAGAATGGCCTTGCCCTCCATCACCGGGAGGGACGCCTCGGGGCCGATGTCCCCGAGGCCGAGCACGGCCGTGCCGTCGGTGACCACGGCCACGACGTTCGGCTTCCAGGTGTAGTCGTGGACGAGCTCCGGCTGCTCGGCGATCGCGCTGCACACCTTCGCGACGCCGGGCGTGTACGCCAGGGACAGGTCGTCCTTGTCACGGACCGGCACGGTGGCCTGCACGGCCATCTTGCCGCCGCGGTGCAGCGCGAACGCCGGGTCGAAGGAATCGACGGGATCCACGTCGCCTTCGTTGCCGGTACTGGTGTCGCTGCGAGGATTGACGATCTCCGCTGCCACTTGTCTGACCCCTTAAGTCTTAAAACATCAGTTGAGGGTGTCCGCTCCTGGTTGAGGAGCGGGCGGGCACCGCGTACGGCCCAGCTGGTCCCGTTTGTGAACCGCTGTACGGGACCGCACGCGACGGGCGCGCCGCACGCGCGCCCTGAGCCCCGGATGAGGGGTGTAAAGAACCTTCTTACCTGACGGACGGTGCTGCGGACGAGCCCATACGTGATCGATCACGGCCCGGTGACATGACTCATAGCCGAATATCTGGACAAGTCATCAAGTCGCGCTCGAAGCGCGGTGGAAGCACGCCCGAATGGTGAGACTGCGGGCAGTTCGCCGGAGAATCTCCCGCCTCCGGACAGTGGGTCCGCAGATGATGCGGCCCTATGCACCGTGACATGCCGCCCTGTTGGGGCTCTTGGCGCACCTGTTATCCGATTTTGACATCTCTGACGCCCTGCACGGGTCAGTCCGAATGGCAAGATGCCGTCATCACGCGAGGTCGCGACACCCGAAGGTGTGTGCCAAGGCGACCGACACGGCAACTCCACCCACCCTGCCGGAGGACCCCACCATGACCGCAAGCACCACCCGTCGCACGACCGCGAAGTCCGCGAAGTCCCGGATAGCCGCGGTCGGCGCGATCGCGGTCGCCGGCACCCTGCTGCTGACCGGCTGCGGTGACCAGACCAAGGACAAGGACGCCGACAGCGGCTCCGCGTCGAGCAAGAGCGCACCGCTCGCGGACAAGCTCCCCAAGGAGATCCGCGACAAGGGCGTCATCCGGGTCGGCTCGGACATCGCCTACGCCCCGGTCGAGTTCAAGGACAAGTCCGGCAAGGCCATCGGTATCGACCCCGACCTGGCCGACGCGCTCGGCAAGCAGCTCGGTGTGAAGTTCGAGTTCCAGAACGGCACGTTCGACACCCTGGTCACGGGCCTGCGCTCGAACCGCTACGACATCGCCATGTCGGCCATGACCGACACCAAGGACCGCCAGGACGGCGTGGACTCGGACACCGGCAAGAAGGTCGGCGAGGGCGTCGACTTCGTCGACTACTTCAACGCGGGCGTCTCGATCTACACCCCCAAGGGCAAGACCCAGGACATCAAGACCTGGGAAGACCTGTGCGGCAAGAAGATCGTCGTGCAGCGCGGCACGGTCTCCCACGACCTCGCCAAGGCGCAGGCCAAGAAGTGCGGCTCCAAGAAGCTCGGCATCCAGGCCTTCGACGACGACCAGCAGGCCCAGACCCGGCTGCGCTCCGGCGGCGCCGACGCCGGTTCGTCCGACTTCCCGGTCGCCGCGTACGCGGTGAAGACCTCGGGCGGCGGCAAGGACTTCGAGATCGTCGGCGACCAGGTCGAGGCCGCCCCGTACGGCATCGCCGTCGCCAAGAGCAACACGGAACTGCGCGACGCGCTCCGGGCCGCGCTGGACGCGATCATCAAGAACGGCGAGTACGACAAGGTCATCGCCAAGTGGGGCGTCGAGGCCGGCGCCGTGAAGGAAGCCACCGTCAACGGCGGCAAGTGACCGCGTACGACGCGTCATCGAAGTCGTTGAAAGGCAAGATCCGTGTCTGTTGACATAGAGAAGACGGGCGGCGGCCCCGAGGACACGCCGCCGCCCGCGGCCGCGCCGGAGGCCATCAGGGCCATTCCGGTCCGGCACTACGGGCGGTACCTCGCCGCCGTCGTCGCCCTCGCGCTCCTCGGCTCGATCATCTACGCCTTCGGCCAGGGCAAGATCAACTGGGGTGCGGTCCCCGACTACTTCTTCGACGACCGCATCCTGACGGGCGTCGGCAAGACCCTGTTGCTGACCGTCCTGTCGATGCTGATCGGCGTGGTCGGCGGTGTCACGCTCGCCGTGATGCGCCTGTCGAAGAACCCGGTGACCAGCTCCATCGCCTGGTTCTACATCTGGTTCTTCCGCGGCACGCCGGTCCTGGTCCAGCTGTTCATCTGGTTCAACCTGGGCCTGGTCTTCGAGTACATCAACCTCGGGCCGATCTACAAGGACTACTGGTCGTCCTTCATGACGCCGCTGCTCACGGCCCTGCTCGGCCTGGGCCTCAACGAGGCGGCGTACATGGCGGAGATCTGCCGCGCCGGTCTGATGTCGGTCGACGAGGGCCAGACCGAGGCGTCGCACGCGCTCGGCATGAGCCACGCCAAGACCCTGCGCCGCATCGTGATCCCGCAGGCGATGCGGGTGATCGTGCCGCCGACCGGCAACGAGTTCATCAACATGCTGAAGACCACCTCGCTCGTCGCGGCGGTCCAGTTCAACGAACTCTTCCGGTACGCCCAGGACATCGGCCAGCAGTCCGGTTCGCCGGTGGAGATGTACTTCACCGCCGCGGCCTGGTACCTGATCATGACGTCGATCCTGAGCGTCGGGCAGTACTACATCGAGCGGTACTACGCGCGGGGCACCCTGCGTCAGCTGCCGAACACGCCTTGGCAGAAGGTGAAGGCCAACATGCTCTCCTTCTCGAACCGTTCGGGCACGGGGGTGGGAGCATGACCGCGAACGCGATGGTCAAGGCCGAGGGCGTCCACAAGTCCTTCGGCAACGTGCAGGTCCTCAAGGGCATCGACCTGGAGGTCAAGCAGGGCGAGGTGTTCTGCCTCATCGGCCCCTCCGGCTCCGGCAAGTCGACCTTCCTGCGGTGCATCAACCACCTGGAGAAGGTCAACGCCGGCCGGCTGTACGTCGACGGCGAGCTGGTCGGCTACCGGCAGCAGGGCGACAAGCTGTACGAGCTCCGCGACCGGGAGGTCGCCCTGAAGCGCCGCGACATCGGCATGGTGTTCCAGCGCTTCAACCTCTTCCCGCACCTGACGGCGCTGGAGAACGTCATGGAGGCGCCCGTCCAGGTCAAGGGCGTCGCCAAGGCGCAGGCCAGGACGCGCGCGCAGGAGCTGCTCGACCGGGTGGGCCTCGCCGACAAGGCGGGCAACTACCCCTCCCAGCTCTCCGGCGGCCAGCAGCAGCGCGTCGCGATCGCCCGGGCGCTCGCGATGGACCCGAAGCTGATGCTGTTCGACGAGCCGACGTCGGCGCTCGACCCGGAGCTGGTCGGTGACGTCCTCGATGTCATGCGCGACCTCGCCGAGTCCGGCATGACGATGGTCGTCGTCACGCACGAGATGGGCTTCGCGCGTGAGGTCGGCGACAGCCTGGTCTTCATGGACGAGGGCGTGGTGGTCGAATCGGGCCACCCGCGCGATGTTCTGACGAACCCTCAGCACGAGCGGACGCAGTCGTTCCTCTCCAAGGTGCTGTAGTCGTCCGACGCCGACAGGAAAGGGGCGCCCGGGGTCGTGGACCCCGGGCGCCCCTTTTTGAGTGGGAGGCGGGTGCGGTCGCGCAGTTCCCCGCGCCCCTGAGATGCGCACCGCGTGCGGCATCTCATCGAGGAGGCAGCGGCGAAGCAGCCCCACCGGGCCGCGGCCCGCGACGAGACGCTCACCCCGCAGCCGCGACCGTCACTTCAGCGCGAGCACCAGCGCATCGGAGGGCGAGCCCCACACCACCCGCGCCTCCCCGAACCCTGCCCCGCGCAGCGCCTCCGCGTGCCACGCCGCCGGCGGCGTGTCCCCGTCGGCATGCTCCCCGTAGATCTCGAACCGCTCGGCCGTCGGACCGGCCAGGACCGGGTCCTGAGCGGCCAGCGCCCACCACTCGGCCCAGTCGAGCGCCCCGCCCGCCTTCGCCGCGTCCATCCGCGCATGGCGAAGCGCACGCTCCGCGGCGTTGATCCGGGGCGTCGTCTGGTCGATCATGTGGTCCGCGTTCATGAAGACGCCGCCGTCGCGGACGAGGCCGGCGAGTTGACCGTAGAGCGTCGCGAGAGGGCCGGAGTGCAGCCAGTGCAGGGCGGTGGCGGTGAGCACGGCGTCGTACGAGTCGTGCGGCAGCGCCTGCGTCCACTGCGGGTCCTTGAGGTCGGCCGTCACGAAGGTGACGCGCTCGTCCCCGTCGAAGGTGCCGCGCGCGATGGCGAGCAGCGCCGGGTCGAGGTCGACGCCGACGCTCGTGGCGTCCGGGAAGCGGGTGAGCAGCCGGTCGGTGATGCTGCCGGTGCCGCACGCGAGGTCGAGCACGCGGGGCGCCCGGCCCACGCACGCCTCGACCATGTCGAGCATCACCCGGAACCGCTCCTCGCGGTCCGGCATGTACCACTCCTGCTGCCGGTCCCAGCTGTCCTGCCAGGCCCGCCAGTCGGCAGCCCGGGTGTCGGCGGTGGTCTCGGTCATGAAGCCCTCCCGTACGAGCGACACGGTCGGCACCGCGAGCGACGGTGCGTAATACCCTGAAAGCCAGAGCGAGCATTACTCTCGCTCGCCCCAGACGATAGACCGCCCCGGTAAGGACTACAAGTGGAACTGGCCTATTACTCGGACTACGCAGTGCGTCTCGTCAACACCGAGGAGCCGGGCCGCGGCAAGGACAACCTGACCTCCGTGGAGGCGGTGCGCGACCTGTTCGGCGCCAGCCAGGAGGCGGCCCGCCGCGCGACGGACTCCGATCTGACCCGCTTCAGGAGCGTCCGGGGCCGTCTGCGCGCGGTGTTCGACGCGGCCGACAGCGGCGACGAGGAGCTCGCGGTGAACCTGCTGAACTCGCTCCTGCTGGAGTTCCCGGTGAGCCCGCAGATCTCCGGTCACAACCACCGGGACGACGACGGGCGCCCGCTGTGGCACATGCACCTGGCCGACCACCCGTCCAACGCGACGGCCGGCTACGCCTCCATCGCCGCGATGGGGCTCGCCTTCCACCTCACCGAGTACGGGGTGGACCGCCTCGGCCTGTGCGAGGCGGCGCCGTGCCGCAACGCGTACCTGGACACCTCCACGAACCGCTCCCGCCGCTACTGCTCGGACCGCTGCGCGACCCGCGCCAACGTCGCCGCCTACCGGGCCCGCAAACGCCTGGAGACGGACCGGTCGGACAGCACCGGGCGCACGGCGCGCAGCGCCCAGGACACCACGGCCGCCACGGACCGCTGACCCTCGCCCTCGGCCCACGGCCTGCGCCGCCGCAGCCGGCCGCGGACCTTGGCGAGCACCAGGTCGTCCGGGACGACGCCGTACACGCTGCTGTCGCCGCCGGCCCCGGCGTTGTCCCCGAGCACCCACCAGCCGCCGTCCCGCCGCTCGGCGATCCGCTTCACGACGAGAAGGTCCTGCTGGAAGGGGTGGCGCAGGACGACGACGTCGCCCGGCCGCACCCGGGCGCCGTAGTGCACCAGCATCCAGTCACCGTGGTACAGGGTCGGCACCATGGACGGACCGACCACCTCGATGATCTGGAACGGCACTTTCGCCTCGCGTGCTTCCTCGATCGCCTCGGGCATCAGACATCCTCCCCGGTTTCCATCCGCCGGTCCCATCGTCCACCAGTCCCAGTCTCGCCCTGGACTTTTGTCCTAAGCCCCCGGGGGCACTCGAGAAAACCCGTTCTGCACGGAGTAATGTCCCACCTGAGAAGACGATCACGAGGAAGGACAGCAACATGCTTTCCCGCCTGTTCGCCCCCAAGGTGAAGGCCAGCGCTCACTGCGACCTCCCCTGCGGCGTGTACGACCCGGCCCAGGCCCGCATCGAGGCCGAGTCGGTCAAGGCCGTCCAGGAGAAGATGGCCGGCAACGACGACGTGCACTTCCAGGCGCGCGCCACGGTCATCAAGGAGCAGCGTGCCGAGCTCGCCAAGCACCACGTCTCGGTGCTGTGGAGCGACTACTTCAAGCCCCCGCACTTCGAGAAGTACCCGGAGCTGCACCAGCTGGTCAACGACACCCTGAAGGCCCTCTCGGCCGCCAAGGGCTCGACGGACCCGGCCACGGGCCAGAAGGCTCTGGACTACATCGCCCAGATCGACAAGATCTTCTGGGAGACCAAGAAGGCCTGATCCGGGCTGTTCCGGCACCGGCCCCGGCCGACCGGCGGGTGGTGCACCCTCGCGGGTCCCGGGCCGCACCGAAGGGGCCCGGCCGACGAACTCGGCCGGGCCCCTTCGGCATGGGTCGGGCGTCAGGCCGCGTTCGCCTCGCACTTGGCGAGCGCGTTCTCGGCCCTGGTCAGCAGCTTCTTCGTCCTGGCGCGCTCCTCGACCAGCTTCGGGTCCTGCTGCACGGCCCGCAGGGCCGCGTAGGCCTTCCGCTCCTCCGCGTTGGCCTTGTCCAGCGCCTGGCGGGCCTCGTCACGCTCCTGGACCGCGCGCTGGTAGTCGGCCGCGGAGAACTCGCCCGACTCGTCCTCCTCCAGGTACGTGACCCAGTCGCGGGCCTCGGCCCAGACGGTCGCGCGGTACTCGGCGGCGCTGTTGGCCTCCTCGTACGCGTGGTCGAGCTGCTCGATCTTCTTCGTGACCGGGACGATCTGCGCGTTCAGCGCGTCGAGACGGTCCTGGTGCCGGTTGACGGTCGCCTGGTACCGGTGACACGGCCCCTTCGGCGCGGCATCGGCGGCCTGCGCCACCCCCGGCAGGGCGACGGCGAACAGGGAGACGGCGGTGACGGCGATCCGGGTGAGCGAGCGAGAGGTCACGGTGCGCTTCCTTCGGTGAACGGGGAACGGGGTGCGGTACACCCCGCGCGAACCCGTTCACCTATGCACAGAATGTCCGGATCTCGCCCCTCGCCGCCCCGTGGCGGTGTGCTTGTCACACGAAAAGAGTCCGGCGGCGGAGCGGCAGGTCCCGCTCCGCGAACCGGTCCGTGGGTCCCGCCGACCGCGGCCGGGAAGGCGCGGGTCGTGGCCCCATGGAACCGCACGGTTCGGTCCCCCCCTCCCCCTGGTGGAATGGGCGGACCACACCGCGACCCAGGAGTCACCGATGTCCCGCCACCCGCGCGTCCTCTACGTCACCGACCTCGCCTACGAGGCCCGCGGCCGCCGCTACTGCGACGAGGACATCTTCCTCACGTCCCGGCTCCGCCCGTCGTTCGACCTCGCCCTGTGCCACCCCCTGGACGCGGCCGCGCTCATGGACGGCTTCGACGTGGTCGTGGTCCGCAACAGCGGGCCGGTGCTCGGCCACCAGGACGCGTACGAGGCGTTCCGCGCGCGGGCGCTGGAGCGGGGCACGAACGTCTACAACCCGCTGACCGGCCGCGCCGACATGGCGGGCAAGCAGTACCTGCTGGACCTGACCGGCGCCGGGTACCCGGTGATCCCGACGGTCGACCGCGCCGCGGACCTCCGGCGGCTGCCCGCGGCCGATCGTTACGTGGCGAAGCCGAAGCTGGGCGCGGACTCGATCGGCCTGCGCGTCGTCACCCCGGCCGAGCTCGGCGAACTGCCCTTCACGGACGGCCTGTTGGTGCAGCCGCACGTCGACTTCCAGTACGAGGTCTCCTTCTACTTCGTCGACGACACGCTCCAGTACGCCTTGTACGCGCCGGACCCGGGGCGGCGCTGGGATTTGCGCCCGTACGAACCCACCGCCGCCGACCGGGAGTTCGCCCGCCGTTTCATCGAGTGGAACACCCTCCCGCACGGCATCCAGCGCGTCGACGCCTGCCGCACCCCGGAGGGCGAGCTGCTGCTCGTGGAGCTGGAGGACCTCAACCCGTACCTCTCGCTCGACCTGCTGGACGACGCGACGCGGGACGCCTTCGTGTGGGCGATGGCCGCGTCGGTGCGCGGGGCCGTCGCTCGCTAGCCGGGGCGCGGCGCGGGCGGACTCAGGCCGTCTCGAGCACCGCCCGCACGTTCGCGAGCATCCGGTCCCGGTCCACGCGCACCGCCGCGAACTCCTTTCGGTGGAGCGTCAGTTCGGCTCGCTGGAGGCGGTTCACCACGGACCACCACACCCCGCCCGTGTTGTGGGCACGCTTGCACTCGACATCGGCGGCGGCCGTGCCCAGCTCCCGTTCCGTGCGCCTGGTGTTGCCGTCCTGGCCGCGTCCCCAGGCCTTGTCGCCGAAGGCCTTCACGGGATCGGGGTACCGCTTGAAGCCCTTGTCGACGACGCAGTCCGCCCACTCCCGGTAGGCGCGGCGCAGGCGCGGGTCCCGCCCGGCCTGCTTGCGGACGGCGGTGGCGCGTCCGGAGACGTACACCCACGTGTTCCTGCGGTCCCGCACACCGCGCTCCAGCCGCCGGGAGGCCTCCCCGGCGCAGCCGCTCTGCTCGCCCCGCCGGTCGCCGTAGTAGACGGCGGACTCCTCGGTCGTCATCTCCCGCCCCTCGGGCTCGCGCGGGCGGACCTTTTTCCCCGGGTCCCAGCCGTAGCCCCAGCGCCGCGCCTTCTCCAGGTCGTAGGAGCCGACGGGTCCCGTGCCGACGGCGACCATCACGGTGGTGTACCGGTTGCCGAAGCCCGGGTACTTCGGGTCCCGCGGGAAGTCGGCGAAGCCGTGCCGGACCATGCAGCGCTGCGTGAGCAGCTGCCGCGCGCGCTCCATCCGGTCGTACGCCTGCTTGTCCGTACCGTCGAACTCGTACCTCTCCAGCGGCAGTTCGGGCATCTCCTGGTCCGTCCACACGACCGGCGTCCCGTCCGCCCAGGTCTTCGCGTGACCGCCGGCGAAGCCGTCGCCCCCGGTGAACCCGATCAGCGCCGCCCCCGCGACCACGCAGGCCACCCCCCGTCGTCTCACGCCCCGGCCTCCCCGAGCCCCCGCACGACCCGCGCGGGGTTGCCCACGGCGACCACGTCCGGCGGCAGGTCCCGGGTGACGACGGAGCCCGCGCCCACTACGGTGTTCGCGCCGATCGTGACGCCGGGGCAGACGATGACGCCGCCGCCGAGCCACACGTTGTCGCCGAGGGTGATGGGCTTCGCCGCCTCCCACTTGGCGCGGCGCGGCTCGGGTTCCAACGGATGCGTGGGGGTGAGGAGTTGGACGTTCGGGCCGATCTGCACGTCCTCGCCGATCCGGATCGGCGCCACGTCCAGCATCACGGCCCCGCAGTTGACGAACGTACGCGCGCCGATGCTGATGTACCGCCCGTGGTCGACGGACAGCGGCGGGCGCACCACGACGTCCTCGCCGACCTCGCCGATCAGTTCGTGGAGCAGGGCACGGCGCGCGGGCAGGTCGGTGACGCTGCTCGCGTTGTAGCGCTCGGCGAGCTCGGCGCCGCGCAGCGCGTCGGCCTCGATGTCGGGATCGTCGGCGAGGTAGAGGTCACCGGCGAGCATGCGCTCCTTCTGGCTGCGCTCCTCGGGGCGCGGCCAGTCACGCACCTCGGTCACCGCGGCGACCGCCAACGGGCCGTAGATGTGCGGGAATTCCGCCCCGCCGGGCTCCCCGGGCTCCACCCGGACCGGCACGTCGAGCAGCTCCCGGTCGATGACCAGGACCACCAGCTCGCCGGGCGCGGGCTCCGTCCCGTACAGCAGCTCGGCGACACCGCGCAGCTGGTGCGGGAACGAGCAGTGGATGAACCCGACCTCCTGGAGGCTCTTGCCGCGGGTCGACATCGTGTACGTGCCCGTGGCCCGGGCGCTCTCCCACAGGGCGCGCTCGGTGAGGTGAAGCAGTTCGATCGCCATGCGCCCAATCTATGAGTCCGCTGTGTCAGGGGGTGAGCCGGGCCGCGCGCACCCGCAGATACCGCTGCTCCGGTCCGCTGAGCGTGCAGGCGGCCGCGACCTGGTAGGCGGTGCGGGCCCCGTCGCGGTCCCCGGCGCGTTCCAGCAGGTGCGCGCGGACCGCGGCGAGCCGGTGATGTCCGCCGAGCGCGTCGGTCAGCCGGTCGGTCTCGGCGAGCCCGGCGGCCGGGCCGTGCACCATGGCGACGGCGACGGCCCGGCCGAGCGCGGCCATCGGCTCCCCAGCGGGCGCGAGCCGGACGAGCAGGTCGTAGAGGGCGAGGATCTGCGGCCAGTCGGTGTCCTGCGCGCGATCGGCCTCGTCGTGCAGGGCTGCGATGGCGGCCTGGAGTTGATACGGCCCGACGGGCCCGTGCGGCAGCGCCCGCTCGACGAGCGCGACGCCCTCGGCGATCGCGGCCCGGTCCCACAGGGTGCGGTCCTGCTCGTCGAGCCGGACCAGGTCACCGGCGGCGTCGGTGCGGGCCGCGCGCCGGGCGTCGGTGAGCAGCATCAGCGCGAGCAGCCCGGTGACCTCGCTGTCGGCGGGCAGCAGGGCATGCACGGCGCGGGCCAGCCGGATCGCCTCGGCGGCCAGGTCGGCGCGGCGCACTTCGGGGCCCGAGGTCGCGGTGTGGCCCTCGTTGAAGATCAGGTACAGCACCTGGAGGAGTGCGGGCAGCCGCTCCCGCCAGCGGTCGGGCCGCCGGAACTCCGCGCCGCGCAGCTGCCGCTTGGCCCGGCTGATCCGCTGCGCCGCCGTCGCCTCGGGCACCAGGTAGGCGCGGGCGATCTCCGCGGTGGTCAGACCGCCGACCGCCCGGAGGGTGAGCGCCACCTGGGACGCGGGACTGAGGTCCGGGTGGCAGCACAGATAGAGCAGGGTGAGCGTGTCGTCCTCGGCGGGGGCGCGCGGCGCGTCCGGCGGCGGCGCCGTGTGGGCGTCGCGCGGCAGCAGCTGGGCCTGCGTCTGTTCGCGCAGCCGCCGCGCCGTCTCGCTGCGCAGCGCGTCGGTGAGGCGCCGGGACGCGACCTTGATCAGCCAGCCGCGCGGATTGTCCGGGATCCCGCGCTCGGGCCACTGCCGCGCGGCGGCGAGCAGCGCCTCCTGCACGGCGTCCTCGGCCGCGTCGAAGTGCCCGTACCGGCGCACGAGCGCACCGAGGACCTGCGGCGCGTGGCGGCGCAGCAGGTCCTCGGTGGTGTCCGGAGCGTCGGGCCTCAGCACACGTCGCCGCCGCCCTCCATGACGGGCCGGATGACGACGGGGTAGGCGGGCGAGCCCTCGGGCGCCGGGCACTGGAGGATCCGCTCGGCGATCTCGGTGACCCGGTCCAGGTTCGGACAGTCCAGCACCCAGTAGCCGCACAGGAGTTCCTTCGTCTCCCCGTACGGCCCGTCGCTGATCACGGGCCGTCCTTCGCCGCCGGGGGAGACGGTCCGGGTCTGTGCCGGCTCGGCCAGACCCTGCCCGTCGATCATCTCGCCGGTCTCGGCCAGATCGTTGTTGAGCTGCTCCATGAAGGCGTACATCGCCTGCAGGTCCTTCTCGCCCCAGGCGGGAACCCCCTGGGACGCCTTGCCGCGCATGGCCTCGTAGTCCGCCTGCGAGGCCTGGATCATCAGCATGTACTTCATGGTCCTGCGCTCCTTCGGTGCGGCCGCTCGCTCGCTGCGGGCGGCTTCACCTGGGACGTCGGAGCGGCCGGAGCGCTCTCGACACCGCCCGCGCATCTTTTTTCTCCGCGGGTCTCCAGTCTGACAGCGGAGCGCTACCGCTTCCTGCTGTACCGGCGGACGATCACGCCGTTCCCGAACGTGCGGTTCTCCGCGAGGTCGAACCGGGTGAGGTCGTATGCGCGGCCGGCGAACATCGGCATGCCGGCGCCGAAGACCACCGGGTACGTCTTGATCACGAGCTCGTCGATCTCGTCCGCGAGCAGCCCCGCCAGCCGGGCGCCGCCGCACAGCCAGATGCCCAGCTCGCTCTCTTCCGCCTTGAGCGCGCGCACCGTGCCGACGACGTCGTCGCGGATCAGCTCGACGTTCGGGTGCGGGGACTCCTTCAGGCTGCGCGTGGCGACGTACTCGCGCAGATGCCCGTACGGGCTGAGGAAGCCGGCGTCGATACCGACCTGGTAGCTGCCGCGGCCCTGGAGCACGGTGTCGAACTTCTTGTTCGTGATCCCGTCGAAGCCGAGCATCTTGCGGCCCTCGGTCGAGATCGTCTCCGGGTACTCCTCCTTGAGGAACCCCAGGAACTCCTCGTCGACGAACGGCACGAACATCATTCCGTCACCGGACTCGTCCCCGATGAAACCGTCGACGGACACGGCGACGAAGTACGTGAGCTTGCGCAAGCTGGTCTCTTTTCGTGGAGGACAAGGACTGTGGGCGACTCTCAGCGGTCCTCGGCGGCTCTCCGCGCACTCCGCCCGAAACACTCCGCCCGAACCACTTCAGTTATAGTGCTTCACCTGTAGTGGTTGCAAGAGCTTTCCCGGGACCGGGGATGGGAGTGGCAGACATGGTGAGGAATCCGGAGCGCCGAGCCGCCCTCGTGGACGCGGCCGTCGAGGTGCTCGCGGCCGAGGGTGCGCGCGGCCTGACCTTCCGCGCGGTGGACACGGCGGCGGGCGTCCCGACCGGCACGTCGTCCAACTACTTCGCCAACCGCGACGACCTGCTCCACCAGATCGACAGCTGGCTGCACGAGCGGCTCGCCCCGGACCCGAAGGTCGTCGAGGACCTGCTGAAGCGGCCCAGGGACCGGGAACTGGTCCTGGCGTTCATGTACGACCTGATCGGCCGCGCGCAGGGCGACCGCACCGGGTTCCTCGCCATGCTGGAGATGCGCCTCGAAGCCGGGCGACGGCCCGAGCTGCGCGCGTCCCTGATGAAGTCGCTGCGCGGCGATCTCGACTTCGGCATCGCGTTCAACGCCGAGTCGGAACTGCCCGGCGGCGCCGAGGAGATCACCCTCCTCTATCTGGGCATGCTCGGGCTCATCCTGGAACACCTGACGATGCCGGGCATGCTGGACGGCGCGATCCCCGGCGTGAGCGTGCCGGAGGGCGTGGTGGAACGCCTGGTGGAGCGGATCTTGCCCGAGGCGTGAGCAAGCCCCGCGTCCGGGCTCAGCCGGCCTGCGGCTCCCGCCACATGGGCCACAGCGACGGGCCGTCGGGCAGGTCGAGAGCCGTGCCGGTGAAGACGAAGCCGAGCCGCTCGTACAGGGCTCGGCTGCGGGCGTTGCTCGCCTCCAGATAGGCGGGCAGACCCTCGCGGTCGCAGCGCTCCAGGACCGGCGCCATCAGCGCGGTGCCCAGGCCCTCGCCCTGCCGGTCCGGCCGTACGCCGATCATCCACAGGTAGACGTGCGCGCGGCCCACCGGGTGGATGGCGTCCGTCAACCGGGCTATCTGCTCGACCCGCTCGTTGTCGGGGTCGACGGCGGCCCGCACCTGCGCGGGCACGTCCTCCTCGTCACCGTCGGCGCCCTCGCCGCCCTCGGGGCCGTGCGGCTCGTCCGGGACGTCCAGCCACAGCGCGACGGCCGAGCCGTCCTCCGCGAGATCGATGAACCCCTCGGCGAACGTGACATCGGTGAACACCCCCATCAGGCCCGCGTGCCGGGCCCGCCGGTGCTCCTCGCCGGGGAACACCCAGCCGCTGACCGGGTCGTCCATGAACGCCTCGTCGAGCAGCTCCACGACGAAGTCCCGGTCGGCCTCCTGCGCCCGCCGCATCCCCACACCCACTCTGGATCCCCCCTGGCCCGTCACCAACCTGCGTGCCTCGTACGCTCGTTGGCAGCCTAAGCGATCACTCCCCGCACCGGACACGGGCCCCGCACTCGGGATCGCGGCCCGGGTTTCAGCCCCGACCCCTGGGGCGGACACGGCGGCCCGGAGCTGCGGCAGCGGCCCGGAGCCGCGGCGACGAGTCACCGCGACCCCAGGCCGCGCCCCCCCAATTACCTCCCCCTCAATAGCCGCGCCGCGTCACGAACTCCGCCAGTGACAGCAGCCCACCCGCCTCCTCCGGTACCGGAACCGCTCTCGCCAACTGGTCGAGCGCCCGCGCCATCTCGTCCGCCGCCCGCGCCTGCGCCCAGTCGCGCCCGCCGGCCCGCTCGACGGCCATCGCGATCGCCTCCAGCTCGGCCTCGCCCTCCTTCCCCGGGCCCGGTGGCCCGTACAGCGCGGCCAGTTCCTCCGCGGCCGGGCCCCCGGAGGCGAGCGCCGCGACGACCGGCAGGGACTTCTTGCGGACGGCCAGGTCGGCCCCGGCCGGCTTGCCGGTGCGGGCCGGGTCGCCCCAGATGCCGATCACGTCGTCGATGAGCTGGAAGGCGAGCCCCGCCGCCCGCCCGAACGCGTCGAGCGCCGCGGCCTCCTCCTGCCCCGCCCCGGCGTACAGCCCGCCGATCGCGCACGCGCAGCCGAGCAGCGCCCCGGTCTTGGCCTCCGCCATGGTCAGGGTCTCCGCCAGCGAGACCGCCCGCGGGTCGCGCCCCTCCAGCGCCACGTCCGTGGACTGGCCCGCGCACAACTCCACGACGCAGGCGGCGAGTCGGGCCGCCGCGGCCGGGGCCGCCGGATGCGCGTCCTCGGCGAGCAGCCGCAGGGCCTGTGCCTGCAGCGCGTCGCCCGTCAGGATGGCGTCGGCGTCCCCGAACACGGTCCACGCGGTCGGCCGGTGCCGGCGCGTGGCGTCCCGGTCCATCACGTCGTCGTGCAGCAACGTGAAGTTGTGGGTCAGCTCCACGGCGGCCGCCGCCCGTACCGCCCGCTCGGCCCGTCCGCCGAGGGCCCGCGCCGCGGCCAGGACGAGAGCGGGCCGCACGGCCTTGCCCCCGTTCCCCGCCGCGGGTGTGCCGTCCGCGTGCTCCCAGCCGAAGTGGTACCGGGCGACGCGGCGTATGGACCCCGGCAGGGCCTCGACGGCCCGGCGCATCTCGGGGTCGACGGACGCCCTGGTCTGCGCCAGGATCAGCGCCGCCTCCTGCGCCTCGCACTCCTCTCCCCCGCCCCGGCCCGCACCGTCGTCCCCCGCGGGGCCGGGCAACGCCCCCTCTCCTGCTGTGCCCGGCCCGGCGGACTCAGCTGCCGCTCGCGCCTGCGTCGTCTGGGTCGTCTGTGTCATGGGCTCACCCCGGGGAGGCCACGGACGGTGGCCGTTCCACTGCTGCTGGGCGCATACCCCCTCGGTGTACCCGCCCTTCCGGGCGGGGACACGACGTCCCGGGGGCGGATCGTCACCGCCACCGGCCGATCTCGACGTTCTCCAGCACCCCGAGCGCGTCCGGCACCAGGACCGCCGCCGAGTAGTACGTGGTCACCAGGTACGAGATGATCGCCTGCTCGCTGATGCCCATGAACCGCACCGACAGGCTCGGCTCGATCTCGTCCGGGATGCCGGCCTGCCGCAGGCCGATGACGCCCTGCTCGTCCTCCCCCGTACGCATGCAGATGATGGACGTGGTCCGCGCCTCCGAGATCGGGATCTTGGCGCACGGGTAGATCGGCACACCGCGCCAGGTCGGGATGCGGTGCCCGCCCACGTCGATGCTCTCGGGGACCAGACCCCGCTTGTTGCACTCCCGGCCGAACGCGGCGATCGCCTTCGGGTGCGCCAGGAACATCTTGGAACCGCGCCGCCTGCTGAGCAGCTCGTCCATGTCGTCCGGGCTGGGCGCGCCGTCGTGCGGCTGCAGCCGCTGGTCGTACTCGCAGTTGTTGAGCAGGCCGAACTCCCTGTTGTTGATCAGCTCGTGCTCCTGGCGCTCCTTCAACGCCTCGACGGTGAGCCGGAGCTGGTGCTCCGTCTGGTTCATGGGCTGGTTGTAGAGGTCGGCGACCCGCGTGTGGATGCGCAGTACGGTCTGCGCGACGCTCAGTTCGTACTCGCGCGGCGCCGACTCGTAGTCGACGAACGTGCCGGGCAGCACCGCCTCGCCGACGTGCCCCGCGGAGAGGTCGATCTCCTTCTCTCCGTATTTGTTGGCCCGCTGCGCCGGGATCGAGCGCAGCGCCTGGAGATGGGCCCTCAGCGGCTCGGACCGCTCCGCGATCTGCTCCAGGTCGCGGCGCGGCAGTGTGAGCACCGTGCACGCGGTGACCGCGCGGGCCGTGTACTCCCAGATCGTCTCCGGGTCGAGCAGCGCCTGGTCGCCGAAGTACGCGCCGTCGGCGAGGACGCCGAGCACCGCGTCGTCGCCGTACGGCCCCGTGCCGATCTTCTCCACGCGGCCGTGCGCGAGCAGGAACACCTCGTCCGCCTGGCTGCCGAACGAGGCCAGCACCTCACCGGCCGCGAACTCCCGCTGCGTGCAGCGCTGGGCGAGCTCCCCCAGGACGTCCGGGTCCTCGAAGTCCCGCAGCGCGGGCAGCTCCCCCAGCTCGGCCGGGATGACCCGGACCTGATCCCCTGTCTTCACGAACGTGATCCGTCCGTCACCGACCGAGTAGCTCAACCGCCGGTTCACCCGGTACGTGCCGCCCTGCACGTTCACCCAGGGCAGCGTCCGCAGCAGCCAGCGGGAACTGATCTCCTGCATCTGCGGCGCGGACTTGGTGGTGGTGGCCAGATTCCGCGCGGCGGACGCCCCGAGGCTCTTCTGCGGCCCCGACTGCTCCGTGCGGATCTCTTCGCCTACCGACATGGATTGCCCTCCCGATCATGAACTGACCTGCGCGGACAAGACTTCCAGCACGGATCGTGCACGCGCCATTACACAAATGAGCGGGAATGGATCTGGGGCAGTCGGGGCATTGGTCGCGTTTTTCGGAACTCGAAGATCCCGGCGCGCGTTGATCGGGAAACGGCAGACAGCAGACAGAGGAGACGACCATGGCGGGCTTCCTGGACCGCGCCAAGGAGCAGGCGCAGCGCGGCCTGACGCAGGGCAAGCAGAAGCTGGACGACGTACAGGCACAGCGGGCCGGCGGCGACCTGCTCAAGAAGCTGGGCGCGGCGTACTACGAGGAGCGCAAGGGCACCGGCAGCCCGCAGGCCACGCAGCAGGCGCTGCAGGCCCTCGAAGCACACATCGCGACGAACGGGGACGGATTCCTGCGCGGCTGAGGTCCCGGCACAGCGCACTCCGGCCACCGGTGTCCGGAACGGCTCGCACGGAATACGAACGAGTAGTCCGTGCGCGGTAGTTGCGGGTACAAGCAAGCGGTACGAGACGGTGCGCGACCGGCGGCCGTCGCGCCCCGCGAAGGAGACGGCCATGGCCCCACCCATGTCCGCGAGCAGTTTTCTCGCCGCCCTGAAGCGCGAGGGACTGACGGTGGTCGAAGTCGGCGACTGGAAGCATCACAACCGCAACCACAAGGGCGCCTGGGGCCCGATGCACGGCGTGATGATCCATCACACCGTCACCTCGGGCAGCGCGCGCACCGTGGACATCTGCCGTAAAGGCCACGCGGACCTGCCGGGCCCGCTGTGCCACGGCGTCATCACCAAGGACGGCCGGGTCCATCTGGTCGGCTACGGGCGGGCGAACCATGCGGGGCTCGGTGACGACGACGTGCTGCGGGCCGTGATCGCGGAGAAGGCGCTGCCGCACGACAACGAGGCGAACACGGACGGCAACCGCCACTTCTACGGCTTCGAGTGCGAGAACCTCGGCGACGGGCAGGACCCGTGGCCGGCGGCCCAGCTGGAGGCCATCGAGAAGGCGGCCGCGGCGATCTGCCGTCACCACGGCTGGACGGAGCGCTCGGTCATCGGGCACCTGGAGTGGCAGCCCGGGAAGGTCGACCCGAAGGGCTTCACGATGGCGTCGATGCGAGGGCGTGTGCGCGACCGGCTCAAGTAGCGCACCACGACGCGTCGGCCGCGCGGGCACCCGGACACATGTCCGACAATGGCCGGGTGCCCCGCCCGCCCACCGCCGATCTGCGCCCCCGGCTGCCCTCGCCGCTCACCGAGGTCGACGACGACCGTTTCGCGCGCCGCGGCGTGCGCCTGTTGCTCAAGCGGGACGACCTGATCCACCCGGATCTGATCGGCAACAAGTGGCGCAAACTCGCCCCGAACCTGACGGCGGCGCGAGGCCGCGCGCTCGTCACCTTCGGCGGCGCCTACTCGAACCATCTGCGGGCCACGGCCGCCGCCGGCCGCCTCCTGGGCGTGCCCACCCTCGGCATCGTCCGCGGCCAGGAGCTCGCCGACCGCCCGCTCAACCCGTCCCTGGCCCGCTGCGCGGCCGACGGCATGCGCCTGCACTTCGTCGACAGATCGACGTACCGGAACAAGAGCGATCCCGGCGTCCTCGCCGCGCTCCTCGACTCCACCGGCGCCGCCGACGCGTACGTGGTCCCGGAAGGCGGCAGCAACTCTCTCGCCGTCCGGGGCTGTACGGACCTCGGCCGGGAACTGCGCGGCCGCGCCGACGTCGTCGCGCTCGCCTGCGGCACGGGCGGCACCCTCGCGGGTCTGGCCGCGGGGCTCGCGCCCGACCAGTCGGCCCTCGGCGTCCCCGTCCTCAAGGGCGGCTTCCTGGAGGCCGACGTCCGCGCCCTGCAAGCGGCGGCGTTCGGCGGCCCCCGCGGCACCTGGCGCATGGAGGACCGCTTCCATTTCGGCGGCTACGCGCGCGTGCCGGCCGAGCTGGCCGCCTTCGCCGACGATTTCGCGCAGCGCCACGGCCTTCCGGTCGAGCGGCTCTATGTCGCCAAAATGCTGTACGCGCTCGTCGCGCTCGCAGAGGAGGGCGCGTTCGCATCCGGCACGACGCTGGCGGCCGTCATCACGGGGAGCCCGTTCGAGGACCCTCAGTCGTCGACCTCCCGGTAGGCGGCGGCCTCCTCCAGGTCCAGCTTGCGCAGCAGGGTCCGCATCATCTCGTCGTCGATCCGCCGCTCGTCCCGCATCCGCACGAAGACCTCGCGCTCGGCGGCGATCGCCTCCCGCGCGAGCCTGCGGTACGTGTCGTCGGCGGACTCCCCGGTCACCGGGTTGGGCTGGCCGAGCCGCTCCCACACGGAGTTGCGGCGCCGCTCCAGAACGGTGTGCAGACGGTCCTGGAGCGGCTGCGGCAGGCAGTTGCGCCGGTCCTGCATCAACGCGTCCACGCGCTCCTCCGCGGCCGTGGAGGCGACGTTCTGCGCCTGCGCCTCGGCGAGCGTCTCGGCCTGCACGTTCCGGCCCGGGAGCTTCAGCAGTTTGATGAGCGGCGGCAGCGTGAGCCCCTGCACGACGAGGGTGCCGATGACGGTGGTGAAGGTAAGGAAGAGCACCAGGTTGCGTGCGGGGAACGGCTCCCCCTCGTCCGTGACGAGCGGGATGGAGAACGCGATGGCCAGCGACACGACACCGCGCATCCCCGCCCAGCTCACGATCAGCGGCCGCTTCCAGTCGGTGTCGCTCTCCCGCTCCCGGATGCGCGACGACAGCCACAACGGCAGGTACGTCGCCGGATACGACCACACGAAGCGGATCACGACCACCAGGACGAACACCGCGATCGCGTACCAGAGGGCCTGGCCCACGCTGTACTCACCGAGGTCCTGCAGGACGACGCGCAACTGGAGGCCGATGAGCGCGAACACGGCCGACTCCAGGATGAACGAGACGACCTTCCACACCGCGGCCTCCTGGAGCCGCGTCTCGAAGTCGACCTGCCAGGACCGGTGCCCGAGATACAGGGCGACGGTCACGACGGCGAGGACCCCGGAGGCGCCCACCTGCTCGGCGGCGGCGTACGCGACGAAGGGGATCAGCAGCGAGAGCGTGTTCTGCAGGATGGCCTCGGTGAGGTGCTTGCGCAGCCAGTGCAGCGGCACCATCAGCAGCAGCCCGACCCCGACCCCGCCGACGGCCGCCACCAGGAACTCCCGGATACCGCCCGCCCAGCTGGCCCCCTCCCCCACAGCGGCGGCGAGCGCCACCTTGTAGGCGGTGATCGCGGTCGCGTCGTTCACGAGCGACTCGCCCTGAAGGATCGTGGTGAGCTTCGACGGCAGCCCCACCCGGCGGGCGATCGCGGTCGCGGCCACCGCGTCCGGCGGCGCGACCACCGCGCCCAGGACGAGCGCCGCGGTCAGCGGCAGGTCCGGGATCAGCTCGTACGCGAGCCAGCCCACCGCCACCGTGGCGAACAGGACGTAGCCCACCGACAGCAGGGCGACCGGCCTGATATTGGCCCGTAGGTCGAGATAGGAGCTCTCCAGAGCGGCGGTGTGCAGCAGCGGAGGCAGGATCAGCGGCAGCACGATGTGCGGGTCGAGTGTGTACTCCGGAATCCACGGCACATACGAGGCCGCCAGCCCGACCGCGACAAGAAGGAGCGGTGCCGGAACCGGCGTCCTGCGTGCCGCCCCCGCCACCGCGGCACTCGCCGCGATCAGCCCCACCAGTGGCAATACGTCCATGGCCCGCTTTCCACCATCCCTCTTCGCGCCGCCCGTCGTAACCTGGCCATCATGAACGAGTGCTCGCACGTCGACGCGCTGCCGCACCCCGAACCGGCTCCCCTCAGTGAGACCTGTCCGGAGTGTCTCGCCGTCGGCAGTCACCCTGTGCAACTGCGGCTTTGTCTGATCTGCGGCCACGTCGGCTGCTGCGACTCCTCGCCGTACCGGCACGCGACGGAGCACTTCAAGGAGACCGGCCACCCCGTGATGCGCACCTTCGAGCCTGGTGAGAGCTGGCGCTGGTGCTTCGTGGACGACGTGCTTGTCTGATACGGGCGATCCGCACCCGCGTCGGGGTTCGACCCGTGAGTGCTTGGGTACGTCAACCCGGCGCCCGCTCTTTCCAATTGGGCCCGCACACCCTCTAGCCACTGTCCGTACCCGTAGGCTTACTATGAGTGACAGCAACGGGCCGGGGGCCCCCGGGACAGGAAAGTCGGGCGCGCGGTAGCGTCACCGCAGATATATGTGGCGCATCACCCGGGGGAGGACCTCCGGAGCCCGAAAGTGCTTGTACCACCTTGGAGGTGAGGGTGTCCCAGATCGCAGGCGAGCCCGGGAATCAGGACTTCGTGGAAGTCCGACTGCCGGCTGCGGGTGCCTACCTGTCGGTGCTGCGGACGGCCACGGCCGGCCTCGCAGCGCGTTTGGACTTCACCCTCGACGAGATCGAGGACCTGCGCATCGCGGTCGACGAGGCCTGCGCGATCCTGCTCCAGCAGGCCGTCGCCGGCTCCGTACTCAGCTGCGTGTTCCGTCTCGTCGACGACTCCTTGGAGGTGACCGTCTCCGCGCCGACCACCGACGGCCGGGCGCCGGAGCGCGACACCTTCGCGTGGACGGTGCTGTCGGCCCTCGCGGGCCAGGTCGACTCCTCGGTGGCCGAGGACAACACCGTCTCGATCAGCCTCTACAAGAAGCGCGGCGCGGGCCCCGGCCCGACGTGATGAACGGGGACGGTCCGGTGCGGGACGACAAGCGCGGCACACGGGATCTCCCGGCCGGCGGCACGGACGGCGTGCGGCGGCCGGTCGTCGGTATTCCCGAGCAGCAGGCCCGGCCCCACCCGGAGGACCCGGCGGCCGACGGGCCACAGCAGGCAGTGTCGGCCCCCGGGACCGGGCTTCGCGGGGGACCTGGGGGATCGGACGCGCGACGGGCGGGATTGATGAGCGACCACGAGCGACACGGTGAGCAGCAGGGCCGGCACGATCCGCGCGACCGCAGCGGTGCGCGGGCGATGTTCATCGAGCTGCGCACTCTCAAGGACGGCAGCGTCGAGTACGCGGAGCTGCGCAATCAGCTCGTGCGCATGCACCTGCCCCTGGTCGAGCACCTGGCGCGCCGTTTCCGCAACCGCGGGGAGCCGCTGGACGACCTCACCCAGGTCGCGACGATCGGCCTGATCAAGTCGGTCGACCGCTTCGACCCGGAGCGCGGCGTCGAGTTCTCCACGTACGCGACCCCGACGGTCGTCGGCGAGATCAAGCGGCACTTCCGTGACAAGGGCTGGGCCGTGCGCGTCCCGCGCCGCCTCCAGGAGCTGCGCCTGGCCCTGACGACGGCGACGGCCGAGCTGTCCCAGCTGCACGGCCGCTCCCCCACGGTCCACGAGCTGGCCGAGAAGCTGGCCATCTCGGAGGAGGAGGTCCTGGAGGGCCTGGAGTCGGCCAACGCGTACTCCACGCTGTCCCTGGACGTCCCCGACACGGACGACGAGTCCCCGGCGGTCGCCGACACGCTGGGCGCCGAGGACGAGGCGCTGGAGGGCGTCGAGTACCGCGAGTCCCTCAAGCCGCTCCTGGAGGACCTGCCGCCGCGCGAGAAGCGCATCCTGCTGCTGCGCTTCTTCGGGAACATGACGCAGTCGCAGATCGCCCAGGAAGTGGGCATCTCCCAGATGCACGTCTCGCGCCTGCTGGCCCGCACGCTGGCCCAGCTGCGCGAGAGGCTCCTGGTCGAGGAGTGACCTCCGAGCACGTACGCATATGAAGGCGCCCGGTGCGTTCACCGCACCGGGCGCCTTCGTGTCGCTCCATTGCGCCTACTTGGGCTGCTGTGCGCTCCCCGGCGTGCGGATGCCCAGCGCGCGCGTGGTCGCCGGATTGACCAGCAGCACCAGTGCGGCGATCGCCACCGCGGCGAGCGCGATCCCGCCCGGGATGGCCACGCTGTCGGCCTGCAGCAACGTATAGGCGACGGGCAGCGCCATGATCTGCGTGATGATCGCGGGGCCGCGGCTCCAGCCCTTGCGGGCCAGCAGCCCGCGCGCGGCCAGCAGCGGCAGCAGCGCGAGCACGATCAGGGTCACGCCGCCGGTGACGGCCTGCTCCGGGTTGTCGGGGTTCCCGGTGAGCCCGGCGACCAGCATGTAGGCACCGCCCACGACGAGCGCGGCCCCCTCGAGTCCGGCCAGGGCCGCCGCGGCGGTCAGCCGGCCGGGGCGCGGGCCGTCTTCTTCGGAGGTCTCGGGGGCGGGGTTCTGCTCTGAGGTCACCTTTGCAGAGTAGCCCCCGCCCGCTGCCGTCCCGCAGGGCGCACCCCGGGCCCGGGCCCGCCGGACTCTTACCCGACTCCTACCTCGGTCTGGGCGCGATCAAGGCCGCTAGGTACCCTGCATCGCATGCGTGCACTTCTTGTGGTCAATCCAGCGGCAACCACCACCAGTGCGCGCACGCGCGATGTCCTGATCCACGCCCTGGCGAGCGAGATGAAGCTCGAGGCCGTCACCACGGAGTACCGCGGCCACGCCCGCGACCTGGGCCGGCAGGCGGCGGAGAGCAAGGACATCGAGCTGGTCGTCGCCCTCGGCGGCGACGGCACGGTCAACGAGGTGGTGAACGGGCTGCTGCACAACGGCCCCGACCTCGACCGCCTGCCGGGCCTGGCCGTCGTGCCCGGCGGCTCCACGAACGTCTTCGCGCGCGCCCTGGGGCTGCAGAACGAGCCCGTGGAGGCCACGGGGCAGCTCCTGGACGCCCTGCGCGAGGGCCGCGAGCGCACGGTGGGCCTCGGCCTCGCCGCGGGCACCACGGGCACGGAGGACGAGGCGGTCCCGTCCCGCTGGTTCACTTTCAGCGCGGGCCTCGGGTTCGACGCGGGTGTGGTCGGCCGGGTGGAGCAGCAGCGCGAGCGGGGCAAGCGTTCGACACATGCCTTGTATGTGCGACAGGTCGTGCGCCAGTTCCTCGGTGAGCCCGACCGCCGGCACGGCACGATCACGCTCGAACGCCCGGGCGAGGACCCGGTCACGGATCTGGTCGTCTCCATAGTCAGCAACACCTCGCCGTGGTCCTTCCTGGGCAACCGGCCGCTCTATCCGACGCCCCAGGCGTCCTTCGACACCGGCCTTGACGTGCTCGGACTCAAGAAACTGTCGACTCCCGCGGTGGCCCGCTACGGCACCCAGCTGCTGACGTCGACACCCGAACGCGGACCCCGCGGCAGGAACGCGGTCACGCTCCACGACCTCACCGACTTCACCTTGCATTCCAAGGTGCCGCTGCCCCTTCAGATGGACGGTGACCACCTGGGGCTGCGGACGAGCGTGACGTTCACAGGCGTACGCCGTGCACTGCGTGTGATTGTGTGAGTGGAAGGGCCCAAAGTCCTTTATCTCGAACGTTTGGGCCAGGCTCCACCCCATGGAAGTACGGCTGTGACCTAGCCGACACCGAGGAATCAAAAAAAACTTTCCAGAAGGGGTTGTATCCGCCGCCGAGGTTTGCGAATCTCTACATGGCACTCGGGACGGCCCGCAACATCGGCCCCACAGAGAGCCCGAATCCCCTCCTCAAAGCAACGGACCACCGTCGCCCATGTGACGTTCGGCCCTTCACTTGTTGAGGGATTCGTGAAAGCGTTCACATTCACAAGCAACCTGCACGTAATACCAAGGAGAGGTAGCAGCCATGGACTGGCGTCACAACGCCGTTTGCCGCGAAGAAGACCCCGAGCTCTTCTTCCCCATCGGCAACACTGGTCCTGCGCTGCTGCAGATCGAGGAAGCCAAGGCCGTCTGCCGCCGCTGCCCCGTCATGGAGCAGTGCCTGCAGTGGGCGCTCGAGTCCGGCCAGGACTCCGGCGTCTGGGGTGGCCTCAGCGAGGACGAGCGCCGCGCGATGAAGCGCCGCGCCGCTCGCAACCGGGCCCGTCAGGCCTCCGCCTGATTCCCCACCCCTCACGAGCCTGAGCCCGGCGGCGCGTACAGCGAGTACGCATCTCCCGCCCCCGAGCCGCAGCGCGCAGTACCCCCGATGCTCCCCCAGGCTCAGCCCGGGACATGACCCGAGCAACGCGAGCAGTGAGCCCCGGACCGTTCAACGGTCCGGGGCTCACTGCTGTTTGCTTCTGTGCAGCATCTCCACATCTGCGGGCGGGGTCACATGTGCGGATGTGGTGGAGCTACTTCTGGGTGCGTACCGGGATGTCGAGGACCACCTGGGTGCCGCGCTCGGGTGCGGGAACCATGTCGAACGTTCCGCCCAACTCGCCCTCCACCAACGTGCGTACGATCTGCAGCCCCAGATTGCCGGCCCGCTTCGGGTCGAAGTTCTCGGGCAGACCGACGCCGTCGTCCTGGACGGTGATCAGCAGGCGGGCGTCCTTGCTGGTGCCGCCGCGCACGGCCGAGACCTCGACGGTGCCGGTGTCGCCCTGGCGGAAGCCGTGCTCCAGCGCGTTCTGCAGGACTTCGGTCAGGACCATCGACAGCGGGGTCGCCACCTCGGCGTCCAGGATTCCGAAGCGGCCGGTGCGCCGCCCGGTCACCTGGCCCGGCGAGATCTCGGCGACCATGGCCAGCACCCGGTCGGCGATCTCGTCGAACTCCACGCGCTCGTCAAGGTTCTGGGAGAGGGTTTCGTGCACGATCGCGATGGAACCGACGCGCCGGACGGCTTCCTCCAGCGCTTCGCGCCCCCGGTCCGACTCGATGCGCCGGGCCTGGAGCCGGAGCAGCGCGGCCACGGTCTGCAGATTGTTCTTCACCCGGTGGTGGATCTCCCGGATGGTCGCGTCCTTGGTGATCAACTCCCGCTCGCGGCGCCGCAGTTCGGTGACGTCCCGCAGCAGGACCAGTGATCCGATGCGCGCGCCCTTGGGCTTGAGCGGGATCGCGCGCAGCTGGATCGACCCTTCCTCGCCCTCGATCTCGAACTCGCGCGGCGCCCACCCGCTGGCCACCTTGGCGAGCGCCTCGTCCACCGGGCCGCGGGACGGGGCCAGTTCGGCCGTGGTCCGGCCCAGGTGGTGTCCGACCAGATCGGCCGAGAAGCCCAACCGGTGGTACGCGGACAGGGCGTTCGGCGACGCGTACTGGACGACACCGTCGGCGTCGAGCCGGATCAGTCCGTCGCCCACGCGCGGGGAGGCGTCCATGTCCACCTGCTGCCCCGGGAACGGGAAGGAGCCGGCCGCGATCATCTGCGCCAGGTCGGAGGCCGACTGCAGATAGGTCAGCTCCAGGCGGGACGGCGTGCGGACGGTCAGCAGGTTCGTGTTGCGGGCGATGACACCGAGGACCCGGCCCTCCCTGCGTACGGGGATGGACTCGACCCGCACCGGGACCTCTTCGCGCCACTCGGGGTCGCCCTCGCGCACGATGCGGCCCTCGTCGAGCGCGGCGTCCAGCATGGGGCGGCGGCCGCGCGGCACCAGATGTCCGACCATGTCGTCCTGGTAGGACGTGGGCCCGGTGTTCGGACGCATCTGCGCCACGGAGACGTAGCGCGTGCCGTCGCGGGTGGGCACCCACAGCACGAGGTCGGCGAAGGAGAGGTCGGAGAGCAACTGCCACTCCGAGACCAGCAGGTGGAGCCACTCGAGGTCGGAGTCACCGAGGGCGGTGTGCTGGCGTACGAGATCGTTCATGGAGGGCACGAGCCGAGCGTACCCGGCGGCCGAACGGGCCCGAAAAGTCGGGAGGCTCCTGAAAAGACCGACGGGCCGCGGCGCCGGGGGTCGGGACCCTCAACCCTTTCCCTGGCACCGCAGCCCTTCAGGTGCATCGGCTTCCAGGTGTGCGGTTCCCGGGTGCCGATCGAGGATCCGCCGCAGTCAGGGCAGAGAGCGCGGAACCTCTGTCCGTCCTCCTGTGCGGGGAGGGCGGAGGTCTTCATTACGCATTGTGGACTAGACCATTCTCCCATGTCTATGCGTCGGCAGAGGTTTGTTGTCGTCGTTTCCTCCGAGCCCGCGGGGGCGCCCGTCCTCACTCACGGGTGCCGGGGCGCGTCGGTTCACCGCCCGGCCAGGCGGCCATCGCGAGGCCGGCGATCGACTCCAGCTCGGCCCTGCTCGCGCCGTCCCGCGACTGCTGGGACATGCCCTGGAAGACGGCTCCCACGAAGCGGGCGAGCGCCGCCGCGTCGGTGTGCTCCGGCAGCTCGCCGGCGGCCACCCCCCGGCGCAGCCGGTCCTCGATGGCGCCGAGGCTGGCGCCGCGCTGCTTGCGCAGGGCCTGCTCGACCTCGGGGGTCGCGCAGTTCGCCGCGGCGTGGATCACGAGGCAGCCGTGCGGATGGGACGGGTCGGTGAACTCGTCGGCCGCCTCCCGCAGCAGTCGCTCGACGGCGCCGCGGGCCGTGGGCTCCTCGGTCAGGGCGCGGCCGGGCCGGGAGCCGTGCGTGACGGCGTAGACCCGCACGACCTCCTCGAACAACGACCGCTTGTCACCGAAGGCGGCGTACAGACTGGGGGCGCCGATGCCCATCTCGCGGGTCAGGTCGGAGACCGAGGTCGCCTCGTACCCGTGTTCCCAGAAGGCCCGCATGGCCTTCTCCAGGGCGGCATCCCGGTCGAAGGAGCGGGGCCGTCCGCGCTGCTTGGTCGCCATGGGGCGAATTCTATAGCGCCCGCTAGAAAACGAGGGCGGGCGTGGGGCCCCGCTACCGCGTCTCCGTGACCTTCGCGAGGGCCCGCGGCGCGTCCGGGTCCTGACCCCGGGCGATGGTCACCTCGTACGCGAGGCGTTGCAGCGGCAGGATCTCCAGCACCGGCTGCAGCTCCTCCGGCACCCCTGCGGTCGGCAGGACGAACCCGGCGGAGGCCTGAGCCACCTGCGCCTCGGGGCCGATCACCACCAGGTCGGCGCCGCGCCCGCGCAGCCGGTCGAGCACCGGCTGGAGCGCGAGCCCGCCCGGGCCGTCGGTCACCACGGCGATGACCGGGGAGACGTTGTCGACCATGGCGAGCGGGCCGTGCAGCAGATCGGCGCCGGAGTACGAGAGAGCCGGGATGTAGCTGGTCTCCATGAGCTTCAGGGCCGCTTCCTTGGCGGTCGGATAGCCGTAGCCGCGGGAGGTGATCACCATGCGGTCGGCGAAGCGGTAGCGGGCGGCGAGGGTGCGGACCTCGTCCTCGCGGGCGATCAGGTCGGCGGCGAGACCGGGCAGCACGGCGGCGGCCGACCCGTCGCCGCCGCGCAGCCCTTCGACGAAGAGGTACAGCGCGAGCAGCGCGGCGGTGTACGTCTTGGTCGCGGGGAGCGCCTTCTCCGGTCCGGCGAGGACGTCGATGTGGTGCTCGCAGACGGCGGCGAGCGGGGAGTCCGGGTTGTTGGTCACGGCGAGGGTGATCGCGCCGGCCCGGCGGGCGGCCTTCGTCGAGGCGACCAGGTCGGGCGAACCACCGGACTGGCTGACGATGATCACGAGGACGTCGCGCAGATCGGGCCGGGCTCCGTAGGCCGTCGTGGTGGACATGGAGGTGAGGCCGCAGGGCAGGCCGAGCCGGATCTCGAGGAGGTACTTGGCGTAGAGAGCGGCGTTGTCCGAGGTGCCGCGGGCGGCGAGCAGGACGAAGCGGGGGCCGCGGGCGGCGACCTGACGGGCGACCTCCCGGATGCGCGGGGCGCCGGTGTCGAGGAGGCGGCGCAGCACGTCGGGCTGTTCGCGGATCTCGCGGGACATGATCCGCCCGGGCCGCTCCCCCTCCGGCTCCCGCGACAAAGTATCCGACGGCCGGTCCTGTGGGGGTGGGGTGTCTGGCGTGGCGGACATGCGGGCACCTCCTGTGGGTGGGCGCGGGCCCCCGGGCCACGTGGTCCGGGCGCCTTCGGCACCTTCCACTGTGAACGCCCGCCGTCCGGCCCGCCCAGCGGAGCGGCCCCGGGGTGCGGCGCGGGTGCCGGGCGACCGGGCCCCCGCCGTTCCCCGACGCCCGGCCCCTCGACATGCCGAGCACCGGCGCAGCGCCGAGCATGGACGCAATGGGGCCCGCGCGGGGCCTGACCGGCTGGGGTTCGCTCTGCTAGATTGGTCTATACCACATTCCCCTCAGTCTCCTCCGACCAGAACGGCAGGCCCAGCGTGGAAGTTGTGATCGTTCCGGACGCCAAGGCAGGTGGCGAGCTGATCGCCGAGGCCATGGCCCAGCTGCTGCGGCGCAAGCCCGACGCGTTGCTCGGCGTGGCCACCGGCTCGACCCCGCTGCCCATCTACGAGGCGCTGACGGCCAAGGTGCGCGCCGGTGAGGTCGATGCGTCGAAGGCCCGCATCGCCCAGCTCGACGAGTACGTGGGGCTGCCGACCGGGCACCCCGAGTCGTACCGGGCGACCGTGCTGCGCGAGGTCGTGGAGCCGCTCGGGCTCGACGAGGGTTCCTTCATGGGCCCGGACGGCAGCGCGGACGACGTGCAGGCGGCGTGCGTGGCGTACGACAAGGCGCTCGCCGAGGCGGGCGGCGTCGACCTGCAGCTGCTCGGCATCGGCACCGACGGGCACATCGGGTTCAACGAGCCGTGCTCGTCGATCGCCTCCCGGACCCGGATCAAGACGCTGACCGAGCAGACCATCACGGACAACGCGCGGTTCTTCGACGGTGACCTGAGCCAGGTGCCGCGGCACGTCATCACGCAGGGCATCGGCACGATCCTGGAGGCCCGGCACCTGGTGCTGCTGGCCACCGGCGAGGGCAAGGCGGACGCCGTGGCGGCGACCGTCGAGGGGCCGGTCGCCTCGGTCGTGCCGGCGTCGGCGCTGCAGCTGCACCCGCACGCGACGGTCGTCGTCGACGAGGCGGCGGCGTCCAAGCTGAAGCTCGCGGACTACTTCCGGCACACGTACGTGAACAAGCCGGAGTGGCAGGGCCTGTAAGCCAGGCGTGTAAGCCGGCCCGGACCACTGCGTCGGACACAGAGAAGGTGCCGGTCACCCCGAGCGGGGTGACCGGCACCTTCTCTGTGTCCCGGGCCGCTAGCCGGCGACGATGACCTCCGCGGCGGCGATCCCGCACACCCGTGCCGCGCCGTGCGTGGCGATGTGCAGCGCGCCCCGCGGCGGGGCCTGCGGCACGCCCATCTCCACGACCACCGTGTCCGGGCGCGCGGCGAGCAGGGTGTCCAGGGCCCCGGCCATCCACGCGTGACGGTGCTCGTCGCGGACCACGGCGACGATGCGCTGTTCGCCCGCCGCGGCCAGTGCGGCCGCGCCCGCGTCCGGGCCCGTGTAGGAGCCGGTGGTGGTGCCGGGCAGGAGCCGCTCGAGTTCGGCGGCGACACCCCAGGGGGTCTCGTCGCCGACCGCGATGTTGGCGACCGGCGAGAAGGCCGCGACGTGCACGGGGTCCAGCACCGGCGGGGCGTAGCCGTCGCGGGTCACGGTGACCGCGCGACGGGCCGCGACCAGGCCGACCTCGGTGCCGGACGCGCCCCCCGACGCGCCCGCCGACCGCTCGGCCCGGCCCGCCGCCGCGGTCCACTCCGCCAGGGCACGCACCCGGGCGGCGGCGTCCGCGAGCCGTTCCTCGGGCAGTTCGCCGGTGCGTACGGCGGTGACGAGGGCGTCCCGCAGCCGGTTCACCGTCTCCTCGTCGGAGAGGCCGCCGCCCACGCAGATGGCGTCGGCCCCGGCGGCGATGGCGAGCACGCTGCCGCGCTCGATGCCGTACGTCGAGGAGATGGCCTGCATCTCCATGCCGTCGGTGACGATGAGGCCGTCGTAGCCGAGTTCCTCGCGGAGCAGACCCGTGAGGATGCGGCGGGACAGGGTCGCCGGGCGGTCCGGGTCCAGGGCCGGGACCAGGATGTGGGCGCTCATCACGGCCCGGCTGCCCGCCGCGATCGCCGCGCGGAACGGGGCGAGGTCGCGGGCGTGCAGCACGTCGAGGCCGACGTCGATGAGCGGCATGTCGTGGTGCGAGTCGACGCCCGTGTCGCCGTGCCCGGGGAAGTGCTTGGTGCAGGCGGCGACGCCGGCGGCCTGCATGCCCTCCACGTACGCGGCGGTGTGCCGGGCCACGAGCGAGGTGTCGGCGCCGAAGGAACGGACGCCGATGACCGGGTTGTCGGGGTTGGCGTTGACGTCGGCGGACGGCGCCCAGTTGAGGTTGACGCCGCACTCGGCGAGGCGGCGGCCGAGCTCGTGGGCGACGGCACGGGTGAGGTCCACGTCGTCGACGGCGCCGAGGGCGTGGTTGCCGGGGAACGAGGAGCCCGTACGGACCTCGAGGCGGGTGACGTCGCCGCTCTCCTCGTCGATGGCGACGAGGAGGTCACCGCGTTCCGCCTTCAACTGGGCGGTCAGGGCGGCCACTTGCTCGGCGGTCTGGATGTTGCGGCCGAAGAGTCCGACCGACGCGAGGCCCTCACCGAGGCGGCGCAGCAGCCAGTCGGGGGCGGTGGTGCCGGTGAAGCCCGGCTGCAGGACGGTCAGCGCGTCGCGGGTGAGCGTGTCGGTGCCGCTGGTGAGAGTGGTCATCAGGTGGCGTTATCCCTTCACGGCGCCGGAGGTGAGGCCGCTGACGGCCTTGCGCTGCAGGAAGACGAAGAGGATGAGGATCGGGATCGCGAAGAGCGAGGACGCCGCCATCGTCGCACCCCAGTCGTCACCGAAGGCGGTGCGGAACTGGGAGATCCACAGCGGCAGCGTCTGCTTCTCGACGGCCTTGTTGAGGATCAGGACGAGCGGGAACTCGTTCCAGGCGGTGATGAAGCCGAACAGCGAGGTGGCCATCAGGCCGGGCGCGAGCAGCGGGAAGATCACCTTGATGAAGGCCTGCGGCCGGGTGCAGCCGTCGACCATCGCGGACTCCTCCAGCTCCTTGGGCACCGCGGCGACGTAGCCGCGCAGCGTCAGGATCGTGAAGGGCAGCACCATCATCATGTAGAAGACGGTGAGCGGGACCAGGCTGTCCAGCATGTCGTTGTCGCGGACCAGCATGTAGATCGCGATGACCATGACCTCCCAGGGGGCCATCTGCGCGATCATGAAGACGATGATGAAGCCGCGCCGTCCCTTGAACCGCATGCGGGCCAGGGCGAAGGACGCGAACAGCGCGATGATCAGGGAGAAGACCACCGAGAGGATCGTCACGGTGAGCGAGTTGCCCACCAGGGTCCAGAAGTGGTCGGCGTGGATCGCCTTGTCGAAGTGGTCGAGCGTGACGTTCGTCGGGATCCAGACCGGACTGTCCGTGACGATGTCGTTCGTCGGCTTGAAGGCCGTGGCGAACATCCAGTAGACGGGGAAGGCGAAGACGACGAACAGGGCGACGGCGACCGTCCCCGGCCAGATCCGTCCGACGAGTGAGCGCCTCACAGCTCGTCCTCCTCTTGCTTGAGCACCAGACGCAGGTAGTACGAGGTGAGCGCGAGCAGCACCAGGATCGTCAGGAACGCGATGGCGGAGCCCATGCCGAAGTGCTGGTTGCCGAAGCCCTCGACGAAGGCGTAGATGGGCAGGGTCTCGGTGAGGCGGTCAGGACCGCCCTCGTTCATCGCGAAGATCTGCGGGAACGCCTTGAAGACCCAGATGACCTCGAGGAACGTCGTGGCCAGCAGGAACGGCTTGAGGAACGGGAAGGTCACCGAGGTGAACGACTTCCACGTGCCGGCACCGTCCAGCGAAGCGGCCTCGTACAGCTCCTTGGGGATGGTGGTCGTGGCGGCGTACAGGTTGATCGCCACGAACGGGATCGACTGCCAGACGATGAGGAGCGTGACCACCGAGAAGGTGGACAGCTGGGTGGCGAGCCAGTTGTGGTCCGCCATGGAGTGCCAGCCGAGCGAGTCCAGCACGGAGTTGATGACACCGAAGCGCTGGGCGAACAGCCACTGGAAGACGGTGGTCGCGGCGAGCACCGGCATGGCCCACGCGAGCACCAGGCCGAACAGCAGCAGCAGGCGCATCTTCTTGCCGAGCCGGGCGAGCAGCAGGCCCACCAGGGTGCCGAGCAGCATGATCAGCACCACGTTGACCGCGGTGAAGATCACCGAGCGGAGGACGACCCGCCAGAAGTCCGAACTGCCCAGGACCTCTTTGTAGTTCTCGACCCCGTTCCACTCGGTCAGGTGGAGGATCAGCTGGCGCGGATTGAGGTTCTGGAACGACAGCATGCCGTTCTTCACCAGGGGCCAGCCCAGCAGGACGATCGTGGCCACCAGGGCGGGCAGCAGCAGGAGGTAGGGGGCGGGCGCGCCCTTGCGTCGTTTCTCGCCGGATCCCTCCGGCCTGCGCGGGGGCGGCGCCTCGGTCTTGCGGACACCGGTCACCCCGGCCGTGTCCGTGCCTTCAGTCTGCACTGACATGACTCGCCATCTCTTCCGTGGCCGTACGGTCGACACGCCTGTGCCGGGGGCACCCCGTCAGGGGCGCCCCCGGCCGAGGGTGATCAGTTCTTCTGCGCGAGGCGCTTGTTGATCTCGCCCTCGACGGACTTGGCGGCTTCCTCCGGCGACTTGCCGTTGAGCACCGCGGTCATGTAGCTCTTGATCGGGTTCGGGGTGTTCTCCACCGCGGCCCACTCGGGGATCAGCGGGGTGGTGCCACCCACCGCGGCGCCCGGAGCGGCGGCCTCGGCGACGGCGTTGCCCTTGAGGTTGGACTCGAGCGACGTCTTGTTCGGGATGACACCGCTCTCCTTGGCGAGCCCGCCCTCGAACTTGTCGGACAGCGCCAGCTTCAGGAACTCCTTGGCCAGCTCCTGCTTCTTGCTGCCCGCGGCGACGGCGAGGTTCGAGCCGCCGAGGAAGACGCCCTCGGGCTTGTCGGCCGTCTCACCCGGGATGGTGAAGTAGCCGATGTCCTTCTCGACCTTCTTGTTGGCCGCGATGGCGGTGCCGCCCTCCCAGCCCATGCCGATGAAGGCGCCGACGTTGCCCTTGGCGAAGACCTCGGCCTGCTGCGGGGTGGCCTCGTCCTTGTCCTTGGGGGCCTTGGAGTAGGAGGCGTACTTCTTGTAGATCTCCATGGCCTTGGTGACCTTCGGGTCGCCCAGGTTGGAGACGTACTTGTCGCCTTCCTTCTTCACCAGGTCGGCACCCTGGCCGATGGTCAGGCCGTCGAAGAAGTACCAGTTCTGACCGGGCAGGTAGATCGGCTCGGCCTTGGTCTTCTTGCCGATGGCCTCGAGGTCCTTGTAGAACTCGTCGCGCGTCTTCGGGGTGTCCTTGATCCCGGCGTCGGCCCAGACCTTCTTGTTGTAGACGACGACGCGGTTGGCGAAGTACCACGGCGCGGCGTACTGCTTGCCCTCGTAGACCGAGGACTTGGAGACGGACTCGGTCCAGTCCGAACCGATCTCCTCCTTGAGGTCGCTCAGGTCGGCGAGGCCGCCGGTGGCCGCGTAGGCGGGGGTCTGGGTGTTGCCGACCTCGATGACGTCCGGCGGGGTCGACTCCGACAGCGCGGTCGTGATCTTCTGCTGGATGCCGTCCCACTTCTGGGTCTCGAACTTCAGCTTGGCGCCGGTCTTCTTCTCGAAGGCGGCCGTGAGGTCCTTGGTCCAGTTCGGCGGCGTCGAGCCGTCCATGGCCCAGACCGTCAGGGTCTGGCCCTTGAAGCTGTCCGGGCCCGCCTTGCTGCCGCTGTCACCGTCGTCGCCCCCACAGGCCGCGACCGCGGACATCATCGCCGCGACGCCGACGGCCGCAATGAGCTTGCGCTTCATGTCACCCTCCTCAGGGATGCCTGAACCCCCCACCCACAGCGATGACATACGGCGAGTACGCAACATACGTACGCGGATACGGCTGATGGGACTGGGACCTGGCCACTAATGGTGTAGACCAGTACCGGGAGCTTGGCCCAGACCAATAAGCGTGTCAAGAGTGGCCGAGAAAGGTCCGTGCGTCCGTTATCGGAACGACACCCGCCCATCGCGGCACGGGTGTTGAGCGGAAATGAGGGACCGCTCCCACCGCCCGGCAGCGTGGACTAGACCAGACGGTCACCGGACGGTATAAGGAGGGATCACGGAGCGTGCGGGGAGTCCCCCGCAGCGAGCCGTGCCACGATGTGAGCCGTGACCGACGGGTACGCCGGTCGCATCGGCACCGGAGCCGGGAAGGCGGAGCATGAGCACCGACGTCAGCAGTGCGGAGAACGAGAGCGGGGCGCCCGTCCGTACCGCACGCGTGCCCAAGTACTACCGCCTGAAGAAGCACCTCCTCGACATGACGGAGACCCTGCCGCCCGGCACGCCGGTGCCGCCGGAGCGCACGCTCGCCGCCGAGTTCGACACCTCCCGCACCACCGTCCGCCAGGCCCTGCAGGAGCTGGTCGTCGAGGGCCGGCTGGAGCGCATCCAGGGCAAGGGCACCTTCGTCGCCAAGCCCAAGGTGTCACAGGCCCTCCAACTCACCTCGTACACCGAGGACATGAGGGCGCAAGGCCTGGAGCCGACCTCGCAGCTGCTCGACATCGGGTACGTCACCGCCGACGACACGCTCGCCGGGCTCCTCGACATCTCCGCAGGTGGACGCGTGTTGCGCATCGAGCGGCTGCGGCTGGCCAGCGGCGAGCCGATGGCCATCGAGACGACGCACCTCTCGGCCAAGCGCTTCCCGGCGCTGCGCAGGTCGCTCGTCAAGTACACGTCCCTCTACACGGCGCTGGCCGAGGTCTACGACGTCCACCTCGCCGAGGCCGAGGAGACCATCGAGACATCGCTGGCCACACCGCGCGAGGCCGGCCTGCTCGGCACCGACGTGGGCCTGCCGATGCTGATGCTCTCCCGCCACTCCATCGACGGCTCGGGCCAGCCGGTGGAGTGGGTGCGCTCGGTGTACCGGGGCGACCGCTACAAGTTCGTGGCGCGCCTCAAGCGGCCCATGGACTGAACGGCTCCGCACGCGGTGTAGCGCGGCTCACCTTTCTGCCCTACGGTCCTCCCGTCGTCGCATGGACGGGAGGACGCACACGTGCGTACCGGATCTCGCCGCTCTCCGCGCACCATCGCCCTGTGGACCCTTGTCGCGCTCGTCGGCGCGGCCGGCTGGTCCGTGCTCGCCCTCTCCCGCGGCGAGGAGATCTCCGCCGCGTGGATGGTGGCCGCCGCCCTCGGCTCGTACGCCATCGGCTACCGCTTCTACGCGAAGTTCATCGCGCACAAGGTGCTGCGGGTGGACGCTCGCCGGGCCACGCCCGCGGAGCGGCTGAACAACGGCATCGACTTCCACCCGACCGACCGGCGCGTGCTGCTCGGCCACCACTTCGCCGCCATCGCCGGGGCCGGACCGCTCGTCGGACCCGTGCTCGCCGCGCAGATGGGGTATCTGCCGGGGACGATCTGGATCATCGTCGGCGTCATCTTCGCGGGCGCGGTCCAGGACATGGTCGTGCTGTTCTTCTCCACCCGGCGCGACGGGCGTTCGCTGGGGCAGATGGCGCGCGAGGAGATCGGCCCGTTCGGCGGGGCCGCCGCGCTGCTCGCCGCGTTCGCCATCATGATCATCCTGCTCGGGGTGCTCGCGCTGGTGATCGTGAACGCGCTGGCCGCGTCCCCCTGGGGCACCTTCTCCATCGCGATGACGATCCCGATCGCGCTGTTCATGGGGTTCTACCTGCGGGTGCTGCGGCCCGGGCGGGTGAGCGAAGTCTCCCTGATCGGCGTCGCGTTGCTGCTGTTCGCGCTCGTCGCGGGGCGCTGGGTCGCCGAGTCGTCCTTCGCGGACACCTTCACGCTCGCGCCGTCGACGCTGGTGATCTGGCTGGTGGCGTACGGCTTCGTCGCCTCGGTGCTGCCGGTGTGGATGCTGCTCGCGCCGCGCGACTACCTGTCGACCTTCATGAAGCTGGGCACGATCGCGCTGCTGGCCGTCGGGGTCGTCGTCACGCTGCCGACACTGAAGATGGACTCCGTCACCGGCTTCGCCTCGCGCGGGGACGGGCCGGTGTTCGCGGGGTCGCTGTTCCCGTTCGTCTTCATCACCATCGCGTGCGGCGCGCTCTCCGGGTTCCACGCGCTCATCGCGTCCGGCACGACGCCGAAGATGATCCAGAAGGAGACGCAGGTCCGGATGATCGGCTACGGCTCCATGCTGATGGAGTCGTCCGTGGCCGTGATGGCGCTCGTCGCGGCCTCGATCATCGACCCGGGGCTCTACTTCGCCATGAACGCCCCGGCCGGCGTCATCGGCGACACCGTGCAGTCCGCGTCGCAGGCCGTGGCGAACCTGGGCTACTCGATCTCACCTGCGGAGCTGGCGCGGGCGGCCCAGCAGGTCGAGGAGTCGAGCCTGCTGTCCCGTACGGGCGGTGCGCCGACCCTCGCCGTCGGCGTCTCAGAGATCTTCTCGAAGGTGACCGGGGACGGACTGCGCGCCTTCTGGTACCACTTCGCGATCATGTTCGAGGCGCTGTTCATCCTGACCGCGCTCGACGCCGGGACACGCGTGGGCCGCTTCATGCTCCAGGACATGCTCGGCAACGTGTACAGGCCGTTCAAGAACGTGAGCTGGAAGCCCGGCCTGCTGCTCACCAGCGCCCTCGTGGTCGCCCTGTGGGGCTACTTCCTCTGGGTCGGCGTGCACGAACCGCTCGGCGGGATCAACCAGCTCTTCCCGATCTTCGGCATCGCCAACCAGCTGCTCGCCGCGGTGGCGCTGACCGTCTGCACCACGCTGCTGGTGAAGTCCGGGCGGCTCAAGTGGGCCTGGATCACCGGGATCCCGCTCGCCTGGGACGCCACCGTCACCCTGACCGCGAGCTGGCAGAAGGTCTTCTCCGGCGATCCGCGCGTCGGGTTCTTCCAGCAGCGCTCGGACTACCAGGACGCCATCGACGCGGGGAAGGTCCTGCCGCCCGCCCGGACCATGGACGACATGCACACCGTCGTCACCAACTCCACGGTGGACGGCGTCCTTTCGGCCGCGCTCGCCGTGCTCGTCGTCGTGGTGATCGTGGACGCGGCACGGGTGTGCCTGAGGCACGTACGGGATCCGGAATCGTCGAAACTCAGCGAGGCACCGTACGTCGAGTCCACGCTGATCGCACCGGCCGGGCTCGTCCCCAGCCGGCAGGAGAAGGCGGAGATGAAGGAGGCGCGCGATGCCGGCATCGGTGCTGCTTCGGGTGGTTAGACATGTGCGCTGGTACGTACGTGAGTTGACGGACGAATCGGCGTACGAGCGCTATGTCGCGCACGCGCGCTCCGCGCACCCGGGTGCCTCCGTGGCCTCGCGGCGCGAGTTCGAGCGCATGCGGACGGACCGCCAGGAAAAGGACCCGGGGCGCGGGTTCCGCTGCTGTTGAGGGTAAAGAGCTCGTCCGTTATCCGGACAGGGGTTCCATAGATCAAGACTCTCGCCTAGATTTCCCGCACGTTAAGCACGAGATAAGTGCGACCAGCGAGGGGACGGAGCCGCGACATGTCCGATGCGCCTGAAGTGAGGAGACCGGTGGTGACACCGGTGCGCGTAGTCATCGCGCTGTGCCTGGCCGCGCCGTTCGTGGCGATGCTCTGGGTCAGCTCCTACGCCAAGATCGACCCGACCTTCATCGGCATCCCGTTCTTCTACTGGTACCAGATGCTCTGGGTGCTCATCTCGACGGCGCTCACGATGACCGCGTACAAGCTGTGGCAGCGTGACCAGCGCGCCCGCAAGGCCACCGGGAGCCAGGGATGAACGACGGCGTCAACGGTGTCGCGCTCACCGTCTTCATCATCTTCTTCCTGGCCGTCACGGTCATGGGCTTCCTGGCCGCGCGCTGGCGCCGGTCCGAGAACGACTCGCTCGACGAATGGGGCCTGGGCGGCCGGTCGTTCGGCACCTGGATCACCTGGTTCCTGCTGGGCGGCGACCTCTACACGGCGTACACCTTCGTGGCCGTCCCCGCGGCGATCTACGCGGCGGGCGCGTCCGGCTTCTTCGCGGTGCCGTACACGATCCTCGTCTACCCCCTGATCTTCACTTTCCTGCCCCGCCTGTGGTCGGTCTCGCACAAGCACGGGTACGTGACCACGTCGGACTTCGTGCGCGGCCGGTTCGGTTCCAAGGGCCTCTCGCTGGCCGTCGCGATCACCGGCATCCTCGCCACCATGCCGTACATCGCGCTCCAACTGGTCGGCATCCAGGCCGTCCTGGACGTGATGGGCGTCGGCGGCGGCGAGAACACCAACTGGTTCATCAAGGACCTGCCGCTGCTCATCGCCTTCGGCGTGCTGGCCGCGTACACGTACTCGTCGGGTCTGCGGGCCCCCGCGCTGATCGCGTTCGTCAAGGACACGCTGATCTACATCGTGATCGCGGTCGCCATCATCTACATCCCGATCAAGCTGGGCGGGTTCGACGACATCTTCGCCGCCGCGGGCAAGAAGTTCGAGGCGATCAACCCCGCGACCGAGAAGCCCGTCGGGGCGCTCGCGCCCGGCTCGCAGGGCACCTGGACGTACGCGACGCTCGCGCTCGGCTCGGCCCTCGCGCTGTTCATGTACCCGCACTCGATCACGGCGACCCTGTCGTCCAAGAGCCGCGAGGTCATCCGGCGCAACACCACGATCCTGCCGCTGTACTCGCTCATGCTGGGCCTGCTCGCGTTGCTCGGGTTCATGGCGATCGCGGCCGGGATCAAGGTGCAGAACGGGCAGTTGGCGATTCCGCAGCTGTTCGAGGACATGTTCCCGGACTGGTTCGCGGGTGTGGCCTTCGCCGCCATCGGCATCGGCGCGCTGGTCCCGGCGGCCATCATGTCCATCGCCGCCGCGAACCTCTTCACCCGCAACATCTACAAGGACTTCCTCAAGCCGGACGCGACGCCCCAGCAGGAGACCAAGGTCTCCAAGCTGGTGTCGCTGCTGGTGAAGGTCGGCGCGCTGGCCTTCGTCCTGACCATGGACAAGACCGTCGCCATCAACTTCCAGCTCCTCGGCGGCATCTGGATCCTGCAGACCATGCCCGCGCTGGTGGGCGGCCTGTTCACCCGCTGGTTCCACCGGTGGGCGCTGCTCGCCGGCTGGGCGGTCGGCATGGTCTACGGCACCCTCGCCGCGTACGGGGTGGCCTCGCCGACGCAGAAGCACTTCGGCGGCTCCTCGAAGGAGATCCCGGGCATCGGGGAGATCGGCTACATCGGTCTGACCGCGTTCGTGCTGAACGTGATCGTGACCGTGGTCCTCACCTTCGTCCTGAAGGCCGTGAAGGCCCCGGAGGGCGTCGACGAGACGTCCCCCGAGGACTACACCGCGGACGCCGGCGACAAGGGCGTGCAGGTCGACCTGCCCACCGTCGGGGCCTCCGGCCACTAGGAATCGCCTCCCCCGCCGACGACGGGCCCCTCCTTCACGGAGGGGCCCGTCGCATTACGGTGATCGATACAACGCACCATCTGCCCCGGAGGAACCATGGCCGCCCCCATCGTGCTCGACAGCGATCCCGGAATCGACGACGCCGTCGCACTGCAGTACCTGCTCGGCACGGGGCTGTGGGACCTCAAGGCCTACACGACCGTCGGCGGCAACGTGCCCGCCGGGCAGACCTTCCGCAACGGCCGGGCCCTCGCCCGGGTGTTCGGCATCGACGGCGACGTGACGGTGCACCGGGGCGCCGGCCGCCCGCTGACCCGCCTGCCGTACGCGGCCGCCGGCGAGTTCCACGGCTCCGCGGGACTCGGTACGGAGCAGCTGCCGGACTCGACCGCGCCGGAGCACCCCGAGTCCTCCGCGCAGGCCCTGCTGAGGCTCTCGCGCGCGTACGAGGGGGAGCTGACGGTGTGCGCGACGGGCCCGCTCACCAATGTGGCGCTCGCCCTGAGCGAGGACCCGGACTTCGCCCGGCGCGTGAAGCGGCTGGTCTTCATGGGCGGGGCGGCCGAGGTGCCCGGGAACATCACGCCGGTCGCCGAGTTCAACGCGTGGACGGACCCGGACGCGGCGGACCTGGTCGTGTCGTCGGGCATCCCGTACACGATGGTCGGGCTCGACGCGACGCACGGCTGGCGGTTCGGGCCCGACGAGCTCAAGACTCTGGAGGAGGCGGGCGAGGGCATGGAGCTGACCGCGCGCCTGATGCGCTTCTACCTCGGCGCGTACGAGGAGACCGGGGGCAGCCCCCTGCACGACCCGCTGGCCGTCGGGGTGTGCGCCGACGAGTCGTTCGTGACCGCCGCCGAGGGCACGGTCGTCGTGGAGTGCGCGAGCGAACTCACCCGCGGCAAGACGGTGTTCGTCCCCTACGACTCCGACTACCCGCGCGCTTACTACTCGGAGTCGCCCCTGGTGGCCGCCCGCACCGAGCACCGCGGCCGGGTCGCCCTGGGCACGGGCCCGCGCAACTTCACCGAGGACTTCGTGAACACGCTCCTGAAGCGGCCCGCGGCCGGGTAGCACCGGCGCCGGGGCCGGTGCTCACGCGCCGGCCCCGTACAGCGTCCCGCCCACCTCGCGCGCGAGGTGGGCGGCCCAGCGGACGGTCTCGTCGCGGCCCGCGCCCTCCTCGCCGAGGAGGAGCACGAGCACTCCGCCGACCCGCACATGGGCGCGGTACCGGGTGGTCGTCCCGCCCTCGTACATCACGTCCTGGACCTCCAGGAACGCCTCGTCGCCCAGGCCCTTGAGCGGCACGGTCCCGTACCGCTCGGTCGCCGAGCCCGCCTCCATGTCGGAGGCGAACTCCCGGCAGTGCCGCAGGATGTCCTGCTCGACGCGCTGATGGTCGCGGGCCTCGGCGACGGGCAGCGACACGATCATCTGCGTCGCCACGAGGTGCCCCTCCGGCGGCCGGGTCGCACGGTCCACCCACTGGGTGCGGGCCAGCGCCATGGCGCCCCGGTACGCCGCCGGGCCCAGCCAGGCCGGGTCCTTCTCCCCGGCCGCGTCCAGGCAGTACGACCAGCGGCCGCTGCGCTGGTCGTGGGTGCTCTCGTACGGGCCCGCCTGGGTCTCCCCGCGCTCCAGCCCCGTACCGAACGCGGCGTCGGGCAGCAGCGCCTTCTTCAACTGCTCGGCGGTGAAGACCTGCCGGGGCGCGGCGACGGCGTCCCGGCCCGGGGCGGTCGCGGGGCCGGTGGGCCGGACCACCTCGGGGCTCGGCGCCGTCGGGCTCGCGGACGTCTTCGGACTCGCGGACGTCTTCGAAGAGGCGGACGACGACGGCCCGGCCGCGGCCCGGTCCGCCGCTCCCCCGCCGCACCCCGCCAGAAGCACCGTCACCAGCGGCACCACGGCCGTCCCCTGCCACGCGCGCATCGAGCCCTCCCCAAGATCGCCCGCCCGTAGATCGCCGTCACCCTATCCGACACAAGATGTGGGCCTGCCGCGAAAGCCTGACACAAGATGTATGCTCACTCTCGCTGTCGCCGCAGGGGAATCCGGTGCAAATCCGGAACTGTCCCGCAACGGTGAACGTAAGCGCACATAAGCGTCCGCGTGAGTCCGATGACCTGTCGACAGCACGCCCGAGCCGTCCGGCCCGGGCGTCGACGACGTCCGGGCCTCGCGGAATGGGCCGGTGACGACGGCGCCTCCGTGCGCCCGAGCCACTCCCTCCCCGCAGGCCCCGAGCCGAGCGAGGGAGAGCCTCCACGTGACCATCGCGCCGCCCGCCGAACCGGTCTCAGCCGCACCGGACGACGCTCCGGGGACCGCGCTGCTGCGCACCCTGACCGAGCTGACCGCCGACCTCCCCGACGCCGACCCCGGCCGGGTCGCAGCCGCCGCGCTGCGCGGCCGCAGTGCCCGCGCCGACGAGGCCGAGCTGCGCGGACTCGCCACCGAGGCAGCGGCGGGGCTCATCTCCGAGGACCCCGTCTACTCCCGGCTGGCCGCCCGGCTCCTGACGCTCTCCATCGCCGCCGAGGCCGCCTCGCAGGGCGTGACCTCGTTCACCGAGTCGGTCGCGGTCGGCCACCGCGAGGGGCTCGTCGCCGACCGCACCGCCGAGTTCGTGCGGATCCACGCCGCCCGGCTGAACGCGCTGATCGACCCGGCCGGGGACGACCGCTTCGGCTACTTCGGCCTGCGCACCCTGCACAGCCGCTACCTGCTGCGCCACCCGATCACCCGCCAGGTCGTCGAGACCCCGCAGCACTTCATGCTCCGCGTCGCCGCCGGTCTCGCCGAGGACGACAGCGCCCGCGCCGTCGACGAGGTCGCCGCGCTGTACGGCCTGATGAGCCGCCTCGACTACCTGCCCTCCTCCCCCACCCTCTTCAACTCCGGCACCCGGCACCCGCAGATGTCGAGCTGTTACCTGCTGGACTCCCCGCTGGACGAGCTGGACTCGATCTACGACCGCTACCACCAGGTGGCCCGGCTGTCGAAGCACGCGGGCGGCATCGGCCTCTCGTACTCCCGCATCCGCAGCCGGGGTTCGCTGATCCGCGGCACGAACGGGCACTCCAACGGCATCGTGCCGTTCCTGAAGACGCTGGACGCGTCGGTCGCCGCCGTGAACCAGGGCGGGCGCCGCAAGGGCGCCGCCGCCGTCTACCTGGAGACGTGGCACTCCGACATCGAGGAGTTCCTGGAGCTGCGCGACAACACCGGTGAGGACGCGCGCCGCACCCACAACCTGAACCTCGCGCACTGGATCCCCGACGAGTTCATGCGCCGGGTCAACGAGGGCGGCACCTGGTCGCTGTTCTCGCCGGCCGACGTGCCCGAGCTGGTCGACCTGTGGGGCGCGGAGTTCGACGCCGCGTACCGGAAGGCCGAGGCCGAGGGGAAGGCCCAGAAGACCATCCCCGCACGGGACCTGTACGGCCGCATGATGCGCACGCTCGCGCAGACCGGCAACGGCTGGCTGACCTTCAAGGACGCCGCCAACCGGACCGCCAACCAGACCGCGGAGCCCGGCCACACGGTCCACTCCTCGAACCTGTGCACCGAGATCCTGGAGGTGACGGACGACGGGGAGACGGCCGTCTGCAACCTCGGCTCCGTGAACCTGGGTTCCTTCGTGGACACGGCGACCGGGGACATCGACTGGGAGCGGCTCGACGAGACCGTCCGCACGGCCGTCACGTTCCTCGACCGGGTCGTCGACATCAACTTCTACCCGACCGAGCAGGCGGGCCGCTCCAACTCCCGCTGGCGTCCGGTGGGTCTGGGCGCGATGGGCCTGCAGGACGTCTTCTTCAAGCTGAAGCTGCCCTTCGACTCGCCCGAGGCCAGGGCGCTGTCCACGCGGATCGCCGAGCGCATCATGCTCGCCGCGTACGAGGCGTCCGCCGACCTCGCCGAGCGCAACGGGCCGCTGCCCGCCTGGCAGAAGACCCGGACCGCGCGCGGTGTCCTGCACCCCGACCACTACGGCGTCGAGTTCACCTGGCCGGAGCGCTGGGCCGCGCTGCGGGAACGTATCGCCGCGGTCGGCATGCGCAACTCGCTGCTGCTCGCGATCGCCCCGACGGCCACCATCGCGTCCATCGCGGGTGTCTACGAGTGCATCGAGCCGCAGGTCTCCAACCTGTTCAAGCGCGAGACGCTGTCCGGCGAGTTCCTCCAGGTCAACTCGTACCTGGTGGACGAGCTGAAGCGGCTCGGCGTGTGGGACGCGCAGACCCGCGAGGCGCTGCGCGAGTCCAACGGCTCGGTGCAGGGCTTCACGTGGGTGCCCGAGGAGGTGCGGGCGCTGTACCGCACGGCGTGGGAGATCCCGCAGCGCGGCCTCATCGACATGGCGGCGGCGCGCACCCCGTACCTCGACCAGGCCCAGTCCCTGAACCTGTTCATGGAGACCCCGACCATCGGCAAGCTCTCCTCGATGTACGCGTACGCCTGGAAGTCGGGCCTGAAGACGACGTACTACCTGCGCTCGCGCCCCGCGACGCGCATCGCCCGCGCGGCGGGCCGCTCCAGCGTCCCCGCGCAGACCGCCACGCCCGTCGTCGAGGCGGACGCGGTCGCCTGCTCCCTGGAAAACCCCGAGTCCTGCGAGGCCTGCCAGTAATGTCCGACACCACTGCCGAGAAGAACCTGCTCGACCCGGGCTTCGAACTGACCCTGCGTCCCATGCGCTACCCGGACTTCTACGAGCGCTACCGGGACGCCATCAAGAACACCTGGACCGTCGAGGAGGTCGACCTCCACTCGGACGTCGCCGACCTCGCGAAGCTCAGCCCGGGTGAGCAGCACATGATCGGCCGGCTGGTCGCGTTCTTCGCGACGGGCGACTCGATCGTGGCGAACAACCTGGTCCTGACGCTCTACAAGCACATCAACTCCCCCGAGGCGCGGCTGTACCTGAGCCGTCAGCTGTTCGAGGAGGCCGTGCACGTCCAGTTCTATCTGACGCTGCTCGACACCTATCTGCCCGATCCGGACGACCGGGCGGCGGCGTTCGCGGCGGTGGAGAACATCCCGTCCATCCGCGAGAAGGCCGAGTTCTGCTTCAAGTGGATGGACTCGGTCGAGAAGCTGGACCGCCTGGAGACCAAGGCGGACCGGCGCCGCTTCCTCCTCAACCTGATCTGCTTCGCGGCGTGCATCGAGGGGCTCTTCTTCTACGGCGCCTTCGCCTACGTCTACTGGTTCCGCTCGCGCGGCCTGCTGCACGGCCTGGCGACCGGCACCAACTGGGTGTTCCGCGACGAGACGATGCACATGAGCTTCGCCTTCGACGTGGTCGACACGGTCCGCAAGGAGGAGCCGGACCTGTTCGACGACGCACTGGAGCAGCAGGTCACCGACATGCTGCGGGAGGCGGTCGACGCCGAGCTGCAGTTCGGGCGCGACCTGTGCGGGGACGGGCTGCCGGGCATGAACACCGAGTCGATGCGGCAGTACCTGGAGTGCGTCGCCGACCAGCGCCTGCAGCGCCTCGGCTTCGCGCCCGTCTACGGCTCCGAGAACCCCTTCTCCTTCATGGAGCTGCAGGGTGTCCAGGAGCTGACCAACTTCTTCGAGCGGCGGCCCTCGGCGTACCAGGTCGCGGTCGAGGGCTCGGTCGGTTTCGACGAGGAGTTCTAGGCGGCCCGGGTGAACTCGGCGCGGTGGGAGGCCTGTTCGGCGTCCCGTCGCGCCTGCCGGAGCTGCCGGTCGATGCGGCGGTCGTGTGCGATCCCGTACAGGGACGGGGCGGCGAGGAGGAGGAAGACGAAGAGGACGGTGAGGTAGTTCATCGCTGTGTTCATGTCCTCCACTCTCCCGCCGCCGGGCCCCGCCCGGCAGTGGCAGGACTGTCACTGACCCTCGATTTACTGCCAACTCTGCGGCACACTGGCGGGCATGCTGAAGAACGTGGCCGCAGTGCTGCTCGACGGTGTGCATCCCTTCGAACTCGGCGTCGTGTGCGAGGTGTTCGGCCTCGACCGCAGCGACGCCGGGCTTCCGGTGTACGACTTCGCGGTCGCCTCCGTGGAGGGTCCCTCGCTCACCACGCACGTGCCCGGTATGACGGTCTCGACCCCGCACGGCCTGGAGCGCCTGGAGGAGGCCGACCTCATCGCGATCCCCTCGGCGGGGCGGCGGTTCGACCAGTACCCGCCCGAGCTGCTCGACGCGCTGCGGCGGGCGGTCGACCGGGGCGCGCGCGTGCTCAGCCTGTGCGCGGGGGTCTTCGTGCTCGGCGAGGCCGGACTCCTTGACGGCCGCCGCTGCGCGGTCCACTGGCGGTACGCGCGCGAGCTCTCCGTCATGTATCCGCGCACCCGGGTCGACCCCGATGTCCTGTACGTCGACGAGGGCCCGGTCATCACCTCCGCCGGGACGGCCGCGGGCATCGACGCCTGCCTGCACATCGTGCGCACCGAGCACGGCTCCGAGGTGGCCAACGCGATAGCGCGCCGCATGGTCGTGCCGCCGCACCGCGACGGGGGCCAGGCCCAGTACGTGGAGCGGCCGTTGCCCGCGACGCGCTGCGACACCGTCGGCGAGGTCCTGGCATGGATGGAGCGGCATCTGGACGCGCCGGTGACCGTCGAGGAGCTGGCGGCGCGGGCGCACATGTCACCGCGCACCTTCGCGCGCCGCTTCCAGCAGGAGACGGGCACGACGCCGTACCGCTGGCTGCTGCGCCAACGGGTGCTGTTCGCCCAGCAGTTGCTGGAGAGCACGGACGAGACGGTGGACGCGATCGCCTTCCGCGCCGGGTTCGGCAACGCGGCGGCGATGCGCCACCAGTTCATGAAGGCGCTGGGCACGACGCCCAACGCCTTCCGGAGGACGTTCCGGGTGCGGTCGGTCAGCCACCTGTCCGAGGGCCGTCGGTCCGCGTGAGGCACCGGTGACGTCGGCGCCTGACTCCTCACCCGCGCCCCGGCGCCCCTACGGCGTCGAGGCGGCCCGCGCCTCGACCCGCAGCAGCGCGCTGCGCGGCTGCAGCGTGATGCCGATCCGGGCGGTGCTGTCCGTCCTGTCGGTCGGAACCAGTCTCCACTTGGACACCACCGCGCCCAGGACCAGGGACAGTTCGGCCATGCTGAAGTGATCACCGGGGCACTTGCGGTTGCCGACGCTGAACGGCGCGTGCGCCGCCGGCGTGACGTCCGCGGCGCGTTCGGGCAGCCAGCGGTCCGGGTCGAACGCCAGATGGTCGGCGAACGCGCGCGGGTCGCGCTGCATGGCCAGCGGACTGTAGACGATGTCGGAACCGGCCGGAATGCGATACCCGCCGAGTGTCGTGTCGACGGCGGCGAGCCGCGTCAATATCCAGACAGCGGGCCGTATCCGCATGGACTCGGTGATCAGATTCCGCATATATGCGAGTTCCTTGAGGTCGCCGAAAGCGACCGGCCTGCCACCGGTCACGGATTTGACCTCGTCGTGCAACCGCTTTTCCTGCTCGGGGTGTTCGGCGAGAAGCTGGAACACCCACGTCAGGGTCTTCGCGACATTCTCGGCACCGGCCACGACGAGGGACACGACTTGGTCGTGCACCTCCTGTTCGTTGACGGTTTCACCATTCTCGTCGCGGTCCTCGAGCAATGCGGCGAGCAGATCGCCCGGATTGCTTCCCGAAGCCCTTCGCTCGGCGATGATCTCGTCGACCAGCCGATGCAAATCGGCCAGCGCGCTCTCGAATCGCCGATTGGCCGGAAGTGGCAGTCGGTACAGCGGGCCGAAGGAAAGGATCATCCTCCGGTACAGGCCCTCGAAGACGGTGTGCAGCGCCGCGCTCAGCCGGTCGGCCCGCTCGTCGATGGACTCGACCTGGAGCACGGAACGGGCCACGATCCGGGTCGCCGTGCGGAACACCTCGGCCGCGATGTCGACGGTCTGCCCGTCGCTCCACCGCGCGGCCATCGCCCGCGCCTCCTCCTCCATCACGGTCGCGTGCTCATGGATCTTGTCCATCCGGAACGCGGGCTGGATCGCCCGGCGCTGGCGTCGGTGCAGCGGCCCGTTGCTGGTCGCCACGCCCTTGCCGAGCAGGACGCCCATCGTCTCCCACAGCGGCCCCCCGACCAGGAAGTCCGGGCTCTTGAGCAGCGTGGCGACCAGCTCCGGGTCGCACACCGCGTAGGCCGTCTTCGGGCCGAGCTTCAGCCGCACGACGTCGCCGCCGTCGCGCAGCCGGGTCAGGAAGCCGAGCGGGTCGCGCAGCAGGTTCCAGGCGTGGCCCATCAGCGGCGCGCCGCCGGGGGCGGGCGGCGGCTGCCCCGGGTCCGTACCGGGTGCCGCTGCCAGGGTCGATTCGACCGTCATGCGCACTCACCTACCTGGTTGGTCTGTTCGGTCGGCTCGTCGTCGGTGACGTAGGGCGGCGTGGACCGGTCGTCCCAGCTGTCGACCGCGTAGCGGCCGGATTCGTGATGGAACCAGTACACGGAACTGAACCAGTTCCGCATATTTCCCACGCACGACCTGATGGCCGTCGCGAGTTCCCTGCCGTGCGGTCCGATATTTTCCGTGGCGACCGCGAGCTGCTCCACCTCCACCTCCGCGGCAAGGAATTCCTCGATGGTTCCCTGAACCCTTCGGCGTACTTCCACGATTGCTTCCTGGAGGGAAAGCCCTTCGTGCTTGATGAGGCTTATCCCGAGGTTGTGCAATTCGTCGCCCGCGAGCTCCTTGGGCAATGAGCACAGGTCGTTGTACCAGGCGGCGAAATCCTGGCAGGCGAGTGCCGCACGGGTGAAAGCAGCATTCTTCCGCACCCACGCGGGGAGTTCGTACTGTGCGGTCGGCTCCAGCAGGTCGAGCCATATCCAGTGCGCGAACGTATTCCTGCGCAGGGAAATGTACTCGTCGACGGACGGAACGGTGCCCGTCATCCGGTTGTGGAACTCCTGGTCGTACGCGTCGATCACCACGTGGAAGTGGCGGGCGAACCGGGCGCTCCACGTCCGGCTCAGCGAGCCGTAGAGCCGGTCGACGCTCTCCGCGAAGGCCGCGACCAGCGGATCCTTGTGACGCAGGTGAAGCTGTGGTGCCTCCGTGGCCGCGTGCAACTGGACGGCGAGCCGCCGCCAGCTCGTCGTCCGCCCGTGGATCACGTCACGGTCGTGCCGGTCGTCCCAGACGAAGAACCACGCGCTGTAGTCGCAAATCGCGGCCAGCACCTCGTTGGGGGCACCCATGTAATAGCCCGCCATCAAGTCCGTGTAGCACAGACCATCGGCATATTTCTCCACCTTGTCGGCAGGCATGAGGCGCTTTTCGAGCAGCCAGGAGCGGGTCTTCTCCTGGAGCTTCGGCCAATACGGGTGCAGATTGCGAGGAAACGCGTCCTCGATCACCGGAAGCGCCAGCGCCGGTGGGACCGCTGTCTGTGGATAAGCAGGCACGAACAAACCCCTCTCTGCTGCCTGATGGCGTACGCCCCTCCCGCAGTGCCGGGCGCGCGCCGTTGCGTATCCCCGCGCTTTCTATTCAGCACTACAACTGACCGTTCTGGGAACGGATTTGCTCCCCTCACTACCCCCCACCGCCGGAATCGTCCCCTTACATGACCGAATATGGGTCACATGCGGCCGGTCCTGTTCGCACACGCGGCCGTACAAGCAAGGGTGCGGGCATGCACAAGAGCGGCGCCTGGCCGGAAACATCCGTACCAGGCGCCGCTCGGCGCGCAACTGCCCCGCTGGGCTCAGTCGTTGGGGACCACGGGGTAGCGGGGCGTGCCCTCGTCCATCTGCTTCAGGGCGTTCTTCCGCTCCCGCTTCGACAGGCGGTCGATGTACAGGTACCCGTACAGGTGGTCCGTCTCGTGCTGCAGGCAGCGCGCGAAGTACCCGGTGCCGCGCACCGTGATCGGGTTGCCCTTCTCGTCCTGCCCGGTGACCACCGCGTAGTCGGGACGGGCGAGTTCGGCGTACGCCGTCGGCACGGACAGGCAGCCCTCGTTGGAGTCGTCGAGCCGGCGCTGGTCGGCGGGCAGCTCCCGCAGGACCGGGTTGACGACGACGCCGGTGTGACGCACGCCCTCGTCGTCCGGGCAGTCGTAGACGAAGACCTTGCGGTCGACACCGATCTGGTTGGCGGCGAGGCCCACGCCCTCGGCGGTGCGCTGGCTGGCGAACATGTCGTCGACCAGCGCGGCCAGCTCGTCGTCGAACTCCGTCACGTCCTTGCACTCCTTGTGCAGGACGGGGTTCCCGACGACGGTGATCGGCCGCGACGTCCCGCGCTCCCGGTACGCCGCCTCCCGCGCCTCGCAGTCCTCGGTGTCGATGACGAAGCCCTCGTCGTCCACGGGGAGCACGCCCGCGCCCGCAACGTGCTGCTGATCGGTGTCCTGCTGCGCCATGACGGACGTAAGCCTTCCTAGGGAACGGGGGATGTCTTTACCAGAGTACGGGGAGCTCAGGACCGGCCCGTCAGGGGCGCGGGGAACGGCGCGGGCGACGAAGAACCCCGCACCCGGCCGCGGCGGCTAACAGACCTCTTCAAGATCCCGCCAGTCCCGCGAGTCCGGCGAGTCCGCGACCCAGCCGTCCAGCAGTCCCCGCACCAGAGAAGCCGGCGCCGCCACCCCGCACTCCCGCTCCGGCACCCACAGCTGCCCGTCGGTCCGGTGCCCCAGCGGCCCGGGATGCCCCGGCTCGCTGTGGTCGTGCGGATCGAGGTGCTCACCGTCGCCCTCGTCGGACGGCATCCGCGACTCCGAGCACATCCGGCACAGCAGCCGCACCGACGACGACCAGTCCTCGGCGGCGAACCCGGCATCGGCCGCGAGCCGCTCCAGGGCGTCCCGGTCGGACTCGGTGGCGGCCTCCAGGAGCACCACCCAGGTCGGCACCGGCGAGGGCGCCCACAGCTCGATCTCGTCGAACACCGGGTACGAGTGCCCGGTCGCGGTGGTCCGCTCCCCGTGGGGCACCCCGTCGTGCAGCACGACCTCGCCCCAGCGCCGCCCGGACGAGGGCAGCGGAATGGACAGCACCTCGATGCGGGCGGGGTCGAGCCGCCGCCCCCACACCACCTCGGCCTCGCCCTCGGGCGACAGCCGCACGGCGGCGCTGCCCAGGTCCATGCCGGTCGGTTCGCCCGCGGCGGTCGCGCCACCGGGCACCTTCAGCCCGTACGCCTGCCAGGCCCGCCGGGCCAGCGGCCAGTCCTGCAGGGCGGTGGCGGCGATCCCCACGTTCCACCAGTCCGGGGCGCCGGTCTCCCGGTCGAGGAGCGCGACGGCCCGCAGGCCCGCGGCGCGCGCCTGCTCCCAGTCGTGCCGGAACTTGTGCAGCAGGGCGAGGTTGAACCAGGACTCCGACAGCCAGGGCTCCAGGTCCGCGGCGCGGGTGAGCAGGGCGCCCGCGTCCTCGTACCGGCCGTCCCCGATCAGCGTGAACGCGCGGTCCGTGGCCTGCCGCCACGAGGCGGAGGGCCGGTGTCGTCCCTTGCCGAAGATCCTCACGATTCCCGCCTGCCGATACTCGAGGCCTGTGCCCCCTGGACACTCCTCTTTTGTGGGCTCCTTCGCATCCAACCACGTACGGTCGGACGCCCGCTCATTACCCATGGGTTACCCAGCCGACCCTAGGCTCAGACCGGGGTGCGCGACCACTCTGGCCAGCGCCTCGACGACCTCGGGCTGATAGTCCCGGCCCGTGGCCAGACGCAGCCGTTCCAGGGCCGTGAGCGGGCCCTGGGGGCCCTCTTCCCTGGCCATTTCGTCGTACGCGTTCGCTGTCCGCACAATCCGCGCGGTGAGCGGCTGTTCCCGGTAGGGATCGGCCTGCCGCTCGACCACCACGGCGACCTGGGCGTCCACTCCGGTCTGCCGGACGACGGCGCCGCCGAGCAGGGCGATACGGCGCTGCTGGGCGGCGGGCAGCCCGGCCGTGGCGCCCTGGGCGACCGGGTCGAGCAGCGACAGCTGCCCGATGTCGTGCATCAGGGCCGCGTACTCCAGAACGGTCAGATCGGGCCCGGAGAGCCCCAGGTCACGGCCTATCGACCGGCTCAGCGCGGCCACCCGGTGGGCGTGCCCGTGCGGCGTGTAACCGGCGATCTCGGTGGCGCGGGCCAGCGAGGCGATGGTCTGGCGGTAGGTGGCCTTCACCGCGGAGTAGCGCCGGAAGGCCAGCTGGGTGAGGAGCAGCGGCAGACTGATGACGGGCAGCGCCCACACCCCGGCGACGGCGACCGCGAGCGCCATGACGGCCCCCGTGGCGCAGACGGCCGACCCGATGCCGAGCATCGCCCGCAGTTCGTCGCGCAGCAGCGGCCCGAACGGCCAGCGGGTGCGCGCGTGGGCCAGGGCGGCGGCCAGCACGGCGTCGCACAGCGCCGTGAGCACGAGCAGCCCGGCGACGAGCAGCGCGTAGGACGCCCCGTCGCCGAACCACTCCTCCAATTTTCCCTGGTTGTAGAGCGGTTGGAAGCAGACGGCGGCGAAGGCGACGGTGAGCACCCGGCGCGCCATGTGGTCGAACGAGGGCCCCTTGCCGCGGGCCACGTGCGGGACACACCCGACGAGCGCGCCCGCGACGGCGACCGTGACGACCTGGAGCACGCCGTGGTGCGTGGGCCGGCCGGCCGCCTCGCCGAGCAGCGCGTACGCGAGGGCCCCCGCGGCCCCCAGCGGCGCGGACTCCCGGTCCTCGCCGCCGCCCCAGCGCGCCAGCTCCCCCACGGCGACGAGGAGCCCGAAGGCGAGGGCGACCCCGCGGTCGGCGAGCCCGTGCCAGACGGTGTCGCCGAGGGCGAGCAGGGTGACCGCGCCGGCGAGGACGCGGACGAGGACCACGGCGGCGGGCACCCGCGCCGCCGCCCCGGCCGCGCTGCCGCCCCGGGCGGGTGCCCAGGCCGTCACCGGGAGGCCGCCCCCGGTACGGCCACGCCTTGCGGGCGGGGTGCGGGCAGCACGCTCTCGTCGGCGGTCACCACCGGATGCCAGCCGTCCCGCCCGAGGACCCGCACCAGCGCCCGCACCATCACCGGGTCGAACTGCGAGCCCGCGCACCGCTCCAGCTCCGCCAGGGCGACGTCCACGGGCCGCGCCCGCGAGTACGTGCGCGTGGACGTCATGGCGTCGAACGCGTCGGCCACCGCCACCACCCGCGCGAACTCCGGGATCTGCGTCCCCGCGAGCCCGTACGGGTACCCGCTGCCGTCGAGCCGTTCGTGGTGGTGCAGGATCGCCGCCCGGGCCTCGCCGAGGAAGCCGATGCCGCGCACCATCTCGTGCCCGTACTCGGGATGCAGCTGGATGATCTCGCGCTCCTCTGGGGTGAGCGGCCCGTCCTTGCGCAACAGCCGGGTGGGGACGCCGAGTTTGCCCACGTCGTGCAGGATCCCGGCGAACCGCAGGACCTCCACCCGCTCGTCGGCCATGCCCAGTTCCCTGGCGATCATCATGGACGCCTGCCCGACGCGCTCGCTGTGCCCGCGCGTGTATCCGTCCTTGATGTCGACGGCCTGGACGAGGGCCCGGATGGTCGCCTGATGAGCGGCGCGCTCGCGCTGGTACTGGGCGAACACCCAGCAGGAGATGTACATCGGCAGCAGCACGAGCAGCGAGGCCACCGGCCCGTAGGAACTCGCCCACAGCACCGCCATCAGCAGACCCGCAAGACCGTGCACGGCCACCGGCGCCAGGGACCGCAGGAAGAGGCCGCGCCAGGCGGAGCGCAGCGGTACGCGCTCGGCGGCGGCGAGGATGCCGCCGTCGAGGACGGTGAGCACGACACAGAAGGTGAGCACCGCGGCGGCAGCGGGCACGAGCGCGTACGGGAGGCGGGCCCCGGAGACGGCGTCCGAGCCGCCGAGGGCGCCGAAGACCTCCGCGGCCGCTCCGATGCCGAGGGCGAGCTGGGCCGCCCGCCACAGGCGGCGCAGCCGTCGGGGCCGCTGTTCCACCCGGGCGAGGAGGGCGCCGGGCACGGCGACGAGAGCGGCGGCCGCGGGCGGCAGCAGAAACGCTCCTGCAAGCAGTACCGGGAAGAACGTGCCCATGCCTTTGGGGGCGCGCCGGCCGACGAGCCGGCAGCGGCCGACCTGCTCGCAGCCCGCGTACACGCAGGCGAGCAGCGCCACGGCGGACCAGGAGGTGTCGCGGGAGACGGCCGGAGCGGCGCACACGAGGGCGCCGACGACCGTCAGGAGTACGTACGCGCGGGCCACCGGCGGAACCGACCGCATGCCCAACTCCCTCCCCGTGGCATTCAGTTCACGGAGAATAGGACGCGATCCGCGCCCTCCGGGCGGCATCGCGGGGATTGCCGGGGCCTGAGGCCCCGGATTAGCACGATCGGGTGAACCGGGTGGCGGACGGGGCCAACCCCCGCACACGATGCGGAAGTTGCCCGCGCCTCAGCTTCAGGCGAGGGGCGTGCCCTCGTCGGGCGTGGCCTGCCCGGAGCGGATCAGATCGATGCGCCCCATGACCTTCGCCCGGAGGTCGGTCGGCACGTCGTCATGCCCGCAGCACCGCTTGACCAGCTTCTTCACAGCCTGCTCCAGGCCGTACTTCTCCAGGCACGGGGAGCACTCCTCGAAGTGCACCTCGAACTTGGTGCAGTCGGAGTCCGGCATCTCATGGTCAAGGAACTCATAGAGATGGTCGAGGACCTCACTGCAGTCCGTCTCGTGCGGCTCTCCGCAGCTCATGAGCCCGAGCCTTTCGCTTCGTTCGACTCTCCGGCGCCGGCCGGGACGAGCCCGCGGTCACGGGCGTAGTCCTCGAGCATGCCGCGCAGCTGGCGACGGCCCCGGTGGAGCCGGGACATCACCGTTCCGATGGGTGTCCCCATGATGTCCGCGATCTCCTTGTACGCAAAGCCCTCTACGTCGGCGAGATAGACCGCGATGCGGAATTCCTCGGGGATCGCCTGGAGCGCGCGCTTCACATCGGAGTCGGGCAGATGGTCGAGCGCCTGCGACTCGGCGGAGCGCAGACCGGTCGACATGTGCGACTCGGCGCGCGCCAGCTGCCAGTCCTCGATCTCCTCGGCGGCACTGCGCTGGGGCTCGCGCTGCTTCTTGCGGTACGAGTTGATGAAGGTGTTCGTCAGGATCCGGTACAGCCACGCCTTGAGGTTCGTACCCTCACGGAACTGGTGGAACGACGCGTACGCCTTGGCATACGTCTCCTGCACCAGGTCCTCTGCGTCCGCCGGATTGCGCGTCATGCGCAGGGCGGCCGAGTACATCTGGTCGAGGAATTCCAGCGCGTCCCGCTCGAAGCGCGCGCTGCGCTCGGCAGCGCTCTCCACAGGCTCGGGCCCCTCGTCCGCCTGGCCGTGTTCGGTCCCTGCGTCGGTCCCTGTGACCGGACCCACCTCCTCAAACGACGTCGCAGGACCCAAAGAGGTCCCACTCGAATCGGAGGATAGACGACGATCCGGTCCGCCCGCCGCCCGAATAGGAGCGGTCTTGGCCGCGCTCAGCACGCTCCACTCCAGGTCAGGAGTGGTGGCGCGGCTCGGGCAGATGGTCGAACCCATGCGGCGGACTTCCTCTCGTACGAACTGTGTGCACCGACAGTCCGCACAACAGCAGTCCCGTGCTCTACATTCCCGGCGGCCGGACGAGTGACCGGGTCCACGCGGTGACGGCGTCGGTGAGGACGGCGAGGGCCTCGTCCTGCCCGATGCCGGCGCGCTTCGGCACGGCGAACCCGTGATCCCCGTACGGCACTTCGACGAGCTCGTACGCATCGGATTCCGGGAACTCCGCGGGCTTGCCGAAGGGGTCGTTCCCGCCCTGGACGACAAGTGTGGGCACCCCGGCGCCCAGCAGTTCCTCGGCGCGGGACTTCTCGGGCTTGCCGGGCGGGTGCAGGGGGAAGGAGAGCGCGAGCACGGCGGCCGCGCCGAGCTCCTTCGCCGTGCGGCAGGCGACGCGGGCGCCGGCGCTTCTGCCTCCGGCGGCGACGGGGAGGCCGGCTGCGGCGAGGGCGGGCCATACGCCCCGCCAGCCCGTGTCGAGGGTCTTCGGGGCCGGGGCCACCTTCTTCCCGGCCACGCGCCAGGGCTGCTCCACAAGAGCGACGGTCACTCCGTGGGCCGGGAGGGTGCCGGCGAGGGCCTGCAGGTCCCTGGCCTCGATGCCGCCGCCCGCGCCGTGGCTCGCCGCCAGGACCAGGTGGGGGGCGGTGGCGGGGTACCAGGTGATGCGGGCATCGCCGGTGTCGGTGGGCACGGTCTCAGTACGGCTCATCGGATCATGGTGCACCCTCGGGCCTGCTTGAACGGTCACCCGGCGCGGGGCTGCCGCCTTGCCCTCGGGCCTGCTTGAACGGTGGCCCGGCGCTGGGCTGCCGCCTTGCCCTCGGGCCTGCTTGAACGGTGGCCCGGCGCTGGGCTGCCGCCTTGCCCACCCTGCCGCCCCAGGCGGCAGACTGCCCAAGACGGGGCGGCGCCTGCTCGGGCGGGGCGGCAGCCCACCGGCGGTCAGCCGCGTACGAGCGGCAAGGACATGAGCCAGCGGCGTCGAAAGCCCCACCGGGCGGAGGCCGCAAGCCGGCGGGAGGGGACGTGTCGGGGTGCCCCCGCAGGACACAGCGGGAACTCAGCGCCGGATGACGCGCCTACGGCGTACGGAGGCGACGAGACCCAGCCGGCCGAGGAGGTACGCCGACGCGGCCCCGCCCCACCCCACAACGGACGGCGCACCCAGCCCCGCCCCGTCCCGCCCCGCCCCGCCCCGAACAAGCCGCCCAGCCCTCCACGTCAGAACAAGGTGCCCTCCTCCGGCCCCTCCAGCTCCGTCAACAGCTCCGCCCCGTTGTTACGGACGTTGCTGACGGCGGTCGACACGGGGTACGCCCGCATCAGCCCCTCCGGCGGAGCCGCCAGCAGGGACCGCAGATCGTCCACGTCGGTCCGCCCCGGGTCCAGCCACGCGTCCCACCGGTCCGGCGTCAGCATCAGCGGCATCCGCGGATGGATGTCGGCGAGCGACCGCGGCCCCTCCTTCGGCGCGACCCCGAGCGGCGCGGTCTCCGCCTCCGTCGTGATCACCGAGCACGTCACCCACCAGGCCAGCGGATGCTCGTCCGGCAGCGTCCGGTCGCGCCAGAACTCGTACAGGCCGGCCATCGCGAACACCGACCCGTCCGCCGGCGTCACGAAGTACGGCTGCTTGCGCGGCCGCTTCTTCTTCCCCTCGACCTCCAGGTCCCGCTCCCCGACCCCGGTCACCCACTCGTAATAGCCGTCGGCGGGCAGAATGCAGCGCCGCGTGGAGAAGGCCCGCCGGTACGACGGCTTCTCGTGCACGGTCTCGGCCCGCGCGTTGATCATCCGGGCCCCGCCCTCGGGCGTCTTCGCCCACGACGGCACCAGCCCCCACTTCAGCGTGCGCAACTGGCGAACCGGACGGGGGTCCTCGGCGTCTTTCACCGGACGATCGAGGACGGCGTAGACCTCCTTCGTAGGGGCCACGTTGTAGTCGGGCGCCAGGGTCTCCTCCGGCTCCCACTTCTCGATCTCAAAGATTCCTGCGAGATCCTCGGGCCTACGACTCGATGCATACCGTCCGCACATACGTGCCACAGTGCCAGAGCGAGAAGCAGACCCACCACCGAACGGGAGCGCCGCCAAAAAATGGACGCCAGCCTCTGGGACCGGATCTTCGGTACCCAGTCCGACCCCGACCAGTGGGTGGTCATCGCCACCGGCGTCGTCGCGCTCGCAGCGATCGTCCCGCACAACATCTGGCGGCTCTCCCGCAACGCCATCACCATCGCCCACGAGGGCGGCCACGGCCTGATCGCGCTGCTCATGGGCCGCCGCCTCGACGGCATCAGGCTGCACTCGGACACCAGCGGCCTCACGGTCAGCCGTGGCAGACCGACCGGCCTCGGGATGATCCTGACCGCGGCGGCCGGGTACACGGCCCCGCCGCTGCTCGGCCTCGGCGGCGCGGCCCTCCTGGGGAGCGGCCACATCACGCTCCTGCTCTGGCTGGCGACGGCCCTGCTCGTGGCGATGCTGGTGATGATCAGGAACGCGTACGGGGTGCTGACGGTCGTCGTCACCGGCGGCGCGTTCCTCCTGGTCTCCTGGCTGGCCGGCCCCCAGGTCCAGGCGGCGTTCGCGTACGCGGTCGTCTGGTTCCTGCTCCTGGGCGGCGTACGGCCGGCCTTCGAGCTCCAGTCGAAGCGCCGTCGCGGCGGGGCCGGCGACTCGGACGCCGACCAGCTCTCCCGCCTCACGCACGTCCCCGCGGGAATGTGGCTCTTTTTCTTCCACGCCGTCTCACTGTGCTCACTGCTGGGCGGGGGCCGCTGGCTGCTGGACCTGTGAACGGGTGGCTCCGGATGGGCCCACTAAAGTAAAGGCATGACCTCGAACCCCGCGCCCACCGCACTCTGGCCCGCCCCTCTCGCGAGCGGAGCCGTCGACGCGACCGTCTCGGTGCCGGGGTCCAAGTCCGTCACCAACCGGGCCCTCGTCCTGGCCGCACTCGCCGCGGAGCCGGGCTGGCTGCGCCGCCCGCTGCGCTCCCGCGACACCCTGCTGATGGCGGGCGCGCTGCGCGCGATGGGCGTGGGCATCGAGGAGACGGTGTCCTCCAGCTCCTCCGTCGCGGGCGGCTCGGGCGAGGCCTGGCGCGTCATCCCCTCCGGTCTCCAGGGCCCGGCCACGGTCGACGTGGGCAACGCGGGCACGGTCATGCGCTTCCTGCCGCCGGTCGCGGCGCTCGCCGACGGGCCGATCCGGTTCGACGGCGACCCCCGTTCGTACGAGCGGCCGCTGCACGGCGTGATCGACGCGCTGCGCGCGCTCGGCGCCCGGATCGACGACGACGGCCGGGGCGCGCTGCCGCTGACGGTGCACGGCGGCGGCGCTCTCGACGGCGGCCCGGTGGAGATCGACGCCTCGTCGTCGTCCCAGTTCGTGTCGGCGCTGCTGCTGTCCGCGCCGCGCTTCAACCAGGGCGTGGAGGTCCGGCACACCGGCTCCTCACTGCCCTCCATGCCGCACATCCGGATGACGGTCGACATGCTGCGCGCGGTCGGCGCCCAGGTCGACACCCCGGAGTCGGGCGGTGAGGCCAATGTGTGGCGGGTGACGCCGGGCGCCCTGCTCGGCCGGGACATCACCATCGAGCCGGACCTCTCCAACGCCCAGCCGTTCCTGGCCGCGGCGCTGGTCACCGGCGGCACGGTCACGATCCCCGACTGGCCGGCGCACACCACGCAGCCCGGTGACGCGCTGCGCGACATCTTCACGCAGATGGGCGGGTCCTGCGAGCTCACGGCGCAGGGCCTGGAGTTCACCGGCTCCGGCTCGGTCCACGGGATCGACGTGGACCTGAGCGAGGTCGGCGAGCTGACCCCGGGCATCGCCGCGGTCGCGGCCCTGGCCGACGGCCCCTCCACGCTGCGCGGCGTCGCGCACCTGCGCCTGCACGAGACGGACCGGCTGGCCGCGCTCACCAAGGAGATCAACGAGCTGGGCGGTGACGTGACGGAGACCGCCGACGGTCTGCACATCCGCCCGCGCCGCCTGCACGGCGGGATCTTCCACACGTACGACGACCACCGCATGGCGACGGCGGGCGCGATCATCGGCCTGGCCGTGGACGGCGTGCAGATCGAGAACGTGGCGACGACGGCCAAGACGCTGCCGGACTTTCCCGACATGTGGACCGGAATGCTCGGGGCGTAGGGAACATCGCGATGCGCCGCTACGGCAAGCACACCGACGAGGACGACATCCGCCAGCGCCCGAACCGCAAGGGCAACCGGCCGCGGACGAACATCCGGCCCAAGCACGAGGACGCGGCGGAGGGCATGGTCCTCACCGTCGACCGGGGGCGGCTGACCGTTCTCATCGACGACATCCCGGTGACGGCGATGAAGGCCCGTGAGCTGGGCCGCAAGGCGGCGGTCGTGGGCGACCGGGTGTCCGTCGTCGGCGACCTGTCGGGCAAGAAGGACACCCTCGCCCGCATCGTCCGGATCGAGCCGCGCACGTCCGTCCTGCGCCGCACGGCGGACGACGACGACCCCTACGAGCGCGTCGTCGTCGCCAACGCCGACCAGCTCGCCATCGTCACCGCGCTGGCCGACCCCGAGCCGCGCCCCCGCATGATCGACCGCTGTCTGGTCGCGGCGTACGACGGCGGGCTCGACCCGCTGCTGGTCCTGACGAAGTCGGATCTGGCCTCGCCGGACAAGCTGCTCGGCCTGTACGGGGATCTCGACATCCCGTACGTGGTGACCAGCCGCGAGGAGCTGGAGAACGGCACGGCGGTGGCGCGGGTGCGCGAGCAGCTCGACGGCAAGGTCACGGCGTTCGTCGGGCACTCCGGTGTCGGCAAGACGACGCTGGTCAACGCCCTGGTCCCGGAGGACCGGCGGCGTACGACGGGCCATGTCAACGCGGTCACGGGCCGCGGCCGCCACACGACCACGTCGGCGCTGGCGCTCCCCCTGTCGGACGACGCGGGCTGGGTCGTCGACACCCCGGGCGTGCGCTCGTTCGGCCTGTTCCACGTGGACCCGTCGCGCGTCATCCACGCGTTCCCGGACCTGGAGGCCGGCACCGAGAACTGTCCGCGCGCGTGCAGCCACGACGAGCCGGACTGCGCCCTGGACGCCTGGGTGGCGGAGGGGCACGCGGACCCGGCGCGTCTGTACTCGCTGCGCCGGCTGCTGGCCACGCGCGAGCGCCGCGAGGGCGACTGAACCCCGGCCGCCACGCGCTGACCTCTGTCTTGTTTGCTGCCCCGGCGCTCCGGTAAAGGCATAATCGCACCAAGCCGGACGCAAGATCGAAGCCGTACGAGATCAGTGGAACGCGGGAGGCACATCACATGGCGTGGCTGCTGGTCATCGTCGCGGGGATCCTGGAGACCGGTTTCGCCGTCTGTCTGAAGCTCTCGCACGGCTTCACCCGCCTGTGGCCGACGGTCGCGTTCGCCTCCTTCGCGCTGGGCAGCTTCGGTCTGCTGACGCTGTCCCTGAAGAAGCTCGACGTGGGACCGGCGTACGCGGTGTGGACGGGCATCGGAGCGGCGGGCACGGCGATCTACGGCATGGTCTTCCTCGGCGACGTGGTCTCCACCCTGAAGATCGTCTCGATCAGTCTGGTGATCGCGGGCGTGATCGGTCTCCAGCTGTCGGGGTCGGCGCACTGACCCCGCGCCGGGCGCACCGGCGCACCGCTCACACGACCTCCCGCACCCGGGGGAAGTGACACGCGGCCCCGTGGTGCCCGGGGTCCGGCGCCACCGGCACCTCCCCCTCGCACCGGGCCCGCTCCGGCGCCCCCAGCTCGGCGTACACCGCACACCGCGCCCGGAACCGGCACCCCGCGTAGCGCTCCGTGGGGCTCGGCGGGTCCCCCGTCAGCAGGATCCGCTCCCGCTGCCGCGCCCGCTCCCGGGGCGGGTCCGGCACCGGTACCGCCGACAGCAGCGCCTGGGTGTACGGGTGCAGCGGGCGCTCGAAGACGTCCTGGACCGGCCCGGACTCCACGGTCCGCCCGAGGTACATGACGCTCACCCGGTCCGCGATGTGCCGCACCACGGACAGGTCGTGCGAGACGAAGAGGTACGCGAGGCCCAGCTCCGCCTTCAGCCGGCGCAGCAGGTTCAGCACGCCCGCCTGCACCGACACGTCGAGCGCGGACACCGGCTCGTCCAGGACCAGCAGGTCCGGCTCCACCGAGAGGGCCCGCGCGATGCCGATCCGCTGGCGCTGCCCGCCGGAGAACTCGTGCGGATAGCGCTCCGTGTGCGCCGGGTCGAGCCCGACGAGTTCGAGGAGTGCGGGAGCGCGCCGCGCGGCGGTGGCCCGGTCGGTGCCCTGCGCGCGCAGCGGCTCGGTGACGATGTCGCCGACGGGCATGCGCGGGTCGAGCGAGGCCATCGGGTCCTGGAAGACGATCTGCACGCGCTGTCGCACGGCCCGCCGTCCGGCCGTGCCGAGTCCGTCCACGGACCGCCCGAACAGCTCGATGTCGCCGCCCTCGGGCCGCTTCAGCTCCAGCAGTTCGAAGAGCGTGGTCGACTTCCCGGAGCCGGACTCGCCGACCAGGGCGAGGGTCTCGCCGCGCCCGATGTCGAGGTCGACGCCGTCGACGGCGTACACGCTGCCCACGCGTCGCTTGAAGGCGTTCCCCTTGTGCACGGGGAAGGTCCTGGCCAGTCCGCGTACCTTCAATACCGCCTTGCTGTCGGGCAGGTGGCTGTCGGGCCGGGGGATCTCGGGCACCGGGAACACGTCCCTGGGCGCGAGCCCCGCCACCTCCCCCGACCGCAGGCACGCCGCGGTGTGCCCGGCGCCCACCGCCTCCGGCTCCGGCACGCCCGCCAGGCACCGCTCCTCGGCCAGCGGGCAGCGCGGCGCGAAGGCGCACCCCCGCCCCGGCTCGCCCGCGCCCGGCGCCGCTCCGGGCACCGGGACCAGCACCTGGGCCGCCTCGTCGATCCGGGGCACCGCGCCGAGCAGCCCGAGCGTGTACGGCATCCCGGGCGCCCGGAACACCTCGTCCACGGGCCCGTTCTCCACCACCCGGCCCGCGTACATCACGGCCACCCGGTCGGCCGTCCCGGCGACCACGCCCAGGTCGTGGCTGACCAGCACCAAGGCGGCGCCCGTCTCCCGCCGGGCGGTGCGCAGCACGTCGAGGACCTGGGCCTGGATCGTCACGTCCAGCGCGGTCGTCGGCTCGTCGGCGACGATGACGTCGGGGTCGTTCGCCATGGCCATCGCGATCATCGCGCGCTGCCGCATGCCGCCGGAGAACTCGTGCGGGTAGGCGTCCGCCCGCTCCCGGGCCCGCGGGATGCCGACCAGGTCGAGGAGTTCGACGGCCCGCTCGCGGGCGGCCTCGCGCGAGACGTCCCGGTGCGCGCGCACGGCCTCGGCGATCTGGTCGCCGATCCGGTACACGGGCGTGAACGCGGACAGCGGGTCCTGGAAGACCACGCCGATCCGCGCGCCGCGCACCCGCGACAGGTCCCGGTCGGACGCCCCGACCAGTTCCTGTCCGTCGAGGCGCACCGATCCTCGTACCGTCGCGTTGCCCGGCAGCAGACCGAGGAGCGCGAGTGCGGTCGCCGACTTGCCGGACCCCGACTCCCCCACGAGGCCGAGGACTTCACCCCGCCGAAGGCTCAGGTCGACGCCTCGCACGGCGGGCTTCCCGTCGAACTCGACGTGCAGGTCGGTCACTTCAAGCAGCACGGCGCGCGCCCTTTCCCGAGGCGGACGGGTCGAGCGCGTCGCGCAGCCCGTCGCCCACCAGATTCACCGCGAGGACGAAGACGATCAGCAGGCCGGCCGGGAAGAAGAACATCCAGGGGTAGGTGATCGCGGCCCCGGTCGTCGAGGCGATGAGGGTGCCGAGCGAGACGTCCGGTGCCTGGACGCCGAACCCGAAGTAGGACAGGGCCGTCTCGCTCATCACCGCGCCGCCGACGGCGATGGTGGCGTCGATGATGAGGAACGAGGCGATGTTCGGCAGCACGTGCCGCCGGATCACCGTGAACGGTGCGACGCCCATGTACCGTGCCGCGCGCACGAATTCGCGCTCCTTCAGCGACACCGTCATGGATCGCACGACCCGTGCCGTGATCATCCACCCGAACACGGCGAGCAGCCCCACGAACGCGAACCAGCCGGCCCCGCGCAGCCGCGGCGAGACGATCGCGATGATGAGGAAGGAGGGGAAGACGAGGAGCAGGTCGACCACGAACATCAGCAGGCGGTCCGCCCAGCCCCCGAAGTACCCGGCGCACGCGCCGACGAACGCGGCGAGCCCGGTCGCGAACAGGGCCACGAGCACCCCGATGACCAGGGATTTCTGCAGCCCGCGCACGGTCTGCGCGAAGACGTCCTGGCCGATGCGGTTGGTGCCCCACCAGTGGTCGGCCGAGGGCGCCGCGCGCAGCGCCGTGTAGTCGACCTTCTCGTACGTCCATGAGGTGAGGTGCGGGCCGAGCACGGCGAGGGCGGCGAGGAGGAGCAGGACGCAGGCTCCGGCGAGGGCGCTCCGGTTGCGCAGGAAGCGGCGGGCGACGACGGAGCCGCGGCCCCGGGGGCGGGCGACGGGCGGTGTCTCAACAGGGATGGCTGTCATGGCGGTTGCTCACTCAGGCGCGGCGGACGCGCGGGTCGAGTGCGGCGTGCAGGGCGTCGGCGAGGAAGCCGGACAGCAGCACGACCACGGCGGCGAAGACGTTGACGGCGACGACGGAGTTGACGTCGTTCTTGCCGATGGCGGAGACGAACCACTCGCCCATGCCGTGCCAGCCGAAGATCGTCTCCGTGAAGGTGGCGCCGGTGAACAGGGCGAGGAAGCCGTAGCTGAAGAAGGTGGACATGGGGATGAGAGCCGTGCGCAGTCCGTGCCGCAGCAGCACCGTGCGGTGCCGCAGGCCCTTCGCGCGGGCCGTGCGCAGATAGTCGGCGCCGAGGACGTCGAGCATCGAGGAGCGCTGGTAGCGGCTGTAGGAGGCGATGGCGCCGAGGGCGATGGAGACCGTCGGCAGCAGCAGGTGCACCGAGCGGTCCTTCAGTACCGCCCAGATTCCGGAGTCGACGCCGGGGCTCTTCTCGCCGGTGAACTGGATGATGTCCGTGCCTGTCTGCTGGTTGAACCAGATCGCGCCGATCTTGAGCAGCACGGCCAGCAGGAACACGGGGGTGGAGAGCAGGGCGAACGAGGCGACCGTCAGGGCCCGGTCGGACAGCCGGTACTGGCGGACCGCCGTCCACGCCCCGGCGAGCACTCCGAGGACGGTGCCGGCGACCGTGCCGAGCAGCAGCAGGCGCAGGCTCACCCCGATCCGGCGGCCGAACTCGGCGCTGACGGACGACCCGTCGATGGTCCGCCCCAGGTCGCCGCGGACGGCGTGCCCGGCCCAGGAGAGGAACCGGGCGGGCAGCGGCCTGTGGTCGTTGACGCCGATCGCGGTGAGGTGATGGTCGACCGAGGCGGCGGAGAGCGGCGGCTGGCGGCCTTCGTAGTACGCGCGCGGGTCCAGGGCCAGCGAGGCGATCAGGTACGAGAGGCCGACGGCGACGGCGAGCAGGACGGCGTAGTAGCCGGTCCGCTTCGCCAGATAACCCCACACCCGTTCTGCCCCCGTCTTCCGTCGTGCCGGTATTCATGCAGGTCATCGACGCGCAGCAGCAAGCATGATCGCGTTTTGTTGCCGCACTATGAAGAGCACATGTCATCTCCCGGGAGCCCTTCCACGGGCCGCTTCCGCGGGCTTACGGTCGCGCCGACTGCGGCCGCGGATCCGGCCGCGCACGACCCGGAGGAAGACTGACCATGCGCAGAACCACCGTCACCGCCATAGCCGCTGCCCTGTCGGCCACCCTGGTGGTCGCGGGCTGCGGGTCCTCCGACGACGACAAGCCGGTGAAGAAGCAGGCCGCGCCGGCGGTGGACGGGCAGGACATCAACGCGCACCCGGTGAGCGATCTCAAGCAGGGCGGGACGCTGAAGACGTACATCACGCAGTGGCCCGTCCAGTACAACGTCAACACCCCCGACGGCGCCCAGGGCGACACCCAGGAGATCATCGGCGCGGTCCTGCCCGACCTCTTCGACTCCGACGCGAAGGGCGCCGTCCACGCCAACCCGAACTTCCTGACCTCGGCGAAGGTCGTCTCCACGGACCCCCAAGTCGTCGAGTACGAGCTGAACCCGAAGGCGAAGTGGTCCGACGGAACGCCGCTGAGCTGGAAGGACTTCGCCTCCCAGTGGAAGGCGCAGAGCGGGCGCGACAAGGCGTACGAAGTGGCCGACACCTCCGGCTACGACCAGATCTCCGAGGTCGAGCGGGGCAAGGACGCCCACGGTGTACGGATCACCTTCGACCAGCCGTACGCGGACTGGCAGCGCCTGTTCGACCCGCTGTACCCGGCGGCGTACACGAGCACGCCGAAGAAGTTCAACGCGGCGTGGCAGGAGAAGGTGCCGGTCTCCGGCAACGCCTTCAGGATCACGTCGTACGACAAGACGGCGCAGACCGTGACGATCACGCCCGACCCCCATTGGTGGGGCCCGAAGCCCAGGCTGGACTCGGTCGTCTACCGCGTCATCGACTTCACGGCGAGCACCGAGGCGTATCTCAACAAGGAGATCGACTTCGCCACCGCGCTGCTGCCGGAGGACTACAAGCGGCTCGTGAAGGCGAAGGACACGGACATCCGGCGGGGCGCCCGCTGGGACGAGGTGCACATCGCGCTGAACGGCGCGCACGGCCCGCTGAAGGACGTCCGTGTGCGCCAGGCGCTCGGCAACGCGATCGACCGCAAGGGCATCAACACCGCCTTCAGCAAGGACCTCTCCTTCGAACTGAAGCCGCTCGACAACCACTTCTTCATGCCGAACCAGGAGGGGTACGAGAACAACGCGGGCGAGTACGGGACGTACGACCCCGAGAAGGCGAACAAGCTGCTGGACGCGGCCGGCTGGAAGTCGGCCGGTGAGGGCGAGCCGCGCACCAAGGGCGGCAAGCAGCTCACCCTGGAGTACACGCTGAGCGCGGGCAGCGCGTCGGCGCAGGTCGACCAGGCGGAGCTGGTGCAGCAGCAGCTGGCGGCGGTCGGCATCAAGGTCACGCTGAAGAAGGTCCCGGCGAACGACTACTTCCCGAAGTTCGTGAACACCGGCACCTTCGACATCACGAGCTTCCGCAACGTGGACGCCGTGTTCAAGTCGACCATCGTGCCCACGTTCCTGCAGCCGCAGGGCAAGAACCTGCTCCAGAACTACGGCTCCATCGGCTCCCCGAAGATCGACGGGCTACTGAAGAAGGCCCAGCGGACCACCGACACCGCCGAGGCGAACAAGCTCTACAACGAGGCCGACAAGGAGCTGTGGAAGCTCGGCCACTCCATCGAGCTGTACCAGCGCCCGCAGATCCTCGCGGTCCGCTCGGGTCTCGCGAACTACGGCGCCGAGGGCCTCGCCAGCAGCGACTACACGAAGATCGGCTGGCTCAAGTAGCGCCCGGGGCGGGGCTCGGGCGTCCCGCGCGGAGCGCCTCGCGCACCATCCGTGCGACCCCGCCCTCCCCCGGCGGCACCATGACGCACGAGAGCGCGATCCGCGCCGCCAGTTCGCAGTCCCGGGCGAGGGCCTCCAGGTCCGTCTTGGCCGCGCCGGCCGCCCCGAGCACGGCCAGGGCCCGGTCGCGTACGGCGGCGATGAGGTCGGCGGGTGCGGGCAGCGGACCGTCCGCGCGGCGCTGCGCGGGCACGGCCGAGGAGGACGGCACCGCGGAGAGCGTCGGCGAGGGCAGCCGCTCGCTCCAGCAGCCGGTGAGCGCGGCCCGCACCAGCGGATTGCGGCGGGCGCTCGCCACCGTCCACTCGGCGACCGTGTCGAGCCCGCCTTCCCTCAGGGCCCGGTCGACGCCCGCGAGGTAGGCGTCGGCCTCGCGCCGCACCAGGGCGCGGGCCAGCCCCTCCTTGCTGCCGAACTCGTTGTAGAGGGTCTGCCGGGACACCCCGGCGACCGCCGCCACGTCGACCATCCGCACCCCTGACCAGGGGCGCCGCGCGAGCGCCGTGTAGGCCGCGTCCAGTAAGGATTCCCGCGCTGCAGGCATCGTCGCCTCCCCGGGCCGCCGCTTTCGTACGGCTTGCCGCCAGAGTTGACGGGCTTGTCCGCACTGTCAATAGCCCGTGCGAGGCGCCTACGTCCGTGTACGGACATAGGCCCTGTGGCCCCGGACGGACCACGATCGATACTGTGCAGTCATGCCCGACTACCACGATGATCTGCGCCTCGCCCACGTTCTCGCCGATGCCGCGGACGCCGCCACGATGGACCGGTTCAAGGCACTCGACCTGAAGGTGGAGACCAAGCCGGACATGACGCCGGTGAGCGAGGCCGACAAGGCCGCCGAGGAGTTGATCCGTGGCCATCTGCAGCGGGCGCGGCCGCGCGACGCGGTCCTCGGCGAGGAGTACGGCGTCGAGGGCACGGGCCCGCGCCGCTGGGTCATCGACCCGATCGACGGGACCAAGAACTACGTCCGCGGCGTCCCGGTCTGGGCCACGCTCATCTCCCTGATGGAGGCGGGCGAGGGCGGCTACCAGCCGGTCGTCGGCGTGGTCTCGGCCCCCGCGCTCGGCCGGCGCTGGTGGGCGGCGAAGGGCGCGGGCGCCTACACGGGCCGCAGCCTGACCTCGGCGTCCCGGCTGCACGCCTCCAAGGTAAACCGGCTGGCCGACGCCTCCTTCGCGTACTCCTCGCTGACCGGCTGGGAGGAGCAGGGCCGCCTCGACGGGTTCCTGGACCTGACCCGCGCGGTGTGGCGCACCCGCGGCTACGGCGATTTCTGGCCGTACATGATGGTCGCCGAGGGCTCGATCGACCTGTGCGCGGAGCCGGAGCTGTCGCTGTGGGACATGGCGGCGACCGCCATCGTGGTCACCGAGGCGGGCGGCTCCTTCACCGGCCTCGACGGGCGCCCGGGCCCGCACAGCGGCAACGCGGCGGCGTCGAACGGGCTGCTCCACGACGAGCTGCTGAGCTACCTCTCCGCGCGCTGACCGGCGTCCGTACGACTCCTGGGCGCCCCTGAACTCGCCTCCCGCGCCCTCTTGTTGACACTCCCTTTACCTGTAACTCTGAGAGTCCCCCCACTTGTGAACTTGTGAACCTTTTCTCGTTCCCGGATCGGTTCCACAGGTACCTCACACAGGAAGGTGGCTCCATCCATGCTCGTCCGTGACGCCATGAGCACGATGGTCCTCACCATCGGACCCACCCACACCCTGCGCCAGGCGGCCCGGCTGATGTCGACGCGCCGCGTCGGAGCGGCCGTCGTCCTCGACCCGGACGGCTCCGGCATCGGCATCCTGACCGAGCGGGACATCCTCAACTCCCTCGGCCTGAACCAGGACCCGGACCGCGAGACGGCCGGCACCCACACCACCACCGACGTCGTGTTCGCCGCCCCGGCCTGGACCCTGGTGGACGCGGCGGACGCCATGACCCACGGCGGCTTCCGCCATCTCATCGTGCTCGACGGCCGGGAGCCGGTCGGCATCGTCTCGGTCCGCGACATCATCCGCTGCTGGACACCGGCCAGGCGGCACGCACCGCCCCTGACGGTCTAGGGCCCGTCCTGACATGACGAGGAGGGCCGGTTCCCCGTGGGGAACCGGCCCTCCTGCCTTACGGCGGATGCCGGGGCGAGCGGCCGCGAAGGGCCATGACCGCGGCCGTCACCCGGCGCCCGCCGAAGTCACCGTCGGACCGGCCCGGTGCGGGCCGGGCACCGTCGGGCCGGACTCAGACCAGGTCGAACCGGTCCAGGTCCATGACCTTGCTCCACACCGCGGCGAAGTCCTTCACGAACTTCTCCTTGGCGTCGTCGCTCGCGTAGACCTCGGCGAGCGCGCGCAGCTCGGAGTTCGAGCCGAAGACCAGGTCGGCACGGGTGCCGGTCCACTTGACCGCACCGCTCGCGTCGCGGCCCTCGAACTCGTCCTGCGCGGCGGACGTCGACTTCCACGTCGTGCCCAGGTCCAGCAGGTTGACGTAGTAGTCGTTCGTCAGCGTGCCCGGCCTGTCCGTGAGGACGCCGTGCTTCGACTGGCCGCTGTTGGCGCCGAGGACGCGCAGACCGCCGACGAGGACGGTCATCTCGGGGGCGCTCAGCGTCAGCAGGTTCGCCTTGTCGAGCAGCAGGTACTCGGCCGGCAGGCGGTTGCCCTTGCCGACGTAGTTGCGGAAACCGTCGGAGGACGGCTCGAGCGCGGCGAACGACTCGACGTCCGTCTTCTCCTGCGTGGCGTCCACGCGGCCCGGGGTGAAGGCCACCTCGACGTCGAAGCCGCCGTCCTTGGCCGCCTTCTCGACGGCCGCGGTGCCCGCGAGCACGATCAGGTCGGCCAGGGAGACCTGCTTGCCGCCCTGCGCGTTGAAGGACTCCTGGATGCCTTCGAGCGTGCGCAGCACCTGCGCCAGCTCGTCCGGGTTGTTGACCTCCCAGTTGCGCTGCGGCTCCAGGCGCACACGGGCACCGTTGGCACCGCCGCGCTTGTCGCTGCCGCGGAAGGAGGAGGCCGAGGCCCAGGCGGCCGAGACCAGCTGCGCGACCGTGAGGTCCGAGGCGAGGACCTGCTCCTTGAGGGAGGCGATGTCCGCGGCGTCGACGACCTCACCAGTGCGCTGCGGCAGCGGGTCCTGCCAGAGCAGCTCCTCGGAGGGGACCTCCGGGCCGAGGTAGCGGACGACCGGACCCATGTCACGGTGCGTCAGCTTGTACCAGGCGCGGGCGAAGGCGTCCGCGAACTCCTCCGGGTTCTCGTGGAAGCGGCGCGAGATCGGCTCGTAGATCGGGTCGAAGCGCAGCGACAGGTCGGTGGTGAGCATCGTCGGGAGCTGCTTCTTCGACGCGTCATGGGCGTTCGGGATGGTCGCCTCGGCGTCCTTCGCGACCCACTGGTTGGCGCCGGCGGGGCTCTGGGTGAGCTCCCACTCGTAGCCGAAGAGGTTCTTGAAGAACTCGCCGCCCCACTGGGTCGGGGTGCTGGTCCAGGTCACCTCGAGGCCACTGGTGATGGCGTCGCCGCCCTTGCCGGTGCCGTACGTGCTGGCCCAGCCGAGACCCTGCTGCTCGATCGAGGCGGCCTCGGGGTCGGCGCCGACGTTGTCCGCGGGGCCCGCGCCGTGGGTCTTGCCGAAGGTGTGGCCACCGGCGATGAGGGCGACGGTCTCCTCGTCGTTCATCGCCATGCGGCGGAACGTCTCACGGATGTCGCGGGCCGCGGCGATCGGGTCCGGGTTCCCGTTGGGACCCTCGGGGTTCACGTAGATGAGGCCCATCTGCACGGCGCCGAGCGGGCTCTCCAGCTCGCGGTCGCCGGTGTAGCGCTCGTCGCCGAGCCAGGTGGTCTCGGGGCCCCAGTAGACGTCCTCCTCGGACTCCCATACGTCGGGGCGGCCGCCGGCGAAACCGAAGGTCTTGAAGCCCATGGTCTCCAGCGCGACGTTGCCGGTGAGGATCAGCAGGTCGGCCCAGGAGAGGGACTGGCCGTACTTCTGCTTGACGGGCCACAGCAGGCGGCGGGCCTTGTCCAGGTTGCCGTTGTCCGGCCAGCTGTTGAGCGGGGCGAACCGCTGCTGACCGGCGCCGGCGCCACCACGGCCGTCGCTGATGCGGTACGTGCCCGCGCTGTGCCAGGCCATGCGGATCATGAGCGGGCCGTAGTTGCCGAAGTCGGCGGGCCACCAGTCCTGCGAGGTGGTCAGCACCTCGGCGATGTCCCGCTTCACGGCCGGGAGGTCCAGTCCGTTGAACGCCTCGGCGTAGTCGAAGTCCTCACCGAGCGGGTTCGCCACCGCCGGGTTCTTCGCAAGGATCTTCAGGTTGAGGCGCTCCGGCCACCACTGGGTGTTGCCGCCGCCCTGGGTCGGGTGCTTGGCACGGCCGTGCGCGACCGGGCAACCACCCGTCTCCTCCGTCTTCGCGTCCGTGACGATTGCTTCATGGTTCTCGGTCATGCGAACCCTTCCGGAGTCTGTCCTGTCGCTTGGCCTCAGCCAATCGTGATCCTACAATGGACAATGTCTAAGTCAAGTAAGGCTCCAAAGTCACACTCGATCGGGACTCAGTCCCCTTGCTGTTAGGCTGGTTTTATGAGTGACCTTCTGGAACGACTGCGCGGACGCGGCTGGCGCATGACCGCGCAGCGGCGCGTCGTGGCCGAGGTCCTCGACGGGGACCACGTCCACCTGACAGCGGACGAGGTGCACGCGCGCGCCGCCGCGAAGCTCCCCGAGATCTCCCGGGCCACGGTCTACAACACCCTGGGCGAGATGGTGTCGCTCGGCGAGGTCATCGAGGTCGCCACGGACAAGCGCGCGAAGCGCTACGACCCGAACGCGCACCGCCCGCACCAGCACCTGGTCTGCGCCCAGTGCGGCCAGATCCGCGACGTCCACCCGACGGGGAACCCGCTGACGGCCCTCCCCGACTCCGAGCGCTTCGGCTTCACGATCTCGGACGTGGAGGTCACGTACCGAGGCGTCTGCCCGACCTGCGCGACACAGGCGTAGCGAGACACAGCTCCCGACAAGGCCCGCACCGAAGAGGTGCGGGCCTTCTCGATGCACCCCAAAGGAACGCGGGGATCTGCGCGATCGCCCCCCACACCCCCACCCGAGGGACGCGGGGAACTACGTGATCGCCCCCCACGCACCCGCATCCGAGGGACGCGGGGAACTGCGCGAGCACCCCACCCCGCCCCGCACCCGGCAACAAACCTGCACAACGCACGGACCCCTTCCGCAATCTGACACACCGTCATATTCTCGCGGGCGCCCACCAGAACCCATCCGCACCCCCGGAGGGCCCCGTGCACAAACTCCGCGCCACCGACCTCACCCGAACCTTCGGCCCCACGCACGCCCTCGGCCCTCTGGACCTCACGGTCGCCCCCGGCGAGTTCGTCTGCGTCGTCGGCCCCTCCGGCTGCGGCAAGTCGACGCTCCTGCGCATCGCCGCCGGACTCACCCGCCCCTCCACCGGCACCCTGGAGATCCGCACCGCCGATCCCCGCCCGGCCGCGATGATCTTCCAGGACTACGGCATCTACGACTGGAAGACGGTCCTCGCGAACGTCCGCTTCGGCCTCGACATCCAGAAGGTCCCGCGCCGCGAGGCGAACGCCCGGGCGCGCGACTGGCTGACCCGCATGGGCCTGGCCGACTTCGCGGACGCCTATCCGTCCGCGCTCTCCGGCGGCATGCGCCAACGCGTGGCGATCGCGCGGGCCCTGGCGGTCGAGCCGGAGATCCTGCTCATGGACGAGCCCTTCGCCGCGCTCGACGCGCAGCTGCGCACGATCCTGCAGGACGAACTCCTCGCCCTCACCCAGACCACCCGCACCACCACCCTGTTCATCACGCACAGCCTGGAGGAGGCGATCGTCCTCGGCGACCGCGTCCTGGTCATGTCGGCCCGCCCCGGCCGGGTGATCGCCGAACGCCGCCCGCCGTTCGCCCGCCCGCGCACCGGGGACATCCGCGACACCCCCGAATTCACCGCGCTCAAGGGCGAGTTGTGGGATCTGCTGCGTGGCGAGGTGCACCAGGAGGCGGTCCCGGCATGACGACGGCCACCACCCCCGCCAAGGGCGACGACGTCCTGGTCCGCTCCCCCGGCCCCCAGGAGCTCCGCCCCGCACGCACCCGCCGCAGGCGCCGCGCCCTCGAACTCTCCCTCGCGATCGCCGTCCCCCTCGCCCTGGTCCTGCTCTGGCAGCTCGCGGCCACGCGGTCCTGGATCGACGACCGCGTCTACCCGGCCCCTTCCACGATCCTCGCCGACGGCTGGGACCGGGCCGCCGACGGCGATCTGTGGCCGGACGTGCGGGCCACGCTCAAGCGCGTCCTGGCGGGCTACGCGATCGGCACGGTGACGGGCTATCTCCTGGGCCTGCTCATGGGCTCGATCTCCTTGGTACGGGCCGCACTCGAACCCCTTCTCGACGCGCTGTACGTCGTCCCGAAGCTGGCCCTGCTTCCCGTGTTCCTGAACATGTTCGGCCTCGGCGAGGGCCCCCAGGTCGCGCTCGTCGCGGCGACGGTCTTCTTCTTCGTATGGATCTCGACGATGGCGGCGGTCCTCGCCGTCCCTTCCGGACACCGCGACGCGGGCCGGGTCTTCGGCGCCTCCCCGTGGCAGATGTTCCGCCACGTCCTGCTCCCGGCCTCTCTGCCCGCCGTCCTCGTGGGGGCCCGCATCGCGGCGGGCGTCGCGGTCCTCGTGATCGTCGCCTCGGAGCAGATCGCCGCGGCGAACGGCCTCGGCCACCTCATCTTCGACGCCCGCGCCCTCTTCCAGAACGACGTCATGTTCGTCGGCATCGTCTGCGTGGCCGTGCTCGGCGTCGTCTTCTCCGAGCTGGTGCGCCTCGCGGGGCGGCTGCTCACCCCCTGGGCACCGCGCGACCGCGGCCGCGGCCAGTCCTGAATCCCTTTCCGGTTACGTGTTACGTATGACGTGTACGGAGGCTCCATGCGCACGCGCTCCATCGGTACGTCCCTGCTGCTGACCGGCGCCCTGCTCGCCACCGCGACGGCCTGCGCCACGAACGACGGCCCCTCGGACGCCGCCGCGAAACCCCGCACGATCAAAGCGGTCGACGGCTGCGGCAAGGGAAGCTGGACCGACCCGTCGGACCTCGCCCCGGACCGGAAACCGGCCCGCTGCGCCGAGGGCGCCCCCGCCCCGGTCAAGCTCGCCAGGACCCGCAAGCTGACGATCGCGACGGGCACGCTCGCCGCCGAGTACGTGGCCCCGCTCGAAATGGCCGTCAAGAAGGGCGAGTTCAAGAAAGAGGGCCTCGATGTGACGTTGAAGGTCCTGCCCACACCCGACGCCCTCCCCCTGCTCGCCAAGGGCGACATCGACGCCCAGTGGGCCGCGCCCGAGGCGGCCGTCATGAACGGCATCCTCGGCGGCTTCGACATCAAGTGGGTCGCCGGGAACTTCTCCCCCGACCCGAAGTCCAGAAGCGGCCTGTGGGTACGCCTCAAAGAGGGGCAGACCGCGTCCCGCGTCGACATGGCCGGACGCAAGATGGGCACGATGATCGGCAAGGGTTCCGTCATCTCGTACCCCATGAACACCGCGCTGAAGAAGCACGGCGGCGGCCTCGACAAGATCCAGTTCCAGCAGCTGGGCTCGGCCGACGTGCTGACCGCGCTGCAGAACGGCGGCGTCGACTCGGCCTGGCTGCTCGACCCGGTCTGGCGCAAGGTCGACGGCGACAAGCGCTTCGCGTTCCTCGGCGGCCAGCCGGAGGGCGAACCGCTCGGCGGCCTCCTGTTCGGCCCGAAACTGCTCAAGGAAGACCCGGACGCGGGCGTCGCGTTCCTGCGCGCCTACATACGTACCGTGAACACGTACTTCGCGGGTGACTACAAGAAGGACCCCGCGTTCGTGACCGAGCTGGCCGGCCTGCTGAAGACGGACAAGACGGTCCTCGAGTCGACGCCGTCGCTGCGCATGGACTGGGAGATCCGGTCCGGCACGACGGACCGCCTCCAAGCCGCGTACAAAGCGGCGGGCGTCTCGAAGGGCGATCCGCTGCCGGAGTCGAGGACGGTGGACCGGCGGCTGTACGAGGAGGCGGTGGGCCACACATCGTAGGGAGCCGGAGACACGCCTGAGGCCCGGAACCAATGGTTCCGGGCCTCAGGTCTTCAGTAGCGGGGACAGGATTTGAACCTGCGACCTCTGGGTTATGAGCCCAGCGAGCTACCGAGCTGCTCCACCCCGCGTCGGTGAACACAACCTTACGGGACCGCTCCGACCAGCGCAAATCCGTACCCCGGAGCCGCAGGACCCCAGGTCCCCGGGCCCTGCGCACCCGACGGCTCAGGCCGACGGCCCACGCCGACAGCTCAGGCCGACAGCTCAGGCCGACAGCTCTTGCCGCAGGGCGTCGCGCAGCCGTCCCGCCCGCTCGGCCACCTCGGCCGGTCCGAGCTCGACGGCCCGGGAAGCCCACTTCTGACCGTCGACCAGATCGCCGCGCCGCGCGCACAGCAGGGCGAGTCTGAGCGCGGCCCGACCGTGCCCGGCGTCCGCCGCCCGCGTCCACCACAGGGCCGCCTCCGGCTCGCTCCCCTCGCGGGCCAGCAGCAGCCCGAGGTTGAACGCGCCGTTGCGCGAGCCGGCCTCCGCGGCCTCCCGGTACCAGCGCGCCGCCTCGACGACGTCACCGCGCACGGCGGCGAGCATGCCGACGCGCACCTGCGCGCGCCGGTGCCCGTGCTCGGCGGCCCGCTCGTACCACTCCTCGCACTCGCTCTTCTCCGTGACCGGCTCGCCCAGCTCGTGCCGGACAGCGGGCGGACGGCGCACGTCGAGCAGCGAGGCGAGCCGGTACGCCGCCTCGGGGCTGCCGCCGCCCGCGGCGCAGCGCAGATGCCGCTCGGCGCTCGGCTCATCGCCCTCGCGCAGGCGCGCGATGCCGGCCTGCAGCGCGGCTTCCGTGTGTCCGCCCGCGGCGGCCCGCTCGTACCACTGGAGCGCGGCCGCCTCGTCGTCCCGGCCCGCGTACAGGATGCCGAGGTTGAAGGCGGCGTCGACGCTGCCGGCCTCGGCGGCCTTGGAGAACCAGGGCTCGGCGCCGACCGCGTCACCGTTCTGCAGGAGCAGCACGGCCAGCGCGTTGGCCGCTTCGCGGTGGCCCGCGTAGGCGGCGCGGCGGTACCAGCTCTCGGCCTGCGCGGTGCGCTTCTGCTCGGCGCACAGCAGGCCGAGGTTGTACGCGCCGTTGTTGTCGCCCGCGTCCATGGCGGCGCGGTACCAGCGCTCGGCCGTCTGGGTCTCGCCGCGCCGGGCGTGCAGCGCGCCCAGCGCGTTCGCCGCGTTGCCGTCGCCGTCCTGCGCGGCGCGCAGCCACCACACGGCGGCGCTCTCCTCGTCCCCGGCATCGCGCAGCAGGAACGCGAGGGCGCACGCGGCGCGCGGCTCGCCGTCCTTGGCGGACGTCAGGTACCAGCGCCCGGCCTCCTTCAGCTCGCCGCGCTTCTCCAGGATCGCGCCGAGGTGCAGCGCGCCGCGGCGGTGCCCGCGGGCGGCGGCCTGCCGGTACCACTGCTCGGCCTCTGCTGCGGGCTTCTTGTGCTCGTCGGTGACCAGAACGTCCTCGGGCCCGAGCTGTGCGGCCTGGCGGTCGAGGGCGCGGGCGAGCCGGTACGCGGCCTCGCGGTGCCCGCGCTCGGCGGCGACCCGCATCCAGCGCTCGGCGCCGACGTCGCTGCGGTGCTCCAGGAGGTCGGCCAGGGCGTACGCGCCGAGCGTGTGGCCCTGCTCGGCGGCCTGGCGCAGCCAGTACTCGGCGGCGGGCTCGTCGCCGCGCTCACGGAAGTGACGGCCCAGCGCGTGCGCGGCGGGGGCCGAACCGGCGACGGCGGCGACCCGCCACCATCCGGCGGCCTCGTCCGGGTAGCCGCGCTGGTGGAGCAGGACACCCAGGTTGTTGGCGGCGGCACGGTCACCGGCGCCCGTGGCGGCACGCAGCAGGGGCTCGGCTCCGTCGAGATCACCGCGGCGCAGCAGCATGGCGCCGAGGACGCTCATCGCCTCGACGTCGCCGGCCTCCGCGGCCAGCCGCTGGCGTACTTCTTCAGCCGCCTCGCCGGATTCGTCCCGGCCGGAAGGCTGCACAAACCGCCCTGTCTCCAACAGAGTTGCCTTGTCCCCCATAACGTCCATCGTCGCACCACCCGCAACCCGGGTACACCTGGTATACCGCAGCCATTGAGGTCACTTCAGCGTTTTGTCGACATGCCCACAAGGAGGCAAGTGAAACACAATTTTCCCAACTCCCTCCGGGCGGAGCAGTGTTCGTACGGAGTTGGTACACGCTTCGCACATGCCAGTGGCGCGTGACGGTCGGGGTACTGACGCACCGAAGGCCCGGAAGCTGATGCTTCCGAGCCTTCGATCACTAGTAGCGGGGACAGGATTTGAACCTGCGACCTCTGGGTTATGAGCCCAGCGAGCTACCGAGCTGCTCCACCCCGCGCCGTTGTGTGGAAACCGTACCACGGCGCGGAGTGGGTCACGGAATCAGCCGTCGGCGGCGTTCTTGTCGCCGTTCTTGCTGCTGTCGGTGTTCTGCTTGGCGTCCTTGTCGGCCTCGGTCTGGGCCTCCTCGGCGCGCTGCAGAGCATCCTCGAGCTTGTCCTGGGCCTCGCCGTACGCGGCCCAGTCGTTGTTCTTGAGGGCCTTCTGGCCGTCCTCGAAGGCCTTCTCGGCGTCGGCGAGCGCTTCCTTGACGGTGGAGTTCGCCGGTGGCTTCGTCGTGTCCCCACCGGGCTTCTCCGGCTCCGCCGGCGATGCCCCGTCCACTTCGAAGGCCTGGTTGAGCGCCTCCGACAGGGAGTCCGCGAAGCCCATCCGGTCGCCGTACGAGACCGCGACCTTGCGCATCAGCGGGTACTCGGCGTTGCGCCCCTGGGCGTAGATCGGCTCCACGTACAGGAAGCCCTTGTCGAGGGGCACCGTCAGCAGATTGCCGTACAGGACCGTCGAGTCCGCGCCCTTCATGTCGCGCACCCAGTTCGCCACGGAACCCGAGGAGTTGAGCTTGTTCTGCACCTGCTCAGGCCCGTAGACCTTGTCCTCGGTGACTCTCAGGAGCCTTATGGTCCCGTAGTCCTTACTGGTGGCGTCGGCGTCGACCGCCATGAAGGCTCTCAGGTTGGGCCGGCCGCTCGGGGTGAACGTCGTCGTCAGTGAGAACTGCTGACTGGTCTGACCCGGCATCTTCATGGACAGGTAGTACGGCGGGACCGCGCTGTTGTCCTTCTTGGTCGGGTCGTTGGGGACCTGCCAGGCGTCGGACGCGTTGTAGAACTGGTCCGAGTTCGTGACGTGGTACAGGGTCAGCAGCTCGCGCTGGACCTTGAACATGTCCTGCGGGTAACGCAGGTGCTCCTTCAGCTCGGCCGGGATGGCGCTCTTCGGCTCGACCGTGTCGGGGAACGCCTTCTTCCAGGTCTTGAGGACCGGGTCGTTGTCGTCCCACGTGTAGAGCTTGACCTCGCCCGTGTACGCGTCGACGGTCGCCTTCACCGAGTTGCGGATGTAGTTGACCTGGTTCTGCTGGGCCACCACGGCGCGCTGGTTGTCGCCCTCGTTGAGGGAGTCGGCGGTGGTGTCGCCCAGCGTCGTGCGCGACGCGTACGGGTAGCCGTTCGACGTCGTGTACGCGTCGACGACCCACTTGATCTTGCCGCCGACCACGGTCGGGTAGGCGTCGCCGTCGATGGTCAGCCACGGGGCGACGGCCTCGACGCGCTCCTTCGGCGTGCGGTTGTACAGAATCCTCGAACCGTCGCCGATGGCGCCCGAGTAGAGGATCTGCGGCTCGCTGAAGGCCACCGCGTACGCGGCGCGGTTGATCGGGTTCGAGAGGTTGACGCCGCTGTTGCCCGTGTAGCTCGTGGTCTTCTGCGTGCCGTCGTCCTGCTCGTAGTCCAGCTCCTTCTGCGGCCCGCCGACGATCGAGTACTGCGTCGTCTTCTCGCCGTAGTAGACGCGCTGGTTGTAGTCGCCCAGGTCACCGGTGGTCGGCAGGCCCGACTCGGTGAACTGCGGGGCGCCCTGCGACGTCGAGGTGCCCTTCGCCGTCACGGCGCCGAAGCCGTGCGTGTACACGAAGTGGTCGTTGATCCAGTTGCGCTTGTCCAGCTTGCCGAGGTTCAGCTCGCGCAGGCCGACGACGGTGTCCACGCCGTTGTAGCGGTCCACGTCCAGGGTCGTCGGGAACTGGTAGTACTTCCGCTGCTGCTCGAGCTGCTGGAACGTGGGCGACACGATGTTCGGGTCGTTGAGGCGGTAGCTGGCCGCCGAATCCGAGTCCGTGCGCTGCTTCTTGGTGTCGTCCGAGCTCTTGCCGCTGTAGTCGACCGGGCTCGCCTTGTCGATGCCGTAGGCCTTGCGGGTCGCCTCGATGTTCTTCTCGATGTACGGGGCTTCCTTGGACTGCTCGTTCGGCTGGACCTGGAACTTCTGGACGATGGCCGGGTACAGGCCGCCGATCAGGATCGCCGAGAGCACCATCAGGCCGAAGCCGATGACCGGCAGCTGCCAGGTGCGGCGCCACAGGGTCGCGAAGAACAGGACCGCGCAGATGACGGCGATGCAGAACAGGATCGTCTTCGCCGGCAAATACGCGTTCGCATCGACATACCTGAGGCCGGTCCAGTTGTCCGTCGCCTTGAAGTCGCTCGACTTCACGGCGAGCCCGTACCGGTCGAGCCAGTACGCGACGGCCTTCAGGGCCACGAACACACCCAGCAGGACGGACAGATGCCCCGTGGCGGCCGCGGTGGCACGCGCGCCCGGGCTGGTGACCCGGAGGCCGCCGTACAGGTAGTGCGTCAGCCCGGCGGCGACCAGGCCGATCACGGCGGCCGCGAACCCGAAGCCGAGCAGGAACCGGTACCAGGGCAGATCGAACGCGTAGAAGGACACGTCCATGTGGAACTGCGGGTCCTTCTGGTTGAAGGGCACGCCGTTCACGAACATCAGCCACGTACGCCACTGGCTGGCCGCCGAAGCGCCGGCGATGAGCCCCACCAGGGCGGTGATGCCGAGCAACAGCCACTTCTTGAAGGGCGCGATGCCCATCCGGTAGCGGTCGAGGCTCTGCTGCTCCATCGACATGGCGCTCAGTGGCGGGCGCAGCCGGTGCGCCAGCCAGACGTTCACCCCGACGGCGAGCGCCATGAGCAGACCGAAGACGAAGAAGAGCCCGATCTTCGTCCACAGAGTCGTCGTGAAGACGGACGAGTACTTGACCGACCGGTACCAGAGCCAGTCCGTCCAGAATCCGGCGAACATGACGAAGGCCATGCCGAGCACGGCCAGGACGCCCAGCGTCAGCAGCAGGGTCCTGGCACGCCCGGACGGGCGGCCCACTCTGATCCGCGGCCCCGTCGGGCCTCCGCCGCGGTCCGGCATCTGGAAAGCCAAGGTGCGCACCTCGAAGTTGAGTAATCGATCGGCCGGGCCCCCGAGATCGCGGACCCATCACCTATGCAACTTACTCACGCTTTACTCAGTTCCCGGTTCGGGGGAGGAACGAGGCAGGATTGTGACCATGTCCAACACTCCTATGGCAGCGAGCCCCCTGACCCGGGCCGTACTCGAGATCGACGAGTACGCCTCCGGCCTCGGCTGGGACCAGCCCGCTCGCCTCTTCGCCCTCGTCGACACCGCCGCCCTGCGCGCCCAGGAACCCGCTCTCGCCTCCCAGCTCGGTCTGGAGGGCGAGCAGGAGGTCGCCGGGCTGACCCCGATCGAGCAGGACGAGATTCCCGCCGGCAAGGCGCTGGACGAGTTCCTCGGCACGATCGCCTGGCCCGACGCCGTCGCGGGCTGCGCCCTGACGGTGGAGCGCCTCATGCTTCCGCCGTCCGCCGAGGCGAATGTCCCGGAAGGCCTCAGTGAAAAGAAGCTCGCGAAGTGGGTCGCCGAGCACCCGGACCGCCAGGAGGTCCGGATGACGGTCGCGGTGCTGCGCGACGGCTCCCGCGAGTCGGCGGTGCGGCTGCGCGAGAAGGACTCGCCGACCGAGGTCCTCACGGGCGGGCAGCTCGTCCCCGGTCTCGCGGAGGCGCTGGCGGCCACGTTCGCCGAGTGACGTCCCGCAGCTGCTTTTCCTCACCTACGTAGAGGGGCGCGCCCGGATCACCGGGCGCGCCCCTCTACGTAGAGCCGTGTGCGGGGGTCAGCTCTTTGCCGTGCACTTCGGCAGGTCGGCGGTGTCGCCGCTGCGGATGTCCTTCAGGGCGTCCATCGCGTCGTCGATGGTGTTCACCTTGACGAGCGTGAGGCCGTCCGGGGTGTCCTTGGCCGCGGCGGCGCAGTTGTCCTTCGGCGTCAGGAAGTACCGTGCGCCCTTGTCGTGGGCGCCCACGGTCTTCATCCCGATGCCGCCGATGGGGCCGACCTTGCCGTCGTCGTCGATGGTGCCGGTACCAGCCACGAACTTGCCGCCGGTCAGATCGGTCGGTGTGAGCTTGTCCACGATGCCGAGGGAGAACATCAGGCCGGCGCTGGGACCGCCGACGTCGGCGAGCTTGATGTCGATCTGGAACGGGAAGGTGTGGTCGGTCCCGGCCTGGATGCCGACGATGGCGCGGCCGTCGTCGGCCTTGTCCGTCCTGATCGTGACGTTCTCCGTGCGGGTCGCCTCCTTGCCCTCCTTCTCGGCGGCGGCCGCCTCCTTGACGGGCACGACCGTGAAGGCGACGTTCTCGCCGGGCTTGTGCTTGGTGACGAGCTTCGCGACGTCGTCGGGCTTGGTGATCTTGGTGCCGTCGACGGCCTTGATGACGTCACCGGCGTGCAGCTTGCCCTCGGCGGGGCTGTCCTTGACGACGGTGGAGACGATCACCCAGGACTTCACGGGGATGCCCAGCTCGTTCAGGGCGGCGACCTTGGCGCTCTCCTGGGACTGGCTGAACTCCTCGGCGTTCTCCTGCGAGGACTGCTCCTCGGTCTGCCCGTCCGGGTAGAGCGTGTCGTGCGGCACCACGATGCTGTCGTGGGCGAGCCAGCCGTAGACGGCAGACACCAGGTTCATGTTGTAGTCGGCGCTCGTGACGCGGACCGTCGTCATGTTGAGGTGCCCGGACGTCTCGTACGTCTTGTGTCCGGAGATCTGGATCACGGGCTCGCCGTCGTGGTCCGCGAGCGTGTTCACCGTCGGGCCCGGCGACATCTCCGCGTAGGGGACTTTGATGAGCACCCCCGCGCAGAGCAGCGCGATCAGCATCAGGGTCGAGGCGAGCATCGTCGCGGTGCGGCGTGGCATGGAACGACAGTACGGGACGTGTCTGTCCCTGCACCTGTGGGGCCGGGCCGTCCGGGGTCCGGGGCCGACGCGGTGTCAGGACCCGGACGCTCGCCTCACGTACCGGAGTGCGACTTGTCCATGGCCTCGCGGAAGCGCGCGTAGCCGCTCAGCTCGGTCACGTCACCCGTCTTGTGCCGGTTCCGGCCCGCCCAGGTGCCCCACAACCCGGCACCGACCGCGGCGACAACCGGAATCAGCAGCCACATGAGCGCTGCCATGCCGACCTCCCGACCCCATGAGCGACTGCAACTGACTGATCAGCAGATTAATCATCCGCACTGTCAACGCTCGCCGCAGGGGTGCGGTTACGCAACCGGAACCTCAGCAGGCGCCGACCCACTCCTCGGTGCCGTCGGAGAACTTCTGGTGCTTCCAGATGGGCACTTCGTGCTTCAGATCGTCGATGAGCTTGCGGCACGCCTCGAACGCCTCGCCGCGGTGCGGGCACGACACGGCGACCACGACGGCCAGGTCGCCCACCGTCAGATCGCCGATGCGGTGCACGGCCGCGAGGGCGCGCACGGGGTACTCGGCGACGACCTTCTCCGCGACGCGCCGCATCTCCGCCTCGGCCGTCGGATGGCACGAGTAGCCCAACTGATCCACATCGGCTCCCCCGTCGTGGTTGCGCACGGTCCCCACGAAGAGCGCGGTGCCGCCCGCCGCGTCGTCCCCGACGGCCTGGAAGATCTCGTCGACGGACAGGGGCGTGTCACGGACGGCGAGCAGCTTGATCGGGTCCTGCGCCGCCTGCTCACCGGGGTGGTCGTGCTGGGTGGGTGCCATGGACTCATCGTGCCGTACACCGGCGACAACCGTGAATAGCGTTTTCGACCGGTACGCGCGCGTGGCGTCTTGGAGCCTCCTACAGGTGTGCGTGCGCTCGGGTGCGTCTCAGATGCGCCGTCGGGCCTTGCGCACGCGCCGTACGACGGCTGCCGTACCCAGCAGTGCCACCGTCGCGCCCGCGGCTCCGGCCGCCGTCGCGTCCTTGCGCCCCAGCCGCCGGCCGGCCACGGTGCGCCGCCCCGCGACCTCTTCGAGGAGCTCGGCGAGGACCTCCTCGTTCGTCCACTGGGGGCGCCACCCGGCGTCGTGCAGCCTGCTCCCGCTCACGACCCACGGGTACATCGTGTAGGCCAGGTCTCCGGCCGGAGACGGCGTCAGGCCGATCCGGTGCAGTCGTGCGGCCGCGCCGAGCGCGACGGCGGACGGCAGCTCCATGCGCCGGATCCCGCTGAGCTCCTCGACCTCCTCCTGCTCCAACCACCCGTCGCAGCCGACCGCGAGCTCTCCGTCGACCTTCTCCAGGACCGCGTACTCCAAGGCACTGCACAGATCCTCTACGTGACAGAACTGCCAGGCCGGTCGCGACCCGGCCACCACAAGGAGGCGCGGCGACTCGAAGTAGCGCGTCAGGGCGGTGTCCGTGCCGCCGACGAGCACGGCGGGCCGCACCACGGTGACGTTCAGGCCGGGATGCGCGCGCGGGGCCCGCCGGGCGAGCCGCTCGATCTCCAGGAGGTCGCCGACGCCGGTGGCCTCCGCCGTGGCGCGCAGTTCGGCGTCCTCGGAGAGCGGCAGCTCGTTCTCGGCGAGCGCGCCGTAGACCATCGCCGAGGTGCACAGCACCACACGGTGCACCCCGGCAGCCGCCGCGGCGGTCAGCACGGTCTGGGTGCCCCGTACGTTGTACGCGGTGCGGGCCGCGGCGTCCGACTCCAGGTCGAGGTCGAGCGCCAGATGCACGACGACGTCCGCGCCGCGCAGCTTCTCGGCGATGGCCGGATCCCGTACGTCCAGGATGTGCCACGTCGCGGACGTGCACTCGCCGCGCCGCTCGTCGATGGCGAGCACCTGCTTGATCTCGTCCGACGCGGCGAGCCGCTCGGTGAGCAGGGCGCCGATGCCGGCCGCGGCACCGGTGACCGCGACGACGGGGCCGCGCACGGCCGGACTGGTTGAGGGGTTTCGCGCTGCGCGAACCTGCGGATCTGGGGAACTCACCGGGCGTCTCCAGCGGTTGTCTTCAGTACGTACGTGTATGACGCGTACGTACCAGGAGGCATCCATCCTGCCGCAGGCCATGAGTCGGCGAAGCACCGAGGCCCGATCCCGTATCGGTGTCTACGCTGGGTGTGTAGTCGGGCAGTCGCCGCCGGGAAAGAAACCGGCGGCCTTACCAGCCGAGGAATCCCGTGAGTGACACCCCATTTGGTTTCGGCCTTCCGCCGGAGGAGCCGGAGGACGGCGACGAGGGCAAGAAGAAGGACCAGCAGGGCGGTGGCGGTCAGGGACCGGCCAACCCCTTCGGATTCGGGTTCCCGGGCCTACCGGGCGCCGGCGGCCCGGGCGGCGCGGGCGGGGACAACCCGTTCGCGGCGATGTTCGGCTCGATGGATCCGAACGATCTGGGGGCCGCCTTCCAGCAGCTCGGCCAGATGCTCTCGTACGAGGGCGGCCCGGTGAACTGGGACATGGCCAAGGACATCGCCCGGCAGACCGTCTCCCAGGGCACGCAGGACGGCGTGAAGGACGCGAGCGTCGGCCCGGCCGACCGCACCGCGGTCGAGGAGGCCGTACGCCTGGCCGACCTGTGGCTGGACGACGCGACGTCGCTGCCCTCGGGTGCCGGTTCCGCGGTGGCGTGGAGCCGCGCCGAGTGGGTCGAGGCGACCCTCCCGGTGTGGAAGGAGCTCGTCGACCCGGTGGCCGAGCGGGTCGGCATGGCCATGGGCGATGTGCTCCCGGAGGAGATGCAGGCCATGGCGGGCCCGCTGATCGGCATGATGCGCTCCATGGGCGGCGCCATGTTCGGGCAGCAGATCGGCCAGGCCATCGGCGTCCTCGCGGGCGAGGTCGTCGGCTCCACCGACATCGGCCTGCCGCTGACCCCGGCCGGCAAGGCCGCGCTGCTGCCGCTGAACATCGAGTCGTTCGGCAAGGACCTCGGCATCCCCAAGGAGGAGGTCCGCCTCTACCTGGCGCTGCGCGAAGCCGCCCACCAGCGGCTGTTCTCGCACGTGCCGTGGCTGCGCTCGCACCTGTTCGGGGCGGTGGACGGCTACGCGCGCGGGATCAAGGTCGACACCACGAAGCTGGAGGACGTGGTCGGCCAGTTCGACCCGCAGAACCCGGAGCAGCTCCAGGAGGCGCTGCAGCAGGGCATGTTCCAGCCGGAGGACACCCCCGAGCAGAAGGCCGCTCTGGCCCGTCTGGAGACCGCTCTCGCGCTCGTGGAGGGCTGGGTCGACGCGGTGGTCCACGCGGCCGCGAAGCCGCGTCTGTCCTCCGCCGACGCGCTGCGGGAGACGCTGCGCCGCCGCCGGGCGACCGGTGGTCCGGCGGAGCAGACGTTCGCGACGCTGATCGGCCTCGAGCTGCGCCCGCGCCGCCTGCGCGACGCCTCGCGCCTGTGGGCCTCGCTCACGGACGCGCGCGGTGTGGACGGCCGTGACGGCCTGTGGGCGCACCCGGACATGCTGCCGACGGCGTCCGACCTGGACGACCCGGACGGCTTCGTGCACCGCGAGCAGCTGGACTTCTCGGAGCTGGACAAGATGCTCGGCGAGGCGGCCGGTGGCGCCGGTGAGAAGCCGAACCTCTCCAAGGATTCCCAGGACGACGAGGACGACGAGGACGACACCGACAAGTGAGCCTGTTCGACGATGCGGTCCTCGTGCTCAAGGGCTACGAGGACCAGCCGGACCTGCGCCAGGCCTACCTGGACCACCTCGCCGCCCACGGTGAGGCCGCGATGTGGAAGCCGTGCACCGCGGGTCACCTGACGGCGAGTGCGCTGGTGATCGACCCCGAGCGTGGGCGTGTGCTGCTGACGCTTCACAAGAAGCTGCAGATGTGGCTCCAGATGGGCGGTCACTGCGAGCCGGGCGATTCGACCCTGGCGGCAGCGGCCCTGCGCGAGGCGACCGAGGAGTCCGGCATCACGGGGCTCGCGCTCCTTCCGGGCGGCCCGGTGAGGCTGGACCGGCATCCGATCCCGGGTCCCTGCACGCAGCACCTGGACACGCAGTACGCGGCGCTCGCCCCGGCGGACGCCACGGAGGCGATCAGCGACGAGTCGCTGGACCTGCGCTGGTTCCGGTACGACGAGGTCGCGGGCGTGGCCGACGCGTCGGTCGTGCGCCTGGTGGAGGCGACGCGAGCGCGGCTCTGAACTGATCTCTGTACGTAAGTACGTGTAAGGGGCGGACGCTAGATGCGCCCGCCCCTTACACGTGCCTCTACGTAGGCGTCAGCTCCAGACGTTCCCCTGGTTCTGCCCCCGGGCTCCCTGCTGTCCCATGCCGTACTGGGCCGCGATCCCCTGTCCGGTCATCGTGTTCTGCGGCGGCAGCAGCTCGCTGGGCTGGACGAGCGCGTAGCCCTGTCCCATGAAGCTGAGCTCCCAGCCCTCGCCGGTGTTGCCGCGGCGCCGCCAGACGCCCGAGGAGTGCGTCTGCGCCTGCATCTGCACCCGCAGGCCGGTCGACCACGCGACGATGGCGTCCGCGTCGGCGTTGACGTAGCGGTCGGGCGTGACCTGGAGCATCAGCGGCTGGCCCGACGTCATCAGCGCGACCTTGCCGCGCCCGGTGATGTTGAGCTGGTACTTGCCGGAGCCGGAGATGCCGAACTGGCTGTCCACGGCGATCACTTCGTGGTGCAGCGACGAGTCCATCGCCAGCACGTAGCTGCTGTCGACGGTCAGCCCCTCCTGGTCGACATCCACCACGTGGATGTACTGGGCGAGGTTCGCGAGGTAGACGGTGCCCTGTCCGTGGCAGCGCATCAGGTCGAGGCCCTCGCCGGTGTGCGCGCGGGAACGGCGCTGCCCGTGCGTCTGGATCTCGCCGTCGAACTCCATCAGCCCCTGGTAGGCGACCATCGAGCCCTTACGGGCGAGGATGTCGTCGTGGCCTTCCAGGGCGACCCGCAGCATCTGCGGGTTCTGCACCGTGTAGCGGTCCTGGGTCTGCTGCTCGGTGTACGCGAAAAGTGGACTCTGCATGGTGTGTTCGCTCCCCCTCAGCCCCGGGCTCGGAGGCGGTCGGTGCTGTCTTCACTGGGCTGGACGACGACGATGCCCTCCCCGGAGAAGCCCATCTGGTAGGCCTCGCCGCTGCCGCGCCCGATGAGGGAGCCGGCCTTGAAGCTGCGCTTGCCCTTCACCTTCAGGTTCGGTGACCAGGCGATGAGGGCGTCCGGGTCGACGTACGTCTCGTCCTCGCCGCGGCCGCAGTCGACGACGATGGGGGTGCCGCGCGAGGTCAGGGCGACGTGTCCCTGACCGCTGACCTTGATGTTCCACAGGCCCTGCCCGGCGAACTTGGCGAGGCCCTTCACGCGCTCGACGCCCCACTGCAGGTGCGCGTCGAAGGCGAGCAGGTTGGTGCCGTTGACGGAGATCGATTCGCCACCGAGGTTGATGACGACGACGTCCGCCCCGTAGTCGGCGAGGTAGAGCAGGCCGTCACCGGAGCACTTCATAAGAGGCGCGCCTTCGCCGGTGATCCAGTCACGGGCGATCTGGCGTACGGCGGGCGGGTTGGGCTCGTACTGGACGAAGCCTTCGTAGGCGACCATCGAGCCCACGCGCGCGAAGAGGTCGTTTCCGGTCTGCATGGCGACCTTCAGCATGTTGCTGCCGTGGTTCTCCATGCGGGCGGCTACCGGGGTCGGGGCGAAGCCCGCGAGCGGCTGGTTCATGACGGGCTCCCTCAGACCTCGTACGGCTGGACGACGATGAAGTTGCCGGGTGCGCCCCGGAACTGGAGGTTCACGCTCTCCCCGCTGTGCCCGGGATAGGCGTTGCGGCGCATCCGGACCTGGCTGGAGACGATCGCCTGCGCGGCCGCGGACCAGGCCACGACGGCCTGGCAGTCGGCGAACGTCGTGGGCGTCACCGGCAGCACGACGGGCGTGCCGTGCGTCTTCACGACGACGGTCCCGGTGCCCTGGAACTGCATCACGAAGAGGGCGCCTCCAGGGATGCCGTGTCCCTCGATCCTGCGCACTTCGTACTGAAGGCTCTCGTCGAAGGCCAGGACGTTCTCGGCGGAGACGCAGATCGCGTCGCCCTGGAGCTCGATGGGGTGCAGGTGGCTGGCGTCCTCCGCGAGGAAGACCTGACCGCGGCCCGTGCAGCGCATCAGCTGCATCTCCTGGCCGGTGGCGTTGCCCACGATGCGTCCGGCGAACCCGGCGCCCTTGTAGCTGAACTCGACCTTGCCCTGGTAGAGCACCATGCTGCCCTGCCGGGCGAGCACGGGCTGGTCACCGGCGGCGCCGAGATCGACGCGGATCAGCTTCTTGTTCTGGAGCGTCCAGCGCTGCCCGGTGGGGGCCTCGCGGTACTTCTCCAGCGCGGCGGCCACGCCCGGCGCCGCGGCCTGCTGCGGGACGCCCTGCGGAGCGCCGTACGGAGACGGAGCGGCGGGCGGCTGACCGTAGCCGGGCGGCGCGGACGGGGTCTGGGGCTGCTGGCCGTACCCGGGCGGCAGGGGCGCACTGCCCTGGCCCGGGACCTGCCCGAACTGGGGAGGCTGCGGTGGCTGCTGCCCGTACGGAGCCGGGGCCGGAGGCGGCGGCACCGTGCCCGGCGGGGTGGACAGCGGCGCGACGATGGTCGGCGCGGCGTGCACGGGAGGCGCCGACGGGGTGGAAGCAGGCGGGGGCGTCGGGCTCTGGGGCGGCGCGAAGTGCTGCGGCGCGGGAGCGGGGGCCGGATCGGGGGCGGGCGCCGCCGGGGCCGCGAAGGCGGGCGGCGCGGAGCCCTGTGCGGGCGGCGCGAAACCGGGGGCTCCGGCCGACTGCGGCGGCGCGGCGGGCTCTTCCTCCGCGACCTCTCCGCCGAAGTTCCTCAGCAGCGCGTCCAGGCCGCCGTCGAACCCCTGACCGACGGCCGCGAAGCGCCACACGTCCTTCAGGTAGAAGTCCCCCAGCATCACCGCACGCTCGGTGGAGAACTCGCCGCCGTGGAAGGAGTACCGGGCGACCTCCTCGCCGCCGGCGACGATCCGGATGTACCCGGGCGCCACCTGGGACATCTGGCCCGCGCCGTCGAGTGTCGCGGTGAACGACAGCTTCTGGATCGTCGCGGGAATCTTGTCGAGCGTGACGCGGAAGGACTCGGTGTCGCCGGCCTGCGCGCCGAGCAGCTGGACGGACTCCTCGGGCGTCTTGGGCTGGTTGAAGAAGACGAAGTAACGGTCGTCGGAGAGCCGTTCCTCGGCGTCGAGACCGAAGCAGCTGATGTCGAAGGTCAGCCCGGGACCGGTGATCTGCACGCCGACGTACAGGTCCGTGCCCGCGGTGAGGTCACTGATCTTGGCCTTGTGGCCGCGTTGGAATTCCCTGGCCATGCGTAACGACCGTCCCCCATCCCGATGGTGATTGCGTCGCGTCAGGCTAACTGCAAACGCCAGGGGCGGAAGATGTCGGTACAGCCCTGGTACAGAACCGTCCCGGAACGCCCGTCACTCGCCGCGGGCGGTCGGCAGATGCGGCAGCCGGTCCGCCGCGACCACCCCTTCGAGGTAGCCGCGGGCCCTCTCGGTGCGGGGGTAGGCCTCCAGCAGCCGCCAGAAGCGCGGTCCGTGTCCGGGGACCAGCAAGTGTGCGAGTTCATGGACGAGCACGTAGTCGACGACGTACTCGGGCATGCCCTGCAGGCGGTGCGAGAGGCGGATGCTGCCTTCCGCGGGGGTGCACGAGCCCCAGCGGGTGTTCTGGTTCGTGACCCAGCGCACCGACGCGGGCCGGGCCTTGCCGTCGAGGTACTGCTCCGAGAGCAGCTCGGCGCGTTGGACCAGCTCCGCGTCGCCGAGGACCCGCTTGCTCTCCTGCGCCGCGAGTTTGTCGAGCATGACGGTCACCCAGCGCTGTTCCTCGGCTTCCGACATCCGGGCCGGGATGAGGACCACGGTGCGGTCGCCCTCGCGGTACGCGGAGACCGTGCGGCGGCGCCGGGCACTGCGGCGGACCTCGACCGCGCTCGCCCGCGGACCGCCTGGCGGCGGGCTGGTCGTGCTGCGCTGCGTGTTCGTGGCACGGTGCGGTGGGTCGGCGGGCACGCCCCGACGTTACCCGCTGGACAGGGCGGAAGTCCCGCCTCCGGAACTGTTCGGTGCGGCCCCGCTCTCCCTCGCCGGGTGACCAGTACGACTATCACCCACTGCCTGTGGACAACCTTCGGCACGGCTGTGGCCGGACGGGCATGCTGGCCATCGATCGACGCGAACGGCACGGACGGCACAGCACGGGGGACAGCCATGCATCCGATCCTGAAGCCTGCGCTGCGGCGCGGCTGGCACGACCTGAACACGGTGCAGTTCGGGCTGACACCGGCGCACGCCGTGGTCCTCGGCCCGGTCGACACGGCCACGGGCAGTTTCCTGACCCTGCTCGACGGGACGCGTGGGGTGCCTCGGCTGCGCGACGAGGCCCGGCGGATGGGGCTGCCCGACGGGCATGTGGACGCGCTCCTGGAGCGGTTGACCGGGGCGGGGCTCCTGGACGACGCGACGGGCGGCGGCCCGCCGGTGGAAGCACTGCGCCGGCAGACGCGGGTGATGGACCGGCTCCGTCCCGACCACGCCGCGTTGACGGTGACCACGTCGGACCCGGCCGAGGGGATGCGGAAGCTGGCGGCCCGGCACCGCATGCGGGTCCAGGTGAGAGGGGCCGGGCGGGTGGGCGCGGTCGTGGCCTCGGTCCTGGCCGCGGCGGGCGTGGGCCATGTCGACGTACGGGACGGTGGCTGCGTCGAGCCGTGGGACGTGGCGCCGGGCGGGCAGCCGGTGGATTCGGTGGGCGAGCGCAGGGACGTGTCGGCGCGACAGCTGGTGGGCGCCGTCGCGCCGGCCAGGCCCCCGCGCCCGGACCGGCGCAGGGCCCCGTCCCTGGCGGACGGGGAGCAGGAGGACCCGGCGCTCTCCCTCGTGATCATCGCCCCGCGCGACGGGCTGGCGATCCACTCCCCCGACCCGGCCGCCGTCGAGGATCTGGTCGCGGCGGGCATTCCCCATCTGTACGCGGGCGTGGCCGAGGCCACCGGGATCGTGGGGCCGCTGGTCCTGCCCGGAGGCACCGGTTGCGCGCACTGCCTGCTCCTCGACCGCACGGATCGTGATCCGACGTGGCCACGGCTGCTGGCCCAGTGGCGCTCGGGGCACGCCTCCCGCCAGATCCAGGCCTGCGACCTGGGCCTGGCCACCGCGGTCGCGGGACTCGCGGCGGCCCATGCGCTGGCCTTCCTGGACGGAGAGCTGCCGTCGTCCACGGGAGCCCGCTGGGAGGCGTCCGCACCGGGCCTCGACTGGCATGCCAGACCGGTCTGGCCGCATCCGATGTGCCCGTGCGGTGCGGGTGAGGGAGGTAACGGGCAGGAGACCTCCGTGGAAGAAGGGCCGCACGACACAATGGCGGGGTAAGCAATGGCTGATGGCGTCACGACGCCTGGGCATGCGCGGCGCGGCTGTCCGGCACTTGGAGGGGTGTATGTCTGATCTTCCCCGGAAGGCGGTTACCCGGACCGCCAAGCTGGCCGCACTACCGATCGGCTTCGCCGGCCGCGCGACCTGGGGCATAGGCAAGCGCATCGGCGGCAAGTCCGCCGAGATCGTCGGCCGTGAGCTGCAGCAGCGGACGGCGGAGCAGCTGTTCAAGGTCCTCGGCGAGCTGAAGGGCGGGGCGATGAAGTTCGGGCAGGCGATGTCCGTCTTCGAGTCCGCTCTGCCCGAGGAGGTCGCGGGCCCGTACCGCGCCGCTCTGACGAAGCTGCAGGAAGCCGCGCCGCCGATGCCGACGCGCACCGTGCACGCGGTCCTCGAGGAGCGGCTCGGCGCCGAGTGGCGGGAGCTGTTCCAGCAGTTCGAGGACAAGCCGTCGGCCGCCGCGTCGATCGGCCAGGTGCACCGCGCCGTGTGGCACGACGGGCGCGAGGTCGCCGTGAAGGTGCAGTACCCGGGCGCGGGCGAGGCGCTGCTCTCGGATCTCAACCAACTGGGTCGCTTTGCCCGTCTGTTGGGGCCGCTGATCCCGGGGATGGACATCAAGCCGCTGATCGCCGAGCTGCGCGACCGGGTGTCCGAGGAGCTGGACTACGCGCTGGAGGCACAGGCTCAGCGGGCACATGCCGAGGAGTTCGACGACGACCCGGATGTCGTGGTGCCGCACGTGGTGCACCAGTGCGAGCAGATCCTGGTGACGGAATGGATCGACGGGACACCGCTCGCCGAGATCATCAACGACGGAAGTCAGGAACAGCGGGACCGCGCGGGCCAGTTGCTGGCGCGCTTCCTGTTCTCGGGTCCGGCCCGCACGGGCCTGCTGCACGCGGATCCGCACCCGGGCAACTTCCGGCTGCTGCCGGACGGCAAGGACGGCTGGCGCCTGGGCGTACTGGACTTCGGCACCGTGGACCGGCTGCCGGGCGGACTGCCCGAGCCGATCGGGAGCTCGCTGCGGATGACACTCGACGGCGAAGCGCTCGCGGTCTACGAGCTGCTGCGCGAAGAGGGCTTCGTCAAGGAGTCGATCGAGCTCGAACCGGACGCGGTCCTCGACTACTTGCTGCCGATCATCGAGCCCGCCCAGGTCGACGAGTTCACCTTCACCCGTTCCTGGATGCGCAACCAGGCGGCCCGGATCGCCGATCCTCGTTCCCCCGCGCACCAGTTGGGCAAGCAGCTCAACCTGCCGCCGTCGTACCTGCTGATCCACCGGGTGACGCTCAGCACGATCGGAGTGCTGTGCCAGCTCGGCGCCACGGTACGGCTGCGGGACGAACTGGAGGCGTGGCTACCGGGGTTCGTCACCGAGGAGGAAGAGGAACGCGAGCAGGAGTCGGCCGCGGAGGCATGATCACCACCAGTCGGAGTCCAGCCGGCCCTCGATGGCCCTGAGGTTCTCCCGGGCGCAGGCGTCGCAGAAGTGACGGCGAACCCCGCGCTCGACGGAGCACGTCCAGGTCAGCGGCATCTCCTGGGCCGTCGTGCCGCACCGGGCGCACACGACGGACTGAGGCTCGGACTGCTGCGCGGAGTCCCCGCCAGGAAGAGACGTCACCCCGTGACGATAACTCCATGGGCCGATGATCTTCGGGCACCACGCACCGCGGGGGCCGGTCCCTTCCGGACCGGCCCCCGCGGGAGCAGCCGCTGACGGCTGCGGTTCACGTCGACGATGTGTGCCGACGGACTGTTACTGCATGACGGCCATCGCGAGCGCGCGCCGGGCCCGCAGCGACGCGCGCTCGGCGCGCCGCTGCATCCGGCGGGCGACCACCAGGCGCATGGCCTGGCGCTCGGCGTGGGCGTCCCGCAGCTGCTCGTGCATATGCGCACGAGCCAGGGCTTCTGGGATGAGTTGCATCTGGTGGGTCCTGTTCTGGCGCGGGTCGTTCGCGCCGGACGTGGTGAAGTCTGGAATCGCGGAGCCTGCGGGCTCGCTCGTGGTCGGCTTCATCGGGGCCTGCTTCTTGGGGTCGTGCGTCAGGGGGCGGTCGATCGTTCCTCGGGTGTTCATGCCGCGACCGGGTTCTTGCGCGGGCGGCCACGCGGCCGCTTCCGGGCGACGACGACGCCCTGGACGAACAGCTCGCCACCCCAGACGCCCCAGGGCTCACGCCGCTCCTTGGCGCCTGCGAGGCAGGCCTCCATCAGCGGGCAGGTACGGCAGAGGGACTTGGCGTACTCGACGTCCGCCGGCGACTCCGCGAAGAAGACCTCCGGGTCGTAGGCACGGCAGGGGACGGGTACGCCGAGGTTCTCGATGGCGTCGTCGAGCGCGGTGAGCGCAGTCAGCGGGTTCAAGGTGGAGTCCTCCGTGGGCACGGGCGGGGGAAGAGGGTCCGAAGGCGGTACGGACGGGGCGTGCGCTTCGAGTTGCACGGTGTTTTCTTCCTCGTCTGGATCGTTCCGGCCGGTGGGCCGGGTGGCGGTGGTACCAGTTCTTTTCTTGTCCCGAGGCCCCTTCGTTCTGGTCCCTCGGAAGATCGCTGGGTCTTCCGGGAAAACAGAAGGGCCGCGGATCCCGGATGGGGTTCCGCGGCCCTGAAGGCGCCGGCCTGATCGTCGATCAGGCTGGATCACTCCAGGGTTCGAGCCCACGGAAGGCCCACATCGTGTGGTGCTGCGTCGTCTGCTTCCGGAATCCGGCACCGGCCGCGGCAAAGGCATAGGCCTGAGCCTGTGCCGTCGCTACTGCTTCCGGTGCCTTCGTCGGTCGCTCATTGCCCTCGCGGATGGGAAGACCCGCGAGAGACAGACCGGACTCCGGACGCATGGCGCTGACGCCAGACAGACCGGTGCCCACGTTCGAGAAGCCGAGCAGGCAGGAAGCGACGACCGAGCGATCGGTCATTTTCACGGTGCTGATGGAGCTGGTGTTGATGCTGATCACTGGAATCGCCTCCTCTCGGCGTCTAGGGGACCGGTGCGAACCGGTCCGACGGCTTTCAAGTACATCACGGAACCAGGGCCTTCGAGAAGGCCGCCGCTTTCGTGATTAAGAACCTATGGGGATTGCTGGGGCATGCGCAAACTATTTTTTCGACGAGTTCGCATCAGGCCTCCTCGTCGACTCCTCCAAGCTCATCGCCCACTACCTGACCTGCGCAAATAGCCAGCACATCGGATCCGTGGGCCCGAAACTTCCGCAGCCCGACGCCCGGGATGCGGGACAGCTCGCCCTCGTCCTCCGGCGCGGTCTCGGCGATGGCGATCAAGGTCTTGTCGGTGAAGACGCAGAACGCGGGCTGGCCCAGGTCGGCCGCCGTGCGCGCCCGCCACTCGATGAGCCGCTCGTACAGCCCCTCGTCCATGTCCGAGGGACAGTCCTCGCAGCGCATCAGCTTCATCTCGGCCGCCTCCAGCGTGCGCCCGCACATCCGGCAGCGCGCCACCTTTCTGGCGCCCCTGCGGCGGGCGGCACCCAGCGGCTCCCGGACGTCAGGCCGCGTCCCGTGCTCGACACCGCCACGGCCCCTGCCGCCGGACCGCCCGGCCGAGCCCGTCGAGCCAGGCCGCAGCCCGTCGAGGAACCGGCTCGGCCTGCGGTTCGGACGGCCGCCGGGGGTGCGGGACAACGACCAGGACAGGCCCAGGTGGCTGCGGGCCCGGGTCACCCCGACATAGAGCAGTCGGCGCTCCTCCTCGATCTGCTCGTCGGTCTTGGCGTACGTGATCGGCATCATGCCCTCGGCGAGGCCGACCAGGAACACGGCGTCCCACTCGAGGCCCTTCGCCGCGTGCAGCGACGCGAGGGTGACGCCCTCCACGGTCGGGGCGTGCTGCGCGTTCGCCCGCTCGTCGAGCTCGGCCACGAAGTCGGCCAGCGTGGCGGTGGGCCTGGCCTGTGCGCAGTCCTCCGCGAGCCGGGCGAGGGCGGCGAGGGACTCCCAGCGGTCCCGGACGGCGCCCGAGCCCGCGGGCGGCTCGGTCGTCCAGCCCTCGCCGGACAGCACCGCTCTGACCAGGGAGGGCAGGTCGACCGCCTCGTCGAGCCCCGCGTCGTTGCTGCCGAAGCGAGCGGCCGCGCGCAGCGCATGGCCGGCCTTGCGCACCTCCGCACGCTCGAAGAAGCGCTCCGCGCCGCGCAGCTGGTACGGCACTCCGGCGTCCGCGAGGGCCTGCTCGTAGATCTCCGACTGGCTGTTCGTCCGGAACAGGATCGCGATCTCGCCCGCGGAGACTCCTGAGGCGATGAGCTCGCTGATGCGCCGCGCCGCGCCTTCGGCCTCGGCGGGCTCGTCGGCGTACTCGACGTAGACCGGCTCGGCCCCCGCCTCGCGCTGCGAGATCAGCTCCAGGCGGTGCTCGGCGGCCCGGCCGCTGGCTCTGGCGAGGACTCCGTTGGCGAGGTGCACGACCTGGGGCGAGGAGCGGTAGTCGCGGACGAGCTTGACGACGGTGGCACCGGGATGGCGGGTGCGGAAGTTGAGCAGGTGGTCGGGGGTGGCGCCGGTGAAGGAGTAGATCGTCTGGCTGGCGTCGCCGACGACGCACAGGTTGTCGCGGTCGCCGAGCCAGAGGTCGAGCAGGCGCTGCTGCAGGGGGCTGACGTCCTGGTACTCGTCGACGACGAAGTGCTGGTATTGAGCCCGGATCTGGTCGGCGATGTCGTGCCGGTCCTGGAGGATCCCGACGGTCAGGAGCAGGACGTCCTCGAAGTCGATGACGGAGCGGTCCCGCTTCAGCGTCTCGTAGTTGGCGTAGATCTGGGCGATCTCGGCGGGCTGCCGGGCGGCTTCACGGCCGGCCTTGTGCGCCGCGGCGACGTAGTCCGCGGGCACGGTCTGGGTGACCTTGGACCACTCGATCTCGGCGGTCACGTCGCGCAGCTCACCGCGGTCCAGGCGCAGCCGGCAGGCCGCCGCGGCGTCGGCGACGAGCTGGATCTTGCGGTCGACGAGCCGGGGCAGATCCCCGCCGACCGCCTTGGGCCAGAAGAACTGGAGCTGGCGCAGGGCCGCCGAGTGGAAGGTACGGGCCTGCACTCCCCCGGCGCCGAGCTGGCGGAGCCGGCCGCGCATCTCGCCCGCGGCGCGGTTGGTGAACGTGACGGCGAGCACACTGGCGGGCTGGAGGATCCCGGCGCGGACGCCGTACGCGATGCGATGGGTGATCGCGCGCGTCTTGCCCGTGCCCGCTCCCGCGAGCACGCACACCGGACCGTGCAGGGCCGTCGCCACGGCGCGCTGCTCGGGGTCGAGCCCGTCGAGCACCGCGTCGGCCGATTCCGGGACCTGCGGGAACAGGGTGGAGTGCGTTGCTGCTGTCACCCCGCCATGCTGCCAGGTCGGTGAGGAAGGGTGCGTCACGTTGTCCACAGGCAGCCAGTGCTAGTCGTACTAATGCGGCCGACGTGCGGGAATGGTCGCCGCGTCGCGTACGTTCGACTCATTGCGAACACGCACCCCCAGCCACAAAGGAGCGCGAGGAACATGCCGGGCACTGTGACGATGTACAGCACCACGTGGTGCGGCTACTGCCAGCGGCTGAAGAAGCAGATGGACCGCGAGGGCATCGCGTACTCCGAGATCAACATCGAGCACGACCCGGACTCGGCGGCGTTCGTCGAGAAGGCGAACGGCGGGAACCAGACGGTCCCCACCGTCCTCTTCGACGACGGCACGACGCTGACCAACCCCTCGCTGGCGCAGGTCAAGCAGAAGATCGGCGTCTGAGGCCCTTACCCGGGGGCGCTCACAGCGCGTCGCTGGGCTTCGGCAGGGGCTTGCCGTACCAGAGCTCGATCAGGCGGGCCGCAATCGAGATCCCGTAGGGAGGCATGACCTCCTCGGACTCGAAGGCGGCCCGCAGGTCTTCGCGGGAGAACCAGCGCGCTTCGTGGATCTCGTCACCGTCCACGTTGATCTCGGTGGAGGTGGCGTGCGCCATGAAGCCGAGCATGAGGCTGGACGGGAACGGCCAGGGCTGGCTGGCGACGTACTCGACCTCGCCGACGAGGACGCCCGCCTCCTCGAAGACCTCGCGGCGCACCGACTGCTCGATGGACTCGCCGGGCTCCACGAAGCCCGCCAGCGTCGAGAAGCGCCCCTCGGGCCAGTGCACCTGGCGGCCCAGCAGGATGCGGTCCTCCGCGTCCGTGACGGCCATGATGACGGCCGGGTCGGTGCGCGGGTAGTGCTCGGCCCCGCAGGCCGGGCAGCGGCGGATGTGGCCCGCGGCGGCGATGACGGTGCGTTCGCCGCAGCGGGAGCAGAAGCGGTGCAGTCGCTGCCAGTTCTCCAGGGCGACGGCGTGCACCATGAGGCCCGCGTCGCGCTGCGAGAGCAGCATGCCTGCCTCGCGCAGCCCGGCGGGGCGCGCGGACTGGTCCATCCGTCCGGGGAGCGTGTCCTTCTGGAGTGCGAAGTAGCTCACACCGTCCTCGTCGGTGCCCAGGAAGTAGCGGTGGGCCTCGGTGAGGGGCGCCTCGAAGGACGGCGTCATGACCAGTTCCGTCGCGCCGTCCGGTGTCTCGTCGATGAGCACCTGACCGCCGGAGACCACGAAGACGCGGGTCGTGGGGTGGCTCCACGCGGCGGCGAGCCAGGCCTCGTCGAGGCGGTGGTGCGCGGCACGGTCGATCCCGCTCGGCGCGGCGAGCGAGAGCGGTCGGTCGCCGGCGAGATCGGCGGTGCGGTCGGTCCAGGTGGTCACAGGTGCTTCCAACTCCCCCGGTGGAAAGGGTGGTTCGGCGGGCGGTTCAGCAGGACGTGCGGCAGGACGGCTGCGGGGTGTCTCGTTCAGTGTGCATCCGTCCAGCTCTCCGCGAGGTCGCCCCACAGGTAAGCGGTGGTCTCGACGCCCTTCATGAGGAGATCGAGTTCGACCTTCTCGTTCGGGGCGTGCCAGCCGTCGGAGGGGACGGAGATGCCCAGGAAGAGCACGGGTGCCGCGAGGACGTCCTGGAGGTCGGCCGCCGGGCCGGAGCCGCCTTCGCGCGTGAAGCGGATCTTCTGCTCGAAGGCGCGGCCCATGGCACGTACGACGGACTGCAGAGCGGGGTGGTCGAGCGGGGTGAGGCACGGCCGGGTGGCGGCGCCGAAGGTGATCGTGTGGCTGATTCCCGCGGGCATCTGCTCGGCGACCCAGTCGGTGACGGCCTTCTCGATGTGGTCCGGGTCCTGGCCGGCGACCAGCCGGAAGGACAGTTTCAGCAGGGCGGAGGACGGCACGATGGTCTTGCCGCCGGGGCCCTGGTAGCCGCCGCCGATGCCGTTGACCTCGGCGGTGGGGCGGGCCCAGATGCGCTCCAGCGTGCTGTGTCCGGCCTCGCCGTGGGTGGCGTGGGACTTGGCCGTACGCAGCCACTGCGCCTCGTCGAAGGGCAGCTCCGCGAAGAGTTCGCGCTCACGGTCGGTGAGCTCGACGATGCCGTCGTAGAAGCCGGGCACGGCCACGCGCGCGTCCTCGTCGTGCAGCGCGGCGACGAGGCGGGCGGCGGCGGTCGCCGGGTTCGGGACGGCGCCGCCGAACGAGCCGGAGTGGATGTCCTGGTCGGGACCGCGCAGCTCGATCTCGCAGTCGGCGAGGCCGCGCATGCCGGTGCACACCGTGGGGGTGTCCTCGGACCACATGCCGGTGTCGGAGACGATCACGGCGTCGGCGGCGAGGCGCTGCTTCTGTGCCTCTACAAGGGCGCGGAAGTTCGGGGAGCCCGACTCCTCCTCGCCCTCGATCAGCAGCTTGAGGTTGACGGCGGGGGCGGTGCGCCCGGTGACGGCGAGATGGGCGCGCACTCCCAGTGTGTGGAAGAACACCTGGCCCTTGTCGTCGGCCGCCCCGCGCGCGTGGAGCCGGTTCCCGACGACGACGGGCTCGAAGGGCTCGGTGTCCCAGCCGTCCTCGCGGGCGGCGGGCTGCACGTCGTGGTGCCCGTAGACCAGGACCGTGGGGGCCTTCGGGTCGCCCGAGGGCCACTCGGCGAAGACGGCGGGGGCGCCGGGCGTCTCCCACACCTCGGTGGTCGGGAAGCCGGTCGCGGCCAGTTGCGCGGCGAGCCAGTCCGCGCTGCGTCGCACGTCCGGTGCGTGGGCGGGCTGGGCGGACACGGAGGGGATCCGCAGCCATGCGGCGAGGTCGTCGAGGAACGCCTCTCGGTGGTTCTCGACGTACGCACGGACGGTGCTGACGGCGCTGTCAACGGGCTTGCTCATGGTCACGAGCCTAGTCCCCCACCGGGGCGTACTCGTCCGGCGGCTCCTCGACGGAGTCCGCCAGGACCTGCGGATCCTCCGTGAGGAGGCGCTCCAGCTCCGCACGGCCGGGCAGCCGCCGCGGCCGGACCGTCTCTCCGCTGCGTACGTACACGAAGGCGGCGTCCACCGACTCCACGGGCACGCCCTGCTGCTCGGCCCAGGCGAGCCGGTAGACGGCGAGCTGGAGGGGGTCGCCGGTCTGCTGGTGGCCGGTCTTCCAGTCGACGATCTCGTACGTCGCCCCGTCGCCGTCGCCCTGCTTGTAGACGGCGTCGATGCGGCCGCGTACGACGCGGCCCGCGACGGCGAGCTGGAAGGCGAGCTCGACCCGGTAGGGCGTGCGGTGCGCGTACGGCGTGCGCTCGAAGGCTTCCTTGAGCGCTTCCAGGTCCTGCTCGTCGGCGATCTCCGCGTCGCTTCCGGGCAGCTCCTCCGGGTCGATCATGGGCAGCCGCAGTTCTTCGAAGCGGGATTCGACCCAGGCGTGGAAGCGCGTGCCCCGGCGTGCCGCCGGCTGGGGCGGGCGTGGCATGGGACGGGCCAGTTCCTGGGCGAAGCCGTCGGGATCGGCGGCCATCCGCAGCACCTGGGACGCGGTGAGCGAGTGCGGCACGGGCACGTCGCGCACGCCGGAGCGGGCGCGCAGCAGCTCCCCGGTGAGCGCGTCGAGGTCGCGGTCCCAGGAGGCGATGGCGCGGGCCTCCTCTGCGGTGAGCGCCGCCTCCGGGGCGGGCGCGGGATGCGGGACGGCGGGGACCGTGTCCTGGGGTTCCGGCACGCGCGCGTGGGACGGCGGCTCCGGCGCGGGGTGCGGGACCGTGGGGCGCTCGGTGGACAGGTCGTCCCAGTCGTCCGGGGCGCCGTCCCCGAACTCCTCTCCTTCGTAGAGGAGTTCGTCGTCGTCCGGCGGGGGCGGCCAGTCGGGGTCCTCGAAGGGCGGTTCGTCGTGGGCGGCGGGGTGGGCCTGCGTGTGCGCGCGAGCTTGCCCCGGGTCGGCGGCGCGCTCTACGTAGGCGAGAACGGTGTCGGCCGCAGCCCGGCGGCGGGCCAGGGACTCCTCGTCGAGCGGCAGCGGCCAGGCGTGTTCGGCCGATGCCTCCTGGAGTGCCGGGTTCTCCTCGTCCTCCGCCGGCTCGTCCGCCCAGACCTCGATCTCGCCGTACCCGGCGGCACAGTGGTCGTACAGCGACTGAAGGAAGTCGGACGGGCCGCGCTTCCTCTTCTGGGACGGGCCCCACCAGTGGCCGGAGCCGAGCAGCAGCGTGCGCGGGCGCGTGAACGTGACGTATCCCAGACGCAGTTCCTCGGTGTGCTGGTGGTCCTTCATGTCGGCGTGGAAGGCCTTCATGCTCCGGGAGTCCCACGCTTCGATGTCGGGCAGGGTGGCGGCGTCCCCGCGCAGCTCGTGCGGCAGGACCTTGCCCTGCGCCGTCCACTTCTCCCGGCCCTGGGTGCTCGGGAACGTGCCGTTGACGAGCCCGGGGACGGCGACGACGTCCCACTCGAGGCCCTTGGACTTGTGGGCGGTGAGCACCTTCACGGTGTTCTCGCCGCCCGGGAGCGCGTTGTCGAGGCCCTTCTCGTACTGGGCCGCGGTCCGCAGGAAACCGAGGAAGGCGAGCAGGGTCGCGGAGCTGTCGTTGGCCGCGAAGGACGCGGCGATGTCGAGGAAGTTGGACAGCGTCTCGCGGCGCCGCGCCGCCAACGCGTGCGGGGACGCGGAGAGTTCGACCTCCAGGCCGGTGACGGCCAGCACCCGGTGCAGGACGTCCATGAGCGGATCGGACAACGACCGGCGCAGATCGCGCAGTTCGGTGGCGAGCCGGGCGAAGCGCACGCGCGCGTCCGGCGAGAAGGGCAGCGCGTCGCCCTCCCCGTCGCCGTCGACGGAGGTCTCCAGGAAGGTGTCGAGCGCGTCCGCGAGCGATATCACCTCGGACGGGTCGACGCCCTCGACGGCCTCGGCCAGGCGGCGGTCCGGGTCGTCCTCGTCTCCCCCGCGCGTGTGGGACACCAGCAAGCGGGCCCTGCGCCCCAGAAGGGCGAGGTCGCGCGGCCCGATGCGCCACCGGGGGCCGGTCAGCAGGCGCACCAGGGAGGCGTTGGCCCCGGGATCCTGGAGAACCTCGCACACGGCCACCAGGTCGGCGACCTCGGGGAGGTGCAACAGACCCGAGAGCCCCACCACTTCGACGGGGATGTCACGGGCGACGAGAGCGCCCTGGATCTCGGCGAAGTCGGTCGCGGTGCGGCACAGCACCGCGATCTCGCCGGGCTCCTTCCCGGTGGCGACGAGGTGGGCGAGGGAGTCGGCGAGCCAGTCGATCTCCTCGCTGTGGGTGCCCAGGAGGGCGCAGCGCACGATGCCGTCGCGCTCGGCTCCGGGCGCGGGCCGCAGAGCCTCCACGCCCGCGTGCATCGCCCGCAGCGGCTCGGCCAGTCCGTTGGCCAGGTCGAGGAGGCGGCCGCCGCTGCGCCGGTTCTCGCTGAGCGCGAAGCGGGTGGCCGCGCGACCGTCGGCGTACGCGAAGTGGCGCGGGAAGTCGTCGAGGTTCGCGACCGATGCGCCGCGCCATCCGTAGATCGCCTGGCAGGGGTCGCCGACGGCCGTCACGGCGTGGCCGGTGCCGCCGCCGAACAGGCCAGCCAACAGGATCCGTTGGGCCACGGATGTGTCCTGGTACTCGTCGAGCAGCACGACACGGAACTCGTCGCGCAGGATCTCGCCGACCTCGGGCCGGGTGTCGGCGAGGGTGGCCGACAGCGCGATCTGGTCGCCGAAGTCGAGGACGTCCCGGGATCGCTTGGCCTCTCTGTAGTGACCCACCAGCTCGGCCAGCTCCAGTCGGGCGGCGACGGCTTCGGGGACCTTGCGCAGATCCGCGTTGCTGAGCTTGACGCCTTCGAGGGTGCGCAGCAGGTCACGGTCGTACGCGCGGAGCTTCTCGGGCCGTACGAGGTGCTCGGCCAGCTCGGCGTCGAGGGCGAGCAGGTCGCTGACGAGGTCGGCGAAGGAGCGGGTGAGAGCCGGATACGGCCCCGGTGCCTCGCGCAGGACGCGCGCGGCGAGCTGGAAGCGGGTGGCGTCGGCGAGCAGCCGCGTCGTGGGTTCGAGGCCGATGCGCAGCCCGTGGTCGGTCAGCAGGCGGCCGGCGAAGGCGTGGTACGTGGAGATCACCGGCTCGCCGGGCGGATTGTCCGGGTCGATGGCGTCGGGGTCGGTGACGCCCGCCTTGACGAGGGCCTTGCGGACGCGCTCGGCCAGCTCGCCCGCGGCCTTGTTGGTGAACGTGAGGCCGAGGACCTGCTCGGGCGCGACCTGCCCGGTGCCCACCAGCCAGACCACGCGAGCGGCCATCACCGTCGTCTTGCCGGACCCTGCGCCGGCCACGATCACCTGCGGGGCGGGCGGCGCGATGATGCAGGCCGTCTGCTCCGGGGTGAACGGGATGCCCAGCAGCTCCTTGAGCTGCTCGGGGTCGGTGAGGCGTGTGGTCACCTCATCGAGGCTAACCGGCACCACCGACAGCGCCGGTCCGTTCCGGCGCAGCGGAGGCGCATGTCACTCCACGACGTGGTTGCCCTCGGGCCGCGCGCTGCACGAGGCGCGGAAGGCGCAGTGCGTGCAGTGCTGTCCGGTGGTCGGCGCGAAGCGTTCGTCGAGGACCTTGCCCGCGGCGGTGGCGAGGAGGTCGCCGACCCACTCCCCTTCGAGGGGTTCCTGCGCCTGCACCTTCGGGAGCGTCTCGCCCCCCTCCTTCTTGGGGGCGCCCTGGCGCAGCTGCACCAGTTCGGCCCCGCCGGGGTGGGGACGGGCGCCGTCGAAGGGCTCGTCGACGGCGCCCTCGCGCACGGCGAGCTGATACACGGCGAGCTGCGGGTGGTGGGCCACGTCGGCCGCGCTGGGGGCCTGTTTGCCGGTCTTGAAGTCGACCACGTAGACGCGGCCTTCGGCGTCACGCTCGACGCGGTCCATGGAGCCGCGGATGCGTACTTCGTAGGAGCCCGCTTCGAGGGTCACGTCGAAGTCGTGCTCACTGGCGACCGGGGTACGGCCGGCGCGGTCCATGACGTGCCACTGGAGGAAGCGCTCCAGCGCCACGCGCGCGTGCTCCTTCTCCTGCGCCGACTTCCAGGGCGCGTCGAAGGCGAGGGCGTCCCACACGGAGTCGAGGCGTTCCATGAGGACGGCGAGATCGGCAGGGGTGCGCCCGGAGGCGACCTCGTCGGCCAGGACGTGCACGACGTTGCCGAAGCCCTGGGCGGCGGTGGCCGGGGCGTCGGCCTTCACCTCACGGCCCAGGAACCACTGCAGCGCACAGGTGTTGGCGAGCTGGTCGAGGGCGCTGCCCGAGAGCACGACGGGCTTGTCGCGGTCCCGCAGGGGGACCTTGCTCTCGGTGGGCTCGTACATGCCCCACCAGCGGTACGGGTGGGCGGACGGCACGAGTGGCCTGCCGTCGTCGTCGCTGAGCGCGGCGAGGCGGGCGAGGCGGCGGGCGGCGGCTTCCCTGAGGGCGTCGGAGGCCCTGGGGTCGACCGTGGTGGCCCGCAGTTCCGCGACGAGGGCCGCCACGGACAGCGGGCGGCGCGGACGGCCGGTGACGTCCTTGGGCTCGACGCCGAGTTCGGTCAGGAACCGGGACGGCTGGTCACCGTCGTCCGCGGGCGCCTTCACCGCGGTGACGACAAGCCGCTCCCTCGCGCGCGTGGCCGCGACGTAGAACAAGCGCCGCTCTTCGGCCAACAGCGCGCCAGGAGTGAGGGGTTCGGCCAGCCCGTCGCGTCCGATGCGGTCGGCCTCCAGGAGGGAGCCCCGGCGGCGCAGATCGGGCCACAGGCCCTCCTGTACGCCCGCGACGACGACCAGCCGCCATTCCAGGCCCTTGGAGCGGTGGGCGGTCATCAGGCGCACGGCATCGGGGCGTACCGCCCGTCCGGCGAGCGTGTCGGCGGCGATGTCCTGGGCTTCCAGCTCTTCCAGGAAGTTACGGGCTCCGCGGCCGCCGGTGCGCTCCTCCGCGCGGGAGGCGAGGGCGAACAGGGCGCACACGGCGTCCAGGTCGCGGTCCGCGTTGCGCCCCGCCGCGCCTCCTCGGCGCGCGGCGCGCTCCAGTCGCTGGGGCCAGGGCGTGCCGTTCCACAGCTCCCAGAGGGCTTCTTCCGCGGTGCCGCCGTCATCGAGCTTCGCGCGGGCCGTCGCGAGGAGCGCGCCGAGGCGCTGTGCACCGCGCGCGTACGCCGGGTCGTGCAGGGCGAGCCGCTCGGGTTCGGCAAGGGCGCGGGCGAGCAGCTCGTCGGAGGGCGGGGGCAGGTGGTTGCCCGCGGCCCGCTCCTCCTCGCGCAGGGCACGCCCCAGGCGGCGCAGATCGGCGGCGTCCATGCCGGCCAGGGGCGAGGCGAGCAGCGTGAGAGCGGTCTCCGTGTCGATCCGGGGAGCGCCTTCGGTGTCGTCCTCGGACGGGCTCTGCGCCACCGTCTTCAGAGCGGTGAGCAGGGGTGCGACAGCCGGTTCATGGCGCAGTGGCAGATCGTCGCCGTCGATGTCCAGGGGGACGCCGGCCGCCGTGAGCGCGCGACGGACCGAGGGGATGCTGCGGGTGCCCGCGCGCACCAGTACGGCCATGTCGCTCCACGGGACGCCGTCCTCCAGGTGGGCACGGCGCAGGATGTCCGCGATGTTGTCGAGCTCGGTGCCGGACGTCGGGTACGTGTAGACCTCCGTCCGGCCGCCGTCGCGCACGGGCGTGAGCTCGCGGTGGGCGCGCACCTTCTCCGCGGGCAGCCGGGTCAGTGGCATCCGCCGGGTGATGCGGCGGGTGGCTTCCAGGAGCCGGTCTCCTGAGCGCCGGGACGTGGTGAGGACCTCGACCGGCGCGGGCGTGCCGTCCGCGCGCGGGAAGTCGTCCGGGAAGTCGAGAATGCCGTTCACGTCGGCGCCGCGGAACGTGTAGATCGACTGGTCCGGGTCGCCGAACGCGACCAGGGTGCGTCCCCTTCCGGCGAGCGCGTGCAGCAGCCGGACCTGGGCGGGGTCGGTGTCCTGGTACTCGTCGACGAACACGGCGTCGTACTGCGCGGCGAGCTGGTCGGCGACCTCGTGGCGGCGGGCCAGGAGCACGGCGCGGTGCACGAGTTCCGCGTAGTCGAGCACGCCCTGCATGTCGAGGACGTCCAGGTACTCGGCCAGGAACGTGGCGGCCGCGCGCCAGTCGGGGCGGCCGATGCGGTGTGCGAAGGCGTCCAGGGCGGCGGGCCCCAGTCCCAGCTCACGGCTGCGGGCGAGCACCGCGCGTACCTCGTCGGCGAAGCCCCGGGTGGTGAGGCAGGCACGCAGTTCGTCGGGCCAGCGCACATGCGCGAGGCCGGCCTGCTGCAGGTCGATCTGGCCCGCGAGGAGATCACGTACGGCGACGTCCTGCTCGGGACCGGACAGCAGGCGCAGGGGCTCCACGAAGAGGTCCGTGTCCTGGTGGGCCCGCACCAGCGCGTAACAGAAGGAGTGGAACGTCGTCGCCTGGGGGGCGCGGGCGGCTCCTATGCGCAGCGCCATCCTGTCGCGCAGTTCGACGGCGGCCTTGCGGCTGAAGGTGAGGACAAGGATGCGCTCGGGTTCGGTGCCCTTGGCGATGCGTGCCGACACCGCTTCCACAAGGGTGGTGGTTTTGCCGGTCCCCGGCCCGGCCAGGACGAGCAGCGGCCCGTGGGCGTGGTCAACCACAGCGCGCTGAGGTGCGTCCAGACGAGGGGGATCCACGGGAGCCGGTGGGGTACGCACCAGCCGATACGCACCCGGGATCCCCTGTCGACCTTGCTGGTGCGACAGGTACCGGGTGGACGAAGAGGAGCTCACGTGGATCGCTGGTCCTGGTGGGTGTGCTGGTGGTCGAAGCGCCGTCCGCGCGGGGCGGTGGCTACGGGGTGAAGGAGGTGTCTGCCATCGACGGTGCCGTCGACGCTACGCCGTCGAGTGTGGCGGAAGCTGAGCTTCCGACGCCTCCCTCGCGCCGCTTCCGGCGCAGGTGTGCGCTGTCTCACGAACGGACACAGTCGTGGCGAAGTGCCCCGAGCGCCCCTTTTCCCCCGTACGGGCCACCAGCGCCCCACCCGCGCGCGAGATGGCCGAAGCTGTCAATTGTGAGCTTCCGTCGGGGTCCGGCCGTCCCAGCGCGCCCGCTTCATGTCGAGGCGCGGCAGGTGGCCCTGCGCGGCGCGAGAGGCCTCACGCAGCGGCGTGCTCTCCTCCCTGTAGTGAGCGAGCGCCCGCAGTTCGTGGCCCGGGAGCAGCGCGCCGTCCGCGCGCACCACGCGCCACCACGGCACGGCCCCTCCGTAGAGGGCCATGACACGCCCCACCTGCCGCGGGCCTCCCTCCTCGAGCCACTCGGCGACGTCCCCGTACGTCATGACCCGCCCGGGCGGGATCAGCTCGGCGACCTCAAGGACCCGCTCGGCGTACTCGGGCAGTTCGCCCGCCGTCCCGCTCTCCTCGCTCATCCGGCCCATCCTGCCCCACGGCACCGACAACATGGAGGGACCTACAAGCCGCGCCCTGGAGAGACGTACAAGAAGGCGCTTGCCGACGACTCCGCGCTCCCCGAATGCACCCTGATACCCCCCTATGGCGATGGGACATGCCACCATCGTGCGGGCGGTGACTGGTGATACGAGATCAAGAAGAGACGACGGAGCAGAGCGTGCACCCCGACAAGGCGGAGGGCACCTCTGTGACACCGGCGCGCCCTGAGGATGCGGCCGAGGAGGCCGCCGAGGTGAAGCAGGAACAGCCACTGCACGACCCCGACTGTGTCGACGCGGACACCCACGCGGAGCGGGTCGACGGCGACGAGCCGTTGCTCCCCGCGCGCGTGCACCGCCCCTCCGACCTGATGCGTCTGCTGGTGGGCGTGCTGGCGATCGCCGTCCTGCTGGCCATCGCCGCGTTCGCGCACGCCACGACCTCGGGCTTCGCCCAGGACATCAACAAGGGCACGGGGCAGGCTCCCGACCTGTTGACGAAGTTCGCGGGGCTCGCGTCGAGCATCGCGATCCTGCTCGTCCCGGTCGCGTTCGCCATCGAGCGACTCATCAAGCGCGACGGGCTGCGCATCGCCGACGGTGTGCTCGCGGCCGTCCTCGCGCACGGCGTGACACTCGCGACCGACCTCTGGGTAGCCAAGGCCGCACCGCAGTCCATCCAGGACGCGCTCACCAAGGTGTCGCCGGGCGACATCCATGCGCTCACCGACCCGGTGCACGGCTACTTGGCGCCGGTCATCGCCTACATGACGGCCGTCGGCATGTCCCGGCGACCACGATGGCGTGTGGTGCTGTGGGTGGTGCTGCTGCTCGACGCGTTCGCGATGCTGGTCACCGGCTACACCACGCCGTTCTCGATCATCCTGACGATCCTCATCGGCTGGACCGTCGCCTACGGAACGCTCTACGCCGTCGGCTCGCCCAATGTGCGGCCCACAGGGCAGACGCTCCTGGCCGGCCTGCGGCACGTCGGCTTCCACCCCGTCAGCGCCTCCCGCGAGGAGGCCCACGAAGGCGCCACGGAGAACGGCGACCGGGGGCGGCGCTACTTCGTCACCCTGGAGGACGGCCCACCGCTCGACGTCACCGTCGTCGACCGCGAACAGCAGGCGCAGGGTTTCTTCTACCGCGTGTGGCGGCGTCTGACCCTGCGCGGCATCACCCAGCGGCGCAGCCTGCAGTCCCTGCGCCAGGCCCTGGAGCAGGAGGCGCTGCTCGCCTATGCGGCGATCTCGGCCGGGGCGAACGCGCCGAAGCTGATCGCCACGTCCGAGCTGGGGCCCGACGCCGTGATCCTCGTCTACGAGCACATCGGCGGCCGCTCCCTGGACTCGATCCCGGACGAGGAGATCACCGACGACCTGTTGCGCGACACCTGGCACCAGGTGCAGGCGCTGCAGTCCCGGCGGATCGCCCACCGGCGGCTCGCGGGTGACGCGATTCTGGTGGATCGTTCCGGCACCGTGTTCCTCACGGATCTGCGCGGCGGTGAGATCGCCGCGGGCGACCTGGTCCTGCGCATGGACATCGCGCAGATGCTCACCACGGTGGGCCTGCGGGTGGGCGCCGAGCGGGCCGTTTCCTCCGCCGTCGGCGTGCTCGGCCCCGACACCGTCGCCGACTGTCTGCCGTTGCTGCAGCCGATCGCGCTCACCCGCTCCACCAGAGCGACGCTGCGCAGGCTCGGGCGGGAGCGGGCCCAGCGGGAGCGCGAGGCCGTCCTGGAGGCGTCCAGCAAGGCCAAACAGGAGCGTCTGGAGCAGAGCGCCGAGGCCGACAGCGACGGCAAGAAGTCCGTGCGGGCCGAGAAGAAGTCCGAGAAGGCGGAGAAGAAGTCCGAGAAGCGGGCCATAGACGTAGCCCTCGACGAGGCGCGCGAGGAGGATCTGCTCACCCAGATCCGCCACCAGGTACTGCGCATCCGGCCGCAGGCGCCCGTCGAACCGGCCCGTCTGGAGCGCATCCGCCCCCGCACGCTGATCAGTTTCATCGCCGGCGCGATCGGCGCGTACTTCCTGCTGTCGCAGCTGACGCACATCGACTTCGGCGCGATCGTCGGCGAGGCGGAGTGGGGCTGGGTCGGCCTCGCGGTGGTGTTCTCCGCGCTCAGCTACGTGGCGGCGGCGATGAGCCTGCTCGGCTTCGTGCCCGAGCGGGTGCCCTTCATGCGGACCGTCGCGGCCCAGGTCGCCGGCTCCTTCGTGAAGATCGTGGCTCCCGCGGCGGTCGGCGGTGTGGCGCTCAATACGCGCTTCCTGCAGCGTTCGGGCGTACGCCCCGGACTCGCGGTCGCCAGTGTCGGTGCCTCGCAGTTGTTCGGCATGGGCAGCCACATCCTGCTGCTGCTGACCTTCGGCTACCTGACAGGGACGGAGAAGACGCCGTCCTTGTCGCCGTCCCGCACGGTCATCGCGGGTCTCCTGACGGTCGCCGTGCTCGTCCTTGTAGTGACGTCGATTCCTTTCCTGCGGAAATTCGTCGTCACGCGCGTGCGGTCGCTGTTCGCCGGTGTCGTGCCGCGCATGCTCGACGTGCTGCAGCGGCCGCGGAAGCTGCTCACCGGTATCGGCGGCATGCTGCTGCTGACCGCCTGCTTCGTGATGTGCCTGGACGCCTCGATCCGCGCCTTCGGCGACGAGACGACCAGCCTGAGCCTGGCCAGTGTCGCGGTCGTCTTCCTGGCCGGTAACGCGCTCGGTTCCGCCGCGCCCACCCCCGGCGGCGTCGGCGCCGTCGAGGCGACCCTGACGGTCGGTCTCATCGCGGTCGGCCTGCCCAAGGAAGTGGCCGCTCCAGCGGTGCTGCTGTACCGACTGCTCACCTTGTGGCTGCCCGTGCTCCCCGGGTGGTTGTTCTTCAACCATCTGACGCGCAAGGGCGCCCTCTAGCCGAGCCGTGGCGCAGGTCTCTGACCAGCGCTCTTCGAGCGCTCACCAACGGGTCGCCTCTACAGGCGACTTGGTTGCGTGACAAGGGTCCCTAGGAGAGGGACCTTCGGCCCGCGGGCCGCTCCCGGCACGGACGTAACGTGATCTGGTGGGCCCAGGAGTGCCCGGCAGGGAGTACGCGTCATGCGTTCAGCGATCATCATCGGGGGCGGAATCAGCGGGCTCGCCGCGGCATGGGAGCTGCGAGGGACCACCGACGTCACCGTCCTGGAGAGCGCCCCGCGCGTGGGCGGGCAGATGCGTTCCGCGTACCTCGCCGGCGTTCCGGTCGACGTGGGGGCCGAGGCGGTGACGGCGTTGCGCCCGGAGGCGGTCGGCCTCGTCCACGAGGTGGGGCTGGGAGAGGCGCTGCGCGATCCCGCCCGGGCGGCCACCGTCGTCTGGTCGAACGGCGCCCTGCGCACGTTCCCCGGCGAACACGTGATGGGCATCCCCGTCGATCCCGTCGGGCTGACCGGCACCGGCCTGCTGTCCGACGGCGGGATCGACCGGCTGCGCCGGGAGGAGGCCCTCCCCGCGCGCGGCCTCGAACGTGACGTCGCGGTCGCCGAGTACCTCGCCGGACGGATCGGCCGGGAGGCCGTCGACCGGCTCGTCGCCCCGCTCGTCGGCGCCCGCGACGGCGCCTCGGCCGACCGGCTGTCGCTGCGGGCGGCGCTGCCCCGGCTCGCCGCGGTGGCCGACCACGGCGGATCCGTGATCGGGGCGCTGCGCACGGTCCGGACCGCGCCGCCGCCCCTGGGCGGTGCGGCGCAGGGGCTCCAGGGCGGGCTGAGCCGACTGCCGCGAGTGGTCGCGCAGGCCTCCGGGGCGCGCATCCTGACCGGTACGCGCGCGCAGGAGCTGCGGCGCACTCCCTCGGGGCGCTGGCGGGTCCTCGCCGCCACCGCGGACGGCCCGCTCGTCGTGGAGGCCGACGCCGTGGTCTGCGCGCTGCCCGCACCGGCCGCCGCGGCCCTTCTGTACCCCCACGCCCCGGGCGCCGACGCCGAGCTGGACAGCATCCGGCACGCAGGGACGGCCGTGGTCACCCTGGCCTTCTCGCGTGCTGTGATGCCGAAGCGCATCCCTCAGGGCAACGGCTACGTCGTACCGCCGATAGAAGGATGGGCCACACGGGAGGTCACCTTCCTGTCCAACAAGTGGCAGCACCTCGCCGCGGCCGAACCGGGCCTCTTCTTGTTACGCATTTCCATGGGTCACATAGAAGAGGAGCGTCAACTGGCGCTCCCCGACCGTCACTTGATCCGCACCGCTGTGAGAGAGCTGCGTCAGGCCCTGGGCGCGGTGGGCGAGCCCGTGGCCGCGCATGTGATGCGGTGGGAGAACGCGCTGCCCCAGTACGACGTCGGCCATATGGAGCGCGTCGCCAGGATCCACAGCGCCGTACGGGAACTGCCCGGCGTCGACATCTGCGGTGCCGCCTTCGCGGGCGTGGATGTCGCGGCCTGTGTGGCCACCGGCAGGGCGGCGGCTCTCCGGCTCCTGGGCGCGGCCGCCTGAAGCGACCTCACCCGCACAGCCCGCAGCCCGAGCGCACCGCACGGGGTCACCGCAGGATGGACGCATGCCCAATCCGTCCCGGCCCCGCGCCGCTGCCCTGGCCGTCACCGCCGCCGCCCTGCTGTCCGCCTCGCTCGCGGCCTGCAGCGACTCCGAGGACGCGGTGGACCTGCCGTCCCAGACGCTGAGCTGGAAGGACTGTCCCGCGCCGTCGGAGTCCGAGGGCGGCGGTGACGCCCCGTCCCCGTTGCCGGGCGGCGCCGAGTGGCAGTGCGCCACCATGAAGGCGCCCCTCGACTGGGACGACCCCAAGGGCAGGACGATCGGGCTCGCGCTGATCCGCGCGAAGGCCAGCGGCGACCAGGACCGGCGCATCGGCTCGCTCGTCTTCAACTTCGGCGGGCCGGGCGGCTCCGGTGTCACCACGCTGCCGGCCTTCGGCGCCGACTACGCCCAGCTGCGCACCCGCTACGACCTGGTCAGCTTCGACCCGCGCGGTGTGGGCCGCAGCGCCGGCGTCGAGTGCGAGGACGACGAGCAGCTCGACGAGTACTTCCAGCAGGACTCGACGCCGGACGACACCTCCGAGCAGACGAAGCTCGTCGACAACATCAAGGCGTTCAACGGAGCCTGCGAGAAGAACTCCGGCAAGATCCTCCCCCACGTCCGCACCACGGACGCGGCCCGCGACATGGACCTGATGCGTCAGGTCCTCGGCGACGACAAGCTGCACTACTTCGGCATCTCGTACGGCACCGAACTGGGCGGCGTCTACGCCCACTTGTTCCCCAAGAACGTGGGCCGCGCCGTCTTCGACGGGGTCGTCGACCCGACCCAGGACGCGGAGCAGGGCTCGCTGGGCCAGGCCAAGGGGTTCCAGCTCGCCCTCGACAACTACGCGAAGGACTGCACGTCCAAGGTCGAGGACTGCCCGGTCGGCGACACGCCCCAGGACGTCAAGGACAAGATCGCCAAGCTGCTCGAGGACCTCGACGACAAGCCCATCCCCGGGATCTTCCCGCGCGACCTGACGCAGACCGCCGCGACCAACGGAATCGCGCAGTCCCTCTACTCACAGGACTTCTGGGAGTACCTCACCGAAGGGCTCCAGCAGGCGTACGACGGCGACGGCAAGGTCCTCATGCTGCTGTCCGACTCGATGAACGGGCGGAACGAGGACGGCAAGTACAGCAACATCCAGGCCGCCAACGTCTCCATCAACTGCGCCGACGACAAGCCCCGTTACACGACGAAGGACGTCGAGGCGAAGCTGCCCGAGTTCCGTGCCGCGTCCCCGCTGTTCGGCGACTACCTGGCCTGGGGCATGCTCGGCTGCACCGGCTGGGCCGTCGACGGCGCCGCCGACCACCCGGACGTCAGCGCTCCCGGGTCCGCCCCGGTCCTCGTCGTCGGCAACACCGGTGACCCGGCCACCCCGTACGAGGGCGCACGCAAGATGGTGGACGCGCTCGGTGACGGCGTGGGGGTCGAGCTGACGTACAAGGGCCAGGGCCACGGCGCCTACGACAGCGGGAACAAGTGCGTGCACAGCGCCGTGAACGGCTATCTCCTCGACGGGAAGGTCCCGAAAGAGGGAACGGTCTGCTCGTGATCGCGGAGTTGTCCACAGGCCGGAGCGAATGTCCGCACCGCCTCCTACGATGGCCTGACTGTCTCTCGAACGGGGGCAGTTGAGGGGGGAGGTGCCATGGCACCAAGGGATTCGCGTGCGCGCGCCTGCGTACGCACACGTGCGGGAACGGGAGTCCGTGCGCTCACGCTGGCGGCGGCCGCCGTGCTCACGACCGGTCTGATCGCGGGCTGCAGCGGCCCGGGCGGCGGCAGCGGGGACGACCCGAAGCCGTCGACGGGCGACAGCGCCTCGCGCTCCACCGCTCCGACGTCCCCCTCCGCTTCCGCACTGCCCCCTCTTCCCCGGTCGCTCACGGCCCAGCGGCTCGACTGGGGCCGTTGCAGAGGGACCGCGAGCACGCCCGCGCCCGGATCCGCCTGGAAGTGCGCGGTGCTCAAGGCCCCGCTCGACTACGCGAAGCCGGACGGGCCGACCATCGGCCTCGCTCTCATCCGCGCCGAGGCCCGGGGCCCGGGGAGCGAGCGGCTCGGCTCCCTGTTGTTCAACTTCGGTGGCCCGGGCGGTTCCGGCGTCGATCTGCTGCCGGCCTTCGCCCCGCAGTACGCGAAGCTGCGCGAGCGCTACGACCTGGTGAGTTTCGACCCCCGCGGGGTCTCGGCGAGCGAAGGGGTGCGGTGCCGCGGCGACAAGGCCACGCAGGCCGCCGAGTCCGTCGACCTGACGCCCGACACGGCGGCGGAGGAGAGGGCGTACCTCAAGGACGCCGCCGACTTCGGCCGGGGCTGCAAGAAGGCCGGTGAGCTGCTCGGCCATGTGTCGACCGTCGAGGCGGCCCGCGACATGGACCTGATGCGTGAGGCTCTCGGCGACGACGAGTTGCACTACATGGGTGTCTCGTACGGAACCGAACTGGGCGGAATCTATGCCCACTTGTTCCCCCATAAGGTCGGTCGGCTCGTCCTGGACGCGGCCGTCGATCCGACGGCCGGACGGGTCGGACAGGCCGAGAACCAGGCCCGCGGGTTCCAGCGCGCCCTCGACAACTACTTCACGTCCCGCGGCAAGGACCCGAAGGAGGGCTCGCGCGAGATCGCGGCGCTCCTGAAGCGACTCGACGCGCGGCCGCTGCCCACGGCGGGCGGTCGCGAGCTGAACGAGTCGCTCGCGACCACCGGCATGGCCGTCACCCTGTACAGCAAGAACAGTTGGCAGGCTCTGACGAGGGCCCTGGAGGACGCGGAGAAGGGCGACGGGACGGCGCTGCTCGAACTCGCCGACTCCTACAACGACCGTGACGCGACCGGGCATTACGGCACCGCGAGCCATTCACAGCGCGCGATCTCCTGCCTGGACGACAAGGCACGGCCGACGACGGCGCAGACGAAGGCACGGCTGGCGGCATTCCGCCAGATCTCCCCCGTGTTCGGCGAGTTCATGGGCTGGGACACCGCGGGCTGGTGCCACGACTGGCCGGTGCCGGGGCAGTGGGACGACCCGGACGTGAGTGCGCCGGGTGCGCCGCCGGTGCTCGTCGTCGGGAACACCGGTGATCCGGCGACGCCCTACGAAGGCGCGCGGCGCATGGCCGATGAGCTGGGCAAGGGCGTCGGCGTCGACCTGACGTGGAAAGGCGAGGGGCACGGTGCGTACGGCTCCGGCAGTTCCTGTGTCGACTCGACGGTGAACACGTATCTGCTGGAGGGGCGAATACCGCGCGACGGCAAGGTGTGCTCCTGACCGTGGCCGGTTCCGGCGCGTGGCGGGCCCCCGACATGCCGGACGGGCCCCGCGCGCAGTGCGCGGGGCCCGTCCGGGAAGGTCACGACGCGGCGGTCGCTCAGTAGACCGGCTTGTCGGGCTCGATCTGGTTCACCCAGCCGATGACGCCGCCGCCGACGTGCACGGCGTCCGCGAAGCCCGCGGACTTCAGCACGGCGAGGACTTCCGCACTGCGGACACCCGTCTTGCAGTGCAAGACGATCTTCTTGTCCTGCGGCAGGCCCTGCAGAGCGGTGCCCATGAGGAACTCGTTCTTCGGGATCAGCTTGGCGCCCGGGATGGAGACGATCTCGTACTCGTTCGGCTCGCGGACGTCGATGATCTCGATGCTCTCGCCGTCGTCGATCCACTCCTTGAGCTGCTTGGGAGTGATCGTCGAACCGGCGGCCGCCTCCTGGGCCTCGTCGGACACGACGCCACAGAAGGCCTCGTAGTCGATGAGCTCGGTGACGGTCGGGTTCTCGCCGCAGACCGCGCAGTTGGGGTCCTTGCGGACCTTGACCTGGCGGTACTGCATCTCCAGGGCGTCGTAGATCATCAGGCGGCCGACCAGCGGGTCGCCGACACCGGCGAGGACCTTGATCGCCTCGGTGACCTGGATGGAGCCGATGGACGCGCACAGCACGCCCAGGACGCCGCCCTCGGCGCAGGAGGGGACCATGCCCGGCGGCGGGGGCTCCGGGTACAGGCAGCGGTAGCACGGCCCGTGCTCGGACCAGAAGACCGAGGCCTGGCCGTCGAAGCGGTAGATGGAACCCCAGACGTACGGCTTGTTCAGCAGCACGCAGGCGTCGTTGACGAGGTAACGCGTCGCGAAGTTGTCCGTGCCGTCGACGATCAGGTCGTACTGGCTGAAGATGTCCATCACGTTCTCGGCCTCGAGCCGCTCTTCGTGAAGGATCACGTTCACGTACGGGTTGATGCCGAGGACCGAGTCCTTCGCGGACTCCGCCTTGGACCGGCCGATGTCGGCCTGGCTGTGGATGATCTGGCGCTGCAGGTTCGACTCGTCGACCTCGTCGAACTCCACGATGCCGAGCGTGCCCACGCCGGCCGCGGCCAGGTACATCAGGGCCGGGGACCCGAGGCCGCCGGCGCCCACACAGAGCACCTTGGCGTTCTTCAGCCGCTTCTGCCCGTCCATCCCGACATCCGGGATGATCAGGTGGCGGGAGTACCTGCGGACCTCGTCTACGGTGAGCTCAGCAGCTGGCTCGACCAGGGGTGGCAGCGACACGGGGACTCCGTTGGTCGGTATCTACGTACGGTTGTTCCGTCTGTAACACTGCCACGCCCTTCTTCATTCCGAGACACCTGGTCCGATACGCGAGACGATTTCGTCCCAGTAACCGGGCATCGACTCCCAGGGGTCCGTCGGGCCGCCGCGATCCGTGCGGTCCGTGAAGTAGATCGTGCCCGCACCCTGCCAGCGCGCGATGCGCAGCGCCTCCTCGAGGTGACCGCGCGGCATGCCGTGGACGAAGTGGCAGAAGCGCTCGGGCGGATACTCCGCGGTCCACTCGGCGACCTGGGACCAGCGGTAGTCGCTCCAGGGACCGGAGAAGGTCACCAACTGGTCGGCGGTCTCGGCGAATCCGGGGTACGGGTGGGTGCCGTGGCCGAGCACGATGTACGCGTCGTCGACGAGCGCGCGCAGCGTCGTGACGGTGCGCCGGACCTCGGGGAGCGCGGCCCGCTCGGTGGGACAGCGGTCGAGGCTGAACCCGTCGACCTGGTACCAGTCGAGGAAGCGGTGGGCGTCCGAGACGATCTCCCCGAAGGACCGGGCGCCGTAGGTCATGTCGACGTGACCAAGGACACGCACCCCGGCGTTGCGCAGACGTCCTGCCGCTTCGAGGCAGTGCGGGTCGGGACGGGCCCCCGGACCGTTGGCGACATTCAGGACGACCCAGTGCAAAGGGGTTGCGGGTCGGGTGAGTTCGGCCCACTCCGCGGGGGCGACGAGGGGGTGGGCGAAACCGGGGATGCCGAAGCCGAGCCGTACGTCGGTGCTCGACAGGCCGGTCGTGGTGGGAGTCAGATACGGCATGCCGCCTCCATCCAGATGTCGGCGAGGGACTCTTCGAGGTTGATGCGGGGACGCCAGCCGAGCCGGTCGCGGGCCGTGCGCACGTCGGCCTGCTGCCAGCTCCCGCAGCCGTCGGGGTACGGGTACGCGGCGGCCGGCGGGACCGGCATCCCGTGGTCGGATTCGGAGCGCGGGTGGCCGACGGATTGCCGGAGCCCGGCGGGCGGCGCGTCGAGTTCGTGGAGGGCGCCGCCGAAGCCGGCGACCCGGGCGAGCACGGAGGCGGCGTCGCGCAGCCGCACGGCGCGGCCCGAGCCGATGTTGATGACGCCCTGGGCGGCGGAGAGCGAGGCGGCGTGCACGGCGCGCGCCACGTCGCGTACGTCGATGAAGTCACGCTGTGCGCCCAGGCCGCCGAGCTTCAGTTCGCCGTCACCGGCCTGCATCGCGCGGCGCATGGCCTCGGCGAGCCTGCCGAGCGGCGATCCGGCGGGGGTGCCGGGGCCGGCGGGCGAGAAGACGCGCAGGACGACCGCGTCGAGGCCGGAGCCCAGGACGAGTTCGGTCGCGGCGAGCTTGCTGACGCCGTACGGGCCGCCCGGCCTGGGCACCGCGTCCTCGGCGGTGGACGAGCCGGGCTGCGACGGGCCGTACTCGGCGCCGCAGCCGATCTGTACGAGGCGGGCGCCGCAGCCGCTGCGGCGCAGGGCCTCGCAGATGGTGGCGACGGCGACGGTGTTGTGCCGGGTGAGGTCGCGGGCGCCGCCGCGGGTGGCGCCGGCGCAGTTGATGACGACCCCGGGGTGGACGGCGTCCAGGAAGCGGGTGAGCGCGCCCGGGCTGCCGGTGGCCAGGTCGAAGCGGACGTCCGCGTCGTCGCCCCGGCCGAGCGCGGTGAGCTGTACGGCGGGATCTGCCAGGAGTCGGTCGGCGACGAAGCGGCCGAGGTACCCGTTGGCTCCGATCAGCAGGACCCTCATCGGACGCCTCCCAGGGTTCGCGCTCCGCGCGCTGCGCGCCGTGCGCGCGGACCGTGGGTGTCGCGCTGCCCGTGAGGTCCGGAGTATCCGGCATATCCGGCGCCTCCGGGAGGAGGGGTGGTCATCTGGCTTTCTCCTTATGGGTGTTGCCGTGAGTCGTCGGGTGGGCCCGCGGTGTCGGCCCCGCGGGAGAGGGGTGTTGCTGGTCATGCGGCGGGCGGTACGGCGCGCTCGGCAGCGGGTGTCGCGCAGGTCATGGCGCACCCCCTGTCGCGCCGTCGGCGCTCGCATGGGCGGAGGCCCGGGTCAGCGTGCGGGTCGCGTGGACGAGCAGCGCCAGGGCCGCGACACCGCAGGCGGCACCGGGTACGACGCCCGCGCCCAGGGCGTCGACGGCGGCCTCGACAGGAGCGCCGAGGGCGTCGCAGCCGGGCAGTCGCGCGGCGAAGACGGAGGCGACGGCCAGGGCCTCGACGGCGGCGGCCGCGCCGAGCACGACCGCGGGGGCGTGCGTGCGCCCGTGCACACCGAGGAGGCGGGCGAGCAGCAGGAGGACGCCCAGGGCTCCCGCTCCGGCGTAGTCCACGCGCTGGTCGAGCGCGGCTCCGGACAAGCCGAGCAGTGTCACCAGGGACAGAGCGAACAGGGCGACGGAGGCGAGGAGCAACGGCCGTACCGAGGAGGCGAATTCGGCGAGTCGGCGGCTGATGGCGAGTCGGCGTCGGGCCCCGGCCGCGTAGAGCCGGGCGCACCAGGTCGCGGGTGCCACGGCGACGGCGAGCGCGAGGAGCGACGCGGTCGAGGGGTCCCAGGCCGCGTCGGGCCCGCCGGCCAGCGCGGCGGTCAGCAGGCCGTCGCCGAGCAGGGCGTAGGCGAGCAGCCACCAGACCCACAGCCGGGTCGCGGGGGCGAGCGGTCCGTCCCCGGCGCGCAGCGGCCCGTGTCGCAGGGCCGTGCGCAGGGCGACGGCGACGGCGAGCGCGCCGCCGATGCCGACGGCCGCCCGGGTGGCGCCCGTCGTGGCGTCCAGGGCGGGCAGCGTCAGTGCGCAGGCGGCTCCCGGCAGCAGTGCGAGCCCGGCCCACGCGCCACGACGGCCGGTGGTGGGGGCGGGGGCAGGCGCGGCGGTCGTCGGCTCGTCCCGGTCGCCGTCGCGCGGCACGCGCGCGTACATCTCCTCGGCGAGGGAGAACACGTCCTTGTGGCGGAAGCGGGCGGCGGTCCGGTCGGTCATGCCGTGGGCCTCGAGCCCGGCGGCGATCTCCAGCGGGTCGACGGCGCGCTCGCACAGGTCGCGGTGCCGGTGCATCAGGACCTTGACGGGGTCGGCGCCCGAGCGGCGTGGGGGCGTGGGGGAGGCGGGGATGCCGCCGCCCGCACGAGGCTCGCGGGGCGGCTCCGGGGCGGGCACGGCAGACCCCTGCTCGCCGCGCAGGCCCCCGGCCCCCGCCGCGCCGTCGGCGCCGCGGTCCCCCTCGGCCTGATCCGCAATGCTCTCGACGGGACCGGTCTCGATGCCCTCGGCGCCGCCTGCGGCCCGCCACGCCTCGGGTTTGCGGAGCAACTCCTCGTCGAGGTCGGCGAGTTCGTCGGTCGCGAGGACCTCCAGCGCCTGCGCCGAGTCGGCTCCCCAGGCTCCGGCGCTCACCGGCACCCGGGGCACATCCGCCCCGACGCCGCCGCCGGGCCCGCGCCCCGCGCTCTCACGCCCGCTCATGCCTCACCCTCCCCGCATCCTTGTGTCACTCCGGCCAACTGCTCCCGCTCACCGCCGCCGTCACCGCCGGCCGTGTCATCGGCGGCGCCGGCGTCCGTCGCCCAGCTGGGGGCTCCCGCCCCGGTGGACCGGCCGGCGAGCCACGCTCCGCCGGAGCCGCCCACGGCCGTGGCCGTCCACCGCCCCGGCACGTGGGCCTCGGGCGGATGGGCGAACGGCAGTGGGCCGCCGGCGCCGTCCACGGCCTCCCGGCGTACCGGGCAGTGCGAGACGATCTCGAGGTAAATGCTGTGAAATGCCTCGACGTTCTGTTCGACGGTGAAGAGCTCGAGGGCGCGCGCCCGGGCCGCCGCGCCGAGCCGCTCCCGGCGCTCGGAGTCGCGCAGCAGCGCCACGCAGGCCTCGGCGAGGGCGCGCGGGTTGCGCGGCGGGACGACGAGACCCGTGCCGCCGATGACCTCGACGACGGCGCCCACATCGGTGGACACGGTCGCGCGCCCGCAGAACATGGCCTCGACCAGGCTGATCGGGAAGCCCTCGACGACGCTGGACAGGACGACGACGCCGCCCGCTCCGTAGACGTCGGCGAGGTCGGGCGCCTCGGGTCCGCCGAGCTCCTCGAAGGAGACCGGGTTCTCGCCGACGGCGTGGATCCCCGTGGCCTCGTCGGGGAAGAGCTGCGCGGCCAGGGCCTTGCAGTGCCCGAGGTACGCCTCGGCCTCGCGGTCCGTCGGACAGTCCTGGTCGGTCGCGCCCGCCGGCGCGGGCGGCATCGCCCCCACGATCCGCAGCCGCGCCTTCGGTTCCTCCTTGCGGATCTCGGCGAAGGCGTGCAGCAGCGAGATGAGGTCCTTGGAGGGGTCGACGCGCCCGACCCAGACGAGGGTGTCCGGGTCCCCGGGCTCCTCCCGCTCGCCGACCTCCGCGAAGCGCGAGGCCTCCATCCCGGGATGGACGGTGCGCAGCTTGGCGCGGTCGGCGCCGCACCGCTCCTGCCAGCGCCGGGCGTGCGTGTTGCCCGGAGTGATCACTGCGGCCTGGCGGTAGACCTCGGCGGCGAGGAGGCCGTGGAAGGCCGCGAGCAGCGCGCGCACCGGCGCACTCAGCTCGGCGTCGCCCGCGGCGATGTAGCGGGCGCGCAGCTGCACCCCGTACTCGGTGACGAGCAGCGGTACGCCGAAGAACCGCTTGGCGATCAGGCCGGGCAGCGCGGCCGCCCCGCCCGACGTCGCGTGGCACAGGTCGACGGAGTCGAGCCCGCCGCCGGAGAGTCCGGCGCCGACGGAGGCGTCCTCGTACCAGTCGAGCGAGAGGGGGCGCAGCGCGCGCTCCACGTACCGGGCGAAGGCGAGCAGGTCGGGGACCCGGGCCGCGCGGGCGGCGCGCAGTGCGCCGGGCGCACGACAGGCGCGCTCCAGAATGCGCACGGCCGTCTCGGAGCGGAGCGCGGAGCCCAGGGCGCCCTCGTCGCGGGCGAGTTCGGCGAGGCCGTACAGCGCCGTGGCGAAACGGTCCGCCTCCGCTTCCGTGCCGGACGCCCCAGCGCCCGGGCCACGGACAACGGCGCTGGCCAACTCCTCGTACAGCGAGGCGAACCGGCGCCGGGCCCGCCGCCCGAGTGCGCCCCCTCGCGCGCCGTCCTCGCCGCCCGTGCCCCCGGTCCACATCGGCGCGGTCCGCACCCGGCTGACCTGCGGGGGCAGTGCGAGCCAGCCCGCGTCCTCCTGGTCCTGGCTGAGGCTGAGCGCGTAGATGTCGAATTCGTGCTGCTCGAGCCCGCGCACGAGCCGGTCGCACCAGAGTCTGGCCTCACCGCTCACATACGGGTAACCACCCTCGGTCAGCAGTCCGATGCGCACGAGTACACCCCCGATCTCCCGTCTGGGGAGCCGCCGTTGGCCCGGCGGCTCGCAGCGGGACGAACGTATGCGGACATGCCGGTGGCGCGATGGACGGTTGTCCATCGCGCCACCAAAAGGGGTGAACGGTCGTAACTTTCCCGCGCGCGTGACGTTCTGTCGCGCTAGGAGATCGTTCCGCTACAGAACGCTACGGAGCGTCAACCCTTGGGAAATGCCCAGGGGTTGGGTTTGCACGTGATCCCGTTGAAGCTCAGGAACTTGGTCTGCTGCTGCATCACGGGCGCGAGGGCGCCGTTCTGCGAGCAGGTCACGTGGTTGTAGCCGAGCCGGTGGCCGACCTCGTGGTTGATGAGCATCTGGCGGTAGGGGTAGATCGCGTCGCCGTACGTCTTCGCGCCCTGCGCCCACCGATAGGCGTTGATCATCACGCGGTCGGTGGCGGCGGAGTCGCACGACACGTTGTCCTCGGTCGTGTCGAGGCCCGACTTGGCGCACCAGGTGGCCGTGGTCCCGGGGCTGGCGAGCGTGATCACGAAGTCCGGTTTCCCGGAGGAGATCCGCTCGAAGGTGCGGGCGCCGTCGTGGGCCCAGCTCCGCTTGTCGTTCAGGGTCTTCTGCACGGCCTGCGCGAACAGGTCGCCGTCGAGCCCGAGCCCCTTCTCGACGTCGATGCGGTAGCGGAACTTCTGTCCGTGGCCCGGCGCCTTGGCCAGCCCGGGGACGGCCTCGAAGTCCCCCGAGCCCTTCAGGTCCGCGGCCAGCGGGTACTTCTTGGCCATCTTCTGCGCGTACGTCGCCGGAGCGGCCTGGGCGGTCTTCGACGGGGTGGCCCGGTCGTCCGAGCGCGAGGCCGAGCCGTCATGGCCGCGGGTGCCTTCGGCTGCCTGTGCCTGTGTGTCGCCGGCCGCGCCACCGCCCCCGTCGGTGACCTGCCCCGCGACGACGACGGCGAGCACGGTGGTGACGGCCGCGGCGGCGATCCCCGCGAACGTCAGCCCCTTCCCGCGCTTCGCGCCCGCGCCGTCCGGCTCCGCCGATGCCGATGCCGATCCCGGGTCCGCGGCCGGGTCGCCCGACGGCGCGGGCGCCTCGTCGCCCCAGTCGGTCACGGAGCCGTACGGATCGCCCGGGGCGTCGTCGAAGGCGTCGACGTACTCCTGCCGGGGCCGCGGCACCAGCGGCGGCCCGGCAGGCGCGGTGAATCCCCGCCCGGCGCTCTCGTGGTCACCGGGCGCGCCCCGGCCCGCGCCCGGCCCCCGCCGCTCGGGGTGTTCGCCGCGGACCCGCGACGACGCCCCGGTCCGGGCGGTCCCGTGCGCGGTGGCGGGCGCCTCGGCGGGCGTCCTGCGCCGGCGCCCGGTGCCCGGGCCCGACGATCCGCCCGGACCGGCCGGTCCGGGGATCGTGGGTACTACAGGTATGTCGGCGGTATCGCCGTTGTCTGCCGGTCCTCGGCGGCTGTGCCGTCCCACTCGCCGCCTCAGCTCCCCGGCTCCGTAGTGCTCGCGACGGTCGCGCCCGTCGCTTGAAGATCTTGCTGTTCGTTCAACGCCGCGGTGTCGGCGATCAGTTCCCTGAACGCCGTCGCGACCGTCTCCGGATATTCCATCATCGCGACGTGCCCCGCGTCCGGCAGGGTCAGCAGGCGCGAGTCCCGGAAGGTGCGCGCCGCGCGCGCCGCCATCCGATAGGAGACCAGCAGGTCACGGCCTCCGTAGACGAGCAGGGTCGGCGCGAGCACCCGCTCGGCCTGGCGCCACAGACCGTGCTGGCCGCCGAGCGTGTACGCGTTCACCACCCCGCGCGCGGAGCGGGCCATGGCGTCCCAGAAGTACGGGAGCTGAAGCCGGCGCTCCATCTCCTCCACGGCGGCCCGGAATCCCTCGGGCGTGACGCGGTTCGGATCGCCGTAGCAAAGGGCCATGACGCCGCGCACCCGCTGCTCCGGCGTCCACTCCTTCGTCAGCCGGGTGAAGAGCGCGGCGACGCCGGGCACGGCGAGCAGTCCGGTCGGCAGTGCGGTGCGCTGCACCCTGATCTCGGGCAGGGCCGGCGAGACGAGGGTCAGCGTCCGTACGAGGTCGGGGCGCGCGGCGGCGACGCGCGTGGTGACGGCGCCGCCCAGCGAGTTCCCGAAGAGGTGGACGGGGCCGCGGCCCTGCGCGTCGAGATAGCGGATGACGGCGCGCGCGTGTCCGGTCACGGAGTAGTCGCCGTCGTCCGGCGGCGGCGAGTCGCCGAAGCCGGGGAGGTCGACGGCCTCGCCGTCGACGGTGTCCTCGAGCAGGGGCATCAGCGCCGACCAGTTCTGCGAGGAACCGCCGAGTCCGTGGACGTAGAGCGCGGGCGGCAGCCCGTCACGCGTGGCGGGCCGGGACCGGACCGACAGCGTGAGCCCGGGCAGAGTGACCGCGCGGAGTCTCTCTCCCTCCGCGACCCTGACGGTGCCCGGCTTGGGCACCGCGGCGGCGATGGCGGGAGGCACACGCGGCGGCTCGGTCGAAGACATGCGGCATATGTTACGAGACGATCACGCAGGGGATCGTGTGTTCGCCGTCACAGACAGCTCATAACTCTGCCCAGAGCTCATCGGTCCGTCCATGAGGAGATCGCATAGCGCCCCGATCGGGTGTCTCCTACGCTCGATATCAGGGCACCCGCCCACGCGAGACACAGGTGAGGAAGGGAGCCGTTCATGACTGTCGACCCCAGCGATCCCGAGACCTTCGAGGAGAGCCGTCCCCCGGAGATCGGCGTGGAGGCCCCGGAAGCGGACGCCGCCGAGCAACTGACGGGACTCGCTCCCGACCTGGACGACGTACCGGCGGAGGCGGCCGATCCGGACGGTGCGAACGAGGCCGACCGGGCCGAGCAGGCGCGGGTCGTGGCACTCGACGAAGACGATTACCGGTGACGAGTTGGGCAAAGGGTGCGACAGTTTGCGCCACTTTGCGGTTGAAGGCGTGCTACGGCGGCTTTCACAGTCGTCCGGTCCGTGAAATTCTGCGCTCGCACCGCGCACATCTTGGTTACCCAAAAGTACGATGACGGCGCGGCGCACACCGCACACGGACGATTTGGGAGGCGGCGTGACAGCCATCGAGCAGACGGAGGCAGCGCGCCCCAAGGGCACACGCCTGCCGCGCCGTGCCCGACGCAACCAGCTCCTGGGCGCCGCCCAGGAAGTTTTTGTCGCGCAGGGGTACCACGCGGCCGCGATGGACGACATCGCCGAGCGGGCCGGGGTCAGCAAGCCCGTGCTCTACCAGCACTTCCCGGGCAAGCTCGATCTCTACCTGGCCCTGCTCGACCAGCACTGCGAGTCGCTCCTGCAGTCCGTCCGCACGGCGCTCGCCTCCACGTCGGACAACAAGCAGCGTGTGGCGGCGACGATGGACGCCTACTTCGCGTACGTCCAGGACGAGGGCGGCGCCTTCCGGCTCGTCTTCGAGTCGGACCTGACGAACGAGCCGGCGGTGCGCGAGCGCGTCGACCGGGTCAGCCTGCAGTGCGCCGAGGCCATCTCGGACGTGATCGCCGAGGACACGGGGCTGTCGAAGGACGAGTCGATGCTGCTGGCCGTGGGCCTGGGCGGCGTCTCGCAGGTCGTCGCGCGCTACTGGCTCTCCAGCGAGAGCCCGGTGGAGCGGGACAAGGCCGTCCAGCTGCTGACGTCGCTGGCCTGGCGGGGCATCGCGGGGTTCCCGCTGCACGGCATGGAACAGCACTGAGCACCACGCGGAACGCCACCGCACTTTTGTTCCCGTCCGGCTGTTCGCTCTTGGCGTGCAGCCGGGGCACCAGGTGCCCCGCTTCACCGGGCTAATCTTTGCTGCGTACGGCGCGCGGTCGTCCGCGCACATCACGGATCGTCGGAGGGACAAGGCCGTGGAGGTCAAGATCGGCGTGCTGCACACGCCCCGCGAGATCGTTCTGGAGAGCGGCCAGTCCGCCGAGGAGGTCGAGAGCGCGGTGTCCGAGGCGCTGTCCGGCAAGTCGCAGCTGCTCTCCCTGACGGACGAGAAGGGCCGCAAGGTGCTGGTCCCGGCCGAGCGCCTCGCCTATGTGGAGATCGGCGAGCCGGCGGTGCGCAAGGTGGGCTTCGGCCCGCTGTAGGGCTGCGCACGCTCCGAGGAGCGACAAGAGAAGTACGAGAAAGGGCCCGACGGCACATCGCCGTCGGGCCCTTTCGGCGTACACAGAGCGGGCACAGCGAATGCATACGGGGAGGGTTGCATTCCGGGTGCCAGGGGTAGACCGGCTACGACCGATTTGCACCCACTGGCCGCGCGGGAGGGACCCCCACCATGCTTCTCGAAGCTCTTGGCTCCGCACTGCTCGGCCTGGCCCTCGCCTGGGCCGCAGGCCTGCGCCTGCCGGACCGCCTCCCGTCGCGCACGCTCGTGCTGCCGACCGGAGTCGCGGGCGCCCTGTTCGGGGCGTTCGTCACCCACAGCGCCCTGGGACCGGGCCACGCGATCGCCACGCTCGTCGGCGCACTCGTGCTGTCGGCGGCGCTGCTGTCGCTGCTGCTCGGTCCCCACCGGGGCAGAGCCCGTCGGCTGAGTCCGAACGCCTGACCACGGAGCGAGGGGCGGGGCCGCACAGGACAGGTGTCCTGTGCGGCCCCGCCCCTCGCGAAGAAGGTTCTAGGCAGCGAGTCCGAGCGCCGCCATCCGCTTGGTGTGCGCCTCGGTGATCCGGGAGAACATCCGGCCGACCTCGGCCAGGTCGAAGCCGTCGGCGACGCCGCCGACCAGCATCGTGGAGAGCGCGTCGCGGTCCGCGACCACCCGCTGCGACTGCGACAGGGCCTCGCCCATCAGGCGCCGCGCCCACAGCGCGAGCCGGCCGCCCACGCGCGGGTCCGCGTCGATCGCCGCGCGCACCTTCTCCACGGCGAACGAGGCGTGCCCCGTGTCGTCGAGCACCGCGAGCACCAGGGAGCGGGTGTCCGAGTCGAGCCGGGCCGCGACCTCCCGGTAGAAGTCACTGGCGATCGAGTCGCCGACGTACGCCTTGACCAGGCCCTCCAGCCAGTCCGACGGAGCGGTCTGCTTGTGGAAGCCGTCGAGCGCCTCGACGAACGGGTCCATCGCCTCGGTCGGTTCCGCGCCGATCTCCGCGAGCCGGTTCCGCAGCTGCTCGAAGTGGTGGAACTCGGCGGACGCCATCTTCGCGAGCTCCGCCTTGTCGGCCAGCGTCGGCGCCAGCTTGGCGTCCTCCGCGAGCCGCTCGAACGCCGCCAGCTCCCCGTACGCGAGGGCACCGAGCAGGTCGACGACGGCGGCGCGGTAGTTCGCGTCCGCGGACGCGGTGGCCCAGTCCTGGGCAGCGATCCCGGTCGCTGCGGGGGTCGCTTCGGCGGACGGCGTGGCGTTGTCAGGCGTCTCCATGAAGCGCACAATAGCCCGCTCGCCGCCCCACGGAAGTCCCTGGTCAAGGAGTGTGACGACGGCTACGTGACCAATTCGGCCATCGCACATGCGCGTTTCCGGGGTATGGTGGTAATGAGCCCGCCGAGTGCAAGCCCGATTCCTGGCGCTTGCGCGTACTTGCGACGGGCCTCACGAATGAGGATGCCCGGTCGGAGGCCCGATCGGCTCCGACCCGACAGCCCTCCGGCTCGTACGTCACGCGACGTACGGCACGAGGAGGGGCCCCTCAGCGGCACGAGCGCTCGAGCGTCGGCAGTGGTCCCGCGCCATCCGGTCCACCCGCAGCAGCGGATCGAGACCGGCGTACCAACGGCACGGCACTGGCACGGTCAAGACCCCCGCGTTCGCCTCGCACCGCACCTCACAGAAGAGGCAACACCCTGACTACGCAGACTTCGACATTCCGTCAGCTCGGCATTCTCCCCGAGACGGCAGAGGCCCTTGAGGCCGTCGGCATCATCAACCCCTTCCCCATCCAGGAGATGACCCTCCCCGTCGCCCTCTCCGGCACGGACGTCATCGGCCAGGCCAAGACCGGCACGGGCAAGACCCTCGGTTTCGGTCTGCCGCTCCTGGAGCGCGTCACCGTTCCCGCGGACGTCGAGGCCGGCCGGGCCAAGCCCGAGCAGCTGACCGACGCCCCGCAGGCCCTCGTCGTCGTCCCGACGCGCGAGCTGTGCCAGCAGGTGACCAATGACCTCCTGACCGCCGGCAAGGTGCGCAATGTGCGCGTCCTCGCCATATATGGCGGTCGCGCCTACGAGCCCCAGGTCGAGGCCCTCAAGAAGGGCGTCGACGTGATCGTCGGCACCCCGGGCCGGCTGCTCGACCTCGCCGGGCAGAAGAAGCTGAACCTCTCGCACGTGAAGGCGCTCGTCCTCGACGAGGCCGACGAGATGCTCGACCTGGGCTTCCTGCCCGACGTCGAGAAGATCATCAACATGCTTCCGGTCAAGCGTCAGACGATGCTGTTCTCGGCGACCATGCCGGGCGCCGTCATCGGCCTCGCCCGCCGTTACATGTCGCAGCCCACGCACATCCGCGCCACGTCGCCGGACGACGAGGGCGCGACCGTGCGGAACATCGCGCAGCACGTGTACCGCGCGCACAACATGGACAAGCCGGAGATGGTCGCGCGCGTCCTGCAGGCCGACGGCCGCGGGCTCGCGATGATCTTCTGCCGGACGAAGCGGACCGCCGCCGACATCGCCGAGCAGTTGCAGAAGCGCGGGTTCGCCTCCGGCGCCGTGCACGGCGACCTCGGGCAGGGCGCGCGTGAGCAGGCGCTGCGCGCGTTCCGCAACGGCAAGGTCGACGTGCTGGTGTGCACCGACGTCGCCGCGCGCGGCATCGACGTCGAGGGCGTCACGCACGTCATCAACTACCAGTCGCCCGAGGACGAGAAGACGTACCTCCACCGCATCGGCCGCACCGGCCGCGCGGGCAAGAAGGGCATCGCGATCACGCTGGTCGACTGGGACGACATCCCGCGCTGGCAGCTGATCAACAAGGCGCTGGAGCTGGACTTCAACGACCCGGTCGAGACGTACTCCTCCTCGCCGCACCTGTACGAGGAGCTGAGCATCCCGGCGGGCACCAAGGGTGTCCTGCCGCGCGCCGAGCGCACCCGCGCCGGACTCGCGGCCGAGGAGATCGAGGACCTGGGCGAGACCGGTGGCCGGGGTGCCTCGTCGCGCGGCGGCCGCGGTGGCCGTCCTTCGCAGGACCGGGACCGGGACCGTGATCGCGGCCAGGAGCGGGAGCGTTCCGCCCGCACGCCGCGCCGCCGTCGTCGCACGCGCAGCGGCGAGCCGGTCGCCGCGGAGGCGGCCGCCGCTCCCGCCGCCGCTCCGGTGACGCCGGTCGCGCAGGACGCCTCCGAGCCGCGCACGCCGCGCCGTCGGCGCCGTACCCGTGGTGGCGCGCAGGCCGCGCCCGCCGCCGAGGCTGTCGTCGAGACGGTCGAGACCGTCGTCGCCCCGGTCGCTCCGGTGGCCGAGCCGGTCGCCGAGGCCCCGGCCGCGCCCCGTCGCCGTACGCGCAAGAAGGCGGAGGCCGTCGTCGAGACGGTCGAGGCCGTGGCGCCCGTCGCGGAGACCGTCGAGGCCCCGGCCGCGCCGCGTCGCCGTACGCGCAAGAAGGCGGAGGTCGCCGTCGACACGGCGGAGGCCGTCGAGGCCAAGCCGGCCCGTACGCGCAAGAAGGCCGTCGCCGCCGCTCCGGAGGAGGCGCCCGCCGCCGAGGCCAAGCCGAAGCGCACGCGCAAGAAGGCGGAGCCCGTCGTCGACGCGCAGGCGGAAGCCGTCGTCGACACGGTCGAGGCTGTCGAGACGAAGCCGAAGCGGACTCGTAAGAAGGCCGTCGCCGCCGCTCCGGAGGAGGCGCCCGCCGCCGAGGCCAAGCCGAAGCGCACGCGCAAGAAGGCGGAGGTCGTGGTCGACACGGTCGAGGCCGTCGAGACGAAGCCGAAGCGGACCCGCAAGAAGGCCACGGCTCCGGCCGAGGCCGCCGTGGAGACCGTGGACGCCGAGGCGAAGCCGAAGCGGACTCGTAAGAAGGCCGTCGCCGCGGCTCCGGAGGAAGCGCCCGCCGCCGAGGCCAAGCCGAAGCGCACGCGCAAGAAGGCCGTGGCCCCCGAGGCCTGAGCCTGATCCGCACCGCGCCACGAGGCCCGGGTCCCGCACTGCGGGGTCCGGGCCTTCGTCGTGGCCCCCTCGGGCGCCCGGCCGCCCCGCCACGTAACCTCACGGCATGAGCAGGCCCCCGACCTTCGTCCCGCCGTCCGGCACCCGTGCCCACGTGCTGCGCACCGCCAGAGGCGACTTCGCCGCGCTCGTCGGTGAACCGGAGTCCGGTCCCGTGCGGGGCACCGCGCTGCTGCTTCCGGGGTTCACCGGGAGCAAGGAGGACTTCATCGCGCTGCACGGACCGCTGAGCGCGGCCGGGTATCGCAGCGTCGCCGTCGACGGGCGGGGCCAGTACGAGTCCGCGGGCCCGAAGGACGACGAACTCCCCTACGCCCAGGACGAGTTGGCGCGGGATGTGCTGGCCCAGGCCGCGGCGCTCGGCTCGGCGCGGGTGCATCTGCTCGGGCACTCGCTCGGCGGGCTCGTCGCTCGCGCCGCGGTCATCGCCGACCCGGCGCCCTTCGCGTCCCTGACGCTGATGGCGTCGGGCCCGGCCGCCGTGTCCCGGTCCCAGCAGCAGCGCGTCGAGCTGCTCCAGGGCGCGCTCGCGACGCTCGACATGGCGCAGGTGTGGGAGGCCATCCAGGCGCTGGAGGCGGCCGAGGGGCCCGTCGAGGCGCGCGGCGACGAGGACGATCTGCGGCGCCGCTGGATGAGCAACAGCCCCGCCCAACTGGTCGCCACCGGACGGCAGTTGTGTACCGAGCCCGACCGGGTCGACGAGCTGGCCGGGCTCGCGCCGCCGGTGCACGTACTGTCCGGGGAGCGGGACGACGCCTGGCCCGTACCGCTGCTCGACGAGATGGCGGGCCGCCTCAAGGCCGAGCGGACGGTGATCGCCGGGGCGGAGCACTCCCCCAACACCGACCGCCCCGGCGAGACGGCCGCGGCCCTCGCCGCCTTCTGGGACCGGCATCCGGCCTGAGGCTCTAGAACTGGGCGCGCAAATGCGCCCAGAACCCGTCGCGCAGCGCCCGCCGCAGATCCGACTGGCCGCGCAGCGAGTACTGGAGCAGGCGCTCCGCCTCGACCAGCAGGTCCTGGTCGACCGGCCCCGGCAGATAGGGGTGGCCGGGCAGCACCTCGGCGAACGCCTCGCGCCCGCGCTCCCCGAGCCACTGCGCGGCGATCTGCGCCCCGACGAAGCGGACCTGCTCGCGGGCGGGGCGCGGTGCGTCCGTGTGCTCGTACGACGTGACGGCGCGGCGGGACACGTACGGCTTGAAGAAGTCGAGGTCGAGCGTGCGCTGGCTGTCGACCTCCCACAGGAGCGGCTCGGCCTGGTTGCGCCCCTCGGGCGCCTCGATGCCCCAGAGGTGGACGCGGGCGCCGTAGCCCTGTGCGGCCTCGACGGCGGAGACCAGGTCCTCGTCGCCGCCGAGCAGCGCCGCGTCGCTGATGGCGCGGTGCCGGGCGAGGGACTCCAGGTCGCTGCGGATGAGGGAGTCGACGCCCTTCTGCTGGTTGTTCGCGTTGAGGTTGCCCAGGCGGACCTTGACGTCGGGCAGCTCGGCGATCGACTGCTGCTCGGTGGTGTGGATCCGGCGGCGGGCGCCGTCGTACCAGTAGACGCGCAGCAGGCGGCTGTCCGCGAAGATCGTGCGGGCCCGGTCGATGAGTGCGTCGATGAGGCCCTCGGCGTCCAGGTCGAAGGCGCGGCGGTCCTCGGTGCCCGCGACGAGGCGGCCGGCCGCGGCGTACAGATAACCGGCGTCCACGAAGATCGCGTGCGTCGACGGCGTCTTCGCGACCTCGGCGAGCATCCGTCTGAGCAGGTCGTTCGTGATGTCGAGGCGGACCCCGACGGCGGCGAGGGGGTCGTCCGCGTTGGTTGCGTTCATTGCCGCTCATTGTCCTGGCCGTCACGCCCCGTGCACAACCGACCGCGTTACTCGCAAGTAATTAGGTTCTCGAAAAATTTCTTTAGCGTAGGGAATGTTTGCTGGGGGCAACTCGTTGTACCCATACAGAACGCGGGGCACCCTAGCCACGCAATCCACTCTTAACGGGCAGGCAACCGCCTGGCCGTACGGCAGGACAAGACTGTTGTCCTGCACCAGCAGTTCTCCTTCAGGAGGATGACCAGACGAAGGGAGAAGCCCTTGCGCTTCGAAATCATGCGACTCGACGACGTCGACGGCACCGCCGTGGACTCCACCGTCGTGGACGCCGCCTCCGTCAACCGGATCGTTCAGCAGGCCGCCGCCATCGGGCAGCGCCTCTACATCCGCCCGGCCGAGTCGTCCGCCTCGTAGCGGCATCGACTCACACACTTCGAAGCCCCCGTACGCACACTGCGTACGGGGGCTTCGCGTATGCGCGCGCATACGGGCGCGTCAGGAGCTCTGGATGACCTGGGTCACGCCGTTGATGATCTGCTGGACGGCGATGGCCGAGAGCATCATGCCCGCGAGCCGGGTCACCAGGACCACGCCGCCGTCCTTGATGATGCGGATGATCACCAGCGAGTAGCGCATCACGAGCCACAGGACGACGTGGATCGCGATGATCGCCGTCCAGACGGAGAGCTGCGTCGCGACCGAGTCGGCCTTCTGGACGGCCAGGATCACGGAGACGATCGCGCCGGGCCCGGCGAGCAGCGGCATGCCGAGCGGGACGAGGGCGACGTTCACGTCCTTCGTCTGCTGGGGCTCGTCGGTCTTGCCGGTGAGCAGGTCGAGGGCGATCAGCAGGAGCAGCAGACCGCCGGCGATCATCAGCGCCGGCACCGAGACGTGCAGGTAGTCGAGGATCTGGTGGCCGAGGACGCCGAAGACGGCGATGACGCCGAAGGCGACGCAGACGGCCTGGAAGGCCATGCGCTTCTGCACCTTGGCGGGGCGGCCCGCGGTGAGGGCGAGGAAGATCGGGGTGATTCCGGGGGGATCCATAATCACAAAAAGCGTGAGAAAAAGGGATCCGAAGACGGCGACGTCGAACACAGTGAGGGCTTGCCTTGCGGGAGTGGAGCGGAAGAGGGGACGTGCGGGTGATCAGGCGCGGCGTCCGCCGGCACCCGGCACCGGGAAGGCCCCCGTGGCACGGCGCGTGATCTCCCCGTAGACCTCGGGGTCGGTCGTGTACTCGCCGAGCACACAGGTCTTGCGGCTGCCGTGGTAGTCCGAGGAACCGGTGGTGAGCAGGCCGACATCGGCGGCCAGGCCGCGCAGCCGGTCCCGGGTCGCCGGGTCGTGGTCCATGTGGTCGACCTCGATGCCGTCGAGGCCGGCCGCGGACAGCTCCGCGATCGCCGACTCGGGGACGGTCCGGCCGCGCTTGACGGCGGCCGGGTGCGCGAAGACGGTGACCCCGCCGGCGGCCTTGACCAGGCGGATCGCCTCGAAGGGGTCCGTCTCGTGCTTCGGCACGTACGCGCGGGCGCCGTCGGCCAGCCAGTCCTGCGTGAAGGCGTCCGAGACGGTGGGCACGACGCCGAGCTCGACGAGCGCGGAGGCGATGTGCGGGCGGCCCACCGAGCCGTCCCCGGCGATCCGGGCGACCTGGTCCCAGGTGACCGGGACCCCGAGCTCGTTCAGCTTGGCGATCATGCCCTTGGCGCGCGGGACCCGGTCGTCGCGGACCAGCTCGCGCTCGGCGAGCAGATCGGGCTCCTCGGGATCGAAGAGGTACGCCAGCATGTGCATGCTCACGCCGTCGAGGCGGCAGGAGAGCTCGGCGCCCGTGACGAGGGTCAGCCCCTCGGGGAGGGCCGCGAGCGCCTGGGCGTGGCCGCGCGTGGTGTCGTGGTCGGTGAGCGCCACGACGTCCAGGCCTGCGGCGGCGGCGTTCCGCACCAGGTCGGCCGGGCTGTCCGTGCCGTCGGAAGCAGTGGAGTGGGTGTGCAGATCGATGCGCACGGCTGCGTACTCCAGGCTCGGACGGACAGGACTCGGCGACCTGTGACAGAAGGGGACGCTCAAGGATAACGGGGATTTCGAACAGCCCCGTCACCACCGAACCGGGGCCAGGCCCCTTACCGCCGCCTCTTACCGCTCGTCGCCCTGCTGCAGGATCCGCGGGGACATCGCCCCGCACGGCAGCAGATCGACCTCGGCGCCCGCGTCCCGCAGGTCCGTGAGCACGAGCTCGTCGTACATCAGCATCCCGGACTGCTCCGGCCACACGATGGCCCACAGCCACAGCCCGCGCGCCTCGCCCGCGAAGACGGCCCGGTCGGCCGGGGCTCCGGAGACGTGCCACAGCGGGGTGGGCCGGCCGGCCGCGAGGACCTTGGCGTGCGGCGGTCCCGTGACATCCATGTACGGGCCCGGGTCGGGGCCGTCGATGCCCGCGTACCGCGCACCGAGCCCGACGCCCAGCTCCTCGGCGACGAGCACCAGCTCACCGATGCCGCCGAGGGGACCGGGGCCCGAGCAGGCGACGGCGGTCGCGCGGCCGCCGGTGCGGTCGTCCCCCGCGTTGGCGACCCCGGTGAACAGCCAGCCGACGGGCAGCGGCCAGGGCATCCACACGGGGACCTGGGCACGACGCACCACGACGCCGAGGGCCTCGACACTGGGCGGGATCACGGGCTGCAGCGGGTGCACAGCTCCGTGCACGTCGCACTGCCAGGAGTCGGCAAAGAGTCCGGGAGCCCTGACCCGGCCACCACACTTCGGGCAACTGGGTTCGCCCCTCATAAGGCCCACGGTCCTCCCCGTCCCGCGCCCCGTCAAGGACGATCACCCGTCCGGAGTGCACCGGCTCCGCCCGGTCCGACCTGGAGAAATAGATGTAGCTTGCATTAATTAGCACGGCTAACTTATTATGTGCATAAGCCAACGATCCGATGCGGACAAGGAGCGGGCATGAGCCACAGCAGTACAGGGGGTTCCGTCGAAGGGGACCCGTTCGACGCGGGTGCGGGCAGCATCCTGCGTCAACCGAAGGCGGTCTGGGCGACCGCCGGGGCATCCGTCGTCGCCTTCATGGGCATCGGGCTCGTCGACCCGATCCTGCCGTCGATCGCCAAGGGCCTTCAGGCGACACCGAGTCAGGTCTCCCTGCTCTTCACCTCCTACTTCCTCATCACCGCCGTCGCGATGCTGGTGACCGGGTTCGTCTCCAGCCGGATCGGCGGCAAGAAGACCCTGCTCGTCGGGCTGGCGCTCGTCGTCGTCTTCGCCGCGCTCGCCGGCACCTCCGGCTCCGTCGGCGAACTCGTCGGGTTCCGGGCCGGCTGGGGCCTCGGCAACGCGCTCTTCGTGTCGACCGCCCTCGCGGTCATCGTCGGCGCCGCGGCCGGCGGCTCGGCCGCCGCGATCCTGCTGTACGAGTCCGCGCTGGGCCTCGGCATGGCGTGCGGGCCGCTGGTCGGCGCCCTGCTCGGCAACGCGAGCTGGCGCTACCCGTTCTTCGGCACCGCCGCCCTGATGGCCGTCGGGTTCCTCTGCGTCACCGCGTTCCTGAAGGAACAGCCCAAGCCCGCCAGGAAGACGTCGGTCCTCGACCCGATCAAGGCGCTCGGCCACGGCGGTCTCGCGTCCGCGGCGGTCTCGGCCTTCTTCTACAACTACACGTTCTTCACGGTCCTGGCCTTCACGCCGTTCGTGCTGAACATGACCCCGTACAAGTCCGGCGCCGTCTTCTTCGCCTGGGGCGTGCTGCTCGCCCTGTTCTCGGTGATCGTCGCGCCGCGCATGCAGGCCCGGTTCGGCTCGCTGAAGGTGCTCGGCGGCTCGCTGGTCCTGCTCGCCGTCGACGTGCTCGTCCTCGGGTACGGCAACCACACCGCGGCGATCGTCTGCACGATCCTGTCCGGCGCCTTCATCGGCGTGAACAACACCGTCTACACGGAGCTGGCGCTCGGCGTCTCGGACGCGCCGCGGCCCGTCGCCTCCGCCGGATACAACTTCGTGCGGTGGTTCGCCGCCGCGGCCGCCCCGTTCTTCGCGCCGAAGATCGAGGAGTGGAGCAACATCCACATCCCGTTCGTGGTCGCCGCGGTCACGGCGGTGCTCGGCGCGGTCGTCGTGTGGGTGCGCAGGAGCTCGCTCACCCACGACGCCGAGGAACTGGAGCCGCAGCACGCGACCGAGGACGGCGTCACCGTCTTCGCCAACTAGAGATCAGTCGAGAGGCACGGACCTGCGCAGCGGATCGCGCAGGTCCGTGCCTCTGTTCAGCCACTTCTCCTGCAGCGCGGCCGCACCGTGCACCCGCTTCCACGCGGCCTCGTTCTGCGTCATGGGCAGCAGCGGGAGGAACCGTACGGGGTCCAGCGGTTCGTCCAGGTCCAGGTCCTCGACCAGGCCGCCCGGCTCCGCCACCAGCACCGAGGTGAACGGGGCCCCGGGCCACAGCGCCTCCCCCACGTCCAGCGAGGCACCCGGCGCCACGACGACACCCTCGACCTGCGGCGAGGCGGCCAGGACGGCCAGCGGGCGCAGCGCCTTGTCCGTGTCGGCACGCCCGGCGCGGACGGTGAGGACCAGCTCGGCGCGCGGCCCCTTCACGGGGTCGGCCAGCGCCGCGGTCGGGTCGGACATCGGGGACGCGGACATGCCGAGGGTCGCGTACCGGACGACTCCCTGGTCGCCGTCGGTGAAGCGCAGCACCTCGATCCGGTCCGTGCCGAGGAACGTGACCGCCGCGCGCGCGTCCGGCTCGCCCAGGGCCGTGGTCAGCCGGGCTTCCACCAGCGCAAGAACTTCTGCCATCCCGCGAGCATAGAACTCGCATGCAACGGGTAAAGACGGGGCTTGCTTCTTCAGTCGGCTGATAGTCTTGGCCGCTGGTCGGGATGGTGCGCAGTGCGTACCCGCCGAGGACTCTCGGAGTCCTCGAAGAACCGACCCACTCACGTCCCTCACGGGGGACCGGCCGGAGGAGGTGGGGCTGTCATGGATCGAAGTCGACCGTGCAGTACCACCCGTTCTTCCGGCCGCTAGGCCCGCACGTCACACCGCAGTCAGCAGTGATCTGCTTCCCGGGCTGCCCGCGTATGCCGGAAGAGCGCTTCGTTTCCGCCTGATCTTTCTGATCTTCCTGATCCGAATCAGTAAGCGAAGCCGCCCAGCGTCGGTGCGGTGCTCCCCGCTTTGTGGACGTGCAGCATGTCCGGTTGGCCAGGACGTCCTCATTCCGGGTAGTTCCACCCGCCGCGGCGCGGCTCCCGCCCGCGAAGGAGCCTGCCCATGTCGATGATTCGCGACCTGCGAGCCGCCGTCCGTCCCTCGCTGCGCAAGAGCGTGGCCCCGTACGGCAACGAGGCGCGCAACTCGTACGACTCCACCCGTGACCCGTCGGCCGTGTCCGCGGTCGTCGACTGCGCGGTCTACCGCGACGGGGCCCGCGCCGAGTCCCCCGACTGCCTCACGCCCCGCGGCGCCCGCCTCCAGGTGCGCCGCGAGGGCGGGTTCGCCTGGATCGGCCTGCACGAGCCGACCGAGGCCGAGTTCGCCGGTATCGCCGCCGAGTTCGGGCTGCACCCGCTCGCCGTCGAGGACGCCGTGCACGCGCACCAGCGCCCCAAGCTGGAGCGGTACGACGACACGCTCTTCACGGTCTTCAAGACCATCCACTACGTCGAGCACGCCGAACTCACCGCCACCAGCGAGGTCGTGGAGACCGGCGAGGTCATGTGCTTCACCGGGCGGGACTTCTTCATCACGGTGCGGCACGGCGGCCAGGGCTCGCTGCGGGCGCTGCGCCACCGGCTCCAGGACGACCCCGAGCTGCTGGCCAAGGGGCCGAGCGCCGTGCTGCACGCGATCGCGGACCACGTCGTCGACGGATATCTCGCGGTCGCCGACGCGATGCAGGACGACATCGACGAGGTCGAGACCGATGTCTTCTCGCAGACCGGCAAGGGCTCCCCGCGCGGTTCCGACGCGGGCCGCATCTACCAGCTCAAGCGCGAGGTGCTGGAGTTCAAGCGGGCCGTCGCCCCGCTGCGCCGGCCGCTGGCGCTGCTGAGCGAGCGGCCGATGCGGCTGATCGACCCGGACATCCAGAAGTACTTCCGGGACGTCGCCGACCACCTGGAGCGCGTACAGGAGCAGGTCATCGGCTTCGACGAGCTGCTCAACTCGATCCTCCAGGCCAACCTCGCGCAGGCCTCCGTCGCCCAGAACGAGGACATGCGCAAGATCACCTCGTGGGCGGCCATCGTGGCCGTACCGACGATGGTGTGCGGTGTGTACGGCATGAACTTCGACCACATGCCGGAGCTGCACTGGCGGTTCGGCTACCCGTTCGTCCTCGGTATCACCGTCGTGGCCTGTTTCGCGATCCACCGGACCCTGAAGCGCAACGGATGGCTGTAGCTACGCTTGCCGCATGACGACTGAACTGCTCGATGCCGCCCTCGTCGAGGAGGCCACGAAGAAGTCCGGGCTCATCTGGGTACGGGGCACGGGTGCCGAGCGGGCGCTGTGGCACGTGTGGCACGAGGGCGCGGCGCTGGTGGTCGGCGACGGGCCCGGTGAGCAGCCGCTGCCGGACCTCGTCGACGGCGGCGCGGCCCTGGTCACCGTGCGCAGCAAGGACAAGGGCGGGCGGCTCGTCGGCTGGCGGGCGAAGGTCGTGGAGCTCGGCTCCGGTACGGAGTCCTGGGAGGCGGCCGTCGGCGAGCTGAAGGGGAAGCGGCTCAACGCGCCCGACGCGGAGACGATGCCCGAGCGGTGGGCGCGTGAGTGCCGGGTGCTGCGGCTGGAGCCGGTGGCGGGCGCGGATCCGGTGCCGGCCTCGGAGGGGTCCCTCGCGGCCCGTCCGCTCCCGTCCCCTGCGACGACGCGCAATGCGGTGCCTGCGGGGCTGCCGCGCCTGCTGGCCCGGCGGAAGAGCAGGTGAGCCCGGCAGGCGGTCGAGGACCGGGGGTCCGGGGGCCAAGCCGCCTGGCCTTCAGGAGGACGGCAGTGCCTGCCCGTAGTCGACGGTGTCCCCGGCCTCCGGCTCCTCGAGCGTGAAGTCCCGCCCCCAGTCCGTCAGCCGGAGCGTCCCCGCGCCTCCGGCCCGCTCCAGGCGCATCGGGTACGCCGTGCCCTCCAGGGAAACGTCGAGCGTGCCGCCGGCGCCCTCGTCGCCGGTCAGCTGGATCGTGCGGGTGCCGCCGGACGAGCCGTGCTCGCCCTTGTCCAGGGTGCCGTGCAGCGTCAGCAGTCCGTCGAGCAGCACGTCCTTGTCCGTGAACGTGCTGAGCCGCTTGTACGCCGGGTCGCCGGTCGGCACCTTCACGTACTTGCCGTCGAGCTTCTCCGCGGCCGCGCCGTCCCCGTCCCCGGCCTCGTCCGAGTGCGTCCAGAAGTCGGCGTCCGCCTTGAGGTACAGGTGCTCGTCCACCCGCAGCAGCCGGAACGTACTGCCGCCCGTGGTCACCGACCCCGTGCCGCCGTCGCCCTTCAGCCGCATGTCGAGCTGGTACGTGTGACCGCCGCTGACCACCGTCCCGGCGACGTGCACGGTGTCCGCGCCCTGCGCCGCCTTGACCGTACGGCTCTGGATCTTGGCGGGGTCCAGCTTGCCGACCCCGTTGGTGCCCGCGTCCGGGTCGTCCCCGCCGCATCCCGCGAGCCCGGCCGCGAGCCCCGTGCACAGCACCCCGGCAAGAATTGTCCTGCGGGTTCGGCGGCGGTCCAGGGGAAGTGCGGTCACGGGCGGGACCACCTCTCGTACGGCATCGGGCTCGGCGGCAGTACGGCAGCGTACCGGTGCCATCTGCGGTTCCTCGGGCGGGTACGGGTGGACGCAGCGCAAAGGCGTGTTCGACGGGCACCGGATAGCCTGATCCACGGGTTGCCCGCACTGCAGGATGGATCCGTTCGAGAGGGAGGTGCTAGGAGGCATGGCAGCAGTCGCTCCGCGGATCTTCGTCTCCCACCTCTCCGGGATCGCCGTGTTCGATCCGAACGGGGACCAGGTCGGGCGCGTGCGCGACCTCGTCGCCATGCTGCGCGTGGACCGGCGGCCGCCGCGGCTGCTGGGGCTCGTCGTCGAACTGTCCACGCGCCGCCGCATCTTCCTGCCCATGACCCGGGTGACCGGCATCGAGTCGGGCCAAGTGATCACGACGGGGGTGCTCAACGTCCGGCGTTTCGAGCAGCGCCCCACCGAGCGCCTGGTCCTCGGCGAGATGCTCGACCGGCGCGTCCGGCTCGTGGAGTCGGGCGAGGAGGTCACCGTCCTGGACGTCTCGATCCAGCAGCTGCCCGCCCGCCGGGACTGGGAGATCGACCGGATCTTCGTGCGCAAGGGCAAGGGCGGCACCTTCCGGCGCAAGGGAGAGGCGCTGACCGTCGACTGGTCCGCCGTCGACGGCTTCTCGCTGGAGGAGCACGGGCAGGGCGCCGAGAACCTGCTGGCCACCTTCGAGCAGCTGCGCCCGGCCGACCTCGCCAACGTCCTGCACCACCTCTCTCCCAAGCGCCGCGCCGAGGTCGCCGCCGCCCTCACCAACGAGCGCCTCGCCGACGTCCTCGAGGAACTCCCCGAGGACGACCAGATCGAGATCCTCGGCAAACTGCAGGAGGAGCGCGCCGCCGACGTCCTGGAGGAGATGGACCCGGACGACGCGGCCGACCTGCTCGGTGAACTCCCCGAGCCCGACAAGGAGCGCCTGCTCGCCCTGATGCGGCCGAGCGACGCGGCCGACGTGCGGCGCCTGATGGCGTACGAGGAGAAGACCGCGGGCGGTCTGATGACGACCGAGCCGATCGTGCTGCGCCCGGACTCGACCGTCGCCGACGCGCTCGCCCGGGTCCGCAACCCCGACCTGTCGCCGGCGCTCGCCGCGCAGGTCTACGTGTGCCGGCCGCCCGACGAGACACCGACCGGCAAGTACCTGGGCACCATCCACTTCCAGCGGCTGCTGCGCGACCCCCCGTACACGATGGTCAGCTCGATCCTCGACGAGGATCTGCAGGCCCTCTCGCCGGGCGCGCCGCTCCCGGAGATCGCCGGGTTCTTCGCGACGTACGACATGGTGGCGGCGCCCGTCGTCGACGAGAGCGGCTCGCTGCTCGGCGCCGTGACCGTCGACGACGTACTGGACCACATGCTGCCCGAGGACTGGCGCGAGCAGGAGTTCCACCTCGCGGGGGACGTGAACCATGGCGACTGAGGAACGCGACCCGCGGGCCGCCGACGCCCCGCGCCGCCCGCGCATCCGGCTGGACCAGCCGCGCCCGCCGCGCCGCAAGATCCTGCCGGACTACGACCCGGAGGCGTTCGGGCGGCTGTCCGAGCGGATCGCGCGCTTCCTGGGGACCGGCCGGTTCATCGTCTGGATGACGGTCATCATCATCGCGTGGGTCGCCTGGAACATCGCGGCGCCCGATCATCTGCGCTTCGACAACTACCCGTTCATCTTCCTGACCCTGATGCTGTCGCTGCAGGCGTCGTACGCCGCGCCCCTCATCCTGCTCGCGCAGAACCGGCAGGACGACCGCGACCGCGTCAACCTCGAACAGGACCGCAAGCAGAACGAGCGGTCGATCGCCGACACCGAGTATCTGAGCCGTGAGGTGGCGGCCCTGCGGATCGGTCTCGGCGAGGTCGCGACCCGCGACTGGATCCGCTCCGAGCTGCAGGACCTCCTCAAGGAGCTGGAGGAGCAGCAGCGGACCGCGGTATTCCCGGCGGACAGCGACCGCGGACGTGATGTAGACGACCGCTGACGGGGCTTTCCGTGCCCCGGTTACCGCGCCGTACTATCGGTCGTATGGCTACGGAAGACGCGGTGCGCGAGGCACTCGCGACAGTGAACGACCCCGAGATCCAGCGACCCATCACCGAACTGGGGATGGTCAAATCGGTGGACATCGGTGCGGACGGAGCCGTCGCGGTCACCGTGTACCTGACCGTCTCTGGCTGCCCGATGCGCTCGACGATCGAGAACAACGTGCGGGAGGCCGTCGGCCGCGTCGACGGTGTCACCCGTGTCGACGTCACGCTCGACGTGATGAGCGACGAGCAGCGCAAGGAGCTGGCCGCGGCGCTGCGCGGCGGGACCGCCGAGCGCGAGGTCCCCTTCGCCAAGCCGGGCTCGCTGACCCGCGTGTACGCGGTCGCCTCCGGCAAGGGCGGCGTCGGCAAGTCCTCCGTGACCGTGAACCTGGCGGCGGCGCTGGCCGCCGACGGTCTGAAGGTCGGCGTCGTCGACGCGGACATCTACGGGCACAGCGTCCCGCGCATGCTCGGCGCCGACGGCAAGCCCACCCAGGTCGAGAACATGATCATGCCGCCGTCGGCGAACGGCGTGAAGGTCATCTCCATCGGCATGTTCACGCCGGGCAACGCGCCGGTGGTGTGGCGCGGCCCGATGCTGCACCGCGCGCTCCAGCAGTTCCTCGCGGACGTGTTCTGGGGCGACCTGGACGTGCTGCTGCTCGACCTGCCGCCGGGCACCGGCGACATCGCGATCTCCGTGGCCCAGCTGGTGCCGAACGCGGAGATCCTCGTCGTGACGACGCCTCAGCAGGCCGCCGCCGAGGTCGCCGAGCGCGCCGGTTCCATCGCGGTGCAGACGCACCAGAAGATCGTCGGTGTCGTCGAGAACATGTCGGGCCTGCCCTGCCCGCACTGCGACGAGATGGTCGACGTCTTCGGCACGGGCGGCGGCCAGCTGGTCGCCGACGGTCTCACGAAGACGACGGGCACGCACGTGCCGGTGCTCGGCTCCATCCCCATCGACGTGCGTCTGCGCGAGGGCGGCGACGAGGGCAAGCCGGTCGTCCTGACCGACCCCGACTCCCCCGCCGGCTCGGCCCTGCGCGCCATCGCGGGCAAGCTGGGCGGGCGCCAGCGCGGCCTGTCGGGCATGTCGCTCGGGATCACCCCGCGCAACAAGTTCTGAGCCGCTGAGCACGCGAAAGCGGGCCGCTCCCGGAGTCGTTCCGGGTGCGGCCCGCTTTTCGTCCGCCGGGCGCTAGGCCAGCTCGGCGATGTCCTTGACCACGGAGAAGCCGAGCCCGTACGCGCTCATGCCCCGGCCGTACGCGCCCAGGTGCACCCCGGCCTGCGTGGAACCGGCGAGCACCCAGCCGAACTCGGACTCGCGGTAGTGAAACTCCGTCGGCACCCCGTCCACGGGCAGCGACAGCGTCGCCCAGTCCGCGGAGCCGAGGTCGTCGGCGAGCACCCAGGCCGTCTCGGTCTGCTGGTCCAGCCAGTCGTCGCGCAGCGTGTGGTCCATCTGGCCGGGCCAGGTGAACGAGAGCAGCCCGACCCCGGCGAGCCAGGCCGCCGAGGAGACGGATGTGGCCTCGAGGAGGCCGGTGCCGTCGGCGCTGCGCCGTACCGGATTCGCGGCGACGGTCACCACGACCGCGAACCGCTCGGTGGCGTCGCCCTGGAGGGTCCCTTCGCTGCGCACCGAGGGCTCGTCACCGTGCCCGATCGAACCGTGCTCGACGGACCCGTCCGCCGTGGTGCCGACCTGCATCAGCCAACGCGGTCCCGTGAAGGCCTCGTCGAGGCCGTACCACGGGAAGGGCGCCAGCAGGTAGCCGTCGACCGTGCGCCGGGCCGTGGGAACCTGACCGGCCCCCTCGGTGGCCGGCGCCTGCGCGCCCACCCGACTCGTCGTCTCCATGTACCCGGCCGCCTCCTCGCTCTCGTACGGACCGGAGCGGCCCGCCCCCCTCGGGCGTTCTCACGTCCGGTCCGCGCAACAACAAGGCAGGATGCCACACCGGGTCCAGGAGGCCCGGTTTCAGGCGGTGTGGTTCAGGTCGCGTCGGCGTCGAACGGCGGCGGATCGCCCGCGGCCGGCTTCTCGGGCCGCTTCTCCATGTCGGGACGCTTCTGCATGTCGATCCGGCCGCCGGAGCCGCTGCCGGACGAGCTGCCCGAGGCACCGGCCGAACCGGATTCCTCCAGCTCACCGACGGTGTGGACCGCTTCGGTGACCTCGGCCATCTCCTTCTTGAGGTCGAACCCGTTGCGGATCTCCTTGAGCCCCAGCTCGTCGCTGTCCAGCTGCTTGCGGATGAACGTCTTGGGGTTCAGGTCCTCGAACTCGAAGTCCTTGAACTCGGGGCCCAGTTCACTGCGGATGTCTTCCTTGGCGCTGTCCGAGAACTCGCGGATCTTGCGTATGGTGCGCGAGACGTCCTGGATGAGCTTCGGCAGCTTGTCGGGGCCGAAGACGAGCACGGCCAGCACGACGAGCGTCACGACCTCCAGTGGGCCAATGTCGTTGAACACCTTGCTCTCCTAGCGTGTCCTCGGCCCGCGGTCGGTCTTCAGTAGCAGGTCTTCGGCAGGGTCCGGCATCGGACCGGGTCCACGGTACCCGGCGATCCTGTCCGTTCGGTAGCCACTGGGCTACGTCCAGGATCACGGATGCCGGACTTCAGCTCGTTGGTTTCCGTCAGTTTCCGTCAGTTTCCGTCGGCGGAGCCCAGCACCAGGGTCACCTTCCGTTCCTTTCCGCCCCGTTCGACCGTGAGGGCCAGTTCGTCCTCGGGGCGGTGGGCGCGGATCTTGACGATCAGTTCCTCACCGGAGTGCACGCGGACGCCGTCGACCTCGGTGATCACGTCACCGGGCTCGATGCCCGCCTTGTCGCCGGGGCCGCCGGGGCTGACGGCCGAGCCGCCGTCGTTGCCCTTCGTGCCGACGCGGGCGCCGTCGCCGCTGTAGTCCATGTCGAGTGTGACGCCGATCACCGGGTGGGTGGCCTTGCCGGTGTTGATCAGCTCCTCGGCGACGCGTTTGGCCTGGTTGATCGGGATCGCGAAGCCGAGGCCGATCGATCCCGACTGGCCGCCGTCGAGCTCCGAGCCGCTGTCGGCGGACCGGATGGCGCTGTTGATGCCGATGACGCGGGCGCGCGAGTCGACCAACGGGCCGCCGGAGTTGCCGGGGTTGATGGGTGCGTCGGTCTGCAGGGCGTCCACGTAGCTGACGTCGGTGCCGTCGCCCTTCTCACCGCCCGCGGTGATGGGCCGCTCCTTGGCGCTGATGATGCCGGAGGTGACCGTGTTGGCCAGGTCGAAGGGGGCACCGATGGCCAGGACGGGGTCGCCGACCTGGACGTTCTCCGAGTTGCCGAGCGGCAGCGGCTTGAGGCCGCGGACGCCGGAGACCTTGATGACGGCGAGGTCGTAGCCGCTGTCGTGCCCGACGACGTCGGCGTCCGCGCTCTCACCGCCCGCGAAGGTGACCGATATCTGCCCGTCGGAGCCCGCCGGTTCGACGACATGGTTGTTGGTGAGGATGTGGCCGCGGTTGTCGAGGACGAAACCGGTGCCCGTGCCCTGCTCCGACGAGCCCTTGGTGTGGATGGTGACGACGCCGGGCAGCGCGCTGGCGGCGATGCCCGCGACGCTGCCGGGGGCCCTGTGCGCGGACTCGGCGCCCGCCTGCGGGAGTTCGACGTCCGCCCCGCCGTTGCGTTCGAGGTACGAGCCGATGGCGCCGCCGACGACGCCGGCGACCAGGGCGATCAGCACGGCCCCGAGCGCCAGCGCCCGCCGCCCGCGCCGCGGCCTCTCACCGACGGGCCCGCCGCCGCCCGACAACGACACGGGCCCGGCCCACGGGTCGTACTGCTGCCAGGGCCCGCTGGGGGGCTGGGCGTGGACCGGGACGGCGGTGGGCGCGGGCGCGGGTGCCGGATACGGCTGGGCCGGGGCAGGTGTGCCGCTCTGTGGGGCTGGAGCAACAGGGGCAGGAGCAGGCGCCGGCGTGGTGCTCTGCGGGGGCTGGCCCGGGCCGCCCGGGTAGGCCTCCTGCTGCTGGCCGACCGGCGGCGTCACTGTGCCGTGGGCCGGCGTGCCCGGGCGCTGCACGGGCGGCGCCGGCGCCCACGGCCCCGGCTCGCCGTAGGGCGGGGTGCTGTACGGGTCGGGGTCGTGCAACGGCCGGGGCTCGTCGTCGACCGCCGCCGGGCGGTACGCATCCGGGATCGCGTCGGCCACGGGCGCCGCGAGAGGGTACTGGTCGACAGCGTCCGGCACCGCGGAACTGCTCCGGCCGACAGGCCTGGGCGCTGCGGCATCGGCCCCGGGCACGGCAGGGTGGTCCTGGTCGGCAGGCTCCTGGACCATGGCATCGGCCACAGGACGGTCCGGACCGCCCGAGTCCCCCGCGACGGCATCGACCGCAGGCGCTGCGAGGCGCTCCCGACCGACAGAATCCGGCCCTGCGACGTCGACCGCGGGCACAGCAGGGTGGTCCCGGCCGACAGACTCCCGCGCCACAGCATCAGCCTCGGGCGCCGCGGACCCTGCCGGACCGACAGAATCCGGCGCTACGACACCGGCCGTCGGCTCCCCGGCACGATCGGGGCCAACCGATTCCCCGGCCACGATGCCGCTGGGGACAGCCGAACTCTCCCCGTCCGCACCGGCCCCGTCACCGGCACCGGCCGTCTCCTCGACCGAGGCCGGAACCGGGGCCGGGGCCCCGGCCGCGTCGGTAGGGCCGGGCGCGGGCCGGAACGGCTCGTCGCCGTCGGCCGCTCCACCGCCGGAGGCAGGCGCGGGCAGGTGCCAGTCGCCGTCGTCGCCCGCGGCGCTCGCCGCGTTCGGTCGGGGGCGGCTCCACCACTTGGCCTTTGTGGGCTTGCCCTCGTCCATGTCCCGCCGCTCTCCCCACACCTGGCCCACGGCACCACACCGCGGGCTCCTCTGCGCGCAGTCCTGGTCATCACCCGACGCGCGGCCTCACCTGGATTCAACCAGGTTCGGCCGCGCAGGCGCAGGGGGTGTCAGCGGACCGAGGACGACCGGGAGGACAGGGTCGGCGAGGGTGCCGCCGCCGCGGCCAGCCCGGCCGGTGTCCCCTCGAAATCGGTCACCTCGGTCACCTCGGTCGTCGCGTGCGGCTGCAGCGCCACCTCGACCGTGGGCGCCGGTGCGGCGGGACGTATGAGAGGCGACATACGTGCCGCTCCGGACAGCAGCGGCGTCGAGAACGGGTACTCCGCACTCGCCCCATGGCCGCCGCCGGGCAGCAGCGGCGCGCTCGCCCGGGTCGGCGAGACCGGCACCGCCAGGGCACCGCCGCTCTGGCCGAGCAGCGGGGAGAGCGATCGGCGTCGCTGGTTCTCGGACACCGTCGCGGCGCCGGCCGCCTGGCTGCGCAGGGGCGTGGCATTGCTGCCCGAGCCGCCTCCGCGCGCGTCGGAGGTGTCGGCCGGGACGCCGGCGGTGACCCCGCCGAGGGCGATCGCGGCGAGCGACACCGCTCCGGCCGCGGCGAACGCGAAGCGGCGCCCGCGCGAGGCCCGGTCGCTCTCGTGCCGGTCGGGACGGCCGACTTCGTGGATGCGGAAGCCGCGCTGCTCGCCGGGGAGCACGGCGGCGTGCGCGCCGGCCGGCGCGTAGCCGAACGGCTCGGGGGCTACGTCGAAGACGCCGCCCGCGAAGCCCGGGCCACTGCCGAAGGCGCGGCCCGTACCGAAGCCGCCTCCCCCGAACGGTGGGGTGCCACCGTCGCTGTCACCTCCGGCGGGCAGCCCTTGGAGGCGGGCGAGGAAACTCTCGGACGGCGGCGGCGGGGCCACCTCGGCGAAGACGCTCTTGAGCCGGCGCTGCGCGTCGGCCTCGGCCTTGCATTTGGCACAGGTCGCCAGGTGCGCGAGAACACGCTCGCGGGCGTCGTGGTCCAACTCGCCGTCGACCAGGGCGGCCAGTCGGTCACCCAGGTGCTGGTCAGCTGCGGTCTGTTGGCGCTCGGCAGGATTGAGACGTGATCCACTCACGCGGTCGCGCCCCCTCCTCCAAGGACGGGGATCCCCCCCGTGGTCGCGAGCGTACGGCGCTCGGCGCGGGCCTCGGGCGAGCGGTGCTGCAGCGCCTTGCGCAGCTGCGAGCGGCCGCGGTGGATCCGGCTGCGGACCGTGCCCAGCTTCACGCCCAGGGTCGCGGCGATCTCCTCGTACGAGAGACCTTCGATGTCGCACAGCACGACGGCGGCACGGAACTCGGGCGCAAGGGTGTCCAGGGCCTGCTGGACGTCGGCGTCGAAGTGCGCGTCGTTGAACACCTGCTGCGGCGACGGGTCGCGGCTGGGCAGGCGCTCGGCGGCGTCGTCCCCGAGCGAGTCGAAGCGGATGCGCTGCTTGCGGCGGACCATGTCCAGGAACAGGTTCGTCGTGATGCGGTGCAGCCAGCCTTCGAAGGTGCCCGGCGTGTACGTCGACAGCGAGCGGAAGACGCGGACGAAGACCTCCTGCGTGAGGTCCTCGGCGTCGTGCTGGTTCCCGGTCAGGCGGTAGGCGAGCCGGTAGACCCGGCCGCTGTGCGTGCTGACGATCTCCTCCCAGGTGGGCGGAGTCCACGCCTGCGATTCCGCGTCAGCGGCAAAGGTCGCGGTCTGCTGCGCGGAGTCAACGGTGCGGAATCGGTCAGCGGTGTTGGTCACAGATTTCGGCTCACCCGCCGACCTGAGAAAGCGCCGCAGCACTCCTCCCCGATCCACAGGCGCAGCCGCACCTCCCCTGTCGGCTCTGGTGGTGTCCAGTGGAGCCCCTACCATAGCCACCTCGCCCGTTAGCTCCGGATAAGCGTTTTTACTCAGATTTGCCGGTCGGCTCTCGACCGCCCGTTCTGTCACTGTCGCCATCCCGCTGTCCCCCGCTTCGGCCTGCTCTTTCCCCCTGCCTCTTCAAACGCCCGGTCCCATCTGCGAGTTCCCGGCACCAACGGATAAAGTCACGCGCAGGCAACCACGGGGACAGGAGAGGGCCATTACCGGCAACCGGCAGACGAGCTGGGCGTTCGCCGACGCCTTTGTCGCCGAGGACGACGCTGTGCGCTGGGCCCGCGACCGGGCCCGGGAGGCGGGGCTGCGCTCGGTGTCCCCCGGCGCGGGCGCCGCGCTGCGGCTGCTCGCTGCCACGGTGGGGGCGAAGGCCGTCGCCGAGATCGGCACGGGCACCGGCGTGTCCGGAATCCATCTGTTGCACGGGATGCGGCCCGACGGCGTCCTGACGACGGTCGATCCCGAGCCGGAGCAGCAGCAGTTCGCGCGGCAGGCGTTCCGGGCGGCGGGCTTCGCCAGCAATCGGGCCCGGTTCATCCCCGGGCGCGCCCTCGACGTACTCCCCCGGCTCGCCGACAGCGGGTACGACCTGGTCTTCTGCGACGGCGACCGGATGGAGAGCCTCGACTATCTCGCTGAATCGTTGCGCCTGCTGCGGCCCGGCGGCCTGGTGTGTTTCGAGGGCGTCTTCGCCGACGGGCGGACCGTGGACTCGGGGCCGCAGCCGGTGGAGGTCGTCCGGCTCAGGGAGCTGCTGCGGGCCGTGCGGGAGTCCCCCGAGCTGCTGCCGACGCTGCTGCCGGTCGGCGACGGGCTGCTCTGCGCCGTGAAGCGCTAGGTCCTGTCCGGCGGATCCCGTCGCGGGCCGCACGCACACGGTGAAGCCGCCGGCCGGAGCGGGCCCGAACCCTAAGACGTACGACTGCCCCGGCACAAATGTGTGCCGGGGCAGTCGTAAAGGTTATGGTCGCTTCCGCGTCAGCCGACGACCTTCTTCAGGGCGTCGCCGAGGGCATCGGCCTCGTCCGGCGTCAGCTCTACTACGAGCCGACCGCCGCCTTCGAGCGGAACGCGCATGACGATGCCCCGCCCCTCCTTGGTCACCTCGAGCGGGCCGTCACCCGTTCGCGGCTTCATGGCCGCCATGCTCGTTCCCCTTCCTGAAACCAGCTCATCGTCAGCCGACGGCCCTCTGAACGGGCACACGTCACCGGCATCGAACACATTGCTTCCAGGCCATTATCCCGCATCGCGGGACCCGATGACCAACATCAGTCGGCATCGCTTGCGCAACGCGCTTGAGCAAAACCACCCAATTCGGCGATGTGACTGCGATACTGCGCCACTCGCGCACCCCTCCCGTCGTGAATTTGTTTGACGCAGGTCACATACCGGGGGTGCTCCAAGAGCCGTGATCTCCGTCATGCTGAGCTCGGACGACTAAGCAACCGCATAGTAGGAGGAGTGTCATGGCCGACACGGTGCTCTACGAGGTGAGCGACGGGCTCGCGACGATCACGCTGAACCGCCCCGAGGCGATGAACGCGATGAACACCGAGGCCAAGGTCGCCCTCCGCGACGCGGTGCAGGCGGCCGCCGCTGACGACGCGGTGCGGGCCGTACTGCTGACGGCGGCCGGGGACCGCGCGTTCTGCGTCGGCCAGGACCTCAAGGAGCACGTCGGGTCCCTGGTGGCGGACCGGGAGGCCGGCTCGGGGCAGACCATGAGCACGGTGCGGGAGCACTACAACCCGATCGTGCGGGCGCTGACGCAGATGCCGAAGCCGGTCGTGGCCGCGGTGAACGGCGTGGCGGCGGGTGCGGGCTTCGGGTTCGCGCTCTGTGCGGACTACCGGATCGTGGCGGACACGGCGACGTTCAACACCTCGTTCGCCGGTGTCGCCCTCACCGCGGACTCCGGTGTCTCGTGGACGCTGCCGCGGCTCGTCGGACCGGGCCGGGCCACCGACCTGCTGCTGTTCCCGCGCTCCATCTCGGCGCAGGAGGCGTTCGAGATCGGGGCCGTGAACCGGATCGTGCCCGCCGCCGAACTCGCCGACACAGCACGCAAGTTGGCCCTGATGCTGGCCGCGGGGCCGACCGTCGCCTACGCCGCGCTCAAGGAGTCGGTCGCCTTCGCCGCGGACCACTCCCTGGACGAGGCCCTGGACAAGGAGGACGAGCTGCAGACCCGGGCCGGCGCCTCCCAGGACCACGCCATCGCCGTACAGGCCTTCATCGCCAAGGAGAAGCCGAACTACCTGGGACGCTGAGCAGCGCTCACGCCGGTGTGCGGGCGGTGCAGTCGGCCAAGTGGTCGTTGACCAGCCCGCACGCCTGCATCAGCGCGTACGCCGTCGTCGGGCCGACGAAGCGCAGGCCGCGCTTCTTCAGGGCCTTGGAGAGGGCCGTCGACTCGTCGGTGATCGCCGGTACGTCGGCCAGCAGCTTCGGGGCCGGCCGGCCGGCCGCGTCGGGGGCGAACGACCAGATCAGCTCGTCGAGTTCGCCGGGCGACCAGTCCGCGAGCACGCGCGCGTTGGCGAGCGTGGCGTCGACCTTGGCTCTGTTGCGGATGATTCCGGGGTCGGCGAGGAGGCGCTCGCGGTCGGCGTCGGTGAAGGCCGCCACGTCCGCGATCTTGAAGTCACGGAACGCGGCACGGAAGGTCTCACGGCGGCGCAGGATCGTGATCCAGGACAGGCCCGACTGGAAGGCCTCCAGGGACAGGCGCTCGAACAGCGCGTCGTCGCCGTGGACCGGGCGGCCCCACTCCTCGTCGTGGTACGCGACGTAGTCCTCGGTCGACAGGCCCCAGGGGCAGCGCAGTCTGCCGTCGGGCCCGGGGACGGCGTCGCCGGCCGGCTCGCTCACTGGAGGCCCTCCCCCGTCTCGCCCTGGTACCCGCCGGGCGGCGCGAAGCCCGTGTCGGGGCGCCGGTCGACCGGCTGCCGGGCCTGGGCGTGGGCCACGGCGAGCGCGGACTCCAGCTCGGAGATGCGCGCGTCGCGCTCGGCCAGCTCCGCGCCCAGCCGGTTCAGCGCGTCGTCGACCTCCGCCATGCGGTAGCCGCGCACCGCCGTGGGCAGGCGCAGCTCCTCCACGTCGGCGCGGCCCACCGGGCGGTCCGGGGGCAGGGGATCCGCGTAGAACTGGGACGGCTCGTCGCGCAGTGCGCCGCCGTCGCCCCCGCCGAGGACCGCGAGCGTCACCGCCGCGACCACCACGACGAGCGCGGCGACCAGAAACAAGAACATGACCATCGCTGCCGTCTCCTGGACTCGACCGGGCCGGTACCTGCGTACACGGGCATCCCGAAACCGTCGGGCTCCGATCGTGCCATGCCGCACCGACAGTTAAGGTCGCAGGCGACCGTTGAAGTGGGATCCAGAGGAGAGTCACAGGGATGCTCAGGCTGGGCCGGCGCGAGTTCGACGCGCACGAGCCGGTGATCATGGCGATCGTGAACCGGACCCCGGACTCCTTCTACGACCAGGGCGCCACGTTCCGGGACGAGCCCGCGCTCGCGCGTGTGGAACAGGCGATCGCCGAGGGCGCCGAGATCGTCGACATCGGCGGGGTGAAGGCGGGCCCCGGCGAGGAGGTCGACGCCGCGGAGGAGGCGCGGCGGACCGTCGGCTTCGTCGCCGAGGTACGACGGCGCTTCCCGGACGTGATCATCAGCGTGGACACCTGGCGGCACGAGGTCGGCGAGGCCGTGTGCGAGGCGGGCGCGGATCTGCTCAACGACGCCTGGGGCGGCGTCGACCCGAAGCTCGCCGAGGTCGCGGCGCGCCACAAGGTGGGCATCGTGTGCACGCACGCGGGCGGCGCCGAGCCCCGTACGCGGCCGCATCGGGTCACGTACGACGACGTGATGGCGGACATCCTGGACGTGACGGTCGGCTACGCGGAGCGGGCCGTGTCCCTCGGCGTGCCGCGCGAGTCCGTGCTGATCGATCCGGGGCACGACTTCGGGAAGAACACGCGGCACTCGCTGGAGGCGACGCGGCGCCTGCCGGAGATGGTGGACACCGGCTGGCCGGTGCTCGTCTCGCTGTCCAACAAGGACTTCGTGGGCGAGACGCTCGACAAGCCCGTCAAGGAGCGGGTGATCGGGACGCTGGCGACGACGGCCGTGTCGGCGTGGCTCGGCGCGCAGGTCTACCGGGTGCACGAGGTCGCCGAGACCCGGCAGGTGCTGGACATGGTGGCGTCGATCGCGGGCCACCGGCCCCCGGCGGTCGCCCGCCGGGGACTGGCGTAGGGCCTGTCCGCAGCCGTCCTACTTGCCGGTCTCCTTGGTGACCAGCGTGATGGCCTCCTCCACGTCGTCCGTGACGTGGAAGAGCAGCAGGTCGGCCTCGCTCGCCTTGCCCTGGGCGATGACCGTGTTCTTGAGCCAGTCGACGAGGCCGCTCCAGTACTGCGTACCGAAGAGCACGATCGGGAAGCGGGTCACCTTCGTGGTCTGCACGAGGGTGAGCGCTTCGAAGAGCTCGTCCAGGGTGCCGAGGCCGCCCGGCAGGACGACGAAGCCCTGCGCGTACTTCACGAACATCGTCTTCCGCACGAAGAAGTAGCGGAAGTTCAGACCCAGGTCGACGTACTGGTTGAGGCCCTGCTCGAAGGGCAGCTCGATGCCGAGACCGACCGAGATGCCCTTCGCCTCGACGGCGCCCTGGTTCGCGGCCTGCATGGCGCCCGGGCCGCCGCCGGTGATGACCGCGAAACCGGCCTCCACCAGTGCCTTGCCGATCTCGACGCCCGCCGCGTACTCGGGCGAGTCCTCCGGGGTGCGGGCCGAGCCGAACACGCTGATCGCGGGCGGCAGCTCGGCCAGGGTGCCGAAGCCCTCGATGAACTCGGACTGGATGCGCAGGACCCGCCAGGGGTCGGTGTGCACCCACCCCGAGGGTCCTTCTGTGTCGAGCAGACGCTGGTCGCTCGTCCCGGGCTGCACCTGGTCGCGGCGGCGGATCACCGGCCCCGTCCGCTGCTCCTTGGGATGCCGCTTGCCCTCCGGGTTGCTCATGGTCCGCTCCCTCCATGCGCAGGTATCGCGCGCTTACGTAGAGCAAGGGTAGGTCTACGCGGGTTACATCCGAGGGACCTCGGAGTGTCAGCTGGTGAGCCAGGCCGCCAGGCGCTTCTCCGCCTCCAGGATCAGCGCCGTGTCGACGCGCTCGTCGATCTTGTGGGCGAAGATCGGGTTGCCGGGCCCGTAGTTCACCGCGGGGACGCCGAGCGCGCTGAAGCGGGAGACGTCCGTCCAGCCGAACTTGGGGCGCGGCTCGCCGCCCACGGCGGCCAGGAAGGCGGCCGCGGCGGGGTGCGTGAGGCCGGGCCGGGCGCCGCCCGTGTGGTCGTCCACGACGAACTCGTCGACCGGGCAGTCGGCGAAGAAGTCGCGGACGAACTGCTCGGCCTCCTCCATCGACCGGTCCGGCGCGTAACGGAAGTTGACCGTGACGGCACAGGCGTCGGGGATGACGTTCGTGGCGACGAAGCCCTCGACACGTACGGCGTTGAGGCCCTCGTGGAACTCCAGGCCGTCGACGACCGGCTTGCGCGGCTCGTAGGCGGCCAGCTTCTCCAGAATGGGGGACGCGGCATGAATGGCGTTCTTCCCCATCCACGCGCGCGCGGAATGGGCCCGCTCGCCCTTCACCTTCAGGATGACGCGCAGCGTGCCCTGGCAGCCGCCCTCGACGAGCCCCTCGGTCCCTTCCAGGAGGATCGCGAAGTCGCCCGCCAGCCAGTCGGGGTGGGCGTCGGCCACGTGACCGAGGCCGTTGAGGTGCGCGGCGACCTCTTCGTTGTCGTAGAAGACGAACGTGAGGTCGCGGTTGGGCTCCGTGACCGCCTGCGCGATACGGAGCTGGACGGCGACGCCCGACTTCATGTCGCTGGTCCCGCAGCCCCACAGGGTGCCGTCCGCGTCGAGGCGCGAGGGCACGTTGTCGGCGATGGGGACCGTGTCGATGTGGCCCGCGAGGATGATCCGCTCCGAGCGGCCCAGGTTCGTGCGCGCCACCACGTTGTTGCCGTGGCGGTCGACCGTGAGGTGCGGCAGGGCGCGCAGGGCCGCCTCGACGGCGTCGGCGAGCTCTTTCTCGCTGCCGCTGGGCGAGGGGAAGTCGACCAGCTGAGCGGTGAGGAGAGCGGCGTCCTGGGTCAGGTCGAGTGAGGTGCGGTCCATGCCGTCGACCCTATCCCCCGTGGCCGGCGGGCCGGTCGCCCCTGGATGACGGGCTTGATCGTCCGTGGGTGACGGGCCTGTCACCCCTCGTCGCGGCCTCCAGTACCTTGGACGCGTGTCTGAGCCCCCCTCCTCCGTTCGGCGCGGCCGACTCCTGCGCATCGGCGCGGCGGTCATCGTGCTGCTCGCCGTGGCCACCTATGTGGCCGTGCAGTACGCCACCGGGGGCCGGGGCACCCCGAAATGCGTGGTCGTCTCGGCGACCTCCGAGCAGGGCGCCGGGGCGCGTTACGAGTTCACGGCCGAGCAGGCGGCGAACGCGGCGACGATCTCCGCCGTCGGCACCTCCCGCGGCATGCCCGAGCGGGCCGTCACCATCGCGCTGGCGACCGCGCTGCAGGAGTCGGGCCTGCGCAACATCCGCCATGGCGACCGGGATTCGCTCGGCCTGTTCCAGCAGCGCCCCTCGGAGGGCTGGGGCAGCGCGAAGCAGATCATGGACCCGGTGTACGCGGCGGACCGGTTCTACGCGCACCTGGACAAGATCCCCGGCTACTCGCGGCTGCCGCTGACCGTGGCCGCGCAGCGGGTGCAGCGCAGCGGCTATCCGCAGGCGTACGCGAAGCACGAGCCGGACGCCACGCTGCTGTCCGCCTCGCTGACCGGCCGGGCCGCGGCGTCGCTGACCTGCGAGGGCCGGCCGACGGGCGCCGACGGTGCGCGGGCCGGCGATCCGGCGCGCGTGAAGGCCGCGCTCGTCCGGGACTTCGGGGCGGACGTGGCGCCCATGGCGGGCCGCGACCGGCGCTCGGTGCGGGTGCCGGTGCCCGCGACCGTCGAGTCGGCGCAGGGCGGGGAGCGCCAGCGCGGCTGGGAGCTGGCGCAGTGGGCCGTGGCCAACTCGTCCGTGTTGCGCATCGAACGGGTCTCCTACGCGGGCCGCGAGTGGACCGCGGGAGATGCGGGGAATGAGTGGCGCAGGGCGTCGGCCGAGGGAGGCGCGGGAGCCGCCGCGGCGACGTCCCCCTCCGTCGATGAGGTCCGAATCGTCACCGGGCAGTAGTGCGGCCGATCACCCGATCGGGGCACGCCGATCATGCGCGACGGACGTCGGGCGGAGCTCTTCGGGCGGAGTGCGGGGCCTCTCTCGATTCCCCTGTCAGCAAAGGGGCGTAAGGGTTTTTCAGCTCTCCGGGGGCAATGTCGTTTGCCCGTTTTTATCCGGAAGTGATTATGCGACGCATTACCAACCCTTTACGTTGCCGACCCGCAACCTTCCTGGGCCTTGGGGCTGTTGTCACGGCGTCCGATCGCCGAACGGCAGCCGGACGACAAACGTTCTCTCCCGTCTAAGGAGCATCATGTCCCTCCCCCTGACCCGCCGGATCGCCCGCGTCGCGCTGCTCGTTGCGGCGGGAGCGGCGCCCGTGGTCGGTGCGGCCGGCTCCGCGAGCGCTGCCGAGCTCCCGGCCACGCCCGACCTCGGCGGTGTGACCGCGCTGGACGGCGCGAACCTGGGCAACACCGTCGACGGAGCGACCCAGAACGCCACCGGCCTCGCCGGGGACACCGGAAGCAAGGCCGTGAAGAAGGCCGTTCCGGCCGCGGGCAAGACGGTCGGCAAGGGCGCCAAGACCGCCACCCCGGCGGCACAGAAGGCCGCGGGCGACCTGGCCGGCAGCGCCGGTGACGTGGTCGGCGACACCGCCGGGACGGCGACCAAGGGCGGTCTGCCCACCGACTCCCTGACCCAGGGCGGCCTGCCGACCGACTCCCTCCCGGTCAAGGGCCTGCCGCTCGGCTGAGTCCCGCGCACCTGACGAAGGGGCGCCCCGGACGCTGTGACGGCGTCCGGGGCGCCCCTTCGCGGTGTCGGTCAGGCCAGCCGGTCGACGGCCGCCCGGACGCGCTCGTCCGATGCCGTCAGGGCGACCCGGACGAACGAGGCCCCGGCCTCGCCGTAGAAGTCGCCCGGCGCGACCAGGATGCCGAGCTCCGCGAGGTGCGCGACGGTGTCCCAGCAGGACTCGCCGCGGGTCGCCCACAGGTACAGGCTCGCCTCGCTGTGCTCGATGCGGAAGCCGTGCTGCAGGAGCGCCTCGCGCAGCAGCTCGCGGCGGGCCGCGTAGCGGGCGCGCTGGTCGCGCACGTGCTGCTCGTCGCCGAGCGCCGCGACGACGGCCGCCTGCGTCGGGGCCGAGGTCATCATGCCGCCGTGCTTGCGGATCTGGAGCAGGTCGCCGAGGACCTTCGCGTCACCGGCGAGGAACGCGGCCCGGTAGCCCGCCAGGTTCGAGCGCTTGGACAGCGAGTGGACGGTGACCAGGCCCTCGTACGAGCCGCCGTTCACGTCCGGGTGCAGGACCGAGACGGGGTCGGCCTCCCAGCCCAGTTCGATGTAGCACTCGTCCGAGAAGATCAGGATGCCGTGCTCGCGGGCCCAGGCCACGATCCGGGTCAGCTCGTCCTTGGAGAGCACCCGGCCCGTCGGGTTCGACGGGGAGTTGAGCCACAGGAGCTTGACGCCCTCGGGGTCCAGGTCCGTCGGGTCGTCGTACGCCACGTGCTCGGCGCGGGCCAGGCGGGCGCCCACCTCGTACGTCGGGTACGCGAGGCGCGGGTAGGCCACCTTGTCGCCGGGGCCGAGGCCCAGCTGGGTCGGGAGCCAGGCCACGAGCTCCTTGGAGCCGACCACCGGCAGCACGTTCGTGTGGCCGAAGCCGCGGGCGCCGAGGCGGCGTTCGCACCAGCCGACGAGCGCGTCGCGCAGTTCGGGGGTGCCCCACACCGTCGGGTAGCCCGGCGAGTCGGCGGCGTCGATCAGCGCCTTCTGGATCAGCTCGGGCACCGGGTCGACGGGCGTGCCGACGGACAGGTCGACGATGCCGCCCGGATGCGCAGCGGCCGTCTTCTTGTACGGCTCCAGCTTGTCCCAGGGGAAGGTGGGGAGGCGGTCGACAGGAGCGGGGACTGCGGACACCGGGTCAGCTCACTTCTCTTGCGTAGGGCCCTCGGGAGGGTGGACAAACGCCTCGGTCCCGTACGGCAGTCGAAGCCGTACGGGACCGGGGCAGCGCCTGTGCGTACCGCTGTGCGCAGTTACTGGTTCTGCGGCGGCAGCGCGGCGATGAACGGGTGGTCCTTCTCGATCAGACCCATCTTCGAGGCACCACCGGGCGAACCGAGCTCGTCGAAGAACTCGACGTTCGCCTTGTAGTAGTCCTTCCACTCCTCCGGAGTGTCGTCCTCGTAGAAGATCGCCTCGACCGGGCAGACCGGCTCACAGGCACCACAGTCGACGCATTCGTCCGGGTGGATGTACAAGGACCGGGAGCCCTCGTAGATGCAGTCGACCGGGCACTCCTCGATGCACGCCTTGTCCTTGACGTCGACACAAGGCTGCGCGATGACGTAGGTCACGCTGTCGTTCCTCCTCGATAGGGCGCTGGCGGGCCTCCGCAGGCTCCGCCGCCTGGCGCGCGGGAGCGCGGCGTCGTCGATGCCCGCCCCTAGTATCTCCGTTCCTGGGCATGATCCGAACAGGAGGGGTGGACCGAGCTGTGGAATTCACTGCGGGCGGACGGCTCGAGCTTCGCGTTACCCGTGCTGACGTGGGAAAACGCGTGTCAGTGCGACGGGTGAGTGAGGAGAGGTCCGCGGGTCGGAAGTTCACCGACACGGTCGGGGTTCTCACATCGTGGGACAACGGTGTGCTGCTCATCACACGAAGAACCGGCGAGCAGGTGTCCGTCGACGAGTCCACGCTGGTCGCGGGGAAGGTCGTGCCGGCCGAACCGGCGCGCCGCCGTGGCCCCTCCGCCACGTACGCGGAGCTGGCCCACATCTCGTCCCGCGCCTGGCAGCCGCTGGAGAGCGAGCGGCTCGGTGACTGGGAGCTGCGGGCCGCCGTCGAACAGGTGCCGCGCGCAGCGCGTCCTGGTGGGGCGGCGGTCGGGCGACGGGAGGGCTTCACCCGGCGGGCCAACTCGGTGCTGCCCGTGGGCGACCCGGGTGTTCCGCTGGACGACGCGCTCCTGCGCGTGCGGGACTGGTACGACGCCCGGGGGCTGCCCGCGTACGCGCAGACCGCGACCGGCGCCGAGGGCACGCAGGAGCTGCTGTGCGCCGAGTTGGAGGCGCGCGGGTGGGTGCGGGAGGTGAGTGCCGAGCTGCGGATCGCGGCGCTCGCGCCCATCGGGGACGCGCCGGACGACCCGCGGGTGGTGCTCGGCCGTGAGCCGGGGGAGGCGTGGCTCGCGCGCTACCAGCGCAAGGGGGCGAGCGAGGTCGCGCTGAAGGTGCTGTGCGCCGGGCCCTCGGTGTGGTTCGCGTCGGTGCCCGGCGAGGGGGACACGCCCGCGGCGATCGGCCGGTGCGTGGTCGACGGACGGTGGGCCGGGTTCGCCGCCGTCGAGGTCGATCCCGCGTACCGGCGGCGCGGGCTCGCCACGGTCGTGATGACGGCGCTCGCGCGACAGGCGCTCGACGAGGGCGCGTCGGCGGCCTGGCTCCAGGTCGAGGCCGACAACGACGGGGCGCGTGCGCTGTACGACCGGATGGGTTTCGCCACACATCACGCGTATCACCACTACCGTGCTCCGGAGCGGGGCACCCGGTGACCCGCTGTCGATCGCGCTATCGATCGGTCTGAGAGGGCACGAGGCTCGTATGTCCCCCCACCTGTCCCCCCGTTCCACGGAACTGCGACGCCGGTTCGCCGAGGAGGCGCGGTCCGAGCGGCCGGACCTCGCGCGGCTGTGCCTGCTGCTCGCCGCGCATGCCGACGGCTCGCTGGACGAGGCCGGTATGGACGCCGTGCAGATCGAACTGGACGAGCTGGCCGGGCAGTTGCCGTTCCGTCCGGGCGGGCCGCGGTCCTGGGCCACCGCGCTGGCCGAACTGCTCGGCGCGCGGCGCGGGTTCCACGGGTCGTCGGCCGACTACCAGCGCCTGGAGTCGTCGCTGCTGCACGAGGTGGTCCGGCGCCGGCGCGGGCTGCCGATCCTGCTGTCGGTGGTCTGGATGGAGGTGGCCCGGCGGGCCGGGGCCCCGGTGTACGGGGTGGCGCTGCCGGGGCACTTCGTGGTCGGGTTCGGCACGCCTCCCGGTCACCCGGACACCGCCCCTGAAGGAGCTTCGTACGGCGATCCCTTCCAGGAGCAGGTGCTGGCCGATCCGTTCGGTGCCGGGCGGGTGCTGACCGGCCCGGACGCGGAGCTGCTGGTCGCGGGGGCGACGGGGGCGCCGCTGGACCCGTCGATGCTGCGGCCCGCCGGTCCGCTGGAGATCGTGCTGCGGATCCTCAACAACATCCGGGCCTGGGCGGCGACGCGGCCCGAGCGCTCGGACGTGTCGCTGTGGGCCGTCGAACTGTCGCTGCTGCTGCCGTCGCATCCGGCGCGGTTGCGCTACGAACGGGCCCAGCTGTTGGTGCAGCGGGCCGATTTCCTCACCGGCGCCGCCGAGCTGGAGGCGTACGCGCAGGTCGTCGAGGCGGTGGACGCCGCCGCCGCGGAAGAGGTGCTGAGCCAGGCCAGGGCGGCTCGGGCCATGCTGAACTGAGCCACCCCCGGGCGGCTCCCTCTCACAGCCAGCCCTTCTCCCGGGCGGCCCGCACCGCCTCCGCGCGGTTGCGTACCGCCAGCTTCTGGATCGCCAGCGAGAGGTAGTTGCGGACCGTGCCGTGGGAGAGGTTGAGGGCGGCGGCCAGTTCCGCGTTGGTGCGCCCGTCCGCCGCCGCGCGGAGCACCTCGCGCTCGCGGTCCGTGAGCGGGTTGGCGCCCTCCGCCAGGGCCGCCGCGGCGAGCGTGGGGTCGATGACGCGCTCGCCCGCGAGGACCGTGCGGACGGCCCGGGCGAGCTGGGCGGCGGGGGCGTCCTTCACCAGGAACGCGTGGGCGCCCGCCTCCATGGCGCTGCGCAGATAGCCGGGGCGGCCGAAGGTGGTGAGCACCACCACCTTCAACTCCGGCAGCTCCGCGTGCAGTTGGGCCGCCGCTTCGATGCCCGTACAGCCCGGCATCTCGATGTCGAGCAGCGCCACGTCCACCGCGTGCGCGCGGGCCGCCGCCAGCACCTCGTCGCCGCGCGCCACCTGGGCGACGACCTCGATGTCCGGCTCCAGGCCGAGCAGGGCGGCGAGGGCCTCGCGCACCATCGACTGGTCCTCGGCGAGCAGGACCCTGATCCCGGCGCCCTCGTCGTTCTCCGTGCTCATGCGGCGGATCCTACGGAGGCGGCGGGGACCCGGGCCACCAGGCGGAAGCCGCGCCCGTGCGCCGCGCCCGACTCCAGCGTGCCGCCGACCGCGGCGAGGCGTTCGGCGAGTCCGGCCAGGCCGTTGCCGGGCGGCGTCCCGGACGGGCCCGTGCCGTCGTCCTCGACGCTCAGCTCGACGACCGGGCCGTCCAGGGTCTCGCGGCGGACGACGGTGACCGTGCAGCGGCGTGCCCCGCTGTGCCGTACGACGTTGGTGACGGCCTCGCGCAGCGTCCAGGCGAGCGTCGCCTCCTGGGTCCCGGGCAGGTCCGGGAGGTCGGCGGGCACGTCCGCCGTGATGCCGGCCGCCGTCAGCACGGCTTGTGCTCCGGCGAGTTCGGCCGACAGGCGGGGGCGGCGGTAGCCGGTGACGGCCTCGCGCACGTCGACCAGGGCCTGGCGGCTGACCTTCTCGATGTCGGCGACCTGGTCGGCCGCCTTGCCGGGGTGGTCCGGCAGCATCCGGCCCGCCAGTTCGCTCTTGAGCGTGATGAGCGAGAGGGAGTGGCCGAGCAGGTCGTGCAGATCGCGGGCGAGCCGCAGCCGTTCCTCGTTCGCGGCGAGCTGGGCGACCTGGGCCCTGGCCTCCCGCAACTCCTTCGTCGTACGCACCAGTTCGCGCACGCCGATCATGGAGAAGCCGCCGAGCAGGGTGGGGATGATCAGCCAGTACTCCGGGCTGGTGCCGATGAGCAGCCCGACGGCGAGCAGGGCGGCCGTCGTGGCGAGGATCGCCGGGCGGGCCCGCCGCAGTGGCAGGACGGCGCCGCAGGCCACGGCGACGTACACGAACAGGACGAGCCAGTCGGACCCGAGGGTGAGGGGCAGGACGACGGCGAACACCGGCAGCGCGGCCAGACAGCCGTGGGCCGCGCGCCGGCGCATCGGGCGGCCGGTCTGCCGCAGGACGAGGCCCACGTAGCAGCCCGCGAACACGGCCAGGCCCAGCCAGCCGAGCACCGTGCCGAGCGGGCTGTGGCCGCCCTGTACGAGATCGGCCACCGGGCTGCCGAGGAAGGCCAGCCACATGGCGATCCACAGCAGCTTCACGTAGAACTCGCGCCGGTTCTCCGGCGGCTGCCCGACCTTCGGGCCCCGGTCCGGCCCGGACGTCTGCGTGCTCACGCCTTCAACGTGTCCTTCCGGTACAGCCAGGCCGCGCCGCCCGCGAAGAGCAGGAAGTACGCGACGATCAGCGTGACGTCCTTGGCGTGCGGGGCGTTGCCGAGCTCGATGGCCTGGCCGAGGGCGGCGTAGGCGTGCGTGGGCAGCCACGTGGCGATGTCCTGCAGCCACTGCGGGAACGTGGTGGTCGGCATCCACAGGCCGCCCAGGATGGACAGGCCGAAGTAGACGATCATCGTGATCGGGCGGACGGCGTCACCGGACGCGAGGTAGCCGAGGGCGACGCCGAGGGCGGCGAAGCAGAGGCTGCCCGCCCAGATCGCGCCGGTGAGCGCGAGCCACTGCCAGGCGTCGAACCGTACGTCCTTGAAGACGGCGGCCACGACGAAGACGACCACGATGGACGGCAGGGAGACGACGGCGGCGCTCGCGGTCTTCGCGAGGACGTAGCCGCGGCCGGGCAGCGTCGTCAGCCGCAACTGCCGTACCCAGCCGCTCTCCCGCTCCTTGGCGATGCGCTCGCTGTTGCCCATGAGGACGGCGGTGAGGGCGCCGAAGGAGGCCATGGAGACCATCATGAGCGAGGGCAGGTCCAGGCCCGTGCCGTCGACGATGTCCGTGCTGTCGGCCGAGCCGGCGATCAGCAGGAAGAGGATCGAGGGGTAGACCACGGAGAAGAACAGGAACTTCCTGTTGCGCAGGGCGCGGGTGATCTCCAGCTTGATCAGGCTGTTCATGACGCCTTCGCCTCCTGAGCGGCCTCTTCTGCGTTCGTGATGGCGACGAAGGCCTGCTCCAGGCCGAGTCCGGCGACTTCGAGGTTGCGGGGGTAGACGCCGAGCCCGTACAGCGCGTGGACGGTCGCGTCGGCGTCGGTGGACTGCATGCGGACGGTCTGGCCGGAGACGTCCACGCGCGTGAGGAACGGCAGCGCCTCGATGGCGGCGGTGTCGATCTCGCCCTCCAGGTCGAAGGAGACCTTGCGGGCGCCCGCCTTCGCCTTGATCTCGGCGGCGGTGCCGTCGGCCAGGAGCCGGCCGCGGTGCAGGACGAGGACGCGGTCGGCGATCGCGTCCGCCTCCTCCAGGTAGTGCGTGGCGAACAGCACGGTGCGGCCCTGGTCGGCCTGCTCGCGCATGGTCGCCCAGAACGCCTGGCGGGCCGAGACGTCCATGCCGGTCGTCGGCTCGTCGAGGACGATGAGGTCGCTGTCGCCCGCGGTGGCGAGGGCGAAGCGGACGCGCTGCTCCTGGCCGCCGGAGAGCTTGTTGACCTTGCGGTCGGCGATCTGGGTGACGCCGGCGCGGGAGAGCACGTTGCCGACCGGGTACGGCTTGGGGTGCAGGGCCACGGCGAGCTGGACGAGCTCGCGCACCGTCACCTCGTCCATCAGCCCGCCGCTCTGCAGCATGGCGCCGACGCGGCCCTGGACGATCGCGTCGCGCGGCGCCTGCCCGAAGACCCGGACGTCGCCGGTGTCCGCGGGGCGCAGGCCGAGCAGCAGGTCGAGGGTGGTGGACTTGCCGGCCCCGTTCGGGCCGAGCAGGGCGACGGTCTCCCCCGGGTGCAGGGCGAGACTGAGGCCGTCGACGGCCTTGACGGCGCCGTAGGACTTCGTCACCCCGGTGAAGGTGACCGCTGCGTCTGTGTTCATGCGGCCCATCGTCGCCGGTCGGCGACGGCGCGGGGCAGTGTCGGGCGTCGCGAGTCCCGCATGACAGTTGTCATGCGGGACTCGCGGCGCGCGCGGATCAGCTCGGGTTCGTGGGGATGTCCACGGTGCGCTCGGCCTTGGTCTTGCCCAGCAGGGCCTTGCTCATCGCCGAGGCGACGTCCGTCGGCTGCACCGGCGTCTTCTTGCCGGTGCCGCGGGTGATCAGGACGCCGTCGAACGTGTTGCCGTAGAGCTCCTTGAGAGCCTCCCGGTCGTACGTCTCGACGAGCTTGCCGTCGACCGCCTTCATGCCGAGCACCTTCGGCAGCGAGATGGCAGGACCGAAGTCGATCTGCTTGCCGCCCGCCGTGATCGTGACGTTGGCGGACATCGCGGGCTTCGCGAACTGCTCCATCTTCCGGTCGACCTCGGCGTCCGAGATCGTCGGCTGCCGCTCCGTCGTCGCGACCTGGACCGGTGCGGACGTGCCCGTCTCGACCTGTGCCCGGTACGCCTTCTCGACGGCCTCGGTCGACCGGTCGACGTCGATGCCCTTGCCGGCCTTGCCGTAGACGGCGACGGCCTTGCCCGGGACGAACTTGATCGTGCCGTCGCCGGAGGTGGTGGCGCCGCCCGCGGCCTGTTCGAGCGCCGCGTGCAGCTTCTCCTCGTCGACCGGCATGACCGGGTCGACGACGCGCCCATTGCCGAACAGCGAGCCGATCACGGAGACCGGGTTGTAGTCGCTGCCCGCGGCGGCGGTCACGGTGGCCGCGCTGTCCAGGGACAGGCCGGCCTGGTCCGGCTTCAGCTCGACCGTCTTGCCGTCGACCTCGAGCTTCAGCGGCTCGGTGGTGCGCTTGCCGAGGGTGTCGTCCAGCTTGGCGGCCGCCTGGTCGCGGGTACCGCCGCCGATGTCGACGCCGAGGACGGTGGTGCCCTTCGGCACGTCCGAGTGGTTCATCAACAGGCCCGCGCCGTACGCGACTCCGGCCACGCCGACGACGCCCGCGCCGAGCAGGACCAGCTTGTTGCGGCCCTTCTTCTTTTTCGCGGGGGCCGGGGCCGGCGCGCTCTGCACCGGGTCGGGCAGCTTCGGCGGGGTGTGCGGGGTCGGCGCGGGCGCCTGGGCGCCGGGCGCGAACGGGGAGCCGGGGCCGCCCTGTCCCGGCTGCGGGACGACCGGGATGCCGCTGGTGAGGGTGTCACCGGAGACATTGCCGGCCGGCGGCTCGGGCGCCGGCTTCTGCGGCGTGAGGATCGCGGTGTCGTCGCTCATCCGCGGCGGGTTCTGCGCGCCCGGCGCGGGGCGGACCGACGGATCGGGCGCGGCCGGCGTCACCATCGGGCCGTCGCCGGTGGCGGGCCCCGAAGTCGGGCCGGCGGGCCCGCGGCGGGGCGCACCGGGGTCCGGGGCGCCCGCGTTGCCGGAGAAGTAGGGCAGGTCGCCGCGGTCGGTGCCGGGGCGCGGCGCGGCGCCGCCGCCCTGGGCGCCGGTCGCGTCGAAGCCGCCGGACGTGCCGGACGGAGTGCCGCCGCCGGGGGCGCTCGGGGGACCGCCCGCGGCCGGTCCGGACGCCGCGGCGCCGGCCCCGTTCGCCGCGGCGCCGCGGCCGGCGGAGCTCTTGCGCGGCGCGAACCAGTCGCTGGTCTTCTCCTCGCGGGGCGCCTTGGCCTCGGCGGAGTCGCCGGGGCCCGCGGCGGGCGCGGCACCGGCGCCGCTGTCCGTGCTCGCGGCGGCGTACCCGGCGAGCGCGGAGGGGCGGTGCGTGTCGGGGCCGGGCTCGGGGGCCCGGTCCTGGGCGTCGGCGCCGACGGCCGCGTCCTGGGGCGCACCGTCGACGTCGCTCATCGGCGTCCGCATCACGACCGGCGGGATCGGACGCGAGCCGGGGATGTTGATCCGGATCCGCGTCGTCAGCGTGGTCTCGGTCCTGGGTGCGTCCGGGGTGCCCTGGTCGCCCGAGGGCACCTGGCCCAGCGGGTCGGCGTCGCCGGAGGCCGCGCCCTGCGCGGACGTTCCGTACGGAGGCGTCCCCGACGGGTAGGCGGCAGCGCCGCGCCCCTGGGGCCCGGAGGACGAACTGTCAGTTTCACGACTCAAAGCAGGTTCTCCCGGTTGGCTCCGCCGCCCGTCTCGACCTCACGCGGGCTGCTCGGCGGCGCGCACCACCATACTGGCCGCGCCAGGACGTCACGGTGTGACGGATGGTGAATCCCGAACGGGCCATGGCTCGAAGTGGTACGTCACTTCCCAAGTCGGGCGGCGGACGCGGGTGGTTGCTGTGAAAGGCCAAGGGTGGCGCACATCACAGCCACGGCCATCCCTCCGAGGAGGAAGAGGTAGGAGCCGAGTCCCGCACCGAACAGAAAGTCACCCTCGGGACGGCTCGCGGTGAGCAGAATGACCGCGACGAGCCAGCCCGCCGCAGGCGCCAGGGCCCCGGCTCTACCACGGGTCAGCCGCGCCCCGCCGTGGAACAGCCCGGCCGCGCCGGCCAGCGCGAGCAGCAACCCGCCCGGGAACCAGCCCCCTTGGAGCAGTGCGCCGGCGAGGCCGACGAGCGCGCCGAGCACGGCCAGCGCGAGCAGCGCGGCGGTCCTGGCCGGGGTGAGCGCGAGGCTGAAGGGGAGGTCGGGCTGGTGCGCCGCGGACCTGCCGGTTCCGGCGCCGCCGGCGCTCTTGCCGCTGCTCATCACGCGCGTTCTCCCTCGATGCCCTCGAACAGGTCCTTCTCGTACGCCGATCCGGGCTCACCCCGCACCAACTCGTAGTACTCGACGTCGAACAGGGGCTGCGCCAGCCCGTTCGACAGGGCGAACACCCGGGAGTCGTCGAGCCCGTCGGCGACGTCGACCTGGGTGGCGTGCGCGGCCATCGCGGCGGCCTTCCGCTCGCTCCAGGGGCGTCCGCCGATCTCGGCGGTGACGCGGTCGTCGTCGACGACGCCCGGCACGTCGGCCACGACCGCGGCGACGGAGAAGGGCGTGCGGTCGAGCGTGTCCGCGAGTCCGCGGAACCGTTCCTCGACGATCGTGCGAGGCACACGATTCCAATAGATCTTGGAGATCGTGTGCGGATCTCCGAGGTCGCGCCGGAAGGCCGGTTCGGCGGCGAGATCGGCGGCGCGCATGGCGACGCGGTGCGCCTGGATGTGGTCGGGGTGGCCGTAGCCGCCGTCCGGGTCGTACGTGACGAGGACCTGTGGCCGGATCTCGCGGATCACGGCGACCAGGTGCGCCGCCGCCTCGTCGGGGTCGGCCGCCCAGAAGGCGCCGGGCCGCCCGTTCTGCTCGGCGCCCATCATCCCGGAGTCCCGGTACCGGCCGGGGCCGCCCAGGAAGCGGTGGTCGGTGACGCCCAGCTCCTTCATGGCGGCGGTCAGCTCGCCGATGCGGTGCGGGCCGAGCAGGTCCTCGCGATCCGGGGCGAGATGGGCAAGTTCGTCCGGAATGACCTCGCCCTCTTCGCCGAGCGTGCAGGTCACGAGCGTGACGTGCACGCCGTCGGCGGCGTACTTCGCCATCGTGGCGCCGTTGTTGATCGACTCGTCGTCGGGGTGCGCGTGCACGAGGAGCAGGCGCCGGCCGGGCAGTTCGGTCATACCCCCAGCCTAGAACCCCTGGCCCCGCGGGCTAGAACTTGATGTCGCCGATCATGCCCGCCACGTTCGTCGTGAGCTCCTTGATCGTGGGAGCCACGGACGAACTCGCCAGATAGAAGCCGAGCAGCACGCAGACGACCGCGTGCCCGGCCTTCAGTCCCGACTTCTTGATCAGGATGAAGACGATGATCGCGAACAGCACCACGGCCGAGATCGAGAGTGCCACAGCGGTCCTCCTCCAAAGTGATCCGGTCGCCGACGGATTCCTACCCACACAGCGCTACTGATCATAACTATCCGTCGTCGTGCATGAGTCACCGCGAGGGGGCACCGGGGGCGGCAGGGAGCGCGTGGGGGCGCATGGTCGACTTCCGCCCTAGGCTTCGGGGATGACCACCGAGAACGGAACCGACACCGGACCCGACACCGGGACCGCGACGTACTCCTTCCCCCGGCAGCACGCGCGCACGCAGCGCTTCACCTCGGGTGCGCCGCGCGCCTTCACGGTGGCGCCCGACGGGGAACGCGTCGTCTTCCTCCGCTCCGCCACCGGCACCGACCGGGCGAACGCGCTGTGGGTGCTGGACGTGACGAGCGGTCAGGAGCGGCTCGCCGCCGACCCGGTGACGCTGCTCGGCGGCACCTCGGAGCGGCTGTCGGCCGAGGAGCGGGCCCGGCGCGAGCGCAGCCGCGAGGGCGGCGCCGGCATCGTGGGCTACGCGACGGACGCGGCGGCCGAGTTGGCGGCGTTCGCCCTGTCGGGCCGGCTCTTCACGGCGGAGCTGCGCGCCGGCACCGCACGGGAACTCCCCGTGTCCGGACCGGTGTTGGACCCGCGCCCGGCCCCCGACGGGCGGCACATCGCGTACGTCGCGCAGGGCGCCCTGCGGGTGGTCGGCGCGGAGGGCGAGGACGACCGGGTGCTCGCCTCCCCGGAGTCGGAGACGGTGACGTACGGGCTCGCGGAGTTCATCGCGGCCGAGGAGATGTCCCGGTACCGCGGGTACTGGTGGTCGCCCGACTCGGACCGGCTCCTGGTGGCCCGGGCCGACGACGCGGACGTACGGCGCTGGTGGATCGCCGACCCGGCGCACCCGGACCGCGAGCCGGCGCGCAACGCCTATCCGGCGGCCGGCACGCCCAACGCCGAGGTGCGGCTGTTCGCGTACGGCCTCGACGGCACCCGCACGGAGATCAACTGGAACCGGACGGCCTACCCCTACCTGGCCCGCGTCCACTGGTCGTCGGACGGCGCCCCGCTGCTGCTCGTGCAGGCGCGCGACCAGCTCAGCGAGCTGTACCTGGCCGTGAACGTCGACGACGGCTCGACGCGGATGGTGCACGCCGACGAGGACGACCAGTGGCTGGAGCTGTTCCCCGGGGTGCCGTGCTGGTCGCCCAGCGGGCAGCTCGTGCGGATCGCCGACGAGGGCGGCGCGCGGGTCCTCGCGGTCGGCGAACGGCCGTTGACGGGGCCGCAGTTGCATGTGCGGGCGGTGCTCGACGTGGGCGCGAGCGATGTGCTGATCTCCGCCTCGGCAGGGGCCGGCGCCGAGGCCCCGGAGACCGGCGAGGTGCACGTCTACCGGGTCAACGAGCTCGGCGTGCAGCGCGTCTCGACCGGTCCCGGAGTGCACTCGGCGGTGCGCTCCGGCGACGTCACCGTCCTCGTCTCCGCCACGCTCGACTCGCCCGGCGCACGGGTGCGCGTCGAGCGCGCCGGCAAGCACGTCGCCGAGGTCGCCTCGCACGCCGAGCGCCCGCTGCTCTCCCCGCGCGTGACGCTGACCGAGGCGGACGGCATTCCGTGCGCCGTCCTGCTCCCCTCGTCGTACGCGGACGGGGACGGGCCGCTGCCGGTCCTGATGGACCCGTACGGCGGGCCGCACGGGCAGCGGGTGATGGCGGCCCACAACCCGTATCTGACCTCGCAGTGGTTCGCCGACCAGGGCTTCGCGGTGATCGTCGCGGACGGCCGTGGCACCCCGGGCATCTCGCCCGGCCGTGAGAAGTCGGTCCGCGGCGACTTCACGGTGACCCTGGACGACCAGGTCACGGCGGTACAGGCGCTGGCCGGACGGTTCCCGCTCGACCTGTCCAAGGTGGCGATGCGGGGCTGGAGCTACGGCGGCTACCTGTCCGCGCTGGCCGTGCTGCGCCGGCCCGACGTCTTCCACGCGGGGATCGCGGGCGCGCCGGTGACGGACTGGCGGCTGTACGACACGCACTACACGGAGCGGTACCTGGGCGACCCCGGCGCGTCCCCGCAGACGTACGCGGCGAGTTCGCTGGTGACGGACGACGGGCTCTCGCAGGCCGCGGACCGGCACCGGCCGCTGCTCATCGTGCACGGCCTCGCCGACGACAACGTGGTCGTCGCGCACGCGCTGCGGCTGAGCTCCGCCCTGCTGGCGGACGGGCGGCCCCACGAGGTGCTGCCGCTGTCCGGGGTGACCCACATGACGCCGCAGGAGCAGGTCGCGGAGAACCTGCTGCTGCTCCAGGTGGACTTCCTGAAGCGGTCGTTGGGCCTGGCCGGATGAACGACCGGGCCGGAGCGACATGGCGCGCTCCGGCCCGGTCCACGGCACCCGCACGGCCGTACGGTGTTCACCTTGGCGCGTCCGTATATCGGTACCGGGTCGGTCGAGTTGCCTGCTTGTAAAGGCCGCCACGACGCCCTCGGCCCTACTCGGACGGTACGACCTGCTTCTCCTCGGCGAAGTGGCACGCCGAGGGGTGCGCGGCCGGGCTGTCGCCGATGCGGAAGACCGCGGGGACGGCCAGCACCGGGACCTCCTGCTCGCAGCGCTCCTGCGCCTTCCAGCAGCGGGTGCGGAAGCGGCAGCCGGAGGGCGGGTTGGCGGGCGAGGGCACGTCCCCGGAGAGGATGATCCGCTCGCGGTGCTCGCGCGCCTGCGGGTCGGGCACGGGCACGGCCGACAGCAGCGCCTGCGTGTAGGGGTGCGTGGGGTGGTCGTAGATCTCGGCGTCCGAGCCGATCTCCACGATGCGGCCCAGGTACATCACGCCGACCCGGTCGGAGATGTGCCGCACGATCGACAGGTCGTGGGCGATGAAGACGTAGGACAGGCTGAACTCGTTCTGGAGCTTGTCCAGCAGGTTGATCACCTGTGCCTGCACCGACACGTCGAGCGCGGAGACCGGCTCGTCGGCGACGATGATCTCGGGGCGCAGCGCCAGCCCGCGGGCGATGCCGATGCGCTGGCGCTGGCCGCCGGAGAACTGGTGCGGGTAGCGGTTGATGTACTCGGGGTTGAGACCGACCACGTCGAGCAGGTCCTGGACCTTCTTGCGGCGGTCGCCCTTCGGCGCGACCTCGGGGTGGATCTCGTACGGCTCCCCGATGATGTCGCCCACCGTCATCCGGGGGTTGAGCGAGGTGTACGGGTCCTGGAACACCATCTGGATGTTGCGGCGCACCGCCTTCAGCGCGCGTCCGGACAGCTTGGTGATGTCCTCGCCCTTGTACTTGATCCGGCCCGCCGTCGGGCGCTCCAGGTTCACCAGCATCTTGGCGACGGTGGACTTGCCGCAGCCGGACTCCCCCACGATGCCGAGCGTCTCGCCCTGCCCCAGCGTGAAGTCGACGCCGTCGACGGCCTTGACCGCGCCGACCTGCTTCTTGATGAGGATGCCCTGGGTGAGGGGGTAGTGCTTGACCAGCCCCTCGACCTCCAGCAGGGGTTCGTGACCGGACTCCGAGCCGTTCTTCGCGTACGACGACTCGGCCTGCGCCTTGTGGAGGAGGTGCTCGGCGATCTCGCCCTCGCGCCTGAGGTCGTCCTTGCTGACGTGCTCACCGTGTGGCATCGAGCGTCTCCTTCCAGAAGTGGCAGGCGCTGCGGCGCTCGGGCGTGACCTCGGCGAGCGGCGGGACGTCCGTACGGCAGACGTCCTGGGCCATCGGGCAGCGCGGGTTGAAGGCGCAGCCGGGCGGGATGTTCATGAGGTTCGGCGGCAGGCCCTTGATGGCGAACAGCTCCTGCCCCTTCTGGTCCAGGCGCGGGATCGACTCCAGCAGCCCCTTGGTGTACGGGTGGGCGGGCGCCTTGTAGATCTCGTGGACCGGGGCCTGCTCGACGATGCGGCCCGCGTACATCACGGCGATCTTGTCGGCGACGTCGGCGACGACGCCCAGGTCGTGCGTGATGAGGATGAGCCCCATGTTGAGCTCGCGCTGCAGCTCGGCCAGCAGATCCATGACCTGGGCCTGCACGGTCACGTCGAGGGCCGTGGTCGGCTCGTCCGCGATGATCAGGTCGGGCTCCAGGGCGAGCGCCATGGCGATCATGATGCGCTGGCGCATACCGCCGGAGAACTGGTGCGGGTACTGGGCGACCCGCTCCTTCGCCGCCGGGATGCGCACCCGGTCCATCAGCTCGACGGCCTTGGCCTTGGCGTCCTTGCGGGACATGCCCTTGTGGACGGTGAACAGCTCGCCGATCTGCTCGCCCACCGAGAGCACGGGGTTGAGGGAGCTGAGCGCGTCCTGGAAGATCATCGCCATCTCGGCGCCGCGGACCTTCCTGCGCTCCTCCTCCTTCAGCTTGAGCAGGTCCCGGCCCTTGAAGAGGATCTCGCCGCCGGCGATCCGCCCGGGCGGGATGTCGAGGATGCCCATGATCGCCTGCGCGGTGACCGACTTGCCGGAGCCGGACTCGCCGAGCACGGCGAGCGTCTCGCCCTCGTCGACGGTGTAGTTGACGCCGTTGACGGCCTTGGCGACACCGTCCCGGGTGCGGAACTCGACGTGCAGATCGCGTACTTCGAGCAACGGCATGGGCGCTACCTCAGCTTCGGGTCGAGGGCGTCGCGCACCGCGTCGCCGAGCATGATGAACGCGAGCACCGTGATGGCGAGGGCGCCGGCCGGCCACAGCAGCATGTGCGGGGCGTTGCGGATGCCCTGGGAGGCCGCCGAGATGTCGATGCCCCAGCTGACCGCGGGCGGCTTCAGGCCGACACCGAGGTACGAGAGGGTCGCCTCCAGCGCGATGTACGTACCGAGGGCGATGGTCGCGACGACGATGACCGGCGCGATCGCGTTCGGCGTGATGTGCCGCAGCAGCATCCGGGAGTTGGAGGCGCCGAGGGCCCGCGCCGCCTGCACGTAGTCGTTCTGCTTGGCCGTGATGACCGAGCCGCGCGCGATGCGGGAGATCTGCGGCCAGCCGAGCAGCACCATGAAGCCGATCACCGGCCAGACGGTGTTGCTGGTGACCACCGACAGCAGGACCAGACCGCCGAGGACGACGGGGATCGCGAAGAAGATGTCGGTGATGCGGGACAGGAGCGAGTCCCAGAACCCGCCGAAGAACCCGGCGAGGCCGCCGAGGACCGAGCCGAGGATCGCGACGCCGATCGTGGCGCAGACACCGACGGTGATGGAGTTGCGGGCGCCGTACACGGTGCGCGTGTAGACGTCGCAGCCCTGGCCGTCGAAGCCGAAGGGGTGGCCCGGCTCGGATCCCTGCTGACGCTTGGACAGGTCGCAGGAGAGCGGGTTGCCGGACGCGATCAGCTGCGGCCAGATCGAGATGATCACCAGGAACAGGATCACCAGGCCCGAGATGATGAAGATCGGGTTGCGGCGCAGGTCGCGCCAGGCGTCGGACCACAGGCTGCGCGGCTTGCCGGCGGGGCCGCCGCCGGTGGGGCCGCCCGGCTGGTTCTCCAGGGCCGCGCCCTCGCTGGTGGCCAGGTCCATCGCGCCGCCCATACCGGTCGCCGCGATGGCGCCGTCCTCGGGCGCGCGCCCGCCACCGGACCGGGAAGAGGGCTCTGGCGCTTGCGGTTCAGGCATAGCGGATCCTCGGGTCGAGTACGGCGTACAGGAGGTCGACGATCAGGTTCACCGCGAGGAAGACCAGCACGAGGATCGTCACGAAGCCGACCACGGTCTGGGTGTTCTGGCGCAGGATGCCCTGGTAGAGCTGGTAGCCGACGCCGTGGATGTTGAAGATGCGCTCGGTGACGATGGCGCCGCCCATCAGGGCGCCGACGTCGGCGCCGATGAAGGTGACGACGGGGATCAGCGAGTTGCGCAGCAGGTGCCGGGTGATGACGCGGCGCCGGGGCAGGCCCTTGGCGATGGCGGTGCGCACGTAGTCGGCGCGCTTGTTCTCCGCGATGGACGTCCGGGTCAGCCGGGTCACGTACGCGAGGGACACCGAGGCGAGGACCAGGCCGGGCACGATCAGTTCGCCGAAGTTCGCGTCCGTGGACACCGCCGGTTCGATCCAGTGCCACTTCACGCCGAGCAGCAGTTGCAGCAGCAGACCGGTGACGAACGTCGGGATGGAGATGACGACGAGGGTCAGCAGCAGCACGGTGGTGTCGATGGGCCGGCCGCGCTTGAGGCCGGTGATGACGCCGAGCGTGATGCCGACGACGATCTCGAAGAGGATCGCCACGATCGTCAGGCGGATGGTGACGGGGAACGCGGTCGACATCAGCTCGGTGACCTTCTGACCGTTGAACGCCGTGCCGAAGTCACCGGTGAAGACGTTCCCCATGTACGTCAGGTATTGCTGCCACACCGGCTTGTCGAGGCCGAACTCCTTCGACAGCTGCGCCTTGGTGGCAGGGTCGCAGGCCTTGTCGCCGCACAGCCCGGCGATGGGGTCGCCCATCACGTTGACCATGAGGAAGATCAGCAGCGTCGCGCCGATGAAGACCGGGATCATCTGCAGCAGGCGCCGGATCACATAACGTCCCATGAGGACTCCGGTTCCGGTTCCGTTTCCGCGGGCGGCGAGAGCGGCAGCCGGCCGGTGACCGGCGCGGACTGCCGCTCCCCTGGCGTCAGTTGACCTTGATCTCGTTGTAGACCGGCACGCTGAACGGGTTCAGCGCGACGTTCGAGACCTTGTCCGAGTAGCCGGCGCTGCCGTTCTGGTACCAGAGCGGGATGGCCGCCATGTTGTCCCGGACGACCTCCTGGGCCTGCTGGAACGTCTTCACCGCGGTGGCCTGGTCGGACTCGGCGTTGGCCTTGTCCACGAGGGAGTCGAACTCCTTGTTGGACCAGTGGCCGTCGTTGGACGAGGCGTTGGTGTAGTACAGCGGCTGCAGGAAGTTCTGGATGAGCGGGTAGTCCATCTGCCAGCCGGCGCGGAACGGGCCCGTCATCTTCTTGTCGGTGATCTTGTTGCGGAAGTCGGCGAAGGTGCCGGTGGGGCTGCCGACGCACGCCTTGTCGTTGCCGAGGGCGTTGTTGATGGAGTTGCAGACGGCGTCGACCCACTCCTTGTGGCTGCCGGTGTCGGCGTTGTAGCCGATCTGCACCTGGCCGCCGGGGATGCCGCCGCCCTCCTGGACCAGCTTCTTGGCCTCGGTCGGGTTGTAGTCGCAGAACTCACCGCACAGACCCTCCTTGTACCCGCCGTCCTTGCCGAGGACCGGCGAGGTCCAGTCGGTGGCCGGGGTACGGGTCTTCTCGAAGATCGTCTCGGTGATCTGCTTGCGGTTGATCGCCATCGACAGGCCCTTGCGGACCTTGTCGCTGTCCGCCTTGTTCCAGTCCGCGTCGTAGAACGGGAAGGCGAGCGTCTGGATGATGCCGGCGGGCGTGTTGATGTACCGGCCGTCGAGGTCGGTCTTCGCGTTCTTGAGCTGCGAGGCGGGCACGTCGTCGACGAGGTCGAGGTTGCCTGCCGTCAGGTCGGTGTAGGCCGTGTTGTTGTCGGTGTAGACCTTGAGGTCCACGCCGGAGTTCTGAGCCTTGTCGTCACCCGGGTAGTCGTCCCACTTGCGCAGGGACATCTGGGAGCCCTTTTGGTACGAGTCCACGGTGTACGGGCCGTTGCCGACGGGCTTGCTCACGTAGGCGTCGTGGTCGTCGAAGAACACCTTGGGCAGCGGCGCGAAGGCGGCGTAGCCGAGGGTGTCGGGCCAGGTGGAGAACTTCTGGTTCAGCTTGACCGTGAACGTGCGGTCGCCCGTGACCTTCAGCCCGGACAGGGTGTCGGCGCTCTGCTTCCCGGAGTCCGGGTGCACCTTGTCGTAGCCGTCGATCTGACCGAAGAAGTAGGCGTTCTTCTGGTTGTTCTTCAGGCTCGCGCCGTAGTTCCAGGCGTCCACGAAGGACTTGGCGGTGACCTTCTCGCCGTTGGAGAACGTCCAGCCGTCCTTGACCGTGATCGTGAAGTTCGTCTGGTCGGACGTCTCGATCTTCTCCGCCAGCATGTCCTTGGCGGCGCCCGTCTTCGGGTCGTACCGCTTCAGCCCGCGGAAGATCATGTCCAGGACCTTGCCGCCCTGCACCTCGTTGGTGTTCGCGGGCTCCAGCGGGTTCTGCGGGTCTCCCCAGGAGGACCGGACGATCCCGGAGCCGTCACCGCCGCCACCGCTGTCGCTGCCGCCACCACAGGCCGTCGCCGTCAGGGCTACGGCCACCGCACCAGCGGCCCACTTGGCGTGCGTGGCTCCACGCATGGAGTGCCTCCTCTAACCGATCACGTGACACGTACGCCTTAATATCGACCCAAGGCGGACATATCGCACTCCGGAGTCGCCCTTCCGGGAATCGCGTCGCGCAGCACGCGCCCCAGGCGCGATGATCACCCGATGGTCGATCACGCCTTCGCCGACGCCCGCCTCGCCGGTCTCTACGACTCCCTGAACCCGTGGGCCCCCTGCGACGACTTCTATCTGGACCTGGTGCGCGGGGCCGGATCCGTGCTCGACGTGGGCTGCGGGACGGGTGCGCTGCTGGCCCGGGCGCGCGAGCAGGGGCACCCGGGGCGGCTGTGCGGGCTCGACCCGGCGGCGGGCATGCTGAGCGTCGCGCGGCGCCGGCGGGCGGATGTGGAGTGGATCGACGGAACCCTGTCCTCGGCCCGCCCGGACGGCCTGTTCGACCTCGCCCTGATGAACGGCCACGCGTTCCAGGTCTGGGTGGACGACGCCGAGATCCGTACGTCGCTGGACGCGGTGCGGGAGCTGCTCGCACCCGGGGGACGGTTCGCGTTCGAGACGCGCCATCCGGCGGCGCGGGCCTGGGAGTCATGGGTGCCGGAGCGGGCCGTGGAGGTGGCCGGGGTCCGGATCGCGCACGAGGTCGTGGCCGGGTTCGACGGGCGCACCGTCACCTTCGACACGACGTTCAGCGGGGCGGGGTGGGGGGCGCCCGAGGTCAGTCGCAGCACCCTGCGGTTTCTCTCCGAGGGTCAGCTGGATGTCTTCCTGGAGGGGGCCGGGCTGGTGACGGAGGTCCGGTACGGCGACTGGGACCGCTCCCCGCTGACGGCTTCCAGCCCGGAGATCATCACCGTGTGCCGGGTTGCGGAGCGGCTGCCTCATCGATGAGATGCCGCACGCAGTGCGCATCTCAGGGGCGCGGGGAACGGCGCGAGAAGCCCCACCGGACCCCGCAGCCGAAACGACGGTGGCCCGGCCCGGTGGAGTCCACCGGGCCGGGCCACGTCACGTACAACCGACGGAGTCAGTCCTCTTCCAGGGCGACGAGCGCCGGGTCGAGCACGATGTCCTCGGCGCGGGCCTCGGTGGTCGGGTCCTCCGGGAAGTGGCAGGCGGTCAGATGCCCGGGCTTGCTGCCCGAGATCTGCACCAGCGGCGGCTCCTCCGTCGCGCACTTCTCCTGCGCCTTCCAGCACCGGGTACGGAACCGGCAGCCGGACGGCGGCGCGATCGGCGAGGGCACGTCGCCCTCGAGCCGGATCCGCTCCTTCTTCTCCGCGTCGATGTCCGCGTCCGGCACGGCCGACATCAGCGCGTGCGTGTACGGGTGACGGGGACGGTTGTAGAGCGAGTCACGGTCGGCGATCTCGACGATCTTGCCGAGGTACATGACCGCGACGCGCTGCGAGAAGTGCCGCACGATCGCCAGGTCGTGGGCGATGAAGACGAACGCGATGCCCATCTCCCGCTGCACCTTCTGCAGCAGGTTGACGACCTGGGCCTGGATCGACACGTCGAGCGCGGAGACCGGCTCGTCGGCGATGATCAGCTTCGGCTCCAGGGCCACCGCGCGGGCGACACCGATGCGCTGGCGCTGGCCGCCGGAGAACTCGTGCGGGAAGCGGTTGTAGTGCTCCGGGTTGAGGCCGACGATCTCCAGGAGCTCGCGGACCCGCTTCTCACGGCCGCCGGGCGGGTTGATCCCGTTGATCTCCATCGGGCCGGAGATGATCGTGCCGACCGTCTGCCGCGGGTTCAGCGACGCGTACGGGTCCTGGAAGATCATCTGGATCTCGGACCTGATGGGCGCCAGCTGCTTGCGGCTGGCGTGGCTGATGTCCTGGCCGTTGTACGTGACGGTGCCCGCGGTGGGCTCGTACAGACGGGTCAGCAGCCGGCCGGTGGTCGACTTGCCGCAGCCGGACTCGCCGACCAGGCCGAGGGACTCGCCCGGGTAGACCTCGAAGTCGACGCCGTCGACGGCCTTGACCGCGCCGACGGTGCGCCGGATCGGGAAGCCGCCCTTGATCGGGAAGTGCTTCTGCAGGCCCTCGACCTTCAGCAGCGGTGCGGCGTCGCCGTCCCGCTGTTCGGGGATCGCGTCGGCGACCGCCGTGGTGGTGGTGTTGTTCTCGCTCATGGTTCTGCCCCAGTCGCCGGTCTCAGCTCAGCCCAGCCGGGGCTGAATCGTCTCGATGAACACCTGCTGCTTCTGTTCCGCCGCCAGGTGGCAGGCGGAGCCCCGCCCGACCGGGAGCAGCGGACGCTCGCCCGAGCAGCGGCCGTCGGACACCTTGTCGGTGAAGGCGCAGCGCGGGTGGAACGGGCAGCCCGTGGGCGGGTTGAGCAGCGAGGGCGGCGAGCCGGGGATCGGCAGCAGCGGCTCGTCGACGTCCGACGACAGGCGCGGCATCGAGCTCAGCAGGCCCCAGGTGTAAGGGTGTTCGGGCGTCTTGAGCACCTGGCGGGTGGTGCCGCGCTCCACGGCCCGGCCCGCGTACATCACGAGGATGTCGTCGGCCATGTTCGCGACGACACCCAGGTCGTGGGTGATCATGATGATCGCGGAGCCGAACTCCTGCTGCAGGTCCTTGAGCAGGTCGAGGATCTGCGCCTGCACCGTCACGTCGAGCGCCGTGGTCGGCTCGTCCGCGATCAGCAGCTCCGGGTTGCAGGCCAGCGACATGGCGATCATGGCGCGCTGGCGCATACCGCCGGAGAACTGGTGCGGGTAGTCGTCGACGCGCTGCTTGGGGTGCGGGATACCGACCTTGCCCAGCATCTCGATGGCCCGGTCCCGGGCCTCCTTCTTGCTGGCGCCGGTGTGCTTGCGGTACGGCTCGGCGATCTGCCGGCCGACCGTGTAGTACGGCGAGAGCGCGGTCAGCGAGTCCTGGAAGATCATCGCCATCTTGTTGCCGCGGAGCTTCTCCAGCTCGGGCTCGGAGGCGGTGAGCAGTTCCTGGCCGTCGAGGATGATCTCGCCGTCGATGGTGGTGGACATGGGGTTGTGCAGGCCGAGCACGGTCAGGTTGGTGACCGACTTGCCGGAGCCCGACTCGCCGACGATACCGAGCGTCTTGCCGCGCTCGAGGTCGAAGGAGAGGCCGTCCACCGCCTTGACGGCGCCGTCCTCGGTGGAGAACTGCACCCGCAGGTCGCGTACCGAGAGGAACGCCTCGGAACCGGTCGGGGCCGGGGCGTCCTCGGTCTTGGTGAGTGTGGTCACGGGGGTTCTCCTAGGACAGGCGCACGCGCGGGTCGATCACGGCGTACATGGCGTCCACGACGACATTGCAGATGATGATGAAGGCGGCACTGATGATCATGACGCCCATGAGGACCGGCAGGTCCTTCAGGATGACCGAGTCACGGGCGAGGCGGCCGAACCCGGCCAGGCCGAAGGTGAGTTCGGTGACCATGCCGCCACTGAGCAGGGCGCCGATGTCCATGCCCAGGATGGTGACGATCGGGATGATCGAGCCGCGCCAGGCGTACCGGAAGAAGACGTACCGGCTGCTCATGCCCTTGGCCTTGGCCGCTCTCACGTGTTCTTCCTGCAGCTGCTCGATCATCGAGGAGCGGGACAGACGCGTGTAGTTGGCCGTGAAGATCGTCGCCATGACGAGCCACGGGATCAGCAGGCCCATGAACCAGCCGGCCGGATCCTCGGTGATCGGGACGTACTTGGGCTTGTCCAGCCAGCCTGTGCTGTAGACGAAGATGCCGAGCACGATCGGGCCGAGGAAGTAGATCTGGAACGAGCTGAGCACCAGCGAGCCGCCGCTGAAGGTCTTGTCCAGCCAGGTGCCGCGGAAGCGGGCGGCCATCATGCCGGCGCCGAGACCCACGATCAGGAAGACGATCAGGCCACCGAAGGTGAGCGAGAGGGTCAGCGGGAGGCGGTCCATGATGGTGTCCCACACCATCTGGTTGTTGCGGAACGAGACGCCGAAGCACGGCGCGTCGCAGTGTCCCACCGCGAAGTCACGTCCGACGAAGATGCCGGAGAGGTAGTGCCAGTACTGCACCGGCACCGGGTCGTCGAGCCCGAGGTTCTTGTGGATGATGTCGAGCGCGGCCGGGGTGCAGTTCTTGCCGCACGCGAGCATCGCCGGGTCCTGTGGGATGGCGAAGTACATGAAGAACGTGAAGGCGCTGATCAGCAGAAGGATGAGTGCTGCGCCAGACGCCCGGCGTATGAGAAATCGAAGCATCGCTAAAAGCTGCTCTCAGGACGGCGGCGGTGGGAGGCCAGGAGGGGGATCCGGCGGCCCGGGGGTGAGGGCTCCGCCGCGCCCTCACCCCCGGTGACTGCCTTGTACTGCTTACTTCTTGAGGTAGATCGTGGTCGGGTCGGTGTAGCTGACCACCTGGCCGTAGCGCAGGCCACCCACGTTGGAGCCGGCGATCTGGAACACCTTGGTGTAGTAGATCGGGGCAGCCGGGTTGATCTTCTCGGAGATGTACTTCGAGAGCTTCGCGTACTCAGAGGCGCGCTCGTCGGCGTCCGCGATCTTCTGGATGCGGGCGAGCTCCGAGTTCACGTGCTTGTCGTTCGTGTGCGAGTAGTTGGACGCGCCGTCCTGGATCTGCGCACCGTCGAAGGAGGGCGGGAAGACGGTGTTGCCGTCGGCCCAGTCCTGACCCCAACCGGTCATGTACAGGTCCATGCCGTTCTTGACCTTGCCCATCTGCTCGTACCAGGTGGCCTGGTCGACTTCCTTCTTCTGGATGTCGAGCCCGATCTTGTCCAGCTGGTTGATGATCAGGTTGGCCTGGGTGGTACGGACCGGCGTGTTGGCGTACGCGTAGACGAGCTTCTTGCCCTCGGCGCCCGCCTCCTTGATGAGCTTCTTCGCCGCGGCGATGTCACCGTTGGGCTTCTTGGTGCGGTTGAACGGGTCGTACGTCTTGTCGTAGCCCGGGGTGGTGGGCGACATCAGCGACGTGGCCGCGTCACCGCCGTAGGCACCACCGTCGGCGCGGGCGGCCGAGGTGGCCGGGATCGCGAGGGCGATGGCGTCACGGATCCGCTTGTCCTTGATGCGGTCCATGTTGAAGTTCAGCTGCCACACGTACGGGGCGTAGCCCTGGATCGTGCGCTTCATCACGGCCTTGTCGGACGTGATCTTCTGCAGCTGGGTGGCGTCGATCTGGCCGGTGAACATGATGGCGTTCTTGGCGGCGCCGCGGTCGGCCAGGATCGTCTTCGTCTGGTCGGCCTTGTCGTGGTTGAACTCGATGTTCCAGCCGTCGACGTAGGCGTGACGCAGCGGGTCCGTCTTCTCGTCCCAGTTGTCGTTGCGGACCAGGGAGAGCGACTTGCCCGACTTGTAGGAGGCGACCTTGTACGGACCGGTGGCGACGGGGGCCTGGTCGTACTTCTGCTTGGTGTCCGTCTTCTCGGGCACGACGGAGTAGGCGGCCATGGCGAGCGCCTGCGGCACGTCGGTGTGCGCCTCGAGGAAGTGGAACGTGATGGTCTTGTCGTCCGGCGTGGACAGGACCGAGTCGGGCAGGTGCTTGCCCTTGTACGGGCCCTTGTAGGCCTCGCGGTACTTGGTGCCCGCGCCCGACAGCCACTGCTGGATGTAGGTCGGGCCGTCCGTCAGGAACGGGTCGTAGAGCCGCTCGATGGAGTGACGGATGTCGGCCGACGTGATGACGTGGCCGTTCTGGTCCTTGATCCCGTCCTTCAGGGTGAAGGTCCAGGTCTTGCCGCCGTCCGTCATCTTGCCCGGGTCGGTGGCGAGGTCGCCGACGACGGTCTGGTTGCCCTTGTCGTCCTCGGTGTACGTGGTCAGACCACGGTAGAGGAGCTTGGAGAGCATGCCGGCGTCGGAGACGTAGATCTGGCCCGGGTCCAGGTGCGAGAAGTCCGCCTCCTGGTAGACCTGGACGGTCCCGCCCTTCTTGGCGCCGGCGACCGGCTTGGCGGGGCCGACCGAGTCCTGGGCGGTGCCCATGGCGACGGGCTTGGCCTGGGCCTTGGCGTCCTCCTGGGACTTGCCCGCGGGCTTGTTGCTGCTCTTGCTGCCGCTGCTGCAGCCGGTGAGCGCGAGGGCCCCGGCGGTCACTGCGATGACCGTTGCCTGCGCCGTGCGCGATCGAAGGATGCTCATGGAGTCGAGTCCACCTGCCTGTGAGTAGTGATCCTTTGGTGCTGCCTGGCGCATCCGGATGGTCGTCCCGGCGCCCGGGTGGCAGCGGCCCCCTGGGTGACGCTGGATCAGCGCCCGGTCTTGGGATCGAAGGCGTCCCGGACCGAGTCACCCAGGAGGTTGAACGCCACGACGAAGACGACCATGGCGACACCCGGGAAGAACATGTAGGTCGGGTCCTGCTCGTAGATGTTCGCGGCCGTGGCGAACATCAACCCCCAGTCGGGAGTGGGGTCTTGATAGCCCACACCGACGAAGGAGAGGAAGGCGACCGAGAGGATGGTGCTGGGGAGCATGTACGTGCCCTGCACGATGATCGGCGTGACCAGGTTGGGCAGCAGCTCCTTGCGGATGATCCGCCAGGGAGAGGCGCCCGCGACCTTCGCCGCCTCCACGAACTCGCGCTCGCGCAGGGACAGGGTGACGGCGCGGATCAGACGCGCCAGGCTCATCCAGGTCAGCAGCCACATCACGCCGGTGATGGCGAGGAAGCGGACGTAGGTCGGCGTCTCCTCGTCGGGCGCCACGAAGACCGTGACGATGACGGGCATGACCGCGACCATGAACAGCTGGTTGGGCAGCGCGAGCATGAAGTCGATCAGCCGGCCGAGCCAGTAGTCGATCTTGCCGCCGAAGTAGCCCGCGGTCAGACCGATGATGATGCCGATGAGCACCATGCCGATGGTCGCGAGCAGGGCGGTGAAGAGCGACGTCCTGATGCCGTACAGCAGGTACGCGAACACGTCGCGCCCGTAGTTCGGGTCGATGCCGAACCAGTGCTCGGGCGACATACCGCCGTTGGGCCCGGCCGGCAGGTTGAACTCGTTGAGCAGCGTGGGGTCGTCCTGGCCGTAGAAGGTGTACGGGTCCTTGCCGTACAGCTTCGTGATGACCGGCGCCAGGGCGGCTATCAGGAAGAAGAAGAGGACGATGCAGGCGGACGTGATGCCCGTCTTGTCCCGCTTGAAGCGGCGCCACATCAACTGGCCGGGGCTGCGCCCTTCCAGCTTCTTGGGCTCCTGGGCGTCACCCTGCGGCGCGCTCTCTTTGTCCAAGGCGGAAGAGGTCTCGGCGCCCTCAATCTCGATTGGACTCGTCATGATTCGTCCATTTCACAGGTGTTGGAGGTCGTCGGCCGGGTATCCGGAGATTCGGCGACCTTCGCACGGCGTACGTCATTCGAAGCGCGCGACGGGAACAACGACTGGGGTGAACCCACCCCTGGGGAACCCTGATCCGCGGCCGGCCTCGGGCCGGTCGACGGACCGGGTCGTCAAGAGCCTTCGCGACGCTGGATCGTTACCTCGCCCGCGGCGACGGGACTGAACGTGCCCGCGGGACCTACACCTGTCATCGGGGACGACGCGACCCATATGGCGCTTGTGGCACCTCGCATGGGTTCCTCCTCATGAGTCCACTTTGTTCACTACAAGTGGAGGCACATGTCACCCGGCCGACACCCCTGACGGCGAGGGTTCGAGTGCCTCAGTGTGCTCGCGAGTCGACGCTCCCCACAGCGCGTGACCCATTGACCCGAGCTCTACGCCGTCAACTATTAGCCACTCTGCCTTCGTCGACCACACTCTTTTGGTCTCGGTTCGATCACACCTGATGCGTACATCTCCCAAAATCCGGACAAACAGATCCGAGATAGAGGGACACGAAACGGACGTGTTACATATCTATCGACCATTCATGCCCGGATACCGGACACAAGGGTGGACTTAATCACTTGCGCGCGGGCGGTATTTGACCCTTTGTTGGGCGAGACCTGACGGTCACTCTGTAACCCGCGTAGACCCCGCGCGGACAAGGGGCAGGTTAGCGCCAACGCCGAGGGCCCGGCACCCCCTTCGGGGTACCGGGCCCTGCACCATCGACCAGCGGCGTGTCAGCCGTGCTTGGCGCGCGAGGCGCTGCGGCCGCGCTCCTTCTGGTCCAGGACGACCTTGCGGATGCGGACGGCCTCCGGGGTCACCTCGACGCACTCGTCGTCGCGGCAGAACTCCAGGGACTGCTCCAGGGAGAGCTTGCGCGGCGGGACGATCGCCTCGAACGAGTCGGCCGACGAGGACCGCATGTTCGTGAGCTTCTTCTCCTTGGTGATGTTCACGTCCATGTCGTCGGCGCGCGAGTTCTCGCCGACGATCATGCCCTCGTACACCTCGGTGCCGGGGTCGGTGAACAGCACGCCGCGCTCCTGGAGGTTCGTCATCGCGAAGGCGGTGACGGCACCGGCGCGGTCGGCGACCAGCGAGCCGTTGTTCCGGGTCGTCAGCGTGCCGAACCAGGGCTCGTGGCCCTCGTGGATGGAGTGGGCGATGCCCGTACCGCGGGTGTTCGTCAGGAACTCCGTGCGGAAGCCGATGAGGCCGCGGGACGGGACGACGAACTCCATGCGGACCCAGCCGGAGCCGTGGTTCGACATGTTGTCCATGCGGCCCTTGCGGACGCCCATGAGCTGCGTGACGGCGCCCATGTGCTCCTCGGGCACGTCGACCGTGAGGCGCTCGACCGGCTCGTGCGTCTTGCCGTCGACCTCGCGGGTGACGACCTGCGGCTTGCCGATGGTCAGCTCGAAGCCCTCGCGGCGCATCTGCTCGACCAGGATGGCGAGCGCGAGCTCACCGCGGCCCTGGACCTCCCAGGCGTCGGGACGCTCGGTGTCGAGGACGCGCAGCGAGACGTTACCGATCAGCTCGCGGTCCAGGCGGTCCTTGACCTGGCGGGCGGTGACCTTGCGGTCCTTGACCGCCGACTTGGCCTGGGCGCCCTTGCCGGTGCCGCCGCGGCCGACCAGCGGCGAGGTGTTCGTGCCGATGACCATGGAGATGGCCGGCTCGTCGACCGTGATCAGCGGCAGGGCGACCGGGTTCTCCGGGTCGGCCAGCGTCTCGCCGATCATGATGTCGGGGATACCCGCGACGGCGCAGATGTCGCCGGGGCCGGCGACCTCGGCGGGCTTGCGGGTGAGGGCCTCGGTCATCATCAGCTCGGTGATGCGGACGTTCGAGATCGTCCCGTCACGCTTGATCCACGCGACCGTCTGGCCCTTGCGCAGCTCGCCCTGCTCGACGCGCAGCAGCGCGATACGGCCGAGGAAGTTGTCGGCGTCCAGGTTCGTGACGTGCGCCTGGAGGGGGGCCTCCTCGTCGTACGTCGGGGCCGGGACGTGCTCCAGGATCGTGGAGAAGAACGGCTCCAGGTTGGTGGAGTCCGCCGGGACCGTGCCGTCGTCCGGCTTGGTCAGCGACGCGATGCCGTCACGGCCGCACGCGTAGACGATCGGGAACTCGATCTGGTCCTCGTCGGCGTCCAGGTCGAGGAAGAGGTCGTACGTCTCGTTGACGACCTCGTCGATGCGCGAGTCGGGGCGGTCCGTCTTGTTGATGCACAGGATGACGGGGAGGCGCTGCTGGAGCGCCTTGCGCAGCACGAAGCGGGTCTGCGGGAGCGGGCCCTCGGACGCGTCCACGAGCAGGACCACCGCGTCGACCATCGACAGACCGCGCTCGACCTCGCCACCGAAGTCGGCGTGGCCCGGGGTGTCGATGATGTTGATCGTGATGACGTCGCCGCCATCCTTCGGGTGGTACTTCACCGCCGTGTTCTTGGCCAGGATCGTGATGCCCTTCTCACGCTCCAGGTCATTCGAGTCCATCATGCGATCGTCGAGCGACTCGGCGGCGTGCGCGGCGAACGAGCCGGCCTGCTTGAGCATGGCGTCGACGATGGTCGTCTTGCCGTGGTCGACGTGAGCGACGATGGCGACGTTTCGGATGTCGTGGCGCGTGGCCATATTGCGGCGTACTCCCGGAGTGAGTGGACGGCTGCGCGTACATCAGTGATACGCGCGCCCTGCCGGGCTGGACACGCCACGGCCTCACCCCATGGTACGTGGCTTGACGGGTGGGGGCGCTGCCGGGCCCTGCGGGGAGGCCCGGAAGCAGTGATCGTCTCAAGAAAACTGCAGGTCAATGGGTACAACGAACCTTGCCCGCAGGGCAGTCCCGCGGGCAAGGGAGTTGAGCTCGATCTGAGCTGGAAGATCGGGACGGGGCCGGCGGGGGCTACTTCTCCGAGGGCGACGCGGAGGGCTTCGCCCCCTTCTTCAGGTAGCCGATGTCCTCGTACTCCGGCTCCTGGAAGCCGAAGGCCCCGGCGTTGGCGAGGTTCGGGCGGGCCGCCACCAGCTCGGGGCGCTGATAGAGCGGAATCGATCCTGCAGCGGCCCAGATCTGGGCGTCGGCCTGCTTCACCAGGGCCCGCTCCTCGTCGGCGTCGAGCTCGCCGATCGCCTGGTCGAAGAGCTGGTCGATGTGGTCGGTGCCGACCCGCGTGTAGTTCTGCTCGACGGTGAGCGAGCCGTCCGCGGCCGGGATCGGCTTGGCGTAGATCGGCCGGGCGTCGGTGGCCGGGTACGCGGAGGCCGGCCACGAGTACAGCGCCAGGTCGTACGAGCCGGACGCGATGTGGTCCTTGAAGTAGCTCTCGTCGTCGACCTTCATGACGTCCGTGCGGACACCGATCTTCTGCAGCATCTGCGTGATCCGGTCGGCGACCGCGCGCAGCTGCTCGGAGCCCGGGCCCGAAGGGAGCACGAAGCGCAGCGTGAGCGGCTTGCCGTCCTTGGCGAGCGCGCCCGCCGCCGCGCCGGCCGGAGCGGCGGTGCCCTTCGGGGCGTACGCGCCGGGGGCGCCGCCCTGCTTGGCGTACTGCTTGGCGTCGTTGCCGAGGCTCTCGGCGGCGTGCTGCTTCCTGCCGCTCTTGTGGTGCTGCCCGCTCGGGTGCTTGCGCTTCTCCTTGTCGGCCTTGCGCAGCTTCACGGCGTCGGCCTGGTGCAGGAGCGCGGCGTACTGGGCGGCGGCGATCGGCCCCGGGCCCAGCAGCGGCGGCGCGTGGTCGGCGGGCTTGTCGTCCTCGCCCACGATGTACGTGCCGTCGCCGGAGTCCTCGGCGTCCTCGGCGTCCTCCGTGCCCTCGGCGCGGTCCGCCTCGCTGCCCGCCGTCTTCGGCTTCTCCTTCTTCTCCGTGACCGGTCCGCCGGGCACCCAGCCCGCCTCGGCGAGCAGCGCCTGCGCCTCGGCGGTGTCCTGGTCGCCGAGCGCGCCGCTGTTGTCGGCGTACGCGGACTGCCCGGCCAGGGCGAGGTGGTTGTCGACGGTGGTGACGGGCAGGCCGAGCGGCTTGAGGACCACCTCGGCGAGCTGGCTGCGGTCGAGGGCGCGGGCCACGGCGCGGCGTACCCGCTCGTCGGCGAGCGGGCCCTCGGAACCGTTCAGGGCGAGCTGCGTGTAGGCCGGTTCGAGGGACTTGCGGACCTGGAAGCCGTGCAGGTTCGCCTGTTCCTTGGCGTACTTCTTGATCGCCTTACGGGTCTTCTTGCGGGCCGCGATCTCCTCGTCCGCCGCTTCCTCGTCGTCGCCGTGCACGATCGCCCAGGAGCGCAGCGCCTTGCCGGGGGTGAGGGCGGCGCCCGGGCCGTGGGTGAGCGGACCCGTGGCGCCCTTGTCGCGGGCGGCGTAGGCGATGCGGTCGGCGCCGCCCGCGTCGAGGTCGGCCAGGTCGAGCTCGTCGGCGGCGAGGGCCGCGGCCCGCTTGTCGCGCGGCACGGCGGCGAGCACGAGCTTGTCGAGCTTGGCGGGGCGACCCCACCAGCGCGGATTGCGCTTCAGGGTGACCTGCTTGTCGTCCCGGTCGACCTTGTCGAGGGCGAAGGGGCCCGCGGTCACCTTGAGCTTGCGGCGCGCGCCGTCGTTGAAGTTGTCCGGTGTCCCCATGACGTCCTTGGGGTACAGCGGCGAGAACAGGGCGCGCCAGTCCGCGTACGGCTTGGAGAACGTGACCCGGACCTCCAGGTCGTTGGCGCCGCGCTCGATCTTCTCGATGCGGTCGTAGCCCGCGTTGTGGGCGGTCCAGTACGCGGTGTCCTTGCCGGACAGAGCGCGCCACTGGGCGGCGAAGTCGGGGGCGCCGATCTCACGGCCGTCGCTCCAGACGGCCTGCTGGTTCAGCTTGTACAGGACGACCTGCTTCGGCTCGGTCTCGATGACCTCGGCCTTCTCCAGGTAGTCGGCGTCGCGCTGCGGACGCCCCTGCGCGTCGAGGCGGAACATCGACGGCAGGACGGCGCCGGCGATCCGGCCGGTGGCCCCGTCGGCGTCCGCCTGGAAGGAGTTGAGGGTGCCCGGCAGGGCGTCGATCGCCCAGCGCAGGGTGCCGCCGTCCTTGACCTGGTCGCGGGCGGCAGGCGCGATGTCCTGCCGGGCGGAGGGGGCACCCGCCTCGTCGTCGGTGCCGCACCCCGCGAGGGCGGTCACGGCGAGCGCGCCGCTCACGAGGAACGCGGCCGAGCGGATGGCTGCGCCTGGGCGCCTGGGGGTTGGGTGCATCTCGGCGTCTACCTCCGGTGCGGGCCGGTTGATCTCGTTTGGCGGTATATGTCGCTGATCACATCTATCGCCCAGAGAAGGGGACGGGGCCCTCAGGGGGGCGGCGACACGGCGGGGGCGGGGCCGGATGCCACTCTTGCGGCCCAATCCGGGGTCCACCGGGGGGCCGCGCCGGGGCGTGTCGCGGGTGCGGGCCGGTGGGGGGGCTGGTCGCGCAGTGCCCCGCGCCCCTGAGATGCGCACTGCGTGCGGCATCCCATCGAGGGAGCAGCGGCGCAGCCGCATGCTCCAGGGGCGCGGGGAACTGCGCGAGAAGCCCCACCGGCCCGCACCCGCGACACATCCGGACCCACCCCACCCGCAGGGCGCAGAACAGGGGGCGCGCACACAAGCGCGCCCCGGGAATCCGCCCCGCTCCCTTCACAAACGGCGATGTGACGCGCGACACTCGCAGGCGCATGAGCATCTCCGCCGCACCAGCGGAAGCGAGGGCAAGTCATGTCCCTGAACGACGACTTGACGGTGATTCAGCGCTGCGTGGACGACCTCGCGCGAGCCGTGGGCCGCATTCAGCCCCAGCTCGGCGGGCCCGACCTGCGCCGGGTACGCGCCGACACCGACCACCTGCGCGAGAGCGTGGCCCTGCTGCGCGCATCGGCCACGGCCCCGGACGGCCCGCACCGCCCGCAGGGGCTCGTGCCGATCCCGGACACCCCGTACGACAGCTCCCTGTGGACCGACTCGGACGACGAGGGGCTCGGCGCACGGGACAGGCACGCCCCCTGACGTATCCACCTCGGTCCCCCCGTCCCTTCGAGCGGAGGCTTCGTTGGCCACCGGCACGGAACCCACCAGCACCGATACCGAAGTCCATACCCGCGGCGGCACCGGCGTCCGAGGACGGACGCGTGCCGCGATCGCCGCGCCCCATCTGCGCACGGACCGCTGGTGGCTGGCCCCGGCCGCGACCGCGGCGGGCCTGTTCGCCTTCGTCGTCTACTCGACATGGCGGGCCTTCGCCAATGCGGACTACTACGCGGCCCCGTACGTGTCACCGTTCTACTCGCCGTGCCTCTCCGAGAACTGCGTGCCGATGCGGCACGGCCCCAACTGGGAGATCTTCGGCGGCTGGTGGGGCCTGTCCCCCGCCCTGCTCATCCTGATCTTCCCGCTCGGCTTCCGGCTGACCTGCTACTACTACCGCAAGGCCTACTACCGCGGCTTCTGGGCGTCACCGCCGGCCTGCGCGGTGGCCGAGCCGCACAAGAAGTACAGCGGCGAGACGAAGTTCCCGCTGATCCTGCAGAACATCCACCGCTACTTCTTCTACGCGGCCGTGCTCGTCGCCTGCATCCTCACCTACGACACCGTGCTCGCCTTCCGCGACGAGCACTACGCGTGGGGCCACATGGGCCTGGGCACCCTGGTGTTCCTGCTGAACATCACGCTGATCTGGGCGTACACGATCTCCTGCCACTCGTGCCGGCACATCATCGGCGGCCGGCTCAAGCACTTCTCGAAACACCCCGTGCGCTATCGCCTCTGGGGCTGGGTCGGGAAGCTGAACGCCCGTCACATGCTGCTCGCCTGGGCGTCGTTGGTGAGCGTGGCGCTCGCCGACTTCTACGTGTACCTGGTCGCGTCCGGCGCCTTCGACGATCCGCGGTTCTTCTAATGGTTGGGGCCTTGTGATGAGTGTGGTGGAGCGGCAGCAGTGGGATGTTGTCGTGGTGGGCGCGGGCGGCGCCGGGCTGCGGGCCGCGATCGAGGCGCGCGAGCGGGGCGCCCGTACCGCGGTGATCTGCAAGTCCCTGTTCGGCAAGGCCCACACCGTCATGGCGGAGGGCGGCATCGCGGCCGCCATGGGCAATGTGAACTCCGGGGACAACTGGCAGGTCCACTTCCGCGACACGATGCGCGGCGGCAAGTTCCTCAACCAGTGGCGGATGGCGGAGCTGCACGCGAAGGAGGCCCCGGACCGGGTGTGGGAGCTGGAGACCTGGGGCGCCCTCTTCGACCGCACGAAGGACGGCCGGATCTCGCAGCGCAACTTCGGCGGGCACGAGTACCCCCGCCTCGCCCACGTCGGCGACCGCACCGGCCTGGAGCTGATCCGCACCCTCCAGCAGAAGATCGTCCAGCTCCAGCAGCAGGACATGGAGGAGTGCGGCGACTACGAGGCACGCCTGAAGGTCTTTCAGGAATGCACCGTCACAAGGGTGTTGAAGGACGAGGACGGCGACCGGGTGTCCGGCGCGTTCTGCTACCAGCGCGAGAGCGGACGCTTCTTCGTGCTGGACGCCCCGAGCGTCGTCCTGGCGACCGGCGGCGTCGGCAAGTCCTTCAAGGTGACGTCGAACTCCTGGGAGTACACGGGCGACGGGCACGCGCTCGCGCTGCTCGCCGGGGCGCCCCTGCTCAACATGGAGTTCGTGCAGTTCCACCCGACCGGCATGGTCTGGCCGCCGTCGGTGAAGGGCATCCTCGTCACGGAGTCGGTGCGCGGCGACGGCGGGGTGCTGAGGAACTCCGAGGGCAAGCGGTTCATGTTCGACTACATCCCCGACGTCTTCAAGGAGAAGTACGCCGAGTCGGAGGCCGAGGGCGACCGCTGGTACGACGACCCCGACCACAACCGGCGGCCCCCCGAACTGCTGCCGCGCGACGAGGTGGCGCGGGCCATCAACTCCGAGGTGAAGGCCGGGCGCGGCTCACCGCACGGCGGCGTGTTCCTCGACGTCTCCTCCCGGATGCCCGCCGAGGTGATCCGGCGCCGGCTGCCGTCCATGTACCACCAGTTCAAGGAGCTGGCGGACGTCGACATCACCGCCGAGGCCATGGAGGTCGGGCCGACCTGCCACTACGTGATGGGCGGCATCGCCGTCGACTCCGACACGGCGGCGGCCCGCGGCGTGCCCGGCCTGTACGCGGCCGGCGAGGTGGCCGGGGGCATGCACGGCTCGAACCGGCTCGGCGGCAACTCGCTCTCCGACCTCCTGGTCTTCGGCCGCCGCGCGGGCCTGCACGCCGCGACCTACGCGCTCGGCCTCACCGACCGGCCCGCGCTCGCCGACCTCCAGCTCGACACCGCGGCCGCCGAGGCACTGCGCCCCTTCTCCGCGGAGGGCCAGGAGGACGGCACCGTCCCCGAGAACCCGTACACCCTGCACCAGGAACTCCAGCAGACGATGAACGACCTGGTCGGCATCATCCGCCGGGAGCCCGAGATGGAAGAGGCGCTGCGCAAGCTCGCGGATCTGCGGGTACGGGCACGGCGGGCCGGCGTCGAGGGGCACCGGCAGTTCAACCCGGGCTGGCACCTCGCCCTCGACCTGCGCAACATGCTGCTGGTCAGCGAGTGCATCGCCCGCGCCGCCCTGGAGCGCGAGGAGTCGCGCGGCGGCCACACCCGCGAGGACCATCCGGCGATGGACCGGGAGTGGCGGCGGGTGAACCTGCTGTGCCAACTCCGCGATCCCACCGGCGGGTTGGCGGCCACGGACCCGGTGCGCGGCCAGATCGACCTCGTACGCGAGACCACCGAACCCATCCGCCCCGACCTGCTGGCCCTCTTCGAGAAAGAGGAGCTGGTCAAGTACCTGGCCGAAGAGGAGCTGTACGAGTGAGCGCGTATGAGGCCCGCTTCAAGGTGTGGCGCGGGGACACGGACGGCGGCGGCCTGGAGGACTTCGACGTCGAGGTGAACGACGGGGAGGTCGTCCTCGACATCATCCACAGGCTGCAGGCGACCCAGGCCCCCGATCTGGCGGTCCGCTGGAACTGCAAGGCGGGCAAGTGCGGTTCGTGCTCCGCGGAGATCAACGGGCGTCCGCGGCTGATGTGCATGACGCGGATGTCCGTCTTCGGGCGGGACGACGTCATCACCGTGACGCCGCTGCGGGCGTTCCCGGTGGTGCGGGACCTGGTGACCGACGTCGGGTTCAACTACACGAAGGCGCGCGAGGTCCCCGCGTTCGTGCCGCCGGAGGGGGTGGGGCCCGGCGAGTACCGGATGATGCAGGAGGACGTGGACCGCTCGCAGGAGTTCCGCAAGTGCATCGAGTGCTTCCTGTGCCAGGACACCTGCCACGTGGTGCGCGACCACGAGGAGAACAAGACGGCCTTCGCGGGCCCGCGCTTCCTCATGCGCGTCGCCGAGCTGGACATGCATCCGCTGGACGCGGCGGCCGAGGGCGGCCTGGACCGCAAGAAGACCGCCCAGGACGAGCACGGCCTGGGCTACTGCAACATCACGAAGTGCTGCACCGAGGTGTGCCCCGAAGGCATCAAAATCACAGACAATGCGCTGATTCCCTTGAAGGAAAGGGCAGTTGACCGTAAGTACGATCCGGTGGTGTGGCTGGGGAACAAGATCCGGCGGAGGTCGTCGTCGTAGCCGGGCCGTGATCCGCGCGTGCCAGACTGCCGCGCATGGGGATGGTGACCAAGAGATTCGTGGCGCCGGCGCTGGCCGGAGTGCTGAGCGTGGGCGTGGTGTCCTGCGGGGCAAAGGACGACAAGGGAGGCGGCGGGGGCAAGGGCCTCACCGCCGCCCTGTCCGGGGTGCCGGCGAAGGTGGCCGAGCAGGGCGTCACGTACTGGAATGTCACCGCCGCGCGCCGTCTCACCGCCGCGGACAGGTCGCTCTACCGCGGCCTCGACGGCTACGGGATCATCGAGCTGACCGGGCAGCCCTACTCCGGGAAGCCGCTGAAGAGCACGTACGGCTTCGACGCGAAGAACGTCGAGACGGCGGTGATGCCGAACAACGGCGACGGCCAGCGGCTGACCGGCACGTTCGACGTCGACGCCGTGCGGGACGCCATGAAGAAGCGCGGCTACAAGGCCACCGACGACGACTCCGGCGCCCTGCGGCTGCGCAAGCGGGGACAGGCCGATGTCGACGTGTCCGGCTCCGCCCGCGTCACCCGCTTCACCGGCACCGTCACACTGCCCCTCGATCCGCCCGGACGCACCGTGGCGGACGACGCCGCGTACAAGGAGGTCGTCGCGTGCCTGGGCGACGACGTGTACGAAGCCGGCCTGTACGGCAAGCGCCCCGGCTATCGGAAGCAGGGCGTCACCCTGCTCGGCATCGGCGCACGGGCGCAGGGCTCCGCGTCGACCGAGAAGCTCTGCGCGCTGGCCACCTCGCAGGAGTCCGCCGAGAAGATCGCCGGGAAACTGCGCACGAAGACGGCCCCGGGCGAGCGGTTCGCCGGGTCGAAGGTGACCATCGGCGATGGTGACACCCCCGTCGTCTCCATGACCTGGAAGAACAGCAAGAAGTCGGGCCTGCGCCCGGGCGACCAGCACCGCACGACCGAGCTGCCGCGGCTCGTACTGTCGCCCTGACCCTGTCCCTGCCCCTGCCCCTGCCCCTGCCCCTGGTGCGGCCGCGGCCGCACCGCCGATGTCTACGCCCTCGCGGCTGAGGAGTGCGGTCGGGCTGGTGCCGCTGGTGCTCGGGCCGTAGCGGTTCGTGCCCGTGCCCGGCGCGCCCGCGCAGCAGCTTGTGCCGGCTGGCCGGTCTTGCTCCCTCGTGGGATCCCGACCTAGGGTGAATGCGCTTTCATTTGCCGCCTCACTCAGACTCGGGGGTCCCACCCAGTGAGCACAGCCCCCACGGTGTACGACGTCGCCGACCGCTCCGGCGTCTCCATCGCCACCGTGTCCCGGGTCTACCGCAACCCCGACTCGGTCCGCGTCCAGACCCGCGAACGGGTCCTCGCCGCGGCCCGCGAGCTCGGCTACGTCCCCAGCGGCAACGCGCGCGGCCTCGCCAGCCGGTCCACCGGCGTGCTCGGTCTCTGCTTCCCCGACTACTCCGACCCGGACGCCGAGTCCGAGGCGGAGGCCGGCACGGGCGAGGAGGCGGACGACGACGCCGCGATGCTCTACTCCGACCAGATCATCCGCGGCATGGAACGCGCCGCGCGCCGCCACGGGTACGCCCTGCTGATCGCGGCGTCCCTCAAGGGCGGGCCGGAGAGCCTGGTGGCGAAGGTGGCCGGTCGCGTCGACGGGTTCGCGGTGCTGGCCCGCACCGTTCCCACCGAGGAGCTGGAGGTCATCTCGCGCCGTCAGCCGGTGGTGATGCTCGCCGGGCCGCGCGAGCAGGACCACCTCGACCACCTCGACCACATCGAGGTGGCCAACGCCGACGGCCAGCGCGAACTGACCCGGCACCTGATCGAGGACCACGGGCTGCGGCGGCTCGCGTACGTCGGTTCGGCCGAGGAGTCGCCGGATGTCGAGGCGCGGTTCCGGGGGTACGTCGAGGCGTGCCGGGCCGCGGGTCTCGCGGTGCCGGCCGAGCCGGATCTGCGGGTCGGGATGATGACCCAGGCGGAGGGGGCGCGTGCTGCGGGTGTGCTGCTCGACCGGGCCGGTGACGGTGGCGGCGGCAGTGACGGTGACCGGCCCGAGGCGCTGTTGTTCGCCAATGACCAGATGGCGGTGGGGGCGCTGCACACGTTGGAGCGGCGGGGTGTGCGGGTGCCGGACGATGTCGCGGTCACCGGGTTCGACGGGATCGCGCTGAGCCGGCTGGTGCGGCCGGCGCTCACCACGGTGCGGCAGCCGATGCGGCGGATGGGCGAGGAGGCCGTGGAGCTGTTGGTGCGGCGGCTGAACGGGGGGCCGCGGGGCGGTGAGCCGGTGTCGATGATGCTGCCGGTGTCTGTGGCGCGGCGGGCGAGTTGTGGGTGCGGTAGCGCGCTGTGAATGGAGGGTGGCCGATTGGGGCTTTGTTGGCGGCTATCCGTTTCGATCCGACAGGTGTGTGGTCGGGTACGGGGCCGCCCTGGGCATGTCCGTGCTCGCCATCTTGATGCCCCCGCCGACTGCTTCGGGCCTCGTCACCGCGTGAACTGTGCTGCGCGCGCACATACCCAGACCGGCCCCTCCCGTCTCGTACGCGAGTGCACCAATCAAGCCCCTCCGGCGATTGAGGAGCGGAGCCCCGGGGCTGGGGTGCAGCGCAGGGCGACAGACCAGCGGGCCCCCTCGAACCGGCCTCCTACTTCAGCTCCCTCTCGAAGAACTCCCCCTTGGCCGCGGCCAGTTCAGAGACGGCCCGCTCCAGCCCGGGCCACTCGAAATGTCCCGCGTCCAGGACGTGCAGCTCCCCGCCGGAGGCCACGGCGTTGTGGATCGCGAACTGCCCCGGCGGCGGTACCGAGGGGTCGAAGAGGGCCGGGGCCACGAGTATCGGCTTGTGGAGATGGGTCGCCGCCGTCGCCGCGTCGAAGTAGCGCAGCACGTCGATGACTTCGGGGTGGTCCTGGTGGTGGCGGCGCACCGAGGCCCCGCTGCCGATGCAGTCGAGGGTCAGGCGCAGCGGATGGTTGCCGAACGTCGGGACCGTCAGCTGACCGGCCGCGAAACGGTCGTCCCACGGCAGCGCGAGCGCCCCGAGGCCGCCTCCGAAGCTCTCCCCGAGATACCCGAGGCGGGGGCCCGACTCGGCGAGTTCCGGGACGAGTTCGAGCAGGGCCGTCGCCGCGCACCACAGGTCGGCGACGCACTCCCCGATGACGTACGAGTCGCGGGACGCGATCCCGTGCAGGACGTGCTCGGCCGACACCGACGGCACCCCGGGCAGCAGACCGCGCTCCCCCATCCCCCGTACGCACGGCAGGATCGCCGCCGCTCGCGGCAGCGGCAGCGGGACGTCCGGGCCGGCCGCGTCCCGGCCGCCGTATCCGTGCCCGATGACGAAGCCGTGCTCCACCGGCCCTTCGACCGGGAGCACCAGCCAGCCGCCGAGGCGGACCCCGCCCAGGGACGCGTACGTCACCTCGTGCACCCGCACCCCGTCGCGCTCCTCGACGACCCGGCCGACCTCCGGCTTCGGCGCCACCCGCAGCGCCTCCTCGTACCGCTCGCGCCAGAAGTCGGCGAAGTCCGCGGGCGCCTCGGGGGCCGGGACGCGCAGCAGGTCGTCGAGGGTCAGGCCGTAGGCGGGGTCGAACGGGAAGTCGTGCACGAAGGCTGGGTGCGTGGCAGTCATGGGCGTGACCTTAGGCGAGGCGGTGCCCGGCTTCCCAGGACTCGGGCATATGCCCGGCCGTCGCCGGTCCGTGCGGCCGGTGTCACATCCCCGCCAGGCCACTTCGCGCCAAGTGGACCGCGGTGAATCGGGGCAGGTCAGATATTTTCGGTTTGCAAACGTTCGGTGCGGTACGCGAGCGTGCGGCCGCGCCGCGCGCCGGCGCCGCGGCACCGGACGGCCACCGGATGTCACTCCCGTTACGGGAGTGTGACCAAGACCCCTCTTGCCACATCCGGCCGGGCTGCCACAGAGTGATGTATGCGCTTACAGACAGCGCATACATCCACGGTCCGCTCAAGGAGGAGCCGTCCATGAACCGCCGCGCCACCACCGCCGCGATCGCCGTCAGCCTGGCGTCCGCGCTGACCCTCACCGCCTGTGGCGGTTCCGGCGGCGGCGACGTCGCGGCGGACAAGAAGCAGACCCTGTCGGTCTGGGCCATGGGCACCGAGGGCGAGAAGCTCGCCGACGTCGCCAAGGTCTACGAGAAGGCCAACCCGAACATCACGGTCAAGGTCACCCCGATCGGCTGGGACGTCGCCCACCAGAAGCTCGTCGCCGCCGCGGCCGCCGGACGGCTGCCCGACGTGATGCAGATGGGCGGGAGCTACATGGGCGAGTTCGCCGACATGGGCGCCCTGGAGCCGGTCGACACCAAGGTCTTCCAGGAGAAGGACTTCTTCCCGGCGGGCTGGCAGCAGGGCACCGTCGACGGCGACACCTACGGTGTGCCGTGGTACGTCGACACCCGCGTGCTCTTCTACCGCACCGACCTCGCGAAGAAGGCCGGCGTCGACAAGGCCCCGGCCACCATGGCCGAGCTGCAGCAGGCCGCCGAGAAGTACCAGGCCAAGGCCGGCTCCAAGTGGGGCCTGTCCATCCAGCCGGGCGGGCTCGACACCGTGCAGAGCTTCTACCAGTTCCTGTACTCCGCCGGCGGCGAGATCGTCACGGACGGCGGCAAGGTCGTCGCCAACAGCCCCGCCGCCGTCAAGGCCCTTCAGAACTACGGCAGTTACTTCAAGAAGGGCCTCAGCGAGAAGTCCGTACGTCCCGGCTACGACGTGACCAAGGACTTCAACACCGGCGCCGTGCCGATGTTCTTCGGCGGTCCCTGGATCATGGGGCTGCTCGACGACAACTACCCCGACCTCAAGGGCAAGTGGGCCGTCGCGAGCGTGCCCACCGACAAGACCTCCGCGTCCATGGCCGGCGGCTCCGCCCTGACGATCTCCGCGGACAGCGAGCACAAGGCCGCCGCCAAGGAGTTCATCCGGTACCTGACCGACGCCAAGGGGCAGTCCGACTGGTTCAAGCGCACCAAGGACCTCCCGGCCAATCTCAATGCCTGGAAGTCCGGTGAGCTCGCCACCGACCCGAACATGAAGGTCTGGAAGGCCCAGATGGAGTCCGCCAAGGTCTCCCCGGTCCAGCCGAAGTGGACCGAGATCACCTCGAAGATCGACGAGGCCGTCGAGTCCGTCACCCAGGGCAAGTCCTCCGCGAAGGAAGCGCTCGACAAGGCCCAGGGCGAGATCGAGAGCCTCGTGAAGTAACCGACGCTCCAGCTGTGAGATCGCGTACGCAATCGGTCCGAAGGGCAGACCATGTCGTCCACCACGACACCCGGTGGCGCCGCCGCTGAGCGGCCCACTCCCCCGCGGTCCGGGGCCGTCAAGGCCCCGGATCCCGGGACCGCTCCCGGCAAGGGGCGCGGCAGGAAGCGCTCGATGGGAAAGCAGAACCTGGCCGGCTGGCTGTTCTCCACCCCCTTCCTGGTGCTGTTCGGCGTCTTCATGCTCTTCCCGATCGTCGCGACGCTCCTGATGAGCTTCACCGACTTCGGGCGGCGCAACGTCACCCGGCCGCTGGAGGCGAAGTTCGTCGGCTTCGACAACTACGTCCAGCTGTTCGGCGACGACAAGTTCCTCAAGGCCCTGTTCAACACGGCCTACTTCGTCGTCGTCGGGGTGCCGCTGACCATCGGGCTCGGACTGCTCATCGCGATCCTGCTCAACAACGGCATCGACCGGGCCCGCACCTTCTTCCGGGTCGGCTTCTACGCGCCGGTGGTCACGACCATCGTCGCCGTGGCGATCGTCTGGCGGTTCGTGCTCGACCCGTCGGACGGTCTGATCGCGGGCCTCGGCGCGCAGTTCGGCTTCTCCACACCGGACTTCCTCGGCTCCGAGACCTGGGCCATGCCCTCGCTGATCGCGATGGCGGTCTGGCGCAACCTCGGCACCGTCATGGTCCTGATGATCGCCGGACTCCAGGCCATCCCCACCGAGGTGCGCGAGGCCGCCCGGCTCGACGGGGCCGGCGCCTGGCAGGAGCTGCGCCGCATCACGGTGCCGCTGCTGCGCCCGACCCTGCTGTACGCCACGGTCATCACGACGATCGGCTACCTGAACGTGTTCGAGGAGCCGTTCGTGATGACGCAGGGCGGGCCGTCCGACGCCACGCTGACCGTGTCGCTCGACATGTACCGCGAAGGCTTCAACTTCTTCAACATGGGCTACGCGAGCGCCATGGCGTACGTCCTGTTCGTGGTGATCATGGGCATCACGGTGCTGCAGCTGCGACTGATGAAGGACAACACGAAATGAGCGCCCAGCACGCCGCACCGGCTCCGCCGTCCACCGCCCCGGCCCGTCCGGGCCGCCGCGAGGGCCGCGTCCGCAGACCACTGCTCTACGTCGTCGCCTCGCTCGGCCTGCTGGTGATGGCCGCCCCCTTCCTGTGGATGGCGCTCAGCGCCTTCAAGACCAAGAAGGACCTGACGGCCAGCCCGCCGGTGTGGCTCCCCTCGACCTGGACGCTGCAGAACTTCAGCGACCTGCTCGACCAGCTCGACATGCCGCGCTACTTCCTGAACTCGCTGATCGTCGCGGTGCTCGTGACCGTGTGCAATCTGCTGTTCTGCTCGATGCTCGGCTACGCCCTGGCCAAGCTGAACTTCAGCGGCCGCTCGAAGGTCTTCGGGGTCGTGCTCGCCGCCCTGATGGTGCCGGGCAACCTCATGATCCTTCCGCTGTACGTGCTGATGAACAAGCTGAATCTGCTCGACAGCTACATGGGGCTCGTCCTGCCCTTCGCCGCCGGGGCCTTCGGGGTCTTCCTGATGCGGCAGTTCATGGTCACCATCCCCGACGAGCTGCTCGAGGCGGCCCGGATGGACGGCGCGGGCGAGTGGTACATCTTCTGGCGGATCGTTCTCCCGCTGGTCAAGCCCGCCCTCGCGACGCTGACGATCTTCACGTTCCTCGGGTCGTGGAACAACTTCATCTGGCCGCTGATCGCGACCAACGACCCCGGCAAGTACACGCTCCCGGTGGCCCTCGCGACCTTCGCCAACGACCCCAACCGCACGGTGGGCGGCGGCAACGGAATGCTCATGGCGGGCTCGCTGCTCGTCGTCCTGCCGGTCCTGCTGGTCTTCGCCGTCCTGCAACGGCACTTCACCCAGGGCATCGCGACCGCCGGCATGAAGTAGCCGGCGCCGGCCACCGTCGCGCCCCGGTCCCGCGCGGACCCGCACACTTCCCCCCGCACGCAGAAAGACAGCCATCACCATGACGCGCAGCAGCACCCCCTTCCCCGACGGCTTCCTGTGGGGCGCCTCCACCGCCGCCCACCAGATCGAGGGCAACAACATCAACAGCGACTGGTGGCGCAAGGAGCACGACCCGGCAGCGGGGATCCAGGAGCCGAGCCTGGACGCCTGCGACAGCTACCACCGCTGGGAGCAGGACATGGACCTGCTCGCCGAACTCGGCTTCACCGACTACCGGTTCAGCGTGGAGTGGGCCCGGATCGAGCCGGCCCGCGGGTACTTCTCCCAGGCCGAGATCGCGCACTACCGGCGGATGGTGGAGGGCGCGCTCGCCCGCGGGCTGCGGCCGATGGTGACGCTGCACCACTTCACCGTCCCGCAGTGGTTCGAGGACTTCGGCGGGTGGACCGCCGACGGCGCCGTGGAGCTCTTCGCGCGGTACGTCGAGGAGTGCGCGCCCATCATCGGCGAGGGCGTGAGCCACGTCTGCACCATCAACGAGCCGAACATGATCGCCGTGATGGCGGGCCTCGCCAAGCGGGGCGAGCAGGGCTTCCCGCCCGCCGGTCTGCCGTTCCCCGACGAGGAGACGACCCACGCCGTCATCGCCGCGCACCACGCCGCGGTGAAGGCGGTGCGGTCCCTCGACGCAGGGATCCAGGTGGGCTGGACGATCGCCAATCAGGTCTACCAGGCGCTGCCCGGCGCCGAGGACGTCACCGCCGCCTACCGGGCCCCGCGCGAGGACGTCTTCATCGAGGCCGCGCGCGGCGACGACTGGATCGGCGTGCAGTCCTACACCCGGACGAAGATCGGTGCGCAGGGTCCCGTCCCGGCGCCGGACGACGCGGAGCGGACCCTGACGCAGTGGGAGTACTACCCGGCCGCCGTCGGCCACGCGATCCGGCACACCGCCGCGCTGGTAGGTCCCGGCGTGCCGCTGATCGTCACCGAGAACGGGATCGCCACCGGTGACGAGGACCGCCGTATCGACTACTACGCGGGCGCGCTCGACGCCGTCGCCGCCTGCATGGAGGACGGCATCGACGTCCGGGGCTACCTGGCCTGGAGCGCGCTCGACAACTACGAGTGGGGCACCTACAAGGCGACCTTCGGCCTGATCTCCGTCGCCCCCGGCACCTTCGAGCGCACCGCGAAGCCCGCCGCCGTCTGGCTCGGCGGCCTGGGGCGCGAGCGGGTCCTGCCGCGCGGCTGACCCCCCTCCCTGCCGGTGGGTGCCCGCGCAGCAGACGCCGGCACCCGCCCCATGACCGTCCGGAGCGGCGCACCCCCCGCCGGCCGCTCCGAGACGTACGGGACCGCGGACCCTGACCCCGCGGACCCGGCCCGTTCGCGGGCCCGCGGCCCCTGACCCCGCGGGCCCGCGAGAGCGGGGCCGGCCCGGAAGGGCCCGGGCCGCCGCAGACCGGGTGCCGCGGCCGTGGGCGCTGTGGGGGCGCCCCGGTCGCGACACCCTCCATACGGACATAACCTCCGAAATGTGCCCCCGTCCGAGAGTCGCCCACGCCCGGCCCCGATAGCCGTGCGGACAGCTGCGGCCGCGCTGCTCGCACTGCTCTGGCTGCTGCTGCCCGCCGCCTCCGCCCGCGCCGACGACCCGGTCACCCTCTCCCGCACCGGCCAGATCACCGACAAGGTGGACGCCCTCGGGGACCGGGAGGACGTCGTCGCCTCCGCGCTCGGCGACCTCGACGACGAGCGCGGCATCCAGCTCTTCGTCACCTACGTACGCGACTTCTCCGGCCGCTCCGCGCAGGACTGGGCCGACGCCACCGCCGACAAGAACGGCCTCGGCCTCAACGACGTACTCCTCGCCGTGGCCACCCACGACCGGCAGTACGCGCTCTCCGTGGACCAGGACTCCCGGCTGACCGACGCCCAGATCCAGGAGATCGCGGGGACCGCCGTCGAGCCGGCCCTGCGCAAGAACGACTGGGCCGGCGCCGCGATCGGTGCCGCGGACGGGATCGGGGCCGTCGTCGCGGGCCGGCCCGTGCCCACCCCGACGATCACGCCGGGCGCCGTCGACCCGGGCGCGAGCGGCGACAGCGGCGGGACCGGCACCGGGGACCTGGTGCTCCCCGTCATCGCCGTCGGCGGCGCGGGGGCCCTGGCCGCGTACTCGTACACCCGGCGCAAGAAGCGGATGAACGGCCGCACCACGCCGGGCGGGGGCGCGGCGGGCACCCAGGGCTGGGGCAAGCCGCAGGCCACACCGCTGCCCGAGCTCGACCAGCAGGCCCGGCACCTGCTGGTGGAGACCGACGACTCGGTGCGCACCAGTACCGAGGAACTCGGCTTCGCCACCGCCCAGTTCGGGGAGGAGGCGGTGAAGCCGTTCCAGGAGGCGCTCGGCTATGCGCAGTCGGAGCTGACGGCGGCGTTCAAGCTGCGCCAGCAGCTCGACGACGCGTTCCCCGAGGACGACGCGACGAAGCGGCGGATGCTCGACGAGATCATCAGCCGCTGCACCGAGGCGGGACGACGGCTCGACAAGGAGTCCGAGGACTTCGACCGGCTGCGCTCCCTGGAGCAGACGGCGCCCGAGGCGCTGGCCAACGCCGAGCGGGCCTTCCGCGAGCTCACGGCGCACACCGGCCGCGCGCAGGAGACCCTGACCGCGCTCGGCGCGCGGTACGCGCCCGCCGCGCTGCTGCCCGTCGCCGGTCACCTCGAACAGGCCAAGGACCGGCTCGTGTTCGCCACGACCAACCTCAACCAGGCCCGCCAGTCCGTCGACGCGGGCGACAACGGCAAGGCCGCCGTCTTCCTGCGGGCGGCCGAGGGCGCCGTCGACCAGGCCGGCACGTTCGTCACCGCGATCGAGCGGCTGGCCGGCGAACTCGCCGAGGCGCAGGAGAAGCTGCCCGCCGCGCTCACCGAGTCCGAGGCGGATCTCGCGGACGCACGCGGCCTGCTCGAAGGGACCACGCAGGGCGTGTCGACGGCCGATCTGCGCGGCCGCATCGCGCGCGCCGAGTCCGTCGTCGGCGACGTCCGCAGGGAGCTGGCCGCGGGCTCGTACGACCCGATCGACGCACTGCGCCGGGTGGAGGAGGCGGACGCGGCGCTCGACGAGGCGCTCGCGGCGGCGCGGGAGCGCGAGGCGGGCACCGCGCGTGCCCGCTCGCTCCTCGGGCAGGCCCTGCTCGCGGCGCGCAGCAGCACCGGCGCGGCGGCCGACTTCATCACGACGCACCGCGGCGCCGTCGGCAGCGAGGCCCGCACCCGGCTCGCGGAGGCCCAGCGGCATCTGGCGAACGCACAGGGCGCCGAGGAGAGCGACGCGTGCGCGGCGCTCGCGGAGGCGCAGCAGGCCGACGCGCTGGCCCGGCAGGCGCAGTCGCTCGCCGAGCGGGACGTGCGCTCGTACGGCAACCCTTACGGAGGCGGCGGCCGGGGCGGGGGCGGCACCGGTGGCGCCGTGCTCGGCGGGATCATCCTCGGCCAGATCCTGGGCGGCGCGAGTCGTGGCATGGGCGGCGGCGGACGCGGCGGGTTCGGCGGCGGGGGCGGCGGGCCCGGCAGCTTCGGCGGAGGGGGGACCCGCGGCCGCAGAGGCGGCGGCGGACGTTTCTGACCAGCATTCGCCCACCTCGACCACCACGACGAGCCTACGCTCCAAGGGACTTGACCATGACGAAGCAGACAATCTTCAGCCGGGTGGCGACGCTCGCGAAGGCGAACATCAACGCGCTGCTCGACAGCGCCGAGGATCCCCAGAAGATGCTCGACCAGCTGATCCGCGATTACACGAACAACATCCGGGAGGCCGAGGACGCCGTGTCGGCCACCATCGGCAATCTGCGGATGCTGGAGCAGGACCACAAGGAGGACGTGGACGCGGCCGCCGAGTGGGGCACCAAGGCGCTCGCCGCCAGCAAGAAGGCGGACGAGCTGCGGGCCGCCGGGACCGCGGCGGAGGCCGACACGTTCGACAACCTCGCGAAGGTCGCGCTCGGGCGGCAGCTGCAGTCCGAGAAGGAGGCCAAGAGCGCCGAGCCGACGATCGCCGCGCAGACCGAGGTGGTCGACAAGCTGAAGTCGGGCCTGGACCAGATGAAGGCCAAGCTGACGGACCTCCAGTCGAAGCGCGACCAGTTGGTGGCCCGCGCGAAGACCGCGCAGGCGCAGAACCAGATGATGGACGCCGCGAAGAACATCAACGTACTGGACCCCACCAGCGAGCTGAACCGCTTCGAGGAGAAGGTGCGCCGCGAGGAGGCCAAGGCGCTCGGCAAGCAGGAGCTCGCCGAGTCCTCACTGGACGCGCAGTTCGAGCAGCTGGACTCGCTCGGCGACGCGGCCGAGATCGAGGCACGGCTCGCCTCGTTGAAGGCAGGATCCCAGAGCCCCTCCTAGAACAGGCTGAGCAGCGCCTCCGTGGGGTCCACGAGGGCCGACCCGCCGTCCGGCAGCGGGAGTTCGAACCACACGGTCTTGCCGCGCGGTGTGCGGCGCGAGCCCCAGGCGGCGCTGAGCAGACCGACGAGCTGGAGGCCGCGGCCGCCCTCGTCGGTGTCCCGGGCGCGGCGGCGCCGCGGCTGCACGAGGCCCGCGTCCCACACCTCGCAGACCAGCGTGCGGTCGAGCAGCAGCCGGAGCCTGATGTCGCCCTCTCCGTAACGCAGGGCGTTGGTGACCAGCTCGCTGACGAGCAACTCGGTGGTGTCCACCAGGGGTTCGAGCTCCCAGGCGGTCAGCTGCGCCCGCGTGAACTCGCGGGCCCGCCCGACGGACTTCGGCTCGCGCGGCAGCGTCCAGTCGCCGACGTGCCCGCTCGGCAGCCCCTGGATCCGGGCCATGAGCAGGGCGATGTCGTCCTCGCCGTGGTGCGTGTCCAGGGTGGTGAGGACGTGGTCGCACACGTCCTCCAGCGCCGGTGACGGGTCGTCGAGTGCCGCGCGGAACGCGGAGAGCCCCTCGTCCAGGGGGTGGTCCCGGGACTCGACGAGGCCGTCCGTGTAAAGGGCGAGCAGCGAGCCCTCCGGCAGTTCGACCTCCACCTCCTCGAACGGTTCGCCGCCCACACCGAGCGGCATCCCGGGCGGCACGTCGAGCATGAGAGCGCCCTCGCCCGGCTCGACGAGGACGGGCGGCAGATGCCCCGCGTTGGCGAAGGTGCAGCGCCGGGTGACGGCGTCGTAGACCGCGTAGACGCAGGTGGCGAGGTAGACCTCGGAGAGGTCGGCGTCGGACGGCTTGCTGCGGGCCGCGCGCGTCGCCTGCTGGACGCCGCCGGGCGTGCCGAGCCCGCGCGCGATCTCGTCGAGCGCGCTGAGCACTTCGGCCGGTTCGAGGTCGAGCAGCGCCAGGGTCCGTACCGCCGTGCGCAGTTCGCCCATGGCGACGGCGGCGCGCAGACCGCGCCCCATGACGTCGCCGACGACCAGCGCGGTCCGGTGCCCGGGGAGTTCGATGACGTCGAACCAGTCGCCGCCTACCTCGGTCGCCGCGTTGCCGGGCAGATAGCGGCAGGCGATGTCGAGGCCGGACGCCTCGGGGTTGTCGGGCGGCAGGAGCGAGCGCTGCAGGATCAGGGCGCGCTCGTGCTCGCGGCGGTACAGGCGCGCGTTGTCGATACAGACCGCGGCGCGCGCGGCCAGCTCCACGGCGAGCGCCCGGTCCCGCTCGTTGAACGGCTCGCTGCCCTTCGTACGGGAGAACTGCACGAGCCCGACGACCGTGTCGTGCGCGACCATCGGCACGGCGAGCGTGGACTGTACGAGGTCGCCCGGCTCGGCGGGCAGGAGCTGGGGGCGCGCGGTGCGCAGGGCGTCGGCGCAGGCCGAGTTGAACGCGAAGCGGTGCACCGCCCCTACGCTGACGGGCGCTTCGCCGCCCAGGTCGAGGAACGGCACGTCCGCGACGGCGCTCGCGGCGGCGACCCGGCGCAGCTCGGCGCTGCCGTCGGCGAGTCCCGGCGGGGCCTCGTCGCCGGCGAGGAGGCCCTGGTACAGGTCGACGGAGGCCAGGTCGCAGAAGCCGGGGACGACGACGTCGAGGAGTTCGCGGGCGGTCGTCTCCAGGTCCAGGGAGTTGCCGATGCGCGCGCCGGCCTCGTTCAGGAGCGCGAGGTTGCGGCGGGCGTGCGCGGCCTCGCGGGCGGCGGCGTGGCGCCGGGTGACGTCGGTGGAGAGCCCGGCCACGCCGATGGGGCGGCCCGAACCGCTGTGCACGCGGTAGAGGTTGATGGACCAGTGGCGCCGCTCGGACGAGTCCGGGGCGGTCCCCACCAGCTGCATGTCGGTGACGGCGTCGCCGGTCTCCAGGACCCGGCGCAGTGCGCCCTGCACGCGGTCGGCCTCGTGGCGCGGCAGGTAGTCGTGGACGGTGCGGCCGCGGTGGTCGTCGACCTGGCCGCCGAAGACCGCGGTGAAGGTGCGGTTGGCCCGCTGCACCTTGAGGTCGGTGCCGAACAGCAGGAAGCCGAACGGAGATTGACCGAAAATCGCCTGCGAGGAGGCGAGGTCCGTCTCGATGCGCCGCAGGGTCCGTACGTCCACGACGATGCAGACCGCGGCGTGCTCGCCGGAATCGGTGGTCGTCGGCATCACGTAGACCTCGGCGCGGCCGGTGGGCCGGTCCGCCGACGCGTCCGCGCCGTCCTCGGGCGGCATCCGGAACGGGACGACGCCCGTCCACTCGCGGCCGTCGAGGATCTCCGCCATCTTGCGGTGACCGCGCTCGCGCAGGTCGGCGGGGACGAACGCCTCGATGGGGTCCTTGCCGACGGCGTCCTCCGGCGCGACGCCGAAGAGGCGCGCGGCCCGTCGGCTCCACTGGTCGATCAGTCCGTCGGGCCCCAGGGAGAAGGAGGCGACCTTGATGTAGTCGTAGATCGAACCCGGCGGGCTCGACTGCCAGGTATCGGCCGCACTCGGCCCGATCCCGTCTTGCGGCGTCCGGTCCGCATCCCGCGTCGACGCCGTGTCCGAGGGACCCTCGGACACCTTGGCCTTCGCTGGTATCTCGCTCACGCGAACCGTCCCCTCCAGCTCACCACGTCCGGCACCGGTCACCGGGGCGGCTGCCCGCAGTATCCAGCACTACGGAGCCGCACAACACGGTGTTCACGATCACACCACGCTCCCGACGTTTTTTGGCCCGTCAGGACCGACTCTTTCCGTACCCAGGGTGCGGGTGCACCCACACACGGCGTCCCACACCTGCTGCTCTGACCTCTCGTCTAACCAGGCAGGGCCAGCTCGAACCACACGGTTTTGCCGCCCGTCCGCGCGTCCCCCGGCCGCGTGCCCCAGCGCCGCGAGGCACCCGCGACCAGTTGCAGACCTCGGCCGCCCTCGTCGTCGGGGTCGGCGGCGCGGGCCCGGGGCGGGTCGGGCAGCGGGTCGGAGACCTCCACGAGGAGGGCGCCGCGAGCGCCGCCGGGTCCGGGCGAGCGGCACAGGCGGACCCCGATGGGGCCCGACGCGTACCGCAGTGAATTGGTGACCAGCTCGCTGACCAGCAGTGCGGTGACGTCTCCGAGTTCGTCGAGGCCCCAGTCGCCGAGCTGCGTCCGGACCGCCCAGCGGGCCCTGCGGACCGCCGTCGGGTCGGCGGGGAAGGCCCACTCGGCGCAGTCGCCGTCGGTGTGGAGCACGCCGATCACTTCCCTGGCCCGCGAGAGATCTGTCCGGTTTCAGAGTGTTAATCGGGATATACCCTGACGTGGCCGCGTGCTATCGCCTCCATGGGGGCGCGGTGGTACGGACGGCGTACGCGCGGCTCTTCCGGTCGGCCCGGATCACGCCTGTGCGCCGTGGCGGGACGGCGGCCCGCCGGCGTCCCGCAGCGTCCCGTCGAGCACCTCCCGCACCGCGCCGACGTCCTGATCCAGCCAGTCGACCGACCAGATCTCGCCGGTCGACAGCCAGCGCAGCTCGTCGTGGTCCTGGAGCGCGGCCGGGGTTCCGGAGAGCAGGCGGGTGCGCCATACGTGCAGCACATAGCCGGGTTTCAGGGGCCACTCGCCCGGCACCCGGTCGACCGGCTCGGCCGCCACGCCGAGCTCCTCGTCCAGCTCGCGGACCAGGGCGTCCTCGGGGGTCTCGCCCGGCTCCACCTTGCCACCGGGCAGTTCCCAGCGGCCCGCGAGCTCGGGGGGCGCACTCCGTCGCGCGGCGAGCAGGCGGCCCGCGTCGTCGTACAGGGCGGCGGCGACCACCACGATCGGTTCTGCTGAGGGTGCGGAAGACATGTGCCGGAGCCTACGGCTCCGTCAGCGCACCGTTCCGTTCTGTCCCGGGCCCGCGGTCTGGGCGAGGCGCTCGACCCAGTAGAGCTGCTTGTGGCCGCGGTCGTCGAGGCTGTCGGCGATGCGCTGGGCCTCGGCCCTCGTCGCGTACCGCCCGACGCGGTAGCGGTTGCCGTTGTCGTCCTGACGTATGACAAGCCACGGAAGTGTGGTCGTGCTGTCCGTCATCGCGCCCCTCCACTCCCCGACTCCGGCTCGCATCGCGCCCCGCCCCCTAAGGATTCTGAGGAAACCGCAATCCGCATATGCCCGAGCGTACGCCTGACCTTTACGGAGCGGATACGCATTGGCACAAAGAGATACGCAACAAGCCACCGCGGCGACGCTTCGCGACCACGCCGAGGGGGCGCATCTGCATAGATGCGCCCCCTGTCCCCCAGTGGTGCCGTTTCAGCTCGTGCGCACCGTCGGTATCGGCATCAGAACCGGCTCGCCCGACGGCCGCTTCGTGCAGGCGTCGCCACACTCCGCATCCAGGGAGCAGCACAGCGAACAGATCGGTCCGGACTGCACGGGGCAGTCGGCGATGTCCGGGAGTTCGTACGCCGTCTCGCAGACGCTGCACAGATGCGTCGCGGTGATGTCCTCGACATCCACGTCCGGACCGTTCACCGGATTCGGGCGGGCCAGGTAGTACTTGCCCTTCGTCGCCCAGGCGATCAGCGGGCACAGGATCAGCGCGAGGCCGGCCGCGATGAAGGTCGAGAAGGCTTCCGCGTACTCACCGAAGAGGCCGAAGAACGCCATGATGGAGACGACCGACGCGATCACCATCGAGCCGAAGCCCGCGGGGTTCACGGCGTACAGGTACGCGCGCTTGAACTCGATGTACTTGGGGCTCCAGCCCACCCGCTTGTTGATGACGAGGTCGGCGGCGACGGCCGCGATCCAGGCGATGCCCACGTTCGAGTAGAAGCCGAGCAGCTTGTTGAGCGCGGCGAACATGTTCATCTCCATCAGCGTCAGCGCGATGGCGAGGTTGAGGAAGATGTACCAGACCCGGCCCGGGTGACGGTGGGTCACGCGGGAGAAGAAGTTCGACCAGGACAGCGAGCCGCTGTAGGCGTTCGTGACGTTGATCTTGATCTGTGACACGACGACGAACAGCGCGGCGATCGGCAGCGCCACCGAGCCCAGCCACGGCTTGAGCGCCTCGACCTGCGGGGCGATGGGCTCCAGCGCGTGCGTCTTGCCGACGGCCTCCAGCGCCACGAAGGCGAGCAGCGCGCCGCCGATCTGCTTCGCGGCACCGATGATCACCCAGCCGGGACCCGCGGCGAGAACGGCCAGATTCCATCGCTTCCTGTTCGCGTCCGTCTTGGCCGGCATGAAGCGGAGGTAGTCGGCCTGCTCGCCGATCTGCGCGATGAGGGACAGCGCTACGCCGGTCCCCAGCCCGAAGCCGAGCCAGGAGAAGCCGCTGCCGGCCCCCTCGGTGCCGCCGAAGTGCGTGAACTCCCCGAACGAGCCCGGCGAGTGGAACAGCAGGATCACGAACGGCAGCACCAGCCCGATCAGCCAGATGGGCTGCGTCCACGCCTGCACCTTGGCCAGCGCGCCCATCCCGCGGAACACGATCGGGATGACGATGAGCGTCGTCATCAGATATCCGATGGGCAGCGGGAGTCCGACGACCTCGTGCATCGCCTGCGCCATGATCGAGCCTTCGAGCGCGAAGAAGATGAACGTGAACGAGGCGTAGATCAGCGAGGTCAGCGTCGACCCGAAGTAGCCGAAGCCGGCGCCGCGCGTGATGAGGTCCATGTCCAGGCCGTATTTGGCGCAGGCCCGGGCGATCGGGATGCCGGTCAGGAAGATGATCGTCGCCGCGCACAGGATCGAGGCGAGACCGCTGGTGAATCCGTACGTGAACACGATCGACGCCCCGATCGCGAAGTCCGCGAGGTAGGCGATGCCGCCGAGCGCCGTGGATGCGACCATCGTCGGCGACCAGCGCCGGTAGGAGTGCGGGGCGTAGCGCAGCGAGAAGTCCTCGCGGGACTCGTCGGCCGCCAGCTTGGCGTAACTGCGCTTGGGCGTGCCCCCGTCGGGCGGTTCGGGGGCCGCCGGATCGGCGGTGGGCAGGGCGGTCTCGGTCATCGTCGGCTTCCCGTTCGTCCATCCGTCAGCGGTATACCGGTACGGCCGGTACGCAGAAGGAAGGTAGGAGGCGTGCATGACAATGCGGTGCCGCGCGGGATTGCCCGCCGGTTACGTCGGCTCGGCCCGGGTTAACTCGCGATCACATGGTCCGGACGGGCCGCCCCGGGTATCGGTCACTTCCCGGGATCTTCCGGGCCTCTGCGGGTCTCGCCCGGGTCATTTCACCGGCAGGTGGTATGCGATGCGGTACCGGTCGGCCGGGACCACGACGTCGGCCGTCTCCACCGGTCGGCCCGAGGCGAAGAACGTCCGGTGGATCACGAGCACCACATGCCCCGGCACCCCGCCGAGCGCGCTCAACTCCTCGGCCAGGCCGGGGCGGGCGGCCACTTCCTCCGTCACGTTGTCCACGATCACGTCGATCGCCGCCATGCGGTCGACGACGCCGCAGCCGCCCAGCGGGCCCTCCTCGGGGAGCATCACCGGGGTGCGGCCGGTGACGGCCAGCGGCTCCCACGACGTGGCCAGCATGACCGCCTCGCCCGCGTCCCGGTACACGTACCTCGTACACATCACGCGGTCGCCCGCGCGGATGCCGAGGCGCTCGGCGACCCCGCTGTCCGCCTCGCCCTGCTCGCTGCGCGATTCCCACGTCCCGCGCGCCGCCGGGTCGGCCTGCTCCTGCCGGAACGGCGTGGAGCCACCACCCGACCGGTAACCGGAGCGGGCCACGCGGCGCGGCACGGGTCGCTCGCGCACATACGTCCCGGACCCGGACCGCCCCTCGACGAGCCCCTCGGCCATGAGAACCTTGCGGGCCTCCAGGGCGACCGTGTCCGAGACCCCGTACTCCTCGCGGATCCTGGCCTGTGAGGGAAGACGTGTGTGCGGCGGCAGCGAACCATTGACGATCTTCCTGCGCAGATCTCCCGCGACGCGCAGGTACGCCGGCTGCTCACCGAATGTCACTGGTTGTTCCCCTCAGATCCCATCAGATTGACAGACAGCAACAGCCTGGCAACCGTGGGTTGAGCCGTGCAAGCAAAGGCCAAGGAATCACTCGAAGTGATGACAAGCAGGCTCTGAGGGCTTTACCCAGCGACTTTCTCCAGGTAGTGGATGTTTCACACATCGACTCCTGGATCGAGTGTGCGTGCGGTTGGGGTGCGGCGGGGTCACGCGTGGAAGAGAGGGTGGCCGTCCGGGGCCGTCGTGGCGGCTTTCCCTCGTCTCCCCTAGGTGTGTGGTCGGGTGCGGGGCCGCCCTGGGCATGTCCGTGCTCGCCATCTTGATGGCCCCGCCGACTGCTTCGGCCGCCCTCACCGCGTGCACTGTGCTGCGCGCGTACATCCCCAGACCGGCCCCTCCCGTCTCGTACGCGAGTGATCGCCGGGGAGGCGTTGCCGACGACCGCCCGGACACCGAACACTCCCCCTCGTGCGCGTCCTTCTCCTACGTCGATTTGCCTAGGGTGCTCCCATGACCGCCCTTCCCGACTGCTATTGCCCCCTCGACGGGACCCGTGTGCCCGCCGGGTCGCTCGACTGGTGCTGTCCGGCCTGCCGAGGACCGCTCGACCTCGACTACGCGCCCACTCCAGCACCGCTCAAGTCCCTCGCCGGGCGGGTGAGTTCGCTGTGGCGTTACGCCGAGTGCCTGCCCCTCCCCACACCCGACTGCACGCTCGGCGAGGGCCGCACACCGGTCGTCCGGCTCACCGACAACGTCTCGGCCAAGCTGGACTTCCTCATGCCTACGCTGTCCTTCAAGGACCGCGGGGCCGTCATGCTCGCCGCCCTGGCCGCCCGGCTACGGCCCGAACGTGTCATCGCCGACAGCAGCGGCAACGCCGGGACGGCCGTCGCCGCGTACTGCGCCCGCGCCCAACTGCCGTGCACCGTCTACGTTCCCTCGGGCACGTCCCCCAAGAAGCTGGAGCAGATCGGGGCGCACGGCGCCCGGCTCGAAGTGGTGCCAGGGGATCGCGAGGCCACGGCGCAGGCGGCCCGTGCGGCGGCCGACGACGGCGTCTTCTACGCGAGCCACGTCCACAACCCCTACTTCCTGCACGGCACGAAGACTTACGTCCATGAGCTCTGGGAGGACCTCGGTGGCCGCCTTCCCGACGCGCTCGTCGTACCCGTCGGCAACGGCACCCTTCTCCTCGGCGCCGCCCTCGCCATCGCCGAGCTGCACACCGCGGGCCTGATCGACCGGCGGCCCGCGCTGCACGCCGTACAGGCCGCGGCGGTCGCACCGTTGGCCGAGGCCTGGCAGGCGGGAGCGGACGACCTGGTGGGCGTGACCCCCATGGCCCCCACCTTCGCGGAGGGCATCGCGATCCCCCGCCCGCCCCGCGCCCGCCAGATCCTTCGGGCAGTACGCGAGTCCGGCGGCGCCTTCCATACGGTGACGGAGGATCAGATCAGGCACGCACAGCTCGACCTCGCCTCGCGCGGCCTGTACGTCGAGTCGACCGGCGTCGCCTGCTGGGCCGCGACCCGCGACGGAGGCTCCCTCTCGGCCATCCTGAACGGCCGTACCGCCGTGGTCCCCCTCTGCGGCGCGGGCCTCAAAACGGGCCTGGCAGCCCCCACTCCGTCCACCTGACGCGCTTCGATCGCCGGAGGAGCTCGATCAGGGGCGCGGGTCGGATCCACCGGCGATCACTCGCGTACGAGACGGGAGGGGCCGGTCTGTGAGGGCGGCCGAAGCAGTCGGCGGGGCCATGAAGATGGCGAGCACGGACATGCCCAGGGCGGCCCCGCACCCGACCACACACCTAGGGGAGACGAGGGAAAGCCGCCACGACGGCCCCGGACGCCCCCCTCCCTTCCATGCGTAACCCCACCCGGCACCAGAATTCGCCCGCCCCGCCTACACCCCCGGCGCGCATGCCACACCGTCCCGCCCCCACCCCGCACCCTCGACCCGTGACCACCGCCACCGCCACAAGCCGCCTCCTCAGCACCCTCGCCCTCGCCACCGCCCTCACCACCTCCCTCCTCCCCGCCACCACCGCCCGGGCCGCGCCGGACACAAGCCGGACCCCACCCTGCGACACCCCCGCCTGGACCCTCTCCGCCCGCACCCCGCCCCCACCCGACGACCCGTTCCACGCCTACGCCGGCAACGGATACCTCGGCCTCCGCGTCCCGCCCACCGGCACGGGATACGCCGCCCCGGGCGGCCCCGACGCCAAGACCGGTTGGCCGTTGTACACGCACCCGTACGACGGCGCCTTCGTGTCCGGCCTCTACGCCCGCGGCCCCGCCAACACCGCCCACCGCCAGGCCCTCGCCGCCCTCCCCACCTGGACGGGCCTCGACGTGACGGCGAACGGCGAGACGTACGGGCCCGGCAGCCGCACCACGGGCTACCGGCAGAGTCTCGATCTGCGCTGCGGCATCGTGCGGACGTCCCTCACGTGGGTGCACAAGAACGGCCGCCGTACGGATCTGACGTTCGAGGTGCTCGCGGACCGGGCCCGCCCGCACGTGGGCGCGGTCCGGCTGCGCCTGACGCCGCGCTGGAGCGGCAGGGTCGGCGTCACCGATCGCATCGACGGCCGCGGCGCCCGCCGCGTCACGGCGACCGGCGCGGGCCCGGCGGGCAAGCGCACGACGGCGGTCGGGTTCCGTACGGACGGGACGGGGACGGAGGGCGCGGTGGCGTCCACGCTGCGCGCGCCGGGCCGCACCCGCCCGGCGGCCCGCACGGACGGCCTGAGCTCACGCCAGAGCGCGGACTTCGGCGTGAGCAGCGGTACCCGCTACGACGTCGTCAAGTACGTCGGCGTCGACACGGCCCGCACCTCCCGCTCGCCCCGCGCCGACGCGGTCACGGCCTCCCAGCGCGCGGCGGCCGCGGGCTGGGACGCGCTCATGGGTGAACACACGGACGCCTGGCAGAAGTTGTGGGCGTCGGACATCGAGGTCCCCGGGCGCCCCGCGCTGCAGAGACAGGTGCGCGCGGCCCAGTACGGCCTGCTGGCCTCCGTCCGGCCCGGCGCGCGTGACAGCATCCCGCCCACCGGCCTGAGCAGCGACGGCTACGCGGGGATGGTGTTCTGGGACGCCGAGACCTGGATGTTCCCTTCGCTGCTCGCCACGCGGCCACAACTCGCCCGGCCTGTACTGGAGTACCGCCACCGCACCCGCGCCGCCGCGGCGGACAACGCGCGCAAGACGTCCGTCGGCGGCCTCATGTACCCCTGGACGAGTGCGCGTTCGGGATCGCTCTGGAAGGAGTGCCAGAGCTGGTACCCGCCGCACTGTGTCATCCAGAACCATCTCCAGGGAGACATCGCACTGGCGGCCTGGCAGTACTACCAGGCGACCGGGGACCGCGCGTGGCTGCGCGCGAAGGGCTGGCCGCTGCTCAAGGGCCTTGCGGAGTACTGGACTTCGCGGGTGACGAAGAACGACGACGGGGCCGGCCGGTACTCGTACTCGATCAAGGACGTGGCGGGGCCGGACGAGTACAGCAACGGTGTCGACGACGGGGTCTACACGAACGCCGTCGCCGCGATGTCGCTGCGGTCGGCGGCGCGGGCGGCGCGGCTCGTCGGTGCGGAGCCGTCGCCGGAGTGGACGCGGATCGCCGGCCGGCTGCGGATTCCGTACGACGCGCGGCGCAAGGTGTTCCTCCAGTACGCGGGGTACGACATCGGCGGCGGCGCTTCCGACATCAAGCAGGCCGACGCCGTGCTGCTGCTGTATCCGCTGGACTGGCGGCCGATGCCGAAGGGCGCGGCGGCGGCGACGCTCGACTACTACGCGGCGCACACCGACCGCGACGGCCCGGCGATGACGGACTCGGTGCACGCGGTCGCGGCGGCGGCGATCGGTGAGCCGGGATGTTCGACGTACACCTTCCTGGAGCGGGCGTCGCGGCCGTTCTTCCGGGGGCCGTTCGGTACGTTCTCGGAGTCGCGCGGCGCGAAGGCGGGTGCGGGGGACGCGCTCGCGGGTTCACCGGCGCAGGACTTCCTCACCGGCAAGGGCGGTTTCCTGCAGGTGTTCACGCACGGCCTGACGGGGCTCAGGCTGCGGGACGACGACGCCGTGCACCTGGATCCGATGCTGCCGCCGCAGCTCTCGACGGGGGTGAAGGTCACGGGGCTCCGGTGGCGGGGACGGTCGTACGACGTGGCGATCGGGGCGGAGCGGACGACGGTGCGGCTCACGTCGGGCGAGCCGTTCACGGTGGACACGCCGGCCGGCCGCAAGCGGGTGACCGCCACCGGTCTCACCCTGCCGACCCGGCGCCCCGACCTCGTCCCCACGGCGGATCTGGCGCGCTGCCGCCCGGCGACGGCGACGTCCGAGGACCCCGGCCAGTACGCGGGCGCGGCGGTCGACGGCAACCCGGCGACGACCTGGCTGCCCGCGCGCCCCGGCGCCTCGCTGACGGTGGACCTGGGGGCGGGGCGGACCCTGTCCCGGGTGACGGTGACGGGTACGCGGTCGTACCGGGTCCGGATGTCGGGGGACGGCCGGCGCTGGGTGCCGTTCGCCGCGGGCGGGACGGCGCGGTACGTGCGGGTGACGCAGACCGGTGAAAAGGCGCGGCCCGTCGGTGAGTTGACCGTGCGGTAGCACTCCGCGCCGCGCCGCCCGGGCTCTCAGCCCACCGGGTCCAGGGCGGCGGCGGCCGGTTCCGGCCGGGGGCGCCGCACCGCGAGCTGCGCCCCTGCCGTGACGGCCAGGTTGACCGCGAGGGCGATCAGGCCCGTGTCCACCGTGCCGACGTCCACGCCGCCGAACGTCAGCCAGGTCAGTACGGCGACGCCGGTCACGATGCCCAGCAGGGCGGGCACCCAGTGCAGTCGTACCGTCCGCGCCAGGCCCATCACGATCGCCGGGGCGAGCTGGGTGAGGCCGCCGTAGGTGAGCAGGAGCAGGTCGGAGAGGAGGCCGGGGCGGGCCAGGCCGAGGACGAGGGCGAGGGTGGCCGCGGCGATGACGCACACGTGGTTGGTGCGCAGTTGCGTGCGGGGGTCGCGGACGCTGAACAGGTTGCGCGAGAGCAGGCTGGAGATGCCCACGACGATCGCCGCGGACGGCACCATCGCGGCGGAGGCGGCCGCGACGGCGACCAGTCCGACGAGCCAGCCGGGCAGGGTCTGTCCGGCGAGGGTGAGGGCGACGGAGTTCGGTGCCGCGTCCTTCGGGACGAGGAGGACGCCCGCGAAGCCGACGATGATCGGGATGCCGAGGGCGAGTTGGTAGAGCGGGAGCCAGATCGCGTTGGAGCGCAGGGCGCGTCCGCTGCGGGCGGCGAGGACGGGCGGCCACAGGTGGGCCATGGTGCCGAGGCCGCCGCCGATGCTGGAGATGATGACCGCGGTGACGAAGAACATGCCGTCGTAGCCGCCCTGATGGAGGGTCAGGAGCTGGGGGTGGGTGTCCCGGATCGTCGTGAAGAGGCCGCCGATGCCGCCGTCGACCGAGACCGCGACGGCCACGACGAGCACCACGAGCCCGGCGATCATCAGCGCGTCCTTGAGGTAGGCGACGCGGGCGATGCCGCGGATGCCGGACCACAGGACGAAGCCGACGGTGAGCACGGTGGCGAGGACCATGCTCCAGTTGCCGCCGGCACGGCTGCCGGTGGCGAGCTGCACGATGAGACCGAGGCCGGTGATCTGGAGCTGGAGGTAGGGCAGCAGGAACACCGCGCCGACGACGGCGACGACCTTCCCGAGCAGGGGGCTGCGGTAGCGGTCGACGAAGAAGTCCGCCTGGGTCAGATAGCCGCCCTGCAGGCCGAGTTGGCGCATCCGGGGTGAGGTGAAGTACTGGAGGACGAGGCTGATGGAGAGGTAGCACAGGGCGAAGGACGCGGCGACGCCGCCGCCGAACGCGATGCCCGCGAGGCCGAGGAAGCTGAACGTGGTGAACGCCTCGCCCGCCTGCAGGAACCAGGTGGTGAAGGTGGAGAAGCGGCGCTGGCCGACGGTCCACTCCCCCAGTTCGCCGCTCGGGGGCCGGCGTCCGCTGACCCCGACCACGGCGATGGCGACGATGCCGAGGACCGTGATGACCATGGTGCTGTTCACGTGGTCACCCCGTCCTCTTCGTCGTCGCGGGGGCCGGTGAGGCGGTCGGCCAGGACGAGCGCGGCCGTCGTGCCCGCGGTCCAGATCAGGCACCAGCACAGGACGGACGGGATGCCGAGCCACAGGTGCGCCCCGTCGACGAACGGCAGGAACGGTGTGCTGAGGAAGGCCAGGACGGGCACGGCGGCCCAGAGCGCGTGCGGTGATCTCATCAGGGCTCCAGCTGAGGGGAGTTGAGCGCCCGGAGTGCAGGCCGAGGCGGTGAGGTCGCGGATACGTGCGGTCTAGGGCAGGTCGGGGGCGCGCCGTCCGTGGCCGGTGGCCGCCTCGTGGGCGGCGCCGACTTCGAGGACGGTGCGCTCGGCGCGCGGCGGGCCCACGATCTGCAGGCCCACGGGGAGTCCGGCCGCGGTGAAGCCGGCGGGGACGGAGAGTGCGGGTGCGCCCAGGACGGAGAGGAGGTACGCGGAGCGCATCCAGTCCAGGTAGGTGTGCTGCTGCTGTCCGTCGACGAGCGTCGGGTACTCCGACTCGACGTCGAAGGGCGCGACTTGGCTGACCGGGGCGATGAGTACGTCGTAGCGCTCGAAGAAGGCGACGGCGGCGAGGTGGAGGCGGGTGTGCTCGGCGCGGGCGCGGGAGAGGTCGGCGCCGCTGAGCTTCTGCCCCTGCTCGATGTTCCGTACGAGGCTGGGCTTGAGGGCGTCGCGGGAGGCCGCGAGGTAGCGGCCGAAGGCGTGCTGGAAGGTGTGGGCGCGCAGCGTCAGGAACACGTCGTCGGCGCCGTCCAGATCGGGGCAGTCCTCGGCGACCGTGCAGCCCAGGTCTTCGAGGACGGCCGCCTGCCGGTCGACGACGGCACGCACGTCGGGGTCCACCGGGACGCGTCCGCCGAGGTCGGGGGCGTAGGCGACGCGCAGTCCCGTCAGGTCGCGGTCCAGCGGGGCGCGGAAGACGGATCCGGGGGTCTCCAGGGACAGCGGGCTGCGCGGGTCGGGGCCCGCCATGACCGACAGGAGCAGGGCGGTGTCGGCGACGGTGCGGCCCATGGGCCCGGCGACGGCGAGGGTCTCCCACAGGTCGCCGGAGGGCAGGCAGGGCACTCGGCCCGGGGTAGTGCGCAGTCCGACGACGTTGCAGAACGAGGCCGGGTTGCGCAGCGAGCCGCCCATGTCGGAGCCGTCGGCGAGGGGTTGGAGGCGGGCGGCGAGCGCGGCCGCGGCGCCGCCGCTGCTGCCGCCGGCGGACCGGGTGAGGTCGTACGGGTTGCGGGTCGCGCCGAAGACGGGGTTGAAGGTGTGCGAACCGGCGGCGAACTCGGGGACGTTGGTCTTGCCGATGCGGATGGCGCCCGCCGACTGGATGCGCTGGACGAGGAGTTCGTCCTCGTCGGGCACGTGGTCGGCGAAGAGCGGGGAGCCGTGCGTGGTGCGCATCCCCTGGGTGAGGTGGGTGTCCTTGAAGGCGATGGGCAGTCCGTGGAGCGGCCCCAACTCGGCACCGGAAGCGGCGAGTTCATCGGCACGGTCAGCCGCTTCGAGCGCGCCCTGCGCATCCAGGGTCACGATGGCGTTGACGGCCGGGTTGATCCGCTCGATGCGGTCGAGGTGGGCGGTGACGACCTCGCGTGCCGACAGGTCGCGGCGGCGGATCCGGGTGGCGAGCTCGACGGCGTCGAGGGCACAGAGGTCATCGGAACCGGTGGGGCGTGCGGGCATGGCGGTCCTCGGGCGGGAGGCGACGGTGTGCGCCACCACACTGCGGGCCGATGACCGTTTCAGTCAATGACTCGTACACCATGAACTTTTAAGACGCTGAATTCATTCACATGAAACTTCTGGACGACTTCGCGGTAGCGGGTGGTCGTGAGACTCAGTGCACCGGCCCTCGCGTCGGCACCCCGCTGCGCTTCCACGCCTCCACCACCAGATGCGACTGCACGGCCTCCACCCGCCGCACCCACGGCGACTCGGTGAGGAACGCGTGCAGCGCGGACTTCGACGGCTGGGTCACGTCGACCAGGAGCTGGTGCTCGCCCATCACCACGGCCGCGTAGCGCACGAGCGGCGACTCGACGAGCAGCCGCCCCACCGCCTCGACCTCGTCGGGCCGGGTCCTGATCCACAGCAGCGCCTCGACGGGCAGCCCGAGCAGCGCAGGTTCCACGGCGGCCCGGATGCTGACGAGTCCCTGCTGCGTCAGGGACTCCACGCGGCGGCGGGCCGTGGCCACCGATACCCCGGCGATCGCGGCGAGTTCGTCGTGCGTGCGGCGGCCGTCCTCGGCGAGCGCCCGCAGGATCGCCCGCTCCTCGGGGCCGGCCGCCTCGACGTCCGGCGCCCCGACCCCGTCGGTCACCGGCGACCGTCCGCCGAGCGCCTCGATCTCGTCGGCGCCGAGGATCCCGGGCGACCACTCGTGCACGGTGCGGAAGTAGCGGAGCACCGGCGAGACCTGCTGTTCGACGAGCCCCGGCAGCGCGGGCACCTCGTCCAGCATCAGCCGCGCCAGCCCACCCTGCGCGCACTGGAGCTCGGCGACACAGTCGGCGGCGCCCGCGAGTACGTACGAGAAGATGGCGTCCTCGCGGCGGGCCGTGGCGACGGCCGTGTCCCGCACCGCGCCGGGCCGGCAGTTCATCCGCAGGATCACGGTCTCGCCCCGCACGACGAGCCCGCGCACCACGACGGCCCCGCTCTCCAGCAGCCGCAGCCCCCGGCGGGCGATCTTGCGCTCCGGCTCCTCCAGCGCGGTGGCGATCCGCCGCCAGGAGGCCCGGCCGTCGATCTGCAGGGCGGCGACGATCCGCTGGTCGAGGGGGTCGAGGGGGGCGGCGGGGTTCAGGGCTGTGGTCACGGGTCGACCCTAGTCAGGCGGGCGGCGCCCGCGGCGGGCCGTTCGAGTTCGATCAATTGCGGGAGAGAGCACAACCCTGGCCGGGCCATGTTTGTCCTGCTCACGTGAACCCCGCGCCGCATCCGAGCGCGGGGCGTTGATCAGTTGGAGAAGCACCATGCGAGCCACCACCCTTCGCCGTACCGCCCTGACCGCTTCCGCGGTCTCCCTCGTCCTTCTCGTCACCGCCTGCGGTGGCAGCGACTCGGACGAGGGGGACAAGAAGGCGGGCGGCGCCGCGGCGGAGAAGACGGCGGCGAAGACCCTCACCGCCGGCGAGCTGGAGAAGCTCGCGGTCGCCCAGGGCGACGTCAAGGACCACGAGATCACGAAGCCCGGCAAGGACGACGTCTTCGAGGCCGACGCGCTGTCCGTCGACAAGTCGCAGTGCAAGCCCATCGCCCAGGCGCTGTCGGCCCTCCCCGCGGGCGAGCCCGCCGCGACCGTCCAGCGGCTCGTCGTCCACAAGTCCGAGAAGGCCAAGAAGGGCATGCCCTCGACGGCGGAGCTCGGGAAGATGACGGAGAAGGAGGCCGAGGACGCGACGATCGACTCGCTCGACATCACCAAGACCCTCACCTCCCTGTGGTCCTACGACGCCGACGGCGCCGAGCGGGCCCTCACCGCGCTGCGGGAGGCCGGCAAGAAGTGCGCCGGCGGCTTCACCATGACGGTCGACGGGGAGAAGCAGCAGGTCACGAAGGTCAGCGAGGAGAAGGTCGCCGCCGGGCAGGACGCGGTCGCCTGGACGGTGGGGACGAAGCAGGACGGCACTCCCGCCGACACCAAGGTCGTCGTCTTCCGGCAGGGCAACACGCTCGCCGGGTTCTCCTCCTTCAACATCGCGGCGGTCACCCGCGGTGAGGCGTTCGAGCAGCCGACGGCCGTGATCGACGCACAGGCGGCGAAGCTGGGCTGATCCGCCCGGGTGAGGGGGCGGGACAGACCGTCCCGCCCCCTCACAGCGGCCAGGCGGCGAGCAGATCGCCGGGGCCGTAGGCGGCATCGAGGCCCGGAGCGTCGACGCCGCTGCGCGCGACCGCCACGACCGGAACGGGTCCGTCGGTGAGGGCGGCCCGGTGTCGGTGGAGAGCCGCCAGGTCGTGCCGGTCGAAGGGAGACCGCTCCAGCCACTTGATGGAGCCGACGAAGAACAGCTCCTTGGCGACGGGGGCACGGTCCGCGCCGACGATGTCGATCTCGACGTCGTTGGTGCGGGTCCAGTAGCCGCCCACTGCGGGGGCCGCAGGCAACCGGTCGTCGGGGAGCATCCGCGCCAGGGCCTCACGGACAAGGGGTTCGACTGCCCGGCCGCGCCAACTGGTCCAGTTCTCCCGGATGCGCGCCAGGGTCAGATCGCCCCGCCCTCGCTCGATCTCCTCCATGGACGGGCCGAGCAGGTGCAGCCAGAACCGCAGGTAGGGATCTGCCACGCGGTAGCGGCGGTCCTTCGACGGACGCGGTGACACGGGCAGCTCCGCGGCGACGATCCGCTTGTCCGTGAGCAGCTCCAGCGCGCGCTGCAGCGGCGTGGCCCCGATGCCGCCGGCCGCACGGGCGATGTTGGTGAAAGTCCGCTCGCCACTGCCGATGGCCGCCAGCACCGTGCGCGCCTGCGCCTGCGGCGGGAACTCGGCCGCCAGCGAGCGCTCGGCCGACACCAGCAGGGCGGAGACCGGGTCACTCAGCGCCTCACCGAGGAAGTCCCACAGCCCCGCACCCCGTGGCCACTCCGCGCAGATCAGCGGCAGCCCACCGGTGACGAGCGCGGCGTCGAACGCTTCTGCCGGATCCAGCCCGAGCATCCTCCCCACCTCGGCGGGGTTCAGCGGCCCCAGCACCATCTCCCGGCCGCGCTGATGGAAGGGGCGCCCGTAACCGTTCAGCGCCTCCATCATCGAAAGATCGGAGCCGATGAGGACCAGCAGCACCGGCTTGGTCTCCAGGACCCGGTCCCAGGCCCGTTGCAGCATCCCCTCGAAGGCGCCGCCGCTGTCCATCAGATACGGCACTTCGTCGATGACCAGCACGCTCGCCCGGTCGGCGGGCAGCGCCGCGGCCAGCACATCGAACGCGGCGTCCCAGCTCTCCGGCCGCGCGGCGGCCACCAGCCGCGCCAGCGGCAGCGTCGACGCCTGGGCGTCCCGGGCCAGCCGTGCCAGATCATCCGCCGGGGACGCCCCGGTAGCGGCGTAGAACAAGAAGGGGGCCCCCGAGCGTTCCGCGAACCGCTCGACCAGTCGCGACTTTCCCACCCGGCGCCGCCCACGCAACATCACGCACCGACCGGGCCGCTCCCCGCCGACCCCGGCCGCCACCTTCTGGAGCTCTCGCTCCAGCGTCGCCAGCTCTTGGCGCCGGCCAACGAAGTCCACCACGTCTGCCGACCTCCACGCATGAGACTAACAACAATGTTAGTAACATTGACGTTAGCATTCACGCCGAAACGTGGCGTCGCCGAAGACCTGGCCGAGGAGCAATGACGACCCGGGAAAGAGCGGGGCCCGACTGCGAAGAGTCGGGCCCCTTATGACCTGGGTGTTTGCCGGATCAGCGACGTAGGGATGCGTCTGCGGCTACACGTTGAACCGGGATCTGTAGGGCAGAGCTCCCACCTGCGGAAACGCGGGTTTGCCAGGGGTCATCCCAGCACGGGCGTTCTATCCCAGCACCACGAGCTACTCAGATGCCCAGCCGGCCATCTCATTCCATCCACGCCCCTCGCCCCACCGGCCCGTCGACGTTTATGCATTAACTCCTTGCCTGCGTTCCCCCCCTCGTGGACTATCGTTCCTCTGCACCGCACTCCTTCCTCGGAGGGTGTACGCGACGTGACCTAAGGAGCATGCGAATGCCCTTCGGTTTGGTGACTCAGCCCCATGGTGCGCTCCCGGCGGGAGCCATCCGGCGCCGTCACCGAACGACCCGAAGGGGACGCATTCCTGTGGTTGCCGTCGAGTACATGCCCAAGCGCCGCACCTGGGTCCGTGATGTTCTGGTTGGCATCGTGGCGAGCCTCGGCTCGAACCTGGCGTGGGCTCTGGCGCAGTTCGTGGTGCACCGCCTCGGCTGAGCCGGGCGGAGGGCGGGCCTCCGGAGGCCCGCCCTCCTTGCTTCGCAGCCGGGTAATCTGCACAACGTCATTGCGGCCCGACGGGCTTCCGCTCCGCTTCGGCGGAGTCACGAAGGACATGCCCCCACCCGCACGAGTCATCTCGTGCCTGGGGATCCTTCGTGCTCCTGCAACTGTCCGCAGCCGAGCTCGGCCGACTCATCGTGGCCCGAGCCGGATCGGCGCACCTTCCGCTCACCGAGCAACTGATCCAGGAGCATTCCCGGATCAAGGGAGGAGCGGCTGGCCAGGGCGACATCGCTTCCTGGAACAACAGCCTCCCCGTAGTAGTCAAAGCTCTGCTGGACTGCGGCCTCGACGAAGTTGAGGTGCAGATTGAGGTTGACCTGCCGCATACCAACTCTGCGGTTGACCTGGTGCTGTGCGGTCGGCATCCCGGTACGGAGACGGATTCCTACCTCGCAGTTGAGCTGAAGCAGGTGCGGCACGCCACGGTGGACCCCCTGTGCCCCATCGCCGTCGATCTGGGATTCGGCGACGGGAAGAACAAGCTGCATCCGGTCCGGCAGGTCCAGCGCTACTGCGAGTACATGCTGCGCTATCTACCCCATCTTCGCCAAAACGAGGATCAGTTGATGGGCGTGGCACTCCTCCACAACGCACGTGACGCGGATGTGGAGGCGCTGTTCGCTCTACCCGAAACCAACCATGGTTTCCTCTACACCCTCGACGACCTGGCCCGCTTCCGGCGAGTCCTTACCTCGAGGTTCTCTCCCGCGTCCGGGAAGCGGGCCGCGTCAGCCCTGGAGCAGGCCCGCCAGGACCCGTTGCTCAAGGTCACCGACGTGGCCCGTCAGCGCTCTGTCGTCGGTGGAGGACTGACGCTCCTCGACGAGCAGTACGTCGCCGTCGACCGGATCACGCGGCACCTGGAGAAGACCGCACACTTCACCGGATTCGACGTCGGATTGTTCTATGACGCCGCAGCGGCCCACAGTCCCGCCCCAGATCCTGGCGCCAAGCGCGTGTACATCCTGCGGGGCGGCCCTGGCAGCGGGAAGAGCGCAGTGGCCCTCGAAATGCAGCGTGCCCTCGGGCTCAAGGGCCGCGAGACAGTTCTGGCAAGTGGCTCTCACGCCTACACGGAGACTCTGCGCGAGATCATGCTCGGCACGGCTCGCAGAGGGCAGACAGCGGACAAGCGTCGTGCAGCCGTCAAGTTGTACCGCTACTTCAACAGCTTCAGTGAGACCCCACCCGACAGCATCGATGTCCTCATCTGCGACGAGGCCCACCGCATGCGGCGCAGCTCGACGTACCGCTGGACTCCGAAAGAGCTGCGAGACGACGACAGGCCACAGGCGACCGAGGTGATCAGAGCCGCCAAGGTACCCATCTTCCTGCTCGACGACCATCAGTCGATTCGTCCGGACGAGGTGGGCACTGCCACCTATCTCAAAGAGCTGGCAAAGGACATGGGCTGCGATGTCGAAGTGACCGATCTGGAGGGAACGTTCCGAGCAGGCGGTAGCAAGCGGTACCAGCGCTGGGTCCAACAGTTGTTGGGCCTTGACGCCTCTGATCCGGTCGCCTGGCGACCGGACGGGAAGATGACCCTGATGATGGCCGACTCACCTGAGCAGATGGAGCAGTTCATCCGGGCACGCCACTTCGAAGGCGCCACAGCCCGCATCACCGCGGGCTTCTGCTGGCCGTGGAGCAACCCGGCCGGCGAACAGCTGGTCAACGACGTACACATCAGGGACTGGCGCCGGCCTTGGAACGTGAAGCCAGAGCACAGCGTCCCTGACGCACCACGGTCGGACCTGTGGTCGACCGATCGCCGAGGTGTCGATCAGATCGGCTGCGTCTACACGGCACAGACCTTCGAGTACGACTGGAACGGCGTCATCATCGGACCCGATCTGCTCTTCCGCGACGGAAAGTTCAAGATGGACCGGAGCGCTTCGTGCGATCCCGCCTTCCGCGGTCCGATCGACGATGCGATCGTCACCCGATGCATCCTCAATGCCTACCACGTGCTCCTCACCCGAGGCGTCGTCGGCACCGTTGTCTACGCGGTCGACCCCGCGACCCACAACGAACTACGCAGGCTCATCCCCGGCGCCATAGGCATGCAGCACTACGACGGCGCCCAGCCGAAGCTCACTGCCGAAGGATCACAGCTGCCACCGGACTATCGCAGACGGCACGGGTAACCTTGATCCCTACGTAGCTGCGGCCCGCCGGGCTTCCGCTCCGCCTGGCGGAGTCATGAAGGAAATGCCCCCACCCGCGCGAGTTTCTTCGTGCTGCCTGGGGGGCCTGTCTTGCTGTTCCGCGACTCTGCCGCAACGGTCGCTGCCGAGTGCCATTCCGGTGCCCTGTTCTTCCGCCTGACGGAGCAGTTCGTGCACGTTCACAGCCATAAGCCCGGTCCGTCCGAGGTGCGCTCGTGGGAGCGAAGCATTCCCGTACTCGCGAGCGCACTCAACGACGCCGGGCTCGGGCAGGTGGAGGTCCTTCTGGAATACGGACTGCCGTTGAACAGCAAACGAGCCGACGCGGTTCTGGCCGGCGTGCACCCCGATACAGGACTCCCGAGTTACGTCGTCGTGGAGTTGAAACAGTGGAGCAGCGCGGAACCCGACGACGACGATCCGTCGTTGTGCCGCATCGACTCCTACGCACGGGCGGTACTCAATCCAGTCGACCAGGTCCGCGGCTATTGCGAGTACCTCGTCTCCTTCAACGGAGCACTCGCTGAACATCCGGAACGTGTCAACGGCGCCGCGTATCTCCACAACGCCACCGAGTTCGGCGTAAACGGGCTCTTCGAGGCCGAGCAGAATCAGTACGGTCAGCTCTTCATCGGGGCGCGACGCGGCGAATTCATCGACTATCTGCGCACGAAGCTGGGTCCGGATTCCGGCGCCGCGGCCGCGGACGAACTGGTCAACGGGAAGATCGGTCCGTCCAAGCAGCTCATGGCAGTGGCTGCCCAAGAGGTTCGAGAACGTGAGCAGTTCGTGTTGCTGGACGAGCAGCAGATTGCGTACCGCACGGTCCTGAACGCCGTACGCCGGGCCAAGCAATCCGATCACAAGGAGATCGTGATCGTCACCGGAGGACCCGGCACTGGTAAGAGCGTCATCGCCCTGTCACTCCTCGGCGAGCTGTACCGGCAGGGCACCACCGCCCTACACGCGACGGGTTCCAGCTCGTTCACGACAACCATGAGGAAAGTGGCGGGCGCCAGGAAGCGTGAGGTGAAGGACCTCTTCAAGTACTTCAACAGCTTCATGACTGCGGACCGCAACAGTCTCGACGTCCTGATCTGTGACGAAGCCCACCGCATGCGGGAAACTTCTGCCAATCGCTATACGCCGGCGTCGAACCGCACCGGCAAGGCCCAGATCGAGGAGCTCATCGACGCAGCTCGCGTCCCGGTCTTCCTGCTCGACGAGCATCAGGTCGTACGTCCCGGCGAAATGGGCACGGTCGTGGAAATCAAGGAAGCCGCAGCGAAGAAGGGCCTCCATTGTCGGGTGGTACCGCTGGACAGTCAGTTCCGCTGCGGTGGGAGCGATGCGTACCTTCGCTGGGTGGTACGACTATTGGGCCTTGAACCAGGCGGCCCGGTGGTGTGGGAACCCGACGACAAGATGCAGCTCACGGTCGCGGACAGCCCCCAGGAAATGGAAGCGTTTCTCGACGACCGCCGATCCCAGGGCTACAGCGCGCGCATGTCCGCGGGCTATTGCTGGAAGTGGACGAAGAAGGTGCCGCCCGGGCAGGCGCTCCCCTCAGACGTCGTCGTCGAAGGGTGGGAGCGGCCCTGGAACGTTTTCGGCGACCGATCGGTCGCCGGCGCGCCTCCGGCCGCGTTGTGGGCGACCGATCCCGCCGGCTTCGGACAAGTGGGCTGTGTGTACACAGCCCAAGGCTTCGAGTACGACTGGAGCGGCGTCATCATCGGCCCTGACCTGGTGTGGCGCGGCGACCGCTGGATCATCGACCGTTCAGCGTCCAAGGATCCGGTCTTCAAGAAGTCCACCCCGGACGCGGATGTCGACCGGCTGATTCGCAATACGTACAAGGTCCTGCTGACGCGAGGGATGATCGGCACGGTGGTGTACTCGACCGATCCCGAAACCCGCGAGAAGCTTCGTGCTCTGGCTACCGAGTCCTCGACCTTCACGTCCGTGTGATGCGCTGAGACGGTCACCTCTCGACGGAGCGTGACCCTATGCGTGGCACGCTGAGGTCTACAGTGCGCGGCACGAGTAATCGCTTCGTCACGCGGCCTTCCATACACCTGGCCGTCAGCAACGACATGCGCTCCGCCGCCGCGAGCGACCTCGCTAGGCTTGCCACGTCATGGCATGCCCCACCCCGGAGGTCCTCAGGTGACGCCGACCGCTCCCAAGCCCGGCCCTCCAGCGGCTCGCGAGCGCTGGTTCCAGCCGCGCCGGTCCGGTTTCCGGTGGGAGCAGGAAGGCCTCGACCATGTGCGGCAGCTGATGCCTGCCGCCGAGCCCTACCGGGCGTGGGCGACGTTTCAGTTCACCGGCGTCACAGGCCGGATCAACGAGTGCGACCTCCTGATCGCTGTGCCTGGCGGCGTCTACCTGCTGGAGCTCAAAGGGCACCCAAAAATCTGCCCGCACCGTTTGCGCTCGACTGCCGCGGCGATGGCTTAGGGAAGTCCTGCTTACCCACTCACGCGGGCGCGCCCTCATCCCAGCACGGTGCGGATGACCAGGGATGACGACAGGCGACGAAGGGTCAGCTATCCCAGCACGGGAAAAACTAAGGGCCCGGCCCCGAAGAGCCGAGCCCTCCCTGACCTGCATGTTTGCCAGATCAGCGACGTGGTGATGCGTCAGCCGCTACACATTGAACCGGAACTCCACCACGTCCCCGTCCTGCATCACATAGTCCTTGCCCTCCATACGGGCCTTGCCCGCCGAGCGGGCGTCCGCGACCGAGCCCGTCTCGACCAGGTCGTCGAAGGAGATGACCTCGGCCTTGATGAAGCCCTTCTGGAAGTCCGTGTGGATGACGCCGGCCGCCTCGGGGGCCGTGGCGCCCTTCTTGATCGTCCAGGCGCGGGATTCCTTGGGGCCGGCCGTCAGGTAAGTCTGGAGGCCGAGGGTGTTGAAGCCGACGCGGGCGAGCGTGGCGAGGCCGGGCTCCTCGGCGCCGACGGACTCCAGGAGCTCCATCGCGTCCTCCTCGTCGAGCTCGGCGAGGTCCGCCTCCAGCTTGGCGTTGAGGAAGATCGCCTCGGCCGGGGCGACCAGGGCGCTCTGCTCGGCCTTGAAGGTGTCGTCGGTGAGCTCGTCCTCGTCGACGTTGAAGACGTAGAGGAAGGGCTTGGTGGTGAGGAGGTGCAGGTCGTGCAGGAGCTCCTCGTTGCCGGAGCCCTGGACGATGCCCTGCGAGAAGAGGGTGTCGCCCCGCTCCAGGATCTCCTTGGCCTCCTCGACGGCCTTCACCTTCGGCGCGATGTCCTTCTTGATGCGCGACTCCTTCTGGAGGCGCGGCAGGACCTTCTCGATTGTCTGGAGGTCCGCGAGGATCAGCTCGGTGTTGATCGTCTCGATGTCGTCCTTGGGCGAGACCTTGCCGTCGACGTGCACGACGTTCTCGTCCTTGAAGGCGCGGATGACCTGGCAGATCGCGTCGGACTCCCGGATGTTCGCCAGGAACTTGTTGCCCAGGCCCTCGCCCTCGCTGGCGCCGCGCACGATGCCCGCGATGTCGACGAAGTCGACCGTCGCCGGGAGGACCTTCTGGGAGGAGAAGATCTCGGCGAGCTTGGTGAGGCGGGTGTCGGGGACGCCGACCACGCCGACGTTCGGCTCGATGGTGGCGAACGGGTAGTTGGCCGCGAGCACGTCGTTCTTGGTCAGGGCGTTGAACAGGGTCGACTTGCCGACATTCGGCAGACCGACGATTCCGATCGTGAGCGACACGTTGCGACTTCCCGTACAAGAGGAGAGGTGTGGGCAGTCCACCAGTCTACGGCCTCACCGCACCCGCCCCGGCGATGTATCGAACACGCGACCAGCGACAGTCAAGCTCGGCCAAAGGGCGTGTCCCGTGGCCTATTCCGCACATAAGCCCACCTATGTTGGGCGTGTGGAGCAACCCAGGACGCGTCCCCCGCAATCCCGCCCCCGCCGCACGGCCCCGCTGCCGCCGCAGGCGCAGGGCGAGCGCGCCGCCACGACCGCCGAGTCCGCCACCGTCTACCGGGCCGCCCGCCAGGGCCGCCGGGTGCCGCCGATCGTGCTCGCCCTGCGCCGTTTCCCGAACCCGCGGCTGACGGGGCTGGGCAGCGGCCTGTTCTGCGCGGCCGTGATGCTGGTGCTCGGCTTGCTGGACATGCTGCTGTTCGGCGGGGCGCCGGCCGTGTACGGCGTGCTGTTCCTGCTGGTCAGCGGACTGACGGCGGTGTGGGTGCGGAAGGCGGACCTGGTGACGGCGCCGGTGACGGTGCCGATCGCGTTCGCCGTCGGAGCGGTGCCGATCGCCGACGGCGCGGGCGGGCTCGGTGCGCAGCTGATGGGTGTCTTCACGACGCTCGCCATGAACGCGGGCTGGCTGTACGGCGGCACGCTCGTCGCCGGTGTCATCGTGACCGTGCGCAAGGTCCGGCTGATGGCCCGCCGGGCCGCGCAGCGGCGGGCCGACCGGTCCGCGCCGCCGTCGAAGGCCCCGGCCCCTCGGCGGCGTACCGCGTAGCGAGAGCGGCCAGGGCCTGCCTCAGGTGCGCGACGCCGTCATCGCCGCGCCCACGATCCCGGCGTTGTTCTGCAGCTGCGCCGGGACGATCTCCGCCTTGATGCCCTCGATCAGGGGCAGGAACTTGTGGGCCTTGCGGCTGACGCCGCCGCCGATGATGAACAGCTCCGGCGAGAACAGCATCTCGACGTGGGCCAGGTACTTCGTGACGCGCTTGGCCCAGTGCTCCCAGCTCAGGTCGTGGTCCTCCTTGGCCTTGGTGGAGGCGCGGTGCTCGGCGTCGTGGCCGTCGAGCTCCAGGTGGCCGAGCTCGGTGTTGGGGACGAGGACGCCCTCGCTGAACAGGGCGCTGCCGATGCCGGTGCCGAAGGTGAGCAGCAGCACGGTGCCCTTGCGGCCGCGTCCCGCGCCGAAGCTCATCTCGGCGACGCCCGCCGCGTCCGCGTCGTTCAGGATCGTGACGGGCAGGCCGCCGAGCTTCTCGCTGAGCAGGGCCCGGGCGTCGACGTCGACCCAGCTCTTGTCGACGTTGGCGGCGGTACGGATCGTGGAGCCGCCGGTGACGACGCCGGGGAAGGTGATGCCGACCCGGTCGCAGCCGCCCTCGAAGTGGTCGACGACCTGCTTGACCCCGTCGGCCACGGCGTCGGGCGTGGCCGGTTGCGGGGTCAGTACCTTGAACCGCTCCTGGGCGAGATCACCGCGCTCCAGGTCGACCGGGGCGCCCTTGATCCCGGATCCGCCGATGTCCACACCGAAGATCTCCATGGGCACCACGGTACGACGCCGTGGCTCCGGTCACTTCTCGGCCGGGGAACCGTCCACCAGAGCGGCCGCCTCGGCGCGCAGGTCGCGGCGGAGTTCCTTCGGCAGCGAGAAGGTGATGGACTCCTCGGCCGCCTTGACGATCTCCACGTCCGCGTAGCCGCGCTGGGAGAGGTACTCCAGGACCTCCTCGACGAGGACGTCGGGGACGGAGGCGCCCGAGGTGACGCCGACGGTGGTCACGCCGTCCAGCCAGGCCTCGTCGATCTCGCTCGCGAAGTCGACGAGGTGGGCGTCCTTCGCGCCGGCCAGCTTGGCGACCTCGACGAGGCGCACCGAGTTCGACGAGTTGCGCGAGCCGACGACGATGACGAGGTCGGACTCGGCGCCCATCTGCTTCACGGCGAGCTGGCGGTTCTGCGTGGCGTAGCAGATGTCGTCGCTGGGCGGCGAGACGAGACCGGGGAACTTGGTCTTGAGGGCGTCGACCGTCTCCATCGTCTCGTCGACGGAGAGGGTGGTCTGGGAGAGCCAGACGACCTTGTCCGGGTCGCGGACCTCGACCTTGGCGACGTCCTCGGGGCCGTCGACCAGCGTGATGTGGTCGGGGGCCTCGCCGGAGGTGCCGATGACCTCCTCGTGGCCCTCGTGGCCGATCAGGAGGATGTCGAAGTCGTCGTTGGCGTAGCGGATCGCTTCCTTGTGGACCTTGGTGACCAAGGGGCAGGTCGCGTCGATGGTGGCGAGCTTGCCGCGCTCGGCCTCTTCGTGGACGGTCGGGGCGACGCCGTGCGCGGAGAACATCACGATGGAGCCCTCGGGGACCTCGTCCGTCTGCTCGACGAAGATGGCGCCCTTCCGCTCGAGGGTCTGCACGACGTACTTGTTGTGCACGATCTCGTGGCGGACGTAGATCGGGGAACCGTACTGCTCCAGGGCTTTCTCGACGGCGATCACGGCACGGTCCACACCGGCGCAGTAGCCACGGGGGGCGGCGAGCAGGACGCGGCGGGAGCCAGTCGTAGCAGTCATGCCTCCCATCGTAAGGGCGCGCCCAGGAGGCCAAAGATCCCCCGTCTGGTGAGACTGGGATCCTCGCGACCCACGGAGGCAGGATGTCCGCCGACACGACCCATGAAGAGGCGGCGCTGCGGCGCTCTCTCGGTTTCCGGGACCTCGTCGTCTACGGGTTGTTGTTCATCGCCCCGATGGCGCCCGTCGGTGTCTTCGGCACCCTCGACGCGAAGTCGCACGGCGCGGTCGCGCTGGTCTACATCGTGGCGACGGTCGCGATGGCGTTCACCGCATTCAGCTACGCCCAGATGGTGCGGGTCGCTCCGCGGGCGGGGTCCGTGTACGCCTACGCGCGCGTGGGCCTCGGCAAGGGGCCGGGGTTCATCGCGGGCTGGATGGCGATGCTGGACTATCTGCTGATCCCGGCCGTGGCGTATCTCTTCTCGGGCATCGCCATGAACGCGCTGGTGCCGTCGGTGTCGCGGTGGGTGTGGACGGCGCTGGCGGTGGTCATCACGACGCTGCTGAACCTGTGGGGCGTACGGGCAGCGGCCCGGGTCGGCTTCGCGGTGCTGGCGCTGGAGATCGTGGTGCTGCTGGTGTTCGTGGTGTCCGCGATCGTGGTGCTGGCCCGGGACGGCGCGGAGCGGGACTGGCTGTCGCCGCTGACCGGGGACGGTACACAGGGCGCGTTCGCCCTGTCGGCGGTGATCGGCGCGGTGTCGGTGGCGGTCCTTTCGTATCTGGGCTTCGACGCGATCGCCACGTTCGCCGAGGAGGTGACGGGCGGCTCGGCGAAGGTGGCGCGGGCGGTGCTGTTCTGTCTGGCGTTCACGGGTGTGCTGTTCGTGCTGCAGACGTACCTGGTGGCGCTCCTTGAGCCGACAACCTCGGCGCAGCTGGCGGCGGATCCGGGCAAGCAGGGGTCCGCGTTCTACGACGCCGTGGACGCGTCGGTCGGCGGGTGGCTGCACGACCTGGTGGCGGTGAGCAAGGCGATCGGCGCGGCGTTCGCGGCGCTGGCCGGGCAGGCCGCGGCGGGCCGGCTGCTGTTCGCGATGGCCCGTGACCGGCGGCTGCCGAAGGCGCTGTCCCGGACGGACTCCGGGGTGCCGCGGGTGGCGCTGCTGATCGCGGCGGTGATCACGCTGGTGGCGGCGGTGTGGGCGGCGCGGCGCGACGACGGCATGGACCACCTGGTCTCGGTCGTCGACATCGGCGCGCTGACCGCCTTCACGCTGCTGCACGCCAGTGTGGTCGGCTATTTCGCGGTACGGCGCCGGGGCGGTCCGGTGAGCTGGTGGCGGCACGTCCTGGTCCCGGTGCTCGGCGCGGCGATCACCGTCGCGGTGATCGTGGAGGCGTCGGGCGCGGCCCAGGTGGTCGGTGCGATCTGGCTGGTCGTGGGGCTCGTGGTGCTGGTGGCGCAGCGGGGGCGGGCGGCGGACCCGGCGTAGTCCGGCCGTCGCCCGCCCCTGGGGCTGGTCAGGGGGTCAGCGGTGGCGTCCGTTCCTGCGCAGTCGGCCCAGGGCGATCGCTCCGGCACCCGTGACGACCAGGGCGACCGCGATGCCGCCGAGGACGGCGGAGGTCCGCCGGTCCGAGCCGGTGTGCGCGAGCGCGGGGCCGGTCGGCGAGGGGCTCGTGGGCGTCGAGTGGGTCGGGGCGGGCGACGTGGGCGTGTTCGTGCCCCCGGTCGGGGTGGGCGTCGGGGTGGGCGTCGAGGTGCTCCCGGTCGGGGTGGGGGTGGGCGAGGGGGTCGGCGACGTGTTCCCCGTCGGTGTCGCGGTGGGCGTCGGGGTCGGCGTGGGACTGGGGGTGGCCGTACCGCCGTCGGGCGACTTCGTCGGCGTAGGACTTGGGGTCGGCGTCGGCTCGTCCTCGCACTGCACCTTCCCGTCGAACGGGTGGTAGTGGATCTCCCCCGCGTTCACCGCGCTGCCCCCTACGGCCGCGGTCGAGCCCTGGACCAGCGATTTCACGATGACGTCGCCCTCGATGTTCGAGGAGTCGAGGTCGATGAACTCGGCGCTCGGCGCGTAGACCGTGCCTTCGATCTGGTCGCCGTCCGGGTTGGTGATCTTCGTGGCGTCCGGGAAGTCCCACAGGATGTGGGTCTGGGAGCTGCCGACCCCGGCCATCGTCGGCGCGTGCCAGGTGAAGTCCCCGCCCTCCGCGCTGGTGTCCACCACGATGACCAGGGGCGCGTCGGCCGTCGGCTGGTTCAGCAGCGTCAGGGTCGAGATGTTGTTGAGCATCGCGCCGGTGACGTGCAGCACGTTGGTGCGGCCGCTGTCGAGGGAGATCTTGATCTGGGAGTTCGGCGCGACGGTCGTCTGGTCGGGCAGCGGATCGCCGTTGCCGTCGCGCAGCACGACGTTGTTCGCGCAGGTCGCCATCTGCTGCGCGCGGTCCCGGTACGTGGTGAACAGGCCGGGGAAGTCCATCAGGTTCGCGGGGCCGACGCTCGCGGCGGCCTGGCGCGTGCTCAGCTCGATCCGGGGCGTGGCGTCGTACGGGGCGCCGGCGGCGTTGACGTGCGTGTTGACGGAGGCGCCGTTGCTGTCGGTGTCCAGCGCGTGCCCGCCGGTCATGTCGCCGATCTTGACGTAGCCGTTCTGCAGGACCTTGAGGACGCCGGACGGGTCGCTCTGGTCGTAGCGGACGCGGCCGCCGACGAGCAGCGCGGTGGGCTGTGTGTCGCCGGGGGCGGTGAAGGAGCCGGCGGTGTTCAGGGAGACGTTGTAGCCGGCGCCGAAGCGCAGGTCGCCGCCGACGGCGACGGGCCCTTCCGACTCGGTGCTGCCGAGGTAGGCGTCGTCTTCGGTGACGACCCCGAAGCCGTTGTTCCCGGCGACGGGGTTGCCGATGGTCACGGTGTCGCGCAGGGCGGCGGCCGGCGCGGAGCTCACCGGGCCCGCGGCCAGCAGCAGCCCGCCCGCGCACACGGCACAGGTCGCCACCGCCGCGGCCGGGACCGCTGCTTTGATCACTCTTGTCATACCGGCCGACGCTAGGGACGGTGCGCGCGCGAGCCCGGGAGGTCACGCCGGGGCCCGGTCAGGACAACCCGTGTGCCCCACATCGCTGTCGGTCCCGGCGGCTACCCTCGCGGCATGGCTGCCAACACGTCCCCCGAGACCCCGCTGCCCGTGGGCGAGGTCTCCCGGCTCATCGGCGGATGGATCGACCGGCTCGGCGCCGTGTGGGTCGAGGGGCAGATCACCCAGCTGTCCCGCAGACCCGGGGCGGGCGTGGTGTTCCTGACGCTGCGCGACCCGTCGTACGACATCTCGGTGTCGGTCACCTGCTACCGGCAGGTGTTCGACGCGGTGGCGGACGTGGTGCGCGAGGGCTCCCGGGTCGTCGTGCACGCGAAGCCGGAGTGGTACGCGCCGCGCGGGCAGCTCTCCCTGCGCGCCGCCGAGATCCGCCCGGTCGGGGTCGGTGAGCTGCTGGCGCGTCTGGAGCAGCTGAAGAAGTCGCTGGCGGCGGAGGGGCTGTTCGCGGCCGACCGCAAGAAGCCGCTGCCGTTCCTGCCGCAGCTGATCGGGCTGGTCTGCGGCCGCGCCTCGGCGGCCGAGCGCGATGTGCTGGAGAACGCGCGGCACCGCTGGCCGGCCGTCCGCTTCGAGGTGCGCAATGTGCCGGTGCAGGGTGTGCACGCGGTGCCGCAGGTCGTCCAGGCGGTCAAGGACCTGGACGCGCGGGCCGACGTCGACGTGATCATCGTGGCGCGGGGCGGCGGCAGCGTGGAGGACCTGCTGCCGTTCTCGGACGAGCAGTTGGTGCGGGCGGTGGCGTCCTGTCGTACGCCCGTCGTCTCCGCCATCGGGCACGAGCCGGACAACCCGCTGCTCGACTACGTCGCCGATCTGCGCGCCTCGACGCCCACCGACGCGGCGAAGAAGGTGGTGCCGGACGTCGGGGAGGAGTACGAGCGGGTGCGCTGGCTGCGCGACCGGGCGCGGCGCAGCGTGGAGGCGTTCGTCGAGCGCGAGGAGCGGGGCCTGGCCGCGGCGCTGTCCCGGCCCTCGATAGAGGACCCGCACCGCATGGTCGACGAGCGCGAGGAGCAGGTCGCGGCGCTGACCGAGCGGGCCCGGCGCACGCTCGGCCATCTGTTGGACCGCGCCGAGTCCGAGCTGACGCACACGCACGCGCGCGTGGTCGCCCTCTCCCCCGCGGCGACGCTCAAGCGCGGCTATGCGGTGCTGCAGAAGGCGGACGGTCATGTGGTGCGCGCCCCGGCCGAGGCGGCGCCGGACGAGGAGTTGCGGGCCAGGGTCGCGGAGGGCGAGTTCACCGTACGCGTCACAGCGGCACCGGCCGCAGAGGCACCGGACACAGATGGACCGGCCACGGAAGCACTGGCCACAGAAACCGAAGCGTGAGGACGGACAGCAGCATGACCACGAAGACGGCCGACGAGACGCTCGGCTACGAGCAGGCGCGGGACGAACTGATCGATGTCGTACGGCGGCTGGAGGCCGGCGGCACGTCCTTGGAGGAGTCCCTCGCCCTGTGGGAGCGCGGCGAGGAGCTGGCGAAGGTGTGCCGTCGCTGGCTGGACGGGGCGCGGGCCCGGCTCGACGCGGCGCTGGCCGAGACGGACGACGGCGACGGCGGCGAGGCCGCCGGGGACGACGCCGAGGAGGAGTGAGGGACGCTTGTGAACAGGGTCACGAGGGGTTTGGTTGAAAGTTGAACCTCATCGGCGTAGGGTCGGAGGCACCGGCTGATCCGGACGGATCGGATCGTCGCAGCCGTCACGTCGTACCGAGAAGGTTGATCGATGTCTCTCGTTCTTGACCCCGCCGCCCAGGACCTGCTCTTCCGCGAGGCCCGCACCGCGAACACCTTCACCGACGAGCCGGTGACCGACGAGCAGGTTCAGGCGATCTACGACCTGGTCAAGTTCGGCCCGACCGCCTTCAACCAGTCGCCGCTGCGCATCACCCTGGTCCGCTCCCCCGAGGCCCGCGAGCGCCTCGTGCAGCACATGGCCGAGGGCAACCGCCCGAAGACCGCCACCGCCCCGCTGGTCGCGATCCTCTCCGCGGACAACGAGTTCCACGAGGAGCTCCCGCAGCTGCTCCCGCACTTCCCGCAGGCCAAGGACGCCTTCTTCTCGGAGCGCCCGGTCCGCGAGCAGGCCGCCCTGCTGAACGCGGCGCTGCAGGCCGCCTACTTCATCATCGGCGTGCGCGCCGCCGGGCTCGCCGCGGGCCCGATGACCGGTGTCGACTTCGCCGGCCTCCAGAAGGAGTTCCTGGACGCCGACCACACCCCGCTCATGGTCATCAACATCGGCAAGCCCGGCGAGGACGCCTGGTTCCCCCGCTCCCCGCGCCTCGAGCTGGACCAGGTCATCACGACCGTCTGAGCCACACCCGCACCTGCGAGAGGGCCCCGGCTTCACCCGAAGCCGGGGCCCTCTCGCACACCCCCGCACCGGCGCGACCCGTTTGTCCGGCTGGGGGTCCGCGGGTCACCCCCGGGAGAACACAGCATCATCGGCGTGCGCGCCGCCGGGCTCGCCGCGGGCCCGATGACCGGTGTCGACTTCGCCGGCCTCCAGAAGGAGTTCCTGGACGCCGACCACACCCCGCTCATGGTCATCAACATCGGCAAGCCCGGCGAGGACGCCTGATTCCCCCGCACATACCCGAAAGGGCCCCGGCTTCACTCGAAGCCGGGGCCCTTTCACGCATGCGCACGCACCGGCGCGCGCGTACTAGGAAGTCTTTTCCTTCTTCATCTCCAGCGCCTCGGCCATCTTCGTCAGCTGACCGAAGCCGGCGGTGCCGGTCACCATGGTCGTGGAGCCCTTCTGCTTCAGCACCAGGGCGTCGTACTTCTCGCCCTTGTACCGCTGCCAGCTCTCGCCGCCGATGGTCTGTGTGCGGCTGGTCTCCTCGGCGCCCTGGCTCGCGTCGTCGATGAACCGGACCGGCTTGTCGGTCGACTGCTCGACGGCGACGTACTGGCCGTCGGGGTCGAGGAAGCCGAGGTGCCAGGCCTCGTTCGGGTCGCCCTGGTAGCGCACGGACGTCGGCTTCCAGGCCGTCGGGAGACCGGTGGGAGCGGCCACCGGGTACGAGGCCGCGCGCCGGGCCGTCAGCAGCTCGATCCGGTAGTCCACCCGCTTGACCTGCGGTTCCTTGGAGTCGTCGTGCGGGATGAACACGTACGCGACACCCGCCGCGACGACGCAGACGCCGAGCGAGAGGACCAGGCTGCCGACCGTCTTCTTGCCATTTCTTCCTGCCACGCGCCCCATCGTCGCAGGTCGCCGGATGATCTCCGCCGGGAGGTCCCGATATGTGCGGCCCGACATCGCCGGGTCCGCTCATCCGTGGGGCGGTCTGCTCAGATTGTCGGACTGGCGATAGAGTCGTCGCCATCAACCCTCATCCGGCCGTCGTCGTATCCCGGTGAAAAGCCGGAACAGAAAGGTGCGCCTCGATGACCGAGCAACATCACCAGCTGCCGTCCGAACTCGTGGTCCCCTCTGAGGCCCCGGACCGCAACCTCGCCCTGGAACTCGTCCGTGTCACGGAAGCGGCGGCGATGGCCGCGGGCCGCTGGGTCGGCCGCGGGGACAAGAACGGCGCGGACGGCGCGGCCGTGCGCGCCATGCGGACCCTCGTCTCCACCGTCTCGATGAACGGTGTCGTCGTCATCGGCGAGGGCGAGAAGGACGAGGCGCCGATGCTGTTCAACGGCGAGCGGGTCGGGGACGGGACGAGCGCCGAGTGCGACATCGCCGTCGACCCGATCGACGGCACGACGCTGTGCGCGAAGGGCATGCCGAACGCGATCGCCGTGCTCGCCGCCGCCGACCGCGGCACGATGTTCGACCCGTCCGCCGTCTTCTACATGGACAAGCTGGTGGCCGGCCCCGAGGCGGCCGACTACGTGGACATCAACGCGCCGGTGTCGGTGAACATCCGCCGGGTCGCCAAGGCGAAGAAGGCCTCCCCCGAGGACGTCACCGTCGTCATCCTCGACCGGCCGCGCCACGAGGGCATCATCAAGGAGGTCCGCGAGACCGGCGCCCGGATCAAGCTGATCTCCGACGGCGACGTCGCGGGCTCGATCCTCGCGGTGCGCGAGGACTCCGGTGTCGACCTGCTGCTCGGCATCGGCGGCACCCCCGAGGGCATCATCTCCGCCTGCGCGATCAAGTGCCTGGGCGGCGTCATCCAGGGCAAGCTGTGGCCCAAGGACGACGAGGAGCGTCAGCGGGCCGTGGACGCCGGGCACGACCTGGACCGGGTGCTGTCCACGGACGACCTGGTCTCCGGCGAGAACGTCTTCTTCGTCGCCACCGGCATCACCGACGGCGAACTGCTGCGCGGCGTGCGCTACCGCTCCGAGACGGCGACGACGTCGTCCCTCGTGATGCGGTCCAAGTCCGGCACGATCCGGCAGATCGACTCCGAGCACCGGCTGAGCAAGCTGCGGGCGTACAGCGCGATCGACTTCGACCGGGCCAAGTAGCCGGACCGGAGCCGTCCGGAGCCGCTTCGGCGGACACGTGGTCGGGGGCGCCCCCTTGTGCAAGGGGGCGCCCCCGACCACGTTCACGCTCGGTCTATCCGGCGGCCGCCACCGTCGTCGGAGCCGCCTTCTTCAGCTCGACCTCGCGGCGGCGCCTGCGCGCCAGGACGACACGGCGCTCGGCCGCGGTGAGGCCGCCCCACACTCCGTACGGCTCCGGCTGGAGCAAGGCGTGCTCGCGGCACTCGACCAGGACGGGACAGCGGGCGCAGACCCGCTTGGCCGCGTCCTCGCGCGACAGGCGCGCGGCGGTGGGTTCCTTGGATGGGGCGAAGAAGAGTCCCGCCTCGTCGCGCCTGCACACGGCCTCCGTGTGCCACGGTGCGTCCTGATCCCTGTCACTCACTGGCACCCGCTGGGGCGGTACGGCAGCGACCTGCAGGGACTGATGCGGCGGATGCAGCACGGTCTACTCCTGACGACGGCTTACGACGGCTTTCGCGAGCGAGAGACGATGCAGCAAGCTCTACCCGCTGTGTCGACGCCTATGCACTGAGTTCCGAAGCACGGAAGTTCCCGAGCGCATACGGGAGTTCGGGCGGCGGAGCGCGCGCCTCAGCCGAGGTGCTTGCGCAGGTGCTTCTCGAGGTTGCGGACGAGCCGGCCGCGCTTGGGCCGCGCCTCGATGTTGCCGAGGACCGCGATGCCGTCGACGTACACGACGGGCGCCTCGGGTTCCGTGGCGTCGAGCGTGTCCACCTCGAAGTTGCCCAGGACGCCGCCGCCGCTGCCGCGCAGCGAGATGTTCTCCGGGACGCGGACCTCGACGTTGCCGAAGACCGAGACGGCCTTGATGTAGACCTGCGGGTACTCGAAGATCGCCTCGCTGAGGTCGATCTCGACGTTGCCGAACACGGCGTACGCGTGCGTGCGGCGGCCCACGCGCCAGCGTCCCTTGCGGGTGGTGGAGCTGAACACCGCCACGAGGTTCTCGCTCGCGACGGCCGGGATGGTGCCGGGCGCCGGGCGGCTCGGCGGCGGGCCCGCGGCCACCTCGGGGCGGGGCGTGTGTGCGCCGGGCAGGTCCCTGACCAGCGGCTCCAGCTCACCCACCGTCTTGGCGCGGTAGACCCCCTCGACGCGCTCGGCGTGCTCCTCCGCGTCGAGCCGCCCCTCGGCGAGCGCCTCGCGCAGGATGTCCGCGATGCGGTCGCGGTCGGCGTCCGAGGCACGCAGGTCGGTCGGCTCCGCCACGGGGGCGCTCTGCTGGGGGCGCTTCTCAAGGTCCACGACAGCAGCGTACCCAAACGCGATAGATCGCGACTAGGGTCTGTCCGGCGGATCTTGTCGCGGGCGCGGGGCCTGGCACGCCGACCAGCACGCCACCCGGACGCGACCTGACCCGCCGGGCAGACCCCAGAGCCTGCGAGGTGCGAACTGAGCCTTACCTCACAGGCCCGCCGGCGCGGCCAGGTTCTACGCTGGTTGGCGCTGCCAACGGATGCCAGCTGCCACCGGCCGAAAGAGGAATGGGCGAGATGCCTGAGTTCGCGTACACCGATCTGCTCCCCCAGGGCGAGGACACCACCCCGTATCGCCTGGTGACCTCGGAGGGCGTCACCACCGCCGAGGGGCCGGACGGCCGTACGTTCCTGAAGGTCGAGCCGGAGGCGCTGCGCAAGCTCGCCGAGGAGGCCATCCACGACATCCAGCACTACCTGCGCCCGGCCCACCTCGCGCAGCTGCGCCGCATCGTGGACGACCCCGAGGCGTCGAACAACGACAAGTTCGTCGCGCTCGACCTGCTGAAGAACGCGAACATCGCCGCGGCCGGAGTGCTGCCGATGTGCCAGGACACCGGCACCGCGATCGTCATGGGCAAGCGCGGGCAGAACGTCCTCACCGAAGGTGAGGACGAGAAGGCGCTCTCCAAGGGCATCTACGACGCGTACAAGAACCTGAACCTGCGCTACTCGCAGATGGCCCCGCTGACCATGTGGGACGAGAAGAACACCGGCTCGAACCTGCCCGCGCAGATCGAGCTGTACGCGACCGACGGCGGCGCCTACAAGTTCCTCTTCATGGCGAAGGGCGGCGGCTCCGCCAACAAGTCGTTCCTCTACCAGGAGACGAAGGCGGTCCTCAACGAGGGCTCCATGATGAAGTTCCTGGAGGAGAAGATCCGTTCGCTGGGCACGGCCGCGTGCCCGCCGTACCACCTGGCGATCGTGGTGGGCGGCACGTCCGCCGAGTACGCGCTGAAGACCGCGAAGTACGCCTCGGCGCACTACCTGGACGAGATCCCGTCCGAGGGCTCCGAGCTCGGTCACGGCTTCCGTGACAAGGAGCTGGAGGAGAAGGTCTTCGAGCTGACGCAGAAGATCGGCATCGGCGCCCAGTTCGGCGGCAAGTACTTCTGCCACGACGTGCGCGTGGTGCGCCTGCCGCGGCACGGCGCGTCCTGCCCGGTCGCCATCGCCGTGTCCTGCTCGGCCGACCGCCAGGCCGTCGCGAAGATCACCGCCGAGGGCGTCTTCCTGGAGCAGCTGGAGACGGACCCGGCGCGCTTCCTGCCGGAGACGACGGACGAGCACCTGGAAGAGGGCGATGTCGTGAACGTCGACCTGAACCAGCCGATGGACGCGATCCTCGCCGAGCTCACCAAGTACCCGGTGAAGACCCGCCTCTCCCTGACCGGCCCGCTGGTCGTGGCCCGCGACATCGCGCACGCCAAGATCAAGGAGCGCCTGGACGCGGGCGAGGAGATGCCGCAGTACCTGAAGGACCACCCGGTGTACTACGCCGGTCCGGCCAAGACTCCCGAGGGGTACGCTTCCGGTTCCTTCGGTCCGACGACGGCCGGCCGCATGGACTCCTACGTCGAGCAGTTCCAGGCGGCGGGCGGCTCCAAGGTGATGCTCGCCAAGGGCAACCGCTCGCAGCAGGTCACCGACGCGTGCGACGCGCACGGCGGTTTCTACCTCGGCTCGATCGGCGGCCCGGCCGCGCGTCTCGCGCAGGACTGCATCAAGAAGGTCGAGGTCGTCGAGTACGAGGAGCTCGGCATGGAGGCCGTCTGGAAGATCGAGGTCGAGGACTTCCCGGCGTTCATCGTCGTCGACGACAAGGGCAACGACTTCTTCAAGGACCCGGCCCCGGCGCCGACGTTCACGAGCATCCCGGTGCGCCAGGGCTCGCAGCTGTCCTGATCTCTCGGTACGTGAAGGCCCCCTCCCGGCGCGGAGGGGGCCTTCGCGCGTCAGGCGCCGGGCAGGAACAGGCAGAACGGGTGGCCGTGCGGGTCGCGCAGCACGCGGACGTCCTGCTGCGGCTGGTGCGCCTCCAGCGTCGCGCCCAGCGCGCGGGCCCGCGCGGTCTCCGCCTCCAGGTCGTCGACCTGGAGGTCGAGGTGCCCCTGCATCTGCTGGCTGCCGGGCCGCTGCGGCCACACCGGGGGCGTGTGGTCGGTCTCCCGCTGGAAGCCGAGGCCGGGGCGCTCCTGTGCCGGGTCGCGCAGCCGTACCCACTCCGGCTGGTGCTCGGCCTCCTCCCAGCCCAGCAGGGCGCGGTAGAAGTCGGCGAGGGCGGCGGGGTCGGGGGTGCCGAGGACGAATCCTCCGAGTGTCGTCGTCATGTCCCGCGGGTTCCCACGACACCCGCACCGGACACGGCCGGAATACCCGCCGGGTGCGCGACGCTGGCACGGACAGAGCCACGAGGAGGAAGACGAGCATGCCGAACGACGACGGGTTCCGGATCGAGCACGACTCCATGGGCGAGGTGCGGGTGCCCGCGGACGCCAAGTGGCGGGCGCAGACGCAGCGCGCCGTGGAGAACTTCCCGATCTCGGGCGCACGTCTCGAGCGCGCGCACATCGAGGCGCTCGCCCGGATCAAGGCCGCCGCCGCGAAGGTGAACGCGGAGCTCGGCGTGCTCGACAAGGACATCGCCGGCGCCATCGCGGACGCGGCCGCCGAGGTCGCCGCGGGCCGCTGGGACGACGAGTTCCCGGTGGACGTGTTCCAGACCGGCTCCGGCACCTCGTCCAACATGAACACGAACGAGGTGCTGGCCACGCTCGCCACCGAGCGCCTGGGCCGCGACGTCCACCCGAACGACCACGTGAACGCCTCGCAGTCGTCGAACGACGTCTTCCCGTCCTCGATCCACATCGCGGCCACGGCCGCCGTCACGCACGACCTGATCCCGGCCCTGGAGCACCTCGCGGCGTCGCTGGAGCGCAAGGCCGCCGAGTTCGCGGACGTCGTGAAGTCGGGGCGTACGCATCTGATGGACGCGACGCCGGTGACGCTGGGCCAGGAGTTCGGCGGCTACGCGGCGCAGGTCCGCTACGGCGTCGAGCGGCTCACCGCGTCGCTGCCGCGGCTGGCCGAACTCCCGCTGGGCGGCACGGCGGTCGGCACCGGGATCAACACGCCGCCCGGGTTCTCGGCCGCCGTCATCGCCGAGGTCGCCCGGGCCACGGGGCTGCCGCTGACGGAGGCCCGCGACCACTTCGAGGCGCAGGGCGCGCGCGACGGCATCGTGGAGACCAGCGGGCAGCTGCGCACCATCGCGGTCGGCCTGACGAAGATCGCCAACGATCTGCGGTGGGCGGCGTCGGGCCCGCGCACCGGGCTCGCCGAGATCAACCTGCCGGATCTGCAGCCCGGTTCGTCGATCATGCCGGGCAAGGTGAATCCGGTCATTCCCGAGGCGACGCTGATGGTCGCCGCGCAGGTGACCGGGAACGACGCGACGGTGGCCGCGGCGGGCGCCGCCGGCAACTTCGAGCTGAACGTGATGCTGCCGGTCATCGCCAAGAACGTCCTGGAATCGATCCGGCTGCTCGCGAACGTGTCGCGGCTGCTGGCCGACCGCACCGTCGACGGCATCACCGCCAACCGCGAGCGGGCCCGCGAGTACGCGGAGTCGTCGCCGTCCGTCGTCACGCCGCTCAACAAGTACATCGGCTACGAGGAGGCCGCGAAGGTCGCCAAGAAGTCGCTCGCCGAGCGGAGGACGATCCGTGAGGTCGTCCTGGCGGGCGGGTACGTGGAGCGCGGGGACCTGACGGTGGAGCAGCTCGACGAGGCGCTGGATGTCCTGCGGATGACCCACCCGTAACAGCTCGTGGCCGGTTGACGTATTTCGTGACGCGCACCGCAGCGTCCTATGCCAACGGCACCTAATATCTGTCCATGACGGACTACGACCGGGCTGACGAGGGTGGCGGGCGCTGGGTGCCCGGGGAGTCGATCCTGTGGCGCTACCGCGCCAATGGGGGAGACGGTTTTCACATCTGTCGTCCCGTCACGGTCGTCCAGGACTCCCCCGAGCTGCTCGCCGTGTGGATGGCGCCGGGCACCGAGTGCGTGAAGCCGGTGCTCGCCGACGGCACCCCGGTGCACCGCGAGCCGCTCGCCACCCGCTACACGAAGCCGCGCACGGTGCAGCGCGACCGCTGGTTCGGCGCGGGGGTGCTGAAGGTGGCGCGGCCGGGCGAGCCCTGGTCGGTGTGGCTGTTCTGGGAGCCGGACTGGTCGTTCCGCAACTGGTACGTGAACCTGGAGGAGCCGCGCGTGCGCTGGTCCGGGGGCGTCGACTCGGAGGACCACTTCCTCGATCTGTCGGTGTACCCGGACGGGAGCTGGCGCTGGCACGACGAGGACGAGTTCGCTCAGGCGCAGGCCGTGGGCCTGATGAGTGCCGCGGGGGCCGCCGGGGTGCGGGCCGCGGGGCAGCGGGCGATCGAGGTGATCGAGGACTGGGGGCACCCTTTCTCGGACGGCTGGCAGCACTGGCGGCCCGACCCCGCGTGGCCGGTCCCGGCGCTTCCGGCGGACTGGGACCGTACGCCCGCGCACGTGTCCTCATGAGACCCTTGATGCGCCCCCATGGGGGAAACGTAGGATCGTCCTCCGCAAGAGCGCACAGTGTCGCGGGAGGCAGCACAAAGAGCGGCTCCAGCAGCAACTCTTCGCGCATACGGTGGGTCTGACACGATGTCAACGATGTCAATGAGGTCATCGAGGGGCGGCGGGAGACCGTGAACGTGGGCGGAACGGACAGGACGGACCGGTCGGGTCAGGCCGCGGCGTTCGACGCGATCGGCGGACGCTATGACGAAGCGTTTCCGCACAAGGAGGGCCAACTGGCGGCCGTGCAGCGGCTCCTGTCTCAGCTGAGGCCCGGCGCGCGGGTCCTCGACGTGGGCTGCGGCACCGGTGTGCCGACGGCCCGTCAACTCGTGGACGCGGGGCACCAGGTGGTCGGTGTCGATCTGTCCGCCGGCATGCTGGAGCTGGCCCGCAAGCAGGTGCCCGAGGCGGAGTTCCACCAGGCCGACCTGACCACGCTGAGCGCCCAGGGCCCGGACGGTCTGGGGCAGTTCGACGCCGTCACCTGTTTCTTCACGCTGCTGATGCTGGGGCGCGCCGAGATACCGGACGCGCTGCGGCTGCTGCGCTCGCTGCTGCGGCCTGACGGCCTGTTGGCGTTGTCCATGGTCGAGGCCGACCTGGATGACGCGGAAATTCCGTTCCTGGGCCACACAATCCGGGTATCGGGTTTCCTGCGGGACGAACTGCGCCAGGTCGTACGCGATGCGGGCTTCGAGATCACCGGGGAGGAGACGTACGCGTACGCTCCCGCCAGCACCCACGCCCCACCCGAGCACCAGCTGTTCCTCAACTGCCGACGCACCGGCCAGTGACACGGCGCGCAGCCCCGGACGGACGGATTCGACACGCGTGACGGAGCACTCAGCCTCTCATCAAGGCTCCCACGAAGGCCGCCACCACGGCACGGCGGCCCGCCCCGCCGAGCCCCGCGGGGCCCTCAGGCGTACCCCACAGGCCTCCGGGACCCCGGCCGGCGACGGCTTACCGCAGCAGCCACGGCGCGCTGCCACCCCTTCTTCCGTCCCGTCGGCCTCGGCGGACGCGGAGCACTCGCAGCCGCGTTCGCCCTCGCCCGAGCCGGTGCGTCCGGCCGGCCCGCCGGACGGCGGCGAGCGGCGCTCCGGTCAGCCGCGGCCGCCGGGCCAGCCCACGGCGATGCGCCGCGACGGTGACCGGCTGCGCTTCGTCGGCGCGGCGACCCGGCGCATCGCGCGCGGCATCGACCTCGACGAGATCGTGATGGGCCTGTGCCGGGCGACGGTGCCGACGTTCGCGGACGCGATCCTGGTCTATCTGCGCGAGCCGCTGCCGGTCGGCGACGAGCGCCCGACCGGCCCGATGGTGCTGCGGCTGCGCCGCAGCGACCGGGTTCCGGACGCCGCCGAGGACCTGGACGCGGACGGCGTCCCGGCGCCCAGCATCCTTGTGCCGCAGGTCGAACTCGCTCCGGACAGCGCCGAGTTGTGCGAGGTGCGGGGCGGCGGCGCGCTGGCCGAGGTGCTGCGCGGGGTGCGGCCGGTCTTCGCGGACTCGCCCGCCGCGCTCGCCGCGCTGCCCGAACTCCTCGGCGGGGAGAGGGCGTTGCCCACGGGGCGTCGCGCGATTCTGGCGCCGCTGCGGGGGCGGCGCCGGGTGATCGGCGCGGCGGTGTTCCTGCGCCGCCCGGACCGGGCCGCGTTCGACGGCGACGATCTGCTGGTGGCCGGGCAGCTGGCCACGCACAGCGCGCTCGGCATAGACAAGGCGGTGCTGTACGGGCGCGAGGCGTACATCGCGGACGAACTGCAGCGCACGATGCTGCCGGAGACGCTGCCGCGTCCGACCGGGGTGCGGCTCGCCTCGCGCTATCTGCCGGCGGCGGAGACGGCGCGGGTCGGCGGCGACTGGTACGACGCGATCCCGTTGCCGGGCAGCCGGGTCGCGCTGGTCGTCGGGGACGTCATGGGCCACTCGATGACCTCGGCCGCGATCATGGGCCAGTTGCGCACGACCGCGCAGACCCTGGCCGGGCTCGATCTGCCGCCGCAGGAGGTGCTGCACCATCTCGACGAGCAGGCGCAGCGGCTCGGCACGGACCGGATGGCGACGTGCCTGTACGCGGTGTACGACCCGGTCGCGCACCGCATCACCATCGCCAACGCCGGGCATCCGCCGCCGGTGCTGCTGCACCTGGGCGGCCGCGCCGAGGTGCTGCGGGTGCCGCCGGGCGCGCCGATCGGGGTCGGCGGCGTCGACTTCGAGGCCGTCGAGCTGGACGCCCCGGCGGGCGCCACGCTGCTGCTGTACACCGACGGGCTGGTCGAGTCGCGGCTGCGGGACGTGTGGACCGGCATAGAGCAGCTGCGCGAACGGCTCGCCGCGACGGCGCAGTTGACGGGCCCGGACCATCCGCCGCCGCTGGAGGCGCTCTGCGACGACGTCCTCGACATGCTCGGTCCGGGCGACCGGGACGACGACATCGCGCTGCTCGCCGCCCGCTTCGACGGGATCGCGCCGAGCGATGTCGCGTACTGGTTCCTGGAGCCGGAGGACGCGGCGCCGGGCCGTGCGCGGCGGCTGGCCCGCAGTGCGCTGGCCCGCTGGGGGCTCGAGGAGATGACCGACTCGGTCGAGCTGCTGGTGAGCGAGGTCGTGACGAACGCGGTGCGGTACGCCTCGCGGCCGGTGACGCTGCGCCTGCTGCGGACCGATGTGCTGCGCTGCGAGGTCGGTGACGACGTGCCGCAGCTGCCCCGGCAGCGGCAGGCGCGGGCCACCGACGAGGGCGGGCGCGGCCTGTTCCTGGTGAACCGGCTGGCCCGGCGCTGGGGAGCGACCCGGCTGAGCACCGGGAAGGTCGTCTGGTTCGAGCTGGCGCGGCCCGCGGGCGACCGCGCCCCGGACGGGGAGTGAGCCGGGCCGCGCGGCAGCGGCCGGACAGCGCAGTGCCGAGGGGCCGGAACCCAGCTGGGTTCCGGCCCCTCGGCATATGAGGCGGTCTCGGGCGGGTGGCCCTTAGTCGCCTCTGCTAGTCGCCTCTGCCGTCGTCGTTGTTGCCGTCGAGCGGGTTCTCCGGGATGCCCAAGGTCGGCGAGCCGGTGTCCGACGGGGTCGACGGGGTGCCGTCCGTCGGCTCGTCCGTCGGCGGCCCGGTGGTCGGGGTCTCGGTCGGCGTCGACGGGGTCGACGGCGGCGTCGTGGTCGGCGTGTCGCTCGGGGTCGACGGGGTCGACGGCTCCTGGGTCGGCGTCGACGGTGCCGTCGTGGTCGGCTCGACGCCCGCACCCATGTCGGTGTCGAGGTCGAACTTGCTGTTGGCGCTGGTCGAGTTGAACATGTACTGCGCCCAGATGCGGGCCGGGAAGCTGCCGCCGTCGACGCGGGGAAGGCCGCCGGCGCCCTCCATCGAGACGTGCTTGCCCGCCTCCGACGTCTTCAGCGCGCCCTCGCCGAACAGGCCCACCGACGTGACCAGGTCCGGGGTGTACCCGGTGAACCAGGCCGAACGGTTGTAGTCGGAGGTACCGGTCTTGCCGGCGACCTGCTGACCGTCGCGGGCCGGGTTGTCCCGCACCGAGGTCTTCGCCGTACCGTCGTCGACCACGCCGGTCAGCACCGAGGTGACCGAGTCGGCGGCGCCGCGGCTGATGACCTGCTCGCCGATCGCCTTCGGCAGATCGACCGGCTGGCCCTGCTTGGAGACCGACTTCACGATCTGCGGGGTGACCTGCTTGCCGTGGTTGTCGAGCGTCGCGTAGACACCCGCCATCTCCATCGGGCTGGCGCCCATGGTGCCGAGGGTCTGCGCGTAGTACGGCTTGAGGTCGGCGTCGTCCATGCCGAGCTTCTTCGCCATCGACATGACCTGGTCCATGCCGACGTCGGCGCCCATCTGCGCGAAGACGGAGTTGATGGACTTGTTCATGGCGGTCTGCACGGTGACCGGACCGTAGCTGCGGTTGTCCTCGTTCGGCGGGGCGAAGCCGACCTTCTTGCCGTTCTCGACCACGGGGCGCTTGTTGGTGCCGTCGTAGACCGTGCTCGCCTTGATCGACTGGTCGGTCTGCGTCTTGGCGTTGCTCTCCAGGGCGGCCGCGAGGATCAGCGGCTTGAAGGTGGAGGCCGGCTGGTAGTCGGTGCGCGTGGCGTTGTTGACGTAGTGCTTGCTGAGCCCCTCGCCGCCGTACAGCGCGAGCACCTTGCCGGTCTTCGGGTCGACCGAGACGGCGCCGGCCTGTACCCGGGAGTCCGGCTTCTTCTTGCGGTTGAGGTTGTCGGAGAGCTGCTGCTTGACCGACTTCTCCAGCTGCTTCTGCTTCTTGCGGTCGATGTTGAGGGTGATCGTGTAGCCGCCCGCGGCGAACTGCTCGTCCGTGAGGTTGAGGTCCTTCTGCACCTCTTCCTTCGCGGCCGTGTACAGGTAGCCCTCCTGCCCCTGGAGTCCGGCGGCCGCCTTCGGCGCCTCGGGCTCCTCGAACTTCATGCCCTGACGCTCGCTCGCGCTGAGCCAGTGCATGTCGACCATGTTGTCGAGGACGTAGTTCCAGCGCTGCTTCGCCAGGGTCTTGCCGGTGTCGGAGGCGATCGCCCAGTCGTACTGGTTCGGGGCCTGGAGGAGCGCCGCGAGGTACGCGCCCTGCTCCACCGTCAGCTTCGAGGCGTCGATGCCGTAGTAGGCGTTGGCGGCGGCCTGGATGCCCCAGGCGCCGCGGCCGTAGTAGCTGGTGTTGATGTAGCCGGCGAGGATGTCGTCCTTGGACTTCTTGCGGTCGACCTTGAGCGAGATGACCAGTTCCTTCAGCTTGCGCGAGACGGTCTGGTCCTGCGTGAGGTAGTAGTTCTTCACGTACTGCTGGGTGATCGTCGAACCACCCTGCTTGCCCTTGCCGGTGACCGTGTTGAGGACACCGCGGGCGGTGCCCTTCAGGTCGATGCCCTTGTCCTTGTAGAACGTCTTGTTCTCGGCGGCGACGAAGGTCCGCTGGACCGGCTTCGGCACCTCGGACAGGTCGACGATCTCGCGGTTGACCTCACCGGTGCGGGCCATGGTGGTGCCGTCGCTGTACTTGTAGACGTTGCTCTGCAGCTTGGCGTCGGGGTTGCCCTCGGGCACGTCGATCACCAGGTACAGCACCACGAACGCGCCCATGCACAGCAGCACGAACCCGAAGAACGCACCCAGGAGCTTCTTCCACGTGAAGAAGCGGCGTATGCCCGACGGCCGCGCCGCGCGCTTTTGCGCTTTCCTCGCATCCGCTCGGCCCATGACCTCAGTTGCTCCGCTTCTCGTTCGTGATCACGACTGGTGTTTCCGTGCACTTCTGTGCCGAATCAGCTCATGAAGCTAACACCGCCACTTAAGGCAAAACCCTGCCGATCCGGTCATTTCCGGACGTGACAATCAGCACCTGCCCCATGGGAACCGACGATCCAGGGGTGCCTATGGTTGCCGAGCGGAGTAAAGTGATATCACTTTGCTAGACAGGGTCGGGCCGCGACGGCCACGAACCTCCAGCTCAGAGAAACGGGGACTGCCATGTCCGAGACGGACGCCACACCGGATGTACCGACGATGCCGAAGGCCCGTGTGCGCGAGTTCACGGCGCACAGCATCGGGGGCGGGCTCGCGCTGCTGCTCGGGCTCATCGGCCTGATCGTCGGCGTGGTCCTGGTAGCGACCGGCGCCACGCTCACCTCGGCCGGCGCCAAGGCCGCGCTGATCGTCGTCGGCATCCTCCTCGCGATCGCGTCGCTCTTCGCCATGGGCGGCCTGAACATGGTGGCGCCGGGCCAGGCCCGCGTCGTCCAGCTCTTCGGCCGCTACCGGGGCACCATCCGCGAGGACGGCCTGCGCTGGGTCAACCCGCTCACCTCGCGCACCAAGATCTCGACGCGCGTACGCAACCACGAGACCGCCGTGCTGAAGGTCAACGACGCCTACGGCAACCCGATCGAGCTCGCCGCGGTCGTCGTCTGGAAGGTCGAGGACACCGCGCAGGCCACGTTCGAGGTGGACGACTTCCTGGAGTTCGTCTCGACGCAGACCGAGGCGGCCGTCCGGCACATCGCCATCGAGTACCCCTACGACGCGCACGACGAGGGCGGGCTCTCGCTGCGCGGCAACGCCGAGGAGATCACCGAGAAGCTCGCGGTCGAGCTGCACGCGCGGGTCGAGGCCGCGGGCGTGCAGATCATCGAGTCCCGCTTCACGCACCTCGCGTACGCGCCCGAGATCGCCTCGGCGATGCTCCAGCGCCAGCAGGCCGGCGCCGTGGTCGCCGCCCGCCGGCTGATCGTCGACGGCGCGGTGGGCATGGTCGAGGACGCGCTCGCCCGGATCACCGAGCAGGACTTCGTCGCCCTCGACGAGGAGCGCAAGGCCGCGATGGTGAGCAATCTGCTGGTCGTGCTCTGCGGGGACCGGGCCGCGCAGCCGGTCGTCAACACCGGGACGCTCTACCAGTGACGCCGCCTCCGGCACGCAAACAGGTTCTGCTGCGGCTCGATCCCGCGGTGCACGAGGCGCTGGCCCGGTGGGCCGGGGACGAGCTGCGCTCCGCGAACGCGCAGATCGAGTTCGTCCTGCGCCGGGCCCTCGCCGAGGCGGGGCGGCTGCCCGGCTCGGCCGGGCCCATCCCGCGGCGGGGGCGTCCGCCCCGGAGCCCGGACGGTACGGACGGTTCGGCGGCCGACGGCTAGCGGGGGGGGCTGGTCGCGGGAACTGCGCGACCAGCCCCCACCGCCCCGCACCGCACCCGCACCCGCACCCGCACCCGCACCCGGTGACGAACCCCACCTATACACCTCGGGTATACACACCGTGTACAGTGCTCCGCATGTCCATCGGCCACACCCTTCTCGGGCTCCTGGAATCCGGGCCCCGCCACGGTTACGACCTGAAGCGCACCTTCGACGACACGTTCGGGCACGACAAGCCGCTGCACTACGGGCAGGTCTACTCGACGATGTCCCGCCTCCTGAAGAACGGCCTCGTGGAGGTCGACGGGATAGAGGCCGGCGGCGGCCCGGAGCGGAAGCGCTACGCGATCACGGAAGCCGGCATCACGGACGTCCAGCAGTGGCTGGCGACCCCGGAGAAGCCGGAGCCGTACCTCCAGTCGACGCTCTACACCAAGGTCGTCCTCGCCCTGCTCACCGAGCGCGACGCGGGCGAGATCCTCGACACCCAGCGCGCCGAGCACCTGCGTCTGATGCGCATCCTCACGGACCGCAAGCGCAAGGGCGACCTCGCCGACCAGCTGATCTGCGACCACGCCCTGTTCCACCTGGAAGCCGACCTGCGCTGGCTGGAGCTGACCGCCGCGCGCCTCGACAGGCTCGCCGCGGAGGTGCGCCCCTCATGACCCCTGCCGGATCCCTCCTCGCCGCCCGCGATCTGGGCAAGTCGTACGGGCCGACGCCCGCCCTGGACGGCGCCTCGTTCGCCATCCACCCGGGCGAGATCGTCGCCGTCATGGGCCCCTCGGGCTCGGGCAAGTCGACGCTGCTGCACTGTCTGGCCGGCATCGTCCTCCCGGACACGGGCTCGATCACGTACGACGGCCGCGACCTGACCGCGATGTCGGACGCCGAGCGCAGCGCCCTGCGCCGCACCGAGTTCGGCTTCGTCTTCCAGTTCGGCCAGCTGGTCCCGGAGCTGACCTGTGTCGAGAACGTGGCGCTGCCGCTGCGGCTGACCGGCGTCAAGCGCAAGGAGGCCGAGCGCCGGGCCGCGTCCTGGCTGGAGCGCCTGGAGGTCGACGGCCTCGCGGGCAAGCGGCCCGGCGAGGTGTCGGGCGGTCAGGGCCAGCGCGTCGCCGTGGCCCGCTCGCTGGTGACGAACCCGCGGGTGCTGTTCGCGGACGAGCCGACCGGCGCGCTCGACTCGCTCAACGGCGAGCGCGTGATGGAGCTGCTGACCGACGCCGCGCGCGGCGCGAACACCGCCGTCGTCCTGGTCACGCACGAGACGCGGGTCGCGGCGTACTCGGACCGCGAGATCGTCGTACGGGACGGGAAGACGCGGGACATGGAGTTCGCCCGATGACGCTCCTGGACGACCGCGAACGCACCGCGCGGGCGGCGGCACCCGGCGCCGCGCCCGGCCCCTCCGGCTGGCTGCGCGACCTCGGCCTCGGCATCCGTTTCGCCGCGTCGGGCGGCCGTGAGGGCTGGATCCGTACGCTGCTCACCGCGATAGGCGTCGGGCTCGGCGTGGCCGTGCTGCTGGGCGCCGCGTCGGTCCCCACGTTCCTGGAGAACCGCGACGCCCGGCTCGACGCCCGGATGGCGCCCGAGCCTTCGGCGGTCGCGGCGAGCGACAGCACGGTCCTGCAGGCCGACGCCTCGTCGCAGTACCGCGGCGACACCGTGGGCGGCCATCTGCTGCAGGCCGAGGGCGAACACCCGGTCCTGCCGCCCGGCGTGAGCAGGCTCCCCGGGCCCGGCGAGATGGTCGTCTCGCCCGCCCTCGAGGAGCTGCTGGGCTCGCCCGAGGGCAAGCTCCTCAAGGAGCGCTACGACTACCGCGTCGTGGGCACGATCGGCGACACGGGTCTGAGCGACCCCTTCGACCTGTACGTGTACGTGGGCAGCGACTCGCTCAGCACCGACCGCGGCGCCTACCGGCTCGACCACTTCGGCGCGAAGCCGATGAGCGACGAGACCAGTCCCATCCTCATCCTCCTCGTCGTGCTGGCCTGCGTGGTCCTGCTCGTTCCCGTCGCCATCTTCATCGCGACGGCCGTACGGTTCGGCGGCGAACGGCGCGACCGGCGGCTCGCGGCCCTGCGCCTGGTCGGCGCCGACGCCCGGATGACCCGGCGGATCGCGGCGGGCGAGGCGCTGTTCGGCGCGGTCGTCGGCCTCGCCATCGGCCTCGGCGTGTTCTTCGCCGGGCGGCAGCTCCTCGCCGTGCTGCAGGTCTACCGGCTGTCGGCGTTCCCCGGCGACTTCGTGCCCTCGCCCGCGCTCGCCGTGCTGATCCTGCTCGCGGTCCCGGTGTCCGCCGTCGCGGTCACCGTGTTCGCGCTGCGCTCGGTGACGATCGAGCCGCTGGGCGTGGTGCGCGGCGGCCGGACCCGGGCCCGCCGGGTGTGGTGGCGGATCCCGGTGCCGGTGGTCGGCGTGCTGCTCCTGCTCACCTCCGACGCCGACGACACGGTCGGCAGACTGGGCATGATCCGGCTCGTGGCCGGCATCGTGCTGAGCCTGACGGGCCTCATCGCGGTGCTGCCCTGGCTCGTCGAGGTGGCCGTACGGCGGATGCGCGGCGGCCCGGTGCCCTGGCAACTGGCCACGCGCAGGCTCCAGTTGAGCAGCAGCGGCGCGACCCGCGCGGTCGCGGGCATCACCATCGCGGTCGCGGGCGGCATCGCCCTGCAGATGTTCACCGTCGGCATCAACGACGACTTCAACCGGGTGACCGGCCAGGACCCGAGCCGGGCCCAGGTGGGCGCGTCCGCCAGCTTCCCGAGCGGTGAGCTGGCGGCCCGGATGGTCAGGGAGTTCGGGGCGACCGAGGGCGTGAAGAGCGTCATCGGCACGGTCGGCACCACGGCGAGCGTGGTGGGCGCGAAGCCCGACGCCGACGACTACGTGCCGAGCGTCTCGGTGGACGTCGGCGACTGCGCGTCGCTGCGCGAGCTGGCCCGCATCACGTCGTGCGCGGACGGCGACACGTTCCGGGTCACCGGCTCGGGCGACGCGTACTCGGAGAAGGAGCTCGCCTCGGTGGCGCGGCCCGGCGCCCGTCTCACCGTCGACGACGGCAAGTCGTACACGCCCGGCGTCAAGGACAAGAAGCCGGTGCGCTGGACGCTGCCGAAGGACACCACGACGGTCACCTCGCGCCGCGACCCGGCGGGCAACCGGTTCAGCGGCATCCTCACCACCCCGGGCGCCCTCGACCCGGCCCGGCTGCACACGGCCGTGACGTCCGCGCAGATGGTGCTGGACGAGTCCGTGCCGGACGCCTACGACCTCGCCCGCAACACCGCGTTCCGCATCGATCCGAGCATGAGCGTGTGGACGTTCCGGGCCGTCGCCCGGGACAAGGAGTACGCGAGCATCCGCACCGGCCTGTTCACGGCGGCCGCCGTCACGATGACCCTCATCGCGGCGTCCATGCTGGTCTCGCAGATCGAGCAGCTCCGGGAGCGCAGGCGCCTGCTGTCGGTGCTCGTCGCCTACGGCACGCGCCGCAGGACGCTCGCCTGGTCGGTGCTGTGGCAGACGGCGATCCCGGTGGTCCTGGGCATGGTGCTGGCCGTCGCGGGCGGTCTCGGTATCGGCTGGCTGATGCTCCGCATGATCGGCAAGCCGGTCTCGGACTGGCTGCTGTTCCTCCCGCTGGCGGCGATCGGCGGCGCCCTGATCGTCGTGGTGACGCTGCTGTCGATGCCGCCGCTGTGGCGCCTCATGCGCGCGAACGGCCTCCGCACCGAGTAGCGAGCGGCGACGGTGCTCGGGTCACGGGGCCGCGCCCCGGTCCCCGCTCCTCAGTCGCCGGAGGGGCTGATCTTGACCGGCAACCCCTGGAGCGCGACGCGCAGGGCCGCGGCCAGTTCCCCGTACTCCGCGGAGCGGGCCGCCCCCGTGCGCATCGCGAGGGCGACCCTGCGCGTGGGCGCCGGCTCCGCGAAGTACCCGGTGAGCAGCTGACTGCTGCGGCTGGTCTCGACGGCGACGGCGGTCCGCGGCAGCAGCGTCACCCCCAGTCCGCCGGCGACGAGTTGGACCAGGGTGGCGAGACCGGCGGCGGTCGTGGTGACGGGCGCGTCACCACGGCCGGCCTCCCGGCAGATGTCGAGTGCCTGGTCGCGCAGGCAGTGCCCCTCGTCGAGCAGCAACAGGTTCAGCTCGCGCAGCGCCTCGCGCGGGATGCCCTCGCGCCCGCCGAGCCAGTGGTCGAGCGGGGTGACGAGCACGAAGTCCTCGTCGAACAGCGGGAGTTCGGTGACGCCGGGCACCCCCAGCGGCACGGCGAGCAGCAGCAGGTCCAGCCGGCCGGCCGTCAGGCCCTCGATGAGGGACGAGGTCTGTTCCTCGTGCACCTGGAGGTCCAGGTCCGGATACCTGTCGTGCACGAGCCGCAGCACGGTGGGCAGCAGATAGGGCGCGACGGTCGGGATCACCCCGAGCCGCAGCGCGCCGGTGAACGGCGCCCGCACCGCCTCGGCCTCCTCCAGGAGCGTGCCGACCTCGTCGAGCACGGCCCTGGCCCGTACCGCGATCCGTTCCCCGGCCGGCGAGAGCAGCACTTTTCTCGTCGTACGCTCGAGAAGGGTCACCCCGAGCGTCTCCTCCAGCGCCGACACGGCGCCGGACAGGGCGGGCTGGCTCATCCCGATCGCGGCGGCCGCGTCCCGGAAGTGCAGATGCTCCGCGACCGCGGCGAACGCCCGCAGCTGCGCCAGGCTCGGCTGCCGCTTCCGCGCCCCCACGGGCTTTCCGTTCTGTACGGCCACTGATAGCCACCTCCGATCAACATGACCGAGTCTAGCTATTTCCGTAATCAATGCATTCTGTGCCTCAAGCTCTCGCCGTCCGGCGCATGAGCCTCGGAGGCGTCGCGGGCGTGCACGGCGTCGCGGGCGTAAACAGGAAGCCCTCCGGACCGACGCGCCTGCGCGAGCGTGGGAGCCGCGGCGTCCTTGGCCGACAGGATCGGCGTACCGACATCGGCCAAGGGCCAGGGGATCCCCAGGTCCGGGTCGAGCGGATGGACGGTTCCCTCATGGTCCGGGGCGTACAAAGCGGAGCAGAGGTAGACGACCGTGGCGTCGTCGGTCAGCGCCAGGAAGGCGTGCCCCAGTCCCTCCTTCAGATGGACGGCGCGCCGATGGTCCGCGTCGAGCCGGATCAGCTCGCTCATGCCGTAGGTGGGTGACCCCACCCGCAGGTCGACGACCGCGTCGAGGATGGCGCCACGCACGCACGTGACGTACTTGGCCTGCCCCTGCGAGGCGTTGGTGTAGTGGATCCCTCGCAGCGCCCCGCGGCGGGAAACCGAACAGTTGGCCTGCGCCGTCCGGAAAGAGGCGCCGGTGGACGCCATGACGTCCGGGGCTCGGAACCACTCGTGGAAGCTGCCCCGGTCGTCTTGGTGGACAACCGGTTCCACGATCCAGGCATCGTCGATCGCGAGCGGTCGGAGCTTCGCGCCTTCGTCAGCGGTGGCCATGCGTCTCCTCATCCCTGTTGCGCTGCGGAGTACGCCCCTTCAGGCCGTCGACCAGATGAGGCAGGGCGCGGCGCAGCTCGTCGCGCCAGTGGTGGTGCACGCCGAGCCCGGCGGCCGAGGCGCGGTCATGAGCCAGCACGCTCCACGCGGGTCGCGGTGCGGGCCTGCCGAGATCGGCGGTGCTGATCGGACTGACCAATGCCGCATCCGCACCGGCCCATCGGTAGATCTCCTGGGCGAGTTCGTACCAGGTGGCGTGTCCTGTGCTGGTGAGATGCAGCACGCCGGGTCGCGAAGTCGCCTCGCCCAGGATCTTCAGCCGACCCGCCAGGCTCTTGCTCCACGTCGGCTGCCCGTACTGGTCGTTGACCACATGGGACTCTTCGGCGGATCGTGCCCGGTCGAGCACGGTCCGGACGAAACTGCGGCCGTGTCGTCCGTAGAGCCAGCCGGTACGGATCACTGTCGCGGCGTCGGGCAGCACGTCGAGCACCGCCCTCTCACCGGCCCGTTTGCTGCGGCCGTAGGCGGTCAGCGGCCGGGGATCGGCGTTCTCGGGGTACGGCGTGCGCCGCGGCTCTCCGCCGGGCCCGGCCCCCGAGAAGACGTAGTCCGTGGAGATGTGGAGGAGCCGGGCTCCCGTGCGGGCGCAGACTCGCGCGAGGTTGCGTACGGCCGTGGCGTTGACCTCGGTCGCGGCGGCTTCGTGGTTCTCCGCGGCATCCACGTCCGTCCACGCCGCGCAGTTGACGACGATGTCCGGACACAGTCGGCCCACGGTGTCCGCGACCGCCTCGAAGTCGGTGATGTCCAGGCCCTGACGGGTCAGGGCCGTTGTCCGCCCTGGCGGAAGTACGGCTGACATGTCCCGTCCGAGAAGGCCACCGGCACCGGTGACCAGCCAGGTGGTCACTCTCGTACCAGGGCCGGACGCGCGCCGACGAGCGGCTCCCACCATGATCGGTGGGTGCGGTACCAGTCCACGGTGGCGGCGAGTCCTTCGTCAAAGGTGCGGCGGGGCGCGTAACCGAGTTCGTCACGGATCTTCGACCAGTCAACGCTGTACCGGGCGTCGTGCCCCGGACGGTCGGCGACATGCTCGACGCTTGTCCAGTCCGCGTCGCAGGCCGCCAGGATCCGCTCCGTGAGTTGGCGGTTCGTCAACTCAAGCCCACCGCCGACGTTGTAGACCTCACCGGGACGGCCGCCTTCGAGAACCAGGCGGATCGCGCGGCAGTGATCTTCGACATGCAGCCAGTCGCGTACCTGTCCGCCGTCCCCGTACAGCGGGACCGACCGGCCGCGCAGCAGGTTGGTGACGAACAGCGGAATGATCTTCTCGGGGAACTGGTAGGAGCCATAGTTGTTGGAACAGCGGGTGATGCGGACGTCGAGGCCGTGCGTGCGGTGGTAGGCCAGAGCCAGGAGGTCGGATCCGGCCTTCGCCGCGGAGTACGGGGACGCGGGCTCGAGCGGGCGGCTCTCCGACCATGATCCGGCCGGGATGGAACCGTAGACCTCGTCGGTGGATATGTGCAGGAAGGTCACGGGGTGCGGGGCACGGACAGCGGCCTCCAGGAGGGTCTGCGTGCCCAGGACGTTCGTGGCCGCGAAGGCACGACCGCTGTCGATGGAGCGGTCGACATGTGATTCGGCGGCCAGATGCACCACGGCGTCGTGGTCGGCCATCAGCGCCGTCACGCGCTCGATGTCGAGGATGTCCCCGTGCACGAACCGCAGGCGCCGGTCGCGCACGGCGTCGCCCAGATTGGCCCGGTTGCCGGCGTAGGTGAGCGCATCCAGGACGGTGACCACGTCAGGCCCTGCGCCACGGGCGTCGCTCGGGGACAGCAGGGACCGGACCAGATGGGAGCCGATGAATCCGGCGCCTCCGGTGACGAGAACTCTCATGCGGTGCAGGTCTTTCGTGTCGGGGTTCAGGGGCACGGGCCCGTGACGCTCGCGGGACGGGGCGCGTCAGACGGCTACTTCGATACGGCTGTGATCGCCAAGGACCAGTCGGTGGGCATGCGGCGTCCGCACGGTGCCCACGACGCGGACCGACCGGCCGATGAGAGAGCCCTCCACACGCCCCGCGTGCTCGATGCGCGAGTCGCGCAGCACGATGGAGAACATGACCTCGCTGCCGTGCACGGCGCAGTTCGCGTCGATGGACGTGGAGGGGCCGATGTAACTGTCGCGAATGACCGTGTCCACTCCGATCACCGCGGGCCCGACGATGCGCGAGTTCTCGACGCGGGCGCCCTTCTCGATCCGCACACGGCCCACGATCTCGCTCGCCGCGTCGACGCTGCCCTCGTTCTCGGGGGAAAGGTTCTCCAGGACACAACGGTTGACCTCCAGCATGTCCGCGACGTTCCCGGTGTCCTTCCAGTAGCCGGTGATCGGGGTCGCCGTGACGGTGCGGCCGTGATCGACGAGCCACTGCACGGCGTCGGTGATCTCCAGTTCACCGCGCGCCGACGGCGTGCAGGCGGCGACGGCTTCGTGGACAGCGGGCGTGAAGAGGTAGACCCCCACGAGAGCGAGGTCGCTGCGCGGTTGTGCCGGTTTCTCCTCGAGACGGACCACCCCTCCGTCGGGGCCGAGCTCGACGACGCCGAAGAGCGAGGGGTCAGGCACCCGGGTCACCAGGATGCCCGCGTCCGGGCGGTCGGCACGGAACCCCTGCACCACCTCGCTGATGCCGCCGATGACGAAATTGTCCCCGAGGTACATCACGAAGTCGTCGTCGCCCAGCCAGTCCCGGGCGACGCGTACCGCGTGCGCGAGCCCCAGGGGGCGTTCCTGCTGGAGGTAGGTGACACTCGCGCCGAAACGGGAGCCGTCCCCAAGGGCGGCCCGGATCTCGTCACCGGTGGCGCCGATCACCACGCCGATGTCCGTGATGCCTGCTTCCACGATGGCCTGGACAGCGTAGAAGAGCACGGGCCGGCCGCCCACAGGGACCAGTTGCTTGGCGGTGGTGTGGGTCAGGGGCCACAGTCTGCTGCCTGTTCCGCCGGCCAGGATCAGTGCCTTCACCGGGCACGTCCGACGGTGCTCGGGAGCGCGCCGTGCGCCAGCTCCCGCAGCAGAGCGAGAACGTGCGGTTGGGCCGTGCGGACCAACTTTCCGATCCGATCCGCGTGGGCGGCGTTGGCGCACCGTACCGGCTTGGCCAGGACGAACGTTCGGCCGCGCCGAGTCAGCACCAGATCCGTCTCGGACGGCGCGGCGTCCGTCATGGCATCGGCAAGGACGGGAAGCACGTCGGCCTGCACGCCCACGGGTCGGACGAAGTCCTCTGATGCGGCGAGGCGTGCCAGCCACGCCCTGGTGTCCTGCCGGTGCGCGGCTCGCAGGGCGGCAGCGTGACGTGGGTCGTGCACCTCCCGCAGCGCGTCCCGCGCGTGAGCCGGATCGTCGAAGGTAGCGACGGGCACGTGGTGCAGGGCGGGTATCCGGTGCCTGCGGGTCGAGGTGTCGTCGAAGAGCACCGCGGTGCGGTCCGCGACGGTGGTGAACCGCTGTCCCGCGTCCGTCATGCGCAGCCACAGGTCCCAGTCCTCCATGCCGGCACCCGCGCGCCAGCCGCCGACCCGTTCGGCGACTCCGCGCCGGTGGGCGACCCGGGACGGTTCGAAGATCACTCCGAAGACCTGGAACTCGGGGTGCCAGCACATCTCGTGCGGCTGGGAGACAGCCGTCGTCGTCCCGTCGGCGTCGCGGAGTTCGAACCCTGTGGCCACGAGATCAGCGCCGGAGTGGACAACTGCGGTCACCGCGGCCAGATGCCCGGGGCGCCATTGATCATCGTGGTCGAGGTAGGCGATGACACTGCCCCGCGCCTGTGCCAGAGCGATGTTGCGCGGCTCGGCGGGATGGCCGTGTCGCGCCGTGCGGATCAGCCGGATGCGCGGGTCCCTGGCGGCAGCCGCGCGCACGTGGTCGTCGGTGTCGTCGGTGCTGCCGTCCGAGACCACGATCAGTTCCCAGTCCCGCACGGACTGGCCGCGCACGGAGTCGAGGGTCGCCCCGATGGCCGCCGAGCGGTTGAAGGTGGGACAGACCACGGAGACATGTGGGGCTGGGGTTCGCATGTCCGATCACCTTCCGCGCGGGCTGATGACCGAGGCTAACGACGCCCGGTCGCACCGGCTTCCGCCGTCGGTCGGGGCTCGCCCCCGTCTGTGGACGGGCATGGACGGGGCGGATGGACCAGCGTCCCGCCCCGTCCACCTGTCACGCGGCGATACGGGTCTTTGCCGCACCGGCCGAGTGCATCAGGACCGCGAGCTGCGCACGGTCGCGGCACTGGGTCTTCTGCAGCACGTTCGAAACGTGGAACTTCACAGTGGAATGCCCTATGACGAGCTGCTGGGCGATTTCCGAGTTGGAAAGACCCTGCGCCACCAGGAGCGCGATGTCCCGCTCGCGGTCGGTCAGGCGGTCCATTCCCTCGGCCGCCGACCCTTGTCTGCGCTCTCGAACCGGAATGCTGGCCAGGACGCGAGGCACCAGCTCGGGCGAGAGCCAGCCGCGCCCGCTGAGCACCTGGGCCACCGCGTCGACGAAGCCCTGATCGGGATCATCCCGGTCGACGACGCCCATGGCCTTGTGGGCGTACGGCGACTGCCAGAACGGATCGTCCGCACCATAGACCAGGACGACGAAAGGGCGTTCGGACCAGGGAAGTTGGGGATGCCGGGGCAATGATCCCGATTCGACCAGGATGACATCGACGGCGGACTTCTCGGCCGCGGGAGAGAAGTCCCAGTCGATCACTCCCCACCCTTTCGACGTGAGCACATCGGTCAGCCGCCGCTGCAACGACGGCGCGGCGGTGACAAGGGCTATACGTTCCATGCTTCCCCGTTTTTCCTGTCGCAAGTCACGCGGGCCAGATAGCACCCAAAAACACGCCGCGGCATGACTTCCGTGCTGGTCAGGCCCGGTTGACCGCACAAGCGCTCTATCGAAGCACGGCGTGATCGTTTCCGAAAACTAACACGATGCACACTGCATCGACACCCTCTGAGCACACCGGAAATTCCAGTTGGGTGGAATCTCAGATCCACCTCAAATTCACAGATGCTCCAACTCCGCGATGAGGCATTGGAGTTGCAAACAAAGAAGTCGGTGGGCGGGGCACCAGGTGCCCCGCCCACCGACGCGGTTGTCGAGTCGCGCTCCGCCGCTACGAGTTCACGGCCGCATTGACCGCCACCAGACTCATGAAGTACGCGACCGAGGCCGCCACCGCGTCGACGAGCGCGCGCAGCGCGGGCCGGGCCCAGTGGGCCTCGGCCACCTCGGCGCAACGCCGCTTCACCGCCGCCGAGTCGGCGTCGGGGAAGGCGATGCCGTGCAGGTCGCCGTGGTGGATGAGCGTGATCAGAGCCGCGGTGCGCTCATCGGGTTCGGCGCCCTGGACGACCGTTTCATCGAGAGCGTGGCGTACCTCGGCGCGGGCCCTGCCGTCGGTCTCGGGGTAGCGGGTGGTCTTGATGATGCCCAGCGTGCGTCCGCGTTCCTCCCGGACGAGTCCCTTGCCGAGCAGATCCTGGCGGGCGGCCGCGAACGCCTCCTTGTGCAGGGCGAAGATCCACTCCTGGGCGTCGCCCGTCTTCTTCGCCGGCTCCGCGAGCCGGGCCAGTACGGGGTCCAGGGACGCGGATCCCACCGCGGTGGTGTCGGTGGTGACGAGCCTCGCGCCGTCCAGGTGGACCCGGTCGGCCATCGCCAGTTCCAGCAGAGCACCGGCCGCGATCATGTATTCGGCCGTCGGCTGCTGCCGCACCGTCCCGGAGTCGTCGAGGCAGAGGAGCAGTACCTGCTCGCCCAGTGTGATGTTCATGGTCATGGTGCTCTCCGGTCGTTGCTGGTCAAAACGTCACGGCAAGGGATGCGGCCCCGGGCCGGCATCCTCCCCCTGGTGAGGGTCGCACGGCACAGCGGGGAGCCCCGTGCGCTGGGTGGCGGTGGCAAGGCGCGAACGGTTCCAGGTGAAGTCCAGGCGCTCGATCATGCGCAGCGGCTGATAACCGGGCACGATCGCCTTGACCGCCGCCCACCCCATGTCCTGCAGCGGCGTGGGCAGTCGGTGGGTGAGCTCCACCACCAGCGGATCGGCGCCGTCGGCCGCCATGGCCCGCACGATGTCGTCCGTCCTCACCCGATGCTCGACGGACGGCGCGAGCGGTGGCCGGAAATGCGAGAGCCAGCGCCGTACCGCATGGAAGTTCTCCCGCGACGCCACGTACCGGAGCCGGTCGGCGTCGTCGAGGATCGTCGTGGGGGCGGGAGTCGGGGCATCGCCCCACCCCGCCTGCCAGGCGTTGACGATCACCGAGCGGATCTGCAGGGCTTCTTGAAGCGCACCGAGGATGCTCCAGGCCACGTCGTCGGTGGCGTTGCACCCGACGGTGGCCAAGGGCACGGACGCGGTCGTGTCGAGCACGATCCCGACCGTGCACACCACGCCGGGAATCGCCGTCGGCAGATCCGCCGCCAGCAGGGTCAGGCCGGCCCGGCGCGCGGCCTCCCGAAGCCGGGCGAGGCGCCGCCAGTTCGCGTTGTCACGGCCTGTCAGCGACGCATCCAGGTCGACGAGGCGAAGTGCCGACTGCCGCTGCCAGGCCACCAGGAGCGCATCGCGCTCGACGATCTCCAGAAGTGCCGAACGCAGCGCGTGCCCGGTCCCCTGCCCGGACGCCGCCCCGGACGGGCTCGGGTCGAACAAGTGCCGCAACTCCGCTCCCTGTTGTGGCACAGCGACCGGGTAATCGACCAGCGGCGCGGGGACCCACACCCGGGTGTCGTCGACGACGCGGCGGGCCGGGTACCAGTTCATCCTCTCGTCTACCGCCTCCGGTGATCCGAGCGCCACGTCCGCGCGCTCGAACTCCAGTGCAGAGCCGTCGAGTTCGCTCCGTCTGCGGCGCACCGCCCCTGCGGGCGCGGCCCGGTGGGGAAACAGTGCGTACCGCTCCACGCCCTCCCCCACGCCTCGCGTCACGGCGTCGCGGCGCGAGTGGCCGTAGGCACCGACGACCTGCGGGTCCAGCGCTCGCCCGCCGCCCGTGGCGGTACCGCCGGGGTGTCCCTCGGCAGCGCCGACGAGGCTGACCATGGAGCGCCACAGCAAGTCCACCGGCGGGGACGGAGGCAGCAGTACGGAGGTGTCGACCAGTCCGTTGACGGGATCGAGGGAGGCATTGAAGTCGATCACGGGGCACTTTCCTCAGGGGTGGTCACAGGAACGGATGCCAGGACCTGCTGCCGCCCAGCGCCGAGCCCAGCGCGCTCAGGACGCCGGCGGTTCCGGTGGCCATATCGGTGGAGACCCGCAGGCACTCGGTGCCGAGAAACGCGGGGCGGCCGTAGAGGTGCACGGCGTGCAGGCCGAATCCGTCGAGGTGGCGACGGACCACCTCCTCATCGGGGCTGCCGCCCGACAGCCGCAGGTGCGCCATCAGGACTCCGGCCCGGCCGTGGAACAGCCCGCCCTGTGTGGTGAACGGCAGTGCCGTGGCGTGCCGGACGGCGTCTCGTGCGGCCACCAACTCCGGTACTTCAGCGTTGAGTCGAGGGAGCAGTTCGTGCAGGACCATGGCGGTGCCTCCGCTGCCGCCGGCGAACAGCGGAAGGCGTCCGGCGGCGCCGGCCTCGAAGGCTCCTTCGCGCCAGCCCAGCCCCGCCAGATCAGCGCGCACACGCCTTTCGGCGGCCGTCAGCAGTCCTGCCTCGCCGGTGTGTTCGTACATACGCAGCAGGAACAGCGCACCGCCTGCCGGGCCACGCAGCAGCCCGTACGACGGCACTGCCTCCGCCGGCCGCTGCTCGGCCACGCGGACGGCCAGGTCCTGCGCGGCCGCGAGCAGTTCCTTGTCCCCGGTGCGCGACGCCAGGTGCAGCTGGGTCAGCCCGATTCCGGCGAGCCCGTCGTAGAGGCTGTCGTCGGCCCGGTCGAGGTCGGCCGGCGTGATGCGCGTGAGAAGTTCGCGGGCTTCTTCCTCTCGGCCCACTTCGGCCAGAGTGTGGGCGATGCCCGAGAGCCCTCGGTGGAACCCCGGCGCCAACTCCGCCGCCGACCGCGCGGCGGTGATCAGCCAGTCCAGGTGCTGCGGCCGCATCGGCGCACCGGCGTGGTGCAGGGCCCACAGGACACCGGCCGCGCCGTACGCGAAGGCAGCTCCGCCGAGGGAACGTGCGAACTGTTCGGCGTCACCGGGGAACAGCCGGTCCGTACGCTCCCGCGAGACGGATTCGAGGATCCCTTCGGTCAACTCGTTTCGCAGAACGGGCCATTCGGCCGACCTGGGCGACGGCCAAGTGGGGATCTCCTTCACGGTGGAGGCCGCCTGCGGAGCGAGTGCGGGCCCCAGATCCGCGTACACCTGCGCGGCGAATCCGTCGGGAAGCGGGTAGTGCGCGGCCAGCAGATCGAGGAGCTGTGCGACCTTGTGGTGCGGGGACCAGGTCACCGCGCCGGCCAGCGGGGCGAACACGGCCAGTCGCAGGCAGCCCAGCGCGTAGCGGTCGACGGCCCGTCCGGTGTATCCGGCGGGGGCCATGAAGCCGACCGCTCCCATGTGCTGGACGGACCCGCCGTCGGCGTCGCTGGCGGTTTCGAAATCGATGAAGGTGACCTTGCCGTCCTCGTCGACGAGGATGTTGCCCGGGTGCAGGTCACCGAAGACGACGCCGCGCTCGTGCATGCCCGCGACGCCCTCGTCGATCTGGTCGAGCACGTGCACGGCCCAGCGGGCGTACTCGGCGAACTCCGCGGGGTCCTGGCTGCCGCGCGCCAGCGGATTGCGCCGGGCCATCTCCTTGGAGAGCGGATTTCCTTCCACGTATGCACGGATCAGGTAGTAGTGCTCGTGCCCCTTGCGATGGTCGATCAGTTCCGGGATGCACGGCGAGCCCTGCAGCTTTTCCAGGGCCCGGTGTTCCTGCCCCAGTCGGATGACGGCGTCCCGTCCGTCGCCGTCGAGCCCGGCATGGGGGCGGGCCTCCCGCACCAGGACCTTGCGGTCGTCACGCGTGTCGGTTCCCTGGTACACGCCGCCGCCGTTGGAGAAGTGAAGGGCGCGGGTGACGGTGAACGGAAAGTCCCGCAGCATACCGGAGTTGCGTGCCGCGACCGCCTCGGTCAGGCAGTCGGGAAGGGTGACCCACTCGGGCGGCCGGAAGCCCGGGCCCCGCCGGTCGGGGACGAGTTCGCCGTCGGGATTCTCGATGCAGTACACGGTCTCGCCGGACGGGGACAGCTTCGAGCGCAGGACGAAGCCGCCGTAGCGCACATAGAGCGGACCCGAGCGCCACCGCAGGTCGCTGAGGATGTACGGGCCTGGCTCCCCGTCGAGAAGGTCACCCAACTCGGCCAGGACGCGCGCGAGATGGCCGTCGTCGCGCGGATAGATCGTCACGAACTTCCCGCTGCCGCTGCGGTCGCCGTATTTGCCGTTGCGCCGCTTGAGCGTTCCCGGACCACGCAGAAACTTGAACATCACCTGCTCGGTGGTGCAGTACTTCGCGACGACGCCGAGCACGTGCTCGGCGTTCCCCGGCGTCGCCGACACATGGATCTTCCAGCCCTGTGCGGGGAGTCGAGGGCTCGGCGGCGCGAGCACCGCCCACTCCGTGCCGAGGGTGCGGGTCCAGCCGTCGGGCAGCTCGTCCTGGGCCAGGGGATAGTCGTCCTCGGCGGCGCCCCGCGACGAAGGCACATCGAAATACGGGGTGCCGGGCGGGCAGAACGCCAGGTACTGAAAGATGTCCATGATCTTCTCCGCTCCAGGGGAGCACTGCGGTGTACGCCGGGCGCCGCGTGAGCTCAACGCCAGGCAGGTGCTATGTAGTTGAGGTACAGCCATGCGCCCAGCGACCGCTGCCCGGCCGACACCCGCGCCGCGCCTGCGCCTTCCGGTTCACCGTCGGTCACCCGCATGGGGACGCGGTGGGCCGGCACCGGCACGGTGTCGCCCTCACGCACCGGCACGAACGCGGACAGGGGCGCGGTGCCCTGCGTCCCGGTGGACTCGGTGATCTGCGCCGTGGCGATGTCGGCACGGGTGACCATGCCTTGGCGTTCGAGCGAGACCTTCGCCCCCGCGTGCAGCGCGTCCCGGTCAGCCGTACCGGACAGGACGAGCGTCGTGCGCCCGCCTTCCGTGACGTAACCGCCGGTGATCGTGTACGGGACGGACACGAAGGCCGCCACGGCTGTCGCCGCCCCGCCGACGAGGAGCCAGACCGCCGTGATCCGGCCGGTGCGGGCGCCGGCCTCCCGTGCCTGCCGGGTCAGCCGACGGCCCCCGGTCCAGGCGCGGTACAAGAGAGCGCAGACTCCCGTGAGAACGAGCGAGGCGCCGACGAGCCCGGTGCCCTGGATGAGGCCGAGCCAGAGCGAACAGGCGACGGCGATCAGGTAGAGCGGGAACGCCATGGAGGCCAGGCCGAACGCCACCGACCAGCGCAGCTGCGGAAGTTCACGGGTGTACCCCGTACCGCCGAAGAGCGACCTGGCCAGGAAGGAGCGGGCGTCCGTCATGGTCCGGTCTCGCAGGTGCGGCAGGTCGAGGTGGCTCATCAGGGCGATGTAACCGTCGAGCTTCACGAACGGCAGCAGGTTGAGCAGGCTTGTCGTATAGGTCGAGACGGCGAAGACGAGGACCGCGTCCCAGGCGTTGAGTGCCCCGCCGGTCCCGCCTGCCGCCCACGCGGTGAGCGCGGCGGTGCCGGCGATCATCGTCTGGGTGGCGATGCCCGCGACGGCGACCTGGACACGCTGCTGCCGGTGCGGCAGCCGCCAGCCGTCGGAGACGTCGCAGAAGAAGGCAGGCGTCAGGTAGAAGAGCATGACGCCCATGCGGCTGGGTTTGCCGCCGTGGTGGGCCAGGACGAGACCGTGCCCCAGCTCGTGCAGCGCGGTGGTGACGATCGAGGCGCAGGCAAGGGCTGCCAGATAGCTGAGCGGCAGGGGCTCGCCGAGCGCCCGGTAGACGTCGGGGGCCTGAAGTGCGAGAGCCAGCACACCGCCCACCGAGAGCAGCAGGGCGCACACGGCACCGGCCCGGCCCGCCAGCAGGCCGAGCAGTGGCGTCAGCCGCTGGAGCAGGCGGTCCGGACGAAGAACCGTGAACTGGAACGTCAGCGGGGGCACGTATTTGAACCGGGCTCCGCTGTGGCGGCGCTTCATGCCGTCCGCGATCAGGTCCATCCGGTCGAGGCGCTCCACGGCCCGCCCGACATCACCTTCGCGCCACGGCGGCCCGAGTACCTGCACAAGACCGGCGTGGTCGCGTGCCCCGTCCATGGACCGCAGCAGCCGCACCATGTCGGCGCCGACGCGGATGTAGTGCTGGGATCCGCGCTGCACCAGCCAGGGTGCCCCGTCCTCGATGGGGTCGTGCACCTGGACGTCGGGGGCGAGGCGGGGACGTGCCAGCAGCGCGGCACGCTCCTCGGCGGTGGGCTCCGCTGCCTTGCCGCGGGGGCGGGTCAGCAGCGCGCCGCCGCGCTTCACAGCACGTCCCGACGGTGCAGGAACCGGTGCGCCAGGAACCCGGCGACGGCCAGCCAGGCGCCGATCACCACGAACGCCCAGGGTTCGGCGAGCAGTTCGGGCTTGCCGTCGCGGTACACGGAGCTCATGGCGATGGTCATGGTGAACTTGCCGATGACCGGCGCCACCCGCAGCAGCGCCTCGTCGACGAACAGGGTCAGCCCGAGCACCGTCGCCACCGCGGCGGCCTGGTTCCGCAGGATCCAGCCGAGCAGAACCCCCCAGGGCGCGCCGAGCACCGTCACCACGAACACGCCGACGAGCGTGAGCGTCGTCTCCTGGGTCCACGCCGGATCGTGCTCGGTGCTCCGCAGGAAGATCCATGGTGAGACGGCCGCGCAGACGGTGGCCAGCAGCCCGAAGGCGACCCCCATCGCGGTGCCGACGGCCAGCTTCGCCACGAGCAGCCGGGTCCGGCCGCCGCTGAGCAGCACCGACCGGCCGACCGCGCCCGCCTGGTACTCACGGCTCACGTAGACGGCGCCGAGCAGCGCGGACATCAACAGCATCATGAACCAGGAGCGCACCAGCTGGTCCGTGACGTCCTGGATGGTGGTGGCGCCCTTGGCGATGTCGGCGTCACCACTGGCGACGTATCCGCTGCCGGCCAGGACGCACAGCACCGTGCCGATGAGGGCCAGCGACCAGGCGGCCCGTCCGGACCACACCTTCGCCCATTCGGCGGCCAGCAGATCACGCATGGACGGACTCCTCGGTCGTGGCAGCGTCGACGAGCTCGAAGAAGCGGTCCTCCAGTCGGACCTCGCCACCGCGGGTGAGGTCGTGCAGGGAACCGCTGTAGCGCAGGGAGCGGTCGATGACGACCACGTCGTCGACGGTCTGCTCCACCTCGGCCAGCAGATGGCTGGAGATCAGGACCGTACGTCCCTCGTCGGCCAGGGAACGCAGGAAGGTGCGGAGCCAGCGGATTCCATCGGGGTCGAGGCCGTTGGCGGGCTCGTCGAGAATCAGCAGTTCAGGGTCGGCCAGCAGCGCGGAGGCCAGGGCGTGGCGCTGCTTCATGCCGGTGGAGTAGCCATTGATCTTACGGTCGGCCCGGTCGCCGAGACCGACCCGCTCCAGTACCTCGTCGACGCGGCGCGCGGGCAGTCCGAGCATGCGCGCCCAGATCCGCAGGTCGCGCCGGCCGCTGAGCCCCGGCAGGGCGCCGATGCCGTCCATGCTGACGCCGATCCGGTGGGCGGCGTGCGGCAGTTCGGCGTACCGGTGGCCGAAGACCGTGGCCTCGCCCGCGGTGGGAGCGGTCAGTCCGAGCAGCATGCGCAGGGTGGTCGTCTTGCCCGCGCCGTTGCGGCCGAGCAGGCCGACGATCCGGCCGGAACCGGCCTCGAAGGTGACGTCCTGGACAGCGGTCACCCGGCCGAAGCTCTTGGTCAGCCTTGTGCAGGTGACGACCGGGCCGCCGGTCATGCCTTCCTCGCCGCGCGCACGTTGAGTGTCATACGGACGACACAGCCGAGGAGGGCGATCGTGAAGGCGGCCTGTCCGATCCGGGCCGCGGTTCCGTCGAGCGTCATCTGGCAGAAGGCGAGCCCGACGACCAGCAGCGGAATCGCATAGGCGATCTTCTGGTTGGACTTGGCCCGTGTCTGAGCCTGCTTCTTCGACATGCCTTCCCTCTCGGTTGCTTGATGCCGCGCTCACATGGCCGCGGACCCGGTTGCGGGCGGTCAGCTGCCCGCCCGCAACCGGGTTGGTCCCTCAGCCCGCAGTCACAGCTCGGGGTGTGACCGCGGGCGGACGGGTGGTGCTCAGGTGACGGCGACGCCGCCGTAGATGGCGCTCACGGCGACGGACACCGTGACGCCGTCCTTGAAGTTGGACCAGAAGCCCGGGGCCTCCATGGCCTCCAGCTCCTGCATGTCCAGCTCCAGCGCGGAGATGTCGAGGTTGTTCTCCTGCATGCTCTTCACCTCCTCTCAAAGGCTCGTGACGATTCGGTGGTACCGGCGGCCGTAGTGGGACGGCCCGGGACCAAGATCAGGTGAGGACGGTCGCCACGACGCTGTACGTGACAGCGCCGCTGACACCGGCGCCGCTGACGTAGCCGGTCACGGACCAGAAGCCCGGCGCCTCCATGGCCTCCAGCTCCTGCATGCCGAGCTCCAGCGCGGGCGTGAAGTCCTGCGCGGCGTTCTCGATCGCCTGCATATCTGTCCCCCCTCCTTGTCTGTGCTGTTCCTTCAGGGCATCCGCCGTCGTACGCCCGGGCATGCGGCGACGGAAGTCTTCGTGTGCGGGCTCCCCTACGAGGGTTCGTCCCGGGTGGCCTGGCGCAGCAGGCCCGTGATGTCGGCGGCGGTGAGGCCGTCGAGCATCGGCAGGCCCGCGCCCCAGGCGCGCAGCGCTCGGGCCGATACGGCCTTCAGCTGCGCGTCGTCCGCCGTGAGGCTCCGGTCCACGCGCCAGGCGTCGGCCAGTTCTGCCACGCCGGTGGCCGGGTCGACGGACAACTCTCGTGGTCCGGCCGTCCGTAGCGCCTGCCACAACCGGGCAAGGCGAGGGCCGGAGCCGAGCCTGCTGTCGCCGTCGGTGACGGCCTGCCACAGAGGCGGCAGGAGCGCGGTGACGGCCGTCATCTTGCGGACCCCGAGGGCCGACGACAGCTCGTTGGCGAGGTACCAGCCCTTGCTCGCGTACGGCGGACGTCCCAGCACCACCCAGCCCGCGTGGCTGAGCCCACTGACCTTGGCCGCCTCGGCGCGCAGCCGAGCGTGCCCGGCCTCGTCCCCGGCCGTCCGCGCCGCGTGCAACTCCCATCCGAGCCGTACCGCGCGCATCATCAGCGTCTCGGCGAGCGCGTCCTCGGTGGGCGCGTCCCCGTGGTCTCCGACGTACAGCCCCGTCAGCCGGAACAGCACCTCGAGGACGCCCTCCGCGACGAGTTCGTGCGGCAGGGTCGATGTCGCCAACGGGTCGATCACGGCCGCGTCCGGGTACAGGGACGCTCCCATGACGAGGCGTTTGGCACCGGACACGGTCAGGCACGCCACCGAGCTGCATTCCGAACCGGTGCCGAGCGTGGTCGGTACGGCGACGAGTGCCGCGCGGGCCGGTGCCGGAACGGCCGGCAGCAGCACCAGGCCGCTGCGCTGCGGTGTGGCGAGCCGGGCCCGGGTGTCAGGGACCGCGTTCATCTGCACGGCCAGCTTCGCCCGGTCGAGCAGCGAGCCGCCGCCGACCCCGACGACGAGCCGCACACCGGAGAGGCGGTCCGCCAGCGTCTCCACTTCCGCGAGACCGCCGGAACCCGAGAGTTCGACGGTCTCGACTTCATGGCCGGCCCTGGCGAGCTGCTCGTGGACACGGGTGGTCACCGGAGCATCGGCCACGGCGCCGTCGACGACGAGCGTGCTCGCGCGTTCCGCACGGTTGCGCAGCCAAGGCGCCAGGCCGTCGCAGCCGTACATCATGAGCGTCGGGCAGTGCCAGCCGAGCGTCATGCGCCGCCCTCCGCGTTCCGTGCCGTCCGCGCGTACGCGGTCAGGCCCGTGCGGACGCACTCCATCAGCTCGGTCAGTTCGTCCTCGGTGTAGGTGAGGGCCGGGAAGAGCTGGATGCCGTGCAGGCCGGGGTGGACGATGGCGCCCGCGTCGCGGATCGCGGCGACGAGCGCCGGCACCTCGGAGTTCGGCAGGGCCGAGCCGTCGGCCCCGCGCACCCGCACGGAGCGGAAACAGCCGATGCCGGTGGTCGCGGATACGTCGGGGTGCTCGGACACCAGCCGCCCGAGTTCGGTGTCGAGCCGGTCGGCGAGACGACGGCCGCGCGCCACCGCGTCCAGCCTGCGCATCTCGTCCAGCGTCGCCAGGATCGCCGCGCAGGTCACCGGTGTACCGGCTTGCGTCTCACCGTGGGTCAGGAGGGCACCGGAGCCGGTGAACTCGTCCGCGACCTGGTGTGAGGCGATGACGACCGCGGCCGCACAGGTGCCGTTGGTCAGGCCCTTGGAGGCGACGAGCAGATCCGGTTGTCCGGGCCAGCGCTGCGAGGCGAAGAAGCTGCCGGTACGGCCGAACCCGGTGGCCACCTCGTCGGCCACCAGCAGGAACCCGTGGACGTCGCGCAGTCGGAGCAACTCGGCGACGTACGCGTCGTCGAGCGGTACGGCCCCGGTGCCGAGCACTGGTTCGACGACGACGGCGGCGATCTGCGCGCCCTGCCGTTGCAGCAGGGTCGCCAGCTCGTCCGGGTCGTTCGGCGTGACGTGCCGCACGAGTCGCTGGTCGACCCCGTACACCTGTTGCCCCAGGTCGTCACCGGTCAGGGAGAACGAGCCGTAGGTCAGTCCGTGATAGCTGCCGCGCAGTCCGACCACGACCTTGCGCCGGGGCGTGCCCCGCAGCGCGTGGTACTGCCGTGCCAGTTTCATCACCAGGTCGTTGGCCGCGCCGCCGGACGTGGAGAACAGCACCTTGCCGTAGTGCCCGGCGCCGCACAGGTCGACCAGCTCCGCCGCGGCCCGGCGGGCGTAGGCGTTCTCGTACCGGAAGACGCTCAGGTACGAGGCGTCGCGCAGGGCCCGCGCGGTCGCGTCCGCGATCACGGGGTTGCCATAGCCGAGGTTGGTGTTCCACAACCCACTCGAACCACAGAGGAGTTGACGTCCGTCGGCGAAGCGGACCCTCACTCCTTCGGCGGCGACCGCGCACAGGTCGTCCCTGCCGTGATCGGCGGGGGACAGCAGGGACGGCCACAGGGCGGTCGTGCCCTCGGCGACCGCGGGTGGTCGGCGGTCCGCACCGGTGGCGCTCATGCCGTCACCTCCATTTCGAGCAGGACGTCGCGGTGCCGTGCGCCGCCCGTGGGCAGCGGATGGCGGGCCACGAGCGACAGTCCGGCGACGGTCGTCTCATCGATGAGCAGGTCGGCGGGCACGATCGCGATGGAGCTCGTGAAGACGGGCACCGGCCCGTCCTGCGCTCCGTCGGTGTCACCGGGGAAGACGGTGACCTTGCGGGTGGTGGCACCGGACGGCCAGTACTCGTGCATGCGGTACACGCGCCCGCTGGCGCCGGCCAGCTCATACACGTTCTCGTCGGATCCGGGCCCCTCGCCGTCCTCGCCCTCCACGCCGTTCCCGGGCAGGGCGTCATCGACCGTGGAGATCAGGAAGCGTCCGCCCGGAGCGAGGTGCTCACGCACCGCCGCGAACAGTCCTGCCCTGCCTGGTGCGTCGAGGAGCGACACGGATGTCGTGCCCAGGACGATCGCGCCGAAGCGCTGCCCCAGATCGAACCGGCTCATGTCGCCACGCACCGGCGTGCAGCGCTCCCTCAGCCGCACGGGGGCCGATGCCAGACGCTCGTCCAGGGCGGCGAGCATGCCCGGGGACAGTTCGAGTGCGGTCACATGACGCCCGGTGGCAAGCAGTGGAAGGGTCAGCCGACCGGATCCTGCCGCGAGTTCGAGGACCGGTCCGGTCGACTGCCGTACCAGGGCGACCAGTTCCCGCACCTCGTGCGTGTCGCTCGCTGTGATGTCGTGGTAGACCGCCGACCCCGCCTCGTCGTACAGGTCGTGCAGTTCCGCCCGGTCGCCGAGTTCCGCCAGCAGGGCTCCGGCACGTCCCGGCAGCCGGCCGAGGGCAGGGACGGTATCGGTGGGGGACGTCACCTTGTCGCTCCGGCCAACTCGTCGCCGCTACCGGCGGTTTCACCGGAGACGGGCACCAGCCGCACTCCGCCGGCCGCGAAGGTTCGGACCACCTCGGCGAGCAGCACCCGGTCCGCGACGGCTGACGCCGCGTCCAGAGAACCCCGGACCAGCAGGGCTTCCACCGCTTCGCCCGCCGTACGGCTGATCCGGAAGGTCCGGCCCTCCGCCCGGACGAACGCGGCGTCATCCGTCCACAGCAGCAGCGGCACGGCGGCGTCATCGACGTCATGGCAGCCGACGACGGGCTCAGGGGATTCCGCGGGCACCGGAGCAAGCCGGCCTCCGAATCCCGACACCCGGATCTGTGACTCCCCTCGCGCCCGCAGTTCGCGTACTGCCTCGATCGCCTTCAGGTAACGCCCGATCCAGGGGCGGCCGGCCAGCTCTCGTACCCGTATGCCGTCGTCGACGACATCTGCGAGGGCGGCGGCGCACGGCAGTGCACTGAGAGTGTTCGCCTTCTCCCACCGCTCGGTCACGGCACCGAAGAGGTGCGGGCCGTCGTCGATGCGCGCCAGCTCGAGACCCCCCGGTCCGGTGCTGATGGAGCCGTCGGCCCGTACATACAGCCGGGTGCGTGGGCCGTCGTCGGCAAGATCGGCTCCCAGCGCGGCGACGTCCGTGAGCTGGACGGCGGGGTCGGTCACGAACGAGGGGAACGTGCCCTCGCTGAACGCCGCGTCGGCGTCGGTGAGGAACGCCTCGAAGTCCCCGTCCTCCATGACGCGGACGAGCGTCGCTCCGATCACCGACATGTAGGCGGACGTGCCGTAGTCCTGCGTCTGCAGGTAGAAGGTGTCGTCGTCCTCCAGGACGAGGTCGCCGCCGGGCTCGCCCAGCGAACCCTCGTACCCCATGACGAGCGCCACCCGGCGGTCGGCGGCGGCGTCCGCCGGCGCGCCCGGAGCGAAGACGGCCGAGCCGGGCCCGACGAGATCGGAGGCGAGCACGGCGGCCAGGTGGGCGTCGCTCTCCACGACGACCGTCACACTGCCCTGCATGCCGGCATGGGCCGCGCCCGGCAGCGGCTGCCCGGTCCCCCAGGACATCAGGTGCCGCCTGGCCAGAGAAAGCCGATTCCGGCTCACCTTTTCCACCTTCCCCGTCATGCGAGTGCACCCAGAATTGTCTTGAGGTCGCTCATGGCAGCTTTCGGGCCGTACACGTTGCACACGCCCGTAAGATTCAGAATGATTTCGTCGACACCGGCCTTGCGATACTCCGAAAGCCTGTCCGCGATCTGACCGATGTCGCCGTGCACAAATGCTCCACCGTCGATCATTCGGCGAGCCGCATCCGGCAGTTCGAGGCCGGAGATGTCGATTCCGGCTTTTTTTAGCATGTCGATGTAGTGCGGTGCCTGCATATGTGCCGCATTGCTGGCGATCACCATGTCCGTGGGCGCCCTGTCCGGCCGGTCGAGCGCTACGGGCACGATCGCCGAGAGCCGCGGTGTCGCCCGGTCGCCGGTGGCCGCGCCGTCGCGCATCGCGGGCAACACGGTGTGCTCCAGATACGACGCCGGGGTCAGCCAGGTGATCGAGACGTCCGCGATCTCTCCGGCCAGTCGCGCCATACCCGGTCGCAGCACTCCGAGTCCGAGATCGATCGGCGGCGCGACAGCCGGCCCCATCCGTGCACGGCAGGAGAAGTACTCGCCCCGCACATCGACCTCGGCGCCGTCGAGCAGTCCGCGCACGATGGTCAGGTACTCCCGCACCGCCGTCAGCGGGCTTCGGTAGGGGGCGCCCATCAGGCTGGTCTGGAAGGACCGGCCCGCCGGGCCGAATCCGGCCACCACCGACTCCCCCGTGGCGAGGGCGAGAGAGCGCACTTGGTGGGCCGCCTCGTACGGATGCCGCAGCGGCATCAGCGTGACCCCGAGTCCGGTCGGCACCCGGAAGCCGGCGCCGGCCGCGGAGGCGAAGCCCTGGAACGGCTCCACCAGCATGGCCTGCCCTTGCCACAGCCGACGCGCCCCGGTCCACTCCACCAGCGCGGCGTATTGCAGCAACTGCTCCGGCCTACGCGGCAGGAACGGCATGAGCACCGAGTACTCGGTCATGTCCCCCCGACCTTCTGAATGCCGCGCACCAGAATTCTGTATGCGCGGAACATTTCGATCCGTGCCGTGACCGGCATCCCCCTGCGCCGACCGGCAAGAAGAAATCTATGGCTCGACACACACGGAATCCCCGTACCCGGGGCCGGTTTCTTCCCCTACCAGGGGATGGGGTTACCCCTACTTCCGATGGGGCCCGATCGCCCGGTTCCTCGGACGTGGCCAAAAACTCGGGCACAGGCATACCCTCACGCCAAGAACGGCACCGTTTCAGGTCGCCAAATCTCTCAAGTCTCCCGGCCCACTGCGGAAAGGTCCGCCCATGCCTCGTGTCTCGGTCGTCTGCCCCACGTACAACAGAGGTCCGGCGATCGTGCCCACACTGGAGTCCGTACAGGCACAGTCGGTCGACGACTGGGAGATGATCGTGATCTCCGACGGCAGCGACGACGACACCGACGACGTGGTGCGGACGGCCGCCCGCCACGATCCCCGCATCCGATTTCTGCGCGCGAACCGCCATGGCCACCCCAGCGGCCCACGCAACCTCGCCCTGGAGCACGCCCGCGGAGAGATCGTCGCCTACGTGGATCATGACGACACGTGGTTTCCCGAACACCTGGCCGTACTGCTGACCACCTTCGACAAGGGTGCGGAGGCGGTGGCCACCGGAAACGTCACTGTCGATCGCGACGGCGCACGCACAGCCGCCTCGACCTCCCTGGACATGTGCTGGCACCCTGAATTCCAGCTCTTCGCCCCACTGTTCGAGCCGTCGCGGGTGGCTCACCGACGCGGCCTCGTCGAGCGGGTGGGCGGCTGGCGTCCCGGGGTGGGGCTGGAGGACTGGGATCTGTGGCTCCGGCTGACGGATGCCGGAACCCGCTTCACTACGGTCACGGACCGTACGGCCGCGCTCCTCGACGACACGGGAACGCGCCGTCACCGCACGTCCCGCCCGCACCGCCTGCCACTCGTCGTCCTCGACGACCCCCGCGCGGCGCGTCGTCTGCTGGACTTGGTCCGGGAACCGTCCAGGGACGAGGCACTTCGGGATGCTTGTGCGCGCGACCTGCAACGATGGTTTGGACGCGCCTCCTCCACCCCAGAGTTCGTACGCCCCGTCGGCTGGCATGGCGACTTCGAGCCGGAGATTCGGCGCACCGTACTCGGCCTCGACCCGCTCTGGCCCGACCTCGTCGTCGCGCCCCACCAAAGCGGCTACGCGCTCGCTCAGCGCCTGTGGTGTGCCACACGAGAACACGCTGCCCGCATAGGCGAGTTGATACAGCAGACGTATCAGGACCAGCTTGCGCTACTGGCGGCATGGGGAAGAAGTGCCGGTGGCCCAGCCCTCGACTGATCGCCATCACCTATCAGAGTCACCGGAATGATCGATTTCCCTGCATGATCCACGATGTGGCAGGGTTCTTTTCGTCCAACCCAGCACCATCGGAGGCTTTTGTGCTTTCTGTCGGAGATCAGTTCCCCGAGTTCGACCTTCAGGCTTGCGTCTCGCTCGAGAAGGGCAAGGAGTTCGAGCGGATCGATGCGGAATGGCTGAAGAAGAACCGCGAAGACAAGGGTTGGCTTGTCGTCTTCGCGTGGCCCAAGGACTTCACCTTCGTGTGCCCCACCGAGATCGCCGCCTTCGGCAAGCTGAACGAGGAGTTCGCGGACCGCGACGCGCAGGTCCTCGGCTTCTCCGGTGACTCCGAGTTCGTGCACCACGCCTGGCGCAAGGACCACCCGGACCTGACGGACCTGCCCTTCCCGATGCTGGCCGACTCGAAGCACGAGCTCATGCGTGACCTCGGCATCGAGGGCGAGGACGGCTTCGCGCAGCGCGCCGTCTTCATCGTCGACCAGAACAACGAGATCCAGTTCACGATGGTGACCGCCGGCAGCGTCGGCCGTAACCCCAAGGAGGTCCTCCGGGTCCTCGACGCGCTGCAGACGGACGAGCTGTGCCCGTGCAACTGGAGCAAGGGCGACGAGACCCTGGACCCGGTCGCGCTGCTCTCCGGCGAGTGAACGGAGCTTTCTGACATGGCACTTGACGAACTGAAGTCCGCCATACCGGACTACGCCAAGGACCTGAAGCTCAACCTGGGCTCGGTCATCGGCAACTCGGACCTGCCGCCGCAGCAGCTGTGGGGCACGGTCCTGGCGTGCGCCATCGCCTCCCGCTCGCCGCGCGTCCTGCGCGAGCTGGCGCCCGAGGCCGAGGCGAACCTGTCGCCCGAGGCGTACAAGGCCGCCAAGTCGGCCGCCGCCATCATGTCGATGAACAACGTCTTCTACCGCACCCGCCACCTGCTCTCGGACTCCGAGTACGGGACGCTGCGCGCGGGCCTGCGGATGAACGTCATCGGCAACCCGGGGGTCGACAAGGTCGACTTCGAGCTGTGGTCGTTCGCGGTCTCCGCGATCAACGGCTGCGGCATGTGCCTCGACTCGCACGAGCAGGTGCTCCGCAAGGCCGGGGTCGACCGCGAGGTCGTCCAGGAGGCGTTCAAGATCGCTTCGGTGATCCAGGCGGTGGCCGTCACGGTCGACGCCGAGGATGTCCTGGCGTAAGCCGCACACAAAGGTCTGGCCCCGTCGCTTTCGCGGCGGGGCCAGACTTTTGTGCTGTGGGGCCACGGGGCCCCGCTCCTCAGTCGCCGGAGGGGCTTGCGGAACCGGTGGGGTCGGACGGGCCGGAGGGGCTTGTGGAGCCTGACGCGCCGTCGGTGTGAGCCGGCGGTGCGCTCACCGGCGCGAGGTCCATCGCGGTCGCGCCGTGCGGCGCCGGCGCCTGCCTGATCGCGGCTTCCTGGGACCAGGACCGCAGATAGACGACCACCGTGTTGGTCACGGCGACGAGCGGCACGGCCACCACCGCTCCCCCGATCCCCGACACCATCCCACCGGCGGCGACCGACAGCACGACCGCCAGGGGATGCACCCGCACCGCACGTCCGAGGATGAACGGCTGCAGGATGTGGCCCTCGATCTGCTGCACGGCGAGGACGACCACCAGCACCATCACGGCGGTGAACACGCCCTGCGTCACCAGCGCCACGACCACGGCGAGCGCGCCCGAGACGACGGCGCCGACCAGCGGGATGAACGCGAACAGGAAGATGAAGACGGCCAGCGGCACCGCCATCGGCACCCCGAGGAAGAAGATGCCGAGGCCGATGAAGATGGCGTCGATCAGGGCGACTATCACCGTGCCGCGCACGTACGCCGTCAGCGTCCGCCACGCCCGCGGGCCCGCGCCCGCGATGCCCGGCCGGGCCTGCGCCGGGACGAGCTTGAGCGTCCACTCCCAGATGCGCCGGCCGTCGTAGAGCAGGAACAGCGTCGAGAACATCGCCAGCAGAATGCCGGTCAGCGCCTCGACGATGACGGTGACGCCCTCCAGACCCGCCGTCGTGAGCTCGTCCGTGTTGGCGCCGATGGCCTCGCGCAGCGACTTCGCGATGTCGTTGATCGTGTCCTCGGTGACGTGGAACGGGCTGTTGAGGAGCCATTTGCGCAGCTCGTCGATGCCGTCCTGCACCTGGTTGGAGAGGTTGTCGATGTTCTCCTGGACCTGCCAGACGACGAACCAGCCGACCAGCCCCATGATGACGAAGCCGAGGATGGCGGTGAGGGCCGTGGCGAGTCCGCGCGGGACGCCGCGGCGGCGCAGCCGTGCCACCGTCGGCTGCAGCAGCGCGGTGATGAGCAGCGCCGCGACGAACGCGAACACCACCAGCTGCACCGAGCTGATGACCCTTATCAGGATCCAGACCGTGCCGGCGAGCACGAGGAGGCGCCAGGCGGCCTCCGCGGCGACCCGCAGTCCCCACGGCACCGCCGTGGCCGGTTCGGGCCGGGCCGCTATGGCCGGCGCGTACCGCGGCGGCGCGGGCACGTGGTCCTGCGAGGGATCGTCGGCTGCCGGTTTGTCGGACACCGCCTCGGTCTCCGTGCGCCGCACGGCAGTTGGAGCGGGCGGGCCGGGCAGATCCCCGTCCGACCGCTCGGCCTCGGCGCGGCGCTCGTCCAGACGCTCGCCCACCTTGCTGATACCGGCGCCGACTCTGCCGAGCCAGCCTGGAACACGCGACATGATTCGTCCTTTTCCCCCGTGCGCTCTCACCACTCCCCCCGGAGTCCGTGGCTCCGACCGTACATGGACGGAGCCCCTCACCGTAGGACGGTGAGGGGCTCCGCAGGGTTGAGCGGTGTCCTGCTCAGTACCAGCTGTTGGCCTGCCAGAACGACCAGGCCTCGCACGGGCTGCCGTAGCGCCCGTTCATGTAGTTGAGGCCCCACTTGATCTGGGTGGCCGGGTTCGTCTGCCAGTCGGCGCCCGCCGAGGAGTACTTGGAGGCGGGCAGTGCCTGGAAGAGACCGTAGGCGCCGGAGGAGGCGTTGGTGGCCTTGTAGTTCCAGCTGGACTCGTGGTCCACGATGTTGCTGAAGCACTGGAACTGACCGGACGGCACCATCTGACGCGCCATCGCCTGGATCTGGCTGACCGAGTACGAGGCCTGCGTAGCGAAGCTGGAGGCGTCGCGGGTCGCGGAACGGCTGGCGGCCTTCTTGGCCTCCTCGCGCTCCTTGGCCTCCTGCTCGGCCTTCTCCTTCGCGGCCTGCGCGTCCTTCTGCTTGGCGACGGCGTCCTCGGCGGCCTGCTTGCGAGCCGCTTCCTCCGCACTCTTCTGCGCCGCGTTGTCGGCCGCGATGGCCTGCGTCTGTGCCTGCTGAGTCAGCGACGCGGTCTGAACCTGCGCCTGCTGACCGGCGGGTATGTCGGCGAGGAGGGTCGCGTCGCCGGCCGTTGCCTCAGCCTCGTTCGAGGGCTGAGCGGTGCTGCCCGAGGCAACACCCACGACGGCGCCGACAGTGGTGACCGCGGTGGCCGAGGCCACTGCGAATCCCCGGACCGAAATCCGGCTCACACGGTTTCCTTCCAGCATCGCCCGCTGGAGTGTGACCCTCGCGGACGCAATCGTGCCCCCAGCACTGGCCTCCCACCTGACGGGTCACGGGAGGCACGGGCCCGGTGGGCAACTCCCGTTCGGGAGCGCCGCGTGGTGCTCGGGCGGCATACGACGGTCTCTATGAAGTTCAGTTGCAGCCGAGGCTGCGGTGATGCCGTACCGCTGGGGGTACACAAGTGTCGTATGCGGGGCCTGACAGGACCGTGACTCTGCCGTATCGGGACGCCGCAAGGCAATTCTGTGCCGGGTGGCAAACGTCACACCCCGTTTGCCCCAGGGGTTTTCCGGAAACGCGCACGCGGCGAGGCGCCGCCCGGCTAAGCTCTCTGGCTTCTCCGGACGGCGCCAAATGGGACCAACTGGTGCTGTCTACCTCAGATCTGACCGTCCTCCAGCATTTCGGTCACCAGGGCCGCGATCTGCGACCGCTCCGAGCGGGTGAGCGTGACGTGCGCGAACAGCGGATGCCCCTTCAGCTTCTCGACGACCGCGACGACACCGTCGTAGCGCCCGACCCGAAGGTTGTCGCGCTGGGCGACGTCGTGAGTGAGGACCACACGCGAGTTCGCCCCGATACGGGACAGAACGGTCAACAGGACGTTCCGTTCCAGGGATTGGGCCTCGTCCACGATCACGAACGCGTCGTGCAGCGACCGGCCGCGGATGTGCGTGAGCGGCAGCACCTCCAGCATCCCGCGGGCCGTGACCTCCTCGATGACCTCGCGCGAGGTGACCGCCGAGAGAGTGTCGAAGACGGCCTGCGCCCACGGCCCCATCTTCTCGGCCTCGGTGCCCGGCAGATAGCCGAGCTCCTGCCCGCCGACCGCGTACAGCGGACGGAAGACCATCACCTTCTTGTGCTGGCGCCGCTCCAGCACGGCCTCCAGGCCCGCGCACAGGGCGAGCGCGGACTTGCCGGTGCCGGCCCGGCCGCCCATCGAGACGATGCCGATGTCCGGGTCGAGGAGCAGATCGAGCGCGATCCGCTGCTCGGCGCTGCGCCCCTTGAGGCCGAACGCCTCCCGGTCGCCGCGCACCAGCCGGACGTTGCCCTCGGGTGTGACGCGGCCGAGCGCCTTGCCGCGCTCGGAGTGGATCGTCAGACCCGTGTGCACGGGAAGGTCCGCGGCCTCGGGAACGTAGAGGCTGTCCTCCTCGAAGAGCAGGTCGACCTGCTCGGCGGGCAGCGTCAGTTCGGACATTCCGGTGAAACCGGAGTCCGTGATGGCGAGCTCGGCGCGGTACTCCTCGGCGAGGAGGCCGACCGAGGACGCCTTGATCCTGAGCGGCAGATCCTTCGACACGACCGTGACGTCGAACCCCTCGGCCTGCAGATTGCGCGCGACCGCGAGGATGCGGGAGTCGTTGTCCCCGAGGCGGTAGCCCGAGGGCAGGACGCTGGGGTCGGAGTGGTTGAGCTCGACGCGCAGCGTGCCGCCCAGTTCCCCGGTGGGGATCGGGGCGTCCAGACGCCCGAAGCGGATGCGGTAGTCGTCCAGCAGGCGCAGGGCCTGCCGGGCGAAGTACCCCAGCTCCGGATGCTGCCGTTTGGCCTCCAACTCCGTGACCACCACGACGGGAAGCACCACTTCGTGCTCGTCGAATCGGGTCATGGCGTTCGGATCGGCCAGCAGGACGCTGGTGTCGAGAACATAGGTGCGCCGGTCAGGCTTGTGGCGCTTGTTGCTGGTCACCACGGAAGGACGTACCCCCTCGGATGAGGTCGGGGAGCGACGGAGGGCTTGCTGGGCCGGGAGGGCGGGAGAGACTCACCGGTCTCCGGCCGCGCTGCACGGGCCGAGAGCCGGCCCTCCAAGTCGTCATCCGTACTCATCTGCGTACGGTCGTCCTGGTGCAAGGGGCCTCCCGGGCGGACGGCCCCGTGCCGTCCGCTGAGAACCGGCGTCCGTGGTTCGGACACCGACCTGGGAGGGTTATTCCCTCGAACACGCGCAGCCATGCCACGGCATAGGACGGCGCGTACGTTAACTCCTGATGACCTGCGTCCCCCGTGACGTGGGGTCAGCCCCCGTAACGCCGGTGCCGGGCCGCGTAGTCGCGCATCGCGCGCAGGAAGTCGACCTTGCGGAACGCGGGCCAGAAGACTTCACAGAAGTAGTACTCGGCGTGGGCCGTCTGCCAGAGCATGAAGCCCGACAGGCGCTGCTCGCCGCTGGTGCGGATGACGAGATCCGGGTCGGGCTGCGCCCTGGTGTAGAGGTGCTTGCCGATGAGGTCGATGTCGACGGTGTCGGCGACCTGCTCCAGCGACTGCCCCTGCTCCGCGGCGTCGAGCAGCATGGAGCGGACGGCGTCGGCGATCTCCTGGCGGCCGCCGTAGCCGATCGCGACGTTGACGACTATTCCGTCGACGTGCGCGGTGGCCTCCGAGGCCTCCTTGAGGACGGTCTGCAGGCCCGACGGCAGGATGTCGGTGGCGCCCACGTGGTGGACGCGCCAGCGGCCGTCCGCGGCGAGCGAGCGGACGGTGTCCTCGATGATGCCGAGCAGCGGGACCAGTTCCTCCTGGGGCCGGTCGAAGTTGTCCGTCGACAGCAGCCACAGCGTGACCACCTCGACGTCCGTCTCGCTGCACCAGCCGAGGAACTCCTCGATCTTGTCGGCGCCCGCCTGATGGCCCTGGGCGGTGGTGGATCCGGCGGCCTTGGCCCAGCGTCGGTTGCCATCCATGATGACCCCGATGTGCTTGGGCGCCCGGTCGTGGTCCAGGTGGCCTTCCACCCGGCGCGCGTACAGCCTGACCAGCAGGCCGCGCAGCCTCTCCCGCAGGTTCACGGTCTTTTTGCCCCTCCGTGCAGACGGCAGTCCCCGAGGGCGAAAGCCTACCCCCGTGAAACCAGGTGCCAGGTAGGGGGTGTCAGTGGACTGACGTAGCTTCGTACCCATGAACGACACCTCTCCTTACGTCGCCTCCGCGGACCGGTACGACTCCATGGAGTACCGCCGCACCGGCCGCAGCGGCCTGAAGCTGCCCGCGATCTCGCTGGGCCTGTGGCACAACTTCGGTGACGACCGCACCCTCGACTCCCAGCGCGCGATCCTGCGCCGCGCCTTCGACCTGGGCGTCACGCACTTCGACCTGGCGAACAACTACGGGCCGCCGGCCGGCTCCGCCGAGCTGAACTTCGGGAAGATGTTCGCGCAGGACTTCGCTCCGTACCGGGACGAGCTGGTCATCTCGACCAAGGCGGGCTACCTCATGCACCCCGGCCCGTACGGCGAGTGGGGCAGCCGCAAGTACCTGCTGTCGTCGCTCGACGCGTCCCTGAACCGGATGGGTCTCGACTACGTCGACATCTTCTACTCGCACCGCTTCGACCCGGAGACCCCGCTCGAGGAGACGATGGGCGCGCTCGCGTCGGCGGTGCAGCAGGGCAAGGCGCTGTACGTCGGCGTCTCCTCGTACACCAGCGAGCAGACGGCCGAGGCGGCGCGGATCCTCAAGGAGATGGGCGTTCCGGCCCTCATCCACCAGCCGTCCTACTCGATGATCAACCGCTGGACCGAGGACGACGGGCTGCTCGACACCCTGGAGGCGGCCGGCATGGGCTGCATCTCCTTCGTGCCGCTCGCGCAGGGCCTGCTGACGGGCAAGTACCTGAAGGGCATCCCGGAGGGCTCGCGGGCCACGCAGGGCAAGTCGCTCGACCCGGATCTGCTGAGCGAGGAGGTCGTGCGCCGGCTGAACGGGCTGAACGACATCGCGCAGCGCCGCGGCCAGTCCCTGGCGCAGCTCGCGCTGAGCTGGGTGCTGCGCGACGAGCGGATGACGTCGGCACTGATCGGCGCCTCCAGCGTGAAGCAGCTGGAGGAGAACGTGGCGGCGCTCGCCGCGGCGAAGCTGACGGACGAGGAGCTGACCGAAATCGATTCGTTCGCCGTCTCGACGCCCGGCACCAACATCTGGGCCGGCCGGAGCTGACCCGGCGCGGACGCCACGGGCCCCTGAGCGGGGCTTGTGGCGTCCTTTGTACGGACAAAAAAACGGGCCGGTCCGTGGGGGGGAGACGGACCGGCCCGAGGGGGGGTTTCCACCATAACCCTTCGTAAGTGATGCTGCGTGCATCGGCGTGCCACAACTACTTTCCGCAGTCGTCCGGCGACGCGTGGAGGTAGCTTTCAGGCCGCTTCACAGAGGGCTCACAGGCGTCTTTGACACCGTATTCACTGGTGCGCCGCCGGGGGTTCGGCGTCCCCCTCCCGTGTCATGCACGCGGTTGACGCGCGTTCGGCCGGGCGGGGCACCGTCACGGATATGGCGCATTCGGGTCCCGTGCCGGCCGGCCGGGACTCCCGCGAGGGCAAGCGGCACCGCGCAGCCCCCTCCGCCGCGCGGTACCGCCGCGCAGCTTTGCTCACGCGAATTGCCGTTGGTCTGAACTTACGTGAGGTTTACGTGAGGATCGAGTGGGTCCCGATAACGATGCGGAATCGGTTGCCTCAGGTGACCGGCGGGAGGGCCCTCACCTCGCGGGATCGCGGCGTCCTGCCCGCTGCCGGGCCGCGGACGCCGTGATTCGCCGTAGCGCACTACGCGGCGGGCTTGCGGGCCTCGATCAGATGCCGGGTGCTGTGCGCCACGAACGGGCCGTCCCGCTCGATCCGCTCGTGCAGGGCGAGGAGTCGGGGGCGGTACGCCTCGACCGTGAAGCCGGGGACCATCCAGACGACCTTGCGCAGGAAGTGGACGACGGCGCCGATGTCGTGGAACTCGATCCGCAGCCGCTCCGCGCGCAGGTCGACAATCTCCAGGCCGACGGCCTCGGCCTCCGCCTGCTCCGTGTACGGGTCGCGGGCCCGGCGGACCTGCTCCGGCTGCGGGCCCAGGAAGTACTCGACGACCTCGAACACGCTGCTGGGGCCGACGTGTTGGGCGAAGTACGTGCCGCCGGGGCGCAGTACGCGGGCGATCTCGGCGAAGTGGGCCTTGACCGGGTGGCGGCTGGTGACCAGGTCGAAGGCGGCGTCGGCGAAGGGCAGCGGGGCGTCCTCGGGCGACGCGACGACGACCACCCCGCGCGGGGCGAGGAGCCGGGTGGCCTTCGCGACGTTCGGCGGCCAGCCCTCGGTCGCGGCGATCAGCGGCGGCAGCTCCGGCGCCTGGTTCAGCACTTCGCCGCCGCCGGTCTGCAGATCGAGGGCGGCCTCGGCGCGGGCGAGGCGCTCCCCCATGGCGCGGGCGTACCCCCAGGACGGGCGCTGCTCGGTGGCCCGCCCCTCGAACCAGGAGAAGTCCCAGCCCTCGGTGGGCGCGGCGACGGCCTCCGCGACGAGCTCGTCGAAGGAGCGGCCGGGTGATGCGGATGCGTGGGGGTGGGTCTGAGACTGGGGGTGGGGGTGTGTCTGGGGGTGTGCGTGGGGGTGCTCGTCCGAACTCATGGACCTCATGGTCGCAAGGACCGGGTTCCGGTTCATCTGTATTTGCCGGGGGCGGCGGTGGGGGTGTCCCCAGGGCGGATCAGGGGGTCGGCCCCTCTTCCGCGGGACCCGGTGAACGCACGTACCCTTGGCGGACCCCCGCCACCGTCAGAACCACGGCCCCACACGTACCGCGTTTCCTACGCAGGCCCGTCCGTCCCACCGCCGAGATGCGAGCACATGTCCGTACGTTCCGCGATAGCGACCTGGCTGACCCGCCTCTACTTCTCCCGGCTGCGGAAGAAGGGGGGAAGCCTCGATCTGTCCGTGCTGGCGAAGCTGCCCGACGCCGCGCTGCTGCCGCTGCGCCGCGAGGGCGTCGACCCGGTTCCCGAGATCGGCGAGCTGCGCGAGCGTGAGCCCGTCAGCAGACTGCCGATCCCCGGCATGACGGTGTGGCTGGTGTCCGGCTACGACGAGGCGAAGGAAGTCCTCGGCGACGCCAAGGCCTTCAGCAACGACTTCCGCCATCTGGTCGGCGTGGGCGGCGCCGGGGCCGACCAGAATCCGGGCGGCCTCGGCTTCTGCGACCCGCCGGACCACACGCGGCTGCGCCGGCTCCTCACTCCCGAGTTCACGATGCGCCGCCTGTCGCGCCTCACGCCCCGCATCCACGCGATCGTCGAGGAGCAGCTCGCTCACCTGGAGAAGGCGGCGCAGGAGTCGGCCGACGGCACAGCCGACCTCGTCGAGCACTTCGCGATGCCGGTGCCGGCGCTGGTCATCTGCGAGTTGCTCGGTGTCCCGTACGAGGAACGCGACGCCTTCCAGCAGTTCTCCGTCGCCCGCTTCGACGTGCTGGGCGGCGCGGGCGCGTCCTTCGGCGCGGTCTCGCAGTCGCTCGACTACCTGCGCGGCGTCGTCGCCGAGCAGCGGCGCAACCCCGGCGAGGGCCTGCTCGGCATGCTGGTGCGCGAGCACGGCGACACCATCACGGACGAGGAACTGACCGGCCTCGCCGACGGTGTGCTCACCGGCGGGCTGGAGACCACCGCGAGCATGCTCGCGCTCGGCACCATGATCATGCTCCAGGACCGGGAGCACTTCGAGGCGCTGCGCGACGCGGAGGACCCGGCGACGGTCGCGGCCCCCTTCGTCGACGAGCTGCTGCGTCATCTCACGGTCGTGCAGACGGCGTTCCCGCGGTTCGCGCGCGAGGACACCGAGATCGGCGGTGTCCGGATATCCGGCGGCGACATCGTGATCGTCTCGCTGAGCGCGGCGGACCGGGATCCGCGCCTCGGCGACGACATGGACGCGTTCCTGCCCGCCCGTCCGCCGGCCTCGTCCCACCTGGCTTTCGGGTACGGGATCCACCGCTGCATCGGGGCGGAGCTCGGCAAGATGGAGCTGCGTGCGGCGTTCCCTCAACTGGTGCGCCGCTTCCCGGAGTTGAGGCTCGGGGTGACGCCGGCCGAGCTGGAGTTCCGGAAGCTGTCGATCGTGTACGGGGTGGACTCGCTGCCGGTCCGGCTGAAGGACTGAAGGCCCCCACCCCCACCACGGCCCGCCTCTCCGTTGGCCCCGGCCGCACCGCGCCTTAGGCTTCTGCACTCAGGGGAGCAAGGGGATCAGGGGGCATAGGGGATGCACGAGGCGAGAGAGGTCTTCGAGCCGCTGGCGGCGGACGATCCGCGGACGGTGGCCGGGTACCGGCTCGCCGCGCGGCTCGGCGCGGGCGGCATGGGCCGGGTCTATCTGTCGCACACGCAGGGCGGCCGGCCGGTGGCGATCAAGGTCGTACGGCCGGAGCTGGCGGACAGCCCGGACTTCCGGCGCCGCTTCCGGCGGGAGATGGAGGCGGCGCGACGGGTGCGGGGCGCGTACACCGCCGAGTTGATCGACGGCGACGCGGACGGCGTGCCGCCCTGGCTCGCGACGCTGTACGTGCCGGGCCCCTCGCTCGCGGAGGCGGTGGCCCGGCGCGGGCCGCTGCCGGTGCCCGCGGTGCTGTGGCTGATGGCGGGGATCGCCGAGGCGCTGGGGGCCATCCACGACGCCGGGATCGTGCATCGTGACCTGAAGCCGTCGAACGTGCTGCTGGCGTGCGACGGGCCGCGCGTGATCGACTTCGGCATCTCCCTCGCCTCCGGCATCAGTTCGCACACCGTGACGGGCACGTCCATCGGCACCCCGCAGTTCATGGCTCCGGAACAGGCGGCCGCGGGCAGCGCGGGGGAGATCACGGCGGCGACCGATGTCTTCTCGCTCGGCCAGACGGCGGCGTTCGCCGCGCTCGGCGAACCGCTGTACGGGGACGGCCCCGCGGTCGGCGTCCTCTACCGGATCGTGCACGACAGACCCGACCTGTCGCTCCTGCCCGAACAGCTCCGCCCGCTGATCGCCCGCTGCCTCGCCGCCGATCCCGCGGACCGGGCCTCCCTGTCGGAGATCGTGCAGTGGTGCCGCCGGGAACTCGGCCCGGACGCGGACGCGGGCGCCGGCCCCGCGGTCTGGCAGGAGGTCATGGGCCCGGCGGTGCCCGTCCCGCCGCCGGTCGCCGCGCCCAGCGCTCCGGCGTCCACACAGGCGTACGGCACCCAGCCGCTGTCGCCGTGGCGCGCACCGGACATCCGGACGCCGTGGCCCACCCCCGCGCAGGTGCGGACACGAAGACGCCGCAACACGCTCATCGGGGTCGCGGGCGCCATGGCGGCGGTCCTGGTGCTGGGCGGGCTCGGGTGGAAGGTCTGGGACGCGCGGGGCGAGATCGGGGGGCGCGGTGCGGCCGGGGCGTCGCAGTCGTCGGGAGGCGGCGGGACCGGCTCGATGGACAAGTCGGGCACGTCGAGCACGGCGGACACCTCGGATACAGCGGGTACGGCATCCGGGACATCCAGCGGGTCCGGCACATCCAAAGACTCCGGCCCCGCCGCCAACGCGTCGTCGTCGCCGCAGGCCACCCCGTACCCCATGAAGCTGCTGAACGAGAAGAACTCCCTGAGCATCACGGACGGCGTCGAGCGCAAGGACCGCAAGGGAGACATCCGCTTCACCTGCGCCAAGGAGTTCAGCTGCGCGCTGGAGACCACCACCCGGGGGACGGTGATCGCCCCGGTGTACGGCAAACCGGGCGCCACCCTCGACGACTGCCGCGCCTGGCTCGTCGGCAAGGGCGCCGACACGCGCCTGCCGCTCGCCATCATCACGACCGGCAGCGAGATCTGCTTCAAGCATCCCGACGGCTACATCGGCCTTTTCGTGGTCGCGACGAAGTCGACGGCGCTCCCCAAGAGCGGGGCCAGTTTCCTGTCGGGGGCGTTGACGGTGTGGCGGGCGACGTAGGGCCGGCCGTCGGTGACATGACGAGGAGGGCCTTCATGCCCCACGCTCACGCACGCGTCCAGCAGGCATTGACGGGGTTCGACGATCTGGCCTGGTTCGGCGCGGCCGTACCGCGGCACCCTTTGCTGGGGCATCATCAAGTCCCGTTCGCCAAATGGCGCTTCAGAAATCCGCGGCAGGCGTGGACGGACAGCTTTACTTCGGCTGTCCGCGATGCGCCGACCCGCACCGCATGGACCTTCAGGGTCGCCCGGAACTGGATGATCGCGCCGACTCGTCTCGTCGAGGATTCGGGTCCTGCCGGAGAGCTCCTCAACGAAGCGGCAGTTGCCATCGCGCGAGACGACCAAGGCTTTTGCGCTGCCGCCCAGAACGACATGATCCGAATCATCGACGCACTCGGACAAGCTTCTTGAAGGGGGAGGACATCTCCGCACTCCCCTTGGAGCAGTTGGAGGCATACGCACAGCGCCCTGACGAACCGCGCCGGGACGACCAGACATGGGAAGCCGTAAGGGAGTTGGCCGCCACCCGGATGAGGCTCCCCGGGTCGGGCGAGTCGCTTCGGATGCGCTGGGCCGTACTGGCTCTTGCCGCGATTTCCAACAAGTCCGCTCCCTCGCCGGACGAGGCCCACAAGCGAGCCGCTGACGCCGCTTGGATCAGAGCAACGATGATCAGAGTCTTCGGCCCCGCTGCCCGTGATCCGCACCGCGACCCCGAAGGACTGTTCCGGGACGTCATCGAAAGCGCGCGTGCGCCCTATGCCGACGTATCAAGGATGACCACCGACTGGAAAACGCTGTCTCGGCCAGAGATCCTGCACCTGAGAAGAATCAAGAACACCCTGACCCCGCTCATAGGGCTGGAGGACTCGATCCCGGCCGGCACGCCTACGAGAAGGGAGGCAGAACTGTGGCTCTCCCTCGTTCCACGCCTGCCGTGAACGCTGGAGGACTGGGAGTCACTCCTCCAGAGGTGCCGACAAGTAACGGGGACGCCATCCCTTCACGGCGCGACAGCCCCCTCCACTGCGATTCTCGCGGCCACCGGAGGGAACGTCAGCCCCGCCGCCACCGCGTCGCTGCCGTGCTCGGAAGACCCGAATTCTGCTGTTCTCAATGGGCAACAGGGTTCTGCACGCTGTCACCGCCGAAGAGGACGAGTACTGGATCGTCGCCCACACATTCCGGTAAGCCCGGCACATCGACGGCCGCCGTCAGAGGTCCACCACGAAATGGTCGAACTCGCCTGCCTGCACTCCGAGCACGAAGGCGTCCCACTTCCTGCGAGTGGTGGTGACGATCATTGCCGGAGCCGAGGTGTCTCGGACATGCACCAAGTCATCTTCTCCGTAAGCGATTTCGATCCACGGGCCAGGCCCTTCGGCGCCGTCGGGGGCGGCTCGGGTCCAGGTGAGGTTCGTGGGAGTGGCGCTGCTCATCGGCGGTTGGTCTTGAGCGCGCTGAGGAGATGGAAGAGGGCCGTGGGGGTGGTGGCCATCTCGGTGCCCGGGTCGTCGCTTTCGCGGAGGTGGATCGATCCGTCGATCGTGGCGACCTCGACGCACGTGTTGCCGTCTCCGCCCCCGGAGAACGTCGACCTCTGCCAGCGGATGGGCTCTGTCATGCCGAGCGCCTCACAGTTCCTTCGCCAAGCGGTGAATGAAGTCCCGGGACGGTACGGGCTCCCCGTTCTACGGTTACCGCCAATAACTCCCCGACCGCTTTGGTGGTCCGCCGCCCTGCGTCCCGGACCCCGGCGTCGCTAACGTCGCGGCATGAGGCGACGTAAACGCATCGGGGCGAGGCGCATCACGGCCTTACGGCATGCCCGGGACAGGGCGGTACAGCGGCGGCGGGACGTGCGGGCCGGTGGGCGGCGCAAGCGGTTGGAACGGCGGGCCGAGCGGGTCCGGCCCTGGCTTCAGTTCCTCGCCGATCTCGCCTCGGTGCTGGTGAGACTGGTGAGTTAGCCGGTCAGTCGCTCTTCGGGAACGACACCTCTACTCGGCGGTTCTTCTTGCGGCCCTCTTCCGTGCCGTTGTCCGCGATCGGATAGTCCTCGCTGTAGCCGCGGACCTGGAACGTGAGGTTGCCGCCGTTCCCGCCCAGTGCCGACTGGAGCGCGTCGTGGACCGCTTCCGCGCGCTTCTTCGAGAGCGTCAGGCCGTGCGCGTACGAGCCCAGGTTGTCCGTGAAGCCGAACACCCTGACCGTCGCCGCCTTTTGGCTGGTGATCTCGACCGCGATCGCCTGGATGCGGACCTTCGCGTCGGGGTTCAGTTTCGCGCTGTCCTTGGGGAACAGGACCTCGGCCTGGAGGGCGAAGGTGATGTCCTCACTGGTGTCCGTGCGGCGCTCGTCGCCGGACATGTCCTCGACGACGGACTTGATGTCCAGGACCTTGGCGGGGGCGAGGGTCGCGCCGTCGGCGAGCTTGAGGCCCGGGCTGTTGGCGTCCACCTCTGGCGGCGGAGACGTCGTCGTGCTGCCGGGTGGGGCGCCGGTGGGGTCGTCGTCGGCGTGCGCCGGGCCGGCGACCAGAACGATGGCGGCGACCGTGGTGAGCGCCGCGGTGGCGGTCAGATGTCGTCGGGGCATCGTCATTCGCCCTCTGTGATCTCGATCGACGCGGGGGGCATGGCGCCGACCTGGAAGGTGAGCTTGTCGGTGCCCTCGGGCGGGGCGGGGAACTGGGCGTACCAGTCAGCGGTCTGGCCGTTGCGCACGCCGCCGGTGAAGCGCGTGCACAGGCAGCGCCCCTCAGTGTCGCGCAGGATGAGGTACTTCTTCTTGCCCGCCTCGTCCAGGAGCGCGGCACCGGCGATCGAACCGCCGTTGGCCATCAGCTCCCGTTCGTCACCACGCCAGTTGACCGGCACCCAGGCCTTCCCGGTGCCGTTCACCACAGTGCCCTGCAGGGTGACGAAGCCACCGGCGTCCCGGGCTGCCGATGTGATCGTCAGCGTGATGCCGCCTTCGCCCTTCACCTCGGCCAGCACCTTGTCGGGCGCGCTCGGGGCCGCCGAGGACTCCTTGCCCCCGCCCTTGCCGGCCGAGGCCGTGGGCGGCGCGGAGGAGTCCTTCGCCTTGTCGCCGTCGCCTCCTCCGTCGCCTCCGCAACCGGCGATCGTGAGAACCAGCCCCGCCGTGATCGCCGCCACGGTCAGTGGCCGACGGGTCGTCGTCGTACGCCGAAGTTTCATGGCTGGGGCTTCCCTCTTTCTCGTCGTTCGCATCGTCAGTCGGCCAGGTGCACGGAGAACAGGTCGGATGCGTCGGGCAGGTCCAAGGGGTCGAAGTCCTCGGGGTCGATGGTGAAATCCCCGCCCTCGCAGTCGAGTTCGAGGGGCTTCTCAGGATCGGCGTCCAACGAGAAGTCGCAGCGGGGTTCGAGCACGGCCGTGGCATGTGCCGTCGCATGCATGGACTCGGTTCCGGGGATGACGGTGTCGCCCACCGCGTAATCGGTCCGGATCTCCACCGAGTAGCCGGGGTGTCCGTTGACCTCCGCGTCGTCCGGACCGCGGACGACCGTGGCATCGTTCTGCGCCGCCAGATCACCCGCAGCGGCAGCAGCCCCGCCTCCGAGCCCGTCGAGGTCGTCCCCGGTGAGCCAGTCGAGCCAGTCGTCTTCGTTCCCCACTGCCTCGCCGAGGCGGTCCATCACGTCGTCGCGGACGGACTGCACAGCTGCCAACGCCGCTGCGTCAGCGGCCGACTGGGCTCCGTTACGGGCCGAGGCCGCCTGGGCGAACGCGAAGAACGCGAACGCGGCGAACAGCAGGATCGCCGTCATCCAGATGTAGATCGGGAGCGTCGACCCCCGGTCGTCCCGAAGGCGGAGGTCCGTCAGCCGCCGATGACGTTGCTGATGGCGTCCAGCACCGCGCCGGAGATCAATCCGTCCAGGCCCAGACTGTCGATGGCCACGAAGATCCCCGCGATCAGAATCATCAACCCCGCATACTCCACGAACCCGGCCCCAGAATCCCGCCGGGCCCCCCGAAGACGCTCCCCCAACGAACTCGTCCACGTCGTCCACGCCCCGAGCACTCGGTCCTTGATCACGGGATCCCCCTTCCTCCACGACAACCAAAACAACACACGCAACGTACGCGAACTGCGACCGTGTGCACTTGGTTTCGCCAATTTGGGGGCCGGGCTTGACCGTAAGTTGTCTGGGGGTTGCCCGGGTCGTCATCGGATGTCAGCTCCCCTCGTACGGGATCGGCGGCCCGCCAGGGCCAGGAATTCGCATTCGCCAACCTTTGCTCGAAGTCACTGTAGCCAGTCCGGTGTCAACATAGGAGTGCCTCAACGACCCAATATTGAGCCGAAGTTGGTTCCGGAGCCGAGGAACATGCCCGTAGCGATCAGGATCATGGTCGCCGGAAGCATGAAGACCAGCGTCACCACCGTTGCCTTCGGGATGGTTTTCGCGGCGCGGCGGCGGGAGTTCTGGGCGTCCGTGCGGCGCATGTCCGTGGCCAGTTGGATCAGGGTGTCCGCGATGGGTGAGCCCAGCTCCTCGCCCTGCTGGAGTGCGGAGACGAACTGGGCGACCTGCTCGGACGCGTTGCGGCGGCGGAGTTCGTCGAAGGCCTGGCGGCGCGGGACGCCCATGTCCATCTGGCGGAGCGTGATGCGCAGTTCGTCGGCCCAGGGGCCCTCGTACTTCTCCGCGACCCGGTCCAGCGCCTGACGGAAACCGAGGCCCGCCGAGACGACGACCGCGAGCACGTCGAGGAAGTCGGGGAGGGTGCGGTCGATGACCTCTTTGCGTTCGCGTGTCGCCTGCCAGATCAGGGCGTCGGCGGCGAGCGCGCCGAAGGCCAGGGTCAGCAGTCCGAGCAGCGGCTGGCCGTTGGTGAGGAAGACCAGGCCCATGACGACGCCGAAGAGGCCGTAGACGGCGCGGCGTGCCGCGTAGCGGTCGATCGTGAGGCCGCCGGGGTTCCCCGCCATGTCGATCTTCCGGCGCTTGGCGTCCACGCGGCGCGGGCCCATCAGGCGCAGGACCAGCGGCGCGAACCGCATGCCGAGCCGGTCCACCGCCGAGCCCGCCGTGGAGACGCGGGTGGCGCCCACTTCGAGGGCGAGGGCCAGGTCGCTGGGGACCTTGGCCTCGGCGCGGTACATGCGGATGCCCGCGAAGAGACCGAAGACCGCCGCGCCGGCGAGGAGGGCGAGGAGCAGGCCCAGAAGAGGTGTCGGCATGGGTCAGACCTCGATCTTTCCCAGGCGGCGGATCACGAAGAACCCGATGGCGTACAGGCCGAGGGCGATCAGGATCAGGGTCTGGCCGAGGGGGGAGCCGGTGACGCGGGCCAGTGCGCCGTCGTTCGAGGAGTTGATCAGGAGCAGGGATCCCAGGCCGAGGAGCGGGACGGTGAACGCCGTCGCGTTCACCTCGGAGAGCATCGTGCGGATCTCGCGCCGGGTCTCCTTGCGGTCCTCCAGGGTCTGGGTCAGGTTCCGGAGCGAGGAGACGACGGTGCCGCCCGCCTTGTTGGCCAGGACCAGGGTGGTGACGAGGACGATCAGTTCGCGGGAGGGGAGGCGGGCCGCCAGTTCGTCCAGGGCGTCGTCGACCGAGCGGCCGAGTGCCAGCTGGTCGGCGACCCGGCTGAGTTCCTCGCCCGCCGGAGCCTCCAGCTCCTCCGCGGCCATCGCCAGGGACGTGCGCAGGGCCAGGCCCGCAGCCGTCGCGTTGGCCAGGAGGCGTGCCACGTCCGGGAGTTGGTTGATGAAGGCCTCGATGCGCTTCTGGCGCTGCCAGTTGAGGAAGATGACCGCAGCCCAGACCGCCACGGCGCCCGCGATCGGGCCGAAGAACGGGGCCAGCGTCGTCGCCGCCAGCAGCCACAGCGCGACGACGACCACGGCCACGTAGACCGTGAACTCGCCCGCCGTCAGGTCGAGGCCCGTCGCGGAGAGCCGCAGGTGGACGGCGCGGCCGAGGCGGGTGCGGCGCAGGCGCCGGTCGACCGTGGTGAAGCGGCGTGCCCGGCCGCCCGCCGGGCCGCCGGAGCCGCCGCCCGGGTAGTCGTCCAGGCGGTCGACGAGGGCCTGGCGCTGGGCGCGCCCGGAGGCGTGGATGTGCAGGCCCGCGATGGCGAGGACGCAGGTGAGGGCGGTGGCGCCGAGGGCGATGAGCGCGGGGGTCGTCATGCTGCGCCGCCCGCCCCGCGTGCGTCTGTCCTGGTCATCCCGTGGCCTCTCTCGTGTTCCGTATGTCGACGGCCTCGACGACCCCGAACGCCGGCGGGACCGCCTCCCCCGCCACATACAGCCGGTCCGCGAGACGCCGCGGCAACGGCAGGTGTTCGTAGTAGCCGTGGACGCGGCGCTGCTCCGGCTCCGCGGCGCCCGACACGTACGGCTGGGCGACGAAACGGGTCACCGTGGCGATGGTGAACTGTTCGCGGCCGTGCGAGACGAGCAGCGCGATCTCGCTGATCCGGCGGGAGCCGTCGGCGTGCCGGGTGAGCTGGACGAGGACGTCGACGGCCGAGTTGATCTGGTCGCGCAGGGCCTCGAAGGGAACGTCGACCTCGGACATGGAGCCGAGGGTCTGGAGGCGGGTGAGGGCGTCCTCGGCGGTGTTCGCGTGGACGGTCGCGAGGGAGCCGTCGTGGCCCGTGGACATGGCCTGGAGCATGTCGAGCGTCTCGCCGCCGCGGACCTCGCCGACGATGATGCGGTCGGGGCGCATGCGCAGGCTGTTGCGGACGAGGTCGCGGATGGTGACCTGGCCCTTGCCCTCGACGTTGGGAGGCCTCGACTCCAGGCGGATGACGTGGTCCTGCTGGAGCTGGAGTTCCGCCGAGTCCTCGATCGTGATGATGCGCTCGTGGGGCGGGATGAGCGCCGAGAGGGCGTTGAGGAGCGTGGTCTTCCCGGAGCCCGTGCCGCCGCTGACGATGATGTTGAAGCGGGCCCGTACGCAGGCCGCGAGCAGCATCAGCATGTGCTCGTCGAGCGAACCGAGTTCGAGGAGTTCGGTGAGGCTGTACGCGCGCGGGAAGCGGCGGATGGTGAGGGTGGCGCCGGTGAGCGCGAGGGGCGGGATGATCACGTTGACGCGTTCGCCGGTGGGCAGGCGGGCGTCGACCATGGGGTTGGACTCGTCGACGCGCCGGTTCACCGTGGAGACGATGCGCTCGATGGTCTGCATGAGCTGCTCGGGCGAGGCGAAGCGCATGGGGAGCTGCTCCACCCGTCCCGCGCGCTCCACGAAGATGGCGTCGGGGCCGTTCACCATGATCTCGGTGATGGAGGCGTCGGCGAGGAGCGGTTCGAGGATGCCGAGGCCGAGGGCCTCGTCGACGACGCGGCGGATCAGCTGGGTGCGCTCGGCGGAGGAGAGGACCGGGCCCTCGCGGCTGATGATGTGGCCGAGGACGCGCTCCAGGCGGACGCGGCGGTCCGCGGCCTGGAGCGAGGACATCTCCGCGAGGTCGATCTCCTCCAGGAGCTTGGCGCGGTAGACGGCGATCAGGCCCTCGTCGCGGTCCGGGGGCGTGCCGGGGCCTTCCGGGGTGCCGCGGGTGGCGACGACTCGGGATCGTAGGCTCATCCTCTGCTCAACTCCCGTCGTTCGTGCGGTCGTTGGGCATGGTGGCGTGACGCGTCAGGTCCCAGCCGTCGAAGAGCGGGATGATCGCCGGGACGCGGACCGTGACGGTGGCGGTGACGGTGTCGCCCGCGCCGATCTCGGCCGAGGGGTGCAGCCATCCGCTCGCCGACGCGGCGGCCGCCGTCTGACCCGTGCCCTGGTTCAGCGACTCCGCCCGCGCCGCCGCGCGCGCCGCGCTCCCCGCCTGGTTCGCCCCGTATCCGACGAGGCCGAGCTGGATCGCGGCCATGCCGATGATCAGGAGGAACGGGAGGAAGCCGGCGAACTCCAGCATGGAGACTCCGTCGTCTCCCCGCAGACGCCCTCTCGTCGTCGCGGGTCGATCTCCCTTGGGCGGTTGCCGTTTCGTCGTGGCTGGTCGCGCGGTTCCCCGCACCCCTGCGGGTGCTGTTCTCCGCGGCCCCGCGCAACGCTTGCCCGTCACTGGGACGTGTCCTGCTCGGAGGCCGCGCCCGCCTCGCCCGTGACCGACCAGCCCGGGTTCACCCCGGGGAAGAAGAGCGGCACCTTCACCTTGACCGTGGCTTTCATGACCACGCCGTCGTCCGCACACCCGATCTGCGCCGCCTGCCACGCGGACGGCAGATGCGACGTGCCGGCCGCCTTGCAGGCCCCGGCGGCGTCCCCGTTCCCGGCGGCAGCCGAGGTCGCCGCCCGCGCCGCCTCGTCCGCCGCGTTCCCGGCCAGGGAGTACGTGTACCCGTACAGCACGCACTGCCACATCAGCGCCATCACGAGCAGCACGAGCGGGAACATCGCCGCGAACTCCAGCGTGACCGCGCCCTTGTCGCCGCGGCGGCGGGAGCGGCGGCCGGTGGTGTCGGGGGCGGGGGCGGCGACCAGGCCGAGTTCGCCGGCCAGGGCCCACAGGGCCTGCTTGACGGTCGAGCGGTTGTCGAGGTCCTGCATGCGGCCCGCGTCGACGGCCGCCTGCAGCTCCTTGTACGCGGCCGGGACGGTGGTGCGGAGCGTTTTCGTGCCGGTGACGCGCTCCACCAGAGTTGGCTGGATCTCGGCGGTGCGCGCCTGCCGGTTGACGACGGTGCGGGTCTCCTCGGCCTTGCGGATCTGGAGCCGGTCCCAGAGGCGGACCATGCGTTTGGCGGCGCGGACGGCCACGACGTCCGGGGTGACCAGCAGGACGGCCTGGTCGGCGAGTTCGACCGCCGCCGCGTTGGCCGCGCCCATCTGCGTACCGCAGTCGACGACCACGACCTCGTAGCGGGCGCGCAGGGCGTGCACGACCTGGCGGGCCACGCGGTCGGTGACCTCCTCGCCGCGCTCGCCGTCGGCGGGGGCGAGGAGCAGGTCGAGGCCGGTCTCGTGGGTGAAGACGGCGTCCTGGAGGACGCGCGGGGTGATGTCGCGGATCGCGGCGAGGTCGGCGACGGAGCGGCGGAACTGGACGTCGAGGTAGGACGCCACGTCGCCGGACTGGAGGTCGAGGTCGAGGAGGGCGACCGAGCGGCCCGAGGCGCGGGCGGCCAGGGCCAGCTGGACGGCGGCGAGGGTGGTGCCGACGCCGCCCTTGGCGCCGGTGACGGCCACGACGCGGCCGCCGCCGCCCGCCGGCATCAGCTCCGCGCCCGTACTGCCCGCGAGGTGGCGGCGCATGCCGGCGGACCAGGAGGCGGCGGCCTGGACGCGTTCGGCGAGGGCGTCGTAGCCGAGCGGGAACGCGACGATGCCGCGCGCTCCGCTGTCCATCGCGGCGGTGAGCAGGGCGGGGCTGGTGTCGGCGGTGGCGAGGACGACGCCGACGGCCGGGAAGCGCAGGACGAGGTCGCGGATGAGGTCCAGCGCGGGCACGGGCCCGATCCGCTCGTGGACGAGGACGACCTCGGGCAGTTCGTCGAGGGACTCGGCGGCGAGCCGCGCGAGGGTGTCGAGCAGGGCGGTGGAGTCCGCGACGGGCGGGGCCGGTTCGGTGTCGGGGAGCTGGGAGAGGAGGGTGACCAGGGCGCGGGCCGCCTCCGGGTCGCCCGCTGCGGGGAGGATCCTCGTGGTCATCGGCGGTGTCCCTTCAGGGGCGCGGACGCACAGGTCGCGTCGGTCCGCCCCGGACGCCGCTCCGCGGTCGCCGGCGGGGCTGCCTGGGTCCGGGTCCCCATCACTTGTCCTCGTCCAGCGTGTACGAGCGGTCGCCGGGCGCGATCGCCGCGTCGTCCCCCGGCGCGACGAGCGCGAGGCGTACGTGCGTCGCGAACGACTCGGCGTAGGCGACCCGTTGCGCGTCCGCCGCGGAGAGCGCGAACGTGATCGGCACGGCCTCGCCCTGGCGCCGGGTGCTGTTCCCGGAGGAGTTCGCGCCTTGCTGGTCGATCGGGGTGAGCTTGCCGACGTCGATGACCTCGGCGTTCTCCACGATGACCTTGGACTGGTCGCGCTGCTTGTCGTTCTCGGCCTTGAAGGTGGCGTAGATGTTCACCTTCGAGCCGGGGTCGATCTTTCCGGCGACGCCCGTCTCGGCGTCGATCATGATGGCGATCTCCTGCTGCCCCGCCCGGAGTTCGGGCCGATCGACGATCATGTCGGTCTGCAGCAGGGAGCCCTTCTTGAGCTGGGTGACGGCGATCTTGCCGCGGACCTGGGCGAGTCTGGTGACGGCGGTGTCCGACAGCCACCGCTCGGGCATCCGCACCTTCTCGAACTGGTCGTCCGTCAGCTCCTTGTAGGGCGCGACGTCCGACTTCAGCCGGTACGCGGTGACTTCCGGCCCCACCTTGGAGTCCACGTCGTGGATCACGGACAGCACTCCGGCGAACGCGCCGACGGCGCACAGGGCCGAGACGACCAGCAGGATGACGCCGCGGCGCTGACGTGAGTTCATGGACCGGACAACCTCGTGGATAGACGGGCGGGTGGGTTCGGGGTGCGGGTGGCGGTCAATGGTGCGGGGCGCGGGGCAGCGCGGCCCGGCCCGCCCCGACGGCCGGGGCGAGCGAGGTCCGGGTGCCGCCCGCGCGCTCGGGCGGTGCGTCGGCGGCCAGCGGCGCGGAGCAGAACCCGCAGCGGTCACCGATGAGTTCGAGCCCGCACCAGTGGCATTCCTCGCGCCGTACGGACGACACGAGCTGGTAGAGGACGGAGATGTCGGGGATGGCGGCCGCGAACTCGACGATCCGGCCGGGGTGGCCGCCCTTGCCGGTCGCCCACCAGCGCGGCGACTCGGCGGGCAGCCGCGTCTCGGTCGCGCCCTGCACCCGCCAGGCCCGGGCGAGCGCGCCGGTGACCCAGTCGGTGGTCTGCTGCCCGGCGGCGTAGAACATCCGCGTACCGAAGGAGGGGCCGCTCGGCGTCTCGGTCCCGGTGACCTTCAGCAGTTGCGGCTGCGGTGAGGCGACGACCGCGAACTGGGCGCCCGGGGACCACGACTTGGCGTGCGCCTTGAGGGTGACGGGGACGCGGTCGAGCTTGGCGACCGAGCCGAGGAGGGCGCCCGCGTGGACGTAGTGGGCGAGCAGCCGGCCCGCGGACGCCAGGACGCCCGGGCTGAAGTCGCAGATCGACAGCTGGCGCAGTTGCAGCGCGAGCACGGCGAGGCCGAGCGGCGGCAGCTCGGGGCGCAGAATGGCGATCCGGTCGCTTTCGAGCACGGACCGGATCGAGTACAGCCGATGGACGACCGCGTCCGGTACGGACTGCGGACAGAGCACGATCACATACCCGTGCTGTTCGATCAGTGTGTGTACGTCGACGATCGCGCGGTCCAGCGGATACGCGTCCGGCGCCTCGCCCACGGGCAGCACGGAGGCGGTCGGAGTGTGCCGGTCGGGCGAGTTGAGCACCAGGTCGGGGTCGGTCACGGCTATGGCGGTCGGCACGCGTGAACCCCCCGGTCGCTCTGCGCTCCTTGTGACACTGCTTCGTTCAGGACACGTCAGTGTTCCTGCCTGAGCACCATATCCACGCGAGCGCCCGGCAACACCCAACTTCGCACTGTTCACGAAGCGGTGGGCGCGGGTTGGCGAGGAAGCGTCGGCGCAAACCCTTGACATCCCTATTGGTCTGGACCAGTTTGTACGCCCAGCAGCTGCTTCCCCAACTCCCCCACTGATGTGGTGGGAGCCCTCCCCCCACATGGAGGCAGAAATGACGCACGCCCCCGCGCACAGCCGCCGACGACGTTCCCGACTCGGCGCTCTCATCGGCACGTTCACGGCCGCCGCACTGGCCGTGACCGGGCTGGTCGCGACGACCGAGGGAGCCTCCGCGGCGCCCACGACGAGCCGGGCCGCCGCCGCGGTGCCCGCCCACGCGGTCACCGGCTACTGGCAGAACTTCGACAACGGCGCCAGCGTCCAGAAGCTGAGCGACGTCCCCGACGACTACGACATCATCGCGGTCGCCTTCGCCGACGCGACCACGACACCGGGCGCGGTCGACTTCACCCTCGACTCGGCGGGCCTCGGCGGCTACACGGACGACGCCTTCAAGGCCGACATCAAGGCGAAGCAGGCGGCGGGCAAGTCGGTCGTCATCTCGATCGGCGGCCAGAACGGCACGGTGTCGGTCAGCGACTCCGCCTCGGCGACGAACTTCGCGGACTCCGTCTACGCGCTGATGCAGGAGTACGGCTTCGACGGCGTCGACATCGACCTGGAGAACGGCGTCAACTCCACCTACATGTCCCAGGCGTTGAAGTCGCTCGCGGCAAAGGCGGGCAGTGGCTTCGTGCTGACGATGGCGCCGCAGACCATCGACATGCAGTCGACGTCGGCGGAGTACTTCAAGACGGCGCTCGCGGTGAAGGACATCCTCACCGTCGTCAACATGCAGTACTACAACAGCGGTTCGATGCTCGGCTGCGACGGCAAGGTCTACAGCCAGGGCTCCGTCGACTTCCTCACGGCGCTCGCCTGCATCCAGCTGGAGGGCGGCCTCGACCCGTCGCAGGTCGGCATCGGCACTCCGGCGTCGACGAGCGCGGCGGGCAGCGGCTATGTGGCCCCGTCGGTCGTGAACGACGCCCTGGACTGCCTCGCCAAGGGCACGAACTGCGGCTCCTTCAAGCCGTCGAAGACGTACCCCGGGGTGCGCGGCGCGATGACCTGGTCCACGAACTGGGACGCCACGTCCAACAACGCCTGGTCCTCGGCGGTGGGCCCGCACGTCCACGGCCTGTGACCTGACCGCGGGCCGGTCCCCCTATGAACGGGCAGCGCCGCCGCTCCCCCGGCGGCGCTGCCCACGTCCCCTCTGCTTAGGCTTCCGGCCATGACCTTCGGCCCACCGCCCGCCGACTTCGACGGCCCCGCGTCCCCGCAGCCCGCCTGGGCGGCGCCCTCGCCCACCGAGCGGGCGCTGTACGAGGCGAAGGGCCGGGGCGACTGGGCGGCGTACTACGAGACGCTGGCCTCGGTCGAGCTGTACATGGAGCTGCGCCCCGACAAGGCCGACGTCTTCGAGTCCACGTATCCGCTGTTCCACCGGGATCCCCGCACCGGCGGCGAGTGGCTGGAGCTGCGCACCATCGGGATGCTGCCCGCTCCCGACCCGCACCGCCTCTTCGAGTGGCAGTCCCTCGACTGGTTCGCCACCGCGAACTGGGCCACAGGCCCCAACCCCCCGACCCTCGTCGTCAATCCGGGCACCCCCTGCGAGGCGGTCCTCCCGCCGCTGCCCCCGCACAACGCGGCCTGGATGCGGGCGGCCGCCCGCGCCGGGACGCCCCGCTACAAGATGTGCCTGCGCGCCCTGCACGTGGGCGGCGCGCTGCACGGCCCCGTCGCGCACGGCCTGGCCCTGGGCGCGCTGCTCTCGGTCACCAACGGCGAGTTCTGGAACACCATGGCCCACCACGGCGAGGGCTACCAGACCGAGCGCCAACGGCTGCGCGAATGGTGGGGCGTGACCAGCCGCCAGGAGTGGCGGGAGCAGGTGCACCTCCTGCTGTCCGCCGACAACCACAGCGGGGTGTGGGAGTTCGCGCTCGGCCTGCGGCACAGCATCGCCCGCGACTTCGGCGGCCGCGTCGAGACGGGCTACTGGAAGCAGGCCGTCGCCAAGGTGCTGCGGGCCCGCGGCGAGGCCCGCACCGTGCTCACCGAGGACGGCGTGACCACCACGGAGCCGCGCCCCGCCGACGAGACCTCCGCGCAGATCGAGGGCGTGCACCGGCTCATCGGCCGGATCACCCGCTACGAGGCCCGGATGCGCGCCGACGGGCTGCTCGCCGAGGGCCGTTACGTCACCTCGGTCGACGCCTGGGATCTCGGCCGCGCCCCGAACATGGCCCGCTGGGGCCTCGCCTCCCGCTACGGAACCCTCGAAGAGGCCGAGTCCGCGGTCCGCGCGGCGAGCGCGTCGGCCGTCCGCTCCTACCGCTCCTGGCAGGACTTCTCCGCCGCCTACGCCCTCGGCCGGTGCCTGCACTTCGACGACGAGGAGTTCGGCAGGTGGTACGAGGAGATGGTCTCGGCCCACCGGATCCTGACGGAGGACCCGGGGAGCCCCTGGCTCAACATCCCGTTCACGTAGGGCGGCACACGGCCCGGGTCAGAAGAAGTCCGACCACGGCTGGTCCCAGATCTGCTTCACGCACAGCACCACGAACAGCAGGCCCGCGACGGCCAGCATGCCGTTGCTCAGCCGGCCGTTGCGCCAACGGGCCGGGGTACGGCTGGAGTTGAGGAGCCAGATCAGGGTCAGGGCCAGGAACGGCATGAAGGCCGCGCCCAGGACCCCGTACAGGATCACCAGGCGGAACGGCTGGCCCTGGAAGAGCAGGACGATCGGGGGGAAGGTCAGCCAGAGCAGGTATCCGCGGAACGCCCAGCCCTTCTCGCGGGTGCCGCGCGCCACGTCCGCGGCGGTGGCCCGGGCGCCGCGGTAGCGCTCGACGAAGTCGGCGAACATCAGGCTCACGCCGTGCCAGACGCCGATCAGCGACGTGAAGGACGTGGCGAAGAAGCCGACCAGGAACAGCTTGGCGGTCGCCGTGCCGTACTCGGTCTCGAGGATCTTCGTCAGGTCCAGAAGTCCCTTGTCCCCGGCGGCGATCGAGGTGTGGGAGGCGTGCAGCAGCTCCGCCCCGACGAAGAGCATCGCCACGACGAAGATGCCGGTGGTGATGTAGGCGACGCGGTTGTCGAGGCGCATCACCTTCATCCAGGACGTGTTGGTCCAGCCCTTGGCGTTGACCCAGTACCCGTACGCGGCAAGGGTGATGGTGCCGCCGACGCCGCCGATCAGGCCGAGCGTGTTCAGGACCGAGTCCTTCTCGTCGGGCAGGACGGGCAGCAGCCCGGCGAAGGCGTCACCGAGGTTCGGCGTGACCCGGACCGCCAGATACACCGTGACCACGAACATGACGCCCACCAGGACCGTCATGACCTTCTCGAAGACCGCGTACTTGTTGAACCAGACGAAGACCAGACCGACCAGGCCGCACAGGATCGCCCACGGCTTGATGGACCAGTCCGCCGGGAACACGTCGGGGAAGAGCGCCTGGAGCGGCAGCGCGCTCGACGACATCGCGGCCGCGCCGTAGACGAAGCCCCAGATCACGACGTAGACGACGAAGAACCAGGTCGTCCAGCGGCCCAGGCTCGCCCAGCCGTCGAAGAGGGTGCGGCCGGTGGCCAGGTGCCAGCGGCCCGCCGCCTCGGCGAGGCTGATCTTGACGAGGCAGCCGACGACCGCGGCCCACAGCAGGGTGTAGCCGAAGTTGCTGCCCGCCACGAGCGTCGCGACGAGGTCGCCGGCGCCGACACCGGTCGCGGCGACGACGATGCCGGGACCGATGTACTTCCAGCTGGACGAGCGGGGATGGTCGGGGGTGGTGGTGGAGGTGCCGGTTCCTGGGGTTCCCGTGGTGTCCGCCATGACTATCAAGGGAGCGTAAAGAACCCCGGTCGGCAAGAGGGCCGACCGGAACCGTTGCCTCGTCAGTCCTCGAAGTACGCGTCCAGCGCCTTGTCGATCTGCTCGGTCCACTCGGCGAGGCGGGCCTTGTCGGGGGCCTCGACGTCGTTCGGGTACCAGCGGCTGTTGGGCGTGTGGACCGTCACCGTGAGGCGCTTGCGGGACGTGCCGTACTCGACCGCGCTGATCTCGTCCCAGGTGAAGTCGGCCTCCTGGTCGTCGAGCGTGTAGCGCACCCCGGTCGCGTCGACGGTGATGGAACCCCGGCGGTCCCTCGCCTCCATGGCGGGGCCGTCGCCCTTGCCGGACTCGGAAGCGGACTCGGAAGCGGAAGCGGAAGCGGACTCGGAATCAGAATCGGAGTCCGCGTCGGCGTCGGCCGCTTCGGCCGTGGCGTCCTCGGCCTCCGGCCCGGAATCGGCCTCGGGTTCGTCCTCGGGTTCGTCGTTCTTGTCCAGGACGGCCTTCTCGCGTACGGGCTTCTCGGGCGCGCTCTGCGTCACCTCCTCCGCCACCTCGTCGGATTCCGTGACCGCGTCCTCGACAGCCGTCTCCGGTCGGGGAGACGTCAGGCCGGGGACGTACGCCGGGTCGAAACCGGCACCGGTGACGGGCGTGACCTTCTGGCTCTCCATGCGCTGCTCCACGGGCGGAAGTATGGCGGACGAGCCTGTGCGGCGCCTCCCCCGGGGCCTCGGGCTCCCTGTGCCGGACGGACGACGGCGCTCCGGCGTCGGGACCGTGATCCTCCCGGGCGACCGGACACCCGCGCTCATCCTTGACGTGCGCATTACCTTAGCCTGCGTCCCGGCCGATAACGATGGCCGCGATGAACACCACGACTCCGCTCCGCGGCCGCGCCGGCCCCCTCGCGGCCGCTCTCGTCCTGACCGTCGTCTCGGCCGTGCTGCTGGCCGCGCACCTCTTCTTCGACGGCGACGGGTTCCGGCACTGCGCCTACCTGGGACCGTCGACACGGATGTACGTCACCGCGTGGGCGGCGCCCCTGTGCAGCGTGGCCGCGCTGGTGCTCGCCTGCCGTCGTACCCGGCGCTTCGGCGGCGGTCGCGCGGTGGTCGTGTGCGTGGCCGCCCTGTTGCTGTTCGTCCAGATCTTCGCGCTGCACTGGGTGTACGCGCCCGATCCGGCCGGCGGCACCGGCTGCTCGGGCCTGTCCCTCGTCACCGGATGACGAGGGACAGGCCCGAAGCGGTCCGCGTCAAACGCGCTAGACGAAGAGGCTGACCACCGCCGCCACCGCGAACCCGGCGAGCGAGAGCACCGACTCCAGGACCGTCCAGGTGCGCAGGGTGTCGCGCTCGGAGATGCCGAAGTACTTGGCGACCATCCAGAAGCCGCCGTCGTTGACGTGCGAGGCGAAGATGGAGCCCGCGGAGATCGCCATGATGACGAGGGCGGTGAAGGCCTGCGAGTAGTTGCCCTCGGAGAGCAGGGGGGCCACGATGCCGGCCGTGGTGACGATGGCGACCGTCGCCGAGCCCTGGGCGACGCGCAGGACGAGCGAGATCAGGTAGGCCAGGACGATGACCGGCAGGCCGACGTCGTTGAACGTGTCGGAGAGGGCCTGCGCGATGCCGCTCGCCTTGAGGACGGCGCCGAAGACACCGCCGGCGCCGACGACCAGGAGGATGTTGCCGACCGGCTTCAGGGACGCGGTGGACACCGTCTCCAGGGACTTGCGGGACCAGCCGCGGCGGATGCCCAGCAGGTAGTACGCGAGGAGCAGGGCGATCGTGAGGGCCACGAAGGGGTGGCCGAAGAACTCGATGACCGAGCGGCCCGTGGAGGGGTCGAAGGCGATCGAGGAGAAGGTGGCGAGGAGGATCAGCACCAGCGGGGTGCCGATGATGGCGAAGACGACGCCCAGCGCGACCGGCTTCTCGGTCGGGGTGACACCCGCTTCACGCTGCTCGGCCTCCAGCGCGGCCTTGGCCTCGTCGGCGGCCTCGACCATGTCCTGCGGGACGGGCACGAAGATCCGCTTGCCGATCCAGGCGGCCCAGCCCCAGGCGGCGAGCACGGCCGGGATGCCGCAGACGATGCCCATGAGGATGACCCAGCCGAGGTCGACCTTCAGCAGTCCGGCCGCGGCCACCGGGCCGGGGTGCGGCGGCAGGAAGGCGTGCGTCATCGACAGGCCGGCGAGCAGCGGCATGCAGTAGAGGATGATCGACTTGCCGCCGCGCTTGGCGGCCGCGTAGACGATCGGCGCGAGGACGAAGATGCCGACGTCGAAGAAGACGGGGATGCCGAAGATGAGGCCGGTGAGGCCCATCGCGAGGGGGGCGCGCTTCTCGCCGAAGAGGTTGAGGAGGCGGGAGGCGAGGACCTCGGCGCCGCCGGAGACCTCGAGGACCGCGCCGAGCATGGTGCCCAGGCCGATGATGATCGCGACGTGTCCGAGGGTGCCGCCCATGCCGGACTCGATGGTGGAGACGGCGTCGGACTTCTGGACGGTGCCGAAGAGTTCGGTGACCGAGAGGCCGGCGCCGAGGCCGACGGCTATGGAGACCGCGAGCAGGGCCACGAAGGGCTGGATGCGCGCCTTGATGATCAGGAAGAGCAGCAGGACGATGCCGAGGGCGGCGACGGTCAGCAGACCGGCGGTGCCGTCGATGAGCGTGAGGATGCCGCCGGTGTGAGGTGGGGTCTCAGGGGCGGCGGCCGCGAGCGGAGCGAACGGGGACATCGTTGACCTCGTAAGAGCATGGGGGTTTCTGGGCAGGGGGGATCGCGGCGCGGCGCATCGTGGTGATGCGCCGCGCCGTGACGACGTACGGCGTGCGGGTGGTGCGGCGGGCTCAGCTCAGGACGGCGAGCGCGTCGATCTCGATGAGCAGGCCCTTGGGGAGACCGACGTAGACGGTCGTGCGGGCGGAGGCCGGGGCCTTCAGGCCCTGCTCCTCGAAGTACTCGTTGTAGATCTTGTTCATCTCGGCGAAGTGGTCCACGTCCGTGAGGTAGACGCGCATCATCATGACGTCGTCCCAGGTGGCGCCGCCCTCTTCGAGGATCGCCTTGACGTTGGCGAAGGTCTGGAGGGTCTGCTCGCGCAGGGTCGGGCCGGCCGGGGTGGGGGCCTTGCCCTCCTCGGCGGGCAGGAAGCCGACCTGGCCGGCGACCTGGAGGATGTTGCCCTTCTTGACGCCGTGCGAGAACTTCGCGGGCGGGGTGGTGTGCGTGGCGGGGGTGAGGGCGATCTTCTCGGTCATGATGAACTTGCTTCCTTGTGAGGGGTGTTGCCGGGTCCGGTGCCTGAGTAGTCCCGGCTGATGGCTTCCGCCGTGCGGCGCACCAGCGGGAGCAGGGTGAGGAGTTCCTCGGCGGTGACGACGACGTTCGGTGCGGAGACCGACATGGCGGCGACGACGCGTCCGTCCGCGCCGCGGATCGGCGCCCCGACGCAGTTGATGGACTCCTCGTGGCCACCGAGGTCGGTGGCCCAGCCCTGTTCGCCCACCTTCTCCAGTTCCCGCAGGAAGGCGGGGGCGTTGGGGGTCGAACGGGACGTGTACATGGGGTAGTCGAGCCGGTCCGCGAGGGCGCGGCGCTCGGCCGGGGACAGGTCGGCGAGCAGCAGTTTGGCGACGGCGGCCACGGTGATGGCGACCGGCTTGCCGATGCGCGAGTACATGCGCACCGGGTAGCGGCTCTCGACCTTGTCGATGTAGAGGACCTCGTGCTCCTCGTAGACGGCGAGGTGGACCGTGTGGCCGCACTTCTCGTTGAGTTCGACGAGGTGGGGGTGGGCGATCTCGCGGACGTCGAGGTTCTCGACGGCTTCCTGGGCGAGCGCGAAGAGGCGGGCGCCGAGCCGGTAGCGCTGGTCGGACTGGCGGTGGACCAGGCCGTGTTCGTGCAGGGTGCGCAGCAGGCGCAGTGCCGTGGACTTGTGCACGCCGAGCCGGTCGGCGACCTGGCCCAGGTCGGCGGGTCCCTCGGCGAGCAGCGGCAGGATGCTGAGCGCGCGGTCGACGGTCTGGCTCATGGCGTGCGTACCTCCTCGGCGGCCCTCTCGTCGGCGGCATCGGTGACGGTCCACCCGGGGCCGAGGTGCAGTGTCTCCCACGCGGCGGTGTCCAGGGCGACCAGCCGGTCCGCGTGGGCGCGGCTCGGCGGCGCGGCGAGGTCGCCGGGGACGGTGAGCGCGGCGGCGGCCCACAGGTGGCCGTGGCGCAGCCGGGCGGCGGCGGGCAGGCCGCGCAGGGTGGCGGAGAGGAACCCGGCGGCGAAGGCGTCGCCCGCGCCGACGGCGGCGACGACGTCGACGCGCGGGGCGGGTTCGAAGTGGCGGCCGCCGTCGCGGTCGTAGGCGATCGCGCCGTCGGCGCCCCGCTTGACCACGAGCAGGTCGGGCTCGGGCAGCGCGGCGCGGACGGCGTCGGGCCCGCCGGTGACGCCGAACGCGTCCTCGGCCTCGTCCTCGCCGACGAAGACGAGGTCGGCGCGGCGGGCGAGGTCGAGCAGCACGCGGGCGTCCGCCGGGTCGGCCCACAGGCCGGGGCGGTGGTTGACGTCGAAGGAGAGGAGCGGGCCGCCGGGCGTGCCGGGCCGCTCCAGGAGCGCGCCGAGCAGCCCGAGGCAGTCGGCGGACAGGGCGGCGGTGATGCCGGACAGGTGCAGGACGCGGCCGGCGCGCAGCACGCCGAGGTCCATGTTCGCGGCGGACATGGCGGAGGCGGCGGACCCGGCGCGGTAGTAGGCGACCTCGTGGGCGTCGGTGGCCCGGTCGCCCGCGGTGCGGAAGTAGATGCCGGTGGGGCGGGCGGGGTCGCGGCGGACGCCCGAGACGTCGACGCCGTACGCGCCGATGGCCTCGACCAGGTGGTCGCCGAAGCCGTCGGCGCCGACCCGGGAGACCCAGCGGGCGTGGTGTCCGCCGGCGGCGAGCACGCAGGCCAGGTTGGACTCGGCGCCGCCGATGCCGCGCTCGAAGGACGGCACGTCGGCGAGGCGCCCGGGTACGGAGGGAACGAACGTGACCATGGACTCGCCGAGCGCGACGACGTCGGGTGCGCTGTGCGGGGCTGCGGGTCCGGTGACGGTCACGGGGGTCGGTCTCCTCACGGCTGGGGGCCAACGGCTCCGTTGACCCGGCGTTGGCTCGGATGTTAGACAGCAGTAAGCGACATACGCAATGACCGTTGCACATATTGCAACTGTCTGCCTGGAGGAGGCGCCGTGACCGCCCAGAACGCCGACACCGCCGTCGAGCGCCGGAAGGAACGCCTGAAGGGGCTCGCCGACGAGCGGGTGGACTTCCGGTTCAAGGGTCTGCCGCCCCAGGCCGACGGCCTGACGGTCGCCGAACTGTCGGAGCGCCGCCTGAACCTCTTCACGGACGGCTTCACCACCCCGGTCCTCGCCCTCTCGGCGGAGCGCCTGGAGCACAACCTCGCGCTGATGGAGACCTACGCCACCCGGCACGGGCTCGCGTTCGCGCCGCACGGCAAGACGTCGATGGCCCCGCAGCTCTTCCAGCGGCAGATCGAGCACGGCGCGTGGGGCATCACCCTCGCCGTGCCCCACCAGGTGCGCGTGGCACGGGAGTTCGGGATCGAGCGGATCTTCCTGGCCAACGAACTGGTCGACGCGGCGGCGCTGCGCTGGCTCGCGTCCGAGCTGGACCGGGACGCCTCCTTCCGCTTCGCCTGCTACGTCGACTCGGTCCGCGGCGTGGAGCTGATGGACGCCGCCCTGCGTGCGGCCGGCGCCGCCCGCCCCGTCGACGTCGTGGTGGAGCTGGGCGCGGGCGAGGGCGCGCGCACGGGTGTGCGGACGGAGACGGAGTGCGCGGCGGTCGCGGACGCGGTGGCCGCCGCGCCGACCCTGCGGCTCGCGGGTGTCGCGGGGTACGAGGGCGAGGTCCCGCAGGCCGACGGCGACCGGGTCCGCGCCTGGCTGCGCCGCCTGGTCACGCTCGCCGTGGACTTCGACAAGGCCGGGCGGTTCGCCGGGCTCGACGAGATCGTGGTGAGCGCGGGCGGCAGCGCCTGGTTCGACGCGGTGGCGGACGTCTTCGCGGAGATCCCCGAACTGAGCTCGCCCGTACTGAAGTTGCTCCGCTCCGGCGCGTACGTCTCGCACGACGACGGTCACTACCGGCACCTGACGCCGTTCAACCGGGTCCCGGAGGAGGGCGCGCTGCACCCCGCGTTCCGGCTGTGGGCGCAGGTGGTGTCGCGTCCGGCGCCGGAGCAGGCGTTCACGAACGCGGGCAAGCGGGATGCCGCCTACGACCTGGACCTGCCCGAGGTCCAGGTCGTACGGGACGCCCGTACGGGGGCGGTCCGGGACGCGGACGGGATCGCGGTGACGGGCCTGTCGGACCAGCACGGCTGGGTACGGACCGAGGCCGGGGCCGCGCTGGAGGTGGGCGACTGGGTCGGGATGGGGCTGTCGCATCCCTGCACGTCGTTCGACAAGTGGCAGTTGATTCCGGTGGTGGAGGCGGACGGCACGGTCGTGGACTACGTCCGCACGTTCTTCTAGGCGCCGTAGCTCCGCGGGGCGATGGCCTGTCCGGGGGTTGTGCGTGGCTGGTCGCGCAGTTCCCCGCGCCCCTGAAGCATGCGCCGCGCGCAGCTTCCCCGAGGGAGATGCCGCCCGGAGGGCGGGCATCTCAGGGGCGCGGGGAACTGCGCGACCAGCCCCCACGCACCCGCACCCGCCCCGTCACAGAAACCACCCCGAACAGGAGAGCCTTCCGTGGACCTGGTCATCAAGAACACCCGAGTGATCGACGGCACCGGCGGCGCCTCCTACCGCGCCGACGTGGCGGTCACGGACGGCCGCATCACGCAGATCCACCGGGACGGGGACGCCGGGCCCCGCCCGACAGGGGCCAGGACCGTCGAGGCCGACGGCCTCGCCCTCTCCCCCGGTTTCATCGACATGCACGCCCACAGCGACCTCGCCGTACTCCGCGACCCGGACCACAGCGCGAAGGCCGCCCAGGGCGTCACCCTCGAGGTCCTCGGCCAGGACGGCCTCTCGTACGCCCCCGTCGACGACCGCACCCTCGCCGAGGTCCGCCGGGCCATCACCGGCTGGAACGGCGACGGCTCCGACATCGACTTCAGCTGGCGCACGGTCGGCGAGTACCTGGACCGCCTCGACCAGGGCATCGCCGTGAACGCCGCCTACCTCATCCCCCAGGGCACGGTCCGCATGTACGCGGTCGGCTGGGACGACCGCGACGCCACCCCCGCCGAGCTCGACCACATGAAGCGCCTCGTCGCGGAGGGCATGGAGCAGGGCGCCGTCGGCATGTCGTCGGGCCTGACCTACACGCCCGGCATGTACGCCAAGGACGCCGAACTCACCGAGCTGTGCCGGGTGGTGGCCGCGTACGACGGCTACTACTGCCCCCACCACCGCAGTTACGGGGCCGGCGCGCTGGACGCGTACCGGGAGATGGTCGACCTCACCCGGACCGCTGACTGCGCCCTGCACCTGGCGCACGCGACGATGAACTTCGGCGTGAACAAGGGCAAGGGCGTCGACCTGCTCGCGCTCCTCGACGACGCGATCGCGGGCGGCGCCGACATCAGCCTGGACACGTACCCGTACACCCCGGGCGCGACCACTCTCGTGGCGATGCTGCCCAGTTGGGCCAACGAGGGCGGCCCGGACGCGACCCTGGCCCGGCTGAAGGACGAGGAGACCGCCGAGCGGATCCGCCACCACGTCGAGGAGATCGGCTCCGACGGCTGTCACGGCGTGCCCATGGAGTGGGACACGATCGAGATCTCCGGTGTCTCCGACCCGGGCCTGGCCTCCTGCGTCGGCAAGACCGTCGCGCAGGCCGCCGCCGAGCGCGGCGAGGCCCCCTGGATCACGGCCCGCCGGCTGCTCATCGCCGACAACCTCGGCTCGACGATCCTCCAGCACGTCGGCCACGAGGACAACGTCCGGGCGATCATGCAGCACCCGGTGCACACCGGCGGCAGCGACGGCATCCTGCAGGGCTTCAAGCCGCACCCGCGCGCCTACGGCACGTTCCCGCACTACCTCGGCCACTACGCCCGGGACCTCGGCGTCATGTCGCTGGAGGAGACCGTCGCGCACCTCACGTCCCGCCCGGCCGCCCGGCTGCGCCTGCCCGACCGCGGTCTGGTCCGTGAGGGCTACCGCGCCGACCTGGTCCTGTTCGACCCGGAGACGGTGGCGGCGGGCTCGTCGTTCGAGGCGCCGCGGACGCTGCCCGTGGGCATCCCGCACGTCCTGGTCGACGGCCGCTTCGTGATCGAGGACGGCCGGCGCACGGACGTGCTCGCGGGCCGGTCCGTACGCCGCCGGGCCTGAACCGCTCGCTCAGCGCACCCCGCGCGGCCGGAACTGGACGCTGATCCGGGGTCCGGTCGCGCGGGTCGACTTGGGGATCGCGTGCTCCCAGGTCCGCTGGCAGGAGCCGCCCATCACGATGAGGTCGCCGTGTCCGAGCGACCGGCGCACGGCCGGGCCGCCGCCGACCGGGCGCAGCAGCAGATCGCGGGGCGCCCCGACGGAGACGATGGCGACCATGGTGTCCTCGCGGGCCCCGCGCCCGATCCGGTCCCCGTGCCAGGCGACGCTGTCCCGGCCGTCCCGGTAGAAGCACAGCCCGGCCGTGGTGAAGGGCTCGCGCAGCTCATCGGCGTAGTGCGCGCAGAGGGCGTCGCGCGCCGTGTCGAGAGCGGGGTGCGGCAGGCGCTCCCCCTCGCCGTAGAACTTGAGCAGTCGCGGCACGTCCACGACGCGCTCGTACATCTGCCGCCGCTCCGCCTTCCACGGGACGTCCGCGGCGAGGTGCTCGAACAGCGTGTCGGCCCCGCGCAACCAGCCGGGCAGGACGTCGATCCAGGCTCCGGCCCCCAACTCGGTGCGCGCCATCCCGGCGAGGGTGCCGGGCGCGGTCTCCTCGGCCTGGTCGAACAGCGATCCCTGAAGCATGGCGCCAGCCTACCGAAGGAATAGAACAAACGCTCGAAGAAAGCGCGCTCGCGGGCCTGCGCCCAGTCGGGCGCCGCACACGGTGGGCGTCTGCACATGGCCCGGCCCACCAGCCGCAATCGATGCTGAACACCCACAGCCGGCGCCCCACCCGGCTGCCACGAGAACGGCGGCGCCCGGGCGGCTTCCACTGGAGCACACCCCTGCCCCGCGCCCGCTCACCGGCGGGAAGGACCAGGAGGCTTCGATGTTCACTCACTCCGACGCGGTGCACGCCACCGCGACCCGGAAGGCGATGCGGCGGCTGCTGCCGCTCCTCGGGATCGCGTACTTCATGTCGTACGTCGACCGGACGAACATCGCGCTGGCCAAGACGCAGCTCGAGGCCGACATCGGCATCGGCGCCGCCGCGTACGGGCTCGGCGCGGGCGTCTTCTTCCTCAGCTACGCGCTCCTGGAAGTGCCGAGCAACATGGTGCTCCACCGCGTGGGCGCGCGGGCCTGGATCGCCCGCATCGCCGTGAGCTGGGGCCTGGTCTCGGCGGCCATGATGTTCGTCCAGGGCGAGCTCTCCTTCTACGTGCTGCGCTTCGTGCTCGGCGCCGCCGAGGCGGGGCTGTACCCGGCCCTGATGTACACGGTCACGCTCTGGTTCGCCCAGCGGCACCGGGTGACCGTCGTCGGGCTCGTCTACACGGCGCCCGCGGCCGCGGTCGTCCTCGGCGCGCCGGCCGGCGGCGGGCTCATGCGCCTCGACGGGCTGGCCGGACTCCAGGGCTGGCAGTGGATGTTCCTGTGCGAGGGGCTGCTGACCGTCGCCATCGGGGTGCTCGTCTGGTCCGCCCTGCCCAGCCGCCCGGAGGACGCCCGGTGGCTGTCGGCCGACGAGGCCACCGCCCTGTCCGAGCGTGCCGCCGCCGAGGCCCACCCGTCTCCGGAGCGGCTGCGCGGCCATCTCGCCCTGGCCTTCGGCCGCCCCGTCGTCCTGGTGCTCGCCGGCACCTACTTCCTGAACCAGCTCGTCTCCTCCGCGGTCGGCTTCAACCTGCCGTCGATCGTCGAGGGGCTCGGCGTCACGGACCCCTTCCTCATCGGACTCGTCACCGGCAGCACCGGCCTGGCCGTCCTCGGCGGCGTCCTGTTCTTCCCCTGGCTGCACGGGCGGACCGGCGACGACACGGGCCTGATCGTGCTGTGCGCCGCGGCGGGGACCCTCTGCATGGGCGGGTACCTGGCCGTCACGGGCGCGGCCGCGCAGTTCGCGGTGCTGTTCCTCGCCAACTTCTTCCTGATGGGGACGCTCCCGCTGTTCTGGTCGGTCGCGATGTCCCGCATGTCGGGCCTCATGGCCGCCGTCGGGCTGGCGTTCATCAACATGATCGGCCTCATGGGCGGCTTCTTCGGCCCGGTCCTCTTCGGTGTCATCGAGGACCGCGCGGGCAGCGCACGGGCGCCGTTCGTCTTCGTCGTCGCCGCGGGACTCCTCGGGACGGCGCTGGCCGTCGCCCTGCGCCGGACCGTCCGCCGCACGGACCCGGGCGCCCCCGCCGCGGTCCCCGCGGTCGCCGACTGAGCCCGGCCCGGCCGCTCGTGTCCGGATGCCCGACGGGCGGGGCCCGCTCCTGGTCAGGGGCCCGCGTCCCTTCCACCGAATCGATGCGGGTGCCTATCCTGCCGCCATGGAGGAGGAGCTGATGTTGCGCCGCGAGCTGGCCACGACGCTGCTCGACGACATCGACCGGCTCATCGACGACCTCGTCGCCGACATCTGCGCCCACAGCGCGAGCTACGCCAGCGGCCGGCCGGTCTCGATCGAGGACCTGCACGTCACCTGCCGCGGCAACATCGAACTGGCCCTGCACGAGTTCGGCGGGCTGCCGTCGTCCGGCGCCCGCGGCTTCGAGACGGTGGCCGCCGAGAACGGGCGGCTCCGCGCCGAGCAGGGCATGCCGCTCTCCACGGTGCTGAAGGCCTACCGCCGCGGCGGGCGCGTGTTCTGGCAGGCCATGGCGGACTGGATGCGTGACCGGTCGCCCGCCCAGCAGCGCATGGTGGGCGACATGGCGGGCGCGGTCTGGGAGACCATCGACCGCTTCTCGTCCGCGATGGCGGACGCCTACCGCCTCACGACGCTGGAGCTGGAGCACCGGGAGGCCTCCCGCCGCGGCGCCCTCTTCGAGGCACTGCTCGACGGGCGGGCCGGTGACCCGGCCGTGGCCGCCGCCGCGGCCGAGGCGCTCGGCGTCCCGCAGCTCGGCCACTACGTGGTGGTCGTCGCCGCCCAGGATCCGGCGGCGCCGCCCGACCCGGCGCCCGCGCTGGAGGCGGCCGGCCTGTGGTCGTTCTGGCGGCCCCGCGCGCAGAGCGTGGCCGGCCTGGTGCGGCTGGGCTCCGCCGACCCGTGGCTGCTGACCGAGACGCTGCGCGGGCAGGTCGGCTGCACGGCCGGGATCTCGCCGCCGTTCGACGAACTGGCCCTCGCCGACCGGGGACTGCGGCTCGCGAAGCGCGCCCTGGCCACGCTCGCGCCGGGCAGCGGCGAGGTCGCCGAGCTCGACGAGCGGCTGGTGCACGCCGTGTTCGGCGCGGAACCGGAGATCGCGGACCGGACGGTGCTGCGCTATCTCGACGGCGTGCTGCGCAGCGGCGCCGAGCGCCCGGAACTCCTGGAGACGCTGCGGGTGTGGCTCGACACCGGCTGCTCCGCCTCGCGCACCGCCACGCAGCTCTTCTGCCATCGCAACACGGTGCTCAACCGCATCGGCCGGGTGGCCGAGCTGACCGGCTGGCCCGCGGAGTCGGGCGAGGCCCGGCTCGGCTGGGCGCTGGCGCTGCGGGTGCTGGACCTGGCCCGCTGACCCCGGGCGTGACGGCCGTTGCCCAGGGTCCGGGCGCCGACACTGGGCGGTTGCCCATGGTCCGCGGCCGTGGGGGTGCCGGAAGCTGAGGCAGCCGTCCACCACCCGTACACAGCGCAGGGGAGCCGCCATGCAGCTGAGCGTCGCCACCGTCCTGAAGGACTCCGCCGCCCGCCGTCCCGACCGGATCGCGGTGGTCGACGACGGTGTCCGCATCAGCTACCGCACACTGTGGGACGAGGCCCTGCGGTTCGCCGCCGAGCTGCGGGCCCGCGGCGTGCGGCCGGGCGACCGGGTGGCGCTGCTGCTGCCGAACTCCGCCGACTTCCCGCGCGCGTACTACGCCGTCCTGGCGGCCGGCGGCACGGTCGTCCCGGTGCACGCCCTGATGGTCGCCGACGAGGTGGCGTACGTGCTGCGGCACAGCGGCTGCCGCGCCGTCGTCAGCGGTGGCGCCCTGCGCCCGGTGGCCGAGGAGGCCGCGGCGAGGACCGGCATCGAGGTGCTGCAGGTGACCACCGGGCGGGAGCCGCTCGCGGCGGCCGAGCCGCGCCGGCCCGACGACACCGCCGTGATCCTCTACACCAGCGGCACCACGGGACGGCCCAAGGGCGCCCTGCTCACCCACCTCAACCTGGTGATGAACGCGGCCGTCTGCGCCCAGGACCTGTTCGGCCTCACCCCCGACGACGTGGTGCTCGGCTGTCTGCCGCTCTTCCACAGCTTCGGCCAGTCCTGCGCGATGAACGCCGCGCTGCGGGCCGGGGCCACGCTCGTGCTGTCCGGACGCTTCACCGGGCCCGGCGCGCTCGACCTGCTGATCGAGGAGGGCGTGACGGTCTTCATGGGGGTGCCCACGATGTACCACGCGCTCGTCGAGGCCGCGGCCCGCGACGGGCGCCCCGCCGCCGCGCTGCGCATGGCCGTGTCCGGCGGGGCGGCCCTGCCCGGCGCGCTCCTCGAACGCTTCGAGGCCGTCTTCGACACCGTCGTCCTGGAGGGGTACGGGCTCACCGAGACCGCGCCGGCCGCGACCTTCAACCAGCTCGGCACCGGCCGCCGCCCCGGCACGGTCGGCCACCCGATCTGGGGCGTCGAGGCGGGCATCGCGGACCCGGGCACCGAGCGCCGCGTCGTGCTGCTCGACGACGGCGAGGTCGGCGAGGTCGTGCTGCGCGGGCACAACGTCTTCGCGGGCTACCTCGACGACCCGGAGGCCACCGCCGCGGCCGTCGTCGACGGCTGGTTCCGCACCGGTGACCTGGGGGTGCGGGACGCGGACGGGTTCCTGAGCATCGTCGACCGCAAGAAGGACCTCATCATCCGCGGCGGCTTCAACGTCTACCCGCGCGAGGTCGAGGAGGTCCTCGCCCGGCACCCGTCGGTCGCGCAGGTCTCCGTCGTGGGCCTGCCCGACGAGGAGCGGGGCGAGGAGATCTGCGCCGCCGTCGTGCTGCTCCCGGGGGCTACGGACGCGCCGCAGGAGATCGTCGCGTGGGCGCGCGAGCGGCTCGGGAAGCACAAGTACCCGCGGGTCGTCCGGCTGCTTCCCGAGCTGCCGCTCGGCCCGAGCGGGAAGATCCTCAAGCGAGAGCTCCAGGAGGTGTGCGCATGACCGTCGTCACGACCGGGCACGGCCGGCTCAGCGGCACGGAGGAGGACGGCATCACCGTCTTCCGCGGCATTCCGTACGCGGCCGCGCCCGTCGGCCCGCTCCGGTTCCGGCCTCCGGAGCCGCCCGCCGCCTGGGACGGGGTGCTGGACGCCACCGCCTTCGGCCCTACCGCGCCGAAGACCCCCTACCCCGCGCCCCTGGACGAGCTGCTCCCCGACCCGGACGTCCCCGGCGACGCCTGCCTCAACCTCAACGTGTGGACGCCGGACCCCGGCGGCGGGCCGCTGCCCGTCATGGTGTGGATCCACGGCGGTTCCCTGCGCAACGGCTCCTCGGCCGTGCCGACCTACGACGGCCGCGCCTTCGCCCGGGACGGCGTCGTCCTCGTCTCGGTCAACTACCGCCTGGGCATCGAGGGGTTCGGGGTGTTCCCCGACGCCCCGGCCAACCTGGGCCTGCGCGACCAGATCGCCGCGCTCGGCTGGGTCCGGGACAACATCCGCGCCTTCGGCGGCGATCCCGGGAACGTCACCGTCTTCGGCGAGTCCGCCGGTGCCATCAGCATCGCCGCGCTGCTCACGAGCCCGCATGCGAAGGGCCTGTTCCGGCGGGCCGTGCTCCAGAGCGGCGCGCCCGCCGCGGTCGCCCCGGACACCGCCCGGCCCACGACGACCGCCATCGCCGAGCGCCTCGGCGTCGCCGCCACCGCCGAGGCGCTGGCCCGGGTCGGCCGGGCCGAACTGCTGGCCGCGCAGACCGCGGTCACCCACGGCGGCAACCCGCTCACCGGCACGACGGGCTTCCACCTCGTCGTCGACGGCGACGTGCTGCCCCGCGACCCGGCCGCCGCGCTCGCGGACGGCGCCGCCGACGGCATCGACCTGCTGATGGGCAGCACCACCGACGAGTACCGGCTGTGGTTCGTGCCCAGCGGGCTCGTCGACCGGATCAACGCCGTGGCGCTGCGGCTGGTCCTGCTGAAGCAGCGCGCGCCGTGGCGGGCCGCCCGGGTCTACCGCGCCGCCCGGCCCGGCGCGTCGCCGGGCGAGGTCCTCGGCGCCATCGCCACCGACAAGCTGCTGCGGATCCCGCTGAACCGGCTCGCCGACGCGCGCGCAGGGCGCCCCGGCCGCACCTTCCTCTACGAGTTCGCCTGGCCGTCCCCGGTGCTCGGGCTCGGCGCCTGCCACGCCCTGGAGCTCGGCTTCGTCTTCGACACCCTCGACTCCGCGGACACCCGCGCCCTCACGGGCCCGGACGCCCCGCGGGAACTGGCCCGCGCCATGCACGCCGCCTGGGTGGCCTTCGCCGCCGCCGGGGACCCCGGATGGGCGCCGTGGAGCACCGAGCGACCGGTCATGACGTTCGGCGCCGCGGACGGCTCGGCGGTGGTGCGGGCGCCCCGTGAGCGGGAGCGCCGCCTGTGGGAGTGACCCCCGCGAGACCGGCCCGTCCGTCAGCCACACCTCTGTGCCACTGGCACCCCGACAGTACGACGCGCTGTCGCGGAGCACCGACGTCGTCGGCATCACGATCGGCGGCAACGACGTGAGCATGGTCGGCGTCGCCGTCGGCTGCGTGAACCTGCTGCCGGAGCCGCCCCGACGCCGCGGGCTCGCGGGCCGTCGGTACGGCCCTGGCCGCCGCCGTCCACGCCGCGGGACGAGGCTGACCGGGCCCGTCGCATCGCGCCGGGGGCCGCCGAGTGGCCCATCTCACCCGCGCCGCCGGGCCGCGCTTCGAAGCCGCGGCCCGGCGCGCACCCCGCATTTTGGAGGCAACCGGCAGCCGGTGCCCCGCGCATCCCAGACCGGCACCGGCCGCGACGCCCATCGGCTCGCAAACAGCGCGCGCCGCCCCGAAACACGGCCGTAAAGTGCGACCATGCAGCTCATCCAGTCGACCAAGCTCGCCAACGTCTGCTACGAGATCCGGGGCCCGGTTCTCGAGGAGGCGATGCGGCTGGAAGCGGCAGGCCATCGCATCCTGAAGCTGAACACGGGGAACCCGGCGGCGTTCGGCTTCGAGTGTCCTCCGGAGATCCTCGAGGACATGCTCCGCAACCTCGGCGACGCGCACGGCTACGGCGACGCCAAGGGCCTTCTCGCCGCCCGCCGCGCGGTGATGATGCACTACCAGACGCTCGGCGTGGAGACCGACGTCGAGCACGTCTTCATCGGCAACGGCGTATCCGAGCTGATCGTGATGGCGATGCAGGGGCTGCTCGACGACGGCGACGAGGTCCTCGTCCCGGCGCCCGACTACCCGCTGTGGACGGCGGCCGTCTCGCTCTCCGGCGGCACGGCGGTGCACTACCGCTGCGACGAGCAGTCGGACTGGATGCCCGACCTCGCGGACGTGGAGCGGAAGGTCACCGACCGCACCAAGGCCATCGTCATCATCAACCCGAACAACCCCACCGGCGCCGTGTACAGCGACGAGATGCTGCGCGGCCTCACCGACATCGCGCGCCGCCACAACCTCCTCGTCTGCTCCGACGAGATCTACGACAAGATCCTCTACGACGACGCGACGCACACCCCGACCGCGGCCATCGCCCCGGACCTGCTCACCCTCACCTTCAACGGCATGTCGAAGGCGTACCGGGTGGCCGGCTACCGCGTCGGCTGGATGGCGATCTCCGGTCCGCGCGCGCACGCGGAGTCGTACATCGAGGGCCTGACGATCCTGGCGAACATGCGCCTGTGCGCGAACATGCCGGGCCAGCACGGCGTCGTCGCGGCGCTCAGCGGACGCCAGACGATCAACGACCTGGTGCTGCCCGGCGGCCGCCTCAAGGAGCAGCGGGACGTGGCGCACGACCTGCTGACGCAGATCCCGGGCGTGACGTGCGTGAAGCCCAAGGGCGCCCTGTATCTCTTCCCGCGCCTGGACCCCAAGGTCTACAAGGTCAAGGACGACCGGCAGATGGTGCTCGACCTGCTGCGGGCCGAGAAGATCATGGTCGTCCAGGGCACCGGCTTCAACTGGCCGGAGCCGGACCACTTCCGTGTCGTGACCCTGCCCTCGACCCGCCAGCTGACGGAGGCGGTCACCCGGATCGGGAACTTCCTGGACGGCTACAGCCAGCCGTGACACGGCCCGCGGCTAACTTTGGACAAGTTCTACCTTAGACAGCTTCTAAGGTACGATGGAGACCAAGCCACGCACCCCTTGCTGCCTGGAGGCCTCCATGTACGAGCCGATCCGCTCCAAGTCGGTCCACACGATGGCGGCCGACCACGTCGATTTCCCGCACCGCTCCCGCGAGGAGGAGCTGGACATCCAGCTCGCCGGACACCTGTCCGCGCTGCTCGCGGTGACCGACGAGCTCCGGCTGGCCGGCGGGGACCCGGAGCTCGACGCGGCCGCGGCGGATCTCGCCGCACAGGTCACCCGGCTGCGCGGGGGTCACCCGCCGGTCCGCTCGGCCGTCGCCGCCGCGATCCACGAGCCGCACACCGCCGCGCTGCACCAGCGCGCGCATGCGCTCGCCGGGCGGGCGCTGGTCGTCGCGGCGTCCCGGGCGGACACGTCGGCGGCGATCCTCGCCGCCCAGCGCATGGAGTTCCACGCGGCCTCCAGTGAGCTGATCGCCGCGTAAGGGCGCGACAGAGCCCCCGCACTCCGTTGTGCGGGGGCTTTGTCAGGTCCGGCGGCTAGCCGAGGCGCTGCACCAGCTTGCGGTACTCGTCCCACAGCTCCTTCGGCGTGTGATCGCCGAAGGTGTTGAGGTGCTCGGGCACCAGTGCGGCCTCCTCCCGCCAGACCTCCTTGTCGACGGTGAGCAGGAAGTCCAGATCCGCGTCGGCCATCGCGAGGCCGTCCGTGTCCAGGGACTCCTTGGTCGGAAGAATGCCGATCGGGGTCTCGACACCCTCCGCCCGGCCGTCGAGGCGGTCGACGATCCACTTGAGGACGCGCGCGTTCTCACCGAACCCGGGCCACACGAAGCGCCCGTTCGCGTCCTTGCGGAACCAGTTGACGTAGTAGATCTTCGGGAGCCTGGCCTGGTCCTTGTCGGCCCCGACCTTCACCCAGTGGGCCATGTAGTCGCCCATGTTGTAGCCGCAGAACGGCAGCATCGCGAACGGGTCGCGGCGCAGCTCGCCGACCTTGCCCTCGGCCGCGGCGGTCTTCTCGGAGGCCACGTTCGCGCCGAGGAAGACGCCGTGGTTCCAGTCGAAGGACTCGGTGACCAGCGGCACCGCGGACGCGCGGCGGCCGCCGAACAGGATCGCCGAGATCGGCACGCCCCGCGGGTCCTCCCACTCGGGCGCGATGATCGGGCACTGCGCCGCCGGAGTGGTGAAGCGGGCGTTGGGGTGCGCGGCCGGAACGCCCGACTCCGGGGTCCAGTCGTTGCCCTTCCAGTCCGTGAGGTGGGCCGGAGTCTCCTCCGTCATGCCCTCCCACCAGATGTCGTTGTCGTCGGTCAGCGCGACGTTCGTGAAGACGGAGTTGCCCCACAGCGTCTTCATGGCGTTGGCGTTGGTGTGCTCGCCGGTGCCGGGCGCGACGCCGAAGAAACCGGCCTCGGGGTTGATCGCGTAGAGCTGCCCGTCCTCGCCGAACCGCATCCAGGCGATGTCGTCGCCGATCGTCTCGACGGTCCAGCCGGAGATCGTGGGCTCCAGCATGGCGAGGTTGGTCTTGCCGCAGGCCGACGGGAACGCGGCGGCGACGTACTTCGACTCGCCCTGCGGCGGCGTCAGCTTGAGGATCAGCATGTGCTCGGCGAGCCAGCCCTCGTCGCGCGCCATGACCGAGGCGATGCGCAGGGCGTAGCACTTCTTGCCCAGCAGGGCGTTGCCGCCGTAGCCGGAGCCGTACGACCAGATCTCGCGGGTCTCCGGGAAGTGCGAGATGTACTTCGTGGAGTTGCACGGCCACGCGACGTCCGCCTGGTCCGGCTCCAGCGGAGCGCCCAGCGTGTGGACGGCCTTGACGAAGAAGCCGTCGGAGCCGAGCTCGTCGAGGACCGGCTGGCCCATCCGGGTCATCGTGCGCATGGAGACGGCGACATAGGCCGAATCGGTGATCTCGACGCCGATCGCGGACAGCGGGGAGCCGAGCGGGCCCATGCAGAACGGGACGACGTACATCGTCCGGCCCCGCATCGAACCGCGGAAGATGCCCCCGTTCCCCTCGTTGCCCCGGAAGATCTCCCGCATCTCGGCGGGGGCCTTCCAGTGGTTGGTGGGGCCGGCGTCGGCCTCGTCCTCGGAGCAGATGAACGTACGGTCCTCGACCCGCGCGACATCGGTCGGGTCGGAGGCCGCGTAGTACGAGTTCGGGCGCTTGATGGGGTCGAGCTTCCTGAACGTTCCCTTGACGACGAGCTCCTCGGCGAGCCGCTCGTACTCGGCCTCGGAGCCGTCGCACCAGACCACGCTGTCCGGCTGCGTCAGTTCGGCGATCTCGTTGACCCACGAGATCAGTTCCTGGTGGGTGGTCGGGAGGGTGTCCTGAGCTGCGTTCCGGGAGGGGGGAGCCGCGATGTCGCGCGCCACGATCGCTCCTAAATGAGGGTGTTGAGTTGGTATGCCCCGTGGGGGCTGCGACCCGGACGCTGCGCCTCCCGTCCACTGAAAGTCAGTGAGCGCTCATCCGGTGCCGACCGCACTCATTTGATCATCCGACCGTTTCGCCCATCTGTCCAGGGGGCCTCACACCTGAGCGACGTGAGCATCACCACTCGGTTTCGAGGGCTAGGGATCAGGGCTTCGGGTTAACCCCCGGTGAGAACTGACGCTCTCCATATCTGCCACCTACGGTCGCGTAGGTACGATGCCGGGCATGAGCGTCGCCGCGGAGCAGCCCGAAGTCCCCATCGCAGAGCCTTCCTTGTTGAAGCCGAGACTCCGCGGATGGCTGCACGCGGGCATGTTCCCGGCCGTGCTGATCGCCGGCCTCTTCCTCACGGCGCTGGCCGACTCGACGCGCGGCCGCATCGCCTGCGGCATCTACATCCTCACGGCCTGCCTGCTGTTCGGCGTGAGCGCGCTCTACCACCGGGGCAACTGGGGGCCGCGCGCGGACGGCATCCTGCGCCGGCTCGACCACGCGAACATCTTCCTGATCATCGCGGGCACCTACACGCCGCTGACCATGCTGCTGCTGCCCGGCGCCAAGGGCGACGCCCTGATGTGGGGCATCTGGGCGGCGGCCGGCGCGGGCATCGCCTTCCGCGTCTTCTGGGTCGGCGCCCCGCGCTGGCTCTACACCCCCTGCTACATCGCGATGGGCTGGGCGGCGGTCTTCTTCCTGCCCGACTTCATGCGGACCGGCGGCATCGCGGTACTCGTCCTGGTCGTCGTGGGCGGGCTGCTCTACAGCGCGGGCGGTGTCATCTACGGCATCAAGCGCCCGAACCCCTCGCCGCGCTGGTTCGGCTTCCACGAGGTGTTCCACTCCCTCACCCTGGCGGCGTTCGTCGTGCACTACGTCGGCATCTCGCTGGTGGCCTACCAGCACGCCTGACGCTCCCCCTCCCCCTCATGGCCGCGGCTCCCGAGCCGCGGCCATTTTTGCGTTCCCGAGAGAGACTCACGATTGACAGACGCTCGAAAATAAGAGTTACTCTCATTTCATGGCCACTGTCATTGAACAAGTGGAGTCGCGCCCGGACCCCCGGCGCTGGTGGGCCCTCGGGGCCCTGGTCGCGAGCATGCTCGTGCTCGGTTTCGACCTGACGATCCTGAACGTGGCGCTGCCGACGATCGCCGAGGAGCTGGGCGCCACCACCGGCCAGCAGCAGTGGATGGCGGACGCGTACGTCGTGGTCTTCGCGGCGCTGATGCTCCCGGCCGGACTGCTCGGCGACCGCTTCGGACGGCGCCGGATCCTGGTCGCCGGGCTCGGCATCTTCCTCGTGGCGTCCGTCGTGGGCGCCCTCGCCTCCGACGTGACCTGGGTGATCGCGGCCCGCGCCCTGATGGGCGTCGGCGGCGCGTTCGTGATGCCGCTCGCCTTCTCCGTGCTGCCCTCGCTGTTCCCGCGCGAGGAGCAGACCAAGGCCATCGGCATGATCTCGGCGGCGTCCGCGATCGGCATGCCGCTCGGGCCGGTCCTCGGCGGCTGGCTGCTGGGCCACTTCTGGTGGGGCTCGGTCTTCGTGATCAACGTGCCGATGGTCGCGATCGGCATCACCGCCTGCCTGTTCCTGCTGCCCGAGACCCGCGACCCGGCCGCCCCCGAGGTCGACATCGTCTCGACCGTGCTCACCGCGCTCGGCCTCGGCACCCTGATCTACGCGATCATCGAGGGCCCCGGAAAGGGCTGGACCGACCCGGTCGTCCTCGGTGGCTTCGCGGCCGCCGTCGTCCTGCTCGGCACGCTCGTCCTGCGCGAACGCCGCAGCCCGCGCCCGATGCTCGACCTCACGCTCCTCACCCACCGCGGCTTCCTCACCAACACGGTCGCGGCGACGCTCGGCATGTTCGTGTTCTCGGGCCTGCTGTTCGTGCTGCCGCAGTACCTGCAGGCCGTCCTCGGCACCGACTCGCTCGGCACCGGACTGCGGATGCTCCCGCTGATGGCCGGGATGCTGGCCGCCGCCAGGTTCGCGCAGCCGCTCGTCGCCCGGTTCGGGGCGCGGTCGGTGATCTGCGTCGCCCTGGTCGTCCTCGCGTTCGCCGGGTTCCTCGGGGCGCGCACCACCGTCGACTCCGGGTACGGGTTCACGGCCCTGTGGCTGACCGTCGCCGGGGCCGGCTTCGCCTTCGCCATGATCCCGGCGATGGGCGGCGCCCTCGCCACCCTGCCCAAGGACCAGGCCGGCCGCGGCTCCGGACTCCTGAGCACGGTGCGGCAGACCGGCAGCGCCCTCGGTGTCGCCCTGCTCGGCGCCCTCATCGCCGGTGCGTACACCGCCCGGCTGAGCACGACCGGGCTGCCCGGCGCCGCGGCCGACACCGCGAGCGACTCGGTGATCGGCGCCCACGTCGTCGCGGCCCGGCTCGGCGACCGGGACCTCGCGGCCTCCGCCGACGCCGCGTACGTCCACGGCATGAACCTCGCCCTGGTCGTCATCGGCATCACGGCGCTGGCCGCCGCGGTCCTCACGGCCGCCCTCATGCCCGGCCCCACGGACCCCGCGCCGCGGGCCGCGTCCGACACGGAGGTGGCCCCCGTCAGCACGGATGCCTGAGAATGAGGGCCATGGCCGCCTCAGCACAGACCTCGGAACCCAAGCTCGGGCTCCGCGAACGCAAGAAGCTCAAGACCCGCCTGGCGATCCGCGAGGCGACCTACCGTCTGATCCTGGAGCAGGGGTACGACGCGACGACCGTCGAGCAGATCGCCGAGGCCGCCGAGGTGTCGCCCTCCACCGTCTTCCGGTACTTCCCGACCAAGGAGGACATCGTCCTCACGGACGAGTTCGACCCGATCCTGGAGCGCGAACTGCGGGCCCGGCCCGCGGACGAGCCCATCGTGGAGTCACTGCGGCACGTCATCGACCGCAGCCTGCAGCTCGCGCTGCACAGCGAGCCGCCCGAGGTGGCCCGGCTGCGCACCCGCCTGCAGGCCGAGGTGCCCGCGGTGCGCTCGCGGATGATGGAGTCGATGTCGGTCACCGGCCAGATGATGTGCCGCGTCCTGGCCGAGCGCACCGGCCGCGACGCGGGCGACCTGGAGGTCAGGGTCTACGCGATGGCCCTGGTCGGCGCCCTGATGGAGGCCACGATGTACTGGGCCGAGCACGACCACGAGAGCGATCTGCGCGACCTCACGCTGCGCGCCCTGGACACCGTGCAGCACGGGCTGTAGCTCACGCGGGTCCCAGATCGCTGAACCCGGTCGGTTTCAGCGAGTGGAAGCTCCAGGTGGAGCCCTTCTCACCGCCCTTGACCCGGATGTCCTCGGTGCCGGACGCGGCCGACGACCAGTGGATGCGGAAGGTGTGGGCGGCGGCGCACCGGTTCCGGTAGTAGACGGTCGTGGTCAGGACGCCGCCGTCCTTCCAGGACCAGGTGAAGCACCCGGTGGTGCCGCGGTGGACGGTGTCGGCGGCGGGGAGCGCGGTCAGTAAGGCGCCGGTCAGCGCCGCCGCGACGAGAGCACGGTTCATGTCGTACGTATGTCAGCAGGCGGGACACCCAAAACCCGGGCGCCCCGCCTGCCGCTCCTGTTCCTTCTGCCGGCCCGGCCGGTCCGAGACCGCGGACGGGGACGCGCTACTGCTGCGTCTGCGTCAGGATCACGCCCAGCCGGTCGACATCCGTCACCGGCGCATCGCACACGAAATGACGGCAGACGTACGCGGTTTCCTGCCCGTCGACCCGCGGCCGGTCCGCGAGCAGCGGAAGTTCGCCGCTGCCCTCGGGTCCCGCGGCGACGACGGCGCCGGGCGCGATGCCGGTGAGCGCGGCGTGGTGCATCCGGCCGCCCACCTCCCCCACGACGGCGATCTCGCGCGGCCCGTCGAGCAGCGCCTCGGCGACCGCGAGCCCGTTGCCGATGAACCGCGGCGCCCGCGGGCCGAGCGCCCTGACCACGCCCAACGCCTTTTCTGCGGCGGCCCGGTGGGGTTCGGAGCCGGTGTGCGCGGCGTACGAGAGCAGAGCCCCGGCGGCGGCGGTCCAGCCGGAGGGCGTCGCGTTGTCGGTGGGGTCCTGCGGCCGCCGGATCAACTGCTCGGCGTCGACGGCCGTGTCGTACAGGGCACCGCTCTCACGGTCCACGAAGCGGTCGAGGACGTGGTCGAGCAGGAACCCGGCGAACTCCAGCCACACCCCCTCCCCGGTCACCGACGCGAGCGCGAGGAACCCCTCGGCGACATCCGCGTAGTCCTCCAACACCCCGCTGTTCTGGCCGGCTCGACCGTCCTTGCTGGTGCGCGAGAGCCGGGCCAGCGGGTCCATGTGCAGCCGCACGAGCAGGTCCCCCGCGCACACGGCGGCGTCCACCAGGTCCTGTCGCCCGAAGTACGCGCCGGTCTCGGCGAGGGCGGCGACCGCGAGCCCGTTCCAGGCGGCGACGACCTTGTCGTCCCGGCCGGGCGCGGGCCGCTCCGCGCGCGCGGCCAGCAGCCGCTGCCGGATACCGGCGATCTGCTCACCGTCGAACACCGCTTCGTCCTGCGGCAGTTGGAGAACCGAGGCGCCCTCCTCGAAGGTCCCCTCCTGCGTGACGCCGAAGTAGCGGGCGGCGACCGCGCCGTCCTCGGCGCCGAGCACCTCGGTCAACTGCTGCGGCGTCCAGACGTAGTAGGCGCCCTCGACGTGCTCGCCGCTCGCCGGATCCTCGCTGTCGGCGTCCAGCGCGGAGGCGAACCCGCCCTCGTTCGTGCGCAGTTCACCCACCATGAAGTCGGCGGTCTCCAGAGCGATACGCCGGGCGAGCTCCGAGCCCGTCGAGCGCCACAGGTGGGCGTAGGCCCGGCACAGCAGCGCATTGTCGTAGAGCATCTTCTCGAAGTGCGGCACGGTGAACTCGCGGTCCACGGAGTACCGCGCGAACCCGCCGCCCAGCTGGTCGTAGATCCCGCCGCGCGCCATCCGCTCGCAGGTGTCGACGGCCATCTGCAGCGCGCCCTCGGCACCGGTCCTCGCGTGGTGGCGCAGCAGGAACTCGACGACCATGGACGGCGGGAACTTGGGCGCGCCGCCGAACCCGCCGTACGTCGTGTCGTACTCCCGCGTCAGCCCGAGCAGCGCCTGCGCCAGCTCGCCCTCGCCGGGCACCTGCGCGTCCCCGTAGGGCAGTTCACGCCCCGCGAGATCGGCGGTGATCTTCGCGGCGACCTCACTGACCTCGCCGCGCCGGTCCGTCCACGCGTCCCGCACGCCCTGAAGGACCTGGGTGAAGGACGGCATGCCGTGGCGGGGCTCCGGCGGGAAGTACGTACCGAAGTAGAAGGGCTCGGCGTCCGGGGTGAGGAACACGGTCATGGGCCAGCCGCCCTGGCCGGTGGCGGCCTGGACGGCCTCCATGTAGACGGCGTCGACGTCGGGGCGCTCCTCGCGGTCGACCTTGACACTGACGAAGTGCTCGTTGATGACCGCGGCGGTGGCGTCGTCCTCGAAGGACTCGTGCGCCATCACATGACACCAGTGGCAGCTGGAATACCCGACGCTGAGCAGCACCGGCACCCCCCGCCGCCGCGCCTCGTCAAAGGCCTCGGCCGACCAGGGCCACCAGTCCACCGGGTTGTCGGCGTGCTGGAGGAGGTAGGGGGACGTCTCTTGGGCCAGTCGGTTCGGCATGCCCCCATCCTCGCCCATCGTGGTCACCGTCCTGTCTTTGATCGCAGGGACCCTCGCGCCTTCACCCCATACGCAGGACACTTGACCCGGAACTGTCACCACCGGAGGGGGACCGAAGATGCGAGACAGCCATCGGGCGGAGGCCGAGCGGCTGTTGGCCCGGGCCGTGGAGGAGGAGGTCAGGCGCTCCGGCGGCCGTACCGACGGGGGCGTGCTCCTGTCGCGGGCCAAGGCGGCGCTCGACGCCATGGGGCAGACCGCCGCCGAGGAGTACGCGGCGTACACCCGGGCCCTGGACGAGGCGGCGGCGGGGCAGATGTCGTTCGGGGACCGGTTCGCCAAGGAGGGCGGGTCGACTCCCCTGATGGTGGCGGGGGTCGGGGCCGTCACCGCGGTCGTGGCCGACCTGGCGCTCGGGGCGGGCACCGGGGTCGCCGTGGGGGCCGGTGCCGCGGTCGCCGTGCTCGGCGCCGCCGCCACCGTCGCCAAGGTGACCGCGTCGCACCTGCCGGCGGCGAGCCGCAGCGCGGGCGCCCTGAACCAGCCGGGCGGGCCCGAGCAGCTGAGGCTCCAGTGGCTGACGGCGCTGGAGGTGCGGGGCATCCGGCCGTTCCTGGACCAGCAGCGGGTGCTGGCGGCCAGCACCGGCACCACGAAGAAGTCGGCCTCGCCCCAGCTGCGGCGCACCGACAAGAGCGCGGCCGCGCGGCGCAGGAGTGTTCTGGAGCAGTCGTTCGGTCAACTCCCTGAGCCGGAGGGGCCGTTCGCGGGCCGTCGGGCCGCCGTGTCACGGATCGCGCAGTGGGTGCACGCGGCGCGGGCCAGCACGGAGACCCGGCCGACGGTGGTGGTGCTGCACGGGGCGCCGGGTTCGGGGCGTACGACGCTGGCGGTGCGGGCCGCGCACGAGCTGCGGGACCAGTTCCGCGGGGCGTGTGTGGTGGACCTGCGCGGGGACCGGGCGGACGCGCCGCCGCTGACGACGCGGGACGCGCTGCTGCATCTGCTGAACCGGCTGGGCGCGCCGCGCGAGCAGCTGCTGTTCCGGGAGCGTTCGTCGCAGGACCAGCAGGTCAAGCGGCTGAGCGAGCTGTACCACCAGCATCTGACCGGGCTGCCGGTGACGATCGTGCTGGACGACGCCGAGGACGCCGGCCAGGTGCGCACGCTCATTCCCGAGCGCTCCGACAGCCTCGTCGTCGTCACCTCCCGCAAGCCGCTCGCCCTCGACGGGGAGACGCCGGCCTGGGTGCACCAGCTGCCGGTGGAGGCGCTGGACGCGGCGGGCGCGGAGGAGCTGCTGCGGGATGCCGCGGAGGACGCGAGCGGTCCGTACGACGCCGAATCCACCGATGAGGTAAGGGAGTTGTGCGGCGGTCTGCCGCTCGCGCTGCGCATCGCGGGCTCGGCGATCGGTCCGCGCACGACGCGGCAGCTGGCGACGGACCTGAGCGCGTACGGGCCCGTGGAGCCGGTGGAGCGCGTGCTGTGGCTGCGCTACACCGACCAGTCCGACGCGGCCCGCCGGCTGCTGCGCCGCCTCGCGCTCGCCGGGCGGGCCTCGCTCGGCTCGGCCGCGGCTGCGGCGCTGCTCGCCACCGGTGAGCAGGAGGCCGTCCGCCATCTGACGGCGCTGTCCCGCGCGGGCCTCATCGACCACGTCCGCGGCAGCCGGTACCGGCTGCACGACCTGGTCCGCTCGTTCGCGCAGGCCCGTCTCGCGGACGAGGAGGAGCCCGCGGAGCGCACGGCGGCGCAGGAGCGCCTCATCCAGAACTACGCGGAGCTCGCCGACTCGGTGATCCGCCTGGTCGACGGCAACATGTCGACGCGTGCCGGGCAGCCGGGCCCGCACGGCTTCACGTCGCTGGACGCGGCGCTGCGCTGGCTGGACGACGAGTCGAGTTTCATCACGGCGGCGCTGCGGCACGCGGAGGGCGTCAACCAGGACGCGGTGCTCGGCCTGCTGGGCGCGCTGTGCGACTACTGCCTCCTGCGGGGCGACCTGTACCGGCTCGGTGAGATCAGCGAGTTGACGCAGGCCATCGACCAGGGACTGCTCGTGCGCTCGGTCCAGTGGCGCACGGGTATCGCGGCCCGTCAGCTCGGCGAGCTCGACAAGGCGCGCACGACGCTGTCGTCGGTGGTCGACCTGTATCGCGAGGCACACCATCAGGCGGGCGAGGCCCGCGCGCTGTGCTCGCTCGGCATCACGCTGCACCACCAGGGTCAACTCGCGGACGCGACCGCGAAGTTGCGGGAGGCGCTCGATCTCCAGACGACGCCGGAGACCAGGGGCGACCGTGGCTGGACGCTGCACGCGCTCGCGGCCGTCGAGCGGGACCGGGCCCACGTCCGCGAGTCCCTGGGCCTGCTCACGGACGCGCTCGTCCTGCACCGGGAGAACGAGTCGCTGCACGGCGAGGCCTGGGCGCACTTCCAGCTGGGCCAGCTGTGTCTGCGCATGGGGGACGTCCCGCGCGCCGACGAGGAGCTCCGCTCGGCCCTCGACCTGTACGGCCGCACCCGCGACGCCCGCGGTGAGGCCTGGGCGATGACCCAGCTGGCCCGCGCCCGCCTGGTCGACGGTGACGCGTCGGCGGCGGTCGACGGCCTGCGCCAGGCGGCGTCCCGGCACCGCGACAACGAGGACGCGCGCGGCGAGGCCTGGACGTACTACTACCTGGGCCAGGCCCTGGAGGAGACCGGCAACCTGGACCAGGCGGTGCGGGAGCTGGAGAAGTCCCGGACGATGTTCTCCCGGATGCGTGACGTCTACGGGCTCGCGTGCGCCCGGCACCACTCGGCGCGGGTGACCCGCGACCAGCGGGCGGCGCAGACGGGCTCGCTGCGCAACTCCGGTTTCGCCCGCCAGCTCCTGGTGGACGCGCGGGCCGACTTCCAGCGCATCGGCGTCGCGCACGGCGAGGCGTGGACGTGCCTGGAACTGGCGGTCGTCGACGCGGGCAACGCCCGGCTCCAGCAGGCGATGGCGCTCTGCGAGGACGCGGCGGCCCTCTTCGCCTCGTACGGCGACCGGCGCGGTGAGGACTGGGCGACGTTCCTGCGCTGCACGCTTCTGCCGTACGCCTCGCCCGGCGGCTCGGAGGTCGGCACGGCGGTCGCCCAGGAGGAGCTGTCCCAGCTGGCCCGCACCTCCAACCCGACCCGCGACGGCAAGCTCGACGACTTCGTGGCGGCGTATCTGCTGCTGCTGGAGCGGGGTGTGGAGCTGGACGCGGGCTGGCAGGCGTGGCGGCTCGGGATGGTGCCGAACCGCCACGCGCGGGACGTGATGGGGGTGGTGGTCGGCGCGGACTCGGCCTGAGGCCGGATCCGGGCCGGGCAGGTCCGGGCCGGGCAGGTTCTAGGGGCGGCGGGTGCGGTACTGCAGGTGCAGTACCCGGTCGCCCTGGATCACCACGTGCGGGTCCTCGAGGAGCTGCTGGGCGTCGGCGGAGCCGAAGAAGCGCTTGCCCGAGCCGAAGAAGACCGGGGCGACGTCCATGGCCACGACGTCGACGAGGCCGAGCGCGAAGGCCTGGCCGCCGACGTCGCCGGCGGTGAGGGCCACGCTCCGGTCGCCCGCGAGGTCCTTGGCGCGGGCGATGCCCTCGGCCACGTCGTCGACGAAGTGGTAGTGGGACGCCTCGGGGTGCCAGCTCTCGGGCCGGGGCCGGTGCGAGACCACGACGACGTGCTCGCCGGCCGGCGGCTTCGCGTCCCACCCGTCGGTGAGGTCGAAGAGGTGCCGGCCCATGACGGTCACGCCGAGGCTGTCCCACAGGGGCCGGGTGTAGTCGGCGGACGCTTTGGAGATCCGGAAACGGCCGGCGTCGCCGAGCGGCGTGTCGCCGTTGCCGTACCAGTCGAACAGCGGGCCGACGCCGTCCTCGGCGTCGGCGATGTATCCGTCGACGGAGACGACCGCGTGCATCAGTACAGGGCTCATACCTGTACGACCCGGCGCGCCCGCGAAACTCATCGCGGGCACGCCCGGGAGGTCGCCCCGGGAGGCTAGGAGCGCTCGGCCGGCTTGCCGGTGTCGGCGCCGACCGGCTCGGCCGGTGCCTTCTCCTTGAAGTCGACCTTGCCCATGTGCCGGTTCATCGACTTCATCAGGCCCCAGACGGCGAGAGCCATCACCGCGAAGACGATGAAGCCGAGCACGCCCGGAGTCACCTTGTTCTCGTCGACCTCTTGCGCGGCGAGGGGGACGAGATGGGTCATTGCCAGATTCGATGTCACATCAGGCATTGTGACGGACGCCCGCGAAGAGGTCGTCCTCGGGGAGGGAGGTATCGACGAGCGACTTCGCGAGCTCGTACTCCTCGGTGGGCCAGACGGCCTTCTGGATCTCCATCGGGACGCGGAACCAGCCGCCGTCGGGGTCGATCTGCGTGGCGTGCGCGATCAGCGCCTTGTCACGGATCTCATAGAAGTCGGCGCACGGGACGTGCGTGGTCAGCGTGCGCTCGACCCGCTCGAACTCGTCCCAGCGCTTGAGCCAGTCCGCGTACGGCGATTCCAGGCCCCGCTCGATCATGGCGTGGTGCAGCGCCTCGGTGCGCGGCCGGTTGAAGCCCTGGTTGTAGTAGAGCTTGCTCGGCTGGAAGACCGGGCCGAACTCGGCCTCCGGGTACTTCTCGGCGTCGGCCGCTCCGTCGAAGGCCACCATCGAGATCTTGTGGGTCATGATGTGGTCGGGGTGCGGGTAGCCGCCGTTCTCGTCGTAGGTCGTGATGACCTGGGGACGGAAGGAGCGGATCTGGCGCACCAGCCGGCCGGCCGCGTAGTCGACGTCCTCCAGGGCGAAGCAGCCCTCGGGCAGCGGCGGCAGCGGGTCGCCCTCGGGCAGGCCGGAGTCGACGAAGCCCAGCCAGTCCTGCTTGACGCCGAGGATCTCGCGGGCCTCCTCCATCTCCTTGCGGCGCACCTCGTGGATGTGCTCCTCGATGTACTTGTCCCCCTGGAGCTTCGGGTTGAGGATGGAGCCGCGCTCGCCTCCCGTGCAGGTGACGACATGCACGTCCACCCCCTCGGACACGTACTTGGCCATGGTGGCCGCGCCCTTCGACGACTCGTCGTCGGGGTGGGCATGAACGGCCATCAGTCGCAGCTGCTCAGTCAAGACAAGATCCTCGGTGAATTAAGGCGCCCTGGTGTGATTCGGCGCAATGGGCGCTTCTATAGTGACCGAACCGGGGGGCGGAAAATTCCGGCGCCCGTATGTTGACGGGCGAGGCGAGAGGAACTGGCCGATGAGCGCCGTGCAGCAGCTGCCCGAGGGCCGCTACGGATCCTCGCGCGCGGCCGACGCCCGCGCCGACCGGAAGCTCCGGATCGCCGCGATCGTGCTGGGCACGCTCTTCGCCGCACTGGTGGGCTGGTTCGGCTGGTACTACGTCGTCGGCAACACGTTCAGCGGCGAGGTCATCGCCTTCCAGCCGTACGACGACCATGTCCAGGTGCATCTGGAGATCCGCAAGGACACCGGCGCGAGCGGCTACTGCACGATCCGCTCGCAGGACGCGGACCAGGCCGAGGTGGGCCGCGCCGACTTCCGCTTCGACCAGCGCACGGACCGGATCGACAAGGTCGTCACGCTGCGTACGGCGGGCAAGGGAACGACGGCGGAGCTGATCGGCTGCCACGCCGACTGACGTGTGTCACTTCTGTTGCGGCTGATCGTCGCTGACCTGCGTTGACGTAAAACTGATGCCTTATGTCCTCCCCCTTCGACCGCTGAATTGTTAGGCTCGTGGTTTCGCCCACCCGTAAGGGAACATCCTTCTGGGTAGGGCGATGCTTTGTATTCCCAGTACCTACGAGGAGCGACCTGTGACCCAGACCAGCGAAGACGTCACCTGGCTGACGCAGGAGGCGTACACCAAGCTCAAGGACGAGCTGGCGTACCTGTCTGGTCCCGCGCGCGAGGAAGTCACGCAGAAGATCGCGGCTGCGCGCGAGGAGGGGGACCTGCGCGAGAACGGCGGGTACCACGCGGCCAAGGAGGAGCAGGGCAAGCAGGAGCTCCGCATCCGCCAGCTGACCCAGCTCCTGGAGAAGGCGAAGGTCGGCGAGGCCCCGGCCGCCACCGGTGTCGTCGCGCCCGGCATGGTCGTCACGATCGCTTTCGACGGTGACGAGAGCGACACCCTGAGCTTCCTGCTCGCCTCCCGCGAGTACGCGAGCGCCGATATCGAGACGTACTCGCCGCAGTCGCCCCTGGGCACCGGCGTGAACGGCAAGAAGGTCGGTGAGGACGCCGAGTACGAGCTGCCGAACGGCAAGTTCGCCTCGGTGAAGGTCCTCACGGCGGAGCCGTACAACGGCTGACGCCGCCTGTGCCATGCGACGAGGCCCCCGGAGCGGCTGCTCCGGGGGCCTCGTCGTGCGGTGACCGGGGGCCGGTCAGGCCGTCGCGTTGCGGTACTTGCGGACCGCGAGGGTGCGGAAGACCACGATGATCACGACGGACCAGATCAGCGACGCCCACACCGGGTGCTGCATGGGCCAGGCCGAGGACGGCGAGACCCCGGGGTTGCCGAAGAGCACCCGGCACGCCTGCACGGTGGCGCTGAAGGGGTTCCAGTCGGCGACGTGCCGCAGCCAGGGCGTCATCATGCTGGTGTCCACGAACGCGTTCGAGATGAACGTCACCGGGAACAGCCAGATGATCCCTCCCGAGGTCGCCGCCTCCGGGGTCCGGACGGACAGGCCGATCAGCGCGCCGATCCAGGTGAACGCGTAGCCGAGGAGGAGCAGCAGGGCGAAGCCGCCCAGCACCCTTCCGGCGTTCGTCGGCTCGTCCGAGCCGGTGCGCCAGCCCACGAGCAGCGCCACGATCGCGAGGACGAGCAGGGTGATGGAGGTCTGCACGAGGTCGGCGACCGTGCGGCCGGTGAGGACCGCGCCGCGGGCCATGGGGAGCGAGCGGAAGCGGTCGACGAGCCCCTTCTGCATGTCGTCGGCGATCCCCGCGGCGGATCCCGCCGTGGCGAAGGTGACGGTCTGGGCGAAGATGCCGGCCATCAGGAAGTTCTTGTAGACGTCCGGGTCGGTGGATCCCCCGACGCTCATGGAGCCGCCGAAGACGTACGTGAACAGCACCACGAACATCACCGGCTGGATGATCCCGAAGAGGATCATCTCGGGGATCCGCGTCATCCGGATCAGATTGCGCTTGGCGACCACCAGCGAGTCCCGGACGGACCGGCCGATGCCGCCCGCCGCGCGCGGTGTGCGCGCGGTGTCGGTGACGGCGCTCATTTACGTGCCTCCTCGTCCTGCTCCGCGTCCTGCGACTCCTCCGCCAGGTGGCCGGTCAGCGAGATGAACACGTCGTCCAGGGTCGGGCGGCGCAGCCCGATGTCGTCGATCTCGATGCCCCGGGCGTCCAGCTCCCGGATCACCTCCGCGAGGAGCTTCGCGCCGCCGGTGACCGGGACGGTGAGCTTGCGGGTGTGCTGGTCGACGGTGGCCTCGCCCTTGCCGAAGCCGGCCAGGACCTGGCGGGCGGTGTCGATGTGCTCGCGCTCGTGCACGACGACCTCGACGCGCTCGCCGCCGGTCTGCGCCTTGAGCTGGTCGGAGGTGCCGCGGGCGATGACGCGGCCGTGGTCGACGACGCAGATGTCGTGCGCCAGGTGGTCGGCCTCCTCCAGGTACTGCGTGGTCAGCAGCAGCGTCGTACCGCCGGCGACCAGCTCCTGGATGACCTCCCACAGTTGCTGCCGGTTGCGCGGGTCGAGGCCGGTGGTCGGCTCGTCCATGAACATGACGGGCGGGGAGACGACGAGCGCGGCCGCGAGGTCGAGGCGGCGGCGCATGCCGCCGGAGTACGTCTTGGAGGGGCGGTCGGCGGCGTCCGCGAGGTTGAACCGCTCCAGCAACTCGCCCGCCCGGGCCTTCGCCTGCTTGGCCTTCATCTGGTAGAGCTGGCCGACCATCTGCAGGTTCTCGCGGCCCGTCAGGTACTCGTCGACCGCGGCGAACTGGCCGGACAGGCCGATCGAGCGCCGTACCTCGTTCGGATGCTTCAGGACGTCGATGCCCGCGACGACCGCCTTGCCGCTGTCCGGCGTGAGCAGGGTCGTCAGGCAGCGCACGGCCGTGGTCTTGCCCGCTCCGTTGGGCCCGAGCAGCCCGAGGACGGTGCCTTCTGGTACATCCAGATCGACGCCGTCCAGGGCCCTTACATCGCCGAAGGTCTTGACCAGACCTTCGGCGTAGATGGCGCCTGGCATGTGGTTCCCCCAGTGTGTGGGTGATTCAGCTCAATGCGTGCTGTGCTCGATGCGTGCCGTACTCAATGCGAATGCGTGCTGTGTGGCCTTGCGGACCTTGCGTGGAGAAATTCTAGATTTGCCCGCTTGTGAATGCCCGGTGAAGAGTGATGCGGCACACACAGTATCGCGATGTATCGCGTCTCCTCAAGGGATTTTCCCGAGACCCGGCGGATCGCCGCGCGGAGGTCAGTCGATGACCGTGTAGCCCGCCGACCGCAGGGCTGCCTCGACCTCGGCGCAGTGCGCGGGTCCCTTGGTCTCCAGGTGCAGCTCCACCTCCGCCTCCGTGAGCCCGAGACGCGGATCGGTGCGGACGTGGCTCACGTCGAGAACATTGGCATCCGCCACTGACAACACCCCGAGGAGCGTGGCCAGAGCGCCGGGGCGGTCGGTGAGCCGCAGGCGCAGCGAGAGGTAGCGGCCCGCCGCGGCCATGCCGTGGGTGAGGATGCGCTGCATCAGGAGCGGGTCGACATTGCCGCCGGAGAGCAGCGCGACCACCGGCCCCTCGAACGCCCCGGGTTCGCTGAGCAACGCCGCCACGGGGCTCGCGCCGGCCGGTTCGACGACCAGCTTGGCCCGCTCCAGACAGAGCAGCAGGGCGCTGGACAGGGCGTCCTCCGACACCGTGCGGACCTCGTCGACCAGGTTCCGCACGAGCTCGAAGGGGATGTCGCCGGGCCGCCCCACCTTGATGCCGTCGGCCATGGTCGCCGGGTGCGCGACCGGGACGGGGTGCCCGGCCGCCAGCGAGGGCGGGTACGCGGCCGCGCCCTCCGCCTGGACGCCGATCACCCGCACGTCGGGCCGCACCGCCTTCACCGCGACGGCGATGCCCGCCGCGAGACCGCCGCCGCCGATGCCCACGACGATCGTGCGCACCTCCGGGCACTGCTCCAGGATCTCCAGGCCGAGCGTGCCCTGGCCCGCGACGACGTCCGGGTGGTCGAAGGGGTGGATGAAGACGGCGCCGGTCTCGCGCGCGTACTCCTGCGCCGCCGCCAGCGTCTCGTCCACCACCTGTCCGTGCAGCCGCACCTCGGCGCCGTAGTCACGGGTCGCGGCGACCTTCGGCAGGGGCGCGCCGACCGGCATGAACACCGTGGAGCGCACGCCCAGGAGCGAGGAGGCGAGGGCCACGCCCTGCGCGTGGTTGCCCGCGCTCGCGGCGACGACCCCGGCGGCGCGCTCCTCCGGCAGCAGCCCCGCGATGCGCACGTAGGCGCCCCGCAGCTTGAATGATCCGGTCCGCTGGAGGTTCTCGCACTTGAGGTGGACGGGGGTGCCGAGCAGCTGGGAGAGGTGGTGGCTGTGCGCCATGGCCGTCACCCGCGCCACCCCGGAGAGCATCTTCTGAGCGCCGCGCACGTCGTCGAGAGTGACGGCGGGCAGAGAGTGCGGCAAGGAGTCAGAGGCGCTGTAGCTCATGACCGAAGTCTCGCAGCTCACGGCGTACGTCTCTCGGGATGTTCACGCTCCGAGACCGGATTGCGCAGCGCAGGTACGGCCAGCGCTTTCGCCGCGTACCCTGTGCCCCAATCCAGTGCAATCCACCACCCACGCATGAAGTGAGCCCCCGGCCATGCCCACACCACAGGAAACGATGGACATGACGACCGCCGGCGACACCGGCCTCCTCGAAACGCTGCAGCACGAGGTGGCGGTCTTCGCCCGTCGCGCCGAACAGACCCGGCTCGGCGGGGTCGGGCAGGTGCGCAACTCGATGGACCGAGCCGCGTACCTGCTGCTCAACCGCCTCGACAAAGAGGGACCGATGGGCGTCAAGGCGCTCGCGTCGAGCATGGGGATCGATTCCTCGACGGTGACCCGTCAGGTCGCCCCGCTCGTCGACACGGGCCTCGTCAAGCGCACCTCCCATCCGGAGGACGGCCGCGCCGTGGTGCTCCAGCTGTCGCCGCGCGGTCTGTCCCGCCTCGACGAGGTCCGCTCGTCGAGGCGAGAGCTGATGGCCCAGTTGACGCAGGACTGGGCCCCGGAGGAGCGCGAGCAGTTCTGCGCGCTCCTGACGCGCTTCAACACCGCCCTGTCCGCACGCCAGTCGGGCCAGCCGGCGCCCGCTGCCGACTCCTGAGGCTCCTGGCCCTCCTGCGCACCGCCGCGGCTCCCGCCTCTTGACCAGGGGGCCGCGGCGGGCCTCATATGAAGCGTGCGCGAACGGCAGGCGTCCAGGAACGCCCGCCGGGCCCGGGAGTTCGAGGCGTTCGTCGCGGGCGCGGCAGGGCGGCTGCTGCATGCCGCCACGCTGCTCACCGCCGAACCGCACGACGACAACCCGCGCGCGCGAAAGCTGCTCACGGCCGCCCTCACGCGTACGTATGCCTCCTGGGACCGTCTTCGGGGTGAGGATCCCTACGACTGCGCCCGCAAGGAACTAGGCGTCCGCTTCGCGCGCGGGACCTGGCGCCGGCACCGTGGACACGGCGGCGTACTGGGGCATCTGACGCCCCAGGAGCGTCTGGTCCTCGTGCTGCGGCTGTTCGAGGGCATCGGCGAGGAACAGGTGGCGGCGCTGCTCGGGCTGCCCGCGGAGCGCGTACGGGCCCTGCACCACCGCGCGATGGCCCTCGTCCTGCACCCGCCGCGCGACCCCGCGCCCACCGCCCTGCACGGGACGGCTCCGGTATGAGCCTTCAGGAGCGCAAGGAGGCGACGGTGCGCGCGGTGCTCGATGCCGCGCCGCCCCCGGTGGTGCCGGGCGAGCTGTGCGCGGAGGCGATGCGCAGGGGCGGCCGGGTGCTGCGGCGCCGGCGGATCGCCCGGCGGCTGGCGTGGTGCGTGCTGTGCACCGCGGTGGTGGCGTTCCTGGTGTGGGCGACGCTGGCGCGCCCGTGGGTGGAGCCGCCCTCCGAGACGACTCCACCGCTGACCGGCTGGTGACGGTCCGCTGACCGCTACTTCGTGCCGAGCGCCTGCTGGAGATCGGCCAGCAGGTCGTCGGCCGACTCGATGCCCACGGAGAGGCGGACGAGGTCGGCGGGCACTTCGAGGGCCGAGCCCGCGACGGACGCGTGCGTCATGCGGCCCGGGTGCTCGATCAGCGACTCGACGCCGCCGAGGGACTCGCCGAGCGTGAAGAGCTGCGCACGGTTGCAGACCTCGACGGCCGCCTCCTCGCCGCCCTCGACCTGGAACGACACCATGCCGCCGAACGCCCTCATCTGCTTGGCGGCGATCTCGTGGCCCGGGTGCTCGGACAGCCCCGGGTAGAGGACCTTGGTGACGCGCGGGTGGCGGGTGAGCATCTCGGCGACCCGGCCCGCGTTCTCGCTGTGCCGGTCCATGCGCACGGGCAGCGTCTTGATGCCGCGCAGCACGAGCCAGGAGTCGAACGGCCCGGCCACCGCGCCCATCGCGTTCTGGTGGTACGCCAAGTCGTCGGCCAGGGCCTGGTCGTTGACGACGAGGGCGCCGCCGACCACGTCCGAGTGACCGCCCATGTACTTCGTCATCGAGTGGACGACGACGTCCGCGCCGAGCGCGAGCGGCTGCTGGAGGTAGGGGCTGGCGAAGGTGTTGTCGACGACGAGCCGGGCGCCGGCCTCGCGGGCCACCTGGGCGACGGCGGCGATGTCCGTGATGCCGAGCAGCGGGTTCGAGGGCGTCTCGACCCAGACCGCCTTGGTCTTCGGGGTGAGGGCGGCGCGCACCGAGGCGACGTCGCTGGTGTCGGCGACCGACCATTCCACGCCCCAGCGCGAGACGACCTTGGCGAACAGCCGGAACGTGCCGCCGTAGGCGTCGTTCGGGATGACCACGTGGTCGCCCGGGCTCAGCAGGGTCCGCAGCAGGCAGTCCTCGGCGGCCAGGCCGGAGGCGAAGGCGAGGCCGCGCCGGCCGCCCTCCAGCGCGGCGAGGTTCTCCTCCAGGGCGGTCCGCGTCGGGTTGGCGCTGCGGCTGTACTCGTAGCCGCCGCGCAGGCCGCCGACGCCGTCCTGCTTGTACGTGGAGACCTGGTAGATCGGCGGGACGACGGCGCCGGTGACGGGGTCGGCCGTGTTCCCGGCGTGGATGGCGGTCGTCTCGAAGCCTCGGGGGGCTCCGCTGTGGCTGTGCGTGTCGCTCATGTGCCCCGAGAGTAGTGCTCCTCGGCGCCGGCTCCGCCTCGGTTAGCTTTGGAGGTATGGGAATTCTCTGGGTCCTGATGGCCGTGCTGATGATCGCCTGGGTGGTGATGCTGCGGCGGCGCGGCGGTATCCGTCAGGTCGCCCCGGGGTCGCCGGACGCCGCCGATCCGGCCGACTACGGCTTCGTACGGCAGGAGGACCTCGACGTCCGGCTGCCGGGCCCCGACCAGGATCTGCTCGACGTGATGGCCGTCGTGCAGCGCAATCAGGATTTCACGGCGGCTTCGCAACTGCTCGCCGGGACCGGCAAGGAGACCGAAGCCCGCTGGGAGCGGGTGCAGGCGATCGCCGGGGCCGCCGCGCTGGAGCTGCAGCAGACGCCGCGCGTCGGCGCCGGGTGGCTGCACGCGTGGCGGGCGCAGCAGCCCAAGGACGCGGGCGGGGCGCAGGTCTTCGCAGAGTTCCTGGTGCAGCAGGCCTGGCGGGGCGGTGGCACGCCGGACGAGCAGCGGATCATCCTGGAGGAGGCGCGGGGCGCCTGTGAGCAGGCCGCGCTGCTCGCGCCGGGCGACCCGGTCCCGCACATCACGCAGCTGGCGATCGCGCGCGGACTCGGGTACTCGCAGTCCGAGTTCGAGCAGCTGTGGCTGAAGATCCTGGACACGGCGCCCGGGCACATGGGGGCCCATCTGGCCGGTCTGCGCTACTGGACCGAGAAGTGGCACGGTTCGCGCGAGCAGGCCTTCGCGTTCGCCGAGGCCGCCGCGGCGCGTGCCCCGCGCGGCTCGCTGCTGGCCGCGCTGCCCCTCTTCGCGCTGTACGAGCACCTGCCCGACGTGAACTTCGTGCGCGGCTTCTACGAGAGCGAGGTCGTGACCAAGGCGCTGCACGGCGCCCTGTTCGCGGTGAACGCCGCCCGGCCCGACGACCCGATGCTCGCCCACGTACGCCACTTGCTGGTGTTCTTCCTCGTGCGCGGCGAGCGGTGGTCCGAGGCCATGCAGCAACTGGTGCGCGTGGACGGGCACGTGGGCGCGATCCCCTGGACCGCGGAGGAGGACCCGGCGTCTTCGTACGCCGTGTACCGCGCGCTCGCGGTGGCCGGCTACGAGGCGAACGGCGGGAGCCCGGCCACGCTGCGGCACTGAGGGAAGTCCGGTCGCCGGTGCCCCGGCGGCTGTGCCATACTCCCGTTCCCCCCACATGTATGTTCACCTGCATTTTTTTGTTCCCGTGGGGGGAATTGCCCGATGGGCTCCACTCTGCGCGCCGTGCGCGCTCTCGTTCTGCTGCTCGGTTTCTATCTGGTCGGCTTCGTGCTGCTCGGTCTGCTCGGCGCGCTCGACTGGTCGATCATCTCCGGTGGTCACGGCGGCGGCGCCCTCAAACTGGTCTTCCTCAGCGTCGTCGTCGCGATCCCGGTCGTGCAGGGCATGTTCGCCGTGCGCAGCCCGAAGTTCGAGCCGCCGGCCGACGGTCTGCGCGTCGACGAGCGGCAGGAGCCCCGGCTGTGGGCCGTGGTGCGCGATCTCGCCGAGCGGGCCGGCACCCGGGCCCCGGACGAGATCTATCTGGTGCCCGAGGTGAACGCCGCCGTCCACGAGGAGTCGCGCCTGCTGGGCCTGCGCTCCGGGCGTCGCGTGCTGCGGATCGGCGCCCCGCTGCTCAGCGGCCTCGACGAGGCGCAGCTGATCGGTGTGCTGGCCCACGAGTTCGGCCACTACTCCAACGCCGACACCCGGCTCGGCGCGATCAACCGGCGCGGCTTCGAGCAGATCTCCCGCACCGTCTCCACGCTCCTGGAGCGCTCCGCCGCCAAGCGGTCCCAGGAGCGCGAGAAGGCGGAGGCGAAGGAGGCCCGGCGAGTCGCGAAGGGCAAGGCGGCACGCGAGGTCGACACCGGCTACGCGGGCGTCACTTACCGCATCGCCGCCAAGCCCTTCATCTGGTACGGGACGTTCTACGTGCGGGCCATGCGGGGCACCATGCGCCGCCAGGAGTACGCCGCCGACCTCACGGCCGCCCGGATCGCGGGCCGGGACGCGACGGCGTCGGCGCTGCGCGAGATCCCGGCCCTGAGCGCCGCGTTCGACTTCTACTTCGACTCGTACGCGACGCTCGGCACCGGCGCGGGGCTGCTGCCGCCGCAGGGCGAGGTGTTCGGCGGTCTGCGTCATCTGCTGGCCGCCCGCTCGGGTGAACTCGACGAGATGCGCGCCGAGTTGCCGCAGGAGGAGCGCTCCGCCTACGACACGCACCCGCCGATGGCCGACCGCGTGGCCCGTATCGAGCAGCTCCCCGACGACGGGCGCCGGTCGCGGGCGGCGGGCCCCGCGCTCGGTCTCCTCGCCGATCCGGCGGCCATGTTCGCGGCCCTGGAGCAGGCCGCCCTGTCCCCCGCCGCGCTCGGCCTGCGCCGCAGCGCGGACTGGACGCAGCTCGTGCACGAGTCGATGACCACGTACGTCGACAGGTCGGCGGAGCCGTTGCGGCAGGCGGCGCGTGAGGTGACCGGCGGCGACGGCTCGTTGGAGTCGGTCCTCTCGGCCATCGACGCGGGCGGGATGTGGCAGGTCGCCGACCGGCTGCCCAAGTCGCAGGAGGCGGCGGCCGCGACGGGCCGCGCGGCGCGCGAGTTCGCCCGGCCCCGGCTGCGCCGCCTGCTCTCCGACCTGACGGCCGTCGACCTGATCGCGCGCGGCGCGGCGCACTTCGAGCTGTCCTGGTCGGGCCCGGCGACGCTGCGGCTGTCCGGCGCCGACCAGGAGTGGCTGACGCGGGCGCTGGACGCGGCGGTGGCGGACGTGCCGGACACGGCGGTCCTGCGGCAGCTCCTCGCCCCGGCGGCGTGAGCCCCGGACAGCCCTCAGCCACCCACCTTCTTCAGAACTTCCGGGAGAGCAGGACCAAGTGAACCGCATCGCCCTGATCGTGGCCGTCGTCGCCGCCGTGATCGTCATCGTCCGTACCGTCGGGATCCGGCGCCGGCACCACCGGGACGTCGGCAGGTTCTCCGACGCCCAGATCGCCGAGGCGGGGGCCCGGCTCGGCCTGGTGCCCGTCGCACAGGTCGACGGCGAGCGGGCGACCGCCCCCGACCCGGCGGCCGAGCACGTCACGTCGGCTCTCGGCGCGGGGAACTGGGAGTCCGGCGCGCAGTACCTGGAGGGCGCGGGCACGGACTGGCAGGAGCGCGACCGGCGCTCCGTCCTGCTCGCCGAGGAGGCCGTGAAGGACGACGCGTGGCTGACCGCGTGGCGCGCGGCGCGGCCGCGGGACCCGGGCGCGGCGCTGGTCCACGCCCGTTCCCTGGTCTATCTGGCCTGGGAGATCCGCGGCAGCGCGCAGGCGAGGAGCACGACGCGCGAGCAGTTCGACGGCTTCCACCGGGTGCTCGCGCAGGCGAAGGAGGCGTTCGGCGCGGCGCAGGACGCGGCCGGCGACGACCCGTGCCCGTTCGTCGCGGAGCTGCCGCTGGCGATGGGCCTCGGCTACCCGCACGAGGCGTTCGCCGCGATCTGGGCCGAGATCGAGAAGCGGGACCCGTACCACCTGGCCGCGCACCGTTCCGCGCTGCAGTACTGGTGCGCGAAGTGGCGGGGCTCGCACGAGGAGGCGGAGGCGTTCGGCAGGGCGGCCGCGGCGAAGGGCGCCCCCGGTCAGCTCCTGTCCACGATCGTCCTCGACGCCTACTTCGAGTACGAGATCGCGCACGACGACCTCAACCCCGGCGAGTACTACCGGCGCCCGGAGATCGTCGCGGCGACGGACGCGGCCCTCGCCGACGTGGCGGCGGCACACGCCGCGAACCCCCACGACCCGGCCGTCGCTCCGGCCCGCCACCTGCTCGGCAGCTTCCTGTACTGGCAGAACCGCTACGAGGAGGCCCTGGCCCAGTTCCGCCTCGCCGACGGCTACGCGGGCACGACCCCGTGGTCGTACTACGGGGATCCGGCGACGCGGTACGTGAAGGTGCGGGACTATTGCGCGGCGCAGGTGGCGCGGGCCGGCACCGGGTCCTGAGGGGCCGAGGCGGCCACGGGCCTGCCGGCCGTTTCCCGGCGGTGTGGAAGCGGGAGCGCGGCGTGCACACCGATCAGGCCTCCCGGAAGCGGGAGCTGAAGCAGGCACCCGCCGGGTGCAGTGGGACCCCGAGCGCGATCTGCGGCTGGCGCCGTTGCCGTACCGGTCGTTGCAGGTACGGCGCGGGGACCCGCCGCTCGCCCATCCGTCCAGCTCGGCGCACGCGCACCGCTGGGCGCGCTGTCACACGGCAGGCGCCACATCCGGACGGCTCGACGCCTCGCGCATCGCCCCCGCCGTCCGCCCCGCGTCGTAGTCGCCCGGCACGCCCTCCAGGAAGACCAGCTCGCCGGGGATGTGGGCGGTGCGCAGCGGGAGGATCTCCTGGTAGGCGGGGGACGCGTACCAGGCGTGGGCCTGCGGGAGATCGGGGAACTCGACGATGACCAGGTCTCCGAGGCTGCGTCCCTCCAGCCATTCGCCCTGCTTGCCGTGCGACAGGAAGCGGCCGCCGTAGGGCTCGAAGGTGGACTGGACCCGCTCGATGTACTCCAGGACGTCGGGGTGCACCGGGGGCGTGGGACGCAGCACTGCGATGGCGTAGGCGGTCATGAGCGAGCCCTCCTCGGGTTCCGGTGGATACGGGTTCGATCCTGTCGGAGCCCGGGGAGGGCGTCGATTACTCGCGGGGTAAGGCGCTCAGATGGTCGCCGCGTCGATCACGAAGCGGTAGCGCACGTCGGAGGCGAGGACCCGCTCGTACGCCTCGTTGATCTGGCTCGCCTCGATCAGTTCGATCTCGGCGCCCAGGCCGTGCTCGGCGCAGAAGTCGAGCATTTCCTGGGTCTCGGCGATGCCGCCGATCATCGAACCGGCGAGGGTCTTGTTCCCGCCGATGAGGGAGAACAGATTGAGGGCGATGGGCTCCTCGGGGGCGCCGACGTTCACCAGGGCGCCGCCCGTCTTCAGCAGGCTCAGGTACGCGCCGAAGTCGAGGGGCGCGGAGACCGTGGAGAGGATCACGTCGAACGTGCCCGCCAGGTCCTTGAAGGTCTGCTCGTCGCTGGTCGCGTAGTAGTGGTCGGCGCCCAGCTTCAGGCCGTCGTCCTTCTTGCGCAGCGACTGGGACAGGACCGTCACCTCCGCGCCGAGGGCGTGCGCGATCTTGACGGCCATGTGGCCGAGGCCGCCGAGACCGACCACGGCGACCTTCTTGCCGGGGCCGGCGCCCCAGTGCTTCAGCGGGGAGTACGTGGTGATGCCGGCGCAGAGCAGCGGCGCGGCCACGTCGAGGGAGAGGCCGTCGGGGATGCGGACGGTGAAGGCCTCGTCGACGACGACCTTCTGGGAGTAGCCGCCGTAGGTGGGCTCGCCGTCCTTGCCGACGGCGTTGTACGTGCCGACGTTCCCGCGGACGCAGTGCTGCTCCTGCCCGGCCAGGCAGGGCTCGCACGCGCGGCAGGAGTCGACCATGCAGCCGACGCCGACGCGGTCGCCGACCTTGAACTTGGTGACGCCGGGGCCGACCTCGGAGACGACACCGGCGATCTCGTGCCCGGGGACCATCGGGAAGATGGCCTCGCCCCAGCCCTCACGGGCCTGGTGGATGTCGGAGTGGCAGATTCCGGCGAATTCGATGTCGATCAGTACGTCGTGCTCGCCGACCGTGCGGCGCTCGATGGTGGTGCGCTCCAGCGGAGCCTTGGCGCTGGGCGCGGCGTATGCGGCAACAGTCGTGGTCATGGTGTCCAGCGTGCCGGACACGAGCCTGTTCACCCAGGTCACCGCTTTGCGTACGTCCAGTGGTCCTACTACTGACGGGGTCAGGCTCAGGGGCGTACGACCGGGAATACTTGAGTGCATGGACCACAACCCCGCTCCCGACAGCCTCGACCAGCGGGCCGAGCTCAGCGAGTTCCTGCGCACCCGGCGGGCCCGGCTCAAGCCGGAGGACGTGGGGATCGCCTCGATGGGGCGGCACCGGCGGGTGCCGGGGCTGCGGCGCGAGGAGCTGGCGCAGCTGGCCGGGGTCTCGGTGGCGTACTACACCCGTCTGGAGCAGGGCAACGGGCGCAATGTGTCGGCGGAGGTGCTGGACGCCATCGCGCGCGCCCTGCGGCTGAGCGATGCCGAGCAGGCGCATCTGACCCGGCTGGCCAAGCCGAAGCAGCAGCGCCGCAGGGCGCGGCCGCCCCGGCGGCAGACGGTGCGGCCGGGGCTGCGGCAGCTGCTCGACTCGTTGGAGGGCGTGCCCGCGTACGTGGCCGGGGCGCGCTCCGAGATCCTCGCGTGGAACCGGATGGCGGCGGCGCTGTTCGGCGACTGGGGCGCGCTGCCGCCGGCGGAGCGGAACTGGGCGCGGCTCACGTTCCTCGACCCGGGCTACCGGGACCTGTTCCGCGACTGGGACTCCAAGGCGTCGGACATGGTCAGCTATCTGCGGCTGTACGCGGGCCAGCACCCGGACGACCCGGACCTGTCGGCGCTGGTGGGTGAACTCTCCGTCAAGAGTGAGGAGTTCAGGCGGCTGTGGGCCACCCACGACGTGAAGGAGAAGGGCCACGGCGTGAAGCGGATGCGGCATCCGCTGGTCGGCGAGCTGACCCTGTCGTACGAGACGCTGCACCTGCCGGACGACGACGAGCAGTATCTGTGCGTGTACCACGCGGAGCCGGGCTCCCCGGCCGCGGAGGCGCTGCGCCTGCTGGCGAGCTGGGGCACGGACGCGGTGCCCCAGGACACCGGGACGCCCCGCCCCTGACGCCGCCCCCGGTACCTGTCACGGCTGGTACGGCGGCGCCGCGCCCCAGTGCCAGCGCGGCACCGGCTGCTCGGCCGGGCGGCTCGCGTCCGGGCCGGAGAAGGTGACGGCGAGCCGGGTGCCCCACTCGACGTAGGCGCTGAACGCGGAGCGGAACTCGGCGTCCGCGGGCAGGTCCGCCTCGTCCGCCGCGTCGTGGATGAGGTTGACCCAGCGGCGGCGCTGCCGCTCCGTGATGCCCTTGCCGATGTGCTTGGCGACCATGTGGCTGTGTCCGCCGTGCTGTTCCGTGTAGGCGGCCGGACCGCCGAAGACCTCGCCGAGCCAGAGCGCGACGTGTTCGGCGTGCTCGGCCGGCAGGCCGGCGAAGAGCGGGCCGAGCAGGTCGTCCCTTCGCACCTTGGCGTAGAAGACGGACGTGAGCCGGTCGAACGCCTCGGCGCCGCCCGCCCAGGCGAAGAGGGTGGGCTCGGCGGCGCCCCGGCCGCGCACCGAGGTCGGTGTGTAGTGGCGCATCTCGTCGATGTCGCCCACGTACGGGCGGATCTCGGCGAGGAAGTCCGGGAACAGCTCCGACGTCCGGAAGCCTTCGACGTGGTCCTTGGCCGACGTCCACACGATGCGCAGCACGAAGTGCTCGAAGTCCTCCTCGCAGCGCGTGAGTTCGTAGGTGACGCAGTACGGTGACGCGGCGAGCTGCCGGGCGGCGCGCGTGTAGGCGGCGAGGAACGCGGCCGAGCGGTCCTCGGCGATGCGGTACCGGATGTATTCGACCGTGCGAGTCGTCATGGCAGCCAGAAGAACACGGGCGGCCCGCCCCGGCCATGGACCGGGGCGGGCCGCTCGCGATATCAGCGCTGGGCGTAACGCCCTCGCGCGTCAACTACTGCCTCTTCGCGCCTACTTGCCGTAGTAGGCGTTGTAGACCGAGATCGTCGACAGGTTGCCCTTCTTGTCGGTGATCTTGGCGTGGAAGGAGACCGCCTTGTCCTTGGCGGGATTCCTGACGGAGATCTTCCCGTTCTTGACGGTCACCTTCTTCCAGGTCTGTCCGTAGTCGTAGGAGACGTACACGGAAAGGGACTTGAGGTTGCCGCCCGCGGCCGCACCCTGCACCGTGACCGGGACGGACTGGGTCTTTCCGGCGGGCACCCTGCTGTCCAGGCCGACGGCCGCGGCGAAGCGGATGCCGGAGGCCGGGAGCTTGGTGAGGTCCGCCGTCTTCTTCGAGCGGAACGACCAGCTGGCGTTGACCTTGGTGGTGGTCCCCACCTTCGCGCTGCGCTTGACCGAGGTCGTCAGCTTGTACGCGGCGTCGCCCGACGGGACCTTGAACTCCTCGTACCCGAAGAGCGGGTCGTCGTTCGTGGCGATCTTCGTGCCGTTGCGGTAGAGCGACGTCACGACCGAGGAGAACGTGGAGGAACCCGCGTGCGTCTTGCCGTCGGCGAACAGCGGCAGCGAGCCGTAGACGGCGTTCCCGTCGCGGAACAGGCCGTACTCGCCGCCGATCCGGGGCCCGAACACGGCGGTGTTGAACGTCTTCGTGTAGCTGCTGCCCGCCTTGAACGTCTGCGGGGCGCCCAGCGTGTAGAAGGACTCCTCGATCGGGAAGCCCTCCGCGTCCTTGCCCGCGTACTGCACGAAGTCCAGGCCCCACTGGATCCCGTTCCCGGTCGACAGGTGCAGCGTGCGCGTGGCGGGCAGCTTCTGCTCCACGGGCACACCGAAGACGGCGTCGCCGGGGAGCACTCCGGTGACGCCGAGCGCACCGGTCTTGCCGGGCGCCGGAGCGCCCAACTCGTTCTTCACCGTGGCGAGTTCGGACGCCTTGAAGTGCTTGACCTTGGCGCCCTGGAGCTGCGGGACCTTGGCGCTGGTCGCGACGTCGTACTCGGTGCCGTTCGCCTTGGTCCACTGTCCGAACCAGTTCTGCGTGAGGCCGCCGGGCACGTCGCCGCCGAGCGGGGCCACGCGGATGTCGGCGAACGAGCCGAGCATCACGGAGAGTCCGGTCATGGCCGGGTCGTAGGAGTAGTCGACCATCGCGCTCAGCGGCACGGCCGCGGCGTCCGGCACCGTGATGTCGGCCGCCTTGGCCGTCCGGGCGTCCAGCGTCAGCGACAGGTTCTTGGTGACGCTGAGCTTCGGCTGCACGATCCAGTCGACACCGCCCTCGAACTTCTCCAGGTCCTTCGCCAGCAGTCCGTCCAGGAGGTAGGTGCCCTTGGGCATGCGCAGGGTCACCGCGCCGGAGTCGCTGGGCGGCGCGGAGAACACCGCGTCCTTGCCGAGACCCTCGTACCCGAACAGGTCGGTGAGATAGGTCGACTGGGGCTTTCCGTCCCGCCCGAGGTGCTTCAGCGTCACGTCGTACGACTCGATCTCGCGCTGCACGGCGGCGCCCGTGCGCACCGACTGGCCGCCGCCCGTCGCCGTCACGTACGCGGAGTACGCGCCGTCGAGCGTGCCGCCGAGCCGGGTGTTCGCGGTCAGGTCGACGGAGGCGGTGCCGCCGGCCGGCACGGTGACCTTCGGGGCGCCGAGGGTGAAGAAGCCCGCGGGGGCGGCCTGCCCCTTGGGGCCGGTGGCGGACACCGCGAGGTCGAGGGTGACGTCCGCGGTGCCGGTGTTCTTGTACGTGACCTTCTTGGTGAGCGCCGGGTCGTCGGTGTGCGGCCACTGCGCGACACCGAAGCCCACCGAGGCGTCCTGGGCGAACACGCTCTGCTTGATGGCCCGGTCGACCTGGATGCGGCCGCTGCCCTGCTGGAACGGGGTGAGCCCGGCGGTGCCCTTGGCCGACCCGACGAGCGCGCTCTTCAGCTCCTGGTACGTCCAGTCCGGGTGCTCCTGCTTGAGGATCGCGGCGGCACCGGCGACGTGCGGCGTCGCCATCGACGTACCGGAGATCGTGAGATACCCGGCGGGCTTCTCGCCGACCTCCTTGGCGATGACGCTGCCGGGAGCGGCGGCGGCCGTGATGTCGACGCCCGGCGCCGTCACGTCCGGCTTGATCGCGCCGTCACCGACGCGCGGCCCGGTGGACGAGAAGTCGGCCAGCTTGTCCTTGTCGTCGACGGCGCCGACGGTGAGCGCGGCGTCCGCGCTGCCGGGCGAGCCGATGGACTGCGGCCCCGCGTTGCCGGCGGCGATGGCGAAGAGGATGCCCTTCTGCTCCGAGAGCTTGTTGACCTCGGCCTCCAGCGGGTCGATCTCCGGGGTGTCGCCGCCGCCGAGGCTGAGGTTGACGACGTCGGCGCCCTGCGCCGCGGCCCACTCCATGCCCGCGAGGATGCCGGAGTCCTCGCCGAACCCGTCGTCGTCGAGGACCTTGCCGCTGATCAGCTTGGCGCCGGGGGCGACACCCTTGTACGTCCCGCCCGACTTGGCGCCCGTGCCGGCCGCGATGGACGCGACGTGGGTGCCGTGCCCGAAGTGGTCGGTCGCGTCGGCGGCGGCGGTGAAGTTCCTCGCCTCGAGGACCTGGTCCTTGAGGTCGGGGTGGGTCGCGTCGACACCCGTGTCCAGGACGGCGATCTTCACGCCCTTGCCGTCGTACCCGGCGGCCCACGCCGTGGGGGCGCCGATCTGCGGCACGGACTTGTCGAGGCTCGCCCGGCGCACGCCGTCGAGCCAGATGCGGCTGACGCCGGAGGCGGCGGCGCCCTTGCCGTTCGTCACCGCGTCCCACAGCTTGCCCGCGTCGTCCTGGGGCGTGCTGACCGCGTCGGCGTTGAGCGTCGTCAGGCGGTGCCGGACGGTGGTGTCACCGGCGTCGCGCACCTCGGCCCGGGCGGCCGTCGCCGCTCCCCGGTAGCCGACGATGACCTTGAGGCTGCCGCGCCGCGCCTCGGTGTACGCGGGCTTGGACAGTTCGGTGACGTCGAACAGCCGCCGGTCGAGCCGGCCGTCGGCGATCAGCCGCCGCGCGTCGGCCGGCACGACGTACGTGTGCCCGCCGGTCCTGCGGGTCTGCACGGGTATGCGCTCCCGCCCCTCGGCCCGCTGCAGCCCGACCGGCTTGCCCTTCGCGTCGAGCGCGACGCGGTCGCCGGTGATGAGCGTGACGTGTGTCCTGGGCTTCAGGTCCTGGCCGGGGCGCGCCGCGGCGGACGCGGGCGCCGCGGCCGACGGGACGGTCAGCCCGGCGGCCAGCGCGACGGCGGCGGCCGCTGCGACGAGAGCCGCGCCGCGACGTGTACGGGAATGTCCCTGTCTGTGCAACTTTCCCCCTGGTGAAGGTGGTTCACCGACGGAGGACCGCGATCGGCCCCCCTGCGTAGAGAGCACACAGGGGGGCCACAGGTTGCATCGGAACGCGAATCCGTCAGCGGGCGGGGCTGTTCTCGGTCACGGTGATGCGGCCCTTGCGGATCGTCGCGAGGCGCGGGGCCTTCTTCGCGATCGCCGAGTCGTGGGTGACCATGATGAACGTCAGCCCGTGCTCCTTCCACTGCGCTTCGAGTACGTCCATGATCTCGTCGCGCATGGACTCGTCGAGGTTGCCGGTCGGCTCGTCGGCGAGGAGCACCTTCGGGTTCTTCACCAGCGCCCGCGCGATGGCGACGCGCTGCTGCTGGCCGCCCGACATCTCCGAGGGCAGATGCGCGAGCCGCTCCCCCAGACCCACCGACTTCAGCGCCTCGGCGGCCCGCTCCCGCCGGTCGCCGCCCTTGAGGCCGAGCGGCACGAGCGCCGTCTCCACGTTCTCCTGCGCGGTCAGCGTCGGGATCAGGTTGAAGGACTGGAACACGAACCCGATGGACTCGGCGCGGACCTTGGTGAGCCGGGCCTCGGGCAGCTTCGCCAGATCGGTGCCGTCGAGCTCGACGCTGCCCGCGGTGGGCCGGTCGAGACCGCCGAGCATCTGCAGCAGCGTCGACTTGCCGCCGCCCGTGGGGCCCTGGATGACGAGCCGGTCGCCGTCGCCGATGGTCAGGTCGATACCGGCCAGCGCGTCGACGGTGTCTTTGGCGCGCCGGTACTGCTTGGTGACGCCTCTGAGCTGATACATGGTGCAACTCCTGCGGTACGAAAGGGGGTTGGATGCCCGTGCAGGGCTGCTGCTACTCGACGCGGCGCAGCGCGTCGGCCGGGCGCAGTCGCGAGGCCCGCCAGCCGCCGAACGCGCCGGCGATCAGGCCGCCCGCGACGGCGAGGCCGACCGCGAGGGCGATGGTGGCGGCGGAGACCGGGGCGCTGAGCGCGATGTCGAGGGTCTTGCCGCCGCCGGCCTGGCGCATCATGCCGCCGCCGAAGCCGCCGCCCCCGCCGGGACCGCCGCCCATGCCTGCGCCGCCGCCCGCGCTGTTGCCGAGCTGGGCGGAGAGGGTGGGGCTGATGGCGGTGACGGCGTAGGCGCCCGCGAGGCCGACGGCGATGCCGAGGACGCCGCCGATGAGCCCGTTGACGACGGCCTCGCCGATGACCTGACGGGTGACCCGGCCCGACTTCCAGCCGAGCGCCTTGAGCGTGCCGAACTCCCGCACACGGCGCGAGACGGCCGACGAGGTGAGCAGACCGGCGACGAGGAAAGCGGCCACGAGCACCGCGATCGACAGCCACTTGCCGACGTTCGAGGCGAGGTCGGAGGCGGTGGACAGGGACCCGGAGACGGTGTCCGCGAGGTCGGCCGACGTGGTGACCGTCGTGCCCGAGATGTTCTTCTGGATGGTCGACTTGACGGCGTCGATCTGCTGCGAGTCCGTCGCCTTGACGTACACCGTCGTCACCTTGTTCTTGGTGTCGGCGAGCGTCTGGGCCTGCTTCAGCGGGAGGTACAGATTGGCGGCGGCGTCCCCGCTGTCGGGCGTCGCGATGCCGATGACCTTGTACTTCGTGCCCTTGACGGTGACGTTGTCGTCGAGGGCGAGCTTCTTCTCCTTGGCGTAGGAGGCGTCGGCGACGACGACCTTGGCGTCCGTCTCGGACGTCTTGAAGGTCCGCCCCTCGGTGATCTTCGAGGAGGTCAGCGGGCCGAGGTCCTGCTTGGTGACGTCGGTGCCGAACACGGAGTAGGAGTTGACGTCGAAGTCGGCGCCGCCGCCCTCGACCCGGCCCTGCGGCTGGCCGCTGCCGCCGCCGGGGCCGCCGCGCTGGGCGCCGCCGCTCTGCGGGTCCTGCTTGAACTGGCCGCGGGTGAACTGGCCGCTGACCTTCATCACCTGCAGGCTCAGACCGCCCACGGTGTCGTCGACGCCCTTCTGCCGCGCGACCTTCGTGACGGTGGAGGAGGCGAGGGTCTGGAACCCCTGCACCATCACCCGGTCCGTGCTCTGCTCCTTGTCGGCGTCGTCGGCGTCGCTGTCCTTGGCGTCGAAGTTGAAGCGCGGGCGGCCGGTCTCGCCCTCCTTCGGCGCGGCGGCGGCCTTGGTGACGGTCATGTCCGTGCCCAGGCCGTACAGGGACTGCAGGACCTTGTCCTGTGCCTGGCTCATGCCGGAGGAGACGGAGTTGACCACGATGACGAGCGCGATCCCGAGTGCGAGCCCGGAGGCGACGACGAGCGCCGCTTTTCTGCGGCGGCGCAACTCACGCCTGAGGTAGGTGAAGAACATCGAAGCCTCGCCGATGAACGGCCCCGGCACGGGGCGCTGACAGGAATCAGCGGGAGCAGCGGCGATCTGTGTCGCTGCGGCTCCCGCTGCGGCGAAACCGTATGGGGACGCTGTAAGGGTTCCGTGAGGCCAGGATGAGAACGGGATGAGACCCGTCGGGCCGTCAGGCGGCCGCCTTCTCCGTCACGGTGATGCGGCCCTTGCGGATCGTGGCGAGGCGCGGGGCCTTCTTCGCGATCGCCGAGTCGTGGGTGACCATGATGAACGTCAGCCCGTGCTCCTTCCACTGCGCTTCGAGTACGTCCATGATCTCGTCGCGCATGGACTCGTCGAGGTTGCCGGTCGGCTCGTCGGCGAGGAGCACCTTCGGGTTCTTCACCAGCGCCCGCGCGATGGCGACGCGCTGCTGCTGGCCGCCCGACATCTCCGAGGGCAGATGCGCGAGCCGCTCCCCCAGACCCACCGACTTCAGCGCCTCGGCGGCCCGCTCCCGCCGGTCGCCGCCCTTCAGGCCGAGCGGCACGAGCGCCGTCTCCACGTTCTCCTGCGCGGTCAGCGTCGGGATCAGGTTGAAGGACTGGAAGATGATGCCGATCTTCTCGCTGCGCACCCGGGTCAGCCTGGTCTCGGACAGGGTCGCGAGGTCGACGCCGTCGAGTTCGACGCTGCCCACGGTGGGCCGGTCGAGGCCGCCGAGCATCTGCAGCAGCGTCGACTTGCCGCCGCCGGTGGGACCTTGGATGACGAGGCGGCCGCCGTCCGCCACGGTCAGGTCGACGCCGCGCAGGGCGTCGACGGTGTCCTTGCCGCGCCGGTACTGCTTGGTCACGCCGCGCAGTTCGTACATGGGTAACTCCTGTTCGGAAAGGGGCGGTCGGGCTATTCGACGCGGCGCAGCGCGTCCGCCGGGCGCAGTCGCGAGGCCCGCCAGCCGCCGTACGCCCCGGCGATCAGCCCGCCCCCGATGGCGAGCAGCGCGGCGAGCGCGATGGTGGAGAGGCTGACCGGCGCGGACAGGGCGACGTCGACGGTGCGCGCGGCGCTCCGGCCGCCGCCGCCGGGTCCGCCGCCCATGCCGCCACCGCCGGGTCCGCCGCTCATCTGGCCGCCTGAGCTGCCGAGTTGGGCGGTGAGGGTCGGGCTGAACGCCGTGACGGCGTACGCGGCGACGAGGCCGAGCGCGATGCCGAGGACACCGCCGATGAGGCCGTTGACGAACGCCTCACCGGCGACCTGCCGGGTCACGCGCCCCGACTTCCAGCCGAGCGCCTTGAGCGTGCCGAACTCCCGCACGCGGCGCGAGACGGCCGACGACGTGAGCAGCGCGGCGACCAGGACGGCCGCGGCGAGCACGACCACGGACAACCACTTGCCGACGCCGGCCGCCAGGTCGGAGGCGGTGGACAGGGAGCCGGACACCGAGTCGGCGAGGTCCGAGGAGGTGGTGACCGTGGTCCCCGGGATGTTCTTCTGGATGGCCGCCTTGACGCTGTCGATCTGCTTCGAGTCGGTCGCCTGGACGTAGATCGTGGAGACCTTGTTCTTGGCGTCGGCGAGCGTCTGCGCCTGCTTCAGCGGCAGATAGACGTCGCCGGTCGAGTCGCTGCTGCTCGCCTGCGCGATGCCCACGACCTCGTACTTCACCTTGTTGACGGTGAGGGTGTCGCCGACGGCCTTGGAGTTCTCCTTGGCGTACGACGTCGACAGGACCGCCACCTTGGCGTTCGCCTCGGATGACTTGAAGGTGCGTCCCTTGGTGATCTCCATGGTGGAGAGCGGGCCGAGGCCCTGGTGCGCGACGTCGATGCCGTACACGGAGTACGAGTTGACGTCGAAGTTCGCGCCGCCGCCCTGCACACCGCCCTGACCGCCTGCGCCGCCCGTGCCGCCGGGCCGGCCGCTCCCGGCGGACCCGGAGCCCGAGTCGCCGGTGGTGGCCTTGCCCTGGGTGAAGGAACCGGAGACCTTCATGACGCTGAGCTGGAGCGCGCCGGTCGCGGAGCCGACGCCCTGCCGGCCGGCGACGTCGGCGATCAGCGACGACTTGAGGGTCTGGCCGCCGGCCGTCATGACGCGGTCGGTGGACTGCTCCTTGTCGCTGTCCTCGCTGTTGGCGTCGAACGTGAAGTTCGGCCGGTCGCCCTGGCCGCTCTTCGACGGCGCCTCGGCGGCCTTGGTGACGGTCATGTCGGTGCCCAGGCCGTAGAGGGATGCGAGGACCTTGCTCTGGGCCTGCTTCATCCCGGCCGAGACCGAGGTGACCGTGATGACCAGCGCGATGCCGAGCGCGAGCCCGGAGGCGACGACGAGGGCGGCCTTCCGGCGCCGTCTCCATTCACGCCTGAGGTAGGTGAGGAACATGACGCGGACAGTAGGGACACTGCTTGGCACTGAGCTGTGTGCTGCATGCGGTCTTCATAAGTGCCGGGCGCCGACGCCGTGAGCCCCGGTACGCGCGGCGTACCGGGGCTCGTCGGGGACGGGGCGGGTCAGGCGGCGGAGCCGGCCTTCCACTGCGCCCAGCTCAGGTTCCAGCCGTTCAGGCCGTTGTCCGGCTGGACCGTCTTGTCGCCGGTGTTCTTCACGACGACGACGTCGCCGACCATGGAGTGGTCGTAGAACCAGGCGCCGGGCGTGCTGGAGTCGTTGGCGCCCTTGGCGTCCGACAGACCGACACAGCCGTGGCTGGTGTTCACCGAGCCGAAGATCGACTTGGCGCCCCAGTAGTTGCCGTGGATGAACGTGCCGGAGTTCGACAGACGCATCGCGTGCGGCACGTCCTTGATGTCGTACTCGCCCTTGCCGTCGTCGTCGGTGAAGCCGACCGTCGCGCCGTTCATCCGGGTCTCCTTGAACTTCTCGGAGATCACCATCTGGCCTTCGTAGGTCTTGTTGTCGGGCGAACCGGCGGAGATCGGGATGGTCTTGATCGTCTTCCCGTCCTGGGTGACGGTCATCTGCTTGGTCTTGGCGTCGACCGTGGAGACCTGGTTGCGCCCGATCTTGAACGTGACGGTCTTCTGCTGGACACCGGTCACGCCGTCCGCGCCCTCGACCCCGTCGAGGTCCAGCTTCAGGGTGACCGTGGAGCCGCCCTTCCAGTAGTCCTCGGGGCGGAAGTCCAGCCGGTTGGCGTTGAACCAGTGGCCGACGACCTCCTGGCCGCTGCTCGACGACACCGTGATGTGGGACTGCACGTCCGACTTGTTGGTGATCGCCTTGTCGAAGTTGATCGACACGGGCATGCCGACGCCGACGGTCGAGCCGTCCTCCGGCGTGAAGTTGCCGATGAAGCTGTTGTCCGGGGAGACCGTGGTGAACGACGCGTTCTCGTGCGCGGCACGGTTGTCCGCGTCGTTCGCCGTCGCGGCGATCTTGTACGTCGTCGCGCGCTCGAGCTGGTTCGTGGGCTTCCAGCTCTTCTTGTCGGCCGATATCTGGCCGGCGACCGCCGTGCCGTCGGCCGTGGTCATGGTGACGTCGGTGAGCGTGCCCTTGCTCACGGTGACCTTCGCCGCGTTGTTGATGCTCGCGTTGTCGGAGCCGTCCTTCGGGGCGATCTTGATCTCGGCCTGCGAGGTCTTCTTCGCCGCGGCCTCGTCCGCCTGCGCCTGCGACTCCTTCTTGCCGCTCGACGAGCTGCCCGAGTCGCCGTCGCTCCCGCTGCACGCAGAGAGCACCAGCACGCCACCGAGCACAGCGGACGCGGCCATCAGGCCCTTGCGCCGCTTACCGTCCGTCATCACACGCTTCTCCATAGTCGCCGATTTCCCGACTTCCCCGAACATTGCCGACCGCCCCGAGTCCGGTCACGGAGAACACAGAGGTTCCCCTTGCACGTACACAACGCGGTGACCGGTTCGCCCCGTTCCCGAAAACGCCCCGATGTGGGCGACGCCACGTCGTTGAAGGCCGTGACCACTGATGCACCGGTGGTAACGGCGCCCCCGTGATCCCCTCACTCCACTTTCGTCTCTCCCCCTGCGGGACGACAAAACCCCGGGCGGCGGTTGCCGCCCGGGGTGTCCCGTTCCGTCAGCCGCTACCCGCGCTCCCCGGCGCCCTCCCCGTCATCATCCTCGTCCAGGTCCCAATCCGGCGAATCGGGGTCGTAGTCGACCTGTTCGCTGGACCACGAGGCCTGGACGAGTTCGGCCCCCGGCACATCGCCGACCAGGTCGAACGGGTCCACGAGGTACGCGACGGCCTCCGCCTCGTCCTCCTGGACGGCGCTCTCGGCGTGCGCGCGCTCCTCGACGGGCATCGCCTCGTCCTCGGCGACGCGCTGCAGCGCGGCCCCGGTCAGCGCCTCGACGTCGGCGACCTCCAGGACCAATTCCACCTTCAGACGAACAAAACGTGACGTCTCATCAGTGCTCATACGCCGGAGCGTACGACCCGTTCCACTCGTGACTTTCCCGTGACCCGCACCTTTCACTAACATCGGCTCACACGGCCAATTCGCCAGCGCCACAAGGGGGATCGCTTCCGTGTCCGCCGCACGTCGATCGTTGTTCACCGCCACCGCCGCCGGGACGCTCCTGGCTGCCCTGTGGTTCGTCCCCAACGCCACCGCCACACCCGAGCACACCGGCACCGACCAGGCCCAGACGGCCACCGCGGTCGACACCCAGTCCGACCAGCAGCTCCGGCTGGCCGACACGGGCACCGTCGACACGACGCCGTACGTGGTCGGCGGCTCGGTCTTCCTGGGCCTGGGCGTCGGCTTCGTGACGTACTCCGTCCGCAGGGGCCGTACGTTGGAAGGCGCCCTTTAGGGGCGCGGGGAACTGCGCGAGCCACCCCCACCGGGCCGCCCTCGCGCACGCCCCTCGGCACCCACGGCGCGAAGGGGCGCGAGGAACTGCGCGAGCAACCACACTGAAGCGGCACTCGCACAGAATCCCCGCCCCCGACGGCGCCCAGGCGCTACGCCAGCGCCCCCGTCACCCCTTCGACGGCGGCCACCAGCCCCCCGCTCCGCACGAACGCATCCGCCGCAGCGAGATCAGGCGCGAGGAAACGGTCGGGCCCGGGTCCCTGGACGCCCGCGGAGCGCGCCGCGGCGATGACCGCCCGCGACGCCGGCGCGGCCTCCAGACCCTCCCGCAGCTCGATGCCCCGCGTGGCCGCGTACAGCTCCACGGCGACGATCCGCGCGAGGTTGTCGACGGCGGTCCGCAGCTTGCGCGCGGCCGACCAGCCCATCGAGACGTGGTCCTCCTGCATCGCGGACGACGGGATCGAGTCCGCGGACGCCGGCACGGCGAGCCGCTTCATCTCGCTGACCAGCGCCGCCTGCGTGTACTGGGCGATCATCAGGCCCGAGTCGACCCCGGCGTCGTCCGCGAGGAACGGCGGCAGGCCGTGCGAGCGGTTCTTGTCGAGGAGGCGGTCGGTGCGGCGCTCGGAGATCGAGCCGAGGTCGGCCGCCGCGATCGCGAGGAAGTCGAGCACGTAGGCGACCGGCGCGCCGTGGAAGTTGCCGTTGGACTCGACGCGGCCGTCGGGCAGCACGACGGGGTTGTCGACGGCGGACGCCAGCTCCCGCTCGGCCACGAGCCGCGCGTGCGCCATGGTGTCCCGGCCGGCCCCGGCGACCTGCGGGGCGCAGCGCACGGAGTACGCGTCCTGCACCCGCGGCGCGTCGTCCTGATGGTGCCCGGTCAGGCCCGAACCGGCCAGCACGGCCAGCATGTTGGCGGCGCTGGCCGCCTGCCCGGGGTGCGGGCGGATGGCGTGCAGCTCGGGCGCGAGGACCTTGTCGGTGCCGAGCAGCGCCTCCAGGGACAGCGCGGCCGTCACGTCCGCGGCCTTGTAGAGGTTGTCCAGGTCGTCGAGGGCCATGACGAGCATGCCGAGCATGCCGTCCGTGCCGTTGAGCAGCGCGAGGCCCTCCTTCTCGCGCAGCTCGACCGGCGCGATGCCGTGCTCGGCGAGGAGGTCGCCGGCGGGCCGTACGACCCCGTCGGGGCCCTCGGCGTCGCCCTCGCCCATGAGCGTCAGCGCGCAGTGGCTGAGCGGCGCGAGGTCGCCGGAGCAGCCCAGCGAGCCGTACTCGTGCACGACCGGGGTGATCCCGGCGTTGAGCACGTCCGCCATGGTCTGCGCGACCTCGGGGCGGACCCCGGTGTGCCCGGAGCAGACGGTCTTCAGGCGCAGGAACATCAGCGCGCGCACGACCTCGCGCTCGACGCGCGGGCCCATCCCGGCCGCGTGCGAGCGCACGATGTTGCGCTGGAGCTGGGCGCGCAGCTCGGGGCTGATGTGCCGGGTGGCGAGCGCGCCGAACCCGGTGGAGACCCCGTAGACGGGCTCCGGCTTCGCGGCGAGCGCGTCGACGATCTCGCGGGCCGCGGTGAGCGCGGCCACGGCCTCTTCGGAGAGTTCGATCCGGGCGCCTCGGCGCGCCACGGCGACGACATCGGCCGCGGTGACCCCGGCCGTCCCCACCACCACAGTGTGCATATCCATATTCAGGAGCGTACGCAGTGAATCTCAAGATGTCACGACCGAGTTCCGGCGGCGCCCCTTACCCCCGCGTATCGCCGTCCCGGCCCCGGATCCGCCGCCGCTCGCCGTCCCCGGTCACCGGCGGGGGCGAGTCCGCCAGCCGCACCACGGGGTCGGCCAGACCCCCGTCCCGGCCCGCCACGACCGGCTTCGCGGCGCGCAACGCCTTCGCCCGGTACTGCGCGGCGTCCGCGAGCCGGAACAGCCGGCGGGCGCTGCGCACCTCCCCGATCGGATCGCCGGTCGAGGCGATCCCGACCGCCACCCCGTCGCCCAGCTCCAGCCCCGCGGCGCGGGCGCAGACCTCCTCGCCGACCCGGACGACCTCGTCGGCGGAGGGCCCCACGGCCAGCAGGCAGAACTCGTCGCCGCCGAGCCGCGCCGCGAGCGCCCCGGGCAGCATCGCCCCGCACAGCGAGAGCACCGAGCCGAACCGCTCCAGGAGGCGGTCGCCGACGGCGTGCCCGAGGGTGTCGTTGACCCGCTTGAGCCCGTTCAGATCGCAGACGACGAGGCTGACGACAGCGCCCTCGGCGACGTGCCGCTCCACCGCCTCGTCGAGCCGTATGTCGACGGCCCGGCGGTTGGCGAGGCCGGTCAGGGCGTCGGTGAAGGCGAGCCGGCGCGCCTCCTCCAGGCGCTCGGTCTGGGCGATCCCGGCCGCGACCACGGACGCCAGGACGGTCGCGAAGTCGGCGTCCTCCGGCCCGAACACCGGCATGCCCGTCTGCCGCGCGACATACAGCTCGCCCCAGGCCCGCCCGTGCAGCACGATCGGCGCGACGACACAGCAGCCGCGCCGGCGCCGGCGCAGCGCCGCGACCCGCTGGTGGCAGTAGCCGGCCCGGTCGACCGGGCCGTCGGCCGTCTCGACCCAGGCGTTCGGCTCGCCGCCCCCGGCCCACCGCTCGTGCAGGAACTCGGTGATCTCCGGGAACTCGTGGACCGGATACGTCTCGTCCTCCGGGAAGCGCTCCTCCCCCTCGGCCCGCTCCCCCACGTTCACCAGGACCCGGAGCCGGCCGCGCTCGCGCTCCCACACGGACAGGGCGGCGAAGTTCCCGGCCAGCGCACGGCAGGCGCCGACGGCGGCCGCCCGCCAGGACTCGCGCGGGCTCTGCGCAGCGGCCATGCCCTGCGCGAGCGTCACCACGGCGCGCAGCCGGACGTCCTCACCCATTGACTCAGGTTAGGAAGGTTTCCGGCATTTCGGTGAATTCAGTACGCCCGTCCCGGGGGCCGCCCGGGCCCCGGGGTCACTCGCCCGGCCACTGCGGCTTGCGCTTCTCGTTGAACGCGGCGACGCCCTCGGCCCGGTCCCCGGAGAAGGCCACCGACCGCCAGGCCGCGTCCTCCACCTCCAGACCGGCCCGCAGGTCGAGCCCGTGCCCGAGCCGCAGCGCACGCTTGGCGGCGCGCAGCCCGACCGGCGAGTTGGCGGCGATCCGCGCGGCCAGCGCCAGCGCCTCCGCCCGGTCCTGCCCCGCCGCCACCACCTGGTCGACGAGCCCGAGTTCACCCGCCTCGACGGCCTCCACGCGGCGCGCCGAGAAGATCAGTTCGGCGGCCCGGGCGGCTCCGACCCGGCGCGGCAGCAGCTGCGTACCGCCGCCCCCGGGGATCACGCCGACCGACACCTCGGGCAGGCCCACGACCGCGCTCGCGTCGGCCACGATCAGATCGCAGGCGAGCGCCAGCTCGAAGCCGCCGCCGAGCGCGAAGCCGTGCACGGCGGCGATCGTCGGCATCGGCAGCTCCAGCACGCCCGTGTACGCGGCCCGGGCGACGGGCCGCTGGCGCACCAGCTCGGCGTCCGAGAAGGAGTTGCGCTCCTTCAGGTCGGCGCCGACACAGAAGGCCCGCTCGTTGCTGGACGTGACGACGACGACCCGCACGGCGCGGTCGCCGCCCAGCGCCTCGCAGGCGGCACCGAGGGAGCGCGCCATGTCGCTGGACACGGCGTTCATGGCCTTGGGCCGGTCGAGCACCAACTCGGCGACGGTCCCGCTCTCGTGCCGCCGTACGGCCACGAACTCCCCGAACCGCTGCTCATCACCCATGACTCACCCTTCCGGTTAACGCCAGTTAACCGTCAAGGGTGTCAGGTGCGCCGGGTCAGCGTCCAGGGCTCCACGACGCCGAGACCGCGGACGGGCCGCTGCCACATGGGCTGCAGCGCGAACCGGTACGCGGGCGGTTCCTCGCCCTGCTCCGCCGCCTTCTCCGCGGCGGCCGCCGCCTCGGCCTCGGAGGCCGGCGCCTCGGCGGTGCGGATCAGCTCCTCGGCGAAGGCGCCGTCGACCAGCACGTTGTCCCGGGGCGCTATCGACGTGAGCCGGCTCGCCAGATTCACGGTGGTGCCGAACACGTCGCCCATCCGCGTCGTGACGGTGCCGAACGCCATGCCGACCCGCAGCTCCGGCATCGTCTCGTCGTTGCTCATCGTCTCGATGAGCCGCAGCGCGATCTCCCCGGCCGTGCCCGCGTCGTCGGCGGCGAACAGCACCTCGTCGCCGAGCGTCTTGATGAGGCGTCCGCCGTGCGCGGCGACGAGATCGGCCGCGGTGGTCTCGAAGGCCTCGACGAGCTCGCCGAGTTCCTCCTCCTCCATGCGCCGCGTCAGCCGGGTGAACCCCACGAGGTCCGCGAACCCGACCGCGAGCCGCCGGTCCACCATCTCCTCGTCGTCCCCGGCCTGCACCACGCGCCCGGTGGCCGCGGCGAGCTGACGCCGCCACACATAGACGAGGAACTCCTCCAGCTCGGGCAGCAGCAGCTCTATCAGCGGATACGTGACCTCGGTGCGGGTCATGCCCGGCTCCGGGGGCTCGGTCAGGCCCTCCAGGAAGGAGTCGATCTGCCACTCGGCGAGCCGCGCGGTGGTCTGCCCCGTCGACCGGGCGACCTGCACGGCCATCGCCTCGCTGAGCAGCCCCGCCTCGACGAGACCGGCCAGTCGGCGCAGGGCCAGTACGTCGGCCTCGGTCAGCGCCTTGGCCTGCCCGATGTCGGCGAAGCCCATGGCCCGCCAGAACCGGGAGGCCAGCTCCATGGAGACGCCCGCGCTGCGGGCCGCCTGGAACGGGGTGTAGCGGCGCTCGGCCCCGAGGATCAGCTGTTCGAGCCGCAGCGCGAGGGGATCCGCCGCGTCCGCTGCGTCCTTGTCATCCCCCTCCGGCTTCTCGGGGTCGGGTGGGGAGCCCGTGCCGGAGCCCGAGTCGTCGACGGTCACGCCTGCTGCCCTTCCGATCTGCCGCGGTCAGGTATCGACCGGGCTCAACTCTACGGCAGCACCTGTGCGCCAGGTCACTCCGTTCGGGGCGGGTGTTTCCCGGGCGCCGCTTGACATGGGTGCGCCGGGTCGTGGCGCTGTCCGGGGGTGCCTCTTGTGGTGGCGTCGGCGAGTGCGGGTCCGGCGGGGCTTCTCGCGCGGTTCCCCGCGCCCCTACAAAGGCCGCAGATGGACGATGTCGCCTGCGCCCACGGGCTCGCGTACACCCGACGGCCCCGCGATGACGAGCCGCCCGTCCGCGTCCACGGCGACCCCGAGAAGCAGCATCCGAAGGGCCGGCTGACCGCCCAGGAACGCATCGATCTCCTGCTGGACCCCGGGTCCTTCGTCGAGCTCGACACGTTCGCCCGCCCCGAGTCGGAGGCGGACGCCGGCGGCGAGTACGGCGACGGAGTGATCACCGGATACGGGGAGATCGACGGCCGCACCGTCTGCGTCTTCAGCCAGGACGCCAGCTACAAGGGCGGCTCGCTCGGCAAGGTCCACGGCCGCCGGATCCTCAAGATCATGGAACTGGCGATGAAGGCGGGCCGGCCGCTCATCGGCATCAACGACGGGGGCGGCGCCCGCATCCAGGAGGGGGTGGAGTCCCAGGCGATGTACGGGGAGATCTTCCAGCGCAACGTGCAGGCGTCGGGCCAGATCCCGCAGATCTCGCTGATCATGGGGTACTGCGCGGGCGGCGCCTCCTACTCCCCCGCGCTCACCGACTTCGTGGTCATGGTCGACCAGACCTCGCACATGTTCATCACGGGCCCCGACGTGGTGAAGACGGTCACCGGCGAGGACGTCGGCTTCGAGGACCTGGGCGGCGGCAGGACGCACAGCACGAAGTCGGGAAACGTGCACTACCTGGGCGCCGACGAGGAGGACGCCCTGTCCTACGTCAGGGTGCTGCTGTCGCACCTGCCCGACAACAACGCCGGCGAGGCCCCGGTCTTCGACGCCCTGGACTGGACGGGCAGGCCGCTGGTCGACCGCGCCCCGCTGGACCGCGAGAAGAAGCTGAACTCGCTGGTCCCCGACTCGCCGACCGAGCCGTACGACATGCACGAGGCGATCGAGGGAGTGGTCGACGACGGCGAGTTCCTGGAGGTCCAGGAGCTGTTCGCGCGCAACATCCTGGTGGGCTTCGCCCGCGTCGAGGGCCGCAGCGTCGGCGTCGTCGCCAACCAGCCTCTGCACTTCGCCGGCTGCCTGGACATCGACGCCGCCGAGAAGGCGGCGCGCTTCGTGCGGACCTGCAACGCGTTCAACGTGCCGATCCTGACGTTCGTGGACGTGCCCGGCTTCCTGCCCGGCACCGCCCAGGAGTGGAGCGGGATCATCCGGCGCGGCGCGAAGCTGATCTACGCCTACGCGGAGGCGACGGTCCCCATGGTCACCGTGATCACGCGCAAGGCGTACGGCGCCGGGTACGACGTGCTGGGGTCCAAGCACCTCGGCGCCGACGTCAACCTGGCCTGGCCCAGCGCGGAGATCGCGATCATGGGGGCGCAGGGTGCGACGAGCATCGTGCACCGCCGCCGGCTGGCGCAGGTGCAGGCCGAGGGCGGCGACATCGAGGCGGTCCGGGCCCAGCTGGAGCAGGAGTACCAGGACCGCTACTGCACGCCGTACGCGGCGGCCGAGCTCGGCTTCATCGACGCGGTCATCACCCCCTCGTCCACGCGGGCGCACATCGCCAAGGCGCTGCGCGCACTGCGCAACGAGGCGGCCCCGGCGCCGCGGACGCACCGGGGCAACATCCCCCTGTGACCGCGCCCGGCGGACTCGGCGTTCTTTGAGGGAGGGCGGTTCCCCTACGCTGGCCCGCATGACAGCCGCGCGCCGCCTCATCCTCGCCTCCCAGTCCCCCGCCCGTCTGGGCCTGCTGCGTCAGTCCGGCTTCGCGCCGGAGGTGATCGTCAGCGGTGTCGACGAGGACGCGGTGACGGCGCCCACCCCGGCCGAGCTGGCCCTCGCCCTCGCCGAGGCCAAGGCGTCCGTCGTGGCCGCCCGGCCCGACGCGCACGGCGCGATCGTCATCGGCTGCGACTCGGTCCTCGACCTGGACGGCGAGGCGCTGGGCAAGCCCGCCGACGCCGAGGACGCCACGGCCCGCTGGAAGGCGATGCGCGGCCGCGTCGGCACCCTGCAGACCGGCCACTGCGTCTACGACACCGCGTCCGGCCGGTACGCCTCGGCCACCGCGTCCACGGTCGTGCGGTTCGGCGAGCCGAGCGACGAGGAGATCGCCGCGTACGTGGCGACCGGTGAACCCCTCTACGTCGCGGGCGCGTTCACGCTCGACGGCCGCTCGGCGCCGTTCATCGACGGCATCGAGGGCGACCACGGCAATGTCATCGGCCTGTCGCTGCCCACGCTCCGCCGGCTGCTGGCCGAACTGGGCGTCGGCATCACGGAGTTGTGGGCTCCGGTGAACTAGCGGGCGGAGCCGGCGGAGCGGCGGCGCCCTTGTCGTCGCCCTCCGGGGTGCTGTCCCGGCGGTCGTACGCCACCAGCGTCAGCACGATCAGCGCGAGCACGACCATCATCGCCACGAAGGCGAGCCAGCCCACCAGGCCGATGGAGAACGCGCCGAGCAGGCCGTGCACCACGGCCGCGCTGATCAGCAGGATCCGCCCGAAGCCGCCCGGCGACCGGTCGGTGGCCGCCGCCCGTGCCAGGACGAACGCGCACAGCACCAGGTAGAGCCCGAACACCGCGCCCGCCACCCAGGCCCCCACGGACATCGCCCGCGGGTCGAGCCCGGCCAGCGACATGTCCTGCCGGTCGACGACCAGCCCCAGGAATCCGTTCAGGAGCACGATCCCGATCGCCTCCACGAACAACACGATCGCGGCCACCCACGCCACCGGTCTGCGCGCCACCGGTCCCACCCACTTCCGCGTACGACTGTCGGTTACCCCGAGTACGTTCGAGACATCGCGAACGCTACTAACGGGTAAACCTCCGTACAAGGGTTCTGCCGAACGCAAAGAATCGTTGGGCCATTCGTAGGGACTCCACAAAGAATGCCGACGGGCCGCAGCGCGGTCTCACAGAGACCTTGACCACATCCGAGGGTTAGGGTTCCACCGAGGGATCCCGCACAGCCAGGCGAGACAAGGGATTTCGCGGACCGAGCGAGCCTCGAGTCACACTCCGTGTGGGCAAGCTCACCATTGGGGACGGGTCGTAAGCCCGTGTCGGCAGTCCCTAAACTCGGCTTGTTTCAAGGAGGGAGCCATCGTGCGCAAGGTGCTCATCGCCAACCGTGGCGAAATCGCTGTCCGCGTGGCCCGGGCGTGCCGGGACGCCGGGATCGCGAGCGTTGCCGTCTACGCCGAACCGGACCGGGACGCTCTGCATGTCCGCGCGGCCGACGAGGCCTTCGCGCTGGGTGGTGACACCCCCGCGACCAGCTACCTGGACATCCAGAAGGTGCTGCAGGCGGCGAAGGACTCCGGCGCGGACGCGATCCACCCGGGCTACGGATTCCTGTCGGAGAACGCGGAGTTCGCCCAGGCCGTGCTGGACGCGGAGCTGATCTGGATCGGCCCGCCGCCGCACGCCATCCGGGACCTGGGCGACAAGGTCGCCGCCCGGCACATCGCGCAGCGCGCCGGTGCCCCGCTGGTCGCCGGCACCCCGGACCCGGTCTCGGGTGCGGACGAGGTGGTGGCGTTCGCCGAGGAGCACGGCCTGCCGATCGCGATCAAGGCCGCCTTCGGCGGCGGCGGCCGCGGCCTGAAGGTCGCCCGCACGCTCGAGGAGGTGCCGGAGCTGTACGACTCCGCGGTGCGCGAGGCGGTGGCCGCGTTCGGCCGCGGTGAGTGCTTCGTGGAGCGTTACCTGGACAAGCCGCGGCACGTGGAGACCCAGTGCCTGGCCGACAGCCACGGCAATGTGGTGGTCGTGTCCACCCGTGACTGCTCGCTGCAGCGCCGCCACCAGAAGCTGGTGGAGGAGGCCCCGGCCCCGTTCCTCTCGGACGCCCAGCTGGAGGAGCTGTACTCCTCCTCGAAGGCGATCCTGAAGGAGGCCGGCTATGTCGGCGCGGGCACCGTGGAGTTCCTGGTCGGCGCGGACGGCACGATCTCCTTCCTGGAGGTCAACACCCGTCTGCAGGTCGAGCACCCGGTGACCGAGGAGGTCGCGGGCATCGACCTGGTGCGCGAGATGTTCCGGATCGCCGACGGCGAGGAGCTCGGCTACGGCGACCCCGAACTGCGCGGTCATTCCTTCGAGTTCCGCATCAACGGCGAGGACCCGGGCCGCAACTTCCTGCCCGCGCCGGGCACCGTCACCAGGTTCGAGGGCCCGGCCGGCCCGGGTGTCCGCCTGGATGCGGGCGTCGAGTCCGGCTCGGTGATCGGCCCGGCCTGGGACTCGCTGCTGGCCAAGCTGATCGTGACCGGCCGCACCCGCAAGGAGGCCCTGCAGCGGGCCGCCCGCGCGCTGGCCGAGTTCGAGGTCGAGGGCATGGCCACCGCCATCCCGTTCCACCGCAAGGTCGTGGTCGACCCGGCGTTCGCGCCCGAACTGACCGGCTCGCAGGACCCGTTCACCATCTTCACCCGGTGGATCGAGACCGAGTTCGTCAACGACATCCCGCCGTTCGCCCCGGCGGGCGCGGACGCCGAGGACGAGGACGGCGACCGCGAGACGATCGTGGTCGAGGTCGGCGGCAAGCGCCTGGAGGTCTCCCTCCCGTCGTCGCTCGGCATGTCGCTGGCCCGCACCGGTCTGGCGGCCGGCGCGAAGCCGAAGCGGCGCGCGGCCAAGAAGTCCGGCCCGGCCGCCTCCGGTGACACCCTCGCCTCCCCGATGCAGGGCACCATCGTCAAGGTGGCCGTCGAGGAGGGCCAGGAGGTCAAGGAGGGCGACCTGATCGTCGTCCTGGAGGCCATGAAGATGGAACAGCCCCTCAACGCCCACAAGTCGGGCACCGTCAAGGGTCTGTCCGCCGAGATCGGCGCCTCCCTCACCTCGGGCGCCGCGATCTGCGAGATCAAGGACTGACGCACCACCAGCCCGCGCGAAGCGCCCGTCGGACCGTACTGCGGACCGGCGGGCGCTTCGGCGCTCTCCCCCGCCCGGCCGCGTGCCGTCACGGCTCCCGTACGACGCCGGGCGCAGCCCGTACGTGCCGGTCGCCGATGTCCATGGCATGCTCCAGGACGTTTCTTGCCGGACGTCCCCGCGGTGGCCCGCCCTCCGCGTCGGCGCCGCGGAATGATCAGGCATCCTTGAAGGCCCCGCGCACGCCCAGGGAGGCCCGATGACGTCCGGCACGGAGTACGAGCGCGCCCGCCCCATGCGCGCGGACGCGCGCCGCAACTACGAGCGGCTGCTCACCCAGGCCCGCAAGGCGTTCGCCGAGCACGGCACGGGGGCGTCCCTGGAGGACGTGGCCCGCGGCGCCGGGGTCGGCATCGGCACGCTGTACCGGCACTTCCCGAACCGGTACGCCCTGGTGAGCGCCGTGTTCGAGGAGGCGGTGAGCGATCTGCTCGCCCGCTCCCGGGCCCTGCTCGACGCACCGCAGCCGTGTGCGGCGCTCGTGACATGGCTGCGCGAGGTCATCACGCACGCGAGCGAGTACCGGGGTCTGTCCGGGGCGCTCATGTCGGCCTCCCGGGAGGCGAGTTCGGCGCTCGCACGGTGCAGTACGCCGATGCGGGAGGCGGGGCAGGCGCTGCTGACCCGGGCCCAGCGGGCCGGCGCGGTGCGCCAGGACGTCTCCATCACGGACCTGCTCCAGCTCACCAACGCGATCGCGCTGGCCGCGGAGGAGACTCCGTCGGACCCGGATCTGGCGGACCGCCTGCTCCGCCTCACCCTCCGGGGGATCACGGCGGCCAACGCGAACTCCGCTGGGGGCGCCCCCGGACGACGTCCGGGGGATGCCTGAGGAGCGGGGGTCCGGGGCGGAGCGCCCCGGGTCTCGGTTCCCCGCCCCTCAGCGGCGCCGCAGATCCGCGACCCGGGCGGACCGTTCAGGACCGGGGTCGAGCGCGGCCGCGCTGCGCAACGGATGGCTCCCGCCGGGGAGTTGCCCCCGGCGCTGCCCCGGCAGCGGCACATCCCGGCGCTGCTGTCGTGCCGGAACGGAATCACCGCCCCCCGACGACGACGCGGGACCCGACCCGGCGACGGCGATCTGCACGCCCTGGTCGGCCAGCGCCTGGAGCTCCGTGGCGGCCCGGTCGTCGTGCGCGGGCGGCTCGTCGGTCACCAGCCGCGTGATCACGTCCGTCGGCACCGTCTGGAACATCGTGTCGGTGCCGAGCTTGGAGTGGTCGGCGAGCACGACGACCTCCGCCGCGGCCTGCACGAGGGCCCGGTCCACCGACGCCGAGAGCATGTTGGACGTGGAGAGCCCGCGCTCGGCCGTCAGGCCGCTGCCGCTCAGGAAGGCCCGGGACACTCTCAGCCCTTGGAGGGACTGCTCCGCCCCGCTGCCCACCAGCGCATAGTTGGAACCCCGCAGTGTGCCACCGGTCATGACGACCTCGACGCGGTTGGCATGTGCCAGCGCCTGGGCCACCAGAAGGGAGTTGGTGACCACGGTCAGTCCCGGCACACGCGCGAGCCGGCGGGCCAGCTCCTGCGTGGTCGTCCCCGCGCCCACCACGATGGCTTCGCCCTCTTCGACGAGACCCGCGGCGAGATCGGCGATGGCCGTTTTCTCTGCGGTCGCGAGATGTGATTTTTGCGGAAAACCGGACTCCCGCGTGAATCCGCCCGGCAATACCGCACCGCCATGCCGGCGGTCGAGGAGTCCTTCTGCCTCCAGTGCGCGCACGTCCCGCCGTACGGTCACTTCGGAGGTCTGGACGACGCGGGCGAGCTCACGGAGCGATACCGCCCCGTTGGCGCGCACCATTTCGAGGATCAATTGACGACGTTCTGCAGCGAACACGAAACTGACAGTAACCCCAACGACCGTCTGCTTTCAGCTGTTTGCGCCGAATTACAGGTTCTGTTCGCACAACTTCCCTGGAAGTGGTATAGGCGCGACCGGATGCCTACCCGTCGCGCCTATGCCAACCGCATGGGCCGCAACTCACCGTGACCTGCGGCTAGTTGAATGCACCAGGGAACGGCCCCGGTCCGGGCTCAGCCCTCCTCGGCGATCTTCCGCGTGTGCAGCTGCCGCGCCACTTCGGCGATCGAGCCCGAAAGAGAGGGGTACACGGTGAACGCGTTCGCGATCTGTTCGACCGTCAGATTGTTGTCGACCGCGATCGAGATGGGGTGGATCAGTTCCGAGGCGCGGGGCGCCACGACCACACCGCCCACCACGATGCCCGTGCCCGGGCGGCAGAAGATCTTGACGAAGCCGTCGCGGATGCCCTGCATCTTGGCGCGCGGGTTGCGCAGCAGCGGCAGCTTCACGACACGGGCGTCGATCTTCCCGGCGTCGACATCGGCCTGCGAGTAACCGACCGTCGCGATCTCCGGGTCGGTGAAGACGTTCGAGGAGACCGTCTTCAGGTTCAGCGGCGTGACCGCGTCGCCCAGGAAGTGGTACATCGCGATGCGGCCCTGCATGGCCGCCACCGACGCGAGGGCGAAGATTCCGGTCACGTCGCCGGCCGCGTACACACCGGGAGCGGTCGTGCGCGACACCTTGTCGGTCCAGATGTGGCCCGACTCCTTGAGCTTGACCCCGGCCTCCTCCAGGCCCATCCCGCTGCTGTTCGGGATGGCGCCGACCGCCATCAGGCAGTGCGTGCCGGAGATGACCCGGCCGTCGGCCAGGGTGACCTCGACCCGGTCGCCGACGCGCTTGGCGGAGGCGGCGCGGGAGCGGGCCATGACGTTCATGCCGCGGCGCCGGAAGACGTCCTCCAGGACGGCGGCGGCGTCCGGGTCCTCGCCGGGCAGCACGCGGTCGCGGGACGAGACGAGGGTGACCTTGGAGCCGAGCGCCTTGTAGGCACCGGCGAACTCGGCGCCGGTGACACCGGAACCGACCACGATGAGCTCCTCGGGGAGCTCCTCCAGGTCGTACACCTGCGTCCAGTTGAGGATCCGCTCGCCGTCGGGCTGGGCGTCCGGGACCTCGCGCGGGTGGCCGCCGGTCGCGATGAGCACGGCGTCGGCGGTGAGGGTCTCCTCGGTGCCGTCGGCGGCGGTGACGACGACCTTGCGGGAGCCGTCGAGGTCCTGCTGGCCCTCCAGACGGCCCCGGCCGCGCAGTACACGGGCGCCCGCGCGCGTGACGGAGGCGGTGATGTCGTGGGACTGGGCGAGCGCGAGGCGCTTCACCCGGCGGTTGACCTTGCCGAGGTCGACGCCGACGACACGGGCCGGGCTGTCCGGGTCGGGGGTGTCGTCCTCGACGATGATGCCCAGCTCCTCGTACGAGGAGTCGAACGTCGTCATCACCTCGGCGGTGGCGATCAGGGTCTTCGACGGCACGCAGTCGGTCAGCACCGACGCGCCGCCGAGACCGTCGCAGTCGACGACGGTCACCTCCGCGCCGAGCGAGGCCGCCACCAGGGCCGCTTCGTATCCGCCAGGTCCGCCACCGATGATCACGATCCGAGTCACGTACGCCATTGTCCCGCACCGTTCAAGAGGGCGCCCTGGCGGGGTGCGGTGCGCTTCGCTCCAAGCACGCGAGCCGACTGCCGTACCCTCGATCCCATGTCGCTCTACGCCGCGTACGCCGGCAATCTCGACCCGCGGCTCATGACGCGCCGCGCCCCCCACTCGCCGCTGCGCGCGACGGGCTGGCTCAACGGCTGGCGGCTGACGTTCGGGGGCGAGCACATGGGCTGGGAGGGCGCCCTGGCCACGATCGTGGAGGCGCCCCGCTCACAGGTCTTCGTCGCGCTGTACGACATCGCCCCCATGGACGAGGAGTCGATGGACCGCTGGGAGGGTGTCGGCCTCGACATCTACCGGCGGATGCGGGTGCGCGTGGACACCCTGGAGGGCGGGGAACCCGCCTGGCTGTACGTCCTGAACGGATATGAGGGCGGCCTCCCCTCCGCGCGCTACCTGGGCGAGATCGGCGACGCGGCCGAGTCGGCCGGCGCCCCCCACGACTACGTGATGGAGCTGCGCAAACGGCCCTGCTAGCCGGGCGCGGGAACGGGCCCGGACACGGCGCGCGGACCGAGGTTCGTCGGAAACGACAAGACAACGATCGCAAGACCGTGCGGCTCATCATCTACGCGCGTAGGACTTGAGCGGCTACCCTCAAGCGCGTGAACGCATCTGTTACTCCGGACAACCTCCAGGGCGACCCCTACGCCGCCGCCGACGCCGCCGCCGCGCGCCTGCGCGAGCTCACCGGTGCCGAGACCCACGACGTCGCCCTCGTGATGGGCTCCGGCTGGGCGCCGGCCGCCGAGGTGCTGGGCGCACCGGCCGCCGAGTTCCCCTTCACCGAGCTGCCCGGGTTCACCGGTGCCGCCGTGGCCGGGCACGGCGGCAAGGTCCGCTCGTACCAGGTCGGTGAGAAGCGCGCCCTGGTCTTCCTGGGCCGCACCCACTACTACGAGGGCCGTGGTGTCGCGTCCGTCGCGCACGGGGTGCGCACCGCCGCCGCCGCGGGCTGCAAGACCATCGTGCTGACCAACGGCTGCGGGGGCCTGCGCGAGGGCATGCGTCCGGGCCAGCCGGTCCTCATCTCCGACCACATCAACCTGACGGCGACGTCGCCGATCGTCGGCGCCAACTTCGTCGACCTCACCGACCTGTACTCGCCGCGCCTGCGCACGCTGTGCCAGGAGATCGACCCCACGCTGGAGGAGGGCGTCTACGCCCAGTTCCCCGGCCCGCACTACGAGACCCCGGCCGAGGTCCGGATGGCCGGCATCCTCGGCGCCGACCTGGTCGGCATGTCCACCGTCCTGGAGGCCATCGCGGCCCGTGAGGCGGGCGCGGAGGTGCTCGGCATCTCCCTGGTCACCAACCTCGCCGCGGGCCTGTCCGGCGAGCCGCTGAACCACGAGGAGGTCCTCCAGGCCGGCCGGGACTCCGCCGCCCGCATGGGCGAGCTGCTGACCAAGGTCCTCGCCAAGATCTGAGCCGTTCCCGTACGCCCGACGTCTGAAGGAATCGAACCGTGACCGTATCTGGCAGCGAACTGCTCGACCGGGCGAGGACCTGGCTCGCGGAGGACCCCGACCAGGAGACGCGTGAGGAGCTCGGCAAGCTCATCGAGGCCGGGGATCTCCAGGCGCTCGGCGAGCGCTTCGCCGGGACGCTGCAGTTCGGCACGGCCGGGCTGCGCGGCGAGCTGGGCGCGGGCCCGATGCGGATGAACCGCGCGGTGGTCATCCGCGCGGCCGCGGGCCTGGCCGCGTATCTGAAGGCCACGGGGCAGACGGGCGGCGTCGTCGTCATCGGGTACGACGCGCGCCACAAGTCGGCGGACTTCGCGCGGGACACGGCGGCGGTGATGGCGGGTGCCGGGCTGCGCGCGGCGCTGCTCCCCCGCCCGCTGCCGACGCCCGTGCTCGCCTTCGCCATACGGCACCTGGGCGCGGTGGCGGGGGTGGAGGTCACCGCCTCCCACAACCCGCCCCGGGACAACGGCTACAAGGTGTACCTCGGCGACGGTTCGCAGATCGTGCCGCCGGCGGACGCGGAGATCGCCGCCGAGATCGACGCGGTGGCCTCGCTGCACGACGTGCCGCGCCCGGAGTCCGGCTGGCACACGCTCGGCGAGGAGGTCCTGGAGGCCTACCTGGCGCGTACGGACGCGGTCCTCGCCGCCGGGTCCGCCCGGTCGGCCCGCGCCGTCTACACGGCGATGCACGGCGTCGGCAAGGACACCCTGCTGGCCGCCTTCGCCCGCGCGGGCTTCCCCGAGCCGGTCCTCGTGCCCGAACAAGCCGAGCCCGACCCGGACTTCCCCACGGTCGCGTTCCCGAACCCGGAGGAGCCGGGCGCGATGGACCTGTCCTTCGCGACGGCCCGCGCGCAGTCCGAGGCCCCCGACCTGATCATCGCCAACGACCCGGACGCGGACCGCTGCGCGGTGGCGGTGCCGGACGGTTCCTCGGCGGGCGGCTGGCGCATGCTGCGCGGCGACGAGGTCGGGGCGCTGCTCGCCGCGCACCTGGTGGCCCGGGGCGTGAGCGGCGTCCTCGCGGAGTCGATCGTCTCGTCGTCGCTGCTGGGCCGGATCGCCCGGTCGGCCGGCCTCCCGTACGAGGAGACGCTGACCGGCTTCAAGTGGATCGCCCGCGTCGAGGGCCTGCGCTACGGCTACGAGGAGGCGCTCGGCTACTGCGTCGACCCCGAGGGCGTGCGCGACAAGGACGGCATCACGGCGGCGCTGCTGGTGGCCGAGCTGGCGAGCGGGCTGAAGGAGCGGGGCCGCACCCTCCTGGACGCGCTCGACGACCTGGCGCTCGCCCACGGGCTGCACGCCACGGACCAGTTGAGCGTGCGGGTCGAGGACCTCTCCGTGATCGCGGACGCCATGCGCCGGCTGCGCGAGCAGCCCCCGGCGGAGCTGGCCGGGCTCCGGGTGGTCCGGGCCGAGGACCTGTCCGCGGGCGCGGGCGGGCTGCCGCCCACGGACGGCCTGCGCTACACGCTGGACGGCGCGCGGGTCATCGTCCGCCCGTCCGGCACGGAGCCCAAGCTGAAGTGCTACCTGGAGGTCGTGGTGCCGGTGACCGACCGGGCGGCGCTGCCCGCGGCGCGGGAGACGGCCGCCGGGCTGCTCGCCGCGATCAAGCGGGACCTGTCGGCGGCCGCGGGCATCTGACGGGGCCACCGCGCCACTCGGACGGGTGATTTATGCGGTTCGGTTGACGGAACGCGGGGCGACAACAGCGGGGTGCGACGGGAACGTTGCCCCCGCCTGTTCCGCCCCGACTCCCAGGAGCCGCCGACGTGCCCCCGACCGCCACCGAGGCTCCGCTCCTCCCTCCGGCACGGCGCGGCCGCGCCACCGCGTCGGCCTCGGCCGACGGACTGCGTTCCCGCGCCGCGCGCTCCCTGCGACGCGCGGCGCCCGCCCTGTTCGCGTACGCGGCCGTCCGCACGTTCGCCCTCCTCGTCTTCGCCGTCTGGGCCCACAAGGAGGGCCACGGCATCTGGCCCGCGCTCGCCGCGGACTGGGACTCCAAGTGGTATCTGGGCATCGCCGACCACGGCTACGAGCGCACGCTCGGCACCGAGTACGACGCCAACAACCTCGCGTTCTTCCCGCTCTATCCGTACCTGGTGAAGGCGATCGCCGTCGTGACACCGGGCTCGCGGGCGAGCGTCGGGCTGATCCTGGCCGCCGTCTGCTCGCTGCCCGCCGCCTGGGGGATCTTCGCGGTCGGCGACCGGCTGCACGGCCGCCGCGTCGGCGTCCTGCTCACCTTTCTGTGGGCGTGCTTCCCCGTCGGGATCGTCCAGTGGATGGGCTACACCGAGTCGCTGTTCACGGCGTTCGTGGCGTGGTCCCTGTACGCGGTGCTGACCGGCCGGTGGGTGTGGGCGGGCGCCCTCGCGGCGCTGTCCGGGCTGACCCGGCCGACCGGCGTCGCGCTCGCCGCGGCCCTCGTCGTGTGCGGCCTGCTGACGCTGCGCCGCCGCTTCTCGTGGCGGGTGCTGACCGGCGTGCTGCTGGCCCCGCTGGGCTGGCTCGCGTACGTGGGCTGGGTCGGGCTGCGCCTGGGCCGCTGGGACGGCTACTTCGCCGTGCAGCGGCTGTGGCACAACGAGCTGGACGGCGGCGTCGAGACGCTGCGCCGCATCCGGGAGCTGCTGGCCTACGACTCGACTCCCGAGCTGTTCCTGGTGATGGTGACGGCGACGCTGCTCGCCTGTGTCGTCCTGTACGCGCTCTCGCTCCGGGACCGTCAGCCGCTGCCGCTGCTGGTCTTCACCGGGGTCCTGCTGGTGATCACGCTCGGCAGCGGCGGCGTCTACTTCTCCCGGGCCCGCTTCCTGCTCCCCGCCTTCCCGCTGCTGCTGCCGCTCGCGCTGGTGATGGCGCGGGCGTCGCGCCGGTTCCTGGTGCTCGGGGTGACGGGGGCGGTGCTCGGCGCGGCGTACTGCGGCGGGTACATGATCCTGGTGTGGCCCAGCGCGCCGTGAGGTCCGGGCCGCTCAGCCCAGCGCGATGAGGAGGGCGAGCAGGACGGCGCCGGCCACGGCCGGGGCGATGATCTCGTACGCCCAGCGGACGCTCGGCTCGCCCTGCGACGTCCTCGCCACGGCCCGCGCCTCGCACAGCTCGCGCAGCTCGTCCATGGACTTGTCGGCGGGGGCGCGCTGCTCGGCCAGGGGCGCCGTCGCGTCCTGCTGGCCGCGGGCGGCGGACTGGGCCCGCAGATGGCGGCGCTGGACCTTGCGGCGGGCGCGCAGCGAGACCGGGATGGACCAGAGCTGGTACTTGTTGCCCGCTTCGTCGAACACCTCGTTGGAGTACCCGGAGCGGAAGCTCGCCACGGCCGCCCAGGGCAGGGTGATGACGCGGAACGGGTTGCGCACGCGCAGCCGGTCGTCGTTGCCGTAGACGGCGGGGCGGATCGTGAAGGCGACGACGAGCGGCACCGCGAAGAGCAGCCCGGCGAGCGCCAGCCACGGGGTGCGGCCGGTACCGCCGATCACCGCGTCGGCACCGAGCCAGGCGCCGAGCGCGAGCAGCACGACGCCGCCCGCGATGCCGGCGGGCGACCGGTAGATGCGGTCCGGGGACGTGGTTTCGCTCGTCATGAGGTCGATTCTGCCTGACGCGCCGCTGAACCCGTCCGGCACACCAAGCCCTTCCGCTCCCTCAAGCCCCTCCGCCCCCTCAAGCCCCTCCGCCCCCTCAAGCCCCTCCGGCGATTGAGGAGCGGGGTCCGGGGCAGAGCCCCGAGGCCCGGGGACCGTCCCCGGGTGCCGATTCGTCATGGCTCCTCGCCCAGCTCCCCAGTACCCCCGCTCCCGAGCGGAGCTCCTCTGTACAGCCGCTACGCGCGTAGATATGCTCCCCTCGTGACCATGCCCACTGCACCCGCACCAGCCAACGAACACGCGCTGGCCGACGCCACCGCTTCCGAGGCCACCCTGCGCCGATTCCTCCAGGGCCTGCCTGGCGTCGACGCGGTGGGCCTGGAGGGCCGCGCCGCCGCGCTCGGGACCCGTTCCATCAAGACCACGGCGAAGGCGTACGCCATCGACCTGGCCATCTCGATGATCGACCTGACGACCCTGGAGGGCGCCGACACCCCGGGCAAGGTCCGGGCCCTCGGCGCCAAGGCCGTCCACCCCGACCCGACCGACCGGACCACCCCGCGCACCGCCGCCGTCTGTGTGTACCCGGACATGGTGGCCACCGCGAAGGCCGCCGTCGCGGGCACCGACGTCAAGGTCGCGTCCGTCGCCACCGCGTTCCCGGCCGGCCGCGCCGCCCTCGACGTCAAGCTCGGGGACGTCCGCGAGGCCGTCGCGGCGGGCGCCGACGAGATCGACATGGTCATCGACCGCGGCGCCTTCCTCGCCGGGAAGTACCTGAAGGTCTACGAGGAGATCCGCGCCGTGAAGGAGGCCTCCGGGGCCGCCCGGCTCAAGGTCATCTTCGAGACCGGCGAGCTGTCGACGTACGACAACATCCGGCGCGCGAGCTGGATCGGCATGCTGGCCGGGGCCGATTTCATCAAGACCTCGACGGGCAAGGTCGGTGTCAACGCCACCCCCGCGAACACGCTGCTGATGCTGGAGGCCGTCCGCGACTTCCGCGCCGCCACCGGCGTGCAGGTCGGCGTGAAGCCCGCCGGCGGCATCCGCACCTCGAAGGACGCCGTCAAGTTCCTCGTGATCGTGAACGAGACGGTGGGCGAGGACTGGCTCGACAACCACTGGTTCCGGTTCGGCGCCTCCAGCCTGCTCAACGACCTGCTGATGCAGCGCCAGAAGCTGGCCACAGGACGCTACTCCGGTCCCGACTACGTGACGGTGGACTGATCACCCATGGCAAACGCATTTGAGTACGCCCCGGCGCCCGAGTCCCGCTCGGTCGTCGACATCGCCCCCAGCTACGGGCTGTTCATCGACGGCGAGTTCACCGACGCGGCCGACGGCAAGGTCTTCAAGACCGTCTCCCCGTCCACCGAGGAGGTCCTCTCCGAGGTCGCGCAGGCCGGTGCGGCCGATGTGGAGCGGGCCGTGAAGGCCGCCCGCAAGGCCTTCGAGAAGTGGTCGGCGCTGCCGGGCGCCGAGCGCGGCAAGTACCTGTTCCGTATCGCGCGGATCATCCAGGAGCGCAGCCGCGAGCTGGCCGTCCTGGAGACGCTCGACAACGGCAAGCCCATCAAGGAGACGCGGGACGCCGACCTGCCCCTCGTCGCCGCGCACTTCTTCTACTACGCGGGCTGGGCCGACAAGCTCGGCCACGCGGGCTTCGGCCCGGACCCGAAGGCGCTGGGCGTCGCGGGCCAGGTCATCCCGTGGAACTTCCCGCTGCTGATGCTCGCGTGGAAGATCGCCCCGGCGCTCGCCACGGGCAACACGGTCGTCCTCAAGCCCGCCGAGACGACCCCGCTGTCCGCCCTGTTCTTCGCGGACATCTGCCGCCAGGCCGGGCTCCCCAAGGGCGTCGTCAACATCCTTCCGGGATACGGCGACGCGGGCGCCGCGCTGGTCGCGCACCCCGATGTGAACAAGGTGGCCTTCACCGGCTCCACGGCCGTGGGCAAGGAGATCGCCCGCACGGTCGCGGGCACGGACAAGAAGCTCACGCTCGAACTCGGCGGCAAGGGCGCCAACATCGTCTTCGACGACGCCCCGATCGACCAGGCCGTCGAGGGCATCGTCACCGGCATCTTCTTCAACCAGGGGCAGGTCTGCTGCGCGGGCTCGCGCCTCCTCGTGCAGGAGTCGGTCCAGGACGAGCTGCTCGACTCGCTCAAGCGGCGCCTGTCGACGCTCCGGCTCGGCGACCCGCTCGACAAGAACACCGACATCGGCGCGATCAACTCCGCCGAGCAGCTGGCCCGGATCACGGCGCTCGCCGAGACCGGCGAGGCCGAGGGCGCCGAGCGCTGGTCGGCGCCGTGCGAACTGCCCTCCTCCGGTTACTGGTTCGCCCCGACGCTCTTCACGAACGTGACGCAGGCGCACACCGTCGCCCGCGACGAGATCTTCGGCCCGGTCCTGTCCGTGCTCTCCTTCCGCACCCCGGAAGAGGCGGTGGCGAAGGCCAACAACACCCAGTACGGGCTCTCGGCCGGCATCTGGACGGAGAAGGGCTCGCGCATCCTCGCGGTCGCGAACAAGCTCCGTGCGGGCGTCGTCTGGGCCAACACGTTCAACAAGTTCGACCCGACCTCGCCCTTCGGCGGCTACAAGGAGTCGGGCTTCGGCCGCGAGGGCGGCCGCCACGGCCTGGAGGCGTACCTCAGTGTCTGACCGTTTGAGTGTCCTCAAGACCTACAAGCTGTACGTGGGCGGGAAGTTCCCGCGTTCCGAGAGCGGCCGGGTGTACGAAGTGACCGACTCCAAGGGCAGCACGTGGCTCGCGAACGCGCCGCTGTCGTCCCGCAAGGACGGCCGGGACGCCGTGGTCGCCGCGCGCAAGGCGTTCGGCGCCTGGTCGGGCGCGACCGCGTACAACCGCGGGCAGATCCTCTACCGCGTCGCCGAGATGCTGGAGGGCCGCCGCGAGCAGTACGACCGTGAGGTCGCCGCGGCGGAGGGCCTGAGCAAGTCGAAGGCGGCCGCCGTGGTGGACGCCGCGATCGACCGCTGGGTCTGGTACTCGGGCTGGACCGACAAGATCGGCCAGGTCGTGGGCGGGGCGAACCCGGTCGCCGGGCCGTTCTTCAACCTCTCCACGCCCGAGCCGACGGGTGTCGTCGCCGTCGTCGCGCCGCAGGAGTCGTCGTTCCTGGGCCTCGTCTCGGTGATCGCCCCGGTCATCGCGAGCGGCAACACGGTCGTCGTGATCGCGTCGGAGAAGTCCCCGCTGCCCGCGCTGTCGCTCGGCGAGGTGCTCGCCACCTCCGACCTGCCCGGCGGCGTGGTCAACATCCTGTCCGGCAAGGCGTCGGAGATCGCCCCGTCGCTCGCCGCGCACCAGGACGTGAACGGCATCGATCTCACCGGCGCCGACGCGGACCTCGCGAAGGAGCTGGAGATCGCCGCGGCCGACAATCTGAAGCGGGTGCGCCGTCGCCGGTCCGGGGAGGACTTCACCGCGGACCCGGGCACGGACCGGCTGACGACGTTCCTGGAGACCAAGACCGTCTGGCACCCGACGGGTTCGCTGGGCGCGTCCGGCTCCTCGTACTAGGGCCGCCCGAGCCCGAGGCCCCGGCCCCTCCTCCGTCCGGGAGGGGCCGGGGCCTCGCCCGTTCCCGGGTCCTCAGATGCCGAGGCGCTGCGCGATCCCGTCGAGCACGCAGTCGAGGCCGAGCTCGAACTCCCAGGCGGGATCGTCCTTGCGCGTCGCGGAGAGGCCGTACTTCCGGTAGGTGGGGTAACGGCCGGTCCCCATCAGGTAGTTCATCTGCGGCGCGAGCGCCTGCCGGGTCTCGTCGCCGCTCTTCCAGCCCTGCTCCTCCTTGTACTCGCGCAGCGCGATCTCGGCCTGCGTCGAGCCGTGCACATAGGCGCTGACCGCACGGAACGCGGCCATCATCGAGTCGGCGTCCAGGTCATGGGCGGCCAGCGACCTCAACTGCCGTTCGGCGAGCGCCATCCGGGCCGGGGTGAGCGAGATCGTCGGCAGCGGCGCCCGTCCGAGCCACGGGTGCCGCAGCATCAGGTCGCGGGTCTGCACGGCGAAGGAGCGCAGCACCGCACGCCACTCGGTCACCTCGTCCGGCACCGCGAGTTCGGCCGAGACCCGGTCGAACATGAGCGCCCACAGATCACCCTTGCCCGAGACGTGCCGGTACGCGGCCATCGGCGCGACCCCGAGCTTCGTGGCGAGCCGTCGCATGGTGACGGCGCCCGCCCCTTCCTCGTCGGCCAGCTCCACGGCGGCCGCGGCGATGCCCTCCAGCGTGAGCGAGGCGCGCCGGGTGGGCGCGGGCCGCTCCAGGCGCTCCCAGAGGGAGGGCTCGACCAGCCGGCTCTCGCCCGTACCGCCGTCGTCCTTCCGTGCCGCCACGGCCCGGCTCCTCTCGCTCGATGTCGTGTACAGCGTATCCCCAGTAGACGCTGTACACATTGATGTGTACGTTGTACGCCAACGGATACGTCGTACACAATCAGGGGGTTCACCGTGTCCAGCACCGCTCCGCTCCGCGTCGCCGTCCTCGTCGGCTCCACCCGCGAGGGCCGCTTCGCGCCCGCGGTCGTCAGGTGGCTCACCGGCCTCCTCGGACAGCGCGACGATCTGCGCGCCGATGTCGTCGACCTCACCGAGACGCCGCTGCCCACCGTCCTGCCGGCCTTCGGCCAGGCGCCGCCGCCCGGCACCGAGGAGGCCCTGTCCCGGGTGACCCCGCGCCTCGCGGCCGCCGACGCGTTCGTCTTCGTCACGCCCGAGTACAACCACAGCTTCCCGGCGGCCCTGAAGAACGCGATCGACTGGCACAACGAGCAGTGGCACGGCAAGCCGATCGCGTTCGTGTCGTACGGGGGCCTGTCCGGCGGCCTGCGGGCGGTCGAGCAACTCCGCGTCGTGATGGCCGAGTTGAACGCCACGACCATCCGCAACACGGTCAGCTTCCACAACGCCTACGGCGCCTTCGCGGCGGACGGCCGCGTCGACGACCCGGCCGTGGACACCGCGGCGAAGGCGATGCTCGACCAGCTCACCTGGTGGGCCCACGCCCTGCGGGACGCGAAGTCGGTCCGCCCGTACGCCGCCTGACGGACCGTCGCATCGCCCGAGGGGGAACCATGATCACGCACACGGAGACCACCGGGACCGGCGAGGAGGGAGCCGCCGCGACGCCGTCCCGCCCGGTGATCCTCGGCCTGCTGCTCGGCATCGTGCTCGCCACGCTCGACGGGACCATCATCGGCACGGCGCTGCCCGTGATCGTCGACGACCTGGGCGGCCTCGCCCATCTGTCGTGGGTGGTGACGGCGTACCTGCTGACCACCGCCGTCGCCACACCGCTGTGGGGAAAGATCGGCGACCTCTACGGCCGCAAGGGCAGCTACCTCGCCTCCATCACCGTCTTCCTCGCCGGCTCCGTCCTGTGCGGACTCGCCCAGGACATGGGGCAGTTGATCGCGTTCCGGGCCGTGCAGGGGCTCGGCGCTGGCGGCCTGTTCGTCGGCGCGCTCTCGCTCCTCGGGACGCTGCTGACCCCGGCGGAGGCCGGCCGCTCCCAGTCGCTCATCGGCGTCCTGCTGCCCGCCGCCATGATCGGCGGCCCGCTGCTCGGCGGCTTCCTCACCGACCAGCTGAACTGGCGCTGGGCCTTCTACGTCAACGTCCCCGTCGGCATCGTCGCCCTCGCGATCATCGCCGTCGGCGTCCGGGTCCGTACGGCACGCATCCGCGCCCGCGCCGACCTCGCGGGTGCGGCCCTGCTCACCACGGCGACCCTCACCCTGACGCTGCTGGCGAGCTGGGCGGGCCCGACGTACGCGTGGACGTCACCGCAGATCCTGGGCCTCGCGCTCGTCTCGGCGGCGGCCCTCGCCGGATTCGTGCGGGTGGAGCGGCGCGCGGCCGAGCCGGTGATCCCGCCCCGCCTGTTCCGCGACCGGAACTTCACGGTCGCGCAGGTCCTGAGCTTCACGGCCGGGGCGGCCATGCTCGCGGCGGCCAGCTACCTGCCGCAGTACCTGCAGCGCGCACGCGGCATGTCGGCGACAGCGAGCGGGCTGCTGCTGCTCCCGCTGATGCTCGGCATGATGGCCGCCCAACTGGCGATCGGCCGCCGGGTCGGCGCGGGCGGGCGCTACCGCCGCTATCCGATCGTGGGCGGCGCGCTGGCGACCGGGGGCGCGCTCGCCCTGCTCCTGCTCGGCACGGACACGGCGCTGTGGGCGGCCTCCGCCCTGACCCTGCTGCTCGGCGCGGGCCTGGGATGCCTGCTGCAGCCCGCGATGTTGCTCACCATGAACAGCGCCGCGCCACGGGACCTCGGGGCGGCGAACGGCACCCAGACGCTGCTGCGCACGGTCGGCGGCTCGCTCGGGGTCGCGGTGCTCGGGTCGGTGTTCGCGCAGCGGGTGCGGGACGGCGCACGTCCCGCGGTGTTCCGGGCGAGCGTCGTCGACGGGGTGCACGGGGTCGCGCTGGGCACGGCCGCACTGTGCGCGGTGGCGTTCGCCGCGGCGTGGGCCGTGCGCGAGGTGCCGCTGCGGACCCGCCCCGCGCCGTCGTCCGGCGACCGGCCGGCCGGTTCAGCCCGGCAGGACGCCCGTCGCGGGGCCGACGACCGGCAGCTCGGACAGTGAACTCCCCGACGTCAGCGGGTCGGTGACCATTCCGGTGTCCACCGGCTTGAAGTCCGCGACCTGGGTGCCCACGACGTTGTCGAGGGGGTCGACGCCGGTCCCGGCCAGCGGGTCGAGCTGCAGGTCCTTGGCGGGGCCGAGCCCGTACGTGGTCGAGGCGTTCACCGCCTGGGTCAGCGTCTGGACGGGACCCGACGTGTCCACGCCTTCGGCCGGCGCGGCGCTCGCGGTCACGGCGCCCGCGGCGACGGCCGCACCGGCGGCGGTCACGGTCAGGCCCGCGCGCAGCAGGGCGCGGCGGGTCCCGGACGCGGGCATCGGGTTCTTGCGGGCTGCGTGTCGAGCCATGATCTTTGCGCCTGAGCCTTTCGGATCGGGTAACGACAGAACCACACAGCGTAGTTGACGTGGTGCGCGCCACAACGTCACCACGCGGGGTCGGCGTCGCGGCGTCCATGCCGCACACTGGTCTCTCGTGAGTTCGCATCCTCCGATACCGACCCGGGTCGTCCTGCTGACAGGGCCCTCCGGCTCCGGGAAATCGTCGTTCGCCGCCCGCTCCGGGCTTCCCGTGCTGTGCCTCGACGACTTCTACAAGGAGGCCGACGACCCGACCCTGCCGCTGGTGCCGGGGAGTTCGGACATCGACTGGGACTCACCGGTGTCCTGGGACGCGGACGCGGCGTGCGCCGCGATCGTCGCGCTGTGCGAGCAGGGGCGTACCAACGTCCCGGTCTACGACATCTCCATCAGCGCACGGGTGGGCGAGGAGGCGCTCGACATCGAGCGCACGCCCCTGTTCATCGCGGAGGGCATCTTCGCGGCGGACATCGTGGAGCGCTGCCGGGAGCTCGGCGTGCTGGCCGACGCGCTGTGCCTGCGCGGCCGCCCCTCGACGACGTTCCGCCGCCGGCTGCTCCGCGATCTGAGGGAGGGCCGCAAGTCGGTCCCGTTCCTGCTGCGCCGCGGCTGGCGCCTGATGCGCGCGGAGCGTGCCATCGTGGCCCGCCAGGCGGCGCTCGGCGCGCACCCGTGCGGCAAGGACGAGGCACTGGGCCGCCTGGCCGCGGCCGCCGCGGGCCGCTGCGTGAAGGCGCGGGCCACGCCGTAAGGGGCGGCGCGCAGGCGCACACGACGAAGCGGGACCAGAAAGACCCCCCGGCCTCCTGGTCCCGCTCGTTCCCCCCGCGGCGATCCCCCGTGATCCCCCCGGTTACCGCTCCCCCGTGACCACCCCGCTCCCCCGAGCAGGGCCCCCCGTTTCCCCCTCCGTAGTGCCTAGGCGACAAGCTCCCCGAAGCACTCCTCCTGGTCCCGGCCGAAGCTCAGGACCTCGTCCTCGCGCAGTCGCCGCAGCGACCGCCAGATGCTCGACTTCACCGTGCCGACGCTGATGTCGAGGATCTCCGCGATCTCGGGGTCCGTACGGCCCTCGTAGTAGCGGAGCACGAGCATCGTGCGCTGCAGTTCGGGAAGGCGGGCAAGCGCCTGCCAGAGCACCGCGCGCAGCTCCGTGCCGCGCATCGCGTCCGTGTCGCCGGCCGTCTCCGGCAGCTCCTCGGTCGGGTACTCGTTCAGCTTGCGGCGGCGCCACGCGCTGATGTGCAGATTGGTCATGGTGCGGCGCAGATAGCCCCCGACCGCCGCCTTGTCGCTGATCCGGTCCCAGGCGCGGTAGGTCGAGAACAGTGCGCTCTGCAGCAGGTCCTCGGCCTCGAACCGGTCACCGGTCAGGTGGTAGGCGGTCGCGTACAGGGAGGCGCGGCGTTCCTGGACGTAGGCCGTGAACTCGGCCTCCGACAGGGACGTACGCTGCTCCCCCGATTCCTCCCTGTACGCGGTTCCCCCGTGAGCGGCACCCTCGGGCGCCGCCTGGTGCGCGTCAACCACCGTCATGTACGCGGCGTGCTGACGCCCGGTGCCGCGAGCGCACCCCCGCCCGCTCACGGCACCGGACTTCTCGGACCGGACCGTGACGACGTCGTGCAGACGCGTGACAACTGCGCTTGAGGTGGTGCTGTGCAGCGTGTTCATCTCGCGCCCCCCGTCGTGGAGTCCGGTGTTCCGTGTGGTCGTTCCTTGCGATGTCCAAAAGCTTGCCCGGGGGACTTCATGACGGTGTCCGTCGACTGTCACAGGCCTGTCACAGCGGCTTCGGCTGTGCGGGTCGCGTGTGGGAGCGCTCCGGCGGTCGAACTAAAGGCCTCTGATGGGCCAGAATGGCGCTTGTGCCTTCCCTGTTGCTGATCGAGGACGACGACGCCATCCGCACGGCACTGGAGCTGTCTCTGACGCGCCAGGGTCACCGGGTGGCCACCGCTGCCACCGGCGAGGACGGTCTGAAGCTGCTGCGCGAGCAACGGCCGGATCTGATCGTCCTCGATGTGATGCTGCCCGGCATCGACGGGTTCGAGGTGTGCCGCCGCATCCGGCGCACGGACCAGCTGCCGATCATCCTGCTCACCGCGCGCAGCGACGACATCGACGTGGTCGTGGGGCTGGAGTCCGGCGCCGACGACTACGTGGTCAAGCCGGTGCAGGGCCGGGTCCTCGACGCCCGGATCCGTGCCGTGCTGCGCCGCGGCGAGCGCGAGGCCAACGACGCGGCGTCGTTCGGCTCCCTGGTCATCGACCGCGCCGCGATGACCGTCACCAAGAACGGCGAGGACCTCCAACTGACGCCCACCGAGCTGCGGTTGCTCCTGGAGCTGAGCCGCCGGCCCGGACAGGCCCTGTCCCGGCAGCAGCTGCTGCGCCTGGTGTGGGAGCACGACTACCTCGGTGACTCGCGGCTCGTCGACGCCTGCGTACAGCGGCTGCGCGCGAAGGTGGAGGACGTGCCGTCGTCACCGACGCTGATCCGTACCGTGCGCGGCGTGGGCTACCGGCTGGACTCTCCTCAGTGACCAAACCGCACGACAAGCTCCGTGGCTGGGCCGCGGCCAAGAAGGCGATACTGGCGGGCCTGCGCTTCACCAGCCTGCGGCTGCGTCTCGTCGTGGTGTTCGCGCTCGTCGCCCTGACGGCCGCGGTGTCCGCGTCCGGGATCGCGTACTGGCTCAACCGCGAGGCCGTGCTGACCCGGACCCAGGACTCGACCCTCAGCGACTTCCAGCAGGAGATGCAGAACCGGGCGGCCGTACTGCCCGAGCACCCCACGCAGGGCGAGCTCCAGCACGCGGCGAACCTGATGGCCGACAGCAGCCAGCACTTCAGCGTGCTGCTCATCGGCACGGACGAGAACGGCCGCAAGGTCGTGGGCAATTCCGATCTCGACGCCTTCACGGTCGCCGACGTACCGCGGTCGCTGCAGGACGCGGTGAACCGGAAGCAGCCGGTCAACGACAACAACAAGCACCCGTACCACCTGTACTGGCAGCGCACCACGCAGGACGACACACCGTTCCTGGTGGGCGGCGCGAAGGTGGACGGCGGGCCGACCGGCTACATGCTGAAGTCGCTGGAGCCGGAGGCCAAGGACCTCAACTCGCTGGCCTGGTCGCTGGGCATCGCCACCGGGCTGGCACTGATCGGCTCGGCGCTGCTCGCGCAGGCCGCCGCGACGACCGTGCTCAAGCCGGTGCACCGGCTCGGCGTGGCCGCCCGCCGGCTCGGCGAGGGCAAGCTCGACACCCGGCTGCGGGTCTCCGGCACCGACGAGCTGGCCGAGCTGTCGCGGACGTTCAACAAGACCGCCGAGAACCTGGAGAAGCAGGTCGCCGACATGAGTGCGCGCGACGAGGCCTCGCGCCGGTTCGTCGCCGACATGTCGCACGAACTCCGTACGCCGCTGACCGCGATCACCGCGGTCACCGAGGTGCTGGAGGAGGAGCTCGACGCCGAGACCGGGTCGGTCGACCCCATGATCGAGCCCGCGGTCCGGCTCGTGGTCAGCGAGACCCGGCGGCTGAACGACCTGGTGGAGAACCTCATGGAGGTCACCCGCTTCGACGCGGGCACCGCCCGGCTCGTCGTCGACACGGTCGACATCGCCGACCAGATCACCGCCTGCATCGACGCCCGCGCCTGGCTGGACGCCGTCGAGCTCGACGCCGAGCGCGGCAACATGGTGCGTCTCGACCCGCGCCGCCTCGACGTGATCCTCGCCAACCTGATCGGCAACGCCCTCAAGCACGGCGGTTCCCCGGTGCGGGTCTCGGTGCGGACGGAGGGCGAGGAGCTGGTCATCGCCGTACGCGACCACGGGCCCGGCATCCCCGAGGACGTCCTGCCGCACGTCTTCGACCGGTTCTACAAGGCCAGCGCCTCGCGGCCGCGGTCGGAGGGCAGCGGCCTGGGGCTGTCCATCGCCCTGGAGAACGCGCATGTGCACGGCGGCGAGATCACCGCCGCCAACTCCCCCGAGGGCGGCGCCGTGTTCACCCTGCGGCTGCCGGTCGACGCCTCGCCGCTGACCCGGAACGCCGACGACGAGGCCAAGGACCCCGAGGACCCCCAGGAAGGCGGTGTCGTCAAGTGAGGCCTCGTACAAGGCTGTCGGTGCTGCTCGGACTCGCGGCCGTGCTGCTGACCGGCTGCGGGATCCGTTCCACGGAGGTGCCCACCGACTTCGGGCCCGCGCCCACGCGGGTGGGCTGCTCCCTGTCCGGCTCGAACGACGTGGCGGCGCGCGCGGCCGGCGAGTTCGCCGTGCAGGTCTTCCTCGTCTGCACGTCGCAGCTGGTGACGGTCGACCGGACCGTCACCCTGGAGCGCGACCAGAACTCCGACCGGGTCGGCGTCGCCCAGGAGCTCCTCGGGCAGCTGGCCAAGCCGCTCACCGCGGAGGAGAAGGAAGCCGGATACAGCACGGACGTCGGCCGCGGCACGAAGGTCTCGGGCCCGCTCAAGGGCGACCCGGTCGACGCGCTGCGCCTGAACACCCCGCCGGACGACCTGTCCCCGTACGCCTTGGCGCAGGTGGTCTGCACGTTCGCGAACAGCAAGGTCGCGGCGGACGACGGCGGGCACGTGGTGCTCGGCGGCCCCGGCGACGATCCGCTGCGCAGCTACGAGTGCTCGGACGCGGTCAAGGCCCGGCCCGGTATCGCGCCCGCCCCCGCCGAGACGGTGAGCTAGCCGGCGCCGACGGCGTGACCCACGTCATCGTCGGCCCCCCGGAACCGATCGTCCCGCCACCGGCGTCTAGGGGGTCGTGCAGCGCCACAGCTCGGGCGGCCACGGGGCCGCCATCCGCTTCCGTACGGCAGGGCTCGTTCTCCTCGCCGTGCACCTCTTCCTCGTCGCGTGGGTCACCCTGCGTCCCCTCGACGTGCCCTGGGTCAGTGCGCCGAACCTGCATCCCCTGGCCGGTATCCGGGCCGACCTGGCGCTCGGCTGGCAGGAGGGCGCCGCGCGCATCGGCGAGGGGCTGGTCCTGCTCGCCCCGCTCGGTGTGCTGCTGCCCCTCGCGGGCGGCCGCCTGGACGTGTCCGTGTGCGGTTCGCTGCTGCGCACGGTCGCGGCGGGCGCGCTGATCTCGCTCGGCATCGAACTGCTGCAGACCGGGGTGCCCGGGCAGGTCGTGGACGTCGACTCGCTGCTGCTGAACACCGTGGGCGTGGCCTTCGCCCATCTCGCCGTGGTGCCCGCGCTGCGGGCCCGGCTCCGCCGCAGGGCCGAGGCCGCCCCCCTCCCCCGGCAGGAGCCGTCTCAGGGTCCTACCCCGACGATTACCAGGGTCGGCATCGCCCCGTGAGCTGACGCTTCGCCCGCTGTGCGGCCGTACCTTCGAATACGTAAGCACCACACGGCGAAGGTTCGCGAAGGAGCCCACCATGACCGCCCTTACCCGCCCCACCGACGGACGGATGATCGGCGGAGTGTGCGCAGCGCTGGCACGGCGCTTCGGCACCTCCGCGACCACGATGCGCGTGATCTTCCTGCTGTCGTGCCTGCTGCCCGGCCCGCAGTTCCTGCTCTACATCGCGCTGTGGGTGCTGTTCCCGAGTGAGAACAAGGCCCGCCAGGCCTGGTGACCCGGGCGCCGGTACAAAAGACCCGGAAGCCGGTACGGAAAAAGGGGCGCACCCGCGAATCGCGGGTGCGCCCCTTCGTCGTGCTCGGGGTCAGCCGAGGGCCGGCAGGCCGCCGCCGACGGGCAGGCCCTGGGTGGGCAGGCCGCCGAGCAGCCCGGAGACCGGGTCACCACCGTCGGTGGCCTTCTCGACGACGGGCTTGGCGGCGGTCAGGCCGCTGCCCAGAGCGTTCTGCGCGGCGCTCACGGCCTCGGGGCCGCCGGCGGGCAGCGCGCTCGCCGCCTGCTCGACGGGCAGGCCCGAGGTCACGGAGCCGAGGGCTCCCGCGGCGTCCGGCACGGCCGGGGCGGCGTTCGCGGCACCGGCACCGGCGGCGGCGAAGGCGACACCGAGAGCGGCAACACCGAGGGTCTTGGCAGCAGACTGCTTCATGGGGTCCTTTGTTCCTTGTTCCTGGGGGATGCGGTTCCGTGCCCGGCAAACACGCCGCATCCCTCAGGAGTTACTGCCGACCCTCGCCCACCCCGTCCGGACCGGCCTCGGCCCGGAGGACTGAACCGCAGGTCAGAAGGGCATGGCGGCCCCGATGGAGGCCGGACGGCGATCCTCCGATCACCGTCAACCCCATGTTGACCGCAGCCTCTAACGGAAGAGCCACTCGGAGCGCAGCTCGGCATAGCGCGGCTTGACGACGTCGTTGATCATCGCCAGGCGCTCGTCGAACGGGACGAAGGCCGACTTCAGCGCGTTCACGGTGAACCACTCGAAGTCCGTCAGCGTGTAGCCGAACGCGTCGGCCAGGTGCTCGAACTCGCGGCTCATCGACGTACCGGACATGAGGCGGTTGTCCGTGTTGACGGTGACCCTGAACCGCAGCTTGCGCAGCAGCCCGATGGGGTGCTCGGCGTACGAACTGGCCGCTCCCGTCTGCAGGTTGGAGGTCGGGCACATCTCCAGCGGGATGCGCTTGTCGCGCACGTAGCTCGCGAGGCGGCCGAGCTTCACGGTGCCGTCGTCGGCGACCTGGATGTCGTCGATGATGCGCACGCCGTGGCCGAGGCGGTCGGCGCCGCACCACTGCAGGGCCTGCCAGATGGAGGGGAGCCCGAAGGCCTCGCCGGCGTGGATCGTGAAGTGGTTGTTCTCGCGCTTGAGGTACTCGAACGCGTCGAGGTGGCGGGTGGGCGGGAAGCCCGCCTCGGCGCCCGCGATGTCGAAGCCGACGACGCCGAGGTCCCGGTAGCGGTTGGCGAGTTCGGCGATCTCCAGGGCGCGGGCGGCGTGCCGCATCGCCGTGAGGAGGGCGCCCACGCGGATGCGGTGGCCGTTCTCCTTCGCGCGGCGCTCGCCCTCGCGGAAGCCGTCGTTGACCGCCTCGACGACCTCTTCGAGGGTGAGGCCCCGCTCCAGGTGCTGCTCGGGCGCGTAGCGGATCTCGGCGTAGACGACGCCGTCCTCGGCGAGGTCCTCGGCGCACTCGGCGGCGACCCGGAAGAGGGCCTCCTTGGTCTGCATGACGGCGCAGGTGTGGGCGAACGTCTCCAAGTACCGCTCCAGGGAACCGGAGTCGGCCGCTTCGCGGAACCAGAGGCCGAGCTTGTCGGCGTCGGTCTCCGGCAGGTTGTCGTAGCCCTGCTCGCGGGCCAGGTCGACGACGGTGCCGGGGCGCAGGCCGCCGTCGAGGTGGTCGTGCAGGAGCACCTTGGGCGCGCGGCGGATCTGGTCCGCGGTCGGAGCCTGGGGGCTGTCGGGGTGCGCGGTGGTCTGGCTCGTCATTTCGGCACTCTAACTCCTACGCGCGTAGATCTCGCCCGGAAGTGATCTGTCGATACGCAACGGTGACCCTGCGGACGGGTGGCGTACACCAGCGCTTCTGACACTGTTCTGTCATGCAGCAGGAAGCGACGCCGGCCCGTGAGGCCAGGCTCGGCAAGGCGGTCGGGCCCGTGCCCGGGGCGGTCGGTGGCGTGGTGCTGCTGCTGCCCGCGGGCGAGGAGACGTCCGTGCGCAGACCCTCGCCGCTCGCGGCCGTGGCCCTGCGGCCGCTCGCCCGCGGCCTCGCGCGGGCGGGCCGGGACGAGGGCCTGGTCACGCATGTCGTGCACTACCGCTACCGCGGATGGAACGGGGCCCAGGCCGAGGCGGCGCGGGACGCCGAGTGGGCCGCGGACGAGGTGGTGCGCCGCTACGGCGACGTGCCGATCTGTCTCGCCGGGATCGACATGGGCGGCCGCGCGGCACTGCACGCGGCCGGCCACACGGCCGTCAACTCCGTTCTCGCCCTTGCCCCTTGGCTGCCCGAGGACGACGTCGCCTCGCCCCCCGAACCGGTGAAACAGCTCGCGGGGCGACGGGTGCTGCTCGTGCACGGCACCGACGACCGGCGCACCGACCCGGAGTTGTCGTTCCGGCTCGCCGGGCGCGCGAAGAAGGCGAACCGTGACGTGTGCCGCTTCGAGGTGCACTCCGACGGGCACCGCCTGTCGCAGCACCGCGCCGAAGTCACCGCGCTGGCCGTCGACTTCATGCTGGGCACGCTGTTCGGCCGCCCGTTCTCGCGCCCACTGCAGGACGCCCTCGCGGCGCCGCCGCCGATCGGTCTGCGGATGCCGCTGGCGTCGGGGTTCGGACAGTCGCTCCGGTAGGCCGGGGGGTCACAGCCCCGCGTGCTCCGGCAGCAGTCGCCCGCGCCGCGACAGCAGGAACTTCTTGAACGCCGCCACGGGAGGGGTGTCCGGGTGTCCGTCCAGCCAGGCCACGCCGATCTCGCGGACGGCGCGCTGTCCGGTGACCGTCAGCTCCACGACTCCCGGGCGCGGCACGGCCGGTGGCGGCAGCAGGGCGACGCCGAGGCCCGCCGCGACGAGGCCGCGCAGCGTCTCCGCCTCCTCGCCCTCGAAGGCGATCCGGGGCGTGAAGCCCGCCTCCGCGCACAGGTCGTCGGCGATGCGGCGCAGCCCGTAGCCGGGTTCGAGCGTCACGAAGACCTCGTCGGCCGCCTCGGCGAGCCGGATCCGCTTGCGGGACGCCAGCCGGTGGTCCTCGGGGACGACCAGCCGGAGCCGCTGCTCGTCGAGGCGCCGGGCCACCAGGTCGGGCGCGTCCGGCACGGGCGAGGTGAGGCACAGGTCGAGCTCGCCGGCGCGCAGCCGCTCCAGCATCGCCTCGCCGTAGTTCTGGACGAGGCTGAAGCGGATGCGGGGGTGGTCGGCGCGGAAGGCGCGGATCAGGCCGGGGACGGTCTCCGTGCCCATGGTGTGCAGAAAGCCGAAGGCGACCTTGCCGGACTCCGGGTCGGCGTCGGCGCGTACGGACTCGGCGGCCTTCTCCACCTCGCCGAGCGCCCGCTCCACCGAGGCGAGGAAGGTGCGGCCCGCGGGGGTGAGGGAGACGGTGCGGCCGTGGCGGGCGAACAGGTCGACGCCCAGGTCGTGTTCGAGCCGGACCATGGCGCGCGACAGCGTCGACTGCGGCACCGACATCTCCTGGGCGGCGCGGGTGACGTGCTCGGTGCGGGCGACCCCGGCGAAGTAGGCGAGCCGCGGGGCGAGCAGCCGCACGATCTCGTCGCTCGGCCTGTCTTGTGTGTCACTGTTCCGCACCAGTGGCGAGCGTGACCTGTGCTGATGCTCCATGGGAACGATTATGGGGCGTTCATGCATTGGACGCATGAATCATGGAGTCCTACGTTCTTCGTATGCCTGCCAGTAGCCGGGCGGCCGCCTCCACCGACGCGGTCGCCGTCCCCCGTTCCGTCGACGACGTGGCCGATACGCGCATGAGCCCGGGCGGGCCCGGTTACCGCCGTATGAGCTTCGCCCTGTTCCTCGCCGGTGTCGCCACCTTCGCCCTCCTCTACTCGACGCAGGCCCTGCTCCCCCTCGTCTCCGCCGGCTTCGGCGCGAGCGCGAGCGCGGCGAGCTGGACGGTCTCCGGGGCGACCGGCGCGCTCGCGCTGTGCGTGCTGCCGCTGAGCGCCCTGTCCGAGCGGTTCGGGCGGCGCACGGTGATGACCGCCTCGCTGACCGTGGCCGTCACGGTCGGTCTGCTCGTCCCCTTCGCGCCGAACCTCGGTGTCCTGATCGCGCTGCGCGTCCTGCAGGGCGCGGCCCTCGCCGGTCTGCCCGCCTCCGCGATGGCGTACCTGGCGGAGGAAGTGCGGCCGAAGGCGCTGGTCACGGCGATCGGCCTGTTCGTCGCGGGCAACTCGATCGGCGGCATGAGCGGCCGGGTCATCGGCGGCTGGATCGCGCAGGAGTGGGGCTGGCGGGCGGCCGTCGGCACGATCGGCGTGCTCGCCGTCGTCTGCGCCCTCGCCTTCCGGCTGCTGCTGCCGGCGCCGCGCCACTTCACGCCGGGCTCGCTGCGGCCCCGGGCCCTGGCCCGCACGGTCGGCAGCCACCTCGCCAATCCGCTGCTGCGCCGCCTGTACCTGATCGGCGCGCTGTTCATGATGGTGTTCGGCGCGGTCTACACGGTGATCGGCTACCGGCTCACCGCGGCGCCGTTCTCCCTGCCGCAGGGCATCGTCGGCTCGATCTTCCTGGTGTACCTCGTCGGTACGGTCTCGTCGGCGGCGGCCGGCAAGCTGGTCGCGCGGCTCGGCCGGCGGGGCACGCTCTACCTGGGCGCCGGCACGACGGCCGCGGGCCTGCTGCTCGCGCTCGTCCCGAACATCCTCGTCGTCCTGCTCGGCCTCGTGCTGATCACGGCGGGCTTCTTCGCGGGGCACGCGACGGCCTCCTCGTCGGTCAGCCACACCGCCACGCACGGCCGGGCGCAGGCGTCCGCGCTGTACCAGTCCGCCTACTACATCGGGTCGAGCGTCGGCTCGGCGGTCGGCGCCGTGGCCTTCCACGCGGCGGGCTGGGGCGGCACGGTCGGCCTCGGTCTCGTCGCCGTGTTCGGCGTGGTCTCGCTGACGGTGTGGGGCACCTACGCGGCCCGCGCGCAGCGGCACCGGACGGCCGCGACGGCGGTCGCCGCGCACTGACAGCTGACAGCTGACAGCTGACAGCGACAGCGACAGCGACAGCACTGATATCGGCACACCCGTCCCGTTCGTTTCCACATCGGCCCCTGGACCTGCGGTTTTCCCTGGTCCGGGGGCCGTTGTCAGTGGGCTGCGGTAGCTTGCGAAGTGCTGGGACTCACAGCGGCGATGGGGGCGTTGGACCATGAGCGACACTGCGACGAAGGCCGGACTCGAAGACCTGGAGAAACACCGGGTCGAGCTGACCGGGTACTGCTATCGGATGCTGGGCTCGGCGTTCGAGGCCGAGGACGCCGTGCAGGACACGATGGTGCGGGCCTGGCGCAGCTTCGACAAGTTCGAGGGCCGCTCCAGCCTGCGCTCCTGGCTCTACCGCATCGCGACGAACGTGTGCCTGGACCTGCTGACCGCGGGGAACAAGCGGGCCCGTCCGATGGACCTGACGGCCGCGGCCCCGCTCGCCCAGGCCGCGTTGAACCCGCGCCCCGACCATGTGTGGCTGGAGCCGATGCCGGACGCCCGCGTACTGCCGACGCTCCATGACCCGGCGGAGGCGGCGGTGGCGCGGGAGTCGGTGCGCCTGGCCTTCGTCGCCGCCCTGCAGCAGCTGCCCGCCAAGCAGCGGGCGGTGCTGATCCTCCGTGAGGTCCTCGCGTGGAAGGCCAGTGAGGTCGCCGAGCTGCTCGGCACGTCGGTGGCGTCGGTGAACAGCGCGCTGCAGCGGGCCCGGGCGACGCTCGCGGACGCGCCGCCCGCCGACTCGGCGACGGCGGACCCCCTCGACGAGGAGCAGCAGAAGCTCCTGGAGCGCTATGTCGCGGCCTTCGAGGGCTATGACATGAAGGCGCTGACCGAGCTGCTCGCCGAGGACGCCGTCATGACGATGCCGCCGTTCGACCTGTGGCTGCGGGGCACGCCGGACATCACCGGATTCATGACGACGATGGGCGCGTCATGTGCGGACTCCCGGCTCCTGCCGGTGGTGTCGAACGGGACGCCGGCGTTCGCCCACTACAAGCCGGACCCGGACAACGGCGGGTTCACGCCCTGGGCGATCCAGGTCCTGGAGATCTCAGAGGGGCGGATCGCGGGCTTCCACTGCTTCCTGGACACGAAGCGGTGGTTCCCGCTGTTCGGCGTCCCGGACCACCTCGACGCCTGAGTCGTCCGCGCCCAGCGCACCGGCCAGTCCGGCGAGCTGGATGAGCAGGGCGAGCTTCGGGGACGGATCGCGCAGCCGGATCCGGCCCCCGGCCCGGCGGGCCGCGAGCTGCATCCGGGCGAGCGCGTCGACGGTGGCGAGATCGGTGGTCGTGACCCCGGCGACATCACAGATCACGGTCGCTCCGCCGGGCGGCCCGTGGGCCTCGGCGGCGGCGCGGACGCGGTCGCACCACTGGGGTGCGTCGCCGGGGCGGATCGGCCCGGCGACCATCACGACAGGAGGAGACGAGGAAGCAGCCACGTAGAGGGGGACCGGGCGGCCGACGGGAACTCATCGGTGCCGTCCGGATGCGGGGCGTGTGCTCGATCACGTTGATAACGATCAAGGTTGACCTGCGGTTCGGTCCCGGCCGAGGCTGGAGTACGTGCAGGGGGTACTCAACGGGTTCGCGGTCATCGCGATCGTCATCGCGGTCGGCTACGTCATCGGCCGCCGCGGCTACCTCGGCGACGGCGGCCGCGAGGTGCTCACCAAGCTGGCCTTCCATGTGGCCACCCCCGCGCTCCTGTTCACGATGCTCGCCAAGGCGGACCTGTCCCTGATCCTGTCGCCGAGCCTGCTGGTCACCGCGCTGTCCACGGTGGCCATGGCGGGCGTCTTCGTGACGGTGGCCGTCGTACGCCGCTGGGGAGTCGGCCGCACCACGATCGGCGCGCTGTGCTCCTCGTACGTGAACGCGGGGAACCTCGGCATCCCGATCGCGGTGTACGTCCTCGGCGATGCCTCGCTGGTGGCGCCGGTGCTGCTGTTCCAGCAGATCGTCGTGACGCCGGTCGCGCTGACGATCCTCGATCTGGCGGAGGCGTCCGGGACCCGGCAGACGTGGCCGCAGCGGCTGCTGACCCCGTTCCGCAATCCGATCGCGATCGGCGCGCTCTCCGGGGTGCTGGTGTCGGCGACGGGCTGGACCGTCCCGTCCCCCGTCTTCGATCCCCTGGAACTGATCGGGAACATGTCGGTGCCGGCGATCCTGATCGCGTTCGGCATCTCCCTGTGCGGGAGTTCCTGGCCCGGCGGACGCGGTGCCGACCGGGTGCCGGTGCTGCTGTCGACGGCCCTGAAGGCGGTGGGCCAGCCGGTGGCGGCCTGGGCGCTGGCGTCGTACGTCTTCGGCCTGACCGGGGCCCGGCTGCTGGACGTCGTGGTGACCTCGGCCCTCCCCGCGGCCCAGAACCTGTTCACGTACGCGAGCCGGTACCGGGTGGGCGAGCGCCTGGCCCGGGAGTCGATCCTGCTGTCGACGATGGCTTCGGTGCCGGTGCTGGTGGTCGTGGCGGCGTTGCTCGGGTGACGTCAGTCCCGGAGGGGGAGCACGTTCGTGTCGAGGGTGACGTCGAAGGGCGCGGGCAGCGTCAGCTCCTCGCCGTACTCCACGGAAGCGAGCACTCGGTTGGTGCCGTTGGCGGGCTCCCCGTAGAGGGTCGCCGTCGGGCGCCCTGAGTGCCAGGGCTCCAGCAGCAGGGAGAGGGGCACGCCCGCCTTCGCGTAGCCGTGCGCCTTCTTCACCCGGCGTCGGCCGCGACCAGACCCAGCGTCTGGTAGGTCCCACAGTCCTTGGGACCTGCTGGCCAGAGAATCTCGGTGACCAGTTCAGCGGCGTCGTTGTGCTCTTCGGAAGGCGGCGGTGCCAAGGTGACGATCCCCGCGATGATCTCCACCTTGCAGCCCTCGGGGGCGTCCGTTTCCTCCCAGAGGCGGACGGTCGCGTCCCAGTCCGAGCCGGCGGACGGCCCGGGCCCGACGGCGAGTGCGCTCATGGCGGTGATCCTCTCGCTCGTCACCGGGTCCAGCATGCCGAACGGGACCGGTGGCAGTCCACCGATCCCCTTCACCCGAACGAGGAAATGCCAGGTCAGGCGATACGTTCCAGCACGATCGGGCCCGCCGTGAAGTCCGTGCCGGCAGGCGCGATGTCGTAGGCGCCGGTCAGCGCCTCCAGCGCGTAGTCGAACCGCTCGGGCGTGTCCGTGTGCAACGTCATCAGGGTCTGGCCCGCGAAGACCGAGTCGCCGGGCTTGGCGTGCAGTTCGACGCCGGCGGCGGCCTGCACCGGGTCCTCCTTGCGGGAGCGGCCCGCGCCCAGGCGCCAGGCGGCGAGGCCGACGCCCATCGCGTCGAGGCGGGTCAGCACCCCGGACTCCGGCGCCGTGACGGCGTGCGTCTCGCGGGCCGTGGGCAGCGCCGCGTCCGGATCGCCGCCCTGCGCCGCGATCATCCGGCGCCACGCGTCCATCGCCGAGCCGTCGGCGAGGGCCTTCGCGGGGTCGGCGTGGTGCAGGCCCGCCGCGTCGAGCATCTCGCGGGCCAGGGCGAGGGTCAGCTCGACGACGTCGGCGGGGCCGCCGCCCGCCAGCACCTCGACGGATTCCCGGACCTCGAGCGCATTGCCCGCCGTCAGGCCCAGCGGGGTGTTCATGTCCGTCACCAGCGCGACGGTCGGCAGTCCGTGGTCCGCGCCCAACCCCACCATCGTGCGGGCGAGTTCACGCGCCTGGTCCAGCTCCCGCATGAAGGCACCGGTGCCCACCTTCACGTCCAGGACCAGGGAACCCGTCCCCTCCGCGATCTTCTTCGACATGATCGAGGAGGCGATCAGCGGGATGCAGTCGACGGTGGCCGTGACGTCGCGCAGCGCGTAGAGCTTCTTGTCGGCGGGGGCGAGACCGCTGCCGGGCGCGCAGATGACCGCGCCGACGTCCTCCAGCGTGCGCATCATCTCGTCGTTGGAGATGCTCGCGCGCCAGCCCGGGATCGACTCCAGCTTGTCGAGCGTGCCGCCGGTGTGGCCGAGGCCCCGGCCCGACAGCTGTGGCACCGCGGCGCCGCAGGCCGCGACGAGCGGGGCGAGCGGCAGCGTGATCTTGTCGCCGACGCCGCCCGTGGAGTGCTTGTCGGCGGCGGGCCGGGCCAGCACCGAGAAGTCCATCCGCTCACCGGAGTTGATCATCGCGGCCGTCCACCGGGCGATCTCCGCGCGGTCCATCCCGTTCAGGAAGATCGCCATGGCCAGCGCCGACATCTGCTCGTCGGCGACCTCGCCGCGGGTGTACGCGTCGACGACCCAGTCGATCTGCGCGTCGGTGAGACGGCCCCGGTCCCGCTTCGTACGGATGACGGAGATGACGTCCATGGCATTCCTTCCAGCTCCGGCTTGCGTGCGCCCGTTGACTCTACGCGCATAGATGCCGGACGTGAAGGCGTCCGGGTGATCCGGCGGCGGCCACCGGTCCGACACGGCCGAGGGCCGTTCCTCCCCGGGGAGGAACGGCCCTCGAGTCATCTGCGGAACAGGTCAGTTCACATGCTCCGGCCCGAACGCGTCGGGCAGCATCTCCCCCAGCGTCCGCACCCCCGACGGCGTCTCCAGGAGCAGTTCCCGGCCCCCGAACTCGTACAGGAGCTGACGGCACCGCCCGCACGGCATCAGGATCTCGCCCTTGCCGTCCACGCACGTGAAGTGGGTCAGGCGGCCGCCCCCGCCGGCCTGCAGCTGCGAGACCAGGCCGCACTCGGCGCACAGGCCGAGTCCGTACGAGGCGTTCTCGACATTGCAGCCGGTGACGGTACGGCCGTCGTCGACGAGGGCCGCGGCCCCGACCGGGAAGCCCGAATAGGGGGCGTACGCACGGGACATGGCCTCGCGCGCGGCCGCGCGCAGCCCCTCCCAGTCGGCGTCGGTCACGTGCCCTGCCCCTTCCGGTACGGCTGCCCGTCCGCCTTCGGCATGCGCAGGCGCTGGGCCGAGAGGGCGAGGACGATCATCGTCAGCACGTACGGCATGGCCGTGGCGACCTGGCTCGGGACCGAGTCGGTGGAGGCGTACCAGAAGAAGAGGAGGACGGAGACGGCGAGCGTGACGACGCCGCCGACGTACTTCTTCTTCCAGATCAGCCAGGCCACGGCGAGCAGCGCGAGGATCGCGACCAGCAGGAGCAGCGCGTGGGTGTTCTCGGTGCCGCCGCGGACCTTGAGGGTGTCGCTGTACCCGAACAGGCCGGCGCCCAGGGCGAGTCCGCCCGGCATCCAGTTGCCGAAGATCATCGCGGCGAGGCCGATGTAGCCGCGGCCGCCGGTCTGGCCCTCCAGGTAGTAGTTGGAGGAGACCATCGAGAGGAAGGCACCGCCGAGGCCGGCCAGACCGCCCGAGATGATCACGGCGATGTACTTGTACTTGTAGACGTTGACGCCGAGGGACTCGGCCGCGACCGGGTTCTCGCCGCAGGAGCGCAGCCGCAGACCGAAGCTGGTGCGCCACAGCACCCACCACGAGAACGGCACGAGCACGACCGCGATCAGGGTCAGCCAGGACACGCCCGTCATGACGCCGCCGAGCAGTCCGGCGATGTCGGAGATCAGGAAGTAGCCCTGCTTGTTGAGGTCGGAGAGCGCGTCCGCGAGGCCGGGGACGGTGAACTCGCCGAGGTTCGGGACCGCCGGGGACTGGCGGGAGGTGGCGCCCTCCATGCCGTCGTACATCAGGACGGAGAGGTAGCGCGTGGCGCCCAGGGCCAGGATGTTGATGGCCACGCCGGAGACGATGTGGTTGACGTTGAAGGTGACGGTGCAGACGGCGTGCACCAGGCCGCCGATCGCGCCGCCGATCAGGGCCGCGAGCACCCCGACCCAGGGGCCCCACTGGTAGCCGGCCCAGGCACCGAACCAGGTGCCGAGGATCAGCATGCCCTCGAGGCCGATGTTGACCACGCCGGCCCGCTCGGCCCACAGGCCGCCGAGACCGGCCAGGCCGATCGGGACGGCGAGCCGCAGGGCGGTGGACATCTGGCTGACCGAGGTCAGGCCGTTCGCGTCGGTGATCAGGCGGACCGCGGAGACCAGACAGAGCAGTCCGGCGACGGCCAGGAGCAGGACGGGGAGGCTGAGCTTGCGCCGGGCCGCGGGGGCGGCGGCCGGCTTGTCGAGAACGGGAGCCGTACTCATCAGGCGGCCACCTCCTGCTTCTTCTCGGTGGGGTCGGTGGTGCCGAGGACGTGGCCCGCGGCGAGTTCGGCGCCGACGCGCTGCTGCTGGCGGCGGGTGCCCCAGACGCGCACGGACTCGTAGGAGACGACCACGGCGATCACGATCAGGCCCTGCATGATCGTGGCGATCTCGGAGCTGTAGCCCTGAAGGTCGAGCGGGTCGGCCGCGTTGAAGAGCCAGGACAGCAGGAGCGAGGCGAGCGCCATGCCCGCCGGGCTGTTGCGGCCGAGCAGCGCCACCGTGATGGCGTTGAAGCCGAGCGAGGCCGGGAAGGAGTCGGAGAAGGTGTGCGTGGAGCCGAGCAGGGTCGGCAGACCCGCCATGCCGGCGATGGCGCCGGACAGGAGCATCGCGGTGAGCACCATCTTCTTGGCGGAGACACCGGACGCGGCGGCCGCGGTCTCGGAGGCGCCGGAGGCGCGCAGGTCGAAGCCGAAGCGGGTGCGGTTGAGCATCACCCAGTAGACGACGCCGAGGACGACGGCGACGACCACGAAGCCGTAGATCGTGCCCACCTGGTCGCCCATGTCGATGCCGGGGAACCAGCCGGCCTTGTCCATCTCGCCGGTGGTGCGGTTGTTGCCGACGGCGACGCCGAAGGCGTCCTCCAGGGTCAGGTACGAGATGACCGACGCCGCGATCGAGTTGAGCATGATCGTGGAGACGACCTCGCTGACGCCGCGGGTCACCTTGAGCAGACCGGCGATGCCGGACCAGATCGCACCGGCCAGGGCGGCCGAGAGGATGAGGATCGGGATCTGGAGGAAGGCCGGGAACGCGATGTGCGCGCCGACGATCGCGGCGACACAGGCGGCGAGCCGGTACTGGCCCTCGACACCGATGTTGAAGAGGTTCATGCGGAAGCCGACGGCGACCGCGAGCGCGCCGATGTAGAGGCCGGCCGCGTCATTGATGATCAGCACCTGGACGTCGGAGAACGTCGCCTGCTCGAACATGATGGAGAACGGCTCGACCGGGTTCTCGCCGGAGGCGAGCAGCACGATCGAGGTCAGTCCGAAGGCCACGACCAGGGCGATGACCGGTCCGGCCGCCGCGAGAAGGACCCGCTCGGAATCCCAGCGCTTGAGGATGTTCATGGTCAGGCACCGTCTTCCGTGTGCTCCAGGTGGCCCGAGGCGGCACCGGTCATGGCGGATCCCAGCTCTTCCGGGGTGATGGCGGCCGGGTCGGCGTCGGCGACCAGGCGGCCGTCGTAGATGACCCGGAGGGTGTCGGAGAGTCCGATCAGCTCGTCGAGGTCGGCCGAGATGAGCAGCACGGCCAGGCCCTCGCGGCGGGCCTCGCGGATCTGGTCCCAGATCTGCGCCTGCGCGCCGACGTCCACACCGCGGGTGGGGTGGGCGGCGATCAGGAACTTCGGGCTGTGCGACATCTCGCGGCCGACGATCAGCTTCTGCTGGTTGCCGCCGGACAGGGACGCGGCGGTGACGTCGATGCCGGGGGTGCGGACGTCGTACTCCTTGACGATCCGCTCGGTGTCGGCCTGCGCGGCCTTCGGGTCGAGCCAGAAGCCCCTGCTGTTCGGCTTCTCGGTGACGTGGCCGAGGATGCGGTTCTCCCACAGCGGGGCGTCGAGGAGCAGGCCGTGGCGGTGGCGGTCCTCGGGGATGTAGCCGACGCCGCCCTCGCGGCGTCTGCGGGTCGCGAGGCCGGTGATGTCCTCGCCGAGCATCCTGATCGCGCCGCTGTCCGCGTGCTCCAGGCCGATCAGGGCCTCGATCAGCTCGGTCTGGCCGTTGCCCTCGACGCCCGCGAGGCCAAGGACCTCACCGGCGTGGATGGTGAAGGTGATGCCGTCGAGGAGCGGCTTGCCGCCCCCGGGGGCGGCGAGCCGCAGGTCCTCGACCTCGATCACCGGACGGTCGGTGACCGTGGACTCGGCGGTCTCGGGCGTCGGCAGTTCGCTGCCGACCATCAGCTCGGCCAGCTGCTTCGAGGTCGTCTCCGCGGGTACGGCGGTGCCGACGGTGGTGCCGCGCCGGATGACGGTGATCTCGTCGGCGACGGACAGGACCTCGCCGAGCTTGTGCGAGATGAAGATGACGGCCAGGCCCTCGGCCTTGAGTCCCCGCAGGTTGTCGAAGAGCGCGTCGACCTCCTGCGGGACGAGCACGGCGGTCGGCTCGTCCAGGATCAGGGTGGTGGCGCCGCGGTACAGGACCTTGAGGATCTCCACCCGCTGGCGGTCGGCGACACCGAGGTCCTCGACCAGCACGTCCGGGCGGACACCGAGCCCGTACCGCTCGGATATCTCGAGGATCTTGCGGCGGGCCCTGCCGCCGATCCCGTACAGCTTCTCGCTGCCGAGGACGACGTTCTCCAGGACCGTGAGGTTGTCCGCGAGCATGAAGTGCTGGTGGACCATGCCGATGCCGCGGGCGATCGCGTCGGCGGGCGAGGAGTAGGAGACCTGCTCCCCGTGGATGGTGATGGTGCCCTCGTCCGGCTTCTGCATGCCGTAGAGGATCTTCATCAGCGTGGACTTGCCTGCCCCGTTCTCGCCGACCAGGGCGTGCACGGTGCCCTTGCGGACGGTGAGGCAGATGTCGTGGTTGGCGACGACGCCCGGGAACCGCTTGGTGATGCCTGTGAGTTCTACGGCGACGGCGGTCGGCGGGGAGCTTGACGTGGCGATGGCGCACTCTCCTGGGAAGGGGGGCCGCCTACACGCGTAGCGCCCCAACAGCGATGTGCGAGAAGTGAGTTCGAGTCCCAGCAGGATCCCACGGACGTGTTACGGGGAAGAAGCGTCCCTCGGTGGGAAAAACGTCCCCGCACCCGGTTCCCGACCGGTCGGCCCGGACCGCGTCGCACGCGCGGTCCGGGCGTCTCCGTCGCCTCTACGGCGTCACGGCTCGCGGTCCTACTTGGCGGCGACCTTGATGGTGCCGTCCACGATCCCCGCCTCGGCCTTCTTCAGCGCGGCCTGGAGCTTGCTGTCGTTCTTGAACTCCGGGTTGGAGTCGGCGAGCGAGACCTCGCCGGACTTCAGGTTGCCGGTGATGACACCGGTCTCCGGCTTGCCGTCCTTGACCGACTTGGCCAGCTTGAAGATCGACTCGGCGACGCCCTTGGTGGCGGAGGTGATGATCGCCTGCTTGTACTTCGCCAGCGGCTTCTGGCTGTACTGGTCGGAGTCGACACCGATCGCGTACTTCTTCGCGGTGGCAGCGGCCTCGATGACGCCCTGGCCGGAAAGGCCGGCGGCGTGGTAGACGACGTCGGCGCCGTCCTCCAGCTGCTTCTCGGCGGCGGCCTTGCCCAGGTCCGGCGAGGCGAAGCCCTTGGCCGGGTCCTCGTCGAGGAACTGGACGTCGACCTTGACGTTCTTCTTGGTGTCCTTGACGCCCTGCTCGAAGCCGGCGCGGAACTTGTTGATCAGCGCGTTGTCCACACCGCCGACGAAGCCGACGTGGTCGGTCTTGGTCTTCAGGGCGGCGGTGACGCCGGCGAGGTAGGAGACCTCGTTCTCCTGGAAGACCAGGTCCGCGACGTTCTTGGCGTCGACCGTCGCGTCGTCGACGATGCCGAAGGTGGTGTCCGGGTACTTGGCCGCGGCTTCCTTCACGGCGGGCGCGTAGGCGTAGCCGATGCCGACGACCGGGTTGTAGCCGGCCTTCGCCAGCTGCACCAGGCGCTGGGTCTTGTCGTCGTCGGACTCGCCGTCCTTCGGCTCCTGGTCCGCGACCTCGTAGCCGAACTCGGACTTGGCCTTCTGCAGGCCCTCGTAGGCGGCGTCGTTGAAGGACTGGTCGCCCTTGCCGCCGACGTCGTAGGCGATGGCGAGGCCCTTGTCCTTGCCGCCGTCGGACTGCTTGTCCGACGAGGTCCCGCCACAGGCGGCGAGTGCGAGGGCGAGAGAGGCGGTGGCGGTGCCTGCGACCGCTATGCGGGAAACCCGGCGCATGGGGAAGTGCTCCTTCGTACAAGCGCCGAAACGGAGGGGTCCGACGCTGAGTTCGCCGCAGAGTAACGCGCGTAGACAAAACATAAAACCCCTTCTGTCCATCTCGTTATCGGGGCGATGCAGGACCTTTGACACACGCTCGGGCGCCCTTCCCGAACGCAACAACGGGCGGGCCCGGAGAGGTTCCGTGCCCGCCCTTGGCGTTGTACGTATGACGTCCCCGACGGTGCGGCGACTGCGCGTCCGTGCGACGCCCGTCGGTCGCTACGGCTTCGTCGCCACCTTGATCGAGCCGTCGACGATGCCCTGCTTGGCCTTGGCGACCGCGTCGGCCAGGCCGTCGATCTTGGTGAACTCGGGGTTGGACTCGGCGGCGCCGACGCCGTCGACCTTGAGGTCGAAGGTCTGCGTGCCGGTCAGCGGCTTGTCGTCCTTGACCGACTTGGCCAGCGCGTAGACGGCGCCGCCGACCTCCTTGAGCGCGGAGGTGAGGATGTACTTCTTGTACTTGGCCAGCGACGCCTGCTTGTACTGGTCGGAGTCGACGCCGATGACCCACTTCTTCTGCTCGGCGACCGCCTTGATGACGCCCTGCCCGGAGAGACCGGCCGCGTGGTAGATCACGTCGGCGCCGTCCTCCAGCTGCTTGTCCGCGGCGGCCTCGCCGAGGTCGGGGCTGGCGAAGCCCTTGGCCGGGTCCTCGTCGAGGTACTGGACCTCGACCTCGACGCCCTTCTTGGTGTCCTTGACGCCCTGCTCGAAGCCGGCCTGGAACTTGTTGATCAGTTCGTTGTCGACACCGCCGACGAAACCGACGTGGTTGCTCTTGGTGGCCTTGGCGGCGGCGACACCGGCGAGGTACGACGACTCGTTCTCGGCGAAGACGAGGGAGGTGACGTTCTTGCCCGCGACGACCGAGTCGACGATGCCGAAGGTGGTCTTCGGGTACTTCTTCGCCGCCTTCTCCATCGCCGGGCCGTAGGCGTAGCCGATGCCGATCACCGGGTTGTAGCCGGCCTTCGCCAGCTGGACCAGGCGCTGGGCCTTGTCGTCGTCGGACTCGCCGTCCTTCGGCTCCTGGTCGGCCGTCTTGTAGCCGAACTCCTTCTGGGCCTTCTGCAGGCCCTCGTAGGCGGAGTCGTTGAACGACTGGTCACCCTTGCCGCCGACGTCGTACGCGATGGCCAGACCCAGGTCGCCCTTGCCGGACGAACCCCCCTTGTCGCTCTCACTGCTGGTGCCGCCGCAGGCGGTGGCGGCGAGCGCCAGGCCGGTGACGGCGACGGCGATACGCGTGACCCGCGATATTCGACGCATCAGGAAGTTCCCCTTCGTCCAACACGCCCTGTACGGCGCTCAGTTCGGCGCACGATAACGCGCGTAGACACGCCGAGGAACGCCCTTGGTGCCTGCCGTTACCGATTCGTGCCGCTGGTCGGTTACGCCCCGGTGAACCACTCCGGCGAAGGGGACCGAACGGGTCACCGGGGCTGACGCGGCACCGACCGGTCAGTCGCCCGGCACGACCTCGGCCGCGTCCAGCAGCGCGGTGGCCGTGAAGAGCTCCACGCCCACCCGGATCGCCGACTCGTCCGCGTCGAAGTCGCCCTGGTGCAGATCGCGCGACGTGCGGTCCCCCGGGGTCTTCACGCCCAGGCGCGCCATCGCGCCGGGCACGTGCTCCAGGTACCAGGAGAAGTCCTCGCCGCCCAGGCTCTGCTGGGTGTCCTCGACGGCGTCGGGGCCGAGCCGGGAGATCATCGCGTCCCGGAGGAGGTCGGTGACCGCGGGGTCGTTGACGACGGGCGGCACGCCGCGGATGTAGTTCACGACGGGCTTGGCCCGGTACAGCTCGGCGATCTCCTGGATGGCGCCGTGCACCAGGTCGGGCGCCTGCCGCCACGCGTCGAGGTCCAGGCAGCGGACGGTGCCGGAGAGCTCGGCGTGCTGCGGGATCACGTTGCACGCGTGGCCCGCCTCGATGCGGCCCCAGGTGACGGCGAGCCCGGAGCGGGCGTCGATCCGGCGGGCGACCAGCGCCGGGACCTCGGTGGCGACCTTGGCGGCGGCCGTGACGAGGTCGGTGGTCAGGTGCGGGCGGGCGGTGTGGCCGCCGGGCCCGTCGAGGGCGACCTCCAGGCGGTCGCAGGCGGAGGTGATGGCGCCGTGCCGCAGTCCGATCCGCCCGGCGTCCACCTTCGGGTCGCAGTGCACGCCGACGATCTTGCGTACGCCGTCGAGGACGCCGCACTCGATCGCGTCGGGGGCGCCGCCGGGCAGCACTTCCTCGGCGGGCTGGAAGATCAGCCGCACGGGGCGCGGGAGCCGGCCCTGCCGGTGCAGCTCGGCGAGGACGAGGCCCGCGCCGAGCACGACCGTGGTGTGCACGTCGTGGCCGCAGGCGTGCGCGCGGTCCGGGACGGTGGACCGGTACGCGCAGCCGGCCTTGGTGTCCGGGATGGGCAGCGCGTCGATGTCGGCGCGCAGCGCGAGCATGCCGGGCCCGCCGGTCCACTCGCCCGTCTCGGTACCGATGTCACAGATGAGGCCGGTACCGATCCCGAGCACGCGCGGCGCGAGCCCGGCCTTCTCCAGGCGGGTCTTGAGTGCGACGGTGGTACGGAACTCCTGATTGCCCAGCTCGGGGTGCATGTGCAAGTCGCGTCGGAAGGCGACGAGTTCCGCACGGAGCGCTTCGGGCAGGACACCGGGGAGCGCGTCGCCGGGGACGGCTTCCCCCGGCCGGTCGGCCTCGGACTCTCGGGACATCAACTGGTTCACCCTCTGAAGGGTAGGGCGATGCACGGGCCAACTAACCCTCGATCAACAAAAGTTCAGCCAGATTGACGTAAGAAATCTGGCGCTGGTGCGCATGTCGATCGCGCGGAGGGGGTAAGACAACTCTTTCGACCTGCGGGTTCCGGCACCGGCCGCCGCTGCGTCACGGCTGGTGCCGGTGGGGCGTCAGCGGGAGACGGGGCCGCGGCGCGGGGCGCGGACCGCGACGCCGGCCGCCACCGCGCAGGCGAGCGCCACGAGCCCCGCACTCACCAGGGGCACGGCCCGGTACCCGAGTCCCGCCCCGATCGCCCGGCCGCCGGCCCAGGGGCCGAGGGCGGCGCCGACGTTGAGGGCGGCCGTGGCGAGTCCGCCCGCGAGGGCGGGCGCGCCGCTCGCCGCGTACAGGGCCCGTGCGATCAGGGTCGAGCCGACGGCGAAGGCCAGGGCGCCCTGGACGAAGGCGAGGGCGAGGGCGGCCCCCGGGCTGCCCGCCGTCAGCGCCAGCAGGACCCAGCCCAGCAGCAGGGCCGCCCCGCCGCCGGCGAGCAGGGGCACCGGCCGGGTGTCCGCGAGCCGCCCGGCCGCGCTCACACCGGCGAACGCCCCGAGCCCGAACAGGGCGAGGAGCGCGGGCACCCGGTCCGCGCCGATGCCGGTCACCTCGGTGGCGAGGGGCGCGAGGTAGGTGAACGTGCAGAAGGTCGCCGCGTTCACCAGGGCGCCGAGGAACAGGACGGTGCGCAGCCGGGGGCCGCGCAGGGCCCGGAGCTCCGCGCGTACGTCCGGTCGCGCGCCGGTCGGCGCCTGTGCGGGCACCCAGCGCGCCACCGCCGCCAGCGCGGGCAGGCAGAGCGCCGCGACCGCCCAGAAAGCGGCCCGCCACCCGAGGAGTTGGCCGAGCCAGGCCCCGCCGGGCACACCGGCGACGCAGGCCAGGGTGGTGCCGCCGAGCAGGACCGAGGTGGCCCGCCCCTTGGCGTCGGGGGCGACCAGGGACGCGGCGGTGGTGAGGGCCACCGCGAGGAACCCGGCGTTGGCGAGCGCGGCCGCGCAGCGGGTGCCGAGCAGGACGCCGTAGCTGCCGGTCAGGGCTCCCGCCACATGGGCCAGCAGGAACACCGCGAGGAAGCAGGAGAGGGCCGCGCGCCGCGACCACCGCGCGGCGAGCACCGCGGCGAGGGGCGCGCCGACGATCATGCCGACGGCGAAGGCGGAGGTGAGGGATCCGGCGGCGGGGACGGAGACGCCCAGGTCATGGGCGAGGTCCGGGACGAGGCCGGACAGCATGAACTCGGAGGTTCCTTGCGCGAAGACGGCAAGGGCGAGCAGGTACAGCGGGAAGGGCACAGCGAACTCCGTGACCGTGCGAGAAGGAGAGAGGTCGCGGTACGGCAGTCCGGGCGATGGCAGGCGTCAGCGGAGACGGGACCGTCTCAACGCCGCGCGGAAGAAGGCCACCGGACGGCTGCCGGTGGCCGGAGTCTGTCGGACTCGGGGCTGCTCATGCAGGGCAGGGTAGGGGGCGCGGTCGAGGGAGGGCCAGCGGATTTCGCCCGGGCGGGACGGGCGTCGGCCCAGGCCGCCCGGCGAAGGTCCCCGGACCGCGACGCGACCGCCCGCCGACCGCGCCCGGAACTCACACGGTCCGCACCCCCCGCGCCGACCCGGCGATCCCCGCGAGAAATCCCTGCGCGTGGTCCGAGACTCCCTGGCTGAGCCAGGCGGGGTCGATCTCGCAGACCGCGACCTTCACCCCCGTGCCCTCCAGGGCGATCGGCAGGGTGTGCACGACCGTCGAGGGGAAGCTGAGGATCGTACGGCCTATGGGGCCGCGGCGGGCGATGAGTTCGAGCGGCAGGTCGGGGCGGACGACCTCCAGACCGGTCTCGGTGGCGAGCCGGTGGAGTTTGTCGGCGGCCTCACGGCGGTGGGCGAAGTAGCGGGTGGCGCCGTGGGCCGCGGCGAGTTCGCGGACCGCCTCCAGGTAGCGGTCGAGGTCGACGACCCCGGTCTCCACCAGGGACGTCCCGACCAGGTCGGCGCCGCGCGTCAGGCGGGGCGGGCCGAAGCGGGCGCGGGTCCAGGCGTAGTCGTTCGCCGTCACCGTCACCCCGTCGGGCACCTCGTCCACCGGCATGGAGGTGAACACGGACACGGTGCGCCGGCCGGGGCGCGGGGTGAGTCTTCGGCGGGCGGCGGCGGAGACGGGGCCGAAGACCAGGTCGCGGGGGCCGGGGCGGCCACCGCGCCGGTGCCAGCGCACGAGCTTCTCGCCGCGGGCCAGTTGGGAGATGAACTCCATCGTGGCCGTGCCGTCGTCCACGACGACCAGGTCGCGGGCGCGGGTGATCATCAGCAGTAGTTGCACGTAGCGGGAGAACGGGTCGCCGATCACTATCCGGTCGGCGCCGCGCAGCGCGCCGGCGAGACCGCCGACGGTCCGGAAGGGGGCTCCCGCGCCGCCGCGCGCCTCCTCCCAGCGCACCGAGTGGCCTTCCCCGCGGGCGAGTTCGGCCATGCGGCGCAGTTGGCCGCGGGTCATCGGGTCGGTGGGCGAGAGCACCACGACGGTCGCGGTGACCTGGTCGTGGTGCGCCCACTCCAGGACGTTGAGGAGCTGTACCGGGCTCTCGACGAAGCACAACGTACTGCCATTGCCAGACATGCGGCCCTCCCCGGGGACGCCGTGGCGGTCCGGCGCGCTCGACCGCGCCGGACCGCCGGGGAGTTGATGATCAGACGCCGACCGGCTCGCCGGCCGCGACGGCGATCTCCGACTCGGCGACGACGCCCGCGACCCGGCGCAGCTTCTTCATCGGGCCGAGCTCGGACTCGTAGACCTTCTTGACGCCGTCACCGAGGGACTGCTCGATGGTGCGGATGTCACGGACCAGGCGCTGCAGGCCCTGCGGCTCCACCGAGGCGGCCTGGTCGGAGCCCCACATGGCGCGGTCGAGGGTGATGTGGCGCTCGACGAACGTGGCGCCGAGGGCGACCGCGGCGAGCGTGGTCTGCAGGCCGGTCTCGTGGCCGGAGTAGCCGATCGGGACGTTCGGGTACTCGGCCTGGAGGGTGTTGATGACGCGGAGGTTGAGCTCCTCGGCCTGCGCCGGGTAGGTCGACGTGGCGTGGCACATCAGGATGTTGTCCGAGCCGAGCACCTCGACCGCGTGGCGGATCTGCTTCGGCGTCGACATGCCGGTGGAGAGGATGACGGTGCGGCCGGTGGCGCGCAGGGCGCGCAGCAGCTCGTCGTCGGTGAGCGAGGCGGAGGCGACCTTGTGGGCGGGGACGTCGAACTTCTCCAGGAAGGCGACGGCCTCGGTGTCCCACGGGGAGGCGAACCAGTCGATGCCGCGCTTCTTGCAGTGCTCGTCGATCTGGCGGTACTCGTCCTCGCCGAACTCGACGCGGTGGCGGTAGTCGATGTACGTCATCCGGCCCCAGGGGGTGTCCCGCTCGATGTCCCACTGGTCGCGCGGGGTGCAGATCTCGGGGGTGCGCTTCTGGAACTTGACGGCGTCGCAGCCGGCCTCGGCGGCGACGTCGATCAGCTTGAACGCGTTCTCCAGGTCACCGTTGTGGTTGATGCCGATCTCACCGGTGATGTAGACGGGGTGACCGGGGCCCGCGGTGCGCGAACCGAAGGTGCGGAGGCGGGAGTTGAGACCGAAGGGCGAGGACTGGGCGGACTGGGCAGACATGGGGAATACGTTCCTTACTTGTCGAGGGAGTCGAGAGAAGGGCCGAGGATCCAGCTGGCGATCTCTCGGATCGCGCCGTCGCCACCGGGGACGGTGGTGACCGCGCGTGCGGCGCCGCGCACGACGTCATGGGCGCTCGCGACCGCCACGGGCCAGCCGGCGACGGCGAAGCACGGGAGGTCGTTGACGTCGTTGCCGACGTAGAGCACGCGCTCCGGCGCGATGCCCTGCTCCTCGCACCACTGCTTCAGTGCGAGGTCCTTGCGGTCGATGCCGTGCAGGACCGGGATCTTGAGCTTCCGGGCCCGGGCGGCGACCACCGGGTTCTGTTCCGTGGACAGGATCAGCATCGACAGGCCGCTCCTGCGGAGGGCCGCGATGCCGAGACCGTCACCGCGGTGCACGGTGACGAACTCCCGTCCGTCGGAGTCGATCAGCACCTTGTCGTCGGTCTGGGTGCCGTCGAAGTCGAGGACGACCGCGTCGATGTCCTCCCGGGTGGGGAGGGCGCGCTGGTCGAAGAGGGGGGCCAGCGCGCGGGCGCGGGCCAGGTCGTGCGGGTCGTCGATCTCCAGGACCCGCGCGGGGTCGGTGCGGACGAGTTCCGTACGGCCGAAGAAGCGGTGCTCGTGGCGGCGGAAGCCGGTGGCCTCCATCGCGTAGACGGCGCCGGTCTCCAGGAGGTCCTGGGGGCGGTCCTGGCGGCGGGGCCGGAAGGACTTGTCGTGGTTGACGCCGTAGCCGCCGCCGGTCGCGGGCGCCTCGGTGAGGAGGGTGCCGGTGCCGCCCACGGACGCGGCCCGTTCGCCGGCGATCGCCCGCGGCTCATCGACAGCGTCCCATCCGTCCCGCCACACGAAGCCGTGGAAGGGGGCGACGGTCAGGGCGCTGTCGGCCCCGCCCTCGACGACGGCGGCGACCACCCCGTCGATGTCCTCGCGGACGATGAAGGGGCTGGTGCACTGCACGAGCAGCACCACGTCCACGGCAGCGCCCTGCAGCGCCTCGTGCGCGTCCATGGCGTGCAGCACGGCGGCCTCGGAGGTGGCCTTGTCGCCGGCGATCGCGGCGGGCCGGGTGACGACCTCCGCGCCGGCTTCCCGCGCGGCGGCCGCGATGGCCGCGTCGTCGGTGGAGACCACCACGTCCGTCACCTGCCGGGTGGCGAGGCACTCGCGCACGGCGCGGACCACCAGGGGCACGCCGCCGACCGGGGCGAGGTTCTTGGCCGGTACTCCCTTGGAGCCGCCGCGGGCGGGGATCACGGCGAGGACGCGGCGGACCGGGGCCGCCTGTCCCGCTTCCGGGTCGGTCATGTGGGGTTCTCCTTCGCGGAGTTCGGGGAGCTCGGGGAGTTCGGGGGATCGGCCGGCGCGCGGGGTCACAGCTCCCCCATCCGCCGGATCACGGGGGCGACGCGCTGCACGCCGTGCCGGTAGGCGCCACGGGCGGCCCGCCGGACGATCTGCCGGACGGCGCCGGGCTCCCGGTCGGCGGCGGGCGCCCCGGGCAGCGGGCTGCCGTCGGGCGCCAGGTGGTGGCGGGCCAGGATGCGCGGCAGATAGCCGGGGGCGGTGGTGCGGCTGTAGTACGGGGCGAGGGCCGGGCGGTCCCGGCAGAGCAGCGCGGCGACCCTGGCGCGGGCCCCGTCGAAGGCGCTCTCGTACGACCCGTCGGCGGCGACGCCCTGCCGGGCCACCCACGCGGGGTCCGGCGCGGGCAGCTCCCCGGCGTCCAGCCGGTCCCAGGAGAGCAGGCAGCCGGAGCCGGTGAAGTGGTGGTTGCCGAGCGCCTCGCGCACCCCGAGGTCGGTGAGCAGCGCGGTGGGGATGCGCCGGTGCAGTGCCTCCAGCGCGGCCGTGGAGCTGACCGTGACGAGCAGGTCCGTACGGTCGAGGACCTCGCCCATGTTCCCGTACACGAGACGGAAGTTGGGCGGCGGATCCAGCCGCTGGACGAGCTTTTGGTAGGGCACTTCCTCGATGTGCGTGGTGTGCTCGCCGGGCTTGCTGCGCAGCTTCAGGAGGACCTCGCGCTCCGGGTGCGAGCGGGCGTGCCGCACCAGTCGCTCCAGGAGGTACATCCGGTCGGCCGGGGTGTCCGGTACGGACGGCTGCGCGGCGAAGACCACCGTGTACGGGTCGTGCACGTCCTGGTAGGCGGCGCCGCCGAGGAACGGCAGCGCGCACTCGGTGACCGCCGAGGCGTCGGCGCCCACGCCCTCGTACACGGCGCGGAACCGCTCCGCGTCGTAGGCCGAGTTGGCGAGCACCACGTCCGCGCCGTGGCGCAGCAGCAGCCCGTCGGCGAGCTTCTCGTAGACGACGCCGACGTAGCCGGTGACGACGACGGGGCGCTCGGCCCGCCCCTGCCAGGCGTGGGCGAGTCCGTGCAGTACGGCCTGGACGGCGCCGCCGACGAGGGCGAGGACGACCACGTCGTACGATCCGGACTCCTGCCGGCCGGAGCGCTCCATCTCCCGCAGGAACTCGACCGCGGTGACCTCGCGGAGCGAGTCGGCGCTCACGCCGACCTCGGTGAGCTGGCGGGCGGTGGGGGTGGCACGGCCGCGCAGCAGGAATCCGTCGAGCGCGACGTTGTCGGAGGCGATGCGGGCCGCGGTGAGCGCGCCCCATTTCCATCGGGTGTCGGAGTCTGCGAGTACGGCGATCCGCCGTTGCTCGGCTGTACTTGCTGGCACGTCGAAGAAGTTAGGAAGGCATGGAGAGCCGCGGCCCAACCGGAGTGCAACAAACGGTTAACAGCATGCCGACGAATGGCGAATCAGCCCGGGAATTGCCTTTCGGAGGGGCCGGTTCACGGTCCCGCCACACGTCGTTCACCTGACATCAAGCCGCCGGTCAAGACGAATGCCGGGCCGCCGCCTAACGTCACCGACGTGGTCAAGCTCTCCGTCATCGTGCCGTTCTACAACGTGCAGCAATACGCGCCCGACACTCTGAGAAGTCTCCGTGCGAACGCACGTGACGACTTCGAATTCATTCTCGTCGACGACTGTTCCAAGGACGGGACACCGGACATTCTCGCGCGCGCCGAGCGCGAGCTGCCCGGCGCGGTCGTCGTGCGACACGAACAGAACGGGGGACTCGCCACGGCCCGCAACACCGGCCTGGACGCGGCGCGCGGCGAGTACCTCACGTTCCTGGACGGCGACGACTGGCTCGCGCCGGGCTACTACCCGCGGCTCCTGGCCGCCATGGAGGGGCTGGGCTGCGACTTCGTCCGCGCGGACCATGTGCAGTGCACGGCCCGGGCCCGCACGATCCACCGGGTGCCGCACGGACTGCGCGGCGTCGTCCTCGATCCGCGGCGGGCGATCCTGCCGGCGGACCGCTCGACGTCCGTCGACTACGCGTACGCGTGGGCCGGCATGTACCACCGGCGTCTCGCCGACGAGGGGCTGCTGCACTTCACCGACGGGCTGCGCACGGCGGAGGACCGGCCGTGGATCTGGCGGCTGCACCGCGAGGCCAAATCCTTTGCCGCGGTGAGTCTGTTGGGCGTCTTCTATCGGCGCGGTGTCGCGTCCTCGCTCACCCAGATCGGCGACGTACGCCAGCTCGATTTCATTCGCGCATTCGACCAGGTCGTACGGGAAACAGCCGAGGACCGGGACGCGGATCAGCTTCTCCCGAAAGCCGTGCGCACGTACTGCGCCATCATTTCCCATCACTTGGGATCCATCGAAAGGTTCGAACCGGCCGTGGCGCGCAAATTGAAGTCCCTCAGCGCGGCGGCGCTCAAGCGCATGCCCCAACAGGTGCTCGACGAGGCGCTCGACTCGATGGACGTCGAGCGCGCCACCCGGCTGCGCCGGCTGCGCCGTCGTCCGGTGAGCGCGGAGGCCGCCGCATGACGACGCGCATTCTCCTCGCCTCGACCCTGTACGGCACCGCGACGCTCGCGGCCGCACTGGACACGGACCGCTTCGCCCCGGCGGACCGCACGATCCTGCTGGTCGCCAACAACGCGGCGACGCCCGAGACCACCCCGGCCGTCGACGAGATGCCCGGCTTCGAGCTGCTGCGCGGCCGCTTCGACGACGTCCTGTCCTGGAACGAGGCGATCTCCCCGTTCCACCCGGGCGGCTGGACACCGCGCTCGGACGATCTCCCCTTGTGGGAGCGGCACTTGCGGCTGCTCTGGGGCCTCGGGGACGACGAGGTCGAGCTGGCCGTCGAGTCCATCCAGGTGAACCCGGCGATGGCGGTCGCGCAGATCTTCACGGGCGCGCCGGTCGACGTGTACGCGGACGGCCTGATGAGCTACGGACCGACCCGGAACAAGATCGACCCGCTGGTCGGCACGCGCGTACGGCGTCTGCTCCACCTCGACCTCGTGCCGGGCCTGAAGCCGCTGCTGCTCACGGAGTTCGACGTCGAGCCCGAGATCGTCCCGACAGAGGCCTTCGTCAAGGTGCTCGCCGAACTAGGCGACACGGCGGGCGAGTTGCCGCACGTAGAAGGTGAACCGGCGCTCCTTCTCGGCCAGTACCTCTCCGCCCTCGACATCCTCACGGCCGAGGAGGAAGAGGACCTGCACGTACGGATGATGCGCGGGGCGTCCGAACTCGGGCACCGGCACATCGTGTTCAAGCCGCACCCCACGGCACCGGCCCGCTGGTCGCGCACGCTGGAGAAGGAGGCCGAGCGACTCGGCATCGAGCTGACCGTCCTGACCACACCGGTCCTCGCCGAGGTGCTGTACCAGCGGATGCGCCCGGCGCTGGTCGTCGGCTGCTTCTCCACGGCACTGCTCACCGCGTCGGCGCTGTACGGGATCCCGGTGGCCCGGGTCGGCACGTCCATACTGCTGGACCGCCTCGCCCCGTACCAGAACAGCAACCGGGTCCCCGTCACGATCGTCGACGCGCTGCTGCCCGAACTGACGGACCGGCCGGGCGTCGCCTCGCAGGAACAGCCCCTGTCCGTGGCCGAGTTGACCGATCTCCTGCGGGCGGTCGGCTTCGCGATGCAGGCCAAGATCTACCCGGAGCTGCGGCCCGCGGCCGAGCGTTTCCTCTCGACCCGGCTGAACGATCACACCTGGCGGTACTTCAAGCGCCGCCGGCTGACCTCCCTCGGTCTGCCCGGCGCCATCCCGACGCAGCTCGCGTTCATCCCGCGCAACGCGGCGGTGCGCAGAGTCGCGCGACGGGCCCGCTCCTTCAAACGGGCCGCACTCGGATGACCGTCACCGGCACGACCGCGCTCCCCGAGGCCGCACCCGGGTCGGCGGCCGCCCCGCCCCCACGGGCCAGGCGCGCCGCACCGCGCCTGTACGCCCTCGACGGGCTGCGGCTGATCGCCGCGCTGATGGTGGCGGCGTACCACTACGGCGGCCGCGACGGCGAGGTGTCCCACGCCTGGGGCACCTCGCCGCGCGTCCAGTTCCCGTCCCTGCACGGCTGGTTCGCGTACGGCTGTCTCGGGGTGCAGATCTTCTTCGTCATCAGCGGCTTCGTGATCTGCATGAGCGGCTGGGGCAGGCCCCTGCGCTCCTTCTTCGCCTCCCGCGCGTCCCGCCTGCTGCCGTCGTACTGGGTGGCGATCGCGCTGGTCACCGCGGTCTTCGCGCTGCCCGTGGTGGTGTATCGGACGGTCTCGCCCAGCGACGCCCTGGTGAACCTCACGATGCTCCAGCAGCCCCTGGGCGCGGACCGGGTGCTGGGCGTGTGCTGGACCCTGTGGGCGGAGCTCCGCTTCTACGCGCTGTTCGCCCTGTGTGTCGTCCTGCCGGGCGCGACCCGGCACCGCGTCGTGCTGTTCTGCGCGGTGTGGACGCTGGCCGCGGCGCTCGCGGAGGCCACCGGCGAACCCCTGCTGACCCTGGCGCTGATGCCGGAGTACGCCCCGTTCTTCATCGGCGGCATCGGCCTGTACCTGGTGCACCGCGACCGGCGCGACGTGACGGCCTGGGGCATCGTCGCGGTCAGCTGGCTGATCGGGCAGCACTTCGCCGTCGACCGGCTGTGGCACGCCCCGAACCCGGACTTCTTCTCGTACCGCACCTCGGTCGGCATCATCGCGGTCGTCACCGTGGGCTTCGCGGCGGTGGCGGCGATCGCGCTCGGCTGGACGGCGCGGGCGAACTGGCGCTGGCTGACCGTCGCGGGCGCGCTGACGTACCCGTTCTATCTGGTGCACGAGCACTTGGGCTGGGTGGCGATCGAGGCCCTGCACCGGCACGCCGGCCTGCCGTCGTGGGTCACGTTCGGGGCGACGATCGGCGTGATGCTGACGCTGGCCTGGCTGCTGAACCGTTACGTGGAGGAGTGGGCGACGCCGCTGCTGCGCCGGGTGCTGAACCGCCGGCCCCAGCCTCAACTCACCCCGTAGCGCACCTCGATCCCCGCCACGATCAGCCGCAGCCCCTCCTCGAACCGCTCGTCGTACGCCGCGAACAGCTGACCGCCCGCGGCGGCGGCGAGCGGGTAGTCGGCCAGCGTCCGGGCCCGCTCGGCGACATCGACGGCCGGCGGTTCCCCTTCGGCGTAGGGCCGCATGCCCTGCTCCTCCGTGACGAAGCCGAGCGTGTACATGTACGCGGTGGAGCTCGCCCACGCGGCCTGGTCCGGCTCGAATCCGGCGGCCACGAGGAACCTCAGGTTCGCCTCCATCTCGGGCCCGTGGTCGGTCCCGGTGAACCGCGATCCGCTGAAGACCTTCGCGCCGTCGCGGTAGCGCAGCAGCGTGGCGCGCAGCTGCCGGTTGCCCCGCATCAGCCACTCCTGCCAGCTGCCGGAGGGCTCGTACGCGACCTCCCCGGCGCCCGCCCGGCCGGCGCCGGTCATCCGCCGGAACATCACCGTCGCCATCTCGTCGAGCAGCGCCTGCTTGTTCTTGAAGTGCCAGTACAGGGCGGGCGCCTGGACGTTCAGCTCCTTGGCGATGGCGCGCAGCGTCAGGCCCTCCAGACCCACGTCGTTCAGCAGGTCGAGCGCGGTGTCGGCCACGTACGCCTTGTCGAGCTTGGCCTTCTCCGGCTTGGCCTTCTTCTGCTCTTTCGGGTTCGTCTGCTCAGCCACGCTTGACAGTTTAACGCCGTTAAGCCCATGCTCGGCGAACGGCCGACTTAACGACGTTAAGGAGACGGTGATGGCTGCTGCGGGTGCGGTGACGACGGATGTCCTGATCGTGGGCGCGGGCCCGACCGGCCTGGTGCTGGCGGCGGACCTGGCGCGGCGCGGGGTCGGGGCGCTGCTGGTGGAGCGCGCGGAGAGCCTGTTCCCCGGCTCGCGCGGCAAGGGCCTGCAGCCGCGCACGCAGGAGGTGCTGTTCGACCTCGGGGTGCTGGACGCGGTCCGCGCGGCGGGCACGGAGTACCCGACGATGCTGATCTGGGAGGGCGACGAGCCGGGCCAGGAGTGGGACATGCTCGAGCGCACCGAGCCGACCGAGCAGGTTCCGTTCGCGAACGGCTGGCTGATACCGCAGGCCCGCACGCAGGCGGTGCTGTACGCGCGGCTGCGGGAGCTGGGCGGCGAGGTCCGCTTCGGCGCCGGCCTGACGGGCCTGGAGCAGGACGCCGAGGGGGTGACGGCGACGCTCGACGACGGCTCGACGGTGCGCGCGCGGTACGCGGTGGCGGCGGACGGCGGCCGTTCCACGGTGCGCCGGGCGCTCGGCATCGGCATGACCGGCGAGACCGTCGACCCCAAGCCGATGCTGGTGGCGGACGTGCGGATCGCCGAGGACGCGCCGGTCCCGGACACGCACTGGCACGTGTGGCCGAAGGCGCCGGAGGGCGGCGTGGCCTTCTGCCCGCTGCCGTCGGACGAGGGCCGCGTCTTCCAGCTGGCCGCGCAGTACGCGGACGAGGCGGCGGTCCCCGACACCTCACCGGGCGCGGTGGCCAAGCTCCTCGCGACCCGTACGCCGCTGCGGGAGGAGCACGTCGCGGAGGTGATCTGGGCCTCGGACTTCCGGGCGCGCGCGGCACTGGCCGACCGCTTCCGCGAGGGCCGGATCTTCCTGGCGGGCGACGCGGCACACGTCCACTCCCCCGCAGGCGGACAGGGGCTGAACACGAGCGTGCAGGACGCCTACAACCTGGCGTGGAAGCTGGCCGCGGTGCTCGGCGGCGCCCCCGCCCGGCTCCTGGACACGTACGAGGAGGAGCGGGTGCCGATCGCGGAGGACATCCTCGGCATCAGTACCCGTATCCACCGCGCGGGCGCGGACAGCAGGGCCGTGCAGCGCGGCAAGGAAGTGCAGCAACTGGGCATCGGGTACCGGGAGTCGGCGCTGACCCGGGAGACCCGGACGGGCCTTCCGGAGGGCGCGCTGCGGGCCGGGGACCGGGCGCCGGACGGGCGGCGCGGCGGGGTCCGGCTGTTCGACGCCTTCCGCGGGCCGCACTGGACGCTGCTGGCGGTCGGCACGGACGCCGAGCTGCCGCCGGTGGACGGCGAGCGCATACGGGCGGTGCGCATCCCGGCGTACGAGGCCTATGGCACCGGGGTGTTCCTGGTGCGGCCGGACGGATATGTGGGGTGGGCCGGCGAGACGGCGGAGGGGGTACGGGAGTACCTGGCGGAGGTCGGGGTGGTGCCGGGACGCGGTGAGGCCGCTCCTGAGTGACGTCCCCGCACGCGGGCGCCGGGCGCTCGCCCCGGCCGGGGTCGACCCGGCGGGGGTCGCTCCGGCCGGGCTCACCCCGAGCGGGGTCCGGCTGCCGGAGGGGCTATGCGCTGGCCAGCGACAGCTTCACCGCGAAGCCCAGGAACAGCACCCCGGCGGCCGAGGTCGCACCGGCCGACAGCCGCTTGCGGCGGCGGAAGGCGGCGGACAGCCGGGTGCCGCTGAAGATCAGGGCCGACAGGTACAGCACGCTCGCGAGCTGGGCGAAGGCGCCGAGCACGACGAAGGAGAGGGCGGGATAGGCGTAGGACCTGTCCACGAACTGCACGAAGAAGGCGATGAAGAACAGGATCGCCTTCGGGTTGAGGAGGCTGATGACGAAGGCCCGGCGGAAGGGCCGCTCCTGGGCCGCAGGGACCTCGGAGGTGCCGGCCTCGGCGGCGGCGATCCGCTCGCGGCGGGTCCGCCACATCCCCCACGCGGCGCGCAGCATCCCGACCGCGAGCCAGGTCAGATATCCGGCGCCCGCGTACTTCACGATCCCGAAGAGCACGGCGTTGGCCTGGAGGAGGGAGGCGACACCGGCGGCGGACAGCGTCATCAGAACGGTGTCGCCGCACCAGACTCCGGCGGCGGCCTTGTAGCCGGTGCGTATGCCGCGGCGGGCGGCGACGGAGAGCACGTACAGCGAGTTCGGTCCGGGGAGGAGGACGATGAGGACGAGACCCGCGAGATAGGTCGGAAGATCGATGACACCCAGCATGAGCGGAGTGTCGCACAGCTGCTCGACACTCCGCCCAGGGGTTCCAGCTGGCGGAAGATCACAGGTCAGCGGGGAGTTCGCCGGTCAGAACGCGTCGGAGGGGATGTAGGTGCCCCACACCTCGCGCAGGGCGTCGCAGACCTCGCCGACGGTGGCACGGGCGCGCAGGGCGTCCTTCATCGGGTAGAGGACGTTGTCGTCGCCCTCGGCGGCCTTCTGCAGGGCGGCGAGGGCCGCGTCGACGGCGGCCTGGTCGCGTTCGGCGCGCAGGGCCGCCAGCCGTTCGGCCTGCTGGGCCTCGATGGCGGGGTCGACGCGCAGCGGCTCGTAGGGCTCCTCCGCGTCGAGCTGGTAGCGGTTGACGCCGACCACGACGCGCTCGCCGGAGTCGGTCTCCTGGGCGATGCGGTAGGCGGAGCGCTCGATCTCGGACTTCTGGAAGCCGTGCTCGATGGCGTTCACCGCGCCGCCCAGGTCCTCGACGCGTTCCATGAGGGCGAGGGCGGCGGCCTCGACGTCGTCGGTCATCTTCTCGACGACGTAGGACCCGGCGAACGGATCGACGGTGGCCGTCACGTCCGTCTCGTAGGCCAGGACCTGCTGGGTGCGCAGGGCCAGGCGGGCGGACTTGTCGGTGGGCAGCGCGATGGCCTCGTCGAAGGAGTTGGTGTGCAGGGACTGGGTGCCGCCCAGCACCGCGCCCAGGCCCTGGACGGCGACGCGGACCAGGTTCACCTCCGGCTGCTGCGCGGTCAGCTGCACCCCGGCCGTCTGGGTGTGGAAGCGCAGCATCAGCGACTTGGGGTTCTGCGCGCCGAACTCCTCCTTCATCACCCGCGCCCAGATCCGGCGCGCGGCACGGAACTTGGCGACCTCCTCCAGGATCGTGGTGCGGGCCACGAAGAAGAAGGACAGCCGCGGCGCGAAGTCGTCCACGTCCATGCCGGCCGCCACCGCGGTGCGCACGTACTCGATGCCGTCGGCGAGCGTGAAGGCGATCTCCTGCGCGGGCGAGGCCCCCGCCTCGGCCATGTGGTAGCCGGAGATCGAGATGGTGTTCCACTTCGGGATCTCGGCCCGGCAGTACTTGAAGATGTCCGCAATCAGCCGGAGGGAGGGCTTGGGCGGGAAGATGTAGGTGCCGCGGGCGATGTACTCCTTGAGCACGTCGTTCTGGATCGTGCCGGTGAGCCGGTCCGCCGGTACGCCCTGTTCCTCGCCCACGAGCTGGTACATGAGCAGCAGCAGCGCGGCGGGGGCGTTGATCGTCATCGACGTGGAGACCTTGTCCAGCGGGATCCCGCCGAACAGGACGCGCATGTCGTCGATCGAGTCGATGGCGACACCGACCTTGCCGACCTCGCCGGAGGCGATGGGGGCGTCGGAGTCGTGGCCCATCTGGGTCGGCAGGTCGAAGGCGACCGACAGGCCCATCGTGCCGTTCGCGATCAGCTGCTTGTAGCGGGCGTTGGACTCGGTGGCCGTGCCGAATCCGGCGTACTGGCGCATCGTCCACGGACGGCCCGTGTACATGGAGGGATAGACACCCCGCGTGAACGGATAGGCGCCCGGCTCCCCCAGCTTCCGCTCCGGGTCCCAGCCGTCCAGGGCCGACGGGCCGTACACCGGCTCGATGGGCAGTCCGGACTCGGATTCGCGCGCCATGGTTGTGCCTCCAGCGATCTGCCGATTGATCGTGTGTGCCTGCGACGCCCGCACGTGTTACTCGTCAGTAGTCGCGGCTCTCGCGACGGACTGTAGCGGCGGGCGTGCGGCGAGTGGAGAGGACCGCGCTGGGACCTTCCTCACAGAGCCGCATCAGGGTTGTACCCGCTGCCGGGCCCTCTGTTCGCAACCATTCGGGCGCGGGCAGCATCTGAGGTGACAAGAGAGATGGGCGCGGCAGGCGGGGGACGTCATGCGGACAGCTGTCATACGGAGAACACTCGCCGCCACCGGGGTACTGGCCCTGGTCGGCGGATGCACGGCGCAGGCGGCCGGCACGGGCGGCAGGCAGCCGGCCGCGCCGAGTGCGTCCGCGCCTTCCGCTTCCGCCCCGTCGCGGGCCCCGGACCCGGTCGACGCCAAGCCGTCCGGCACGCCCCGGGCGTCGGCGACTCCCGCGCCCAAGGTCCTGTTCGCCCCCGGTGACCAGGGCAAGGACGTGCGCGCGCTGCAGGCGCGGCTGCGTCAGGTGGCGTGGCTGTTCGACGGGCCGACAGGCACGTACGGGGCGTCGACGACCGCGGCGGTCAAGGGGTTCCAGGGCAAGCGCGGCCTGCCGCGCACCGGCACCACCGACACCGTCACCTGGCAGCGACTGCTCGCGATGACGCACGAGCCGACCCGCGACGAGCTGTACGCGTCGGGCGGCCGGCCCCCGGCGAAGCCGGACCCGCGCTGTATGACGGGGCGCGTGCTGTGCATCAGCAAGACGAGCCGGACGCTGTCGTGGATGGTGGACGGCAAGCGGCTGATGACGACGGACGTGCGGTTCGGCGCGCAGTACACGCCCACCCGCGAGGGCGTCTTCCAGGTGTACTGGAAGTCCCGGCACCACGTCTCGACGCTCTACGACTCGCCCATGCCGTACGCGATGTTCTTCAGCGGGGGCCAGGCGGTGCACTACTCGTCGGACTTCGCGGCCCGCGGCTACGCCGGCGCTTCGCACGGCTGCGTGAACGTACGGGACGAAGGGAAGATCGCGAGCCTGTTCGCTCAGGTGCGCAACGGCGACAAGGTCGTCATCTACTGGTGAGGGCGGTGCCGACCACGGCTCCGGCTCCTGGATGTTGGGGGCGTGGGTGGGACCGGGGGAACGTGTCCCACCCACGCCGGTGGCACTGAGCCGTAGGTACGGGGGGAACCCCGGCTCGCGCGCCGGCCGATGACCAGTCGGCTCACTCAGTACTGCGTCTCCCCCGCCAAAAACGTCACACCTGTCGCGACTCTTTTTTGGACAACTGCATCTGCGCAGGTCAGGGGCCGCTTTTACGGGGCTGACGAGACGGACGGGGAGGGCGTGGCCGTCGCTGTGGGGAGGCCGGGCGCGGCGCTGTAGGAGAGGCCCGGTGAGGGTTCGGGGGCGGGCGGGGCAGGGGTGTTCCCGGCGTGCTGTCCGTCGTCGCCGCCGGCGTCGTCGTCCTCGTCGCCGTCCTGGCCACCGTTGTGGCCGTCCGAGCCGCCCGAGCCGCCCGAGCCGTCGGAGCCGCCCGAGCCGTTCGACCCGCCGAAGCCGTAGGTGCCGTCGGAGCGGCCGAGCACGCGGTCGCAGAACCGGTTGAGGTCGGCCGCGCTCCTGCCGTACTTCCTCGCGGAGTCGCGCAGTCGCTGCTGTTCGTCCGAGCCGAGCTGTCCGCCGCGGTATCTGAGGCAGGCCTCGACCAGGCGGCGGCGCACTCCCTCGGCCGTCCGGCCGCTGTCGCCGGTGCGCGGGGCGGGTGCGCGGGTCGTGCTCTTGCGCTCGGGTCTCTCCTCGCGGCGATCCGCGCTCGGCGCGCCGGAGCCGTCGGGTGTCGCCGAGCCGTCGGGCAGCACCTCGTCGCGGTCCGTGTCGCTCGGCGAGGGCGAGGACGAGACGAGCGGCCGGTCGGGGCTGGCCGCACCCGACACGGAGGCGGCCGGTGTCGGATTCCCGCCGCCGAACGGCGAGGGCAGCACCCCGGTCCCGGCGGCGACGGCGACGCCGCCGACCATGCACGCGGCGAGCGCGGCGGCCATCCCGAACCGCACCGGCCGTCCCCAGCGCGGACCGTCCCCGGCCTCGCGCCCCGGACCGGCCGGCGCCGGCGCTCCGGACGCGCCCGCGCGGTGCCGCCCGGCCCGGGCGGGGCGGTCGGCGCCGATCACCACCCGGTCCACGGCGTCGTCCACGGCACGGACGGCGCGGGCCTCCCGGAACGCCTTCAACGCGGCGTCCTCACCGGGGAGTTCGCCCTCGGGCCCGGCCGGAAGCACGGTCAGCGCGTCGAGCGCCGTGATGATCCGCTCGGCCTGCCGGATGTCGTCGTCGGTGACGGCCTTCAGCGGCTCCCCGCGCAGCAGGCGTTCCGCCGCGTCGCGGTCCAGCCACTTGTCGTGCTCGTCGGCCATCACATGTCCTTCTGCGTCCGCGTACGCGATTGCGTCACACCGGCGGACGTCACCGTGCGGGTGCTCGGCTGCCTCGGAGGCGGTACGGCGCCGAGGCTGCCGGCGGTCTTCGGGTCCTTGTCGAGCAGTTCGGCCAGCCGCTTCAGTCCGCGGTGCGCGGCGGTGCGGACGGCTCCGGGCCGCTTGCCGAGGGTCTGCGCGGCGCTCTTCGCGTCGAGGCCGACGACGACGCGCAGGACGACGGCTTCGGCCTGGTCCTGCGGGAGTTGGGCGATCAGGTTCATGGCGGTGCCGGTGGCGAGGGACTCCATCGCCTCGTCGGCGGTGTCGGAGAGCGCGGGTTTGCCGGTGAGTTCGGTCTCGTCGCCGCCGATGGCGGGCCGGCGCCCCCGCATGCGTATGTGGTCCAGGGCCCGGTTGCGGGCGATCCGGGCGGCCCAGCCGCGGAACCGGTCGGCGTCGCCCTCGAACCGCTCCAGGTCCCGGGCGATCTGCAGCCAGGACTCGGAGGCGACGTCCTCGGCGTCCGGGTCGCCGACGAGTGTGCGTATGTACCCGAGCAGCCGTGGGTGCACGGCGCGGTACACAGTCCGGAACGCGGTCTCGTCCCCGTCCTGTGCCGCAAGCACCGCGGCGGTCAGCTCCGCGTCGTCCCCCAGCACTCCCAGTCCCTGCCTGCCCACTCGGCGTCGTGCGCCCCCAGCGCGAATCAGCACGCTACGGCCTGAAATCCCCCACGTCCATGTTTGTACAACGGGCAACTAGTGGGTCACCCAGCGGGGTGTGACAGAAAACGCACCCGTGGCGCTGAAGAGAGTACGGGCCGCTCGCGACCCGTACCGCGCGGCGGCCGGGGTCTCTCCTGTGGGGGGTGGCGACCTCGGCCGTCCCGTATTTCCGGCCCCCGTGCGGGCGCCTTCCGGATCCGGTCCGCCGTGGCGGCCTCCGGCCCCGCCGATCCCGGCCCGGGTGGGCGTCGTGGCCGATTCCGGTCCGCCGCGTCACCGCTGTGGCCACCGTGGCGCCCGTTGCCGGCGTGGCTACTTCTCGCCCTGGTGCTTGTGGCCGTTGTCGCGCCCTTCGCCCTTGCCGGGCGGGCCGGCCGTCGGCGTTCCGCATGCCTCGAAGGCCCGCTCCGAGCGGTCGAGGCCGCGCCCCTTCTCGTAGGACGTGCAGCGCGCCGCGCGGTCGCGGCCGTGCGCCGGCCGCTCGGACGACGACACCGCCAGGGGCGAGGTCCGCTGCGACGGCGACGCGGCGGGGAGCGGGGTCCGCCGCGACGGCGACGCCGCGGGGGGCGAGGTCCGCGCGGGCGGGCCCGTCACGGTGGGGGCGGGCCGCGGCGCACGCTCCGGGCCGCCCGACGACGGTGCGCTCCCGCCCGTCCCGATCCCGGCGACCGCGACGCCCCCGACGACCGCGACGCTCGCGAGCAGGACCCCGGCGGCGGCGCGCAGCGACCAGCGCGCCCGGCGGCGCGGCCGCCAGTCGTCGCGGCGCCGGGTCCGCCCCTGCGCCGTGTGCGCACCGGAGTCGCGCGCGGCGCGGAACGCGGCGAGCGCCGCCCGCTCGCCCTCCGCGCCGGGCGCGTCCGGCCGGACCGCGCCGGCCAGCAGGTCGCCCAGTGACACCGGCACGGCGGGGCCCGGGCCGACCGGTGACGGGGTGTTGTCAGTCATCTCGACTCCCCCAGCGTGTGCGGCCCGTCATCCGTCACACCGAGTTGTTTCGCCAGCCGTCGCAGCCCCCGGTACGCGGCGGTGCGCACGGCGCCGGGCCGTTTGCCGAGGACGCGCGCGGCGGCCGCCGCGTCGAGCCCGACGACGATCCGCAGCAGGACCGCCTCGCCCTGGTCGGGCGGGAGAGCGGCGAGGAGGGCGAAGGCGCGTTCCGTGGAGATGGTCTCCAGGGCCTGCTCGGCGGTGTTGTGCGCGGCGGGCAGTTCGAGGACGTCCTGTTCCAGCGCGGACGGCCGCGGCCGCGCCTTCTGACGGCGCAGCAGGTCGAGTGCGCGGTGCCGGGCGATGGTCGCGGTCCAGCCGCGAAAGCCCGCCCCGTCCCCGCGAAAGCGCCCCAGGTCCCGGGCGATCTCCAGCCAGGCGTCGGCGGCGACGTCCTCGGCCTCGTCGCCGACGAGGCCGCGCAGATAGCCGAGCAGACCCGGCTGCACGAGCCGGTAGGCCACGGCGAACGCCGCCTCGTCACCTGCCTGGGCCCGCTCGACGGCCGCGCCCAACTCCTCGTCGTACGCCTGTGTACGCCGGGGCTGCCCTCCCTGGCCCAACCGCTTTCCTCTTCGTACGTCTTCGGGGACGGATCGTCCTCGAGGGCGGATCCCCGTCCGCCCGCGACCCCTTGTACCGATCAGCGCCCGCCCGTACGGAAACGTCACAGGCACCGGTGGGCGCGTCAGACCTCGAACACCGCGCCGCCGTCCGTCGGGGGCTCCACGACCTGCGCGGGGTCGGGGCGCTGGACACGCACCGGGGCGCCGTAGGCGGAGAACGCGACGTCGACCTCCATGCCGCCGGCCTTCCCCTTGATGGAGCGCAGGTACGGGGCGCCGTCCGCCTCGACGTACACCGCGCCGCTCTCGCCGTCGCGGGCCGGCGGAACGAGCGGGACCATCCGGTGCCCGGCGCGCCGCACGACGGGCCGTGCCCGGGTGCCCTCGGCGTTCGCCGTCATCAGCGTGGCCAGGGACCGGCCGAGGCCGCACTGCGCGCCGATCGCCTTCGCGCCCTTCGGACCCGGCATCGCCTTCACGTACTTGCCGCGCGCCCGGAGGGCGAACTGCCGCATCCGCTCGGCCACTTCAGGGCCTTGCGTCTCGGCCCTGCGCCGCAGCACGTCGAGGGAGGCGTCGGTGTACTTCAGGTACGCCTCGGCCGCCGAACCGCCCTTGCCCCCGTCGTCTCCGTCGTCCCCGTCGTCCCCGTCGTCTCCGTCGTCCCCGTCGTCTCCGTCGCCCGCGAGGAAGACGATCTCGGCGCGGATGCCGGATTCGACGGCGACGGTGCCCGCGCAGTTCCCGTCGTGGTCCATGCGCATGTCGCTGTGCACGTGGGTCGTGCCCTTGGCGACGTCACTGACCATCCGCACGGAGGGCGCGTCCCGCAGCAGCGTGCCCGACTCCTTCAACAGCTTCTCCCCGCGCACCTGGTCGACCGGCCTGGGCGCTTCCGTGGCGTCGGCGTCGGCGGCCGGGCGGGTGCTCGCGGGCGGTTCGGCGAGCGCCGTCACGGTCGCGGACGGTACGACGGGCCGGAAGACCGCGCCGCCCGCGGCGAGCGCGACGACGAACACACCGGTGATCACAGGGCGGCGCACGCGCGGCTCCGCCCCGGCAGGGTCAGATAGAAGGTCGCGAGGGACTCCTCGGGCCCGGCCTCGTACCGGTTGACGACCTTGCCCAGCGGGTTCCACACCCGCCCGTCCGGCATCCGCACACCGACGCTCTGCCCGAAGTACGCGCGCTGCGCCTCGTCCAGGTCCACCCACACGGCGCCGGCCCGCCGCACGAGCACCTCGCCGACGTACGCGCCGAGCCCGGTGAGGACCGTGTCGGCCCGGGCCCGGTCCGAACTCCCCCTGCGCAGGCCGTCGATGAGGAAGTCGACGACCCGCAGGCTGGCGACGGAGTAGTCGAGCGGCAGCCGCTGCGAGGCGATCCGCGTGACGAAGCCCGCCGCGTACCGCCGCATCTCAGCGGCCCGTTTGTCGCCCTCAGGCATGGTGTGCACCCCTTGGTCCGGTCGTGCGGTGAGCGCGGTTCCGGCTCTTCCCGCACTCCCCCAGCGCCCGGACGCACGGAGACGTCACAGGTTTCTCACATGTCGCTTCTCACACAGGAGATTCGCCGCGGGCCTACAACCCTTCGCCCGTCTCATCGGTCGCGGAGGACTCCGCGAGCGAAGGATTCCGCCAACTGGCCAAAAGAAGAAGGTGAGTTGCCGGCGCACATGCGGCGCCTCCGGTCCCGCCGTGACGCACGACACACGTGTGCAACCTGTGACGCTCGTCGACTGTCTTTCGCTGAATAGAACATCTGCCCGCGGTACTCGCGGGAATTCTGTGAACTTCTTCAAGGGGTGGGGCATTTGAGCCCGCGACATTCGCGCGCCAGGCACCAGAATGCGCACAGTTCGCACGCGTACAAGCCGCTGAGTCTGCGGCGCAGGGCGTGGATCACGGTCGGCGCGGTCGTGCTCGGCGGCGCCGGTGCGGCGACGTACGCCATGGCGGCCGATCCGGTCACCTCGGCCAAGGGCGCCGAGCACCGGGCCGCGGCGGTCCACACGCTGAAGCTGGAGACGAAGGGCGACCGCAAGGTCGTGCCGCAGAAGTCCACCCGGACGTTCAGTGCCGTGTCGGTGACCTGGAAGGACCCCGACGCCGAGATCGACGGCAAGGCCCAGTTCCGGGCCCGCGACGCCGAGAGCGGCACCTGGGGCGCCTGGACGACGCTGCCCCAGGAGACGAACGACGCCGACGGCGCCGAGCGCGAGCACTCCGCGATCCGCGGCGGCACCGCGTCGGTGCCGACCGAGGACGACTCGAACGGCGTCGAGGTCCGGGTGATCGCCGCCGACGGCACCGCCTCCGGCCTGCCCGCCGGCATGGACGTCAAGCTGATCGACCCCGGCACCGGCCCCTCCGCCGCGGACCTCGCCGAGCCGGCCGCGTACCGCGAGGACACGGCCACGCCGACGCCCGGCCCGACGGCGACGGACAGCCCCACGCCCGCCGCGACCGACACCGCGACGCCCCCGGCGTCCACGTCCCCGGCCCCCTCGGACAGCACGTCCACGACGGCCGCCCCGACACCGGATCCGACCGAGACCGTCCCCGAGCCCCTCCCGTCGACGGTCGCCGAGCCGCAGATCATCCCGCAGTCGGTGTGGGGCCCGGGACTCTCGCACGACGGAACACCCGCCTACGACACGGAGATCAAGGCCGCCGTCGTCCACCACACCGGTGTCGACGCGGACAACCAGGTCCCCTGTGCCAGGTCCGCCGAGCGCCTGCGCCAGATCCAGCAGGACCACGTCGGCAAGGGCTACTACGACATCGGCTACAACTTCGTCGTCGACCGCTGCGGCCAGATATTCGAGGGCCGTACCGGTGGCGTGGACCTGCCGGTGCACGGGGCCCACGACTACGGCTTCAACACGGACACCGTCGGCATCTCCTACATAGGCAACTTCGAGACGGCCAAGCCCACCAAGGCCGCGCTCGACGCGATAGCCCGGGTCGTCGCCTGGAAGTTCGGCCAGTACGGCATCTCGCCGACCGGCACCGTCACGATGACCTCCAACGGTGACCTGAACGTCGACGGCAACCTCGTCCCCAAGGGCACGACGAAGACCCTGCCGCGCGTCTTCGGCCACAAGGACACCAACGCCACCGCCTGCCCCGGCGCGAACCTGTACCCGAAGCTGTCCCGCATCCGCACCCTCGCCGCGACCCCGGGCATCTCGCACGCCCTGGTTTCCCAGAACGTGGTCGGCGACGCCACCGCGGACATCGTCACCGGGCTGCCCAAGGGCGCGAGCGGCGGCCAGGTCGTCGTCGTGCCGGGCACCGCGTCCGGCCCGAGCGCCACCGGCAAGAAGGTCGTCTCGCAGGCCGGGGACGTACCCGGCGCGGCCGAGTCCGGCGACGAGTTCGGCGCGTCCACCGCGACCGGCGACATCAACGGCGACGGCTACACCGACCTCGTGGTCGGCCAGCCCGGCGAGGACGACACCTCGGGCCACGCGGACCGCGGCGCCGCCACCGTCGTGTACGGGCCGGACTTCACCTCGGGCTTCGGCATCAACCTGGACGCGAGCTACGCGCTGACCGGCGCCCGGTTCGGTTCGGCCGTGGCCGTCGGCGACTTCAACGCGGACGGCACCGCCGACGTGTTCGCGGCCTCCACCGGCCTCGGCGGCACCTGGACGGCCCGCTACGGCGAGGGCTGGGAGACCGACTCCACCATCACCGGCAGCGAGGGGAACCTGGCCTACGCGGACGCCGCGTCCGGCGACTTCGACCAGGACGGCTACGCGGACGTCGCCCTCAACTACCGCGACGCCACCGGCATCGGCCGCGTCACCTGGTACAAGGGCGGCTCCGGCGGCCTGCGCAAGGCGGCCACGCTGACCGTGAAGGGCGGCCGCTCCATCGGCGCCGGCGACATCAACGGCGACGGCGTCGACGACATCGCCATCGGCCAGCCCTACACCGCCGAGTCCGGCGCGACGGCCGGCGGCCAGGTCACCTTCGTCAAGGGCGTGGCCGGCACCGGCCTGACCGCCACCGGCGCCAAGTCGGTCAGCCAGTCCACGTCCGGCGTGCCCGGCGCCGCCGAGTCCGGCGACGCGATGGGCTGGTCGGTCGCGGTCGGCGACTACGACCTCGACGGCTACGCGGACGTCCTGACCGGCGCCCCGAACGAGGACATCACCCGTACCTCGAACCGCTCCAACGCCGGTACGTCGCTGCTCCTGAAGGGCTCGTCGACCGGTCTGACCGGCACCGGGGCGATCGCCGTCTCGCAGGACACCGAAGGCATTCCCGGCTCGACCGAGACGAACGACAACCTCGGCTCGGCGGTCGCCCTCGGCGACTTCTCCGGCTACGGCCGCGCCGACCTGGTCATCGGCACGGCGGGCGAGGACACGGGCAACGGCACCCTGATGTACGTGCCGAGCAACAGCAGCGGTCCGGGTCTGAGCTCGGCGAAGACCTTCAACAACGCGACGCTCGGTACCCCGAACGGTGCCCGCCTGGGCACCAACCTGGCGCCGTAGCGGTCGGGTCGTCACGCCGGGCCGTGGGGGCCGTTCGGTCCCCACGGCCCGGCGCCGAAAGGCCGCCCGATTTGTGCCAACGCTTGCGTCACACACGCAACTTGGGTTAATCACTACACCCCACGGGCACGGCCCCGACCGCAGGAGGGGGCGGCCGGGTCCGTGCCCGCGGCTGTCCGCCGCGGGCCGGCCCGGCCGGTACGTCAGGCGCCGCTGCGGGCCCGCCGCGACAGCACGGCACGCACCACCCGGCGCCCCTCCGTCGCCACGTCCAGCGCCTCGCGCAGCCCGCCCGCGCCGCTCTCGGCCAGCAGCCTCAAGATCCGTGTCTGGCGTTGCAGTTCGGCCGCGAGCAACGGCGACATGCCCTCCGTACGCCCCTCCCGCCAGGCCGCCGCGGCGGTCACCGGGGCCCCGGCCGCGTCCAGCGTCAGGTGCGCCTGCAACGCGGCCACCGAGCAGGCGTCGGCCCACTCGTGCCAGCCGTCGGACGCCGTCTGCCGCGGCGCCGTCGCCAGCATCCGCCGCACCTCCTGCGCGGCCTCCCCCGTCGCATCGCCGCCGTCCAGCGCGGCCCGCGCCGCCACGAGCCGCTCGTCCCAGCCCGCGCGGTCCCCCGCGAGGCAGGTCCACAGCGGCCGCAGCGCCTCGTCGTGGGCCGGGTCGGCGCCGAGCAGCGGCACACACCGGTCGAGACAGCCGAGGCCGCTCACGGCGAGCGCCCGTGCGTCGGCCCGCGCGATCAGTTCCACCAGGCTCATGGACGTATGCCTCCCGGACCCGCCGCTCCCCTTGGGGACTACTGGGACTTACTGCGCCTGGACCGCCGGGAACGTCACATCGGCGTCACCGCGCCGCCACGCCGAGCCGGTCCAGGAACCGGAAGAACAGCTCCTCCGCCGACGGCTCCGCGTCCGCCCGCAGCACGTCCGACAGCGGCTGCGCCACCACCGTCCGCCCGCCCTCCGCGGCCCAGGCGACCGCCCGCTCGGCGGCGTCCCGCGGCGGCAGGAAGTAGTCCTCCAGGGACCGCTCGTCCCCGCCGATGTACCCCGTCATCGCGGTGCGCCCCAGACACGTCGTCCACGCCCCGCTCTGCGGCGCCGCCGCCTCGACCACGGCGCAGCGGCTGTCCATGACGTACGCGAACAGAGCGGGCGAACCCGTCTCCGCGGCCAGGGCGTTCATGCTGCCCACGTCCCTGGGCTGCTCGCCGCCCCCGCCGGGGCACTCCCACACCTGCCAGGCCCCGGCCCGCTCCTCCAGCAGCGTCAGCTCGTCCCGCACCCCGCTCAGGGCCTCGAGTTCCTTCAGCGGACGCTCGCTCCTGGCCACCACGTAGTAGCCCCAGTAGCCCATACCCCGTGCCCCCGTCCCGATGTACTTCACGGCTCGGGCCGAATACACCACAGCGATACGTGACTTCGCCACCGGAAAGGCGAACTAGGCGTGCGCGTGAGCCACCTTGCGGTTCTGCAGCCCGGTCAGGGCCCGCACGAAGGCGATCGCGAAGACGGCGCTGACGATGTCGAGGAGGTCGGCCAGGACCACGGCGCCGGTGGCGTCCTTGATGTCGGGGAGCCGCTCGGCGCTCTCGTACCAGGCCTCCATGAACCAGGTCACGGTCTGGTTCGCCAGCCACAGGAACCACCAGCACTCGATCTGCCGGCGCACCCCGCGCCCCTCCACGGCGCTGGCCTGCGCGATGTCGAGTGCGATCCGCCGCGGGAACCACAGGTTGGCGATCGGCACCACGAAACCGAAGAGCACCCAGGGCCGCGCCTTGCTGTGCCCGTCCGGCGCGAAGACCTCACCGTTGTGCCGCACGCGGGAGAACCACACGACGAACGCGATGCCCGCGGCGACGTACGTGAACAGCTGCGCCGCGCCGGCCAGCGCGTACAGGTCGTCGAGCCGGTCCAGATCCGCCTCGCTGCGGCCCTTCCAGCCGTCCGCCAGCAGATCCGCCGCGAACCGGTACTCCAGGACGCCCGTCACCACGGCGAACAGATCGGCCGCGATCACCACGCCGAGCAGCACGGTCACCGCCGCGGCGAGCCCGTTCGGCGACAACGGCACGCCCCACCCCGGGCCCGGCACCGGCCGGGGCGGCCCCGGCTCGTCGGGCACCGGGTCGGGCCCCGGCGCGGCCGTCAGCGTCCCGAACGCCTCGTCCGCGCAGCGCGCGCACAGCCCGTCCTCGACCAGCGCGTTGTTCTTCCCGCATCTCTTGCACAGCACGGCTGCGCGCCCTCCCCGGGGAACCGCCGCTGACACTCCGGCCCCCCGGCCGCGCGGCCAGCGGAACATACGTTCCACCGGCCCGCAGTGTCCACTCGTATCCGCAGGTCAGCCGTTGAGCCGGCCCGCCAGCTCGACGAACTGCGGCCACGTCAGCTCCGGCTTGTCCGGATCCCACAGCTTCTGCACCGTCGCCCGCAGCGGCATCCGGATGCCCCGCGCGACCTGCTCCTGGGTCTGGGCCTGCGCGAGGTCGCACCAGACGGCGAAGGTGCCGCCGAGGATCTGGTCGTCGTACTTCGCGGGCACGGGGGTCGTGCCGCGCACGACGAGCGGCGTCCAGCTCTCGTAGATCCGCTGCCCGGTCGGGTAGACGAAGGTGTTGGGCTGGCCGAGGACGTAGTACAGGAACTCGTCGTTGTAGTTGGTCAGCTTCCGGCCCTGGCTCAGGTACGAGACGGGCTCGCGCGCCCCGATCTCCTTGCCGGTCCAGTACGCGACCTCCAGGTCCTTGTCGGCCTCGACGACACCGCCCGTGTAGAACCCGTCGTTCCAGGCCTTCAGGTTCCGGTCGAAGGGGGCCATGGTCTTCGCCCGGTCGTTGAGCCAGCCCTGGGCGAGGTCCTTGACCCGTGCGTTCGCCCCGTACTTCTGCCGCGCGGCGGCGGCCAGCTGCGGGAACGACGCCTCCGGGTTGCTCCGCGTCAGGGCCTGGTACTCGTCGGCGCCCAGGTGCCAGTACGCGCCCTTGAAGAGGCCCGCGTACTCCTTCAGCAGATCGTCCACGATCTTCGCGGAGCCCGGCTTGGAGATGTCGACGGCGCCGCGCGTCGCCGCCCCGCCCGCATCGCGCAGCTGGAGGTCGGGGTGCGCCTTGATGACGGCGCCGAGGTGACCGGGCGAGTCGATCTCGGGCACGACCGTCACATGCCGCTCGGCGGCCAGCGCCAGGATGTCCCGGACCTGCGCCTTGCTCAGGTGCTCGGCGGACACGATCTCCGGGTGCGTGTCGGACTCGATCCGGAACGCCTGGTCGTCGGAGAAGTGCAGCCCCAGTTGATTGAACTTCAGGTCGCCGATCTCCCGGATCCGGTCCTTGATCCAGTCGGCGGAGAAGTTCTTGCGCGCGATGTCCATCATGAATCCGCGCTGCGGCTTCGCCGGTTCGTCGGCGACCACGCCCTCGGGCGCGGTGGCGCCGCCGTGCACCTCCTGCTTGAGGGTGCGCGTGCCGTAGAACACGCCGGTGTCGCTCGGCCCGACGATGCGCACGCGCCCGTCCCGCACGGTCATCCGGTACGACTCCGCCTGCGCGCCGCCGGCCCCGCCGAGCGCCAGCTCGACGTCCCCGGGCCCGGCCTCGGCGCCCTCGCCCCCGTAGTCGAGCCCCAGCTCGCCGGCGATCAGCGCTCCCTCGTCGGCCAGGTCCTTGTCCCGCACGACGACCCGGCCGCCGTCCGGCTTCCAGCCGGGGCCGCGCGCCGGGGTGAAGTCGCGCACCGAGGGGATCGTGCGCGGGGGCGTGGACAGCGGGTACGACCGGCTGGGCGACGGCGTGGCCGAGGCGCTCGACTGCCCGGTCCTGCCGTCGGAGGGGGCCTGGCCCGCGGAGGAGTCGCCGCCGTCCGGCCAGAGCACCGCCGCGACCACCACGGCCCCGGCCACGACGATCCCGCCCCCGGCCAACAGAGCCTTCCGCTCTCGCTCCACGCCCGCCTCCGTTCACGATCTTGTCTCCGACCGACCGTAACCGCCGCCCCCGAGGGGCGCGGGGACCCGCGCGACCGGTCACGACGAGTCGGCGCCCGGCGAGAGTCCACCCCAGGCCCTCAAACTCTCCCGTCCGGGTGAAATTCGCGCATCCGTCGGACACCCGCAATCAGCCATCGCTAGCGTTACGCCACAAACACACGCACCGCACGCCCCCCACCTGTCCCCGCCGGAGGCTTCCGCTGGCCGCGCACCGCGCCCCTCACGATCCCGGCCGTCTGCCCATACCGGCACGGGCCGCGTCATCGGGGGGCCTCACCGACTTCAACGCGCTGGCGCAGCACGCCGCCGAGGACGCCCTGCGCGTCTGCTGCGGAAGCCGCGCGTGGGCGCGCCGGGTCGCCGCGCACCGCCCGTACCCGGACCTCGACGCGCTGCTCGCCGCGGCCGACGAGGCGGCGTACGACCTCGCCCGCGACGACCTCGCCGAGGCTCTGGCCTGCGAGGAACTGCCGCACGTGCCGGGCGCCGCCGGCTACACGGCCGCGCACACGGCGCTCGCCGCGGCGCACTGCGCCTACGAGAGCCGCTTCGGGCACGCCTTCGTGATCTGCCTGGACGACATCGCTCCCGCCGAGGCCCTCGACCACCTCCTCGCCGGGCTGCGGGACCGTCTCGGCAACGACAAGGAGGAGGAGCGGGTGGTCGCCGCGGAAGAGCTGCGCCGACTCGCCCGGGGCCGCATCGCCCGTCTTGTCCGCGATCTGCCGGATCTGCCGGATCTCCCGCTCGCCCGGCCCGGGACCCCGGGCACCACACGACGGGAAAGCATCGGCAATAGCCCGTACGTGCCTGTTTGATTGCCTGTTTGATCACACCAGTGGCCCCCGGGCGAACGAGCCGACAACTCGTCGATACGATGACGAGCGGCCGGTGGACCGTACCCGGCCGGGCTCGTCCGACACCGAAGCCGGCCGGCCCCTAGTCCCCGCTCCCGGAGGGTTCTTCCGTGCCGGCTGGAACGCTGTACCGCGGCCGGGAAGGCATGTGGTCGTGGGTGGCTCATCGAGTCACCGGTGTCCTCATTTTCTTCTTCCTGTTCGTACACGTGCTGGACACCGCTCTCGTCCGCGTCTCCCCGGAGTCGTACGACGACGTCGTTTCCACCTACAAGACGCCGATCGTCGCGCTCCTTGAGTACGGCCTCGTCGCCGCCATCCTCTTCCACGCGCTCAACGGCCTGCGTGTCATCGCCGTCGACTTCTGGTCGAAGGGCCCGCGCTACCAGAAGCAGATGCTCTGGACCGTCGTGGGCATCTGGGTCGTCCTGATGGTCGGGGCGCTGTACCCCGTCCTCGGCCACGCCGTCCGTGAACTCTTCGGGAGCTGAGGCCAGACATGTCTGACACCACCCTCACCAAGACGGACGGCACGTCCGGCGTCGGTCCCGTCGAGGGCGTCTCGCTCTACGACGTCGACAACCCCGCGCCGTACATCGAGGCGCCGCGCAAGCGCACCTCGAAGACCGGCAAGGGCAGCCGCGGCAACTTCGAGATGGCCGCGTGGCTCTTCATGCGTCTGTCCGGCGTCGTCCTGGTCGTTCTCGTCCTCGGCCACCTGCTGATCCAGCTCGTGCTCGACGGCGGCGTCTCCAAGATCGGCTTCGCGTTCGTCGCGGGCCGCTGGGCGTCCCCGTTCTGGCAGGGCTGGGACCTGCTGATGCTGTGGCTCGCGATGCTGCACGGCGCCAACGGCCTGCGTACCGTGATCAACGACTACGCCGAGCGCCCCCAGACCCGCCTGTGGCTGAAGGGCCTGCTGTACGCCGCGACGGTCTTCACCGTCCTGCTGGGCACGCTGGTGATCTTCACCTTCGACCCGAACATCCGTTAAAGCCGAGGCGAGCGAACCCGTGAAGATTCACAAGTACGACACCGTCATCGTCGGCGCCGGTGGCGCGGGCATGCGCGCGGCCATCGAGTCGACCAAGCGCAGCCGCACCGCCGTGCTGACCAAGCTCTACCCCACCCGCTCCCACACGGGCGCGGCGCAGGGCGGCATGGCCGCCGCGCTGGCCAACGTGGAGGAGGACAACTGGGAGTGGCACACCTTCGACACGATCAAGGGCGGCGACTACCTGGTCGACCAGGACGCCGCCGAGATCCTGGCGAAGGAGGCCATCGACTCGGTCCTCGACCTGGAGAAGATGGGCCTGCCGTTCAACCGCACCCCGGACGGCACGATCGACCAGCGCCGCTTCGGCGGTCACTCCCGTAACCACGGTGAGGCGCCCGTGCGCCGGTCCTGCTACGCCGCGGACCGCACGGGCCACATGATCCTCCAGACGCTGTACCAGAACTGCGTGAAGGAGGGCGTGGAGTTCTTCAACGAGTTCTACGTCCTGGACCAGCTGATCGTCGAGGAAGACGGCGTCAAGAAGTCCGCCGGTGTCGTGGCCTACGAGCTCGCGACCGGTGAGATCCACGTCTTCCAGGCGAAGTCGGTCATCTACGCGTCCGGCGGCACCGGCAAGTTCTTCAAGGTGACGTCGAACGCGCACACGCTGACCGGTGACGGCCAGGCCGCCTGCTACCGGCGCGGGCTGCCGCTGGAGGACATGGAGTTCTTCCAGTTCCACCCGACCGGCATCTGGCGCATGGGCATCCTGCTGACGGAGGGCGCCCGCGGTGAGGGCGGCATCCTCCGCAACAAGGACGGCGAGCGCTTCATGGAGAAGTACGCGCCGGTCATGAAGGACCTCGCGTCCCGTGACGTCGTGTCCCGCTCCATCTACACGGAGATCCGTGAGGGCCGCGGCTGCGGTCCCGAGGGCGACCACGTCTACCTCGACCTCACGCACCTGCCGCCGGAGCAGCTGGACGCCAAGCTGCCGGACATCACCGAGTTCGCGCGCACGTACCTCGGTATCGAGCCCTACACGGACCCGATCCCGATCCAGCCGACCGCGCACTACGCCATGGGCGGCATCCCGACGAACGTCGAGGGTGAGGTCCTCGCGGACAACACCACCGTCGTTCCCGGTCTGTACGCCGCCGGTGAGGTCGCCTGCGTGTCCGTGCACGGCGCCAACCGCCTCGGTACGAACTCGCTGCTCGACATCAACGTCTTCGGGCGTCGTGCGGGCATCGCGGCCGCCGAGTACTCCCACACGGCGTCCTTCGTCGAGCTCCCGGAGAACCCGGCGTCGCTGGTCGAGGAGCAGGTCGAGCGCCTGCGGAACTCGACGGGCACCGAGCGCGTCGCGGTCCTGCGCAACGAGCTGCAGGAGTGCATGGACGCCAACGTGATGGTGTTCCGCACCGAGCAGACGATCAAGACGGCCGTCGAGAAGATCGCCGAGCTGCGCGAGCGCTACCTCAACGTGTCGATCCAGGACAAGGGCAAGCGGTTCAACACCGACCTGCTCGAGGCCATCGAGCTGGGCAACCTGCTCGACCTGGCCGAGGTCATGGCGACCTCCGCGCTGGCCCGCAAGGAGTCCCGCGGCGGTCACTACCGCGAGGACTTCCCGAACCGCGACGACGTCAACTTCATGCGCCACACCATGGCGTACCGCGAGGTCGGCGACGACGGCACGGAGACGATCCGTCTCGACTACAAGCCGGTCGTCCAGACCCGCTACCAGCCGATGGAGCGTAAGTACTGATGGCTACTCCGACCATGGACAAGCTCGAGGCGCTCGAGGCGGACAACGGCTCGCACCTCATCACGGTCACCTTCCGGATCCGCCGGTTCAACCCGGAGGTCTCCGCGGAGTCGAACTGGGTCGACTTCCAGCTGGACATCGACCCGAAGGAGCGCGTCCTCGACGCCCTCCACAAGATCAAGTGGGAGCAGGACGGTTCGCTGACGTTCCGTCGCTCCTGCGCGCACGGCATCTGCGGGTCCGACGCGATGCGCATCAACGGCAAGAACCGCCTTGCCTGCAAGACGCTCATCAAGGACATCAACCCCGAGAAGCCGATCACGGTCGAGGCCATCAAGGGCCTCACCGTGCTGAAGGACCTCGTGGTCGACATGGACCCGTTCTTCCAGGCGTACCGGGACGTCATGCCGTTCCTGGTCACCAAGGGCAACGAGCCGACGCGTGAGCGTCTGCAGTCCGCCGAGGACCGCGAGCGGTTCGACGACACCACCAAGTGCATCCTGTGCGCCGCGTGCACGTCGTCCTGCCCGGTGTTCTGGAACGACGGCCAGTACTTCGGTCCGGCCGCCATCGTGAACGCCCACCGCTTCATCTTCGACTCGCGTGACGAGGCCGGGGAGCAGCGCCTGGAGATCCTCAACGACCGTGACGGTGTGTGGCGTTGCCGCACGACCTTCAACTGCACGGACGCCTGCCCGCGTGGCATCGAGGTCACCAAGGCGATCCAGGAAGTGAAGCGCGCGCTGATCACGCGCCGCTACTGATCTTCCGGGTCGTCCCGGTCCGTGGGCCCCGCTTCCTCGATGGGAGCGGGGCCCGCGGCCGTTCAGCGGCAGATCACCGGCGTATCTGGCTGGTGATCGTCGGATCGGTGATCTTCGTGTCGTCCGCGAGCATCATCGCCTTGCTGAGCACGACGGCCAGGGTCCGGTCGCCCTCGAAGGGCAGATAGCCGGTCTGCGCGGAGGTGCCGGCGCTCGACCTGGGGACGATGCACAGGTACTGGTCGTTGGGCGTCATCAGGATGTTCCCCGACCCCAGGTGGATCTTGTACGTGCGCAGCTCGCCCTTGACGTGCAGGAACCGGCCCTCGATGGTGCAGCGGTCGGCGATCGCGAGGCGCGGCACGAGCCGCTCCAGGAGGACGCGGCGGGTCTCGGCGCTCTGGTTCAGCTCGCCGAAGCCGTAGGACGTCCAGTAAGCGCGGAACCGGCCGCCGGGGCCGCCGTCCTGCCACGTCGGGTCGTTGCCGACGCTGGCCACGCCGACGAACAGGTCGACGTCGCGCAGGACTTCGGACAGGACCAGCGGCGGTATCTCCGTGAGCGGGAGCGGCTCGACCGGGTCCGCGCCGTCGCTCAGCCACATGCGGTACTCGCCGCCGTGGCAGTGGGCCGAGTTCCCCGGGGCGTCGATCGGGTAGAAGCGGACCTGGTCGGTGCGCAGCCGCAGATAGCTGCCCGACTCGGTGGTGTCGACGCCGTACTCCTCGCCTTCGCCCTCGATCCAGTACTCGGCGCGCAGGCCCCACTGCGGGAGTTCGCGGGTGGCGGGCGGCGCCTCGTCGTCGACGCACAGCCGCAGCTTGTTGCGCCAGCCTCGGACCGCGGCGAGGGAGTGGAACTGGTGCTGGCGGACGATGTGCGCCGCGAACCGGTTCGAGTACGTGCCCGTGGTCCGCTCGGCGTCGGTGAGCAGGTACACCTCGCGGTGGGCCTGCTTGAACGGCTGGGTGACCGCGTGCCGCTCCAGCCAGTCGCGCCAGGCGACGACCTCGGCGGGCTCGCGGTCGACGGGGTGCCAGAGCGTCACCTCGCTGCCCGTGGTCACCGGGTCGTCGGTGAGGGTGCGCGGCGCGCCGTCCGCGAAGCCGACCGGTGTGCCGTCCACGATCCACAGCAGGCGGCGGGCGAGGGTTCCGACGAGCGGGTGGTCGAGGTAGCGCTCGCGCCATGTGCCGTACGACCAGGTGCGGCGGGCGAGGAACTGCCGGTCGAGGCGCTCGGCCTGGGCGCCGAGCATCTTGTCGATGTCCTTGGCGGCGGCCTTGAGTTCCTTGAGCTCGTCGGGGTGGTCGCGCTTCACGGCGGCGGGGACGGACTTGGCCTCCTTGCCGGCCGCGCCGCGCCAGCGCAGGACGGCCCTGGCGCCCTGGACCTCCAGCAGTGCGGTGATGTCTCCGAGCCGGACCTCCGCGCGGCCCACCTCGGTCAGCCCGTAGGCGGGGACGGCCAGTTCCTCGATCTCCTCGCGGGTGAGGCCGAGGGCCTCGGCACGGGCTTCGAGGGCGGTGTCGAGCAGCTTGGCCGTCGCCTTGTACGTGATCCGCGTGGCCAGGCGGGCCAGCTCGGCGAGGGCGGCCTCGCTGTCGATGCGGGCGAGGGCGAACACGCCCGCGTTGGCGACCTTGGGGTTGCGCGGGCCGAGGCCGGCCACCTTCTTGAGCGAGGTCTCGACGAGGGCGCCGAGGGCGCGTGCGGTGTCCGGGTGGGCGGGCAGCAGGGACAGCACCCAGGTCAGACCGCGCAGCGCGTTCGCGTTGAACGGGTCGTAGCAGAGGTTGGCGTCGGGCCCGTACCGCAGGACCCGAAGGGGGAAGGTGCGGGGCCGGCCGACCAGGGCGAGCCAGGGCAGGACGGCCTCGCGCACCCGGTCCGGGCCGAGCGCCCCGATCAGGGCGTGCGCGGCCTTGTCCCACTTGGCGGAGGGCTTCGCGGAGGTGGCGGTCGCGGCGTGCGCGAGCAGGGCGCGCCACGGGTCGTCCGGGTCGCCGCAGAGGGCCGCGAGGGCGCGCTCGGCCCACTCCTCCCCGACGTTCAGCACGGGCTCCCGCATCGTCTTGGCCAGGGCGACCGACTCCGGGTCGCGGTACGCCTCCAGGGCGCATCTGCGGAAGAACGCGACGACCGGGGCGGGCAGCGGACGGCCCGCCGCCCGCTCGGCCTCCACGACGACCTGCGCGTAACTGCCGCGCCAGACCGAGGACTCCCGGCCGAGCTTGGCCAGCTCCGCCGCGCGCTCGGCGGCCAGCGGGTCGCCGGGCAGGTCCGCGCCGACGACGACGAGCAGCACCAGGACGTTCAGCCGGGCGGGCGCGTCGGCGTCCAGCTCCGCGTACTGCCGGGCCAGCTCGTCCGCGACCCGCGCGCGCAGGGCGGGGTCGAGCTCCCGGAGCGTCCCGATGATCCGGTCCCGGCCGGGGCCCCGGTAACCGTCGTTGCCCACGGCCGACTTGAGCGCCTCGCGCGCCAGGCGGTGCGGGTCCCGCGCCACCACATGGTTGCGCAGCTTGTCGATGTGGCTCTGCAGATGCACCATCAGCCACCCACCAGCGGCACGAGCTTCAGGAAGGTGACCTCGGCGCCGAGCGCCAGCTCTATCTCCTCGTCCGGCTCGGTGATCTGGCGGTCGCCGACCAGCACCAGGAACCCGTTCCCCGCGAACGCGGCCAGCGCGCGCTCCGTCTGGGCCTCGGGGTCGATGCGGCGCGGGGTGCGCAGCGCGTACCCGTTCAGCACGCGCTCCGTGTCCTTCGGCTGCACCAGCCCCTGGAACACGCGCGGGGCGGACCGCGCGTTGTGCTCCGCGACCTCCTGGAAGACCCGCCGGCTGATCAACTCACGTACGGTGAGCCGCTCCTCGGCGATCTCCAGCCCGAAGGCCGCGCCCCTGTCCCCTGATGTCGTCTCGTCGACGAACGTCACCGTTCCCATGCCCAGGAACGCTACGAGGCACCACTGACAATCAGTCCGTCACGACGGCCACCGGCCGCTCGAAGAACGTCTCCAGCGCGACCGTCGCCTGCGTCCCGCTCACGCCCTCGATCGCGTACAACCGCCGCAGTACGTACTGGAGTTGCTCCGTCGTCTTTCGCTCCACCGCCGGACACAGCAACGGCAACACGCTGGACCGTGAGGGCCGCCTCATCAGCTGCGAGCAGGGCAACCGGCGGGTGACCCGGACCGAGCACGACGGCCGGATCACCGTCCTCGCCGACCGCTGGCAGGGCAAGCGGCTCAACAGTCCGAACGACGCGGTGGTGCGCTCGGACGGCTCGGTGTGGTTCTCCGACCCGGACTTCGGGATCACCAGCGACTACGAGGAGGTTCCGCGCCGAGTCCGAGATCGGCGCGGACAACGTCTACCGGATCGACCCCGACAGCGGTGAGGCGCGGCTCGTGGCCGACGGGTTCGGCGCGCCGAACGGGCTCGTCTTCTCGCTCGACGAGACGCGGCTGTACGTGTCCGACACCCGCGGCGGCGCCCTGCGCGTCTTCGAGGTGCGCGACGACGGGACCCTCTCCGACGGCAAGGTGTTCGCCGAGGCGGGAGAGGGGCTCGGCCGGTTCGACAACATCCGGTTCGACGTCGGCGTACTCCCTGATGACCGCCGTGACCGGGGCGCCACGGATCCGCCGCTGAGCACTTCAGCGGCATTTGCCCGATCCATGGCTAATCTGACGGTATGTCACAAGAAGCTGGCCTGCAGATCCTCGGGTTCGACAACGCCCTGCTCCCCGTCGGCGACCTGCCCGAGGCCGTCGCCTTCTACGAGCGCGCCGGATTCCCCGTGAAGTTCCGCCTCGACGAGGCCGGCATCGCGCTGCTCGCCGTCGGCAAGGAGACGCCCGGCCTGCTGCTGCGCGCCGAGGACGGCTTCGGGCACCGCCCGGCGCCGTGGCCCGCGGCGCGGCTGTGGCTGGAGGTGCCCGACGCCCGGGCCGCGGCCCGGGCGCTGACCGCCGAGGGCATCGAGCCGCTCGACCCGCCCTTCTCCACCTCCACCGGGTACGTCGTCGAGATCGCCGACCCGTGGGGCAACGTCATCGGGTTCACCGACTACCTCAAGCGCCCCGAGCTGGCGCGGAATTGAGCGTTCCGCCCGGGCCCTCCCGGGCCGCCTCCCGAGGCACCGCCTGAGACCCGCGTCACGTCCGACAACTCTCGCTTGAACGTGTTCAAAAACAGGTCTACATTCATGCCTGTCAGCGTTTTTGAACGCGTTCAAGGAGGGTGGGGCATGGACCTCACAGTTGTCGCCTACATCGTCTACCTCGTCGTCAGCATCGGGCTGACCATCTGGGTGGCGCGCACCCTGAGCCGTAACGGACGGGTCTTCCTCTCCGACGTGCTGCACGGGAACGAGAAGCTGGCCGACGCCGTCAACCACCTCCTGGTGGTCGGCTTCTACCTCGTGAACCTCGGCTTCGTCGCCCTCTACCTGAGCGGCGACGAGACCATCGGGACCGCCCGCGAGGTCTTCGAGGCCCTGTCGACCAAGCTCGGCGTGGTGCTGCTCGTGCTCGGCGTGATGCACCTGGGCAACGTCTTCGTCCTCAACAAGATCCGGCGGCGCGGCGTCATGGAGCGCGAACAGCAGCCGCCGGTCCCGCCGCAGGGGTGGGCCGCTCCGGTGGCCGGGGCGTGACAGCGGTGGGAAGCACGGGGAAGGCCGTGGACCGGGACGCCCGGGGGGACGTCCCGGTCCGCCGGCTCACCGTGCTGTACGACGCGGAGTGCCCGCTGTGCACCTTCGTACGGAACTGGCTGGTGAAGCAGCGCCAGCTGGTGCCGCTCGACCTGGTGCCGGCGGGGCACTCCCGGGCCCGGGCCCTCTTCCCGGACCTCGACCACGCGGCGACGCTCGGCGACATCACGGTGATCGGCGACAGCGGCCAGATCTACCGCGGGTCCGCCGCCTGGATCGTGTGCATGTGGGCGCTGCGCGAGCACCGGCCGACCGCCCACCGGATGGCCACCCCCGCCGGGATGAAGGTCGCCAAGCAGGTGGTGCTCGGCGCCGCCAAGTACCGGGAGCTCTACCAGCGGCGGCAGGCCGGCGGCGGGGCGTACCGGCGGCAGGACGGCTGGCGGTACGACCCGAAGGACGGGTGGACGTACGACCCCGGGAGCGGCTGGTTCCAGGAGGCGTACGGATACGGGGGCGGGCCGCCGTCCTGTGACAGCGGACGCTGCGCGGCCGATTAGGCTCGGGGACCGTGGCAGCAGAGAAAGCCGTGAAGAAGAGCAGCGCGGACACGTCCGCCGGGAAACCCGCCGAGAAGCCCGCCAAGAGCGAGCAGACGCGGGCGCTGATCCTGGAGACCGCGATGCGGCTGTTCCGGGAGCGGGGCTACGACAGGACCACGATGCGGGCCATCGCGCAGGAGGCCGGCGTCTCCGTCGGCAACGCGTACTACTACTTCGCGGGCAAGGAACACCTCATCCAGGGGTTCTACGACCGGATCACCGCCGAGCACGAGGCGGCGGTCCGGTCCGTCCTCGACACGGAGACCGATCTCCAGGCGCGGCTCGCGGGCGTGCTGCGGGCGTGGCTGGAGATCGCCGAGCCGTACCACGAGTTCGCGGCCCAGTTCTTCAAGAACGCGGCCGACCCGGACTCGCCGCTCAGCCCGTTCTCCGCCGAGTCGGAACGGGCCCGGGAGGCCGCGATCAATCTGCACCGCGAGGTGCTCGCAGGGTCGAAGGCGAAGGTCCCGGCCGAACTGGCCCAGATCCTGCCCGAGTTGATGTGGCTGTCCCAGATGGGGCTCGTCCTGTACTGGGTCTTCGACAGCTCGGAGGGGCGGGAGCGCAGCCGGCGGCTCGCCGACCGCGGGGCCCGGCTGACCACACGGGGCGTGGCACTCGCCCGGTTCCGGGTGCTGCGGCCGCTGGTGCTCGAGGTGCACGAGCTGTTCATCGACTTCCTGCCGGGGATGACGCGGTCCAGGCCGTAGGGGCTGGCGTGGGCCCCTCTTACCTCGGCCTCAGATCGGACCGGTACGGTCACGGGATGCCCGGGAACCCCACACCCTCGCCGTCCCCCCAGTTCAGCCGCCGCACCGCCCTCGGCATGGGCCTCGGCGCCGCGGCCGCCCTCGCCCTGCCCGCGCAGCGCGCGTCCGCCGCGACGGCCGTCGGCGGCGCCCGGCTCGCGGCGCCCGGGGTGCAGGTGGCGCGCGGCGCGGGGGCGCCGAAGCTGCCGAAGCTGAACGCGAAGGCCTGGCTGGTCGCCGATCACGACAGCGGCGAGGTGCTCGCCTCGTTCGACGCGCATCGCGCGCTGCCGCCCGCCTCGACGCTGAAGATGCTGTTCGCGGACACGGTGCTGCCGGAGTTCGCGCACGGCCTGGAGCACAAGGTGACGGCCGAGGACCTGGCCGGGATCCCGGCGGGCTCCAGCCTCGTCGGCATCCAGGCCGGGACGACGTACACCGTCCATCAGCTGTGGCAGGGCGTCTTCCTGCGCTCCGGGAACGACGCGGTGCACGTGCTCGCCTCGATGTACGGCGGTGTCGACAAGGCGGTCGCGGCGATGCAGGCCCGCGCCGAGGACCTCCAGGCCGGCGACACCCATGTGGTCAGCCCGGACGGCTTCGACCACAAGGGGCAGGTCTCGTCGGCGTACGACCTGACGCTCTTCGCCCGGGCGGGCCTGAAGAACGACGACTTCCGCGGCTACTGCGCCACGAAGGTCGCCGACTTCCCGGCGGGCGGCGGCAAGACGTTCCAGATCCAGAACACCGACCGCCTGCTCACCGGGCAGGGCGTCGCCGCGTACCAGGGCCTCATCGGCGTGAAGAACGGCTACACCTCGCACGCCGGGAACACCTTCACCGGCGCCGCGACCAGGAAGGGCCGCACCCTCCTGGTCACCGTGATGCACCCCGCGTCCGGCTACGAGGCGGTGTACGAGGAGACGGCCGCGCTGCTGGACTGGGGGTTCGCGGCGGGTTCCACCGTGAGCGCGGTCGGCGAGCTGGTCACGCCGCTGAGCGAGCAGCCGAAGAAGTCGGCGTCCCCGGCGGCGGGCGCCCCGGCCGTCGTCTCCTCGGGCACCGCCCGGCACGGCGAGGGCTGGGCGCTGGGCGGTTCCGCCGCGGTGGCGGCGGTGGCGGGCGGCGGCCTGCTGGCCCTGCGGCGCCGGGCGAGGCCGACCGGGAGGCGGCGCGCCTGAGGGGCCGGCGGCTCAGCCCCCTCCCCGAGGCGCCGCATCCACGTCGTCCGGCAGCTCGACGTCGTACACCAGGGGCCGGTCCCCCACCGTGATGTGCCGGGCCAGCGGGGCCAGTCGGCGGTCCGTCACCACGAGGACGTACGACCCGGGCGCGGGGGCCGACACGATGTACGCCCCGTCGGCGAGCGACCGGACCCGGTCCAGCTGGCGGCCGCCCCGCGAGATCAGCGTGACCGTGGCCTCGGCCGGCGGGTCGCCGTCCGGGGTGCGCAGGAAGCCGTGGACCACCGTGGCCCCGCCGGACTGCTCCGGCACCTTCGCCACCGGCACCTTCGCCACCGGCTCCGCTGTTGGCGGGGCCTCATGCGGCTCCACCGCGAGGTGCGGCAGCCTGCGCTCCAGGCCGGCCGGCAGCCACCAGTTGGCGCGGCCGAGCAGATGCATCGCCGCCGGCACCAGCGCCGTACGCAGCACGAACGCGTCGAGGGCGACCGCCGCCGCGAGCCCGATGCCCGCCATCGCGCCCTCCATGTCGCCGCTGAGGACGAACGCCGAGAACACGCACACCATGATCAGCGCCGCGCAGTTGATGACCCGGCTGGTCTCGGCGAGTCCGACGCGCACGGCCCGCGCGTTGTCCTTCGTGTGCACCCACTCCTCGTGCATCCGGCTCACGAGGAACACCTGGTAGTCCATGGACAGGCCGAAGAGGAGCGACAGCATGATGACGGGGAGGAAGGCCGTGATGGGCCCCTCCTTGCCGAGGCCGAGCGCCTCCGCGCCCCAGCCCCACTGGAAGATCGCGACGAGGACGCCGAAGGAGGCCGCGGCGGCGATCAGGTTCATCAGCGCCGCCGTCAGCGGCACGACCAGCGAGCGGAACGCGATGAGCAGCAGCAGGAAGCCGAGGGCGATGATCGTGCCGACGAAGTACGGGAGCCGGTCGCCCGTCACCGACGCGAAGTCCTTGAAGACCGCGGTCACGCCGCCGACATGGGCCGTGACCCCGGACCGGGGGATCACGTCGTCGCGCAGCCGGTCGATCAGCTCGTCCGTCCGCACCGACTGCGGCGAGGTCGTCGGGACCACCTGGACGACGGAGACGCCGTGCGCGGGCGGCGCCGCCGCGACCTGCGCGACGCCCTCGGTCGTCCGGATCCTCGCCACCAGGTCCGTCGCGTCGGCGCCGCCCGGCACCACCACCTGCAGCGGTCCGTTGAAGCCGGGTCCGAAGCCCTCGGCGAGCAGGTCGTAGGCCTGCCGGGTGGTCGTCGACTCCTTGTGGTTGCCCTGGTCGGTGGCGCCCAGGCGCAGCGAGAGCACCGGGATCGCGAGGACCAGCATGACGACGACCGCCGCCGCGCCGATCGTGCGCGGCCGCTTCTGCACGTACGACGCCCAGCGCGCCGCGAGCCCGCTCGGTTCGGCCGGGTCGGGGCCCTGCGCGGCGAGCCGGCGGCGCTGGCGGCTGCTGAGCACGCGCGGGCCGAGGAGGCCGAGCAGCGCGGGCAGCAGGGTGATCGCGGCGAGGACGGAGAGCACGACGGTCAGGGACGTGGCGATGACGACGCCGTCGAGGAAGCGCATGTTCATCACCAGCATCCCGGCGAGGGCGATGCACACGGTGCCGCCCGCGAACAGCACCGCGCGGCCCGAGGTGTTGAGCGCTTGGACGGCCGACTCCTCGGGCTTCAGGCCGCGTTGGATGCCCCTGCGGTGCCGGGTGACGATGAACAGGGCGTAGTCGATGCCGACGCCGAGTCCGATCAACGAGCCGAGCAGCGGCGCCACTTCGGGCACGTCGGTGACATGGCTGAGCAGCGCCGTCGACATCAGGCCCGTGCCCACGCCCATGATCGCGACGACGATCGGCAGCGCCATCGCGAACAGCGAGCCGAACGCCAGGAACAGGACGACCGCGGCGGCCGCGACACCGACGGCCTCGGACAGGCCCTGCGGCGGCTCCTGGATCCGGGTGATGGCCTGACCGCCCAGGTCGACCCGGAGCCCGCTCCGCCCGGCGTCCTGCGCGCGGTCGACGACGTCCTGGACGAGCTGCTTCGGCACCTCGTTGGCCTGCGCGGTGAAGGTCACCTGGGCGTAGGCGATGGTGCCGTCCTCGCTGATCCCGCCCTGCGCGCCGCCGCCGTAGGGGCCGGTGACCGCGCCGACGCCCTTCATCGCGGCGATGTCCTTCAGCGCGGGTTCGATCCGGGACCGGACCGCCGGGTCCCGTACGGACCCCTCGTCCGTCTTCCAGACCACGGTGTCGGTGTCGCCCGAGCGCTCCGGGAACGCCTTCGTCAGCTGGTCGTGGGCGGTCTTGGAGTCGGTGTCCGGGAGGGAGAAGACGTTCGCGTAGTCGGTGCCCGCCGTCGTGCCCGCGGCCCCGAGGCCGAACAGCGCCCCCAGCCACAGCACGAGGACCACAAGACGGTGCCGATAGCACCACCGTGCCAATGCCGTCACGTGCTCGCTCCTTGTCGATGCGTCGCCGCCGTCGGTGCGTCTCCTGCGCCGGTGCGTCTCTCGCGCCGGTGCTCCTCTCGCGCCGGTGGTCGTCCCCCGGGCTCCGAGCATCCGACGGCGGGCCGCCCGATTTCCGCGACGCGGCCATGACTCTCAAGGAACTCCAAGAAGTCCCGCGGCCGTTGCCACGGGGCGCGCGCCGATACTGGGGCCATGACTGTCAACGGCGGAAGTCCCGCGACGGTGCTCGTCGTCGAGGACGAGCCGAGCATCGCCGACGTCCTCGCGATCGCACTGCGCTACCACCACTTCGAGGTGATGACGGCCGGCACCGTGCGCCAGGCCCTCGCCCTCACCGAGCGGACCAGGCCGGACGCGGCGCTGCTCGACATCATGCTGCCGGACGGCGACGGCCGCAGCCTGGGCCGTGAACTGCGCGTGCGCCGGCCCGAGCTGGCGCTGGTCTTCCTGACCGCGCGGGACGCGCCCGCCGAGGTCGTCGGCGCCCTCGGCTTCGGCGACGACTACATCACCAAGCCGTTCAACATCGACGAGGTCGTCGCCCGGCTCCACGCCGTACTGCGCCGCACTCGCCCCCAGGACGTCCTGCCGCAGCGGCCCCCGCTGACGTACGGCGACCTGGAACTGGACGAGGCGACGTACACGGCGCACCGGGCAGGCACCGCCGTGCAGTTGACACCGACCGAGTACGCGCTGCTGCGGTTCCTCGTGCGCAACGGCGGGCGGATCGTGCCCAAGGAGCAGCTCCTGCGCCATGTGTGGCAGTACGAGCACACCGCCGAGTCGACCGTCGTCGAGACCTACATCAGCTACCTGCGGCGCAAGCTCGACGCGCTGGGACCGCCGCTGATCATGACGCGGCGCGGGGTCGGATACGGGCTGGCGGCGATATGAAGCGGCGTCGGCGCGGCATGAGTTCGCTGCGCGCCAAGCTGACCCTCGCGAACGTGGCGCTGCTCGCCCTCGGCATCGCCGCCGCCACCGCGGTCAGCCTGATCGGTATGCGGCACTACCTCCTCGACAACATCGACCAGGAGCTGCGCGCCTCCCGCACCTCCATCCAGCGCACCGGGATCACCCTCAAACAGGTGCAGGCGCTCAGCCAGCTGGGGATCGCCCTCGACAAGATGTCGCCGGGCGGAGCCGGGCACGTGGGGTCGCTGCCGCGGTCCGAGTCGGTGTTCGTCGCCGTCGGCGAGAACGGTGAGCCGGTCGCCGTCGGCACACTGCGGCCGACCGGACGGCAGCGCGAACTGGCCGCCGCCGTCGACGATCCGGCCGCCCTCGCACGCGCCACGTCCGTCCACGACCTGACGGTCGGCGGCGACCCGTACCGCCTGGTCGGCGCCCGCCTCGCCGACGACACCACCATCCTGATGGCGACCTCCACCAGCGCCGTGCAGTCCGGCATCCGCAAGGCGCTCCGGCTCGATCTGGCGCTCGGTATCGGACTGTTGCTGCTGCTCGCCGTCGTCACGATGCTCGGCACCCACCACCGTCTGCGTCCCCTGGAGGACATGGTGGAGACGGCGTCCGCGATCGCCGAGGGTGATCTGACCCGGCGTGTGCCCTCGCGCCGCGCGCCCGTCCAGGAGACCGAGCAGCTGCGCCTCGCCCTCAACTCGATGCTCCACCAGGTCGAGTCGGCCTTCGAGACACGCGAGCGCAGCGCGTCCCAGCTCCGCCGGTTCGTCGCCGACGCCTCCCACGAACTACGCACCCCTCTGTCGGCGATCCGCGGCTACCTCCAGCTCTACGACAAGGGGATGCTGCGCGACCCGGACGAACGGGCCCGCGCCTGGCAGCGGGTGAACGCCGAGGCCGACCGCATGCAGCGGCTCGTCGACGAGCTTCTCACCCTGGCCCGCCTGGACCAGCGGCCCGAACTGCGGCTGCGCAACGTCGACCTGAGCCGCCTGGTCCGCGACGCGGCGGACGATCTGCGGGTGCAGCAGCCCGAACGGCCGGTGACGGTGGCCGCCGACGGGGCGGTCCTGGTCCGCGCCGACGAGTCCGGGCTGCGGCAGGTGCTGGGCAACCTCCTCGGCAACGTACGCGTCCACACGCCCGGCGACGCGCCGGTCGCGCTGTCCGTGACGCGTGCGGCGGGGGTGGTGCGGCTCGCCGTCGCCGACGAGGGGCCCGGGCTCGCGCCCCAGGACGCGGCCCGCGCCTTCGACCGCTTCTTCCGCGCCGGCGGGGGCGCGGGCAGCGGGCTCGGCCTGGCCATCGTGCAAGGGGTGGTGACGGCCCACGGGGGCGAGGTGTCGGTGCGGACCCGGCCGGGGGCGGGGCTGACCGTGACGGTGGCTCTGCCGGTGGATCCACCGACGGATCCGCCGGTGAGTCCGCCGGTGGATCAGCCGACGGCCCGCGCGGGGAGGGCCGTGGGCTTGGAGGACTCGTGCGCGGAGGGGTCGTCGACGCGGGGGCTGTCCACGCGGGGGCCGTCCACGAAGGCATCGTCCGCGGAGTCGGAGCCGGAGCCGGAGCCGGAGTCGGAGTCGGAGTCGGAGAGGGCGGGGGCAGGGCCCGGCTCGGTGGGGCGGGGGCAAGGGCAAGGGCAAGATCAGGGTCGGGATCAGGAACGCACCAACGCCCAGACCGTTTTGCCGTAGCGACCCCGGTGCCACACCCCCCACGCCTCGGCGAGCGCGTCGACCAGGTGCAGACCGCGTCCGTTCTCGTCGTTGGTCGTGCGAGGAGGTCTCATCTCGGGGTCGGCCGTCGACTCGTCGGACACCTCGATGAAGCACGAGCCGTCCGCCAGGACCGTCACCGCGATCTCGAACTCCCGCTCACGTGCCGGACCGTGCCGCACCGCGTTGGTCGCCAGCTCGGAGACGAGCAGGACGGCGGTGTCGAGCGCGTCGGCCGGTCCCGTGTGACCCCAGACAGCCAGGTGATCGCGCACGCGCAGCCGCGCCACCCCCACCGAGGCCGGGTGTCGGGGCAGTCTGAACGCACTGCGCCGCAACACACGTAGCCACCTCCCCCACCTTCATGAACACAGATTCGACACATGATGTAGCGCTACGGCCACTCTGTGTGTCACTGCGAACACTGTCCCCCCGCCGCAATCCGGTCAGATCCAGTCGAGTTCCCAGAGCCGGAACACACCGGTCCCGTCGGACAAATACTGGCCGCCCGTGATGTCCTCCGTGCCGAGCACGTACTCCTTGCGCTGCCACAGCGGCACGATCGGCACGTCACGGGCCACGAGCTCCTGCAGCCTGCGAAAGTCCTTAAGTGTGCGGCTGCGATCCTCGTACTGTTGACTCGCCATGATCAACTGGTCCACGGATTTGCTGCTGTACCCGTTGTGCATCCCGGAGCCGGTACGTACGAGCTGCGCGGTGAACGTGTCCGGATCCGGGAAGTCGGGCAGCCACCCCACCGCGTACGCGTCCAGCTTCCCCGCCGCGTACCGCTCCTGGAACTCCTCCCAGTCGTAGTACTTGGTCGTCACCTCGAACAGTTTCGACCGCTCCAACTGCCGCTCGATCTCCGCCGCCTCGGCCTTGGACGCGGCCCCGCGCGAGTACGCGAACTCGAACCTGACCGGCACCTTCACCCCGGCCCCGCGCAGCAACTCGCGCGCCCGCGCCGGGTCCGGCTTCGGATACGCGTCGAAGAACGCGGTCGTGTGCCCGGTGATGCCGCGCGGAACGAGGGAGAACAGCGAGTCGACCGTCCCCCGGTACGCCGACTCGACCAGTTCGTCCCGGTCGATCAACGACGCGAGCGCCTGCCGCACCCGTCGATCATGCAGCGGTTTGCCGTCGCGAACGTTCAGGACGAGGTTGCGGGTCTCCGCCCCGTCGACCTCCGTCAGCCGCTGATCGGGGTCGCTCGTGGACAGCGTCGCGAGGAGCGACGGCGGCAGCTGGCGCGCCGCGACATCGACGGCGTGCCGCTTCCAGGCCGTCTCCAGCGCGGCGGAGTCCTTGTAGTAGCGCAGGGTCGTGGGGTGGTCGGGGACCTTCGCGGCGCCCTTGTAACGGGAGTTGGGGACCAGCGCGGCCTGACTGCCGGGCTTGTACACCTTCAGCGTGTACGGGCCCGTGCCGTCCACGCCGCTGTCGCCCGCACTCGCGCTGCCGCCGGCGCGCAGCGTGTCCGCCGGGTAGACGTTGCGGTCGACGATGGAACCCGCGCCCGTGGCGACCTTGAACGGGAAGGTGGCATCGGGCGAGGAGAGGTGGAAAGTGACCGTGCGGCCGCGCGCCTCGACGGTGCGGAGCGTGTCGAACAGCGAGGACGGGCCGACCCGCGCGTGGATCTCCCTGACCCGGTCGAAGGAGTACTTCACATCCTGCGCGGTCATCGCCCGGCCACTGGGGAACCGGATGCCCGCGCGCACCTCGCAGCGGTACGTGCGCAGCCCCGCGTCCAGGAAGCGGCAGCCGCGCGCCGCGTCCGGCACGGGCGTGGTGCTGCCCGGCTCGAAGGTCAGCAGCGACTGGAACACATTGCTGTACAGCGCCCATGACCCCGCGTCGTACGCCCCCGCCGGATCGAGCGAGGTGATGACGTCCGTCGTGCCGACCGTGACCGTGCGCCCCGGGTCGTCCTTCTGCGGCAGCAGCTGCCAGCCGCCGACCCCCGCCGCGACGAGCACCATGAGCGTCGCGATGATCCGTATGCGAACCGTGCGCATTCGGCGTCCCTCCCCACGTCACTCCCCAGTGACGAAGGTCACTGAACCACAGGAGTTTGAGCCGTGGGAAGAGAGGTCCGTGAGGTATCCGAGGCGTGAGACGAGCCGTCGCGCGGCGCGGACCCGCCCCGGGTGGACCAGGGCGGGCACGGAGGGGTTCAGGCCTGCTTCGAGGCCAGCTCGACCACCGTGATGTCGGACGGCGCGCCCACCCGGACCGGCGGGCCCCAGGCGCCCGCGCCCCGGCTGACGTAGAGCTGGGTGTCGCCGTAACGCTCCAGGCCCGCGAGGGTCGGATTGGCCGCATCGGCGATGAAGTTCCCGGGCCACAACTGGCCGCCGTGGGTGTGCCCGGACAGCTGGAGATCCACGCCGTGCCGCACCGCCTCGTGGATCATCACCGGCTGGTGGGCGAGGAGGACGGCAGCGCGGGACCGGTCCCGGTCGCCGAGCGCCTTCGCGTAGTCGGGCCCCTCGCCGTAGTTCTCCCCGCTGATGTCGTTGACACCCGCGAGGTCAAAGGCGCCCATCTCGACGCGGGCGTTCTCCAGCGGGCGCAGACCGATCTCGCGGACGTGCGCGACCCACGGGTCCGCGCCGGAGAAGTACTCGTGGTTGCCGGTGACGAAGAACGTGCCGTGCCGGGCGCGGAGCCGGGCGAGCGGGGCGACCGCGGGAGCGAGGTCCTCCACGCTCCCGTCGACCAGGTCACCGACGACCGCGATCAGGTCGGGCTGCGTGGCGTTGATCGTGTCGACGACGCGCTCGGCGAAGCCCCGCCCGAGCACAGGGCCGAGGTGGATGTCGCTGACCACGGCGATCCTGAACCCATGGGCCGCGCGCGGAAGCCTGGCCAGCGGAACGGTCACCCGCTTCACCTTCGGCCCCCGCAACACCCCGTACGCACCATGGCCCACGATGCCCGCGGCGGCGACGATGGCGGCGACCCCGACAGTGCGGGCGAGGAGGAGACGGCGGGTGGGGGCGGTGTTCTGGGGTGCCGGGTCCTGGGATGAGGTCTCTTGGGGTGAGGTCTCTTGGGGTGGGGTCTCTTGGGGTGAGGTCTCTTGGGGTGAGGTCTCTTGGGGTGAGGTCTCTTGGGGTGAGATGGGTGCTGCGGGGTCTGCTGGGGCGGAGGCTCGGGTACTGGCCGTGGTCTCAGCGGGGGCGGCAGCGCCGGCAGCGCTGGCAGGGTCGACAGCGCTGCCAGGGGCTTCGGCAGCGGCCGGGCTCGGGACCGCCTTTCGGTCCAGCACCCGCCGCAGCAGCGGCCGCACGACCTCCCCCACCAGCAACGCGAGCACCAGATAGAGCGCGAACGCCATCCACAGGAACCCCGGCCACGCCAGGATCCGCTGCACCAGGAACGGCGCCCCGGCCCGCTCCGCGGCCACCGCCGCGAACATCAGCACCGGGCCCGCCACGAACACCACCGTGCCCACGCGTCTCGGCCACCCCGGCCCCGCCGTCGTGTCCCGCACGAGACGGCGCCACGCGTAGTAATGCAGCCCCGCGAGGGCCGCGAGCACGGCCAGGGCGATCAGCACAAAGACAACGACCATGACCCCGTACGCCCGTTCGCCCGTTCTGACTATGGATTCCGCCTACGGATTCCGCCTACGGATTCCGCTTATGAAGTCCGCCGCAGAGCACGTACTCCGCGGAACCCGATGCCTCCGACCACCGTCCCCAAGACAAAGGAGACGACGGCGAGCGTCAGGTGCACCCAGAAGTACGCCGTCGGATCCTCGGCGTCGTCGAAGGCGAGGCCGCTGCCGTCCTTCCACAGGTTCTTGACGAAAGTGATCCAGATGATCCAGCTCCACACCCCGAAGGCGAGCAGGAACCAGGAGACGGGGCGGCTGAGCTTCATGCGTTCAGTATCGCCAAGCGCCTTCACGCACCGCCGCCGGGGTGGGGCCGGAGAGACACAGAACACCTCGGCGGAGACTTACGGGCCGGGTACATGTACGTTCTCGACCGTGTCTGCCTCCCCTGCGTCGTACATGTCGTACGAGAAGAAGTCCACACAGTCCGCGCGCGCGACCGGCCCGCTGCGCTCCACGCTGCTCACGACTTCCGTGGTCCTGCTCACGGCCTCCGCTCTGTCCCTGACGGCCGCGCTCCCCGCGTCCGCCGCGGACAAGCCGGACAACAAGCCGACCAAGAGCGCCGCCAACAAGGCCGAGCCCCCGGCCGACATGTCGAAGATCGGCGGCCCCCTCCTCGGGAAGTCGGGCACCCAGGTGAATCTGGGGGCCGGCGCCCCCGTCCTGCCGAAGGACCTGACCGCCAAGTCCTGGATCGTCACGGACGCCGAGTCGGGCGACGTACTCGCCTCGCACAACGCGCACTGGAAACTGCCCCCCGCCAGCACCCTCAAGATGCTCTTCGCGGACACCCTCCTCCCCAAGTTCCCCAAGACCACGACACACAAGGTCGTCCCCTCCGACCTCGCCGGCATGGGCGCGGGCTCCAGCCTCGTCGGCGTCAAGGAGAACTTCACCTACACCGTCCACGACCTGTGGCTCGGCGTCTTCCTGCGCTCCGGCAACGACGCGGTGCACGTCCTGTCCGCGATGAACCACGGCGTCCCGCAGACCGTCAAGGACATGCAGGCCCACGCCCAGGAACTCCAGGCCTACGACACGAACGTCGTCAGCCCCGACGGATACGACGCCCCCGGCCAGCACTCCTCCGCCTACGACCTCACCCTCTTCGCCCGCTCCGGCCTGCAGAAGAGCGACTTCCGCGAGTACGCCGCCACGGCCACCGCCAAGTTCCCCATGAAGCAGAAGAAGGGGAAGACCACCGAACGCTTCGCGATCCAGAACACCAACCGCCTCCTCACCGGTGACGTGGGCCTCGACGCCTACAAGGGCATCGCGGGCGTCAAGAACGGCAACACCACCAACGCCGGCGCCACCTTCACCGGCGTCGCCGAACGCAACAACAGAGTCCTCCTCGTCACCGTCATGAACCCCGACTCGAAGGAGAGCCACGCGGTCTACAAGGAGACCGCCCGCCTCCTCGACTGGGGCTTCCAGGCCGACGGCAAGGTCACCCCCGTCGGCACGCTCGTCCCTCCGAAGAGCGCCGCCTCCCCCGGCTCCGACGCCTCCGGCGCGGCCAGCCCCCAGGGCGACGCCGGTCCCGCCAAGCCCGCCGCCCACGCCGCGGTCTCCACGAGCGGCTCCAGCGGCATGGGCATCGCCCTCGCCATCACCGGCGGCGTCCTGGTCGTCCTCGCCGCCGCGGCCTTCGCCGTCCGCAAGAAGTGGCCCCTCCGTACGAAGGGCTGAACCGCGACGCGGGCCGGCCCAACTGTCGCGGGCCGGCCGGAGCCGCAACGAGCTGAGCTTTCCTGCGCCGCCTCGTGCCGGACGGGGTTGAGCTGTCCTGCGATGCCCCGCGCCGGACGGGGCTGAGCTGTCCTGCGGCTACCCGAGCCGTCGGGCCGGGTCTGCGGCTGAGTCCCAGGCTGGGACTCCCCGCGTCGCCGATCCGGGGCTGCCGCCGAGCTGCCGGGCTGGGGCTACCCGAGCCGCAGAGACGGGGCTATCGCCGAGTTACCGGGCGAGGGTTGCCCGAGCCGCCGAGCCAGGGCTACCGCCGAATTGCCGGGCGGGGGCTGCCGCTGAGTCCCGCGGCGAGACTGCCCGAGCCGCCAAGCCAGGGCTACCCCGAGTCGCCGTGTCGGGGCTACCCGAGCCGCCGAGCCGGGGCTATCGCCGAGTTACCAGCAGGGGCTGCCCGACTGGATCCGCGCTCGCACCAGCTGCTCAGGCCTGTCAGCCCGATGCTCCCGGGGACGGTGCCCGTCCGCCGCCCCGCACCCCGGCGAGCAACCGGCGCAGCCCGTCAACTCCCCTTCCCAGAGGGCCTGTCAGCCTCGGCCACAGGCCCGGCATCCCCGCCCGCAGCCCCCGCGACAGTGGATCCACCCGCAATAGCCCCACCTGAAGCGGCTTCTCCGGCACCGACACCAGTCGACCCGTCGGCCCTGTCCGCCCCGACCTCACCAGACTCTGCATCCCCCTCCTCCTGCGCTTCCGCCGTGGCCCGCCCCGTCGCGGTCCACGCCGCACAGAACAGCAGCAGCTTCGCCGTGAAGTTGATCCACAGCAGCAACGCGACGGGCGTACCGAACGCCCCGTACATGCTCTTCGCCGCGACGCCTTTCATATAGCCGCCGAGCAGCAGCTTCAGCAGCTCGAACCCGGCCGCTCCGATCAACGCCGCCGTGATCAGGTCCCGCCGCGGCGGCTGCACCCCGGGCAGCAACGTCAGCACGTACAACAGCAACAGGAAGTCCGCCAGGACCGCGATCCCGAATGCCAGGGCCTGCAACAGCGCCCCGCCCCATCCCGCCCGGTCGAGTCCCAGCTGATCCGCGGTCCACCCCACCGCCGTGGACGCCACCGTCGACGCCACCAACGATGCGAGCCCCGCACCCCCGAGCCCCACCAGCACCCCGGCGTCCTTGAGCTTGCGCAGGACCGGGTTCTCCTCGGTGTCCGGCAGCTCCCACACGGTCCGCAGACAGTCCCGCATCGACCCGACCCACCCGACACCGGTGAACAGCAGCAACGCTCCGGCCACCAGCCCGACCGTGCCTGCATTGTCGATCAGCGCTCCGAGATCCAGCTGATCGGCGATCCCGGGAACCTGATCGCTGATCTTGGACTCGAGTGTCTTCTGCTGATCGGCGCCGAGCGTGCCGGCCGCGATCGCCGCCGCCACGGTGAGCAGCGGGAACAACGCCAGGAAGCTGATGAACGTCATCGCTGCCGCGAGCCGCGCCCACACCACCTCGTCGAGCCGTTCGTACGCCTGCCAGGCATGGGTGCGCATCAACCAAGCGACCAACGGCCCGACAACGGGTAGTTTCTTCAGCCAGTCCATGATCTCAGCCTGCCCTAGTTGACCGGTTCGACCGGTCTTGCTCCGACCGATCTCTCGCCGACCGACCTCCGACTCGGCCTCGCACCGAATACCAGAGTCCGGGTACCCCAGAACCGCAACACCGTGGCCAAGGCCATCCCCACCCCTGCGCCCGAGATCGTGTCCGCCCGAGGCGAGGTGAATCCCAACGCATAGTGGGACACCACGATGCACATCAGCTGGACCAGTGCCCCCGCCACGTTCACCGCGAAGAACACCCCGTACTGCCGCAGTCGCGACACCCCGGCCGCTCTCCTGCGGTACGTCCCCAGCGTGTTCCCCAGGTAGGCCACCGAGCAACCGGCCACGAACGACAATGCCTTCGCGGAGATCGGATCCAGCCCGACCGTCCCCCGCAGCCAGACGAACAGCCCCAGGTCGACGGCGTACGCGCACAACCCGGCCACCGCAAAACCCACCAACTCGGGCCCCAACTCCCTTACCCGCGCGCCCACTCCACGCCGAGCCCCCGCTGCTTCCCCCACGTCGCCTCCCGCTCCCTCGGCGCCTTCCGCCGCTCTTCCCGCGTCGCCCCTGCCCCTGCTTCTCACCAGTCCGCGACCGCGAGCCCGTACATCGCCAGCCACACGAGCCCGATCACCGCCAACGCGCGATCCCTCAACACCACGTCCTCCGGCTCACCCGCCGTGCCCCGGTCGGCGAACACCGCATATCTGAGGACCGCGAGAATGAACGCCACCATCGACAACTGCCGCCACGGCAACAGACTGCTGCGCGCGACACCCCCCTCCTCCATCGCCCATAGGCAGTACGCGAGCACGGCCACCCCCGCCGCCAGCTGCCAGACGAACCGCAGATATCCCGTCGTGTACTCGTTCAGGAGAGCCCGCGTGGCGCCCGCCTTGCCAGCCATCTGCACCGCCTCGGAGTACCGCTTGGCCGAGACCATGAACAGCGCGCCGAATCCCGTCGTGATCAGGAACCATCGCGAGAGCGGAATCCCGAGCGCCAGCCCGCCGATCATCGCCCGCATCAAGAAGCCGGTGGTCACCACGACCAGGTCGACGACCAAGACGTGCTTGAGGCTGACGCAGTACGCCAACTGCATGCCGACATAGGCGGTCAGCAGCGCCGCGGTCGCCGGATTGCACAGCACCGCCGCCGCAGCCGGCGCGAGCACGGCCAGCGTCCCCCCGACGGCATAGGCGACCGGTACGGGAACGAGCCCGGCCGCCACGGGCCGGTTCCGCTTCACCGGGTGCGCCCGATCCGCTTCGGCGTCCCGCGCGTCATTGATCAAGTACACCGCCGAGGCGGCCGCCGTGAACAGGATGAAGACAAGCGCCAGTTGAACCAGCGCATGCCGCGAGAACAACACTCCCGCCGCCGCAGGCGCGGCCACCACCAGGACGTTCTTCACCCACTGTCTGGGCCGCGCCGTCCGCAACAGCCCTGCGGGCAACCCGAGTGGTGTCACCGCCTTCGCCATCGACATCGGTTCGCGTGGCCGCTCCAGCACCGCCGTGGCAGCGCCGCCGCCCCGTGCCGACCCGACGAGCCGAGCTCCGCTCCCGCTCACCATCTCTTCCTCACCCCCTTGCCCTCGATGACCATCGAGCCCACCCCGTCCGTCCGGTCCGTCGCCGAGCACCCCGCGAACACCCAACTCGCCTGCCTCGCCTGCGCCGTCCACTCCCCCGCGCTGCTGTTCCGCCCTCTCCATGCGCTCTGTCACCGCACCTCACCCCCGTTCATCCAGCGCGCCCCCAGCCTCGCCGTCAGCGCACCCAAGACCGCTCCCGCCGCGACATCGGAGGGGTAGTGCACGCCGACAACCATCCGCGAGACACACATCGCAGCGGCCACGGGCGGCACCAGACGCGCGCCCACCGGCCTCAGCGCCCCGTAGGCGACGGCTGCGGCTGCCGCCGATGTCGCATGCGAGCTGGGGAACGAGTGCTTCCCCGCGGTCCGCACCAGTGGCTCGACGCCCGTCTCCGCGCTGGGCCTGGGCCTGCGCACCACCCGCTTCACCCCCATGCTGGCCAGATGGGCCCCAGCGGTGAGAGCCGTACCGCGCAGCCACGCTGTGCGCCGCTCACGGTCGACCGCAGCCCCGGCGAGGCCTGCGGCCAGCCACAACGCCCCGTGCTCACCGGCCCAGGACAGCGCACGCGCAGCCGTGGCAATGCGCCGGTCGGTGCCACAGTCGCGCAGTGCCGACAGCAGTCGGCGGTCCATGTCGTCCATGTGGCTCACTCTGAATGCCACAAGACGCACAGCTTGCGCAATTTAGCGTGAAACTCCCTCAATCACCCATTTCGGTGAGAGATCGCTATATTTGGTGCAAAGCCCCCTTTGTCGGGCGATACGGTCGCGCACATGGCTGCCGACCCTGTCTCCACCCCCACTTCCGTACCCACACCTGTCGCCGCCCCCTTGTCCGGCCCCACCTCCGCATCCGCACGCGAGTCCACGGCCACGACTGCGACTCCTCCGGCCTCACCCTCGAACTCGGCGCCAACTCCCGCTCCAGCACAGGAGTCCTCCGCATCTGCTGCCGGCTCCTCACCCAGTGCATCACCGCACCCGACTGCCCCGGGTTACGACACCGTGCCCGTCACCGGCTGGGGCCGCACGGCTCCCACGTCCGCGCATCTGGTTCGCCCCCGTTCCTACGAGGAGGCGGTGGCGGCGGTGCGGGAATGCGCTGCCCCCGGCCGCCGGGGCGGCATCGCCCGTGGCCTGGGACGGGCCTATGGCGACGCGGCACAGAACGCGGGCGGCGCCGTGCTGGACATGACCGGTCTGAACCGGATCCACGCCTTCGATGCCAACGGCGGCACCGTGCTGTGCGACGCGGGCGTCTCCCTGCATCGGCTGATGGAAGTCCTCCTTCCTCTCGGCTGGTTCGTCCCGGTGACCCCGGGCACGCGCTATGTCACGGTCGGCGGCGCGATCGGTGCCGACATCCACGGCAAGAACCACCACGTCTCCGGGTCCTTCGCCCGCCACGTCCTCGCGCTGGAACTCCTCACGGCCGACGGCGAAGTCCGTATGGTCGAGCGCGGCACCGAGCTCTTCGACGCCACGGCCGGCGGCATGGGACTGACAGGGATCATCCTCACGGCCACCGTCCAACTGCAGCGCGTCGAGACCTCGCTGATGTCCGTCGACACCGAACGCGCCGTGGATCTCGATGACTTGATGGCCCGCCTCACCGCCACCGATCACCGCTACCGCTACTCGGTCGCCTGGATCGATCTGCTGGCCCGTGGTGCCGCGATGGGCCGCTCAGTTCTCACCCGTGGAGACCACGCTCCCTTGGACGCGCTGCCCGTCCGCGCACGCCGGGCTCCGCTGGCCTTCCGCCCGGGCCGGCTGCCCTCCGCCCCTTCCTTCCTGCCCGAAGGCCTACTGGGCCGGACCACCGTCGGCCTCTTCAACGAGCTCTGGTATCGCAAAGCGCCTCGCTCCCGCGTCGGCGAGATTCAGAAACTGTCGACGTTCTTCCACCCCCTCGACGGTGTCCCGCACTGGAACCGCATTTATGGCCGCAGCGGCTTCGTGCAGTACCAATTCGTCGTCGGATATGGGAAGGAAGAAGCGCTGCGCCGGATTGTGCAGCGCATCTCGGAGCGCGGCTGCCCGTCCTTCCTGGCCGTGCTCAAGCGCTTCGGTGAAGGGGATCCCGGCTGGCTGTCCTTTCCCATGCCGGGCTGGACCCTGGCGCTCGACATCCCCGCGAACCTTCCGGAACTCGGCGCGTTCCTCGATGAACTCGATGAGGAGGTGGCCGCTGCCGACGGGCGCATCTACCTCGCCAAAGACTCCCGACTGCGCCCCGAACTCCTCTCCACCATGTATCCGCAGCTGGAGGAATTCCGCTCCCTGCGGGCGCGATTGGACCCGCGAGGCGTATTCCGCTCGGATCTTTCGCGGCGGCTGGATCTCTGAGCGCTCAGAAGCAACACGGGCCGCTCCCCCTATCCACACGCGAGCGCGTCGGCGCGGCTCTCCGCTCCATTCCGTCATTCGGACCGCTTGCGCTTCGCTCGACTCACCCACTCGCACCGTCGTTTCCCCCTTTGCTCCGTTCCCTGCGCGGCTCTCCGCGCCCTCGTCACTTTTGATACACCGCTCGAGCCGACCGGGTTCCCGATCTCGATCCCCGATTTCCGTATCCGGCACCCGGCACCCGGCACCCGGCACCTGATCGGCTCACTCCCGCCCGGCACACCGCCAACCAGCCCCGCCCCATTGGAGTTCGGTTTTCATGAAGGACGCTTTCGGCGCCCCCCAGTCCCTGCTCATCCTCGGCGGCACGTCCGAGATCGCGCTCGCGACAGCGCGCCGGCTCGTCGCCCGGCGCACTCGCACGGTGTGGCTCGCGGGCCGGCCGTCCCCTGCGCTCGACAGTGCTGCGAAGCAGCTGCGCGACATGGGTGCCGACGCCCGCACCGTCCCCTTCGACGCCCTGGACTCGGAGTCCCACGAGGAGACTCTCGGCAAGGTCTTCGCCGACGGCGACATCGACATGGTGCTGCTGGCTTTCGGAGTTCTCGGCGACCAGGCCCGCGACGAGGGCGAGCCGATGTCGGCGGTACGCGTCGCCCAGACCAACTACACCGGCGCCGTCTCGGCCGGCCTGGTCTGTGCTCGGGCGTTGCAGGCGCAGGGCCATGGTTCGTTGGTCGTGCTGTCGTCGGTCGCGGGCGAGCGGGCCCGCCGCGCCAATTTCATCTACGGGTCGAGCAAGGCGGGTCTCGACGCCTTCGCGCAGGGGCTGGGTGACGCGCTGCACGGCACGGGGGTCCACGTCATGGTGGTGCGCCCCGGATTTGTACGGTCGAAGATGACGGCGGGCCTGGCCGAAGCTCCGCTGGCCACGACTCCGGAGGCCGTGGCCCAGGCCATCGAGACAGGGCTGCGGCGCAGGTCGGAGATGGTGTGGGTGCCGGGGACGCTGCGGGTGGTCATGTCGGCGCTGCGCCACGTGCCGAGGCCGGTGTTCCGCAGGCTCCCGGTCTGACGCTCCCGCGCGGGACGCGCTGAGCGGTGCAGTTCCGGTGAGACCTGCGTCGGGAGGCGGTGCTCCCTGAGATCAAGGTCGGTGCCGCCGCCTGACGCGGTGGCCGGGCCCGATCAGCGCGCGGGCAGACGGCGTCCGCGCGTCGAGCGGTCCGGTGCCTGGGCAGGGAGCTTGGGCTTACCGAACGTGAAGTCCCGCAGCTTCCGCCAGATGCCGTCCGCACCCTGCTCGTAGAGAGCGAAGCCGTTGCACGGCCACGCCGCTTCGTAGTCGGCGAGTTCGTCGAAGGCTTGGTCCATCGCCTCCTCGGCGATGCCGTGCGCCACGGTGACATGCGGGTGGTACGGGAACTGCAGCTCACGCGCGACGGGCCCTGACGCGTCGCGCACCTGCTTCTGCAGCCAGGTGCAGGCCTCCGCGCCCTCGACGACCTGCACGAACACAACGGGTGACAGCGGACGGAACGTTCCCGTCCCCGAGAGGCGCATCGCGAAGGGACGGCCGGAGCCCGCGACCTCCGTCAGGTGCACCTCGATCGCCGGCAGGTCCCCTGCTTCCACCTCGGTGGGCGGAAGCAGGGTGATGTGCGTGGGAATGCCGTGCGCCGCGGGGTCACCGAAGCCCGCACGCCGCTCCTGGAGCAGGCTGCCATGAGGCTCCGGGACCGCGATCGAAACACCGATCGTTACGGTCCCCACGTCATACTCCTGTCGTCGTGTGGTGGGCGTGCGGGCGCGAGGTGCGGCCGGTCCGGTCTCAGTGCTTGGCGGGCAGGAAGCCGACCTTCTCGTACGCCTGGGAAAGGGTCTCGGCGGCGACGGTTCGCGCCTTCTCCGCGCCCTTGGCCAGGATCGAGTCGAGCGTCTCCGGGTCGTCCAGGTACTCCTGGGTGCGGGTCCGGAACGGCGTCACGAAGTCCACCATGACCTCAGCCAGGTCCGTCTTGAGCGCACCGTACATCTTGCCCTCGTACTTCTGCTCCAGTTCCGGAATACCGGTGCCGGTGAGGGTGGAGTAGATGGTGAGGAGGTTGCTCACGCCCGGCTTGTTCTCCGCGTCGTAGCGGATCACGGTGTCGGTGTCGGTGACCGCGCTCTTGACCTTCTTCGCGGTGACCTTCGGCTCGTCGAGGAGGTTGATGAGGCCCTTGGGGGTCGATGCCGACTTGCTCATCTTGATCGACGGGTCCTGAAGATCGTAGATCTTGGCCGTCTCCTTCAGGATGTACGGCGCCGGGATCGTGAAGGTCTCCCCGAAACGGCCGTTGAAGCGCTCGGCCAGGTCACGCGTGAGCTCGATGTGCTGGCGCTGGTCCTCGCCCACCGGAACCTGGTTGGCCTGGTACAGGAGGATGTCCGCGACCTGAAGGATCGGGTACGTGAAGAGGCCCACCGTGGCGCGGTCGGCGCCCTGCTTGGCGGACTTGTCCTTGAACTGCGTCATGCGGCTCGCCTCGCCGAATCCCGTGAGGCAGTTCATGACCCAGCCGAGCTGAGCGTGCTCGGGGACATGGCTCTGGACGAACAGCGTGCAGCGGTCCGGGTCGAGGCCGGCGGCCAGGAGCTGGGCTGCGGCGAGTCGAGTGTTCGCACGCAGTTCCTTCGGGTCCTGCGGAACGGTGATCGCATGCAGGTCCACCACCATGTAGAAGGCGTCGTGAGACTCCTGCAGCGCCACCCACTGGCGGACGGCGCCGAGGTAGTTGCCGAGGTGGAACGAGCCTGCGGTGGGCTGGATACCGGAGAGCACGCGGGGACTATCAGAGGCCATGCCCCTCATTCTCTCAGGTGTCTCTCATTGCTCGGGCCCAGGTGCACCACGCGGACACGCTCTGTGAAAAAAGAACGTGCGCGCGGGCACAGGCCGAGACGTGACGGACTGTGAGAACTCGTGCGTGACGGGTGGGAACCGATCGCTGTCGGCCGGTGTATCAAAGGTGTGAGGGCACAGGGGGAAGTCCTGGAGGGGGGCCGCGTCGTCGACGAGGGTGCGGTGATCGCACGCGTGCGCGCCGGGGAGCCGGAGGCGTACGCGGAGTTGGTCCGCGCCTTCACCGGGATCGCGCTGCGGGCAGCGGTGGCACTGGGCGCGGGCGCGGACGCGGAAGATGTGGTGCAGCAGTCCTTCTTCAAGGCGTATCGCAGCTTGGGGCGGTTCAAGGACGGCTCGGCGTTCAGGCCGTGGCTGCTCAAGATCGTCGCCAATGAGACGAGGAACACAGTGAGATCGGCAGGGCGGCAGCGCTCCGCCATCGGCCGGGAAGCCGCGATGGTCGAGGCCGAGCCGCTGATACCGGAATCGGCTGATCCCGCGGTGGCGGCGATCGAGATAGAGCGCCGGTCCGAGCTGCTCGCCGCGCTGGAGCTGCTGAGCGAGGAGCATCGGCTCGTCGTCACCTACCGCTATCTGTTGGAGATGGACGAGGCGGAGACGGCGCAGGCGCTCGGCTGGCCGCGCGGCACGGTCAAATCCCGGCTCAATCGCGCGCTGCGCAAGCTCGGCCAGCTGCTTCCCGCACGGCAGGATTCCGCATCGGTACCGGCACAGCGGCTGAGGGAGGGAGGTGACAAGCATGGGCGGGCGTCGCGATGACGAGCCAGGACTGCCTGACGAACTGCGCTCGCTGGGCCGACTGATGGAGGGCCCGGAAGGCGCGGGCGAGACGATGGCCGAGCGCGTGCTGGCGCAGATACTCGCCGAGCGTGTGCCCACGCCGGTCGCCGAGCCTCGCGGGCCGCGCAGCTTCTTGCGTCGGATACGAGGGTGGGTACGGCTTCGCTGGCGGGCGCTCGCCGCCGCACTGTGTGGGGTGGCGACCATCGTTGTGTTCACCCCGCCCGTGCGAGCTGCGGTCGCGGACTGGTTCGGCTTCGGCGGGGTCGAAGTGCGCTACGACCCGTCGTCCGCACCGTCGACGGGCGCCCACGTCCCTGGCTGCGGTGACTCCGTCTCGCTGGCTCAGGCCGTGCGTCGGGCCGGCTTCACGCCTCTGGTCCCGTCCGGGCTGGGCTCGCCCGACGCGATCATGGTCACTCGCGAGCAGGACGATCGCGCGCTGCTGACCTTGTGCTGGCGAGACGCGGGCCGCACGGTTCGGCTCGACGAGTATCCGGCGCGTCTCGACATCGGCTTCGTGAAGACCGTCGCTGTGCCGCCGAAGTGGGTCACGGTGGCCGGGGACACCGGGCTCTGGTTCAGGAACGAGCATCGGCTGAGCTTCCGGATGCTCGACGAGCAGGGCAAGCAGTGGAACCGTGCGGAGCGCACAGCTGGGCCGACGCTGCTGTGGACACACGGCTCCGACCTCACGCTGCGTCTGGAGGGCATCGAGTCCGAGGACGAAGCGTTGAAAATCGCGAAGTCGGTGCGCGGTCGGCGCTAGGTCACGTCCGGTGCCTCAGACCGCGTGAGGTGACAGCCCCCTTCGATGACGGTGAGTGTCGCCAACGACGCCCGTTCCCACCCCGCCATGTGTCTCAGGGCACAACGCACGCACCCCCGGCGGCAAGATCCGCCGGGCAGGCCATAGCCGACGCAGACGAAAAGACATCCCGGCGAATCGGGAACCCGGACAGCTCGAGCGGTGTACCAGAAGTGACAGTGCACGGAGGAGCCGTGCAGGGATCGGCTGGGGGTTCGAATGCGTACGGTACGAAGCGTGGCGGCACTGGCCACAGCGCTGGCTGCGGCACTGGTCATGGTGCTGTGGAGCGGTTCGCAAGCATTGGCCGGCGGGCCCACCAGCGTCCTCGTCGTCTCACCGGAGAGCAAGCAGAGCGCGTCGCTCTACTTCAGTGACAAGGAGTACGGCCGTCTGAGCAGCCTGCTCGGTGAGCCGGGCGAGGGACAGGAGAAGGTGCCACCCGGCCTCGGTGTCGGTGCGGGACGACAGCTCAACATGACGTGGCTGCTGCACGATGTGCAGCCCTGGCGGGTGGACCGCGTCTATCCCGACACTCCGGGCAGCAAGGAGGTCTGGATCCATACGTCGACGGATATCCCGGAGAAGTTCAGCGGCTACTGGCACACGGCTCAGAAGCCGGATGAGCTGCGGTCGCTGCTGCACAGGCTGGGTGTGATGGGCAAGCGGGCTCCCGGTGGGGCGCCTCCCGTATTTCCCAGCTCGGAGATATCCGGGACACCCGCGGCAGCGGCTCCAGGAGCGGCCGCCACTGCATCTGCCACGTCCGCGGCGACGGCCCGGGGCAGCGGGATCGACTGGTGGTGGGCGGTCCCCTGTGCGGGCGCTGGAGCGGCGGCAGCCCTGCTGCTTCGACCGCTGGTCATGCGTCTGCCGGAGACGCTGGCGTCGTCTCGCAGGCGCCGGGAGTCAGGCCCACGGCAGGAGCTGCGGGACATATGACCGCCTGGCGAGCAGGTTCTCGGACCGGCGCAGCCGCCGCCTCCGTCAGGGACGGGCCCCTTCCGAAGGCGGCGGGTCGAGGCTCAGGTGAGGTCGACGGCGGGGTAGAGCGGGAAACCGGCGAGCAGATCGCCGGCCCGGTGGGAGACCTCGTCGGCGACCTTGGCCTCCAGGACGTGCTGGGCCTTGGAGGGGGCGCCCTTGCTGGTGGTGCCGGCCTCGGTCGCCGTGAGGACGCGGTCGATGAGCGCGGCGATCTCGTCCATCTCGGTGGCGCCCAGGCCGCGGGTGGTGAGGGCGGGGGTGCCGATACGGATGCCGGAGGTGTACCACGCGCCGTTCGGGTCGGCAGGAATGGCGTTGCGGTTGGTGACGATGCCGGAATCGAGAAGCGCGGACTCGGCCTGTCGGCCGGTCAGACCGTAGGAGGTGGCGACATCGATCAGATTGAGGTGGTTGTCCGTACCGCCGGTGACCAGGGTCGCTCCGCGCCGGGTGAGGCCTTCGGCGAGGGCGCGGGAGTTGTCGACGACGGCCTGGGCGTAGCCACGGAAGTCAGGACGGCGGGCCTCGGCGAGCGCGACAGCCTTCGCGGCCATGACGTGCGGCAGCGGACCGCCCAGCACCATCGGGCAGCCGCGGTCCACCTGGTCGGCGAGCGAGTCGTCGCACAGGACCATGCCGCCGCGCGGGCCGCGCAGCGACTTGTGGGTGGTCGTGGTGACGATCTGGGCGTGCGGCACCGGGTCGAAGTCGCCGGTGAGGACCTTGCCCGCGACAAGACCGGCGAAGTGAGCCATGTCGACCATCAGCGTTGCCCCGACCTCGTCGGCGATCTCCCGCATGATGCGGAAGTTCACCAGGCGCGGGTAGGCGGAGTAGCCGGCGACGATGATCATCGGCTTGAACTCGCGGGCCGTGGCGCGCAGCGCCTCGTAGTCCAGGAGTCCGGTGGCCGGGTCGGTGCCGTAGCTGCGCTGGTCGAACATCTTGCCGGAGATGTTGGGTCGGAACCCATGCGTGAGGTGGCCGCCGGCGTCCAGGGACATGCCGAGCATGCGCTGGTTGCCGAAGGCCTGGCGCAGCTCTGTCCAGTCGACGTCGGACAGGTCGTTGACGTTGCGCACCCCGGCTCGCTGCAGGGCGGGAGCCTCGACGCGGTCCGCGAGGACGGCCCAGAAGGCGACGAGGTTGGCGTCGATGCCGGAGTGCGGCTGGACATACGCGTGCTGGGCGCCGAAGAGCTCTCGGGCGTGTTCAGCGGCCAGGGACTCGACGGTGTCGACGTTGCGGCACCCCGCGTAGAAGCGGCGGCCGACGGTGCCCTCGGCGTACTTGTCGCTGAACCAGTTGCCCATCGCCAGCAGGGTGGCCGGAGAGGCGTAGTTCTCACTGGCGATCAGCTTGAGCATCTCGCGCTGGTCGGCGATCTCCTGGCCGATGGCGTCGGCGACCCGGGGCTCCACGCTCCGGATCACGTCGAGGGCGCTGCGGAAGGCGACTGACTCGGTGGAAAGGGAGGAGGAAGGGGTGGGCTCTGGCATGAAGGACCTCCGGGACGGGTTCTCCCCGGTCCGAGCGGGCTCGGACAGACGGGGCGCTGCACGGTTCGGCCCAGGCGCACGGCACACAGTTCGCGGGCCGCTCCCCGATGGTCGGTCCCATCCCAGCGCGCCAGTCACGGCCCGGGAATCACATTACCGGGCGCGCCGGTGCGCGAGGTTTCCGCGTCCAGGATGCGAGCGACGATAGGAAGGGGCCACAAACCCGTCTCGCGCCGTAAGAGCCGCAAGGCCTTCAGAGCCGTAAGAACGGAGATCCCGTGACTTCTGTGACTCCCGCCCACACCGCCGAGGACCCACGTGCTGCTACGGAGGGCTTGATCGCCGCCTCCGAGGAGCACAGCGCGCACAACTACCATCCGCTGCCCGTCGTCGTCGCCACGGCGGAGGGCGCGTGGATGACGGACGTCGAGGGGCGCCGCTATCTGGACATGCTCGCCGGGTACTCCGCCCTCAATTTCGGGCATGGAAACCGGCGGCTGATCGAGGCGGCCAAGGCCCAGCTGGAGCGCGTCACCCTGACCTCTCGGGCGTTCCATCACGACCGGTTCGCCGAGTTCTGTACGCAGCTCGCCGAGTTGTGCGGCATGGAGATGGTGCTGCCGATGAACACGGGGGCGGAGGCGGTGGAGACCGCGGTGAAGACCGCCCGTAAGTGGGGGTACCGGGTCAAGGGCGTGCCGGACGGCCGGGCGCGGATCGTGGTCGCGAGCGACAACTTCCACGGCCGGACGACGACCATCGTCAGCTTCTCCACGGATCCGGAGGCCCGAGCGGACTTCGGGCCCTACACGCCGGGGTTCGACATCGTCCCGTACGGCGACCTGGAAGCGCTCCGGGACGCGATGACCGAGGACACGGTGGCGGTCCTTCTGGAGCCGATCCAGGGTGAGGCGGGGGTGCTGGTGCCGCCGCCCGGATACCTGCCGGCGGTGCGGGAGCTGACGCGCGAGCGCAGCGTGCTGTTCATCGCGGACGAGATCCAGTCGGGGCTCGGGCGGACGGGGCGGACGTTCGCCTGCGAGCACGAGGGCGTGGTGCCCGACATGTATGTGCTGGGCAAGGCGCTCGGGGGCGGTGTCGTGCCGGTGTCGGCGGTCGTGTCGAGCAAGGCGGTGCTGGGGGTGTTCCGACCGGGCGAGCACGGGTCGACGTTCGGCGGCAATCCGCTCGCTTGTGCTGTGGCGCTCGAGGTGATCGCGATGCTGCGGGGCGGGGAGTTCCAGCAGCGGGCCGCGGAGCTGGGTGAGCATCTGCACGCCGAGCTGGGCCTGTTGGCCGGGACGGGCAAGGTGACCGAGGTGCGGGGCCGTGGGCTCTGGGCGGGTGTGGACATCGATCCGGCGTACGGGACGGGACGGGAGATCTCGGAGAAGTTGATGGATCGGGGTGTGCTCGTGAAGGACACCCATGGCTCCACGATCCGGATCGCCCCGCCCCTGGTGATCAGGAAGGAGGATCTGGACTGGGGGCTCGATCAGCTCCGTGCGGTACTCGGCGCGTGAACGGCGGCGCCCGGAGACATCCGAGAGTTCCTTGACACCTGAAGAGTGATGACGCCCCGGGGCGTATCAGGGCCCGAGGCCGGGTCTGGGGTCGGCGGCCCAGACCCGGTCGGCGCTAGAGGATGACGTGGGGCAGGAAGCGGGCGTATTCGTCCGTGATCGGGCCCGAGGATTCACGGATGCCGAGACCCGCGGCTTCGTTCTCCACGACCCAGGCACCCAGCACCACCCGGTTGCCGTCGAAGTCGGGCAAGAGGCTCAGTTCCTGGTAACAGCAGGCCTCTTCACGAGGCGTCGTTTCGGTTGGTGAGCTGCCCGGTTCGTGGAGAGTGACGCCGGCGCCTTCGCGGCCGAGGAGGGGCTTGGCGACGTACCCGGTGGTGCGGGCGAGTTCGCGCGGGCCGTCCAGGTAGGCGGGGAGGAGGTTCGGATGGCCCGGGAAGAGTTCCCAGAGCACGGCCAGGAGCGCCTTGTTGGACAGGAGCATCTTCCAGGCGGGTTCGATCCACAGAGTGGTGCCGGTGCCGCCTCCGTTGTCGAGTGTGTCCAGGACGTACGGGGCGAAGCGATCGGTGGTCAGCCACTCCCAGGGGTAGAGCTTGAAGCAGCTGCGGATGAAGCGGAGTTTCTTGTCGACGAAGCGCCGTGACAGCGGGTCCCAGCCGATGTCCTCCACGGAGATGGATTCCGTGTCCAGTCCGGCCTGCTCGGCGGTCTCGCGCAGATAGGCCACGGTCATCAGGTCCTCGCCGAGTTCGTCCTCGGCGGAGTGCGCGAAATGCAGCGGGCTGCCGGGCGGGAGGAGTGCGGCCTGTTTCTTCCAGGCGTCGACCAGCCGCTCGTGAAGGGAGTTCCACTGGTCGGCGCCGGGGAAGCGCTCCTCCATCCAGAACCATTGCGGGCTGGCGGCCTCGACGAGGGAGGTGGGCGTGTCGGCGTTGTACTCCAGGAGCTTCGCCGGGCCTCCTGTGCGGCCGTCGTAGTGGAGGTCGAAACGGCCGTACACGGAAGGGAGTTCATCGCGTCGGCGCCAGGACTCACGAACGAGTGATGCGAGGCGCGGGTCGGTGATTCCGAGGTCGGCGAGGCGGTCCTGGGTGACGAGGTGCTCGGCTGCGGCCAGGCACATCCCGTGCAGTTCCTCGACGACCTCCTCGAGCGCCTCGACCTCGCGCAAGGAGAACTCGTAGTAGGCGCTCTCGTCCCAGTAGGGGCGAAGGGAGTCGTCCGGGTAGCGGGTGAGGGGGTAGATCAGCCCTTGTTCCTCGACGGTCTGCTGCCAGCCGTCGCGGGGCTGGATGGTGTGGCGCTTCATCCCTGGTTCAGCCGCCTCCGGAACCGGAACCCGAGCAACCGAAGCCGCCCCGGTCGACGGCCTCGCTGCGGCTGAAAGTGCCGCTGTCGGCGTGGCGTCCGCTGACATCGGAGTCGTAGTACCAGGCTCCGTCGACCCGGCCGCTCCGGCCGGTGCCGCTCGTGCTGCCGCCGGTACTCGTGCCGGTCTTGCGGCCCTTGCCGGTCGAGGTCGTTCCCGAACCGCTCTTGCAGTACTGGTCGCTGACGATCTTGTACCCGTTGAACGTGTCGTAGCTGTCACGGTCCACACAGCGCCGGTCCGGGTCCGAACCGCAGGAAGTCAGGGCCGTGGCGAGCACGCCCATGCCACCGAGTACCACTGTGCTCGACCGCAACCGCCGTCGTTTCTCCGCCATCGGTGCAACTCCCCCGTCTGTGCTGGTTCCGACCGGACGCGTGCAGCCGGCGCCATGGGCTCGGCGACGGCTCGTCGTGGGTAGTCCCGGCGCGTCCTGGTCCTTGTCGGCGGTCAGCGTAGAAGAACACACGGGTTCCCCGCGCATCCACTCCCGATCCAAAGCCCGACTCCCTTTCCTCTAAAGTCACTTTGTGCCTCTTGGAATGATTTGCGCGCTGGGGTCCGCGATCTGCTTCGGTACGGCGTCGGTGCTTCAGGCGATGGCGGCGCGGGCGGCCGAGCCCGGGACCGGGTCGGGAGTCGATCCGGCGCTACTGGTGCGGGCGTTGCGGCAGTGGCGTTACGTCGCCGGGCTCGGGCTCGACGGGCTCGGATTCGTCCTGCAGGTGGTGGCGCTGCGATCCCTCCCCATCTACGCCGTGGGGGCGGCGCTCGCCGCGAGCCTGGCCGTGACCGCGGTGGTCGCCGCCCGGTTGCTGCGCGTGCGGTTGAGCGGGGCCGAGTGGGGCGCTGTGGGTGCCGTGTGCGCGGGGCTCACGATGCTGGGGCTGGCGTCGGGGGCGGAGGGCGAGCGGGCCGGTTCGGACGGGCTGCGGTTCGCGATGCTCGGGGTGGCGGTCGGGGTGCTGCTGATCGGGGCCGGGGCGGGGCGACTGCCGGGGCGTGGCCGGGCCTTGGCGTTGGGGCTCGGGGCGGGGTTCGGTTTCGGCGTGGTCGAGGTGAGCGTGCGGCTCATCGACGACATCTCGCCAGGGGCCCTGCTGACGAATCCGGCGACCTACGCGCTGCTGGTGGGCGGAGGCGCGGCGTTCCTCTTGCTGACGTCGGCGCTGCAGCGCGGGTCGGTGACGGTGGCCACGGCCGGGATGGTCGTCGGGGAGACGGTGGGGCCGGCGTTGGTGGGCGTGGTGTGGCTCGGGGACCGGACGCGGTCGGGGCTCGAGTGGCTGGCGGTGCTGGGATTCGCAGTGGCCGTGGCGGGGGCGCTGGCCCTGGCCCGGTTCGGGGAGGCACCGGTGGTGGAGGGCGGGGAGCCCGTTCGAGCAGGCGAGTAGGCGCGGGCGCTTGGCGGGCTCGGCGTCGAGGGAGGCGTCGGCCAAGGTGACGAGCGGGGGCGAAGGGGCAGACGCTGTACAGGTGCGGGGTGCTCATAGGCACGGTCGTGCGCGGGCAGCCGTATGACAGCGCCCGTATCCGCCCCGCCGTACCTCCTTACGGTCGACCCTCGCCGTACTCCTTACCCGGTCGACCCTCGCCATGCCTCCGCTCGGGCCGGGCTGCCCGGGCACTCGCCTTGCCCGCCGGCCCACCATGCACTCGCCCTCCATGGCCCGCCCCGGCCCGCCCGACCCTGGTCTGCGCCAACCTGACCGACCCCGACTGCCCCCATTGCCGTTTTCGTAGCTCCGCAACGCCTCGCTGCTGGCCGAGACCACCGCCCACTCGCCCCACCCTTACGGCAGCACCCGGCACAGTGCGTCCAAAGCTCCGGACCAGGCGTGGTCGGGCGGGGTGCCGTAGCCGACCACCAAGGCGTCGGGTTGAGCTGCCGAGGCGGCGGCGTTCTCGTGGCGGAAGCTGGAGAGACCTGCGACGCCCAGGCGTTGCCAGGCGGCGGCTCGGACGACGGATTGTTCGGTGCCGGGCGGGAGTTGGAGGACCGCGTGCAGGCCGGCGGCGATGCCGGTGGCGTGGACGGTGGGCGCGTGTTCGGCGAGGGCGGCCACGAGTTGGTCACGGCGTCGGCGGTAGCGCAGGCGGGCGCTGCGCAGGTGGCGGTCGTAGGCGCCCGAGTTCAGGAACTCGGCGAGGGTCAGCTGGTCGAGAGCACCGCACGACCAGTCGCTGGGGCCCTTGGCCTCCATGACCTCGTCGGCGAGGGCCGGAGGCAGGACCATCCAGCCCAGACGCAGCCCGGGGGCGAGCGACTTGCTCGCCGTGCCGAGATAGACGACACGGTCCGGGTCCAGCCCCTGGAGCGCGCCTACGGGTTGGCGGTCGTAGCGGAATTCGCCGTCGTAGTCGTCCTCGAGGATCAGTCCACCAGTGCGACGTGCCCAGTCGACGACGGCGGCCCGCCGGTCAGGATGGAGCGGGACGCCCACGGGGAACTGATGGGCGGGTGTCAGCAGAGCGGCGCCGACTGCCGCGCGATCGCCGGATCCGCCGACAGCAGCGTCCCCGCCGGATCGACCCCCGCCCTTTCGACCGCCGCTGGACCGACCGCCGCCCGGTCGATCGCCGCCCGGTCGATCGCCGCCGCCTGAGCCTCCGCCAGATGGCCCACCGCCCTCCGCCCGGGCCGGCCGCGCCACGACCGGAGCCACCGCCGCACCAGCACCAGCCCCCGGCCCCACTCCTGCACCCGACCGCGCACCCGCACCCACATCCACATCCGCACCCACCCCCGCCCCCACACCGGCCCCCCGAGACGGCGCCCCGCCCATCGTCCAATGATCCAACTCCCCCGTGTCCGTGCCGAGTTCGTCGAGCGGGAGGGGATGGGTGTGGAGGCCTGCGCGGGTGAGGACGTTCCAGTGGACGTCGAGGCCGTAGGTCTCCACAGCGATGTCGTGCACGCCTCGGCGGCGCAGGACGTCGCCGAGCAGCATCAGGCCGTGCGCGAACCCGGCGCAGATGACGATGCGGTCGGGGTGGGCGTGGACGCCGCGGGCGCGGGCGAGATAGCCGGCGAGGGCGGTGCGCAGTTCGGGGCGGCCGCGGGGGTCGCCGTAGCCGAGGGCGTCGTTCGGTGCGGCGGTCAGGGCGCGGCGGGACGCCCGGAGCCAGGCGGCGCGGGGGAACGAAGAGAGGTCGGGGGTGCCGGGGTGCAGGTCGTGCAGGAGCCTGCCGGGGGCTCGGCGCCCCGGGGCGGGGGCTGGGCGGGGCGCCTCGACGGGGCGTTCGGCGACCCGGGTGCCGGAGCCCTGGCGGGCGGTGAGCCAGCCTTCCGCGACGAGGTCGGCGTAGGCGTCGGCGACGGTGTTGCGGGCGATGCCCAGATCGACGGCGAGCGTGCGCGAGGCGGGCAGTCGGGTGCCGGGGGCGAGGCGGCCGCCGCGTACGGCTTCGCGGAGCGCGTCGGTCAGGCCCCGGCGCAGGCCGGAGCCGGTGGGCTCGATGTGGAGGTCGATGCCGAGTGCCTGCCCGGAGGGCGAAGTGGCCCAGGATTCTGCCATGGGAATGGACCATACCTCTGGGCTAATCCGTTCGTAGGGTCGAGACATGACGACGCACGGGAACGACACACAGCACCAGAATGAGACCCAGCAGGGGAACGGCCCGCACGGCAGCAGCCAGGGCACGACGGCCCCCACCCCCACCACTGGCAGCGCCGGCGGCACCGCTGACGCCGGCACGGAGTACATGCACGAGCACACGCCTCGGCTCGCCTGGTCCCAGCACGCCCCCGAGGTGTTCAAGGCGATGGTCCGGCTCGACGCGGCGGCTCGTCAGGGGCTCGACCCGGTGACGTACGAGCTGGTCAAGATTCGGGCCTCGCAGATCAACCACTGCGCGCTGTGCCTGGACATGCACTCCAAGGACGCGCTGGCCGCCGGCGAGAGCGTCGAGCGGATCATCCAGCTCGCCGCCTGGGAGGAGTCGCAGCACTTCTACACGGAGAAGGAGATCGCCGCGATCGAGCTGACCGAGGCGATCACGGTCCTCACGGACGGTTTCGTGCCGGACGAGGTGTACGAGAAGGCGGCGAAGGTCTACGACGAGCGGGAGCTGAGCCAGTTGATCGCGGCGATCACGACGATCAACGCGTGGAACCGGTTCGGTGTCACCACGCGCCAGTCGCCGGGGCACTACAAGGCGGGGGACTTCAAGTGAGCGCGCGTATGACCCGATTGGACCCCGGGGTCCGGGACGCGATGGTCGCGTTGAGCGCGGCCGTGAAGAAGGGGCTCGGGGATCCGGTCCTGGCCGAGCTGGTGATGATCCGGGCTTCGCAGATCAACGAGTGCGCGTTCTGTCTGGACATGCACGTCGACATCGCTGTCGAGAAGAACGGGGAGAGCGCGAAGCGGATTGCGCTGCTCAACGCCTGGCGGGAGGCCGGCGAGTTGTACAGCGAGCGGGAGCGGGCGGCGCTCGCGCTGACCGAGGCCGTGACGGTGCTCACCGAGGGGTTCGTGCCCGACGAGGCGTACGAGCTCGCCGCGAAGCAGTTCACCGAGGGGGAGCTCGCCCACCTCATCGGGGCGATCGCTTTGATCAACAGCTGGAACCGGCTGATGGTCAGCAGGCGGATCGAGCCGGGAGGTCCCGCGTGGTGAACGGCGCGACGGCCGACCCCGACCGGTCGCAGGGGCCCGTGAGGCACGCGAGGCCCGTGGACGTCCTGCGGGCGCTGCACCACGACCGTGCTCCCGGCGATCCGTTGGTCCTGCCGGGGCCGTGGGACGCGGCGAGTGCACGGGTCTTCGAGGAGGCCGGGTTCCCGGCTCTGGCGACGCCCAGCGCGGGGGTCGCGGCGTCGCTGGGGTACGAGGACGGGCGGACGCCGGCGGACGAGATGTTCGCGGCCGTGACACGGATCGTGCGGTCGGTGTCGGTGCCGGTGTCGGCGGACATCGAGGGCGGGTACGGGATCGCGCCCAGGGAGCTGGTGGAGCGGTTGCTGGAGACCGGGGCCGTCGGGTGCAACCTCGAGGACTCGGCCTCGGACACGGAGCCCGGCGCCGGACCGGGCAAGGCGCTCAAGGACCCTCGGGAGCAGGCCGCCTGGCTGGCCGAGGTGCGGGCTGCCGCCGGTGACCGGATCGTGCTCAACGCGCGGATCGACACGTTCATGAGGGGCGTCGACGATCCGGTCGGGGAGACGATCGAGCGGGCGCGGTGGTACGTGGCGGCCGGCGCGGACTGTGTGTATCCGATCGGGGCGCCGGTCGAGGCACTGCCTCTTCTGCGGGCCGGGATCGAGGGGCCGGTCAACGTCGGGGCGCCGCCCGGTGGGCCGTCGCTGCGGGAGTGGGGCGAGTCGGGGGCGACGCGGATCACGTTCGGGCCCGGGTTGCAGCGCCGGGCGGCAGCGGCGCTGCGGGAGATCGCGGAGAACCTGGGGTAGCGGACCCGCGGATCCTCCCCCAGCAGCCCCGCTGACCCCGCTGACCCCGCTGTGCTGGGCAGCCGACGGCCCCGCCCAAGACCAGCACCAGCACCAGCACCACTGCCGCTGCCACTGCCGTTGCCACCGCCACCGCCACCACATGACTGTGCCGGGTGCCCCCGTCAGGAAAGACACCCGGCACTGTGGAATCTGCCCGGCTACTTGGGCAGCCACGCCTCCCACGTGCTGCGGTGGCCGTCGATCCACTTCTTCGCCGCTTCGTCCGGCGAGAGCTTCTGTTCGGCGATCAGCAGGGAGACCTCGTTCTGGTCCTCCGTCGTCCAGTGGAAGTTCTTCAGGAAGGCCGCGGCCTTGCCGCCGTCCTTGGCGAAGTCGGCGTTGAGGTACTTCTGCAGCGGGGTCTGCGGGTAGGCGCAGGCGACCTTCTTCGGGTCGGCGTCGCAGCCCTCCTTGTAGGCGGGCAGCTTCACCTCAGTCATCGGGACCTTCTTGAAGAGCCACTGCGGCTGGTACCAGTACGTCAGGAACGGCTTCTTCTGCTTGGCGAACTGCTTGATCTGGGTGATCTGGGCGGCTTCGGAGCCGGAGAAGACGACCTGGTAGTCCAGCTTCAGGTTCTGGACCAGGGCTTTGTCGTTCGTGACGTAGGACGGGGAGCCGTCCAGGAGCTGGCCCTTGCCGCCGCTCTCCGCGGTCTTCAGCTGGTCGGCGTACTTGTTGAGGTTCTTCCAGTTGGTGACGTCGGGGTGCTGCTTGGCGAAGTACGTGGGCACGAACCAGCCGATGTGTCCGGTGACGCCGAGGCCGCCGCCGTTCACGATGGTGTTCTTGTCCTTCACGTAGCGCTGTTCCTGGTCGGGGTGGCCCCAGTCCTCCAGGATCGCGTCGACGCGGCCCTGGCTGAGGGCGTCCCAGGCGGGGACCTCGTCGACCTGGACGGTGTCGACGCGGTAGCCGAGTTCGTGTTCCAGGAGGTACTGGGCGACGGCGACGTTGGCCTGGGCGCCGACCCAGGACTGGACGGAGAGGGTCACCGTCTTGGCGCCCTGGGCGTTGGCGTACGGCGACGCCTGCTTGGTCATGTCGGCGGCGCCGCAGCCGCTGACCGCCAGTAGGGCCGCGGCGACAACCACCCCTGTGGCCATACGGGTTCGCATCACGTCAGGCCCCCTTTCCGGTACGGGTACGGCGTTCCGTCGGCTGGGTCACGCGGTCCAGCATCAGGCCGAGGCAGACGATGGCGGCGCCCGCGACGAGGCCGGTGGCGAGGTCGCCCTGGGCGAGACCGAAGACGACGTCGTAGCCGAGCGCGCCACCGCCGACCAGGCCGCCGATGATGACCACGGCGAGGACCAGGACGACGCCCTGGTTGACGGCGAGGAGCAGCGCCGGGCGGGCGAGCGGGAGTTGGACCTGGCGCAGTTGCTGGCCCGTGGTGGCGCCCATCGAGCGGGACGCCTCCATCGCGGCCGGGTCGACCTGGCGCAGCCCCTGGGCGGTGATGCGGACGACGGCGGGCAGCGCGTAGACGACGGCCGCGGCGGCGGCCGGGGCCCGGCCGACACCGAAGAGGGCGACGACGGGGATCAGGTAGACGAACTGCGGCATCGTCTGGAAGACGTCGAGGACGGGGCGCAGCAGCCGGTCGAGGCGTTCGCTGCGGGCGGCGGCGATACCGATCGCGAAGCCGAGGACCAGGGTGACGGCGACGGCGGCCAGGACCTGGGAGAGGGTGTCCAGGGACGGCTTCCAGACGCCGAGCACGCCGATCGCGGCCATGGCGAGGACGGCGGTCAGGGCGGTGCGCCAGGTGCCGATCAGCCAGGCGAGCGCGGCCACGATCAGGAGCACCGACCACCAGGGCAGCCAGGTCAGGCCGGAGCGCAGCGGGTCGAGGATCCAGGTGGTGAAGTGGCCGGCCCAGTCGGCGGTGCCGCCCACGTAGGGGACGCCGGTGTAGAGGTGGTCGGTCATCCAGTCGACGGCGTCGTTGACGGGGGCGGCGATGTTCACGACCCAGGAGTCGGGCCAGTCGAGGCGGTCGGCGAAGCGGGCGACGAGGGCGACCGCGAGGGTGCCGGCGGCGACGACGCCCCACTGCCAGCGCGCCGGTCGTTCGTCGGAGCCGAGCCGGGCCCCTGCCGCGCCGGTGACGCGGTCGAGGACGACGGCGAGCAGCACGATCGGAATGCCGGCGGCGAGTGCGGCGCCGACGTCGACGGAGGCGAGCGCCTGGTAGACGCGGTCGCCGAGGCCGCCGGCGCCGATGACCGAGGCGATGACGGCCATGGAGAGGGCCATCATGATCGTCTGGTTCAGGCCGAGGAGGAGTTCCCTGCGGGCCAGCGGGAGGCGCGCGGTGAGCAGGCGCTGGCGGGCGGTGGCGCCGAGCGAGGTGACGGCCTCCATGACGCCGCCGTCGGCGGAGCGCAGGCCGAGCGCGGTGAGGCGGGCCATGGGCGGGGCTGCGTAGACGACGGTGGCGAGGACCGCGGCGGGGACGCCGATGCCGAAGACGAGGACGACCGGAAGGAGGTACGCGTACGCCGGGAACACCTGCATGGTGTCGAGGACCGGGCGCAGGGCGCGGTGCATGCGGTCGCTCAGGCCCGCGGCGAGACCGAGGAGCGCGCCGAGGACGACCGAGACGAAGACGGCGACCACCATCAGCGCGAGGGTCTGCACGGTGGGCACCCACATGCCGAGGGCGCCGCAGGCGAGGAAGGCGAGCACGGCGGAGGCGGCGAGGCGCCAGCCCGCGACGCGCCAGGCGATCAGCCCGGCCGCGGCCGTCACTCCGGCCCAGCCGGCGGCGAGCAGCACGAGGTAGACGGCGCGGATGGAGACGACGATCGCGTTGCTGATGTGGCCGAGGAAATAGAGGAACAGCGGGTGGCTGTCGCGGTTGTCGATGATCCAGTCGCTGGCCTTGCCGAGCGGCTCGGAGATGTCGACGGTGAGGGCGTCCGGCCAGGTGCCGCTGGACCAGCGGGCGTTGACGATCGGGACGATCACCGCCGCGGCCACGGCGAGCAGCAGGAGCTTGCCGAGTACGCGGTGGCGGAGCAGGCTTCCCCGACGGGTGGTGTCGCCCTTGGCCGGGGCGACTGTGACGGCAGCTGCCATGTCAGACCGCCTCCTCGCCCTCGGGGCCGGGAGCAGCCGGCGTGGGCCCGCCCTTGCCCTCGGAGCCCGAGGCGGCAGTCGGCGTCGCGGTAGTCGCGCCCTTGTCCCCGGAGCCCGGAACGGCCGACGCGGCCGCACCCGTCCCCTCGGAGCCCGAGGCAGTCGACGCACCCTGCGCCGGTACCGCCGCCGGTGCCGGGGCCGAACCCGTGGCTGCGGCCGAACCCGCGGCCGGGGCCGAACCCGTGACCGCAGCCGATGCCGCTGCCGCTGCCGGGGCCGATCCTGACGAATCCGTATCGGTCGTGCCGGCCGTGCCGGCCGTGCCGGCCGTGCCGGCCGTGCCGGCCGTGCCGGCCGTGCCGGCCACCACGTCGATCAGCCGCTCGTGGTCGACGACCCCGACGCACTGCCCGTCGTCCATGACCCGCACCGCGAACCCGCTGCGCGCGACCGCCTCGATCGCTTCCGACACCGTGGCGTCGGGGGCGATCTCGGGGCCGCGGTCGGCCTCGTCGAGGTCGGCGGGGCGCATGGCGCGGCGGACCGTCATGACCTGTTCGCGGGGTACGTCGCGGACGAACTCGCGGACGTAGTCGTCGGCGGGCGCGCCGACGATCTCCTCGGGGGTGCCGAGCTGCACGATGCGGCCGTCGCGCATGAGGGCGATGCGGTCGCCGAGGCGGAGTGCCTCGTTGAGGTCGTGGGTGATGAAGACCATCGTGCGGCCCTCCTCGCGGTGCAGGCGCACGACCTCCTCCTGCATGTCGCGCCGGATCAGCGGGTCGAGCGCGCTGAACGGCTCGTCGAACAGCAGGACTTCGGGGTCCACGGCGAGGGCGCGGGCGAGGCCCACGCGCTGCTGCTGGCCGCCGGACAGCTGGCCGGGACGGCGCCCCTCAAGGCCCTCCAGGCCCACCTTCGCGACGACCTCCGCGGCCTTCGCCCGGCGCTCGGCGCGTCCGACGCCCTGGATCTCCAGGCCGTAGGCGACGTTGTCGAGGACGGTGCGGTGCGGCAGCAGTCCGAAGTGCTGGAAGACCATGGCGGCGCGGTGGCGGCGCAGTTCGCGCAGCCGGCCCTTGTCCATGGCGCGGACGTCCTCGCCGTCGATGGCGAGCGAGCCGGACGTCGGCTCGATGAGGCGGGTCAGGCAGCGCACCAGCGTGGACTTGCCGGAGCCGGACAGGCCCATCACCACGAAGACCTCGCCGCGTCTGACGTCGAAGGAGACGTCGCGCACGGCGGCGGTGCAGCCGGTGCGGGAGCGCAGTTCGGCGGCGCTCAGGTCGGCCAGTTCCGCGTCGCCCGGGATGCGTTCGGCCTTGGGGCCGAAGACCTTCCACAGGTTGCGGACGGCGAAGACGGTCTCGGCGGCTCCCGCGCTCGCGTCCGGAGCGGGGTCCTTCACCACAGTCTGCGTACTCATCACGCATCACCACCCAGCAGCTCGGCGCACTTCTCCCCGACCATGAGCACCCCGATCATCGGGTTCACCGCGGGCATCGTCGGGAAGACGGACGCGTCGGCGATTCGGATGGCTTGCAGCCCGCGGACCCTCAACTCGGGGTCGACCACCGCGAGTTCATCATTCTTGGCGCCCATGCGACAGGTGCCGGCAGGGTGGTAGACGGTGTGGGCGACCTTGCGGGCGTACTCGCTGAGCTCCTCGTCACCGGTGACGTCGGGTCCCGGGCACACCTCGCGCTTGAGCCAGCCGGCCAGCGGCTGCGTCTTCGCGATCTCGCGGGCGATACGGATGCCGTCGACGAGGGTCTGCCCGTCGTAGTCGTCCTCGTCGGTGAAGTAGCGGAAGTCGAGGGCGGGCTTGTCCTCGGGGTTCGCGCTGGTCAGGTACAACCGCCCACGGCTCTTCGGCTTGGGGATGTTCGGCGTCATGGACACCCCGTGCTCGGGCTTCTCGTAGCCGAGCCGCTCCGGGTTGTCGGTGAACGGGATTTGGTAGAAGTGGAACATCAGGTCCGGGCCGGCGGCCTCGGGGTCGCGCTGGATGAACAGGCCCGCGTCGCTGTCCATGGCGCTGTTGTCGGGGATCGGGCCGTCCGTCTCCCAGACGATGACCGACTCCGGGTGGTCGAGGAGGTTCTCGCCGACGCCGGGCAGGTCGTGCAGGACGGGGATGCCGAGCTTCTCCAGGTCGGCCTTGGGGCCGATGCCGGAGTGCAGGAGCAGGCGGGGCGTGTCCACGGCGCCCGCGCACACGACGACCTCGCGCCGCGCGGATATCAGCCGTTCGGCGCCGTCCTTGCCGCGCACGTGCACGCCGCGCGCCCGCACGCCGTCCACGAACTCCAGCTTGTGCGCCCACGTCTCCAGCAGCAGCGTGAGGTTGGGGCGGTCGCCCGCCTCCATGTGCGGGTGCAGGTACGCGACCGAGGCGGAGGACCGCTTGTTGTTCTCGGGGTGGTAGGCGAGGTCGAAGAAGCCGACGCCGTCCTTGAAGGGGCCCTTGTTGAAGCCCTCGACACGCGGCACGCCGGTCGCGGCCTGCGCGGACTCGACGAAGTCGCGGGCGATGGCGTTGCGGTCCTTCTCGTCGACGGCGACGACGTTGTTGCGCAGCTTGGCGAAGTAGGGGTCCATCGCCTTGTGGTCCCAGCCCTCGGCGCCGGCCGCGGCCCACTCGTCCCAGTCGCCGGGCAGCGGCTTGAACGAGATGAGGGTGTTGTGCGACGAGCAGCCGCCGAGCACCTTGGCGCGGCTGTGCAGGATGTGCGAGTTGCCGCGCGGCTGCTCGGTGGTGGTGTAGCCGTAGTCGAGGTCGCCGCCGAGCAGGCCGAGCCAGCGGCGCAGCGTCAGCACGTCGTCGCGGTCGATGTCGCTGGGACCGCCCTCGATGACGGCGACGGTGACGTCCGGGTTCTCGGTGAGCCGGGAGGCGATCACCGATCCGGCCGTGCCGCCGCCGACCACTACGTAGTCGTACGTGTTCTCGGGCTGTTCGGGATTCTCAGGCATGCGTCAACTCCAAGGCGAGGCAAGGTACTTCGCGTAATGGGAGGTACGGAGAGAGGTACAGAGATACGGATACGGGCGCGGTACGGATACGGGCGCGGTACGGGTACGAGTACGGCCGCGGTACCGGGTTATGGGCGAGGCGGGGCCGGGCGCCGTGGGACGGCGCCCGGCGGGGGCGCTCAGCCCGCGAACCACCGCACCGGCTTCGGCGCCAGGTTCTGGTAGACGTGCTTGGTCTCGCGGTACTCGGCGAGTCCGGCGGGGCCCAACTCCCGTCCCACGCCGCTCTTTCCGAAGCCGCCCCACTCGGCCTGCGGCAGGTAGGGGTGGAAGTCGTTGATCCAGATCGTGCCGTGGCGCAGGCGTGCGGCGATCCGGCGGGCACGGCCCGCGTCGGTGGTCCACACGGCGCCCGCGAGGCCGTACTCGGTGTCGTTGGCGAGGGCGACGGCCTCGTCCTCGGTGCGGAACGTCTCGACGGTGAGGATCGGCCCGAAGGTCTCCTCGCGCACGACCCGCATCTCGCGGTGGCACTGGTCGAGGACGGTCGGCTCGTAGAACCAGCCGGTGGCGGGGCGTACGTCGCTGGCCTCGGGGCGCTTGCCGCCGCAGCGCAGCACGGCTCCCTCGGCGAGGGCGGAGGCGACGTAGGACTCGGTCTTGTCGCGCTGCTGCTCGCTGACGAGCGGGCCGCACTCGACGCCGTTCTCGGTGCCGCGGCCGAGGCGGATCTTCTCGGCGCGGCGGGCGAGTTCAGCGACGAAGCGTTCGCGCACGGACTCCTCGATGATGAGGCGGGAGCCGGCGGAGCAGACCTGGCCGCTGTGGATGAACGCGGCGTTGAGGGCCTGGTCGACGGCCGTGTCGAAGCCGTCCTCGGTCTCGCAGGCGTCGGCGAAGACGACGTTCGGGTTCTTGCCGCCGAGTTCGAGGGCGACCTTCTTGACGTCCGCGGCGGCGGCCTGGGCGACCTTGGTGCCGCTGACCAGGCCGCCGGTGAAGGAGACGAGGTCGACGTCGGGGTGGTCGGCGAGGCGGGCGCCGACCGAGGCGCCGGGGCCGGTCACGATGTTGGCGACGCCGGCGGGCAGTCCGGCCTCCACCAGCAGTTCGACGAGCACGACCGTGGTCAGCGGGGTGATCTCGCTCGGCTTGATGACGAAGGTGTTGCCCGCGGCGAGGGCCGGGGCGATCTTCCAGCTGGCCTGGAGCAGCGGGTAGTTCCAGGGCGTGATCATCGAGCAGACGCCGACGGGCTCGTGCACGACGACGCTGTGGATCTCGTCGGAGCCCGCGTCGACGACGCGTCCGGCGCCTTCCCCGATGACGAGGTCGGCGAAGTAGCGGAAGGCGTCGGCGACACAGTCGACGTCGACGCGGCCCTCCTCGACGGTCTTTCCGGCGTCCCGGCTCTCCAGGAGGCCGATCTTCTCCCGGTCGCGGACGAGGAGGTCGGCGACGCGGCGCAGCAGCGCGGCACGCTCGGCGACGGGCGTCGTCGGCCAGGGGCCCTCGTCGAAGGCGCGGCGGGCGGCGGCTATCGCGGCGTCCGCGTCGTCGGCGCCGCCTTCGGCGATCACGGCGAACGGCTTGGCATCCGCGGGGTCGAGGATCTCGCGGGTGGCTCCCGAGGCGGCTGCGCGCCACTCTCCGCCGACATGGATGGTGTGTTGTGCTGACACGTCCTGCTTGCCTTCCGTTCCGGATCTTTCCCCCGAGCACCGCAGATGCCTCTCGGCGATCTCTGCCGTGATGTCGGGTGCCCCTGCCCTGGGGTGCGGAAAGCATGCGCGTTCCGTGGCCGAAAGTGCGCTGCGTCACCGTATGCGCCGGGGAAAGGACCGAAACGCGCCCCGAGGAGCGTTCTGTCCTCGGGAGGCTTCCGGGGCTGGTTCCGGGGGCCGCGGGATCCGGTCCGCGGGATCCGGACCGCGGGATCCGGACCGCGGGATCCGCTCAGCCCCGCTGGGCCCCCGCCACCCCGGGGTCCCAGCCCCGCTCCAGGATGTCGAACGCGGCGTCGACGGCCTCGGCCCCGTCTCCGAGGCGGACCGCCTGGAGAGCGAAGGCGGCGAGCGCCTCGCATGCCGGGTCGCCCTCGGGCGCGCCGATGTCCTCGGCGATGGCGCGGGCCAGCGCGGTGCGGTGGCGCAGCCACATCCGCTCGGCGTACTCGCGCAGCGCCTTTGTGCCGTCGATCAGTTCACGGAAGCGCACCGCCCCGTCGTCCGTGGGGTCGAAGTCCCGTGCGCCGCGCGCGTGTTCACGCAGCGCGCGCAGGATCGTCACCCCGTCGGGCCGGTCACGGACGGCCGAGACCAGGGCCTGCTCCTGGTCCTCGTCCCGGTCGAAGACGAGGGCCTCCTTGCCGGAGAAGTGCTTGAACAGCGTGGTCGTCGACACGTCGGCGGCCTCGGCCACGTCCCGGATCCCGACCTTGTCGTAGCCGTGCTCCAGGAAGAGCCGCAGGGCCGCGTCCGCCAGCGCCTGTCGCGTGGCGGCCTTCTTGCGCTCACGCCGGCCGAGCGGTTCCGGGGAAGCGGCCGGGGCGTGCGACGGCGGCGGGGGGTGCGAGGTCATGACCACACTCTACCGCCATGGGTGACCCGTGCAAAAAGTTGATCCGTTGCACTTATTGTACGGTTGTGCTTTTCTCGGGGTATGACTGACGCGAAAGAAACGGACCTGACTGGTTCAGGAGCCACAGAAACCACAAGAACCGCAGAAACAACAAAACCCGCACGAGCCGCAGGAGCCGCAGGAGCCGCAGGAGCCAAGAGAAGCGCGGGGTCCGCGGGCCGGATCCGCTGGACCATGCTCGGCGTGATGCTGGCGATGCTGCTGTCGATGCTGGACAACAACATCGTCGGGACCTCGATGCCGACGATCGTCCGGGACCTCGGCGGCACGGAGCACCTGTCGTGGGTGGTGATCGCGTACACGCTCGCCACCGCCGTCTCGACCCCCGTCTGGGGAAAGCTCGGCGATCTCTACGGCCGCAAGCGCGTCTTCCTCGTCTCGATCGGCGTCTTCCTGGCGGGCTCCGTGCTGTCGGGCGCCGCGCGGACGATGGGCGAGCTGATCGGCTTCCGGGTGCTGCAGGGCCTGGGCGCGGGGGGCCTCGGCGGACTCGCGTTCGCGCTGATCGCCTCCCTCGTGCCGCCCCGCGAGCGTGGCCGCTACCAGGGCATGAGCGCGTCGGTGATGGCACTCGGCACCATCGGCGGGCCGCTCGTCGGCGGCTTCGTCACCGGGCACGTGGGCTGGCGCTGGGCGTTCTACCTGAACCTGCCGCTCGGGGTGCTGGCCCTGGTGTGGTGTGCGGTGATGCTCGCCCCGGACGGGGCGCGGACCGCCGGACGGGTCCGCGTCGACTGGCCCGGCATCTCCTTGATGACCGTCACGATCAGCGCCCTGGTGCTCGCCACGACCTGGGGCGGGTCCCAGTACGCGTGGACCTCGGCCCAGATCGTCGGGCTGCTCGCGGTCACCGTCCTCGGTCTCGCCGGATTCGTCGTGTCCCAGCGCCGCGCGGCCGAACCCCTGATCCCCCTGCGGGTGTTCGCGCACCGCAACTTCCCGCTCGCCTCGGTGTTGATCGGCGCGGTGGGCGCGGTGATGTTCGGGGCGTCGCTGTATCTGCCGCTGTTCCAGCAGACGGTGCAGGGCGCGACGGCGACGAGTTCGGGACTGCTCCTGCTGCCGCTGATGGCACCGGTCGTGGTGGTCACACAGATCGCGGGCCGGGTGATGTCGCGTACCGGCCGCTACAAGATCTTCCCGGTGCTGGGCGGGGTGTTCCTGACGGCCGGCACGGCTCTGCTCGCCACGATGGACGCGGACACGTCCGGCGCCATGACGTCTTTCTTCATGGTGCTCACCGGCATCGGCCTCGGCTTCTTCATGCAGATGACGACGACGATCGCGCAGAACAGCGTGGAGATGAGGGACCTGGGCGTCGCCTCGTCGAGCGTCAACCTCTTCCGTACGGTCGGCGCCTCGGTCGGCCTCGCGGTGTTCGGCTCGCTCTTCAACCGGGCCACTCCGCACGGCACTTCGGCGCACGCGGTGACCGAGGGGACGCAGCAGGTCTTCCTGGTCGCGGCCGTCGTCAGTGTGCTCGCCCTGCTGGCCGCGGTGGCCGTGAAGGAGGTCCCGCTGCGCGGCAAACCGGCGGCGGGGCCGTCGAAGCCGGATCAAGGCCCGCCGCATCCGGTCCAGGAGGCCTCGAAGGCGGCCTCGACCCCCTCCGAGACGGCGCAGAACCCGTCGGACAAGGCGGCTCAGGATCCTTCGGAGTCCGCTCAGGACCCGTCGGAGTCCGCTCAGGGCCTGTCGGTGTCCGGCAGCCAGTCGCGCGCCGGGTCGTAGTCGAGCCAGCGCCGCTCCCCCGCCAACTGGCCGCAGGCGCGCAGCAGTTCGGCGATCCCCGGGTGCTCGCGGCCGGCGGGCCACACCAGCGACCAGGCGTACAGCGGGGTCGGGTCGACGAGCGGCACCACCCGCAGGCCCGGGTCGTCCGGCAGCGGGACATCGGCCGGGAACAGCGTGAACTGCCCCGGCTCCTCGCGCAGATGGGCGAGGAAGGACTCCAGGCCGAGGTTCGGCCCGCCCTCCCGCGCCGCGATGCCGAAGCGGTCCGCGAACCGCGTCAGGAAGTCCAGCCGCACCGTCTCGGCCGGGTACCGCAGCACGGAGTCGCGCAGGTCGGCCGGGCGCAGCGCGTCGGCACCGGCCAGCGGATGCCGGGCGCTGAGCACCGCGTCGACCGGTTCGAGCCGGACCAGGCGGCGCACCAGCGCCGCGTCCCCGTCGGGCAGCGCGTGCACCCGCCCGAACCCGGCGTCGCAGCCGCCGCGGTCCGCCCGCACCATGGCGTCCACCACGGCCGGGTAGTCGCGGCCGGCACCGGGTTCGACGGCGAGTCCGGGCGCGGCCTCGATCATGGCGGCGACGGTCCGCATCGGCGCGTACAGGTGCCCCCATACGTCGATGCGCAGCGGCCTCGGCGGCGTGCCGCGCACCGCGTCGACGGCGGCCCGCCCCGCGTCGAGGACCTGCCGGGCGGGCTCCAGGAACCGCGCCCCGTCCCCGGTCGGCTCGACCCCGCGCGCCCCGCGCTCGAAGAGCCGCACGCCGAGCGTCGACTCCAGCCGGGCGACCCGCTTGGACAGGGCCTGCTGGGTGATGCCGAGCCGGGCCGCGGCCCGCCCGAAGTGCCGCTCGTCGGCGACGGCGGCGAACGCGCGGACCTGTGCGAGGTCGAGATCGACGTCCCGGTCGTCGGGGCCGGCGGCGGATTCCATGCGGCCACCCTAGGGAACAACCGTCGGTTGTCGTACCCGGTGGCCAGTTGTTGGACCCCGGTGCCCCGGGCCCGGTGGACTGCGGGGCATGAGAGCTTACGTACCCACGGGCAAGGCCCACGCCGGACAGCCGCACGTCGTTCTCGCCGAGCTGCCGCAGCCCCGGCTCCGTCCCGACGAGGCGTTGATCAAGGTCGAGGCGTACTCGGTGAACCGGGGCGAGACGTTCAAGCTGGAGGAGCCCGGGGCGAGTTGGCGGCCGGGCAAGGACGTCGCAGGCCTGGTCGTGCAGCAGGCCGCGGACGGCAGCGGGCCCGAGGCGGGGCGCCGCGTCGTCGGCCATCCGATGGGCGCGGGCTGGGCCGAGTACGCGGCGGTGCCGACGTCCGCGCTCGCCGAACTGCCCGACGCCGTCACCACGGCGCAGGCCGCCGCGCTGCCCCTCGCCGGGCTCACCGCGCTGCGGCTGCTGCGCGCCGCGGGCCCGGTCGGCGGGCGCCACGTCCTGCTGACCGGCGCATCGGGCGGGGTGGGCCACTACGTCACCGAGCTGGCGGCCGCCGCGGGCGCGTACCTCACGGCGGTGACCGCCTCACCCGAACGCGGCGCACGGCTACGGGAGTTGGGTGCGCACGAGGTCGTGCACGACGTGACCGAGGCGGCCGGCCCCTACGATCTGGTCCTCGAATCGACGGGCGGCCCGACGCTCCCGGCGGCCCTGTCCCGGCTCCGTCGCGGCGGGACGCTCATCTGGTTCGGCCAGGCCGGCCGCACCCCGGTCACGCTGGACTTCTTCGACTTCTTCCGGGGCCCGGAGTCGGCGTCGCTGCGCCACTTCCACTACATGGACTTCCCCGAGTCCTACGCCGACGACCTCGCCGCGCTCGTCCGGCTCGTCGCCGCCGGGCGGCTGCATCCGGAACTGGGCCGGGTCACGGACTGGGCGGACACCGCCACGACGCTCGTCGACCTGCGCGAGCGCCGCATCCGCGGCAACGCCGTGCTGACCGTTTCCTGAACCCGCGAGGAGAGTCACCATGCCGACGACACCCCCGACCAGTTCCTTCTTCGAACTCCCGGGCATCCTGGCGGACTTCATCGGTCAGAACCGCTCACGCGCGTACGGCGCGGGCCTGGACCCGTTCGCGTACGAGCGTGTGACGAGCGCGCTCGACGACCTGCGGGACTGGCCGGCCGCCTTCGTCCGTGCGGCGGGCGACCACCTGACCGCCGGCGAGCGGCACGAGGCGCGGGGCGCGGACCGTTCCGCCGCCGAGGCGTACCGCCGGGCCGCCCGCTGGTTCCACTGCGCCGTGCTGCTCCCCCACCCCGACCGCGGCCTGGCCGCCCACGCCGCCGCGCGGGCCGACGCGGCGATGGGCCGCGCGCTCGCCCTCCTCGAACCCGACGCCGTACGCGTCGAGGACGCCCCGTACGCGGGCTGGCTGCGCGGCGCCGCAGGCGGGAGGAAAAGCGTGGTCGTCGTGGTCCCGGGCCTCGACTCGTCCAAGGAGGAGTTCCACGACGTGACCGAGGCGCTGCTCGCGCGCGGCACCGCCGTGTTCACGATGGACGGCCCCGGCCAGGGCGTTCGGGCGGCGACGAGCACGGTCACCGCGGACTACGAGCAGGTCATGGGCCGGGTCGTCGACGCGCTGCACGAACGCCTCGGCCCGGTCCCGGTCGGTGTCGTCGGGCTCAGCCTCGGCGGGTACTACGCGGCGTGGAGCACGGCCCACGAACCGCGGATCCGTGCGGCGGCCACGGTCAGCGGGCCGTACCGGATCACCGGCTGGGACGACACGGTGCCGTTCGTCCGGGAGACGCTGACCCAGCGGGCCGGATCGGCGGACGCCGCACGGGAGTTCCTCGCCCGCGTCGACCTGCGCGGCACGGCCGGACGCATCACGGTGCCGCTGCTCGTCGTCGACGGGGCGGACGACAGGATCCCGGGGGTGGAGAACGGGGCCCGGCTCGCCGCCGAAGCCCCGTACGGCACCTACGATCTGGTGCCCGGCGGCGACCATCTCCTCGGCAATGTGCGGGACCGGTGGCTGCCGCGGCTGGCCGACCGGCTCACGGCGGAACTCACGCGGTAGCGGTGGCGGCCGCGTCCTTGGCGAGCCGCACCGCCGTGTACAGGGACAGGGCCGGTTCGGCCTGGCGCAACGCCTTGATCGCCTGGACGGAGTCGGCGGGGCCGGTGTGGCCCGCCGCCGCGAGCCGCTCGCGCACCCAGCGACCGCGCACCTCGGCCTCGCTCATGCCGGCCGCCTCGGCGATCAGGGCGGCGGCCCGCTCCAGGCCGGGCCGTTCGGCGTCCGACGCCGAGGCGAGCGCCTCCTGCACGGCGTCGGCGACGCGGTCGGCGTCCCGCAGGACGAGGACGTTCAGCTCACGCTTGGCCTTGATGATCATCCCTCCATGGTGCGGCACTACTCCCCTTCCGGGCGGGGGAGTTGAGCATTCTCAGAGGTGGGCGCGGTACGCAGCATCTGGTCGCGCACGCATCCTCGCAGCCAGGCGTGCGCCGGATCCGCGTCGTGCCGCGGATGCCAGGCCAGGCTCAGCGCCAGCGGGGGAAGCTCCAGCGGGATCGGGAAGGTGACCAGGCCGAGCGCGTCGGTCATCGGCAGGCACCACGAGCCGACCAGCCCCACCAGATCCGTGTCGCGCAGGAAGAAAAGCGACGCGGGGAACGTGCTGACGCTGCCCACCACCTTTCTGCGCAGGCCGAGTTCGGCCAGCGCGTCGTCGACCGGGCCGTGCAGCTTGCCGCGTCGCGACACGATGAGGTGCTCGGCCTCCTGCGCGAACCGGCGAGGCGTCATCTCCCCCTCCAGCAGGGGGTGTCCGGCGCGCACCGCGGCCAGCATCCGGTCCGTGGACATCGGCTCCACGCGCACCTCGGGCGCGGTCGTGTCGATGACACCGACCTCCAGATCGGCCGTGCCCTCGCGCAGCACCGGCGCGTCCACATGGCTCTCGCCGAGGAACCGGAGGCGGATGCCGGGCGCCTCGGCGGCGGCCCGGGAGAGCAGCGGCGGGCCGAGCAGCGCGGCCAGCGAATCGTGCCCGTGCACCGTGAACGTACGCGTCAGGGAGCGCAGGTCCTCGTCGCCGCGCGCCGCGAACAGCGCTCGCGCCCGCTCGACGACCGCCCCGACCTCGGCCCGTACCGACAGCGCGTACGGCGTCGGCACCATCTGCCGCCCGGCGCGCACCAGCAGCGGGTCGCCGAGCGCCTTGCGGGCCCGGCCCAGGGTGCGGCTCATCGCGGGTTCGGACAGGTGGAGGCGGAGCGCGGCGCCGCGCACGCTCTGCTCCTCCAGCAGCACGTCGAGGGCGACCAGGAGATTCAGGTCGAGCCCGGCCGTCACGGACGGCGTCGCCGCAGGTCCCGTAACGGATTGCGCCATACACAATCATCCCCTGCACACATTGCACTGGAAAGCAGACCAGATCCGACCCTACGTTGGACGGGCATCCCCCACCACCACGTGAAGCTCCCGGGAGGAGCCATGCCCACGCCTGCCCCGACGACGTCCCCGCCCCTGTCCCACGCCGCCGGGACACCCCGCCTGGGACGCCTGACCCTGCTCACGGTCTGCGCCTGCGTACTGGTCGCGCAGAGTATGGTCGCGGCGATCAACCTGCTGATCCCGCAGCTGAGTTCGTCGTCCCTGCATCCCTCGTCGAGCCAGATCCTGTGGACGGTCGACGCGTACGTCATCGCGTTCGCGGGCCTGCTGATACCGGCGGGCGCCGCCGCCGACCGCTACGGCCGCAAGGGCGCGCTCCTGACCGGGCTCGCCCTGTTCGCCGCGGGCGCCGCCACCAGCGCGCTCGCCACGGCGCCCGGCGTCCTCATCGCGGGCCGCGCGGTCTGCGGCACCGGCGCCGCGCTGATCACCCCGGCGACCGTGTCGATCCTGGTCCACCTGGCCGGGGGTCCGACGCGCCGCGCCCAGGCGATGGCCGCGTGGACGCTGGCGATGGGGATCGGCGGCGCGTTCGGCAACCTGGGCGGCGGCCTCGCGGGCCAGTTCCTCAGCTGGCGGGCCCTGTTCTGGGGGATGGTGCCGCTGGCGGCGCTGCTCGCCGTGGCCGTCGCCCGGGCCGTCCCGCGCACCCCGCGCGTGGACCGCGGCAACCCGGACCCGCTCGGCACGCTCCTCGTCACGGCGGCCCTGGTCGCGATCCTCTTCGGCATCATCGAGGGCCCGACGTACGGCTGGGGCTCGCCCCGCATCCTCGTCGCGTTCGCGCTCGGCGCGCTGCTCGCGGCGGCCTTCACCCGGCACGCCCTGCGCTCCCCCGCGCCCCTCTTCGACCCGCGGGTGTTCCGCTCCCCGCGGCTGCGGGCGGCGACGCTCGGCACGGCGGTGGGCTTCTTCGGCCTGTTCGCCCTGTTCTTCGTCAACTCCCAGTATCTGCAGGGCATCAAGGGCTACGGTCCCGCGCTCACCGGCATCGCGATCATGCCGGTGACCGTGGGCATGGCGCTGGCCCCGAAGCTCGCCGCGCGCCGGCAGGCGACGCCCCGCCCGGTGGTGACGACGGGCCTCGCACTGATCGGCCTCGGCCTGCTCGGCGCCGCCACGGCCGGCCCGCACACCCCGTACGGCGTCTACGTGGTGTGGCTCCTGGTCATCTCCTTCGGCACGGGCACCTGTATGCCGGCCCTGACCCTCGGCGTCCTGACCTCGCTCCCCGCCCACCAGGCGGGCCTGGGCTCGGGCCTCGGCACGGCCTCGCGCGAGCTCGGCGCGGCGCTCGGCGTCGCCGTCACCGGGACGGTGCTGGCCGGCGCCGGGCGGGACTTCTCCTCGGGCATGTCCGTGGCACTGGCCGTCGTGGGCTCGGTGACGCTGCTCGCCACGGTGGCGGTGGCCCTGGGCTACCGGGACCGCGCCTGAGCGCCGTAGCGGATCCGGTTTCCGGGCGACAGGGGCGCGGGGAACTGCGCGACCAGCCACGACGACGGGACACCCGCCCCCACGCACAAACCGCCCGCGACGAGTCGAGAAGACCCACCGCGGGCGGCTGAAGAACCGGCCGGAGGAACCCGGGACTAGAGGAGCGCGAGGCCGCGGACGGCCTCGCGCTCCTCGGCCAGCTCCGCCACAGAGGCATCGATCCGCGCACGCGAGAACTCGTTGATGTCCAGGCCCTGGACGATCTCGTACTTGCCGTCCTTGGTGGTGACGGGGAAGGACGAGATGAGGCCCTCGGGAACGCCGTACGAACCGTCCGACGGGATACCCATGGAGGTCCAGTCGCCCTCGGCGGTGCCGTTGACCCAGGTGTGGACGTGGTCGATGGCGGCGTTCGCGGCAGAGGCCGCCGAGGACGCGCCCCGGGCCTCGATGATCGCGGCGCCACGCTTGGCGACGGTCGGGATGAAGTCCTCGGCCAGCCACTTCTCGTCGCCGCCGATGGCGTCGATCGCCGGCTTGCCCGCGACGGACGCCTGGAAGATGTCGGGGTACTGGGTGGCGGAGTGGTTGCCCCAGATCGTCAGACGCTTGATGTCGGCGACCGTCGAGCCCGTCTTCTTCGCGAGCTGGGTCAGCGCGCGGTTGTGGTCGAGGCGCGTCATGGCGGTGAAGCGCTCGGCCGGTACGTCCGGCGCGGCGGCCTGGGCGATGAGGGCGTTGGTGTTGGCCGGGTTGCCGACGACGAGGACCTTGATGTCGTCCGCGGCGTTGTCGTTGATGGCCTTGCCCTGCGGCTTGAAGATGCCGCCGTTGGCCTCGAGGAGGTCACCGCGCTCCATGCCCTTGGTGCGCGGGCGGGCGCCGACGAGCAGACCGACGTTGGCGCCGTCGAAGGCGACGTTCGGGTCGTCGGTGATGTCGATGCCCTGAAGCAGCGGGAAGGCGCAGTCGTCGAGCTCCATGGCGGTGCCCTCGGCGGCCTTGAGCGCGGGGGTGATCTCCAGGAGGCGCAGCTTGACCGGCACGTCCGCGCCGAGCAGCTGGCCGGAGGCGATGCGGAAGAGCAGTGCGTAGCCGATCTGGCCGGCGGCGCCGGTGACGGTGACGTTCACGGGAGTGCGGGTCATGGCGTTCTCCGTAAGACAGCAGGACATTTGATCGATCTCTCTACATCAAGAGATCCGCTCGTCAGGCTATCGCGCCCTGCCGCCACCGGACCTACCGGTGCGTGTGGCTCACCCCACAGCACCCGCGACCGCACGGGCTTCCGAACACGGCGGCGGCCGGCGGTCCCGGAAGGGAGGGACCGACGGCCGCCGTGGGGGTGCCACTGTGTGACCGCTCCCGTGGGGGTACTGCTGCGCCTTCCCCGAGAAGCCGTCCCCATGCACGCGAAACGCACGCGAACGCACTGTTCGATGGTGCGGACCGATCGCCTTACTCGGTGCAGCCCTTCTGGCCGGACGCGAGCGTCACGCAGGCCTTGGCGTCGGCGGCCGCCCCCACGGCCACCATCGGCGTGTACGCGTCGGTGTCCGCGTCGCCGACCAGGCCCTTCTTCGACGACTTGGCGCCCGCGTCGAGCTGGACGCTGTCGCCGGGCGCCGCGCCCGTGACGCGCGCCCAGGCCGCCTTGCACGTCTTGCTGTAGCGGACCTCGACGGTGGCCGTGCCGACCACGGCCCGGGTCGGGCTGTCGGCGAGGTCACCGCCGCAGCCCATGGCCTCCGGGTCCTTGCCGGTGCAGCCGGCGCCCACGCACTGGACGCCCGCGGGCAGTTGCGGCGCGCTGGTGGTCGGCGCCGCCGAGGGCCCGGCCTCGTCGCCCTTGTCGCCGTCGCCGCCGCTGGTCAGGACGTAGGCGACCACCACGACGAGCACCGCGCCCAGGACTCCCGCGAAGAACATGGTCAGCCGCCGCTTGCCCCGGCCGCCGGCACCTCCCGGTGCCGCGGGCCCGGCGGGCTCGGCGGGCCCGAACCGGTCGGCGCGCGGCGCCGAGCCCTGCGGCGGCACGGTCGGCGCGACACCCGCGGGGCCGGCGACACCGGTGGCCCGGGAGGCGGTCGCGCTCCCGTTTCTGCTGCCGCCCGTGGGCGCGGTCGGTCCGCCGAACTCCCCGAGCGCGGCCCGCGCCTGGGAGATCCGGATCGCTTCCATGGTCATGTCGTGACGCATCTCGGAGCGGCTCCAGGCGCGCTCCGCGAGCTCCCACATCGTGGTCAGGTGCACAGGATTGGTGCCGGTCACCTCGGCGAGCGCCACGATGGCACCCTTGGGTGCCAGCAGCCGCCCGTTCAGATACCGCTCCCACGAGGTCTTGCTGTACCCGGTGCGGTCCGACAGTGCGGCGATCCCGAGCCCGCTGCGGTCGACCAGCCGGCGCAGCTGGCTGGCGAACTCCTTGACCTGCGGGTCGAGTTCGTCCGGTAGCGCCTTCCAACGAGGCATTGCCTTCCCCCTATTCCCCCCATACGTGCCTGAATACCCCTGCGCCGCGCTTCGGCCCCGGCTTGCACTGGCTACCCAATGGGATGCGGGTAGCCAGGATGTCAGTTCCCTGGGCGGGGGCGCACGGGGGCATTCGACACCATTCGACAGCGCCCGCCACCGGAGCGTGCCCCCTCGCACGATCCGGGTCCGGGACGTCCATGACGGTCCCGATTTCCCAGGCTATGCGCGGTGTCGGCCCTCGTACGACAAAATCCCCGAAGTTGACGGGACATCCCCACACAAGGACGGCGGGCCTCCATCCCGGAGGCCCCGCACATCACTTGAGGCGACTCACCGTGTGACGTGCCACACGGTTGGCCGCACGGTTCGTCCCACGGCTCATCGCACGGTGAAGTGCAGCGTGTCCTGAAGGAAGGGGATCTTCAGCCAGGGCTGCGGCTGCGCCATCATCGCGAGCAGCACGATGACGAGGCCGAGAATCCCGTACGTGAGCATGTCCGTGAAGCGGGAGCGCACGGCGAGCATGCCGACGGACGGCAGCACCCAGCGCATCACGGCCCCGCCGAGCAGGGCCACGCCCACCAGGATGCAGCCGACGCGGAACAGGTCGAACGCGGTGAGCAGCAGCCCGATCCCGGTCAGCGCGAGCACGGCGATCAGCGGCCACTGGCGGGCGGGCGCCGGTGCGTCGCCGGGGGCCGCGCGGCCGCCGCCCTCGGGGCGCGCGGTGTCCCGCGTCCACAGCGGGAAGCGCCGGGTGCCCCGCTTCTTCGCGCCCCCGGAGGCCTCAGCGAACACCGTTCGCGTTCCGCTCGGCGGCCTCGACCACGTTCACCAGGAGCTGGGCGCGGGTCATCGGGCCCACACCGCCGGGGTTCGGGGAGATCCAGCCGGCGACCTCGGTGACGCCCGGGTGCACATCGCCGACGATCTTGCCGTTCTCGTCGCGCGAGACACCGACGTCGAGCACGGCCGCGCCCGGCTTGATGTCCTCGGGCTTGATCAGGTGCGGGACGCCCGCGGCGGCCACGACGATGTCGGCGCGCTTGAGGTGGGCGGCCAGGTCACGGGTGCCGGTGTGGCACTGGGTGACCGTCGCGTTCTCGGACTTGCGGGTGAGCAGCAGCGGCATCGGGCGGCCGATGGTCACGCCGCGGCCGACCACGACGACCTCGGCGCCGTTGATCTCCACACCGTGCTGGCGCAGCAGCGTGATGATGCCGAACGGGGTGCAGGGCAGCGGCGCCGGCTCGTTCAGCACGAGGCGGCCCAGGTTCATCGGGTGCAGGCCGTCCGCGTCCTTGGCCGGGTCCATCAGCTCGAGGATGCGGTTCTCGTCGATGCCCTTGGGCAGCGGGAGCTGGACGATGTAGCCGGTGCAGGCGGGGTCCTCGTTCAGCTCGCGGACGACCGCCTCGATCTCCTCCTGCGTCGCCGTGGCGGGCAGTTCGCGCTGGATGGAGGCGATGCCGACCTGCGCGCAGTCGCGGTGCTTTCCTGCGACGTACTTCTGGCTGCCGGGATCCTCGCCGACGAGGACGGTACCGAGACCGGGCGTGACCCCCTTCTCCTTCAGGGCCGCCACGCGGACGGTCAGTTCGGACTTGATCGCGGCTGCGGTGGCCTTGCCATCGAGAATCTGGGCGGTCATGGTGCCCATTCTTTCAGGGCGGCCCGGGTTCACCCAAGTTGCACCTGCACAACAGCTTTGCCGCCCTCTGGACAGGAGAGTGTCCGATTGAGGAGCATGATCCGCGCAGTGCCGCGGACGGCGGCAGGGGGGCAAACCGCTCAGGCGGCCGTATTTGTGTTTCATTCCTCCGCAGGTCCGCGCCGTCCCCGTCACCATCCTCGGAGGAATCTCGCCATGAGTTACGGCGACCCGAACAACCCTTACGGACAGCAACCGCCGCAGCCGAACCCGTACGGCCAGCAGGCCCCGCAGGGGGTCCCGCCGCAGGGCTACGGCTATCCGCAGCAGCCGGGCCAGCCCTACGGGGCGTACCCGCAGCAGCCGGGCATGCCGGGGCCGGGCATGCCCGGTGTCCCGCCGCTCGCCTCGATGGGCCGCAGACTCGGCGCGCAGCTGATCGACGGGGTGCTGATCAGCATCGTCTACTTCGTCTTCCTGGCGCCGAAGTTCAGCGATCTCATCGACGCGATTCGGGCCTGTGACGCCGGCTCGTCCACGTACGACACCTGCGTGAACAACGCCACGTCGGACTTCCAGTCCGCGACCCTGCCGATCGCCGGCGTCTTCATGCTCATCGTCCTGCTGTACCAGGTCCTGATGATCGCCTTCGTCGGCGCCACGCTGGGCAAGCTGGCCGTCGGCATCCGCGTCCTGAAGGCGGAGACCGGTGCGAAGCCGGGCATCGGCGGCGGCTTCCTGCGCTGGATCATCCCGGTCGTCGGCGGCTTCGCCTGCGGCATCGGCGCGCTCCTCGTCTATCTGTCCCCGTTCTGGGACAAGTCCGGCCGCAAGCAGGGCTGGCACGACAAGGTCGCGAGCACGGTCGTCGTGCATGTGAAGGGCTGAGCCCCAGCACTACGGAGAGGGCCCGCCGGTCGGTGACCGGCGGGCCCTCTCCGTGTACGGGTGACTCAGTGGAAGAAGTGCCGCGTCCCCGTGAAGTACATCGTCACGCCCGCCTTCTTGGCGGCCTCGACGACCAGCTCGTCACGGATCGAACCGCCGGGCTGCACGATCGCCTTCACGCCGGCGTCGATGAGGATCTGCGGCCCGTCGGGGAACGGGAAGAACGCGTCGGAGGCGGCGAACGAACCGCGCGCCCGCTCCTCGCCCGCGCGCTCGACGGCGAGCTTGCAGGAGTCGACGCGGTTGACCTGGCCCATGCCGACGCCGACCGAGGCGCCGTCCTTGGCGAGCAGGATCGCGTTGGACTTCACGGCGCGGCACGCCTTCCAGGCGAACGCCAGCTCGTCCAGCTCGCCCTGCGAGAGGGCGTCGCCGGTCGCGAGGGTCCAGGTGGCCGGGTTGTCGCCGTCGGCCTGGAGCCGGTCGGTGACCTGGAGCAGCGCGCCGCCGTCGATCTGCTTCGTCTCGACCTTCGCGGCCGGGCCGTTCGGGGCGCGCAGGACGCGGATGTTCTTCTTCTTGGTGAGGGCTTCGAGGGCGCCGTCCTCATAGTCGGGCGCGACGATGACCTCGGTGAAGATGTCGGCGACCTGCTCCGCCATCTCCTTGGTGACCGGGCGGTTCACGGCGATGACGCCGCCGTAGGCCGAGACCGGGTCACAGGCGTGGGCCTTGCGGTGGGCCTCCGCGACGTTCCCGGCGACGGCGATGCCGCAGGGGTTCGCGTGCTTGATGATCGCGACGCAGGGGTCCTCGTGGTCGTACGCGGCACGGCGCGCGGCGTCCGTGTCCGTGAAGTTGTTGTACGACATCTCCTTGCCGTGCAGCTGCTCCGCCTCGGCGAGGCCGCCGGTGCCGTCGACGTAGAGGGCGGCGCCCTGGTGCGGGTTCTCGCCGTAGCGCAGGACGTTCTTGCGCGTGTAGGCGGCGCCCAGGAAGTCGGGGTGGCCGCTGTCGTCGGCGGCCGCGTAGTCGTCCGCGAACCAGGAGGCGACGGCCACGTCGTAGGACGCGGTGTGCTGGAAGGCCTCCGCGGCGAGCCGCTTGCGGGTGGTGAGGTCGAACCCGCCGTCCTTGACGGCCGCGAGGACGTCGGCGTAGCGCTCGGGGCTGGTGACCACGGCGACCGAGGGGTGGTTCTTGGCGGCGGCGCGGACCATCGAGGGGCCGCCGATGTCGATCTGCTCGACGCACTCGTCGGGGGTGGCGCCCGAGGCGACGGTCTCGCGGAACGGGTAGAGGTTCACGACGACCAGCTCGAAGGGCTTCACGCCGAGGTCGGCGAGCTGCTTCTGGTGGTCCTCCAGGCGGAGGTCGGCGAGGATGCCCGCGTGGACCTTCGGGTGGAGGGTCTTCACACGGCCGTCGAGGCACTCGGGGAACCCGGTGACGTCCTCGACCTTGGTGACCGGCACCCCGGCCGCGGCGATCTTCGCGGCGGTGGAGCCGGTCGACACCAGCTCGACGCCCGCCTCGTGGAGCCCGCGCGCCAGCTCCTCCAGACCGGTCTTGTCGTAGACGCTGACCAGCGCCCGGCGGATGGGCCGCTTGTTGCTCTCGGCGGTCACGGGATAACTACCTTTCGTCCCTCAATGCTGTAGCCATTACGGGCCAGACGCCCCACGACATCGACGAGCAGCGTGCGCTCGACTTCCTTGATGCGCTCGTGCAGAGCGCTCTCGTCGTCCTCATCACGGATCTCGACCACGCCCTGAGCGATGATCGGGCCGGTGTCGACGCCGTCGTCGACGAAGTGGACGGTGCATCCGGTGACCTTGGCGCCGTACGCGAGTGCGTCGCGCACGCCGTGCGCACCGGGAAAACTGGGCAGCAGGGCCGGGTGCGTGTTCACGAACCGCCCGCCGAAGCGGGCCAGGAACTCCTTGCCCACGATCTTCATGAAGCCCGCCGAGACCACCAGGTCCGGCTCGTACGCGGCGATCGCCTCGGCGAGCGCCCGGTCCCAGTCCGCGCGCTCGGCGTGGTCCTTGACCCGGCACACGAAGGTGGGGAGCCCGGCGCGCTCGGCGCGCTCCAGACCCGCGATGCCGTCACGGTCGGCGCCGACGGCCACGATCTCGGCGCCGTACGCGTCCGTCCCCTGGGCCGCGACGGCATCCAGCAGGGCCTGCAGATTCGTACCTGATCCGGAGACCAGCACGACGAGGCGCTTGGCCTTGGCCACGACGGGGCCCTTTCTCGGGAGAGCTTTCTCGTGCGGTCGCCCTTGTTCGTTCCTACGAAGGCTTCGCACTCGCCCATACGGGGAACCCTACGAAGCGGCCGACCGTCAGCAACGATACCGGCACACCGGGCGGCCCCCACGGGACGGGGGCGTGGGCGGGAGGTAGCGTCAGCGTCCAGGAAGTCCCAGCAAGATCCCGCAAGAGCCACCTCCGGCGCGGAACGCCGGGCGGGTACGGAACGTTGACGTAAAGAACGAACCAAACCGCACCTGCGACCCGACCGACGACCTAGGGGAAGACGCACACCTGATGCCGGACCGAAGCCTTCGCCTCACGCTGCCCGCCGGCGCCGTCCTGCTGCGCGAAGGCCGGCCCACGCCGCCGTCGCCGTCCAAGGAGACCGAGGAGCGCGACGAGACCAAGGGCTCCGGGGACACCGGGGCGGACAACCCGTTCGCACCGCCGCCCGAGGACGCCCCTGACCGTCCCTGGCAGCCGCGCCGCCCGGAGGGCTCGGACTCCTCCGACGGGGGCGGCGACCGCTCCCCGTGGGGCAGCCAGTGGAGCGACCGCCAGCCGGGCCGCGCCCAGGGCGGCCGGTTCGGCGACCGCCTCGGCAACGGAGGCACCGGGGGCAACGGACAGGGCGGTCAGGGCGGCCCGGAAGGGCAGGGCCCCGGTCCCGGCGGTATGCGCTGGGACCCGACGGACCCGGCCCAGCGCCGCGCACGCTACGCACTCCTGTCGGGCATGTGGGGCTTCTTCTTCGCCCTGTTCGCCTGGCCGTACGTGGCCCTGCTGCTCGGCGCGCTCGCCCTGTACTGGAGCATCAGCGCCCTGCGTGCCAAGCCCCGCACGCCGGCCCCGGACGCCCCGGCGCCGGCCGCCGCGCCCGACACCTCGCGCCCGCAGACCACCGCGGCGATCAGCGGTCTGGTCACGGGTGCGCTGGCGCTGGCGCTGGTGGCGTCGATGTTCGCGGCGAAGCTGGTCTACAGCGACTACTACGAGTGCCGCACGGACGCCCTGACCAACGCGGCGAAGGAGTCCTGCGACGACCTCCTGCCGAAGGAGCTCCGTCCGCTCCTGGGCACTCGCTGACCGGAGGTCAGGACTCGGGGCCGGACGGCCGCTCCGGCGTCCGCGGCCGCTCCGACAGGTCCTTCAGGAGCGCCCAGCGCGACTCGCGTGACGCCTCGTCGAAGAAGTCGTAGGGCTCGAACCCGCCCGGTTCCCCGGCGGGTTCGGGCTCCGGCGCGGCGTCGGGACGACGCCGCCGGGCCACCGCCGACGCCGCCCACGCGGACAGCCGGGGCCGCATCGCGGACTCCCGCCCGCGCCACCACCGCACCAGCAGCGCCACCGGCACCCCGACGCCGCCGACCCAGGCCACCGCGGCCAGCCCGGTGAGCCAGCCGACGGGCCCGAACCGGGCGAGCGCCTCGCCGCCCAGCGCGCCGCCCGCCGCCACGGCGAGCACGGCCAGCGCCGCCCCGCACAGCGCGGCGGCCACTCCCACCGCGTACGCGACGCGTCCCCGTGACCATCCGGCCGCCTCGCCCGCCACCACCACGAACCACGCCACCGTCACCGCCGCCGCGGCCGGCACCACGCCCGCCGCCCACGTCAGGGGCGAGCCGTCGCCGGCCGCGGGCAGCGCGGCGAGCAGCGGGAAGGCCGGCAGCAGCGGACCGCCCGCGCTGCCCAGCGGCCCCACCACGTGCCCCGCCCCGAGGACGACCCCGGGGCCCAGTGCGTACGCGGCGCCCCAGACCACGGCGTTCGGCACCAGCGTGAAACACAGCAGCAGCACCGCGAACCGCCCCGACCAGGCCTCCGTCAGCTGCACGAACGACTCCCGCACCGCTCCCCCGTGCCATACGAGCCCCCCGGCCACCACGAGCGCGCCCCCGGCGACCAAGGCGAGGACCCCGGCGGCCGCGGCCCGCGCGGCGACCGGGAGGACGTCGCGCACGAACGTCTCCGGGAGCACGTCCAGGGCCGTGCGCAGCGCCTGTGGCAGGGGCCCGCGCGGCCGCCCGTGCGCGGTCCACACGCCGGCGCCGGCCGCCGCCACGGCGACCACGACGAGGTGTGCCGCGCAGCTGGCCCAGGAGGGCCGCAGTTCACCGCCGGACGCGTAGGACGCGGCGGCGGCGCCGACGAGGAGGTAGCCGAGCGCGACCCCGGCCCACACTCCGGCGGCGGGGGGCTGCGGCGCCCCCTCCTCCGGCTCCGCGGCGTCCCGGGCCGCCCGGTGCACCAGCCAGACCGGGAGCGCCAGGAGGAGCAGCGGGGTCACGCCCATCGGCGCGGGCGTCCCGGACAGCGTGTCGGTCCTGATCACCTCGGCGCCGTGGGCGAGCAGCCACAGCGCGGCGGCGGTGTGCAGGGCGCCGCCGGGCCCGCTGTCCGGGTAGGGCGAGCTGATCCACAGCACCATCACGAGCACCGCGAACGCCCCGAGTCCGAGGCCCGCCGCGACGGCTCCGCCGAACACTCCGGCGGCGGGTCCCGGTGATCGTTCCCGCACCCGGGTCAGCAGCAGGGGCAACGACAGTCCACGGCCGGTCATTTGGGTCACCGGCCCATGCTCCCAACGACACGCGCTTTCCCCGCGTAACAGGCGAACTACGGATGTGTCGCTCAAGATACGTTTATGTACTTTTTCGCGCGAAAGGGTGTGTGGAGTTCCCGATGACGCAGAGCGCCGCAACCCCACTGCCGACGCCGAAGGAGCGCCGCAGGCTCCGCGAGGCGAAGTCGCTGACCCAGGCTCAGCTCGCCGCGAAGGTCGGCGTGACACGCGAGACGGTGCGGTCCTGGGAGTCGGGCCGCACCTCGCCGCGGGGCCGTAAGAGGGAGGCGTACGCCAGACTCCTGACGGACCTCGCGGAGCGCCCCGCCGCCCGGCAGCCGAAGCCGGAGCCGGTGGCCGTCGGCGCCGCCCGGGTCGACCTGGCCAAGCCCGTCGAGCGGACCTCGCGGCCCGAGCCCTCCGCCGCCGGGCCGGAGCAGCCGCCCACGCGGACACCGGCCGAGGCCTTCGACGCCCTCTACACGCATGCCGCCCCGTTCCTGGTCCGCCAGACGTATCTGCTCACCGGCCGCCGCACCCTCGCCCGCGAGGCCGTCGAGCGCGCCTTCCAGCTGGCCTGGCAGCGGTGGCCGGAGGTCGCCGTCGACCCGGACCCGGCGGGCTGGGTGCGGGCGGCGGCGTACGAGTACGCGATGTCGCCCTGGCACCGGATGCGCCCCGCGCACCGCCACCCGGACGCGCCCCCGGCCGACGCGGAGGACCGCAAGCTCCTCGACGTCCTGCTGAGCCTGCCGCCCGCCTACCGGCGCACTCTGCTGCTCTACGACGGGGTGGGCCTGGACCTGCCGGAGACCGCCGCCGAGACCGAGGCCAGCACGCCGGCCGCCGCGAACCGCATCCTGCACGCCCGGGAGGCCGTCGCCGAGCAGCTGCCGGAGCTGGCCGTTCCCGAGCAGCTGAGCCGGCGGCTGACGGAGCTGGCGGGCGCGGAGAAGCTCGACGCCCCGAAGTCCACGCTGGTGCGGAACGTCGGTGAGAAGCGCACCCGGTTCTGGACCCGGGCCGCGATCGCCGTCACCGTCCTGATCGTCGGCGCGACCGCGCTCACGGTGCGGGTCGCGCCGACGCACTACGAGCCGGTGCCCGCGCCCGGCGCCCCGATCAGCGGTGTGCCGCCGCTGACGGGACCCGGCCGGCTGACCCCGCAGGAGCTGGAGCTGCGCCGGCAGCTGCGCAGCGAGCTGAGCGGCGGCCCCGAGCGGCTGGCGCCCGTGGCCGAATGACCAAAGACCAGTGGGCCCGCACCGTTTCGGTGCGGGCCCACTGGTCTGCGTACAGCGGCTGACTACGAGAGGAGCTCGCGGGCCAGCTTGGCGGTCTCGGTCGGCGTCTTGCCGACCTTGACGCCGGCGGCCTCGAGGGCCTCCTTCTTCGCCTGGGCGGTGCCGGAGGAACCGGAGACGATGGCGCCGGCGTGGCCCATGGTCTTGCCCTCGGGCGCGGTGAAGCCCGCGACGTAGCCGACGACCGGCTTGGTGACGTTGGCCTTGATGAAGTCGGCCGCACGCTCCTCGGCGTCGCCGCCGATCTCACCGATCATGACGATCAGGTCGGTGTCGGGGTCGGCCTCGAACGCGGCGAGCGCGTCGATGTGCGTGGTGCCGATGACCGGGTCGCCACCAATGCCGACGGCGGACGAGAAGCCGATGTCACGGAGCTCGTACATCATCTGGTACGTCAGCGTGCCGGACTTCGAGACCAGGCCGATGCGGCCCGGCTTCGTGATGTCGCCCGGGATGATGCCGGCGTTCGACTGGCCCGGCGTGATGAGGCCGGGGCAGTTCGGGCCGATGATGCGGGTCTTGTCGCCCTTGGACTTCGCGTACGCGTAGAACGCGGCGGAGTCGTGGACGGCGATGCCCTCGGTGATGACCACGGCGAGCGGGATCTCGGCGTCGATGGCCTCGACCACGGCGGCCTTGGAGAAGGCCGGCGGGACGAAGAGCACGGACACGTTGGCGCCCGTCTTCTCGATCGCCTCGGCGACCGTGCCGAAGACGGGGATGTCCGTGCCGTCGATGTCGACGGAGGTGCCGGCCTTGCGCGGGTTCACACCGCCGACGATGTTCGTGCCGTCGGCCAGCATGAGCTTGGTGTGCTTCATGCCCGTGGCACCGGTCATGCCCTGGACGATGACCTTGCTGTCCTTGTTGAGGAAGATAGCCATGGCTGTTCTGTCCCTCGTCCCTTACTTCGCGGCCGCGAGCTCGGCGGCCTTGTCGGCCGCGCCGTCCATGGTGTCCACGCGCTGCACCAGCGGGTGGTTGGCGTCGGAGAGGATCTTGCGACCCAGCTCGGCGTTGTTGCCGTCGAGGCGGACGACGAGGGGCTTCTCGACCTTCTCGCCCTTCTCCTCGAGGAGCGCGAGCGCCTGGACGATGCCGTTGGCGACCTCGTCACAGGCGGTGATGCCGCCGAAGACGTTGACGAAGACGGACTTGACGTCCGCGTCGCCGAGGATGATCTCCAGGCCGTTCGCCATCACCTGGGCGGAGGCGCCGCCGCCGATGTCGAGGAAGTTGGCCGGCTTCACGCCGCCGTGGTTCTCACCGGCGTACGCGACGACGTCCAGCGTCGACATGACCAGACCGGCACCGTTGCCGATGATGCCGACCTCGCCGTCGAGCTTGACGTAGTTGAGGCCCTTCTCCTTGGCAGCGGCCTCGAGCGGGTCGGCCGCGTCCTTGTCCTGCAGGGCCTCGTGGTCGGGGTGCCGGAAGTCGGCGTTCTCGTCCAGGGAGACCTTGCCGTCGAGGGCGATGATGTCGCCGGAGGCGACCTTCGCCAGCGGGTTGACCTCGACGAGGAGGGCGTCCTCCTCGATGAAGGTCTTCCAGAGCGTGACCAGCACGTCGGCGACCTTGTCGGCCACCTCGGCCGGGAACTTCGCGTCCTCGACGATCTTGCGCGCGACCGCGGGGGTCACGCCCTCGTTGGCGTCGATCGGCGTCTTGGCGACGGCCTCCGGGCGGGTGGCCGCCACCTCCTCGATCTCCATGCCGCCCTCGACGGAGGCGATGGAGAGGAAGGTGCGGTTGGTGCGGTCCAGGAGGAAGGAGACGTAGTACTCCTCCACGATCTCCGGAGCCGTCTCGGCCATCATCACCTTGTGGACCGTGTGGCCCTTGATGTCCATGCCGAGAATGTTCGTCGCGTGCGCGACGGCCTCGTCGGGGGTGGCGGCCAGCTTCACGCCACCGGCCTTGCCGCGGCCACCGACCTTCACCTGCGCCTTGACGACGGACTTGCCGCCCAGCCGCTCGGTCGCCTCGCGGGCTGCCTCAGGCGTGTCGATGACTTCACCGGCCAGCACCGGTACACCGTGCTTGGCGAAGAGGTCCCTCGCCTGGTACTCGAACAGGTCCACGCGCGTCCGTCCCTATCAGTGATCTCGCGGTTCGATTTCCTGCGTGGGCGTGCCGCGATGGGCAACGTGACTCCGCTGTCACAAGGGAGGCGTACGAGGCGTACACAGTGGCCGGGTACGCGGCATGTCCGTCTCGCAGGTTATCGCCGCTCAGCGATGGCTTCTAAATCGCAGATCACACCTGAGCGGTGATACCGGTCACAGAGCGTCCCGTTTGTCGTGCTGTCCGCCACTTGTTTGCGGCCTCACCGCGCGGGGGTACGCACGGTGAGGCCACCCGAAGAGCCCCGGTTCTGCACGAAGGGGCCCAAGGCGGGCACCCCGTCCCCGACGGGTTCGCCCGCCCGTACGCCGGGTGTCGGCCAGGTCACACCGATGGATTTCGGCCGACCGGGCTCAGCGGCGTCGGTCAGATGCCCCGCACGTAGCTGGGCGCGACGGAGTCGGCGACGCCCTGCACACCGGTGACGGCGTTGCCCGCGAGCGGCTGGACGTCGGCGACGACGGTTCCGGTGAGGTCGTGCGCGAACGGGGCGACGGCGCCGACGACGCCGTTCGCCAGGGGCGCCGCGTCGTCGGCGACGACGGTCTGCGCGAAGGGCGCGACCTCGTCGCCGACGACCGCCGCGGCGAACGGCGTGACGTCACCGGTGACGCCCTGCGTCAGGCCGTGGGCGCTGGTGCCGACGCTCTGCACGACGGGCCGCACGTGGTCGGCGACCGTCTGCACGAGGGGGCGCACGGAGTCGACGACGCCGCCCGCGAACGGCGCCACGTCGCCCACGACCAGGCCCTGCGCGAGCGGGCCGACCTCGCCGGTCACACCGGACGCCAGCGGCTGGACCTCGCCGGTCACGCCCGCGGCGAAGGGCTGCACCTGCTGCCCGACCAGGCCGGTGGCGAACGGCGTGACGTCGCCGACCGCACCGCCCGCGAGCCCACCGGCGTCGCCGACCGCCTGGCCCGCGACCGGCAGCACGCCGTGCACGGCGGTGGCCGCGACGGGCGGCAGGACGGCGGCCGCGGTCTCGTCGGCGATGGGCGTGGCCGTCGCGGTCACGTCCTCGGCCGCGAACGTGGACAGGGGTCCGAAGAGGTAGTCGACGTCGTCACCCGCGGTGGCCGCGGTGGCCGCCGCGTGCTGGACGTCCTCGGCGGCGGGGGCGTGCGCCCGCGCCTGCGCGCCGAGGTGCGAGACCGTGGCCCCGGCCTTCTGGGGGGTCTTCTGCGTGGCGGTCTTCTGCGTGGCCTTGGCGACGGCCTTCTCGGCGGCGTGGGTGGCCTTGTGGCCGGCCGCCTGGTCGGCGACCTCGGCGGTGGCCTTGTCGGCGGCCTTGTCCGTGGCGCCCCGCGTCAGGTGGGAGGCCGTGTCCTGCACGTCGGCGACGGTGTCACCGGCCACGTCCGGCACGGACAGCGAGTGGGCGGGCAGTTCGTCGGCGCTGGCCACGGCCGAGCCGAGGGCCCAGGCGCCGGAGACGCCGGCGGCCATGACGAGGGAGCGGCGGATGTTCTTGTTCATGGGTACGTCGGTTCCTTCGAATTCTCAGGGGTAGGGCAGACCTGTTCCGCCCCCGCGCGACAGGTCACGTGCGGGGAAGGGGCCGCCCTAGCCGGGGAATTCGGGGATGTCGCGATGTCGGTCGGTCACCGGCGCGGGGCCGCCGGACGCGAGCGCGCCGGGCGGCAGCAGCACGGGCAGCCGGCTGTCGAACGCCGCCGCGTGCAGATCCCCGTGCCGCGTCGAACCCCCGTCACCCGCGGACGCGTTGGCCACGGGTGCGCCGTCGGGGCGGGACGGGGTGCCGGGTCCGGCCGGCTGCGGCGCGGCGGCGTGCCGGGCCGGGGACGCGCGATGTGCACCGTCCCGCCGTACGTCGCCGAACCGCGCGGTGTCGTACGCCGTCGGCCCCGCCTGCGTCGAGCCGTGCGGACGCGCGGCGCGGTGCGGGGCGTGCTCGTGCGCGGAGGTGTGCGCGGGCTGCGCCTCGGCGGGTTCGGTGGGCTCGGTGGGGTCGGCCGGTGTCGGCTCGGAGCCGGAGTGGCCGGGCAGGCCCGGCAGTTCGGGCAGGGTCGGCGGCCCGTCCGGCAGCGGCCGGGGGGACGCCTGCGCGAGGCCCTCGACGACCCGGCCGGCCACCTCGCCGACCGGCTCGGTCACCTGGCGGACCGCGTCGGCGGCGGGCCGCACGGCCTTCTCCCGTACGGGTTCGACGACCCGCGCGCGCACCTCTCCGGAGGCCCGCCCGGGCACGGCCCGGACCTCGCGCACGGGCTCGGCCGCCGCCTCGCGCACCGCCGCGTGACGCGGCGCGAGGGGGCCGGCGGAGTCGTCCGCGTGGGCCTGCCCGCCGCAGAGAAAACCGATGCCGATCAACCCGGCCAGCAACAGCGCCAGTTGAATCGCACGCCGCTTCACCGCCGCGCGCGGCAGGCGCTCGGCGGGGGCGGGGAGGCTGATCGGGGACGTCACGGTGCGCCGATCCTCGCACGGGACGAGGGAGCCTGCGCAAGCCCCGTGTTACCGATGGGTACTCATATCCGGTTTGCCGCCGCTCCGCCGGTTTCGGCCGACGCGTCGGGTATCGGCAGCGGCCGCTTCTCGATGGCCGCGGCCATGACCTCGGGGAACAGGTCGGGGGTGCAGGCGAAGGCCGGTGCGCCGAGTGAGGCGAGCGCCGCCGCGTGCTCCCGGTCGTAGGCGGGCGCGCCCTCGTCGGAGAGCGCGAGCAGCGTCACGAACTGCACGCCGGAGGCCTTCATCGCGGCGACCCGCTTCAGCATCTCGTTGCGTATCCCGCCCTCGTAGAGGTCGGAGATCAGTACGACGACGGTCTCGGCGGGGCGGGTGATCTGCGACTGGCAGTACGCGAGCGCCCGGTTGATGTCGGTGCCACCGCCGAGCTGGGTGCCGAACAGGACGTCGACCGGGTCGTCGAGCTGGTCGGTGAGGTCGACGACAGCCGTGTCGAAGACGACAAGCCGGGTCTGGATCGAGCGCATGGAGGCGAGCACCGCGCCGAACACGGAGGCGTACACGACGGACGCGGCCATCGAGCCCGACTGGTCGATGCAGAGGATCACCTCCTTCTTCACGGACTGCGCGGCCCGGCCGTACCCGATGAGCCGCTCGGGCACGATCGTGCGGTACTCGGGCAGGTAGTGCTTGAGGTTGGCCGCGATCGTGCGGTTCCAGTCGATGTCGTGGTGGCGCGGCCGGTTGATCCGGGCGCTGCGGTCGAGGGCGCCGGTGAGGGTGGCGCGGGTGCGGGTGGCGAGCTTCTTCTCCAGGTCCTCGACGACCTTGCGGACGACGGCGCGGGCCGTCTCCTTGGTCGTCTCCGGCATCGCCTTGTTGAGGGAGAGGAGCGTGCCGACGAGGTGCACGTCGGCGTCGACGGCCTCCAGCATCTCCGGTTCGAGCAGCAGCGCGGACAGGCCGAGCCGGTCGATGGCGTCGCGCTGCATGACCTGGACGACGGAGGACGGGAAGTACGTGCGGATGTCGCCGAGCCAGCGGGCGACGGACGGGGCGGAGGCCCCGAGCCCGGCGCTCCGGCTGCCGCCGGGTGCCCGTTGTTTCCCTCCGTCGGTTCCGTACAGCGCGGTCAGGGCGCTGTCCATCGCCGCGTCCCGGCCTGCCAGTTGGCAGCCCGTGCCGTCGGCCGCGTCGCCGCCCAGGACGAGTCGCCAGCGCCGGAGCCGTTCATCTCCGATGGTCATGGGGTCCGTCATCTCGCCGCCTCCGTGGGGGTGCTGGTGCGCTGTCTCGTCTGCCGGGTGCGGTGTGTGGTCGCCTGCGCGTCCGGTGGGGGCTGGTCGCGCAGTTCCCCGCGCCCCTGGAGCATGCGGCTGCGCCGCTGCTCCCTCGATGGGATGCCGCACGAAGTGCGCATCCCAGGGGCGCGGGGAACTGCGCGAGAAGCCCCACCGGTCCGCACCCGGCAACGCACCCCCGCACCCCATCCCCTCATCCGGCCCCCGCCCCGACCCCGAGCAACAGCCGAACCACGGGCACCACCGCGTCGGCCCGATCCGGATCGAGCTCCCCGGCGAACCCGGACGGCACCCCCGACACGGCGGAGGCCGAAGCCGCGGGCCCGCGTCCGACGAGCTCACCCAGGGTCCGCCGCACCCCGGACTCGTACGCCGAGAACGTGCGGCGCAGCAGCGGCAGTACGTCGGTGAACGCGTCGCCCGACACTCCGGTCAGCCACGCGTCGACCAGGGCGAGGAGCCGCTCGTCGTGGACGAGGAGGAGGCCGCCGCCCGAACCGCCCCCGACGAAACCCTCGATCCAGGCCGCCGCCTCGCCCGGCGGGGTGCCGGGCGAGAGGGCGAGGCCCATCAGCCGGGCCGCGCCGTCGTCGTCGAGCGCGCCCTCGTCCAGCAGGATCCGTGCGCACCGGCCGCGGATCTCCCCGGCCACGCTGTCCCGCGCGGCGAGCGTGCGCAGCACGGCCCGCCAGCGCTCGCCCAGTTCCGCCCGCTCCAGGAGGGCGACGGCCGAGTGCACCGCGTCGACGTGGCCGCGCATCTCGACGGCCGCGTCCGCGTCGAGGCCCGCGCACGCCGGGGGCAGCCCGACGAAGACCCGCTCGGCGAGGCCGGTCGCCACCTCGGCGAGGGCGGCGGTGCCGGTGCCGCGCACGTCGCCGTAGCGCAGGGCGCGGACCAGGGCGGGCAGGGCCTGGGCGAGATGACCGACGTCCGCGTCCAGCGCGGCGCGGTCGGCGAGGACCCGCATCACGACGGGCAGCGCGTCCGGCAGGCCCGCGAGCAGGCAGTGCTCGGCGAGCGCGGTGACGTCGGCGAGGGCGGTCGCGGCGACGGCGTCCGATTCCGCCTTGGCACCGGCCGCGGCGAGCACGGTCGTCCCCCACACCCCGGCCTCGGCGACCCGCACCGAGAGCTCCGGCTCCCAGCGAAGGCGCCATGTCTCGCGGAAGGTGCCGGTGGAGCCGCGGGTGGACCTCGCCGGCTCGCCCCAGTCGACGCCGAGCAGCCGGAGGCGGTGCAGCAGTCGGCTGCGCGCGGCGTCGGTGTCGCCGCGCAGATCGAGGTCCAGCTCCTTCTCCAGTGCGGCCGGCTTCAGGCGCAGGGTGCGCTGCTGCCGGGTGAGGTCGCGCTGCAACGGGACGGCGGGCGCGCTCTCGGGCACCTCGCCCAGGACGTCACCGACGACGAGCTTGTCGTGGATGAGCGACAGCGGGACGTCCGAGCCCTCGCACAGGACGGCCCGTACCGCGTCGAGGGTCTCCGTCAGTCCGGCCAGTGGCCGCCCGCGCATCACGGCGAGGCTCTCCGCGAGCCGCACCGCCTCGATGACATGGGCGGACGACACGATCCGGTCCTCGTCGCGCAGCAGCCCCGCGATCTTGGTCAGCCAGCGCTCCACGGGCCGGTCGGGGACGCTGAACAGGTGCCCGTACCAGCCGGGCGACTCGATCCCCGCCCCGTATCCGCCGGCGCGGGCGAGGCGGCGGTGGGTCCACGGCACCCAGGTCATGTCTACCTTCGCCTTCGGCAGCCCCTTGAGCAGGGCGCGGTCGGCGGCGACGGTGGTCTTCTGCCGCAGCGCGGGCACATGCCACGCCCCGCACACGACGGCGACCTCCTCCCCCGAGCCGAACTCCTTCTGCGCGGCGCGCACTTGGAGCCTCATGTACGCCTCGCGCACCAGGTCGCGGCCGTGTCCGCCGTCCCCGTACGACTCCCGCAGCGCGCCCATGGCCTCGCCGAGCGCGGCGAAGGCATCGCCCTCGCGGTGCTCGACGACGTCCTCCCACCACCGCTCCGCGTCGTCGTACCCCGCGGTCTCGGCGAGCACGCGCAGCGGGTCGACGCGCACGTCCTCCGCCTGGTCCGCCTGGTCCGCCTCGTCCGTCTCGTTCGGGGCGTCCTCGGCGTCCCTCATCGCCAGGCTGTGGGCGGCGGGCAGGTCGATGAAGCGGACGGGCACCGCGTGCGCCAGGGCCCAGCGCACGGCGACCCACTCGGGTGAGAACTCGGCGAACGGCCAGAACGCCGACTTCCCCGGCTCGTCCACGACATGGGCGAGCAGCGCGACCGGCGGCCGCATGCCCTCCTCCGCGGCGAGCGGCACCAGCGCGTCGGCCTCCGGCGGGCCCTCGATCAGCACGATCCGCGGCCCGGCCGCGTCCAGGGCACGGCGCACGGCCCGCGCGGACCCGGGTCCGTGGTGCCGGACGCCGAGCAGCAGAGGCCCTGTCATGCGCTCACCTCGCGGCAGGCCCGGTAGAAGTCCTTCCACCCGTCCCGCTCGCGCACCACGGCCTCCAGGTACTCCTGCCAGACGACCCGGTCCGCCGCCGGGTCACGCACCACGGCGCCGAGGATCCCGGCGGCGATGTCCGACGGCCGCAGCACGCCGTCCCCGAAGTGGGCCGACAGGGCCAGGCCGTTGGTGACGACGGAGATCGCCTCCGCCGTCGACAGCGTCCCGCTGGGCGACTTCACCTTCGTACGGCCGTCGGCGGTCACCCCGTCGCGCAGCTCACGGAAGACGGTGACGACCCGCCGGATCTCGTCGATGCCGTCGGGAGCGCTCGGCAACTCCAGGGCGCGGCCGACCTGTTCGACCCGGCGCGAGACGATGTCGACCTCCGCCTCGACGCTCGCGGGCAGGGGCAGCACCACCGTGTTGAACCGGCGGCGCAGCGCGCTCGACAGATCATTGACGCCGCGGTCCCGGTCGTTGGCCGTGGCGATGAGGTTGAACCCGCGCACGGCCTGCTGCTCCTGACCCAACTCCGGTATGGGCAGCGTCTTCTCGGAGAGGATGGTGATGAGCGTGTCCTGCACATCGGCCGGGATGCGCGTGAGCTCCTCGACCCGTGCGGTCATGCCCTCCGCCATCGCCCGCATGACGGGGCTGGGCACGAGGGCGTCCCGGCTCGGTCCGTGGGCCAGCAGCTGCGCGTAGTTCCACCCGTACCGGATGGCCTCCTCCGGCGTGCCGGCCGTGCCCTGCACGAGCAGCGTGGAGTCCCCGCTGACGGCGGCCGCGAGGTGCTCGGACACCCATGTCTTGGCGGTCCCCGGCACGCCGAGCAGCAGCAGGGCCCGGTCGGTCGCCAGCGTGGTCACGGCCACCTCGACGATGCGCCGCGGCCCCACGTACTTCGGCGTGATCACCGTGCCGTCGGCCAGGGTGCCGCCGAGCAGATACGTGGCGACGGCCCACGGCGACAGGCGCCAGCGGGCCGGCCGCGGCCGGTCGTCCTGCGCGGCCAGCGCCGCGAGTTCACCCGCGAACGCGTCCTCGGCGTGCGGCCGCAGCGCCTCTCCCCCGGCCTGCTCGCCGGTCCGGTCCTCGACGGAAACGGTCATGGCTGTCCCCCTCCAACTCGCCCAACTCGAACCATCACGACGAGGACATGACCGCCTCGCCGCGCGATGGATCCCACGGTGCACCACGCCACTGACAATCGACCTCGCACCCACGATCACCGCAGGTCAGCGCGGTGGCCGACGGGATTGTCAGTGCCGGGACCTACCGTCGAAGACATGACTCAGCAGGGGGTGCGCTGGACGACGGACCAGGTGCTGGCACTGGCGCCTGACGCCTCGTCACGCAAGGCGGGAAGCAAGCTCGGGGCGGCGGGACCCTGGTCGGGGACCGGGAGTTCGGACGAGGGGACGGTGTGGGGACTGTGCAAGGGCAGCGGCAGCAAGCCGTACCAGACGATCGTGGACACGGGCGGTGGGCCGGGCGCGACGGGCCCGGGATACAAGTGCAGTTGTCCGAGCCGCAAGTTCCCGTGCAAGCACGCGCTGGGGCTGCTGCTGCTCTGGGCGGGCGACGACACGCAGGTGCCGGGCGGGCAGGCGCCGCCGGACTGGGCCGAGCAGTGGCTCGCGGGCCGCAGACAGCGGGCGGCGGCGAAGCAGGAGGGCGCGGCCGGGGCCGGCGGCAGCGCCCCGGCAGATCCTGAGGCGGCGCGACGCAGAGCGGAGCGGCGCGCGCTGCGGATCACCGCGGGGGCCACGGAGCTGGAGCAGCGCCTGACCGATCTGATCCGGGGCGGACTGGCGCAGGCGGAGCAGGCGGGTTACGGACTGTGGGAGGAGACAGCGGCCCGCATGGTCGACGCACAGGCGCCCGGACTGGCCTCGCGGGTACGGGAGTTGGGCGCGATACCGGGCAGTGGACCCGGCTGGCCGGTGCGACTGCTGGAGGAGTGCGCTCTCCTGCATCTCCTCGACCAGGGCTGGCTGCACCGTGCGGAGCTCCCCGACGACCTGGCGGCGACGGTCCGTTCCCGGGTGGGCCTGACGGCCTCGGCGACGGAGCCCGCGCTCCGGGACCGCTGGCTGGTCCTGTCCCAGTACGACACGGCGGACGGGCATCTCACCACGCGCCGCATCTGGCTGTACGGCGAGGAGTCGGCCCGCACGGTCCTGCTCCTCTCCTTCGGGGCGGCGGGCCGCGCCCCGGCGCTGGCCCTGCCGACCGGGCCGGCCGTGGACGCGGCCGTGGCGAGACATCCGGGGGCGGGGGCGCTCCGCGGGGAAATGGGCGAGCGGTTCTCGGCACCGGAGCCGAGCGCCGTCCGGCCGTCGGGGGGTGATGTGGGCCAGGCCCTCGTGGCGTACGGGCGGGCGCTCGCGGCGGATCCGTGGCTGGAGTCGTGGCCGGTGACCTTGGCTGACGTGATACCGGTGCAGGGCCCCGACGGCGGCTGGCAACTGGCGGACGCCGATGGCAAGTCGGCGCTCCCCCTGACCGCCCACGCCGCGATGTCCTCCGGGCTGTGGCGTCTGGTGGCTCTGTCCGGTGGTGCGCCGGTGACGGTGTTCGGGGAATGCGGCCACACGGGTTTCCGCCCGCTCTCGACGTGGACGCCCGCGTCCCCCGACCTCATCTCCCTGTGCTGACCGCACCGCCTCCATGACAGTGCCCCGGCGCTGGGGTGCCGCCTTGCCCACCCTGCCGCCCCAGGCGGCAGATTGCCCAAGGCGGGGGCGGAATCCAACGGCGCCGCACCCGAACACGGGAGGCCCCACCGGGGAAGGCCGCACGGCAACGGGAGGGGATGTGTCGGGGTGCCCCCGCAGGACACCACAGGCATTCAGCGCCGGATGACGCGCCTACGGCGTACGGAGGCGACGAGACCCATCCGGCCGAGGAGGTACCCCGACACGGCCCCGCCCCCACGCACCGTCCGACGGCGCCCCACAGCAACCGACCACGACGAGGACAGAGAACACAGAACAGAGGGGTTCAGATGACCAGCCCGACCACCACACCCTGGGACGACCTGGTGACCACGGCTCTGCTCGGTACGGAGCGCCGCTCGACCACCACCCCCACCGCCCTCCTCGACGAGGCGGCCGTGCAGACGGTCCGGCGCCGCGCGGGCCTGCGCCCGGCCCCGGCCGCCACCCCGCCCGAGCCCGCCGCCGCGGACCCCCGCCCGCCCCTGCCGACCGCCGCGCGCAGCCGCCTGTCGCTGCTGCTCACCGACCGCCCCGGCACCGGCAATACGCGAAGAGGCGCCGCCCCCGACCTCCTGGAACTGCTCCCGCAGTGGCTGGCGACGGCCAACGCCCACGGCTACGCGCCCCCGCCCGAACTCCTGCCGGCGCTGCTCGACGCGGCGCGCGGCCGCACGGACCTGCGCCCGGGGGCCCTCACGTTCGCGGGCCCGCGCGCCCTGTGGCTGGCCCGCCTCAACCCGGACTGGAAGTTCGCCCTGCGGGCGGCGCCGGGCGCGGGCACGGCGCTGCCCGCGCCCGAGGACACGGAACAGGTCCAACTCCTGTGGTCGGAGGGTTTGTTCGCGGAGCGGGTGGCGCTGCTCGCCGCCGTCCGCGCCCACGACCCGGATGCGGCCCGCACCCTGCTGGAGGGCACCTGGCGCACCGAGCGGGCCGAGGACCGCCTCATGTTCCTGGACTCCCTGCGCACGGGACTGGGCGACGCGGACGAGCCGTTCCTGGAGCGGGCCCTGGCCGACCGCAGTCGCAATGTGCGGTCGACGGCAGCCGAGCTGCTCTCCGCGCTGCCGCACTCCGCGCTCGCCGGACGCATGGCGGACCGTGCGCTGTCCTGCGTGGCGCTCGACCGCACGACGGGGGCCGTCGTCGTGGAGGCCCCGCACGAGTGCGACGTGGCGATGGAGCGGGACGGCGTGGTGGCCAAGCCTCCCACCGGCCGGGGCGAACGATCGTGGTGGCTGGGCCAGTTGGTGGAGGCCGCGCCCCTCGACCGCTGGCCGGCGAGACTCGGCGACCGTACCCCGGAGGAGATCGTGACGCTGCCGGTCGCCGACGACTGGCGGGGTGAGCTGCACGCGGCGTGGTGCCGGGCCGCGGTGCGCCAGCGCGACACCGGCTGGTCGCGGGCGCTGCTCGGCACCCCGACGGCCGCCGACGCGGCGGGCCCCGGCGCGGTCTCGCTCGCGGAGCGGTCGAAGCTGCTCGCGGCGCTGCCGGGGGCGGAGCGGGCGGAGTGGGTGGCGCGGTTCATCGCGGCGCACGGCCTGTCCGAGGCGTTCCAGCTGCTCGGGGTGTGCGCGACGCCCTGGGCACCGCCGCTCGGGCGGGCCGTCGTCGACGCACTGAACATCGCGCGGGACGCGGGGAGTTATCCATGGAGCTTCAGCGGAGTGATGGGTCTGGCCGAGCGCTGCCTGGACCCGGAGGAAGCCGTGCGTCTGGAAGGGCTCACGGCGACGGTGGAGGAGACGGAGGACGCGGCGCCCGGGGCCGGCGGGTACTGGTCGGAGGCGTTCCAGAGGCTGGTCGGCACGTTGCGGCTGCGCCGGGCGATGCGCGACGAACTGGCTCCGCCGGGACCTGCCCCGACGCCCGGCGGCCCATGAACGGCACCCGCCCCACGCCCCGCAGCCACCTCACTGATGGGCGGCCCCGCCCCACAACCCGCAACCAACCCACGAACGGGCCCCGCCCCACGGACAAGACCAGGCCGACGAACGTCACCCGGTCCACAACCCACGCCGGGCCCACAACCCACGCCGGGCCCACACCCCGCAACCACTCCACCAGCGGTCTCCCGCCCGGCGCACCAGGCTCCGACGGGACGGGCTCCGGCGGGACAGACTCCGACAGGCCAGACTCCGGACCGCCCCCCGGCGGGCTACGCCCCGGCCGGCTGCCGCACGTTGGCGCGGACCCAGTCCACGATGGACGCGGTCGTGGCGCCGGGCGTGAAGATCTCCGCGACGCCCTTCTCCTTGAGCGGCGGGATGTCGGCCTCGGGGATGATGCCGCCGCCGAAGACCTTGATGTCCTCGGCGTCGCGCTCCCGGAGCAGTTCGATGACGCGGGCGAAGAGGGTGTTGTGCGCGCCGGAGAGGATGGACAGGCCGATCGCGTCGGCGTCCTCCTGGATCGCGGTGTCCACGATCTGCTCGGGCGTCTGGTGCAGACCCGTGTAGATGACCTCCATGCCGGCGTCGCGCAGCGCCCGCGCGATCACCTTGGCCCCGCGATCGTGGCCGTCGAGCCCCGGCTTCGCGACGACCACGCGGATCGGACCGGCTGCCACACCCATCACTGCCTCCATGAAGCGACTGACCCCCGGGGCTCTGGTACCCGGTTGCCGGATACCCCATCCGGGATACCCGAAGTGAACGAACGTTATCGACAGCATCCCGCAACCGGCCGTTTCACGGTGCTCAGCGAGGGGGAAATCACACGGTGGGACACGTTCGCTGCGCGCCGCAACCGCATCCGGCGGGTTTTCAACCGCATCCGGGACAGGCGCGAGGGGAGCCGCTTCGAGGTCGCCGGGCCACCGCGCCGACAGCCGCACGGCACGGTGGCACGGTGCGTTCGGCCGTCTTTCGGGTCGACGAGTCGGCACATCGGCCCGGCCCTGGGTGTCGCTTCGGCCGGTTCCCCACATGAGTGCACACGGGGGTCAGAGGCGTCCTCCCTGTGCCGACGGGAGGTTGACCGATGAAGGTCACGAGGACCTTGCCCTTTCGCCCGATCTGCCACCTGCTCCCCACCAGACTGGCCGGTCTGTCGGTCGCGCTCCTGAAGGCGACCGCGCTCGAACTGGCGATCCTCGCGGGGCATCTGCTCCTCTATCCCTCGGGCATCCTCCCGGAACGAAGGCATCCGCCGGCGCTCCCGGCCACGGGGGCATCGGGCGCGGCACTCACGCCGGCGGACCTGGAGCAGCTGGACGACCCCGATGAGCTCGAGGATCTGGACGGCCCCGACGACCTGAAGGACTTGGCCGGTCTGGCGGACGCGCCGCGGCTGCCCACCCCGGCCAAGCCCCCGGTGCTGCTGCTGCACGGCTTCATCGACAACCGCTCGGTCTTCGTCCTGCTGCGCCGTTCCCTGGTCCAGCACGGCAGGCACGAGATCGAGTCGCTCAACTACTCGCCGCTGACGTGCGACATACGGGCCGCGGCGGCGCTGCTGGCCCGGCATGTCGAGGAGCTGTGCGAGCGGTCGGGCCAGGAGCGGATCGACATCGTGGGTCACAGCCTGGGCGGGCTGATAGCGCGCTACTACGTGCAGCGCCTGGGCGGCGACCAGCGGGTGCGCACGCTCGTCTCGCTCGGCACCCCGCACGGCGGCACCCGGGTCGCGCCGCTCGCGGACGCGCATCCGATCGTGCGGCAGATGCGCCCCGGTTCACCGGTCGTCGAGGAGCTGAAGGGGCCGGCGCCCGGCTGCCGTACGCGTTTCGTGAGCTTCTGGAGCGATCTCGACCGGCTGGTGGTGCCGCTGGAGTCGGCGTGCGTCGACCACCCGGATCTCCTCGTGCAGAACGTGCGGGTGACGGGCATCGGGCATCTGGCGCTGCCGGTGCACCCGGCCGTCGCGACGGGGGTCCGCCAGGCCCTCGACGCCGACCCGACGACGGAAGGAGTGCACGCCGCCGACTCGGTCGGCGGCCTGACGGTGGCGTGACTCTGGCGCCGGAAGAGCCCGTTCGCGTCGAACACATCTCGAACTCAGAGCCAAGGCTCTGCCCACAGTTCACCGAAAGGCGGCCGATTGCCCGTTTCCATCGGGCATGAAACCTGCCGAAGATTGTCGTGCCCTCGTACCGCCGGGTACAGTCGCCGCACTGCTCTGGCAGCCCCTGTTGTCGAGGCGAAAGAGAAGTTGGTGAACGACCGTCATCCGTCGGGGACCGCGCACTACGCGGCACACGACGGTTACTCCACGACCAGCTTCGCCACCGATCCGCTCTTCGGTGACCTGCCGGGCGACAGCTCGTACGACACGGGTTCCTACGACACCGGCCAGTGGCACACCGCCGGTCAGCAGCAGTACGCCGACCCGTACGCCACGTCGGGCTTCGACACCTCGGCCTTCGACACGGGTGCGTTCGACACGACGACGTACAGCGCGGCCGCGTACGACACGGACACGTACGACACCGGCAGTTACGACACGACCGCCATGTGGGCGGGCGCCGGTTACGGCCAGCAGCACACCGCTCAGTGGACGGCGCAGCCCTACGAGACGCAGACTTTCGAAACCCAGGCCTTCGAGACGCAGACTTTCGAGGCACCGGTCTTCGGTACGACGGCGTACGACACGGGCGCGTACGACGCAACGGCGTGGAACTCCGACGGGACCCCGGCCGTCCACGAGACCGCCGTCCATGACACGGTTCTCCATGAGACCGGTGTCCATGAGACTGCACTCCACGAGACCGGTGTCCTCGAGACCGCCGCACTCCACGAGTACGTGCCGGACCAGTACAACCCCGTCGAGTATCCCCAGGCGCACGACGAGCCCGAGGCCGGGTCGGACTCCGGGCCGGGTTCCGTGCCGGAGCCCCGGGCGGAGTCCGATGCGCGTGAACCGGCTCCCGCCGAACCGGAGTTCACGTCGCGGGCCGCGTCCCGCGCCGCCGGAAGGTCCCGTCGCCGTGTGCCCGCCAAGCGTTCCGCGCTGCTGACCGTCGCCGTGCCCTCGGTGTGCGTGGTCGGGGTCGCCGGGATCGCGGCGGCGTCCGTGGGCAGCATCGGCGGCGGGGACGACGGCAAGGAGACGCAGGCAGCGGCGGCGCCCGACGCGAGCGCGGTGAAGCCGTCCGTCGCCAACAACAAGCTGGACACGCAGCTCAAGGATGTGTCCGCGGACGCGGGCGACTTCGCCGACCGGGCGAGCCGCACGCAGGAGCGGATCGACCTGAGGGCGAAGCAGGAGGCCGACCGCAAGAAGGCCGCCGAGGAGGCCGCGCGCAAGGAGGCGCTGCGCCCCAAGTTCGCTCTGCCGGTGAAGCAGCGCGGGCTGAGCGCCTATTACGGACAGGCCGGTATCAACTGGATGTCCGTGCACTCCGGCATCGACTTCCCGGTCTCGTACGGGACTCCGGTGATGGCCGCGACGGACGGCACCGTGCGCACGCAGTGGAACAGCGCGTACGGGAACATGGCGATAGTGACCGCCAAGGACGGTACGGAGACCTGGTACTGCCACCTCTCCGCGCACACCGTGATGAGCGGGCCCGTGAAGGCCGGTGACGTGATCGCGCGGTCGGGCAACTCCGGGAACTCGACCGGACCGCACCTGCACTTCGAGGTACGGCCCGGGGGCGGCTCGGCGATCGACCCGCTGCCGTGGCTGCGCAGCCACGGCCTGGATCCCACGTAACCGAGTGACCGCGTAACCGCGTAACCGCGTAACCGCTACAGCTTCTCGACCGGCGCGTACCGCAGCAGCAGACGCTTGGGCTTGGGGTCGCCGAAGTCGATCGTCGCCTCCGCGTTCCCGCCCGATCCGCTCACGCCCACCACCGTGCCGAGGCCGAACTGGTCGTGCGTGACACGGTCGCCGACGGCCAGGGACACCACCGGCTTCTCGGTGGCGCGGCGCGTGGCGAACGCCGGCGTCGTACGGGAGCGGGACGACGACAGCGACGCGGCGATGCCGCCGCCGATGCCCTTGGTGGACGGCGCCGGCGCCGAAGCGCCCGTGCGCTTCCACTCCAGGTGCGCGTCCGGGATCTCCTCCAGGAAGCGGGAGGGCGGGTTGTACGAGGGCTGGCCCCAGGCGCTGCGCATCGTCGACCGCGTCAGGTACAGCCGCTCCCGCGCGCGCGTGATGCCGACGTACGCGAGGCGCCGCTCCTCCTCCAGTTCCTTGGTCTGGCCGAGGGAGCGCATGTGCGGGAAGACGCCGTCCTCCATGCCGGTCAGGAAGACCGTGGGGAATTCGAGGCCCTTGGCGGTGTGCAGGGTCATCAGGGTGATGACGCCGCTGCCGTCGTCCTCCTCGTCGGGGATCTGGTCGGAGTCGGCGACGAGCGCGACGCGCTCCAGGAAGTCGGAGAGGGTGCCCGCGGACGCGCCGTCGTCCTCGCCTTCCTCCGCGCCCTCGGCCGCCGCGCCGGACTCCTGCTCGAATTCCAGGGCGACGGCGGCGAGCTCCTGAAGGTTCTCGATGCGGGTCTCGTCCTGCGGGTCCGTGGAGGACTGCAGCTCGGCGAGGTACCCGGTGCGCTCCAGGACGGCCTCCAGGACCGTGGCCGGGCCGGCGCCCGACTCCACGATGGTCCGCAGGTCCTCCATGAGGGTGTTGAACCGCTTCACGGCGTTCGTCGAGCGGGCCGCCATGCCGTACGCCTCGTCGACGCGGCGCAGTGCCTGCGGGAAGGAGATCTTCTCGCGCTGCGACAGTGCGTCGATCATGGCCTCGGCGCGGTCGCCGATGCCGCGCTTGGGCACGTTCAGGATGCGGCGCAGCGGGACGGAGTCCTCGGGGTTCGACAGGACCCGCAGGTAGGCGAGGACGTCCCGGACCTCCTTGCGCTCGTAGAAGCGGACGCCGCCGACGACCTTGTAGGGCAGGCCGACGCGGATGAAGATCTCTTCGAAGACACGGGACTGCGCGTTCGTCCGGTAGAAGACGGCGACGTCGCCGGCCTTCGCGTCGCCCGCGTCCGTGAGCCGGTCGATCTCCTCGGCGACGAACTGGGCCTCGTCGTGCTCGGTGTCCGCGACGTAGCCGGTGATCTGGGCGCCCGCGCCCGCGTTGGTCCACAGGTTCTTGGGGCGGCGCGACTCGTTGCGCTCGATGACCGCGTTGGCCGCGGAGAGGATCGTCTGGGTGGAGCGGTAGTTCTGCTCCAGCAGGATCGTCGTCGCGTCCGTGTAGTCCTCCTCGAACTGGAGGATGTTGCGGATCGTGGCGCCGCGGAACGCGTAGATGGACTGGTCGGCGTCACCCACGACGCAGAGCTCGGCGGGGTCCGCGTCGTTGCCCTCCGCGTCCTGGGCCGGGCCGACGAGCTCGCGCACCAGCGCGTACTGCGCGTGGTTCGTGTCCTGGTACTCGTCGACCAGGACGTGGCGGAAGCGGCGGCGGTAGTGCTCGGCGACGTCGGGGAACGCGCGCAGCAGGTTCACCGTCGTCATGATCAGGTCGTCGAAGTCCAGCGCGTTGGCCTCGCGCAGCCGCGACTGGTACATCGCGTAGGCCTGGGCGAGCGTCTTCTCGAATCCGTCGGCGGCCTGGCCGGCGAAGTCCTCCTCGTCGATCAGCTCGTTCTTCAGGTTCGAGATCTTGGCGCTGAAGGACTTCGGCGGGAACTTCTTCGGGTCGAGGTCCAGGTCGCGGCAGACCAGGGCCATCAGGCGCTTGCTGTCGGCGGCGTCGTAGATCGAGAACGACGAGGTGAAGCCGAGCTTCTTCGACTCGCGGCGCAGGATGCGCACGCAGGCGCTGTGGAAGGTCGAGACCCACATGGCGTTGGCCCGCGGGCCGACGAGGGACTCGACGCGCTCCTTCATCTCGCCCGCGGCCTTGTTCGTGAACGTGATCGCGAGGATCTGGCCGGGGTGCACGCCGCGCTCGGCCAGCAGGTAGGCGATGCGGTGGGTGAGGACGCGGGTCTTGCCGGAGCCGGCGCCCGCGACGATGAGCAGTGGGGTGCCGCCGTGCACGACGGCCGCCCGCTGGTTCTCGTTCAGCCCGTCGAGGAGGGCCGCCGGGTCGAGGGCCGGGCGGGGGGCGCCGTCGCGGTAGTAGGCGTCCCTGGCCGGGGGCACGTCGAACTTCCCGCCGAACAGGTCGTCCGGGATCGGCTCCGGCGCGGGGCCGTCGTGCTCGTCCTCGGGCGGCGGCGGGGGCTCCTCCGCGCCGCGCTGGAGGCTGGCCAGGAAGTTGTCGTCAAAGAGGCTGCTCATCGCTCTACGAGTCTAGGCCGCCCCACTGACACCCCGCCGCCGCCTTCACCACACCGCCCGTCCGAGCAGGTCAGCGGCTTCGGAACGCGCGGGTCGGCCGGGCCCGGACACCGGACGCCCCCTCGTCACACTCCATGACGACACCTTCACAAATAGTGAGTGAAGCCCACACACTCCCGCATCCCCGACAAGCGCATGGACGAAATGCGAACAAATCGCCGCAGACCATGAGGGGTTGGCCGCATACGGCCAGGTGCGGGGCCGCGGAGTCGCCAAGGTCACGAAAATGTATCGGGCATATCGAACATCAACCTTCACAGCAGCAACACGAGTTGGCTACGGTGCTGCGCGGGCAGCCCGTCCCCCCGCTCGCGAACAACGCGGCGACCGGGCAGCCCCCGCTGAGTTCCGTACGCCGAGAGGCAGGGAACCGGGGACCCAACCGACCTTGGGGTGAATCGACTCAACGGCCCGGCACCATCGGGCAGTTGACCGTAGGGCAGCCTTCCGTACGCCCGAACCCGACAGCTAACCCGGTAGGCGGACCACGGAAGGAGTCGCCTCCTTGGCGTCGCACCGCAAGCCGCGCACCCGCTCCCGGATGTCGGGCGGCCTTCGCACCACCCCCGCGGTCGGGATCACGACCGCCGCCCTCACCTCGGTGGCCCTGCTCTCGCAGACGGCACAGGCCGCCCCCGCGCAGCCGGCCAGGCCGAGCCTCGAAGAGGTGCAGAAGAAGGTCGACACCCTGTACCGGCAGGCCGAGGTCGCCACGCAGAAGTACAACTCCGCCAAGGAGCAGACCGACAGCAAGAAGAAGCAGGTCGACCAGCTCCTCGACGACATCGCGCAGCGCACCGAGAAGATGAACGCGGCCCGCCAGGACCTGGGCCGGTTCGCCGCCGAGCAGTACCGCTCGGGCGGGGTCAGCGACACCGCGACGATGTTCCTCGCCGACGACCCCGAGGACTACTTCGCGCAGAACCACCTGATGAGCCGGATGACCGCCAGCCAGAAGAAGGCGGTCGACGACTACCAGGAGCAGCAGCGCGCGACCGCGAAGAAGCGCACCGAGGCGCAGGAGAACCTCCAGCAGCTCACCTCCTCGCAGACCGAGCTGAAGACCTCGAAGCAGAGCGTGCAGTCCAAGCTCTCCGACGCGCGCCGGCTGCTGTCCGAGCTGACGGCCGAGGAGAAGCAGCGGCTCGCGGCGATCGAGAAGAAGAAGGAAGAGGCGGCCCGCAAGAAGGCCGCCGAGCTCGCCCAGAAGCAGAAGGCCGAGGAGGAGCAGAAGCGGAAGGCGGCCGAGGAGGCGGCCCGGCAGGAGGACGGCTCGGGTACGTCGTCCGGATCGGGGTCCGGCTCGTCCGGCTCGTCCGGCTCGTCGTCGACCTACGCGGCCAAGGCGGCGAAGGCGCTGGCGTTCGCCAAGTCCCAGGAGGGCAAGCCGTACGTGTGGGGCGCCACGGGCCCGGACTCGTACGACTGCTCGGGGCTGACCCAGGCGGCCTGGAAGGCGGCGGGCATCTCGCTGCCGCGCACCACCTGGGACCAGGTGGAGGTCGGCACGACCGTCCCGCTCTCCGACATCCAGCCGGGTGACCTGGTCTTCTTCTACGACGACATCAGCCACGTCGGCCTCTACCTCGGCGACGGCATGATGATCCACGCGCCGAAGCCGGGGGCGTACGTCCGCGAGGAGTCCATCTACTACGACGGCACGGGGTCGATCCACAGCGTGGTGCGCCCCGCCTGACCGGATCCGCGGTTACGTTCGGGCGGTGCAGCACCGCCCGGACGTGATCCCGCAGTCCTTCTGGTCCCAGCTCCCGCCCGCCGCCGGTGCCGCCGTGATGGCGACCGGCATCGTCTCGGTCGGGTTCCGGCTGACCGGGTACGCCGTCCTGTCCGGTGTCTTCCTGGTCCTTGCCGCGGCGCTCTGGGCGGTGCTGGCCTGCGATTTCCTGCTCCGTCTCGTCCGCGACCGCGGCCGCTGGGAGCGCGAGGCGGACACGCCGCCCGCGCTGACCGCGGTCGCGGCGACGTGCGTCCTCGGCACCCGGCTCTCGCTGGCGGGCCTGCAGGCGCTCGCCGAGGCGCTGCTGGTGATCGCCGCGCTCGTGTGGCCCGTGCTGCTCCTCGCCGTCGTCCGCCACTGGAAACCGCGGATGCCGGGGCTCGTCTTCCTCGTCTGCGTGGCGACCCAGAGCCTGGCCGTGCTCGGGGCGACGCTGTCGGCGGAGCTGGGCGTGGCCTGGCTCGGCCACGCGGCGGTGGTGGTGTTCTGGTGCGGGATCGTGCTGTACGTCGTCGCGTTCGCCCGGTTCGACCGCCGGCAGGTGTTCGAGGGGGCCGGGGACCACTGGATCGCGGGCGGGGCGCTGGGGATCTCGGCGCTCGCGGCGGCCCGGCTGGTGCTCGCCGGGCGGGCCGGTGACCTCTGGAACTCCGACGTCACCGGGGTGCTGCGCGACATGTGCGGGGTGCTGCTCGCGCTCGACCTGGCCTGGTACGTGGTGCTCGCGGTGGCGGAGGTGCTGGAGCCGCGGTTCACGTACGACGTGCGGCGCTGGTCGACGGTGTTCCCGATGGGGGTGACGGCCGTGGCCACGCTCTCCGTGGCCACCGCCGTCGAGACGTCCTGGCTCAAGGGGCCGGGACAGGTGCTGTTGTGGATCGCGGTGGCCGTCTGGCTGGTCACCGCGGTGGGGGCGGCCCGCTCGGCCGGGGCCGTCAGGTCCAGAGCACGGCGATGAAGATGTTGGCCACGGTGAGGCCGCCGACCGCCGCGAACAGGCCCTTCTCCGCCTTCTCCTCGTCGCGCTTCACGTAGACGATGCCGAGGATGACGATCAGGATCGCCAGCTTCACGCCGATCTTGATGTTGTTCACGGTGTTGTCGTCGGCCTGATGGAGGCCGACCAGGGCGACACCGGTCACCAGCATGGTCAGGGCGCCGTGCAGCATGGCCTTGTTGAAGCGGGCCGTGCCCTGCCCCATCGCCGACATCTGCGTGAGGAAGCCGCCGAGCAGCGAGGCGATGCCGATGATGTGCAGGCCGACGAAGAGATGGATGAGTACGTCCATGCTGCGGAGCCTAACGGGACGCCTGTGTCGTCCCGACACCGATCCCCCGTAGCCCTCGCGGACGACTTCGGGCCGCTTCGGGCCACTACGCGCACCTGTCCATCACTCTCTGCCACCAGCCGTAACAAACAAGCCAGTTCCTAACAATCCGGCGCCAACCCGTTACGCAGAGGTTTAGCGTCCTTCCTCAGGTGACCGGCTCCCCACCGCCGCCCGGGCCAGGGGCGGCAGTCGGACACCACCGCCGAGAAAGGTCCGGCGGCGGCCCGCTCCCCCTGTGCGGGCCGCCGCCGGACGCGCGATCGGCGCCCCTCACGCAGCAGTACGTGCAGGCAGGCAGTACGACCGGAAGGACGTGGCACTTCGTGCCGGCAGCGCATCGCAAGCCGAAACAGCGTTCGTTCAGTGGCAGTACGGTCCGCACCGCGGCCACCCTCGCTCTCGCCTCCGCGGCGACCACCATCGCCTTCGACGGCGGTGCGGCGCACGCGGAGCCGAACCTCAGCCCCGCTCAGGTGAAGGCGAAGGTCGACAGGCTCTACCAGGAGGCGGAGGTCGCCACCGAGAAGTACAACGGCGCGAAGGAGAAGGCGGGCAAGGCCCGCAAGAAGGTGGACTCGCTGCAGGACGAGGCGTCCCGCCGGACGGAGTCGCTCAACACGCAGCGCCAGCAACTGGGTGCGGTCGCGGCGGCGCAGTACCGCACGGGCGGCGTGGACCCGTCCGTACAGCTGCTGCTGTCCTCCACGCCCGACCGCTATCTCGACGAGGCGTCCTTCACGAACCGCGTCGGCACCCGCCAGGCCGCCACGATCACCCGCGTCCGCAAGGAGCTGCGCGAGATCGACCAGCTGCACACCCAGGCCGACGGCTCCCTCTCCGAACTGCGAGCCAAGCAGAAGGAGTTGGAGAAGCAGAAGAAGACGGTGACGAAGAAGCTGGCGGACGCCCGGCAGCTGCTCGACCGGCTCACCCCGGCGGACCGGGACCTCACCACGGCCGACGGCGGCGACCGCGCCTCCCGCTCCACGCCCCGGGGGAAGGTGGGCACGGCCCCCAACTCCCGTGCCCAGGCGGCCATCGCCTTCGCACACAACGCGCTCGGCAGCCCGTACGTCTGGGGCGCCACCGGCCCGAACGCCTTCGACTGCTCGGGCCTGACGCAGGCCGCGTACCGCTCGGCGGGCGTCTCGCTGCCGCGCACCACGTACGCGCAGATCAACGCGGGGCAGCGGGTCTCGAAGTCCCAACTGCAGCCGGGCGACCTGGTGTTCTTCTACTCCGGCATCAGCCATGTCGGGCTCTACATCGGCAACGGGCAGATGATCCACGCGCCGAACCCGAGCGCGCCCGTGCGGATCGCGCCGATCGACCAGATGCCGTTCGCCGGGGCCACGCGGGTTTCCTGAGATCCCGGCCGTGCCGCCGTGTTGTACTGCTGCCGTGACGGACAAGGACCCGATACGGGCGACGGGCACGGCGGCGCGGCTCACGGAGCGGTTCGAGGAGCAGCGGCCCCGGCTGCGCTCGGTGGCGTACCGGATTCTCGGTTCGCTCAGCGAGGCCGACGACGCCGTCCAGGAGGCCTGGATCCGCGCCGACCGCGCGGACACCGACGAGGTCGGCAACCTCGCCGGCTGGCTGACCACCGTCGTCGCCCGGGTCTGCCTCAACATGCTGCGGTCCCGCGCCACGCGCCACGAGACCCCGCTAGACGAGCGGCCCGCCGACCCGGCGCTCGGCCCCGACGAGCAGGGCCATCCCGAGGAGGAGGCCCTGCTCGCGGACGAGGTGGGGGTGGCGCTCCTGGTCGTCCTGGACACGCTGTCGCCGGCGGAGCGGGTCGCGTTCGTCCTGCACGACACGTTCGCGGTGCCGTTCGAGCAGATCGCGCCGCTCCTCGACCGCTCCCCCGCCGCCGTGCGCCAGCTCGCCAGCCGGGCCCGGCGCCGGGTGCGGGGCGCGGAGCCCGCCTCCGGCTCGGACCCGGCGCTGCGCCACCGGGTCGTCGAGGCCTTCCTCGCCGCCACGCGCGGCGGTGACTTCGAGGCGCTGCTGGCGCTGCTCGCCCCGGATGTCGTGCTGCACGCCGACCGGGCCGTCATCCCCACGCCCGAGCCGGTCACGCTGGCCGGCGCGCGGGCCGTGGCCGAGAGCGCGATGGCGGCGGTGGCGCGGGCGCGGCTCACCGGGGTCGCGCTCATCGACGGCGTGCCGGGCCTGGTCATGGCGGTCCACGGCCGCCTCGCCCTGGTCCTCAGGTTCACGTTCGGGCCCGCCGGATCGGGGGACATCGCGGCGATCCATGTGGTGGCCGAGCGCGCGGAGCTGGCGCAGCTGGAGATCGAACTCCCGTGCGTCACCGGCTGATTCAGCGGCTCACGGGGGTCTCCCGCTCCACCCGCGACAGCTTCTCGGGGTTGCGCACGGCGTAGAGGCCGGTGACGAGGCCGTCGTCGATGCGCACCGCGAGGACGGCCACGATCTCGTCGCCGATCCGGAGCGTCAGCGCCGGGGCGCCGTTGAGGCGGGTCTGCTGCGCCGTCACCAGGGCGATGAACCGGCTCAGCACGGGGGCCACGTTCTCGATCCCCACGACGGGCTCCAGCGCGGCCCGGACGACTCCGCCGCCGTCGCCCAGGAAGACGACGTCCGGGGCGAGGATGTCGAGCAGGCCCTGCAAGTCCCCTGTGTCGACGGCCCGTTGGAAGGCTTCCAGCGCGCCTCGGCTCTCGGCGGGGGAAACGACCCCGCGCGGCCGGCGCGCCGCGACGTGCGCCCGCGCCCGGTGGGCGATCTGCCGGACGGCGGCCGGGCTCTTCTCGACGGCTTCCGCGATCTCGTCGTATCCGAGGTCGAACACGTCGCGCAGCACGAACACCGCCCGCTCGGTCGGCGCGAGGGTCTCCAGGACGAGCAGCATCGCCATCGAGACGCTCTCGGCCAGCTCGACGTCCTCGGCCACGTCGGGCGCGGTGAGCAGCGGCTCGGGCAGCCAGGGGCCGACGTAGGACTCCTTGCGGCGGTCGAGCGTGCGCAGCCGGGTCAGGGCCTGGCGGGTGGTGATCCGCACCAGGTAGGCGCGCCGGTTCTGCACGGTGCCGAGATCGACGCCCACCCAGCGCAGCCAGGTCTCCTGGAGGACGTCCTCGGCGTCGGCGGCGGAGCCGAGCATCTCGTAGGCGACGGTGAAGAGCAGGTTGCGGTGGGCCACGAACGCCTCGGTGGCGGGGTCCGGCGTGCCGGCCATGGACGGCTCCTCTTGTCTCGCGTCGGTGTCTCTTGCGTCGGTGTCGCTCGCGCCGATCTCGCACACATGACGCCGCCCGCCGCCGCTCTGTGACACCCCCACCGGCATGGCGTACGTCACATTTGCGGGGCGTCACAGAGTCCGGGTCGTCGGCATCTCGTGTTCGTCAGATCCCGAATCCACCACCCGAATCCACCTGTGAGGACGACGACATGGAACTCCACGCACCCCGTCTGGACCTCTTCGGCAGCCCGGTCGTGGCCAGGGCCCTGAAGCATTTCGCCTCGGCGAGCCGGGCGATCATCGACGGCTCGAAGCTGCCGAAGGCGACCCAGGACCTGGTGATGCTCCGGGCCAGCCAGATCAACGGCTGCGGCTACTGCACCGACGCCCACAGCAAGGACCTGGCGCACGCCGGGGAGAGCGCGGCGCGCGTCAACCTGGTCGCCGCCTGGCGCGAGTCCACCGTGTTCACCGACGCCGAGCGCGCCGCGCTGGAGCTCACCGAGCAGGGCACGCGCATCGCCGACGCGGCCGGCGGCGTCCCGGACGAGGTCTGGGCGCGGGCCGCCGAGCACTACGACACGGAGCAGCTGTCCGCCCTGGTGCTGTTCATCTCCCTCATCAACGCCTCCAACCGCATGGGGGTCATCAACCGGATGGCCGGCGGCGACTACCAGCCCGGCCAGTTCGGCTGACCCGGCGCGGAAAGGAACGGGAACCTCATGAGCACAGCGCTCGAAACGCTCCGCCGTGACTTCGGCGGCGACATCATCGAACCGGGCGGCGCGCGGTACGCGTCGGCCGGCCGCACGGTGCTGGTCCCGGGCAGCCCGGCGTTCGTCCTGCGGCCGAAGAACGTCGCGGACGTCCGGGCGGGTGTCCGATTCGCCTCCGCCACCGGCCAGTTGCTGTCCGTGCGGGGCGGCGGCCACTCCTTCCCCGGCTTCGGCACGAACGACGGCGGCGTCGTGATCGACCTGGGCCATCTCGCGCACGTGGAGGTCATCGACGACGTACGTCACCTGGTGCGGACCGGCGGCGGCGCCACCTGGGGCCAGGTCGCGGACGCCCTCGCCCCGCACGGCCTGGCAATCTCCTCGGGCGACACCCGGGGCGTCGGTGTCGGCGGGCTGACGCTGTCCGGCGGCATCGGCTGGAAGGTCAGGAAGTACGGGCTGACCCTGGACAGCATGGTCGCCGCGGAGGTGGTCACCGCCGCCGGGGAGGTCGTGCGGGCGAGCGCGGCGGAGCATCCGGACCTGTTCTGGGCGCTGCGCGGTGGCGGCGGCAACTTCGGGATCGTGACCGCCTTCGAGTTCGCGGCGCACCCGACGACGGACGTCTTCCACGGCCGGATCACCTTTCCGGCGGCGGAGGCGGCCGGGGTGCTCCAGGGCTGGGCGGAGTACGTGCGCACCGCCCCCGACGCGCTCACCTCCACCGCGGACTTCGCCAACCCGTTCGCCGGCGGGCCCGAGGCGCCGGTGCAGATCCACGTCGCCTTCGACGGCGACGATCCGCGGGCGGCGGCGCGGGCCGTCGACCCGATCCGCCGGCTCGGCACGGTGACCGGCGACGACATCGCGTTGAAGCCCTGCGCGGACACGCTCGTGGACGCCGTGGCCGCGCCGCCCGGCGTCCGGCTGCTGACCCGGAGCGGTTTCGTCACCGAGGAGGCGGTGCCCGGGGCGCTCCGGGTCCTGGCCGAGGCGGGGGCGGCGCAGGGGTCGCCGTTCATCGCCGTACGCAGTGTGGGCGCGGCGGTGTCCCGGGTCGCCGACGACGCCACCGCCTACGCGCACCGCCGGGCGGAGCTGATGATCGTGACGACGACCGCGGGTCCGGAGCCGGTCGTCGAGGCGGCGCGTCCGGCGCTGGAGGCGCTCTGGCACCGGCTCGCCCCGCATGTCGGCGGCGCCTACGCGAACTTCCTCGCCTCGGCCACCGACGACGACGTCGCCGCGGTCTATCCGGCGGCGGTCCGCGAGCGGCTCGCGGCGGTCAAGCGCCGGTACGACCCGGGCAATCTGTTCTCCTCCAACCACAACATCCGCCCGCGCTAGGAGGTCTCAGGCGGACTTCTCCCACACGGACACGTGCTGCCCGCTCTCGCTCGTGAAGGGCTCGCGGGTCCAGCCGCTCCATCGCTCGCGCAGCCGCAGTCCGGCGAGCCGTGCCATGAGGTCGAGTTCGGACGGCCAGACGTAGCGGAAGGGGATGGTCCAGTACGACCCCTGCCCGGTCTCCGGGTCCACCTCCACGTAGTTCGAGCTCATGGCCTGCGTGGCGACGTCGTACCGGTCGAACGCCCACTTCGTGTCGCTCACATGGAACGGCACGGCCTCCTGCCCCGGCGGCAGCCTGCGCAGGTCCGGGACGCCCGTCTCGATGACGAAGCAGCCGCCGGGGGCGAGGTGGGCCGCGGCGTTGCGGAAGCAGTCGACCTGCGCGTCCTGCGAGGTCAGATTCATGACGGTGTTGAAGACGAGGTAGGCGAGCGAGAACTCGGCGCCGCCGGCCGTGGCGCTGGCGAAGTCGCCGATGGTCACGGGAATCCGGTCACCGCCCGGCTTGGCGCGCAGCCGGGCTGCCATCGCTCTGGACAGGTCGATGCCGTGCACCGCAACGCCGCGCGCGGCGAGCGGGAGGGCGACCCGTCCCGTGCCGATCCCGAGCTCCAACGCGGTTCCCTTACCGGCGAGTTGAGCGAGGAAGTCGACGACGGGATCGAGGGTCTCCGGGGTGAACATCCCGGCGGACGACCGGTCGTACGTCGCCGCGATCCGCTCGGGGAAGTAACCGTCGGGGTCGAGGGCAGGTTCGGGGGCTGCGTCTCCGTTGACCATGGGAGGACGGTAACGACGAAGGGCAGGGCGGCGCGCGGCATTTTCGGGCGGCCGTCCGTACCCCCCTTTCTGTCCCGCGTCTGTCCCGCCATGTCCGGGCTGTCCGGAGCCGCGTACGGGTATGGCTCGGCGTTGGAGGTGGGTGCGCATGGACGAGCCCGGGTGGGACGTCGACCCCGAGGACGAGATCGCTTCTGCGGTGGAGATCGTGGGCGATCAGCTGAAGTTCCTGCGGGAGGCGGCGGGTCTGCGGGTCCCTGAGTTCGCGGAGGTCATCGGGTACGGCGAGGACCTCGTACGGAAGATCGAGCGCGGGGCACGGATTCCTCGGCCGGAGTACCTGGACAAGGTGGACGAGGTGCTGGACGCGGGTGGGCAGGTCCGCGCCATGAAACCCCGCATGGCGCGGGCGCGTTACCCGAGGAAGGTTCGGGAGCTGGCCGATATGGAGGCGCGGGCCGTGGAGCTCGGCTTCTACAGCAACCACACCCTCCATGGGCTTTTGCAGACGGAGGACTACGCACGGGCCCTGCTCGACACTCGGCGCCCGTTGCTATCCGCGGGAGAGCTGGAGCGGGCCGTGGCCGCCCGTATGGCACGTAACGTGATCTATGAACGAGATCCCGCGCCCGACCTCAGCTTCGTCCAGGAAGAGGTGTCGCTGCGCCGTCCCACCGGAGGGAGAATGGTGTGGCGTCGGCAGCTCGAACGGCTGCTACAGGTAAGCCAGTTGCCCGGCGTCAGCATCCAGGTGATGCCCACCGCACGCTGGGAGCACCCGGGCAACGGGCGCATCCAGGTAATGCGCTTCGCCGACGGTTCGGGCATCGGGCGAACCGACGACGAGTTCGGCGGCCGCCCGGTATCGGATCCGAGGCAGCTACGGATCCTGGAACTGCGTTATGGCATCATCCGGGCCGAGGCTCTTACGCCTCGCGAGTCGCTGGCCTTCATCGAGCAAGTGCTGGGAGAGACATGATCCGCAGGGCTTCCGCCGGGGATGACTCCGAACTGCGTTGGTTCAAGAGCAGCTACAGCGACACCAACAACCCCAGCGACTGTGTAGAGGTCGCCCTGGAGTGGCACAAGAGCAGCTACAGCAGCAGCAGCGACGGCAACGACTGCGTAGAGGTCGCCCCCACCCCCACCACCATCCACATCCGCGACTCCAAGAACCCGGACGGCCCGCGCCTCACCGCGACCCCGTCCACCTGGACCGCCTTCCTCACCTACGCCGCAACCCGCTGAACCTCACAGCGCCTTCAACGCAGCCGCGGTAGCCGCCGAAAGCCGCTTCAGATGGCCCTTCGGCAGCTGCGGCGTGCGCACGACGACGGAGCGCCAGTAGAGCGGCCCGGAGATCAGATCGAGGGCCAGCTCTTCATCGAGCCCCGAGCGGAGCTCCCCCCGCGTCACGGCGGACTGAACGATTCCGCTGGCCACACTGTGCTGCCCCTCGCGGAGCGCCTTCTGCATGGCGTCGGCGATGTCGGGGTTGCGGGCCGCCTCGGCCTGCAGGTCGGGGATGATCTGACCGGCCACCGGGTGCTTCAGCGCCCGTGAAGTGACCTGGTACAGGAGCTCCAGATCCCCTTCGAGCGAACCCGTGTCCGGCGTCGGCAGACCCTGCACCGCTATGGCGGAGACCAGGTCCAGGACGAGGTGCAGCTTGGAGCGCCAGCGGCGGTAGACGGCCGTCTTGCCGACGCCCGCGCGGCGCGCGATGCCCTCGATGGACATCCGGGCGTAGCCCACGGCGGCGAGCTCCTCGAAAACGGCGGCCTGAATGGCCTCGGTCACGTCCTCCCGGAGGACCGCGGCTCCGGCGGGAGCTCTGCGACGCGTCGGCTTGGCGGAGTCGGCGTTGGTCGTCATGACACCCAGCATAGGTCCGTAACGACGAAACGGTTGCGTTCCGACGTCGGAACGGCCTACTCTCACGTCACGACGATACGGGTCCGTCCCGACGTAAACAGCAGGCAAACAGCAAGCACCCCCGGGGCGATTCCCCGGGCGGTCCCCCGAGCGAAAGCAGCGGATGTGAGTCAGGTCCTGGACACGCCTCCCACGCCGGCCTCCGCACCGGCCGTGGAGGATCCCGCCGTCCTCGCGGCCCGGTACGGGCTGACCGTCAGCGGCGCCCGCCCCTCACTGTCCCGGTACGTCGGGCAGCTGTGGCAGCGCCGGCACTTCATCACCGCCTTCGCGACCGCCAAGCTCACCTCGCAGTACAGCCAGGCGAAGCTCGGCCAGGTCTGGCAGGTCGCGACGCCGCTGCTGAACGCGGCGGTCTACTACTTCATCTTCGGCGTGCTCATGGGCACCAGCCGGGGCGTGCCGGACTACATCCCGTTCCTGGTCACGGGCGTGTTCGTGTGGACGTTCACGCAGTCGTCGGTGATGGCGGGCACGCGGGCCATCTCCGGCAGCCTGGGCCTGGTGCGCGCCCTGCACTTCCCGCGCGCCTCGCTCCCCGTGTCGTACTGCCTGCAACAGCTCCAGCAGCTGCTGTTCTCGATGTGCGCGCTCGTCGTGATCCTGCTCTGCTTCGGCGTCCCGCCGACCATGTCCTGGCTGCTGGTGATCCCGGCGCTGCTGCTGCAGTTCACGTTCAACACCGGGCTCGCCCTGATCATGGCGAGGATCGGCGCGCACACCCCCGACATCGCGCAGCTCATGCCGTTCCTGCTGCGTACGTGGATGTACGTGTCCGGCGTGATGTGGAGCCTGGACCACCTGACGAACGGGAAAGACGTCCCGCACATCGTGCTGACGCTGCTCAAGGCGAACCCGGCCGCCGTCTACATCGACCTGATGCGCTTCGCGCTGATCGACAGCTTCACCGCGGACCAGCTGCCGCCGCACGTGTGGGCACTGGCCGTGGGCTGGGCGCTGCTCGCCGGCGTCGGCGGGTTCATCTACTTCTGGAAGGCAGAGGAGACGTACGGCCGTGGCTGACCTCACCACAGACCAGCAGCGGGACCAGCGGGTCCCCACCGTGATCGTCGACGGCGTCGACATCGTCTACCGGGTCAACGGCACGGGCGCGGGCCGCGGCAGCGCCACCGCCGCCCTGAACCGCATCCTCGGCGGCAGGAAGAAGGCCGAGAAGCGGGCGGGCGTGCGCAAGGTGCACGCCGTCAGGAACGTCAGCTTCACCGCGTACCGGGGCGAGGCCATCGGCCTCATCGGCACGAACGGGTCCGGCAAGTCGACCCTGCTCAAGGCCGTCGCCGGACTGCTGCCCACCGAGAACGGGCGGATCTTCACGGACGGGCAGCCCTCGCTGCTCGGTGTGAACGCGGCGCTGATGAACGACCTGACCGGCGAACGCAACGTCCGGCTCGGCGGGCTCGCCATGGGGATGAGCCCGCAGCAGGTCCGCGAGCGCTACGACGAGATCGTCGACTTCTCCGGGATCAACGAGAAGGGCGACTTCATCACCCTGCCGATGCGCACGTACTCGTCCGGCATGGCGGCCCGGCTCCGCTTCTCCATCGCCGCCGCCAAGGACCACGACGTCCTGCTGATCGACGAGGCGCTCGCCACCGGCGACCGCTCCTTCCAGAAGCGCTCCGAGCAGCGGATCCGCGAGCTGCGCAAGCGCGCGGGCACCGTCTTCCTGGTCAGCCACAGCAACAAGTCGATCCGGGACACCTGCGACCGGGTGCTCTGGCTGGAGCGCGGCGAGCTGCGGATGGACGGGCCGACGGAGGAGGTGCTGAAGGCGTACGAGGAGTTCACGAATCCCCCAAAGCGGGAGAGCAAGCCCAAGTCGGAACCTAAGGCCCAGAAAGTCCCTCTTCCCTCCTGAGTCCCACCATGGGCGCACCGCACTTACCCTTTTGTCCGTTTAGTGCCAATATGGTGCGCTAGCGGTGAACAGAAGAGGATAAGGAGCCCGTGTGCAGGCCAAGGCCCAGCCCCGGCTGAGTGTGATCGTCCCCGTCTTCAACGTAGAGCTGTACCTCGACGAGTGCCTCAGGTCGCTGGCCGACCAGACCTTCACCGACTTCGACGTGGTGATGGTGGACGACGGCTCGACCGACGCCAGCGCGGCGATCGCCCGGGAATGGGCCGCCCGAGACCCCCGCTTCCGGCTCATATCCCAGGCCAACCAGGGCCTGGGCGCCGCCCGGAACGCGGGGGTGCGCGCACTGGCCACCGGCCCCGCGGGCCCGGAGTACCTCGCCTTCGTCGACAGCGACGACACCCTCCCGCCGAACGCGTACGAGCTGCTCATCGAGACCCTCGACGAGACGGGATCCGACTTCGCGGCGGGCAACGTCACCCGTTTCAGATCCGCCGGCCACGTCCAGTCGCCCGTGCACCGCACTCCCTTCGCGACCACCCGGCTGCGCACCCACATCTCCCGCTTCCGGCCGCTGCTGACCGACCGCACCGCCTGGAACAAGGTCTACCGCCGCGCCTTCTGGGAGCGGCACGCGCTCGCGTACCCCGAAGGCATGCTGTACGAGGACGCGCCCGTCAGCGTCCCGGCCCACTACCTGGCCGAATCCGTCGACATCCTGAGCGAGCCCATCTACAACTGGCGCGAGCGCGAGACCGGCGAGCGCTCCATCACCCAGAACCGCACCGACCCGCGCGGCCTGATCGACCGGGTGCGGTCGATCCGCATGGTGCGGGACTTCCTGACCGCGCGCGTCGGCTCCGACCCGATGTACGCGGACCACCTCGCGGCCTACGACCACAACGCGCTGTACGAGGAGATGCCGCTGTTCTGGAAGGTGCTGCCGGCGTCCGACCCGGCGTACCGTGCGGCGTTCCTCGACCACGTCGGGCGGCTCGCCCGCGACATCGGGCAGGACCGGGTGCGCGCCCTGCCGGTGCCGCACAAGCTCAAGATCTATCTGACGGTGCACCGGCGCATGGACGAGCTGATCGCCCTGCTGGAGTTCGAGAAGAAGCACGGCGGCTCGCTGCCGGTGGCGGGGGTGCTGCGCCCGCGCGCCGACTACCCCTTCCTCGACGCCTCGCGTCCCGTCCCCGACTCCGTACTGCGCCTGGACCACCAGGAGCTGGGCCTGCGCAGCCGCCTGGACACCGCGACCTGGGACGAGGACGGCAGGCTGCACCTGTCGGGGTGGGCGTTCGCGCGCCAGCTCGGCGCCGAGAAGCGCAGCCGGGCCCTGAAGACGCTGATCCTGCGCGAGAAGGGCGGCCGCAAGCGGGTCGTCGTCCCGGTCCGCAGCCACTACGACCCGGAGGCGACGGTCGCCTCCGGCGCCGAGTTCCGGCACGCCGACTGGGCCGGCTTCAGCGCCGTCGTGAACCCGGACCGGCTCAGGCGCCGGGGCCAGTGGGTCGACGGCCTGTGGCACGTGCGGATCGCGGTGGGCGGCACGGGCGCCACACCGCGCCGCGGCCCGCTGCGGGGAGCCGGCACCGGCTCCGGACAGACGCCGCCCGCCCACTGGGTCTCCCCCGACGTACGGGTCGCCCCGCAGATCCAGGGCGGCATCCTCCAGCTCCGGGTGGAGACGGCCCACGCCCGCGCCCTCGAAGTCCGCTACGCAGACGGCGAGTTGATCGTCCGCGGCGTGCTGCGCACGGCACCGGACGCCCCGGCGGCCCTGCGGCTGCGCCACCGCGAGTCCGGCAAGGTCCTCACGACACCGCTCGACCCCGGCCCGGCGGACGCGGACGGCCGGGTGCCGTTCACCGTGCGGGTGCGGCCCGGTGACCTCACCGCCGTCCGCGCCGACCACGAGCGGCTGCGCCCGACCCAGGCCGAGCGGTCCATCGCCCGCTGGGACACCTCGGTCCTGATCGGCCCCGAGGACGCCGAGCGGCCGCACCGGCTCGCCCTCGTCCTCGACGACCGCGAGGGCTGCACCGGCGCCCAGTTCCCCCACGAGGGGCGGACGCTGTACGCCCGCCGCTCCCCCGGCGGCTACCTCCAGCTGGTCGACCAGCCCGCCCAGCCGCTGGTGGAGCACGTCGCCACGGCGGCCGACGGCACCGTCACCCTCACCGGCACCTACCCGGCGCCCGGCACCCACGCCCTGCGCCTGGTGCTGCGCCAGACCTGGTCGGGCCACGAGTACGTGTTCCCGGCCGAGGCGGCGGGCGGCACGTTCCGCGCCACGTTCAGCCCGGCCCCGCCCGGCTCCGGACTGCCCCTGCGGTCCGGGTTCTGGTGGCCCTCCGTCGAGCGGGCCGACGGCACCCGCAGCTCGGTGCAGCTCGCGCCGACCGCGTCCCGGGACCTGCCGGCCGAGGTCACCGCGGGCGGCAAGCGCGTCGAGCTCCAGGTCCGCCAGTACGACCAGCTGGCCCTGCTCGCCCACTCCGAACTGCGGCCCGAGGAGCGCAGCCGGCACCGCCAGACCCGGCTGCGCGAGCGGACGTACCCGCTGGCCCGGCACGAGCCGCTGCGCGAGGCGGTCGTCTACGACGTGTTCGGCGGCCGCATGTACGGCGACTCGCCGCGCGCCCTGCACGAGGAACTCGTGCGCAGGGGCGCCCCGTTGGAGCATCTGTGGGTGGTGAAGGACGGGCAGTGCGAGGTGCCCGCGACCGCGCGGGCACTGCGCGTGCACAGCCCCGAGTACTACGAGGCACTGGCCCGCTCCCGCTACATCGTGGGCAACACGCATCTGCCGAAGTGGCTGGAGCGCCGCCCCGGCCAGAAGATCGTGCAGACCTGGCACGGCACCCCGCTCAAGCGGATCGGCTTCGACTTCGACAACGAGCACTTCGCGTCGACGGCGTACCTGGAGGACCTGGACCGCGAGCGGCACCAGTGGTCGATGCTGCTCTCCCCGAACAGCTTCTCCACGCCGATCCTGCGCCGCGCCTTCCGCTACGAGGGCGAGCTCGTCGAGGCGGGCTACCCGCGCAACGACGTGCTCCTGTCCCCCGACCGCGCCAAGCGCACCGCGCGGGTACGCGAGCGGCTCGGTCTGCCCGAGGGCAAGAAGGTGATCCTGTACGCGCCGACGTGGCGCGAGGACAAGCAGCGTCACAAGGGCGGCTTCCTGCTCGACCTGCGCATCGATCTGGAAGCGGCGAAGCGGGAGCTGGGCGACGACCACGTGCTCCTGATCCGGCCGCACTCGCACGTCGTGGAGCCGGTGCCCGGCGCGGGCGACGGCTTCGTGTGGGACGTGTCCGCGCAGGCCGGGATCACCGACGTGATGGACCTGCTGCTCGTCGCGGACGTGCTGGTCACCGACTACTCCTCGGTGATGTTCGACTTCGCGGTGACCGGCCGCCCGATGCTGTTCTTCACCTACGACCTGGAGCACTACCGGGACCGGCTGCGCGGCTTCTACTTCGACTTCGAGGCGAAGGCGCCGGGCCCGCTCGTGCAGACCTCCGCCGAGCTGATCGCGGCGCTGCGCGACCTGGACGCGGCGAGCGCCCCGTACGAGGCGGCGTACACGGACTTCCGCGCCGCGTTCTGCGACCTCGACGACGGACAGGCGGCCCGTCGCGTGGTGGACCGCATGCTGGAACCGTCCGCGGAGCGCGCCCCGGGGAAGAGCGAGGCCTGACATGACGAAGCTGAGCGTCATCGTGTACGGCCCCGACGTGCAGGGCCTGCTCGGCGCGTGCCTGGACAGCGTCGCCGGGCAGCTCCCGCCGGACGCCGAGCTGGTGACGGCCGCCGTCGGCGAGACCGCGCAGGACGTCGCGGTGCGGCACGGCGGCAGCGTCGTACCGCTCGCGCCCGGCACCTCCGACGCCGCCGCGCGCGCCGCGGGCGCCGCGCGGGCGGGCGGCACCTGGCTGTGGTTCGTGCACGCCAAGGACCGGCTGCCGACGGGCGCTCCGCGGGCCCTGCTCGACCGGCTGGCCGAGGTGCCGGACACCGTGGACGTCGTCGTCGCGGACCACGTCCGTTCGACGTGGCGCTCGGCCGGCGGGTCCGGCGCCGACGCCGGACGCCTGGCCCGGGTGGGCCGCCGCGACCTGTCGCCGGCCGAGGCGTCCGACCTGCTGCGGGTGGCGCCGCTGCTCGGCAACCGCGCCGTGCGCGCCGCGTTCTGGCAGGAGCACCGGGACGAACTGGCCGACGCCGACGAGATGTTCGCGGCCCGCGCCGCCCTGGTCCTGGCCGGCCGGATCGCCTGCCTGGAGCACGTGGTCGTCGAGGCAAGGGAGTTGCGGCCCGAGAGCCTGCCGCCGGTGACCGCCGAGCAGCGGTACGGCCTCGTCGGGGCGTACGAGGACCTGCAGCGGCTGATGGAGCGCCGGGGCGGCCCGGCCCGGCCGCGCGCCGTCCTGTACGACCTGATGGCCACGGAGTCGATGCGGGTCGTGGCGCGGGAGTCGATGCCGGACGCGGTGGCGCGGGAGTTCTTCCGCCGGGCGTCGGCCGCGGCCGTGCGCTGGCGGCCGGAGGGCCACCGGCGGCCCGGCGGCCTGGAGGGCGTCCGGCGGCGGCTCCTCGAAGAGGACGCGTACGCGAAGTACCGCGCGTTCCAGAGCGCCAACCACCTGCGGCGCGATTGGAAGGCGACGGCGCGCACCCGCAAGAAGCAGCTCGGTGCCAAGGTCCGCGACGTGCAGTACCAGCGGGCGCTGCGCCAGCCGGTCGATCCGGATCTCGCCGTCTTCTCGGCCTATTGGGACCGCGGGGTGGCCTGCAACCCGGCGGCGATCGCGGCGAAGCTCGCCGAGCTCGCCCCGCACATCCGCCCGGTGTGGGTCGTGTCGAGGGCGACGGAGCCGCTGCTGCCGCCGGGCACCGACCACGTCGTGCCCGGCACCCGCCGCTACTGGGAGGTGATGGCCCGCGCCGCGTACCTGGTCAACAACGTCAACTTCCCGAACGCCGTGGTCAAGCGCCCCGACGCGGTCCACCTCCAGACCCACCACGGCACTCCGCTGAAGAAGATGGGCCTGGACCAGCTCGACTACCCGACGGCCTCCAAGGGCCTCGACTTCGACGCGCTGCTGTCCCGCGTCGACAAGTGGGACTACAGCGTCAGCGCCAACTCCCACTCCACGCGCATGTGGGAGCACGCCTACCCGTCCCACTACACCTCGCTCGACCACGGCTACCCGCGCAACGACGTCTACTACAGCGCCACGTCGGCCGACATCCGCGCGGTCCGCGACCGCCTCGGCATCGCCCCCGGCAGACGCGCGGTCCTCTACGCCCCCACCCACCGCGACTACGAGGCGAACTGGACACCGCGCCTCGACCTCGCCGCCCTCTCCGAACGTCTCGGCGACGACACCGTCCTCCTCGTGCGCGGCCACTACTTCTACGGCGGCGCCGCCTCCCCGCTCGCGAGCCTGCGCCGCAGCGGCCACGTGATCGACGTGTCGGCGTACGACCCGGTGGAGGAGCTGGCCCTGGCGTCGGACGCGCTGATCACGGACTACTCGTCGATCATGTTCGACTACGCCAACCTGGACCGCCCGATCATCAGCTACGCCGACGACTGGGACACGTACGCGCGGACCCGCGGCGTCTACTTCGACCTGATGGCCGAGCCGCCCGGCCAGGTGGCCCGCACCCAGGACGAGCTGACGGAGCTCCTCGCCACCGACGCGTGGCGCGACGAGGCGTCCGCCAAGGCCCGTGCCCACTTCCGGCGCCGGTTCTGCGAGTTCGACGACGGGCACGCCGCCGAGCGGGTCGTGCGCCGGGTCTTCCTCGGCGAACCCGAGGAGGCGCTGCCGCCGGTCGTGCCGGTCGCCGCCCGCACCCCCGCCCCCACGCCCGAGGAGGCGACCCGCTGATGGCGTTCACCCCCGACGTGACGGTCACGGTCATCGTCTTCAACGACGCGGAGCGCCTCCCGCGCGCGGTGGCCTCGCTCCAGGCGCAGACGCACGCGAACATCGAGATCGTCATCAGCGACGACCACTCCACCGACAACACCCCCGCCGTGGCGAGGGAGTTGGCGGCGGCCGACCACCGCATCACGTATCTGCGCCTCCCGGAGAACTCCGGCGGCTGCAGCGCCCCGCGCAACCGGGCGCTCGACATCGCCCGCGCCCCGTACCTGATGTTCCTCGACAGCGACGACGAACTGCCGCCGAAGTCGGTGGAGTTGCTGTTGGCGGCTCATCGCGAGCGCCCCGACATCGACTTCGCGATGGGCGCCGTGGAGCGGGTCCGCGTCGACACGGGCCGCACCTCGGTCTGGATGCCGCACCTGGTCGCCGAGCGCCGCACGGTGAACGGCATCGAGGCCGAACCCGGCCTGTTCTTCGAGCACCTGTCGACGAGCAAGATGTACGCGCGCGCCTTCCTGGACCGGAACGGCCTGCGCTTCCCGGAGGGCATCCACTACGAGGACCAGCTGTTCTCCGCGCAGGCCTACTGCCTGGCGAAGGCCTTCTCGATCGTCCCGGAGCCGGTGTACCGCTGGTACATCGCCCCGTACGTCGAGGAGTCCGCGGCCTCCATCTCCAACCAGCGGCACAAGCTGAGCAATGTCCGCGACCGCATCCACGTACAGGAGCTCATCGACGACTTCCTGGCACAGGGCGGCTACAGCGCGGCGCTGCGCGAGGCCAAGGACTACAAGTTCCTCAAGCACGACTTCCGGATGTACGCGGGCGACCTGCCGTACCGGGACGAGGAGTGGCTGTCGGGCTTCGCGCAGACCGTGAACCCGTACCTGGCGCGGCTGGCACCGGGCGCGTACGCCCGTCTCCCGCGGGCCGAGCGGGTCGTGCTGCAGCTCGTACGGGACGGCCGCCTCGACGACGCGCGGCTCGCGGCGCGGGGGCTCGGGCACGGGGTCGCTCCGCGGGAGACCGTGTCCGACGCGGCCGGGGCGGTCTACTGGGGGTCCGAGGTCCCCTCGACACAGACCGGTCGGCGTGAACTGTCCCTGTCCGAACTGGCGTTGGACGCGCGCCCCTTCCCCCGGGCCCAGTTCCGGCACGAGATCGTGTCCCTGGACCGAGGGCCCGGGCCGGCCTCGGTGCGGCTGACGGTGCGCACCTACGACCCCGGGCTGCGGCTGCCGGTCGGCCCGCAGGTGGCGGCGCTGGTCCTCTCCCCCGGCCGCCGGCGCATGACCGTCCGGTTCCGGCTGGACCCGGTGCGGCCCGGGATCTTCGAGGGCCGGGTCCTCCTCGACCTGGCCACCGCGTCGCTGCCGCCGCAGGGCTTCGCCGGGATCCGCCATCCGCTGCTCCAGCTCCAGGCCCCCGGCGGCCTGCGCAACACGGGCCTTCTGCTGGCCCCCCTGGAGTTCCCTTCCTTCACGGCGGCCGTCCCGCATCACCGGTTGACGGTGGAGCCGGAGGGGCGGGGGGCGGGACGGTTGCAGGCCCGCTGGGAGCCGACGGGCCTGACCGCACGCGTGGCGGGCCCGGTGGCACGCCGGGTGGGCCGTACCCCGCTGGCCCGCACGATCCGTCAGGCGGTACGGCTGGTTCGCTGAGGGGCGCGGGAGGACCAGGAGCAGCCGGGCCCGGGTCCGCGCGAGCGTGCTACCAGCGGCGCGCGGGGTGCTGGAAGACCCATGTCCGGTAGACGAGGAAGCGGAAGGCGGAGGCGAGCACGATCGACAGGCCCTTCGCGACGTTCGAGGCGAGCGGTCCGGTCAGGCCCGCTCCGTGGTAGCCCGCGTAGAACAGCAGGCTCTCCATCGCCACCCCGATCCCGCTGAAGACGAAGAACAGCGCGATCTGGCGGCGGGTGCGGGCGGCGCGGTCGCGGTAGGCGAAGAACCGGAAGCCGAGGTAGTTCGTGGCCATCGCCACGCAGCTCGCCACCACCGTCGCCGGCATCGGGCCCGAACCCAGGCCGTGCAGAAGGAGGTTGAAGACGAGCAGGTTCACCACGACGCCGCTGCCGCCGACCACGCCGAACTTCACGATCTCGAAGGAGAGGCGGCGCAGCCGCACGAGGGCCGGACGCGGCGGCGCGTACGACGTCGCGGTCACCGGCGCGACCTCGCGCGCAGCTTCCACGGCATGGCGACGGATTCGAGCTGCACCATCAGGTTCATCTTGGACTCGCCGACGGTGCGGTCCTCGAAGTGGATCGGCACCTCCATGATCCCGTAACCGCGGCGCAGCGCCCGGTACTTCATCTCGACCTGGAAGCTGTAGCCCGCGCTGTCCACGGAGGCCAGGTCGATGGCGCGCAGCGCGTCCTCGCGCCACAGGTTGAAGCCGCCGGTGATGTCACGGACCCGGGTGCCGAGGATGGTGCCCGCGTACGCGTTCGCCCAGCGGGACAGCAGGCGGCGGTGGGCGCCCCAGGCGTCGGACAGGGTGCCGCCCTGCACGTAGCGGCTGCCCAGGGTCACCCCGGCGCCGGTGGAGAGGGCGACTCCCAGCATCTCCGGAACCCGTGCGACGGGGTGGCTGCCGTCGGCGTCCATCTGCAGGACGTACCGTGCGCCGTCGGCGACGGCCCGCGTCATGCCCGCGGCGTAGGCGCGCCCGAGCCCTTCCTTGCCGGCCCGGTGCAGCACGGCCATCCGCCCGGCGAACCGCTCGGCGTACCGGTCGGCGATCTCGCCCGTGCCGTCCGGGCTGGAGTCGTCGACGACGAGGAGCCGCAGCCCGGGCAGCGGCAGCGCCATCAGCGCCTCGGCGATCCCGGGCAGGTTCCCCGCCTCGTTGTACGTCGGCATGACGACGGTCAGCGGTGTCGCGGCCCAGTCGGCGGGCAGCGCGACCGCACGGTCCGTCGGCTTCGTATCCGGCCTGGACGGCTTCGACGGCATCGGTTCTCCCTGATCGGTCAGAGATCTGTCAGACAATCAGGTCCACTTTAGACGGAATGCCGGAATTAGCGGCGTATGGCGAAGGACGGCGCCCGGTCCGTGCCGCACCGGCCACGGAAACGGGGGCGCCCGGGCCGGTGCACATCCGGCCCGGGGCGCCCCCGTCTGCGTATCGGCTACGCCCTACGAGTGCACCCGCAGCAGCGTACGCATCGTCCGCATCGCCACCGACAGGTTCGCCAGGTCGAAGGCGTCCGAGCCCTGGATCTCCTCCAAAGTGGTGCGCGCGCGGCCCAGGATCGGCGCGTTCTTCTCCTCCCACGCCTTGAACCGCTGCTCCGGCGTCGAGGTCCCGTTGCCCGCCGCCAGCACATCGGCGGTGAGCGCGGCGTGCGCCGCGTACAGGTCCTCGCGGATCGAGGCGCGGGCCATCGACTGCCAGCGGTCGGCCCGCGGCAGCTCGATGATGCGGTCCATGAGCTGGGTGATCGACAGCCGGTCGGCGAGGTCGTAGTACACCTCGGCGACGGCCAGCGCCTCCTTGCCCGTCCGGTCGGCGATCTGCACGATGTCGAGCGTCGGGAAGGCCGAGGAGAACCCGGCGACGCGCTGCGCCAGTTCCTCCGGCACCCCGGCGCCGGTCAGCTCGTCGAGGATCGACTGGTACCACTCGGCGTCCGCGCCGCGCAGCATCTTCGGCAGCGCCGCCCACACCTCGTGGACGCCGTCCTGGAAGAAGGAGATCGTCTCGGCCAGCTGCAGCGGCTGCGGCCGGTTGTTGAGCAGCCAGCGCGTGCCGCGCTCGACGAGCCGGCGCGAGTGCAGCCGGATCCGGGTCTGGACATCGGCGGCGACGACATTGTCGAGCGCCTCCACCGCGTCCCACACTTCGCCGAGCCCGAAGATCTCCCGGGCGGCGAGCTGCGCCCGCACGATCTCCTCCAGCGAGGCGCCGGTCTCCTCGCGCAGCCGGTGCAGGAACGTCGAACCGCCCGTGTTCACCGTGTCGTTGACGAGGACGGTCGTGATGATCTCGCGGCGCAGCGCGTGCGCGTCGATCGCCTCGCCGTACTTGTCGCGCAGCGCCTCGGGGAAGTAGGCGTGCAGCAGCCGACGCAGGTACGGGTCGTCGGGCAGGCTCGTCTGGATGAGCTCGTCCGAGGCCGTGATCTTCGTGTACGCGAGGAGGACGGCCAGCTCCGGCTGGCTCAGCCCGCGCCCGGTGTTGAGGAGTTCCTTGATCTGCCGGTCGTTGGGCAGGAACTCCAGGCCGCGGTCGAGGTGCCCCTGCTTGCCGAGCCGGCGCATGAAGCGCTGGTGGGCGTGGAGCAGCGAGGGCGACTGGGCCTCGGCGTTGGCCAGGGCGGTGTTCTGCGCGTAGTTGTTGCGCAGCACCAGGTGGCCGACCTCGTCGGTCATCGCGGCGAGCAGCTTGTTGCGCTGCTTCACCGTCAGATCCCCGTCGGCCACCAGGCCGTTGAGCAGGATCTTGATGTTGACCTCGACGTCGGAGGTGTTCACCCCGGCGCTGTTGTCGATGGCGTCGGTGTTGACCTTGCCGCCGCTGCGGGCGAACTCGATGCGGCCCAGCTGGGTCGCGCCGAGGTTGCCGCCCTCGCCGATGACCTTGGCGCGGACGTCCTGGCCGTCGACGCGGATGGCGTCGTTGGCCTTGTCGCCGACGTCCGCGTTCGACTCCGCGGACGCCTTCACGTACGTGCCGATGCCGCCGTTCCACAGCAGGTCGACCGGCGCCTGCAGGATGGCCTTCATCAGCTCGGCCGGGGTCATCTTGGCCTGGCCGGACTCGATGCCGAGCGCCTCGCGGATGTGGGCGTTGAGCTGGATCGCCTTGGCGGAGCGCGGGAACACGCCGCCGCCCGCGGAGATCAGCTCCTTGTCGTAGTCGGCCCAGGACGAGCGCGGCAGCTCGAACATGCGGCGGCGCTCGGCGTACGAGGTCGCCGCGTCCGGCTTCGGGTCGATGAAGATGTGCCGGTGGTCGAAGGCGGCGACCACCCGGATGTGCTCGGAGAGCAGCATCCCGTTGCCGAAGACGTCACCGCTCATGTCGCCGACGCCGACGACCGTGAAGTCCTCGGACTGGGTGTCGACGCCCAGCTCCCGGAAGTGCCGCTTGACGGACTCCCAGGCGCCGCGGGCGGTGATGCCCATCGCCTTGTGGTCGTAGCCGGCCGAGCCGCCGGAGGCGAACGCGTCGCCGAGCCAGAAGTTGTAGCTGCCCGCGACCCCGTTGGCGATGTCGGAGAACGTCGCCGTGCCCTTGTCGGCCGCGACCACGAGGTACGTGTCGTCCTCGTCGTGCCGCACGACGTCGGCGGGCGGCACGACCTCGCCGGCCACCAGGTTGTCGGTGATGTCGAGCAGCGCCGAGATGAAGGTCTTGTACGACGCCACGCCCTCGGCCATCCAGGCGTCCCGGTCCACGCTCGGGTCCGGGAGCTGCTTGGCGACGAAGCCGCCCTTGGCGCCGACCGGCACGATGACGGTGTTCTTCACCATCTGCGCCTTGACCAGGCCGAGGATCTCGGTGCGGAAGTCCTCGCGCCGGTCGGACCAGCGCAGTCCGCCGCGCGCGACCTTGCCGAAGCGCAGGTGCACACCCTCGACGCGGGGCGAGTACACCCAGATCTCGTACGCGGGCCGCGGCGCGGGCAGGTCCGGGATGGCCTGCGGGTCGAACTTCATGGAGACGTACTCGTGCGGCTGACCGCCCGCCGCCTCCTGGAAGAAGTTCGTGCGCAGCGTCGCCTTGATGACGGTGAGGAAGGACCGCAGGATCCGGTCCTCGTCGAGCGAGGCCACCTGGTCGAGGGCGCCGTCGAGCTCCTCGAGCAGCCCGTCGGTCAGCTCGGTGCCCGCGCGCTGGCGGTCCGGCGACATCCGCGCCTCGAAGAGGGAGACGAGCAGCCGGGTGGTGTGCACGTTGGTGCGGAGGGTGTCCTCCATGTAGTCCTGGCTGAACGTGGAGCCCGCCTGGCGCAGGTACTTGGCGTACGCGCGCAGCACCATCGCCTGCCGCCAGTTCAGACCGGCGCGCAGGACGAGGGAGTTGAAGCCGTCGTTCTCGGCGAGCCCGGTCCAGGTGGCGGCGAACGCCTCCTGGAACCGCTCACGGCCGTCGGCCCCGAGGTCGTCCCCGTTGCCGTTCGCCGGCTTCGGCATGCGCAGGCCGAAGTCGTAGATCCAGGCGGTGGCGCGGTCCGCGCAGCGCAGCTCGTACGGGCGCTCGTCGGTGACCTCGACGCCGAGCCGCTGCAGCGCCGGGAGCACGGCGGACAGGGAGACGGGCGAGCCGGTCCGGTAGATCTTGAAGCGGCGCTCGCCGGGGGCCGCGCCCACCGGCTCGTACAGGGAGAGCGCGAAGTCCTTGTCCCCCTGCGTGAGTTGCTCCAGGTGGACCAGGTCGGCGACGGCGGCGCGCGGCGAGTGGTCCGCCTTGTAGCCCTCGGGGAAGGCCTGGCCGTAGTGGCGCAGCAGTTCGGCGGCGCGCTCCTCGCCGCACTCGGCGTTCAGCGCCTCGGCGAAGCCGTCGGCCCAGGAGCGGGCGGCCTCGACGAGGCGGGCCTCGATGCGGTCCTTGTCGGCGTCCGAGAGCTGCGGCAGCTCGGTGCCGGGCGCGACGCGGACGACGAAGTGCAGGCGGGAGAGGATCGACTCGGTGTTCCAGGCGGTGAAGTCGACGGTCTCGCCGCCCAGCTCCTCCTTGAGGATGTCGATGATCCGCAGGCGCACGCCCGTGGTGTAGCGGTCGCGCGGCAAGTAGACGAGGGCCGAGTAGTAGCGCCCGTACTCGTCCTTGCGCAGGTAGAGCCGCAGCCGACGGCGCTCCTGGAGGTAGAGGACGGAGGTGACGATGTCGCGCAGTTCGTCGGCCGGGGTCTGGAACAGCTCGTCGCGCGGGTACGTCTCCATGATCTGGAGCAGGTCGCGGCCGTCGTGGCTGGCGGGCGAGAAACCCGCGCCCTTGAGGACCTCGGCGACCTTGCGGCGGATGACGGGGACCCGGCGCACGGACTCGGTGTACGCGGCGGAGGAGAACAGCCCGAGGAAGCGGCGCTCGCCGATGACATTGCCCTCGGCGTCGAACTTCTTCACGCCGACGTAGTCGAGGTAGCTCGGCCGGTGCACGGTGGCGCGGCTGTTGGCCTTCGTCAGGACGAGGAGCTTGTGCTCGCGGGCCTTGGCGCGGGCGTCGGCCGGCAGCCGGTTGAAGGACGGCGAGACCGGGTGGTGGTCGTCGGCGTCGTGGTGCGGGTCGGCGCGCAGGATGCCGAGGCCGGTGCCGGGCACGGCGGCCAGCGAGTCGTCGTCGGTGAGGGTGTACTCACGGAAGCCGAGGAAGGTGAAATGGTCGGCGGACAGCCAGCGCAGCAGCTCGCGGGCCTCGTCGACCTCCTGCTCGTCCAGGTCGCCCGCGGTGGGCTCGCGCGGCAGGTCGTCGGCGATGCGCAGCGCAGCGTCGCGCATCTTCTCCCAGTCCTCGACGCACTCGCGCACGTCGGACAGGATGCGCAGCAGGTCGGCGCTGATCTGCTTCAGGTCGGCCCGGTCGGTCTCGCGGTCCATCTCGACGTGGATCCACGACTCGGTGAGCACGTCGTGGCCCTCGGCGGTGGTGCCGGCCGGCAGCACCTCGAGGAGCTTGCCGGCGACGTCGCGGCGGACGACGACCTGCGGGTGGATGACGACGTGGATGCCGCGGCCCTGACGGGACAGCTCGTTGGTGACGGAGTCCACCAGGAACGGCATGTCGTCGGTGACGACCTCGACGACGGAGTGGCTGGAGGTCCAGCCGTTCTCCTCGACGGTCGGCGTGTGGACTCTGACGTTCGCGGTGCCCTGCGGTCGGTTCTCGGCGAGGCGGTAGTGCGAGTACGCGGCGCCGAAGATGTCGACCGGGTCGCGGTCCGTGAGGTCCTCGGGTGCGGTGTGCAGGTAGTAGCGCTGGAGGAACGTGAGCACGGTGTCCCGGTCAGGAGTGCCCTCGTCCGTCGCCCCAGTCGGTAGGTGCCCCCCTACCGGGCTGTTCTCAGCTACCCGGGCGGCCCGTGCGAGCAGCTCGGCCTTGGCTTCGTCCAGCTTGGTCTGCATTGTCCTCTGGCTCCTGTCGCGCGCCGTTGCGTGACGTAGACGTGACGTAGGTAAAGCGGTCGACGTAACGCCGCGACGCGGGGTGTCCGGTCGACATCGACGTTATGCCGGAATGGGAGAAGAGCGGACGGTAATGCGCCATTTTCAACGAACTGGCCATCCGCCGGAAACGATCAGCGGCTGAGCGCCGGGCACGGTCGCGGTGGCGACCCGTGAGCTCCCGGCGCGGGCAGGGGGCGACGATGCCCCCGCGAGATATCGCGCTGATCACGGGACAAGGCTATCGCTCCGCACCGGGGACCCGTCATGAGCCGTATGTGTACAAAACCAGCGGCCGAACTTTGACACTCTGCACAGAACCGCGCCCTCTTGCCAGGATCCGGGGGCGGCGGGAGGTTGGGCACGACGGCGGACACCGGCTCGCCGAGGGGAGCGTGTGACCAATGGCACCCAAGATCCTGATCGTGACCGGCGACGCGGCGGAGTCGCTGGAGGTCCTCTACCCGTACCAGCGGCTGCGCGAGGAGGGCTACGACGTCCACGTCGCGGCCCCGACCCGCAAGCGGCTGCGCCTCGTGGTGCACGACTTCGAGCCGGGCTTCGACACGTACACGGAGAAGCCGGGCTACACCTGGCCGGCCGACCTGGCCTTCGCGGAAGTCGACCCGGGCCAGTACGCCGCCCTGGTGATCCCGGGCGGCCGGGCGCCGGAGTACCTGCGCGGCGACGGCGAACTCCGCAAGATCGTCAAGGCCTTCTTCGACACCGACAAGCCCGTCGCCCAGATCTGCCACGGCCCGCTCCTGACCGCCGCGGTCGACGGCCTGCGGGGCCGCCGCGTGACGGCGTACCCGGCGCTGGAGCCGGACATGCAGGCGGCCGGCGCCACCTTCCAGGACGCGGCGGCGGTCGTCGACGGCACGCTGGTGTCGGCCCGGTCCTGGTCGGACCACCCGGCCTGGATGCGGGAGTTCCTCACGGTGCTGCGGGCGAAGGCACCGGCGGTCTGAAGCACCTGGGCCCGCGGGGTCCGGGCGGGCCTGGCTCAAGGAGGTGGCTGCCCCGCCGACGAGGGCAGCCACCGTGGCGCACCGCGCTCCGGGCACCACGACGGGGAGCCGTTGCCACGACAGCCGTGGGGAGTTGACCATTACTGCCCGACGCCCCGCCGCGCGTGTCCTTCCCGGACCATGCGGCACGTGTACAGCTAAGCGGCACCCGCCTGACCGGTGCATCGGTATCGCGCGAGACACGTATACGCATGTCGGCCCGGTGAGCGGGACTCCGTATACCTAGAGCCGGACCCGCCCTAGGGCCGGTCCGAGTTCTCCAGGCCGGCACCGGCGACGGCGGCCACCTCCGTGCGGGACCCCACCCCCAGCTTGGCCAGGATGTGCTCCACATGCGCGTCGGCGGTCCGCTTGGAGATCACCAGCCGCTCCGCGATCTCCCGGTTGGACAGCCCCTGCGTCACCAGCGCGGCGACCTCCCGCTCGCGCCGGGTGAGCGCGTCCACCCCGGCGCGCCGGGCCGCGGGCACCGGCGCGGCCCCCGGCGTCTCGGCTCCCGAGCGGACGGCGTCCAGCACCCGGCTGCCGGAGAGCCGCGCGCCCACCTCGTTCCACCGCCGGAACTCCGCGTCCCCGAGCGCCAGCCGCACGGCTCCGCGCACGGTCTCCTGCTCGTGGAAGAGCGAGGGCAGCATGCCCACCGGGTCGCCGCCGAGCCGCCGGGCGTTCTCCGCGTAGCCGAGCAGCCACGCCGCCCGCACGTACCGCTCCTCGTGCGCGGCGGACCAGGCGAGCACCAGGCAGCACATCGCGGCGACGAGCACCTCGTCGATCTCGGCGGCGGCCTCCAGTCCCTGGCACAGGGGCCCGAGGGCCGCTTCGCGCTCGCCGCCGAGCCACAGCATGAGGCCCTGCACCATGAGCGTGGAGCCGAGCAACTGGCGCTCGCCGGTGCTCTCCAGGTACGCGAGGCCCGTGCGGCACAGCTCCAGGGCGCTCTCGGTGTCGCCGAGCACGCCGAGCACCACGGCGGCCTCGTAGTGGATGACGCCGATGCCGAGCCCGTCGCCGCGCGCCAGGATCCGCTGCCGCGCGTCCTCCAGCGCCACGAGCCCCTCGGGCTCCCCGCACAGCGCGGTCAGCCCGCCGAGGTAGGCGTCGCAGAACAGCTCCACGCGGTCCGTCCCCGACTCCCGGGCCACCTCGACGGCCCGGTGGAACAGCTCCAGGGCGCCGGGCAGATCGCCGGTCCACACCGCGGCGAGGGCCACCATGAAGCGCCCCCACGCCTGCTCCTCGCCCACCTCGTCGAGGAGCGCCAGCCCCTTCTCGATCCAGTACCGGCCCTCGGAGATCCCGCCGACCGCCCGCCAGTACGGGCCGAGCTGAGCGGCCAGCCACACGCCCTGCGCGACCGACTCCGGCCGCTCGTAGGCGTATTCGAGCGCGGCCCGCAGGTCGGACTTCTCGGCGCGCAGCACCCGGTAGTGCGCGGGCTGCGCGGGCGTGAGGTACTCGTCCCAGTAGCGCTGCCCGAGGTCCCGGTAGTACGCGAAGTGCCGCCCCCGCACGGCGGCCGCCTGCCCGGACTCCGCCAGCCATTCGGCGCCGTACTCGCGGATGGTGTCGAGCAGCCGGTAGCGGCTGCCGTTCTCACCGATGCGCTGGACGACGGACTTGTCGACGAGCCCGATCAGGCACTCGAGCACCTCGCCGCCGCCCAGCTCGCCTCCCGCGCCGACCACTTCGGCGGCCGACAGCTCGAAGGAGTCCGCGAAGACGGAGAGCCGCGCCCACAGCAGCCGCTCCTTCGGCGTGCACAGCTCGTGCGACCAGCCGATGGCCGTGCGCAGCGTCTGGTGCCGGGTCAGCGCGGTGCGCCGCCCGCCGGTGAGTACCTCGAAGCGCTGCCCGAGCCGCTCCACCAGCTGCTCCAGGGGTACCGCCCGCAAGCGCACCGCGGCCAGCTCCAGAGCGAGCGGGATCCCGTCCAACCGGCTTGCCAGCGCGGCGAGTTGCGCGCGGTTGGCGTCCGTCACCTCGAAGCCGGGGACGACGGCCGCGGCCCGCTGCACGAACAGCTCCAGGGCGTCGTCGGGGCCGAGCGGCGCGATGGCGCAACAGTGCTCGCCCGGCACGTCGAGCGGCTGCCGGCTGGTGGCGAGGACGCTCACCCCGGCCGCCTCCCGCAGCAGCACGTCGGTGAGCATCGCGCACGCGTCGACGAGGTGTTCGCACGTGTCGAGGACGACGAGCAGCTGCCGCCCCTGCAGATGGGCGACGACCGCGTCGAGGGGCTCCATGCCCGCCTGCTCGGGCAGTTGGAGCACCGCGGCGAGCGTCACCGGGATCAGCTCGGGGTCGCGCAGCGCGCTCAGCTCGACCAGCCACACCCCGTCCGGGAACCGCTCGGCGAGCCCGGCCGCCGCCCGCAGGGCCGTACGGCTCTTGCCGACACCGCCGGGTCCGACCAGCGTGACCAGCCTGGCCTGCTCGAACGCGCCCTGCACCTGCGCGAGTTCGGCCGCCCGGCCGACGAACGTGGTGACCTCGACCGGCAGTTGCCCGCCACGCCGCTGCCCGAAGCCGAAACCCATGCTCCCCGTCCCCCCGTCGCGCCCTGCCACACCACCGAACTCTCACCACAGAGTACGCAGCGCCCTGCGGAGCGTGAACGAAGTCGGCGCAGAAGCCCCGGAAGACCACTCCGCGGAGAAGATCCGGCTCAGGCCGCGGCGGCGATCCGCTCCGCCTCGCCCACCGCCTCCGCGAGCGTGTCCACGACGGGCACCCCCACCCCTTCGAGGCTGGCCCTGCTGTGCGAACCGCCGGTGTAGAGCACGGCCCGCGCGCCCGCGCCCAGCGCGGCGACCGCGTCGTCCGCGGCGTCCCCGATGACGACGGTCCGCTCCGGCGCCACGCCCCGCAGCGCGCCCAGGTGCCGCACCATGTGCTCGGCCTTGCTGCCGCCGGACGGGCCGGTGCGCCCGTCGACCCGCACGAACCGCTCGGTGATCCCCAACTGCCGTACCAGCGGTACCAGTTCCTCATGCCCGTACATGCTGAGGATCGACTGGCTGCGCCCGGCGTCCTGCCACCCGGCGAGCAGCAGCTCGGCGCCCTCGGCGAGGCCGCACGCCACGGAGTGCCGCAGGTAGTGCCGGTGGAACGCCTCGTCCATCACGGCCCATTCGGCATCGGTGGGCAGCCGCCCCATCAGCCGCTCGTAGAACTTGGGCACCGGCACGCAGTACAGCGCGCGGTACTTCTCCAGCGTGATCGGGGCGAGCCCGATCTCCTCGAAGGCGGCGTTGGTGGCACGGATGATGGCATCGTTGTCGTGGAACAGCGTCCCGTTCCAGTCCCAGACGATGTGCGCGCCGGCTATGTGCTTCCCCATGCCCTAGAACGTACCCCGTGCGCACTGGGCCCCCACGAGCTCAGTCGCCGCGGCCCACCAGGCTCGCGATCTCCTGCGTGGCGAACCACAGCAGCTCGTGGTCCTCGGCCCCGTCCACGACGAACTGGGCGTCGTCGTCCCCGTGATCGGCGGCGCCCAGCGCGGCCGCGGCGGCCGCGACATCGGCCTCGGCGTCGTCGGCGTCCACGTGCACGGCGGCGGCCTTGGCCAGCACCACGGCCTCGCGCACGGTCACCTCACCGAGCGCGGCCGGGTCGAGCCCGCGGTCGGGGTCGGCGACGGCGGCCCGGTCCGCCACATCCACGGCGACGACGACCCGCCGCCGTGCCGCGTCGGGCTCACCGGCAAGCAGCCGCAGCGAGGCCAGCGCGGCGCGGTTGAGGGCCGCGTACTCCAGCTCCTCGATGTCGTCGGACAGGTACCACTCGCGCAGCGCGGGCGTCACGGCGTAGGCGGTGAGCGGCGCGGGTCCCAGCTCGCCCGTCTTGTACGCCTCTGCGAGTCGAGGCAGGGACAGAGGTACGTACACGCGCATGACGGGCCGCTTTCGTCGTCTTCGGAGCCGGCCCCATGGCCCAGGGTGCCGATGGGGCCTTCAGGATACGTGCGGGAGTCCCCCTTCGGACTGCCGGCCGGACCCCGCGCGCACGTCAACGGGGTTCCGCCGATTCACCCGCCCGCCCCTTGCGGCCTCCGGCCCGTCCGCCGCCCGGCCACTCGGATAGGTGAACCGCCCGCCCCCGGCCTGCCCGGCCCGGCGTCCCTTGCGGGGCTCTCGACGGACCCCGTACAAGATCACCAAGCAAAGTTACCGACTGGTATCCGGAGGCGCTGTGCAGAAGGTGATGACCAGGCGGGGTCCCCGCGCGACCACCCGGCCCCCGTCCCGCCGGGACTCCCGGCGCCCGGCCGACCGCCGGGTCCCGCCCCAGGCCCCGCCGCACCCCACGGAGCTCTTCACCCAGCGCCTGCTCCTGGTCCTGTCGGGCCACCGGCCCCCGCACTGGTTCGCCCGCCACACCGCCCATCAGGCCTACGAGGACCTGCTGTGGCTGGTGGCCCGCCGCTCCCTCGGCACCGGCGGGCCCCGCCCGACGATCCACCGCATCGGCCACTTCGAACCGTCGAGCGGCACCTACGAGGTCTTCGCCCGCATCACGGCGGGCTCCCGGCTGCACGCCCTGGCCTTCCGCCTCCACCTGTCCCACGATCAGCGCTGGCGGGTCACCGCGGTGGAACTGGACGGCCGCCCGCCCCGCGAGACGTTCTAGACACGGCACACACTGCACACGCCGCACACGCTGGACACGCTGGACACGCGGAAGGGCCGGGCACACCGTGCCCGGCCCTTCAGGAAGCGATGGTCACTTCTTGCGACGACGCCCCTTCGACTGCTTCCTGCGCTCGGCCCGCGTCAGGCCGTCCGCCTCGGAGCGCAGGGGACCGTCCTCGGTCACGAAGTCGCCCTCGTCGACACCGCCCTCGGCGTTCGGCGCCTGGAAGTGCAGCCGGTCGGGACGCTGCGGAGCGTCGAGCCCCTTGGCGCGGATCTCCGGACGCGGCCCGGCCTGCGCCGGCACGGCGTCGGCCTTGTCCAGCGACGTGGGCGCCGCGTCCTCCACCGGGACCTCCTCGACCTGCTGCTCGACCTGGACCTCCAGGTTGAACAGGTAGCCGACGGACTCCTCCTTGATGCCCTCCATCATGGCGGTGAACATGTCGAAGCCCTCGCGCTGGTACTCGACCAGCGGGTCCTTCTGCGCCATGGCGCGCAGACCGATGCCCTCCTGGAGGTAGTCCATCTCGTAGAGGTGCTCACGCCACTTGCGGTCGAGCACGGAGAGCACCACGCGGCGCTCCAGCTCACGCATGATCTCGGAGCCGAGCTGCTCCTCGCGCCCCTCGTACTGCGCGTGGATGTCGTCCTTGACGGCCTCGCCGATGAACTCGGCGGTGAGACCGGCACGGTCCCCGGCCTCGTCCTCCAGCTCCTCCGTGGAGACCTTGATCGGGTAGAGCTGCTTGAAGGCGCCCCACAGCCGGTCGAGGTCCCACTCCTCGGCGAAGCCCTCGGCGGTCTCGGCGCCGATGTAGGCGTCGATGGTGTCGTCCATGAAGTGCTGCACCTGCTCGTGCAGGTCCTCGCCCTCCAGGACGCGACGGCGCTCGCCGTAGATGACCTCACGCTGCCGGTTGAGCACCTCGTCGTACTTCAGGACGTTCTTACGCGTCTCGAAGTTCTGCTGCTCGACCTGCGACTGCGCGGAGGCGATCGCCCGCGTCACCATCTTGTTCTCGATCGGCACGTCGTCCGGCACGTTGGCCATCGACATCACGCGCTCGACCATCTGCGCCTTGAACAGGCGCATCAGGTCGTCGCCGAGCGACAGGTAGAAGCGCGACTCACCGGGGTCGCCCTGACGGCCGGAACGACCGCGCAGCTGGTTGTCGATACGCCGCGACTCGTGCCGCTCGGTACCGAGGACGTAGAGCCCGCCGAGGTCCTTGACCTCCTCGAACTCCGCCTTGACGGCCAGCTCGGCCTTCTCCAGGGCGGCGGGCAGCCGGGCCGCCCACTCCTCGACGTGCTCGACGGGGTCGAGACCCGCCTGGCGCAGCTCGGCCTCGGCGAGGTCGTCCGGGTTGCCGCCGAGCTTGATGTCGGTACCACGGCCGGCCATGTTCGTGGCGACGGTGACGGCGCCCTTGCGGCCGGCCTGCGCGACGATCGTGGCCTCACGGTCGTGCTGCTTGGCGTTGAGCACCTCGTGCTGGATGCCGCGCTTGGAGAGCTGCTGCGAGAGGTACTCGGACTTCTCGACCGACGTCGTACCGACGAGGATCGGCTGGCCCTTCTCGTGCTTCTCCGCGATGTCGTCGACGACCGCGTCGAACTTGGCGACCTCGGTGCGGTAGATCAGGTCGGCCTGGTCCTTGCGGACCATCGGCTTGTTCGTCGGGATCGGGACGACGCCGAGCTTGTAGATCTGGTGGAACTCGGCGGCCTCGGTCATCGCCGTACCGGTCATGCCGGAGAGCTTGTCGTAGAGGCGGAAGAAGTTCTGCAGGGTGATGGTCGCAAGGGTCTGGTTCTCGTCCTTGATGTCCACCCCTTCCTTCGCCTCGATCGCCTGGTGCATGCCCTCGTTGTAGCGGCGGCCGGCGAGGATACGGCCGGTGTGCTCGTCGACGATCATGACTTCGCCGTCGATGACGACGTAGTCCTTGTCCTTCTTGAAGAGTTCCTTGGCCTTGATGGCGTTGTTCAGGTAACCCACGAGCGGGGTGTTCACCGACTCGTAGAGGTTGTCGATACCCAGCCAGTCCTCGACCTTGGCGACACCGGGCTCGTGGATCGCCACGGTCCGCTTCTTCTCGTCGACCTCGTAGTCGCCGGTCTCCTCGATGCCCTTCAGCTGGTTGCCCGCCTCGCCCTTCTTCAGGCGCGTGACGAGCCGGGCGAAGTCCGCGTACCACTTGGTGGCCTGGTCGGCGGGGCCGGAGATGATCAGCGGCGTACGGGCCTCGTCGACGAGGATGGAGTCGACCTCGTCGACCACCGCGAAGTTGTGGCCGCGCTGGACGAGCTCGTCCTGGGACCACGCCATGTTGTCGCGCAGGTAGTCGAAGCCGAACTCGTTGTTCGTGCCGTACGTGATGTCGCAGTTGTACATCTCACGGCGCTGCGCCGGCGTCATGTTCGCCAGGATGCAGCCCACGCTCAGGCCCAGGAACTTGTGGACGCGGCCCATCATCTCGGAGTCGCGCTCGGCCAGGTAGTCGTTCACCGTGATCAGGTGGACGCCCTTGCCGGACAGCGCGTTCAGGTAAGTGGGCAGCGTGCCGACGAGGGTCTTGCCCTCACCGGTCTTCATCTCGGCGACGTACCCGAGGTGGAGGGCGGCGCCGCCCATGAGCTGCACGTCGTAGTGACGCTGGCCGAGCACACGCTTGGCGGCCTCACGGACGGTGGCGAACGCCTCGGGCAGCAGGTCGTCGAGGGTCTCGCCGTCCTCCAAGCGCTGCTTGTACTCGTCGGTGAGGGCCCGCAGCTCGGCGTCGGAGAGGCTGACGAAGTCCTCTTCGATGGAGTTGACCTGGTCCGCGATGCGGTGCAGCTTGCGCAGGATCTTGCCTTCGCCTGCACGCATGATCTTCTGGAGGACGGACACGGGGGTTGGTCTCCTTGCCGGTCGGGCCTGGCACGGTCGGTTACTCAGGCGACAGCCTGAGCAACGGCCATCGTATGCGAGGACCCCACCGCGCCGGGAGGTCTGCCATCAGGTCCAACGGACAGGGGCCCCGGAAGGTGCCGGTAAGGGACACGAAAAGTGGTGACATCCCTCCCTGTCCCCGAGCAGAATCGGGCGATGGACCCCGTGACGCTGACCACCGGCCGCCTGCAGCTGCGTACCTTCGTGCCCGCCGACATCGACGAGGTGTGCGCGGCGGTCCAGGACCCCGAGATCCAGCGCTGGGTGCCGGTTCCCTCTCCGTACGCGCGCGCGGACGCGGAGTACTTCGTCCTGCGCGTGGTCGCGGACGGCTGGCGCACCGACACCGAGTACACCTTCGCCGTGCGGGCCGAGGAGCACGGCCCGATCCTCGGCGCGGTCTCGCTGCACCACCCGCGCGCGGGCAGCTGGGAGATCGGTTTCTGGACGGCCAAGGAGCACCGCGGCCGCGGTTACATGACGGAAGCCGCCCTGGGCCTGGCCCGCTGGGCCTTCACTCAGCTCGCCTGCACACGCCTGGAGTGGCGCGCCGAGGTGGGCAACGTGGGCTCGCGCACGGTCGCCGAGAAGGCCGGCTTCACGATCGAGGGCGTGCTGCGCTCGGGCCTGCTCAACAAGGAGGTGCTGCGTGACTGCTGGATCGGCGCGCTGCTGCCCTCGGACCTGGGCCTGCCGTGCCCGCTGCCCTACCTGCCGACACCGGCCTGACTGTCAGTGGCTGCACCTATCGTTCGGGGCATGACGACCTTGCCGCGTCCCGCCGCCGATCTGTCCGCCGACGAAGCCCGCCGCATCGCGCTGCGCGCCCAGGGCTTCCTCGGCGCCCCGGACCGCCGGGGAGGGGTCCGCGGAGTGCTGCGCCACCTGGGCGCGGTCCAGCTCGACACGATCTCGGTGCTGGCCCGCTCGCACGAGCTGATCCCGTACGCGCGTCTGGGCGCGGTGGGCCGCAAGACGATCGAGGCGGCCTACTGGACCGACCGTCACGCTTTCGAGTACTGGTCGCACGCGGCCTGCATCCTGCCCGTCGAGGAGTGGCCGCACTTCGCGTTCCGCCGCCGCGCCTACCGCACCCGGCCGCACTGGCACCACGACCTGCCCGACGGCGCGTACGACCAGGTGATCAAGCAGCTGCGCGCCGAAGGCCCGCTCACCGCGACGGAGTTGGGCGGCGCGAAGAACAAGGGCGAGTGGTGGGACTGGTCGGAGTCGAAGGTCGCCGTCGAGCGCGCGCTGATGTACGGCGAGGTGGTGTGCGTCGAGCGCCGCGGCTGGAAGCGGGTCTACGACCTCGCGGAGCGCGCGATCCCCGCCGAGCTGCTCCATGACGACCTGGACGACCAGGAGTGCGTGCGCCGCCTGGTGCGTCAGGCGGGCGAGGCGCTGGGCGTCGGCACGCGCGCGGACATCGCGGACTACCACCGTCTGAAGAGCGAGCAGTTCGACGCGGTGATCCAGGAGACCGGCCTGGTCCCGGTGACGGTCCAGGGCTGGTCCAAGCCGGCCTGGGCCGACCCGGCGGCCCTGGCGTCGGCCCCGCGCGGCCGCCATCGCACCACGCTCCTGTCGCCGTTCGACTCGCTGATCTGGGAGCGGGCGCGCACGGAGCGGATCTTCGGTTTCACCCACCGGCTTGAGGCCTACGTCCCCAAGCCGAAGCGGGTCCACGGCTACTTCGCGATGCCGGTCCTGTCCGGCGGCCGTCTGGTGGGCCGTGTCGATCCGGCGCGCGAGGGAGCCACGCTGGTCGCCAAGCAGGTGTCCCTGGACGGCGCGAAGGCGGTCCCTGCGGTGGCGGGGGCGCTGCTGGAGGCCGCGGCCTGGGTCGGCTGCGACAGCGTCCGGGTGGAGCGCGTGGACGCGGCAGCGCTCAAGCCCGCCCTGGTGAAGGCGCTCACCTGAGCGGGGCCGCCGGGCGCGCCGCCGGAGACGGCTGCGGGCCGGGCCTGTCCGGCTAGCGGATCTCCAGGATCTTCTCCCGCATCGCGTAGACCACGGCTTCCATCCGGGAGTGCAGCTGCAGCTTCTCCAGGATGTTGCGCACATGGTTCTTCACGGTGTTCTCGGAAATGAAGAGCTCCTTGGCGATGTCCCGGTTGTTCATGCCGGTGGCGACGAGCTTGAGCACCTCCAGCTCCCGGTCGGTCAGCCGGGGCGCGGGCACGAGCCGGCGCTCGTCGGTGCGCTGGATCATCGACTTGAATTCGGTGAGCAGTTTCGACGCCATCGACGGGCTGATCTGCGACTGCCCGTCGGCCACCGCGCGAATGGCCGTGGCCACCTCGTCGGTCGAGATCTCCTTGAGGAGATAACCGGTCGCGCCCGCCTTGATCGCGTCGTAGAGATCGGCTTCCTCGTCGCTGATCGTCAGCATGATGATTTTGGCGCTGGGCGCCACCTCCTTGATGGAGGTGCACGCCTCGATTCCGCCCCTCTTGGGCATGCGTACGTCCATGAGGACGATGTCCGGCAGCAGGTCGGCCGCCTTGTCCACCGCCTCAGCACCGTCGCCGGCCTCGCCGACGACCTGGATGTCCTCCTCGGCGGCGAGGACGATCTCCAGCCCGCGCCGGAACAGCGCGTGGTCGTCCACCACAAGGACCCGGATGGGCTCCTCGCGCGGGGAGCCCGCGTCCGGTCCCATGCCGGCGCCGCCGTCGGCAGCGCCGGCGTCCTCGCCCCGCATCGGTCCGAAGCTGTCCGCCATCGTTCCTCCCCCTGAAGGCCGTGGCCCGTCTTCCTGTGCCGCGCCAACCCGAGGCGCCGCCACGCCGGTTGACCCGGCTCGGCCATGATTTCATGCCGCGGTGCCCGCGCGACGACGGTGCGGTGCAAGTGGGGGTCGCACGATGGTGCCCCTGGGGGCGCACGCGCGCTCCAGGGGCACCGGATGAGTGTGTTTTCGGACAGTCCTGCCCGAGCGGGGCTCAGCCGATGGCGTCGCCGGCGTCGGCGCTGTGCACCTCGGCGACCATCGGGTCGGTGCTGAGGTGGATGACGCCGTAGTCGTAGGCGTGGCGCCGGTAGACGACGCTCGGTTCCTTGGTCTCGGAGTCGACGAACAGATAGAAGTCGTGCCCGACGAGCTCCATCTCGTAGAGCGCCTGGTCGAGCGTCATGGGTGCCGCCACGTGCGTCTTTTCGCGCACGACGATCGGGCCTTCGCCCTGGACCTCGAGCGATCCCATCCTGGTGATCGGTACGCCGTCGGATTCGGTCTCGTCCTTGGCGACCGTGCCGTCCCCGTTGAGCGTGGCGGCGTCCGGGACGCGCTCGGCGACCTCGGCAGCCGAGATCCGCTTCGTGCCGCGTCGCGACGACCGCTTGTCGTGCTGCTTGCGCAGCCGCGCGTCCAGCTTTTCGGTGGCGAGGTCGAGCGCCGCGTACGGGTCGTTCGCCGAGGCCTCCGCCCGGATCACCGGGCCGCGCGTGCGCAGCGTGATCTCCACGCGGTCGCACCGGTCGGCCTGTCGGGGGTTGGGCTCCTTGGACACCTCGACGTCGAGGCTCATCACCTTGCCGTCGAGCTTCTGGATCTTCTCCAGGTTCAGCTTCTCGGCCACGTGCTTGCGGAACCGCTCCGGCACCTCGGTCTTGCGGCCCTTGACGACGATGTCCACGCAGAACTCCGTTCCCGGATAGCTCCGCTCCTGTGGCGGAGCATCTCCCTTTTGCACCAGACTCCGGCCACTTCCGGAGCCTCGGACTCGGTGACTTCCACCTCCTCCTCCCCCACGAACAAGATCTCCACCCCACCGGACCGGGTGATTGCGAAATCTCTGTGCAATCCCACGGCACGGCATTCCGATATGCGAGGCACGGTGGCTGCCTTTCTTCGCCAAGTTCCTCACAACCGAACATATCTCGCCCGGACGGATGTCGTCACCCTCTACTGGCGCGTACCTCCATTCAGGTGAAACAACCCTCTCGTTACCTGCAACGACGCAGATTGCTGGTCAGTTCCGGTTTATTTCGAAGGAATCCGGAGACGCCGCGATCACGGCTGCCCGGACCGGGCTCTGGCATGCCATTCCAGGACCTGTCCGGGAGCGTTCCCGACCCGCTCCGCCTTCTCCGCTACCCGATGTCGACGGCATCAAGGCACCTATTGCGCGCGCCGCCTCCGCCAACGAAGCGCCGGTCGTCATGAGGTCGTCGACCAGCACGATCCGGCCAACTTCCGTGAGCAGCCCACCGCTCCCGCCCACCGCCTCCAGCGCACCGGTCACATTGGCGAGCCGCTGCCGGGCGTCGAGCCCCGCCTGGTCGGCCACCGCGCGCCGCTGCCGCAGCACGGCGAGCACCCTGGCGGGTACGCCCGTGCGGCGCAGCTCGGCGGCCGCCGCGTACGCGATCCGCCGCATGGGGTCGTGCCCGCGCGCCCGCACGGCACGGGGTGCCGAGGGCACGGGTACGAGCGCCACGGCTACCGTGCCGCCCGGCTCCCGGCTGGGCAGCCCTTCGCGCACCGCTCCGGCGAGCGCGGCGCCGAGCGGCCGGGCCAGGCCGAGGGCGCCCCGCTCCTTGTGGGCGAGGAGCACGGCCCGCGCCGCGTCCCGATACGGCGCGGCGGCGTGCACGACGGGCAGCCCGGGCGGCTCCGGGCGCGGCCGCACCCGTCTGGGCACGGCGCCGCGCAACGCCGCCGAGCACCGCGCACACAGCGCCGTACGAGACCTGCCGCAGCCTGCGCACTGGGCCGGCAGCACCAGATCGGAGAGGTCCTGCCACCACGCCCGCATACCCACCACTGTGCCAACATGCGCGCCAGGCGACCACCCCTGTGGACAACACCCTGTGGACAACTGGGCAGTAACGGACGGACGTTGCCGACGGCTGCCCGAGAGCCGCGCGGGGCTCGTGTCCGCCCGCCGCTCCGCCGGCCGGCCGGCCAGCCGCAGTCGGACGCACAGCTCCGCGCCGGAACAACTCCCCCACGGCGCGCGGGCACTACCCCGGGTAGACCGGCGCCGTTCCGTCCTTCAGCACGGACTGCCACGCGGCGCCCGAGGGCAGCCGCACGATCCCGTCGTCGGAGTGCGCCAGCAGCGGCAAGGCGTCGTTGTCGGACGCCGCGATCTCGCTCACCCGGGTCAGCCCCGGCAGGGCCTGCCCCGTCGGGCTCGACCCGTCGGACTGCACGTACCGCATCTGCTGCAGCCCGCCGGCCTCCCGGCCGACCACCACGAGCCGGCTGCCGCCCGCCCAGGACACGGCCGTGACGTCTTCCATCTCCGGTGCGGCGGGGCGCAGTCCGGCGATCGAGAAGGCGGTGCCGCCGTCCCCGTCGGACTCCCGCTCGACCCGTCCGATCCGCAGCGACGTCGTGCCGTCCTCCTTGACCAGCAGCGCTGTCCGCGCGCCGTCGGCCGACATCTTCACCGCCTCGATGCGGGCGCCGTCGGCGAGTCCCTCGACGTCGACCTCCTGCATCTTGTCGCCGAGGCCCTGTCCGAACACCAGCAGCCGAGGATGCTTCGGATCGCGGTCGGCGACCCACAGGTCCCCGCGCCCGTCCCAACTCGGCGTGGAGAAGCCGTCCTTCTCACCGGCGGCCTGGCTGCGCGCCAGCGCGTCGCCCAGCGACGCGCCGTTGACGAACGAGGCCACGTACAGCGAACGTCCGTCGTTCGACACGCCCGCGGCGCGCTCCTGGTCGCGGGAGACCGCCACGGACCGCAGTCGCTGCTCGCCCTCGCCCAGCGGCCCCGGCACCCGCACCGGATCCCGGTCGGAGCTGCTGTTGTTGGGCATCCGCACGAGCCGGCCCTTGTCGTCCAGGAAGTACGGGGCGTCCGGTCCGGCGGACGACCGCGGCGCCGCCAGGGCGTCGGCCGCCCCCTCGTTCAGCGCACACATGAAGCGGCCGTCGGCGCGCTGGAGCTCGACCTCGTTCACGCTCGAGGACGACAGGTCCCGCAGCGAGTAGAGCAGTTGGGCCGCCATCTGCTTGCACTTGGTCGGCGTCGCCGCGTCCGCGTACTTGTTCAGCGGCACCGTCAGCTTGTTGTCGTCGTCCGGGGCCAGCGAGTCCACGCCGTCCTTCAGAGCCGAGTTCGTCGGGAACGACGTCCGCACCGAGTACTTCAGCCAGCGCGTCGGCCCGGCGAGCACCTCCTTGACCGTCTCCGTCAGCGGATCGGTCCACTGCCGCACGAAGACGGGGTCGGCGACGAGCTCCTGCCGGGGAGGACCGTCGCCGGACTTCGAATCCACCGCGTAGTAGTACTTGTTGACGGACTGGTAGATCCGCTGGAAGTCGGACTCGCTGAGCACGACGCCCGTCGGCACGGTGTCGATCCGCCACTGGGTGCCCTTGGCCGTCTCGACCTGGGACAGGTGCAGGTCCTTCTGGTACTGGTTCGTGCGCGGCTCATAGGCCTGCTGCTGGTCGACCGTGGCGACCTGGCGGCCCGTCAGCCGGAAGGTCCGGCCCTCGTCGCCCGCGTTCTGCTGGCTGACCGGCCGGGTGTTGGGGCCGTCCGCGAGGACGACGGTCCGCTGCCCGGGACGCCAGTTCTTCGCCGCCTTCGGCGTCAGATACTTGCGCGCCATCGCGTACGAAGGGTCGTCGCTGGTCAGCGACTCCAGGAAGCCCTCGACGATGTTCGCGGGGCTGGCCCCGTCCTGCGGCGGCAGCGCGAAGACGCGCACCTGCGAGTCCGGCCGCTGCGACGCCTCGACCGCTTCGAGCCCGCCGCTGTCCGGCATCGACGCGCATCCGGCGAGCACGATCACGCCGCATCCGGCCAGCGCACCGGCCCGTACCGCACGCCGTCGACGCGGCGCCCGCTGCTCACTCATGACCGCCGTCGCTCCCCTCGGCGCGCTCTTCCCGATCCGCGGTGCGGCGCCCGCCCACGGCCACGTCCCCCCGCCACGCACCGGAGCCGGTGCGCGCCTCGTCCCTGCCGCTCACGTCCCGGTCCCCAGCGTCCGCCGGCTCGGCCGGGCCCGCCTCGCCGACGCGTTCACCCGGCTGGTGCGGCACGCTCACCGCGCCGTCGCCGCCGTGCGCACCGCCACGGGACACCACGCGCGCGCCGTTGCCCGGCAGCGCCGTCGGGTCGGCGGGCACCGCCGCCTGCTGGAAGCGCGGCGCGATCGGGGCCTTCGACGGCGCGGACGGCGTCTGCGCCGGCACCGTCGCGAGCTTCCTGCCCTCGCCCTGCGGCGGCTCCGCGTCGTCCGCGGTACGGCCGCGCCGCGAGTCCTCGGGCTCCAGCGGTATCGGTGAACCGCGCAGGGCCTCGTCCGCCGTCCGCGGCAGCGTGAGCCGGAACTGCGAACCACCGCCCGGTTCGCCCCACGCCTGCAGCCAGCCGCCGTGCAGCCGCGCGTCCTCCAGGGCGATCGACAGGCCGAGCCCGGTGCCGCCGGTGGTACGCGCGCGTGCCGGGTCGGCCCGCCAGAAACGGCTGAACACCCGGGTGGCCTCGCCCGGCTTGAGCCCGACCCCGTAGTCGCGCACCGCCACGGCGACCGCGCCGCCCGCGGCCGCGAGCCGCACCACGACGTCCTTGCCCTCGCCGTGCTCCACGGCGTTGACCACGAGGTTGCGCAGGACACGCTCCACGCGGCGCGCGTCCGCCTCGGCGACCACGGGCTGGTCGTCGCCGACGATCCGGATGTGGGTGCCCTTGCGCTCGGCGAGCGGTTCGGCGCCGCCGACGACCCGCCGTACGACCTCCCGGAGGTCTATCGGCTCGGCCTCCAGCGCGGCGGCCCCCGCGTCGAACCGGCTGATCTCCAGCAGGTCCGCCAGCAACGACTCGAAGCGGTCCAGCTGATCGGCGAGCAGCTCCGCGGACCGCGCGGTCACCGGATCGAAGTCGACCCGTGCCTCGTGAATGACATCGGCGGCCATCCGCACGGTCGTCAGCGGCGTCCGCAGCTCGTGCGACACGTCCGAGACGAACCGTCGCTGCATCCGCGACAGGTCCTCCAGCTGCTGGATCTTCAGATGCAGGTTCTGCGCCATCTTGTTGAAGGCTTCGCCGAGGCGCGCGATGTCGTCCTCGCCGGTCACCTTCATACGTTCCTGGAGGCGTCCCGCCGAGAGCCGCTCGGCCACTCCGGCCGCCATCCGCACCGGCGTGACGACCTGCCGCACGACGAGCCAGGCGATCGCCCCGAGCAGCACGACCACGAAGAGTCCGGCGGTCGCGAGCGTGCCCTTGACCAGGCCGAGGGACTTCTCCTCCTGCGTGAGCGGGAAGAGGTAGTACAGCTGGTAGGGGTTGCCCTGGGGGTCGGTGAGCTGTTTGCCGATCACCAGGCCGGGCTGCGAGGGCTGGCCGTCTGTGTAGACGATCCGCGTGTACTCCTGGGACGCGCTGGTCGTCCGGTCGACCTGGGCCCGCAGATCCACGGGCACGCTGCGGTCCGGCTCCACGCCACCGGAGCCCCGCGGCGCCCGCCCGCTGCCGCTGCCGACCTCGCTGGAGCTGAGCGTCACCACGTCGAAGGCGCCCTTGCCTCCGCTGGAGAGCTGGGTGGCGAGATCGCTCATCCAGGTCTTGGGGATCGGGGTGCGGCTGTCATCGGACAGCCCGTCCCGCGTCCCGGCCACCGCCGAGTCGGCCCGGTCCTTGGCCGCGCGGAAGCCGCCCTCGGCCTGGCTCTGCGACGCCTTCACCTTGGCGTCCAGCAGCCCGTTGCGTACGGAGCCGATGACGACGATGCCGAGCAGCAGCACGACACCGAGCGACATCAACAGCGTCGTGACGACGACCTTCAACTGGATGTTGCGCCGCCACAGCCGCATCGCGGGCAGCAGCGGGCGCCGCACCCAGCGCATGAACAGGCGCAGCACCGGGCTGCCGTTCATCCCGCCCTGGAGCAGCAGCCCGCCGTCCATGACGCGGCGCAGCCAGGAGCCGCGCGCGGCGGCGGGCCCGGCCGCCGGTCCCACAGGCCGCTCCGAGCGAGACCCCGGCTTGCCGGGCGCCGAAGCGGCACTGTCCCGGGACACGTCAGCTCGGTCCGGCCTTGTAACCGACGCCACGGACGGTCACCACGATCTCCGGACGCTCGGGGTCCTTCTCGACCTTCGAACGCAGCCGCTGCACATGCACGTTCACCAGACGGGTGTCCGCCGCGTGCCGGTAGCCCCAGACCTGCTCGAGGAGCACCTCACGCGTGAACACCTGCCACGGCTTGCGGGCGAGCGCGACCAGCAGGTCGAACTCCAGCGGCGTCAGCGCGATCGACTGCCCGTCCCGCTTCACCGAGTGCCCGGCCACATCGATGACCAGGTCACCGATGGCCAGCTGCTCGGGGGCGGGCTCCTCCGACCTCCGCAGCCGCGCCCGGATCCGGGCCACGAGCTCCTTCGGCTTGAACGGCTTCACGATGTAGTCGTCCGCGCCCGACTCCAGGCCCACGACGACATCGACGGTGTCGCTCTTCGCCGTGAGCATCACGATCGGCACTCCGGACTCCGCCCGGATCAGCCGGCAGACCTCGATGCCGTCCCTCCCGGGCAGCATCAGGTCGAGCAGCACCAGATCGGGCTTGGTCTCACGGAAAGCGGCCAGCGCCTTGTCGCCGTCAGCTACGAACGACGGCTCAAAACCTTCACCACGCAGCACAATGCCGAGCATCTCGGCCAGTGCGGTGTCGTCGTCGACGACAAGGACTCGTCCCTTCATGGACCACATCATCCCATTAGCTCATCGTTACCTGGCGTGACCTGGCACACAGCTCACCCAAGTCTTCAGCTGTCACGGGCGCCACAACGCCCCACTCCGTGACGATCGCCGTCACCAAATCCGGTGGCGTCACGTCGAACGCAGGGTTGTACGCCTGCGTTCCCAGCGGCGCCACGGGAATCCCGCCACCTGCCTCCATTCCGGCCAGCGGCGCCTGCGGCGCCGTGACCTCCGTCACTTCATGCCCGGCCCGCTGCTCCACCTCGATGGACGCACCGTCGGGAGTCTCCAGATCCACGGTCGTCACCGGCGCCACCACGATGAACGGCACATGGTGATATCGCGCCAGCACGGCGAGCGGATAGCTCCCCACCTTGTTCGCCACCGAACCGTCGGCGGCGATCCGGTCCGCCCCGATGAGCACGGCATCCACCTCACCGGCGGCGAACAGCGACCCGGCAGCGTTGTCCGTGAGCAGCGTGTACGCCATCCCGTTGCGCGCGGCCTCGTACGCGGTCAGCCGGGCACCCTGCAGCAGCGGACGCGTCTCGTCCACCCACAGCCGGCGCAACCGCCCCGCCCGGTGCGCGGCGAGCGCCACGGCGAAGGCGGTGCCTTCACCGCCGGAGACCAGCGCCCCGGTGTTGCAGTGCGTCAGGATGCGGTGGTTGCCGCCGGGCAGCAGCTCGTCGAGCAGCCGCATCCCGTGCTCGGCCATCTTGGCGCTGCCCTCGGCGTCCTCCTGATGCAGCGCCCGCGCGGCGGCGAGCGCCGCCTCGGCCGCCCGCTCCCGTACGGCCGCCGAGTCGTCCGCCCCGGTCCCCAGCGCCGCGCGGTAGGCCTCCTGGGCCCTGCGCACGCCGTACCCGAGATTGACCGCCGTGGGCCGCGCCCCGGCCAGTGCGTCCGCCGCGTCCTGCACGTCGAACCCGCGGGCCGCCGCGAGCGCCACCCCGTAAGCCCCCGTGATACCGAGCAGCGGAGCCCCGCGCACGGCGAGGGACCGGATCGCCTGCACCAGACCCTGCGGATCCGTGCAGACCAGCTCGACTTCCTCGGCGGGCAGCCGCGTCTGGTCGAGCAGCACCAGAACAGGCCCCTCGGCCGGTTCCTCCCACCTGATCGCCGGTATGTCGACGACCTTGGGCTGTATGTCCTCGCTGGGCCGTATGTCCTCGCCGGATTGCGCGTACTGATCAGCCATCCGCCCAGTCTGCCCCGTACAGGGCCGACAATTGAAGGTGTCCAGCCCTTACGGGGCCAGGTCACCTGGCGCCCACCCCATGGCACGATGGCAGCCAACCTGCCGCCGCGACCGCGGACGGGCACCTTGAAGGAGCGACGATGAACGACACTCCGGGCTGGGCATCGCCCGGATCTGCCCCCTCCGACGGCCCCGACGACAACCGCCAGGACGGTCAGGACGGCGGCGCCCAGGGCGCCGCCCCGCAGGACGCCGCGGGCCACGGCCCTCAGTGGTCCAAGGAGCAGCCGCCGCCCGGCCAGTGGTCCGCGCCCTCCGGATCCTCCGCCTCCGGCCAGGCCCCGCCGCCGCCTCCGGCGCCCGGCCAGGGCTGGGGCGGCTCGGGCGGATACGGCGGCGGGCAGGGAGGCTGGGGCGCTCCCCCGCAGGGCGGCCCCGGCAATTGGGGCCCCGGTGTCTGGGGCGGCCCGCCTGCCGCGGCCAAGCCCGGCGTGATCCCGCTGCGCCCGCTCGGGGTCGGGGAGATCCTCGACGGCGCGGTGTCCACGATGCGTACCTACTGGCGCACCGTCCTCGGCATCTCGCTCTCGGTCGCCGTCCTCACCCAGCTCCTCGTCGTGCTCCTCCAGGGCTTCGTCCTCAACGACTCCACGACCGATGCCCTGGACGACCCCAACGCCAGCGCGGGCGAGGTCACCCGCGCCATGGGCGGGGTCCTGATCGGCTCGGGCGTGGTGCAGATCGTCACGCTGCTGGGCACGATCATCGCCACGGCCCTGCTGACGACGGTCACCAGCCGCGCCGTGCTCGGCAGGTCCGTCGCCATAGGAGAGGCCTGGCGCGATGCCCGGCCGCAGGTCCTCCGGCTGCTCGGCCTGACGCTGCTGCTGCCGCTGATCGCCGCCGCGGTCGTCCTCGTCGGCACGGTGCCCGGCATCCTCGTCGCCGTGCTGGGCTCCTCCGAAGGGGGGCTCGCCCTCGCGATCATCGGCGGTCTCGCCGGCCTCGTGGTCGCGATCTGGCTGATGATCCGCTTCTCGCTCGCCTCGCCGGCCCTGATGCTGGAGAAGCAGACGATCCGCAAGGCGATGGGCCGCTCCGTCAAGCTCGTTCGCGGCTCGTGGTGGCGGGTCTTCGGCATCCAGATCCTCGCGTCGATCATCGCCGGCGTCGTGGCGTCGATCATCCTGGTCCCCTTCAGCCTCATCGCGGGAGCGGTCAGCGGCGACGGCCTCGGCAGCTTCCTCGACACCGGCGGCGACGTGGGCTGGGCCTTCCTGATCATCAGCGGCATCGGCTCGGTGGTCGGCTCCACCATCACCTTCCCGATCACCGCGGGCGTCACCGTGCTGCTCTACATCGACCAGCGCATCCGCCGCGAGGCCCTCGACCTCGAACTCGCCCGCGCCGCGGGCCTGCAGGGCTACGGGGACACCTCCGGCGCCACCCCGGGGAGCTGATGCGGTGAGCACGCCCGGGGGAGTGCTCAGGGCCGCAGCTTTGCTGACGCGCGCCGGCGGCGACGAGCCGCCGGTGACCATCCCGCGCGATCCCGCGCGGGAGGCGGCCGAACGAGAGCTGTCCAAGCCCGCGTACCACGAGAACGATCCGAGCTGGTTCATGCGCGCCCTGAACAAGTTCTGGGAGTGGGTCGACGACCTGTTCTCCGCCGCCTCCGGTGTCGCTCCGGGCGGCACACTCGGCCTGGTCGTGATCCTGCTCGCCGTCGTCGCCGTGGTGGTGGCCCTGTGGTGGCGCCTCGGCACTCCCCGCCGCTCCCCCACCTCGGCGGCTCCGCTCTTCGACGACCGTCCGCGCAGCGCCGCCGAGCACCGCGCGGCCGCCGAGGCGCACGCCGCCCAGGGCCACTGGAACCAGGCCGTCCAGGAGCGGATGCGCGCCCTGGTCCGCTCCTTGGAGGAGCGCGCCCTGCTGGACCCGCGCCCCGGCCGCACCGCCGACGAGGCCGCCACGGAAGCCTCCCGTCCGCTGCCCCGGCACGCGGACCGCCTGCACGCCGCGGCGCGCGACTTCGACGACGTCGCATACGGCGGCCGCACCGCGACCCCCGACACGTACCAGCGCCTGACCACCCTGGACACCGAGGTGGAACGCACGACGCCGTCCCTGACCGCCGCCCCGGGAGCCCCCCGGTGACCGAGCCCTCCACCCCGAACCCCCACCACGAAAGCGGCAGCGGCAGCGGCAGCGGCAGCGGCAGCGGCAGCCCAGAGGACCAGCCGACCGGCGGGTCCACGCTCACGGCACCGCCTCCCCCGGCCCCGGCCTCCGACGACACCGACACCTCGGCCACCCCCACGGTCCGGCAGGTCTGGACCCGCACGCGAGGCATCGCCCTCGCCCTGGTCCTCCTCCTGGTCGCCGGCGTGGCCATCGCGGCCGTCCGCTCCGGCGAGAAGCACGGCATGCTCGACCCGCGCTCCGCCGACCAGTACGGCAGCCGCGCCGTCGCCGAACTCCTCGCCGACAGGGGCGTCGACACCCGCTTGGTCACCACCACCGCCGAAGCGCGGGCCGCGACCGGTCCCGACACCACCCTCCTGGTCGCCGTCCCCGATCTGCTCACGGCCCACCAGCAGGAGCAGCTCCAGGCCGCGACCGCCGACTCCGGCGGCCGCACGCTCCTCGTCGCCCCCGGCGCCGCGTCCGTCGACCGGCTGGCCCCCGGGGTCACCGCGGACTCCGAACCCAGCTCCGCCACGACGCTCGCCCCCGGCTGCACCCTCCCCGAGGCCCGTCGCGCCGGCCCTGCCGAAACCGGCGGCCACCGCTACGGCACCACGGTCGCCGGCGCGGACTCCTGCTATCCGAGCGGCGGCGCCCCCACACTGCTGCGCCTGCCCGCGACGACCGGCAACGGCGACACGGTGGTCCTCGGCTCCCCCGACATCCTTCTCAACGACCGCCTCGACGAGCAGGGAAACGCCTCGCTCGCCCTGCAACTCCTCGGTACCCGAACCCACTTGGTCTGGTACCTCCCCTCCCTCTCCGACGACGCCGCGGCCGGCGGCGCACAGAACGACCGCAGCTTCTTCGACCTGATCCCCTCGGGCTGGCGCTGGGGCACCCTGCAGCTCTTCATCGCGGCAGCACTCGCCGCCCTGTGGCGCGCACGACGACTGGGCCCCTTGGTCGCCGAGCGCCTGCCCGTCGCGATCCGCGCCTCCGAAACCGTCGAAGGCCGCGCCCGCCTCTACCGCAAGGCGAACGCCCGGGACCGCGCCGCCACGGCCCTGCGTATCTCCACCCGCACCAAGCTCGCCCCCCTCATCGGCGTCCCCCCGTCCCAGGCCCACACGCCCGAGACCTTCCTCCCCGCCCTGGCGCGCCAACTCCCGACGCCCACCCAGGACTTGCACACCCTCCTCTTCGGCCCGCCGCCGACCACCGACGCAGCGCTGATCGCACTCGCCGACCACCTCGACGCCCTCGAAAGAGAGGTACGCCATTCATGATGGACCCGACCACTGACAACGCCGGGCCCACGACCGATCCCCGCAGCTCACGGGCCTCTTTGGAGGCCCTGCGCGCCGAGATCGCCAAGGCCGTGGTCGGCCAGGACCCCACCGTCACGGGCCTGGTCGTGGCCCTGCTCTGCCGCGGCCACGTCCTCCTCGAAGGCGTCCCCGGCGTAGCAAAAACGCTTCTTGTACGAGCCCTCGCGGCTTCCCTCGAACTCGACACGAAGCGCGTCCAGTTCACCCCGGACCTGATGCCCAGCGACGTCACGGGCTCCTTGGTCTACGACACCCACACCTCGCGCTTCTCCTTCCAGCCGGGCCCGGCGTTCACCAACCTCCTCCTCGCGGACGAGATCAACCGGACCCCGCCCAAGACCCAGTCCTCCCTCCTGGAGGCCATGGAAGAGCGCCAGATCACGGTCGACGGCACCCCGCGCCCGCTCCCCGACCCGTTCATGGTCGTAGCCACCCAGAACCCGGTCGAGTACGAAGGCACCTACCCCCTGCCCGAGGCCCAGCTGGACCGCTTCCTGCTCAAGTTGAACGTTCCTCTTCCTACGCGCCAGGACGAGATCGACGTCCTGACCCGCCATGCCGCCGGCTTCAACCCCCGAGATCTGCACGCGGCGGGCATCCGGCCGGTGGCCACGGCAGCGGACCTCGAAGCGGCCCGGTCCGCGGTCGCGAGGACGACGATCTCCCCCGAGATCACGGCCTATGTGGTCGACATCTGCCGCGCGACCCGCGAATCACCGTCGCTCACCCTCGGCGTCTCCCCTCGAGGTGCCACGGCCCTGCTCGCGACGGCCCGCGCCTGGGCCTGGCTGACCGGCCGCGACTACGTCATCCCCGATGACGTGAAGGCCCTCGCCCTCCCGACTCTCCGTCACCGCGTCCAATTGCGCCCGGAGGCCGAAATGGAAGGCGTCACCCCGGACTCGGTCATCAACGCGCTCCTGACCCACGTCCCCGTCCCCCGCTGATCCGAACAAGGCCGGAGACGACACCGACATGGCCCTCACCGGACGTACGGCCCTGCTCGCCGCCCTGGGCTCCCTCCCCGTAGGGATCTGGGAGCCCAGCTGGACGGGCATCCTGGCCGTCAACACTCCCCTGGCCCTGGCCTGCGCCTGCGACTTCGCGCTGGCCGCCCCGGTCCGCCGCCTGCGCCTGACGCGCTCCGGCGACACCTCCGTACGCCCCGGAGACCCGGCCGACGTCACTCTCACGATCACGAACCCCGCGCGCCGCCCCCTGCGTGCGCACATCCGTGACGCATGGCCCCCGAGCGCCTGGCGCCCGGGCACGGAGCACGACGCGTCCCGCCACCGCGTGACGATCCCCGCGGGCGAACGCCGCCGTGTCACGACCCGCCTCCTGCCCACCCGCAGGGGCGACCGCCAGGCGGACCGCGTCACGATCCGCTCCTACGGCCCCCTGGGCCTCTTCACCCGGCAGGGCACGCACTCGGTCCCTTGGACTGTCCGCGTCCTGCCCCCCTTCCACAGCCGCAAGCACCTCCCCTCCAAGCTGGCCCGGCTACGCGAACTCGACGGCCGCACCAGCGTGTTGACCAGGGGCGAGGGCACCGAGTTCGACAGCCTCCGCGAGTACGTGCCCGGGGACGACACCCGCTCCATCGACTGGCGCGCAACGGCCCGGCAGTCGGCGGTGGCCGTCCGCACCTGGCGCCCGGAACGCGACCGCCACATCCTGCTGGTCCTCGACACCGGCCGTACGTCGGCAGGCCGCGTCGGCGACGCACCGCGCCTCGACTCTTCGATGGACGCGGCTCTTCTCCTGGGAGCTCTGGCTTCCCGAGCCGGCGACCGCGTCGACCTCCTGGCCTACGACCGCCGCATCCGCGCTCTGGTCCAGGGCCGCACAGCAGGCGAGGTTCTCCCGGCCCTGGTGACCGCCATGGCCCCTCTCGAACCGGAACTGGTCGAAACAGATGCCCGCGGCCTGACCGCCACGGCTCTGCACACGGCCCCCCGCCGCTCCCTCATCGTCCTTCTTACGTCTTTGGACGCGGCCCCTGTCGAAGAGGGACTCCTCCCGGTCCTCTCCCGCCTGACGAAACGCCACACGGTGGTCGTGGCATCGGTCGCCGACCCCGCGGTCGAAATGATGGCGGCCTCCCGAGGCACCACGGAATCGATCTACGACGCGGCTTCAGCGGCCCAGGCCAAGGCAGAGCGTCTCCGCACCGCGGACAAGCTCACCCGCCACGGCGTCACTGTCGTGGACGCAACCCCCTCGGAACTGGCCCCGGCCCTGGCGGACGCCTACCTCTCCCTGAAATCAGCCGGCCGCCTCTGACATTCCGGAGCCCCGCCACGCGGCTGGGGCTCCGACAAAAATTCGCCGTAAACGCAGAAAAGCCCCGGACCGTATCCCGGTCCGGGGCTTTTCTCAACAATAGTTCGGCGGCGTCCTACTCTCCCACAGGGTCCCCCCTGCAGTACCATCGGCGCTGTAAGGCTTAGCTTCCGGGTTCGGAATGTAACCGGGCGTTTCCCTCACGCTATGACCACCGAAACACTATGAAACTGTCAACCGCACCGCATATGTGACCCATGCGGGGTTGTTCGTGGTTTCAGAACCAACACAGTGGACGCGAGCAACTGAGGACAAGCCCTCGGCCTATTAGTACCAGTCACCTCCACACCTTACGGTGCTTCCAGATCTGGCCTATCAACCCAGTCGTCTACTGGGAGCCTTAACCCCTCAAAGGGGGTGGGAGTCCTCATCTTGAAGCAGGCTTCCCGCTTAGATGCTTTCAGCGGTTATCCTTTCCGAACGTAGCCAACCAGCCATGCCCTTGGCAGGACAACTGGCACACCAGAGGTTCGTCCGTCCCGGTCCTCTCGTACTAGGGACAGCCCTTCTCAAGACTCCTACGCGCACAGCGGATAGGGACCGAACTGTCTCACGACGTTCTAAACCCAGCTCGCGTACCGCTTTAATGGGCGAACAGCCCAACCCTTGGGACCGACTCCAGCCCCAGGATGCGACGAGCCGACATCGAGGTGCCAAACCATCCCGTCGATATGGACTCTTGGGGAAGATCAGCCTGTTATCCCCGGGGTACCTTTTATCCGTTGAGCGACGGCGCTTCCACAAGCCACCGCCGGATCACTAGTCCCGACTTTCGTCCCTGCTCGACCCGTCGGTCTCACAGTCAAGCTCCCTTGTGCACTTACACTCAACACCTGATTACCAACCAGGCTGAGGGAACCTTTGGGCGCCTCCGTTACCCTTTGGGAGGCAACCGCCCCAGTTAAACTACCCATCAGACACTGTCCCTGATCCGGATCACGGACCCAGGTTAGACATCCAGCACGACCAGAGTGGTATTTCAACGACGACTCCCCCTGAACTGGCGTCCAGAGTTCACAGTCTCCCACCTATCCTACACAAGCCGAACCGAACACCAATATCAAACTGTAGTAAAGGTCCCGGGGTCTTTCCGTCCTGCTGCGCGAAACGAGCATCTTTACTCGTAGTGCAATTTCACCGGGCCTATGGTTGAGACAGTCGAGAAGTCGTTACGCCATTCGTGCAGGTCGGAACTTACCCGACAAGGAATTTCGCTACCTTAGGATGGTTATAGTTACCACCGCCGTTTACTGGCGCTTAAGTTCTCAGCTTCGCCAAGACGAATCTTGACTAACCGGTCCCCTTAACGTTCCAGCACCGGGCAGGCGTCAGTCCGTATACATCGCCTTACGGCTTCGCACGGACCTGTGTTTTTAGTAAACAGTCGCTTCTCGCTGGTCTCTGCGGCCACCCCCAGCTCAGAGTGCAAGACTCATCACCAGGAATGGCCCCCCTTCTCCCGAAGTTACGGGGGCATTTTGCCGAGTTCCTTAACCATAGTTCACCCGAACGCCTCGGTATTCTCTACCTGACCACCTGAGTCGGTTTAGGGTACGGGCCGCCATGAAACTCGCTAGAGGCTTTTCTCGACAGCATAGGATCATCCACTTCACCACAATCGGCTCGGCATCAGGTCTCAGACTCATGTGAACCGGATTTACCTGGATCACGTCCTACACCCTTACCCCGGGACAACCACCGCCCGGGCTGGACTACCTTCCTGCGTCACCCCATCACTCACCTACTACCAACTTGGGCCGGCGGCTCCACCACTTTCCATTCCCCGAAGGGTCCGGAACGGCTTCACGGCCTTAGCATCACTGGATTCGATGTTTGACGCTTCACAGCGGGTACCGGAATATCAACCGGTTATCCATCGACTACGCCTGTCGGCCTCGCCTTAGGTCCCGACTTACCCTGGGCAGATCAGCTTGACCCAGGAACCCTTAGTCAATCGGCGCACACGTTTCTCACGTGTGTATCGCTACTCATGCCTGCATTCTCACTCGTGAACCGTCCACCACTAGCTTCCGCTGCAGCTTCACCCGGCACACGACGCTCCCCTACCCATCACAGCAGGCGTTGGCCCTCTTGCTGCAATGACACGACTTCGGCGGTACGCTTGAGCCCCGCTACATTGTCGGCGCGGAATCACTAGACCAGTGAGCTATTACGCACTCTTTCAAGGGTGGCTGCTTCTAAGCCAACCTCCTGGTTGTCTCTGCGACTCCACATCCTTTCCCACTTAGCGTACGCTTAGGGGCCTTAGTCGATGCTCTGGGCTGTTTCCCTCTCGACCATGGAGCTTATCCCCCACAGTCTCACTGCCGCGCTCTCACTTACCGGCATTCGGAGTTTGGCTAAGGTCAGTAACCCGGTAGGGCCCATCGCCTATCCAGTGCTCTACCTCCGGCAAGAAACACACGACGCTGCACCTAAATGCATTTCGGGGAGAACCAGCTATCACGGAGTTTGATTGGCCTTTCACCCCTAACCACAGGTCATCCCCCAGGTTTTCAACCCTGGTGGGTTCGGTCCTCCACGAAGTCTTACCTCCGCTTCAACCTGCCCATGGCTAGATCACTCCGCTTCGGGTCTTGAGCGCGCTACTGAATCGCCCTATTCGGACTCGCTTTCGCTACGGCTTCCCCACACGGGTTAACCTCGCAACACACCGCAAACTCGCAGGCTCATTCTTCAAAAGGCACGCAGTCACGAGATATGTGCAAGCACATATCCGACGCTCCCACGGCTTGTAGGCACACGGTTTCAGGTACTATTTCACTCCGCTCCCGCGGTACTTTTCACCATTCCCTCACGGTACTATCCGCTATCGGTCACCAGGGAATATTTAGGCTTAACGGGTGGTCCCGCCAGATTCACACGGGATTTCTCGGGCCCCGTGCTACTTGGGTGTCTCTTAAACGAGCCGCTGACGTTTCGACTACGGGGGTCTTACCCTCTACGCCGGACCTTTCGCATGTCCTTCGCCTACATCAACGGTTTCTGACTCGTCCCACGGCCGGCAGACCGTAGAAAAGAGATCCCACAACCCCCACGACGCAACCCCTGCCGGGTCTCACACGTCGTAGGTTTGGCCTCATCCAGTTTCGCTCGCCACTACTCCCGGAATCACGGTTGTTTTCTCTTCCTGCGGGTACTGAGATGTTTCACTTCCCCGCGTTCCCTCCACACTGCCTATGTGTTCAGCAGCGGGTGACAGCCCATGACGACTGCCGGGTTTCCCCATTCGGAAACCCCCGGATCAAAGCCTGGTTGACGACTCCCCGGGGACTATCGTGGCCTCCCACGTCCTTCATCGGTTCCTGGTGCCAAGGCATCCACCGTGCGCCCTTAAAAACTTGGCCACAGATGCTCGCGTCCACTGTGCAGTTCTCAAACAACGACCAACCACCCGTCACACACCAAGAACCTTGGCGCTTCACCGGGGCCGGCATTGAGGTCAGGAACAAGTCCGTACCCTCAGATACCCAACAGCGTGCCCGACACCCTCGCCCCTCCATCTCGCTTTCCACGCCGAAGCAGTACTCGCGACCAGAGCAGGTCAAGTGTGCCGAATAATCAACGTTCCACCCATGAGCAACCACCGTCGAACGTTTGCCGACGTAGTGGCCTCTGACCTCGTCCCGAAGGACTCGGTAAGAAGTGCTCCTTAGAAAGGAGGTGATCCAGCCGCACCTTCCGGTACGGCTACCTTGTTACGACTTCGTCCCAATCGCCAGTCCCACCTTCGACAGCTCCCTCCCACAAGGGGTTGGGCCACCGGCTTCGGGTGTTACCGACTTTCGTGACGTGACGGGCGGTGTGTACAAGGCCCGGGAACGTATTCACCGCAGCAATGCTGATCTGCGATTACTAGCAACTCCAACTTCATGGGGTCGAGTTGCAGACCCCAATCCGAACTGAGACAGGCTTTTTGAGATTCGCTCCACCTCGCGGTATCGCAGCTCATTGTACCTGCCATTGTAGCACGTGTGCAGCCCAAGACATAAGGGGCATGATGACTTGACGTCGTCCCCACCTTCCTCCGAGTTGACCCCGGCGGTCTCCTGTGAGTCCCCATCACCCCGAAGGGCATGCTGGCAACACAGAACAAGGGTTGCGCTCGTTGCGGGACTTAACCCAACATCTCACGACACGAGCTGACGACAGCCATGCACCACCTGTACACCGACCACAAGGGGGGCACTATCTCTAATGCTTTCCGGTGTATGTCAAGCCTTGGTAAGGTTCTTCGCGTTGCGTCGAATTAAGCCACATGCTCCGCTGCTTGTGCGGGCCCCCGTCAATTCCTTTGAGTTTTAGCCTTGCGGCCGTACTCCCCAGGCGGGGCACTTAATGCGTTAGCTGCGGCACGGACAACGTGGAATGTTGCCCACACCTAGTGCCCACCGTTTACGGCGTGGACTACCAGGGTATCTAATCCTGTTCGCTCCCCACGCTTTCGCTCCTCAGCGTCAGTATCGGCCCAGAGATCCGCCTTCGCCACCGGTGTTCCTCCTGATATCTGCGCATTTCACCGCTACACCAGGAATTCCGATCTCCCCTACCGAACTCTAGCCTGCCCGTATCGACTGCAGACCCGGGGTTAAGCCCCGGGCTTTCACAACCGACGCGACAAGCCGCCTACGAGCTCTTTACGCCCAATAATTCCGGACAACGCTTGCGCCCTACGTATTACCGCGGCTGCTGGCACGTAGTTAGCCGGCGCTTCTTCTGCAGGTACCGTCACTTTCGCTTCTTCCCTGCTGAAAGAGGTTTACAACCCGAAGGCCGTCATCCCTCACGCGGCGTCGCTGCATCAGGCTTTCGCCCATTGTGCAATATTCCCCACTGCTGCCTCCCGTAGGAGTCTGGGCCGTGTCTCAGTCCCAGTGTGGCCGGTCGCCCTCTCAGGCCGGCTACCCGTCGTCGCCTTGGTGAGCCACTACCTCACCAACAAGCTGATAGGCCGCGGGCTCATCCTGCACCGCCGGAGCTTTCAACCCCCTCAGATGCCTGAAGGAGTGTCATCCGGTATTAGACCCCGTTTCCAGGGCTTGTCCCAGAGTGCAGGGCAGATTGCCCACGTGTTACTCACCCGTTCGCCACTAATCCACCCCGAAGGGCTTCATCGTTCGACTTGCATGTGTTAAGCACGCCGCCAGCGTTCGTCCTGAGCCAGGATCAAACTCTCCGTGAATGTTTCCCCGTGATCGGGGTGACACCACGAGAGCGGAACAAGGAGAGGAATAATCCCCTTGTTCACAGCGTCCTCGCTGTGCGCCTACCAGCCACCAGGACCGGCAGGACTTTTTCAAAGGAACCTCAACTCACCGAGGTGAGTCGGGGTATCAACATATCTGGCGTTGATTTTTGGCACGCTGTTGAGTTCTCAAGGAACGGACGCTTCCTTTGTACTCACCCTCTCGGGCTTTCCTCCGGGCGCTTCCCTTCGGTATTTCGTGTTTCCAACCTTACCAGATCCGTTTTCCGTTCCGTTTCCGGTTCGGAATTCATTTCCGGTGGCCGTTGGAGGGCCTTTGCCTTTCGGCTGATTCGACTTTATCAGAAGTTTCGGACCGGTCTGACCGGCTCTTGCTTTCCGATTAATCGGGGGCTTCGCGAATGAATGTTATTTCGTGAAGCGCGCTAGATTCTAACCGCCGCAGCCGAACTTGTCGAGTTCGGGGCAACTGTTCGAATCTACCTCCCCAGTCGGGCCGTGTCAACGGTCTTTCCGGGGCGAAGAGGAGACTAGCAGGTCAGCGAGGCCGGATGCACATCAGGCAGCGGTCGGCAGGACCGCGCTGCGCTCGGCAGTCTCCAGGTCGCCGCTTTCGCCTTCACGGACCGCGCGGGCCCCGAGGACATAGACGTAGGTGAGAAAGGCGAGTTCCGCGGCGATGCCGATCCCGATGCGGGCCCAGGTCGGGAGGCCGGAGGGGGTGACGAAGCCTTCGATGGCTCCGGAGACGAAGAGGACCAGGGCCAGGCCGATGGCCATGCCGAGGGCTGCGCGGCCCTCCTCCGCGAGGGCTGTCCTACGGGTGCGAGGGCCGGGGTCGATGACCGTCCAGCCGAGGCGGAGTCCGGTGCCTGCCGCTACGAAGACCGCGGTCAGTTCGAGGAGGCCGTGCGGGAGGATCAGGCCCAGGAAGGTGTCGAGCCGGCCGACGGAGGTCATCAGGCCGATGCCCACCCCGACGTTGAGCATGTTCTGGAAGAGGATCCACAGGACCGGCAGTCCCAGGAAGATGCCCAGGACCAGGCACATGGCGGCGGCCTGGGCATTGTTCGTCCAGACCTGGGCCGCGAAGGACGACGCCGGGTGGCTCGAGTAGTACGTCTCGTACTGGCCCCCCGGGCGGGTCATCTCGCGGAGCTCGGACGGGGCGGCTATGGACGCCTGAACTTCGGGGTGAGTGCCGATCCACCAGCCGATGAGGGCGGCTATCGCCGTGGACACGAGGGCAGTGGGGACCCACCAGTGGCGTGCCTTGTAGACCGCTGCCGGGAATCCGTGGGTCAGGAAGCGGGTGACGTCGCGCCATGAGGCACGGCGGGTGCCGGTCACGGCACTACGCGCGCGTGCCACGAGTTGAGTGAGGCGGCCGATGACCCTGGGGTCAGGGGCGCTCGACTGGATGAGGGAAAGGTGCGTGGCCGTGCGCTGGTAGAGGGTGACCAGTTCATCGGCCTCCGTGCCGGTCAGGCGGCGTCGGCGGCGCAGCAGGGCGTCGAGTCGGTCCCACTCGGCCCGGTGGGCGGACACGAAGACATCGAGGTCCATCCGGTCTGCTGCTCCTCGCTTTCCGGCACCTGTGCGGCGCGATGTGCCCTCAGCTTGGCAGACTGGCGGTTCCTAGGGCAGGTCAGGGAAGGGTGGGTGGCCGGCGTGAGTGAGCTGGTGACGGGTGAGGCCGTGGCACTGGAGCTGCGGCCCGCGAAGCTGCCGAGCCGGGCGCTCGCCGTGCTCATCGATCTGGTGGTGGCGTTCGCCGTCTATATCGTCGTGACGATCGCCGTGGTGGCTGCCACCGCGTCGCTGGACGATGCCGCTGCCGCCGCTCTCTCTGTCGCGCTGTTCCTGCTGGTGCTGGTCGGGATTCCGATCGCGGTGGAGACGTTGAGCCATGGCCGGTCGCTCGGGAAGCTCGCGTGCGGGCTGCGGGTCGTACGGGACGACGGGGGGCCGATCCGGTTCCGTCATGCGCTGGTGCGCGGGGCCGTCGGGGTCGTGGAGATCCTGATGACCTTCGGCGTCGTGGCGTGCATCGCCTCGCTGGTGTCGGCTCGGGGGCGACGGGTCGGGGACGTGTTCGCGGGGACTCTCGTGGTGCGCGAGCGGGTGCCGACCGGGCAGGCGGCGTTCGTGCCGCCTCCGCCGCCGTGGCTGGTGGGACGGTTCGCGCAGCTGGATCTGTCCGCTGTGCCCGAGGGGCTGTGGCTCGCGGTGCGTCAGTACCTCACGCGGATGGGGCAGTTGGATCCGCAGGTCGGATGGGGCATGGCCGAGCGCCTCGCCGCCGATCTCGCCGCGCACACCGGTGCGCCCGCGCCGACCGACGTGCCGCCTGCGGCGTTCCTGGCCGCGGTGGTGCACGAGCGGCAGTCGCGTGAGGCTCAGCGGGCCTTCGGCGCGGGACCGCAGAGCGGTGCTCCCGGGGCGTACGGCGGTCATGGGCGGCCCGGGGTCGGCGTGCCGCCGGCGGTCGCGCCGGTTCCGCCCGCCCCGGTGCCGGGAGCGTACGGCCCGCAGGTCGCTCCGGCGCCCGGTGCCTTTCCAGCTTCCGGTCCCTCGGCCGCCGAGGCGTCGCCGGCCGGGAGCTCCGCGTCGGATTCCGGGAGTTCGGAGCCGCCGGCCACCGGGTTCGCCCCGCCTGCCTGACGTCGACGCTGTTCCTGCCGGCATCAGCCGAACGTGGACGGGGGCGTCTCCAGGTCCTCCAGCTCGATGCCCGGGGCCGCCAGGACCACGTCGCCGCTGATGTGGACGGAGTGCTGCTCCCCCGTGTCCAGGGCTGTGACCTGGTATTCGTCCACGGTGAGGGGTCCGTTGTCAGTGGCGTGTGCTTCGCTGTTCAGCAAGGTCCAGGACTGGTCCAGGGTGCGGGAGGCCAGGACGGGATCCGTCAGTGCGACGAGGCGGACACGGGTCGAGGGGGAAGCGGGGGTGAGGTTCAGCAGACGCGTGGTGGCGATGAGGAACGCGGGGGATGTACCGGTGAAGGCGTGGGCCGGGGCGTTTCCTTCGGTGGCGTGGGTGCCGGTGGGGTCGGTGCGCACCCAGGTGACGCCGTCGATGGCGGCGCCTCTCACCTGCCAGCTCGCGGCGTTCACTTCGAGGCGGATGGGGCGGCCGAGCTCGTCGAGGGCAAGGTCGATCGAGCCGGCGTGGTCGCCGGAGGGGGTGGTCCGTTGGGCTACGTAGCGCCAGCCGGAAGGGCCGGGTGCGCAGTGGAAGTGCTCTTCACCGAGGGGGGTGTGATCGTGCGGATCGTGGAGCGAATATCGGCCGCGGGGCATGGGATTCGTGGGGTCCTCTGTCTGGCCTGCTGACGGTCGGCCTGCGGGTGACCTGGGGGTTGGTGACCTGCGCGGCTGATGAGCGGTCCACCGTAACCAGCGGTGGGCGGGTCCACCGTGATCACGCGGTGGACCGGGCACGGGACAGGCCCCCGGCACGGGGGTGCGGGGGCCTGTCCTGTCAGCCGGGTCAGTCGCCGGGCGACTGGAGCGGTGCGGTGTGCGCGGTGCTCAGTAGCGGTAGTGGTCCGGCTTGTACGGGCCCTCGACCTCGACACCGATGTACGAGGCCTGCTCCGGGCGGAGCGTCGTGAGCTTCACGCCGAGCGAGTCCAGGTGCAGGCGCGCGACCTTCTCGTCGAGGTGCTTGGGCAGCACGTAGACGTCGGTCGGGTACTCGGACTGCTTGGTGAACAGCTCGATCTGGGCCAGCGTCTGGTCCGCGAAGCTGTTGGACATCACGAAGGACGGGTGACCGGTCGCGTTGCCCAGGTTCAGCAGGCGGCCCTCGGACAGCACGATGATGACCTTGCCGTCGGGGAACGTCCACGTGTGGACCTGCGGCTTGACCTCGTCCTTGACGATGCCCTCGATCTTCGCGAGGCCGGCCATGTCGATCTCGTTGTCGAAGTGGCCGATGTTCCCGACGATCGCCTGGTGCTTCATCTTGGCCATGTCGCTGGCCATGATGATGTCCTTGTTGCCGGTCGTCGTGACGAAGATGTCGACCTTGTCGACGACCTCGTCCAGCGTCGCGACCTGGAAACCGTCCATCGCGGCCTGCAGCGCGCAGATCGGGTCGATCTCCGTGACGATCACTCGGGCGCCCTGGCCGCGCAGCGACTCGGCGCAGCCCTTGCCGACGTCGCCGTAACCGCAGACGAGAGCGGTCTTGCCGCCGATGAGGACGTCCGTGGCGCGGTTGATGCCGTCGACCAGGGAGTGGCGGCAGCCGTACTTGTTGTCGAACTTCGACTTGGTCACCGCGTCGTTCACGTTGATCGCGGGGAACAGGAGGGAGCCCTCGCGCTGCATCTCGTACAGGCGGTGGACACCGGTCGTGGTCTCCTCGGTCACGCCACGGATCTCGGAGGCGAGCTGGGTCCACTTCTGCGAACCGTTGGAGATCGTGCTGTTCAGGAGCTGGAGGATGACGCGGTGCTCGTCGGACTCGGCGGTGTCGACCGAGGGGACCTTGCCGTCCTTCTCGTACTCGACGCCCTTGTGGACGAGGAGGGTGGCGTCACCGCCGTCGTCCAGGATCATGTTCGGGCCGCCGGTGGGGGTGTTCGGCCAGGTCAGGGCCTGCTCCGTGCACCACCAGTACTCCTCGAGGGTCTCGCCCTTCCAGGCGAAGACCGGGACGCCCTGGGGGTTGTCCGGCGTGCCGTTCGGGCCGACCGCGATGGCGGCGGCGGCGTGGTCCTGGGTGGAGAAGATGTTGCAGGACGCCCAGCGGACCTCGGCGCCCAGGGCGACCAGGGTCTCGATGAGGACGGCCGTCTGGACCGTCATGTGGAGGGAGCCGGTGACGCGGGCGCCGGCGAGCGGCTGCGCCTCGGCGTACTCCTTGCGGATCGCCATCAGGCCGGGCATCTCGTGCTCGGCGAGGGTGATCTCCTTGCGCCCGAACTCGGCGAGGGAGAGGTCGGCGACCTTGAAGTCCTGGTCCTGTCGGTTGGCGACAGAAGTCATAAGTGAGCTGCTCCTCGGTGCAGTTGCGATCGGTCGAGGTGGGCTTGGTGCGCATGCCCAGGTACGGGTACACGCATGGCTGATCTGCGGCATCCCTGGGACACAGGTGTCCCCTGGCGCTCGCAGCGCAGTCCGTCGGAGGCCCTCTCTCCCTCGGCCGACCCGGCGTGCGGGCCGCCCGACCGCCATCAGCAGCGACGTCTGGCTCGTTACGAATCTACACCGATCGGCCCAGTGGGCCCCACCCCGTCCCGGCCCCGGGGGACGGGGGCATGGCTGGTTTTGAGTGGCCGACGCACGTAAGCAGAAGTGGCGTCAGACCAGGCAATTCGGGACCTTTGCGCTTTTGAACCTGTGCAGACGTGTTGCAGGATGCGAGTGAGACCGCGAACACTTGCGCGGTCTTGTAATGCGAAGGCGCAAAGGAGAGCCACGTGACCAGTCCGGCCGACCCCCACGCGGGCGGAGGGGCCGTCGAGCAGCAGAAGAGGTTGAAGCTGCTCGCGGTGACCGCCTGTCCGACCGGCATCGCGCACACCTACATGGCGGCGGAGAAGCTGCAGCAGGCGGCCGAGGCCGCCGGTATCGACATGAAGGTGGAGACGCAAGGGTCCATCGGGGCCGAGAACGTCTTGACTGACAACGATGTCAAAGACGCCGACGGCATCATCATCGCCGCCGACAAGGACGTCGACCGCAGCCGGTTCGCCGGTAAGCGGGTCCTGTCGGTCGGGGTGTCCGAAGGGATCAGCCACCCCGAGCGGCTGATCGAGCAGGTGCGGAGCGCACCCGTGCACGGGGCCGGAGGTGGCGGCGGCAGCGCCGAGCCGCCCTCGTCGTCCGGCGGCGGCGGCAAGGAGCGGAGCGTCGCGTACAAGGCGCTGATGAACGGCGTCAGCTACATGATCCCGTTCGTGGTGGTGGGCGGGCTGCTCATCGCCATCTCGCTGTCCCTGGGCGGGCACACCGACCCCAAGGGCGGTCTCGTCATCCCGGACGGCTCCTTCTGGATGCACGTCAACCAGATCGGTGTCATCGGCTTCACGCTGATGGTGCCGATCCTGTCCGGCTACATCGCGTACGCCATCGGTGACCGGCCCGCGCTCGTGCCGGGCATGATCGGCGGCTGGATCGCCAACACCGGCGACCTGTACGACTCGAAGGCCGGGGCCGGCTTCATCGGGGCGATCGTGACCGGCTTCCTCGCCGGTTATCTGGTCGTGTGGATCAAGAAGGTCAAGGTCCCGAAGTTCGCCCAGCCGATCATGCCGATCATCGTGATCCCGATCGTGGCCACGACGTCGCTCGGCCTGTTCTTCATCTACGTCATCGGCAAGCCCATCTCGTGGGTCTTCGAGCACCTCACCAGCTGGCTCAGCGGGATGACCGGCACGAGCGCGATCCTGCTCGGCGCGATTCTCGGGCTGATGATCGCGTTCGACATGGGTGGGCCGGTCAACAAGACGGCGTTCCTGTTCGGCGCCGGGCTCATCGCCACCGGCAACCAGACGGTCATGGGCATGTGTGCCGCCGCCATCCCGGTCATGCCGCTCGGCCAGGGGCTGTCCACGCTCATCCGCAAGCGGCTCTACAGCGAGCAGGAGCGGGAGACCGGTCTCGCCGCACTGTTCATGGGCTGTTTCGGTATCTCGGAGGGCGCGATCCCGTTCGCCGCGGCGCGGCCCGCGCAGGTCATTCCCGCCAACATGCTCGGCGGCGCCGTGGCCGGTGCCATCGCGGGCATGGCGGGCGTGAAGGACGCGGTGCCGCACGGTGGTCCGATCGTCGCGGTGCTCGGTGCCGTGGGCGGTGTGCCGATGTTCTTCGTGGCCGTGATCATCGGTTCGGTCGTGACCGCGCTGGCCACCGTCGCGCTGGTCGACTTCAGCGAGCGCAAGCGGCGCGGGGAGGCGCTGGTGAGCGTGCCGGTCGGGCCCGAGCCCGCCCTCGCCGCCGTGGGCGTCGGTGCCGGGGCCACCGGTGGTGCCGCGCAGGCCGCCGTGGCCGCGGCTCAGGTCGCCGCGCCCGCTCCCGAGGAATCCGCGGAGCCCGAGGTGCTCTCCGGCTATCTCACCGAGCAGACCGTCAAGGTCGAGCTGGATGCCGGCGACAAGGAAGCGGCCATCCGTGAGATGGCCGGGATGCTCGCGGGCACCGGCAAGGTGGCCGATGTCGAGGAGCTCGTGCGCACCGCGCTGCGGCGTGAGGAGCAGGGGACCACCGGGCTCGGCGAGGAGATCGCCATTCCGCACGCGAAGACGGATGCGGTGACGTCGCCGGTCGTCGGGTTCGCGCGGTCCGCCGAGGGCATCGAGTGGGGTTCGCTGGACGGGACGAAGGCGAAGCTCGTCTTCATGATCTCGGTGCCGGAGGCTGCCGCCGGGGACGAGCATCTGCGGATTCTGGCGCTGTTGTCGCGGAAGTTGATGGACACGGAGTTCCGGGCGCGGTTGCAGGCGGCGCCGGACGAGGCCGCGATCCTGCGGGTGCTGGCCGAGGTTCGGTAGCCCGGGGCCGTTCATGTGAACGGGGTCGGTGAGTTCGCGCTCACCGGCCCCGTTCGCGTATGGGGGTGGTGTCGTCGGGAGGGGGCCTGGTCGCGCCGTTCCCGCGCCCCTGTACGCGGAGGGGCCCCGCCGAGATTCTCGGTGGGGCCCCTCCGCGTACAGGAAGAGAGATCAGTGATCCGGCGTCGGGGAAGGCGTCGGGCCGCCCGGGCTCGCCTCGCGGTCCGGGCCCTTCGCGGCCTCGGTCTCGCTGTAGATGTCGGGCTCGAGGTAGATGACGCGGGCGATCGGGACGGCGGCGCGGATGCGGGCCTCTGCCTCGTTGATGGCGCGGGCGACCTCGGCCGCGGTGTCGTCGTGCTGGACGGCGATCTTCGCGGCGACGAGGAGCTCCTCGGGGCCGAGGTGGAGCGTGCGCATGTGGATCAGGCCGGTGACGGTGTCGCCGTCGACGACGGCCTCCTCGATCTTCCGCACCTCGTCCGTGCCCGCGGCCTCGCCGAGCAGCAGGGACTTGGTCTCCAGTGCGAGGACGATGGCGATGGCGATGAGCAGGAGGCCGATGCAGAGCGTGCCGATGCCGTCCCAGACGGCGTCGCCGGTGGCGAGGGTCAGGCCGACGCCGAGGAGGGCGAGGACGAGACCGATGAGCGCGCCGAAGTCCTCCAGGAGGACGACCGGCAGCTCGGGGGCCTTGGCGCGCTTGATGAACTGGCCCCAGGAGAGCTTCCCGCGCAGGGCGTTGGACTCCTTGATGGCCGTACGGAAGGAGAAGCCCTCGGCGATGATCGCGAAGACGAGGACGCCGACCGGCCAGTACCAGTGCTCCAGGTCGTGCGGGTGGCTGATCTTCTCGTAGCCCTCGTAGACGGCGAACATGCCGCCGACCGAGAAGAGGACGATGGAGACGAGGAAGGCGTAGATGTAGCGCTCGCGGCCGTAGCCGAAGGGGTGTTGCGGGGTCGCCTCGCGCTGGGCCTTCTTGCCGCCGATGAGCAGCAGGAACTGGTTGCCCGAGTCGGCGAGCGAGTGGACCGACTCAGCGAGCATCGACGACGAGCCGCTGAAGAGGAACGCCACGAACTTCGCCACCGCGATCGCGAGATTGGCGGCGAGCGCCGCCACGATCGCCTTTGCTCCGCCTGAAGCACTCATGTTGTTCCTGGTGTCCCTTCGTATGTCCCGTGCCGCTGCGAGTCGCGCTGCCGCTTTGCCCGGCCTTTGCGGTGGGTCATTGTTGCAGCACGGGACGCGTGAGGCGGGAGTCAGGCCACGACGGTCGCCCGGAAAATCGTGCCGTCACCGGACACTTGGGCCTTTTCGCCCGCGGGGACGAAGGCCGACTGCCCGGGTGCGAGGGTGAGGTCGCCCGCGCGGACCGAGCCTGCCGTGCAGAGCAGGATCTGCGGGGTCGCGGCCGTCAGGTCGTGGGCGGGGGCGTCCGCGGGCAGGACGTAGCGGGAGAGGCGGAACTCGTCGATGGGGGTGTCGTAGACCTCCTCGCCGTCCGGGGAGGCCTCCGGGCGCAGCACGCCGGGGTCGGTGGCCGCGAAGCGGACGATGCGCAGGAGTTCGGGGACGTCGACGTGCTTGGGGGTCAGGCCGCAGCGCAGGACGTTGTCGGAGTTGGCCATGATCTCGACGCCGAGGCCGTTCAGGTACGCGTGCGGGACGCCGGCGCCGAGGAACAGGGCCTCGCCGGGCTGCAGTCGGACGTGGTTGAGCAGCATGGCCGCGATGACGCCCGGGTCGCCGGGGTAGTGGTGGGCGATGCCCGCGTACGGCTCGTAGGCGCCGCCGAGGCGCCGGGCGGCGGCCGTGGCGTCGGCGACGGTGCGCTCCATCTCGGTGCGGTCGGCGCTCAGGACGGCGGTCAGCACCTCGCGCAGCGCGGCCTCTTCGGGGTGGGCGCGCAGCAGGTCGGCGTACGGCTTGAGACTGTCGACGCCGAGGCCTTCGAGCAGCGCGGCGGCCTCCTCGGGCGCGCGGAAGCCGCACAGCCCGTCGAACTCGGTGAGCGCGCAGATCAGCTCGGGCTTGTGGTTGGCGTCCTTGTAGTTGCGGTCGGGCGCGGTGATCGGGACGCCCTTGGCCTCTTCGGCCTCGTACCCCTCCTTCGCCTGCCGGAGGTCGGGGTGCACCTGGAGGGAGAGGGGTGCGCCCGCGGCGAGCAGCTTGAGGAGGAACGGCAGGCGCGGGCCGAACTTGGCGACGGCCGCCTCGCCGAGCTGTCCCGCCGGGTCCGCGTCGATGACCTCGTCGAGCGGGCCGCGCTCGGTGTGCGAGGGGGCGCCGGGGTGGGCGCCCATCCACATCTCGGCCTGGGGTTCGCCGGTCGGCTCGGCGCCGACGAGGTGCGGGATGGCGGTGGTGGAGCCCCAGGCGTAGGGGCGGATGGTGTTGGTGAGGCGGTCCATGCGTCCAGTCTTCCAATGCGTACGGCGATGAGTACGGCGCGGGTTCAGCTCACGCCGTGGAGGCGAGGCCCAGGTAAACGGCGGCGAAATCCGTGACGGCGATCAGCTCCGCGAGGGTCTCCAGCTCGCTGCCCTCCTCCGGTTCCAGCTCGCTGATGGGGGTGTCGTGGGACAGCGCGAGTTCGCGGGCGGCGGGGGCGGCGGTCAGGCCGCCGGTGGGCCGGTCGCGGAGCAGGACGACGCGGGCGCGCAGGGCCTGGGCGTCCTCGACGCGGTCGCGGAAGAAGTCGTCGGGGTCGGCGCCCGCGGCGAGGTCGCTGGTGAGCAGCGCGCCGTGGGCGGGCATCGCCTCGGGCAGGTCGGCGGCGAGCGCGGGGCGCCCGGCCAGTTCGGCGAGGGCGGCGGCGAAACGGCGGCCCGCCGGGCCCGCGGCCGCGCCCTCGGTCCAGATCAGCGGGAGCGCCTCGGCGAGCTCGGAGGCGAGGGTCTTGGCCGGGTTGCTGTACGTCGCGATGGCCGGGCCGCAGCGCTCGGCGGTGCGGTCGAGGCGGTCGGCGACCTTCTCCAGGACGTCCGGGGGCGCGGCCAGCAGTCCGGTGCGGTCCAGGAGCGCGAGGAGCGGTGTGAGCAGGGCCCAGAGGGCGCCCGGCGCGGAGGCCGCGGCCGGTTCGTCCTGCTCGTAGGGGGCCGTCGCCATCGGCACGAGCAGGCCGTGCGCGCCGGCCACCGCCTCGGTCAGCGGGGCGCCGGTGGGACACACGGCGACGACGGTGACGCCGCGCCGGTACGCCTGCTCGGCCAGGAGGGCGAGGCTCGGTTCGGTGCCGTCCGGGGAGGCGATCAGGAGCAGGTCGACCGAGCCGGCCCAGCCGGGCAGGTCCCAGCGCAGGGCGCCGGCGGCGGGGGCGACGCCGGTGGGGCGCAGCCGGACCACCGGGCAGGCCGCGCCGGCCAGCCGGGCGAGCAGGTCGGCGACGCCGGCGGCCGCGGTGCCGGGGCCCGCGATCAGGACGGCGCGCGGGCGGCCGTCCGGCTTGAGGTCGGTGATGCCCGCCTCGGCCGCGTGCCGGGCCGCCGTGCGGACGCGGGCGCCCGCCTCGGCCGCGCCGCGCAGCAGGCCACGGCGGTCGGCCCTGGCCAGCGCCTCCGTGTCGTCCAGGAGCGTTTCGTCGAACATGGCGTCGGGTCTCCTGCTCGCGGGAATCGCGGGAACGGTTACGCGGGGCGGCGGGCCTCGTCGACGAGGAGGACCGGGATGCCGTCGCGGACCGGATAGGCCAGAGCGCAGTCCTCGCCGGTGCAGAGCAGCTCGGCGTCGGCCTCCTTGAGGGGGGCGTGGCAGGCCGGGCAGGCGAGGATCTCCAGGAGGCCGGCTTCGAGCGGCATGGGGGTTCCCTTCGGGGTACGGGTGCTTCGGTTCAGCCCGGTCAGCGTACCGCCGGGGCGGCGCGGCGGGCCCGGTGGATCATGGCCGGACCGGGCCGGAGCGCCGCGGGTCGGCGGCGCTCCGGCCCGGCGGGACGGCCGGCGGGACGGTCAGGCCCGGATGATCGCCAGTGCCTCGTCCCGCACCTTCTCCATCGTCGCCTCGTCCCGCGCCTCCGCGTTCAGGCGCAGCAGCGGCTCCGTGTTGGACGGGCGGACGTTGAACCACCAGTCGGCCGAGGTGACGGTGAGGCCGTCGAGCTCGTCCAGGGTGATGCCCTCGCGGTCCCCGTACGCGGCCCTGATCGCGGCGAGACGGCCGGCCTGGTCGGCGACCGTGGAGTTGATCTCACCGGAGCCGGCGTAGCGGTCGTAGGCGGAGACCAGCGCGGACAGCGGGCCGTCCTGGCCGCCCAGCGCGGCGAGGACGTGGAGGGCGGCGAGCATGCCGGTGTCCGCGTTCCAGAAGTCGCGGAAGTAGTAGTGCGCGGAGTGCTCGCCGCCGAAGATCGCGCCGCTGGTGGCCATCTCCTGCTTGATGAAGGAGTGGCCCACACGGGTGCGCACGGTCGTGCCGCCGTTCTCCTTGACGACCTCGGGCACGGACCACGACGTGATCAGGTTGTGGATGATCGTGCCCGTGCCGCCGTTGCGCGCGAGCTCGCGGGCGGCGACGAGGGCGGTGATGGCGGACGGGGAGACCGGGTCGCCGTTCTCGTCGACGACGAAGCAGCGGTCGGCGTCGCCGTCGAAGGCGAGGCCGAGGTCGGCGCCCTCGGCGCGGACCCGCTCCTGGAGGTCCACGATGTTCGCCGGGTCCAGCGGGTTGGCCTCGTGGTTCGGGAAGGTGCCGTCCAGCTCGAAGTACATCGGTACGACGTCCAGCCGCAGGCCCGCGAGGACGGTCGGGACGGTGTGCCCGCCCATGCCGTTGCCCGCGTCGACGACGACCTTCAGGGGCCTGATGGCGGTCAGGTCGACGAGGCCGCGCAGGTACGCCGCGTAGTCCTCCAGCGTGTCGCGCCGCGTGAACGTCCCCGGCGTCGCGGCCGGCTCGGGCGCGCCGGATCCGCTCCACTCCTCGGCGAGCCGGCGGATCTCGGCCAGGCCGGTGTCCTGGCCGACGGGGGCCGCGCCGGCCCGGCACATCTTGATGCCGTTGTACTGCGCGGGGTTGTGCGAGGCGGTGAACATGGCGCCGGGCAGGCCGAGGGCGCCCGACGCGTAGTAGAGCTGGTCGGTGGAGCACAGGCCGATCTCGGTGACGTCCGCGCCGAGGGCCGCGGCGCCGCGCGCGAAGGCCCGGGAGAGGCCGGGCGAGGAGGGCCGCATGTCGTGCCCGACGACGATCGCGGAGGCGTCGGTCACACGCGCGAACGCCGCGCCGAACAGCGCGGCGAGCTCCTCGTCCCACTGGTCCGGGACCACCCCTCGCACGTCGTACGCCTTCACGATCTGCGACAGATCAGCAGCCACGGCCGGCCCAGCCCTCCTGGAGTCCTTCACGGACCCCACAAACTACCTGGCCGCACCGGCAACCGGCCGTGAACCCCTCATTCCTCTCAAAGAACCCGGCTCAGCGCGTCCTTACTGGTCAGGGCAGCATCCAGGACAGCACCACCGTGCTCTGCGCGAAGACGATCAGGCACATCACGAGCAGCAGTCCCAGGCTCCACGGGAGCACCTTGCGCAGCAGGTCGCCCTCGCGGCCGGCGAGCCCGACGGCGGCGCAGGCGATGGTCAGGTTCTGCGGCGAGATCATCTTGCCGAGGACGCCGCCGGAGCTGTTCGCGGCAGCAAGGAGTTCCGGTGACAGGCCCGACTGCTGGGCGGCGGTCACCTGGAGGGCGCCGAAGAGGGCGTTGGCCGAGGTGTCGGAGCCCGAGACGGCGACGCCGAACCAGCCGAGGACCGGCGACAGGAAGGCGAGCCCGGCGCCCGCCGCGGCCACGAAGTGCCCGATGGTGGCGGCCTGGCCGGACAGGTTCATGACGTAGGCGAGCGCGAGCACGCTGGTCACGGTGAGGATCGCGAACCGCAGCTCGTGCACGGTCCCGAACCACTCGCGCACGGCCACGCGCGCGTGCACCCCGATGACCATCGCCGTGAGCACGCCGGCCAGCAGCACGAGCGTGCCTCCGGTGGAGACGAGCGGCAGCGTGAAGACATTGCCGCTCACCGGGTCGCCGTCCGGGTTGGCGACGTCGAGAAAAGGCCAGTCGAAGACCCGGTTGGCCTCGGCCAGCCAGTCCTTGACGGCGGGGATCTGCGCCACGGAGAAGATCACGACGATGAGGGCGTACGGCGCGTAGGCGCGCAGCACCTCGGGCTTCGGGTCCTCCTCGTCCAGGTCCTCGCTGCGTACGCCGGTGAGGACCGCGGCGCGTACGGGTTCGGCGGCCGGCCTGCGCGCCTGCGGGACGGCGACCAGGGCGCCCGCGCCGATCAGGGCGGCCCCGATGTCGGCGAGCTGGGCGGAGACGTAGTTGGAGGCCACGAACTGGGCGACGGCGAAGGCGACTCCGCAGGCGAGGGCGGGCACCCAGGTCTCGCGCAGCCCGCGCCGCCCGTCGACGAGCCCGACGAGCACCAGCGGGACGACGAGGGCGAGCAGCGGCGTCTGCCGGCCCACTACGGAGGCGACGGCGTCCAGCGGGAGCCCGGTGACCTGGGCGAGGGTCACGACGGGGGTGCCCATGGCGCCGAAGGCGACGGGAGCCGTGTTGGCGACGAGGGCGACGACCGCGGCCTTCACCGGGTCGAAGCCGAGCGCGACGAGCATCACCGAGCAGATCGCGACGGGCGCGCCGAACCCGGCGAGGGCCTCCAGGAGCGCGCCGAAGCAGAACGCGATGACGAGGGCCTGGATGCGCGGGTCGTCGGAGAGCCGCCCGAAGGAGCGGCGCAGGATGTCGAAGTGCCGGGTGCGGATCGTCATCCGGTACACCCACAGGGCGTTGACGACGATCCACATGATGGGGAAGAGACCGAACAGCACGCCCTGGGCGCCGCTGGAGACGGTCTGGCCGAGCGGCATGCCGTAGGCGAGCCAGGCGACGAGGACGGCGACGCCGAGCCCGATCAGGCCGGCGACATGGGCCTTCATGCGGACGGCGCCGAGCAGGACGAGGACGGTGACGAGGGGCAGGGCCGCGACGAGGGCGGACAGGCCGAGTGAGCCGCCGACGGGCTCCAATTGCTGGACGAACACGAGCGCCTCCCGGAATCCCGGAGTCAGGGTGGCGAATTGTTCTGTCCTCAACAAACGCGCGTCAACGCGCGTGACAGAGATGACGGCGAAGATCCCGTGAAGGCGCTTACTACGCCCTGTATGCGCTCAGTTGTCGGGCGAGCGGAGCACGCGGAGGTGGCCGCGGCGGGCTACTTCCATGGGGTCCGCGGTGCGCGCCCCCGAGCCGCCGGCCTCGGCCGCGCGCTCCTGGGGGCGGGCCGCCTCCCGCACGGCGTTGGCGAGGGCCTCCAGGTCGTCACCGCTGGGGCGGGCGGGGCCGCTGCCGCCGGCGAGCCGGACGACCTCCCAGCCGCGCGGCGCGGTGAGGCGCTCGGAGTGCTCGGCGCACAGGTCGTAGCAATGGGGTTCGGCGTAGGTGGCGAGGGGGCCGAGGACCGCGGTCGAGTCGGCGTAGACGTACGTCAGCGTCGCGACGGCGGGACGGCCGCAAGCGGTGCGCGAACAGCGACGTACAGGGCTCACAGCGTTGGACGGTACCGCACTCCTGAGCGGGCCGCGACGACTCTCCCCGAGGTCACCCCACCGTGTCGTGGTGTGAGACGGCGCACACCGGTGCGCGCGGGCGCGCTCGTGACCTGCGGGGACCGGGGGTCGCACGCCCCGGCGGGCAGTTGAAATCTGTCACCACTCAGGACAAATACCTTCAAGTGTCACGAGATCAGCGGTCCGGGAAAGACGTGGAATCAGGCCCAAGATTGGCTTGATCGGTCAGGATCCGACATGCCGTGCTCCATACGGAGCGGCCCCGCCCCGGACGCCCCGGAGGACTACGCTGCGTCGGTGATGGAAAGGCCCGCGAACGCTGAGAACCCGGTACCGCCCGAAGGCCAGGTACCGCCGCGCTCCCCCGCCGAGCCGCGCCCGCCGCGCCGCCGCGACCGGCACGGCCGCGGCATGCGCGGTCCCGTGGCGCCGCCGCAGGTGCCGCTGGCGGCGAGCCGCGCCGAGGGCTTCGCGGACCTCGTACAGGACTCCGTGGAGCGTCTGGAGCGGCGCTGGCCGCAGCTCGCCGAGGTCGACTTCCTCGTCCTCGAGGTGCCGCGGCTGACGGCCGAGGACGAGGCCTGGGGCGCCGACACGGTGCCGCTGGGCGGCACGATCCCCGCGCGGGACGGGACGCCCGCGCGCGTGGTCATCTACCGGCGCCCCGTGGAGATCCGCACCAAGGGGCGCGACGAACGGGCGGCGCTGGTCCACGACGTGGTCGTGGAGCAGGTCGCCGAGGTCCTCGGGCTCACCCCGGAGACCGTCGACCCCCGCTACGAGGACGGCGAGGACTGACCGTCCCCGTACGGGCTACTTCTGCAGGACGGAGAGGTCCTCGTCGGACTCCGGCACGGACACCGTGCCCCGGTCGTCGGGCAGCGTCTGGACCGTGAACGCGGGCACGTCGCCCTGCTTCTCCTCCAGCATCCGCGAGCCGTAGACCCGGCCGCCCGACACGGGCTCCACCGTCAGCGCGTACGAGCCCTTCAGACCGTCCGGGACGGGCGCGGGGACGGAGAGCGTCGTGCCGCCCTTGACGGTGTACTCCTTGGTGGCCGCGGTGCCTCCCCCGGTGCCCGCCGACGCGGTGACCTTCACCTTGCCGGTGGCGCCGGGGGCGGTCAGGGCGAGCGTGGAGCCCTTGGCGCGGTTGTCGGCGACCGTGGCGCGCGCGCCGATGTCACGGGTGGCCGGGATGAACGCGGTCTCCTGGTCGGGGCCCTTACCGCGGGTGACACGCAGGGCGGCCACCACCGGGACGGAGGCGTCGGTGGGCGTCAGGTACAGCGAGCCCGCGTCGCCGCGCGTCACGTCGCCGAGGTCGACGGCCGACGTCATACCGGACTTCACGTGCAGGGTGTCGTGTCCCGCGGGCGTGATCGTGCCGCTGGGGGTGGCGAGCTGGACCTTCAGGTCGGCGTCGTCCTGGCCCGGCGCGAAGACGACCAGGCGGGCGTTCGTCGCGTCCTTCGGGATGCCGGGCAGCACCAGCGAGCCCGCCGGGTCGGCGGAGGCGGGCAGCCAGTCGCCGCCCAGCTTGTCGTCGGCGGCCGACACCGCGGCGGCGACCCGGCCGCTGCGCGCGGTCACATGCAGCGTCAGGTTCGTGTACGGCTTGTCGGTCAGCGTCGACAGCAGGACCGGGACGCTGGCGTGCGGCCCGATCTGGATGCCCTCGCCGACATCGGACTTCACGGCGCCCTCGGGGCCGAACATCTGGACGTCCACGACCGCGGCCTGGTCGTCCGGGTTCGTGAGGTGGATGTAGTCGCTGCGGTCCTTGGCGGTGCTCGCGCCCGGGAAGTAGAAGTCGGTGTCCGGGGCCGAGCAGTTCAGGCCGAGCAGGCCGCGTCCCGTGCCGACGTCGACCGCGGTGGTCTGCTGGACGGTCCAGCCGGGCGCCAGGGCGCCGTCGGCGGTGCCGATCAGGGCGGGCGCGTCGGCGCCCGAGGCCTCGCCCGCGGCCGGCTTGCCGGGCTCCTTCGGGGTGACGACCGCCTTGGGCTTTTTCGCCTTGTTCTTGGACGCTCCGCTGTCGCTCGACCCGGTCTCCGCGGGCATCAGCTGCGCCTTGCCCGCCGAGTCGTCGGCGCCTTCGGCGCTCTTCGAGGACGGCGTGTACGACGTGTACGCCGTCTCCGCGAGGTCGGACTGGCTGGGCGCAGGGCACAGCAGGCTGGAGCGCTCCACGGGCAGCTGGGCGGCCGCCTTGGCGGGCGCGTCGTCCGCGCCGCCCGGTGTCGTGGCGGCGGCGAACCCGGTGACGGCGGCCAGGGCCGTCGCCACGGCGATCAGGGACAGGGTCGTGCGGTTCACTGCTGGCTCCCGTCGGGGCGCTCGTTCTCGGCGCCGTTGCCGTGGCCGTGCTGCTGCTCGTACGTGGGGTCGTACTGCGCCTGCGGGTCGTACGTGCCCCCATAGGCGTACGGGTCGTACTGGCCCGCCTGATAGGGATCCGCCTGGTAGGGGTCCGCCTGCGGGTCGTAGCCGTAACCGCCGCCCTGGTACTGCTGCTCGCCCACGGTGTACGTGCCGTACTCGGCGCCCGCGTAGCTGGGCTGCTCCCACTCGCCGTACGTCTGCTGCTGGGGGATGTCGGCCACCGGGGCCTCCTCCGGGGGTGGAGGCGGTACGGCGGCGTCGTCGGTCTGCTCGGCCTCGGCCTGGGCGCGCAGGCGGCGGGCCCTGCGGCCCTCGCCCGCGACGGCCTGGGCGGGCACGACCGGCTCCTCCGGGAGGTCGTCGTCGACGTCGGTGCGCCGGCCCGGCAGGGCGAGCACCACGAGGACGAGGGCGAGCGCGCCCTGGGCCCACAACCAGGCGGTGTGCGTGATCGGGGTGTCGTAGGTGACGTCGAGCGTGCCACCGGACGCGGGCAGTTCGAAGCCCTGTGCCCAGCCGTCGATCGTGGTCTTCGTCAGGGGCGCGCCGTCGAGCGTGGCGGTCCAGCCCTCGGCGGCCTGGTCGGCGAGGCGCAGCACGCGCCCCTCGCTGCCCTGGGGCACCTTCGTGTGCAGCTCGACGGGGCCGGCGGCGACCGGCTTGGCCTCCTCCGACGTCGAACCGGTGTCGGCCGTGGGCAGGATGACGGCCCGCGCCACCTGCCGGTCGATGCGCCACAGTGCGGTGCCGTCCTGCTGGCTGAGCCGGGTCAGCCCCGGCGTCGCGTCCAGGACGCGGCCCATCTGGCGCGGCGCCCCGTCGCGGACGAGGACGTAGCGCACGGCGAAGCCGCCGAGCTGGTCCGCCTGGTCGGCGCCGGAGCCCGCGACCAGATTGGCGACGACCTTGTCGAGGCCCTTGTTCTCGCCCGCGGCCGCGGTCAGTTCGCCGTCGCCGAGCCGGGCGCCCGCGCCGCGGACCAGCGAGTAGGAGACCTGGCCGGTGGAACCGTCCAGGACGAGCGTGCGGGCCTGGTCGCGGGTGCCGGCCTCCTCGGCGACGAACGCGGGCACCTGCACCGGGTCGCGGCGCTCCAGGGGCCCGTCCGCGCCGGCGATCATCCAGCCCGCGGCGAGCAGCAGGGGGCCCGCGGCCGCGGCGAACGCGATGAGCGCGGCCACCGGCTGGCGCCAGCCGAAGCTCTGCTCGGCCACGCGCGAGCGGGCGCCGTCGGCGCCGAGCGCGGCGGCGGCGAGCAGCGCGATGCCGTACACGAGGGTGGCGGGGCCGGCCCACGTCGAGTTGTTCGACAGGACCGCGAAGACCAGGGCCACGAGGGCGACGGTCCAGGCGGTGAGGACGGCGAGGCGGCGCTCCTGGCGCAGCAGGGCGGCGAGCGCGGCCAGCACGATGCCGATGAGCAGCAGGCTGCCCGTGGTGCCGGGGCCGCCCGGCGAGGCGCCGAGCAGGCTCGTCGCGGTCGCGGAGCCCTCGCCGTACGGCAGTCCGGCCTCCTTGAAGAAGCCGAACGGGAGCAGCGTCAGGGACCACGGCGCGAGCATCAGCAGCGGTGTGCCGAGCACCGCGAGGAAGCGCAGTCCGTACGCGGTGATGTCGCCGCGGCGCACCACGAGGAGCGCGATGCCGAGGACGAGGGCGATGGGCCACACGATCGGCGTGAAGGCCGTGGTGATCGTGAGCAACAGCGCGTACGCCCAGGTGGCCCGCCAACTGCCGCGCGCGCCCCGGTCGTTCATGAGGCCGGAGGCGGACAGGGCCGCGCGCGCGATGAGCGGCAGGAGGATCACGAGCACCGCCGTGCCGACGCGGCCGCCCGCGAGGGCGCCGGTGGCGGCGGGCAGGAACGCGTACGCGACGGCCGCCCAGGCGCGCAGCAGCCGGGACTCGACGAGCGGGCGGGAGGCGAAGTAGGCGGCGAACCCGGCGAGCGGCACCGAGCCGACGAGCAGCACGGTGATCGCGAGGCCGGTGGAGCCGAGCAGCACGGAGGAGAACGCGGCGATGAGCGCGAGGTACGGGGGCGCCGCCTGGGTGCCGCCCGTACTGGTGGCGTGCCAGGCGTCGAGGTAGCGCGACCAGAGTGCGGAGGCGTCACCGGGCGCGGGCAGCAGGGCCCCGCCCGCGAGCGCGCCGCTGCCCAGCAGGCCTCGGCAGGCGATCAGGGAGACGAAGAGCAGGACGACGAAGAGCATCGGCCCGGGCTTGCGGGCGATGCGCTTGAGGCGGGCGAACTGCTCGACCTGGATGAAGTCGGCGTCGTCGCCGCCGGGCCCGGACTCCAGACCGCCGCCGCCGTGGCGTCCGGCCGTGGAGGTCTCGGGCTCGGAGCCGCCGAAGAGGTTCCCCGCGGCCTGCTCGACGGTGAGCCGCACGGTCGCGCCGGGCGGCGGGAACAGCGGCCGCAGCTCCTTGGCGTCCACCATGCCCTTGCCGCGCCGCTTGCGGGCGGCGAGGATCCGGCCCGGCCGCAGCAGCGTCGCCATCAGGCCGGCGATCTCGTCGAAGGCCTGTCCGGGCACCTTGCCGACCAGATACGCGACCGTACGCAGCAGGGTGCCGAAGACGAGGCGGAGCAGGATCCAGGGGAGCGTCGCCCCGCGCGCGTTGGCGAGCAGGGTGTAGACGGCGCCCGCCTTGTCGACCTTGTGCGGCGACGACGCCGTACGTCCCACGCAGTCGACGGTGCGGCGCTCGCGCGAGGAGGCCTCGGCGTGCCGCACGACGGCCTCGGGGGCGACGAGGACCCGGTGGCCGGCGGCCTGGGCGCGCCAGCACAGGTCGACGTCGTCGCGCATCAGCGGCAGCCGGCGGTCGAAACCGCCGAGCTGCTCGAAGACATCGCGCCGGATCAGCATGCCGGCGGTGGACACGGACAGCACGGGGCGTACGTGGTCGTGCTGGCCCTGGTCCTGCTCGCGGCGGTCGAGGCCGGTCCAGCGGCGCCCGGAGTGGGCGATGGAGACGCCGACCTCCAGGAGCTGCCTGCGGTCGTACCAGCCGCGCAGCTTGGGGCCGACGATCGCGACGTCGGCGCCGGCCTCGCGCTCCGTCTCGACGACGCGCAACAGCTGGGCGAGCGCGTCCGGTTCGGGTGCGCAGTCGTCGTGCAGCAGCCACAGCCACTGCTCGGGCTCGCCGTGCGGCAGGTCCGGCATGTCGTACGCGTCGTCGCGCCAGGAGCGGCTGACGGGGTCCCAGCCGCTCGGCCGCTTCAAGTAGGGCAGCTCGTCCGGGGTGAGCACCCCGGCGCCGCGCACGGCTTCCTCGACGGCCTGGCCGAAGCCGGTGCGGCGGGCGAGGTGCAGCACCCGCTCGTCGCCGAGGGCCTGGCCGACGAGGGCCGCGGAGTCGTCGGCGCTGCCGGTGTCGGCCGCCACCGCGTTCTGCACGGGGCGCTCTTGGCCGAGCAGGCCCGACAGCACGTCGGGCAGCCAGCGGGCGCCGTCGTGCGAGACGAGGACGGCGGTGACGACATGCCTGGGGAACTCGGGGGCGCTGCCCGGGTCGAGCCCTGTGGCGTGCCCCGGGTTGAACGCGGCGGCGGCAGTACCGAATTGGTCTGCCGGGTGGCTGTGCACGGACATCGAGGTACGGGCCCCGGTTCGTTGGACTGCGGTGGACGCCCGTGGCCGTAGGGGACACGGTGGCGTCTCGGACGGGGCCCCACACTAACGGCTGGCAACAGCAGCGGCCCGCCGCCTGTGGACAACCCACGGACGACGAGCCGAACGTGACGCGAAAACAGTGGTCAGACAGCGGCCTTCTTGAGGCGCCGGCGCTCGCGCTCGGACAGTCCTCCCCAGATGCCGAACCGCTCGTCGTTGGCGAGCGCGTACTCGAGGCACTCGGAGCGGACCTCGCACGCCAGGCAGACCTTCTTGGCCTCCCTCGTGGAGCCGCCCTTCTCGGGGAAGAAGGACTCGGGGTCGGTCTGGGCGCACAGTGCGCGCTCCTGCCAGCCGAGTTCCTCTTCCGCGTCCTCGACCAGCAGATCCTGAAACGACTCGGTCATAGTGCGCCCCTCGTCCGTCCGTGCGTCCCCGTGATGTTGCCGTTACCGATTTCGGCTGAACGACACGAGTGAAATTACAAGTGTGCCGATCCGGGGCAGTCAAGCCGGGATCTGCTATTGGGCCCCTTATTCACTCTGCGGAACCAAGGCTATGCGGAAAGTGTTCAAATCGGCAAAAACCGTGACACTTGCCAGTGGCCCATGTGGATGCCCTACCCCCTCTGAATCACTACAAGGGAGGACGCCGCGGAGTTTGATCTCGTTCCGACCCGCTCACAGAAGCGAACCGGATCACATTCGGATCACAGGATCGCAACGGCGTTTGCGCGCCGGGTTGCAGCGCCACATGTCCGGGACGACGGGTGAACAAACCTTTCGCCTGCCAGAGATACCGGATGAGGTGAAACATTTCCCACCATCCGGACATTGAGTTGACACGGGACGCATGAACCGATGTCCTGGTGGGCATGCTCGCGAACTTGGCACCGATGACGACCCGCACCGCCGGGTCCGTCTCCGCTGCCCGCGCGTGCTGTAGCTGTTGCTGTTCCAGCTGTTGAGTCGTTGAGCCACCGAGCTCCGACCGTGTTTCTCCTCTCCGTACGGCCCTAGCCCCCGCCGGGGCGCTCCGCACTCTTCCGCCGAGGAATCCCCACACCCATGAACAGCGACAGCGACCTCCAGATCGCCGGCGACATCCTCGAAGTACCGCACCTGCTGCAGCCCGCTCGTGAACACCCCGAGACGGTGGCCGAGTTCGTCGGGCTCGCGCGCTCCATCGCCGCCGACCGCTCCCAGTGGGAGCACCTCGTCGAGTACGACGCCACGACCCGCTGGTACCGCCGCCTGCGCACCGGGCCCGGCTACGAGGTGTGGCTGCTGTCCTGGGTGCCCGGTCAGGGCAGCGGACTGCACGACCACGGGCGCTCCAGCGGCGTACTGACGCTGCTCCAGGGCGAACTGACGGAGCGTACGGAGCGCGGCACGCGGTCCCTGACTCCGGGCGCGCAGCGGGTGTTCGCGCCCGGCTACGTCCACGAGGTCGTCAACGACTCCCTGGAACCGGCCGTCAGCCTGCACGTCTACCACCCGGGCCTGACCGCGATGCCGATGCACTCCCCCGTCTGCTCCACGGTGGACCGGGCCGCTGTCTGAGACCGGCTGCCGCGCTGTCGGTGCTGCCTGCGATGCTTGGGGCCATGCGCATTGTGGTTCTGGCAGGCGGCATCGGTGGTGCCCGGTTCCTTCGCGGTCTCAAGCAGGCGGCACCGGACGCGGACATCACGGTCATCGGCAACACCGGTGACGACATCCATCTCTTCGGCCTGAAGGTCTGTCCGGACCTCGACACGGTGATGTACACGCTGGGCGGCGGCATCAACGAGGAACAGGGCTGGGGGCGTACCGACGAGACCTTCAAGGTCAAGGAGGAGCTCGCGGCGTACGGGGTCGGACCCGAGTGGTTCGGGCTCGGCGACCGGGACTTCGCGACCCACATCGTCCGTACGCAGATGCTGGCCGCCGGCTATCCGCTCAGCGCGGTCACCGAGGCGCTGTGCGAGCGGTGGCAGCCGGGCGTGCGGCTCCTGCCCATGTCCGACGACCGCGTCGAGACCCATGTCGCCGTCGACGTCGACGGCGAGCGCAGGGCCGTGCACTTCCAGGAGTACTGGGTGAAGCTGCGGGCCTCCGTGGACGCGCAGGCCGTGGTGCCGGTCGGTGCCGAGCAGGCCAAGCCCGCCCCGGGCGTGCTGGAGGCCATCGCGGAGGCGGACGTGATCCTGTTCCCGCCGTCGAACCCGGTGGTGAGCGTCGGCACGATCCTGGCCGTGCCCGGGATCCGGGAGGCCATCGCCGAGGCCGGCGTGCCCGTCGTCGGGCTCTCGCCGATCGTCGGCGACGCCCCGGTGCGCGGCATGGCCGACAAGGTGCTGGCCGCGGTGGGCGTGGAGTCGAGCGCCGCCGCCGTCGCCGAGCACTACGGGTCCGGGCTGCTCGACGGATGGCTCGTGGACACCGTGGACGCCGGGGTCGTGGAGCGGGTCGAGGCGGCCGGGATCCGCTGCCGGGCCGTGCCGCTGATGATGACGGACCCCGAGGAGGGCACCGCCGCGGCCGCGATGGCGCGCGAGGCGCTGCGGCTCGCGGAGGAGGTCCGGGTCTCGTGAGCAGTGCCGCCGCGCCCGCCTTCCGGGCCTGGGCCGTCGCCGGGATCCCCGAGGTCCGGGAGGGCGACGACCTCGCCAAGCTGATCGTCGCCGCCGAGCCGTCGCTCGCCGACGGCGACGTCCTCCTGGTCACCTCGAAGATCGTCAGCAAGGCCGAGGGGCGTGTCGTCCTGGCCGACGACCGGGAGGCCGCGATCGACGCCGAGACCGTACGGGTCGTGGCGCGGCGCGGCACCCTGCGGATCGTCGAGAACAAGCTGGGTCTGGTGATGGCCGCGGCCGGGGTCGACGCGTCCAACACCGCGGCCGGGACCGTACTGCTGCTCCCCGAGGACCCGGACGCGTCCGCGGCCGCGATCCGCGACGGGGTGCGGGACGCCCTGGGCGTCGAGGTCGGGGTCGTCGTCACCGACACCTTCGGGCGCCCCTGGCGCAACGGGCTGACCGATGTCGCCATCGGCGCCGCCGGTGTCCGCGTCCTCGACGATCTGCGCGGCGGCGTCGACGCGTACGGCAATCCGCTGAGCGCGACCGTGGTGGCGACCGCCGACGAGCTGGCCGCCGCCGGGGACCTCGTGAAGGGCAAGGCCGGCGGGCTGCCGGTCGCCGTCGTGCGCGGCCTCGGCGGCGTCGTGGGCGAACAGGGCGGATCCGCAAGGGAGTTGGTGCGGGTCGCACGGGACGACATGTTCCGGCTGGGGACCTCGGAGGCCGTACGGGAGGCCGTCACGCAGCGGCGTACCGTGCGGGCGTTCACCGACGAGCCGGTCGATCCGGGGGCCGTGCGGCGGGCCGTCGCCGCGGCCGTCACCGCGCCCGCGCCGCATCACACGACGCCGTGGCGGTTCGTGCTGCTGGAGTCGGCACAGTCCCGGGGGCGGCTGCTCGACGCGATGCGGGACGCGTGGATCGCGGACCTGCGGCGGGACGGCAAGAGCGAGGAGTCCATCGCGAAGCGCGTGCGGCGCGGGGACGTGCTGCGCAACGCGCCGTATCTCGTGGTGCCCTGCCTGGTGATGGACGGCTCGCACACGTACGGGCACGCGCGCCGGGACGCGGCCGAGCGGGAGATGTTCGTCGTGGCCGCCGGGGCCGGGGTGCAGAACTTCCTGGTGGCGCTGGCCGGTGAGCGGCTCGGGTCGGCCTGGGTGTCGTCGACGATGTTCTGCCGGGACGTCGTGCGGGACGTGCTGGGGCTGCCGCAGGACTGGGACCCGATGGGGGCCGTCGCGGTGGGGCATGCCGCCGCGCCGCCCGTGGCGCGGCCCGCGCGGGACGCCGCGGACTTCATCGAGGTGCGCTGAGGCCCGCGGGAGCCGTCACCACTCGGCGATGTTCACCCGGCGCATCTTGGGCTGCCTGCGGGGCGGTGCGACACCGCTCAGCAGGATCAGGCGGGCCGCCCGGTGGCGCTGGCCCTCGTAGGGGGCGAGGAGTTCCAGCATGTCCTCGTCGGTGGCGTCGCGGTTGCCGGCGAGCGCGTAGCCGATGGTGCGGGGCAGGTGCAGATCGCCGGTGGTGACCTCGTCGGGGGCGCCGTTCGTGCGCTGGATCGTCTCGGCGGAGGTCCAGGGGCCGATGCCGGGGACCAGTTCGAGCCGGGCGCGGGCCCGGACCGGCTCCATCCCGGCCGCTTCTTCGAGGCGCCGGGCCACCTTGGCGGCGCGGATGATCGTCGAGGCCCGCTTGTTGTCGACGCCCGCCCGGTGCCACTCCCAGGACGGGATCAGCGTCCAGGCGCGGGCGTCCGGCATGACGCGCATGCGCAGGTCCTGGCCGGCCGGGCCCGGGGCGGTCTCGCCGTACTTGTGGAGCAGCAGGCGCCAGGCCCGGTAGGCCTCGTCCGTCGTGATCTTCTGTTCCAGGATCGACGGGATGAGGGACTCCAGGACCAGGCCCGTGCGGGTCAGGCGCAGGCCGGTACGGCGGCGGGCCGATTCGGCGACCAGGCGGTGCCGCGGCTCGAACGGGGCCGGATCGTCCAACTCACCAAGCAGGGCGGGGAGTTGGTCCAGGAACCAGTCGCTTCCCGGGCCCCAGGCCTGGGCCTGGACGGTGCCGTCCCGCTCGGCGACCCGGAGTGTGGCGGGGCCCTGCGGGGTGCGGCTCGTGCGCCACAGGGCGCCGTCGGGGGTCGTACGGAAGGTCGGGTCGGCGGGGCCGCGGCGCAGGGGGCCGAGGGTGAGGCCCAGGTGGAGGGGGGCCGGGGGCGTGTAGGTGCGGGTGGCCGGCGCCTGGTGCGGGATCGACGGGGCGGGCGGGGGTACGCGGGTTTCGCCGCCGCGCACTGTGGTGCGGGTGGCCGGCGGGTGGGTCTGCGTACGGGGGGTGTATCGGCGGCCTGCCACGGGGGTCCTCGGTCGGGGCGGGTGTTCCCCTTGAGGGTAGGGGTTTTTCCCCTTCCCTGTCCCTTCCCCGCCCCTTCCCCGAAACGCCCCTCCAGGGATCATGGGCCGAGTCGCGGGGCTCAGGCCCCGGACCCCGCTCCTCAATCGCCGGAGGGGCTTGAGATACGTCTCACTGGTCCGACGAGAAGCGGACCGCGCCTGCCGGGAGGTGGGCGTCGCACCAGACTCGTACGCCTGTCTGGAGTTCGTTGTCGGGGCCCACGTGGGCGCCGTCGCCGATCACCGCGCCGGTGAGGATCGTGCGGGCGCCGATGCGGGCGCCCCGGCCGATCAGGGAGTCCGTGATCACCGCGCCGGGTTCGATCACCGCGCCGTCCAGGACCGTGGAGCCGCTGATCCGGGCGCCCTCGCCGACCTGCGCGCCCTCGCCGACGACGGTGCCGCCGGTCAGCTTGGCGTCCGGGGCGACGGTCGCCGTCGGCAGGACCAGGCGGTCGCCGCAGCGGCCGGGCACGGCCGGGGACGGGGCGCGGCCGAGCACCAGGTCGGCCGAGCCGCGGACGAAGGCCTGCGGGGTGCCGAGGTCGAGCCAGTACGTGGAGTCGACCATGCCCTGGAGGTGGGCTCCGGAGGCGAGGAGGTCCGGGAACGTCTCGCGCTCGACGGAGACCGGGCGGCCCGTCGGGATCGTGTCGATGACCGAGCGGCGGAACACGTACGCGCCCGCGTTGATCTGGTCCGTGACGATCTCTTCGGGAGTCTGCGGCTTCTCCAGGAAGGCCTGGACCCGGCCCGTCGCGTCGGTGGGGACCAGGCCGTACGCCCTCGGGTCCTCGACGCGGGAGAGGTGGAGCGAGACGTCCGCGCCGGTCGTCTCGTGCTCGTGGACGAGGGCCCGGATGTCCAGGCCCGTCAGGATGTCGCCGTTGAAGATCAGGACCGGGTCGTCGGGCCCGGAGCGCAGGTGCGAGGCGACGTTGCGGATGGCGCCGCCGGTGCCGAGGGGCTCGACCTCGGTGACGTACTCCAGGTGGAGCCCGAGGCGGGAGCCGTCGCCGAAGTACGGCTCGAAGACCTCCGCCAGGTAGGACGTGGCGAGGACGATGTGGTCGACGCCCGCCGCCTTGGCCCGCGCCAGCTGGTGGGTGAGGAACGGGACGCCGGCCGCCGGGACCATCGGCTTCGGGGTGTTCACCGTGAGCGGGCGCAGCCTGGTGCCTTTGCCGCCGACCAGGAGGATCGCTTCTGTCACCTGTCGTCTCTGCTTCCTGCTGGGGCCGGCCGAACTGTCTTTCGGCCGGCCAGTGTATGCAGACCGTGCGAGACCCGGGCCGGCCGGCGTCAGCGGCCCTGGAGGTGGGCGGAGCTGGAGCGGGCCTTGCCGAGTTTGTTGTAGAGACGGCGTCCCGGGCATTCGGTTGCGAACCCGTCCCGGTGGCCGGAGATCACATGTAGTCGTACATTCTTTCCCTTGCGGTACAGATTGCCACCACCCGACTTGAGATATGTCGTACCGCGCGGATTTGCCCCGTACAGCCCGAGCTTCCAGGCGGTGAGCCTGGCGATGGCGTTCACCGCGGCGGCGGGCGGGTTGGAGCCGCCGAAGGAGCCCAGGACCGCGATGCCCATGCTGTTGGTGTTGAAGCCGAGGGTGTGTGCGCCCATCACCGGCTTGGCGACGCCGCCCGCCCGGCCTTCGTAGATGTTTCCGCACTTGTCCACGAGGAAGTTGTAGCCGATGTCACGCCAGCCACTGCTCTTGACGTGGTAGCGGTAGATACTGCGGATGACCGAAGAGGCTTGTGAGCAGCGGTAGTTGTTGCCGGAAGCACTGTGGTGCACGAAGGCGGCCTTCACCGTCTTCGTGTAGCCGAACTGCTTCTCGCGCAGCTTCTCGTCGGCGCCCCAGCCCTTGCGCGTGATGATGCGCGGGCGGGCCCCGACGTACGGGCGGGCCTTCGTGGCGCTCGCGTCGCCGCCGCGGGCCTCGATCAGCTCGTCCTCCGTCGCCTTCTTGGTCAGGGCGGGTACGGCGGTGGCGCCGAGCGGGGCGAGCTCGGCGTTCACGGCGGAGGACGCGGCGGTCTCCGCGGTCAGGGTGGTGGCGCGGGCGGCGTCGACGGGGGCGCCCTGGGGCGGGGGCTCCGCGCCCGGGTCCACGAGTTCGAGGCGCAGGCCCTTGGGGAGGGGCTCGGCGGCGGCGCGGGTGGCCGCGGGCTCGTCGGCCTTCACCCGCACCTCCACGCCGTCGGAGTCGCCGACCCAGAGGGGAGCGGTGGAACCGCGGACGTGACCGGAGGTGTGTTCGGAGCTGTCCAGGTCCGGGGCGTCGTCGTTGTGGGTCTCCACGTCCTGCCAGGCGGACCAGGTGGTCGTACCGGTGGTCCGGGTACGGACCTGGACCTGGCCGTGGAGTTCGGTGTTCGGGTCGTCCCAGACGACGCCGACGAGGGAGAACGGGCGGACGTCGCGCTGCGGCAGACCCTGTTCCCGGGCCGCGCCGACGGCGCGGTCGGCGGCGAGGGAGCCGAGGGCGAGGGACTGGGTGCTGCCCGGGACCGACTCCCGCGCCGGGGCCGGCGCGGCGTGTGAGGCGGCGGGCAGGGTGAGCGGGAGGGCGAGGGCGGCCGCGCAGGTGACGCCGATCGAGGAAGCAAGGAAACCACGCATGCCCACGATCGTGGCCATACCGGGATGATTCCGGCCATCGGGGAGTGTCATACGAGTGTTGGGGTGAAGTCCGGGGGCGGGGTGGGGCCGTGACGGGGCGTCGGGGGGCGACGCCACTCGGATGCAGCGGGTCGGCAGGTGGGGGCGGGTGTCGGGGGCGGGACGCGGATGACTGGGCGTCGGGTGCGGGGGCTGGGCGGATGCCGGGCGCGGGAGGGCGCGGGCGACCGGGACCGAGACGCGGATGACCCGGTCGGCGCGGCCCGCGCCGTCGCGCGTCGGGGTCGCTCAACCGCCGGAGGCACCCCGCGTAGGGTGGCTCGGGTGAATGCCGCGAACCGTACTCCCGCCGCTCTGCTCCAGGCCGCTCTCGCCGATGATCCGGGGCGGCCGCTCGTCACCTTCTACGACGACGCCACCGGGGAACGCGTGGAGCTGTCCGTGGCGACGTTCGCGAACTGGGTCGCCAAGACCGCCAATCTGCTGCAGGGCGACCTGAACGCCGAGCCCGGGGACCGGGTCGCCGTGCTGCTGCCCGCGCACTGGCAGACCGCCGTGTGGCTGCTGGCCTGTTCGTCGGTCGGGGTCGTCGCCGAGGTCGGCGGGGATCCGGCCCGGGCCGATCTGGTGGTCAGCGGGCCGGACACGCTGGACGCGGCCCGCGCCTGTTCCGGTGAGCGGGTCGCGCTCGCGCTGCGGCCGCTGGGCGGGCGGTTCCCGCAGCCGCCCGAGGGGTTCGTGGACTACGCCGTGGAGGTGCCGGGGCAGGGCGACCGGTTCGCGCCGTTCTCCCCCGTCGCCCCGGACGAGCCCGCGCTCGTCGTCGCCGGGGCCGAGTGGTCCGGCGCCGAGGTCGTCGAGAAGGCGACCGCCGACGCTCCGGGGCTCGGTCTGACCGGGCCGGGCGCGCGCCTGCTGTCCGGACTCCCGTACGACAGCTGGCAGGGCCTGAGCGCCGGACTCCTCGCCCCGCTGGCGACCGGCGGTTCCGTGGTGCTGTGCCGCAACCTCGACCGGCTCGACGAGGAGGCCCTCGCCAAGCGCGTCGAGAGCGAACGGGTCACCGCCACCGCGCGGTAGAGCCGCGTACCCCGTTCGGCTCAGCTCTCCCGGCCCCCCGCCGCGGCGGGGTCCATGGTCGTAGAGACGCATGCGTCCGCCCACGACGCAGACGTCATGACTGACACGTCTTCTACGTCACCACGAGGGGGACCCGTGACCGACTCCGCAGCCGTGCCTCCGTCGAGCGACGGCGGTGCGCCGCTCGGCCCGGGCGGCGGCTCGTCCCCGACCGGTGCCGGGCGGGTCCGGCGCCGGAGGAGATGGCTGCGGTACTCGGCGATCGCCGCGGCGCTGCTGGTGCTCGTGGCCGGCGGCGCGGGCTGGATCGCGTACGAGAAGCTCAGCGGGAACATCACCGAGGACTCGGCGACCGCCGCGGAGCTCGCCCGCTACGAGAAGGAGCGCCCCACCGTCCTGGTCGACGGGGCGCAGAACCTGCTGCTCATCGGGTCCGACTCGCGGGCCGGGGCGAACAGCAAGTACGGCCGCAACGACGGCACCCAGCGCTCGGACACCACGATCCTGCTGCACGTCGCGGCGGACCGGAAGAGCGCGACCGCCGTCTCGTTCCCGCGGGACCTGATGGTCGACGTACCGGCCTGCCGCAAGCAGAACGGCGACCGCATCGAGCCGATGTTCGCCATGTTCAACTACGCGTTCGAGGTGGGCGGTTCGGCCTGCACCATCCGTACGGTCGAGAAGCTGACGGGCGTGCGCATCGACCATCACATGGTCGTCGACTTCGACGGGTTCAAGGACATGGTCGACGCCGTCGACGGCGTCGAGGTGTGCCTGGACAAGCCGATCGACGACGCCGACGCGCATCTGAAGCTGGCGCCGGGCCGGCACGTCCTGAACGGCGAGCAGGCCCTCGGTTACGTACGCGCCCGCAAGAGCATCGGCAACGGCAGCGACACCGACCGGATGGACCGCCAGCAGCGCTTCCTCGGCGCGCTGGTGGAGAAGGTACAGAGCAGCGGTGTGCTGCTGAATCCGACGAAGCTCTACCCGGTGCTCGACGCGGCCACCTCCTCCCTCACCACCGACCCGGGCCTGGCGAGCCTGCGCGGGCTGTACGACCTCGTCCGCGGGATGCGCGACATCCCCGCCGACCGCATCCAGTTCCTGACCGTGCCGCGGCAGTCGTACATCTACAACGCCAACCGCGACCAGCTCGTCCAGCCCGCCGCGGAGCGGCTGTTCACGCGGCTGCGCACCGACGCCCCGCTCGTCGTCTCGAAGGAGACCCCCGCCGACGTACAGGCCGAGACCGATCAATCCACCGACAACGGAGACGGGTCGGACATCTCGGACGAGGAAGCGTCGTACGAGGAGGGCGAGTACGACGAGGAGTACTACTCCGACGAGGACGGCGAGTGGGACGACGGGAAGCCCGGCGCCGGACCGTCGGCGTCCGGTTCGCCGTCCGCCGAGCCCTCCCCCACCCCCACGTTCCGCGGCAACACCGCCCGGCAGGATGCGTGCGGTTGAGTCGCCTCAACAGCCTCTGGGTAAAGCAGAAGTCATCAGGTGGCACACAGGTTCTGAAAATGGTCCGGATTGCCCAGTTGTAGGGGAGTGGAATTTGTCACCGTCGTCGCTTGACGCTGAACTGGGCGGATAGTGTGAGCGATCCGGTGCACCCGGCCCTGCTGCCCTGGCGCGGTCGCGCACTGCTTATCGACTGACCGGGCGCCCGCTTTGAGGGGGGTGGGGCGCCGCGTGGCCCCGACGGAGGACGCAGACAACCGTGGACGCGCAAGGCCGTGGGCGGGCGGAGAACATCGACCCCGCAGACCAGTGGGTCCTGAACCCGCAGACCGGTGATTACGAACTGCGACTGAGCCCTTCCGGAGGGCAGTCGCCGGTACCGGGGCCCCGCCGCTCCGCACCCCGTGGCGGCGGACGGGATCAACGGGACCAGCGAAATCAGCGGGATCAGCAGGACGTGCCCCCGCAGCGCAGGCGGCGCGAGCCGCAGGCACAGGCCTCCGGGCCGGGCCGGCGCCGCTCGAAGGCCAAGAAGAAGAAGTCGACGGGCAAGAAGGTGCTGCTGTGGTCGGCCGGCAGCCTGGCCTTCGTGGTCCTCGCCACCGCGGCGGGCGGCTACTTCTACTACCAGCACCTCAACGGCAACATCACCACGCAGGACGTCGTCGGCGCCAAGAACGGCTTCAGCAAGGACGAGGCGTTCAACATCCTCGTCATCGGCACCGACAAGCGCACCGGTAAGGGCAACGAGGGCTACGGCGACAAGGGCAGCGTCGGCCACGCCGACACGAACGTGCTGCTGCACGTCTCCAAGGACCGCTCGAACGCCACCGCGCTGAGCATCCCGCGCGACCTGATCGTGGACGTGCCGGACTGCCAGGTGAAGGACGAGAACGGTCAGCTCAAGACCATCCCCGGTACGGAGAACGTCCGCTTCAACACCAGCCTGGGACAGGACGGCCGGGACGCCGGCTGCACCATGGCGACCATCAAAGCGGTCACCGGGATCACCGTGGACCACTTCATGATGGCGGACTTCAACGCGGTGAAGACCCTGTCGACGGCAGTGGGCGGCGTGGGCGTCTGTCTCGCGAAGGACGTCAACGACGACGACTCGCATCTCGACCTGAAGGCGGGTGAGCACAATCTGATGGGCGAGGAAGCGCTCGCGTTCCTGCGCACCCGGCACAGCTGGGGGAACAAGGGCGACCTCGACCGCATCAAGGTGCAGCAGCAGTTCCTCAGTTCTCTGGCTCGCAAGATGAGTTCGGGCGACACCCTCACGAACCCGAGGAAGCTGACGAACCTCGCCGAGGCCGCGACCAAGGCGCTCACGGTCGACAAGGGCATAGGGAGTCTGACCAAGCTCAAGGATGTGGCCCTCGAGCTGAAGAAGGTGCCGACCAAGAACCTCTCGTTCGTGACCACCCCGGTCATCGACAACCCGGCCGAGAAGATCCACGCCACCGTCGTGCTCAACGAATCGGCCGCGCCTCAGGTGTTCAGCGCGATCAAGGACGACGTCTCGCTGACGGAGACGAAGAAGAAGCAGAAGGCCGCCGAGTCCGCCAAGCTGAAGGGCCCCAAGTCGGCGGCATCCGACGTGCGTGTCGACATCTACAACGGCAGCTCCACGCCCGGAGCGGCTCAGGCGACCGTCACCTGGCTCCAGAACGACAAGGGTGTCGGCAAGTCCAGCCAACTGGGCAACGCGCCTCAGAAGCAGAGCCGGACGACCCTGGAGTACTCGCCCGACCAAGCCGACCAGGCACGGCGGCTGGCCGACATCATGGGCCTGTCGGCCTCTGCCCTCAAGGAGGGCAAGAGCGAGACGAACGACCAGGGGCTGCCGGCGATGATTCTCGTCCTCGGCTCCGACTTCAAGGGTGCGGGGACACCCATCAGCGGTTCGGCATCGGCGCCGGACGTGGACAAAACAACAGCGGACAAGACTGTGTGCGCCAAGTGACCAACCTCAGCCGCCCCTTGACTGTCTAACCAACCGACAGTCGGGGCGGCCGAGTTATGGCCACAGGGCGGGAGGGTGGGGCGGGGCATGGGGCGAAGCAGTGTGCGCGGGGAGCGCTCACGACCGAACGGCAAGCACAGAGAACCGTCGTCCGCGGCTGGAGAATTGGGCTGGGACGAGACCTTGTACGCGGACGGCTCCCGGCCGGACGCCGACGGACGGCCCACCAAAGGGGACGACGCACAGGGCAGTGGACGGCGCAGAGCCACCGGCCGCCCGCGGCGCCGACGGGCACGCCGGGTACTGCGCTGGACCGCGCTCACCCTTGCCGTGCTCATACTGGGCGCGGCCGGCGCCGGCTACCTCTGGTACCAACACCTCAACAACAACATCGAGAAGGGCGAGCGGAGCAGCGCCGACACGGGCGTGAAGAAGGCTGAGCCGAACGCCGCCGGGCAGACGCCGATCAACATCCTGTTGATCGGATCCGACAGCCGGAACTCGGCCGAGAACGTGAAACTGGGCGGAAGCAAAGGGAGCGTCGGCAGCAAGCCCTTGGCCGACGTGCAGATGCTCATCCACATCTCCGCCGATCGCGAGAACGCGTCGATCGTCAGCATCCCGCGGGACACCCGGGTGAACATCCCCGCGTGCGAAGACCGGGAATCCCACACCAAGTACGCGGCGACGAACACCATCATCAACGAGTCCCTCCAGCGCGGCGGCCCCGGATGCACCCTGGCCACGTGGGAGAAGCTCACCGGCTTGTACATCGACCACTGGATGATGGTGGACTTCGCCGGTGTCGTCACGATGGCCGACGCCGTCGGCGGGGTGAACGTGTGCGTCAAGCAGAACGTCTGGGACCGCCCGCTGCCCGGCGTTCCGGGTGGCTCCGGCCTCAAGCTGACTGCCGGGGATCACAAGGTCAAGGGCAAGTCGGCACTTCAGTGGCTCCGTACCCGGCACGCCTTCTACAGCGACCTGGGCCGCGCCAAAGCGCAGCACATGTACATGAGCTCGATGCTCCGGACGCTCAGAGAGCAGAATGCGTTCTCCGACAGCGGCCGGCTCCTGAACCTGGCGGAGTCCGCCACGAAGGCCCTCAAGGTCTCCGAGGAAGTCGGTACGGTGAAGAAGCTCTACGACCTCTCCATGCAGCTCAAGCAGGTTCCCGCCAAGCGCATGACCACGCTGACCATGCCGACGGCCGAAGATCCGCAGAACCGGAATCATCTGGTACCCGCGACGGCCGACGCCGAGAAGATCTGGGCGATGCTCCGCGACGACATCGCGCTCGACAAGAACAGTGACGATGCCGCGGACGACGGCGGCAAGCAGACCGCCTCGCCGTCGCCCAGCGCCGACGCGGACACCGCGGGTTCCTTCCCCGTGCTGGTCAGGAACGGTACGAACGGCGCCGGGCAGGCGGCGGTGCCCCGGCGTGCGAACGCCCTCGCGCAGACTCTGCAACAGAAGGGATTCACCCGGGCCGCCGCCGACTCGACCGCCTTCCCGCTCAGGACGACAGTGGTGGCGTACCCCGAGAACGCCGGTTCCCGGGCCAAGGAGAACGCGACCTTGGTGGCGCAGTCCCTCGGGATTCCCCAGAGCGCGGTGCAGGCATCCGACGGCGTCACGGCCGTCACGCTGAGCGTCGGCGCGGACTGGCGCGAGGGAAGTACGTATCCGAAGCAGAAGGCCGTGAAGCCGGGCGACATCCCGGACACCGCGGACGCCCTGAACGGATCCGACGAGGACGCCTGCATGGACGTGTACAAGCCCTACCGCTGGTAGGCAGGCCACCCTCGCTGCTACGGGCCCCTCCTCACTCCGAGGAGGGGCCCGCGCGGTTTCCGGTCAACTTCCCCCATTTTTGCGCCACTTGGCACTTGATCCGCAACTATGCGGCGTGCTCATGCCAAGATCTCCTTCGCCATTCACAGGAAATTCACGGAACGCCGACGGGTCCGTCGGCCGATCCGTCATGCCCATGGGGAGAGACGATGCGCAAGGTACTCGGCCGTATCGGAGTTGTACTGGCAACTGCCGCGGCCGCCTGCGTCTTGGGGCCTGTCAGCACCGCGAGTGCAGCCACCTACGGCTGCAACGGCTCGCAGATCGACAGCTGGGACAACACCTACAACGGCACGACCTACGCGACCACGTATCTGTTCTGGGACGGCACCTACAACTGCGTTGCCGCCGTGAAGCGTGGCTCGTACTACGGCAAGTCGTCGCGCATCCGCGTGGAGGGCTACACCAACGTCGACGGATACATAGGAAACGACGACGGCCACTACCTGTACTACGCGAACTACAAGTTCTACGGCAAGGGACGCTGCGTCGCCGTCGAGACCGACATGTGGAACTTCAGCGGCAACAACATCATCCAGGACCACGTGCCGTACTCCGGCTACTTCCACTGCGGCTGACCCCGGGCGAGAGACAGGAAACCCAACTCATGTTCAAGAACGGCAAGTTCAGACTCGCCCGCTGGATCAGCGTCGCATCGGTCATGTTCGGCTTCGGGATCGCCGTACCGGTCGCCGTCGCACCCGCCGCATCGGCCGCCACCAGCTGCAGCGGGACCTTGATCGACCAGCTCAACAACTACGACTACACCACCTCACCGCACAAGCACGTCGCCACCACGTACCTGTACTGGGACGGCACCTACAACTGCGCCATCTCCATCAAGGCCGGCTCCTACTACGGTGTGAGCTCGCGCATGAACTTGACGCTGATGTCCCAGAAGGGCGGACAGGCATCGGACCCCGGGTACTTCAAGTACCAGGCCGGGCCGGTGAAGGTCAACGGCAAGGGCACGTGCATCGCCACCGAACTGGACATGTGGCGGCCGGGTGGCGCGAACTTCCTCCAGGACCGGTGGCCGGCGGGCGGCTACTTCCACTGCGGCTGACGGCTGCGGCCGGACAGGAGACCAGCACCGATGATCAAGCTCACCCGATGGCTCACCTGCGCGGCCCTGCTGGCCGGAGTCGGTGTCGTGGCGCCCGTCGTGGCGGCATCACCCGCCTCGGCCGCCGGTTACGGATGCGCCGGCAACTTGGTGTACTCGAAGTCCGTCTACGCCAACAGAAGCGGCTACACCAACCTGATCGGCACGGTGTACGACTACTACGACGGGACCTACAACTGTTCCGTCTTCGTGAAGTCCGCGTACGTCGGCACACCCACGCAGATGGACTTCTCCATCTACAAGGGCCCTGATTACGCCAGCTACGACTCGGATACCGGCAAGTTCTCCAGCTACGCGGGCCCCGTGCGCATCAAGGCCCCCGGAGTCTGTGTCAGCGAAATGCTCATCATGGACAACCCGAGCGGTAAGCAGATCTTCTTCGGCGAGGCGGCGGCACCGCATTCCTGCGGCTGACGAGCGTCGGCGAAGAACGACACACGACACGCCTGCGGCGCGGGAGGCCGACTCCCGCGCTGCAGGCGTCAGTTGGCAGCTGTCTCCGGGTTGCGCACGGCCGGCCGCCGCGACGCGATGACGCGCTTCGCCAGCGACTTCGGGCTGGTCAGGAAGCCCCAGCCCCACGACATGTGCATCGTCGCGAGGGCGACGGGGATCTGGGCGCGCGCCTTGAGCGACAGGCCCTTGCCCGCTGGGACGGAACCGGCGGCGATGGCCGCCAGGTAGCCGGCCGGGATCACGAAGCCCCACGGCGTGAGGGCCGCGCCGACCACGACGCCGGCCGCGATCGCGACGACGGCGGTCGGCGGGGCGAGGTAGCGCAGGTTGATGGAGCCCGAGTGGTAGCGGGCGACCACGTGGCGCCAGCGGCCGTAGTCCTTGTACTGCTTGGCGAGCGCCTTGACGCTCGGGCGCGGGCGGTACGAGACCAGCAGGTCGGGCGAGAACCAGATCAGGCCGCCGGCCTCGCGGATCCGGAAGTTCAGCTCCCAGTCCTGGGCGCGGATGAACTCCTCGTTGTAGCCGCCCTGTTGCTCCAGTGCCTCGCGCCGGAAGACGCCCAGGTAGACCGTCTCGGCCTGCTGCGCCTCGCCGCCCGTGTGGAAGGCCGCGTTGCCGACACCGATCTTCGAGGTCATCGCGGCGGCGACGGCCTGCTCCCAGGCGTTGGTGCCCTGGGCGTGCATGATGCCGCCGACGTTCATCGCGCCGGTCTCCTCCAGGAGGCGGACGGCGGTCGCGATGTAGCCCGGGGAGAGCGCGGCGTGGCCGTCGACGCGGACCACGACCGGGTGGCGGGAGGCCTTGATCGCGGCGTTCAGCGCGGCGGGGGTGCGGCCCGTCGGGTTCGGGACGGTGACCACGCTGGGGTGCTCGGCGACCAGCTGCGCGGCGATCTCGTCCGTGCGGTCGGTGGACGGGCCGAGAGCGACCACGACCTCCATCTCGCCGTCGTACTCCTGCGCCAGGATCGCCTCGACGGCCTCCCGCAGATGCCGCTCCTCGTTGAGGACGGGCATGATCACGGATACGGCCGGAAGCTGCATGTCGGAGTTCGCGTTCATCAGGCGTCACGTTACCGCTAATGGGGGACACCGGCGCGCGCCGCCCGAGTCACTACCGCGGTCGGGAGATCGTATCGGCCTACGGTGCCAAGGCCTGTGGAGACGACAGGCCCTGTCCCACGCCCGCCTTCGCGGAGGTGTCCCCACGTGCCCACGCCGCCCCGCTCCCCCGCCCGTCCGCAGCGTCCCCCGCGGCCCGCGCAGGGCCGCCGTCCGGGCGAACCCCTGCGCAGGAAGAAGCCCCGGTGGGCCATGCGGGTGGCCACGACGTTCTCCGTCACGGTGCTCGCCGCGGCCGGGATCGGGCACGCGCTCGTCACGGGCATCGACACCGGCATCGACCGGATCGACCCGTTCAAGGACATGAAGAACCGCCCGGCCGCCGGACACGGCGTGAACGTCCTGCTCGTCGGCACCGACGGCCGCGACAAGATCAGCGACGAGGAGCGGCGGAAGTACCGGCTCGGCGGGGCGCCCTGCCACTGCACCGACACGATCATGATCGTGCACATCTCGGCCGACCACGAGCGCGCGTCCGTCGTCTCCCTGCCCCGCGACTCGTACGCCATGATGCCGCCGCACACCGACCAGACCACCGGGGACAAGCACCACGAGCACCCGGTCAAGATCAACGCGGCGTACGCGGAGGGCGGCCCGCAGCTGACCGTCCGCACGGTCGAGAACATGACGCACGTGAAGATCGACCACTATCTGGAGGTCGACTTCACCAGCTTCATGAAGACGGTCGACGTGCTGGGCGGCGTCGAGATCTGCACGGCCCGCCCGCTCAAGGACTCCTACACCGGGCTCGACCTGGGGGTCGGCACGCACCAGCTGGACGGCGGCGAGGCGCTCCAGTACGTACGGGCCCGGCACACCGACGGCGCCGGTGACCTGGGCCGGATGCAGCGCCAGCAGCGTTTCCTGGCGTCGCTGATCGCGAAGACGACGTCGTCCGGGGTGCTGCTCAACCCGGTCAGGTTCCGCAACGTGGCGCGGACGCTGCTCAGCTCCGTCCGGGCCGACAAGGGGTTCGGGACGGACGAGATGGTCGACCTGGCGCGGGCCATGCGCTCGTTCACGCCGTCGTCGTCGGAGTTCACGACCGTGCCGATCGGGGACATCAGCTATCCGGTCAAGGGCATCGGCTCCACCGTGAAGTGGGACCCGAAGAAGTCCGGGAAGCTGTTCCAGGCGCTGCGCGACGACAAGCCGCTCGCCGCGCACCATGCCCGGAAGAAGGCGACCGTCGTCGGTGTCTCGCCGCAGCAGATCCGGGTGCAGGTGGAGAACGGGACGATGACGGCGGGGCTCGGCAAGAAGGTCGACACCGCGCTGCGGGGCACCGGGTTCCGGACGACGCGGGCGCCGGTGAACGCCGACAGCCGGACCGCGAAGCAGACCGTCGTGCTGTACGACCCGCGCTGGGACCGCTCCGCGAAGTCCCTGGCCACGGCGGTGCCCGGGGCGCAGCTCAGGGCCGTCAAGGGGCAGGGGGCCGTGCTGAAGGTGCTCGCCGGGGCGGATTACAAGGGGGTGCGGGCGGTGCGGGCCGAGGATGCGTATCAGGGGGAGTACGGGGCGATCACCGGGGATCAGGTGGCGTGCTCCTGAAAGAGGCGCGGGCCTCGGGGCTCCGCCCCGGACCCCGCTCCTCAATCGCCGGAGGGGCTTGACGATGCGGAGGGGCTTGATGCGGCGGCCGACTGGGCCCTCAGCTCCTTGATGGCCCGGCGGCGCGCCAGCCGGTGCTGGCGGCGGATCTGGGCCTCCTGGTAGCGGCGCCGGTCACGGTCGGTCTCCGGCAGCACCGGCGGCACGGCACGGGGCTTGCCGTCGGAGTCCACCGCGGCGAAGACCAGGTAGGCGGAGCCCACCTGCTGCGCGGGCGTCGACTCGTTCCAGCGCTCGGCCAGGACCCGCACGCCGACCTCCATCGAGGTCCGTCCGGTCCAGTTGACCTGGGCCTTCACGTGGACGAGGTCGCCGACGCGGACCGGCTCCAGGAACGCCATCTCGTCCATGGAGGCCGTCACGGCCGGGCCGCCGGAGTGCCGGCCGGCCACGGCGCCCGCCGCGTCGTCCACCAGTTTCATGATCACGCCACCGTGCACCGTGCCCAGGAGGTTGGTGTCGTTGTGCGTCATGATGTGCGACAACGTCGTACGGGAAGCAGCGGTCGGCTTGCCCGGAATATCGGACTCCGTGCCGTGGGCCAGGTCTGTCATGCCACCCACCATATGCGCGCGCCGATTGTGTCAGCTCTGCAACAGCCCTGGTCCGATTTCCCATCCACTCTTGTAAGGCACACAGCCGCGCACGGCACACTGGATTTATGAATGACTGGCCCGAGGGGCGGAGCGACAGGCAGAGCGGCGGCAGCCGCGGCGGCTACGGCCGCGGCAGCGGCAGCGCGCGCCCCGAGGGTGCGCGGGTCATGCCGCACGTGCAGCGCCCCGTCCCGCAGCAGCAGCCCGCGTACGACGACGGGTACGACGACCTGTACCGCGACCAGCGCGGCCAGGGCTCGTACGACAACGGGTACGACAGCGGCTACAACACGGGCCAGGTGTACGGCCAGCCCAGCCGTGCCGGGAACGGCGGGGGCGGAGGCGGGGGCGGCGACTACGGGCCGCCCACCGGCCGCCCCGCGCGCCCGGCGCCGAACTGGCGCAAGCGCATCAAGTGGACCGCGATCATCGTGGTCAGCGTGGTCGCGGTGACCAGCATCGCCACGTACTTCTGGGCCGACTCCAAGCTCAACCGGGACGTGGACCTGTCCAAGGTCATCGAACGGCCGGAGTCGGGCGACGGCACGAACTACCTGATCGTCGGCACCGACAGCCGCGAGGGCATGTCCGACGCCCAGAAGAAGGAGCTGCACACGGGCTCCGCCGAGGGCAAGCGCACGGACACGATGATGATCCTGCACGTCGGCGGCAACGGGGACACCCTCGTCTCGCTGCCGCGTGACTCGAACGTCACGATCCCGAGCTTCAAGGGCGCCGAGTCCGGCAAGCTCTACCCGGGCACGGGCCGCCAGGTGAAGCTGAACGCCGCGTACGCGGAGGACGGCCCCGAGCTGCTCGTGCGCACCGTCGAGGCCAACACGGGCCTGCACATCGACCACTACGCGGAGATCGGCTTCGGCGGCTTCGCGAGCATCGTGGACGCGGTCGGCGGCGTCGAGATGAACCTGAAGGAAGGCTTCAAGGACAAGTGGTCCGGGGCCGACTTCAAGGCGGGCAAGCAGACGCTGAACGGCCAGCAGGCCCTCGCCTTCGTCCGTACCCGGCACGCCTTCGCCGCGTCCGACCTGCAGCGCACCAAGAACCAGCAGGCGTTCCTCGCGGCGCTCGCCCACAAGGTGGCGTCCCCGTCGACCGTCATGAACCCGTTCAAGCTGTACCCGACGCTGGGCGCCGGCCTGGACTCGCTCGTCGTCGACAAGGACATGAGCCTGTGGGACCTGGGCTCGATGTTCCTGGCGATGAAGAGCGTCTCCGGCGGTGACGGCAAGTCCATGAACATGCCGACGAACGGCTCGGTCAACGGCAACCTGCTCTGGGACAAGACCAAGGTCAAGCAGCTCGTCGACCAGTTCAACAACGACGAGAAGGTCACCGTCTCCGGCAGCTGACGGCCGGGGGCGTCACCCGCTCCCGTAGTCCTCGGCCAGGTCGCCGATGAGCGCGAGGAGGGCATCGGCCCGGCGGCGGTCCTCACGCTGAGCGCGCAGGGCCTGATGGAGTGCCCGGAGCCGCTCCACGGCCGACGGGTCCCGGTGCCTCACGTCGTCCAGCAGCGGTGAGGTGGTCAGATCCAGGCTCTCGGTGAACAGCAGCCGAGTGGACTGGGCGGCGGGAGCCGAGTCAGGGGCGGCGAACCCGCTGGTCAGGTACCGCACCGGGTCGGTCAGGCTCCAGCCGACGACGGTGCCGTGCTGGACGAGCAGCGCCACGTCCTGGGCGACGCCGATGCGGGCCTCCAACGGCTCGTCGAGGACGTCGAGGTCGCGCAGGCAGGTCAGCACCCTGTCGCCCGGAGCGCGGCAGAGCTCGGTCGCCGCCTCGAGGCGGAAATCCCGCGCCTCGTCCGCACGCAGGCCGCCCGGACGGGCGAGGGGCAGGTCCGGGACACGGGCGCAGTCCTCGGCACCGGCGATCTCGTACGGCAACTGGAACTGGAGACCGACCAGTTGACGGTCCGTCGGGTCGAACCTGGCCTCGTCGGGCGCGTCCCAGAGCCAGTCCTGACTGCCGAAGGTGTCCAGCTGGAAACGCTCCTGCTCCTCGGCGCTCCCGTACGTCGCGACGCGCACCCGCTGCCCCGCGAAGTCGAAGCGCGGGGTGATGGGCAGCGGTTCCCCCGTGACCGTCGCGGTCCAGTTGTCGTCGAAGGTGAGTTTCACGGTGAATGCCGCCTCATCGAATCTGTTCGGCCGGAGCCACGAAGCCGTTCTTCGCCGGAATCCTGCCTTCCACGACGTCGGCATGGGTAATCGGGCTGCCGGGATCGCTGGGCAGGCCGCCGAGCGCCTTCGCCCCTGATTCACCCTTGATCCCGGAAGGTCCGTAGGCCGTGATGGCGTTGCCCGCCCCGGCGCCGCCGCCCTCGGTCACCACGACGTCCTCGCCCTGGCGGAAGACCAGCCGTCCACTGCCCGCGGTCGAGTGGTACACCGCGTCGGGGTTCTTGAGGATCTCCAGCACCCGTTCGTCGCTGAAGCCGTGCCGGGTGTCCCCGTGGTAGGCGCCGCTCTTCTTGAACTTGCCGTCCTCGGCCCGCTTGATGACGTCTTCCGCGGTCTCGTGGGCCTTCACCCTGGCCTGGGCGGCCTTCTCCTCCTTCGTGTACTTGGGCATGAGCCCCAGCGGGTCGGACCCGGCGTGCGGATTGCCCACGTACGCGAGCGGGTTCGGCGCGGGAGCGAGGCCCAGGGGGTCGGGCGAGGTGTAGCGGGCGGTCTCGGGGTCGTAGTGGCGGAAGTAGTTGTAGTGGAGGCCCGTCTCGGGGTCGTAGTACTGGCCGGGGAAGCGCAGCGGCGTGTACGCGCCGCTGTCGCGGGCCCAGGCCGTGGTGCCCCACAGGGTGGACCGGGACCGCCAGGCGATGTCGCCGGACTCGTCGATGAGTTCGGTGGGCGTGCCGACGAGGTCCGTGGCGATGGCGAAGAACCGGCGGTCGATCTCCGCCCGGCCGTTCTCGGCGTCGAGGATGCGCTCGGTCTGGGCCAGCGGGACGACGTCCTGGTGGTCCCAGGTGAGGGCGACCACGGACGGGCCGTCCGGCTGGTGGCTGGTCTGTTCGCACAGGGTGAGGCCGTCCCAGGTGAACCTGGTCTCCTCGACGACGTGCTCGCCGTCGGGTGCCAGGCACTGCTTGGCCGTGCGACGTCCCAGAGGGTCGTACCGGTAGCGCCACCGCGTGCCGTCGGGGGTGGTCACGGCGGTGAGGCGGTTCTCGGTGTCCCACGTGTAGCGCCAGGTGTCGGGCTTGCGGGAGAGGCGGGTCTTCTGCCGGAGCGTGATCCGGCCGAGCGCGTCGTGCTCGAAACGCACCGCTCCGGCCCGGGCGATCGTGGTGCCGGTGTAGACGCGCTCTCCGGTGGCCTCGTTGCCCGGGTGCCGCGACGGCCAGGACGCCTCGGTCTGGTTGCCCGCCTCGTCGTAGGCGTACCGCTCCGTCCAGCCGCGGGCGTGGACGGCGGTGACCCGGCCGGTCCGGTCGAGGTCGAAGGTGCGGGTGCCGGCCAGCCGGTCCGCCACCGCGAGCAGATGGCCGTCGGCGCGGTAGGAGTAGGCGCGGCTGTTGACGGCGCGTTCGCCTGCGGTGATGTGCTGCTCGGCAAGGCGTCCGGCCTCGTCCCAGGCGGAGGCGAGCGTGAGTGCTCCCCCGAGGACGCGGGTGAGTTCCCGTCCCGCGGCGTCGTGGGTGAAGGCGACCTGGCGTCCGCCCGTCGTCAGCCGCTCGGTCCTGCCGCCCGCGTCGTAGGCGTAACCGGTGACGTGGCCGGTCGGGGTGGTGCGGCTCGTGCGGCGGCCCAGCTTGTCGTAGGTGTAGGCGATGGCGCGGCCGTCGACCAGTTCCGTCTTGACCCGGCCGCGACGGTCGTACTGGTAGCGCAGTTCGCCGTCCGGGCCGACCGCTTCGAGGAGGCGTCCCGCGCCGTCGTAGGTGTACCTCGTCGTCCGGCCGTCGACGTCCTTGCGGATCGCCTGGCCGAGCTCGTCGCGCTCGAAGGCGACGGTGCCGCCGAGCGCGTCGGTGCGCGCGGCCAGGTGGCCCTCGGCATCCATCCGGTAGGTGAGCGTGCGTCCGTCGAAGTCGCTCTCGGAGACGATGTTGCCGACGGCGTCGTACGTGTAGTCCCAGGTCAGCCCTTGCGGGTTGGTGACGCGGGTGAGGTGGAGGTGCGCGTCGTGCGTGAACTCGTAGCGGACGCCGTCGGGTCCGGTGCGGGCCAGCGGCAGATCGAAGTGGGTGTACTCGAACCGGGAGACGCCGCCCGACGCGTCGGTGTGGGTCAGGCAGTTGCCCTCTCCGTCGTACGTCCATGACTCGGTGGCGCCGTCGGGTCCCGTGCGGCGGGCGAGCTGTCCGTCGGCGTCCCACACGTAGGACGTGACGCCGCCCACCGGGTCGGTGATCCGCACCGGACGGCCGAGGGCGTCGCGCTCCGTGCGGGTGAGGTCGCCCGCGGGTCCGGTGACCGCCACCGGCAGCCCGGCCGCGTCGCACACCACCGCCGTGGTGGCGCCGAGGGCGTCGGTGACGGAGGTGAGCCGTCCGGCGTGGTCGTAGGTGTGGTGCGTGGTGGCGCGGGCCTGATCGGTGGTGGTCGTGCGGTTGCCGCGTTCGTCGTACGTGTGGACCGTGCGGGTGCCGTCCGCCTGCACGACCTCCACCGGCAGGCCGAACGGGCCGCGTACGGTGCGCAGTTCGCTTCCGTCGGGGCGGGTGGCCGAGACGATCCGGCCGTCCTCGTCGTACGTGAAGGAGGTGGTACGGCCCAGCGCGTCGGTGCGGGTCCGCCGGTGGCCGCGCGCGTCGTACGTGTACCGGGTGGTGTGGCCCAGCGGATCGGTGAGCGTCACCAGGCGGCGGCCGGGGCCGTACACATAGCGGGTCGCGTGTCCGTCGGCGGTGGTGAGCGTGGTGGTGCTGTGGCCCGTCTCCGGGTCCGGGTCGGTGTAGGCGAGGGTGATCTGGACGTGGCCGGCCTCGCCGCCCTCGGCGACGACGCGGTCACGGTCGTCGTAGACGTAGTCGTAGCGGCTGTTGTTGGAGTCGATCCAGGCGGTGACGCGTCGTCGGTCGTCGTAGACGAAGGTGGTGACGGCACCGGACGGCTTGGTGACGGTGGTGAGGTTGCCGTCCTCGTAGCCGTAGTTCATCAGGGGGAGGTCCGTGCCGTCCGCGGCGGCGCCGGCCAGGGACAGGGCGGTGAGCAGGCCGTCGGTGACGGTCAGCCGCAGGTGGCGGCCCGCCGAGTCGACGAGGGCGCTCGGCGTGCCGTCCTCGTCGCGGTCGACGGTGACGCGGTGGCCGTTGCGTTCGCTGATCGCGGTCAGCCAGGCGGTTCCGTCCTCCCCCGGTTCGCTGCCCGCGGGGGCGTCGAAGTGGAAGGTCAGTCCGCTGTCGGGGTCGCTGAGGGTGTAGTCGCCGTCGGCGTCCCTGGCCAGTTCGGTACGGGTGGTCCCGGTGCCGGGCCGGGTGGGCGCGCCGGGCACCGGGTGCGGGTACGCGACCAGGAGGCCCTCGGCGGTGACATGGAGGACACCGACCGCGTCGACCTCCAGCCGCTCGTCGACCGTGGACGTCCACGCGGGCCCCATGAAGCGGCCCACCGCGCAGCCGGACTCCGTACGACGGGTGAACACCAGCGGCAGGATGCCGGGCAGCGTGACGTCGGTCTGCGGCAGGAACATCCGGCCGGTGGCGAGGTCGACCGGGTCGCCGCCCTTTTCGCGGTCGCCGTCCGGCCGGGTGTGGGTGCCCTCCGGTTCGTCGTCGACGATCCGGCGGGCCTTCCCGGCGTCCGCCACGTCGTCCGCGACGCGCGCGGCCTTCGCGGCGCCGGCCGCGTCCTTCGCGAGGCGCGCGGCCTTGACGGCGGCGCCGCCACCGCCGGTGGCGGCGGTCAGCACGGCATCGGGGATCAGCCGGCCGACGCCCTCGGCGGGGTCCTTCATGAAGTCGGTGACCATCTGCTTGCCGGTGCCCACCGGGTCGTTGGCGGCGATCACCAGTCCCGCGGCCAGGCTGTTGAGGTTGGTCACGTACTCGGCCGGGTGCGTGAGGTTGTACGGGTCCGTGGGGTTGAGCCCGCGGACGAAGTTGAGCAGCCCCGCGGTGCCCTTGATGATGCCGCCGCCGACGTGGTCGCCCACGAGCTGCATCTCCTGGGCCCCGTCGCGCAGCTGGTCGCCGTAGGAGGGCTTCTTCGGGGCGAGGTCCCGGGCGGCGCGGACCGCTGTGGACGCGGTCTCCGCGGCGGTGTTCCGCTGCTTGCGCGCCTCGGCGAGGATGTCCTGCGCGTCCTGCATCAGCTTCTTGCCCGGGTCGTCGAACGTGGCGGCGGGGCGCGGCGGCAGGCTCGACGGGTCGCGCTTGTCGGCGGGCTGCGCGTTGTACTTGTCGACCGCCTTGTTGAAGTCGTCGACCTTCTTGCGGTGGGCGTCGGCGGCGTCCTCGGACGCCTTGGTGCCCTCCTTCCACTTGTCGATCGCCGTCTGGGCCCGGCCCTGGGCCCAGGTGACGGTGCCGGCGAAGTTCTCCAGGGCGCCGGCCGCCTTCTCGCAGGCGTCGGCGCCGGTGAACCACTTGGGGGGCTGCTTGCTCACGGCGGTGCGCAGCGCCTCGGCCGCCTCGCCCTTGAGCTCGTCGGACGAGAGGCCCTTGATGCCGTCGCCCGTGGTGTCGAAGGCCTTCTGGAAACCGCGTAGTTGCCTGGCCCTGTCGAGGAGCGTGTCGGGGCTGCCGTAGATCAGCTTGGTCTTGTCCTCGGTCTGGCCGAGGTCCATCTCGTCGACCTCTGCGCCCATCCGGTTGGCGACCGAGCGGGACTGCTCGCGCACCCAGTCCGCGCCGGACTCCCAGCCGACGTCGTCCAGCCTGTCGGCGGTCCAGTTGCCGGCGTCCTCGACCCGGTTGCCGACCCACTCGACGCCGTCCTCGACCGCGTCCTCGACGACATCCGGTGTGATGTCGCTGATGATGTCGCCGAAACCCACCGTCAGTTCCCCCCGGATTCACTCTGCTGTCGGGCGCGTTCCTCCGGCGACGGGCCGAAGGTGTCGTCCAGCGCCCGGTCCCACTGATCGTCGGATATGCCGAGCGCGCCCTTGAGCACGTCCGACTGCCGGCCGCCCTGCCCCTCGGTGAGAACGGTGCGACCGGTGTCCTTCCAGGTCTGCCCCATCTCCTCACCGGCCCGGTCCCACGACTCGGCGCTCCAGTCCGGGTCCAGGGCATCGGGCGTGAACACCTCGCCCCATTCCTGCCGGGCGATCTCCTCCTCGCTGGCGTACGGGCTGCCGCCCATCACGGAGTTGACGCCCACCTTCAGCGCGCCCTGGACGTACTGGTCGTGCTCCCACTGGGTGCCCGCGGCCAGACCGAGGCGGTTCGCGAGCTCACTGGCGTCGTGCACCAGGGCCCGCACACCCCATTCCCAGCGCTCGCAGAAGTCCTCGAAGTCCACGGAGAGACCGTGGTGTCCGGTCTCCATGCCCGTCGTCGACAGTTCCGAGAAGCCCTTGCCCATGACCGAGCCGGTGGCCCCGCCCAGCTCGCCGAGCTGATCGATGGTCGCGCCGACGCCCTGGGTGAACTTGGCGACCGCCTCCTTGCCGAAGTGCAGGTCGGCTGCTTCACCGCCCATGACCGTGTCCCCCCTGCCGCTCGGCGGCGTCGACGGCGGCGCTGTCCGGAACGATGCCGACGACCGGCGGGAAGAACATCGATCCGTCCTCGGTCGCGATGTCGACGGCGAGGCCCGCGGGTTCGCCCAGGGAGGGAACGACCTCGTCCACGATGCGCGCACCGAGCAGCGCCGCGTAGTCCATGGGCTGATCGGGACCTGTGCGCAGCTCTGCGAACCGGGCGAGCGCCGCCTCGTCAGTGAACCCGCACACCCACCGCACCCCGCCCGATCGCGCCGACCAGAGTCCGCCGCCGGACACCGGCACCAGCAGGACCGCGCGCCTCATCTCACCGACCAGTGCGCGCGGGTCGCCGACGCCTCTTCTGCGCTCCGTGATCTGTTCGGCGAGCGCCGACCTCGACTGCTCCACGCCGCTTCCCCCTCCGTGGCGCCTTCCGCTGTCCACGGACAAGGACGTACGAGGTGCCGTGTCAGGTTCCCCAGGGGCGCCGTCCGCCCCACACGCACGCACGCCCCCGCCGGCATGGGCGGGGGCGTGCGTACTCGCTCGGAGGGTTCGGCTACGGAAGGTTCCTTGCCATAACGATCCGCTGGACCTGGTTCGTGCCTTCATAAATCTGCGTGATCTTGGCGTCGCGCATCATGCGCTCGACCGGGTAGTCACGGGTGTAGCCGTAGCCGCCGAGCAGCTGGACGGCGTCCGTGGTGACCTCCATGGCCACGTCCGAGGCGAAGCACTTGGCGGCGGCGCCCTGGAAGGTGAGGTCCTTGTCGCCGCGCTCCGACTTGGCGGCGGCCGCGTACGTGAGCTGGCGGGCGGCCTCGATCTTCATCGCCATGTCGGCGAGCATGAACTGGATGCCCTGGAAGTCGGCGATCGGCTTGCCGAACTGCTTGCGCTCCTGGACGTAGCCCTTGGCGTAGTCGAGGGCGCCCTGGGCGACACCGAGCGCCTGCGCGGCGATCGTGATGCGGGTGTGGTCGAGGGTCTTCATCGCGGTGGCGAAGCCGGTGCCCTCGGCGCCGATCATGCGGTCGGCGGGGATGCGGACGTTGTCGAGGTAGACCTCGCGGGTCGGCGAGCCCTTGATGCCGAGCTTCTTCTCCGGGGCGCCGAAGGAGACGCCCTCGTCGGACTTCTCGACGACGAAGGCGGAGATGCCCTTCGAGCGCTTGTCGGGGTCGGTGACCGCCATGACCGTGTAGTACTCGGAGACGCCCGCGTTCGTGATCCAGCGCTTCACGCCGTTGAGGACCCAGGTGTCGCCGTCACGCACCGCGCGGGTCTTCATGCCGGCCGCGTCCGAACCGGCGTCCGGCTCGGAGAGGCAGTACGAGAACATGCCGTCGCCCTTGGCGAGCGGGCCCAGGTACTTCTTCTTCAGCTCCTCGGAGCCGGAGAGGATGACGGGCAGCGAGCCCAGCTTGTTCACGGCCGGGATCAGGGACGAGGAGACACAGGCGCGCGCCACTTCCTCGATCACGATGACCGTGGCGAGGGCGTCGGCGCCCGCGCCGCCGTACTCCTCCGGTACGTGCACCGCGTGCAGGTCGGAGGCGACGAGGGCGTCCAGGGCCTCCTGCGGGAAACGGGCTTCCTCGTCCACCGCGGCGGCGAAGGGGGCGATCTTCGCCTCGGCCAGCGCGCGGATGGTCTCCCGGAGCATGTCGTGCTCCTCGGACGGGCGGTACAGGTCGAACTCCGGGGTGGAAGCCGATCCGGCCAAGGTGTCTCACGCTCCAAGCGATGCTAATTACCGTTAAGTAACCCAAATTTTAGATCTCTGCTCACGCCAGGGATACGTGAGTTACGCGACAACGGGAAAGTTGCCCGCTGAAGGGCCCGCGCATGCCCCGACTATGCTCGGTCAGCGCACGCAGCACCGACACCTCTGGAGCCCCCGTTATGGCCCTCAAGATCACCGTGATCGGCACCGGCTACCTCGGCGCCACGCACGCCGCGGCCATGGCCGAGCTCGGCTTCGAGGTGCTCGGTCTGGACGTCGTACCCGAGAAGATCGAGATGCTCACGCGGGGCGAGGTCCCGATGTACGAGCCCGGTCTCGAGGAGCTGCTGCGCCGGCACGTCGCGGGGATCGAGGGGTCCAGCGGCCGGCTGCGCTTCACGATGGACTTCGCGGAGGCCGCGGCCTTCGGCGACGTGCACTTCGTGTGCGTGAACACGCCGCAGAAGCACGGCGAGTACGCGTGCGACATGAGCTACGTGGACGCCGCCTTCTCCTCGCTGGCCCCGCACCTGAAGCCGGGCGCGCTCGTCGTCGGCAAGTCGACGGTGCCGGTCGGCTCGGCGGAGCGGCTGGCCGAACTGCTGCCCGAGGGCACGGAGCTGGCGTGGAACCCGGAGTTCCTGCGCGAGGGCTTCGCCGTGAACGACACGCTGCACCCCGACCGGATCGTGGTCGGCGTGGGCAGCGAGCGCGCCGAGAAGCTGCTGCGGGACGTGTACGCGAAGCCGGTCGCGGAGGGCACGCCCTTCGTGGTGACCGACTTCCCGACCGCCGAGCTGGTCAAGACGGCGGCGAACTCCTTCCTCGCCACCAAGATCTCCTTCATCAACGCCATGGCCGAGGTCTGCGAGGCGGCCGGCGGCGACGTCGCGAAGCTGGCCGAGGCGATCGGCTACGACGAGCGGATCGGGCACAAGTTCCTGCGGGCCGGGATCGGCTTCGGCGGCGGCTGTCTGCCGAAGGACATCCGGGCGTTCATGGCGCGCGCCGGCGAGCTGGGCGCCGACCAGGCGCTGACCTTCCTGCGCGAGATCGACTCCGTGAACATGCGGCGGCGCGGCGCGATGGTGGAGATGGCGCGCGAGGCGCTCGGCGGCGGGGCGTTCCTGGGCAAGCGGGTCGCCGTGCTCGGCGCCGCGTTCAAGCCGGACTCCGACGACGTACGGGACTCCCCCGCGCTGAACGTCGCCGGGCAGATCCACCTGCAGGGCGGCCAGGTGACGGTGTACGACCCGAAGGGCATGGCGAACGCGCGGCGGCTCTTCCCGACGCTCGGGTACGCGGACACGGCGCTGGACGCGGTGCGGGGCGCGGACGTCGTGCTGCACCTCACCGAGTGGCGGGAGTTCCGGGAGCTGGACCCGGCGGAGCTCGGCGCCGTCGCCGCGGAGCGGGTCATCCTGGACGGCCGCAACGCGCTGGACCCCTCGCTGTGGCGCGAGGCCGGCTGGACGTACCGGGCGATGGGCCGGCCGTCCGCCTGACGCGACGCTACTTCGCCCGGTAGCGGCGCATCTTGGCCCGGGCGCCGCACACCCGCATGTCGCACCAGCGGCCCCGGCCGGCCGGGCTGCGGTCGTAGAACACCCCGTGGCAGTCGGGAGCCTCGCAGGCCTTGAGGCGGGGCCAGGTGCCGTCGGCCCGGGCCTCGGCGATGGCGCTCGCCACGCGGGAGACCAGTGCCGCGCCGTCCAGCGGGACCAGGGAGGCCGAACCGTCCCGGTCGTCGACCGCCACGCGCAGCGGGGCGCGCGCGAGCAGTTCGCTCAGCGGGGTCACCGTCCGGTGCGGCGGGTGGCCCGCGTGGGCCAGGCACGCCGCGCGCAGCGACTCGCGCAGCTCACGCGCCGCGTCGACCCCGGCCGCCGTGATGCCGAAGCGTTCCCTGCCCTCCACCGTGTCCAGCGCGTCCTCGCCCGTCGTGATGTCGAGCAGCGTGTTCACGAGGGCCTCGACCAGGGCCAGGCCGCCGGGTGCGGGCGCACGGTCATTCATGGTTGCGACGTTACCCCTTGTACGGGACCATGTGGTAACGGTGTTACCGATAGGGCCCGTATAGGGGTAACTGAAGGAGGAGCCATGGCCATCGCGAAGCTCGGCGTCGTCGTCCTGGACTGTCCCGAACCGCGCAGGCTCGCGGACTTCTACGCGGCGGTCCTCGGCGCCACCGTCACCGGGGACGACGGCGACTGGGTCGATCTGGAGGTGCCGGGCGGGCACCCGCTGGCGTTCCAGAAGGCACCCGGCCTGGCGGCGCCGGCCTGGCCCGCGGCCGACGCCTCGCAGCAGTTCCACCTCGACCTGACCGTGCCGGACCTGGACGTCGCGGAGAAGGAGGTGCTGGCGCTCGGCGCGACGGTGCTCGACGCCGAGGACCGCGGCCGCGGCTGGCGGGTCTACGCGGACCCGGCCGGGCACCCGTTCTGCCTCTGCGCCTGCTGAGAGCCCGTGCCGGTCAGGGCGTCGCGGTCGAGGGCCCCCGGCGCTGCCGGGCCGCCCGGGCGGTGAACTCGGCCCCGCGCAGCACCCGTTGGACGTTGCCCCAGGTGAGCAGCGCGAGGTCGGGCTCGGGCCAGCCGCGGTCGAGGAGTTCCGCGATCAGCGCCGGGTAGCCGGCGGCGTCGGTGAGTCCCTCCGGGTGCGCGTCCCCGGTGTCGTACATCCCGGAGAGCCCGACCGACTCGGGGCCCGCGACGCGGCGTACGTGGTCGAGGTGGTCGGCCACGTCGCGCAGGGCGGGTCCGGTGCGGGCCGCCGAGCAGGGCACCAGGCACAGGCCCTTGCTCGCGCCGAGCGCGGCGAGCAGCTCGTCGGAGAGGTTGTCCGGGTGGCTGTTGAGGGCGCGGGCGCCGGAGCGGCTGAGGATCGTCGGGGCCTTGGACACGGCGAGGGCGCGGACGGCCGTGGCCTCGGAGGCGCCGGTCAGGTCGACGAGCATGCCGAGCCGGTTCAGCTCCCGGACGATCTCCTCGCCGAACGGGGTCAGCCCGTCCTCGGACGCCCAGGACGCGCCGCTCAGCGTGAGGGCGCGCAGTCCCAGGCCGTGCAGGGCGCGCAGGGTGCCGAGCGAGTCGCCCGCCGCGGCGGCCGGGGCCGGGCCGATGATCACGGCGATCCGGCCGTGCGAGCGGGCGTCCGCCGTCTCGGAGGCGGAGCGGGCCAGGCGCAGGCCTTCCGGGTAGCGGGCGACGACGTGGTTGACGAGGTCGATCTGTTCGAGCGCCGAGGTGACCGGCCGGTCGGTGCTGACGTGCAGCGCCCACAGCAGGGCCCCGGTGCCGCCGGCGCGCAGCCGCGGCAGATCGGCCTCGACGGAGCTCTCGCCGAGTTCCAGGTCGTAGTAGGGCAGCGCGCGCAGGGTTCCGGGCAGACCGCAGTAGCCGTCCGCGACGGGGTGCAGGGCCAGCAGGTCGCGAGCCGCGGTCGGCTCGGGGTCGGACTCGGGGGACGACTCGGGGGACGGGGACGCCGGGGGCGTCGGGGAGGCGGGGGACGCGGCGAGCGGGGCGGGCCGGTCGAGCTCGCCCGCTTCCGTCGGGGCGTTCAGTTGATCCTGCAGGTCTGCCATGGCACTGCTCCGGCCAAAATGTGGGGACAAGCGTTCGGACCACCGTGGCACGGGCGCGGAGCGGCTACGCGGTGGGCGGCTCCGTTCGGGGGAACGGTGCGCCGATCGGGGGACCACCGGGCCGCCGGGGCGCGGAGGAACGCGAAAGGGGCGCCCTGCAGGGCGCCCCTTCAGCTGTCCGCCGTGGTGCGGACTCTCAGCCGTCCAGCTGCTCCAGCGTCGCGTTCGACGGACCGCGCCGGGCCTGGAGGTCCCGGGCGACCGACTCCGCGTCGCCGAGCACCCGCACCGCGTTGCGCCAGGTCAGCTTCGCGAGGTCGGCGCGGGACCAGCCGCGGCCGATGAGCTCGGCGATCAGGTTCGGATAGCCGGAGACGTCGTCGAGGCCGTCCGGGGTGAACGCCGTGCCGTCGTAGTCGCCGCCGATGCCGATGTGGTCGACGCCGGCGACCTCGCGCATGTGGTCGAGGTGGTCGGCGACCGTCGAGGCCGTGGCGACGGGGCGCGGCGTGGCCTCCTCGAAGGCGCGGTGCAGCTTCATCGCCTCGGGCGAGGTGTCCAGGTGGTGGAAGCCGTGCGCGCGCAGGTTCTCGTCGGCGGCTGCCGTCCAGTCGACCGCGGCCTGCAGGACGAACTTCGGCACGAACGTCACCATCGCCACTCCCCCGTTGGCGGGGAGCCGCTCCAGCACGTCGTCCGGGATGTTGCGCGGGTGGTCGCACACGGCGCGGGACGACGAGTGCGAGAAGATCACCGGCGCCTCGGTCGTGTCGAGGGCCGCGCGCATCGTCGTCGCGGCGACGTGCGACAGGTCGACGAGCATGCCCTCGCGGTTCATCTCGCGGACGACCTCGCGGCCGAACGCCGACAGACCGCCGACGCCCGGCTCGTCCGTCGCCGAGTCCGCCCACGCGATGTTGTCGTTGTGGGTGAGCGTCATGTAGCGCACGCCGAGCGCGTACAGCGAGCGCAGCGTGGCCAGCGAGTTGTTGATCGAGTGGCCGCCCTCGGCGCCCTTCAGCGACGCGATCCGCCCCTCGGCGCGGGCGGCCTCCATGTCGGCGGCGGTCAGGGCGGCCCGCAGGTCGCCCGGGTACCGCGCGATCAACTGGTCGACGCAGTCGATCTGTTCGAGGGTGGCGCTGACCGCCGCGTCCCCGGTCAGGTCGGTGCGTACGTACACGGACCAGAACTGCGCGCCGACGCCGCCGGACCGCAGCCGGGCCAGGTCGGTGTGCAGGTGGGCGCTCTGGTCGGCGGCGATGTCCCGCGCGTCGATGTCGTACGTGACCTGCTCGCGCAGCGCCCAGGGCAGGTCGTTGTGCCCGTCGACGACGGGGAACTCGGCGAGTATCGCCCGGGCCTGCTGCAACGCGTCCGTCATGTCGCTCACTTCCCCGCTCACTTGCCGAAGCCGAAACCGGAGCCGGCGCCCTCGACCTTGGTGCGCAGCCGCTTGCCCTTCTCGGTGGCCTGGTCGTTCAGCTCCTGCTGGAACTCCCGCATTCGGCCGAGGAGTTCCTCGTCGTGGGCGGCGAGCATGCGCGCGGCGAGCAGTCCGGCGTTGCGCGCGCCGCCGACCGAGACGGTGGCGACGGGGACGCCGGCGGGCATCTGCACGATGGAGAGCAGCGAGTCCATGCCGTCGAGGTACTTCAGGGGCACCGGGACACCGATGACCGGCAGCGGCGTCACCGACGCGAGCATCCCGGGCAGATGGGCGGCGCCGCCGGCGCCCGCGATGATGGCCTTCAGGCCACGCCCGGCGGCGTGCTCGCCGTAGGAGATCATCTCGTGCGGCATCCGGTGCGCGGAGACGACGTCGACCTCGTACGGGATCTCGAACTCGTCGAGGGCCTTCGCCGCGGCCTCCATGACGGGCCAGTCGGAGTCGGACCCCATGACGATGCCGACTACGGGGCTCACAGGACTCATTCGGTGATCGTGCCTCTCAGGTATCCGGCTGCGTGACGGGCGCGCTCCAGCACCTCGTCCAGGTCCTCGCCGTAGGTGTTGACGTGACCGACCTTGCGGCCGGGCTTCACGTCCTTGCCGTACATGTGGATCTTCAGCTGCGGGTCGCGGGCCATGCAGTGCAGGTACGCGCTGTACATGTCCGGGAAGTCGCCGCCCAGGACGTTGCACATCACGGTCCACGGGGCGCGCGGCCGGGGGTCCCCCAGCGGCAGATCGAGCACGGCGCGGACGTGGTTGGCGAACTGCGAGGTGACCGCGCCGTCCTGGGTCCAGTGGCCGGAGTTGTGCGGTCGCATCGCCAGCTCGTTGACCAGAATCCGCCCGTCGCGGGTCTCGAAGAGCTCGACGGCGAGGTGGCCGACGACACCGAGCTCCTGGGCGACGCGCAGCGCGAGCTCCTGCGCCTCGCCCGCCAGGGACTCGGAGAGGCCGGGCGCCGGGGCGATCACCGTGTCGCACACGCCGTCGACCTGCTGGGACTCGACCACGGGGTAGGCGACGGCCTGGCCGTGCGGCGAGCGGACGACGTTCGCCGCCAGCTCGCGGACGAAGTCGACCTTCTCCTCCGCCAGGACCGGCACGCCGGCCTTGAAGGGTTCGGCGGCGTCCGCCGCGGAGCGCACGAACCACACGCCCTTGCCGTCGTAGCCGCCGCGCACCGTCTTGAGGATGACGGGGAAACCGTCGCCCTCCTCGGCGAACGCGACCGCGTCGGCCGGATCGGTCACGATCCGGTGGCGCGGGCACGGCACACCGAGCGAGCTGAGCTTCGCGCGCATCTCGCCCTTGTCCTGGGCGTACAGCAGCGCGTCGGGCCCCGGGCGCACGGGGATGCCGTCCGCCTCCAGGGCCCGCAGGTGCTCGGTCGGTACGTGTTCGTGGTCGAAGGTGATCACGTCGCAGCCGCGCGCGAAGTCGCGCAGCGTGTCCAGGTCGCGGTAGTCGCCGACGACGACATCGCCGACGACCTGCGCCGCGGAATCCTGCGGAGTGTCACTGAGGAGCTTGAATCTGATGCCGAGCGGGATGCCCGCCTCGTGTGTCATACGAGCGAGCTGGCCCCCGCCGACCATGCCTACCACCGGGAACGTCACACCCCCAGAGTATCGGCCATATGACCGGTACACGTACGGCCCTCTTCCTGTACGAACCTCCATGTACGCCGTCCACGGGCGTCCGCGGGGGCGCGTGGTTAGCATGGCTGGGTCGGTCCTCACGGGGGCCGCGCGACCACACGACGGGGACGACGGGGGCTGAGGCGACCACTATGAAGGCGACCACCGGCCGACGATCCGGTACGGCGAGCGGCGCTCCGACCCGCGTCGGCGCCCTGCGGCTGCGCTTCGCGGCCCTGGCCCGCGAGATCGCCAAGTTCGGCGTCGTCGGCGCCCTGGGCGTCCTCGTGAACTTCGCGGTCTTCAACCTGATGCGGCACGGCACGGACCTGCAGGTCGTGCGGGCCAGCGTGATCGCGACGGTCGTCGCCATCGCCTTCAACTACGTGGGGTTCCGCTACTTCACCTACCGCGACCGCGACAAGAGCGGCCGCGCCAAGGAACTCACGCTGTTCCTGCTGTTCAGCGTGGTCGGCCTGGTGATCGAGAACGGGGTCCTGTACGCGGCGACGTACGGCTTCGGCTGGGACGGCCCGCTGCAGAGCAACGTCTTCAAGTTCCTCGGGATGGGCCTGGCGACCCTGTTCCGCTTCTGGTCGTACCGGACCTGGGTCTTCAAGGCGCTGCCCGCCCGCGAGGCCGTCGCCCGCGCGGAATCGTTCCTCGACGCGTCGGCCGCGGAGCCCGTGCAGCGCGTGAAGTGACCGCCGCCGGATCGTCTACCTGATCGTCTCGGGGTCCGTGCCGTCCGTGGCCTTCTTCAGCGGCGTGCGCGACAGGAACAGGCCGAAGACGGGCGGGCTCGCCTGGAGCATCTCGAGCCGTCCGCCGTCCGCCTCGGCCAGATCGCGGGCGACGGCGAGGCCGATGCCCGTCGAGTTCCGGCCGCTGATCGTCCGCTCGAAGATCCGCGAACCCAGCTCGGACGGGACGCCGGGGCCCTCGTCCGTGACCTCGATCACCGCCTGGTTGCCGGTGACGCGGGTGCGCAGGGCGACGGTGCCGCCGCCGTGCATCAGCGAGTTCTCGATCAGCGCGGCGAGGACCTGGGCGACCGCGCCCGGCGTGCCGACGGCCGTCAGATGCCGCTTGCCGGAGGAGACGATGGCGCGGCCCGCGCTGCGGTAGGCCGGGCGCCACTCCTCCAGCTGCTGCTTGATCACCTCGTCCAGGTCGAAGCTGACGGCCGAACCGGTGCGCGGGTCCCGGGAGTTGGTGAGGAGCCGCTCCACGACGTCGGTGAGCCGCTCGACCTGGGCGAGGGCGATCGTCGCCTCCTCCTTCACCTCCGCCAGGTCCTCGGTCATGGTGATCTCCTCCAGGCGCATCGAGAGCGCCGTGAGGGGCGTGCGCAGCTGGTGCGAGGCGTCGGCGGCCAGGCGCCGCTCGGCGGTCAGCATGCGGGCGATGCGCTCGGCGGAGCCGTCCAGGACGTCGGCGACGCGGTCCAGCTCGGGCACGCCGTAGCGCTTGTGGCGCGGGCGCGGGTCGCCGGAGCCGAGGCGCTCCGCGGTGGAGGCGAGGTCGGTGAGCGGGGAGGCGAGCCGGTTGGCCTGGCGTACGGCGAGGAGCACGGCGGCGACGACCGCGAGCAGCGCCACGCCCGCGATGATCAGCAGGGTCCGGCCGACCTCGCGGGTCACGGCCGAGCGGGGTTCCTCGACGGTGACCTTCTCGCCCCGCTCGCCCTCGGCGGTGTACGTGATGACGTCGCCCTCGGGTTTGCTGCCGAGCTCGATGGGGCCGCGGCCCGGGATGTCGACGACCGCGTAGCGCTCCTCGATGGCCACCTGGTCGGCGAGGATGCCGCCGTTGACCTGCTCGCCGCTGAGCAGCCGGCTGTCCACGATGGAGGCGAGCCGCACCGCCTCCGACTCGACGCGGTCCTGGGCGCTGTTGCTGATGGTCCGGGTCTCCACGATGACGAGGGAGACCCCGAAGACGGCGATCACGACCAGGACGACGGCGAGGGTGGAGTTGATGAGTCGGCGGCGCATGCTCTCAGTGTCCCGGATAAGGACCCTGCGCCGAGGTCACCGTCCCGGAGCGCCGCCCCGCACCCCGCGGACGAGAGGCGTCAGCTCTTCTCGAAGCGGAACCCGACCCCGCGCACCGTGGCGATGTACCGGGGATTGGCCGCGTCGTCGCCCAGCTTCTTCCTGAGCCACGAGATGTGCATGTCCAGCGTCTTGGTGGAGGACCACCAGGTGGTGTCCCACACCTCCCGCATCAGCTGGTCGCGGGTGACGACCCGGCCCGCGTCGCGCACGAGCACCCGCAGCAGGTCGAACTCCTTGGCCGTGAGCTGGAGTTCCTCGTCGCCCATCCAGGCGCGGTGCGACTCGACGTCGATCCGCACGCCGTGCGTGGCCGGCGCCTCCTTGGGCTCGGCGGAGCCGCGCCGCAGCAGGGCCCGGACCCGGGCGAGCAGCTCGGCGAGACGGAACGGCTTGGTGACGTAGTCGTCGGCGCCGGCGTCGAGACCGACCACCGTGTCGACCTCGTCGGCGCGCGCGGTGAGGATCAGGATCGGCACCGTGTGCCCCTCGGCGCGCAGCCGGCGGGCGACTTCGAGGCCGTCCATTCCGGGCAGGCCCAGGTCGAGCACGACGAGGTCGATGCTGCCCTGCAGTCCGGCGTCGACGGCGGTGGGTCCGTCCTCGCGCACTTCCACCTCGTACCCCTCCCGGCGCAGGGCGCGGGCCAGCGGCTCCGAGATGGACGCGTCGTCCTCGGCGAGCAGTACACGAGTCATGGAGTGATGGTAGTCCGCGCCGGACGACGGCTGTGGGGTGATCGGCGAGTGCGGCCCTCCGCGCCGCGCCCGACCGAAACGGAACCTCTACCTCCGGGTTCGCGTCCTGCGGCTGTGGGGTGCGATCCTGAAGAACGCCTTTGAATCAGCGCGCCGGTTCCACGAGGACCTGTGATCCATCTCTCAAGTCCTTCCATATGCCGCACTGTCGTGTCGTATGGTGACCGAACGCCTGATGCACTACTGGGGGACCTTTGGAGCGTACTGCGCACCGAAGGTCCCTTTCATGTGTGAGCTGACTGCTGTCAGCGTTGAAAGGAATGACCTGTGGCCGGGCCCCGCGCGTAACGAAGCGCGCGAGGTGTGGATCTCGGGTCCGCCGTACCTCGTCCCGCACGAACTCTCGTCGGGCACATCCCCCCGGGCGTGGGGAGGACGGTAGGACTCCGGTGCCGGCCGCCCCCCACCGGGCGCGTACTCGCTCTGCGCGGCGCGTCCCGACACCCCACGAGGATCGACCATGGCGTCCAGCCTGACGAAGGACTCGGCCAGTACCCCTGGCTCTGAGAAGACCTTCTTCGGCCACCCCCGCGGACTGGCCACTCTCTTCATGACCGAGATGTGGGAGCGTTTCAGCTTCTACGGCATGAGGGCCCTTCTCCCGCTGTACCTGATCGCCCCGAGCGGTCTGCACATGAACGCGGCCACGGCGACGGCGATCTACTCGGTCTACCTGTCGCTGGTCTACCTGCTCGCCATGCCCGGCGGCTGGGTGGCGGACCGCTTCTGGGGCCCCCGCAAGACGGTGGCCATCGGTGCCGCGGTCGTGATCCTCGGCCACATCACGCTGGCCCTGCCCAGCTCGGGCTCCTTCTTCGCGGGCCTCGGGCTCGTCGCGATCGGTTCGGGTCTGCTCAAGGCCAACATCTCCACGATGGTCGGCCACCTCTACAAGGGCCCCGAGGACCCGCGCCGCGACAGTGGCTTCACGGTCTTCTACGTGGGCATCAACCTCGGTGCCTTCCTCGCGCCGCTGACGATCGGCACGGTCGGCGAGAACGTCAACTGGCACTTCGGCTTCGCGCTCGCCGCGATCGGCATGGCGCTGGGCCTGGCCCAGTTCATGCTGGGCAGCCGCCACCTGAGCGCGGAGAGCGACCTCGTCGTCAAGCCGGCCACCGCGCAGGAGAAGGCGAAGACGCTCCGGCAGAGCCTGATCTGGGCGGTCGTCGCCGCGGTCTTCTACGTGATCGTCGTCGCCACCGGCCACTACACGCTGAACTGGATCCTGGTCCCGCTCACCCTGATCGGCCTGATCATCCCGGTCGCGGTCCTGACCCGGATGAAGCGCGACAAGGAGCTGTCGGGCGAGGAGCAGTCCAAGCTCTCCGGCTACATCTGGTTCTTCGTGGTCGCCGCCATCTTCTGGATGATCTACGACCAGAACGGCTCGACCCTGTCGATCTTCGGCGAGAGCTCGACGACGAACCAGCTGCTCGGCTTCCACTTCCCGACGTCCTGGTACCAGTCGCTGAACCCGATCTTCATCATGGCGCTGGCCCCTGTGGTCGCCTCGATCTGGATCGCGCTCAACAAGCGCGGCAAGGAGCCGAGCACGGCCGTGAAGTTCGCGTCGTCGCTGGCGCTGATCGGCATCTCCTTCGCCGTCTTCCTGATGCCGCTGATCGACACCGCCAACAACGGCGGCCGCGTCTCGCCGATGTGGCTCGTGGCGATCTACTTCATCCAGACCGTCGGTGAGCTGTGCCTCTCCCCGGTCGGCCTCTCGGTCACCACGAAGATGGCCCCGGCCAAGTACAGCTCCCAGATGATGGGTGTCTGGTTCCTCGCGGTCACCGCGGGCGACTCCGTCACGGGTCTGCTCTCGACGGCCGGCGTCAACCTGAACACCACCGGCGCGGTCACGGCCGAGGCCGCCATCGCGATCCTCGCCGGTGTCGGCTTCTGGCTGAACCGCAAGAAGGTCAAGGAGCTCATGGGCAGCGTCAACTGACGCACCCCGCCCGGCCGTCGTGACAGGGCCGCCGCACCGATCGTCCGGTGCGGCGGCCCTGTCGCGTCAGCGGGTCCTGGCCGCCCGCCGCTTGGGCAGGAACGTGAACACCGCCCCGCCCAGCAGGATCACCGTGCCGGCCACCAGGCCGAGGGCGCGCAGGGCGCCGTCGTTCGAGGCGCCCGTCTCGGCGAGGCCGCCGCCGGTGGCGTCCGAGCCGCCCGTGGTGGAGCCGCCGGCCGAACCGCCCGTGGAACCGCCGGACGCGCCGCCCTCCACCGCCGTGGTGTCGATCTCCAGGGAGACCTCCGTCTTGGTCGGCGTGCAGGTGGTCGTCGTGCCCAGCGCCTTCACCGTGAGGACGCCCGGCGACAGGGTCGACTTGCCGTCGGCGCCCGGCTTGTAGGTGCCGGTCAGGTCCGGGATCGTCATCGGGTCGCCGGACTTGATGGGCTCCTTGTTGGTCGGGCCCTCGACGGCGACGGTGCCCTTGTCGGCGCCGCCCAGCTTGACCGCCATCGACGGCTTGACCGAGTCGGCCGGGATGTCGGCGGGGCTGTCCATGACCGACTTCTTGAACTTCACCGTCAGGGCGTAGTTCCCGCCGTCCTTCTTGGCGTTGATCTGCACCGGGGACGTGGCGTTCTTGTCGCCGATGGGGGTCTTGCAGGCGTACGGGATCTGGACTTCCTTGCCGGTGAAGTCGGTCTGGCCGCCACCGCCGCCACCGGTCGTGGCGCCCCCGGAGTCGGACCCGCCGGCGGTGGAGCCGGCCGAGGTGCCGCTCGTGGTCGACCCGCCCGTCGTGCTCCCGCCGGTGGTGCCGGCGGTCGTTCCGCTGGTGGTGCCGCCGGTGGAGGTCCCGCCGGTGGTCGCGCCGCCGCCGTCCGTCACCTTGATGGTCACGGCGGGCTTGACCGTCTCCTTCGGCGTGCACTTGGTGTCCGTGGAGATCGGCTTGTTGACGTTGATGTTGTACGCGTCCGGGGTCAGCGTCACGTCCCCGGCCTTGGTCAGTTTCAGCTTGCCCTTCATGTCGGACAGCACCATCGGGCTGTTCTTCTTGATCGCCGGGTTCTCCCGGGCGCCGGTGAGCTTCAGGTCACCGGTCTGCGCGCCGCCCACCTTCACCGTGCCCGTCGGCTGGACGGTGTTGGCGTCGAGGTCGAGCACGTCGGGGTTCTTCGAGGCGGCCTGGGTCGTCTTCCAGACCACGTCGATCTCGTCGCCGACCTTCGCGGTCGCGGGGGCCGTGATGTCGGCGACCGTGGTGCCCTCGACCGGCGGCAGCCCCGAGATGGAGGGCGGGATGCACTCCGTCTTGAAGCTGGACTCGGCCGCGTGCGCCGGCGCGGCGGCCAGCCACAGCCCCGCACCGGACAGGATCAGGGCGCAGCCGGCCGCACCGGCTCTCCGTTGCCTGCTCACGTGGTTCCTTTCGTCGTCTGGCTGTTGTCGGGCGGTGCGGAGAGCTGTCCGGCCGCGGGCACGCCGGGACCGGTGTCCGGGGTGAACCAGGGCAGGGTGGTCGTCGTGGCGGCGTCCGCGGCCGTACGCGGGGCGGGGGCCGGGGTGTCCGCGTCCTGCCGCGCACCCCTCAACCGGGGCATTCTCACGGTGAGTTCGGCCAGGCGCTGGGAGCCGCGGTGCCGTCCCTGGAAGGGCCGGTCGCGCGGGCGCAGCCGGTCCACGACGGCCATGCCGATGCGGAAGACGGCGGCGGGCACGACGACGCACAGCAGGATCCAGAAGAGCGTGACGCCCCAGGGGCGGCCCACGCCCCAGGGCTGTTCGGCCAGCACCTTCCCGCCGTACTTCAGCGACACCAGATAGCTGCCGTGGGCGCCGGCCGTCAGCTCGACGGGCAGCTCGATCCGCGCCTTGCGGCCGGGCCGGATCGTGCCGCGCCACTGCTGTTCCTCCCACTGCGGCGCGAACACCCCGTGGGAGGTGCCGACCTGGAAGACCGGGTCCTTGACCGGGGTCGAGCCGACGTTGCCCACGGTGAAGGTGAACGTCCGCGCGGGCGGGGCGCCGAACCAGGTGAGGACGCCGCTCGATCCGTCGAGGCGGGTGTCGGTGACCATGGACAGCTGTCCGTCGCCGGACTCGGCGGGCAGCGCCTTCACCGGGTGGCCCGCGACCTTGAACTCGGCGTCCGCCTGCGCCTTCTCGGCGCCGGTCACGGTCGCCACGTGGACGACGCACGGGCAGGGCCTGGGCGGTTCGGCGACCGGGAGCCGCTTGCTGAACGCCCCGTCGGCGTCGCTGGTGACGGCCAGGCCGTCGGCGTTGGCACAGGAGTTGGTGCCGCCGATGACACCGCGCGACGGGCTGGACTGCCCGCAGATCAGCATCATCAGCAGGGTCCTCGGCCGCCAGCCGGAGCCCTTGACGGTGATCGATCCGCCGGTGCCCGCCTGGGTCCTGGAGAGGGTGACGGTGGGCTTGTCCGCGGCGGTGGCCCACGGTGCCGTGCCCGCGAGGAGCGCGGCCACGAGGGCGAGAACGGTCAGCAGCCGCGTGGCCGGCGCGCTGCGGCGAGTCATGGCGCACTCCTTAGGTTGCCGGTGTCCTGTCGCCGTCGACGGCGCAGGGCCCAGTAGGCGGCGCAGGCCGCGCCCGCGAGCACGGCGAGGGCCCCGCCGAGCGGCGCCCAGGGCACGAACCGGGCCGTGGCCGTCGCGGAGTCCTTGGCGCCGCCGCCCGCCGTGACCGTCACCTTCACGTCGACCGCGTCGAGCGAGGGGGCGCCGTGCCAGGGTTCGGTGAGACTGACCCGGCGGCCGGGCAGCAGCTCCACCGGCAGGGTGCGCGGCCCCTTGTCGAGGACGCTGCCGAAGATCCCGTCGGCCTGGACGGCGAGGCGGGGGGTGAGTGTCGTGTTGCCGCGGTTCACGACGTCGTACGCGATCCGGTCCCCGCCGACGATCCGGACGTCCTCGACGGTGAGCGCCGAGAGGGTGGGGCCGCTGACCCGCAGGTGCACGCTGACCCCGGACGTGCGGCCGCCGTCGCTGGCCAGGATCGCGCCCGGGTGGTCGCCCGGTGTCGCGCCCGCCGGGACGGTGACCGTGAACGGGATCTCGGCGCGGGTGCGGGCCGGGATCCGTACGGACTTCTCGGCGAATCTGATCCAGGCCCCGGTGTCCTTCGCCCGGGTCCGGACGTCGAGGGCGCCGTCGGCCCTGTTGTCGGCGTCGGCGGCGCGCAGCGCGATCCGCAGGGACCGGGCGGTCGGGTTCGTGACGGCCACCTTGTCCTCCAGGACGGTGCCGGGGGTGCCCTCCGCGTAGATGTACGGGCGCCCGTCCTGGGCGGCGGGCCGTGACCCGCCGCCCGCGGACGGGGCGATCGTCCATGCCTGCGGGGCCGCCGTGGCCGCCGGTGACAGCAGCACGAGCGCGGCCAGGGCCGCGCCCGTCGCCCCTGCGCCGCACAGGCCGCGGATCTTCCTGCGGGTGCGGGTCGTGCGTGGTCGCCCGCGCAGTTCCCCGCGCCCCTTACAGGGCGCCATCTACCGCGCCGACTGGTTCCTGCGGGTCAGCCACAAGGCGCCCGCGGCACCGGCCAGCAGGACCGTTCCGCCCAGCGTGCCCAGCGCGATCGCCGAGTCCTGCGGGCCGGTCTGCGGGAGCTGGTCGCCGCCGGAGGGCGCGGAGTCCGAGGAACCCGAGGAGCCGGAGCCGCCGGTCGAGCCACCGCCACCGCCGCCGCCCGCGGCCTTCACGTCCAGCTCCAGGGACGGCTTCGGGTTGTTGCCGGGCGTGCACGTGGTCGTCGTGCCGAGCGCCTTGATGGTCAGGACGCCGGCCGTGAACGTCACCTTGCCGCTCTTCTTCGGCGTGTACGTCCCCGACAGGTCACTGATCTTGATCGGGGTGTTGGCGGGGATCGCCTCGGAGTTCGGCGGCCCGGACACCGGGACGGAGCCGCTGTCCGCGCCGCCCAGCTTGATGACCGCGCTGGGGTTCATCGCGCCCTTGCCCAGCTCGACCGGGCTGGAGGAGACGCCCTTCTGGAAGGACATCGTGATCTTGTAGCCGCTGCCGCTCTTGACGCTCTTCATGTCGATCGGGGAGACGGCGCTCTTGTCCCCGATCGGCGTCTTGCACTTGTAGTTGACGTCTTGGACCGTGGCCTGCGCTGCGGGGGCGGCCATCAGCACCGCCGAGCCCGCCAGTGCCGCGCTGAGCGCGAACGCGGCGGTTCGTTTCTGGTACGTCCGGTACGACACCTCGAGATCCCTTCAGACCGACGGTTACTGACGGTTCATCAGATGCGGGTGGCTCAAGGTACGCCCGGGGTCCTGCGGAGGGAAGACAAAGAGCACGCCGGATCGAAGACGATCCGGCGTGCTCGGAACTGCGAAGGAAATCAGGCCGTAACAGGCCCCAGCGACTAGGCGGGCGCGCCCAGCTCGGCCCAGACGGTTTTTCCGGTGACCCCGGGGGCGCGGACAACTCCCCAGTCGAGGCAGAGGCGTTGGACGATGAACATGCCGTGACCGCCGGGGCGGCCGGCGCGGTGCGGGGTGCGCGGTGCGGGCTGACCGGCGCCGCGGTCGGCGACTTCGATGCGCAGCACTTTGTTGTCGAGGGAGACGATCAGCTCGTCCGGGCCCTCGGCGTGCAGGCAGGCGTTGGTGACCAGCTCGGAGACTACGAGCAGCACATCCTCCGCGGCGGCGCGGCGGTCCGCGCTCGCGGCCGGCAGCCAGCCCCAGGCGTGCAGCGCCTCACGGGTGAAGTCGCGGGACAGCGGCACGATGCCACTGGCCCCAGCGAGGCTCAGCCTGCGGACCTGTCGGCCCCCGGCAGCCGGTACGTCTCCGGACTCGGGGCCGTGGTCGCCCGGCGAGTAAGGCCGGGTGGTGCTCATCAGCACTTCACCTCACCGATTTACCAATTCAGCTTCAGGATTCAGGGTTGCAGTGGCGGTCGGGTGTCTCCTGCCCGGCCGAACGACGAGAACACCCATCTGTTCGGCGCGAACCCTGTGACGCTGGTAACGCCTCGATCACGTAGAGACAACTGGAGCGTAACTTCTTGCGGCCGCAAGTACGCGGTCATTCGGGTCACTCCGCGGCGAGTGCCGCCTCCAGGGATTCGTGCACCGTAAACACGGCCTCCGCGCCGGTGATCTCGAAGACCCGGGCCACCACCGGCAGCATCCCGGCCAGATGGACTCCGCCGCCCGCGGCCTCGGCCTTGAGGCGGGCACCGAGCAGTACGTTCAGCCCCGTCGAGTCGCAGAACTCGAGGCGCGCGCAGTCGACCACCAGCCGGGAAAGCCCGCCGGCCAGGCATTCCTCGAGGGGTTCGCGCAGCAGATCGGCGGTGTGGTGATCCAGCTCACCCGCCGGGGTCACCACGGCGCTGGTGCCCTCGTGCCGCACCTCGACCAGAAGCCGGCCCCGATGCGCGCTGCCGACTGTCCCGCGGTCCATGACGTCTCTCTCTCGCTGCCTTCGACGTGCCGATTTACGCCCTCGAACCCTACGCCTTCTCTACGCCCCTCGGTACCCGAACAACCCCTAAGAATCGGACATTTCACCACAGATCGCACTTGCGGCGCGGTAAGGAAAGCGGGTAGGCCTAGTAAGGACAGCAATCGACACGGCCGGCTTTGGAGGCGCCGCACTCCGCAAGTGCACGTATGGGCATCGGCAGCCATATGCCGAGAACGATGGAGGACATCATGTCACCCCGGCTCGACGAATCGCGTACTGACCAGGCGACGTCGACACCCCCACCGGAACGCCACGCCGACTTCGAGTCCGACGCTCTGGAAGGACTTGACGGACTCCCTGAGATCCCGCCGTTCGACGAGGTGGGGCCGCTCGACGCGCGAGCCCTCTCCAAGACGCTCTTCGAGCGCCTGGAGTCCCTCGAGGAGGGCACGCACGAATACTCCTACGTCCGCAACACACTGGTCGAGCTCAACCTCGCCCTGGTGAAGTTCGCGGCCTCCCGGTTCCGCTCCCGCAGCGAGCCGATGGAGGACATCATCCAGGTCGGCACCATCGGCCTGATCAAGGCGATCGACCGCTTCGAGCTGAGCCGCGGCGTCGAGTTCCCCACCTTCGCGATGCCGACGATCGTCGGTGAGATCAAGCGCTTCTTCCGCGACACCTCCTGGTCGGTGCGCGTACCGCGGCGCCTTCAGGAACTCCGTCTCGACCTCGCCAAGGCGGGCGACGAACTCGCCCAGCAGCTCGACCGCGCCCCCACGGTGGGCGAGCTCGCCGAACGCCTGGGCCTGTCGAACGAAGAGGTCGTGGAGGGCATGGCGGCGTCGAACGCCTACACCGCCAGCTCCCTCGACGCCCAGCCCGAGGAGGACGACTCCGAGGGTGCGCTCGCGGACCGCATCGGGTACGAGGACCACGGTCTGGAGGGCATCGAGTACGTCGAGTCCCTCAAGCCGCTGATCGCCGAACTCCCGCCGCGCGACCGCAAGATCCTGTCTCTGCGCTTCGTCGCCAACATGACCCAGTCGGAGATCGGCGAAGAGCTGGGAATCTCGCAGATGCACGTGTCGCGGCTCCTGTCCCGCACCCTCGTGCGCCTGCGCAAGGGACTGACGGTGGAGGAGTGAGCCCGCCTTCAGGCCCCTTACGCGAACGGGCCCGCCCTCCCTGATCCCCAGGAGGCGGGCCCGTTCGCGTATCTGCTTCGGCTGCCGGCACGGCGGTTACTTGGGGTCGGCGTTGAACTGGGCCTTGGACCAGCGGTAGCCGAGGACGGTCAGGGCCAGGCACCAGACCAGCGCGATCCACCAGTTGTTGCCGATCTCCGTGCCCAGCAGGAGGCCGCGCAGGGTCTCGATGGCCGGGGTGAAGGGCTGGTACTCGGCGATCGGCTGGAACCAGCCCGGCATCGAGTCCAGGGGGACGAAGGCGCTGGAGATGAGCGGCAGCAGGATCAGCGGCATCGCGTTGTTGCTGGCCGCCTCCGCGTTCGGGCTGCCCAGCCCCATGCCGACCGCGATCCAGGTGAAGGCCAGCGCGACCAGGGCGAGGAGCCCGAAGGCGGCGCACCACTCCAGCACGGTGGCGTCCGTGGAACGGAAGCCCATCGCCACCCCGACGGCGCCGACCAGGACCACGCTGACCAGGGTCTGCAGGACGCTGCCGACGACGTGGCCGAACAGGATCGAGCTGCGGTGGATGGCCATGGTGCGGAAGCGGGCGATGATGCCCTCGCTCATGTCGGTGGACACCGACACCGCGGTACCGATGACGGTGGAACCGATCGTCATGAGCAGGATGCCGGGGACGATGTAGGCGATGTAGGCGTCGCGGCCCGCCCCGCCGCTCATCGTGTCGCCGAAGATGTAGACGAACAGCAGGAGCAGCATCACCGGGGTGAGCAGCAGGTTCAGGGTGAGGGAGGGGTAGCGGCGGGCGTGCAGCAGGTTGCGCCGCAGCATGGTGGACGAGTCGCGGACGGCGAGGGAGAGGGAGCTCATCGGACGGTCTCCTCGGACTGGCTGGGCTGGGGGTTCACGACGGACAGGGCGGGCCGGGCGGTGCCGCTGGTGAGGGCGAAGAAGACGTCGTCGAGGTCGGGGGTGTGCACGGTCAGCTCGTCGGCCTCGATGCCGGAGATGTCCAACTGGTCGAGGATGGAGCGCAGTTCGCGCTGGCTGCCGTCGCTGGGGATCTTCAGGGCCTGGGCGTCGTCGTCGCGGGTCGCCGCGTCGAGGGTGGCGGCCGCCGAGCGGTAGGCGTCCGGGTCGGTGAAGCGCAGGCGGATGTGTCCACCGGGGACGAGGCGCTTGAGTTCCTCGGCGCTGCCCTCGGCGGCGATCCTCCCGTCGTTCAGCACCGCGATCCGGTCGGCGAGCTGGTCGGCCTCTTCGAGGTACTGGGTGGTGAGGAAGACGGTGACGCCGTCGGTGACGAGTTCGCGGATGATCTGCCACATGTTGTGCCGCGAGCGCGGGTCCAGGCCGGTGGTCGGCTCGTCGAGGAAGATGATCCGCGGGCGGCCGACCAGGGTCATCGCGATGTCCAGGCGGCGCTTCATGCCGCCGGAGTAGGTGGAGGCGGGCTTTCTCGCGGCTTCCACCAGGTCGAACCGCTCCAGGAGTTCGGCGGTGACCCGCCGGCCCTCGGCCTTGGAGAGGTGGTGCAGGTCCGCCATCAGGAGCATGTTCTCCTCCCCCGTGATCAGACCGTCGACGGCGGAGAACTGCCCGGTCACCCCGATCGCGGCGCGCACCGCCTGCGGTTCGGCCGCCAGATCGTGGTCCGCGACCCGGGCCTGTCCGCCGTCGGCGGTGATCAGGGTGGACAGGATCTGCACCGTGGTGGTCTTCCCGGCGCCGTTCGGCCCGAGCAGCGCGAAGACCGAGCCGGCCGGGATGCGCAGGTCGATGCCGTCGAGCACGGTCTTGTCGCCGTAGGACTTGCGCAGCTCGTTCGCCGCGATGGCCAGGCTGGTCATGAGGAGGGCTCCTTCTGAGGGCTGCGGGTCAGAGGCTGCGGGCGGTGATGTCGCCGTGGCCGGTGGTGGCGTGGACGGTGAGCTCGGGCGTGGCGTCGGCGTTCTTCAGTGCGTTGTCGATCCGGCCGGAGCCGGTACCCGCGTCGAGGGAGGCGGAGACCCCGGGGGCGGCCACGACGGTGATGTCTCCCATCTGGGTGCTCAGCGTGAGCGTGCCGCGCACGGCCTCGCCGACGGTCAGGTCGCCCTTCTGGGTGCTGATCCGACCGGGGCCGTTCAGTCGGCCGACCTTGATGTCGGCGTCGAGGCCGGTGAGGTGGACGCTGTCGGCCTCGTCGAGCTGGACCTGGCCGTGACCGCCGTCGAAGGTGACATCGCCGAGGCGTCCCGCGCCGCGGAACTCGGCGGCGGCGGCCTTCGCCTCGATGCGGGAGCCGGCCGGCAGCTGGACGGTGACCTCGACGGAGCCGGAGCCGCTGCCGAGGAGCCGGTTGGCCGCCGCCGGGGCCTCGATGCGCAGGACACCGTCGGCGAAGGCGACCTGGAGCTGCTCGGCGGCCTTCACGTCACGGGACTTGGCGGGGTCGGCGGGCCGGACCTCGACGGTGGTGTCGGTGCGGTCGGCGGCGACGACCTGGATGCGCCCCGCGGGGATGTTCAGCTCGGCGGTGACCGGGGCGGTGGTGTCGAACTTCTGCATCGTTCTCTCCTTGTCCGTGGCGGTGAGTCCTGTGCGGCTCGCCGTTTCCGATGAGTGAAACGCTACGTTGCGTTCAAGAATCCGGCAACATACTTGTTGCGCTAAAACGCCATCATTGCAGCTCAGAAATGAAAAAACGTTGCAATGGTTCGCGATGTAACGCAACAAAGGGTGATGCATTCATTGCAATGAAGTGGAAGTGAATGCCACGTCGCGCATATCCGCCCCCACCTTTCGGGCCGTCCGCCGGCGAGGTTCATCCGCGGACAGCAGCAACGTACGGCTGTTGCCACCGGCTTGGCAAGAGATTGCCAACAAGAATTGCCAAGCAGGGACTGGAGTCGCGCTCACGCTGGCAAGAGATTGCCCCGATCTGGGCAAGTCGGCTACGCTCGGGAGGGAAACACCCCTTCGGGTGCCGGAAGGCATCAGCACTACCCAGGAGTTCGGACATGCTCGAGCAGCCAGTCTTCGGCCGTCGGCTCAGGCAACTGAGGACAGAGCGCGGCCTGTCGCTCGCCACGCTCGCGGGCGAGGGCATGTCGGCCGGGTACCTGTCCCGCCTCGAGTCCGGTGCGCGCCGGCCCACCGATCGGGCGGTCGCGCATCTGGCCACGCAGTTGGGTATCAGCCCGGCCGAGCTCACGGAATCCACCGCGACCTCGCTGTCCCAGAGCCTGACGCTGGCCACCGGGCTGAGCCGGGACGAGGCCGGCGAGGTGCTCAGCGAAGCCCTGAAGGCCGCGGAGGGCGAGGACCCGCAGCTGCGCTGGCAGGCGCTCTGGCAGGTCTCCGAGTGGCGTCGGCGGCGGCAGGAGTATGCCGAACAGCGGGCGTGCCTCGACGAACTGGTCGCGCTCAGCGTGGCGCTCGGGCAGCCCGAGCTGCAGGCCAGGGCGCTGGCCGAGGTGGCTCGCACCATGCGGGCCGCCGGTGAGATCACCGACGCCGTCGACACCGCGATGCACGCCTACGAACTGGCGAAGAGCGAGGGGCTGCCGCCGCGCGTGCTGACCTCGACGCTGCTCGCTCTGGTGGCGGCGCTGGCCGAGGCCGGAAGGATGCCCGACGCCTCGCGCTACACCGACGAACTGCTCACCGTGGCGAAGGAGACCTCCGGATCGGAATGGGCGCAGGCCTTGTGGGCCGCTGCCAACACCCGGGCCCGCCAGGGGGATCTGGACGCCGCGTCGGAGCTGATGGACCAGGCCGTCCGCGGCTTCGACGGCCGCGACGACCTGACGATGTGGATGCGCGTGCGTATCAGTGCGGCCCGGCTCGACCTCAGGGGCGATCCGCCGCGGGCGGAGTCCGCCCAGCGGCGCGTCGAGGAGGTCCGGGCGGCCCTGCCGTTCGCGGGCACGCCGACCATCGAGCAGCAGTTGCTCGCGCTGCGTGCCCGGATCGCCGTGTCCACCGGCCGCCCCGACGAGGCGCGCGAGGTCCTCGACCAGCTGGTCGGCTTCGACGATCTGCTGCCGTACCAGGACCGGATCAGGCTCGACGTGCTGCGCAACCGCGTGCTGCTCCTGGAGGGCGAGCGGGACCGGGCGCTCACCGGACTGCGGGACCTCGCCGGCCAGGCCCAGCAGAGCGGCAACATGGACCTGGCCGCGGAGATCTGGCGGCTCGTCGCCGAGTCCCTGGCGCCGTAGCCGGCGGCCGGCGGGACGCGGGTGCCGTCAGACGGCGCGTGCCCCGGCCCGCCACACCTCCCGCACCAGCGGGACGCCCGGCCGGTAGGCCAGATGCACATGGCTCGGCGCGTCCAGGAACGCCAGGTCCGCGCGGGCGCCCGGCGCGAGGTGGCCGACGTCCGTGCGGCGGAGCGCCCGCGCGCCGCCCGCGGTCGCCGACCACAGCGCCTCGTCCGGGGTCATGCCCATGTCCCGTACGGCCAGGGCGATGCAGAAGGGGACCGAGGACGTGAAGGACGAGCCCGGGTTGCAGTCCGTGGACAGCGCGACCGTGGCGCCCGCGTCCAGCAGGCGGCGGGCGTTCGGCCACTGGGCCCGCGTGGAGAACTCGGCGCCGGGCAGCAGCGTGGCCACCGTGTCGCTGTTCGCGAGGGCGTCGACGTCGGCGTCCGTGAGGTGCGTGCAGTGGTCGGCGCTCGCCGCGTCCAGTTCCACGGCGAGCTGGACGCCCGGGCCGTAGGAGAGCTGGTTCGCGTGGATGCGCGGGTGCAGGCCCTTCGCCCGGCCCGCCGTGAGGATCGCGCGGGCCTGGTCACCGTCGAAGGCGCCCTTCTCGCAGAACACGTCGATCCAGCGGGCGTGCGGGGCGCAGGCGTCCAGCATCTCGCCGGTCACCAGCTCCACGTACGCGGCCGGGTCGTCGGCGAAGTCGGGCGACACGATGTGGGCGCCGAGGTAGGTGACCTCGTCGGTGTGGGCCGCCGCGATGCGCAGGGCGCGTTCCTCGTCGGCGGTGGTCAGGCCGTAGCCGGACTTCGTCTCGAAGGTGGTCGTGCCCTGGCGGAGCGCTTCCGCGAGGTAGCGGGTGAGGTTCGCCTCCAGGGCCTCGTCCGTGGCCGCCCGGGTCGCCGCCACCGTGGTGCGGATGCCGCCGGCCTGGTAACTCCGGCCCGACATGCGGGCGTTGAACTCCTTCGTGCGGTCGCCCGCGAAGACCAGGTGGGAGTGGGAGTCGACGAAGCCGGGGACGACGGCGCGGCCCCCGGCGTCGTGCCGGGTGTCGGTGGCCGGGGTCTTCGCCGCCGGGCCCGCCCAGGCGATCCTGTCGCCCTCGATGACCAGGGCGGCGTTCTCGATCAGGCCCAGGGGGCCGTCGCCGAGGTCCGGGTTGTTGGTGACCAGGGTGCCGATGTCGGTGATGGCCGTGGTGGTCGTCATGGTTCCTCTTCCTGAGGTCACGGGGCTGCGCCCCGGACCCCGCTCCTCAAGCGCCGGAGGGGCTTGGACTAGTGCAGCGCCGCAATGGCCGAGGTCAAGGCTCCTGCCACGTCACCGACCAGCACATGCTCCCCGTCGCGGACGATCCTGCGGCCGCCCGCGATCACGTCCGTCACGTCCGCCCCGCTCGCCGCGAACACCGCCGTCTCCGCGCCGAGGCGGGGCAGCGCGCCCGCCGTGCGGACCGAGTCCAGGGTGATCGTGACCAGGTCCGCCACCGCGCCCGTCTCCAGGGTGCCCGCGTCGGACCAGCCCAGCGCCGCGTGGCCGTCGGCCGTGGCCGCGCGGAGCAGGGCCGCCGCGGTCCAGTGGCCGCGGGTGCGGGAGCGCAGGCGTTCGTTCAGTTCCATCGCCCGCGCCTCCTCGAACAGGTCGATGACGGCGTGGCTGTCGGAGCCGAGGGAGAGCGCGGAGCCCGCCTTCTGGAGGGCCACCGCCGGGCCGATGCCGTCGGCCAGGTCGCGTTCCGTCGTCGGGCACATGCAGGTGCCGGTGCCCGAGCGGCCGATCAGCGCGATGTCGGCGTCGGTGAGGTGGGTGTTGTGGACGCCCGTCGTGCGCGCGCTCAACACGCCGTGCTCAGCGAGGAGTTGGGTGGGGGTGCAGCCGTGGGCGGCCTGGCACGCGTCGTTCTCCGCGGTCTGCTCGGAGAGGTGGACGTGGAGGGGCGCCCGGCGGTCCGCCGCCCACTGCGCGACCGTCCCGAGCTGGTCGGCCGGGACCGCGCGCACCGAGTGGACCGCCGCGCCGATCCGGGCGTGCGGGCGTTCCTTGAGCAGGGACGCGCGCTCGGCCCACGCCTGGGCCGTGCCGTCGGAGAAGCGCCGCTGGTGGCGGTCCGGCTCCGTGCCGAAGCCCGCGGAGAGGTACGCCGTGTCGAGCAGCGTGATGCGGATGCCCGCCTCGTCCGCCGCCGCGATCAGCGCCTCGCCCATCGCGTTGGGGTCCTCGTACGGGGTGCCGCCGGGCTGGTGGTGCAGGTAGTGGAACTCGCCGACCGCCGTGATGCCGGTCAGCGCCATCTCCGCGTACACCGCCCGCGCGAGCGCGTGGTACGTGTCGGGGGTGAGCCGGTCCGCGACCCCGTACATGACCTCGCGCCAGGTCCAGAACGTGCCCGAGCCGACCTGCACCGTCGAGCGCAGCGCCCGGTGGAAGGCGTGGCTGTGGGCGTTGGCCAGGCCGGGGACGGTGAGGCCGCGCAGCACGGTCGCGCCGGGCGGCGGGGTCTCGGTCCCCGTGCGGACGGCCGCGATCCGGCCGTCCGCCGTGACGTCCACGGCCACGCCGGGCTCGACGTTCGGGTCGAGCCAGGCGTGCTCCAGCCAGTACGTCGTCTGCGTCGTCACGTGCAGGCCAGTCCTTCCAGTACGTCGGCGAGTGCCGCCACCCCGGCCAGGCAGTCGTCCTCGGCCGCGGACTCGGCCGGGGAGTGCGAGACGCCCGTGGGGTTGCGTACGAACAGCATGGCGGTGGGGACCGACGAGGCGAGGATCCCCGCGTCGTGTCCCGCCCCCGTCCCCAGCACGGGGACCGTCAGGCCGGCCGACGCGCCCTTCGTGCCGAGGATCCGGGCCAGTTCGTCGCGCAGCGCGTGGTCGAAGTCGACGACCGGTGTGAACGACTCCCTGGTCAGCGATACGTCGATGCCGTGCGCGTCGGCGTATGCGCGGGCCGCCTTCTCGATGGCCGTGACGGTCCGGTCGAGGGCGTCCTGGTCGGCGGCGCGCGAGTCGAGCCAGCCGCGGACCAGGGACGGGATGGCGTTGACGCCGTTCGGCTCGACCGCGATCTTGCCGAACGTGGCGACCGCGCCCGCCAGTTGTGCCTCGCGGCGGGCCGCCAGGACCGTCTCCGCGTACGGCAGCATCGGGTCCCTGCGGTCGACGAGCCGGGTCGTGCCCGCGTGGTTGGCCTCGCCGCGGAAGTCGAAGCGCCAGCGGCCGTGCGGCCAGATGGCGCTGGCGATGCCGACCGCGTCGCCGGACAGGTCCAGGGCGCGGCCCTGTTCGACGTGCAGCTCGACGAACGCGCCGATGCGGGCCAGGCGTTCGGGGTCCGGGCCGATCGTCTCCGGGTCGTACCCGGCGCTCTCCATGGCCTGCGGCAGCGTGATGCCGTCGGCGTCGGTGAGCCGGTGGGCCTGCTCGCGGGTGAGGTGGCCGCCGCTGAGGCGGGAGCCGACGCAGGCCAGGCCGAAGCGGGCGCCCTCCTCGTCGCCGAAGTTGGTGATCGCGAACGGCTTGGTGAACTCCGCTCCCCTGTGGCGGAGTTCGTCCAGGGCGGCGAACGAGGAGACGACGCCGAGCGGGCCGTCGAAGGCGCCGCCGTCCGGGACGGAGTCCAGGTGGGAGCCCGTGACGACGGCGTCCCCGGCTTCCGGGTCGCCGAGCCAGGCCCACTGGTTGCCGTTGCGGTCCAGTTCGTAGGTCAGGCCGCGGGACGTGGCCTGCGCCTCGAACCATGCGCGGCAGTCGGTGTCGGCGCCGGTCCAGGCGTAGCGGCGGTAGCCGCCGCTGTCCTGGTTCCGGCCGATGGGACGCAGCTCGCGCCACATCTCCAGGAAGGCGCTCACGCGTCGTCGCCCTCACGCATGGGGACACGGACGCCGCGCTCCGCCGCGACCTGCGCCGCGTGCTCGTAGCCCGCGTCGACGTGGCGGATGACGCCCATCGCCGGGTCGTTGGTGAGGACGCGCTCGATCTTCTGCGCGGCGAGGTCGGTGCCGTCGGCGACGCAGACCTGGCCCGCGTGGATGGAGCGGCCCATGCCGACGCCGCCGCCGTGGTGCAGGGAGACCCAGGAAGCGCCGGAGGCAGTGTTGACCAGGGCGTTCAGGAGCGGCCAGTCGGCGATCGCGTCGGACCCGTCCTTCATGGCCTCGGTCTCGCGGTACGGGGAGGCGACCGAGCCGGAGTCGAGGTGGTCGCGGCCGATGGCGACCGGGGCGGAGAGTTCGCCGGAGGCCACCATCTCGTTGAACTTGAGGCCCGCCAGGTGGCGTTCGCCGTAGCCGAGCCAGCAGATGCGTGCCGGGAGGCCCTCGAAGGAGATGCGCTCGGCGGCCATGTCGAGCCAGCGGTGCAGGTGCTTGTTCTCCGGGAACAGCTCCTTGATCGCGGCGTCCGTCTTGCGGATGTCCTCCGGGTCGCCGGACAGGGCGGCCCAGCGGAACGGGCCGAGGCCCTCCTCGAACAGCGGGCGGATGTGCGCGGGCACGAAGCCGGGGAAGTCGAAGGCGCGCTCGCAGCCGGCCTTGCGGGCCTCGTCGCGGATCGAGTTGCCGTAGTCGAAGACCTCGGCGCCGGCGTCCAGGAAGCCGACCATGGCCTCGACGTGCAGGCGCATCGACTGACGGGCCTTGTCGGTGAAGCCGGCCGGGTCCGCCTCGCGCTCCTTGTCCCAGTCCTCGACCGAGATGCCGACGGGCAGGTAGGCGAGGGGGTCGTGGGCGGAGGTCTGGTCGGTGACGATGTCGATCGGGGCGCCGCGGCGCAGCAGCTCGGGGAAGACCTCGGCGGCGTTGCCGACGACGCCGATGGACAGGCCGCGGCGCTCGTCGCGGGCCTGGACCGCCAGCTCCAGGGCGTGGTCGAGGCTGTCGGCCTTGACGTCCAGGTAGCGGGTGCCGATGCGGCGGTCGATGCGGGTCTCGTCGACGTCGACGCAGATCGCGACGCCCTCGTTCATCGTGACCGCGAGCGGCTGGGCGCCGCCCATGCCGCCGACACCGGCGGTGAGGGTGATCGTCCCCGCGAGGGTGCCGTCGAACTTCTTGCGGGCGACGGCGCCGAAGGTCTCGTAGGTGCCCTGGACGATGCCCTGCGAGCCGATGTAGATCCATGAACCGGCCGTCATCTGGCCGTACATGGTGAGGCCCTCGGCCTCCAGCTTGCGGAACTCCTCCCAGTTGGCCCAGTCGCCGACCAGGTTGGAGTTGGCGAGCAGCACGCGCGGCGCCCACTCGCTGGTGCGCAGCACGCCGACCGGCTTGCCGGACTGGACGAGGAGCGTCTCGTCGGACTTCAGCGTCTTGAGCGTGCGCACGATCGCGTCGTACGCCTCCCAGGACCGGGCCGCCTTGCCGGTGCCCCCGTAGACGACCAGCTTGTCGGGGTGCTCGGCGACCTCCGCGTCGAGGTTGTTCATGAGCATCCGCAGGGCGCCCTCCTGCTGCCACCCCAGGGTGTTGAGCTCGGTGCCGCGCGGGGCTCGTACGGCGCGGGGTCCTGACATCGGCGGCCTCCTGGAGTGCTCCATGTTGATGCGGTTATTCACATCCTGACTTCCTGAATAGGGCTAGTCAATACATTCCCCTGACAGCGGTCCGAGTGGTTGTCTGGACCACATGGCTCCCACGGACGCTTCCCCGGACCGTTCCGCCCGCCGCGACCAGGCCGTACGCGCCGCCGTCGACCAGGCACTCGTCGGCCCGGCCCGGCCCGTCGCCGGACTCCTCGACGTCACCGGCATCCGCGCCTCGGCCGCCGCGCTGCACGCCGCCTTCGACGCGGTCGTCGCACCCGGCACGGAGGTGCTGCACTCCTTCGCCGTGAAGGCGACGCCGCTCGTGCCGGTCCTGCGGCTGCTGCACGACGCGGGCATCGGGGCCGAGGTCGCGAGCCCGGGCGAGCTGGCCCTGGCCCGCGCGGCCGGGGTGCCGCCGGCCCGCACCGTCCTGGACTCCCCCGCCAAGACCGCCGCCGAACTGCGCGAGGCCCTGGCCCTCGGCATCGCCGTGAACGCCGACAACCCGCAGGAGCTGGCCCGCCTGGACGCCCTCGTCGCCTCCGCGCCCACCCGCTCCCCCGTGGGCCTGCGCGTGAACCCGCAGATCGGGGCGGGCTCGATCGGCGCCCTGTCGACCGCCACCGCCACCTCCAAGTTCGGGGTGGCGCTGCGCGACGAGGGCGCACGCGAGTGGGTCGTGCGGGCCTTCCTGGACCGGCCGTGGCTGACCCGCCTGCACACGCACTCCGGATCGCAGGGCGTACCGCTGGAGCTGATGGCCGAGGGGGTGCGCACCACGTACGAACTCGCCGAGGAGATCAACCGGTCGGCGGGCCGGCGGCAGATCGACACGCTCGACATCGGCGGCGGTCTGCCGGTGAACTTCGCCTCCGACGAGGAGAGCCCGGGCCATGCCGCGTACGCGCAGCTGCTCGCCGAGACCGTCCCGGGCCTCTTCGACGGGCGCTACGGCCTGGTCACCGAGTTCGGCCGGTCACTGCTCGCCAAGCACGGCCTGATCCTGGCGCGCGTCGAGTACGCCAAGCGCAGCGGCGGGCGCCCGATCGCCGTGACGCACGCGGGAGTCCAGGTCGCGACCCGGACCGTGTACGCGCCCGCGTCCTGGCCGCTGCGGATCGCCGCGTACGACGCGCAGGGCCGGCCCAGGACCGGCCCGGCCGTCGCGCAGGACGTGGCGGGCCCCGCCTGCTTCGCCGGGGACCTGCTCGCCGAGAACCGCCCGCTGCCGCCGCTGGAGGCCGGCGACCACGTGGCCGCGCTCGACACCGGCGCGTACAACTTCGCCCAGCACTACTCCTACAACTCGCTGACCCGGCCCGGGGTGTACGGATTCACCGCGGACCCGGTCGACGGCGTGCGGTTCGCGACCGTACGGGCTCCGCAGACGGTGGCGGAGATCGTGACGGAGGCGGGCGGCGACCGGCGGGGCGCCCTGCTCGACCTCTGAGACCACACGGCCTCTGGGACTCCTCGGCCTCCCGGGCCCCTCGGCCTCCGGGAGCGCCCGCGCGCAGAGGTCTGAGCGCACGGGAGTGAGGCGTGAGGCGGGGTTCCGCGCGCCGGGCGCGCGGAGGCGTGCGCCGGGCGCACAGGACCCCTCTTTCCAGCTGAGTTGGCGGATTTTATCCCCCCTTCGAATGTTCCACCGGAAAATGCCAGAACGCTCACCAGGTCGCCGTACCGTGCGTAGCGTCTCCGTCACACCAGCACCAAGGGTGCACGAGAACGGCGACCAAGTGGGGAGTTTCAGGCGTGCCCGGAATCGACGAGTGCCTGCTTGAGGTCATGCGGCTGCCGGGTGCCCGCGGCGCCTCCGTCGTCGACTGGACCAGCGGTCTGGCCCTGGGCACCATCGGCGACTCGCCCAACGGGGACCACGAGGCCACCGCCGCCGAGGCCGCCGAACTCGCCCGGCTGGCCGCCGAGCACCGCGCGTTCTCCCCGGCCGAGGGCAGCGACTGGACCGAGGCCGACAAGGAACCGCCCGTCGAGGACGTCATCGTCACCAACCGCGACGGCTACCACCTGCTCCGCTTCGTCCGGACCAGCTTCGACAGCAGCGTCTTCCTCCACCTGTGGCTCGACCGGGACGAGGGCAACCTCGCGTACGCCCGGCTCCATCTCACCGGCCTGGCCGACCGGTTGGTCCTCGGATGAGCAGCGCCACCGCGGGCGTCTCGCCGATGCTCGGCCGGCTCGCGGACGAACGGGCCACCGGGGCGCTGATCCGCGAACACGGCACCCTCTATCTGGCGGACGGGCGGATCGTGCACGCGGAGTCGCCCGCGACCCCCGGCATGGACGTGCTGCTCACGGCGGGCGGCGCGGTGCACGCCGACCGCTGGTGGGAGGCCGTGGACCGGGCGGGGGCCGGGCAGCGCGTCGGCCGCTACCTCGTCGAACAGGGCCGGCTGTCGGACGGCGCGCTCGAACTGTGCCATCTGGCCGCGGTGTTCGACGCCGCGTACTTCACGCTCGCGCCGAGCAGCGGACCCACCCGGTTCCGCTACGGGGTCTCGCACTGGTTCGGCGCGGTGCGTCCGGTGCCGGTGGCGGCGGTCGAGCGCGAGACGCTGCGCCGCCGCGACCTGCTCCAGCGGATCTGGCCCGAGCCGGACACCGACACGGCCCCGCTGACCCGGGCCACGGGCCGCGAACAGCCGGTGCCGCCGCGGCGGCGCCGGGTCCTGGACCTGGTCGACGGGGCGCGCACCGCGTCGCAGATCGCGCTCGCCCTGGGCAGGCCCGCTTTCCACACCCTGGTCGATCTGCGCCGCCTCGCCGCGGGCGGCCTGGTGACCACCGCTCCCCCGGAGCCCGCCATCACGACCCCGGTGCCCGCGTGGATGTCGCACGCCGCCGTCGAGGATCCCGACGTGGCGCTGCTGCGCCGGCTGCGCGCCGCACTGGAGGCCCTGTGAAGCGCCTGCGCCGCGCCGGACGCGCCGGCTCCGTACCTCCTGTCACTCCCGCAACTCCCGGAAGGAGACCGCCGATGGCCGACGAGGCCGAAGTCCTCGGCGAACTACACAGGTTGAGAGTCCGGGTCCCCCAGGTCACCGGGGCCCTCGCGGCCAGCGTCGACGGACTCGTGCTCGCCCAGGACACCCCCGGCATCGAGCCGGAGGGCATGGCCGCGCTGACCGCCGCCGCGCTCGGCGTGGCCCAGCGCCTCTCGGACGCCACCGGGCAGGGCGGTTTCCGGGAACTCCTGGTGCGCGGTACGGACGGCTATGTCGCCACGTACGCCGCCGGGGGCAGCGCGGTCCTCACCCTGCTCGCCGAGGACCGGGTCAACGTCGGGCGGCTGCATCTGGAGGGCCGCCGCTCCGGGACCCGGATCGGCGAGCTGGTCGACGCGGCCGCCGCGGAGCCGGTCGCCCGCGGCCGCGGGCGCTCCCGCGCCCGCACCGCGCCCTCGCCGCCCGTTGCCTCCACCGAGAGCGGACTGCCGGTCCGCACCCCCAGATCCGAGCTCTCCGAGCCCAAATTGCAACCTCGAACTGCCCGCTGAGGCAGCACAGGAAAGGACCCAGCATCATGGCCAACACCGAGACCGCTCTCAAGGACGCCGTCGCCTCCATCGAGGGCGCCAGCGCCGCGGCACTGGTCGACTACAACAGCGGCATGGCCCTCGGCACCATCGGCGGCTCCAAGAGCTTCGACCTGGAGGTCGCCGCCGCGGGCAACACCGACGTCGTCCGCGCCAAGCTGCGCACCATGGAACACCTCGGGCTGAAGGACGAGATCGAGGACATCCTCATCACACTCGGCACCCAGTACCACCTGATCCGCCTCCTGAAGGGGCGCAGCGGCAACGGGCTGTTCCTGTACCTGGTGCTCGATTCAGCGCGCGCCAACCTGGCGATGGCCCGCCATCAGCTGAAGTCGATCGAGAACGAACTCGAAGTCTGAACAAGGGAGTTCACCGCGAGATCAGCGACGTCGCGCCCCGCCGGGCGCGGCGTCGCCCGCTGCCGTGCCGGTGGACCGGTACCCCTTGACCTGCTTGCCCGCGGGCGCGCCCGCCCGTGACCCGAGCCAGTCGACGCGCAGCCACAGCAGCGCCTCGTCCTGCCGTTCGCGCCGTCCCAGCCAGGCCGCCTTCAGCCACAGTCCGGCGCCCGCCCCGGCCAGGGCCATCCCGCCGGCCGCGGGCACCACGAAGGAGCTCCCGACCGCCGCCAGGAACGCCAGCGCCAGCCACCACCGGTGGCCGCGCCGCCAGTTCCGTACGGTGATCCGCCGGTCCTGGAGCACGTCGAACTTCCCGGCGCGGGTCGCCCCGCGGGTGAGCCGGGCGTACCGCTGCCTGCGGCCGTACGCGACCGCCGCCGCGACCACCAGGAACAGCACGGCCCCGCCGAGCACGCCGATCCGCCGCCCGGTGAGGCCGTCGGGCAGCACCCCGATCCCCGCCGCGACGACCCCGAGCCACCCCATCGGCGCGGCTCCGGCCCGCACCACGACAGCCGTCCTGACCAGCCCCTGTGCTCCGCGCGTCACCGTGTCGCCCTCCTCCGGCGTCCGTCCGTCCGGGGCCGGAGATTAGCGACGGTTTCTGAGGGTTGTGTGAGAGCGCCCTGAAGCGTCCGTCAGCGCGGTGTCGCCGCCCAGCTGCCCAGCATCCGCAGCCGTTCCTCCGTCACCGAGCCGGGCTCGGGCGTGTACACCACCAGGGCCTGGTCGGGCTCTCCCGTGACCCTCAACGTCTCGTAGGGCAGGGTGAGTTCACCGGCGACGGGGTGCAGCAGGCGCTTGGCGCCCGAGGTCTTCTCCTTCACCTGGTGGTCCGCCCACAGGCGCCGGAAGTCCGCGCTCGCCAGCGAGAGTTCACCGACGAGCGCCGCCAGCCGGGGGTCTTGGGGGTGCGCGCCCGCGTCGAGGCGCAGGAACGCGACGGTCTCGGCGGCGACCGCCGGCCACTGCGGGTACAGGTCGCGGGCGGCCGGGTCGAGGAAGACCTGGCGCGGCATGTTGCGGTCCTTCGGGGGCATCGCAGAGAAGCCGAGCAGGGCGTCGGCGAGCGCGTTCCAGGCCAGTACGTCCATGCGGCGGCCGAGCACGAACGCCGGGCCCTTCTCGATCGTGTCGAGCAGCAGCCGCAGGCCCGGCCGCACCTGCTGGGCCGCCGGGCGGGCCGCCGCCCGGCGGTGGGTCTCGGCGGGGCGGGCGACCGCGCTCAGATACGTCCGCTCGGTGTCGTCGAGGCGCAGGACGCGCGCGACGGCGTCGAGCACGGCGTCCGACACCGAGGTGCCCCGCCCCTGTTCCAGGCGGATGTAGTAGTCGACGCTGACCCCGGCGAGCTGGGCGACCTCCTCGCGGCGCAGGCCCGGTACCCGGCGGCGGCCGTGTCCCGGCAGGCCGACCTCCTCGGGCCGGATGCGGGCGCGCCGTGAGCGCAGGAAGTCGCCTATGCCGTCGGCCGGTTCGCTCATGGCTCCGATCCTAGGCACCGGACACGCTTGCGTCCTGGTACTGCCGGACCCAGGAAAAGCTCTGCCCTGGGTGGGCCGCGCGGCCCGCCGCAGGCTGGTGCCCACCGAACGGCGCACCGCATCCCGAGGAGTTCCCATGACGTACGACGCCCTCATCGGCCGCACCGCCCTCGTCACCGGCGCGGCCAGCGGCATGGGCGAGGCCACCGCCCGGCTGCTCGCCGCCCACGGGGCCCGCGTCGCCCTGCTCGCCCGGCGCGCCGACCGGCTCACCGCGCTGGCCGCGAAGATCGGGGCGGACGGCGGGCAGGCCCTGGCACTGCCCGCGGACATCACGGACCAGGCCTCGGTCGACGCCGCCACCGAGCACGTGCACGCCGCGTACGGGCGGGTCGACCTCGTCGTGAACGCGGCGGGCGTGATGCTGCCGAACCCCGTCGCCGACGGCCGCGCCGACGAGTGGCAGCGCATGCTCGACACGAACGTCGCCGGGGCGCTGCGCGTCATCCGCGCCCTCACCCCCGACCTGATCGCGACGGCCGCGGCGGGCGGCACGGCGGACCTGGTGAACATCTCGTCCATCGGCGCGCACGTCCCGTTCCCGAACTACGCGGTGTACGGGGCGACGAAGGCCGCCCTCACCTATCTCTCCCAGTCGCTGCGCACCGAGCTGGGTCCGCTCGATGTGCGGGTCACGAACATCGAGCCGGGCCTGACGGAGTCGGAGCTGGCCTCCCACGTCGACAACGCGGAGCTCTCGGGCCAGCTGGACGGCATGTTCGAGGCGCTGACCGGGCTGTCGTCCGACGACATCGCGGACCTGATCGCCTACACGACGAGCCGCCCCCGCCACGTGAACCTGCGTCAGGCAATCGTCCTGCCGACCCGGCAGGCGTGACTCACTCCTCCCACTCGGAGTCCTGCCCCGCGCGCCGCCGCTTCCCGAACCGCGGCGACCAGTGCCCCGCGTGCAGGGCGTTCACGCCGACGATGCCGCCCCAGGCGATCAGCAGTCCGGGCAGGCCGGCGTTGACCACGGCGATCGCGGACAGCGGGATCGCGAGGACGAGGGTGACGACGGCGAAGCCGAAGCGCTCGCCCCAGCCGTCGCCGTCGCCGCGGCCGCCGCGGGCGTCGCGGGCGACGGACATCCGCTGTTCGGCCAGTTGCCTGCGCACCCGCCGGTCCACGACGGAGTCCAGGCGCTGCTCGACCTTGTCGAGGAACGAATCGACGAGCGCGGTCTCGTACTCCTCGCCGAGTTCCCTGCGGGCGTGCAGGGTGGCGTCGAGTTCCTTCTTGAGTTCGGCGTCACGTGCCTGTTCGCGGGCTTCCATACCAATTCACGGTACGGAGTGGGGGCGCCTGTGGCAGTGGGGCTAGCCCCCCTCTTGGTGCGGGGCCGGTCCCCCGGCTCCGGTGCCGGCTCACGACGGGGACGACACCAGGGGCTCGGCCGGCCGGTCGTCCAGGATCGTCCGCTCCGGTACGTGCGAGGTGTCGCGCCGGGCGAGCAGCCAGTACAGGACGGCCGGGACGGCGAGCCCCACGATCCAGGAGATGTCGGCGCCGCCGAGCGGGCCGACGAACGGGCCGGTGTAGAAGGCGGTCGCCAGGAAGGGGAGCTGGGCGAGGACCCCGACGCCGTAGACCACGAGGGCGTCGCCGCGCCAGGCGCCGTAGCGGCCGTTCGGGTCGGCGAGGGCCGGGATGTCGTAGCGCTCGCGGGAGATCAGGTAGTAGTCGACCAGGTTGATGGCGCTCCACGGCGTGAAGAACGTCAGCAGGAACAGCAGGAAGTCCTTGAAGGACGACAGGAAGCTGTCCTTGCCGGCCAGGGCGACGGCCGTGCCCGCGACCATGATGATCGCGATGTAGACGGCCCGGCCGCGCCGCGACAGGGCCCGCTGGCCGCGGAAGCCGCTGATGCCGGTGACCATCGACATGAAGCCGCCGTACGTGTTGAGCACGTTGATGGTCAGCTTGCCGAGCGCGATCACGAAGTAGAAGAACGATGCCACCAGGCCCGCGCCGCCGAGCGAGACGACGTAGCCGACCTGGTTGTCGAGGAACGCGCCGCCCGAGCTCGCGGCGACCAGCACGCCGAACGTCATCGCCCACTGCGAGCCGATCGCCGAGCCGGACAGGGTCCACCAGAACGTGGCCTTGGCGCTCGTGGTCCGCGGCAGATAGCGCGAGTAGTCGGCGACGTAAGGGCCGAACGCCAGCTGCCACGACGCCGACAGCGACATGGCCAGCAGGAACATGGGGAGCGAGAAGTGCGCGTCGGAGAGCAGGTCGCCGAGGTCGACGCGGCCGAGGAGGCGCACGCCCAGGTACACGAAGGCGAGCGCGCAGACGACGCTCGCGACCCGGCCGAGGACGTGGATGACGCGGTAGCCGACGGCCGCCATGACGGCCGTGACGAGGCCGAAGACGATGATGCCCGTGCTCTCGTCCGTGTGCGTCAACTCGGCGGTGGCCTGTCCGGCGAGGACGGTCCCGCTCGCGAAGAAGCCGACGTACATGAGGATCACGAGGAGCAGCGGCACGACGGCGCCCTTGACGCCGAACTGGGCCCGCGACTGGATCATCTGGGGCAGCCCCAGCTTGGGGCCCTGCGCCGAGTGGAGCGCCATGACGGCGCCGCCGAACAGGTTGCCGAGCACGAGCCCGGCCAGTGACCAGACCACGTCGCCGCCGAAGACGACGGCGAGGGCGCCGGTGACCACGGCGGTGATGTGGAGGTTGGCGCCGAGCCAGAGCGTGAACTGGTGGAAGGCGCGCCCGTGCCGCTCGCTGTCCGGGACGACGTCGATGGAGTGCTTCTCCACTACCGCTGCCATGGTGGTGCTCCTTGCCGCTGTTCCGCTACTTCTTCGCCAGCCCGTGCTGACGCGCGTAGTCGTTCGCCACGTCCTCGGGGTCCTTCTTGTCCTTGTCGACGAGCCGGTTCAGCTCGGTCAGCTGCTCGGTGGTGAGGACGTTGCCGAGGCGGGCCAGCGCCTTGCGGACGGTCGAGTCGGCCTTGCGGTCCGCGATCAGCGGGACGACGTGCTGGCCGGGGACGAGGTTCTTGGGGTCGGTGAGGACGACCCAGTGGTTGGCGGCGATGTCGGTGTCGGTGGTGAACAGGTTCGCCACGTCGACGTCGCCCTTCTTCAGGGCGCCCTTGACCAGCGGCCCGGACGAGTCGAGGGACTTGAACTCCTTGAACTCGACGCCGTACACGTCCTTCAGGCCGACGGCGCCGACCTGCCGCTTCTTCACTTCCGGCGCCGCGCCGATGACGAGGTCGCCGTTGTGCTTCGCCAGATCGGCGAGCGACCTGAGGCCGTACTTCTCGGCGGTCTCGCGCGTGACCACGAAGGCGTCCGAGTCCTCGGCCATCCCGTAGGGCAGGATCTGCAGCCCGGCCGGGAGCGCCACGGCGAGGGCGTTCTGCATCTCGCCCTCCTCGGTGACGGTGGACTTGGTGTCGAGGTAGTGCAGCAGGGCGCCCTGGTACTCGGGCAGCAGGTCGATGTCGCCGCCCTTGAGGGCGGGGATGAGGATCTCGCGGGTGCCGAGGTTGGGCCGCACGGTCGTCTTCACCCCGGCCGCGTCCAGCACGGCCGCGTACAGGTAGCCGAGCACCTGGTTCTCGGTGAAGTTGGCGGTGCCGATCGTGACGCCGTTCTTGCTGGAGCCGCCGCCGGAGCCGCCGGAGCCCTGCCCGTCGAGCGAGGTGATGCCGCTGGAGCAGGCGGCGAGGGCGGGCACGGAGGCCGCGGCGAAGAGTCCGCCGATGACGGCACGTCGGTTGAGGTTGGTCATCTTGCTTGCTCCTAGGCGGACTTGAGCGCGGCGGGACGGTGACGGAAGAGGAGGCGCTGCAGGCCGGAGAGCGCCAGATCGAGGACGACGGCGACGACCGCGACGAGGACGGCGCCGCCGAGCACCTGCACGAGGTCCCGCTGGGCGAGCCCGTCGAAGACGTAGCGGCCGAGCCCGCCGAAGGAGACGTACGCGGCGATGGTGGCGGTCGCGACGACCTGGATCAGGGCGAGCCGGAGCCCCGTCATGATCAGCGGCAGGGCGAGCGGCAGCTCGACCTGGAACAGCACCTGGTGGGCCCGCATGCCCTGGCCCCGCGCGGCGTCCTTCACCTCGGGGTCGACGGCGGTCATGCCCGCGTACGTGTTGGTGACGATGGACGGCACGGCGAGCGCGACGAGGGCGATGTAGACGGGCCACATCGACAGTCCGCTGGCCAGGAAGACCAGCACGACGAGGCCGACGGTCGGCAGCGCGCGGCCGAACGAGGACAGGTTGATGGCGAGGAAGGCGCCGCGTCCGGTGTGCCCGATGAGCAGGCCGACGGGCAGCGCGATCGCGGCGGCGATGAGCGTGGCGAGCAGCGAGTACTGGAGGTGCTCGGCGAGCCGGTGCCCGATGCCGTCGCCGCCGGCCCACTGCTCGCCGCTGACCAGCCAGGAGCCCAGGTTCTTGAAGAGTTCGTACATGGCGGCTCAGGCCTTCCTGGTCCGGGTCCACGGCGTGAGCAGCCGCTGGACGGCGACGAGAGCCGCGTCCGCGACGAGCGCGAGCAGCAGCGTGAGGACGACGCCGACGATGACGGGGGTCGGGAAGTTGCGCTGGAAGCCGTCGGTGAAGAGCTGGCCGAGCCCGCCGTCGCCGATGTAGGTCGCCACGGACACCAGGGAGATGGCCATGACGGTCGCGATCCGCACCCCCGCCATGATCACGGGCAGCGCGAGCGGCAGCTCGACGGTGAGCAGGGTGCGCAGCGGCCGTGTGCCCATGGCCTTCGCGGCTTCCTTGGTCTTGTGCGGTACGGAGTCGAGGCCCTCGACGGTGTTCCGCAGCAGGACGACGAGGGTGTAGATCGTCAGGCCGATGACGGTGGTGGTGCGGGTGAGGCCGGAGACCGGCAGCAGCAGGACGAAGACGGCGATGGACGGGATGGTGAACAGGACGTTCGACAGCCCGAGGAGGAAGCCGCGCAGGGGCCGGACGCGGTGGGCGATCACGGCCAGCGGCAGGGATATGAGGAGCCCGAACAGGACGGCGCTGAGGGCGGCCTGGAGGTGGGAGGCGGTGAGGGTGGCGAGATCGGACCTGTGCTCACCGATCCATTCCCAGTCGATGGTCATGCGGCACCGCCGGTCTTCTCGAGCCCCTGCGGCGATCGGGGAGCGGGGTCCGGGGCGGCGCCCCGTGACGGCACGCCGGTCAGGGCCTGTGCATGAGCGACCCCGGCCCGGTCGTGGATGTCGTCCCGGGACGTGACCCCGGTGAGCACCCCCTCGGCGTCGACCCGGGCCACGAGTCCGACCGGCGACGCGACGGACTCGTTCAGCGCGGACAGCAGCGAATCCGTGTCGCGAAGGGCCCGCACCGGAGCCTCGCCGCCGCCGTCCCGCTCCCGCCAGTGCACCGGCTTGCGGCCCGCGTCCAGCACCAGTTCCCAGGGGCCGCCGTCGGGCGCGGGCGCCTGCGGTACGTCGGCGAGCGCGGTCAGCGACAGCAGCTTCAGGCCCCGCTCGGCGCCCAGGAAGTCGGCCACGAAGTCGTCGGCGGGGCGGGCGAGCAGTTCGGCGGGCTCGGCGCACTGCACGAGGTGGCCGCCCTCGCGGAAGACGGCTATCCGGTCGCCGAGCCGCACCGCCTCGTCGATGTCGTGGGTGACGAAGACGATGGTCTTGTTCAACTCCGTCTGGAGGCGCAGGAGTTCGTCCTGGAGCTGGGCGCGCACGACCGGGTCGACGGCGCCGAACGGCTCGTCCATCAGCAGCACCGGCGGATCCGCGGCGAGCGCCCGGGCCACGCCGACGCGCTGCTGCTGGCCGCCGGAGAGCTGGTGCGGGTACCGCTTGCCCATCTCGGGGGCGAGGCCGACCCGTTCGAGGAGGTCACCGGCCGCGGCCCGGGCCTTCCTGCGGCCCCAGCCGAGCAGCAGCGGCACGGTGGCGACGTTGTCGAGGACGGTGCGGTGCGGGAACAGGCCGGCCTGCTGGATGACGTAGCCGATGGAGCGGCGCAGCTCGGCGGCGTCCTGCTCCAGGACGTCGCGGCCGCCGACCCGGATGGTGCCGGAGGTCGGGTCGACCATCCGGTTGATCATCCGGAGACTGGTCGTCTTGCCGCAGCCGGACGACCCGACGAAGACGGTCACGCCTCCCTCCGGCATGTCGAGCGAGAGATCGTGCACCGCAGTCGTGCCGTTCGGGAATCGCTTGTGGACCGCTTCGAACTGGATCATGGAGCGCCTCTGGAGTCCTCTTGCCCGGCCTGCATATCGTCATGCAGAGTTCTTGGTGCGTGAATAACTTGTCAATGCCCCGGCGTAAATCACCGGTAAATCCCCACGGGCTGCCCGAAGTGTGAGACGCGCTGCCCCGTTGCGGGCGAGAGAGAACGGTTCGAGGAGGAACAGCACGTGATGCCCCATTCGGTGAGCGCATCGAGCGCGATGCCCCCCGTCGTCGTGCTCGACGGCCACGGCCTCCCGGTCGCCGACGTGGTCCGCCTCGCCGACGCGAGCGCCCGCCCGGTCCCCGGCACCGACGCCATGAAGCGGGTCGAGGAGTCCTGGAACGCGGCCCGCGAGATCGCCGCGTGGGGCCGCGTCTACGGCCGTTCCACCGGCGTCGGCGCGAACCGCTCCGAGGACGTGCCCACCGAGGCCGCCGCCGACCACGGCCTGCGCCTGCTGCGCAGCCACGCGGGCGCGATCGGCGACGAGCTGCCCGAGCGGGAGGTCCGCGCGATGCTCGCGGTCCGCGCGAACCAGCTGCTCGCGGGCGGCGCCGGCCTGCGCCCCACCGTCGTGACGGCCCTGTGCGAGGCGCTGGGCAACGGCGCGCACCCGGCGGTCAACGAGCACGGCTCGGTCGGCACCGGCGACATCGCGCCGCTCGCCCAGATGGGACTGGCACTCGCGGGCGAACACCCGTGGCGCGGCAAGGGCACACCGCCGGCCGCCCAGCCGCTCGACAACAACGACGCGCTGGCCCTGATCTCCAGCAACGCCCTCACCCTCGGCCAGTCGGCACTGGCCCTGCACGAGCTGCGCTCGCTGCTGGCCGCGACCCAACTGGTCGCCGCCCTCAGCCTGTTGGCCGTCGACGGCTCCTACGAGGCGTACGCGCTCCCCGTCCACGAGGCCCGCCACCACCACGGGTCCTACGACGTGGCGGCCCGGATGCGCGCGATCCTGGGCGCCCCCGACCGCCCCACCCCGCCGCTGGGCCGCATCCAGGACCCGTACGGATTCCGCTGCGTACCGCAGATCCACGGCCCGGCGCAGGACGCGGCGGACGCCCTGGAGGACGTCCTCACGGTCGAGATCAACGCGGCCGCCGAGAACCCGCTGATCTCCGCCGAGGACATGGCCGCGTACCACCACGGCGGCTTCTACATGGCACAACTCGCCCTGGCCCTGGACCACTTCAGGCTCTCCGTCACCCAGGTGGCCCGGCTCTCGACGTCCCGCCTGTCCACCCTCAACGAGCCGGCCTACACGCGCCTGCGCCCCTTCCTCGCGGACGGCGAGCCGGGCGCCTCGGGCGTGATGATCCTGGAGTACGCCGCCGGGGCCGCCCTCGGCGATCTCCGCGCCTTCTCGGCCCCCGCGTCCCTGGGCCACGCGGTCCTCTCCCGCGGCGTCGAGGAACAGGCCAGCTTCGCGTCCCTGGCCGCCCGCCAGAGCCTGCGCGCCTGCACCGCCTACCGCCAGGTCGTGGCCTGCGAACTGGTGGCGGCGGTCCGCGCCCTGCGGCTGCGCGACTTCCGCCCCGACCTGTCCGTCCCGGTGGGCCGGGCCTTCGCCACGGCCGACGCGGAGCTGGAACCGGACCTGACGGACCGGCCGCTCACGCTCGACGTGGAGCGGGCGACCGGTCTGCTGGACCGGCTGGCGGACTGAGGCGCCGGCCTCCTCAGAGCTTGCCGAAGACCAGGCCCCGCCAGCCCCAGCCCGTCGTGAGCGCGGCGTCCCGCAGCGGCCTGCGCAGGTCCGACGCGTCGAAGCGGAAGTCCTCCGTGGCCTGCAGGCGTCCGTTGTCGCCGCGCTCGATGGTCCACTGCCGGGTCACGGTCCGGTCCGGGCCCCGCGAGTACTCCGTCGACAGCTGCGGGCGCGGCGGGTTGCCCACCCACTCGAACTCCCACTGCTCCTCGACCGCGCGCACCTCGTGGTTCTCGTGGTCGAGGCGCATCCGGATCCGGACGTTGTGCGTGGTCTGGGTGCGGGCGAAGAAGGTGTGCCAGGCCGGTTCCGCGATCCGCCACTCCGCCACCAGGTCCACCCCGTCCGTGCCGTCCCCGTTCCGCACGACGTACGGGACGTCGTCCGTGTTGAGGGCGAGCAGCGCCGCCCGCACGTCGTCGGCCGTGCCGGGCGCGACCCCGCTCTCGGGGCGCCTGGATCCGGTCAGCTTGTCGAAGAGTCCCATGCGTTCAACCTATGCCGTGTCGGTGTCCGGTCGGACCGTGCTCATGAACTCCTGGAAGTCGCCCACGACCGTGGGGAACTGCGACGCCGTGGCCGTCAGGACCAGCCGGGTCACCGCCCGCTTGGTCCCGTCGGCGACGTCCAGCAGGGCCAGGTACACCTGCGACTGCACCAGATCGCGGTCCACGCCTCCGGCCACGGTGGCGATCTCCAGCGTCTGGGCCAGACCGGGGGCCTCGGCCGAGCCGACCTCCTGCCGGTCCCTGACCTCGACCGAGGTCACGGCCTGGCGCAGGCGCTCCACGGACTCGTCGGCGATCTGCGCGAGCGTCGACCCGTCCGGCCGGTACTCGCCGTCGATGGTGATGTTCGCGGTGAACCCCGCGTCCGGGTAGGGGTGCAGCGCGACGAACGCCGCCCCCGGGGCCCCGGCCTTGTCCGGCGCCGCGGCATGCCAGCCGTCCGGCAGCTTGAACGTGATCGGCACGGGAAGGATCGTGGACATCTCAGGTGCTCCTTACTACGGCGACACGGCGGCCTGCGACGGCCCGCATCAGAACAGACCGCCGATCGCGTGCCCGAGAGAGCTCGCGCCATCCCCGATGGCGCCGACCAAGTCGCCCGCGGTGTCGGCGACCTTCCCCGGGTCGACCGTGAACTCGAAGCCCAGGCCGCCGCCGACGATCGGAGAGGCGCCGACCTTGGACGTGAACTTCCAGACGCCCTGCTCGTTCTTGCCGAAGTCCAGATTGGCCTCGGCGCCGGGCCCCACGTACCCCTCGGCGGTGACACCCGCGCCGATACCGCCGATGTCGGCGCCGCCGGTCACGCCGCCCTTCGCGCCGGCGAACGCCTCGCCACCGGCGTGGAAGCCGTCCTTGCCCACGTCGATCCCGGCGGTCGCCTCGGCGCCCGCCTTCGCCTCGGCTCGGCCGTAGACCCCGACGGGTCCGGCGTAGGCGCTGCCCTTGGACGACGCCTCACCGCCGACGAAGACACTGGCCTCGCCGTTGATCCCCTCGTTGGTGATGCCGCCGCTGATCCCGGCCTTGGCACCGGCGTACGCCTCCGCCTCACCGGCCAGCTTGAACGGCCCGTTGGTGAGCGAGCCCTCCGCGGTCGCCCGGCCCAGGTCGGCGTGGGCCTCTGCCTCGCCGAGCTTGCCCGAGCCGACATCGGGGCCGGTGGCCGACGCGTCCGCGCCCGGGCCGGTCGCCTCGGCCTCGCCGTCGGACACCCAGCCGCCGTCCTTCTTCTTCTCCTTCGGCTCCGGCTTCCCGGCCTTCGCCAGGTCACCGTCGGCATGCGCGTTGAACCCGCCGAACCCGATGCCGTCCCCGGACACGTCGCTCGTCGCACGGGACAGCGCCCGCTTCACGCTCTGGTCCGCGTCGTCGACGGCCTTGACCGCCTTGGCTATGTCGTCGGTGAAGCCCTGCGCCTTCTCCCGCGCGTCGGCCAGCAGCCGCGGATAGTCGGGGTCGTGGTGCAGGGCGAACTTGGCCTGCTCGTCGAGCTTGTCGAAGCCGACATAGGTCGCCTTGCCGTGGCTGTCGACCTTGTAGTCCTTCTTCTCCGCCTCGTCGACCAGATCCTTGACGGCCTTCTGCAGGCGGGTCAGCGTGGTGTGCGCGTCCGAGAGGAGCGAGGCGATCGCCAGCGCCTCCGCCTTGGCCGCCCCGTACTCGAAGGCCGTGGCCGAGGCGGTCTGCTGCTGGGTGCTGTAGGCGAGGCCCTGCCAGTTGCCGTTGCCCAGCACGCTCTGGACGTTCTTCTCGTAGTCGGTCTTCAGCTCGCCGAAACGGTTGCCCATCTTCTTCCACGCCTCGGACACGTCCGAGAACGGCGACAGGTCCGCGGTCATCACGTCGTCATAGGTCAGCGCCATGCCGGTGCCCGCCCCGTCACATTCCGTCGAAGCTGCTGGGCGGGCGGACCGCTCCGGCCTGCGACCCGACGCCGACGTCCGTGCCCTGGAGCAGGTTCTTCGTGCCGTGCAGCCCGCTGAGCTCCATCTGCAGGCGCCCCATCAGCTTGCCCGCCGAGCCCTGCCAGGCGACCAGCGCATCGGAGATCCCCTGGTCGGAGGCCCAGTTGCCGAGCCCCTTGAGGCCCGTGTCCTGCTTGACGATCAGCGGGCTCGCCGGGGCGGTCGGGGCGACGAGCAGCGGCGGGCGCGCGCCACCGCCGTCGCCCATCCGGGACGCGGACCCGGTGTCCGGCATGAGGGTCTCTTCCAGGTACTTGGCCGCGCGCTTCTTGTCGCTCGCCGAGCTGGCGAGCGTCTGCTCGCCGCCACTGCCGGATCCCATGGGCAACCCCCGTTGCGTATCGATGTGTTCAGCAGGCACACGCCCCTCAGGCGTGCCACACAAACTCGCGATGCACACTAGCGGGCATGGCCGAAACCTGGCGCCCCGCCCTCGCCCTGAATAAACTCATGCATGCCAAGGGATCGTTGAATGGACCGACGGGGAGTCATGAGCGACACGGACAACGGCACGGGCGGGCACAGCCCCGCCGCCCGCCTCCAGCACCTCTTCGAGGGCCACCGCCTCACACCCACCCAGCGGCGCATCGCCCACTGCATGGTGCGGCGCGCGGCCGACGTGCCGTTCCTGTCGTCCGTGGAACTGGCCGAGCTGGCCGGGGTCAGCCAGCCCTCGGTGACCCGGTTCGCGGTCGCCCTCGGCTTCGACGGCTACCCGGCACTGCGCAGGCACCTGCGCGAGGTGGCCCCCGCCGAACCGGCCGCCGCCGCCCAGGCCAACGAGTACCAGCAGGCCGTCGAGGCCGAGATCGCCAACCTGCGGCACCTGGCGGACCTGCTCGCCGACCCGTCCCCCGTCGAGCGGGCGGGCCGACTCCTCGCCGCCTCACGGCCGTTGCCGGTGCTGGGCCTGCGGGCCGCGGCCTCCCAGGCGTACGGCTTCTCCTACTTCGCGGCGAAGGTCCACCCCGACGTACGCCTCCTCGACGAGGGCGGCACGATGCTCGCCGACCGGATCGACGCCGCCGTCCGGGCCGGGGCCACGACCCTGCTCTGCTTCGCGCTGCCGCGCCATCCGCGCGAGGTCGTCGACGCCCTCGCCCACGCCAAGAAGGCCGGCCTGACCGTGGTCACGGTCGCCGACTCCGCGTTCGCACCGGTCGCCAGGCACTCCGACCTCCTGCTGCCCGCCGCGGTCGGCACCGGCCTCGCCTTCGACACGGCATGCGCGCCGATGCTGCTCGGACGGGTGCTCCTGGAGGCGATGTGCGACGGGCTCCCCCAGGCACAGGCACGCCTGGAGGAGTTCGACGTACGGGCGGCGGAGCGCGGCCTGTTCGTGGAGTGAGAGCCGCCCGGAGCCCGTCCGGCGCGGAAAGAGATTTGCGCGGGGACCGCCGCACCCCCTGTGACGGGGGGCGGGACGACGGCGGTCCCCGCGAGGGACGCGGAACCGGGTCAGGGCCGGGTCGCCACGTCCAGGGCGTCCATGGAGGTCCGGGAGCCGCTCCGGAGGTTCCTTGACGCCGCTTGGTGCCGGGTGGGGCGGGGAGCCGCTCCCGCCCCTTCCGACATCCCCTAATCTGCCGGTCGCGTGTTAAGCCGGTGCTGCGCGCACGTGACGTGCTCGTACCGTTTTCGCGAACCTACTTGGCGACGCCCTTGGCCAGGAAGGACAGCAGGTCCTGCCGGCTGACCACGCCCGTCGGCTTGCCCTCGACCAGCACGATCGCGGCGTCGGCCGTACCGAGCACGGCCATCAGGTCCGCCACCGGCTCACCGGAACCGACCTGCGGCAGCGGCGCCGACATGTGCTTCTCCAGCGGGTCCCCCAGGGAGGCCCGCTGGGCGAACAGCGCGTCGAGCAGCTCCCGCTCCACGACCGAGCCGATGACCTCGGCGGCCATCACGTCCGGGTGACCGGCGCCCGGCTTGACGATCGGCATCTGCGAGACGCCGTACTCGCGCAGCACGTCGATGGCCTGACCGACCGTCTCCTCGGGGTGCATGTGCACGAGTTCGGGCAGCGCGCCGCCGTCCTTGTCCCGCAGGACGTCGCCGACGCGCGCGCTGGGCCCGGAGTCCTCCAGGAACCCGTAGTCAGCCATCCATTCGTCGTTGAAGATCTTGCTGAGGTACCCGCGCCCGCTGTCCGGCAGCAGCACGACCACGACGTCGTCCGGGCCGAGGCCCTCCGCGACCCGCAGGGCCGCCACGACCGCCATTCCGCAGGAGCCGCCGACGAGCAGGCCCTCCTCCTTGGCGAGGCGGCGCGTCATCTGGAACGAGTCCTTGTCGGACACGGCGACGATCTCGTCGGCGACCTCGCGGTCGTACGCGGTCGGCCAGAAGTCCTCGCCGACGCCCTCGACGAGGTAGGGCCGCCCGGATCCGCCCGAGTACACCGAGCCCTCGGGGTCGGCGCCGACGACGCGGACCCGCCCGTCACTGGCGTCCTTCAGGTACCGGCCGGTGCCGGAGATGGTGCCGCCCGTGCCGACGCCGGCGACGAAGTGCGTGATCCGCCCCTCGGTCTGCTCCCACAGCTCGGGGCCGGTCGAGTGGTAGTGGGAGAGGGGGTTGTTCGGGTTGCTGTACTGGTCGGGCTTCCAGGCGTCCGGGGTCTCCCTGACGAGCCGGTCGGAGACGTTGTAGTACGAGTCCGGGTGCTCGGGGTCGACGGCGGTCGGGCAGACCACCACCTCGGCGCCGTACGCGCGCAGCACGTTGATCTTGTCCGTGGAGACCTTGTCGGGGCACACGAAGATGCACTTGTACCCCTTCTGCTGCGCCACGATGGCGAGCCCGACCCCGGTGTTTCCGCTGGTCGGCTCCACGATCGTGCCGCCGGGGCGGAGCTCGCCGCTCTTCTCGGCGGCCTCGATCATGCGCAGCGCGATGCGGTCCTTCACGGAACCGCCGGGATTGAAGTACTCGACCTTGGCCAGGACAGTCGCCCGAAGCCCTTCGGTCACCTTGTTGAGCCTCACCAGCGGGGTGTTGCCGACGAGACTGATCATCGAGTCGTGGATCTGCACGTTGTCTCCGGGTCTCCTACAGAGGGTTGCGGTCAGCGTATGCCGCGTACCGGCCCTTCATGTTCCGTTGCGATTGGCCGACGGTGATTACGGGGCAAGGACTTCTTGAAGCCGGTGAAGAGTCGCGTAGCAGAGGCAGGTGGCCGCGGAACATGTCGAGCAGGGCGAGGGTGGCACGGCGGATCGCCGCGGGGGCGGCGTACGGCGGCGGCGGGATCGGGCTGCTGGGCGCGGCCGCGGTCGGGGTGGTGCTGGCCGAGGTGCAGATCGCACGGCGCCAGGTGGGCAACCACGGCACCGAGCCGGTCCATGTCCCCTCGGCCGACGGCCTGTACGGGAGGGCGTACGCCGATGTGGGCGCCGAGCCGGTGCGGTTCGCCGTGCTGGGCGACTCCACGGCGGCGGGACAGGGCGTGCACCGGGCCCGGCAGACCCCGGCGGCGCTGCTCGCGTCGGGGCTCGCGGCGGTCGCGGAGCGCGCGGTGCAGCTGCGCAACGTGGCGCTGCCCGGGGCCCAGTCGGACGATCTGGACCGTCAGGTGGCGCTGATCCTCGCGGATCCGGACTGGCAGCCGGACGTCTGCGTGATCATGATCGGCGCGAACGACGTGACGCACCGGATCCCCGCGACGAAGTCCGTGCGTCATCTGTCGGCGGCGGTACGGCGGTTGCGCACGGCCGGTGCGGAGGTCGTGGTCGGCACCTGTCCGGATCTCGGTTCGGTGGAGCCGGTGCAGCAGCCGCTGCGCTGGCTGGCCCGGCGTGCGTCGCGGCAGCTCGCGGCGGCGCAGACCATCGGCACGGTGGAGCAGGGCGGGCGGACGGTGTCGCTGGGCGATCTGCTGGGTCCCGAGTTCTCGGCGAACCCGCGCGAGCTGTTCGGCCCGGACAACTACCACCCGTCGGCGGAGGGGTACCAGACAGCGGCGATGGCGCTGCTGCCGACCCTGTGCGCGGCGCTCGGCGTCTGGCCGGACGAGGAGCGCCCGGACGTCTCCCGCGCGGAGGGTTTCCTGCCGGTCGCCCGTGCGGCGGCGAAGGCGGTCGAGGAGGGCGGCACGGAGGTGACGGCGGCGATGCCGACGGGCCCGCGCGGTCCGTGGGCCCTGTTGAAGCGCAGGCGGCGGCGCCGCACGCCCACCCAGGACCCGGCGCCGGCCGGGTTCAGCTCCTCCGGCGCGCCGGGGGCCTCCTAGGGAGCCTTGCGGCGTCGGCGGGCCGCCACCGCCTGGGGGTCGACCTCGGGGCGGGACCACTGCTCGGCCAGGGCCAGGCTGGTGGCGCGGCCGCTGGTGACGTGGGCCATGGCCAGTTCGCCGGCCCGCTCGCCCGCGCCGGAGGCGATCGCCTCGTAGAGCTCCTCGTGCTCGGCGCACTGCTGGGCCGGGTCGCGCTGGGCGGTGAGGCGGAACAGCCAGTGCGTGCGCGCTTCGAGGGGGCGCATCATGTTGCTGAGCAGGGGGTTGGCGGCGAGTTCCACGATGTCCGTGTGGAATCCCGCGTTGGCGGCGGCGATGCCCTTGCGGTCACCCGTACGGGTGGCGGCCCGTGCCTGCCGCAGGCGCCGCTCCAGGCGGCTGAGTCCCGCGGTGTCGCCGCGCTCCGCGGCCAGTCGTGCCGCGAGGGCCTCCAGTGACTCCCGTACGTCGAAGAGGTCGCGGACGTCGGAGGGGGTGAAGGGGGCGACGAGCGCGCCCCGGTGCGGCACGAGGAGCACGAGTCCCTCGGCGGCGAGCAGGCGCAGGGCCTCGCGCAGGGGGATGCGGGAGACGTCGAGGTCGGCGGCGAGGTCGCGTTCCACCAGGCGCTCGCCCGGCTGGAGTTCGACCTCGACGATGCGCCGCCGCAGCGTTTCGTACGCACGGTCCCGCAGGGAGCCGCGCTCCGTACGGGGCACTCCGACTGCTGTCACCACGGTCCCTCCCGACCTGCCGGTTCGCGTCCACAGTAGGCGGCCCGCGGGGGTGTGCCGCCACTGCTAACCGCCCCGTGACACCACGGCAACACGGCGACCCGAAACTGAGCCGCGCAACGGTATACCACTAACCGGCTCGCGGGCCCCGTCCCCTGGAGGCACAGCAGTGGCGCACTCCCGTCCGCTCCGTTCCCGTCCCCGCACCACCACCCTCACGGCCGCCGTCGCGGTCACCGCAGGACTCGCGCTGCTCACGGGCTGCGGGGGCGACGCGTCCTCCGCCGCCGGCAGCAGTACCGGCGACGACCTCAAGGTCGGTGTCCTCTTCCCCGGTTCGCTCTCCGACGACGGCTTCATGCAGTCGGCGTACCTCGGCTACCAGCGTGCCGCGAAGACACACGCCGGGAAGGCGTCCTTCCGCAAGGTCGAGCAGGTCCAGGCCGCCGACTACGAGAGCGCCCTGGTCCGCTTCGCGAGCACCTCCGACCTCGTCATCTCGCTCGGCGGGCAGACGGACGCCGCCGTGCGCAAGGTCGCGCCGCGCTTCCCGAAGGTGAAGTTCGTGGAGATCGGCGGCCCCGCGGACGGCAAGCCGCTCGCCAATCTCGCGCTGTACGACCCCCAGCAGGCCGAGGCCGCGTTCCTCGCCGGGGCGGCTTCCGCGCTGCTCTCCGAGAAGGGCACGGTCGCGTTCGTCGGCGGCGCCGAGCTGCCCGCCATCGTCAACGCGGCCAAGGAGTACGAGAACGGGGCCAAGGCGGCCGACCCGAAGGTCAAGGTCCTCGCGCCGCAGTACGTCGGCGACTTCAACGACGTGGCGAAGGCCAAGCAGTCCGCGCTCGCCGACTACGGCGCGGGCGCCGACGTCCTCGGCCAGATCCTGAACCTCGGCCACAAGGGCGTCGCCCAGGCCGCGGCCCAGCGCAAGGGCACGCTGATCGGCGGCCCGGTCGCCCACACGTGCGCGGCGGGTTCGGCGTACGCCGGATACGTCGAGACGGACATCGGCGCCGAGATCGAGTACGCCGTCGACCAGCTGGCCGCGGGCAGCTGGAAGGCCGAGGCCGTCCACTTCGGGCTGACCTTCGAGGACCCGCAGAACGACATCGTGCTGTGCGACTCGGCGGACGCCGGCCCCGACGTCACCAAGAAGCTCGACGAGTTGAAGAAGAAGATCGCCGACGGGGAGATCACGACCCGATGAGCACGGCCGCCCCCTCCCCGGCCGCCCTGGACATCACCGGGCTCGGCAAGTCGTTCGGCGCCGTCCGCGCCCTCGACGACGTCCGTCTCACCGTCGCCGCGGGCACCGTGCACTGCGTGCTCGGCGAGAACGGCGCGGGCAAGTCCACCCTGTGCCATGTCATCGGCGGTTCGCTGGCGCCGGACTCGGGCGCGCTCACGCTGTACGGGGAGCCGTACGCGCCGCGCCGTCCCGCCGACGCGCTCGCCGCCGGGATCGCCATGGTCCACCAGCACTTCAGCCTCGTACCGACCCTGACGGTCGGTGAGAACCTGCGGCTGCTGCGGCTGCGGGACCTGCCGGGGCGGCTGGCCCGGGTGCGCGAGGAGTACGGGCTCGCGCTCGACCTGGACGCCCGGGTGTCGGCCCTGCCGGTCGGGGTGCGCCAGCGGGTGGAGATCGTGAAGGCGCTGCTGCGCGAGCCGCGGCTGCTGCTGCTCGACGAGCCGACCGGCGTCCTCGGGGCGCCCGAGGTGGAGGCGCTCCTCGCGACGTGCCGGCGGATCGCCGACGCGGGCCGGGCCGTGGTCCTGGTGACGCACAAGCTCGGCGAGGTGGCCCGCGCGGGCGACGCGGCGACGGTGCTGCGCGGCGGCCGGGTGGCGGGCGGCGGGCCCCTCGCGGAGCTGCCGCCGGACCGCCTCGTGCCGCTGATGATCGGGCGGCCCGCGCAGGACCTGGACACGTCGCTCGCGGAGACGATCGGGCTCGCGGCGGCCGGCCCGGCTCCCGCCCGGACGGGCGGCGTCGAGGGGGCGGCACCGCCCGTGCTGCGGCTGCGCGAGCTGACCGTGCGGCGCCCCGACGGGTCGTACGCCCTTCAGGACGTGACGCTCGACGTCGGGGCGGGCGAGGTCGTCGGCGTCGCGGGTGTGGAGGGCAACGGGCAGAGCGAGCTGATGGCGGTGCTCGGCGGCTCGCTCGCCCCGGACGGCGGCTGCCTGGAGCTCGCCGGGCGGGATCTGACCCGGGCCGCGCCCCGTGAGCGCACCCGCGCCGGGCTCGGCGTCGTCCCCGAGGACCGGCACCACGAGGGCTGCGTGCCCGCGCTGTCGGTCGCCGAGAACCTGTTCCTGGGCCGACTCGGCGAGTTCCGCAGGGCCGGGGTGTTCCTGGACCGTGCCGCGCTGCACCGGGCGGCCGCCGAGGTCATGTCCGCGCACGGCATCCGCGCGGCGGGCCCGACCGCCCCCATGTCCTCGCTCTCCGGCGGCAACCAGCAGAAGGCCGTCATGGCGCGGGAGCTGGGTCTGGACCCGCTGCGCTGCCTGGCCGCCGCCCAGCCGACCCGCGGCCTCGACGTGGGCGCGGTCGACGCCGTGCACACCCGCGTCCGCCAGGCGGCCCGGGCGGGCGCGGGCGTCCTGCTCGTCTCCAGCGAACTCGGCGAACTGCTCGCCCTGTGCGACCGCGTGGCCGTCGCCTACCGGGGCCGTCTGCTCGGCCCCGTGGACCCGCGGGAGCCGGGGGCGCGGGACCGGATCGCCCACCTGATGCTCGGCACCGCCGCCCCGGCCCACGAGGCCGGCGACGCCGCCGCGCCCCAGTCCCCCGATGACGCTCCTCCCGTTCCTCTCCCGTCGAAGGACCCCCGATGACGCCCACCCTCACGGCTCCGGCCCCGGCCGGCCCGCGGCCCGCGCGGCGGCGAACGGCCGCCGCCCTGCTGCGCCATCCCGTCACCGTGGCGGCCCTCGCCGCGCTGCTCGCCGCCGGGGCCGGACTGGTCCTGGCGGCCGCGGCGGGCACCGACCCGGCCACCGCCTGGGCCGCCCTGGACGAGGGCATGTTCGGCAGCCCGTACGCCGTGGGCAGCTCGCTGAACTCCGCGGCCGTGCTCGCCCTGATCGCCACGGGCTTCACCGTCGCGCACCGGGCGGGCCTGGTGAACGTGGGCGGCGAGGGCCAGCTGTGCGCCGGTGGCGTCGCCGCCGCGGCCGTCGGGCTGGCCCTGCCCGCGCAGGTCCCCGGCGCGGTCGGCGTCCCGCTCGTGCTCGTCGCCGGTTTTACCGCGGGCGCCGCCTGGGCCGGGATCGCGGCCTGGCTGCGGACCCGGCGCGGCACCAGCGAGGTGATCACGACGCTGCTCCTGAACTTCGTCGGCGTCGGTCTCGTCTCGGTCGCCGTCCACGAGGAGGCGCTGCTGCGCCAGCCCGTCACCTCGTCGGAGACGCTGCCGCAGTCCGCGCCGCTGCCGGCGGGCGCCCGGCTCCCGCTGATCGCGGGCGTCGAGTCCCCGGCGACCGCCGTCGTCCTGGTCGCCGCGGTCGCCGCCGTCGTGGCGGGCGTCGTGCTGCGCCGCACCGCCGTGGGCCTGCGCCTGAAGTCGGTCGGCCACTCGCCCGCCGCCTCCGCACGGCTCGGGCTGCCCGTGGCCCGCCTGGAGGGCGGCGGCCTGGCGGTGGCCGGCGGTCTCGCGGGCGTGGCGGGCGCGGCCCTGGTCGCCACCGCCCCGTACGTGCTCGCCGAGCACTTCTCGTCCGGCTACGGCTTCTCGGGCCTGGTCGTCGGCCTGCTGGCACGCGGCTCGCTGACCGCGGTCGCCGCCGTCTCGCTGCTCTTCGGCTTCCTGACCAACGGCGGCATCAACCTCCAGCTCGCGGCCGGGGTGCCCGCCTCGTCCGTGCAGATCGTGCAGAGCCTGCTGGTGCTGCTCATCGCCGCGGCCATGCTCTGGACCGCGCGCGGGCAGCGGGGAGGAACCCGATGAGCGCCGTACTCGACGAACTCGCCTCGGGCGGCGTGCGCCTGGCCGTGCCGCTGCTGCTGGCCTCCTCCGGGGAGCTGGTCAGCGAACGCGCCGGGGTCCTCAACCTCTCCGTCGAGGGCATGATGCTCACCGGTGCCTTCGCGGGCGCGGCGGGCTCCCTGGCCTCCGGCAGCGCGGCCGTCGGCGTGCTGGCGGCGCTCGTGGCGGGGCTGCTGTTCGCGGCGCTGCAGGCCCTGCTGAGCGTCACGCTGCGGGCCGACCAGATCGTCACCGGCATCACCGCGAACGCCCTCGCGCTGGGCGCCACCACCTACGGCTCGCGCCTGCTGTTCGGCGACGGCACGTCCGGCACCTCAGACGACGTGTCCGGCTTCGCGCCGCTGCCCGTGCCCGGACTGCACCGCATCCCGGTCCTCGGCCCGGCGCTCTTCGAGCAGACGGTCCTGGGCTACGGGGCGTTCGTGATCGCCGGCGCGCTCGCGTTCGGCCTGTCCCGGCGGACGCCCTGGGGCCTGGCCCTGGACGCGGTCGGTGAGGACGCGGGGACCGCCGACCGCTGCGGCCTGCCGGTCCGCACCGTCCGGTACGCGGCCGTGCTGCTGACCGGCGCCGTGTCCGGCCTCGCCGGTGCCCAGCTGGCCCTGTCCGAGGTGCACGCGTTCAGCGACAACATCACGGGCGGCATCGGCTATCTCGCCGTCGTCGCGGTGATCGCGGGCCGCTGGCGGGCCTGGCCGACGCTCGTCGCCTGCCTGTTCTTCGGCGTCGCGCAGGCCCTGCAGTTCGCCGCGCCCGCACTCGGCCTGCATCTGTCGGCGCCGCTCCTGACGACGCTGCCGTACGTCTTCGCGCTGCTCGCGGTGAGCGGCCTGGTGGGACGCAGCCGCGCCCCTTCGGGCCTGACCGTCCCCTTCGTACGCGGCACCTGACCGCACCCGCACCCGCACCCCGTGCTCGACTCTTCTGGAAGGCCCGCCGGATGACCCTGATCCTGACCCGCTCCGAGATCCTGTCGCTGCTCGCCCACGACGGGGTCGGCGACCAGGTCGTCGCGGCGGTGGAACGGGCCCACGTCGACCTGGCGCTCGGCCGGGCCGCGCTGCCCGCTCCCCCGTCGATGCGGCTGCCCGGCACGGACGGGGCGTACCTCGCGATGGCCGCGGCCTCCGCGCCCGCCGGGCTCGCGACGGTGAAGCTGCTCAGCGACCTGCCGGGCAACCGCGCCCGCGGCCTGCCCGTGCAGCGCTCGGCCGTGCTGGCCGTCGCGGCGGACACCGGCGCGTGCGAGGCGCTCCTCGACGGGGCCGCGCTCACCCGGGTGCGGACCGCGGCGGCCACCGCCGTGGCGACCCGTGCCCTGGCGCGGGCCGACTCCCGGGTGCTCGGCCTGGTCGGCACCGGCCCGCTGGCGCTGGCGCACGCCCGCGCGCTGCTGCCGCACCGGCCCTACGAGCGGGTGGTGCTGTGGGGACGGACCCCCGAGCGGGCCCGGGACCTGGCCGCCCGCATCGCCGCGGAACTGGACGTGAAGGCCGAGGTGCTCGCGACCCCGCGCGAGGTCACGGAGGCCGCCGACGTCCTGTGCACGCTGACCCCGTCCCGTGAGCCGCTCGTGCTGGGCGCCTGGTTCGCGCCGGGACTGCACGTGAACGCGGTCGGGGCCCCGCCGCGCGCCGACCACCGGGAGATCGACACCGAGGGCGTCGCCCGGTCCCTGGTCGTCGTCGACTCGTACGCCACGGCCCGGGCGAAGTCCGGCGAGGTCTGCGTGCCGCTCGCCGAGGGCGCGTTCGGCGACGACCACGTCCGGCTGGAGCTCGGCGACGTGCTGGCGGGCCGCCGTCCCGGCCGCACCGCGGACGGCGACATCACGCTGTTCGACTCGGTGGGCGTGGGCCTGCAGGACCTGGCCGCGGCCCGGCTGCTGGTCGACGCGGCACGGGAGCGGGGCGTGGGCACGGAGGTCGACCTGGGTGCCTGAGGCCTGTTTCCCGTACCCACCGCACCCCCTGAGCAAGCGCTTAGGAAAATGCGTCAGGGGTCACACGGCCACACCGGTGACCTATGCCATACGTACGGGTAACTTCCCAAGCGGTCCTGCCGTTCGCCAGAAACCCCTGGAGCCGTGATGCCCGAAGCCGTAATCGTCTCAGCCGCCCGCTCCCCCATCGGCCGCGCTTTCAAGGGCTCCCTGAAGGATCTGCGCCCGGACGACCTGACCGCGACGATCATCCAGACCGCCCTCGCCAAGATCCCCGAGCTGGACCCGCGCGACATCGACGACCTGATGCTCGGCTGCGGTCTGCCCGGCGGCGAGCAGGGCAACAACCTGGGCCGCATCGTGGCCGTGCAGATGGGCATGGACCACCTGCCCGGCTGCACGATCACCCGCTACTGCTCGTCGTCCCTGCAGACGACGCGCATGGCCCTGCACGCCATCAAGGCGGGCGAGGGGGACGTCTTCATCTCGGCCGGCGTCGAGATGGTCTCCCGCTTCGCCAAGGGCAACTCGGACTCGCTGCCCGACACCCGCAACCCGTTCTTCGCCGAGGCCGAGGCCCGCACCGCCGAGGTCGCCACGCAGGAGAACACCAGCTGGCACGACCCGCGCGAGGACGGGCTGGTCCCGGACGCGTACATCGCGATGGGCCAGACCGCCGAGAACCTGGCGCGCCTGAAGGGCATCACCCGCGAGGACATGGACGCCTTCGGTGTCCGCTCGCAGAACCGCGCCGAGGAAGCCATCAAGAACGGCTTCTGGGAGCGCGAGATCACCCCGGTGACCACCCCCGACGGCACGGTCGTGTCGAAGGACGACGGCCCGCGCGCCGGCGTCACCCTGGAGGGCGTCTCGGGCCTCAAGCCCGTCTTCCGCCCCGACGGCCTGGTCACGGCGGGCAACTGCTGCCCGCTGAACGACGGCGCCGCCGCCCTCGTGATCATGTCCGACACGAAGGCCCGGGAGCTCGGCCTGACCCCGCTCGCCCGCGTCGTCTCGACCGGCGTCTCCGGCCTGTCCCCGGAGATCATGGGCCTCGGTCCGGTGGAGGCCAGCAAGCAGGCCCTCAAGCGCGCGGGTCTCGGCGTCGGCGACATCGACCTGTTCGAGATCAACGAGGCGTTCGCCGCGCAGGTCATCCCGTCCGCCCGCGACCTGGGCATCGACGAGGACAAGCTGAACGTGAACGGTGGCGCCATCGCCGTCGGCCACCCCTTCGGCATGACCGGCGCCCGCATCACCGGCACGCTGATCAACAGCCTCCAGTTCCACGACAAGCAGTTCGGCCTGGAGACCATGTGCGTCGGCGGCGGTCAGGGCATGGCCATGGTCATCGAGCGCCTCAGCTGACCTGAGCCGGCTACCCAATCGTGATCCAATCTCCCCCAGGATGTGACGTGCGTCTCGGGGGAGATGGATTTTCGCAGGTCAGCCCGTACCCAGGCCATATGGGGGCTAAACACCCGGCCAAAAGACCTGTCCAATTCGTGACGTAATGCACTGACAGCTGGTTCGTCCAGGCTTCAAGCTGATGTAGGAAGTCGGGGGTCGACTTGAAACCGGGAGTACGTCAGTGAGCGCCATCCCCTTTGCTTTGCTGCTCGCCACGGCCGCTGCCACGGCCGTCGGCGCCGCCACCCTGCACAACGTCCGGGGTCTGCGTCGGCAGATCGCGGAACTGCGCGAGGAGGTGGTGCGTGCCGCCGCCACCGGCGCGCACCCCGGCGTGCCCGCCGCGCGCACCACTTCCGACACCGACGCCATACGCGGCGCCGTCGCCGAGGCCCTCGCCGAGGAGCGGGAGCGCGAGCTGGCGGAGGCACGGGCGTTCTGGGCCGCGCAGGAGGCGCGCGACAGCTCGGAGCTGCCGCCGTTCCTGACCGGCGGCAGCGCGCTGAGCGACGAGTTCTTCCTGCCGCGGCAGGCCGACTTCGCGGGCCTGGAGCCCGTCGTCGAGTCGGCCCTGGAGCCGGAGGACGAGTTCGCGGGCGAGTCGCCCGAGCTGGCCGCGGCCCGGCGCCGGCACCCCTCGCACCCCGACTTCGTGCCGGTCCAGTCGCCGGTCACCAGCGACCACGAGCGCACGGTGGCGTGCCTGGAGGAGCTGGCGCACACCCGCACCGCCCTGTCCGACGTCCGCCCGGGCCCGCTCGGCACGCTCGACGTCTACGTCTTCGTCGACGGCACGACGCTCTGTATGACCCCGGGCCACCGCGAGACGGCGGAACAGCTCGCCGCGGCCCTGCGCGACGGCCAGACCCCGGTCCTCCTCGGCGGCTCCGGCGTCTCCGGCGCGTACGCCCTGACCTTCGAGTGCGCCGGCGACAACGTGTACATCCTGGCGGACCGGGTCATAGCCTCGGCCTGACCTTTCGAACGCCGGCGTTGAGCGCCCCGCCAGGGGCGCGGGGCTGCGCCGGTATACGGCTCCGCCGCGGCCCCCGCTCCTCAATCGCCGGAGGGGCTCGAAGAACCGGAGGGGCTCGGTTCAGACACCGGCCCGCTTCATGGCCGCCTCGACCAGATCGACGGCCCGGGCCAGGTCATCCGCCGAGGGAAGAACGACCGCCAAGTCCCGCGCAGCGACCGTCACTTGGTCAGCCGCCGCGAACATCCCCGCATCCGGCATCTCCCGCACGGCCCCCCGCGGATCCTCCAACCGCTGGGCCCGCGCCGAGAGTTCCCTGGCCAGAGCCAGCGCCTCCGCGGCAGCTCCCCGCTGCAGCCGACTCTGCGGAGCGGCCCGCAGCCGATCCGCGAACTGATCCACCGCGGCAGTCAATGGCGTCGTATCAAGCACCTGGCGACTGTAGCTGTTTACAAGGGCCCGGCGCTCAGGCACGGTGGCGTGAAGGACCGGCCACGTCGAAGCGTTCCGGAGGCGCCGATGTCCCAAGTCTTCTCCGAGGAGACCCACCGCAATCTGCTGGCTCGCATCCCCCACTGCACCGGTCGTGAAGTCTCCGACTGGCTGCGCACCGTCGAAGAAGGCCCTTGTTTCCTTCGCTTCGAAGAGAAGGTCAGCTGGCTCCGCGGGGAGCACGACCTCGCGTACGGCCACGCCAAGGCGATCATCCATGAGTACGACTTGAGGCGCGCCGCACGGCGGTTCGGCTGACGCCCCGACTCCCCCGCACACGACAAGGGCCCGCGCACCCCGAGGGGTGCGCGGGCCCAGGACTGTCTGTCCGGCGATCCGCTAGTCGTTGCCCTGCAGGATCGCGATGAGCCGCAGGAACTCCAGGTAGATCCAGACCAGCGTCATGGTCAGACCGAACGCGGCGAGCCACGCCTCGTCCTTCGGCGCGCCGTAGGCGATGCCGTCCTCGACCTGCTTGAAGTCGAGGGCCAGGAAGCAGGCGCCGAGCAGGATGCCGATGACGCCGAACAGGATGCCGAGGCCGCCGCTGCGGAAGCCGAGGCCGTCACCGCCGCCGAACACCGCGAACAGCAGGTTCACGGCCATGAGCAGGATGAAGCCCATCGCGGCGGCCATCACGAAGCCGTAGAAGCGACGGTTGACCCGGATCCAGCCCGCCTTGTAGGCGATGAGGACCGAGGCGAAGACGGCCATCGTGCCGATGACGGCCTGCATGGCCGCGCCGTCCGCGATGTGGGTGTCGACGACATTGGAGACGACGCCGAGGAAGACACCTTCCAGCGCCGCGTACGCCAGGATGATCGGCGGGGACGCCTTGCGCTTGAAGGCCTGGACGAAGCCCAGGACCATCGCGACGAGGCCCGCGCCGATGGCGATGCCGTACGACTTCGGCAGGTTGTCGGCGTCGACCGGCAGCAGCGCCCAGGCGAGGGCGGCGGTGACGATCAGCGTGCCGAGCGTGGTGGCCGTGCGCATGATGACGTCGTCCATCGTCATGCGGCCGGTGGTGGCGGGCGCCTGCGGAGCGCCGTACTGCAGATCCTGCTGGGCGTAGGGATTCTGCGCGTACGGGTTGCCGGCGGGGGCCTGGCCGTACGGATTGGCCTGCGTCCCTACGGCGGGGCTCCCGGCCTGCGGCTGCTGCGCGTTGAACTGCGCGTAGCCGTTGTCGCGGCTGAACCCCCGTCGCGAGAAGACCGGGTTACTGCTCCTCATTTCACTCCTCCATGGCCACCGTGTATGGCCTTGCCACAAGAGTAATGGCTTGGCAAAGATCCGACCCTACTGCTCAGGGAGGATCTTTCCCATCCTGTTACGAGGAACGCAGGAGAGCCCCGTGATGTTCCGCTCACAGGGGGAAGCCGGTGTAGGCCTCCGCGAGATCGGCCTCCGCGGCCTTGGAGCTGGTCACGCGGTCGAGCCGGGCCAGCTGGATCCGGTCGTCGAAGGGGGTCGCGTCGGGCGTGCGGTGCAGCATGGTCGTCATGGCGTAGCTGAACCGCTCGGCCTGCCACACGCGCCGCAGGCAGGTCGCGGAGTACGCGTCGAGCGGCCCGGAGTCGCCCTGGTCGAGGCGGGCGGTCAGGGCGCGGGCGAAGGTGACGACGTCGCCGACGGCGAGGTTGAGGCCCTTGGCTCCGGTGGGCGGGACGATGTGCGCCGCGTCCCCGGCGAGGAAGAGCCGGCCGTGCCGCATCGGCTCGTGGACGTAACTGCGCATCGGCGTGACGGACTTGGACGTGACCGGCCCGCGCGCGAGCCGCCAGCCCGGGTCGTCGACCTCCAGGCGGCGGTCGAGCTCGTCCCAGATCTCCTCGTCGCTCCAGTCGTCGGCGTCCGTGCCGGCCGGGACCTGGAGGTAGGCGCGGGTCACGGACGGGGAGCGCATGGACAGCAGGCAGAAGCCGCGGTCGCTGCGGGCGTAGACCAGCTCGTCGTGGGAGGGGGCGACGTCGGCGAGGATGCCGAGCCAGCCGAAGGGGTACGTGCGCTCGTACGTCCGCGAGAGCGCCTCGGGTATCGCGGCCCGGGCCACGCCCCAGAAGCCGTCGCAGCCCACCACGTAGTCGCATTCCAGGACGTCCTCGACGCCTTCGTGGCGGAAGCGGACGCGCGGGCTGTCCGTGGTGGCGCCCTCCACGGCGAGGGCCTCCGCCTCGAACAGGAGCGGGCCGCCGTCGGCGAGCCGGGCCGCGATGAGGTCCTTGCAGACCTCGGTCTGCGCGTACACCATGACCGACCGGCCGCCGGTCAGGGCCGGGAAGTCGACCCGGTGGCGGCGCCGGTCGAAGCGCAGCTCGATGCCGTCGTGCGGCAGGCCCTCGCGGTCCATGCGGGCGCCGACGCCGGCGGCGCGCAGCACGTCGACGGTGCCCTGCTCCAGGATTCCGGCGCGCTGGCGGCGCTCGACGTAGGCCCGGTCGCGGCTCTCCAGGACGACGGAGGCGATCCCGGCGTTGTCCAGCAGTCTGGCCAGCAGCAGCCCTGCCGGGCCGGCTCCGATGATGCCGACGGTGGTGCGCATACGGATCCCTCTCGCGTCATTGCGTGCATCCCGTTCGCCTGGTGAACTTTCGTTCATTGAGGCGGCTCCTGCGGATCCTCGCCCGCTGTCACACGGGTGTCAATGGGTGCGCGGGCATCACGGCACGCCCCGGGCGCCAGGAGGCAGGCGCGGGGAAGTGAAGGAAAGCCAGGGAAGCGAGGGAAGCGAGGGAGAAGCGAGGATGCGGCGGCGAAGAAGTGGATCGGAGGTGCCCGGAACCGGACTTGAACCGGTACGCCCGCGAAGGGCAGCGAGGTTTAAGCTCGCCGTGTCTGCATTCCACCATCCGGGCAGGCTGTGGGGCTCCGCTTCGACCCTCCGAGCCTATCCGGCGGCATCCCCCGATCAGCGGAACAACAGCACGATGTTGTCTTATTTTATTGACGTCTGAGGGTGCATCAGCACACAGCAGGAGCCATACGCACTTGCCGGAGGCCCTTCCATCGGCACATGCCAGGTCCCGTGGATTGACGGAATTTCACCTGCCGTCGCGCGTCCGGCCGAGCGGCGCCCTCTCAGGGTCCCGTGTCATCCCCAGGTATGACACAGGCGCTCCCGGTCCGACCGGAGTCGCCCCTCGGAACGGGATCTGCGGCTGACTTCACGGGCCCGATCCGCGGAGACGATGGGACGGTCCCCAGCAGTCGTCCCGACAGGAGCACCCTCCCGTGACCACCACCCCTCTCGCGGGCCGGACCACCACCGCGGCCGCCCGCGCCACGGATCTCTCGAAGGTCTACGGACAGGGCGAGACCCAGGTGGTCGCGCTCGACCGCGTCTCCATCGAGTTCCGGCAGGCCGAGTTCACCGCGATCATGGGCCCGTCCGGCTCGGGCAAGTCGACGCTGATGCACTGCGTCGCGGGCCTCGACACCTTCTCCTCCGGCTCGGTCCGGATCGGCGAGACGGAGCTGGGCTCCCTCAAGGACAAGCAGCTCACCAAGCTCCGCCGGGACAAGATCGGCTTCATCTTCCAGGCGTTCAACCTGCTGCCGACGCTGACGGCTCTGGAGAACATCACGCTCCCCATGGACATCGCGGGCCGCAAGCCCGACAAGCAGTGGCTGGAGAACGTGATCCAGATGGTGGGCCTGTCCGGCCGCCTCTCGCACCGGCCCGCGCAGCTCTCCGGCGGCCAGCAGCAGCGCGTGGCGGTGGCCCGCGCCCTGGCCTCCAAGCCCGACATCATCTTCGGTGACGAGCCCACCGGAAACCTGGACTCGCGCTCCGGCGCCGAGGTCCTCGGCTTCCTGCGCAACTCCGTACGGGAACTGGGCCAGACCGTCGTCATGGTCACGCACGACCCGGTGGCGGCGGCCTACGCGGACCGCGTCGTGTTCCTGGCCGACGGCCGCCTCGTGGACGAGGTGCACGCGCCGACCGCGGACTCGGTCCTCGACCGCATGAAGCGCTTCGACGCCAAGGGCCGCACGAGCTGACCGTCCCGCGCAGAAGCGCCCTGTAAGGGGCGCGGGGAACTGCGCGAGCAACCACACACGGCCCGCAGGCCACCGACCCACGAGCCCCTACGGCGCCTAGGCACCTGGGGCACAGCCCCGCCGAACCCTGGACTGGCAGAAACCCATGTTCCGAACAGCCCTGCGCAACGTGTTCGCGCACAAGGCCCGCCTCCTCATGACGGTGCTCGCCGTCATGCTCGGCGTCGCCTTCGTCAGCGGCACCCTCGTCTTCACCAACACCATCTCCTCCGCCCTGGAGAAGTCGTCCTCCAAGGGCTTCGACCACGTCGACGTGGCCCTCACCCCCGGCGCCACCGCCGCCGAGGGCGACAAGGTCAGCAAGGAGGTGAAGCTGACCGACGCCACCCTGAAGAAGGCGGGGAGCGTGCCGGGCGCCGCCTCCGCGTACGGCGTCGTCAGCGGGTACGCCGCCGTCGCCGACCAGGACGGCAAGCTCGTCGGCAACGGCTTCTCCACCAAGGGCGGCAACTACTGGGGCACCGAGGACCCGCGCTACCCGATCAAGGAGGGCGCGGCCCCGCACGGGAAGAACCAGGTCGCCCTCGACGCCGAGACCGCGAAGCGCGCCGGGTACAAGATCGGTGACCAGGTGCGGATGTCGATCGACGGGCCGGTCCTCACGCCGACCGTCACCGGCATCTTCACCACCGACGACGGCAACGTCGCGGCAGGCGGCTCCCTCGCCCTGTTCGACACGAAGACCGCGCAGACGCTGTTCCACAAGCCGGGCGCGTACGACGAGATCGACGTGACGGCCGCCGCGGGCACCAGCGAGGACCAGCTGCGGGCCGGCATCGACAAGGCCCTCGGCGACGCCGCCGTGCACACCGAGACCGGTCAGCAGCTCGCCGACGACCAGGCCAGGACGATCTCGGAGTCGATGAGCTCCATGAAGACGATGCTGCTGGTCTTCGCCGGCATCTCGCTCTTCGTCGGCATCTTCATCATCGCCAACACCTTCACCATGCTGGTCGCCCAGCGCACCAAGGAACTGGCCCTGATGCGCGCCGTCGGCGCCTCCCGCCGCCAGGTCACCCGCTCCGTGCTGCTCGAGGCGTTCTTCGTGGGCGCCGTCGCCGCCGTGACCGGTCTGGCCGTCGGCATCGGGATCGGCGCGGGCATGCGGTCGATCATGAACTCGACGGGTGCGATCATCCCGGACGGGCCGCTGGTCGTCTCCGTCGGCACGGTCGTCTCCGCGCTGGTCGTCGGCGTCCTCATCACGATGCTGGCCGCCTGGCTGCCGGGCCGCCGCGCCGCGAAGATCCCGCCGGTCGCCGCGATGAACGCGGTGCACGCCGCCCCGACCGCCAAGTCCCTGGTCCTGCGCAACACGCTCGGCGCGCTCGTCTCGGCCGCCGGTGCCGCCGCCGTGCTCGCCGCGACGACCATGAGCGGCAGCGACGGCCAGATGCCGATGGGGCTCGGTGCCGCGCTGCTCGTCATCGGCATCTTCATCCTGACGCCGCTGCTGTCCCGCCCGCTGATCGCCGCCGCGGCCCCGCTGCTGCGCGTCTTCGGCGTCTCCGGCAAGCTGGCCCGCCTGAACTCCGTGCGCAATCCGCGCCGTACGGCGGCCACCGCCTCGGCCCTGATGATCGGGCTGACCCTGATCACCGGGCTCACGGTGATCGCGGGCAGCGTCCAGTCGGCCATCGACAAGATGGCGGCCGACTCCCTCAAGGCGGACTACGTCGTCTCCATGGCGAACGGGAGCGCGCTCTCCCCCGACGTCCTGAAGACCCTCGACACGACGGACGGCGTGACCGCGACCAGCGGCATGGTCGACTCCCCGGCCCGCATCGGCGGGCAGACGGAGTACCTGACCGGGGTCAACGGCAAGAAGATCAACGATCTCGTCGATCTCCCCCTCGACAAGGGCCGGTTCGACGTCGGCGGCACGAACGTCGTCGTCGACGACAAGACCGCGAAGGACCACCGCTGGTCCGCCGGCTCGACCTTCGACGTCGCCTGGGAGGACGGCAAGAAGCAGCGGCTGACCGTCGCGGGCGTCTACCGGGCCAACGAGATCGTCCGGGGCATCATGGTCGACACCCCGACCCTCGCCCCGCACCTCACCGAGGACGCCTCCGACATGCAGGTCATGCTGAAGACGTCCGGCGACACCTCCGACGCCACCAAGGACAAGCTCACCAAGGCCCTCGGCGAGAACCCGGCGATCAAGATCCAGGACCGCCAGGACATCTCCAACGAGATCGCCCAGATGTTCACGCTGATGCTGAACATGCTCTACGGCCTGCTCGCCATGGCGGTCATCGTCGCCGTGCTCGGCGTCATCAACACCCTGGCGATGTCCGTCTTCGAGCGCCAGCAGGAGATCGGCATGCTCCGCGCGATCGGCATCGACCGCAAGGGCATCAAGCGCATGGTCCGCCTGGAGTCCCTGGTGATCTCGCTGTTCGGCGGCGTGCTCGGCATCGGCCTGGGCGTGTTCTTCGGCTGGGCCGCGGGTCAGCTCATCGGCAACAGCATGTCGACGTACGAACTGATCCTGCCCTGGGGCCGGATGGGCGTCTTCCTCGCGCTCGCCGCGGTCGTCGGCATCCTGGCGGCCCTGTGGCCGGCCCGCCGCGCCGCCCGCCTGAACATGCTCGCGGCGATCAAGGCCGAGTAGCGCAAGGGTGGTTGCGCGCGTGGGGCGCACCGGCGGCACGACCGCCGGTGCGCCCCACGCGCGGGTGGACGTCAGTTCCAGGTACGCGCCCGCAGGGGCATGCCCGACGCGCCGCCCTGCGGCGTCTTCACCGCGAGGATCTGGTTGACCCCGATGCGGTTGCGCTCGAAGCTGAGCGCGGAGGCCGCCATGTAGAGCCGCCAGATGCGGGCCCGGCCGGGGCTGACCAGCCTCAGGGCCTCCGGCCAGCGGGCCTCGAGATTGCGGACCCACTGGCGCAGGGTGAGCGCGTAGTGCTCGCGGATCGCCTCGATGTCCCGCACCTCGAATCCGGCCCGCTCCAGCAGGCTCGTGGTCGTGCCGACCGGTGCGAGCTCCCCGTCGGGGAACACGTAGGCGTCGATGAACTCGTCGACCTGGTACGCCGATTCGTCCTCCTGCGGCCGCCGCGCGATCTGGTGGTTGAGCAGCCGGCCGCCCGGCTTCAGCAGCGCGTACAGATCGCTCGCGTACTCCAGGTACCGCTCCGAGCCGACGTGCTCGGCCATGCCGATGGAGGAGATGGCGTCGTACGGCCCGTCGCGCACGTCGCGGTAGTCCTGCACCCGGATCTCGACGCGGTCGGTGAGCCCCTCGTCCGCGACGCGCTTCCTGGCGAACGCGGCCTGTTCCTGGGAGAGCGTGACCCCGACGACGCTCACGCCGTGCTCGCGGGCGGCGTGGATGGCCATGGAGCCCCAGCCGCAGCCCACGTCGAGCAGGCGCATGCCGGGCCTGAGGTCGAGCTTGCGGGAGATGAGCTCCAGCTTGTCGCGCTGGGCGGATTCGAGCGTGGCCCCGGGGGACTCCCAGTACGCGCACGAGTAGACCATCGAGGGGCCGAGGACCAGCTCGTAGAAGTCGTTGCCGACGTCGTAGTGGTGGCTGATGGCCTGTTTGTCGCTGCCCTTGGTGTGCAGGTGGAGGCGGCCCTTGCGGCGCATCTCCTCGACGGGCGGGGTCGGCGGCAGGAACGGTCCTGCGAGCTTCACCAGCTCGGCGGCACCGGCCCGCACCCGGGGGTCCCTGAGCGCCTCGACGAGGCTCCTGCGCTCGTCGTCGTCACGCTCCCAGATCAGCCCGGCCATGGCGTCCAGCACCTCATAGAGGTCGCCCTCGACGTCCAGGTCCCCGGCCACCCAGGCGCGGGCCAGGCCCAGCTCTCCCGGCTTCCACAGCAGGCGGCGCAGGGCGCGGCGGCCCCGCACGACCAGCACGGGGGCGTCCGGGGGGCCGGCCTCCGAGCCGTCCCAGGCGCGCAGCCGCACCGGGAGCTCGGCGCCGAGCAGCTGCTCGGCAAGATTCTTCAGCCGCTGTGCGGCGTCCTGCATGGCGCACACCTCCGTGACAGGCGGATCCCGGAACGGTCCAACACCACGTAAACACCAAGACGGCGGTCCCGCAGTCCCGTTATTGCGTCACGAACAGGCAAAATACTTGTAGCCACCATGTATCTGGCGCGGAAAAACCCGAAGGGGCCGCCCGCACCACGGATGGCGGGCGACCCCTTCGGGGACAGAACTACCGCGAGGTCAGGAGGCCTTGGCCTTCTCCTCGACCTTCTCCTCGGTCTTCTCCGCGGCCGGCTTGGGCGCCGGAGCCGGCTTGGCGGCCTCGTAGAACTCCTCGCGCGGAGTCTCCAGGGCGCCGAGCGCGGTGATGTCGCGCTTCTGGAACATGTTGATCGTCCACTCGGCGATCACCCGGATCTTGCGGTTGTAGGTCGGCATGGCCAGACCGTGGTAACCGCGGTGCATGTACCAGGCGAGACGGCCCTTGAGCTTGATCTTCATCTTGCCCATGACGATCATCGCGACGCCCTTGTGCAGGCCGAGACCGGCGACCGCACCCTTGTTGGCGTGCTTGTAGTCGCCCTGCGGGAAGCCCCGCATGCCGGAGACCACGTTGTCGCCGAGGACCTTGGCCTGGCGCATCGCGTGCTGGGCGTTCGGCGGGCACCAGGCGTTCGGGTTGCCGTTGGCACGGCCGACCAGGTCCGGGACCTGGGCGTTGTCGCCCGCGGCCCAGATGTAGTCGGTGCCCTGGACCTGGAGCTTCTCGCTGGTGTCCACGTGGCCGCGGGGGCCGAGCGGGAGACCGAAGCGGGCGAGCGCCGGGTTCGGCTTGACGCCGGCGGTCCACACGATGGTGTTGGAGTCGGCCTCGAGGCCGTTGCTGAGCACGACGTGACCGTCGACGCAGGAGGGCATCGTGGTACTGAGGTAGACCTCGATACCGCGGGACTCCAGGTGCTTGCGGCCGTAGACGCCGAGCTCCGGGCCCACCTCGGGCAGCACCTTGTCGGCGGCGTCGACCAGGATGAAGCGCATGTCCTCGCGCTTCACGTTCTTGTAGAACTTGGCCGCGTCGCGCGCCAGGTCCTCGACCTCGCCGATCGTCTCGGCGCCCGCGAAGCCACCGCCGACGAAGACGAAGGTGAGCGCCTTGCGGCGGATCTCCTCGTCCGTCGTGGACTCGGCCTTGTCGAGCTGCTCGAGCACGTGGTTGCGCAGGCCGATGGCCTCCTCGACACCCTTCATACCGATGCCGACCTCGGCGAGGCCCGGCGTCGGGAAGGTGCGGGAGACCGCGCCGAGCGCGATCACCAGGTAGTCGAAGGGCACCTCGTACGCCTCGCCGACGAGCGGGGCGACCGTGGCGACCTTGCGGTCCTGGTCGATGGTGGTGACGCGGCCGGTGAGAATCTCGGCTCCCGGCACAGCGCGTCGCAGCGGGACGACGACGTTGCGCGGCGAGATGCTGCCGGCGGCGGTCTCGGGGAGGAAGGGCTGGTACGTCATGTACGAGCGCGGGTCGACGACCGTGACGGTCGCTTCCGCGTAACGCATCTTCTTCAGGATGCGTCGCGCCGCGTACAGGCCTACGTACCCACCCCCGACAATGAGGATCCTGGGACGCTCCGTGGTGCTCATGCCATCGAGTATCCACCCGAGTGGAGGGGGTCGCTCGTGCGCCCCTTCACAAGGACGGGTGGGGCCTCTGCTACACTTCGCCGCCCACGTGACCCAAGTCATGGTCGACGCGGGGAACCACGGTGCACCGCCAGTCGTTGCTCACCCCTCTTGAGCAGCCACAGTGAGCCTTCGGAAGCACTGGACCACTCCCGGATTTCACCCCCGCGTAACACGCGCGGAACCCCACGGATCCCTTCCGGTAGGGCCCATGGACGGCCCCGAACGGGCCCAAGGCCCCAAAACCGCGTCCAACGGGACCGAATTCCTTGTGAAGAACTTCACGAACTTTCCCGACGGAGTGTCGCCGGGGCGTGTCGGAACCGGTCTCGACCGTGCTCAGGCGGCACCGTACACGCTCAGGCGAGCTCGTTTCGAGGCCCTCGGCTCCGCGGATTCCGCCTCAGGCGATCGACCAGGCGATGCCGTCGAGGATGTCGTGCTCGCTGACGACCACCTCGCGGGCACCGATCCACTCCATGATCAGTCGCAGGACGAGGGCGCCGGAGGCGATGACGTCGACGCGGCCGGGGTGGATGACCGGCTTCAGGGCGCGCTGGTCGTGGGTGGAGGTCAGCAGCCAGTCGGTGAGCTCGGCGACCTTCTCGAACGGGATCCGGGAGTGGTGGATCGCCGTGGAGTCGTACGCGCTCAGGCCGAGGGCCAGGGCCGCCACCGTCGTCACCGAGCCGGCCAGGCCGACCAGGGTGCGGGCGGAGCGGATCGGGACGGTCTGCGTGACCTTGTCGAGGGCCTCGGCGATGTCCTCGCGGATCGCCTCGATCTGGGCCGGGGTCGGCGGGTCGGTGACCCGGCCCTCGTCGTCGACCAGGTGACGCTCGGTCATGCGGACGCAGCCGACGTCCACGGAGAGGGCCGAGCCCACGGTGTCGTCGCCGACCACGAACTCGGTCGAGCCGCCGCCGATGTCGACGACCAGGTACGGCTTGTCCAGGTCGGCGCGGCCGGTGAGCTCCTTCGTCGCGCCCGTGAAGGAGAACTCGGCCTCCTGGTCACCCGTGATCACCTCGGGCTCGACGCCCAGGATGTCCAGGACGCCCCGCACGAACTCGTCGCGGTTCTCGGCGTCGCGGGACGCCGAGGTCGCCACGAAGCGGACCTTCTCGGCCCCGTGCTCCTTGATCACGGCGGCGTACTCGCGGCACGCCGCGAACGTGCGCTCCAGCGCCTCGGGGGCGAGGCGGCCCGTCCGGTCGACGCCCTGGCCGAGCCGGACGATCGTCATCCGGCGGTCCAGGTCGACGAGTTCGCCGGTCTGCGGGTTCGCGTCGGCGACGAGGAGGCGGATGGAGTTCGTACCGCAGTCGATCGCGGCGACCCTGGTCACACGGCCTCCTCGGCGGGCTTCGCGCTCACGCACGCGCCCTTCTTCCACCACTCGGGCAGCATCTCGATCGCCTCGTCGCCCAGCGGGTTCACACCGGGCCCCGCGGCCAGGGAGTGGGCCACGAGGACGTGCAGGCACTTCACGCGGTCGGGCATGCCGCCGGCGCTCGGGAAGTTCTCCAGGACCTCGATGGCGTCACGGCGCGCGATGTAGTCCTCGTGGGCCGCCCGGTACTGCTGGGCCAGCTCGGGGTCCGTCTGCAGGCGCTCCGTCATCTCCTTCATGACGCCGTTGGCCTCCAGCGTGCCGATGGCCGAGGCCGCGCGCGGGCACGTCAGGTAGTACGTCGTCGGGAACGGCGTGCCGTCCTCCAGGCGCGGGGCCGTCTCGACCACGTCCGGGTTGCCGCAGGGGCAGCGGTGCGCGATGGCGCGCAGGCCGCGCGGCGGGCGGCCGAGCTGCTCCTGGAACGCGTGGATGTCGGCGTCCGTGGGCGCGGTGGGCGCGGTCTGCGGCGGGGGCGTTTCCATGGCTGTCTCTGAGTGTCTTTCGTGTACGTGGATCAGTGGAGGGGGTGCGGCGGGGCGGCGGCTCAGCCGTCCGCCCGGTCGGCCTTGTCGACGCCGTCCCAGACGTTCGAGTACCAGGGGCGGTCGGCCTCGCCCTGCTCGGCGCGGCTCGACTCAGTGGAGCGCGGATCGGGCACCACGTACCCGGTCTCGCCCGGCATCACCATGTGCAGCCGTTCGCGGATGCGCTGCTCGGCGTACGTGTCGTCCTGCCAGCGGGCCTTCTCGTCACGCAGCCTGTCGACCCGGTCCCTGGCCTCCTGCTGCTGGCGCTGCAGGTCCGCGATCTCGCCGCGCTGGGAGACGTACTGCCTTATCGGGTACGCGAGCGCGACCACGAGGGTGCAGACGACGAGGGCGAGCAGGGCCGCGCGGCCGGTGAGGCGGGAGCGGCGGGCCTGGCGCTTGTTCTGCGAGCGGTAGACGCGCTCCGCGGTCTGCTCGCCGAGCAGGCGCAGGCGGGTGGCCGTGGAGAAGCGGGCGGCGTCGTCGCGGCCCCTGCTTCGGAGCTTTCCCGGCATCGCCTCTGGGCCTCCCCGTCTGCCTGCGGCACCTGGCGGCACCCGTCTACGTGCGTACGTCCCCGCACACGGTACGGGACCGAGTGCGGGGACGTACGGAACTACTGCCTCAGCAGGCGTCGGGGCCGGTCAGCCCTTGAAGCGGGGAAATGCGCTGCGACCGGCGTAGACCGCCGCGTCGTCCAGGATCTCCTCGATGCGAAGGAGCTGGTTGTACTTGGCGACACGCTCGGAGCGGGCCGGGGCGCCGGTCTTGATCTGGCCGCAGTTGGTGGCGACGGCCAGGTCGGCGATGGTGACGTCCTCGGTCTCGCCGGAGCGGTGCGACATCATGCACTTGAAGCCGTTGCGCTGGGCCAGCTCGACGGCGTCCAGGGTCTCGGTCAGCGAGCCGATCTGGTTGACCTTGACGAGGAGGGCGTTCGCCGAGTTCTCCTCGATGCCGCGGGCCAGGCGCTCCGGGTTGGTGACGAAGAGGTCGTCGCCGACGAGCTGGACCTTGTCGCCCAGCTTCTCGGTGATGACGTTCCAGCCGGCCCAGTCGTCCTCGTACAGCGGGTCCTCGATGGAGACGAGCGGGTACGCGGAGACGAGCTCCTCGTAGTACTCGGTCATCTCGGCCGCCGAGCGCTCCTTGCCCTCGAACTGGTACTTGCCGTCCTTGTAGAACTCGGAGGCGGCGACGTCCAGCGCGAGCGCGACCTGCTGGCCGGGGATGTAGCCGGCCTCCTTGATGGCCTCGAGGATGAGGTCGAGGGCGGCGCGGTTCGACTCCAGGTTCGGGGCGAAGCCGCCCTCGTCGCCGAGGCCGGTGGACAGGCCCTTGGCCTTCAGGACCTTCTTGAGGGTGTGGTAGACCTCGGTGCCCCAGCGCAGCGCCTCGGAGAAGGACTCCGCGCCGATCGGGGCGATCATGAACTCCTGGATGTCGACGTTGGAGTCGGCGTGCGACCCACCGTTCAGGATGTTCATCATCGGGACGGGCAGCAGGTGCGCGTTCGGACCGCCGAGGTAGCGGAAGAGCGGCAGGTCGCTGGCCTCGGAGGCGGCGTGGGCCACGGCGAGCGAGACGCCGAGGATGGCGTTGGCGCCGAGGGAGCCCTTGTTGTCCGTGGCGTCCAGGTCGAACATCGCCTGGTCGATCAGGCGCTGCTCGGTGGCGTCGTAGCCGACGAGCTCCGGGCCGATCTGCTCGATGACGGCGAGGACGGCCTTCTCGACACCCTTGCCCTGGTAACGGTTGGGGTCACCGTCACGGAGTTCGATGGCCTCGAAGGCACCGGTGGAGGCACCGGACGGAACGGCAGCACGACCCGTGCTGCCGTCGTCGAGGCCGACCTCGACCTCGACCGTGGGGTTGCCTCGGGAGTCCAGGATTTCCCGGGCTACGACGACGTCGATGGACGGCACGAGCATCTCCTTCTGGGATGTGACGCAACTGGGCGGGCTGCCTCGGTAACGCATTCCCGCACCCATGAGCCTAACCGGCTCCGGGGCATCGGCCAGCCGACCGCCCGTCTCGTGGACAACGCCGTTAGCGAAATGTTCCCAACTGGAACAAAACGGGGTGGTGGCGTGCGGGTGACGGAATCCCGTCCGCCGTGTCCGGGCCGAGCGCCGGGTGCGGGTCGCGGGCAGCCGCGACGGTGCCGCAGTCGGCGGACAGCAAGGCGCCCCACCCCGGATGCCGGGATGGGGCGCCGATGCGAGCGGCCCGTTACATGGGGACGGGTCGAAAGAGCTCGGCGTCCGCCGATGCCGAGGCTCCCCTCTATACGTGCGGCTTACTTCAGGTGCAGCTGCTGACCCGGGTAGATCAGGTCGGCGTCGGTGACGATGTCCTTGTTGAGCTTGAACACCTTCTGCCAGGTGGTGCCGTGCGCCTCGGCGATCTTGCTGAGGGTGTCGCCGTGCTTCACCTTGTACTCGCCGTCGCCCTTCTTGACCTTCTTGCCGGTCGGGGTCGTGACGGTCTTCTTCGACTCCTGCTGCTGCGGCGCCTGGCGCTGCTCGGAGCGGGTGGTCGTGGAGGACTCGGAGCGCTGCTGCGGCTGAGCCTGCTGCTGCTTCGGCTGCTCGGGAGCCGGGGCGGAGTTCGAGGTGGAGGCGCCGGACAGGCCCACACCACAGCTCGGCCAGGCACCCTTGCCCTGCGCGGCGAGGACCTTCTCGGCGACCGATATCTGCTGGGCCTTGGAGGCCTGGTCGGCGGAGGAGGCGTAGGCGGTGCCGCCGTACGCGGCCCAGGTCGAGGACGAGAACTGGAGGCCGCCGTAGTAGCCGTTGCCCGTGTTGATGGACCAGTTGCCACCGGACTCGCACTGCGCGACCTGGTCCCACTCGGAGGTGGAGGCGGCGGAGGCGGAGGTGGCGCCCATCAGCGGGACGGCGACAGCGGCACCGGCGACGCCGGCGAGCGTGGCGACACGGACGGCCTTGGACGGGCGGCGGTGCTTGCCCTTGCTGGAAAGCAGCATGGAGAGATCCCCTCACCGACGCCTACGAGGTGAGCTGTCGGGTTCGGGCCAGTGAGTGCCCGGCCGCGCATCCTTGTGCGCGGCTTAACCCCAAGCCGTCTCGGTCTCCCTGAACGGCACTTACCTGGGTCCCCCGCTCCTGCCTACGGCGCTGACGCGTCGACTGTTCCCGTACGGACGTTGGCAGGATTCGGCGTGACGTCCGTCGGGGCCCGCAGTGGCGAGCGGTGACGACGTTAAGCAGTGGATCCGCCCGATTTCAAAGACGATCAGGGTCTTTGAGACTCATGTCTCACTCGCGCAAAAGTGGACATACGCGCCCCAACCAGCCCTGAACTCCCGCTACTTTTCGCCCGATTCGAGGCCAAGATCCAGACTCTGACCAGGAAGGATGAGGTCGGGGTCGGAGCCGACCGTCTTCTTGTTCAGGTCGTAGAGCGCATCCCACCCGCCGTCGACGTCATGGGCGTCGGCGATGTCCCACAGGTTGTCGCCGGAGCGGACCGTGTACGTCCCTTCGTCGCGCCGCTCCTCGCGGGAGGCGTGACGGCCTTCTCCCGTACGGGAGTCGGAGGTGTCGTCCGTGGCGCGGTCGCCGCGGTGACGGCCGCCGGCGGAGGCGTCGTCCGAGGCCGGGGCGGACGGGGTGGCCGCGTCCGAGGGCTCCTGATCGGCCGCCGAGCCGGAGGCGTCGGCGCTGGGGTCGGTGCCGGAATCGTCGGCGGACTGCCCCGACTTGTCCGACTTGTCGCTTGCCGTGTCGCTCGGGTCGTCGCTCGACGTGTTACCGGAGGTATCGCCCGTCGCGTCGGCTGACGGGGTGTCCGATGTGCCGGACCCGTCGTGATTCTTGTCTCCCGAATCCGTGGCGGAGTCGTCGGCGGAGTCCGAGGAGCCGTCCGAGGAGTCGTCCGACGGGGAGGCGCTCGCGCCCGGGTCGACATCGGCCGAGTCGTCGCTCTTGGTGAGACCGGCCACGATCGAGCAGCTCGGCCAGGCGCTCGGCCCGCGGTCGTCGAGCGCTTTCTCGGCGACGGCTATCTGCTGGGATCTGCTGGCCTCGTCGGCGCGCGCGGCGTAGTCGAGACCGCCGTACTGCTCCCACATCTCCTGCGAGAACTGCAGTCCGCCGTAGTACCCGTTGCCCGCGTCCAGGCTCCACTGGCCGCCGGACTCGCACTCGGCGAGCTTGTCCCACGTGCTGGTGGAGGCGGCGCTCGCGTTGGTCGCGGCGAGCAGCGGGATCGCGATGGCGCTGCCGGTGACACCGGCGGCGACAACGAGAGCGGGTGCCTGACGGGGGCGACGGTGACGACCGTTCCCGGAGAGCATGCGGTTCCCTTTCGCGAGGCTGATGCTGCTGCACGCGACGGGTGATGCGGGAGTGCAGGATGTGCACATGTCGCGATGACTGGTGAACGTAGCGGGACTCGAACGCTTGTCACAAGTCGATGCAGCGCAGATCACGTGAAAGTCACAGATGTGACGGCTCGTCAGTTCTGGTGGGGCGTGAACTCCACCGGCAGCGTGCGCAGTCCACGCATGATGAGACCGCCGCGCCACCGCAGATCGGCCGGATCCTGGGCAAGTCGCAGGTCCGGAAGGCGCGTCAGCAAGGTGGCGAGCGCGGTCTGTCCCTCCAGGCGCGCGAGGGGGGCGCCGAGGCAGTAGTGGATGCCGTGGCCGTAGCCGAGGTGCTGGTTGTCGCGGCGCGCGAGGTCGAGGGTGTCGGGTGCGGCGAAGCGCGCCGGGTCGCGGTCGGCGGCGGCGAGCACGACGAGGACCGGGTCCCCGGTGGCGATGTCCTGGCCGCCGATGGTGAGGGGTTCGGTCGCGAACCGCCAGGTCGCCAGCTCGACCGGGCCGTCGAAGCGCAGCAGTTCCTCGACGCCGGTCGCCAGCAGCCCGGTGTCGCCCTCGGCCAGCGCCCGCTGCAGCCGCGCGCGCTGCTCGGGGTGGGTGAGCAGGGCGTACGTGCCGTTCCCGATGAGGTTGACCGTCGTCTCGAAGCCGGCGAAGAGCAGGATGAAGGCCATCGCCGCGGCCTCGTTCTCGGTGAGGTGCTCGCCGTGGTCGGAGGCGCGGATCAGGCCGGAGATCAGATCGTCGCCGGGGTCGTGGCGCTTGCGGTGGATCAGCTCGGCGAGATAGCCGCGCATCTTCTTCACGGAACGGGCGACGCCGCCGCGCGGCCCTCCCCCGTGCCGGATCATCATGCCCGCCCAGTCCCGGAAGTCGTCCTGGTCCTCGCGCGGAACGCCCAGCAGGTCGCAGATGGCGTAGATGGGGAGCGGGAAGGCGAAGTCGTGGATCAGGTCCGCCTCGCCCTTCGCCGCGAACCGGTCGATCAGGTCGTCGGTCAACTCCTGCACCCGGGGCGCGAATTCGGCCACCGTACGCGGGGTGAACGCCTTCGAGACGAGGCGGCGCAGCCGGGTGTGGTCCGGCGGGTCGATGTTGAGCAGGTGCGTCATCAGATCGGCCTTGCGCTCGCCCGGGATGCCGGTCTTGCCCTTGGCGTGCGACGACCCGTCGTGATGGTCCGGGTTCTTGCTGAGCCGCTGGTCGGCGAGGGCCTGCCGGGCATCCGCGTACCGGGTGACCAGCCAGGCCTCGACGCCGCTGGGCAGGGTGGTGCGGTGCACGGGGGCGTGCTCGCGCAGCCAGGCGTAGGCGGGGTACGGGTCGCTCGCGAACTCCCAGGTGAAGAGTTCGGGCATCGCGGCGGGGGCGTCGTGCGGGGCGGGTGCGTCGTGCGGGGCGGGGCTTTCGGTCACTCCCCGACGGTATCCGCCCCGCCAGGGGCGCTGCGCCGGCTACCCCGCCAGGCCCTCGGCCGCCCGCACCGCGTCCCGGTACACCCGGGCCGCTGCCCTGAGCGCCGCCTCCGGGTCCACCCCGTCCGCCTCCGCCCGCAGGGCGAGCGCCAGCAGTTCGTACCCCACACCGGATCCCGTCGGCACCGGTACGTCGAGCCCCGCCGTGCGCACGCGCGAGCCGAGCTTCGCGGCCAGGGCCAGGCCGGGCTGGCCGACCGGGACGCCGTCCGTGACCGAGGCCCGCTGCTTCTCCTCGGCCTTCGTGCGCAGCCAGTGCTCCTTGACCTCCTCCGGCGTGGACGCGGTGTCGTCGCCGAAGACGTGCGGGTGGCGGTGGATGAGCTTGGTGACGATGCCGCCCGCCACGTCGTCGATCGAGAACGGCGCGGTGTCCTCGTCGGCCTCGCCGGCCGACTCCTCGGCGATGCGTGCGTGGAAGACGACCTGGAGGAGCACGTCGCCGAGCTCCTCGCGCAGTTCGTCCCTGTTCCCCGTCTCGATGGCCTCCACCAGCTCGTACGCCTCCTCGATCGCGTACTTCGCCAGGTCCTCGTGCGTGCGCAGCGAGGACCAGGGGCACTCGCGGCGGATGCGGTCCATGACCTGGACGAGGTCGAGGAGGCGGGCGCCCGGCAGGTCGTACGAGCCGGGGAGCAGTTCGAGGGACGGCATCTGCTCGCGGCCCGAGCCGGCCAGCGTCGCGAGGCCGTCCGTGAGCCGGCGGTCGCCCTCGGCGGTGGCCAGGACGACGACGGTGCGGCCGCCGTCGGCGCAGCGGTCGACGAGATCGCGGGCCGTGAGCGGCGCCGCCGCGACGGTGACCTCGACCCCCGCCTCCTCGAGGTAGGGGAGCTGGGGGTGCGCGGCGTCGGCGCACAGCACCGCGTCGGCGCCGCGCAGGGCCGCCCACGCCTGCCAGGACAGCAGTCCGGGGGCGACCCGGTGGCTGGTGGTGAGCAGGACGATGCGGCCTGCCGCGCCGGTGGTGTCGCTGGTGGTGCCGTGCACCTCTCGATCCTTCACCACTCGAACGTAACGCAGGCCGCGACCGTCCCCCTCCCCTAGGCCGTCTGCTGGGTCTCGGCGGGCTCCTTGGTGATCTGCTTGAGCCAGGGCGTCTCGGCCTCCACGAGGCGGCTGGTGGGGGTCACCTTCCAGGCGCCGTAGCGCGGGTTCAGATCGACGCGCAGCTCCTTGGACGCCGCGCCGAGGGCCTTCCAGAACACGGCCTGGCCCTCCTGCGTCTGCGTGTCGGCGCCGAGCGCGGTCGCCAGCTTCTGCGCCTCGATCTCGGTGCGCAGGCTCTCCGTCAGCCGCTTCGGCGGCACGCTGTACCGCGCCAGCCAGGCGGTCTCCAACTGCTTGGCGCCGCCCGCCTGTTGTTCCAGGCCGGCCCGCATGTCCTGCATCTCCTTGCGGGTGACGGTGATGCCCTGGTCGGTGGCGGCGCGGTGCAGCACCCGGTCGAAGACCATCGTGTGCAGCGTGTTGCGCGTGAGGCCGCCGGTCTTGGCGATGGCCTGCTCGTACTCGCTGTCGGTGGTGACGGCCTGCTGGGCGTCCCGCACCTCGTTCACCCGGCTCTCCAGCTGGGAGACCGTGATGCGCTGGCCGCCCACGACGGCGGCGGCGCCGGGGTGCGCGTCGCCACCGCAGGCGGTGAGAGCGGGGACCGCGGCGATGGCGGCGGCGGACAGGACGAGCGCGGTACGGCGACGGCTGCTGTTGCGGCGGTGCAAGGTGAGCCTCCCTGCGGCGAGTTTGTGCGTCGGTGCACAAAGTCCGATGATCGATGGTAGGAGGTGGCCGCAGGCTCGGCCACCTATTCGACAACGATTCGCCGCGAGTTGAGGTACTCGCTCCGCCCCGCCCGGGTCAGCCGACGAGGGCGACCGGGGCGTCCCAGGCGTTGCGGTCCACGGTGATCGTGTAACCGCCGCGCGTCTCCTTGCTGTTGACCATGTACTGGTGGGCGCGGCTGTGGTTCGTGTAGAGGGACTTCGACCAGGGCCAGTCGGAGGTCGTCGTGTTGACCTTGTCCCACTTGGCGTACCAGAGGTTGCCCGGCAGGTCGGTGCGGTCCTTCTCGGTGGCGATCGCCGCGGCGCTGGAGCTGCTGAAGCCGTAGTAGCCCGCGCGGTACGTCTTGGCGCGCAGCGCCTTGTCGAAGGCGCGTACGTAGGTGAGCACGGCCTTGTTGCAGGACGCGTTCTTGATGTCGTACGGCTCCATGTCCAGGTAGAGCGCGCTGCCCGCCTTCATGCCGAGCGCGGAGGCCTTGGCCACGGCGTCCTTGCCGTCGGCCGCGCCGAGGGACGCGGCGTTCGACGTCGTCATCTTCTCGTTGCGGGTGCCGGTCTGGCAGGGCGGCTGGGCGCCTACGTAGAGGGGGATCAGCTTCCAGCCCTGGGAGTTGACCGAGGTCACCCAGGACCTGGTCAGGTTGGGCTGCGCGCAGCCGCGGTTCTTGCCGCCTATGTAGACGGCGGCGGCTCCGTAGAAGCCGGTGTGCCAGGCCTTCATCGCGGCGACGGACGGCGCTGTGCAGGTGTCGAAGGCGCGGCCGGTGAACGTCTTCTGCGCGGGCCACGTCGTCGCCGCGGAGGCGCTGGTCGCGGCGAACGCGGCCCCCGCCGCGACGACGGCGCCCGCGACGCCCCACGCGACATAGCGGTTGCGCTTGGAGAGCCGGTGACTGCCGGATCCCGCTCTGGACATGCTGTTCCCCACCCCTGTCGCTCGGACTGTTGCGTCGGCTGTTGCGTCGGTTCTTGCTGCGGCTGTTGCCTCGACCGGGCCGGCCGGTGCGGACGGCCCGGTGCTGAACGTCGTGTCAGTGCTGCGCCGCGGAGACCGCGTCGGAGATCTTCGCCGCCAGCTTCCCGGCCGTGGCGGCCCCGTTGTCCTTTCCGTCCGTCGACATGACGCTGATCACGGACGGGCCCACGCGGACGGCGATCAGCGTGGTGCCGTTCTCCCATGTGGGGTCGGTGAGGGTGAGGGTGTACGCGGCGTCGCCGAGGGCGGCCGTCGCGGTGCCGGTGACCTTCACCGTCGACTTCGTGTCGGCGTCCCGGTACGTCGGGCAGGCCTCGGCCGCCTTGCGCAGGTGCGTGAGCACGGTCCGGGCGCCGGTGCCGCGGAAGGTGTCGATCTGCTGGGCGATGTCCGTGGTCGTCGCGCTGTTCACGTAGTCGTTCTGCGCGAAGGAGACGCCCTCGTCGCCGGTGATCGCGAGCCAGCTGGTGCCGCCGAACTTCGTGCAGTCGGGCTTGGCGAGGGCGGCCGGGTCGCTGCTCGGCTCCTGGTAGTCGGTGCCGGTGTCGCGGGCGCCGGACGGATCGACGGCGTAGCCGGCGCCGAAGAACGACGCGGGCGCCAGCGCCTTCTTCAACCGGGCCCCGGTGAGCGGTGCGGGGCTCTTGGCGGCGGCCGACGCGGTGGCGCCGCCGGACGAACCGGCCGTGCCGGACCCGTCGGACCCGTCGGAGGAGGAGCAGGCCGTGAGCGCGAGCGGGAGGGCGGCGGCCACGGCGAGCAGGCCCGCGGCACGGGTGGTGAGGCGCATGAGGGGACGTTCCTTGATCGGCGTACGTGAAGTCGCTGCAGACCCTGATGGGGGGGGAAGGGCAGGGCACGGGCACGCCGGTGGGGGAAGCGCACAGCAAGCGAGCTGATCTTGCCTGGTCACGGCGGTGCGGGCCAGCCAGGAAGCGGGTTTTGGGCGGGCGTTGACCCGATCTTTGCCGGTCGGGCGCGGGGTCAGCCGCGGACCTGGCCGAGCCACTGGAGCGTGCGGCGGACCTCCGCCGGGAACGGATGCCCGGGCCCGTGCAGCCGCTCGGAGTCGTGCAGCAGCCGGACCAGGGTCTCGTGGGCGGCGCCCCGGTCTCCGACGGCGAGCAGCAACTGGCCGATGCGGCGGCGCACTTCGAGGGCGAGCCGCAGGTCCGTGGTCGCGTACTGGTTCTCGTAGTACGGCAGCAGGGAGCGGTACTCGGCGAGTGCCGCGGCCGGTTCGCCGAGGGCTTCCAGGCACTGGGCGGACTCGTAGCGGAACTGGAGCGACTGCGGGTCGGCGTGGCCGGCCTCGGCGGCGCGCTCGTCGGCGAGGCGGCGCAGCTCGGGCAGGGCGCGGCGGTACTGGCCGTCGTCCATGAGCGTGGCCGCGTACTGCTTGCGCAGCGTGCGCACGACGGGTGAGTGCTCGCCGTGCTGGGCGGCCGCGGCGGGCAGGATCGCGCCGAGGATGTCGACGGCCTGCGTGATGCGGCCCTCGCCGAGCAGGCGCTTGACCTCGTCGACGGCGCGCGCGACGTCCGGGCGCTCGCCCTGCAGGTCGGACCCGGCGGGCTGCGGCGCGGGCGTGCGGGCCCGGTCGGGCCAGGGGGCGTGCGGGCGCAGGAACGGGCGGGTGGGGTCCAGCGGATGGCCGGTGGGCACGCCGCGCGCGGGCAGCAGCGGGAGCAGTTCCTCGTACGTCTGCTGGGCGGAGGCCGGGCGGTGCTGCGGGTCCTTGGCGAGCAGGCGCAGGACGAGGTGCTGCAGCGCCTCCGGTACCTCGGGGCGCAGCTGACGCACCGGCACCGGCGCCTCGTACAGGTGGCGGTGGAGAATGCCGAGGGCGGTGGTGCCGGCGAACGGGACGTCGCCGCTGAGCAGTTCGTGCAGCAGCACGCCGAGCGCGTACAGGTCGGTGTACGGGCCGACCGCGCCGCCCATGGCCTGCTCGGGTGCCATGTAGGCGGGCGTGCCGATGGGCGAACCGGTGTGGGTGAGGCGCGTGGTGTCGGTGTCGAGGACGGAGGCGACGCCGAGGTCGAGGACGGTGACGGTGCCGTCCTTCTTGACCATGACGTTGCGCGGCTTGAGGTCCCGGTGCACGATCGGCACCGCGTGCACGGCGGAGAGCACGGCGCACAGCTGGGCGGCGACCGAGACGGCCCACGGCCACGGGTACGGGTCGTGCTCGGCGAGGTGGTCGGCGAGGTCGGAGCCGTCGATGTACTGCATGACGAGGTACAGCTCGTCCCCGTCGCTGCCCGCGTCGTGCACGGTGACCAGGCCGGGGTGGTCGACCTGTGCGGTGACCCGGCACTCGCGCAGGAAGCGGCGGCGCAGCTCGTCGGCCTCGGCTCCGGCGACGCGGTCGGGGCGCAGCAGTTTCACGGCGACGCGGCGGTCCAGGCGCTGGTCGTAGGCCGTCCAGACCTGGCCCATGCCGCCCTGGCCGATGAGTGTGGACAGTTCGTACCGCTCGGCGACGATGCGGCCGACGCTCGCCGCGCGGGAGGGCTGTGCGGTCACCGGCCGCCGTCCTGCTTGCGCAGGTAGTCGCTCAGTTCGTCCAGCTCGGCGCGGACCTGGTCGATGCGCTGCGGGGGCTGGCCCTGGTTCTGGTTCTGCGCAGCGGGCGGCGGGGTGGGCGTGGGTGCCGGGCCCGGGGCCTGGGTCGGTGCGGTGGGCGCCTGCTGCGCGTAGGGCCGGGGCTGCACCGGCGGGTATCCGTAGCCGACCGTGGGGGCCGTCGGCGGGTAGGGGGCCGGGGCCACGGGCGCCGGCCGCGGTCGGCGTATGTCGAACACGAGGAAGTGCGCGGCGCTGGCCGCGGCGATGATCAGGACCAGGGCGAGCGCCACGTCCGTGCGGTGGTCGTCCTCAGGGAGCGAACCCACGATGGCGAGCAGGGTGAGGGTGACGGGCAGCGCGATCCACGCGGCCACCCAGTCCAGCGGCTTGCCGCGCAGCACGGCGACCCGGAACAGCGGGACGCACGCCAGCAGACCGCAACTGAGCACGGACAGCGCGGGGAACAGCACCCTCAGGGTGATGACCGTGCCCTCATTGCGCGAGGGCGGCGCCGCGCCGGGCCCGTACATGTCTGCTCCTGGTCGCTCGGACTGTGTGGGACGTACGACGGTGCCGTCCTGGTTCCTTCGAGCGTATAGGCCGATTCGGGCCACGGGCATCGGTTGTGCCGAACCGTTGCCGTAGCGATTCCGGGGCCGCGGGCTCCGGTTCTCATTCCGGCGCGACGGTGCCGTCCGTCAGACCGTCGTGAAGTCCCTGGACGAGCTGCTCTCCGAGTCGGCCGGCCAGTCGCAGCGCGTCCTCGAAGGCGGCCAGCGACCTGAACCGCGCGCCGTATCCGGCCTGTTCGGCCAGGGGCAGGCGCGGCAGCTGGAGGCGCCGCACGTCGAGCCGGGTCGCGGTGGAGGCGTAGCTGCTGGCCTGCCGGTTGTTGGCGGTGCCGCGCAGGAACCCGGCGAGGAACCAGGGGTCGAGCGCGGCCGGGTCGGGCCGCAGCAGGGCGAGGCCCCGGCCGAGGGCGGCGCCCGCGGTGGCCTCGTCGACGACGCGGGCGGTGGCGCCGCCGCCGACGACCGGCACGACGACGTCCCCGGCCGCCAGGAGGACGGGTTCGTCGTCTCCGGTGTAGGTGCCGGAGGGTGCGGTGCCGGTGAGCACGTCGTGGTCGGTGAGCGCGGGCACGCGCGCGTGCCCGCCGACGCCGCCGGTCGTGGCGGCGGTGCGCAGGGTGAGGGCGCCCGCGCGCGCGAGTTCGCCGACCGTGGTCTGCGGCCAGCGTGCGGGGGACGCGGCCGCGGGCGCGTCCTTCGGGGCGAGCTTCGTGGTCAGGCGCAGGGTGTCGGCGAGCCGCTCGCGCACGGCGGTCAGCTCGCCGGCGCCGCCCGCGGCGACCGGGGGCGGCAGCCGGCGGGCGGGCGCGAGGTCGACCTCGTCGTCGAGCAGCTCGATGACCGGCACGGAGCGGGCGAGCCCGGGGCGCTCCGCCAGCGAACCGGCGCGGTCGAAGGTGCGCCAGGCGTCGAGCACGGCCTCCTGCACGGCGGCCCAGGCCTGCTTCTCCCGTACGTCGCCGGACGCGGTGCCCGTGGTGTCGACGAGCAGCAGCTCGGGTGCCGCGGGGACGGCGGCGGCCGGCCGGCGCAGGACCCACAGGTGCAGCGGGATGTTGTTCGGCGGGACGGCTCCCGCGGGCAGGGCGATCACCGCGCGCAGGGCGCCGCGGCGCAGCAGGTCGGCGCGGATGCGGCGGCCCGAGCGGCGGGAGGCGACGGCGGGCGGCATCAGGAGCACGGCGGTCCCGCCGTCCTTGAGGCGGGCCAACGCGTGCTGCACCCAGGCCAGTTCGGACTCGGTGCGGGCCGGGAAGCCGTACTCCCAGCGCGGGTCGTAGGCCAGCTCGTCGTGGCCCCAGCCGCGCTCGTTGAACGGCGGGTGGGCGAGGACCACGTCGGCCCGTACGTCGCCGAGGGTGTCGCCGCGCAGGGTGTCGGCGGCGGCGGTGCGGACGGCGGGCGCGGAGCTCTGCTCGTCCTGCCCGTCGAGGGCCAGGCGCAGCGCGGTCAGGGCGGCGAGCTCGGCGGCGGCGTCCTGGCCGTAGAGGCGCTGTCCGGGGCGGACGTCGAGGGCGCGCACGGCGTGCAGCAGGGCGCCGGTGCCGCAGGCCGGGTCGAGCGCCGTGCCGGCGGGTCCGGCGAGCGCGGCCATCAGTTCCGCGGGGCCCGGCGGGGTCAGCGTGTACTGGCGCGGGTTCGCGTCGAGCTGGCGGCCGAGGAGGAACGTGAAGGTGCCGCGCGCGCCCAGCTCGGCGGCGAGGTCGGCGGCCGCGCGCAGCAGCGGCACGGACGGCAGCAGGTCGGTGGACGCCGGGGTGGCGAGGGCTCGCTCGGTGGCGTGTCCGAAGCGCGGGGTGAGGACGCCTTCGAGTGCGGCGGGCAGCCGCTCGGCGAGGGCGTGGTCGTCGTCGGTCGCGGTGAGCGCGAGCCATTCGGTGGGCCGGTCGTGCACGAGCAGCAGGGCGCTCCCGGCGTGCAGCAGCGCGGTGACCGGGCCCGCCGGGTGCCCGGCGAGCTGCTGCCACACGCGTTCGCGCAGCGGGACCTCGGCGAGCTTGCCCTGGGCGCGCAGCCAGTCCTCGACCTCGGCGAGGGCGAAGGAGGGGCTGGTCTCGGTGCCGCCGACGGGCTTGGGGAAGTCGGCGTGCCGCCGCCGCCAGTTGCTGACCGCGGCCCGGCCCACCCCGGCGAGCCGGGCGATCCCGGCCGCCGTCACCTCTGTCGCGTTGTCCTGCACCGCGTCGGCTCCCCTCGTGGCATTGGTGTGTACGCCCGACCTTAGCGACTTCCGCATAAGAACCCGGTTCACAAGTGTGCAGACGTTGTTTCGCGTGAACGCGGTTGACTCGGTTCACACAACATGGTCTGCTTAACCCAGCCAACCGCCGGATACACGGAAAGCCGGGGGGAGGTTGGCGTCTCTCATCACGGAGGAATCCATGTCCCAGACCCAGCAGCACCCCCAGTACCCGCCGTTCCAGCCGCCGCAGCAACCGCAGCAGCAGATCGCGCGCAACGGTCTGGGGACTGCGGCGCTGATCCTCGGCATCATCGGCGCCCTGTCCGGTCTGATACCGATCATGTTCTGGCTGGCCGGCGTCCTCGGCGTGGTCGCCCTGATCCTGGGGCTGACGGGCCGCGGCCGCGCCAAGCGGGGCGAGGCCACGAACAAGGGCGTGGCGCTGGCGGGCGTGATCCTCGCGGTGCTGTCCCTCGGCCTCGCGGCCTTCGGCGCGTACACCACGTTCAAGGCCGTCGGCGACGCGGTGGACGAGATCAACAAGTCGGTGTCGGACACGAAGGCCAAGGACACCAAGACGTCCGGCGACGCGAAGGACAAGGGGACGTCCGACAGCGGCACGGGCGAGAAGAGCGACGAGAAGCCGGACGCCGGCAAGGCGCTCGAAGCGGGCGACTCCGTGGTCTACGACGACGACCTGACGGTGACGGTGTCCAACGCGGTGGCGTACAGCCCGAGCGAGTTCGCGGCGGGCCACACCAAGGGCAACCACGCGTACAAGGTCACCGTCACGGTCACCAACGACAGCAAGGAGAAGTTCGACTCGACCCTGCTCACCGCCGACGCCCGCGCCGGCAAGGACGGGGTCGACGCCGAGCAGGTCTTCGACGAGAAGGTCGGCACCGGTTTCGACGGCACGATCCTGCCGGGCAAGAAGGCCACGGTCGTCTACGCCTTCGACACCCCGGCCGCCGCCAAGAACCTGACGGTCGAGGTCACGCCGAGCTTCGAGTACGACGCCACGCAGTGGGACCTGAAGCTGTAACCGTCCCGAGGGGGGTCATCGGATGCGGCACGCGCTCACAGCGCGTGCCGCATCCACACGTTCGCCTCGACGTACACGGCGTGGTCGCTCTCCGGCTCGCAGCGCACCGGCGCCAGCGCGCCGGGCACCTGCACCGGCCCGGCGGTGTCGAAGGGGAGCTCGGTCCACGCCCGCCACTGCTCCAGCGAGCCGGACACGGTCATCGAGGCCGGCGCGACCTTGTCGATGACGGCGCCCGCGCGGGCGTGCACCCGCAGCCACGGGTCGCTCGGCAGCCCGTCCGACTCCCGTACGCGGTAGGCGTATTCGCTCATCGGCACGTTCGGCTCCAGGTGCTTGGCGCTGGGCCGCACGGGGGCGACGACCTCGCGGAAGCCGCGGCCGCGCGCGTTGTCCCGCATCGCCGCGAGCATCATCCCGGACAGGCCCTTGCCCTGCATCGCCGGGACGATGGTGATCTCGATCGCGCTGACGGTGTCCGGGGCGATCCCGGCTCGCCGGTCGGCGAACGACCACTGCAGCACCTGGTCCCAGCCCCGGTCCGGCAGCTGCCCGCGCCCCTCGGCGTGCAGGGCGAACGGCACGCTGAAGCCCCGGGCCACCACGTCCCCTTCGGCGTCGGTGGCGACGAGCACGTACTCGGGCAGCTCGTCGCGGATGCGGGGCATCAGCAGCACGGCGACCGGGTCCTGCACGGCGAAGAGCGGCCAGGTGTCCGGCATGCCCCACATCGCCTCGGCCAGTTCGGGCCGCTCGGCGAGCGTGGTGATGGTCAGGTCGGGGGCGGGCGGTGCGTTCATGGAGTCATCGTGCATGGAAACGGGACGGCGCCGCAGTCGGATTTCCGCCGGTGGGCAGCTTCTGGTCCGGGCAGGTGCCGAGCACCTTCTTCATGGCGTCGCGCTCGGCGGCCGTCACCCACACCTCGTACTTCTTCTTCACCGCGACCTGCCCGGCGACGTAGGTGCACCGGTAGCCCTTGTTGGGCGGCAGCCAGGTGGCCGTGTCGCCGTCCCCCTTGCTGCGGTTGGGGGTGGCGTCGACGGCGAGCAGGTTCAGCGGGTCGTTGGCGAACGCGATGCGCTTGCTCGGCTCCCACCGGAAGGCGCCCTTCTGCCAGGCGTCGGACAGGGCGACCAGATGGTCGATGTCCACCTTGCTGCGCCCGCGGGTGAAGGTGATGTCCTTGCCGCCGTACGGGTCCGGGGTGAGCGAGCCGGCGGTGACCTTGCAGTCCCCGTCCGAGAAGCGGACGGACTTCAGGTCCCGCTTGAGGATGTCGTCGCGGGTGTCGCAGCCGTTGGAGTCGGTGTCGGCCCAGGCGCTGCCGAACCGTTCCCTCGCATAACCGGTCTTGGGCGCGCGGCCCTTGACGGTCAGCCCGTCGACGGCGGCCAGCGCGCTGCCCGACTTGCCCTGCGGCTCGGGCCCCGCCTCACCGCCCGCCTTGTCCGTCTCGGCCTTGCATCCGGTGACGGCCACGGCGGCCATCAGCACGACGGCCGCTCCCCGCCCAGCGCCTCGCAGCACGGAGCTACCTCCCCTTTTGTTCGATTTCGACCCAGCTCACCGTACCTGAGACAAGATCACACCTTGCCGATCCCCAGGGTCGTCACCGACGGCAGCAGCCCCGATCCCAGCACAGTTACCCACAACGGGCCGAGCAACTCGGCGAGTTCGGCGGTCGCCTCGGAGCCGACGGCGCGCCAGGGGCGCGCCGCGAACGCGTCCGTGCGGGACTCGACCTCCGCGCGCAGGGCGCGTCCGGCCTCGGTGGCCGCCCCCTTCTCGTCCAACAGGCCACGCCCGGCGAGCCGTTGGCGTGCCGCGTGCCAGTCCTCGTCGGCCCAGCCACGGCCGGCGAAGGTCTCGGTGGGGGCGGCGCCGATCGCCGCGAAGGAGACGAGCGCCTCGGCCGGGTCGAGTTCCGCGGTGAGCAGCGCGGCGAGGTGCCCGTCGCCGCGGTGCTCGCGCAGCACGGTCGCCGCCTGCCACAGGACGAGGTGCGGGGCGTCGGGCCAGGGCAGTTCGGCGTTCGCGGCGGCGAGCGGGCGGCCCTCGGTGTTCACGGCCTCGGCGGCGCGCCGGGCGAGCGCGGCGGCCCGCATCACCTCGGGGGTGTCGAGCACGTCGCCGAAGAGCGCCCGGTAGGCCCGGTCGATGCCGCGCAGCCGCCCGGCCAGGACGTCCTCGGGCGAGGCCACCTTCCAGGCGCCCGGGACGTGCTCGGCGACCCTGTCCGGGCTGAAGCTGTAGAACGCGGACGTGACGCGCCGGGCGCCGGGCGCGCCCAGCGGGGCGGACCGCCAGGCGAAGTAGCTCGGCCACCGCTCCCCCACCTCGTAGCCGAGCGCGGCGGCCTCCTCGAAGACCTCGGGCGCGTAGTAGAGCACGGCGTGCAGCGGTTCCAGCAGGTGCCACATCTGGCGGACCCTGGCGTCGGACATGGTGGTGCCCCTCCCCTGTCGGCGTGCTCGGAATGGCCGGTCAGAGGATCCCCGTACGGACACCATGAACGCCACCGGAACGCACAAGCCCCTGCGGCGATCGAGGAGCGGGGTCCGGGGCAGAGCCCCGTGACCTCGGCCCCTCGCCGCTTCAGCTCACTACGACCCCAAACTCGCTACGACCCCAGGATCGACGCCAGGAACTCGCCGACCCAGGCCAGCAGTTCCCGCCCGACCAACGGCTTGCCGCCCACCTTCGCCGTCTTCGGGCGCGGGACCAGGATCTGGTGCGTGGCCGCCTTGATCACCGTGCCGGGGTAGAGCCGCTTGAGCCGCAGTTCCTGCGACTCCCTCAACTCCACCGGGGCGAAGCGGATGTTGGCGCCCTGGAGCACGATCTCGCCCACCCCGCACGCCCGCGACAGCATGCGCAGACCCGCGACGAGCAGCAGGTTCTCGACCGGCTCGGGCAGCTTGCCGTAGCGGTCGACGAGTTCCTCGCGGACCTGCTTGACGTCCTCCTCGGTGTTCGCGGAGGCGATGGCGCGGTAGGCCTGGAGCCGGAGCCGCTCGCCGGGCGCGTAGTCGTGCGGGACGTGCGCGTCGACCGGCAGCTCGATCTTGACCTCCAGCGGCGGCTCCTCCTCGACGCCGCCTTCGAGCGAGGCGCGGTAGTCCGCCACCGCCTCGCCGACCATGCGGACGTAGAGGTCGAAGCCGACGCCCGCGATGTGACCCGACTGTTCGCCGCCGAGCAGGTTGCCCGCGCCGCGGATCTCCAGGTCCTTCATCGCGACGTACATGCCCGCGCCCATCTCCGTGTGCTGGGCGATCGTCGCGAGGCGCTCGTGCGCCGTCTCCGTGAGCGGCTTCTCCGGCGGGTACAGGAAGTAGGCGTAGCCGCGCTCGCGGCCTCGGCCGACGCGGCCGCGCAGCTGGTGGAGCTGGCTCAGGCCGAAGTTGTCGCCGCGCTCCACGATCAGCGTGTTCGCGTTCGAGATGTCGATGCCGGACTCGACGATCGTCGTCGAGACGAGCACGTCGAACTTCTTCTCCCAGAAGTCCACCACGACCTGCTCCAGGGCCTGTTCGGACATCTGGCCGTGGGCCGTCGCGATGCGCGCCTCCGGGACGATGTCGCGGAGCCTGGCCGCCGCCCGGTCGATGGACTCGACGCGGTTGTGGATGTAGAAGACCTGGCCCTCGCGCAGCAGTTCGCGGCGGACGGCCGCGCCGATCTGCTTCTCCTCGTACGGGCCGACGAAGGTGAGCACCGGGTGGCGCTCCTCGGGCGGCGTGGTGATCGTCGACATCTCGCGGATGCCGGTGACCGCCATTTCGAGCGTACGGGGGATGGGGGTCGCGGACATGGTGAGCACGTCGACGTTGGCCCGCAGCTTCTTCAGCTGCTCCTTGTGCTCGACGCCGAACCGCTGCTCCTCGTCGACGATGACGAGGCCGAGGTCCTTGAACTTGGTCTCGGAGGAGAAGAGCCGGTGCGTGCCGATGACGATGTCGACGGAGCCGTCGCGCAGCCCCTCCAGGGTCGCCTTGGACTCCGTCTCCGTCTGGAAGCGGCTCAACGCCTTCACGCTGACCGGGAATTGGGAGTACCGCTCGGAGAACGTGCCGAAGTGCTGCTGCACGAGGAGCGTCGTCGGGACGAGGACGGCGACCTGCTTGCCGTCCTGGACCGCCTTGAACGCGGCGCGCACCGCGATCTCGGTCTTGCCGTAGCCCACGTCACCACAGATGAGGCGGTCCATCGGGACCGTCTTCTCCATGTCGTCCTTGACCTCGGCGATGGTGGTCAGCTGGTCGGGCGTCTCCGCGTACGGGAACGCGTCCTCCAGCTCCCGCTGCCAGGGGGTGTCCGGGCCGAACGCGTGGCCCGGCGCCGCCATGCGCGCCGAGTACAGCTTGATCAGGTCGGCGGCGATCTCCTTGACCGCCTTCTTGGCGCGCGCCTTCGTCTTGGTCCAGTCGGCGCCGCCGAGCCGGTGCAGCGTCGGGGCCTCGCCGCCGACGTACTTGGTGATCTGCTCCAGCTGGTCCGTGGGGATGTAGAGCCGGTCGCCGGGCTGGCCGCGCTTGGCGGGCGCGTACTCGACGACGAGGTACTCGCGGGTCGCGCCCTGGACCGTGCGCTGCACCATCTCGATGTAGCGGCCGACACCGTGCTGCTCGTGCACGATGTAGTCGCCCGATTCGAGGGTGAGCGGGTCGATGGTCTTGCGGCGCCGGGCGGGCATCCGCTGCCCGTCCTTGCCGGCGGTCCGCTGGCCCGTCAGGTCGGTCTCGGTGAGGACGGCGACCTTCAGCTCGGGGTGGACGAAGCCGACTTCGAGGCTGCCGCAGGCCACCTGCACCACGGCCGGGGCCAGTTCGGCGAGGTCCTTGTCGAGGCGGGCCGCGATGCCCTCGCCGCCGAGTACCTCGACGGTGCGGCTCGCGGGGCCGTGCCCCTCGGTGACGTAGACGGTGCGCCAGCCGTCCTGCAGCCAGCCCTTGGTGTCGGCCAGCGCCTTGGCGGTGTCGCCGCGGTACGTCTCGGGGGCGTGCATGCCGAGCTGGAGCGTGTCCGTGTCCGAGCCGGCGGCGTCCGCCGCGAACGGCGACACCGACCACCACATCATCCCGAGCTCGCGCGCCCGGTCCCGGACGTCCGCGATGGACCAGAGCGAGGCGGCGCCCACGTCGATGGGGGCGTCACCGCCGGTCGCCGACGCCGCCCAGGACGCCTGGAGGAACTCCTGGGAGGTGGCGACGAGGTCGGCGGCCCGGGTGCGCACCCGCTCGGGGTCGCAGACCACGGCCATGGACCCGGCGGGCAGCACGTCGAGGAGCAGTTCCATGTCGTCGACGAGGACGGGCGCGAGGGACTCCATGCCCTCGACCGCGATCCCTTCGGCGATCTTGCCGAGGAGCTCGCCCAGCTCGGGGTGCTGCTCGGCGAGCTCGGCCGCTCTCGCGCGTACGTCGTCGGTGAGCAGCAGCTCCCGGCAGGGCGGCGCCCACAGTCCGTGCTCGGCGATCTCCAGGGACCGCTGGTCGGCGACCTTGAAGTAGCGGATCTCCTCGACGTCGTCGCCCCAGAACTCGACGCGCAGCGGGTGTTCCTCGGTCGGCGGGAAGACGTCCAGGATGCCGCCGCGGACGGCGAACTCGCCGCGCTTCTCGACCAGTTCGACCCGGGCGTACGCGGCCGCGGCCAGCGCCTCGACGGTCTCGCCCAGATCGGCGCTCTGCCCGCTGCGCAGCGCGACCGGCTCCAGGTCACCGAGCCCCTTGACCTGCGGCTGCAGCACCGAGCGCACAGGCGCGACGACGACCGACACCGGGCCGGTCTCGGGGTCGTCGGGGCGCGGGTGCGCGAGGCGGCGCAGTACGGCGAGGCGGCGGCCCACGGTGTCCGAGCGCGGGGAGAGCCGCTCGTGCGGCAGCGTCTCCCACGACGGGTACTCGACGACGCCGTCCGGCGGCAGCAGCGAGCGCAGCGCCGCGGCCAGGTCCTCGGCCTCGCGTCCGGTGGCGGTGACCGCCAGCACGGGACGCTTCGCCTCGCGGGCGAGGGCGGCCACGGTGAAGGGGCGGGACGCGGGCGGGCCCACCAGGTCGATGTGCATCCGGTTGCCGTCGCCGGCGGCCTTCACCGCTTCGGTGAGGGCCGCGTCCTTGACGACGGCGTCGAGCAGTCCGTACAGACTCATGGGGGCCTTGGCCTTCCCGGTCCAGGGGGGTGGGCAACGCAAACGGCCCGGCACGTCTCACGGGCCGGGGTTTCCAGACTACGTCGCCCCGCCGACACCCGCCGACCGGCGCCCGTTCCCCCGGTTCAGCGCCCCGTGCCGGGCGGCGGGCCGAGGGCGCGGTTGGCCACGGCGAACGCGGCGAAGTCGGCGTACTGCGTGCGCGGAGTGGCCCAGCTGGGGTCGCCGCCGCCGAAGAACGTCGAGAAGAAGACGCCCGCGATGCGCAGCTCGTCGGTGGTCCGGAACACCAGGCCGTCGCTGTGCAGCACCCGGCGGCCGTCGACGTGGACGGTCACCGAGCCGTCGGAGTGCCCGGACCGGTTGAGTGTCACGGCCTGTTCCACGCACGCCCAGCGGCCGACCGGCCAGGACCAGGAGCCGCGGCCCAGCGAGGTGCCGTGCACCTTCGAGGTGGGCAGGTACGCGTACACCTCGCCGCGGCCGCCGGAGCGCCACATGTAGCGGGTGGACAGCCCGTCGGCGCCGTCGGGGATGCGGCCGCCGCTGGTGGCCGTCCCGCCGTACAGGCCGGGCAGTTTGCCTCCTTTCACGAAGTCGAAGCCCGCGGGGAAGCGCAGGCAGTACCGCAGGTGCAGCCGGTCGACCGGCCCGGTGCGCAGCGGCAGGTAGAGCTGGGTGCCGCCCTCGGGCCGGTCGTAGGTGCGCGCCACCGTCGGGCTGGCCGAGCCGGCCGGGTAGCGCACCCGCAGCACCGGCCCGGGCCCCGGGCCGCCGCCGGGCAGCAGCTCGGCGCGGTCGAGGCCGAACGAACCGGCGCGGCGGGCGCTGACCTGCGCGCCGAAGAACCCGGCCACGGCGCCCGGGCCGCCGGTGGGCCGCGGGCCCGACGGGGTGCCGGGCGACGGCGTACCGGGCGACGGTGTGCGGTCGTCCGCGTCGTCGTCCTCGTCGTGCTTCGAGCCGGAGGAACAGCCGACGAGGACCGCCCCGGCCGCGGCGGCTCCCGCCACCATGAACTGGCGCCTGCGCATGGCTCTTCCTCCTTGGCTCGCTGCGCACCGCGTCACGCCGTGTTGCGGACGTGGCGTGCGACCTTCGGCGGCGCGGTCCTGCGGTGCCGGACCTGGTGGACGGTCTGCAGCAGGGCCGCGAGACCGAGTGCGACCAGCGCCGCGAGGCCGAGCCAGGGGAAGGGCGGCAGGCTGACCTCGGTGGCACCGTGCCGGTGCACCGCGCCGTCCCCGGCGAGCGCGACGGGCGCCCGCACCCGGGAGTCGGTCAGGTCGAGCCGGGCGCCCGCCTCGGCGTCGACGCCCTTGCGCCGCGCCAGCACGTCCAGGCCGACGGCGGTCACCCGCGTCCGTGGGGCGAGGTGCACCCCGCGGCGGGCCCCGCCGACGGTGAGCCGGTCCAGGCTGGCCGGCCCGCGCAGGTCGACGGCGGTGAGCGCGCCGGTGACCGAGGTGCCGCTGACCCGCAGGCCCGGGGACGCGGAGGACAGGCCCTTGCGGGACGCGCCGCCGATCCGCACCCCGGACAGGGACACGCCGCGGGTGGTCCCGGAGGCGGTGATCCCGAACTGCCGCGCACGGATGTCCAGGTCGCGCAGCGCGACCTGCCCGGCCTCGCCGCGGACGGCGACTCCGGTGACGGAGTCGCGCAGGACGGTGCCGTCGACGAGGACCTGCGATCCGGCAACCTCGATGCCGCGTGCGAAAGCGGTCACCTCGCCGCCGCGGACGGTCACGCCGCCGATGCCCGCGGCCAGCGACATCCCCGTACCGCTGCCGTCGCCGGCCAGGTCCGGCCTGCTCACCGTCACCCGGGAACCCGCGCCGAGCACGGCGAGCGCGGTCGGCGTCACGCGCACCACGGGCCGCCGTACGGTGCAGGAGGCGCAGGACATCAGCCGGATGCCGCCGCCCTCGTCGCCGTACGAGACCGGATCGGTCAGGGTGAGGCGGCGCTGGGGCGTGGCCCGGATGCCCGCGCCCCGGTTGGCGGTGGTGGTGACGTCGGCCAGCACGCGGCCGTCGGTCCCGCCCACGACGACGCCGTGCCGCCGGCTGGTCCCGGCGGACAGCCGGCGCACCGTGGTGCCGCGGTCCCCGTTCAGGACGACGCCGTCCTCGGCCGACCCCGCCACGGTGACCCGGTCGAGCCGGACGCCGTGGGCGCCGGTCAGACGCAGCCCGGTCCGGTTGCCGCGGAACGTCGAGGCGACCGCGCGGCCGGTGCTGCCCCGGCCCCAGGTGACTCCGGACTCCCCGCCCGGGGCGGCGCCGGGGCGGCCGAACCCGGTGACGGTCGAGCGCACGACGTCCATCCGGCCGCCCGCGCCCATCGCGAGGTACGGCCGCCCGGCGGTGGAGTCCGCCGCCGGACCGCCGCCGGTGCCCGCGGCCACCGAGCGGAGCGTGGCGCCTTCCAGGTCGAGGACGGCGCGGGAGCCCTTGATCCAGGTGCCGGCGGCGGCGGTCCGTCCGGCGGTCAGCAGGACGGTGCCGTCGGCGGGTCCGATCTGCAGGGCGCTGCCCGGCGCGAGCAGGATCGCCGAGAGCACCCGCATCGTGGGGCGCCTGCCCGGTTCGTACGTGACCCAGCCGCGCCCGGCGTTCGCCGAGAGCCAGCCGGGGGTGACGGTGCCGGGGCCCGGATACAGCCGGCGCACCACCTTCCCGTGCCGGACCAGGGCGACGGTGCCGGGCCGCAGCACGATCAGCCGGTCCGGCCTGCCGTTGCGCCGCCAGGCCGCGACGTCCGGGTCACGGTCCGACCGGGCACCGGGCTGCGAGACACGGTCCGGGGCCGGTTCCGCCGGGGGCAGGGTCGGAGGCAGTGTCGGGGCCAGGGTCGGAGGCAGCGTCGGGGCCAGGGTCGGAGGCGCCGGTTCCGGGGCCGAGGTCGGGGGCGCCGGAGCCGACGTCGGGGCAGCCGGAGGCGAGGTCGGTTTCACCGGAGGCGAGGTCGGAACCGCAGGAGCCGACGTGGGAACCGGCGGAGCCGACGTCGGTTCGGGTGGAGCCGAGGTCGGCTCCGGCGGAGGCAAGGTCGGCTCCGGCGGAGGCGAGGTCGGTTCCACCGGAGGCGAGGTCGGTTCCACCGGTGGCGAAGTCGGAGGCTCCGGAGCCGAGGTCGGTTCCGCAGGCGGGGACGTCGCCTCCGACGGAGCCGACGTCGGCTCCGTCGGAGGCGACGTCTCCGCGGGCGGCGGTGCGGTCGCGGCGGCAGCCCCCGGCCCCGGCGGTGTCGCGGCCGGAACCGCCACCGCCTGAACCGTCAGCAGGGCGGCGGCCACGGCCCCGAGCACCGCACCCCGCACGGCCGCGCCTGCGCGGCCGGTACGGGGGCGGACGGATCCGGGCATCAGGCGGCCGCCTCCGCCCCGGAGGACGGCTCGGCCGGTTCGAGGGCCGGAGCCGTGCGGACCACGACACCGTTCTCCACCGAGACCTGCCGGGTGAGCCAGCGCTGCCGGCGGACGGTGGCCAGGGCGCAGATCTTGATCACGGCCATCAGGAACGACATCACCACGAATCCGGGGACCAGGAGGACCGACGTGGGCCGCCGCACGAGGTGCGGCAGCATCTTCATCGACCGGCTGACCCACCACCAGGCGGCCAGACAGGCGACGAAGAACCAGTCCTGGCGGACGATCGCGTACGTCATGAAGCACGGCGACAGCAGCAGGGTGAAGCTGCTGACGCCTTTGTCGATCATGGTGTAGGCGAGGAACGGGTGCCGCCAGACCCAGCGGCGGGACAGCGCTCTGAGATCGGAGCGCCAGGTGTTGCGGGCCCAGCGCAGCCGCTGCTTGCAGAAGACCCGCAGGCTGCCCGGGAACGTCGACCAGACCCGGGCGGAGCGCTGCATGTAGGTGCGGTGCCCGCGCTCCAGGATCAGCGTGGTCAGGCGCTTGTCGTCGCCGGACATGCACGGCACCCCCATGAACGTCTCGCTCATGAAGTCGTCGGACACCTCCAGGAGCAGGGCCCGGCGGTAGACGGCGGTACGTCCCGACAGGCAGGAGACCGCGCGGCCCAGCACGGTCTGCGCCGCGTTCTCGTCGAAGTACCGGTAGTCCAGGAACATGTCGTTGACCCGCTGCAGGAAGCCGCGCGGGTTGTAGACGTTCTGCCGGGTGCCGACGCCGCCGACGCGCGGGTCGGCGAACGGCTTGCGGACCTCGGCCGCCACGTCCTCGGCCCAGATCGTGTCGGAGTCGACCAGCGCGACCAGCTCCGATCTGCAGACCTCCCAGCCCCGGCGCAGGGCGTCACGCTTGCCGGGGACGTCGGTGACGACGACGGTGACCGGGTAGCGCTCCGCGACCCGGCGGCAGACGTCGTCGGTGACGTCGATGACGAGGACCACTTCGTCGACCTCGTTCGCCAGCCAGGACTCGATGGCGAGGCCCAGGATCTCCGGGTCCTCCTGGTAGACGGGGACGACGACGCCCAGCGAGGCGCGAAAGCCGCCCCGCGCCGGCCGGTACAGGGCCGCCGGGATCCGCCGCACCAGCCAGGAGGCCCAGCGGACCAGGCCGATCAGGCCCAGCGGCAGGTAGACGAGGTAGTAGCGGAGGTCGCCGAAGGCGCTTTCGAAGAATCTGCTCATGGTCGGTCCGTCCTCGTGGCCGTACCTGCGGTGAGCGTGGGCATGCCCGCGCGGGGGCCGTCAGGGCCGGCCGGCGCCGGAGGCGGCCAGTGCGTCGGCCTCCCCGGTCTGCCCGGCGAGCGTCTCGTTGACCTTGACGACCGCCGAGAGCAGCGGCATGTCCACCCCGATCGCATCGGCGAGGCCGAGGAACCCGCGGGTGTCCTTGGGCAGGCAGACACCGCCGTACGGGCTGCCGCCGCGGATGCCGTAGTACGGGTTGTAGGACGCCTCGGCGGAGCGGGCCACGGTCTGCGCGATCGGGTCCAGATCGAGGCCGAGGGACTGGCTGACCAGCCACATCTCGTTCCAGAAGCTGATCTTCGTGGCGTTGTAGATGTTGTGGGCGCACTTCACGAACTCGGCCTCGGCCGGGTCGGTGAAGAAGCGGGTCTCCCCGCCGAAGGGGGCCAGCAGCGCGGCGAGCCGCTCCCGGGTGCGCGCGCTGCGGGAGGCGATCACCGTCATCCACGGGTGGCGGAAGTCCTCGACGGCGGAGGCGGCGCGCAGGAACTCGGGGTTGCCGGCGAGGGTGAAGTCCTCGCCGAGCGTGCGGCCGGAGTACTTCTCCAGGAGCGGTTTCACCAGGCCCTCGGCGGTGCCGGGCGGCACGGTCGAGCGGACGACGACGACGTGGGACGCGGTGGCGTCGGCCAGGGCGCGGCCCACCGAGGCGGTGCCGTCCTCGAAGGCGGACAGGTCGTAGCCGTGCCCCGTGCTCGGCGTGGGCAGGGTGAGGAAGATGAACGCTTCGGGCGCCCCCCGCAGGTCGAGCGCCTCATGGGCGTCGAGTCCCTCGGAACGCAGCTGGTCCAGGCGCTGGCGTGCGATGTCGACGAAGGTCACTTCGTGCCCGGCACGAAGCAGTCCCTTTCCGGTGGCGGTGCCGACGACGCCGGAACCGACGATGAAGATCCTTGACATAGTGAGTTCGTCTCCCGGTCGGATGCGGGTGCCCCCTGGCACCCGCATGCGGAAACGTCACAGGGAATGCGCTCACGGCCGGCCGGAAAGGGCCGAGCAGAACCGGTGAGGACCGGAGAGAACCGGCCCGCGAGCACAGAAAGAAGAAGTGCTGGTGCGGACGCGAAAGCGACGGCTCAGCGCCGGTCCGCTCTCGGCTCGTCCGCTGCGCGTGCTCTCGTTCCCCCGGATTCCCGCAGCTCGAGGCCGACGTTGTCGGCGGCGCGGTCGACCGCGGCCGAAGACGAGAGCACTCCCCCTCAACCCCCCTGAATTACATGAACGTTGAACGCCCTTGGGCGTTCGCCCCCTCCATGTCAGACGTTAGGGCCTGAACGCCCCGACAGGCCAGAAGAATTGAAATATGGCTACTAATTGCGCATGTCCGAAAAACGGGCGGTTTCCCGTCAGCAGGGGTTTTCTCCGGCAGAACGAATCTGCGGGACGGAAAAACGGCTCCCGACGCACGGTGTGTGCGTCGGGAGCCGTCCCCCGGGTGAGAATCGCGTCATTCCGTCGCGATCGCGTTCAGCACGTTCATCCGCCCGGCCCGGAACGCCGGGATCAGCGCCGCGAACAGGCCCACGAAGGCCGAGGCGACGAAGACCGAGATGATCGTCGGCCACGGGATCTCCAGGACGCCCAGGCCTTCCAGGGCCAGCAGCTTCTGGGCCGTCGCGCCCCAGCCCATCCCGAGCCCCAGGCCGAGCAGGGCGCCGAAGAGGGCGATGACCACGGACTCCAGGCGGATCATGCGGCGCAGCTGGCGGCGCGAGAGGCCGATGGCACGCATCAGGCCGATCTCCCGGGTCCGCTCGACCACCGACAGGGCCAGGGTGTTCACCACGCCGAGGACGGCCACGATGATCGCGAGGGCGAGCAGCCCGTAGATCATGTTGAGGAGCTGGCCGATCTGGTCCTTGAGGGTCTGTTTGTAGTCGGTCTGGTCCTTGACCTTGACGGTCGGGTCGGCGGCGACGGACTTCTTGAGCGCCGCGTACGCCTGGTCGGCCTTCCCGTCGGCGGCCTTGGCGAACATCATGCCGTTCAGCGGGACGCGGTCCTTCGGCAGGTACCGGGTCGCGGTCGCGATGTCGGTGTACATCGCGCCCTTGTCGAACACGGTGTCGTCGGACGTGATCGCCGCGAGCTTCAGCTTCGCGGTCCGCCCGTGGTCGAAGGCGACGGTCATCGTGTCGCCGACATTGAGGCCGTGCTTCTCGGCGAACTCGGAGCCGACCGACATGGCGTTCTTCCCGTACGCCGCCGTCAGCTCGCCGGAGGTGGCCTCGCGCCGCAGGTCCTGGGCGTAGGACGGGCTGGCCGCGACCAGTTCTTCCTCCTCCTTCTCGCCGTCGGGCGTGGTCAGCGTCGTCTTGACGTACTTGACCTCGGTGACGTGCTCGACGTCCCCGGTCGCCGTGACCTTCTTCAGGGCGGCGGCGGCCTGCGGCGTGATGGCGCCGTTGCCGGGCTCGACGATGAAGTCCGCGCCGACCGACTTGTCGAGCTGGTCGGTGGCCGAGGCGACCATCGAGGCGCCGACGACGGACAGGCAGGCGACGAGCGCGAGGCCGATCATCAGGGCCGCGCCGGTGGCGCCGGTGCGGCGCGGGTTGCGCAGTGCGTTGCGCTCGGCCATCCGCCCGACCGGTCCGAAGAAGCGGAGCAGGACGGCGCTGATGACGCGCACCACGACGCCCGCGAGCAGCGGCCCGATCACCACGAACCCGATGAGCGAGCCGACGATCCCGGCGCCCAGCCACAGCGAGCCCTCGCTCGCCTTGTCGGCCTGCGCGGCGAGGTAGAGCGCGTAGCCGCCGCCCGCCGTGAGGACGGTGCCGATGGCGGCGCGGACGGCACCCGCCTTGACGTCGGCGGGGGTGCCCGCGTCGCGCAGGGCGGCCATCGGGGAGACCTTGCCGGCCCGTCGTGCGGGCAGATACGCGGCGAGGACGGTGACGACGATGCCGAGGAGCAGGCCGATCGCGGGCGTCGTCCACTTCACGGTGAGGTCGTCGGTGGACAGGTCCATGCCCGCGGCCGACATCATCTTCATCAGGCCGATCGCGAGCCCGACCCCGGCGGCCACGCCGACGACGGAGCCGACGACGCCGAGCAGCAGGGCCTCGACGAGGACGGAGCGGTTGACCTGCTTGCGCGAGGAGCCGATCGCCCGCATCAGGCCGATCTCGCGGGTGCGCTGCGCGACGAGCATCGAGAACGTGTTGATGATCAGGAAGATGCCGACGAGGAAGGCGATCCCGGCGAAGCCGAGCAGCGCGTACTTGATGACGTCCATGAAGGAGCCGACGTCGGCGGCGTTGGCGTCCGCGGCCTCCTGCTGCGTCTGGATCTTGTACGGGGTACCGAGGGTGTCGGCGACGTTCCGCTTGAGCTGCGCGTCGCTGACGCCACTGGCGGCGGCGACGTTGATCTGCGTGAACTGCCCTGTCCTGCCGATGAGTTCGCGCTGGGCGGTCGCGGTGTCGAGGTAGATGACGGCCGCGCCCGGGTTGGTGACCTTGAAGGCGGCGATGCCGACGATCTTCGCCTTGAAGTCACCGGTGGCGGCGATCGTGCGCAGCTCGTCGCCCCTCTTCAGGTGGTGCTTCTTCGCCGTGTCGGAGTCGACCATCACCTCGGTCGGGCCGCGCGGCGCGTGGCCCGAGATGATCTCCATGGAGCGGAGGTCGTTCTTGGTCCAGTTGCCGGCGATGGTCGGGGCACCGTTCTCGGAGCCCATGTTCTTGTTGTCGGCGTTCACGACGGTCACGTTCATCGAACTGACCGCGCCCTCGGCCGACTTGACGCCTGCGGCCGTGCGGACGGTGTCCAGGGTGGACGCGGGCAGCGACTCGGGCCGTCCGGTCGCGCTGCCCTCGGCCTCGGAGTCCTTGGGCGAGACCGTGACGTCGGAGGCGGTGGCCGTGAAGAGCTTGTCGAAGGTCTTGTCCATCGTGTCGGTGAACACGAGCGTCCCGCAGACGAACGCGACGGACAGCAGCACGGCGACCGCGGAGAGGGCCATGCGGCCCTTGTGCGCGAAGAAGTTGCGCAGGGACGTCTTCATGACGGTGTTGGCGCTCATGACGTGCGGCCCCGCGAGTCGAAGTGCTTCATCCGGTCCAGGACGGCGTCGGCGGTCGGCCGGAGCATCTCGTCGACGATGCGGCCGTCGGCCAGGTACAGGACGCGGTCGGCGTACGAGGCGGCGACCGGGTCGTGCGTGACCATGACGATCGTCTGGCCGAGCTCGTCGACGGAACGGCGCAGGAAGCCGAGGACCTCCGCGCCCGCGCGGGAGTCGAGGTTGCCGGTCGGCTCGTCACCGAAGATGATCTCGGGCCGGGCGGCCAGCGCGCGTGCCACGGCGACGCGCTGCTGCTGTCCGCCGGAGAGCTGGGTGGGCCGGTGCTTGAGCCGTCCGGCGAGACCGACGGTCTCCACGACCTGGTTCAGCCACGCCCGGTCCGGCTTGCGCCCCGCGATGTCCATCGGGAGCGTGATGTTCTCCAGGGCGTTCAGGGTCGGCAGCAGGTTGAACGCCTGGAAGATGAACCCGATCCGGTCCCGGCGCAGTTGCGTGAGCTTCTTGTCCTTGAGGCCGGTGATCTCGGTCTCGTCCAGGTGGATCTGGCCGGAGGTCACGGTGTCGAGCCCGGCGAGGCAGTGCATGAGCGTCGACTTGCCGGAGCCCGACGGGCCCATGATCGCGGTGAACTGCCCGCGGACGATGTCCACGTCGACCTGGTCGAGCGCGACGACGCGGGTCTCCCCCGACCCGTACGCCTTCACGACCTGCCGCGCCCGCGCGGCAACGGCCGAACGCTCTCCAGTGCCCCCGGTCCTGGGAATGGTCACAGCCGATGTCACGGTCATTCTCCTATGTCGGTCACGCGGATCCACAGCTGTCCGCGCTGCGCGTTCAAGTCTGGTGATGCGGGGCCCCGGGCGCGCTGGTGGAAGTCACCGTCTTTCCCGGGGGAAAACCCCACCCCTCGAAGGTAGGAAGAACCCCCCGCACCCCTCGTCCTCCAGGGGGAGGAACCGCCCCCGGTCCGTTGTACGGAGGTCCCCCTAGGGGAGGTCCACCCCTTGGTGGAGGCCTACTCAGGGTCGCCTCCACCCGCATAAGCTCCTGTCCGGAGATACGTGCAGGGGGAACATATGCAGGGGAAGAAGACCGCGGTGGTCGCCGCGCTCATGCTGTGCATGGCACTGGCCGCGCTCGACTCCACCATCGTCTCCACGGCGGTCCCGCAGATCGTCGGCGAACTCGGCGGGTTCTCCGTCTTCTCCTGGCTGTTCTCCGGCTATCTGCTCGCGGTCACGGTGACCCTGCCCGTGTACGGCAAGCTGTCGGACACCGTCGGCCGCAAGCCCGTCCTGATCGCGGGCAGCGTGCTGTTCCTGGTGGGCTCGGTGCTGTGCGCGTCCGCGTGGAACATGGGCTCCCTGATCGCCTTCCGGGTGGTGCAGGGGCTCGGCGGCGGCGCGATCCAGGGCACGGTGCAGACGCTCGCCGCCGATCTGTACCCGCTGAAGGAACGCCCCAGGATCCAGGCCAGGTTGTCGACGGTGTGGGCCACGTCGTCGGTCCTCGGCCCGGCGCTCGGCGGGCTGCTCGCCAGTTACGCGGGCTGGCGCTGGATCTTCCTCATCAACCTGCCGATCGGCGCCGTCGCGCTGCTGCTCGTCGTCCGCCATCTGCACGAGCCGCGCCGCGAGCGCGGCCCGCGTCCCCGGATCGACTGGGCGGGCGCGCTCGCCGTGTTCGCGGCCGGCGGGGTGCTGCTGACCTGGCTGGTGCAGGGCGGCGTGGTCTGGGAGTGGGCGTCGACGCCCTCGATCGCCCTTCTCTGTACGGGAGTCGCGCTGATCGGCGGGGTCGTGGCCGTCGAGCGGCGGGCCCCCGAACCGATCCTGCCGGGCTGGGTGTGGCGGCGGCGCACCATCGCCGCGGTCAATCTCGCGCTCGGCGCGATGGGCCTGCTGATGGTGGCGCCGACCACGTTCCTGCCGACGTACGCGCAGTCGGTGCTCGGTCTGTCCCCCACCGCGGCGGGCTTCGTGCTGTCGGTGATGACGCTGAGCTGGCCGGTGTCGGCGGCGCTGAGCCAGCACGTGTACCGCAGGATCGGCTTCCGCGACACGGCCGCGCTCGGCATGACGGCGGCCCTGGTGATCCTCGCCGTGTTCCCGCTGCTGCCCTTCCCGGGCGCGGTCTGGCAGCCCACCCTGCTCAGCCTGCTGCTCGGCGCGGCCCTCGGCCTGTTCCAGCTCCCGCTCATCGTGGGCGTGCAGTCCACGGTCGGCTGGGCCGAGCGCGGCACGGCGACCGCCTCGATCCTCTTCTACCGGCAGATCGGGCAGACGGTCGGCGCGGCCGTCTTCGGCGCCGTCGCCAACGGGGTGATCTCCGCCCGTCTGGGCAGCGGCACCGACCTCGACTCGGTGGCCCGCGACCCCGGCGCGGACGGGGTGCGCCGGGCGGTCGACGCGGCCGTCGACTCCGTCTACATCGGGGCGGCCTGCGCGGCCGCGCTCGCCCTCCTCGTCCTTCTGCTGCTGGCGCCCCGCCGCTTCCCGGTCCTGGACCCCGCGCAGAAGGACGCCGCGGAAGACCAGTCATCCGCGGCACAACTTCCCCACCAGCAACGCTCACCTCAGGTACAAGAAAACCCGCGACGTACCGACTGACGAGTTCGCGCAAACCCTCGCCGAACTCCCCTACCTACGAGTAACGTTCCGGCTCCCCACGCACTCCCTGCGGTCCGCCCGTCCCCGGCGGACCCGAGCCACGCAAGGAGAACGGGATGCCGCACCCCTCCCACCCCTCCCACGCCTACCGCTCACCGACCCACCGCGCCCCGGCCCACCGCCTCCCCCGTCACCCCGATCTGCCGCCGCCCGGCGGGCCGAGCGCCGAACTGCGGCTGCTGCGCACGGCGTACCGCTGGCAGCGCCGCGTCGCCACGCTGACCGCGCTCGGCTACTTCACGCTCTTCCTGCTGCTGTCGGCCTTCGCCCCGTCCGTGATGAACCGCTCGGCCGGCGGCGGCCTCTCCACCGGCATGCTCATCGGCCTGTGCCAGATCCCCGTCACCGGCGTCGCGTTGCTGCTGTACGAGTACACGGCCCGGCACCGCGTCGACCCGCTCGCCCACCGGCTGCGCCGGCAGGGCCGCGGTCCGCAGGGCGGCCGGCGATGACCGGCCTCTCCTCGGAGTCGATGTCGCTGGTGGCGTTCACCGCGGTCGCGACCGTCACCCTGCTGCTGTGCATCATGACCGGGCCCGACCGCGACGACCTGGAGGAGTTCTACACCGGCTTCGGCCGCCTGACGCCGATGCGCAACGGCCTGGCCGTCGCGGGCGACTACATCTCCGCGGCGACGGTGCTCGGCACCGGCGGCGTCATCGCGCTGATGGGCTACGACGGGGTCGTCCTGGCCCTGAGCACGGCGCTCAGCCTGCTGCTGCTGATGTTCCTGCTGGCCGAACCGCTGCGCAACGCGGGCCGGTTCACGCTGGGCGACGCGCTGGCCCGCCGGATGCCGGGCAGAGCGGTGCGGATCGCGGCCTGCGGCACGACCCTGACGGCGCTCACCCCGCTCATGCTCGTCCAACTGGCGGGCGCCGGGGACCTGATGGCGTTCCTGCTCGGGTTCACCAGCGAGGGCTTCAAGACCGGCTGCGTGATCGCCCTGGGCGCCCTGATGATCAGCTACGCGGCGATCGGCGGCATGAAGGGCACGGCCGTCATCCAGATCGTGAAGATCGTGATGCTGCTCGGCTCGGGCGCCGTGGTCGCGGCCCTGATCCTGCACCGATTCGACTGGAACCCCGGCACGCTGCTCGCGACGGCGGCGCGGCGGAGCGGGGAGGGGCGCGCCTATCTGAGCGCGGGCCTGGAGTTCGCGGGCGGCCCCAACCCCCGTATGGACATGATCAGTTCACAGCTGACGGTGGTCCTCGGCGCGGCCTGCCTGCCGCACGTGACGATGCGCATGTACACGGCGCGGCACGCCCGCGAGGTGCGGCGCTCGATGTCCTGGGCGGTGTCGTCGGTGGGCGTCTTCGCGCTGATCATCTCCGTCGTCGGCATCGGCGCGACGGCCCTCGTGGGGCGTACGACGATCGCGGCGGCGGACGCGCAGGGCAACACGGCGTATCTGCTGGGCGCGCGGGCGGCGTTCGGCCCGACGACGTCCACCACCGAGTCGCTGGTGTTCACCACGGTCACGACCGCCCTGTTCCTCACGCTGCTGGCGTCGGTGGCGGGCATGATCCTGGCCTGCGCGAACTCGCTGGCGCACGACGTGTTCGCGTACGGCAGACCGAAGCTGACCAGGCGCGGGGAGCTGAAGACGGCGCGGGTGGCGGCGCTCGCGGTCGGGGTGCCCGCGATCCTCCTGGCCACCCTGGTCCAGCACCGCAACCTGCAGCCGCTGGTCACGCTCTCCTTCTGCCTGGGCGCGTCGGCCCTGGCGCCCGCCCTGGTCTACAGCCTCTTCTGGCGCCGCTACACGCGGGCCGGCCTGATGTGGACGCTGCTGGGCGGTACGGCGGCGTGCCTGATCCTGATGACGGGCACCAACCTGGTGTCGGGCTCCCCCACGTCGGCCTTCCCCGGCCGGGACTTCAACTGGTTCCCGTTCACCACGACGGGCCTGGTCTCCATCCCGCTCGGTTTCCTCTTCGGCTGGCTCGGCACGGTGCTGACGTCGCCCCGCCGGGCGGCGGAGCAGCGGCGGCAGTACGAGGCGGTGGAGGAGTGGATCCTGGCCGGTGCCGTACGCCAGGAAGGCGCGCGGCGGTCCCGGGACCTCGGCACGGGCCGGTGACGACGTGCCCCGAGCCTGCTGACCTGCTCGGGTGCGGTCGGGGAGTTCACTTGCCGAGCCGCTCGGCCGCGGCCGCCCGCCGCGCGAACACCTCGTCCCGCAGCTCCGCCATCTCCCGCAGGGCGTCCCGGCGTTCGCGCTTGCCGAGCCGGTCGATGTAGAGGCGGCCGTGCAGATGGTCCGTCTCGTGCTGGAGGCAGCGGGCGAAGTAGCCGCGGCCCTCGACGACCACCTCGCGGCCGTCCTTGTCCCGGCCCCGGACGACCGCGTGATCGGCGCGCGCCAGCATCTTGTGCGGGCCGGGGACCGACAGGCAGCCCTCCGGCTCCTCGACGAGCCGGCGCCCTGCGAGGGGCTCCTCGTCCAGCACCGGGTTCATGATGTGGCCGACGTGCCGCACGCCCCAGTCGTCCTCCATGTCCCACACGAACACCTGCAGGTCCACACCGACCTGGTTCGCGGCGATGCCCGCGCCGTGCGCCACATGGTTCGTGGCGAACATGTCGTCGATCAGCCGGGCCAGTCCGGGCGTGCCGAAGTCCGCGTCGGCGACCGGCGCGCAGCGGCGGTGCAGCACCTCCTCACCGACCACCGTGATGCGCCGCACCGCGCCCCGCTCGACCTCCGGCAGCAGTCCCTCGCCCATCGCCCGCCAACTCCTCGTCTCCTGACGACACTTGACCAATCTCTTTGCAAAGTAGCATCCTTTGCAAAGTGACCGAGGAAGATCTGACCGAAGAGACCACGGGCCGGGCCGCCCGCCCGCTCCCCGACCATCCCGTCCGCGTCGCCCTGCTCGACCTGCTGGCCGAGCTCGGCACCGTCACGTCCTCGCAGGCGGCGACCCGTCTCGGGTACAGCTCGGGGCTGTGCTCGTTCCATCTGCGCCAGCTCGCCCGGCACGGACTTATCGAGGAGGCCTCGCACAGCGGCGGGCGGGTGCGGCCGTGGCGGCTGCGCTGGGACGACCCTCGGCAGTCGGTCCGCGTCACCGCGCGGACCCTCGACGCCGTACTGCATCTGACCCCCGGCGAGGCCGACGAACTGGCGCGACGGATCGCGGAGTTGACCGCACCCTATGAGCGGCGCCGGCACCATCCGGCGGGCGCGGTCCCGGTGTCGGCCGTCACCCGGCTGCGCCCCCTGCCGCCCGGCGGGACACCGGCCTGAGCGGTTCCGGCGCCGCGGGCACGCAGGGCACGAGAACGATCCGCTCCCTGGTCGACCGGAGCGCGGCGGAGGTGGAGCGGCGGATCGACGAGCTCACCGGGCCGCTGACGCCGGACGAGCGCGACCGGCTCCGCGCCCCGGCGGCAAAGGTGCGCGCACCGGGCGCTTCCGCCGACGCATGAGCCCCTCCGGCGACCGAGGAGCGGGGCCCGGGGCGGAGCCCCGCGACCCGAACGACTACTCCGCCGCGGCCCGCCCGGTCAGGGCCGCCAGCGAACTCCGCACATGGTCCATATGGGCCCGCACCTCGTCCCAGGCCTCCCCGTGCTCCCGCAGCACCCGCTCGGTCTCCCGCGCGGCCCGCTCCTCCCGGGCCCGGGCCTGCGCCAGCAGCTCCGCCGCGGTCGCCTCGGCGTCCTCCTGCCCGTGCCGGGCCGCCTCCTGCGCCTCGGCGAACGCCCGCTTCGCCTCGGACAGCCGCTCCTCGGCCGCGGCGACGGCGGCCGCCTCCCGCTCGTCCGCGGCGGACTCCCGCTCGGCGGCCTCCCGCTCGAACGCCTCGATCCGCTCGGCGTGCTCCTTGGCCTGCCCCGCGAGGGTCTCCTCACCGTGGCGCCGCGTCTCGCGCAGCGCCGCGAGCGACTCGCCCCGCGCCTCCTTCACGTCGCGCCGCGCGGCGACCCGGATCTCGTCGGCGGCGGCCCGCGCCTCGTCCTCCCGGCGCCGGGCCCGCTCCTCGGCCTCGTCGCGCACCTCGTCGGCGTACGCCTGCGCGGCCTCCCGCGCCGCACGCCCCGCCGCCTCGGCGGCCTCGTTCGCGGCGTGGGCGTCGTTCGCCGCCGCGTGCCGCACGGCGGCGACCTCCTCCTCGGCCAGCTCCAGCAAGTACTGCGCCCGCCGGCCGAGCGTCTCGTACGTCTGCGGGGCGAGCCGGGCGACGGCCTCGCGCAGCCGCTCGGCCTCCGCCTCCATGTCCTTGGCGAGGACGGTCAGCCGCGCGGCCCGTTCCCACGCGTCGTCGCGGGCCCCGGACAGGTCCGCCGCGAGGGCCTCCACCTGCTCGGGGCGGTAACCACGGCCTCGTACGACGACGAAACCGTGCGGCGACGCCGATGCACCTGCACCGCTCATCTGGAACCCCTCTCCAACCCGACGACGACAAACACGACGTGCGACGTGCGCCGTGCGAGGCGCGACGTACTGCGCGATTGGCGCACATCTTTCTCGATCAAGCGGAAGCGTCCATAACGCGACACACGTGACACACCGCCCGGCCTACTCGGTCAAGGATGCGTCAATTGCTGTCGAAAGTCGGAATCGCGGTGTCGTCGCGCAGTGCCGCGAAGAGCTGCTCGGCCTCGTCGGGGTCCCACTCCACGACGTCCCCGACCCCGGGCACGTACGGCTCGCTCGCCACCGGCACCGTCGCCGTCCCGGACAGACCGGCCGCCTTCCGGCCCATCGCGGCCAGCGCGCCGACCCCGGTCCCGGTGTCGACGGTGAGCGCGTCGAGCGAGGCGCTCAGGAACGGGATCAGCCGCCAGGGCGGGACCAGCACGGCCGGGCTCAGCGCCTCGTCGGCGATCGCGTCGACCAGCTGCCGCTGGCGCTCGACCCGGCCGAGGTCGCCCCGCGGGTCGGAGTAGCGGGCCCGCGCGTACTGCAGGGCCTGGACACCGTCCATGTGCTGGCAGCCCGCGTCGAAGTCGGCCCCGGACTTCTCGTCGTGCAGGCCGCCGTCCGGTACGCACAGCGTGACGCCGCCAAGCGCGTCGACGACGTTCACCAGGCCCAGGAAGTCGATCTCCGCGTAGTGGTCGAGGCGCAGCCCCGTCGCCTGCTCGACGGTCCGTGTGAGCAGCTCGGCGCCGCCCAGCGCGTACGCCGCGTTGATCTTGTTCTTGCCGTGGCCGGGGATCGGCACGTACGAGTCGCGCGGAACGGAGATCAGATACGGCCCGGCGGCCCCGTAGTGCAGGACCATGATCGTGTCGGTGTTCAGGCCCTGGTCGTTGCCGACGTGGAGTTCCTTGCGCTGTTCGGGCGTCAGGTGCGCGCGCGAGTCCGAGCCGACGAGCAGCCAGTCCGTGCCCCGGCCTGCCGTCGGACGGCCCTCGTATCCGGTGAACGCGCCGGTGGTCTGCAGCCGTGAACCCGCCCAGAAGTACAGGCCCGTGCCGTACCCGACGAGCACCAGGAGGACCACGAGCAGGGTCAGCAGGACGCGCCGCGGCCAGCGCCGCCGCCGCGCCGCCTTCGCCTGTGCCCGGGTGCCCGCCATGAGCGCATGATCGGGGCGCCCGACCGATACCGCAGGTCGAGCGCCCCGATGGCACGCGTCTCTACGCGGCTACAGCAGCCCGTCCCACATCTGCTCCAGCAGCACCGACCACCAGGTCTCGGGCGAGCCGAGCGCCGCCGGGTCGATCGCGTTCAGCTGTGCCTGGAAGTCGACGGTCCAGCGGCCCGCCTGCTCCTGGTTCAGGCCGTAGCGCAGCCGCCACATCCGGCCGAGCAGGGCGAGCGAGCGCGCGAACTCGGGCAGCCCGCTGTTCACGAACTGCGGCGGCACCGGGGCGCCGCCCGGACCCCCCTCGACCGGCACGGCCACGATGTGCGCCGTCCCGTACTGGACGCAGACCGCCTTGCCGAAGTCGCTGCCCATCACGAGGTACGAGCCCGCGTCCGAGGACGGCTGCACCCCGCGCTCCTGCGCGAGCTCGGCCAGCGTCGGCACCGGGCGGCCCGGCTGGGCCTGCGCCCAGAAGAACGGCCCGAAGTCGGCGGGCAGCCCGGCCACGACGAGCGTGTGCGCCACGACGTCCGGGACGCCCTGCCGCGACACGGCCCGCTGGTCGAACCGGAACACCCCGGGCCCGAACGCGGCGGCCAGCTCCTGCGCGATGCCCTCCGGCGGGACCGGCGGCGCGGGCTGCGCGGGCGGCAGCGGCGCACGGACCGGCGCCGGGCGCGCGGGCCCGTCGGCGACCTGGTGCAGCTCGCCCTGGTGCGCGATGAGTTGCTGCATGCCCTGCTGACGGGACGCGTGATCGGTGCCGTACGGCGCGATCGACGTGATCCGTGCCTGCGGCCACTGCTCCTGGATCATGCGGGAGCAGTAGGCGCCCGGCAGCGCGCAGGACTCCAGCTCCGTGTGGAGTTCGAGGACCTGGTCCGGCGGGATGTTCATGCCGCGCAGCTCGTGGAAGATCTGCCACTCCGGGTGCGGCACACCGGGCGCGGAGCGCCGGATGAGCTGCTGCTCGGAGCCGTCGGGCGCGCGGTAGCGCAGCACGGCCTGGTAGCCGGGGCCGACGGTCGGCTGACCGGCCTGCTGCGGATAGCCGTACCCGGCCGGGGGCGGACCACCCGGGATCTGCTGCCCCGGCATGGGCGGGGGCATCGCGCCGGGCGGCGGGGGCGGCGGACCGGCGGGACCCTGCGGACCCTGGGCCGGGCCGGGGCCCGCGAGCATCGTCGCGGCGTGGTGGACGCCACCGGGCGGCGGAGGCGTGCTGCCGGGCGGCCGCGGCGCGGCGGGCGGCTTGGGCGCGGCGGGCGCGCCGGGAGCCCCCGGGGCACCGGGCGGGCCGGGCGGCGGCGGGGCCTGCCCACCGGGACCACCGGGACCGCCGACCGGCGGCCCGGACAGCATCGTCGCGGCGTGGTGCACAGCGTCACCACCGGGCGGCTGCGGCGCACCGGGAGCACCGGGAGCACCGGGCGGCTGCGGCGCGCCGGGAGCCCCGGGAGCACCCGGGACCTGCGGCTGCCCGTCGGGCCCGAGCGACGACACCATCTGCGTCGGGACATAACCGCCCGCGGGCGCACCGGGCGCACCAGGCGCACCGGGAGCACCCGGCGGTGGCGGGGTGTGCCCGGCACCGCCGCGCTGCGGTCCCTGGGCCTTGCTGGTCGCGACGTCCGCGATGTCCCCGGCACCGGGAGCGGGCGGCGGAGTGCCCGGACCGCCCTGCGGGTACTGCGGCGCACCCGGCGGAGGCGTGCCCGGCACCGCCGAACCCGGCACCGGCGGCGGCAACGGCGCACCGGCCGAACCCACCGGAGGCGGCGGCGTAGTGGGCCCCGCGGGCGCGGCCGGTCCACCCTGCGGATAGCCGTACTGCGGCGCACCCGTCGAACTCGCGGGAGGCGGCGGCGTGCTGGGCCCCGCCGGCGCGGCCGGACCACCCTGCGGATAGCCGTACTGCGGCGCACCCGGCGGAGGCGTCCCCGGCACCGCCGAACCCGGCACCGGCGGCGGCAACGGCGCACCGGCCGAACCCACCGGAGGCGGCGGCATGTCGGGCCCCGCGGGCGCGGCCGGGCCGCCCTGCGGATAGCCGTACTGCGGCGCGGGGGGCTCGTCCAGCGCGGGCGACACCGTCGTCGACGGCAGCTGGCTGCCGCCCGAGATCAGGGCCGTCTTCGCGTCCGCGGGGACACCGGGGCGCGGCTCGTCCTCCGACAGCGGCGGCGAGAACACCGTGTCGGGCAGCGGCACCGAACGGTCCTCCTCGTCACCCGCGCCGTTCGTGTCCGTACCGGCCCACGGCGTCGCGCCCACCGGCGCGGCCGGCGGGGCGTCCTGCGGCTCGTCGGCCGGCTCCGGCGCCGCGGCAGCCGGCGACGCGGCCGAGGACGACGGACGACGGTCGGGGATGCCCAGCTTGTCCGCCGCTTCCTGCAGCCACTCCGGCGGACTCAGCAGGAAGGACGTCTGGTTCAGATCCACCCGCTCGGGCGGCTGCGGCGCCGCCGGCTCGGCGGGCCCGTCCGGCAGCCCGTACTCCTCCTCGTACCGCCGGATCACCTCGCCCACGGGCAGCGACGGCCACAGCGTGGCCTCACCGCTGTCCCGCGCGATCACCAGCCGCTGGCGGCCGCCGTCGGACACCGGACCGGCCTCCCGGTCCTCCGCCCACACCACGAAACCGAGCTCGAACTCCCGCACCCGCACCTCACGGTGCTGGTAGCCGGGCACATCGCCGTTGATCCATTCCTCGGCGCGCTCCTGCGCCTGCGCGAACGTCACCATCGGACCCTCACCCCTCGTCCGAGTACGTCGAGACCGGGACCGCGGTCGCGAAGCCGCCGTCCACCATCAGGTTCGCCACCGTCTCCAACTCCGGCGGATTGCCGGCCAGCCGGGACAGGAAGACATCGAAGTCGTCGCCGCACGGCAGCAGCAGCCGCTCCACGCGCTCGGCCGCCGACCAGCCCGCCGTGTCACCGCCGTCCCGCGCGTCGTCGTACGCGCAGAACCACACGGAACCGATCGCCGCGCCCCGCACCTTCACCGCGAGAATGCCGCCCTGCACGAACCCGACCGCCAGATAGTCCTTGGTCAGGTGATCGCGCAGACACTTGTTGACGTAGACCACGTCGTTGACCGCGGCCTCGTCGCGGACCGTGAAGAACGGCTGGTCGATCAGCAGGCCCAACTCGGCGTCCAGCGCGGCCCCGACGGGCGCACAGCCGCCGCCCGCCTTGAGGAACGACCGATAGGCGCCCGGCAACCGGTACCCCAGGTCCTCCTCCACGCCGAGCACCTGATGCTCGGTCACCGCCACCGCCGACTTCGGCAGCCCGAAGTGCGCGGGCCGGGTGTCCTGCAGCGGGCGCGTGCCCCGCTTGTGCTGGTCCACCGCCGCCGTCGCGAGACCGCCGTGGTGGCGCAGCAACGCCTTCACCTCGACGGGCACCAGCTCCAGACGGCGCGAGCCGCGCACGTGGTGCCAGGTCCAGCCGTGCGGGGTCGCCACCGCCGGGATCGTGTCCCACAGTTCGTGCCCGGACGCGGCCAGCGCCGCGTTCGCCGACACATAGTCCGTGAGCCGCAGCTCGTCGACGCCGAATCCCTCGGGAGGCTCCGCGATCTCGGCCGCGGCCCGCGCGTACGCCGAGAAGTCCGGATAGCCGTCGGCGTCCACCCGCACCCCTCTCGGATGCCGGGCGGCGCGGACCGGGTCAGGGAAATTCACTACCTGCCCGGCATAGGCCGCGTTCGGCGGCGCGGCTTGCTGCCCGAGCCGACCTGTCGTCATGGCGGTTGCCCCCTGCGGCGCTGTTGACGGTTCCTGATCCGTACCGAACCCGTGATCCGAACTCTCGGTCCGATTTCTGACACGTATCGATCGCGGACAACGACAGCCTATGCGGTTGTACGACACCGGTCACCGGCCCTCCGGTTCCATGACCAGCAGTCACCCCACTGTCACCACCCCGTGACGATCGGGCGTGTCAGCGGGTACCGGCTTCCGCACCAGCCGCCCCGTTTGGCACTCTGTCCAGGCAACCTGGGGGATTGCAGGAGGGGAAGCACCACATGCACAGCGGTACCGCAGAGTCACCCGCACCCACGGACGCGCCGTCCGGCCACGACCCACGCGTCGGCTGGAGCGCCGCCGATTCCGCCGACGTCCCTGTACTGCGCGGCCGCCGCGACGGCATCCTGCCCGCCGTCGCCGCCGCGCTCTCGGTGCGCGGCAGCACACTCACGTCCACCGCCGCCCGGGGCGAACAGGCACCCGAACTCCACCCTTTGGTCCAGGACTTCCTGGACACGCTCACCAGCGCGCAGCGCGACCGGTTCACCGGACGCTGCGCCGAGGTCATCCTCATCTCCCGCCACCTCGCGGCCACCGACGCCGAGCGCACCGAGAAGTCGAAGCGCGCCCGGCGCAGACCCATGACGATGAGCGAGGCCCGCAAGGCCCTCAAGCACGCCAAGCTCACCACCCGCCGGATCCGCGAGGACGGCGACCCGCTGCACGGCGGCTTCGCCCGGCCCTGTCGCGCCTGCGCCGCACTGACGGCCCACTTCGGCGTGCACGTAGTAGACCCCTCCACCGACGCAGCCGACAGCGAGGCCCCGCACTGATGCCGAACTCCGCCTCCGCGGACCGCACTTCGAGCACCCGCTTCACCACGCTCGTCGACTCCACACTGCGCGCCGCCGGCTGGCAGCCGGGGCGCTGGGACATCAAGCAGGCCGAGTTCTGGGCCGACGCACTGCGCACCCACGTCTCCCCGGCCGGCCACCGGCACGCCGTCTTCCCGGCAGCGGTGGAGGCCTGGGCGGAATTCGGCGGCCTGCACCTCACGCCCACCGGGCCCGGCCGCCGGATAGCCCCGTCCCAGCCCCACCTGGACCCCCTGCACGGACTCCACATGGCCCGCACGCTCGGCGACCTCGGCCGCGCCCTCGACACGGAGGTGAGCCCGCTCGGCGCGGAGTCCGGCACGGAGGCCCTGCTCGCGATCGACACCGAGGGCCGCGTCTACGCCCTCGACCACAGCGGCGACTGGTACCTCGGCCCCGACATCGACCAGGCCCTGGAAACCCTGATCACCGGCGTCCAGCCACCCCGCCTCCAGGCCGTGTAGGGCCCGTCCGGCGGATCAGGCCACGCCCGGGCGGCCCACGCCTCCCGCTCGCGGCAGGATGCGCCGGGCACGGCCTACGCGGCCGGCAGCACCGCCGACACCCGGAAACCCCCGGCGTCCGTCGGCCCGGACACGAACACACCGCCGAGCCCGGCGACCCGCTCCTTCATCCCGACCAGCCCGTTCCCCCCGGACGGCAGCCCCACCGAGGACGCGTCCGCGGGCACCGGCGGCCGCTCGTTCTCCACCTGCATCGCCACCTCGGCCCCGCGATGCGCCAGCCGCACATACGTCTTCGCGCCGGCCGCGTGCTTGTGCACGTTCGTCAGCGCCTCCTGCACCACCCGGTACGCGGTCTGCTCCACCACCGCGGCGTACCCCTGGGTCTCCCCCTCCACGATCATCTCCACCACCATCCCGGCCTCCCGGGACTGCCCCACCAGCTCGTCCAGCTCCGCCAGGCTCGGCCCCGCGTCCACCGCCCCGGCCTCCGCCTCGGCCCGGGACGCCGCCGCGGCCGCCGCGACCCCCACCGCCGCCAGCGGCACCGCCTCGACAGCTCTGCCGCGCTCCGGCACCGGCTCCCCGGCCCGCAGCACCCCCAGCATCTCTCTCAGCTCCGTCAGCGCCTGACGGCCCATGTCCCCGACCAGAGCCGCGTTCCGTACCGCCTTCTCCGGGTCCTTGCGCGCCACCGCCTGCAACGCCGCCGCGTGCACCACCATCAGCGACACCCGGTGCGCCACCACGTCGTGCATCTCCCGCGCGATCCGCGTGCGCTCCTCGCCCCGCGCCCACTCGGCCCGCTCCTCGGCCCGCTCCGCGAGCAGCGACAGCTCCCGCTCCAGCGACTCGTTCCGCTCCCGCAGGCTCTCCATCAGGCGGCGCCGCGCGCCCACGTACAGCCCGAGCAGCAGCGGCGGGGCGGTCACGCCCAGCGACGTGGTGATGGCGACGAACGGGACGAGCCAGCCCCCCACCTGCAGCCGGTCGCTGTGCACCATGTCCTGCTGGGCCCGGACCACCGAGACGATCAGCGTGCCGAGGAACGACATCCCCGCCAGCGCCCCGATGATCCGCCGCGGCATCTCCGACGCGGCCAGCGAGTACAGCCCGACGACGGTGAGCATGACGCCCATCTGCGCCGGCGTCACCGCGACCGAGACCAGCACCACGGCGATCGGCCAGCGCCGCCGCAGCAGCAGCGTCGCGCCGGTCAGCACCCCGAAGACGATCCCCACCGAGGCCGGCAGCCCCGCCTTGTGCGCGAAGGGCACCCCCTCGAACGCGCACTCCACGGCGGACGCCGCCGCGAGCCCCACATCCAGCACGGCAGCACGCCGCCGCTCCCACCACCACGGCCCCCCGGCCGTGGCTCGGTGAACTTCCCCCGTCGTGGTCATGCCTCCAGCCTACGGGCGCACGCCGCCCGCTTTCCGGCGAGTTTTGCTTACTGGCCTACACCACTGCCCGTCATCGAACAGAAGCGAAACCGGCCGGTATCCCTCGAACTGCTGAGCCACACCCCTTTCCCCACCGGACACCCGCATTCCGGACAAGCCTTGGCGTATGACGGAGACCACAGGGAAGTCCGCGGGGCGGACCGGGCGCCCGAGGGCGAAGGACGACGTACGAGAGCGGGCCCGCGAGCTGCGCCGCCAGGGCCTGACGTACAACGAGATCAAGGCCGAGCTGGGCTGCTCGAAGAGTTCGGTCTCCTTGTGGGTACGGGACCTGCCGAAACCGCAGCCGCGCTGCACACCGGAGGAACAGCGCGCGCGGATGAACGCAGGACTGGCGGAACTGCGCTCCGCCCAGGATCAGGAACGCCGGGCGGCGAGGCAGGCCGCGGCCGACGCCGTGGGGCGCCTGTCGGAGCGCGATCTGTTCCTGACCGGCGTCGCGCTCTACTGGGCGGAAGGCACCAAGAGCAAGCCCTACCGCCGCAGCGAAGCACTGCAGTTCATCAACAGCGACCCCGACGTGATCCGCCTTTTCGTGCGCTGGCTCGCACTCCTGGGAGTCACACCCGACCGCCTGACGCTGCGTCTGAGCATCCACGAATCCGCCGACGTGCGCGCCGCCGAGGCGTTCTGGGCCGACGTCGTCGGTGTCGACGTGAGCGCGTTCAGCAAGGCCACGCTCAAGAGGCACAATCCGCGAACAGTACGGAAGAACACGCGGGCGGCCTATCACGGCTGCCTGGTCATCTACGTCCGCCGGAGCGCTGAGCTGTACCGTCGCATGGAAGGCACTTGGTACGGCATAGTGTTGGGTGCTCACTCGACGAGTTGAAGGAATGTCCGCTTTTCGGCGGCTTCATTCCCCCGTGGTGTAATTGGCAGCACCGTGGCTTTTGGTGCCATTTGTCCGGGTTCGAGTCCTGGCGGGGGAGCTTCGTGGTGCGGGGCCCGGTCATCGCCGGGCCCCGCACCCGTTTCCACCCCAGAACGCCCCGGTATCCTGCGGATGTCCACCCCACTCGAAGCCGAAGGGCACACCCGTGAGCGCCATCCGCCCGGCCGCCGTCGTCGTTCTCGCAGCGGGTGAGGGCACCCGCATGAAGTCGGCCACGCCCAAAGTCCTGCACGATCTCTGCGGCCGCTCCCTGGTCGGGCATGTGCTGGCCGCCGCGCGGGAGTTGAACCCCGAGCAGCTCGTCGTGGTCGTCGGCCACGAGCGCGAGAAGGTCGCCGGGCATGTGACCGTCATCGACACCGAGGCGCGCACCGCCGTACAGGCCGAGCAGAACGGCACGGGCCACGCCGTGCGGATGGGCCTGGAGGGCCTGGTCCCCGACGGCACCCTCGACGGGACCGTCGTCGTGGTGTGCGGTGACACGCCGTTGCTCACCGGGGAGACGCTGACCGACCTCGCCGCCACGCACACCGCCGACGGCAACGCGGTGACCGTGCTGACGGCCGACGTCCCGGACGCCACCGGCTACGGCCGCATCGTGCGCGACACCGGCTCCGGCGCGGTGACGGCGATCGTCGAGCACAAGGACGCGACCGAGGCGCAGCGCGCGATCACCGAGATCAACTCGGGTGTCTTCGCGTTCGACGGCCGTCTGCTCGCCGACGCGCTGAAGAAGGTGCGTACGGACAACAGTCAGGGCGAGGAGTACCTGACGGACGTGCTGGGGATCCTGCGTTCCGCCGGGTACCGGGTCGGTGCGTCGGTGGCCCGCGACCACCGGGAGATCGCCGGTATCAACAACCGGGTGCAGCTCGCGCAGGCCCGCCGGATCCTCAATGACCGTCTTCTCGAGCGCGCGATGCTCGACGGCGTCACGATCGTGGACCCGGCCAGCACGTTCCTCGATGTCGAGGTGACCTTCGACCGTGACGCGACGGTGCTGCCGTCCACGCAGCTGAACGGGGCGACGCACATCGGCGAGGGCGCCGTCGTGGGCCCCAATACGCGTCTCACGGACACCACGGTGGGCGCCGGCGCCCGGGTGGACAACACGGTGGCCGACAGTGCCGAGGTCGGCCCGCAGGCCAGTGTCGGCCCGTTCGCGTACCTTCGCCCCGGCACTCGTCTCGGTCTGAAGTCGAAGGTCGGCACGTACGTCGAGACGAAGAACGCGACGATCGGCGAGGGCACGAAGGTGCCGCACCTGTCCTATGTGGGCGACGCGACGATCGGTGACTTCACCAACATCGGTGCGGCCAGCGTGTTCGTGAACTACGACGGCAAGGACAAGCATCACTCCACGATCGGGTCGCACTGCCGGACCGGTTCGGACAACATGTTTGTGGCGCCTGTCACGGTCGGGGACGGTGCGTACACCGCCGCGGGCTCCGTGATCACGAAGGATGTGCCGGCCGGTTCGCTGGCCGTGGCCCGGGGCCAGCAAAGGAATATCGAGGGTTGGGTGGCCCGGAAGCGTCCGGGGAGCGCGGCCGCGAAGGCGGCCGAGGCGGCCTCCCGGAATCCGGACAGTGAGGGCTGACCGGAAACAGGTGCGTCCGACACGGCGTACCGTGATAGGTGCACACGATTCGCCTGGCTCGCTGCTATAGGGACGCGCGGGCAGCTGCGGCGGACGAACTCGTCTGAGGAGACTAGTGCTGTGACCGGGATCAAGACGCAGGGCGAGAAGAAGCTGATGCTCTTCTCAGGCCGCGCCCACCCCGAGCTTGCCGAGGAGGTCGCGCACCAGCTCGGTGTCGGGATCGTCCCGACCAAAGCCTTCGATTTCGCCAACGGTGAGATCTACGTCCGCTACCAGGAGTCCGCTCGCGGTGCCGACTGCTTCCTGATCCAGAGCCACACGGCTCCGATCAACAAGTGGATCATGGAGCAGCTGATCATGATCGACGCGCTGAAGCGCGCGTCGGCCCGCTCCATCACGGTCATCGTGCCGTTCTACGGTTACGCGCGGCAGGACAAGAAGCACCGCGGACGTGAACCGATCTCGGCGCGTCTGATCGCGGACCTGCTGAAGACGGCCGGTGCGGACCGGATCCTCGCGATCGACCTGCACACGGACCAGATCCAGGGCTTCTTCGACGGCCCGGTGGACCACCTGTTCGCGCTGCCGATCCTGGCGGACTACGTGGGCGCGAAGGTGGACCGCGACAAGCTGACCGTGGTCTCGCCCGACGCCGGCCGGGTCCGTGTCGCCGACCGCTGGTGCGACCGTCTCGGCGCGCCGCTGGCGATCGTGCACAAGCGCCGTGACAAGGACGTCGCCAACCAGGTGACCGTGCACGAGGTCGTCGGTGACGTGAAGGGCCGCGTCTGTGTCCTGGTCGACGACATGATCGACACCGGTGGCACGATCTGCGCCGCCGCGGACGCCCTGTTCGCGCACGGTGCCGAGGACGTCATCGTGACGGCGACGCACGGTGTGCTGTCGGGTCCGGCGGCGGACCGTCTGAAGAACTCGAAGGTGAGCGAGTTCGTGTTCACGAACACGCTGCCGACGCCGAACGAGCTGGAGCTCGACAAGATCACGGTCCTGTCGATCGCCCCGACGATCGCCTCCGCGGTGCGCGAGGTCTTCGAGGACGGCTCGGTCACCAGCCTCTTCGAGGGCGAAGCCTGATCCTGACGTAGAAGATCCATTTGGGTGCGGCCTTCCTCGCCGAGTAGACTGGACAAGTTGCTCGGCGAGGGAGGCCGCACTTTTTGTGCGACTGTCCGTTATCGACGCGCTCTTCGTAGCAGGCCGTTCGTGGCCGGGTGACCCTTTCCCCTGATCTACGAGGAGTTGAGAGCACATGTCCGAGGTCAAGCTCGCCGCCGAGTCCCGCACCGAGTTCGGCAAGGGCGCCGCCCGCCGCATCCGTCGCGAGAACAAGGTTCCCGGCGTTGTCTACGGTCACGGTGGCGACCCGGTCCACATCACGCTTCCGGGCCACGAGCTGCTGCTCGCCCTGCGTACCCCGAACGTCCTGCTGTCCCTGGACATCGACGGCAAGAACGAGCTGGCGATCCCGAAGGCCGTGCAGCGCGACCCGCTGAAGGGCTTCCTGGAGCACGTCGACCTGCTTCTCGTGAAGCGTGGCGAGAAGGTCACCGTCGAGCTCCCGATCGTCGTCGAGGGCGAGCTGGCGCCGGGCGCCAACCTGCTCGAGCACGTCCTGAACACGCTGGCCGTCGAGACCGAGGCCACGCACATCCCGGAGTCGGTCACGATCTCCGTGGCGGGCCTGGACGCCGGTGACGCCGTGCACGCCAAGGACGTCACGCTGCCGTCCGGCACCACGCTGGCCGTCGACGAGGACGCCGTGGTCCTGCAGGTCCTGACCGCGCAGGCCGAGGAGGCCCCGGCCGAGGCCGAGGGCGACGAGGCCGCGGAGGCCTGAGCCTTCAGCGTCTGAGCTGTCGTACGGGGTGGTGGGCACGGCCCGCCACCCCGTACCGCTGTATCGACGTCCCGTACGTACGCGCGTAAAGGAATCTGCATGTCCGACGACAACGCCCCCTGGCTGATCGCCGGGCTCGGCAACCCCGGTCCGGAGTACGCGATGAACCGGCACAACGTCGGTTTCATGGTGGCCGATCTGCTGGCGCGGCGGATGGGCGCCAAGTTCAAGCGGGCGACCAAGGGGCAGGCCCAGGTGGTGGAGGGCCGTATCGGTCCGCCGGGGCCCGCGAACCGTCGTGTGATCCTCGCCAAGCCGATGTCGTACATGAACGTGTCCGGTGGTCCGGTGACGGCGCTGCGCGACTTCTACAAGGTGCCGACGGCGCACATCGTGGCCGTCCATGACGAGCTGGACATCGACTACGGGGTGCTGCGTCTGAAGCTGGGCGGTGGTGACAACGGGCACAACGGTCTGAAGTCGATCACCAAGGCGTTGGGGTCCGACTATCACCGGGTGCGGTTCGGGATCGGCCGGCCGCCGGGGCGGATGCAGGTCGCGGACTTCGTGCTGAAGGACTTCGCGTCGGCGGAGCGCAAGGAACTGGACTACTTCGTGGACCGTGCGGCCGACGCGGTGGAGGCGCTCGTCATCGAGGGCCTGGAGCGGGCGCAGTCGACGTACAACTCCTGACCTGTACGGACTTTTCCCTGGCGGGAGTTGACCATCCGCAGGGTCATGGCCAAGGATCCCGGCCATGTCGTCTGCGGTCTCTGCTCTCTCGGTCTCCCGTCAGGTCGCCGCGGCGGCGCTCGCCGCGCTGCTGCTGGTCGTCGGCGTGTGGTCGTCGTGGGGCGATGCGCAGCACGTGATGTTCCCGACGGGCCGGGAGCGCGGCACGATGGCGGTGACGCGGTGCACGGACGATGTCTGCACCGGCCCGTTCTCGCCGGCGTCGCCGACCGCGGAGCGGCACGCGAGCGTGACGATCGACCGCTCGATCGGCGAGAAGAAGGGTGCCCGTTTCCCGGTGGTGCTCAAGCCGGGTTCCACGTCGGCCGTGCGCGCGGGCACGGCCGGTTTTCTGCATGCGTGGGTGCCGTTGGGCGGGGCGCTGCTGCTGGCGTCGGTGGTGGTCGCGGGCGGAATGCGGAACCGGCGCCTCGCGTGGATCACGGGAGGCGCCGGTTTCGTGGTGCTGACGGCGGCCTTCGTCGCCGTCGGCTTCTAGGTCAGCCGGTGTTGCGCAGGCCGGCCGCGACACCGTTCACGGTGAGCAGCAGGGCCCGGCCGAGGGTCGGGTCCGGGTCCTGGCCCGCGGCGGCCTCTTCGCGCTGGCGCTTGAGCAGGGCGACCTGGAGGTACGAGATCGGGTCGAGGTAGGCGTCCCGGATGTCGAAGGTCTGCTTGAGCACCGGGTGGGCGTCCAGGAGTTCCCGCTCGCCGGTGACCCGCAGCACCTCCCGCACGGTCAGCTCGTGCTCGGCCTCGATGTCGGCGAAGACGTGCTTGAGCTCGTCGGGCACGAGCGTGTCGACGTAGTGCCGGGCGATCCGCAGGTCGGTCTTGGCGAGCGTCATCTCGACGTTGGAGATGAAGTTCTGGAAGAAGTGCCAGTGTTCGTGCATCTCGTCGAGCACGCTGTCCAGGCCCGCCTCGCGCAGCGCCTTCAGGCCGGAGCCCACGCCGAACCAGCCGGGGACGATCTGCCGGGACTGGGTCCAGCCGAACACCCACGGGATGGCGCGCAGGCCGTCGAGCGAGGCGTCCGAGCCGGGGCGGCGGGAGGGCCGGGAGCCGAGGTGGAGGTCGGCGAGCTGGTCCACCGGTGTCGACGCGAGGAAGTACGAGGGCAGGTCGGGGTCCTCGACGAGCTTGCGGTAGGCGGCGTGGGCCGCGTCGCTCGCCACGTCCATGGCGGCGTCCCAGCGGGCCAGGGCCTCGTCGGACTGGCGCGGCGCGGTGTGCAGGGCGGAGGCCTGGAGGGTGGCCGCGACGGTCAGTTCCAGGTTCTCCCGGGCCAGCGACGGCACGAGGTACTTGTCGGAGATGACCTCGCCCTGCTCGGTGACCTTGATCTCGCCCTCCAGGGTTCCCCAGGGCTGGGCGAGGATCGCGTCGTGCGAGGGGCCGCCGCCGCGGCCGACGGTGCCGCCGCGGCCGTGGAAGAGGCGCAGGCGGACGCCGTAGCGGTGGGCGACGTCGCGCAGCCGGCGCTGGGCGCGGTGGATCTCCCACTGGGAGGTGGTGATGCCGCCGAACTTGGAGGAGTCGGAGTAGCCGAGCATGACCTCCTGGACGTCCCCGTTCAGCGCGACGAGGCGCCGGTAGGACGGGTCGGAGAGCATGTCCTCCAGGATCGTGTCGGCGGCCTTGAGCTCGTCGGTGGTCTCCAGGAGCGGCACGATGCCGATCTTGGCCCAGCCGGCGTGCAGGTCGATGAGGCCGGCCTCGCGGGCGAGGACGGCGGCGGCGAACACGTCGTCGGCGCCCTGGCACATCGAGATGATGTACGACTCGATGACCTCGGGCCCGAACACGTCGAGGGCCTTCTTCATGGTGTGGAAGACGCCGAGGGTCTTCTCGCCGGCCGCGTCCAGCGGCGCCGGGGTGGGCGCCAGCGGGCGGCGGGAGCGGAGTTCCTTGGCGAGCAGCTTGCCGCGGTAGTCGCGGGGCATGTCGGTGTAGCGCCAGGACTCCTCGCCGAGCCGGTCGAAGAGCTGGCCGAGGGTGTGGTGGTGGGCGTCGGCGTGCTCGCGTACGTCCATGGTGGCGAGCTGGAGGCCGAACGCGGCCAGGGTCCGGATCGTGCGGTTCATCCGGCCTTCGGCGAACAGGCCGCCGCGGTGCTCGCGCAGCGAGGTCTGGATGAGGGTGAGGTCGTGCAGCAGCTCGGCGGTGCCGAGGTAGTCGCGGCCGTCGACGTGCGGGGTGTTCTTCGCCAGCCGGTCCTTGGTGTTCTCCAGCTTCTGCCGGATCGCGGTCGCCTTGAGCCGGTAGGGCTCCTCGGCGTTCAGCCGCTTGTAGCGGGGGCTGATCTCGGGCAGCCGCTCCAGGTCGGCCTGGAGCGAGGTGAGCAGCTCCTCGGTGGCGCCGGTGTAGCGGATGGAGTTGGAGAGGAAGCCGCGCAGCTCGTCGATCATGTCGAGCGCGTCGTTGATGCCGTGCTCGTGCTGGAGGATCAGGACGTCCCAGGTCACCTGCGGGGTGACGTTCGGGTTGCCGTCGCGGTCGCCGCCGATCCAGGTGCCGAAGGTCAGCGGCCGGGAGTCCTCGGGCAGCTTGACGCCGACGCGCTCCAGCTCGGCGGTGAGGTCCTCCAGGACGTCGCCGACGGCGCCGGCGTGCAGCTCGTCCAGGTAGTAGATCGCGTTGCGCGACTCGTCGGTGACCTCGGGGCGGACCACGCGCAGCTCGTCGGTCTGCCACACGAGGTCGATGTTCTCGGCGAGGCGGGTGTCGTAGCGGCGGCGGTCGGTCTCCAGGACCGGCGTCTCCAGGAGCTCGGCGATGCGGCGGAGCTTGTTCAGTACCGAGCGGCGGGCGGCCTCGGTGGGGTGCGCGGTGAAGACGGGGCGCACGTTCAGGTGCTCGACCGTCTGGCGCAGGTGGTCCGGGTCCGCGTCCTTGAGGCGGTCCGCGGTGCGGGCGAGCAGGCCGCCCTCGGCGGCGCGCTTGGCGCGCAGCTCGCGGCCACGGTGCACCTGCTCGGTGACGTTGGCCAGGTGGAAGTACGTGGAGAAGGCGCGGACCAGCTTGGCCGCGGTCTCCAGTTCGGTGCCGCGCAGCAGCTCGGCGGCGGCCTCGCCGTCCTCGCGGGTCAGCTGGCGGACCTTCTCGACCAGCTCGAGCAGTTCGGGACCCTCCTGGCGGACCAGGGTCTCGCCCAGCAGGTCACCAAGGCGGCGAATGTCGGCGCGCAGCTCGGGGCTGGTGCTCGTAGCGGTCTGATCGGCACTGCTCACAGGTGCGGCTCCTTGCAGTGGTGAAGCTCGTCTGGAGGGAGGGAACCCCGGAACCGGGTAGAAGTCCCGGGTGGAGATTCAGAGCGGACCGCGCTGTCCGACCGTTTCCAAGGATATGTGCCTGCACCTGCAGCACGCCCCGGGGCCTCTTGCCGCCCGGCTGCACGCTGCCATACTTACGACGCCGTAGGTTACGGAACCGTAGGCATGGCGAAGGCTTTCTGTCCGCGGATCTCCGTGGATCTCCTGACCCGTCTCAGACCCTCTCAACCCTCGACTTACAGGGGACTCCTATGACCACACGTTCCGATGTGATCGAAGACGCCCCCGAGGCGGCGTCCGGATCACCGTCCGGCGCGCTGCCGTCGGCGACGCTGGGCGGTGAGCAGAAGCGCTCGCTGGAGCAGATCACGCTGCTGCTGTTCATCGCCGTGCCGTTCCTGGCGCTGGTCGCGGCGGTGCCGCTGGCCTGGGGCTGGGGGGTCAGCTGGCTGGACCTGGGCCTGCTGGTGTTCTTCTACTACCTCGGCTGTCACGGCATCACGATCGGCTTCCACCGCTACTTCACGCACGGTTCCTTCAAGGCGAAGCGGCCGCTGCGCATCGCGCTGGCGGTCATGGGCTCGATGGCGGTCGAGGGTCCGCTGGTGCGCTGGGTCGCGGACCACCGCAAGCACCACAAGTTCTCCGACGCGGAGGGCGACCCGCACTCGCCGTGGCGCTACGGGGAGACCGTGCCGGCCCTGATGAAGGGCCTGTGGTGGGCGCACGTGGGCTGGATGTTCGACGAGGAGCAGACCTCGCAGGAGAAGTACGCGCCGGATCTGATCAAGGACCCGGCGATCCGCGCGGTCTCCCGTCAGTTCGTCTTCTGGACGATCCTGTCGCTGTTCCTGCCCGCGCTGATCGGCGGTCTGGTGACGATGTCGTGGTGGGGCGCGTTCACGGCGTTCTTCTGGGGCTCGCTCGTGCGGGTGGCCCTGCTGCACCATGTGACCTGGTCGATCAACTCGATCTGCCACGCGGTCGGCAAGCGCCCCTTCAAGTCCCGCGACCGCTCGGGCAACGTGTGGTGGCTGGCGGTGCTGTCCTGCGGGGAGTCCTGGCACAACCTGCACCACGCCGACCCGACGTCGGCGCGGCACGGTGTGATGCGCGGCCAGGTCGACTCCTCGGCGCGCCTGATCCGCTGGTTCGAGCAGCTGGGCTGGGCGCATGACGTGCGCTGGCCCTCGAAGGACCGGATCGCCTCCCGGCGCAAGCCGCAGGCCGCCGACGCGGCGTGACGTCAACACGGCATGATGGGAGTCGTGGCGACCGACTCAAGCACCCCGAGCAACGCGGGCAGTGACAGGCCCGACAAGACACGGCGTGCGCGCCGTACCCGGATGACGGGGGCCGAGCGCCGGCAGCAGTTGCTGGAGATCGGTCGCACGCTGTTCGCCGCGAAGGGGTTCGAGGGCACGTCGGTGGAGGAGATCGCGGCCAGGGCCGGGGTCTCCAAGCCGGTGGTGTACGAGCACTTCGGCGGCAAGGAGGGCCTGTACGCGGTCGTCGTGGACCGCGAGATGCGCCAGCTCCTGGACATGGTCACCAGCTCGCTGACGGCCGGGCACCCGCGTGAGCTGTGCGAGCAGGCGGCCTTCGCGCTCCTCGACTACATCGAGGAGTACACGGACGGCTTCCGCATCCTGGTCCGTGACTCCCCCATCCCGCAGTCCACGGGCTCCTTCGCCTCGCTCATCTCCGACATCGCCACGCAGGTCGAGGACATCCTGGGCCGCGAGTTCAAGGCCCGCGGCTTCGACTCCAAGCTGGCCCCGCTGTACGCGCAGGCGCTGGTCGGGATGGTCGCGCTGACCGGCCAGTGGTGGCTGGACGCCCGTAAGCCGAAGAAGGCGGAGGTCGCGGCGCACCTGGTGAACCTGGCCTGGCACGGCCTGGACGGCCTGGAGCCCAAGCCCCGCTTGATAGGGCACCGCAAGAGCTGATCCGAGAGCTCCAGCAGGTCACCGACGGGGTTGGTCCAGGGCCGCGGTCACGCGGGCTTCACCGCCACGACGAAGATCCGCCGGAACGGCAGCACCGTGCCGTGCGGTGTCGTCGGGTAGGCCTCGCGGAGCAGGTCGCGGTACGCGGCGACGAACGCGTCGCGTGCCTCCGGGTCGTCCGCGAGGGCGGTGAGGACGGGGCGCAGGCCGGTGCCCTTCACCCAGTCCAGGACCGGGTCGGCGCCCGCCAGCAGATGCAGGTACGTCGTCTCCCACGCGTCCACCGCGCAGCCGAGGTCCGCGAGCCGCTCCAGGTACGCGGCGGGCGCGAGGACCGCGTCGGCGTGCCGCAGCAGGCCCGCGAGCCGGGCCCGCCATGGCGCGGTCCCGGCGAGTTCGCGCATCAGGGCGTGGCTGGGGGCCTCGAAGTTGCCGGGCACCTGGAAGGCGAGGGTGCCGCCGGGCGCGAGGGCGTCCAGGAGCCGCGGGAAGGCGTCGGCGTGCCCGGGGACCCACTGGAGCGTGGCGTTCGACGCGATCAGGTCGTACGTCTGCGGGGGCGTCCAGTGCGTCAGGTCGGCGTGCGCGAAGTCGAGGCGGCCGCCGCCGGCCGTGGGTCCGGCGTACGGCTCGGCCCTGGCCAGCATCTCGGGCGAGTTGTCGTAGCCGGTGATGTGCGCGGTGGGCCAGCGCTCGGCGAGCAGCGTCGTGACGTTGCCGGGGCCGCAGCCCAGGTCGGCGATGCGGGCCGGTTCGCGGGGCAGGGCGGGGACGCGGGCGAGCAGGTCCACGTAGGGGCGGCCGCGGTGGTCGGCGTGCCGGAGGTACTGCTGCGGGTCCCAGGTGGGCGAGGTCGTGTTCATGGGATCAGGGTCCCCACCACATATCTCGATGTCAAGAGACTTGAGATCAAGAGACTTCATGTCGACACACCCTCTACACTGATCGCCATGGAGGACGAGGTCGACCGTCTGGTCGCAGCGTGGCGCCGGGAGCGCCCCGACCTCGACGTGGAGCCCCTCGAGGTGCTCAGTCGGGTCAGCAGGCTGGCGCGTCATCTCGACCGCGCCCGCCGTCTCGCGTTCTCCGAGCACCAGTTGGAGCCGTGGGAGTTCGACGTCCTGACGTCACTGCGCCGCGCCGGGGAGCCGTATCAGCTCTCCCCCGGGCAGTTGCTGACGCAGACGCTGGTGACGTCCGGCACGATGACCAACCGCATCGACCGGCTCACCAAGAAGGGCCTCGTCGAGCGCCTCCCGGACCCCAGTGACCGCCGCGGCGTCCTGGTCCGGCTCACCGAGGAGGGCCGGGACCGCGCGGACCAGGCCCTGGCGGGTCTGCTCGCGCAGGAGCGGGCGATCCTGGCCGAGCTCTCGCGGACGCAGCGCGGCGAACTCGCGGCGCTGCTCCGCCAGTTGACGGCCCCGTTCGACAACATCCCCGGCTGACGCTCGACACAGGCCCGCGCCCCTGAAACACCGCACGACGTGCGCGTCTCAGGGGCGCGGGGAACTGCGCGACCAGCCACGACGAGACCCGCAGCCGCCCGCCCGGATCACCCCGGCGGAATCAGCTGGCGGCCTCGAGATCGACAGGCCCGACCCCCGCCCGGCGCGCGAGCGCGACCGCGGCGAGCGTCGAATGGACCCCGAGCTTCCCCAGCACGTTCTGCATATGCGTGCGCACCGTGTGCGGCGACAGGAACAGCCGCTCGGCCACGGCCTTGCGACCGAGCCCGGCCACCATGCAGCGCAGCACCTCACGCTCGCGCGGGGTCAGGGACTCGACCAGCCGCTCCGACTCGGTCCGGTGCTTGCGGGCCGCGGTCAGCTCCCGCAGCACCCCCGTCAGCAGCGCCGGCGGCAGATGCGTCTCGTCGCGCAGCACCCCCCGTATGACGGTGAGCAGGCGCGACAGGGAACAGTCCTTGGCGACCCACCCCGAGGCACCCGCCTGCAGGGCGAGTGCGGCGCGGCGCGGGTCGTCCCGCTCGGCGAGCACCACCGTGCGCACCGCGGGCTGGCCCGAACGGACGCCCGCCACCAGCGAGATGCCGTCGACGAGCCCGTCCTGCGCGGGACCGTCGGGCACGACGGTCGGCGGGCGCATGCCCTGCAGGGACGCCGCGCCCAGGTCGGCGTCGACCAGCAGCACATCGAATCTGCGCCCCTCGGCGGCCGCCCGGTCCAGGGAACGCAGGGCGGCCGGACCGCTGCCCGCGGCCGACACGTCGACGTCCGGCTCGGCGGCGAGCGCCGCGGCGAGGGACTCGGCGAAGATGCGGTGGTCGTCGACGACCAGAACCCGGATACGAACCACGTGAAAACCCCCTTCCCCACGCTCCTGAAGAGCAGGGGAGACCCCATTGTCGGGGAACAGACCAACGCGGGTACGGCGCCCGGGGTGCGGGTCATCACAGCCGCACGGCCGCCGCCGCGCCTTCACTGCTACCCCCACTCCGGGCGTCGTACCCGGCTGTCTCGCCCCCTGATCAACACCGGCCCCCACCGGTGTTGTCCCTCAGAGTAGGGCCGCGGGCCCGGAGGGGAAGGCAATTCGCAGAACTGGTTACCCGTTGGCCGACGGACGACTGTCCAGCGCGTTTATGGTGAGTCTCATGTTTCGCATTGAGACAGAAGTCGACAAAGAGCGCCGCCTTCTTCTCCGGTCACTGCTCCAGGAGACCAACACGGCGGCCTCCCCCGCACTGCGTGACCTGCGCGGCACCACGGCCGAGCGCGAAACCCCGCTGCAGGTCTGGGCGCTGGCGGAGGACGGCTCCCTGGCCGCCGGCCTGGACGCCCACACCTGGGCGACCTGGCTGCATGTGGACCTGCTCTGGGTCGACGGCCGGCACCGTGGCGCGGGCCTCGGCTCGCGGCTCCTCGCGGAGGCGGAGCGCATCGCCCGCGAGGACCACGGCTGCGTCAACTCCCGTGTGGAGACCTGGGATTTCCAGGCCCCCGGCTTCTACCGGCAGCACGGCTACGACGTGGTCGCCGTGGTGCCGGACTACCCGCCGGGGGTCAAGGAGTTCACGCTGACGAAACGGCTGAGCTGAACCGCCTGGTTCAGGACACCCGGCGGGCGCCCGGGGACGGCACCGCGGGGAACACCCGGGGCGCCGTGAACCCGGCGTCCTCGAAGGCGGCGAGGACGGACTTGGTGACCGCCTCCGCGTCGCCCGCCTCCACCAGCACCACGGCCGAGCCGCCGAAGCCGCCGCCGGTCATCCGGGCGCCGATCGCGCCGGAGGCGTTGGCCGTGGCGACGACCAGGTCCAGCTCCGGGCAGGAGATGCGCAGGTCGTCGCGGAGCGAGAGGTGGCCCTCGGTGAGGACGGGCCCGATGGCACGCACGTCCCCGGCGTCGAGCAGATCGATGACCCGCTCCACGCGGTGGTCGTCGGAGACGATGTGCCGGACGTAGCGGACGACCTTCTCGTCGACGCCCGACGTCTCCAACCTGCCGAGCGCGTCGGCCAGTTCGTCGAACGCGACGTCACGCAGGTGCGAGACGCCGAGGACGCGCGCGCCCTCCTCGCAGCCCGCGCGCCGCTCCGCGTACGCGCCGTCGCCCAGCTCGTGCTTGACGCGGGTGTCGACGACGAGGAGCTGCAGGCCGTGCTCGGTCAGGTCGAAGGGGACCTGACGGATCGACAGGTCGCGGCAGTCCAGGTGCAGCGCGTGGCCCTCGGTCGCGCAGGCGGACGCCATCTGGTCCATGACGCCGCAGGGCACGCCGACGAAGACGTTCTCGGCGCGCTGCGCGAGGACCGCCAGTTCCTGCCGGTTCAGGCCGAGTGCGAAGAGCTCGTCGAGCGCGTACGCCGTCACGACCTCCAGGGCCGCCGAGGACGACAGGCCCGCGCCGGTCGGCACCGTGGACGCGAGGTGGATGTCCGCGCCGGTGATCGCGTGGCCCGCGTCACGCAGCGCCCAGACGACGCCGGCCGGGTACGCGGCCCAGCCGCCCTGGCCGTACTTGCTGAGCGGGGTCAGCTCGTCGACGCGCAGTTCGGCGACGGGGGCGTCGATGTCGGCGGAGTGCAGCCGCAGCCGGCCGTCCTCGCGCCGGGCCACCGCGGCGACCGCGGTGTGCGGCAGCGCGAGCGGCATGACGAAGCCCTCGTTGAAGTCGGTGTACTCACCGATGAGGTTGACGCGGCCGGGGGCCGCCCACACCCCGGCGGGCTCGTACCCGTACAGATCGGCGAACTGCGCGGCGACGGACATCAGTCGGCTCCCTACCCCTGCTACTGCTGGCGCGCCTGGGCGAACGCCCAGGCGTCGGCGACGATTCCCGCGAGGTCCGCGCGGGACGGGTTCCAGCCGAGGCGCTCGCGCGCGGTGGCGGCGGAGGCCACGAGGACCGCCGGGTCGCCGCCGCGGCGCGCGGCGACGATCTCGGGGATCGGGTGGCCGGTGACCTGGCGGACGGTCTCGATGACCTCGCGGACGGAGAACCCGTTGCCGTTGCCGAGGTTGCAGATCAGGTGCTCGCCGGGCCGCGCGGCCTCGACCGCGAGGAGGTGCGCCTCGGCCAGGTCCGCGACGTGGATGTAGTCGCGGATGCAGGTGCCGTCGGGCGTCGGGTAGTCGTCGCCGAAGACGGAGATGGCCTCGCGGCGGCCCTGGGCGACCTGGAGGACGAGCGGGATGAGGTGCGACTCGGGGTCGTGCCGCTCACCGCAACTGCCGTACGCGCCCGCCACGTTGAAGTACCGAAGGGACACTGCAGCCAGTCCGTGCGCGGCCGCCTCGCCCGTGATCATGTGGTCGACGGCGAGCTTGGAGGCGCCGTAGGGGGAGGTCGGCGCGGTCGGGTCGGTCTCGGTGATCGGGGTGTCGACCGGTTCGCCGTACGTGGCGGCCGTCGACGAGAAGACGAGCTTGCCGACGCCCGCGGCGCGCATGGCGCCCAGCAGCGCCATCGTCCCGCCGACGTTGTTGTCCCAGTACTTCTCGGGCTTCACGACCGACTCGCCGACCTGCGAGAACGCGGCGAAGTGGAGCACCGCGTCGTACGAGGAGTCGAGCCATTTGGCGGCGTCGCGGATGTCGCCCTCGACGAAGGACGCCCCGGCGGGGACGCCCTCGCGGAAGCCGGTGGAGAGGTTGTCGAGGACGGTGACGTCGTGGTCCGCCTCGAGAAGGTGCTGGGCGACGACGCTGCCGACGTATCCCGCACCACCCGTGACCAGGTACTTGCCCATTACTTGCTCGCTACCTCTCGCAGTCGCTCGGCCGCGGATTCCGGCGGCACGTCATTGATGAACACGCTCATGCCGGATTCGGAACCCGCGAGGAACTTCAGCTTGCCGGAAGTGCGGCGGATGGTGAAAAGCTCGAGGTGGAGCGCGAAGTCGTCCCGGTTGACGCCCTCGAACTCCTCCAGCGAACCGAACGGGGCCTGGTGCCACGCCGCGATGTACGGCGTCGGCGGCTCACCCTCACCGAAGATCCGGTCGAAGCGCCTCAACAGTTCCAGATAAATCTTGGGGAACTCTGTGCGCGCCGCGTCGTCGAGCCCGAGCAGGTCGGGCACCTGGCGCTTGGGGTAGAGGTGCACCTCGTAGGGCCAGTGCGCCGCGTACGGCACGAAGGCCACCCAGTGCTCGCCCTCCAGGACGATCCGCGAACCGTCCGCGAGCTCCTTCTCCACGACGTCCGCGAAGAGGTTGCGCCCGCCGGTCTGCTCCTTGTGCTGGGCGGCCGAGCGCAGCATGAGGGCCGTGCGCGGGGTGGTGAAGGGGTAGCCGTAGATCTGTCCGTGCGGGTGGCCGAGGGTCACGCCGATCTCCGCGCCCCGGTTCTCGAAGCAGAAGACCTGCTCGACGGAGTCCAGGTGGGACAGCTCGGCGGTGCGGTCGGTCCAGGCCTCCAGGACGAGCCCGGCCTGCTCCTCGCTGAGGTCCGCGAAGGACTTGTCGTGGTCGGAGGTGAAGCAGACGACCTCGCAGCGGCCGGAGTCGCCGGCGAGCGAGGGGAAGCGGTTCTCGAAGACCGCGACGTCGTACGAGGAGTCGGGGACCTCGCTGAGGCGCTCGCCCTCGGACGGGCACAGCGGGCACTCGTCGGCCGGCGGGTGATAGGTGCGGCCCTGACGGTGCGAGGCGATCGCGACGGCGTCCCCGAGCAGCGGGTCGCGGCGGATCTCCGACGTGGTGACGGTGCGGTCGAGGGGGCGGCGGTCGACCGCGTCCCGGACGACGTCGTCGCGCGAGTCGTAGTAGATGAGTTCGCGCCCGTCGGCAAGCCGGGTCGACGTCTTCTTCACGTCCGATGCTCCTCGTCACACCAAACAAACAGAACCAAACACAACAAAGCATAAGGCAACAGCTGCGTCAAGAGGAACGGGCGGGAGTCGCCTGTGCGCTTTCTGTGCTGCTCCGCGGGTCTCCAGCGAGCCATCGATCACAATCAAACAAAGAACATCATGCGAAGTGTTCACTTATTGAAGTAGGAGGCGTAGGTTCCGGTCTGATTCAGTTCGCGCAACGAAGCGAGTTCCTATGCAGTCCCCCACACTGGCGTCAGCCTCGACAACCCTGGCCGAGGGGCTACGGCTGCCCACCAACGGCCTCGACTACGCGATCCTCGCGATCTACTTCGTGGTCGTCCTGGGCATCGGCTTCGCCGCCCGCCGCTCCGTGAAGACCAGCCTCGACTTCTTCCTGTCCGGGCGTTCCCTGCCCGCCTGGGTCACCGGTCTCGCGTTCGTCGCCGCGAACCTGGGCGCCACCGAGATCCTCGGCATGGCGGCCAACGGCGCGCAGTACGGCGTCTATACCGTCCACTGGTACTGGATCGGCGCCATCCCGGCCATGGTCTTCCTCGGCCTGGTCATGATGCCGTTCTACTACTCGTCCAAGGTCCGCTCGGTCCCCGAGTTCCTGCTGCACCGGTTCGGCCCGTCCTCGCACCTGCTGTCCTCGATCATCTTCGCCGTCTCGTCGGTGCTGATCGCGGGCGTCAACCTGTACGCGATGGCGCTGGTGCTCCAGGCGCTGCTCGGCTGGCCCCAGTGGCTCGCGATCGTCATCGCCGGCCTGTTCGTCCTCGCGTACATCACGATCGGCGGCCTGTCGTCCGCGATCTACAACGAGGTCCTGCAGTTCTTCGTGATCCTCGCCGCGCTGATCCCGCTGACGATCGTCGGCCTCAAGCGCGTCGGCGGCTGGGACGGCATCTCCGACTCGCTGTCGCAGTCGCACGGCGGCTCGTTCATGACCGCGTGGGAAGGCACGGGCATCGGCTCGTCGAACCCGCTCGGCGCGAACTGGCTCACCATCGTCCTCGGCCTCGGCTTCGTGATGAGCTTCGGCTACTGGACGACGAACTTCGCCGAGGTGCAGCGCGCCCTGTCCGCGAAGAACCTCTCCGCCGCCAAGCGCACCCCGCTGATCGCCGCGTTCCCGAAGATCCTCATCCCGATGGTCGTCGTGATCCCGGGCCTGATCGCCCTGGTGATGGAGCCCTCGCTCGGCAAGTCCAAGGACGGCCTGCAGTACAACGACGCCATCCCGGTCCTGATGCGCGACCTGCTCCCCAACGGTGTCCTGGGCGTCGCGGTGACCGGTCTGCTGGCGGCGTTCATGGCCGGTATGGCGGCCAACATCTCGTCGTTCAACACGGTGTTCACCAACGACATCTGGGCCGCGTACATCAAGAAGGGCCAGAGCGACAAGTACTACCTGTCGACCGGCCGCGTGGTCACCGCCGTCGGCGTGTTCATCGGCATGGGCACCGCGTTCATCGCGGGCAGCTTCAGCAACATCATGAACTACCTGCAGACACTGTTCTCCTTCTTCAACGTCCCGCTGTTCGTGGTGTTCATCATCGGCATGTTCTGGAAGCGCACCACGGCCGCGGCCGGCTTCTGGGGCCTGCTGTCCGGCACCGTGGCCGCCATGGTCAACTACTTCTGGTTCTACAAGCAGGGCGTCATCTCGATCCCCTCGGACCAGGGCGCCAACTTCGTCTCCTCGATCGTCGCCTTCGTGGTCGGCGCGGTCGTGATGTTCGTGGTCACGATGTTCACCAAGTCCAAGCCCGCCGAGGAACTGGCCGGTCTCGTGTACGGCACCAAGTCGCCGGGCATGGAAGAGCCGCCGGCCGAGGGTGACGACGCCTGGTACCGCAAGCCGGCCCTGCTGGGCTGGGGCGCGATCGTCCTCGCCGTCATCTGCTACATCCCGTTCTCCTTCTGAGGCCCGAGGTACACGACATGAGCGACCACACGAACCAGCACGTGGACGAGGTGAAGGAGCTGGAGGCCAAGTCGGCGACGGCGGCCCGCCTCTTCGACGTGCGCCGCATCATCGGCGGACTCTTCGTGGTGTACGGGATCATCGTCACGATCGCGGGCATCACGGCGTCCGACGCCGACCTCAAGAAGGCCCAGGACATCAACATCAACCTGTGGACCGGCATCGGCATGCTGATCCTCGGAGTGTTCTTCCTGGTCTGGCTGAAGCTGCGCCCGACGGCGCCGCCCACACCGCCCCTTCCGGACGAGTCCGAGTAACGCGCGACGGACCGGCCGGGGCCGGAATCCAGCACCTGCGGGCGCTGGGTTCCGGCCCTTTCCCGTCGCAGGCCCTTGTCGCACGGCCCGTCACCTGCCGCGCCGCAACGCAGAAGTCCCGCCCCGCTGATGCGGGACGGGACTTCGAGTGGAGCGCCGGGCAGGCCTTGCACCTGCATTTCCCCGCAGGAAGCGGGGCGTCTTTCCTTGGACCACCAACGCAACGACGCTTGCTCCGAGTTGGAGTGCCGCGTGCAAGATCGACTATAGCTCAGGATTCCGGATCGGTCGACTCCGCGGGCGGATTGACCGGCCCGGCCCGGTCGAGGAGACCGGTGCGCGCCGCGAGCGCCGCCGCTTCCAGGCGGGATCCGACGCCCAGCTTCATCAGCACCCGCTGCACATGGGTGCGTGCCGTGCTCGGCGCGATGCCCATGCCCGCCGCGATCAGCCGGGTGTCCTCGCCGTCCGCGACCCGGACCAGGACCTCCACCTCGCGCGGGGTGAGCATCTGCAGCAGCCGCTGCCCCTCGTCGTCCGGCTGCGCCGCGGGGTTCAGCAACTCGCTGAAGGCGCCCTGCAACAGGGCCGGGGCCACCGCCGCCTCGCCCGCCCGCGCCTTCATCAGGGCCCGCTCGACGCCCTCGATGCGCTCGTCATGACGGACGTAACCGGAGGCGCCGGCCGCGAAGGCCGCCGCGATCCCGCGCGGGGAGGGAACCGGCCCGAGGACCACCACCGCCACTTGTGGACGCTCGCGCTTGATCCGGACCACCGGGTCGAAGGTGCCCGGCTCGGCCGGTGTCGCCGTGCCGATGAGGCAGACCTCCGGCGCCCGGGAGATGACCAGTTCGGCGGCGCCCGCGGCGGGCGCGGCCGCGGCGAGCACGCGGTGCCCGCGCAGCTTCAGGGCCGAGGCAAGTGCCTCCGCCAGCAATCGGTGGTCGTCGACCACCATGAGCCGCACACCCATTGAGCCAACCCCCCAAATCGCCCCAGGAACCTCCATGGACTCCCGGGCCCCCCAGGTACAGGCGAGCCCCCCGACTCCCCGTCCTCCTTCATCCCCCGGAAGCTACACGCTTGTTCGACGTTGCGCGCCCCCTACCGGTGAGAAGCGGCCCCGAATGCTGAAATCCCCGCCTTTCAGACGTGATGGGGCACCGGGGCGCACAACGGCGCCGGCCCCGCGCCCCCTGTGCGGGGTGCGGGGCCGGAACGTACGGGCGACAGGCCTCGTCGGCTACTTCGTGACGAAGCCGACGGCCGTGTAGGACTTCTCGTCGGCCGAGTACGGCGGGCTGATGAGGCCCTTGCCGAAGTACAGCCGGCCGTTGGAGTAGCGCAGTTCGGAGCTGGAGTTGCCCGGGACCATGCTGCTGATCGCGCTCTTGACCGACTGCGTGGCCGGGGTCTCCAGCAGCGTCGTCTGCTTCATCCCCTCGGGGGCGATGGTGACGATCTGGCTGCCCTTGTCGTACGGGCCGTCCTTGTAGGCGAGGATGTTCCCGCCGTCCATGCGGAACGGGAAGATCTCGTAGTCGCCGCCGTCGGCCCGGTCGCCCGTGGAGCGGCCCGTCTTCAGGTCGAACGAGACGATCTCGTTGGTCATCCCGAGGTCGCCGCCCGCGTCGTGCTGACGGGTGGCCAGGTAGACGCGGCCGTTGCCGACGACGACCTTCGAGCAGCCCTCGGTCATGCCGACCTCGCAGTCGAAGTCGTACTTCTCGTCGTCGATGGCGATCTTCGTGACGAGCTTGCCCTTGGCGTCGAGCGAGAAGATGTCGGTGATGGTGCCCGCCGCGTTGTCACCCGTGCCGACGCCGAAGACCACCGGATCGGTGGACAGGACCTTGGCGTTGGTGACGCCGGTGGCGAGCTTGTACGTCCACTGCGGGCGGCCGCTCTTCGGGTCCAGCAGCTGGACCTCGTACTTCTCGCTGCCGTAGTCGCCGCACTTGCGGACCGCGACCAGCTGCTCGCCGCCGTGGTAGCCGACGTCCTCGCAGGTGCCGGTCTGCGGCTGCCAGAGGATCTTGCCCGACGCGATGTCGAAGGCGGCGCCGCCGCGCAGGCCGCCGCCGACCGCCAGCGTGTCGCCGGAGAAGGAGAGTTCCTCGAAGGTCCGGGCCTGGGACCCGGAGCCGATGGACTTCGTCCAGAGCTTCTTGCCGGTGTTCACGTCGAAGACCGTGACCTGGCTGCACGTCTGGTGGCTGCCGTCCTTGGGCCGCTTGGCGTCCTCGGTGACGACGGCGGCCCGGGCGTCCTTGGTGACATCCGCCGTCGCGCCGCAGGTCTGGCCGGGCAGCGGCAGCGTCCAGTTCTTCTGGCCGCTCGCCGGGTCGTAGCCGACGATCTCGTTGACGCCCGCCTTGGCGTACGTCTTGTCGGTCAGCCAGGAGCCCTTGACGCTGTCGACGTTGTCCTTGGCGACCTTCGGCGCGGGCAGCTGGAAGGCGATGCTCGCGGCGGTGGTGGCCGGGACCTTCTCCTGGCCGTCGCCGCCGAAGCCGGAGCCGTCCTTGCCGTTGCCGCCGCCCTTCTTGCCGTCGGCGGAGGTCTTCTTGTCGTCCTTGCCGTCGTCGGAGGAGCTCGCGTAGAAGATGCCGCCGCCGACGATCAGGGCGATGACCACGACGGCCGCGGTGACGATCCACACGATCGGCGACGGCTTCTTGCCGCCACCGCCGCCGGGTGCGGCCATCGGCGTGGTGGGCGGCTGCGGGTACCCGTACTGCTGCTGGCCGTACTGCTGCTGCCCATAGGGCTGCTGCCCGAACTGCTGCTGCCCGTGCGGCTGTTGGCCGTACGCGGGCGTGGGCGGCTGCTGCGGCTGCTGCTGGCCCGGGTAGCCGTAGCCCGGTGCGCCCTGCGGGGGCGGGGGCGGCGTCTGCGGATAGCCGTAGCCGGGGGCATCCTGCGGCGGGGGCGGCGGCGGGGCGCCGAAGCCGCCGGGCGGAGGCGGCGTGGGCGCGCCGAAACCGCCGGCGGGCGGCTCGGCCGGAGCGGCGGGAGCAGCGGGCGGCTCGGCCGGAGCAGCGGGGGTCGCCGGGGACTCCGGCTTCTTGCTGAACGCGTCCTGCGGGGGCTCGTTCGGCGGCTGGGGAGGCTGGGGCGGCTGGGTCATGGCGTGGGTACCTCGGGGGCCTGAGGAAGGGGACGGGAGGGGGGAGCGGTGCGCGACGTCAGTCGCCGTAGGCCAGCATCAGTTTCTGCTGGCCCTTGGCGCTGCCGGACAGGTTGGTGACGGAGAGGTAGAAGCGCCCGTCGGCCCAGGCGATGTCCTTCGAGTAGAAGCCGCTCTCGATCTCGGCCGTGCCCTCCGGGTTCTGCAGCAGCGTCTTCGGCGTGTGCGAGCCCGAGACCGGGATGGACAGCACGCGTCCCGCGGCGCCGCCGTACGACGCCTCCATGTACGTGACGACGGCGCCGTTCTCGACCGTGATCGGCACCAGCGACTGGTCCTGTGGCGACTTGACCCGCCAGCGCTCCTTGCCGCTGGTGAGGCTGATCGCGACGACCTCGTTCGCCCCGCCGGTCTTGCCCTTCGTCGGCATGTAGAGCGTGGAGGCGTCCACGGTCACGCCCTCGCAGCCGTTCAGGTTCCGGGAGAGGAAGGAGAAGGTGGAGCCGCAGCCGGTGTCGAGGCCGTCGACGCCGACCTCGGACTGCACGGAGCTGCTGTTGTTCTTGAAGGAGGCGATGTTGTACTTCTTGTCGTCCTCGTTGGTGCTGTACACGACCAACGGGCTGACGGAGTACACGTTCGAGATCGACCAGTCCTTGGGGAACTTCTTCGTCCACAGGGCCTTGCCGGTCTGCGGGTCGAGCTGGCGCAGCTCCTCGTGCGCGTTGTCGCCGCCCGCTCCGCAGGACGCCACCGAGAGCAGCTTGTCCTTGTTGCCGGTGTACGCCTTGGGGAAGCAGTCGGAGCCGTACTGCTCGACGACGTACTTCTTCTTCGTGCCGGTCTTGGCGTCCAGGGCGAGGCCCGACATCTGGCGGCCGACCATCAGGGTGTCGCCGCCGACGTAGGTGAGCGAGATGCTGGAGCCGGTGCCGTCGAAGAAGTCGTCCTTGTCCTCGCGCTCGGCGATCTTCGCCGTCCAGCCCTTCGCGCCGGTGGCCAGGTCGATCTCCTGGATCTGGTTGCAGTGGGCGCGGGAGCTGGTGCCGCTCATGTACGCGACGACGATCTTGCCGGCGTCGGACGGCTGCTTCGTCACGGAGCAGATCTTCTGGGGCAGCTTGATCGCGGGCCAGCTGACCTTGCCGTCCGCGACGTCGTACCCCAGGACCTCCTTGTACGCGGCCTTCACCGCGACCTTGCCGGTGATCCACATGCCGGGGGCGTCGGCGCCGTCGCTGCTGACCTTGGGGGCCGTCTTGTACCAGAGGACCTTCGCCTCGCCGTCCTGGCGGCCCGCGTTGAGGTCCTCCTCGCCGGCGTGGCCGTCGCCCTGCCCGTCGCCCGGGTTGACCGGGGCGGACGCGGTGGCCTTGGGGTCCTTGTTCTTCTTGTCGGCGGTGTCCTTCTTGTCGTCGCCGTCGTCGCCGCCGACCACGGCGAACACGACACCGCCCGCGACGACCAGCAGGGCGACCGCCGCCGCGGCGATCACCCAGGTCTTCCCCTTGATGCCGCCGCCGCCCGGCGGGGCCGGCGGCTGCTGCGGCGGGTGGCCGTACGGCGGCTGCTGCCCGTAGGGCCCGGGCTGCTGGGCGTACGGGCCCGGCTGCTGGGGGTAGCCGTAGGGGCCGGGCTGCTGGGGCGGCTGGCCGTAGGGGCCGGGCTGCTGCGGCTGACCGTACGGGCCCGGCTGCTGGTACGGACCGGGCTGCTGCTGGGGGTATCCGTAACCGGGCTGCGGCGCCGGGGGCGTCTGCGGCGGAGCGGCCGGCGGGGGCGTCTGCGGCGCAGGCGGGGTCCCGGCCGGCTCCTGGCTCGGCGACGCCTGCGGATCCTGTGGTGCTCCGAAGCCGCCGGACGGCGGCTGGCTGGGCGGCTGAGTCATCAGCGCTCCCCCCTCTTCACTGCTGATGTACCGGCACGCCTGGGTGTTTTCCGGACGTTCTCAAGTCGGTCACAGGGTGCGCTCAGGCCGCCCCCAGCGGCCCTTTCTATCACTCTGCACACACATGCACAGGGCCGGTCCGCCCCCTGTTCCCAAGGGAGGACCGGCCCGTGATGCGTCCGTTACGCGCCTTGCACGCGCCCTTCACGCATCGTCGGCGAGTTCCAGCCAGCGCATCTCCAACTCCTCGCGCTCGGCGACGAGTTCACGCAGCTGGGCGTCCAGCTTGGCCACTTTTTCGAAGTCTGTGGCGTTATCGGCGATCTGGGTGTGCAGCGTGGACTCCTTGCCGGAGATCTTGTCCATCTGCCGCTCGATCTTCTGCAGTTCCTTCTTGGCGGCGCGGGCGTCCGCGGCGGACGGGCCGGACTTCGCCTCCTGCACCGGGGCGGGCGCCGGGGCGGCGGCCTCGATCATCCGCTGCCTGCGCTCCAGGTACTCCTCGATGCCGCGCGGCAGCATCCGCAGGGTGCCGTCGCCGAGCAGCGCGAAGGTGTTGTCGGTGGTGCGCTCGATGAAGAACCGGTCGTGGGAGATGACCACCATGGAGCCGGGCCACCCGTCGAGCAGGTCCTCCAGCTGCGTCAGGGTCTCGATGTCGAGGTCGTTCGTGGGCTCGTCGAGGAAGAGCACGTTCGGCTCGTCCATGAGCAGGCGCAGCAGCTGGAGCCGGCGGCGCTCACCGCCGGAGAGATCACCGACCGGCGTCCACTGCTTCTCCTTGCCGAACCCGAACTGCTCGCACAGCTGGCCCGCGGTCATCTCCCGGCCCTTGCCGAGGTCGACGCGGTCGCGGATCTGCTGCACGGCCTCCAGGACCCGCAGCGTGCCCGGCAGTTCGGTCACGTCCTGGGAGAGGTACGCGAGCCGGACGGTCTTGCCGACGACGATCTTCCCGGCGGCGGGCTGCTCGTCGCCCTGGGTGCGGGCGGCGTCGGCGAGGGCGCGCAGCAGGGACGTCTTGCCCGCTCCGTTCACCCCGACCAGGCCGATGCGGTCGCCGGGGCCGAGCTGCCAGGTCAGATGCTTGAGCAGCACCTTCGGCCCGGCCTGGACGGTCACGTCCTCCAGGTCGAAGACGGTCTTGCCGAGCCGGGCGTTCGCGAACTTCATCAGCTCGCTCTTGTCGCGCGGCGGCGGCACGTCCGCGATCAGTTCGTTGGCGGCCTCGATGCGGTAGCGCGGCTTGGAGGTGCGGGCGGGGGCGCCGCGGCGCAGCCAGGCCAGCTCCTTGCGCATCAGGTTCTGCCGCTTGGCCTCCTCGGTCGCGGCGATCCGCTCCCGCTCGGCGCGGGCGAACACGTAGTCCGAGTAGCCGCCCTCGTACTCGTAGACGTCGCCCTTCTGCACGTCCCACATGCGGGTGCAGACCTGGTCGAGGAACCAGCGGTCGTGGGTGACGCAGACGAGCGCGGAGCGCCGGGCCTGGAGGTGGCGGGCGAGCCAGGAGATGCCCTCGACGTCCAGGTGGTTGGTCGGCTCGTCGAGGACGATCAGGTCCGGGTCGCCGATGAGCAGCTGGGCGAGCGCGATACGGCGCCGCTCGCCGCCGGAGAGCGGACCGATCACGGTGTCCAGGCCCTGCGGGAAGCCCGGCATGTCGAGCCCGCCGAACAGGCCGGTCAGCACGTCGCGGATCTTGGCGTTGCCCGCCCACTCGTGGTCGGCGAGGTCGCCGATCACCTCGTGCCGGACGGTCGCCGCCGGGTCGAGCGAGTCGTGCTGCGTGAGCACGCCCAGGCGCAGGCCGCCGCTGTGCGTGACGCGGCCGCTGTCGGACTCCTCCAGCTTGGCGAGCATCCGGATCAGGGTCGTCTTCCCGTCCCCGTTGCGCCCGACCACGCCGATCCGGTCGCCTTCGGACACGCCGAGGGAGACGCCGTCGAGCAGGGCACGGGTGCCGTAGACCTTCGTGACGTTCTCGACGTTGACCAGATTGACTGCCATTTCGCTCCTGCCAGGGGGACTGCGCGGGGCCCTCCGGGGGTGGGCCGGCTTTCAAGCGTAGTCGGGGTCGTGGGGTGGCCATCGCGCCGTGGGGGTCAGGTGGTTCGGCGGGTGCGGGTGGAGTGCGGCCGGTCGCGCAGTTCCCCGCGCCCCCGAAGGCGGCGGCGCGAGACCCGACGGACCAGCGGGGCGACCTCCCGGGGACGCACGACGCGGCCCTGGCCCGCGCCCAGCGACGGCGGGGGCAGCGGGTGGCCGCGCAGCACCATCGCCGCGTGGAGCCCGACAAGGGCGACCGTGCCGAGCGGGAGTGCCGCCCGGCGCACTTGGCGGCGACGGCGTCCGGAGGTCTTCATGGGGCCAGCGTGCCGCGCCGGACGGGCTCCCCGGCAGCGTGTGCGTACTCAGCCCGGGCTGAGTACGCGCGTCTGAAGCGTCAGAGCAGCGTCGCGCCCGGCGCCGGGGAGGACGCCACGCGGACGCTGCGGCACGTGCCGGACGCGGCCAGGGAGTCGGCGATCCGCCGGGCCCCCGCCTCGTCCGCCGCGAGGAACGCGGTCGTCGGCCCGGAGCCGGAGACGAGCGCGGCCAGCGCGCCCGCCGTCGTGCCCGCGTCGAGCGTGGCCTTCAGGGCGGGGAAGAGGGAGAGGGCCGCGGGCTGCAGGTCGTTGGTGACGGTCGCGGCGAGGGCCGTCGCGTCGCCGGTGCGCAGCGCCTCCAGCAGGGCGGGGGACGCGACGGGCTCGGGGGCGCTGGGGCTCAGCCGGTCGAACTCCCGGTACACGGCGGGCGTGGACAGACCGCCGTCCGCGGCCGCGAACACCCACCAGAACTGGCCGCCCACGTCGAGGAGTTCGAGCTTCTCGCCGCGCCCGGTGCCGAGCGCCGCCCCGCCGACCAGGCTGAACGGCACGTCGCTGCCCAGCTCGGCGCAGATGTCGAGGAGTTCCTCGCGCGAGGCGCCGGTCCCCCACAGGGCGTCGCAGGCGACCAGGGCGCCCGCCGCGTCCGCGGAGCCGCCCGCCATGCCGCCGGCGACGGGGATGTCCTTGGCGATGTGGATGCGGACCTTCGGGTCTCCGAGGCCGTGCCGTCCGGCCAGCGCGATCGCCGCGCGGGCGGCCAGGTTCGTCCGGTCCAGGGGGACCTGATCGCTGCCCGGGCCCGTGCAGGTGAGGCGGAGGGAGTCCGCGGGCTCCACCGTCACCTCGTCGTACAGGCCCACGGCGAGAAAGACGTTGGCCAGGTCGTGGAAGCCGTCGGGGCGGGCGGCGCCCACCGCGAGCTGGACATTGACCTTGGCCGGTACGCGTACGGTCACCGACGTCACTGCTGTGTGTCCTCCGGGGTCGTGGCTTCCGGGATCCTGGCCTCCGCGATCCGCGCGAACTCCTCCACCGTCAGCGCCTCGCCGCGGGCCTGCGGCGAGACTCCGGCCGCGACCAGGGCCGCTTCGGCCGCGGCGGCCGATCCGGCCCAGCCGGCGAGCGCGGCGCGCAGCGTCTTGCGGCGCTGGGCGAACGCGGCGTCGACGACCGCGAAGACCTCTTCCTTGGACGCGGTGGTGGCGATCGGTTCGCTGCGGCGGACCAGCGAGACGAGGCCGCTGTCGACGTTCGGCGCGGGCCAGAAGACGTTGCGGCCGATGGAGCCGGCCCGCTTGACCTCGGCGTACCAGTTGGCCTTCACGGACGGCACGCCGTAGACCCGCGAGCCGGGCCCCGCGGCGAGCCGGTCGGCGACCTCCGCCTGGACCATGACGAGGGTGCGCTCGATGGTCGGGAAGGTGTCGAGCATGTGCAGCAGGACCGGCACCGCGACGTTGTACGGGAGGTTCGCGACCAGGGCCGTCGGGTCCGGGCCCGGCAGCTCGGTCACCTGCATCGCGTCGCAGTTGACCAGGCCGAAGGCGTCCTTCTTGGCCGGGATGCGGGCGGCGACGGTGGCGGGCAGCGCGGCGGCGAGCACGTCGTCGATCTCGACGGCCGTCACGTGCCGGGCCACGTCGAGCAGCGCCAGGGTGAGCGAGCCGAGGCCCGGGCCGACCTCGACGACCACGTCGTCCTCGGTGACCTCCGCGGTGCGGACGATCCGGCGGACCGTGTTGGCGTCGATGACGAAGTTCTGGCCGCGCTGCTTGGTGGGGCGTACGCCGAGGACGGCGGCCAGTTCGCGGATGTCGGCCGCGCCGAGGAGGGGGCCTTGGGGGTCAGTGGTGCTCACCGTTCAAGAGTACGGGGCGCCTTCGCCCCCGGGTCACCCGTGCAGGCGCGGCCCGCAGTGCGGCCAGGGGCTCGCGCCGCGGCGCACGTACAGCTTCTTCGCGCGGTACGTCTGCTCCGCGGCCGGGGCGTCCTGGGGGCGGCCGGAGCCGCCGAGGCTCTGCCAGGTCCCGGTGTCGAACTGGTAGAGGCCGCCGTAGGTGCCGGTGGCGTCGGTCGCGCCCGGGCGGCCGCCGGACTCGCAGGCGGCCAGCGAGGACCAGTTCAGGGAGTCGGCGCCGGCGACGGACGTGGGCATCGGCTTCGTGCCGACCCTGATCAGCTGGGTGCGCGGCTCGCGCACCACCTCGGCCTTGACGCGGCGCGGCTTCTGCTTGACGCCGTTGACGGTGCGCAGCGCGTACGTGACCCGCCGCATGCCGGGCTCGCCGGCCCGGGTGACGACCTCGGTGCCCTGGAACAGGGACGCGTCCCGGGTGCGTTCGGTGGCGAACGGGATGGACTCCTCGCGGGTCTCCTTCGTGCCGGTCACCCGCATCACCGTGATCGTCTGCCCGTCGCGCGGGAAGCTGTCGAGCGGGACGGACGTGGTGTCCTGGCCGCGCAGCGTGAGCCCGGCCTCGTCGACGGCCTCGCGCACGGTCGCGGCGTTCGTGCGCAGGGTGCGGCGGTGCCCGTCGGCCATGACCGTGACGCTGCGCTCGGTGCGCACGTCGAGCTCCAGGCCGTGCCGCTCGATGCGCTGGGAGCGGGACGTGGAGACGTAGGCGCCCTCGCCCCGCACCCCGAGCTGTCTGAGCGCCCCGTCGACGGTGCGGGCGGTCGTCCACACCTGGCGGCGGCGGCCGTCGAGGGTGAGGCGGACGGGTCGGCCGTAGCGGACGGCGACCTCGTCGCCGCTGGCCAGGGCGGCGTGCCGGCCGGGCGCCACGACGTCGTGGGCGCCGACGTCGACGCCCTCGTCGGCGAGGAGTTCGGTGACGTCGTCGGCGAAGGTGTGCAGAGTGCGTTCCTTGCCGTCGACGCTGAGGTGGATGGCCTTGTCGTTGGCGACGAACGCGGAGGTGCCGCCCGCGAGGAACGCGACGACGAGGGCCTGCGGCAGCAGCCGGCGCAGCGCCTCGGGCCGCTGCTCGGACTTCTTGCGGCGGGCGGCGCGGCGGGCGGCGGCCCGGCCGCCGGGCTCGGCGGGGCCGCCGCGGCGGTCCTGGACGGCGGGCGTCTGGCGCGGCAGCCGGGGTTCGGTGTCGGCCGCGGCGTGCTCGCGGACGGCGGTCGAGGCCTGCTCGTACGCGGGCCGGTACGTGTCGTGCGCGTCACCGGCGCTCTCGTACGGGCCCTGCGGGGAGGGCTCGTACGGTGCGCCTCCGGCGTACGGCCGGTACGTCCCGTACGTGTCCTCGTACGTGTCCTCGTACGTCTCGTACGGCGAATTGCTCACGACGACGCTCCAGGCGCTCCAGGGGTCCGGTCCCCGGGCGGGGGCGGATCGGGCGAGCAGAACCTAGCGGAGCGCCCGTCACTCTCCAAAGCAGCGCGACTACTCAGTGTCGCGACTCTGCCCGAAGGTGAGCGGGTTCGACCGTTATGGGTCAGTAACCAAAAGCGCGGGCCGTATTGGCCGAGACCGATGTCGCGAGGGCTTCCTCGGTGACGTCCTTGACCGCCGCCATGGCGCGCAGCGTGATCGGAATGAGATACGGGGCGTTAGGCCGACCGCGGTACGGGGCCGGGGTCAGGAAGGGCGCGTCGGTCTCCACGAGGACCAGTTCGAGCGGGGCGACGGCGAGGGCGTCGCGCAGCGGCTGGGCGTTCTTGAACGTGACGTTGCCCGCGAACGACATGAAGTAGCCGTTCTGTGCGCAGACTTGGGCCATCTCGGCGTCGCCGGAGTAGCAGTGGAAGACGGTGCGCTCGGGGGCGCCTTCCTCCTTCAGGACGCGTAGCACATCGCTGTGGGCCTCGCGGTCGTGGATGACCAGCGCCTTGCCGTGCCGCTTGGCGATCTCGATGTGGGCGCGGAAGGAGCGCTCCTGGGCGGCCTTGCCCTCGGGGCCGGTGCGGAAGTGGTCGAGGCCGGTCTCGCCGACGCCCTTGACGTGCGCCAGCGCGGCGAGCCGGTCGATCTCGGCGAGCGCCTCGTCGAGCCCGGCGTCGCCGAGCGGCTCGCGGGCGCCCTGCCGGGACCATCCGTCGGGGTCGCCGTGCACGATGCGGGGCGCCTCGTTCGGGTGCAGGGCGACGGTCGCGTGCACCTGCGGGTGGGCCTCGGCGGTCTCGGCCGCCCAGCGCGAGCCGGCGAGGTCGCAGCCCACCTGCACCACGGTCGTCACGCCCACCGACGCCGCCTTGGCGAGGCCCTCCTCGACGGTGCCCGCCTGCATGTCCAGGTGGGTGTGCGAGTCGGCGACCTCCACCGCGAGCGGTGCGGGCAGCGGCGGCGGGGTGACGTCCTTGGAACGCTCGGGGCTCATGACCCCGATCCTACGAAGCCGCGCTCACGCCTCCTTCTTGTGGTGGCCGAAGGGGTGCAGCAGGTCGGACAGGTGCCAGTGGTGGTGTCGCGGCTCCGGCCCGTCCGCGCCCTCGCCGGCCTCGGAGCCGGTGCGGGGCGTCGCGCGCCGCTGGTGGAAGGCCGCGAGGGCCGAGGAGACCGACGACACCTGCCCCGCCCGCATGATCCGCACGACGTTGCCGCCGCAGTTCAGGCAGGTGGGCCGGGTCAGGGGCGACGGCACGTGCTCACCGTCCGCCACGTACATCACGAACTCCGCACCGTCACCGTCGACGTGGTGCTCTATCTCGTACGACTGCTCCCAGCCGTGCCCGCACCGCATGCAGGCGAACGAATACGACTCGTGGGCGATGGATATCGCCGCGCTGCGATTCGGAAGCGGGGGCGCCTGCGCACCGGTGGCCGTCTTGGAGACCGCGAACTCGCTCATGCCAGCTCCTCTTGTCCGCTGGACAAGCGCTGCCCGGAGGCAGCGTGGGGACGGGTGCGTCCCTTCAACCAGTGGACGCCTCCGCCGGGCCGAGCGCAAAAGACCTGTCGACTGTTGGAGCCGATTTGGCATTTCCCTGTCGAAATGGCCGCGGCACCCGGTCTTCGCTTTGCTTTTCAGGTTAGTCCTTTACGCGCCTATGGGGTGCTCCGGGCCGCATTCTTTGCCGCCACCACCGCATCGAAGACCTCCCGCTTGGGTAGCCCGGCATCGGCGGCGACGGCGGCGATCGCCTCCTTGCGCCGCTCCCCCGCCTCCTCGCGCACCCGCACCCTGCGCACCAGCTCGTCGGGGGTGATGTTCTCGGCCGATTTCGCCGGGGCGCCCTCGACGACGACGGTGATCTCGCCCCGGACGCCCTCGGCGGCCCACTCGGCGAGTTCCGCCAGCGGCCCGCGCTTCACTTCCTCGTACGTCTTGGTCAGCTCCCGGCACACGGCGGCCCGGCGCGACGCGCCGAACGCCTCGGTCATCGCGGCGAGGGTGTCGTCCAGGCGGTGCGGGGCCTCGAAGTAGACGAGGGTGCGGCGCTCGTCCGCGACCTCCTTCAGACGGCTCAGGCGCTCGCCGGCCTTGCGCGGCAAAAACCCCTCGAAGCAGAACCGGTCGACGGGCAGCCCGGACAGCGCCAGCGCGGTGAGCACGGCGGACGGGCCCGGGACGGCGGTGACCCGGATGTCCTGCTCGACCGCGGCGGCGACCAGCCGGTACCCCGGGTCGGAGACGGACGGCATGCCGGCGTCGGTCACGAGCAGCACGCGCGCGCCGCCGGTCAGGGCCTCGACCAGCTCCGGGGTGCGGGCGGCCTCGTTGCCCTCGAAGTACGACACGACGCGCCCGCCGACGTGCACGCCGAGCGCCTGCGCGAGCCGCTTCATGCGCCGGGTGTCCTCGGCGGCGACGACATCGGCGACGGCCAGCTCCTGGGCGAGCCGGGGCGGCGCGTCGGAGATGGCGCCGATGGGCGTACCGGCGAGCACGAGCGTTCCGGCGGACTGGGGGGAATCAGGGCTTCCTGTCACGGATCCATCCTCGCAGGGACGCGTGTCCGGCCGAGTCGGGCCCGCACACGGGACTCGCACAGCGCGGTTCCCTACGATGGCGCGGTGACAAGTACCGCGTCGTCGTCCCACCCGACCCCGACCAGCGCCCCGCCCGAGCAGGCCCCCGCCGGGGAGCGGCAGCCGTCGTCGTGGCTGCGCGGCCTGCGCCGGTTCGGGTACCGGCCGCCGCAGGACAGAAGCGGTGACGTGGGCACGCGTCTCGTGCCGCCGTATCCCGCGCCGTCCTCGCGGCTGTGGGCGTCGTTCGGCCTGGGCCGGTTCACCGCCGAACAGGCGAACCGGATCCTCGGCTGGGCCGGCCCGCTGCTCGTCACGCTCGTCGCCGGTGTGCTGCGCTTCTGGAATCTCGGCAGCCCGAAGGCCGTGATATTCGACGAGACGTATTACGCCAAGGACGCGTGGGCGCTCATCCACCGCGGATACGAGGTGAATTGGGCCAAGAACGCCAATGACCTGATCCTGGAGAAGAACGGCCACGTCGCGATTCCGACGGACGCGTCGTATGTCGTGCATCCGCCGGTCGGCAAGTACGTCATCGGGATCGGCGAGTGGCTTTTCGGCTTCAACCCGTTCGGCTGGCGGTTCATGACGGCGGTCCTGGGGACGCTGTGCGTGCTCATGGTGTGCCGGATCGGGCGGCGGCTGTTCCGCTCCACGTTCCTCGGCTGCCTGGCCGGGGCGCTGCTCATGGTGGACGGCCTCGCGTTCGTGATGAGCCGCACCGCGCTGCTCGACTCGGTGCTCGTCTTCTTCGTCCTGGCGGCCTTCTGCTGCCTGGTCGTGGACCGGGACAGGGCCCGCGAGCGGCTGGCGGCGGCGCTCCCGGTCGACGAGCACGGCCTGGTCCGCCCCGACGCGCACATCGCGGACACGCTGCGGCTCGGGTGGCGCCCGTGGCGGCTGCTGGCGGGGCTATGCCTCGGCCTCGCGGCCGGCACGAAGTGGAACGGCTTCATCTATCTGGCCGCGTTCGCGCTCATGTCGGTCCTGTGGGACGTCGGTTCGCGGCGCGTGGCGGGGGCGCGGCGCCCGTACCTGGCGGTCCTGAAGCGGGACGTCCTGCCGGCCTTCGTGTCGACGGTGCCGGTCGCGGTCGGCACGTACGTGCTGTCGTGGCTGGGCTGGATCCTCTCCCCCTCCGACGGCACGGGCGGCTACTTCCGCAACTGGGCGGCGACCGCGGGCAAGGGCGGCCACTTCACGCTGCTGCCGGACTGGGTGCGCAGCCTGTGGCACTACGAGCACGAGGTCTGGGTCTTCAACACCAACCTCAGCTCCCCGCACACCTACCAGTCCAACCCGTGGAGCTGGATGGTCGACGGCCGCCCGGTCTCGTACTTCTACGAGTCCCCGTCGGCGGGCCGGGAGGGCTGCCCGGCGGACGCGGCCGACAAGTGCGCCCGCGAGGTGCTCGCCCTCGGCACCCCGCTGCTGTGGTGGGCGGCCTGTCTCGCGCTCCTGTTCGTCCTGTGGCGCTGGTTCTTCAAGCGCGACTGGCGGGCGGGCGCGATCGTCTGCGGCGTCGTGGCGGGCTATCTGCCCTGGTTCAACTACCAGGAGCGGACGATCTTCTACTTCTACGCGGTCGTCTTCGCGCCGTTCCTCTGCCTGGCGCTGGCGATGATGCTGGGCGCGATCGTCGGACGCCCCGGATCGTCCGAGCGGCGGCGGGTGGTCGGCGCGGCGGGCGCGGGTGTGCTGGTCCTGCTGATCACCTGGAACTTCGTCTACTTCTGGCCGATCTACACGGGCCACGCCATCCCGATCGACTCCTGGCGGTCGCGGATGTGGCTGGACACCTGGGTCTAGCCGGGCTCATCGACGGACCGGGGTGCATTCGGCCGGATTTGTGATCTCTCTTCGGACACCTTCGGGCACCATCTGGAAAACTCCCCTCACCCGGCGCTCCTGACATGCCTACAGTCCCTTCCGTCAACCTGGGGAGGGGCGCACATGCGCAAGGGGGCCAAGGTCGCCATCGTCGGCGGGGTGTTCGCCGTCATGGTGGGCGGTGCCGGATACGGGGCCTACAACATCGTCTCGGCGGTGTCGGGCGACGGCTCGTCACTGTCGGGGTCGAACGCGGAGCACCGCAGAACCGGTCCGCCGTCGGCCGGCGAGGTCAAGGAGGCGTCGGCGAAGTTCCTGGCGGCCTGGGCGAAGAACGACGCGGCGGGGGCGGCGTCGTACACGAACTACGCGAGCGCCGCGCGGACCGCGCTGGCCGGCTGGCACGACGAGGCGCACATCACGCGCACCGTCCTGACGGCGGGCACCCCGAGCGGCAGCAAGGTCCCGTTCAAGGTCAAGGCCACGGTCCGGTTCGGTGAGGCCAGTAGGACCCTCTCCTACGACTCGTCGCTGACGGTCGTGCGCGGCGACACCACCGGCCGGGCCCTGGTCCGCTGGCGGCCGTCCGTGCTGCACCCGGACCTGAAGGAGGGCGACGAGCTCGTCACGGGCGAGTCGGCGGTGCCGCCGATCGAGGCCGTGGACCGCGCCGGGACCGTCCTGACGGCGAAGAAGTACCCCTCGCTCGGGCCTGTCCTGGAGACGCTGCGCTCCCGGTACGGGGACGAGGCGGGCGGCTCGCCGGGCATCGAGACGTTCATCAGGCGTGAGGGCGCCGACGGCCCCACGACCGCGAAGACGCTGCTCACGCTCGCCAAGGGCAAGCCGGGCAGGCTGCAGACGACGATCAGCGCGAGCGCCCAGGCGGCGGCCGAGCAGTCGGTGACGAAGTTCTCCAAGTCGGCCATGGTGGCGGTCAGACCGTCCACGGGCGAGGTGCTCGCGGTCGCGAACCACGGGTACGGCGACTGGAACGCGGCGTTCGAGGCCAAGGTGGCCCCCGGCTCCACGATGAAGATCATCACCGCCGCGGCGCTCATCGACAACGGTGTCACGTCGATGAACCGGGCGGCGCCCTGCCCCGCCTCGAAGGTCGCGCTGAGCCAGACCTTCCACAACCTCACCGGCATGCCGCCCAACGAGGGCGCGACACTGGCCGACAGCTTCGCCCGCTCCTGCAACACCGCCTTCATCGGTCTCTCCGACGACCTCGGTCCGGACCGGTTCGCGGCCGAGGCGCAGAACCGGTTCGGCCTCGGCAAGGACTGGCAGACCGGGATCGTCTCGTACGACGGCTCCGTACCGGTCACCGAGGACTCGGACGGCCCGGCCGGGATGATCGGCCAGGGCAAGGTGACGATGAACCCGTTGAACATGGCGTCGGTGACGGCGACCGCGATCACCGGTGCGTTCCGGCAGCCGGTCCTCGTCGCGCCGAAGCTCGGCAACCGGCAACTGGCCACCGCCCAGGGCCTGCCGTCCTCGACCGTGGCCCAGCTGAAGCAGATGATGCGGCTGACCGCGACCTCGTCCATCGGCACCGCCACGCGCGCCATGTCCGGTCTCACGGGTGACTTCGGGGCGAAGACCGGGTCGGCGGAGGTCGACGGCCAGGCGGTGTCCAACTCCTGGTTCACCGGCTACCGCGGCGATGTCGCGGCCGCCGCGATGGTCGAGGGCGGCGGCCACGGCGGCGACGCGGCCGGCCCGATCGTGGCGTCCGTGTTGCGCGCCGGATCGTAACGAAACCGCAGGGCCCTGTACGGCGTTCTGTCCTACGACGAAAGCGACTTGGGGCACCCCGTAATCTGGGCCACCCGCAGAACCACCGGAGGACGACGTTGGGCACCAGAGGCAAGCGCAAGGCTCCCGCGCGCCAGAACAACCATGCCCTGGTGATCGGCGCGGCCGTCGTGGTCGCCGTCGTCGGGGCGGGCGTCGGCGCGTACGCCCTGATGGACAGCGGCAACGGGTCGTCGGCGTCGGCGGACGAGAAGCCGAAGGTGCCGTCGGGCCCGCCGTCCGCCGCCGAGGTGCGCACCGCGGCGGACCGGTTCCTCACGGCCTGGCAGTCCGGCTCCCCGGCGAAGGCGGCCGCGTACACGGACGATCCGGGCGCCGCGCAGGCCGCGCTCACCGCCCTGGCCGAGGACGCCCACCTCTCCGGCGTGAAGCTGGCCCCGGGCAAGCGGGCCGGCGCCAAGGTCCCCTTCCACGTCACGTCGACGGTCTCGTACGAGGAGAAGGGCGCCGACGCGAAGAAGCTCAGCAAGCCGTACGCGTACGACTCCTCGCTCACGGCGGTGCGCCGCAAGAGCGACGGGAAGGTCCTCGTCTCGTGGCAGCCGTCGGTCGTGCACCCGGAGTTGAAGGACGGGGACCGGCTCGTCACCGGTGAGGCGGGCGATCCGCCCGTCAAGGCGGTGGACCGCTCGGGCGGTGAGCTGACCGCGAAGAAGTACCCCTCGCTCGGCACGGTCATCGACGGGCTGCGCGAGAAGTACGGCAAGAAGGCGGGCGGCACGGCCGGCGTCGAACTGCGCATCGCGCGCAAGGAGTCCGCGAAGGGCGACGAGAAGAACGCGCTGCCCGACAAGACGCTGCTCACGCTCTCCGAGGGCACCCCGGGCACGGTGAGGACCACGATCAGCCCGGCCGTGCAGGCCGCCGCCGAGAAGCAGGTCGCCTCGAAGGAGCGGGCCTCGGTCGTGGTGATCCGGCCGTCGACCGGCGAGATCCTCGGCGTGGCCAACTCCAGCCCCGGCTTCAACACCGCGTTCCAGGGGTCCCTCGCGCCCGGCTCCACGATGAAGGTCATCACGTCGTCGCTGCTTCTGGAGAAGGGGCTCGCGGACGTGAACAAGGAGCACCCGTGCCCGAAGTACTTCACGTACGGGCACTGGAAGTTCCAGAACGACGACAAGTTCCAGATCAAGAACGGCACGTTCAAGGCGAGCTTCGCCGCGTCCTGCAACACGGCCTTCATCAGCCAGGCCCCGAAGCTGCAGGACGACTCGCTGACCAAGCAGGCGCAGCAGGTCTTCGGTCTCGGCCTCGACAACTGGGCGATCGGCGTGCCGAGTTTCGACGGCGCGGTGCCGGTGCAGTCGCAGGCGCAGATGGCGGCCTCGCTGATCGGGCAGGGCGGCGTGCGGATGAACCCGCTGAACATGGCGTCGGTCGCGGCGACCGTGAAGTCGGGCACCTTCCACCAGCCGTACCTGGTGTCGCCGGAGTTCGACCACCGCACGCTCGCGAAGGCGTCCCGGACGCTGTCCGGCAGGACGGTCGCGGATCTGCGGGAACTGATGCACTACACGGCGGTCGCGGGCACGGCGGTGAAGCCGATGTCCGGGCTCGGTTCCGACATGGGCGCGAAGACCGGCTCGGCGGAGGTCGACGGGCAGAAGGAGCCCAACGGCTGGTTCACGGCCTGGCGCGGCGATCTCGCTTCGGCGGCCGTGGTGCAGCAGGGCGGGCACGGCGGCGACTCGGCGGGCCCGATCGTCCGGGAGATGCTCCTCAACGGCGCAGGGTGACCCCGCAAACCAGTTCGCTTGGGCGGTACATCGACCGTTAGCGTGCCGCTCATGACGACAGACGAGAGCGCAGCACATCCCCGGTTCGCCGAGGCCGTCACCGAGCTCGGCCTGGCCGGACTCCTGCCGCGGGTACGCCGCTTCCCGGAGGCGACCCGCACCGCGCAGGAGGCGGCGGACGCGATCGGCTGCGAACTGAGCGCCATCTGCAAGTCGTTGATCTTCGCGGCGGACGGGGTGCCGGTGCTGGTCCTCATGGACGGCGCGTCCCGGGTGGACGTCGAGCTGGTCCGGCGGGAGCTGGGCGCCCAGAAGGTGACCCGCGCCAAGGCGGACGTGGTGCGGGAGTTCACCGGGTACGCGATCGGCGGTGTCCCACCCTTCGGCCACCTCACCCGGACCCGGGTGCTCGCGGACCGTTCGCTGCTCGGGCACGACATCGTGTGGGCGGCGGCGGGCACCCCGTACGCCGTCTTCCCGATGGCGCCCGAGGACCTCGCCGCGCAGGCGGGCGCCACGCTCGTGGACGTCCGGGAATGACCCCGATAGTCGCCGCGGCGGTCCTGCTCGCCGCCGTCACGCACGCGTCGTGGAACGCGCTGGCGCACCACATCCCCGACAAGCTCGTCGCCTTCACGCTCATCTCCGGCGGCGGCACCCTCATCGGGCTCGCCATCGCGCTGTTCTCGCCGGTCCCGGCGGCGGGCGCCTGGCCGTACCTGATCGCGTCGGCGGTCATCCACATCGGCTACTTCGTGCTGCTGATGACGTCGTTCAGGCTGGGCGACTTCGGCCAGGCCTATCCGATCGCACGGGGCACGGCGCCGCTCGTGGTGACCGTGCTCGCGGCGGTGTTCGCGGGCGAGGTGCCCGGCGGCTGGCAGGCGGCGGGCGTCGCGGTGTCCTGCGCGGGGCTCACCGGGCTCGCGGTGTGGGGGCTGCGCGGCTCGGGGCGCCGGCCCGACTGGCGGGCGCTCGGCGCGGCTCTCGCGACGGGGGTGTCCATCGCCGCGTACACGGTGGTGGACGGTCTCGGAGTGCGCGCCTCCGGGTCCGCGGCGGGGTACATCGCCTGGCTGATGGTCCTCCAAGGGCTCGTGGTGCCGGTGTTCGCGGCGTACCGCTGGCGCGGTGAACTGGTCACGAGGATCCGGCCGTTCGCCCCGCTCGGCCTGTTGGGCGCGGCTCTGTCCGTGTCGGCGTACGGGCTCGTGCTGTGGGCCCAGACCCGGGCGGACCTGGCCCCGATCTCCGCGCTGCGGGAGTCGTCGATCATCGTGGGGGCGGCGATCGGGGCGGTCTTCTTCAAGGAGCGGTTCGGCCTGCCGCGGATGGTCGCGGCGGCGGTGATGGTGGCCGGGATCGGGCTGATGCTGCACGCGGGCTGAGCGGTGTGCCCCCTACGGGGCGGTCCGCCTGAACCCGGTGTTGACCGCCGTGATCCCGCCGTCCACCGGCAGCACGGCCCCGGTCACCCAGGCCGCGTCCCGCGATGCCAGGAAGGCCACCGCCGCCGCGATGTCGGCCGGCTCCCCGACCCGGCCGAGCGGGTACAACTCCCGTACGGCGTCCGGGTTGCGGCCGCGCTCGGACCAGGCGCGGGTGCGCACGGTGCCGGGGGCGACGAGGTTGACGCGCACGCCGCGCGGGCCCGCGTGCCCCGCGAGGGTCCGGGTCAGTGAGATCAGGCCCGCCTTCGCGGCGCTGTAGGCGTGGTTGCCGAAGTCCTGGACGCCGTTGACGGAGCCGATGTTGACGACCGCCCCGCGGCCGGACGCGACGAGGTGCGGGAGGGCGGCCTTGCAGCAGCGGTAGGCGCCGGTGAGGGAGAGGTCCAGGTCACGGGCCCACGCCTCGTCGTCCTCGTCCTCGAAGAGGTCGGCGTCGGGATGGCAGGCGTAGGCGTTGTTGACGAGGACGTCGAGGCGGCCGAACTCCTCGACGGCGTGGGCCACGGCGGCCTCGACGGCGGCCCGGTCCCCCACGTCGCAGAAGAACGCCCGGGCGACGGCGCCCTGTTCGCGTATCTCCCCGGCCACCTTCTCGGCGGACGCCACGTCGATGTCGGTGATCAGGACGTGAGCTCCCTCCGCGGCGAGGCGGTGGGCCACGGCGGCGCCGATGCCGCGGCCCGCGCCCGTGATCAGTACTCCGTGTCCCTCGAAGCGGTTCATGCCGGGACGGTAGCCCGTCAGCCGGAGTTCAGCACCTGCCGTACCGCCTTCACCAGCGCCTGGGCGCGCGGATCGGCGGTGACGCCCTTGCGCATCCCGTTGGTCACGTACCCGAACGCGATGCCCGTCTCCGGGTCGGCGAAGCCGAGGGCGCCGCCGCGGCCCGGGTGGCCGAAGGAGTGCGGGGTCAGCAGCGGGGAGGCGATGCCGTGCAGCATGTAGCCGAGGCCGAAGCGGGAGGGAACGGCGAGGACGCGGTCGGGGCCCGACGAGGCCTCCGTGCGGGCCAGCCGGACCGTCTCCGGCGTGAACAGCCGTGTCCCGCCGTCCACTTCACCGGTCAGCGCGGCGTAGAAGCGGGCCAGGCCCTCGGCCGTGCCGAAGCCGTTCGAGCCCGGGAGCTCGGCGGCGCGGTAGCCCGGGTCGTTCTCGTCCGGCGACGGGCTGATCGAGTCGAAGGCGCGCCGGGTCAGGGACGCCGGGTCCGTGTACGCCTCGACGAGGGCCCGCTTGGGGCGCGAGCGCGGGCCGCCGGGCACGGCCGGGGCCTCGACGGGGCCGACCCGGCCGGCCCGGTGGGCCTGCGCCGCGGGCAGGCCGATCCACACGTCCGCGGCGGCCGGCCCGGCCAGTTCCTGCGCGACGTACGCGCCGAGGGAGCGTCCGGTGACCCGGCGCACGAGTTCGCCGGTGAGCCAGCTGTACGTCTGGGCGTGGTAGCCGTGCTCGGTGCCCGGGGCCCAGGCCGGGGTCTGCGCGGCGACGGCCGCGGCGCCGCGGTCCGGGTCGGCGGCCTCGGCCGGCGTCAGCGGCCGGTCCAGGGCGGGGACGCCCGCGCGGTGGGCGAGCACGTGCCGGACGAGCGCGGCCTCCTTGCCCCGTGCCTTGAACTCGGGCCAGTACGCGCCGACCGGCGCGTCCAGGTCGAGCTCCCCGCGCTGGTGGAGCAGGAGCAGCGCGGCGGCGGCCAGGCCCTTGGTGGCGGAGCGCATGATCTGGGCGGTGCCGGGCTGCCAGGCCTCGCCGCCGTCCACGTCGCGCGTCCCCGCGTACAGGTCGACGACCTTGTGGCCGTCCTGGTAGACGACGACGGCCGCGCCGCGCTCGCCGCCCTCCGCGAAATTGCGGGCGAAGGCGGGACGGACGCCTTCGAATCCGGGGGCGGTCGTGCCGTTCACTGCTGTATCCACGGTGAGTGCAACAGGCAACGATGCCGGTTGATTCCGCTCGTGTGCGGTGGGAGGCACCCTCAGCGCCCCCTCAGTGGCCCCTCAGCGGCCCAGGCGGCGGCTCCACCGCAGTTCGCCGTCGTGCACCTCGCCGGTCGGCGTGAGCCCGGCCGCCGCGGCCACGGCGGCGGACGCGTGGTGGTCGGGGTGGATGTGGGCGACGACCGAGCGCACGCCCTGCCGGTCCAGCAGGCCCACGAGGCCGCGGGCCGCCTCGACGGCGATGCCCCGGCCCTGCCACGGGGTGCCCACCACCCAGGCGATCTCGGCGACCTCAGCGGGCTCTGCGGCGGGGCGGCCGACCGTCGCCTGGACCGTGCCCGTCAGGCATCCGTCGGCCCGCAGCCGGATCACCCAGTTCAGCCAGGTGACGCCGGGGTCCGGGGAACCCGCGCTGAGGCGCTCGTAGCGGGCGCGCAGGGCGTCCGGGGTGTCCGGGGCGCCGCCGATGAACGTGTGGAGCGCCGGGTCGGACAGCACGGCGGCCATCTCCCGTGCGTGCGCCACGCGCAGCGGCAGCAGGTCGAGCCGGGCGGTGCTGACGGTCTCGGCCGCCGCCGGGCTCAACCCGACTTCCCCGCAACGGACTTCGGGTCGAAGCCGAACGGCAGCTCCAGGCGGTGCGCCCGCATCAGGTCCTCGTCCATGAGCAGCGCGCCGGTGCCGCCGTCCGCCGCGATGACGCCCTCGCTGAGGATCACCGCGCGCGGGCACAGTTCGAGGGCGTACGGCAGGTCGTGCGTGACCATGAGGACGGTGACGTCCAGCGACCGCAGGATGTCGGCCAGTTCACGGCGGGAGGCCGGGTCGAGGTTGGAGGAGGGCTCGTCCAGGACGAGGATCTCGGGCTCCATCGCCAGGACCGTCGCGACCGCCACCCGCCTGCGCTGGCCGAAGGAGAGGTGGTGCGGGGGCCGGTCCGCGTACTCCTCCATGCCGACCGACGCGAGCGCCTTGCGGACCCGGGCCTCCAGCTCGGGGCCCTTCATGCCCGCCGCGGCGGGGCCGAACGCGACGTCCTCGCGGACCGTCGGCATGAACAGCTGGTCGTCGGGGTCCTGGAAGACGATGCCGACCTTGCGCCGGATCTCGGCCATGTGCCGCTTGTCGACCGGCAGGCCCGCGACCGTGACGGTGCCCGCGCCGCCGGTCAGGATGCCGTTCAGGTGCAGGACGAGGGTCGTCTTGCCCGCGCCGTTCGGGCCGAGCAGGGCGACCCGCTCGCCCTTCCCGATCGTCAGGTCGACACCGAAGAGGGCCTGGTGCCCGTCGGGATAGGCGAAGGCCAGTCCGGAAACCTCTAGAGAAGCAGTCACAGCACCCATCCCAGCAGACACACCACGAGCGCGGCACACGGGAGGGCCAGCGCGTACGACCACTGGGCCCGCGACGCCGTCACCTCGTCGATCACCGGCATGGAACCCGCGTACCCCCGGCTGACCATCGCCAGATGCACGCGCTCACCGCGCTCGTAGGAGCGGATGAACAGCGCCCCCGCCGACTTGGCGAGGACTCCCCAGTGGCGTACGCCGCTGGCCTCGAAGCCGCGCGACTCCCGCGCGATCCTCATCCGCCGCATCTCGTCGGTGATGACGTCCCCGTAGCGGATCATGAACGAGGCGATCTGGACGAGGAGCGGGGGCAGCTTCAGGCGCTGGAGTCCGAGGAGCAGTTCCCGCAGCTCCGTCGTGGAGGCGAGGAGCACCGACGCGGCGACCCCGAGCGTGCCCTTGGCCAGCACGTTCCACGCGCCCCACAGACCGCTCTCGCTCAGCGAGAGGCCGAGCACCTGCACCCGCTCGCCCTCCGCGACGAACGGCATCAGCACGGCGAAGGCGACGAAGGGCACCTCGATCAGCAGCCGCTTGAGCAGGTACCCCGCGGGCACCCGCGCCAGGTACGCGACCGACGCGAGGAGCACGGCGTACAGCGCGAACGCCCACATCGCCTCACGCGGGGTGGAGACCACGACCACGACGAAACAGAAGACCGCGGCCAGTTTCGTGTGCGGCGGCAGGGCGTGCACGGGCGAGTGCCCGTGCCGGTAGAGCCGGTGCGCGTGTCCCGCGCCCATGTCAGACCGATTCCGGTGCGCGGACCTCGGTGGAGGCCGCGTCGCTCGTCCGCCGCCTGCGCAGCGCCCAGAAGATGCCGGATCCGGCGACGACGGTCACGCCGACGCCGATGATCCCGGCGAGGCCGCCGGAGAGGCGGGCGTCGGTGACGTCCTTGACGCCGTAGTCGGCGAGCGGCGAGTCGGCGGAGGCGTGCGCCTCGGTCTTCCGGTCGATGCCCTTGTCGTGGGCGACCTTCTCCAGGCCGTCGGGGCTGGCCGAGGCGTAGAAGGAGACGAACCCGGCGAGCACGAGGGACGTGACCAGGCCGGTGATCCAGATCTTGCGGTGCGAGCGGGCGGCGACCGGGGCCGGCTCGGCGGCCGGGGCGTCGACCAGCTCACCGCCGACCTTCAGCTTGAGGGGCTGCGTCAGGCCGCGCGCGCCGTGGACGAGGTCGGGCCGCACGGCGACGACCGCGCCGACGGTGAGCGCCGTGATCACGGCCTCGCCGATGCCGATCAGGACGTGCACGCCGATCATCGCGGTGGCGACCTTGCCGATGGAGACGTCGGTCGTGCCCCCGATGGCGTAGACCAGGGTGAAGACGACCGCGGCCGCCGGGACGGACAGCAGGGCGGCGACGAAGGACGCGACGGTGATCGAGCGGCGGCTGCGGGGCAGCACCTTCACCAGGCCGCGGAAGACGAGGTAGGCGACGACCGTGGTGGTGATCGCCATGTCCGTGATGTTCACGCCGAGCGCGGTCAGGCCGCCGTCCGCGAACAGCACGCCCTGCATCAGGAGCACCACGGACACACAGAGGACCCCTGTATAGGGGCCCACCAATATCGCGGCCAGCGCTCCGCCCAGGAGATGGCCGCTGGTGCCCGCCGCCACGGGGAAGTTGAGCATCTGGACGGCGAAGATGAACGCCGCGACCAGGCCGGCCAGCGGCGCGGTGCGCTCGTCGAGCTCGCGGCGCGCGCCGCGCAGGCTGACGGCGACGGCACCCGCGGCGACGACACCGGCGGCCGCCGACACGGGGGCGTTGATGAATCCGTCGGGTACATGCATGGCAGGGTTCTCCGGCGCTCGGGCAGTTGGTTAACCGTTCGATGATAGTGCTTTGTTGCGAACGGCTTGCAAGAGCGCCTCGGGTTCAATGACACCTGGTCCGTACAGACGGACATATGGGACATTGGATGACATGAGCCCCGCCGAGCAGTACGTGGAGCAGTACGCCCGCGCCCGCGTCGTCACCGATTCCCCCGACGCGGCCCGCGCCGTGCCGGTCGTGCTGCGCTACGACGGGCGGGTCCGCGTCACCCTTCCCGACTCCGGCGAGTGGATCTTTCCGCGCGACCTGCTGGAGCGCGGGCTGCGCGCCCCGGTGACAGGCGGCGACGTGCGGATCTGGCCGTGCGGGCGGGTGCAGGCGGTCATCGAGTTCCACGCCCACGGGCCCGAAGAGCCGAACGGGGTGACGGTCGTGCAGTTCGACGTGAAGGCGCTGATCCGCTTCCTGCGTCGTACGTACACGGCCGTCACCCCGGCGACGGTCACACCCTGATCAGGCGTTGACGAGCTCCCGGTCCTCCTCGGGGCGCCCGTCGGCCGAGGCCGCGTTGAGGCCCTCGCCCTCGACGTCCACGTTGGGCAGCGCGCGGTCCAGCCACTTCGGCAGCCACCAGGCCTTCTTGCCGAGCAGCGCCAGCACCGCGGGCACGATCGTCATGCGGACGACGAACGCGTCGAAGAAGACGGCGATCGCGAGGCCGAAGCCGATCATCTTCACCATCTGCTCGGAGCTTCCGATGAAGCCGGCGAACACCGCGATCATGATGATCGCCGCGGCCGTGACCACCCGGGCCCCGTGCCGGAAGCCGGTGACGATGGCCTGCGCCGGGCGCTCCCCGTGGACGTACGCCTCCCGCATCCGGGTCACGAGGAACACCTCGTAGTCCATCGCGAGGCCGAAGACCACGCCCACCATGAAGATCGGCATCATCGACATCACCGGGCCGGTCTGCTCGACGCCGAAGAGCGAGCCGAGCCAGCCCCACTGGTAGACGGCGACGACGGCGCCGAGCGCGGCGAGCACCGAGAGCAGGAAGCCGAGGGCCGCCTTGAGCGGGACGAGGACCGAGCGGAAGACGACCATCAGGAGCAGGAACGCCAGGCCGACGACGAGGGCCAGGTAGGGCACGAGCGCGTCGTTGAGCTTCTGCGAGACGTCGATGTTCATGGCCGTGGAGCCGGTGACCGCGAGCTCGGCGCCGGTGTCGGCCGTGATGTCCTGGCCCGCGTCGCGGATGGCGTGGACGACGTCCTCGGTCTCGACGGAGGACGGCTTGTACTTCGAGACGACGTTGATGATGGCGGTGTCGCCGGCCTTGTTGAAGGTGGCCGGGGTGACCGCGGCGACGCCGTCCGTGTCCTTGATCGTGGTGACGACCCGGTCGACGGCGGCCTTCGGGTCGTCCGCGCCCTTGGCGTCGACGACCGTCATGAGCGGGCCGTTGAAGCCCGGGCCGAAGCCCTCGGAGAGCAGGTCGTACGCCTTGCGCTGGGTGGTGTCGGTGGGCTGGACGCCGTCGTCGGGCAGGCCGAGCTCCAATGAGGCGACCGGGATCGCGATCGCGCCGAGACCGACGATGCCCGCGGCCAGGACCAGCACCGGCCGGCGCAGCACGAGGCGGGCCCAGCGGGTGCCCATGTTGACCTTGGGCTCCGCCTTCTCGGTGGAGTCGAGCGCCTTGCGGGCCTTGCGGCCGTGGACGCGCTTGCCCGCGTAGCCGAGCAGCGCCGGGATCAGGGTCAGCGCGATGAGGACCGCGATGGCGACGGTGCCGGCGGCGGCGACGCCCATCTTCGTCAGCATCGGGATGTTGACGACGGCGAGGCCGACCAGCGCGATGACGACGGTCAGACCGGCGAAGACGACGGCCGAGCCCGCGGTGCCGACCGCCCGTCCGGCGGCCTCCTCGCGCTCGCGGCCCTCGGCGAGCTCGGCGCGGTAGCGGGAGACGATGAACAGGGCGTAGTCGATGCCGACCGCGAGGCCGATCATCATCGCCAGGGTGGAGGTGGTGGTGCCCAGGTCGAGCGCGTTGGCGAGCGCCGTGATCGACGAGACGCCGATGCCGACGCCGATCAGCGCGGTCAGCAGCGGGAGCCCGGCCGCGAGCAGCGAGCCGAAGGTGACGACCAGGACGACGGCCGCGACCGCGATGCCGATGATCTCGGTGGCGCCGGTCTCCGGCATGGCCTGCAGCGCGTCACCGCCGACCTCGACGGTCAGGCCGGTCTTCTTGGCCTCGTCGATGACCTTCTGCAGCCCGTCCCGGTCGTCGTCGGTCAGCTCCATCGAGGAGACCTTGTACGAGGCCGAGGCGTAGGCGATCGTGCCGTCCTTGCTCACCGTCTTCGCGACGTACGGGTCGGCGACCGAGGCGACCTGCTTCGAGCTGGACTTGAGGGCGGCGACGGTGTCCTCGACGTCCGCCTTGTTCGCGGCGCCCGTGAGCTTCTCGCCCGCCGGGGCCTTGAAGACGACACGGGCGGTGGCGCCGTCCGCGGCCGAGCCGGGGAAGCGCTGGTCGAGCAGGTCGAAGGCCTTCTGGGCCTCGGTGCCCGGGATCGAGAAGGAGCTGGAGGCGGCGGTCGGCGCGGAGGCGGCGCCGACGCCCGCGAGCGTCAGCAGCGCCACCCATATGAGGGCGACGAAGTGCCGTCGGCGAAAGGCGAGCTTGCCGAGTTTGTAGAGGAACGTGGCCACGAGGGCGTACTCCCGGTCAGGTCGAGGGTCAGCCTTGGCTGATGCTGGGCAGGGAAGATCAGCCCGACGACGTGAGCGGTCGCGTCAGGTGTGCGGGGTGAACTGGGTGGTGCGGAAGGGGGGTCAGGAGCTGAGGGCGGGGAGGACCACAGCGTCGATGTACGAGGCGAGGTACGCCTGGGTGGGCGGCTGCTCGTCGATGAGCGTGCGCGTGGCGAACGCGCCGATCAGCATGTGGATGATGTAGTCGAGCGCCGGGTTGTCGGCCCGGACCTCGCCTCTGTCCACCGCCCGCTGCATCATCCGGTCGAGACCGGACAGCTCGGGTGCGACGATCCATTCCTTGAAGGCCTCGAGCAGATCGGGGTTGGCGTGCACGGCCACCATCAGGCCGCGCATCAACGCGCTGTTCTGCTCCATGTGACAGTCGTCGTCGCGGAGCACCATCGCGTGCAGGTCGCCGCGGAGCGACCCGGTGTCGATCTCGTCGAACTGCGGCTTCTGGCTCCGCAGCGCCTTCACGACCAGCTCGGCCTTGCCGCCCCACTGGCGGTAGAGCGTCGCCTTGCTGGCCCGGGTGCGGGCGGCGACGGCATCCATCGTCAGCGCGTCGTAACCGACCTCCCGGAGCAGGTCGAGCACGGCCCCGTACAGCTCGGCCTCGCGCTCGGGCGTGATCCGGCTGCGACGCGTCGTTGCCTCCGCGACCATGATCCTCACCTGGCCTCTCCGTCTCGTACGCCCTGAACATACCCCGCCGCCTAACGAAACGAAACCGTTTCGTACGTGGGGTGCGCCACATGCGGCCCCGCGGTCGCGTCCCGCGGATCTCCGGGGCCCCGGTTGCCGGAGGTGTCATCACGGAAAAGCATGAGGAGGTGACTGTGGTGACTGAGGAAGACACGACCCGGGCCTACCTACGATTCCCGCACCTGAGCGGCGAGCGACTCTGCTTCGTGGTCGAGGACGATCTGTGGGTCGCCCCGCTCGACGGCTCCGCGCGGGCCTGGCGGGTCACCGCCGACCGCACCAAGGTCAGCCATCCACGGTTCTCGCCCGACGGCCGGCACCTCGCGTACACGACGTGGCGCAGCCTGGACCCGGAGATCTACCTGGCGCCCGTGGACGGCGGCTCCGCGCGCCGGCTCACGTACTGGGGCAGCGTCGACACCCAGGTGCGCGGCTGGTCCCCCGACGGGGACATCCTCGCCGTCGCCTCGCACGGCGAGCCGTTCTCCTACTTCACCTTCGCCTACAGCGTCCCGACCGACGGCTCCCCCGGCGGCAAGCTCCCCTGGGGTCCGGTCTCCGACATCCAGGTCGCGGACATCGACGGCGAGCGGCAGACCCTGCTCCTGACCGGGACGCCGCCGCACGAACCGGCCGCCTGGAAGCGCTACCGGGGCGGCGCCCAGGGCCGGCTGTGGGTGCACGGCCGGCGCGTCCTCGCCGACCTGGACGGACACCTCGACGCCCCGATGTTCGTCGGCGGCCGCATCGCGTTCCTCTCCGACCACGAGGGCATCGGCAACGTCTACTCCTGCCTGCCCGACGGCTCGGACCTGACCCGGCACACCGACCACGACGCCTTCTACGCCCGGCACGCCTCCTCCGACGGCACCCGCGTCGTCTACCAGTGCGCGGGCGAGCTGTGGATCCTCGACTCGCTCGACCCCGGCTCCGTGCCGCGCAGGCTGCGGGTCCGGCTCGGCGGCCCGCGCACCGGCCGCCGCGGCTACCAGGTCCCGGCCGCCCACCACGTCGACGCCCTCTCCGTGGACGAGACCGGCCGGGCCAGCGCGATCGTGGTGCGCGGCAGCCTGTACTGGCTGACCCACCGCGACGGCCCGGCCCGCACCATCACCGACACCCCGGGCGTCCGCGTCCGCCTCCCCGAGATGCTCGGCTCCGGCGGACAGGTCGCGTACGTCACCGACGCCGCGGGCGAGGACACCGTCGAGATCGCCTACCTGCCGCGGGCCAGCGGCGACCGGGAGCCCCGCCGCCTCGCCTCCGGGGACCTCGGCCGCGTACAGGAACTGGTCTCGGACCCCGACGGCGAGCGCCTGGCCCTCGCCTCGAACGACGGCCGGCTGCTGCTGATCGACGCGACGGAGGAGTCGGACGGCGAGGTCACCGAGCTGATCCGGTCCACGAACGGCCCGGTCCGCGACCTCGCCTTCTCGCCCGACGGCGCCTGGCTGACCTGGTCGCACCCGGGCATCGGCCGCTCCCTGCGGCAGATCAAGATGGCCCGCATCAAGGACCGCACGATCGTCGACGTCACCAACGGCCGCTTCGAGGACGAGAACCCGGTCTTCACCCGCGACGGCCGCTACCTCGCGTTCCTGTCGTGGCGCGGCTTCGACCCGGTCTACGACGTGCACACCGGCGATCTGTCCTTCCCGCTGGGCTGCCGCCCCTATCTCGTCCCCCTGTCGTCCGCGACCTCCTCGCCGTTCGCCCTCTCCCCGGACGGGCGCACCGCCGCGGGCGGCCTCGACCCGGTCGACGACAGGGACGCCACCGGCGACGGCACGCCGACCGTGGAGATCGAGGGCCTCGCCGAACGCGTGGTGCCCTTCCCGGTCGCGGCCTCCAAGTACTCCGCGCTGCACCCGGTCTCCGGCGGCGGCCTGGTCTGGCTGCGCTGGCCGATCTCCGGCGCGCTCGGCGAGACGTTCGCGAACCCGGCCGACACCTCGTCCCAGCCGACCCTCGAACACTTCAACCTGGCCAAGGGCAAGAAGACCCAGCTCGTCGACCACATGGACTGGTTCGCGGTCAGCGGCGACGGCACCCGGCTCGTCGTCGGCGACGAGGGCGAGCTGCGCGCCGTGCCCTCCACCGAGGCCGGCGACAACGACACCACCGTCTGGATCGACCTGCGCCGCATCCTGCACGAGGCCGATCCGCCCGCCGAGTGGCGCGGCGCCTTCGACGAGGCGGGCCGGATCATCCGCGCCTACTTCTGGGAGCCGTCGATGTGCGGCATCGACTGGTCGGGGGTGCTCGCCCAGTACCGGCCGCTCGTCGAACGGGTCGCGTCCCCCGACGAGTTCGCGGACCTGCTGCGCGAGGTCCTCGGCGAACTGGGCACCTCGCACGCCTACGTCTCCGCGGCCCGCCGCAACGAGGGCCCCGCGCACTACCAGCGCGCCCAGGGCCTGCTCGGCGCCAACTTCCTCTGCCGCGAGGGCGGTTGGATGCTCGCCCGGATCCTGCCCGGCGACTCGTCCGACTCCCGGGCCCGCTCCCCGCTGGCCGGCACCGGCATCCGCGAGGGCGCGTTCCTCACGCACGTCGACGGCCGCCCGGTCGACCCGGTCGCCGGACCGTTCCCGCTGCTCGCCGGCGCGGGCGGCACGACCGTCGAGCTCACCTTCTCCCCCGCCGAGGGCGAGGGCCGCGCGCGCCGGGTCGCCGTGGTCCCCCTCGTCGACGAGCGCCCGCTGCGCTACCAGGACTGGGTGGCCAAACGCCGGGCCGTGGTCCGGGAGTTGAGCAACGGCAAGTGCGGCTATCTGCACATCCCCGACATGGGCGGGTCCGGCTGGGCCCAGTTCAACCGGGACCTGCGCATGGAGGTCTCGCGGCCCGCGCTCATCGTCGACGTCCGCGGCAACGCGGGCGGCCACATCAGCGAGCTGGTCGTCGAGAAGCTCACCCGGAAGATCATCGGCTGGGACCTGACCCGCAACGCCCAGGCGGTGTCGTACGCGTCGAACGCGCCCCGGGGACCGGTGGTCGCGCTCGCCGACGAGGCGACGTCCTCCGACGGGGACATGATCACGGCGGCCTTCAAGCTGCTCGCGCTCGGCCCGGTCGTCGGCCAGCGCACCTGGGGCGGGGTCGTCGGCATGACCGGGCGGCACAAGCTCGGCGACGGCACGGTGATCACGGTGCCGATGAACGCGGCGTGGTTCCCCGAGTACGGCTGGTCGATCGAGAACCGGGGCGTCGACCCCGACATCGAGGTGCTGCGCACGCCGCTCGACTGGGCGGAGGGCCGGCACGCGCAGCTCGACGACGCGGTGCACCTCGCCCTCGACCTGCTGAAGGAGCAGGGCGCGAAGAACCCGCCGGACCACTCGGACGTACCGGACCGGCGACGCCCCCGACTGCCGCCCCGGTAGGGCGGCCGGCCCCGGCCCCTTCGAGGGGCCGGGGCCGGAACACCGGGGCCGGAACAGGAATCGACCCCCGCCCGGCGTCCCGGGCGGGGGTCGATCAGTCCTGCGGACGGACGTCAGGCGTCGTAGTCCTGGTTGAACTTGTCCTGCGCGTCCTGGGCGGCCTGCTTCGCCTGGTCCGGGGCCTGCGAGCTGCGCTCACTCGCCTCGTCCTGGGCCTGCGAGGCGCGCTCGCTCGCCTCGTCCTGGGCGCCGCCGAGGGCGTCCTTGGCCTTGTTGGAGAGCTCTTCGCCCTTGTCCTTGAACTGGTCCATGATGCCCATGCTGTTCACTCCCGTAGTGGGTGAGGGGATGCGGGCTCGACCAGACTGACATGCATGGACATTCGGCGCATTTCGATCAATGACTGACCGTGCACATCGGACGAAACCCCAGGTCAGCCCCCGCGTACCGATTCATCGGCGGCACCGCCCGCACCCACCAGACCGCGCGACACGCTGCCGAGCCGCGGCTCGAACCGCCGCATCTCGCGCTGCCCCACGGCCCCGATGATCCCGGGCAGGTGTCCGCGGATGCCCTGCATGCCGCGCAGCCACCACTGCGCGTACACGTGCGAGGAGCGCCGCTCGATGCCCGCCACGATCCGGTCGACGGCCGGGCCCAGCGGATACGTCTTGTTCGACGGCCACGGCAGCCGCTGGCGCAGCTCGCGCATCACGTCGTCCTGGTCGGCGCCGCGCACCATGTCGGTGTCGGTCCAGGACAGGTAACCGACGCCGACGCGTACGCCCTTGTAGCCGACCTCGGCGCGCAGGCTGTGCGCGTACGCCTCCACGCCCGACTTCGACGCGCAGTACGCGGTCATCATCGGCGCGGGCGTGATCGCGGCGAGCGAGGCGATCTGCAGCAGGTAGCCGCGCGACTCCATGAGGACGGGCAGGAAGGCGCGGGCGGTCACCGCCGAGCCGATGAGGTTGACCTCGATGACGCGCCGCCAGGCGACCGGGTCCGAGTCCACGAAGGGGCCGCCCGTCGCCACACCGGCGTTCGCGACGACGATGTCGACCTTCCCGAACCGCTCCTTCACCTCCTGCGCGACCCGCGCCATCGCCTCGTGGTCCGTGACGTCGGCGTGCCACCAGTCCGCGTCGGCGTGCAGCCGGCCCGCGACCTGCTTCAGCTCGTCCGGCTCCAGACCGACCAGCGCGATCTTCGCGCCGCGCGCCGACAGCTTGCGGGCGAGTAGCTCACCCACACCGCGCGCCGCACCCGTGACGACCGCGACCTGACCCTCCAGGCTGACCCTGCTCATGCGACATCCGCTCCCTTCTCCGAATCCGACTGCGACTGCGACTGCGACGGGGGCTCCGACTCCAGGTATGCCCCGGTCAGTTCACGGATCTTCGCCGTGACGGCCTCCGGCGCCTCGACGGGCGTCATGTGACCGAGGCCCGCCAGCTCGGTCAGGCCCACACAGTTCGGCAGCGCGGCGGCGATCCGCCGGGCGTGCACGACGGGCGTCATCCGGTCCACGGTCCCGGCGAGGACGGCCACGGGCATCGCCAACTCCGGCACATTGGCGTCCAGTTGGAGACTCTCCAGTACGTGCGACCAGCCGTACCGCACCCCGCGCGGACACGCGTGCACGATCCGCGCGCAGGCCTCGACCTTGCCGGGCGCCGATCCCGGGCCCATCGTCGCGAACCGCAGGATCCGCCTGGCCACCGGCGTGACCGGGCCGAGCGGCGCCTTCGAGCCGAGGACCGAGCGGGTCACCCGGGTCCGCAGCGCGCCCGCGGGCAGCAGCGGCACCACCGTCGCCTCGGCCACGAGTTCCGAACTACCCGTGCTGCACAGCAGCACCGCGGCGGCGTGCTCCCGGAACACCGGCCGGCCCGCCGAGGCCATCATCGTCATGCCGCCCATGGAATGCCCGGCGAACACCGCCCGCTCGCCCGGCGCGAGCGTCGCGCCGATCACGGCCTCCAGATCGTCGGCCAGCATGTCCGCGGTGTACGGCAGCCGGGCGGAGGCCGGGCTGCGGCCGTGCCCCCGCTGGTCGTACACGATCACGCGGTGGTCGGTGGCGAGGGCGCGCACCTGCGCGGCCCAGAAGGCCGTCGAGCAGGTCCAGCCGTGCGACAGCACGACGGCGGGCGCGTCGCCGCTGTCGGCGGGCCCGTGCACCTCGACGTGCAGCCGCGCCCCGTCGGCCGAGACGGCGGTCAGCTCCTCGGCGGCGACCGGCGGCGCGAAGGGCCCGGTGGCCATGTGCATCAGCCGGCTCATGCGGCGCTCGCCTCCACCGTCTTCTTCCTGCCCCGCCCGGTACGCGGCTCCGGCGGGCCGGCGGGAGCGCGGACCACCTCGTACTCCCCCACGTCCACATGGCGTGTGGCCTGCCGGAACTCGGTCGTGGTGCCGGGCCACACGGTGGTGTTGACCCCGTTCTCGTCGAGGTACCAGCTGTTGCAGCCACCGGTGTTCCACACGGTGCGCTTCATCCGGTCCTGCACGCGGTTGTTCCAGCCGGCGACGGCGGTCTCGCGCGGGGTGAGGGCGACGCGGCCGCCCAGCACGTTCAACTGCCGCATGTAGTCGGCCAGATAGTTCAGCTGGGACTCGATCATCAGGATCATCGAGGAGTTCCCGAGTCCGGTGTTCGGCCCGATGACCGTCATGAAGTTCGGGAACCCGGCGGCGGTCGCCCCGCGCAGCGCGGCCATGCCGCCCTTCCAGCTCTCCGCCAGGCTGACGCCCTCCGCGCCGATGACCCGCTGCGCGATCGGCATGTCGGTGACGTGGAACCCGGTACCGAAGATGATCGCGTCGACCTCGGCCTCGCTGCCGTCGGCGGCGACGAGGGTGTTCCCGCGGATCTCGCTCAGCCCGGACGCGACGACGTCGACGTTCGGCTGGGCGAGCGCCGGATAGTACGTGTTCGACAGCAGGATCCGCTTGCAGCCGATGCGGTAGTCCGGGGTGAGCTTGGCGCGCAGCGCCGGGTCCTTGATCGCCCGGTGCATGTTCCGCTTGGCGAGGTTCTCCACCAGGCCCAGCTCATCGGGCCGCTTGGTGAACGCCTGGACCTGCAACTCCCGGATGCCCCACAGGAGTCCGCGCCGCGCCTGAGTGGTGAAGGGCAGCTGGCGGTGCAGCCAGCGCTCGGCCTTGGTGATGTTCCGGTCGGCGCGCGGCATGACCCACGGAGGCGTGCGCTGGAAGAGGGTGAGCCGCCCGACCTCCTTCTGGATGGCGGGCACGATCTGGATGGCGGAGGCGCCGGTGCCGATCATGGCGACGCGCTTGCCGCGCAGGTCGTAGTCGTGGTCCCACTGCGCCGAGTGGAAGACCTTGCCGGGGAAGGTGTCGATCCCGGCGATGTCCGGCGTCTTCGGGTCGGACAGCGGCCCGGTGGCGGAGACGACGACATCGGCGGTGAGGGTGCCGCTCGCGGTGTCGATCTCCCACCACAGCCTGTCGTTGTCCCACCGCAGCTGCGTCACCTCGGAGTCGAGGCGGATGTGCGGCCGCAGCCGGAAGGTGTCGGCGACGTGCTCCAGGTATTCCCGGATGCGCTCCTGTCCGGAGAAGGTGCGCGGCCAGTCCGGGTTCGGCGCGAACGAGAACGAGTAGAGGTGGGACGGCACGTCGCAGGCGCAGCCCGGGTAGCTGTTGTCGCGCCAGGTGCCGCCGACCGCGCCGGCCCGCTCCAGGACCACGAAGTCGGTGACGCCCTCGCGGCGCAGTCTGACCGCCGCGCCCAGCCCGCCGAAGCCGGACCCGATCACCGCCACCCGTACGTGCTCGTGCTCCTGCTCGGCCATCCCGGCGCCTCCCTTGCCGCGCGACTCTGCCAGTGAACACTGGCACAATTGGAGGGTAGAGCAGCACCGTACTGATGGGTAGGGGTCGTGCCGAGGAAAGTTACCGCCGGTACAGCCACCGGTCGTCCGGCCACCGCCCCGCACCGGGATCCCTCGGCCCCCGATGCTTGCCCTAGGGTTTCCGACGTGGCGAAAGAAGCGGCGGAACCGGGAGACGAAGGCGGCCGGGGCGACGAGCACCGCGAGTTCCGCATGGCGGAGCTGGCCAGGGCGGCCGGCATCACGGTGCGCACCGTCCGCTTCTACCGCGAACGCGGCCTGATCAAGCCGCCCCGGCGCGAGGGCCGCATCGCCTGGTACGACGAGAGCCACCTGACCCGCCTGCGCACCATCGCCGCCCTCCTCGACCGCGGCCACACCCTCACCGGCATCGCCGAACTCTCCGAGGCCTTCGACCGCGGCCGCGACGTGGGCGAGCTCCTCGGCCTCGGCGAACCCACGGAGGAGACCCCGGTCCGCCTCTCCGCCACGGAACTGGCCGACCACTTCGCGGGGGAGGTCACCCCCGAGAACCTCCAAGCCGCCCTGGACCTGGGCTACTTGGGCACCGACGGCGAGGAGATCGTGCACATCAGCCGCCGCCTCCTGGAGGTCTCGGCGGCGCTGGTGCGCGAGGGCATCCCCCTGGCGGACGTCCTCGCGGCGGGGGCCCGGGTGCGCGACCACGCGGACGCCCTGGCCACGCTCTTCACGGAGATGATCCTCGCGCACGGCACCGAGAAGGACGTCCAGCGCCTGCGCCCCCTGGCCAAGTCGGTCGTGGAGGCGGAACTCTCCATGGCCCTGGACCGCAAACTGGGAGCGCCGCCCGGTTCGTGAGCGTGAGAGCGGCGGCCATCACCGTGCTCGAGGGGACGTAAGCCCCGGACCGAACTCCGCGCCTACTCGTAGACGACCGTCACAGGAGCGTGATCCGACCACCGCTCCTCGTGCGTGGCGGCCCGCTCCACGAACCCCTTGACCGCCCGACCGGCGAGCCCGGGCGTCGCGGCGTGATAGTCGATGCGCCAACCTGCGTCGTTGTCGAAGGCCCGCCCCCGGTACGACCACCACGAGTACGGCCCCTCGACGCCCGGATGCAGGGCCCGCACGACATCGACGTAGCCCCCGTCCGCCGCCTCGAAGACCTGGCTCAGCCACTCCCGCTCCTCGGGCAGGAAGCCGGAGTTCTTCTTGTTGCCCTTCCAGTTCTTGAGGTCGGCCTCGGCGTGGGCGATGTTCCAGTCGCCGCAGACGACGACCTCGCGGCCCTCGGCGGCGGCCCGCGCGCGCAGCCCCTTCAGGTATTCGAGGAACTCGGCCATGAAGCGGATCTTCTCGTCCTGGCGCTCGGTCCCGACCTCGCCGGAGGGCAGGTAGAGGCTGGCGACGACGACACCGGGCAGGTCGGCCTCGACGTACCGGCCGCTGCCGTCGAACTCCGCCGACCCGAAGCCGATCTGGACCCGCTCCGGCTCGCGCCGCGTGTACAGCGAGACGCCGGCCCGGCCCTTGGCGGCGGCCGGGGCGTGCACGACGTGCCAGCCCTCGGGCTCCCGCACCCCGGCGGGCAGCTGCTCCGGCTCGGCGCGCACCTCCTGCAGGCAGAGCACGTCGGCGGAGGTCTCGGCGAGCCACTCCACGAAGCCCTTCTTGGCGGCGGCTCGCAGCCCGTTCACGTTCACAGAGGTCACAGTCAGCACCGGGCCACCGTACCGGCACACTTGACAGGTAAGCCGCACCCTGAAGCATAGAGTTACGATCAGACGCATGACTATTCAACCCGCGCCCGCCGCCGCGATCACCCTGCGCCCCGTCTCCTTCGGCCACCCGGACGCGGTGGCGCTGAACGACCGCGTCCAGCTCGAGTACGCGGAGCGCTACGGCGACGAGGGCGATGTCACCCCGCTCGACCCGACGATGTTCACCCCGCCGCAGGGCCTGTACCTGATCGCGTACGACGCGTCGGGCACCCCGCTCGCGACCGGCGGCTGGCGCGCGCAGGACGAGAACGAGGAGAACTACTCGGACGGCGACGCCGAGCTGAAGCGGATGTACGTCACACCCGAGGCGCGCGGCCTGGGCCTGGCCCGGCGCATCCTCGCGGCCCTGGAGGAGGACGCGCGTGCGGCGGGCCGCACCCGCATGGTCCTGGAGACGGGCACGAAGCAGCCGGAGGCCATAGCGCTGTACCTGTCGAGCGCCTACGAGCCGTGCGACAAGTTCGGCCACTACCGCTTCGAGAACCTGAGCCGCTGCTTCGCCAAGCCGCTCCAGTCGCGCTAGTCGCGCCGCCCCGGCCCCGGGGGGAACCGTCCGCTCCCGGGCCCGGGCCGCGGTCGTCCGGGCAAAGCAAGAACCCCGCCGGTTTCCCGGCGGGGTTCTCAATTGCGGTGGACCTGTGGGGATTTGAACCCCAGACCCCCTCGATGCGAACGAGGTGCGCTACCAGACTGCGCCACAGGCCCTTGCAACGAGTGAAACTCTAGCATCCCGATCCGGGTACGTGGAAATCCGTTCCCTGGCTGGTCAGCCGGTCACTCGTTGGCGGCGCGCGGACGGCCGTCGGCGCCGTCGTCGTACTGGTCGAAGAGCGGCGTGCGGCCGCGCTCGCGGGAGCGCCGGGCGGAGGCGGCGCGGCGGGCGTCGCTGCGTCCGCCGTCGGCCGTCTGCTCCTGTTCCGGCTGCTCCTGCCGCTCCTCGGCGGCGGACTGCTCCGCCGCCGAGGAGCGGGCCGCGCTCCAGGTCTCGGGGGCGCCGTAGTCGACGCCGCCGCCGGCCCGGGGGGCGACCGGCGCGGTCACGTAGGTGGGCAGCGGTACCGGGACGGGGTCCCAGCTCTCGCCGGGGCCCGGGCGGCGCTGCCGCTCGCGCTGCTGGTCGACCCACTCCGCGTGGTCGGTCTGCTCGACGAGCGCGCGCCGGTCGGCGGCGAGCGCCTCGAGGCCGGGGTCGGTGGCCGGCTCGGCGCCCGGGCCTTCCTCCGGGTCCTCCGCGGCGGCGCGCTGCGCGGCGGGCTGGCGGCGGCGCGGCTGCCGGTCCCGCAGGCGCTGCGCGGCGATCTCGGCGCGGCGGCGGTCCATGACGTAGGCGAAGCGGCGTCGCTCCTGGGCCCGCAGATAGACGATGTACGTACTGAGCAGGAGCGCGGGCGCGGCGGGCGCCCACAGGAACGCGACGCCGCCGACCCCGGCCACGACGGCGCCGACGGTGAAGGCGGCGAAGAGGAGGACGGTCGTGCGGCGGCGGCGCGCGAGCACCTTGGAGCGCCGGGCACGGGCCTGTGCCTCCGCGGAAGTGACGCGCGGGGGGCGGGGCTTGGCCGGGGCCGCGGGTTCGGGCGCGGGCCGGGGCTCGGGCTCGTGGACGGGTTCCGGGTGTTCCCGCTCGCCGGCCGGGGGCGCGACGAGGGCCCGGACGTCCACCGTGTCGGTGGTCGCGTCCGGGTCGGCCGGGGCGCCGCGCCACTCGTCCGTCTCGGGCGAGCGCGCCTGCAGGTCCTTGGCGTACCGGCGCTCCATGCCCGCTCGTCCGGAGAGAAGACGGATGGCGGTGCTGAAGCGTTCCGTCGGACGGGCTTCGTTCAGCTCGTCCTGCCTACGGAGCCACATCGGCACCAAGTAGGCGGCCCAGGCCCCGACGATGACTGCGTAGATGAGGCCGCTGCTGCTCACGCCTCACACCGTAGAGGGGTTTGCGTGAGGCCATCCGCCAATTGGGCCGGTGTGTCGCACGATCTGGCTGATATTTCGAGCTTTTTTTGCGACTGGTGCGATCAACTGGCTGACCGGGGCGCGAATTTAATGGCTCCGACGGTCGTTCACCGATCAATTTCGAACATTTATTTTATTTCGAGGGCGCCCCGGGATCCACGGCGTTGGGAGCACCCGGACCTGCGCTGTTGCCCGGCCGCTCGCGGCGCCAGCGCTTCAGGAGCCCTTCCGGGACCTCCTCGGCGGTGAGCGCGAAGACGAGATGATCGCGCCAGCCACCGTCGATGTGAAGATACCGTGGACGCAGCCCCTCCTCGCGGAATCCGAGTTTCTCCACGACGCGACGGCTCGGCCCGTTCTCCGGGCGAATGCAGACCTCGATGCGGTGCAGGCCCACCGTGCGGAAGCAGTGGTCGACGGCGAGCGCGACGGCCGTGGGCATCACTCCGCGCCCGGCCACGCCCTGGTCCACCCAGTAGCCGACGTGGCCCGAGCACATCGAGCCCCAGGTGATCCCGGCGACCGTCAGCTGGCCCACGAGGCGGCCCTGGTACTCGATGACGAAGGGCAGCATCCGGCCCGCGTTCGCCTCCGAGCGCAGATGGCGCACCATTTGACGGTACGTCGGGCGGTGCGCGATCGGGCCGCTGGGCGTGGGCGGCGGGATCGTCGCCTCCCAGGGGCGCAGCCAGTCGCGGTTGCGGCGGTTGACCTCGCGCCAGGCGCGCTGGTCGCGCAGCCTTATGGGGCGGAGGACGACATCGCCCTCCGCCAGGACGACGGGCCAGGATGGGCTGTTCAGTGCGCACCCCCGGCGGCATGGGCATCGGGTCTGGGGTGGTCGCCGCCGCGGATCTGGTCGACGGCGTGGGTCAGCAGCGGCTCCAGGACGGCCAGGCCGTCCTTCACCCCGCCGCTCGAACCCGGCAGGTTCACGATCAGTGTGCGCCCGGCGACCCCGGCGAGGCCACGCGAGAGCGCGGCGGTGGGCACTTTCTCGCGCCCGTACGCGCGGATGGCCTCGGGGATGCCCGGTACGTGGGTGTCGATGACGCGGGCCGTCGCCTCGGGCGTGCGGTCGGTGGGCGAGATGCCGGTGCCGCCGGTGGTGACGACGACGTCGTACGCCGCCTCGACCGCGGCCCGCAGCGCGGCCTCCACGGGGGCGCCGTCCGGCACGACCTGGGGGCCCTCCACGCTGAAGCCCATCTTCTGGAGGCCTTCGGCGATGAGCGGCCCGCCCTTGTCCTCGTAGACGCCGGCGGCGGCCCGGTTGGAGGCGGTGACGACGAGGGCGCGGTAATTCCCGCTCATGCGCGGACTCCTTCGGGTGCGCGCCCCTGCGGGGGCGCGGGGAACTGCGCGAGCCGGCCCGGAGTCATGCCCGGCTCCAGTCGCCCGACTTGCCGCCCGTCTTCTCCTCCACGCGGACGTCCGTGATGACCGCTCCCTTGTCGACCGCCTTGATCATGTCGACGACCGTGAGCGCGGCGACCGAGACCGCCGTGAGGGCCTCCATCTCGACGCCCGTACGGTCCGTGGTCTTCACGGTGGCGAGGATCTCCACCGCGTCGTCGGCCACGGACAGGTCCAGCTTCACGCCGGACACGGCCAGCGGGTGACAGAGCGGGATCAGGTCGGGGGTGCGCTTGGCGCCCATGATCCCGGCGATACGGGCCGTCGCGAGAGCGTCGCCCTTGGGCACGCCCTCGCCGCGCAGCAGTTCGACCACGCGCGGCGAGACGAGGACGCGACCGCTGGCGCGGGCGGTGCGCGCGGTGACGTCCTTCTGCGACACGTCGACCATCCGGGCGGCGCCCGCCTCGTCGATGTGGGTCAGTCGGTCCTGCGAAGTGCTCATGGTGCTGTGGCGCTCCCGATCCGAGCCGTGCGCGGTGCGGCGCGCCGGACTGTTGTGCGCGACACGGTATCGCGAGCCCCGGACAGCCGGACCGGTGAGCGCCTGTTCACCGGCGCTCAGCGCAGGAGGACCACGTCGACCTCGGTGCCGGGCTCCACCGACGTCACGTCCTCGGGCACCACGATGAGCGCGTCCGCGTGGGCGAGCGCCGCGATCAGGTGCGAGCCGGAGCCGCCGACGGGTGCGATCTCGCCCGCCGCCGCGTCGTACGCGCCCCGCAGGAACTGGCGGCGCCCGTCCGGTGAGGTCAGCGCCTTGTCGGTGGCCAGCACCGCGCGCGTGGTGGGGCGCCGCACGGAGTCGCCGGGCAGGCCCATCAGGGCGCGGATCGCGGGCCGGACGAAGAGTTCGAAGGAGACGTACGAGGAGACCGGGTTGCCCGGCAGGGCGAGCAGCGGGGTGTGGTCGGGGCCGATGGAGCCGAAGCCCTGCGGCTTGCCGGGCTGCATGGCGAGCTTGCGGAACTCGACGCCGCTGCCCGCGCCGATGCCGTCCTCCTCGTCGGGGTCGCCGATCGAGGAGAGGGCTTCCTTGACGACGTCGTACGCGCCGACGCTGACGCCGCCGGTCGTGACGACGAGGTCGGCGCGGATGAGCTGGTCCTCGATGGTGGAGCGGAGCGTCTCGGCGTCGTCGGAGACGGCACCGACCCGGTAGGCGATGGCTCCGGCGTCCCGGGCCGCGGCCGTGAGGGCGAAGCTGTTGGAGTCGTAGATCTGGCCCTGGGCCAACGACTCGCCGGGCTGGACGAGTTCGCTGCCGGTGGAGATGACGACCACGCGCGGGCGCGGGCGTACGCGGACGGTGCCGCGGCCGATGGCGGCGAGCAGCGCGATCTGCGGCGGGCCCAGCACCGTGCCGGTGGTGAGGGCGCGGTCGCCGGCCTGGACGTCGCTGCCCTGCGCGCGTACGTGCGCGCGTGCCTCGGCGGGGCGGTGGACCCGGACCTCTCCCGAGGCGCCTTCGGGGGCGGTGCTGTGGGCGGGCATCGAGGAGACCGGGCCCGCGCCGAGCCCTCCGTCGGTCCACTCCACGGGGACGACGGCCTCGGCGCCGGGCGGGAGCGGGGCGCCGGTCATGATGCGGGCGGCCTGGCCGGGACCGACGGTGGGCTGCTCGCCCTGCCCGGCCGCGACGTCGCCGATCACCGTGAGGACGGCGGGGAACTCCTCGCTCGCGCCCGCGACATCGGCGACGCGCACCGCGTACCCGTCCATCGAGCTGTTGTCGAACGGGGGCAGCGAGACCGGCACCGTCACGTCCTCGACGAGCACGCAGCCCTGGGCGTCGAGGAGTTGCAGCTCGATGGGGTCGAGCGGGTGGACGGTGCTGAGGATGTCCTCCAGGTGCTCGTCCACCGACCAGAGCTGGCCGTGGCTGGTGGACGGTGTGGTCGCGCTGCTCAAGGTGCTACATCTCCTCGGTGACGTAACTGCGAAGCCAGGTCCGGAAGTCCGGTCCCAGGTCCTCACGTTCGCACGCGAGTCTGACAATGGCACGCAGATAGTCGCCGCGGTCGCCGGTGTCATAGCGGCGGCCCTTGAAGACGACGCCGTGCACGGGGCCGCCGATCTTCTCGTCCGCGGCGAGCTGCTGCAGGGCGTCGGTGAGCTGGATCTCGCCGCCGCGGCCCGGCTCGGTCTTGCGCAGTATGTCGAAGACGTGGGGGTCCAGGACGTAGCGGCCGATGATCGCGTAGTTGGAGGGGGCGTCGGCCGGGTCCGGCTTCTCCACGAGGTCGGTGACCTTGACGACGTCGCCGTCCTCGGTGACCTCGACGGCGGCGCATCCGTAGAGGTGGATCTGCGAGGGCTCGACCTCCATGAGGGCGATGACGCTGCCGCCGTGGCGCTCCTGGATCTCGACCATGCGCGCGAGCAGCGGGTCGCGCGGGTCGATCAGGTCGTCGCCGAGGAGGACCGCGAAGGGCTCGTGCCCCACGTGCGGGGCCGCGCACAGGACCGCGTGGCCGAGGCCCTTAGGGTCGCCCTGGCGCACGTAGTGCATGGTCGCGAGGTCGCTGGACTCCTGGACCTTGGCGAGGCGGTTGGCGTCGCCCTTCTTCTGAAGGGCGGACTCCAGCTCGTAGTTGCGGTCGAAGTGGTCCTCCAGGGGGCGCTTGTTGCGGCCTGTGATCATGAGGACGTCGTCGAGACCCGCTGAGGCGGCCTCTTCGACCACGTACTGGATCGCCGGCTTGTCGACCACCGGAAGCATCTCTTTGGGAGTGGCTTTGGTGGCGGGCAGGAACCGGGTGCCGAGGCCCGCGGCAGGGATGACAGCCTTGGTGATCCTGGTGTGCGAGTCAGTCATGCCCGTCACCATATCCGGCGCCTATGGGCGGAATCTGTGGGTCCGCTTTGTTGGCACATATATGCGTGGATTAGGAGAGGTTTGTGAGCCGACTGTGAGCCCGCACACAAGTGACCCGCGTGGCGCCCACCCTGACAAGCGCACATTGCGACGGGAGTTCCTCGCGGTGAGGAAAGCGTTGCCAATGGATGACGCACGGGAGACGGAAAAAGTTCTCGCCGAGCGGGCCTTCGAGGTCGAGGAGGTGGCGGCGGCCCGCACCGTGGCGGCGTACGTCTCCGTGGGCGGCGAACCGGGGACCGGGCTGCTGCTCGACGCGCTCCGCGCGCGTGGGGTGCGGGTCCTGCTGCCGGTGCTGCTGCCCGACAACGACCTGGACTGGGGGACGTACGAGGGGGCCTCCTCGCTCGTCCGCGTACAACACGCGAGAAAGATGGCCCTCTTGGAGCCGGGCGGCGAGCGGCTCGGGCCCGGTGCCGTGACGGCGGCGGACGTCGTGCTGCTGCCCGGGCTCGCCGTGGACGCGCGCGGGATGCGGCTGGGCCGGGGCGGCGGCTCGTACGACAGGGTCCTCGCGCGGCTCGAGGCGGCCGGCGCGCCCGCCGCCCTCGTCGTGCTGCTCCATGACACCGAAGTCGTCGCACACCTCCCCGAGGAGGCGCACGACAAGGCCGTGCACGCCGTCGTGACGCCCTCGGGAGTCCACCGCTTCACGTAGACCCGCGGGTAGCGCTGGAGAAGCGAAAAGGGGCCCCCACGCGCATGGGGGCCCCTTTCAGTGCTGTGCTGTCCTACGGCTTGAGGACCAGCGTGTCCGACGTGTTGTCGGAGACGGCCTTCTCGGTGAAGTGCCAGGGCAGCAGCTCACCCTGGACCCACTTGTCGGTCTGGTCCGTGTAGTGGGAGCTGTAGGTGTGGCCCGAGGCGCCGGTGAGGTTGATCCACTTGGACTTGTCGAGGTCGGCCAGGTTGACCACCATGCGCATCGACGGCACCCAGTCGACCCCGTAGCCGCCCGCCGCGTTCCAGCCGGTCGCGTTCACCGCCGCCTCGCCGCCGCCGAGCTTCCACGGGCCGCGGTTGAGCACGTACTGCAGCCAGCCCGGGCCCTCGGTGCCGAGGGTCTGGTTCTTCAGCTCCAGCTTGTGCAGGCGGCCCCAGCTCCAGGTGTCGATGTCCTTGCCGAGCTTGGCCGTCAGGTCCCAGCGGGCGTCCTCCATGGCCCGGTCGAACAGCTGGTCACGGTTGACGGTGGCCTTGTCGGTGCGGGTCGCCGGAGCCTTCCACCAGTCGTTGTCCTCGTCGTTGATGATCTTGCGGACGACCTCGAACCAGCGGTCGCCGCCGTCCGGCTGCGCCGAGTCCGCGTCCCGCTGACCGCACTCGCGCACCTTGCGGTCCTCGTCGGCCGGACCCGAGTTGTCGACCGGCGTGACGCTCAGGCACTGCCCCTTGACCCGCAGCTCCATGGGCAGCTTGTTGCCGAAGGCGAGCTTCAGGATGTTGCGCCAGACCGAGTTGAAGTACGCGGCCGCGGCCGAGTCCGGGTTCTGGGTGTAGTCCCAGTTCTCCAGGAGCTGCTGCGCCTCACGGACGTACTTGTCCTTGACGTCGAGCTTGAGCAGCTTGGGCACCAGGAGCTTGGCGATCTCGCTGCTGTTGTCCATCTGCATGCTGCGCATGTCGTCGGTGGAGATCTTGCCGCCGCCGTCGATCTTCGACTTGATCAGGTCGGTGATCCGCTGGCTGCGGGTGCCGTAGCCCCAGTCCGTGGTGAGCGTGTACGGGTAGCTCTTGTCGACCACGGCCTGGTTGGCGGTCACGATGTAGCCGCGCTTGGGGTCGAACTCGTAGGGCAGCTCGGCCTGCTTGATGTAGCCGGTCCACCTGTACTTGGAGTCCCAGCCCGGCGACGGGAGCGAGCCGTCGCCCTCGCCGCGGGTCGGGATGCGGCCGGGCAGCTGGTAGCCGATGTGGCCCTCGGTGTCGGCGTACGTGAGGTTCTGCGAGGGCACCTGGAAGTCGGCGGCCGCCTTGCGGAACCCGGCCCAGTCCTTCGCCTTGTCGATCTCGAAGACGGCGTCCATGGTGTTGCCCGGCTCCAGCGCGGTCCAGCGCAGCGCGATGCCGTAGCCGTCGCCCCGGTCGGGGGCCTCGGAGGTGCCCACCGGCGCCTTCTTGCCGACCTTGACGAGCTCGTCGTCGCGGTCGGACAGCAGCGGGCCGTTGTTCGTCTCGCGGATCGTGATCGTCTTGGGGCTGCCGCCGGCGACCTTGATGACCTCCTTGCGGGTCGTGAAGGGCACCGTCTTGTCGTCGTACAGGTAGCCGTCGCCGCTGAACTTCTCCAGGTAGAGGTCCGTGACGTCGGCGCCCGAGTTCGTCAGGCCCCAGGAGATGTTCTGGTTGTGGCCGATGACCACGCCCGGCATGCCGGCGAACGTGTAGCCCGTCACGTCGTACTGGCACTTCGCCGAGACGCTCGTGCAGTGCAGGCCCATCTGGTACCAGACGGAGGGCAGTTGCGGCGCCAGGTGCGGGTCGTTGGCGAGCAGCGGCTTGCCGGTGATGGTGTGGTCGCCCGAGACGACCCACGAGTTGGAGCCGATGCCGTTGCCGTTGGGTCCCAGGCCCGCGGAGTCGGGGATCCGGTCCAGGACGTCGGCGAGGCCGCCGAGCTGGCTCTGGAGGCCGCTGGGGGCCTCTGCGCCGCCCGTCAGGCCGGTACCCGCCGCCCCCGAGGTGCCGCTCTGCGTCTGGGTGCCCGAGGCCGAGGCGTCGTACGACTTGGTGGCGCTGTTGTAGGCGCCCTCCTGCACGATCGGCTTGTTCCGGTCGTACGGGTACTCGGGGTAGAGGTCCGCGATCTGCTTCGGGCCGAGGCGGCTCGTCATCAGGGAGCGGTCGATCTCGTCCTGCATGTTGCCGCGCAGGTCCCAGGCCATGGCCTTCAGCCAGGCCACCGAGTCGACCGGCGTCCACTGCTGCGGCTTGTAGTCGTTCTCGAAACCGAGCGCCACGTACTCGGCGGAGATGTCCTTGCCGCTCTTGCCCGACAAGTAGGCGTTGACTCCCTTGGAGTACGCCTGGAGGTACTTCTTGGTCGCGGGCGAGAGCTTGGAGTCGTACTCCTTCTGTGCCACCCGGTGCCATCCCAGGGTGCGCAGGAACTCATCGGTTTTGACCTGGCCCTTGCCGAACATCTCGGAGAGCCGACCGGAGGTCGTATGACGGCGCACGTCCATCTCGTAGAACCGGTCCTGCGCCTGCACGAAGCCCTGCGCCATGAACAGGTCCTCGTCCGAGGACGCGTAGATCTGCGGGATGCCGTAGCCGTCCCGCTTGACCTGGACGGGCCCGTCCAGCCCGTCGAGCCGGGTGGATCCCGTGGTCTGCGGCAAGGAGGCACGCACGCTGTCGACGCTCCAGTAGGCGCCGTATCCGATGCCCGCGACGACGGCCAACACGAGGACGATCACGAGCAGTCGGGCGCGGCGCCCCTTCTTCCTGCCGGACTGGCGACCGGAAGCGGCGTTCGTAGTGGAGGGCATCGCGATCCTTGCTGTCCTTCGCTGACTCTGGGCTGCGGGCTCGAAGGCCCCTCGGTCGAGGGTGGTGGCGTCTGACGGGCGGGAGGGCTGGAGCAACCATACGAGCAGTGCGGTGCGGGCCCGGACGCGGAGTCAGGAAGCGAGCGCCTACGGAGGTTCGAGGAAACGGCCCGAGCGTCAAGAAAGCGTTAACGATTAGGTAAGGTAACGAAGTACCTCGCTCGCTGCCTCATGGAGCGACTCCCCCACAGCAGCCCCTGAGACGACCTCTCGCGGAAGGAACAGCCCCTGACTGTCCACCACCTCAACCAGCTCCTGCTCGTCAGCGCGCTCGTCCTGCTCATCGCGGTCGCCGCGGTGCGCATCTCCTCGCGCAGCGGGCTGCCGAGCCTGCTCCTGTACCTCGGCATCGGCATCGCCATGGGCCAGGACGGCATCGGCGACGTCTCCTTCAGCGACGCCGAGTTGACCCAGGTCATCGGCTACGCGGCGCTTGTCGTGATCCTGGCCGAGGGCGGTCTGGGCACGAAGTGGAAGGAGATCAAACCGGCACTTCCCGCGGCCGTCGCGCTGTCGCTCGCGGGGGTCGCGGTCAGCGTCGGGGTGACGGCTGCGGGTGCGCACTATCTGGTGGGCCTGGAATGGCGGCAGTCCCTCATCATCGGCGCGGTGGTGTCCTCCACGGACGCGGCGGCCGTCTTCTCCGTGCTGCGCAAGGTGCCGCTCCCCAAGCGCATCACCGGCGTCCTGGAAGCGGAGTCCGGCTTCAACGACGCTCCTGTGGTCATCCTGGTCGTCGCCTTCTCCGCGGCGGGCCCTGTGGAGCACTGGTACGTCCTCATCGGCGAGATCGCCCTGGAGCTCGCGATCGGCGCCGCGATAGGCCTCGCGGTCGGGTGGCTCGGCTCCTACGGGCTGCGGCACGTCGCGCTGCCCGCCTCCGGCCTGTACCCGATCGCCGTGATGGCCATCGCCACCGTCGCGTACGCCGCGGGCGCCATCGCCCACGGCAGCGGCTTCCTCGCCGTCTACCTGGCCGCCATGGTGATGGGCAACGCCAAGCTGCCGCACTGGCCGGCCACCCGCGGCTTCGCGGAGGGCCTCGGCTGGATCGCACAGATCGGCATGTTCGTGCTGCTCGGCCTGCTCGTCACCCCGCACGAACTGGCCGACGACATCGTGCCCGCGCTCATCATCGGACTCGTCCTGACGATGGTCGCGCGCCCCTTGGAAGTCGTCGTCAGCCTGCTGCCCTTCCGTATGCCGTGGCAGGAGAAGGCCCTCATGTCATGGGCCGGCCTGCGCGGCGCCGTGCCCATCATCCTGGCGACCATCCCGATGGTGACCGGCGTCGCGGACAGCCAGCGGATCTTCAACATCGTCTTCGTGCTGGTCGTCGTCTACACCCTCATCCAAGGACCCACGCTGCCCTGGCTCGCCAGGAAGCTGCGGCTGGGCTCCTCCGAGGCCGCGGACCTCGGCATCGAGTCCGCGCCCCTGGAGCGGCTGCGCGGCCATCTGCTGTCCGTCTCCGTCCCCGAGGGCTCCCGGATGCACGGCGTGGAGGTCGGCGAGCTGCGGCTGCCCAAGGGCGCCGCCGTCACCCTGGTCGTGCGCGACGGGACGTCCTTCGTGCCCGCACCCACCACCGTGCTGCGCCAGGACGACGAACTGCTGGTCGTGGCCACCGACCCGGTGCGCGACGCCGCGGAGGCGCGCCTGCGGGCCGTCGCCCTCGGCGGCAAGCTCGCCGGCTGGCTGGGCACAGGGGGCGAAACCGACCGTTAACATGGTCGGGTAGACCAAAGATCCACGTTCCACCGACTCTGCCTGACGTAGAGCCGGCGCGACCGCAAAGCGGCCGCGGTCCCCTTGCAGCACTGTGCTTCGTAGTGCCTGATCTGCTTGGCCCAGGGCCTCTCCTGGCGCGGACCGTAGGTATCACTCGGTTCCCGGCGCATCTGAGGACGGCTCTCGGCCCGGTGCTCCTCGACCAGGAGGCCACCGGGCCACCAGGCGGCAGAAAGGCGAGGGCACCGTGCCACAGAAGGCCACGGTTCCCGGCACCCCCGGCACCCGCCCGGGCTACGGACAGCTGCTCCGCACCCGCGGCGCCTGGACGTTCCTGCTCCCCGGCTTCGCGGCACGCCAGCCGTTCGCGATGCTGACCATCTCCATCGTGCTGCTCGTGCAGCACACCACCGGCTCGTACGGGACCGCGGGGGCGGTCTCCGCGACGACCGGTGTCTCCATGGCGCTGTTCGCGCCCTACGGAGGCAAGCTGGCCGACCGCTTCGGGCAGCGGGCCGTCCTGCTGCCCGGCGTCCTCGTGCACGCCGCCTCCGGGCTCACGCTGACCGTGCTGGCCCTGTCCGGGGCCCCCACGTGGACGCTGTTCCTCGCGGCGGTGCCGACCGGCGCCTCCACACCGCAGGTCGGGCCCATGGTGCGCGCCCGCTGGGGCGTCAAGCTCCAGGGCTCGCCCCTGATGCAGACCGCGGCGGCCTTCGAGTCGGTCACCGACGAGTTCACGTTCGTGCTCGGCCCGCTGTTCGCCACCGCCCTGTGCACCGGCGTCAACCCGGCCGCGGGTCTGCTCACGGAGGCAGCGCTCACCCTCGTCGGCGGCCTGCTGTTCGCCGCCCAGAAGGGCACGCAGCCCACGCCGTCGGCCCGCTCCCTCGAAGGGCACGCGCGCGTGGAGCACGCTTCCGCGCTCCGCGTCCCCGGCGTGCGGGTCCTGATCGTGACGTTCCTCGGCATCGGCTCCGTCTTCGGCGGCATGCAGGTCTCGCTCGCCGCCTACACGGAGGCGATCGGCGAGCCCGGCCTGAACGGCGTCCTCTACGGAACCTTCGCCGCCGGCAACATGCTCTCCGGCATCGTCTGCGGCGCCATCGCCTGGAAGGTGGCCCCGCAGCGCCGCCTGCTCGTCGGTTACACGGCCCTGGCCCTGACCGCGTCGGGCCTGTGGGCGGCGCAGTCCGTGCTGCTGCTCGCCGGGCTCGGCCTGCTGGTCGGCGTCTGCATCGCGCCCGCCCTGATCACCGGCTACACCCTCGTCGAGACGATCGTCCCGGCGAGCTCCCGCACGGAGGCCTTCACCTGGCTGACCGGCGCGGTCGCGCTCGGCCAGGCCGCCGCCGTGACGGTCGCCGGACAGCTGGAGGACCGCTTCTGGGACGGCGCCGGATTCCTGGTCCCGATGGGCGGCACGGTGCTGGCCCTGGGGGTCATGTTCCTGCTGCGGTCGAGGCTCGTGCCGCCGTCCCGGGGACGGACCGTGGCGCGTGGCGTCGGTCACCGCGTGCCGGTGGCAGTGGACTGATCTCGCGGAATAGGTCACTATGGAGCGTCGTTAGCACTCATCGAGTGAGAGTGCCAGGAGGAAGACACAGTGCCGACTTACCAGTATCAGTGCACCGAGTGCGGCGAGGGCCTCGAGGCGGTGCAGAAGTTCACCGACGACGCCCTGACCGAGTGCCCCAACTGCGGTGGCCGCCTGAAGAAGGTCTTCTCGGCTGTCGGCATCGTCTTCAAGGGCTCGGGCTTCTACCGCAATGACAGCCGCGGCTCCTCGTCGAGCAGCAGCCCGGCGTCGTCCTCGAAGTCGGCCTCGTCGTCCTCCGAGTCGAAGTCGTCGTCCTCGGACAGCACGTCGTCCTCGTCGAGTGCGTCGAGCTCGTCCGGTTCGTCGGCCTCCAGCTCCTCGAGTTCCTCCAGCTCGTCGTCCGCCGCCTAGGCGCGACCTTCCGCGAGACGTCTTACGAGACCCTGTCGTCCCCGACGGCAGGGTCTTTGGCGTCGGCCGCCTTGGCTACTGTGCTGACCATGGCGACCAACACGAACACACAGGCCGACGCCGAGATCGGCGTGATCGGCGGCTCCGGCTTCTACTCCTTCCTGGACGACGTGACCGAGGTCCAGGTGGACACCCCCTACGGGCCCCCGAGCGACTCGCTCTTCCTCGGCGAGGTCGCCGGCCGCCGGGTCGCCTTCCTGCCCCGGCACGGCCGCGGCCACCATCTGCCGCCGCACCGCATCAATTACCGCGCCAATCTGTGGGCGCTGCGCTCGGTGGGGGTGCGCCAGGTCCTCGGGCCGTGCGCGGTGGGCGGGCTCCGGCCGGAGTACGGGCCGGGGACGCTGCTGGTCCCGGACCAGTTCGTGGACCGTACGAAGTCCCGGGCGCAGACCTACTTCGACGGGCTGCCGCTGCCGGACGGCACCGTGCCGAACGTCGTGCACGTCTCCCCCGCCGACCCGTACTGCCCGGTGGGCCGCAAGGTCGCCGTGAAGGCCGCGCAGGGCAAGGACTGGGAGCCGGTCGACGGCGGGACGCTCGTCGTGGTCGAGGGCCCGCGCTTCTCGACCCGCGCCGAATCGCGCTGGCACGCCGCGATGGGCTGGTCGGTGGTGGGCATGACCGGGCACCCCGAGGCGATGCTCGCCCGTGAACTGGAGCTCTGCTACACGTCGTTGACCCTCGTCACGGACCTCGACGCGGGCGCCGAGAGCGGTGAGGGCGTCTCGCACGACGAGGTGCTCAAGGTGTTCGCGGCGAATGTGGACCGGCTGCGGACCGTGCTGTTCGACGCGGTCGCGGGGCTGCCGACGAGCGGCGAGCGGGACTGTCTGTGCGCGGGCGCGCTCGGCGGGATGGACCCGGGGATCCGGCTGCCGTGACCACACCCCTGACATAACTACCCGTCCGGGTGAGGGAGTTGTCCACAACCCGGCGGTAGTGCACGGGGCTCAGCGGGATCCGGCGGGGAGGCGGATCGTGGTCGGCGAGACGGGCGCGGTGCCCGTCCGTTCCGACGCGACCCGCAGGCGGTGACGACCGTGTCCTCGACCCTTCCCCCGGCCCGGACGACTTCCCCGGCCCAGCTCAGCACTCCCCCGACGTCCGAGGTGCCCTCCTTCCCTCCCGTGCGCGTACGCGGCGCGCGATGGCGGCCCGGGCGTGCGGGGCGGCACCGGCGCGGCCCCGTCGTGGCGGCGGGCCTCGCCCTGGCCGCGGCGGCGCTGACGGCCGCGGTGCCCTCGTCCGGCACGGGCCGCGGGCCCGAGCGGGCGGAGACGGAGGCCGAGGCGCCGCCAGGCGCGCGGGCGCGCGGGCCCGCCGTGACGGTGTCGGCGCCGGTCCGGATCGCGGACGCGGGGGCGGTGCGGCTGTTGCGGCCCGGCGACCGGGTGGACGTGGTGGCGGCGCGGGCGGACGGCCGGCCCGGGGTGCGGGTCCTCGCGTCCGGGGCGCGGGTGACGTCCGTGCCGGAGGAGGAGACACCGTCCGGGCAGCCGGGCGAAACCGCGGCGGCGGGCGGGTCGTTGGTGGTGCTGTCGGTGGCGCGCGGTACGGCCGCACGGCTCGCGGGCGTCGGAGCCACTTCGCGGCTGGCGGTGACTCTGTGGTGACGTACGTCTCGTCAAGTCCCTCGATCGAGTTACCGAATTGGACAGGTCTGACCCACGCTGTCGTAAGTTGCGAAGTCGTTTGCTCCGCAATCTGCACGCGTGAAAAGAGGCCTTCTGGTGAGCGAGAAGAACGAACCGGGTGTGTGGGAGGGCTTCAAGTCCTTCCTCATGCGCGGCAATGTGATCGACCTTGCGGTCGCGGTGGTCATCGGCGCCGCGTTCACCAACATCGTGAACGCGGTCGTGAAGGGGGTCATCAACCCGCTGGTCGGCGCCTTCGGCACCAAGGACCTCGATGGCTACACGTCCTGCCTGAAGGCCCCGTGCACGGGCGATCAGGGCATCCAGATCATGTGGGGCTCGGTGCTCAGCGCCGTCCTGAGCTTCGTCATCACGGCGGCCGTCGTGTACTTCCTGATGGTCATGCCGATGGCGAAGTACCTCGCGCGCAAGGCCGCGCGGGACGCCGAGAAGGAAGGCGTGCAGGAGACCATCGAGGTCTCCGAGCTGGAGGTCCTCAAGGAGATCCGCGACGCGCTCGTGGCGCAGCGCGGCTCGGGGCACAGCGAGCCCTAGCGGCGCTTCACAGGTGGTGGGGCGGCTTCTCGTCGAGGAAGCGGGCCAGGTCGGCGGCGCTGTTGTCGCCGGCCGCCGGCCGCTCGCCCCACCCGCGGTCCGTGTCGTCGGCGGACTGCGCCGTCAGCGGATCGTCGAAGATCAGCGCGGCCTTCGGGTCGCGCGGCTCGGGGTCGGGGGCGGTACTCATGACTCCAGGGTACGTCGCGGGGGCGGGCCCTGGACCGGAGCGCGGCTCAGACCGCGGTGAGGCCGTGGGCCTCGAAGATCGACTTGGCGGCGGCGACCTGCTCGGGGGCGGGCGCGGGCGTGTCGTGCAGCGTGAAGGGCTTGCCGAGCGTCTCCCACTTCGCCTCGCCGAGCTTGTGGAAGGGCAGCACGTCGACCCGGGAGACGTTGCCCAGGGATCCGGCGAAGGCGGCGACGCCCTCGATGTTGGCGGGGTCGTCGGTCAGGCCGGGGACGAGCACGAAGCGCACCCAGACGTTCTTGCCGAGGTCGGCGAGGCGGTGCGCGAAGTCGAGGGTGGGCTGCAGCGGGCGCCCGGTGACCTTCTTGTAGGTGGCGCGGTCCCAGGACTTGATGTCGAGCAGGACCAGGTCGACGTCGCGCAGCAGGGCGTCGGTGGCGCGCACGCCGAGGAATCCCGAGGTGTCCAGGGCGGTGTGCAGGCCCAGTTCGTGCTTGAGGCGGTGCAGGAGTTCACCGGCGAAGACGGGCTGGAGGAGCGGTTCGCCGCCGCTGATGGTGGCGCCGCCGCCGGCGGCCTCGATGAACCGGGTGTACTTGGCGGCCTCCGCGACGATCGCGTCGGCCGAGGTCCGCTTGCCGTTGCGCATCCGCCAGGTGTCGGGGTTGTGGCAGTACAGGCAGGTGAGCGGGCAGCCGGAGAGGAACGTCACGAAGCGTGTGCCCGGCCCGTCGACGCCGGTCGACAGGTCCCAGGAGTGCACGGAGCCCTCGGTGGGGCGGTGCGTCGCGGCGGCGGCCGGGGTGGCGGCGTCGTTCGCGCTCAGGTTCTGGGTGAGCAGCACGGTCATGGCAGGGCTCCTCGAACTACACGGATTACGCGGATTACGCGGATTACGCGGATTACGCGGACTACGGGGTCTGGACGGGGAGTTCGCGGTGCCCGGGGCCGGGGTGAGGGCCCGGCCCCGGGGCCGCGGTTCAGCGGGGGCTCACAGCGAGCCGTGGAAGGTGCGGTTGATGACGTCCAACTGCTGCTCGCGCGTCAGGCGGACGAAGTTCACCGCGTATCCGGAGACCCGGATGGTCAGCTGCGGGTAGTTCTCCGGGTGGTCCATGGCGTCCTCGAGGGTCGCCTTGTCGAGGACGTTGACGTTCATGTGGAAGCCGTTGCTGGCCGTGAAGCCGTCGAGCACGCCGGAGAGGTTGCCGATCCGCTCCTCGGGGGTGCGGCCCAGGGCGTCCGGGGTGATCGTATTGGTCAGCGAGATGCCGTCCTCGGCGTCGTCGTAGGGCAGCTTGGCGACCGACAGGGCGGAGGCGATGTACCCGTGCTCGTCGCGCCCGTTCATCGGGTTGGCGCCGGGGGCGAACGGGGTGCCGGCGCGGCGGCCGTCCGGGGTGTTGCCGGTCTTCTTGCCGTAGACGACGTTCGAGGTGATGGTCAGCACGGACTGGGTGTGGACCGCGTCGCGGTACGTCGGGTGCTTGCGGACCTTCTCCATGAAGCCGTGGACGATGGACTTGGCGATGTCGTCGGCCCGGTCGTCGTTGTTGCCGTAGGCCGGGTAGTCGCCCTCGATCTCGTAGTCGACGGCGAGGCCGGTCTCGTCGCGGATCACCTTGACCTTGGCGTGCTTGATCGCCGAGAGGGAGTCCGCGGCGACCGAGAGGCCCGCGATGCCGCACGCCATGGTGCGCAGGATCTCCTGGTCGTGCAGGGCCATCTCGATGCGCTCGTAGGCGTACTTGTCGTGCATGTAGTGGATGACGTTGAGGGCGTGCACGTACGTCCTGGCCAGCCAGTCGAGCATCCCGTCGTACTGCCGGGCGACGGTCTCGTAGTCGAGGACGTCGCCCTCGACGGGCTCGAAGCCCTCGACGACGCGCTTGCCGGTCTTCTCGTCGCGGCCGCCGTTGATCGCGTACAGGAGTGCCTTGGCGACGTTGACGCGGGCGCCGAAGAACTGCATCTGCTTGCCCACGGCCATCGCGGAGACGCAGCAGGCGATGGCGGTGTCGTCGCCGTACTTGGGGCGCATCAGGTCGTCGGACTCGAACTGGAGGGCCGAGGTGTCGATGGCGACCTGGGAGGCGAAGTCCTTGAAGCCCTTGGGGAGGTCGCGCGACCAGAAGACCGTCAGGTTCGGCTCGGGGGCCGGGCCGAGGTTGTAGAGGGTCTGCAGGGCGCGGAAGGTGGTGCGGGAGACGAGCGGGCGACCGTCCTCGCCGATGCCGGCCATCGACCAGGTGACCCAGGTGGGGTCGCCGGAGTAGAGGTCGTTGTACTCGGGGGTGCGCAGGAAGCGGACGATGCGGAGCTTGATGACGAAGTCGTCGATGAACTCCTGGGCCTGCTCCTCGGTGATGAGGCCGGCCTCGATGTCCCGCTGGAGGTAGATGTCGAGGAAGTTGTCGATGCGGCCGATCGACATGGCCGCGCCGTTCTGCTCCTTCACGGCGGCGAGGTAGGCGAAGTACAGCCACTGGACGGCTTCGCGGCCGGTGGTGGCCGGGCCGGAGAGGTCGTAGCCGTAGGCCATGGCCATCGACTTGAGCTCGTTCAGCGCCTTGATCTGCTCGGAGATCTCCTCGCGGTCGCGGATCACGTGCTCGGTGGGCCATTCGGCGGCGAGCTTGTCCTTGTCGGCCTGCTTGGCGGCGATGAGCCGGTCGACGCCGTAGAGGGCGACGCGGCGGTAGTCGCCGATGATGCGGCCGCGGCCGTAGGCGTCGGGCAGGCCGGTGATGATGCCGGAGGAGCGGCAGGCGCGGATCTCGGGGGTGTAGGCGTCGAAGACGCCCTCGTTGTGGGTCTTGCGGAGGTGGGTGTAGATCTCGCGGACCTCGGGGTCGGCCTCGTAGCCGTAGGCGTTGAGGGCGCCCTCGACCATCCGCCAGCCGCCGTTCGGCATGATCGCGCGCTTGAGGGCGCCGTCGGTCTGGAGGCCGACGATGAGGTCCTGGTGGTCCTTGGCGTCGCCGTCGATGTAGCCGGGCTTGAAGGCGTCGATGCGGGACGGGGTCTTCGCGTCGACGTCGTAGATGCCGCGCTCGATCTCCGTCGGGAACATCGAGAGGAGCTTGTCCCACACGGCGGTGGTGCGCTCGGTCGGGCCGGCGAGGAAGGCGCCGTCGCCCTCGTAGGGGGTGTAGTTCTGCTGGACGAAGTCGCGGACGTCGATGGCGTCCCGCCACAGGCCCCCCTTGAAGCCGTCCCAGGCCTCGCCGTGCGTCGTCTTTTCCGCGGGAGTGGCAGTCATCGCCGACACCTTCCCCATCTCTTCGACCGGTTGGTTGCTACGTATTCATTGGACTCCCGGCGGGCCGGTCCGGGGGGCCGCATTGGTCCCGAGTTCGGGACCAATGGGCCTTGTTGCGGACCGAAACCGACCGGGTTTGCCGCTCTGACCTGGGGTTTCCTTCGGGACTTTCGACCCAAGTTCGCTTGTGAACGCATTCACAAGAATTTCGTCGAATTCCCGTGGTACAGGTCGCGCGGGAGGGGGGCCCGGGACGTCCCGGGCCGGGAATCAGCTCGGGGACTCGGCGCCCTTGCGGGCGTAGAACCACCAGCAGACGACGACGCACGTGGCGTAGAAGCCCACGAAGCACCACAGGGCGCTGGTCACCGCGAAGTTGGCGAACATCGCGGGGATGAAGAAGAAGCCGTACGCGGCGATCGCCGAGGTGAAGCCGGTGACGGCGCCGGACTCCATCTCCGACTGCTTCAGCGCCTTCGTGTACTCGGGCGTGCCCTCGGTCAGGCCCTTCAGGTGCTGCCCGCGGAAGATCACGGGGATCTGGCGGAACGTGGAGCCGTTGCCGATGCCGCTGAAGAAGAAGGCCAGGTAGAAGCAGACGAGGAAGCCCCAGAAGGAGCCGCCCGCACCGTTCGAGGGCATGAAGTTGATGACGCCGATGATCGAGGCGGCCATGCCGACGAACGAGATGATCGTGACGCGCGCGCCGCCCAGCTTGTCGCCGAGCCAGCCGCCGCCCCAGCGGGCGAGGGCGCCGACGGCCGGGCCGATCCAGGCGTAGGTGGCGGCCGTGTAGGAGGCGTCGATGGGGGTCCACGTGGTCTTGATCAGCATCGGCAGGGCGGCCGCGAAGCCGATGAAGGAGCCGAAGGTGCCGACGTAGAGCCAGGTCATCAGCCAGTTGTGCTTGCGCTTGAAGATGACCTTCTGCTGCTTGAACGGGGTGGAGGCGACCTTCAGGTCGTTCTGGCCGAACCAGGCGACGACGGCGAGGACGACCAGGACGGGGACCCACAGGAACGCGGCGTTCTGCAGGTAGACGGGGGTGCCGTCGGCCTTGTGCTGGGCGGAGCCGAGGGCGATCACCGAGCTGGTGATGACGATCGGGGTGAGCAGCTGGACGACGGAGACGCCGAGGTTGCCGAGGCCGCCGTTGATGCCGGTGGCGTTGCCCTTCTCGCGCTTGGGGAAGAAGAAGCCGATGTTGGCGAGGGAGGAGGCGAAGTTGGCGCCGCCGAAGCCGCAGAGCGCGGCGATGGCGACCATCACGGCGTACGGGGTGCCCGTGTTCTGCACGGCGAAACCGAGCCAGATCAGCGGGACCACCAGGACCAGGGTGGACAGCGCGGTGAAGCGGCGCTGGCCGATGCGCGGGCCGAGGAAGGTGTAGAAGATCCGGGCCGTGCCGCCGGTGAGGCCGGGGACGGCCGTCAGCCAGAACAGCTGCGAGGTGGAGAAGCTGAAGCCGACGTCGGCCAGGTTCGTGGCGGTGACGCTCCACACCTGCCACACCACGAAGGCGACGAGCAGAGCGGGGACGGCGATCCACAGGTTGCGGGTGGCGACCCGCTTGCCCACGGACTTCCAGAACAGTTCGTTCTCGGGTTCCCAGTCGGTGATGGCCCGGCCGGGCCGGTACTGCTGGGGATCGTAGGAACGGGTGACGTCGTCGACCACGGCGGCGTCCCGGACGGCAGGACTCATGGCGTGTTCCTGGTGGTGAGGAGGGTTTTCCTTGCCTCTCCAGATTCGCGCCGGGATAAAGGCGGCGTCAGAGGCGTTGGTCGCGCCTCGACCGCCCCAAAGGCACGGGTCGTGGCGCGACCAAGGTCCCCCGGCTCACCCGGTGGCGGGGATCTCGTGGACGGCCAGGCGCACCGACGGGTCGTCCAGGCACTGTCCCGTGCGCAGGTCGAACTCCTGCTTGTGCATCGGCGAGGCCACGACGGGGGCGCCGTCGCGGGTGCCCATGATCCCGTTCGCGATGACGTCGGCGCCGGAGAACGGGTCGCGGTCGTCGACGGCGTAGACGGTGCCGGCGGTGTCCTTGAAGAGGGCTGCGCCGGTCCCGTCGGGCAGTACGGCGGGGCGCCCGCGGCCCGGCTCCAGGAAGGCCGGGTCGGCGTCGAAGCGCTCGAAGCGGGCGAGCGCGGCCGGGTCGTCGAGGACGGCCTGCCACTCGTCGCGGTAGGCGGCGACGTGCCGGTCCATCTGGGCCTCCAGTTCGGCGCAGAGGCCGAGGGAGTCGTCGACGAGCACGGAGGTGAGGTGGTCGAGGCCGCCGATGCGCTCGAACCAGGGGGCGGTGCGCTCCAGGCGTTCGCCGGTGCGCACGTAGTACATGAGGAACCGGTCGGTCAGGCGCAGGAGTTCGTCCCGGGACAGGTCGGTGGCGAGGAGGTCGGCGTGGCGGGGGTTCGTGCCGCCGTTGCCGCAGACGTAGAGGTTCCAGCCGCCGGCGGTGGCGATGACGCCGATGTCCTTGCCGCGGGCCTCGGCGCATTCGCGCAGGCAGCCGGAGACGCCGCCCTTGATCTTGTGCGGGGTGCGCAGTCCGCGGTAGCGCAGCTCCAGGTCGATGGCGAGCTGCACGGAGTCGCCCTGTCCGAACCGGCAGAACTTCGAGCCGACGCAGGACTTCACGGTGCGCAGCGACTTGCCGTAGGCCTGCCCGGACTCCAGCCCGACGGCGATCAACCGGCGCCAGATGGCGGGCAGTTGTTCCTTCTTCGCGCCGAACAGGTCGATGCGCTGACCGCCGGTGATCTTCGTGTAGAGGCCGTGGTCGCGGGCGACCTCGCCGATCGCGATGAGCTGTTCGGCGGAGATCTCGCCGCCGGGGACGCGTGGGACGACGGAGTAGGTGCCGTCCTTCTGGAGGTTGGCGAGGAAGAGGTCGTTGGAGTCCTGGAGGGCGGCCTGTTCGCCCTGGAGGATGTGGGTGAGGCCGAGTTCGGGGGCGAGGGTGCCGAGGATGTTGGCGACGACCGGCTTGCAGACGGCGCAGCCGTCGGCGGCGCCCGCGGCACCGCTGCCGTGGGCCGCGATCAGCTCGGCGTAGGAGGTGAGGCGTTCGGCGCGGATCGTCTCGTAGAGCTCGGCGCGGGTCAGCGCGAAGTGTTCGCACAGGCCGCGCGCGACCTCGACCCCGGCGGCGGCGAGTTCGGCGTCGAGGACGGCTTGGAGCGTGCCCGCGCAGCCGCCGCAGCCCGTGCCCGCCTTGGTGCAGCGCTTGATGCCGCCGATATCGGTGAGCCCTTCGGCGGCGACGGCCTCCCGGACGGCGGCCTTGGTGACGTTGTGGCAGCTGCACACGACGGCGTCGTCGGGCAGGGCGTCGGCCCCGGGGGCGGCGGCCCCCTCGCCGGTGGCCGGGAGGATGTACGCCTCCGGGGAGGCCGGGAGCGTGCGGCCCGCGTGCGGCTTGAGCGTCCCGTACGCGTCGGCGTCGCCGACCAGGATGCCGCCGAGGAGCCGGCCGTCGGGGCCGAGGACGAGCTTCTTGTAGACGCCCTCGCGGGTGTCGGAGAAGACGACCGCCATCGCGTCGCCGCCCTCGCCGTCGTGGGCGAACGGGTCGCCGAAGGAGGCCACGTCGGCGCCGAGGAGCTTGAGTTTGGTGGAGGTGTCGGCGCCGGTGAAGGTGGTGGTGCCGGTGCCCGCGAGGGCGTCGGCGGCGGCCTCGGCCATCTGGTAGCCGGGCGCGACCAGGCCGTAGACCCGGCCGTCGGCGGTCTGGGCGCACTCGCCGATCGCGTAGATGTACGGGTCCGTGGTGCGGCAGTGCCGGTCGACGACGACGCCGCCGCGGTCGCCCACGGCGAGGCCGGCCTCGCGGGCGAGGCGGTCGCGGGGCCGGACACCGGCCGAGAAGACGACGACGTCGGCGCCCAGGGTGCGGTCGTCGGTGAGGTGCAGGGCGCGGGCGAAGCCGTCGGCGTCGGTCTCGACGGCGCGGGCGCCGACGCCGGTGTGCACGGCCACGCCCATCGACTCGATGGTGGCGCGCAGTGCGGCGGCGCCGCCTTCGTCGACCTGCAGCGGCATCAGGCGCGGGGCGAACTCGACGACGTGGGTGTCCAGGCCGAGGGTGCGCAGGGCGCCGGCCGCCTCCAGTCCGAGGAGTCCGCCGCCGATGACGACGCCGGTGCGCTTGTCGTCGTGGGAGGCGTACGCGGTGAGGGACTCGACGTCGTACAGGGTGCGATAGGTGAAGCAGCCGGGGGCGTCGGCGCCGTCGATGGGCGGGACGAAGGGGTAGGAGCCGGTGGCCAGGACGAGGGCGTCGTAGGACACGGCGGCGCCGGAGGTGGTGGTGACGGTGCGGGTGGCGGTGTCGATGTGCTCGGCCGGGTCGCCCAGGCGCAGGTCGATGCCGTGCCGTTCGATGAACTCGGGGGTGGAGAGGGCGAGTTCGGCGGGGTCCGCGCCGGTGAAGGCGGAGGAGAGGTGGACGCGGTCGTAGGCGGGCCGGTCCTCCTCGGCGAGGACGGTGACGTGCCAGGTCGTGAGGGCGCCGCGGTCCGCGAGGAGCTGGAGGAGGTGGTGGCCGACCATGCCGTGGCCTATGAGTACCAAGTGGTGGGGCATGGGGCGCGCTCCGAGGGTGCGGGGGTCTGCGTGATCGACGTGTTCGACGGTAGGCGTGAAGTCGGCGTCCATTGCGCCGCTTTGGGCCCCTGGGGAAGGGACCTGTGGCCCTGGCGCGGGGAGCGTTGGTCCCCGCGGCTCCGCGGTCGGGGTTCCGGGGGCGGCGGCCCGGCGTCGGCGGCCGCCGGGCCCGCTCCGCGGCTCGGGGCGGCGGACCGCCCGGCGCTCTCGGGACCAACGACCCGCGTGGTCGGGGCTTGTGGCGTACTGCGGCCGGTGGCGGCGGGCGTAGCGTCGAGGTCAGCGGGCTGCCCCCGACCACAGCGCAGTCCGCGCGACGCGGCTTCCGGGGCGCGGGGTGCGCGACACCACCCCGCGTCCGGGCCCGCTCGCCCCCCTGAGGAACGACCTCTCGGGGAGAGCTCTTGGAGAGCCCCCTGAGGGAGCTTCTGGGGCCCCTGGAGCGCCAGGCCGATCGGAGTCGTCCGTCATGTCTCTCGTTCTCGCCGTGCACGGCAGTGCGCTGCCCGCCGCCGGTGCCACCGTGGGCCGGCTGTGCGACGCGGTCGAGACGCGGCTCGGGGTACGCCCGGCGGTCGGCCACCTGGACCATCAACTGCCCTCGCTGAAGAGCGTGTTGGCGGCTCGGGCGGCGGATCGTGCCGGGACCGTCGTCGTGCCGCTGCTGCTCGGGGACGGCTTCCACCGCACCGTCGACATCCCGGCCGTCGTCGCCGCGCACGGCGGGCCCCGGTGTGTCCTGACGTCGAGCCTGAGCGGGGCGCCCGAGATCGACGCGGCGCTGGACGGGCGGCTGGGCGCGGCCGAGGCGGGCGCGGGCGTGGACGCGATCGTGTTCGCGGCCGCCGGTTCGTCGCGGCCCGGCGGGAACAGCGGGGCGCTGCTCGCCGCCCGACGGCTCGCCGAGCGGCGGCCGGGGACGCCCGTGGTCACCGCGTACTGCTCCGCGGCCGAGCCGACCGTGCCCGAGGCGCTGGCCCGGCTCAGGGCAGCGGGGCACCGGCGGATCGGGGTCGTGACGCATCTGCTGGCGCCGGGCCGGTTCAGCGAGGCGCTGCGCGCGGTCCCCGCCGAGCTGGTCACCGCGCCGCTCGCCGATCATCCGGCCGTCGCCGACCTCGTCGTACGCCGATACCGGGAGGCATCGGACGGACAGCCGTCGCTCGCGTCCCGCGCCGCGCGCCGGTTCGCGCGCGTCGCCGCCTGATCTGCTGTCCTGGGCGCATGACGCCCACGCCCGACACCCCTGCCGCACCCGCCCCGGATGCCGCGCACCCGCACTCCCCCTCGCACCGCTCCCCCGTGCGCCGCATGAAGGAGCGGGGGCGGCACGAGGAGCACCGCGTCGCGTCGCCGCTGGAGCTGTTCTTCGACCTGTGTTTCGTCGTGGCGGTGGCGCAGGGCGGCGCGGAGCTGGTGCACGCGGTCGCCGAGGGGCACACGGGCAGCGGTCTGGTCGACTACGCGCGGGTCTTCTTCGCGATCTGGTGGGCCTGGATGAACTTCACCTGGTTCGCCTCGGCGTACGACAACGACGACGTGATCTACCGGGTCGTCACGCTCGTCCAGATCGCGGGTGTGCTGGTGCTCGCGGCCGGGGTCTCGCGGTCCTTCGCCGACGAGTTCACGGTGGTCTGGCTCGGCTACCTGATCATGCGGCTGGCCATGGCGGCGCACTGGCTGCGCGCGGCGCGGTCGACGAGCGGGGCCGAGCGGACGGTCGCGCTGCGGTACGCGGCCGGGGTACTGCTGTGCCAGGTCGGCTGGCTGGGCCTGATGTTCACGCCGTCGGCGGCACGGAACTGGGTGTTCCTGGCGATGGCGATCCTGGAGATGTGCGTACCGGTGTTCGCGGAGAGGCACCGGCAGACGTCCTGGCATCCGCACCACATCTCCGAGCGGTACGGCCTGTTCACGATCATCGTGCTCGGCGAGACGATCGCGGCGGCGACGGTCGCGGTGAAGTCCGGCATCGAGGAGAACGACGCGCTCGGTGAGCTGCTGCCCATCGCGGCGGGCGGGCTGCTCATCGTGTTCGCGGCGTGGTGGATCTATTTCGCGGTGCCGATCCACGACCGGCTGCGCAGCAACCGGCAGGCGTTCCTGTGGGGTTACGGCCACTACTTCGTCTTCGCGTCGGCGGCGGCGATCGGCGCGGGCCTCGAGGTCGCGGTCGAGCAGGCGGTCGGCGAGGCGCACCTGTCCACCCTGGCGGCGGCCGCGGCGGTGACGATCCCCTCGGCGGTGTTCCTGCTGATGGTGTGGGCGCTGCACACGCGGTACTTCAAGGTGGGCGTGGCGCAGCAACTGACTCTGCCGGTGGCCGCGTTGCTGGTGCTCGGCTGCACGTTCGCCGGGCACTGGGCGGTGCTCGCGGCGGGGCTCGTGACGGCGCTCGCGGTGGCGGCCGGGGTGACGCTGTCGGCCGTGAGCGCGCGGCCGGCCCGCACCTCGCACGCGTAGACCCACTCGCGCCGGCCGGCGCCCACGCCCGCGTGACCGGGACAACTCCCGTGGTACGCATGACACATGACGACGTACAACGACGCCCTCACCGACGTCGCGGGGCTGCGGGTCGGCCACGCCACCCGCGCCGGTGACGGCTTTCTGACCGGCACCACCGTCGTGCTCGCCCCCGAGGGCGGCGCGGTCACCGCCGTCGACGTGCGGGGCGGCGGCCCCGGCACCCGGGAGACCGACGCGCTCGACCCGCGCAATCTGGTGCAGCGCATCGAGGCGATCGTGCTGACCGGCGGCAGCGCGTACGGGCTCGACTCGGCGTCCGGCGTGATGGCCTGGCTGGAGGAGCAGGGCCGCGGGGTCCCGGTGGCCGGGCCCGGGCGGGTCGTCCCGGTGGTGCCCGCGGCCTGCGTCTTCGACCTCGGCCGGGGCGGCGACTGGCAGGCCCGTCCCGACGCCGCCACGGGCCGCGCCGCGGTGGAGGCGGCCGCGGCGACGGACCTCGGCGCGCCCGTGCCGGAGGGCAATGTGGGGGCGGGCACCGGCGCGCTCGTCGGCAGCGTGCGCGGCGGCATCGGCACCGCGTCCACCGTGCTCGGCTCGGGGATCACGGTGAGCGCGCTCGTCGTCGCCAACGCGGCGGGTTCGGCGCTGGACCCGGCGACCGGGGCGCTGTACGGGGAGTTCTTCACGGGGCGCGGCCCGGTGACGTATCCGGCCCCCGAGGTGCACGAGGCGGCGGGCCGGCGGATCGCGGACGCGGCGGCGGCGAACGGTCCGGCGCCGCTCAACACCACGCTGGCCGTCGTCGCCACCGACGCCGAGCTCAGCCGCGCCCAGGCGCAGAAGGTCGCGGGCACCGCGCACGACGGCATCGCGCGCGCCGTGCGCCCGGTGCATCTGCTCAACGACGGCGACACGGTCTTCGCCCTCGCCACCGGGGCCCGGGCGCTGGACGCGGCGAACCCGCTGGCGCTCAACGAGATCCTCGCGGCGGGTGCGGACCTGGTGACGCGGGCGATCGTGCGGGCCGTACGGGCGGCCGGGTCGGTGTCGGGTTCCGGTTCCGGCGGGTCGTACTTCTCCTACGGAGACCTGTACGGGACGGGCACGTCACCAGCGGCGTCGTAGCGGAACAGCCCGCTGTGGCTGCGCTCACACCGGCCCGGCGGAACCCCGCCGGGCCTCTCGCGCTCTCACCACGTACCGGAGGAAATACCTGCAACACCCCAGAAGGAGCAGACCGTGAGAAGGCAGAACATAGCCGTCACCTGCGCCACTCTCGCCCTCGGCGCGCTCACCCTCACGGCCTGCAGCGGCAGCGCGAACGCCGAGAACAAGAACGGCGACGGCGCCAAGGACGCCCCGCGGATCACGATCTCCGCCAAGGACGGCTCCACCGGCGCCTCCATCAACGCGACCGGCGTCACGGTCCGCGACGGCCGCCTCACCGACGTGAAGATGACCGAGTCCGCGTCCGGCGACCAGGTCCCGGGCACCATCTCGGCGAACGGCGCGACCTGGAAGCCGAAGGGGCAGCTGGAGCGCGGCACCAAGTACCGCCTCTCCGCGACCGCCAAGGACGGGGACGGGCACACGGCCGCCGCCAACTCGATCTTCACGACGGTCTCCAGCGCGCACAGCTTCATCGGCACGTACACGCCGGACAACGGCACGACGGTCGGCGTGGGCATGCCGGTGTCGTTCACGTTCGACAAGGCGATCACCGACAAGAAGGCCGTGCAGTCGCACATCACGGTCACCTCCAGCAGCGGCCAGCAGGTCGTGGGCCACTGGTTCGGCGGGCAGCGCCTGGACTTCCGGCCGCAGGAGTACTGGAAGGCCGGCTCCAAGGTCACGATGAAGATCGCCCTGGACGGTGTCGAGGGCGCGGACGGCGTCCACGGCGTGCAGAACAAGACGGTCACCTTCACCGTCGGCCGCAAGCAGGTCTCCACGGTCGACGCGAACACGCAGAAGATGACGGTGGTGCGCGACGGGCAGACGGTCAAGACCGTCCCGGTCTCCACCGGCAGCGCCCAGCACCCGACCTACAACGGCCAGATGGTGATCTCCGAGAAGTTCGTCCAGACGCGGATGAACGGCTCGACGGTCGGCTTCGGCGGCGAGTACGACATCGCGGACGTGCCGCACGCGATGCGCCTGTCGCAGTCCGGGACGTTCATCCACGGCAACTACTGGAGCTCGCCGGGCATCTTCGGCGCCCAGGGCACCAGCCACGGCTGCGTGGGCATGCGTGACGTCAAGGGCGCGGGCGGCGACACGATCGCCAAGTGGTTCTACGACCACTCGCTCGTCGGCGACGTCGTGATCATGAAGAACTCGCACGACAGGACGATCGCGCCGGACAACGGCCTCAATGGCTGGAACATGAGCTGGAGCCAGTGGACGGCGGGCAGCGCCGCCTGACCTCGCCTTCCACGACGTGAGCCGCACGGGAACCTCCCGTGCGGCTCACGCGTTGTGCAGGTGGTTTCCCAAATCCGGTTCCCCGTTTGCGATTTCACGGACATGATGTCCGACCTAGGGGCTACGGTATGCACCCACAAGGTGACATGCAGCAATGCCGGGAGGTGCCTTGAGCGTTCCGCACGACTACGAATTCGACGCCGCGTCGTCCGCACCGTGCACGTCGTCCATGGCCCACACGTCGCCCGACGAGCACCTGGCCCGTCTCCTGGGCCGCGCGCTCAACTCCTTCGAACTGCCCGACGAGACCCTGCAGCTGGTCGACAGCGCGCTCGCGTACGCCAGCTCCCTGCACTCGGCCCACCACAGCGCGGGCCGGCACCGTGAGACGTACCGGCACACCTGGCTGCTCGTCGACGGCAACCCGCTCACTTTGTGGGAGCTGGTCCACAACACCGGCCGGGACGGCGCCGCGGAGCACGAGGTCTACGTCACCGAGGAAGAGCTGCACCTGGCGACCGGGCGCCTGCCGCTGCCCCCGGAGGCCACCCCGGACTTCGATCTGCAGGCTCCCGTCGCCCCCGTGCAGCTCCCGGCGGTCCCGCCGGAGCGGCACCGCTTCGGTCCGGCCGACCCGGACAGTTCCGTGGACCACGCGCGCCGGCTGCTGCGCCGCGCGGAGAACCCGGACGCGGCGACCCGTCCGGGGCCGGGCACGGCCCGGCTGCTGCGGGAGGCGTGCGCGCACCAGATCACGCAGGCGTTCGGCCGCCGCGTCAGCCAGGGATTCGCGCTGTACGAGCACGCGTTCCTGCTGCGTGACGGGGACGAGGTCAGTCTCTGGGAGGTCGAGCACACGGCGACGCCGGACGGTCGGCACATGTGCGAGGTGTATCTCACGCAGGAGGCGGCGCGTGCGGCGATCGAGCACCGGGCGGCGACGCGCCGGACGCGCGCCTGAGGCGCGTACCGCGAAGGACTGCGGAGCACGAGAAGTACTGCGAAGGACTGCGAAGGACTGCGAAGGACTGCTGGGCGCCGGGCTTCAGCGTCGGCTGAACTGGCGCACCAGCCCGGCGAACGCGTCCTGTTCGTCGGCCGTCAGCGGGACCGACTCCACGGCGGGCGCCTGGGACTGGCCCGGGAGGGCGCCCAAGGGCAGGGTCCGCGGCTCGGGCGGGGCGAAGGCGACGACGCGCACCAGTCGGACCAGACCGACCACCCAGGCCACCGTGGCGACCGCGAGGATCGCCAGGCCTATCTGCTGAAGGATCGACACGTGCTCAGGCATGCGTCCCAGTGAACACCACGGTCCGGGACTTTGGTCCCGGACCGTGACGCATCTCGCAGATAGGACAGTTCTGGCTCTTACCGGCTCAGACGGCGGCCGGGACCTTCGCCGTCGTGACGGCGGGGGCCTCGTCGCCGGGGGCGTCGGCCGCCTTCTCCGGTGCCGTCTTGCGCAGCCCCTTCAGGACGACGACCAGGGCGGCCGAGACGCAGACCCCGGCGAGGATCGCGACCAGGTAGAGCAGCGCGTTGCCGATCAGCGGGACCACGAAGATGCCGCCGTGCGGGGCCCGCAGGGTGCAGCCGAAGGCCATCGACAGGGCGCCGGTGACCGCGCCGCCCGCCATGGAGGCGGGGATGACGCGCAGCGGGTCGGCCGCGGCGAACGGGATGGCGCCCTCGGTGATGAAGGAGGCGCCGAGCACCCAGGCCGCCTTGCCGTTCTCCCGCTCGGCCCTGGTGAAGAGACGGCCGCGCACGGTGGTGGCCAGGGCCATGGCGAGCGGCGGCACCATGCCGGCGGCCATCACGGCGGCCATGACCTTGAGCGAACCGTCGGTGGGGTTGGCGAGGCCGCCGACCGCGAAGGCGTAGGCGACCTTGTTGAGCGGGCCGCCCAGGTCGAAGCACATCATCAGGCCGAGGATCACGCCGAGGACGAGCGCGTTGGCGCCGGAGAGGGAGTTGAGCCAGTCCGTCAGGGCGCTCTGCAGGGAGGCGATCGGCTTGCCGATCACCACGAACATCAGGAAGCCGACGGCTATCGAGGACAGCAGCGGGATCACGACGACCGGCATGATGCCGCGCAGCACGGCCGGGACGTTCACCTTCTGGATCGCCATGACGACGCCGCCCGCGATGAGACCGGCGGCGAGGCCGCCGAGGAAGCCCGCGTTGACGGTCAGCGCGATCGAGCCGCCGACGAAGCCCGGCACCAGGCCCGGCCGGTCCGCCATGCCGTACGCGATGTAGCCGGCGAGCACCGGGACGAGGAAGGCGAACGCCGCCTGGCCGGTGTAGAAGAGCAGCGCGGCCCAGCTGGTCGAGGAGCCCCAGTCGAAGCTGTTGAGCAGGGTCTCGACCTTGACGTTCGCGACCTCGTAGCCGCCGACGGCGAAACCGAGCGCGATGAGCAGGCCGCCGGCGGCGACGAACGGCACCATGTAACTGACGCCCGACATCAGCCACTTGCGGAGCTTCGTCCCGTAACCGTCCTCGGAGTCACCGGAGTTGTCCACAGGTGTGGACGACGCGGCCGCGCCGGAGGCGGTCGTCTCGCCCCGGGCCGCCTTCTCCCGCACTTCCGCGATGAGCTCGGCGGGGCGGTTGATGCCGGCCTTCACGCCGACGTCGACCGTGGGCTTTCCGGCGAAGCGGTCCTTCTCGCGGACCGGGACGTCGTGGGCGAAGATCACCGCGTCGGCGGCGGCGATCACGTCCGGCGCGAGGCGGGTGAAGCCCGCGGACCCCTGCGTCTCGACGACGAGTTCGACGCCGTCGGTGTCGCGGGCCGTGTTCTCCAGGGACTCGGCCGCCATGTAGGTGTGGGCGATGCCGGTGGGGCAGGAGGTGACAGCGACGATCTTGAAGGTGTCGCCGGTCGCGGGCTGCTCCGGCTCCGCGGCCGGGGCTTCTTCGGCCGGTACGGGGTCGGGGGCCGGGTCGTCGCCGCGGATCAGCGCCGCCGTCCGCTCGGCGTCGGTCGCCGCGCGCAGCGCCGCCTTGAAGTCCTCGTCCATCAGCTGGCGGGCGAGCGAGGAGAGGATCGTGAGGTGGGCGTCGTCCGCGCCGGCCGGTGCCGCGATCAGGAAGATCAGGTCGGCGGGGCCGTCCGGCGCACCGAAGTCGATGCCCTGTGCCGCGCGGCCGAACGCGAGGGTGGGCTCGGTGACGTGGGCGCTGCGGCAGTGCGGGATGCCGATGCCGCCGTCGAGGCCGGTCGGCATCTGGGCCTCCCTCGCCGCGACGTCCGCCAGGAAGCCGTCCAGGTCGGTCACCCGGCCCTGCGCGACCATGCGTGCGGCCAGCGAGCGGGCCGCCGCCTCTTTGGTTTCGGCGGACAGGTCGAGGTCGACCAGATCCGCGGTGATCATCTCGGCGGTCATCGCGGGCTCCTTTGCCTACGCATCTGCGTGTCGGTTGATTCGCTGGCGGGTGCGGGTTCGTTGTCTCTGGTCGCGCCTCGCGGCGCAGCCGCACAGGGACACGGTCCCGCGCCTCTGAGGGCACTCATGTTCACGTCACCGGCTCCGTGAGGACGCGGTCCGTCGGGACCTGCGCCGTCAGCGTCACCGCGTCGGGCTTCAGGTCCGCCGGTGTCGGCATCGCGCTGCCGGGCAGCTGGACGGCCGCGGCGCCGTGCGCCACCGCCGACGCCAGCGCCTTCGGGCCCTCGCCGCCGGCGATCAGGAAACCGGCGAGGGAGGAGTCACCGGCGCCCACGTTGCTGCGCACCGCGTCGACGGGGGCGCTCGCGAACCAGGCGCCCGTGGCGTCGACCAGGATCTGGCCGTCCGCGCCGAGCGAGGCGAGGACGGCCGCCGCGCCCAGCTCCCGCAGTTCCTCGGCGGCCTTCACCGCGTCGCCGATCGTGGCGAGCGGGCGGCCGACGGCCTCGGCGAGCTCCTCGGCGTTCGGCTTCACGACGTCGGGGCGCTCGCGCAGGGCCGCGAGGAGTGCGGGCCCGGAGGTGTCGAGCGCGATACGGGCGCCCGCGGCGTGCGCGCGGGCCACCAACTCGGCGTACCAGGAGGGCGCGAGGCCGCGCGGGAGGCTGCCGCAGCAGGCGATCCAGTCGGCGACCCCGTCCCGCCGCGCCTGCTCACCGACGGCGCGGAGCAGTGACTCGGCTTCCTGCGCGGAGAGTTCGGGACCCGGGGCGTTGATCTTGGTGAGCGTGCCGTCCGGCTCGGCGAGCGCGATGTTCGAGCGGGTCTGGCCCGCGACGGGGACCGGGGCGACCTCGATGCCCTGGCCGTCCAGGAGTTCGGCGACCAGGGCGCCGGGGGCGCCGCCGAGCGGCAGCACGGCCAGGGTGGGGGCACCGGCGGCGGCGACCGCCCGCGAGACGTTGACGCCCTTGCCGCCCGGGTCCATGCGCTCGCCGGTGGCGCGCACGACCTCACCGCGGTCGAGGTCGGGGACCTCGTAGGTGCGGTCGAGGGAGGGGTTGGGGGTGACGGTGAGGATCATGCCGCGTATCGCCGCTTCCGTACTCAGGGTGGTGATGGTCATGCGCGGATCACCTCCGTGCCGCCCGCCTCGATCGCCGCGGCGGCCTCGGGGGCGAGGCCGCTGTCGGTGATGAGCAGGTCGACGTCGGAGAGGTCGCCGAACCGGGCGAAGTGCTCCTGGCCGTGCTTGCCGGAGTCGGCGAGCAGCACGACCCGGCGGGCCGCGGCGACGGCGGCGCGCTTCACGGCGGCCTCGGCGAGGTCGGGGGTGGTCAGGCCGGCCTCGGCGGAGAATCCGTTGGCCGCGAGGAAGACGACGTCCGCGCGGATCTCGCCGTAGGCGCGCAGCGCCCAGGCGTCGACGGCGGCGCGGGTGCGGTGCCGGACCCGGCCGCCGATCAGGTGGAGCTGGACGCCGGGGTGGTCGGCGAGCCGGGCCGCGGTGGGCAACGAGTGGGTGACGACGGTGAGTGCGGACTCCAGCGGCAGCGCGGCCGCGAGCCGGGCCACGGTCGAACCGGCGTCCAGGACGACGCTGCCCTCGGCCGGCAGCTCGGCGAGCGCGGCGTGCGCGATGCGGTCCTTCTCGTCGGCCGCGGTGCCCTCGCGCTCGGCGAGGTCGGGCTCGAAGTCGAGCCGCCCGGCCGGGATGGCGCCGCCGTGCACCCGCCGGACGAGACCGGCCCGGTCGAGCGCCTTCAGGTCGCGCCGGATGGTCTCGGCGGTGACCTTGAACTCCTCGGCCAGCGACAGCACGTCGACCCGGCCGCCGTCGCGGGCGAGGCGGAGGATCTCCTGCTGACGCTCGGGTGCGTACATGCCCGTTTACCTGTGCCCTCATCGTCGAGTGTGCCCGAATCTGTGACTTCAGCTTGAGGCTACGACCGGATTTCCGGAAAGTAAACAGGTTCGGGCACGCGACGGACACAAACAGACATTGGTCCTGGCCCGGAAATGCCGAAGGGCCCGACCCTCCGGGAGGAGGGCCGGGCCCCGCACGGACCTTCGGCGGACCGACGCACCGGCTACTGGGCTACTGGGCCACCAGGTCACCGGGCTACTGGCCCATCACGTACTTCACGGTGGGACCGGTGGTCCAGCCGCCGTCGACGGCCAGCTCGGCGCCGGTCACGTACGAGGAGTCGTCGGACAGCAGGAACACCACGGCGGATCCGATCTCGTCGGCCTCGCCGACGCGGCCCATCGGGGTGTTCGGGTAGTTGCCCTCGCCCTGCTGGATCCCGACCTGGGCGGTCATCGGGGTGTACGTCATGCCGGGGTGCACGGAGTTCACCCGGATCCGCGCCGTGCCCTGCTCCACCGCGGCGATCTTGGTCAGGCCGCGCACGGCCCACTTCGAGGCGCCGTACGACGACGTGAGCGCGAGGCCCATCAGGCCGGCCGCGGAGGAGATGTTGACGATGGAGCCGCCGCCGGCCGCCTTCATCGCGGGGATGACGGTCTTCATGCCCGCGAAGACGCCGACGAGGTTGATGTCGATGACCTTGCGGAAGCGCTCGACGCTCTCCGTCTCCAGGGGCATGCCCGTGGAGACACCGGCGTTGTTGACCAGGCCGTCGACCCGGCCGAACTCGGCGACGGCGTACGCGACGGCCGCCTGCCACTCCTCCTCCGAGGTGACGTCGAGGTGGACGTACCTGGCCTGCTCCCCGAGCTCGGCGGCGAGCGCCGCACCGTCGTCGTCCAGTACGTCGCCGATGACGACGCTGCCTCCGGCGGCCGTGACGCGCCGGGCCACCTCGGCGCCGATCCCTCGGGCTCCGCCGGTGACGACGACGCTCTTGCCGGTGAGGTTGTTCATCTGGGGCTCCACTTCATTGGGGTCAGGGGCACGTTTCAAGCCCCTGCGGCGATCGAGGAGCGCGGTCCGGGGCGACGTTCCGCGTCGTCGGGCAGGCTCGCCAGCGTCAGGCACTCCAGCGCCAGCGCCGCGGGCCCGCTCTCCCCGGAGGCCGGGCCGTCCGCATCGGCCCAGGTCTCCACGGCCACCCGCACCGCGGTGGACGCCACGCCCGCCGCGAGCCGCAGCCCGAGCGGAGCGCCCTGCGCGTCGATCCCGGCCCGCGCCGCGAGGATCGTGAGCAGCGTCGCCTCGGAGACCCGGCACGTGTCGGCCCAGACCGCCCGCAGCGCCGGGGACTCCCCGGTCAGCCGGAGCAGGGCGCGGACCCATTCCAGGGACGCCGCGTTCGCCGGGTCGTCCGCGGTGAGCGCCCGCTCGGCCGCGTACCGCAGCGCCTGCGGAGCCGACAGCGCCGCGGGCGCCTCGCGCACGGCCTCCGCCCACTGCTGCGCCCCCGCGGCGAAGAGCGGCGCGACGGCGTCCTCCTTGGTCGCGAAGTAGCGGTAGAAGGTGCGCGGCGCGACGCCCGCGGCCCGGGCGATGTCCTCGGCGCGGGTGGCCCGCAGGCCGTCCTCCGTGAAGAGCCGGGCCGCGGTCCGGGCGATGTCCAGTCGTGTGGCGGCCTTGCGCCGCTCGGTCAGCGTCGTCGCGCCCGCATCTGCTCCACCTGCCATGAAGTCACCATATGCCCATGTGGCACAATCTGCCACCGCGAGAAACGATCATGCCCAACCGATGACCAGTGAGCGGGGCGAACGCGTGCGGCGGCGGCGATTTCTTCTTCAGACAGCGGGCCTGACCGGGGCGGCGGCCCTGGCGGCGAGCGGCTGCGGCTCGGGCGGGAGCGGCCGGGTCACGCTCGATCTGCTGGTCGCGAGCTACGACAAGAGCGTCGGCGCCTCGATCGGCGACCAGTGGGACGACGTCGTCAAGGCCTTCGAGAAGAAGCACCCGGACATCCGCGTCGCGGTGGAGCGCGTCCCGTTCCTCAAGATCGACGCCACTCTCGCCCGACGCGTCAAGGACGGCCGCGCCCCCGACATCGCCCAGGGCAACGTCTTCGCGCCGTACGCCGAGGAGGGCGAGCTCTACCGGGTCGAGCAGCTCTTCGACATACCGACCCAGGCGGACTTCATCCCGTCGTTCGCCGACGCCGGCCGGGTCGACTCCGTCCAGTACGGCATCCCGATCCTCGCCAGCACCCCGCGCCTCTTCTACAACAAGGCGCTGTTCCAGCGCGCCGGGCTCACCGGCCCGCCCGGCTCCTGGGCCGAACTCCGTTCCGCGGCGAAGGCGTTGAAGGCCGTCGGCGTCCCCACGCCGTACGCGCTGCAGCTGGGCCCGGAGGCCGCGGAGGACGAGCTGCTCGCCTGGCTGCTCGCGGGCGGTGGCGGCTACTCGGAGATCGGCGGCTACGACTTCGCGTCCGCCGAGAACGAGGCGACGCTGACCTGGCTGCGCGACGAGCTCGTCACCCCCGGGCTCGCGGGCGCCGACCCGTCGCGGCTGACCAGGACCCGGGCCTACGCCGACTTCCTCGCGGGCCGGGTCGGCATGCTCGTCGCCCACCCGGTGCTGCTCGGCGCCGCGGACAAGGCGCGGCTGTCGTACGCCCACGCGCCCTTCCCCAAGAGGGACGGGGACGCGGCGCCGCCGGTCGGGCTCAACGACTGGATGATGGCGTTCGAGAAGGGCGGCCACGCCGAGCAGGCGGGCACCTTCCTGACGTTCCTGTACAGCCGCGCTTCGGCCGGGACCTACGGCACCGGGCAGACCACGCTGCCGGTGACCGCCTCGGGCTCGGACCAGCTGCGGTCGGACCGCTCGCAGCGGGCGCTGTGGGCGTTCGTCGACCAGATGCCGGACGCGGAGTTCCATCCGGTGGGGCTGCGGTCCTGGCCCACGGTGCGGTCCGCCGTACGGGAGCGCGTCGGCCGGGCCGTGCTGCGGGGCGGGCGCCCCGCGGACGTGCTGGAGGCGCTGGACCAGGTGGGCCGGTCCAGCGCCTGAAGCCCGAAGCCGTCGGTCACACCAGCTCGGGCCGGCGGTCGTCCTGCGGGGCGTCGGCAGCCGTCTCGCCGGCGCCGACGGCGGGCTTGCGGGGCAGGGCGAACATCAGCAGGAAGATGCCGACGAGGATGCCCGCGGCCCACAGCAGCGAGCTGTGGAAGCCGTCGATGAAGGCCGCGTTGCCCGCACCCTGCTTCATGTGGTCCTCGACGACGTTGAAGAAGACCACCGAGACGAGGCTGAGGCCCAGCGCGTTGCCCATCTGCATCACCGTGTTGATGAGCCCGGACGCCGAACCGGCGTGCTCGCGCGGCACCTCGGAGAGGATCGCGTCGGTCAGCGGGGCGACGATCAGGCCCATGCCGAGGCCCATCACGACCAGCGGCAGCGCCATCTGCCAGGAGGCGATGGACAGGCCGTAGTGCCCGGACTCGTACACGTAGATGAGCACGCCCGCGGCCATCGTCAGCGCGCCCGCCTGGAGCACCTTGCGGCCGAAGCGCGGCACCAGCTTCTGTACGGAGATGCCGGCCGCGACCGAGACCGCGATGGAGAACGGCACCCCGGTCACGCCCGCCTTCAGCGCGCTCCAGCCGAGGCCGAGCTGCATGTAGAGCGTCCAGGTCAGGAAGAAGATGCCCATGGTGAGACCGAAGACGGTCTGCACGGCGATGCCCGCCGCGAAGCTCTTGACCTTGAAGAGGGACAGCTCGATGAGCGGGGACCCGTCGCGCCGCGCCTTCGTCCTCTCGTACGCGATCAGCACGGCGCCGATCACGACGGACGACGCCATCATCACGTAGCCCCACACCGGCCAGCCGTTCTCCCGGCCCTGGGTCAGCGGGTAGACGAGGGCCAGCATCGCGAGGGTGACGAGCACGACGCCCACGAGGTCCAGCTTCAGCGCCTTGGGCGCCTTCGACTCGGTGATGACACGGGAGCCGAGGATCAGCGCGGCGATGCCGACGGGCAGGTTGATCAGGAAGATCGGGCGCCATTCGAGGCCGAAGAGGTTCCATTCGGTCAGCAGCGCGCCGAGCAGCGGTCCCGTGACGGCCCCCAGGCCCACGATCGCGCCGAACAGGCCGAACACCTTGCCGCGCTCGTGCGCCGGGAACGTCGCGTGCACGATCGACAGGACCTGCGGCACCATCATCGCCGCCATGCCGCCCTGCAGGATCCGGGAGGCGACCAGCATCTCCGGGTTCGCCGCGAAACCGCACAGCGCCGAGGCGACGGTGAAGCCGCCGATGCCGAGGAGGAAGAGCCGCTTGCGGCCGAAGATGTCGCCCAGCCGGCCGCCCGTGATGAGCAGCGCCGCGAAGGCCAGCGCGTATCCGGCGGTTATCCACTGGATCTGCCCGGTGGTGGCGCCCTCGTCGTGCTGGATGGTCGGCAGGGCGACATTGACGATCGTGACGTCGACGAGGTCCATGAACGCCGCCGTCATCACGATGGCGAGCGCGAACCAACGTCGGCGGTCGTCGGCTGCGGGAGTCTCCGGCCGGATCTCCGGTGCTGCGGTTGAGGTCATGGAAGAACGGTAGAGGGCATGTAGGTCAGGTCGCGTCCTAATTGCGCGGCATGCTGGAGGGCATGACGACGACCAGCACGGACACCCCGGCCCGGTTGCTCCAACTCCTCTCCCTCCTCCAGACCCCCCGCGAATGGCCCGGCGGCGAACTCGCCGACCGGCTCCGGGTCTCCCGCCGCACCGTGCGCAGGGACATCGACCGCCTGCGCGACCTCGGCTATCCCGTGCAGGCCACGATGGGCGCCGACGGCGGCTACCGGCTGATCGCGGGCAAGGCGCTGCCGCCGCTCGTCCTGGACGACGAGGAGGCGGTGGCGATCGCGGTGGGCCTGCGGGCCGGCGCCGGGCACGCGGTGGAGGGCGTCGAGGAGGCGTCGGTGCGGGCCCTGGCGAAGCTGGAGCAGGTGCTGCCGTCGCGGCTGCGGCACCGCGTCGCCACGCTCCAGGCCGCGACGATCCCGCTGGCCTCGGGGGACGGCGCCACCATCGCGCCCGAGACGCTGACCGTGATCGCGTCGGCCGCGGCCGGCACGGAGCGGCTCCGGTTCCACTACCGCGCCGCCGACGGCACGGAGACGCGCCGCCTGGTGGAGCCGCTGCGGCTGGTGTCGACGGGACGCCGCTGGTACCTGGTGGCGTACGACATCGATCGCGACGCCTGGCGCACGTTCCGCGTCGACCGGGTGTCGGAGCCGTTCGCGACGGGGGCGCGGTTCGCTCCGCGGGAGGTGCCGGAGGGGGACGCGGCGGAGTATCTGCGCCGGTCGATGGAGTCGCGGGGCGGGGGTGCGTACGAGGTCGACATCGAGTTCGCGGCGTCGGCCGAGGAGGTCTCCGCGAAGGTGCCCGCGGCGGTGGGGCGGCCCGAGCCCTTGCCCGGGGGCGGGACCGGGTGCCGGTTGCGGGCGACCGCGTCCGGGCCGGTCGAGTGGATGGCGGTCCGGCTGGCCATGACCGGGTTCGAGTTCCAGGTCCGGGGACCGGAGGAACTGGCGGTGGCCGTGCGGGAGTTGGGGGGCCGGATGGTGCGGGGCGGGGGTGCGGCGTGAAGGGGTCCGTCGCCGGGTGCGGGTCCGGTGGGGGCTGGTCGCGCGGTTCCCCGCGCCCCTGAGATGCGCACTTCGTGCGGCATCTGATCGATGGAGGCGCGGGGAACCGCGCGACCAGCCACGACGAAAGCCGCGGACGCATCCACTCGGTGAACGAGCAGACGCGTCCGCGGCTTGTCGCGGGTGAACCCTGGCGGAGCCTTACGCCGCCGCGTCGAACCCGGTGTCCCGGGCCAGCTTCTTCAGCTCCAGAAGCGCGTGCTTCTCGATCTGACGAATGCGCTCACGGGTCAGCCCGTGCTCCTTGCCGACCTCGGTGAGCGTCCGCTCCCGGCCGTCGACGATCCCGTACCGCATCTTGATGATGGACGCCGTGCGCTGGTCGAGCCGGCCGATCAGATCGTCCAGCTCCTCGGAGCGCAGCAGCGTCAGCACGGACTGCTCGGGCGACACCGCCGAGGTGTCCTCCAGCAGGTCGCCGAACTGGGTCTCGCCCTCGTCGTCCACCGACATGTTCAGCGAGACCGGGTCGCGGGCCCAGTCCAGGACGTCGGCGACCCGCTCCGGCTTGGAGTCGAGCTCGGCGGCGATCTCCGCGGGCTCGGGCTCGCGCCCGTGCTCGCGGTTGAACTCGCGCTGGACGCGGCGGATCCGGCCCAGCTCCTCGACCAGGTGGACGGGGAGGCGGATGGTGCGGGACTGGTCGGCTATCGATCGGGTGATGGCCTGGCGGATCCACCAGGTCGCGTACGTGGAGAACTTGAAGCCCTTGCGGTAGTCGAACTTCTCGACGGCGCGCACCAGGCCCGCGTTCCCCTCCTGGATCAGGTCGAGCAGGGGCAGGCCGCTGCGCGGGTAGCGGCGGGCGACCGCCACGACCAGACGCAGATTGGACCGGATGAAGATGTCCTTGGCCTTCTCCGACTCGGCGATGAGCGCCTCGAGCTCTTCGCGGGACGCCTTGCCCGCAGCCTCGCTGTCGGAGACCTCGCCGTCGAGGATCTGCTGGGCGTACACGCCCGCCTCGATGGTCTGGGACAGCTCGACTTCCTTTGCGGCATCGAGCAGCGGTGTGCGCGCGATCTCGTCGAGGTACATCCCGACCAGGTCGCGGTCGGCGATCTCCCCGCCTACGGCGCGAACACTGCGTGCCGCATCAGTCTCGCCGGACGCGGCGGACTTACGACGGGCTACGGCACGGGTTGCCATGCGTGCTCCCTTGCGATGGTAGGTCGGCTGGGCCGGACGGCTCGTACACCCTCGCGGGTGCCCTGCATCCGAAGGAAACAACGACTGGAATCCGGACAGAATTCCCAAGCTGCCCCATCATTTTTGTGATCATGCAGTACCCTGTCGCGCCACAGCGCGCGAGGAAGGGGGACGGGATGCCGTCGGAGTTCACAGAGGTGCAGGTCAGGCCGGGAGTCGAGGATGACCTCATACCACTCACGAGCCTCTACAACCACTACGTACGTGAGACGCCGATCACGTTCGACACGACCGTCTTCACGCCGGAAGAGCGACGTCCTTGGCTGCTCTCCCACCCTGAAGACGGCCCGTACCGCCTCTTGGTTGCGCAGGAACGGAGGGAGGGGACTTATGGCCCTCTCCTCGGCTACGCCACCTCCAGCCCGTTCCGGCCGAAGGCCGCGTACGACACGTCGGTCGAGGTGACGGTGTACTGCGCGCCGGACGCGGGCGGCCGCGGCATCGGCACCCTCCTCTACAAGGCCCTCTTCGAGGCGCTCGCCGACGAGGACCTGCACCGGGCGTACGCGGGCATCGCCCTGCCGAACGAGGCATCGGTCCGCCTGCACACCCGCTTCGGCTTCGACCACGTGGGCACGTACCGGGAGGTCGGCCGGAAGTTCGGCGCGTACTGGGACGTCGCCTGGTACGAGAAGCCGCTCGGCCGCAAGGCCTAGGCCCCGGGACCGTTACGCGCCCGGTGTCCCGGTGCCTACTCTCCGGCCATGGACGACACGACGGGCGACTCAACAAGCGACACGACGGCTGGTGTCACGGGCGACACCTCGGGCACTCTCGACGAAGCGCTGCAGCGGCTGCACGCCACCGGTCCCGAGTTCGACGGCTGGCTGAGCAACCACGGGCCGATGGCCGTGGAGTCGCTCGTACGCGGCGGCCAGGCGCCCCGCGTGCACCGCTGGCTCGATCACTACGAGCGGCGGCTCGACGACATGCCGGCCCTTCGCTCCGCGATCCGTGCGGCCGACTGGCAGTCGGCGCTCGGCGATCCGCGGCGCCTCGCGGACTGGATCGCGTACTTCGAGCGGGCCGTGGCCGAGCGCCCCTGGCGGGACGTGCTCGCCGAGTGGTGGCCGCGGCTGCTGCCCGGGATCGCGGCGGGCGCCACGCACCCCGTGATCCGCGTGGGCCATGCCGTACGCACCCTGCTGTCCACGGAGCCGACCGGGCCGCGCCTCGCCGAGCTCGCCCACGGCCTGGGCTACTGGGCCGCCCGCCACCAGCCCCTGCCGCCGCTGGCCGCACTCCCCTCGGCGCCGGACGCCGCGGCCGCCCTCGACGCGGTGCCGCGCGTCGCGGACCAGAGCGGCGGCATCGTGGCCCGCCTCGACCAGCTCACCGGCTTGCCCGCGTGGGCCTCCGGGCCGGTCGACCCGGACACCGCGCGCGACCGGCTCGCGGAACTCGTCACGGCGGCGGTGCACCGTTACGCGACGCACGCCCATGGCAACCCGGTGATGCTCGTGCACGCGGCGACGGCGCCGAACGCGGTGCTCAGGGTGCTGCCCGCGCTGCCCCGGGAGCTGTGGGCCGAGTCCTTGGCCGCCGCGTGGGCCGCGAGCGCGGCGGTGACGGCGGCGTACGCGCCCGCTGCGGAGGCGGGATTCCAGCGGGCCGGGGATCTGTCGCCGGAGGAGCTGTTCGCCCGGGCGGCGGCGCATGGTGACGACCACGCGATCAAGTTCGCCGACACGGCCCTGGATGTCGGCGGCGATGTCGCACTGGCCGCCGCGCTGCGTGCCCTCACTTTGATCGAGCCGGTCTGAGGTCGCGTCGGAGGCTGCGGGCCGGTGGGGGCTGCCTGCTTGACGAGATGCCGCACGAAGTGCGCATCTCAGGGGCGCGGGGAACTGCGCGGCCAGCCACGACGAAATCCGCGCCCGCCGACAACGCAGCCACCCGGCAGACGCGACAGCGCCCGCCCCGATCCGCCCGGCCTACCCGAACTGAACCGACCTCTTGGCCAGCCCCATCCAGAACCCGTCGATCACAGAGCGCTGCACCCCCAGCTCACCAGCCGCGTCCGCCACCCCCATCGTCACGAACAGCGGAGCGAAGTGCTCGGTCCGCGGATGCGCCAGCGCCCCCGCTGGGGACTTGCGGGTGAAGTCCAGCAGCCCGTCCACGTCCCCCGCGTCCAGCGCCCGGTGCCCCCAGTCGTCGAACTCGGCCGACCACGAGGGGATGCCGCCCTGCCGCAGCGCGGCGAGGTTGTGCGTGAAGAACCCGGAGCCGACGATCAGCACGCCCTCGTCCCGCAGCGGAGCGAGCCGCCGGCCGATGTCCATCAGCTTCTGCGGGTCGAGCGTGGGCAGGGAGACCTGGAGCACCGGGATGTCGGCGTCCGGATACATCTCGACCAGCGGAACGTACGCGCCGTGGTCGAGGCCGCGGTCCGGCACATCCTGCACCGGCACACCCGGGGCGCGCAGCAACTTCCGTACGGAATCCGCGAGTTCGGGCGCCCCCGGGGCGGCGTACCGCACCTGGTAGTAGTGCTCGGGGAAGCCCCAGAAGTCGTACACGAGCGGCACGGTCTCGACCGCGCCGAGGGCGAGCGGGGCCTCTTCCCAGTGCGCGGAGACCATGAGGATCGCCTTGGGGCGCGGCAGGTCGGCGGACCAGGCGGCGAGCTGGCCGGGCCACAGGGCGTCGTCGGCGAGCGGCGGGGCGCCGTGGCTGAGGTAGAGCGCGGGCATGCGCTCGGGCGCGGGTGCGGTGGACACGACGACAACCTCCTTGAAGTTTCAAGCTCTGGGTACTGACAAAAGTAACCGTTGTTTGTTTAATATTCAAGGAGGAGGTCTTTACGATGGAGCCGATGAAGAAGAGCGACCCCGAGCCCCAGTGGCTCACCGAGGACGAACAGCACGTCTGGCGTGCCTATCTGCACGCCACCACGCTCCTGGAGGACCACCTCGACCGCCAGCTCCAGCGCGACGCGAAGATGCCGCACATCTACTTCGGCCTGCTGGTCCAGCTCAGCGAGGCACCCCGGCACCGGCTGCGGATGACCGAGCTGGCGATGAGCGCGAAGATCACCCGCTCCCGGCTCTCGCACGCGATCGCGCGGCTGGAGAAGAACGGGTGGGTGCGGCGCGAGGACTGTCCCTCCGACAAGCGCGGCCAGTTCGCGGTCCTCACCGACGAGGGCCTGGAGGTCCTGCAGCGGACCGCCCCCGGCCATGTCGACGCGGTCCGCCAGGCCCTCTTCGAGCGGCTCTCCCCCGAACAGCTGAAGTCCCTCGGCGAGATCATGAAGATCGTCGCCGAGGGACTTCAGCCCAAGGAGGCCGGGGCGGACCTCCCCTGGCTCAGGTGACGCCGGGGGTCAGTGCGCGACCACCGGGATCGGCAGCTCGTCCTCGACGCCCTCCGTGTCGCCGGAGGCCGCGGCCGGGCCCGAGCCCGGGACGCCGGTGTTGATGAGCGTGAAGGCGATCGTGGCCGAGACGACCAGGATGCCGACCGCCCACCAGATGGCGTGGGTGTAGCCGCTGACCATGGCCTGGGCCTGGAGCAGCTGCGGGTTGCGCGCACCGGCCGCGTGGTCCGCGATGTACGCGGTCGTGGCCGAGGCCGCGATCGTGTTCAGCAGGGCCGTGCCGATGGCGCCGCCGACCTGCTGCGAGGTGTTGACCATCGCGGAGGCGACACCGGCGTCCCGCGCCTCGACGCCGATCGTGGCGAGCGACATGGCGGGCATGAACGCCGTACCCATGCCGAGGCCGAGCAGCAGCTGGGCGGGCAGGATCAGGGCCGGGTAGGACGAGTCGACCGACAGCTGGGTCAGCAGTCCCATGCCGAGGGCGGCGAGCAGGAAGCCCGGGCCCATCAGCAGGCGGGGGCTGACGCGGGTCATCAGGCGGGCGCCGATCTGGGTGGAGCCCGTGATCATGCCCGCGATCATCGGCAGGAACGCGAAGCCGGTCTTGACCGGCGAGAAGCCCTTCACGACCTGCAGGTAGTAGGTCAGGAAGAGGAACAGGCCGAACATCGCGATCACGGCGAGGCCGAGGGACGCGTAGACACCGCCGCGGTTGCGGTCGGAGACGACGCGCAGCGGCAGCAGCGGGTGCTTCACCCGGGCCTCGACGGCGACGAAGGCGAGCAGCAGCACGGCCGCGGCGACGAACATGCCGATGGTGGTCGCGTCGGACCAGCCGTTGGTCTCGGCGCGCGTGAAGCCGTAGACGAGCGAGACCAGGCCGAGCGTGGACAGCAGCACGCCGGGGATGTCGAGCGGCGAGCGGTTGCGGGCGCCGGCCGGCTCACGGATGACGAGGACGGCGCCGAGCGCGGCGACGGCCGCGAAGGGGATGTTGACGAAGAAGGTCCAGCGCCAGTTCAGGTACTCGGTGAGGAATCCGCCGAGGATCAGGCCGACGGCGCCACCGCCACCGGCGATCGCACCGTAGATGCCGAACGCCTTCGCGCGCTCCTTGGCGTCGGTGAACATGACGGCCAGGAGGGAGAGGGCGGCCGGGGCGAGCAGCGCGCCGAACAGGCCCTGCAGGGCGCGGGCGCCGAACATCATGGCCTCGTTCTGCGCGGCACCGCCGAGCGCGGAGGCGAGCGCGAAGCCGATCAGGCCGGTGACGAAGGTCTGCTTGCGGCCCCACAGGTCGGCGATGCGGCCACCGAACAGGAGCAGGCCGCCGAAGGCGAGCGCGTAGGCCGTGATGACCCACTGCTTGTTGCCGTCGGATATGCCGAGGTCGGTCTGGGCGGCGGGCAGGGCGATGTTCACGATGGTGGCGTCGAGGACCACCATCAGCTGGGCGAGCGCGATGAAGACGAGCGCCTTCCAGCGTCGGGAATCGGGTGCCGTTTCCGGCAAGGGGGTACCCACAGCGGGACTCCAAGTCGTGAATAAAGCTGAGAAATTGGTTCAGTACGGGAATGCGGGGCTGGGCTGCCCCTGCGTGTGCGGGGCGCGGACGAGGGATCGGCCCCGGAGGGTCAGTCCTTGCGGAGGTCCTCCAAGGTCGCGGCCGCGCCCGGGAGTTCCGAGCGGGCGGGTGCCATCAGGCCGTCGAGGAACAGCTGGAGATGACGGTGGACGAACCGGTCGAAGTCCAGGCAGGCCTTGCCGGGCAACGGCCGGGTGAGCTGGGACAGCGCGACCATCAGGTCTCCGACGCCGACGTCGGTGCGCAGCTGTCCGGCCGCGCGGGCGCGCCCGATGAGGTCCTCGATGGCGACGGTCAGCCGGTCGAGGGAGGCGAGCACGTCCGGGTGCTCCTGGTCGAAGGTGGCCTGCAGCAGCGGGCACAGCGCGCCGATGCGTTCGTCGGCGGCGGCGTGCACGAAGGTCCGCAGCGCGTCGAACGCGCCGCTCTCGCCGGCTTCCTCGGCGGCGAGTGCCTTCTCGGCGTGCTCGGTCACGCGGTCGGTGACCGAGAGGACCACGTGATGCATCAGCTCACCGCGGTCCTTGAAGTTCCGGTACAGCGTGGCGTTGCCGACGCCGGCCCGGCGGGCGGCCTCGTCGAGCGGGAGCTCGGTCCCGTACTCCACGAGCAGCTCCCGTGCGGCGGCGACGATCCGCTCCCGATTGCGCACGGCGTCGGCCCGCGGACGCGGGACGCGGCGCTGCGACTCGGCGGGGGCGGCGGTGGCCACGGTGGTCTCCTTCGGCTGGCTCGAGCGGAACCGGGGAGCCAGTCCCCGCTTCCTGCGGACACACAGCTAAACGGGGAGAGCGTCCCCGCTTATTTCCCGCACTCCATGTGACCTGACTCACACCACCTCGCCCGCAGAAACCCACGATCGGCGCACCCAGCGCGCGGCCCGCCACACCTCGACACAGGGTGATCGAAACGGAGCCGAGCGTGAGGCGGGTCGAATGCGGCAGCAGCGGATACGCAGGGGCCGACGCGGTGCGATGCTCGCCGGGGCCACCGCGGTGGCCCTCGCGCTGACCATGACCGCGAGCACCGGCCGGCTGCTGGACAGCTCACCGACCGCGGCGGGCCCGACGGCACTGGCCAGGGCGACCTCGCTCGGCCCCTGCATGATCCGCGGCGCCATGGGCGTACAGATGTCGGAGGGCATGCCCACCTCCCCCGGCTACGCCCGCTCCACCGGCACGGTCCACGCCCTGAACCTGATGATCGACTTCCCGGACGCGCACGGCGAGGGCACCGCGATGGACCGCCTCGGGGAGTTCTTCCCGAAGACCCAGGACTGGTTCCGCACCGGCTCGTACGGCCGTCTCGACTACGTCCCCGAGGCCCCGGTCAAGCACTGGCTGCGGATGCCGAAGCCGTTCACCGCGTACGGGATAGAGCGCGGCGCCCCCTTCGAACCCGGCTACCGCGAGCTGGTCGACGACATCGTGGCGGCCGCCGACCCGGACGTGGACTTCCGCCAGTACGACCTGGTGAACATCCTGGTCACCCCGAACGCCGGCCCCTCGGCGCTGGACACGGTCCTCTCCGTGACCTTCGCGGGCAACCACGAGGCGCCGGTGGCGGACGGCGTCCCCCTCTCCAACGCGTCCTTCGTGTACTCGCGCCAGGACGACGGCTCCGGCTCCTACGCCGACACCGGCTACCGCGTGCTGCCGCACGAGAACGGCCATGTCTTCGGCCTGCCCGACCTCTACACCCAGGACGGCGGCGGGGCCGTCGGGCACTGGGACATCATGAGCGAGGACTGGGGCGTCGGGAACGACCTGCTCGGCTGGCACAAGTGGAAACTGGGCTGGCTCGACGACACCCAGATCGGCTGCGCCGCGCAGCCCGGCACGACGGAGCACCTGCTGTCGCCGCTGTCCCGGGACGGCGGCGGCACGAAGATGGCGTTCGTCCCGCTGACCGAGAAGACCGGCTACGCGATCGAGGTCCGCACCCAGGAGGGCAACGACGAGGCGGTCTGCCGCCCCGGCGTCCTCATCTACAAGGTCGACGCGGACGTGGACACCGGCCACGGCCCCGTCACGGTCGAGGACTCCACCCCCGACAGCGGCGGCTGCACCCGCCGCCCGAACGTCCACGCGGAACTCTCCGACGCGCCCTACCGGCCGGGCGAGGTGTTCAAGGACCGCAAGACGGGCGTACGGATCTCGGTGGCCGGCGCGGACGCCTCCGGCAACTACCGGGTCTACGTCACGCGCCGCTGAACGACGACGACCCAACCCTCTCGGCCAAGCACTCCAAGGCCGTCTTCAGTTCCAGGGTCACCTCGGTATGTGTAGGCAGAGGAGCTGCTGGGCTCCTCTGCGCTTCGGAATTCGATTCAAGCCATCTGTTGCCGTAGCTGTCAGCGAAGCAACGTTCGGCAAGCAACCTCCGGATAACGTTGCTTCGTTACGGGTGTTACGCATGGAGCGGTCGGTGTCGCCTCGGATGCCGACCGTACGGGGAGGGACAGAACATGTCCGATGGCACGGGGGATACGTCGCAGGAGGCAGCGGCCGGAGCAGGCCTGGCGGCAGGCGGCTTCGGAGTCGCAGCCGTGGCAGTTGGAGCCGCCGCAGCCGCGAAGGCCATGCTGGTCGAGGGCGAGACGCTCACGACATTCAAGCGTCGGGTCGACGCGCTGCTGCGCGACTTGGAGAAGTCGAAGGCGGCGCCGAAGTCGATCGCGAATGGCGCGATGCCGGGCGGCAGATTGGGTGCGTTCGACGAGGCAGATGCGTTGCACTCCGCCTACACGAAGGTGCACAGCCAGTTGGAGAACCTGTCCAAGATGCTGGCCCTGCAGATCGAGGGCCTGGTCGTGACGGTCGACGCGTCCAAGACGGGTTACGACAACCTCGACGACGATGTGCGTGCCCGCCTCCATCGCATCCGGTCCCAGGCAGACGCGCTGGTGAACCCAGGCGCCAAGTCGGCTCACGGCTCCCATCACGAGGGTCCGGGCGCCACTGCAGGCGGCGAGCCTGCGCCGAAGCCGACGGACAGCGAAGCGGGTGGCCTGTGATGTCGTCCCGCTTGAACAGTGGCACCGCGGCCGCGGTCGGTGTGGGGGTTGGCCTGGTTGAGGAAGGACACGGGGTATGAGTGACCTGGGTTCCCAGATGTGGGGCATGGCCAAGTCCTACCGTTTCGCGGTGCACAGCCCGGAAGAGTTGTGGGCGATGGTCGAGCCGGCGGACGGCGCGACGGCGTCAGATCTGGGTGCGCTGCTGACGTCAGCGGCGAAGACGATCAAGGAGATCGGTGGCGATCTGAAGACCCACAGCACGTCGGTCGAGTGGGACGGCGAAGGTGCCGACGCGTTCCACAAGTGGGTTGACCACGCCGCGCGAGCGACGTTGAGCCTGGGTGACTACAGCGAGAGCGCCGGGAAGTGGCTCGGCCACGCGGCGGACACGCTGCATGAGGTCAAGCCACAGCTGGAGACGCTGAAGAACTCCAGCGCCTCGGCCCGCTCGATCCTTGACGCGCACGATGCCGCGGCGACGGACGTCGGTAACCATGATGGCGGGCCGTCGGCATCCTCCGTGAAGTCGGCGAAGTCGCAGTACGACAACGACCGTGCCGAGGCGTCCCAGTTGATGACGAAGCTGGCGCAGTCGTACTCGGCGTCAACGGATCAGATCGAGGCTCTGAAGGCACCGGAGTTCCCGGCGCTTCCAGATCAGTTCGTTCCCCCCTCCGCCGACGTCCATGGCACCGAGGACGTCTCGTCCTCGTCGGGTGATCCATCGAGCACCGGGACAGCGGCTTCAGTAGGGGGAGTTGGCGTGGTCGCGGCGGGAGCTGCCGCGCTCAAGGAAGCGGCTCATGGCGCCTCGCTGGCCGACGGGCACCGCTCTACCACCTCCGCATCCCACCTTCCGAGGCCGACTCCGGATCTGCCTTCGGGTGGGACGGGTACCTCCCTCGACCGGGCCGGTACGCTCCCCGCCCCTGCAACTCCCACGACAACTCCTTCCTCACCGGCACCACCGTCGTCCCCGTTGCCCGGGGGATCTTCTGGACTCGCTACGCCACCATCCGGCGCTCCGCCCATGTTCGGAGGTACGGGTCGTTCCGTTGCTTCGCCACGTGGTCCGGGCGGTGGCCGCGTTCCGTCGTCACCTGCCGTACGCGGGCCGCTCGGTGTTCCGGAGGGCACCGGAACACCGGGCGCACCTGGCACGGCTCGTGGAGTGACGTCAGGGCGCGGGGTTCCCGCGGTCGAGCGGCCAGGGATGCCGGGCGTACAGGGCGGCACGGCCTCGCCGGTACGCGGGCCAGGTGGCGGGAGCCCGGGGCGGGCTACGAACGGGATTGCGGGAGGTCGTCCGGTCTCGCCGCAGACAGGGCGCGGCGCAAGCGCGATCTCCCGGGGCACGGTCGTCGGCGGATCGCCCTACCAGCAGGACGTCGGAGCCCGGGGCAGTGTGCCGGAGGGATCGGGACGTACCGGAGCGACACCGGCCCGCGGCACCACAGGGGCAGGCCAAAGTCGCGGGACGAGTGGCTCCGGTGGACGGGCACCTGCCCGCTCCGACGGGGTCGTCGGCGGCCAGCCGCAGCAAATCTCGAAGGTGCACCGAGCCTCCACGGCCACGACTCGGGCAGCAGGTCAAGCCCGCGGAACGGCGGCGAGCCGTAGTGGCACGCAGGCGCAGTACGGAGGCGAACCCGCCCGCGGCTCCTCGCTGGCGGCACGTAAGGATGAGCGTCGGCGTGCGTCTGAGGAGCGTCCGCGTGACGAGAGGCCGGAGCACGAGGACGACGCAGAGGACGTTGAGGTGGAGCAGGCGGAGCGTGAGATGCCTGAGCTGCGCCTGCCAGGTCTGCCCCCCACTGCTCGGCGCGAAAACAAAGGATGACCATGAGTTCCCGTAGCAAGCAGGCCCGCAGGCTTCGGCTGGCATCGGTCGTGGCCGGCGTCGTGCTCGCAGGGGTTGCCGTGACGCCTGCGAGCGCCCAGTCCGTCCGGGATCGGCAGTGGTACCTGGACGCCATGCACGCCGAGCAGATGTGGAAGACCAGCACCGGCAAGGGCGTCACGGTCGCCGTGATCGACACCGGAATCGACCCGAACCTCGCCGACCTGCGCGGTCAGGTCCTGTCCGGCAAGAACTACTCCCGGCACCCCGGCAACGAGCACGTGGACGACGACGGTCACGGCACGAGCATGGGCGTCCTCATCGCAGGCACCGGAGCGAAGGGGCAGGCGACTGGCTCGTACGGACTTGCTCCGGGTACGAAAGTTCTCCCGATCCGCATTCCGGACCTCAGCGAGCACACTCGCAGCGGCGGCAACCCTGACAGCTACCCCACCTACATGTCCAAGGCCATCCGCTACGCGGCCGACTCCGATGCTCAGGTCATCAACATCTCCCAGGCCAGCAGGGAGAATTCGCCCGAGTTGAACAAAGCCGTCGCCTACGCCCTGTCCAAGGGCAAACTGATCTTCGCGGGCGTGGGCAACACCGGCGCTGGGGCCAACGAGCTGCAGTATCCGGCCGCGACGCCCGGAGTCGTGGGCGTCGGAGCCATCGGCCAGGACCTGAAGAAAACACAGGAGTCCCAGTCCGGGCCACAGGTGGACCTGGTCGCACCAGGCGCAGAGATCATCGCCGCATGCACGGGGAAGACCGGTCTGTGCAAGTCACACGGCACCAGTGACGCCACCGCACTCGCGTCGGCGTCGGCGGCGCTGATCTGGTCGAAGCATCCGGACTGGACGAACAACCAGGTGCTGCGGGTCCTGCTGAACACCGCGAGCGGCCCGGTCAGCGGCAAGAAGCGCACGGATGACATCGGCTACGGCGCCGTACGCCCCCGGATCGCCCTCACCAACCCCGGCGATCCGGGCCCGGCCGATGAGTACCCGCTGCCGGACTACAAGGCGGGAGGCTCGGCTGCGCCGGATGGTGCCGGCGCCAAGCCGTCGACAGGCGCCTCGGGGTCCCCCACCGCAGCTTCCGATGAGTCCTCAAGCGCCTTGCCGTGGATCTTGGCGGGGGTGGGCGGGCTCTTGTTGGCCGGAGCAGGCGGTGGGGCGCTCGCCGTCCGTAGTCGCCGGCGCCGCGCGGCGCTGGCCGGGCTTGTGCCGCCGACGCTGCAGCATGGTTGGGCGCAACCGCCTCACCCCGGCCAGCAGCCAGGCACGAGGCAGGGCCAGCCATGGCCTTACCAGGACACCGACCGAGCAAACAGACAGTGACATGATCGGGATCGAGCGGGGGCGAGATTCATGAGCGAAACGAAAGAGGAGCAGTACGCGACGGACGGTTCGGCGGGTATGCGGCTGAACCACATACCCGTCGACGGGGCAGGCCCTGCTGGCGTAGGACAGCCGGACCTGGCGTCGAGCCCGGCGCAGAAGAAGGCGGCCGCGCGGGCCATCGAGGAGCACATCGAGCCGGGGACCCGTAAGGCGGGCGACTGGGCGGACACCGAGACCGGTACTGCCGTCAAGGAGTTCCGCGACGGGTGGCTCACCTCGGGGGCGTTGCAGAAGGCGCACAAGACGTGGGGCGAGCAGGTGTACAGCTTGTTGAACCGGCTGTCATCGGAGAAGGCGGCGCTGCGCAGCGCCAACAGCACCCTGCAAGGCACCGACGGTGCGGTCGGGGCGCGTACGCGCTCCCTGTCGGCGTTCGACGAGTTCTGACACAGCCGGGCCACGACCCTGCCGCGCACGCCACTTCGACCAGCAGCCGCTATCGCAGGACCACCGGGGGGAACCATGCCGAGCTACCACGACATCATGACGGTCGACCTGTCCGCCCTCTCCGCGGCCGCTGACCGCTGGGACGGGATGGCAAAGGAGTTCCACACACAGGAACGCGCCTACGACCGTAATGTGCGCAACGTATCTATGGGCCCGACCTGGTCGGGGCTGAGCGCCGATGCCGCCAACCGTCGCTTCGACATCACCCTGAAGGAATTCCAGAAGGCCCAGACCGAAGCCAAAGCCGTCGCCTCCCTGTTGCGCGACGCGCATCACCAGTTCGCCGAGGTCCGTAAGCAGCTCAAGTCCGCCCGCGCGGAGGCCATCAAGGCGGGCATGGCCGTCTCCGTCGAAGGCGCGGTCTCCTTCGACACCGCAGACCTGACCGAGGGCGAGCGCAATGCCCTCCATCACGATCCCTCGTACGAGGACTCCGTGGGTCACGCAGTCACGGCCTGGCAGGAGTACCTCGATCAGATCGTCAAGGACGCAGAGAAAGTCGATCACTCCGTCGAGGCGGCTCTCAACGGAGTGGTTGTCGACTCAGACCCGACCGACGGCACACCCGCCGGCTTCAACGGCGACGCGAAGAACCACCTCAAGGACTACAAGCCCGCCGCCAAGGGCGACAAGAAGTCGGGCTGGAAAGGTGATTGGAAGTGGAGCCTGGACGAATGGAAGCCCTCGTTCAGCGCGTCTTCGGATCCCAAGTACGGCAAAGAGGGCGCGATCAAGTCGGGCTTCGACATCTTCCATCTGTCGGGGAAGGGCGCGCTGACCAATGGCGACTTCAAACTCGCCGGGATCTTGGACTTCTCCACGGGCGGTCGGGGCAGCGCGAACTACGGGTTCAGCGAAAAGGGGATTTCGGCCAAAGCTGAGGTCTCTGCGGGCGCGCGTGGACTGGCCGAATTCCGGGCTGAGTACGGGGACTACGGAGGTGTCTACGAACGTGGTGACGTCTTCGCCGGTGGTGAGGCCGGAGTCACCGCCAAGGTGACCACGGACAACATCGGCCTCAACGCCAAAGCCTTCTATGGGGCGAAGGCATCACACAGCACGGGCATCGAAGTGGGCGGCATCGGTATCGGCGCAACCCAGGAGGTCGGCACCGGCGAAGGCGTCGAGTACAACTTCGGCGTCAAGAAGGGAGAAGACGGTGCGTGGAGAGCAAGCATCGGGGGCTTTGCTTCAGAAGTCGTAGGGGCAGGAGCCGGTGTGGAGATCACATTCGACCCGGGCAAGTTCACCAAGACCGCTGGGGACGTGGCTGACGCCGTCGGACTCGGCGGCGCGGCTGACGCAGTCGGCCATGGCGCGAAGTCCGTCAAGGACACTGTCACCGGTTGGTTTGACTAATCCCCTTCGATGAAAGGAGCATCCGAGTTGCCCACGCAGCTTCCAACGGCGGTAGATTTCCGACTGCCGGACGGCTGGTCCCCGGCCTCACCCGAGACATGCGACAGCTTCGGCGTGTCCTTCGCCGCGCTGCACCCTCACCCTGATGACGGGTTCACCGCCAACATCACGCTCGACGGGGAAGTCCCACCCAAGGGCACACCACTGACCGACCTTGCCGATACCTCTCTGGAACTCCTCGCGCTGGCAGCGGAATCCGTGCACTTGGTGGACCGGCGCGAGGTCGGCCCCGAGGACGCGCCCGCCTTGGTCCAGCGTGTGGTCTTGGCGGCCGCGGTCGAACAGGCGAGGCGGGATCTGGCTCAGACCCAGGTGTACTTGCCCCTTGTGGACGCCGACGATCCGCAGAAGTATGCAGTGATCAAACTGGCGATGACCTCCACGACGGAACAGCATCCCGAAGTCCTCGAAGACTTCCAGGCCTTCGTACGCACCGTGCGCCCGAGCGCACAGGAAGAGGACGAGTAGTGGGCCGCTATCGCGACTGGCGGACAGGAACCCGGTACCCGGAGGAGGGCGCGGAGCCGCTGCCGCGTTCGCACGTGGAAGAGGCCCTGTTCGCGATCAACCATCCGGACAAGCCGTGGCAAGTGCGCGCAGCGTTCGCGGAGGAAGACGCCGACGTGGTGGCCGAGTGGCACATGCTGGAACCTGCGTGGGGCAAGGGCAGGGGCCGCCGACAGACCGAGCGGACGTTCAAGTTCCGTATGCGTCTGGACGGAGCGAGCCACGAAGTCCGGGTCTGTGCCGAGGTCCGGGAAATCACCCGGGCGGGACAACCGCCTGGTCGCATCGTGGAGCGCAAAACAGGCAGAGGGGCTCGGACTCGGGTGTTCTCGCGATCGAGCAGTTCGAAGAAGAGGGAGGACGGCAGCCGCGAGCGCGTCCACGACTTCGACTTCGACTCGAATTACATGCGGGACCCGCTGCAGAAGGTAGTCCTGACGTCGGGGTGGACGTGGCGAGGCACACGCAACCCGTGATCTGCCCCTCGGCGGCCGCTGCCAGGATTGGCGGAGCGGAGCCGCCTGCCAGGGCGTTGGCGCACTTCCATGTCGCGACAGCCCGGTTCGCGCTCAACGGCCCCGACGAGCTCTGACGCGTGCGCGCCGCGTTCGCTTGAGAGCAGGCGGACGTGGTGGCGGAGTGGAACGTGACGGATCCGGGGATCGGCAACGAGCGGGGCGCCGACGAGTCGAGCGCACGATCCTCGGGGTGGATGTGGCGAAGCCTTCGCCGACCTCGCCCAGGTCTGGCGCCAAGGCCTGCTGCCAGTCGACGCGCGACGCTAGTGGAGCAGCCCCCAGCGCCACGAGCTCAGCGCCGGCGACGACACCGTCGCCAAGTTCCCTACCTGGCCACCGCTCCGACAACAACAAGAGCAAGGAGAAGGGGGCTATGGTCCTCGGCTCCGAGTTCGTGGTCTTCTCCACCCGCCGTCGATCTCAACCTCGCCCGCGCCATCACCGACGCCGCCGAAAGCTGCAATAGGCGTCCTCTACGACGGCGCCCTGCCCCGCGACGTCATCGCCCGCCGCGGCCGCCTACTGATCAACAAACAGCACAAGGACGCCAAGCCCCTCTGCATCCGCACCCAGCACCCACACCCACCGCTGGTACCACCTGCTCACCGTCCCGTGTCCCCGCGAACGCCCCCACGAACACCGGGAAGCCGTCGGTATCACCACCACTACCGGAGAACGCGAGACAGACCGCAGTGACACCGAGACCGGCTTCCACCGCGTCGAGCACCCCCTGCAGATCTCCGACGACACAGCCGTCCACCAGAACCTGTATGGCGATCGCGAGGACTCCGAAGCCTGCTTCTCACAGTTCGACCGCTCCCTGCGGAACGCCGCATGATCGCCTTCGGCGCCGAAGCACGAAGCCTCGTCATGCTCGGGCTTCTCCTGGCCTAAAACGCCACCTCGGCCGCCCGCCGGTCTGACGCCGACAAGACCGGTCCGAGCTCGGCGAGCGTCGGCTCGAACCAGTACGCCCGGCCGGGCTGCGGCGGTGCGGGAAACGTGCCGGTGCCCGGCGTGCGCCCCTGGTCCCAGTGCGCAAGCCACGCCCACGGCGCGGAGTTCGGCACGTGGAAGGGGGCGGACTCGTCCTTCAGGACGACGACCGTCGCGTCGAGCAGGGTGTCCAGCCAGCGGCCCTCACGCAGATGGCGTCGGGAGTCGCAGGAGAACACCCAGCCGCGGGTCGTCTCGTCGCCGGGCCCGGGCTCGACCAGTTCCACCTCCCCGCCGTACGCGCTGTCCAGCCACCGCTGCGCCTTGCCCCGCGCCGCCTCGAAGTCGTGTGCGGCTCCTTCCCAGGGCGCACGCACGGACTGCGGCAGCGCGCGTACGAGGACCAGCTCGCGCACGTTGGTCGTGTCGAGCTGGGCCAGGGAAGAGGTGAGGGGGTCGAGGAAGACGACGTACCCCTTGTTGTTGTGCGCGTAGAGCAGATTGCCCGTGACCTCGTGCCCACCGGCCTCGCGGCGTACCCACACCGCGCTGCGTGTGTCGGGTCCCGTCTCGGTCACGGCCTTGACCACGTCGTCCCAGTTGCTCACCGAAACCGGCTCGAAGTCGGGGAAGTAGCGCTGGTGCAGCCGAGCCCACCACCCGGGTGCCTCGTCCGATGGCTGCCAGGGACGGGGCGTCGAAGGAGAACGGTCGATCATCGTGTGCAGGGTGACGAGACAGCCGCGGGCGTTGATCCTGCGCGGCTGCTTCTGGACACGGGCAAGCGCCTCCTCGCGCGATGCCGCGGACGCCAGGTCCGCGAAGGGCTCGCTCGGTGACGGGTGGAACGGGGCGCTGCGTCCTTGGGCACGACGACGGAGGCCGCGAGCATGGGCGTCTGCGGGAAGCCGGGCTGAGGCACGATACGGCAGGGGAACAGCCAGGCGGTGGGGCTCTCGTGCACAGGGTGCGGTGCGGCGAGCTCCACCAGGCCGCGATAGAGCTGACGGAGCCAGGCAGCCGCGGCCTGGCCAGGAGTGGACATATACGGATGAGCCTTACTTTGGGGGCCAGTTACCGGCGGCCTGCAAAGCCAGGTACTCCGCCGGCGGCGGGTACGTCGGTGCGAAGTGCGCCGGTGAGCCGTCGTGAGGTACGACGATCAGCGAACTGAAGGGAGCCAGGGCGAATTCGCCGGTATCGATGTGCTCCTGAAAATCAAATCGCACGGTCCAGGCATACGGGAAGTTGTTCGCCGTGTCCGGCAACATCACCACGGAATCGACCCGGTCCGGATAAGCAACGTTCTTCAGGAAATTCTCTGCGGCCGTCACAGCCTCGTCCTTGGTCACCATTTTGGACTCGCATTAGGGTAGGGAACTTGCAAACCGTCGCGATAGGGAATGTGCATGATGCTGGAGGCGTCCTGCTCCAGCCTGCCGAGGGTCCCGCTCTGGCCGTCCAGGAAGACAACGCCGTGCGGGGTGTTCACGGCGTTGAACACGTGGGCCGTTCCGTCCGGGCGGCTGATGTACACCGCGCCCTCGCCGCGGGACTCGAGGTCGCGGACGAGGTCATCATAACTATCGACTGGGTCGTAATGGCCCTTGGCCCTGTTGGGCAGCCCGAGCCGCTCCGGTGGAATATGGTCACCTTCCTTCTTGGGTGACGCACTGACCTCGACGCCGTCCAGCCTCCGGTCGACGCTGACGACATTGTGACTGCAGTTGTCGGTGCATCCGGGATGTCCGGTGTTGTTCACATCCTTAAGCCACGGGCACTCGGAGTCAAGGAATTCCTGCACCTTCCGAGATTCACCGAATCGTAGTGAATCGCGTCGACCACGACGCCGGAACTCAAATGGAAGGCGACGACAACCTCGTCTACGGAAAGAAGATCGCCTCCTCCTCCGTACGCCAGGAAGCGAAATGTCACAGCCGCTTCATCCTCAATGCCGACAACGCACGCCACCGCTCACCCGAACAAGATCCGGAACGGGAAGAAGAAGCAGCCACCGCCGTTCGCCTCACCCACGAGATCCTGGATCGCACCCCCGGAGTAATCGCCGCCAGCTACGACACTGCGTGGCGCGGTAAACACCGCGCCCCACTGATCCGCAGAGGCCTCATCGTCTTCACCCGACAGCACCGCGGAATCAAGCCCCATCCCCTGACCAAGTACCGCTACGAGAAAACAAAATGCACCCACGACGTATACGCGGCAGCCGGCCGAGCCTCCGAACACAAGCTCACGGTGGAGGGGAAATCCTTGTACAACCCGCTCCCCGTCCGAGAGCTCCTGGCCCGCGAAGGAAAATCAGGCTGGCGCTTCTACCACTCCGTCGAAATCCGTTGCAGTAACGGGCCCCACGCCGAACTGATACCCGTCTACGAAACAGAGGAAGACAGCGCGATCGACCCCAGAACCAAACGCCCGAAATTCAACCGCACCGAGCACATCCGCCAGATCCCACCCGACACCCACTACGGCGACCGACTCCTCGGCATGCGCCAGGACAGCGAGCCCTCGAACTCCACCCTCGACTACTCCCACTGGGACAAGCGGATCCCCATGTACGGAGCCGAAGGGGCGCTGCTCGGTCACCTGGGCTACGCCTGGATGGCCAACTCGATCGCCCTCGCCACAGCCGGCAGCCCCTGACCCAGCCCCCAGCCTCCGGCACCCTCAGCCGCCGACGAACCTCACCCGCTACACTGGCGCCGGTGCGCAGCCTCTGCCGGCGGCGCACCGCACGGCTCCCACGGAAGATCACGGGACATCGCGGACATGTCCGCAATTTCCCATACGTTTTCCCACAGAGCCCCGCCTTCGTAGCTCAGGGGATAGAGCACCGCTCTCCTAAAGCGGGTGTCGCAGGTTCGAATCCTGCCGGGGGCACACGATTAAGGGCCAGTTCAGAGGCTTGATCCTCTTGAACTGGCCCTTTGCCATGGCCGCGACCGTGCCACACTCGTGCCACAACGCCTAGGAGTCGGTGTCCTCCCGAGCCTTGCGGATCATGGAGCCGAGACGATCCGCGATCTCCCGGTCACGACCGTTGACCATGTGCTGATAGATCAACGCGGCCCGCGGGGTGCTGTGGCCCATCCTGGTCATCAGCTCCCGGAGGCTTGCGCCGGACGCGGCGAGAGTGTTGCCCGTGTGCCGAAGATCGTGAAAGTGGGCATCCACCGTAAGGCCCGCCTTCTTCCTCGCGTCGATCCAGTCGCCCCGGAAGTTGCTCCGTCGAAGCTGCCCGCCCTGGGGGCCGAGGAAGACGTGTCCGTCGCGGCCGGGTCCGGCGTAGGCGTCGAGATGAAGCCTTACATCCGGCAGAAGCTCGATCGGGAAGGCCACGGGACGGACGCCAGCGTCAGATTTGGGCGCCTTGTCGAAGAGTGCTCCCGTCTGCATTTCTGCTTGTGCCCGCCGGACCGTGAGTGCGGCGTTCTCGGTGTCCACGTCTCGCCGGCGAAGCGAGGCCAGTTCCCCGAAGCGCAGGGTCGTGAAGGCGGCGAAGAGGACGAGCAGCCGGTAGCGCGGCGCGATCGCATCAGCAACGGCGTACACCTCGGGCACCGTGAGGACTGGACGCTCCGGCACGTCGTACTGGTCGGCGCCCTTGATCCGGCACGGATTGCGACGGATCAGCTCGTCATCAACTGCCGTGTTCAGAATGGCCCGCATGATCTGGTACGCCTTGACCACGGTTGGCTCCCCGGTCCGGTCGAGGCACGCCGTGCGCCAGGCCCGGATCTGAGCCGTCGTGATCGAGGCCAACGACCGTGCGCCGAAGGTGGGCAGCAGGTGCAGCCGGATCACCGACTCGTGGCGTTCACGAGACCGAGCAGCCAGCTTGCGATCTTTAAGCCACGCAGTGGCGTACGGGCCGAAGTGAACCTTGCCCGCATCAGGGTCGGACCACTGGCCGCGGGTGATGTCCGCCTCGATGTGGGTCAGCGCAACCTCCGCGTCTCTCTTGGTCGCGTAGGTCTCCTCAGCACTCCGGAGCTGGCCCGTACCTGGGTCCCGATAACGGACCTGCCAGCGGCCAGACTTGAGCTGCCGAGCGGATCCGAACCGGCGACGCCGGCCTTGGCTGTTGGCCATCAGGCAGCCCTGCCATAGGCCCCACGGCGAACTTTGATCGGCTCGACCGTGTGGGAGTCGATGAACTCCCGTACGGCGCTCTCAGGGATGCGGACGTGCCGGCCGACCTTGACGTAGGTGATGCGCCGTTCCTCGATGAGGCGTCGAGGGAAACGGACTGATGTGCCGAGGATCTCGGCTACCTGATCAACGCTGAGATAGCGGTCGTTCACCGACTACTCCCCTCTTCCTGTGTCGCATTGGCGCGTTCTTCGCGGGCGGTCTCTCGGTTGTGCTCGATGTCGCGTCGGATGTTGGCGGCGAGCCAGGATTCGCCGGGGGTGTGTCCGTGGCCGGCGTAGGTCCAGTGGGCGAGGGTGAGCGTGGTCGCATCCGGGCTGTCGTCGGGGTTGGGGAGGCCGAGGGCGGCGCGGTGTTGGGCGGCGCGGTAGTCGGCTCTCACCTGTCGGAGGGCGCCGAGGGTGGTGGAGTAGCGGCGGGACTTGGTGGAGAAGTGGCCGCGAAAGCCGAGCATGTGGGCCCAGTCCCGGAGCTTGCGATCCGGGTAGACGTGGTGTAGGTCGAGGCACGCTTCGATGAGCCGGCGCGGATGGTCGGGCACCTTGAGCAGGACGAGGGCTTCCTTGTTGCCGACGCGGCGATCGACGGTGCCGGTGGTCTCGGCTGCTTTGGTGGCGTACTTGGCGACGTAGGAGGCCACGGCCTGTTCGGTGATCTCCGCGCCGTCACCGAACGCTTTGATCGGGCGAACGTCGAGCTGAGTGCCCCAGCCGAGGGTGCGGGCCGGTTGGTCACCCGCGGCCGGGACGTCGACGCGTACTCGAGCGGCGGCCGCCTGGATGGCGTCGGTGAGCAGGGCGACGCTGGCCCAGTGCGGGGGCCGGCTGTCCGGTCCTTCGGGGCCGTCGAAGCGGATCACGGCGTGGAAGTGGACGGCGCCGCGCTTTTGGTACTCGGCGACCTTGCCGAAGGAGAGCCGGGATTGTGCGTGGGCTGCTTTCTGGGTGAGGCCGGCGCGGGCGGCGATCTCGCGGCGCAGGTAGATGGTGAAGTAGCGCCACAGGTCGGAGGCGTGGTTGTTCCACAGCACCGCGCCCGCATAGTCGTACGACTCGGGATCGAGCGGCGTGCCCAACTCGGTTGCGTTCTCGGAGTGTCGGGTGCCGCAGCGGCAGGCACGCGTGCCAGGCCGGTTATGGACCGGACCGAAGCTCGGAGCCGTCAGGGTGGCGAACACCCGGGGGTGATCCCGCAGGGTCCGCGGTGTGCCCTTGTCCGGGTCGCCGACGAGGCCGGCGCGGATCAGGTGGTAGGTGTCGCCCGCATACGTCCAGGCGCAGGACGGGCAGCGCGAGGCCCGGCGGTTGCCGCAGGCGACCCGGAGCCGGCCGCCCGGCTCGCTCTCGGTGGAGTAGGAGTGCAGGGCTTGGCCGGTGGTCCGGTCGCGGGTGACGGTCGAGCCCTGGAGGTGGATGGGGTCGGAGCAGCCGCCGGTGCGCTTGATCTGGTCTTGGATGCGGTCGAAGCCGGGAGACCCGGCCACCCTCAGGATGTCGGCGAGGGTGGCCGGGTCCAAGCCCGCCGCGGTGGCGGTGTCGCTCACACGAACACCTCCTGCCGTGCGGTCAGGAAGGCGTTGCCGAGCCAGCGCGTGTAGGCGGGCGGGATGGCCTCGGTGAGCTCCTTGCGGACGTCGGTCCATCCGATGCCCATAGCGATCTGCATTTCGGGGACCGTGGCCTTGCCGCCGCCGTTGCCGTACGCGGCGACGTAGGGTCCCTCGCGGCGGACGCCGTGCCGGTGACCGCGCACGTAGCCGCGGTGCTTGGGGTGCGCGGGCGAGGCGGTGGCCCAGCGGCCGAGTTCGAAGTTGCGGTGGCGCAGCACGCCGAGGCCGAACATCTCCCCGCACAGGGACACGTCCTTGCGGATCTCGGCCCGGCCGTTGGGCTGCTCGATCACGTACGGCAAACCGCTTGCGTCGAGGAGTTCCCTGGTGGGAGCCACGAGGTCCTCATGGGTGCCGCCCCAGCCCTGGGAGGCGTTGGTGCCGACCGTGAGGGTGTTTTTGGCCTGGCAGGGCGGGGAGGCGTGCACGAGCGTGTAGCGGTTGATCTCGCCGGTGGCGATCAGGTGGGCGAGGTACTCCAGGGCATCGCCGCGGTGGTAGTCGAAGGGGTAGCGGGGGCGGTCGGCGATGTCGCAGCCGTCCACAGCAAGGCCGGCGAGGTGATAGCCCCAACCGGCAGCGCCGGCGCACGAGTAGAGGTCGAGGACACGTCCGGCGATGGTGTTCATCGGCCACCGTCCTTACGGCGCTTGCGGGGCGGGTCGGAGTGGTAGCGGCTGGTCCCCAGGTCTCGGCCCTCGTGCTCGTGGCGCGGGGCGCTGGGGTTGCGGTCGTTCCAGTCCTCCGCGCACACCTTGTGGACCGGCTCGCCGGAGTGGGCTCGCAGGGGGGTGGGCTTGCCGCACTGGGTGCAGGCGCAGTCGCCGGAGTGGTCGAAGTGCTTGCCCGAGTTCCAGTTCAGAAGGGCCATCCCGATCACCGCCCCGAACCGGCGAGCGCCACGGTCTGCGGCTTGGCGGTGTGGCGGGTGCCGGTGCCGTGGCAGGTGGGGCAGTGGGCGGTGATCAGGCGGCGCTGTCCACGGTGGTCGCGTCCGCCGAGGGTGACCTTGACGGCGGGGAAGCCGTCGCAGTCGGGGCAGATGGGTGCGCGGGCAGGGGTGGGCTGGGTCATGATGGGGCTTCCCTTTCGGGTCCGTTGGATCAGGAAGTGGGAAGGCGCCCGGAGCGGACGAAACTTGGCGGTAGAGGCCGCTCCGGGAGCCGCTTAGCGGCGCTTGGTCTCGCTGTGGATGAGCGAGCGGATGACGAGCGCGACGATGGCGAGAGCGCCGGCGGTGATGGCGACCGCGAGGAGCAGAGAGACCAGCACCGTCCCGACCACGAGGACGGCAGCGGTGCCGCCACCGACGAGCAGCGCGAGCGATCCGGGGGTGAGCTGGACCGTGGGCCGCGACGTTGCAGCGGCCGGGGCCTGGTGGCGGCAGTAGCAGTCGGTCGGGGCGTGCGGGTGACCATCCATAGCCGCCGTGTTGGTCAGCGGGATGATCTGGCCGGTGGGCTGGTCGTTGACCGGGACCTTGGGCGTGAACATGAGCGATGAACCTCCCTTCCGCATGGGTTAGTTGATGAGGGAGTCGACAGCGGGGCCGAGGAAGCTGCCGGCGATGAGGTAGCCCCCGAGCAGGAGCAGGATCACGAGCCACCAAGGCGGGCGGACGAGCTTGATGCCGAGGTAGCCGACGACGATCAGGGCAAGCCAGAGCGGAACGTCCACGACGGATCTCCTAGGCGTTGCAGCGGTGGGTGCGGGCGGCGAGCTCGGCGGCCGAGCGGTTGTCGTACTCGGTGGAGAAGTCGCAGCGCGGGGCGGTGCAGGCCGAGGCGTGGCGTTCGCGTCCGCGACCGTCGTAGAAGGTGGCGACCTGGACCGGGCCGAAGCGGCGGACATCGCGGAAGCGGCGATAGGCAGTCATGGCAGCGGTTTCCTTTCTGGTCAGGTGAGTTGCAGGTGGGCGGCGATGGCGTCGGCCATTGGGGCGGGCAGGCCGAGTCGGGCGCGCAGGGTGTCCGGGGCGATCGGGGCACCGGTCGAGGCCTGGTGGGTGTCGGCGATCTTCCGGGCGTGATCCAGCAAGGCCGGCGGCACAGCCGTAGGAGCTGTAGCCGGGGCGGGAAGGGGTGTGGTGGGAGCCAACTCCTGCCGCTCCGGCGCCGCTTCTTCCTCGCGGTGCACCTCGACCTCTGGCACCGGCGAGGCAGACACGGGCGCGGCAGCCGGAGCAGGTTCCGGGGTCGGTGTGGTGGGTGAGTGGACGAGGAGGGTGCCGCCCAGGAAGGCGAGGGCGGGCCAGCCGGCGACGAGGATGCACAGCCACGCGGGCACGCGCGTCAGGTCGAGGAGTCCGGCGGTGGCGATGTTCGCGCCGAGCGAGGCGATGAGGGCGATCAGGAACCAGGTCCAGGCGGACCGGTCCCGGCGAGCGGTGCGCAGTCGGCGCCAGGCAGCGACCAAGAGCAGGTCGACCGAGATGGGGTAGGCCCAGGCTTTCCAGCCGGACTGGCCGGCGGCCGAGGCAAGGTCGTGCAGGTGGGCGAAGGACAGCGCCCCGGCGATCACGGCCTGGATGAGTACGGCGTCCGGGCGCAGTGAGCGGGTCATGTCGCATCACCTCCATTCGGGCGTTGAGCCCGGGGCGGGGCGGGGAACTTGGTCCGGCCGCCCGGCCCCGGGCGGGTCAGTCGTCGGTGGGTGCTTCGCCGGAGCCCAGGCAGGTCAGGCACATCCCGGTCTGCTGGCCGGCGACCCGGCGCTTGCGGCCGACCCGGACCGTCACGGAGACCTCACCGGAGCCCTTGCAGACCGGGCACGCAGCAGGCGCAGGAGGCGCCGGCGTCTTCTTCGCGGCCATGGCGATCAGCCGTCCTGACGGGGGTAGCCGTGCCCGGGCGGCGGGTACGCCTCCGGCTGCTGCATGACGCGGATCGCGGAGACCAGCCCGTAGGCGGTCACGTCCAGAAACTCCAGATCAGCGCCCGGCAGGCCGGCGTAGTCGTTGAGATCGGAGATGAGCGCGGACGTGACTTCGAGGTCGGCGCAGGAGTGGCACATGAGCGTCGTTCTCCTCTCGGATTCAGGCATGGGCGGGGTAGGGACCCGGCGCGAGACGGTCACGCCAACCGGATAGGACACAGAGGTCAGGGAGTCGCCGGGGCCTGTTCCGGCATGGGCGGGATGATCAGACCCGTGAGCGGAGCGGCCGGGCGGAACGGGTCCAGGGCCGGAAGGTCCGGGATCAGGTGCGCAAACTGGCCGCAGACGGCGACCGTTTGAGCCTCGCTGGTCTCCGGGGTACGGATGCGCGACCAGCCGCCGGAGGAGTCGGCCGCCACGGCGAGTCCGGGGCGGTCCGGGGGGATGGTGCACGCAGCCGGGATGGACTCCGGGGCCACGTCGTTCAGCCCCATTTCCGCGGTCTGCTTGTCGTTGACCCGGTGCACCACCCGGCCGGTGAGCTGGGCGCGGAGCATGGTGGCGCCCTTGCCTAGCTCGGAGCCGAAGCGCTGCCCGCAGATCTCCAGGTAGATGCCGACCGCGCGGGACAGTTGGGCCAGCCGGATCAGGCCGGTGACGAGGCGTTCGCGGCGAGCCTCATCGGCCCGGGAGGCGATCAGGAAGAGTTCCGCGATCTCGTCGACCAGGACCACGATCGGCGCCGGCCGCAACCGCTCCGGCAGCGACCACAAGTCGGAGGCGCCGTGCTTGGCCAGCAGGTCGAAGCGGTCCTCCATCTCCGCCACCAGCACATCCACCAGGGAAGCGGCATCATCCGGATTCGTCGCCAGCGCCGACAGCCGGGCCGCGTAGCGGGACTGCTCGACCCCGCGCTTGCAGTCGATCCCGACCAGGGCAACCGGGAGTTGAGCCAGCCCCTTGATCAGGTTCCGCTGATACATCGACTTCCCCGACTGGTTCGCGCCCAGGGTCAGCGCGTGCGGAACCTTGCGGTAATCCCGCAGATAGGCGAACCCGTCATCGCGCAGGGCGACCGGCACCACCAAGTCGTGCGGCTGAACCTTGCGCGGCATCCGCACCCGGCGCAGCACGTCGAAACCGGTCATCCGCAGTTCGACATAGCCCGGCTTGGTCGCGATCACGTTCACCGCGTGCACACCCCAGGCATGCCGCAGCCGCTCCGAGGCGGCAGCGATGTCGGCAGGCTCCAGGCCGGCCGGGAGGCGGAGGGTGACCCGCAGACCGGTCGCCGTGGCCCGCACCCGGCGGATCTTCGGGGCGACAGGCCGTACCTCGCGGCGGGCGACATTGCGGGCCATGAACGCCCGCAGCCCCGACGGGTGCACCGTCAGGCCGCACACGTCCATCGTGGTCCGGTACTGCACGGTGAACCGGCCCCAGGTCAGGGGCAGTCCGACCGTGGTCCAGTACGCCCGCGGGGCACGGACCTTCATGTAGCCGATGCCACCCGCGCCGGCTAAGGCACCGGTCGCTTCTGCCCACAGGGCCAGGTCAGTCATGATCAGGCCGCCGCGGTGACAGCGATCGCACGGAACGAGATCCCGTGCCGCTTCTGCCCGTTGAACTCGTTCTCCCAGTCACGCGCCTTGAGCCCGGTCACCGCCACCGGCATACCCGGCGCGAGACCCTCCGGGATGCCCGTCTCCGGGATGGTCACCTGATACAGGCTCCCCTCCCCCTCGTCCGAGACCAGCAGTCCCACCGTCGACAACGGCGCGTTCGTCTCCCGGTCCATGGCCCGCTCACCCGTCGCCTTGTTCGCCAACTTCGGCGCCGGCGCGGTCGCCACGAACACCACAGCGGTCGAGAGGTCGATCTTGAAGGAAGGCATAACTGTCCCCTTGAGTTCAGACTCGGCCCAGTTGGACCGCTTGGTCAACTTGTTGGTACAGGCTGATGTCTACGAGAGTGCGGCACCGAGAGTGAGACGTCAAGCACTTGGCGCGAACATGTACCAACAAGTTGAGCGAGTGCGTCATGATGGGGACATGAGCAAGCAGCCGAAGTACCAACAGGTGGCCGACGCGCTACGGCGCGAGATCGACAACGGCACGTACGGCCCCGGTGCTCGACTGCCCTCTGAGTCGGAGCTTGCTGCGCGTTTCGACGCCTCTCGGAACACGGTCCGGTCGGGCTTGAGTCTGCTCGTGAGCCAGGGACTCATCGCGTCCAGTCAGGGACTCGGCTACGAGGTCCGCAAGCATGAGGTGTTCGAGCTCAACGCCTCGCGCTTCGAGAACCTGACCTTCCCACAGAACGGTGACGCGTTCTCCACGGACGTGTCCAACGCAGGCCGGCGCCCGCATCAGACATTCCGCGTCGAGCTGACCACCACGCCCGAGTACATCGCTCAGCGGCTGAAGATCGAGACGGGTTCGCGTTCCGTGCTGCGGTTCTGCCACCGGTTTGTTGATGACGTGCCGTGGTCGACGCAGGCCACGCACTATCCGGACTGGCTTCTGGCGGAGGCTCCACGGCTCGCCGAACCAGGCGACATCGCCGAGGGGACTACGCGCTACCTCACGAGCCTGGGAACCGAACAGATCGGCTACTGGGACGAGGTCGCGACCCGCATGCCGACCCCAGAAGAAGCCCGGCTTCTGGAGATTGGCGCCGGCGTACCGGTACTGCTCTGGACCCGGACCGGCTACTCGGCCGAGCGTCCCATTCGATGCACCATCACCACGATGCGCGGCGACCTCAACCGCATGAACTACGAGATCGGCGACCTTTCCGGCCGGGACGGGAACGAGCCTCAGTGATCATCACCAACGCCACCGCCGACGATCTTTCCTACCTGCTTGCCTTCCGTCGCGAAGCCGCGGACTGGATCAGTCGACTCGGTAGCGACCAGTGGAGTCGGCCGTATCCGGCAGACCGCCTGTTGAAGACCATCGAGCAGGGCACCGTCTTCATGCTGCGCGATGGAGAGAGGACTGCCGGCACCATCACCCTCACCCCCGAAGCTGAAGAGGGATTGTGGACGGAGGGGGAATTGGCGGAGCCGTCGTTGTTCGTCAACAAGCTGACGGTCTCACGTGATTACGCTGGGCAGAACTGGGGCGGGCGGCTACTGGATTGGGCCGGCGACCGGGCGTACAGAGCGGGTGCCAAGTGGGTTCGCCTCGACGCGTGGACCACCAACGAGCCGCTCCAGCGGTACTACTTGGGCCAGGGGTTCCAGCATGTACGAACCGTTCTCCACGGCGGCGCCGTCAATGGAGGCCCTCGCGTCTCGGGATGGCTAGCCCAACGCCAGGCCCGGGAAGCTGAACACGGACTCACCGACCGGACGGCCAGTCCGCGACCCATGACCGCCTGAGCTGTTACGAGTTTCTCTACCTCATCAAGCCCCGGCTGCGCTCCGCTCCGCCGGGCGCGCTTCCCGGCTCCGCTGCCCTTCGCGCTCATGCCTTCGGCCCGCGCTACGGGCGCTGCGCCGACGCGCGCCCACAGTAGATAGGCCCGGAGGCATGAGTCGAGCACTTCACGCATCCGGCCCACGGTCACAGACGATGCCTCCGGCGGGGGATCGGCCGGCACCGGGTGGGAGGGGGCGCCGTTCCCGGCCGCGGGCACATCGTGGCGAGCGTTGGGGGCTCCCATCCCGTCCATCGTCGACCCAGGCAGAGCCGAGCAGACGCGGCTCATGGCGTCCAGGTCGTTCGTACAGTGGCGCGCTCCACCTGGACGCCATGAACCACGCCCGCTCCACAGGCGTGTGGGTCGACGGCGGACGGGATGGGAGCTGGGGTGAGTAGTGGTTGAGGAAAGCCACCCGCGTGCAGGCTGGTGTACCTAGCCTGTTTCGATGAATGCGATCGACTGGGGGGACGCCCCAACGTGGGTAGGAGCGATCTTTGCCGCACTTGCGGCTGGTGCAGCTGCTTGGACGCTTAAAAGCCAGCGAGATCAGATCCGAGAACAGCGCGAGTTCATCTCGCAGCAAGCTTCGGTCCTCACTGTGGAGCGAGACGTGCTGGTCTTGGAGCGGAAGGAACGCACAGAGCGTCAGGCTCGCGGAGTCCGACTCAGCGGTCATCGCTTCGAAGGCATCATCGAAGCTGATGACCAGACCGCAGCGGTACTTGTACACAATCAGAGCGAAGCTGAAATTCAGGAAATAACGGCTGACTTTGGGCATCTCGGCCCAGCGGTTAGAGCCTGCGAGTGGAGGGAGCTAGGGGCCGGTGAAGAACTGCCACTCACAGTTCCCATGCTGAGCCGCGGCTCTATGTGCTACTTCCAGGCCCGTGAGTGGAAGGAAGATGACCACCCGAGGAGCTACGTGCCTCGCGTTTCCTTCACCGACTCGCATGGGCGTCGCTGGTGCCTTGCTGGGGACAACCTCACTTTGGTGCAGTAACGCCTACACGTTCCCCTGCCGCTGGTAGCAATGACGGCCGAACTGTCAAGGCGTCCAGGTCATCTGACACCAGCGGCTGACACCAACAAGGGTGTACGGCGCCGATCAACGCCGAACCTCAGCGGCAGCCGGGCCAGGGTTCAGTGGACGTTCATCACGGTCGAGAGAGCGCCTCGATCGACCCGATAAGGCTGAGACCGGAACTCAAAGCCTGGGCCGGGTAACGTTTTTCATCGACAGGACAGAGCCCTGCCGCCTTGACGCGAACATTCAGACTCCGCCGACCTTACTATAGCGCTCAGTGAGTACTGGGCGGTCGAGGAGTATCGCGCCTCACAATCACTGAAGGACTTCGCGAGAATCTAGAAGGACGCGCCGGCCTAGAATGCAAGCGAGCATTATCTTGCATCTGAAAAGCTCGGACGGGTGGCCGCTCTGGAGCATCGCGGCGACGATACCAGGAAACACGCGTTGGAGAATTCCAACTGACGCGGGCTATTTCAATCGTCTCACTCGTAGATATTTTATGCCTCCGCCCCAGAGCATCAACTGCCCCCATAGACGTCACATTATCCAACATGTCCACTACTTCTTTTTGAATACTCACTTCAATTGAGCTGAGGGGTTCGAGCGTAACTGGTAGAGGTGAGGGAGTGAGTTCAAAGGTCCGCAGCGTAGCCTCGTGCAGATCCTCACAGTGAATGGAGGATATCTGCACTGCCCTACGCCCGCGATTCATGACGGTAAAGAAAATAAGCATCTCCTCAGTCACGCGGTCACCGCCCCGCTCTACGTGGCGCAGGGTTCCACGCGTCGCGGACTGTTGCTCATCCGAGCTAGCCAAATAGGAAAAAGCCGCTGTGACCGTGACCCTCGGGTTATCCCGAAAATGGGTTGCCACCTGAAAAACTGCAACAGCTGTGGCTACGATCGCGCCGTAGAGAGCAATCCAATCCGCTGACTCCATCACACTCTCATATCGATAGTCGGGAAGGTCGACAGGGCGCGTCACGTCGGCTGCTCACCAGTAAGCAGTTGCCCGCACAACGGAGATGAGACAAGTCAAAGACTTGATGGCAGTCGCTATTTTATGCCGGCAGAGCGAAAGGGTGCACCATCGGATGCAAACCCCGATACAGAGCGGGCCACAACTCCACGGGTTCATGGCCTATCAATTCGAAAGCCCTGCCACTGCTCCAAAAATGGAGAACTACTGACGTCAAGTGATTCGCCGAGATACCTTCCGGGTGATCAATCATGAAATTAGCTAGGATCTCTTCAGCAACAAAACACCTACCCATGACATCCGGGGCTCCAGCCGAAATCAGGAGACAGTTATTGGCAGGTTTATCCTTCCGCTCTACGACCTTTCGCAGGTTAGCCCACTCTTGCGATGCGAAGTGGTCAGACTGGAAAGCCAACCCCACACTCATCCCGGTCATTGAGAAAAGCCCAGATGCAGGAGAGCCTCCGAGTAGCGGGATAGACATGAAGTTGACATCGTCAGGCGTTCTCACTGGGTCGGCATTTGTAAGCTGCATAGGGGGACCAGATCCTTTCACCAAGAATTGATTTGGATCTGGATGATGCGCTACAAGGGCATCAATCAAACGATCGTAGGAGCTCTGCTTGTTGACCTTGAATGGCAAGCCAGCAGGATCATCGGAAGCGCCGAACCACATGGAAATGTGGTAACCGGTCAGGTGACCGATGCGATGCCTTTGCTGAAGTGCAAGACGCCTGGAGACCTCAAAGAAGAGAGCTTGAGCGTACCTTCGACTGGAATTACTAAACGCGGTGAGTTCCCAGCCGATCTTACTTCCGGCCACGTGTGCATAAATGTCAGGGGGATCTTCACCGGGGACAACCGGATCTATCGCATCGTACAGTTCGCCACCCGTAGAAGACCTGTGATCAGTCGCGAGCCGTTGCAGGTGGAGAATCTCCAATTCTGCCTTGGGGATCGGCGTGCCGACGCGAAGCCAACTGACCGGAGTCTCGTTGGCGATAGCAAGCCAGGGCTGCCCGTCGTCGCCCTTGCCCCTCAGCGCCGCAGCGAGGGGAGCCCCCCATGGAGACGGCACGAAGTCGAGACCCTCAACGGTGCGGTTCTCATGCAATCTGATCGGAAGCAGGATCATGTGGCTCTGTTCGGGCTGGCTTCCCGGCCCGGTCTCCTGTGACACGCCCGGAAGGCTAGCAACGATTGGTCATCTCGCGCCCGCGCTTTGTCAGTAAGCGCAAAAGTCACGCGAGGCCCACCAGTGGCCCGTCTACCGTCTTTCTTGGATCTGTGCCAGATCCGTGCCAGGTTGGGCGGAGAGCCACGGGGGACAGGGGTCAACGGTCCGTCGCCGCCAAGGGTCGTCCGACCACTCCTCCGCAGGCCAGGCGCCCAACTAGCCCTAGATCACCCAAGCTTCCCAAGCTCAGGGCTTTACGAGTCTGGGCCGCCCGTCAGTGCTGGCCACTACGGTCATGGTGATCGTCAGACCAGTTCTGTGGTGGGGGTTCATGTGGGTGGGCAGTTGCGTGTTGGTCGGGTCTATCGCTACGCGACAGGCAAGGACCCAAAGCCAGCAGCGATCGAGGGGCACCCCAACTTCCACCACGTGACTCACTCGCCGGAGCGTGCACGGGCTCTGCTGGAGGCTGGGATCAACGGCATGGCCAAGGTCCGGACATCGGACGGCGAGCGCCGGCCAGTGATCCTCATCCGGTCGAGTCCCTGGAAGGCAGGCTCAGAGCAGACGCCTTGGCACGACGTGTTCGACATGGACAACGGGCACGTTCGCTACTTCGGGGACCACAAGGCCACGACCACCGCGGCGCCAGGCAGGACCACGGGAAACGCAGCCCTGCTCGATGCCTTCACCGGACACCAGGGGCACACGCCCGAGGAACGGGCAGCCGCCGTCCCGCTGTTGTTGTTCCGTGCGGTATCGCGCAGCGGAAAGGTCAAGGGGCACGTCGAGTTCTGCGGACTGGGCGTGATCGAGCGGGCCGAGCGCCTGGTGCAGTGGGGCGGTAGCGACCACGCGACGTTCACGAACTACGTCTACGACATCGCCCTCATCGACCTCACTACCGAGGACGACACGGTTGCCTGGGCGTGGATTGACTCTCGCAGGGACAAGTACATGGCGGACGAGCAGACGCTCGAACTCGCCCCGCAGGCTTGGCGGGAGTGGGTCAAGCACGGGCACTCAGCCCTGCCCAGGCTCCGCCGGCGGGTCGCCCGGGCCAAGGTGACCAAGGTGCCCGAGCAGCGGGCCAAGCCGGGGACCGTTGAGGCCAAGGACCTGGAGCTGATCTACCAGCACTTCGACGGGCGTAAGCACGACTTCGAGGCAGTGGCCTCAGCAGTAGCAGCACGGGTGATGCGTGGTGCTGGGAACAGCTACGTCGAAGGGTGGCTGACGCGTCGATCCGGCGATGGTGGCGCCGACTTCGTAGGCCGGCTCGACATCGGCAGTGGACTGGCTGGCACCAGCCTTGTCGTCCTCGGGCAGGCCAAATGCGTCAAGCTCGACAACCTCGTCACCGCGGAGCAGATCGCCCGCGTCGTGGCCAGACTCCGCCGCGGCTGGATCGGCGTGTACGTCACCACCGGGGCCTACTCCGTGCCAGCACAGACAGAAATGGTCGAAGACCAGTACCCGATCGTCTTGATCAACGGATTGGAACTAGCTCGGGAACTTAGAAGCATGGCCCGAGATGATCACGGGGGAGACCTAGAGGCCTGCCTCGATCACATCCTCACCCAGAGGGAGATCGCGATCACGAACCGGCGGCCAGAAGAGATCTTGCTTGAGTAGAACGCCCAGTTGGGTACGTACCGCGAGGAACCAGAACACGCCAACACTGTGCGCCACAATTACTTGGCGTAAGCCCCACCAAAGGCCAAGTGTCAGTGAGTAACGCAAGAATGCCTTGCGAAGGTGCAAGCAGTTCTTGCACCTGTCGTCACGCTCGGTGTTCACCTGAGAGTCGGGGTGCGACCCGCGCAGCCGGGAGTAATCGCACGAACTGAGGCGACAGCTTGTCGCCGGCTAGCATCCATCAGGTCAGAACGAAGCCCACCTGACCGCGCATGCTGGCAGGCCGAGCGGCAGGTGGGCGACCGAACCCGGAGGCTCTATATGAGTTTGCCCCTTGCCGAGCGCTGCGTGTCAAACCCGCATCACCAACTGGCCATGATCACAGTCATCGTTGTGATCGTGCTCGTCTCACCATCCTGGGCCAAGATCGTCGGTGCGTACGCGGACGCAGGAGCGCTGCTTGGCCTGTTCATTGCAGCCAGCAGTACAGCTGCGAAGTACCGCAACCACAGCAACCAGCCGCGGACAGCAACACCCGACATCGCCTAGATGATGACCTCTCTGCCCCAGCCTGACCGATCCACATAGAGCTACGGATCAGATGCTCCCCCGTGCCACTACCGTGCCAGATCGAGCGGGGAACCACGGGAAACAGCAGGCGCCGGCAGGGCGCGTACCCCACGTCCGCCGAAGCGCCACTTCCGCAGGTCAGCCGCCAAGTCGCCCAACCTCGCTCCTAAAGCGGGTGTCGCAGGTTCGAATCCTGCCGGGGGCACCAGCCAAAAGGCCCCGGACCGATCATGGTCCGGGGCCTTTGGCATCTACGGCTGACATCAACGCGTGTGGTCACTGACGACCGCGACGCGTCCTGAGCAGCCGATCCATGTCGCTCATCGCTTCGCGCCGGGTGTCCTGGACGACGTGCGTACTCCGGCCGCTGGGAGGAGGGTCGCGGCGCCGTGCCGAGCATCGTGGAGCCGGATGACGCGGATGCCGCCGGGCAGAGCCTGGCGACCCTCGCACTCGGTCTCCCGCTCGCCTGAGTACTCAGCCAAGTGAACGGAAACAGGCTGCTGCGACCTCAAGGGCCGCGTCCAGCGTCTTCACTTCCCGCCGGAACCCACCCGGGAACATGGTCACCAGGTAATCGCCTTCCGAAAGCGGAGTGACCTTCGCCAGGCCGGCGTCCATCTCGAACGGCTTCCGGCTCAGTATCAAGCTCCCGTGGCTGATGTCCGGATAAAAGAGGCGCAATTCAGGATGGTCGTGGGCCGCCTGAATGAACGGCCGATCACTCAGGTGCCATGAGCTGGCAAGCAGCTGCGTCCACTTGACGGGAACCGGGTTGCCGTCTTCAAACGCCTGCTCCAGTTCGCTCCAGCTCATGAACGGGAAGCGTTCATGCAGGGCCCGCAGAGTGCATCCTCGGCGCCACAAGGCTGCCGCTTCCACTACAGCGACGAGTTCGTCTGTCCAACCGCTCGTCAGCGGGAAGGTCCGGTGACGCTGAAACAGCACATGGATCATCCCGTCCGTGCGCAGGGACACGAGGATCGGCCCTCTGTCGCTGACAGCCTCCGCATCGTCGGACGAGCCGTCCACTGCCCGGACCTCGCCCAGGTCGAGCCCATGAGTCATGGCGATGTGTCGCATGCGTTGGGCCAGACCGTCCTGCCGCGTGCCATCGGAATCGGTCTTCCCCGCCCTTTGGCCACCCGTCATCATCCCCGCCTCCGCCAGTGAGATACCCAGCGAGCCAAGGTACGCCGTGCCACTCGGAGCAAGAAGACCAGACAGAGGCCGGCAGGTGAGTGGTATCTCCGTCTCCGCTTCCGTCTCATTCAGCGACGTGCGCCACCGTTCAGGCGGGGCCCAACCTCGCTCCTACCAAGCCTGAACACGCGGATCCTGGGCTGATGCAGCGCTTTAAGTGCGCCAGTCCCGGCCCGAGCGGCGGCAGTCATCGCAGTTGGTTCCCTGCCCTCTGACCTCCTGAAGAGAGGGCCGCCATCATCCTCTGTGCGGCGACTGGACCACCAGCGGTTGAGGGGGCGATCCGTCACTTCAACAACACCTGGCGACCAGCCAGATCGCAAGGCGGAGGCACGCTCGACGGACCAGTCCTCACGAGCTGTTACGAGTCTCTCGGCGGGCTTCCCGGATCCGCTCGGGGCGCCGCTCCTGCCTCCCATCGTGGTGAGCGTGGTGGGCTCCCATCCCGGGTGAGTGCCGGGTTGCCGCGAGCTGGGAGGGGGAAAGGCATGTTCGTGAAGCCTGAACGAGTTGCTGTCGTCGGAGTAGGCGTCCTCGGAGCCGGCGTGGGCTGGAACCTGTCCCGGCGCGGCGTCAAAGTGGTCTTCATCGACGCAGGCCAGCCGGGAGAAGGAGTCACCAACTGGTCCTTCTCGTGGGCCAATGCCAGCAACAAGACGGTGCGCAAGTCCTACTTCGACCTGAACGTCGCGGGCATGGAAGCGCACCGTGAGCTTGCCAGGATCATCGGTCCGGACTCCTGGTGGTATCCCAGTGGTCATCTGCGCTGGGCAGCCGATCCCACAGCAGAGGGACAGCTCCTGAAAGCAGCGGAGCTGCTGGCCAGCTGGAACTACCAGGTCGAAGTGTGCACGGGGGCCGAGGTGCGCCGTCGCCTCGAACCTGCTCTCACGGTGCCCGACGACATTCCCGTCGTGTTCTACCCCGACGAAGCCTGGGTGCACGGACGTCATCTGGTCAGCCGCCTGGTGAACAAGGCCGTCGCATCCGGCGCCGAGCACCGATTCGGCACCACGGTCCGTGACATCGGCACCGGCGCCGACGGGAGCATCCGGTCGGTTGCTCTGTCCGACGGGAGTTGTCTCGACGTCGACATCGTCGTGAACGCGGCGGGCCCCGACGCTGCCGACGTGGCCGAGCTCGTCTCGCGGCAGTTGCCCATGCGCCGGGAACCCGGCGTCGTCACGCGGATCGGCTGTGCTCAGGTCCCGGTTCGCCGGGCCATGCACGCTCCTCGTATCGAGATCCGTCCTGACGGGAGCTCTTCGGTAGTCCTCCACAGCCGCGAGATCGACGCACTCATCGACACCGGCGAAGATCCGTCGGAACTCGCACGGCTGCTCCACGAATCGGCGCGACAGGTCGTGCCCGATCTCGGCAGCGGTCGCATCGCACAGACACGTGTGGTCAACCGACCGATCCCAGCCGACGGATTTCCCTCGGTGGGAGCAGTGCCGTCTGTGCCGGGCTACTACGAAGCCGTTTCCCACAGCGGCATCACGCTCGGGCCGGTAATCGGCCGCCTGCTTGCTTCGGAGATCCTCAGCGGGGAGAGAGACGAGATGCTTGCGGACTTCTCCCCCGAGCGGTTCGCCCCGTGACAGTCCGGGCCGGGCCGTCTACGAGCAGTGGGAGGACGCTCAGCGGTGACCAACGATGACAACTGCCCACCGTGCCACGGCAGTTCGCACCGTTGACCGACTACGCAGCCGCTGGCAGAAGCACCGCTGGGCAAGTCGAGGATGCACAGAAGTTCATCCACCGAGCAGAGATCATCACCACCATCCAAAAGAGCGGACAAGCCGACTCCAAGAATCGCCATCCTTCCGTGTGTCCACCCCGGTGCGGGCCATCCTGGTGCCAGCGCAAGGGGGGGCAGGTCATGGGGTCCACGCACGGTCAGGCGGCCGAGTCGAGCACGTTTGTCACGCGTTCCGTGGAGGAAGCAAGTCACGTGCTCTCGGAGGTGTACTACGACCTTCGGCTCGATGTGAAGAAAGCGGACGCGCAGGACTTCGTGACCCGGATCGACATGGCCGACCTCGGCGCGCTGACCGTCGGCGACGTCAGCTTCGGTACCGAGATCACGACGGGCTACTGCGAGCCGGGCTTCTACCACGTCTGCGTTCCGCTCGTAGGCGGCTTCGGCGTCCAGGAGGGCTCCGCCCCGCCCGTGCACACCACCACACGCACGGCCATCATCTACGACCCTGCCCGGGACATCAGCGTCTACGACTGGTCACCCGACTGCCGTGTCCTCGCCGTGAAGGTCGACAAGCCGGCTATGCACCGCCAGCTGGAAACCCTGTTGGGCAGGCCACTGGGGCGGCAGCCACGCTTCAAGCCGTATATGGACATCACCCGGGGCCCCGGCCGCAGCTGGGCGAACCTGACCCGGTGGACCCTGCTGGACTGGGACATCCCGCACGGCCTGCTGCGCCAGCCCCTCATCGCGGGCCGGTTGGAGCAGACCCTGCTCCAGGGGCTGCTGCTGGCGACCGATCATTCCTACCGTGCCCAGCTGGAGGCCGCGCCGCCGCCGATGCGCCCTGCCGCGGTCAAGCGGGTGATGGACGTCGTGCGGGAACGCCCGGCGGAGCCGTACGACGCGGGCCGGCTCGCGGCCGTCGCCCAGGTCAGCCTGCGAACCCTGCAGGAGGCGTTCCACAAGCACGTCGGCATGTCCCCGATGGCATACGTCACCGAGGTGCGGTTGCAGCGCGTACGGATGCAGCTGCGGACCTCACCGCCGGGCACCGCGACCGTCACCGATGTCGCCTACCAGTGGGGATTCGCGCACCTGGGCCGGTTCGCACAGCGCTACCGGGTCCGGTTCGGGGAAACGCCCTCCCAGACCCTGCGCACCTTCTGACCCACGGCGTTCCACCTTCCGACCGCGCAGCATCGAAACTGCCGGTGTCCTAGCCGGCTTACATATGTCTCGCGTTTTCTGGATAGTGCCGCGCAATCCGGAGCGTTGCCCGCTGCCGCAGGGCCATAGCCTCCCCTCAGCGTCACCGAAGGCGTGCCGGACATGACGTGAACGAGATGGGGTGGGCAGCGCAGCCCGCCCGGCTCAACAGCGGGAACCCCGGACCCCGGCTCCCGCTGCTGCGCTCTACGGAGATACGCGTGGAGCCCTGCCCGTACGCCTCCGCGGCCTCGACAAGCGCGGGGGACTCGGGTGTTTCGGGGTCAGTCACACATCTGTCGGCGCCGAGGTAGTACAGCATGCAATCCAGTTCTCCCCTTCCCGAACAGGCAGTTCTCGTCGCGGAGTTGAACCGTCAGTTCGTCATCTGCCTGGGCGACAACGTGAAAGACGAGTGGGGCCTTCAAGGCTTGAGGGCGAGTCTTGATCTGGGCCGACGGTCAGGGAAACAGATCGTGGTCGACCTGTCCGACGCCACATTCTTCAGCGCAGAAGCCCTCTGCGCGCTGCTGAAGCCTGTACGCAAAGGAGAGAACCCGCTCTGCCTTGCGGGGCCACTCAGCGCAGTAGCGCGTCGACGCCTAGAAGTGACGGGCACACTTCAGTTCTTTGAGGTGTTCCCGACGTTATGGAGCGCGATAGCGCAGACGTCTGACCGCGGAAAGGCAGCGGAGCGATTCAGCCCCGGCGCAGACGAGCCGCCGCCCCTCCGCGACGCCCGCGCAGCGTCTCCAGGAGCAGTCCGAGCGCGAACGACTGGAGCAGGGCGCTGATGACGACCCCGCCGGCCAGGTACCAGACGGACGCGTGCATGCCTCCGACCGCCCCGACGGTTCCTGCCGCCAGCAAGGAGGTGGGGGCGGTGAGGAGGAAGGGCCATACTCCGACGATTCCGGGGTCCGCGAGCAGCGCCGCGGCCACCTCGAAGACGACCGACGCGCCGACAAGGCCCAGGTAAGCCGCCGAAGCCGCGTTGCCGAACGTCAGACGGGACACAGTGCGAGCGTTCATCGGTTTCCCCCTGGAGACGTGGTGTGCCCCAAGGTTCCGGCGGAAGCGCGGCTGTGTCGTGAGTACCTGTACCCAATCGGTTCGCCCCGGTTCCCGTAGGTGGTCACGCCACCCGAGCTCAGGCCGGGCGTCTGCCGGTACGGGATCGTCGGTTTCGACCGCGAGGCCGTAGGCGCTGGGGAGTTCAGGGCGGGCCGGTGCCGGAGGCCGGTGGCGGCGGCGCCCGTCGCAGCCGCAAGCAGAAGACCGGTCGGGGCTCACCGCGCGGGAGAGGGAGGTGCTGCGGTTGACGGGCCAGGGACTCGGTCCGCGGGCCATGGCGGAACGGCTCGTGGTGAGCCCGCACACCGCGCGTGGCCATGTGAAGCGGATCATGGCGAAACTGGACGCGCACAGTCAGCTGGAGACGGTCGTCCTCGCCGCCCGGTCCGGGCTGTTGCGGATACCGCCCGGGGAGTCCACGGAGTCCCCGGAGTCCACACAGTTCCCGGAGCCGTGAGCGCGCGGTGTGACGGACCGGCTCCGGGACCGCCCGGCTGGGCTGTCCCAACAGCTCGGTCGGGGCTGTCACGCGCCGCACCCGCCTCCTGCGGTTGCGGGTGGACGGCCCGGCCGCCCCGGCCGCCCGGAGGGCTCCCGCTTCCGGGCGGCGGGCGTGGCCCGGCCGTGGGCCGGCCCGCTGTCAGGCCGCTCGTCTCACCGAGGTGATCAGGGCGCAGACGACGGCGGTCGCGGCGAGGCTCCCCACCATGACCATGCCCGCGCCGACCGCGTAGAGGCCGCTGGAGTCGTCCGACCAGTCGACGAAGGCGGCGACGGTGAGGCCGGCCGAGGTGCCCAGCACCGTGCCGGTGACGTGGCGCCGGGACGCCGCCCAGCACACCGGCACCAGCAGCGTCAGTGCCAGGCCGATCACCTGCCATGCCGCGTACGGGCCGGTCGTCGTGCCGTCGGGGTGCACGTCACGGTGCTGGTCCCAGCCCAGCCAGGCGGCCCATGCCGCCAGGGCCAGGCCGGCCAGCGCCAGGCCCGGCACCAGGTCGGACGTCAGCCGGCGGACGGGGTTGCGCGGTCCTTGTTCCATGGGTCGAGCCTCCCGGCTCGCCCCGGCGCCGGCCAGCGCACACGTACTCAGATCCGGCCGAGTACTACCCGGGCCCGGAACCAGGACCGGAACGAGGCCCGGAACCAGGACCGGACCCGGGCGGGCCGCCCTCGCGCATCGACCCCACCGTCTTCAGCAGCCGGTCCGCCCGCTCGCGCAGCGCCGGATGCGCCAGCACCGTGTTGCGCAGGCCGCGGACCGGCCGCCGCCACAGGCGGTGTGCCGCCGCCACCGGGTGCGCGCGGGTCGCGAAGCCCTCGCAGACGCGCAGTTCGCGGGTCTTGAGCCAGTCCTTGTACTCCTTCTCGCCGCGGCCCCAGTCCATGAGGCGGATGCCGTGGCGGCCGGCCGCCTCGACCATGCGCAGATGCATCATCAGGCCGGGCGAGTAGTAGCTGAACTCGGGGTCGTAGGCGGTGAACCAGGCCGCGAGGACCGAGCGGGACGTCGGGCCGAAGTGGGCGGCCACCGGGCGGTCGCCCGCGTAGACCACCGAGAGGACGCCCGTGAAGTGGTCCTCACGGACGTCGAAGAGGTGGTCGACGAGGCCGACGATCCAGGGGCGGGCGAAGCGGTCCATGCGGCCCGTCCTGCGGTACTGGGCGGATTTCCACCGCATGAGCTGGCGCAGCACCTTGGGGTCGCGCTCGTCGTAGACGAAGCGCATCTCCCCCACGTTGCGGCTCAGGCGGCGTTCCTTCTTCAACGTCGTCTTGGCCTGGCCTGGATACGTCGCTCGCAGCCACTCCGGGTACGAGTCGTGGCCGCCGTCCTTCAGGTCGAGGACCGGTGAGGCGAACGAGCCCGTGACGTAGCGGCTGAAGGGCTTCTGCTCCTCGACGAGGTGGTCGAACTCGAAGACCGCCAGCCCGCAGGCGCGCAGGAGCTCCTGTGCGTCCCAGGCGACTCCGGGCCGGTGCACCAGCGCCTGGCAGTCCGACAGGCCGAGACCGATGGCGCGGCCGACACCCAGCGGGCCCTTCTCGTAGGGGAAGAAGCCGACCGGCTCGCCGCCCTCGCGCAGCACTGCCACCTGCGCCCGGCCCCGGTGTCTGCCGACCCCGGCCGCGAACTCCGGTGCCAGGAACGGATTCTGGTAATCCGGTGACTGGTCCATCGTCTCGTGCCAGGCCCCGCGGAGCGCCGCGCTCAGCTCCTCGGGTCTGTAGGTCGTGATCTTCACCTGAGGATGCCCCCCTATTCCCCCATGGGGCTCAAAGGTCGCGAAATAGTACGCACGCTGTCAAGAGTGCTTCGGGCACGATCAGTTGCCCCTGCGGTGTCACGTTCGCGCGGCCCGGCGGGTCAGGGAGACGGCGGATCGACTCCGCCTGAGAAAAAGCCTGCTGAGGAGTGTTCGATGTCTGTCGCCCACGTGATCGTCACCGTTGTCGCCGCCGTCATGGCCGGTTTCTCCGCCGTCTCCGTCCTCGCCCGGGCCGCCTGGGTGGTGCAGCCGATGGCCGACTACGGGGTGCCGGCCGCGTGGATGCCGTGGCTGGGCGCCGCGAAGGCCGCGGGGGCGGCCGGCCTGCTCGTCGGTCTCGCCGTGCCGGCCGTCGGGATCGCCGCGGCGATCGGGCTCGTCCTGTACTTCACCGGGGCCGTCGTCACCGTGGTGCGGGCGCGCTGGTTCTCGCACGTCCCGTTCCCGCTGGTGTACGTGGCCCCGGTCGTCGCCGCTCTCGTCCTCTCCTAGGAGGACAGGCCCTGGATGCGGACGTGGACGTGCATGTCGTGCCAGCCGTCCGTGTGCAGCGCCGAGCTGAGGCGGGTGCCCTCCAGTGGATAGCCGGCCTTGTGGGCCACCCGGCACGACGGCTCGTTGCGGGTCGAGTGCTCCAGCTCCAGGCGGTGGAAGCCCGTACCGAAGGCCCAGTCCGTCAGGGTGGCCAGGGCCCGGGGGGCCGCGCCCCGGCCGCGGGCCTCCGGCAGCACCCAGTAGCCGATCTCGGCGAGGCCCTCCATGAGGTCCATCGCGCGCAGCGCCATCCGTCCGAGCGGGGCGCCGTCGGCGGCCCGGGTCACGAGCCACTGGGCCGCCGTCTCCCGCCGCCAGGTCTCGTGCGCCGTCTCCACCCAGGCGCGCGCCTCGTCGAGGGACTCCATGCTGCGGGCGTGCCAGCGGCGCAGGACCGGGTCCTGGAAGGCGTCGTGGACGGTCTGCGCGTCGCCGAACTCGGGTCGGCGCAGGACCAGTTCGCCGTCCGGTGAGCGCAGTGTCGGCTGTCGGGCGGAGGCCAGGGTGCCCGGCGTGATGGTGTGCTTCGTCTCGATCGGCATGTCCGCATCATCGCCGGGCCCGCCCGGTCCCCGCATCCGGGATTACGGGGCCGGGTCAGCCCTTGGTGCGGGCGGGCGCCGTCTCCGGGAGGCGCCAGGTGCACAGGGCACTGGCCAGGCCCGCCGCCGCCATGTACGCGGCCAGGTACCAGGGCCGGTCGCCGCCCGCGTCGACCAGGAGCGTCGCCACGAACGGTGAAGTGCCCGCGAAGATGACGCCGTTGATCTCGCGGACGAAGACGAGGCCGCTGTAGCGGACCTCGGTGGGCAGCGACTCGGCGTAGAACGTGCCGGCGACCGCGAAGATCGAGTTCAGCATCAGCGCGAACGCGACCGTGATCGCCAGATAGATCAGCCACGGTTCGCGGGTGTCGACCAGCCAGAAGAACGGGTACGCGAAGAGCGTGATGGCCACCGCGCCGCCGATCATCACGGGCTTGCGGCCGATCCGGTCGGAGAGCGCTCCGGCCAGCGGGATCGTGAGGATCGAGACGGCCGAGGCGATGGTGATGCCGAGGACCGAGGTGCCGGACGACAGGCCGAGCTGGTGGGTGAGGTAGCTGGGCAGATAGCCCTGGATCGCGTACGAGGCGATGGCCGTGGCGCAGCCTGAGCCGATGAGCAGCGCGATCGCCTTGGGGCGCTCCTTGACCGCGGCGAGGACCGGGAGCTTCTCGCGCCTGCCGCTGTCGCGGGTGGCCTCGAACTGCTCGGTCTCGGGTGCCGCGTTGCGGATCAGCAGGGCGATGATCACGACGACGGCGCTGGCCAGGAACGGGATGCGCCAGCCCCAGCCGAGGAAGTCGTCCTCGGGCAGCGTGGAGACGGCGGCGACCGCGCCGGAGGCGATGACGACGCCGATGAACTCGCCGGCGCCGGGCAGCGATCCGTAGAACCCGCGCTTCTCGTCCTGTGCGGCCTCCGTCGACATGACGTACGCGCCGCCGAGTTCGGCGCCGACGCCGAAGCCCTGCATCATCCGGCACAGCACGAGCAGGACCGGCGCCCAGATGCCGATCTGGTGGTACGTGGGCAGGACGCCGATGGCCAGGGTGCCGACGCCCATCAGGAGCACGGTGAGGATCAGGACGGGGCGGCGGCCGATCCGGTCGCCGAGGTGGGCGAGGACGAGGCCGCCGATGGGGCGCACCGCGAAGCCCAGGCCGAACGTCGCGAACGAGGCGAGCGTCGCCGCGAACGGGGAGACGTCCGGGAAGAAGACCTTGTTGAAGACCAGCGCGGCACAGGCACCGAAGAGGAAGAAGTCGTACCACTCGAGGATCGAGCCGACGACGCTCGCCGCGGCGGTGCGGCGCTGCCGCGTCCGGGCGCTCATCTCCTTCGGCGGGGCGGACTCCTCGCGGGAATCCTTGCGGGCCTCCTCGGAGAACTCCTCGGAGAACTCCTCGGCGGACTCCTTGTGGGCGGATGCGCTCGCCTTCGGGCTCATCTCACTCCCTTTCACGCTGGCTGGGACGACCTGGAACCCCTGTTGTTGCAACATATGCACGCCTGTTGCGCAAGAGCTGCTAATGTTCTTCACGGCCCCAGCGGGATGTCAATGGGATGTCTATGAAGGAGCGGTGATGACCGGTACGGCTGTCTGCCTCGGCGAGACGATGGCGCAGGTCACGCCCGCCGACGGGGCAGGACTCGAACACAGCCGTGAGCTGCGGCTCGCCGTCGCGGGCGCCGAGTCGACCGTCGCCCAGTACCTCGCGGACCTCGGCCACCGGGCCGCCTGGGTCAGCCGGGTCGGGGACGACCCGTTCGGGCGGCGGATCGTGACGGCCGTCGCCTCGCGGGGCGTCGACGTGAGTGGCGTCCGGGCCGATCCCGACGCGCCGACCGGCGTCTACTTCAAGGACCCGGGCCCCGACGGCACCCGCGTGCACTACTACCGCGGCGGTTCCGCGGCTTCCCGGATGTCGCCCGCCGACGCCGGCCGCGTCGACCTGTCCGGCGCCCGGCTGCTGCACCTGACCGGGATCACCCCGGCCCTGTCCGAGGGGTGCGCCGCGCTCGTGCGGACCCTGATGGAGCGGGCCGCCGCCACCGGCACCCTGGTGTCGTTCGACGTGAACTACCGCCCCGCACTGTGGAGTTCGGCGAAGGAGGCCGCCGAGGAGCTCCTCGGTCTGGCCCGTCGCGCCGATGTCGTCCTCGTGGGCCGCGACGAGGGCGAGGCCCTGTGGGGCGCCCCGACCGCCGAGGACATCCGCGACCACCTCGCGCCGTGCGGCACGCTGGTCGTCAAGGACGGGCCGGTCGGCGCCACCCAGTTCGACTCGGGGGCACCGGAGTTCGTGGCGGCGCCCGCCGTGGACGTCGTCGAGGCCGTCGGCGCCGGGGACGCCTTCGCCGCCGGTTACCTCAGCGCCCTGCTGCACGGGGCGCCGGCGCGCGAGCGGCTCGCCCTCGGGCACCGGCTCGCCGGGCGCACCCTGCGCAGCATCGAGGACTACGTACCCGCCACAGCGGCGGCCACAGAGGGGAACTGACGCCGTGTCACAGACCGTACGGCGGGCCATCGACATCCTGGAGTTCGTCGCCCGCAGACCCCGCACCCAGACCGAGGTCGGCGAGCATCTGGGCGTGCACCGCTCGACGGCGCTGCGCATCCTGGAGTCGCTCACCGAGGGCGGACTCGCGCGCCGGCTGCCCGACGGGCGGTACGCGGTGGGGCACCGGCTGGCCGGGCTCGCCCAGCTCGCCCTGGAGCAGTTCGGGCTGAAGGACGTCGCGGGCCAGCACCTGCGCGGCCTGGGCGAGCGGTGCGGGCACACCGTGCATCTCGCCGCGCTGGAGGGCGACCGGATCGTGTACGTCGACAAGGTCGACCCGGTCGACGGGGTGCGGCTCTACTCGCAGATCGGCCGCCCGGTGACGCTGCACACCGCCGGGGTCGCCAAGGCGATCCTCGCGCACCTGCCGCGCGAGCGCGCGGACGGACTCCTCGCCGACTGCGACTTCGCGCCGCACACCGGCACGACGATCACCGGCGCGGTCGCCTACCGCAAGGCCCTCGACGAGACGCGGGCGCGCGGCTGGGCCGTCGACGACGGCGAGTACGAGGACTACGTGAACTGCCTCGCGGTCCCCGTCCGGGACAGCGGCGGCGAGGTGGTCGCCGCCGTGTCCGTGACCGCCCTCAAGGCGAAGGCGGACCTCGCCGCCCTCGCGTCCGATGTGCTGCCCGACCTGGTGGCCACCGCCGAGACGATCTCCAAGGAGCTGGGATGGCGTCCGTGAACCCCGAAACCGCCGGGACCCCCGGCTTCGACGAGCTGTTCGCCGGGGCGCCCGTGATGGCGATCCTGCGCGGGATGCCGGCCGACAGGACCGTCGAACTGGCCGTACGCGCATGGGACCTGGGCATCGACTGCGTCGAGGTCCCGGTGCAGGACGAGGCGGCCGGGCGGGTCCTGGCCGCCGTCGTGGCCGCCGGGGCCGAGCGCGGCAAGCCGGTCGGCGCGGGCACCGTGACCTCGGCCGAGCGGCTGGAGCGGGCGGTGTCGGCGGGGGCCGCGTTCACGGTGGCCCCGGGGTTCGATCCCGGTGTGGCACGGGCCAGCCTCGCGGCCGGGCTGCCGCATCTGCCCGGGGTGGCCACGGCCACCGACGTCCAGGCGGCGCGGGCGCTCGGGCTGACCTGGCTCAAGGCGTTCCCGGCGAGCGTGCTCGGGGTGGACTGGTTCCGGGCCATGCGGGGGCCGTTCCCGGAGGTGCCGTTCGTTGCCACCGGGGGGATCGATGCGGGGAACGCCGCCGCGTACCTGTCGGCGGGGGCCCGGGTCGTCGCCGTCGGGTCGGCGCTGGAGGATCCGGCGCAACTCTCCTTGCTCGCCGCGCTGTTGACGCACTGACCCGGGGCTCTGCCCCGGACCCCGCTCCTCACTCGCCGGAGGGGCTCACCTTAGGAGCCGCTATGAAGATCACCGCCCTCACCACCTACCTCGTCGCCCCCCGCTGGCTCTTCCTCAAGGTCGAGACCGACGAGGGGATAACCGGCTGGGGCGAGCCCGTCGTCGAGGGGCGCGCCCACACCGTCGCCGCCGCCGTCGACGAGCTCTCGGACCATCTCGTCGGCAAGGACCCCCTGCGGATCGAGGACCACTGGCAGGTCATGACGAAGGGCGGCTTCTACCGCGGCGGCCCGGTCCTGTCGTCCGCCGTGTCCGGCATCGACCAGGCCCTGTGGGACATCAAGGGCAAGTTCCACGGCGTCCCGGTGCACGACCTGCTGGGCGGCGCCGTGCGGGACCGGATGCGGATGTACTCGTGGATCGGCGGCGACGACCCGAGCGAGGCCGCCGAGCACGCGCGGGAACGGCTCGAACAGGGCTACCGGGCCGTGAAGATGAACGTCGGCGGGCGCCTCAAGCACCTGGAGACGGCGCGCGAGATCGACGCGGTCGTCGAGCGCGTCGCCTCCGTCCGGGAGGTCATGGGCCCGGACGGCGACGTCGCGATCGACTTCCACGGCCGTACGTCACCGGCTCTCGCCAAGCAGCTCGCCCGCGCCCTGGAGCCGCTGCGCCCGATGTTCATCGAGGAGCCGCTGCTTCCCGAACTGACCTCCCAGTACGGCGAGTTCACGGCGTCGACGAGCATCCCGGTGGCCACCGGCGAGCGCCTGTACTCCCGCTGGGACTTCGACCAGGTGCTGCGGTCCGGCATCGCGCTCGCCCAGCCCGACCTCTCGCACGCGGGCGGCATCTCCGAGGTGCGCCGGATCGCGGCGCAGGCCGAGGTGCACGGGGTGGGGCTCGCCCCGCACTGCCCGCTCGGGCCGATCGCGCTCGCCGCCTGCCTCCAGGTGGACTTCGCGAGCCCGAACGCGTTCATCCAGGAGACCAGCCTCGGCATCCACTACAACGTCGGCTCCGACCTGGGCGACTACCTCGTCGACACGTCCGTCTTCGACTTCGACACCACGGACGGGCACATGGCCCGCCTCACCGCGCCCGGCCTCGGCATCGAGGTCGACGAGCAGGCCGTGATCAAGGCCGCGGCGACCGGCCACCGCTGGCACAACCCGGTCTGGCGGCACACGGACGGCTCGTTCGCGGAGTGGTGAACCGCGCCGAGACGCTCAGGGCCCGTCCGCCGGGCAGGCCCTGACGCGTCAGCCGGGCAGGGACACCGTCAGCCGCAGCAGCGCGACGGCGCCGCGCAGATCCAGGCACCGGCCCGGCTCGCCGCCGGCCGGTCCACGAGCGGGGTGGTCACCGGGCTCGCCCGAATGCCTCCCCGGCTCCCGCGCGGCGGTTCGGCCATCACCCTCACCCCTTGGCGCGTTCTTTACCAACTCCCGCCTGCTGTACCCATGTTGTGGATGAATCCGCACACGTCACAGTGGGGCCGATACCGGTCCCCCGCACCTATCCTGGGTCGGCATGGAGGGGGACTCCTCGGGGCCACTGATCGTCATGCCGCAGCCCGACGCGCCGCGTGACGCCGATGTCGGGCTGCCCGCGGAAGGTCCCGACGTCACGGCGCTGCCGGAGATCCGGCCCCGCGACCCGGTGGGCCCCGACCCGGAGGAGACCCGCGCCGGGCTGGCCGCGGGGGAACTGCTCGCCGGGCAGTACCGGGTGGTGCGGCGGCTCGGGCTCGGCGGGATGGGCGACGTGTATCTCGCCCGTGACGAGAAGGTCGACGAGCGGGAGGTCGCCGTCAAGACCCTGCGGCCCGGCCATGTCGCCTTCGCCGAGAGCGCGTTGGAGGAGGAGCGGCAGGCGTTCGCCGACCTCAACCACGAGGGCATCATCCCGGTCTTCAACTACGGCAGCCACGACACGGTGGGCGACTTCCTCGTCCTGCCCTACGTCGACGGGCTGAACCTGGACGAGGTGCGGGCGCTCGCGCGGTTCGACCCGGGGCGGTTCGGCGGGGCCCGCTTCCACGAGTTCGTGCTGGCGTACGGGGTGCGCATCCTGTCGGCCCTGGACCATCTGCACTCCCGGCCCGGCTCCGGGGCCCTGGTCTACGGGGACCTGAAGCCGCAGAACGTGATGCACGACGGTGCCGCCATCAAGGTCGTGGACGTCGGCTCGATCCGGCCCGCGGGCGCGCCGGGCCTGACGACGTACGGGTTCCGCGCCCCGAACGTGCGGCTCAGGCCGAACGGGGTGGCCGGCGCGAGCCGGCCGCAGGACGACCTGTTCGGGCTCGGCGAGACGCTGCGCACCCTGTGCGGGCTCGGCGAGCACGCCCGCGATCTCGGGCCGCTCGGCGCGCTCGACCGGCTGCGCGAGGGCGACACGCTCGCCGCCCGCGCCGCCCGGCTGACCACCACGACCGCGCCCGCCGGCCTCGGCCTGCTGTCGCTGGCCCGGGTGCTGCGCCGCGCCACCCGCTCCACACCCGCCGACCGGTTCGCCGACGCCCACGAGATGGAGGCCCAACTGCGCGGGGTGTGGCGGGAGTTGCGCTCGCTGCGCACCCGGGACGAGACCTTCGAGCCGTCGCCGCTGTTCCTGCAGTCGCCGTACGCCCTCGACGGCGGCCTGGGCACCGCGCCCGCGCTGCCCCGCTGGGCCGTCCCGCCCGGCGAGGACCCGCCGGGCCCGCTGCACGAACCGCCGGCCGCCGCCGACGCCGCGGCCCGGCTGCCGGTGCCCCGGCCCGACCCGCACGACGACCACCACGCCGAGCTCAGCCGGCTCGCCGACGCGGACCCGGCGGCGCTGCTGCAGAACACCGCCGACTGGCGCGAGTCTCCCGAAGTGCACCTGCTGCGCTGCCGGTTGAGGCTCCGGGTCGCGCTGCGCGCCGATCCGGACGACGCCGGTCTGACGCTCGCCGAGCAGGAGCTGCGGGCCGCCGCAGACGCCATCGGCCGGGAGCGGTCCCGGCACGACTGGCGCGTCGACTGGCACCACGGCCTCGTCTCGCTCGCCCGCGACGACGTCGCCTCGGCCCGCGACCACTTCGACCAGGTCTACGGGGCGATCCCCGGTGAGTACGCGCCGAAGCTCGCCCTCGGCCACTGCGCCGAGCGGCTCGGCCGGCACCACGAGGCGCTCACGCTCTACGAGGCGGTGCGGCTGCGCAATCCGTCGCTGGGCAGCGCCGCGTTCGGCGCCGCGCGGACCCGGCTCGCGCTCGGCGGGCCGCGCGCCTGCGCGGCCGCGATCGAGGCGCTCGACGCGGTGCCGCAGCACTCCCGGCACCGCACCGCCGCGCGCACCGCGACGGTCCGGATCGCCGTCGGGTACGCCACCGGCAGCGACACCCTGGGCGCCGCCCTGGTCCGGCTCGCCCGGCTCTTCACCGAGCACGGCCTCACCGACGAACCGGCCCGGGTCCGGATGAAGGCCGAGGTGTGGGAAGCGGCGCAGCGGCTCGTCGCGGACGGCGCCGTCGACGCGGACGGCCTCGCGCGGCTGGCCCGCGAGACGGCCGCCCGCGACGGCGAGGCGCGGGACGCCGCGGCCCGGCTCGCGTTCCCCGCCCAGGAGCGGGCGCTGGGCCGGGACCTGTCCGGCTTCTATCTCTTCCTCGCCCGGCAGGCCGCCCGCTCGGCGGACCTGCCGCACGCCGACGAGATCGCCGAACAGCTCCTGGACCGCGCCTACTTGGTCCGCCCGATGGCCCTGCGCCACCACCGCGAGCGGCGCCCCCTGCCCGCCCTGCTCCGGCCGCTGCTGAGGCGGGACGGATGAGGGTGCTGTCCCGCCGGCCCGCGCCCCGCTGGGTGTCCGTGGCGCACCGCCTGCTGTGGCCGCCCGCCGGCCGCGCCCGCAACCGCACCTACCTGCGCGACCGGCTGATCGCGCTGCCGCTGCTCGCGGTCGTCGCCTTCGGCACGCTCGGCCGGGCCTACGTGGACGTCCGCGACGACTCCACGTACATCCGCACCCAGCTCGCCCCGGCCCTCGGCGACCTGGCCGACGCGCGGATCTCGCTGCAGATCGCCCAGCGGGAGGCCGAGGTCGGCCTCGACGCGGGGCACGCCGTCGAACTGTCCGGCCTCGGCCCCCGCTACGCCGCCCGCACCGGCGCCGCCGCCCAGGACATCGCCCGGCTGTCCCGCGGCGGCGCGTTCGGCGAGGCCCAGCGCCAGGAGCTGGACGTCGTCTCCGGCCTCATCGACGGCTACGAGGAGTGGATCGCCTGGGCCAGGACGAACGTCGGCAACGGGTCGCTGCGCAAGGCCGGACTCGCGTACGCGCAGAGCATGCTGTGCTCGGACGCCGCGACCGAACCGGCCGCCGACCGGCACGCGCCCTACCCGCCGTGCGGGGCCGTGCGGGGCGTCGACGCCACGACCGTCGTCGACCGGATCGCCGCCCTCGAACGCGACCTGCGGCGCCGCCTGGCCGACCGCGCCGCGCTCGGGCCCGGCGTGCTGGCCGCCGGCGCCGTCTCGCTGGTGTCCTTCACCCTGCTGTCGGTGGGCCTGTGGCGCACGCTCCTGCTGCTGCGCCGCCGGATGCGGATCCGGGCGAGCGTGCCGCTGCTCGCCGCCGCCCTGCCGCTGCTCGTCGTGCCGTGGCTGGTGGCCGACGGGGTGCGGGCGTGGCGGGCGCAGCAGGACGCGGTGCCGTACGCGAGGGTGCTGGCCGAGCAGGCGTCACCGGGGGTGGAGGCTGCCATGGACGACGATCCGTCGGCCGTGCCGGGCCCGACGGCGATCCGCCCGGCGGCGGCCCGGATGGAACGGACCGTGCGGCAGGGCCGGTTCGGGGACATCGGGGCGGCCGCCGGCTGGGTGGCGCCCGCGGGCCTGGTGGTCGGCGGGGTCATGGGCGGGGCGCTGCACGCGTACCGGCGGGAGTACCTGGTGGTGGGCCGCGGCGGCACCGGTGGGGGCGGGACATGAGACGAGCCCTGCGCCTCCTTCTCGCGGCCTGCCTGTCGGTGCTCGCCGCGCTCAGCGGTGGCTGCTCGTCCGGGGACGGCACGCCGGTCGTCGTGCTCGGGCCGTGGACCGGGCCGGAGGGCGCCGCGTTCGAGAGCGTCCTGCACGACCTGTCCCGCGGCTCCGGGTACACGTACGTCTACAAGGGCACCCGCTCGCTGCGCGAGACGCTCGTCGCACAGCTCGCCGCCGACGCGCCGCCCGACGTCGCCATCCTCAACAGCATCGGCGAACTCACCGAGTACGCCGTCCGGAACAAGCTCAAGCCCCTCGACCCGTCCACCGCCGAACGCGCCTATCCGCCCTGGTCGCCCACCCTCATGATCGACGGCAGGCGGCGCACGTACTGGGTGCCGCTCAAGGTCGACCTGAAGAGCCTGGTGTGGAGCAGGTCCGGCACCTCCGGCAGCGATCCCGAGTGGTGCGTGGGCATGGCGGCGCAGGCCACGTCCGGGTGGCCCGGCACCGACTGGGTCGAGGACATCCTGCTGCACCAGGCGGGCCCGGCGACGTACACGCAGTGGGCGACCGGGCGGCTCGACTGGGCCACCTCCCCCGAGGTGAAGCGGGCGTTCACCACCTGGGCGCAGCTGCTCGAGAAGGGCGGCCCGAGCTCACGGAGCGCGGTGGAACGCTCCCTGACCATGTCGTTCTGGGGCACCCCCGACCCCGAGCGGCCGGGCGGGGACCCGCGCGGTCTGCTCGGCGGTTCCCTGCCCGGCTGCACGCACGAGCACCAGGGGTCGTTCGTGCGGTTCGTGTACGCGCCGCGCGACGACATCCGGGTGGAGCCCGCGCGACGGTTCCTGAAGGGGTCGGCCGCGTACCGGAACACGTTCGAGGTGTCGGGCGACATGGCCGCCGTGCTCACCGACAGCCCCGGCGCGCAGGAGCTGGTGAAGCGGCTGACCGACGAGGACGGCCGGGAACAGTGGTCGCGGGCGGCCCGCCCGCAGCTGCGCCCGTTCTTCCCCGACGGCTCCGATCCGCGGCCGGACGACACCACGGCGGCTCAGGAGATCGCGTCGTATCTCGTCGACGACGGGAACACGCTGTGCTTCGACGCGTCGGACGTGATGCCGCCGGTGCTGCGCGACGCGTTCTACCGCGCGGTCCTGGAGTACTTCCGCTCGCCGGACGACGCGACGCTGCGCAAGCTGCTGGCCCAGCTGGACACGGTGCGCACGCGGATCGCGGGAACGGCCACCCCGGAGGGCATCCGCGCGCCCACGGACATCTGCCGCTGAGGAGCGGGACGGCCTACTTCAGCTCCTCCGGGCAGGGCGTTCCGCGCGACCACTTGTAGGGCGCGGCCAGGTGGTACGTGCCGGCCCGCGGGGCGACCAGCTCGGTCCACTTGTCCCCGGACTCGTCCTCGGCCGTCTCCAGCAGACACCCGTGCACGTTCTCGTACCGCTTGGGCAGCGTGTCGTCGCTCTGCCGCGCCGCCTTCGACGCCTCGGTCTCCTGCGGTGCCTGCAGGCTCTTGCCGTCGGAGTCGACGACGGACAGCCACGGCGAGTACGGGATACGGATCACGACGCGTCCGGGTCTGGTGACCTCGACCGTCAGCTGGGCCTGCTCGGCGGCCACCACCGTCGCGTTCGGCCCGGCCATCGGCGTCGGGTCGGTGACGGCGAACAACTGCCAGTTGGCGTCGCCCCAGACCTGCTTGAGGTAGGGCAGCCCGCGCCGCAGGAGCTCCCGCTCGCGCTCGCCGCCGGTCCCGTCGGGATCGCCCTTGGGGAGCACGACGTAGTGCACGGCCCAGCGCTTGAGCCACTCGTGATAGTTCGCCGAGTTGAGCGTGTCGTCGTAGAAGAGGGGGTTGAGCTCCATGTCGGCCTGCCGGGTCCAGCCGCGGGCCAGGTTCACGTACGGGGCGAGCGCGGAGGCCTCGCGGTGCGAGCGCGCCGGCACGACCTCCAGGCGGCCGCGCACGGCGTCGACCTCCTGGAGTTCATTGACGAGCGGGGCGAGTTCGCGGGCCCAGGAGGCGGCCGGGGTCGTCCGCACCACGTCGTCGACCGACTTGAAACCGATCCAGGCGTTCAGGCCGACGAAGGCGACCACGACGACGTACCACTTGCGCGAACGCGGCACGGTGAACGGCAGCGCGGCGAGCAGCGCGACGCCCGCGAACAGCATGGGCAGCCGGGTGATGTTGGACCCGATCTGCGAGCTGATCAGCCAGACGAGCAGCACGGACAGGGTGTAGACGGCGGAGGTGATCCGGACCGTCTTCCACTCCTTGGGGACCAGGACGCACAGCAGGGCGCCGAACACGACCGGCAGCAGCGCCGACCACACGGACATCGGCTGCGTACCGGAGAACGGGAACAGCCACGCCGACAGACCCACCACCACGGCGGGCGCGATGCCGAGCGCGTACGCGCCGGGGCGGCGCTTCTGCAGGAAGAGCGCGACGGCGACGAGCCCCACGAACAGGCCCGCGACCGGTGAGCAGGCCGTCGCGATGCCGGCCAGCGGCGCGGCGACGGCCGCCTTCGCCCACCGCTTGTAGCGCCAGCGGTACGGCCAGCAGAACACGGCCGCGGTCGCCGCGAGCCCGAACATCATGCCGAGCCCGAAGGTGACGCGCCCCGACGCGGCGTTGCACAGCAGCGCGAACACCCCGGCGAGCGCGGGCCACAGGGGCTTGGCCACGACCCGGGTGCGGATCAGGAGCAGGGTCAGCAGGGCGGCGGACAGCGTGCCCGCGACCATCATCGTCGTGCGGACACCCAGCACGGACATCAGATACGGCGACACCACGCTGTACGACACCGGGTGCATGCCGCCGTACCAGGCGAGGTTGTACGCGGAGTCGGGGTGCCGGCCGACGAACTCGGCCCAGGCGTCCTGCGCCGCGAGGTCGCCGCCACTGTTCGCGAACGTGAAGAACCAGATGAGGTGCAGCAGTGCGGCGGCACCGGTGGCGACGACGACGGGATGCCGGTGGGCGCGGGTCGCCCAGCGGGACCGCCCGCCGGTGTCGGTGGGGGCCGGCTCCTCGCCGCGGGGCGGCCGGGCAGGGAACCGTATTCGCACGCGTCCGGCACCCGGCTCCGCGTCGTCGGCGCGCGTCGGCTCCGCTGTGGTCACTGCTGACACTCCCCGTACGTACCTCGTAAGCGACCGAGGGAACGTCCCGGTCCTGCCCCGGTCTCGCGACGCTAGCACGGGCGCCCGGCCCGGGCGCCGCGGGAGGCCGGTGCGGACCGGCCCCCCGCGCGGCCGTCATCCGACGCGCTTGATCTTCTGGCCGAAGCCGGGCTCGGTGAGGTCCTTCTGGAGTGCCACGGGGACCTCGACGGCGTCGTTCTTGCCGTCGCCGACGCTCAGCACGCCGACCACGGTGCCGGCCTTCGCCGCGTGCGGTGGCGTCTTGCCCTTCTGCTCGTCCAGCTGCAGCTTGACGGTCAGGCCGGACCAGCCGACGGCCGAGACGTCCTTCGTGGCGACGACCGGGGTGGTGCCGCCCAGTCCGTCGTCGACCCGGCCGACGACGTCGCCCTTCTTCACGATGGTCTTGGCGGTGAGCGCGCTCTGCCCCGACTCGATCAGCTTGCTGACGACGCCGGTGACCTCGTCGATGTTGGCGACACCGGGCTTGCCGTACTGGCCGAGGGCCGCGCCGATGATCGTCTGCTTCTTGCCGTCGACCGTCTTCTCCGCGGCGAAGAGGATGTTGCCGCCCGCCGCGGTGGTGGTGCCGGTCTTGATGCCGATGGCGACGGTCGGGACGAGCCCGAAGAAGTTGTTCTGCTTGTCGCCGTTGAGGTCCACGTAGCTGGGCTGGCGGGAGATCTCCTTGAAGACCGGGTTCTCCATCGCGGCGCGGCCGAGCTTCACCAGGTCCTGGGCGGTGGAGACGGTCGTCTTGTCGAGGCCGCTGGGGTCCGTGTAGTGGGTGTTGCTCATCCCCAGCTCCTTGGCGGTCTTGTTCATCTTCGCGACGAACTCGTCCTCGGAGCTCTTGCCGGTGTCCCAACGGGCCAGCAGCTTGGCGACGTTGTTCGCGGACGGCAACATGACGGCCTGCAGCGCCTCGTACTCGGAGATCTGCTGCCCCTCGGAGACCTTCACCACCGACTCGTTCTCGGCCTTGCCGGTCTCGTAGTGCTTCTGCGCCGCGGCGTCGACCGGGATCTTCGGACCCTTCTCGCCGGTCTTCAGCGGGTGGTCGCGCAGGATCAGGTAGACCGTCATGACCTTGGCGATGCTGGCGATCGGTACGGGCTTCTGGTCGCCGTACGTACCGAACGTGCCGATGCCGTTGACGTCCATGGCCGCCTGGCCCTGGCTGGGCCACGGCACGTTCGGCTTGCCGCCCTCGAAGGAGACGGTCTCCTGCGCGGTGAGCTCGAGCGTGGGGGTCGGCAGCGGGCGCACGGCCTGTACGACCGCAAAGACGATCACCAGGAGCAGCACCAGCGGCGTCCAGACCTTGACCCGGCGCACGGTGGTGCGGACGCGGGTCTCCGGCGGCGGCGGGGTGTTGGTCAGCTCGGCCAGCAGATCCAGCGGCGGCTTCGGCGGCAGCGGCTGCTGCGTGGTCCGCTCCGGCGCGGGCTGCTCCGCGGTGGGCTTGTCGGTCGCGGGCGCCGCGGTGTCGTCGAGCGGCTTCAGCGGCACGAACTTGCTGGTCCGCTCGGCCTCGCCCTCCGGCTTCCCGGCCGGCGACTTGAGCATGGTCGTCGGCTGGTCCACCGGGGGCGCGACGGCCTTGAAGACGGCGGTGGGCTGATCGACGGGCCCCGCGCCGGAAGCGCCGGGCTTCTTGGCGTCGGACTTGGCGCCGGGGGTCTTGTCCGGGTCGGGCTTGGCGTCGGACGTGGCGCCGGGGCCGGGCTTGGCGTCCGCGACGGGCTTGGGGTCGGCCTTGGCGTCCGTGTCCGGCTTGGCGTCGGCCTTCGCGCCTGCGCCCGGCTCGGCGTCCTCGTTCGCCTCGGCGTCGGAGGGGGCTGCCTTCGACTCGGCGTCGGACGTGGCGCCCGTACGCGGCTCGGCAGCGGCCTTCTCGCCGGCACCAGGCTCAGCGTCCGCGTCCGGCTCGGCGTCGGACGTGGCGTCCGCGTCCGGCTCGGCGTCGGAAGGGGCAGCCTGCGACTCGGCACCGGTCTTGGCGCCCGAACCGGCCTCAGCGTCGGACACGGCATCCGTACGCGACTCCGCACCGGCCTCGGCGTCCGATTCCGGCTCGGCGTCGGCAGGGGCCGCCTCCGGCTTCGCACCGGCCTCGGCGTCGGAGGGGTCCTCCGACCCGGCGACGGCCTTGGCACCCGAACCGGCCTCACCGGCCGACGCGGCATCCGTACGCGACTCTGTGGCAGCCTCCGCGTCCGCGCCGGGCTCAGGGGTGGCGTCGGCGTCCGAGCGCGGCTCGGCGTCGGTGGGCGCCGCGTCCGACTCAGAACCGGCCTCCCCGGCCGACGCGGCATCCGTACGCGGCTCGGCGGCAGCCTCCGCGTCCGTACCCGACTCGGCGTCGCCAGCCGACTTCGCCGCGTCGGCCGTGGCGTCCTCGGCATCGGCAGCGGCGGCACCGGCGTCCTCGCCCGGCCCGGCGTCAGCACCAGCCGCGCCCCCGGACTTCACACCCGCACCCGAACCGCCGGCACCGGCAGCACCGCCGACCTCCACGTCCGCACCCTTCGCATCCGCACCGTCACGCCCCGGCCCCGCATCCGCGTCCGCGTCCCCGGGACCGCCCGACACCCAGGCCGCCACCGCGGCTCTGAGCCGGGCGTCACCGGGCTCGTCCGCCGCCGCGGAACCGGAGCCCGCCTCGGCGACGTCACGGACGGAGAACACCGCCGTAGCCCGGTCCACACCGGACGACGACGGAGTCTCCCGCGCCACCGCAAGGCGCGGATCCCGCTCCTCCGCCGGTGCCGGAACACCCGACGCCTTCTGCTCTTCCGACCTGTCGGGGGTCCCCGCCACCGATGCCTCCTCGACCGCTAACCGCTATGTGCCGGACAGGCAGATCCTGTCTGTCCCTGTCTCCGGCCCTGTCCGAACCATGTACCAGTGTCCTGTGTGGGGGCTTAACCCACGTGGTAGACGAGAACGACATACCTACCGGTTCCCGTCCAAAGCCCCCACGCACTCTCGACAGACCAATGTGAGAGGGGTCACCCTGTCATTCATCCACGCGGGGAGGCATGGATGGGCAGGAGCCGCAGAACAATTCCGGAGGAGCTTCTGCTGCTCGCTCTGGACCCGGCCACGGGTACCACAGCGCAGCCGCAGTCGCTCGACCTAGGTCTGGCCGGAGCACAGCTAGTAGAGCTGGCGCTGGCCGGACGGATAGCCCCAGACGGGGATCGTATCGCCGTGGTGGCACCACGGCCGACCGGAGATCCGACTCTGGACTGCGCGTTGGAGTTGCTGCGAAGGCGCGGCGCTCCCGTACGGGCAGTCCACTGGATTGGCGGGCCGCGTCTCGGGCTGCGCCAGACCTACCTCTCGCACCTGGAGCGGTGCGGCATGGTGCATGCCGTGGCCGGCCAGATGTGCGGGGTACTGCCGACGACTCGCTACCAGGCGACGGACACGGCGATCAGCCGGGAGATCAGGTCCCGGCTGGATTCAGCGATCCGGACCGGCGTCCCGCCGGACCCACGGACCGCGGCGCTCGCCGCGCTGGCCCATGCGGTCGGTCTCGGCAAGCACCTGTACCCGGGCAACGAGGGACGGTCCTCGCGCTCCCGGCTACGGGACCTGATCAGGCACGATCCGATGGGCGGTCTCGTCGCGCACGCGGTGATGGACGTCCAGAACGGGGTGGCCGCTCAGCCACGCCGCTCGCCCGCCGCCCCGGCGGGAAGGCCCGCACCGGAGCCCGCCAGGGGCGTTCCGATGCAGCCGCGCCGCGGTCCCATGGCTCGTGCCGTGGCCCACTAGGCGACCGGCACGAGGAGCAGCACCACACGCACCACGCGCAGCACAGGCAGCACCCGTAGAACACCCGCAACAGCGCCGCACCGCAGTCCCCAAGACCCGGTTCGGGAGCCGCTGTACCGCGCGGGGCGATGGACCGGACGTCCGGACGACGACCCCGGCCATCGCCCCGCGCGGTCGCGTTTGCGCTGGGTGTCCCGCACTTATCCGCTGTTTCCCAGCGGTAGGAGCCCCTGAGTGGCAATCTGCTGAGCAGCAGATACGCAACGTATGAAAATGCACGCAGCCGGAGGTGCACGTCCCGTGGCGTCCAACGTCAATCCCACCGTCAGGCGACGCCGGTTGGGCCAGGAGCTGCGTCGGCTCCGCGAGCTCAAGGGCATGACCGCCGAGGAGGTCGCCGAGCGCCTGCTGGTGTCGCAGTCGAAGATCAGCCGTCTGGAGAACGGGCGGCGCAGCATCAGCCAGCGCGACGTCCGTGACCTGTGCGGGGTGTACGAGGTCGAGGACCACCGGATCGTGGACTCGCTGATGCAGATGGCCAAGGACTCGCGCCAGCAGGGCTGGTGGCACTCCTTCGGCGACATCCCGTACAGCGTCTACATCGGTCTGGAGACCGACGCGGCGAGCCTGCGCGTCTACGATCCGCAGGTCGTGCCCGGCCTGCTGCAGACGCGCGGCTACGCCGAGGCCCTCATCAACGGCGCGCTGCCGGAGACGACCCCGCAGGACATCGAGAAGCGGGTCCAGGTGCGGATGCGCCGCCAGGAGCGGATCCAGGCGCCGGACAACCCGCTGCGGCTGTGGACGGTGCTCGACGAGGCGGCGCTGCGCCGCGGCGTCGGCGGCCGGAACGTCATGCGGGAGCAGCTGGAGCACCTGGTCGAGCAGTCCCAGCTGCCGCATGTGACGGTGCAGGTGATTCCCTTCGAGATGGGGGCGCATCCGGGGCTCAACGGGCAGTACGCGATCCTGGAGTTCCCCGACGCGGCGGATTCCAGCGTGGTCTACATCGAGGGCGTCACCAGCGATCTCTACTTGGAGAAAGCCAATGATGTCCAGAAGTACAGCGTCATGTACGAGCATCTCAGGGCGCAGGCGCTGAATGTGGAGCAATCGCGACAGTTCATCTCGGAGATCGCCAAGGAGTACGCGCGCTGAGTGCGCGTACCGACGAACTCCGGAAGGTCAGATTCCGCTCAGGATCCCCCGATTTTCCTGCCTCCGAGGCAAAGGCGCCGCACGGTACACCTTCGCCTCGGGGGAATGGAAGACCCCTATGGAATATGCCATCCGGTTGGGTGAATGCCCGCTTCACGCAGTCGAGTTGGCGAGTAGCGTCGATCACGCCATCAGGACAACATCGTTGGCGAGAACCGCTCTGGACCCCGGGGCGGGGATGCATACGACCACTGGCTAGACCGGAGCAGACATGGCAATTCAGCAGGGCGCTACGGAATCCTGGATCAAGTCCTCGTATTCCACGGGGAACGGCGCATGCGTAGAGGTCAAGTCCCCCGAGCTGCACGCGATCGCCGTGCGCGACTCGAAGGTGACACAGGGACCGTCGATCGGCTTCGGCCCCGAGACCTGGAATGCGTTCGTGCACGAGGTGAGCACGGGTTCGTTCTGAACGAAGAACGGCACAACAATCACATATGCACCATCAGGCATCATTCAGCATCACCAGCACGACTAGCACGACCAGCACCACGTGGGAGCCCTCTCGACTGGCCCGCCGTCCCGGCCGAGGGGGCTCGGCATTTTTCTCAGCGCAATTGATCCACGAAGCGGTCGGTCCCCGGCACCGTCGGGACGAACGGCGCCATGAGTTCCACCCGCGCCCCGAGCCCCGCACCCGCCACCTGTTCCCCGAGCCCCGCGAAATGCTCCTGCCAGCACGCGCGCGGATCCTCCTCCAGGAACCACAGCAGCGTGAGCCGGGTGTCGACGCCCTCCACCTGTTTCACGTACGTCATCCTGTCGCCGGGCAGCGGCGTCGGCCGGAAGATCGTGACCATCGCGGCCGGTGAGCCGGCGAGCGCCCTCGGCAGGTGACGCGAGCGCAGCCACTCCAGCAGCTCGCTGCGCTGTTCGGCCGGTTCGACGTCGATGACCTCCACCACCAGACCGGCGTACGGGTGGTCGAGCGCGTGGAAGTCGCGCGGCCCGGCGGCGCCGTCCCGGTACACCGTCGCCTCGTGGTCCTGGAAGGCCGTGAAGACGTGGGTCCGGTCCTGGTACACCCGCCCGTCGCGGTTCAGCCGCTTGTTGATGCCGACGGTCCACTTCATGTGGTCGTCGTAGCGGCCCTCGGTGACCCAGTACGTGGAGAGGTAGCAGCCCGCCGTGACCGGTTCGGCCACCGCCGACTTCTCCGGGTAGCGCAGGAGCTGCAGGTCGCGGGTGGCGACCCAGCGCCGCCCCGCGTACATCCAGGGCATGGCCATCGCGCCGGCGTAGTAGTGGTCGTCCTCGTACCAGCGGTTGTACGCGTACTCGTGCCCCGGGTGCGGTTCGACCATGGTGATCAGGGCGTGCCCCGGCCGTACCCCGTACGGGCCGACGGCCGCCAGTTCCGCGTACGTCTCGCTGTGGGTGTCCATTCCCAGCCCCTTCCGTCCTCCGCCCGACGCCCATACTCTGACGCCCCGTCAGAAAGATGGCCAGAGCCGGGAGGCACCCAATGGGGAACGGTGAGCTGCTCGCCGGAAAGACCGTGATCGTCTCGGGGGTCGGCGCCGGGCTCGGCCGTCAGGTGGCGGCGGCCGTGGTGCGCGACGGCGGCAACGCGGTGCTCGGGGCGCGCACGGAGGCCAATCTCGCCAAGTCCGCGGCCGAGCTGGACCCGGAGGGGACCCGGACCGCGTACCTGCCGACCGACATCGGCGACGAGGCGCAGTGCGAGGCCCTGGCGGCGCTGGCGCGCGAGCGGTTCGGCGGGGTGGACGCGGTGGTCCATGTCGCCGCCTGGGACAGCTACTTCGGAGGTCTCGAGGACGCCGACTTCGACACCTGGAGCCAGGTCATCGACGTCAATCTGCTCGGCACGCTGCGGATGACCCGGGCCTGCCTGCCCGCCCTGAAGGTGCGCGGCGGCTCGGTCGTCATCATCGGGACGCAGTCGGCGGTGGCCGCGCCGTCCCAGGTGTGGCAGGCGGCGTACGCGGCCTCGAAGGGGGCGCTGACGAGTGCGATGTACTCGATGGCGCGGGAGCTCGGGCCGGACCGGATCAGGGTCAACACGGTGCTGCCGGGCTGGATGTGGGGGCCGCCGGTACAGGCCTACGTCCAGTTCACGGCGCACACCGAGAACGTGCCGGAGGACGAGGTGCTGGCACGGCTCACCGAGCGGATGGCGCTGCCGGAGCTCGCCACCGACGGCGACGTGGCGGACGCCGCGGTCTTCCTCGCGTCGGACCGGGCCCGCGCCATCACCGGCCAGCAACTGCTGGTGAACGCCGGTGAGTTGATGCGTTGACGACGTACTGAGAATGCGCTGGGAGTGACGACCCCTCCTTGCTGCACGCGACCGCACGGGACCCGCATCCCGTGCGGTCGTTCGCGTCTGTGCGGCTACTGACGAAGTGCCCGCTCATCGTGTGTCCGACGTCACGTTCACGACAACTCCCCGCCCAGTAACGAAAATGCAAAATCGTTCGACTTGCTGATCTCGGTTCACATCCGTGACCCGTGGAACTCTTGACCGGTCCACCGGACAGGCGGTTCAATCCCCGAAGTCCCCACTCCCGCACGGGGGCGCCCGCTGACACGGACGTACTGACGAAGAGCCGCAACGTTCACAAGGCGGACCCCTGGAGGGGGCACATGAACAGTCTCGACTGGGCCGTGCTCATCGGATACTTCGGTGTGATGGTCGCGATCGGAATCTGGTCCCACAAGCGTGTGGACAACGTCTCCGACTTCTTCACGGCCGGCGGAAAGATGCCCTGGTGGCTCTCCGGCATCTCGCATCACATGTCGGGCTACAGCGCGGTGCTGTTCACCGGCTACGCCGGCATCGCGTACACGTACGGCATCACGTCGTTCGTCACGTGGTCGTTCCCGATCGCGCTCGGCATCGCCATCGGCGCGCAGCTCTTCGCGCCGCGCATCAACCGACTGCGTTCACGGCTGCACGTCGCCTCACCGCTGGAGTACCTGAAGAACCGGTACAACCTCGGCACCCAGCAGGCGCTCGCCTGGTCCGGCATGCTGCTGAAGATCGTGGACGTGGCGGCGAAGTGGGCGGCCATCGCCACACTGCTCTCGGTGTTCACCGGCATCTCGCTGAACCAGGGCATTCTCATCACCGGTGCCATCACCGCCGTCTACTGCACCATCGGCGGTCTGTGGGCCGACGCCCTCACGGAGCTGGGGCAGTTCATCATCCAGCTGCTGGCCGGTGTCTCGATGTTCGTCGCGGTCGTGGTCAAGCTCAACGACAAGAACATCGGCTTCCTCGACGCCTGGAACCAGCCCGAGCTGCAGGGCCACGACAAGCCGCTGGTCGGTGAGTACGGCGCGGTGTTCCTGCTCGCGTTCCTGTTCATCAAGCTCTTCGAGTACAACGGCGGCATGCTCAACCAGGCCCAGCGCTACATGGCCACCGGCTCCGCCCGCGAGGCCACGCGCTCGGCCCGCCTCTCGGCGGTCCTGTGGCTGGTGTGGCCGGTCGTCCTGTTCTTCCCCATGTGGATGTCGCCGCTGCTGGTCGACGCCCAGAAGCCGGACGGCTCCGACTCCTACGGCCTGATGACCGAACAGCTGCTGCCGCACGGCCTGCTGGGCCTCGTCATCGTCGGCTTCTTCTCCCACACCATGGCGATGTGCTCGTCCGACGCCAACGCGATCGCGGCCGTCTTCACCCGGGACGTGATGCCGGCGGTGTCGGCGAAGGCCAAGGAGTGGGGCCCGCGGACCGGACTGATCGCGGCCCGACTGACCACGGTGGTCTTCCTCGCGCTGTCGATGGCGGTCGCCACGCAGGTCAACTCGCCCACGTTCAAGGACATCATCACGGTCGTCATCAAGTGGGTCGCGGGTCTGATGGGCCCGATCGCGATCCCGATGATGCTGGGTCTGCTCCGCCCGTTCCGCAGGTCGGGACCGACCGCGGCGCTCACCAGCTGGGCGCTGGGCCTGGTCGCCTTCTGGCTGGTCAACTACCCGATCAACTGGAACGTCGAGGGCGGCGTCCCGCTCCAGTACCAGGTGTCGATCCCGCTGGCCGTCTCGCTCGTCCTCTACATCGTCATCGGCTTCGTCAAGCCGGAGGACACCCCCGAGCGGGACGCGATCATCGAGCGCATCAACACCGACGACGACGGTCCCGGTACGGCGGGCGCGGCCGCGGTGCCGGCGCCTGCGGGCGCGCAGGACGACGTGCAGCGGCTGTAGCGGGCCGTGCGCGACGAGGGCCCGCGGCCGGGAGACCGGTCGCGGGCCCTCGTGCTGCCCTGTGGTTCAGGCCCGCGGGTATCTGGCCAGCCAGCCCGGCGACGCGGCCCCCGGCCCGTGCAGCGCCGCGCCCTGGGTCATCTCCATGGCGAAGTCGTCCGCGAGCTCCAGGATCGTGGCCCGGCCCTCCAGCTCGGCCACCCACGCGGGCGGCAGCGCCGTCTCGCCGTGCAGCGCGCCGAGCAGGCCGCCGCACAACGCGCCGACCTGGGCCGAGGGGCCGTCGTGCTGGACGGCGAGGCCCAGCCCGTGCCGGATGTCCTCACCGACCAGGGTGCAGTACACGGCGGCCGCGAGGGCGCCCACGGCGTCGCCGTCGCCGACCAGTTCACCGACCCGCGCCGCGCTCGGCATGCCCTGGCGCACGGCGCCGACCGCGTGCTTGAGCGCGCCCACGACCGGCGGGTGCCCGGGCCGCGCCGCGAGCAGCACCAGGGTGCGCTGCACGGCCGCGTCCAGCGACTCCCCGCGCGCCAGCGCGTGCACGATGACGGCGTACGCGCCCGCGGCCAGATAGGCCTCGGGCGCGCCATGGGTCTGGACGGCGCACTCGACGGCCAGCTGGAGCACGAGCTGCGGCTCCCAGCCGACGAGGAGCCCGAACGGCGCGGAGCGCGTCACCGCCTCCGGGCCCGCCGCGTCCGGGTTCTTGGGTTTGTCGAGGGTGCCCATGACGTCGTTGCCGAGTCCGAGCAGACAGGCCTGGGACGCGCCGCGCCGGGAGTACAGCCACTCCTCGCGGGCCAGCCAGCCGTCCTCCTTGCGGCGCTCGTCGGGCCCCCAGTCGCGCTGGGTCGCGGCCCACCGCAGATAGGCCCGGTGCACATCGGTCGGCGGGTGCCAGGCTCCGGTGTCGCGGCGCACCTGGGCGCGGATGAGGCCGTCGACGGTGAACAGCGCGAGCTGCGTCGCCGCCGTCACCGCTCCGGTACGGCCGTACGCGGGCAGGAGCCGGGCCGGGCCGTCGGGGCCCTGCGCCTCCCTGATCCCGTCGAGCGTGAGGTCGCTGAGCGGGGCGCCGAGGGTGTCGCCCAGCGCGCTGCCGAGCAGCGTGCCGCGCACCCGGCTGCGGAAGTCCTGCTGCTCGGCGCGGCCCCAGACCGCCGCGGCGGCGACCGGTGCGCCCATGGGATCCCCTCCCCTCCGACTGGCAGCACTGTAATCGACCGAGCACGACCGGGAACGTTCGCTTGCGCGACTCATGCGACCTCAACGGGTATGCGAAGAGACGCCCTTGAGGTCGCTTCGGACTGGATTTGCCCAATTCGCGAAGGCGTACGCGCCCCGCGCACCCGGGTGCTCCGCCCGGGTTCGCCCGCTGTTCACCGCCCCGTCGCGTCCCGCTCCCCGGGGGCCCGAAACATCCGCCCCATGACGCACATGACTCGTGTCAGGGCCACCGCTCCCTCGCTCTGCGCCCTGTCGGCCGCCGCGCTCCTCGTCGGCCTCGCCGCCCCCGCCGCCTCCGCGCACGCCGGGCACCGCTCCGCCGGGCACGCCCCCGCCCGCATTCCGTTCACGCAGGCCACCGTGACCGCGGCGGCGACCCCGGGAACGTACGAGATCACCTGGACGGCGCCGGGTGTGCGGCACGTCGCCGTCGAGGCGGGCGGCCGTACCGTGGCGCGCGGCGGCTCGACCGGCCGGGTCACCGTCACCGGTCTGCCGGCGGACGTCGACCGCCAGTGGTTCGACCTGGTGCCCGACCACGGCCGCGGCCTCCACCTCGCGGACCGGCTCGTCAAGCTGGACGGCGCGGTCAACTTCCGTGACGCGGGCGGCTACCGGACCGCCGACGGCCACTGGGTGAAGATGGGCGAGGTCTACCGCTCGGACGCCCTCGACAAGCTGACCGCCGCCGACCTCGCCACGCTGAAGCGGCTCGGCATCGGCACGGACTACGACCTGCGCACCACCGGCGAGCGCAGCTCCGCGCCCGACCGCGTCCCCGCCGGCACCTCGTACGTCGTCGCGAACGTCCTCGGTGACGACAGCCCGGTCTTCCAGCTGCCGGCCTCCGAGGCAGCGGCCGCCGAGATGATGGTCCAGGGCGAGAAGTCCATGGTCAGCTCCGGCACCGCCAAGGCGGCCTACCGCACCGTCATGGCGGGCATCGTGGACGGCGGCGGCGACCTGTTCCACTGCACCGCGGGCAAGGACCGCACCGGCTGGGCGGGCGCCGCGCTCCTCACCGCCCTCGGAGTACCCCGCGAGACGGTGACGGCCGACTACCTCGCCTCGAACGACTACCGGGCCGAGGCCAACGCGGCGGCGCTCGCCGCGATGCCGCCGGAGCAGGCGAAGGTCTACAAGCCGATGCTCGACGTGCGCGCCGAGTACCTGAACTCCGGCTTCGACGAGGTCGAGGAGAAGTTCGGCTCGTTCCGCGCGTACGAGAAGCGGGCGCTCGGGCTCGACGCACGTCAGCTTCGACAGCTGCGTGAAAAGTTGCTGGTCGGATGAGACCACGCTCCTCCGGCGCTCGAGGAGCGGAGCCCCGTGACGGCCGGACGGGCGCCGTCCCGCCTACCGGCCGTCCGAGAGCAGAGGGAACCGCCCGGAATCCAGCAGGCTCAGCACCGCCTCCGTCCGGGCCCGGGGCGCCGCGTAGTCCGGGTGGGAGCGGAGCACCGTCGCCGCGTCGTGCAGCCGGCCCATCTGCGCCGAGGCCCGGGCCAGGTCGCGGCCGCCCGGGCTGACCGGGTGGGTCGCGAGGGCGGGGCGGCGCGGGTCGACGCGGCCCGCCGCCACCGCGGGCGTCACCCGGCGCGCGCAGCGGCACGGCGCGGCCGGGTCGACGAGCCCGCACGTGGCGTCCATGAAGGAGCGCAGGCGCGTGCGGGCGCGTTCAAGTCGCTTGCGGTACGCGGCGGGTGAGACGTCCAGGATCCAGGCGGCGTCGGCCGACGCGAGGCCGAAGACCTCGGCGAGGACGAAGGCGACGCGTTCGCCGCGCTCCAGGCACTGGAGCATGGCCTGGGTGCAGGTCAGCCGCACCTCACGCGCGAGCAGCTCGGCGTCGGGGCCCACGTAGTCGCTCGCCGCGAGCCCGGCGACCAGGTCCTCGCCGAACGCGTCCAGGCTCAGCCCCGCCGCCTCCTGCGGGGTGCGGCGCCGCAGGTTCAGCAGGTGGTTGACGCCGACGCGGTACGCCCAGGTGAGCAGGCGCGCCTCGGCCCGCCAGGTGGCGAGCCCGGTCACGACGCGGATCAGGATCTCCTGGGCCGCGTCCTCGGCGTCGGCGGGCCGCCACGTCATCCGCAGGGCCAGCCGGTAGAGGGGGTCCTGGACGCGGCGCACGACGTCCTCCAGCGCGGCCTTGTCACCGCCGACGGCGCGCTCCACCAACTCCCGCTCCTCGGCGAGGAGTTCCGGGTCGGTCACCGTGCTGCGCGCGGGGTCGTCGCTCATACGGACATTGTGAGCACGTCGGCGTGCCGGCGCAGCCAGTCGGAGACGGCGGTGCCGATCGCGTCCGGCTGGTCCTCGGGGGCGTGGTGCCCGGCGGCGCCGATGTTCGCCGTCTCGACGCTGGTGAAGGTCTCCCGGGCCCAGGCCACGACCCCCGCCGAACCCATGCCCAGACCGTCGTCGACATGCATGACCAGCTTCGGCACGGCGGCCGACTCCGGGGACGACAGCCACTGCCCGTACGCCACCACGCGCGCGTGCACATCGGCGGGTTCGCCGTCGAAGGGGATCTCGCGGGGCCACACGAGGAGCGGCTTGCGGGATGCCTCGGTCGGATACGGCGCGCGGTACACGTCGTGGTCCTCGGGCGACAGGTGGGCGATGCCGTGCGGGAGGTTGAACTCGATGAACATGTTGTCCCGCAGGACCATCTCCTCACCCTTGCCGGGCGTACGGAACCCGCGGAACAACTCCTGCCCGAGCGGCGGCAGTTCGACCCACGTCAAGGGCCTGAGGAAGGTCTCGACGAGGGCGAGCCCCCGCACCCGGCCGGGGTGCCGCGCCGCGAAGTCCATGGCGAGGGCGCCGCCCCAGTCGTGCCCGACGAACACCACCTCGTCGAGCCCGACCGCGTCGAGCCAGGCGTCGAGATAGCGGGCGTGGTCGGCGAACCGGTAGCCGATGTCGGGCTTGCCGGAGGCGCCCATGCCGATGAGATCGGGGGCGAGGACGCGGGCCTGCTCCGCGACGTACGGGACGACGCCCCGCCACAGGTAGGAGGAGGTGGGGTTGCCGTGCAGGAAGACGACGGCGGGCCCGTCACCCGAGCCGCTCCCCGGCCCGGTCTCCTGGTGGGTCATGAACGAGTCGAGGACGGGGGTGGTGTGCGTGCGGGTGCCAGTACTGATCGACATGAGCGTGCCCTCCGGCGGATCGAGCCCGGTTCCTCCGGGCCTTCACTCGGGTTGGACACAGCGCGACGCGCGACTGTGACAGCGGACGCGAGAACTTCTCACGCGGCTGTCACCATCGCTGCCGCTGAGCAGTCCCTGCACTCCCCGGGCCCTGCCGCCCGGAACGCCCGGTCGCAGCCGTCGCAGTTCTGGAGCGGCAGCGGGCGGGGGACGTGTGGCGCGGGCGGGAGCGCGGGTGGCAGGAAGTTCTTGAGGCGGAAGGCCACGAGCGAGGCCGGGCGGACGACGGGCTCGGCGGGCAGTCCGGCCGCCAGGGCGCGCTGCACGTCGATGGGGGCCATGCCCCGCTCCAGCCAGGCAGCGGCGGCGGGGGCGAGACGGCGTACGTCCTGTTCGGTGAGGAAGAGGCGGGAGTCGTGGGTGCGCAGGCCCGCGAGGAGGTCGGCGGCCGCGGTGCGGAGCGGCTCGGGGTCGGGGTCCTGCGGGTCGGGCTGCGGGGTGCGCAGGCGTCGGCGCTGCGGGCGCGGCGCGCGGGGTTGCGGCTCGGCGCGGGGCGCTTCGGCAGGGTGGGGCTCGGGCGGCGGCAGCTGCTCGTCCTGGCCGCGCAGGTGCGGAGGCTTGTTGTACGAGGTGGTCCGCGTGATGATCCGCCCGGACGGCAGCCGCTCCTTGACCCGCTCCAGGTAGCCGTGCTCCTCCAACTCCCGCAACGCGGCGGCGACCCGGACCTCCCCCTCGGGGAACTTCGCCGCGAGATCCTTGATGCCGACCTTCGATCCCTCGGGCAGCGACTGGATGTGCGTGGCGAGGCCGATCGCGGTGAGGGAGAGGTCGGCGTGCTGGGCCAGGTGATGCCCGATGACCGTGAACTGTTCCATGTGACGCTCCCGGCGCTGGCGGAGACCAGGTGACGGAGTGGCCGAACGGCCGGAATGGGCGCGCGCATGCGCGCTAGGCTGATACCTAGACATCGGGAAGGTCTCTCTTCCTTGGTGGTCAGGCCCTCGTCCGGGATGCCAGTCCCGGCGGGGGCCGTTTTGCATATGCGGCAGAGGTTGCACCACGAACTGTCCTGCACGCCAGCCGAGTTGGCGTTCGCCACTCGCACGGGTGACGCAGCCCTGGGGGTTGCCGCCGGGGTGTGGTGAGGGGGGGTTGGTTTTTCTTTCCCTGGTTCCTTTGGTGGTTAGCGTCCCGGATCACCGGATCACGCCGACTCGGGTTCCGGGACGTGGAGTTCGGCCCAGACGGTCTTGTGGGGCGCGGTCGCTTCGTCGCTGGTCACGCCCCAGCGATTCGCGTACGACGCGACGATCATCAGGCCGCGTCCCCCTTCTGCGTCCGCGACGCGGATCCGCGGGATCCGGTCGGCCCGCGCGTCGGTGACTTCGATACGCAGCGTGCGCGCCGCGTCGAGGGTGAGCGTCAGGCGGAAGTCACGGCCGGGGACTCTGCCATGACGCACAGCGTTGGCGGCCAGCTCGGCGACGACGTGTTCCGCCTCGGCCGACTCCTGTTTCCACTCGGCGAGTTGGCGCTCTGTGAGGAGTCGGGCAAGGCGGGCGCCACGCGGCGTGGACGACAGCAGCACGGTGAATTTCTCGTTCATGTCACTCAGCGTGGTCACGCGTGTTTCTCTTGAACAGAGGTGCCGCCCGTACGGAACGTGATGGTCCGGGTGTCGCGCCGGGCTGTCCGGGGTGTACGCGCGAGAGGTGTCGGACCTGTGGCGACGATCGACGACGACGAGTCCATCGCCATGCTCAAGGCGGTTGGGCGACAGATCAAGCTGTGGCGGGAGAGCGCCCAGCTGACCCAGGCGGAACTGGGCGCGGCACTCGGGTACAGCGAGGAGACGATCTCGGCGCTGGAGCGGGGGCGACGGGTCCCCAAGCCCGAATTCCTTGAGCGGGCGGATGAACTACTGCGAGCCGGTGGCCATTTGACGGCCATGAGGAAGGACGTCGAAGAGGCCCAGTACCCCAAGAACCTCCGCGACCTGGCCAAGGTGGAGGCCGAGTCCGTCGAGATGGGCGCGTACTACACGCACAACATCCACGCGCTGCTGCAGACCGAGGAGTACATGCGGACGATCTTCCGGATGCGGCGACCGGTGTACACCGAGGAGATCGTCGAGCGAGAGGTCACGGCTCGCATGGCGCGGCGGGAGATCATCGACGCCGCACACCCTTCGCCCGTTATGAGCTTCGTCCTGGAAGAGGTGACACTTCAGCGGCCGGTAGGCGGACGGATGGTGCAGCGCCGCCAGCTGGAACACCTCCTGCGCGTAGGCCAGTTGGCGAACATCACGATTCAGGTGATGCCGACGGACACCGAGAACCACCCGGGACTCGGCGGTTCCCTTCGAGTGTTCAAACTCAGGAACGGGACGACGCTGGGCTATACGGAAGTCCAGCACTTCACGCGGTTCTTCTCTGCCCCCAAAGAGGTGCAGTCGCTCGAGATGCAGTATGGGAACATCCGAGCGGAGGCTCTCCGGCCAGGAGAGTCCCTCGCGTTCATCGAAAAACTGCTGGGAGAGACATGATCAGCACCGACTCCACGCTGGAGTGGTTCAAGAGCAGCTACAGCAGCAACGAGGCCGGCTCGGACTGCGTCGAGGTCGCCACCTCCCCCGGCACCGTCCACGTACGCGACTCCAAGCGCCCGGAAGACGGCCGGTTCGCCGTCCCCGCCGCCTCCTGGAAGGCCTTCGTCTCCTTCGTCGACCACAGCTGAGGCCGGGCGGACGCACCACGACCGGTACGTCCGCCCTTCAACCCGTCCTCAGCAGAGGCAGGGTTCGGTGCCGTAGCCGAGAGGGCCGATGTCGGAATCGTTCAGCGCTCCGGAGAAGGCGTGCACCTCGTCGACCACACCGCGCAGGTACTCGCCCCAGGCGCCGTCGACATGCCCCCGTCCCACTTGCAGCCCACCGCTGCTGTGCCACGCGCCGTGGAAGGACGCGGTCGCCTCGGAGTTCGTGTAGCCGTCCACGTAGAGCTTGATCTGGTCGGTCGCGTCGTCGTACACGACCGCCAGCCGTTGGCCCCGGCCCTCACCGCCGTCCGCGACGGCTTGCTTCCCGACGACGGTCTCCGCTGCCCCGGCCTCATCGGCGCTGGTCACGATCAACTGCCACGTGTGGCTCGTGGGGACGTAGCGCACCTTGAACGCGTCCGTGTTCTCGCCGCCCTGGGAGAGCACTGTCATCGGGTGGTCGGGATCGGTGTCCGCGAGGCGGACCACCACGCCGATGGTGAAGCTGTCGCCCGTGTCCACGACGGGCTGGTCCGTGGCCGCGTGCGCGGTTGTCCCGTCCAGAGCCAGATCTCCGTCGCCCACGAGCGGATAGTCGGTCACCGGGGTGCAGTCCGGGTTCACCGGGCAGTCGTCCTCCTCGGTGCGACGGATCGTCGCGCCGCCGGACAGCTTCAGCGGCGCGCCACCGTACAGTTCGGGGCTCACCCCGCCGTCCGCGTCCTCCAGGGACCAGTGCCCCTTCAGTTCGGGCTTGCGGGCACCCAGTTCCGCCACTTCGCCGGGGGTGACCACACGGTCGTGGACCCGTACGTCACCCACCTCGCCCTGCCAGCGGTCGCGGTATCCCGCGGCGCCGCGGGCCCGCCCGATCTGGAAGGCGCCCGTGGCCTCGGCCGGTGTCGCCTTCTGACGGGTACCGACCTCGTGGCCGTTCACATACAGCGCGGCGAGCCCCGTCTCACTGTCGTAGAGGCCGAAGACATGGGCCCACTCGCCCGCCTCGGGAGTGCCGCCGGAGACCTGCGCGCCGCCGATCCGGAAGGACCACACCGGCGTGGAGCCGTCACCGGGCCGCAGCCCGAGGGTGAAGCCCGGGGCCCCGTCGGCGTCCTGGCTCGCCACGGTCCGCACCCCGTCCGTGGCGGCAGGGCGCACCCAGCCGCCCACCGCGAACGTCCGCCGCGTGTCGGTCACGGCCGTGCCCGGGGACAGGAAGCCGTGTCCCGTGCCGTCCAGGCTCGCGGTGGCGGTCAGACCGGTACCGCCCGGGGCCGCCGCGCCGAAGGTCACGCCGGTGCCGGCGCGTGCGGCGGGACCCGTCTCGGCGGCGGCCGACTCCGTGCCCGCCGGATCGGCGAGATTCCAGTGGGCGACGGGCGCACGGCCCGCGACGACGAAGAAGGAGTGGTCCACGCGGCCGCTGATGCGGCCCGACCGGTCGACGGCCTGAACACTCAGCGTCTCCGGGCCCCTCTCCACCGGCAGGTACCGGATGTCGACCGGCCCACCGGGCACCTTCGGCGACGCGGTCGCGTAGGGACCGCCGATGTACGAGTAGCGGTACTCGACGACGTCGTCCGAGGCCGAGTCCACCGTGAAGGTGCCGTACTCCCCGACGCGCGCGGTCCAGCTGTCCTCGGGGAAGTCCGTCGAGGACACGACCGGCTTCTGCGGGCTCTCGTCGTCGTACACGAACTCACAGACGGAGCCGCCGTCCTCGGAGCTCCACGCGGAGGCCGCCTTGCCGTCGTTCGCGCGGACCCGCCACGACACGACGATGTTCGGCGGCACCTCGTCGGGCAGCTGCCAGTACTGCGAACTGCCCGACAGCGACATGTACGAGGTGTGGGTCCGGCGCTGCTCAGCGCCGTCGGCATCCGTCCACCACGCCTCGAACTCGCCCTGTACGAGGTTGGCCTCGGCGGGCTGGTTGTCGCCTTCGGGGTCGTGGAGCACGGCGGTCAGTCGTGGCGGTCCCGAGACGTACGGCCGCCCCTCCCCCGCCGCACACGCCTTCCCCCCGGTCCCCAGATCCTGGACGAGCGGCCGCAGCGGCGGCAGGTTGTCCGCCGCCAGGGCCGCCGACGGTGCCGCGACGACCGTCACTGTCGCCGAGCACACGACGGCCGCCCGTCTGAGTCTGCTCCAAGTCCTCTTACTACGTGGCATGTTGGCCCCTCCCCTGTCGTCCCGCTCTGCACACGGGTCGCAGGAGGTTAACAGCAGGCACTGACACGTGAGAGCACACGGCGACGGAGACGGGCGGGACGGAACCGGCCGGCGGCGCCGTACAACGCTTCGCCCCCGTCACACGTCTCCCCTGTGTACCTCTCCGTAGCCTGAGATCCCCCCACTGGACACCCGGGAGCCCCCGTGCGCCGCAGCATCGTCATCGCCCTGACCGTCACCGCAGCACTCACCGCCACGTCCGCCCTGACGGTCACGTCGGCCGCCGCCGCTCCCGTGCCGCCCCGCGCCCCCGTCACCGACTTCAACCACGACGGGTACGCGGACCTCGCGCTCGGCGCGCCGGGGAGCACGGTGGGCGGGAAGCAGGCCGCCGGGGCCGTCTCGGTCGTGTACGGGGGCAAGGGCGGGGCCGATGTAGCGCACGCCCTGTCGGTCACGCGGGCGTCGGCCGGGGTGCCGGGGGCGGCGACCGGCGGGGAGTACTTCGGGGAGCGGGTCGCCACCGGTGATCTCGACGGGGACGGGTTCACCGATCTCGTGGTCGGCACGGTGAACGGCTCGCACCCCGTGGTGCTGTGGGGGTCCGCGACGGGCCTGAGCGGTGCCGGGAGTGTCGGCCTGCCGGGCGGCTCCGGGCTCTTCTCCGTCGGCGACTTCGACGGGGACGGCCACCGCGACCTGGTCACCGACGACTACCCGCGCAGCGACGACCCGGACGACGACGACGCCGGGATGACCGTCTCGTACGGGCCCTTCGACCGGGCGACCGGGGCCGCCGCGCGCACCGACACCATCGTGACCGGCCAGACGTTCGGGCCGCACGACTTCGTCGTCGGAGACGTCACGGGTGACGGCGCCGACGACATCGTGACCAGTCACGGCTTCGAGGAGTCGGCGTACGGCAGCAAGTTCTGGAAGGGCGGGAAGGACGGTGTCGGCCACACCGCCACCGCCCTCACCTCCAGCCTCGCGGGGGCTGTCGCCGACGTGGACGGGGACGGGTACGGCGACCTCGTCGTGCACGACATCGGCGACAACTACGAGGACATCGCCTACGAGAAGGGCATCGTGCGGGTGCTGTACGGGTCCGCGGCCGGGCCCTCCACCACGCGGACGAAGACGATCACCCAGGAGACGAGCGGTGTGCCGGGCACCGGCGAGAGCGGCGACCAGTTCGGGACGGACATCGCCGCCGGTGACGTGAACGGCGACGGGTACGCCGACATCGCCGTCGGCGTGCCGGGCGAGGCCATCGGGACGGTCGCGGACGCGGGCGCCGTGGTCCTCCTCAAGGGCGGCAGGGCCGGACTGAGCGGCACCGGGGCGCAGGCCTTCCACCAGTCGACGGCGGGGGTGCCCGGCGCGAGCGAGAAGGGCGACGCGTTCGGGCTGCAGGTGCTGCTGTCCGACGTCGACGGTGACGGCCGCGCCGATCTGACCGCCGCCGCGCCGCTGGAGGACGGGACGTACCGGGACTCGGGCGCCGCCTGGGTGCTGCGCGGCGCGACGGGCGGTCTCACCGTCGAGGGCATCACGTCGTTCGGGCCCGACACGGTCAAGGTGCCTGAGAGCGACGCCCAGTTGGGCAGGGACCTGGGACGCTGACGCCCCGGCCCCGGTCCCAGCCGGGGTCAGTCCCCGAGCACCGGCAGCAGCTCCGGCAGGTGCCCGTCGGACGCGGCGGCGGCCCGCACCCGCTCCTCCGGGACGGCCCCGTACAGCGTCGTGCGGGGTTTCGCCGGGCGGCCCGCCGCCTCCGCGACGGCCACCAGGTCCTTGACCGACTTGTAGGAGCCGTACGAGGAGCCCGCCATCCGGGAGATGGTCTCCTCCATCAGCGTGCCGCCGAGGTCGTTGGCGCCGGATCGCAGCATCTCGGCGGCGCCCTCCGTGCCCAGCTTCACCCAGCTGGTCTGGATGTTGGGGATGTGCGGGTGGAGGAGGATCCGGGCCATCGCCGTGACCGCCCGGTTGTCGCGGGTGGTCGGGCCGGGGCGGGCGATGCCCGCCAGGTAGACCGGGGCGTTCGTGTGGATGAAGGGCAGCGTCACGAACTCCGTGAAGCCGCCCGTCTCCTGCTGGATCCCGGCGAGGGTCCGCAGGTGGCCGAGCCAGTGGCGGGGCTGGTCCACATGCCCGTACATCATGGTCGAGCTCGACCGGATGCCCAGCTCGTGCGCCGTCTTGATGACCTCGATCCAGGTCGCCGTGGGCAGCTTGCCCTTGGTGAGGATCCAGCGGACCTCGTCGTCGAGGATCTCGGCGGCCGTGCCGGGGATCGAGTCGAGGCCCGCCTCCTTGGCGGCGGTCAGCCACTCGCGGACGGACATCCCGGTGCGGGTCGCGCCGTTCACGACCTCCATCGGGGAGAAGGCGTGGACGTGCATGCCGGGCACCCGCTCCTTCACCGCCTTCGCGATGTCGAAGTACGCGGTGCCGGGCAGGTCCGGGTGGATGCCGCCCTGCATGCAGACCTCGACCGCGCCCACGTCCCAGGCCTGCTGGGCGCGGTCGGCGACCTGGTCGAGGGAGAGGGTGTACGCGTCGGCGTCGGTGCGGCGCTGGGCGAACGCGCAGAAGCGGCAGCCGGTGTAGCAGACGTTCGTGAAGTTGATGTTCCTGGTGACGATGTACGTGACGTCGTCGCCGTTCACCGTCGTGCGGATATCGTCCGCGATCCGGCAGAGGGCGTCCAGCGCCGGACCGTCCGCGTGCAGCAGCGCCAGGGCCTGGTCGTCGGTGAGCCGGGTGGGGTCGTCGGCCGCGACCGCCAGCGCCTCCCGTACGTCCGCGTCGATCCGCGACGGCACCATGCCGGGAGCGGCCTGCTCGCGCAGTGCCTCCCAGTCGCCGTACACGACGTCGAAGTCCTCGCGGCGGTCGCCGGTGCGGCCCTCGGTGTCGATGGTGCGGTGCAGGTCGGTGCGGCCCGAAGCGGCGACGTAGCCCTCGTCGGGCTCCTGCCAGGGGCGGCCCACGACGGGCGCGTCGGCGACGGCGAGGCCCGTGGCCGGGTCGGCGAGGGCGCGTACGTGGGGCAGCAGGCGCGGGTCGAGCCAGGGTTCGCCGCGCGTGACGAACTCCGGGTACACACACAGCCGTTCGCGCAGCTCGAAGCCCGCGTCCCGGGACCGCGCGGCCAGCTCGTCCAGCTGCGGCCAGGGCTTCTCGGGGTTGACGTGGTCGATGGTCACCGGGGACACACCGCCCCAGTCGTCGATGCCGGCGCCGATGAGGCGCTTGTACTCGCCGTCGACCAGGTTCGGCGGGGCCTGGAGATTGCCCGAGGGGCCCATGATGTGCCGGGCGACGGCGACGGTGGCGACGAGGTCGTCGAGCTCGGCGTCGGGCATGCCGCGCATCGCCGTGTCCGGCTTGGCGCGGAAGTTCTGGATGATGAGTTCCTGGACGCCGTGGTACGAGCGGGCGACGCGGCGCAGCGCGAACAGCGACTCGGCGCGCTCCTCGTACGTCTCGCCGATCCCGATGAGCAGCCCGCTGGTGAACGGGACGGACGAGCGGCCGGCGTCCTCAAGGACCCGCAGCCGCACGGCCGGTTCCTTGTCCGGGGAGCCGTAGTGCGGCATGCCGGGCTCGGACCACAGGCGCTCGGCGGTGGTCTCCAGCATCATGCCCATGCTGGGCGCGACGGGCTTGAGCCGCTGGAAGTCGGTCCAGGACAGCACCCCGGGGTTGAGGTGCGGGAGCAGGCCCGTCTCCTCCAGGATGCGGATCGATATGGCGCGTACGTAGGCGATGGTGTCGTCGTAGCCGTGCGCGTCGAGCCACTCGCGGGCCTCGGGCCAGCGGTCCTCGGGCTTGTCGCCGAGGGTGATCAGGGCTTCCTTGCAGCCGAGTTCGGCGCCCTTGCGCGCGATGTCGAGGACCTCGTCCGGTGACATGAACATCCCGTGCCCGGCGCGCCGCAGCTTGCCGGGGACGGTGACGAACGTGCAGTAGTGGCACTTGTCGCGGCACAGCCGGGTGAGCGGGACGAAGACGCTCTTGGAGTACGTGATGACGCCCGGCCGTCCGGCGGCGTCTAGGCCCGCGTCGCGCACCCGGGCCGCGGAGGCCGTGAGGTCCGCCAGGTCGTCGCCGCGCGCCTGGAGCAGGACGGCGGCCTCGGTGACGTCGAGGGCGACACCGTTGCCGGCCCGTTTGAGCGCGCGGCGCATCGCGTTGGCGGTGGGTCGTTCTGCCTGCGTCTGGGGTACGGCGTCCGGATCACTCATGACGCGAGCATACGAGCGGATCCGGCACGGTTCGAGGGCGCCCGGACGCCCCGCACCGATCGCCCCCGGAGTCTCATAGGTACTGGTCGTAGTCGTCGAGGACCTTGAGGACCGTCGTCTCGTCGCCCGGCGGCAGTTGCAGCACGACCTCCTCGACGCCCTGGTCCGCGTAGTGCGCGAGCTTGCCGGGTGTCGGCAGGACCGCGTACGGCACGACCTGGAGGCCGCCCGGGTCGCGGCCCGCCGCCGCCCAGGCCGTGCGCAGTCCGGGCAGGGTGCTGCTGAGGCCGCCGCCCCCGATGGGCATCCAGCCGTCGGAGTACGCGCAGATGTGGTCGAAGAGCTTCGGGCCCGCGGCGCCGCCGACGAGGATGCGGGGCGCGCCGTCGCGCACCGGCTTGGGGAAGGCGAGACTGGCGCGCACGGACTGCCCGAACTCGCCTTCGTGGACGGTCGGTTCGGCCGCCCACAGGGCGCGCATCAGCGCGATCCGCTCCCGGGTCAGCTCTCTGCGGGTGCGCCACTCGACGCCGTGGTCGGCGGCCTCCTCCTTGTTCCAGCCGAAGCCGACGCCGAGCGTGAAGCGGCCGCCGGAGAGGTGGTCGAGCGTGGCGATCTGCTTGGCGAGGGCGATCGGGTCGTGCTCGACGACGAGGGTGATGCCGGTGCCGAGGGCGATCCGTTCGGTGACGGCGGCGGCCTGGCCGAGGGCGACGAACGGGTCGAGGGTGCGGGTGTACTCCCGGGGCAGGTCCCCGCCGTTGGGGTACGGGGTGGTGCGCTCGGCGGGGATGTGGGTGTGCTCGGGCAGGTAGAGGCCCGCGAAGCCGCGCTGTTCGAGTTCGCGCGCGAGGCGCACGGGGGTGATGGTCTCGTCGGTCAGGAAGATCGTGGTCGAGATCCGCATGCGGCATTCCTATCTGCGGGGGTTCCAGGAGTCCATGCCCGCGTCTACGCTCACCCGGGTTGTGCACCACGGGGGCCACCGGGGGGTTCGTCATGCTTGTTCGCTCACGTCCCACGACCGTGCTGCTGTTGCTGGGCGCGCTGCTTCTCGGCGGCGTACCGGCGGCGGCGTCCGCGCACCCTGCCGCGGCATCGACGGCATCCGTCGCCACCGGCCGGCAGGCGCCCGTGGCACCGCACCGGCCGGCCGCGAAACCGGCCAAGAAGGTCCCGGAGTCGGGCACGGTCTCGAAGAGCAGGAAGAAGAGGAAGAAGAAGGGCGGGTCGCTCGGGTTCCTCGGCTGGATCCTGATCGTGGTGATCGTGATCGTCGTGCTGCTCGTCGCCGGCCTGTTCCGCAGGCGGAACCGGTCGTAGCCGCCCGTAATCCGCCGCTCCCCTTCCCTTGGAGGGAAGTTCACGGCTCAATGCCAGGGTCGCACCTGTCACACCCGACACCCTGGGGAGCCGCGATATGTGCAAGGACGACACGCACGGGCAGGAACACGGCATCGGCAGACGAGCGTTGCTCGCGACCGGGGCCGCGGGCGCGCTTACGCTCACCACCATGAGCTTCGCCAGCGCCGCCGAGGGCTCGCAGTCCAGCAGGACGCTCAAGGGCACCCTGCCGCCGGGCGCCCCCGACTTCGTGTACCTGCCGGTGGAGGTGCCGCGCGGGGTCCGTGAGATCCACGTCGCGTACACGTACACGAAGGCGACGGTCCCGGCGGGCACGCAGAACAACGCCCTCGACATCGGCCTGTTCGACGAGCGCGGCACGGCGCTCGGCGGCAAGGGCTTCCGCGGCTGGTCGGGCGGCGCCCGCACGGAGTTCTTCGTGCGCGCGGACGACGCGACGCCCGGCTACATCCCGGGCCCGGTCCGCGCCGGCACCTGGCACGTCGCGCTCGGCCCGTACACGGTGGCGCCCGAGGGCCTGCCGTACGAGGTCACGGTGACGCTGACGCACGGCGCTCCGGGCGAGACCCCGGCCCGCACGTACCCGCCCACCCGGGCCCGCGGCCGGGGCCGCGCCTGGTACCGGGGCGACTGCCATCTGCACAGCTGGTACTCGGACGGGAAGCGCACCCCGGCCGAGATCGGCGCGCTGGCCCGCGCGGCCGGACTGGACTTCATCAACACGTCCGACCACAACACCCATTCCGCGCAGGCCCACTGGGCGGACGTGGCGGGCGACGACCTGCTGGTGATGCTCGGCGAGGAGGTCACCACGCGCAACGGCCACGTACTGGCGCTGGGCACCGAGCCCGACACGTTCATCGACTGGCGCTACCGGGCGCGCGACAACCGCTGGGCGAAGTACGCGCAGGAGATCCGCCGGGCGGGCGGTCTGGTCGTCCCCGCGCACCCGCACGCGACGTGCATCGGCTGCGGCTGGAAGTTCGGCTTCGGCGAGGCGGACGCGGTGGAGGTGTGGAACGGCCCGTACACCCCGGACGACGAGATCTCGCTGGCCGACTGGGACAACACCCTCGTCTCCTATGCCCGTTCGGGCCGCCGCTCGGGCTGGATCCCGGCAATGGGCAACAGCGACGCGCACCGCGACCCGGACCGTGTCGGCGGCCCCCAGACGGTGGTGCTGGCCGACGACCTGTCCCGCGACGCCATCCAGGCGGGCATCCGGGCGGGCCGCTCCTACGTCGCCGAGTCCAAGGACGTCGAGGTCTCCTTCTCTGCGGCCGGCGGCAAGGGCGGGCTGGCGGGCATCGGCGAGCGCCTCCCGGTCGGCCCCGACACCCCGGTCACGGTGACCCTTGAGGTCAAGGGCGCCCCCGGCTGCACGCTCCATCTCGTCACGGACGAGGGCACCCTGTTCACGTCCCCGGCGCTGCCGGACTCCGGCGCGGGCTCGGCGAGTTGGCGCACGACACCGTCCTACGCGGCCTATGTCCGGGCGGAGGTCCGGCACGCGCCGACGGTCCCGGGGCTGCCCGGGGCGCTGGCGGCGTTCACGAATCCGGTGTTCCTGGGGGCGGGCGCGTAGCCTGGCGACCCCGTTCCCGCAGCGAGAAGGACCAGGCATGACGACGCAGGGCCCCGCCGACGACACGGCGACCGGATACATCCGCTTCCAGTCGCCGCACCGGAACGGGCGGGGCCAGTTCACCGGCCTGTTCGGGCTGGTCAACAACCTGGCCCGGGAGGGACGGCTCACGGCCGAGCAGGAGTCCTTCCGGCGCGCGGGCAACGACTGGTACGACGCCGCGTACACGGACCCCTCCACCGTCGACCCCACGGTCTACGACCAGGAGGTCAACCCGGGCGCCGCGGCCTGGTTCAAGCCGTCGGCCACGCATCTGCTCGACCGGGTCCCCGGCTATCTGGAGATCCTGGCCGCGCACGGCGTGGACTGCGATCTGGTGCGCTCGGCCGATCCGGGCCGGGTGGTCTACGAGGACGAGGTGCAGATCGTCGTGGTGCCGCGTCCCGCGTAGGGCTACTCGGCGACGACCAGCACCGCCGTGTCCCGGTCGAGGACCTCGCCGCGGAAGAACGCCGGGCTGCGCCGCCCCATCACCAGCATGATCACGACGCCGACGAGCAGCAGCCCCACGCCGATCACGAACACCGAGCCGATGCCGAACACCGAGGAGCCGCTGCCGTAGGCCGGGTTCCACATGTCGACGAGCGTCTTGACGAAGACGGCCGCCAGGAGGACCCCGCCGAGCAGCGGGAACAGCCCCTTGAAGGCGAAGTCCCGGACGGAGCGGGTGAGCTCGGCGCGGAAGTACCAGGCGCAGGCGAACGCCGTGAGCGCGTAGTAGAAGCAGATCATGAGGCCGAGCGCGTAGATCGTGTCGACGAGGACGTGCTCGGAGACCAGCGTCATGACCGTGTAGAAGACGGCCGTGGCGACGCCCGCGGTGACCGTGGCGCGGCCGGGGGTCCTGAAGCGCGGGTGGACGCGGGCGTAGGAGGCGGGGAGCGCCTCGTACGTCGACATGGCGAGCACCGTGCGGGCGACCGGGATGAAGGTCGTCTGGAGGCTGGCGGCGGCCGAGGCGAGGACCGCGAGGAACAGCAGGATGCCGAGGGTGGGGCCCATGACCGGGCCGGCGAGCGCGGCGAACACGTTGTCGGAGGTCTCCGGGTTCGCGAGGCCGAGGCCCTGGTCGCCGGAGCCGACGATCATCTGCGCGGCGACGCCCGTGGCCAGGTACGAGCCGACCAGCACGACCATCGCGATGAGCGCGGCGCGGCCGGGCGTCCGGTCGCTGCCGATGGTCTCCTCGTTGGCGGTGAGGCAGGTGTCCCAGCCCCAGTACATGAAGATCGACAGGGACAGGCCGGCGGTGAACGCGCCGAACGACTGCACCGCGAACGGGTTCAGCCACGACCAGGAGAACGGCGTCGACGTCGGGAAGTCCACGGACCCCGGGCCCGCCTTGGCCACGGCCAGCACGACGAAGACGGCGAGCACCACCAGCTGGAGTCCGACCAGCGTGTACTGCACGCCCTTCGTCGCGGTCATGCCGCGGTAGCTGATCGCCGTGGCCGCCGCGATGAGCACGAGGCAGGTGACGATGTGGACGGCCTTGTTGCCGTCGAGCGCGGCGACGGAGTCGCTGCCCGTGATCTCCCCGGCGAGCAGCCAGAAGTACGAGGTGGCGACCCCGGCGAGGTTCGACAGCACGATGATCGTGGCGATCACCAGGCCCCAGCCGCACATCCAGCCCACGCGCGGCCCGAAGGCCTTCACGGTCCAGGTGAACGAGGTGCCGCAGTCCGGCATCACCTTGTTGAGCTCGCGGTACGCGAAGGCGACGAGCAGCATCGGCAGGAAGCCCGCGAGGAACACGGCGGGCATCTGGAGGCCGACCTCGCCGGCCGTGGAGCCGAGCGTGGAGGTCAGGCAGTAGACGGGCGCGACCGTGGAGACGCCGATGACGGCGCTGCCGAGCAGCCCGACGGAGTTCCCGCCCAGGCCCTTGCCTCCCCCGTCGGGGGTGTCTGCGGCCCGCCCCGTCGAGGGCCGTGCGTCCAGCTGAGTCATGAACAGGACGTTAAATCCTGCGGTTTCCACATCTGGCGGGATTCATCAGGACTTCGCCACTTAATGATCCATGGGCAATTCGGGCAGCCGCTTTCGACTTCCCCAGAAGAATGCCGATTACATCCATGCATTGCAAGGCGATCGGCCCGGCGTCCGATATTCGGTAATCGCAGCCGGGTCCGATTTGACCTGGTTCCAAATTTTCCCGTGCAGGTTTCGTGGACTTCGTCACCCGGGCCAGACGATCGACTGGAGCTCGCTGTACGCGTGCAGCGCGTACGAGCCGACGTCCCGGCCCACCCCGCTCTTCTTGAACCCGCCGAACGGCGCCTCCATGTTCCGCCCGACGGTGTTCACGCCGACGCCGCCGGCCCGCAGCCGTCGCGCGACCCGGAAGGCGCGGGCGACGTCGCCGGACCACACGTAGTCGATGAGCCCGTAGTCGGAGTCGTTGGCGAGGGCGACGGCCTCGTCCTCGTCCCCGTCGAAGGGCACCACGGCGACCACCGGACCGAAGATCTCCTCGCGCACGACGCGCATGTCGTTGGTGCAGTCGGCGAGGAGGGTCGGCGCCACGTAGAACCCCTTCTCGAACGCCGGCCGCTCGCCGCCCGCGACGACGGTGGCCCCTTCCTTCCGGCCCAGCTCCACGTACGACTCGACCCGGTCGCGGTGCGCGGCGGAGATGACGGGTCCGACGACGGTCCCCTGCGCCCGCGGATCGCCGACCTTCATGAAGCCGATGTACGCGGTGAGCTTCTCGACGAACGCGTCGTGGACGGACCGGTGCACGATCACCCGCGTCGGCGCCGTGCAGATCTGCCCGCTGTAGAAGGCGTACGTCGTCCCGATCCCCGCCACGGCCGAGTCGAGGTCGGCGTCGCCGAAGACGACGGCGGCGCCCTTCCCGCCCAGCTCCATCAGCTGCCGTTTCATGGACCGCCCGCACACCTCGCCGATGCGCTGCCCGACGGACGTCGACCCGGTGAAGCTGACCATGTCGACGTCCGGTGAGTCGACGGCGGCCTCGCCCACGTCGACGCGGGCCCCGCTGACGACGTTCACCACCCCGGGCGGCGCCCCCGCCTCCTCCAGTGCGGCCGCCATCCGGTACACGGAGAGCGGGTCCTGCGGCGCGGGCTTCACGACGACGGTGTTGCCCATGGCGAGGGCCGGGGCGACCTTGCCGGCCGGGTTGGCCCAGGGGTTGTTGTACGAGGTGATGCAGGTGACGACCCCGACGGGCTGGCGGACGGCCAGCGCGCCCAGCACACCCGCCTTGCCCATCGGCCCGGCCTCGTTGATCTGCGGCGGCAGCCCTTCCTCCACGGGCTCCAGGGCCCCCCGGGCGTACCGCCGGAAGCGGGCGACACCGACGGCGACCTGCATGCCGCGGGCGGTGCCGCTGGTGGCGCCGCTCTCGGCCTGCGCCAGCTCCGCGTTCGCGGCGAAGTCCCGCTGCATGAGGTCCGCGGCCCGGTCGAGGACCGCGGCGCGCTCCCGCGGTGTCGTCCGCGACCATCCCTCGAAGGCGTCGCGGGCGGCGCGCGCGGCGTCGTGCACCTGCTGCCGGGACGCCTCGGGCGCCAGGCCGACGACGTCCTCGCTCGCCGGGTCGACGACCTCGTAGTGACCGCCGTCCGGCTCGATCCACTCGCCGCCGACGAACAGTTTCCGGGAGCCGCTCACCGGGTGCTCACCGTCCGTGTGTCCTGGCCGGAGCGGAGCACCTTGCCGGGCACCGCGCCGCTGACCACGTCGCCGCGGATGGCCTCGACCCCGTTGACCCAGACGGCCTCGATGCCGATGGCCTTCGAGTCCAGGCGCGGGCTGTCGCCCGGCAGGTCGTGCACGAGCGTGGCCTTCCCGGCGTCGATCGTCTCCGGGTCGAACAGCACGAGGTCGGCGTGCCAGCCCTCGCGGACCCGCCCCCGCTCACGCAGCCCGAACAGCTGGGCGGGGTCGTCGGTCAGCATCTTCACGGCCGCCTCCAGCCCCATGAGGCCGCGCCCGCGCAGACAGTCGCCGAGGAACCGCGTCGTGTACGGCGCCCCGCACATCCGGTCCAGGTGGGCGCCCGCGTCGGAGCCGCCGAGCATGACGTCCTCGTGCTGCCAGGTCTCGGCGCGCAGCGCCCAGGAGTCCGGGTCGTTGTCGGTCGGCATCGGCCACAGGACCGTGCGCAGCCGGTCGTTGGCGCAGATCTCGACGAGGCACTCGAAGGGCTCCTGTCCGCGCTCGGCGGCGATGTCCCGCACGACGCGGCCGGTGAGCCCCTCGTTCGCCTCCGAGTAGGTGTCCCCGATGACGTAGCGCCCGAAGTTCGCGAGCCGCCGGAAGACGCCGGCCTCCTTGCTGTCGGCGCGGCGCAGCATCTCGGCGCGCACGTCCGGGTCCCGCAGCTTCGCGATCCGCTCGTCGACGGGCAGCCCGAGGACGTCGCCCCAGCCGGGGATCAGGTTGAGCGCGCAGAACGTGCCGAGCGACATGTTCATCGGCGTCAGGATGGGCATCGTCAGGGCGACGATCCGGCCGCCCGCCTTCCGCGCCCGCTCGCTCGCCGTGAGCTGCCGGGGCACCCGCTCGGGCACGGCGGCGTCGACGGTCAGCACGTTCCAGTTCAGCGGCCGCCCGGCGGCGGAGCTCATCTCCACGAACAGGTCGATCTCGTCGTCGCTGAACTGGTCGAGGCAGCCGGCGACGATGGCCTCGATCTGGGTGCCCTCGTGCTCCCCGACCGCCTTGCTGAGCGCGATGAGTTCGGCGGGCTGCGCGTGCCGCGAGGCGACGGGCTCGCCGTCCCCGTCCGAGTGCGTGGACGACTGGGTGGTGGAGAGCCCCCAGGCCCCTGCCTCCATGGCTTCGTGGAACAGGCCGAGCATGGCCTCCAGTTGCTCCGGCGACGGCTGCCCGCCGACGGCGTCCGCCCCCATCACGTACCGGCGCAGCGCGCAGTGCCCCACCATGAAGCCCGCGTTGACGGCGATCCGCCCGTCCAGGGCGTCGAGGTACTCCGCGAACGAGTTCCAGGTCCAGGGCGCCCCTTCCTCCAGCGCGACCAGCGACATCCCCTCGACCTTGGACATCATCCGCCGCGTGTAGTCGGCGTCCTCGGGCCGCTCCGGGTTCAGCGGGGCGAGCGTGAAGCCGCAGTTGCCGCCGGCGACGGTGGTCACCCCGTGGTTGAGCGAGGGGGTCGCGTACGGGTCCCAGAACAGCTGGGCGTCGTAGTGCGTGTGCGGATCGACGAACCCGGGCGCGAGCACGAGCCCCGAGGCGTCCTCGCTGGTCCGGGCCTCTTCGGTGACGGCACCGGCCTCGGCGACGACGGCGATCCGGCCGTCCCGGATCCCGACGTCGGCGACGAAGGCGGGGGCACCGGTCCCGTCGACGACGGTGGCGCCCGTGATGAGGTGATCGAGCATGAAGGTGAACCCCCAGAATCAAGCCCCGCTGGATCAAGCCCCTCCGGCGATCGAGGAGCGGGGTCCGGGGCAGAGCCCCGCGACGGCAACATGAACAGGGCCCCGGCTCCCCTGTCCGGGAGGAGGAGAACCGGGGCAGCGCAGGACGAATCAGGCCCCGGACGACCTGAACCGCGTCGTCCGGTGGACCGGATCCGTGTCGATCTTCGGAATGACGTGCTCCCCGATCAGCCGGATCGAGTTCAGCGTGTCGTCGTGCGAGATCCCGATCGGCAGCCCGAACGACAGCTGGTCGGCACCCGCCTGCTCCCACCGCTTGCACTGCTGGAGCACCTCGTCCGGGTCACCGCAGATCATCAGCTCCTCGGCGATGAGGAGTTCGATGATCTCGGCGCTGTACTCCGGCAGGATCTCCGGCCACTCGGGGATGCCCTCGGGTCGTGGGAAGGTGTCGTGGTAGCGGAACACCAGCGACTGCAGGTAGTTGAGCCCGCCGTTCACGGCGATCTCGACGGCCTTGTCGTGCGTCTCGGCGCAGATCGCCGTCGACGTCACCATGACGTTGTCGTTGACGAAGTCGCCGATGGGCTCCGCGTCCTGGATGGCGGTCTTGTACTGCTCCAGGACCCACTCCATGTCGGAGACCTTCTGCACGGAGAACCCGAGCACCCCGAGGCCCTTGCGGGCGGCCATCGCGTACGAGGGCGGCGACCCGGCGGCGTACCACATGGCCGGGTGGGACTTCCCGTACGGCTTGGGGAAGATCTTGCGCGGCGGCAGCGACCAGTGCTTGCCCTGGAACCCGACGTACTCGTCCTGGAGCCACATCTTCGGGAACTCGGCGATGGTCTCTTCCCAGATCTCCTTGGTGTAGTTCATGTCCGTCACACCAGGGATGAACCCGAGGATCTCGTGCGAGCCGGCCCCGCGCCCGCTGCCGAACTCGAACCGCCCCTCGCTGAGGTGGTCGAGCATGGCGACCTTCTCGGCGACCTTGACCGGGTGGTTGACCTGGGCGAGCGGGTTGAAGATGCCCGACCCGAGGTGGATGCGCTCGGTCGCGTGCGCGAGATACCCGAGGTACACATCGTTGGCCGACAGATGCGAGTACTCCTCCAGGAAGTGGTGCTCGGACGCCCAGGCGTACTTGAAGCCGGACTTGTCCGCCTGGATGACGTACTCGGTCTCGTTCATGAGCGCGCGGTGCTCGGCCGTCGGGTCCGTCAGCGCCTGCTTGCCCACATATCCCTGTACAAAGAGCCCGAATTCCAAGGAGGTTCACCGTCCTCGTCAGTTTCTGACGGATCGTCAGATTGGATGGACCGACTGTTCCACCGCACGCCTGGAGCGTCAATACCTGACGCAGCGTCAGGCAGCGGGTCAGAGCACCGAGACCCCGGCCAGCCAGCCCCCGTCGATCACGAACGGCTGCCCGGTGATGTACGCCGAGTCCTCTTCGGCGGAGAGGAAGAGCGCGAGCCGCGCGACCTCCTCCGCCTTGCCGACCCGGCCCAGCGGCACGAGCTTGCGGTACAGCTCGTCGAGGGCCTCCGAGCCCGCCTGCGCGTCCGCCTCCGGGTCGAGCTGGGCGGGGTTGCTCATGGCCGTGTCGATGGAGCCGGGGCAGATCGCGTTGACCCGGATCCCCTTGGCCGCCAGCTCCAGGGCGGCGACCCGCGTCAGCCCGACGATGGCGTGCTTGCTCGCGGCGTACGCGCCGACGTACGCCATCCCCGTGAGTCCCGTGAAGGAGGACGTGTTGACGATGGTCCCGCCCCCGGCGGCGGCGATCTCCGGGGCCACGGACCTGATGCCGAGGAACGCGCCCACCTGGTTCACGTTCACGATCTGCTGGAACTCCTCCAGGGGCGTGGAGACCAGCTCGTTGAAGCGCAGGATCCCCGCGTTGTTGACGAGCCCGTCGACCTTCCCGAAGGCGGCCTTGGCGGCGGCGACGGCGGCCGTCCAGTCCGCCTCCTTGCTGACGTCGAGATGCACGTACGCGGCGTTCCCGATCTCCTTGGCGACGGCCTCTCCCTGGTCGTCGAGCACATCGGCCACGACGACCCGCGCCCCCTCGGCGGCGAACAGCCGCGCCTCCTGCTCCCCCTGGCCGCGCGCGGCCCCCGTGACGAGGACGACACGCCCGTCGAGCTTTCCCATGGTCCTTGCTCCTCAGGTGAGTTGGGGTGCGACATCAGCGGCGAAGGCCGCGATCTGGTCGACGAGCTCGGCCCGGCCGCGGCTGCGGAAGCGGACCTGGATCTGGTGGACGCCCATGGCGGCGTACGCGCGCAGCGACTCGGCGACGGCGGCCGGCTCACCGGAGACGGTGCGCCGCCCGACGTCCCAGGACGGCGCGCCCACGTACAGCGGCTCGGTGATGGCGCCGATGGTGAGGGGCGCCTCGATCCCCGCCTCGGCGCGCAGCCGCTTCAGCGTCGCGATCTTCTCCGGCAGCCGGTCCCGCGGGTCGCCCTGCGGCAGCCAGCCGTCCCCCTTGAGCGCGGCCCGCCGCACGGCGGGTGCCGAGGACCCGCCGACCCACACGGGCACCCGCGCCTGAGCGGGCCTGGGCAACTGCCCGAGCCCCTCGAAGGCGAACAGCTCCCCCTTGAAGGAGGGGAACTCCTCGGGCCCGAGGGCGGCCTTCAGCGCGTCGACGCTCTCGTCGAGCACGGCCCCGCGCCGGGCGAAATCCACCCCGAGGATCTCGAACTCCTCCTCCACGTGCCCGGCCCCGACCCCGAGGATCAGCCGCCCGCCGCTCAGGTGGTCCAGCGTGGCGTACTGCTTGGCGGACAGCAGCGGATGCCGCAGCCCGACGATGGCGACATGGCTGAGCAGCCGCGCCCGTTCGGTGACCCCGGCCAGGAACGCGAGGGTGGCGACCGGGTCGTACCAGGTCGTCGACATGGCCTCGGCGAGCCGTCGCGGGATGGCCACGTGATCACAGCAGGCGATGTAGTCGAAGCCGCCCCGGTCGGCGGCACGGGCGATCTCGGCGAGGTCCTCGGCCCCCGCGCCGGCCTCCCAGGGTTCGGCGTAGATGGTGCTCTGGGACTGGATCGGGAGCTGTATCCCGTACGCGAGCCGCGTCATACCCTGACCCCTACCTGACGGACCGTCAATTATGGACTGGGGCCATCCTCGTACCTGACGGACCGTCAGACAAGGGTGGTGCACGACTGCGGACGCATCGGCGGGGGTCCGTCCCGGGGGCCGGAATCCCGGCGGTCAGCGGCGCCCGGTCGCGGTCCGGGTCACCGGGGGCGGCGCCGGCGGACGCCGCTCCCGCACGGACACGGGCGCGCACGGACGAGCGCCCCGGGCGCCTACGGCCGCCACAGCCCGTCGGCCGTGAGCCCGAGCAGCTCGATCGCGTTCCCCCGCACGATCCGGTCGACGACGTCCGCGTCCAGGTGCCCCATCTGCGCCTCACCGACCTCCTTCGACTTCGGCCACGTGGAGTCGGAGTGCGGGTAGTCGGTCTCGTACAGGACGTTGCCGACGCCGATGGAGTCGAGGTTCCTGAGGCCGAAGGCGTCGTCGAAGAAGCAGCCGAAGACGTGCTCGGTGAAGTACTCGCTCGGCGGCTTCCTGACCTTGTCGGCGACGCCGCCCCAGCCGCGGTTCTCCTCCCACACCACGTCGGCGCGTTCGAGGATGTAGGGGATCCAGCCGATCTGGCCCTCGGCGTACATGATCTTCAGGTTCGGGAACCGCTCGAACTTCCCGCTCATCAGCCAGTCCACCATCGAGAAACAGCAGTTGGCGAAGGTGATGGTGGACCCGACCGCGGGCGGCGCGTCGGCCGACGTGGACGGCATCTTGCTGCTGGACCCGATGTGCATGGCGATGACGGTGCCGGTCTCGTCGCAGGCGGCGAGGAACGGGTCCCAGTCGTCACCGTGGATGCTGGGCAGCCCGAGGTGCGGCGGGATCTCGGAGAACGCGACGGCCCGCACCCCGCGCGCGGCATTGCGGCGCACCTCGGCGGCGGCGAGCTCGGCGTCCCAGAGGGGGACGAGGGTCAGCGGTATGAGCCGCCCCTGCGCCTGCGGGCCGCACCACTCCTCCACCATCCAGTCGTTGTAGGCGCGTACGCCGAGGAGCCCCAGCTCCCGGTCCGGGGCCTCGGTGAAGGTCTGTCCGCAAAAGCGCGGGAAAGTGGGGAAGCAGAGGGCGGACTGGACGTGGTTGACGTCCATGTCGGCGAGGCGGGCGGGGACGTCGTAGGACCCCTTCCGCATCTGCTCGTAGGTGATGACCTCCAGCTTGATCTCGTCCCGGTCGTAGCCGACGGCGGTGTCGAGCCGGGTGAGCGGCCGGTGCAGGTCCTCGTAGACCCACCAGTCGCCGATCGGGCCGTCGTCACCGGGCTGCCCCATGACGGGGGCGAACTTGCCGCCCAGGAAGGTCATTTCCTTCAGGGGGGCGCGGACGATGCGGGGCCCGGCGTCGAGGTACTTCTTCGGGAGCCGGTCGGACCAGACGGTCGGCGGCTCCACGGTGTGGTCGTCGACGGAAATGATCCGCGGGAAGTCGGTAGATTCCAGGGCGTTTTGAGTGTTTCCGGTCTCCGTGGTCTCCATGGGCTCACGGTAGCGCCGATCTGACGACCCGTCAGCTAGTAGGAGTTGAGGTTCGTACACGTGAGGTCTCTGTGATGGCTGTCTCCCACGGCTGACGTATCCGCCATGAACAAGGCAAACTGGCGGGGTTGCCCTCGTCGGCGCACACGCACCACGGCGCGCCGACTGGACGACGACGCAACACTTCGAACGTGACGGACTGGTGCTGGTGCGGCGGCAGGGGGGGCAGCGACGATGGACGGCGGACCGCGGGTACCGGAGCAGCGGCAGTCCGGCATGCCCGGGGACACCGGCGTCCCGGACCCGGACCACGCCTCCGACCTGCGCTTCAGCGTGCTCGGCCCGGTGCGGGCCTGGCGCGGCGGCGAACCGCTGGCGACGGGTTCCCCGCAGCAGCGGGCGCTCCTCGCGGCGCTGCTGCTCCGCGAGGGCCGCACGGCCACGGCGGGCGAGCTGATCGACGCGGTCTGGGGCGAGGAGTCCCCGCAGCAGGCCCTGGCGGCGATCCGCACGTACGCGTCACGGCTGCGGAAGGTGCTGGCCCCCGGCGTCCTGGTCAGCGAGTCCGGCGGTTACGCGCTGCGGCTGGCCCGCCGGGACGCGCTGGACCTGACCGCGGCGGAGGAGCTCTGGGCGGACGCGGAGAAGGCCCGGCACTCCGCCGACCTGTGCCTGGCGCGGGCCCTGGTGACCAAGGCCCTGGGCCTGTGGGACGGCGAACCGCTGGCCAACGTCCCCGGCCCGTACGCGGAGACGCAGCGCGCCCGCCTGGAGGAGTGGCGCCTGCAACTCCTGGAGGCCCGCCTGGACATGGACCTGGAACAGGGCTGCCACGCGGAGGCGGTCTCGGAGCTCACGGCACTCACCGCGGCCCACCCCCTCCGCGAGCGCCTGCGCGAGCTCCTGATGCTGGCGCTGTACCGCTCCGGCCGCCAGGCGGAGGCCCTTGCGGTCTACGCGGACACCCGCCGCCTGCTCGCCGACGAGCTGGGCGTGGACCCGCGCCCGGGACTCGCCGAGCTCCAGCGCCGCATCCTCCAGGCGGACCCGGCGCTGGCCGAGCCCTCGGCCCCGGCGGCCGAACCGGCCCCGGCCCCGGTCCGCCCCGCCCAGCTCCCGGCGACCGTGCCGGACTTCACCGGCAGAGCCTCCTTCGTCACGGAACTGAGCGACGTACTCGCCTCGGCCTCCTCCGAGACCGGAACGGGCTCGGTGATGGCGGTCTCGGCGGTCGCCGGGATCGGCGGCGTGGGCAAGACGACGCTGGCGGTCCACGTGGCCCACGCGTCCCGGTCCGCCTTCCCCGACGGCCAGTTGTACGTGGATCTGCAGGGCGCGGGCGCGCGGGCGGCGGAACCGGAGACGGTCCTCGGCTCGTTCCTGCGGGCGCTGGGCACGGCCGACTCGGCGATCCCGGACTCCCTGGAGGAGCGGGCGGCGCTGTACCGCTCGACGCTGGACGGCCGCCGCGTCCTGGTCCTGCTGGACAACGCCCGCGACGCCGCGCAGGTCCGCCCCCTGCTCCCCGGCACGGAGGGCTGCGCGGCGCTGATCACGGGCCGTGTCCGGATGGTCGACCTGGCGGGCGCGCACCTGGTGGACCTGGACGTGATGTCTCCCGAGGAGGCGCTCCTGCTCTTCACCCGCATCGTGGGCGAGGAGCGGGTCGCGGCGGAGCGGGAGGCGGCGCTGGACGTGGTGGCGGCGTGCGGCTTCCTCCCTCTGGCGATCCGCATCGCGGCGTCCCGCCTGGCGGCCCGCCGCACCTGGACGGTCTCGGTCCTCGCGGCGAAGCTCGCGGACGAGCGCCGCCGCCTCGACGAACTCCAGGCCGGCGACCTCGCGGTGAAGGCCACCTTCGAACTGGGCTACGGCCAGCTGGAGCCCGCCCAGGCCCGCGCGTTCCGCCTGCTGGGCCTGGCCGACGGCCCCGACATCTCCCTGGCGGCGGCCGCGGCCGTACTGGACCTCGGCGTCGAGGAGACCGAGGACCTGCTGGAGTCCCTGGTCGACACCTCACTGGTCGAATCGGCGGCACCGGGCCGGTACCGCTACCACGACCTGGTCCGGCTCTACGCGCGTGCGTGCGCGGAGCGGGACGAACTGCCACCGGCGGAGCGGGAGGCGGCGATGTCGCGGCTGCTGGACTTCTATCTGGCCACGGCGACGCGGGTCTATGCGATCGAGCGGCCGGGTGACCGGCTGGTGGACCACCTCGAGCCGACCGCCCATGCGGGCCTCACGTTCACCGGTTCCCGTGATGCCCAGGACTGGCTCTACTCGGAGGCGAACTGCCTCATCGCGTGTGTGCGGCAGTCGGTGGACGGCAGTCGGCTGAGGCGGTCGGTGGACCTGCTGTGGGCGGCCAAGGATCTCGCCGAGTCCGGTGCCAACTCCCGGTCGTACGAGCTCGCGGCGCAGACGGTCCGCGTCGCCGCGCACGAACGGGGTGACGCGCGGGCCGAGGGCCGGGCGCGCACCACGCTGACCAACACCCACCTCGTGGCGGGCCGGTTCGAGGAGGCCGACGCGGAAGCACGGCTCGCCATGGAACTCGCGGCCGAGGCGAACGACCCGCTGCCCAGCTGCTGGGCTCCCAACGACCGCGGGATCATCGCCATCTACCAGAATCGGCACGCCGACGGCGAGCAGTATCTGCAGCAGGCGATCAGCAACTTCCGGGCCGACGGGAACGACGTGGGCGAGGCGAGCGCCCTGTGCAACCTCTCCCGTATCCACGTGGCGATGGGCCACACCGCCAGTGCGATCGAGCTGGCGCAGCAGGGCATCGACATCTACGACCGGATGGGCCTGACGCTGCGCCTGGCGAACGGACGCTACGCGCTGGGCATCGCCCTCACGCAGGCGCGTCGGCTCCCCGAGGCACTGGACCAGCTGACCGAGGCGCTGGTGTTGTTCCACGACAACCGTCAGCCCCTGTGGGAGGGCGTGACGCATTTCCGTATCGCGGAGGTGCACCTCGCGGCACGCAGGCCGACCCTCGCCGCCGGCCACGCGGAGCAGGCCATCGCGCTGCGCGGAATCGGCGGTGAGTGGCGGCGCGGTACGGTGCTCACCGTTCTCGGCAAGGCGCTGGACAGCATGGGACAGACGGACCGCGCGCGAGCCTGCTGGCAGGACGCCCTCGCCATCTACGAACAACTGGGTTCGAGCGAGGCCGCCGAGGTGCGCCGGCTGCTGGCGCCCGTCGCGGCGTGACCTGTCGGTTCGCCGCGTTCATCGTTCGTTTATCGCCGCTCGGCACTCTTACTCCTACCGATCCGTCGCGTCGGGGGGCAGACGGATTGTGCGAGAGGCCACGCCATTAAGGTGAACGGCCTCGAGGCGCCCGTCCTGCGACCCTCGGGGGAGTTGCAGGGCGGGCGCCTCGTTCCACCGTACGCACCAGCCGAATCACGGGAGTTGATGGTCATGAGCGACGCCAAGAAGGTAGTCGGCGACATAAAGCCGCAGGACAACCACGCGTCCGACGTCGAGGAGGAGACCCTCACGACGCTGGACAACCACGCGTCCGGCGGCGACCTCAAGCCCCTGGACAACCACGCGTCCGGCGCCGACCTCAAGCCCCTCGACAACCATGCGTCCGGCGAGACCGCATGAACCACTCCTGACGGGGGACATCGGCCGCGGCGGCGCGGAGGGGGAGCCGCCGCGGCCGACGTATGTCCGGTCCCGGGTGCGGACCGAGCGGGCACGGCGAGAGGGACGGGTGGCGGTTTCGGCCGCACCCGTTCATGCCCTAGGGTGCAACGCCGCGCCCCGGCGCGGTCTCTCTCCATCCGACGCACCACCACGGGGATCCCTCATGCGCCTGGCTGCCGCACTCGTCCTGACCTGTGTCCTGTTCGGAGCGGCGCCCGCAACGGCCCAGGCCGCGCCGACGGCCGGCTCCGTCTCGTACACCGCGCAGTCGTCACAACGAGCCGCCAACAGCCTCGGCACCGGCATCGGCAAGAGCACCGGCGGCAGCAGCGGCAGCAAGACGTCTCGGGGCGGCGGCTACTCGTCCCACTACGGCCGGCAGAACTCGTCCACCGGCACGACCGGGAAGCAGAAGATGCCCCTGTGGCAGGCGATCCTGTTTCTGCTCGGTCTCGGAGGTGCCGTCATCTGGGGCCTCGTCCGCCTCGTACGCAAGATCCGCAGGGCTGTCACGAGCTGACGGTCACCAGCATCAGGGGCGCCCCGCACGTCGTGCACCACCGCACCCCCGGCTGACCGCGGCCCACAGACCGCTCAGGCCAGCACCCGCGCCTCCACCACCGGCACCCCCTTCACCCACCAGTGGTCATAGCGCCGATACGCCGCCACGTCCCGCTCCCCCAACATCCGCAGCAACCCCCGCGCCTCCCCCGCCAACTCCTCCCACGCCCCCTCCGGCAGCGGCCGGAACGCCCCCGCCTCGATGCCCTCGCCGTCCGGTGTCACCCGCCACACCCCGGCCACGTAGCCGTCGACCAGCAGCGTCGGCAGCACATCCCCGTTCACCCGGGTCACGTGCTTGCGGTACTCGGGCGGCAGGACCCGGCCCCGGTCGGCGTACGCGAGGAGCACGCTGTCCCACATCGCCATCAGCCGCGGCGGCGCCGGCACCTCCGCGCCGGGCCGGGGCGCCCCGGGCACGTCGTACAGCACCTCACCGCCCGGCCCCGCCAACTCCTCGACCTCCGAGCCCAGTTCACGAAGCGCGTCCCGCACCCGCCCCTTCTGCACGAGCCCGAACTGCGCCATGTCCGCCACCGAGGCGGGACCGAACCCCGCCAGATAGCGGCGGATCAGCACCCGGAGCCCCGCCGCCGCCTCAGCCGGGTCCCCCAGGTCGGGGCGGCACCGGCCGTCCGCCGCCACGAACGCCTGCCGGCCGCCCGCCGGGAACGCCCACGGGACCCCCGCCACCGGCGCGTGCCAGAGCGGCGCCCACTGCCGCAGCATCCGCCACGCCGGACGCGCCAGCGCCCCGTCCACCCCGGCCCGTCCGGCCAGCCACTCGCCCAACTCGGCCGCACCACACGGCTGTTCGGCCAGCGACAGCAACTCCGGCAACAGCGCGGCCGCATCCGCCTCCGTCAGCCCCGACGCCCGGAACCGCGGATCCCGCAGCCGCGCACCCCGCACCGTCGGCTCCACCGCCGCCCGGAAGGACCGGTAGTCGTCGACGTGCACCGCGTGCAGCGTGATCCGCATCAGCGTCGACTTCACCACCCGGAAGCCGCCCACGACCGCGTCCAGATCGTCCGGCCCGAACCCCGCCACCCGGTTCCACAGGGCCACGTACGGCGAAGCGGGCTGCTGCGCCTGAAGCGCGACAACCCGCCGTACCGCATCCTCCACGCCGCCCGCCGAGCGCTCCAACAACAACTGCCGTGCCAGAGTCGCCCGGTTGAGGGCCAGCGCGCTGATCGTCATGCCGGGCATTCTCGCCCAGCGGACCCCGCCGAACTACAGCTGCCGCGCCACCTCGGTGGCCCAGTACGTGAGGATCATGTTGGCGCCGGCCCGCTTGATCCCGGTCAGCGCCTCCATGATCGCCCGGTCCCGCTCGATCCAGCCGCGCTGCGCCGCCGCCTCGATCATCGCGTACTCACCGCTGATCTGGTACGCGGCGACCGGCACGTCCACCGCGTCCGCGACCTTCGCCAGAATGTCGAGGTAGGGACCGGCCGGCTTCACCATCACCATGTCGGCGCCCTCTTCGAGGTCGAGCGCCAGCTCCCGCAGGGACTCCCGCGCGTTCGCCGGGTCCTGCTGGTACGTCTTGCGGTCCCCCCGCAGCGACGAGCCGACGGCCTCGCGGAACGGGCCGTAGAAGGCGGACGAGTACTTGGCCGTGTACGCGAGCACGGCCACGTCCTCGCGCCCGATCTGGTCCAACGCGTCGCGGACGACGCCGATCTGACCGTCCATCATGCCGCTGGGGCCCACCACATGGGCGCCCGCGTCCGCCTGCACCTGCGCCATCTCGGCGTACCGCTCGAGCGTCGCGTCGTTGTCGACCCGGCCCTGCTCGTCCAGGACGCCGCAGTGCCCGTGATCGGTGAACTCGTCGAGGCACAGGTCGGACATGACGATCAGGTCGTCGCCGACCTCGGCGCGCACGTCGCGCAGCGCCACCTGGAGGATCCCGTCGGGGTCGGTGCCCACCGTCCCGGCCCCGTCCTTCTTCTCGTCCAGCGGCACGCCGAACAGCATGATCCCGGAGACGCCCGCCTCGACGGCCTCGACCGCCGCCTTCTTCAGGGAGTCACGGGTGTGCTGGAACACGCCCGGCATCGAGCCGATCTCCACCGGGCTGTCGATCCCCTCGCGCACGAACGCGGGCAGGATCAGGTCGGCCGGATGCAGCCGCGTCTCGGCGACCATGCGCCGCATGGCGGGAGTCGTCCGCAGCCGCCGGGGCCGCGAACCGGGGAAGGAGCCGTACCGAGTCACTGGACTGTCACCTCGTACCTACACGTACCTATGAAAATGAAGCGGGGCGGGCATCCGGCCGAAGCCGGGCACCCGCCCCTCAACTCTGCCCTACGGCGCGGCCCGACGACGCCGCGCCCCGGGGCGCCGCTCGCTCGGCCGGGTCACCGGATCACCGGCCTCGACGGCCGCGTCACGGCGCCGCGCGCCGAAGTCGGCCAGCGCCGCGGCCAGCTTGTGCACCGACGGCTCCGGAGCCATCACGTCGACCCGCAGCCCGTGCTCCTCGGCGGTCTTCGCCGTGGCCGGACCGATACAGGCGATGACCGTCACGTTGTGCGGCTTGCCCGCGATACCGACCAGGTTGCGCACCGTCGACGAGGACGTGAAGAGCACGGCGTCGAAACCGCCGCCCTTGATCGCCTCACGCGTCTCGGCCGGCGGCGGCGAGGCGCGCACCGTCCGGTACGCCGTGACGTCGTCGACCTCCCAGCCCAGCTCGATGAGCCCGGCGACCAGGGTCTCCGTGGCGATGTCGGCTCTGGGCAGGAAGACACGGTCGATCGGGTCGAAGACCGGGTCGTACGGCGGCCAGTCCTCCAGGAGACCGGCGGCCGACTGCTCCCCGCTGGGCACCAGGTCCGGCTTCACACCGAAGGCGATCAGCGCGTTCGCCGTCTGCTCGCCGACCGCGGCGACCTTGATCCCGGCGAAGGCCCGGGCGTCGAGCCCGTACTCCTCGAACTTCTCGCGCACGGCCTTGACCGCGTTCACCGAGGTGAAGGCGATCCACTCGTAGCGGCCCGTGACCAGACCCTTGACCGCGCGCTCCATCTGCTGCGGGGTGCGCGGCGGCTCGACGGCGATCGTCGGAACCTCGTGCGGCACCGCGCCGTACGACCTGAGCTGGTCGGAGAGCGACGCCGCCTGCTCCTTCGTCCGCGGCACGAGCACCTTCCAGCCGAACAGCGGCTTGGACTCGAACCACGACAGCTGGTCGCGCTGGGCGGCGGCGGAACGCTCACCGACCACGGCTATCACCGGACGGTTGCCCTCCGGCGACGGCAGCACCTTGGCCTGCTTCAGCGTCTGCGCGATCGTGCCGAGCGTCGCCGTCCAGGTCTTCTGGCGCGTCGTCGTACCGGCGACGGTCACGGACAGCGGGGTGTCCGGCTTGCGGCCGGCCGCGACCAGCTCACCCGCGGCCGCGGCCACCGAGTCCAGCGTCGTGGACACGACGACCGTGCCGTCGGACGCGCCGACCTCGGTCCAGCAGCGCTCGGAGGCGGTGCGGGCGTCGACGAAGCGGACGTCCGCGCCCTGCGCGTCCCGCAGCGGGACACCGGCGTACGCGGGCACGCCCACGGCCGCGGCGACGCCGGGGACGACCTCGAAGTCGATGCCCTCGGAGGCGCAGGCGAGCATCTCCTCGGCCGCGTACGTGTCGAGTCCGGGGTCTCCGGTGACCGCACGCACGACCCGCTTGCCGCCCCGCGCGGCCTCCATGACAAGATTGGCCCAGTCCCTCAGAGCCGGGACCGCGACGGCAGTTGACGCCTCGTCAGCGGCCCCCGTACGCCCCGACGCGTCCGCGTCGAGCACGGTCACGCCCGCCCTGGCGTGCGTCCGTACCACGTCGAGCACTTCGGGCTCGGCGATCAGCACATCCGCTCGGGTCAGGGCCTCCACGGCCCGTAGTGTCAGCAGTCCTGGGTCACCGGGACCGGCACCCAGGAAGGTGACGTGCCCCAGTGCGCAGGCGGTCGATTCAGCGGTGGTGGGGCTCAATGTGCTCGCTCCCCCATCAGACCGGCCGCACCCTTGGCCAGCATCTCGGCGGCGAGTTCCCGCCCGAGAGCCAGCGCCTCGTCCTCGGACGAGGGCACGGGACCGGTGGTGGACAGCTGCACCAGCTCGGTGCCGTCGGTGGTGCCGACGACGCCGCGCAGGCGCATTTCCTTGACAATCTGCCCGTCGGCCAGCAGGTCGGCCAGCGCACCCACAGGTGCGCTGCAGCCGGCCTCCAGGGCGGCGAGCAGGGCTCGCTCGGCGGTCACGGCGGCCCGGGTGAGCGGGTCGTCCAACTCGGCGAGCGCGGCGACGAGTTCACCATTGGTAGCGGTGCACTCGACTGCCAGTGCCCCCTGACCGGGGGCGGGCAGGATGATGTCGGTCGCGAGGAAGTCGGTGACCTCCTCGGTGCGGCCGATGCGGCTGAGTCCGGCCGCCGCGAGAACCACGGCGTCCAGCTCCCCCTTCTCGACGTAGCCGATGCGGGTGTCGATGTTCCCGCGGATCGGCACGGTCTCGATGCGCATGCCGTGGCTCAGCGCGTACGCGTTGAGCTGGGCCATGCGGCGCGGCGAACCGGTGCCCACCCGGGCGCCCGCGGGCAGCTCGGTGAACTTCAGGCCGTCACGCGCGATCAGCACGTCCCGCGGGTCCTCGCGCAGCGGCACGGCGGCCAGCGCGAGGTCCTCGGGCTGCGCGGTCGGCAGGTCCTTGAGGGAGTGCACGGCGAAGTCGACCTCGCCGCGTACCAGCGCGTCACGCAGGGCGGTCACGAAGACACCGGTCCCGCCGATCTGCGCCAGGTGCTCACGGGACGTGTCCCCGTACGTGGTGATCTCCACCAGCTCGACCTCACGGCCGGTCAACTGGCGTACGGCTTCGGCGACATGCCCGGACTGGGACATGGCCAGCTTGCTGCGCCGGGTCCCCAGCCTCAGTGCTTTGTCGGCGGCGGTCATGCCGGGCCTCGATTCTTGCCTACCGCGTCTTCACGGTCTTGGGGGGTGGCCCGGGAGACGGACGCCACCGTCTCCTGGTCCAGGTCGAACAGGGTCCGCAGCGCGTCCGCGTACCCGGCACCGCCGGGCTCGGCCGCCAACTGCTTGACCCGTACGGTCGGCGCGTGCAGCAGTTTGTCCACCACGCGCCGCACGGTCTGGGTGATCTCCGCGCGCTGCCGCTCGTCGAGGCCGGGCAGCCGGCCGTCGAGGCGGGCGATCTCGCCCGCCACCACGTCCGCGGCCATCGCGCGCAGCGCGACGACGGTCGGCGTGATGTGCGCGGCCCGCTGGGCGGCGCCGAACGCGGCGACCTCCTCGGCCACGATCGCCCGCACCTGGCCCACGTCGGCGGCCATCGGGGCGTCGGCGGAGGCGTCGGCGAGGGACTCGATGTCGACGAGGCGGATCCCGTCGATCCGGTGCGCGGCCGCGTCGATGTCGCGCGGCATCGCCAGGTCGAGGAGCGCGAGCGCCACGGGACGGACGGGCTCGGGGACGCGCTCGCGGCGCATCTCGGGCACCCGGCCCGCGACGGCCAGCGCGGCGATGGCCTCGGCCTCGGACAGCTCGGCGGGGCGGACGCGCTCACCGGGAGCGTTGTCGACCCAGGCGCCGTGCTGTTCCAGGGCGGCCGCGTCGAATCCGGCGACGGCGGCCTCGCCCTCGACGGAGAACCCGCCGCGCACCGCGTCGACCGGGCAGCTGTCGGCAACGGGCTTGCCCGCGACGGGAGCCGAGGCGGGCACGTCACCGCCGGCGGTCGGCGTGCGTCCGGCGACGGCCGCGCGCACCGCGTCGGCGGTCAGGACGAGTCCGGTCGCGCCGGTGCAGGAGACGGCCACGTCGGCACGTGTCAGTTCGTCCGCCACGGCGTCCATGGCGACGGCGCGGGCCGCGGTACCGGCCTCGCCCAGGATCTCCACGAGACGCTCGGCGCGCTCCAGCGTCCGGTTGGCGACGACGACCTCGGCCACCCCGGCCCGCGACAGCGTCGCCGCGGCCAGCGACGACATCGATCCCGCGCCGATGACGAGCGCCCGCTTGCCCTGCGCCCACTCGGCCACCGGCTGTCCGACGGCGAGCTGTTCCAGACCGAAGGTGACCAGGGACTGACCGGCCCGGTCGATCCCGGTCTCCGAGTGCGCCCGCTTGCCGACCCGCAGCGCCTGCTGGAAGAGGTCGTTGAGCAGCTTGCCCGCGGAGTGCAGCTCCTGCGCCCGGGCGAGCGTGTCCTTGATCTGGCCGAGGATCTGGCCCTCGCCGACCACCATCGAGTCGAGCCCGCACGCCACCGAGAACAGGTGGTGCACCGCCCGGTCCTCGTAGTGCACATAGAGATAAGGAGTGAGCTCGTCGAGTCCGACGCCACTGTGCTGGGCGAGCAGCGTCGACAGCTCGGCGACACCGGCGTGGAACTTGTCCACGTCCGCGTACAGCTCGATGCGGTTGCAGGTCGCGAGCAGGGCGGCCTCGGCGGCCGGCTCGGCGGCGAGCGCGTCCAGCAGCAGCTTGGCCTGGGCGTCCGGGTGCAGCGCGGCCCGCTCCAGGACGCTGACCGGAGCGCTGCGGTGACTCAGCCCTACGACGAGGAGGCTCATGCCGGCATCACGGCGGGCACGTCCCCGTCGGGTCCCTTGCGGTCGCGCTCGGAAGGCTTGGTGACCTTGGCGGCGGGCCCCTCGACGCCCACGGCGCCCTCGGCCGCGTCGACCGCGCCCTCGCCGGCCTTGCGCTGCTCGTGGAAGGCGAGGATCTGCAGCTCGATGGAGAGGTCGACCTTGCGCACGTCGACGCCGTCCGGGACGGACAGCACGGTCGGCGCGAAGTTCAGGATGGAGGTGACACCGGCGGCGACGAGCCGGTCGCAGACCTGCTGCGCGGCACCGGCCGGGGTCGCGATGACGCCGATGGAGACGCCGTTGTCGTCGATGATCTTCTCGAGGTCGTCGGCGTGCTGCACGGTCATGCCCGCGACGGACTTTCCGGCCATCGCCGGGTCGGCGTCGATGAGGGCAGCGACTCGGAAGCCGCGGGAGGCGAACCCGCCGTAATTGGCCAGCGCCGCACCGAGGTTACCGATACCGACCATGACGATCGGCCAGTCCTGCGTGAGACCCAGCTCGCGCGAGATCTGGTAGACGAGGTACTCGACGTCGTAGCCGACGCCCCGGGTCCCGTACGAACCGAGGTACGAGAAGTCCTTGCGCAGCTTCGCGGAGTTGACCCCCGCCGCGGCCGCGAGCTCCTCGGAGGAGACCGTGGGCACCGAGCGCTCCGACAGAGCGGTGAGGGCTCGGAGGTACAGCGGGAGACGGGCGACGGTGGCCTCGGGAATTCCTCGGCTGCGGGTCGCCGGTCGGTGAGTTCGGCCAGTTGCCACGGTGCTCCTGCGGGTAGAGCGGGGCTGCGGGCGGCTCTGCGTTACTGGACCGCCCCGTCGAATGCAGGCTATGTCTTTGTGAACGCGTGCACAAAGATGGTGTCCGATTTGCCCGGCCAACGTGACCGGGGTCACGCGCCCCCGGCGCGCTGCGGTGGAACCGGCGCGCAGGCAGCTTCGTTGCTCACCTGTGGGGGGCAAAACCGCACACACTCCTTACGATCCACGCCCCCGAGACCAAAACCGCCCCCGATCCTAAGCGACTTCGGGCGCGATTTGGACTCGTCGGTCAGTGACGTGTGTGACCGCGAGGGGCTCCTGTGTGCACACCGCTACTGCGTGAGTGCACGCCGCAGTCGTTCCTCCTTCACCCGCCAGAAGTCGTGCTGCGCTCCGTCGACGAGAACGACCGGGATCTGCTCCCAGTACTTGCGGTACAGCTCCTCGTCCTCATTGATGTCCTTCTTCTCCCAGGACGCGCCGACCTCGGCGCACACCTTCTCGATCACCGCCTGTGCGTCATCGCACAGATGACACCCCGGCTTCCCGATCAGCGTGACGACGCGCTCCTGTGGCTTCTTCTTCTCGCCTCGGCGAAAAATAGGACTCATACCGGCCATTCTGGCCCCGCCTCCGAACCTCGTACGACGCCGGGATTTCACCGGACGACAGCTTCCCGAAATCCGCTCGACTCCGGAACCACCGAACAGACTGGCTATGCTCGCCGCATGGCCCGCCCGTCTCCCGACCACCACCTCGGTAGGAGGCACTTCGTGCCGCTTGGAATTGGATGGCTCACACCCCGTAGGCGCTCCGCCACCGCGCGCAGCGTGCTGGCAGGCGAGGCCTCGGCCGAGGCCGCCCGCAAGTCCTCCCAGGAACTGGAGGATCAGGCACCGCCCGTCGACGACGCCGAACCGGACTTCCCGGTCGTCGGCGACGACAAGGCCGCCGCCTTCTTCGACCTGGACAACACCGTGATGCAGGGCGCCGCGATCTTCCACTTCGGCCGCGGCCTGTACAAGCGGAAGTTCTTCCAGCGCCGCGAGCTGACCCGGTTCGCCTGGCAGCAGGCGTGGTTCCGGATCGCCGGGGTCGAGGACCCCGAGCACATGCAGGACGCCCGCGACAGCGCCCTGTCCATCGTCAAGGGCCACCGCGTCTCCGAGCTGATGTCGATCGGCGAGGAGATCTACGACGAGTACATGGCGGAGCGGATCTGGCCGGGCACCCGCGCCCTCGCCCAGGCCCACCTGGACGCGGGCCAGAAGGTCTGGCTGGTCACGGCCGCGCCGGTGGAGATCGCCACGGTCATCGCCCGCCGCCTCGGCCTGACCGGCGCCCTCGGTACGGTCGCCGAGTCCATCGGCGGCGTATATACGGGCAAGCTCGTCGGCGAACCGCTGCACGGGCCGGCGAAGGCGGAGGCGGTCCGGGCGCTGGCGTCCGCGGAGGGCCTGGAGCTGGGCCGCTGCGCCGCGTACAGCGACTCCCACAACGACATCCCGATGCTCTCGCTCGTCGGGCACCCGTACGCGATCAACCCCGACGCGAAACTGCGCAAGTACGCACGGGAGCGGGACTGGCGCCTGCGTGACTACCGCACCGGCCGCAAGGCCGCGAAGGTCGGCATCCCGGCGGCGGCCGGCGTGGGCGCCGTGGCGGGCGGCACGGCCGCGGCGATCGCCCTGCACAGGCGGCGTCGCTGACCGCGTCCCGCCCGGCGATCCAGGGGTGTTACCCACCCCCGGCTCCTGCCAGTCCCGTTGATACCACTCGGCCACAACGCGTCACCGCCGCAGCCGGAAGATGACCTAATCCGATCAACAAGTGGTCACTCTCAGGTACTTGAACCATCGTCGATCAGCTACAGAAGTGACGGAATCGATGATTTGAGCAACTGGGTGTAGCGCTCCCTGCACGAAGCGTTATTCTCCTCAGACGCATTCCGGTACCCACGCGTCAGTACGACGGGTGAACGGTCCCGCACTGCACGTGATGGAAGCTCTGCCTCTGGGAGTCCCGTGTTTCAACACGTCGGGGTTGACGCCTCGGGCCTGGCTACGCTGCGCGCAACGGTCGTAGACCGCTTGCGCGGCTTCGTCCCCACCGCGTACGCCGTCCCCGCCCTCGCCGTCGCCGCGCCCGCCGCGACCGGATCCGCCGGTGCCTGCTTCGCCATGGCCGAGAGCGGCGCCGCCACCGTCGGCAGACGCGCACGTTCCGGAGCCGCCGGTACGTCCACTGCCCGCCGTCCCGCAGCGGACAGTGACAGCGCCCGCATGATGGACCTGGTCGAGCGTGCCCAGGCCGGCGAGGCCGATGCCTTCGGGCGCCTCTACGACCAGTACAGCGACACCGTGTACCGGTACATCTATTACCGCGTCGGCGGAAAGGCCACGGCCGAGGACCTCACCAGCGAGACGTTCCTGCGCGCCCTGCGCCGCATCGGCACGTTCACCTGGCAGGGCCGCGACTTCGGCGCCTGGCTGGTCACGATCGCGCGCAACCTGGTCGCCGACCACTTCAAGTCGAGCCGTTTCCGCCTCGAAGTGACCACCGGCGAAATGCTCGACGCGAACGAGGTGGAGCGTTCCCCCGAGGACTCGGTCCTGGAGTCCCTGTCGAACGCGGCCCTGCTCGACGCCGTGCGCAGGCTGAACCCGCAGCAGCAGGAGTGCGTCACGCTGCGCTTCCTGCAGGGACTGTCCGTCGCCGAGACCGCTCGCGTGATGGGCAAGAACGAGGGGGCGATCAAAACCCTTCAGTACCGGGCCGTGCGCACTCTCGCCCGGCTGCTCCCGGACGACGCCCGCTGACCGTTTTCCGTCACCGCCCGCGACGCTCAACTCACCTTCCGTGAAAGTGAGATGCGATCGCGGTCGGATCATCTTTCGTCCGTAACCCAAGTGCCGCGCCGCTCGTTGTGCGGGATGCAGGCTCCCTGTGGTCACTCCTGAACCGGCTTCGCTCACTCGATCGTGTGCACTTCGGCAGGGCGTGCAACCCTCAGGACCCCTTGGGGAGTCGACATGGGAGTCGACCGTCATGACGAGAGGAGGTGCCGCCAGTGATCGCGAACGTATCGGCACACCGGCGGGCGGACGCCTTCGCCCAGGCCCTGGAGGACCAGTCCGACCGGGACCCGGCGGTGCAGCAGCCGGATGATCCGGCCGCTCAGCAGAGCGACCAGGCCGATCGGACCGATCAGGGGACGCTGCTGTCCCTGGCCGCAGGCCTCGGTGAACTGCCCAAGCCGGAGATGGACCCCGAGGTCAAGGTGGTGCAGCGGGCTCAGCTCGTCGCCGCCATGGAGGCCATGCTCCAGGAGGGCGCGGCAGGCACCTCCGTACCGGAGCAGCGGTCCCGGGCCAAGGGAGCACACCGGGCGAGTCCGCTGCGGAAGCTGCGGCCCCGCTCCCGCCTGTCCAAGGGCATCGCCGCGGGCGGGCTCACGGTGGGTGTGGCCGCGGGCGCGTTCAGCGGAGTGGCCGCCGCCAGTTCGGACGCCCTGCCCGGCGACCACCTCTACGGCCTCAAGCGGGGCATGGAGGACCTCAAGCTCGGTATGGCCGACGGCGATTCCGACCGCGGGCAGGTCTATCTGGACCAGGCGTCGACGCGGCTCAACGAGGCGCGCCGGCTGATGGAGCGCGACCGCGCCGGTCACCTCGACCACGAGTCCCTGGGCGAGATCAGGCGCGCGCTCTCCGGCATGCAGTACGACGCGTCCGAGGGCCACCGGCTGCTCAGCGCGGCGTACAAGCGGGACGGCTCGCTCGGCCCGATCCAGATGCTCTCGGCGTTCTCCGAGTCGCATCGGCAGAGCTGGAGCGCCCTGAGCGACCGGCTCCCGGTCCAGCTCGGTGACGTCCGGGACCAGGTGAGCTCGGTCTTCGCCGCCATAGACGAAGAGGTCGAGCCGCTGCGTTCCCTGCTGCCGCAGGCCCCCACGACGGGCGGCTCCGCGGGCACCGGCCAGGGCGGCGGTTCGTCACCGGGGGCGTCCGGCACCGACCGTTCGACGCCGTCCGGCTCGTCCGGCACCGAGCACCGCGGCGACAGCTCCACCAAGCCGAAGCCCTCCAGCTCGGGCAGCGGCAAGGACAAGGACGGCCTCCTCGGCGAGACCACGGGCGGCCTCCTGGACCCGCCGAAGGACGAGTCGAGCCCGACCCCGTCGGCCGGCAAGTCCGGTTCCGGCGACACGGGTTCGGCGAAGCCCGACGTGACGCTGCCCCCGCTGCTGCCCGGCCTGCTGCCCGGCCTCGGCATCGACGGCGAGGACGCCCCGTAGCAGCACGCGGAAGCAGTCAGGGCCCGGAGCGAGTCTCCGGGCCCTGACTGCTGTCGCTCATCGCTTGTCGGTCGTCGTGCGCCGTCGGGCCGTCAGAAGAACACCGACCTGCGCTGCACCAGCAGCTTGTACAGGGTGTGCTGAATCTGTTCCCGCACCTGGTCGGTCAGGTTGAACATCAGCATCGGGTCCTCGGCGGCCTCCGGCGGATACCCGTCCGTCGGGATGGGCTCCCCGAACTGGATGGTCCACTTCGTCGGCAGCGGCACCGCCCCCAGCGGTCCCAGCCAGGGGAACGTGGGCGTGATCGGGAAGTACGGGAATCCGAGCACCCGGGCCAGCGTCTTCGCGTTGCCGATCATCGGGTAGATCTCCTCGGCCCCGACGATCGAGCACGGCACGATCGGCGTACCGGCGCGCAGTGCGGTCGACACGAAACCGCCCCGGCCGAACCGCTGCAGCTTGTACCGCTCGCTGAACGGCTTCCCGATGCCTTTGAAGCCCTCCGGCATCACCCCGACCAGCTCGCCGCCCTCCAGGAGCCGCTGCGCGTCCTCCGCGCAGGCCAGCGTGTGCCCGGCCTTGCGGGCCAGTTCGTTGACGACCGGCAGCATGAACACCAGGTCGGCCGCGAGGAGCCGCAGATGGCGTCCGGTCGGGTGGTTGTCGTGCACGGCGACCTGGAGCATCAGTCCGTCCAGCGGCAGCGTCCCCGAGTGGTTGGAGACGATCAGGGCGCCGCCGTCCGTCGGAATGTTCTCGACGCCCTTCACCTCGACCCGGAAGTACTTCTCCGCGATCGGCCGCAGCAGCGACATCAGGACCTGGTCGGTGAGTTCCTTGTCGTAGCCGAACTCGTCGACGTCGTAGTCCCCGGTGATCCGCCGGCGCAGGAACGACAGCCCGCCCGCGATCCGCCGTTCCCAGCCGCCGCGCTCCTCGGGCGCCGGCGGCTCCTGCGGTTCGGGGGCCGGCTCCGGCTGCTGCACCGGCAGCGGCTTGACCTCGTGCATGTCCCGGGCGGCCGAGGGCTCGCCCTTGCGCCGGGCGCTGCCGCCCGGGCCCCTGCGGCGCGCGGCCCCCTTCCCGGTGGCGCCCCGCGACCGGTCGTCGTCGAAGGGAATGACCTTGGCATCCGCCATCGTTCCTGCGCTCCTCAGTTGGCGCTCTGCGTCGAGGGGTGGCCGGGTGTCCGCCCGCCCAGGAACGGCAGCGACGCGATCCGGTCCACGGCTCCTGACAGTGCCTGCGGCGGCAGCAGCCCGGGGCCCCGGCCGCCGACGAAGTCCGCGAAGGTCTCCGCGGTCGTGTACTTCGGCCGGTACCCCAGGGTGTCGCGCAGCTGGGCCGTCGACACCACCCGCCCGTGCGTGAGCAGCCTGATCTGCTCGGGCGAGAAGTCCGTCGCACCCAGCGTACGCAGTGCGCCGCCCACCCAGGTGACGGCGGGCAGCAGTACGGGGACGGTCGGCCGGCCGAGCCGCCGCGAGCACTGGGACAGCAACAGCACACCGTCGCCCGCGACGTTGAAGGTGCCGCTGTTGAGCGTGCCGCGCGCGGGATCGTGCGAGGCGATCCGCAGCACCTCGATCACATCGTCCTCGTGCACGAACTGCAGCCGCGGGTCATAGCCGAACACCGTCGGCAGCACTGGCAGCGAGAAGTACTCCGCGAGCGGTGAATCGGCGGTCGGGCCAAGGATGTTGGCGAACCGCAGCACGCACACGGCGACATCGGGACGGCGCCGGGCGAAGCCCCGCACATATCCCTCGACCTCCACCGCGTCCTTAGCGAAGCCGCCGCTCGGCAGCGACTTGGGCGGCGTCGTCTCGGTGAACACGGCCGGGTCACGCGGCGCGGACCCGTACACGTTGGTACTCGACTTCACCACGAGCCGCTTCACGCTCGGCGACTTCTGGCACGCGCCGAGGAGCTGCATCGTGCCGATGACGTTGGTCTCCTTCACCGAGCCGCGGCCGCCACTGGCCAGCGGGGTCCCGGTGACGTCCATGTGCACGACGGTGTCCACGGAGTGCTCGGCGAGCACCCGCGCGATCGCCGGCTGCCGGATGTCGGCCTGCAGGAAGTCGGCCCCGCCCAGATGATGGGCAGGCGGTACCGCGTCCACGCCGATCACCCGGTCCACTTCCGGGTCCCGCTGGATCCGTCGTACGAAACGGCCCCCCAGCTGACGGGCCACCCCGGTCACGAGCACGACCTTGCCCAAGATCAGCGCCTACCTTCCGTCCCAGCCCGCCGCGCTCCGCAATCATTGCCTGCAGGTCACGTTAGCGGTTCGATGTTGCGCTGTGATGACCGCACGATGCAGGAAGTGACGACAGCCACAGGCGTACGTACAGACCTGGGCCTCCTGCCCGCCGGTCGCACGACCACGCGTGGTAGGCGGGACCGAGTGGGAAACGGCCCGTAAACGAACTGTGGCCCTCCCACCGAACGGTGAGAGGGCCACAGACCGCGCTTGCGCAGCAGATCGCTTACTTCTTGTTGCGACGCTGCACGCGGGTGCGCTTCAGCAGCTTGCGGTGCTTCTTCTTCGCCATCCGCTTACGCCGCTTCTTGACAACAGAGCCCACGACTACCCTCGCTCACTTCTCGGACAACCCCCGCATTGCGGGGACAATCACTCGGTGCGGGGCTGCATTGGGGCCCACACGACCTACGGAGGGCCAGCGTACCCCGCCCGGGCGCCGAGCTAGAAATCGAGGGCCCCCGGGCTCTCCCGAGGGAGCTCCCGAGGGGTATCGATCAGGCGGTTTCCACCCCCACGTAGGACTCGCGGAGGTACTCGTGAACCGCTTGCTCCGGAACGCGGAAGCTCCGCCCCACCCGGATCGCGGGCAGATGACCGCTGTGCACCAAGCGGTACACGGTCATCTTGGACACTCGCATGACCGAAGCGACTTCCGCCACGGTCAGGAACTGCACCTCGTTCAGAGGCCTACCTTCACCAGCAGCCATGACACACCTGAACCTTCCGCACTCGACGGTCACCGGCTTCCCCTTCCGGTGACTCAACGTCGTTGCGTGCTCACTCCCAGACTAGGGGCGTGTGGTGCGAGTGGGGAAGAGGAGCAGCGATCGGCCGCCTACTGTGACAGACACGCTCGATTGAGTACATAGCGAGTAAGCGGTCGGTAGTAATCAGACCGCACAGCGTCATCAAGCGGAACGACGACGGACACCTGCCCCTCGGCCTCACCGACGAACAGTGCGGGATCATCCGTATCGGCCAGGCCGATGGCGTCGAACCCCAACTGACCTGCACCGCAGACCCATCCGTGGTCCCCCACGACAAGGCGCGGAAGCGGTCCGCCGGCCTCCGCACAGGCGGCCAGAGCGGTGCGAACCGGGAGTGGTGAGTGGCTGTGCGCGCCGGTCTCACTCCCGGCCGGCCATGCGCCGGGTTCCCGCACCAGCGCGACTCCTCGTACGTAGTCAAGGTTGTAGGTACGTAGACCGAACCGGGTCGTTATGTCGACACTGTGGCCCTGCGCCGGGGTGAGGACGGGGCATCCCATCGCCGACAAAGCGTCCGCCAACGCGGCGTAGAAGCCGAGCAGTCGGTGCGGATGACCGGTCCCGAAGAGGACCGGGGAGAGCGAGTGGGCGGCCCGGCCGAGCCGGTCCGCGAAGGCGTCGAGCGCCGCCAGGGTCCGCTCCGGGTCGATGACGTCGTGCCCCGAGGTGTGGGCCGGGTCGCCCGACACTCCGCACTTGTCGGCCATGAGCGCGAGCAAGTCCCGCTGCCCCCAAGCCCATTCGGGATCGAGCCCGAGCAGCACACGCGGATCACGCGCCTCGAAAAGCCGGTAACTGCGCAGACTCTCCTCACGTGAGGTCGCCACGGGCCCGGCAAGCCGAGCCGCCAACAGGTGCGCACGCAGGGCGCCGGTGCTCAACACGCCTGTGATGCTGGTGCATTGGGCAGCCGAATACCCCGGAAACACCCGAACACCCCACAGTTGGAGTAATACCCGGACACCCGACCTGATCCGCCGGACCCGACCTAGGGCAGCAGCCCCCGCAGCGGAAACGCCGCCTTGCGGGTGGCCAGGATCGCCTGGTCGAGCCGGTCCGCGGGGTCGTACCCCGACTCCCACTCCTGATGCCCGACGGGCCAGCGCCCGTCGGTCATCCGCCCGGGCGCCAACTGCCGGGTACGGGCGAAGACTTCCTGCCGCCAGCCGTCCGGGATCACGGTCTCGGGCGCGATCTCCCGCCCGGCCGCGATGGCGACCAGGTGCGTCCACGACCGCGGCACCACATCCACCACGGCGTACCCCCCGCCGCCGAGCGCGACCCAGCGTCCGTCGGCGTACTCGTGCGCCAGCTCGTGACAGGCCACCTGCACGGCCCGCTGCGCGTCGAGCGACACCGCGAGATGCGCGAGCGGATCCTCGAAGTGCGTATCGGCCCCGTGCTGTGTCACCAGCACCTGCGGCCGGAACTCGGCGAGCAGCTCCGGTACGACGGCGTGGAACGCCCGCACCCATCCCGCGTCCCCGGTCCCGGCCGGCAGCGCGACATTGACGGCCGTCCCTTCGGCGGGACCGTCCGCCCCGGTCTCCTCGGGCCACCCGGTCTGCGGGAACAGCGTCCGCGGATGCTCGTGCAGCGACACGGTGAGCACGCGCGGGTCCTCCCAGAACGCGGCCTGCACCCCGTCCCCGTGATGCACGTCCACATCCACGTACGCGACCCGCTCCACGCCGAGCTCCAGCAGCCTGGCGATGGCGAGCGCGGCGTCGTTGTACACACAGAACCCGGAGGCGGCGCCGGGCATCGCGTGGTGCAGCCCGCCGGCGAAGTTCACGGCGTGCAGGGCGTCCCCGCGCCACACGGCCTCCGCGGCCCCCACCGACTGCCCCGCGATCAGCGCGGACACCTCGTGCATACCGGCGAAGGCCGGATCGTCCACGGTCCCGAGCCCGTACGCCTGGTCGGCGGCGGCCGGGTCGGCGGACGCGGCCCTGACCGCCTCCACGTAGTCCTCGCGGTGCACCAGCCGCAGCGTCGAGTCGCCCGCCCGCTTGGCCGCGACGACCTCGATGTCCCGCTCGAGCCCGAAAGCCCCGACGAGACGCCGGGTCAGGTCCAGCCTGACCGGGTCCATCGGATGCCCCGGACCGAAGTCATAGCTCGTTACCGCCGGGTCCCACATCAACTGCGCGCGGCCGCTCATGCTTGCCACCGTATCGGTCCGTCCCGGAACCGAACGAAGGGGCGTACACGAGCGTCACCAGCACCAACGCCATCGGCACGAGCATCGCCCAGCGATAGCTCCACGCATCGCCCAGAGCCCCCACAAGCGGCGAACCCACCAGAAAACCCACGTAGTTGAAGATATTGAGCCGCGCGACGGCGGCGTCCGAGGCACCGGGGAACATCCGCCCGGCGGCGGCGAACGTCTGCGGCACGATCACACAGAGCCCGAGCCCGAGCAGCGTGAACCCGAGCATCCCCACCCAGGGCCCCGGCGCCACCGCCACGACAGCGAAACCGGCGGCGGCCACCAGCGTCCCCAGCCGCACCACGAGCACCGCCCCGAACCGCCGCACGCCCACATCGCCCACGGCCCGGCCCACCAGGGTCATCACCATGTAGACGTTGTACGGGACCGTCGACATCTGCTCGGAGCTGCCCAGCACGTCCTGCAGATACTTCGCGCTCCAGTTGGAGACGGTCGAGTCCCCGATGTACGCGAACGCCATCACCAGGCACAGCGGTAGCAGCATCTTGAAGACGACACCGCCCGCCTGCTGCGCCGCGGCCTCCTCCTCGGCGCCCACGCTCCCGTCGACGTACCACCGGCTCCCGGCCAGCGCCGCGGGCAGCAGCACGACGACCACCGGCAGATAGGACACGAACAGCGACAGGTCCCAGTGCGCCCCGGCCCACGCGAGCGAGGCGCCGACGATGCCGCCGAAGCTGTACGCGGCGTGGAACCCGAGCATGATGCTGCGCCCGTACGCCCGCTGGAGGCTCACCCCGAGCATGTTCATGGAGGCGTCGAGCGCGCCCACGGACAGCCCGAACGCACCGAGCGCGACGGCCACCTGCCACAGGGTGTTCCCCGCGCCGACGCCGAGCAGCGCCAGGAGCACGACGGGCTGCGACCACCGCAGCACCCGGCTGGGCCGCACCCGCTTCACCAGCTGCTCGGTGCCCACGCTGCCGGCACCGGCCAGGATCGGTACGGCGGCGAGGAACACGGGCAGCAGCCCGTCCGAGATCCCGTACTGGTCCTGAATGGCGGGGATCCGCGTCACCAGCAGCGCGAACGCCGCCCCCTGCGCGAAGAAGCTGAACCCCAGCGATCTCCGCCCCCGGCGCAGCGCCCCCGTCACCCCTGCTATGCCATCGCTCATGGCGGCACAGCGTAAGGCCCCGCCCTACCGGTGGGTAGATGGATCTCGAAAGCAAAAGACGACCGTGACCTCAGCCGAGCAGGCCCGGCAGTTCCCGCATGTCGGCGAAGAGTCCGTCGGTCCCCCGCAGCCGGTCGGCGGGCGTCATCGCCGTGAACCCGTACACGGCCATCCCCGCGGCGCGAGCGGCCTGCACCCCGAGCGGACTGTCCTCGACGACCACGCACTTCTCGGGCGGGACGCCCATCTGCTCGGCGGCGTACAGAAACAGATCGGGCGCCGGCTTGCCCCGCCCGACATCCTGCGAACTGAAGATCCGCCGGTCGTCGAACCATGCGTCGAGCCCCGTCGTCCGATGCCCGACCCGGATCCGCTCATGGCTTCCGGACGACGCGACGCAGTAGGGGACCCCGTCGGCGGTCAGCTGCTCCAGGACGTCGACGATGCCAGGCACGGGCTTCAGCTCCCGCTCGAACGCGGCGAACACCCGCTGATGAAACACGTCGTCGAAATCCGCGGGCAGCCGCTCTCCCGTCCTCTCGTACACAAGGTCGTGTACGCGGTGCATGGCGGCGCCCATGTAGTCCCGCAGGGAGTCCTCGTACGACGTCGGGTGCCCCAGCTCGGTGAGATAGCCGGCCAGCAGCGTATTGGAGATCGGCTCACTGTCGACGAGCACGCCGTCGTTGTCGAAGATGACGAGGTCATAGCGCATAGTCATGACCCTAAACGCAGAAAAGCCCCGGACCGTATCCCGGTCCGGGGCTTTTCTCAACAATAGTTCGGCGGCGTCCTACTCTCCCACAGGGTCCCCCCTGCAGTACCATCGGCGCTGTAAGGCTTAGCTTCCGGGTTCGGAATGTAACCGGGCGTTTCCCTCACGCTATGACCACCGAAACACTATGAAACTGTCAACCGGAGCCGTAGCCAATCGGCTTCGACGGTTGTTCGTGGTTTCAGAACCAACACAGTGGACGCGAGCAACTGAGGACAAGCCCTCGGCCTATTAGTACCAGTCACCTCCACACCTTACGGTGCTTCCAGATCTGGCCTATCAACCCAGTCGTCTACTGGGAGCCTTAACCCCTCAAAGGGGGTGGGAGTCCTCATCTTGAAGCAGGCTTCCCGCTTAGATGCTTTCAGCGGTTATCCTTTCCGAACGTAGCCAACCAGCCATGCCCTTGGCAGGACAACTGGCACACCAGAGGTTCGTCCGTCCCGGTCCTCTCGTACTAGGGACAGCCCTTCTCAAGACTCCTACGCGCACAGCGGATAGGGACCGAACTGTCTCACGACGTTCTAAACCCAGCTCGCGTACCGCTTTAATGGGCGAACAGCCCAACCCTTGGGACCGACTCCAGCCCCAGGATGCGACGAGCCGACATCGAGGTGCCAAACCATCCCGTCGATATGGACTCTTGGGGAAGATCAGCCTGTTATCCCCGGGGTACCTTTTATCCGTTGAGCGACGGCGCTTCCACAAGCCACCGCCGGATCACTAGTCCCGACTTTCGTCCCTGCTCGACCCGTCGGTCTCACAGTCAAGCTCCCTTGTGCACTTACACTCAACACCTGATTACCAACCAGGCTGAGGGAACCTTTGGGCGCCTCCGTTACCCTTTGGGAGGCAACCGCCCCAGTTAAACTACCCATCAGACACTGTCCCTGATCCGGATCACGGACCCAGGTTAGACATCCAGCACGACCAGAGTGGTATTTCAACGACGACTCCCCCTGAACTGGCGTCCAGAGTTCACAGTCTCCCACCTATCCTACACAAGCCGAACCGAACACCAATATCAAACTGTAGTAAAGGTCCCGGGGTCTTTCCGTCCTGCTGCGCGAAACGAGCATCTTTACTCGTAGTGCAATTTCACCGGGCCTATGGTTGAGACAGTCGAGAAGTCGTTACGCCATTCGTGCAGGTCGGAACTTACCCGACAAGGAATTTCGCTACCTTAGGATGGTTATAGTTACCACCGCCGTTTACTGGCGCTTAAGTTCTCAGCTTCGCCAAGACGAATCTTGACTAACCGGTCCCCTTAACGTTCCAGCACCGGGCAGGCGTCAGTCCGTATACATCGCCTTACGGCTTCGCACGGACCTGTGTTTTTAGTAAACAGTCGCTTCTCGCTGGTCTCTGCGGCCACCCCCAGCTCAGAGTGCAAGACTCATCACCAGGAATGGCCCCCCTTCTCCCGAAGTTACGGGGGCATTTTGCCGAGTTCCTTAACCATAGTTCACCCGAACGCCTCGGTATTCTCTACCTGACCACCTGAGTCGGTTTAGGGTACGGGCCGCCATGAAACTCGCTAGAGGCTTTTCTCGACAGCATAGGATCATCCACTTCACCACAATCGGCTCGGCATCAGGTCTCAGACTCATGTGAACCGGATTTACCTGGATCACGTCCTACACCCTTACCCCGGGACAACCACCGCCCGGGCTGGACTACCTTCCTGCGTCACCCCATCACTCACCTACTACCAACTTGGGCCGGCGGCTCCACCACTTTCCATTCCCCGAAGGGTCCGGAACGGCTTCACGGCCTTAGCATCACTGGATTCGATGTTTGACGCTTCACAGCGGGTACCGGAATATCAACCGGTTATCCATCGACTACGCCTGTCGGCCTCGCCTTAGGTCCCGACTTACCCTGGGCAGATCAGCTTGACCCAGGAACCCTTAGTCAATCGGCGCACACGTTTCTCACGTGTGTATCGCTACTCATGCCTGCATTCTCACTCGTGAACCGTCCACCACTAGCTTCCGCTGCAGCTTCACCCGGCACACGACGCTCCCCTACCCATCACAGCAGGCGTTAGCCCTCTTGCTGCAATGACACGACTTCGGCGGTACGCTTGAGCCCCGCTACATTGTCGGCGCGGAATCACTAGACCAGTGAGCTATTACGCACTCTTTCAAGGGTGGCTGCTTCTAAGCCAACCTCCTGGTTGTCTCTGCGACTCCACATCCTTTCCCACTTAGCGTACGCTTAGGGGCCTTAGTCGATGCTCTGGGCTGTTTCCCTCTCGACCATGGAGCTTATCCCCCACAGTCTCACTGCCGCGCTCTCACTTACCGGCATTCGGAGTTTGGCTAAGGTCAGTAACCCGGTAGGGCCCATCGCCTATCCAGTGCTCTACCTCCGGCAAGAAACACACGACGCTGCACCTAAATGCATTTCGGGGAGAACCAGCTATCACGGAGTTTGATTGGCCTTTCACCCCTAACCACAGGTCATCCCCCAGGTTTTCAACCCTGGTGGGTTCGGTCCTCCACGAAGTCTTACCTCCGCTTCAACCTGCCCATGGCTAGATCACTCCGCTTCGGGTCTTGAGCGCGCTACTGAATCGCCCTATTCGGACTCGCTTTCGCTACGGCTTCCCCACACGGGTTAACCTCGCAACACACCGCAAACTCGCAGGCTCATTCTTCAAAAGGCACGCAGTCACGAGATATGTGCAAGCACATATCCGACGCTCCCACGGCTTGTAGGCACACGGTTTCAGGTACTATTTCACTCCGCTCCCGCGGTACTTTTCACCATTCCCTCACGGTACTATCCGCTATCGGTCACCAGGGAATATTTAGGCTTAACGGGTGGTCCCGCCAGATTCACACGGGATTTCTCGGGCCCCGTGCTACTTGGGTGTCTCTTAAACGAGCCGCTGACGTTTCGACTACGGGGGTCTTACCCTCTACGCCGGACCTTTCGCATGTCCTTCGCCTACATCAACGGTTTCTGACTCGTCCCACGGCCGGCAGACCGTAGAAAAGAGATCCCACAACCCCCACGACGCAACCCCTGCCGGGTCTCACACGTCGTAGGTTTGGCCTCATCCAGTTTCGCTCGCCACTACTCCCGGAATCACGGTTGTTTTCTCTTCCTGCGGGTACTGAGATGTTTCACTTCCCCGCGTTCCCTCCACACTGCCTATGTGTTCAGCAGCGGGTGACAGCCCATGACGACTGCCGGGTTTCCCCATTCGGAAACCCCCGGATCAAAGCCTGGTTGACGACTCCCCGGGGACTATCGTGGCCTCCCACGTCCTTCATCGGTTCCTGGTGCCAAGGCATCCACCGTGCGCCCTTAAAAACTTGGCCACAGATGCTCGCGTCCACTGTGCAGTTCTCAAACAACGACCAACCACCCGTCACAACCCACCGAAGCAGATTTTTACCGGGGCCGGCATTGAGGTCGGGAACAAGTCCGTACCCTCAGATACCCAACAGCGTGCCCGACACCCTCGCCCCTCGTGGTCTGCGTTCCACGCTCCGAAGAGCAGTACTTGCAGCCCGAGTTGACTGACGGTGCCGAATAATCAACGTTCCACCCATGAGCAACCACCGTCGAACGTTTGCCGACGTAATGGCCCTGGACCACCGAGCAAGCCCGGCGGCCTAGATGCTCCTTAGAAAGGAGGTGATCCAGCCGCACCTTCCGGTACGGCTACCTTGTTACGACTTCGTCCCAATCGCCAGTCCCACCTTCGACAGCTCCCTCCCACAAGGGGTTGGGCCACCGGCTTCGGGTGTTACCGACTTTCGTGACGTGACGGGCGGTGTGTACAAGGCCCGGGAACGTATTCACCGCAGCAATGCTGATCTGCGATTACTAGCAACTCCAACTTCATGGGGTCGAGTTGCAGACCCCAATCCGAACTGAGACAGGCTTTTTGAGATTCGCTCCACCTCGCGGTATCGCAGCTCATTGTACCTGCCATTGTAGCACGTGTGCAGCCCAAGACATAAGGGGCATGATGACTTGACGTCGTCCCCACCTTCCTCCGAGTTGACCCCGGCGGTCTCCTGTGAGTCCCCATCACCCCGAAGGGCATGCTGGCAACACAGAACAAGGGTTGCGCTCGTTGCGGGACTTAACCCAACATCTCACGACACGAGCTGACGACAGCCATGCACCACCTGTACACCGACCACAAGGGGGGCACTATCTCTAATGCTTTCCGGTGTATGTCAAGCCTTGGTAAGGTTCTTCGCGTTGCGTCGAATTAAGCCACATGCTCCGCTGCTTGTGCGGGCCCCCGTCAATTCCTTTGAGTTTTAGCCTTGCGGCCGTACTCCCCAGGCGGGGCACTTAATGCGTTAGCTGCGGCACGGACAACGTGGAATGTTGCCCACACCTAGTGCCCACCGTTTACGGCGTGGACTACCAGGGTATCTAATCCTGTTCGCTCCCCACGCTTTCGCTCCTCAGCGTCAGTATCGGCCCAGAGATCCGCCTTCGCCACCGGTGTTCCTCCTGATATCTGCGCATTTCACCGCTACACCAGGAATTCCGATCTCCCCTACCGAACTCTAGCCTGCCCGTATCGACTGCAGACCCGGGGTTAAGCCCCGGGCTTTCACAACCGACGCGACAAGCCGCCTACGAGCTCTTTACGCCCAATAATTCCGGACAACGCTTGCGCCCTACGTATTACCGCGGCTGCTGGCACGTAGTTAGCCGGCGCTTCTTCTGCAGGTACCGTCACTTTCGCTTCTTCCCTGCTGAAAGAGGTTTACAACCCGAAGGCCGTCATCCCTCACGCGGCGTCGCTGCATCAGGCTTTCGCCCATTGTGCAATATTCCCCACTGCTGCCTCCCGTAGGAGTCTGGGCCGTGTCTCAGTCCCAGTGTGGCCGGTCGCCCTCTCAGGCCGGCTACCCGTCGTCGCCTTGGTGAGCCACTACCTCACCAACAAGCTGATAGGCCGCGGGCTCATCCTGCACCGCCGGAGCTTTCAACCCCCTCAGATGCCTGAAGGAGTGTCATCCGGTATTAGACCCCGTTTCCAGGGCTTGTCCCAGAGTGCAGGGCAGATTGCCCACGTGTTACTCACCCGTTCGCCACTAATCCACCCCGAAGGGCTTCATCGTTCGACTTGCATGTGTTAAGCACGCCGCCAGCGTTCGTCCTGAGCCAGGATCAAACTCTCCGTGAATGCTTCCCCGTACTCGGGGTGACACCACGAGAGCGGAACAAGGAGAGGAATAATCCCCCTGTTCACAGCGTCCTCGCTGTGCGCCTACCGGTCAGTGACCGGCAGGACTTTTTCAAAGGAACCTCAACTCACCGAAGTGAGTCGGGGTATCAACATATCTGGCGTTGATTTTTGGCACGCTGTTGAGTTCTCAAGGAACGGACGCTTCCTTTGTACTCACCCTCTCGGGCTTTCCTCCGGGCGCTTCCCTTCGGTACTTCTTTTTAATGTTACTGCGTGTTTCCGACTCTATCAGACCGTTTCACCGGCCGACTTCCTCGGGGTCGTGCTCCGCTTTCCGGCCTTTCGGCCTTCCGGCGGTGTTGACTCTATCAGATCCTTTCGGGCCTGATTCCCTGTCAACCGGGTTTGTCTTCGCGGCTGTTGGGCCGTTCCGACGAGTGAGACATTAGCGGATTCCTGGCCCCCGACCTAATCGGGGTCCCGCTCTTTCGAACGTGGATTCCTCATTTCGCAAAAGCGCGCACAAACGACACGACGACGGAAGAAATCTGCCGTCGGGCTGTTGAGTGGGTCTTGCGGAATGGTTGTCCGGGGACCGACCGGGGTCGGCGCTCACGTCGGACAACTCGGAGAACACTACGTATCGGCCCGGGGCGTGTCAACTTCGTGCCCCGGGCCGTGCGACGGTCAGTTGTTGTTGCCGGAGGCCAGTTCGCGGCTGCGGTCGCGGGCCGCTTCGAGGGCCGCGATGAGGGCCGCGCGGACGCCGTGGTTCTCGAGTTCGCGGATCGCGTTGATGGTCGTACCTGCCGGGGACGTGACGTTCTCGCGCAGCTTCACCGGGTGCTCGCCGCTGTCGCGGAGCATCGTGGCCGCGCCGATGGCGGACTGGACGATGAGGTCATGGGCCTTGTCGCGGGGCAGGCCGAGGAGGATGCCGGCGTCCGTCATCGCTTCGACCAGGTAGAAGAAGTAGGCAGGGCCCGAGCCGGAGAGGGCCGTGCAGGCGTCCTGCTGTGATTCCGGGACGCGGAGGGTCTTGCCCACCGAGCCGAAGATGTCCTCGGCGTGGGTGAGGTGGGCGGCGGTCGCGTGCGTGCCCGCGGAGATGACGGACATGGCCTCGTCCACGAGGGCCGGAGTGTTCGTCATGACGCGGACCACCGGGGTGCCGGGCTCCAGCTTCTCCTCGAAGAAGGTGGTGGGGATGCCTGCCGCGCCGCTGATGACCAGGCGGTCCTGCGGGAGGTGCGGGGCCAGTTCCGTGAGGAGCGTGCCCATGTCCTGGGGTTTGACCGTGAGGATCAGGATGTCGGCCTGCTTCGCGGCTTCCTGGTTGGTGACCGGGGTGACGCCGTAGCGGGTGCGCAGTTCCTCGGCGCGCTCGGGGCGGCGGGCCGTGACCATGAGGTCGGCGGGGTCCCAGCCGCCGCGGATCATGCCGCTGAGCAGGGCTTCGCCGATCTTGCCCGTGCCGAGTACGGCGACCTTGTGGCGCGGGGTCTGGCTCTGGGGCGTCTGGCTCATGTGGCTCGGGCCTTCCGTGTGCGTCGTCGTCCGGACGCATCCTCGCATCGGGCGGGCCGCGCGCCAGGGGGTTGTCCGGTGGACGGACGGTCCGGGCGGCGCGGTCAGGCCGTGCGACGGCGCAGGGTCGCCGCGCCCAGGGCCAGGACCAGCGCGGCGCAGCCCGCCACGATCAGGGCGTCGCGTACGTAGGTGGCGGTGAGGTCCGTGTGGCGGAGGACCTCGTTCATGCCGTCGACCGCGTAGGACATGGGGAGGACGTTCGAGATCGCTTCCAGGACCGGCTGCATCTTGTCGCGCGGGGTGAACAGGCCACAGAGGAGGAGCTGGGGGAAGATCACCGCTGGCATGAACTGGACCGCCTGGAACTCGGATGCCGCGAAGGCCGAGACGAACAGGCCGAGGGCGGTGCCGAGCAGGGCGTCCAGGAGGGCCACCAGGAGGAGCAGCCAGGCCGACCCCGTGACGTTCAGGTCGAGGACCCAGAGGGCGAGGCCGGTGGCCAGGGCCGACTGGACGACCGCCAGGGCGCCGAAGGCGAGCGCGTAACCGGCGATGAGGTCGCCCTTGCCGAGGGGCATGGCCAGGAGGCGTTCCAGGGTGCCGCTGGTGCGTTCGCGCAGGGTGGCGATGGAGGTCACCAGGAACATCGTGATGAGCGGGAAGATGCCGAGGAGCGAGGCGCCGATGGAGTTGAAGGTGCCGGGGCTGCCGTCGAAGACGTAGCGGAGCAGGAACAGCATCACGCACGGGACGAGCAGCATGAGCGCGATGGAGCGCGGGTCGTGGCGGAGCTGGCGCAGGACGCGGGTCGCGGTGGCGGTGGTGCGGTACGTGTTCATGGCGGGTCCGTCCGGGGTGGTCAGGGGGCGGCGTTCGCGGCGTCGACCAGGTGGAGGAAGGCCTGTTCGACGGTGGGGCTGGCGGTGGCCGTGCGCAGGGCGTCGGGGGTGTCGTCGGCCAGGAGTTCGCCGTCGCGCATGAGGAGGAGGCGGTGGCAGCGCTCGGCCTCGTCCATGACGTGGGAGGAGACCAGGATCGTGGTGCCGCGGCCGGCCGCGAGGTCATGGAAGAGGTTCCAGAGGTCGCGGCGCAGGACCGGGTCCAGGCCGACGGTGGGTTCGTCGAGGACGAGGAGTTCGGGGGTGCCGAGGAGGGCGACGGCGAGGGAGACGCGGCCGAGTTGGCCGCCGGAGAGGTTTCCGGCGAGGGCGTCGGCGTGGGAGGTGAGGTCCACGTCGGTGAGGACGCGGTCGACGTCCGTGGCGCGCCGGTGGGCCGCGGCGCGGCCCGGGAGGAGTACCGCGGCGAAGTAGCCCAGGTTCTGGCGCACTGTCAGATCGAGGTAGACGGACGGGGCCTGGGTCACGTAGCCGACGCGGGAGCGCAGGGACGGGTGGCCGGCGGGGCGGCCCAGGACCTGGAGGGTGCCGGAGACCTTGGCCTGGGTGCCGACGAGGGCGCGCATCAGGGTCGACTTGCCGCAGCCGGAGGGGCCCAGCAGGCCGGTGATCTGGCCGCGGGGGACGGTGAAGTCGAGGCCGTGGAGGACGCTGCGGGGGCCGCGGGTGACGGTGAGGGCTGTGGCGTGGACGGCGGGGGTGACGGGTTCTCGGGGGGCGGGGCCGGGAGAGTCCGAGGTTTTATTCATCACATGATGAATATTGCTCCGGGGGGGTTGACGGCGTCAAGGAGCGTGGCGGGGGCCTCGCCTGAAGGGAGGGTGGCCGTCGGGGGTTGTCTTGGCGGCTTTCCCTCGTCTCCGACAGGTGTCGGGTCGGGTACGGGGCCGCCCTGGGCATGTCCGTGCTCGCCATCTTGATGGCGTCCCTGGTTGCTTCGGGCCTCGCTACCGCGTGAGCTGTGCTGCGCGCGCACATACCCAGACCGGCCCCTCCCGTCTCGTACGCGACCGGACGCCGGTGGGGGCTGCGCAGATCGAGCCCCGCCGGCGATTCAGGCGCGGCGGACGATCGTGAGGTCCAGGGCGTAGGCGTCCTCCACCATGCCGTCGGGGAAGTGGCGCAGCAGGTGCGCGCGCTCGTCCGCCAGGACCGGGGCGGAGCGTTCGGGGCCCATGACCGCGAAGTAGGAGCGGCTGCCGAGGTGGGCCAGGTGCAGGTCGACCGGGATGCGGCGGGTCCAGTGGAGGCGGCGGAAGGCCGGGGTCGGGCCGAGGGCGGTGATGATGCCGGGGGCGTCGGCGGCGACGCCGTGGCGGTGGTAGCCGGGCAGCCGGGCCTGGAGGCGGGTCTCCTGGGCGCGGGTCCATTCGACGTCCGGATCCGGGACGTTCCACCACAGGGCGAGCGCGCCGCCCGGCCGCAGGACGCGCAGCGCCTCGGGGACCGAGCGGGCCGGGTCGGTCCAGTGCCAGGACTGGGCGTACGTGACCAGGTCGACGGAGGCGTCCGCGAACGGCAGGGCGTCGCCGACGGCGCGCACGAGCGGGACGTCGGGGAGGGTCCGGCGGAGCTCGGCGCCCATGCCGGGGCCCGGCTCGACGGCGATGACGCGGCCGCCGCGCTCGCGCAGCAGGCGGGTGGCGATACCGGTGCCCGCGCCCACGTCGAGGACGCGGGTGCCGCGCAGGCCGCCGGGGCCGAGGGCCGCCAGTCGCTCGACGGTGTCGAAGAGTTCGGGCGGGTAACCGGGGCGGGCCGAGGCGTACTGGGCGGCGACCGTGTCGAAGGAGAGCGCGAACTCGGCGCCCGGGGGCTGCTCCGTCATGGGTTCATCCTGGCCGTGCGGGGGCCGGCCTGCCAGGCTCGGCGCGGCTTCGTCCCGGCTCAGCTCTTCTTCTTCCCCGAGGACTTCTTCGCGGGGTTGCGGGTGCGGCGGGTGGTGCGGCGTTCGTACTGCTCGCGGGCGGTCTCGTACTCCTGCCTGCGGAGCTTCTCACCCGGGGCCTCGGTCAGGCAGCGCAGGGCGTGGGCGACGAGGACGCCGACGAAGCCGATCGTCAGGAAGCCGCGCAGGGACGCCTGGCGCTCGGGGTCGTGGCGCTGGGAGAAGCCGCTCCAGGTGCGGTTGAAGGCGAAGGCGCTGCAGATGGCGAACATGGCGACGACCAGGATGTTCACGAACGCGCCGACGTCCGCGACGGCCAGACCCTCGTAGGCGAAGCGCAGCACGAAGCAGCCGGCCGCCGCGGCGAGGAGCGCGCCCACGCCGACGGCGGCGCGGCGCAGCAGGTAGGTGCCGCTGTGGTCGACCCAGCTCGTCCCGAAGAAACGGATCTCCTCGGGACGGGGGCCGGGGGCCGGGGAGGTGCTGGGGGTGCCGGTGCCGGTTTCGTCGCTCACGGTTCGATTATCACCGGGGACCGGGGTGGGTCAGGCGCAGCGTGGTGCCACGTATCCGTCGCTGCCCGTCTTCACGTACGCGTCCGAGACGTACTGGCCGTTGCCGATGCTGTCCCAGATGTTCGTCGTGCCGTAGGTGCCGGTGACCCACTCGCCGGGCTTCTGGCAGTTGATCGGCACGCTCGCGCCGAGCGGCAGCACCCGGACCAACGCGTACTGGGTTCCCGGGCCGCTGCGCACCTTGAGCCGGATTCCGGGTGCGACCGCGTAACGGGTCGCCGCCGCGGCGGCTATGCCCTCGACCGCGCCCGATGTTTCCTCAACAGCCATGGAGGCCTCCCCCGTTGATGTCGTCCGATGCCGTCGGTGTGTGTCCGGCACCGGCATCGCCCCGTGCGACTCGCGCAGGCTAGCAAGCCCCTCCGGTATCGCACGCACCATCGACTAGGCTCCGTGCGTCGCGCTTGCGGACTCAGAACACGGGGGTGGGCGATGCCGCCGCTGCGCAGCACCGGACCCGGGCCGGAAGCGGAACGTCCGGGGTACGCCGGTCGCTATCGGCTCGAGGAATGTCTCGGTTCCGGCGGCATGGGGGTGGTCCATCTGGCCACGTCCGCTTCGGGGTTGCGGCTCGCGATCAAGATCGTGCATGCCTCGATCGCCACGGATCCTGAATTCAGGGCGCGTTTCCGGCAGGAGGTCAGCGCCGCGCGCCGGGTCAGCGGTGCCTTCACGGCGCCCGTCGTCGACGCGGACCCGGATGCCGGACTGCCCTGGATGGCCACACTGTTCATCCCCGGTGACACCCTGTCGGAACGGGTGAAGCGGAACGGCGCGCTGACGGTCGCGGAAGTACGCCGCCTCGGGGCGGGACTGGCCGAGGCGCTGCGCGACATCCATCGCGCGGGAGTCGTCCACCGCGATCTGAAGCCGAGCAATGTGCTGCTCGCGGCCGACGGGCCCAAGGTCATCGACTTCGGCATCTCCCGTCCGGTGGACAGCGATCTGCGCACGGAGACCGGCAGGCTGATCGGGTCGCCGCCGTACATGGCTCCGGAGCAGTTCCAGCGGCCGCGCGAAGTGGGGCCGGCCGCGGACGTGTTCGCGATGGGCGCGGTGCTCGCCCACGCGGCAACGGGTCGCGGTCCGTTCGACTCCGACAGCCCGTACCTCGTCGCCTATCAAGTGGTGCACAACGAACCGGACCTGACCGGCGTGCCGGACGAGCTGTTGCCCGTGGTCCGCCGCTGCCTGACCAAGGATCCGGACGAACGGCCCTCCCCCGCCGAGGTCATGGAGATGCTGCGCCAGCCGGCGACGGCGCCGCTGATACCGGCCCAGCGTGAGCCCGACCGCCGTGAGCGGATCCCGGAGCACTCCTCTCCGGCGGACGCCGCCCGCCCCGTGTCACGTCCCGAGCCCGGTACGGCGTCCGGCGGCACCGTCGCGCCACGGCGCGGCAGGCGCTCCCGGCTGGTCCTGGCGGCCGCCGTCGGTACGTTGCTGATCGCGACGGGCGCGGCCCTCGCCACGGGCACCCTGTTCCCGGACGACGAGCGGCCCGCGGCGCACCGGCAGCCCTCCGGCCGGGCCGACTTCACGCCATGGGCCACCCGCCTCGGAACCGGGAGCGGCACGCCGCCCGCGTGCACGGCCACCGCGGACGCCTTGTACTGCGTCACCGGGACGGGCCTCACGGCCCGCCTCGACCCCGCGGACGGCGCTGTCGTGTGGCGCCGCGCCCTGGGCCGGCCGTCCGGTGCGCCGCCGACGGTCTCCGGTGGCCTGCTGCACCTCGTCACCGGCCACCGCCTGCAGGCGCTCGACCTCGGTACCGGTGCGGCGCGGTGGAGCGCGGACACCGCGGGCAGCTCCGCGGTCCGGCACTCCGCGGGGACCACCCTGCTCGTCGGTTCCGAAGGGGCGGTCCGGGCGCTGGACAGCGCGACCGGACGAAAGCTGTGGGAGCGCGGCGTCGGCGGGGTCGGCACCCAGTGGGTGGCCGGTGACCAGCGGACCCTCTATGCCGTCACGCCGGCTCCGGACGGTTCCGCCACCACGATCCGGGCGGTGGCGGCGGACGACGGGCGCTCCCTGTGGTCAGCCCGGGCGGACGGAGATCTCCGCCCCGTCGCCGCCGGGGACGACGCGCTGCACCTCTTGTCCCTGAACGCGGACCAGCTGACCGACGCGGTGGTCCGCCTCGACACCCGGACCAGGTCGGCGCACCGCGTCCCGCTACCCCTGCGGATCGATCAGGCGGAGGCCACGGAGAGCGCCGGAACCGTGTTCGTCTACGGGGCCGGCGGCATGCTTCTCGCGGTCGACACGCGTCCCACGACGAAGGCGGCGGACGCCGTGCGCTGGCAGCAGGACACCGCGGTGAGCCGCCCGTCCCGTCCGGTGGCCGCCGAGGGACGGCTCTGTTTCACGGCGCCCGACGGCCGTCTCCTCGCCACGGATGCCCGTACCGGCGCTCCCCTGGGCCAGACCCGCCCCCGCTCCGCCGCCCGCCCCGACCGCGTCGTCGCCGAGCTGGCGGAGCCGGTCGTGGTCGGGGGCCGGGTGTACGGGAGTGCGCCGGACGGCACGGTCTTCGGGGTGGACGGACGTCACCCCGAGGACTGGTGAAGCAGCGGGGTCAGCCGAGCTTGGAGACGTCGCGGACCGCGCCCTTGTCGGCGCTGGTCGCCATCGCCGCGTACGCGCGCAGGGCCGCGGAGACCTTGCGCTCGCGCGCCTTGGGGGCGTAGACGCCGCCGAGGACCTCGCGGCGCGCGGCCAACTCCTCGTCGGAGACGAGCAGTTCGATGGACCGGTTCGGGATGTCGATGCGGACGCGGTCGCCGTCCTCGACGAGGGCGATGGCGCCGCCGGCGGCCGCCTCGGGCGAGGCGTGGCCGATGGACAGGCCCGACGTACCGCCGGAGAAGCGGCCGTCCGTGACGAGCGCGCAGACCTTTCCGAGACCGCGGCCCTTCAGGTACGAGGTCGGGTAGAGCATCTCCTGCATGCCGGGGCCGCCCTTGGGGCCCTCGTAGCGGATGACGACGACGTCGCCCTCCTTGACCTGCTTGAGCAGGATCTTCTCGACGGCCTCCTCCTGCGACTCGCAGACCACGGCCGGGCCCTCGAAGACCCAGATGGACTCGTCGACACCGGCGGTCTTCACGACGCAGCCGTCCTCGGCCAGGTTGCCCTTCAGGACCGCGAGGCCGCCGTCCTTGGAGTAGGCGTGGGCGACGTCGCGGATGCAGCCGTTCGCCGCGTCCGTGTCGAGGGTGTCCCAGCGCTCGGACTGCGAGAAGGCCTCGGCGGAGCGCTTGCAGCCGGGGGCCGCGTGCCACAGCTCGACGGCCTCGTCGGACGCGGCGCCGGAACGGACGTCCCAGGCGTCCAGCCACTCCTTGATGGAGGGCGAGTGGACCGTGTGCACGTCCTCGTTGAGGAGACCGCCGCGGTACAGCTCGCCGAGGAGGGCGGGGATGCCGCCGGCGCGGTGCACGTCCTCCATGTAGTACGTCTTCGAGCCCGCGACGTTCGGCGCGACCTTGGCCAGGCAGGGGACGCGGCGCGAGACGGCGTTGATGTGGTCGAGGTTGTAGTCGACCTCGGCCTCCTGCGCGGCGGCCAGCAGGTGCAGGATCGTGTTCGTGGAGCCGCCCATGGCGATGTCGAGCGCCATCGCGTTCTCGAAGGCGGCGTGGGTGGCGATGTTGCGCGGCAGGACCGAGGCGTCGTCCTCGCCGTAGTAGCGCTTGGTCAGCTCGACGACGGTCGCGCCCGCGCGCTCGTACAGCGCCTTGCGGGCGGTGTGCGTGGCGAGGACCGAGCCGTTGCCCGGCAGGGACAGACCGATGGCCTCGGTCAGGCAGTTCATCGAGTTGGCGGTGAACATGCCGGAACACGAGCCGCAGGTCGGGCAGGCGTTCTCCTCGATACGGAGGATGTCCTCGTCGGAGATCTTCTCGTTCACGGCCTCGGACATCGCGTCGACCAGGTCGAGCGTGCGGACCGTGCCGTCGACGAGGGTGGCCCGGCCGGACTCCATCGGGCCGCCGGAGACGAAGACCGTCGGGATGTTGAGGCGCAGCGCGGCCATCAGCATGCCCGGGGTGATCTTGTCGCAGTTCGAGATGCACACCAGGGCGTCCGCGCAGTGCGCCTCGACCATGTACTCGACCGAGTCGGCGATCAGATCGCGCGACGGCAGGCTGTACAGCATGCCGCCGTGCCCCATGGCGATGCCGTCGTCGACGGCGATGGTGTTGAACTCCCGGGGGATGCCGCCGGCGGCCGTGATGGCGTCGCTGACGATGCGGCCGACCGGGGCCAGGTGGGTGTGCCCGGGCACGAACTCGGTGAACGAGTTGGCCACGGCGATGATCGGCTTCCGGCCGATGTCCGCACCGGGTACACCGGAGGCGCGCATAAGGGCGCGTGCGCCCGCCATGTTGCGGCCGTGGGTGACTGTGCGGGACCTCAGCTCGGGCATCGTCGCTCGCTCCTTCAGGCAGAAAAGACTGCGTACGAGCCTACGCCGCCCCTCCAAGATCCGGACACCCTGTCCAGATACCGGGACGCCCGTCTCATGGTCCCGGGTCAGGAGCCGGTCAGATGTCCCTGCACGACGGGCGCGAGCCGGGCCACGAGGACCTCGACGTCCGCCGAGGCCAGCGGCTCCACCTTGATCACGTACCGGAGCATCGCGGTCCCCACCAGCTGGGCCGCGGCCAGCGAGGCCCGCAGCTCGGCCTCCTGCTCCGGCAGGTCGAGGCGCCGCCCGATGCGCGACAGCAGCTGGGCGGCGATGAGCCGCCGGAAGACACCCGCGGCCACCTCGTTGTTGACGGCGGAGCGCACGATGGCGAGCAGCGGTGCCCGCGTCGCCGGGTTCTCCCACACGCCGAAGATGAACCGGGTCAGCCGCTCGCCGACCCCGTCCAGCGGCCCGTCCTCCACGGCGGCCGGAGCCTCCAGGGCGGGCGCGAAGGCCATCTCGACGGAGGCGGCGAACACCTGCTCCTTGGTGCCGAAGTAGTGGTGCACCAGCGCCGAGTCGACCCCGGCCGCCTTGGCGATCCCCCGCACGGAGGTCTTGTCGTACCCCCGCTCGGCGAACTCCTCGCGCGCCGCGGCGAGGATCCGCTCACGCGTCCCGGGCCCGTCCCCGCCCGCCGTACGCGAGGGCCGTCCCCGGCGCCGCGCGGATTCGCTCATGAACGCGGCACCCGCATCGCGGACGCCAGATGCAGCCGTGTGAAGGCGAGCGCCTCGGCGAGGTCGGCCTCACGCTCGGCGCTGGACATCGCGCGCCGCGTATTGACCTCGATGACCACATGCCCGTCGAACCCGCTGACGGCCAGCCGCTCCAGCAGCTCGGCACAGGGCTGCGTGCCGCGCCCCGGCACCAGGTGCTCGTCCTTGTTGGACCCGTTCCCGTCGGCCAGGTGCACGTGCCCCAGCCGGTCTCCCATCCGGTCGATCATCTGCATCGCGTCGGTCCGGGCCGTGGCGGTGTGGCTCAGGTCGACGGTGAAGTGCCGGTAGTCGTCCTTCGTGACGTCCCAGTCGGGGGCGTACGCGAGCATCTCCCGGTCCCGGTAGCGCCACGGGTACATGTTTTCGACGGCGAACCGCACATCGGTCTCGCCGGCCATCCGCCAGATGCCGCTGACGAAGTCCCGGGCGTACTGCCGCTGCCACCGGAAGGGCGGATGCACCACGACGGTCGAGGCCCCGAGCTTCTCCGCCGCGGCCTTCGCCCGCTGCAGCTTCACCCATGGGTCCGTCGACCAGACCCGCTGCGTGATCAGCAGACATGGTGCGTGCACGGCCAGAATCGGGATCCGGTGATAGTCGCTGAGCCGCCGCAGCGCCTCGATGTCCTGGCTGACGGGGTCGGTCCACACCATGACCTCGACGCCGTCGTAGCCCAGGCGTGCGGCGATCTCGAAGGCCGTCGCCGTCGACTCCGGATACACCGAGGCGGTCGACAGGGCGACCTTCGCATCCGGGATGCGCACCACTGGTTCTGCCACGGGGACAGAGTACGGGCCCTCGCGATCCCGCGGGGAGGCCGGGTGAATCGTCCCCGTGCCGACGGATCCTTGACATGGATCCACCGGCGATCACTCGCGTACGAGACGGGAGGGGCCGGTCTGGGTATGTGCGCGCGCAGCACAGACCACGCGGTGACGAAGCGCGAAGCAACCGGCGAGGCCATCAAGATGGCGAGCACGGACATGCCCAGGGCGGCCCCGTACCCACCCACACACCTGTCGGATCGAAACGGAAAGCCGCCAACCGAAGCCCAGACGGCCACCCTCCCTTCAGGCGGTTCAGGCCGTTCAGACCACTCAGGGCGAGGCCAGATGATCCAGCCGCCGCAGGATGACACCCTCCCGCAGCGCCCAGGGACAGATCTCCAACGTCTCCACCCCGAACAGATCCATCGCCCCTTCGGCCACCAGCGCCCCCGCGAGCAACTGCCCGGCCCGCCCCTCCGACACCCCGGGCAGCTCCGCCCGCTCAGCCACCGTCATCCCGGCGAGCCGCGGCACCCACGCCTCCAACGACTCCCGCTTCAAGTCCCGTTGTACGTACAGCCCTTCGGTGGACCGAGCGGCCCCCGCAAGCCGCGCCAACTGCTTGAACGTCTTCGACGTGGCCACCACATGATCCGGCGCCCCGAACCGGCTGAACTCCCCCACGGTCCGCGCGATCTGCGCCCGCACATGCCGCCGCAACGCCTTCACGTCCGCCGGATCGGCCGGATCCCCGGGCAGCCACCCGGCCGTCAACCGCCCGGCCCCCAGCGGCAGCGACACCGCCGCGTCGGGCTCCTCGTCGATCCCGTACGCGATCTCCAGCGACCCGCCACCGATGTCGAGCACCAGCAGCTTCCCCGCGGACCAGCCGAACCACCGCCGCACGGCGAGGAACGTGAGCCGCGCCTCCTCCGCCCCGGTGAGCACCCGCAGCTCGACCCCGGTCTCGTCCTTCACCCGCGCCAGCACCTCATCGGCGTTGCTCGCCTCGCGCACGGCCGACGTGGCGAAGGGCAGCAGGTCCTCGACACCCTTGTCCTCGGCGGCCTCCAGGGCCCCTCTGACCGTGCCGACCAGCTGTTCCACCCCGTCGGCCCCGATCGCGCCCCGCTCGTCGAGGAGTTGGGCGAGCCGCAGATCGGCCTTGTGCGAGTGCGCGGGCAGCGGGCGGGCACCCCTGTGCGCGTCCACCACGAGCAGATGAACCGTATTCGAACCCACGTCGAGGACACCGAGTCTCATATACGGAACGCTACTGCGCCGACCCCGCGCTCCGTCCGCCAAGGCCCCTGCCGAGACCCGACCCGTGACCTGAGCGGGGAGCCGAGCCGGCCCCTGGACCGTCGTGGAAGCGGGAGTCTCGCCCACCTCCACGACGCCCTTACTCTGGAGCCGTGCCAAAGACGAAAAAGGCCAAGGCCGACAAGAGCGACAAGAAGACGAAGTCGGCGACTCCAGACCTGGAGCCGAAGCAGAAGCAGAAGCCGAAGCAGCAGCCGAAGGCGGCCCAGCCGGACGAGAAGGGAATCGACTTCCCGCGCGCCTGGGTCGAGTTCCCGGATCCGGCGGACGACGAGCAGATCTTCCGGTGCGATCTGACATGGCTGACCTCTCGTTGGACCTGCATCTTCGGCAGCGGCTGCCAGGGCATCCAGGCGGGCCGCGCGGACGACGGCTGCTGCACGCTGGGCGCGCACTTCTCGGACGAGGACGACGAGAAGCGCGTGGCGGGCTACGTCGCGCGCCTCACGCCGGACATCTGGCAGCACCACGACGTCGGTACGGAGACCGGCTGGGTCTCCAAGGACGAGGACGGCGAGCGCCAGACCCGCCCGTACAAGGGCTCGTGCATCTTCCAGAACCGCCCGGGCTTCGAGGGCGGCGCCGGCTGCTCGCTGCACATCCTGGCGATCAAGGAGGGCCGCGAGCCGCTGGAGACGAAGCCGGATGTGTGCTGGCAGCTGCCGGTCCGCCGTACCTACGAGTGGATCGACCGCCCCGACGACACCCGGGTGCTCCAGGTCTCGATCGGTGAGTACGACCGGCGCGGCTGGGGCCCGGGCGGCCACGACCTGCACTGGTGGTGCACCTCGGCGACCTCGGCGCACGGCGCGGGCGACCCGGTGTACGTCTCGTACCGCCCGGAGCTCACCGAGCTGATGGGCAAGGCCGGTTACGACAAGCTGGTCGAGCTCTGCGAGGAGCGGCTGGCGTCCGCCCCGAAGGGCCTGCCGCTGCTCGCCCCGCACCCGGCGGACCCGGACCCGGCGTAGCGACACGGGAAGTGCCTACGGGGACTGCGGCGACGTCGAGTCCCCGGGGCTCGACGGGTCGGAGGGCGCGGGCGACGAGCCGGTCGGCGTCGGGTCGGGCTCCGAGGTCGTGGGGTCCGGGTCCGGCGAGCTCGGGTCGGGGTCCGAGGGCGAGGGATCGCTCGGCCCCGACGAGGGCTCGGAGGGCGAGGGGTCGGACGGCGTGGGGTCCGGCCCGCCGGTGCCGGGCCCGCTGGTGCCCGGCCCGGGGGTGGGCCGGGCACCGCCGGAACTCCCGTACCCGTCGAGGGAGATGACGGCGCCGGACGGATCGATGCCGATGCGGGCGCTCCAGTGCCCGGACGGCTCCCGGTCATGATCGACGTACACCCGGATCGTGAACGACTCGCCCGGCCGCAGCGTCCCCGACGCCTGGCTCAGATACAGCCAGGACGCCCCGGTGTGCGCGGACCAGTGGACGGCCGAACTCCCGGACGCCGTCAGGGTGATGAGCGTCGAGGCGCCGCTGGGCTGGGCCTCGACGGTCAGCCGCCCGGGGCCGGTGCCCGCGCGCGGCGAGATGACCTCGACGGAGACGTCGGGCGAGCGGCTGCCCGCGGTGAAGCGGGGGTCGGGGGTGGTGCTGGCGTTGCCCGCGTTCTCGTACGTGTCGTCCGTGCGCTCGCCGCTCAGCCCGTCGGGTCCGCCCGCCTCGCTGGCGCTGATGGAGCGGCCGTCGGTGCCCTCGCCGGTGAGCGGGGCTCCGCGGTAGGCGGCCCACAGGGCGAGTACGGGAGCGGCCACCACGGTGGCGACCACGGTCGTCGTGACCGCGCGCGAGCGCAGCCGGTCCCGCCGTGCCGCCCGGTCCTTGGGATCCATGGGGAACCCGCGCCGGTCGAAGCGGGGCGCGCCGCCGGGGTGCGGGGCGTGCATCGCGCGGTGCAGGGCGGGGCGCGGGGCCTCGACGAGGGGCAGCGCGGCGGGCGTCACGGAGGTGCCGGGCCAGCTGCCGGGGGCGGCGCGCTCGGCGGTGCGGCGGCAGCGCGGGCAGTCGTCGACGTGCCGGACGAGCTCGCGGCGCAGGGCGGCGGACAGGAGCACTTGGTTGTCGCCGGTGAGGCGGGCGACGCTGGGGCAGGTGCCGGTCTCCACGACGGCGAGCGCGGCGCGGGTGCGCTCGACCTCGCAGGCGGCGGCCGCGAGCAGCTCGCGGGTGACGCCGGGGTCGGTGCCGAGGACGGCCGCGACCTCGCGCGGCGACAGCTGGTGCCGCACGGCCAGTTCGAGCGCCTCGCGCTGCTCGGGGGTGGTGCCGGCTGCCTCCGGCCAGGCGAGCAGCGCGAGTTGGCGGCGGCGCTCCTCCTGGAGGAGGACGTCTTCGGAGGGGCCCTTCTCGGCGGGCTCGGGCGGGCGCTTGCCCGTGGCGTGCGCGCCCTGCCGCCTGCGCTTGGCCTCGGCGAGACGGCGCAGACAGGCCCAGCGGGCGAGCGCGTACAGCCAGGCCCTGCGGTCGGCCTCGGAGTCGGCGGCCGGGGCGCGCGAGCCGCGGCGCTCGGCGAGCGCGAGGGCGTCACCGAGGGCGGCGGTCGCCTCTTCGTGGTCGCAGAGCACGGAGAGGCAGTAGGTGAACAAGCCGTCCAGACACGGCTCGTAGCGAGCGGGCGGGCGCTGCGGAACAGCGCGCGGCACCGGCCGCCTCGCCCCGGGGCGGTGCGCCCGGTGTGCGCCGGTGGTGTGCGTGGGGGTTTCCGGCCTGCTGCTCATCACCCGTGCGACCGTAGGCGGCGCGCGCGGGGCCCTTCCGGCCCCTTGAGCACTTTTAATCCTTACGGGTGAAACGATCCCTCAAAAGGGGACAGGAAGCCCATATTCCGTGGCCAGCACGGCTACGCGGGGCAACCGACAGGGGCAATACCGCCGATGTCGGCGATGTCAGTGGGGCCCGCTACGGTTTCGTGCATGGCTGCCCGTACGAAATCCGCGAAGGACCGTCCGTCCTACCGCTGCACCGAATGCGGCTGGCAGACGGCCAAGTGGCTGGGCCGCTGCGCCGAGTGCCAGGCGTGGGGGACGATCGAGGAGTACGGCGCGCCCGCCGTGCGCACGACCGCCCCCGGCCGCGTCACGACATCCGCCGTGCCCATCGGCCAGGTGGACGGCAAGCAGGCCACGGCCCGCAGCACCGGGGTGCCGGAGCTGGACCGGGTGCTCGGCGGCGGACTCGTACCGGGTGCGGTGGTCCTGCTCGCGGGTGAGCCCGGCGTCGGCAAGTCCACGCTGCTCCTGGACGTGGCGGCCAAGGCCGCCGACGAGGAGCACCGGACCCTCTATGTGACGGGCGAGGAGTCGGCGTCCCAGGTCCGCCTGCGCGCCGACCGCATCAAGGCGATCGACGACCATCTGTACCTGGCGGCGGAGACCGATCTCTCCGCGGTCCTCGGTCACTTGGACGCGGTGAAGCCCTCGCTGCTGATCATGGACTCGGTGCAGACGGTGGCGTCGCCGGAGATCGACGGGGCGCCGGGCGGCATGGCGCAGGTCCGCGAGGTGGCCGGGGCGCTGATCCGCGCGTCCAAGGAGCGCGGCATGTCGACCCTGCTCGTGGGCCATGTCACGAAGGAGGGCGCGATCGCGGGCCCGCGCCTGCTGGAGCACCTGGTCGACGTCGTGCTGAACTTCGAGGGCGACCGGCACGCGCGCCTGCGCCTGGTCCGCGGCGTGAAGAACCGGTACGGGACGACGGACGAGGTCGGCTGCTTCGAGCTGCACGACGAGGGCATCACCGGGCTCGCCGACCCGTCCGGCCTGTTCCTGACCCGCCGCGACGAGCCGGTCCCCGGCACCTGTCTGACGGTGACCCTGGAGGGCCGCCGCCCGCTGGTCGCCGAGGTCCAGGCACTGACGGTCGACTCCCAGATCCCCTCGCCCCGCCGCACCACGTCCGGCCTGGAGACGTCCCGCGTCTCGATGATGCTGGCGGTACTCGAACAGCGTGGCCGGATCAGCGCCTTGGGCAAAAGGGACATCTACTCCGCGACGGTCGGCGGCGTGAAGCTCTCCGAGCCGGCCGCGGACCTGGCCATCGCGCTCGCCCTCGCCTCCGCCGCGAGCGACACCCCGCTGCCCAAGAACCTGGTGGCGATCGGAGAAGTAGGCCTCGCGGGCGAGGTCAGACGGGTCACGGGCGTGCAGCGCAGGCTGGCCGAAGCACACCGTCTCGGGTTCACGCACGCCCTCGTGCCGGCCGATCCCGGAAAGATCCCGCCCGGTATGAAGGTCCTGGAAGTCGCCGATATAGGGGACGCGCTGCGGGTGCTGCCGAAGAGCCGTCGCCGAGAGGCCCCGCGGGAGACGGAGGAGCGCCGGTAGACTTTGCCCTGGTCTCGCCCGTGCGTACGAACGCGACAGGGCCTCCCAAGAGAGTCTGCGATCCGGAGGAGTGCAGTGGCAGCCAATGACCGGGCGGCAGCTCCCGGCAAGTCCGGGAGTTCCGGTACGGACGGTCTGATGCGCGCCTCGCTGAGCGCGGTGGCGCCCGGCACCGGCCTGCGGGACGGTCTGGAGCGGATCCTCCGTGGCAACACCGGCGGGCTCATCGTCCTCGGCTCCGACAAGACGGTCGAGTCGATGTGCACGGGCGGCTTCGTCCTCGACGTCGAGTTCTCGGCCACGCGCCTGCGTGAGCTGTGCAAGCTCGACGGCGGCATCGTGCTCTCCTCGAACCTCGACAAGATCCTGCGGGCCGGTGTGCAGCTGGTGCCGGATCCGACGATCCCGACCGAGGAGACGGGCACCCGGCACCGCACCGCCGACCGCGTCAGCAAGCAGGTCGGCTTCCCGGTCGTCTCGGTCTCCCAGTCGATGCGCCTGATCGCCCTGTACGTGGACGGTCAGCGCCGCGTCCTGGAGGACTCGGCGGCGATCCTGTCCCGCGCCAACCAGGCCCTCGCGACCCTGGAGCGCTACAAGCTGCGTCTCGACGAGGTCGCGGGCACGCTCTCCGCGCTGGAGATCGAGGACCTGGTCACGGTCCGGGACGTCGTCGCGGTCGCCCAGCGCCTGGAGATGGTGCGCCGTATCGCGACCGAGATCGCCGAGTACGTCGTCGAGCTGGGCACGGACGGCCGGCTGCTGGCGCTGCAGCTGGACGAGCTGATCGCGGGCGTCGAGCCCGAGCGCGAGCTGGTCGTACGGGACTATGTGCCCGAGCCGACGGCCAAGCGCTCGCGCACGGTCGACGAGGCGCTGTCCGAGCTGGACTCCCTGCACCACGGCGAGCTGCTCGAACTGCCCATCGTGGCGCGGGCGTTGGGCTACACCGGTTCGCCGGAGGCGCTGGACTCGGCGGTGTCACCGCGCGGCTTCCGGCTGCTGGCGAAGGTGCCGCGCCTGCCCGGGGCGATCATCGACCGCCTGGTGGAGCACTTCGGCGGCCTGCAGAAGCTGCTCGCCGCCAGCGTCGACGACCTGCAGACGGTGGACGGCGTCGGCGAGGCCAGGGCGCGCAGCGTGCGCGAGGGCCTGTCGCGCCTGGCGGAGTCGTCGATCCTGGAGCGGTACGTCTAGCTCGAGCCGCTGGGCACATCAAGCGGCTTTGGCGCTTGAGGAGCGGGGTCCGGGGCGGAGCCCCGTGACGCCCACCCGCCGATGACGCCCGGAACTCAGTCGGCCTTCAGCACGAACGACGTCCGGGTCCCGGTCAGTTGGGCCCCCTTGACCTCGACCAGATACGTACCGGCGCCCGCGGACCCCGCCGGAGGCGTGGCGCACTGCGGGACGCTCGGCTTGCGGTCCCAGGTCAGCGACTGGGTGACCTTGCCGCCCGCCGGCACGCGGAGCACCCGGCTGCCGGGACCGGCCGGGCAGTCCCCGGACGACCAGTACTTCGTGTCGCCGTCCGCCTTGGTGATCGTGACGACCGCCGTCTTCGGACCGAGGTCGACCTTGCAGGCCTTGTCCGTCGTGTTCTTGGCGACGAGTTCGAGCTTCGGCTTCTCCCCGGGGGCGTACGAGTTGTGGATGCTGCGCACCGCCAGCGACGTGCCGCCCGCGGTGCAGTCGGGCAGGCCGACGACCGCCGCCGCCTGGCCGCCGGCGGCCGAACCGCCGTCGCCGCCGTCGCCCTTGTCGCCGCCCGCCGCGTCGTCGGAGCCGCCCCCGGAGCCCGCGGAGTCACCCGAGCCGTCACCGGAACCGGAGCCGTCGCCCGACCCGGAACCGCCCGACTCGTCGCGCCCGCCCGGGTGTTCGCTGATCGCGGGCCCGGTACCGGACGGTCCTGGCGTGATGGCATCGGTCGGATGCTTGCCGTTGGACCCGTCCGCGCCGTTGTTCGCGCCGCCGCCGCCGAGGTTCACGACCCACACGACCAGCAGCGCGAGCAGCGCGAGGACAGACGCCAGTACGACCCTCCGGCGCCAGTAGATGGAGGAGGGAAGCGGCCCGATCGGATTGCGCAGTGATCCCACGACCCAAACCTTACGAGAGATCCGGCCGTTGTCCCGCGCCCACCCGCCGCCCCGCACATCAAGTTTTCCGGATCATCATCATGCGCGGCCGTCCGGCGGGGTCCCCGACCCCTGTCTTTCGTCAGGTGCGGTCCGCGACCATCGCAAGATGTGACAGCACCCGGTCATTGCGTACTGTCCGTCACCATGGGAACCATCGACTCCGATCTCTATCGCGACATCACCGAATTCGCCCACGACACTCCTTCGTGGTTTCAGCACCTGATGGAGGTGTGGACGGAACTGGGCCTGCTGCTGTTCGCCGTGCTGTTCGTCGTCGCCTGGTGGCGGGCGCGGCGCGGTGACCCGCGAGCCTTCGCCGTCGCGGTGCTCGCGCCGCTGGCCACCGCCGTGGCCTATGTGTGCAGCGAGTTGATCAAGTCGGGGGTCGACGAGGAGCGGCCGTGCCGGGCCGTCGCGGGTGCCTTGCCGTCGTTGGTGGACTGCCCGGTCTACGGCGACTGGTCGTTCCCCAGCAACCACGCCACGATCGCCGCCGCGGCGGCCGTCGGGCTCGCGCTGGCCTGGCCGAAGATCGGCTGGCTGACCGTGCCGATGGCGATCCTCATGGCGTTCTCCCGGGTCTTCGTGGGCGTGCACTACCCGCACGACGTCGCGGTGGGCCTGCTGCTCGGCACCCTGGTCGCGCTGCTCGTCGTCCGGCTCGTCACGCGTCCGGGGGCGCGGGTGACCGAGGCGATGCGCGGGTCCGGGAACGGGCTCGTGCGGTGGTTCGCGGGCCCGGGGCCGGCCGGTGGCGGATACGCGTCGGCGCACGACGGGCGGCCGCGCGGAGGCGCGCACCGGCGCTGAACCGTTTCCGGCAACCGCTTCCGACCTCCCTTTCTGACCTCCCTTTCTGACCTCCCTTTCTGACAGGCCCTTCTGACGCCCCCTCACGTTCCGCCGGGCCCGGCGGAACTGTCGCTACGTCAGCAGTCCCGCCTCGTACGCCACGATCGCGGCCTGTACGCGGTTCTTGACCTCCAGCCGGTCGAGGACCGCGCTGACGTACGCCTTCACCGTGCCTTCCACGAGGTGCAGGCGCCCGGCGATCTCCGGGTTCGACAGCCCCGCGCCGACCAGGCCGAGGACCTCGCGCTCGCGCGGCGTGAGCGTCGCCACGCGCTGCCGGGCCGAGGCCTCGCGCGAGAGCCGGCCGCCGCCGAGGCCGTCGATGACGTGCCGGGCCACCTTGGGCGACAGGAACGCGGCGCCGTCCGCCACCGCCCGTACACCCGCCATCAGTTCGTGCGGGTCGCCGGACTTGAGCAGGAAGCCAGTCGCGCCGCCGCCGAGCGCCCGCGCGACGTAGGCGTCCTCGGAGAACGTCGTCAGCATCGCCACCGCCGTGCCGGGCACCGTCGCCGTGATCTCCTCGGCCGCGGCCAGGCCGTCCAGGCGCGGCATGCGGATGTCGAGCAGCGCCACGTCCGGGCGGTGCGCCCGGGCGAGGGCGAGCGCCTCACGGCCGTCGGCGGCCTCGGCGACGATCTCGAAGTCGCCGCCCGCCGCGAGGATCGCGCCGACGCCGGCCCGGATCATCGCCTCGTCGTCGGCGAGCAGCACCCTGATGCGGCGCGGCGCCGGTTCGGTCAGCGGGCCCATTCGTGCTCCTCTTCCACCATCTGGTCGGCGGTGCCCGCCTTGGGGATCACCGCCTTGTCGACGAGGGTGTGCGCCGGGTCGTCTCCGAAGCAGAGCCTGAAGTGCTCGACGGGTACGAAGAGTTCGCCGCTGGCGCGGTAGTAGCGGCAGTCCGTGTGCGCGGGCGGCGGTGTGGGCGCGCGCTCGACCGGCGGGTCGCTGATCGTGCGGTCGGGCAGCCGGGCGGCGGCCTCGGCGAAGGGCGTGCCGGTGCGCAGCTGCGCGTACGCCTGCGGGGTGAGGACGGCGTGCGTCTTCGTGTACGCGTACCAGGTGAACGCCCCGCCGATCAGGACGGTTCCCGCGACCGCGGCCGCGGCGAACGCCAGGCCCACCCGGCGGCGCGCGCTGCGCCGCGCGTACGCGAAGTCGATGGGCCCCTCGTCGCGGGCGGGGCGGGCGGGCGCGGTGCCGGGGGCGGGCAGGAGGGCCGTGACCCGGAAGCCGCCCTCGTGCGGGCTCGCGTCGAAGGTGCCGCCGAGCGCGGTGATCCGGGCGCGCAGTCCGATCAGGCCGGTGCCGCTGCCCGGCGGGGGCGGGGGCGTGTGCCGGGGGCGGCCGTTGGTGACGGTGAGCGTGGTCGCGTCGGCCCGCCGGTGCGCCTCCACGGTGACGGGGGCGCCGGGCGCGTGCTTCGCCGCGTTCGTCAGGGCTTCCTGGACGACGCGGTAGGCGGTGCGGTCGTCGGGGGCCGGTGCTCCCACGAGGCGGACGGGGAGGCCCGATTCGGCGGCCCGTTCCACCAGTTCCGCGACGCTCTCGCCGGCCGGGGCGAGCGGGGCCGGCTCGTCGTCCTCCTCGCGCAGCAGGCCGATGATGCCGTGCAGCCGGTCGGTGGCGTCGGAGGCGGCGGCGCGCAGTTCGGCGGCGGCCGTGCGGTGCGCGTCGGCGAGGCCGGGGGCGACCTGGAGGGCGCCCGCGCGCACGGCGATGAGGCTGAGCTCGTGGCCGAGGGAGTCGTGCATGTCCTGGGCGATGCGGGCCCGTTCGCGCAGCCGGGCGCGGTCGGCGACGATGCGGTGCTCGCGCTCCAGCTGCCCGGCCCTGGCCCAGCCGGCGGCGGTCAGCTCGCGGCTCTGGCGCCAGTAGCGGCCGATGAGCCAGGGGAAGACCGCGCCGAACAGGAGGGTGCCCATGAGCACGAGCCACTCCGCGGCCGGGTCGACCTGGCGGATCGCGATCTCGGCGGTGCCGACGGCGGCGAGCGCGGCGAAGGCGAGCAGGGAGGGGCGGGCGGCGCGGGAGCGCAGGCCCATGAGGTAGGCGAAGGCGGCGAGGGCGGGCCCGTAGGAGAGGGTGAACAGGGACGACGCGACGGCGAGGCCCGGGGCGGCCGCGACGACGAACGCGGTGGCGGGCAGCCGGCGGTGCAGTGCGGTCGCCGCGCCGAGCACGGCGAGTCCGGCGAGCTGCTGCCAGGCGGCGGCGGGCTCGTGCAGGTGCAGGTGCTCGACGGCGAGGACCGGCAGGGCCAGCGCCGCCCAGAGCGACAGGTCCGCGAGGGCGGAGCGGCGACGGGGGGTCACCTCGTCGACGGTACAAGCGGCGGGGGTCCCGGCGCCCCTGCCGATCGTCAGGGGTGCGGGCGGGGACGCGCCGGGCCCGCCCGCCCGAGCGGAGCGTCTGCGCGGCACGGGTGTCCGACGTGGCAGGATCGGCAGTGCCATGACTGCGCTCACGAAGACCCCCGAGAACGTCCCCGGTCGCTCCGATCTTCACGACCCCGTCATCGACTGGTTCGCCGACCACGCCCGAGACCTGCCCTGGCGGCGCCCCGACGCGGGCCCGTGGGGCGTGATGGTCAGCGAGTTCATGCTCCAGCAGACGCCGGTGAGCCGGGTGCTGCCCGTGTACGAGCAGTGGCTGGCGCGCTGGCCCCGGCCCGCCGACCTCGCCGCGGACGCGCCGGGCGAGGCCGTCCGCGCCTGGGGCCGGCTCGGCTATCCGCGGCGCGCCCTGCGGCTGCACGGCGCGGCCGTCGCCATAACGGAGCGGCACGGCGGCGACGTACCGACGAACCACGCGCAGCTGCTCGCGCTGCCCGGCATCGGCGAGTACACGGCGGCCGCGGTCGCCTCGTTCGCGTACGGGCAACGTCACGCCGTGCTCGACACGAACGTGCGACGCGTCTTCGCCCGGGTCGTGACCGGTGTGCAGTACCCGCCGAACGCCACCACCGCGGCCGAGCGCAAGCTGGCCCGCGCGCTGCTCCCCGACGAGGACGAGGTCGCCGCCAAGTGGGCGGCCGCGTCGATGGAGTTGGGCGCGCTCGTGTGCACGGCGAAGAACGAGGAGTGCCACCGGTGCCCGATCGCCGCGCAGTGCGCGTGGCGGCTGGCCGGGAAGCCCGCGCACGACGGGCCGCCGCGGCGCGGGCAGACGTACGCGGGGACGGACCGGCAGGTGCGCGGCAAGCTGCTGGCGGTGCTGCGCGAGGCGGTGACCCCGGTGCCGCAGGCGGCGCTGGACCGGGTGTGGGACGAGCCGGTGCAGCGGGCCCGTGCGCTGGACGGTCTGGTCGACGACGGGCTGGTGGAGCCGCTGGCGGGCGGTCTGTACCGGCTTCCGGTCGGCTGACCGGGTCGCTCTTTCAGGCGGTCCTTAGGTTCGTTACACAACCGACGGACAGCCGTGCGTTCCTCGCAGGCTGGAACGGACAACGCCGTGACAACCCCTCCGTAGCTTCTTCCACGTAACCGCACCTGACCGGTGCGGGCGAACGGGGAACCGGCAGGAAGCGGGAGGCGGTTGATCATGGCGCACGGCGGCGAGGTGCTCGAGTTCGAGGAGTACGTCAGGACGCGGCAGGACGCTCTGCTGCGCAGCGCCCGGCGCCTGGTGCCGGACCCGGTCGACGCCCAGGACCTGCTGCAGACCGCGCTGGTGCGGACGTACGGCCGGTGGGACGGCATAGCGGACAAGCGGCTCGCGGACGCGTATCTGCGCCGCGTCATGATCAACACCCGCACCGAGTGGTGGCGGGCCCGCAAGCTGGAGGAAGTGCCGACCGAGCAGCTGCCGGAGTCCGTCGTGGACGACTCGACCGAGCAGCACGCCGACCGCGCACTGCTGATGGACGTCATGAAGGTGCTGGCTCCGAAGCAGCGCAGTGTCGTGGTGCTGCGACACTGGGAGCAGATGTCCACAGAGGAGACGGCCGCCGCCCTCGGAATGTCGGCCGGAACCGTGAAGAGCACGCTGCACCGGGCCCTCGCCCGGCTCCGTGAGGAGCTGGAGAGCCGGGACCGCGACGAACTCGTCGCTCGCGCGCTCGAACGTGAGGAGCGGGAGCGTTGCGCGGCCTAGGCATACGTGCCTCTCGGATCCGCAGGACCGCGCAGGTCCTGAAGGCGGGGAGTTCGGCGGTCGCCGGGCTCGCCGCCATCGCCCTTTGTGCCGGTTCGCTCGCCGCCTGCTCGGCCGGCGGTACGGGTGCCCGCGACGAGGGTCCCGCCCGGACGGACCCGGTCGGCTCCACCGAGTCGGCCGCCACCGCGTCCCCTGCGCCGAGACCGTCCACGTCCCCGAAGACCGTGAACGCGGTGCGTCTGGTGAAGGCCGATCCCAAGGTCAGCACGGAGATCAAGCGTGATCTGAAGCCGTGCGTGGCGAACGAGTACCCGGTCGACGTGAGCTACGGCAACCTGACCGGCGGAGCGTCGAGCGATGTCGTGGTCAATGTCATGACCTGCGGTGACGCCGTCGGCATCGGGACGTATGTGTATCGCGACGAGGACGGAAAGTACCAGAATGTCTTCCAGGCCGAGGAACCCCCGGTCTACGCGGAGATAGACCGGGGTGATCTGGTGGTCACCAAGCAGGTGTACGAGAAGGGTGACTCGGTCGCCTCTCCGTCGGGCGAGGAGATCCTGACCTACCGCTGGAGCGGGGGCCGCTTCGTCCAGGAGAGCCGCACGCACAACGACTACAGCCACGCCGTGGACGGGGAGTCCCCCGCCCCCACGGACGACGGCTGAGCCAGAGCACGAGAAGAACGGATGGGAGACCGCATGGGCGCCATGGGCGAGCGCAAGGGTGAGCAGACCCACGTGCTGTTCGTCGAGGACGACGACGTCATCCGCGAGGCCACCCAGCTCGCCCTGGAGCGCGACGGCTTCGTGGTCACCGCGATGCCCGACGGGCTCGCGGGCCTGGAGGCGTTCCGCGCGGACCGGCCGGACATCGCGCTGCTCGACGTCATGGTCCCGGGGCTCGACGGGGTCTCGCTGTGCCGGCGCATCCGCGACGAGTCGACGGTCCCGGTGATCATGCTGTCCGCGCGCGCGGACTCCATCGACGTCGTGCTCGGCCTGGAGGCCGGGGCCGACGACTATGTGACCAAGCCGTTCGACGGGGCCGTGCTGGTGGCCCGGATCCGGGCCGTGCTGCGCCGCTTCGGGCACGCGGGCGGCCCGTCGGCGGCGGGTTCCGGAGCGGCGGACGAGCCGGTCGGCGCGGACGCGGGCGTCCTGCACTTCGGCGACCTGGAGATCGACACGGAGGGCATGGAGGTCAGGAAGGACGGCGCCCCGGTGGCGCTGACGCCGACCGAGATGCGGCTGCTCCTGGAGTTCTCCTCGGCGCCCGGCACCGTCCTGTCCCGTGACAAGCTCCTGGAGCGCGTCTGGGACTACGGCTGGGGCGGCGACACCCGCGTCGTCGACGTCCACGTCCAGCGACTGCGTACGAAGATCGGCCAGGACCGCATCGAGACGGTCCGCGGCTTCGGCTACAAACTGAAGGCCTGATCGGGCTGATGGGGAAGCGGATATGAGGGGGACGGCGGACACCCCGCACCCACGCGAGCCGGTCGGCTCCAGCGGCCGGGCCGGTGCGCCGGGCCCGGCCTCGGCGCTCGGCGAGCCCCGCGCGACCGGCACCCCCGGCCCGGCGGCGGCCGCCCCGCGCTCGCGCGTCACGCTGCGCACCCTGCTGCCGCGGCGCCTGCGGCGCAGCCTGCGCACCGGGGTGCGGTGGAAGATCAGCGTGGCCATCGCGCTGGTCGGCGCGCTCGTGGCCGTCGCGCTCAGTCTCGTGGTGCACAACGCGGCCCGTGTCTCGATGCTGGACAACGCGCGCGACGTCCAGGACGAGCGGATCCAGTTCGTGCAGCGGCAGTACGAGGCACGCGGCGGGAATCTGCCCGTCGGTTTCAAGGTCAACGATCCGGACATGCCGCGTGAGCTGCGCGTCAAGGCGCTGTCCGGCCGCCGCGCCACCTTCGTCTCCGAGCCGTCCAACGGCGTGCCCGACATCTGGGCCGCGGTGCCGCTGAGCAACGGTGACCTGCTCTCGGTGCACACCCGGTTCACCGACCGCAGCGCCACGGTCATGAAGGACCTCGACCAGGCCCTGATCATCGGCGCGATCTCGGTGGTCTTCGGCGGCAGCGCGCTCGGCGTGCTCATCGGCGGTCAGCTCTCGCGCCGGCTGCGCAAGGCGGCCGGCGCGGCCCGCGAGGTCGCCCAGGGCCGCACCGAGGTCCGCGTCCGCGACGCCATCGGCGGTGTCGTGCGCGACGAGACCGACGACCTGGCGCGGGCCGTCGACGCGATGGCCGACGCGCTCAAGCAGCGGCTCGAGGCCGAGCGCCGGGTCACCGCGGACATCGCGCACGAGCTGCGCACCCCGGTCACCGGTCTGCTCACGGCGGCCGAGCTGCTGCCCGACGGCCGGCCCAGCGAGCTGGTGAAGGACCGCGCGCAGGCCATGCGCACGCTCGTCGAGGACGTGCTGGAGGTGGCCCGTCTCGACAGCGCGGCCGAGCGGGCCGAGCTGCAGGACATCATGCTGGGCGAGTTCGTGGAGCGCCGGATGGCGGCCCGTGCCGCCGACGGCGTCTCCGTCCACGTCATCCACGAGTCCGAGGTGACCACGGACCCGCGCCGCCTGGAGCGCATCCTGATCAACCTCCTGGCCAACGCGTCCAAGCACGCCCGGCCCCCCATCGAGGTCAGCGTCGAGGGCCGCGTCATCCGGGTCCGCGACCACGGCCCCGGCTTCCCCGAGGAGCTTCTGGAGGACGGTCCGAGCCGCTTCCGCACCGGCGCCGCCGATCGCGCGGGCCACGGCCACGGCCTCGGCCTGACGATCGCGGCGGGCCAGGCGCAGGTCCTGGGCGCCCGGCTCACGTTCCGCAACGTACGCCCGCCGGGCACCGAGCACGGCACCCCGGCGGAGGGCGCGGTGGCCGTACTGTGGCTGCCCGAGCACGCGCCGACGAGCACCGGCAGCTTCCCGATGCTGCGGCTGCCCGACGGCGGGAAGTGATACCGGCTCGCCTCTCCTGCCGTACGCTCGTCAACTCCCCTGCCGTACGAGGGAGTCGGCGAGTTCAGTCGCCTCCCGTTCGCCCAACGGGGCGTGTCCGAGCAGGAACCGGTACCAGAAGACCCCGTAGACCTGATCCACCATCAGGTCGAGGTCGCGGCCGGCGGCGAGCTCGCCGCGCTCCTGCCCGCGGGCGAGTACCTCGCGCAGCACGGCTCGGCGTGCCTGGGTGAACTCCCGCATCAGATCGGCGAGATGGGGGTCGCGGGCGGCCTCTCGCGCCAGCGTGCGCAGGGCCGGGCCGACGGGCGTCGACAGCGCGCCCTCGAACGTGGCGGCGACCACCGCCCGCAGCTCCTCGCGCAACGACCCGGCGGCCGGCGCCGGCACATCCTGCTCGGCGCGGTCGGTCAGCGCGTCGAGCAGGACAGCGCCCTTCGAGGGCCACCACCGATAGAGCGTCTGCTTGCCGACCCCGGCCTCCCGCGCGATGGCGTCCACGCCGACCGGTGCGCCGTCCGCGTCCGCGAGCAGCCGCAGCGCCGCGTCGAGCACGGCCCGTCGCGCCTCCTCGTTGCGGCGACGCCCGGTGTGGGCCCGTTCGACGCTCATCGCCATCACCTCTCCCTGCTTCCGTCCCTGCACCTGTCTTCTCAACCTCTCCGTATCTTGCTGCACCCACTTGACGAGACCGCCAGTCTCGGCAACACTTACTTTACCGAGACCGACAGTCTCGTCAATAACTCAAGAGGCACGGGAACACGAGGACAGGGTCACCATGACTTCTGCAACACCCTCCAGCACCCCCATCGACTCCAGCAGCTCCGCCGACTCCCCCGTCCACGCCGTCGTCATGGGCGGCAGCTCCGGCATCGGCGAGGCCACGGCCGCACTGTTCGCCCGGGGCGGCGCCGAGGTGACGATCACCGGACGCGACCGGACCAAGCTCGACGAGGCGGCCGCCCGGATCGGCGGCAAGACCTCCACGTACCGCATGGACGCCACCGATCAGGCGGACATCGACGCCTTCTTCGCCGCCTCCGCCCCGATCGACCACCTGGTCATCGCGATCAGCGGTGCGGCGGGCAGCGGCCCCTTCGCCGGCCTGGACCTGGCCGATCTCGCCCATGGCTTCGACGCCAAGTTCTGGCCCCAACTGCGCGTCCTGCAGGCGGCGTTGGATCATCTCACCGAGCACGCCTCGGTCACCTTCGTCACGGCCGCGTCGGCCCGCGCCGCCTTCCCCGGCACCTCGGGCCTGGCCGCGATCAACGGCGCGCTCGAGTCGATGGTCCCCCCGCTCGCCGTCGAGCTCGCCCCACGCCGGATCAACGCCGTCTCCCCCGGTGTCATCGACACCCCGTGGTGGGACCGCGTACCGGCCGAGCAGCGCAAGGAGCTGTTCGCGGGGCTCGCGGCGACGACCCCCGTGGGCCGCGTCGGTACCGCCGGGGAGGTGGCGGCGGCCATCAACGCCCTTGCCACGAACGGATTCATCACCGGCACGGTCCTGGACTGCACCGGCGGGGCGAACCTCGCAACGGGCCGCTGAGCGACGAACACCCGGGCTAATCTCGCGCCCATGACCGTATCCCGTCCCACCCTAGAGACTCCCCAACAGCCCGTTCTCGCAGGCGAGTTACCGCGCCGCGCCACCTGGTTCGAGCTCTTCGGCGACCTGGTGTTCGTGGCCGCGGTCGGCCAGGCCACCCACCGCATCGGCGGCCATCCGCACGCGGCCTCGATCGCCGCCGCGGCTGCCCTGTTCGTCCCGCTGTGGTGGACCTGGGTCCTGTACGCGGTCCGCGCCAACCGCGCGGACCGCGACCTGACCGTCCAGCGGCTGCTCACCACGGCGGGCCTCGCCGCGGTGACCGGGATGGCGGTCCACCTCGGCGGCGTCGGCCACGACCGGGGCGCCGACGCCGGCTTCGTCGTCTCCTACCTGTGCGCCCGCGCGGGCGTCGCCGCGCTCTACCTCCGGGACCTGCGCCACGAGCCGCGGCTGCGCCGCATCGCGGCGTCGTACCTGACGGGTTCGGCGGTCACGGCGGCGATCTGGCTGGCCGCCACCTTCGCCCTCGACGGCCCGGCCCGCTACGTCGCCTGGGGCGTCGCCATGACGGCGGAACTGGCCCTGCCGCTGCTCGCCGGGCGGCGGCTCGCCGACAGCCCGAGCGACGCGGAGCATCTGCGGGAGCGGTTCGGCCTGTTCACGATCATCGTCCTCGGCGAGACCGTGCTCGGCTTCACCAACGGCCTGGTCACCGCGGAGACGGCCCCGGCCGCGGCACTCACCGGCGCCGCCGCGTTCGCGCTCGCCGCCGGGCTGTGGTGGTCGTACTTCAGCGCGTCGAGCACCCGCCCGGGCGCCCACGACGCAGTGGCCTCCGGCGGCCGCCACATGCACGTCTACGTCTTCGGGCACCTGCCCATCCAACTCGCCCTGGCCGTCACGGGCGGTGCGGTCGGCGCGGCCGTGGCCACCACGACGTCCCACCTGAACACGGCGCTGGCCGCCTGCGTCCTGGGTGGTACGGCCGTGTTCCTCACCTCGACGGCCCTGGTCAGGGCCTCCTTCACCGGTCTGCGGGAACCAGTGGTCCTGATCCGGTTCGTGACGGCGGCGGCCACCCTCTGCCTGCTGCCCGCGGTCGGCCGGCTGCCGGTGGCGGCGACGTTGGCTGCCCCGGCGGCGCTCCTCGCGGCCTCGGTCGTGGCGGAGGCGCCGGGACACCGGCGCCGCCTCGTCCCCTGACAGGGATCGTCAGCACGAACCCGTACGGGCACGGAGCGCACAGCCGATCCGTACGGGCGAAGGGAACGGCCCCGGCGCCGAAGCGCCGGGGCCGCAAAAGCCGAGGGTGGCTGAGGGAGCGGTCCGCTCAGACGGTGTCCGGCACCGTCACACCGCTCCGTGCGGCGTCCCCGGCCGCACCGCCCTCGACCGGCTTGTCGTCGGCCGGCTTCTGCGGACCGGCTCCGCGCAGCGCGACCTCCTTCACGAACAGCGCCGCGATCAGCGCGCCGATCGCCACGATCGACCCCAGCAGGAACGCGTTGTGCGTACCGGAGGAGACCGCGACCTTGTAGGCCTCCTGGACCGGCTCCGGCAGCTTCGCCAGGCTCGCCGCGTCCAGCTGCGCCGACTGCTCGGTGATCTTTCCGCCGAGCGCTCCGGCCTTCGCGGCCATGACGTCCTGCACCTTGTGGTTGAACAGCGCGCCCATGATGGCGACACCGAACGACGAGCCGAGCGTGCGGAACAGGGTCGTGGACGAGGACGCGACGCCCATGTCCTTCATCTCGACGCTGTTCTGCGCGACCAGCATCGTGATCTGCATCAGGCAGCCCATACCGGCACCGAGCACGGCCATGAAGACGCCGGACATGAAGCGCGAGGTCTCGGTGTCCATCTGGGCCAGCAGGAACAGACCGGTCACCATCAGCACGCTGCCGACGATCGGGAAGACCTTGTACTTGCCGGTGTTCGTGGTGACCCGGCCGGCGACCAGCGAGACGGCCATCATCGACAGCAGCATCGGGAGCAGCAGCAGACCGGAGTTGGTCGCGGACGCGCCCTGCACGGACTGCTGGTACAGCGGGAGGAAGAGCACCGCGCCGAACATCACGAAGCCGGTGATGAACCCGATCAGGGACATCAGCGTGAAGTTGCCACTGCGGAAGATGTGCAGCGGCACGATCGGTTCGGCCGCCTTGGTCTGCGAGAACACGAACCCGACGAGGGCGGCGACACCGATCCCGATGAGCTCCATGATCACGGCGGAGCCCCAGGCGTACTCGGACCCGCCCCACGTCGTGACGAGCACGATCGAGGTGATGCCGACGGTGAGGAGCGCCGCGCCCAGGTAGTCGATCTTGCCCGAGGAGCGCTTCTTCGGCAGGTGCAGCACCGCGGTGATCATGACCAGCGCGACGGCGCCGATCGGCAGGTTGATGTAGAAGGTCCAGCGCCAGCCGAGGTGGTCGGTGATGGCGCCGCCGACCAGCGGTCCGCCGATCATCGCGAGCGCCATGACGCCGGCCATCATGCCCTGGTACTTGCCGCGCTCCCGGGGCGGGATCAGGTCACCGATGATCGCCATGACGCCGACCATCAGACCACCGGCGCCGAGGCCCTGGACGGCCCGGAAGGCGATCAGCTGGTCCATGTTCTGGGCCATGCCGCTGAGCACGGAGCCGACCAGGAAGATCACGATGGAGGTCAGGAAGGCGCCCTTCCTGCCGTACATGTCGCCGACCTTGCCCCACAAGGGAGTGGAGGCGGCGGTCGCGAGCGTGTAGGCGGTGACCACCCACGACAGGTGCTCGATGCCGCCGAGGTCGCCGACGATCGTCGGCATCGCGGTGCCCACGATCATGTTGTCGAGCATGGCGAGCAGCATGGCGATCATCAGCGCCATCAGCACGACGCGTACGCTGCGCGGCTGTTTCACCTGCTCTTTGTCCTGTATCGCTGCTTGCGCCATGACCCTCAACTCCCCCAGAAGCCGATTCAGAGATTCCGGGACTTACTTGTCGCCCGGCTAGTTGCTTACACTGGGGAAGGTAGAACCCGAACTAGCCGGGCGTCAAGTAAGTTTTCTCCCAAGAGAACTCGAGGAGCACGAGGGGCACGCGATGGTCACGGGCAGCAGCAAGCCACAGCAGCGCCGCGGGAACACCCGCCAGCGCATTCAGGACGTTGCCCTGGAACTCATCGCCGAGCAGGGGTACGAGAAGACCTCGCTCCGGGAGATCTCCGAGCGGCTGGGCGTCACGAAGGCGGCGCTCTACTACCACTTCAAGACCAAGGAAGACATCGTCGTCAGCCTCTTCACCGACCTGATGACGCCGATCGACGACCTGATCGCCTGGGCGAAGGAACAGCCGCCCACCCTGGAGACGAAGCACGAGATCCTGCGGCGCTACAGCCTCGCCCTGGCCGGCGCGGCCCCGCTCTTCCGGTTCATGCAGGAGAACCAGGCCACGATGCGCGAGCTGAGCATCGGCGAGAACTTCAAGGACCGGATGACGGCCCTGCTGGACGACCTGCTGCCCGAGGAGGTCACCCTCACCGAGCGGGTCCGCTGCTTCAGCGCGCTGTTCTCCATGCACGCGGGGATGTTCGTGCTCAGGGACGTCGAAGGCGACCCCGAGGAGAAGCGCAAGGCCATCCTCGAGGTCGCCACCGATCTGATCACCCAGGCCCACAAGGGCTGAGCGGGCTGCGTCAGACGCGCACGCCCTTCGAGTTCAGGAACGCGACCGGGTTCACGGCCGAGCCGTAGTTCGGCGTCGTACGGATCTCGAAGTGCAGGTGCGGGCCGCTGGAGTTGCCGGTGTTGCCGGACAGCGCGATGTGCTGGCCCGTGGACACGTTCTGGCCGACGCGGACGTCGATCCGGGACAGGTGCGCGTACTGCGAGTACGTGCCGTTGGCGTGCTTGATCACGATGGCGTTGCCGTACGCGGGGCCGTCGCCGGCGCCGTTCGGGCCGGTCTTGACGACCGTGCCGCCGTGCACGGCCATGACGTTGGTGCCGATCGCCACGGCGTAGTCCTGGCCGGAGTGCTTGCCGGTGGACCACATGCTGCCGCCCTGGGCGTAGCCCGCGGAGAGCGTGTACTTGGCGACCGGGTCGATCCAGGAGGCGGCCTTCTTGGCGGCGGCCTGCTTGGCGGACGAGGCGGCCTTCGCCTGGGCGGTGGCCTGGGCGTCCAGGGACGCGGCGGCGACGCCGGGCAGCGCGCCCGCCTGAGCGGTGTCGGCGGCGAACGCGGCCCCGGTGCCCAGCACCGCGGACACTCCGAATCCGGCGGCCACGACGGCGGCACGCTTGCGGAGGATCGACGTACCGGACGACAGGGACTTGGTGCGCTTCGACATGCGGGAGACCTCTTCGGGCTGGGGGACGTCGGGGGGTCCTGTTCGCCCTCCGGGACATGAGCGGCACCGGCGGGCAAGAAGGGACCCGGCACACGTCCTCGTGTCACCGGGTCGGCCATCCCTTGGTAACCCCCGCCCCCACCCCGGCCCAAACAGCCCTTCTACTACCCGGCCTCGTACCGTTCCTCGGGCCGGAAGTCCCCTTGACACCTCGGATCAACGGATCGCAGATTGCCGGATTTATCCGCCGATCCAAGGTTTAGGCCCACTTCGCACCCCCGACCCCAAGCCGTTCCGGGCCGCGAACCCCGCCTCATTCCCAAAACGGACAAAACGCCAGAACCCATCAACCGCGTAACAGTCGTCCCGCGACCCCGTTGCTCCACTATTTCGCCTAGTACCGGACAAATCGCCTGTGCGGCATGTCACCGGGCGGCAAGATCCAACCCCCGGCGAGTGTGATCGGGGCTACGCTCCCGGGCCATGGATCCCGCAGTCCTCGGCACCCGTCTGGCATCGAGCGTGCTCGTCCCGGCACTCAAGAAACTGCTGGTTCAGGAGGGCCCCGGCGCGGGCCTCACCGACCGGCCCGTGCGGCTGTCCGCCCTCGTCTCCTTCCGGGGCGAGAAGCGCACCCTGACCGACCAGGACCTCGCGCGGCTGGCCGGGAAACTGGTGGCCGGCGCCGTGGAGGGCCCCGGCGAGGCCCCGTTCCCGTACGACGAGCGCGAGGCCGTGGTCCACGCCCTCACCCGGACCCTGCGCTCCCTGGGCGACCTGGGCATGGACGACGTCCAGGCCGTCCGGCTCGGCCACCACGAACTGGCCCGCACCCTGCGCCGCGCGGCCCCGGCCCCCGGCCTGTCCGCGGACGCGGCCTACTTCCTCGACTCGCTCACCGAGTGGGCGTGCCTGCACATCCTGCACTTCTTCACCCAGCGGTCGACCTTCGTGGCCCGCACCCTCGTGGAACAGAGCCGCGGACAGGCCGACCTGCTCGCCAGGACCGACGAACTGATCAGACGGCTGCCCCCGGCGGGGTCGGCGGACGCCGACTTCGAGGCGCGCTACCGCTCCTATCTCGCCGGACGCCACGGCCGGCTGACCATCTTCGGCCTCGACCCGCACGCCGGCGACGAGACCTGGCCCCTGGACGTCGCCTACCTCAGCCTGGAGATCGCCGACACCGCGGACACCGACCCGCTGCCCGACGGCTCCCCGGCCGCCCCGTCACGGCTCGACGCCGAGGACGCCCTCGCCCGGCACGACCGGGTCCTGCTGCGCGGCGAGGCGGGCTCCGGCAAGACCACCCTCGTCCAGTGGCTGGCCGTCACCTCCGAGGGCCACGTCCCCTACGTCCTGCCGCTGCGCACCCTCGTCCGGCTGCCCCGGCTGCCCGCACCGGCCGAGTTCCTGTCCGCCGCCTCCGACTGCCCGCACACCCCGCCCGACGGCTGGGCCGAGCGCGTCCTGGCCGACGGCCGCGCCCTCGTCATGGTCGACGGCATCGACGAGGTCCCCTCCGCCGACCGTGCCCGGGTACGCGACTGGCTCCTCGCCCTGGTCCACGCCTTTCCCGGCAACCGCTGGCTGCTCACCGCCCGCCCCACCGCCGTGCGCACCGGCTGGCTGGCTGTCGACGGCTTCGGCGAACTCGCCCTCGCGCCGATGGACCGCCCCCGCGTCACCGCCTTCGTCCGCCGCTGGCACGCGGCGGCCCGCGCCCCCGAGCACGAGGAGCCGCTCCTGGACGCGCTGCGCACCAAGCCCGACCTGTCCCGGCTCGCCACCAACCCGCTGATGTGCGGCCTGATCTGCGCCCTGCACCGCGCCCGCCGCGGCTATCTGCCGCCACGCCGCAAGGCCCTGTACGACGCCGCGCTCCAGATGATCCTCACCGAGCGGGACCGGCAGCGCGGCATGGACGGGCTCGACGGCGTCACCCTGGAGACCGACGACCGGACCGAACTGCTCCAGCGCCTCGCCTACGCCCTCGTCCTCGCGGGCCGCACCGAGATGGACGAGGAGACCGCCCTCTCCCTCCTTGGACGCGCCCTCCCCTCCGTCCCCGCCGCGGCCGCCCAGGGCGACGCACCGGCGATCCTGCGCCATCTGCTGCTGCGCAGCGGAGTGCTGCGCAGCCCCGCGCCCGAGGTGATCGGCTTCGCGCACCGCACCTTCCTCGACCACCTCGCCGCCCGGTACGCGGTCGAGGAGGGCCACCTCGACGTCCTGCTGGGCCACGCCGACGACCCCCAGTGGGAGGACGTGCTGCGCATGGCCGTCGCCCACGCCCGCACCCGCGAACGCTCCCGCCTGCTGCGCGGCCTGCTGGCCGCGGATGTCCCCCGGCTGACGCTGCTCGCGCTGGCCTGCCTCCAGGACGCGTCGTCGGTCGACCAGGAGGTGGTCGAGGAGGTGCGGGACCGGGCCCGGGACCTGATCCCGCCGCGGGGCCGGAACGCGGCCGAGCGGCTGGCGCTCGCGGGCCCGCTGGTCCTGGAGCTCCTGCCCGGCCCCGCGGGCCTGACGGACGCCGAGGCGCACTGCGTGGTGATCACGGCGTCGCTCCTCGGCCGGGAGGGCGCCCTGCCCGTCCTGAAGAAATACCGGGAGCACCCGTCGCTGGACGTACGGCGGCAACTGGTCGGGACATGGCACCGGTTCGACGCGCAGGAGTACGCCGACGAGGTGCTGGCCCACCTGGACCGGGACCGGCTGGACCTGACCGTGACCGGCCGGGACCAGTGGGAGGCGGCGCGGCGCACGGCGCCGTGGCGGCGGATCGACCTGCACGGCCCGTTCTCGTTCGAGGACGTCCGCACCGGCACGGACCCCGAGGTCCTCACGTCGCTCACGCTGATCGACAACCCGGAGGTGGACGGGCTGGGTCCGGTGCGCGATCTTCCGGCGCTGCGCACGTTCTCCCTGGACCGGTGCCCCGGCGTCGCGGACCTGGCGCCGCTCACCGGCCTGGACCTGGACCACGTCGGTGTCTCCGGCCTCGATCCGTCGACGGACCTGCGGGTGCTCGCTTCCCTGAGCGGGCTGCGCTCCCTCACGGTGGGCCAGGCGCTGCCCGGCGCCTCCCTGGCCGACAGCCTGCCCGTGCACGGCGGCCTGCGGCGCCTCTACCTCACCCGGGGTGCCGTGGCCACGACCGGGCTGCGGGGCCTCGACGCCCTGTCCGGGCTGGAGTTCCTCAGCCTGAGCGCCCGCCTGGGCCCGCTGGCGCCGGACGACTGGCACCGGATCGCCGCGCACCCGGCGCTCACCGAGCTCTTCCTGGCTGGCGAGATCCTCCCGCCCGCACCGCTGCCCGAACTCCCCCGGGTGACAGCCCTGAGCCTGCACCTGCCCGGCGGCCCGGACCAGTTCGCCGCCCACGCGCCGCTCTTCCCGGCCGTACGCACCGTCGAGATCCATCCGGGCCGGCAGGCCACCCAGGACCCCGCCGGGTACACCGGGCTCTTCCCGCACGCCGACGTCACCGTCCACACCCGCTGAGGGGCCGACGGGCGACACAAACGGGTGGGCCCGGACCGTTCACGAAGAACGGTCCGGGCCCACCCGTATCAGGCTCACCCCGAAGGGGTTACGCCTCCTTGCTCAGATTCGGCCCGGATCCACCCGCGGCCGCGTCCTCGATCGGCGGGACGTCGGGCAGTGCCGACTTCTCCTCGCCGCGGAAGGTGAAGGTCTTGTTCTCGCCCTCGCCCTCCGTGTCGACGACCACGATGTGGCCCGGACGCAGCTCGCCGAAGAGGATCTTCTCGGAGAGCGTGTCCTCGACCTCGCGCTGGATCGTGCGACGCAGCGGCCGCGCGCCGAGAACCGGGTCGTAACCCTTCTTCGACAGCAGCTCCTTCGCGGACTGCGAGAGCTCGATGCCCATGTCGCGGTCCTTGAGGCGCTCGTCCACCTTGCCGATCATCAGGTCGACGATCGCGAGGATGTCTTCCTGGGTCAGCTGCGGGAAGACGACGACGTCGTCCACACGGTTGAGGAACTCGGGACGGAAGTGCTGCTTGAGCTCGTCCGACACCTTGTTCTTCATGCGCTCGTAGTTGGTCTTCGTGTCACCCGTGGCCGCGAAGCCCAGGTTGAAGCCCTTCGAGATGTCACGGGTTCCAAGGTTGGTCGTCATGATGATGACCGTGTTCTTGAAGTCCACGACGCGGCCCTGGGAGTCGGTCAGGCGACCGTCCTCCAGGATCTGCAGCAGCGAGTTGAAGATGTCCGGGTGGGCCTTCTCCACCTCGTCGAAGAGGACGACGGAGAACGGCTTGCGGCGCACCTTCTCGGTCAGCTGGCCGCCCTCTTCGTAGCCCACGTAACCGGGGGGCGAACCGAAGAGACGCGAGACCGTGTGCTTCTCGCTGAACTCCGACATGTCGAGGGAGATCAGCGCGTCCTCGTCACCGAAGAGGAACTCGGCGAGCGCCTTGGACAGCTCGGTCTTACCGACACCGGACGGACCGGCGAAGATGAACGAACCACCCGGACGCTTCGGGTCCTTGAGGCCCGCACGCGTACGACGGATCGCCTTCGAGAGCGCCTTGACGGCGTCCTTCTGGCCGATGACCCGCTTGTGGAGCTCGTCCTCCATGCGCAGCAGACGCGAGGACTCCTCCTCGGTCAGCTTGAAGACCGGGATGCCGGTGGCGGTCGCGAGGACCTCGGCGATCAGCTCGCCGTCGACCTCGGCGACGACGTCCATGTCGCCGGCCTTCCACTCCTTCTCGCGCTTGGCCTTCGCCGCCAGCAGCTGCTTCTCCTTGTCGCGGAGAGACGCCGCCTTCTCGAAGTCCTGGGAGTCGATGGCCGACTCCTTGTCGCGGCGCACGCCCGCGATCTTCTCGTCGAACTCGCGGAGGTCCGGCGGCGCGGTCATCCGGCGGATGCGCATCCGGGAACCGGCCTCGTCGATCAGGTCGATCGCCTTGTCCGGCAGGAAGCGGTCCGAGATGTACCGGTCGGCCAGGGTCGCGGCCTGGACGAGGGCCTCGTCCGTGATCGAGACGCGGTGGTGGGCCTCGTACCGGTCACGGAGACCCTTGAGGATCTCGATGGTGTGCGGCAGCGACGGCTCCGCGACCTGGATCGGCTGGAAGCGGCGCTCGAGAGCCGCGTCCTTCTCCAGGTGCTTGCGGTACTCGTCGAGCGTGGTGGCACCGATGGTCTGGAGCTCACCGCGGGCCAGCATCGGCTTCAGGATGGAAGCCGCGTCGATGGCGCCCTCGGCGGCACCCGCACCCACGAGCGTGTGCAGCTCGTCGATGAACAGGATGATGTCGCCGCGGGTGCGGATCTCCTTGAGGACCTTCTTCAGGCGCTCCTCGAAGTCACCGCGGTAGCGGGAACCGGCGACCAGCGCGCCGAGGTCGAGGGTGTAGAGGTGCTTGTCCTTGAGGGTCTCGGGCACCTCGCCCTTGACGATGGCCTGGGCGAGGCCCTCGACGACGGCGGTCTTGCCGACGCCGGGCTCACCGATCAGGACCGGGTTGTTCTTGGTGCGGCGCGACAGCACCTGCATGACGCGCTCGATCTCCTTCTCGCGCCCGATGACCGGGTCGAGCTTGGACTCACGAGCGGCCTGCGTCAGGTTGCGGCCGAACTGGTCGAGCACCAGGGACGTGGAGGGCGTGCCCTCGGCAGGACCGCCGGCGGTGGCGGTCTCCTTGCCCTGGTAGCCGGAGAGCAGCTGGATGACCTGCTGCCGCACCCGGTTGAGGTCTGCGCCCAGCTTGACCAGGACCTGGGCGGCGACGCCCTCGCCCTCACGGATCAGGCCGAGCAGGATGTGCTCCGTGCCGATGTAGTTGTGGCCCAGCTGAAGGGCCTCGCGGAGCGACAGCTCCAGGACCTTCTTGGCACGGGGGGTGAAGGGGATGTGGCCGGACGGGGCCTGCTGGCCCTGACCGATGATCTCCTCCACCTGCTGGCGGACCGCCTCGAGCGAAATCCCGAGGCTCTCCAGGGCCTTAGCGGCGACACCCTCGCCCTCGTGGATCAAGCCCAGGAGGATGTGCTCGGTGCCGATGTAGTTGTGGTTGAGCATCCGGGCTTCTTCCTGAGCCAGGACGACAACCCGCCGCGCGCGGTCGGTGAACCTCTCGAACATCGTTAATCGCTCCTCAGAGCGGTCAGGCAGTAAGGGGTCGGTCCCCTCCCTGTCCTTCCGCAGCTTAGTCCCGCAAGCGGGGACCGCTCATTCCAACTGCCGACACCCGTTCATGGCCTCCTGCCCCCGAACGCCGACAACTGCTCCAACCCGATGGTGCGAGACGATGTTCCCGCAGGCCAGGCAGATACCCCCACCATCACTACGCCGATGGCGAACGCGAGATGCCCGGCGACCACGTGTCGCCCCTCCCACTAGGGATGTCTTACCCGCACGGACTGACACTCCATGCGGCGCGCGCCGGTTCCCTCCGCTACGGGCGAACACCCTTGCACCGCCGAACACCCCCGTACGCCCCCAATCCGGACACTCTGCGCTTACACAGTGCCACACTGCGTAACCCTGAAGCGCTCGCGGCGGTTGCTCCTGGCATGGTCGCCCCCCTTTCCGCCTCCGGCACCGTCCCCACGCCGCGTCGTCCGCTCGACGCGGCCGGATCCGACCCGGTCCAGCAGTGGTACGAGGACGAGCTCGGCTGGGCCGTGACGGCCGGCCCCGAGGGCGTCCGGCTGCGCACGGGGCTGCGGTTCGACGTCCTGGAGCTGCCGGCCGACGCCGGTTTCGCGATGCTGGGCAGATGCGACCCCCGGTCACCGGTGGCCGTGCGGGGGGAGACGATGCAGCTGCTGGTCGCCGCGGGCAGCGCGGACGAACTGCCGGGGCTGCTCGACTGGCTGGAGTGGGGGGCGCTGCCCCTGGACCTCGTCGCGGTCGGCGCGGACGGGTTCATCGACGCGCCGACACCTCCGGGGTGGACCGGCTCGCAGGAGGCCGCGGTATGGGTGCGGCCCCCCGAGCCCGGGCGCGAGGTGGAAGAAGTACTTCCGGCTCTGACGACCCTGACGGCCGTCTCGACCTGGTCGGTCGTGGGGGGCGGTGGGGGCGCCCCCGATCTCGTACGACTCGTGGACACGGCGGCGACACAGTGCCACCGGGCCCGGCTGCGCCGCGCATCGGCCGTGCCGAAAGATCAGCCGTTGGCCTTCTCGTAGGCCTCACGGATCGCCTGGGGAACACGGCCGCGGTCGTTCACGTCGTGGCCGTTCTCCTTCGCCCAGGCGCGGATCTGCGCGGTGTCCTGGTTACCGCCGGACGCGGCGCGCGCCTTGCCCCGGCCACCCGCGGCACGGCCACCGGTGCGACGGCCACCCTTGACGTACGGGTCGAGGAGGCCACGGAGCTTGTCCGCATTGGCGGTGGTGAGGTCGATCTCGTAGGTCTTGCCGTCGAGCGCGAACGTCACGGTCTCGTCCGCCTCGCCACCGTCGAGGTCATCGACAAGAAGGACCTGAACCTTCTGTGCCACCGGATTTCCTTTCATCGATATCTGAAGGGCCGGCCCCCCTGCGACCGCGGCCGCTGTTTCGCCGTCCCCTTGTTATATGCAGTACTGCAGTACGTCGGAAAGCAAACCGCTTTTGCCGGGAAAACACAAACCCCTGGCTGAGATCAGGGAGAGATCCCGGAGTTGTACGCTGCCCGGCCCGGCCGAAAACATGCGCGTTTCGGACATAGGGAACCCCGCTCGGGGAGCGTTGCCGGAATACCGTCCGGGTCGATCACAGATGCAGAAGCATCCGGCTGTTGCCCAAGGTGTTCGGTTTCACTCGTTCGAGACCGAGGAACTCCGCGACGCCCTCGTCATAGGAACGCAGCAGCTCGCTGTAGACATCGGTGTCAACGGTATCGACGGGCGTCTCGCCGATCTCCACGAAGCCGTGCTTCATGAAGAACTCGACTTCGAAGGTGAGACAGAAAACCCGGCGAACCCCGATCCAGCGCGCGGTCTGCAGCAGCTTCTCCAGCACCTTGTGGCCGACGCCCGAGCCCTTGACCTGTGGATTCACCGCGAGAGTGCGGACTTCCGCCAGGTCTTCCCACATGATGTGCAGAGCACCGCAGCCGACGACCTCCGCGTTGTCGTCGCGTTCCGCCACCCAGAACTCCTGGATGTCCTCGTAAAGCGTCACCGTGGCTTTGTCGAGCAGGATCCCCTGTCGGCTGTACGCGTCGAGCAGTCGACGTACCGCCGGTACATCGGCGGTCCTGGCCCGGCGGACGGTGACCGCTTTTGCGGTCGATTCGGAGCGTGTGGAGACTTCGGGGAGCTCTGCTGGCATGAACGGACGCTATCGCCCGGGCCCCTCGTCCGCTTCCTCGGGTCCCGGCGGCACTTCGGCCGGTACTTCGGACGGCACTTCGGCGGGTACTTCGGCGGGCACATCGGCGGGCACTTCCGGCTGAACGATCCGCATCGCGTCCCTGAGCGCCTCGCGCTGCTGGGGCGACATCATGCCGAAGAAGGCGACGAGGGCGGCGGCCGGGTTGTCGCTCTGCGCCCACGCCTCGTTCATCAGTGCGGCCGAGTAGGCGGCCCGAGTGGAGACGGCCTCATATCGATAGGCCCGGCCTTCCGCCTCGCGGCGCACCCAGCCCTTCTGATGGAGATTGTCCAATACGGTCATCACCGTCGTGTAGGCGATGGACCGTTCCTGCTGGAGGTCCTCCAGGACTTCCCTCACCGTCGCCGGGCGGTTCCACTTCCACACCCGCGTCATCACTGCGTCTTCGAGTTCTCCCAAGGGGCGCGGCACGAGCAGCACAATAGTGGGAGAAGTCCGTAATTCAACGCCGGACGTGGCGAACGGCTTCAATCAATGACAAAAGGGGCACCCCGTGGGTGCCCCTGATCCCGGTCGTGATCCCGGTCGCGCCTGCCGCGGTGCGCTCAGGCGCCGGCCTCGTGCCGCACGCCGCCGTTCTGCTGGGCGGCCTCGGCGCGCGCGAGGGCGGCGTCGACGGCCGCGTCCTCCTTGGCCTTCTTGTCGCCGCCCTGCGACTTCACGATCGTCACGATCAGACCGATGAAGAACACGGCCATCACTACCGGGGGCACGAGCGCGGAGACGTAGTCCATGCCCCCAGAGTAGCTAGCCCGCCGCCAACCGCTGCGACGGGGCCGGTGGCTGCGCCGGCCTGCGTTTGGGCGGGAAGACCTCGGCCGGGGTGGGCACGGGCTTCGGCGCGTCGCCCGGCCGGGGCTTCGCGGGCTGCTGGTCGGCGCCGGCCAGGCCGCCGGGCAGCGCGAGCAGATGCGTACGGGAGGCCGGGACGCGGCGGCGGTGGCGCGCTTCCAGCCGGTCCCGCACGCCCTGTTCGGCCAGGGCGCGGCAGCGGTCGAGCAGGGCCGCCGCGGTGGGGTTGCCGCGCAGTGCGCGCAGCGCCGCGAGGTCGTCGACGCCGGGCTGGTGGCCCGCCGCCAGGGCGTCCTCGAGGAGGCTCAGATAGCCGGTGACGGAGCCGGGCAGGGCGGCCCGGTACCGGTCGAGATCGGCGAGCAGGAAGGCCCGCATACGGGCGCTCTCCTGCACGGCCTCGTCGACCGACTCCGCGAGTCGGAGGCAGTCCCCGACGTCCTTGTCCGAGGCAGGGCTGGGGTGGAGGGCGAGGGCGAGGGCGCGTCGGAGCACACGCAGCTCTTCTGCACCGAACGCCATGCCGCCGCGGTTTCCGTAGGGCGTGGGCATGGACCGACAATACGCACCATTACGGACAAAATCCGCTTAACCGGCAATTACCGGCGCGCCCTCGCTCGCCTGCTTACTCGCGTACTTACGCGCGCGCTCAAAGGCGCGAGACATTCCGCTCGTACACCAGCCTGAGTCCGATCAGGGTCAGCCACGGCTCGTGCTCGTCGATGACCGAGGCCTCACCCAGCACCATGGGCGCCAGCCCGCCCGTCGCGATGACGGTGACGTCCTCCGGGTCGGTCGCCAGTTCCTTGGCCATCCGGTTCACGACCCCGTCGACCTGGCCCGCGAAGCCGTAGACGATGCCCGACTGCATGGCCTCGACCGTGTTCTTGCCGATGACGCTGCGCGGCCGGGCCAGCTCGATCTTGCGCAGCTGCGCGCCGCGCACGCCGAGCGCCTCGACGGAGATCTCGATGCCGGGGGCGATCACGCCGCCCGCGTACTCGCCGCGCGCGGAGACCGCGTCGAAGGTCGTCGCCGTACCGAAGTCCACGACGATCGCGGGGCCTCCGTAGAGCTCGACGGCCGCGACCGCGTTGATGATGCGGTCGGCGCCGACCTCCTTGGGGTTGTCCATGAGGATCGGGACGCCGGTCTTGATGCCGGGTTCGACCAGGACGGCGGGGACGTCGCCGTAGTAGCGGCGGGTGACCTCGCGCAGTTCGTGCAGGACCGAGGGGACGGTCGAGCAGATGGCGATGCCGTCGATGCCGTCGCCGAGCTCGTCGCCGAGCAGCGGGTGCATGCCCATCAGGCCCTGGAGCAGGACGGCCAGCTCGTCGGCCGTGCGGCGGGCGTCCGTGGAGATGCGCCAGTGCTCGATGATCTCCTCGCCGTCGAACAGGCCGAGGACGGTGTGGGTGTTGCCTACGTCGATGGTCAGGAGCATGGCGTCCGCGTCACTCCGCTTCGCGCAGGTCGAGGCCGATGTCCAGGATCGGCGAGGAGTGGGTCAGGGCGCCCACGGCGAGGAAGTCGACGCCGGTCTTCGCGTACGCCGCCGCGTTCTCCAGCGTCAGGCGGCCGGAGGACTCCAGGAGCGCGCGGCCGGCGGTGAGGGCCACGGCCTCCTCGGTCTCGCTCGGCGTGAAGTTGTCGAGCAGGATCAGGTCGGCGCCGGCGTCGAGGACCTCGCGCAGCTGGTGCAGGGTGTCGACCTCGACCTCGATCGGCAGGCCGGGGAAGCGGTCCCGGACGGCCTGGAAGGCCTGGGCGACGCCGCCGGCCGCGACCACGTGGTTGTCCTTGACCAGGGCCGCGTCCGACAGGGACATGCGGTGGTTGACGCCGCCGCCCGCGCGGACCGCGTACTTCTCCAGGGAGCGCAGGCCCGGCGTGGTCTTGCGGGTGTCGCGGACCTTGGCCTTGGTGCCGTCCAGGGCGTCCGCCCACGCGCGCGTGGCGGTCGCGATACCGGAGAGACGGCACAGCAGGTTGAGCGCGCTGCGCTCGGCGGTGAGCAGGTCCTGGGTGCGGGTGGTGACGGACAGCAGCTTCTGCCCGGCCGTCACACGGTCGCCGTCCTCGGCGTGCCGCTCGACCTCGAACTCGTCGCTGGCCACTACGGAGATGACCGCCTCGGCGACGCGCAGGCCCGCCACGACGCCGTCCTCGCGGGCGGTGAAGTCCGCGGTGGCGACGGCCTCTTCGGGGATCGTGGCGACGGTCGTCACGTCGACGCCGCCGTCGAGGTCCTCGGCGATCGCCATGTGGGCGATGTCCTCGATCTCGACCGGGTGCAGGCCCGCGTCGAGCAGGAGCTGGGCGAGCGACGGGTCGAGGCCGCACTCCATGGCGTCCTCGGAAGACGCCTGCGCGCAGCCGCAGTTGTCGCCGCAGCCGCCGCTGTCGGCGTGTGCCAGGGGGAGGTCGGGGGTGGCGCTCACGTCGGTCACTGCTCCTGAAGGGTCGTTGCCGGGAAGTCTGCGGTCTGTGTGGTGTGCGTGGCCAGAGTCCGGTCGGGATTCAGGCGTACGACGATGTGGCGGCGCCAGTTCGTGTCGTCGCGGTCGGCGTGGTCCTCGCGCCAGTGGCAGCCGCGGGTCTCCTCGCGGCGGCGGGCGGCGGCGACCAGGGCGCGGGCCACGCACAGCAGATTCGTGGCCTCCCAGGTGTCGACTCCGGGGACGGCCGTCTTGCCGTTCTCCGCGAGGGCGTCGGCGGCCTCCGCGTGGATGCGGCCGAGCTGGGCGGCGGCCTCGGCGAGGGAGTCGGCGGAGCGCAGGACGCCGGCCCCGGCCGTCATCGCGCGCTGGATGGCGAAGCGGGCCTCGGCGGGCAGGAGGGGGTGGGTCGGGGTCTGCGGGTGCGGGACCGGTGCCGGTACGCGCGCGTGCAGGTGGTTCTCGGCGTGCTGCTTCTTGATGTCGTCCGCGATGCGCTCCGCGTAGACCAGCCCCTCCAGGAGGGAGTTGGAGGCGAGGCGGTTCGCGCCGTGGACGCCCGTGCAGGCGACCTCTCCGCACGCGTACAGGCCCGGCACCGTGGTGCGGCCGTGCAGGTCGGTGCGGACGCCGCCGGAGGCGTAGTGCGCGGCCGGGGCGACCGGGATCGGCTCGGTGATCGGGTCCATGCCGTGGGCGCGGCAGGCGGCGAGGATCGTGGGGAAGCGGTGCTCCCACATGTCGGCGCCGAAGTGCCGTGCGTCGAGGTACATGTGCTCGGTGCCGCGCTCCTGCATGCGGCGCGTGATGCCCTTGGCCACGATGTCGCGCGGGGCCAGCTCGGCGAGTTCGTGCTGCCCCACCATGAAGCGCACGCCGTCCGCGTCCACGAGGTGGGCACCTTCGCCGCGCACGGCTTCGGAGACGAGCGGCTGCTGGCCCTCGGCATCCGCGCCCAGGAAGAGCACGGTCGGGTGGAACTGGACGAACTCCAGGTCGCTGACCTCGGCGCCCGCGCGCAGGGCGAGGGCCACGCCGTCGCCGGTGGACACGTGCGGGTTCGTGGTCGCCGAGAAGACCTGGCCCATGCCGCCGGTCGCGAGGACCACGGCGGGGGCGAGGACCGCGCCGACGCCGTCGTGCTGGCCCTCCCCCATGACGTGCAGCGAGACGCCGGCCGTGCGGCCGTCCTCGTCCGTGAGCAGGTCCAGGACCAGGGCGTTCTCGATCGTGCGCAGGCCCGCCGGGCGGCCGTCGCCGTCCGTGGCCGAGCGCACCGCCTCGACGAGCGCCCGGGAGATCTCCGCGCCGGACGCGTCGCCGCCCGCGTGCGCGATGCGGCGGCGGTGGTGGCCGCCCTCGCGGGTGAGGTCGAGGGCGCCGTCGGCGGTCTCGTCGAAGCGGGCGCCGGTCGCGATGAGGCGGCGTACGGCGTCGGGGCCCTCGGTGACGAGGGTGCGCACGGCGTCCTCGTCGCACAGGCCCACGCCCGCGACCAGGGTGTCGTCCAGGTGCTGTGCGGGGGTGTCGCCCTCGCCGAGCGCGGCCGCGATGCCGCCCTGGGCCCAGCGCGTGGAGCCGTCGTCGAGGCGGGCCTTGGTGACGACGACCGTGGTCAGGCCCGTGGCCGCGCAGCGCAGCGCGGCGGTCAGGCCCGCGACGCCGGAGCCGACGACCACGACATCGGCCTCGATCGACCAGCCGGGGGCAGGTGCGTGCAGGCGTATACCGGTGGAGTTCACTGGCGGGCTCCGAAGGTCAGGGGCAGGTTGTCGATCAGCCGGGTCGTGCCCACGCGCGCGGCGACGGCGAGGACGGCCTCGCCCTCGAAGCCGTCGCGTACGTCGGTGAGGTCGGCCGGGTCGATCAGGGCCAGGTAGTCGAGCGCGACGGGGGGCTGGAGACGCGCGGCGCCGTCCAGGACCTGGCGGGCCGCGGCGAGGACGGCCGCGGGGCCGCCCGGGAAGGCGACGGCGTGCGCGTCGGCGGCGGCGCGGGCCTCGCCGAGCGCGCCCAGTGCCTGGGCCCGCGCGCGCGTGGCCGGGTTCTGTGCGGCACGCGCGCGAAGGGCCTCCTGCGCGGCGTGCCGGTCGCGGCCGGCGAACAGGGCGCGGGACAGGACGAGCGCGCTGCGGCGCTCCTCCGGCGACAGGTAGCGGTTGCGGGAGGACAGGGCGAGGCCGTCGTCCTCGCGGACCGTGGGCACGGCGACGATCTCCACGTCGAAGTTCAGGTCGCGCACCATGCGGCGGATCAGGGCGAGCTGCTGGGCGTCCTTCTGCCCGAACAGGGCGACGTCGGCGCGCGTGAGGTGCAGCAGCTTGGCGACGACGGTGAGCATGCCGTCGAAGTGGCCGGGGCGCGAGGCTCCTTCGAGGCGCTCGCCCATCGGTCCGGCGGTGATGCGGACCTGGGGCTGTCCGCCCGGATAGACCTCGTCGGCGGAGGGCGCGAACACGGCGTCGGCGCCCGCCTGTTCGGCGATCTTGACGTCGGCGTCGAGGGTGCGCGGGTAGCGGTCGAGGTCCTCGCCCGCGCCGAACTGCAGCGGGTTCACGAAGACGGTGACGACCACTTCGCCGTCGGCGCCCGCGCGTTCGCGTGCCGTACGGATCAAGGTGGCGTGGCCCTCGTGCAGGGCGCCCATCGTCATGACGACGACCCGCTGCCCGGTACGCGTGCGTGCCCGCAGTTCCTCGCCTTCATGCAGCACGGCCGTGCTCATCGCGTCTCCTCCGCACCGGTCGCGAGGACGCCGAGCAGGTCCTCGGCGAGCTCCGGCTTCAGCAGGCCGTGGGCGAGGGCGCGGTCGGCGGTCGCGCGCGCCATCGCGAGGTATCCGGCGACGGTCCCCGGGGCGTGCTTGCGCAGCTCCGAGACGTGCGCGGCGACCGTGCCGGCGTCGCCGCGCGCGACCGGTCCGGTGAGGGCCGCGTCGCCGGACCTGAGCGCGTTGTCGAGGGCCGCGCCGAGCAGCGGGCCGAGCATCCGGTCGGGGGCGGAGACGCCCGCGTCGCGGAGCAGCTCCATGGCCTCCGCGACCAGCGTGACCAGGTGGTTCGCGCCGAGGGCGAGGGCCGCGTGGTAGAGCGCCCGGTTCTCCTCGGCGATCCACTCGGGCTCGCCGCCCATCTCGATGACCAGGGCCTCGGCGGCGAGGCGCAGCTCCTCGGGCGCGGTCACGCCGAACGAGCAGCCGGCCAGCCGCTGGACGTCGACGGCGGTGCCGGTGAACGTCATCGCGGGGTGCAGCGCGAGCGGCAGGGCGCCCGCGCGCAGAGCCGGGTCGAGGACCTTGGTGCCGAACCGGCCGGAGGTGTGCACGAGCAGCTGCCCCGGGCGGATCGAGCCGGTCTCGACGAAGCCCTCGACGAGGCTCGGCAGCACGTCGTCGGGGACCGTGAGCAGCACCAGGTCGGCCCGCGCGAGGACCTCGGCGGGCGTCACCAGGGGGACGTCGGGGAGCAAAGTGGCGGCCCGGCGCACGGAGGCGTCGGAGACTCCGGAGACGGCGACGGGGCGGTGCCCGGCCAGTTGCAGGGACGCGGCGAGCACGGGACCCACCCGTCCCGCGCCGACGACGCCCACGGTGAGGCGGGCGGGGCGGTCCTTGGGATCGGTGGGCTCGGATCGGGGGTTCGGGGAGGGAAGTGACACGGGGCGACGGCCTTCCGTTCCAGTCCGCTCGGGGTACCGGACGATTTCTCGTCATGTTAACGCTATCTGGGCGGGCGGGCCTCGGCCGTCCACAGGCTGTGGGCAAGCGCACGCGCGTGCGACATGATCCATGGATGAGCGACACGGACGGGACCGAGGAAGAGAAGCAGGCCGCGCGGCGGCTCGCGGCCTGGCGGGGCGCGGAGCGCAGGCTGGCGCGGCGGCCGAACGAGGCGACGCTGGGTGAACGGCTCGCGCAGCTCACGCAGGCCGCCGGGACGGTGACCGACCTGGACGGCGACCTCGACTTCTACGGCAACGGGGTCGTCGCCGACCTGGAGGCGAAGGTCGCCGGGCTGCTCGGCAAGGAGGCGGCGGCGTTCTTCCCGACCGGCACGATGGCGCAGCAGGTGGCGCTGCGCTGCTGGGCGGGGCGCACCGGGAACCCGGCCGTGGCCCTGCACCCGCTGAGCCACCCCGAGGTGCACGAGCGCGACGCTCTGGCCCAGGTGACGGGCCTGCGCACGGTGCACCCCACGGGCGAGCCGCGCCAGATCACCGCCGACGAGGTGCACGCCCTGGGCGAGCCCTTCGGCACGCTGATGCTCGAACTGCCGCTCAGGGACGCCGGTTTCGTGCTGCCCACTTGGGAGGAGCTGGAGGAGGTCTGCGAGGCGGCACGCGCGCGTGACGCCGTCGTGCACTTCGACGGGGCCCGCCTGTGGGAGTGCACGGAGCACTTCGGGCGCCCCCTGGACGAGATCGCGGAGCTCGCGGACAGCGTCTACGTGTCGTTCTACAAGACGCTCGGCGGGCTCAGCGGAGCGGCGCTCGCGGGCCCGCGGTCGTTCGTCGACGAGGCCAGGGCCTGGCGGCACCGCTACGGGGGGCAGGTCTTCACGCAGTTCCCGCAGGTGCTCGCCGCGCTGGCCGGCCTGGAGCGGGAGCTGCCGAGGCTGCCGGAGTACGTGCGGCACGCGCGCGTGGTCGCGCGGGCGATGCGGGAGGGCTTCGCGCAGGCCGGGGTTCCGTGGGTGCGGATCCACCCGGAGGTGCCGCACACGCACGAGTTCCGGGTCTGGCTGCCGCACGACGCCGACGCGCTCCAGGAGGCGGCGGTCGCGCAGGCGGAGGAGACGCGGACGCTGCTCTTCGGCCGCTGGTGGCCGTCGGACAGGGTGCCGGGGCTCTCGGTCACCGAGGTGACGGTCGCGGGTCCCGGCCTGGAGTGGAGCGCCGACGACGTCCGCGCGGCCGTCGCGGACTTCGTACGGCGTCTGCCTGGCCGGCCGTAGCCGCCGCTCAGCACCCCGCGGCGTGCCCGCGGTGGGCGGAGAAGCGGCGGGCCAGGGCCGTGCGGATGCGGCCGCGGGCCGGGCGGCCGGCCAGGACCGCCCGGAACTGGCGGTAGTCGCGCAGCTCACGGACGGCGTCCAGGTCGTGCAGGCCGGGCACCGGTCCGGGCTGCTCGCCGCGCCGGGCCGCGCGGTACACGTCGAGGGCGTACTGCTGGTGGACGTTCATGGCGAACACCTCTCCCCTTGATTGTCATGCTTCGCCCCGGAATCAGCTCATTTGCTGTGCTTCGAGGCCTACGACCATGAGAGTGCGCCCCGCGCCGCGCGCCGGTCACGTCGATTGACGGCTCCCGTCAATCGACGATCCGGCTGTCGGTGGCGGCGTGCACCATGGAGGCATGAGCGTGAGCATCGACATCACGGGCCTGACGCCCGAGCGCATCGGCGTCGTGCCCTCGCCCCTGGCCGAGCTCGGCATGGCGCTGCACGCGCTGGCCGAGCCCGCGCACCACCCGGGGCTCCAGGGGTGGACGACGAGTGTGTCCGCGCGCCTGGACGCGTGCCTGGCGGACCGGCTGTGCGAGGCGGACTTCCTGTGGCGGACGACGTTCTCGGACATCTTCACGCCGTCGGCCGGGATCCCCGGGCGGCGCACCCGCCCCGGCGCCACGCTCACCGAGGAGCTCGACCTGCTCGACAAGCTGTCCGACGAGCAGTTCGTGGACGCGGCCCTGGAGTTCACCTGCCAGTCCACCTATGCGAGCCGGCTCGCGAACCGGCTCGGTGACCCGCGCGCCCGGGAGCGCGCGCTCGACCTGGCGGCCGCGCGCGGGACCCATCAAGTGCGGTTCACCAAGCGCCTGCTGGACGACCCGCCCGCCATCAGGGCCTGGTTCCGCGAGCTGATGCGGGACTGCGACGAGGCGTTCTTCTCCGACGTGTGGTCGCGTGTGCAGCACCAGTTGGCGGCCGACGCGCGGCACAAGACGGAGCTGCTGCGCCGCAAGGGCCTCGGTGAGGCCCTCGCGGCGACCTCGCCGGCCGTCTCGCTCGACGGGCCGGGCCGCAGCATCACCGTCGACAAGATCTCCGACGGGCACACGGCCACGGGGGACGGCGACCTCGTCCTGACGCCGACCAGCCTCGGCTGGCCGCATCTGTGGGTGCTGCACCGGGTCGAGTGGCAGCCGGTGATCATGTACCCCGTCTCCTCGCCGGGGCTCGCGGCGCCGCCGTCCGTCGAGCAGCTGACGCTGCGCATGTCGGCGCTGGCCCACCCGGTCCGGATGCGGCTGTGCCGCCACCTCGCGCGGGGCTCGTACACGACCGGCGAGCTGGCCGACGCGCACGGGATGTCGGCGCCGGAGATATCCCGGCACCTGTCGGTGCTGAAGAAGGCGGGGCTGATCACGACGCGGCGCCAGGGCCGTTACGTACAGCACCAGTTGGACCTGAGCGTGGTGTCGCGGCTCGGCGGCGACTTCATCGAGGGCGTGCTGCGTTAGCGCACCCGGAGGGCTCAGCCGTGGCCGCCGGCGCGGACGAGCCCCGTCTCGTAGGCGAGGACGACGACCTGGACGCGGTCGCGCAGGTCCAGCTTGGTGAGGATGCGGCCGACGTGCGTCTTCACGGTGGCCTCGGACAGCACCAGGCGGGCCGCGATCTCGCCGTTCGACAGGCCCTGGGCGACCAGGACCATCACCTCGCGCTCCCGCTCGGTGAGCCGCTCCAGCTGCTTGTGCTGCGGTTCCTTGGCGCCGCTGGGCAGCATCGGCGCGAACCGGTCGAGCAGCCGCCGCGTCGTCGACGGCGCGACCACCGCGTCGCCGCTGTGCACGGAGCGGATCGCGGTGAGCAGCTCGCCGGGCGGCACGTCCTTGAGCATGAAGCCGGAGGCGCCCGCCTTCAGCCCGGAGAACGCGTACTCGTCGAGGTCGAACGTCGTCAGGATCAGCACCTTCGGCGGGTTCGGGTCCGCGCAGATCCGCCGCGTCGTCTCGACCCCGTCCAGCTTAGGCATGCGGACGTCCATGAGGACGACGTCCACCTGCGTCGCGCGCAGCACCTCGATGGCCTCGACGCCGTCGCCCGCCTCGGCGACGACCTCCATGTCCGGCTGCGCGGCGAGCACCATCCGGAAGCCGGTGCGCAGCAGCACCTGGTCGTCGACGAGCATGACCTTGATCGACATCGGGCGGGTCCTCACATCTCGTGGCGACTTGTGCGGGCTGAGTTGCTGGTACGTGTCAGTGAGCGGGCTTCAAAGGCAGCAGGGCGCTGATACGGAAGCCACCGCCGGGGCGCGGGCCCGCGTCCAGCGTGCCGCCGACCATACCGATGCGCTCCCGCATCCCGATCAGGCCGTGCCCCCGGCCGTCCGCGCCGCCGTCCTCGTACAGCTCGTGCGGGGCGCCCTTCCCGTCGTCCTCGACGAGCAGGCCGAGGCCGTCGTCGAAGTAGACGAGGCGCACGCTCGCTCCCGCGTTCGGACCGCCGTGCTTGCGGGTGTTGGTGAGGGCCTCCTGCACGATGCGGTACGCGGTCAGCTCGACGCCGCTGGGCAGCGGGCGCGGGGTGCCCTCCACCTTGAAGTCGACCGGCAGGCCCGCGGTGCGCACCTGCTCGACGAGGTCCTCGATCTGGTCGACGTCGGGCTGCGGCACGTACTCGCCGCCCTCCTCGTGCTCGCCGGTGCGCAGCACGCCGAGCAGCCGGCGCATCTCGGCGAGCGCCTGCCGGCCGGTGCCGGAGATGGTCTCCAGGGCCTTCTTCGCCTGGTCGGGCGCCTGGTCGAGGACGTAGGCGGCGCCGTCGGCCTGGACGACCATCACCGACACGTTGTGCGCGACGACGTCGTGCAACTCGCGGGCGATGCGCGCCCGTTCGGCCGCGACCGCCACCTTCGACTGGGCCTCGCGCTCTCGCTCCAGGCGGGCGGCGCGCTCCTCCAGCTGTGCCAGATAGGCGCGGCGCGTGCGCAGCGAGTCACCGAGGACCCAGGCGAGGGCGAAGGGCACCATCTGGAAGACGGTGACCGCGATGTGCCCGAGACCGCTGCCCTGCTCCGAGGGCCAGCGCACCTCCGCCAGCGGCGCCGCGCACAGGCCCACGGCCAGGGCGAGCCGGGACGCCCAGCGGGCACCGGTCGCGGCGACCGTGTAGACGATCACCAGCATGGCGAAGTCCGACGGGTTGACCTGCGCGTCGAAGACCAGCTGGCCCAGGCCGGCGGCGATCGTGAGCACGAGCATCCGCTCGGGCATCCGGCGGCGCAGCGCGACGACCACGCTCAGCACGGCGGCGAACGCGATCCCCGCCGCGATGTTCCCGTACAGCGTCGGCCCGTTCAGACTGACGGCGCTCACGACCGTGATCCCGAACAGGATCACGGCCCAGAAGCCGTCGACCCATGTCGGGTGTCTGCGGAGGAAGTCGTAGAGGCGCTGCACGTAACCCAGAGTAGGTAAGGCTTCGGCGTGCGGGGGTCAACCGGAGGACCGATCCGCGCCCGGCGCGCGTACTCCCCAAGGTGGAGGCGCATGCGCCCCCTGCGCATAGCCTTCGGTCGTGAGGAACGTACAACAGGGCGCGGGAAGCGGGTGGCGCAAGGCCACGGAAGAGGCATTGTACGGCCCCGACGGCTTCTATCGCAGGCCCGAGGGACCGGCCGGACACTTCCGTACGTCGGTGCACGCGTCGGCGCTGTTCGCGGAGGCCGTGGCCGAGCTGCTGTGCCGGGTCGACGCGGCGCTCGGTGAACCGGCCGAGCTGGCGTTCGTCGACATGGCGGCGGGGCGCGGCGAGCTGGTTTCCGGCGTCCTCCAGGTGCTGCCGCAGGACGTGGCGGCACGCGTGCGTGCCCTCGCGGTGGAGAAGGCCGACCGCCCCGCGGATCTCGATCACCGGATCGAGTGGCGGTCCGAGCCGCCGGCCGGGATCCACGGCCTCCTCTTCGCGAACGAGTGGCTCGACAACGTGCCCCTGGACGTCGTCGAGACCGACGCGGACGGCACGGCCCGGCTGGTGCTCGTCCGGGCGGACGGCGAGGAGAGCCTGGACGCGGCGCCGCTCGACGACCGGCTGCGCCGCTGGCTGGACGCCTGGTGGCCGCTGCCCGCCGAGCAGGGCCTGCGCGCCGAGGTGGGGCTGCCCCGCGACGAGGCGTGGGCGGCGGCCGTGCGCACCGTGGAGCGCGGCCTCGCGGTGGCCGTCGACTACGCCCACACGCGCGGGACGCGCCCGCCCTTCGGCACGCTCACGGGTTTCCGGGACGGCCGCGAGACCCCGCCCGTGCCCGACGGCTCCCGCGACATCACGGCCCATGTGGCCCTGGACGCCTGCGCGGTGACCTCCGGGGCCCGCGTCGTCCCGCAGCGTGCCGCCCTGCGCGCCCTGGGCGTCGGCGCGGGGCGCCCGCCGCTCGCGCTCGCGTCCCAGGATCCGGCCGCGTACGTCCGGGCGCTCACGCGGGCGGGAGAGGCCGCGGAGCTGACGGCCCGCGGCGGGCTCGGCGACTTCGGCTGGCTCATGGAGCCGGTGGGCCTGCCCGAGGGGGCCCTACTTGTCGATGTCGCCGACCACGAAGAACAGTGACCCGAGGATCGCCACCATGTCGGCGACCAGAGTCCCCGGAAGCAGCTCGGTCAGTGCCTGGATGTTGTTGTACGACGCGGAGCGCAGCTTGAGCCGGTACGGCGTCTTCTCGCCCTTGCTGACGAGGTAGTAGCCGTTGATGCCGAGCGGGTTCTCCGTCCACGCGTACGTGTGGCCCTCGGGCGCCTTGAGGACCTTCGGGAGGCGCTGGTTGACCGGTCCTGGCGGCAGCTCGGCGAGCCGGTCCAGGCAGGCGTCGGCGAGGTCGAGCGCGATGTGGGACTGCTCCAGAAGGCACTCGAAGCGCGCCAGGCAGTCGCCTTCTTGCCGCGTGACGACCTTCAGGGTGTCCTGCAGCTCCCCGTAGGCGAGGTACGGCTCGTCGCGCCGCAGGTCGAAGTCGACGCCGGAGGCACGGGCGATCGGACCGCTGACCCCGTAGGCGTGCGCGGCCTCGGCCGACAGGACACCGACACCGCGCGTGCGGCCCCGGAAGATCTCGTTGCCGAGGACCAGGCGGTCGTAGACGTCCATGCGGGAGCGCACGTCCGCGACGGCGGCACGCGCGCGTCCCGTCCAGCCGAGCGGCAGGTCCTCCTTGAGGCCGCCGACGCGGTTGAACATGTAGTGCATGCGCCCGCCGGAGACCTCCTCCATGACGTTCTGGAGTTCCTCGCGCTCACGGAAGGCGTGGAAGACCGGAGTGATTCCGCCCAGTTCGAGCGGGTACGAACCCAGAAACATCAGATGGTTCAGCACACGGTTGAGCTCGGCGAGCAGGGTCCGCAGCCAGACGGCGCGCTCCGGGACCTCCATGCCGAGCATCCGCTCGACGGCGAGCACGACCCCCAGCTCGTTCGAGAAGGCGGACAGCCAGTCGTGACGGTTGGCGAGCATCACGATCTGCCGGTAGTCGCGCGCTTCGAAGAGCTTCTCCGCGCCGCGGTGCATGTAGCCGATGACCGGCTCGGCATGCTGGATCCGCTCGCCGTCCAGTACGAGACGCAGGCGCAGCACTCCATGGGTGGAGGGGTGCTGCGGACCGATGTTGAGCACCATGTCGGTGCTCTCCGCGGCACCACCGATGCCGACCGTGGCCTGAGTCGTGGGCGTCATGCGCACAGTCTCTCCTACGTAGGGTGGTCGTATGGAAACGGGGACTACGGGGGCCACAGGGCCCGCGGACGGCGCCGAGGCGCGGTCCGAGGCCGAGCCGGTCTGGACGGGGCTGCCGCCGGGCCTGCTGAACCTGCGCCGCCTGCTGCTGGTGCTCTGGCTGGTGCCGCTGGCGGCGGCGGTCGGGGTGCTCCTGTGGCTCTTCGCGGGCCCGGCGTGGGCGGCCCTCGCGCTGCTGCCGCTGGCCGTGCTCGCGTGGGGCTGGCCGATGCTGGGCCGCAACTGGCGCTCGTGGCGGTACGCGGAGCGGGCCGACGACCTGCTCATCAGCCGCGGTGTCCTGTGGCGTGAGGAAACGATCGTGCCGTACGGGCGGATGCAGCTGGTCGAGGTGACCTCGGGTCCCCTGGAGCGGAAGTTCGGCCTGGCCAGCCTGCAGCTGCACACCGCGGCCGCCGCCACCGACGCGACGATCCCTGGCCTGGCCCCGGCCGAGGCCGAGCGGCTGCGCGACCGCCTCACCGAGCTCGGCGAGGCCCGATCGGCGGGCCTGTGACGGCCTCCCGCGTCCCCGAGGACATCGCGGCCGGGCCGCCCGCCGACACCGTGCGAGAGCGGCGTCTGCACCCCGTCACGCCGCTGCGCCGGGCCTGGGCGCCGATCGCCGTCCTGCTCGGCTGGGCCGTCCACGACATGGATCAGGCGCAGCGCCAGCTGGCCCACCTCACCGCGACGACCCTGGCGATCGGCCTGGCCGTGCTGGTCCCGACCGCCGCCCTGTACGGCTTCCTCACCTGGTGGTTCACGCACTTCGCGGTGACGGACACCGAACTGCGCATCCGTACGGGCCTGTTGTTCCGCCGCACCGCCCACATCCGGCTCGACCGCCTTCAGGCCGTCGACGTCACCCAGCCGCTCCTGGCCCGCTTCGTAGGCGTGGCCAAGCTGAAACTCGACGTAGTGGGCGCCGACAAGAAGGACGAGCTCTCCTACCTGGGCGAGAAGGAAGCACGCGACCTCCGTGCCGAGCTTCTGGCCCGCGCGGCCGGGTTCGCGCCCGAGTCGGCGCACGAGGTGGGCGAGGCCCCGGCGCAGCAGATCCTGCACACGCCGCCGCGCATGCTGGCGGTGGCCCTGATGCTGACGGGCGCGCCCTGGGCGATGCTGCTGGCCGCGGTCGTCGTCCCGGCCTTCCTGTGGTTCGCCACCCACAACCTGTGGACAGTGATCGCGGTCGGGGTGCCGCTGGTCGGCGGGGCGTTCACCAACAGCGCGGGCCGGTTCATCAAGGAGTACGACTGGACGGTCGGCGAGTCCCCGGACGGGCTGCGCATCGACCACGGGCTGCTCGACCGGGTGCACGAGACGGTGCCGCCGGGCCGCGTGCAGACCGTGCGCATCGTCGAACCGCTGCTGTGGCGGCGCCGCGGCTGGGTCCGCGTCGAGCTGCACGTCGCGGGCTCCGCGAACTCCGTGCTGGTCCCGGTGGCTCCCCGCGCGCACGCCGAGGACGTCATCGCGCGGATCCTGCCGGGCGTCGCGGTGCCCAAGCCGGCCGACTTCGCGCCGTCGCCCCGCCGGGGCCACTGGTGCGTACCGCTGTGGTGGCGGGGCTACGGAGTCGCCGTCACGGAGACGGTGTTCGCCGCGCGCCAGGGCCTCCTGCGGCGCCATCTCTCCTTGGTCCCGCACGCCAAGGTGCAGAGCGTGCGCCTCGCCCAGGGCCCCTGGGAGCGGTACTGGCGGGTCGCCGATCTGCACCTCGACACCGGCGCCAACAAGACGGTGACGGCCCGGCTCAGGGACGTCCAGGAGGCGTCGGAGCTGCTGCGGGCGCAGGCCGACCGGTCGCGGACGGGGCGCAGGGACGCGCGGCCGGACCGCTGGATGAGCAAAGCGCCGTAAGGAGGCGCGAGCGGACGACGAGAGGGCGCCCTGCCGAAGCGGGGCGCCCTCTCGCACGACCGATGGCCTCACACGGCCCATGACCTCAGGCCGGCAGCGCGGGCCCGGGGCGAGCAGCTCACGAATCTCAGGCCTGAACCGCCGGCCTCAGGCCTGGAGCGCGGACCTCAGGCCGGCCACATCGATCTGCTCGGTCTCGTCATGAGCGGTCAGGTCGATGACCTCCTGCTCGGCGAGTGCCTCCTCGCCCACGACATCGGCCAGATCCTCGTCCTGGCCCACGGCGGCGCCGCTCGTCCCGAAGAAGTCGAACCCGCCCTCGGGGATCTTCCGCGCGGGCGCCGCGGGCACCACGGCCGCGGCGACCGGCACGGTGAAGTGGCCGGACGCCGCGTGGGACTTCCCCTGGGAATCGGCCTCCTCGGCGACGGGCCGCTCCGGCCGCGCGAGCCGGTCGAGCGCCGCGTTCGCCCGCAGGTACAGAGCAGGTGTGGCCCCGCCTCCGGGGCCCGGCCGGGCCGGCGCCGGCGGCAGCGCCCTGGGCGGGGCGGCAGCCTCTATCGCGAGCTGACGGCGGCCCTCCAGGGCGGTGGCCCGCTCCGTCTCCGCGGTCGCGTACCGGCGCAGCAGCGCCGCGTGCTCGTTGCGCAGCGCCGCCAGCTCGGAGCGCTTCGCGCGCAGCTTGCTCTCCAGCCTGGTGCGCAGCTCCCGCGACTCGTCGAGGTCGCCCTCCAGCTCCGCCACGGCCTCCTCGTGCCGCCAGCGCTCGCTCGCGGCGCCCCGGGTCAGCTCGGCGACCTGCTTGCCCGCGAGCCGGTCCCAGCGGCGCATCACGACGGCGCCGATCACGGCCGCGGCGGCCGCGGCGGCGGTGACGCCGCGCAGCACGAGCGGATCGTCGGACAGCCAGACGCCGCCCGCGCAGACGAGCGGCACACCGGCGATCACCGAGGGCGGCAGCAGGCGGTGCAGGGGTGGGGAATGGCGGTGACGTCCACGTGGCATGGCCAGAAACTTACCGCGCGTAGGCGAATCGCGAAGCCCCGCCCGGCAAAATACGGGCACAGGCGGCACAGAAACCACCGAACTCACGCCAGAAGAGGCTCATTTACTCCTCCGCCCCTCTTCCGCGCTCGCTTCCCCACTCCCTTCACCGGACCTCAGCCAAGATCACTTACCGATCAGGCCCTTGGACTCCAGATAGTCCTTCGCGACGTCCGCTTCCTTCTGGCGCTCGGCGTCGACCTTGCGGTTCAACTCGACCAGATCGTCCGTCGTGAGCGTCTTCGTCAGCTTCCCGAGAACGTCGGCAATCCCCTTGTCGCCGGCGTCCTTCGCGTTCACAACCGGAATGATGTTGTCCGCGTTCTGGAGCTTCTTGTCGTCCTCCAGCAGGACGAGACCGAAGTTCTTCAGCGTCGCGTCGGTCGTGGTCGTCAGGACCAGCTGATCCGTACCGTTCTTCACGGCCTGCTTGGACTGCGTGGTGCCGACGCCCTTGGGGTCGATTCCGGTGACGTCGATCCCGTACGTCTTCTTGAGGCCCGGGGCGCAGAACGGCCGCTCCTCGCATTCGTCACCGGCCGCGATCTTGACCTTCTCGCCCGACTTGCCGAGATCGGAAAGCGTCTTGAGGTTGTGCTTCTTGGCGAAGGACTCGCTCACCGCGAACGCGTTCTGGTCGACTGCGCCGCCGGCGTCCAGGACCTTCAGGCCCTCCGGCTCGGCGAGTTCCCGCAGAGCGGTGACCGTGGCCTCGACATCGCTGGACGCGACGGGCTTCGCGTCGGCGCCGTTCTTCTTCAGGTTGAGGAATTCGGCGAGCGTCGCCGCGTATTCGGGCACCACGTCGATGGCGCCCTTGGCGAGCTGCGGCTCGTAGATCTCACGGTTCTCGACCGTCTTGACCGACGCGTCGTACCCGGCGTCGTCCAATATCTGCCGGTACAGCTCACCGAGCACCTTGGCCTCGGTGAAACTCGCGGCGCCGACGACGACCTTGCCCTTCTTGCCACCGCCGCCCGAACTGCCCGAATCGTCCTTGCCCTCGAGGCTGTCGCCACCGCACGCGGTGAGTCCCGCGGTCAGTGCTCCCACGGCCACGGCCGCCAGGGCCATTCGACGCGCTCTGCTGTTCATCGCTCTCCTAGTTGCACTGATCGCACTGCCGGAATCCAGGGACAAGAACCGAACCCAAGAACAAAACCAAAGAACAGAACCGCTACCCGCGAAAGGGCCCGGAATCCGTCGTCACGCCCGCCCCGTCGTCACACCCGCGCTGTCGTCACGCCCGCCCCCGCATGGGGTCGAGCACCCGCCCCACCGCCACGAACACGCCCTCCACGAGCAGCGCGAGCGCGGCGACGAGCAGGGCGCCCGCCACCACCTGCGGTGTGTCCTGAAGGTTGAACCCGGCCGTGATGATCCGTCCGAGCCCGCCCTCGCCCGCCATCGCGGCCAGCGTCGCCGTCGCGATCACCTGTACCGCGGCCGACCGCAGGCCGGTCATCACCAGCGGGTACGCCAGCGGCAGTTCGACCCGGGCGAACACCTGGCGGCCGCTCATGCCCATGCCGCGCGCGGCCTCCACCACCGAGCGGTCGACCTCGCGCATGCCCACGTACGCGTTCGTCAGCAGTGGCGGCACCGCGAACAGCACCAGCGCGATGAGCGTCGGTATGTCTCCGTGCCGGCCGAGCGGGGTGAGGGTCAGCAGCACGAGGACGGCCAGCGTCGGCACCGCGCGCCCCACGTTCGACACATTGATCGCGAGGGCGCCGCCCTTGCCGATGTGCCCGAGCCACAGGGCGAGCGGCAGCGCGATGAGGCAGGCGATGCCGAGCGCGACACCGCTGAAGTACAGGTGCTCGGCGAGACGGTGCCAGACCCCCTTCTCGCCCTGCCAGTTGGTCCCCGTGGTCAGCCAGTCGTAGGCCCCCGATATCGCGTTCATGCCACCTTCTCCGGCTCTGCGGGGGTCGCGTCCGCGCGGACGCGGGACCTGCGCGACGGCTTCGCGGCCGCCACCCGCGTCCACGGCGTGAGCCGGCGCTGCACGCCGAGCAGCAGCAGGTCGGCGAGGATCGCGAGCACCACGCACAGCACCGAGGCGGTGAGGACCTGGGCCTTGAAGTCACTGTCGAGGCCGTCGAGGATCAGCGTGCCGAGGCCGCCGTAGTCGACGATCGCGCCGACCGTCGTCAGCGCCACCGTGGAGACCGTGGCGATGCGCACGCCGGCCAGCAACGCCGGCAGCGCCAGTGGCAGTTCGACCTCCCACAGCAGCCGCACCGGCCCGTATCCCATGCCGCGCGCGGCCTCTCTGGCCTCCTCGGGCACGGACTGCAGTCCCGCCAATATGTTGCGCACGAGAATCGTCAGCGAATACAGGACGAGCCCGGTGACCACCAAGGAGATCGAGAGCCCGAAAAGGGGCAGCAGCAGCGAGAACATCGCCAGCGAGGGAATCGAGTAGAACACGGTCGTCAGACCGAGCACCGGTCCCGCGAATGCCCGCTTGCGCCGCGCGAGCAGCGCGAGCGGGAAGGCGATCAGGACGCCGATCGCCACCGAGGACACCGTGATCCCCACATGCTGGACGGTCGCGTCCACCAATTCCTGGCTGCGGGTGCGCAGATACTCCCCGCACACCCAGTCATTGGCCACCAGGCAGTTCTGCTCGCTCACCCCGCCCCGCCTCCCCCGATTCCCCGAACGTATGTCAGTCGTCCGTACCTGCGCACGCACGTTCCGACTGCCGACGACCCTAGCGGCCACCACTGACAATGGCCGAGACCCGCCCCCTCCCCGCAACATTCCCTTCACATGACTGCCTTGCCCGGCCGTCCCCAACCCGGCCCTGTCCCGGCAGAATGGGGTCTCATGATCCGGTTCGAGCACGTCAGCAAGCAGTACGCGGACGGCACCACTGCCGTCGACGACCTGTCATTCGAGGTGAACGAGGGCGAACTGGTCACGCTCGTCGGCCCGTCGGGCTGCGGCAAGACCACGACGATGAAAATGGTGAACCGGCTCATCGAACCCACCGCGGGCCGGATATTCCTCGACGGCGACGACATATCGGCCATCGATCCGGTCCAGCTGCGGCGGCGGATCGGATACGTCATCCAGCAGGTCGGCCTGTTCCCGCACAAGACCGTGCTGGACAACACGGCGACCGTGCCGCACCTGCTCGGCGTCAAGCGCGCCACGGCCCGCGAGCGGGCGGCCGAGCTGCTCGACCTCGTCGGCCTGGACCCGAAGACGTTCGGCGACCGCTACCCCGACCAGCTCTCGGGCGGACAGCGGCAACGGGTCGGGGTGGCCCGGGCGTTGGCGGCGGATCCGCCGGTGCTGCTGATGGACGAGCCGTTCGGCGCGGTCGACCCGGTGGTGCGCGACCACCTCCAGACCGAGTTCCTGCGCCTGCAGCAGACGCTCGGCAAGACCGTCCTGTTCGTCACGCACGACATCGAGGAGGCCGTCCGCCTCGGTGACCGGATCGCCGTCTACGGGCAGGGCCGCATCGAGCAGTTCGACACCCCCTCCGCCGTCCTGGGCGCCCCCGCCACCGACTACGTGGCCGATTTCGTCGGCGCCGACCGGGGCCTGAAGCGTCTGTCCGTGACACCCATCGAGGAGGGCGATCTGGAGCAGCCGCCCGTCGTGCACCTCGACGACCCGCTGCCGACGGACCTCGACGCCCGCTGGGCCGTCGTCCTGGACCACGACAACAACCTGCACGGCTGGATCTCCGCCGAGCACGCGCGCGCGGGCGGCGCGAAGGGCGACACCGTCCGCGACCACGCCCGCCGCATGGAGGCCTGGCTGCCGGTCGGCGCCTCCCTCAAGCAGGCGTTCGCCACGATGCTCCAGCACGACGCGGGGTGGATCGCGGTGATCGACGAGCGCTCCGAGGGCCGCTTCCTGGGGGTCCTGACGCCGGCCAGGCTGCACGAGGCGCTGCGCCGCTCCACGGCCGCGGACGCGCGGGACATCCCGCGCGCGGAGGTCGAACTGGAGACGGTGGAGCCACTCCTCAAGTAAGCAGTCGGTGCCTAAGGAGTAGGTGCCTAAGGAGTAGGCGTCCGCGTACGTCGCTCACCTGGGCGCCTACTTGTCGCCGATGCGCCGGCCCAGCCATTCCAGCGTCGCCGGGATCTCCCGGCGCCACGTGTTGAAGTTGTGCCCACCGCTGTCGAGGACGATCGACGACACGCGCGTGGGCGACTTCACCTTGTCGATGAACCGGAGCGTGTCCTTGTAGTTGCTCTCGCCGTGCTTGCTGCTGGTCACCAGGAGGGACGTCGCGGGCGGCGGCAGGTGGTCCAGGGACCACATGAGGTCCGCCCGGTTCCGCAACGGCACGCTCCCGTGGAAGAGATCGCCCGTCGTCGGGTCGAGGGGCGCCTTGTAGTACGCGGACAGGCCGGCGCCCGCTCCGTAGACGTCGGGGTGGTGCATGGCCACCTTCAAGGCGCAGTACCCGCCTGTGGAGTCACCGACGATGCCCCAGCCGCCGGGCTTCCTGCCCACCCTGTAGTGGGCCGCCACCTCGTCGGGCAGGTCCTTGGCGAAGAACGTCTCCGTCTGCGGTCCGCCGGGCACGTCCACGCATTCGGTGTCGCGCGGCGGCGCCACGGTCGGCCGCAGCATCACCAGGATCATCGGCGGCATCCTGCCCGCCTTCGCCAGCGCCTGGGCGGTCTGCGGATAGTGCAGGCCTTTGACGAGCGCCCGGGCGGTCCCGGGGTAGCCGGTCAGGACGACGGACGCGGGGAACGTGCGGTGGGCGTACCGCGGCTGGAAGTACTCCGGCGGCAGGTAGACGTACGCGGGGGCGGCGATGTGCGACACCCGGCCGACGAGGTCGACCTTCTGCAGCTGACCGCCGACGCTCGGCCGCGTTCCGCCGGACACCGCCATGTCCTGGCTGGAGCGGACCTGCACCGGTCCGCCGCGCGCGGCCACGTCGTGGTCGCTCACCACCCCCTGCCCCTGCTCCTGTCCGAAGAGGTCGGCCCAGGTCGCGTAGAAGCCGAACGCCTGGTTGGCGGCGAGCCCGACCGCCGCGAAGATCGCCACCTGAGTGCCGAGGAGCAGGCCCACACGTCCGGTGACGGACCGCCAGGAACGATTCGCCAGACGCGGCCAGAGCAGCACGGTGCCGAAGAACAGGACCACGGCGAGCAGCACCGCGAGACCCAGCGCTGTGTGGCTCGTGAGACCCATGGGACGTTTCCTGCCTACGAGTTGACGGCCGCCCGTGCGGACGCCGAGGACGGCTTTCCCCACCCTTGCCGCACCCTTTGCGGTGATTTTCCGGCTGGGAGTGAACCCGGCTCCCCCTCCCCTCGTCCTAGAGGTCGCAAGTCGCGGGATGCCGGATTTGGCACCGCGTTCACGTTTCTCGCAGAACTACGGGAATGCGATGTTCGTCAGGATAGATGCGGAAAGCTCGCGAGGGGTTCCGGGCCGGGTGAGGCGCATGGTGCGTGGCCCCCGTCCGGAGGCAGTGCCGGCCCTGATCGCCAGAGCCTGCATCCTGGTCGGGCTCCTGGACATCGCGGCCGGCGTCTTCCCCCGTTTCCGGCACAGCCGGATGCACACCCTCGCCGAGGTGCTGCCGGGCACGCTCGGCCCGTTCGCCGCCGCCCTCGCGCTCAGCAGCGGCGTCCTGCTGCTCCTGCTCGCGCACGGCCTGCGGCGCCGCAAGCGGCGGGCCTGGCGGGCGGCCGTCGTCCTGCTGCCGTTCGGGGCCTGCGCGCAGTTCGCGTACCGGCACTCGTTCGCGGGCGTCGTGATCCCGCTGCTGCTCCTGTGGCTGCTCACCCGGCACCGCGACCAGTTCGCCGCGCTGCCCGACCCGCGCAGCCGCTGGCGCGCCCTCGCCAACTTCGTCCTCATGGGCGCCGGTTCGATCCTGCTCGGCCTCGCCGTCGTCAGCGCCCACCCGCGCCGGCTCGTCGGCGACCCCAGCCTGGCCGACCGTCTGGAGCACGTCCTGTACGGCCTGTTCGGCATCGACGGACCCCTCGACTACGCGGGCCGCACCTCGCACACGGTCGCCGTCTCGCTCGGCGCGCTCGGCATGGTCACGGCCCTCACCACGATGTACCTCGCGTTCCGCCCCGAGCACCCGGCCGCGCGTCTGACCGAGGACGACGAGACGAAACTGCGCGCCCTGCTGGACAAGCACGGCGCCCGCGACTCCCTGGGGCACTTCGCGCTCCGCCGCGACAAGGGGGTGGTGTTCTCCCCCAGCGGCAAGGCGGCCGTCTGCTACCGCGTCGTCTCCGGCGTGATGCTCGCCAGCGGCGACCCCGTGGGCGACGTGGAGGCATGGCCCGGCGCCATCGAGCGCTTCATGGACGAGGCACGGGCCCACTCCTGGACCCCGGCCGTCATGGGCTGCTCCGAGACGGGCGGCGAGGTGTGGACCCGCGAGACCGGCCTGGACGCTCTCGAGCTGGGTGACGAGGCGGTGGTGGACGTCGCGGATTTCTCCCTGACCGGGCGGGCGATGCGCAACGTGCGCCAGATGGTCAAAAGGATCGAGCGCAATGGCTACGAGACACGGGTCCGGCGCATCCGTGACCTCGCCCCCGCCGAACTGGACCGCGTCCGCCGCGCCGCCGAGGACTGGCGCGGCACCGACACCGAGCGCGGCTTCTCCATGGCGCTCGGCCGCATCGGTGACGAGACGGACGGCTCCTGTCTGATCGCGACGGCCCACAAGAGCGACGCGCACGGATCCGGCCCCTACGGAGACCTCAAAGCGGTCCTCCACTTCGTCCCCTGGGGCACCGACGGCGTCTCCCTCGACCTGATGCGCCGCGACCGCACGGCCGACCCCGGGATGAACGAGCTGCTCATCGTGGCCGCCCTCCAGGCCGCCCCGAAACTGGGCATCACCCACGTCTCGCTCAACTTCGCGATGTTCCGCTCGGCGCTCGCCCGCGGCGAGAAGATCGGTGCCGGCCCGGTCCTGCGCGCCTGGCGGGGGCTGCTCGTCTTCCTCTCCCGCTGGTTCCAGATCGAGTCGCTCTACAAGTTCAACGCCAAGTTCCGGCCCCGCTGGGACCCCCGCTTCGTCGTCTACCGCTCCCCGAAGGACCTGCCGAGGATCGGCTGGGCGGCCATGCAGGCGGAGGGCTTCGTGCACCTGCGGCTGCCGCGGCCGCTGCGCCGCCGGACCCCGGAGCCGCGGCCGTGCGCCCACGACCATCAGGAGCGCGAGGTACGGGCCGCCTGAGCGAAGGCGTCACTCAGGGGCGCGGGGAACCGCGTGAGCGACCACGACGAACCCGCGGCCGGTGACGCGGGGCCACCGCCCGAGCCGGAAGCCGCCCGCACGGCGCAGGCACCCCGTTTCCGGCTCTAGGCTGGAAGACATGAGCACGTCGCAGGTCCACCGCGGCCACGTAGCCCACCTCCCCGTCTGGGACCGCTGCGCGGTCATGGGAGTCGTCAATGTGACGCCCGACTCCTTCTCGGACGGGGGCCGCTGGTTCGACACCACCGCCGCGATCAAGCACGGCCTGGACCTGGTCGCCCAGGGCGCCGACCTCGTGGACGTCGGCGGCGAGTCCACCCGCCCCGGCGCCACCCGCGTCGACGAGGACGAGGAGCTCAAGCGCGTCATCCCCGTCGTCCGCGGACTCGCCGCCGAAGGCGTCACGGTCTCGGTCGACACGATGCGCGCCTGCGTCGCCGAACAGTCCCTCGCGGCGGGCGCGGCCCTGGTCAACGACGTCAGCGGCGGCCTCGCCGACCCGGCGATGATCCCGACCGTGGCCGCGGCGGGCGCGCCCTTCGTGGTGATGCACTGGCGCGGCTTCCTGGAGGGCGCCACCGTACGGGGCACCTACAAGGACGTCGTCTCCGAAGTCGTGAACGAGCTGCACGCGCGCGTGGAGGCGATCATCGAGGGCGGCATCGCTCCCGACCACATCGTCGTCGACCCGGGCCTCGGCTTCTCCAAGGAGGCCGACCACGACCTCGCCCTCCTCGCCCACCTCGACCGGCTCCGCGCGCTGGGTCACCCGGTCCTGGTCGCGGCCTCCCGCAAGCGGTTCCTCGGCCACGTACTGGCCGGCGAGGAGGGCGCCCCGCCGCCCGCGCGCGAGCGCGACGCCGCCACCGCCGCCGTCTCGGCGATCGCCGCGCACACCGGCGCCTGGGCGGTCCGCGTCCACGAGGTGCGGGCCACCGCCGACGCGGTCCGGGTGGCCCGCGCCGTCGAGGGAGCCCTGTGACCGGGACCGACACCCAGGCCGTCGACGACGCCAACCGCGCCTACTACGAGGCCATGGAGCGCGGCGACTTCGAGGAGCTGACGTCCCTGTGGCTGGCCCCCGAGGACGTCGCGTACGCCGAGGACGCCGACCCGGACGACGCCGAGGACACCTCCATCAGCTGCGTCCACCCCGGCTGGCCGGTGCTCACCGGACGCGGCGAGGTGCTGCGCAGCTACGCGCTGATCATGGCGAACACCGAGTACATCCAGTTCTTCCTCACCGATGTGCACATCAGCGTCGTCGCCGACACCGCGCTGGTGACCTGCACGGAGAACATCCTCAGCGGCGGCCCCGCCCCCGAGGAGGGCGACGAGCTCGGCCCGCTCGTCGGCCAGCGCGTCGTCGCGACGAATCTGTTCCGGCGCACCCGCGACGGCTGGAAGCTGTGGTCGCACCACGCCTCGCCGGTGCTCGCGGACGCGGATGACGAATCCGACACCGCCGACAACGCGGAGGACGACGGGTCACCCGGCTGAGTGGGTAAGCGCCCCCGGAGGGGCCCGAAATCCCGGCGCGAGGTTGGTTTCCCGCACGCCGGGGTATGGGCGGCTACCAGCCGGGGGCCGCCTTTGTCCATAGCCCCCGCGGGCGAGCGATGTCAGTGCTCGCAGGTAGATTCGATCGAAGGCCGTCGTGTCGACCGCACATCGACAGGACCGGCCTCTACCGACGACTGCAGGAGTGATTCGCGTGGATCGTGTCGCGCTGCGCGGCCTCAAGGCCCGCGGGCACCATGGCGTCTTCCCGAAGGAGCGCGAGGAGGGCCAGACCTTCATCGTGGACCTGGTGCTCGGACTGGACACCCGGGCGGCGGCGGCCGACGACGACCTGGCGAAGACCGTGCACTACGGCATCGTGGCGGAGGAGGTCGTGGCCGTCGTGGAGGGCGAGCCCGTCGACCTCATCGAGACGCTCTCCGAGCGCATCGCCCAGACCTGCCTGAAGCACGAAGGGGTCCAGGAGGTCGAGGTCTGCGTCCACAAGCCGGACGCACCGATCACCGTGCCCTTCGACGACGTGACCGTCACCATCACCCGGAGCCGAGTATGAACATGACTCACAGCGACCCGACCGTCCAGCCGGTTCCAACCTCCGTGGTGGAGCAGGTGGATGCCGCCGACACCACGCTCTCCAACCCGAAGCGGGCCGTGCTCTCCCTCGGCTCGAACCTGGGCAACCGCCTGGAGACCCTCCAGGGCGCCGTCGACGCCCTGGAGGACACCCCCGGCGTCCGCGTCAAAGCCGTCTCCCCCGTGTACGAGACGGAGCCCTGGGGCGTCGAGCCGGGCTCGCAGCCGTCCTACTTCAACGCGGTCGTGGTCCTGAAGACGACGCTCCCGCCCGTCTCGCTCCTGGAGCGCGCCCACGCGGTCGAGGAGGCCTTCCACCGCGTGCGCGACGAGCGCTGGGGACCGCGCACCATCGACGTCGACATCGTCGCGTACGCCGATGTGGTCTCGGACGACCCGACGCTGACGCTGCCGCACCCGCGGGCCCACGAGCGGGCGTTCGTGCTGGCGCCCTGGCACGACGTGGAGCCGGAGGCCCAGCTGCCCGGCCGCGGCGCCGTCGCCCAGCTGCTCGGCGTCGTGACCCGCGACGGGGTGGCGCCGCGCGCCGACCTGGAACTCCGGCTGCCCGAGTAATCGTTAAGGTCTAGCGGGCAGGGCCGAGGACACACGTGAGGGGCGACCAACGGGGATGAAGCAACTGCGCATCAGGACTCTGGCCGGCCTCTTCGTGGTCGCCGGGGTCCTGTCCTGGGCCGGCGCCCGGCTGTGGGACTCGCTCGGCACACTGCCACGGGTCCCGCTCGCGGCACCCATCGTGCTGGCGGTGATCGCCGTCGTACTGCTCGCGACGGCCCTGTCCATCCGCTCCCGGCTGCGCGCCCAGCGCGAGCGCCGGCCGGAGGCGAAGGGCGTCGACCCGATGATGGCCGCCCGGGCGCTCGTCTTCGGACAGGCCAGCGCGCTGGTCGCGGCGCTGGTGGCGGGGATGTACGGCGGAGCCGGGGCGTTCCTGCTGGAGTCCCTCGACATCCCGTCCCGCCGCGACCAGGCGATCTACGCCGGCTTCTCGGTCCTCGCCGGCATCGCGGTGATAGCGGCCGCGCTCTTCCTGGAGCGGGTGTGCAGGCTGCCGGAGGACGACGACACGGAGAGCGCGGCGCCGACTGCGTGAGCCGCGCCCTGAAGGGGCGCGGCTGACGGCGTGAGCAGCCCCGGCGGCGCCGAGACGGCGAGCGAGACGGGGCTGCGGCCCCGGACCCCCGCTCCTCAAGCGCCGGCGGGGCTGGTTCCGCTCAGCGCCCGATGATCAGGCTCATCGCCTCGGCCCGAGTGGCCGGATCCCGCAGCTGACCGCGGACCGCCGACGTGATGGTCTTGGCGCCGGGCTTCCGTACCCCGCGCATCGTCATGCACATGTGCTCGCACTCCACGACGACGATGACGCCGCGCGGCTCCAGGATCTCCATCAGGGAGTCCGCGATCTGCGTCGTCAGCCGCTCCTGGACCTGCGGGCGGCGGGCGTAGACGTCGACGAGGCGGGCCAGCTTCGACAGCCCCGTGATCTTGCCGTCGGTCGACGGTATGTAGCCGACGTGCGCGACACCCACGAACGGCACCAGATGGTGCTCACAGCTCGACTGGACCTCGATGTCCTTCACCAGGACCATCTCGTCGTGGCCCAGGTCGAACGTCGTCGTCAGGACGTCCTCGGGCTTCTGCCACAGACCGGCGAAGATCTCCTTGTACGCGCGAGCGACGCGCGCCGGGGTCTCCAGCAGACCCTCACGGTCCGGGTCCTCACCGACCGCGATGAGCAACTCGCGCACAGCGTTCTCGGCCCGCTTCTCGTCGAACTCGCCGATCGGGCCCTCGCCGTCCAGCGTCACCGGGTCGGTCATCTGGTGCCTCTTCTCGTATGAACCGGCGCGGCAGCGCAAAAAGCCGCGTCCCCCACACCGTAAAGCGTGGGGGACGCGGCATGCATTCCGGGCCCTGAGTCAGCTCTCGGGACGCTCTTCCTTCACCGTGTCCACCGGGGTGGTGGTCTCGATGGCGGGCGCCGATCCGTTCGCCCCGTTCGTCAGCGACAGCTCCTTGGGGGAGAGCACCGGCGGGCGGGTCGAGGGGGTGCGGCGGGAGGAGCCGGTCCACGCGGGGCGGGCCGGACGCTTCACGATCGGAGCGAAGATCTCGGCGATCTGCTCCTTGTTCAGCGTCTCCTTCTCGAGCAGCGCGAGGACCAGGTTGTCGAGAACGTCGCGGTTCTCGACGAGGATCTCCCAGGCCTCGTTGTGCGCGGTCTCGATGAGCTTCTTGACCTCTTCGTCGACGAGCGCGGCGACCTCTTCCGAGTAGTCGCGCTGGTGACCCATCTCGCGGCCCAGGAAGGGCTCGGTGTTGTCACCGCCGAACTTGATCGCGCCGAGCCGCTCGGTCATGCCGTACTGCGTGACCATCGCGCGGGCCGTACCGGTGGCCTTCTCGATGTCGTTGGCGGCGCCGGTCGTCGGGTCGTGGAAGACGAGCTCCTCGGCCGCGCGGCCGCCCAGCATGTAGGCGAGCTGGTCGAGCATCTCGTTGCGCGTGGTCGAGTACTTGTCCTCGTCCGGCAGCACCATCGTGTAGCCCAGAGCACGGCCTCGGGAGAGGATCGTGATCTTGTGGACCGGGTCGGAGTTCGGCGAAGCCGCCGCGACCAGGGCGTGACCGCCCTCGTGGTACGCGGTGATCTTCTTCTCCTTGTCCGACATGATCCGGGTCCGCTTCTGCGGGCCCGCGACCACACGGTCGATCGCCTCGTCGAGCATCACGTTGTCGATCAGCTTCTTGTCCGAGCGGGCCGTGAGCAGCGCGGCCTCGTTCAGCACGTTCGACAGATCGGCACCCGTGAAGCCCGGGGTGCGGCGCGCGACGGCCGACAGGTCGACGTCGGGTGCGACGGGCTTGCCCTTCTGGTGAACCTTGAGGATCTCCAGACGGCCCTGCATGTCCGGGCGGTCGACCGCGATCTGGCGGTCGAAGCGGCCGGGACGCAGCAGCGCCGGGTCGAGGATGTCGGGCCGGTTCGTGGCGGCGATCAGGATGACGCCGCCCTTCACGTCGAAGCCGTCCATCTCGACGAGCAGCTGGTTCAGCGTCTGCTCGCGCTCGTCGTGACCGCCGCCGAGGCCGGCGCCGCGGTGACGGCCGACCGCGTCGATCTCGTCGACGAAGACGATCGCCGGAGCGTTCGCCTTGGCCTGCTCGAAGAGGTCACGGACACGGGAGGCACCGACACCGACGAACATCTCGACGAAGTCGGAACCGGAGATCGAGTAGAACGGCACCCCGGCCTCACCGGCGACGGCGCGCGCGAGCAGCGTCTTACCGGTACCGGGCGGGCCGTACAGCAGCACGCCCTTGGGGATCTTGGCGCCGACGGCCTGGAACTTGGCCGGCTCCTGCAGGAACTCCTTGATCTCGTGGAGTTCCTCGACGGCCTCGTCCGAGCCCGCCACGTCGGCGAACGTCGTCTTCGGGGTGTCCTTGGTGATGAGCTTGGCCTTGGACTTCCCGAAGTTCATCACTCGGGAGCCGCCGCCCTGCATCTGATTCATCAGGAACAGGAAGACGACCACGATGAGGACGAAGGGCAGCAGGGACAGCAGGATGCCCACGAAGGGGTTCTGCTTCGACGGGGAAACGGTGTACCCGTCGGTGATCTGCTTGTCCTCGAACCTGGCCTGCAGGTCCTTGGCCACCTCGACGCCCTGGTCGCCGATGTAGCTGGCCTGGATCTTGTCCGAGCCCTCGACCTTCTGGCCGTCCTTCAGCTCGACCTTGATGGTGTTTTCATCGCCGGTGGTCAGCTTGGCCGACTGCACCTTGTTGTCGTGAATGGCCTGAATGACCTGGCCGGTGTCCACCGTCTTGTAGCCGCCGGACGAACCGACGACCTGCATCAACACGACCACGGCAAGGACGGCCAGCACGATCCACATGACCGGCCCACGGAAGTATCGCTTCACGTCCATCCATACGGAGCGGTGCCGCCCCGTCCCTCCTGCCATAGTGAGTTTGATAAGGCTGTTTGAAGCTGTTTGAAGAACTGTTCTTCGGACGGTACCCCAGCATTGTCACCCGACGCCGCAGGGGACGACCGACAAACGCGCCTTCGCATGCTCCAACGGCGGGAACCCCGCAAGGGTTCCCGGCCGCCGGAGCGGGGCTGACGCGTACTCAGCCGCCGTAGACGTGCGGCGCGAGCGTGCCGACGAACGGCAGGTTGCGGTACTTCTCCGCGTAGTCCAGGCCGTACCCGACCACGAACTCGTTCGGGATGTCGAAGCCGACCCACTTCACGTCGATGTCGACCTTGGCCGCCTCGGGCTTGCGCAGCAGCGTGCACACCTCGAGGGAGGCGGGCTCGCGCGAACCCAGGTTGGTCAGCAGCCAGGACAGCGTCAGACCGGAGTCGATGATGTCCTCGACGATCAGGACGTGCTTGCCCTTGATGTCGGTGTCGAGGTCCTTGAGGATCCGCACGACGCCGGACGACTGGGTGCCCGCGCCGTACGAGGACACGGCCATCCAGTCCATCGTGACGGGGGTGGACAGGGCACGCGCCAGGTCCGCCATGACCATCACGGCGCCCTTGAGCACCCCGACGATCAGCAGGTCCTTGCCCGCGTACTCCGCGTCGACCTTCGCGGCCAGCTCGGCCAGCTTCGCGTCGATCTCTTCCTTGGTGATGAGCACCGACTTGAGGTCGGTGCCCATGTCTTTCGCGTCCACCCGCATCACTTTCGGTCGTCCCACCGGCCGCCGCGACGTGAGCCGCGAACTCAGCCTTGCCGGATGACCAGTCTGCCACCCTGCCGCTGGGCGACGACTTTGCCCGGGAGATTGATCTCCCCCTGGCCGCGCCATCCGGTGATCAGGCGGTCGACCTCTTCGATGTGGCGGGCGAAGAGCGCTCCGGCGGGGGCGCCGGCCTCGATGGCCGCCTTGCGCAGGATGCGGCGGCGGACGGCGGGCGGCAGCGCGTAGAGCTTGGCGCATTCGAGGAGACCGGCCGCGTCCCGCACGGAGTCGGCGGCCTCCCTGGCCCAGGTGTCCAGCGCGTCGGCGTCGTCGCGGGACAACTGGGCCGTACGGGCGAGGGCCTCGACGACGCCCTTGCCGAGCGCCTTCTCCAGGGCGGGCAGGCCCTCGTGGCGCAGCCGTGATCGCGTATAGGCCGGATCGGTGTTGTGCGGGTCGTCCCAGACGGGCAGGTGCTGCACGAGGCAGGCCTTGCGGGCCGTCTGCCGGTCGAGCTGGAGGAAGGGGCGGCGGTAACGGCCGCCGGCCCCCGAGACCGCGGCCATTCCGGACAGGGAGCGGATGCCGGAGCCGCGGGCGAGGCCGAGCAGGACGGTTTCGGCTTGGTCGTCGCGGGTGTGGCCGAGCAGGACGGCGGCGGCGCCGTGGCGCTCCGCTGCGGCGTCGAGGGCGGCGTAGCGGGCGTCGCGGGCGGCGGCCTCGGGGCCTCCGTCGCGGCCGACCTGGACGGCGACGGACTCGACGGGGGTCATGCCGAGGGCGGTCAGGCGCAGGACGACATCCTCGGCGCGGGTCACGGAGCCGGGCTGCAGACCGTGGTCGACGGTGATGCCACCGGCGCGGATGCCGAGTTTGGGGGCTTCGAAGGCGAGGGCCGAGGCGAGCGCCATGGAGTCGGCGCCGCCCGAGCAGGCGACCAGCACGAGTGGCTGCTCACCGGAGGGAGGCTCGTGGGGATGTGCGCTGAGGATGTCGTGGAGGACGCGGCGGACCGCCAGGCGTATCGCCGCGACCGCAGGATGGGGACCCATGTCCGGTTCCCTTCATTCCGTTGTCTAGGGGGGTGGGCGCCAGAAATTGAAACGGCTCAGTCGCTCAACGGTGATCCAGTGAATTCGGTCACGCAGAGTGTGTCGATGGTGACAGAGCCGAGCCATTCCCTGAGCATTGCACGCCTGCCCACGGCCTACGGTCCCTCGGATGGGTGATCCTGAGCAATTTTGGGCGTGGCTTACGGGGCGTCGTGAGCGCCGCCTGTCTTGTTGTGCACCCTCGCGACCCAGTCCGCCGGTTTGGCGATCTCCGCCTTGGTCGGGAGCGTGTTGGGCGATGTCCAGATCCGGTTGAAGCCGTCCATACCGACCTCCTCGACGACCGCGCGCACGAAGCGCTCTCCGTCGCGGTACTGGCGCAGCTTGGCGTCGAGGCCGAGCAGCTTGCGCAGGGCCATGTCGAGCCGGGAGGCGCCCTTCTGGCGGCGCTGCTGGAACTTCTCGCGGATCTCCCCCACCGTCGGTACGACCGCGGGGCCGACGCCGTCCATCACGTAGTCCGCATGCCCTTCGAGCAGGGACATGACGGCGGTGAGGCGGGCCAGGATCTCGCGCTGGGCCGGGGACTGGACGAGCTCCACGAGGGACCGTCCGCCGTCGTCCTCCTCGCCCTCGGGACGGCCGCCGGCGAGGGACTGGGCGGCCTCTCTGATCCGCTCCAGGAAGGTCGTCGGGTCGACCTCGGTCTCGCCGAGAAACGACTGGATTTCGCCCTCCAGGTGGTCCCGCAGCCAGGGCACGGCGGTGAACTGGGTGCGGTGCGTCTCCTCGTGCAGGCAGACCCAGAGCCTGAAGTCGTGCGGGTCCACGTCGAGTTCGCGCTCCACGTGCACGATGTTCGGCGCGACGAGGAGGAGGCGGCCGCCGCCGTCGGGGGCGGCCGGGAGGTCGCGAGTGGCGGGGGCGAAGGTCTCGTACTGGCCGAGGACCCGGGAGGACAGGAACGAGAGCAGCATGCCGAGCTCGACGCCCGTGACCTTGCCGCCGACCGCGCCGAGCACGGCGCCGCCGGGTCCCGACCGGCGCTCCTGCATCTTGTCGAGCAGGGGCTTGAGGATCTCCCGGAAGCCCGCGACGTTGGCCTTCACCCAGCCGGGCCGGTCCACGACGAGGATCGGGGTGTCGTGCACGTCCTCCGTGGCCATGCGCGTGTAGGCGCGCACGTGCTCCTCGGAGGCCTTGGCGTGCCGGCGCAGCTCCGAGACGACGGCGCGTGCCTCGTCGCGGCTGACCTCTGGGCCGGGTCGTACGAGTCGGGTCGCGGTCGCCACCGCGAGGTTCCAGTCGACCATCTCCACACCACCGATGCTCGTCATGCGTCAACGGTACGTGACCCCCTCCCTGCGCGGAGGGGGTTGGACCCGGACCGGACCCCCACTTCGGCCCCGGCTGTCCCCTGGGGGACGGTGGGGCTCAGCGGCAGCCGCAGTTGGCGACGGACGAGGCGAGGCGGTCCAGGCCGGCCTGGGCCGACTGGGGGCCGGGCGCGCCCTGCGTCATGAACGCGAAGACGAGGAGCCGCCCGTCGGCGTCGACGACCGTGCCCGCGAGGGTGTTCACACCGGTGAGGGTGCCGGTCTTGGCGCGGACGAGGCCGGTGCCCGAGGCGTCGGCCGGGTCGCCGTAGCGGTTGCTGAGGGTGCCGGTGAAGCCGGCGACGGGCAGGCCGGTGAGGACGGAGCGCAGTGCGGTGCTGTCGGGCTCGGCGGCCTTGGCGAGCAGTCCGGTGAGCAGGTCCGCGGAGACCTTGTCGGTGCGGTCGAGGCCGCTGCCGTCGGAGAAGTGGGCGCCGGAGAGCGGGAGTCCGAGCTTGTGCAGTTCCTTCTTGACGGCCCGGCCGGCGCCGTCGAAGTCATGGCTCTCGTCGGCGGCGACGGCGGTCTGCCGGGCGAGCGCCTCGGCGATGTCGTTGTCACTGTGCGTCAGCATCCGCTCGACGAGGGCGGACAGCGGCGGGGACTCGACCTTCGCGACGTCCTCGGCCTGTCCGGAGGCCTTGCTCGGGCCGGGCTCGCCGCCCTTGGTCCGGATGCCGCGCTCGCGCAGCAGGTCCGCGAACTTCTGCGCCGCCGACGCCGCCGGGTCCGCGGCGCGCGGCGCCGGTCCGCTGGTGGAGTCGTCGGTGCGGCCCTCGTCGGCCATCAGGGCGGTGACCTGGGCGAGGTTCTCGTTGGGGCCGATGGGGTGGGTGGACGGCCCGGAGTACAGCGAGGCGTCGTAGGAGAGCGTGACCTCGGTGGTGTCGCTCTTCTTGAGGGCGGCCGCCGTCTCGTCGGCGAGGGTGCGCAGGCTGGCGGCGCCGTAGGGGTTCTTCTCGCGGGCCGTCAGGGTCGGGTCGCCGCCGCCGATGAGGACGAGTTCCTTCGCGTCCTTCTCCAGGGCCGTGCGGGTGGCGATGCGGTGCTCGGGGCCCGCCGCCGTGAGGGCCGCGACCGCCGTGGCCAGCTTGATGGTGGACGCCGGGATGAGCGCGTCACCCGCGGACTTTCCGTACAGCCTCTTTCCGGTGACGGCGTCGACGACCGCGGCCGTGCGGCGGGGGCCCAGCGCCGGGTCCTTCAGGAGCGGGTCCAGGACGTCGGCGAGGGCGTGCTTCGTCGGGCCCGGGACGGACGCCCCGGGGGCCGCGAGGACGGCGGGGGCGCTGGGCGCCGCGGACGGCGCCCCGGCGGGCGTACGCCCGTGATCTGCGCCACCCCCGGCCTCCTGGGAAGCCGCCCGGTCCGCCTCGGCCTTACGCTGACCCGAAGCGTCCCAGGGACCGGCCGTGGCCACCACGACAGCCGCGAGGACGAGACCCACCGCCGTCGCACCTACCGTGACGTGCTTGGTCTTGGCCTTCGCAGCCGACGTGGCAGCGGTCTTCGCCGCGCTCGTCAAGAGCTGCGAAGCCTTCAGCTCCGGCACCGCGGACCAGCCCCTTTCGCGATCACACACCTGCGTGAGGGACACTTAATCACCAGTCGTATGTGTTGATCATGGAGGAGCCACCGGTGGAGTTCGACGTCACGATCGAGATTCCGAAGGGATCGCGGAACAAGTACGAGGTCGACCACGAGACCGGGCGCATCCGTCTCGACCGTCGTCTGTTCACGTCGACCGCCTACCCGACGGACTACGGCTTCGTCGAGAACACTCTCGGCGAGGACGGCGACCCGCTGGACGCGCTGGTCATCCTGGACGAGCCGACCTTCCCGGGCTGCCTCATCAAGTGCCGCGCCATCGGCATGTTCCGTATGACGGACGAGGCCGGCGGCGACGACAAGCTGCTGTGCGTCCCGGCGACGGACCCGCGGATGGAGCACCTGCGCGACATCCACCACGTCTCCGAGTTCGACCGCCTGGAGATCCAGCACTTCTTCGAGGTCTACAAGGACCTGGAGCCCGGCAAGTCCGTCGAGGGCGCCGACTGGGTGGGCCGCACCGAGGCCGAGGCCGAGATCGAGCGTTCCTACAAGCGCGCTCAGGACCAGGGCGGTCACTGACCCCGAGCGTTCATGAACGGGCCGCACGCTCCCTGCCGGGGTCGTGCGGCCCGTTCGCGTATTCGTGCGCATACTGAGGCGTACGGGAGGCAGACGCATACGAGGCGGACGCCCACCCGGTCGAGCGAAGGGCGAGGAAGCACAGAGGTGCCACAGACGTGACGGAGCGGGAGTCGGAGGCCCCGGAGGACCGCAAGCCGCAGTCCGACGAGGCCCGCAGTGCGTTCACGCAGCCCATCGGGGTGGTGTCGCCGCCTCCGGTGGTGGACGAGGAGTCGTCGACCACGTCGGAGTTCGCGCTCCCCGAAGGGCTGAGCGTGCAGGCGTCCGAGGCGGCCGACGCGGAGGGCTCCGCGTTCACGCCGCCGAAGACCTACAGCTCCCGGCAGTCGCCGGCCGCGTTCACGCCCGCGCACGGTATCCCCATGGTCAGACTGACCAAGGAGGCGCCGTGGCAGGACCGGATGCGCACGATGCTGCGGATGCCGGTCGCCGAGCGGCCCGCGCCCGAACTCCCGCAGAAGCAGGACGACGCCGGGCCCGCCGTGCCGCGCGTGCTCGACCTGACGCTGCGTATCGGGGAGCTGCTGCTGGCCGGCGGTGAGGGCGCCGAGGACGTGGAGGCGGCGATGTTCGCCGTGTGCCGGTCCTTCGGGCTCGACCGGTGCGAGCCGACGGTGACGTTCACGCTGCTCTCGATCACCTTCCAGCCGTCCCTCGTGGACGACCCGGTGACGGCCTCGCGCACGGTGCGGCGGCGCGGGACGGACTACACGCGGCTCGCCGCCGTGTTCGCCCTGGTGGACGACATCAGCGACGAGGAGGGCGAGGTCACCCTCGAGGAGGCGTACCGGCGGCTCGCGGAGATCCGACGCAACCGGCACCCCTACCCCGGCTGGGCCCTCACCGCGGCGAGCGGGCTGCTCGCCGGGTCCGCCTCGATCCTGGTCGGCGGTGACGTCATCGTGTTCATCGCGGCGGCGATCGGCGCGATGCTGGGTGACCGGTTCGCGTGGCTGTGCGCGGGGCGCGGGTTCCCGGAGTTCTACCAGTTCACGGTGGCCGCGATGCCGCCCGCCGCGATCGGCATCCTGCTGACCCTGGCGCACGACTACGTGGACGTGCGGGCGTCCGCGGTGATCACCGGTGGACTGTTCGCGCTGCTGCCGGGGCGGGCCCTCGTGGCCGGAGTGCAGGACGGTCTGACCGGTTTCTACATCACGGCGGCGGCCCGCCTGCTGGAAGTCATGTACTTCTTCGTGGGCATCGTCATCGGCGTGCTGATCATGCTGTACGTGGGCGTCCAGCTGCACGCGAGCCTCAATCCCGAGGGCGGGCTGCAGGTCATCGAGCAGCCCGTGCGGCTGTGGCAGATCGCCGCGTCGATGGGGCTGTCCCTGGCGTTCGCCGTGCTGTTGCAGCAGGAGCGGTCGACGGTCCTCGCCGTGACGCTGAACGGCGGTGTCGCCTGGGTCGTCTACGGGGCGATGCACTACACGGGCGGGATCTCACCGGTGGCGTCGACCGCGGCGGCGGCCGGGCTCGTCGGCCTGTTCGGGCAGCTGTTCTCGCGGTACCGGTTCGCCTCGGCGCTGCCGTACGTCACGGCCGCGATCGGGCCGCTGCTACCGGGTTCCGCGACGTACTTCGGGCTGCTGGCGATCGCCCAGAACGACGTGGTCCGGGGGCTGGTGTCGCTGTCGACGGCGGCGGCGCTCGCCATGGCCATCGCGATCGGGGTGAACCTGGGGGGCGAGATGGCCCGCCTGTTCATCCGCTCCCCCGGGGCCTCGAACCGCCGAGCGGCCAAGCGGACGCGAGGCTTCTAGGTCCGGAGTTCTCGTCTGCCGGGTAGCTGTCGCGTCGCCGAGTGAGGGTCCGGTGGGTCTTCTCGCGCAGTTCCCCGCACCCCTGAGGGGCGCGGGGAACTGCGTGACCAGCCACGACGCACCCCGCACCGGGCGACGCACACGAACCGACCCGAACCGACCCGAACCGACCCGAACCGACCGACCCCGCACCGAGCGGAGCGCTACCGCTTGGCGTGCCGCCCGCGCTGCGCCGGCGCCTGGCCGGACGGCACCGCCCCCGGCTCCGCCGCCTCGGCCTTCTTGGACTTGCTCCGGGCCCGCAGGAACTCGATCACGATCGGCACCACCGAGATCAGGACGATCAGGATCAGGATCATCTCGATGTTCTTGTGGACGAACTCGATGTTGCCCAGCCAGGAGCCGAGCAGCGTCACGCCCGCGCCCCACAGGACGCCGCCGATCACGTTGAACGTGATGAACGAGCGGTACTTCATGCCGGAGACGCCCGCGATGATCGGCGTGAACGTGCGGACGATCGGCACGAAGCGGGCCAGGATCAGGGACTTCGGGCCGTGCTTCTCGAAGAACTCGTGCGCCTTCTGCACGTTCTCCTGCTTGAACAGCTTGGAGTCCGGGCGCCGGAACAGCGAAGGACCGACCTTCTTGCCGAACATGTAGCCCGCCTGGTCACCGAGGATCGCGGCGAGGCAGATCAGGCCGATCGCGCCCCACAGCGGGAAGTCCAGCTGCTTCGAGGTGATCAGCAGGCCGCAGGTGAAGAGCAGGGAGTCGCCCGGCAGGAAGAAGCCGATCAGCAGGCCGGACTCGGCGAAGACGATCAGGAGCAGGCCCCAGATGCCGAACGTGTTCAGCAGGTAGTCCGGGTCCAGCCAGCTTGGTCCGAGAGCAAGCGTCATCACGGGTCCGGGCTCCTGAGGGGCTTGAGAAACAGAGGCGTGGCAAAGCAATGGCGGTGCAAAGTTATCAACGCCGGTTGTCCGTGCCAGGTTCCAGTGGCCCTCTCAGGATGCACTGTGCCGTATCTGTGGCAAACCTGTCGGTATGGGTATCGAAGACTTCGGCGGCGGCCAGAATCCGCAGGCGGATGTGCTCGTCGTCACCACGAACGACGTCCCCGGGTACCGGGTCCAGCAGGTCATCGGCGAGGTCTTCGGCCTCACCGTGCGCTCGCGTCACCTCGGCAGTCAGATCGGCGCCGGTCTGAAGTCGATGATCGGCGGCGAGCTGAAGGGCCTGACCAAGACGCTCGTCGAGACGCGCAATCAGGCCATGGAGCGGCTGGTCGAGCAGGCGCGGGCGCGGGGCGCCAACGCCGTGCTCATGTTCCGCTTCGACGTGACCGAGGCGCTGGACGGGGCCGCGGAGGTGTGCGCGTACGGGACGGCCGTCGTCATCGCCCAGGAGCCGATGGTGTGAGTCACGTCTCCTGGTGGCGGGCCGCGTTCGCGTGGATCGCGTCCCGCAGGTGTTCGGCGACGCCCTCGCCCAGGGAGTCGTAGAACGCCTTGAAGCGCTCGTCGGCCACATACATGTCGCCGAGACAGACGTGCATCTCGTAGGCGAGGTCGTAGAACCAGCGGTCGATGTGCAGGCGGTGTTCCTCCGCGAGGTCCATGGCCCGCTCGCCGGTCGCGGGCTCGCCGGCCGCGACGAGGGCGGCGTAGCGCGCGCTCCAGTCGTCGACCTCGGCCTGCAGGCGCTTCCAGTCGGCCTTCGTGTAGCGCGCGGCCCGCCGCTGGGACTCGGCGTACGACGCGGTGCCGCCCCAGCGCCGCTCGGCCTCCTCGGCGTACTGCTCGGGGTCCTTGTCCCCGAAGACCTCGAACCGCTCCTCGGGGGTGAGCTGGATTCCCATCTTCTGTGCCTCCATGGCGTGTTCGACGGCGTCGGCCATCTTCTGCAGCTTCTCGATGCGGGCGATCAGGACGTCGTGCTGGCGCCGCAGGTGGGCGCGCGGGTCGGTCGCCGGGTCGTCGAGCAGGGTCTGGACCTCGTCCAGCGGGAAGCCGAGCTCCCGGTAGAAGAGGATCTGCTGGAGCCGGTCCAGGTCGGCCTCGTTGTAGCGGCGGTGGCCCGCGTGGCTGCGCTCGCTCGGGACGAGCAGCCCGATCTCGTCGTAGTGGTGCAGGGTGCGCACCGTGACGCCGGCGAATCCGGCCACCTGGCCCACCGCGTAGCTCATCCGCCGCGCCTCCTGATGCGTGCGTTCCGTGCCGTACGGGCATCAGCTTGGGCCCTCACGTCACGTGAGGTGCAAGCCGGGACGGCGAGGACCCTTCCGGGTGTTATGCCGCGCATGTCCGCTTAGGGTGACGACGTGAGCAATGAAGCCGCCGCGGCGTCGCCGCCCGCCCCCGCAGCTCCCCCCGCTGTTTCCGCTCGCGCCCTGCTGCCCCTGGTCGTGCCCGCGCTCGTCGTGGGGGTCGCGTGCAGTCTGCTGTTCCTCGCCCTCAGCTGGATCGCCGAGCGGCTGCAGGACGTGCTGTGGGGGAATCTGCCCGACGCGCTCGGGATCGGCCGCTACTCGTCCCTGTGGATCATCGTCATGCTCACCCTGACGGGCGTCCTGGTGGGCCTGGTGATCTGGCAGGTGCCGGGGCACGCGGGCCCCGACCCGGCGACGATGGGGCTCGGCGGCGAGGAGCCGCTGCCGCCGTACGTCCTGCCGGGGCTGGCGCTGGCCGCCGCCCTGATGCTGGCCGGCGGGCCGAGCCTCGGTCCGGAGAACCCGATCATCGCCGTGAACGTGGGCCTGACGTTCTGGCTGGGCCGCAAGCTCCTGCCGAGGTCGCCCGGCGCGCTGTGGCCGAACCTGGCCTCGGCCGCGACCATCGGCGCCCTGTTCGGCACGCCCGTCGCCGCCGCGCTGCTCGTCTCCGAGGCGCTGGCGGGGCGGCCGATGCCGCTGAAGGGCTCGCTGTGGGACAACCTCTTCGGGCCGCTGCTGGCCGCCTCGGCGGGCGCGCTGACCACCACGCTGGTCGCCTCCCCCTCCTTCGATCTGGGGCTCGCGCCGTTCGATCACCCGGGCTGGGCGGATCTGCTGTCCGCGATCGTGGTCGCGTGCGCGGCGGCCGCGCTCACCATGGCCGCCGTGTACGCCTTCCCGTACGTGCACGGCGCTTTCCGCCGCCTGGGCCACCCGATGCTGATCCTGCCGCTCGGCGGGCTGGTGCTCGGCCTGCTCGGCGCCCTGGGCGGCCATCTGACGCTGTTCAAGGGCCTGGAGGAGGTCAAGGAGATCGCCGCGGACCCGGACGGCCGGTCGGCGGGCGAGTTCGCCGTGCTGACCGTGGTGAAGCTGGCGGCGCTGCTGATCGCGGCGTCGTGCGGGTTCCGCGGCGGGCGGATCTTCCCGGCGGTGTTCGTCGGCGCCGCGTTCGGCCTGTGCGCGCACGCGCTGGTGCCGGGCGTGAACGCCTCGGTGGGCGTCGCGGCGGGGGTCCTGGGCGTCCTGCTCGCCGTCACCCGGTCGGGCTGGGTCAGCCTCTTCACGGCCGCCGTGCTCGTCGCCTCGCCCGCGATCATCGCCCTCATGTGCATCGCGTCATTGCCCGCTTGGCTCCTGGTGACCGGACGGCCGCAGATGCAACTGTCGGAAGACGGCGCCTCGTTGCGCTGAGCCCTCACGAACTCTCGGAGCGGACAAAGGAGTCACGGACATGTCGCCGCTGCATCAGAGTCCTTCGGAGAAACCCGGCGAGCACACCCTCGCCGTCAACCCCTTCTACGCCGAGGCCGATCCGACGGCCGGCATGGCGGACGCGCCGCCCAAGCACCGGCTGCCGGACAAGCCGCTCGCGCCGATGACGGCGTACCAGCTCGTGCACGACGAGCTGATGCTGGACGGCAACGCGCGCCTGAACCTGGCCACCTTCGTCACCACGTGGATGGAGCCGCAGGCCGGTGTCCTCATGGGTGAGTGCCGGGACAAGAACATGATCGACAAGGACGAGTACCCGCGGACCGCCGAGCTGGAGCGGCGCTGCGTGGCGATGCTCGCCGACCTGTGGAACGCACCGGACCCGTCGGCCGCCGTGGGCTGTTCGACGACCGGGTCCAGCGAGGCGTGCATGCTCGCCGGGATGGCGCTCAAGCGGCGCTGGGCGCAGAAGAACGCGGACCGCTACCCCTCGCGCGAGGCCCGGCCCAATCTCGTCATGGGCGTGAACGTGCAGGTCTGCTGGGAGAAGTTCTGCAACTTCTGGGAGGTGGAGGCGCGGCAGGTGCCGATGGAGGGCGACCGCTTCCACCTCGACCCGGCGGCCGCCGCCGAGCTGTGCGACGAGAACACGATCGGCGTCGTCGGGATCCTCGGCTCCACCTTCGACGGGTCGTACGAGCCGATCGCCGAGCTGTGCGCGGCGCTCGACGCCCTCCAGGAGCGCACGGGGCTCGACATCCCCGTGCACGTGGACGGGGCGTCGGGCGCGATGGTGGCGCCGTTCCTCGACCCGGACCTGGTGTGGGACTTCCGGCTCCCGCGGGTCGCGTCCATCAACACCTCGGGGCACAAGTACGGGCTGGTGTACCCGGGGGTCGGCTGGGCGCTGTGGCGCGACACGGAGGCGCTGCCCGAGGAGCTCGTCTTCCGGGTCAACTACCTGGGCGGCGACATGCCGACCTTCGCGCTGAACTTCTCGCGGCCCGGCGCCCAAGTGGTCGCGCAGTACTACTCGTTCCTGCGCCTGGGCCGCGAGGGCTACCGCGCGGTCCAGCAGGCGACCCGCGACGTGGCCCGGGGCCTGGCCGAACGCATCGAGGCGCTGGGCGACTTCCAGCTCATCACGCGGGGCGACGATCTGCCGGTCTTCGCGTTCACGACGGCGCCGGAGGTGACGACGTACGACGTGTTCGACGTGTCGCGGCGGCTGCGGGAGCGGGGCTGGCTCGTCCCGGCGTACACGTTCCCGGCGCACCGGGAGGATCTTGCGGTGCTCCGGGTGGTGTGCCGCAACGGGTTCTCGGCGGATCTGGCACAGCTCCTGATCGAGGACCTGAACCGCCTGCTGCCGGAACTGCGCAGCCAGCCGCACCCCTTCACGAGCGACCGGGAGGCGGCCACCGGGTTCCATCACTAGGGCCTGTCCGGCGGGTCAGGTCGCGTCCGGGGGCCCGTGCTCTTCTGTGCCGCAGGTCGGCGTGCCAGACCCCGCGCCCGCGACACGATCCGCCGGACAGTCCCTAGGCGCAGCTCGCCGTAGGGCTGCTGGCTCATTGCCGGGTGCGGGTGAGCGGGGCCTGGTCGCGCGACCGGGCACAACGCGACCCGCACCCGCCGACGAAGCCGGACCCGGCGGACGGGACGCGTCTACCTGCTGAGTGCCGCGAACCTCCGTACCGCCAGCGGGAAGAACACCGCGAGGAGTCCGACCGGCCACACCACCGCGAGCCACACCTCGTCCGCGCCGCCGGGGTTGCCGAAGAGATGGCGGACCGAGGACGCCGTCGCCGACATCGGGTTCCACTCCACCACTGCGCCGAGCCAGTCCGGCATGGTCGCCGGCACCGTGAACGCGTTGGAGAGGAACCCGACCGGCCACACCAGGATCTGCACGGCCTGCACCAGTTCCGGCTTGCCGGCCACCATCGCCAGCCAGATACCGATCCACAGCATCGCGAACCGCAGCAGCAACAGCAGTCCGAAGGCGCCGGCGAGCGCGCCGAGGGACCCGTGCGCCCGCCAGCCCAGCGCGTACCCGACCCCCGCCATGACCGCGAGGGCCGCCGCCGACTGGAGCATGTCGGCGACCGAACGGCCCACCAGGACCGCCCCGTCGACCATCGGCATGGACCGGAACCGGTCGATCACGCCCTTGTTGAGGTCCTGGGTGACGGCCAGCATCGTCGACTCCAGGCCGAACGCCATGGTCAGCGCGAGCATCCCGGGGACCAGGAAGTCCACGTAATCGCCCTCGACGCCCTTGCCGCCGCCGATGAGGTAGCCGAACATCACCAGCAGCATCACGGGGAAGACGAGGCCGACGACGATCCGCACCGGCTGCCGTGCCCAGTGCGCGAGTTCGCGCCGGGTCATCGTCCAGGAGTCGCCGGCCGCCCAGCCCCACGACGTGCTCATGCAGCCACCCCCGCCGTCGTCCGGTCCGTGAGGTGCAGGAACACCTCGTCCAGCGTGGGGCGCCGCAGCGCCACGTCCTCCACGTCGATCCCCGCCGCCCGCAGGGCCTGTACGACGTCGGCGAGCGCGGCCATCCGGTCGGTCACCGGGGCACTGACCAGGCGCCGGTCCGCGTCGGCCGTCGCTCCGGGCGGCAGCAGGCCCGCCACGAGCGGCAGGTGACCGGCGTCCCGGACCACGACGTCGATCCGGTCGCCGCCGAGCCGCGCCTTCAGGTCGTCCGGGGTGCCGGCCGCGACGACCCGCCCCCGGTCGACCACCGAGATCCGGTCGGCGAGCTGGTCCGCCTCCTCCAGGTACTGCGTGGTGAGCAGCACCGTCGTACCGCCGCCGACCAGCGAGCGCACCGCGTCCCAGACCTCGGCGCGGCCGCGCGGGTCGAGGCCCGTCGTGGGCTCGTCGAGGAAGAGGACCTCGGGCTCGGTGATCAGCGACGCCGCGAGGTCGAGGCGGCGCCGCATGCCCCCGCTGTACGCCGTGACCGCCTTGCGGCCGGTGTCCTCGAGGCCGAAGCGGGCCAGCAGCTCGTCGGCCCTGGCCCCGGCCCGCCGCGCGCCCAGATGGTGGAGGCGGCCGAACATCTCCAGGTTCTGCCGCCCGCTCAGCTCCTCGTCCAGCGCCGCGTGCTGGCCGAGCAGGCCGATCCGGCGGCGCACCGCGTCGGGGCTGCGCCGCACGTCGTGGCCCGCGACCTCGACGCGGCCCTCGTCCCAGCGCAGCAGGGTCGTCATGATCCGCACGGCGGTGGTCTTGCCCGCGCCGTTCGGCCCGAGCACGCCGTGCACGGTGCCCCGGCCGACCGTCAGGTCGAGACCGTCGAGCGCCGCCTTGTCGCCGTACCGCTTGCGTACACCCTCGGTCACGATCGCGTCCGTCATCCGACTCCTTCGCTCCCGGCACCCCTGACACTTCCTAGTCAAACTTGACTAGGAAGCAAAAGTAACGCCGCCGATGCGATTCGTCAAACTTGATTAGCGGTCGTCCTCCGGCAGCCGCTCCCCCGTCGCGTACGGGTTCTCCTGTCCCTCCGCGAGCACCCCCACGAACGGCTCGCCCTCGCCCGCGAAGGTGTAGGCGCCGCCCTCGATGCGGCCGATCAGGCCCCGGGTCCACGCGGCGCCGGTGTCGGCCGAGTACACCCAGTAGTTCATGATCTCGCCGATGTGGCCGAGCTGTCCGGGGCCGCCCTCGGGTGTGTAGTAGCCGGTGACGGAGCCGCGCCACTCCTCGATCCGGCGCACCCGCTCCTCGAGCAGGGCGACGGCCTCCCCGCGCGGCAGGTCCACCATGAAGCCGAGCGCCGCGGTGAGGATGTCGGGGCGCTGGTCGTACGCGGTCAGGGACTCACGGAGCAGGGCGAGGTACTCCTCGGTGCCCTGCTCCGTGATCTCGTACTCGGTGCGCGGCGGGCCGCCGGCCGTCGACGGGGCGATCTCGTGCGCGACCAGCAGTCCCTGCTTCGCCATCTGCTTGAGGGCGTGGTAGATCGAACCGGGCTTGGCGTTCGACCACTCGTGGGCGCCCCAGTACTCCAGGTCGTTGCGCACTTGGTAGCCGTGTGCGCGGCCGTGCTGGCGTACGGCCCCGAGGACCAGGAGGCGGATCGCTGACATGCGCCCAGCGTAGGACCTCAGTTCTGCGCCAGCGCCACCAGCTCGAAGGCCGTCTTGCCGTCCAGGGACTCGCGGATGATGTCGGCGTGACCCGCGTGCCGGGCCGTCTCGCGGATCAGGTGCAGCCCGAGCCAGCGCAGCGAGACCGCGGGACAGCCGTGGAACCAGGGCTGGTCCGGCAGCGGGAACGTGTCGTCCAGGCTCGGCGCCGCGTGGAAGAACTCCTCGGTGCGGCGGGCCACGTCCTCGTAGTAGTCCAGGACCTCCTTCACCGACTCGTCACCGACGAGGCGGAAGCTGTCGCCCCAGGTCGTGGCGTCACGCTCGGTGTCCGGCGCGATCTGCTGGGCCCGGGCGATCCAGCCCTGCTCGACCTCGGCCACGTGCTTGAGCAGCCCCGCGAGGGACAGCTCGCTGGAGCTCGGCCGGGACGTGGCCTGCTCCTCGCTCAGGCCGAGCAGGGCCCGGCGAATGCCGCCGCGCTGCTCGGCGATGAAGGCGAGCAGCGCCCCGCGCTCGTCGCCGCGGGCCTCGGGGTTCACGTGCATGACCATGGCGGCCACCTCTCGTCTCCGTAATGTGCCGGTACGTCGCGTTCCGACACAGATGAAGGTACGGGGGATATAGGCCAGATGCTGACCGCTTCGGATCTCGTCCGCGGAGGAAAATTCCTCGATGTTCGATGCGGGGCGTCCTACCGGCGATGGCCGGGAAGGCCACGGGCGGACGCGGCGTTTGCATGGCATGCGACCGTCGGGGCAGATGACAGCGGGGCTGTAACCAGGGGAACACCCCGCGTGCACGTGCATCTGCCCATGCATGGCCAGATGAACGAAGCTATGCTCCTGGACAGTTGCGGCAGTTGATCTCCGCTTTCTCACCTGTCACCGGGTCAGTTCACAGCTACAGCACCACCGGGGAGCGAACCGTGCATCACGTGTACAACGGCATGGCGGCCGCGGACCTGCACGGAGTGGTCTGGCAGAAGAGCAGGCACAGCAACTCGCAAGGATCCTGCGTGGAGTTCGCCAAACTGCCCGGCGGCGCGGTGGCCGTGCGCAACTCGAATTTCCCGGACGGGCCCGCGCTCGTCTACACGCCCGCCGAGATAGAGGCCATGCTGCTCGGCGTGAAGGACGGCGAGTTCGACCATCTGATAGCCGGCGCGTGACGACAGGACTCCGACGCGCGTAGATTCCGGACCTGCCGCCGCCTACCCGTCCGTACGGCGGGACGGGCCTGTATTCAGAGTCTGAACAGGGCCCAGACCACCTTCCCGCCCAGCGCGCCGGCCAGCGGATGCCAGCCCCAGCTGTCACTGAACGAGTCGACGAGGAACAGGCCGCGCCCGGACTCCGCCGCGAAGTCGTCCTCCGTCTCCCGGGCCACCGGACTCTCGTCGCTCGGGTCGCGCACCGCGCACACCACCCGCGACGCCCAGCGCATCAAGTGCAGCCGCACGGGCGGGTCCTGGTCGTGCGGGGTGCCCGCGGGCAGTGCGTGCCGCAGCGCGTTCGTGACCAGTTCCGAGACCACCAGACAGATGTCGTCGAAGCGCTCGGGGACGTCCCAGTCGGCGAGTGTCCTGCGCGTGAAGTCCCGTGCGCTGCGCACCGCTTCGTACCGGGCGGGCAGGGCGCACGAGGCGGCGCTGGAGACGGCCGAGGGGTCGAGAGGGGGAAGGCCCTGCCGTAATGGCTCGAGCATGGTCGATCCGTTCGTCCCCATGCGAGGCACTCCCCAGATTCGCAGTACGTAGCGAGCGGTGGTGACGACCATCGTTCCGAATGCGTACACCGGATGCAAGGGCAGATGCACGTGCACGCGCCCGACTTGGACGTTCCCGCACCGCTTCTTGCTCATTTCTTCCTACGACTTCTTGCGGAGGTCTTTCGTGATCTTTCCGTTTCTGTAACCGAACGAGTACGGGCCGGAGCGTTTTAGTGGCAGACTTCGGCCCCTGAACGGATGGGGAGGAAGAGACGTGACCGCTGGGGAGTCGAGCGGCTCGGTGGTGCGGCGCATTCTGCTGGGCTCACAACTGAGGCGCCTGAGGGAATCGCGCGGCATCACGAGAGAGGCCGCCGGCTACTCGATCCGCGCCTCCGAATCGAAGATCAGCCGCTTGGAGTTGGGACGGGTGAGCTTCAAGGCGAGAGACGTCGAGGACCTGCTGACCCTGTACGGGGTGACCGACGAGGCCGAGCGCGGGGCGCTGCTGTCCCTCGTGAAAGAGGCCAACGTCGCCGGCTGGTGGCACAGTTACTCCGACGTGCTGCCCGGCTGGTTCCAGACGTACATCGGCCTCGAAGGCGCCGCGTCGCTGATCCGCGGGTACGAAGCGCAGTTCGTGCACGGCCTGTTGCAGACCGAGGCGTACGCCCACGCGGTCGTCGCGCGCGGCATGCGGGGCGCGGCCCGGGAGGACATCGACCGCCGCGTGGCGCTGCGCCTGGAGCGGCAGAAGCTGCTGGTCGCGGAGCGTGCGCCGGACATCCGGATCGTCCTGGACGAGGCCGCGCTGCGCCGGGTGCACGGGGGCCCGGAGGTGATGCGCGGACAGCTGGAGCATCTCGTCACGGTGTCCGAGCTGCCCCAACTGACGCTGCAGATCATGCCGTTCAGCCACGGCTGGCACTCCGGCGAGTCCGGCACGTTCACGATCCTCACCTTCCCGGAGTCCGACCTCTCGGACGTCGTGTTCCTGGAACAGCTCACCAGCGCCCTGTACCTGGACAAGCGCGAGGACGTCGCCCAGTACGAGAAGGCGATGGCCCAGCTTCAGGACGAATGCCCCTCCCCGGAGGAGAGCCGGACGCTGCTGCGTCGCATTCTGAGCGAATTCGCTTAAATACAAAGGCAGTTGAACGATCCCTTACGGCAGCTGACAGGTACCGCCCGTACCATGACGTCACATCAGGTGTCCGGCGCTGCAGCAAGGGATTTCCCCATGACGTCACAGTCGTCACAGTCCTCACAGGTCTACTTCTCGGAACTGGACCGGCAGTACATCGACGGGTCGTGGCGCCCCGGGCGCGGGTCGTGGGACATCATCGACTTCAATCCGTACAGCGGTGACAAGCTCGCCTCCATCACCGTCGCCTCGGTCGAGGAGATCGACGAGGCGTACCGGGCCGCCGAGCGGGCGCAGAAGGACTGGGCGAGGACGAACGCGTACACGCGGCGCCTCGTCTTCGAGCGGGCGCTGCGGCTGATAGAGGAGCGCGAGGACGCGATAGCCGAGGCGATCATCGACGAGCTCGGCGGCACGCGCACCAAGGCGGGCTTCGAGCTGCACCTCGCCAAGGAGTTCCTGCGCGAGTCGATCCAGCTGGCGCTGCGTCCGCAGGGCCGGGTCATCCCCTCCCCCGTGGACGGCAAGGAGAACCGCCTGTACCGGGTGCCGGTGGGTGTGGTGGGCGTGATCTCGCCGTTCAACTTCCCGTTCCTGCTGTCCCTCAAGTCCGTCGCCCCGGCCCTGGCGCTGGGCAACGGCGTCGTGCTGAAGCCGCACCAGAACACGCCGATCGTCGGCGGCTCGCTGGTCGCGAAGATCTTCGAGGACGCGGGGCTGCCGGCCGGCCTGCTGAACGTGGTCATCACCGACATCGCGGAGATCGGCGACGCGCTGCTGACGCACCCCGTGCCGAAGGTCATCTCCTTCACCGGCTCCGACAAGGTCGGCCAGCACGTCGCGACGGTGTGCGCCTCGCAGTTCAAGCACGCGGTGCTCGAACTCGGCGGCAACAGCGCGCTGACCGTGCTCGACGACGCCGACATCGACTACGCCGTGGACGCGGCGGTCTTCAGCCGGTTCGTCCACCAGGGCCAGGTCTGCATGGCCGCGAACCGGATCCTCGTGGACCGCAAGGTCGAGAAGGAGTTCACGCAGAAGTTCGTCGCGAAGGTGGCGACGCTCAAGTCGGGCGACCCGCGCGACCCGGAGACGGTCATCGGCCCGGTCATCAACTCCACGCAGGCGGAAGCGGTCTCGGGCGTCGTCGAGCAGGCGCTCGCGGAGGGCGCGACGGCGCTGCTGCGCGGCACCGTGGACGGGAACCTGGTGGAGCCGGTGGTACTGACCGGGCTGCCCGCCGACTCACCGGTGCTGCGCCAGGAGATCTTCGGCCCGGTGGCGCTCCTCATCCCGTTCGACGGCGACGAGGAGGCGGTGCGGATCGCCAACGACACCCCGTACGGGCTGAGCGGGGCCGTGCACACCGGCGACATCGAGCGGGGCGTGGCGTTCGCCCAGCAGATCGACACGGGCATGATCCACGTCAACGACGGCACCGTGCACGACGAGCCGCTCGTCGCCTTCGGCGGCGAGAAGCGGTCCGGGCTCGGCCGCCTCAACGGCGACGCGACCGTGGAGTCCTTCACCACGCAGAAGTGGATCTCGGTGCAGCACGGCCGGAGCCGGTTCCCGTTCTAGGACCTGTCCGGCGGGCCGGGTCCTAGGCCGCGCCCAGGAACGTGTCGAAGGCGGGCGTCGTCTTCAGCCGCTGCCAGGCGGCGCGGCCGGAGGCGTACTCGGCGTCCGTCAACAGGCAGGAGCACAGCAGCAGTTCGAGGCCGTCGCGGTCCAGGCCCGGCGAGGTGAAGACCAGGTGCTGGCAGCAGTCGCCGTGCTCGGGGTGCCAGTCGAGCGCGGCGGCCGCGCGGCGGACCGGCGGGACCAGGTCCCAGGCCGCGTCGGGCAGCGAGGCGAGCCAGGGGCCGGCGCTCTCCACGCACAGGGCGCCGCCGGCCGCGTCCCAGTGCAGCAGCGTGTCCGGGCGGTCGGCGAGCCAGAAGCGGCCCCGGCTGCGGGCGGCCGCGACGGTGAGGTCCTCCAGGGCCGCGTAGAGGCGCTCGGGGTGGAACGGGCGGCGCGCGTGCCACACCAGCGTGCCGATCCCGGCCTCGTCCGCGTCGGTGGGCAGCAGGGCGCAGGCCGGGTGCTGGGCGGCCGCGGCGGCCTCGGTGTCGAAGGTCCCGGTGAGCGCGGCCGCCGCCAACGTGCCGCTGCCGAGGACGACTTGGTGGGCGGTGGGGTGCAGCTGGGCGAGCAGCGCGCGGTCCGCGTCGTCGGCCTCCGGGGAGTCGGCGACCGCGAGCACGGGGGCGTACTCCAGCTGGCGGGCCCAGGTGTCGGCCACGGTGCGCCGGTCGGTGCCGGCCACGGCGAGTCCGGTGTCCGCGAGGTCGTCGCCGTTGCCGAGGAAGGGCAGGAGCAGCGCCGGGTCGACGGCCGTGACGACGGTCATGACCGGCAGGTCCGGGCCGTGCGCCGCGACGGCCTCGGCGGTCGCCCTCGGCTCGACGGAGTCCCAGAGGTCGACGACGGCGAGCGTGGTGCGGCCGTCGTCGGCGAGGCGCCGCAGTTCCGGGACGAGGTCCTCGCGCAGCGTGCAGCACGCGCAGTCGCCGGCGAGCGGCACCTCGTCGGTGGCGAGGGTGCCGGCGGCGTCGCGCAGGGTGCGCAGGACCGTGCCCCGCGCGGCGGTGGAGAGGTCGTGATGGAGGGCCGCACTGCCGGGGACGGCGGTGAGCAGCTCGTCGACGGCGGCCCGCCGCGCATCCGCGTGCAGGCCGCCGACGATCACGACGGGGAGCCGGCTCACCGGCCGGACGTCTTCCCGGGCTCGTCCCCGGACTGCTTCCCGTAGCGGCGCTCGAAGCGCTCCACCCGGCCGGCGGTGTCCAGGACCCGCTGGTTGCCGGTGTAGAAGGGGTGGCTGACGTTCGAGATCTCGATGTCGACGACGGGGTACGTGTTCCCGTCCTCCCACTCGATCGTCCGCTCGCTCGTCATGGTGGAGCGGGTGAGGAAGGCGTGGTCCGCGGCGCGGTCGCGGAACACGACCGGTCCGTAGGCGGGGTGGATGGCGTTGTTCATGGGTCAGCGCTCCTCTCGGAAGTCGACGTGACGGCCGGCGACGGGGTCGTACTTGCGCAGGGTCACGCGGTCGGGGTCGTTGCGGCGGTTCTTGCGGGTCACGTACGTGTAGCCGGTCCCCGCGGTGGACCTGAGCCTGATCACTGGACGGAGTTCGTTGCGAGCCATGCCGCCATTATATGAAAATGGCTACCGTTTTCAATAAGGAGTGAGCCGCTCCCGCTGAGAGATGCGTCACTCCCCTGTCCGGGTACTTCCTGCCCCGGTCGGACGAACCGCCCGTGTGACGGCTGGTAACTTGCAGCGGCGATTCAGGACAACAGCAGTGACGTAGGGGGATGTTGTGCGCATCAGGAACGGCAGCGGGAACGGCAGGAACGTGCGGATCGTGGCGGGGGCCGCGGCCGTCGTGGCGGTGCTGGCCGTCGGCGGCTGCAGCAGTGACGACGCCAAGGACGGCACGGACGGCACGGCCGGCAAGGACAAGGCGTCGGACGGCGGCTCGTCGTCCTCGGCGGCGCCCGACGGCGGGTCGTCCGGTTCGGCCGGGTCCGCGAAGGACGCCGAGGGCATCTGGAGCGCCACCACCGGCGGGCAGGCCGTCGTTCTCGTCATCGGCGGCGAGCAGGCGTCGCTGAGCTCGGGCGACGGTCATCTGTGCAGCGGGACCGTGACCGCCGCGGGCAAGCCGACGCTCGACCTGAAGTGCGCGGACGGGAACACCGACCGCACCACGGGGGCGATCGAGTCCAACGACGGCAAGACGATGAAGGTGTCCTGGAAGGCCGGGACGACGGACACGTTCACGAAGTCGGCGGACGGGAAGCTGCCCACGGGGCTGCCGACGGGCCTGCCGAGCGGGCTGCCGACGAACTGAGGACGGCTCTGCGCACGCGCTAGGGGTGCTGTGGCCCGTCCGGTTTCTCCGCGGGCTTCAGCGTCATCGGCGGTGCGACGGTGTCGAGGGCGTCGGAGAGTTCCTCCAGGGTCTCCACGAGCATGCCCGCGCCGCGCCGGACGACGCGGTCCGGGACGCCCTCGCCGTCCCAGGCGTCGAGGGCCTCGCGGACCGGTTTCCAGCCGGGGACGCGGCGTTCGCGGATGGCCCGGGCGCCGTCGCGGGTCGCGGCGCGCAGCGCGTCGGCGAGGGCGGCCGCGGCCGGGACGGGGGTGGCGTCGCGCTCCGGGAGGTGCGCCTCCATCAGCATCGCGACGCGGCCCAGGTGGTGCAGGGCGTGCGCGGCGTCGTCGGCGGCGGCGTTGGACAGGCCCCGGTGGCGTACGGGTTCGGTCCTGGCCCGGGCCGCGGCGTCCTGCCAGGCGATGTGCGCGTCCCGGGCCTTGAGCAGCGCCTCGCGGACGTCCGGGCAGGCCTTGCCGGCCGGGTGGGCGTAGTGGTCGACGACGACGGCCGCGTACGCGCCGAGCGCGACGAGCCAGTCGGCGAGGCGGGTGCGCAGCCGGGGGGTCTCCCAGGCCGGGTAGAGGGCGTACGCCAGCATCGCGAGGAGGCCGCCGACGAGGGTGAGCACGACGCGCTCGGGGACGGTCTGGTCCCAGGTCTGGCCGCCCATGCCGAGCAGGAAGACGACGTACGCGGCGACGCAGGCCTGGGCCGCGAGCTGGCCGGTGCGCATGAGCAGGTACATCAGGCCCGCGCACAGGACGGCCAGGGTGGCGGACAGCCCCGTGCCGGGGTGGGCGAGCTGGACGACGGCGGTGGCCAGGGCGACGCCGACGAGGGTGCCGCCGAAGCGGGCGACCGCGCGGGAGTACGTCTGCGAGAAGTCGGGGCGCATGACCATGACGGCCGACATGGGGGCCCAGTAGCCGTGGCCGAAGGGGAGGGCGTTGCCGATGAGGTAGCCGGCGACGGCGACCGTGGACACGCGGGTGGCGTGCCGCAGGATCGGTGAACCGGGCCGGGCCTCCCGCCGGATGGCCCGTACGGCGACGGGGACCAGCTGGAGCAGGGTGGGGCGGCTCAGCGGCCGGGCGGGCCGGTCCGGGGGCGCCGGCCGGTCCGGGCCCCGCCGGGACGGGGAGAGCCGGTCCCGCAGTCCGGCGCCGGTGGTCACCCGCTTCCAGGGCGCCGGCTCCCGCTCCGGGACCCCGCCCGCCGTCTCCACCACGTCCCGCAGGAGTGAGCCCAGCCGGGTCGCGGCGCGTTGCGCCGGGCCCGAGAGGATCGCCCCGGTGTCCGGGGTGCGGAAGGCCGCGATCGCGCCCGAGGGGAGGTCGACCGGGGTGCCGTGGCGGATGGCGCGGGCCGCCGCGTCCAGGATGGAACCGGCGGCGGCCAGCAGCTCACGGACCCGGTCGCGCTCGGGGCCCTCGGCGGGGACGCCGACCGCCGGGTCGGCGAGCGAGGCGAGGACCGGCCGGATGCGCTCGGCGAGGCCACGGGTGCCGTGCAGCTGGGCGGGGCGGGTGCGGGCCTGGCGCGGGGTGAGCGCGGCCGCGTTGCGGGCCAGCATGAGCGGGGCCGGGTCGAACTCGGCGACCGGGTCGTGGCGCAGGCGGCGGGCGTAGTCGGCCTCGGCGGCGAGCGCGTCGGCGAGGGCGTCGCGGTGCGCTCCCCAGCGGCGTACGGGGAAGAGGATCACCAGGGTCGCCTGGACCAGGCCGCCGAAGACCATCATCGCCGCGTGTCCGGCCGCCTCGCCGATCGTCGTCGGCAGGGTGATGGTGACCAGCATCATCGCGACGTTCGACGAGGCGATGATGCCGATGGTCGGGCCCGCGGCCCAGGACAGGCCCGCCAGGAACGTCCAGACCGCGAGGAGCGGCAGGAAGAGCACCAGGTGGGAGCCGGTGAGGTAGCCGAGGAAGGTGGAGATGCCGAGGCTCGCGCCGGAGGCCAGCGCCAGTTCCGGGCGGGGCCGCCAGCTGCGCTGGAACGTGGCGATCGCCGCCTGGAACGCGCCGAACGCCGAGCCGGCCGCCACCGCGGGCCCGAACAGCGTGAGGCTGACGGCGACGACGATCGCGAGCCCGGCGGCGCCGCGCAGGGCGATCAGGGGTTCCAGGCGTTTCCGCTCGACGGTCAGGCCCGAGCGGGTGGTGTCCTTCAGCGCCCGGAACCAGCTCACTCCGTAAGAATACGGTCATTCCTCGTCAATACGGTCAGTCTTCCGTGTCGCCCCGGAGGACCAGGTCCAGCAGACCGGGAAACCGCTCCTCGAACTCGGCGCGCCGCAGCCGGTTGAACCGCTTGGGCCCCGCGTCCCGCTGCTCCAGCAGACCCGACTCGCGCAGCACGGAGAAGTGCCTGCTCAGCGTCGCTTTGGTGACCGGCACGTCGAAGGTGCCGCACGCGCGCTCCCAGTCGGCGGCGCCCGCCAGTTCGCGTACGAGCGTGCGGCGGACCGGGTCGGCGAGCGCGAGCAGCGCGGCCTCCAGGGGCACGTCGGCCGGGTCGGTGTGCACCGGCGCCGGGCGGTGACTCGTCGCCTGTGTCACCCGCGTCGTCATGTCGGCCTCCTCATCGACTGTTCGCTGAGCAACGAACAGCCTATCCCTCGCGGGTGGATCGGCTCACGGCTCCCCGACACGGGCCCGCTCCGCCGCCGCCACCCCCTGGTCCCACCCCGCCGCATCGGTGACCCCTCTCATCCGAGTCGTCACCGTCTCCGGGAACATCTCCTGCGCCCGCCCCGCGACAGCGACATCGCGCGCGGCCAGGACCGGCAGCAACTCACCTTGCTCGCCGGCCACTTGATCGGCGACCATTGCCAGCCGGTCGCCGATCCGGTGGGCGTACGCGGCCAGGAACGACTGGCGGAACGTCTTCGTGCGCTTGCGGCCCGCGGCCCGCTGCTCCGCCTCGGCCCGGGTCATCGCCGCGAAGGCCTGCACCAGCAGGGACGTGTGGAGGACCTCGACCGCCTCCAGGTCCGGCTCGAAGCCGACGACCGTCGAGAAGCCGAACGCGCTGTTCCACACGGCACGGCAGCGGTTCGCGCCGGCCACCGCGTCCAGGAGCACGGCCTTGGCCGTCTCGTAGGGGGCGTCGACGCCGATCCGGCACGCGGCGGGCGCGTCCTTCGCGTGCGTACGGGCCGCGAGCAGCGCCTCGTCGACCGAGTGCCGGGCCATCAGCTCCTGGGCCTTGGCGGACAGCGCCTCGGCCTCCGGCGGATAGCCGGTGGCCTCCGCCTTCGCGAGCAGCGCGCGGATCCGGGCCAGGGCGCGCGGCTCGCCCGCGACGGGCACCGTCACGGACTCCCCCGGCACCGGGCCGGCCGGTTCGATCGCGGGCAGCCGCAGCAGCAGCCGGTACAGCTCCAGGACGGTCGTGGCGTACGAGAAGCGGTCCTGGCGGGGCTCGCCTTCGGGGAGTTCGGCGAGCTGGGCCGGCCAGCGCGGCGGCAGCGTCGCGTACCGCCCGGTCTCCGCGCGGATCAGCCGGGCGGCGAGCCCCGCGTGCCCCGCGGACAGTTCGCGCACGACCATCCGGACCACGTCGGCGGGCTGCCAGCCGCGCTCCCACGCGCGGCGCACGAACTCAGCGCCGCGCCGGGCGAGTTCGGCGTCGGCGGACGGGTCGGCCGCGAGCAGGGACGCGCCGGTGTCCAGGTCGTGGTCGGCGGCGTACAGCGCGGCGGCGAAGGCCCGCTCGACGGTGCTAGTGCTCATGCGCGTCCCAGGCGGCGCGGGCGGCGGCGATGTCGGGCTTGTGTTCCCGGGACCAGTCGGCGAGGCCCTTGATGAGGTGGGTGAGGCTGTGGCCCAGCCCGGTCAGCTCGTACTCGACCTGCGGCGGGATCGTCGGGTGCACCGTGCGCGTCACCAGCCCGTCCCGCTCCAGGCGGCGCACGGTCAGGGTCAGCATGCGCTGCGAGATGCCGGTCACCGCGCGCTGCAGCTCGCGGAACCGCCGTACGCCCGCGGCGAGTTCGACGACGACCAGCACGGACCACTTGTCGCCGAGCCGGTCCAGGACGTCGCGGATCCCGCAGTCGTCGTGGTCGTCGCAGGTGACGACCGGCTCGGGAGTGGTTACCCCGGTGTGCCCCACTGACATCAAAGTGCCTCCTTACGGGCCTGCTCCCACGCCCCGACGATGGTCTCAGCACGCACAACGCATCTCATGAGGGGGACCTTCCATGCTGCTGGTCACAGGCGCTTCCGGCGAGCTGGGCACACTGATCGCGGGGCGGCTCGCGGGCCGCCCCGGCGTCCTGCTCGGCACCCGCGAGCCGGGGACCGGGACCGGGCGGCGCCGCATCGACTTCGACGTGCCCGGCACGCTCACGGAGGGCTTCGCCGGAGTGGACACGCTGCTCCTGATCTCGGCGGGCTACGGCGAGGACGACGAGGTCGTCGCGCGGCACGGGGCGGCGGTCACGGCGGCCGAGCGGGCCGGCGTGCGGCACGTCGTCTACACGAGCCTGTCGGGCGACGGCGACCACCTCCCGTACGCCCTGGCCCACCGCTGGACGGAGCGCCGGCTGCGGGAGTCGTCCCTGCCCGCCTGGACGGTCCTGCGCAACGGGCTCTACGCCGAACTGCTCGCCTTCCTCGCCGCGCCGGGCCCGGACGGCGTGATCACGGCGCCGCTCGGCGCGGGGCGGCTCGCCGCGGTGGCCCGGGACGATCTGGCGGAGGCGGCGGTGCGGGTGGCCCTGGACCCGGCGCGGCACGCGTCCCGCGTCCACGAGCTGGTGGGCGAGACCCCGCTGGGCGGCGCCGAGCTGGCGCGGGCCGCGGGCGCCGCGTACGCGCCGGGCACGCTGGCCGGGGCGCGGGAGCGGATCGCGGCGTCCGGCGCGCTCCCGTTCCAGGTGCCGATGCTCGTCGGGACGTACTCGGCGATCGCGGCGGGCTTCCTGGACGGTTCGGGCATCGCGGCGGCGGACCGCGGCACGCTCCGCGAGCTGCTCGGCCGGGCCCCGCGCCCGGCGGCCGAGGCCTACACCGAGGCGATCAACTCGGCCGCCCTCGCCACCAGTTGATCGTCGGGCGTGGCGTCCTGCGCGGGCTTGGTGGTGAGCACGGACAGGACGACGGGCGCGCCGGACGGGTCCCAGGCGATGCCGACGTCGTTCGCCGTGCCGTACTCACCCGTGCCGGTCTTGTCGGCGAGGACCCAGTCGTCGGGCAGCCCGGCGCGGAACCGCTTGCCGCTGGTGGTGTTGGCGAGCAGCCAGTCCGTCAGCCGGTCCCGGTCGGCGGGGTCCAGGGCCCGGCCGAGGACGAGCCGGGCGTACGTGGTCCCGATGGCGCGCGGTGTGGTGGTGTCCGTGGTCCGTCCCGGCTCGGCCGAGTTCAGCTCGGGCTCCCAGCGGTCGAGCCGGGTCACCCGGTCCCCGGCCGAGCGGGCGAAGCGGGTGACGGCGGTGGGGCCGCCGAGGTCGCGCAGGAGGAGGTTGGCGGCGGTGTTGTCGCTGTAGGAGACGGCCGCGCCGCACAGTTCGGCGACGGTCATGCCGTGCGCGAGGTTCTCGGGGCGGCCGGTGACGGGGGCGCCGCCGGCCCGGTCGATGTCGGCCTGCGTGTAGTGGACGCGGCGGGCAAGGAACGTGCCGTCGTGGTCGAGGTCGCGCAGCACCGCGGCGACGGCGAGCGTCTTGAAGGTGGAGCAGAGGGGGAAGCGCTCGTCGGCGCGGTGGGTGACCACGGCTCCGGTGCGCAGGTTCCGCGCGAACACGCCCAGGCGGGCGCCGTGCTCGCGTTCCAGGGCGGCCAGGCGGCGGCCGGTCCCGTCGGCGGCGCGGGCGGTCCCGGGTGCCAGCAGGGTGGTCACCCCCAGGGCGGTGCCGGTGGTCAGCAGGGCGCGGCGGCTGATGCGCAAGGTGGTTCCCGTCCTCTTCCGTTGCCGTCTCGTACGTGACGCGTGCGGTCTCGTCCGTGACGCGTGCGGTCTCGTACGTGTCGAGTGCCGTCTCGTACGTGTCCCGCCGAGTGAAACAGCGGCGCGGGCCCGCACGCGGCGACACCGCCGACTTGGCCGGAATGTTGGCCACAAGGAAATGTCAGTGCCGGATGTGACACTCGGCCGTGTGACCGAACGCTGGGCCCTCGCCCTCACCGAGCACGGCGGCGCCGACCTGGTGCCGCTGGGCCCGGACGGGCTGCCCGCCGGGCCGGTCACCCGTGAGCCCGACCTGGTCGAGAGCGTGCGGAGCCGGACCGGCGTGGCCCGGTGGGTGTGGCGGGACACGCACGCGGTGTACCCGCGGCTGCTCGCCGCCGGAGTGCGGGTCGAGCGGTGCTACGACATCGAGGCCGCCGAGAATCTGCTGCTGGCTCACGAGGGCCGGCACGGCGAACCCCGCTCCGCCGCGGCAGCCCTGGCCCGGCTGCGGAACGCGCCGGTGCCGCCCGATCCGCCGGCCCGGGTCGCCGAGCCCGGCTCCCAGTCGTCCCTGTTCGAGCCGCGCCCGCCCGTGGACGTACCGCTGGACGATCTCGTCGAGGTGTACGCGGACCAGCAGCGCAGACACGCGGCGACGGGCCTGCCGGACCGGATGCGGCTGCTCACCGCGTCGGAGTCCGCGGGCATGCTGGTGGCCGCCGAGATGCACGCGGCCGGGCTGCCGTGGCGGGCCGATGTGCACCGGGCCCTGCTCCACGAGCTGCTCGGTGAGCGGTACGCGGGCGGTGGCGAGCCGCGCCGCCTCGCGGAGCTGGCGGACGAGGTGTCCGCGGCGTTCGGCCGGCGCGTGCGTCCCGAGCTGCCCGCGGACGTGGTGAAGGCGTTCGCGCAGGCGGGTTTCAAGATCACATCCACCCGGCGCTGGGAGATCGAGTCCCTCGACCACCCCGCGGTACGGCCGCTGATCGAGTACAAGAAGCTGTACCGGATCTACACCGCGCACGGCTGGTCGTGGCTGCAGGACTGGGTGCGGGAGGGCCGGTTCAGACCCGAGTACCTGCCGGGCGGCACGGTCTCGGGCCGCTGGACGACGAACGGCGGCGGGGCCCTGCAGATCCCGAAGGTCATCCGCCGCGCGGTCGTCGCCGATCCGGGCTGGCGTCTGGTCGTCGCCGACGCGGCGCAGATGGAGCCGCGGGTGCTGGCCGCGATCTCCCGCGACCCGGCGTTCATGGAGGTCGCCGGCCAGGACGGCGACCTGTACCAGTCGGTCTCGGACCGCGCCTTCTCCGGCGACCGCGGCCAGGCCAAGATCGCGGTCCTCGGCGCCATATACGGGCAGACGTCCGGCGACGGCCTGAAGAACCTCGCGCTGCTGCGCCGCCGCTTCCCGACAGCGGTCGCCTACGTCGACGAGGCGGCCCGCGCCGGTGAGGAGGGCCGCCTGGTGCGCACCTGGCTGGGGCGCACGTGCCCGCCGGCCGTGGGCGCGGCCGACGCCGAGGAGGCCGGTCTCCCGCAGGACGATCCCGGACAGGCGTCCTCCGGCGCCGAGCCGGCGTACGGCTACGCGTCGTCGAACTCACGCGCCCGGGGCCGCTTCACCCGCAACTTCGTGGTGCAGGGCAGCGCCGCCGACTGGGCCCTGCTGTTGCTGGCCGCGCTGCGGCAGGAGCTCGCCGGGCTCGCGGCGGAGCTGGTGTTCTTCCAGCACGACGAGGTGATCGTGCACTGCCCCGAGGCGGAGGCGTCCCGGGTGACCGAGGCGATCCGCCGGGCCTCGGAGCTGGCGGGGCGGCTGACGTTCGGGCAGACGCCGGTGCGGTTCCCGTTCACAGTGGCGGTGGTGGAGTGCTACGCCGACGCCAAGTGACCTGACGCCGTGAGCGGGAACCGCGGGGCGACTACTGCTGGTGCCATGTCTCCGACAGGACGAGCCGCTTCAACTCGGCCATGGTCAGCGCCGGTTCGGGCCGGGTCGCGGCGGTGGACTGCGAACCGGAGTTGAACGCGGAGACCACGACCCGGAACCCGTCCGTGTCCATCGCGTCGGCGGTCCACATCACGATCCCCGTACCGCCCTTGTCGTCGCCGGCCCCCTGGTGCGTCGCCACCTGCGTGCCGTCGGGCAGCGTCTCGGCGTCGGACCCGAACAGGTCGCCCCGCACATCGTCCATGCCGGACTGCACATTGATCTGGACGAGCGTCTCGCCCTTGCCGTCGTCGACGACCACGTACGCGTAGCCGTCCCCCTGCCCGCCCTCGGCGGTGACCCGCACCCGGTGCGGCAGCAGCGCCTTGAGCTTCTTCAGCATCGCCGCCTTGTCGGTGCCCTGCGCGGGCGGCTGCGCGAGCGGCTCGGACGGCGCCTCGCCGAGCGCGCGCATCACGGGCCGCCACTTCGAGGACGTGACCAGGGTCTTCAACTGCCCGATGCTCAAGGGCGGTTCGGACCGGGACACCGGGGCGTCCTTCTCGGCGGCCGCGTTCCACTCGCCGGCGTCGACGGTGTACCCCTGCGGAGTCACGAGGTAGGCACGCCACAGCTTGGTGTCGACCCGCTTGTCCGGGTACTCGTAGCCGCGCATCAGCAGCAGCCGCGAGCCGTCGGACAGCGTCTCGTTCGTGCACGAGTCGTGCGCCACGAACCGCTTGTCGGGGCACTCCAGTTGCTGCTGCACGGCACCCCCGTCCGGGTCGGCCACGCCGACGCTGACCCCGATGGCGCCCTTGCCGTGCCCGTCGTCGTACACGAGGTGCGCGAGCGGCCCGGACCGGTCGGCGGTCCCCCGCCCGTCCCGGCCGCTCACCTTCCCCTCGGGCAGCAGCCCTTCGAGGATCGCGACCACCTTGTCCGCGCTCAACTGCGGGCCGTCGCCGTGCGCCCCCTTCTTCTTCGCGTCCGGCGCGGCGGCCGACGACGCGGCGGACGGCCGCGCCGCGACTCCGCTCTGCGCGACGGCGTCGAAGGCCCCGGCGGCGTACGACGCCCCGAGCCCCACGACGGCCAGCGCCGCCACACTCCCGGTCACCGCGCCGGTCCGCCGGCGCCGCAGCCGGCGACGGCCGCGCAGCACGCCGCCGTCGACCAGCGTCCGCCCGTCGGCGGCGAATCCCTCCCCGGTGCGCCGCAGCGCCCCCGAGAGAACGTCCTCGAAACCGTCCCGGCCGTCGTCCGCTCCGGACACCCCGACCACTCCCCTCTGCTTGTACGTATGGTCAGTGGGCGGCGAATTCGCCCACGGTGCCGCCGAGCTGCTCGCGCAGCCGGGCCAGGGCCCGGGTGCTGCGGGTGCGTACGGCGGCCGAGCTGAGGTGCAGCACGTCGGCGGTCTCCTCGATCGACCGGTCCTCCCAGTAGCGCAGCACGACGACCGCCCGGTCCTTCGGGGGCAGTTGGCGCAGCGCGTCGAGGAGCGTCAGCCGCAGGGACGGATCACCCGGCCCGGACGCCACCGGCTCCGGAAGGTCGTCCGAGGGCCGTTCGGCCGCCGAGCGGCGGCGCTGGTGCCCGAGGTACGCCCGCACGAGCACGGTCTGCGCGTACGCCGCCGGATTGCCGAGCCGCACGGTGGAGCGGCCCCACACGACGTACATCCGCCCCAGCGTCTCCTGCACCATGTCCTCGGCCAGATGGGTGTCACCGCTGGTCAGCAGGCACGCGGACCGGAACAGCTGACCCGTGCGCGCCTCGGCGAACTCACGGAACCCGCTCTCAAGCGACCGTCTCATCCCCGGCGTCCTCCCCTTCGCCTCACCTACACCTGATAGATGCGCCGACCCCGGCAGAATGTTTCACAGGTGCGCAATAATCGAATTGTCAATCGTGCGACTTCGCGGCAGCGGCATCCCGTCACCACTGTTCGATACACGGTTGACTTTGCATCCGACTTGATGATCATTGGGGGTGCGATGCTTTCATTTTCACAATCTGGAAAGTCGCCTCAGCCGCAGACAACGAGGTGAACCGGCCGGGTTGGGGACAACGGGGTGGGAAGGCGTCGCACGGCCGACGGGGAAGTGAATTCGCTGTGAGCGACGTGGTGTCCTTCAAGCTGCTCGGACCACTTGAGGCGGCCGCCGCCGGCCGTCCGATCCGGATCAGCAGCGCACGTCAGCGTGCGGTTCTGGCCACCTTGCTGCTCTCCTGCGACCGGGTCGTCTCGGTGGACAGCCTCACGGAGGCGGTGTGGCAGGGGGATCCGCCCGCCACCGCGCGCAACCAAATCGCTATCTGTATTACGTCTCTGCGAAGAATCTTCCGAGAGGCGTCCGCGCCGGACGCTTTGATCGAAACCAGCCACCCCGGCTACATACTCCACTCCGCGCACTGCTATATCGACCTGAAGGATCTGAACCAGTCGGTGGCGCGGGCCCGAATGGTGGCGGCACACAGTGAACAGGCCGCGGAGGCGACCGCGTTGTTCGAGCACGCTCTCGCCCTGTGGCGGGGACCCGCGCTCGACGGACTCGCCGGCACGCACATCGATGACATCTCCGGTCAGCTGGCCGAGTTCCGCCTCGATGTGAGCGAGGAGTACGCGGCCCTCCAACTGGGCCTCGGCCACCACCAGAAGGTCGGTCCGCAGCTCGCGGCCCTGGTGAAGGAGCACCCGCTGCGCGAGCAGGCCCGGGCCCACCTCATGCAGGCCCATCACATGGCCGGGCGGCGCGCCGAGGCACTGCAGGTCTACCGCGAGGGCCGACGGGCCCTGGTGGACGAACTGGGCATCGAACCGGGGCCCGTACTCCAGGAGATGCACCGCCGGATCCTGCAGGGCGGCGACGGCCCCGAGGGGTTCGCCGAACATCCGCGACCGGCCCGGGCCGCCGCCCCTGAACCCGCGCCGGTCCCCGAGCCCGTTCCCGCGCCCGCCCCCGTCGCCGTCCCGGCACCCGCCGCCGCCGCGCCGCAGCCCGAGCCCGGCACCGGACCCGGTGCGCCGGCCCAACTGCCGCTCGCGCTGTCCACGTTCACCGGACGCGAACCGGAGATCGAGGCGCTCGACACGCTGTTGCACCGCAGTTCCGACGGGTCCTCGCTCGCCGTGGCCGTCGTCACCGGGGTGAGCGGCATCGGCAAGAGCGCGCTGACCGTGCACTGGGCCAACCGGATCGCCGACCGCTTTCCCGACGGGCAGCTCTTCATCGACGTACACGGTTACCACGAGTCGAACCGGCCGCTGTCGTCCATGTCCGTCCTCGACCAGGCGCTGCGCGGGCTCGGCGTGTCCAGCGCGCAGATCCCCGCCGGGCTCCAGGAGCGCGCCGCCCTGTACCGCTCCCTGCTGAACGACAGGAAGCTGCTCATCATCCTGGACGACGTGCGCTCGTTCACGCAGATCCAGCCGCTGCTGCCGGGGCGCGGCCAGTGCCTGGTGCTCATCACCAGCCGGGACCCGCTGGACGAACTGGTCAGCGACTACGGAGCCGTTCAGATCCACCTGAACGTGATGACGACGGACGAGGCCGACCGGATGCTCGCCACCGTGATCGGCCGCGAACGGGTCGCCGCGGAGCCGGACGCCGCGGCGCGGCTCGCGGAGCTGTGCGGACATCTGCCGCTGGCCCTGCGCATCGCCGCGGGCCGCCTCACCCCGCGGCCCTACCGGTCGCTGCGCCGGCTCGCCACGCGGCTGGAGGACCGGGCGGGGCGGCTCGACGTGCTGAGTTCCCCCGAGGGCGGCGTCCGCGCCGGATTCTGGCTCAGCTACCGGGAGTTGTCGCCCGAGGCGGCCCGGCTCTTCCGGCGGCTCGCGCTGCTCCCGGTGGCGGGCTTCGCCTCCTGGGCGGGCGCCGCCGTCCTGGACGCGGACCTGACGGAGGCCGAGGACCTGCTCGAACAGCTCGTGGACGCACAGCTGTTGGAGGTCTCCATGACCCGCGCGGACCTGCCCGCCCGGTTCCGCTTCCACGAACTGCTGCGGCTCTTCGCCTGGGAGCGCTCGCACGAGGAGGATCCCGACGACGCGCGCGCGGACGCCCTGGAGCGCACCTACGGGACTCTGCTCACGCTCGCCGACAACGCACACCAGCAGCTGTACGGGGCGGGCCATCTGCCGGGCCATCGGGGGCTACTCGCCCGCGAGCTGCCGGCGGACGCGGTGGCGGAGCTGCTCGCCGACCCCCTGGAGTGGTTCGAGTCGGAACGCGACGCCATCCTCGGCATGGTGGACGCGGCGACGCGGCGCGGCGACGCCGGCCACGCCTGGGAGCTGACCGCACGCACCGTGCCGCTCTTCGAGATGCGCAACTACCTGGAGGACTGGCAGCAGGCCGCGCAGAGCGCCCTGGAGTGCGCCCGGCTCGCCGACGACGCCTTCGGCGCCACGGTCATGCTGCGCTCGCTCGGCTCGCTCGCCATCTACCAGCGCCGCTACCAGGACGCGGAAGGCCTGCTGACCTCGGCGATGGAGCTGCTCGACCAGGCCGACGACCCGCACGAGCGGGCCGTCGTGCTGCGCAACCTCGCCCTGTGTGCCCGGTTCCGGGGCGACCTCGACGGCGCGGCCGAGCGCTGCCGTGCCGCGCTCGACCGGTTCCGGCAGACCGACGACCTGGTCAGCGGCTCCCACGCGCTGGGCCTGCTGGCGCAGATCGAGCTGGAGCGCGGCAACAACGAGATCGGGATCGCGCTGACCCGGGAGGCCATCACGGCCGGCGCCGAGGCCGGGTCGATGCGCAGCCGGGCGCAGAACATCTACCGGCTCGCCGAGGCGTATCTGCGCATCGGCGATCTGCGCGATGTGGTCGCGACCTGCCACGAGGTCATCGAGCTCACCCGTGCGCAGGGCGACCGGCTCGGGGAGGCGTACGCCCTGCGCGCCCTGGGCGAGGCCCAGTGGCGGCAGGGGCAGTTCGGCGCGGCCGACGCCACCCTCGGCGAGGCGTTCACCGCCGCCGAGAGCGTCGGGGACCGGTTCCTGCAGGCCCGGATCGAGACCGACCGGGCCTGCTCCGAAGCCCTGCGGGGCGACGCCGCGGCGGTGGACCGGCTACGGCGGGCCCATCAGGCCTTCACCCTGCTGGCCGCGCCCTCGTGGCAGGAGCGCGCCGCCCGGCTCATCGACGTGGCCGGCGGCGTCGCCGACGGGCGGCCGGTCCCCCTGGAACAGCTCCTGGCCACCCGGTGATCCCGGACTACTTGGTCCAGGGCAGGTCGTTGTCGTCGTCTCCCTCGCCCAGGGTGGTCACCGTGTCGCTCACGAAGGACGTCACACCCGCGACGCCGGCCTCCGGGGCGGGACCCGTCCAGGGCAGGTCGTCGGCACCGGCCGTACCTCCGAGGAGCGCGATGTTCACCGCGACCGCACCGAGCACCGAAACGACGAGACCCGTCTTCTTCTGCATGTTCTGAAACCCCCTCCGTAGCTGATCTCTTCAGCTGGGCCAAACCGTACCCCAGCAAATTGTTGCGCCAATTTCTCCTCGATTTCTCGCGCCCGCGGCCGGAGAAAATGAGCCGACATACCCTCCGGCTAGGGTCTGCTCCGATGTCGAGCAGGAGGGGGAAGAGCGTGCTCAAGGAGATTGGCGTCGGGGTGGATGCGGAACGCGCCTACCGTGCTCTGCTGAAGCGGCCTGGGGCGAGCCCGCAGCAGATGGCCGAGCAGCTCGGATGGCCGCTCGACAGGGCGGCGGGAGCGCTCGACGAGCTCGCCGGGCTCGCCCTCGTGCAGACCTCGCAGGAACATCGGGACGGCACCCGCGCGGTGGATCCGGAACTCGGTCTCAGATCGCTCGTCCAGTCCCAGGAAAGGGAATTGCTCAAGCTCCAGCTGTCGCTCTCCGAAAGCAAACTGGCCGCCGAAAAACTCATTTCGGAATATCGGCGGGGCGCCGTCACGGGGGAAATCGACTCGGTGCAGCTCGCCAGTGGCCCGGACGCGATCCAGGCCTGCATCGAGAAGGTGAGCCAGGAGTGCCGCGAGGAGGCACAGGCGCTGCTGCCCGGCGGCGCCCAGCCCGCCGACCGGCTGCACGCGGCACGGCCCCTCGACCGGATGCTCCTGGAGCGGTCCGTGCACGTGCGGTGCGTCTACGCGCACAGCATCCGCAACGACCGCCCGACCACCGAGTACGCCCAGTGGCTGAGCGAGCAGGGCGGTCAGGTCAGGACGGCGCCGCACCTGCCGCTCAGGATGCTGATCTGGGACCGGAACAAGGCCCTGGTGCCGCTCGACCCGGACCAGCCCGACCGGGGGGCGTTCCTGCTGTCCAGTCCCGGTCCGGTGGCCGCGCTGCGCGCGTTGTTCGAGCAGGTGTGGAGCCAGGCGTCACGCTTCGGCCAGGAGCGGGCGCCGGGCCGGGCGCGGGAGCTGAGCGACGAGGAGGGCGCCGTGCTCGGGCTGCTGGCCGGCGGGCTCACCGACGAGGTGATCGCCCGGAAGCTCGGCGTCTCCGTGCGCACGAGCCGGCGGATCACCGCCGAACTGATGGCCAAGCTCGGTGCCCGCAGCCGCTTCCAGCTGGGCGCGCTGGCGGCGCAGCGCGGCTGGCTGACGGCCTAGGGCCGGTCCGGGAAGGACGTGTCAGCCCCGCAGATACGCGAGGACCGCGAGCACCCGGCGGTTGGTCGTGTCGTCGAGCGACAGGTCGAGCTTGGTGAGGATGGAGCCGAAGTGCTTGCTGACGGTGCCCTCGCTCACGACCATGGCCGCGGCGATCGACGCGTTGGACTTGCCCTCCGCCATCAGCGCGAGCACCTCCTGTTCCCGTGCGGTCAGCCGGGACATCGGGTCGCGGCGGTGTCTGATCAGCTGCCGCACCACCTCGGGGTCGACGACGGTGCCGCCCTCGGCGACCCGGTGCACCCCGTCGATGAACTCCTCGACGTGGCCGATGCGTTCCTTGAGGAGATAGCCGACGCCGGTGCCGTCGCAGGAGTCCAGCAGGTCCTCGGCGTACGTGCGCTGCACGTACTGACTGAGCACCAGGACGGGCAGCCCCGGCCGGGCCCGGCGCAGCGCGATGGCGGCGCGCAGGCCCTCGTCGGAGAAGCCGGGCGGCATCCGCACATCGGTCACCACGATGTCGGGCCGGTGTGCGGTGACGGCCTCGGTGAGCTCGTCCGCGGTGCCGACGGCGGCGACCACCTGGTGGCCGAAGCGCTCCATGAGGCCGACCAGGCCCTCGCGCAGCAGCACGCTGTCCTCGGCCAGCACGATGCGCAGCATCAGTTCCTCAATCAGGGGTTTGAGCAGGGGACTTGAAGGCGGAACACGGTGGGGCCGCCGGGCGGACTGGACACTAGCAGCCGCCCGTCGAGGACCGAGACACGATCGGCGACACCCAGCAGTCCCGTGCCCTGCGCGGTGTCCGCGCCGCCGTGGCCGTCGTCCTCGACCTCCACGACCAGCTGCCCCTTCGTCAGCCGGCCGCGCACCTGGGCGCGGCTCGCGCCGCTGTGCTTGGCGACGTTGGCGAGGGCCTCGCTGACCGCGAAGTAGACGGCTGTCTCGATGGCTTCCGGGGGGCGCCCGGGCAGGTCGAAGTCGACGTCGACGGGGACCGCCGAGCGGTCCGCGAGATCCTCGACGGCCGCCACGAGACCGCGGTCGGTGAGGACCTGGGGGTGGATGCCGCGGATGAGTTCCCTGATCTCGACGAGGGCGGTGGCCGCCTCGTCCTGCGCCGTGGCGAGCAGGCCGCCCAGCGGCCCGTCCGGCGCGTCGAGCCGGGCGAGGCCCAGCGTCATGGACAGGGCGACGAGCCGCTGCTGCGCGCCGTCGTGCAGATCGCGCTCGATCCGGCGCCGCTCGGCCTCGAACGCGTCCACGAGGCGGATCCGCGAACGGCCCAACTCCTTGATGCGGGTTGTCAGTTCACCGGTGGGCGAGGACAGCAGGAAGCGGGTGAGGGCGGCCCGGCCCGCGGCGATCGCGCCCAGCGGGTAGGCGAACACGGGCAGCAGCAGCGCCCCGGCCAGGGCCGCGCCGAGCGCCCCCGGCCAGCTGTCCACGATCCACATCTTGAGGACCCGCGCCTCCTCGCCGTCGAACGCGAGCATCACCGGCGTCGCGAGCAGCCCGCCGCACACGGTGAGCACGGAGCCCACGACGAGTGCTTCGAGGGGCCACAGCAGGAAGCCGAAGAGCACCGCGTAACCCAGCTCGCGCCAGGTGCTGCGCTCCTGCAGCCGGGTGCGCAGCCATGCGGTGAGACCGGTGCGGCCGGGGTCGCGGTGCGGGTCGGCGATCGGCTCGGTGTCGATCAGGCGCAGCCGTCGGCGCTCCAGCGAGGCGAGCGGCACACCGGTGAGGACGAGCACGAGCAGCAGCGGAAGTCCGACGACGACCACGGTCAGCACGCCGCCCGCCACGGCGAGCAGCACCAGGGTGAGCAGGGTCGCGGCGCCCAGCGGCACGCTGCTGAGCAGATACAGCGCCGCGCGCCAGGGCCAGCCGCTGAGCACGTAGCGGCGCAGATGCAGCCGGGTCCAGATCGTCGGGGAAGGCATGGGCCGCACGTTATGAGACCTTCCGGGGCCGGACCACCCAGCTAGGTCCACCATCGGGGTGGGCCCTGGCTGCCCGCCAGGAGTGATCCCAGCTGCGATGTGCCGGACGGGCGGCGCGCGGTCTTCTTGAGACCGGACGCACCGGGTGCGTCCGGCCCCGCCCGGCGGGGCCGTGGCTCGGCGAGGGGACCGAAATGGCCTGGATCCAGGAACAGTTGGCGGCTGTGCCCGCGTGGCTGACGCTGCTGATCGTCTTCCTGCTTCCCATGGCGGAGCCCGCGCTGCCGCTGCTCGGCATGCTGCTCCCTTCACAGACCGCGCTGATGGCGAGCGGCGTGCTCGCGCACCACGGCAGTCTTCCGGTGCCCGCGGCGATCGCGATGGCGGTGCTCGGCGCGCTCGCGGGCAATGTGGTCGGTCATCTGGTGGGGCGGCGCTGGGGGCCACGGCTCGCCGCGAACCTGCCGGCCCGGGTGACCGGTTCGCGCAGCTACCGCACGGCGCTGCACACCGTGGGCACGTACAGCGCGCGGGCGGTGCTGCTCGGCCGGTTCAACGCGGCGCTGCGCACCCTGGTGCCCGTGATGTGCGGCGCCGCCGGCGTCCCGTGGGCCCGCTATCTGGGCCTGTCCCTGCTCGGCAGCCTGCTGTGGGCGCCCAGTTGTGTGGCGGTCGGGCTGATCGCGGGCGGTTCCTGGCAGAAGTGGGGCGGCTCCGGTGTACTCGCCGGGGCGTCCGCGGCGCTGCTGCTCACCAGCTCCCTGCCGATGCTGCTCTCGTACCGGAAGACGAGAAACGCCCAGGCCGCCGCCGAACTCACCACCGCCCGTTGAGGTACGTGAGGAGTTCGTCCTCGCGCGGCACGAGGTAGAAGTGGTCGCCGGGAAAGACCTGGTGCTCGTACGTGGACGTGGTGAGCGGCTGCCAGGACAGCAGGTCGGCCAGGGAACAGCCGGGGTCGCTCACGCCGCCGACCGCCGTGAGCGGTGCGCGCAGCGGCGCCGGGTCGGTGGGCCGGTAGGACTCGATGAGGCGGAAGTCGCCGCGCAGCGAGGGCAGCAGGAGCGGGCGCAGGTCGGGGTCGTCGTAGACGGCCGAGCCCAGGTCGCCGAGGCCGCGGGCGGAGGCGACGAGGCGGTCGTCGTCGAGGAGATGGAGCGTGCCATCGCGTTCGGTGTGGGGTGCGCCGCGTCCGGAGACGACGACCAGCTCCGGGACGACGCCGTGCCGCTCGTCGAGCCGGCGTGCCACTTCGTAGGCGACGGCGGAGCCGAGGCTGTGCCCGAACAGGGCGAGAGGAACGCCGAGTTCGGGCTGGAGCGCGTCGGTGATCCGGTCGGCGAGCTCCGCCATGTTCTCGGCGCACGGTTCGGCCAGCCGTTCCTGGCGGCCGGGGTACTGGGTGGCGAGCAGTTCGACGCCGCGCGGCAGGCGCGCCGCCCAGCCGTGGAACAGGGTCGCCGTGCCGCCCGCGTGCGGGAAGCCGATCAGCCGCAGCCGGACCGCCCCGTCCGCCGTCGGATAGCGGCGGAACCACCGGCTCCTGATCCCGGCACCTGCGACGCCCATGCGAACCCACCCTCACGCTGTCGTGGCACGGCCCCGCTCGGGCCCCGTCCCCGTCATGATCCGCCGGTTCCGGGCCCGATGGCGGGGCGCGCGCGGGCAGGACGCTGCCGCTGCAGGTTCCTGCACCCCGACGGCCTGCACTTTTCGTGCCGGGTGCAGCCATCGTGCACAGGAGGGTGGAGCTACCTCCACCCCGAAGACTCCGTCCCGCTCCGATGTGACCGTCGGGCGGGCCCGATTGAGTGGACACCATGAATCAAGCAGCCGTCCGGCTCCGCACGGTGACCCGGTCCTACGGGACCGGTGAGAACGCGGTCACCGCCCTCGACCAGGTCAGCCTCGACATTCCCCGGGGCACCTTCACCGCCGTCATGGGGCCGTCGGGCTCCGGCAAGTCGACCCTGTTGCAGTGCACGGCGGGGCTGGACCGGCCGACCGGGGGGCAGGTGTTCCTCGACGAGACCGATCTGACCCGGCTGAGCGAGAAGAAGCTGACCCTGCTGCGCCGGCAGCGCATCGGCTTCGTCTTCCAGGCCTTCAACCTGCTGCCCGCGCTGACCGCGGAGCAGAACGTCGGGCTGCCGCTGCGGCTCGCGGGCCGCCGCCCGAGGCGGGCCGAGGTCCTCGAGGTTCTGGAACAGGTGGGGCTGCGCGAGCGGGCCGGACACCGGCCCAGCGAGATGTCGGGCGGTCAGCAGCAGCGGGTGGCGCTGGCCCGCGCCCTGGTCACCCGGCCCGAGGTGCTGTTCGGTGACGAGCCGACCGGCGCCCTGGACTCCACCACGAGCCGGGAGGTCCTGACGCTGCTGCGCGCCATGGTCGACCGCGGCCAGACGGTCATCATGGTGACGCACGATCCGGTCGCCGCGTCCTACGCGGACCGGGTGCTGTTCCTCGCCGACGGCCGGGTCCGCGACGAGCTGTACGCGCCGTCGGCGGAGCAGGTCGCCGAGCGGATGACGGCCCTGAGCGCCGCCGTCCCGTCGAAGGCCGCGGCGGTGGCGTCGTGCTGAGTCTCGCGCTGCGCGGCATGCGCACCCGCTGGGTCACCTTCGTCGGCTCGTTCCTGGCGCTCGCGCTCGGCGTGGGGCTCATCGCCACCACGGGTCTGGCGCTCGCGGCGACGTTCGACGCGCCGGAGCGCGGCACCGAGCGGTTCGCCGAGGCGAAGGTGGTGGTGCAGGCCTCGGACCAGCTGAAGGTCGACACACCGATCGGTGTCCGTGCGTCGACGCTGACCGACCCGCGGGCCGTCCCGGAGAAGCTGGCGGAGCGCCTCGCCGCGGTGGGCGCCACCGCCGAGGACCGTACGTTCCCGGTCTCGGTGTCCGGCGGTGCGCGCCTCGGCGAGGACGCGGGCGCGCCCGTGGGCCACCCGTGGACGATCGCCGCCGCCACGCCCTACCGGCTCTCCTCCGGACGCGCCCCCTCAGCGCCCGGCGAGGTCGTCGTCACGACCGGGCCCGGCGCGCAGGTGCGTACCGGCGACCGGATCGAGGTGGGCACGCCCGCGGGCACCGGCACCCGCACGGTGGTCGGCACGGTGCCGGGCGCCGGATTCGAGTCGGCGGTGTTCTTCACCGCCGCCGAGGCCGCCCGCGTCTCGCCGCGGATCGACCGCGTCACGGTGGACGCCGATCCGGCCGCGGTCCGTGCGGCCGTCGGCCCCGGCTCGGGCATGTCCGTGCTGACCGGCGACGACCGGCGCCGCGCGGACCCGGACCCGGACCGTGACAAGGAGGCCCTGGTCTCGGTGAACGCGCTGCTCGGCACCGCGGCCGGCATCACCGCGTTCGTCTCGGTGTTCGTGGTGGCCTCGACGTTCACCTTCGCGGTGGCGCAGCGCAGGCGCGAGTTCGGCCTGCTGCGGATGGCGGGCGCGACGCCCGGTCAGGTGCGGCGCATGGTGTACGCGGAGGCCCTGGTGATCGGGGTGCTCGCGTCGGGTGCGGGCTGCCTGCTCGGCCGGTGGGGCGCGCCGCGGCTCGCCGCGTGGATGTCGGGGCAGGGCATCGCTCCGGCCTGGTTCCGGATCGGGGAGCAGACCTGGCCGCTCCATGTCGCCTTCTGGACCGGGCTGTTCGTGGCCTTGTGCGGGGTGGTCGTGGCGTCCTTCCGGGCCGGCCGTACCGGCCCCACGGCGGCGCTGCGGGAGTCCGCCGTCGACAGCGGCACCATGCCGTGGAGCCGCCGTCTGGTGGCCGCGGCCGTGCTGCTCACCGGCCTCGGGCTGCTGGTCATGGCGCTGGTGGAGAACCCGGGCGACGTGCTGAAGCGCAAGACGTACATCACGCAGCCGATGCTCCTCATCGTGGCGTTCGCGCTGTTCGCGCCGGTCCTGGTGCGTCCGCTGACCCGGCTGCTCACCTGGCTGCCCGCCCGGCTGCCGGGCGCCGTGGGCATGCTGGCGCGGGAGAACGCGGCGGCCGGGGTGCGCCGGACGGCGGCCGTGGCCGCGCCGGTCATCATCACCGTGGCGCTGGCCTGCTCCCTGATGGGCACGACGGCCACGATCAACGAGGCCAAGGCCGCCGAGGCCCGTACCCAGACCCGGGCCGACTTCGTGGCGTCGGCGGGCGACGCGGGCCGGGCGCTGCCCGACCGGTTCGTCCGGGCGGCCCGCGCCGTGCCGGGTGTCACGGTCAGCACGTCCCGCTCGACCGGGGTGACCGTCCTGGAGGAGGGCACCGCCCTGGTCCGCTCGGAGGCCCGCGCGGTCGCCGACCCCGAGGACCTGGCGGCTGTCTCGGAACTGCCCGTGGTGGCGGGCAGGTTGAGCGATCTGGACGATCACAGCATCGTCGTCAACGAGGAGTGGCTGACCACCCGCGTCGGCCAACAGGTCCCCGTCTGGCTGGGCGACGGCCGCAAGGTGAGCCTGCGGATCGCCGCCGTCCTCGCGGTCGGCACCGGCAGCAACGGCGTCTACCTCACCGACCACAACGCGTCGGCCGCCGGCATCGACCGCGTCGACATCAAGGTCACCGGCGACGCCGACCGGGCGGCCGTCGCCCAGCGGCTGCGCGCGGCCGGCGAGGCGAGCGGCGTCGAGGTGCGCACCGCGGGCCGGTGGGTGGACACGCACTACCCGCGCTCCAGCGAGTCCACCCGGCTCGGCCTGCTGATGATCCTGGCCATCGCCCTGGTCTACACGGGCATCGCCCTCGCCAACACGCTGGTGATGGCGACCACCGACCGGGTCCGCGATCTCGCGGCGCTGCGCCTGACCGGCGCGACGAAGGCCCAGGTGCTGCGGCTGGTCGCGGTGGAGTCGGTGATGGTCGTCGTGGTCGGCGCGGTGCTCGGCGCGGCGGTCTCGGCGGTGAACCTGCTCGGCGTCTGGGGCGCCCTCGGGCTGCTCGACGTGTGGTCCGGGGTCGTCGTGCCCTGGCCGACGGTCGGCGCGGTGATCGGTGCCAGCGCGGTCCTCGCGGTCCTCGCGGCGGCCCTGCCCGCGTCGTTCGCGCTGCGGACCCGGCCGGTGGAGCTGGCGGGCATGCGGGAGTAACCGGCGGACCGCGCCGAAGAAGCCGTCGTGGACACGTACCGATCCCTACGAGCCCGAGAGGCAGTAAACGTTGACGAGTGAGACCGGTGCGGCCGGGTCGATGTTCAGAGAATTCCTGCGCTCTCCCCTTCAGGTCGGCGCCGTGGCCCCCAGCTCGCGCCGGCTCGCCACCGAGGTGGCGGTTCCCGTGCCCGAGTCCGGCGACCCGGTGGTCGTCGAACTCGGGCCTGGCACCGGCGCGTTCACGGCGGTCATCCAGGAGCTCCTGGGCGGCCGCGGCCACCATCTGGCCGTGGAGATCAATCCCCGGCTCGCCGCGTCGCTCGCCGCACGCTATCCGCGGGTGCGGGTCCTGAACGCCGAGGCGTCCGCGCTGCCCCGGCTGCTCGAGGAGTGCGGGCTCGGCCCGGCGGACGTCGTCATCAGCGGTCTGCCCTGGGCCACCCTGCCCCGGCCGGTGCAGCGGACGACGCTCGACTCGGTGCGGCAGGCCCTGGCTCCGCAGGGGGCGTTCACGACGTTCGGCTATGTGCACGCGACGCGCCTGGCCTCCGCCCGGCGGTTCCGGCGGATGCTCGGCTCGTCCTTCGAAGAGGTGGTGCCGGGGCGCACGGTGTGGGGCAACGTGCCGCCGGCCTTCGTCTACCACACCCGGCGGCCGCGCCCCCGCAAGGCGTCCGCCGCCCTCAACCTGCCTGCCGCACGCGACAGTTCGTGCGCCGCGGCAAGCACGGTCATGCGCGCCTGAATCCCCCGGAGCGCGCATGAGTCCGCCGCCGTACCTGTCCGGTACGGCGGCGGATCCGTTTCGGGGCCGGCCCGCGGCGTCAGCCGTCGGACGGCTCCGCCATCGCGACCGCGATCTTCCGCGGCCCGGTGAACGGCTCACGGGCGTGCGCGGCCAGCATGTTGTCGACGACCAGGACGTCGTGCCGCTCCCAGTCGAAGCGGGTGCTGGCGTCCCGGTAGCACTGGCGCAGATGGGCGACGACGTCGTCCGGGATCGGCGCCCCGTCGCCGTAGTAGGAGTTGGTGGGCAGGTCCTCGGGCGCGAAGATCTCCAGGAGGCCGTCGCGCACATCGGGGGCGACCGTGCTGACGTGGAAGAACGTGATGTGGTTGAACCACACCGTCTCCCCCGTCACCGGGTGGCGGTGCACCGCGTCGCGCACCGCCGTGGTGCGCAGCCCGCCCGCGGTCCATTCCACGTCGATGCCCTTGCTCGCGCAGTACGCGGCGACCCGCTCCTTGTCGTCGGTGTTGAACGCCTGCTGCCACGGAACGCCGAAGTCCTCGTGGAAGTTGCGCACCACGCGCCAGCGGCGCCGGGTGAACTCCTCGCGCACCTCGGGGTCGATGGCCGCGTGGACCGCGCGGATGTCGGCGAGCGGGGTGGCGCCGAGCGTGTGGGCGGGCTCGATGCAGAAGAAGTACAGGGTCTGCGGCCAGACCGACTGGTACGAGTTCTCGTTGTGCAGGAAGATCTCCTCGTCCGCCGGGTAGTCGGTCGAGGTGTACACCTGCCCCTTGATGGTGCTGCGCGGCGATGAGCGTTCCGCGTACGTGAGCGGCGGTGTGCCCGACAGGGCGTGCACCGAGCCGTTGAAGCCGTCGACGCCGTCGACGGCGAAGCCGCGCAGCAGGACCGCGCCGCGTTCGGTGAGGGCGGCGCGGATGCCCGCCCGGTGCTGTGCGATGTACGCGCCGATCTCGGCGTCGGGGTCCGGCGCGAGGAAGACCTTGGGCAGGTGGCCCGGCAGGTCGATGCCCCGGGCTGTTGCGGCGGTAGACGGCGAGCTCGCCTGGGTGGTGACGGTCATGGTGGGTCATCAGCTCCTGGAGGAGGCGAAGGGTTCGAGGACGGAGTGGGAGAGCGGGGTGCCCTGGGCGCGCAGGACGACGGGGCCCGTACTGGCGGCGGGCCTGGCGAGCGCCACGAACAGGTCCGCGCGGCTCGGCACGTCCTGGACGAGCCAGTCGCCGCCGGCGCCGTCCGCGCAGGAGACGACGAGCGGGCCCGGGTCCTCGGGATGGACCTCGAGGGACTTGAGGTCCCCGGTGATACCGACGCCGATCGCCTTCACAACCGCCTCCTTGCGGGTCCAGCACCGCAGGAAGGCGGCCTCGCGGGCCCCGTCGTCCGGCAGGCTGTCCAGATGGTCGAGTTCGGACGGGGACAGGACGAGCGACGCGGCGCCGGCCGGGCTGCCCGACCGGCCGTCCTCCACGTCGACCCCGACCTGCCCCGCGCAGGTCACCGCGAGGGCCCAGTGCGGGCCCGCGTGGGACAGGTTGAACTCCAGTTCCGTGTCCGGCGCTCGGACGACCGGCCTGCCGTGCCGCGGGTCCGCGCACCACGGGCAGGGCGTCGTGCCGAACCGGATGCCCGCGGGCGCCACCCCCAGATACCGGGCGAGCACCCGGCGTACGGCGATGTGGGCGCCCGCGTAGCGCAGGCCGTCGAGGCGTGACCTGCGGCGCATCACCTCGCGCTCGGCCGCGGAGAGCAGTCGCAGCTCGGCCGCGGACGGCGGGGCGTGCGTGGCGCCCTGCCAGAGGTGGACACCGCCGCTGTCGCACAGGGCGCGGTATTCGCGCTCAGCGGTACTCACCGGGCCTCAGTCGGACATCGCGACGAGCACGCGGCGGGTCCCGGTGAAGGGCCGGCGGCCGTGCGAGACCAGCATGTTGTCGATGAGCATCAGATCGCCGGTGCGCCAGTCGCAGTCGACAGCGGCGTCCAGGCCGCGGTCGCGGATCTGGAGGACGTACGCGTCGGGGATGGGCGTGCCGTCGGCGAACGTGACGGACTGCGGCAGTTCCTCCGGCGGCAGGATCTGGGCGAGGGCGGCGGCGGTGTCGTCGCCGAGGCCCGCCGGGTGCCACTGGTCGGACTGGTTGAACCACACCTCGGCGCCGGTCACCGGGTGCTGGGCGGTCGCGGGCCGTATCTGGCGCACGCGCAGCGAACCGTCCGGCTTCCACTCCCACTGGGCGCCGGTGGTGCCGAGGAAGGCCTCGACCTCGGCGCGGTCGGTGGTCTCGAAGGTGTCCTGCCAGCTCTTGCCGAGGCCGTAGCCGTCGTGGAGGTTCTGCTGGTAGCAGACGCCGTCCTTGAACGCCTCCCTGACCTCCGGGTCCAGGGACCGGAACCAGAGCGCGGAGTCCGTGACCGGGGTGGCGCCACCGGTCTCGGCGGCCTTCTGGCAGAAGAAGAGCAGCCGGGCCGGCCACGCGTGGGCGTACGACATCTCGTTGTGCATCGAGATGGTGAACTCCTGCGGGTACTCCGTCGAGGTGTAGACGTTCTTGCCGACCTTGGTGCGCGGCGAGTTGCCGTGGACGTAGGCGAGGCGGTTGGGCAGCAACTCGTCCATGACCGGGTCGAGTTCCTCCTGGGTGACGCCGAAGCCGCGGAAGATCAGCGCCTTCTCCTTGACGAGCTGGTCGTCGATGGTGGCGGTGTCCCCGATCACCTTGAGCAGCCCTGCGGCCGAGGCCTCGACCCCGGCGCTCTGCGGGGTGATGACCAGGGGGGTCCAGCTGGGGGTCGCGTTCATGGAGTGCGTTCTCCTTCTCGGTCTTCTGCTTGTGCTTCTGCTTGTGCTTCTGCTTGGGCTGTTTCTTGGTCGTGTGCGTCGTGTGCGTCGTGTGCGTCGTGTGCCGGGTCCTGGTCCTGGCGGGTCCGCAGTTCCTCGGCCGCGAGGAGCCGGGGGAGCGCGGAGGCCACGGCGACGAGCGCCAGGGCGCCCATCGCCGCGCCCAGGAGGACGGCGGTGCGGCCCGCCCCCAGGGAGTCGAGGAGCACTCCCCCGGCGAGGGCGCCCAGCGCGTTGGCGCCCGAACCGGCCAGCTGGAGCGCGCTGTTGACGCGCCCCTGGAGGGCGTCGGGGGTGGTGCGCACCTGGTGGACGCCGCCGGCCACGTTGACGGCGCCGCCCACCAGGCTCATCCCGGCGAGCAGCGCCCCGAGGAGCAGCGGCGACCGGGTCAGGGCCAGTGCGGGCACGAGCAGCGCCCACACCAGGAGCGCCCCGCGGATCAGTCCGACCAGGCCGATCCGGCGCATGCCCCAGCCGCCGCACAGGGCGCCGACGGCGCCGCCCGCCCCGCTGATCGCCGCGATCACCCCGACCGTCGCGGGGGAGAGCCCGTCCTCGTACAGGACGAAGGCGGGCAGCAGCGCGAGCGCCTGGAAGACGACGTTGCTGCCGGAGATCAGCAGCGTGATCCTGCGCAGGAAACGCCGCCGCCACAGCCAGCGCAGCCCTTCGGCGATCTCCGGGCCGAGCCTGCGCCGGGCCGCCGCCGGCCTGCTGCTGAACGGCTTTCTGATCAGCAGGACGGCGAGCAGCGACAGCACGTGCGCGACGCTCCCGAGCAGGAACGGCGACCACCGCGCCGCGGCGAACGCGGCGCTGCCGAGCGGTTGCCCGATCAGGCCCGCGGCCCGCCCCCGTGCCTCGTTCCCGGAGAGCGCGGCGGTCAGCTGCGCGGCCGGGACGACGTGCCGGACGCAGGCCCGTTCGGCGAGCCGGTAGCAGACCATCAGGGAGCCCTCGACGAAGGAGGCCGCGGCCAGGTGGGCGAGGTGGACGTGGCCTGCCGCGACCGCCGCCACCACGCTCGCCGTGGAGAGGACGCAGCCCGCGCTGCACACGAGCATCGTCAGCCGCCGGTTCCACCGGTCGACGAGCGCTCCCGCGGGCAACTGCACGATCAATTGCGGGAGCTGGGCGGCGAATCCGGCCACCGCCCCCGCTGCCGCCGATCCGGTGGACCAGATCAGCAGCAGCGGGTAGGCGACGGAGGTGGCGCGGGAGCCGAGCAGGGTGAGCCCGGCGCCGGACCACAGCATCAGGAAGTCGCGGTTGCGCCGCAGCGGGACCGGGCCGGCCCCCTTCGCGTGCGCGTCGGCGGGGGCCGTCCGGTCGTCGGTGACGCTCACTCTCCCGGTGCGGCCGGGCCGCCCGCTCGGCACCACTTCAGGACCGCCATCGCACTGTGCATCTTGTTCTCGGCCTGGTCGAAGGCGATGCTGTGCGGCCCGTCGAGCACCTCGGCGGTGACCTCGTCGCCGCGGTGCGCGGGCAGGTCGTGCAGGAACACCGCCTTGGGGCTCGCCTCCCACAGCCGCGCGCCGACCTGGAACGGCGCGAACACGTCGCGCCAGTGGGGTTCGGCCTTCGTGGTGCCCGTGGTCTGCCAGCGCGTGGTGTAGATCGCGTCGAAGCCGCCGGGCAGGTCCTCCATGTCGTGCCGTTCGCGCACGCTCGCCCCGCTGCGGGCGGCGTGCGCCCGGGCGCGGGCCAGGTAGGCCGGGTCGAGCCCGTAGCCGGGCGGGGTGCGCAGTTCCAGCTCGGTGCCGGGGAAGCGGCTGAGGGCGAGGGCGAGCGCGGACGCCGAGTTGTTGCCCTCCCCCACGTACAGGACGCGCAGCCCTTCCAGGCGGCCGAAGCGCAGGCTCAGGGTGGTGAGGTCGGTGAGGGCCTGCGTGGGGTGTTCGCCGGCGCTCATCGCGTTGACCACGGACATCCGCCGCTGGCTCGCCCAGGCCCGCATCTCCGCCTCGTCGCCCGCGGTACGGGCGACGAGGACGTCGAGCATCCGGGAGAGCACGGCGCCGGTGTCCTCGCTGGTCTCGCCGGTGTTGAGCTGGAGGTCGCCCGGACCGTAGGTGATCAGTGAGGCGCCCAGGCGCAGGGCGCCGCTGGAGAAGGCGGTACGGGTACGGGTGGACGTCTTGCTGAAGTAGATCCCGACGACCTGGTCCTGGAGAGGCCCGGCCGCGCGGTCCGCCCCGGTCCGCCCGGCCGCCTGGGCCGCCTGGTTGAAGGCGACGCCGTCGGCCACGAGGGTGCGCAGGTCGTCGTCGGTGAGGTCGTCGATGGAGATGAGGTGGCGTGTGCGGGGGTGGTGCACAGGGTCCTCCTGGGTGGGGGTGGCCGGTCGCGGGTGGCGTGTCTGGCTGCCGGATGCGGTCATACGCGCTCCTCGTCGGTGACGACGGGGCTGAGCAGCGGGTGGTCGGCGGGGGCGGCGGAACCGGTGCCCGCGGCCGCCCACTCGGCCATCAACTCGCCCTTGCCGAATGCCTCTTCGGCCCTGCCGAGGCGGGCGGTCAGATGCTTGACGACGCCCTTTCCGCTGTCGGAGTTGGTGAGGGCGACCAGGCCGACACCGCTGCCCAGGTGGGAGAGCGACAGGTTCCAGTACCCGGCGGGTTCGCCGCCGTGCCCGAACTCGGCGTCGCTGCCGGAGTCGTCGACGATGGTGCCGAGCCCGTAGAAGCTGCCCGGGTGGGTGGCGAGGAGTTCCTGGGCGACGGCGCGGGGCAGCAGGGCTCCGTCGTGGCCCAGGAGCGAGGCCCGCACCTGCCGGGCGAGCTTCGCGATGTCCCCGGCCGTCGTCCACAGTCCGGCGGCGGCGAGGTGGGCGCGCTCGCGCCAGCCCCCTTCCATGGCGACGCCCTTGACGTGGTGGCCGAGCGCCACCGGCCGTCCGGCCGTCCGCGGGAAGGTCTGGTCGAAGCTGCTGCCGGTCATGCCCAGCGGCGCGAGGACCAGGCGGTGCGCGAGGTCCTGGAACGCCTCACCGGTGACGTCCTCGAGGAGCTGCTGGAGGACCCAGTAGTGGGTGCTGGACTTGCGGAACGTGGAGCCGGGCACCAGCTGACGCCGCACCCGCGGCGTCGAGACGGCCCCGGTCCCCTCCAGCAGGTCCCTCAGCGTGGGCACTTCGCCGCCCGGCGCGAAGCCGACGCTGCGGTGCCGGGCGAGGCCGGCGGTGTGCCCGAGCAGATGCCGGAGCGTCACCGCGCCGGGCGCGGAGTCGAGCTCGTCGAGGTGCCAGGACGTCAGGTGCGTGTCGATGGGGTCGTCCAGGGCGATACGTCCTTCGGCCACGAGCCGCAGCGTCGCGAACGCCGTGACGTGCTTGCTGATCGAGCCGACCTGGAACAGGGTGTCCGGGGTGACCGGCTGCTCGCCGTCCACCGACAGGACGCCGGCCGCGTGGGTGCGCACCGATCCGTCGGCGCCGAGCAGGGCCAGGCTCACGCCGGGCACCTGGTGCTCGGCCATGAGGGACTCCAGGTCGTCGAGGGCAACCGTCTCCTGGGTCCTGGTCTCCTTCCCGAGCAGCGCCGCGACCTGCGCGAGCGGCCCGTCGGCGAGGCGTCCGGCGTCGCCGCCCGCGGCCCGCTCGAGGAGCGAGGCGAGCAGTTCGGCCGGGACCTCGACCTGTGCGGGCGCCGCGGCGGCGGCCTCGGCGGCCTTCTCGGCGGCGGCAGCGGCGGCGGCGGCAGCAACGTCTTCGTCGATCGCCGCGGCGAGGTCGACGAGCGTGCCGTGCTGGTACATCCGCCACACCGAGACCGCGAGGCCCTCGCGGCGGGCCGCCGCGAGCACCTGGATCATCAGGATCGAGTGTCCGCCCAGCTCGAAGAACTCGTCGTGCACGCCGATCTCGTCGACACCGAGCACCTCGGACCAGATCTTGGCGAGCATCCGCTCCGTGTCGGTGCGCGGCGCCACGAAGTCGCGGCCGGAGCGCATCGCCGAGCGGTCGGGGGCGGCGAGGGCCTTGCGGTCGACCTTGCCGTTGGCGTTGAGCGGGATGGCCTCCAGGGTGACGAACGCCGAGGGCACCATGTACTCGGGAAGCAGCGCGGCACAGTCGTCGGCGAGGGCCGAGGCGTCCGGGAGCCGCTGTCCTTCGGCGGGCACGAGGTGGGCGACGAGGCGCTTGTCGCCGGGGGTCGGCTCGTGGACCGCGACGACCGCGTCCCGGACGGCCGGGTGGGCCGCCAGCACGGCCTGCACCTCGCCGAGTTCGACGCGGTAGCCGCGGATCTTCACCTGGTCGTCGAGGCGGCCGAGGAACTCGATGTTCCCGTCCGCGAGCAGCCGTACCCGGTCGCCGGTGCGGTAGAGCCGCGCGCCCGCGGGCCCGTACGGGTCGGGCACGAAACGCTCGGCCGTCAGGTCGGGGCGACCCGCGTACCCGCGCGCCACACCCGTGCCGCCGACGTACAGCTCGCCGAGGACGCCGGCCGGCACCGGCCGCATCGCCGCGTCGAGGACGTACGTCGTCATGTTCGGCAGCGCCCGCCCGATGGGGACGACGTCGAGGGCGACGTGGTCCGTGACGGGATGGACGGTCGAGCCGACGGACGCCTCGGTCGGGCCGTACTCGTTGATCATGCGGCCGGAGCCGAGCACTTCGAGCGAGCGGTTCGCGGTGCTGCCCGGCAGGGCCTCGCCCGCGACGACGTAGACCCGGCTCAGCCGGTCGACCTGCTCGGTGGTGAGCTGCTCGGTGAGGATGTCGAGGTGGCCCGGGGTCAGCTTGATGAAGCTGTACGGGCCGCCGTCGAGCAGCGCGGCCGGCAGGTCGGCGGGCAGCGTGTCCTGCGCCACGATGTGCACGGTCTGACCGGTGACGAGCGGTCCCCACAGGTTGGGGACGACCAGGTCGAAGGCGACCGAGGAGAACAGCGGCGCGCCGCCCGTGCCCCGCGCGGCGAGCTCGTCCGCCGCCCAGGCCACATGGTTGGCGAGGCCCCGGTGCGGGACCTGGACGCCCTTGGGCCGCCCGGTGGAGCCGGAGGTGAAGATGACGTAGGCGAGCCGCTCCGGGTCGTCGACGCGGGCCACGGCCCCGAACTCGCCTCTGTTGTCGGCGAGTTCGGCGACGTCCAGGACCGGCACGGTGCCGGGGAAGCGGTCCGCGCGGTCCTCCTGCGTCACGGCGAGCGTGGCGGCCGCGCTGTCGCACATGGCGGCGATGCGCTCGGCCGGGTACGACGGGTCGATCGGCACATAGGCGCCGCCCGCCTTCCACACCGCGAGCAGGGTGGCGAGCAGGTCCGGGCCGCGGTCGAGCAGCACGCCGACCGTGGACTCGGCGCCGACGCCCGCCGCGCGCAGCCGGTACGCGAACCGCGTGGCCCTGGCGTCGAGTTCGGCGTACGAGACGGTGGCGTCGCCGTGCCGTACGGCGGGGGCGTCGGGAGTGCGGGCGGCCCGTTCCTCGAAGCGCTGCAGGACGGTGAGGTCCGGGAAGTCCCGGGCGGTGTCGTTCTGGGCGAGCAGCCACTCCTGTTCCGCTGCGGGCAGGTGGGTGTCCTGGGCGCTGCCCCGCGGGTCTGCGGCCATGGACTCCAGGACCTGCCGGTACAGGGCGGTCAGACGCTCGCCCTGCGCGCGGGCCAGGGCGTGGGTGTGGGTGGTCAGCAGCAGGTGCCCGGAGACGGCGGAGACCGCGAGCGCGAACTCGGTGCCGCCCTCGCCGCCGCTGGCCCCGGCGTCGACGAGCTTGTCGTCGACGTGGTCGAAGTCCTGGTAGCTGAACCGGACCCGGAGCAGGCGTCCGGTGCCCGCGTCCCGCTGGATGACGGGCATCGGGAAGCGCCGGCGGTCCCAGACCTCGGCCTCGCGGGCGAAGACCTGGCGCACCAGGTCCGTCCAGGTGCCCGCGGTGCGGTCGAAGGCGAACGGCAGGGTGTTGAGGTACATGCCGTAGACGCGTTCCGCGCCGGGTGACTCGGGGCGGGCGCTGCACACCAGGCCGCTGAAGAAGCCGTCCTCCTCGGTGAGGGTGCTCATCACCTTCAGGTGCGCGGCGAGCAGCACGCTCTTGAACGACACCTGCGCCTGGGTGGCGAGGGCGCGCAGCCGCGGCTCCAGGTCGTGCACGGGCACGGCGAGCCGGTACTTCTCGGCCGGCTCCGCGGTGTCGCCGGCCCAGCCGGCGGGCAGGGCGAACGGTGCGTACCGGCCGATGACGTCCTGCCAGTACTGCCGGTCGTCCGCCGAGTCCAGGGAGGCCAGTTCGGCCGCGATGAAGTCGGCGTAGCGCACGGGCGGTGCCTCGACGGGCGCCGGGGCGCGGCCCTCGCGCAGGGCGCGGTAGACGTCGAGGAGTTCCATCAGGAGGGCACGGTGGCTCCAGCCCTCGGTGATGGCGTGGGAGACGGTGACGACGAGGCGCCAGGAGTCGTCGGCCTCCACCTGTGCGGTCATGCGCAGCAGGGGCGCGGCCGCGAGGTCGAGACCCCGGGTCCGCTCCTCGCCCATGATGTCCCGCACGCGCAGTTCGCGGGCACCGTCGGACAGCCGGCGCAGGTCCTCGACCGCCAGCGGGATCCGGGCCGTCGGGTGGACGATCTGGAGCGGCGCGGTGAAGGCGTCCAGGTCGAAGGAGGTGCGCAGCATCTCGTGCCGCCCGGTGACCACGTCGAGGGCGCCGCGCAGGGCGTCCGCGTCGAACGGGGTGCCGTCGGTGATGCGGAACGACGCGACGTTGAGATAGACCCGCTTCTCGTCGTCGGCCAGCATCTCCACGAGCATCCCGAGCTGGACCTGCGACATCGGGTACGCGTCCACGACGCCCTCGGGCAGGCGCGCGCGGTCCTCGTCGGCGAGCAGCGCGAACGGCTCGACCGGCGGGGCGGTCTCGGCCGGCGCCGGGCGCCCGGTGAGGAACTCGCTCAGCTCGGCGACCGTGCGGTACTCGAAGACCTCCCGCACGCCGACGTCGAACCCGGCCGCGCGCAGGGCGCCCACCAGGGCGACCGCGCGGATGGAGTGCCCGCCCAGGTCGAAGAAGCCGTCCAGGACGCCGACCCGCTCCAGGCCGAGGACCTGCGCCCAGATCGCGGCGACCTGTGCCTCGGTGATGGTGCGGGGCGCGACGTGGGGCGTACCGCTCGCGAGGTCGGTGTCGTCCGGCGAGGGCAGGGCGCGCCTGTCGGTCTTGCCGTTGGCGTTGAGGGGGATCTCGTCGAGGGCGATGTAGGTCGCCGGGATCATGTAGTCGGGCAGCCGGGCGGCCGTGTGCTCGGCGAGCTCCGCCACGGACGTGTCCGCGCCGGACGGGACGTAGTACGCGACGAGCTGGATGTCGCCGGTCGTCGTCTCGTGCGGGACGACGACCGCCTCGCGCACCGCCGGGTGCTCGGCGACGACGGTCTGGATCTCGCCGGGTTCGATGCGATAGCCACGGATCTTCACCTGGTCGTCGAGGCGGCCGAGGAACTCCACGGCGCCGTCGGGGCGGGTACGGGCGAGGTCGCCGGTGCGATACAGGCGCGCGCCCGCGGGCCCGTACGGGTCGGGCACGAAACGCTCGGCCGTCAGGTCGGGGCGGCCCGCGTACCCGCGCGCCACACCGGTGCCGCCGACGTACAGCTCACCCGGTACACCCACCGCGACCTGGTCGAGCCGCGCGTCCAGGACGTACATGGTCATGTTCGGCAGCGGCCGCCCGATCGGCATGACCTCGCCGGACTCGCCGGACGGCACGGGGAAGACACAGGTGCCGACGGAGGCCTCGGTCGGCCCGTACTCGTTGACGAGATCGGTGTCCGGGGCCAGCGCCCGCCACCGCTCCACGGTCGTACGGGTGAGGGCCTCACCGGCGATCACCAGCACCGGCGCGAGCGCGGCGGCCTCCTCCGGTGTCAGCTGCGAGGCAAGCACGTCGACGTGCCCCGGCGTCAGCTTGATGAAGCTGAACGGGCCGGCGGCCACCAGCTCCCGCGCCAGGTCGGCGGTGTCGGTGTCCTGCGCGATGGTGTGCACCCGCTGTCCCGTGACGAGCGGCGCCCACAGGTTGGGGACGACCAGGTCGAAGGCGACCGACGAGAACAGCGGCGCGCCGGTCGTGCCACGGGAGGCCAGGTCCCGGGCGGCCCAGGCGACATGGTTGGCCAGGCCGCGATGTGTCACCGCGACGCCCTTCGGCCGGCCCGTCGAGCCCGACGTGAAGATGACATAGGCGAGGGTGTCGGTGTCGTCCGTGCGCTCGATGCGCGTCGCGGGGCGGGTGGCGACCGCCGACTCGTCCCGGTCCAGGGCCAGTACGCCGATGCCGTCGCCGAAGCGGTCGGTGTAGGCGGAGTGCGTGAGGGCCGTGGCCGCGCCCGCGCTGTCCAGCATGGAGGCGATGCGCTCGGCCGGGTACGACGGATCGATCGGCACGTACGCCGCGCCCGCCTTCCACACGCCCAGCAGGCTCGCGACCAGGTCCGGGCCGCGGTCGAGGAGCACACCGGTGACGGCACCGGGGCCCACGCCCGAGGCACGCAGGTGATGGGCGATCCGGTTGGCGCGGGCGTCGAGTTCCGCGTACGTCCATGTCGTCGAGCCGAGTGACACGGCGGGCGCGTCCGGTGTGCGGGCGGCCTGCTCCTCGAAGCGGGCGCACGCGGTCGCGTCACCGAAGTCGGCGCTCTCGCCCGTGCCCTGCTGACGGAGCACCTTCCGTGTCGCGTCCGGGAGGTACGAGGCCCGGGCGTCGCCGTCCGGGTCCGTGGCCATCGCCACGAGGACCTCGCGCAGCGTGCCCGCGAGGCGCTCCAGCGCCTGCGCGGAGACGTGCTTGCGGCCGCCCGTCAGGAAGAGGTGGCCCAGGCGGGCCGAGACGCCGAGCGGGAACTCGGTGGGGCTGTCGTCGATGCTCGCCAGGTAGTCGACCTGTGCGCGGTCGACCTGGTCGAAGTCGTGGTAGCTGAAGCGCACGGAGACCAGACGCTGACCGGCCGCGCCGGATTCGGCCTCCCGCTGGATGTCGGGCATCGGGTAGCCGCGGTGCGGCCACAGCTCGACCTCGCGCTCGAAGACCTGTCGCACGAGGTCGCGCCAGGTGTCCGGGGCGCCGTCGAAGGCGAACGGCAGCGTGTTGAGGTGCATGCCGTACAGGCCGTCGGCGCCGAGGGCCTCGGGACGGGCGTTGCACACCAGGCCGGTGAAGAAGCGCTCGTCGCCGGTGACCGTGCTCAGCACCTTCAGGTGGGCGGCGTGCAGGACGCTCTTGAGGGACACCCCGGCCGTGGACGCCAGGGCGCGGAGCCCGTCCTCCAGGTCGTGGAAGGGGACCTTGACGCGGTGCGGGGCGCCCGCGACGCCGTCGCCGGCCCAGGCCTCGGGGAGCGCGAACGGCGCATGGCCCTCGATGATGCCGGTCCAGTAGGCGCGGTCGTCGCCGGTCTCGCGCGAGGCGACCTCGGCGGCGATGAAGTCCGCGAACCGCACGGCGGGCGCGGCCGGGGCGTCCACCGGCTGCCCGTCGCGGGCCCGGTGGTAGCCCTCGACGATCTCCATCAGGAGGGAGTGGTGGCTCCAGCCGTCGAGGATCGCGTGGCACTCGGTGATCGTCAGCCACCAGCTGCCGTCGTCGCAGGCGGTGCCGTACAGACGCAGCTGGGGTGCGCTGTCCAGCGGGATCAGCCGCGAGCGCTCCTCCTCGGTGAAGGCGCGCAGCGCGTCCCGCACCGCCTCGTCGTCCAGGCCGCGCAGATCGCGTGCCTGCACCGGCAGTTCGACGTTCTCGTGCACCAACTGCATCGGTACGGCATAGGAGTTGAGGTCGAAGGAGGTGCGCAGTACCTCGTGCCGGGCGACGGCCGAGGCGACCGACGCGCGCAGCGCCTCGACGTCGAAGGAGCGGCTGTCGGGGATCCGGAAGGAGGTGACGTTGTGGTACGGGTGGCGGGCGCTGTCGCTGAGCATCTCGACGACCATGCCGAGCTGGACCTGCGACATGGGGTAGGCGTCGGCGAGGCCCTCGGGCAGCCGGGCCCGGTCCTCGTCGGTGACGAGCGCGAAGGGGCGCACGCCGTGCGTCGCGGTGACCGGCGCCCGGTCGGCGAGCTGCTCGCACAGCAGGGCCACGGTGCGGTGCTCGAACAGGTCGCGGACGCTGACGTCGAGCCCGGCCTCCCGCAGCCGGCCCGCCAGGTTGATGGCGCGCAGCGAATGCCCGCCGAGGTCGAAGAAGCTGTCGTGGACGCCGACCTCGGCGACACCGAGGACCTCGCCCCAGATCGCGGCGGTGCGCTGCTCCAGATCGGTGCGCGGTGCGGTGTACTCGGCTCCGGCGACGCGCGCGGCGGGCGCGGGCAGGGCCTTGGTGTCGAGCTTGCCGTTGACGGTCAGCGGGAGCGCGCCGAGGGTGACGAACGTCGCCGGGATCATGTACTCGGGCAGGTCGCGGGCGAGCGCGGCGCGCAGGCCGGCGGTGTCCGCGGCGGCGGCGCCGTCGGCGGGGACCACGTAGGCGACGAGCTGCTTGTCGCCCGGGGTGTCCTCCCTGACCAGGACGACGGCGTCGCGCACGCCGTCCTGCCCGGTGAGCGCGGCGTTGATCTCGCCGAGCTCGATACGGAAGCCGCGGATCTTGACCTGGGCGTCGTTGCGGCCGAGGAACTCCAGGCTGCCGTCGGCCAGGCGCCGCGCGACGTCGCCGCTGCGGTAGAGGCGGTCGCCCGGCGCACCGAACTCGTCCGGCACGAACCGTTCGGCGGTCAGCGCGGGGCGGCCCAGATAGCCGCGGGCGACCCCGCGGCCCGCGACGTGGATCTCGCCGGGCACCCCGATCGGCGCCAGGTTGCCGTGCGCGTCGAGGATGCGGACGGCGAGGTCGTCGAGGGGCACGCCGACGGGGCTGACGGAACCCTGCGCCAGGTCGTCCTCGTCGAGGACGTAGTACGTGACGTGCACGGTGGTCTCCGTGATGCCGTACATGTTGACGAGCGTCGGGGCGCTCAGGCCCAGCCGGGCGGCCCACGGCCGCAGATCGGCGACCTCCAGCTTCTCGCCGCCGAACACCACGGTGCGCAGGGCCAGTGCGTCGACGCGCGGGTCGCCCTCGCGGGCGGCGGTGACCAGGGCGCGGAACGCGGACGGCGTCTGGTTGAGCACGGTCACCCGCTGCTCGACCAGCAGGTCGAGGAAGGCGGACGGGTCGCGCGACACCTCCTTCGGCACGACGACGAGGCGGCCGCCGTGCAGCAGCGCGCCCCACATCTCCCACACGGAGAAGTCGAAGGCGTAGGAGTGGAACAGCGTCCACACGTCGTCGGTGCGGAACTCCGTCTGCCGTGCGGTGACCGTGAACAGGCGGTGCACATTGGCGTGGGTGAGGCCGACCCCCTTGGGGCGGCCCGTGGAGCCCGAGGTGTAGATGACGTAGATCAGGCTGTCGGCGTCGGTGCGCGCGGCCGGGTCACCGGCCGGCTCGGCGGCGAGGGCGGCGCGGCCCTCCGCCGTGTCGAGGACGAGGAGCGGCCCGTCGTGCAGGCCGGACAGCAGCTCCGCGTGGGCGCGCTCGGTCACCACGACCGGGGCGCCGGCGTCGTCGAGCATGTAGCCGATGCGGTCGGCGGGCTGCGAGGGGTCGAGCGGCAGATAGGCGCCGCCCGCCTTGAGCACGCCGAGCAGGGCCGGCATCAGGTCGGTGCCGCGCTCCAGGCAGACGCCGACCAGGGTCTCCTGGCCGACGCCGAGGCCGATGAGGTGGTGGGCGACGCGGTTGGCGCGCTCGTTGAGCTCGGCGTACGTGAGTTCCTCGCCGGCGACGTGCACGGCGACGGCGTCCGGGGTGCGGGCCGCCTGCTCCTCGAAGGCCCGGTGCACGGTCCGTGTCACCTCGCCGGTGACGGCCGCGCCCTGGGTGAGCAGCCGGACCTCGTCCGCGCCGAGGAAGGAGAGCCGGTCGAGGTCGGCGTCCGGGTCGGCGGTCGCCGCGTCGAGCAGCCGGACCAGGTGTCCGGTCAGCCGCTCGGCGGTGGAGCGGTCGAACAGCTCGACGGCGTACTCCAGGTGGCCGTGCAGGGTGCCGTCGGCGTCCTGGCGCAGCTGGAGGTCGAGGTCGTACTTGGCGGCGTTGCCCTCGGCGTGGAACGGCTCGGCGACGACGCCCGGGAGGGCGAAGGAGCCGGTCCGCTCGCCGTGCATGGTCAGGGCGACGTCGAAGAGGGGGTTGCGGGACAGGTCGCGCTCGGGCTGCACGGCGTCGATCAGCCGGGCGAACGGCACGCCCTGGTGGTCGAAGGCACCGAGGACGGTGTCCTTGGTGGCGGCGACGAGCTCCCCGAAGGAGGTGCCGCTGTCCCATCTGCCGCGCAGCGCCAGGGTGTTGATGCCGTAGCCGAGCATGCCCTGCAGCTCGGGGCGGCCGCGGCCGGACACCACGGTGCCCACGGTGACATCGGCGGAGCCGGTGTGGCGGGCCAGCAGGCTCTGGAACGCGGCGAGCACGACCATGAACGGAGTGGCGGCCCGCTCCCGGGCGAACGTGGCCAGACGGTCGGCGAGTTCGGCGGGTACGGAGAAGGCGACCGTGTCACCCGTGGCGTCCCGGACACTCTTGCGCGGCCGGTCCGTGGGCAGCTCGATCGGGGTGAGACCCGCGAGCTCGCCCTTCCAGTGGTCGAGGTGCCGCTCCAGGGTGGCGCCGGACATCTCGGCGCGCTGCCAGGCCGCGAAGTCGGCGTACTGGACGGCGACCTCGGGCAGGTCGGGCTCCTCGCCGCGGGCGAGGGCGGTGTACAGGGCGCTGAGTTCGCGGCCGACGACCTCGGTGGACCAGGCGTCGCAGGCGATGTGATGGAAGACGACGGCGAGCACGTGCTCCTCGTCGTCGAGCCGGACGAGGCGGGCCCGCACCGGCAGGTCGCGCTCCAGGTCGAACGGTACGAACAGCTCGTCGGTGACGATCGCCCGGACGCGCTCCTCGCGCCGGCCACGGGGCAGTGGCGTGAGGTCCTCGACGGGCAGGGTGACCCGCTCGCGGGCGGAGACGATCTGCACCGGCTCCTCGCCGTGCAGGGCGTAGCGGGTGCGCAGGATCTCGTGCCGGTCGGTGAGCCGCTGCCAGGCGCCGGCCAGGGCGGTGGCGTCCAGGGGCCCGGTCAGCCGGACGAGGAGCGGGACGAGGTACTGGGTGCTGTCGGGGTCGAGGCGGTTGAGGAACCACATCTGCTCCTGCCCGTACGACAGGCGCAGCGGAGCGGTCCGGTCCGCCTTGGGTATCCCTGTTCTGCGCCCGCGGCGTCGCCCGGCGAGCCGCTGCTCGACGAGCTTGTCGCGCGCGGCGTCCGTGTCCGTGCCCGGGGGCGTGGTGGCACCGGTGCTCATGCTGTGAACTCCTTCACCGGCGCGAGGCCGTTGATCGCTTGGCTGGGCAGGGCGGACGGGGCGGCGAGGCCGGACGGCTCGTCGAGACCGGCGGGCCGTCCGGAGAACCCGGACGGATCATCGGGATCCACCAGGTCCTCGGGGTCGGAGGGATCGGCCAGGCCGGACGGGTCCTCGGATTCCGACGGGTCGTCGAGGTCCTCCGGGCCCGAGGGCACGGGCAGTTCCTCCTCGTCGAGGCCCGCTTCGATCTCCGCGCGGACGGCGTCCTCCACGGCGACGGCGAGCTGGGCGACCGTCGGGCCCTCGAACACGGCGCGCACCGTGAAGTCGATGTCGAACTCCTCCTGGATGCGCGAGATCAGGCGGATGGCGAGGATCGAGTTGCCACCGGAGTGGAAGAAGCTGTCCGTCACGCCGGGCTCGACCGAGAGAAGCTCGGTCCAGATCTCCGCGATGCGCTCCTCGGTGGGTGTGCGCGGGGCGATCCGGCCGGCCGGGGCCGCCGCGTCGGAGGCGTCCGGCGAGGGCAGGGCGCGCCTGTCGGTCTTGCCGTTGGCGTTGAGGGGGATCTCGGCCAGCGGGACGTAGTGGTCGGGGTGCATGTAGGGGGGCAGCCGGGCGGCGCAGTGCGCGGTGAGGTCCTCGGCCGGGGTCACGTCCGCGTCCTCGCGCGGGACGTAGTAGGCGACGAGCTGCTGGTCGCCAGCCGGCGTTTGACGCGCCACCACGACCGCTTCACGAACCGCCGGGTGCTCGGCGACGACGGTCTGGATCTCGCCGGGTTCGATGCGATAGCCACGGATCTTCACCTGGTCGTCGAGGCGGCCGAGGAACTCCACGGCGCCGTCGGGGCGGGTACGGGCGAGGTCGCCGGTGCGATACAGGCGCGCGCCCGCGGGCCCGTACGGGTCGGGCACGAAACGCTCGGCCGTCAGGTCGGGGCGACCCGCGTACCCGCGCGCCACACCCGTGCCGCCGACGTACAGCTCGCCCGGCACGCCGATGGGCGCGAGCGCGAGCCGGGCGTCGAGGACGTACATGGTCATGTTCGGCAGCGGCCGCCCGATCGGCATGACCTCACCGGACTCGCCGGACGGCACGGGGAAGACACAGGTGCCGACGGAGGCCTCGGTCGGCCCGTACTCGTTGACGAGATCGGTGTCCGGGGCCAGTGCCCGCCACCGCTCGACCGTCGTACGGGTGAGGGCCTCGCCCGCGACCACCAGCACCGGCGCGAGGTGCGCGGCCTCGTCGGCGGTCAGCCGGGCCGCCAGTACTTCCAGGTGTCCGGGCGTCAGTTTGATGAAGCTGAACGGGCCGGCGGCCACCAGCTCCCGCGCCAGGTCGGCGGTGTCGGTGTCCTGCGCGATGGTGTGCACCCGCTGTCCCGTGACGAGCGGCGCCCACAGGTTGGGGACGACCAGGTCGAAGGCGACCGACGAGAACAGCGGCGCGCCGCGGGTGCCACGGGAGGCCAGGTCCCGGGCGGCCCAGGCGACATGGTTGGCCAGGCCGCGATGTGTCACCGCGACGCCCTTCGGCCGGCCCGTCGAGCCCGACGTGAAGATGACGTACGCCAGGGCGTCGCCGTCGTCCGTGCGCGGCAGCGCGGTCCGCGGCCGGGCATCGATCGCGGACCCGTGCAGGTCCACCAGGACCAGGTCGACGCCGTCACCGAAGCGGTCGGCGTAGGCGGAGTGCGTGAGGGCCGTGGCCGCGCCCGCACTGTCCAGCATGGAGGCGATGCGCTCGGCCGGGTACGACGGATCGATCGGCACGTACGCCGCGCCCGCCTTCCAGACACCGAGGAGGCTCGCGACCAGGTTCGGGCCGCGGTCGAGGAGGACGCCGACGACGGCACCGGGGCCCACGCCCGAGGCACGCAGGTGATGGGCGATCTGGTTGGCGCGGGCGTCCAGCTGGGCGTACGTGACGACGTCACCGGCGAAGCCGATCGCGGGCGCCTCCGGTGTCCGGGCGGCCTGCTCCTCGAAGCGGGCGCACACGGTCGCGTCACCGAAGTCGGCGGCGCTCGCGTTCCACTCCGTACGGATCAGGCGCTGTTCCGCGTCGGACAGCAGCGGCACCTCGGCCAGGCGCGCCGACGGGTCGACGGTGACCTCCTCGAGGAGGCGGATGAACTGCTCCCGCACCCGCACCACGGTCGCCTCGTCGAAGAGCGAGACCGCGTACTCGAGGACGCCCTCCAGGGAGCCGTCCGCCGAGCGCCCGATGAAGACCGACAGGTCCGTCTTGGCGACCGTCCACGCCTCGGCGAAGGCGCGCAGGTCCGCGGCGTCGGTGGCGATGCTGGTGACGCCCTCGCTGTGCATGTCGAAGGCGACCTGGTACAGCGGGGTGCGCGACAGGTCGCGCTCCGGCTGCACCTCGTCGACCAGGCGGTCGAAGGGCAGTTCCTGGTGGGCGAAGGCGGCGGTCGCCGCGGCCCGCACCCGGCCCAGCGCCTCCTCGAAGCTCAGCTCGGCGCCCAGACCGCAGCGCACGACGAGGGAGTTGAGGAAGAAGCCGACCGTGCCGGACAGCTCCTGACGGGTGCGGCCCGCGACCGGCGTGCCGACGGGCACGTCCCAGCGCCCGGTCTGGCGCGCCAGGACCGTCGCGAACGCGGTGAGCAGGGTCATGAACGGGGTGGCGGCGTTGCGGCGGCTCAACTCCTCGACCGCGGCGGCGAGTTCCGGCTCGACGCGGACCGGCACGACCGCGCCGCGCGGGTCGCGCTCGGCGGGCCGGGGACGGTCGGCGGGCAGGTCCAGCGGGGCGATGCCGTCGAGGGCGGCGCTCCAGTGGGCCAGCTCGCCCGCGACGAACTCCTCGGTCTGGCGCCCCGCCTGCCAGGCCGCGTAATCCGCGTACTGCACCGCGACGGGCGGGAGTTGGGGCTCGCGGCCCTCGCGGGCGGCGGCGCACAGCTCCTGCAGCTCGCGCTCCAGGACGACCGTGGACCAGCCGTCGCAGGCGATGTGGTGCAGGGTGACGAGCAGGACGTGGTCCTCGCCGGGGATCCGGGCGAGCAGGGCCCGCCACAGCGGCCCGGTGGCCAGGTCGAAGCCCCGCGCGAACTGCTCCTCGAAGCGCTCGGCGAGCTGCTCGCGCCCGGTGTCGACGACCCGGAGTTCCACCGGGTGCGCGGCACCGATCACCTGGCGCGGTTCGCCGCCCTCGTCGGCGTACCGGGTGCGCAGTGCCTCGTGGCGGCCGCCGAGCGCGGTCAGCGCGGACCCGAGCTCGTCCGGCGTGGTCGCGGCGGGCAGCCGCAGGATCAGCGGGGCGACCCACTCGCGGCTGCCGGGGTTCATCCGGTCCAGGAACCACAGCCTGCGCTGCCCCGACGACAGCGGCAGCCGGCCCGCGCGGTCGACCGCCGGGATCGGGGCGCTGTCGCCGTCCTGCGCGCCCAGCAGCTCGGCCTGCGCCGCCACCGTGGTGGCGCTGAACAGGCCGCGCATCGACAGGGTGACACCGGTGGCGCGCAGCCGGGCCGCGAGCCGGGTGAGCTGGAGGGAGGTGCCGCCCAGGGCGAAGAAGTCGTCGGTGGCGCTGATCTTCTCGCGGCCGAGCAGGGTCGCCCACACCTCGGCGACCTTCTCCTCGGCGGCGTTGCGCGGGGCGACGTAGGCGCCCTGTCCGGTGAGGTCGTCGCCCTCCTCCAGGGCGGCGGCCAGGGCCTTGCGGTCGATCTTGCCGTTCGGCGTCAGCGGCAGCTCGTCGAACGTGCGGAACAGGGACGGGACATGGCTGTCGGGCAGCCGGGTGCGCAGGAACCTGCGCAGGTCGCTCGGGGTCAGCTCGCCGCGCGTGGTGACCGCGGCGCCGATGCGGTGCTCTTCGCCGTCCGGGCGGAACGCGACGACGGCCGCGCCGATGACCTCGGGGTGGGAGGTGAGCTGGGCCTCGATCTCGCCGGGCTCGATGCGCACGCCGTTGACCTTGAGCTGTCCGTCGGCGCGGCCCTGGTACTCCAGGAGGCCGGCCGCGTTCCAGCGGACCAGGTCGCCGGTGCGGTACAGGCGGGCGCCGGGCGGACCGTAGGGGTCGGGCACGAAGCGCTCCGCCGTGAGGTCGGGGCGGCCCGCGTAGCCCCGGGCGACGCCCGCGCCGCCCGCGTACAGCTCGCCGGTGACGCCCTTGGGCGCGAGGCTGCCATCCGCGGCGAGGACGAGCACCCGCATCCCGGTCAGCGGCCGGCCGATCGGCACGGGGCCCGCCGTCTGCGCCGGGTCGGCACGATGGGCGGTGACGTCGATCGAGCACTCGGTGGGGCCGTACGTGTTCCAGACCTCCACGGCAAGGCCGGTCAACGCCCGCACCCGCTGGACCAGTTCGGCGTGCAGCGGCTCGCCCGCCGAGCAGAGCAGGCGCAGCGCGCCGCAGCCCTCCCACGACGGTTCCTCGACCAGGAGGCGCAGTACGGACGGCACCACCTGGAGGACGGTGACACCGCCGGCGGCGACGGCCGTCAGCAGGGCGGCGGCGTCCTTCTCGGTGCCGTCCGGCGCGATGACGACGCTCGCCCCGCTGACCAGCGGCGCGAAGATCTCCCAGCCCGCCGCGTCGAAGCCGACGGACGTCTTGAACAGGACCCGGTCACCGGCGGCGATGCGCTGTGCGCGCACGGCCCAGGCGATACGGCCCGCGATGCCCTCGTGGGTGATCTGGACGCCCTTGGGCGCCCCCGTGGAGCCGGACGTGAAGATGGTGTACGCGAGCGAGGACGGGTCGACCGTGACCGTGTCGGCCGGGCCGGCCTCGGCCCCTTCGTCGGCGGCGGACAGTTCCTCGGTGGTCACCGCGCGCGGGCCGTCCTCCCCGAGCGGCCCGCGCAGCGCGCCGGTGGTGACCACGAGGTCGGCACCGGCCTGGGTGATCAGGGATCTGAGACGTTCGTGCGGGTGGCCGACGTCGAGCGGCAGATAGGCCGCCCCCGCCTGCCACACCCCGAGGAGGGCGGCGATCAGCTCGGCGCCCCGGGGCAGGCACACCCCGACCAGGGAACCCGGGCCCACGCCCTGCGAGCGCAGGAAGCGCGCCGTGCGCTCGGCGGCGCGGGCCAGGTCCCGGTAGGTCAGCGTGCGTGGGCCGTCCAGAACGGCAGCCGCGTCGGGCGTGCGGTCCGCCTGCGCGGTGAAGAGCGCGGGCAGGGTGGGCGGGACAGTTCCGCTCAGGGGTTCCCCCGGCAACTGTGCGGCGTTCAACAGGTGCTCCTTCAATGACCTGACGTACTGGACGGTGCGTGGACATGCCGTTCAGGCGACGGGGGTTCAGGCAGCGGCGCCCTCCATGCGGCGGCGCAGGCTCAGCGGACGCATGTCGGTCCACACCTCGTTGATGCGGGCCAGGCACTCCTCGCGGGTGCCCTCGGTGCCCTCGGCGGTCCACCCCGCGGGCAGTTCACGGTCGGCGGGCCAGATCGAGTACTGCTCCTCGGCGTTCAGGACGACGCGCTGGGCGGGGGTGGCGGACTGGCTGGACATGGTTCTCCTCGGAGACGTACGGAAGGGATGACGGAAGGGGGCCGGGTCAGGACAGGAAGTCCGTGACCTCCACGCCGATGCCGAGCTCGCGGGCGCCGGCCTGCACGTCGACGGCGAGGGCCAGGTCGAGGACGCCGAGGCCGAACGGCGAGTAGACGGTGACCTTGTCCGGGTCGGGCGTGAACGCGACCGTGCCGTTGATGAGCTGGCCGATCGACGCGTCGATGAAGGCGCGGCCGCCGGTGATCTGCTCGGTCAGGTGCAGCGACGTGCGCTCGCGGCACACGTGGTCCGCGTCGTCGACGATGTTGTGCGCGCCGTTGATGGAGAGCGGGTCGATGTCCCGCAGCGAGATGTGCAGGACCACGGTGCCGGGCTCGGCGGCCGTGAGGTCCGCGTGCGGCTCGCCCGCGTTCGTGGCGAACGAGACGAGCCGCTGGGCGGCCAGGGCGTCGTCGAGGCTGTCGGCGAGCTGGATCGTGGCGTCCGGCAGGATCTCCTTGCAGGCGCGGGCGAACTCCTCGGCACGGGCCCGCGAGGTGTCGTGGACCGTCACCTCGCCGAGCGTGTCGATCGCGGCCTTCAGATAGCGCAGGATCTCCAGGTTGATGACGCCGCAGCCGATGAGGGAGACGCCCTTCGGACGGCGCCCCTCGGTGAGCATGTCGGCGGCGAGGGCCGCGCTGGCCGCGGTCCGCGCGGCCGAGATCAAAGACGCTTCGAGCAGCGCCTCGGGGTGTCCGGTGCGCAGCGAATTGAGCACCATCACGGCACTGGCGCGCGGGATTCCGGAGTGAATGTTCGCGGGGAACGAGGAAATCCACTTGAGTCCCGCGGCCGGGCTCTCGCCGCCGCGATAGGACGGGAGTCCGATGATGCGGTTCGCGGGCTGGTCGGGAAAGCGCAGGAAGATGGAGTGCGGAACGGCGGTGGCGCCCCGGTCGTGCAGTGCATAGGTCTGCCTGACCAGTTCTATGTGTTCCTTCTCCCTTCCGCTGAGCATCTTCTCTACGTCTGCCTTGCGCAGTACGAGCATCGGGCGTTTCAGTCCTTCCACAGATGCGACACTTCACCGAAGTGTTCGTGCACCCAGTCGTCGGAATAGACGGTGTTGAGATAGCGGTCGCCGCCGTCGGGGAATATCAGCGCGCTGACCGAACCGGCCGGAATGCGCGGCAGCATCCGCTCCGCCGCGGCGAGTGTCGCCCCGGACGAACCGCCGGCCAGGATCGCCTCGCGGGCCACCAGGCGGCGGCAGGCCACCACACAGTCGAGGTCGGAGACATGCACCACCTCGTCGGCCGCGGACGGGTCCATCAGGGCCGGCACGACGGAGGCGCCGTGGCCGGGGATGAGCCGCCGGGTGGGCAGCTGGCCGAAGATGGCGCTGCCCTGCGCGTCGACCGCCACGACCTTGGTGCGCAGCCCCTCCTTGCGGAGGTGGTCCGCGCAGCCGCGCAGCGTGCCGAAGGTGCTGACCGAGCAGAAGAGGTAGTCGAGCCGCCCGTCGAGCGCCTCCACGATCTCCCGCATCGTCCGCTCGTGCGCCTGCGGATTGGACAGGTTCGCGTACTGGTCGGGCGAGTACGCGTGCGGGATGCTCGCCACGAGCTCGCGCACCCTGCGCAGCCGCACCGGCAGGAACTCGCCGGTCGCCGGATCCCGCTTGTCGACCACCTCGACCTCGGCCCCGTAGGCCCGCATGATGGCCAGGTTCTGCTCCGTGGTCTTGGCGTCGACCACACAGATGAACCGCAGATCGAAGTACCGGCAGATCTGCGCGAGGCCGACCGCCAGATTTCCTGAGCTCGATTCCACGACCACCGAACGCCCCGGCGTTATCTTGCCGGTGCGCAGCGCCTCGAGAAGCATGTTGAGGCCGCTTCGGTCCTTGATGCTGCCACCTGGGTTGAACCGCTCGATCTTGGCAAAGAATTGTGAGTGCTCCCCGGGGAACACTCTCTCCAGTTTCACCAGAGGCGTCTTGCCGATCGTCCCCAGAATCCCCGAATCAAATGTTTTCGGCATGGATTCCCTTCCACCTGTTAGGCGTGCAGTGGAGACACTAGTTCGCCTTTGGAGGAGGTAACGGGTTCAGCGCTGGCAGGCAGATGCAGCCGCAGCATCCTGACACCGAGATCCTGCGACAGCGCTCTGTCCGGTGACCAAGACTGGGGCCATTCAGAAATCCCGGAGTGCTCGCATTCTCAGATTCAGGTGGAGTCGTGACGGAACCTCAACTCGCACCCCCGCGGCGGTACGCGCCGTACGACCGGGCCGGCGGCTTCGACCGGGCCCTGGGCCATCCCGCCCGCAGGGACCTGCCGTTCTTCGCGGCCCGGCTGCGCGAACTCGACGCCGCGGAGGCGTTCCCCGCGGAAGCGGTGCGCAGGCTCGACGCGCTGGACCTGCCCGCGCACTACGTCCCCGCCCGGCACGGCGGCGCCCTGCACAGCTATGAGGATCTGCTCCAGCTGGTGCGGGTGGTGGCCCGGCGCGATCTGACCGTGGCGATCGCGCACACCAAGACGTATCTGGGCGCGGTGAGCACCTGGGTGGGCGGATCGGCCGACCAGGCGGCGGAGTTGGGGGCGCGGGTCGCGTCCGGTGCCGTCGTCTCCTGGGGCCTGACCGAGCGGGCTCATGGCAGTGATCTGCTCTCCGGCGAGCTGACCGCGACCCCCGTGGACGGCGGGTACCGGCTCGACGGCGAGAAGTGGCTCATCAACAACGCCACCCGCAGCGACCTGGTCTGCGTCCTCGCCAGGACCTCCCCGGCGGGCGGCACCCGCGGCTACAGCCTGCTCCTCGCCGACAAGTCCCAGCTGGAAGAGGGCAGTTACACCTGTCTTCCGGCGGCGAGGACGCACGGCATCCGCGGCGCCGACATCAGCGGCATCGCCTTCGACGGCGCCGTCGTGCCCGCCTCCGCGCTGATCGGCGAGGAGGGCGAGGGCATCGAGACCGTCCTGCGCAGCCTGCAGATCACCCGCACGATCTGCGCGGCGCTCTCGCTCGGCGCCGGCGACCGGGCGCTGCGCATCGCCACCGAATTCGGCCTGGAGCACCGGCTGTACGGCAAGCGGCTGATCGATCTGCCGCAGGCGCACCGCGCCCTCACCGAGGCCTACGCCGATCTGCTCGCCATGGAGGCCGTCACCCTGGTCGCCTCGCGGGGTGTGCACACCCTCACCGAGGAGATGAGCGTCTCGTCGGCCGCGGTGAAGTACCTGGTGCCGACCACCGCGGACGAACTGATCTCCGCGATGGGCCAGTTCCTCGGCGCCCGCTCCTTCCTCAGCGAGGAGTTCGCGCACGGCCTCTTTCCCAAGCTGGAGCGCGACCACCGGATCGTCGGCATCTTCGACGGCAACACGCTGGTCAACCTGAACGCCCTGATCAACCAGTTCGCCGCCCTCGCCCGCGGCTACCGGGCCGGACGCACCGACACCGAGGGCCTGGCCGCCGCGGCCGCGCTCGACGCGGACATACCGGCCTTCGACCCGGCCCGGCTGGTGCTGACCTCGCGCACCGGCAACAGCGTCGCGGCGTCCCTGCCCCGGAGCCTGGTGGAACTGCGGGAGCTCACGGCCGCGGGCGAGGCCCCCGAGAGCCTCCTGGCCGTCGCCGAGCACCTCCTGCGGATCAGCGACACCACGCACGAGCAGATGGCCGCCCACCGGCCGAGCCCGCGCGAGGTGCCCGCCGCGGCCTTCGACCTGGCGCACCGCTACACCCTGTGTTCCGCCGCGGCGGCCTGCGTCCAGGTGTGGCTGCGCAACCGGAACACCGTCACCGCCGGCACCACCGCGACCGCCGGCCTGTGGCGGGACGGCCTGTGGCTGGAGGCCTGCCTCAGCCGCCTCGCCGAGCGGCTGACGTCCGGCACGCTGCCCGAGGACGGCACCGACGGCTCCGCGGTGCTCGACCGGCTGATGCCGCTGCTCGTCGACCAGTACGAGAGCGGCGAGATGTTCTCCCTGCTGCCCTTCCCGCTCGCCGAGTCGGAGACCGGCACCGCGACCGGGCCCGCCGGCTCCCCCGCCCAGGAGGCGTCATGACCGAGCAGAACGCCGTTCCCGGCGGCCCCGACGTCCTGGAAAGAGCGCTCGGCGACGCCCACGACCCGGACAACCCGCTGGGGTACGCCGCCGTCCTCGCCGCCGACGAGCGCGCCGAGATCCTGCCGGCCGGTGAAGCCGCCCTGGACGCCTACGGGTTCAACGCGGAGTACGTGCCCCGGCGGCACGGCGGACGTCTCGGCCGGATCGACCGCCTGATGCGCATGATGCGTACGGTCTCCCGCCGCGACCCCACCCTGGCCCTCGGCTACGGCTTCACCAACTACATCTCCGGCTCCGCCATGTGGACGGCGGGCAGCGACGTCCAGCAGAAGCGGATGGCGCAGATCCTGCTGGCCGGCGGCAAGACCGCGGCGGGCTACAACGAACTGCCCCACGGCAACGACTTCACCCGCACCGACCTCACCGCCACCTTGACCGCCGACGGCAGCCGGTACCTGGTCAACGGCCGCAAGCAGATCGTCAACAACCTGGGCCGGGCCGACGCCGTGGTGCTGCTCGCCCGCACCGGCGCGGGCCCCGGCAACCGCAGCCACTCCCACCTGTGGGTGGACCTCACGGACGCCCCCGCCGACCAGCTCCGCAGGGACTACCGCTTTCCCACGGTCGGACTGCGCGGATGTCTCATCGGCGGCGCCGACTTCACCGACCTCGCCGTCCCCGCCGACGCGCCCGTCGGTCCGGTCGGCAGCGCGATGGAGACCGTCCTGCGCGCCTTCCAGACCACCCGCGCCGTGCTCCCCGGCATGATGGTCGGCACCGCCGACACCCAGCTGCGCACGGTGACCCGCTTCGCCCTCGACCGTGCCCTGTACGGCCGCCGGGTCGCCGACCTGCCGCACGCCAGGGCCACCCTGGTCGGCGCCTTCCTGGACCTGCTCGCGGCCGACTGCATGTCGACCGTGGCGTGCCGCGCCCTGCACGTCCTGCCCGGCCAGACCAGCGTCGTCACCGCGGTCAACAAGTACGTGGTGCCCAAGGTCCTGCACAGGACGTCGCACACCCTGGGCACCCTGCTCGGCGCGAACTCGTACTGGCGCGACGGCCGTTACGGCATCTTCCAGAAGTTCTTCCGCGATCTGCCCGCCATCACCTTCGCGCACGCCAACGCCGCCGTCTGCCAGGCCACGACGCTGCCCCAGCTGCCCCGGCTCGCCGCCGCCAGCTGGGGCACGGCCGAGCTGCCGCCGGCCGCGCTCTTCGACCTGTCCGCGCCGCTCGACGACATCGACTACCAGGCCCTCGAACTCACCTCACGCGGCGCCGACCAGCTCACCGCCCTGCTCCACAGCCCCGCCGCCGTCGCGGCGCTGCCCCCGGCCGCCGCCCGGATCACCGCGCTGCTCGCGGACGACCTCGCCGACCTCGGCCGGCGCTGCCGGGCCCTGCCGCCGAGCGAGCACTCGGTGGTCGCGGGCCGCTCCGGCTTCGCGCTGGCCGACCGGTACGCGCATCTGTCGATGGCCGCCGCGTGCATCGGCGTATGGCGGCACAACCAGCACAGCGTCGACGCGTTCCTGCGCGACGACGCCTGGCTGACCGGCGCCCTCGCCCGGATCGCCGCGCGCCTGGGCCACGACGTGGGCGCCCTGCCCGACGCGGTGGAACACCGGCTGTTCGCCGAACTGACCGCGAGGGAGGAACAGCGTGCGGGCTACGACCTCGACCGTTCGCGGCTGGCGCGGGCCTGACCGCGCCCCCGCGTACCCCGACCCGTATCCGTATCCGGACCAGAAGCCCTACCCCACCAATTTCCACACCCTTCACATCACCAGGAGCCTCCTCATGGCCACCTCCGGCACCGACACCACCACCGGCACCGCCACGACCGACACCGCGACCGTCGAGACCGTCCGTACCTGGCTGATCGAGCGCGTCGCCTACTTCCTCGACGTCAAGCCGCAGGACATCGCCACGGACGACCTGCTCGTCGAGATAGGCCTCGACTCCGTGTACGCCCTCACGCTCTGCGGTGACGTGGAGGACGAGTTCGGCATCCTCGTCGAGGCCACGCTCGCCTGGGACCACCCCACGATCGACGCGCTCACCGCGCACATCCACTCCGAACTCGCCGCTCGGTGATGGCCCAGGACCGAGCCCTCTCCATCGGGCAGGAAGCGCTCTGGTTCCTGTACCGGATGGCGCCCGACAGCCCCGCCTACAACGTCCAGGCCGCCCTGCGGGTGCGCGGCGGCCTGGACGAGGCACGGCTGCGGCGCGCGCTGCGCGCGGTGGTGGAACGGCACGACGTGCTGCGCTCCACCTTCACCGAGACCGCCGCGGGCCCGCAGCGGGTGATCGGCCTCCCGGACCTGGTGCAGCTCCAGGTCCGGGAGGTTCCGGGCGTCACCGGGAACAGCCGACTGGAGAAGTACGTCAAGGAGTTCGGCGACACCCCCTTCGACCTGACCGACGAGGGCACCTGCCGGGCGCTGCTGCTGCGCATCGCCCCCGACGACCACGTGATCGTCGTCTCCACCCACCACATCGTCACCGACGCCACCTCCCAGTGGCTGCTGCTCCAGGACCTGCTCGACGCCTACGCGACGGACACCGCACCGCCGCCCCTGGCCCGCGGCTACGACGCCTACGTGCGGGGCGAGCAGGAGCTCCTCGGCGGCACCCGCCGGGACCAGCTGGTCGCGTTCTGGGAGGAGTTCTGCGCGGACGCCTCCGCCGCCGAACTCCCCTCCGACCGGCCGCGCGCCCCGCGCCCGCCGGCCGTCTTCAACGGCGCCACCTGCGAGGCCCGGCTCCCCGACGAGCTGCTGCCGCGCCTGCGCGAGGCGGCCAGGCGGGCGGGCGTCACCCCGTTCGCCCTGACGCTCGGCGTCTTCCAGTCCCTGGTGCACCGCTACAGCGGTCAGCGGGACTTCCTCATCGGCTGCCCGACGACCACCCGCAGCGGCCCCGGCATGCGCGAGGTCGTCGGCTACCTCGTCAACACCCTGGTGCTGCCCGCCCACTTCACCGACACGACGACCTTCGGGCAGGCCGCGAACACGGCGCAGCGCCAGGTGATGCGGGCCATGAAGCACATCGGCTACCCGTACGCCCTGCTCGCCGGCGAGGAACCCTACAACGGTCGGAACCCGCCCGTGCGGATGGTGTTCACGATGGTCGCCCCCGGCCGCCTGGAGCCGCTCCTGATGCGGGTCACCGAGGCGGCGGCCCTGGGCACGGACACCGAGTACGCCGGTCTGCGCGTCGCGCTCATCGACGTACCGCAGCTGGAGGGCCAGTTCGACATCAACGTGGAGATGCGGCAGAGCGAGTCCGCGCTGACCGCAGTGTTCCGCTATGCCACCGACCTGTTCGACGAGTCGACCATCCGCCGGCTTCTCGATTCCTACGTGCAGTTGCTCACCGCGGCCGTCGACGATCCGGACGCCCCGGTGGCCACCGCGGCACTGGTCCGGGCCGACGACCTGGACGACCTGCTGGCGCTGGGCCAGGCATCCGACTGGTGACCGCGCCCGCCACCCACACCCGCTTCCCGCCTACCTCTGGGGACCCCATGCTCAAGGACGACCACACGCTCCTGCAGGCCCGCAGCGCCACGGCCCGCATCCGCACGAACGCCCATGTCACCCCGGACGACCCGGCGGTGATCTTCGTACGGGACCCCAACTCGCCCGACGGCGACGAGACATGGTCGTACGCCAGACTCGACCACGAGGCCCGCAGGATAGCGGGCTGGCTCCAGGAGCGGTACGCGCCCGGTGACCGGGTGCTGCTCCTGTACCCGGAGAGCCTGCAGTTCGCGGCCGCGTTCGTCGGCTGCCTCTACGCGGGCATGGTCGCCGTCCCGTCCTCGCTGCCCGGCCAGTACAGCCACCAGCGCCGCCGGGTGGACTCCATCGTCGAGAACGCGACCGTCGCCGCCGTCCTCACCAGCGAGGCCGTCGCCGCGAGCGTCCTGGACTGGGCGACCTCCGACCCGGGCCGCGAGATCGTCTGCGCCGTCACCGACGGCCCCGACTTCACCGACGCGCACGCCGAGGCCTGGCGGGTGCCCGCCGTCGACCAGGACACGCTGGCCCTGCTCCAGTACACCTCGGGATCCACCTCGGACCCCAAGGGCGTCATGGTCGATCACGGCAACCTGCTGCACAACTCGGCGGCGCTCAGTACCGCGTTCGGCCTGGACCGCACCACCCGGTTCGGCTCATGGATCCCGCAGTACCACGACATGGGGCTGCTCGCGATCCTGCTGCCGCCGCTGCTGCTCGGCGGCTCGTGCGTCCTGATGAGCCCGACGACCTTCCTGAAGCGGCCGCACTGGTGGCTGCGGATGATCGACAAGTACCGGATCAACTGGTCCGCCGCCCCCAACTTCGCCTACGAGCTGTGCGCCCGGCAGATCACGGACGAGCAGCTCGCCGAACTCGACCTGTCCCACTGGCGGTACGCGGCCAACGGCTCGGAGCCGGTCCAGGCCTCCACCCTCGCCGCGTTCGCCAAGCGCTTCGCGCCGGCCGGGTTCCGCAGCGACACCATGGCGCCCTGCTACGGCATGGCCGAGGCGACCGTGTTCATCTCGGGCACCGGACCGCGCGAGCTCGCCGTCACCCGCATCGACGAGTCCCGTCTGGAGCGGCACGAGTTCCACCCGGTGGGCGAGGGCCGGCCCGGCCGCGACGTGGTCAGCTGCGGCACGGCCCAGGAGTACGCCGTACGGATCGTCGACCCGGCCACCCGCGAGGCGCTGCCGCACGGCCGGATCGGCGAGATCTGGCTGCGCGGGTCCAGCGTCGCGCAGGGCTACTGGGGCCGTGCGGACGCCACCCGCGAGACGTTCGGCGTCAGCACGCTGGACGGGGACGCCGGCTACGTGCGGACCGGCGACCTGGGCACCCTGCACGACGGCGAGATCTACGTCACCGGCCGCATCAAGGAGGTGCTGATCCTGCGCGGCCGCAACATCTATCCGCAGGACGTGGAGCACGGGCTGCGCCGGCAGCACCCGGAGCTGGTGGGCCTGTTCGGCGCCGCGTTCGCCGTCCCGGTCGCCACCGGTGACGGCGGTACGGAGGAGCAGCTCGTGGTCGTGCACGAGGTGCGCGGCTCGGTCGGCGCCGACGAACTCCCCCGCCTGGCCGCCCGGATCAAGGGCGGCATCGCCCGTGACTTCAGTGTCAGGCCCGCGGCCGTGGCGCTGGTCAGGCGCGGCGCGGTGCTGCGCACCACCAGCGGCAAGATCCAGCGGGCGGCGATGCGCGCCCAGTTCCTGGACGGCGGGCTCGTGAGCCGCCACCTGGACGGTGCGCAGGCCGCGTGACGCGCGAGGGGCGCCTCACGACGAGGCGCCCCTCGTGTTCCGGCGCACCGCGCTCAGGACAGGTCGAGGCTGCGCATGACGAGTCCGGTGGCGGGCTTGGGACCGAAGGACGTCGACTTGCGCGGCATCCGCACGCCGACCCCGGCCAGCTCCCGGACGGTCCGCTCGCCGACCGGCCGCATCAGCACGGCCGTGCCGCCCTCCCGGTGCGCCTGCGCGACCGCGGCCCGCGCGTCATGGACGTAGGCGATCTCGTCGGGCTCGTCGGGCACCTCCCACACGTGGTCGAGCAGCGTGGTGTGCAGCACGGTGGCGTCCAGCTCCCGCCAGGCAGCCGGCCGGTCAGTTGGCACGGTCCGCGCGAGCAGCGCGGGATCGGGCCGGTCCAGCAGATGGAACACGCGGGGTCCGGCCCCGGTCAGCAGCAGCGCGTTCCCGCCCTCCCGGGCAGCGCCGGCCAACGCATCCAGCGCGGACGGCAGTTCGCCCCGCACCTCCCGGACCCGGAACGCGCCCTCGACGGCGGCCAGCGCCCGTGCCACCGGCAGCCGCCGCAGCACCCGGTGGATGGCCCGCACCCGGAACGGATAGCGCCGGGTGTCCACGAGCAGCGCCAGCCCGAAGTCCCAGCCCCCGGGCTCCCGCCCGCTGCTGTCGCCCGCCTCGTCCCGCAGCCGCAGATACGTGGCCCACCGGTGGTGCCCGTCCACGATCATCGCCTGCCGCCGGCCGAGATCGGCGTCGATCCGCGCCAGCTCCACCGGATCCGTCACCGCCCAGAGCCGGTGCCGCACCCCGTCCTCCATCACGGCGGTGACGAGCGCGGGCCGCCGCACGGTGCGCTCGATGACACCGCCCGCCCCGTACGGTCCGTCGTCCCCCTGGTAGGCGAGCAGCATCGGCTCCAACTGGGCGGCAGTGGCCCGCAGCACACCGGCCCGGTCCTCGACGACGTGCTCGAACACGTCCTCGTGCGGCAGCACCACGTCCTCCCCGTGCCGCGGCAGCCGCAGCGCACCGACGATCCCGCACTGCACGAAGCCGGCGCCGCGCTGCTCGCACACGTACAGCGCGGGCTCGGGATCGGCGGCGATGACCCCCTGTGACAGCCAGTCGGCCAGGGTGCGCACGACGTGCGCGGTGCGGTCGGCGGGGGTCCGCCCGCGCGGCAGGATCAGCCGCACGATGTGGAACGGATCGCCCGGCTCCGTGTCCGCCACCCCGTCGGCGGTGACCGCGGCGAGCGCTCCGACACTGCCGGCCCGCTCCGGTACATAGCGCAGCCCACGAAACGGATGAAGCTGAAGTCCGCCCCGGACGGGGGCCGGCACAGGAGCCGTGAAATTCATGGCCGCAGCGTAGAAAGCCGCTCTTTCACCTCGATTTCAGGCACTGAGGCGCGCTCCGCATCACGCAGAAACCCCAGGTCAGTCCTGCTTGACCTGGGGTTTCAAGAAGAGCCGCCTTCGGGATTCGAACCCGAGACCTACGCATTACGAGTGCGTTGCTCTGGCCATCTGAGCTAAGGCGGCGCCGCCGCGCGCACCGGAGTGCGTCAGCAACGTCGCCAATCCTACACGCTCCCCGGGGGTGCTCCGCCCACCCTTTTTGACCGGGGAAGAGCGGGGCCGACCGGGGCTGACCAGGGGCTCACCGCTACGAACAGCGCTTTCCGTCCGCGGGCGGGGTGCCGGTGAGCAGGTAGGTGTCGATCGCCCCGTCGATGCAGTCGCTGCCGCGGCCGTACGCCGTGTGGCCGTCACCGTCGTAGGTGAGCAGGCGGCCGGAGGAGAGCTGGCCGGCGAGGGCCTGGGCCCACGGGTAGGGGGTGGCCGGGTCGCGGGTGGTGCCGACCACGACGATGGGGGCGGCGCCGTCGGCGGTGATGCGGTGCGGTTCGCCGGTCGGCCGCACCGGCCAGTGGGCGCAGTTCAGTGAGGACCACGCGAGGCCCGCGCCGAAGACCGGGGACGCCTTCTCGAAGGAGGGCAGCGCGTCCTCGACCTCCTTCGACGAGGTGAACGCCGGCGGCTGGTCGAGGCAGTTCACGGCGGCGTTGGCGAACATCAGGTTCGAGTACGTGCCGTCGGGGTCGCGCTCGTAGTAGCTGTCGGAGAGGGCGAGCAGGCCCGCGCCGTCCTTCTTCTTCATCGCGGCGGTGAGCGCCTCGCGCAGTTGCGGCCAGGCCCCCTCGTCGTACATCGCGGCGATCACGCCGGTGGTGGCGAGCGCCTCGCCGAGCTTGCGGCCGTCGGGGTCGCCGGTGCCGAGGGGCGTGCGGTCGAGGGTGGTGAAGAAGTCCTTGAGGCGGGTGCCCGCCTCGTCCGGGGTGCCGGTGCCGAGCGGGCAGTCGGAGCGGCCGACGCAGTCCTTCGCGAAGGACCGGAACGCCGTCTCGAACCCGGCGGTCTGCTGCCGGTTCAGTTCCTGCGCGGACAGCGACGGGTCCATCGCCCCGTCGAGGACGAGCCGGCCCACCCGCTCGGGGAACAGGCCCGCGTACGTCGCGCCGAGGAACGTGCCGTAGGAGGCGCCGACGTAGTTCAGCTTCTCGTCGCCGAGGGCCGCGCGCACGAGGTCCATGTCGCGGGCCGCCTCGACGGTGGAGACGTGCGGCAGGACCCGCTTCGACGTCTTGTCGTGCGTCTCGCAGCCGGTCGCGAACTTCTGGAACGCGGCGCCGAGTTGCTTCTGCTCGCCGGTGTCGTCGGGGGTGACGTCGGTCTGCGTGTAGGCGTCCATCTGCTTGCCGTCGAGGCAGGTGACGGGCGCGCTGCGGGCGACGCCGCGCGGGTCGACGGCGACCATGTCGTAGCCGGCGCGGACCTTCTGCGGGTAGCCGATGCCCGCGTACGCCTGGAGGTAGCCGATCGCGGAGCCGCCGGGGCCGCCCGGGTTGACCAGGAGCGAGCCGAGGTGCTTGCCCTTGCCCGTGGCCTTCTTGCGGGAGACGGCGAGGTCGATGTCGCCGGCGGACGGCTTGTCATAGTCGAGCGGCGCCTTGAGGGTGGCGCACTCGAAGCCGGGGGCGCCGCACTCACGCCACTTCGGGCTCTGGTCGTAGTAGGCGCTGAGCCTGGTCTGGTCGGAACTGGGCAGCGCGGCGAGCGAGGCGTCCGCGGTGCCCGAACTCCCCGGCGAACAGGCGGAGATGCCGGTCAGCAGCAGTCCGGTGGCGGCGGCGAGAAGGACGGTCCGGCGGCGGGCGGTGGAGGGGTGGCGCCTGGAGTACATCCGGCGAGCGTAACGCTCCGCGCGCACATGGTCACTTTCTGTCGGTCCCTCGCGTGACAGCCCCGCCCGGCGGCGGCGCCCCGCGGCCAGAGCCCGGAAGCCGGATCTATCCCGCCCGCAGCGCCATCGTCATCGCCTCGACCGCCAGCAGCGGAGCGACATTGCGGTCGAGGGCCTCGCGGCACCGGCCGATCGCCTCGATACGCCGCAGGGTCGACTCCGGTGACGTGCCCCGGGCCAGCCGCTCCAGCGAGTCCTGGATCTCGATGTTGGCGAGGGCCACCCGCGAGCCGAGCTGCAGCGCCAGCACATCGCGGTACACGCCCGTCAGTTCGGTGAGCGCCAGGTCGAGGCTGTCGCGCTGCGAACGCGTCCGGCGCCGCTTCTGCTTGTCCTCGAGATCCTTCATGACCCCGGCCGTGCCGCGCGGCATCCGGCCGCCGCTCTGCGCGCCGAGTGCCGCCTTCAGCTCCTCGGTCTCCTTGGTGTCGACCTCCTCGGCGAGCTGCTTGGAGTCCTCCGTCGCCGCGTCGACCAGCTCCTGCGCCGCCTTGAGGCAGCCGCCGACGTCCTCGACGCGCAGCGGCACCTTCAGTACGGCGGCCCGGCGCTCCCGGGCGCGCGGGTCGGTGGCCAGGCGCCGGGCCCGGTCGATGTGGCCCTGCGTGGCGCGGGCGGCGGTCGCGGCGGCGGCGGGCTCGACGCCGTCGCGTCGTACGAGCATGTCGGCGACGGCGTCCACGGCGGGGGTGCTCAGCGTCAGCAGCCGGCAGCGGGAGCGGATGGTGGGCAGCGCGTCGTCCACCGAGGGCGCGCACAGCAGCCACACGGTGCGCGGGGCGGGCTCCTCCACGGCCTTCAGCACGGCGTTGGCCGACTTCTCGTTGAGCCGCTCGGCGTCCTCCACGAGGATCACCTGCCACCGGCCGGTCGCCGGTGACGTGTACGACTTGCGGACGGTGTCGCGCATGTCCTCGGCGAGGATCTGCGTGCCGACGGCGGCGACGGTCGTGACGTCGGCGTGCGTGCCGAGCAGGGCGGTGTGGCAGCCGTCGCAGAATCCGCAGCCGGGGGCGCCGCCGAGCGCCCGGTCCGGCGACACGCACTGCAGTGCCGCGGCGAACGCGCGGGCCGCCGTGACCCGGCCCGCGCCCGGCGGCCCGGTGAACAGCCAGGCGTGCGTCATCTTCGACGTCGCGGGCGGCGGCGTGCCGGCCCCCGCGGAGGTCACCAGGGCGTCCGCGTCCCGCGCGGCCGCGTCCAGCTCCGCGACCACGCGCTCCTGACCGACCAGGTCGTCCCATACGGTCATGCGGTTACCGCCTTCCTCGAGCTCAGGCCATTGTGCCGGGAACCACTGACAACCCCGCCCGGACCGGGGTTGGCTACGCCCATGACTGATCTCCGTGTCGAGACCCTGACCGCCGCCGACGCCGCCGACAGCGCGCTGGTCGCCGACTGGCAGTACGTGCACAACACGATCGTGCCGGTCGCCTCCGCGTACCTCTCCTTGGACGACGTCCGCGAGCGCGCCGGGCGCAACGTCCTGGAGGTCGCGTACGCCGGGGACGTCCTCGTCGGCTGCTCGACCGTGCGCACCCCGCGGGACGGAGTCGCCGCGGTGATCTCGCGGGTGCTGCCGGACCACCGGGGCCGGGGGTTCGGCCGGGCGCTGTACGAGCGTGGGCTCGGCAAGGCCCGCGCCCTGGGCGCCGAGGCCGTCGAGACGGTGGTGCTGGCCTCGAACACGGCGGGGCTGCGCTTCGCGGAACGCGCCGGGTTCACCCAGGAGGTCGACCGGTACCGGCTGGACGGGGACACGGTGGACTGGGTGGAGCTCAGGCTGGTCTGAGCCCCACCCCCGCGCCGCGGTTACCGGCGGCGCCGTCCGCCCCGGTCGTCGTCCTCGTTCTGTCCGCCCAGCAGTTCGTCGGCCAGTGACGGCAGGTCGTCCAGCGGCGTCTCCTCCGCCCAGTCCGGGCGGGGGCGACGCCGCGGCCGGCCCTCCTCGTCGACCTGCGGCAGCTCCGCCGTACGGGCGGCCTCGCTCTCCGGCTGTTCCGGCCGCGCGGGCCGCTCGTCGCGGAAGTACCCGGGCGGCACCCGGTCCTCGGTCCGGTCGGACACCTGGGGAAGCACGGCCGTCTCGTCCGCGGCACCGGCCGGCGGACGCGGCAGCTGCGTCGTCTCCTCGGCGTCCCGCACCGGCGGCAGCACCGCGGTCTCCTCGGCGTCCCGCACCGGCGGCAGCACCGCGGTCTCCTCGGCCTGGGTCGGCTCGGGCCGCACGATCGGCGTCGGGACCGTCGTCTCGTTGTCCGGCACGGAAGGCGCGGCGGACTCGACAGGCGCGGCGGGCTCGGCGGGCTTGCGGCGAGCCGCGGTCCCGGTCGACCGGGTGGCCGCCGTCGCGCTGGTCTGCGCCGCCTGGGCGGCCTGGGCCGCGAGCCGCCGGGCCTCTTCGGCGCGCAGCAGCGCCTCCTCGGCCTTGCGCTGCTTCTCCAGGCGCCGCTCCTCGGCCTCGGCGCGCAGGCGTGCCTCCTCCTCGGCCTGCTTGCGGCGGCGCTCCTCCTCGACGGCGCGGGCCTGCTCCTCGGCGAGGAGCCGGGCCTGCTCCGCCTCGGCCTTCTTGCGTGCCTCCTCGGCGCGCTGCCGGGCCTCCTCGGCCTGGCGCTCGGCCTCGATGCGCTGCGCCTCCTCCAGCTCGCGGCGCTGACGCTCCTCCTCCTCGGCACGGAGCTTGGCGAGCTGCTCCTGCCGCTCGCGCTCGATGCGCTCCTCCTCGGCCTTGCGCGCGGCCTCTTCCTCGGCCTTGCGCCGCGCCTCTTCCTCGGCGGCCTTGCGGGCCTCCTCCTGTGCCTTGATCTCGGCTTCGGAGAGCGGCAGGAGGAGGTCGAGCCGGTGCCGGACGACGGTGGTGACGGCCTCCGGCTCCTGTCCGGCGTCGACGACCAGGTAGCGGCCGGGGTCGCCCGCGGCCAGCGTCAGGAAGCCGGAGCGCACCCGGTTGTGGAACTCCAGCGGCTCCGACTCCAGCCGGTCCGGCGCCTCGGTGAACCGCTCGCGGGCGGCCTCCGGGTCCACGTCGAGCAGCACCGTCAGGTGCGGGACGAGGCCGCTGGTGGCCCAGCGGTTGATGCGGGCGACCTCGACGGGCGACAGGTCGCGGCCGGCGCCCTGGTAGGCGACGGACGAGTCGATGTAGCGGTCGGAGATGACGACGGCGCCGCGCTCCAGGGCGGGCCGTACGACGGTGTCGACGTGCTCGGCGCGGTCGGCGGCGTAGAGCAGGGCCTCGGCACGGTGCGAGAGCCCGGCGCTCGACACGTCCAGCAGGATGGAGCGCAGCCGCTTGCCGACGGGGGTGGCGCCCGGCTCGCGGGTGACGACGACCTCGTGGCCCTTGCCGCGGATCCACTCGGCGAGGGCTTCCGCCTGCGTCGACTTGCCGGCGCCGTCGCCGCCCTCCAGGGCGATGAAGAAGCCGGTCGCGGCGGGGGCCTGCGCCGGGTCGTTCCCGCCGAGCAGGGCGTCCTTCAGGTCGTGGCGCAGCGGTACGCCGCTGCGGTCGTCGGCCTTGGCGAGGACCAGCGCGGCGACGGGCAGCAGCAGCGCGCCGACCAGCATCAGGGTGAACGCGGCGCCGCCGTGGGCGAACACGAACTTGCCGTTCTCCAGGCGGTGCGGCCCGATGAGCGCGGCCAGTAGCGGCGCGGCCAGCACGGCCAGCGCGACGCTGACGCGGACGACGGCCTGCAGGTGCTCGGTGGTGCGGGCCCGCCGGTACTCCTCGGTCTCCTGGTCCAGGAGCGCGTGCCCGGTGTTGGCGGCGATGCCCGCGGCGACTCCGGCGACCGCGACGAGCAGGATCACGCTGGTGACGTCCGGGACGAGGCCGGCGGCGAGCAGGGCCAGGCCGGTCAGGGCGATGGCGAGCGCGAGCAGCCGGCGCCGGGACAGCGACGGAAGGACGGTCGGCGCGGTGCGGATGCCGACGACGGTGCCGCCGCTCAGGCCGAGGACGAGCAGCCCGAAGGTGACCGGGCCGCCGCTCAGGTCCTTGGCGTGCAGCACGGACACGGCGACGGCGGCCGAGATCGCTCCGGCGACGGCGGCGCAGGCGAGCACGAGCAGCGGGATCGCGCCGGTGCGTCCCTTGTCGATGCCGCTGCCGGTCTTCGGGCGGCGCAGGCCTTCGAGCGGCGACCGCGCGCGCGGGGTCTGCGTGCCGGGCAGTTCGAGGAAGAAGACGACGGACAGCGACGCGGCGAACAGTCCCGCGCTCACGTACGACGACAGCGCCACCTGGTGCAGCGCGAACCAGTCGACGCCCGCGGCGATCAGGTTCTGGACGAGCGTCACGATCACGAGTGCGGCGGCGGCCAGCGGTACGGCGACGAAGCCGGTCCGCAGCGAGAGGCGCCGCAGGGCGTCCATGTGGTCGGGCAGCGGCCGTACGGACGCGCCCTCCAGCGGCGGCGCGGGCAGCAGGGACGGCGCCGCGCTCTCCTTGGCGACGGTCCAGAACCGCTCGGCGACGCCGACGACGAACGCGGTCACGAGAACCAGCGCCAGCGCGTTGTCCGGAGTCCAGTCGATCCAGAGGGGGGCGACGATCAGCAGCGCGGCGCGCAGCCCGTCGGCGCCGACCATGGTCCAGCGCCGGTCGAGGGGGCCGCCCGGGGCGGTCAGCGCGGTCAGCGGTCCGAGCAGGACGGCGCCGAACAGCAGCGTCGACAGGATCCGGGCGCCGAACACCGCGGCGACGGCGAAGGCCACGCCCCGGTACCCACCGCCGAACGAACCCTCGGAGATGGCCGCCTGCAGGGCGAGCACCACGAGCACAAGCAGCCCGAGAACATCACCGACCCCGCCGACGAGCTGTGCTGACCACAGCCGCTTCAACTGCGGTACGCGCAGGAGCGCGCGCACGGCGCGCTCTCGGGAGTCCGCTACCAGGGCGTCGTCTGTGGCCGTGTGGGGGGCCGTTGGCTGCTCGGCACGGGTCATTCGTCCAGCCTATCGGGCGCCACCGACACCACGAGGGGCCGCCCGAACAAACAAACGCCCCCGGGGAGCGATCCCCGGAGGCGTCCGTCCGGATAAGTCCGACCCTCACATGTCCGGCCCGTGCCGCACGGCTCCTACTCGGCCGGAGCGGCCTTCTTCGCCGGTGCCTTCTTGGCGGTCGTCTTCTTGGCGGTGGTCTTCTTCGCCGCCGTCTTCTTGGCCGTGGTCGTCTTGGCCGCGGTCTTCTTGGCGGCGGTCTTCTTGGCCGGTGCCTTCTTCGCGGTCTTCTTCTTGGCGGGGCCCTTGGCCCGCTTCTCCGCGAGCAGTTCGAAGCCGCGCTCCGGTGTGATCTCTTCCACGGAGTCGCCGGACCGCAGGGTGGCGTTCGTCTCGCCGTCGGTGACGTACGGGCCGAAACGGCCGTCCTTCACGACGACCGGCTTCTCGCTGACCGGGTCCTGGCCGAGCTCCTTCAGCGGCGGCTTGGCGGCCGCACGCCCGCGCTGCTTGGGCTGGGAGTAGATCTCCAGCGCCTCTTCCAGCGTGATGGTGAAGAGCTGCTCCTCGGCCTGCAGGGAGCGCGAGTCCGTGCCCTTCTTCAGGTACGGCCCGTACCGCCCGTTCTGCGCGGTGATCTCGACGCCCTCGGCGTCGGCGCCCACCACGCGCGGCAGCGACATCAGCTTCAGGGCGTCGTCCAGCGTCACCGTGTCGAGCGACATGGTCTTGAAGAGCGAGGCGGTGCGCGGCTTCACGGCGTTCTTGCCGGTCTTCGGGGTGCCCTCGGGGAGCACCTCGGTGACGTACGGGCCGTAGCGCCCGTCCTTGGCGATGATCTGGTGGCCGCTCGTCGGGTCCGTGCCCAGCTCGAAGTCGCCGCTCGGCTTGGCGAGCAGCTCCTCCGCGTACTCGACCGAGAGCTCGTCGGGGGCGAGGTCCTCGGGGACGTCCGCGCGCTGGTGGTTCTCGGAGTCGCGCTCGCCGCGCTCGACGTAGGGGCCGTAGCGCCCGACGCGCAGCACGATGTCGTTGCCGACGGGGAAGGACGAGACCTCGCGGGCGTCGATCGCGCCCAGGTCGGTCACGAGTTCCTTCAGGCCGCCGAGGTGGTCACCGTCGCCGTTGCCCGCGTCGGCCGCGCTGGCGTCGCCGGAGCCTTCGCCGAAGTAGAAGCGCTTCAGCCACGGCACGGACTGGGCCTCGCCCCGCGCGATGCGGTCGAGGTCGTCCTCCATCTTGGCGGTGAAGTCGTAGTCGACGAGCCGCCCGAAGTGCTTCTCCAGCAGGTTGACCACGGCGAACGACAAGAAGGAGGGCACCAGGGCCGTCCCCTTCTTGAAGACGTAGCCGCGGTCGAGGATCGTGCCGATGATCGACGCGTACGTCGACGGGCGGCCGATCTCGCGCTCTTCCAGCTCCTTGACCAGCGAGGCCTCGGTGTAGCGGGCCGGCGGCTTGGTCGAGTGGCCGTCGACCGAGATCTCCTCGGCGGACAGCGGGTCGCCCTCGGCGACCTGCGGCAGCCGGCGCTCGCGGTCGTCCAGCTCCGCGTTCGGGTCGTCGGCGCCCTCGACGTAGGCCTTGAGGAAGCCGTGGAAGGTGATGGTCTTGCCGGACGCGCTGAACTCGGCGTCGCGGCCGTCGGAGGACGTGCCGCCGATCTTGACCGTGACGCTGTTGCCGACCGCGTCCTTCATCTGGGAGGCGACGGTGCGCTTCCAGATCAGCTCGTAGAGCTTGAACTGGTCACCGGTCAGACCGGTCTCGGCGGGCGTGCGGAAGCGGTCGCCCGAGGGGCGGATCGCCTCGTGCGCCTCCTGCGCGTTCTTGACCTTGCCCGCGTAGGTGCGCGGCTTGTCCGGCAGGTAGTCCGACCCGTACAACTGCGTGACCTGGGCACGAGCGGCCGAGACCGCCGTGTCCGACAGGGTCGTGGAGTCCGTACGCATATAGGTGATGAAGCCGTTCTCGTACAGCTTCTGGGCCACCTGCATGGTCGCCTTGGCGCCGAAGCCCAGCTTGCGCGAGGCCTCCTGCTGCATGGTCGTCGTACGGAAGGGGGCGTACGGCGAGCGGCGGTACGGCTTGGACTCGACGGAGCGGACGGCGAACGACGTGTTCTCCAGGGCGGCGGCGAGCGCTCGCGCGTTCGCCTCGTCCAGGTGGAGGGTGTTCGCCGAGTTGCCGCCCTTGATCTGGCCGAGCGAGTCGAAGTCGCGGCCCTGCGCGATGCGCTTGCCGTCGACCGCGCTGAGCCGCGCGACCAGGGACGACGGGTCGGAGGAGTCGCCGGCCCGGCCGGTCGCGAAGGTGCCGGTCAGGTCCCAGTACTCGGCGGTGCGGAAGGCGATGCGCTCGCGCTCCCGCTCGACGACGAGGCGGGTGGCCACCGACTGGACACGGCCCGCCGACAGGCGCGGCATGACCTTCTTCCACAGGACCGGCGAGACCTCGTAGCCGTAGAGACGGTCGAGGATGCGGCGGGTCTCCTGGGCGTCGACCATGCGCTTGTTGAGCTCGCGCGGGTTGGCCACGGCGGAGCGGATCGCGTCCTTGGTGATCTCGTGGAAGACCATCCGGTGGACGGGAACCTTGGGCTTCAGGACCTCCAGGAGGTGCCACGCGATGGCTTCGCCCTCGCGGTCCTCATCGGTGGCGAGGAAGAGTTCGTCGGAGTCCTTCAGCAGGTCCTTGAGCTTCTTGACCTGGGACTTCTTGTCGGCATTGACGACATAGATCGGCTCGAAGTCGTTCTCGACGTCGACGCCGAGGCGGCGCACCTCACCCGTGTACTTGTCGGGCACCTCGGCGGCGCCGTTGGGGAGGTCGCGAATGTGCCCGACGCTCGCTTCGACGACGTACCCAGGGCCGAGATAGCCCTTGATCGTCTTCGCCTTGGCGGGCGACTCGACGATCACGAGTCGACGGCCGCCCTGTGCGGTCTCGCTGGTCGGGGACAACTTCGCTCTTCTCTCCGGTCGGCGGTTGGGGCCGTTCTGGTCGGTAGTACGGCAATGGCACTGCGGAGTGTGACGGTACCTCCCGCCGGTGTGTCAAACGGGAAAAGCACGCAGCAGCCACTCGGAACGGTAACCCGACTCCTCGTGATCCTGCCCCCGGACCGGGGAGCGGACGCTTCACCTCCGGGTACCCACAAGATCACTGTGTGTGCCATCCAGTGCCACATTCCTGTCACGGACGTCCCTATTGCGCTGCTGTCGCGCTCCCTCGCTCCACTCCCTTATCTGCTCCTGACAAGATGGCGGATGGCTGGGGGAGCCCAAGGGAAGCCTCCGGCTCGTCCCCACCGGCATCCCGACCCAGGAGCATCCCGATGTCCGACAGCAACCCCTACGGCCAGCAGCCCCCGCAGGAGCAGCCGGGCGCGAACCCGTACGGCTACCCGCAGCAGGGCTCGCAGCCCGGATACGGCGCGGCTCCGGGCCAGCCCCCGCAGGGCGGCCAGCCCGGCTACGGCTACCCGTACCCCGGCTCCGCCCCGGCCGGCGGCGGCTACCCGCCCCAGCCCGGCATGCCCGTCGCCTACGACCCGGCGGCGCCCTACGGGTACGACCCCTACGGCCGCCCGTACTCCGACAAGTCGAAGATGACGGCCGGTCTGCTCAACATCTTCCTGGGCACGTTCGGCGTCGGCCGCTTCTACACCGGCCACACCGGGCTCGCCGTCGGCCAGCTCCTGGTCGGCGTCCTGACCTGCGGCATCGGCGGTCTGTGGGGCTTCATCGACGGCATCGTCATGCTCGCCGGCAGCAACACGACCGACGCGCAGGGCCGCATCCTGCGCTCGTAGTCGTGACCTCCGCCCGCGCCGTCCTGCGCGCCCCGGCCACGGCACCCCTCGCGGTGCTCGTCGCCGGGGCCGCCGCAGCCGCGTACCTCTACGACACGAATCCGCACGAGCCCGGACACTGGCTGCCCGGCTGCCCGTTCCGCGCGCTGACCGGGCTGCTCTGCCCCGGCTGCGGCGGCACCCGCATGGTGTACGACGTGCTGCACGGCCGGTTCGGCACGGCCTGGCACGACAACGCGCTGCTGCTCGTGGTCACCCCGTTCGTCCTCTTCCTGCTGGGGCGTTGGCTCTGGTCGGGGCTGCGCGGGCGCCGGTGGGTGCCGGTGCCGAGCACCCGCACCCAGCTCGTCCTGCTCACCGTCGCCGCGCTCTGGACCGTGCTGCGCAACGTGTTCTGATCGCCCGTCACCGCCGTACGCGCAAGGTCACGAACTCGCCACGATCGGTGCCCCGACGCCCTGACACCCCGCTGTCCCCCTCTACGCTTCGGACTCCCGAGGCCAACGCCGTGTCCCCACCGGTGCGTCACTCTCGGATCATCCGCTCACAGGCCCGGCTTCGCCGTGCCCGCTTTCACGTCCCTAGGAGCAACTCCCATGTCCCAGCCCTTCCCCGGCGCCACTCCCGAGGCCCCGTTCGGCGTCGACCCGCAGGGCCGCCCGTACTCCGACAAGCAGAAGCTGGTCGCCGGCCTGCTCGGCATCTTCCTCGGCTCGTTCGGCGTCGGGCGCTTCTACGTGGGCGACACCAAGATCGGTGTCTGGCAGCTCGTCGTCTCCGTGCTGACCTGCGGCGCCGGCGGTCTGTGGGGCTTCATCGACGGCATCCTGTTCCTCACGAGCAACGACCGTACGGACGCCCAGGGCCGCCCCCTGCGCTGACGCCCCGTCGTCGCACGCCCGCGTACGTTCCCGTACGCGCCGACGCCCGCCCCGGACCCTTCCGGAGGCGGGCGTCGCCGTACGCGCCGCGGTTCCTGAACCCGCGTCACACCTGGCCGAAACACCATGCCGCGAGCGCCAGGCAGCCCACGCCGACGGCCCCGGCGACCACCGCCGACGCCACCGGGCGAGCGCCGTACGCCACCGGTTCACGGTGCGCCGCGCGCGCCCCCGTCCACACCACGAGTCCCGCGCCGAACAGCGCGAACACCGTGCCCGCGAAGACCGCAGGTGCACTCTCCATCGCCTTGCCTCCCCGACGTCGGGGCGGCTCGCGCCGCCCAGGCCGGTGACGCTCGCACGGGCGGGGGAACCCCGGGTGAACTCCGGGACAGCGCACGGCGAAGAGCGGCTATCCGGCGTCCCCGACCGGCTCCAGGAAGCCCTGCTCGACCAGGGTGCGGATCTGCGCCGGGGTGCGGTCGCGCAGCAGCACCGGCTCCTCGCCGACGAGTTGGGCGATGGCGTCCAGGATCCGTCCGGCGCTCAGCGTCCCGTCGCAGACGCCCGCGAACCCGGCGCCGACCGTGTCCACCTTCGTCGCCCGCCGCATCCCGCGCCCCTGCCGCAGCACGACGTGCTCGGGGTCCTCGGCGCCCGGCAGCCCGACCTGCTCCTGCACGACCTCACCGGCGAGCCGGAACGAGGACTCCAGCAGGGCCGCGTCGTCGTGCGTGCGCAGCCAGTCGACCCGCTCGAAGTGCGCCCGCACCACGTCGCCGAGCGGCTGCTCGACGGGGTGCGGCCACTCCTCGACGACGATCGAGGGGGACGCGCCGGAGGACTTGCGGAGCGTGATCCACCCGAACCCGACGGCCTTCACCTTCCGCGCCTCGAACTCGTCGAGCCACGCGTCGTACCGGGCCGCGTACTCGGCCGGGTCCGTGCGGTGGTCACCGGCGTCGCGCAGCCACAGCTCGGCGTACTGGGTGATGTCCTGCACCTCGCGCTGCACGATCCAGGCGTCGCAGCCGCGCGGCACCCACGAGCGCAGCCGCTCGGTCCACTCCTCCCCCTCCACGTGCTGCCAGTTGGCCAGGAACTGCGCGTACCCCCCGTCGTTCAGGCGCTCCCCCGCCCCTTGAACGAGCGTGCGGCACAGATCGTCCCCGCCCATCCCGCCGTCGCGGTAGGTGAGGCGCGCGCCGGGCGAGATGACGAAGGGCGGGTTCGACACGATCAGGTCGTACGTCGCGTCGCCCACGGGCTCGTACAGGGACCCCTCGCGCAGATCGGAGCCGCGCACCCCGGACAGGGCGAGGGTGAGCGCGGTGATGTGCAGGGCGCGGGAGTTGAGGTCGGTCGCGGTGACCCGGGTGGCGTGCTGCGCCGCGTGCAGCGCCTGGATCCCGGAACCGGTGCCGAGGTCGAGGGCGGCTGCGACGGGCGTACGGACGGTGATTCCGGCGAGCGTGGTGGACGCCCCGCCGACGCCGAGCACGACGCCCTCCTCGTGGCTGCCGATGCCGCCGGCGCCGCCGACCGCGCAGCCCAGGTCGGACACGATGAACCAGTCCTCGCCGTCGGGTCCGCCGTACGGGCGTACGTCGACGGTCGCGGCCACCTCGTCGCCGCTCGCCCGCAGCCACCCGCTCTCCAGGCACGCGTCGAGGGGCAGCACCCCGGCGACGCGCTCCCGCGGCACGGGCCGCTGCAGCAGGAAGAGCCGGACGAGCGTCGCCAGGGAGGAGTCCTCCCGGGTGGCGCGCAGGGCGGGCACGGTCTCGCTGCGCGCGAGCGCCGCGTAGGCGGGCGCCCCGAGCAGTTCGAGGAGGCCGTCGGCGGTGAACTCGGCGGCGAGCAGGGCGGCGCGCAGCGAGGCGGCGACGTCGGGTCGGTCGGCGGCGGGCAGGGCGGCGGAAACGGAAGAACTCACGCCTCCATTGTGACGCCGACGCGCCCCGCAGGGGGTGCGGGTGAACGACGGCGCCCCCGGCGCGGCGGACGGACCGCGGCACCGGGGGCGCTGACGAAGAGGCCGGACCTAGGAGGCCGACGGCGAAGCGGAAGCGCTCTTGCAGCTCTCCTGCTTGGCCATCGCCTTGCCCACGTCGCCCTCCTCCAGGTTCTTCAGGGCGTCGCTGCCGCTCTGGCTCAACTTGTCGAGCTCGCCCGCGATCCCCTTGAGGCCCTCGGCGAACTTCGCCTGGTCGTCGGTGTCCAGCTTGTCGACCTGCTTCTTCAGGCCCGCGTACGACGTCGAGATCTTGTCCAGCTCCTGGACCGCGTCCTGCTGCTTCGTCTTGCCGTCGTCGACCGGCGGGGCCCCCGCCTTGTCGACGGCGTCACCGATCGCCTTGTACGCGTCGGACATGTCCTGGAACGCCTTCGAGTCCGTCTTCTGGACATCGGCCGGCGCGCTGTTGTCCGACGTCTCCTTCTGGATCGCGGCGTTGGCCGACTCGATCTTCTTCGCCTGCGGCTGGACCGCGTCGCAGACCTCCTTGGCCCAGGAGTTCAGCTTCGCGTCGCTGTCGTCGCTGCAGCCCGACAAGGCCAGTACCAGTACCGCACCGCCGGACAGTGCGGCTGCAAGCTTCTTGTTCACCGGATCGGTCCCTTCCATGGCTCTCGGCCCCGGAACTTACACGCCGAGCACACGACAATCGCACCTCGGGCGTCCCATAAGACCGCTTTATTGACCTTTAGCAGCCATTTGCACCAAGGGAGAGAAGGCTCACGGAAGAAGTACGCACGAATCCCGCGCAGGTTCGGAAGCCGCAGGTGACACGGGAGCCGGCACCGCAGCGGGCGGACAGGGCATCAAGAGCCGCTGTCCGCCCGCCTGTTGATCCGCCCTACGTCCGGGACGGCTCCACGGCCGGGTCCGCCGGCCTCGGCACCCGCCCCGGGTTCTGCTCGCCGTCACCGCCGTCACCCTCGTCGTCGCCGACCGCGATGCCGCGCCGCTTCGACACGTACACCGCCCCGACGATCACGGCGAGCGCGACGACGGCCACCACGATGCGCACGGGCACGCTCGCGTCGTCCCCGTAGCTGAACTTGACCACCGCGGGCGCGATGAGCAGCGCGACGAGGTTCATCACCTTCAGCAGCGGGTTGATGGCGGGCCCCGCGGTGTCCTTGAACGGGTCCCCGATCGTGTCACCGATCACGGTGGCCGCATGGGCCTCGCTGCCCTTGCCGCCGTGGTGCCCGTCCTCGACGAGTTTCTTCGCGTTGTCCCACGCGCCACCGGAGTTGGCGAGGAAGACCGCCATCAGCGTCCCGGTGCCGATGGCGCCCGCCAGGTACGCGCCGAGCGCACCCACCCCGAGCGTGAAGCCGACCGCGATCGGCGCCATGACGGCGAGCAGGCCGGGCGTGGCCAGCTCCCTGAGCGCGTCCTTCGTGCAGATGTCGACGACCCGTCCGTACTCGGGCTCCTCCGTGTAGTCCATGATCCCGGGACGCTCGCGGAACTGCCGGCGCACCTCGTAGACCACCGAACCCGCGGACCGCGACACGGCGTTGATGGCGAGTCCGGAGAAGAGGAACACGACCGCGGCGCCGACGATGAGCCCGACCAGGTTGTTGGGCTGCGAGATGTCCATCACCAGGTTCATCGGCCCGCCGTCGCCGACCTTCTCGCCGACGTCCCGGGCCGCGGTGAGGATCGCGTCCCGGTACGAACCGAACAGCGCCGAGGCGGCGAGCACGGCGGTGGCGATGGCGATGCCTTTGGTGATGGCCTTCGTCGTGTTGCCCACGGCGTCCAGGTCGGTGAGCACCTGCGCGCCCGACCCCTGCACGTCACCGGACATCTCGGCGATGCCCTGCGCGTTGTCGGAGACCGGACCGAAGGTGTCCATGGCGACGATGACGCCGACGGTGGTGAGCAGGCCGGTGCCGGCCAGCGCGACCGCGAACAGCGCGAGCATGATCGACGTACCGCCGAGCAGGAACGCCCCGTACACGCCGAGCCCGATCAGCACCGCCGTGTACACGGCCGATTCGAGCCCGATGGAGATGCCGGCGAGCACGACGGTCGCGGGTCCGGTCAGCGACGTCCGGCCGATGTCCTTGACCGGGCGCCGGGTCGTCTCGGTGAAGTAGCCGGTGAGCTGCTGGATCAGCGCGGCGAGCACGATGCCGATGGCCACGGCGACGACCGCGAGGATCCGCGGGTCGCCGTCCTTGGCGCGGATCGCCGCGTCGGTGACCCCGTCCAGGTCGGCGTACTTCCCTGGCAGGTACGTGAAGACGGCCAGGGCCACGAGGGCGAGCGAGATCAGCGCGGAGATGAAGAAGCCGCGGTTGATGGCGCTCATGCCGGAGCGGTCGGACCGGCGTGGCGCGACGGCGAAGATGCCGATCATCGCCGTGACGACGCCGATCGCGGGCACGATCAGCGGGAAGGCGAGACCGGCGTCGCCGAAGGCGGCCTTGCCGAGGATCAGCGCGGCGACGAGCGTGACGGCGTAGGACTCGAAGAGGTCGGCGGCCATTCCGGCGCAGTCTCCGACGTTGTCGCCCACGTTGTCGGCGATGGTCGCGGCATTGCGCGGATCGTCCTCCGGAATGCCCTGCTCGACCTTGCCGACCAGGTCGGCGCCGACGTCGGCGGCCTTGGTGAAGATGCCGCCGCCGACCCGCATGAACATGGCGATCAGCGCGGCCCCGAGCCCGAAACCCTCCAGGACCTTGGGCGCGTCGGCCGCGTAGACGAGCACGACACAGGAGGCGCCGAGCAGGCCGAGGCCCACCGTGAACATGCCGACGACGCCGCCCGTACGGAAAGCGATCTTCATGGCTTTGTGCGAGACGGCGGTGAGATCCTTTTCCGGCTCACCTTCCGCCGGTGTGGCTTCCCGGGCCGCGGCGGCGACCCGCACATTACTGCGCACCGCGAGCCACATTCCGATATAGCCGGTGACCGCCGAGAACAGGGCGCCGATCAAGAAGAAGATCGAACGTCCGGCCCGCTGATTCCAGTCGTCCGCGGGAAGCAGCATGAGCAGGAAGAACACCACGACGGCGAATACGCCGAGGGTCCGCAACTGTCGGCCCAGATAGGCTTTCGCGCCTTCCTGGACCGCGGCCGCGATCTTCTTCATGGAATCCGTGCCCTCACCGGCGGCGAGCACCTGGCGCACCAGGACTCCGGCGACGGCGAGCGCCGCGAGCGCGACGACGGCGATGACGATCACGATCAGCCGGTTGTCGTCCGTCAGAACTGCGGCTGCGAGGTGAGCGGGGGCAGAAGGCTCCGCCATTCGTCCTCCTTGACGCTTGGGCTGAGCTCAAGATGTGGACGGATTGTAGGGAGCGGGACCTGATCAAAACAGTGCGCGGTAAACGGAATTGTTCCTCTTCTGCTACCCGGCAAATGATCGACGAACACCAGTCGGGCCCGACCGGAAGGAAAATCAATAACGCCCTTGAGGCATTATCGATGATCGCCGATCTAGGAATCCACGAGCGGGAAATCAACGGGGAACACAGAAAAGGCCCTGTTCACCATGGGTGGCGAACAAGGCCTCGACAAAGATCGAAACAAAGATCACGACAGAGAACAATGGCGCGCTCCGGGGAGCGGCCCGGTCCCTACGGCAGCGTCACGGGCGCCGCGGGCCAGCTCATGCGGATGAGTCCGCCCGACGCGTCGGCGGTGACCTCGACATCGTCCACGAGGCCGCTGATGACGGCGAGACCCATCTCGTCCTCGCCCTCCGCCTCCAGATCGTCGGCGGCACCACGGGCACCGGGCACCTCGGGGGCGGCCACGGTGCGCGGCGCCTCGTCGCCGACCTCGATGGAGAACTTCTTCTCCTCCTCGATCAGCGCCACCCGCACCGGCGCGGGGATGCCACTGCTCTGGTGCAGCCCCACGGCGCGGCTGCACGCCTCACCGACGGCGAGCCGGACCTCGTCGAGCACGGCCTCGTCCACGCCCGCCCTGCGCGCCACGGCGGCCGCCACGAGGCGGGCCGTCCTGACGTGCTCGGGCAGAGGGCTGAAGCGGAGTTCGACGGTGGCCATGCATCCCCCTCGGACATACGGGCGTGCTCTCGGGGACCGGGCCGGCCACGGCCCGATCCCCGCCATCAACCTGATCTACCGGATCGGCCTGATCAAACTGATCAGTCGGTCGCCGCGACGGCTTCCTCGACCGAGGTGTGGATCGGGAACACCTTGGTCAGACCCGTGATCCTGAAGATCTTGAGAATGCGCTCCTGGTTGCAGACCAGGCGCAGCGAGCCCTCATGGGCGCGCACACGCTTGAGACCGCCGACCAGCACGCCGAGCCCGGTGGAGTCGAGGAAGTCCACGCCCTCCATGTCGACGACAAGGTGGAAACTGCCGTCATTCACCAGCTCGACCAGCTGCTCGCGCAGCTTGGGCGCGGTATACACATCAATTTCGCCACCGACCTCGACGACCGTACGATCGCCGACGGTACGGGTCGACAGGGACAGGTCCACGGATCCTCCAGCACCTTGCTATCGAGCGGTCGCCCCTCGGGGATACCTCGGCTTGATCCCCCGGGACGGTTCGCCAGCCGCGATGGCATTCAATCACTTACCGGCAGGCGTGCACGACGCCTTGGGAGCATTGTCCGTCACGCCAGTGACACACTCGGTGCCGATGGCCAAGAATCACCGATCCGATCGACCCCCGGCACCCGCCGCCTCGCGCCCCTCTCCCGGGGTGGTCCTGGAGCGGCTCACCGCGGGTCCGAGCAGGGCTGCGCGCATCACTCATACGGAGCACTTGCCCCCTCGTCCGGGACGTCATGCCGTCTGGCCGGACCGGATCCGATCCGAGGTCATCGCCGCTGTACAGAACGCGGGAATCGAACACCCCTGGGCCCACCAGGCACGCGCGGCGGAGCACGCCCTGGACGGCGAGTCGGTGATCGTCGCCACCGGGACGGCCTCCGGCAAGTCCCTCGCCTATCTGGCCCCGGTCCTGTCGAAGCTGCTCGACGGCTCCGAGGCACCCAACGGACGCGGCGCGACGGCCCTGTACCTCGCCCCGACGAAGGCGCTCGCCGCCGACCAGTGCCGATCGGTGAAGGAACTTTCACAACCTCTGGGCCCGGCGATCCGCCCCGCGGTCTACGACGGCGACACTCCGTTCGAGGAACGCGAGTGGGTACGCCAGTACGGCAACTACGTCCTCACCAACCCCGACATGCTGCACCGCGGGATATTGCCCTCCCACCCGCGCTGGTCCTCCTTCCTCAAGGCGCTCAAGTACGTCGTCATCGACGAGTGCCACACCTATCGCGGCGTCTTCGGCTCGCACGTCGCCCAGGTCCTGCGCCGCCTGCGCCGCCTCTGCGCCCGCTACGGCTCCGACCCGGTCTTCCTCCTCGCCTCGGCCACGGCGGCCGAGCCGGCCGTCGCCGCCCGCCGGCTGACCGGCCTGCCCGTCGTCGAGGTCGCCGACGACGCCTCGCCCCGCGGCGAACTGGTCTTCGCCCTCTGGGAGCCTCCTCTCACCGAGATGCAGGGCGAGAAGGGCGCCCCGGTCCGCCGCACCGCCACCGCCGAGACCGCGGACCTGCTCACCGACCTGACGGTGCAGGGCGTCCGCTCGGTCGCCTTCGTACGGTCCCGCCGGGGCGCCGAGCTGATCTCGGTGATCGCCCAGGAACGCCTGTCCGAGATCGACCGCTCGCTGGCCCGCCGTGTCGCCGCCTACCGGGGCGGCTACCTGTCGGAGGAACGCCGCGCCCTCGAAGCCGCCCTGCACTCCGGCGAACTCCTCGGCCTCGCCGCCACCACCGCCCTCGAACTCGGCATCGACGTCTCGGGCCTGGACGCCGTCGTCATCGCCGGCTACCCGGGCACCCGCGCCTCCCTGTGGCAGCAGGCGGGCCGTGCGGGCCGCTCGGGCCAGGGCGCCCTCGCCATCCTCGTCGCCCGCGACGACCCCCTGGACACGTTCCTGGTCCACCACCCCGAGGCCCTCTTCGACCAGCCGGTCGAGTCGACGGTCCTCGACCCGGACAACCCGTACGTCCTGGCCCCGCACCTGTGCGCGGCCGCGGCCGAACTCCCCCTCACCGAAGCCGACATGGAACTGTTCGGCCCGGCGACGAGCGAGCTGCTCCCCCAGCTGGAAGCGGCGAAACTGCTGCGCCGCCGCACCAGGGCCTGGCACTGGACGCGCCGCGAGTCCGCCGCCGACCTGGCCGACATCCGCGGCGAGGGCGGCAGCCCCGTCCAGATCGTCGAGGCCGCCACGGGCCGGCTGCTCGGCACCGTCGACGCCGCCTCCGCGCACACGACGGTCCACGACGGCGCGGTCCATCTCCACCAGGGCCGCACCTACGTGGTCAAGCACCTCGACCTCGACGACGACGTCGCCCTGGTCGAACCGGCCAACCCCACGTACTCCACCACCGCCCGCGACACGACAGCCATCTCCATCCTGGAAACCGACATCGAAGTCCCCTGGGGCGAGGGCCGGTTGTGCTACGGCTCGGTCGAGGTCACCAACCAGGTCGTCGGCTATCTCCGCCGCCGTCTCATCACCGGCGAGGTCCTCGGCGAGACGAAACTCGACCTCCCTCCTCGTACGCTGCGCACCCGCGCCGTGTGGTGGACGGTCACCGAGGACCAACTCGACGCCGCCCGCATCAACCCGGAGATCCTCGGCGGCGCCCTGCACGCCGCCGAACACGCTTCCATCGGCATGCTCCCCCTCTTCGCCACGTGCGACCGCTGGGACATCGGCGGCGTCTCGGTCCCCCTCCACCCGGACACGCTGCTCCCCACGGTCTTCGTCTACGACGGCCACCCCGGCGGGGCGGGCTTCGCCGAACGCGCCTTCCACACCGCCCAGGAATGGCTCACCGCGACCCGCGCGGCCATCGCCTCCTGCGAGTGCGAGGCCGGCTGCCCGTCCTGCATCCAGTCCCCCAAGTGCGGCAACGGCAACGACCCCCTGCACAAGCGCGGAGCGGTACGGCTTCTGTCGGTACTGCTGAAGGGGGCGGGTGCGGACGCGGGCAGTACGGGGACGGGGCCGGGCAGCGCGGGGTCGGACGCGGCGGGGACGGCGCCGGTCAGCGGCTGAGTCCATGGGCGGGGCCGTGCGGCTCCGACCGGGGCGGGGCAGGGCGTCTCCACAGGACTCACTTCGGGGGCACCGCCCGTTCGTCGGGCCACGTCTCGCCCAACCCTCAAGCGCCGTACGGGCCTTCAAGGCCGTCCGGATCTACAGACCCATCCGGCTCTACAACCCGTCCGGATCTCCAGGCCCGTCCGGATCCCCAGGCCGGTTCGGGCCTTTGGGCCCGTCCTGGTCTTCGGGCGTCTTGTGCGAGTCCGGCCCTCGGAATATCCGCGTATCCGCGCGGGAAGCGCGACCGGGCACGACAGGCCCGGCACCCGTCATCACCTGAGACGACCACGGCACGATCCGTACCGCTCCGGCCGCCGCTGCCGGTCCTGGCGCGACCGGGCCCGCAGGCCCCGCCCGAGCCCTGACCCGGGCGGTGAACGCCCCGGATCCCGCGGCCGCGGTCACGTCGGACACCTCCCCGTACACCGCGCACCGCACGACTCTCGCTCCCTGAGCCCTGGCCACCCGGCCGGCCAGAGCGCACGCGTCCGCTTTCCCTTCCATCCAGTGATCGGCCGCCGCGAGCGCCGCGAGATCGGCCGCGCCGCCCGCCCGGTGCCGTGCCTCGACCGCCCGCCCCACGGCCAGCGCACCACCGAAGAGCGCCCCGATCGCGGCCAGCGCCATCACCACCCACACCGTCGCGGACCCTCGATCCGAACCCGCCCGGCCGGATCGCCGCACCCCGCGCGGCCCGTTCCTCCACCGTCTCCTCATGCCTCCCCCACCGTCTCCTCCGCCGCCGCCACGGCCTGCGCGCTCAACTCGACGGCGAGCGGCCCCGGTCCCGTCGACCGCGCCCGCACCGTCACCCGGACCAGGCCGCCCTCCCGGCTCACCTCGACCCGCGCACCGGACGGCGCGGCCTCACGCGCGGCGGCGACCGCCGCTCCCCGCGGCTCCTGCCGGGCCACGGCCCGCGCCCCGGCCCGCGCCGCGTCCACGCACCGGATCTGCGCGGACGCCGCCAGTACCGCCCAGACCAGCGCCATCGTGAACGCCACCAGCACCGGCAGCACCACGGCCGCCTCCGCCGTCACGAATCCCCGGTCCCGACGTCGATCGCGGAGCGCCTCAGAACGACCCATTGAGCGCCTTCGCCACCAGGGACTGCAACGCCGACTGCACCGCATCGCTCGTCACCACCTGGTACAGCAGCCCGGCGAAACCCACCGCCGCGATCAGCCCCACGGCGTACTCGGCGCTGACCATCCCGTCGTCCCTGCGTGCCGACGACCGCACCACCCGGGCCCAGCGCAGCACTCCCTGCCGCAGCCGCCCGCACGTCCACACCTTGCGCGTTCCTTCCATCACAACCCCCTGGAGAATCCATGCCGTTCGAGAATCACGGCTACTTGAGAACCACTACGGCTCGAGAAACACCGCTACTTGAGAACCACTGCTGCGTGAGAACCACTGCTGCTTGGGAACCACGGCTGCTCGAGAACCACTGCTGCGTGAGAATCTCTGCCGTTCGCTCATCGCCCGTACGGTCGGGCCACACCTGCGCCTCCCTTCACCGGCCGCCCAGCACTCCGTCCGCGAGGCCGATCACCACGGGCAGCACCCCGATCACGAGGAACGCGGGCAGGAAACACAGCCCCACCGGGGCCGTGATGACCACCGCCGCCCGACGTGCCACGGCCGTCGCCCGGCGCCCGCGCTCGGCTCTGCACTCCGCGGCGAACTGCGCCACGGGTGCCGCGGCCGGCGCCCCGGACTCCCCCGCCCGCTCCAGGAGCCGGACCAACGCACCGGCTCCCGGAATCGCCGCCAACTCCCTCCATGCGAGCGCCGGTTCACCACCGAGTCGCAGCTGCGCGGCACCCTTCGCCAACGCCCGTCCGACCGGCCCGCCCACCGACTCCCCCACCGCCCGCGCGGCCTCCACCGGCTCCGCACCGGCCGCAATACAGGCCGCCAACAGATCGGCCACCAGGGGAAGTTGCCGCTCAGCCTCAGCGCGCGCACCCGCACCCGCCAGTGCCGCTGCTCTCGCCCGCCCCTCCTCACCCCGCCGCCATCGCCATACGCCTGCCCCCGCGAGCATCCCGACCACCAGCCCGGCCACGCCGCCGATGAGCACATAACGGCGCTCACCGCCCCGGCCACCGGCCCCCAACGCCGCGCAACCGGGGGCACCTTCCACGGCCGTCGCACCGGCCGCTCCGCGACGGCCGCCAGTACGCACCTCACCCTCCGCCGCACCGCCCGCTGCCGCCGCCGCGCCCCGACCTCCAGCAGCAGCCACGCCACCAGCGCCGCAACACACAGCACTGCCCCCAGCCTGTGGACAACATCCATCGCCTCTCACTCCCTCAACCCTCGATCCGCAAGCGATGCGGCCTGACCTCACACCTCAAGCTCCGCACTCCGGGCTCCGGGCTCCGGGCTCCGACCTGCAGTCCTCATCCGCAGAGCCCGACACCACGCCACACCCCGGCACCCGGCACCCCGCACCCCGCACCCCGCACCCACCACGAACCCGCTAACCCCCCACCTCCGCCCCTCGCACAACCCGCACGGCCCACCACATCCCCACCGCCTCCAGCACCCCGCCCACCACAAGGCACCCCACCCCGGCCCCCGTATGCAGCAGCACCCGCAGCGGCTGTGCCCCCATCGCCGAACCGAGCAGCAGCCCGAGCACCGGCAGCCCGGCGAGCATCACCGCGGTCGACCAAGGGCCAGCCAACTGGGCTTTCAGGTCGGCTCGTTGGTCCCGCTCCGCCCGCAACGCACCCGAGAGCCGCTCAAGTCCGGCCGCGAGCCCGGCCCCTCGGTCGACGGCCACCCGCCAGCACGCCGCGAGCCCGTGCAACCCCTCGGCACCCGGCTCCCGCGCCGCCTCCCGCAGCGCGCCGGACACGTCCCCGCCGAACCGCGCGGCGGCCACCACGGCCGCGCTCCCCGCGCCGGACAGTGCCGCCGACTCCCGTACCGCGACAGCCAGCGCCTCCCCCGGCTGCCGCCCGGCGCGCACCTCACCCGCCATCAGCCCGCACAGCCCGATGACCGCGTCCCCGCGTCGCTCCCGATCGCCCCGCGCCTCCCGAGCCCGCCGCACCCGCGCCGCACCCGGCACGGCGCAGGCCCCGATCACGAGCGGCACCACCGACGCCCCGAGGAGACCGATCACCAGCCCGCCGGCCACGCACCCCCATTCGGGCCGCCTCTTGCCCCACCTCCACCAGCGCTCGACGACGCACCGCCACCCCGACACCGCGCCCTCGCCCGGCCCGACGCCCAGCACCGCGCGGGCCCGTCGCACCTCCGCGTCCCGCATCCCGGCGGCCCACAGCACCGCCACCATTCCCAGCACCCCGATGACCGCTCCCGACACCGCCCAGTTCCTCACGGCAACCGCACCCCCAACAGCTCCCCGAGCCGCGCCCACCCCTGCCCCGGCACGAACCCTCGCTCGCCCCACTCCAGCGCCGACACCGCCCGCACCCACCCCGCCGCGTCCCGCTCCAGCACATGCACCTGCGCGAGCCGCCGCAGCCCACTCCGGTCCCGTACGAGATGCAGCACCACGGACACCGCGGCCGCCAACTGGCTGTGCAGCGCCGCACGATCGAGCCCGGCCGCCGTCCCCAGCGCCTCCAGGCGCACCGGGACATCACTCGCCGCGTTGGCGTGCACGGTCCCGCAACCGCCTTCGTGACCCGTGTTGAGCGCGGCCAGCAGGGACACGACCTCGGCGCCGCGCACCTCACCGACCACGAGCCGGTCGGGGCGCATCCTGAGCGCCTGCCGCACCAGGTCCTCCAGGCCCACGGCCCCGGCGCCCTCCTGATTTGCGGGCCGGGCCTCCAGCCGCACCACGTGGGGATGGTCCGGCCGCAGCTCGGCGGAGTCCTCGGCCAGCACGATCCGCTCCCGCGGCCCGACCAGGCCGAGGAGCGCGCTCAGCAGCGTCGTCTTGCCGCTGCCCGTCCCGCCGCTGATCAGGTAGGACAGCCGCGCGTCGAGCAGTGCCCGCAGCACACGGTCGCCACCCGGCGGCACGGTCCCCGCCGCCACCAGTTCCTCCAACGTGAAGGCGCGGGGCCGTACGACCCGCAGCGCGAGACAGGTGCAGCCCACCGCGATCGGCGGCAGCACCGCGTGCAGCCGGGTCCCGTCGGGCAGCCTCGCGTCCACCCAGGGCCGGGCGTCGTCGAGGCGCCGCCCCACCACGGCCGCGAGCCGCTGCGCCAGCCTCCGTACGGCGGACGCACTTTCGAAGGTGACTCCGGTCAACTCCAGTCCGCCGCCCCGGTCGACCCACACCTGATCCGGCGCCGACACCAGGACGTCCGTCACCGAAGCATCCGCGAGCAACGACTCGAGCGGCCCGGCTCCCACCAGCTCCGACCGCAACTGCCCCGCCGCGCCCAGCACTTCGGCGTCCCCCAGAATCCGGCCCTGGGCCCGCAGCGCCTCGGCCACCCGCGCGGGGGTCGCCTCCGCCCCGTTCTCCGCGAGCCACTGGCGTACGCCGTCGAGCATCCGCGCCCCGACCACCGCACTCACGGGCAACCTCCCGCATCCACCCCACACGCCACCTGCATCCCGCCCACCTGCATCCCGCCCACCACTTCGACCGCTTCAGGCACCCCAGCCGCCCCAGCCGTCTCAGTCGTCTCAGTCGTCTCAGTCATCTGAGCCACCTCACGCCCCCCGCTCACAGGCCGCCCCCATCCCCCGACCCCACCGACATCCGCCCCCACAACTCAGCGCAGAACCGCCCCAACGGACCCCCCACACCCAGCCCCGCTCCAGTCCCCGAGCCCGGTCCCGACCCGGCCAACACCCGGCCATCGAGCGGCACTTCACCCGCCAGTGGCAGCCCGAGCAGCCGCGCCACCTCGTCCCCGTCGAGGGCGGCAGCACCACGCGTCGGCGCCGTCACCACGCGCAGATCGCGCAGCACCATCCCCACCGCCCCGGCCATCCGCCGGGCCGCCGCGACGGCCCGCAGTTCCGGTGGCACCACGAGCAGCCCCAGGTCGAGCTGGGCCAGCGCCTCCACCGAGCCGGCGTCGACCCGGCGCGGCAGGTCCACCACCATGACCCCACCCCGGCGCCGGCCCGCCGCGAGCACCGCCCGCACGGCCTCCGGCGGCACCGCGGCCAGCTCACCGCGGTCCCAGCTGAGCAGCCGCAGATCGTGCAGCCGGGGCAGCGACTCCTCCAGGGCGGTGCTGCCGACCCGCCCCCGCGACTGCGCGAACGCGGGCCAGCGCAGGCCGTCCACCGCCTCACCGCCGAGCAGCACGTCGAGCCCGCCGCCGAGCGGGTCAGCGTCCACCAGGAGCGTGCGGTGCCCGGCCCGCGCGGACGCCACCGCCAGTGCGCACGCCAGCGTCGAGGCGCCTGCTCCGCCCCGGCCGCCGATCACCCCGACGGTGAGCGCGGGGCGGCCCACGCCCTCGGCGACGTCGGCGATCCGGTCCATCAGCCACTGCTCGCCGTCCGGCAGCATCAGCACATGGTCGGCACCGATCTCCACGGCCCGCTTCCACACCCCGGAGTCGTCCTGGTCACGCCCGACCAGCACGACGCCCCGCCGTCGGGCCACCCCGCGCAGCCGGCCCGCGGCATCGTCCCCGACCAGCACGAGCGGCGCCGCCTCCCAGCCGCCTCTGGCCTCGGGCACCCCGTGCCCGACCTCGGGCCGCACGCCCGCCGCGGCGCACAACCGCAGCAGATCGTCCAGCAGTTCCACGTCCTCCGTCACGATCAGCGGCGCGCGCCGCACGCCCCGCGCGTCACCCGCGATGACTTCCGTCACGATCCGGCCCCCTCTCTTTGCACTCGCCCGCACCCGCGGGCGATCCGGTCCGCCGCGAAGCCCCGGCGCCGGAGCCCCGAATACCGGCCGCCGCTCGCGGCCCGGCCATAACGAACCGGCCATGAACGCCGGTCCGAACTTCGCGTGCGGAATCACCGTGCAGCGATCCCGGAAATCGTGTGGATCTTGGTCAATAACTGTGGACGCGAGAACGCTTGTGAATATCTCCGTCACCCATACCGGTGACGCCACGAAGGCACGTCGGAACCTCCGCAGAGCATCCTGACGGTCACACACCGTGACGACGGGGTGTGGGTCAACTCCCGTTCGCAGCACGGGAATCACCGGCGAAGGGGCAAGAAAAAAGGACCCGAAAACGGGTCCGGACATGCGACGACCCCCGCCGGGGGGGAGAGCGGGGGTCGTCCCCACGGTCCGACTCGGGGGGGGAGGAGCCAGACCGGGTTAGCACGGTCGCGAACGATCCGTGACTTCCATGGTGTACCCGAGAGCCTTCTCAGGCAAACCCACGCGCCCCAGCTTACGCCGAATGGTGGGCGCCTATGCTCACCATCGTGGAAAACCACTCCTTGACCCACTCCATGCCCCGCACAGCCGCGTTCTTTGACCTGGACAAGACGGTCATCGCAAAGTCGAGCACGCTCACCTTCAGCAAGTCGTTCTACCAAGGCGGGCTGATCAACCGGCGGGCCGTGCTGCGCACCGCGTACGCGCAGTTCGTCTTCCTCGCCGGCGGTGCCGATCATGACCAGATGGAGCGCATGCGCGAGTACCTCTCGGCGCTGTGCCGCGGCTGGAACGTGCAGCAGGTGAAGGAGATCGTCGCCGAGACGCTGCACGACCTGATCGACCCGATCATCTACGACGAGGCGGCGTCCCTCATCGAGGAACACCACACCGCCGGGCGGGACGTCGTCATCGTCTCCACGTCGGGTGCCGAGGTCGTCGAGCCGATCGGCGAGCTGCTCGGGGCGGACCGGGTCGTGGCCACCCGCATGGTCGTCGGGGACGACGGCTGCTTCACGGGCGAGGTGGAGTACTACGCGTACGGGCCGACGAAGGCGGAGGCCATCGAGGAGCTCGCGCGGACCGAGGGGTACGACCTGGCGCGGTGCTACGCGTACAGCGACTCGGCGACGGACGTGCCGATGCTGAGCGCCGTGGGCCATCCCCACGCGGTCAATCCGGACCGGGCGCTGCGTCGCGAGGCGCTCGCGCGCGAGTGGCCGATTCTGGACTTCCACAAGCCGGTCCGGCTCAAGCAGCGGCTGCCGAACCTCTCCGCCCCGTCGCGTCCGGCCCTGGTCGCGGCGGCCGCGGTCGGCGCCGCGGCCGCCACCGCGGGCCTCGTCTGGTACGCCAGCCGGCGCCGGTCACTGGCCGCCTCGCGCTGAGATCTCGGAAAACGGCGCCCGATTCGCCCCTGTTTGAACCTAAAAGTAAAGAAGTGCAGCCAGGGCTTCCGCTTCTCCCAGGGGAGGAGTACAAAGGAGTCAACGGCCCGCGAGACCAAGGACATCCGAGAGGATCACCTTCACACGCAAACCAGGCCCCACGGACCGAAGCATGAACACCGGGCACCCACGCGACGTCGACCCGTCGATTACGGGCCAGCCGCACCAGGTGACGGGCAACGTCCCGACCTGATGGGCAACATATCGAGGACGCTTGGTAACCCGGCGAGTCATGCCAGCGGCGGTACGAGGACTCGTACCGCCGCACCCCTGTTCGGGGACTGTTCCGAGACGCGGGTGCTTTACGCGGCGCCGCGCTGCAGCGCCTCGCACACCGCGGTCGACTCCCTGACGCCCAGCTCGACGGACCTGCCGCAGTGGGCGATCCAGGCCGCCATCCCCTCCGGCGTGCCGGAGACATAGCCTTCGAGCGCGGCCGCGTACGCCGCGCGCCCCTGCTCCGCGTGCCCCACCTCGGCGGGGCAGATCGACTTCGGGTCGAGGCCGCTGCCCACCAGGACGATGCGCTCGGCCGCCCGGGCGACCAGGCCGTTGTGCGAGCCGAAGGGCCGCAGCGCGAGCAGCTCGCCGTGCACCACGGCGGCGCTCACCAGGGCGGGCGCCGCGCTCCCCGCGATGACCAGCTGCGAGAGTCCTTCGAGCCGGCCCGCCACCTCGTCCGCGTCCGGCAGCGGCAGCTCGATGAGCGGCTCGTCGACCGGCTCGCCCGGCGTGCGCGGGCGGCCGACCGCGTCCCCCTGGTCGGCGGCCGCGACCAGATGCAGCCGGGCCAGCACGCGCAGGGGCGACTGCCGCCAGATGGACAGGAGTTGACCGGCCTCGGCGGTCAGCCGCAAGGAGGCGCCGACCGTGCGCGCCTCGTCGTCGCCGTCCCCGCCGCTGAAGTCGGTACGCCTGCGCACCTCTTCGAGCGCCCAGTCGGCGCCGGACAGCGCCGCGCTGCCCCGAGCGCCGCGCAGGGCCGCCTCGGAGGTGACCTCGTTGCTGCGGCGCCGCATGACCCGGTGCCCGTAGACCCGGTCCACAGCCTTGCGCACGGAGTCCACGGAATCGCTCACGCCGGGGAGCGTTCCGAGCGTGGCAAGAGGATCGGCTGTCGTACTCATGAGTACGACCCTACGGGCCCTGGGCCCCCGCCCCACGATGGAGTGGTCTTCTTCACGCGAGTGGGACACGGAAAGCGATCGCGCCGCTACGCTACGTGAACATGAAGATCGCTTTCGTGGGGAAGGGCGGCAGCGGCAAGACCACGCTGTCCTCGCTCTTCATCCGTCACCTCGCCACCACCGGATCCCCGGTCGTCGCCGTCGACGCCGACATCAACCAGCACCTCGGAGCCGCGCTGGGGCTCGACGAGGACGTCGCCGCGGAGCTGCCCGCCATGGGCGCCCGGCTGCCGCTCATCAAGGACTATCTGCGCGGCTCGAACCAGCGGATCGCCTCCGCCGACACGATGATCAAGACGACGCCGCCCGGGGAGGGCTCGCGGCTGCTGCGCGTCCGGGAGAACAACCCGGTGTACGACGCCTGCGCGCGTCCGGTGGAACTCGACGGCGGCACCGTCCGTTTGATGGTCACCGGCCCCTTCACCGAGGCCGACCTCGGTGTCTCCTGCTACCACTCCAAGACCGGAGCGGTGGAGCTGTGCCTGAACCACCTGGTCGACGGCCGTGACGAGTACGTGGTGGTCGACATGACCGCGGGCTCCGACTCCTTCGCCTCGGGCATGTTCACCCGCTTCGACATGACGTTCCTCGTCGCCGAGCCGACGCGGAAGGGGGTCTCGGTCTATCGCCAGTACAAGGAGTACGCCCGGGACTTCGGGATCGACCTGAAGGTCGTGGGGAACAAGGTGCAGGGCGAGGACGACCTCGACTTCCTGCGCGCCGAGGTCGGCGACGACCTGCTCGTCACCGTCGGGCACTCGGACTGGGTGCGTGCCATGGAGAAGGGGCGCCCGCCGCGCTTCGAGCTCCTGGAGGAGGCGAACCGGGGCGCCCTGCAGGCACTCCAGGCAGCCGCCGACGCGACGTACGGGACCCGCGACTGGGAGCGCTACACGCGCCAGATGGTCCACTTCCATCTGCGCAACGCCCAGAGCTGGGGCAACGAGCGGACCGGGGCCGACCTGGCTGCTCAGATCGACCCCGACTACGTCCTTCAGGAGAGTGTCACCACAACTGCCTGACGACGCTCACGACTTGGTGGCCGGTGCGCCCGGTACCCCCTTGGGGGCCGGGGCCGGCTTGCCGGTGAGGAAGGACGCCCAGCCCTGCCGGGGCGCCTGCCCGACGTCGAGCTTCGTGAGCTTGGCCAGGGTCTTCGGGTCCTGCGCGTCGAGCCAGTCGGCGAGCTGCCGGAAGGAGACACAGCGGACCTCGGGCTTGTTGCAGACCGTGTGGACCGTCTCCTCGACGGCACGCATGTAGACGCCGCCGTTCCAGGATTCGAAGTGGTTGCCGATGATCAGCGGGGCGCGGTTGCCCTTGTAGGCGCGGTCGAAGCCCGCGACCAGGCTGTCGCGCATCTGGTCGCCCCAGTACTCGCGCTTGTCGGGGTCGCCCTGGGTCGTGGTGCCCGACTGGTTGACCATGAAGTTGTAGTCCATGGTGAGCTGCTCGTAGGAGTGCCCGCGGAAGGGGACGAGCTGCATGGACAGGTCCCACAGGCCGTTCTTCTTCTTGGGCCACAGCTGGTTGTTGACACCGCTGGTGTCGTAGCGGAAGCCCATCTCGGAGGCCGCGCGCATGAAGTTCTTCTGCCCTTCCAGGCAGGGGGTGCGGGCGCCGACGAGTTCCTTGTCGTAGTCGAAGGGCAGCGGGGCCGCCTTCTTCAGGCCCGTATTGGTCTTCCACGCCTTCACGAAGGACTTGGCCTGCTGGATCTCGCTCTTCCACTCGGCCACCGACCACTGGCCGACGCCACCGCCGCTGCCGCAGAAGTGGCCGTTGAAGTGGGTGCCGATCTCGTTGCCCTCGAGCCAGGCACCGCGCAGCTGGTCGACGGTGTCCTTGATTCCCTTGGCGTCGTTGAAGCCGATGTCGGAGCGGCCGGGCGAGTGCTGCGGCGCGTGGTACAGGTCCTTCTTGCCCTCGGGGAGCATGTAGACGCCGCTGAGGAAGTACGTCATGGTCGCGTTGTTCGCCTTGGCGACCTTGCGGAAGTGCGAGAAGAGCCTCTGGCTGTCCTCGCCGGCGCCGTCCCAGGAGAAGACCACGAACTGCGGGGGCTTCTGGCCCGGTCTGAGCCGCTCGGCTCTCGGCAGGTGCGGCTGCTGACCGGTGTAGGCGGTCGAGCCGTCGCCGATCAGCCGGACCACGCTGCCGGGGGCGGCGGGCGCGGCCTTCTTCGGACCGGGGGCGCCCTGCTTGGGCGCGGCGCCGGTGTCACTGTTCGCGCAGCCGACGAGGACCGCGGCGCACGCCGCGGCGGCGGCGATGGCCGCGGTGATCCTCAGGGTGGCGATCCGCTGGGTGGCGGCCATCTTCCGCCCACCTACTTCCTTGAGTCGACCTGCAAGACGGCGAATGCGAGAAATGCCCGCTTTGCGCGAGCGGCGCCGTCAACGTCGCACGAGGTCCGCACGGAATTTGTACGACAAGCCGACCAGGATTCTTATTCACTCTCAGGAGTGAAGTATTACCCCATTTGCCCGTTTAATCCGTCCACAACCTTTACTCTGCATTACGATCCGTTTACCGAGCGTTGCTTTCATCCCGCCGCTGCACGCCGTGAACCACGGCCGCGATCGACCCCGCCCACCACGAGGGGTCCCCCACATTCCGCGACCGCGCTGCACCCCGGAGGAGACGGGAAACATGTCAGCCTGCGTACCCACTCGCACCAGTGACTCCGACCGGACGGACGAGCCGACAGCCGCCGCCCGAAAGGCCCACAGCCCCCCGCCGGGGCCCGGCCGCCGCTTCCGTATCGCCGGCGCCGATCTGTCGGCGTCCATCGCGGTCTTCCTGATCGCGCTCCCCCTGTCCCTGGGCATCGCCCTGGCGACCGGCGCGCCCCTGGAATCGGGGCTCGTCGCCGCCGCCGTCGGCGGACTCGTCGCCGGCCTGCTGGGCGGCGCCCCACTCCAGGTCAGCGGCCCGGCCGCCGGCCTGACCGTGGTCACCGCCGAGCTGATCCAGCGCTACGGCTGGCGGACCACCTGCGCGATCACCGTGATGGCCGGGATCGCCCAGCTCGGGCTCGGCTGCCTGCGGGTGGCCCGCACGGCGCTCGCCGTCAGCCCCGCCGTCGTGCACGGCATGCTCGCCGGCATCGGCATCACCATCGCCGTGGCCCAGCTGCACATCGTCCTCGGCGGCACCCCCGAGAGCGCCGTGCTCGACAACTTGGCCGCGCTGCCGGCCCAGTTGGCGAACGTGCAGCCGGCCGCGCTCGCCGTGAGCGCCCTCACCCTCACCGTGCTCTTCGCCTGGCCCCGTGTCCCGGGACGCGTCGGCCGCGTCACGCGCAAGGTGCCCGCGGCGCTCATCGCGGTGACCTCCGCGACCGCGGTCACTGCGCTGTTCGGCCTGACGCTGCCCGAGGTCGACCTGCCGTCCTGGAGCAGCCACGCGCTGGCCGGACTTCCGGACGGGCCGGTGCTCGGAATCGCCGCCGCCGTCCTGACGACCACCCTGGTGTGCAGCGTGCAGTCGCTGCTCGGGGCCGTCGCCGCGGACAAGCTGGCCGCCGGCCGGCCCGATCTGCCGCCCAGGATGCGCCGCTCGAACCTGGACCGCGAGCTGCTGTCCCAAGGCGCCTCGAACATCGTCTCCGGATCGCTCGGCGGGCTGCCCGTCGCGGGCGTCGCGGTGCGCACCACGGCGAACATCAACGCGGGTGCGGTCAGCGGGAACTCCGCGATGCTGCACGGCGTTTGGGTAGTAGCCGCAACGCTCCTCCTGGTCCCCGTCCTGGAGCTGATCCCGCTCGCCGCGCTCGCCGCCCTGGTGATGGCGGTCGGCATCCAGATGGTGTCGCTGAACCACATCCGCTCGGTGACCCGCCACCGCGAGGTCCTGGTGTACGTCGTGACGACCCTCGGCGTCGTCGTCTTCGGCGTCCTGCAGGGCGTCGGGCTCGGCGTCGCGGTCGCCGTCGGCGTCGCGCTGCACCGCCTCGCCCGCACCCGCATCACGCACGAGGAGGACCCGCACGGTGTCCACCATGTGCGGGTCAGAGGGCAGTTGACGTTTCTCGCCGTGCCACGCCTGAGCCGCTTCCTGCACCAGGTCCCCCAAGGGGCCGACGCGGTCGTCGAGTTGGACGGCTCCTTCATGGACCATGCCGCGTTCGAAGCGCTGCAGGGCTGGCAGAAGTCGCATACGACCCAAGGGGGAAAAGTGGAGTTGACCGGCCGCTCCGGGGCCCGGATCGCCGAGCCCGCGAGCACGGCGCACACGTGCTGCCGGCCCTGGACGCCGTGGCGCAACCACCACTGCGACCGGCCGCACACCGCGGCGCCCGAGACCGCGGCCGAGACCAGGACCGAGACCGCCGCGCCGCGGCGTGGCGGGCATCAACTGGCCAGTGGGATCAGCGCGTTCCAGCGCGACACGGCTCCGCTGGTCCGCGGTGAGCTGGCGCGGCTGGCGCGCGAGGGGCAGAAGCCCACGCAGTTGTTCCTGACCTGCGCCGACTCGCGGCTCGTCACGTCGATGATCACGTCGAGCGGTCCTGGCGACCTCTTCGTCGTACGGAACGTGGGCAATCTCGTGCCCCTGCCCGGCGCCGAGAGCGGGGACGACTCGGTCGCGGCCGCCATCGAGTACGCCGTGGACGTGCTGGAGGTCCAGTCGATCACCGTATGCGGGCACTCCGGATGCGGTGCCATGCAGGCGCTGTTGAGCAGCCCGCCCACCGGCGGCGCGCTCACCCCCCTCAAGCGGTGGCTGCGGCACGGCAATCCGAGCCTGGAGCGGCTGGCGGACAAGGAGCTGCCGTGGGCACGGCTCGCCGGGCGGGCCCCCGCCGACACGGTGGAGCAGCTCTGTCTGACCAATGTCGTCCAGCAGCTGGAGCACCTGCGGGCGCACGAGTCGGTGGCCAGGGCCCTGGAGCGGGGCGCGCTCGAGCTGCACGGGATGTACTTCCACGTCGGTGAGGCCCAGGCCTATCTGCTGGAGGAGGCCGATCCCGTCTTCGGTCAGGTCGCGGCCACGACCTTCGACGACAGCAGCGTCAGCGGCGCCGCGCGCGCCTGAACCGTCCCTTTCCCCCGCACGTGGAACGGGATGAGAACGTACGGCTCCCGGCCGGTCCGGCCGGGAGCCGTCTACAGGTCTAAACCAATTCGCCGACCCCCCTTGTCACCAGGGGTCGGCGTCTGATGAGCTGTGGCCTGGGACACAACGGTCGCCCCCGCAAAGCAGCGCAAGGGAGATGTCGTGAGCAACGAAAGCCTGGCCAACCTTCTTAAGGAGGAGCGACGCTTCGCGCCGCCGGCTGACCTGGCGGCGAGCGCCAACGTCACGGCCGAGGCGTACGAGCAGGCCAAGGCTGACCGGCTCGGTTTCTGGGCCGAGCAGGCCCGCCGCCTGACCTGGGCGACCGAGCCGACCGAGACACTGGACTGGTCGAACCCGCCGTTCGCCAAGTGGTTCAAGGACGGCAAGCTCAACGTCGCGTACAACTGCGTCGACCGGCACGTGGAGGCCGGGAACGGCGACCGGGTCGCGATCCACTTCGAGGGCGAGCCGGGCGACAGCCGGGCCATCACCTACGCCGAGCTCAAGGACGAGGTCAGCCGAGCCGCCAACGCGCTGACCGAACTGGGCGTCCAGCAGGGCGACCGCGTCGCCGTCTACCTGCCGATGATCCCCGAGGCGGTCATCTCGATGCTGGCCTGCGCCCGCATCGGTGCCGCGCACTCGGTGGTCTTCGGCGGCTTCTCGGCCGACGCCATCGCCAAGCGCATCGAGGACGCCGACGCCAAGGTCGTCATCACCTCCGACGGCGGCTACCGCCGCGGCAAGCCGTCGGCCCTCAAGCCGGCCGTCGACGACGCGCTGACCCGCGTCGAGGGCGTCGACAAGGTGCTCGTCGTGCAGCGCACGAAGCAGGACGTCGCCTGGACCGAGGGCCGCGACGTCTGGTGGCACGACGTCGTCGGCCGCCAGTCGGCCGAGCACACCCCGCAGGCCTTCGACGCCGAGCAGCCGCTCTTCATCCTCTACACGTCGGGCACGACGGGTAAGCCGAAGGGCATCCTGCACACCTCCGGCGGCTACCTGACGCAGGCCAGCTACACGCACCACGCCGTCTTCGACCTCAAGCCGGAGACCGACGTGTACTGGTGCACGGCCGACATCGGCTGGGTCACCGGGCACTCGTACATCACGTACGGTCCGCTCTCGAACGGTGCGACGCAGGTCATCTACGAGGGCACCCCGGACACCCCGCACCAGGGCCGGTTCTGGGAGATCGTGCAGAAGTACGGCGTCACGATCCTCTACACGGCGCCCACCGCGATCCGTACGTTCATGAAGTGGGGCGACGACATCCCCGCGAAGTTCGACCTGTCCAGCCTGCGCGTGCTCGGGTCGGTCGGTGAGCCGATCAACCCCGAGGCGTGGGTCTGGTACCGGAAGAACATCGGCGGCGACACGTGCCCCATCGTCGACACCTGGTGGCAGACCGAGACCGGCGCGATCATGATCTCGCCGCTGCCGGGCGTCACCGAGACCAAGCCGGGCTCGGCCCAGCGCCCGCTGCCCGGCATCGCCGCGACCGTCGTCGACGACGAGGCCAACGAGGTGCCGAACGGCGGCGGTGGCTACCTGGTCCTCACCGAGCCGTGGCCCTCCATGCTGCGCACCATCTGGGGCGACGACCAGCGGTTCATCGACACCTACTGGTCGCGCTTCGAGGGCAAGTACTTCGCCGGTGACGGTGCCAAGAAGGACGAGGACGGCGACATCTGGCTCCTCGGCCGGGTCGACGACGTCATGCTCGTCTCCGGGCACAACATCTCGACCACCGAGGTCGAGTCCGCGCTGGTCTCGCACCCGGCCGTCGCCGAGGCCGCCGTGGTCGGCGCCGCCGACGAGACGACCGGTCAGGCGATCGTCGCCTTCGTGATCCTGCGCGGCAGCGCGAACGCGGACGACGAGAACCTGGTGGCCGACCTGCGCAACCACGTGGGTGCCACCCTCGGCCCGATCGCCAAGCCCAAGCGGGTCCTGCCCGTCGCCGAGCTGCCCAAGACGCGCTCCGGCAAGATCATGCGCCGTCTGCTGCGCGACGTCGCGGAGAACCGGGCGGTCGGTGACGTCACCACGCTCGCCGACTCCTCCGTGATGGACCTGATCCAGACGAAGCTGCCGGCGGCGCCCAGCGAGGACTGATCCCGCCCCAGCACGGCGAACGGGCACCCGGCGAGCGCGCCGGGTGCCCGTTTCGTGCGTATGGTGATGATCACCAGGTACGCCATGCGTACACCCGGTAGGGTGAAGGGCGCGTCAAGAACGCGACAGGAAGTCCACAGGGTGTGCCGGGAAGTCTGGTCGGCGAGCAATCAGCCGTACCTGACCGGAGGTCTCACACGTGAGCGCGCCCCAGAAGAACGACCGCAAGGCACTCGGCCGGCTGTCCCTGCCCGAGCGGAACTTCGTGGCCGACGCCCTGCGGGCCGAGACCGTCGGCGGTGTCCTGCTGCTCGTCGCCGCCGTCGCGGCCGTCATCTGGGCCAATGTCCCGGCGATCAGCCACAGTTACGAGACCGTCCGCGACATCCACATCGGGCCCGGCGCGCTCGGCCTCGATCTCTCCCTCCAGCACTGGGCCGCCGACGGCCTCCTCGCGATCTTCTTCTTCGTCGCGGGCATCGAACTCAAGCGCGAACTCGTCGCCGGTGATCTGCGCGACCCGAAGGCCGCCGCGCTCCCGGTCGTCGCCGCCCTCTGCGGCATGGCCGTGCCCGCCCTCGTGTACACCCTGGTCAACGTGGTCGGGGGCGGCTCGATGGACGGCTGGGCCGTGCCGACCGCGACCGACATCGCGTTCGCGCTGGCCGTCCTCGCCGTCATCGGTACGTCGCTGCCGAGCGCCCTGCGCGCCTTCCTGCTGACCCTCGCCGTCGTCGACGACCTCTTCGCGATCCTGATCATCGCGGTCTTCTTCACCAGCGACCTGAACTTCGCCGCGCTCGGCGGCGCCGTCGTCGGCCTCGCCGTCTTCTGGCTGCTGATGCGCAAGGGCGTACGCGGCTGGTACGTCTACGTGCCGCTCGCGCTCGTCATCTGGGGCCTGATGTACAACAGCGGCATCCACGCCACCATCGCCGGTGTCGCCATGGGCCTGATGCTGCGCTGCACCCGCCGGGAGGGCGAGGAGCAGTCCCCCGGCGAGCACATCGAGCACCTGGTGCGGCCGCTGTCGGCCGGGTTCGCGGTGCCGCTGTTCGCCCTGTTCAGCGCGGGTGTGGTCGTGTCGGGCGGGGCGCTGGGGGATGTCTTCACCAAGCCCGAGACGCTCGGTGTACTGCTCGGCCTCGTCGTCGGCAAGGCCGTCGGCATCTTCGGCGGTACCTGGCTGACGGCCCGCTTCACCAAGGCGTCGCTTTCGGACGAGTTGGCCTGGCCGGACGTGTTCGCGGTCGCCTCCCTCGCCGGCATCGGTTTCACCGTCTCGCTGCTGATCGACGAACTGGCCTTCACCGACGACCCGGTGCTCACCGACGAGGTCAAGGCCGCCGTCCTCATCGGCTCGCTGCTCGCGGCCGTGATCAGCGGCGTACTGCTGAAGATCCGGAACTCCAAGTACCGCGCCCTGTGGGAAGAGGAGGAGCGTGACGAGGACCTCGACGGCATCCCCGACATCTACGAGAAGGACAAGCCGGAGTACCACCTGCGGATGGCCGAGATCTACGAGAAGAAGGCCGCGGAGCATCGAAGGCTTGCCGAAGTGACGGGCGGGGCAGGCGGCGGGGACGAGCGTCCGGCATGATCTGACAGCAAGTCCGCACATCCGGAGCATCCACAAGCTTCTACAGGAAAACAGGGAGTACGCGATGAGCGCACCCGACGGCAGCCCGGTCGGCTCCGAACGCAGCGTCGGCCAGCTGTTCGCCTCGGCGACGACCGAGATGTCCGCACTGGTGCACGACGAGATCGCCCTCGCGAAGGCGCAGCTCAAGCAGGACGTGAAGAAGGGCGTGGTGAGCGGCGGCGCCTTCTCGGCCGCGCTGCTGGTACTGATCTTCTCGCTGCCGATGCTGAGCTTCGCGCTCGCGTACGGCATCAACACCTGGACGGGCGGGCACAACGGCAACGGCGGCTGGAACCTCGCCTGGTGCTTCCTGCTCTCCTTCGCTGCGAGCCTGTTCCTCGCGGTCCTGCTCGGGCTGATCGGCATCGCCTTCGCCAAGAAGGCCAAGAAGGGCAAGGGCCCGCAGAAGGTCGCCGCGTCGGTCAAGGAGACGGCGGGCGTACTGCAGAACGCCAAGCCGCACCCCCGTCAGGTGACGCCCGCCGACCGTGTCCCCGAGGCCATCGAGGCTGTGGCACGCTCGTCTTCATGACGGACCCCGCCACTCCTTCGGCCCAGCCGCCCTCCTCTGTCGTACGTCTGGACGGTCCCTGGACCCACCGGGACGTCGCGGCCAACGGCGCGCGCTTCCACATCGCGGAGATGGGCGACGGGCCGCTCGTGCTGCTGCTGCACGGTTTCCCGCAGTTCTGGTGGAGCTGGCGGCATCAGCTCGTCGCGCTCGCCGACGCCGGTTTCCGGGCCGTGGCCATGGACCTGCGGGGCGTGGGCGGCAGCGACCGGACGCCGCGCGGCTACGACCCGGCGAACCTCGCGCTCGACATCACCGGTGTGGTGCGCTCGCTCGGCGAGCCGGACGCGGCGCTCGTGGGGCACGACCTCGGCGGCTATCTCGCCTGGACCGCGGCCGTGATGCGGCCCAAGCTGGTGCGCCGGCTCGCGGTGTCGTCGATGCCGCACCCGCGGCGCTGGCGCTCGGCCATGCTCTCGGACGTCAAGCAGACCGCCGCCGGATCGTACATCTGGGGCTTCCAGCGGCCGTGGCTGCCGGAGCGTCAGCTGGTCGCGGACGACGCGGCGTTGGTCGGCCGCCTGGTCCGGGACTGGTCGGGGCCGCACCAGCCCGACGACGAGACCGCGCAGACGTATCAGCGCGCCATGTCCATCCCGTCGACCGCGCACTGCTCGATCGAGCCGTACCGGTGGATGGTGCGGTCGATGGCCCGCCCTGACGGCATCCAGTTCAACCGGCGGATGAAGCGGCCGGTCCGGGTGCCCACGCTGCATCTGCACGGCTCGCTGGACCCGGTGATGCGCACCCGCAGCGCCGCGGGCTCCGGCGAGTACGTCGAAGCGCCCTACCGCTGGCGCCTGTTCGACGGCCTCGGCCACTTCCCGCATGAGGAGGACCCGGTCGCGTTCTCCAAGGAACTGGTGAGCTGGCTGAAGGACCCCGAGCCCGACCGGTAGGCACCAACGACCAGCGCCGGTCCCGGCCGGGGGTCCGGGGGTTGTCCCCCGGGAAGGCACAGCCCGCATGAGGAGGACCCGGTCGCGTTCTCCAAGGAACTGGTGAGCTGGCTGAAGGACCCCGAGCCCGACCGGTGAGCGCCCGGTATCCGGGCGCGAACGTCTGTCCTACGAACAGCCAAATGCCTGGCGCATAAGCCAATTTGGGGGCCGTGGGGGCGATTACCGACCATGAGGCCCGGGCACACGTCGGTGTATGGGCTGGACGCACGACTACAGTGACGCAGCACGCAATCGCCGCCCAGCGATGACGCTGGGCTCTCTCCAGAGGGGAGCGCCGGAAGGGTACGCGGCGCACGATCCCCGGCTGGGGATCCCGCGCATCCTGCGCCGTAGGGCCCGGTGGATGTCCGCCCGGCTGCGCCACAGCGGGCGCGGCTGACACATTCCCGGTCCACCCGGACCTCTCACAGGGCGCAGGCGTCCGTGTCCACCTGCTGGACCGCCGTGCGGCCCTGGGTGATGTCGGTGTGGATCTCGTCCCCGGACAGCGCGTAGCCCGTCTGCGCGTCGTCCAGGGACTTGGCGAAGACCACGCCGTAGACCCGGCCGTCGGGGGTCAGGAGCGGTCCGCCGGAGTTGCCCTGACGGACCGTCGCGAAGAGCGAGTAGACATCGCGCCGGACGGTGCCGCGGTGGTAGATGTCCGGGCCGTTGGCCGTGATGCGGCCGCGGACGCGCGCGGGTCGCACGTCGTACGCGCCGTTCTCCGGGAAGCCCGCGACGATCGCGCTGCCGCCGCGCTGCGCGTCCGTCGTCGTGAACTGGAGCGGGGGCGCCTTCAGCGTCGGCACGTCCAGGACCGCGATGTCGCGCTTCCAGTCGTAGAGCACGACCTTCGCGTCGTACTTGATGCCCTCGCCGCCGATCTGCACGGTGGGCTCGTCGACGCCGCCGACCACATGCGCGTTCGTCATCACGCGGCGGTCGGAGAAGACGAAGCCGGTGCCCTCCAGGACCTTGCCGCAGCTGGGCGCCTGGCCCACGACCTTGACGATCGACCGCTTGGCGGTCAGCGCGGTCCGGCTGTTCGCCAGGGCCGGGTCGGGTGGCTGGACCTCGGTGATCGGCTCGTTCGCGAACGGGCTGAAGACCTGGGGGAAACCGTTCTGCGCGAGCGTGGAGGAGAAGTCGGCGAACCAGGTGTCGGCCTGGGTGGGCAGCGCCCGTGATACCCCCAGCAGCACCTTGGAGCTGCGGACTTCCTTGCCGAGCGTGGGCAGCGTCGTACCGGCGAGGGCGGAACCTATCAGCCAGGCGACCAGGAGCATCGCCGCGACGTTGACCAGGGCGCCGCCCGTCGCGTCGAGCGCGCGGGCCGGGGACCAGGTGATGTACCGCCGCAGCTTGTTGCCCAGGTGGGTGGTGAAGGCCTGGCCCACCGAGGCGCAGACGATCACGACGACCACGGCGACGACCGTGGCGGTCGTCGTCACCTCCGCGTCACTGGTGGCCGCTCCCCAGATGACGGGCAGCGTGTAGACCGCGACGAGGCCGCCGCCCAGGAAGCCGATCACCGACAGGACGCCGACGACGAAGCCCTGGCGGTAGCCCACGATCGCAAACCAGACGGCGGCTGCGAGCAGCAGGATGTCCAGCACGTTCACCGATTCAGGCCTCGCCTCGCATCGCGGATCTCCACTTCCCGGCCGGGGTCACGGGGTCGGTCTCCGGGACGCCACGGCACGGGGGCCACCCTGTCATGCGCGCCAGTCGAGTGGGACCGTCTTCGCCCGGTCCCAGGGGCGCTCCCATCCCGCGTAGTGCAGGATCCGGTCGATGACGCCGGCCGTGAAGCCCCACACCAGCGCGGATTCCACGAGGAACGCGGGTCCTTTGTGGCCGCTGGGGTGGACGGTCGTCGCCCGGTTCTCCGGGTCCGTGAGATCCGCCACGGGGACCGTGAAGACGCGGGCCGTCTCCGCCGGGTCGACCGCGGCGACCGGCGTCGGCACCCGCCACCAGCCGAGCACCGGGGTCACCACGAAGCCGCTCACCGGGATGTAGAGCTGCGGCAGCACGCCGAAGAGCTGAACGCCCCTCGGGTCCAGGCCCGTCTCCTCCCAGGCCTCGCGCAGGGCGGCGCGCAACGGGCCCTCGGTGCGCGGGTCGCCGTCCTCCGCGTCGAGGGCACCGCCCGGGAAGGCCGGCTGGCCCGCGTGCGATCTGAGGGAGCCCGAACGCTCCATGAGGAGCAGCTCGGGGCCGCGCTCGCCCTCGCCGAACAGGATCAGGACCGCGGACTGTCTGCCCGCGCCGTCCTTCGGGGGCAGGAAGCGGCTGAGCTGTTCGCCGCGGACGGTGCGCGCCGCGTGGGCGACGGGGTCGAGCCAGTCGGGCAGGCCCTCCGTGCGCAGCGTGACGTCAGGGACGTGCGGGGCGGCACCGCGGGCCGCGTCACCGGTGCCCTGAAGGTCACCGGCCGCGCCCGGTCCGTCGATCCCGTCGATCCCGTCGATCTCGCTCACGTGCTTCATCTCGCCGCCCCCGTACCTGTCGTGATTCGCCCAACGCCCGGCCGCCCCCGATTCGTTCCGTCATCCGGGAACGTCACCCGGTCGTGCCACCCAGCGGCGGGGCCGGGAGACCGCCCGCGTCCAGGTACGACTGCGGGGGCTTGAGGCGCTGGCCCGGGAAGCCGCCCTTCTCGTACTTGAGCAGCTTCTTCGCCTTCTCCGGGTCCGTCTCGCCCTCGCCGTACGCCGGGCAGAGCGGGGCGATCGGGCAGGCACCGCAGGCCGGCTTGCGGGAGTGGCAGATACGGCGGCCGTGGAAGATCACGTGGTGGCTGAGCATCGTCCACTCGCTCTTCGGGAACAGCTCGCCGATCGCCTTCTCGACCTTGTCGGGGTCGGTCTCCTCGGTCCACTTCCAGCGGCGCACGAGCCGGCCGAAGTGGGTGTCGACGGTGATGCCCGGCCGCCCGAACGCATTGCCCAGCACGACGAACGCCGTCTTGCGGCCCACGCCGGGCAGCTTGACCAGGTCCTCCAGTCGGCCGGGCACCTCGCCGCCGAAGTCCTCGCTCAGCGCCTTGGCCAGGCCCATGATCGACTTCGTCTTGGCGCGGAAGAACCCGGTCGGCCGGATCAGCTCCTCGACCTCTTCCGGGTCGGCCGCGGCGAGGTCCTCGGGCGTGGGGTACTTGGCGAACAGCGCCGGAGTCGTCTGGTTCACCCGCAGGTCGGTCGTCTGGGCCGACATGACCGTGGCGACGACCAGCTGGAACGGGTTCTCGAAGTCCAGCTCGGGGTGCGCGTACGGATACGTCTCCGCGAGCTCACGGTTGATCTTCCGGGCCCGGCGGACGAGCGCGGTGCGGCTCTCGGGCTTGGCGGAGCCGGTCTTCACGGCGGGCTTCTTCGCGGGCATGAGCTAGGCGGCCTTTCCCAGTACGGACACGGTCTCGGGCGGGGTCGGCCCGGTGGAGCGGGCGTCGGTCCACCCCTGTTCGCCCACAGCGGAATTGCGGTCGGCCGCCACCGTCCCAGCCCCCTCCGCCTGCGCTGTCACCGGCTTTTTGGACACCCGGCCAGCCTAAAGCCCGGCACCGACATCCGCCCTGGAGCCACTGGATCGGCCCCCGAATGGGCCCCTCCCCCTCGGGTTGTGACGCAGGTGCGGCAGACTTGTGCCTGAGTGACTGATCACACTGTTTGGACCGTCCGGCAAAATGGGCGGCGGGAATCATCCGTCCCCCACAGTGCAGGCGACATAGGAGAGAGACTCGTGGACGACGTTCTGCGGCGCGCCCCGCTCTTCGCGGCGCTCGATGACGAGCAGGCCGCGGAGCTCCGCGCCTCCATGAGTGAGGTGACCCTCGCACGCGGCGATGCCCTGTTCCACGAGGGCGACCCCGGCGACCGCCTCTACGTGGTCACCGAGGGCAAGGTGAAGCTCCACCGCACCTCCCCCGACGGCCGGGAGAACATGCTGGCCGTGCTCGGCCCCGGTGAGCTCATCGGAGAGCTGTCGCTCTTCGACCCCGGTCCGCGGACCGCGACCGCCAGCGCGCTGACCGAGGTGAAGCTGCTCGGCCTCGGCCACGGCGACCTCCAGCCCTGGCTGAACGCGCGACCGGAGGTGGCCGCCGCCCTGCTGCGCGCCGTCGCCCGGCGCCTGCGCAAGACCAACGACCAGATGTCCGACCTGGTCTTCTCCGACGTGCCGGGCCGCGTGGCCCGCGCGCTGCTCGACCTGTCGCGCCGGTTCGGCGTGCAGTCCGAGGAGGGCATCCACGTCGTGCACGACCTCACGCAGGAGGAGCTGGCCCAGCTGGTCGGCGCCTCCCGCGAGACCGTGAACAAGGCGCTGGCCGACTTCGCGGGCCGCGGCTGGCTCCGTCTGGAGGCGCGCGCCGTGATCCTGCTGGACGTGGAGCGCCTGGCCAAGCGTTCGCGCTGAGGTCTCCCACCGCCGCGTAGACGGGTCCCGCCACACCTCGTGGCGGGACCCGTCCGCGTACAGGTCAGGAAATACGGTGCCCCGCGCCCTCCTTCCCTGCACAGTTACCCCATGGCCAATCCCACCCGTGGGCTCGACCCCCAGGGATACATCGCGCGCGAAGGCTCCCTGGCCCGCGTCGCGGCACCGTTCCGCCCCGTCGTGGCCGCCGCCCGCGACCGGCTGCTCGACGTCTTCGGGGCACGCATGACGAGCGCGTACCTGTACGGCTCGGTGCCGCGCGGCACCGCCCGGCCGGGCCGCTCCGACCTCGACCTGCTGCTCGTCCTGCGCGACGGGCCGAGCGAGGCCGACCGGGCCGACGCGCGCACGCTCGACGAGGCGCTGGACAAGGAGTTCGCGCAGATCGACGGCGCGGGCACCCTGCTGGCCGGCCGGGCCACGCTGCTGAGCGAGCTGGAGAGGTACGACCTGGGCTGGTTTCTCGCCTGCCTGTGCACTCCGCTGCTCGGCGAGGACCTGGCCGAGTATCTGCCGCGCTACCGGCCCACGTCCCTGCTCGCCCGTGAGACCAACGGCGACCTCGCGCTGTTCCTGCCGCGCTGGCGCGAGCAGATCGCCGCGGCCGGTCCCGAGGAGCTCCCCCGCCTGGAGCGGCGCGTCTCTCGGCACCTCGTGCGGACCGGCTTCACGCTCGTCATGCCCCGCTGGAACGGCTGGACCAGCGATCTGCACGAGATGGCCGAGGTGTTCGGGACGTACTACGCGCGGTGGGCCGGCCCGATGCGTGCCGCGGCCTCGGCGGCGTACGCGCCGACAGGGGACTTCGACGCGCTGCACACGTACACGGACGAGATCGGGCCGTGGCTGGCGGACGAGTACGCGCGCGTGCACGGCATCAAGACGCCCCGGCCCTGAGACCACCCAACGCGACGTCCCTGGAGGGGAACCCGGCATGACACAGTCCCGGTCCGAGTCCGAGCTGGCCACCCGCTTCGAGGCGGAGCGCGGCCGGCTGCGGTCCGTGGCGTACCGCATGCTCGGTTCGCTCACCGAGGCGGAGGACGCCGTGCAGGAGAGCTGGCTGCGGCTGCAGCGCGCGGACAGCGACGACGTACGGAACCTGAGCGGCTGGCTGACCACCGTCGTCGGGCGGATCTGCCTGGACATGCTGCGTACGCGCGCGGCACGCCGGGAGGACCCCCTCGACGCGGGCACGGCCGAGACCCGTGTTCCCGATCTGGTGATCCGGCCGGCCGACCCCGGTCAGGAGGCCGAACTCGCGGACTCCGTGGGCCTGGCGCTGCTCGTCGTGCTGGACACGCTGGCGCCCGCGGAGCGGCTGGCGTTCGTGCTGCACGACATGTTCGCGGTCCCCTTCGAGGAGCTCGCGCCGGTCGTCGAGCGGACCCCGGCGGCGACCCGGCAGCTGGCGAGCCGGGCCCGGCGCCGGGTGCAGGGCGCCACCGTGCCGCCCGCGACCGATCTGGCCCGGCAGCGCGAGGTGGTCGACGCCTGGCTCGCCGCGACCCGCGCCGGGGACTTCGAGGCGCTGCTCGCGCTCCTCGACCCCGAGGTGCTGCTGCGGGTGGACGCGGGGCCCGGCACGGCGTCCAAGCTGGTCCGCGGCGCCCTGGAGGTGGCCGGTCAGGCGACGATGTTCGGGCAGCTGGTGCCGACCGCGTACCCGGCGTTCGTGGGCGACGGGATGGGCATCGTGCAGGTGCCGCGCGGCCAGGTCGTCACGGTGCTCGCCCTCACCTTCCGGGACGGCCTGGTCATCGGCGTCGACATCATCGCCGACCCGCCGCGGCTGGCCGCCATGGGCGTCACCTGGCCCGGGGCGGACTCCTAGGGGCGGTCCGGCCCTAGATCAGGCCGTGTTCGCGCAGGTAGTCGAGCTGGGCCCGGACGGACAGCTCGGCGGCCGGCCACAGGGAGCGGTCCACGTCGGCGTACACGTGCGTGACGACGTCGGGCGCCGACGCGTAGCCGTTCTCGACGGCGGTCTCGACCTGGGCGAGACGGTGGGCGCGGTGCGCGAGGTAGAACTCGACCGCGCCCTGGGCGTCCTCCAGGACCGGGCCGTGGCCGGGCAGCACCGTGTGCACCCCGTCGTCGACGGTCAGGGACCTGAGGCGGCGCAGCGAGTCGAGGTAGTCGCCGAGGCGGCCGTCCGGGTGGGCGACCACGGTGGTGCCGCGCCCGAGGATCGTGTCGCCGGTCAACACGGCCTGATCGGCGGGGAGATGGAAGCACAGGGAGTCGGCGGTGTGGCCGGGCGTCGGGACGACCCGCAGCTCCAGACCGCCGGTCGTGACGACGTCACCGGCCGCGAGCCCCTCGTCGCCGAGCCGCAGCGCCGGGTCGAGCGCCCGCACCTTCGTGCCGGTCAGCTCGGCGAACCGGCCCGCGCCCTCGGCATGGTCGGGGTGCCCGTGCGTGAGGAGCGTGAGGGCGATCCGCTTGCCCGCCTTCTCGGCGGTGGCGATGACCTGCGTCAGATGGGCGTCGTCCAGCGGGCCCGGGTCGATGACGACGGCGAGGTCGCTGTCGGGCTCGGCGACGATCCAGGTGTTGGTGCCGTCGAGGGTCATCGCGGACGCGTTGGGCGCCAGCACGTTGACGGCGCGGGCGGTGGCGGGGCCGGACAGCACCCCGCCGCGCGGCTGCCCGGGCAGGGCGGCGGCCTCGGTCATCAGCTGTTCCCCCTGCTCGGAGCGGTCGGGATGTGTTTGGTGAACTCGTCGTGGCCGGGCCAGGACAGCACCAGCTCACCGTCCTCCAGGCGTGCCCGGGCCAGCACGGGGGTGAGGTCGCACGCCGCCGAACCGGCCAGCGCGCCGTCCACCGAGTCGTACGCCGTGAGGGTCCGCAGCGTCGCGATCGTGGGCGGCATCATCGACAACTCGCCCTGGTCGTACGCCGCCGTGGCCCGCTCCGGGCGGATCCACACGGTGCGGTCGGCCTCCGTGGAGTCGTCGCTGGTGCGCTGCCCCGCGGGGAGCGCGGCCACGAAGAACCAGGTGTCGTAGCGGCGCGGTTCGAACTCGGGGGTGATCCAGCGCGCCCAGGCGCCGAGCAGATCGGAGCGGAGCACGAGGCCGCGCCGGTCCAGGAACTCGGCGAACGACAGGTCCCGGGCGATCAGCGCCTGCCGGTCGGCGGCCCAGTCGGCGCCCGTCGTGTCGTCGACCACGGTGTCCGGGGTGGGCCCGGCGAGCAGCACGCCCGCCTCCTCGAAGGTCTCGCGCACCGCCGCGCAGACGATGGCCTGCGCGTCCTCGTCGGGTACGCCGAGGCGCGCGGCCCACTCCTGGCGCGACGGCCCGGCCCAGCGGACCTGCCGGTCGTCGTCACGGGGGTCGACGCCACCGCCGGGATACGCGTACGCGCCGGCGGCGAAGGCCATGGACGCGCGCCGCCGCAGCATGTGCACCTCGACGCCGTCGGCGTCCTTGAGGAGCATCACGGTCGCGGCGCGCCGGGGCGTCGCGGGCACCAGGGTGCCGGCGGCGAGGGCGCGGATGCGGTCCGGCCACTCGGGGGGATACCACTGCCCGTTTGCCATGGCCGGAGGCTATCCGGTGACGGGCGGATGTTCGAGGGCCCACCCGTCACCGGAAACACGGCCTTGTCGGGCCGTTCACGGCCTCACGCCTCGGTGAGCTCCACCTGGAACTCGACCTCGACCGGCGCGTCCAGCGGCAGGACCGCGACGCCGACGGCGCTGCGGGCGTGCACGCCCTTGTCGCCGAGGACCTCGCCGAGCAGCTCGCTCGCGCCGTTGATGACGCCGGGCTGCCCGGTGAAGTCGGTGGCGGAGGCGACGAACCCGACGACCTTCACGACGCGCGCGATCCGGTCCAGGTCACCGGCGACGGACTTGACCGCGGCCAGCGCGTTCAGCGCGCAGGTGCGGGCCAGCTCCTTGGCCTGCTCCGCGGTGACCTCGTCGCCGACCTTGCCGGTCAGCGGCAGCTTGCCGTCGACCATGGGCAGCTGCCCGGCCGTGTACACGTACACGCCGGACTGCACGGCCGGCTGGTACGCCGCCACCGGCGGGACGACGGGCGGCAGCGTCAGACCGAGCTCGGCCAGCCGCGCCTCGACGTTCCCGCTCATGCCTGCTTCTCGCGCTTCAGGTACGCCACCAGCTGCTCGGGGTTGTTCGGCCCCGGTACGACCTGCACCAGCTCCCAGCCGTCCTCGCCCCAGGTGTCGAGGATCTGCTTCGTCGCGTGCACGAGGAGCGGCACGGTCGCGTATTCCCACTTCTTAGCCATGGGGCCGACTGTAGCCGCCGTATCGGGGTGGGACGTTCCGGAGGCTGCTGCGTGATCGGGGCACTCACTGGTTAGGCTCGAATACGTGAGCAGGCTCCAGGTCGTCAGCGGCAAGGGCGGTACCGGAAAGACCACGGTCGCCGCCGCACTCGCGCTCGCCCTCGCGACCGAGGGAAAGCGCACGCTCCTAGTGGAGGTGGAGGGGCGCCAAGGCATCGCGCAGCTCTTCGAGACGGAAGCGCTCCCGTACGAGGAGCGGAAGATCGCCGTCGCACCCGGCGGCGGGGAGGTGTACGCGCTCGCCATCGACCCCGAGCTGGCGCTGCTCGACTACCTCCAGATGTTCTACAAGCTGGGCGGCGCGGGCCGCGCCCTGAAGAAACTGGGCGCGATCGACTTCGCCACCACCATCGCGCCGGGCCTCAGGGACGTACTCCTGACGGGCAAGGCGTGCGAGGCGGTGCGCCGCAAGGACAAGCAGGGCGTCTACACGTACGACTACGTGGTGATGGACGCGCCCCCGACGGGCCGCATCACGCGCTTCCTCAACGTGAACGACGAGGTCGCCGGGCTCGCCAAGATCGGCCCGATACACAACCAGGCACAGGCCGTCATGCGGGTCCTCAAGTCCCGCGAGACCGCGGTGCACCTGGTGACCCTGCTGGAGGAGATGCCGGTGCAGGAGACCCTCGACGGGGTCGCCGAGCTGCGCGCCGCCCAGCTTCCGGTGGGACGGATCATGGTGAACATGGTGCGGCCCGCGCTCCTCGGGGAACCCGCCCTGGCACTGAGCCGCGACACGTCGGTGCGCCCCGCGGTCACCGAGGCGCTGACGGCGGCCGGGCTCGGCGGCGCGAAGAAGCTCGTGGGACCGCTGCTCGCGCAGGCCGAGGAGTACGCGGAGCGGTACGCCCTGGAGCGGGCGCAGCGCGAGCTGCTCGCCGAGGCGGGGCTGCCGCTGCACGAACTGCCGCTGCTCACCGAGGGGTTGGACCTCGCGGGCCTGTACCGGCTCGCCGAGGAACTGCGACAGCAAGGGATTTAGGGGACCGCTTCGATGACGCTGGATCCTGAGGGCACGCTCGACATCGACCCGCTGCTCGACGACCCGGACACCCGCATCGTGGTGTGCTGCGGCAGTGGCGGCGTCGGCAAGACCACGACCGCCGCGGCCCTCGGGCTGCGCGCCGCCGAGCGCGGGCGCAAGGTCGTCGTGCTCACCATCGACCCTGCCCGCCGCCTCGCCCAGTCCATGGGCATCGACTCGCTCGACAACACTCCGCGGCGGGTGAAGGGCATCGCCTCCACCGGAGCGGCCGAGGGCGGCGAGCTGCACGCGATGATGCTCGACATGAAGCGCACCTTCGACGAGATCGTCGAGGCGCACGCGGACGGGGAGCGCGCGAAGGCGATCCTCTCCAACCCCTTCTACCAGTCGCTCTCGGCGGGCTTCGCGGGCACGCAGGAGTACATGGCGATGGAGAAGCTGGGGCAGCTGCGCTCCCGCGACGAGTGGGACCTGATCGTGGTCGACACTCCCCCCTCGCGCTCCGCGCTCGACTTCCTGGACGCCCCCAAGCGCCTCGGCTCCTTCCTCGACGGGAAACTGATCCGGGTCCTGATGGCGCCGGCGAAGGTCGGCGGGCGCGCGGGCATGAAGTTCCTGAACGTCGGGATGTCGATGATGACCGGCGCGCTCGGCAAGCTGCTCGGCGGTCAACTCCTGCGCGACGTGCAGACGTTCGTCGCCGCGATGGACACCATGTTCGGCGGCTTCCGCACCCGCGCCGACGCCACGTACAAGCTTCTCCAGGCACCCGGCACCGCGTTCCTCGTGGTCGCCGCGCCGGAGCGGGACGCGCTGCGCGAGGCCGCGTACTTCGTGGAACGGCTGGCCGCCGAGCGGATGCCGCTCGCCGGTCTGGTGCTCAACCGGGTGCACGGCAGCGGCGCCGACCGGCTGTCCGCCGAGCGCGCGCTGGCCGCCGCAGAAAATCTTGACGAGCGCGGCATTGTGGATCAGGCGGACGGGAAGGAACAGCTGCGTACCACTCCCGAGGCCGCTCCCGCGTCCGGCTCCCCCGCCGCAGCGGAGACACCGTCCGAGCACACCGCACAGCAACTGACCGCAGGACTGCTGCGGCTGCACGCCGAGCGCATGCACGTGGTCGCCCGCGAACAGCGCACCCGAGACCGCTTCACCGCGCTGCACCCCGAGGTCGCCGTGACCGAGGTCGCGGCGCTGCCCGGTGACGTGCACGACCTGGCAGGCCTCAGGGACATCGGAGAACGGCTCGCGGCCGGTGGCACTCCGGCCGGAGCTGCGTGAGCCGTACGTGGATCGGCGAGTGACGCGTGCCGTCCGGCGCTAGCCGACGGCCGCGTACCTCTCGTACGTCTCGTCGTCCTCGAGTTCCGCGGGCAGCAGGCCCGCGCCACGCTCGTACTCCGTCCGCGCCGTCTCGAGGAGATGGCGCCATGAAGTGACGGTCGGACGCCTGCGCAGCAGTGCGCGGCGCTCCCGCTCCGTCATGCCACCCCACACGCCGAACTCGACGCGGTTGTCCAGCGCATCGGCGAGGCACTCGGTCCGCACGGGGCATCCCGTGCACACCGCCTTCGCCCGGTTCTGCGCTGCTCCTTGAACGAACAGTTCATCCGGATCGGTAGTGCGGCAGGCGGCCTGCGCACTCCAGTCGACTACCCAGCCCATACCGGCGCCGTCCTCTCCCGAATCGAGGCTCCCCCACGGCGGCAGCGGCATATTCACCGCCGCCAGTTGAGGACGTTACGGAAGGTGGGCACAGCGCAACACCCCCTTCGGGCCCAATCTTGAATGGTCCGAACGGACTATGCGTAAGCGGCAGATCACCCGACGGAGTGACCGAGGGACATGCGTAATAACCCCGGCAAACCAGGACAGTTCACTTGCGTCACAACGGACACCGAGTGACACACGAGGCGGTTTCGGGCGCTCTCCAGCCCCTCTGCGGAAGCCCCGCAGGAGAGGACGGGAATGACTACAAGGGACGTCGGGAACGATTCGGGTTCGTCCCACGTCTTGATACGAGACCGCACTGCTGTGACAGTTGAGTGCAGCTTAGGCCAAGGCATATACGGCTGTCCGGAGAATCAGAACGTAGGCTGCCCTGCATGGGAAAGAAGCGCTCGGCCGGGAGCGGCGGCGGACTGTCGCCGGCTCAGCAGGCCGCCAAGTTCCTCGGTGTCAGCGTGCTCGCCGGAGCCGTCCTCGCCGGAATCGCGCTGCCCGCCGCGGGCGCGCTCGGCCTCGCGGCCAAGGGATCCGTCGAGGGCTTCGACGAGATTCCGGCCAACTTGAAGACACCGCCGCTGAGTCAGCGCACCACGATCCTGGACAACCAGGGCGGCAAGCTCGCGACCGTCTACTCGCGCGACCGCACCGTGGTCCCGCTCGACGAGATCTCCCCGTACATGCAGAAGGCGCTCGTCGCCATCGAGGACTCGCGCTTCTACGAGCACGGGGCCGTCGACGCGAAGGGCATCCTGCGCGCCATCAACGCCAACGCGCGCGACGGCGGCGTCTCCCAGGGCGCCTCCACGCTCACGCAGCAGTACGTGAAGAACGTCTTCATCGAGGAGGCCGGCGACGACCCGACCAAGGTCGCGCAGGCCACCCAGCAGACGATCGGCCGCAAGGTCCGCGAGCTCAAGTACGCGATCCAGGTCGAGGACGAGCTGGGCAAGAAGAAGATCCTCGCCAACTACCTGAACATCACGTACTTCGGCCAGCAGGCGTACGGCGTCGAGGCCGCCGCCCAGCGCTACTTCTCCAAGCACGCCAAGGACCTGAACGTGCAGGAGTCCGCGCTGCTCGCCGGCATCGTGCAGTCGCCGAGCCGCTACGACCCCGTCAACGACGAGGCCGAGGCGAAGAAGCGGCGCAACGTGGTGCTCCAGCGCATGGCCGAGGTGCACGACATCTCGCGGGCCGAGGCCGAGAAGGCGAAGGAGACGCCGCTCGGTCTCAAGGTCAGCAAGCCGCAGAACGGCTGCATCACGGCGGTCAAGGGCTCGGCGTTCTTCTGCGACTACGTCCGGCGGGTCTTCCTCAGCGACCCGGTCTTCGGCAAGACGAAGGAAGACCGCGCCAAGGTGTGGAACCGCGGCGGCCTGACGGTGAAGACCACGCTCGACCCGCAGTCGCAGGACTCGGTGCAGGCCTCCATCCAGGAGAACGTCTACAAGTCGGACAAGGTCGCGACGGCGGTCACGCTCGTCGAGCCCGGCACCGGCAAGATCCTCGGCATGGGCCAGTCGAAGCCGTACGGCTACAGCAAGAACGAGACGGAGTACAACTACTCGGTCGACGCGGCCTACGGCGGCTCCAACTACGGCTTCCCGACGGGTTCGACGTTCAAGCCGTTCCTGGCGTCGGCGGCCCTGGAGAGCGGCAAGCCGGCGACGCAGCAGTACCCGGCGCCGTACGACATGCCGTACCCGAAGCAGGTCCAGACGTGCAGCGGCAAGCCGTGGGTGAACGACGGCGGCTACACGGTGGAGAACGAGAACGAGTCGGAGGTCGGCCCCTATCGCCTCAAGGAGGCGATGGAGAAGTCCATCAACACGTACTTCGTGCAGATGCTCGCCGACACCGGCATGTGCCCGGTCGTCCAGATGACCGACAAGCTCGGCGTGGTCCAGGGCAACGGCACGAAGGTGCCCGAGGTGCCGTCGTCGATGACCCTCGGCTCGACGGGTCTGTCGCCGCTGACGATGGCCTCCGCCTACGCCGCGTTCGCCAACGAGGGCACGTACTGCACGCCGATCGCCATCGAGTCGATCCGCACCGCCGACGGCAAGTCGCTCGGCGTGCCGAAGACGAAGTGCTCGCGCGCCATGTCGACGGAGACCGCGGACAAGATCAACACGCTGCTCAGCGGCGTGACCGACTCCGGTACCGGCAAGACGGCCGGTCTCCAGGACCGGGCCAACGCCGGTAAGACGGGTACCACGGACCTGCGCAAGAACGCCTGGTTCGTCGGCTACACGCCGAACCTGTCCGGTGCCGTCTGGGTCGGCAGCCCGCAGCAGAACGTCGAGATGGTGAACATCCCGATCGGCGGCCGGTTCCACGACAAGGTCTACGGTGCCGACACGCCCGGCCCGATCTGGCGGAGCGCCATGACCGGCGCCCTGTCCGGCAAGCCCGCGCCGGGCTTCAACCTCGTCGACATCCCGGACCCGGACAAGAACAAGGACAAGGACCGGGACAAGGGCCGGGACAAGGGCCGCGACGACGGCAAGCCCGGGGACGACGGCGGCAACGGCGACGACGGTCCGCTGCCCGGCATCTCCATCCCGCCGGACCTGCTCGGCGGGAACAACGGGAACGGCGGCAACGGGAACGGCGGCGGCTGGGGCCGCTGAGCCCCGCCACCGGCCCGGCATGTGAGAGGGGCGCCCCCACCAGGTGGGGGCGCCCCTCTCACATGGTCCGCTCCGCGGTCAGCCGGCCAGCAGGCGCTTCACCGTCGCGGCGACGCGGCCACCCTCGGCGCGGCCCGCGATCTTCGGGTTCGCGATCTTCATGACCTGGCCCATGGCGCGCGGGCCCTCGGCCCCGGCCGCCTTGGCCTCCTCGACCGCCTGGGCGACGATCTGCTCCAACTCGGCGTCGCTCAGCGGCTGCGGCAGGTACACGGCGAGGATCTCGCCCTCCGCCAGCTCGCGGGCGGCGGACTCGGCACGGCCGCCCTTCTCGAACGCGTCGGCCGCCTCGCGGCGCTTCTTCGCCTCCTTGGCGATCACCTTCTGCACCTCGTCGTCGGAGAGCTCGCGCTTCTCCTTGCCCGCGACCTCCTGGTTCGTGATCGCGGAGAGGGTCAGCCGGAGCGTCGAGGAGCGCAGCTCATCGCGCTCCTTGATCGCGGCGTTGAGGTCGTCCTGCAGCTTCGACTTGAGCGTGGTCATGCCTCGATTGTCGCAGGTGCGAGGGCGGCGGCGCCCGCCGATTTCCGGGGCCCGGCCGGTCTGACACGATGGGCCTCATGCGCGCGCAATACGAAGCCCCCCTGAAGACGTCGCTGAAGACCTCCCTGAAAGTGACGGCCGGTATCGCGGCGGTGGGCGCCGCCGGAGTGGCCTACGCGGCGGGCTTCGAGGCCCGTTCCTTCCGTCTTCGCCGGGTGACGGTCCCGGTCCTGCCGCAGGGCATGCGCCCGCTGCGCATCCTCCAGGTCTCCGACATCCACATGGTCGGCGGGCAGCGCAAGAAGCAGCGCTGGCTGCGCTCGCTGGCCGGCCTGCGCCCCGACTTCGTCATCAACACGGGCGACAACCTCTCGGACCCCGAGGGCGTGCCGGAGGTCCTGGACGCGCTCGGCCCACTGATGGAGTTCCCGGGCGCGTACGTCTTCGGCTCGAACGACTACTACGGGCCCAAGCCCCGTAACCCCGCCCGCTACTTGGCCGAGAAGGTCCGGGGCGCGCACGGGCTGAACGGCAACCCGCCCGTCGTCGGCGCGATCCACAACCCGTGGCAGGGCCTGCGCGACGGCTTCGACGAGGCGGGCTGGCTGAACCTCACGAACACCCGGGGCGTGCTGAAGGTCGCCGGCGTCGAGATCGGCCTGACCGGCCTGGACGACCCGCACATCAAGCGCGACCGGTACGCGGAGGTGGCGGGCGGACCGCTGTCCGGGCCCGACTTCTCGCTCGGCGTCGTGCACGCCCCGTACCTGCGCTCCCTCGACGCCTTCACCGCCGACGGCTATCCGCTGATCCTCGCCGGGCACACCCACGGCGGCCAGCTCTGCATCCCCTTCTACGGCGCCCTCGTCACCAACTGCGACCTGGACACGGACCGCGTGAAGGGCCTGTCGACGCACGAGGCCGAGGGCAACACCTCCTACCTCCACGTCTCGGCCGGCTGCGGCACCAACCGTTACACCCCGGTCCGCTTCGCCTGCCCGCCGGAGGCCTCGCTCCTGACCCTGACCCCGGCGGCGCCGGCCCGGTAGCTCCCCTCGCTCGCCCCACCGCGAGGCGGGCCCTACCGTGGGTGGATGATCACGCCGAGTGCCGCCTCCGTACCGGCGGAGGCAGTCGTTCCGCAGCACCGCCGTCCCGTGGCCGCCGTCTTCCGTGCCCTGGTGGCGCTGGCGGCGGCGACGGGCATCGTCATCGACCTGTCGATCAGCGACAGCGCCCTGCGCGTCCTGAGCTACTTCACGATCCAGTCCAACATCCTGGTCGCGATCGTTCTCGCCCTCTCCGCGCTGCGCGCCTGGAGCGCCCGCCCGCCCCTGCCTCCCCTGGTCACGGGCGGCGTCCTGCTCTTCATCTGCATCACCGGCCTCGTCTACCACGTCATCCTGGCCAACGACTCCAGCGGTTTCTCCATGACGGACGACCCGGACCACGTGATGACCGGGGCCCGTCAGCTCTCCAACCAGCTCCTGCACACGGTCACGCCCATCGGCGCCGTCCTGGACTGGCTCCTGCTCACCCGCCCCGGCACCCTGCGTCCGCGCCACGCCGCGATCTGGCTGGCCTATCCCCTGGCCTACTTCGCCTTCGCCCTGGCCCGTGGCGCGATCATGACGCCGGGCACGCCGGCCCGCTACCCGTACCCGTTCCTGGACGTCGACGACCACGGCTACCTCGGTGTCCTCGGCAACGCCGTGATCTTCGGCCTGGCCTTCTACGTCCTGGCCCTGGCCCTCGTCGCGATCGACCGGATCAGGCCCTGGATGCGCGGCCCCGAAAACCGGATTTCGTCTCAGGCCGCCGGTCCGCTAAAGTAATCGATGTCGCCGCGACCTGCAGGACTGCGGGAAGCGGAGCAACGACATCGGGGTGTAGCGCAGCTTGGCAGCGCGCTTCGTTCGGGACGAAGAGGTCGTGGGTTCAAATCCCGCCACCCCGACGCTGGTCAGAGGGCCTATCGCGTGATCGCGATAGGCCCTCTGTCATGCTCGGGGGGCCAAACAGGGGGCCAAAGGATTTGGATCAGCCCTCGGGTAGGGTCTCCCCTCCCTCATCGACCGGGGCCCCCGGCTCTCGCTGAGCAAAGATCTCGTCCATGGCTTCCGCCCCCTGTGTGATGACCGGGCGGAGCTGCTTCCGGTAGACCGCCTCCGTCGTCGCCTGACTGGTGTGCCCGACGAGCTGAGCAATGCGCTCCAACGGGATGCCGTGATCCGAGAGCAGCGAGACGAAGCTGTGCCGCAGCTCCCGCGGCGTCCACTCCGGCGCAAGCCCCGCCTTCTTCACGATGGCCTTGAAGTCGCGCCGGACGTTCGCCGCGTCGAGCGGTTCACCGGTCCGGGTCGTGAAGACGCGGCCCGTCGTCGTCCACTCCTTCCCTTTGGAAGCGCGTTCCTTCTTCTGCCATTGCATGTGCTCTTCGAGTACGTCGACCACCTGCTTGGGCAGGGCGATGGTGCGGCGGCTCTTCCTGGTCTTGGTCTCGCCGTGCTTGCGCACAGAGCGCCATACGGCGACGTGGGGCGGAACCCCGTCCGCGGTCTCCAGGTAGACGTGATCCCAGGTAAGGGGGCGCGCCTCTTCGGTGCGTACGCCGCTCAGGAGCGAAAGCACGAGATAGGCGTACAGCCGCGACGGACGAGCGGCGAGAAGCACGGCCTGCGCCTGCTCCAGGTTCAGGGCCTTGCTCGGGCGTCCGGGCCTCCCTTCTGGCGCCGTGACGAGCAGGGCCACATTCCGCGCTGCCTTGTCCCTGCGCTGAGCGTGGGCGATGGAGCGGCGCAGGACGGCGAGCAGGTCGCGGAGACTGCGGGTCGCGAGATGGTCGGCGCGGTCGTCCAGCCAGTCATCAACGTCGTCCGCGCTGAGGTCCTTCAACTTGGCCTTGCCGATGAGCGGGATCAAGTGCTTGTTCGCCATCGACCGGTTCTTGCCGATGGTGCCCTTCTCGTCGCGCCCCTTAAGTCCGCGTTCGAGCCAGTCGTTCACCGCGTCGGTCACGGTGTAGTTGGCCGGCGCCTTCACGCCCGACTGCACTTCCTTCTTGAGGTCACGGATCTTCTGGCGCACCTCGGTCTTGGTCTTTCCGTAGACCTTGGGGCGTCGGCGCTTGCCGTTCGGGGCGTACCCGAGAGACACCGCACCGACGTAGCGGTTCTTCGCCGCATCCCAATAGATCGTGTCCTCTCCGTGCCCTGCTCTGCGGGCACGCTTCGGAAGGTCGGGGTCTGTCATTTTTGGTTCGCCTTTCGGGGCAAGAGCGCGGGCCGCACCTCGGAAGGCACGGCCCGCGGAATGGTGGTGGTGGCGGTTAGTCAGGCGGCGGTTTGCGCTTCGCGCTTGAGGAGTTCGACGTACTGAGCGATGTACTCCGGCGGCACGAGCCGGCGGCGGCCGATGCGAACGGTCTGAAGCCGTCCCAGACGCATCTCCTCGTAAACCATCGAACGACCGATCCGGAGGACGATGGCGGCCTCTTCCGGCCGGTAAAGCATCTGCTCGACAGGTTCAGCAACGGTGCTCATGGTGAGTGCCTCCACGACAGGGGTGGTGCCCGGGGCCTTCCTGGGAATCCGCAACATCCGCCACGCCGCAACATTGCTGGTCAGCGACTTGCGTTTGTGGCGGATGCCGTTTCTGTTGCGGATAGATCCGCCGCGCGGTCGCGCGGCGGATCTACGACAGGTGGGCTGGTCAGCCGACGCTGCGCAGGGGGCGCGTGTCGGTTTCCGCGAACATGTGGCGGCTCTCGGAACGGCCTTCCGCCACAGATTCGCCCCCTGTGACCTGCGATGTTGCGGATGTGTCGGCTGTTGCGGATTCTCCGGGGGCAGGGGGGCAGTAGCGGGCCCAGGCGTCGCTGAGGTCTTCCGCGTAGTAGCCCTTCGGGGTGCCGCTTCCGACCCGGATCCCGCGGGGCCGGATCGGGCTGTTGTCGGGGCGTACGTACTGGCTCAGGAGCTTGGACAGAGCGCGCGCCGTGAGGGGCTTGCTGGACTGCCCGTCGTCGCTCATGTCGGCCCACGGGGCGTCGTCGAGCTGTAGGAGCACTTCGAGGATCGCGGCGGTCGGCATCCGGTCGGCGCCGCAGAACACCTTGTCGCGCAGGTCGGTCAGCAGCCGTACGCCCTGGGAGGCTTCGTTGCCCTCGGACGCGGCCTTGATGAGTGCGATGCACGCGGCGCGGGCCCGCTCGGGCCACTCACCGCCGGCCGCGTCGGCGACCGCGAGGAGCGGTTCCCACACGTCGGCCGGCCGGTCGGTGACGCCCTCGGGCATCTCCGGCCACGCTTCGGCGACGCGGTCGTGAATGGTGGCGGTCCAGTCGGCGAGCCGGTCACGCAGGGCGTGGCCTTGCTTCTCGTGGACGCGGCGCCGGTAGGGCTCGCACTTCTCGTTGGGTGCCTTCTTTCGCATCCGGATGATGACCGAGCGGGTCAGGATCGTGTCGGGGAGCGAGCCGAGTCCGGCCATGGCGACCGCGCAGAATGAGGAGAACCATTCGGTGCTCTGGTTCGAGCCGTCGCCGACGCAGCGCAGGGACTTGGCGCCGCGCCGGTAGCCGGAGTTGAGGAACCCACGGACCTCCTCGTTCCCGCCGGCCTTGGGCCCGAAGACGGTGTCGATCTCGTCGAAGAGGATCGTCGGCGTTCCCCCGTCGGCCGCGACCAGCCGGAACAGCGCGTTCGCGGACGCGTTGACAGTGGTCGCTGCGCGCGGGGTGAGGGTTTCCACGATCTCCAGGGCGCGGGACTTGCCCGACCCGGGTTCCGGGGAGAGGAAGGCGAGGCGGGCGGTGCCGTCGAGCGCGTCCATGAGGTGCGCGTGCGCGTCCCACAAGGTCACTGCGACGTAGGCATGTTCGGTGGGGAAGATGTTGAAGCGCCGGTGGAACGCTTCGACCTCGTCGAGCAGCGCGGCGCCATCGATCGGCGCCTCGGTGGGGGGATTGTTGCTGGTCATGCGGCGTTCCTCCCTTCGGTGTGGGTGAGCCGTGGGCACACGGTGCGGTGGTACTCGTGACCGGCGATGAGCGCGAGCACGTCGGCCTGGCCGCGGGCGCTGAGATCGCGTCCGCAGGCGCAGGTCGACGTCGCGGTCGGGGGCCGGCGGAACGGGGTGCGGATGGTCAGCCACGCAACCGGCGCGTATCCGGGCGACGTGCTGGCTTCCTGCTCGGCGAGGACGGTGAAGGGAAGAGATGAAAGGACGCCTTCGGCGTCGCCCTTCGGCCGCAAAGCCGATGCCGTGTCCTGCGCCTTGTCGGCGACGTGGGCGCCGATCGCGGTGGTCTGATGGCTCTTAGAGGGATCGGGAGGGGTCATGCGGCCGTCCTCCGCTGCGGGTTGTGGGCGATCGACCAGTCCAGCCCACGGGCAATCACGTCGTCGTAGTAGCGCTGCGGCTCGGTCGCGTTGCCCGCCACCGCCCTACTAAGAGCCTCCTCGACCTCCTCGCGGGGGAGGTCGCCGGATGCGACCAGCCGCCCCAACGCCCGCGCGGCCCGCAGCAGAACGGCGTTGCGGGTGCCGTCGGGGGCGGTGGCCACGTTGCGTACCTCGGCGCGCAGTGCGGCCGCGGAGTACCCGCTGCGGCACTTCATGGAGTTCGCCATGGCGTACTCGGCGCTCTGGGGGCGCGGCCGGGCGGTCAGCGTGTCGCACAGCCAGTCCGGCAGTGCGGCCGGGGGCCGATCGTTGGTGACGGTGTAGGCGCCGCGGGGTGTGGTGCTACCGGGGGCGACGACGTAGCCACCCCAACCGCGGGTGTCGATCCGGGGCCCCAACCGGCCCGCAGTCGAGTGCAGCCGCATCCCGGCGGGTTGGGTGAAGTACAGGTGGCGGCCCCCGCTCGGGGTCCGCACCTGGTAGGTGGACGGGAGCGTCTGTCGGGCGCGCTCGCAGAGCGCTTGCAACGAAGTGGCGCCGTCAGGCGCTCCTTCTTGCTCTTCGCTCTTGGGCAGGTCGAGGTCGACGACGAGCAGCCCGGACGGGCCGGTCGCGACCCCGATGTTGTACGGCTGCGTCGTCCACGCCGACACGACCAAGTCCCGGTCAAGGGTGGCACGCTGCTCGGGCTTGAGGTGCCCGCCGGCGCAGCGGCCGGTGCCGGGGCAGAGCCGTTCGGCGTGGCCGGCGGGCCGCTTGTCGCCAGGACGCAGCGGGAACACATGCCAGCCGCGGGAGACGGGTTCCAAGGCGGCGGCGAGCAGGGCGAGGCTGGTCATGCCACCGCCCCCAGTCCCACGGTGAGCCAGTCGGTGAGGAAGGCGCGGCCGATCCACTGCGTGTACGCGGGCGGGAGTGCCTCGCGCAGACGGAAGTGGTCGGTCGACCAGTCGATGCCCTTGGCCGCGCGGATCTCCTCCACGGTGGCCTTGCCGCCGCCCTTGCCGTACGCGGCCACGTACGGTCCGTCGTAGAAGCGACCGTGTCGCCATCCGCGCACTCGTCCCCGGTGGGCAGGGTGCTGGGGTTGAGCTGTGGTCCAGCCGCCGAGTTCGAAGTAGCGGTGCATGAGCACGCCGAGCCCGAACTGTTCGCCGCACAGCCGGATGTCCTTGCGGACCTCGGAGCCGGCCACGTTCTCCATCACGTACGGGCGTCCGGTCGCCTCCAGGGCGGCGCGTGTGGGGGCGATGAGGCGCGGGTGCGTGCGGCCGATCGCCCGGTTCCGGGCGGCGTTGGTGCCCTTGGTGGGGGCGCCCTCTCCCTGGCAGGGCGGGGAGGCGTGGATGAAGTCGAACTCAGCGCCGTGGGCGTGGATGAAGTCGATGGCGTCGCCCTGGTGGAAGACGTCACCGCAGTAGTCCGGCTGCGGGGCGATGTCGACCCCGGTCACGTGCCAGCCGAGCATCTGGTAGCCGCGAGCGGCGCCCCCGATGCAGCCGTAGGCATCCAGCACCCGGAGCGAGCGCTCCCAGGTGCGTGCTCGCGGAATGCGGGCAGGTTGAGTCATGCTGAAGGTCTCCAGTTCCTGGTTGGGTACTGGCTGGCAAGGGCGGCCCCGCGACTTTGGCGAGACGAGGGGGCCGCCCTTGGCGCAGCTAGAACGGGGGTTCGTCGCTCTCCGGCTTGCCGCCCGACGCGTCGGTGTTCCACGCGCTGTTGTCGGCGGGGGCGTTCTGCGCGGGCCGTTTGGCGTTGATGGTCACGGTGGTGAACCGGACGCTCGCGCCGATCTCGTCGACCTCCATGACGAGCATCGAGCGGTTCTCGCCCTGGTCGGTCTTCCAGTCGTGCTGCCGGATCCGGCCGTGCGCGACGACGCGGGCGCCCTTGGTCAGCGAGTCCGCGGCGTGCTCGGCGAGTTGACGCCAGGCAGCGCAGCGGAAGAACGTGGCCTGCCCGTCCTTCCACTGGTTCGACTCGCGGTCGAAGACACGCGGGGTCGCAGCAATGGTGAACTTGGCGAGCGCGGAGCCGCCCTCGGTGAACTTCAACTCGGGGTCGGCGGTCAGGTTGCCGATCACGGTGATCGGGGTCTCTCCGAACGACATGAAATCTCCCTGGTCGGTGGGTTAGAAGGGCGGTTCGTTGCTGCTGTTCGGCGCCCACGGGTCCGCGTCGGGGCCCGAGGGGCGCCGAGGGCGGCGGGGCAGGGGGAGCACGATCCAGCGACGCGTCTCGTCCCAGCAGGGGCACGGGTCCCAGTCGGTGCCCGCGTACTCGCCGCTGTGGTCGCCGTAGTCGCGGTTGTGCCCGCCCGCGCCCTGACAGTCGGGGCAGTTGGTACGGGGCGTGTCGGTCATGACGAGCGCCGGCCGCGGCCACGTGGTGCGCTCGATCCGCAGACGAAGCATGCGGGCCTCCTACGCGTCGTCGGCGGTGTGGTTGCGGAGCGGTCCGGTGTGCCCGAGCGGGTTCGTGGCCGACCAGGCGCGATTGAGCGCGGCGGCCAGATCGCGGGCATGGTCCTCGGCCTGCGTGAGCGCGGCCCCCGCAGCCGCGATGTGCTGCGCGGGCGTGCCGTGGTCGGCGCTGACGTGACCGCGCCGGTGATGCGCGTTGAGGGCCTGCTCGATCTGCTCGAAGGACTGCGGGAGGCGCTCGATGAGCGTGGTGAGCGCGCCGAGGACGCGGTACGCCTCGGGGGCGGAGACCAGGCCGGGCCGGTCACCGCCCGGGAAGGTGCGGTGATTGAAGACGCGGACCGATTCCGCAGCGTCCCGTACGAGCTGCACAGGGTCGGTGGTGGTCACGTGGGCCTCCTTGTTCAGCCGTGGAAGGTGTTGGAGGAGCGGGAGAAAGCCCCGCGGGTGTGGGTGGTCACGTGGGTGTTCTTGGTGACGGGCCCGGTGTAGACGTGCTTGGAGACGGAGCGGCGGGCGCGGGAGAAGGCGGCGCCGATGGACAGCGCGAAGAATGCGGCGCCGGAGAAGAGCACGCCCATGCAGACGACGCCGGTGACGGTCATGGAGGCGAATCCCTTCAGGACGAGCCAGATGCCGCAGCCGACGCCGGTGGTGCCGGCGCCGATGCCGAGGGAGGCGACCGCGGTTCCGGCGGCCCATGCGGGCACGATCCGGCGATCGTCCTGGTGGACGGGCTCGGCGTCGCCGATGGTGGGCGGCGGGGTGTCGTCGCGGAAGGAAGTGGGCATCTGGCGCACCGGGTGGGCGGGGCGGTAGATGTCGTCGATGATGCGGCGGGCTTCGGCGTTGGCTTCGGCGTCGCTCATCCGCGGCGACCACTTCGGCGCGGTCTGCTCGTAGTCGGTCATGAGGGCCTCCGGGCGGGTTAGGAGAGGTTGCGGGCGGCGTCGGCAACCGCGGTGAGGACGTCGCGTACGAGGTGGGCAGCGCCGGTGTCGGCGACGAAGAAGCCGAAGAGGAACACCGCGATCGCGGTGAGCGGGCCGACGTAGCGGCCGTGCAGGAGCACGACCGTCAGGAGCCCGAAGAGGAACACGGCGGACAGGGTCACGATCACGAACGGGCCTCCCGGGAACGGCCGGCGGGCAGTACCCGAGTCCGGGGTTCTGCCCGCCGATGGCTTGTCGTCTGTCTTGTCGTGCGGCTTGTCGCTTGTCTTGTCGCCTTGCTTGTCTTGTCGCTTGTCGCCTTGCAGGCCAGAGCCCGTTTTCGACCCTCACGACAACCCCCTGCGGGGTGTTGGTGCGGGGCGGGCGACAAGCGACAAGCGCTACTCGCTCGCGGGCGGGTTGGGGGCGTGGTCGCGGTGGACGTAGCGGGCCTTGGTGCCCTCCCCGACCCGTACCGCGGTGCCGTCCTCGGCCCATGTCTTGAGCCAGCCGACGACGGTCTGCCGGGTCGTGCCGAACGGCTCGGCGAGCGCGCGGGCGATCGCGGAGGCTCCGGTGCCCTCGCGGCCGGCGGCGAGCAGCGCGGCGAGCGCGGCCCGCTGCGCGGGACTGTCCTGCTCGACCTCACCCCGCAGCGCCGAGAGGTTCAGTCCCGACGCGCGGGGCGGGGCGTCGGGGTCGGGGGCGGTGGCGAACTGTGCGTCGATCTCTTCGCGGAACTTCCGCAGTAGTTCGTCCTCGCCGCCCGCCTCCCGAGTGCGCTCCGCACGGTACGCGGACAGGTTCAACCCGCCCGCCGACCGGTCGGCTGCCTCTTCGGTGCCAGGTGTCTCGGGGGTGAGGTCGCGCATCCATGCGGTGCGCTCGGCGTCCCAGCGCCGCGCGTAGTCGGGCCCGGCGGCCTTGGCGGACACGTCGTCCAGGCGCGGGTGTCGGTCGGAGGTGGCGACGGTGATGTCGCGGATCTGGGACGGCTTGATCCGCCACGCCTTGAACAGCGCCCCCGGTGACTCAGGGGTGCCCATGAACCCGGCGCCCTTGAACGGGGCTTGGTCCACGCGCAGCCCGCGGCGGCCCGGGAACATCTTCGACAGGTCCATGCCCTCGGTCTCGCCGCCGGTGAGGGCGACGCGGACTTTCGCTTCGCGGCGGATGAGGAGGTTGCCGAGCACGCTGCCGGTGGCGCCGAGGGCGGTGATGACGGTCCGCCCGCCCATGGAGCGGTGCATTCGGATGAACTCGTAGATGCGCTTGGCGAGTTCCTTCATCTGCCGGTCGGTGGACACCAGGATCTCGGCGCCCTCGTCGATGACGAGCATGATCTGGGGAATCTTCGCGCTGACCGGGAGCAGGTCGGTGTCGTGCTTGGCCATCAGGTCCTGATAGCCCCGCTTGCGGGCCAGACCGATCGCGATCGCCGCATCGAGCAGCTTCAACGCCTCCTCATACGTTCCGGCGAGCCAGTCCACGCCGGGCCGCACCGGGGTGCCGTCGCCCTGCTTGAGCTCGCCGCCGAGTGCAGGGCGGACCCAGGGCAGGCCGGCCGATCCGGCGTTGAGGTCAATGACCCAGGTCAGGACGTCTTCGGAGCGGGCGAACCCGGCGAGGATCGTGTGCAGCATGTTGGTCTTGCCGGAGCCGGTCGGCCCGACGACGAGGGCGCACTGCTCGCGCAGGTAGGCCAGCACGTCATCGCCGTTCGTGCGGAACCCCCAAGGGATGCCGGACAGGACGGACAGCGGGCTGTAGTCCTCGGGGTAGGCGCGGGCTTCGGAGAGGACGTTGCGGGTGGTGACGTCCACGATCGCCCGGCCCTGGTGGACGCCGGGGCCTACGGCGGCGGTGCAGCCGTGCGGCAGCTTGGCGTCGGCGGACAGGGCCGCGGAGTGCTGCGCGATCCGGTCGTAAGTGGTGCCGCCCTGGGGTTCGATGTCGAGGGTGTAGCCGTTGCCGGTCTCCCACATCTGCACACCCTTGACCTTCACGGTGATGGTGCAGATCCGGGCGATCCGTTCCACCCACTCCGCAGCGATCGCACGGCGCTCGGCGCTCAACTCCTGCGCCACGAGCCGCCGTTCGGACGCGAGCGCCTCTTCCTCGCGGGCTTCCTCGTACAGGGCGACGGAGCGGGCGCCGGCGCCCATCCCCACGCCGATGGTGGCGAGGGAGCCGAGGGCGGCCCACGACAGGGGGCCGGACGCCATGGCCCAGGTGGTCCATCCGGCGCCGACCAGCCAGGAGGCGGCCTTGAAGGCGAGGGTGCGGCCGGCGTTGCGGACCTTGAGTCCGGCCACGGTGTGACCGAGGGCGCCGGCGCCGCCCACGGCCATGGCCCACATGGGGGGCATGCCGGTGGCGGCGCCGGTGGTGGCGATGGCGAGGGCGCCGGTGGTTGCGGACAGGGGGCCGGTCACGGGTCCGTGACCGGCGCTCCAGTCCAGCACCGGGCCACTGTCCGCCTGCTTGCGCTTGTTCGCGGCAGTGGTGGCACTCATGTCAGACGTTCCAGCCCTTCTCGGCTTCCGGGCCGTTGCGGGGGTCCTCGTGGCGGGCGATGTCGTGCTCGTGGGCCTGACGGAACAGCGGGCCCATGTCCTCGGCGACCGCGACCGCGCTGTTGAGGGCGCCGAAGATGTCGTTGAAGCCGTCCGCGACCTCCTTCTCCAGCGGGAACTCGGAGTCGGCGCGCTCGGCGAGGATCTTCATCACGTTCGCCACGCTGGTCAGGGCGGCAGGCAGGGACTCGACCATGGCGAGGATCTCCATGGCGTCCTCGGGGTCGTAGGACTGGGCGGCCTGCTCCATCTCGGCCGCGTACTCCTCGAACTTGAAACCAGACACGATCTCTCCCTCACTCGTGGGTGTGGTGCTGTCGGTGCTGTTCGCGACCGGCCCCGCGGGCCGCTCGATCTGGTCGCTGATCTCGTTGGTGCTGTCCTCGGCGGCCTGTTGGTCGGCGGCGTCCTCGGCGGCGGCCTGCTGTGCGCGGATCTCGGCGTCGCGCTCGCCGCGCTGCTCACGCGCCACGGCGGTCAGGCGCCGGTACAGGCGCCGCCCGGGGTGCACGAGCCAGGGAAGCCCCAGCTTCCGGCCCAGTGGGCTGGTGAGCAGCCCGAGCAGACCGAGGGGAAGCGCGAGCAGGGCCGCCAGCGCGCGCCGCCCGTGGAAGCGGGCCGCGGAGCGGCGCAGGGCCTTCCGTGCGGCCTGCCGGGCGGGCGCTTTACGGACGGTGGAGCGGCCGCCGGCCACCTTGCGGGCGGCGGCGGCATCCCGGCGGGCACGCTGCTTGGCGATCGCCGCATCCCGCGCTGTGCGGGCCTTGCGCGCGGCGCCGCCGAGCATCCGCCCGGCCAGACCACCCGAGCGCGCCCGCGTCGCCGACACGCCCTTCTTTCCGGCCCCGGTCTGCGGCTTGTTCGGCTTGTTCGTCCGGGTGGGCTTGGGGGTGTTGCGGCGGGCGTCGGCGACCGCCCGGCGGGCGCCGGTCGTCTGCTGACGCTTCTGTGCTCGCGAGGCGCCTGCCTGCTTGTTCACCTTCCTCAGCGCCTTGACCTGCCCCGCCTTCGCAGCAAGCCCTCCGCTGCGGTTGGACTTGGCACCGGCGGACTTGCTCACAGCGCCCGGAGAGCGGTGCTTGCCCGACCCCGACTTGCCCGTACCGGCGCCGGTGCCGGTCTTGCGGTGCTTCTGGCCGGGCACCTTGCCCCCGCCGCCGACTGCACCCTTCCCGCCCGAACCGTACGTGCGCCCGGCGGTGTTGAGGGCGCCGGAGCGGTTGCGGGCGGCGTTCTGGCGGGCCGCGGTACGGGCCGCAGCCCGGCGGGCAGCCTGCTTCGGGCGCGGGTTGTGGCTGCAGTAGGAAGCGACCGTGCCCAGCACGGCCATGCCGGTAGCGGCGACCGCCGCGGCGATCGGCCCGCCGGCGAGCCCGGCAGCGGCGATCGTGGACACGGTCGCGTTGGCGCCCGTGAGGGCCAGCGGGGCGACCGGCCAACCGCCCGGCGCGTCCTCAACCTGCGGGGTCTTCTCGTCGATCCTGTCCACAGCCTGTGCAGGGGCCGGGGTGGACGGGGTGTCGGTGGTGGCGGGGGCCACTACCGCTTCCGTACTGATGTCGGTCATGCTGAGTGCACTCCTTCCGGAGTGAGAAGCAGTGCCCCAACGCGCTGGTCAGAGAGTGGCGTTGGGGCACTGCGGCCTGTGGGGATGCGCTGTTCAGGAGTGGTCGTGGGTGGGGTGCGCGGCAGCGACTTCCTGCCAACGGCGGTTCTCCGCGGCGTCTACGTTCTGCACGCGGACGCGGAAGGTGCAGCCAGGGGCCGTGCAGCGGTGCACCGTGGACTCGAAGGCTTCGGCCACCTTCGACAGCAGCCACAGCGACGACGACGCGGCCGCGAGCACACACGGGACGATCAGCCCCCACGTCACGTGCTGCCAGTAGAGCTGCACGCCGATCGAGGCACCGACCGCGAGCGAGAAGCCGATGATGAGCACGTCCGTCAGGCGATGACGGGACGGGTTGCGGGCCATGCGAACTCCCAGTTCAGGCGGCGGATGTTAGGCGGCGCGCTGTTCGTTGGCGGTGGCGTCGTGGCACAGCAGGCACATGCCGAGCGAGGTCGGCAGGCAGTAGCTGTAGGTCACGCCGCACACCGGGCAGGTGCAGCGGGCGTGCATCGCGAGCGCGAGCGCGCCCCACTTGCGCGAGGTCATCGGCCGGACCGGTTTCGCGAGGTCGATCCGGTAGAGGTAGGCGACCATCGCGCCGGACCTGCGGCCGCGGTGGCGCAGCATGAGCTGCGCGCAGACCGGCTGACCGCCCGGCCGCAGCCCCTTCGCGCGGAGCTGGCGGCGGGTGGCGAGCCCGTCCGGGGCGTACTTCCACGGGTAGGTCGGTATCCCGTAGCGGCGCCCCGTGGGGTCGTAGCACTTGCTGTAGGCGGTCGGCATCAGGCGCTCGCAATCGCGAGACCGCCAGCGTCCGGGCCGCGCAGCTCGGCGTAGCGGGAGGAGACCCAGCCGACCGACCAGCCGCACAGCTCCGCGGCCTGGCGCACGGACAGGCCCGTCTCGAACGCCGCGGCCACCGTGCGGCGCGCGTCGTCCTCGCCCAGCTTCGCCTCGGCCGGCCCGCGATCGAGCAGCGCGGCGCGTTCACGGGTCAAGCGCTCACCGCGTTCACGGCGTTCACGCTCCTCGGCCGCGGCCCGCTCGCGGGCGTCCGCTTCGGCGCGCTCGCGGGCCTGGCGTTCAAGCTCAGCGCGCTCGTGTTCACGCTGTTCACGCTCGCGTTCACGGCGTTCACGGATCTCCCGCTCGGCCGCCTGCGCCCGCTCCTTCGCCTCGCGCTCCTCGCGCGCCCGGCGCTCCTCGCGCTCAGCCTGTTCACGGACCAACCAGGCTTCATGGTCGCGTTGTTCACGCGCCAACTTGGCGGCGTGCTCGCGCTCCTCGCGGGCCGCGGCACGGGCCCGCTCCGCGCGCTCCTCGGCCTTCCGCTCGGCCCGCTCGCGCTCGGCCTTCGCCTCGGCCGCCAGAGCCGTCTGCGCGGCGGCGAGCGCGCGCCGGTAGGCCAGACTGGTCTCCGCAGTGACGATCAGCAGTAGCGGTGCCACCGAGTGGACAGCCACGCCGACCAGGTCTTTCCTCAGCGCGGAGTCCGCGGTGTTCAGGGCCAGCGTCATCAGCCCGGTCATCCACCGCAGGGCCAGCGGCCAGCGACCACCGTTCCCGCCGAGCCGGGCGAGCACGTCATCGAGCTTGACCACGATGACGACCGCGGCGTCCACCACCAGCGGCAGGATGGGGGCCGTCCATGCCCACTGGGGGGCCGTGTGATCGGCCATCAACGGTGTCACGGTGAGGATCGAGTAGAGCATCGCCCCGCACACGATCGACCACGTGCCGCCGGACAGGGCGCGCTCGGCTGAACGCGTCTGAACACTGTTCACGCCGCACCCCCCATCGGCTCCGCGACCGCCCGGTAGACGCGGCGGAACCCGTTCGAGGCGGCGCTGTACGTGAACGCCTCACACGACCACTGGCACGCGTACGGCGAGCGTTCACCGCGCGGCGACCAGACGTGATCGGCCGGGTAGCCGTGCACCGCCGTGTCGGCGTGCGCGTCTTCGCGGGAGGCGTAGATCGTGTGCGGCTGGCCGTAGTGGAGCAGCACCGTGAGCGACTCCCCCTCGATCGGCCGGCGCTCCGCCTCTTCCCGCAGGCGTCGGATCTCGATGTCCTTGAGGAGGAGTTCTTCCTGCGCCGCGGCCAGCTCCTCCACAGCGCGCGCCAGGAGTACGCCCACCTCGGACGTGGCCGACTCGGCCCGCTCGGCGCGGTCGGTCACGGCGTGCAGCTCCCGCACGTGCTGGCCGAACGCCTCGTTCGCCTGCGCGGTGGTCTCCCATGCGAACACGTGCGCCGTGTGGGCATCGGCCTCAAGCTGCGCGATGCGGGACGTGGTGACGATGCGGATCATGCGGCGTCACCCTCTCGAACCTCGCCGAGCCGGTTGGCGACCTCGACGCGAGCGGCGAGCACCTTGTTCGCGGCCCGTCGCCGGCGGCGCACGTCCAGCGGCGCTGCCGTCCGGTCCAGAAGGGCGATCTGCACGTCCAGCAACTCAAGTTCGGCGTCGATCAGCGGCGCCTCCCGCTCGATCGCGTCCAGCTCCGCATCCGTGGGCTCCATCCACGGCTCGAACGCGGTAACAGCGTCCTGAACAGTCACGATGTAGTTCATGGGTCGTGTCTCCCTAGCAGTAGGCAACGGCCCAAACAGCGGCCCCGGTGCTCGAACACCGGGGCCGCACGCCGTTGAAGTCGGGGAATCCGGCTCCCCTCGGCGCTGCTCGTACGAGACGAGCAGCGGAGGCAACCGGCGCGGCGCTAGCCGCCGCGAGACAGTTGGACGGTGACCGGTTGGCCGCGGCGCTCAATCGCGCTCGCGGACCGGGGATGAAGCGGCGCCGCCGTGCCGGTCAATCACGGCCGCGCCCATCGCTTTCGTCACTGCCACTCCTTCAAATCGCGGAACAGGGAAAACGCACTGCAAGGGGGACTTGGGTCCCCACCCTCCGGCCGTTGCTCGCGGTCACCGGGCCACCTCGCCAGTCGGGCCGAAGCCCTGTCCCCTGGCCTTTAGCGGGATTGCAGCGTCCCCGCCCTATGCGTTTATGCAGGTCAAACCAGTCTCAGCAAGCAACCTAGGTCACTTGCCGACACGGAGAAAGCTACCTAGGTCGATTTGGGGCGTCAAGTGCTTGCGCGACCCGATCGCAAACGACCTAGGTCAAGTACGCTTTCGGGGTGGATTCACAGCCGAAGAGGAAGCTCAACGCCCGCGAAATCGCAGCCAGGGTCAGAGGTGAGATCGCCGCGGGGACGTTCGGTCCCGGCGATCGCCTCCCTGGCGCTCGGGCCTACGCCCAGAAGCTTGGCGTAGCCCTGATGACCGTGCAGAACGCGTACGCGCAGCTCCAGGAGGAGGGCTTGGTCGAAGGCCGCACGGGGAGCGGTACCTACGTCCGCGACCCCGCCCCCGGCGAGCAGGCGCCCCGTGAGGCCGCGCAGCGTTTGACCGAGCTGCAAGCCGAGGTCGCGCGCGTCTCGACCGAACTCGCCGGCCTTGTCGAGCGCGTGAAGCAGCTTGAAGCGGTCGTGGGTCCCACCGAGGGGGAGCCCGACGCTTAGCGTCTCTCGCGGTGCGTTCGTCATCATGCTCTTAGCGTGTCCCGGCGAGCGCTCCGTGAGTACGTACTCCCGCCGCCCCTGCACCGAACTAATCCGAACTTTGGCTCGCGGAACGGGTGTTGGCGGAGCGTCAGTGGCTGCCAGACTGGCCGTATGGCTGAACTGAACGGAAAACCCGTCACCCTCGACGAACTCCAGAGCCTCGCCCTCACGAACTACGGGCACTTCACGTCAATGCGCATGGAGGACGGCACCATCCGGGGCCTGTCGCTTCACCTCGACAGGCTCGTACGTGACTGCCAACTCGTCTTCGGTGTCGAGTTGGACCGTGAGCAGACGCAGAACTACATCCGCAAAGCAGCCGAGGGCGTCACCGGTGTCGCGGGTCTCCGCGTCACGGTCTTTGACCCTGCCATCGACATGGGACGTCCCAGCGAAGCCAAGGACCCTCACGTTCTCGTGAACCTGCGACCGGCGGGCGCGCTGACTCCTCCCCCGCTCACGGCCAAATCCTTCGCCTTCACTCGTGACAGTGCCGCGGTGAAGCACATCGGCCTTCACTCGCAGCTCCGGGTCCGCCGGGAGGCCCAACTCGCCGGATTCGACGACGCGTTCTTCGTCGAACCGGACGGCTGCGTCTCCGAGGGCGGCACGTGGAACCTCGGATTCGTCGACCAGGAGGGGACGGTCATTTGGCCGGCCGCCCCTGTCCTTCCCGGCACGACGATGCTTCTTCTTCAGGGCCTCGACGCTCCCAAGCAGATCACGGCTCCCGTGCGGCTTGCCGACGTCCCGAACATGGCTGCCGCATTCGCCACCAACACGACGATCGGCGTCCGGTCCGTGACCGCGCTCGACGACGTGCAGTTCCCGGAGAACCACCCCGTCCTCGACGCACTGCGCGAGGGCTACGCCGCGATCCCCGGCGACAGCCTGTAGGCGCGTACCGCCGCCCCTCACAGGGGCGGCGATTCACGACAGAGGTAGCCCATGCCACTCGTTACGAAATGGACCGGACGTGAAGTTAAGGCACTGCGCGAAGCCGTACGCATGAGCCTCATGGAGTTCTCCGAGAAACTCGGGGTCTCCGATCGAATCGTCTCCCGATGGGAGAGCGACGGCGAGCAAGCCACCCTGCGCATGGTGAACCAAGCAGCCCTAGACACCCTGCTCGCCAAAGCCGACCAGGACGCTCAAGGGCGCTTCGTTGGCATCCTCGCGGCCGACGACATCCCCACTCAGGCCATCATCGAGCCTGACGAAGACCAACCGCTCAGCGGCGAGTACGTGAAGCATCCCGGTGACGGCAAGATCATGGCGCACGTCCCGGAAGGAATCTTCCTATCAGGCGAGGAGAACTACCCGGTCTGGGTCGATGAGTTCCACATCGACACCTTCCCGACGACCAACGCGGACTATGCGCGGTTCTGCGCTGCCACCCGTCATCCCGTGCCGCATCACTGGGAGAACGGCCGATGCTCTCGCGAGCTGTACGACCACCCTGTGGTGCACGTGACCTGGAAAGACGCGAACGCGTACGCGGCATGGGCTGGGAAGGCGCTACCGACTGCGGAGCAGTGGGAGAAGGCGGCCCGCGGAACTGCCGGCCGTGTCTTCCCGTGGGGTGACCAGAAGACGGCTGCCAAGTGCAACGTCCGAGAGACCGGCGTCGAACGCACCACGTCCGTTTCTCGGTACCACAGCGGCGTTTCGCCCTACGGCGTCTACGACATGGTGGGCAACGTCTGGGAGTGGTTGGCATCACCGACCACTCCAGGCAGGTACGAACTTCGCGGCAGTGCCTTTACAAGCCCGCTGTTCCGAGGGGTTCCATCCATCGCGAACGATGCCAACGACACGATGCACGACGACGACACAGGTTTCCGCTGCGTGGCTTCACCCGAGCAGATGAGCCTCGATAAGAGGTAACGATTAGGGGTCTATCCGCCTGACCTTTTGGCCCTTCAATACCAGAGACTCAGACGTAGCCCCCTCGAAGGTCGCGTCCGAGTCTCTACATTCTCGCAATGAGGCACTCTTTAACAGGTCAGTCGATGTGATCGATATCTGTCTGCCCGCTGGACGCCTTCAGGGCAAGCTGCACCGTGTTGGCTTTCAGCAATCTAGTGATTGCCGCATCCCTGTCTTCCTCATCCCGCAGCAACAGTTCAACCTGGTTGTTGTTCACAGTCACTCTTCCCTGCAACTCCTTCTTGTTCAGCAGAGTCGCCATGCCATGAACTATCTTGCTCTTGAGTGGACCGAGCTCCTTAGCATGCCACTTATCCGAAACTCCGTATGTTGCCTTACGGAAGAGATCGTCAGCTTTGATAACCACACATTCTGGAACATCTGCGGTTCCAATTGCCTGAACTGCGGCCGAGTAGCACCGTTCAAGCAGTATGCGGTGACAGTACTCTCTTTCCTCTCGGGATTGATTGTCAGCCGCAGTTGGGTCGTAAGGAATCAGATACAAAGGACGGGCTTCCTTGCGATCCCCAGCAACTATCAAGAAGCTGTCCTCAAGGCTCGCCAAATGCGGCGATGGATTTTGACTAATTCGCAGCTCGGCCCACAAGCCTTCATCGTCAATCTTCAGCCCGAGCACTCCGTAGACTGCGGTCAGAAAGCCATCTGCCGCCAGCTCGCCAGTCAACTCCTCCAGCGTTGCCGACTGGAGTGGGACGTCGTCGCTTGGCAGTACGTAGACCACCACGGCTTGACCGTCTATTCCGACAGCTGTAGTGGAGTCTGCACAAGAAACCAGAAGCTTACGGGCTTGGCCAGCAGTGCTAGAATCTTTACTGAAACTAGAGGCCTTGCATTCCAGAACTAGATGGTCGCCGGAAGCGAGGTGATGGAACAGCAAGTCAGGCTCTGGAGGATTAGGCCCCCACCCTCGCTGCGCGAGTTGCGTGCGCACTTCAACGCTGAAAGCAAGCTTTGCGCCCAGAGAGCGCAGCCTGTATCCGGCGTCAAAGAATGGCCGGTCACCGCCTTTAGCCGGCGTCGACTTTGCAACCAGCCACAAGCAACTGTTGACCTGGAACACCGGGTCACGAGTAAGCAATTCCCCCCCTGGGCTTAGACCGCCACCCCTTGAATCAAAGCCCCGTACTCTTGATCGCCGATGTACGCTGTAACCTTAGGGTCAACGAAGCGCTGAATATTCGATACGAGTCGGTTGATCGAATTACCGCATGTACCGTGAGGCAAAACAGCAATAACCCGCTCTGGCGTCATCTCAAGCACTAGAGGCTGCCACAAATGCTGATCTATCGCATTTGCGTGAACTTTCCTGTCACTGAGCCAAGTTGGATAGCCTGTAATCCTGAAGCGATTTCGCCTATTATTAAACAGGCTAATCACCCAGCGCTTAAACAGGTCTTCCGGAAGGCTCTTACTGAATACGATCTCAGCGATAGATCCAAAGTTCCCGTCAGCGATCCCATGAGGTCCGGAGGCAGTAACCCATAGCTGCTCTTCGACGCGCTTAGTTAGCGCGCGGTACAGATCCACAACTCCACGAACAGTGGCACGGTGATCCAAGAATGAACTGCTTCGATTGGTCAACTTGCCGTCGTAATAGAGATCGTGGCCCCCGCGCCCCTGAGCAGGAATTCTAAGCTGCGTGATTGACGCTAGTGGAGCGTACTCCTGGGAAAGTGGATCCATCTTCTGGGAAATCACTTCCAGCTTGTCCACCATCGTAAAACGTGACGTCCTGCGCTCATCCTGGAAGTAGTCCTCTTCACCCTCATGAGTCTCATAAATCGACTCGTGCTCAAAGGTGATTTTCCCGTATCGCTTACTATTGTTATCTCGGAGGACTTGCGTCCAGAGCGTAAGGAAACTCTGCGATGAAAGCCACAGGTGATCGAGGAAGGGATTAGCTGCTACAGCATCCTTGACGAGCTTGTCTGATTCCACTGATGGCAACAGCGTGTACAAAGCGAGATACCTGGAGCCAATTTCCTCCAGGACTGCCACGCGCTCCCCTGATGGCGCAAAGAGGGCGTACGCTCCGTCATCACCGGAAAGCTCATCGATGCGGATTTCGCTACGCTGGAAAATTTCCGCTATCGATGGCCCGCCCCCTGCATTGCCACCGTCGACAGTTTCCAACAGGTAGGTCTTCTGTAGTCCAGCCTTCAAGCGCTTGTCTTGAAGTTGCTGAACGTCTGGAACTTCACTACCGGAAAAGTAGTCGAAATAATCAGTCTGTCGTTCGAACTGGGGAAGCAATGCATTCTTTGAGATTCTCACGCGTCCCCCAATCGTCCAACCTTGATCAATAGACCAGAAATTTAATTCTACAGGTAGCAGTCCAGCAAGTGTAGACGTCCGAGGGCGACCTGCTCAATATGTTGAAGGTGTCGCATGCGGGTTTAAGTGCAGACGTGCCCGCTGCTAGGGCTTCGTTCCAGGCAGGCCGAACCTGCACAGGCTGGCCGGCCGGGACGCCACGCCGGCGCCGGAGGGCTGCGGGATCACGCGTACTCTTACCGCTCATTCCAAGCCTGTGCCTGACACCCTGCTGGGAAGCTCGCTTGCCGAGTCCTAGCAGGGGGCCAAACCGGGGGCCAACCGCCGCAGTCTGCCGTGCACTTCCCTGGACGCCTATGGACGGAACTCGCGATGCCCACACGCGTCCAGTAGTGCCCTCACCAGGTCAAATACCATCGTGATCGCGTTCGGGACGAAGAGGTCGTGGGTTCAAATCCCGCCACCCCGACAGCCAAAACAGCAGGTGAGGCGCCTACCGGATTCGGTAGGCGCCTCACCTGTTTCTGCGTGCGTGCCTCTCTGCGTGACTACGGCTCCAGATCCCGCTTGAAGATGCCGTCCATGACCATCGCGCCGGTCTGGATCACGGGCCGGAAGCCCACAGGACCTCTACGCAACGTGCCGGCAGGGCGAGCGTGCGCCGGCACTTCCGCGTCTTGGTGTCCCCTCCACGCCGGACCGACCGCCACACGGCAATGTGCGGAGGCTGCGGCGGATTGGCTTCCGGCCTCCCGCTGAGGAAGACGTGGTCCCAGGTCAGCGCGCGCAGTTCCTCGGTCCGAGCCCCGGTCAGCAGGGCGACGACGTTGCGCTTCACCTTGTCCCGCGCCGTGGCCCGCTTGACCGAGCGGTTGAGGCCATCGGTGTACACGCGGCTTCGCGCTTCGCCTGGGAGTACGACTTCTAGGTCCCGGACTCAGCGAAGGGCGAAGGGGCAGGAATGATCTCGACGCAGGCATGGACCGACGCACGACGCCTGTGGGTCTCCCACCAGATGGGCCACACCCTGCGGCCCTGCTCGGTCACTATCGGCTCGGGCAGTCACGACTTGGGTGTGGCCGACACGGCAGTAGACATCTACCAGCGCGGCATGGCTCCACTGCTTGTTTTCACGAGGCCACCAGCCCTACGACAAAGGACCGCATGCCGCGAGGTGAAGCGGTCCACTGTCGCGAGCGGGCACTTGAACTCGGCGTTCCCAGGTCGGCGGTTCTCGTCGAGCCCAATGCCCGTAACACCGGTGAGAACATCCGTCTTTCCAAGGCCGTGCTCGAGGAGGCCGGAGTGGACGTGTCCTCCGTGCTTCTGATCAGCAAGCCGTACGAAGGGGACGCCCGCCTCGTCATCGACGTGCTTGTCGGTGCGCTTCAGCACTTGCTGATCTATCCGGACCAGGGCTTCATGATCAGCCAGTCCGTACCCGACGATGTGCTCGAGGCGTACGAGCGACTCTGCCGCGAGGGCTTCACCAGCCAACTCCTCACCACCGGCAAGACTTCGGTCTGAGGGCTGGGCGATACTCCTCCGGTGAGATGGTTCGAGCAGGCACAGGCAGCCGAGCAGTCAGGCGACTGGGACACCGCCATCCCCCTGGTGAGCGCCCACGCCGAGTGCTACTCCACCGACTACACCAAACACGGCAACCACCTGTGGCACATGGACCTACTCGTCCACGCCGGACGACTCGCAGAGCTCACGGACCTGGCCCACATGGACATCCACGCCCGTCGGCGGCTGAACCGAGCGCTTCGCGATCGCGGGTTGGCATCGGTACTCCACGAGCGCGCGGAGACCGGCGACCGCGACGCCCTCTACAGGCTCGTCCGGTTGCTCTGCGAGACAGGCCGAACTGAGCGCGCACGCGAAACGGTCGAAGAGATCGCCCCACGGGACCAGTATGCCCAGGAGATCCTCGCTGCCTTTGAGGCGTCATCGAGCCCGAGCCCATGAGGCGGATGACTGAAGCCTTCAGCGTTCGCATCGCAGGTACCTCGACCGACGACATGGCGCCCCGCATCCGAGCCCATGACGGACGCACCCTCACCGCCCGGTCCGGTACCAGATCCAACTGCCCGTAGCTGGAGAGCTGTTACAACTTTCTCTACCTCATCAAGCACCCGGCTCCGCTCGGGGCGCCGCTCTTGCCTCCGGCGGGGGATCGGCCGGCACCGGGTGGGAGGGGGCGCCGTTCCCGGCCGCGGGCACATCGTGGCGGACGGGATGGGAGCTGGGGTGAGTGGTGGGTGGGGCGAGTGAGCCACGGTGTCCCTGACCTGCAGTTTTCACAAACTAACGAACGAGAACACGGAACGAGACACGACATGGGACACGGGGACACGGGGACACATGCAGCAAGGCAAGGCGCCTTCTGTCTTGCGGTTCATGTGGAGGCCGTCCATGAGGTCAGCGGCTGGACTTGAGAGTGGGGTACGTCGTCTCGTACCCCTCCTCGATGCCGCACTTGTTCTCGCCGCGGATGATTCGCATGTACCCGCCCTCCCCCCAGCTCTCGCCCCAAGTGCTCTTGACGATCCAGTACTTCTGTCCCTGGGCTGTGGTGCCGTAACCGACCACCGTGACAGCCACGTTGTTCGCGGTGCCGCAGTGCCCTGCGAACAGACCCTCCGAGTAGAGCTGGTACTCGTACCCGCTGCCATCGACGTAGGCGACGGTCGGCCCGTGCTCCGCGACAGCATCACGCAAGGCTCGTTCGCCCGCCCCCACTGAGTTCCAGCCCTCGATCCGCTCACGCGGAAACGGGGTGGGAGAGATTTCCTCAACGATGAGATCACACTCCCATCGCGCGTCGGGGTCTTCGACGGGACGGGGCTGGAACGTCGTGAGGGGATTCCCCTGGATCGCCCAGGCTCCTTCGAGCGCGTCAGTTCGCGAGGCTTCCCCGTGATCCGGGCAGTGCTGCATGTCCTTGACCGGGGTGACGGCGCCCTTGCTTCTCCAGTCCAAGGAGTCGGGCGCGTCAGCGGCGTGGGACGGCATGGCGGCCGTCATGAACAGAGCGGCTGCGATGGTGCTCACGGCGCTGATCTTCGAGCGGTTGGGCATACAACACTCCCTGTCCCGGAGGCCCGCGGACTGACGGGGCCTGCATTGGCGGCGTCGCCGAAGGCCTGTGTGTCCGGCTATGAGGCGGCCCGGCGGGTACGCCCTTCACTCTGCCCTGACGTGGATATTTCGACCTCAAGAGGGACATAACGTCACCCCGCTGGCAGGTGGTACGACACGACTGCGCACCGGCGCGCAGTCCGTCTGACTACAGGAAGTCGCCCGGCCCGGTCGTGGGTCCGGTGACGATGAAGGCGAACGGGCAGCGGCTCAGGCACTTGTCACACTGGGGGGAGGATCCTGCTCTCGCCGCGGCTTCACGTCGGAATCGGCACGATAGGTTGATCTTCTCGAAGACTCGACCATCGAGTCACTGAGTTGGCGGCTTCTGCGGGGTCCTAGCGGAAGAGTCAAGATCGATCTTCTCGCCCTGGGCCTTGTCAGGGAACTTGACGGCCTGGGTTTTCGCAGCTCCGGAGCCTGGGCGCGATCGTCTGACCGGTCGTGCGTCGGCGGGGATCCCGATGATGGAGGCGCACTCACGGGCGGCCCGCTTGCCGCCGGCCGAGGTGGAGTCCCAGGTGACGTCGCGGAAGTGTCCGGTCTCGTCGGTGTCGGGGAAGTCGGGGGCGCCGTTCTCCTGCATGCACGTGGCGTACTTCTGGTTCTTGGCGATCTCCGCCTCGGAGAGGTCGGGCTGCTGGCCCTTCTCCACGCTGTCCGGCACCGGCGGCACCTGGTCCGCGCACTTGTCCTGCGCCTTCAGGGCCGTCGGGTCCTTCTTCCACTTGGACGCGTCCCCGAGGTCGACGGAGCCCTCGGCGTCCGGGGCGGGCGCGTCGAACCCGGCGTCCCGCAGGCACTCGACCCACTTGCGCTGCCCCTCCACGTACTCGGACAGCTCGCTCGACGCCTGCTTCGACGGGTCGGCGCTCGTGCGGCCGCCCCCGGCGGAGGCGACCTCGCCGCTCTTGTCGTCGCCGCCACCGCACCCGGTCACCGTCATCACCGCCACGGCCGCCGCCCCGACCAGGAGCCGTCCCCCGAACCACCGCCGCGCACTCATCCCCACGAGCTCCTCACGTCGCCGTCGTCAGGGTCCGGACCCGCTGTGTCCGGACCGCGACGACCGTACGAGGCGCCTTTTGAAGAACCTATGAAGAAGCCATCAAGAACCCGTCCGGACCGGGGGATCCCCGGGACCGGGCGGGGGCGGGTCAACTCCCTTGCAGCGGGCGGACGGTGAGGATCTGCTCGGCGCGGCCGACGGGGCCGTCGGTGTCGTGCAGGACGCTGCTGGTGAGCCCCTGCCCGGTCGGGCCGAAGGTGACGGTGGTGTCCAGGCCGGTCCACGGGCCCCGCGGCTGCCGGTGCAGGTGGATCGTGAGGTCGAGGTTCGGGAACATCCACGCGGCCGGGTCCTGCTGCACGGCGATGCCGTTCGCCGTGTCCACGAGCGCGAGGTACGAGGCGAGCGGGCCGCTCGGCTCGCCCGCGACCAGGTCGACGCGCGCGGACACCCAGGCCGTCGTGCGGCCCTTGCGGGTCGGGGGCACCCGGCGCAGGTCGATCGAGGCGATGTAGCCGCCGCCCCAGGCCTCGTCCATCGCCCAGGGGACGAGCTCCTCGGGCGCGGGGAGCGGCTCGACGGGGCTGTCCGCCACCGTTGAGGTGTCCTGGACCGACATCAGCCAGGCGCGGGCCCGCACGACCGGGCGGCCGCCGATGACCACGACGGCCTCGAGGAGTTCGATGGTCCGGCCGGGCCGGACCGTCTCGACGGTGATCTCGCACTCGTCGAGGGCGAGGCGGCCGAGGATGTCGTAGCTGATCCGCGAGAGAGCGAGGTTCCCGGGGCGCTCGGCGAGATGCCGCTCGACCTCGTGGGCGACGAGCCCCGCCAGCGGGCTGAAGTGCTGCTCGTCGGCGTGCCACGCGCCGCCCGCGTGGGCCGTGGGCTTGTAGCGGTTCGGGCCCGTCCGCTCGTAGTAGCCCTCGCGCGCGCCGGTACCGGTGGTCACGGGATCCGTCTCCTCGGGTCGGGCGGCCAGGCGCCATGAAAGGTGTAACGGTCACACATCGTAGGAGGGGCCGCACGGCCGGCCACGGTGATCTGCCGCACAGTGTTCCGTCACCGACGCTCCGGACCGTCGGCGTGTACCCTTGACGTGCAAGCGAAGGGGAGTAGCCCCGCGAACCGGTCGTCGACACACTGGAACCCCCGGGTTCCCGGTGGCCGGGCTCGGACCGTGACCGGACCGGGTGGGCGAGACCTTCGACCAGGCAGAACGACGGACACGTGGCGCACACGTGTCTCCGCTGCCGGGTCGAGTGGTCCTCTCCGTGCAGCGGGTGGGTTGCGAGAACCCGGCCCGTACAGAAAGCACCGCTGATGCATCTCGACCCCCTGGCGATCCTCACCGCCTTCGGGCTGATCTTCCTCGCCGAGCTTCCGGACAAGACCATGTTCGCCTCGCTGGCGATGGGCACCCGGATGAAGCCCCTGTACGTCTGGTTCGGGACCTCGACCGCCTTCATCGTGCACGTGGCCATCGCCGTCGGCGCCGGATCCCTGCTCGGCCTGCTGCCGGACTGGATCGTGAAGGTCGTCTCCGCCCTGCTGTTCGCCTTCGGCGCCTTCATGCTGCTGCGCGGCGGGGACGACGACGAGGGCGACGAGGCCGGCGGCAAGACCGTGACCGGGTTCTGGCCCGTGTTCGGCACCGCGTTCATGGCCGTCTTCATCAGCGAGTGGGGCGACCTGACGCAGATCACCACGGCCAACCTCGCCGCGACCAACGGGACGTGGTCCACGGCCATCGGGTCCGCGGCCGCCCTGATGTCGGTCTCCGGGCTCGCGCTCATCGCCGGGCGGTTCATCGCCAAGCGGGTGCCGCTGAAGACCGTGCAGCGGGTGGGCGGCGCGTGCATGCTGCTGCTCGCCGTGTGGACGCTGGTGGAGATCTTCGTCTGATCCGGCCCGGCCCGGTGTCCGGCGCCGTCCCGGCCCTTGTGGATACAGGAACGTATCGAATACGTTCCTGTATCCGATGGAGGAGGCGAGGATGCCCGGCACCGTCACCAAGAGGCGTGCGCGCACCCGGCAGCGGCTGCTCGACGCCGCGCTCGAGGTGTTCGCCGAGGTGGGCTTCGGGCGCTCCACCGTCGAGCAGGTCTGCGAGCGGGCCGGATTCACCCGCGGCGCCTTCTACTCGAACTTCTCCTCCCTGGACGAGCTGTTTCTCGCCTTGTGGGAGGAGCGGTCGGCGCGGATGCTCGACGATGTGCGCCGCGCCCTGGCCGAGCTCGACCCGGCCGATCCCGCCTCCGCCGTGCGGGCCGCGATCGCCGCGGCGCCGGTGGACGACGCCTGGTACCGGATCACCGCCGAGTTCACCGCGCACGCGCTGCGCAATCCGGGGCTGCGCCGGGTGATGGCGGCCCGCGAGGAAGCGATCCGGGACGCGATCCTGCCGGTCCTGGTGACCGCCCTGGCGCAGCTCGGCCGGCGGGTGACCGACGAGAGCGCCCTCGGTGAGGCACTCGTCGCCGTGCACGACGGGACCGCCGTGCAGGTCCTGCTGCAGCCGCACGACGCGGCCGTCCGGGCCCGCCGCGAGGCCCTGTTCCTGAACGTACTCGACGCCTACAGCACACCCATGGAGAGCGCATGAGCGACACCAGTGCCGATGTCATCGTCGTGGGGGCCGGGCTCGCCGGGCTCGTCGCCACCTATGAACTGACCCGTGCGGGCAAGCGCGTGGTGCTCGTCGACCAGGAGAACGAGGCCAATCTCGGCGGCCAGGCGTTCTGGTCGCTCGGCGGTCTGTTCCTCGTCGACAGCCCCGAGCAGCGCCGGATGGGCATCAAGGACTCCTACGACCTCGCGCTCGCCGACTGGCTGGGCTCGGCCGGTTTCGACCGGGAGCGCGAGGACCGCTGGCCCCGTAAGTGGGCGGAGGCGTACGTGGGGTTCGCGGCGGGTGAGAAGCGCGACTATCTGTACGGGCTCGGGCTGAAGGTCACGCCGAACGTCGGGTGGGCCGAGCGCGGCGCGGGCACCGCGACCGGGCACGGGAACTCCGTGCCCCGCTTCCACATCACGTGGGGGACGGGTCCCGAGGTCGTGCGGGTGTTCCGGGAGCCCGTCCTCGAAGCCGCCTCGCGCGGCCTCGTCACCTTCAAGTACCGCCACCGCGTGGACGAGTTGATCGTGGAGGACGGGGCCGCCGTCGGCGTGCGGGGCGCCCTGCTGGAGCCCTCCGCCGAGGCCCGCGGCGTCGCCTCCTCCCGGGAGACCACCGGCGACTTCGAGCTGCGCGCGCAGGCCGTCGTCGTCACCTCGGGCGGCATCGGCGGCAACCACGAACTGGTGCGGAAGAACTGGCCTGTTGATCGCATGGGGCAGGCGCCGGAGTCGATGGTGACGGGCGTTCCCGCGTACGTCGACGGGCGCATGCTGGAGATCAGCGAGGGCGCGGGCGCCTCCCTCGTGAACCGCGACCGGATGTGGCACTACACGGAGGGGCTGAAGAACTGGGACCCGATCTGGCCGGGGCACGGCATCCGGATCATCCCGGGTCCGTCGTCGCTGTGGCTGGACGCGACCGGCAAGCGGCTGCCCGCTCCCCTCTTCCCCGGCCACGACACGCTCGCCACGCTGAAGCACATCACCGCCACCGGCCACGACCACACGTGGTTCGTCCTGACGCGGGCCATCGTGGAGAAGGAGTTCGCGCTCTCCGGGTCCGAGCAGAACCCCGACATCACCGGCAAGGACCTGAAGCTGGTGCTGCAGCGGGTGAAGAAGGGCGCTCCCGGACCGATCCAGGCGTTCCTGGACCGCGGTGAGGACTTCGTCGTACGGCGGAGCCTGAAGGATCTCGTCGCCGGGATGAACGAGCTGACGCCCGAGACGCCCGTGGAGTACGAGCAGGTGGAGCGGGAGATCGTGGCCCGTGACCGGGAGGCGGAGCACGGCTACTCCAAGGACCTCCAGCTGATGGCCGTGCGCAACGCCCGCGCGTACTGGCCGGACCGCATCACCCGCGTCGCCAAGCCGCACCGCCTCCTCGACCCGGCGCAGGGACCGCTGATCGCCGTCCGGCTGCACGTGCTGACCCGCAAGACGCTCGGCGGCCTGGAGACGACGCTCGACTCGCAGGTCGTACGGCCCGACGGGTCCCTCTTCGACGGGCTGTACGCGGCCGGTGAGGTCGCCGGGTTCGGCGGCGGCGGCGTGCACGGCTACAACGCGCTGGAGGGCACCTTCCTCGGCGGCTGCATCTTCTCCGGCCGGGCCGCCGGGCGCGCGCTCGCCAGGAGCCTGGTGTGAGCGCCCGTGGCACGGCGCTGGTGACGGGCGCGTCGTCGGGGATCGGCGCGGCCGTCGCGGCGGCGCTGGTCCGGCGCGGCTATCAGGTGTACGGCACGAGCCGGAACCCGGAGAAGGTCAACTCCCCGATTCCCGGGGTCACTTACCTGGCTCTCGACCTCGCCGACGAGTCGAGCGTCGAGGCGTGCGCCGCCGCGGCCGGTGAGGTCGACGTGCTCGTCAACAACGCGGGCGAGTCGCAGAGCGGCCCGTTCGAGGAGCTGCCCATGGAGGCGGTCCGCCGGCTGTTCCAGCTGAACGTGTTCGGGGCCGTGCGGCTGAGCCAGCTGGTGCTGCCGGGGATGCGGGAGCGGCGGCGCGGCCGGGTGGTGATGGTCGGCTCGATGCTGGCCAGCTTCCCGCTCGCCTACCGCTCCTCGTACTGCGCCTCGAAGGCCGCGATCAAGGGCTTCGCGAGTGCGGCCCGGCGCGAGTACAGCCCGTACGGCGTCGGCGTCACGACCGTCGAGCCGGGGGCCATCGCCACCGGGATCAGCGAGCGGCGCACGCAGTACGTGGCCGCCGGCTCGCCGTTCCGGGCCGCGTACGACACCATGCTCGCCGCCCTCAACGCCAATGAGGCCAAGGGGATCTCGGCCGAGAAGGTGGCCGCGAAGATCCTCACGGCGATCGAGGCGCCCCGGCCGCGGCCGCTGTACGCCGTCGGCAGCAACGCGCCCGTGGCGTTCGCGCTGCGGCGGCTGCTGCCGCGCGGCGCGAGCGAGCGGCTGGTGGCGCGGCGGCACGGCCTGACGTGACCCCCGGTCACCGCTGCCACGCACGGTAGGACAGCAGCTCACCGGAGTCCGCGGACGTCACGTCCATGCCGAGGACGGTGCCGTCCGCCGGGTCCAGGATCAGCATCCGGCACACGGCGGTGGCCGCGTCCACGGTGACGTAGGCCTGTCCGGAGCGGCCCAGCCGGTCGGTGACCGGGCCCGCCGGGCGCAGGCCGTCGGCGGCGGCGAAGAGCCGGACCAGCGCGGCGGTCTGCCGGGCGCCGGGCGTCCAGTTGTCCAGCAACTCGCTTGCGGCGACCATCAGTTGGGGCGCTTTGCGGGTGTCGCCGTGGTGCAGCGCGGTCAGGTAGCGGCGCAGTCCCGCGGTGTCGCCCGGCGGCCGCGACCGGGGCGGCGCGTCGCTCCGGCTCGGCGGGAACGTGCGGGTGGGCAGCGGTGTGCCGGCCCGGGTGACGCGCTCGGTGCGGCTGCCGTCGGGCCGCCGGCGCACGACGCGTTCCTCGGGCCGCTCGCCGTGCGCGCCCAGCGTCCAGGTCCTGACGTGCGTGCCCGGGCGCGGCTCCGGCCGACCGTCGGCCGCGGCCCGCAGCGCACGGTCGGCGAGCGTGCCGAGCGGCACCGCCGCGGCGGTGGAGCCCGGGTCCAGCGGGGCCGGGGCGGCGGTCGCCGCGGGCGCGGCGACGTAGGACAGGCCCAGCACGAGCAGCGCGGCGACCGCGCACACGGCGGCCTCGGCGCGCAGCACCAGGGTGCGGCGGGCGCGCCGGGAGCGGGTGCCGTGCAGGAGCTGGTTGAGGGCGCGTTCGGCCTGGTGGTGCAGGGGGCGGGTGTCGGCGTAGCGCGGGTCGTCGGCGGGGACCGGGTTCGCCGCGCGCAGCAGGGCCAGCTCGTCGGAACCGGCCGGGGGGCCGTGCGGGTCGAGGGGGTCAGTCACGGTCGCGGTCTCCTGCGGTCGTCCCTGCGGAAACGGTCATGTTCATCCGGTCGATCTCGGCGCGCAGCCGGCGCCTGGCGCGGTGCAGCCGCATCGCCGCCGCGTTCTTGCCGCACTCCAGGGCGACGGCCAGTTCGTCGAGCGTCAGCTCCTCCCAGGTGGTCAGGCGCAGCGCCTCCTGGTCGGCGGGGTTCAGCCGGGCCAGCGCCTCGTGCACCCAGGCGCCGGGCCGGTCGGCGTCGGGGCCGGGCACGACCTGCCTGCGGTGGGCGCTCTCGTGGTGGCCGATGCGGTCGAGGAGGCGGCGTCTGCGGCCGAGGCCCCGGACGGTGTTGGCGAGGCAGTTGCGGGCGACGGCGTACAGCCAGGGCAGCGGCGTCTCGGGCGGGAGTTCCGCGCGGCGCCGCCAGGCTATGGAGAAGACGTCGGCGACCACCTCCTCGACCTCGTGGGCGCAGCCCGGGTCGAGGCGGCGCGCCACGAAGCGGCTGACCGCCCAGTAGTGCGCGCGGTAGGCCGCCGCGAAGGCGTCGTCCGTCGTACTCATGCTGCGTAGGTGTCCGGCACGGCCCCGATCCTCACAGGTGCGGGGTGTGATCTTTGCGGCGGGCCGGGGCGGTGAGGCGCGGGCCGTGTCCGGACACGTACCGGGCATGAAGTCCCTGAGGTATCCGAAGTCGGTGACGTGGCTGACCACCACCGACCACAAGACGATCGGCACGCTCTATCTGGTCACGGCGTTCGCGTTCTTCTGCCTGGGCGGGCTGCTGGCGCTGTTCATGCGGGCGGAGCTGGCGAGGCCCGGTACGCAGATCATGTCCAACGAGCAGTTCAACCAGGCGTTCACGATGCACGGCACGATCATGCTGCTGATGTTCGCGACGCCGCTGTTCGCCGGGTTCGCGAACTGGATCATGCCGTTGCAGATCGGGGCGCCCGATGTGGCCTTCCCGCGGCTGAACATGTTCGCGTACTGGCTGTACCTGCTGGGGTCGCTGATCGCGATCGGCGGGTTCCTCACGCCGCAGGGGGCCGCGGACTTCGGGTGGTTCGCGTACGCGCCGCTGTCCGGCGCGGTGCACTCGCCGGGCGTGGGAGCCGACATGTGGATCATGGGGCTCGCGTTCTCCGGGTTCGGGACGATCCTCGGCTCGGTCAACTTCATCACGACGATCGTGTGCCTGCGGGCGCCCGGCATGACCATGTTCCGGATGCCGATCTTCACGTGGAACGTGCTGCTCACGGGCGTCCTGGTGCTGCTGGCCTTCCCGGTCCTCGCGGCCGCGCTGTTCGCCCTGGAGGCCGACCGGAAGTTCGGGTCGCACGTCTTCGACGCGGCGAACGGCGGGGCGCTGCTGTGGCAGCACCTGTTCTGGTTCTTCGGGCATCCGGAGGTCTACATCATCGCGCTGCCGTTCTTCGGGATCGTCTCGGAGGTGATCCCGGTGTTCAGCCGCAAGCCCATGTTCGGGTACTCGGGCCTGATCGGCGCGACGATCGCGATCGCGGGGCTCTCGGTGACGGTGTGGGCGCACCACATGTACGTGACGGGCGGGGTGCTGCTGCCCTTCTTCTCGTTCATGACGTTCCTGATCGCGGTGCCGACGGGCGTGAAGTTCTTCAACTGGATCGGCACGATGTGGCAGGGCTCGCTGTCGTTCGAGACACCGATGCTCTACGCGGTCGGGTTCCTGATCACGTTCGCCTTCGGCGGGCTGACCGGGGTGGTGCTGGCGGCGCCGCCGCTGGACTTCCACGTGGGCGAGACGTACTTCGTGGTGGCCCACTTCCACTACGTGATCTTCGGGACGGTGGTGTTCGCGATGTTCTCCGGATTCCACTTCTGGTGGCCGAAGTTCACCGGGAGGATGCTGGACGAGCGGCTCGGGAAGATCACGTTCTGGACGCTGTTCATCGGCTTCCACGGGACGTTCCTGGTGCAGCACTGGCTGGGGGCGGAGGGCATGCTGCGCCGGGTGCCGGACTATCTGGCGGTGGAGGGGCTGACCGGGCTCAACACGGTCTCGACGATCTTCTCGTTCGTGCTGGGGATGTCGTTCCTGCCGTTCCTCTACAACGTGTGGCGCACGGCGCAGTACGGGGAGCCGGTCGAGGTCGACGATCCCTGGGGGTACGGGCGTTCGCTGGAGTGGGCGACGTCCTGCCCGCCGCCGCGGCACAACTTCGTGGCGCTGCCGCGGATCCGCTCGGAGTCGCCGGCGTTCGACCTCCGCCACGGGGGCGCTGCCGCGCCGGAGCTGGTGGAGGCGGGGCGGTGATCCGGGAGATCGAGGGCTATCTGATGGTGGAGGCGGCCCGTTCGGAGGGGCGGTCGGCCGCCCGGCGGTTCGTCGAGCGGATGCCGTGGCTGACGGAGTCGCAGGCGGCTGATGTCCAACGGGCTTACCTGGAGGCCTACTTGGGTGAGCAACGGGAGTTGTGGCGGCGGAGTGCGGAACGGGCGCGGGAGCTGCGGGCGGAGTACGAGGGGCGGTACCAGGTGTTGCGGCGCCGGTTTGTCGGGGCCGCGCTTGTGGTGGGGGTCGTGGTGATGTGCGGGGTGCTGGTTGTCGGGGGGTGACGGTTTCGGGGGACGGCGCGGCTTTCGTGGTGGCCGGTCGCGCCCCCGCGGCGCGGCCGCCGGCGCACTCGCCGTGAGCTCTACGGGGAGTGCGCGCGGGTGCGGGTCCCGTCGTGGTTGCTCGCGCAGTTCCCCGCGCCCCTGAGATGCGCACTGCGTGCGCCATCTCAGGAGGAGATGCTGCACGAAGTGCGCATCTGCCGATGGAGGCGCGGCGAAGCCGCAGTCCTCCAGGGGCGCGGGGAACTGCGCGAGAAGCCCCACCGGGCCCGCACCCGCCCGCGAACGGGACCCGGCAGACGGGACGGCGGGACCCGGCGTTCTACTTGCGGCGGTCGCCGTGGCCCGGCCACCACGCCGCGTGGCCGATCAGGGCCGTCAGCGCGGGCGTGAAGACCATCGCCATCACGAACGCCGCGATCACGATGCCGAAGGACAGGGCGAAACCCATCTGGGAGAGCGTCGAGTTGCCGGCCAGCATGAGCGTCGCGAACGTGCCCGCGAGGATCACACCGGCGGAGGCGATCGTCGGCCCCGAGTGCCGTACCGCCGTGCCCGCCGCGTCGTGCGGGGCGCGGCCCGCACGGGCCTCCTCGCGCAGCCGGGACACCATCAGGATGTTGTAGTCGGTGCCGAGCGCGACCACGAACAAGTACATGATCACGGGCAGCATGAACATCAGGCCGGGCTGGCTGCCGATCTTCGTGAACAGGAAGGACGTCGCGCCCAGCGTCGCGCCGAAGCCGAGCGCCACCGACACCATCAGGTACCAGGGCGCCACCAGGCTGCGCAGCAGCAGGCCCAGGATGACCATGATGCAGAGCGCCGCGACGGGGAACACCACCGAGTAGTCGCGGTCCACGGCCTTGTTGATGTCGACGTAGACGGCCGTGATGCCGCCGACCTTGGCCTGCGTACCGTCCGGGGCGTCCGCGTGGGCCGCCGGGCGCAGGTCGTCCTTCACGGTGGCCATCGCCGCCTCGGAGGCGGGCGGGTCGTCGAGGACCACGCTGTACGCGGCCGCCGTGCCGTCCTTGCTGAGCGCGGCCGCGCCGACCGTGCCGACGCCGTCGACCTCGGACAGCGACCGGCGGAACTCCGCCGCCTGGGCCGCCGTCAGCGGCACGTCCGACATGGACGTCAGATACACGCTGGTGGGGTCCGTGGTGCCCGCGGGGAAGCCCTTCTCCAGGTCCTGGAGAGCGACCATGGACTCCTTGGTCTTGGGCAGCGACGACGTCGCCAGGTCGAAGTTGGCCTTGTAGCCGAGGGCGCCGAGCGCCAGGACCGCCATGACGAGCGCCGAGGCGACGGCCCAGACGGCCGGGCGGCGGGCGATCGACGCGCCCAGCTTGGCGAAGCCGGTGCCCTGCGGTTCCCGCTGCCAGGACTTCGAGGGCCAGAAGACCTTGGTGCCGAGCAGTGAGACCACGGCCGGGACCAGGGTCAGGCCCGCGCACAGCGTCACGAACACGGCGATGGCGAGGGCCGGGCCCATCGACTTGAGCATGCCGAGGGTGGACAGGGCGAGCGCCGCGAAGGCGACGATGACGGCGCCGGCCGCCGAGGTGATGGCCTCGCCGACCCGTTCCACGGCGTGCACCATGCCGGCCTTCGGGTCCTCCCCGGCCCGGAGCGCCTCTCGGTAGCGGAAGAGCAGGAACAGGATGTAGTCCGTGCCGACACCGAACAGGACGACGGTGAGCAGCTCCTGGATCGAGGAGTCCGCCTTCATGTCGAACGCCTTGTTGGCGGAGGCGATCAGGCCGGTGGCCAGGGGCGAGATCAGCCCGATCAGGACGACCGGGAGCAGCGCGATGATCGGGCTGCGGAAGATGATCAGGAGCAGCACGATGATGATGACGATCGTGCCGACGCCGACGAGCAGGCCCGCCCGCTCGGACGCCTCCGACTCGTCGAGCGCGGTCGCGGCGGAGCCGGTCACGCCCGCCTTCAAGTCCGTCCCCTTCAGCTCCTGTTGGAGGTCGGTGCGGAGCGTCTTGACGGCGTCCTGCTGGGAGGTGTCGGTGGGGTCGGTCAGCTTCGGCATCGCGACCATCGACGTCTGCACCAGGCTGTTGGGCGACGGCTTGCCGGGCACGACGGCCTCGACCTCGGGAATGTCCTTGGCGGCCAACTGCCGAGATATGCGGACGACTTCCGCCGAGTCGGCGGTCCTCAGCCGCTCGCCGTCGGACCGCTGGAAGACGATGACGGCGCCGACGTTCTGCTGCTGCGGGAACTTCGACTCCTGGATGTCGGAGGCCTTGATCGACTCGTAGGTGTCGGGCAGGAAGCTCGCCTCGTCCGAGCTGGACGTCAGCTTCGGCGCGAGCGAGATGACGGCCGCCGCCACGACGACCCAGCCGAGGATGACCCACCAGGGCCTGCGCACCACGAACCGACCGAGTGCTGCGAACATCGCTCACGCCTCCCGTCACCGCCCCCGGGTCACCCCGTCAGCCTCACCCGGGCCCCGCGCACCTGCCACTCGGGAGCGGCTCGACATGCGGCGGTGACCGGGGCGACGGATGCTGGTGAGGGTCCGGCGGATCGGGTCCTAGCGCGAGACGGTCCAGCTCACGCTGTTCGTCGCCGCCTTCCGCGCGGCCGGGTCGCGCAGCGCCGCCGTGCGGTCGACGGCCTTCGCGGTCACCTTGTGCGTGCCCTTGCGCAGCCCCAGGGAGCTCGCCTTCAGCGTCTTCAGGCCCTCGGCCCGACGGACCTCGGCCCCGTCCACGTACCAGTTCACGCGCACGTCGGAGAGACCCTGCGGCAGCGGGGCCAGGTCGACGCGGAGCGTGCTGGAGGCGCTCAGGGTGCGGGCCGTGGAGGTGCGGGCGGTGAGCAGGTCGGCGTCGCGGTAGAAGCCGGCGATCATCGCCTCCCGGCCGGGGAGGTTGAAGACGTCGGTGTCCAGGGCCCGCATGATCGAGTTCTGGGTGGGGCGGTAGATCCCGTACTCGTAGTAGCCGCCGCCCTCGTACGCGCCGACGGTGCCGCCCGACGGGTCGTCCTGGCCGAGCCAGCGGTACCACTTGGCCTGCGTGTCGCGCATGCCGTCGACGGTCTGCTTCGTGGTGTTGGGCTCGGCCGGCTCGGGGCCGGGGTAGGTGCCGTAGCCCCCGTACTGGTACTCGTCCGCCAACAGGCCTATGGAGTGGCCGAGTTCGTGGGCGCCTATGAGGTACGAGCTGTCGTGGTCGGACGACATGGTGGCGATGCCCGTGTGCCCGGCCGTCGAGGTCAGTCCGCTGTATCCGGCGCCGCCGTACTTGGTGGAGTTCGAGACGACGAAGACGATGTCGGAGTCCGGGGCCTGCTGGGCGTACGTGTCGACCTTCTTCTCGTCGACGCAGAGCAGCCGCTCGGTGTCGGCGCAGAAGAAGTAGCTGCTGACGGCGGTGTCCTTGACGACGTCCCGCGTCGGGTCGCCGGAGACGCCGGAGTCGTTCGACACGGCGTCCACGAGCCAGAAGTTGAACAGGCCCTGGTAGCTCTTGTACGGCTCGATCGCGAAGATCGCGTCCAGCTTGGACCGGGCGTCCGCCGTGAAGTCGTCCTGCTGGTCGGCCGTGTAGCCGTCGCCGATGACGACGAGGTCCAGGCGTCCCTCGGAGGGGCCGGTCCGCTGCAGCGGGGTGACCGTGGTGGCGGCGGCCGTCTTCGCGGGCGCGCTCTTCTCCCGCGTGATCCGGTCCGGCACGGCCGTGGCGACTTGCGCGTGCCGGCCCTCGCCGTGGGCGTCCGGGAAGTACTCGACGGTCCGTGTCCCGCTCCCGTCGCCGGCGGCCGCGTGGGACGTCGTGCCCGCGGCGCCGAGCGCCGCGATCGCGAGGGAGCCCGCGGCTATCGCGGTGACCAAAGGTGTGCGGACGCGCACGGGGACCTCGCAGCAAGTCGGCGATAAGTTGTCGGTTAAGCCGAATTAACTTGGCTTAACTGATCGCACAACCTAGGGGGTTGGCGGGAGGCGCGGCAAGAGGTGAGACTCATGTGACCCCCTGTACGCATGTGAGAGGCGGCGCACCGCGTCATGCCGGACGAACCACCGGACGAAGCACCCGACGAACCGACGGAGCACGTCGGACGCCGTGTCCTGCGGCTGCGCACCGAACGCGGCCTCACTCAGCGGCAGGTGGCCGAGCCCGCCTACACGCCCGCGTACATCTCCACCCTCGAAGCGGGCCGCGTCCGCCCTTCCGAGGCGGCGCTGCGGCACATCGCGGAGCGCCTGGGCGTCACGTACGAGGAACTGGCCACGGGCCGACCGGCCTATCTGGCCACGGACTTGAGGCTGCGGCTCACCGAGGCCCAGCGGGCACTGGCGACCGGCGCGGCGAGCGAGGCGGCCGTGCTGTACCGCGAGCTGAGCGCGGAGGCGTCCCGGCACGGGCTCGACGCGGAGAGCGCCGCCGCCGAACTGGGGCTCGGCGAATGCGCCCTGGAGACGGGCGAACTGACCCTGGCCCGGGGCCACTTCGACGCGGCCGACGAACTGCTGACCCGGTCGGGGGCACCGCTGCCCCAGCGCGCGCCGGTGATCCGCGCCCGCGCCGTCGCCCACTACCTCTCCGGCTCCCTGCGGTACGCCTGCTACCTGCTGGAGTCCGCCCTCGACGACCTCAACACCGGCGGCCTGCACGACCCGGACGCGCTCGTCCTGCTCTACACCGCGTCCATCGCCCCGTACATGGACATGGGCGCGCACGCGCGCGCCGCGCAGGCCGCCGAACTGGCGCTGGCGCTCGCCCCGCGCGTCGGCGACCCGGCGCTCGTCGCCCAGATGCACCGCTCGGTGGCCCGTACGCTGCTGGCCGAGGGCAAGGTGACGGAGGCCGACGCCTCCCTCGCGAAGGCGGCCGAGCTCTATCAACAGCTGCAGATCCGCACCGAGTTGGCGCACTGCCACTGGATGCGCGGCTACGTCCACGCCCAGGCGGGCCGGCTCGCCGAGGCGGAGACCGAGCTGCGGACGGCCCGGGACATGCTCTCCGCCAAGCGGGCCGCGCTCTACACCCAGCAGGTCGAGGTCGAACTGGCCGATGTGCTGCGCCGGCTCGGCCGTCCCCAGGAGGCGGCGCGGCTGCTGCGCTCGCTGCTCGGCGAGCTGAGCCCGGAGCGGGGCGCCGTGCACGCGGCGGGCGCGCACCGGCTGCTCGGTCTGATCGCGCAGGAGTCGGGCACCACGGAGGAGGCGGAGGAGCACTACGTGAACGCCCTCAGCCTGCTCGAACGGGCCGGCGCGGCGGGCGACCTGGCGGATCTGTGCCGTCTGCTGGGCGATCTGTACCGCCGCACGGGCCGCATCGAGGCGGCCCTCGACACGTACCGCACGGGCCTCGGCCACCGGGCGGCCCCCGGTACGACGACCCTGGGCCCGGCGCCGGCCCGCCCGCCCGTGTGACCGCGGTGGGTCGTGCGGCGCTCGAGACCTGACGGAGAAAAGCGTAGATATATGCGCGAGGTATTCCGGACCGGGCCGGGCGGGCGTACATTCCCCACACGTCGTCGCACACCGGGTCGTACGGATGAACCGCGTCGGTGCAGTTCATTCCCCCTCCTCGACCCGGCCCGCCGACGGACGGCAGGCACGCTCAGCGGGAGCACCTGCGTGGCGGACCCGGCCTCTCCCCCCGGAGGCACGACCCCTAGGCCGGGTCACGCCGATCTTTCCCATCCCGCGTCGCGTCGGCCCTGACCCTGCCGTCGCGAACCGGCGTCCGGGACACTGCCTCCACGGATTCGCCGTCCTCCTGACTGATCCGACCGGTACGGGCGACACCTCGCCGCACCGGGTTGTCCACAGGCTGGGGACCCTGGCAGCGGACCGGTGGTGCGGGCGGGCACTATGGGGCCATGACTGAGAGCATGCCGTCCGAGCCGTCCGTGTCCGCCCTGCCGGACTGGGAGAAGCGGTTCCGCGCGCCGCGGGTGTCGCTGCCCGACTGGGCGGAGGACGCCCCGGACCGCTCCCTGTTCGTGTCGAACGCGACGGGGACCTACGAGCTGTACGCATGGGACCGGGCCACGGGCGAGCAGCGCCAGGCGACGGACCGGGCGAACGGGACGACGGACGGCGTGCTCTCCCCCGACGGCGCGTGGATCTGGTGGTTCAGCGACAAGGACGGGGACGAGTTCGGCGTGTGGCTGCGCCAGCCGTTCACCGGCGGCGCCGACACCGAGGCCGTCCCCGGCCTCGCCCCCTCCTACCCGGCGGGCCTCGCGATCGGCCGCGACGGGCACACGGCGGTCGTCGGCCGCTCCACCGACGAGGACGGCACGACCATCCATGTCGTGCGCCCCGGCTCCGAGGCCCCCGTGGAGATCTACCGGCACCGCGAGTCGGCCGGGGTCGGCGACCTCAGCCACGACGGGACGCTCATCGCGATCGAGCACACCGAGCACGGCGACGCGATGCACTCGGCGCTGCGCGTGGTCCGGCTGGACGGCTCGACGGTCGCCGAGCTGGACGACACCAGGGGCGGCGAGGAGGAGCTGGGCCTGGAGGTCCTCGGCTTCGCCCCCGTCGAAGGCGACACCCGCCTCCTGGTCGGGCACCAGCGGCGCGGCCGCTGGGAGCCGATGGTGTGGGACGTGGTCTCCGGCGAGCAGACCGACCTGGCCCTGGACCTGCCGGGCGACGTGTCGGCGGAGTGGTACCCGGACGGCTCGGCGCTGCTCATCGCCCATGAATTCGAGGCCCGCGCCGACCTGTGGCGCTACACGTTCGCGACCGGCGCGCTGACCGAGGTGGAGACCCCGGTCGGCTCGGTGTCGGGGGCCTCGGCCCGCCCGGACGGCAGCGTCGAGTACCTGTGGTCGTCGGCCGAGCAGCCGCCGGTCGTCCGCTCCACCGCGGGCGGTGTGGTGCTCGACCCGCCCGGCATGAAGGCACCGGCGTCGGTCCCCGTCGAGGACGCGTGGGTGGAGGGCCCGGGCGGCCGCATCCACGCCCTCGTGCAGAAGCCGGCCGGCGCCACCGGCCCGCTGCCCACGGTCTTCGAGATCCACGGCGGCCCCACCTGGCACGACTCGGACGCGTTCGCGGCGGGCCCGGCGGCCTGGGTCGACCACGGATACGCGGTGGTCCGGGTCAACTACCGGGGGTCGACGGGCTACGGCCGGGAGTGGACCGACGCCCTCAAGCACCGCGTCGGCCTGATCGAGCTGGAGGACATCGCGGCCGTCCGCGCCTGGGCGGTCGCCTCCGGCCTCGCCGACCCCGAGCGCCTGGTCCTCGCGGGCGGCTCCTGGGGCGGCTACCTCACCCTCCTCGGCCTCGGCACCCAGCCCGGCGCGTGGGCGGTGGGCCTGGCGGCGGTCCCGGTCGCGGACTACGTGGCGGCGTACGAGGACGAGATGGAGGCCCTCAAGGCCCTGGACCGCACGCTCTTCGGCGGCTCCCCGGACGAGGTCCCCGACCGCTTCACGGCGTCCTCGCCGCTGACGTACGTGGACGACGTGAAGGCCCCGGTCTTCATCTCGGCGGGGGTCAACGACCCGCGCTGCCCCATCCGCCAGATCGACAACTACGTGGACCGGCTCACGGCCCGCGAGGCGGTGCACGAGGTGTACCGGTACGACGCGGGGCACGGCTCGCTCGTCGTCGAGGAGCGCATCAAGCAGGTCGGTCTCGAACTGGACTTCGTGACGCGCCACTTGCCGGGCTGACCGCCGCCGGACGGGGGCCGCGGGACGGGTCCTTATATCGGACCCGTACCGTGGGAGGTGTGTACCGGTTCCTGCTGACCCCCAGGTGGTGGGGGATCAACATCTTCGTCCTGCTGGCTGTCCCGCTCTGCGTGTTCATGGGCTCGTGGCAGCTCAGCCGCTTCGAGGACCGGGTGCAGGACCACCGCTCCGCCTCCGAGCAGACGGCGGCCAACGAGAAGGCGGCCGCCGCGCCGCTCGCCTCGCTGCTGCCCGTGGACAAGAAGACCTCCGGCAGGCTGACCACGGCGACCGGGCACTACGACCGGCAGCTCCTGGTGCCCGACCGCGACCTCGACGGGCGCAGCGGCTTCTACGTCGTGACGCTGCTGAAGGTCGACGGCTCCGGCAAGGCGCTCCCCGTGGTCCGCGGCTGGCTGCCCGGTACGGCGTCGGCCGCGAAGGCGCCGGCGCCGCCGAAGGGCGACGTCACGGTGACCGGAGCGCTGCAGGCCTCGGAGTCCGTGGGATCGAACGGGGTGACCGCGGCGGGCGGCCTGCCCTCGGGCCAGGTCGGCATGATCAGCGCGGCGTCCCTGGTGAACCTGGTGTCGTACGACGTGTACGACGCCTGGATCACGCTCGACACGGCGGACGGGCGGATGACGGCGGTCCCGGCCACCACCGCGGAGGGCAGCGGCCTCGACCTGAAGGCGTTCCAGAACCTCGGCTACACCGGCGAGTGGTTCGTCTTCGCGGGCTTCGTCCTGTTCATGTGGTTCCGGCTGGTCCGCCGGGAGGCGGAAGCGCTCCGCGACGCGGAACTGGGCCTCACCGAGGAAACGGCCTGACGCGGGCTACGACGCGGGCAGCACGCCCGTGCGGTACACGGTGCCCGCGCACGCGTCCGGAATGGTCGCGGCGGCGCTCGGCGCTCCCGGCTCCGCCGTGTGCGAGACCACCACGCTGCCGTCGGCCGTGTCCTCGCCGCCGAACTGCGCCGTGAGGCCCGAACCGGTCGACGCGGCCGTCTCCCCGGCCGAACCCGTGCTGTCCCCGGAGGGCGTCGGCGCGGGCGACTCGCCGCCGCCGGTGCCACCGGTGCCGCCGCCCGTCGCCGGGCAGCTCCCGGACGGCACCCAGGCGAAGCGCACCTCGTACGCCATCCCGGGCTCCAGGATCAGCTGGCTGGGCTCGGTCGCCGGGTCGGGCAGCCCGGTCGCCCGGTCGCCCGCGGTGTGGTCGACGACGCTCACCCTGGCGGGGTCGGCCGCGCCCTCGGCGACGGTGACCACGCTGCCGGGGCTGTCGACCGTGCAGTTGGCGTCCGATCCGTTCGAGACGCGGAACGTGCCGTAGACCGTGCCGCCGGCGTCGGGCTGGCCGACACTCGCCACCGCGTCGGAGAGATCGTTCGCGTCGCAGACCGGGGAGCTGGCGGCGGCCGTGGACGCGGGGCCGGGGCCGCCGGTGGCGCCGCCGCCGGTGTCCTTCCCCTTGCCGCCCTTGTCCTTGTCCTTGCCGGCGCCCTTGTCCTTGTCCTTGGAGTGGGAGGGCGAGCCGTCGGTGTCCCGGCCGTCGGTGCCGGCGGTCCGCCCGCCCTCCACACCGCCGTGCGTGGCCTCGCTGTGGCCGGCGATGGACGGCCGGTCGCCGGCGGAACCCGAGTTCGCCACGTGCAGCACCGCGGGCACCGCCATCGCGACGAACACCCCGGCGGCGACGGCGCCGACGACGGCCTGCCGCTTCCGGGCCCGCCGGGCGGGCACCGCGCGGCGCAGATGGTCCAGGGCCTCGTCCGAGACGGAGATGTCGGCCACGGCCTGCCGCATCATCCGCCGCAGTTCCAGCTCGTCGTCGGCCGCCGCATCGGCCGGACGACTGGGTCCGTCGTTCACAGTTGCGTTCCCAGCGTGCTCGTCGTGCTCGTCGTGCTCGTGCTTCGTGAACCGCTCGTCCGGCTCGTGGCTCCCGGGGCTCATGCCGGCGCCTCCATGGCGACGCGCAGGGCCGCGATACCGCGTGAACCGTACGCCTTCACCGACCCGAGGGATATGCCGAGCGCCTCGGCGACCTGCGCCTCGGTCATGTCCGCGAAGTACCGCAGGACGAGGACCTCGCGCTGGCGCCGCTGCAGCCCGCGCAGCGCGGCCTTCAGGGCGTCGCGCTCCAGGAGGTCGTACGCGCCCTCCTCGGCGCTCGCCATGTCGGGCATCGGCTTGGTGAGGAGCTTCAGCCCGAGGATGCGGCGGCGCAGCGTCGAACGCGACAGGTTGACGACGGTCTGGCGCAGGTACGCCAGCGTCTTCTCCGGGTCACGGACGCGTTTGCGCGCGGAGTGGACCCGGATGAACGCCTCCTGGACGACGTCCTCGCAGGAGGCCGTGTCGTCGAGCAGGAGCGCCGCGAGTCCCAGCAGGGAGCGGTAGTGGGCGCGGTACGTCTCGGTGAGGTGGTCGACCGTGGTGCCTGCCGCCGTCACGTCGTCAACGCCCTGAGCCGGAAGCTGCGCCGGCCGCGCTGCGGGCATGGGGGCGATCACCGGCATGCCGCCGGCCGCGCCCCCGCGGGGACGCCGGGTCCCAAGGGGTGCGAGGGGTGGGCGAAGGGCCGCGCCCCTCGCCTGTACCGCTGTGAAGTCGAGTACCTCTGCCACGCCTGTTGGACACGCTTCCCCCCGTCAGGGTTGTACGCCTCCGGCGAGTCATTTGCGACAGATCTCGTCATCCCCACCGATGACGAACCGTCAAATGCCGACATGCGTACCTACTCTTCCCCTATGCCCCAATTGCCCTGTGCGTTCGGTCGCCCCCTGAAGGCGACCGCAAAGACGCTCCCCGCCCTGCATGCGGTTGCAGGACGGGGAGGGAATCTTTGAACGATCAGAGGCCCTGGTTCATGCGGTCCGGCCACGTGGTGTGGACCACTGGCCTCCACAGAACTTACACAGATCCTACGAGTCAATCCGCATATGGGAAGGGGCTGACCGTAAGGCGGACATCAGGAGAGGCGCAGATCACGCGCGGTTCACGCGCCGGCGAACTCCGTGGCGATCAACTCCGCGATCTGCGCGGTGTTCAGAGCGGCACCTTTGCGCAGATTGTCCCCGCAGACGAAGAGTTCGAGCCCGGTCGGGTCGTCGAGGGAGCGCCGCACCCGGCCCACCCACGTCGGATCGGTGCCCACCGCGTCGGCGGGCGTGGGGAACTCACCGGCGGCCGGATTGTCGAAGAGCACGACACCGGGCGCGGTCGCGAGGATCTCGCGCGCCTTGTCCACGGTGACCTCGCTCTGGAAGCGGGCGTGGACGGTGAGGGAGTGCGTGGTGACGACCGGTACGCGCACGCACGTGACGGCCACCTTCAGATCGGGCAGCCCGAGGATCTTGCGGGACTCGTCCCGCACCTTCATCTCCTCCGAGGACCAGCCGTCCTCGCGCAGCGACCCGGCCCACGGCACGACGTTCAGCGCGACCGGCTCCGGGAACGGCCCGGTCTCCTCGCCGACGGCCCGGCGCACATCGCCCGGGCTGGTCCCCAGCTCCGTACCGGCGACGAGGTCCAGCTGCGCCCGCAGCGTCTCGACGCCGGCGCGGCCCGCGCCGCTCACCGCCTGGTAGCTCGACACCACCAGCTCGCGCAGCCCGAACTCGGCGTGCAGCGCGCCGATGGCGACGATCATCGACATCGTCGTGCAGTTGGGATTGGCGACGATGCCGCGCGGCCGCACGCGCGCGGCGTGCGGATTGACCTCGGGGACGACGAGCGGCACGTCCGGGTCCAGCCGGAAGGCGGCCGAGTTGTCCACGACGACGACGCCCTTGGCGGCCGCGATCGGCGCCCACTGGGCGGCCACGTCGTCGGGCACGTCGAACATGGCGACGTCGACCCCGTCGAAGACGGACTCCTCCAGGGCGACGACCTCGACCTCCTCGCCGCGCAGGCCGAGCTTGCGCCCCGCCGAGCGCGCCGAGGCGACGAGCCGGATCTCCCCCCAGATGTCCGCGTGCTGCGACAGGATCTGCAGCAGAACGGCGCCGACGCTCCCGGTCGCTCCCACGACCGCGAGCGTCGGACGCCGCACAGGTGCCCCAGCAGGCCGGTCCATCAGCGGCCGGTGCCTCCGTAGACCACGGCCTCGTCGGAGTCCGAGTCGAGACCGAAGGCGGAGTGCACGGCGCGCACGGCCTCGTTCACGTCGTCGGCCCGCGTGACGACCGAGATGCGGATCTCGGAGGTGGAGATCAGCTCGATGTTGACGCCCGCGTCGGTGAGCGCCTCGAAGAACCCGGCCGTGACACCCGGGTTCGTCTTCATACCGGCGCCCACGAGCGAGATCTTGGCGATCTGGTCGTCGTAGCGCAGGGAGTCGAAGCCGACGTTGGCCTTCTGCTTCTCCAGGGCGTCGATGGCCTTGCGGCCCTCGGTCTTGGGGAGCGTGAAGGAGATGTCGGTCAGACCGGTCGACGCGGCCGACACGTTCTGCACGATCATGTCGAGGTTGATCTGGGCGTCGGCGACGGCCCGGAAGATCTTCGCGGCCTCGCCCGGCTTGTCCGGGACACCGACCACGGTGATCTTCGCCTCGGAGGTGTCGTGCGCGACACCGGAGATGATCGCCTGCTCCACGGGCTTGTCCCCTTGCTTCGGCTCGTTGCTGACCCAGGTGCCCTTCAGTCCGCTGAAGCTGGACCGCACATGGATCGGGATGTTGTAGCGGCGGGCGTACTCCACGCAGCGGTGGAGCAGCACCTTGGACCCGGAGCTGGCCAGCTCCAGCATGTCCTCGAAGGAGATCCAGTCGATCTTCCGCGCCTTCTTCACGACGCGCGGGTCGGCGGTGAACACGCCGTCGACGTCCGTGTAGATCTCGCAGACCTCGGCGTCGAGCGCGGCGGCCAGGGCCACGGCGGTGGTGTCAGAACCGCCACGACCCAGGGTCGTGATGTTCTTGCCCTCCTGGCTGACGCCCTGGAACCCCGCGACGATGGCGATGTTGCCCTCTTCGATGGAGGTCCGGATGCGCCCCGGCGTGACGTCGATGATCCGGGCTTTGTTGTGGACCGAGTCGGTGATGACGCCGGCCTGGCTGCCCGTGAACGACTGGGCCTCGTGGCCCAGGTTTTTGATCGCCATGGCCAGCAGGGCCATGGAGATCCGCTCTCCGGCGGTCAGCAGCATGTCGAACTCTCGTCCGGCAGGGATCGGAGATACCTGCTCGGCGAGATCGATCAACTCATCCGTCGTGTCGCCCATCGCGGACACCACGACAACCACCTGGTTGCCGTTCTTCTTGGCGTCCACGATGCGCTTGGCGACCCGCTTGATGCCCTCGGCATCGGCTACGGAGGAGCCTCCGTACTTCTGCACGACAAGGCCCACGTGCGCTCCTCGCTCAGTCCGTCTGTCACCGCATGTACGTACGCGTACTGCGGTCGGCTCAGTTTAACGAGCGGCCGAAATCCGCCCCGGCCATATCGCATCGTGAGATGTCCCGCTCACGACGTGATCACCGGGGTTTCGTTGGGGGGTTCCGGCCGCCCGATCAAGCGCATGCCCAGGCTCTGCCGGGCGCAAGCGGAATAGTGGGGCGGGTCACATGTCCCGGCCGGTGCTACTTGACCGGCCGGAGCCCCAGCGGCCCGGCGATCTCCTCGGCCATGACCTTGCCGGCCTCCTCCGCGAGGGCGTCCTCACCGGCCGAGAGGTCCTCGTCGGTGTCCAGGCCGTCCAGGTCGTCCAGCGGCTGGTTCAGCCGCACGTGCGCCACCAGGGACTGCAGGGCGCGCAGCGTCGCCGACGCGGTGGACCCCCAGTTGGAGAAGTACGAGAACTGCCACCACCACAGCGCCTCGGTGACACGGCCCGCGCGGTAGTGGGCCATGCCGTGGCGCAGGTCGGTGACGACGTCGGCCAGGTCGTCCGAGATCCGGGCGGCCACCGGCGCCTTGCGCGGCTCGTACGGGTCGAAGACCTCGGAGTAGACGTCGACGGGGTCGAGCATCACCGCGAGCCGCTCGCGCAGCTCGTCGACGTCCTGCTCCGGGCCCAGGTCGGGCTCGTAGCGCTCGTCCGGGACGATGTCCTCGTGCGCGCCGAGCCGGCCGCCGGCGAGGAGCAGCTGGGAGACCTCGAGCAGCAGGAACGGGACGGCCGAGTCCGGCTCGTCGCCCTTGGCGATCTCGGCGACCGCGACGATGAAGGACTCGATCTGGTCGGAGATCTGGACCGCGAAGTCGTTCGGGTCCTGAGCGGTGGCGTGCAGCGTGGCGTCAGACATCTAGGAGTCGTCTCCCCTCGAAGGCGCGGCCGAGGGTGACCTCGTCCGCGTACTCCAGGTCGCCCCCGACGGGGAGGCCGCTGGCCAGGCGGGTGACCTTCAGGCCCATGGGCTTGATCATGCGGGCGAGGTACGTCGCCGTGGCCTCGCCCTCCAGGTTCGGGTCGGTGGCGAGGATGAGCTCGGTGACCGCCCCGTCCGCGAGGCGGGCGAGGAGCTCCCTTATCCGCAGATCGTCGGGGCCCACCCCCTCGATCGGGCTGATGGCGCCGCCGAGCACGTGGTACTTCCCGCGGAACTCACGGGTGCGCTCGATCGCGACGACGTCCTTGGGCTCCTCGACCACGCAGATGACGCTCGGGTCGCGGCGCGGGTCGCGGCAGATGTTGCACAGCTCCTCCTGCGCCACGTTGCCGCACGTCGCGCAGAAGCGGACCTTCGCCTTGACCTCCATCAGGGCCTGCGCGAGCCGCCGTACGTCCGTGGGCTCCGCCTGCAGGATGTGGAAGGCGATCCGCTGCGCGCTCTTGGGACCGACGCCGGGCAGCCTGCCCAACTCGTCGATGAGGTCCTGGACCACGCCTTCGTACACGGCTCGATCGCCTTCCTGAGTTCCGCTCTGCTGCTGGTACGTACGGTAGTTGGCGCCGGGGCTAGAAGGGGAGGCCCGGGATGCCGCTGCCGCCGCCGAGGCCCTGGGCGAGCGGGCCGAGCTTCTGCTGCTGCAGCGCCTGCGCGTTCTCGTTGGCCGCCGCGACCGCCGCGACCACCAGGTCGGCGAGGGTCTCGGTGTCCTCCGGGTCGACCGCCTTCGGGTCGATGACGAGGCCGCGCAGCTCGCCGGAGCCGGTCACCGTCGCCTTGACGAGGCCGCCGCCGGCCTGGCCCTCGACCTCGGTCCGGGCCAGCTCCTCCTGAGCCTGCGCGAGGTCCTGCTGCATCTTCTGGGCCTGCTGGAGCAGCTGCTGCATGTTGGGCTGGCCACCACCGGGGATCACGATCAGCTCCTGTTCCGGTTCGTCGCGGTTCGTCTGGGGGTTCGTCTGGGGGTCCGTCCGGGGGTCGTAACCCCCGAAACGAGCCTACGTGGTCCGGGTGTCGACCGCCCCGGCACGTCGCACTGCACTCTTTCGAGTGAGATGGGCTGCTTTCCTATACCTGATGAAGGCCCACTTCTGAGCGGAAAACCCGCGATAACGGGACCTTGGCCACCCATTGGGCGGTAGGAAGATGCTGCACATTCAGCCCCAGCCGTCACCAGTCGAGGGAGTTCCGGGTGAGTCAGCCGGAGATGCAGCCCGAAGGACCGCCCCAGGAGGGGCAGGGCGAGGGCCGGGGCACCTCGGACGGCGACGGCGGGCGCGCGGGCGATCTGCTGGGGCGGGCGTTCCCGCTCGGCGACTGGGGCGAGCCCGCCGACCGGCTCGACGAGCTGTACCGGTGGGTCGAGGACGGGGCCCTGCGGACCGCCTCCTGGTACCTCGCCGACCGGGTGTGGAAGCGGCGGGGCGCCCGGGCGCTGCGCGGCGGTGCGGCCCTCGGGGCGGTCGCCGGGGGCGTGCTGCCGCTGCTCGATCTGACGGGGGCGGCGGGCGGGGCCGCGATCTGGGGGTACGTCGCGCTGCTGCTCGCGGTGGCCTGTGCCGGGTGCGACCGGTACTTCGGGCTGACGTCCGGCTGGATAAGGGACGTCGCCACGGCGCAGGCCGTACAGCGGCGGTTGCAGGTGCTGCAGTTCGACTGGGCCTCGGAGAGCGTCCGCGAGGTGCTCGGGCCGACCGAGGGCACGGCCAGCGAGGCCGCCGAGCGGTGCCTGTCCGTGCTGCGGCGCTTCACCGAGGACGTGACGGAGCTGGTGCGGGCCGAGACCGCGGACTGGATGGTGGAGTTCCGGTCCGGTCCCGCGCCGCTGGTCATGCAGTCCGCGGTCCCGGGCGCGGCCCGTCCGGCGGAGCAGCCCCAGGGCCGCTTCCCGCTGCCGCCGGGAGCCCGCCCGAACATGCCGAGGCAGCGCCCTCCGGAGCCGCGCTGAGCGCGTGCCTCCAGGGGCCGGCCACCGGGGGCGAGCGCGTAGGGTGGCCTGTCGTTCGAGCAGTACCCACCGCCAGCCGAACCGGGGGACCCCGCCCGTGCCCGCCTTCGACGGCCCCGCCGTCACCCGCAGCACCCTGCGCCAGCAGATCGCGGACGCGTTGCGCGACGAGATCCTGGCGGGCCGCCTGAGCCCCGGCCAGGAGTTCACGGTCAAGGAGATCGCCGAGGGGTACGGGGTGTCGGCCACCCCGGTGCGCGAGGCGCTGGTCGACCTCACCGCGCAGGGCCTGCTCGACTCGGCCCAGCACCGCGGATTCCGCGTCCACGAGTACTCCCTCACGGACTACCGCGCCATGATCGAGGCCCGCAGCCTGGTCGCCGACGGCATCTTCCGCGGCCTCGCCGAGAACCCCCCGCAGAGCCCGCGCGCCCCCGGCACCCTGGACGGCGTGCGGCGCCGGGGCGAGGAGGCGGCCCGCGCCGCCGGGGCCGGTGACCTGAACGTCCTGATCGGTTACGACCTGCGGTTCTGGCGCGAGCTGTCCGCCCTCTTCGGCAACCCGTACCTCTCGGACTTCTTCCACCGGCTGCGCGTCCAGTCCTGGATGTGCGCGGTCCCGCACCTGCGCCGGGCCGGCGATCTCCGGGGCCGCCTGTGGTCCGGCCACTGCGACCTGGTGGACGCGCTGACCCGCCGGGACGCCCCGGCCGCGCAGGCGATCATCGCCGCGTACAACCAGGACTCCCTCGGACTGATCGAGCACCTCGCGGGCGAGCGGACCGCCTGAGGCCCGGTCCCTGCAAGACAGGGCTGCGGCGGGCCGGCGCACACTACTCTGGCGTACGCCGAGAACACGCCGCTCAACCGGAGTCCTAAGGAGCCCCCTTGGCCTGTGACCTGTGGCTCGTCCCGCTCGTCGACGTGCTGTGCCACAGCCCCGACAATCCCTTCGCAGAGGAACTCGCGGTCTACGACAAGGCCTTGCACGAGGCAGGCCTGCCACCGGTGCCGGTCTACGCGTACATGCCGGGCCTGTCCGGCGACGTGGCGCCGGTCGCGGGGTTCGACTACGACGCCCTGCACTTCCTGCGCCGGGCGTATCTGCTGCAGATGTGCGGGCTCGCCGTCACGCCGGTGGACGAACTGGGCGGTGACTACGAGCAGTTGCTGGAGATGTTCGAGTCGACGGCGCAGAGTTCGCATCTGGTGTGGCACTACGACCACGCGGGCGCGTACGTCCCCGTGGACTTCCCGGCACCCCTGTCGAACGACGAACTCCTTGAGGGCGGCGGCCCGTTGGGCTCGTCCCACGCCCTGCTGCGCGAGCTGGAGTACGTGGCGCCGTCGATCGGGATAGACCCGGCGAACCCGCCCGGGCCGCCGGCCCCGCCCGCGGCTCCCACGGCCCTGGAGGAGCCGGCCGCGCCCGTCCCGCCGGACGACAGCCCGTTCGCCCGCGAGCGCCATGTCTGGCTGGGCCTGCACCAGGCGGCGACGCGCAGCCTGGCCCAGGGCTCGATGATCATCTTCAGCTGATCCGGAGTGAGGGGGGCGGAGGTGCGGCCCCGGGTCCCCCTCACCCGGCAGGGACCTACGCCACGTGCTCGTCCGCGGCGGCGAGCGCCGCGTCCAGGGCCGCCAGGCCCTCCTTGGCCTCCGCCTCCGTGATGTTCAGCGGGGGCACGACGTGCGTGCGGTTCATGTTGATGAAGGGCCACAGGCCGTTCTTCTTGGCGGCGGCGCCGAACGCGGCCATCGGGGCGTTGTCCGCGCCCGCCGCGTTGTACGGCACCAGCGGCTCCCGCGTCTCCTTGTCCCGGACGAGGTCGAGCGCCCAGAACATGCCGACGCCGCGCACCTCGCCCACCGACGGGTGCCGCTCGGCGAGGTCCCGCAGGCCCGGCTCGATGATCTCCGCGCCCAGCTTCGCCGCGTGCGCGACGATGCCCTCCTCCTCCATCACGTTGATGGTGGCGACGGCGGCGGCGCAGGCCAGCGGGTGCCCGGAGTAGGTGAGGCCGCCGGGGTAGGGGCGCTTGGCGAACGTCTCGGCGATCGCGCCGGAGATCGCGACACCGCCCAGCGGCACGTAGCCGGAGTTCACGCCCTTCGCGAAGGTCATCAGGTCCGGCGTGACGTCGTACAGGTCGGCGGCGAACCACTCGCCGGTGCGGCCGAAGCCCGCCATGACCTCGTCCAGGACGAAGACGATGCCGTACGTGTCGCAGAGCTCGCGGACGCCGGCCAGGTAGCCCGCCGGCGGCAGCATGATGCCCGCCGTGCCCGGGACGGTCTCCAGGATGATCGCGGCGATCGTCGAGGGGCCCTCGAACTGGATCGTCGACTCCAGGTGCTCCAGGGCGCGCGCGCACTCCTGCTCCTCCGTCTCCGCGTAGAAGCGGGAGCGGTAGAGGAAGGGCGCCCAGAAGCGGACGACGCCGGCGGTGCCGGTGTCGCTGGCCCAGCGGCGCGGGTCACCGGTGACGTTGATGGCCTGCTGGGTGCCGCCGTGGTACGAGCGGTACGCGGAGAGGACCTTCGGGCGGCCCGTGTGCAGGCGGGCCATCCGCAGGGCGTGCTCGACAGCGTCGGCGCCGCCGTTGGTGAAGAAGATCTTGTCGAGGTCGCCGGGGGTGCGCTCGGCGATGAGGCGTGCGGCCTCGGAGCGCGACTCGATGGCGAAGGCGGGCGCGAACGTCGTCATCGTCGCGGCCTGCTCCTGGATCGCGGCGACGACCTTCGGGTGCTGGTACCCGATGTTCGTGTAGACGAGCCCGGAGGTGAAGTCGAGGTAGCGGTTGCCGTCGTAGTCCCAGAAGTACGAGCCTTCGGCACCGGCGACGGCGAGCGGATCGATGAGCTCCTGTGCGGACCAGGAGTGGAACACGTGCTTGCGGTCCGCGGCCTTGACGGCGGCGCCGACCTGGGGATTCGGCTGAGGGGTCATGGGGCCGAGGGTAAATGCGCGGTGCACCCGCACACCATCGGCGTCCTGTCTGTGGGACGCGGGCGAACGCGACAGTCTGTCGGCTCTTGGCGTGGCGTCAGGGAAGTGTCCGGCAGGGTGACGCCATGAGATGGCGCAGCGTGGCCGCGACCGCGGCATGGGTGGCCGTCGGCACGGTCGCCGGGGGTCTGGGGGCGTGGCAGCCGGCGGGTGCGGACGCGGATTCCGGGGCCGGTGCGCACGGCCGGGCCCTGGACGACGCGGCCGTGCACCGGGCGCTGGCCTCGGCGCGCTTCGAGGAGCCCGGGCGGACGGCAGCGTGTACCTGGTGTCGGCTTCCGGCGCCGGTTCCACCGGCCTCGGCCTGTCGATCGTGCGGCGCACGGCGGAGGAGTCGGGCGGCGAGGTGTCCTTCGCGGACGGCGGACCGGGGGCGGTGGTGCCCCTGCGCTGGCCGACCCGTCTGCCCCACGGGTGACCGTTGCCGGGTGCGGCTTTCGTCGTGGCTGGTCGCGCAGTTCCCCGCGCCCCTGAGGGGCGCGGGGAACTGCGCGAGAAGCCCCACCGGCCCGCACCCGCCCACGAAGCCCACCGCCACCCGATCTAGGACGCACCCCCGGGAAACGCCAGCCTCACCGCCCGGGCCCACCGGTTCACCCCCAGTTCGGGCCGCAACGCGGCGAACCCTCCGCAATACTTGGTGAACTCGGCCGCCCGCACCCCGAACCGGTGAAGCACCCGATCCGCCTCGGTCAGCTGCCCCCGCGTCTTCGTCTCCACCAGCACGAGCCCGCTGTCCGCCCGGACCGTCCGCCCGTCGGAGACGTCCCGTACGACGAGCCCCGCGTCGCAGGTCACCCGCTGCCCGTCGGCGACGAACGTGGCGCGCTGGTAGTCGGTGACGAGCGAGGGCCGCAGGTCCTGCGGCGCCGTCACTCCGTACGCGCCGCCCAGCACCCCGGCCAGGAAGCCGCGCCCGGCCGGGTCGAGGACCTGCTCCTCGCCGGTGAGGCGGTGGCGGTGCTTGACCGTCTCGCCGCGGCCGTTCTTCAGCTTGATCTCGAACTGCCGCTCCCCGGAGTCCTGGTAGAGCCGCTCACGGATCTTGTACCGGAGCCGCCGCCCCTGCCGGTGGTCGTGGTAGGTGCGCAGGTCAGCGGTGTCGTAGTACGTGGAGCGGTACGCGAACCAGCGGCGCCCGCCCAGCGACAGCGCCCGGAACGGGCCGCCCGCCCGCCGGGGATCGGTGAGCAGCGCGGCGAAGTCCGCGAAGATCTCGACCGGTACGAGATAGCTGCGGTCCTGGCGTGCCAACAGCTCGGCCCTGCTGTTGAGTTCGTCGAGCGAGAGCGGCCGGGCGGCCAGTGCGGCGCGCCCGATGGCGCGTACGGCGGGGGTCACACGGTCTCCTGGGAAGAGGGGGCAGCGGTCTTCGTCGTACTACGAGAGGGACGTACGGGCGCGGCCCATTGTTCCCGAACTTCCGTTTGCCGGAAGTGAACTTCCAACACCATCAGGTCGCGTACGTAGTCGATCTCCCGCACGGTCCAGGCGTACGGCCGTCCGAGGCGGCGGGCCAGCTCCGCCCGCAGCGCGTCCTCGTCGGCATGGACGGCGTCGAGGCCGAGCGCGCGCAGCCCGCACAGCAGCCCGAGCACCAGCGTGACGACGTAGTAGGCGACTTCCTGGTGGCGCAGCGCGTCCGAGCGCAGCCGCACGATCGACAGCACGCCGAACAGGCCGAATCCCAGGGCGAGTCCGCTCCCGCCGCCGGCCTCGCCGAGCGCGGCGACGACCGCGAACAGGGCGACGTTCAGGGCGAGATAGGCCGGTACGAGGTCCCGTCCGCGATGGCGCGGGGAGAAGATCCCGAAGGTCAGCAGGGCCACGGCGAGCAGGTCGAGGCCCAGATGCGCGGCGAGTTGGCCGACGGAGTGGGTGCTTTCCATGGAACGGACGCCAGGGAACCGCGGGTTGACGGCTCCCCCGGCGCGGGTCGACACCCCTTCGTGGAACACATGCGCGAGCCGCCCGCGTCCCGCCCGCGGCCGTTACGGAACCGTAGAAGCCGCTCCTGGTCTCTGTGTCCTTCGCCCGCACTATTCTCGGTTTGTTGCACACGTACGGGGGAGGGTGGCGCGACATGGAGCGACTCGAGTCGCTGGGATCGGGGGATCCCCAGCGCATCGGCGCGTACCGGCTGCTGGGCCGGCTCGGCGCGGGCGGTATGGGGCAGGTGTACCTGGCGCGTTCGGAGCGCGGCAGGACCGTGGCGGTGAAGCTGGTCCGTCAGGAGCTCGCGGAGCAGGAGGAGTTCAGAGTCCGCTTCCGGCAGGAGGTGCAGGCCGCGCGGCGGGTCGGCGGCGCGTGGACGGCGCCCGTGCTCGACGCGGACACGGAGGCGGACATCCCCTGGGTGGCGACGGGATACGTCGCGGGCCCGTCCCTCCAGCAGGTCGTCTCGCACGACCACGGCGCACTGCCGGAGCGTTCCGTACGCATCCTCGCGGCCGGCCTCGCGCACGCGGTCAAGGACATCCACGAGGCGGGGCTGATCCACCGCGACCTGAAGCCGTCGAACGTGCTGGTCACCATCGACGGGCCGCGCGTCATCGACTTCGGCATCGCGCGCGCCCTGGAGACCGTCACCGACGGCGGTCTCACCCGCACCGGCGCGCTGGTCGGCTCGCCCGGGTTCATGGCGCCCGAGCAGGTGCGCGGGGACCGGGTCACCCCGGCGTGCGACGTGTTCTGCCTGGGCTCCGTGCTGGCGTACGCGGCGACGGGCGCGCTGCCCTTCGGCACGGCCAACAGCGGAGTGCACGCCCTGATGTTCCGCATCGCCCAGGAGGAGCCGGACCTGACCGCCCTTCCGGAGGGCCTGCAGGACCTCGTCCGGGACTGTCTGCGCAAGGCGCCCGCCGAGCGTCCCTCGCTCGACGAGATCCTGGAGCGCACCGGCGCCGAGGACACCCTGGGCGACGGCGGGCGGACCCGCGACCCCTGGCTGCCGGGCGCGCTCGTCGCCCAACTGGGCCGTCACGCGGTGCAGTTGCTCGACTCGGAGGACCCGGAGCAGGGGCCGCCCGCGCTGCCGCCCGCCCCGCCGAAGAGCCCCGAGGGGGACACGCCGCCGCCCCCGGGCGAGCCGGGCGCGGCCCAGCTGGACCATCTGCCGACGGCGGTGGTCGGCCAGGGGCCCCCGGCGCCCGCGCCGAACCCGGCCCCGGCCCCTCCCCCCGGCCCGGCGTACGGCTACCCGCCCCAGCCGCTGCCCCCGGCCGCACCGCAGCCACTGCCCCAGGCCGCACCGCAGCCGCCCTCCTACGGTTATCCGCAGGGGAGCTGGGGCCAGACCCCGCCCTACGGCCCCGGCGTCGGGCCCCTCGTCGCCCCGCACCAGGAGCCTGTGCGCCGCGGCCGCTCCACGGCGGCGCTGATAGCGGTCGCCCTGATAGTGGCGATCGGCGCGGGCGGTTCGGTGTACGCCCTGATGAAGGACGACGGCACGCCGGGCACGACGGCACGGGACGGCAAGGGATCCCCGTCCGCCACGGGCCCCTCCCCGTCGGACCCGTCGGGCCCGTCTTCCCCGGCGTCCACGTCCCCGCCGTCCACCGAGCCGGAGCGGACCCCGCAGTCGGCCGCCGGGAAGGTCCCGGAGAAGTTCCTGGGCACGTGGACGGGCGCGATCGACAACTCCCTCGGGCACCATCCGCGCCGCATCGTCATCCAGCAGGGCGAGCCGGGCGACACGGTCCTGTCCATGACGGCCGACGGCACGCAGAACAACGGGGACTCCTACCACTGCGTGTTCCAGGGCGAGCTGACGTCCGTCACGGGCTCCACGCTGCGCGTCGGCGGCACGGACCCGGTGGTCGCCGAACCGCGGGACGCCTGCCGGCCCGGCGAGCCGAGCACCATCACCGTCCTGCCCTCGGGACAGCTGCGACGGGTCATGATCGACTCCACCGGCAAGGAGCAGACCCTGACGTTCGACAAGTCGGAGTGAGACCGCCGGACACGTCAGGTCGCGGTGGACACGGCGAGGGCCCCGGCCCGCCGTGCGGCGGACCGGGGCCCTCGGCTGCCTGACCCGCTCCCTACAGGAACGAGTTGACCTCGATCGTCTCGGTGCGGCCGGGGCCGACGCCGATCGCCGAGATGGGGGCGCCGGACATCTCCTCCAGCGCCTTCACGTACGCCTGCGCGTTCTTCGGGAGGTCCGCGAAGGTCTTGGCCTTCGTGATGTCCTCCGACCAGCCCGGCAGCGTCTCGTAGATCGGCTTCGCGTGGTGGAAGTCCGACTGCGAGTACGGGAGCTCCTCGACGCGCTTGCCGTCGATCTCGTAGGCCACGCAGACCGGGATCTGCTCCCAGCCCGTCAGGACGTCCAGCTTCGTGAGGAAGAAGTCCGTCAGGCCGTTCACGCGGGTCGCGTAGCGGGCGATGACCGCGTCGAACCAGCCGCAGCGGCGGTCACGGCCGGTGGTCACACCGCGCTCGCCGCCGATGCGCCGCAGGTCCTCGCCGTCCTGGTCGAACAGCTCGGTCGGGAACGGACCGGCGCCGACGCGCGTCGTGTACGCCTTGAGGATGCCGATGACCCGGCTGATCTTCGTCGGGCCGACGCCGGTGCCCGTGCAGGCGCCGCCCGCGGTCGGGTTCGACGAGGTCACGAAGGGGTACGTGCCGTGGTCGATGTCGAGCAGCGTGCCCTGGCCGCCCTCGAACAGGACGACCTTGTCCTCGTCGAGCGCGTTGTTGAGGATCAGGGTGGTGTCGGCGACGTAGCCCTTGATCTTGTCGGCGTAGCCGAGCAGCTCCTCGACGACCTGCTGGGCCTCGATGGCGCGGCGGTTGTAGAGCTTGGTGAGCAGCTGGTTCTTGACCTCGAGGGCCGCCTCGACCTTCTGGGTGAGGATCGACTCGTCGTAGAGGTCCTGGACGCGGATGCCGACGCGGTTGATCTTGTCCGCGTACGTCGGGCCGATGCCGCGGCCGGTGGTGCCGATCTTGCGCTTGCCGAGGAAGCGTTCCGTCACCTTGTCGACGGTCACGTTGTACGGCGTGATGATGTGCGCGTTGCCGCTGAGCAGGAGCTTGGACGTGTCGACGCCGCGCTCGTTCAGACCGCTCAGCTCGGAGAGCAGGACCGACGGGTCGACGACGACACCGTTTCCGATGACCGGCGTGCACTCCGGCGAGAGGATCCCGGAAGGGAGGAGGTGCAGCGCGTACTTCTGGTCGCCCACGACGACCGTGTGGCCGGCGTTGTTGCCGCCCTGGTAGCGCACTACGTAGTCCACGGATCCACCGAGCAGGTCGGTGGCCTTTCCCTTGCCTTCGTCACCCCACTGAGCACCGAGCAGCACAAGTGCGGGCACAGGCGTACACCCCTTCCGGGCGGGGCATGTCCAAGGTCAGGGGCCGCAGCCACTGATGAATGCGTAAGCCTTGGGGTGCCCCGGAATAGACGAAGCCCCTGGCGCAATAGCGCAAGGGGCTCTTGCACAAAGATGCTACCCGAGGAAGCGAGGCAAGGCCGAGGTGGCGGCTTTGGACCATCCATCTGACCGTGCGGACGAGGGGCTGTCGCGGCAGGTTCTGGTGCTCGTGGACCCCCTCGCCCGACGCGCGGACGGGGAGTCCGTCCGCATCGCCAAGGACGTGTTGTGCGCGGGCTCGACCGCCAAGGTGTGCCTGCCGGAAGGACCCGAGGAATTCGCGAAAGCGCTGGCCAGACGGGGTGCGCGGCGGCCCGTCGTGGTCGGTGACGACCGGGCGCTGCTGCGCGCGGTGTCCCTGCTGCACCGGGAGCGCGAGCTGTCCGGCGCGGTCCTCTCGATGGTCCCGGTGGGCGGCGCGGTGTCGCTCGCCCGGTCGCTCGGGGTGCCGACGGGAACGGTGGCCGCGGCGCGGGCCGCGCTGGACGGGGCGGAGCGGCGGCTCGATCTGCTGGTGGACGACAGCGACGGGGTGGTCCTCGGGGACCTGCGGATCCCGCCGGCCGTGGAACCGGTGACGGCGGGCGCCGCCCGGCCGTGGCTGCGGACGTGCCGCTCGCTGGTGCGCACCCTCGCGGCGCGGCCGGTGCGTCCCGCGGCGCCGGAGGCCGGGCCGCCGGCGCGGCTGCGGATCGAGGCGGACGGGGTGACCCTGATCGACCTGGACCAGCCGGTGGAGGGCGTCTCGGTGGGGCCCGCCACGGGGACGGGCCTCGCGCGGATCGAGGTGCGGCAGGCGGCGGACGCGGCGCCGCTGTGCGTGGCGGCCCGCACGGTCACCGTGTCCGGGCCGGATTTCCGCTACCGGGCGGACGCGGTGGCGATCGGCGGGCCGGTGCGCAGCCGGACCTGGACCGTGCGGGCGGGGGCGTGGGGGCTGGCGCTTCCGTGAGGCGCCGGCCCCCTGTCCCGGCCTGGCCGCGGGGTGTGGGGGCGTCAGGGCCGGGGCCAGGGGCGCCCTTCGAGGCGCTCGATCGCGCGGTTCAGCCGCTCCAGGCTCGTGGCGAAGTCGGCGATCTCGTCCGCGCTCCACTCCTCCATGAGTCCGCCGATCACGTCGACGTTGAGCCCGCGGTCGCCGTCCAGGTTCTTGAGGCCCTCTTCGGTGATGCGGAACTTGCGGGCGATGCCGCCTTCCGGGTCCGGGATCCGCTCGACCAGGCCGGCCCGCATCATCGCCGCGGTCTGCCGGTTGAGCGTCGAGGTGTCCAGGCCGAACGCGTCGCTGAGCTGGCCGATCGACATCGGGCCGTCCATCTGGATGCGGCTGAGCAGGATGTACGCGCTGCGGTCGAGGTGCCAGCGGTCGGATCTGGCGCGCGAGCCGAAGAGATAGCCGTGCCGGCTCAGCAGCATCGTCTCGAACTCGACCTGCCGCGTGGTCCTGTCCTTGGCCGCCTCGCCCACGTCGCCCGCCCGCCTTTCTCGTACCGCCTGCCCAGCAGGTATATCACGAGAGGTATGCACCATACACATCATGTGCATCATGCACATGCGCTGTACGGTGCGGGGTCGCGGTGGCCGCCGCGGCCCTGAGGTACGGCGAAGGGGACCTCAGTCCAGGCCGAGCGTCTTGCGGTGCTCCCGCCAGCGCTCCATGAGCCCGCCCAGCTCGGTCTGGACGAACTCGAAGAAGGCCAGCGTCTCGCCGAGGCGCCTGCCCGCCGGGGTGTCCGCGCCGAGACTGTCGACGCCCTCCGTCAGCGAGTCGACCCAGCGCTTCATGACGCTGTCCCGGCTGGCGAGCGCCTCGTACCACTGGTTCCCGTGCACCCGGAACAGGTCCCGCCGCGTGCCGGGCTCCCGCTCGCGGGTGACCATGTGCACCTGCGTCAGATAGCGCACCGCGCCGGACACCGCCGCGGGGCTGACCTGGAGCCGCTCCCCCAGCTCGGCCGCGGTGAGCGCGCCCGCCTCGGAGGAGAGCAGCGCGGCGAAGACCCGTGCGGGCATCCGGGGCAGGCCGGCCTCGACGAGCTGGCCCGCGAACCGTTCGACGAAGCGCGCCCGTGTGTCGTCCTTGCTGCTCATGCCCTGCATCATCTCCCCTGCGTTCCGTGCCCCCGAGTTTATACACTTCCTTAACTTCACAACTTTGTGAAATCAGCGTACGTTCAAAAACATGACGAAGGCAATCACGGTCTCCGGACTGCACAAGTCGTTCGGCAGGACGCGTGCGCTGGACGGCCTCGACCTGGACGTCGAGAGCGGTGAGGTGCACGGCTTCCTCGGGCCGAACGGCGCGGGGAAGTCCACCACCCTGCGGGTGCTGCTCGGGCTGCTGCGCGCCGACTCCGGCGCCGTGCAGATGCTGGGCCTCGACCCCTGGGCCGACACCGTCGAACTGCACCGCAAGGTCGCGTACGTCCCCGGCGACGTCACGCTGTGGCGCAACCTCAGCGGCGGCGAGGTCATCGACCTGTACGGGCGGCTGCGCGGCGGCCTCGACAAGGCCCGCAGGGCGGAGCTCGTCGAACGCTTCGAACTCGACCCGACCAAGAAGGGCCGCACCTACTCCAAGGGCAACCGGCAGAAGGTCGCCCTCGTCGCCGCCTTCGCCGCGTCCGGCGTCGACCTGCTCATCCTGGACGAGCCCACCTCCGGGCTCGACCCGCTGATGGAGGAGGTCTTCCAGTCGTACGTCGAGGAGGCCGCCCGGGAGCGCGGCCAGACGGTGCTGCTGTCCTCGCACATCCTCAGCGAGGTGGAGGAGCTGTCCGACCGCGTCAGCATCATCCGCAAGGGGCGGACCGTCGAGAGCGGTTCGCTGGCCCAGCTGCGCCACCTGACCCGGACCAGCGTGAGCGCCGAACTCGCGGGCGCGCCACAGGGGCTGGACCGGCTGCCGGGCGTCCACGATCTCGACGTCCGGGGCACGCGGGTCCGCCTCCAGGTCGACACCGACAAGCTGGACGCGGTGCTGCGGTCGCTGACCGCGTCGGGCGTGCGGTCGCTGACCAGCACCCCGCCGACCCTGGAGGAGCTGTTCCTGCGGCACTACCAGGACGACGTACGGCTCCCCGAGAAGGAGGCGGTGTCGCGATGACCGCCGCCCTCGCGCCCGGCACGCGGTACGCCCCGCGGACCGCCGGCCCCCGTCGACTCGCGGGCACCGGAGCCCTGCTGCGGCTGGCGCTGCGCCGCGACCGGGTGCTGATCCCGGTCTGGGTCGCGATCGTCGCGATGATGGTGCTGTCCATGCCGAACTCGCTGAAGAGCGTGTACGGCACGGCCGCCGAGCGCGCCGACGTCGTGCGCACCATGAACACCAACGGCTCGATGCGCGCCCTGTACGGGCCCGTCTTCGCCGACTCGCTGGGCGCGCTGACCGCCTGGCGCATCGGGACGTTCGCGGCGGTGCTCGCCGCCGTGATGAGCCTGCTCGTCGTCGTCCGGCACACCCGCGACGAGGAGGAGAGCGGGCGGCAGGAGCTGGTGTCGTCGGCGATGGTGGGGCGGCGCGCGCCCCTGGCCGCCGCGCTGCTCACGGCACTGGTGGCCAACGGCGTGCTGGCGCTGCTGCTCGCGGGCGGTCTCGCCGCGCAGGGCGGAGCGGGGGCGCTCGCCTTCGGGGCCGCGATCGGCGGGGCGGGCATGGTGTTCGCCTCGATGGCGGCGATCGTCGCGCAGTTCACCGAGAGCGCGCGGCTCGCGCGGGGCGTGACTGCGGCGCTGCTCGGGGCCGCGTTCGTGCTGCGGGCGGCCGGTGACGCGGGGACCGGCGGCGCCTCGTCGCCGCTGACCTGGCTCTCGCCGGTCGGCTGGGTCGAGAACGTCCGGTCGTTCGCCGACGAACGGTGGTGGGTGCTGCTGCTGTTCGTCGCGGCGGTCGCGCTCCAGGGCGCCGGGGCGTTCGCTCTGACCGGGCGGCGCGACATCGGGATGAGCTTCCTGCCGAGCCGGCCGGGCCCCGCGCACGGGCGGCTCGGCACGGCCGGCGCGCTTGCCCGGCGGCTGCAGCGGGGCAGCGTGATCGGCTGGTCGGCCGGGTTCCTCGCGGCCGGTGCCGTCTTCGGCGGGATGGCCGACGGGGCGGCCGACCTGGTCGGCGACAACCAGAAGACCGTCGACATCATCGAGCGGATGGGCGGACAGTCCGGCATCACCGACGCCTTCCTCGCCACGATGGCCGGCATGCTGGGCATGGTCGCGGCGCTGTACGTCGTCCAGTCCGTGCTGCGGCTGCACGGCGAGGAGACCTCGCAGCGGGCGGAGCCGGTGCTCGCGAACGCGGTCGGGCGGCTCGGCTGGGCCGCGGGCCACCTGGCGATCGGCTTCGCGGGCGCCGCGCTGATCATGCTGCTCGGCGGCCTCGGCCTGGCGCTGGGCCACGGGCAGGACGCCGGGTCCCTCGTGGGCGCCTGCCTCGTCCAGCTCCCGGCGGTGTGGACGCTCGGCGGCGCGGCGGTGCTCCTGTACGGCCTGGTGCCCCGGGCGGCACCGGCCGCGTGGGGCGTGGCGGGCGCGGCGCTGCTGCTCGGCTGGATCGGCCCGGCGCTGAAGGTGCCCCGGGCGGTGCTGGACCTCTCCCCCTTCGGGCATCTGCCGAAGCTGCCGGGCGGTGAGATGGCCTGGGGTCCGGTGCTGGTGCTGACGGCGCTGGCGGCCGCGCTCGTGGGGGTCGGGCTGGTGGGGCTGCGGCGGCGGGACCTCTCCGCCTGAGGGCGCCGCACGGCACCGCGACGCCCCGGCCGGAACCCCGGCGGGGCGTCGCGCGTCTGTGTCCGGCATGGGGCAACGAACACAGGCGGCGGCCGGCTGCCTCACCGCGATCGCCGGGTCCGGCGCCGGGCTCGCGGCGTGGGCCGCGTACGCGCAGGGGCGGTTCCATCCGTTCGAGCAGGGGCCGCGGTGGCGGGTGCTCTTCGTCGAGCTGCCGCTCTGTGTGGGCGGCGGAGCCGCCGCCGGGGTGCTGGTGTGGGCCCTTGTCCACCGGCTGCTCACAGCTCGACGGGCAGGCCCTCCAGACCGCGGATGACGAAGTTCGGCCTCCGGCGCGGCTCGGCCGCGAGCCGCAGGGTCGGGGCCTGGGTCAGCAACGCCCGCATGGAAGCGCCCAGTTCGATCCGGGCCAGGGGCGCGCCGATGCAGTAGTGGATGCCCGCGCTGAAGGAGATGTGGGGGTTGTCGGTGCGGGTCAGGTCGAGGCGCGCCGGGTCGGGGAAGACCGCCGGGTCGTGGTTGGCCGCGCCGAAGAGGAGGGCCACCTCGGAGCCGCGGGGGATGCCGACGCCCGCGACGTCGATGTCGTCCAGGACCCAGCGTTCGAAGAGCTGGAGCGGGGTGTCGTAGCGCATCAGCTCCTCGACGGCGCCGGGGACGAGCGCGTGGTCGGCGCGCAGGGCCGCCAGCTGGCCGGGGTGGCGGAACAGGGCCCACCAGCCGTTCACCGTGGAGTTGACCGTGGCCTCGTGACCGGCGTTGAGCAGCAGGACGCAGGTCGAGATCATCTCCTGCTCGGTGAGGCGGTCGCCCTCGTCGTGGGCGGCGATGAGGCCCGAGATCAGGTCGTCTCCGGGTGCCGTGCGCCGGACCCGTATCAACTCGCGTAGATACTCGGTGAATTCGGCCGAGGCGCGGACCGCGGCGCGGGCCGTCTCCTCCGGCGGGTTCAGCTCGTACATGCCGCAGATCGCCGCCGACCAGGGGCGCAGCAGCGGCCGGTCGGACTCGGGGATGCCCAGCATCTCGGCGATGACCGCGACCGGGAGCGGCTCGGCGACGTCGGTGAGCAGGTCGCCGCCGCCGTCCGCGACCAGGCCGGCCACCAGCTCACCGGCCAGCTTCTCGACGTACGGCACCAGTTGCTCGACCGTGCGCGGCGTGAACGCCTTCGAGACGAGGCGCCGGATGCGCGTGTGGTCCGGCGGCTCCAGGTCGAGCATGCCGTGGTCGTTGAGGGTGTGGAACGGCTCGTGCTCGGGCGGCGGCGCCGTGCGGCCGAAGTCCTCGTGCGTGTACCGGTGTTGATAGGTGCGGCCGAGGCGGCGGTCGCGCAGCAGCGCCGAGACGTCGGCGTGGTGCGGGATCAGGTACTGGCGGGTGGGCTCGAACCAGTGGACCCGGCCGGCCGCGCGCAGCGCCGCGTACGCGGGGTACGGGTCGGCGACGAAGGCCGGGGACCAGGGGTCGAACGGGGCGGTGGCGTCCATGGAGGGACGTTAGTGCCGGTCAGCCCGGTGTGACCAGACGTGCCTCGTACGCGAAGACGGCCGCCTGGGTGCGGTCGCGCAGGCCCAGCTTCACCAGGACGCGGCTGACATGCGTCTTGATCGTCGACTCGGCGACGACGAGCCGCTCGGCGATCTCCGCGTTCGACAGGCCCTGCGCGATCAGCACCAGCACCTCCGTCTCGCGGTCGGTCAGCTCCCCGTACGCGTCCGGGTTCTGCACCGCGGGCAGCTTCGGCGTCTCGGACAGCTTCGAGAACTCGGTGATCAGACGGCGGGTGACCGACGGCGCGAGCAGCGCCTCCCCGCTCGCCACCACCCGTACGCCGTCGGCGAGTTGGCGGGCCGAGGCGTCCTTGAGGAGGAAGCCGGACGCGCCCGCGCGCAGCGCCTGGTACACGTACTCGTCGAGGTCGAACGTGGTCAGCACGAGGACCTTCGCGCCCTCGTCGGCCGCCACGATCTCGCGGGTCGCCTCGATGCCGTTCAGCTCCGGCATGCGGATGTCCATGAGGACCACGTCGGGGCGGAGCTCGCGGACCTTGGCGACCGCCTCGACCCCGTTGACCGCCTCGCCGACGACCTCGAAGTCCGGCATCGCGTTCAGCAGGACCGAGAAGCCCTCGCGCACCATCATCTGGTCGTCGGCGATCAGCACCCTGATCATGCGTCGTCCTCCGTGCGGGACGCGGCCACCGGGAGGAACACCGCGACCTCGTAGCCGCCGTCGGCCGTCTCGCCCGCCGTCATCTCGCCGCTGAGCATGGAGACGCGCTCGCGCATGCCGGTGATGCCGTGGCCGGAGCCGGGGCTGGTCTTGGCCAGGCTGTCGGGCCGGCCGTTGACGATGCGCAGGCCGAGCCCGCCGAGTACGTACGACACCTCGACCGCGGCCTCGGCGCCGGGCGCGTGGCGCAGCGTGTTGCTGAGCGCCTCCTGCACGATCCGGTACGCCGACAGCTCGACGCCGGACGGCAGTTCACGGACCGCGCCGGTGACGGTCTTGCTGACGGTCAGGCCCGCGTCCCGCACGTTCTCCAGGAGCCTGTCGAGGTCGGCGAGCGTGGGCTGCGGGGCGTCCGGCGCCTCGTAGTCCTCCGCGCGTACGACGCCGAGGACGCGGCGCAGTTCGGTGAGCGCCGCCACCGCGTTCTCCCGGATCGTGACGAACGCCTGCTCCAGCTCGGGCGGCGGGTTCTCGACGCGGTAGGGCGCCGCCTCCGCCTGGATCGCCACGACCGACATGTGGTGGGCGACGACGTCGTGCAGCTCGCGGGCGATGGTGGTGCGCTCCTCCAGGAGGGTGCGCTTGTCACGTTCGACGGCGGTGACGGTGCGCTCCTCGGCGACCTGGCGCTTCGCGCTGCTGCTGACCTGGACCATGCAGACGAGGGCGAGGACGACGCCGGAGAACACTGCCATCGGGAAGGCGTCGCTGCCGTACCAGCCGCCGAAGACCTCACCGGCGAAGAGCGCGTACACCCCGCTGATGACCCACATCCACGCCGCCGTACGCGGCCGGGTGCGGGCGGCGACGACCGCCATCACGGCGGTGTGCCCCACGATGCTGCCGACCGTCCACGGGGAGAGTTCGGCGGAGCTCGCCATGACAAGAAGCGGGGCGGCCGCGAGCGAGAGCCACCAGGCGAGGATCGGCCGGATCAGGGTGAGCGCGACGGGCGCCGCCGCTGTCAGCCCGGATATCGGGGAGAGGAACTCGTCGTTGAGGGCCCCCGCGCCGACGACCATGGTGACCAGGGCCAGACCCAGCACACCGAGGTGCGGCAGGATGTCCAGTTCCCTGCGCATCCGGGCCGGGAACAGCTGGGCCAGCGGCCTGTCCGTGGACGACTTCGGCAGCGGGCGGTACGCCAGCACGTCCCGGAACAGATCCGCGCGCAGTCCCCGCAGCATCGTCTGCAAGAGGCTGAACTCGGGGCTGCGTTCCCGGGGAGCCGTGGTGGTGGTCGTCTCGCTCATGGCACGACCGTACGGCCCCCGGACCGGCCGGGTCGTCCCCAGGGAGACGGGTTCCAGGGGTCCGACCTGAGTACTACTCGCCCCCGCTACGGCGCCGCCCCGGGCCGCACGAGCCCCGACTCGTACGCGAACACCGCCGCCTGCGTGCGGTCGCGCAGCCCCAGCTTCACCAGGATCCGCCCCACATGCGTCTTCACGGTCTGCTCGGCGACCACCAGCTTCCCGGCGATCTCCGCGTTCGACCGGCCCTGCGCGATCAGGACGAGGACCTCCGTCTCGCGGTCGGTCAGCTCGGCCGGCTTCGGTCCCGTCGGGCCCGCGCCCGCGCCGCCCGGGCCGTCCGTCAGGCGCGCGTACTCGGCGATCAGGCGGCGCGTCACCGTGGGCGCGAGGAGCGCCTCGCCGGACGCCACCACCCTTACCGCGTCGGCCAGCTGGTCCGCGGAGGCGTCCTTGAGGAGGAACCCGGAGGCGCCCGCGCGCAGCGCCTCGTACACGTACTCGTCGAGGTCGAAGGTGGTCAGGACGAGGACCCGCACGGTCGCGTCGGACGCCGTGACCCGTCGCGTCGCCTCGATGCCGCTCAGCTCCGGCATGCGGATGTCCATCAGGACCACGTCGGGGGCCAGCTCGGCGATCTTGGCGAGGGCGTCGAGGCCGTCGACCGCCTGCCCGACGACCTCGATGTCCGGCTGGGTGTTCAGCAGGACCGTGAAGCCCTGGCGGACCATCATCTGGTCGTCGGCGATCAGGACTCTGATCGGCGCGGTCACCATCAACTGCCTCCTTCGGGGGGAGCGGGGAGAGCGGGGAGAAAGGCGCGGATCTCATAGCCGCCGGTCTCCGGGACCGGTCCTGCCTGCAGCGTGCCGCCCAGCATCGCGGCCCGCTCCCGCATGCCGAGCAGGCCGTGGCCCGCGCCCGGCGAGTCCGGCACCGGGCCCTGCGGCGCCGTGTTCGTGACGCGGACCCGCACGCCGTCAGGGCCGTGGTCGATGCCGACCTCGACCGTCGCCCCGGGGGCGTGCCGCAGGGCGTTGCTCAGCGCCTCCTGCACGATCCGGTACGCCGACAGCTCGACGCCGGGCGGCAGGGCCCGCCGCTCGCCGGTCTCCAGGGTGGTGACGGTGAGCCCGGCGGCGCGGGTGCCCGCGACGAGGGTGTCGAGGCGGTCGAGGGTGGGCTGCGGCAGCTGCGGCGCGGCGGCGGTGCCCGGGTCCGTCTCGTCGGCGGGGTCCTCGGCCGGGTCGGCGCGCAGCACGCCGAGGACGCGGCGCAGTTCGGTGAGCGCCTCCAGGGCGCTGCGCCTGATCCCCTCCAGGTTCTCCTTCAGCTCGTCCGGCGGGTCCTTGACCAGGTGCGGGGCGACCTGCGCCTGGATGGAGATGACGGACATGTGGTGGGCGACCACGTCGTGCAGTTCGCGGGCGATGCGGCTGCGCTCCTCCAGGACCGTGCGCCGGGCCCGCTCCTCCGCGGTGATCTCCTCCTGGGCGACGAGCCGGGTGCGGGTCTCGCTGAGGCCGCGCACCATCATGCCGAGGACGGCGACGACCACGAACGCGGTCGCCGCGCTCGCGGTCGTCGAGGAGTAGGCGGCGACGCCCGAGACCGTGCGCTGCATCAGCGGTCCTGCCGCCACGCTCAGGCCGGCCGCGACGACGACGGCCCGGGTCGGCACGCGCAGCGCCAGGAGCAGCAGCACCGTGGCGTGCGCGACGAGCGAGGGGCCCGCCCAGGGCCACGGTGTGTCGGGGTCGGCGGCCGATGTGGCCAGCCACGGCTTGGTGAGCTGGGCGACGACCACCATGTCGAGCAGCGACAACCAGAACGCGGGGACCGGCCGCCACAGCGCGAGCACCATCGCCGCGCCCTGCACCAGCGCGAAGAGCACGCCGAACGCGATGCCCCGGTTGTAGCGGACGCCGATCTGGTCGATGTTCGACAGCGTCGCGCCGAGTGCGATCCAGAAAACCAGCAGGTGGGGGGCCCAGCGCAGCCATCGCGGTCGGGGCAGGGGCGGGAGCGGCGTCGGGGCGAGGGTCCACAGGTCGCGGCGCAGCCGCCGCGCGAGGGTGCGCAGCGCGGCACCGAAGTCCTCCCCGTCGCTCACGGCGCCCAGCCTAGGCGCGGCCGTGATCTTGTGCGGCCGCTTCCGCCTCATCGGCCGGCCGCCGTCGTCGTCGGGATCCGGCTGCTCGCCGTGGCGAAGACCGTTTCGTTGCCGAGTGCGGCATACGTCGTGGCTGGTCGCGCAGTTCCCCGCGCCCCTGAAGGCATGCGGCTTCGCCGCGCCTTCCCCGATGAGACGGCGCACGAAGTGCGCATCTCAGGGGCGCGGGGAACTGCGCGAGAAGCCCCGCCGGGCCGCGCCCGCCCACGAGACCGCGACCCGGCACCCTCGTACACCCGGAACGCCGCGCAGCACACCGCGAGGCCGAGCGCGAACACCGGCAACCAAGCTGCCCGCGCCGCGACCCAGGTCGGCGAGTCGGGGCTGGTGTGCAGGCCGGGCAGGCGGCCGGCCAGGAGGCCCGTCGAGGTGACCGCCATCAGCGCTGTCTGGTGCCAGAGGAAGATCGTCATCGCGGAGAGATTGGCCAGGGCCACCGCCGCCCAGGCCGCGGGCCGCCGCATCCAGCGCCGCAGCGGATCGAGCAGCAGCAGGGCCAGGCCGCACTGGGCGAGGCCGAAGGCGACCGCGGCGAGCGTGGGCGGGTTGAGGTTCGAGACCGCCGCGCCGGGCACGCCGACCATCGACGCCGGGTACCCGGCGAAGAGGACCAGGCCGGCCGTCGCCGCCGCGCCGCCGAGCAGCAGCACCCAGCCCGAGCGCCGGGTCACCTCGCCCCGCGTCCAGGCCGCGCCGAGCGTGTACGGCACGAGCCAGCCCGCCGCCACGTTGACCCAGCCGAGCCAGGCGGGGCCGCCGAGCCCGAACCGTATGAGGTCGACGTGCAGGACGACGGCGACCGGCCACAGCGGGTTGAGCCGGGCCACCAGCGGGGTCGCCGCTGTCAGGCCCGCGAAGACCAGCAGGAACCACATCGGGGACAGCGCCAGTTTCCCCAGGGTGTGGAGGGTGGGGAGGGGGACCCCGCCGAGGAGCATGCCGCCCGCCGCCACCGTCCACAGGCCCAGCACCGCCGCGACCGGCCGGAACAGGCGGCCGAGCCGGGCCCGCAGCCACTGCCCGTACGTGTCACCGCGCTCCCGCGCCGACGCGTAACTCTTCGTCGCGACATGGCCGCCCACCAGGAAGAAGACGGCGAGCGTCTGGAAGAGCCAGGAGATCGGGGCGAGCCAGGGCAGGTGCTGGAGCGGGCTCGCGGTGCGCAGGGTGCCGTCGCCGCGGGGCACGAGCGCCGTGACGAACCAGTGGCCGAGGACGACGCCGCAGATCGCGAGGGCGCGCAGCGCGTCGACCGCGCGGTCCCGGTGGGCCGGGGTCGCCGCGTCGATCCGGCGGGCCAGGGCCCGGACGGGGAGGGTGAGTTCAGCCATGGGAGACCTCCGTGACGTCGGCGTACCGGCCCAGGGCGATCCGGGCGAGGTTGGCGAGGGAAGGGGAGCCGGGTCTGAAGTAGTCGCTGTGTCCGCCGTCGCCCGCGGCGAAGACGTGCGCGCCGAACGAGCGGGAGACCGGGTCGGCGCCGAAGCCGAGCGCGCTGTCGAACAGGCCGAACAGGTCGGTGCGCACATGCGGCACGTCGGCGATCCAGTCGTCGCCGCCGCGGCCCGCCCAGACGGTGGCCGGGGTGCCGAGCCCGGCCGCGCTGTCCGCGCCGGTGCCCGGGCTGCCGATCAGCACCAGGTCGCAGACGCGCGCGGCGCCGCGGAACCGGGGCGCCGCGCGCCCGCACACCACGGACCCGTAGGAGTGGCACAGCAGCGACACCGTCGAGCCGGGCGCGATGTCCCGCAACTTGCCTATGAAACGCACCAGTTCGGGCGCGGCGTCCTCGGCGCGGCCCGTCGTCGCGACGGCCGCGCTGACCGTGCCCGGCGTCTCGTACCCGAGCCAGGCCACGACGGCGGCGCGGTCGCCGAGCCGGTCGTGCAGCGCGCGGGCGCCCGCGCGGAACCGGTCGTAGGTGTCGATCGAGGTGTCGGAGCCGGGAACGAGGACGGCGATCCGGTCCGCGTGCGTTAGATCGCCGAAGACCTCGGCGGCCCGGCCCGCGCCCCGGGCGTCGAACGTCAGGAACTCCCGCCCCGTGGACGCCATGCCGCGCAGCGCGCGGGCCCGGTGGCGGTCACCGTGCGCCGCCGCCGTCTCGGCGGCCCGCGCGGCCGTCGCCCGGTTCTTCCGGTACGCCGTGCCCAGCGTCGCCGCCGTTACCGGGCCCAGGTGCGCGGGCGCGGGGGCGGGCACCGCGGGGTGCGCGGCAGCGGAGACCGGCACGACGACCGCGCCCGTCACCAGCGCCGCGAGCAGCGCGCGACGCACCCTTCCCGACCGGATCCCCATGAGCCGCTCCCTTCCAGTTGTCTTCTCTGGAAAGGAAGTTATTGATCACAGGGCGTAGTCGGCATCACACCACGGAGCCAACTGCGCGCGTAGCTCCCCGGTATCACTCCCTCATCCCCGGGTAGGGGGTGCGACCGCCTCCGGGCGGACGACGGGGGTGCGAAAGCGGGCTCTCACCAGGCGAGTTGGGCGATCTCCTCCGCCACCACCGCGCACGCGTCCGCCGCCGGGTCGATCAGCGGGAAGTGGCCGACCTCCTCCAGGAACGTGACGCCGACGACCTCGCCGGCCTTGGCCGCCGCGTCGGCGTACGCCTCGGCGACGGCGAAGGGCACCGTCGTGTCGGTACGCCCCTGGACGAGCGTCGTCGCGATGCCGGTGGGCAGCAGCTCCGCCGGATCGGCCCACGGCCGCCGCGTGTCGAACGACTCCCCTTCGCCGCCGAGGAGCTGGGCGCTCGCCCCGCCGCACACGCCGAGCTCCTGCGCGAGGGCGAGGTCCGCGATGGGGGCCAGCGCCACGACGCCGCGCAGCGCGGGCGCGGCCGGGGTGTACCAGGGCGCGTCCGCGGGCAGCACGTGCCGGGCCGCGGCCCACAGCGCGAGGTGGCCGCCCGCCGAGTGCCCGGTGACCACGGTGCGCCGCGCGTCCGCCGTCGGCAGATGCTCCGCGACCAGGGCGGGCAGCGCGTCGAGCGCGGCCGCCACGTCGTCGAAGGTCTCCGGCCAGCGCCCGGCGACCGGCCCGTCGGCGCCCTGGTGCGGCAGGGAACTGCCGCGCCGGTACTCGACGTTGGCGACGGCGAAGCCGCGCCGGGCGAGGAAGCCGGCGAACGGGCTCAGATGCTCCCGGTCGTACGGCGCCCGCCACGCGCCGCCGTGCAGAACCACGACCAGCGGAGCCGCGGTCGAACCGTCCCGGGGCGCGTAGAAGTCGACGACCTGATCCGGGTGATCGCCGTACGCGACGGTGACGTCCGGCGGGACAGCGGGGTGCGAGAAGGCCGACGCCTCCTCCGCCTCGTCGCGCGCGGCGGCTTCGTCCGGCATGCTCCAACCTCTCGACGTCGCAATGGAATTGCGCGACCCCATGGTGAATCGGTGAACCAGCGGGGAATCAGCAGGGATCAGCAGGTAAGCGGACGCTACCAGGCCGATGACGTGCGCCGACACGTACAGTGACCGAATAAACGGTCCTGCCGTGCCGTTACCCTGGCTGTCATGACCAGCGAACCCGAACCCGGCACGCTCCGTCCCGGCGGCCGTACGGCCCGTGTCCGCGCCGCGGTGCTCGACGCCGCGGGCGACGTGCTGGCCGAGCAGGGCTTCGACCGCCTCGACCTGGCGGATGTCGCGCGCCGCGCGGACGTCGGCAAGACCACGGTGTACCGGCGCTGGGGCTCGCCCACCGGCCTGGTCGCCGATCTCCTCGCGCAGATGGCGCAGGAGTCGCTGCCCCGCTCGGCGACCGGCTCGCTGCGCGGCGACCTGACGGCCAACGCGCAGTTGGTGCGCCGGACGCTGGCGGACGCGCGCCAGGGCCCGCTGTTCCGCGCGGTGATCGCGGCGGCGACCTGCGACGCGCGCACGGCCGAGGCGCTGCGCCGGTTCTACGAGGTGCGGGTCGCCGAGTGGGCGCCGGCCGTCGAGGAGGCCGTCGCCCGGGGCGAGGCTCCGGCCGGCACGGACGCCCCGGAGGTCGTCCGCGCCGTCTCGGCGCCGCTCTACTACCGCCTGCTGACGACCGGGGCCGCGCCCACCGAGGCGGACGCGGCCCGGGCCGTGGAGGCCGCGCTCGCGGCGGTCGCGGCGGGCGCCTACGTCAGCTGAGACCGGTCAGCCGAGCGTGTCCGCGAGGACCCGCGCCGCCCGCTCCACCTCGGCGAACCCCAGGTAGAGCGGTGTGAAGCCGAACCGCAGCACGTCGGGCGCCCGGAAGTCGCCGACGACACCGGCCGCGATCAGCCGCTCCATCACCGCACCGGCGTCCGCGCAGCGCAGCGCCACCTGGCTGCCCCGCTCCGCGTGCGCGGCCGGGGTGACGACCTCGACCCGCCCCTCGGGCACGTACGCCGCGACGCACTCCAGGAAGAAGTCCGTCAGGGCGAGGGACTTGGCGCGGACCGCCGCGACGGAGACGTCCGGCCGCGACCACACCGCGAGCGCCGCTTCCAGGGCCAGCATCGACAGGATGTCCGGCGTCCCGACCCGGCCGCGCACCGCCCCGTCGGCGGGCTCGTACGCGGGGCGCATCCCGAACGGCTCGGCGTGCGAGTTCCAGCCCGGCAGCGGGGAGTCGAAGGCGTCCTGGTGCTCACCGCGCACGTACAGGTACGCGGGCGAACCCGGGCCCCCGTTCAGGAACTTGTACGTGCAGCCGACCGCGAGGTCCACCCCGTGCTCGTCGAGGCCGACCGGCAGCGCGCCCGCGCTGTGGCACAGGTCCCAGACGCCGACGGCGCCCGCCGCGCGGACCGCCGCCGTCAGACCCGGCAGGTCGTGCAGCCGGCCGGAGCGGTAGTCGACGTGGTTCAACAGCACCGCCGCCGTACGGGAGTTCAGCGCGCCCGGCACCTCGTCCGGGGCGACGGCCCGCACCGAGCAGCCGGTCAGCCGCGCGGCGGACGCGGCGATGTACCCGTCCGTCGGGAACGTCGCGGCGTCGACGAGGATCTCGTCCCGGCCCGCCTCGGGTCCCCCCGCCAGCCGCACCGCGCCGACCAGCGCCTTGAACACGTTGACGCTGGTGGAGTCGCCGACCACGATCCGGCCGGGCGCCGCGCCGACCAGCGGGGCGATCAGGTCACCGATCCGCTCGGGCGCCGTCCACCAGCCGGACTCGGTCCAGGAGCGGATGCGCAGCCGGCCCCACTCGCGCCGCACCACGTCGTCGAGCCGTCCGGGGACGTTCGCGGGCAGCGCGCCCAGCGAGTTCCCGTCCAGGTAGACCACGTCGTCCAGGACGAAGTCGCCTCGCACATCAGCCAGTTGATCGTCGGCGTCGAGCTTCCGCGCCCGCTCGGACAGGTCAGAAGCGTCAGACATGGGACCTCGCCGTCCACAGCTCGGGGAACACGTTCTTCTGCGCGCGCTTCTCCAGCCACGCCACCCCGGCGGAGCCGCCGGTACCGGTCTTGGCGCCCATGGCGCGCCGCGTGGCCACCAGGTGGTCGTTGCGCCAGCGCCACACCAGCTCGGCCACGTCCGTCAGCGCCTCGCCGAGCCGGGCCAGCTCGGCGCTCTCGTCCCCGGCGTACAGGGCCGTCCAGGCGGCCTCCACCTCCGGCGAGGGCTCGTAGCGCTGCGACACGTCCCGGTCGAGGACGGCGCGCGGCACGTGGTGGCCGCGCCGCGCGAGGAGCCGCAGCACCTCGTCGTACAGGCTGGGCTCGTGCAGCGCCTTCTCCAGCTCGGCGTGGACACGGGGCGCGCCGCGGTGCGGCACCAGCATCGACGCGGACTTCTCGCCGAGCAGGAACTCCATGCGCCGGTACATCGCCGACTGGAATCCGGAGCCCTCGCCGAGGGCCGACCGGTAGGAGTTGAACTGGGCCGGGGTGAGCTGCGCCAGCGGACGCCACGAGGCGTTCAGCGCGTCCAGCTCGCGCACGGACCGCTTGAGCGCGGCCACCGCGGCCGGCACGTCGTCGTCGGCGAGAGCCCGGGCCGCGGTCTCCCACTCGTGGACGATGACGGTGAACCACAGCTCCATCACCTGGGTCGTCACCAGGAAGACCATCTCGCCGGGATCGTCCGAGCGCAGGTGCTGAAGGTGGGTGAGGACATCGGCCTGGACGTAGTCCTCGTAAGGCGTGGTGCCCGCGAAGTCGAGATGCGGTGTTGCTTCCGCGTCGTGGGACATCGCTGTCTCCTGTTGCGTACTCCGGGTAGCGGTCCGCCCTGCCGTTACCGGCACGGGGCCCCGGTCCCCGCCTCGCATCCTTCACAATCGTCCCCCGAAACGGCAAGGCCCGCCTGATCACAGGCGGGCCTCACGGGTGCGGGCGACTAGCCGAGCGTCTGCGCGGCGGCCGGCGAGGAGTCCTTCAGGAACTGCGAGCAGCGCTCGTACTCCTCCTGCTCGCCGATGGCTCCGGCGGCCCGGGCCAGGGCGTGCAGGGCGCGCAGGAAGCCGCGGTTCGGCTCGTGCTCCCACGGCACGGGCCCGTGGCCCTTCCAGCCGCTGCGGCGCAGGGCGTCCAGGCCCCGGTGGTACCCGGTGCGGGCGTACGCGTACGACTCGACGACGCTGCCCCGCTCGTACGCGGCGTCGGCGAGCTGCGCCCAGGCGAGCGAGGAGGTCGGGTACTTCGCGGCGACATCGGCGGGGGCCGTGCCGTTCGCGAGCAGCTCGCGCGGCTCCGGGTCGTCGGGCAGGTGGGTCGGGGGCGGTCCCCCGAGGAGGTTCTCGTGAAGGCTCATGGGTTCCAGTCTGCGCCATCCGGGTGGCTGCGCTCCACGGCGCCAATCAGTCACCTGCGGTGAGCGTCCGCACGGCCCGCACCACCGCGTCGATCCCGGCCTCCGCCTTGGCGCGCGGACAGCCGAGATTCAGCCGCACGAAACCGGGAGCGCCGTACGTGCCGCCCGGCATGACGGCGACTTTCTCCTGCTCGACGAGGATGCGCTGCAGTTCCTCGTCCGCCGTGACGCCGAGCGGGCGCAGATCGATCCAGGCCAGATATCCGGCCTGCGGGACACGCCACTTCAGCTCGGGGAAGGCCGCGTCGAGCCGCTCCTCCAGCAGCCGCAGATTGCCGTACGTGTACGCGCGCAGGGCATCCAGCCACGCGCCGCCCTCGCGGTACGCGGCGACGTGGGCCGTGAGCGAGAGCACGGCCGGGGAGGCGAGGCCCTCGCCGGTGTTCATCCGGCGGACGAACTCGGCGTGGTCGTCCGGGTCCCCGATGAACCCGTAACTTCCGCTGAGCGCGGGGAAGTTGAAGGACTTCGTGGCCGAGGTGACCAGCGCCCAGCGCAGCCCGTCGGCGTACCGCGTCCACGGCAGGTGCAGGTGTCCGTCGTGGGTCAGGTCGGCGTGTATCTCGTCGCTGATCACCGCCACGTCGTGGGTCCGCGCGAGGTCCGCGAGGCGCCGCAGCTCGGTGTCCGTCCACACGCGCCCGGTCGGGTTGTGCGGCGAGCAGAGGATCAGGACGCGGCTGTCCGGGCGGGCCAGCTCCCGTTCCAGACCGGCCCAGTCGTCGACCCCGACGGTGCGCATCTCGCGCCCGAGGCCGGTGACCGCCTTGCGGAAGCCGTCGTAGGTCGGCGCGTGCAGGACGACGCCGTCGCCCGGTCCGGTCCACATGCGCAGCAGCTGGGAGACCTGGTTGAGGACGGACGGCGCGTACACCAGCCGGTCGACGTCGACCTCGGTGGCGTACCGGGTGCGGAACCAGTCGCGTATCGCTCCGCGGAAGTCCTCGTTCTGCCAGTCCGTGTAGCCGAACACGCCGTGCGCGAGCCGGGTGCCGAGGGCGCCGAGCACCTCGGGCGCGCACGCGAAGTCCATGTCGGAGATGGTGAACGGCAGCAGGTCCGGCACCGGGAAGCGGTCCGTGATGCCGTCCCACTGCACGCACCAGGTGCCGTGCCGGTCGACGGGGGTGTCGAAGTCGTACGTCGGCGTCACTGCATACCTCCGGGCATGGCACGGGCCCGGCACCCCGAAGGAACGCCGGGCCCGCACACGGGCTGATACGGGTTACTTGATGCGCGTACCCGTCGAACGCAGGCTCTCGCAGGCCTCGACGATGCGGGCGGTCATGCCCGTCTCGGCCTTCTTGCCCCACACGCGCGGGTCGTACGTCTTCTTGTTGCCGACCTCGCCGTCGACCTTCAGGACGCCGTCGTAGTTCTCGAACATGTGGCCCGCGATCGGGCGGGTGAAGGCGTACTGGGTGTCGGTGTCGAGGTTCATCTTCACGACGCCGTTCTCCAGCGCGGTGCGGATCTCCTCCAGGGTGGAGCCCGAGCCGCCGTGGAAGACGAAGTCGAACGGCTTGGAGCCGGCCGGCTTGCCGTACTTCTCGGCGATGCCCGCGTTCAGCTCGGCGAGCAGGTCGGGGCGGAGCACGACGTTGCCCGGCTTGTACACGCCGTGCACGTTGCCGAACGAGGCGGCCAGCAGGTAGCGGCCCTTCTCGCCCAGGCCGAGGGCCTCGACGGTGCGCACCGCGTCGTCGACCGTGGTGTAGAGGTTGTCGTTGATCTCGTGCGAGACGCCGTCCTCCTCACCGCCGGTCGGGGTGATCTCGATCTCCAGGATGATGTGCGCGGCCTTGGCCTTGGCGAGCAGCTCCTGGGCGATGTCCAGGTTGTCGGCGAGGGTCTCGGCCGAGCCGTCCCACATGTGCGACTGGAACAGCGGGTTCTTGCCCTCGGCCACGCGGGCCGCGGAGATGTCGAGCAGCGGGCGCACGTAGCCGTCCAGCTTGCCCTTGGGGCAGTGGTCGGTGTGCAGCGCGATCTTGTTCGGGTAGCGCTCGGCGACGACGTGCGCGAACTCGGCGAGGGCGACGGCGCCCGGCACCATGTCCTTCACGCCCTGGCCCGACAGGTACTCGGCGCCACCGGTCGAGATCTGGATGATGCCGTCGGACTCGGCCTCCGCGAAGCCCTGCAGCGCGGCGTTCAGGGTCTGCGTCGACGAGACGTTGATGGCCGGGTAGGCGAACTTCCCCGCCTTGGCCCGGTCGAGCATCTCGTTGTACTGATCCGGGGTTGCGATGGCCATCTGCCGACTCCTCGTGAAGCGCGCGATTGCGGGTTTGGGTTGTTCAGGTGTCTCGACCGGTGGTCCGACCCTCACCAAGCACCATGGGGTGACATCATCGTCGCCCCCATCCTTCCAGACTTGCGCGAATGCTCCAGTCCGGGGAAGGCCTGACATGGCGGGTCATAGGACCTGGCCCGAGGTCCGGCCTCAGTCGAGGCCGAGCTCGTCCTTCGAGAACGCGAAGAGGTACGGGACCCCGGCGCCCTCGGTGATCTTCTCGGCGGCGCCGGTGGCCCGGTCCACGATGGTGGCGACGCCGACGACCTCGGCGCCCGCCTCGCGCACCGCCTGGACGGCCTCCAGCGGGGAGCCGCCGGTCGTGGACGTGTCCTCGACGACGAGCACCCGACGGCCCTTGATGTCCGGACCCTCGACCCGGCGCTGCATGCCGTGCGCCTTGGCGGCCTTGCGGACGACGAACGCGTCCAGCCGCTCGCCGCGGGCGGCGGAGGCGTGCAGCATCGCGCCGGCGACGGGGTCGGCGCCCATGGTCAGGCCGCCCACCGCGTCGAAGTCCAGGTCGGCGGTCAGGTCGAGCAGCACCTGGCCGACGAGCGGGGCGGCCTCGCCGTCGAGGGTGACGCGGCGCAGGTCGACGTAGTAGTCGGCCTCCAGACCGGAGGAGAGCGTCACCTTGCCGTGCACCACGGCCTTGTCCTTGATCTGCTGGAGCAGCGCGTCGCGCACGTCGTTCGTCGTCATGCCTACGAGCTTAAAGGCCCGGTTTTACGGCCGCCGCCAGGTCCATGTGGTGCTCGCCTCCAGCGGCTCGACCGGGGTGACCAGGCGGGGCGCGGTGTTCAGCCCGTTCGGCGGGCCGGTCTGCGGTTCGACGCACACCGCCGCCTCCTGCTCGTCGTAGACGACGACCCACTGCTCGCGGCTCTTCACGTTCACCTCCAGCTCGCCGGGCCAGGTCAGCGTGACGTCGACGCCGTCGGGCATGCCGAAGCAGTCGTCCCACGGCTGGGGCTGTACGTCGATGCGCTTGCCGGTGGGCAGATGGTCCTCGCCGCGCTGCTCCTGCCAGGCGGCGTCGAAGGCGATCTCCACCTGGGAGTCGCCCAGCTGCCGGTTGAACCAGGGGTGCCAGCCGGCCTGCGCGGGGAACGAGTCGCCGTACGTCTCGATGCCCAGGGTCAGGGTCAGCGAGTCCTCGGTGAGGGCGACCAGCTGCGTGACCCGGCCGGTGTACGGCCAGGGCTCGGCGAGGTCGTACGTGAACACGGCCTCGGTGTCGCTGACGCGCGCGGTGGTCCACTCGGCGTCGCGGGCGAAGCCGTGGATGGCGTGCGGCGGGGAGTTCAGCGGCATCTGGTGGACGTGCGTGCCGTCCCGGAAGCGGCCGTCCCTGATGCGCCCGCACCACGGCACCATCGGGAAGCAGCCGTAGCGCTCGCCCTGCCGCAGCAGTTCGGTGCCGGCGATCCTCAGACTGCTCACCCGGCAGCCGTTGCCCGGCGCCACGGTCACTTCCGCGTCGCCCGCGGTCAGCGTCGTTTCCTTTGTCGTCACGACGCCGACCCTATGACCCGGGCCTCCCGGCCGCGCTACCGGCGCCTGCGCAGGGCCCGGCCGACGACGATCGCCGAGGCGACCGCGAGGGCGGCGGCGGGCGCGGCCCAGCGCAGCGTGGCGCTCGCGGTGACGCCCTCCGGCGCGGGCACCGGGGCGTACCGGCCGCGCGGCGGCGCGTGGTCGACCTCCTCGGCGCTGCGGCCGATCATCGTGCGGCGGGCGTGGGCGGCGGCGGGCTCGGCCGGGAGGTCGCCGGTGCTCTCCGCGACCTCGATGCCGTCGAGGTCGGCCATCTCCTCGATGCCGTCGATCACGCCGGCGTCGGCCCCGGGGGCCAGGGAGGACGGCGGCACCTCGGTCTCGTGGACGGACACGTGCTGCTCCGCGGGGGTGTCCGTGTCGTCCCGCGGTTCCTCGTCCGGTTCCTCGGAGCCGGGCTCCTGGACCGCCGCGCCGAGGTTCCCCGCGAAACGGTTCAGCAGTCGGTGGGCCGCCGATTCCACGGCGTCCTGCGGGAGTTCGGCGACGCGGCCGTCGCCGGAGGCGGTGCCGGTGAAGACCAGGGCGCAGCCGCCGCCGGACGCGGCGACGCGGGCGCTCAGCGCGAACTTCACGCCGCCCGTGCCACGGGCCTCGGTGGCGTCGCCGGTCACGGCGAACGAGCCGTCGGACGCCTCCGTGACGCGGACGGTGCCGCGGTACGTGATGGCGTGCCCGCCGATCCGTACCTTCAGGCGGCCTCCCTCGCCGGAGGCGTCACGCTGGAACCCGGGCAGCGCCCGGGCCACGCGGAGGGGATCGCAGAGCACCGCCCGTAGGGACTCCGCCGGAACCGGAACGAACACCTCATGCTCCATGCCACCCGAGCCTAGCGACTCCGTCGGGAACGGGGGTCCTCTTCGCCGTTGCGGGTACGGATCGCTGCGGGTTCCGGCCGGTGGGGGCTGGTCGCGCCGTTCCCTCAGGGGCGCGGGGAACTGCGCGAGAAGCCCCACCGGGCCGCACCCGGCGACGCACACGACACCCCCACGGCGTCTAGCTCCCGTACCGCGGATGCACCAGCGTCGACGGGGCGTACCCCCGGCCCGGCCGGATCACCCGCACACCTGACACCCCGGCCGGCGTCTCCCACCCGCCGAGAACGAACCCCGCATCCCCGGCCCCCCGATAGGCCACCACCCGCAACCCCGCGGAGCGAACCGTCGACTCGACCGTCCAGAACCGCCCCGACACCGCCCCGCCGTGCACCACGACCCGCCCGCGAGGGCCGAGCACCCGCCCCACCAGCCCGTAGAACTCCTGCGAGTACAGCTTCGTACTGTCCGTGCGGCCGGGGTCGGGCAGATCGCAGACGACCACGTCGTAGGGGACGGCCCGGCGCACCGCGCGCAGCCGGCTGAAGACGTCCCCCGTGGTCACGCGCACCCGCGGATCGTTCAGCGCCCGCCCGTTCAGGGAGGTGAGCCGCGGATCGGTGCGGGCGAGGCGTACGACCCCGGGGTCGGTGTCGACGACGTCCACCCGGCGCACCCCGGGGTGGCGCAGCACCTCGCGCACGGCGAGCCCGTCCCCGCCGCCGAGCACGAGGACCCGGGCGTGCGGCGCGCCGCGCATCGCGGGGTCGACGAGCGCCGCGTGGTAGCGGGCCTCGTCGCGGCCGCTGACCCGCAGCTGCCCGTCGAGGTACAGGTCGACGGGGCCGTGCTCGCCCCCGGCCAGCACGACCTCCTGCTCCCCGGTCCGCTCGGCGACCCGGATGTGCGCGCCGAACATGGCCTGCCGCGCGGCCCGCTCGAAGTCGTCGACGAGGACCCAGGCGGCGGCGAGCAGGCCGAGCACCGTGACGTTGGCGACGAGCAGCAGCCAGCGGCCCCGGGTGCTCAGGTCCCGCCGGAACAGGCCGAGCACGAGGGCGCCCCCGGCCACCGCGTTGACCGCGCCGGTCAGCAGGGCGCCGGTGAGCTGGCCGAGCATCGGCAGCAGCAGGAACGGGAAGGCGAGGCCGCCCACCAGCGCGCCGACGTAGTCCGCCGCGAACAGGTCGGCGACGGCGCCGCCCGGGTCCTGCCGTCTGATCCGCTGGATGAGCACCATCAGCAGGGGCACCTCGGCGCCGATCAGCACCCCGATCCCGAGGGAGAAGGCGACCAGCAGCCAGCGCGGGCCGTCGCTCCAGGCCCCGCCCCAGCCGCCGGTCCACGCGAACACGGCGTACAGCGCCATCGCGCTGCAGCCGCCGACGAGCGCGAGCGCGGCCTCGACCAGGCCGAACCCGGCGGCGGCGCGCAGCCGCAGGCGCTTGGCGGCGAGCGAGCCGAGGCCCATCGCGAAGACCATGACGGACAGCACGACGGAGGCCTGGGTGACCGAGTCGCCCATCAGGTACGAGGCCAGCGCGACCAGTTCGAGCTCGTAGACGAGTCCGCAGGCCGCGCAGACGAAGACGCAGGCCAGCACGAGGAACCGGCCGGTGCCCGGCTTCACGGGGAGCGGGGCCCGGCCCGGCCCGCTGCGGGACCGGGACAGTCCGGGGCCCGCGGGCGGGGCGGGCACGTGCGGTTCGATCACGCCTGGAACGCTACGTCACCGTCCGACTCCACCCGGTCACCCACACGTGTGGAACCGGCGCGTGGCACGCATACTCCCCGCCCCGCCCTCGGTGAGAACTACAGTGCGGCGGCGAGCGGCATCCGTACTCCCACCCGGCTGCGGGTGGCGACGAGTTGACCGTCCTGCGGATAGGCGTGCCAGGTGCGCCACTGCACCTGGCCCTCGTGGCGCTGGGCGAGCATCGCCGTGAAGGCGTGCGGGCTGCCGGGGAAGACGCCCGCCAGCCCGTTCGGGTGGTCGGCGACCAGGGCCAGCAGCTCCTGGGCCCGTCCGGCGAACTGACCAGCCGTCAAATGTTCGACTCGGGCGGCGAATTCGTACTCCCAGTCGCCGACCCGCTTGGCGACGCCGAGCGGCAGCGGGGTGCTGCTGCCGGGGATACAGGCGACGGTCTCGGAACAGCTGCCCTGCTCCTCCTCGAGAAGTACCTGGTGGGAGGCGCCGAGGAGCCTCAACTGAAGCTTCGCACCGGCAAGTTCGAGGTCGAGGGAGGCGAGCGCGGGAAGCGGCTCGCGGCCCAGGGCCCAGGCCAGATCGGCCGCACTCGTGTCGGTGTAGGCGGTGTTCAGGGTCGTGAGCATGGGTCGGCTCCGCTGGCACGCAGGGGGAGATGGGGCCGGCTACGTCATAGGGACCGGCTCGTGCCCACGAGAACGCGTTGAGAACGTAGTACGAGGGCTGAGTTGACGGTTAAGAGGGAATCATGAGCGGTGGCGGCGTCACAGCGTTTTTACCCAACTTCGGAGGGTTTCCATCCCCCCGAGGGCTGCACAGCTCAACTGTTCAACTGTCGCGGTCATCTTTCGTGACCGATGCACCACCGGCCGGGTGTCAAGGGGAACGTGCGTGCGGCCCACGCGGACCGACTGCCCCGTGTCAGTCGTCTCCGCGCGGGCCGCACGCCCCGGGTCCGGCGTCAGCTGCCGCCGCCGCACCCTCCCCCGCCGCCGCACGACGAGCCGCCGCCGCAGGAGCTGCCGCCGCCGCACGAGGATCCGCCGCCGCACGACGAGTGGTGCCCGCCGTGATGGCCGGACGAACCGGAAGAACACGAGGAACCGCCGACGGCCCCGCCGCCGCCGGCCCACCAGCTGCCGCTGCTGCGCGAACCGCTGGAACGCTTCTTGAGAGATGTACGCGACGAGCGGCCGCTGCCGCCCGCCCGGGCCGTTCCGACGACGATGGCGACGACCACTGCCACGAAGACCACGATGACGACTGCTTCCATCACCGGTCCTCCTTTCTCGTTCCCCCGAATCCCCCGAGGGGCGCCCCGAGCGGGGCGTGTGAGGGGGATGCCCGTGCCCGTACGCGGTCAAAGCAGAGTTGAGGAACTCCAGAGGTTTCCGGGTACGCGAAAGCCCCTGGCCTGCCGCGGAGGCGGAACCAGGGGCCATGGTGGCCGAGCGGGCCGTCTAAGGGCGGTCCGGTTCGAGCTCGATGCGGCCCGCGAGGATGTCGCGCGCCACGTCGAGCACGGGCCGGCCGTGCCGGTAGGCGTGTCCTCGGAGGCGGAGCAGAGCGTCCTCGATGGGCAGCCCCAGGTGGACGGTGAGGACGCCGGCGGCTTGGTGGAGCTCGACGCGGTGCAGCTCAAGGCCGTTGGCCTGCAGGCCGGTTTCGGTGGTCATGGCTGCGGGCGGGGTGCTCAGCAGGAGGTCCAGGGCCACTTGGGCGAAGCGGGCCATGTTGCGTTGCTGTTCCGTTGGGAAGGGGCCCGGGGTGGTCTGGTAGCCGGTCAGCGCGCCCGCGGCGATGACACCCAGGAGCAGCGGGGTGGCGATGACGGCGCGTGCCGGGGTGCGGCAGGCGGCGGGCGTGAAGAGGGGCCAGCGGGCGGTGGCGGACAGGTCGACTTCGGTGACGGTGCGGCGGGTGCGAACGGCATCCAGGGTGGGGCCTTCGCCGAGGGTGTACTGGAGGTCTTCGAGAACGGGCCCCATGGGGTCGGCGGGATCGGCCCAGAGCAGTTCCAACTGGCCGCCGGAAGAGATGAAGCTCAAGGTCAGGGCATCCAGGTGCAGCAGGCGGGCAGCGGTGGCCGCAGGCACTGCGGACAGGTTCTGGCTGTCGCGCGCGGCCCGACGCAGTCGTGAGACGAGGTCTGCCGACTCATCACGAGACATCACGTGTTCCCTTCCGGACCGCACGCAGCAGGAAGGAAACCAGCGTGCCCGGCGTGGGACCGGGCTCACGGGGCCGGGACGAGGTCATGGGGAATGTCGCCCAGGGCGATCCGGGTCGACAGCACGGTGAGCTTCTGCCCCCGGGCGCGGGCGTGGGCCCGCAGCCGGGTGAACGCCTCGTCCACGCTGACGTTCAGGGTGGCCGAAAGCACCCCCTTGGCCTGCTCGATCACCAAGCGGCTGTCCAGCGCGGTCTGCAACTGGGCGACGACCTCGTCCCGGCCGGCCAGCAGCCGCTGGTGCGTCAGGGCCACAGCAGCGGCCTTCGCCAGGACGTCGGCCAGTTCGAGGTCCCGGCTGGTGACGTAAGGCGGTCCCGCCATCATCAGGTTGAGTGCTCCGAAGGTCATGTGCGGCAGAGGCAGCCTCACCGCGGCGACGGCCCTGATACCCACGCGGCGGGCGCGGAAAGTGAACCGGGGCCAGCGTTCCGCGGCCCACGGGCTGGTCAGCAGGGTCAGCGGCAGGGACTGCTCGGTCCTGACACTGTCCAGGCACGGCCCTTCGTCCAGCTCGATCTGGTCCTCCTCCAGGCCGGCGCACGTCATGTCGGAGGCAGTGACGTAGACGACCTGGCCCTGCTCGTTCCGGACCGTGATTCCGGCGCAGCGCACCGGCAGCAGAGCGACCGCCTGCGCGGTCAGATCGTGCAGCAATTCGAGCGGATCGAAGCCTTCGGGACGGTGAGCGAGGTCGAGAACAGCCCGGGCGACGTACAGGTTGAGGTCGTTGGTAGGCATGGCGTTCCTGCCGATCAGCGGTCTCCCGCTTCCGCGACAGCGACAGCGACAGCGACAGGGACCGGGCACGACCCGTCCGGCAGCGAGAGAGAGGCGGCTCCGTAGAAGAGCCATGACGTGCCCGCTGACAGGGATTACGCGTATTCGCCTCTTGTCCCGGGTCTGCCCGTCCAAGGGCGCCACTTCAACCGGATCCGCCCGGTCCGCATGCCCTCACGGTTCACCTCCACGCTATACCCCGGCAGGGCATCGGAGGAGTGCTTCACGAGCCGGACTCATGAGCGAGCGGCGCCTCCCTCGGCAAGTTGAGGAACTCCAGGGGTTCGGCGCAGGATGGCGGCCATGACCGCCACGCCTGCCAGCCCGCGCCCGCTCCTCAACCGCCGGCTCGCCGAGTTCGGGACGACGATCTTCGCGGAGATGTCCGCGCTGGCCGTCTCGACCGGCGCCATCAACCTCGGCCAGGGCTTCCCCGACACCGACGGCCCCGAGCAGGTGCGCGAGGCGGCGGTGCGGGCGCTGCGCGACGGGCGCGGCAACCAGTACCCGCCGGGCCCGGGCGTCCCCGAACTGCGCACCGCGATCGCCGCGCACCAGGAGCGCCGCTACGGCATCGCGCTCGACCCCGACCGTGAGGTCCTGGTGACGGCGGGCGCGACCGAGGCCATCGCCGCCTCGCTGCTCGCGCTGGTCGAGCCCGGTGACGAGGTCGTCGCGTTCGAGCCGTACTACGACTCGTACGCGGCCTCGATCGCGCTGGCGGGCGGCACCCGCGTCCCCGTGACGCTGCGGCCGCACGACGGCTCGTTCCGCCTCGACCTGGACGAGCTGCGCGCCGCGATCACGCCCCGCACCCGGCTGCTGCTGATCAACACCCCGCACAACCCGACCGGCACCGTGCTGACCCGCGCCGAGCTGGCCGCCGTCGCCGAGCTGGCCGTCGAGCGGGATCTGCTCGTCGTCACCGACGAGGTCTACGAGCACCTGACCTTCGACGACGCCGAGCACGTGCCGCTCGCGACGCTGCCCGGGATGCGCGAGCGGACGGTGACGATCGGCTCCGCGGGCAAGACGTTCTCGTTCACCGGCTGGAAGGTCGGCTGGGTGACGGCGGCACCGGAGCTGGTCACGGCGGTGCGCTCGGCGAAGCAGTTCCTCACCTATGTCTCGTCCGGCCCGTTCCAGTACGCGGTCGCCGAGGCCCTCGCCCTGCCCGACTCCTACTTCGCGGACTTCCGGGCCGGTATGACGGCCAAGCGGGATCTGCTCGCGGCGGGCCTGGCGGACGCCGGGTTCGGCGTCTTCCGGCCGCAGGGCACGTACTTCGTCACGACCGACATCCGGCCGCTGGGCTTCGACGACGGCTTCGCGTTCTGCCGGGCGCTGCCCGAGCGGTGCGGCGTCGTCGCGATCCCGAACGCGGTGTTCTACGACGACCGGGAGGCCGGCGCCCCGTTCGTCCGGTTCGCGTTCTGCAAGCGGGACGACGTACTGGCGGACGCCGTCGGACGGCTCAAGCAGCTCTGAGGCCCCGCGGCCGCCCCCGTCTGGCCGCGCCCGAATCGCGGGCGCGGCACGGGCATCGCAGGGTTCGGATGTGACCGAGCAGAGCACCGCCGTTCTTGACACCCCCTCAGCCACCGCCGGATCCCGGGCCCTGCCGCGCCTGCGCCCGTCCGGCGCGGCCCGCGCCCTCGGCCTGTTCGCCGCCGCCCGGCTCACCGGCATGCTCGCCGTCGCCGCCGCGGCCCGGCTGAGCGACCAGCGGCCCCTCACCCTGCTCGGCCGGTCCTGGGACTCCGAGTGGTACCTCGGCATCGCCGCGCACGGCTACGGCGTCCGCACCCTGTACTTCGAGCCCGGCGTCGTCCACAGCGACCTGGCGTTCTTCCCGCTGTACCCGGCGCTGATCCGGGCCCTGCACGGGGCGCTCCCGCTCGGCGCCGGGACCTGCGCCCTGCTGATCGCGTGGGCCGCGACGCTCGCCGCCGCCCTCGGCGTCTACCGGATCGGCACCCTCCTGCACGGCCGCACGGTGGCCACCCTGCTCGTCGTCCTGTGGGGCCTGCTGCCGCACTCGGTCGTGCTGTCCATGGCCTACACCGAGCCGGTCCTCACGGCGCTGGCCGCGTGGTCGCTGTACGCGGTGCTGCGCGGGCGCTGGCTGTGGGCGGGTTCGCTGGCCGCGCTCGCCGGCCTGTCCCGGCCGAACGGTTCCGCGGTCGCCGCGGCGGTCCTGGTCACCGCCGGGTACGAGATGGTGCGGCGGCGCGGCCGGGTTCCCCACAGGCTGTGGACGGGCGCGCTGCTCGCGCCGGCCGGCTGGGCCGCGTACGTGCTGTGGGTCGGGCTCCGGAAGGGCGATCCGCTCGGCGGGTACTTCGCGGTGCAGCGCGGCTGGGGCTCGACGTTCGACTTCGGGGCCGGTTCGGCCCGGTTCGCGAAGCGGATGCTGCTGGACGGGGACCGGTTCGTGTTCGCGATGACGCTGGTGATCGTGGCGGTGGGGGTGCTGCTGTTCGCCCTGCTGCTCCTGGACCGCGCCCCGCTGCCGCTGCTCGTGTACAGCGGCGTCCTGCTCCTCGTCGCCGTCGGCGGCTCCGGCTTCTTCGAGTCCAAGCCGCGCTTCCTGCTGCCCGCGTTCCCGCTGCTGCTGCCGCTGGCCTGTGCCCTGGCCAGAACGGCGAGAGCCCGGCCTGCGCACGCCCTCCTGGTGGTGGGCGTACTGGCCGGGCTCTCGGTGACGTACGGGACGTATCTGATCGTCTACGCCCACACGCCCCTGTAGCTGGAGGGGGTCGACCGGAAGGTCACTCCTCGCCGTCGTCCTGCGGCTTCTCGGCGGAGTCGACCTCGGACTCCAGGCCGAGCTGCTCCACGAGCCAGCGGTCGAACTCGATCGCGGCGCGCACCCAGCTGACGGTCGACGACACGAAGTGCTCCAGGGAGACACCGGTGCCGATCAGCATCTGGGCCTCGCCGATGAGGCGGACCGTGCCGTCGTCGTGGGTGTGGCTGTAGACCTTGGGCCACAGGGTGCGCCGGTTCCAGTCGTCGATGGACTCCAGGAGCTGCGGCTTCACCTCGATCGTGTGCGGCCGGTCGTAGAACGTCCGCACCGAGAAGACCTGCTGGTCGCCCTCGCCGCGGAACATGAAGTACGTACGGAACTCTTCCCACGGCGCGGCGAGGTCGCCCTCGTCGTCGAGGACGTACTTGAGCTCCATCTGCTCCAGGAGCTGCTTGACGAGATCCTGGTCGGGGATGACGGGGCCTGCCGGTCCCGCCCCCTGCTGCGGTTCGGGCTGTCCCCCGAAGTTCGGAATCGAGGACGGGTCGATGCTCACGTGCTTGGTCCCTTCGTATGGCTGGGGCCCATCCTCTCCCACGGGGCCCCCCGGGGGGCAAGCCCGGAAGGCCTGTCCGCCGGGTTTTGGCCGTTCGCCGACTGCGGACGGTCGCTACAGCGTCTTGCCGGTGGCGGGGCCGACCAGGAGGCCGTCGCCGAAGGCGTCGACGCGGACCGTGTCCCCGTCCTTGACCTCGCCCGACAGGATCTCCCTGGCGAGCCGGTCGCCGATGGCCGTCTGCACCAGGCGGCGCAGCGGGCGCGCTCCGTAGGCCGGATCGTTGCCCTCCTCGGCGAGCCAGGTGAGGGCGGCGTCGCTGACGTCGAGCGTGAGGCGCCGCTCGGCGAGGCGCTTGGCCAGCCGGTCGATCTGCAGGCCCGCGATGCGCCGCAGCTCGTCCTTGTCCAGGGCGGAGAAGACCACCAGGTCGTCGAGGCGGTTGAGGAACTCCGGCTTGAACGAGGCCCGTACGACGTCGAGCACCTGCTGCCGCTTCTCGTCCTCGCCGGTGAGCGGGTCGACGAGGAACTGCGAGCCCAGGTTCGAGGTCAGGATCAGGATGGTGTTGCGGAAGTCGACCGTGCGGCCCTGGCCGTCGGTGAGCCGTCCGTCGTCGAGCACCTGGAGCAGGACGTCGAAGACCTCCGGGTGCGCCTTCTCGACCTCGTCGAGCAGCACGACCGAGTACGGCCTGCGGCGCACCGCCTCGGTGAGCTGGCCGCCCTCCTCGTACCCGACGTAGCCGGGCGGGGCGCCGACGAGCCGCGCGACGCTGTGCTTCTCGCCGTACTCGCTCATGTCGATGCGGATCATGGCCCGCTCGTCGTCGAAGAGGAAGTCGGCGAGGGCCTTGGCGAGCTCGGTCTTGCCGACGCCGGTCGGGCCGAGGAAGAGGAACGATCCGGTCGGCCGGTCGGGGTCGGCGATCCCGGCGCGGGTGCGCCGGACGGCGTCCGACACGGCGCGCACGGCCTCGCTCTGTCCGATGAGGCGCTTGCCGAGCTCGTCCTCCATGCGCAGCAGCTTCTGCGTCTCGCCCTCCAGGAGGCGCCCGGCGGGGATGCCGGTCCACGACGCGACGACGTCGGCGATGTCGTCGGGCCCGACCTCCTCCTTCACCATGGTGTCCCTGGCGACCTCCTCCTCGGCGGCGGAGGCTTCCTCCAAGTCCCGCTCCAGGGTGGGGATCTCGCCGTAGAGCAGCTTGCTGGCGGTGTCGAAGTCGCCGTCGCGCTGGGCGCGCTCGGCCTGCCCGCGCAGCTCGTCGAGCTTCTCCTTCAGTTCACCGACGCGGTTGAGGGACTGCTTCTCCTTCTCCCAGCGGGCGGTGAGACCGCGCAGCTCCTCCTCCTTGTCGGCGAGGTCGCGGCGCAGCTTCTCCAGGCGCTGCCGGCTGGCCGGGTCGGTCTCCTTGCCGATGGCCAGCTCCTCCATCTTCAACCGGTCGACGGCGCGCTGGAGTTCGTCGATCTCGACGGGGGACGAGTCGATCTCCATGCGCAGCCGGGACGCGGCCTCGTCGACGAGGTCGATGGCCTTGTCGGGGAGGAAGCGGGAGGTGATGTACCGGTCGGAGAGGGTGGCGGCGGCGACGAGCGCGCTGTCGGCGATCTGGACCTTGTGGTGGGCCTCGTAGCGTCCCTTGAGGCCGCGCAGGATGGCGATGGAGTCCTCGACGCTCGGCTCGGCGACCAGCACCTGCTGGAAGCGGCGCTCCAGAGCGGGGTCCTTCTCGATGCGCTCGCGGTACTCGTCGAGGGTCGTCGCGCCGACCATGCGCAGCTCACCGCGGGCGAGCATGGGCTTGAGCATGTTCCCCGCGTCCATGGCGGAGTCGCCGCCGGCGCCCGCGCCGACGACGGTGTGCAGCTCGTCGATGAACGTGATGACCTGCCCGTCGCTCTCCTTGATCTCGGAGAGGACGGTCTTGAGCCGCTCCTCGAACTCGCCGCGGTACTTCGCGCCCGCGACCATGGCGCCGAGGTCGAGCGAGACGAGCCGCTTGTCCTTCAGGGACTCCGGCACGTCGCCCTTCACGATGCGCTGGGCGAGGCCCTCGACGACGGCGGTCTTGCCGACGCCGGGCTCACCGATGAGCACGGGGTTGTTCTTCGTGCGCCGCGACAGCACCTGCACGACCCGGCGGATCTCCTGATCGCGTCCGATGACGGGGTCGAGCCGGCCCTCGCGGGCGGCGGCGGTGAAATCGGTACCGAACTTCTCCAGGGCCTTGTACGAACCCTCGGGGTCGGGTGTGGTCACCCGGCGCCCTCCCCTGCTCTTGGTGAATGCCTCGGCCAGCTTCTTCGCACCGGCCCCGTTCGCGGTCAGCACCTCGCCGGCCGCTCCGCCCTTGGCGGCGATGCCGATCAGCAGGTGCTCGGTGGAGAGGTAGTCGTCGCCCAGGTCCTTGGCGCGGGCGCCGGCGTCGGCGAGGACGGCGAGCATCTCGCGGCTGGGCTGCGGCGGCGCGACGGTCGACCCGGTCACGCTCGGCAGCCCGGCGAGCACCCGCTCGGCCCCGGCCCGCACCTGCGCCTGGTCGGCGTCGACGGCGGCCAGCAGGTCGGTGATGTTCTCGTTGTCCTGCCCCTCCAGCAGGGCGAGCAGGAGATGCGCCGGGGTCAGATCCGGGTGCCCCCCGGACACGGCCCGACTGCTGGCCGCGTTGATCGCGTCACGGCTCCGGTTCGTCAGCTCGGCGTCCACGTACCTGTCTCCTTCTGCGTCACGCCACGGTCAGATCTGACCTGTCCAACGTACACAAAGTTGAGTCTATTCCACTCAAGGTAGGGAGGATAGATTCCCGGTCATGGCCAAAAAGATCGACCTGGACGCCCCCGGCACCGCCTTCCTCAGCTTCTGGCGGGAGCGGCATCTGTGCACGCTGACGACCCTGCGCCCGGACGGCACGCCGCACGTCGTCCCGGTCGGCGTGACCTACGACGCGGAGCAGCGGGTGGCCCGCGTCATCACGAGCGGGACCACGCGGAAGGTCGCCCACGTCCTGGCGGGGCGGGAACCGGCGCGGGTCGCGGTCTGCCAGGTCGACGGCCGGCGCTGGGCGACCCTGGAGGGCACGGCGACCGTCCGCACGGACCCGGACTCGGTCGCGGACGCCGAGCGCCGGTACGCCGAGCGCTACAGCCGCGCCCCGCGCCCGAACCCGGAGCGCGTCGTCATCGAGATCGCGGTGGACCGGGGCACGGGCAACGCCGTCTTCGACGACTGAGAGCCCTGCGCGAGGCTCCGGCCCGGCGGCGCGAACCGCGCACAAAACTGCAGCGGCGCCACCGTGTTCAGGTCCACGGTGACGCCGCTGCGGGGGGAAGCACCTGCGCGATCTGTTACGACGGGGGAATCGCGTCAGGCACTGCGGGGGGTGGCAGAGGTAGAGCCGGTGTGCGAGGCCCCGGGCCCCGCGTCCCCGACCAGCTGGTGATCACGCTGGTCGAGGTTGACGAAGATCATTCCGTACCGGACGACGGTCCGCACCGGCTGCGGTGCGCCGCGGGGGCGACGCAGACACCGGTACGCCTTGACGTCGTCCTCGTCGTCCCGCACCACGATGATCGGCTCTCCGAAGAGGGTGACCATGAGGGAGTCACCCGGGTTCGGAATCGCCGTCACGAGGTCGATCGTGTGCCAGCCGGACCGGTAGGCGATCGCCATCTCGCGGCGCAGGGTCCTGTCGTCGGGCGGAGTGATCATGCGGCGGCGTCCGTCGGTGCGGAGTTCCAGACGGGGTCCTGCTGCGCCGCCGAGTTCAGCGGTGCGGAGTTCCAGATCGCGTCCGCGGGCTTCGCGTTCCAGACCGGGTCCTTCTGCACCACAGGGGCGAAGTCCCAGACCGGGTCCTGCTGCGCCGCCGAGGCCGCCGGCGCGGAGTTCCAGATCGCGTCCGCGGGCTTCGCGTTCCAGACCGGGTCCTTCTGGGCCACCGCGGCCGCCGGCGCCGAGTTCCAGATCGCATCGCCGGGCGCCGCCTGAACCGTCGGCGCGGAGTTCCAGATCGCATCCGCCGGACCGACCGCACCGAAGACCAACCCGGCGGAGAAGGCGCCAGCAAGTGCTACGCCAAGTATTCCCTTACGCATAGTGGGTTTTGTCCTCACTTCCATGGCTTCTCTCCCCCGGCTCTCCATGACGATGGCTCATTCGGCCACGCAAACACCACAGGGTCGATGCATCATGTTCCTGCACGTTCAGGACCCTGGGGGGTGGAGCAATGCCATCAATAAGCTCAAACCGGGCACATCCACACGCCACGACCGAGCTGTGCGACGCAGGCAAGCAGTTGTACGCCGCCGCTCTGCGCTCAGGACGCATCGCGCGCACCGAAGTGACCTCGGCCCCCTGCCTCCTGGACCTCGCGCTCCTGCATCCTGATCCAGAAGATCCCGCCTGGCTCCGCCCGGTGGCGCCCTCCGCCGCACTCTCACAGCGTCTTCACCCGCTCGAACGCGAGATCCAGGAACGGAGGATCCTCGCGGTCGAACTCACCGACACCTTCGAGCCATTCTTGGCCATCAGTGCGCAGGCGCAACCCACCATGCACACCATCACGGTCCTGGAGGGCAAAGAGCGGATCAACAACGCCATAGAAACCGCTCTCGCGGACTGCGCGTCCGAGATGCTCACGGTGCAGCCCGGCGGCGGCCGTGACGAGCACACTCTCACCAAAGCGCTGCAGATGGGGAAGGAGATAACCGACCGCGGCATCACCATGCGCACGCTCTACCAGCACACCGCGCGGCACAGCCACGGCACGCTCGCCTACGCGGAGGCGCTGGCCCAGGGCAACGTCGAGATACGCACGCTGGAGGAACTCATCGAGCGGCTGATCATCATCGATCGCTCCGTGGCGTTCATTCCCGCCCGCGAAGACCGCCACGCCGCACTGGAGTTGCGCCACGCCGGCCTCGTCGAGTACCTGGCGAACGTCTTCGAGCAGCTCTGGCAAAGGGCGGTGCCGCTGCTCGACGAGACCCCCTACGCCCCGCCGACCGACGGCATCACCGGCGTCCAGCGTTCCATCGCAAAGCTCCTCATCGAGGGCCACGTCGACGAGGCGATCGCGCGCCGCCTGGGCATGAACGTCCGTACGTGTCGAGCGCATATCGCCAAACTGGCCGCCGCCCTCGGCAGCGGGAGCCGCGCTCAGCTCGGCTATCTGATAGCCAGGTCAGGAATTCTCGAACGGGAGAACTGACGCGCCTGCCAGGAACCCCCACAGTCGGTCGAAGAGAGTCCACACGTGATCCCAGACGCCCACCAGCACGGACCCGAAGAGCTCTGCGAGGCCGGATCGAGTCTGTACGCCAGGACCCTGCGCGAGGGGCGTGTACATCGCGAGGAGGCCGAACCGGTCCCCTGCCTCGAGTCGTTCGGGCTGCTGCGCCGGGACACCGACGACCCGCAGTGGCTGCGCCCGGTGCCGCCGGCGGTCGTCCTGCCCGACCTGCTGAAGGCCGTCGAGGACGGCATCGCGCAACAGCGCCGCAAGGAAGCCCTGCTGGCGGAGACGTTCGCCCCGCTGATCGACCTCGCCGCGCAGCGTGCCTCGATCCCGAGCACCCCGATGATCGAGGTGCTGCTCGGGTTCCAGCGGATCAACGACGCGATCGGGGCGGCCATGGCCGTCTCCTCCAAGGAACTGCTGACCATCCAGCCCGGCGGGCAGAGACCGCCCGAGCTGCTCGCCTCCGCGCTCCCCCGGGAACAGGAGCTGCTGGCCCGCGGCTGCAGCATGCGGACCCTGTACCAGCACCCGTCCCGCCACTACCCGTCGATCATCGCGCACTACGAGCAGTTGCACGGCGACGTCCAGGTCCGCACCCTCGACGAGGTCACCGAGCGCCTCGTCATGCTGGACCGCACCGTGGCCTTCATCCCGGCCAACCCGGACCGCACCGTCGCCCTGGAGATCCGGCACCCGGCACTGATCGCCTATCTGGCCACCACGTTCGAGCGGCTGTGGCGGCTGGGCACGCCGATGTTCCCGCAGGCGGCCGACGAGGAGCCGACGTCGAACGGGGTCTCGGCCCGCCAGCGCACCATCGCGAAGCTGCTCATCGAGGGCCACACCGATGCCGTCATCGCCGAGCGCCTCGGCATGAACATCCGCACCGTCCGCGTCCACATCGCCAAGCTCGCCGCCACCCTCGGCAGCGCGAGCCGCGCCCAACTCGGCTTTCTCATAGGCCAGTCCGGGCTCCACGTGGGAGATCACTGACCGCGGCCCGCACCCCTGGCCGCCGCGCGCGAAGAGGCATGTTCTCAGCCAGTCGTCACACCCGCCGACCCGGCTCCCCGCGTCCCGGTGCCCACCCGGACGACCGCTTCACACCGCGCCTCAACAATGTGCGACTGCACACGCAGGGCCTCCTACGCGCACCGGAGCGGCGCCGCTCGGCCGGCCTCGACCTCCGTCCCGCGCACGGGACGTCATCGAGCGGCACACCGGCGGCGCGGCACCGCCCCGCTCCGCTGCTCCTTGTTCTGCTCCTACTTCAGACCGGCATCCGCGCACGCCGCCTCGTACTTCGGCGTGCAGATCTGCGACAGCTTGAAGATCTTGTCCTTCAGCACGGTCTGCTTGATGTTGTCGCGCTTGAGCGCGACGACGCTGATGCTCGCCGTGCGGATCTGCTTGTTCGTCGGGCTGTCGACGGTGTCCATCGCGAGGGCCTCGAACTCGATGTTGCGGCCCTGCGCGACCCGCACCGCCATCTCGGCGGCCGTCGCGGCCTCCTCCGGGTAGGGCTTGTAGACGCTCATGTACTGCTCGCCGGTCAGAATGCGCTGCACGGCGGCGAGTTCGGCGTCCTGGCCGGTGATCGGCGGCATCTTCGTGAGCCCGGCCTTCTTCAGCGCCTCGACCACCCCGCCGGCCATGCCGTCGTTCGCCGAGTACACGCCCGCGATGTTGGCGGCGCCGATGTCCGCGATGGCCCGCGCCATGTTGGCCTCGGCGTTCTGGGGCTTCCAGGCGACCGTGTCGTACGACTTGGCGACGGTCACCGCCTCCGTCAGCTCCGCGCGGGCGCTCTCCTTGAAGTCGGCCGCGTTCGGGTCGGTCGGCGAGCCGTTGATCATGACGATCTTGCTGCTCTTGGTGGCCTTGTCGCCGAGGGCCTGGACGAGCTCCTTGCCCTGGGTCTGGCCGACGAGCCCGTTGTCGAAGCCCACGTACGCGTCCACCGGGCCCTGGGCGAGCCGGTCGTAGGCGATGACGTGGATGCCCGCGTCCTTGGCCTTCTGCACCGAGGAGGCGATCACCTTCGCGTCGACGGCGTCGACGATCAGCGTGTCCACCTTCTTGGCGATCATCTCCGCCACCTGCCGGTTCTGCAGGTCGGCGTCCTCCCCGGCGTTGGCGTAGACCACCTGCCCCTGACCGCTGGTGAGTTTCTCCACCTGTCTCTTGATGATGGGGTAGTCGAACTTCTCGTAGCGTGCGGTCTCCTTCTCCGGCAGGAGCAGACCGATCTTGACATCGTTGCCCTTGCGCACCGGCGCGCTGCTGTCGCTGTCCCCGCCGGGCAGCAGACCACCACAGGCCGTGAGCGAGACCACCATGACGGATGCGGCGCCGGCCCACGCCGCGCATCGCATTCGCGTGTTCATTACGGATACCTCCCTGACGTGGCCGCGACGGTGCGGCCGAGGTGGCTCGAAGCCAACTCGGCCTCCCAAGCAGCGTCAAGAGGTGAAGCAACACCGCAACGAAACCGCATCCGTTACTTCCCCACATGAAGCCAGATACGGCGAATACCGGACATCTGTACCCGGCGGTAACACCCTTGGTGTCAGGCTCCGGCGGGCACCCGGTCGAGGAAGCCGTGCACGGCCCGGATCCGCCCGTCGTCGGCCAGCTCGATCACGTCGGACCCGGCGACGGGCGCCGTCCCGTCCGCCTCCGACACCAGCTCCCAGCCGAACCGGGCGATCCCGTGATGCCCGTCGACCGCGCCGAGCGGCCGGAAGGAGAAGCCGGGGAACTGCTCGTGCGCGGCGCCGATGACGGCCGCGATCCCGTCGTGCCCGGCGACGTCGGCGAGCGGGTCGGTGTACGTGCCGTCCTCGGTCCAGGCGGCGGCGACGGCCTTGGTCCGCTCCTCGGGGGTGCGCGCGTTCCATGCCTCGAAGTAGCGGGCGACGGCGTTCTCGTGGATGTCGGTTCCGGTCATGGCTCCAGCCCTCCTGAAGGGTGTCTCGGCAGGTCGTGGGAGCCGGAGCCCGAGCGGAGTGCGCCGCCCGGGTTCCGGTGACCTCAGAGTGCCGGGCGGGCCGGGGCCGGTCGATTACGTCACAGGTAAGGGCCTCCCGGACGGGCCCGGGGCGCACATCTTTACCTCCGCAGACCCCGGCACCACACTGATCACCCGCGCTCCGGGGCTTCCCTTTCCCACCCGGCTCCGCGGAGCAGCACCGGAGAGGAGAGATCGCGTGACCGCTCCGCCCGGCGGTCAGCGGTGAGAGCGGTCATCGTGGCGCGGGACGGCAGCCCGGGCAGCAACCCGGTTCCGGGCCCCGGTAGGCGTGGTCGCAGACGTCGCAGTTGTGGAGGGGATGCCGGACGGGTGGGGGTGCGGCGGCTGCGCCGAACGCGGGTGTTCTGGGCGGGAGTTGGGCTGTCAGGCGGTGCGCGATGAACGCCGCCGGACGGTGGACGGGGCGGTCCTGCGGCAGGTCACGGACCAGGGCGCGGCGGACGGCCGACGGGGTCAGGTCCCGTTCCAGCCAGGCGGCCACGCCGGGTGCGAGGCGTTCGGCGTCGCGGGTGGAGAGGGTGAGGCGGGCGTCGGCGCGGTGCAGGCCGGCGAGGACTTCGGTGGCCGCCTTGAGGAGAGCGGGGCCCGGGGTGTGTTCCGGGTGGGGGACCGTGAGGGGCCGGGGCTTCTTCTTCGGCGGGGGCGGTCGGTGCCTCGCCGGGGCCTCGGGTGTCGCGCCCGGCCGATTGCAGGAGACCGTACGGGTACGGACCCGCCCGTCGGGGGTGCGGTGCCGCTCGCGCCGCAGGTAGCCGTGGGTCTCCAGTTCGCGCAGGGCGGCCGCGATCCGGGTGGTGCCCTCCGGGAAACGCGCGGCGAGCGTGCGGACGTCGGCGCGGGCCCCGGCCGGGAGCGACTGGATGTGGACGGCGAGGCCGATCGCGAGGCCCGAGAGGTCACGGTGCTGGGCGAGGTGGTTGCCGATGACCGTGAAACGGGTGTGATGGCGGGCATTGTCGTGGACGATGCCGCCCGGGGCGTGTGAGGCCGCGCTAGGGTGCTGGGTATCCATCAGGAAGGGTCTGCTTCCTCGGTGGTCAGGCCCTCGCATCGGGATTGCCGTCCCGGCGGGGGCCGTCGCATGTCTGTGGTTGTGGTGGACGTGGCGCTGTTGCTGCCGGTCGTGAGCGTAGAGGGCGCAAAGGGCCCGTGCGCAAGCTGAGTTGGCACCCTTCACCCGTCCGTGTGGCGGCGGGAGGTGGGGTGGGGCTTGGCCTGGTTTCTTTCCCCCTCGACCGTTCCTTTGAGGTTGTCGTCCACGTCACCGGCGTACGGGTTTCCGGGCGCCGGTCGCGGTCGCCGCACGAGGTCGAGTTCGGCCCACACGGTCTTACGGGGAGCGGGCCCGTCCGTGACGCCCCAGCGGTCGGTGAGTGCCGCTACGAGCACGAGCCCGCGCCCTGACTCGGCCGTGGGCGGCGGAAGTCGGGCCTCGGGCACGCGGTCGCCCCGCGCGTCGGCCACCTCGATCCGCAGGGCTCCCCCGGTGACGTAGAGGCTGAGCCGGAAGTCGCGGCCGGGCAGCCGGCCGTGCGTGACCGCGTTCGCGGCGAGTTCGGCGACGACGTGCGCTGCCGCGTCGGGGTCGAGGGGCAGGCCCCAGGTACGGAGCTGCTCGACAGCGAGGAGGCGGGCGAGGCGGGCTCCGCGGGGCGTGGGTGACAGCTGCACATTGAAGTGGCGGCCGGTGCGCGGGAGTTCGACGATTTCTGGGTTCACGTCACTCAGCGTGGCCGGGCCCTCGTACGCTCACCAGCGACATGCCCGTCACGTACGGCGACTGTCCAGCGTTTGTCCAGAGCTGTACAGGCTGTCCAGAGTGCCATGGGGGTACGGACGTTGACGGTACGTGGCCGGGGAGCGGGACGGGCTGGAGGTGCGCGCGGATGACCGAGGCGACGGAGGGTGACGGCTGGGAGGTCGACCCCGACGACGAACAGGGTGCGGCCGTAATTTCCATGGTGGGGCGGCAGTTGAAGGCCCGGCGGGAGGCCATGGGCCTGCGCGTGCCGGAGCTCGGGGAGGCAATGGGCTACGGGGAGGGCCTGATCTACAAGGTCGAGGCGGGAAAGCGGATTCCTCGACCGGAGTTCCTCGACAAGGCGGACGAAGCACTGGAGGCAGGCGGGCTCATCAAGGCGATGAAGTCTGATGTGGCGGAGGTCCGGTACCCGAAGAAGGTGCGGGATCTGGCACGGATGGAGGCCAGGGCCATCGACGTCCAGTGGTACGGCGCTCATGACATCCACGGTCTGTTGCAGACCGAGGGGTACATGCGCGCACTGTTCGAGATGCGGCAGCCCGCGTACACGCCGGGCGAAGTGGATCGCGTGACGGCGGCGCGGCTGGCACGGCAGTCGGTGTTCGCGCGGGAACCTGCTCCCGCGTTCAGTTTCGTACTGGAGGAAGTCACGCTGCGGCGCCCGCTCGGAGGCAGAATGGTGTTGCGCGGCCAGCTCGAACGCCTGCTGGAAATCGGGCAGTTGCGCAACGTGTCGCTTCAGGTCATGCCGATCGACAGGGAAGAGCACGCCGGGGTGGACGGAAGCATCACGATGCTGAGGTTCGGGGACGGTACTGCTGTGGGGCGCTCGCCGGGCGTCGCTGCGGGGCGACCGATCGACGACCCGAAACAGCTCCGGGTCCTCGAACTGCGCTATGGCATGATCCGGGCCCAGGCCCTCACCCCGAGAGAGTCGCGGGCCTTCACCGAGCAACTGCTGGGAGAAACATGAACCGCAAGGTCTCCGCCGGAGATGGCGCCGAACTGCACTGGCGGAAGAGCAGCTACAGCAGCAACGGCAGCGAAGGGGACTGCGTCGAGATCGCCCACACCCCCGGCACCACCCACATCCGCGACTCGAAGAACCCCCACCGCCCCCACCTCACCGTGAGCGGCGCGACCTGGGTCGGGTTCCTCGCGGGTCAGCCCTGGAACTCGGTCAGGTCGATCGCGTAGAGCCGGAGGCCATCCGCCTCGCCGGTCGGTGTCAGGCCCAGCTTGCCCAGGACCTTCGGCGAGGACGTGTCGCCGTCGGCGATGGCGGCGACGACGCGGTCGATGCCCCGGTCCTGGAGGGCGAACTCCAGGGAGGCGTGCGCGGCCTCGGACGCGTACCCCTGGCCCCAGAACTGGCGCCCGAGCCGCCACTGGATACCGATGTGCCCGGCGACCGGCGCCGGGGCGTCCGGCACGTACAGGCCGACCGCGCCCGCCAGCTCGCCGGAGCCGAGCAGCTCGACGGCGAAGACGCCGAAGCCCTCGTCGTCCCACTCCTCCTCCCAGCGCTCGATGTCCTCGGCGGTCTCGTCGAGGGAGCGCGGGGCGCCGTCGCCGATGTGCTGCATCACGGCGGGGTCGGCCTGGATCTCGGCGAGGGGCGCCAGGTCGTCGTCGGGCGACCAGCGGCGCAGGAGCAGGCGGGGGGTGTGGATCTCGGTCATGTACCCATCCTGCGCCACGAGGGCGTCATCGGGTTACTCGCGGGCCTGGGCCTTCGCGGGGGCGGCCGCGTCACCGCTGTCCGCGCCCAGGCTCGCCAGCAGGCGCAGCCCGTCCTCGGCGGGGCTGCCGGGGGCCGCGGACAGCACCAGCAGTTCCATGCCGGACGCGTCGGGCAGCGCGAAGTTCTCCTGGTGCAGTTCGAGGAGTCCGACCAGCGGGTGCCGGTACGCCTTGCGGCCATGGGTGCGGGCACGCACGTCCGCGCGGGCCCACAGCCGGCGGAAGCGCTCGCTGCCCATCGCCAGCTCGCCGATGAGCGAGGCGAGGCGGGGATCGTCGGGGTACTTGCCGGCGGCCAGGCGCAGGTGCCCGACCACGTCGAGGGTGCAGCTCTCCCAGTCCGCGTAGAGGCCGCGCTCGGCCTCCTCCAGGAAGATGTGCCGGGCCGTGTTCAGACCCGGCAGCGGACGCCCGTAGAGGAGCTGGACGAGACGGTTGCCGGCGAGCACGTCCAGGCGGTGGTCCATGATCAGCGCGGGTGCGTCGGTGACCAGGTCGAGGACGCGCAGCAGCTCCGGGCGGACCCGCCCGCCCGGCGCCTTCGCCCGGCGGCGGGGCTGCCGGGCGAGCCGGTGCAGGTGCCCGCGTTCGGTCTCGTCGAGGCCGAGGACGCGGGCGAGCGCGTCGAGGACCTGCTCGGAGGGCTGGGTCGCGCGGCCCTGCTCCAGGCGTACGTAGTAGTCGACGCTCACCCCGGACAGGTGCGCGACCTCTTCGCGGCGCAGTCCCTCGACGCGGCGGCGGCTGTCGGTGGGGATGCCGACGGACGCCGGGTCGACCCGGGAACGCCGGGTCCGCAGGAAGCTCGCAAGGTCGTCCATGCGCCCAAGTATGGCCGCGGCGGGCGCCCGTGAGGGTGGCCCTGCCGATACCAGGAAGTCCCGTCCGACGGAAACGGCGCCCCTGAACGCCGGGCGCCGCGGCGCGCAGGATCAGGGCATCCGATCCGAAGCCCGATCCGAGGGAGCCCCCAGTGAAGACGCTGATCGTCCACGCCCACCCGGAGCCCACGTCGCTCAACAGCTCGCTGAAGGACCTGGCGGTGTCCACGCTGGAGGCCGCCGGTCACGAGGTGCGGGTGAGCGACCTGTACGCCATGAACTGGAAGGCGGCCGTGGACGCCGAGGACTTCGGCCCCGACGCCTCGACACCGCTGAAGGTCGCCCGGGACTCGGGCCGGGCCTTCGACGCCGGGACGCTCACCCCGGACGTCCGCGCCGAGCAGGAGAAGCTGCTGTGGGCGGACACGGTCATCTTCCAGTTCCCGCTGTGGTGGTACTCGATGCCCGCGATCCTCAAGGGCTGGGTGGACCGGGTGTTCACCTTCCACTTCGCGTACGGCGTCGGCGAGCACAGCGACACCAAGTACGGCGAGCGCTTCGGCGAAGGCACCCTCGCCGGCAAGCGGGCCCTGCTGTCGGTGACCACCGGCGGCCCCGAGTCGCACTACTCCGCGCGCGGCATCAACGGCCCCATCGACGACCTGCTGTTCCCGATCCAGCACGGCATCCTCTACTACCCGGGCATCGAGGTGCTGCCGCCGTTCGTGCTGTACGGCACCGACCGGATGACCGCCGAGGAGTACCCGGACGCCGCCAAGGCCTGGGAGCAGCGCCTGCTCACCCTGGAGTCGACCGAACCGATCCCCTTCCGGCGACAGAACTTCGGCGACTACGAGATCCCCTCGCTGCACCTGAAGGAGGGCCTGGAGCCCACGGGCCGCACGGGCTTCGGACTGCACGTGCGCGGCTGATCTCCGTCGACCGGGCAACCATTGCGGCCTCTCGGGTGTCTCCTTCTCGCTCCCACACGGGAGCGATCACCGATCACCGATCCGGTCGACGCGCACCGTTCGCTGATCACGGCACCGAGAGGCCCGCCCCACCCATGCGCCGACTCCTGTCCGCGGCCACCACCGCGACCCTCGCCGCAGGCACCGCCCTGACCGCCACGGCCGTCGCGCCGGCAGCCCACGCGGCGACCTCCTGCTCGACGAACGTCTTCCAGCGCAGCTTCTACGCGAACACCTCGTTCTCCGGTACGCCGAAGAAGACCGACTGCGACTCCACGATCGACCAGAACTGGGGCACGGGCGCGCCCGCCTCCGGGCTGCCCACGAACAACTTCGGCGTGCGCTGGTCCGTCACCCGCGACTTCGGCTCCGGCGGCCCCTTCGCCTTCACCGCCTCCGGCTACGACGGCATCCGCGTCTACTTGGACAGCACCCGCAAGATCGACCTGTGGTCCAACACCGGCTCGTCCCGCACGAGGACCGTGAACCTGACCGTGCCCAAGGGCAAGCACACCCTGCGCGTCGACTACGTCAACTGGACCGGCACCGCCAAGGTCAAGTACACCTACACGCCCCGCACTTCGGCCACGTACGACAAGACCGTGCCGCTCGTCCCCGCCGACGCGAAGGCCTCGTACAGCACCAGCACCCGCAAGACGACGGTGAGCTGGGCGAAGAACGTGGAGATGGATCTCGCCGGGTACCGCGTGTACCGGCGCGCCGCTTCCTCCACCACCTGGGACAACATCAGCGGCGACATCACCGCCACCACGTACACCGACACCCCGCCCGCCGACGGCGGCCGGTACTTCTACCGCGTCCGCGCCGTCGACAAGGCCGCCAACCGCTCCGACGCCACCGCCGAGCTGGCCGTGACCACCGTCGACAAGGTCGCACCTGGCGCTCCCGGCGGCCTGAAAGTCACCCGGGCCGAGAGCAGCGTCGCGGTGACGTGGCAGGCCGTCGACGGCGCCGCGTCCTACCAGGTGCTGCGCTCGGCCACCGCGGACGGCACGTACACCGCCGTGTCCGCGTGGCTGACCGACGCGTCCTACCGCGACACGCCCTCGTTCGGCACCACCCGCCGCTGGTACTACCGGGTCGTGGCGCGCGACGCCGCGGGCAACGTCTCCGGGCCGTCCGCCACCGCCGACACCGGCGTTCCCGACGAGACCGCGCCCGGCCAGGTCCAGGGCGTCACCGCGGAGGCATCGACGGCGGGCAACAACGTCCGCTGGGAGGCCAGTTCGGCCGACACTGCGCACTACGAGGTGTGGGTGTCGACGCCGGAGGGGCCCGACCCGTCGGGTCCGCGCATCGTGTCCGGCACCTCGTACCTGGACGCCTCCGCACTCGTCGGTGTCGCCACGGAGTACCGGGTGTACGCGGTGGACGGGGCCGGGAACATCTCGCAGGTCTCGGCGTCCGCGTCGGCCACCCGCCCGAAGGCATCCGCGTCGGCCGCGCCCGAGACCCCGACCGCGACCCCGTGGGACGGACTCACCCGCCTGTCCTGGCCTTACGCCGACAACTACGACGGCTACCGCGTGTACCGGCGCACGGACCCGAACGGCGCCTGGACCCGGCTGTCCGCGAAGGCCACCGCCCAGGTCTTCGACGACACGGCAGCCCCGACGGGCACATCCTGGTACTACGTGACCACGGTCGACCGCGACGGCCTCGAATCGGTCCCGTCACCCACGGCCACCGTGAACCGCCGCACCCCGGCCACGCCGGACGCACCAGCGGTCCCGACGCTCTCCCTCTCCGCTCCCTTCACGGAGTGCACCGCCAACGACTGCGCGGGCCACGGCTACGGGCAGGACGTCACGATCACGGCGACACCCGCGGTGCAGCCCGGGCACGTGGCCGGTGGATACCGGTGGCTGGTGGGCGGCCCCGACGGATTCGTGCGGACCACCACCGAGGGAAAACTGACGTGGCGTCCGTCATCCACCGGCACCTACACCGTGCAGGTCGAGGTCAGTGACGCCTACGGCCGCTACGGATGGCCCGCGAGCGTCACTTTCAAGGTCGGCTGACCGGCACCTCACGCACGCGAGAGGGGCCCGGAGGTTCTCACCTCCGGGCCCCTCTCACCTGTTCTCGCCTGTTCTGGGCGGCGCGCTACGCCTCCGGCGACCGCTTGGGCCGCCACACCACCAGCGCGCTGGTCTGGTGGGCCTCCTGGTACGGCACCAGGTCGCGGCGGTACGAGGCATGCACCGCCGCCTCACGTTGCTGCATGGCGGCGGCGGCTCCCTCCACGGCGGCCGAGAGTTCGGCCACGCGGGACTGGAGCGCCGCGACCTGGTTCTCCAGCTCGATGATGCGCTTGATGCCGGCCAGGTTGATGCCCTCGTCCTGCGACAACTGCTGGACGGTGCGCAGCAGTTCGATGTCGCGGGCCGAGTAGCGGCGGCCGCGCCCGGCCGTGCGGTCGGGCGAGACCAGGCCGAGGCGGTCGTACTGGCGCAGGGTCTGCGGATGGAGGCCGGAGAGCTGGGCCGCCACCGAAATGACGTACACCGGAGTCTCTTCGGTGAGTTCGTACGGGTTGGTGCGACGCCGGCCGTCCATCTCGCTCAAGCTCCCTTCGCGGCCTGGAACAGTTCTGCCCGCACATCGGTGTCCTCAGTCGCCTTGCGGAACGACTCGAGGGCCGAACGGGCCTCGTCGGTCAGGTCCTGCTCCTTGGGGACGGCCACCTCGACCGTCACCAGCAGGTCTCCCCGCGTGCCGTCCTTGCGGACCGCGCCCTTGCCGCGGGCCCGCATCGTCCGCCCGTTCGGCGTGCCCGGGGGCAGCTTCAGGGTGACGGCGGGGCCGCCGAGCGTGGGCACCTTGACCTCGCCGCCGAGCGTCGCCTCGGTGAACGTGACGGGCACGGTCACCGTGAGGTTGTCGCCCTTGCGGCCGAAGACCGGGTGGGCGTCGACGTGGACGACGACGTACAGGTCGCCCGCGGGGCCGCCCCGCTCACCGGGTGCGCCCTTGCCGCGCAGCCGGATGCGCTGGCTGTCGGAGACCCCGGCGGGGATCCTGACCTGCATCGTGCGCGACGACTTGGCGCGGCCCGAGCCCTTGCAGACCTCACAGGGGGTCTCGGCGATGAGGCCGCGGCCCTTGCAGTCCACACAGGGGTCGGTGAGGGAGAAGCCGCCTCCGCCGCCCCGCGAGACCTGCCCGGTGCCGACGCAGGTCGGGCACACGCGCGGCGTGCCGTTCTTGTCGCCGGTGCCGGAGCACGCCTTGCAGGGGGCCTGGGAGGACATCCGCAGCGGGACCGTGGCCCCGTCCACCGCCTCGGTGAAGCTGAGCGTCACCTCGGACTCGATGTCCTGGCCGCGGCGCGGCTGGGTACGGGTGCCCGCGCCCGCGCCGCCCCGGTTGAACAGGCCGCCGAAGACGTCGCCGATGCCGCCGCCGAACCCGCCGGAGCCGCTCTGGCCCTGGCCCTGGGCGCCGCCTCCGAAGAGATCGCCCAGGTCGAAGTTGAACGAGCCGCCGCCGGCGCCGCCGGGTCCCGGACGGAACCCGCCGTTGCCGAACAGGGCCCGCGCCTCGTCGTACTCCTTGCGCTTCTTGGGGTCACCGAGGACGTCGTTCGCCTCGGAGATCTCCTTGAAGCGCTCCTCCGCCTTGGGGTTGCCCTTGTTGGCGTCGGGGTGGTTCTCACGGGCGAGCTTGCGGTACGCCTTCTTGATCTCGGCGTCGGTGGCGTCCTTGGGGACGCCGAGGACCTTGTAGTAGTCCTTCTCGATGAAGTCCTTGGTACTCATCGGCCTCGACGTCCCTCCTCACTCACATCGGTTGTCACGCGGATGACGTCAGCCCTCGTCCGGGCCACCGCTCTCCTTCTCGTCCGCCGAGGACTCGGCGGACTCGCCGGCGCCGTCGGCCTTCGCCTGGGCGCCCGGCTGCGGCTCGGCCACGGCCACCCGCGCGGGGCGGATGGTGCGCTCGCCGATCCGGTAGCCCGGCTGCAGGATCGCCACGCAGGTCGTCTCGGTGACGTCCGGCGCGTACGAGTGCATCAGGGCCTCGTGGACCGTCGGGTCGAAGGGCTCGCCCTCCTTGCCGAACTGCTGCAGGCCCAGCTTCGCCACGACCGTCTCGAGCGAGTCGCCCACGGACTTGAAGCCGCCGACGAGCTCGCCGTGCTCACGGGCGCGGCCGATGTCGTCGAGGACCGGGAGCAGCTCGGACAGGAGGTTCGCGACCGCGATCTCCTTGACCGTGACGCGGTCCCGCTCCACCCGACGACGGTAGTTCTGGTACTCGGCCTGCAGCCGCTGGAGGTCCGCGGTGCGCTCGCCGAGCGCGGTGCGCACCTGGTCCAGCTGGGCGGTCAGGCCCACATCCTGCGCGGATGCCTTCGTTGCGTCCCCGGCCGGGGCCGCCGGGCCCTCCTGCGTGGAGGGCTCGGCGGCCTTCGGCGCCGCGTCATCAGGGGTGGCGCCGGAGGGGACGTCGGGCTGCTCGGCGTCGCCGAGACCCGGGGTCTCCTCTGTCATCAGGCGGCGCCGCCCTTCGCGTCGGGCTTCTCGTCGTCCACGATCTCGGCGTCGACGACGTCGTCGTCCTTGGACATGTTCGGCGCGTCGGCGTCCGGACCGGCACCCTCGGCGCCGGCCGCACCCGCGGCCTGGGCGTCGGCGTACATGGCCTGGCCCAGCTTCTGCGAGACGGCGGCGACCTTCTCGGTGGCGGTGCGGATCTCGGCCGAGTCGTCGCCCTTGAGCTTCTCCTTCAGCTCGCCGACGGCCTCCTCGACCTCGGTCTTCACATCGCCCGGGACCTTGTCCGCGTTGTCGGCGAGGAACTTCTCCGTCTGGTAGACGAGCTGCTCGCCCTGGTTGCGCGACTCGGCGGCCTCGCGGCGGGCGTGGTCCTCCTCCGCGTACTTCTCGGCCTCTTCGCGCATCCGGTTGACCTCGTCCTTCGGCAGCGAGGAGCCACCGGTGACGGTCATCTTCTGCTCCTTGCCCGTGCCGAGGTCCTTCGCGGTCACGTGCATGATGCCGTTGGCGTCGATGTCGAAGGCGACCTCGATCTGCGGGACACCGCGCGGGGCCGGCGGCAGACCGGTCAGCTCGAACATCCCGAGCTTCTTGTTGTACGCCGCGATCTCGCGCTCGCCCTGGTAGACCTGGATCTGCACCGACGGCTGGTTGTCCTCGGCCGTCGTGAAGATCTCCGACCGCTTGGTCGGGATGGTCGTGTTGCGCTCGATGAGCTTCGTCATGATGCCGCCCTTGGTCTCGATACCAAGCGACAGCGGGGTGACGTCGAGGAGCAGGACGTCCTTGACCTCGCCCTTGAGGACACCGGCCTGCAGGGCGGCGCCGATGGCGACGACCTCGTCCGGGTTCACGCCCTTGTTGGCCTCGTTGCCGCCGGTCAGTTCCTTGACCAGGTCGGCGACGGCCGGCATACGGGTCGAGCCACCGACGAGAACGACGTGGTCGATCTCGGAGAGCTGGATGCCCGCGTCCTTGATGACGTTGTGGAACGGCGTCTTGCAGCGCTCCAGCAGGTCGGACGTGAGCTGCTGGAACTGGGCGCGCGTGAGCTTCTCGTCCAGGTGCAGCGGGCCCTCGGCGGACGCCGTGATGTAGGGCAGATTGATCGTGGTCTCGGTCGAGGACGAGAGCTCGATCTTGGCCTTCTCGGCCGCCTCGCGCAGACGCTGGAGCGCCATCTTGTCCTTGGCGAGGTCCACGCCGTGACCGTTGTTGAACTGCTTGACCAGGTAGTCGACGACGCGCTGGTCCCAGTCGTCACCACCGAGGTGGTTGTCACCGTTGGTGGCCTTCACCTCGACGACGCCGTCGCCGATCTCCAGCAGCGAGACGTCGAAGGTGCCGCCACCGAGGTCGAAGACGAGGATCGTCTGGTCGTCCTTGTCGAGGCCGTACGCCAGGGCGGCGGCCGTCGGCTCGTTGACGATACGCAGGACGTTCAGGCCCGCGATCTCGCCGGCCTCCTTCGTCGCCTGACGCTCCGAGTCGTTGAAGTACGCCGGGACGGTGATGACCGCGTCGGTCACCTTCTCGCCCAGGTAGGACTCCGCGTCGCGCTTCAGCTTCTGCAGGATGAAGGCGCTCATCTGCTGCGGGTTGAAGTCCTTGCCATCCAGGTTGACCTTCCAGTCAGTGCCCATGTGGCGCTTGACGGAACGGATGGTCCGGTCCACGTTCGTGACCGCCTGGCGCTTGGCGACCTCGCCGACGAGCACCTCGCCGTTCTTGGCGAAGGCGACGACGGACGGCGTGGTCCTGGCGCCCTCTGCGTTGGTGATGACGGTGGGCTCACCGCCCTCCAGAACGCTGACGACGGAGTTAGTCGTGCCCAGGTCGATGCCGACCGCACGTGCCATTTCAATTCCTCCAGCTAATACTTGAGTGGAACTGACTCAAGACTGCAACACCGGCCCCCTCGCCGTCAACAGACCTGAGTCCCACACGCTCAACTTTTATCCTGCGCTTATGGGCAGCCTTCCCGGGGAAACCCGCCTGACCTGGCCTTTCGCAGATGCGCCAGCGCTCCGGACGCGGCACAAAAGACGGCATCCGAGGCCCCGGGAGGCGGGCAGGACCCTATGTCGCTCGCCGGATTCCCGACCCCGGGGCTGAAGACTTGTGCGCCCGATGTCCGGTACGCGCGATGTGAGGAGCCCAGGTGGAGCCGCCCCGGGTAGCCGTCCTGATGACCAGCCACGACCGCCGCGCCGCCACGCTCGCCGCCCTCGACGCGCTCGCGGCCCAGCGCGGCCTGCCGCCCGGCACCCGGGTACGGGTCCACCTCGTCGACGCCGGCTCGACGGACGGCACCGTCCGGGCGGTGCGCCGCGCACACCCCGGCGCCCAGGTCGCGGTGGCCGGCCCCGATGTCCTCTGGGGCCAGGGCATGCGCCTGGCCAGCCGCAACAGCCGCGCGGCCGGCAGCCCCGAGCCGACGCACCAGCTGTGGCTCCACGACGACGTCCGGCTCGCCCCGGACGCCCTCGCCCAACTCCTGGACACCTCAAGGGAGTTCGACGACGAGGCGGTGATCGTGGGCGCCGTCCGCCACGACGGCGTCACCACCTGCTCCGGCCGCCGCCGGCACGGCCACACCCTCGACCTGGTCGAACCGTCCGGCGGCCCCGAGCCCTGCGACACGTACGACGGCGACGTGGTCCTGCTGCCCTGGGCCGTGCGCGAACGGGTCGGCGACATCGACAAGGTCTTCCGGAACGGCCTGGGCGACCACGACCACGGCTTCCGGGCCCGCCGCGCGGGCGTCGCCGCCTACGTCGCCCCGCGCCACGTCGGCGACCGCCCGGCCGGCCCGGCGCCGCGGGCGTCCCGCGAACCCGGCATCGGGGTGCGCGAGGCGCTGCGGCGGCGGGTCTCGCAGCGGGAGTTCCCGGTGTGGCAGTGGTGGGTGTACTGCTGGCGGCACACGGGGGTGCGGGCGCCGGTGCTGATGGTGGCGCCGTACGTGGTGACGGTGGTGCGGGCGCTCGCGGCCGGCCGCGGCACGCGGTGACCGGCCCGCGGGGCCGTCACAGCTCGTCGTTGTCCGGGTCGTACGCGTTGTAGAGGTGCTTCGGCAGTTCCTCGTCGCGCCGCAGCGCCTCGAACAGCTCCGCCGCCTGGTCCTCGACCGGCATGTAGCGCCCCCAGTAGTCGGGGTGCTCCACGCTCGGGACCGTGACGATGGCGGTGCGGTCCTCGGGCACCTTCCCGGCCGCCTCCGCGAGGCCGTACAGCTCGCTCAGCGAGTCGAGGTCCTTGTCCGCGGTGAGCGAGGAGGTCACCGCGTCGAGGACCGGGTAGAGCCGCGTCGTGTGGTCGAGCAGCCCCGCCTCGCGGACCTGGGCGAGCAGATCGCGCACGAACTCCTTCTGCCGCTCGATGCGTTGCAGGTCGCTGCCGTCGCCGACGCCGGTGCGGCCGCGGACGAAGACGAGGGCCTCGGCGCCGTTGAGATGCTGCTCGCCCTCGTCGAGGACGACGTCGCCGTGCGGCACCTTCATCCGCTCGGGCACCTTCACGTCGACGCCGCCGAGCGCGTTCACGACCTTCTTGAACCCGGTGAAGTCCAGGACCACGTGGTGGTCGACGCGGACCCCCGACAGATCCTCGAAGGTGCGGATCGCGCAGGCCGCGCCGCCCCGCTCGAAGGCCCAGTTGAACTGCGCGTACTCGGGCTCGCTGCGCTCCCCGTCGGGCAGCCGGCAGGCCGGGATGTCCACCATCAGATCGCGCGGCACGCTCACCAGCGCGGCCCGCTTCCGGTCCGCCGACAGGTGCAGCAGCATCGTCGTGTCGGAACGCTGGCTGTCCTTGGTGTTCTCGATGTCCGAGCCCATGACCAGGATGTTCTGCGCGCCCGGACGCAGCGCCACCGGGCGTTTGCCGTGGTCCGCGTCGAGGGCCCGGTCGGTCGCCCAGTCGGTGCGGATGTTGCCGTTCAGCACTGCGTACGCGAGACCGCCCGCGCACACGAGGGTCAGCAGGAGCACCCCGGCACCCAGGGCGCTCCAGCGCACCCGGCGGCGGGCGAACAGTCTTGTGCGCAGAAGACGCAGATCACGTAGTGCCATGCAGGAGCCCTTCCACGCCGCGGGCGGTCCGCGCGGCCGTCCCCTCGACCGTGTACCGCTGCGCGTCCGCCCGGCAGGCCCGACGCAGGCACGCCAACCGGCGCGGCCGGGTGAGGAGTTCGGCCACGGCGGCCGCGTAGGCGCCCGGCTCGTCGGGGGCGACGACGGCGTTGCGGCCGTCGTCCAGATAGCCCAGCTCGGCTTCCGCGCACGGCCACGGTGTGGTGACCAGGGGCGTGCGCAGGGCGAACGAGTCGACGGCGTGCGGGCCGACGGCTCCCGGCACCAGCATCACCTCGGCCGCCGCGCCGAGCAGCGCCGCCCGCCGCTCCCCCACGTCGCCGGCGTACGCGACCGGTGGCCCGTGCCGCTCGACCGACGCGCGCCGCGGACCGTCCCCGGCGACGAGCAGCCGGAACCCGGGCAGCCGGGCGGCGAGCGCGTCGGCCGCGGCGAGCAGGAACGGGGTGCGTCCGGCGTCGAGGCCGCCGAGGTACAGGCCGGTGAGCCCGGGGGTGAGCCCGTGCCACGCCCGCAGCCGCCGCACCTCGCCCTCGGTGACCCGGTCGCGGGCCGCCGCCAGGGCACGGACGCGGCGGGGGCCGGGGAAGCCGTCGGCGACGGCGGCACGGGTCCGCTGCGTCACGCGCGCTCCGCGGACCGGGTCAGGGCGGTGTAGAGCTGCTCGGTCCGCTCGACCCACGCCGTCTCCCCGTACCGCTTGTCGTGGACCGCCCGGCAGTGCTCGCGCAGCGTGGGGAAGATCCGTTCGGCGGCGCCCAGGGCGGCGGGCAGCGAGGCGTCCCGGGCGGTGACGGTGCCGGTCCCCTCGGCGCGCACGACGTGCGGCAGGGACGTCCCCTCGAAGGCCAGCACGGGCACCCCGGCGGCCAGCGCCTCCGCGTAGACGCGCGGCACGCCCTCGGGCCGGCGGCCGGGCAGGACGAGTCCGCGGTACCCGGGCAGCGCGGTGCGCAGCGCGTCGCGCCCGACCGCGCCGAGGAACCGCACGGACGGCGGCGCGGCCGCGCGGCAGGCGCGCTCCAGCGGTCCCGCGCCGATGACGTCCAGGCGCCGTCCCGCGGGCCAGCGGCGCAGCAGGTCGAGGATGCCCTCGTCGGGGGTGAGCCGTCCGGCGAACACCCAGGCGTCCTCGGCCGTGGTCGCCGAACCGTCCGCCAGGGGGACGAAGTTGGGGACGAGCGCCAGCCGCTCGGCCGGCATCCCGGCCCGCGCGTACGTGTCCCGGCTCGGCTCCGACAGCACGACCGCGCGATCGGCGCGCCGCAGCAGCGGGTCCTCGCGCACCCCGCCCCGCTGGGCCCACGCGAGCGGCAGCGTGGCAAGGCGTGACCCCCGGTAGCAGCCGTGCCGCACGCCGGCCCACCGGTCGCCGTCGAGACACCGGGTGCACGGGGCGCCGTCCCGGTACAGGACCGCGGCCGCGCACAGCGGACGGTAGTTGTGCAGGGTCGCCACCAGCGGTCCCGTCCACTCGGCGGCCCAGGAGCGGCCGAAGTTGGGGAACAGGTTGTGGACGTGCACCACGTCCGGCGCGAAGGCACGCAGCGCGGACAGCGGGCTGCGGCCGTGCCCGGTGGCGACGGTGACGGCGCAACGGGCCGCGTACCAGGGCGCGTTCTGCAGGTGGTCGGTGCGGGCGGCGACGAGGCGCACCTCGTGGCCCGCGCGGCCGAGGGCGGCGGCCTGGTCGAGGACGGCCTCGTTCTCGCCGCCGGGTCCGGCGGCGCCGTAGAAGCTGTGGACGAGCGCGACTTTCATGCGAACGCCGCCTCACGCGCGACACCGCACCGCACGAGGGTCAGATCACCGCCGAACTCCCCTGCTCCGGCGAGCACCTGGGGAAGTTCCGGCTCCTGGTCCACCTGCAGCAGCACCCGCTCCCCGGGCGCCACGACGTCCTCCCAGACCCCGTCGAGGCGGCGCATCCACGTGCCGTCCCGGTCGCCGAGCGCGTACGGCAGCACGCGCCAGTCCAGGTCACGGGCGGCGGCCCGGCGCACCCCGGCCCGGGGCCCGCCGAACGGCTCGAAGGAGACGATCCGCCCCCGGTAGCCGCAGCGCCGCAGCGCCCGCCCGAAGCCGCCGTCCTGCCCGCCGGAGTCGAGCACCAGGTCGATCTCCCACTGGGCGAGCTGCCGTACCAGCTCCCGCATCCGGCCAAAGGTCATCATGCGTCTGCTCCCTTGCGTGTACGTGGACGGGAAGGCCCCCCGCGCCAGGCGGGGTGTGCCTCAGGCGTCGGCCCTCAACAGGTCGACCCGCTCGGCCTCGGCCCTGCGCACCCGTCTGCGGCCCCCGTAGACCGGCACCCGCAGCAGCAGCACCACCGCCACCAGCGCCGCCCCGCCCAGCCACCACACCAGCGAGGCCCCGACGGCCCCGCGGTGCAGCAGCACCCCCGTGGTCGTGCCGAGCGCGGCGGCCGCGCCGAGCACCACCGCCGCCCCGGGCGCGGTGAGCCCGAGCCGGCGCAACCGGTGCGCGATGTGGTCCGTGCCCTCGCGCAGCACCCCGCGTCCGGCCCGCCGCCGGGAGACCACCACCAGCACGATGTCGGCGGTGACGACCACGGTCAGCGCGAACAGCGCGGCCGGTGCCTCGGGCGCCTCGTGCCCGGCGTTCACCAGCAGGGCCGCACAGGCCACCAGGAACCCGGTGAACAGGGAGCCGCAGCCGCCCGGGGTGACGCGGGCCGGATGCCAGTTGTGCATCAGGAACCCGGTGAGCGAGGCGGCGAGCAGGCCGAGGACGACGGCGAGCGGGCCGAGGCCCTCCGCCCCGGCGCACGCGCACAGGCCGAGCGCGGTGACGACGCCCACCACGCCCATCGCGCCGTCGGAGTGGTCCAGCAGGCTGAAGGCGTTCGTCACGAAGACGATCCACAGCACCGCGAGCGCGCCGGTCAGGAAGCCGAGGTGGGTGCCGTGCACCACCACGCTGGCCGCCCCGGCCTCCACGATGATCCGGGCCCGCGCCCCCATCGGCCGCAGGTCGTCGAGCAGGCCGAGCAGGGCGACGGCGCCCGCGGCGAGCAGCAGGGTGCCCGTGGTGGAGCCCAGCGGGACGAGTCCGGTGGCGGCCCCCGTCCCCGCGACGAGGCCGGTGGCCCCGGCCACGGCGACGCCGCCGAGGCGCGACGCGTTCCGGTTCCGCGCCGCCCGCCGCCCGCCGGGCCGGGCGGCGCCGAGGGGGGTGCGCGGCGCCAGCGCCCGCAGCGCGGTGGTCAGGGCGGCGGCGAGCAGCAGCGCGGTCGCCGCGGCGGCGATCCCGTACAGCACGGTCAGACCCGGGCCGGGACGGCGGGCGAGGCGGACGGCGCGGTCACGGGCCCCGGCGTCCCGCCGCCCGCGTCGAGCAGCGCCGCGTCGACGATGTCCAGGAGGTCCGCCCGGGGTGTCCAGCCGGTCAGCTCGCGGAGCTTGCGGGTGTCGGGGACGCGCCGCGCCGCGTCCTCGAAGCCGTGGCCGTCGGCGTACACCTCCTCGTACGGGACGAAGCGGAGCGGCGAGGCGGAGCCGGAGCGTTCGACGAGGAGGCCCGCCAGGTCGGCGATGGTGGTCTCCTCGGCGCTGCCGACGTTGAAGACCTCGCCGTCGGCCCCCGGGTGGGCGAGCAGGCGCAGCAGCGCGTCGACGACGTCGGTGACGTAGGTGAAGCAGCGCCGCTGGGTGCCGTCGCCGTACACGGTGAGCGGCTGACCGGCGACGGCCTGCGCGGCGAGGCGCGGCAGGACCATGCCGTTCGCGGCCGACTGGCGCGGCCCGACGGTGTTGAAGAGGCGGGCGACGGTCACCGGCAGGCCGTGCTCGCGGTGGTGGCCGAGCGCGAGGATCTCGTCGACGGCCTTGGCGGTGGCGTACGACCAGCGGGCGACGGTGGTCTGGCCGAGGATCCGGTCGGCGGTCTCGGCGACGGGGCCCGCGCTGTTCTTGCCGTAGATCTCGGCGGTCGAGGCGAGCAGCAGCCTGCGGCCGTGCCGGTGGGCGGCCTCGATGACGTGCTCGGTGCCGCGCACGTTCGTGGCGAAGGAGCGGAGCGGCTGCTCGACGACGCGGCGGACGCCGACGGCCGCGGCCAGGTGGACCACCGCGTCGCAGCGGGCGGTCAGCTCGTCGACGAGCCGCGCGTCGAGGACCGAGCCGCGGACGAAGCGCAGCCTCGGGTCGGGCCAGGCGGCGGCGAGGTTGCCGCGGTCACCGGTGGACAGGTCGTCGAGGACGACGACGGTGTGGCCCTGGGCGAGCAGCGCGTCGGTCAGGTGCGAGCCGATGAAGCCTGCGCCGCCGGTGACCAGGTACGTCAGGGATGTGGTCATCGTGGGCCCCTCGGTGAGTTGCGGTATCGGGGTGACACCGGTGGGGCACGCCCGTCCGGAGCCCTACATAAGGTATTCCGTTATGTCCAAATATGGGGCGAATAACACGATCTGCTTTGGCGCGCGCGGCGAACGGTGTGACACCGTGATCTGAGGGTTGCCTCAGCGACGCAGATCACCACCGGGCCGACTACATTGCGACCGCGTAAGTGGGTAGTCTCAGACGGACTGCATAAGTTACCGCTTAGTAATCACTCGTACGTCAACGACGAGACCACCTCGCAGGCCCGAGGAGCCCCCAAATGCAACTCGCCGCGATCATCGTGTCGCTGGTTCTGATCGTGGTCGGCGTGGCCCTGTTCGCGCGCGCCGTCCTGCAGATCTACAACTTCATGCGGCTCGGCCAGAACGTGCCGGCGGGCACCCGCACCGACGAGCCCGTCCAGCGCACCGTCACCGTGGCCAGGGAGTTCCTCGGCCACACCCGGATGAACCGCTGGGGCGTCGTCGGTGTCGCGCACTGGTTCGTGGCGGTGGGCTTCTTCTCGCTGCTGCTGACGATCGTCAACGCCATCGGCCAGCTCTTCCAGGCCGACTGGCTGCTGCCGGTCATCGGCGAGTGGGCGCCGTACAACGTCTTCGTCGAGTTCATCGGCACGATGACGGTCCTCGGCATCCTCGTCCTGATCGTCATCCGCCAGCTGAGCAAGCCGAACAAGCCGGGCCGCAAGTCCCGCTTCGCCGGCTCCAACTTCGGCCAGGCGTACTTCGTCGAGGCCGTCATCCTCATCGTCGGCGTCTGCATCTTCATGCTGCACGCCCTCGAAGGCGCCCAGCACCACGTGGACGGCTACGAGTCCTCGTTCTTCATCTCGTACCCGGTGGTGAACGCGCTGGAGGGCCTGGACGTCTCCACGCTCCAGAACCTCACCTACTTCTTCGCCGGCCTGAAGATCGCGACCTCCTTCATCTGGATGATCACGGTCGCCCTGAAGACCGACATGGGTGTCGCCTGGCACCGCTTCCTCGCCTTCCCGAACATCTGGTTCAAGCGCAATGCCAAGGGCGAGACCTCGCTCGGCGAGCTGCTGCCGATGACCTCCAAGGGCGAGCCGATCGACTTCGAGGACCCGGGCGAGGACGACGTCTACGGCGTCTCCCAGATCGAGCACTTCTCCTGGAAGGGCCTGCTCGACTTCTCCACCTGCACCGAGTGCGGCCGCTGCCAGTCGCAGTGCCCCGCCTGGAACACCGGCAAGCCGCTCTCCCCGAAGCTGCTGATCATGTCGCTGCGCGACCACGCGCACGCCAAGGCGCCCTACCTGCTCGCCGGTGGCGGCAAGTCCATGGAGGGCGAGGAGAAGGCGACCGAGGAGCAGCTCAAGGACGTGCCCGCCGCCGCCCTCGCGGAGGCCGAGCGCCCGCTGATCGGCACCGCCGAGGAGAACGGCGTCATCGACCCGGACGTCCTGTGGTCCTGCACCACCTGCGGCGCCTGCGTCGAGCAGTGCCCGGTCGACATCGAGCACATCGACCACATCGTCGACATGCGCCGCTACCAGGTGATGATCGAGTCCGCGTTCCCGTCCGAGGCGGGCACGATGCTCAAGAACCTGGAGAAGAAGGGCAACCCCTGGGGCCTGGCGAAGAAGCAGCGCCTGGAGTGGCTCAAGGAGCTCGACTTCGAGGTGCCGGTCGTCGGCAAGGACATCGAGGACCTCACCGAGGTCGAGTACCTCTACTGGGTCGGCTGCGCGGGCGCACTCGAAGACCGCGCCAAGAAGACCACCAAGGCCTTCGCGGAGCTGCTCCACATCGCGGGCGTCAAGTTCGCGATCATGGGCGGCGACGAGAAGTGCACCGGTGACTCCGCCCGCCGCCTCGGCAACGAGCCGCTGTTCCAGCAGCTCGGCCAGGAGAACGTCATGGCGCTGAACATGGCGTTCGGCGAGGAGTACGACGACGACGGCAAGGTCACCGACGAGTCGAAGAAGCCGAAGACGGCCAAGAAGATCGTCGCCACCTGCCCGCACTGCCTCAACACGATCGGCAACGAGTACCCGCAGATCGGCGGCGACTACGAGGTCATCCACCACACGCAGCTGCTGCAGCACCTGGTGGACGAGGGCAAGCTCGTCCCGGTCACCCCGGTCGAGGGCATCATCACGTACCACGACCCGTGCTACCTGGGCCGCCACAACAAGATCTACTCGCCGCCGCGCGAGATCATCGGCAAGGTCCCGGGCCTGCGCAACGAGGAGATGCACCGCCACAAGGAGCGCGGCTTCTGCTGCGGCGCCGGCGGCGCGCGGATGTGGATGGAGGAGCGGATCGGCAAGCGCATCAACAACGAGCGCGTTGATGAAGCCCTGTCGCTGAACCCCGACATCGTCTCCACCGCCTGCCCGTTCTGCCTCGTCATGCTGACCGACTCGGTCAACGGCAAGAAGAACGACGGCAAGGCCAAGGAGTCCGTCCAGGTCGTCGACGTGGCCCAGCTGCTGCTCGACTCCGTGAAGACGCCCGCCGACCCGGCGGGCGAGACGGAGACCGAGGACGCGCCGGAGCCCGAGCCCGTGAAGTAGCCTCTTTCATAGGCGAGTTCGTACGTCACTGAGGGCACCCCGTTCCGACGGGGTGCCCTTTCGCTTGTCCCGTCCCGTACAACCCTTGCGCCTGATCCCGTGTCGAACGGGGCGTCGGACAAGGAACGGGCCCTTTCCGGCCATACCCCCGCGCTGCCCGGCCTTCCTTCGCTTCAGGAGCCGCTCGTGCGCAAGAACCGTACGGCCGCCGTCGCCGCGGCCTCATTCCTCCTCCTCGCCGGTACCTGCATCGCCGCCGCCCCGTCCGCGTACGCGGGCAGTCCCGGCGGCACCCGGGCGAACGACCGCAACACCGACTTCAACGGCGACGGCTACGACGACGTCCTCGTCGGCGCCCCCGGGGCCACCGTCGGCGGCCGCGCCGGGGCCGGTCTCGTCACCGTCCAGTACGGCGGCGCGAGCGGCATGGGCACGTCCCGCTCCGCCGTCATCAGCCAGAACACCACCGGAGTGCCCGGGGCCGCCGAGGCCGGCGACGCGTTCGGCCAGGCCGTCGCCACCGGCGACCTCGACGGCGACGGCTACGACGACGCGATCGTCGGCTCCCCCGGCGAGGACCTCGGCACCCTCGCCGACTCCGGCGGCGGCGTCGTCCTGTGGGGCACGCCCAAGGGCCTGACCGGCAGCGCCAGTACGGGCCTGGAGGCCGACGAGCCCGCCAAGGGCGGCCGCTTCGGCTCCGCGCTCGCCGCGGCCCGCTTCACCGACACCGGCGACGGCGACCTGCTCGCCGTCCTCGACTCGGTGGGCCTCGCGATCTTCCGGTACGAGGCGGCGCCCGCCGCGAAGAGCGCCACGGGCGGTTCGGGCAAGAACCTCGTGCGGCACTCCCGAACCGACTTCGCGCACAAGGCGCCCAAGGCCCGCTCCGCGGCCGAGGAGCCGCCGGGCATCCGGCCGACGAACCTGAGCACCGGCGACTACGACGCCAACGGCTTCGCCGACCTCGTCGTCTCCGGCATCTCCGTGGACGACGACAGCGGCCACGGCTGGTCCTACGTCCTGCCGGGCACCGCCTCCGACGCCGACCCGCTGCCCGTGCTCGCGCTGCGCGGCGGCCCGGTCGTCGCCTCCGGGGACATCGACGGCGACGGCAAGGACGACCTGGTCACCGGCGAGCCGCAGGGCCCCGACGAGGGCGGCGAGTCCGTCGCCGGAGGCATGATCGGCGTGTACTACGGCTCGGACGCGGGCCCCGCCGGTGAGGCCGACCGGTGGACGCAGGACAGCCCCGGGGTACCGGGCGCCCACGAGCGGGGCGACCGCTGGGGCGGGGACCTGTCGGTCGGCGACACGAACGGCGACGGGTTCGCCGACGTCGCCGTCGGCGCGCCCGGCGAGGACATCGGCACCGTCGCCGACGCGGGCGCGGTCTGGGTCCTGCGGGGCTCCGCCGACGGCCTGACGGCGAGCGGCGCACGGGACGTCAACCAGGACTCGGCGGACGTGCCCGGCGCCGCCGAGAAGGGCGACAAGTTCGGCGCCCAGGTGTCCTTCACCGACCCGAACGACGACGGCCGCTTCGGGCTGCTCGCGGCGGCGCCGGGCGAGAACACGAACGACGGCGTGGTCTGGGTCTTCTCGGCGGGCTCCGGCGGGATCACGGCGTCGGGTTCCTGGACCTACGGAGCGGGGTCGCTGGCCGCTCCGGCCCAGGATGCGCGGTTCGGGGCGGCGGTGGACGACTAGGGGCCGTTGGGGGCGGTGCGTCGTTCTCGGGTGCGGGCCGGTGGGGGCTGGTCGGGCGAGAAGCCCCACCCACCCGCACCCGACAACAGAATCCGCCGCCCACCCCGTACAACCATTCACCGAACCCCAGCCGTCACACCGGTGAACACAGAGCACAGCATCCCCTCACCCCAACGGAGTTGACCGTGCGTATCCGGAAACTGGCCGTCGCCGCCGGGGTGGCCGCCCTCACCGCGGGCGGCCTCACCCTCCCCCTGGCGGGGACCGCCTCCGCCGCGACCGCCCTCAAGGACGACTACAACGGCGACGGCTACCGGGACCTGGCGATCGGCACCCCGAAGACCAACTCCGTGACGGTGACGTTCGGTTCGGCCTCCGGCGTGGGACCCGCCCGGTCCGTGACCATCACCCAGGCCACCCCCGGCGTCCCCGGCGCCACCGAGCCCGAGGACGAGTTCGGCGAGAACGTCACCAGTGGCGACGTGAACCACGACGGCTACACCGACCTCATCATCGGCGCTCCCGGCGAACAGGTCGCCGACTGGGCGAGCGGCTCCGTCACCGTCGTCTGGGGCGGCACCAAGCCCTTCACCAAGGGCGCGCAGGTCTACCACGCGCCGACGGCGGACGACGAACGCTTCGGCGAGGGCGCGGTCTTCGTCGACCTCGACGGCGACGACTGGGAGCAGCTGTCCGTCGTCAGCGCCAAGAACTGGTGGTGGTACGGCGACGGCACCCCCGCGTCGGCGTACGCGCCGGAGGTCGACTTCATCCCCGAGGGCGTGACCCTGGAGGGCGAGACCGCGCTCCAGATCCACGGCGCCGGTGTCGGCGAGACGTACACGTACGTCCTGTACGGCAAGAACGCCGACGGCTCGGCGTACACGGGCTGGGTGGACGGCGGGCCCGGCGACATCGGCTACCACTCGGGCCGGCTCGACGGGAGCTTCCTGGGCTCCACCACCGGCGCCGCCGCCACCGGCGACGTGAACTGCGACGGCATCCCCGACCTGGTCACCGGGCAGCCCGAGGACAACTCGGTCTGGGTCATCTACGGCGGCGGCGCCGTCTTCACCGACGAGATGGAGGGCATGGGCAAGGTCACCCAGAACAGCGAGGACGTGCCCGGGGTCACCGAGCCCGAGGACCGGTTCGGGGCGTCCGTGGCCGTCGGCGACATGAACGACGACGGCTGCGCCGACATCGCGATCGGCGCCCCCGGCGAGACGGTCGACGGCGTCAGGGGCACCGGCTCGGTCACCGTCCTCGACGGCCGCAAGGGCTACGTGGAGAGCGGCGGCCGCGCCTACCACCAGGCCACCCCCGGCGTCACCGGCGCCCCGGAGCCCGGCGACGCGTTCGGCTCCACCCTCGCCTTCAAGGACATCAACGGCGACAAGCGCGCCGACCTGGAGATCGCCGCGTCCGGTGAGGACATCCGCACGACGATGGACGCGGGCGCGGTGTGGGTGCTGCGCGGCGCCGACCCGTTCGTGACGACGGCGAGGATCACCTCGTTCAACGGCGCCGACGTCGGTCTGCCCGGCGCGGGCATCGCGTTCGGCACGACCCTGCGCTGACGCCCCGGCGCGCGGGGCGTGACGAACGTGGCATCTCGTGCCCCTTAACGCCACGCCCCGCGGGCGCCATCATGTGCAGGTTGTGAACTCATGAGGTGGACGGGGTCGTTGCTGATGGCAGGCAGAGAAAGTTGCGGACGGGGCACGGCTCTGCGCAAGGGCGTGGCGGGGCTGAGCGGTGCCGTACTGCTCACGGCCGCACTCACCGGCTGCGGCGGCACGGAGCCCGCCGCGGGCTCCGCCTCGCACAGCCCCGTGGCCCTGACCGGCAAGGACGCGCGGGCGGACCGTCCCGTCCCGCGCGGCACCGGCAGCAAGGTGGCGTCCGACTTCAACGGTGACGGCGCCCCCGACCTCGTACTCGACGATCTGGCCCACGACGGGCTCGGCGACGACGCGGGGATCGGGATCGTGTACGGGCGCAAGGGGCACGGGCTCGACCCGGCGACCCGGCAGGTGCTGTCGCCCGCGAAGTACGCGGCGCAGACGAAGGGGCAGACGCCGGCGGCGTTCAGCTCCGAGGCGAGCTGCGACCTCGACCGCGACGGGTTCGCCGACCTCGTCGTGTCGACGGACCCGCCCTACGACGGCCAGGGCCAGCCGCCCGTGCCGCTGCAGATCCTCTTCGGCTCGCCCACCGGCATCTCCGGCAAGGGCGTAAAGCTGCGCATCCCGGCGCAGGCACGTTTCGGCAACGACTGGCCGGACCAGCCGGTCTGCGGCGACTTCGACGGCGACGGCAAGGACGACCTCGTGGTGCACGCGAGCGACGGCCGCCTCACCTTCCTGCCCGGCCCGTTCACCCGCGCGGGCGCGCCCCGCGGCACGGCCCGCCTCGCGCAGGCCGCCGGAAACGTTCCGGCGGGCCCGGCCGCCGACCTGAACGGCGACGGCGCCGACGACGTCCTGGTCCGCGCCCACAACGGCACCGCCCGCTCGGCCGTCGTCCTCGGCGGCCCGAAGGGTCCGGGCGCGCCCGGCGCGGCCTACCCGGCGGGTACGGACGTGGCGTTCGGCCGGTTCGGCGCCGCCCCGGCGAAGAGCGCGGCCGTCCTGACCGCGGCGGGGCCGAAGGTGGGCGCGGGCGCCGCCCTCAAGGTGTCCGGCACCACGCTCGACGCGGGTGACCTCGACGGGGACGGCCGCACCGACCTGGTCGTCTCGGGCGGCACGACCGCGCACCTGGTCCGCTCCGGCTCCCACGTCGTGCCGGGCACACCGGGCGCGGGCCGGGTCGTGGCGGTCGCGGACTTCGACGGGGACGGGCGGGACGACGTGGTGCTCCAGCGCACCAGCGACTCGGCGGCGGGCAAGGACACCGTCGTGGTGCTGCCGGGCGCACGGACCTCCGCCCTCCTCGCCGACAAGCCGCGCCTCACCTTCTCCACGGTCGATTTCGCCCCCTAGGCCCTCCGGGGGGCGGGTACGGGTCTTTCCGGAACTACCGGCATCTATCGCCCGCCCGCCCCATCAGCCCCCGATTTCCCTGAAGTTTCCGTACAACCCTTGCACCCCCCGACGAGTCTCCTGTTCGCCGAACGGCGGGTCATGTCCGGGACAACTCCCGGCAAACACCCGCGGTCCGGCATCTCATCGACGCGGGATGTCCGCCAGACATCCCCTTCCTGCCGCAGGAGCTCAGCCCATGCCCAAGCACAGACGCATCCCCGCTCCGTCCCCGACCCGCCTTCGCCTCGCCACGGCGACGGCGGTGGCCGCCGCGCTGACCGGCGGCCTGCTCGCCGTGTCCGCGGGCACGGCCGGGGCCGCCGACTCCGTCCAGCACCACGAGGCGGACTTCAACGGCGACGGTTTCGGCGACGTCGCGTTCGCCGCCGGCTACGCCACGGTCGCCGGACACAAGCAGGCCGGCCAGGTCGTCGCCCTGTACGGCTCGGCCAGCGGCATCACCTCCACCAAGCGCACCACCATCAGCCAGAACACCACCGGCGTCCCGGGCAGCGCGGAGACGGGCGACTCGTTCGGCTGGAACACCGCCTACGGCGACTTCAACCACGACGGCTTCGACGACCTGGCCGTCGCCGCCGAGCACGAGAAGGTCGGCACCGACACCAACGGCGGCACCGTCGCCATCCTGTGGGGCTCGACGTCCGGCCTGTCCGGCGGCACCACGATCGCCGACCCGGCCGCCTCCTCCCACGACCGCTGGGGCAAGGCCCTCGCCGCCGGCGACTTCGACGGTGACGGCACCGAGGACCTGGCCGTCGGCTCGTCCTCCAGCACCATCTACGTCTTCAAGCGCGGCATCTCCAAGTCCGGTACCGCAGGCGGCCGTTACACCGTCAAGCCGAACATCATGAGCGGCGGCGACGCGGGCCCGCTCATCCTCACCGCCGGTGACGTCAACGGCGACAAGAAGACCGACCTCGTCGTCGACGGCTACGAGAACGACGGCGGGTACGGCTGGAACACCAACTACTACCTCCCCGGCTCCGCCTCCGGCCTGACCACGAGCGGCGCCAAGCAGCTCAAGCGCGGTGTCATCACCGGCATCGGGGACATCAACGGCGACGGCTTCGGCGACATCGTCACCGGCCAGGACTGGGACCCGGCAAAGTCCGGCTCCTCGGAGCCCTCGGTGCCCGAGTCCGTCACCGGCGGCCAGGTCCACATCCTGTACGGCTCGCCCTCCGGCCCCACCGGGTCCGTCGACGTCGACCAGAACACCGGCAACGTCCCCGGCTCCTCCGAGCGCGGCGACTGGTTCGGCGGTGAGGTCTCCCTCGGCGACATCAACGGCGACGGCTACCAGGACCTGGTCGCGGGCGCCTCCGGCGAGAACCTCGGCAGCCCGTCCGTGGTCAACACCGGTTCCGTCACGGTCCTCTACGGCTCCCCGGACGGCATCAACACCACCTCCGGCACCCAGTTCCTCGCCCAGTCCACGCCCGGCGTCCCCGGCGACGACGAGGCGTACGACTACTTCGGCAGCGAGGTCAAGCTCACCGACGTCAACAAGGACGGCAAGTCCGACCTCACCGTCGGCGCCCTCGGCGAGAACGACGGCAACGGCGCGCTGACCTACCTGCCGTCCGACGGCACGAAGATCACCACGACCGGCTCGCGCGGCATCTCCACGACGGCGGCCGGCGTGAGCACGGACGGTTACCCGCAGTTCGGCGCGAACGCCGCCAACTGACGCGTATCTCAGTGCAGTTCACCGCCCGGTCCGGTGCTCGGCGGAGCACCGGACCGGGCGTTCCCCAGACACGGAGTCACCCATGCGCAAGCGCGTCCTCCTCCTCGCCGCGGCCCTGACCGCATCCGGCGCCCTGGCACTCCCGGCCGGCCCCGCGACGGCCGCCCCCGCCAAGTACGCCGACGACTTCAACGGCGACGGGTACCGCGACTACGCCTACGCCGGCTACAGCGGCAACGGCGGCGGCAGCGTCGCCGTCGTGCTGGGCACGGCGGACGGCCCCGGCACCACGACCCGGCGCATCAGCCAGGCGAGCGCCGGAGTGCCCGGCGCCGACGAGGCCGACGACATGTTCGGCGAGGTGCGGGCCGCCGCCGACTTCGACGGCGACGGATACGGCGACCTGGCCGTGTCGGCGACCCACGAGAAGGGCTCGCACGGCGTCGGCCAGGGCGCGGTGACGATCCTGTGGGGCTCGGCATCGGGCCTGAAGACCGGCACGACCCTGGCGAACAAGAACCCCGACTCGTGGAACGCCATGGGCAAGGACCTGGCGACCGGCGACTTCAACGGCGACGGCAAGCAGGACCTGGCCGTCGTCAACGGCGCCGTCACGTACGTCTACCGCGGCCCGTTCACCCGCTCCGGCCGCACCGGCGCGGTCACCAAGCTCGACAAGACGTCGTCGTTCTACGCGACGGCCCTGATCGCGGGCAAGGTCAACGGCGACTCCAAGACCGACCTCACCATCATCGGCGACGTGGTCACCCCGTCGTACATCGCATCGGACGCCTGGTTCATCACGGGCGGCAGCTCTTCACTGACCTCCGGCAAGACCCTGCGCCTGGAGTCGCAGTCCGGCAACGGCGGCAGCAGTGAACGCGGCGGCGACGGCGTCATCGCCGACTTCGACAAGGACGGCTACGGCGACATCGCCATCGGCACCGAGATGTACTCGAAGCACAAGGGCCGCCTCACCGTCTGGTACGGCTCCTCGTCAGGACCCGCCGGTGACACCCGCATCACCCAGGCGTCGAGCGGCGTCGCCGGTACACCGGAGGACTACGACAGCTTCGGCACCGTCGTCTCGGCCGGCGACGTCAACGGCGACGGCTACGCGGACCTCGCCGTCGGCGTCCCCAACGAGGCGATCGACGGCAAGAAGACCGCGGGCGGCGTCCACCTCTTCAAGGGGCGCGCGAGCGGCCTGTCCGGTACCGGCTCCCAGTGGTTCGCCCGCAACAGCCCCGGCGTGCCGGGCGCGTTGGAGGAGTGGGACAGCTTCGGCGGCGACGTGCGCCTGCGCGACACGGACGGGGACAAGAAGGCCGATCTCTTCGTCTCCGGCGGCTACGACTCGCTGCGGCTGCCCGGCGCGACGACCGGGATCACCACGGCGGGCGTCACGGAGTTCAACCAGCTTCCCGTCAGCGCCTTCCTCCAGTAACCACCGGCACCCGACACCCCTCTCCCCCAGACGAGCTGGAGCTCCCATGTCACGACTCCACCGCACCGTCCCGCTGGCCCTCGCCACCGCGACGGCCCTCGCGGCGACGGCGCTCGCCGCCACCCCCGCCCTCGCCGCCACGCCCGAACCCGCCGCCCCCACCGCCGACTTCAACGCCGACGGCTACCCCGATCTCGCCGTCGGCCTGCCCTCGGCGACGGTCTCCGGCAAGGCCGGTGCCGGGTACGTGAACGTCGTCTGGGGCGGACCCAAGGGCGTCGGCTCCCACGGCTCGGTCCGGATCAGCCAGGACAGTGCCCGCGTCCCGGGCGTCCCCGAGGCGGGCGACCGGTTCGGGGCCTCCGTGACCGCCGCCGACATCGACGGCGACGGCGTCACCGACCTGGTCGTCGGCGTCCCCGGCGAGGACGGCGAAGTCCGCGACGGCGGCACCGTCACCATCGTGCACGGCGCCAAGGGCGGCTTCGGCACCGGCCGCCCGCTCGCCGACGGCATCAACACGGGGGTGAAGTACGGGCTGTCGCTCGCCGCGGGCGACTTCGACGGCGACGGAAAGAACGACCTGGCGATCGGCGCCACCGACAAGGTCCAGCTCTACAAGGGCGGCGGCACCACCGATCCGCGCCTGTCCACGACCACGTTCGCCGGCGACCACATGGGCGGCCGCGCCCCGCTCCTGGCCACCGGCGACTTCGACTCCGACGGCCGCACCGACCTCGCCGTCGCCCACTACCAGCAGGGCCAGCCGTACTTCCAGTCGCACGTCCTCCTCTACGGCTGGAACACCGACGAGAAGAGCATGCTGCTGTTCTGGGCCAACGACAACGGCGCCGCGAACGCCCTGGCCGTCGGCGACTTCGACGGCGACGGCCACGACGACCTCGCGCTCGGCGACTGCCGCGAGATCGCCGACGAGAACATCGACGACCCGTGCGGCCCCGAGGAACTGACCAAGGGCGGCGGCGTCCACATCCGATACGGCGCGGGCCCCGGCGGCTCCTTCGGCTACCGCAAGCAGACCCTCAACCAGGACACCCCGGGCGTGCCCGGCGTCGCCGAGTCCGGCGACGGTTTCGGTGACGCCCTGGCCGTCGCCGACCTGGACGGCGACGGCCGCGACGACCTGATCGTCGGCGCCCCCGGCGAGGCGATCGGCAGCAAGGCGAAGGCAGGCGCGTTCACGGTGCTGCGCGGCAGCCCGGCCGGCGTCCTCGACGCGTCCGGCCGGGCCGTGGGCGTCGGCGTCCAGCAGGACACGTCGGGCGTCCCGGGCGTCGCGGAGGCGGGCGACCGTTTCGCGGCCGCGCTGACCGCCGCCGACTACGACCACGACGGCACCGCCGACCTGGTCGCGGGCTCCCCCGGCGAGAACGCGTCGCTGGGCGCCGCCTGGCTGCTGCCCGGCGGGGACGACTCCCCCGTCACGGCCTTCTCCCCGCGCACGCTCACGCTCCCGGCGTCGTCCGACCCGCTCGCGTACGGCGGGATCCTGGCCCCGTAACGCACCCGTGGCATCCCCTCGGGGCGCCCCTTAGGGGATGTCACAGCTCAGCCGCAATGCCGGGCCCGGATCCCCGGGCCCGGCATCCCTCCCCCCGAAACCAGGTACGTTCGACACGTGGCTGGATTCAGGAACGGACGCGGCCGGGACAACCGCGAAGCGCCGCAGGGGCAACCGCAGTACTACGGAGGCGGGGGCCAGCAGCAGTGGCCCCAGAGCAACAACGGGCACGGTGAGCCGGAGTACTTCGGCGACCCCGGCACGCCGCGGCACCCGCAGGGCGGCTACGACCCGTACGCGGCGAACAACCCGGGCCACACCCAGGCGTTCTCGGTGAACGAGGACCCGTACACCCAGGGCGCCACCTACCAGGCGGGCTCCGCCGCGGCAGGCCCCGTCGGCCCCCGCCTGCACTGGAAGCAGCTGCTCAGCGGGGTCGTCCTGCGCCCCGCCCCGACGTACCTCCAGATGCGCGACTACGCGATGTGGGCCCCGGCCCTCATCGTGACGTTCCTCTACGGACTGCTGGCGATCTTCGGTTTCGACGGCGCCCGCGAGGACGTGATCAACGCCACGCTCTCGTCGGCGATCCCCTACGTCCTCACCACCGGCGTCGCGGTCACCATCAGTTTCTTCATCCTCGGCGTGGTCACCCACACCCTGGCCCGCCAGCTCGGCGGCGACGGCGCCTGGCAGCCCACGGTCGGCCTGTCCATGCTGATCGCGTCCCTCACGGACACCCCGCGCCTGATCGTCGGCATGTTCCTCGGCGGCGACGAGGGCTTCGTACAGCTCCTCGGCTGGGCGACCTGGCTGGCCGCGGGCGCACTGCTCACGACCATGGTCTCCAAGTCCCACGACCTGCCCTGGCCGAAGGCCCTCGCGGCGTCCGCGATCCAGCTGATCGCCCTGCTGTCGATCATCAAGCTCGGCACGTTCTAGTACGCACCCGTACGCGGAAGGGGCCCGGCACCGTCTCGGTGCCGGGCCCCTTCCGTACGGGCAGCGCGTCCGCTCAGGCGTCGAGCACCTGTCCGTCACGCTTCACGACGGGCTCCTCGACACTCCACGGGAAGTTGATCCAGTCGTCGGTCCGCTTCCACACGTACTCGCACTTCACCAGCGAGTGCGACTTCTCATAGACGACGGCGGACCGCACCTCGGCCACCGTGTCGAGGCAGAAGTCGTGCACCAGCTTCAGCGTCTTGCCGGTGTCGGCGACGTCGTCGGTGATGAGCACCTTCTTGTCGCTGAAGTCGATGGCGTTGGGGACCGGCGCGAGCATGACCGGCATCTCCAGCGTCGTCCCCACCCCCGTGTAGAACTCGACGTTCACCAGGTGGATGTTCTTGCAGTCGAGGGCGTACGCGAGGCCGCCGGCGACGAACACCCCTCCCCGCGCGATGCTCAGCACGATGTCGGGCTCGTACCCGTCGTCGGCGATCGTCTGGGCGAGCTCGCGCACGGCGACGCCGAACTTCTCGTACGTAAGGTTCTCGCGCACGTCACTCATGTCGCTGCTGCTCACACCTGGGTCCGATGGAAATTGAGGAAGGAACGGGAGGCCGTCGGCCCCCGCTGTCCCTGGTAACGCGAACCGTACCGTTCGCTCCCGTACGGGAACTCGGCGGGCGACGACAGCCGGAACAGGCACAGCTGCCCGATCTTCATCCCGGGCCAGAGCTTGATGGGGAGCGTCGCGAGGTTCGACAGCTCCAGCGTCACGTGGCCACTGAAGCCGGGGTCGATGAATCCGGCCGTGGAGTGCGTGACGAGACCGAGACGGCCCAGCGAGCTCTTGCCCTCCAGGCGCGAGGCGATGTCCTCGGGGAGGGTGATGACCTCGTACGTCGACGCGAGCACGAACTCACCGGGGTGGAGGATGAACGGCTCGTCGCCCTCCGGCTCCACGAGCCGGGTCAGGTCGGCCTGCTCCACACTCGGGTCGATGTGCGGGTACTTGTGGTTCTCGAACACCCGGAAGTAGCGGTCGAGGCGTACGTCGATGCTGGACGGCTGCACCATGGATTCGTCGTAGGGATCGATCCGTACCCGTCCGGCGTCGATCTCGGCCCGGATGTCCTTGTCTGAGAGAAGCACGTAGCGAGGATACGCAGAGCGCGCGGGCCCGCCTAAATCGGCGGGGCCGCGCGCTTCACCTGCTCCGTCCTGTTACCGCTTGCCAGGTCCCACCGGAACGGCATGCCGCAGTCGAGCACAGCGCGGACACCGGATGAGCCGGCCGGGACCGAGACGGTCGGCCTGCTGCATCGGGAACGAAGCGGTGCTGAACACGTGCCCTTCGGCACAACGGACGACGGTGCGTTCCATCGAGTCCATCAAAGTCCCGGAGTCCCTTCCCCACGAGCCATTGGGCCAGTTTCCTGACCGACGACGAGGGGTCACATTACGGGACGAAAGGGACGCCGATCCAGGCGGCACTCCGACCGTGGACAACCCTCTGGCGGTTCCCCCACCGTACGCCTCAACTCCCTTCACCCGCAGTCACATCCATGCGTCACAACGCAGCCGGGCCCCGAGGCGCAAGCGCCCGGGACCCGGCATGAGGTAGAGTGACCGCCAGTACAAAGCCGCTTCAGCGGCCGTACTACGCGGGTGTAGTTTAGTGGTAGAACATCAGCTTCCCAAGCTGAGAGTGCGAGTTCGATTCTCGTCACCCGCTCCATGTGAAACCCCCAGGTCATCGACCCGGGGGTTCTTTGTTGCCCGGACCGTGGGCGGGGCGCGCACCACAGCCGCACCACTAGCTCTGTTCGGGCGTGCCCTTGTGGTCCTTCGCACGCCGAGCGCGCACCATCGCGTCGAGCCCGTCGGCGACCTCACGCTGTCGCTCTTCGGGGAGTCCGACGGCCGCACGGGCGGCTGAGGGGTGCACCGGGCACGAAGCCTCAACCAGCAAACCGCCTCGTAGGCCAAGCCCCCAAAATCATGGTCTCAATCCTGCGGAGGCATCATGAAGCGCGCGCCCATGCTCACCGTGGCGATCCTGTCAGCCACTCTGCTTACGGCCTGCGCGCAGGAGAAGCCTGAACTGCGTCCGACCAGATCGGCCGGGGAAGGCGCCTGGTACAAGAGCACCAAGGATGAGCGCACCGAGTACTGCGAGGCATACCGCGCGCACGACCCGCAGCACCCGATCAAGATCCCGTCATACGCATCGCAGGAGTCGGAAGACGAGTTCGCCGACGACTTCTACAACGTGCTGAAGAAGAAGTGCTGAGCCCGCGAGCCTGCCTGCGGTCGTGCCCCACCCGTGCCCGATAGACCAGGAACTCACAGGGAATCACGGTCACGAGCGGGCAGCGGCGGCTTTCGGGAAGTGGCCACACTCGGTGGACATGTGCCAGTCGACGAACCGCCACAACGCGTTCCACATCCGCTTGAAGGAACTACGGGCCCAGGCACGCCAGCGAGCGCGGGAGCTACCCATCAGCTCGTAGGTCAGCGGGTCGTTGTCTGGGCCGTCTCGGGGCCGTCCGAGGTCGCTCAACGGAGGCCGACAACGACCAATGACGACCACTCAGACGACCGCGTCCAACCCCCAGAGCTGCAACAACGCAGGCCTCTGAGATCCCCGACAAGACCCAGGGCAAGAAGAAGGCAACAACCAGCCGTAGCCTTCGGATACGGATCAGACATGTGAGGAACAGCGGGTGAAGCGCGAAGTCGGTCGACCGGTCTACCGGGTAGGCGATGTACTGAGAGTGAGTTGCTCGCCGGCGAGCGCGCGAGTTGCCGATGTTCGGGGCTCCTACATCTCTGTGGAGTGGCCCTGGGAGAAGATCGATCCGGACTCCCGGTTCCGATGGAACGGCCAAGTGGCCTTCCCTGTCGACCCTGGCTCGTGGGAGTGGTCGTACACGCTGTTTCGCACCGAGCCGAGCCCTCAATACCTGAACCGTGGGGACTCGTGCAGCGTCAGCATTCCCGAGACGCTCGTTCGTGTCGTCGACATCCGGCGCCACGATCCGCCCTTGGACCTGGGTCGGCTTCCTCGACCGCACACGAGGCTGGTCGTACTCCCCGTCGACGCTTCCTCTGACGCCCTGCAGGAGGACGAAGCGGCCACGATCGAGATCGAGTCCGCCGCGCCCATCGCGATGGAACTGGTGGAGCAGGCCTAGAGGTCGCCTGCCGGGCCGATCGGCCTCAGCCCACCCGAGGAAGGACAAAGCTTCGGCTGGCACCGGCTGTACAAGGCCCAGGTCATCGACCCGGGCCTTTTTGCTGTGCGCTCTCGCTCAGTCGCCGCGTGCCCCATCCGTGCCAACTGCTTGATCATCCGGTTTCCGTGCCACAGGGTGAGATCATCCGTGGATGGCCGACGCCCGACTGCCCCAGGGATGGACTCTTCAGCAGATCCGCGATGTCTCAGGGGACCGGGCGGCTGTCGCCCTGGGCCCCGATCGGCCGGTGAAGTGGGTCAGCGTCGATGGGGCCCACGGGATGCCACGCCCAGAGATCGTTCTCGGGTTCCACAGCCTGTGTCTCGTGAGGCCTGTCGATGACGACGACTGGTACATGGGCAGCCTGTACGACGACGGCAGCGTCGACTGTTGGGAAGCCTACGGCGACCTGTACGAGGCACTACGCGGCCTCTGAGTGCCTCCCAGAACAGACCGGGAACCTACCGGCGCCCCTAGCCGAGTCCAGGCTCGTCGTCTGACATCCATCGCTGACATCAACGGCAGCGGACGACGGTGGCTCCGGCCGGCCTCAGGCGTCCGTGCAGTGGTCACGGCGGCCGGGCAAGACGCCCTATCTGCGCCTGATCCCTTGCAAGGGCCCGGCGGCGATATCGGCGGGTGCCACATGGCGGGTGAACGTTCGCGGCCCGCGACCTGCCCCAAGACGCTGGATCTTCCGCATGTGACCAGCCGGTTCAGGTGCTGCGACGGTTCGGCGTTGGCCCAAGGTCCTGCGCCGAAGGCGCACGTAGCATGCACCCTGACCAAGATCGAATGCTTCACCACGGGGTGACATCACCATGCAACCAGTCAAGCGAACGCGCGCCGGCATCGCTGCGGGCGTCTTTGCCACCAGCACCGCCATCGCACTCCTGAGTGCACCCACCGCGCAGGCGGCGCCCGAGAAGCAGGTAGTCGCACACAACGGCAACTACGCCATCATCGTGACCTACCAGCCCAGGGCGGGCACCACCAAGCGGGCCATCAGCATGATCGCCATCGACAAGAACGTGTCCAGGCACATCGGCACCAAGTACGGCCGCTGGCTGTACAAGAAGCCGGGTGGTTCGGCTCACGTCGGCAAGTCCTGGCGGAAGGCTCCATACGGCTCGCAGGACAACGATCACTGGTACGAAGCCCAGTGGGGCGAGCGCTTTCACAGCAGTGGCCTGAGTTTCCCCAAGGGAACCAAGTTCTGCGGGCAGTTCAAGGGCTACACCACGAAGGCCTGCGTCACGTTGAAGTGACTGTCAGCGCTGACCTCGGGGGCGGAGCCGCACCGTCGGTGATGCGGCTCCGCCCTTTCGGGGTCGCCGATCCGGCACGGCAACCACGGGGAACTGCGGGCAACCAGCCTGCTTTGCAGTCCGGCGCACAACTGCCGGCAGGCGTACTGCTGAGCATCACTCGCTGTCGGCACCGGCCGGACGGCCGCGGGTCAGGACGGTGAAGCCGGTCAGTGCGGCAGCTGCGGCGATCGTCTGGATGAGGGCCATGGGCGTCGCGCCGGCGGAGATGCCGGCGAGGGGCGAGACGAGTGCGCCGATGAGGAACGACGAGGCGCCGAGGAGTGCGGAGGCGGCGCCGGCCGCGTGCTTGGTGCGGTTCATCGCAAGGGCGTTGGCGTTGCCGATGAGCAGGCCGAGGCTGGAGACCAGGACGAACAGCACCACGCAGACCGGCGCGAGGCCCGGGGTGCCGAGGCGGCCGGTGGCGAGGGCGAGCAGGGCCACGCCGGCGAGGGTGAGCAACGCCAGTCCGGCGGTCACGATGGCGTGGACGGGGAACTTGCCCACCAGGAGACGGCCGTTGAGCTGGCCGACGCCGACCATGCCGACGGCGTTGAGGCCGAACAGCAGGGCGTAGGTCTGCGGGGACGCGCCGTAGAGGTCCTGGAGGACGAAGGGCGAGGCGGCGAGGTAGGCGAAGAACGCCGCGAACGCTCCGCTCGCGGCGATCAGACAGCCGACGAAGATCCGGTCCCGCAGGAGCTTGCCCATCTCGCCGAGCCCCACGCCACGGCGGCGGCGTGCGGCGGGTTCCAGGGATTCGGGCAGGCTGCGTACGACGAGCAGCACCAGGAGCAGGCCGAGCACGGCCAGCGCGACAAAGACGCCGCGCCAGTCGGTGACGTGCAGGAGCTGGGCGCCGAAGAGCGGGGCGATGACGGGTGCGACGCCGGAGATCAGCATCAGGGACGAGAAGACCTTGGCGATCTCCACTCCCTCGTACAGATCGCGTACGACGGCACGCGCGATGACCACGCCCGCGGCCCCGGCGGCGCCCTGGACGAAGCGCAGGCCGATCAGCAGGCGATGGAGGCGAGGGTGTAGAGCGTCATGCCGGTGAGCAGGGGGCGTCGGCGGCCGAGCCGGTCGCTGAGCGGGCCGACGACGAGCTGGCCCAGGGCCATGCCGACCAGGCATGACGTCAGGGTGAGCTGTACGACGACAGCGAGGGCAGTGCCGTCAGCCCGGCCAGGACAAGGAAGATCAGCAGCTTGGTGCGGGCGGCCGGCCCGGGCGTGGAGTGCTCGGTGTCCGTCGTGTTCTGGGCAGGACTGGGCAAGGCGCACTCCAGGTGAAAAGGGGGGGTGGGAACGCAACGAAAACTACCGCCGTAATCGCAGCTCAGCGGGTGCGAAAAGGGATGGTCCAGGCAGTGGTTGGGCACGGTGAGGGCGCGAGGAAGGGGGGCAGGCAGGTCACCCCGGCCACGGCCCCGCACCGCTCCAGGACGCTCCTGGAAGGCCCTCAAGGGCGGTTTCTGCCGGGCTTCGACGCTGGTTTCTCGATTGGCATACGTCGAGGCCCCGGGCGATGGACTTGCCCGGGGCCTCGACGTGTTCGGTGCGGAACGACTCAGGCGACGCGCTTGCGGGAGAACCTGCGGACCGCGAATCCGGCCGCCAGGGCCAGTGCCGAGATCAGGGCGCCGATCACCGTCCAGTCCCACGACCCGGTGTCGGCCAGGTGGTCCTTGCCGTGGTCGTGGTGGCCAGGCGTGTCCGGAGTCGTGTCGAAGGTGTTGGTGACGTCGACCGCCGCCTTGTCATCGACGACGACCTGCCCGTCGTCACCGCCGTCGGACGCGGTGTAGGTGACGGTGTCGCCGCCCGGCACATCCGTCTCCTCGACGGTGCACTCGGCTCCCTGCGGCACGCTGACCGTGCGGCTCTCGCCGTCGCTCAGCTCGAAGGACCGGTCGCCCGGGGCGAGCGGGACGTCGCCCTGGCCGGTGGTGCAGGACAGCTCGAACGCGTACGGTCCGGCGCTGCCGTTCACGACGTGCTTGGTGACGGTGATCTGTCCGGCGGGGAAGGTGTTGGTGACCGTGACGGCCGCGTCGCCGTCTGCCGTGATGATCACCGGGTTGTCGGCCGAGCCGTGGTCGACGACCGCTTCGGCGGCTCCACCGGTGTCCACTTCCTCGGCCCAGCAGCGGGAGTTGACCGGGAGAGGCTTGATGGTGACGGGCTCCTCGGCGCTCACCTCGTACGTCTTGTGGAGCACGAGGTCACTGGCGTTCCCGGCCGCGTTCGGCAGAGCGCAGGAGACGTCGACCGTGAAGGTGCGGCCGTCCGCGTAGTCTGCGGCGTCGCCGTCGACCGACTTGATCAGCTGCAGGGCGCCGAACTCGTAGGTGTTGGTGACCGCTGCCGTTTGGACGGACGTCTTTCCGATGCCGGGCTTGATGGTGACCTGCACCGGGTTGTCGGCGGTGTGGTTCGCCTGTCCGCCGCGCGCCGAGGTCTCCCAGACCTCGCACTCCGCTCCGGCGGGGATGCCCTCGATGGTGACGGGCTTGTCGACGGAGACCCGGTAGTCCTTGTCGATCACGGTGCGGTCGCGGCCGCCCTGGGGGTGGATGACGCAGGTGACGTGGAACGGGAACGGGACCTTCTTGAGCGGCCCGTCCAGCTGCGAGGGGTGGGCGCCGAGGCGCTTGACCAGCTTCAGGTCGCCGTAGGCGAGGGCGACACCGACCTGGATCGGCTCGTTGGCCTGCAGGACGCGCGGGGATCCTGCGCGGTCGGTGGTCTCGTTGTGGGCGTAGGAGTTCCAGGCGATGGTCGGGTCGCCGTTCTTGGTGACGTCGAGCGGGGTGTCCATCGCGTAGGTGATGTTCACGGTGCCGCCCGGGGCGAGCGCCGGGGCGAAGGTGAGCTGCATCTCCGCTCCCCGGGCCCGCGGGCCGTACGCGTCGTCCCAGGTGTCCGACGGGCATCGGTCGGCGCTGGAGCCGGCACCGCCCATGTCGAGGTCGTCGGTGCACAGGGGCTCGTCGTTCTCGTACGTGGTGGTCATCGTGCCGGGCCCGTCGAGCTGCGGGCGGGAGGCGAGGGTGGGGCGCTCGTCCCAGGCGGTGCCGCGGTCCTGGTCGAGGAGGACGCCCTTGTCGCCCTGGACGGGGAAGCGGTCGACGATGCGCAGGGCCGTGCCGGATTCGGTGCCGGCGTTCTGGATGCGCATCAGGTAGTGGTACTGGTCGCCGGGGTTGACGAGCGCGATGCACGGGTTGGCCGTGTAGCGGCGGCCGGTCGAGTCGGTCGTGGACAGGCAGGAGTCGTCGCCGACCGGGACCGTCCTGCCGGTCGAGGTGTTGTACCAGCCGAGGCTGTCGTTGCCGGAGACCCACTTGCGGGCCTGGAACGCGGCGCCGGACTTCGCGGTCAGGGTGGCGTCGGCCACGCAGTAGAGGCCGGAGCCGAAGTCACCGTCGGTCTGCGACGTGCCGTCGCAGGCGAGGTCGGGGTCGGAGGAGGTGGCGCCCATGGTGTTGGTGACGACGTCACCGGCGTCGATCCCGGCCTCCAGCCTGACGTGGATCTCGATGGTGAAGGTGGCGCCGGGGGCGAAGTTCCACGCCTTGCCGTCGTCGTCCTCGGAGAAGTCCCAGGTGAGGCCGGAGACCCGGTCGCCGGTGTTGGTCTTGGTGAAGGCCGGGGTGGGGACGGCCGGGGTGCCGTCGGGCACCTTCGCGTCGATGATCTTGTACGGCTGTCCGTCGTCGCCCTGGAACGTGTCGACGAAGGCGATGCCCTGCGGCAGCGCGTCCTTGACGACCAGGTCCGGCACGTTCGCGGTGCCCGTGTTGGTGACCTTCAGGTAGAACGGGGCGTCCTCGCCGGGGGCCAGGACGGTGTCGGGGGTCTTGCTGACGTCGATGACCGGGTCGCCCTTGACCAGGTTGAGCGTGGCGTCGACCGGGTCGATGGCCTTGGGGCTGTCCTCGGCCTCCAGCTTGGTGAGGAACGACCCGCTGACCGTGTCCTCCAGGTGGCTGGGGACCGGCTTGCCGGTGGAGCGCAGCTTTTCGCGGGGGCTGATGTCGAGGACGAGAATGCCGGAGCAGCTCTGGCCCGCGCACTCGGGCTTGATGACATAGCCGTCGTTGTTGGTGCTGGTGGAGGAGTAGGTGGCGCGGATGCCCGTGACGTCGCCCGCGTTCACCCCGGCCGGGAGGGCGGCCGAGGAGGCGGGGGTGCCGTTGACCCAGGCGCCGTTCACGTAGGCGTCGATCTGTACGCGGTCGGCGCCGGCCGGCATCTGGTCGGACTTGATGGAGACGAGGTCGACGGCGTCGAAGAAGTCCTCGTCGCGGTCGGTCATCTGCAGGTACTTGGCGGACATGTTGCCGGTGTTGGCGACAGTGAGGGTCATGTCGGCGTGCTGGCGCGGCAGGCCCGGCACGTACTCGGGCAGCGTGCCCGGGCTGATCGACTTGTTCAGCGACGCCGAGTCGGAGGCGGGCGCGGTGTCCATGGAGGGACCGCAGACCGGGGCACCGGGCGTGTAGTCGCCGCCCGCGTCGATCGAGTAGCAGTTCTGCAGGGTGGTGCCGTCGGGAACACCCGGACGCCGCTCGGCGACGATGGTGAGGGTGAACTCGCTCTGTGGCGCCATCTCGCCCTGGTAGCTGCCGCGCACACCCTTCGCGCGCTCGAGCAGGTCGGCGTCGTTCGCGTCGTAGGGCACCCAGGCGCCGCTTCCGCCGCCGGCCGTCGGGTCCCACAGCTCCAGCTCGACCGGCGCGTCCGACGGGCTGACGGTGACGGAGTCGATCTGGACGACGTCGAACGGGTTGTTCGTCGTCGACGGCGAGCCGTCCGGGTTCGCCGTGGGGTCGGTGACGACCGGGGAGACCAGCGGCTTGTTGCCGTTGTTGGTGACCTTCAGGTTCATCGTGATCGGCTGGTCGGCCGGGATGTCGTTCTGCGAGGAGTCCTTCGTTCCGCTGCCCGAGGTGTTCGGCTCCTCGATCGGCAGCGTCTTGCAGGCGTCGCCGGAGGCGGTGCCACTGCCGTCGGTGCGGCCCGCGTCGCCCGTGTAGGCGGCGCAGTTGTCGACGCCCGGGCTGGTGCCCAAGGGCAGGTCCTCCGCGGTGACGTCGTCGGTCAGGGTGCCGTGCAGGTCGAGACCGGCGGTGGCGCCCTCCTTGATGGTCGGGTTGCCGTCGTCGTCCACCCCCGTGTACGTGACCTCGACCTTGGTGACCTGCCGGCAGGTTTCGGGCACCTCGTAGGTCGCGTTCTGCGTGTAGGTCTCTTCCTCGGTGGACCCGTCTGCGCAGGTGACCGTCAGCTTCGCCTCGGTGGCCCCGTCGGGGAAGCGCAGGCGGACCTTGTCGACGTCGAGCTTGTCGAACTCGCTGGTGGTGTCCGCCGACGGCTCCGTGATGGTGATCGACTTCACCGGGAACGGCGACGCGTTCTTCACGTCGACCTCGGTGCTGACCGGTGAGTTCTCGCCGAGCACCGCGTGCTCGCCGGTGTCCTGGCCGAAGTCGCCGTTGGTGTCCGGGTAGAACCGCTTGGTCGGCTGGAGCACCAGGATGTCCGGCAGGATGTCGTAGGGGGCGCAGACCGGGTCACCCTTGACGTCGCCCTCGGTGGTCTCCTCGACGGCCGGGGTCGCGCAGTTGTCGACGGTGATCTTGTCGGTGGGCTTCAGCGGGGAGCCGTCGGAGCGCTTGGTGTCGCGCAGCTTCATGGCGACCTCGACGGTGCCGCCGGTTTCGTCGTACGGGAGCGGGTCGCCGTTGCTGTTGGTGAAGACGACCTCGAAGCCGACCACGTCGCCCGGGTCGACACCGGCCGGCAGCGGAAGTTCGCCAGGGGCGGTGATGGTGGCGCCGGTGTGCTGGGTGCCGTCCGCGGTGGTGACCACCAGGTGGGCCTGGTCGGCGCCCTTGGGGAACGCGGTCACCGTGGCCGAAGTGAAGTCGAAGTACTCGAAGGTGTCCGCGGTCGTGTCGGACACCGACAGCTCGGTGACCTCGGCGGACGACGAGGAGTTGTTGCGCACGCCCAGCGTGATCGTGGACGCCTCTGCGCTGCCCGCGACCGCCGAACCGTCCTCCCACGTCTTGGTGGCCACCGGCTTGACCACGCGCGGGATGGAGACGGTGACGTCCGTGCTGGAGTCCTTCGGGTCCGCGTTGTCCGCGGAGACCTCGGCGGTGTTGGTGATGGTGGAGCCGTCCGCCGCCTGGGTGTCGGCCGGCAGCCGCATCCCGATCTCGACGGCGCCCGCCTGCCCGGCCCGCAGGCCGGTCTTGCCCGCCGGGTTCTGCAGGGGCTGCTTGTAGACGACGGTCAGTTGCCGGGTCGCCTCGTCGTACGTGACGTCCCGCGTGGTGGTGGACTGCGGAAGGCTCGTCACCTCCAGCCCCGCCGGGAGCGTGTCGGTGACGGTGAAGTCGACGCAGTCGACCGTGAGGCCGGAGCACTGACCGTTGATCGTGTAGGTGAAGGAATCGCCCGGCTCCAGGGGGCCGTCGGCATCATTGGTCTTGGTGATGCCGACGGCGCTCTTGGGGTCGTCCGCCGCGGGGGCCAGCGGGACGGCCGCCGCCTGCGAGCCGAACAACAGGCTCAGCACGGTCGCGATGCCCAGGGGCCATCGCGTCAGGGCGTGCCGATGTCTGGGCATGTGCCGGTCCTCCACCTATGTCATGGAATCTTCCGGCGACCGTACGTCCACAAGGTCCGCCTAAGTGGATTGGCGCGCACCTTAAATGATGATCTGTCACATAGTTGGGCCGTCCGGACGAGCGGCCCGGACGCGCGGGGCCACAGTCCGGGCATGCTGCTGCCACGCCCCGTCGAGGGGGCGGCGAAGCCGTCCTGCTCGTCCGGCCCGGAGGGCGTACCCCTGCGTTCGCCACCATCGGGCCGGCCGGGACGAAGGGGCGTTCCCTGTGGCAGTTCGGCCCCGACGACCGGCGCATACCCGTTCAGTTCCGCATCGACATGGCGGTCGTCCCCGAGACGGTGGATGGATCATGGTGGGGAGCATCTTCGCCCTGCCGGCGGTGTTCGACTTCGTGGTCGCGATCAACGCTCTCGTCGGTCAGGGCCGGGCCCTTTCGCTGCCGGACTGCTCCGCACCGGCCCGCGCACAGGACTTCACCGGGACCGCCGACCTGCCCATGCAGCTGCGCGGCCCTAGCCCTCGCGTGGCCCGGGGCGGGCACGCAGGGTGGCGGCCGCGGTGCGTGCCCGCTCGGCACGGTGGCGGTGTTCGGCGGCCTGCTGGGCCCGGTGATGTCGTTCGTGCCGGTCGGCCAGGGCGTCCTCGGCTGTGGCCAGTGCCTCGGCCGCTGCGGTGGCCTGCTCCCGGAACCGGTCCGCCAGGGTCTCCAGGCTCCGCGGTGACGCCACCTCCTGCGCGGTCATCCGCGTGAGGGAGGCATCCGTCTCCCGGTCGATGGCGTCCTGTTCCCGCAGGTCGGTCGCATCCGCGCGGAGCAGTGCCGCCTGGACGCGGTCCAGGCGCTCCTGACTGGCCGCGAGCAGGCCCCGGGACCGGACGATCAGTTCGTACGAGCGCTCCCGCACGCCGGGGGTCGGATCTCCTGCCGCGCGACGCCGTGAGTCCAGCCGCCGCTGCCAGGCGACGAGTTGGTCCTGCCACGCGCTCACCGTGGCTTCCCGCTGATCCGCGGAGGCTTCGCGTCGATCGGCGATGGCTTCCCGCTCATCGGCGATGGCCTCGCGGGCGTCAGCGGTGCGGTCCCGCTCGTCGGCCATCCGTTGCTGCCGATCGGCATCCTGCCCGCGCCTGTCCTCGGCCTGTGCGCCGTCGTGTGCGGCGTGCCGTCCGTCCCACGGGTCCATGCCCATGTCGGCAGTATGGCCGCCTTTGACACAGCCCGGGTCGTCTGCCCGGTCCTTTGTGCTGTCCGCTGCGATCAGCCCTCCGGGGCGAGCTCCCCGATGAGCGCCCTGACCCGTCGTTCGATCTCGTCGCGGATGGGGCGGACGGCGTCGACGCCCTGGCCCGCGGGGTCGGGGAGCTGCCAGTCGAGGTAGCGCTTGCCGGGGAAGACGGGACAGGTGTCGCCGCAGCCCATGGTGATGACAACGTCGGAGGCCTGGACGGCTTGTGCGGTGAGGATCTTGGGGACCTCGGCCGCGATGTCGATGCCGACTTCGGCGAGCGCTTCGACCACGGCCGGGTTGACCGTGTCGGCCGGGGCGGAGCCCGCCGAGCGGACCTGTACGCGGTCGCCGGCGAGGTGGGTGAGAAAGGCGGCGGCCATCTGGGAGCGCCCGGCGTTGTGGACGCAGACGAACAGCACGGACGGCCGGGGCGGGGTGTCAGGCACGGGTGGGCTCTTCCTGCGGTGCGACAGCGGTGGGGGCGGTGAAGTAGCGGCGCGCGTACAGGGCGACGTGGACGAGGCCGATCAGTACGGGCACTTCGATGAGCGGGCCGACGACACCGGCGAGCGCCTGGCCGGAGGAGGCACCGAAGGTGGCGATCGCGACGGCGATGGCGAGCTCGAAGTTGTTGCCCGCGGCCGTGAACGCGAGCGTGGTGGCGCGCGGGTGGTCGAGGCCGACCGCCCTGCCCAGCAGCATGGATCCGGCCCACATGAGCACGAAGTAGACGAGCAGGGGCAGTGCGATACGGGCCACGTCGAGGGGCCGTGAGGTGAGGGCGTCGCCCTGGAGGGCGAAGAGGACGACGATGGTGAACAGCAGCCCGTACAGGGCGAACGGGCCGATGCGCGGGATCAGCCTCGCCTCGTACCAGGCACGCCCCTTGGCCCTCTCGCCGATGCGGCGGGTGAGGTAGCCGGCCACGAGCGGGATGCCGAGGAAGACGAGGACGCTGCGGGTGATCTCCCCTACGGACACGTCGAGTCGGGTCCGGTCCAGGCCGAGCCACCCCGGCAGGACCTGGAGGTAGAACCAGCCGAGCGCGGAGAACGCGAGCACCTGGAACAGGGAGTTGAGCGCGACCAGCACGGCGGCCGCCTCACGGTGCCCGCAGGCCAGGTCGTTCCAGATGATGACCATGGCGATGCAGCGCGCGAGGCCGACGATGATCAGGCCGGTGCGGTACTCGGGCAGGTCCGGCAGGAAGATCCAGGCCAGGGTGAACATCAGGGCCGGGCCGACGATCCAGTTGAGCAGCAGCGAGGGCAGCAGCAGGCGCCGGTCGCGGGTCACGGCGTCGAGCCGGTCGTACCGGACCTTGGCCAGCACCGGGTACATCATCACGAGCAGACCCAGCGCGATCGGCAGGGACACCCCGCTCACGGTCACCGTGGCCAGCGCGCTCCCGAGCCCGGGGATCAGCCGGCCCAGGCCGAGTCCCACGGCCATCGCGGCGAGGATCCACACGGCCAGGTAGCGGTCGAGGAACGACAGCCGGCCGGCCGGGCTCTTCCCGGGTGCGTCGGCGCTCATGACGTGGCGGCCGCCGTGGCCGCGCGGTCGGGGCGGGTCAGGATGCCCGCGAGGCGGTCGGTCATCTCCGGCAGCAGCCAGTAGTAGACCCACGTACCGCGCCGCTCGCAGTCGATCAGCCCGGCCTGCCGCAGCAGCTTGAGGTGGTGCGAGATGGTCGGCTGCGACAGGTCGAACGCCGGAGTCAGATCGCAGACGCAGACCTCCCCGCCCGCCCGTGAAGCGATCATCGACAGCAGGCGCAGACGCACCGGATCACCCAGGGCCTTGAAGACTTTCGCCAGCTCGACGGCTTGGTCCTCGTCCAGCGGGGCGGTCAGCAACCCCGGGCAGCACGCGTCGGCCTCGTCGGCCTGCCCCCACACCACCAGCTCTTGCTTCGACATGCGTCTATGTTGACATCCTTCGATACAGAGCGCAATGCTGATTCGACAGACATCAATGCAAGCCGATGGGAGTTCGCCATGTCCCGCGCTCAGCTCGCCCTGCGTGTCAGCGACCTGGAGGCGTCGATCACCTTCTACGCGAAGCTGTTCGGCACCGAACCGGCCAAGCGGCGCGAGGGGTACGCCAACTTCGCGATCGCCGAACCGCCGCTCAAGCTCGTCCTCATCGAGGGCGAGCCGGGGCAGGAGACCCGCCTCGACCACCTCGGCGTCGAGGTCGAGTCCGCCGACCAGGTCGCCGCGGCCACCGGCCGCCTCAAGGACGCCGGCCTGGCGACGTTCGAGGAGAGCGACACCTCCTGCTGCTACGCCCTCCAGGACAAGGTCTGGGTCCACGGCCCCGGCCGGGAGCCGTGGGAGGTGTACGTGGTCAAGGCCGACGCCGACACCCTCGGCAAGAGCGCCGAGGCCGGCACCGCCGGCGACGGGTGTTGCGGCACGCAGACCCGGGACGGCGCGGCGGACCCGGCCGCCGCCTCATGCGGCTGCGGCTGAACAAGGACGGCACGGCGACCCTCGCCGGTGCGGCCTCCCGCACCGGCGGCGGATGACGTCCGGCCCTGGCGTGAACATCTGAATGCTGGTTCACTCCTTGCATGGCCTACCGCAAGACCCCCGCCGAGATCCGCCGTCTCGAAGCCGCGCGGGAGCACCTGATCGCCTGCGCCACCGCGGTCGTCGCCGAAGTGGGGTGGGCGCAGGCGTCCGTGACCGCCGTCGCGGACTCGGCGGGGATCGCGGCCGGCTCCGTCTACCAGCACTTCCCCTCCAAGGCCGCGCTCGCCGTGGAGGTGTTCCGGCGCGCGGCCGGGCACGAGGTGGACGTGCTCGGCGAGGTGCTGCGCGGGCCCGGTGACCCCGTCGAGCGGCTGGCCCGGGGCGTCGAGGTGTTCGCCCGCCGCGCCCTGGAGAACCGGGGCCTGGCCCACGCCCTGCTCGCCGCTCCCGCCGAACCCGCGGTCGGCGCCGAGCGCATCGACTTCCGCCGCCGCTACCGCGCGCTGTTCGCCGAGGTGGTGCGCGAGGGCCGGGCGGCGGGACAACTGCCGCCGCAGAACGCCGAGATCACCGCGGCCGCGCTCACCGGCGCGGTCGGCGAGGTCCTCGTCGACCCGCTGGGCGCCGCCGACGGCAGCACCAACGGCGAGCTCCTCGCCGAGCTGACCGCGGCGGCACTGCGCTGCGCGGGCGCCCCGGCCGTCTGACCCGATCCGCTCCCGAGGAGGAGGCACCGTGACCACCAGCACGAGCACGCCGAGCAGCCGCCCCAGCTCCGTCACGCACGAAGTGACCAACCAGGCACCGCCGTTGACCGGACACGACGCCGCCGACGACCCGGTGCTGATCGAAGGGGTGCGCCGGGAGGGCGCCGCGTGGCACCTCGACGACCTGCACCGCTTCGGGCGTCTCGTCGGCAGCGAGGAGGCGCGCACCTGGGCGGACCAGGCCAACCGGCACGAACCCGAACTGCGGACCCACGACCGGTACGGCAACCGTGTCGACGAGGTCGACTTCCATCCCGCGTACCACGCGCTGATGACCGCCACCGTCGGGGCCGGCGCGGCCGGTACGGCCTGGGCCGACGAGCGGCCGGGGGCGCATGTGGCGCGCGCCGCGACCTTCATGGTGGCGACCATGATGGAGCAGGGCCACATGTGCCCGGTCTCCATGACGTACGCCGTCGTCCCCGCGCTGCGGCACGCCCCCGACCTGGCCAAGGTGTACGAGCCGCTGCTCACCGGCACGGTCTACGACCCGGGGCTGCGCGCCCCGGCGGGCAAGCGCGGGCTGCTCGCCGGGATGGGCATGACGGAGAAGCAGGGCGGCACCGACGTACGCGCCAACACCACCGCGGCCGTCGAACAGGCCGACGGGACCTGGCGGTTGCGCGGGCACAAGTGGTTCACCAGCGCCCCGATGAACGACCTGTTCCTCGTGCTGGCGCAGGCCCCGGGCGGGCTGTCCTGCTTCCTCGTGCCGCGCGTACTGCCCGACGGCAGCCGCAACACCTTCCGCATCCAGCGGCTCAAGGACAAGCTCGGCAACCGCTCCAACGCGTCCAGCGAGCCCGAGTTCGACGACACCGTGGCCTGGCTGGTCGGCGCCGAGGGCAAGGGCGTGCGCACCATCATCGACATGGTGACGATGACCCGCCTGGACTGTGTGCTCGGCTCCGCCGGGCACCTCCGCGAGGCGCTCGCGCAGGCCGCGCACCACACCCGGCACCGCTCGGTGTTCGGCGCGAAGCTCATCGACCAGCCGCTGATGCGCAATGTGCTCGGCGATCTGGCCCTGGAGTCCGAGGCCGCGACCACCCTCGGGCTGCGGCTGGCCGGCGCCGCCGACCGGGCGCAGCGCGGCGACGGCCGGGAGCGCGCGTTCCTGCGCCTCGCCACCGCCGTCGCCAAGTACTGGGTGTGCAAGCGGCAGCCCGCCTTCGTCGCCGAAACCCTGGAATGCCTCGGCGGCAACGGTTATGACGAGGCGTCAGGCATGCCGCGGCTGTACCGGGAGGCCCCGCTCAACGGCATCTGGGAGGGCTCCGGCAACGTCAACGCCCTCGACATGCTGCGCGCCCTGGCCCGCGAGCCGGAGTCCCTCGACGCCTTCCGTACGGAGATCGAGGCGGCCGCCGGGGCCGACCGCCGACTGGACGCTGCCTGGCGGGAGTTGAGCGATCAGCTGGTCCTCACCGAGGACGCCCCGCTGCGCGCCCGCCGGGTGATCGAGCGCGCGGCGCTGGTGCTGCAGGGCTCGCTGCTCGTGCGGCACGCGCCGGCCGCCGTCGCCGACACGTTCTGCGCGTCGCGGCTCGCCGGCGACCAGGGGCTCGCCTTCGGGACGCTGCCGCCCGGCACCGACCTCGCGGCGCTGCTCGAACGGCTGCCCGCCTGACGGGTCGGCGGGCCCGCACCGGCCACCGGAGAACGGTCACCAGAAAACACGATGGGACCAATTCGGCCCTGTCGCCCCCTGGGCTCCTCTGGGTTCCTCTCGAAATGCGCGAGCCGAAAGGAAGCGGGATACTTCTCGGCACCATCGCCCGCTTCGACCGGAAAGAGGAATCCATGGACGACTATCCACTGCTCGACCTCTTTCTCACCATGCTGTACTTCTTCCTGTGGATCGTGTGGCTGTTCCTGCTGTTCCGCGTCGTCATGGACGTTTTCCGTGATGAGGAGCTGAACGGCTGGGGCAAGGCCGGCTGGCTGATTTTCTGCATCGTCCTGCCGTACATCGGCGTCCTCGTCTACGTCATCGTGCGGGGACGCGGCATGGGCAAACGCGATGTGAAACAGGCGCAGGAACGGGAAACGGCCTTCAAGGACTACATCCGGAAAACCGCGGCGGAGACCAACGGCGGGACGAGTTCCGGGACGAGCGGGACCGACGAACTCGCCAAGCTGGCCGAACTGCACCGATCCGGTGCGCTCACCGACGAGGAATTCGGCAAGGCGAAGACCAAGCTGCTCGCCTGACCGGCGCACAGCACATTCCGGCACCGGAATTCGACGGCGCGGGCGACCGGTGCACGCGCCGTCGCACACGCTGAGAGGAGCGGAACCGCGTGGACCCCTCGAACAGCCCGTACGGACGGCAGAACACCTCGTACGGCGGACCACCGATTCCCGCACAACCCACCGCCCCGCCCCCGGCGCCCCGCCTCGACGCGGGCAAGCTGTGGGCGGGCGGACTGATGACCGCCGTGGTGGCCGCGCTCACCGCGGTGGTCGCGCTGCTGCTGGTCCGCGGTGTCCTCGGCGTCGCCGTGTTCGCGCCCGAGGGCGACGGGGCGATGGGCGACGCCTCGACCGCCGCCCTCGCGGGCGGTGCCGCGCTCGCGGCGCTCGCGGCGACGGCCCTGCTGCACCTGCTCATCGCGGCGACCCCGCGTCCGGAGCGCTTCTTCTCCTGGATCATCGCGCTGGCCACGGCCGTCATGGTGCTGCTGCCCTTCACCACGGGGCTGCCGCTGGACGCGAAGCTCGGCACCGCGGCCGTCTACCTGGTCATCGGGATCGCGATCGGCTCGCTGCTGTCGTCGGTCGCCCGGGGAGCCGTGCGGCGCTGAGGCCGCGGCCCGCCGCACCGGTCACGGGGCGAAGGCCAGCAGCGCCATGTCGTCGTCCCGGTCGCCGTCCGTCCACTCCGCCACGGCGGCCAGCACCGTCCGGAGCAGGGCCGCCGGATCGGCCGGAGCGGCGCCGGTGAGATGGCGGGCCGGGTCGAAGAACGTGCCGTCGCCGTCGCGCGCCTCGGTCACCCCGTCGGTGACCAGCAGGACGAGGGCGCCCGGCGGCAGGGCGAACTCCTCGGCGACCGGCCCCGGCGCCCCGGGCAGCCCCAGGCCGAGCGGCAGCCCCGGCCGCGCGGCGGGCAGTTCACGTACCGACCCGTCGGCGGCGAACAGGTACGGGGCCGGGTGACCGCGGCTCAGCAGCCGCAGGGTGCCCGGCGCCGTGCGGGGCAGTTCGGCCAGCACCGCCGTCGCGAAGCCCTCCCACAGCTCCTCGCCGCCGCGCCGCTCGGCCTCGCGCACCGCGGCCTCGTCCATCCGCCGCGCCACCTCGTCGAGGCCCGGCACCCGCACGGCCGCCTCCCGGAACGCCCCCAGCAGGATCGCCACGAGGCCCACCGCCCCGAGCCCCTTGCCCCGTACGTCCCCGGCGACGAACCGCACGCCCCACGGCGTGGCGAGCGCCGCGTAGAAGTCGCCGCCGATCCGGGTCTCGCTCTGCGCCGTGCGGTAGTCGACGGCGACCCGGGTCCCGGCGAGGTCGGCGGGCGGGGCCGGAAGCACCGCCAGCTGGGCGGCCTCGGCGACCTCGCGGGCCGCGGCGAGCCGGCTGCCGTAGCGGTAGCGCAGCCGGTTGGCGACGACACCGACCACGCCGGCGAGCAGCACGTTCAGCGCGTCGACGTACTCGTGGATCTGGCGCTCGGTGCCGAGCAGCCCGGTGATCAGCAGCTCCAGGAGGAGGGCGGTCACCGACACCGCCAGCGTGGACCGCAGCGACAGGAACGCGCCCGCCGACACACAGGCCAGCGCGAAGAGCGGCGTCGCGCGCACCGCCGAGGGTGTCACCAGCTCCAGGGCCAGGGCGATGACCAGCACCGCCCACGGCAGCCACCGCAGCAGCGGCGGGACCCCTCCGCGTGCCGGACCGCCGTGCTCGCTTCCGCTCCTGGTCACGCTCTCGGGCGTCCTTTCCGCGCTGAGCCGCCTGTCGGCCGACCATCGCAGCACGGCCGTGCCCGCCCGGTGGCCCACCGGCGGCCCGGTTCCGGGGAGTTCACCCCTACGGCCGGTCCGACGGTCCATAACGAAAGTGTCACGCCGCCGCGTGTCGCCGGGACACGGCGCGGGACGACGGGGGCGACTGCTCGCATGAGTGAACTGAGTGACCTGATTCCGGTCGAGGCCATCCGGCTCGACGTGGCGGCCCCCGACTGGCGCGGCGCGGTCCGGGCGGCCGGTGATCTTCTGGTGGCGACCGGGGTGAGCACGGACGCGTACACCGAGGAGATGGCCCGCAACGTCGAGGAGAACGGGCCCTACATCGTCATCGCGCCGGGCTTCGCCTTCGCACACGCCCGGCCCTCCCCCGCGGTGCACCGCACGGGCATGTCCTGGGTGCGCCTGGCGACCCCGGTGAACTTCGGGCACGAGACGAACGACCCGGTCCACCTGGTCGTCGCCCTCGCGGCGACCGACTCCGGCGCCCATACGCAGGCCATGGGCGCCCTGGCCCGGCTGCTCGCCGACAGCGGCACGTCCGCACGCCTGGACCGGGCGCCGACGCCGGAGGCGGTGCGGGAGATCCTCGCCGGGGGAACCAGGGAGACCGGACAGACCGGGCAGACCGGGGGCGAGGCGGCGGCTCCGGCGGCCCCGGCCGCCCAGGGCAAGGCTTCCTCCGGGCACGGGATGCACAAGATCCTGACCGTGTGCGGCAACGGCGTCGGCACGAGCCTGTTCCTCAAGTCGACGCTGGACAAGGTGCTCGACCGGTGGAAATGGGGCCGGTACATCACCACCGAGGCGACCGACACCATCTCCGCGAAGGGCAAGGCGTCCGAGGCCGTGGCCATCATGACGTCGCGGGAGATCGCCCGGACCCTCGGGGACGTGGGGGTCCCGGTGCGGGTGATCGAGGACTTCACCAGCACCAAGGAGGTCGACTCCGCGCTGCGCGACCTCTACGACGTCTGACCTCCCCTTCTCCCACCCGCTCCTGGAGTCCCCATGAACGTCCTCGTCGACATCGCGAAGTTCGTCGTCAACGAGATCCTCAGCGTCCCCGCCTACCTCATCGGCATCATCACCGCCGTCGGCCTCATCGCCCTGAAGAAGTCCGCCGGCCAGGTCATCGGCGGCGCCATCAAGGCCACGCTCGGCTTCCTGCTGATCGGGGCGGGCGCGACGCTGGTCACCAACTCCCTCGCCCCGCTGGGCACGATGATCACCGGCGCGACCGGTTCGCACGGCGTGATCCCCACCAACGAGGCGATCGTCGGCATCGCGCAGGCCGAGTACGGCTCGCGCGTGGCGTGGCTGATGATCCTCGGCTTCCTGATCAGTCTGCTGCTGGCCCGCTTCACACCGCTGTCGTACGTGTTCCTGACCGGGCATCACATGCTGTTCATGGCCACGCTGCTGACCATGGTGATGGCCACCGCGGGTCAGGCGTCCTGGGTCGTGGTCGTGGCCGGTGCCGTCCTCCTCGGCATCATGCTCGTCGCGATGCCCGCCTTCGCGCACCCCTGGACCAAACGCGTGACCGGCAACAACACCGTCGCCGTGGGCCACTTCGGGACCGCCGGGTACATCGTGTCGGGCGCCACGGGCCAGGTCGTCGGCAAGAAGAGCCGCTCGACCGAGGAGATGAACCTGCCGGAGGGGCTGCGTTTCCTGCGCGACTCGATGGTCGCCACCGCCCTGTCGATGGTCCTCATCTACATGATCATGGCCATCGTGTTCCTCGCGAAGGCGGGGAAGACCGAGGCGTTCAAGGCGTTCGCCACGGACGGCGGCGCCGGGTCCACGGGCGTGGGCAACTACCTGATGGCATCGCTCAACCAGGGTCTGCAGTTCGGTATCGCGGTCGCCGTGATCCTCTTCGGCGTGCGGACCATCCTGGGTGAACTGGTGCCCGCCTTCCAGGGCATCGCGCAGAAGGTCGTGCCGGGCGCGATCCCCGCGCTGGACGCGCCGATCGTCTTCCCGTACGCGCAGAACGCGGTGCTCGTCGGCTTCATCTGCTCGTTCGTCGGCGGCCTGGTGAGCCTCGGGCTGCTGGCCGGGGTCTTCAACCCGGCGTTCGGCACGGCCCTCGTCCTGCCCGGGCTCGTCCCGCACTTCTTCACGGGCGGCGCGGCCGGCGTCTTCGGCAACGCGACGGGCGGCCGCCGGGGCGCCGCGATCGGCGCCTTCCTCAACGGCGTGCTGATCACCTTCCTGCCCGCGTTCCTGCTGGGCGTCCTGGGGTCCTTCGGCACGGCCAACACCACCTTCGGCGACGCGGACTTCGGCTGGCTCGGCCTGATCCTCGGCAATGTCGCCAAGGCCGGTGAGATCGCCGGGGTGATCCTGATGCTGCTGGTCGGCGCGGTCATCCTGGGCGCGGCCGTCGTGTGGCAGAAGCGGGTCGTGGAGACCGGCTGGGACCCGGGGGCGGCGCGGGCCGCGCTGCTGCCGCCGGAGGACCGGCCCGAGCAGCACGACGAGGCCGCGCCCGGCGAGACCCCGGTCTCCCGTACGTACGCGAAGATCCCGCCGCCCGCGGGGGCGCCGGTGCCCCCGCCGCCCGAGGACTGAGACGCCGCGAACCGAGCTCCGAGGCCCGTGCCACGCGCGGGCCTCGGGCCGTCTCAGGCCATCAGCAGTGCGTCGTCGCCGTCCAGGATGGCCCGCTCGGCCGGACCGGCCTGCGGGATCCACTCGTGGGCGACGGCCGCGTACGTGGTGACGTCGTGCCAGGCTCCCTGGGTGTGGAACAGCTCGCGCAGTGTGGCCTCGGGGCGCAGGCCCGCCGCGAGCATCACCTCCCGCATCCGGCCGTGGTCGGTGCGGTGGCCGGCCCAGACGCGGTGCAGGCCGAGCCGGCCGAAGGCATAGGCCATGAGCAGCCGGCCCGCCTCGTGCCCGTGGCCGCGCACCGGGGCATCGGGCAGCAGGACGAGGCTCGTGAGCATGGCGTTGCGCCCGTACTCCTCGACGAGCAGGCCCATGGTGCCGACCATCGTCTCCTCGCCGGGCGCGCACACGGCCAGGGTGTGCTTGCGCCGCGGGTGGGTGAACGGCTGGGCCAGGCACTGGGCGAAGGCGTCCTGGGCCTGACGGGCGTCCATGCGGTCGATGCCGAGGTAGCGGGTCAGGACGCGGTGGGTGTGGATGCGTTCGAAGGGGGCGAGGTCGGTGGCGCGCATTTCGCGCAGCCAGAGGTGTTCGCCGTGCAGTTCGGGCAGGTGGGTCACAGGGCGGCTCCGACTGGGTCGAGGGTGTGATCGGCACTGATCAGGGCTTCGAGGTCGACGTAGTAGCGGCCCGAGGGCACCGGCCGGTCCAGCAGGATGCGGCGGGCGGCGTCGGTGACCAGGGCGCCGCCGAGCATCACGCCGCTGGCCAGCTGCGGCCAGCTGCACAGGGTGCGGCCGATCCGGCCGAGGGCGTCGGTCATCGCCGGGCTCAGCCGGCTCTCGTCGCAGACCTGCAGCAGGAAGGCGAGGGTGCCCGCCGGGTCGAGGGCGCGGATGTCGCGCGCGGTGACGTCACCGGCCAGGCCGTGGAAGAGGGGACGGCCGGGCTCCTGGTCGAAGCGCTCGACGTCCAGCAGGCCGCGGTCGTTGGCGTCCATCAGGACGGGGACGCGGCGGGCGCGGGCGTGCTCGCGGGCGGCGACCTTCACCCAGGGGGTGTCGCACTCCTCGACCAGCAGGTCGAGGGGGCGGTCGGGCGTCCCGAAGAAGGCGTCGACCGTGTCCTCGGTGATGCCCTCGTGCCACAGCTCGATGTCGAGATAGGGGTCGGTCTCGTACATCTGCCGGGCGCACAGCACGGTCTTGGGCAGGCCCAGGTCGTGGACACCGGCCCGCAGCCGGTTGAGATTGCTCAGCCCCAGCGCGTCGAAGTCCGCCAGGCGGAACGATCCTCCTACGCCCTCCATGGCGCAGGTCAGAGCGGCGCTGTTGCCCACGGACAGGCCGATCACGCCGATCCGGCGGCCGAGCAGACGCTGCTGCTCGGCAGTGGTGATCTTGTCGCGGTTGCGGTCGGTGCGCACCCGGCGGAACTGGGGCTCCGGCAGGACGTGGACGAGCCGGCCCGACCAGGGGTACCAGGCCCAGGTGCCGTAGCGGCGCCGCTCGACACCCCCGCACAACTCGTCGATGACGAAGTCGAGTTCGGCTTCCGTGAAGACATCGGCGGGGTGCAGGCAGCGCACGAGTTCGGCGAGCTGCTCGTCGATGCGGTCGTGCGTCTCCCGCACGGCGCCCGAGGCGGCGAGCGCGTCGAATGCCGCCCGGTCGTCGGCCTCGGTCAGGCGCAGGAGGACGGGCCGGAAGGTGTCCCTCTGCGTGGAAATATCAGAAATGATCACGATGCGGGAAGGTAGCAGCACTTTGATCATGGAAAGCCCTTGTCGGGCTGAGTGCGAACGGGCGAATTAATGAGCGGATTCATGACGCGGCCCGCGCGCCGCCCCGCGGGTCCCCGCTCTTGTCGCCGCCCTGGCCGTCTGCTTGACTCCCGCCGCCGAGGCCCAGCCGACCCGGTGACACCACGTGGACGGAGAAGACCCGATGGAGATCACCCGGAGACGCCTGCTCGCCGCGCTGTCCGCGGCCGGGGTCCTGGCCGCCGTGCCCACCGGATGGGCGGGCGCCGCCGAAGTGGCCGACGGCGTCGCGCGGTTGGCCGCCAACACCGTCGCGATGCTCGCGGGCGACGAGGAGTCCAACGCCCGCCCGGAGGTCGCCGCCAAGCTCGCCGCGATCGAGCGGACGGCCCGCACGAACCTGGCGGCACTCGACGCGGCGACCGGCGACGGCGAACTGTTCGCCGGAGTCCCCCTCGGCACCAGCGACCCGAACCTCAACACCAGCTACCAACGGCTGTACGACATAGCCCTGGCCACCCGCACCCCCGGCATCTCCCCCGACCTGTACGGGAGTTCGGCGACCCAGGACCGGGTCCTCGACAAGCTCGCCTGGCTGCACGACCACTACTACGGCGACCAGTCCGCGGGCTACTACGGCAACTGGTTCACCTGGGAGATAGGCATATCCCAGCACGTCGGCAGAACGCTGATCCTGCTCGCGGACCGCGCCCCCGCCGACCTGATACGCACCTACATCGCCTCCATGGACGCCTACCTGCGCAACGGCAAGGACGGCGACGTCGACCTCGACTCCCGCTTCCACACCGGCGCCAACCTCGCCGACATCACCACCAACCGCATCCTCCAGGGCGCCCTGACCGCCGACGAGGCCCGCATCCGCAAGGCGCTCACCGACCAGCTCACCGTCTTCGCGACGATCGACCCGTACCACCTGGACCACGGGGTGACGGACGGCCACTACGCCGACGGGTCGTTCATCCAGCACTCCTCGGTCGCGTACACCGGCTCGTACGGGAAGGGCCTGCTGAGCCGGGTCGTGCAGACGCTGAAGATCCTCGACGGGACCGGGTTCGCGCACGGCGGGGAGCTGGTGCCGACCGTGCACGGGTGGGTGCGGGACGGGTTCGCGCCGCTGATCTTCGAGGGCTGGATGATGGAGGCGGTCAAGGGCCGGGCGGTGTCCCGCACCGGCACCGGGTACGCCGACGCCGCCACCGTCGTCGAGGCCGTCGTCGACCTCTCCTCGCTCGCGACCGGGGACACCGCGACCGCGCTCAAGAGCTATGTGAAGCACATCCGGTCCACGTCCCGCGCCGCCCTCGACCCGACGGCCTTCGTGTCGCCGCTGAGCATCGTCCGTTACACCGACGTCCTCGCCGACCCCTCGGTCCCCGCCGCCGACCTCAACCCGCCGGCCCGCTCGGTCGCCTTCAACGCCATGGACCGGACCGTGCACCGCCGCCCCGGCTACGCCTTCGCGCTGGCCCGCAGCTCACGGCGGATCAGCAAGTACGAGTACATGAGCGGCGAGAACCTGCTGCCCTGGTTCCAGGGCGACGGCGCGCACCACCTGTATCTGTCCGGCCAGGACCAGACGCAGGCGTTCGGCGTCGACTACTTCACGACGGTCTCGCCGTACGGCCTCGCGGGCGTCACGGCACCGGTCGAACAGCGGCGCACGGTACCGGAGTCGTACGACGGCAAGCTGTTCTACGACAACCCGGACCACCCGCTGGACTTCACGGCGTCGAGCGAGTCCCAGAACACGTACGTGTACTTCCCGACGGCGACCCAGGCGTACTCGGGCGGCGCCGTGCTCGGCGCGTACGGCGCGGTGGGATGGGTGCTCTCCGACGACGTGCCGTGGCGCGACAAGCGGGCGGGCGTCCTGCCGGAGGACTTCGTGGCGTACCGGAGCGCGCGGGCCACGAAGTCCTGGTTCCTGCTGGACGACGAGGTCGTGGTGCTCGCCGCCGGGGTCGGGGACGCGCCGGGCGGCGGCCGGGCGGTGACGACGACGCTGGACGCGCGGATCGCGGCGGCGGACGACCGGGTCGCCGTGACCGAGGGACGCACCTGGGTGCGGTGGGAGAACGCGACACGGGCCGCGTCGGTCGGGTACGTCCTGCTGGACGGGCCGCGGCCGAAGGCACGGCTCGACACGGTGACGCGCAGCCGCCGGGTCGTGCGCACCTCGAACCCGGACACGGCGGTGACGAAGCAGGTCTTCTCGCTGGCGGTGGAGCAGCCCGCCGGATCACCGGCCGCGTCGTTCGCGTACGCGCTGCTGCCGAACGCGACGGAGCCGGCGGTGCGCGGGCACCGCGGGGCCCGGGTCCTCGCCAACTCCCCTCGCCTGCAGGCCGTTCACCACAGCGGCCTCGGCCTGACCGCCGCGAACACCTTCACGTCCGGCCGCCATCACACGGCGGGCCTGTCCGTCGAGGGCCCGGCGTCCGTCCTGGTCCGGCGGCACGGGGACGTGACGGTCGCGGTGTCCGACCCGACGACCGAGCGGGACACGGTGACCCTCGTCCTGCCCGGCCGTGCCCTGCGGAAGATCTCCGGCGACGACGCGGTCCGGGTGACCCGGGTACCGGGCGGCACGCGCCTCGACGTGCACACGCGGCACGCCTACGGGCGGAGCCTCACGGCGACGCTGCGGTAGGAAGGCGACCGGGCTTCAGAACTCGGCGGTGTCCAGGTCGAAGCCGAGGGGCTCGGGCAGGGGGACGGCCAGGCCCGTCTTGTACGAGGCCTTGGTCGTGTAGTCGTCGCCCTCGGGGGCCGTGCAGACGGTGACCTGTCCGGCTTCTCGGTCGATCAGGAGGTAGACGGGGATGGCGGCACGGGCGTAGCCACGGATCTTCTTGACACGGTCGTTCCCCACGGTGGAGTCCGAAGTGACCTCGACGACCATCAGGACGGCCGACGCATCGTGCCACTCCTCCTTGTTGTCGAAGGTGCCCTTGGGGGCGACGACGAGGTCGGGGATCACGTGGCCGGTCTGGGATGCGCCGGGCACGTTGAGGCCGATGCCGGTGTAGCGCCCATGGGCCTTGGTGTGATCACGAACCTGGCCGCTGACCTCCGACACGTACTCCTCATGCTCGCCATTGGCCGGAGGCGTCACGTGGATCTCCCCTTCGATCAACTCCACGCGCCACCCCTTGGGGGTGGCCGCGCTGACCTGAGTGAAGGCCTCCTCGATGTCCCGGGCGTCGAGACGCCCGGAGCTCACGGGCGAGTGCTCCGGGACCGGCAGAGCTGCCATGACAGACCTCCTCCTTCGCTCAGCGCGACCCTCTCAGGGTAGGCGTCACGGCAGCCCGGCATCCGTGATCACGCCGCCCGGACGTGTCAGCGGGCCCGGGCCGCCGCGCGGCCCGGGCCCTGGAGGTTCAGTTCGTCGAGTACAGGTACTTCCAGCTGCTGTACTTGCCCGTGTTGACGTTGTCGCCGGAGGACCCGTTGACGTAGACGGCGCGGACGCGGAACTTGTAGCCCGCGCTGCCGACCGCTCCCATGTTCACCTTGGTCGTGCCGGCGCTGCCGAGCTTGATGTACTCGCTGCCGCCGGAGTGCCAGGCGCCACCGCTGTAGACCTGGAGGTCGAGGCGGAATTTGCGGCCCGTGTAGTAGTTCATCGACGCCGTCGCGTACACCGTCGACTTCTTGTGGAAGTAGGAGTACTTGTGCGAGCCGATGGTCCCGGTCTTGTAGTGGTTCGAGAGGGTGACCGAGGCGCGGGCCCGCGTGTAGACGGTGTTGGTGACCGTCTTGGGCTGGTAGCGGGCGTCACCCGCGAAGACCGCGGAGAGCGTGACGTCGCGGGTCAGGTCGAGCGTGACGGAGAGATTGCCGCTGGAGTTGACCGTGCCGGACTTCACCAGCTTGTTCGGCTTGTCGCTGCCGTACGGGTTGGCGTAGATCTCCACCTTGCGGTTCTTGTACGTCGTGCCCAGGTGGGCGGTGAACGTGACGTCGGAACCGTACTCGTAGACGCTCTTGTTCTTGTTGAGGGTCAGCGCGGTGCTGCTGCGGGAGACCTCGACCGTGTCGGACCTGCTGACGGCGGCGTGGTCCGCGTCGCCCGCGTAGGAGACCTTGTAGGTGACCTTGCCGCCGACGGACGGGGTGTCGGTGAAGGAGTACGTGCCGTCGGCCGCGGTGGTGACCGTCTTGAGGGCCTTGCCGGACGGGTTGTCGAGGTCCGTCTTGGTGACCGCCAGCTGAACCGGGCCGCCGAACGGGACCGCCGAGCCGATCTTGCCGGTGACCGTGAGGGACGTGGCGCGGGTCGCGGTGGACGGGGCGTTCACCGTCAGGGTGGGAACGGTCCGGTCCGGGTCCGTGTAGGAGTGGAAGCGGATGTTCCCGTTGTAGTTGTCGGAGACCGCGAACAGCGTCGAGCCGTCGGGCGACCAGGCCAGCACCCCGTCGATCAGGGTGTCGCCGCCGCTGGTGGTGGAGGTGTTGCCGAACTCGTAGGTACGGATCGCCTCGGTGCCGCCCTGCCGGTAGAGGTGCAGGTCGTCCTGGTACCAGGAGCTGGTGCCCGCGGCGACCGTGCCGGAGGGGGAGATGGCGACACCGGCGCCGTAGTCCCCCGACGGGTAGGTGTGCACCTTGCTCAGGTCGGTCGTCGCGTACGCCGGGTGCTCGTACGGGGAGCCGCTGGCCGTGACCAGCTGGCTGCCGTCGGGCGAGAAGGCGAGCTGGTCGTAGAAGGAGCCGTCCAGGCCCTTGGCGACGCGCTGGGTGGCGGTCCCGCCGTTCAGGTCGTAGACCGCGACGACGCCGCCGCTGCTGGCCTGCTCGCCGGCCGCGAGCTCGGTACCGTCCTGGGACACGGCGAGGACCGGTGCCCCGTAGAAGGTCCGCCCGGACTGGCCGAGCGAGACCGCGGGAGTCTCCTGCGTGGGGTCGAGGGAGCCGATGGAGCCCTCGGCGGACGCGCCGTAGCTGAACCACACGGTGGAACCGGCCACCGCGAGATCCGTCGGGGCGTCGGCGCCGCCCAGGTCGTAGGAGGTGACCTTGGTGGTGTCGGCCGTGTCGATCGCGGCGATCTTGTCGGTGTTCTGCAGGGCCGCGTACAGCCGCCCGGAGTCGGCGGACAGGGCGAGGCCCTGCACGCCGTCGAGGCCGGTGATCCGCTTGACCTCGGTGCCGGAGTAGTCGGTGACGACGACGGCGTCGTCCTGCGGCGCGGACAGGTAGACCCGCTGGTGGACGCCGTCGACGGCGATGTCGGCGACGGTCTTGACGCCGAGCGCCTTCGCCGAGTCGGCGACGGCGGTGCCGGACACGGCCACGCTGAGCGCGGCCGAACCGGCGAGGACCGCGAGGGCGGTCGCGGTGGACAGAGCGCGTCTGCGCACGAGAGTGGAACCCCCTGGGTGAACCGGCGGACGTGCGGCCGGTACTGCTGTGAGAGCTCACGGACGTCCGGGCGCCGGAGGTACCCCCCACCGGAGAAGCCACTGGTCAACGCAGGCTCGAAGACGGCTGCATCGTAAGTCACCCAGGAGGCCCGCGGGTAGGGATATTCGCCGTGCGACGGCTGTGACATCTTTCGCGCGGGCCCCGTACAACCTTTCGGCTACTCGTCGGCCCCGTCGGACTCCAGGTCGCCCTCGGTCTCCAGGTACACCTGGCGCAGCGCCTCCAGGACCTGCGGGTCCGGCTTCTCCCACATGCCGCGGGACTCGGCCTCCAGGAGACGCTCGGCGATGCCGTGCAGGGCCCACGGGTTGGCCTCGGAGAGGAACTGGCGGTTCGTCTCGTCGAGGACGTACGTCTCCGTGAGCTTGTCGTACATCCAGTCGGCGATGACGCCGGTCGTGGCGTCGTAGCCGAACAAGTAGTCCACGGTCGCGGCGAGTTCGAAGGCGCCCTTGTAGCCGTGGCGGCGCATCGCCTCGATCCACTTGGGGTTCACGACGCGGGCCCGGAAGACGCGGGAGGTCTCCTCGACGAGGGTGCGGGTGCGGACCGTCTCGGGGCGCGTCGAGTCACCGATGTACGCCTCGGGCGCGGTGCCGCGCAGCGCGCGGACCGTGGCCACCATGCCGCCGTGGTACTGGAAGTAGTCGTCGGAGTCGGCGATGTCGTGCTCGCGGGTGTCCGTGTTCTTCGCCGCGACCGCGATCCGCTTGTACGCCGTCTCCATCTCGCCGCGGGCCGCCTTCCCGTCGAGGCCGCGGCCGTACGCGTAACCGCCCCACACCGTGTAGACCTCGGCGAGGTCCGCGTCCGTGCGCCAGTCCTTGGAGTCGATCAGCTGGAGCAGGCCCGCGCCGTACGTGCCGGGGCGGGAGCCGAAGATGCGGGTGGTGGCGCGGCGTTCGTCACCGTGCTCGGCGAGGTCGGCCTGCGCGTGGGCGCGGACGTGGTTGTGCTCGTCCGGCTCGTCGAGGGACGCCGCGAGGCGCACCGCGTCGTCCAGCAGGCCGATCGTGTGCGGGAACGCGTCGCGGAAGAAGCCCGAGATGCGCAGCGTCACGTCGATGCGCGGGCGGCCCAACTCCTCGTACGGGACCGGCTCCAGGCCCGTCACGCGCCGCGAGGCGTCGTCCCAGACCGGGCGGATGCCGAGCAGCGCGAAGGCCTCGGCCACGTCGTCGCCCGCGGTGCGCATGGCGCTCGTGCCCCACAGGGAGAGGCCGACGGAGGTCGGGTACTGCCCGTCGTTGTCCTGCTTGTAGCGGTCCAGCAGCGACTCCGCCAATGCCTGGCCGGTCTCCCAGGCCAGCCGGCTGGGAACGGCCTTCGGGTCGACCGAGTAGAAGTTGCGGCCGGTCGGCAGGACGTTGACGAGGCCGCGCAGGGGGGAGCCCGACGGGCCCGCCGGGACGAAGCGGCCCTCCAGCGCCCTTACGGCGTGGTCGAGTTCGTCCGTGGTGGCGTCGAGGCGCGGCACGACCTCGCGGGCGGCGAAGTCGAGGATGGCGCGGACCTGCTCGGAGACGTCGGCGGGCAGCGCGTCCGGGTTCCAGCCGGCCGCCTCCATCGCCTCGATCAGGGCGCGGGCCGCCTCCTCGGCCGCGTCGGCGTCGGTCCGGGTCGCCTTCGACTCGTCGAGACCGAGGGCTTCGCGCAGGCCCGGCAGGGCCTGGTTGCCGCCCCAGATCTGGCGGGCGCGCAGGATGGCGAGGACGAGATTGACGCGGTCGGCGCCGGCCGGCGCCTGGCCGAGGACGTGCAGGCCGTCGCGGATCTGGGCGTCCTTGACCTCGCAGAGCCAGCCGTCGACGTGCAGCAGGAAGTCGTCGAAACCGTCGTCGTCCGGGCGGTCCTCCAGGCCCAGGTCGTGGTCGAGCTTCGCGGCCTGGATCAGGGTCCAGATCTGGGCGCGGATCGCCGGGAGCTTCGCCGGGTCCATCGCGCTGATCTGCGCGTACTCGTCGAGGAGTTGCTCCAGGCGCGCGATGTCGCCGTAGGAGTCGGCGCGGGCCATCGGCGGGACGAGGTGGTCGATGAGCGTGGCGTGCACGCGGCGCTTGGCCTGGGTGCCCTCGCCCGGGTCGTTCACGAGGAACGGGTAGACGAGCGGCAGGTCGCCGAGGGCTGCGTCGGGCGCACAGGCCGCGGACAGGCCCGCGTTCTTCCCCGGCAGCCACTCCAGGTTGCCGTGCTTGCCGAGGTGGATCATCGCGTCGGCGCCGAAGCCGCCGTCGTCGGCCGAGGCCGCGATCCAGCGGTAGGCCGCCAAGTAGTGGTGGGACGGCGGGAGATCGGGGTCGTGGTAGATCGCGATCGGGTTCTCGCCGAAGCCGCGCGGCGGCTGGATGAGGATCAGCAGATTGCCGCGGCGCAGCGCCGCGAGCACGATGTCGCCCTCGGGGTTGCGGGAGCGGTCGAGGAACATCTCGCCGGGCGGCGGGCCCCAGTGCCGCTCGACCTGCTCGCGCAGCTCCTGCGGCAGCGTCGCGTACCAGCGCTTGTAGTCGGCGGCCGGGATGCGCACCGGGTTCTTGGCGAGCTGCTCCTCGGTGAGCCACTCCTGGTCGTGGCCGCCCGCGTCGATGAGCGCGCGGATCAGTTCGTCACCGTCACCGGAGGCCAGGCCCGGGATCCCGGCCGGGTCCCCGAAGTCGTAGCCCTCGTCGAGCAGCCGCTTGAGCAGCACGATCGCGGAGGCCGGGGTGTCCAGGCCCACCGCGTTGCCGATGCGGGAGTGCTTCGTCGGGTACGCGGACAGGACGAGCGCCAGCTTCTTGTCCGCCGCGGGGATCTCCTTGAGGCGGGCGTGCCGCACGGCGATCCCGGCGACGCGGGCGGCGCGCTCGGCGTCGGCGACGTACGCCGGGAGCCCGTCCTCGTCGATCTCCTTGAAGGAGAACGGGACGGTGATGAGGCGCCCGTCGAACTCGGGCACCGCGATCTGGGTGGCGGCGTCCAGCGGCGAGACGCCCTCGTCGTTCTCCTCCCAGTCCGCGCGGGACGAGGTCAGGCACAGGGCCTGGAGGATCGGCACGTCGAGCCGGGTGAGCGCGCCCGCGTCCCACGACTCGTCGTCGCCGCCCGCGCTCGCCTCGGCGGGACGGGTGCCGCCCGCCGCGAGGACGGTCGTGACGATGGCGCCGGCGCCGCGCAGGGCGTCGACCAGCTCCGGCTCGGGGGCGCGCAGCGACGCCACGTACAGCGGGAGCGGGCGGGCCCCGGCGCGCTCGATCGCGTCGCACAGGGTGTGCACGAAGGCCGTGTTCCCGCTCATGTGGTGGGCGCGGTAGTACAGCACGGCGACCGTCGGGCCGTCGGACGTGCCCGGGGTGCGCTCCAGCGGGCCCCAGGTCGGCGCGGCCGCCGGGGGCTCGAAGCCGTGGCCGGTGAGCAGCACCGTGTCGGACAGGAAGCGGGCCAGCTGGTCGAGGTTGGCCGGGCCGCCGTGCGCCAGGTACTTGTGGGCCTCGGCCGCGATGCCGACCGGCACCGTGGAGGCCGCCATCAGCTGGGCGTCCGGCGCCTGTTCACCGGTGAGCACGACCATCGGGAGCCCGGCCGCGGTGAGCCGGTCGATGCCGTCCTGCCAGGCGCGCACCCCGCCGAGGAGGCGGACGACGACGAGGCCGACGCCGTCGAGGAGGGCGTCGAGATCGTCGAGCGGAAGGCGGGAGGGGTTCGCGAAGCGGTAGCCGACCGGGGCGTTCGCGGCGTTCGCCGCGCGGGCGCTGAGCAGGTCGGTGTCGGATGTCGACAGGAGCAGGAGCTGCTGCTGGGGCATGCGTCGACTGGCCTTCCTCGGGGTGTCCGCGCCCCGGGTAGTACGGACGGCGGGAGTTCCTGGCTCACCCCACGTGGGGGCTCACAGTGGCGGGACCGCGCCGGAATCGCACCGGGCTTCCTCCCCTGTCGCCGTCGCTGGCGATGTGGCGGACCGGTTCGGCCCGCCGCCGTTCATCGTACGGGTCCGGGGCGTGAGCTGGTACGGGATGCCCGTCACAGGCCGATGGGTATGCTCCCCGGCATGCCCGCCTCCCACATATCCGTCGGCACCGGTACGTCCGGTTCGTCCCGCGGTGACGCCTGCCCGGGCGCGCTGCGGCTGCACGCGGCGGACGACGGGTTCCTGGCACGGGTCCGCATTCCCGGCGGGGTGCTCGGCGTCCCGCAGGCGCGCGCGCTGGCCGACGCGGCCGCCCGGCTCGGGGACGGGGCACTGCATCTCACCTCGCGGGGGAACGTGCAGCTGCGCGGCCTGCGGGACGGGTGCGGCGGGGAGTTGGCGGAGATCCTCGCGGCGGCCGGGCTGTTGCCGTCGGCCGCGCACGAACGGGTCCGCAACGTGGTGGCGTCGCCGATGTCGGGGCTCGACGGGGCCGGATTCGTCGACGTACGCCCCTGGCTGACCGCTCTCGACGAGGCGCTGTGTGCGAGTTCCGTCACTCCGGAGCTGTCCGGGCGGTTCCTCTTCGCGCTCGACGACGGGCGCGGGGATGTCGCCGGGCTCGGGCCCGACGTGCTCGTCCGAGGGGTGAGCGGTGGGGGTGCGGTGCTCTCCGTCGGCGGGGCGGAGTTCCTGGTGCCGTACGCGGATGCGGCTCGGGGGGCGGTTGTCGCGGCGGAGGTCTTCGTGGCGGCCGCGCGCGAGGTGACGGGCCGTCGGGTGTGGCGAGTTCGTGAACTCGGCTTGCCTGTAACTGAGTTGGCCGTGCTGACAGGTGACCGTCTGTCTTCTGCGGGCATCGAGGCAAGCCCCTTCCGTCACGACGGCGGCGCACCCGCGAACGACTCGGGGCTCCGCCCCGGACCCCGCTCCTCAAACGCCGAAGGGGCTGGATGGGACGGAGGGGCTGGATCGGCCGCGCTCACTGTGATCGCCCCCTTCGGCACCATCACCCCGCGCCAATGGACCGCCCTCACCGACCTGGCCGGACAACTCCCGGCCCAGGAAATACGGCTGACCCCCTGGCGGAGCATCGTCGTGCCCGGGGCCGGCCCCGCCCCCACCGGAGAGCTGGACCGGACCGGGCTCGTCACCGACCCCGACTCACCCTGGGCCAGGACCGGCGCCTGCATCGGACGGCCCGGATGCGCCAAGGCCCACACCGACGTACGGGCCGACGCCACCGCGCGCCACCCGCACCTGCCCACCTACTGGTCCGGCTGCGAGCGCCGCTGCGGGCACCCGGCCGGACCGTACGTGGACGTCGTGGCCCGCCCCGACGGCACGTACGACATCACCAACCCCCCTACCTCCCAACCCACTTGAGAGAGCCGAACCCGTGTATGACTACGAGAAGGACGGCGCGGCGATCTACCGCGAGTCCTTTGCCACCATCCGAGCGGAGGCCGCGGACGGACTCGCGGCGCTGCCCGCCGACGTCGCCCAGGCGGCGGTCCGCATGATCCACGCCTGCGGTCAGGTGGATCTCGTACAGGACATCGGCTACTCGTCCGGCGTCGTGGCGAAGGCCCGGGCCGCCCTGCGGGCGGGCGCGCCGATCCTCTGCGACGCGCGGATGGTCGCCAGCGGGGTCACCCGCAAGCGGCTGCCCGCCGACAACGAGGTCATCTGCACCCTGAACGATCCCGAAGTCCCCTCTCTCGCAGCGGAGTTGGGGACCACGCGGAGCGCCGCCGCGCTGGAGCTGTGGCGGGACCGGCTGGACGGTGCCGTCGTCGCCGTCGGCAACGCCCCGACCGCCCTCTTCCACCTCCTCGAGATGATCGGGAAGGGCGCGCCCCGGCCGGCCGCCGTCCTCGGCATCCCCGTCGGGTTCGTCGGCGCCGCGGAGTCCAAGGACGCGCTGGCCGCGAACGAGCTCGGGCTGGAGTACCTGATCGTCCGCGGGCGCCGTGGCGGCAGCGCCATCACGGCCGCCGCGATCAACGCCATCGCGACCGAGGTGGAGATCCAGGCATGAGCAGCACCGAATCCCCCGCGCGCACGGGCAGGTTGTACGGGGTCGGGCTCGGGCCCGGCGACCCGGAGCTGATGACCGTCGCCGCCGTCCGCGCCATCGCCGGGGCCGACGTCATCGCGTACCACTGCGCCCGGCACGGCCGGTCCATCGCCCGCTCGATCGCCGCGGAGCACATCCGCGAGGACCAGATCGAGGAGCGGCTGATGTACCCGCTCACGGTGGAGACCACCGACCATCCCGGCGGCTACCGCGGCGCGCTCGACGACTTCTACGCCGAAGCCGCCGCCACGCTCGCCGCACACCTCGACGCGGGCCGCACCGTCGCCGTGCTCGCGGAGGGCGACCCGCTGTTCTACGGCTCCTACCAGCACATGCACAAGCGGCTCGCCGACCGGTACGACACGACGGTCATCCCCGGTGTCACCTCCGTCAGCGCGGCGGCCGCCCGGCTCGGGGAGCCCTTGTGCGAGGACAAGGAGACGCTGACGATCATCCCGGGGACGCTCCCCGAGGACGAGCTGACCGCGCGGATCGCCGCGGCCGACTCGGCGGTGGTCATGAAGCTGGGCCGGACGTTCACCAAGGTCCGTACGGCGCTGGAGAGTTCGGGCCGGCTGGACGACGCCAGGTATGTGGAGCGCGCCTTCATGAAGGGGGAGCGGACCGGCCGGCTCACCGACATCGACCCGGAGTCCGTCCCGTACTTCTCCGTCGCGGTGCTGCCCTCGCGCATCGACGCCGAACCGGCCGAGGCGCCCGACCACGGCGAGGTCGTCGTCGTCGGCACCGGTCCCGCCGGGGCGCCGTGGCTGACACCCGAGTCGCGCGGCGCGCTGGCCAACGCGGACGACCTCGTCGGCTACACCACCTACCTCGACCGGGTCCCGGTCCGCCCCGGACAGCGGCGGCACGGCTCGGACAACAAGGTGGAGTCCGAGCGCGCCGAGTTCGCCCTCGACCTGGCCCGGCGCGGGCGGCGCGTGGCCGTGGTGTCGGGCGGCGACCCGGGCGTCTTCGCGATGGCCACGGCCGTCCTCGAAGTGGCCTCGCAGGACGCCTACGCCGACGTGCCCGTACGCGTCCTGCCGGGCGTGACCGCCGCCAACGCGGCGGCGGCGAAGGCAGGGGCGCCCCTGGGCCACGACTACGCGACGCTCTCCCTGTCCGACCGGCTCAAGCCGTGGGAGGTCATCGCGGAGCGGCTGCGCACGGCGGCGGCCGCCGATCTGGTGCTGGCGCTGTACAACCCCGGTTCACGCAGCCGCACCTGGCAGGTCGGCAAGGCCCGCGAGCTGCTGCTCGAACTGCGCCTGCCCGACACCCCGGTGATCGTCGCCCGCGATGTCGGCGGCCCCGAGGAGTCGGTGCGGGTGGTCCGCCTGACCGACCTGGAACCGTCCGAGGTCGACATGCGCACCCTGCTCATCGTGGGCTCGTCCCAGACGCAGGCCGTGGCGCGGGGCGACGGGCGGACGGTGGCGTGGACGCCGCGGCGGTATCCGGAGGCGTGAGGGTCACGTCCCGCTGAGGGCGGCGGCCCACTCGGCCGCCGCCTCCGCCGTCGCCGCCACCGCCACGCCCTGCGGCACCGGAGGGCGGCGCACGACGATCACCGGGATGCCCGCCTCCCGGGCCGCCGTCAGCTTGGGGGCGGTCGCCGCGCCGCCGCTGTCCTTGGTGACCAGGACGTCGATGCGGTGCCGGGCGAGGACCTCGCGTTCCCCGTCGAGGGTGAACGGGCCCCGGTCGAGGAGGACGTCCATGTGCGGGGGACACGGCGGTTCGGGGGCGTCGACGGAGCGGACGAGGAAGTGGGCGTCGTCGATGTGGGCGAACGCCGCGAGACCCATCCGGCCCGTGGTGAGGAAGACCCGTCGGCCCGCTCCCCGTACGGCCTCGGCCGCCTCGGCCAGCGAGCCGGCCTCCCGCCAGTCGTCGCCCTCGCCCGGGACCCAGCCGGGCCGGCGCAGCGCCAGCAGGGGAACATGGGCGGTGGCGGCCGCCTCGGCCGCGTGGAAACTGATCGTCCCGGCGAACGGATGGGTGGCGTCGATGACCGCGTCGACCGCGTGCGCGCGCAGCCACTCCGTCATGCCCGCCACCCCGCCGAACCCGCCGATCCGCACCTCGCCGGGCGGCAGCCGCGGCGCGGCGACCCGGCCCGCGAGGGAGCTGGTCACGCGCAGCCGCGGCCGCGCGTGCAGGGTCTCGGCCAGCCGCCGGGCCTCGGTCGTTCCGCCGAGGACGAGTACATGCATCGGGGAACTCCATGGACGAATCGGCTGAGGCGAAGGGCGGGCGCGGAGCCCAACTCAAGCACACGGGTCTGCGGCCCGGCTGGACGACCGGGGCCTGTGCGACCGCCGCGACCACCGCCGCGTACACCGCGCTGCTGAGCGGGGAGTTTCCCGACCCGGTCACCATCACGCTGCCGAAGGGGCAGACCCCGGCGTTCGCGCTGGCCGCCGAGGAGCTGACGGCGTCGTCCGCGACGGCCGGGGTGGTGAAGGACGCCGGTGACGACCCCGACGTCACGCACGGCGCCCTCGTCCGCGCGACCGTGCGGCTGCTGCCCGCGGGGTCCGGGGTCGTCTTCCGGGCCGGGCCCGGCGTCGGCACCGTCACCCGGCCCGGGCTGCCGCTCGACGTCGGGGAGCCCGCGATCAATCCGGTGCCGCGGCAGATGATCCGGGAGCACGTGGCGCGGGTGGCGGCCGCGTGCGGGGGCCACGGCGACGTGGAGGTCACCGTCTCCATCGACCACGGCGAGGAGATCGCCCGCTCCACCTGGAACCCGCGCCTCGGCATCCTCGGCGGCCTCTCCGTCCTCGGCACCACGGGCATCGTCGTGCCGTACTCGTGCTCGGCGTGGATCGACTCGATCCGGCGCGGCGTGGACGTGGCGCGGGCGGCGGGCCGGACCCATGTCGCCGGGTGCACGGGGTCCACCTCGGAGAAGACGGTCGTACGCGAATACGCGCTGCCCGAGGACGCGTTGCTGGACATGGGCGACTTCGCGGGGGCCGTCCTGAAGTACATCCGGCGCCACCCGGTGGACCGGCTGACGATCTGCGGCGGCTTCGCGAAGCTGTCGAAGCTGGCGGCGGGCCATCTCGACCTGCACTCCGGGCGTTCCCAGGTGGACAAGGGGTTCCTCGCGGAGCTGGCCGTGAAGGGCGGCGCGGGCCCGGACCTCGCGGCCGAGGTCGCCGCCGCCAACACTGGCCTGGCCGCGCTCCAGCTGTGCGCGGCGGCGAACGTCCCCCTCGGCGACCTGGTCGCCACGGAGGCCAGGGACCAGTCCCTGCTCGTGCTCCGCGGGGCCCCGGTGACGGTCGACGTCATCTGCATCGACCGGGCCGGAACGGTAGTGGGCAGATCAGCCCGGTCAAGCCCCTCCGGCGCTTGAGGAGCGGGGCGCGGGGCAGCGCCCCGTGGGCTCAGCAGACGTGCCGGTCGCGCTCCACCGAGTACAGATGACTGTCCCGGAACTGCGAAGCCCCCAGCGTCCGCCCCACCAGAATCACCGCCGTCCGCAACACCCCCGCCGACTTCACCTGATCGGCGATGTCCCCGAGCGTCCCGCGCAGCACCAGCTCGTCCGGCCGACTCGCATACGCCACGACCGCCGCGGGACAGTCCGCGCCGTAGTGCGGGAGCAGCTCCGAGACGATCCGGTCGACGTAGCGCGCGCCCAGGTGCAGGACGAGCAGCGCCCCGCTAGCCCCGAGCGTGGCCAGGTCCTCGCCGGCCGGCATCGGCGTGGCCTGCTGCGCGATGCGGGTCAGGATGACGGTCTGTCCGACGGTCGGCACCGTCAGCTCCCGCTTCAGCGCCGCGGCCGCCGCCGCGAACGCCGGGACACCGGGCACCACTTCGTACGGGATGCCGCGGGCGTCGAGGCGCCGCATCTGTTCCGCGACCGCGCTGAAGACGGACGGGTCGCCGGAGTGCAGCCGGGCCACGTCCTGCCCGGCCTCGTGCGCGGCGGCGAACTCCGCCTCGATGGCGTCGAGATCGAGGTTCGCCGTGTCGACGAGCCGCGCGTCCGGCGGGCACTCTGCGAGGAGTTCGCGGGGCACGAGGGAGCCCGCGTACAGGCACACCCCGCATGCCGCGAGGGTGCGCGCGCCGCGCAGCGTGATCAGGTCGGCGGCGCCCGGGCCCGCCCCGATGAAGTAGACGGTCATCGTTCCTCAGCCCCTGCTTTCGTTACCGACCATTGCGTGACCGGCATCGCCTGCCGCCACCCGGTGAAGCCGCCGACCGGCACGGCGTGCGCGACGGACAGTTTCACCAGCTCACCGCCGTGCCGCCGGTACCGGTCGGCGAGCAGTGCTTCCGATTCCAGCGTCACCGTGTTCGCCACCAGGCGGCCGCCGGGCGGCAGCGCCGCCCAGCACGCCTCCAGCAGGCCGGGCACGGTCAGCCCGCCGCCGATGAACACCGCGTCCGGGGCGGGGAGTTGGGCCAGCGCGTCCGGTGCCGGTCCCGTCACGACCCGGAGCTGCGGTACGCCGAGACGGGCCGCGTTCCGCCCGATCCGCTCGGCCCGCGCGGGGTCGCGCTCGACGGCGTACGCCCGGCACGACGGATGCGTGCGCAGCCACTCGACGCCGATGGAGCCGGAGCCGCCGCCCACGTCCCACAGCAGTTCGCCGGGGGCGGGCGCGAGCGCGGCGAGCGTCGCGGCGCGCACGTGCCGCTTGGTGAGCTGCCCGTCGTGCTCGTACGCGGCATCCGGCAGGCCCGGCGCCGCGCCCAGGCGGAGCGCGTCCGGGGCGCGGCGGCACTCGACGGCGATCACGTTCAGCGGGTCGCCGGGCGCGTGGTCCCAGCCGGCCGCCGTGCCGGAGTACGCGGTCTCGGCGCCGGCGCCGAGCTGTTCCAGGACCGTCAGCCGGCTGGGCCCGAACCCGCGGTCCGTCAGCAGCGCCGCCACCTCGGCCGGGGTGTTTGCCCCCGCCGACAGGACCAGCACCCGGCGCCCGTCGTGCAGCACGGCGGCGAGCCGGTCCGCGGGACGGCCGACCAGGGTGACGACCTCGGTCTCCTCGACGGGCCAGCCGAGCCGGGCGCAGGCGTGGGAGACGGAGGAGGGGTGCGGCAGGACCCGTACCGCGGCGGCGCCCGCGATCTCGGTCAGCGTCCGGCCGATCCCGTAGAACATCGGGTCCCCGCTGGCCAGGACGGCGAGGCGGCGTCCGGCGTACCGGTCGAGCAGGCCGGGCACGGCGGGCCGCAGCGGTGACGGCCAGGGGATCCGCTCCCCGGCGCACTCGGCGGGCAGCAGCGCGAGCTGGCGCGGGCCGCCGACGACGGCCTCGGCGTCGCGCAGCGCGGCGCGGGAGGTGTCCGGCAGTCCGGGCCACCCGTCGGCCCCGATCCCGACAACGGTCACGACGGGTGGGGCGGGAGTCACGGGAGTCACTGCCTGGTACCTCATACGTGGTGCGTCATGCTCGGGAGGGTTACGTGAAGTTACGGGAGCCGCACTCTATCGGGCGACATCGGCTCCCCCTCCGACGCCCCTGGAGCGCCGATGTCCCGCACCGTTCTCACCGGCCGCCTCGCCCCGATCATGCCGAGCCGCGACCTGCCGTCGACGATCGCCTTCTACGCGGCTCTCGGCTTCACCGCCGACGCCCACTACCCCGACGACGGCTATCTGATCCTCGTCCGCGACGAGGCCGAACTGCATTTCTTCCACGCCCCCGACACCGACCCGCTGAGCACCGCGCACGCCGTGTACCTGCGGCTCGACGGCGGCGCGCACGTCGTGGACGCGCTGCACGAGGAGTGGCGGGGCACGGGTGTGAGCGAGGACCCGTACGCGACGCCGCGCCTCGTGGAGCCCGACGACACGGTGTACGGGATGCGGGAGTTCGCGCTCGTCGACGCCGACGGGAATCTGCTCAGGATCGGCGCCGTGCTGGAGGCGACGGAGGGCTGACGCCGACGCGCCGCCCGGCGGCGCGGTCCCCGGAGCGGCCACCTCCACGGTGTTACCTCAGGGGCGGGTGACCGCGAGCGGGAGGTACGGGACGACATGACGAGATACGGGGCGGCGCGGGCCTGGGTCGTGTCCGCCGTGGTGCTCGGGGCGTCGGCCCTGCCGGGCACGCAGGCGCGGGCGGCGGACGACGCCCCCGTGCACGCGGCGGTCGTCTGGCCGGTCATGGCGACCCCGCACATGACGGCGGCGGCGCTCGGCTCGGGTCCGGACGCGAAGGCGGTGTTCGACGACGACGCGCTGGCCGAGCTGTTCGCGGCGGGCGGGCGGCTGCGGGAGGTCGTCGACGCGGGCAGGGAACGCGAGGTCAGCTGGGTCCTCGACCCGGACCTGGTGCTCGCCGCGCAGGCGATGGCGAACGGCTACCGCGTCGCGGGCAGCGACGGCTCCAGCAATCCGCAGAACAGCACGCCGGGCACCGGGCAGAGCGCCGCGCGGTCCTGGCTGGCCGCGCTCAAGGACGCGGTGAAGGGGCGCGACGTGTGGCTGCTGCCGTACGCGGACGCGGACCTGGCCTCGCTGGCGCACCACCCGGGCACCGACACCGACGATCTGACGGAGGTCGTGGCGGGGCTCGCGGACGACGCGAAGGAGCGGGTCGACCGGATCCTCGGCACCGGCACCCGGCCCGGCCTCGGCTGGCCGGCGGACGGCGCGCTGGACACCTCGGTCACCCGGCTGGGGACGAAGGTGGGGGTGACCCGGGTGCTCGCCTCCGGGGAGGGCCTGACCCCGGCGGGCCCGGACCCGGTGACGCTCGGCACCGACGCCGACGCCGACGCCGACGCCGACGACACAGACGACGCCGACGACGCGGGCCAGGTCACGGCGCTGCCCTACGACACGGATCTCACGTCGGCGCTGTCCCGCATCAAGGACCCGGACCCGGACGCCTCCCCGTCCCCGTCGGCCTCCGTGTCCCCCTCCGCCGCTGCGTCCCCGTCGGGTACGGCGTCCGCCACGCCGAGCCCCTCGGCGTCCGCGAGCGGCGACTTCGAGGACGGCCCCGACGCGCCCGACCCGGCGGCGGTCACCCGCGTCGCCGCGCTCCTCAAGGCGAACGACCGCCCCGTCCTCGTACCGCCCCGCGATCTGTCCGGCACGGCGGCGAACACGCTCGGCGCGGCCCTCGACTCCGGCACCGACGAGGGCTGGCTGGACCTGGAGGGCATCCGCACCGCCGACAACGACCCGGTGAAGGGCCGGGCGGCGGACAGCGCCTCGTACCCCTCGAAGGTGCGCGGCAGCGAACTCACCGCGGCCCAACTGACCGATGTGGCAAGCGACTTGGACGGTCTGGCCACCCTGGCGAAGGTGCTCGCCGATCCGAAGGCGACCACGGCGTCGGTGCACGCGGCCATGGCCCGGGCCCTGTCGACGGCCTGGCGTGCGGCGGACGACGACGCGCAGCAGGCCTTCCAGCAGCGCACGTCCGGTTTCCTGTCGACGTCGGTGGCTTCGCTGCGCCTCGTCCCGAAGACCACCGTCACCGTCACCTCCGGCGACGCGACGATCCCGGTGACGCTCGACAACGGGCTGCAGCAGCCGGTGTCCGGACTCGAACTGCGGATCTCCTCCAGTGACGCGGAGCGGTTGAAGGTCAACGACCCGAAGCTGTCCGTGGAGGCCGCGGGATCCGCGAACCACACCTCCCCCATCGGCGTCACCGCGCGGGCCAACGGCCGGGCGCGGCTCACCGCGCAGCTCTACACGACGGCCGACGGGAAGCCGTGGGGCGACCCGATGACGTTCGACGTCGACGTCACGTCGGTGTCGACGGGCGCGATCGCCGTGGTCGCGGCGGGGGTCGGCCTGATCGTGCTGGCGGCGGCGTTCCGCATGCACCAGGTACGCAGGCGCCGGGGGCAGCAGCCCCCGGCGGAGTAGACGCGGAACGGACCTCACAGGGAGGCCTCAGGCGGCCGCGGTGGTGCGGCGCAGCGTCCGCAGGATCACCCACTGGTCGCCCCAGGCCATCGCCGTGCCGAGCGCGGCCATCAGGATGCCGACGGCCAGGCTGCCGGTGGCCGCGCCGAGCGCGAGGCCGAGGGCCCCGAGTCCGGCCCGCACCGCGAAGCGGACGCCGACCAGGCCGAGGGCGAGGAAGCGGGTGCGCTTGTTCTTCCACAGGGCCTTCATCAGCCGCATCCGGGTGCGCAGCACGGTCAGGGTCAGGGCGAGGTTGGCGGTCAGCACGATCGGGACGACCCAGTAGACGGCCGGGTAGGCGCGGGCGACGTCGAAGACTCCGGCGAGGCAGCCCATGATCGGGAAGTACCAGGCGGGCAGCCCCTTGAAGTCCGTGCCCCGCACGACCTGCCGCGCCTGCTCCGCCGTCACCTTGTCCGCGCCCATGATGTCCGTCCCCCGGTGGTGTCCGTGCTCCGTTTCCGACACCACTGAGCTTCGCGGAGAGGCACCCCCGCCCGGCAGAGCGAGGCGTCCCGACCCTGCCGGTACAAATGTCACCGCGCCCGACGCGGCCCCTACGAGCCCTTCTTCTTGACGGCGGCCTGCGCGTCGACGATGCCGAGGCCCAGCTTGGCGAGCTTGTCCGGGTTGCTCGCGGTGTCGCGGATCGTGGCGATGATGTCGTCCGGTTCCAGGCCCTGTTGGTGCAGCAGGGCGGCGACCGCGGCGACGTAGGGCGAGGCCATCGACGTACCGGACAGGTCCCCGTAGCCCGAGGTGTTCTTCAGGCTCTCCTTCGTCCGGTACGTGGGGAGGGTGGAGAGGATGTCGACGCCGGGGGCCGAAACGCCCTGCTCCGCGCCGAAGTTGGAGAAGTCGGCGGGCTTGCCGTTCTGGTCGGCGGCGCCGACGACGAGCACCGGGGTGTCGACCTTGTACGGCTGGGTGGCCTTGCCGTCGTTGCCGGCCGCGGCGACCACGACGGCGCCCTTGTCGTGGGCGTGCTCGATGGCCTGGTTGAGGATGCCGCCCTGGAGCAGGTTCGACATCAACGGGCCTTCGCCGAGGGAGAGGTTGATGACGTCGGCGCCGTGGTCGGCCGCCCACACGATGCCCTTGGTGATGTTCGCGTTGGAGCCGGAGCCGTCCGCGCCGAGCACCCGCACGGGCATGATCTTGGCGCCGGGGGCGCCGCCCGCGATGCCGATGCCGTTGTCGGTGTGGGCGGCGGCGATGCCGGACACGTGCGTGCCGTGGCCGTTCATGTCCTTCGGCTCGTCGTCGTTGTCGACGAAGTCGTACCCGTCGGCCAGGCGGCCCTTCAGATCCGGATGGTCGAGGTCGGCGCCGGAGTCGACGACGGCGATGACCGTGTCGTCACCCTGGGACGTCTTCCAGGCGTCCGGCAGCTTCAACGCGTCGAGCGCCCATTGGTCGCCGCGTTTCGGATCGGGCTTGCTGTCGTCGCCCCCGCAAGCGGTGGCGGCGAGCAGGAGCACGGCTGCGAGGCAGTAGGCGAGAGGAGTCCGGGTACGCATGATTCGAGCGTGCGCGCGGTTCGGGTGTCACGCATGTGGGCGGCGGCCGTACGAGGGCCCGAATCCAGCCCCTCCGGCGGTTGAGGAGCGGAGCCCCGTGGCCTCAGGCCCAGGCGGGCAGCCACCGCTCGTCCGGGCCGAGGCCCTGATAACCGGCCGCGAGATGACGGAGCAGCGCCTCCAGCCCAGGATGCGCATTGTCGTCCCGCCACACCAGGGAGTGCGGATACACCGGCATCGGATCCCGCACAGGAATGGTGCGAAGATCCAGCCCGGCCGGATACGCGAGCGGGGTCCGCGGCCCCATGAACGTGGCGACGTCCGCCGAGTCCGCCACAGCCTGCAACAAGTGATCCGTCCCGAAGTTGGGCCCGGCCGCGTCGATGTCGAGCCCGAACTCCTCCGCGAACTCCGCGTAGTACGCGGCCCATTCGGTCCCCTCGGTGAGACTCGGCATCCAGATCCGGTGCCCGACGAGATCGGCCGGGGTCACGGCGTCCGCGTCCGCGAGCGGATGGCCGGGGCCGGTCACGAGCACCAGCGGCTCGTCCGCGACGCGCGTGCTGCGCACCCCGGGCGGCAGCCGGTCCGCGGGGACGCGGCACGCCCAGAACCCGGCGTCGATGCTCCCGTCGCGGACGGCGGCGAGCACGGCCTTCCCGGCGGCGCCGAGGGCCACCACGTCGAGCGGCAGGCCGGGGTGGGCCCGGTGGAAGTCCTGGATGAGCCCGGCGGTCATGGCGCGGGTGCCCATCACGTCGACGCGCAGCGGCCTGCGCCCCGGCCGTACCGACGCGGCCGCCTTGTCCAGGGCCCGCAGCACGGCCTTGGCGTGCGGCAGGAACGCCTGGCCGTCCAGGGTGAGCCGGGCCCCGCGGGGCACCCGCGTGAACAGCCGCACGCCCAGCTCCCGCTCCAGCGCGGCGACACGCTTGGAGACGGCCTGCTGGCTGATGCCGAGTTCCTCCGCGGCGACCTGGAACTGGCCCTCGTCGGCGACGGCGACAAACGTGCGTACGGCTTCGAGATCCACCTCGCCATACAACCACGGGTTGTACGACGGGGGGCGTCCGGTTGTTTGATCGGACACCGCCCGCACCGCTTGGATCGCAGGTCATGACGGAGATGAGGCTCGGCCGGGACTTCGGGTGGCTGTGGGCGGCGTTCGCGGTGAGCACGGCGGGCAGCTGGCTGGCCCTCGACGCGTTCTCGCTGATCGCGGTGCTCGTCCTGCACAGCGGCACCGCCCAGGTGTCGTTCCTGGCGGCGGCCGGGCTCGCGGCCGGGGCGCTGCTCGCGGTGCCGCTCGGCCCGTGGGTGGAGTTCCGCCGCAAGCGCCCCGCGATGATCGGGGCGGACCTGGTGCGGTGCGCGGCGCTGCTCACGCTGCCGCTCGCGTACGTCCTGGACGTCCTCGGCTTCACGCAGCTGGTGCTGGTCTCGGTGGTCGTCGCGACGGCCGACATCGTCTTCCGGGCGGCGAGCGGCGCGCACCTCAAGGCGCTGGTCCCGGCCGACGGGCTGCTGGTGGCGAGCGCCCGGTTCGAGACGACGATGTGGACGGCCACGGCGCTCGGGCCGCCGCTCGGCGGCGCCGCGATCGGGGCGTTCGGGCCGCTGACCACGGTCGTCGGCGACGCGCTGAGCTACGTCCTGTCCGCGCTCGGCGTCCACGCGATCCGCACCCCCGAGCCGGTCCCCTCCGGGGGCGGCGGGAAGCGGTTCGGCCGGGCGGACGTGGTGGAGGGCTGGCGGTACGTGTGGCGGCATCCGGATCTGCGCGGGCTGTTCCTGAACACGGCCCTGGTGAACGCCCTGATCATGGTCGGCGCCCCGCTGATGGCCGTCCTCATGCTCCGTGAACTCGGCTTCCCCGTATGGCAGTACAGCCTCGCGTTCAGCGTGCCGTGCCTCGGCGGGCTCGTCGGATCGCGGCTCGCGCCCCGCCTGGTGAAGCGGTACGGGGCGGCGCGCGTGCTGCGGGTCAGCGGGGTGGCGCGGGCGTGCTGGCCGGTCGGGCTGGCGTTCACGGGACCGGGGTTCGGCGGGCTGGTCGTGGTGATGCTGGTCGAGCTCGGCCTCATCACGTGCTGCGGCGTCTTCAACCCGGTCATGGCGAAGGAACGCCTCCAGCGCACCGAGTCGGACCGGGTGGCCCGCGTCCTGTCCGCCTGGACCATCACCGGCAGCACGGTGACCGCGACGCTGACCCTGGCGTGGGGCGGCCTCGCGGCGGCGATCGGCACGCGCGAGGCGCTGGCCGCCGCGGGTGTGCTGTTGCTGGGTACGCCGTTCCTGCTGCCCCGGGTGACGAAGTCCGCCGCGCCGCGCCCCGCTTGAACGCGTCGGAGGCCACCTGAACGGCCGCCAGCGGATGCCGTGACCTGCGACGCTGGGCAGAGTTGCGGCATGGCCGCCTCCCCCCGCTACGGCGCCGTTCCCTTGGTCCCCGGCGCCGAGACCCTCCCTGAACTCGACATCCCGCCGCCCGGCCGGCAGAACCGCTTCACGGTGCTGCTGCGCCTGCTGCTGCTCGTGCCGCACGCCATCGTGCTGGCCGTGCTGTCCTTCCTCACGTTCTTCGTCGCGGTGGCGGCGTGGTGCGGGGCGCTGCTGCTCGGCCGGGTCCCGGACCCGCTGGAGCGGTGGCTCGCGGGCTATCTCGGCTACGAGACCCGGCTCTCGGCCGCGGCGATGCTCCTGACCGGCCGGTACCCGCCCTTCGAGTTCGGCGGGCCGTCGGGCTATCCGGTGCAGCTGCGGCTCCACTCCTCGGCGCTGAACCGGCTCGCCGTGCTGTTCCGGCTGCTGCTCGTACTGCCCGCGGCGGTGGTGGGCGGGCTCGTGACGGCGGGCTGGTGGGCCGTGTCGTTCCTGTCGTGGCTGGTCGTGCTCGTCCTCGGGCGGATGCCGCAGCCGTTGTTCGAGGCGACGGCGGCGGTGCTGCGGTTCCGGATGCGGGTGTCGGCGTATGTGCTGCTGTTGACGTCCGCGTATCCGAAGCGGTTGTTCGGGGACCAGGGGTCGGCGGACTCGGTGATCGGGACGGTGCGGGGGGCTTCCGCGACCCGGCCGCTGTTCGTGGGCGGGACCGGGAAGGTGCTGGTGGGAGCGTTCCTGGTGCTCGGGCTGTTGGGGTGGGCCGGCAACGCGGTCCGCTACGACCCTGCTCCGGCGGAGGCGGGGGTCGGGTCCGGCTCCGGCCAGGCGCCGTAGGGCTGTCGTGCGCGTCGCCGGGTGCGCGTTCCGTCGTGGCTGGTCGCGCAGTTCCCCGCGCCCCTGAGACGCACGCACTTCGTGCGGCATCTCATCGAGGGAGCAGCGGCGAAGCCGCATGCTCCAGGGGCGCGTGGAACTGCGCGAGAAGCCCCACCGGGCCGCACCCGCAAGCGTCACCTCAAAGCACCCTCACAAGATGCGCCAGCCCCAACCGCCCGCCCTCCTCGTACGCGGCCACCCACCGCCGCCCCGACACGAGCCCCGCCACCGCCCCTTCGCACCGACGCCGCACAGGATCCAGATACGCGGAACCAGAGCCAGAACCAGAGCCAGAACCGGAGCCAGAACCGGAGACCGGGCCCAGCCCATCGACCGCCCCCAGCAATCGCGCCGCCAGAACCCCGTCGCCCCCGACCGCCACCACGTCCGCCAGGAGCATCCCGGCACACACCGCCCCGACCACACTCCCGTACGCCAGATGCGTCCGCAGCGCCGACACCACCAGATACCGCGCGGCCTCCACGTCCCCCTCCCAGCGCAGCACCTCCGCCCGGGCGTACCGCAGCCACGCCTCCGCCCAGCCGTCCCGCATCCGCCCCGGCACGGACCGGCCCGGCAGTGCCGTCTCCAGGGCCGCCTCGGGGTCGGTGCGGACCAGCGCCAGGGCCAGGGACGCCCGGCACAGCGCGGGTCCTGGGCCGAAGTCGGGTACGTCGCCGAGGAGTTCGATGGCCTCGCGGAACTCGGCGGCGGCCGCGTCCGCCCGGCCCTGCCGCAGCGCGACCGCGCCGCGCAGATGCGCGAGCAGCCCGAGGCAGTGGTCGTCGCCCTCGCGTACCGCCGCCGCCCACGCCGTGGCGAGCAGCGGGTCGGCGGCCTCGGGCGCGCCCAGGTCGAGTTCGAGCCAGGCGGCCAGCCAGAGCGCGCGGCCCGGCGGGGCGTCCCGGTGCAGGGCCAGGGCGTGCCGCAGCCGGTCGCGGCCCTCCGCGGTGCGGCCGCACGCGGTCCACAGGAACCACAGGCCGAGCACCACTTCCAGCGCCGTGCCCGACTCGACGTGCGGGGAGAGGGGTGCCGTGGCCGGGTCCATCGCGGTGCGCAGATCGGGGAGTTCGCGCAGCGCGAGGGCCCGCGCCTCGTCCTGGCGGCCGGCGCTCCACCACTCGGCGGCCTGCGCGGCGACCCCGGCGGCCCACCGGCGGTGATGCAGGACCGCGGCCCAGCGCTCACCCAGGACGTCCAACTCCCGTGCACCCACCGCTCGTTGGGGCGGTAACAGGCGGTAGCGGTCGGGGCCGTCGCGGACCAGGAGCTGCGGCGCGAGCCGGTCGAGCAGCCCGAGCACCTCCGTGGCGGGCAGCGAACCCGACCCGCACACCTCCCGTACGGCGTCCCGCCCGAAGCTCCCCTCGAAGACGGCGAGCCGCCGCCACAGCAGCCGCTCGACCCGGGAACAGTTCTCGTACGCCCGCAGGGCCGCGGTCACCTCGGCCTCGTCCACGGGCAGGGCGTGGGGGTCGCCGGTCCGCCCGTCCGCCGCCCAGGCCCGCGCCGCCGCGAGCAGCGGGCCCGGCACCCCGCCGAACCTGCGGCACAGCTCCGCGACCGCCCCGGGGTGCTCGGCCACCACGTCGTCGCCGAGCGCCGCGGCGACCAGTTCCACCGCCGCGTACCGGGCCGCCTCCGGGCCGGCGCAGCCCACGGGCGGCACCGGCAGCGGCGGCAGCGCGACGACGCACTCGCCGCGCAGATGGCGCGGGCGGTCGGCGACGACCAGCACGGTCAGGCCCGGCAGGTCCTGGAGCAGCCCCGCCACGAACGCCGTCCCGGCGCCGCCGAACCGCTCCCAGTCGTCGAGCACGAGCAGCGCCCCCCGCCGCCCGCCGAGCCGGTGCCGCAGCCGCGCGGCGACCCCGTCGAGCAGGTCGGGCTCGTACCCGCGGCCGGACTCCCACACCACCTCGCACGTCAGCTGCGCGGCGGCCTCGCGGGCGAGCCGGGTGCGGCCCACGCCGGGCAGCCCGGTCAGGGACACCAGACGGGCCGTCGCCAGGGCGGTGAGCAGCGCGGCGAGTGCGCGGCTCCGCCCGACGAGATTCCGCATCGTCACATCGCCCACGCTGTCACACCTCATGTCACCGTTCCCCCGGCATTCCGGATTCGGGGCAGGCTTAATGGTCTTGGGCAAGGACGCCCGATTGAATGCATATGCCCCAGGCCCATGTTCGCGCCGCTCGACGCTCCGCCCGGGGGTTACCGGGACAACCACCGAGGAGAGCCGGTGCGCACACGGGAATCCGCCGTTTCCGAGGCCGATCTCGCCCTGATCCATGCACTTCAGCTGGCCCCGCGCGCCAGTTGGGCCCAGCTCTCCGGCGCGCTCGGTCCCTCCGCCGACACCCTCGCCCGGCGCTGGTCCCGGCTGACCCGGGACGGGCACGCCTGGTCGGGGGTGCTGCCCGGGGCGCTGGCCGCGGGCAGCCCGGCGGCGTGCAGCGCGTGGATCCAGGTCGAGTGCGCGGTGGGCAGCATCCCGGACACCGCGGCCCGGCTGGCCGCCGACCCGGTCACGCTGACCGTGCAGCACGTCACCGGGGACGCCGACCTCGTCCTCTACGTGGCGTGCGCCGACCTCACCGCCCTCGACCGCTACCTCACCGGGCGCGTCCACCGCCTGCCCGGCGTGCGGGCCACCCGCACCCACATCATCACGTCGGTGTACCGGGCCGCCACCCAGCCGCCGTTGGGCCAGCTCACACCCCGACAGCAGCGCAGAGTAAGGGAGTTGAACCCGCGCGTGGACCGCGTCCCGCGACCCCTCGCACCGCCCGACACCGCCGACCAGCGGCTGCTGCTCGCCCTCGCCGAGGACGGCCGGCTCGGCGTCGCGGCCCTGGCCAAGCGGTGCGGCGCCAGCGAGTCGACCGTGCGCAGACGCCTCGCCCGCATGGAGTCGGCCGGGGAGCTGCTGGCCCTGACCGAGTCGGCGCCGCGCGTCTCGGGACGGCCGGTCTGGTACCAGATCCGGGCCGACGTACCGCCGGACCTGATCGCGTCGGTGGCGACCGCGGCGGCCCGGATGCGCGAGACCCGGACCGTGACCGCCGTGACCGGCCCGCACAACCTCTTCGTGTGCGGCTGGCTGCGCCGCGTCGAGCAACTCCACGAGTACGCCGAGAAAGTGACCCGGATCGCGCCCGGCCTGCGGATCGCGGACACCGTCCTGTCGCTGCGCGTCCACAAGATCGGCGCGCACACCCTCTCCCCCGAAGGCCTGCGCGAACACTTCGTCCCGCCGGACATCTGGGACATCAACGGCACCGCGTAACGGCGTGTACACCCGGCCCCACGGGCGCCGCGCTGCCACAGTGACCACGAACATCCGCCCCGAACACACCGTTGAGGGAGCATTCGTGGCCCACGTACACGTGATCCTCAATCAGAAAGGCGGCGTGGGAAAGTCCACGCTCGCCGTGAACCTCGCCGCCGTCACCGCCGACGTCCTCGGCGCGGGCAACCAGCACGACGGCGAACGCCCGCCGGTCGTCGCCGTCTCCATCGACCCGCAGGGCTCCGCCGTGTGGTGGTCCGAGCGCGTCGGCGAGGGCCTGCCCTTCGACTTCGTCCAGGCCCACGACGACCTCGCGGGCCTCGCCGCGCTGTCCCGCATCCCGTCCGCGCAGCACGTCTTCGTCGACACCCCGGGCTGGCTCGACCTCGCCGAGGACGACGGCGCCGACCCCCTCGGCAAGGGCGCCGCCGCCGACGCGCTGCGCGCCGTGCTGTCCAACGCCACCGACGTCATCGTCCCCATCGAGCCCGAGCCGCTCGGCTTCCAGCCGACGCAGCGCACGGTCGAGAAGGTCGTGAAGCCGCGCGGCCTGCCGTTCCGCGTCGTCATCAACAACTGGGACCCGCGCGACGGCAAGGCCGACCTGGAGCAGACCCGCGCCTTCGTCGAGGGCCAGGGCTGGCCGCTGGCCCGCACCGTCGTACGCCACTACAAGCTGCACACCCGGGCCAGCGCCGACGGCCTCGTCGTCACCCAGTACGGCGCCAACCGCGTCGCCCTCCAGGCCCGCGAGGACTTCTTCCGGCTCGCCCTGGAAGTGGGGCTCGCCGCGATCCCGAAGCCCGCGCGCAGGAAGAGCACGAAGTCCCGCACGAAGAAGAAGGTGACCAGCTGATGGGGCGCCGCACCGATCTGTCCTCCCTGCTGACCGCGGACGCGGACAAGGCGCCCGTCGCGCGGAAACGGCCCGACACCAAGCCGCTGACCGTCTCGGTCGGCGACCTCGCCGAGAACCCGGACAACCCGCGCCACGAACTGCGCGACCTGGACGGCCTCGCCGAGACGGTCCGCGAGCGCGGCGTGCTCCAGGCCCTCGGCGTGGTCCCGGCCGCCGTGTTCGTCACCGCCCACCCGCACCACAAGGAGGCCGTCGGCACGGCCCCGTACGTCGTGCTGCACGGCCACCGGCGGCTCGCCGCGGCGAAGATGGCGGGCCTCGACGAGGTGCCCGTCCTGGTCCGCGACGACGCCACCCGCTCCGACGAGGACGCGCTCATCGAGAACGTCCAGCGCGACGACCTCACCGAGCTGGAGCAGGCCCAGGCCATCCAGGGCCTGATCACCACGTACGGCTACTCGCAGCGCCAGGTCGCCGCCCGCATCGGCAAGACCCAGGGCTTCGTCTCGCAGCGGCTGTCCCTGATGAAGCTGCGCGAGGACCTCCAGGAGGCCCTCGCCGACGGCCGCGTCTCCGTCGAGGACGCCCGGCGCATCGCCCGACTGCCCCGGGAGGACCAGCAGCTGCCCGGCCAGTACGGGGAACTGCCCGCCGCGGCCGTGCCCCCGGCCCGCAAGGAGAAGCGCGGCCGCGATTACGGCGTAATCAGGATCGACAGCCGGGCCACCCCGGACGAGGTCGTCGAGGCGCTGCGCCGCCATCTCGCCCCCTCCGCGCTCGACCGGGTCCTGGAACTCCTGAGCCGCTGAGCGTCTACGGTTGCCCCGTGCTTCCCGTGCCGTCCCCGTCCGTGACCCAGCCGCCCGCCGAGGCCGTCACCCCGCTGATCCGCGGCCTCGACGTCCTGCGGCGCCTCACGGACGCGGACGGCACCCTCGCCCTCGCCGAACTCGCCCGGACCAGCGGCCTCGCCCGCGCCACGGTCGACCGGATCTGCGCGACGCTGGCCCACCTCGGCCACGTACGCCTCGACGGGCGGGACGCGTCGCTGGCGCCGCCCCTCATGGCCGTCGCCAACGCCTGCCTGGACGCGCTGCGGGTGCCCGAACTGCTCGGGCCGCTCGCCGACCGGCTCGCCGACGACCTCGACGAGTCCGTCTCCCTCGCCGTCCCCGACGGCCCCGACATCCGCTTCGTGCACCAGGTGCTGCGGCGGCGGGCACTGTCCATCAGCTTCCGGGTGGGTGACTCCCTGCCGGGCGATCGCTCCGCGCCCGGGCTGGTCTTCCGTGACGGGGTGCCGCTGGCGGTGGACGATCAGTTGGTCGAGCCCGGGTTGATCGCGGTGGCCGTGCCGGTGCGGGGGGCGGGCGGGGGTGTCGTCTGTGCGGTGAGTGTGGTGAGCCATACGAGCCGGCACGGGGTGGACTCGTTGCGGGACGCTGTGCGCGGGCGGCTGTCGGCGTGTGTCGCTGAGATGGAACAGGTGCTGGCCGCTCTCCCTCAGGCCTCGGGGCTCCGCCCCGGACCCCGCTCCTCGAACGCCGGAGGGGCTGGAACCGGCGGGTTCGGTGATGCGCCCGTTGTCTCCCTTGCTCGGGGGCTGAGTGTGCTCACCGTCTTCGATTCCTCTCGTCCCGCGATGTCCCTGAGCGAGATCGCCGAGCGGGCCGGGCTGGCGCGGGCCACCGCTCGGCGGGCTCTCCTCACGTACGAGCACCTGGGTCATGTCGCGCGGGACGGCCGCACGTACCGGCTGACGCCCCGCGTGCTCGGGCTGGGGTGTGCCCCCTTGTCCCGTACGACGCTGCCGCGGATCGCCGCTCCCCATCTGGCCGCGCTGTCGGAGCGGGTCGGGGAGTCCGTGGGGCTGTCCGTGGCCGACGGGGACCGGGTGCGGTGCACGGCGCGGGTCGCCCCGCGCCGGGTGATGAGCGTCGACATCGGCGTCGGCTCGCGGCTGCCCGCGGACGTCACCGCCGCCGGGCGGGTGCTGCGCGACGGGGCCGAGGACGCCGTCGTGGACGGGCCCGAGGACGGACTGCGGTCCGTGGCGGTGCCGGTGCGGGACCGGGCCGGGCGGGTCGTCTCGGCGCTCGACGTCACCGCCCACCAGGGGCGCGGGGACACCGCGGAGTGGACCGGGGCGCTGCGGGCAACCGGCGCCGCGATCGCCGCCGACCTGCACGTGACCTCACGGTTCGTGACAGTGCCGGCCCATTGAGGGGCGGGCCGGTGAGACGCGGATCTCACGGGGCGTACGGACCTTCGGCCCTACTCGGTCCGCTGAACGCCCCCGCACTCTTTATGTGACATGCCCTTCCGCAGCTCCAGCAGCTACTACCAGCCCCCCACCGCCCATGAGGACCGGCCCAGTGCCGTGCGCCCCACGGGCGGCTGGCGTGCCGTGGTGCTGCTGGTCACGGCCATGATCACCGCTGTCGTCACCCTGGACCTGGCCACGCCGGCCGACCTCAGGGCGCGCGCCCTGTTCGGTCTGGTGCCCATCGCCGTGGCGCTCCTCGCGCCGGTCATGGCGACGGCCGTCGTCACCGGAGTGCTCCTGGTCGTCTACATGACGCTGCAGTCGCTCTCCCCCGTGCCCTCCGGCGGTCTGGCCGTGCTCGGGCCGCTGATGATCGGCACCGGCGGGCTGCTCGGCGTGCTCATCGCGCGCCGCAAGGAGGAACAGCTGGCCCGGCTGCAGGCCGTCACGGACGTCGCCGAGGCCACCCAGCGCGCGGTGATGCGGACCCTGCCCGACCGGGTCGGCCCGCTGCACATCGCCGACTTCTACCAGCCGGCCGCCCGCGCGGCCCGGCTCGGCGGCGACTGGTACGACTTCCAGCCCTCCCCGCACGGCATCCGCGCCGTCCTCGGCGACGTCAGCGGCAAGGGGCTGCCCGCGGTGTCCGCGTCGGCGGCGCTGCTCGGCGCGTTCCGCGAGGCCGGCTACCACGAGGCCTGCGTGGGCGAGGTGGCCGGCCGCCTGGAGACGGCCATGCAGCGCTACAACGCGTGGGCCCGCAGCATCCACGACAGCGAGCACCCGGACGCGTTCTCGACGGCCCTGCTGCTGCACTTCCCGCCGGACGAGGAAGCCGTCGACATCGTCAACTTCGGGCACGAGCCGCCCCTGGTGGTCTCCGCCGACGGCCGCGTGCACACCCCGGACGTCCGTCCCGGGCTGCCGCTGGGCATGGGCGCGCTCGGCGCCGGGCCGCCGGCGCCGGTGCGGCTGCCGTTGCGGCCCGGCGACACGCTCGTGCTGTTCACCGACGGTGTCACCGAGTGCCGGGACGAGGGCGGCGTCTTCTATCCCGTACGGGAGCGGCTGCCGCGCCTGGTGTCGGCGGCGACCGCCGAGCGGCCGCCCGGCGAGCTGCTGCGGCTCCTCGCGCAGGACCTGCACCGGCACCGGCACGGGGCGCCCCACGACGACGCGGCGATCACCGTGATCCGGCGGACCGCGACGAGCGTCGCGCCGTACGTCACCCAGGCCGACGCCGCCCTGTACGAGCCGCGGCTCGCGGCGCGGGCCGGGGTCAGGCCGTGACGTGCTCCGGGGCGTACTCGCTGGACGAGTAGTAGCGGTAGTAGACGCTCACGAACGTCCCGCCCGCGACGAACACGCCGAGGATCACCGACCACAGGACGGTCGGGTTCGACAGGCTGTGCAGGAAGCCGATGGCGATGCCGGCGAACGCGCCCCAGACCAGCGCGCGCAGGCCGATGTGGCGGCTGCCCTGCTGGGTGCACCACCGGTGGATGGCGAACCAGAGGACCGCGACGAGGATGCCCGAGACGAACCCGAGGGCGATGTTGCCGCCGCTGACCTCCTGGCCGAAGCGCGCGATGTTCGCCGCCCAGAACCCGTAGAGCGCGCCGACGACCACCGGCAGGACCTTCGCGACGGTCGTCACGGACGGGGTGGCGGGACGGCCGCCGGGTGCGGAGCGGGTGGGTGCGGGTGCCGCGTGAGCCATGACGGGCTCCTTTCCGGGTGTCCCCCAGCGCCCCCCTTCCCGTCTTCCATTGACGGCGCTCGGGGGGCGTCGCGCAACGCGGCGGGGGCGGGCCCGGCCGCTCAGTACGTGACGCCGAACTCCACGCGGTAGTCCGAGCGGAACCAGAATCCGCTCGGGCTGTTGCCGCCCTGGTGCTGCCCGTCGTCGGGCGGGCAGGGCGTCGAGCAGCTCGGCACGCCCCGGCCGCCGGTGTCGACGTAGGCGGCGCTGGCCCAGCCGTGGGCGCCGGTGAACCAGTACCAGACCGAGGTGCCGTGCACGGACGACCCGTGGGTCGCACACTCGATACGGTCCTGGCTGCCCGGCGCGAGCCGGTAGACGACCGCGTCCGACGTGCTGGGACCGGATCGCAGATTCAGGTCGGATCGGGAGACGACCGTCCCCCAGACGACGTCCCCGCCGCCGTTGTTCGCACTGGCCGGAGCGGCTGCGGTCACCGCCAGGACGCCGCCCGTCAGCAGGGCGGCAGCGGTGAGGGCCGGAGTGGTGCGGCGCATGATCGGCCTCCTAGCTCCCCCGTCCAGGAAACACCCGTTCGGACGAGTGCTCCACCGGAGAAGCGCTCCGCCGATGAGTTGCCGCCGTTCCTCCGGTCTTCCTCTGTGACGTGACCGAGAGGGGCACCCGACATGGGCACCACGGCGACCAACGCCACGAGCACCGCAGGACCCGCCATCGAGACCGCGGGCCTCGTCAAGACGTTCGGTGAGAACCGGGCCGTCGACGGCGTCGACCTGACCGTCCCGGCCGGCACGGTCTACGGCGTGCTCGGGCCGAACGGCGCGGGCAAGACCACCACCGTCAAGATGCTCGCCACGCTGCTGCGGCCCGACGCGGGCGAGGCACACGTGTTCGGGCACGACGTGGTGCGCGAGGCCGACGCGGTCCGCGCCCGCGTCAGCCTCACCGGGCAGTACGCGTCCGTGGACGAGGACCTGACGGGCCACGAGAACCTCGTCCTGCTGGCCCGGCTGACCGGGCACGCCAGGAAGGCGGCCGCCCAGCGGTCCGAGCAACTCCTGGATGCCTTCGGCCTGTTGGAGGCCGCGGGCCGCCAGGTGAAGAACTACTCGGGCGGCATGCGGCGGCGCATCGACATCGCCGCGTCCATCCTCAACACCCCGGACCTGCTCTTCCTCGACGAGCCGACCACCGGCCTTGACCCGCGCAGCCGCAACCAGGTGTGGGAGATCGTCCGCGCGGTCGTCGCCCAGGGCACGACCGTGCTGCTCACCACCCAGTACCTGGACGAGGCCGACCAGTTGGCGGCGCGGATCGCCGTCATCGACAAGGGCCGCGTCATCGCCGAGGGCACCAAGGGCGAGCTGAAGGCGTCGGTCGGCGCGGGCGCCGTGCACGTACGCCTGCGCGAGGCGCACCAACGCCCGGAGGCGGAGCGGCTGTTGAGCCTCGTGCTCGACGCGCAGGTGCAGCTGGAGCCCGACCCCGTCGCGCTCACCGCCCGGGTCTCCGACAGCGATCTCGGCGCCGCCGAACAGGCCTCGCGCGCGCTCGCCGAGCTGACCGCCGCCGGGATCACCGTCGACAACTTCTCCCTGGGCCAGCCCAGCCTCGACGAGGTGTTCCTGGCCCTCACCGACCAGCCGGTCCAGACAGCGACCACCGAGGAGGCGACGGCATGACCACCGTCACCGGCACCGACGCCCAGGAACTCGCCCCGGTCAGCGCCGACTCGCTCGCCGCGCTGCTCGTCGCCACGCAGCGGCCGCCCCGGCCCGGCGCCGTGTCGGCGGCGCTCACCTTCGGCTGGCGGGCGATCCTGAAGATCAAGCACGTGCCGGAGCAGCTCTTCGACGTCACGGCGTTCCCGATCATGCTGGTGCTGATGTACACGTACCTGTTCGGGGGCGCGCTGGCCGGCTCCCCGACCCAGTACATCCAGTACCTGCTGCCCGGCATCCTCGTGATGTCCGTCGTCATGATCACGATGTACACGGGCGTCTCGGTCAACACCGACATCGAGAAGGGCGTCTTCGACCGCTTCCGTACGCTGCCGATCTGGCGCCCGGCGGTCATGGTCGGCTATCTGCTGGGCGACGCCCTGCGCTACACGATCGCGTCCGTCGTGATGCTCGTGGTCGGCCTCATCATGGGCTTCCGGCCGGACGGCGGCGTGCCGGGCGTCCTCGCGGGCGTGGCGCTGCTCCTCGTCTTCTCGTTCGCGTTCTCGTGGATCTGGACGATGTTCGGGCTGCTGCTGCGCACCGAGAAGTCGGTGATGGGCGTCAGCATGATGGTGATCTTCCCGCTGACGTTCCTCAGCGACATCTTCGTCGAGCCGGAGACGATGCCGGGCTGGCTGCAGGCCTTCGTCAACAACAACCCCGTCACGCACGTGGCGTCCGCCGTGCGCGGCCTGATGGCGGGCGACTGGCCGACGGCGGAGGTGCTGTGGTCGCTCGGCTGGGCGGCACTGCTCGTCGCCGTGTTCGGGCCGGTCACGATGCGGCTGTACAACCGGAAGTGACCCGTCCCTCGGGGCTTCCGTAGGCCGTATGCAGGTACCCCGGTCGCGCGGTACGCGGCCGGGGCCTTGCCTGGGACGGTGACCCGAAAAGCCCGCACCGTCGTCGCCACCGTCCTGCTGGTCCTCGCCTGTCTCCTGGTCCCGCTGGGCACGCTGTCCACCTGGGCGAAGTACGAGATCGGCGACAGCGACCGCTACGTGTCCGCGATGGCGCCGCTGGCCGGCGACCCGGACGTGCAGAACGCGGTCGCGGACGCGGTGACCACCGGGATCATGAAGAACATCAGCGTGGGCCCGCTGCAGTCCACGGTCGAGCGGTACCTGCACGACGCGGTCGTCTCGTTCACCGACACCGCCGCGTTCCGCAAGGCCTGGGACACCGCCAACCGGGCCGCCCACGACGCCGTGCAGCAGTCCCTCGACGACGGCAGCACCGGCCCCGTCACCCTGGACCTGGCCCCGGTCGGCGAGCAGGTCAAACGGCAGCTCCAGGACGACGGCGTGCCGTTCGCGGACCAGATCCCCGTCACCCACAGCGAGATCACCATCCTGTCGGCCGGTGACCTCGACCAGCTGCGCACGGTGTTCCACATGCTCCAGATCGCGGGGCTGTGGCTGCCCCTGGCCGCCCTCGTGTTCGCCGTCGCGGGCCTGCTCCTGGCCGTCCACCGCCGCCGCGCCCTGACCGCCACCGCGCTCGGCGCGGCCCTCGGCGCGGCCGCCCTCCTCGTCGCCCAGACGATCGCCCGCTCCCTCACCCTCGGCGACCTCGACAGCGACGCGGACAAGGCGGCGGCGGGCGCGGTGTACGACGCGCTGACGTCGTCGATGCGGACGGCGTCCTGGGTGATCGTGGGCGTGGGCGCGGCGGTGGCGCTGGGGGCGTGGCTGACGGGCCGGTTCGGGCCCGGCCGGTCCGCGCGGGCCGCGCGCCGCACGGCCGGGGGCTCCGCCCCGCAGCAGTCACCCGTCCGGCCCTACACCGAGTGCCGCGAGTCCGCGCCGGGGCGAGCATTCCCGTGACTGAGGAGGCCCCACCATGAGCGAGACGACACCCCCCGGAACGCCCCCGAACCCCGGAGCGGAGCCGGGCCCCGACCCGGGCGCCTGGTCCGCGCAGCACCGGGCCCGCACCCCCGACCCCACCCGCGGCGACGGCCCCGGCAACGGCTGGGCCACCGGCGGCTCCGTCTTCGCCGGCGTCCTGATGCTGGTCAGCGGCGTCCTCGGGATCCTCAACGGCATCGCGGGCATCGCCAAGGACGACGTGTACGGCCGGGTCGGCGACTACGTCTACTCCTTCAACCTGACCACGTGGGGCTGGATCCACCTGATCCTCGGCATCCTCGTGGCGCTCACCGGCTGGGGCATCCTCAAGGGCTCGGAGTGGGCGCGCGGCGCGGGCATCGGCCTGGCCGCGCTCTACATCGTCGAGTACTTCATGTTCCTGCCGTACGCGCCCGTGTGGTCGGTGATCTCCATCGGCATCGGCGTCTTCGTCATCTGGGCCCTCGCCACCGAACCGGACCGCGCCGCCCGGTCCAAGACCGCCTGACGGCAGTCCGGCGGGCCCGACAACCGTCTGGCCCGCCGTCCCGTCTTTCCGGGAGGATCCAGCAGAACTCCCTACGGAAGGCCCGGCCTTGGACCAGCGGCAGATGACCGACGCGGCGTCCGGCGACCTGCGGTCCGGGACCGGGGACGGCGGGCGCCGCCGGGTGAACAGAGCCGGGGCGTGGGCGGCCGGACTGCTGCTGGCCGGGGTGAGCGCGGTGGCTGGCTGCCGTGCCGCGGACAGCGACGGCATCACCCCCGTGACCCAGCTGCTCGCCTTCCTGCCGTGGCTGATCGCCCCCACCGTCGCCGCGCTGCTGCTCGCGCTCCTCGCGCGCTGGCGCACCGGGATGCTGTGGGGCGTCGTCGCGCTCGGCGCCCTCGCCTGGTACCTGGAGCCGTACGGGGCGGACGCGGAGGCCGACGGCCCGCCGGTCTCCGGGATCCGCGTGCTGTCCTCGAACGTGCAGTTCGGGCGCGGCACCGACGCGCTGATCGACACGATCACCCGGCACGAGCCGGACATCGTCTTCGTCGAGGAATGCGACTACAGCTGCCAGGACACGCTGGAACGCAACTCCCTGGAGACCGCGTACCCGTACCGGCAGGCGGTGCGCGCCGGCGGCTCGGAAGGCTCCCTCGTGCTCAGCGCCTTCCCGCTGAAGGCGGCGCCGACGGTGCCCGGGACGATGGGCATGCCGGGCGCGACCGCCGACGTACGGGGGCACGCGGTACGGCTCCAACTCGCGCATCCCATGCCGCCGTTGCCGGGTCAGGTCGGGCTGTGGCAGCGCGAACTGGGCCGGCTGCGGGACGTCGCGGCCAACGGCGCGGGGGACGCGACGATCCTGGCCGGGGACTTCAACGCGACGCAGGACCACGCCGCGTTCCGGCACATCCTCGACGCGGGCCGGCTGCGCGACGCGGCCCGCCTGACCGGCCACGCCCGCACCCCCAGCTGGCCGTCGTCGGCCCCCGGCGCGCTCGGCACGCAGATCGACCATGTGCTGGTGAGCGCCGAGTTCTCGGCGGAGGACTCCCGCTTCCTGAAACTGGCGGACACGGATCACAGGGCGTTGTTGGTGGATCTGACACTGCACGCTCCAAGCCCCTCCGACGATTGAGGAGCGGAGCCCCAAATCAAGCCCCTCCGGCGATTGAGGAGCGGGGTCCGGGGCGGAGCCCCGTGACAGCAACAGAAGATCGCATACTGGCCATATGCCGCCCCGCCTGACGCCCCCCGACTGGCTGGTCAGAACACTCCGGCCCCAACGAGCCCCCGTCCCCTGGGCGGCAGCCACCCGCGCCGCGATCGCCATGGCGGCCCCCCTGGCGATCGGCCTGGTCACGGACCAACCCGCGTACGGCGCCCTCGCCTCGATGGGCGCCCTCTCCGGCGTCATCGGCGACACCGCGGACGCGTACCGCATGCGCATCTTCAACATCGCCGTACCCCAGCTGTTCGGCGCGGTCGGCGTGACGATCGGATCGCTGGTGTACGGGCACGGCTGGCTCGCGGTCGCCGCCGTCACGGCCGTCGCCCTGGTCTCCGGGATGATCTCGACGATCGGCGCGGTCGCCTCGGTCTCCGGGCTGCTGCTCCTGCTCAACTGCGTGGTGGGCGCGGGCCTGCCGATGCCGGGCGACTGGTGGCTGGCACCGCTGCTGATGACCAGCGGCGGCGCGCTGGTCCTGCTCCTCGCGCTGCTCGCCTGGCCGTTGCGGGGCGGGGTGCCCGAGCGGGCCGCGGTCGCGGCGACGTACCGCGGCGTCGCCCACCTCCTCGAAGCCGCGGGCCAGGACCCCCTCACGTACGCCGAGACCCGCCTCGCCGTCACCCAGTCGCTCAACCAGGCCTACGACCTCGTCCTCGCCCGGCGGGCCCGCACCCACGGCCGCAATCCCGAACTGGTGCGGCTCGTCGCCCAGTTGAACGCCGTGACACCCGTCGTGGAGGCCGCGCCCGCCGCCCACCAGTGCGGGGTTCCGCTGCCGCCGCAGGTGCCCGACGCCGTCCGCGCCCTCGCCGACGCCATCGCCTCGGGCCGCCCCCTGGACGCGGTGCCGCCCGCCCTGCCCGAACCCGACGGGCCGGCCTCGCGCGCCGTCGACCACGCGGTGCGGCACGCCGCCGAGGTCGCGGCACGCACCGGGGACAGCGAGTTCACGAACGTCGACGACCGGCTCGGCCGCCCGGCCGCGCTGCGGGTGCGGGCCCGCCGCGGCGCCCGCACCGTCCTGCTGTCCGGCGCCTCCTGGCGCTACGGCCTGCGGCTCGCCCTGTGCATCGGCATCGCGCAGGCACTGGTCTCGCTCGTGCCCGTCCCGCGCTCGTACTGGGTGGCGCTGACCATCACGTTCGTCATGAAGCCGGACTTCGGTTCGGTGTTCTCGCGGGCGGTGCTGCGCGCGCTCGGCACGGCGGCGGGGCTCGTCGTGGCGGCGGCCGTGCTCGCCGAGGTACCGCTCGGCTGGTGGGACGTGCCGGTGATGATGCTGCTCGCGCCGCTCATCCCGGCGCTCACCCCGCGCGGCTACGCGTTCCAGACCGCGGCCATCACCCCGGTGATCCTGCTGCTGTCCGACATCCTCAACCACCAGGGCACCGCGCTGCTGTGGCCGCGGCTCCTGGACAGCCTGATGGGCTGCGCGATCGCGCTCGTCGCGGGCTATCTGCTGTGGCCGGAGAGCTGGCACACCCGGATCGGCGACCGGCTCGCCGACGCCGTCGCGGACACGGCGGCGTACGTGGAGTGCGCGTTCGGCGCCGCCGGCGAGGCCGATCCGGCGGAACGGGCGCGGATGCGGCGCCGCCTGTACCGGGACCTGTCGGTGATCCGCGCGGAGTTCCAGCGGGCGCTCACCGAGCCGCCGCCCACGGGGAGGCGGGCGGCGGCGTGGTGGCCCCTCGTCGTCGCGGTCGAGCGCATCGTGGACGCGACGACCGCGGCGCGGGTCCGGGTACGGCATGGTGCGGCTCCGCCTTCTGCGGCGGAGGTGACCCAGGTGCTCGGTCAGCTGAGGGAGCTGGCCGAGGGATTGCGGGACTCCGAGGTGCTGGAGGAGGTCCGGGCGGATTTCGGCCCGCCCGGGCCCCAGGACGGCGTCCTGGAACACGTCCGCCAGGAGGTGGCCGCCGCCCGTGCGATCGGAGTCCGGGAAGGACCGTCGGGCGACGTGCCGGCTGCGGCGTGAGCGGGGTCGCGCGCGCCTCAGGGGCGCGGGGCTGTGTCGATCAGCGGCTCCGCCGCGGGGCGTGGCCGGCCACGACGACAGCCGCGGCCGGCCACGCACCTCCATCGGAACCCGGTGATCCGGAACCCGCCCCCTAGCGGAGCGCCCCCGCCTTCTGGAGCGCCTTGGCGAACCCGTTGGCCCAGAGCGAGTTGACCCGGGACTTCTCATTGGCGTCCGGGTACGCGTTGGTGCAGGACGGGCCGGGGCCGCCGCCCGACATCAGCTCGCTGCACGGACCCTCGTAGTGGTCCGGCAGGCCGAGCACGTGCCCGGTCTCGTGCGTGGTCACGCGCGTGGAGTCGTACTGCTGGTTCTGCGCGTAGTCGAGGAAGATGTAGCCGCTGCCGTGGCCGTCCGTCGACGCGTACGAACCGCGGGCGTCGTTGCCCTCGCGGTACGAGAAGTCGCCGCCGCCGGACGACGCCTGGAGCTTCACGTTCGACACCGACGAGTTCCAGATCGACGCGCTGTTCGCTATCTGCTGCTGGAACGTGGGGGCTCCAGAAGCGTCGTACGTGACGGTGACCTGGGCGGCGGCGGGGTTCGCCGCCCGCTTCTCGGCGACGGACTTCACGACTGCCTCGAAGAACGCCTTGTTGGCCGCGGCCTCCTCCGCGGAGCCCGTGTAGTGGGCCTGTGCCGCCGCCTGCGGCTGCGTCTGCGCGGTGGCCGGGCCGGCCGCGAGCGCCGTGACGGTGAGCCCCGCGCCGAACGCGCACGCGAGGAGACGAATGACTGTGGGGGGTGGTGTCATGGTCATGCAAGAGATTGTGGGGGCCTGAGGGGCGCCTGGGAATGATGGCACTTGGCGATAACTCCGGGTTATCACCCGGGCGTTGGGGCACCACCGGGTCCGGACGGAACCCGTGAGGCGTACTGGTGCGACCCACGCGACCGGCTTACCCTCGACGCCCATGGAGCTGGACGTGCGGCACCTGCGCGCCCTGTGCGCGATCGAGGACACCGGCAGCCTGCACAAGGCGGCCCGCCGGCTCGGCATGACCCAGCCCGCGTTGAGCACCCAACTGCGCCGCATCGAGGACTTCCTCGGCGGCCGGCTGTTCACCCGCGAGCGCACCGGCTGCCGCCCCACCCCGCTCGGCCGCGTCCTGCTCACCCGCGCCCGCCCGCTGGTCGACGGGCTGCGCACCCTGGTCGAGGAGACCCGCGCGACCGCCGCCACCACGGGCGAGGGCCCCGGCCGGCTGCGCATCGGGTCCACCGCGAGCCGCGCCCTGCCGGGCTGGCTGCGCCGGCTGCGGACCAGCACCGCCGCCCTCGGCACGGAACCGACCCTGCGCGTGGACGTCTCCGCGCACGCGCTGCTGCGGCAGGTCGCGGAGGGCGGGCTCGACGTGGCGTTCGTGCACGAGGTCGAGGGCAGCCCGCTGCGGATGCCGCCGGGCCTGGTCTGCCGGGTCCTCGTGGAACGCGAACCGCAGTTCGTCTCGCTCGCCACGGACCATCCCGCGGCCCGGCGCAGCGTCGTCCGGCTCACCGACCTGGCCGGCGACCGGTGGATGGTCGACCCGACCGTGGACGGCGAGTGGGACGGGCTGCTGCGCGCCCTGCGCTCCGCGGGCATCGACCCGCGCGTCCTGCACGGCGACTACCTCACCGCGGCGTCCCTCGTCGCGACCGGCGAGGTCGTCGCCCTGTGCCAGCCCACCTCCCGCTCCCGCGCCGACATGGCGATCCGGCCGCTGCACGGCGACCCCGTGGGCGTCCGGCTGCTGCTGGCGGCCCGCACCGAGGCGCTGCTCGACGCGGTGCTGCCGGATCTGCGCGCCGCGTACGGAGAGGCGGCGCGCCAGGCCCCCGCCTACCAGGAGCGGCTCTCCCTGCAGGGCACCGACCTAGGCCCCTCAACATTCGGGACGAAGGTCCAGGACCCGGCCTGACCTGGGGTTTTGACCCATTTACAGGAGTGCGACCGGCTGTGGGCACGGCTGTTACACGACGTACGGGCCACGCACACACGGCGGCTCTAACTTCATATCCGTCGCCACCGCAAAGGGGCGCAGAAACGGACAAATCTTCTGTACGACCACTGGCCGTCAGGCCGGACCGATCCTCGAGGGAAGCACCATGCGCGCCACCCGACGTACCTTCCGCACCGCCACGATCACCACAGGCGCCATCGCCGCCCTGGCCGTCCCGGCCACGGCCGCCTTCGCGGACACCACGCCCGCGCCCCAGCCGGTCACCGCCGGCGACCAGGACCAGAACGGCACCCAGAACGGCACGGACGGCACGGACGGCACGGACGACCAGGGCAACCAGGGCCAGGACCAGGGGACCACGGACACCACGGACCAGAACCAGGGCAAGCAGGACCCCGACCAGGGCCAGGACCAGGACCAGGACCAGAACGCCCGGAAGCTGATCAACTCGGTGGACCTGGCCGAGGGCTTCTCCGCCAAGGTCTACACGGTCGGCAGCAACGGCGCCGAGGCCGACATATTCAAGGGCGGCGCCCTCGTCACCACCCTCAAGGCGAACGGCTCCGCCGCGAAGACCACCACCGGCGGCTACGTCTTCCAGCTCACCCCGAGCGGCCAGCTCACCGCCGACCAGGACGGCAGCGGCGACAAGACCGACCCGCCGGTCCCGGGCGGCTGGGAGTCGAAGGGCACCACGAACCTGGGCGACGGCTGGTCCGCGAAGGTCGACGTCAACGCCTCGGCGCGGTCCGCCAGGGCCGAGATCTCGCAGAACGGCACGGTCAAGGGCCACCTCAAGGCGTACATCGACGACGCCAGCACCAAGATCGGCAACCGCACGTTCACGCTGTCCGCCGACGGCACCATCACGTCGAAGAAGGCCCCGGCGCCCAAGCCGAAGCCCGACCACAAGCGCGTGTACGTGAAGACGGTCAAGCTGGCCGACGGCTCCACGGCGAAGATCTACAAGCTGGGCGCCCACCACTACCAGGCCGACATCTACGACGGCAGCACCAAGCTCGGCACGGTCGACGCGAACGGCAAGACGGCGAAGGCCATGAACAACGGCCTGCACATCGTCCTCGACCCGGACGGCACGCTGAAGTCCTGGACCGACGGCCACCCGAAGCCGGTGCCGGACGCCAAGCGGCACTACGTGAAGACGGTCGAGCTGGCCGACGGGGTCTCGGTCGCCAAGGTCTACAAGCTGGACCCGTGCCACTACCAGGCCGACATCTACGCCCACGGCAAGAAGCTCGACACCCTCGACGCCAAGGACAGGACGGCGTACGGGCAGCACAACGGTCTGCACGTCGCCCTGAAGTCGAACGGCACGGTCACCTCGTGGCTCGACGGCTCCGGCAAGCACAACCAGCACGGGCAGCACGGGCAGCAGGACAAGAAGACCGCCCCGGTCGTCCCGCACACGGGCGGCGACCGCACGCTCCCGCAGGGCGGCGTGAAGGCGGGCGCGGAGAACGTCGCGGCGCACACCTCCGGCTCCGACCAGACCCCGCTGATCGCCGCGGGCGCCGGTGCGGCGGCGCTCGGCGCGGCCGGCCTGGGCTTCACCGTCTACCGCCGCAAGCACAACAACTGACGTAACGAGACCGTACGGAAAGGCTGTCGGGGCGCCCTCGGGGGACGCCCCGACAGCCTTTTCCGTATCTGCCGGGAATCAGACGCCGATGTCGCGGCCGTCCTCACGCCACACGGACACCACCGCGGGCCGCACGATCCGGCCCGGCCCGTCCGGCCAGGCGCTCGCGGGCTTCTCCACGGAGGCGCCGTCGACCTCGCCCGGGTGCTGCACGGCGACGATCACACGCCGGTCCTGCACCAGCGGACCACAGGTCTCGGCCCCGGTCGGCATGGTCAGGAACTGCTTCAGCTCACCGCGCCGCTCACCACGGGTGGCGACCCCGAACAGGCCGTCGTGCGAACCGAGTTGGTTGCCGTCCGTCGAGATCCACAGGTTGCCGTGCGGGTCGAAGGCCACGTTGTCCGGGCAGGAGATGGGGCTGACCCGGTCCTTCGGGAAGCCCGCGAAGTACGTGGCCGGGTCCTCCGGGTCACCGGCCACGAGGAACAGCGACCAGCCGAAGGACGTCGCCTCGGCCCGGTCGCGGTGCTCGGTCAGCTCCAGGATCTGCCCGTGCTTGTTGAGGTTGCGCGGGTTGGCCTCGTCCGCGCCGGCCTTGCCCGCCTTGCCGCGGTCCGTGTTGTTGGTGAGCGCGACGTACACCTTGCCGGTGCGCGGCGACGGCTCGATGTCCTCGGGCCGGTCCATCTTGGTGGCGCCCACCTTGTCACCGGCGAACCGCGTGAAGAGGTACACCTCGTCGGCGCTCATGCCCTCGACGTGCGACACGGCGCGGCCGTGCGCGTAGGCGGTGGCCAGCGGGATCCACGTACCGCCGCCGTCGAACTCCCCGTCGGAGGGCAGCTTCCCGGAGCCGTCGATCTCGCCCGCCGGGGAGTTCCCGGTCAGCTTGGCGACGTACAGCGTGCCCTCGTCGAGAAGGGTGAGGTTGTGCTCGTGCGCGGCCCGCGAGCCGCCCTTGGCGACACGCTTGCTGCTCACGAACTTGTAGAAGTAGTCGAAGCGCTCGTCGTCCCCCATGTACACGACGGGCCGGCCGTCGGCGGTCAGCCGCGGCTGCGCGGCCTCGTGCTTGAAGCGGCCGAGGGCGGTGCGCTTACGGGGCGTCGAGTCCGGGTCGTACGGGTCGAGCTCGACGACCCAGCCGAACCGGTTGACCTCGTTCGGCTCCTGGGTCAGGTCGAAGCGCTCGTCGAACCGCTCCCACTTCCGCTCGGAGGCGCCGCCGCCGACGCCGTACCGCTTGAGGCGGGCGGCGACGGTCGGGTCGGTCACGTCCTGGGCGTTCGCGAAGTACTGGTTGAAGTTCTCCTCGCCGTGCAGCGTGGTGCCCCATGGGGTGGTGCCGCCCGAGCAGTTGTTGAGCGTGCCGAGGACGGTGGTGCCGCGCGGGTCCGCCTTCGTACGGACGAGCGCGCTGCCCGCGACCGGCCCGGACAGACGGAACGGGCTGGTCGCGGTGAGACGGCGGTTGAGGCGGTGCCGGGAGACGGCGTTCAGGGCACCGCTCCTGCGGCTCTCCTCGACCACGACGACGGACAGCCCGTGCGCGGCCCAGGCCACCTCGACCTGCTCACGGGTGGGGTTCGCGGGGTCGTACCCCCGGAACATCAACACCTCGTCCGTGTACTCGTGATTGGCGACGAGGACCTGGCGCCCGCGCTCCCCGCGCAGCGGCAGCAGGCTCAGGAAGTCGTTGTTGTACCCGAACTGCCCGGCCTGCGCCCGGCCGCTCTGCTTCTCCGGGTCGAAGGCGGGCGCCCCGCGCAGGATCGGCTCGCCCCAGCGGATGACGACGTTCTGGGCGTGCCCGCGCGGAACGGTGACCGTGTCGGCGGTGTTCGGCGCGACCGGCGCGAACCGCAGCCCGCGCGCCCCGCGTTCACCTCTCTCGTACGAGGCCGGGGCGGCGGCGCCACCGGTGGCGGCCCGGGCGCTCGGCGCGCCCGTCCCGACGACGGCCGAACCGGCGGCGGCCGCGACGGTCACCACGGCGGCGGTGCGCAGCATCGAACGGCGGCTGAGCGCGCCGGCGATCACGTCGCCGACGTACTCGTTGTCGCTGGTGTTGGGCACCTCCTGGAAACAGGCGTCACCGCACCGGAACCGGCATGTCAGTGCCGAACGCCCCCCGGCGTGACCCCCGTTGACCGTGACCAGCGGCAGCATTTTGCGCACGCTTTTCCTCCCCTTTGCGATTCGTGTCGGGCGCGACGCTAGGGGGGTGCGGGTGCGTGCGGGGGGACGGCGCGTGAACGGGGAGTGAACCTGTCCGGGGAGGGCGGCAGTTGCGCGCTCGGCCGATCGGACCGACCCTTCCCAAGATCACGGTCCGTGGCGGCTAACCTTACGTGTCCGCCCTGGCCAGGGGTTCCAGGGACTTTGGGGACCAACTCATGCGGAAGGTTGCGCACATGGGCATTCTGGATCTGCTGCGGAACGCGTTCGGGCGGTCCCGGAAGAGGGACACGGAGTCCGCCGCCGTGGCGGAACCGGAGGTCACGCTGCCGGCACCGTCGCCGGAGCCGGCCGCGTCCACGGAGAAGCCGAAGGTGCCCGGACCGTCGACGGGGGCGGCCGACGACCTGGTGTCCGCGGCCTTCGACAACGTCGCGGTACCGAAGCCGGCCCAGCCACTCGGCACGGAACGAGTGGCCCCCGCCCCGGAGAAGACTCCGGCCGAGGTCGAGGCTCCGGTGACGGAGGAGGTTCCGGCCGAGGTCGCGGCTCCGGCGGCGGAGGAGGTTCCGGCTGAGGTCGAGGCTCCGGTGACGGAGGAGGTTCCGGCCGAGGTCGCGGCTCCGGCGGCGGAGGTTCCGGCCAAGGTAGAGACTCCGGCCGAGGCGGAGACCCCGGCGGCGGAGGCTCCGGCCAAGGTAGAGACCCCGGCTGAGGTCGATGCCCCGGTGGCAAAGGAAGCTCCGGCCGAGGTAGAAACCCCGGTGACGGTCGATGCGCCGACCGACACCGCAGCTCCGGCTGAGGTCGAGGCCCCGGCTGAGGCGGAGACCCCGGCGGCGGGGATTCCGGCCGAGGTCGAGGCCCCGGCTGAGGTCGAGGCCCCGGCGAAGGCGGAGACCCCGGCGAAGGCCGAGGCTGAGGCTCCGGCCGAGGCGGAGGCGCAGGCGGACAGCCCGGCGAAGCCCAAGGCTCGGGCGAAGGCGGCCAAGGCCAAGAGCCCGGCGAAGGCGGAAGCCCCGGCTCCGGCGGAGCCCGTCGCGGACGAGGCAGCCCCCGCTGTGGGCAATCGTCCCGCTGGGCGGGACGGGTGGGCACAGCCCCCGGCGCCGGGCACCGAGGACGAGGGCGGCACCCCCGTCGCAGCCAGCACCACCACCCCGGACACCGAGGACAAGGCCGCCGACCCCGTCGCAGCCAGCACCACCACCCCGAGCACCGAGGACAGGGCCGCCGACGACAGCGCCGGCGAAACCACAACCCCGGGCACCGAGGACAAGGGCGCCGACAAGACCCCCGCCACGACCCCCCGCACCGAAGACAGCCCCACCGGCGAAGAACCGGCCAAACCCGCGGCGCGCCCCGCTCACACCGCCGCCAAGGTGAAGACCCGCGCCCCGGGCCTCACCGCCGCGTACAAGGCCGCCGGGACCGCCCTGAAGAAGCAGGGGCTCACCGGGGCCCGCGCCACGGTGTACCTCGTGGTCGACCGCTCCGGGTCCATGCGCCCGTACTTCAAGGACGGCTCGGTGAGCGCCCTGGCCGAGCAGACCCTCGCCCTCGCCGCCCACCTCGACGAGCGCGGGACCCCGACCGTCCACACGGTGTTCTTCTCGACCGACATCGACGCCACCGGCGACCTCGCCCTGGACGCGTACGAGAACAAGGTCGACGAGTGGCACGCGGCGGCCGGCCGGATGGGCCGCACCAGCTACCACCGCGCCATCGAGGAGGTCGTGGCGCAGCACGAGAAGAGCGACGACCCGGCCGCCCCGGCGCTGGTCGTCTTCCAGACGGACGGCCCGCCGGACGTCCAGCGCCCGGCGAACGAGGCGCTGGCCGCGGCCGCGCACCTGCCCCTGTTCTTCCAGTTCGTCGCGTTCGGCGAGCACGACGCCAAGGGCTTCGACTACCTGCGCAAGCTGAAGGCGGACAACGCCGCCTTCTTCCACGCGGGCCCGGCCCCGCGCGAGCTGACCGACGCCGAGCTGTACGACGGCGTACTGGCGGCCTGGCGCCCGTAACCGGCGTCCCGTCCCATCCCGGCCGTCCGCGCAGTAAACACCGCGCGGGCGGCCACCCCATGTCGGATACGATTTCTAGATTCCGCGGACGAAATTCGTCACTCCGCGCAACGCCTCGTCTCGACTTGGGAGCAGCCCCCGATGGCTCGACACCTCATCACCAGCGCCCTTCCGTACATCAACGGGATCAAGCACCTGGGCAACATGGTGGGGTCCATGCTCCCGGCCGACGTCTACGCCCGCTACCTGCGCCAGCGCGGCCACGACGTGCTGTACATCTGCGCCACGGACGAGCACGGCACCCCGGCCGAGCTGGCCGCGAAGGAGCAGGGCCTCCCGGTCGCCGAGTTCTGCGCGCAGGCGCACGACGCGCAGAAGGCGGTCTACGACGGCTTCCAGCTGGCCTTCGACCACTTCGGCCGCAGCTCGTCGGAGCAGAACGCGGAGCTGACCCAGCACTTCGCCCGGAAGCTGAACGAGAACGGGTTCATCGAGGAGCGGGCCATCCGCCAGGTGTACTCGCCCGCCGACGGCCGCTTCCTGCCGGACCGCTACGTCGAGGGCACCTGCCCGCACTGCGGCTACGACAAGGCCCGCGGCGACCAGTGCGAGAACTGCACCCGTGTCCTGGACCCGACCGACCTGATCGACCCGCGCTCCGCGATCTCCGGCTCCACGGAGCTGGAGATCCGCGAGACCAAGCACCTCTTCCTGCTCCAGTCGAAGCTCCAGGGCGAGGTCGAGACCTGGATCGACGAGGTCGCCGACGAGTGGCCGCAGCTGTCCTCGTCCATCGCCCGCAAGTGGCTGACCGAGGGCCTGAACGACCGGGCGATCACCCGCGACCTGGACTGGGGCGTCCCGGTCCCGGCCGACACCTGGCCGGAGCTGGCCGCCGAGGGCAAGGTCTTCTACGTCTGGTTCGACGCCCCGATCGAGTACATCGGGTCGACGAAGGAGTGGGCCGACCAGGACCCGGCGAACCGCGACTGGAAGTCGTGGTGGTACGAGCCCGAGGGCGCCGCCGACGTCCGGTACACGGAGTTCATGGCGAAGGACAACGTGCCGTTCCACTCCGTCATGTTCCCGGCGACGGAGATGGGCGTCCGTGAGCCGTGGAAGAAGGTCGACTATCTCAAGGCCTTCAACTGGCTGACGTACTACGGCGGCAAGTTCTCCACGTCGCAGAAGCGCGGTGTCTTCACCGACCAGGCGCTCGCGATCCTGCCGGCCGACTACTGGCGCTACTTCCTCATCGCCAACGCCCCGGAGTCGGACGACTCGTCGTTCACGTGGGAGCACTTCACGGCGACGGTGAACAAGGACCTGGCCGACACCCTCGGCAACTTCGTGAACCGCGTCCTGTCCTTCTCCCGCAAGCGCTTCGGCGACGACGTCCCGGCGGGCGGCGAGCCCGGCGAGGCGGAGGCGAACCTGGGCGCCGAGATCTCCCGCCTCCTCGCCGAGTACGAGGAGCAGATGGAGGCCCTCCAGTTCCGCAAGGCCGCGGCCGCGCTGCGCGCCCTGTGGTCCGCGGGCAACTCCTACCTGGAGGAGAAGGCCCCCTGGCTGGAGATCAAGACGGACAAGGACGGCGCCGCGCTGACCCTGCGGACGGCGATGAACCTGATCCACCTCTACTCGGTGGTCTCCGAGCCGTTCATCCCGGCGTCCGCCGCCGCCATGCGCGCCGCGTTCACCCTCACGGACGACACCGCGACGTGGGTGACGGCCGACGAGGCGAAGTCCCTGACGAAGGTCCCCGCGGGCACCGCGTTCACCGTCCCCCCGGTCCTCTTCGCCAAGATCACCGACGAAGACCTGGAGTCCTACAAGGAGCGCTTCGGCGGCGAGCCGGCCTCCTGACGCCCTGACGTGGAAGGCCCCGGAACCGATCGCGGTTCCGGGGCCTTCCACGTGCCGTCGCTCAGCTCGCCCAGTCCTTCAGCGGCGCCGTATCGAGCTCGATGCCGACCGGATCGGGCAGGGTGACCGACTTACCGAACGGCACCGTCACCACCTGCTCGTAGCGGACTCCGTCGGGCTGGGAGTGCACCTTCACCTCGCCGGTTTCCCGGTCGATCAGCAGGTAGACCGGGATGCCGGTCTCGGCATAGGCACGAGGCTTCTCGACACGGTCGCGCTGATTGGTGGTGTCACGGTCGTTGGACGTGACCTCGACGACCATGACGACCCCGTCCGCGCTGGCCCACTCGCCCTGGCCCGCGAAGGTGCCGCTCGGAGCGAGAGTGCCGTCGGGCCGGGCATTGCCCTTCCGATACGTCTCCACTCGCAGCCCCCGTTCCGGGTAGAGCCAGCGCCCCGGGTCGGCCTGCATGCACAGCCGTGTCAGCCACTCGATGATCGTGTCGTGATCGCCGTCCGGCACGGCCTTGGCCCCCAGCTTTCCGTCGATGAACTCCAGGCGCAGTGACTCATTCGTCCGTATGGCATCGCGCGCCAGCTGCTCGAACTCGTCCTGGTCAAGGACCACGGCGGACCGCTCCTCTACGAGACTCATGACGGCCTCCCCACCTACGTCATCGCGGATCAGGTGCTGTCTTCACATTAAGTGCCCCCTCCGACAATGACAGGTCGATCACGGAAAGTGACCCCGCACAGCCGCCGGTACGGCGAAGGGCCCGGAACCACGAGCGGTTCCGGGCCCTTCCAGGTGCAGGGTTACTTCTTCTCCACCGGCTTGCGCAGCTGGATGTTGAGCTCGCGCAGGCGCGACTCGTCCAGCTCGGTGGGCGCGCCCATCATCAGGTCCTGCGCGTTGCCGTTCAGCGGGAAGCCGATGGTCTCCCGGATGTTCGGCTCGTCGGCGAGGAGCATGACGATACGGTCGACGCCCGGGGCGATCCCGCCGTGCGGCGGGGCGCCGAAGCGGAACGCGCGGAGCATGCCCGCGAACTCGTGCTCGACGGTGTCGCGGTCGTAGCCGGCGATCTCGAAGGCCTTGAGCATGATGTCGGGCTCGTGGTTCCGGATCGCGCCGGAGGACAGCTCGATGCCGTTGCAGACGATGTCGTACTGCCAGGCCAGGATGTCCAGCGGGTCCTTCTCCTCCAGGTCCTGCATACCGCCCTGCGGCATGGAGAACGGGTTGTGGGAGAAGTCGATCTTGCCGGTCTCCTCGTCCTTCTCGTACATCGGGAAGTCGACGATCCAGCAGAAGCGGAAGACGCCCTCTTCGAAGTGCCCGGCGCGCTTGGCGGCCTCGACACGGACGGCGCCCATGATCTTGGAGACCTCGTCGAACTCGCCGGCGCCGAAGAACACGGCGTGCCCGGCCTTCAGGCCGAGGCGCTCGGTGAGGACCTTGACGTTCTCCTCGGTGAGGAACTTGGCGATCGGGCCCGCGAACGTGCCGTCCTCGCCGACGCGGATCCAGGCCAGGCCCTTCGCGCCCTGCTCGACCGCGTAGTCGCCCAGGCCGTCGAAGAACTTGCGGGACTGCGACGCGGTGTCCGGCACCGGCAGCGCACGCACGTGCTTGCCGGCGAACGCCTTGAACTCCGAGCCCTCGAACACGTCGGTGATGTCGACGAGCTCCAGCTGGGCGCGCAGGTCCGGCTTGTCGTTGCCGTACTTGAGCATCGACTCGCGGAACGGGATGCGCGGGAACGGGCTGGTGACCTCGCGGCCGCCGCCGAACTCCGTGAACAGCTCCGTCATGAGCTTCTCGATCGGCTGGAAGACGTCTTCCTGCTCGACGAAGCTCATCTCGACGTCGAGCTGGTAGAACTCGCCCGGCGAGCGGTCCGCGCGCGCGTCCTCGTCGCGGAAGCACGGCGCGATCTGGAAGTAGCGGTCGAAGCCGGAGATCATCAGCAGCTGCTTGAACTGCTGCGGGGCCTGCGGCAGCGCGTAGAACTTGCCCGGGTTCAGGCGGGACGGGACGACGAAGTCACGGGCGCCCTCGGGGGAGGTCGCGGTGAGGATCGGCGTCGCCATCTCGTTGAAGCCGAGGGCGACCATCTTCGAGCGGATCGAGGCGATCACGGCGCTGCGCAGCATGATGTTCTTGTGCATGCGCTCGCGGCGCAGGTCCAGGAAGCGGTACTCCAGGCGGCGCTCCTCGCCGACCCCGTCGTCCTGGTTGATCTGGAACGGCAGCTGCTGGGCGGCGCCGAGCACCTCGACCTCGGCGGCCTCGATCTCGATCTCGCCGGTGGGCAGCTCCGGGTTGACGTTGTCCGCGCCGCGGGAGACGACCTTGCCGTCGACGCGGACGACCGTCTCCTTCGTCAGCTTGTCGAGGACCTCGGCGGCCTTGGTACCGGGACGGGCGACGAGCTGCGTGATGCCGTAGTGGTCGCGCAGATCGATGAAGAGGATGCCGCCCAGGTCTCGGCGATTGTGCAGCCAGCCGCTCAGCCGGACGTCGGTGTCGACGTCAGAGGCGCGGAGCTCGCCGCAGGTGTGGGACCTGTACCGATGCATCGTCGTTCATCCAGCCTTTGCGTTCGGGGTTCCCGGGGAGACAACCCGGATCTCCCCAAGGGTACCGGCCGCCTCAAGATCGCTTTCCGAACAGTCGAGGTGGCCGTCCACGATCACCTCTTCTTAGAGTGGGGCCATGCGCACTGGTGAGCCCCTCCCTCCGGTGGAGGACGTCCTCGCCGCTCTCGCGACCGGACTGTGGCGGTGGGACAACCGGGCGGGCCTCGTCACCTTCGACACCGAGGCCGCCCGGCTCCTCGGGCTGTCCGTGCCGCCCGGGGAGCAGCTGACGCTGACGGAGTCCGGGGTCAGGGCCCGTTTCCACCCGGTCGACTGGAACGAGATAGACGGCATCGTGCAGCTCGCCGTCGCGGAGGGCACCCTCGCCGAGGCCCGGCTGCGGATCATGGACGAGCAGGGCCGGGTCATCCGTACGGTGCGCAGCCGCTCCAAGCCGGTGGTCCACGGTGACTCCCCGGACTCGTTCGAGCTGATCGGCACGCTCCAGGAGGTCAGCGAGCCGTCGCCGGGCGCCGCCTCCCGCTCGCCGGTCACCGGCGACTGGCGGCGCTCGCGCGAGGCGTTCCTGCTGGACGCGGGCCGGGCGCTGGCGGAGGCCGGTTCGACGGAGGAGGTGCTGCGGGTCGCGGCGGGCCTGTCGATGCCGGGGTTCTCGCCGGAGGGCCTCGCGGTGTTCGGCGTCGCGGGCGACCGGCTCAACGTCATCGGCCACCACGGCCAGCAGGCGGGCGCCGAGGGTCCCTTCACGGACATGGACCTGGCCACGGACTATCCGGCGGCCGAGGTCGTACGCAACGGGCGCGCGGTCTATCTGTCGTCACCGGACGAGTACCGCACCCGCTATCCGGCGGCCTGGCCGCTGGCGGCCCGGTTCAAGCGCCAGTCGTGGGCGTTCCTGCCGCTCATCGTCGCGGGCCGCACGATCGGCGCGTGGATGGCGGGCTTCGCCTACCCGGTGTCCTTCACGCCCGACGAGCGCTCGGTCCTGACGACGGTGGCGCGGATGCTGGCGCAGGCGCTGTCGCGGGCCGTGGTCACCGAGTCCGAGCGGGAGCTGACGGACGGCCTGCAGCAGTCGATGCTGCCGAATCTCGGCCCCGAGATCCCCGGCATGAGCATCGCGGCCCGCTATGTGCCGACCGGCGGCGGCCTCCAGGTCGGCGGCGACTGGTACGACATGATCCCGCTGCCCAACGGCCACATCGCCCTGGTCATCGGCGACGTCCAGGGCCACGACGTGCGCGCGGCGGGCCTGATGGGGCAGCTCCGTATCGCCCTGCGCGCCTACGCGTCGGAGGGGCACCGTCCCGACGCCGTCCTGTCCCGCGCCTCGCGCTTCCTGCACGGCATCGGCGACACCGTCCACGGGGGGACCGGCGCGACCGGCGGGGCCGAAGGAAGCACGGACGATCCGCGCTTCGCGACCTGCCTGTACGTGGAGGCCGACCCGGCGACCGGGGTGCTGGAGATCGCCCGCGCCGGGCATCCCGACCCGGCGATACGCATGGCCGACGGCACGGTCATGACCCGGCCCACGGCCGGCGGGCTGCCGCTCGGTGTCGACCCGGACGCCGACTACCCCACGACCCGGCTCGTCCTGGAGCCCGGCGAGACACTGCTGCTGTGCACGGACGGTCTGATCGAGACGGGCGGGCACGATCTCGACACCGGCTGGTCGCGGGTGCGCACGACGCTGGAGTCGGACGCCGCGAAGGAGCTGGAGGAGCTGGCCGACGCCCTCGTCCAGACGGTGCACGGCCCCTCCTCGCACTACACCACCGGCCCGCTGGCCGACCGCCGCGAGGACGACATAGCGCTGCTGCTGCTGCGGCGCACGACGCTGTCGACCGGACCCACCACCGCCCGCCGCACGGCGATGACGATCGCCCAGGCCGAGCCGGAGCGGATCGCGGCCGCCCGTCAGCAGCTGCGGGAGCTGCTGCACGACTGGGCGGACGAGGACCAGGTCGACTCGGCGGTGCTGCTCATCTCGGAGATGGTCACGAACGTCCTGGTGCACACCGACGGCGACGCCCTGATGGTCGCCGAGGTCGCCAGCGGCGGCGAGGGACCGCGCCGGATGCGGGTCGAGGTGGCGGACGCCTCGGACGATCTGCCGCACAGGCGCCGGCCCGGTGAACTCGCCTCGTCCGGGCGGGGTCTGGTGCTGATGGAGCTGCTCGCCGAGCGGTGGGGCGTCGATCCTCAGGGCGAGGGCAAGAGCATCTGGTTCGAGTTCTACGAGCCGTCGGCCGAGCCCGACGCCGTTTCACGTGAAACGGCGGACCCGGCCCCGTAGCGGCCGCGCAGTTCGTTGATGATGCCGAACGCGGCGGCCGTCAGCGGCACCGCGAGCAGCATGCCGAGGATCCCGGCGACGGAGGCTCCCGCCGTGATGGCGAGCAGCACCACCGCCGGGTGCATCTGCACGGTGCGCGACTGGATCATCGGCTGGAGCACGTGCCCTTCGAGCACCTGCACCGCGAGGACCACGCCCAGTGCCCAGACGGCGATGATGAACCCCCGGTCGGCGAGGGCGACGAGCACGGCGACCGCGCCGGAGATGAAGGCCCCGAGGTAGGGGATGTAGGCGCCGACGAAGACGAGCGCGGCGAGTCCCACCGCGCCGGGCACCCGCAGGATGAGCAGTCCGACGCCGATGCAGGTCGCGTCGATGAGGGCGATCAGGGTGGTGCCGCGCATGAAGCCGGAGATCGCGGCGAAGGCCCGGCGCGCGATGGCCTCCAGGGTCTCGCCCGCGGGGCCGGGAGCCGCCTGCCGCAGGGCCTGGCGGAAGCGTCCGGCGTCCCGCAGGAAGAAGAAGCACAGCAGCAGCGCGAGGACCGCCATGGCGACGATCTCACCGGCCACGCTGAGCCCGCTGATCACGCCGGACGCCGCGTCGCCGCCGTACTTCTTGAGCAGTTCCTGGGCGTTGTCGGCGAGGTGGTCGAGGTCGAGCGCGCCGGTGCCGAACCGTTCGGAGAGGTCCTTGGCGGCCTGTTTCAGGGAGGCCAGGATCTGGTCGCCGGTATCGATCAGGGCCGCGACGACGATGTACCCGGCGCCGCCGACGACGATCAGGATCAGCGCGCAGGTCAGGCCCGACGCGAGCGACTGCTGCACCTTGGCGCGGCGCAGGGCGAGGTAGACGGGGCGCAGCAGCGCGGTGCCGAGCAGGGCGAGCAGCACCGGGACCACGGCGGTCTTGAGCTCGGTGCACAGCCAGATGCCGACCGCGGCGACACCGGTGACGAGCAGCGCCACCGCGCACCAGGCACCGATGCGGCGGGCGGGTTCGGGAAGGAGCTGCTGACGGGTCTGCACCCGCCCAGCCGATCATGGCCGGGCCGCCCCCACCCGCCGGACCGGTCCGGCCGGGTGACGAGGCGTCATGCAAAGGAGGGGCGGCCGGACGGACGAGGGACCGCATACAGGTGACGGCCCGCCGGGTGCAGAGTCGGCGGGCCGTCACGTTCGGGGAGCGCTGTGCTCACGTGGGCTTACGTGTGCGGCAGACGCTCGGCGGAGGGGATGACGCCCAGGCGGCCGGCCTGGAAGTCGTCGAAGGCCTGCTGGAGTTCGGCCTTGGTGTTCATCACGAACGGGCCGTAGTGCGCCATGGGCTCACGGATCGGCTGACCGCCCAGGATGACCACTTCGAGGTCCGGGGTGTTCGAGTCCTGCGACTCGTCGGCCCGCACCGTCAGGGACGAGCCCGCGCCGAAGACCGCGGTCTGGCCCATGTGGACCGGACGCCGGTCGGCGCCCACGGTGCCGCGGCCGGCGAGCACGTACACGAGACCGTTGTAGTCCTCGCGCCAGGGCAGGGTCGCCTCGGCGCCGGGGCGGACGGTGGCGTGCACCATCGTGATCGGCGTGTGCGTGATGCCGGGGCCCTCGTGGCCGTCGAACTCACCGGCGATGACGCGGAGCAGCGCGCCGCCGTCCTCGGTGGTGAGCAGCTTGACCTGGCCGCCGCGGATGTCCTGGTAGCGCGGGTCCTGCATCTTGTCCTTCGCCGGCAGGTTCACCCACAGCTGCAGGCCGTGGAAGAGGCCGCCGGACATGACGAGCGACTCCGGCGGCGCCTCGATGTGCAGCAGGCCGGAACCCGCCGTCATCCACTGGGTGTCGCCGTTGGTGATGGTGCCGCCACCGCCGTGCGAGTCCTGGTGGATGAAGGTGCCGTCGATGATGTACGTCACGGTCTCGAAGCCGCGGTGTGGGTGCCAGGGCGTGCCCTTGGGCTCTCCGGGGGCGTACTCCACCTCGCCCATCTGGTCCATCATGATGAACGGGTCGAGGTACTTGTAGTTGATCCCGGCGAACGCGCGGCGTACCGGGAAGCCCTCCCCTTCGAATCCGCTGGGCGCGGTCGTCACGGCCAGCACCGGGCGGGCCACGGCGTCCGCCGGCGCGGCCACACGGGGCAGGGTCAGCGGGTTCTCGACGGTCACAGCGGGCATTTTGGGGACCTCCTTGGCGTCCTCGTGCCTCGACTTTAGTTGAACGTAGAACTTTCTGCCACCTGGAACGACGAACGCCCGGAGGGAATTCCCTCCGGGCGTCCTTCGCGCCGTCGTCGATCGGGGTGTCAGCCGTACATGCGGCGCATCGCGAAGTCGACCATCTGCTCGACCGCCTTCGCGTCGAAGACCATCCGGTGCTCGCCCTCCATGTCGAGGACGAAGCCGTACCCGGTGGGCAGCAGGTCGATCACCTCGGCGCCGGTGATCACGAAGTACTTGGACTCCTTGCCCGCGTACCGGCGCAGCTCCTTGAGCGTGGTGAACATGGGGATCACCGGCTGCTGGGTGTTGTGCAGGGCGAGGAAGCCCGGGTTGTCGCCGCGCGGGCAGTAGACCTTCGACGACGCGAAGATCTGCTGGAAGTCCTCGGCGGACATCGAGCCGGTGGTGAACGCGCGGACCGCGTCGGGGAGCGAGGGCGGCGACGGCTCCGGGTACAGCGGCGGCGCCTGCTGCCCGTACCCGCCCTGCTGCGGCGGCGCGTACTGCTGCCCGGCAGCGGCCCCTCCGGCGTGCTGCTCGTATCCGTACATGGGCGCAAGAGTACCGAGGGCCGGGGCGGCGGCGGGCCCGGATTATTTCTGTAATGGACAGTAGAGAAATGAGGGCGGGGGCTGCTACGGTCTTTCTGTAGTCATCGATACATAAATGGGGCGCGAGGGTTTCGCGCGCTCCAGGGGGAGGACGGCCATGTCAGGCGAGGCGATCGACGCAGCGGCCCCGTACGCGCGCACGGTGCGGGGGTCGGGCCCCGGCCTGCTCGTGGCGCACGGCGCGGGCGGCTCGGTGGAGGCGAACTACGGCCCGGTCCTGGAGATGCTGAGCGCCGCGCACACGGTGGTCGGCGTCGACTACCCGGGCACGGGCGCGACGCCGCGCTCCGCGTCCCCGCTCCGGCTGGACGACCTGGCCGACCAGCTGGTGGCCGCGGCCGACGCCGAGGGCCTCGACCGCTTCGCCGTGTCCGGGTACTCGCTGGGCGGAGCGGTGGCGGTGCGCGTCGCGGCCCGGCATCCCGAGCGGGTGACCGCCCTGCTGCTCACCGCCGCCTTCGCCCGGCCCGACCACGACCTGCGGCTCGGCGCCGAGCTGTGGCACGCCCTCGCCGTGTCCGGCGCCCCGGAACCGCTGGCCCGCTTCGTGGTGCCGCGCGCCCTGAGCGAGGAGGCACTGCGCTCCCTGGATGACGGACAGCTGGCGGCCCTCCTGAAGGAGGTGGGCACGTCGGTCCCGCCCGGCACCGCGGACCACGTGGACCTGGTCACCCGGGTGGACGTACGCGCCGACCTGGCCCGGATCACGGCCCCGACCCTGGTGATCACGACGACGGGCGACCGCCTGGTGCCCCCGGCCCTGCACCGGGAGCTGGCCTCGTCGATCCCCGGCTCCCGGCTGGCGGAGATCGCCACGGGGCACCTCCCGTTCGCCGAACGGCCGCAGGAATGGGGGAAGTTGCTGACGGGGTTCTTGCGCGACGCGGGGGCGTGAGAGGAGCCTCGGGCAGAGCGGCGGGGGCGGTGCGGGGGTGCCTTCGTCACACTTGGCCCACTGGGGGTTGATTCTTATTACCGACGGGTAGCATCCTGTTAGCTACTAGTTGGTACGCGTACGAGGACGATCCCGGAGCCCGACACGAAAGGGCCCCCGCAGCGGGTCTACCTCCCAAGCCTTTACGGAGCCGTCGCCATGGGGCACTACAAGTCGAATCTCCGCGACATCGAGTTCAACCTCTTCGAGGTGCTCGACCGCGACAAGCTGTACGGCACGGGCCCGTTCGGGGACATGGATGTCGACACCGCCAAGAGCATCCTCGAAGAGGTCGCCCGCCTCTCCGAGAACGATCTGGCCGAGTCCTTCGCCGACGCCGACCGCAACCCGCCGGTCTTCGACCCGGAGACCAACACGGCGCCGGTCCCGGAGTCCTTCAAGAAGTCCTACAAGGCCTTCATGGACGCCGAGTACTGGCGCCTGGGCCTGCCCGAGGAGATCGGCGGCACCACCGCGCCGCGCTCCCTGATCTGGGCCCACGCCGAGCTGATCCTGGGCGCCAACCCGGCGGTCTGGATGTACTCCTCGGGCCCGGCCTTCGCCGGCATCCTCTTCGAGGAGGGCAACGAGCAGCAGAAGAAGGCCGCCGAGATCGCCGTCGAGAAGCAGTGGGGCTCGACGATGGTGCTGACCGAGCCGGACGCCGGTTCGGACGTGGGCGCCGGCCGCACCAAGGCCGTCCAGCAGGACGACGGCTCGTGGCACATCGAGGGCGTGAAGCGGTTCATCACGTCCGGTGAGCACGACATGTCGGAGAACATCCTCCACTACGTGCTGGCCCGCCCCGAGGGCCACGGCCCCGGCACCAAGGGCCTCTCGCTCTTCCTCGTGCCGAAGTTCGAGTTCGACTGGGAGACCGGCGAGCTGGGCGAGCGCAACGGCGTGTACGCGACCAACGTCGAGCACAAGATGGGCCTCAAGGCGTCCAACACCTGCGAGATGACGTTCGGCGACCAGCACCCCGCCAAGGGCTGGCTGATCGGCGACAAGCACGACGGCATCCGCCAGATGTTCCGCATCATCGAGTTCGCCCGCATGATGGTCGGCACGAAGGCGATCTCCACGCTGTCCACCGGGTACCTGAACGCGCTGGAGTACGCCAAGGAGCGCGTCCAGGGTCCCGACCTGGCCAAGTTCATGGACAAGACGGCGCCCAAGGTCACCATCACGCACCACCCGGACGTACGCCGCTCGCTGCTCACGCAGAAGGCGTACGCGGAGGGCATGCGCACCCTGGTGCTCTACACCGCCTCCGTGCAGGACGCGATCCAGGTCAAGGAGGCCGCGGGCGAGGACGCCTCGGCCGAGCACGCGCTGAACGACCTGCTGCTCCCGATCGTGAAGGGCTACGGCTCGGAGAAGGGCTACGAGCAGCTGGCGCAGTCGCTGCAGACCTTCGGCGGCTCCGGCTTCCTGCAGGAGTACCCGATCGAGCAGTACATCCGCGACTCCAAGATCGACACGCTCTACGAGGGCACCACGGCGATCCAGGGCCAGGACTTCTTCTTCCGGAAGATCGTCCGCAACCAGGGCGCCGCGCTGAACGGTCTGGCCGAGGAGATCAAGAAGTTCCTCGCGGTCGAGACCGGCGGCGAGGAGCTGGGCGCGGCCCGCGACGCCCTCGCCAAGGCGGCCGTCGAGCTGGAGGCCATCGTCGGCGTCATGCTGACGGACCTGGCCGCCACGGAGCAGGACGTCAAGGCCATCTACAAGGTGGGCCTGAACACCACGCGCCTGCTCATGGCGTCCGGTGACGTGGTCGTCGGCTACCTGCTCCTCAAGGGCGCTGCCGTCGCCGCGGAGAAGCTCGCCGCGGGTGCGGCCGGCAAGGACGTGGCGTTCTACCAGGGCAAGATCGCGGCGGCGAAGTTCTTCGCGGCGAATGTCCTGCCGGGTGTCATCGGTGCGCGCAAGCTCGCCCAGGCCACGAGCGAGTCGGGGCTGGACGTGATGGAGCTGGACGAGGCGGCGTTCTAGGCTCCGCCGAGCCGGATCGTGCCCGAGGCCCGTCGTCCCCGCTCGGGGGCGACGGGCCTCTTGGCGCGTGCGCGTCCGCCGGGTGACTGCTTCGTCGGCGGCCGCGCCCCGGCGGGGCTTCTCGCCCCCACCGGCCGGCACCCGCCGACGAGACGGGAGACGGCGGACGATCAGGCGCCGGGCCGCCGCAGGCAGGCCCCTTGGAAGCCGCACTACTCTGGCCGCATGCGCACTCCCTCCGGCCCCTTCGATCGTGGGCACACCGACGACCTGATGACCTTCCTGGCGGCGAGCCCGACGCCGTACCACGCCGTGGCGACCGTGGCGGCGCGGCTCGAGGAGGCGGGGTTCAAGCAGGTCGCGGAGACCGACGCCTGGGACGGCACCAGCGGGGGGAAGTTCGTGACGCGCGGCGGCGCCGTCATCGCCTGGTACGTGCCGCGCGGAGCGCACCCGCACACCCCGTTCCGCATCGTCGGCGCGCACACCGACTCCCCGAACCTGCGCGTGAAGCCGCAGCCCGACATGGGCAGCAACGGCTGGCGCCAGGTCGCCGTGGAGATCTACGGCGGCCCGCTGCTCAACTCCTGGCTCGACCGGGACCTGGGCCTGGCCGGACGGATCTCGCTGCGCGACGGCAGCGACCGGCTCATCGACATCGACCGGCCCCTGCTGCGCGTGCCGCAGCTCGCCATCCACCTGGACCGCTCCGTCACCGCGGACGGCCTGAAGCTGGACAAGCAGCGGCACATGCAGCCGATCTGGGGCCTGGGCGGCGATGTGCACGAGGGCGACCTGCTGGCCTTCGTCGAGGACGAGTACGGCCTCGAGCGCCGCTCGATCACCGGCTGGGACCTGATGACGTACTCCGTCGAGCCGCCGGCCTACCTGGGCCGTGACAAGGAGCTCGTGGCCGGCCCGCGGATGGACAACCTGCTGTCCGTGCACGCCTGCACGGCCGCGCTCGCCGAGGTCAGCAGACGCGACGAGGAGGGAGGCCTCCCGTACATCCCGGTGCTCGCCGCCTTCGACCACGAGGAGAACGGGTCGCAGTCCGACACCGGCGCGGACGGGCCGCTGCTCGGGAGCGTCCTGGAGCGTTCGGTGTTCGCGCGCGGCGGCTCGTACGAGGACCGGGCCCGGGCCTTCGCCGGGACCGTGTGCCTGTCCTCGGACACCGGGCACGCCGTGCACCCGAACTACTCCGAGCGCCACGACCCCACGCACCACCCGCGGGCCAACGGCGGCCCGATCCTCAAGGTCAACGTCAACAACCGCTACGCGACGGACGGCGCGGGCCGGGCCGTGTTCGCGGCGGCGTGCGAGAAGGCGGGCGTGCCGTTCCAGTCGTTCGTGTCGAACAACGCGATGCCCTGCGGGACGACCATCGGCCCGATCACCGCGGCCCGGCACGGCATCAAGACCGTCGACATCGGCGCGGCGATCCTGTCCATGCACAGCGCCCGTGAACTGTGCGGCGCGGACGACCCGTTCCTGCTGGCGAACGCGCTCACCGCGTTCCTGGAGGGCTGAATCCCGGGCCCTGCCCCTGTGTGACGTCGAGAGCCCCGGGTACCCGGGGCTCTCGTACTCGTACTCGCGCGTCACACAACTGATGGGGAGGCAGACCTCATGAGCTTGGGAGGTTGCATCATCCTGGTCGCCGTCGGGGCGATCCTCACCTTCGCGACCGACTGGCACATGAAGGGGGTCAACCTCGACGTCGTCGGCTGGATCCTGATGATCGTCGGGCTGATCGGTGTCTTCGCGTTCCGCAGCATCGGGCGGCGCAGGCGCATGGTCGTGCCGCCGAACCAGACGACCGTGGTCGACGAGCGGGACCGTCGCCTGTAGGTCCGCCGGTCGGGCCAGGAGCCACGGCCCCTGGCCCGTACTTGCCGGTAGCTCCCTCCACGTACCCTGAGCGCATCGCGTTCTCGGGGCATATGGGGGGGAGCACTGTCGTGGAGTTCCGGCTGCTCGGCGCGGTCGCCGTGGCCACGGAGAGCGGGGAGCTCCCCCTCGGTCCCGCCAAGCGGCGCAGCCTCCTCGCGGCGCTGCTGCTGCGGCCCAACACGGCGGTGCCCCTGGACCAGCTGATCGACGCGCTGTGGCCGGAAGGCCCGCCGGCCCGGGCCAGGACCGTGGCGCAGGGCCATGTGTCGCGGCTGCGGGCGCTGCTCGCGCAGGGCGGCGCCGACGAGTGGGGCGTCCGGCTCGTGACCCGCGGCGACGCGTACGTCCTGGAGATGCCCGAGTCGCTGCTCGACGCGCACCGCTTCGAGGAACTCGTCCGGCTCGCCCGCGACCAGCGCACCCCCGACGACGCGGCGGCCCTGCTGCGGGAGGCGCTCGCGCTGTGGCACGGGCCCGCGCTCGTCGGCGTCGCCACGGGCGGTCCGCTGCGGGTCGCGGCGGACGGCCTGGAGGAGGCGCGGATCTCGGCGGTCGAACAACTGGCCCGCACCTACGGGGAGTTCGGCGACCACGCGCGGGCCGCGTCGCTGCTGCACGCGGAGGCCGTCGCCCATCCCATGCGGGAGTCGCTGGCCGCGGCCCTGATGCGGGCCCTGTACCGCGCGGGCCGCCAGTCCGACGCCATCGACCAGTACCACCGCACCCGCACGCTCCTCGCCGACGAGCTGGGCGTCGACCCCGGGGCCGCACTGCGCGCCGCGTACGCGGAGATCCTCGCCGGGGACGGCGCCCCGCCGCCCGCGCCCGCGCCGGACCCCACGCCCCCGCAGGCGGCCGGCCCCGACCTGCTGCCGCGGCCGCCGCGCGGGTTCGTCGGACGCGACATGGAGCTGGCCGCGATCGACGAAGCCGCCCACCGCGAGCACGCCGTCGTCGTCATCACCGGGCCCGCCGGCGTCGGCAAGACCGCGGCGGCCCTGCACTGGGCGCACACCGCGCGCGAGCACTACGACGGAGTCCTCTTCGCCGATCTGCGCGGCTTCGGCGACGACCCCGCCGACACCGGCCCCGAGACCGCCGACGTGCTCCGCGAGTTCCTGATCGCGCTCGGCGTCCCGGGCCGCGAACTGCCCGACACACAAGGCGCGTTGGCCGCCGCGTACCGGACCCGGACGGAACACCGCCGCCCCCTCGTCGTCCTCGACAACGCCCGCACCGCCGCCCAGGTCCGCCCGCTGCTCCCGGCCGGCCCCGGCAGCGTCGCCCTGGTCACCTCACGGCTGCGCCTGGACGGTCTCGCGGTCAGCGAACTCGCCCGGACCGTCGAGGTCGGCGTCCTCGACGGCCCCGCGTCGGCCGCGCTGCTCGCCGCCACCGGCGCCGAGGACCGGCTCGCCGCCGAACCGGCCGCCGCGGCCCGGCTCGCCGAGCTCTGCGCGGGCCTCCCGCTGGCGCTGCGCGTCGTGGCCGCCCGCATCAACGCCCGGCCGGACCGGCCACTGAGCGACCTCGCCGGCGAACTGGCCGACGAACAGCGCCGGCTGGCGCTCCTCGACATCGACGACACCGGAGTCGCCGCCGCGCTCCGGCTCACCCTGCGCGCCCTGCCCGCCGACGCCCGACAGCTCTTCGGCCGGCTCGGCACCCTCCCCGGCCCCGACCTCGACCGGTACGCGGCCGCCGCCCTCACCGCGACACCGCCCGCCGACGCCGCCACGGCCCTGGACCGCCTCGCGGCCGCCCACCTCGTCACCGAGCGGACACCCGGCCGGTACGGGATGCACGACCTGGTCCGCCTGTACGCGCGCGGCCCCGCCCGCGGTGACACCGGCCCCGAACCGGCCGGACCCGCCGAACCCGCCGACGAGCCCCTCGTCCGCCTCCTCGACCATTACGTCCGCACCGCGCTGCGCGCCGCCGCCGTCGCCGAACCCGACGACCGGCCCTGCTGCGCACCGCCGCCGGACGCCCGCGCCGACCTGGGCGGACCACCACTGCCCGACCGGGCGAGCGCGCTCGGCTGGTTCGCGGCGCAGCGCGAGAACCTCGCGGCCGCCGCCGGCGCCGCCCTCGCCGCGGGCCTCGACGACCGGGCCTGGCGGCTCGTCGTGCTGCAGTGGCCGTCCATCGTCGGATACGTACGCGACGACTGGCTGCCGCTGCTCGCCCAGGGCCTGGCCGCGGCCGTACGGCTCGGCGACCCGGACGCGGAGGCGCGGGTGCGCGCCCTGTACGGCTGGGTCCTCACCGAGGAGGGGCGGCTCGCGCAGGCCCTGGACCATCTGGAGCGCGCCCCGGCGCTCGCCGCCCGCGCGGGCGACCCGTCCAGCGAGGCCACCGCCCTGGTCAACCTCGCCGCCGCCCTCGACCGGGCCGGGGCGCCGGGCCCCGAGGCCCTCGCCCATCTGACCCGCGCCGCCGAACTGGCCCGCGCCGCCGGCGACGTACTGACCGAACTGCTCGCCCTGGAACACCGGGCCCGTCGGCTGCTCGCCCTCGACGACCACCCGGCCGTGCTCGTCTGCACGGAACGGGGGCTGTCGCTGCCCGGCGCCGCCACGGAAGGTCTCGCCCCGCTGCGCCAGATCCTGCTGCGGGTCTCGCGCGGCGCCGCACTGCTCGCCCTCGGCCGCGCCGAGGAGGCCCGCGGCTGTCTGCGCCGGGCCCACGAGGACGCGCTGCGGCGGGGTTTCGAGGAGGGCGCGCGGCAGGCGAAAGCGCAGCTGGAGCGGGCCGACAGCCAAACGGCGACGGCGCGCTAACGCGAGGGCGACCGGACGGCGACCGCGGCGGGCACCGTAGGACTCACAGCGGCCCGCCGGACCTGGCGGGCGCACCGAACCGGGGGAGCACCACCATGACCCGCACCATCACCCGCACGACCGTCCTCGCCACCGCCGCCGTGGTCCTCGGCCTGACGATGACCGCCTGCTCCGGCGGCGACGCCACGGGGACCAAGGACGAGGGCGCCGCGGCGACCACGAACACGAGCGCCGGCGCGGACACCGGCTCGGCCGCCGAGAAGTCCACGGGTACGCAGCAGGCGGGCGGCGCGTCCAAGGCGGACGCCGCCAAGAGCAGTTCCACCGGCAAGGGCGCCGCGGGCGGGACCGCCGCGAAGGCGGCGCCGGAGTGCGCGGTGACCTCGCTCGCCTACACGCTCAAGCGCAAGAACCCGGAGCAGCAGGGCGACCACCTGCTGATCACCGCGGTCAACACGTCCGGCGGCGCCTGCACCGTGCAGAAGTTCCCGGTCGTCACCCCGGGCGACGCCAACGGTGACGTCCCCGTGGCCAAGGACGACGTACGGCCCGCGCAGCCCCTGCTCGTCCCGGCCGGCGGCACGGTCTACTCCGCGCTCCCCGTCTACCAGGAGACCAAGGCCGAGGACGACTACTTCACGTCGGTCCGGCTGTCCCTGGTGCGGAACGACGCCGACGCCTCCGGCGCCTTCGTCACGCTGAAGACGCCCGGCGAGGTCGAGTACGCGGGCAAGCGCGCCGACGGCATCGAGGTGCTCTCCTGGAACACCCGGATGCCGTACGCGAACTGACGGGCCCTCGGGCCCGGTCAGCCGTCCAGGCCGGCCAGCACCAGCGGCAGCCGGTCCGCCCCGCCCTCGGCGACCCGGACCGGGACACCCCAGTCCTGCTGGTGCACATGGCAGGCCGGGTACTCGTTGGCCGGGTCGTCGTCGCACGAGGCCGCCATCGCGGAGACGTGCAGGACGCCCTCGGTGACATCCGGGTTCAGGACCAGCTCACGGGCCAGGTCGGTGCCCGCGCCGTCACCGGCCGCGAGCAGCTCGGGCGGCGTCGCGGAGACCAGCAGCCGGGTCGAGGGGCCGTAGCGGGTGTCGAGCTTCTGCCCGGCCGGCGCCTGGAAGATGACGTCCAACTGCAGCTTGCCGCCCGCCACTTCGGTGGCGGCGCGCTGCGTGCGGTGGGCGACGGACTCGACGCGCACGGCCTCCTCGGGCAGCCGCAGCCGCGTCAGCCGGTGCCGGGCGGACTCGACGACGACGATGTCACCGGAGCCGCCTGCCAGCACGGCGTCGCTCGGCTCCCGCAGATCGGTGGCGAGGGTGGTCACCTGGCCGGTCGCCGGGTCGAAGCGGCGCAGCGCGTGGTTGTACGTGTCCGAGACCGCGACCGAGCCGTCCGGCAGGGCCGTGACACCCAACGGGTGCTGGAACAGCGCCTGTCCGGCGTCGCCGTCCCGGTGCCCGAAGTCGAACAGGCCGGTGCCGACGGCCGTGTGAACGTGCCCGTCCAGGTCGACGTACCGCAGCGCGCTGGTCTCCGAGTCGGCGACCCACAGCCGGTCCTCGGTGGCGGCGAGCCCGGAGGGCTGCGCGAACCAGGCTTCGGCGCCGGGCCCGTCGACCAGGCCCTCGTTGGTCGTCCCGGCCGCGACCTCGACGGTCCCCGCCTCGGGGTCGTACGTCCACAGCTGGTGCACACCGGCCATCGCGATCCACACCTTGCCGCCGAAGACGGCCACGTCCCACGGCGACGACAGGTCGATCTCCCGGGCCGGTCCGCTGGTCGGCGTGCCCTGCCACCACTGCCGGCCGGTGCCCGCGAGCGTGGTGACCGCGCCGCTCGCCAGGTCCACGGCGCGCAGCGCGTGGTTCACGGTGTCGGCGACGACGACGGTGCGCTCGTCGAGCAGCGCGAGGCCCTGCGGCTCGTTGAAGGAGTCCGGGCCGAAGCCGCGCTCCCCGTCACCGATCCGCCGCACGACGCTCTCCCCGTCGGCCGCCAGCTCCACGAGCTGATGCCGGGTGGTGTCGCTGACCAGGAAGTTCCCGGACGGCAGCAGCAGCGCCTTGCCGGGGAACCGCAGATCGGTGGCGACCGGCTCGGGCGCGACGTAGGGACCCTCGCCGCGATGCAGCGTGCCCTTCGCCTCGTGCTCGGCCTCCAGCTCCTCGACCAGCTTCGCGATCGCGTGCGCGTGGCCCTCACCGGCGTGCTGCGCGACGACGTACCCCTCGGGGTCGATCACGACGAGCGTCGGCCAGGCCCGCACCGCGTACTGCTTCCACGTCGCGAGCTCGGGGTCGTCGAGCACCGGGTGCTCCACCCCGTACCGCTCGACGGCATCGACGACCGCCGCGTGCTCGGCCTCGTGCACGAACTTCGGCGAGTGCACCCCGATGATCACGACGGTGTCCCGGTGCTGCTCCTCCAGCTCGCGCAGCTCGTCGAGGACGTGCAGGCAATTGATGCAGCAAAAGGTCCAGAAGTCGAGGATGACGATGCGTCCTCGCAGGTCGGCGAGGGTGTACTCCTTGCCGCCTGTGTTCAGCCAGCCGCCCTTCCCGACCAGTTCGGGGGCGCGGACACGGGCACGGCGGGCTGGGGCGGGCGCGGAGTCGTTCATGATTCAAGGGTGCCACGCGTGCCCGGTCGTCGAGTCCACGTGGTCCGGTACGGGGTCGTGGGCGTCGCCCGTCGTGGGCGTGCCGGCCGGTTCCAGGAGGAGGATCGCGGTGCCGGGGGCCGCGAACGGCTTGTGCCAGGTGCCGCGGGGGACCGTGAGGACGGAGCCTGGGGGCAGGACCACGTCGCGTTCGCCGTCCTTCTCGCGCAGGGCGATCGTCAGCTCGCCGGTGACGACGAGGAAGAACTCGTCGGTGTCCTCGTGGACGTGCCACACGTGCTCGCCCTCCGCCTTGGCGAGGCGGACGTCGTAGTCGTTGACGGTGGTGACGATGCGGGGGCTCCACACGGCGTCGAAGGTGGCCAGGGCCTCGGTGAGCGCGACGGGTTCCATGCCGTCATCCTCGGGGCGCCCGCCGCGCCGTACGAGTGCTAGGAATCGCGTATGCCGCAAGGATCCTCGCAAGCGCAGCAGCCGGTGCACCGCGTCGTCGTCCTCGTCGACGAGGGCGTGAACCCCTTCGAGGTGGGGGTCGCCACCGAGGTGTTCGGGCTGCCGCGGCCCGAGCTGGGCCGGGCCGCGCCGCTGTACGAGCTGACGCTGTGCGCCCCGGTGCCAGAGATCCGGATGAACCACGGCTTCTTCACGCTGGGCACGGCCGCGGGGCTCGACGCGGCCGACAGCGCCGACACCCTGATCGTGCCGGGGCGCCCGGACAACGTCGTGCCGCGGGCCGAACCCGTGCTCGCCGCGATCCGGCGGAGCCATGCGCGCGGGGCGCGGATCGCCGGCTTCTGCACCGGGGCGTTCGCGCTCGCCGAGGCCGGGCTGCTGGACGGGCGGCGCGCCACCACGCACTGGCGCTGGGCGGAGGAGTTCCGGGCGCTGCACCCGCAGGTGCTGCTGGAACCGGACGTGCTGTTCGTGGACGAGGGCGATGTGCTGACCGCGGCGGGCAGCGCCGCCGCCCTCGATCTGAGCCTGCATCTGGTCCGCCGGGACCACGGCGCCGAGGTCGCGGGCTCCGTCGCGCGGCGTCTGGTCTTCGCGGCCCATCGCGACGGCGGGCAGAGGCAGTTCGTGGAGCGGCCCGTGCCGGACGTGCCGGACGCCTCGCTGGCGCCGCTCCTGGCCTGGGCGCAGGAGCGCCTCGACGAGCCGATCGCGGTGTCCGATCTGGCCGCCCGCGCCGCCGTCAGCCCGGCCACGCTGCACCGCCGCTTCCGTGCCGAGCTGGGCACGACGCCGCTGGCGTGGCTGCTGGGCGAGCGGATCGCGCTGGCCTGCCGGCTCATCGAGCGCGGTGAGGCCCGGCTCGACGTGGTGGCGGAGCTCAGCGGTCTGGGCAGCGGGGCGAATCTGCGGGCGCACCTGAAGCGGGCGACGGGGCTGAGCCCTTCGGCGTACCGCGCGAGGTTCGGGGCCCGCGCGGCCGAGCCGCCGGTGATTACGCCGTAAAGCGTGCCGTGCCGCGCCGGTCTCCCCGTACGGGCCACCGCACCGCCCGGTCGCCGCCGGGCGGGGCGGCGGATGCGCTTGGGTTGCCGCCATGAGCGAGACCAGCACTCTGGCCCGGGCGACGCGCTGGGCCACCGACCGGGCCCGGGCCGTACAGGAGCACATGCCGTTCGTCCCGCGGATGACCCGGCAGATCGTCGCCGTGAACCTGCTCGACTCGGCGACGCGGCTCGCCGCCCAGACGTTCCTGACGGCGCTGCCGGTGGTGTTCGTCGCGGCCGCGTTCGCCCCCTCCGCCGTGCGCGACCAGATCCTGTCCTCGCTGCGCGGCACGCTCGGCCTGGACGGCGCGTCCCTGGACCAGGTCAGACAGGTGTACGCGGCCGGGGACGCGGCCACCCGCAACGCCACCGGCGTCGTCGGCGTCCTGGTCCTGCTGGTCTCGGCGACGGCGTGCAGCCGCGCGTTGCAGCGGATGTGCGAGCGGGCCTGGCATCTGCCGCCCGCCCAGTTCTCGCTGGTCGCCTGGCGCTGGCTCGCCTGGCTCGCCGGGTGGCTGGTGGCGCTGGTCGCCCAGGGGCTGCTGCGCGACGGGTTCGGCACCGGCCTGTGGCTGGGGCTGCCGTTGTGGCTGCTCACCTGCACGGCGCTGTGGTGGTGGACCCAGCACCTGCTGCTCGGCGGGCGGGTGCGGTGGCTGCCGCTGCTGCCGGGCGCGCTGCTCACCGCTGTCGGCGTGGTCGGTCTGAGCGTGGCGTCCCGGGTCTACATCCCGCGCACGCTGGACCGGTCGCTGGCCCAGTTCGGGCCGCTGGGAATGGTGTTCACCGCGCTGTCGTGGCTGATCGTGCTCTTCACGGTCGTGTGTGCGGGGATCGCCGCCGGGTACGTCATCGCGCACGAGCGGCCGGTGGCCCGTCGGCTGCGGACTCCGGCGCCGGATCCGGCAGCGCCGGGGCGTCCAGGAACTCGATGACGGCGAGCGCGCACACCGCGCACACCGCGATCCAGGCGACGACGGCGCCCGTCGGGTAGTCCCAGGCGAGCAGCACGGCCGCGGCGACCGCGGCGACCGTCCAGTTCAGCCACGTACGCATCCGGTGCACCCAGGGGCCGACGGGCCCGAAGGTGCCCGCTCCGGTGGCCTCGCGCACCGAGCCGATGCCCCCGGTCCACGCGCCGCGCACCGCGCTCGCCCAGCGGCCGGGGCCGCCGGTCCAGGCCGCGAGGGCGACGACCACGCCGAGGACGGCGACGACGCGTACGCCGGTGCGCAGGAAGCGGACGAGGGCGTCGTAGACGGAGCCGGCCGCGGCGCGGTCGACGGCCGGGGGCAGTGCGTCGAGGTAGAAGGCGCGGCCGAGCCACAGCGCGAGGCCGAGCACCAGCGCTCCGGCGGCGACCGCGAGGGCCGCGGTGACCAGGGCGCGGCGCCGGCGGGTGGCGAGCAGTACCCCGCCGACGACGAGCAGCACGACGAGCAGCGGCAGCACCCAGGACAGCAGCTGGAGCAGGCGCAGGCCCTTCTTCGCCTTGGCGAGGGCGCCCGTGGACTGCATGAGCGTGATGTCGGTGTGCACTTCGGGGATCTTCGCGGCGACGGTGAGTCCGTCGTCGACGAGCGCCTCTTTGACCTTGTCGACGACCGGCGCGAGGTCGAGGGTGACCATGCCGTCCTCGACCTTGACGGTGCCGCCGCCGTCGCCGGTGAGCGCCTTGTCGACGGCCGCGTGCGCGGTCCGGTTGGCCTGTTTCCAGACGGTGGCGAAGGCGGGGCTCGTCACGAACCGCTGGGCGGCGGCGTGCACGAACGAGGTGAGGCCGCTGTTGATGGGGCCGCTGGCCGCGCCGAGCGCCTTCTCCAGGCGGGGCCGGTCGTCGGGGGCGACGCCGGTCAGCAGGTCCTGGACGTCGATGCGGTCCATGACCGCGGTGGTGACCCGGTTCGCGACGGCGTCCTGCACGTCCGGGTCGGAGGCGAGCGGCGCCATCGTGGCGACGTACCGGTCGGTGTCCCTGACCTGTGCGTCCGCCCATACGGCGACGGCGCTCAGCGGGGTGAGGAGCGCGGCGAGCACGATGAGGACGACGGCGAACGTGCTGCGGGTGCGGTGCCGTGGCGGCCGCGCGGCGGCCGCCTCCAGTTCGCCCACCCGGGCGCGCAGTGCGGCCAGTTCGTCGTCCCTGGTCATGCCCCTAGGAGACGGTCGCACGGGCCGGACTGCGCGCCGGGTTACTGCATACGGGTCGCAACCCGGTCGGGCGCTAGCGGAGCGGGTTGCCCAGCAGCGCCTTGGTGACCGGGGCGGCCAGGTCGGTCGGGTTGAAGGCGGTCGAGCCGGTCGCGGTGATGCCGGTCCCGGTGCCGGGGAAGGCCCACACGGCGCCCTCGGACGCGTTCTCCCCGGTGGCGGAGACGGCCAGGTCGCGGTGACCGTCGCCGTTCACGTCGAGCAGCCGGCAGCCGGAGCCGAACAGGTCACCGGACTCGGCGACGCCGGGCACGTCCGCCGAGTTCTGGTTGAGGACCTGCGAGCCGGTCCCGGTGACCCCGGAGTCGGTGCCGTGCAGCAGCGCGAACGATCCGGCGTCGGTCGTGCCGCTGAAGTCCTCGCCCGAGATGCCGAGCGCGACCTCGGCCTTGCCGTCGCCCGTGACGTCGGCGACGGAGACGCAGGAGCCGAGGTGGTCGCCGTCCTCCTGCGCGCCGTAGAAGCCGGGCAGGCTCTGGTCGAACTCCTGGGTGCGGTCGCCCTTCAGGCCGTCCTTCGTGCCGAACGCGAGGGTGACCTTCTGCATCGTGTCGCCGATGTCGGAGTCCTCGGGGTCGGAGCCGACGACCAGGTCGTCGATGCCGTCGCCGTTCACGTCACCGGTGGCCAGCTCGCCCTGGGTCTCCGGGGCCCAGCCGCGCTTGAAGCCCGAGGCACTGCCGTACAGGACGGTGTTGTTCCACATGCCGTCGCCGTTGTAGGAGCGCAGGGCGAGGTCGTCGCGGCCGTCGCCGTTGAGGTCGCCGACCGCCTTGAACACCACGGGGCCGGTGGTCGAGTCGGGGCCGTCGACGCAGCCGGACTGGTCGTCGACGCAGGTCGCGCCGTCCTGGCCGTAGCCCCACCACTCGGACTTGTCCATGAAGTTCAGCTTCTGGGCCGGGGCGCCGGCCCGGGAGACCGGTCCCTTCCACAGGGCGGCGCCCTCGTGCTCGGGGTCGTCGCCGTAGCTGCCCATCGCGGCGAGCAGCGCCAGGTCGGCCTTGCCGTCGCCGTCGAAGTCGCCGATCTGGGGCGACTTCCCGTACGTGGCGATGTTCGTGCCGCCGGTCAGTCCGGAGGGCGAGCCCCACAGGATGACGGCGCCCGTCGTCGCCTTGGCGCTGCCTATGACGAGGTCGCTGTAGCCGTCACCGTCGAGGTCCCCCTTGGTGACGTAGGTGCCGAAGCCCTCCTTGGCGGCGGCCGAGCCGGGCACGCCGCTGGTCGAGCGGCTGATGAGCTTCTTGTTCGTCGCGCTCAGGCCGGTCGGCGAGCCGTACGTGACGGCGACGTAGCCGGCCTGCGACGCGCCGGAGACGGTTCCCCCGGCCGCTCCGGCGACGAGGTCGGCGTAACCGTCCCCGTTGAAGTCGTCGGCCGCGTCGGCCTTGCCCTTGGTCGCGGCCTGCGCCTGCGCGGGGGCGAGCGAGACGGCGGTGGCGCCGGCGGCGACCAGGGCCGCGGCGATCAGAGGTGCGGTGAGACGGCTCCTGCGGGCGGCGGAGCTTCGTGCGCGAGACATGGGGTGTTCCTTCGGTCGTAAGGTCACGTCCACCTCTTAGGACACCCACATATCAGTGATGGTTGCACGTATCACTGAACTCTCTTGTCACTCAAGCGTGTTGAGGACGCTCCGTGCCTGGTGGTCGGCGCCGAGCCGGTTCGGGTGCAGCGGCACGGCGAGGCCCGGCGGGTCGGTGGTCAGCGGCACGAAGCCCTCGACCCATTTGGTTCCCGGCGCCTGGCACACGTCGTGTCCGACGCTGCCGCGGTAGGTGTCGACGAAGCGGGCGCCCGCCCGCGCGGCGGCCCGCTCCAGCATCGCGTTCAGCTCCTTGAGCTTCGCGCCGAGCCACATGAGGTCGCCGTCGTGCGCCTGGACGTAGGGGTAGCAGCCGCGGTCGACGGGGACTCCCGCGAGGTAGTCGACGACGAGCACGGTCGCGCCCGGGGCGGCGGCCGCCCGCACGGCCTCGACGGCGCGGACGAGCTTCGGCTCGGCGTCCTCGATCCGCCGCGTCATCAGATCGCGCCCGTCGGGGCCCACCCAGCCGGACCGGCAGTTCCCGCCGAGCGGCGCGGGCAGCTTCGGGCCGGACAGCGGCGTGAGGTCCGGCAGCAGACTGAAGCAGCCGAGGGCGGCGCTCGCGAGGCCGATGTCGTTGCCGCCGAAGCCGAAGGTGACCAGGTCGGTGGTCTTCGAGACCCGGTCGAGCTGCGGCTGGTTGACCCCGTCGAGCAGACCGGGCACGTACGTCACGTCCTGCGCGGCCCGCAGGTGGTCCGAGGTCGCGGCGCCGCACGTGGCGTCCTTGAAGGCCCGCACCTTCAGGGCGGCGGCGACCTGGCGCGGATAGTTCCACGCCGACTGGGCGCAGCCGCTGGGTGCCTGGTCGGTGCGGATGCCGACCGGGGTGACGTCGGCGCTCCACGAGTCGCCGAGCGCGACGTACTCGTGGTAGCGCGGGACGGGGTCGCGGGGCGCGGCGGTCGCGGGGTGGGCGAGCAGCAGGGGCAGGGCCGCGAGGGCTGCGGCGAGCAGTCGGCGTGGCTTCACGGGATGTGACCTCCGGGCACGGTGTGTGACGGTTCACCGCATCCACTCACCCGGCAGGACGTGTGCGCACCGACTTCGGGCCGTTTTCACCCGGCTGGAGCGAAGGAGGGTCCGCCCGGCGGCTCGGGGGCACTCTTCGACGTATGCGCTACGAAGTTCGAGAACGACTCTTCGCCGTGGGCGAGGACTACTGGATCGAGGACGAGAACGGCCACAAGGCGTTCCTCGTCGACGGCAAGGCGATGCGGCTGCGGGACACCTTCGAGCTGAAGGGGCCCGACGGCCGCGTCCTCATCGACATCCACGAGAAGATGTTCGCGCTGCGCGACACGATGGTGATCGAGCGCGGCGACGAGCAGCTCGCCAAGATCAAGCGCAAGCGCCTGTCGCTGCTGCGCAACCACTACCGCGTGGAGCTGGTCGACGGCACCGAACTGGACGTCAGCGGAAAGATCCTGGACCGCGAGTTCGCCGTCGAGTACGACGGCGAACTCCTCGCCGAGATCTCCCGCCGCTGGCTGCGCGTGCGCGAGACGTACGGCGTGAACGTGGTCCGCGAGGACGCCGATCCGGCCCTGCTGATCGCCGTCGCGGTCTGCGTCATCCATCTCGCGGAGAAGGAACGGGGGGTCGTGGACTAGGCCCTGCGGGCCTCGGACCCGAGGCCCCTTGGTGACCGCCCCGGCAGCTCAGCGCCGGGGCGGTGCGTCCACTCCCAGCATCCGGTCCTTCAGCGCCGGGAACTGCTCCCGGGTGGCGGCGACCCTCGCCGGGTCGAACTCCACCCGCAGTACCTCTTCCCCGGACCCCGCCTCGGCGAGCACCTCGCCCCACGGGTCGACCACGATGCTGTGCCCCGCCTGCGGCACTCCGGCGTGCGTCCCGGCGGTCGCGCAGGCCAGCACGTACGCCTGGTTCTCCACGGCCCGGGCCTGCGCGAGCAGCGTCCAGTGGGAGCGGCGCCGCTCGGGCCAGCCGGCCGAGACGACCAGGGTCTCGGCGCCCCGGTCGACGAGGCCCCGGTACAGCTCGGGGAAGCGCAGGTCGTAGCAGGTGCTGACGCCGAGCACCGTCTCCGGCAGCCGCAGCGTCACCAGTTCCTCGCCCGCGCTCATCAGCACGGCCTCGCCCTTGTCGAAGCCGAAGCGGTGGATCTTGCGGTAGGCGGCGGCGAGTTCGCCGTCGGGGGAGAAGAGGAGCGAGGTGTTGCAGAGGGGGCCGTCCGGGTCCCGCTCGGGGATCGACCCGGCGTGCAGCCACACACCCGCGTCGCTCGCCGCCTTGGCCATCGCCTCGAAGGTCGGACCCTCCAGCGGCTCGGCCTCGTCGGCGAACAGTTCGTACGCGAAAGCGCCGGTCGTCCACAGCTCGGGCAGCACGACGAGATCGGCGGAACCGGCTTGATCACGTACCAGTGAACTGACGCGCTCACGCCGCGTGTTGACCGATTCGTCCTCGTTTACAGCGATCTGGATGAGGGAGGCGCGCACACTACCACCGTCCTGGCATTCGAGCCGTCAACACGGGCCTACGATCGTCACACGAAAGCACTGCCGGGGTGCCTACGGGCAGCGTAACTTAGCGTCCCAAGACACCCACCGCCCGCGCCCGCCGTCTACTTAAACGCCCGCGTACAACCGCTCGAGGGGTCCCCTTCCGTGAGTCTCCACCCCAGCCTTCAGTCCTACGCCGACGCCTGGACCCACTCCGTGGAAGCGATATCCGAGCTGGTCACGCCGCTCGTGGAGGGTGAGTGGAACCGCGCGACGCCCTGCCCCGGCTGGTCCGTACGCGACATCGTCAGCCATGTCATCGGCCAGGACTGCGAGATGCTCGGCGACCCGCGTCCCATCCACACGCTGCCGCGCGACCTTTACCACGTCCAGACCGAGGCGCAGCGCTACCAGGAGATCCAGGTCGACGTCCGCCGCCACCACACGGCGCCGGAGATGGTCTCCGAGCTGGAGTACACGATCATCCGGCGCTCGCGTCAGCTGCGGAACGAGAGCCGCGAGCCGTCGACCATGGTGCGCGGCCCGCGCGCCGTCGAGGAGACCCTCGAATTCGCCATGCGCAGGCGGGCGTTCGACATCTGGGTGCACGAGCAGGACCTGCGCTGGTCCCTCGGCAGGCCGGGCAACCTCGACTCCCCGGGCGCCCTCGTCACACGCGACCTGCTGCTCGCGGCCCTGCCCAAGATCGTCGCGAAGGACGCGGGCGCTCCCGCGAACTCGGCGGTCGTCATCGATGTGCACGGCCCCGTCGAGTTCCTGCGCACGGTCCGCGTCGACGCGGACGGCAAGGGCACGATCGACGGCTCGCCCTCCCTCGGCCCGGCGGCGACGCTGGCCATGGACTGGGAGACGTACGTACGTCTGTCCTGCGGCCGCATCACCCCGGAATCGGCGGCGGACCGCGTCAAGACGGAGGGCGACACCGACCTGGCCACGACCATCATCGCGGCCCTCGCCATCACCCCGTAACCCCTCCCAGCACCCGCCCCGCCGCCGCCTCGGGCACCCCGCCGCCCAGCAAACCCACCGCCGCCTCGCGGCAATCTGCCGCAGGCAAACCAGCCCGCCCCACCGCCGCCCCCGCCTTGGGCAATCTGCCGCCTGGGGCGGCAGGGTGGGCAAGGCGGCCCCCCAGCGCCGGTCAGGCATCACGAGGGGCGGTCACCAGAACCCGGCAAGGCAGCGCCGGCGCCGAGCACGCATCAAAGAGGGGCAGCCACCCCAGCCCGGCAAAGCCGCCCCGGCACCGGACGCGCACCAAGAGAGGCGGCCACCCCGGCACGGCTCAAGCAGGCACGTGCACGGAAGTGACCCGGGAAGCGACCAGCCGCTCCCGCTCGGCCCGAGCCGCCCGCTTCCGCAACCGCAGAATCTGACTCACCCCGAGCGCCTGCAGCACGAACACCGCCGAGAACGCCACCCGGTAGTCGTCCCCGGTCGCATCGAGCAGCACCCCCACCGCCAGCAGCGTCGTCATCGAGGCGACGAACCCGCCCATGTTCACGATCCCCGACCCGGTCCCCTGCCGCTCCGGCGGATTCGCCGGCCGCGCGAAGTCGAACCCGATCATCGACGCGGGCCCGCACGCCCCGAGCACCACGCACATCACCACGAGCAGCCACATCGGCGCCCGCCCCGGCCAGACGATCGGCGCCGCCCACAGCAGGGCCGTCACCCCGACCGTGCCGAGCGCCAACGGCAGCCGCGCCGCGTGGTGCCGGGCCACGATCTGCCCGTACACCAGGCCCACCACCATGTTGGCCAGCACCACGAGGGTCAGCAGTTCACCCGCGGTCCCCCGCGACAGGCCCTGCGCGTCGACGAGGAACGGCAGCCCCCACAGCAGCAGGAACACCATCGCCGGGAACTGCGTCGTGAAGTGCACCCACAGCCCGAGCCGCGTCCCCGGCTCCCGCCAGGCCGCCGCGATCTGCCCGCGCACATAGGCGGCACCCTTGTGCGTGGCGGGCATCGGCGCCGGCTCGAACCCCTCGGGGTGGTCCTTCAGGAACAGCAGCATCAGGACGAGGACGACGACGCCCGCGAGCGCGCTGCCGGCGAACGCGGCCTCCCAGCCGATCCCGTGCAGCAGCCGCGCGATGACCAGCGTCGAGATGAGGTTGCCCGCCATGCCGACGAGCCCGGCGAGCTGCGCGACCAGCGGCCCGCGCCGCGCCGGGAACCAGCGGGTGCCCAGCCGCAGCACGCTGATGAAGGTCATGGCGTCACCGCAGCCGAGCAGCGCGCGCGAGACCAGCGCCATCCCGTACGACGACGAGAACGCGAAGCCCAGCTGTCCGACGGTGAACAGGACCACGCCGAACGTCAGCACCTTCTTCGTGCCGAGCCGGTCGACCATCAGGCCGACGGGTATCTGCATGCCCGCGTACACGAGCAGCTGGAGGATCGAGAACGTCGACAGCGCGGACGCGTTGATGTGGAACCGCTCGACGGCGTCGAGCCCCGCCACACCCAGCGACGTACGGAAGATGACGGCGACGAAGTAGACGGAGACGCCGATGCCCCACACGGCGATCGCCCGACGGCCGCCGGGCGGATCGCCGGGCAGAGACATCGCACCGGACCCGGAGGCACCGGAGGACACGGAGCTCATCGCACGTCACCCCGCGCCAGGTTCTGGAACCAGCCCACGTGCCGCCGCACGACGGCGACGGCGGCCGTCTCGTCCCCGGCGCGCAGCGCGTCGAGGAGCTCGCCGTGCTCGGCGAGGGTCTTGGCGATGCGGTCCGGGTGGGAGTGCATCACGGCGACGCCCATCCTCAACTGCCGGTCGCGCAGCTGGTCGTAGAGGCGGGACAGGATCTCGTTGCCGCCGCTGCGGACGATCTCCGCGTGGAAGCAGCGGTCGGTGGCGGCGGCCTCCACGAACAGTCCGGCGGCGGCCTGGGTGCGCTGCTGGTCCAGCAGTTCCTCCAGGCGCTCCAGGAGGCGCGGCTGCGCCGGGACGGCCTTGCGCACCGCGTGCTCCTCGACGAGCAGCCGGGTCTCCACGACGTCCGCGATCTCCTGCGCCGAGACGGGCAGCACCAGGGCGCCCTTCTTCGGGTAGAGCCGCAGCAGCCCCTCGACCTCCAGCTTGAGCAGCGCCTCGCGCACCGGGGTGCGGGACACCCCGACGGCCTCGGCGAGTTCGCCCTCGGTGAGCAACGTCCCACCCTCGTAGCGGCGTTCGAGCACACCGCGCTTCACATGGTCGTAGACACGGTCGGCGGCGGGAGGACGTTTTTCGGTGACGGTCGCGGGCATGCGCACATCATAGATACAACACGTACGCAAGCCGGACCGCGTCCACCATGCGGGACGCGCGCTGCCACCTGTGCGCAACTTTTGCGCCACCACCGTGCAACCCCCCGCCCGTTTCAGGTGTCTCAGTAGTGCGCGTCCCGCCCAAAGGGCGGCGCATTAGGGGCACTTGGAGCGTTCAACTTGAATAAGCGCATAACGGGCATCGCCGTTCTCGTCGCGGGAACCGTGCTCACCAGCGGAGCCCTGACCACCTCCGCACAGGCCGCCACGGCGCCGGCCAAGCCCACGATCGCCGCCGCCGGCGGCTATGTGATGAACAACGGCACCGGCACGAGCCTGTTCACCAAAGCCGCGGACACCCGCAGATCCACCGGATCCACCACCAAGATCATGACCGCCAAGGTGGTGCTGGCCCAGTCGAACCTCAACCTGGATTCGAAGGTCACGATCCAGAAGGCGTACAGCGACTACATCGTCAAGAACAACGCCTCGTCGGCCCGCCTGATCGTCGGCGACAAGGTGACCGTCCGCCAGCTCCTGTACGGCCTGATGCTGCCGTCGGGCTGCGACGCCGCGTACGCGCTCGCGGACAAGTTCGGCTCGGGCTCGACCCGCGACGCCCGCGTGAAGTCCTTCATCGGCAAGATGAACAAGGCCGCCACGTCCCTGGGTCTGAAGAACACCCACTTCGACTCGTTCGACGGCATCGGCAAGGGCAAGAACTACTCGACGCCGCGCGACCTCACCAAGATCGCGTCGTCGGCGATGAAGAACTCCACGTTCCGTTCGGTCGTGAAGACGAAGTCCACGAAGCAGAAGGTCACGACGAAGTCCGGCGGCTACCGCTACATGTCGTGGTCCAACACCAACACCCTGCTGGGCTCGTACTCCGGCGCCATCGGCGTGAAGACCGGCTCCGGCCCCGAGGCCGGCTACTGCCTGGTCTTCGCGGCGACCCGCAGCGGCAAGACCGTCATCGGCACGGTCCTGAAGTCGACGTCGGTCAGCGCCCGCACGTCGGACGCCAAGAAGCTCATGGACTACGGCTTCAAGAAGTGACCTTCGGGGGGCGCCCGGAACGGGGCGCCCCCTCAGAGGCGCGGAGAGCTGCGCGGCCGGCCACGGCCGGCCGCGCAGTCGGCCACGAGACGATCAGCTCCAGGTGATGAGCCGCTTCGGCCGCTCCAGCACCGCCGCCACGTCCGCCAGCACCTTGGAGCCCAGCTCCCCGTCCACCAGGCGGTGGTCGAAGGACAGGGCCAGCGTCGTCACCTGACGCGGCTTCACCTTGCCCTTGTGGACCCAGGGCTGGAGCTTGATGGCCCCGACGGCGAGGATCGCCGACTCACCCGGGTTCAGGATGGGCGTACCGGTGTCGACGCCGAAGACGCCGACGTTCGTAATGGTGACCGTGCCGCCCTGCATCGCGGCCGGGGACGTTCTGCCCTCGCGCGCCGTGGACACCAACTCGCCCAGCGCGGACGCCAGTTCGGGCAGCGTCTTGGCGTGCGCGTCCTTGATGTTCGGCACGATCAGCCCGCGGGGCGTGGCCGCGGCGATGCCCAGGTTCACGTAGTGCTTCTGGACGATCTCCTGGTTGGCTTCGTCCCAGGACGCGCTGATCTCCGGATTGCGCTTGATCGCGACGAGCAGCGCCTTGGAGATGAGCAGCAGCGGATTGACCCGCAGCCCCTGCATGTCCTTGTCGGCCTTGAGCTCCTCGACGAGCTTCATCGTCCGCGTCACGTCGACCGTCACGAACTCGGTGACGTGCGGCGCCGTGAACGCCGAGCCGATCATCGCCTGGGCCGTCGCCTTGCGGACGCCCTTCACCGGGATCCGGGTCTCGCGGACGCCGTCGTACGACGCCGCGGCCGCCACCGGCGCGGGGGCCGCGGGCACCGGCGCCGGGGCCTGTGCCGGGACCTCGGGGGCCGGCGCGGGCGCCACCGCCGCGTGCACGTCCTCACGCGTGATGATCCCGTCGGGGCTCGACGGGATCACGGTGGCGAGGTCGACCCCGAGGTCCTTGGCGAGCTTGCGCACCGGCGGCTTGGCCAGCGGACGCTCCACCGCGGGCGCGGCCGTGCCGTTGGCCGGGGTGTCGGCGCCCTTGCGGGCCCGCCGCTTGGTCGACGACTCGGCGACGCCGTAGCCGACGAGCACCGGCTGACGCCCCTGCGGCTCGGCGGCCTCGGTCTCGGGTGCGGCCTCGGGTGCGGCCTCGGCCACGGGCTCCGGCTCGGGCGCGGGCGCGTCCCCCGCCACCTCCACCGAGATGATCACCTGGCCGACGTCGACGGTCGTGCCCTCGGGGAACAGCAGCTCCTTGACCACACCGTCGTACGGGATCGGCAGCTCGACGGCCGCCTTCGCCGTCTCCACCTCGCACACGACCTGCCCGTCCTCGACGGCGTCGCCGGGCTGCACGTACCACTTGAGGATCTCGGCCTCGGTCAGGCCCTCGCCCACGTCGGGCATCTTGAATTCGCGCGCCATGACTCCCAGCCCTCTCAGTACGCCAGCGAGCGGTCGACGGCGTCGAGCACCCGGTCCAGGCCCGGCAGGTACTCCTCTTCCAGACGCGCCGGCGGATACGGCGCGTGATAGCCGCCGACCCGCAGCACGGGCGCCTCCAGGTGGTAGAAGCACCGCTCGGTGATCCGCGCCGCGATCTCCGCGCCGGAGCCGAGGAAGACCGGGGCCTCGTGCGCGACGACCAGGTGCCGGGTCTTCTCCACCGACCGCTGCACCGCGTCGAAGTCGATCGGCGAGATCGAGCGCAGGTCGAGTACCTCCAGCGACTTGCCCTCCTCCTGCGCGGCCGCGGCCGCCTCCAGGCAGACCTTCACCATCGGCCCGTACGCGACGAGCGTCAGGTCGGTGCCCTCACGCGCCACGACGGCCTTGTGCAGGTCGCCGGGGACGGCCTCGGTGTCGACCTCGCCCTTGTCCCAGTAGCGCCGCTTCGGCTCGAAGAAGATCACCGGGTCGTCGCTCTGGATGGCCTGCTGGAGCATCCAGTACGCGTCCGAGGAGTTCGACGGGGAGACCACCTTCAGACCCGGCACGTGCGCGAACAGCGCCTCCGGCGACTCCGAGTGGTGCTCGACCGCGCCGATGCCGCCGCCGTACGGGATCCGGATGACGACCGGCGTCTTGACCTTGCCCAGCGCACGGGCGTGCATCTTCGCGAGCTGCGTGACGATCTGGTCGTACGCGGGGAAGACGAACCCGTCGAACTGGATCTCCACGACCGGCCGGTAACCGCGCAGCGCCAGGCCGATCGCGGTGCCGACGATGCCGGACTCGGCGAGCGGGGTGTCGACGACCCGGTCCTCGCCGAAGTCCTTCTGCAGCCCGTCGGTGACCCGGAAGACGCCGCCGAGCTTGCCGACGTCCTCGCCCATGACGAGGACCTTCGGGTCGTTGTCCAGCGCGGTGCGCAACGACTCGTTGATCGCCTTGGCGATCGGAAGCTTCTGTACCGCCATGACCGTCAGACCTCCCCGTCCGCGAACGACGCCTGGTAGGCGACGAACTGCGCGCGCTCCTCGTCGACGAGCGCATGCCCGTCCGCGTACACGTTCTCGAAGATCGCCAGGTGTCCCGGGTCCGGCATGGCCCGCACGACCTCGCGCACCCGCTTGCCGAGCGCCTCGCTCTCCGCGTCGAGCTCCGCGAAGAACGCCTCGCCGGTGTCGGTCTGCGACTCCAGGTACGTGCGCAGGCGCAGGATCGGGTCCTTCGCCTCCCAGGCGACACGCTCCTCGTCGGCCCGGTACTTCGACGGGTCGTCGGAGGTGGTGTGGGCGCCCATCCGGTACGTGAACGCCTCGACCAGGGTCGGGCCCTCGCCACTGCGCGCCCGGTCCAGCGCCCACCGGGTCACGGCGAGGCAGGCGAGCACGTCGTTGCCGTCCACCCGCACGCCCGGGAAGCCGAAGCCCTGCGCACGCTGGTACAGCGGCACCCGCATCTGGCGCTCGGTGGGCTCGGAGATCGCCCACTGGTTGTTCTGGCAGAAGAACACCACCGGGGCGTTGTAGACCGCCCCGAAGTTGAAGGACTCCAGGACGTCGCCCTGGCTGGAGGCACCGTCACCGAAGTACGCGATCACCGCGCTGTCCGCGCCGTCCTTGGCCACGCCCATCGCGTAACCGGTGGCGTGCAGCGTCTGCGAGCCGATGACGATCGTGTACAGGTGGAAGTTGTTGCTGTTCGGGTCCCAGCCGCCGTGGTTCACACCGCGGAACATGCCGAGCAGATTCGTCGGGTCGACCCCGCGGCACCAGGCGACGCCGTGCTCGCGGTAGGTCGGGAAGACGTAGTCGTCCTCGCGGGTGGCCCGCCCGGAGCCGATCTGGGCCGCCTCCTGGCCGAGCAGCGACGCCCACAGGCCCAGCTCGCCCTGGCGCTGCAGGGCGGTGGCCTCGGCGTCGAAGCGGCGGGTGAGGACCATGTCGCGGTACAGGCCGCGCAGCTCGTCGTCGGTGATCGCGTCGACGTAGGCGTCGTAGACCGCGGTCTCCTTGGACCTGACCCGCTTGCCCTCGGGCGTCAGCAGCTGCACCAGCTCGGGCCGGCCGGCCGCGGCGGGCCTGCCGGGGGACTTCTTCGCAGACTTCTTCGTGGCGGCCCGCTTGCGCGGCGACTGTGCCTTCTGCGCGGCGGCAGTGCTGTCAGCACTGTCTACGGTCACGTGTGCTCCTCCGTCGGTCCGGCCCCCGGGATTGCCGGATGGCCAGTCGGCTCGGCTCGCCTGACCCGTCCACGCACGGGGTGGGTGCGGGGGAGCCGGGTTCAGGCGTGACTAGAAAGAACGAAAACCTGTGCTCCGGCAAGCACCCTTCACCCAGCACGTTACCCAGTGGGTCACACATCTGCGAAACCCCATCTGACCTGCGATTTTGCTTGGATTTCCAAGTAGTTCGTTGATTGGATTTCCTAGTAGTCGCACGAAGGACGGAGCGCCGCAGGTCACAGCCGTGCGACTGATCACTGGTCACAGCCTGGCAGGGGGCCGGAACACCGGCACGTTATCCCGGTCACCTAGGGCGCGGGAAGAGCCGGTGTGTGAGACTGAATCCGTGCGCGAAGACGGAAAAATTACGGTATTTCTCCTCGACGACCATGAAGTGGTGCGCCGCGGGGTCCACGAGCTGCTCTCGATGGAGGACGACATCGAGGTGGTCGGCGAGGCCGGTACGGCGGCCGACGCCCTGGTCCGCATCCCCGCGACCAGGCCCGATGTCGCCGTGCTCGACGTGCGCCTGCCGGACGGCAGCGGCGTCGAGGTCTGCCGCGAGATCCGCTCCCAGGACGAGTCGATCAAGTGCCTCATGCTGACCTCGTTCGCGGACGACGAGGCGCTCTTCGACGCGATCATGGCCGGCGCCTCCGGCTATGTACTGAAGGCGATCCGCGGCAATGAGCTGCTCACGGCCGTACGGGACGTGGCCGCGGGCAAGTCGCTGCTGGACCCCGTGGCCACCGCCCGGGTCCTGGAGCGGCTGCGCGACGGCGGCCGCAGCAAGGAGGACGACCGGCTCTCCGGCCTGACCGAGCAGGAGCGCAAGATCCTCGACCTGATCGGCGAGGGCCTGACCAACCGCGTGATCGGCGAGCGCCTCCATCTCGCCGAGAAGACGATCAAGAACTATGTCTCCAGCCTGCTGTCCAAGCTCGGCATGGAGCGCCGCTCGCAGGCAGCCGCCTACGTGGCGCGCATGCAGGCCGAGAAGCAGCACTGACGGTTCACCCGGGTGCCCGCCGACACGGGACCTACGTCCCCCGTGCTGGGGGCGGGATCCCCTTTCCCGGCACCCTGTCGGCATCGGAGAGTGGTGACATGCCCTCCGAGATGCAGCCGCAGGACCAAGAGCGCGGCTTCGAGCTGCTCGCCCGTGTGAACTACGGCCGGGTCGCGACGAGCATGCGCGCTCTGCCCTTCCTCGCCTCCGCCCGCCACGTCGTGGCGAACGGACGGCTCCTGCTGCGTCTGCACCGTGGCTACGGCTACCACCTGGCCTGCGTCGGCAGCGTGGTCGCGTACGGGGCGGACAACCTGGGCAACCCGGCCGCCGGGCCCACCACCGGGGACGACGGCCAGTGGTCGGTGCAGTGCGTCGGCACCTGCGAGCAGGTCGAGCCGACCACCGCCGAACTGGAACTTTTCGGGCCCACCCCGCATTTCGCGGACGACGAGCTCTTCGACCCGGTGTACCTGCGTGTGGACCCGCAGTTCGTGACCGTGCACGAACTGCGGGGCGGATCGGCGCAGCGGGCGCCGCGGGACCGGGTGCGGCGCGGCTAGGGCCTGTCCGGCTCAGCCGCCGTTGGCTCCGCCGTCGGTGGCGGGCTGACCGGTGTTGCCGCCGACGGGGCTCCCCGTCGGGCCCGTCGGGTCCCCGGTGGGCTCGTCCGTCGGGTCGTCGGTCGGCTCGTCCGTCGGGTCGTCCGTGGGCTCGTCCGTCGGGTCGTCCGTGGGCTCGTCCGTCGCCGACTGCGACGGCGTCTCGTTGCCCGTGCTGGGCGTGTACGACGGGGTGTACTGGCTCTGCCCGCCCGTGCCCTCGCCCGGATCCTGCGTCTCGCCCTCGGTCGCGGTGTCTTCCGACGACTCGCTCGGCTCGTCCGTCTTCTCGGACTGGCTGGCGGACGGCGACTTCTTCGTGCCGCCCCCGCCACCGCCGCCGTTGTCGCTCAGGTTGAGGGCCAGGGCGACGCCCGCCGCGATCGCGATGACCGCGAGCACGGCGAAGACCCACATCTTGCCGCGGCCGCCGCCGCGGTTGCCGTGGCCGTCGAAGCCGCCGTCGTCGCCGCCCGGCGGGCGCAGCATCGGCTGCGCGGCCGTGCCGTGGTCCCCGGGGTGCGGCAGCGCCGTGGTGCCGGCCATGCCCATCGCCGGGGTGCTGCCGCCCTCGTGCATGTCGACGGGGCCGGTGTTCCACGTGCCGGTGTGGCCGCCCTGCTCGTACAGCATCTGCAGGCCGTACTGGACGAGGCCGCGCATCTCCTCGGCCGTCTGGAACCGGTCGTCCGGGTCCTTGGCGAGCGAGCGCATGACGAGGCCGTCCAGCTCCGGCGGCGTCGCGTCCGAGACCTCGGACGGCGGCACCGGAACGTCCTGGACGTGCTGGTACACGACGGACAGCGGCGTCTCACCGGTGAACGGGGGCCGCAGCGCGAGGAGTTCGTAGAGCAGGCAGCCGGTCGCGTACAGGTCGGAGCGGTGGTCGACGGCCTTGCCGAGGGCCTGCTCCGGCGACAGGTACTGGGGTGTGCCCATGACCATGCCGGTCTGCGTCATCGTGGACTGCGCGCCGTGCAGGGCGCGGGCGATGCCGAAGTCCATCACCTTCACCGCGCCGGTGTTGGTGATGATGACGTTCGCGGGCTTGATGTCACGGTGCACGATGCCGTGCTGGTGCGAGTACGCGAGCGCTTCCAGGACGCCGGAGACGATGATCAGGGCCTGCTCGGGGCCCGGCGCCTCGGCGTTGATGAGGAGGTCGCGGATGGTGCGGCCCTCGACGAGCTCCATGACGATGTACGGAACGGTGGAGCCGTTCACGTAGTCCTCGCCCGAGTCGTAGACCGCGACGACCGCGTGGTGGTTCAGGCCGGCGACCGACTGTGCCTCGCGTGTGAAGCGGGCCTTGGAGACCGGGTCCTCTGCGAGGTCGGAGCGGAGCAGCTTGACGGCGACGGTGCGCCCGAGACGTACGTCCTCGGCCGCGAACACCTCGGCCATGCCGCCCCGGCCGAGTCTGTGCGTCAGCCGGTACCGGCCGTCTCCGACGAGCCCGCCGTTACCCCACATCTCCGGCGCATCTGACATACCGCCGCCAGTCGCCTCGGGGTCGGACGGGCCCTGAGCGCGCTGCTGCTGTGCCATCAGTCCTCGCCGTCGTTTCTGTCCGTGCTGCCGGATTCCTGCATCGGAGTACGCGCGGTTGTGAATTACGGTCTCCGTCGGGCCACGCTACAGGCTTCCGAGGCGGCTCCGTTCCGAGATGGACCGGACATCAAACCCGTTGCCGTGCACGCCTTGCAAATCGTGCGCGCAATTTCTGCACCGGGTTCATGACCGTTTCCTGTAACGCTTGCGCGACGCTTCTTGCCCGTACGGTCACGGATCGGGCATCGAACTTGACGTCCGGGTGCCCTCGGGCAGACTTGGCCGGGAATAGCTGAATTCGATCACCGGCCGCGCCGACGCGGGGCGCTATGGGGGACGTAGAAGATGAGCCAAGACGGCGGCGCCGGGGGCCGGTACGCGGGACGTGCCGTGGCGGGCGGACGGTATCAACTGCGCGACCTGCTCGGTCAGGGCGGCATGGCCTCCGTGCACCTCGCGCACGACACCCGGCTGGACCGCGCCGTCGCCATCAAGACTTTGCACACGGAACTCGGGCGGGAAGACGCCTTCCGCCAGCGGTTCCAGCGCGAGGCGATGTCGGTGGCCAAGCTCACGCACACGAACATCGTCTCGGTCTTCGACTCCGGTGAGGACGAGCTCGACGGGACCATCACCCCGTACATCGTCATGGAGTACGTGGAGGGCCAGCCGCTCGGCTCCGTGCTCGACGAGGACGTGCGGACCCACGGCGCCATGCCGGTCGACAAGGCCCTGAAGATCACGGCCGATGTGCTCGCGGCGCTGGAGATCAGCCACGAGATGGGCCTGGTGCACCGTGACATCAAGCCGGGCAACGTGATGATGACGAAGCGGAACGTCGTCAAGGTCATGGACTTCGGCATCGCCCGCGCCATGCAGTCCGGCGTCACGTCGATGACGCAGACCGGCATGGTCGTCGGCACCCCGCAGTACCTGTCGCCCGAGCAGGCGCTCGGCCGCGGCGTGGACGCCCGCTCCGACCTCTACTCGGTCGGCATCATGCTCTTCCAACTGGTCACCGGGCGGCTGCCGTTCGAAGCGGACTCACCGCTGGCCATAGCGTATGCGCACGTCCAGGAGGAGCCGGTGGCTCCGTCCTCGATCAACCGCTCGCTGCCGCCGGCCGTCGACGCACTCGTCGCCCGCGCGCTGAAGAAGAACCCGAACGAGCGCTTCCCGAGCGCGGAGTCGATGCGCGACGAGTGCCTGCGGGTGGCCCAGTCGCTCGCCGGTTCGGCCTCCGTCGCGCCGAGCATCGTGCCGGGTGCGCAGACGTCGAGCGGCGCGGGCGTGGGCTCCGCCGTCTTCCCGCCGATCGACCAGAGCGGGGCGCCGGCGCCGGGCCCGGTCCAGACGCCGTACCAGCCGACTCCCCCGCCGAACCCGTACGGGACCCCGGCCCCGCAGTCGCAGGCCGGATACGGCTACCCGCAGCAGAACATGCAGGGCGGCTACCAGACGCCGCCGCCCGCGTCCCCGTACGCACAGCAGGCCCAGCAGACCCCGCCGCCGTACAACCTGTCCCCGCAGACCACGAGCGTGCAGGGCTCGGGCGGCGGCAACCGCAACAAGGCGGTGATCATCGGCTCGATCGTCGTCGCGCTCGTCGCCATCGGCGGCCTGGTCACGGCCCTGACGCTGAACGGCAAGGGCGATGACAAGGGCGGCGGCACGGACAAGCCGTCCACCTCCGCGGTCGCCGGGCACAAGGGCCCCGACCTGACGAAGACCATCGAGACGGACCAGTGCACGGAGCCGTACCAGGGCTCCGACGACGAGGAGAAGATCAAGGTCCCGGACTTCTACCTGAAGAACATCAACTCGGTGAAGGCCTGCTTCCGGGCCGCCGGGTGGATCGCCACGGAGGTCTCCGTCGACGAGAACACGTACGGCGAGGGCTCGGTGATGAACCAGAGTCCCGCCGCGGGCACCGAGATCGACCCGGACAACGTGAAGATCCAGCTCCAGGTGTCCACGGGCAATCCGGCCAGCTGACCGGCCCCGCCGCCACGCACGAGAAGGGCCCGGCCCGCGCTGCTCGCGCGGGCCGGGCCCTTTTCGTGCGTCCGTCCCTACAGGTACGGGCCGCCCGAGCGGCCGACGGTCCGCGGGTCCTCCTCGTCCTCGCCGCCGCCGACGCCCGGCGGCAGCGCGCGGCGCATCTGCTCCAGCTGGGCGCGCGCCGCCATCTGCTGGGCGAACAGCGTCGTCTGGATCCCGTGGAAGAGCCCCTCCAGCCAGCCCACCAACTGGGCCTGCGCGATGCGCAGTTCGGCGTCGGTCGGCGTCGCGTCGTCCGTGAAGGGCAGGGAGAGCCGCTCCAGTTCCTCGACGAGTTCGGGCGCGAGCCCGTCCTCGAGCTCCTTGACCGAGCTGGCGTGGATCTCCTTGAGCCGCTGCCGGCTCGCCTCGTCCAGGGGCGCCACGCGCACTTCTTCCAGCAGCTGCTTGATCATGCTGCCGATACGCATCACCTTGGCGGGCTGTTCCACCATCTCCGTCACCGGGACCTCGCGGGATTCGTCGTCTCCGCCGCCCAGGGCCATTCCGTCCTGGCCCACGACCAAGATCTGCGGGTTCTCCGGCGACCGTTCGTTCCTCGGCATCTCCATGCCGCCATTCTCTCGTACCGGGCTGTCACACCTCGGTGGTGCCCCCGTTGCGGGCTGATCCACCGTGTTGGCGGGCCCGAAATCCGGCGTGCCCGTTTTATTGGCCTATGTGAGGCTTATCGCAGGCATCGGGTGGAAGCGGAAGCAGCGGGAAGGGGACGGGCATGCGACGGCTTCGGTGGGCGGCCGGGCTTCTGGTGAGCGTGCTCCCGCTCGTGCTGCTCGTCCTGCTCGCCCCGGCCCCGCCGGGGTACGCCGCCGAGCCCTCGCCGCACGGCTCGCTCGCCGGCAGCCGGGCGGGCGTGGGCCGGACACCGCCGGGACGGCCGCTGCCCGTCCCGACCTTCAGCGAGGCGCCCCTGCCGCCCCCGCAGGCCGAGCCGTCCGCCTCCACGGCTCCGCCGCCGCGCCCCGAGCGGCCCCCCACCGCGCGGCAGACCGTGATCGCGCGCGGGACGGTGACCTTCGTGAACGTGCTGCCGCTGGGGGCGGGGCTGCTGCTGACCGGGCTCGGCATCGGCTTCCTGGCGCTGCGGCTGCGCCGCTGACTCCTACGGACGGGTGAGCAGCACCTTGCCGATGTGGCCGCTCTCCTCCAGGACCCGGTGCCCCTGCGCGGCGTCGCTCATCGGCAGCTCCTGGTCCACGATCGGCCGCACGTGCCCGCCCTCGATCAGCGGCCACACGTGCTCGCGCACCGCGGCGACGACCGCCGCCTTCTCCGCGAGCGGGCGGGCCCGCAGCGTGGTGGCGGTGATGGCGCCGCGCTTGCCGAGCAGCGTGGCGATGTTCAGCTCGCCCTTGATGCCGCCCTGCATGCCGATGATGGCCAGGCGGCCGTTCGTGGCGAGGGCGTCGACGTTGCGGTTCAGGTACTTGGCGCCCATGTTGTCGAGGATGACGTCGGCGCCGGCCCCGTCCGTGGCCGACCTGATCTCCTCGACGAAGTCCTGCTCGCGGTAGTTGATCAGGATGTCCGCGCCCAGCTCGGCGCAGAAGTCGAGCTTCTCCTTGGTGCCCGCGGTGACGGCGACCTTGGCGCCGACGGCCTTCGCGAGCTGGATCGCCATGGTGCCGATGCCGCTGGAGCCGCCGTGCACGAGGAACGTCTCGCCCGGACGCAGATGGGCGATCATGAAGACGTTCGACCAGACGGTGCAGGTCACCTCGGGCAGCGCGGCGGCCCGGGCCAGGTCGATGCCCTGCGGGACCGGCAGCAGCTGCCCGGCCGGGACGGCCACCTTCTCGGCGTACCCGCCGCCGACGAGCAGCGCGCACACCTCGTCGCCCACGGACCAGCCGGCCACACCGGGGCCCAGCTCGACGATCCGGCCCGCGCACTCCAGGCCGGGGTAGGGGGAGCTGCCGGGCGGCGGGCTGTAGAAGCCCTGGCGCTGGAGCAGATCGGCACGGTTGACGGCGCTGGAGACCACCTCGACCAGGACCTCGCCCTCGCCGGGTACGGGGTCGGGGACCTCCGTCCAGACGAGCGCCTCGGGTCCACCGGGTTCCGGGATCGTGATCGCATACATGGCCGCGAGGCTACTCCGCCGGCCCCGGCGGACCAGGGTGCGGATCACCGGCCGCGGGCTCAGTCCATCGGCAGCGGCTTCGAGTCCGGGGCGACCCGCGTCGTCGACGTGACCCGCACGATGGTGATGAGCCGGTCCGTCAGCTGGAGCGTGCCGATGGCCCGGTCGTCGTAGCCGAGCACCCGGTGTCCGCGCACGACGCTGACGACCAGGTCCTCCGTCTCCTTCGGCTTCAGGCCGACCTCGGCCTTTATCACCGGCCGCTCGACCAGGTCGAGGCCGCTGCCCTTCTGGATGAGGTCCTCCATCACCATGCCCGCGTGCGGGCTGAGCACCGACAGGCCGAGCAGGCGGCCCGCCGCGCTGGCGCTGGTGATCACGGCGTCGGCGCCGGACTGCCGCAGCAGCGGCGCGTTCTCCTCCTCGCGCACCGCGGCCACGATCTTCGCGCTGCGGTTCAACTGCCGTGCGGTGAGCGTCACCAGGACCGCCGTGTCGTCCCGCTGGGTGGCGATGATGATCTTGCGGGCGCGCTGCACCTCGGCGCGCGAGAGGACGTCGCTACGGGTCGCGTCGCCCATCACGCCCGCGTAGCCGAGGCTGTTGGCCGCCTCGATGACCTTGTTGCTGGGGTCGACCACCACGACCTGCTCGGGCTTCAGACCGGTCGCGCAGACGGTCTCCACCGCGCTACGGCCCTTGGTCCCGAAGCCGATGACGACAGTGTGGTCACGCAAGTTGGACCTCCAGCGGTTCAGGCGCCATTCCTCCCGGGTCCGTTCGGTGAGGACTTCGAGCGTGGTGCCGACCAGGATGATCAGGAAGAGCACACGCAGCGGCGTGATGACGAAGATATTGGTGAGCCGCGCCCCGTCGCTGACCGGCGTGATGTCGCCGTATCCCGTGGTGGAGAGGGTGACGGTCGCGTAGTAGAAGGCGTCGAGGAGATCGACGCTGCCGTCGGAGTTGTCGTTGTAGCCGGCCCGGTCGAACCACACGAGGAGCGCGGTCACGACGAGCACGGCGAGGGCCATCAGGACCCGGCGGGCGACCTGGCGCAGCGGACGCTCGACGATCTGCCGGGGCAGCTTCACCCGGTAGGTCGTCGTCTTCTCGTCCGCGTGGCGCGCCATGGCGTCATGGCCGGCCAGTTTCACGTGAAACACCCTTCGTCGCCCGGGGAGTTGCCCGGTGCGTTGCGCATGAGGTTCTGTGCCATGACGTTCCGCGTCGTGTCGTTCTGCGTCGTGCCGTGATGCGCCACGCCGTTCTGTGTCATGTCGTGCTGCGTCGCGTCGTGCTGCGTCGTGTGCCCCATGGTGTCGTGCGGGTCCTGAGCCGTGCGGTCCGGGGGTGCCTGGCCGGCGGTGGGGTTCCTGGCTGCGCTTCCCGCCGCCTTCGCCGGAGAGTTGAGGACGCCGAGCGATCCGCCGGTCGCCGGGCCCCAGGACCAGGGCAGATCGAGGATCTCGACCTCCTGCCCCTCCCGGGCGCCACCGGGCGGCACGACCGCGAGCCCGTCGGCGGCGGCGATCCCGCGCAGCATGGCCGGGCCGTTGTAGTGCAGCGGCACCGCCCAGTCGTGCCCGCTGCCGCTGTCCTCGCGCAGCACGACGGGGACGAGCCGGGTGTCGTGCGGGTGGCCGTGCACGGGGCTGTGCAGGGGGGCGCCGTACGGCTCCTCGTCCCCGGCCCGGCCCGAGAGCGCCCGCAGCAGCGGCTCGGCGAGCGTGAGCAGCCCGGAGACGGCGGCCAGCGGATTGCCGGGCAGCCCGACGAGGTGCTGTCCGTCGTGGAGACGGGCGAGCAGCATCGGGTGGCCGGGACGCACCTTGACCCCGTCCACGAGCAGCTCGGCGTCGAGGGCGCGCAGCGTGGGATGGACGTGGTCGACGGGGCCCGACGCGGTGCCGCCGGTGGTCACGACGAGGTCGGCCTTCGACGCGCGGACGGCCTTGAGCAGCGCCTTCGCGTCGTCACCGATCCTGCGTACGGCGGTCACCTCGACGCCCAGCGCGCGCAACCAGTGCGGCAGCATCGGGCCGAGCGCGTCGCGGATGAGGCCGTCGCGGGGAAGGCCCGAGGTCAGCAACTCGTCGCCCAGGACGAGCACTTCGGCCCGCGGCCTGGGCACGACGACCAGCTCGTCGTAGCCGGCGGCGGCCGCGAGACCGAGGACGGCCGGGGTGACCAGGCCGCCCGCGGGCAGCAGCAGGTCGCCGCTGCGGCACTCCTGACCGCGCGGCCGGATGTCCTGGCCGTGCGCGACGTCGCGCAGCGGGTGCAGGCGGCCCTTGTCGTCGAGGTGCCCGTGCTCACTGCGGATCACGGCGGTGGCGTCGGCGGGGACGCGCGCGCCGGTCGCGATCGTCGCGGCCTCGCCGTCGGCCAGCGGGGCGGACAGCGCGTGCCCCGCGAGGATCCCCTCGTCCCGTACGTCCCAGGGGCCCGGTCCGGCCACGACCCAGCCGTCCATCGCGGACGTGTCGAAGGAGGGCAGGTCGGTCAGGGCGGTCAGGGGCGCGGCGAGGACGAGGCCGAGAGCCCGGTCCAGCGGGACGCGGGCGGCGCCGCCGGGCGGCGGGGCGGGCTGCGTCACACCGGTCAGCAGGCCTTCGGGAAACGGAAGTTGCGCATCCGTGGCGGGCGCGGGGCCCTCGCCGCCGCGGGCCCGGTGCCGCGCGGCGCGGCGGCCGGCCTCGTGCGCGATGCGCCGGGCCTCGGGCCAGGCCGTCGCCCGGTGGTGCTCAGCAGCCGGGGCCGCGGGCCGGGACGCGGGGGTCTGCTGCGTGCCGGGGGCGGGGGCGGGGGCGCCGCCGCGGCCGGCCGGGGGGCCGCCCCGGTTGTCGTTGGCCAGGGCGAGCGCCTCGTCGACGTCGCCGTCCATGGAGTCGGCCGGGGCCGCCCGCCCGTCGGGCCCGCTCATTGCGCGTCTCGTCCCGCGTCCGGCGCGGCGTCACCCGGCTTCGTCGCGGACTCGGCCTCCTGCGCCCACCTGTCGGCCAGCGCGGCGGCCTTCGCGGCGGCGGCGGCGACCGCTTCGGGGCCGCCGCCCGCCTGCGCCGCCGCGTAGCCGACGAGGAACGTCGTCAGGGGTGCCGCGGGGCGGGCGACCCCGTGCGCGGCGTCGCGGGCGAGGTCGAGCAGGACGCCGGTGTCGACGTCCAGGTCGAGGCCCAGTTCGTCCTTGGCTGCGGAGATCCATTCATCCAACACGTGACCATGCTCCCTGATACGTGACCGGGCGGCGGCGATGTCGTCCCAGGTGTCGCAGTCGAAGGACGCGACGGGGTCGGTGATGCGGGCGAGCTCCAGATTCCGGACCAGCAGCCGCAGCGGCAGACCGGTGAGCGCCCCGTGCTCGGTGCGCAGGGCGGCCAGGACCCGGCGCAGGGCGGCCGCCCGGTACATGGCGACGAGCGGCTGGTCGCGTCCGTCGGCGTCCGTGAGCAGCACGCCGTCGGTGTCCCGCGCGGCGAGCGCGTCGCGCAGCAGGTGGACGGTGCGCTCCCCCAGGAACGGCAGATCGGCGGAGAGCACGACGACGCTCTCCGCTCCCGGGCTGAGGGCCCCGACTCCCGCGTCCAGCGCGGCGAGCGGTCCGCCGCCCGGCGGCTCCTCGCGCGCCCAGGAGACCGGGCGCGCGGTCGGGCGCGGGCCGGCGACCACGACGGTGGCGCGGGCCCCGGCACAGGCCGTGAGCACCCGGTCGAGCAGCGCGCGGCCACCGATCCGCACCCCGGGCTTGTCCGCACCGCCGAGCCGCCGCGCGGCGCCTCCGGCGAGGACGACGGCGTCGTACGCGTCGCCGTGCACCGGGTCGTCGCGCGCGGGGTCGGCGGGGTGGGGCCCGGGGGCTTCGGTCATCCCCCGAGTATGGGCGCAGGGGCGATCATTGCCACCCCCGCGGCGCGGGGCCGGGGGTGGCGGATCCTGTGAGCAGAGCGTGCACGACGACGCGACGGCCTGTCAGGGCGCGCCCTGTGGCACGATCGGGCCCGCCCCGTGGCCGGTCAAGGCCCGCCCTGTGGCCGGTCAGAGCGTGCGCAACAGCACCGCCGGCCGCTCCACGCAGTCCGCGACGTAACGCAGGAAGCCGCCCGCCGTGCCGCCGTCGCACACCCGGTGGTCGAAGGTGAGCGACAGCTGGACCACCTGACGGACCGCCAGCTCCCCGTCGTGCACCCAGGGCTTGGGAGTGATCCGGCCGACGCCGAGCATGGCCGCCTCGGGGTGATTGATGATCGGCGTGGATCCGTCGACCCCGAACACCCCGTAGTTGTTCAACGTGAAGGTGCCGCCCGTGAGTTCCCCGGGCGTCAGCGTGCCGGTCCGTGCCGCCTCGGTGAGCCGCGCGAACTCGGCGCTGAGCGACTCGGCCCCGCGCGCGTGGGCGTCGCGGACGACCGGCACGACGAGGCCGCGCTCGGTCTGCGCGGCGAAGCCCAGGTGCACCTCGTCGAACCGCACGATCTCGCGGCGCTCCATGTCCACCGTGGCGTTGAGCTCCGGGTAGCGGGCGAGGGCCGCCGTGCAGATGCGGGCGAGCAGCGCCAGGACGGAGATCTTCGGCCCGGCGGACGGACCGGTGGCGGAATTCATCGCCACGCGCGCGTGCATGAGTTCCGTGGCGTCGGCGTCCACCCAGCAGGTCGCGTCGGGAATCTCGCGACGGCTGCGGGAGAGCTTGTCGGCGACGGCGCCGCGGATACCGCGCAGAGGGGTCCGGTGCCCCTGCGGCGCGGAGGCGGGGGCCGCGGCCGGGGCGGCTGCGACGGGGGCCGGGGGCAGGGCCGTCGCGGCGGACGCTTCGGCACGGGCCTCCATGGCACGCTCCACGTCCGAGCGCAGGATGAGCCCGTCGGGGCCCGACCCGGTCAACTCCCGCAGGTCGAGACCGGATTCACGGGCCAGCTTGCGCACGAGCGGGGAGATGACGGCGACGGGCCCGTCGGGGCGCACCGGCTCGGGTGCCGCGGGCGCCGGACGCGCGGGGGACGGGCGGGACGGTGAGGGGCGCAGGGAGGACCGGTCCGCGGGTGACGGCTGCGTGCGCGACGAGGCTGGGGGTGACGGCTGCGTGCGCGACGAGGCCGGGGACGGCGCGCCGGTCGACGCCGAACCCACAGGTGCGGGACGCGCGGGCGACACCTGCCCGGCGCCACCAAAATCCCCGGCGGAGCCGGTCCGTACGCGCCTGCGCCGAGCCGGCGGGGCCGCGGTCCCGTATCCCACCAGCACGTTCCCCGAGCCCTCGGACTCGGTGACGGGCTTCGTGCCGGACTCCGTGCCTGCCCCCGTGTCGGACCTCGTGCCTGACCCCGTGTCGGACCCAGTGCCGGACTCCTTGGGCGCGGCGCCGTCCGCCGGGGGCTCCGTGGCCCCGACCGCCACGGTCAACAGGGGCGCGCCGACCGGCAGTTCCGACCCCTCGTCTCCGAAGCGGGCCGTGACCACACCACCGTAGGGACACGGCACCTCGACCATCGCCTTGGCGGTCTCCACCTCGACGACCGGCTGGTCGACGGCGACCACGTCACCGACCGACACCAGCCACCGCACGATCTCCGCCTCGGTGAGCCCCTCCCCGAGGTCGGGCAGCTTGAACTCCAGAACCTGCGCCATCAGCCCCGCTCCCCTCACTGGTCCCACTGGAGCCGTGCGACCGCGTCCAGCACCCGGTCCACACCCGGGAGATGGTGCCTCTCCAGCATCGGCGGCGGGTACGGAATGTCGAACCCGGCCACCCGCAGCACCGGCGCCTCCAGATGATGGAAGCACCGCTCGGTCACGCGCGCGGCGATCTCCCCGCCCGGGCCGCTGAAGCCGCCCGACTCGTGCACGACGACCGCGCGCCCGGTGCGGCGCACGGACGCGGCGACCGTCGCGTCGTCGAACGGCACCAGCGAGCGCAGATCGACCACTTCGAGGTCCCAGCCCTCCGCGCGGGCCGCCTCGGCCGCCTCCAGGCAGACGGGCACGGACGGTCCGTACGTGATGAGCGTGGCACTGGTCCCGGGGCGGCGCACCACTGCCGTACCTATGGGCTCAACGTGCGCCGGCTGCTCGGGGTTCCAGGAATCCTTCGCCCAGTACAGCCGCTTGGGCTCCAGGAACACCACCGGGTCGTCGGAGGCGATCGACTGCCGCAGCAGCCCGTACGCGTCCGCGACGGTGGCGGGCGTGACGACGGTCAGGCCCGGCGTCGCCATGTAGTACGCCTCGGAGGAGTCGCTGTGGTGCTCGACGCCGCCGATGCCGCCGCCGTAGGGCACGCGCACGGTGATGGGCATGGGCACGGCACCGCGCGTGCGGTTGCGCATCCGTGCGACGTGCGAGATCAGCTGCTCGAAGGCGGGGTAGGCGAACGCGTCGAACTGCATCTCCACGACCGGCCGCAGCCCGTACATCGCCATGCCGACGGCGGTGCCGAGAATGCCGGCCTCCGCGAGCGGCGTGTCCGTGCAGCGGTCCTCGCCGAACTCCTTGGCGAGCCCGTCGGTGATGCGGAAGACACCGCCGAGCGTGCCCACGTCCTCGCCCATGACGTGCACGGTCGGGTCCTCGGCCATGGAGTCCCGCAGCGCTCGCCCGAGGGCCTGCGCCATGGTGGCGGGCTTCGCGGCCCGCCGGTCGGCGACGGTGGTCATGCCCGGCCCCCTTCCGGGAAGCCTTCGGCCTCCGCCTCGGCATCGAGCTCGGCGCGCAACTGCTCGGCTTGTTCGTGCAGTTGCGGGGTCCGCTCGGCGTACACGTCGGTGAACAGGTCCATCGGGTCGAGCGCCGGGTCCTGGTTCATGCGCTCGCGCAGCGCGGCCGCCATCTTCTCGGCGTCCTCGCGCACCGCCCGGACACCGGCCTCGTCGATCAGGCCCCGCCCGGTGAGCTCCCGCTCCAGGAGCAGGACCGGGTCGTGCGCGCGCCACGCCTCGACCTCGGCGTCACTGCGGTAGCGGGTCGCGTCGTCGGCGTTCGTGTGCGCGTCCATCCGGTACGTGATGGCCTCGACCAGCGTCGGACCACCACCCCCACGCGCGCGGGTCACGGCGTCGGAGAGGACCTCGTGCACCGCCACCGCGTCGTTCCCGTCGACCAGGCGGCCCGGCATCCCGTACCCGACGGCCTTGTGGGCCAGGGACGGCGCCGCGGTCTGCTTGGCCAGCGGCACGGAGATGGCGAAGCCGTTGTTCTGGACGAGGAAGACGACCGGCGCCTGCCACACGGCCGCGAAGTTCAGCGCCTCGTGGAAGTCGCCCTCGCTGGTGCCGCCGTCGCCGACCATGGCGAGCGCCACCACGTCGTCGCCCTTGATGCGGGCGGCGTGCGCGAGGCCCACGGCGTGCGGCAGCTGGGTCGCGAGCGGCGTGCACAGGGGCGCGATGCGGTGCTCGCGCGGGTCGTACCCGGTGTGCCAGTCGCCGCGCAGCAGGGTCAGGGCCTGGACGGGGTCGAGGCCGCGGGCGACGGCGGCGAGGGTGTCGCGGTAGCTGGGGAAGAGCCAGTCGCGCTCCTGGAGCACGAGCGCCGCGGCCACCTCGGCGGCCTCCTGGCCGGTCGTGGAGGGGTAGACGGCGAGACGGCCCTGCTTGGTCAGGGCGGTCGCCTGCGCGTTGTACCGGCGGCCGCGCACCACCTCGGCGTACAGGCGGCGCAGCAGCCCGGCGTCGGCCCGCGCGGCGGCGTCGGTGCCCAGGACCCGGTACGGCTGCGCGTCGGGCAGCAGCGGCGCGGGGTCCGTCCGGGGCTGCCAGGCGGGCGGCGGCGTGGGTGCGCCGGCCCGGCGGGCGTCCCGCTGCTCGGTGACCGTCATGACGACACCTCCTCGTGGGAGCGGCTTCGAGGGCGCGTCGGGTGTGATGCGCCTCACCTACCGATTGTTCGGTCGTCGGCACATTTTGGCTACAGGCACCTCCAGGCTGTGGACAATCGGTTCTCCACAGCCTGAGATGAATGCAGTACGTCCATGGTAGGGAGGCGGGGGGACATGGCATCTGAACAAATGGCCGACGGCTCCGGCGGACGCGATTCCGGCGGCCCCGACCCCGCCGCCCGCCCGCTGGACGCCATCGACCGCGACATCCTGCAGATGCTGCAGAAGGACGGCCGGGCGTCGATACGCTCCGTGGCCGAGCGCGTCCATGTGTCACGGGCGAACGCCTACGCCCGCATCAACCGCCTCATCGAGGACGGCGTGATCCGCGGTTTCGGGGCCCGCGTCAACCACGAGCGGGCCGGGCAGGGCGCGTCCGCGTACATCACGCTGAAGATCGTCCAGAACTCCTGGCGCACGGTCCGCGACCAGCTGCGGCGCATGCCGGAGGCCTCGCACATCGCGCTGGTCAGCGGCGATTTCGACGTCCTGATCCTGGTGCACACCCAGGACAACAGAGCGCTGCGCGAGCTGGTCCTCACCAAGCTCCAGGCCATCCCCGAAGTGCTCAGCACCAGAACACTGCTGGTCTTCGAGGAGGAGGACCTGGGACCGGACAATCCGTAGACGTCCGGGCGTCCGGGCGTCCACACGTCCAGGCATCGGGGCAGGGCCCGCGGGGGCGCTCAGCCCTCCTTGCGCAGCCCTCCGAAGACCAGCTCGACGACCGCGTCGGCCACTTCGCGGTCGCGCAGGCCGCCCCCGTCGGGCCGGTACCACTCCACGACGGAGTTGATCATCCCGAAGACGAGCCGGGTGGCGAGACGCACCGGTATGTCGCCGCGTACGTCCCCGTCGGCGGCGGCCGCTTTCAGGAGCTCGGCGACCTGGTGGTCGAACTCCCTGCGCCGCTCCATGGCCCAGCGCTCGGTATCGGTGTTCCCCCGCACCCGCAACAGGAGCGTCACATAGGGAAGTTCGCCGGTCAGCACCTCGACCATGCGCCGGGTGACGTACTCCAGGCGCTCCACCGCACGTCCCACGCGCGCGGGTTCCTCCTCCAGGATCCCGAAGAGGCCGTCGAGCGCACGGCTGACGGCACGGCGCAGCAGTTCCTCCTTGCCCGTCACATGGTGGTAGATCGACGACTTGGAGATGCCGGCCGCCTTGGAGAGGTGCTCCATGGAGGTGCCGTCGTAGCCGCGCTCGTTGAAGACGGTGACCGCGACCGCGAGCAGCGTGTCGGGGGTGTAGGTGTCGCGTCGTGCGGCGGTGTCACGGCGTGCGGTGGTCATGCGGAGCCCTCCCGCTTCTCGGGGGCGTACGAATGGCGGTAGAGCGCCAGGGACGGCGCGTAGCGGCCCGAGGGGTCGCGCAGATGCAGGTCGTCGAGGAGGGCGTACGCCCAGTTCTTGCCGAGCCTGCGGCTCCATTCGATGGGCCCCAGGGGGTAGTTGACCCCGAGGCGCATCGCGGTGTCGATGTCCCCCTCGGTGGCGACGCCCTTGGCGACGGCGTCGTGGGCCAGGTCGATGATGCGGGCCACCGTACGGGCGACGATCATGCCCGGCACGTCGCCGATGACGCTGACGTCCTTGCCGAGCGCCTGGAAGAGGCCGACGGCCTCGTTCAGGGTGCGCTGGTTCGCGTCCTGGGCGGTGGCGAGCGCGATGCGGGTGGCGCTGCGGTAGTCGAGCGCGAGGTCGAAGTAGACGACGTCCCGGTACTCGGCGGACGTCTGCCCGTCCGCGAGGGCGAGCTGGCCGCCGCTGGGCAGCACCAGGCGGGTGCCGTTGTCCTCGTCCTCCTCGCGCACCTCGATGCCCGCCTCCCTGATGAGGGCGAGCAGCTCGCGCGCGGGGCCGAGATCGCCTTCCGCGACCACATGGGCGGGCCGGTCGGCGGGTGCGGCCGTGTGCGGTTCGGGGCGCTCCTCGCCCTCCCCGTACGCGTACCAGCCCTGGCCCGCCTTGCGGCCGATGTGCCCCGCCTCGACCAGGCGGCGCTGGGCCAGCGAGGGCCGGAACTTCACGTCCTGGAAGAAGCCCTCCCACACGGAGCGCGTCACGGCCTCGTTGACGTCCTGGCCGATGAGGTCGGTCAGTTCGAAGGCGCCCATCCTGAAGCCGCCGCTCTCGCGCAGCACGGCGTCGATGGTGGCCGGGTCGGCGCCCTGGTCCTCGTAGACGGCGAACGCCTCCGCGTAGAAGGGCCGCGCGATGCGGTTGACCAGGAAGCCGGGGGTGTCGGCGCAGGCCACCGGGGTCTTGCCCCAGGCACGGGCGGTCTCGTACGCGCGCGTGGCCGCGGTGACGTCGGTGGCGGAGCCGGAGACGACCTCCACCAGGGGCAGCAGCGGCGCGGGGTTGAAGAAGTGCAGGCCCACGAAGCGGCCGGGGAGCCGCAGCGCCCCGCCGATCGCCGTCACGGACAGGGACGAGGTGTTCGTGGCGAGCAGACAGTCGTCGGCGACGATGTCCTCCAGCTCGCGCAACAGCTGCTGCTTGACGTCCAGTTGCTCCAGAACGGCCTCGACGACCAGGGCCGCGTCCGCCAGCTCGTCGAGCGCCTGCGCGGGCGCGAGACGGGCACCGGCGGCCGCGCGCTCGTCCGGGCTCATCCGACCCTTCTCGACGAGCCGGTCGAGCCGCGCGGCGATCGACTCCGCGGCCGTCTTCGCGCGCCCGGGCACGGCGTCGTAGAGCCGGACGGGGTGCCCCGCGACCAGCGCGACCTGGGCGATGCCCTGGCCCATGGTGCCGGTGCCGACCACGCCCACGAGGCGGTCATGTGCTGTCATGCGCGCGATCCTTCCGCATTTGGCCGCGCGGCAGGGCCCCGGGGCCCATTGGGTCGGTTTTCCACAGGTTCCACGCACCCTCTTGTCCCGACCGATCGTTCGGTTACTCTAACTCTGACTGTTCGTCCCTGCCCAGTCCCGACCTGTCCCGTCCCGACCCGTCCCGTCCAGTCCCGACCGGCTCGCCGGCTCGACGAGGAGCCGCAGCCCAGGAGGAGTTGGTCCGCCATGGCCGCCGCCGAACCCACCGCGCACGACCTGATCGCCAAGCACCGGCCGACCCTCGACCAGGCGCTGGAAGCGATCCGCACGCGCGCGTACTGGTCCCCGCACCCCGAGCACCCCAAGGCCTACGGGGAGAACGGGAGCCTGAGCCTCGCCGAGGGCAAGGCCGCCTTCGACGCGCTGCTCGGCACCCGGCTCGACCTCGGCCAGGCGGGCACGGACGATTTCGTGGGCGGTGAAGTGTCGCCGTACGGGATCGAGTTGGGGATCACCTATCCGCACGCCGACATCGAGGCGCTGCTGCCGGCGATGCGCGCGGGCATGCGCGCGTGGCGCGACGCGGGCGCCGAGGTGCGCGCGGCGGTGTGCCTGGAGATCCTGGCCCGGATCAGCGCGCGCACGCACGAGTTCGCGCACGCGGTCATGCACACCAGCGGCCAGGCCTTCATGATGGCGTTCCAGGCGGGCGGCCCGCACGCGCAGGACCGCGGCCTCGAAGCGGTGGCGTACGCGTACGCGGAGCAGGTGCGCACACCGGACGCCGCGCAGTGGTCCAAGCCCCAGGGCAAGCGCGATCCCCTGGTCCTGGACAAGGAGTTCACCCCGGTCGCCCGCGGCATCGCGCTGCTGATCGGGTGCAACACGTTCCCGACGTGGAACGGATATCCGGGCCTGTTCGCCTCCCTGGCCACGGGCAACCCGGTCCTGGTGAAGCCCCACCCGCGCGCGGTGCTGCCGCTCGCGCTCACGGTGCAGGTGGCCCGCGAGGTCCTCGCCGAGGCGGGCTTCGCCCCCGACCTGGTGGCGCTCGCGGCCGAGCGGGACGGCGAGGGCATCGCCAAGACCCTGGCCGTGCGCCCCGAGATCAGGATCATCGACTACACGGGGTCGACCGCCTTCGGCGACTGGCTGGAGGCCCACGCCCGGCAGGCGCAGGTCTACACGGAGAAGGCCGGCGTGAACACCGTCGTGATCGACGGAACCGACAACTACAAGGGCATGCTGGCCAACCTGGCGTTCTCGCTGTCCCTGTACAGCGGCCAGATGTGCACGACCCCGCAGAACCTTCTGGTGCCGCGCGAGGGCATCACCACCGACGAAGGACCCAAGTCGTACGACGAGGTCGTCGCGGACCTCGCCCGGTCGGTCGGCGGCCTGCTCGGCGACGACGCCCGGGCGAACGGGCTGCTGGGCGCCCTGGTGAACCCGGACGTGAAGGCCCGCCTGGAAGCGGCCGCCGGCCTCGGTGAAGTCGCCCTGGCCTCAAGGGAGATCAGCAACCCGGAGTTCCCGGACGCCGTGGTGCGCACCCCGGTGATCGTGAAGCTGGACGGCACCAAGCCGGACGCCGAGGCCGCCTACATGAGCGAGTGCTTCGGCCCGGTCTCCTTCGCCGTCGCCGTCGACTCCGCGCAGGACGCGGTGGACCTGCTGCGCCGCACGGTGCGCGAGAAGGGCGCGATGACGGTGGGCGCGTACACCACCTCCGACGAGGTCGCCGGGGCCGTCGAGGAGGTCTGCCTGGAGGAGTGCGCCCAGCTCTCGCTCAACCTCACGGGCGGGGTGTACGTGAACCAGACGGCGGCGTTCTCCGACTTCCACGGCTCGGGCGGCAACCCCGCCGCCAACGCGGCGCTGTGCGACGGCGCCTTCGTGGCGAACCGCTTCCGGGTGGTGGAGGTGCGCCGGGAAGCCGTCTGAGGCCCGGCACTACGGCGCGTTCGTGCTGTGCGCGCTCCAGTGGAAGAGCGTCATGCCGACGCTGGTGGCCAGGTTGTAGCTGGAGACCTGGGGCCGCATCGGCAGCGACACCAACTGGTCGGCGCGCGCACGCAGTTCGGGCGACAGGCCGCTGCGCTCGGACCCGAAGGCGAGCAGCGCGTCGTCGGGCAGCTTCAGGCCGCGGATGTCGGCGCCCTCGGGATCGAGCGCGTACAGCGGCCCCTGGGGCAGCTCGTCGACGCCGAGCCGCTCCACGGCGGTCGCGAAGTGCAGCCCGGCCCCGCCCCGTACGACGGTGGGGTGCCAGGGGTCGAGGTCGCCCGTCGTGACGACGCCGGTGGCGCCGTATCCGGCGGCGAGGCGGATGACGGCGCCCGCGTTGCCGAGATTGCGCGGGTTGTCGAGGACGACGACGGGTGCGGTGCGCCCGGTGCGCGCGAGGGCGGCGCGGTTGCCGGCGCGGTCGGGACGTCCCGCGAGGGCGGCGACGCCGGTGGGGTGCAGCCGCGGCACGAGCGCCCGCAGCACGTCCTGGTCGACCTCCACGAGGAGCGCGTCCAGGTCCCGTACGACGTCGGGGGCGAGGTCGGCGGCCAGTTCGAGCGCGGCCGCCCGGTCCACGGCGAGCGCGACGGGGATGTCGGCGCCGAAGCGCACGGCGTGCTTGAGGGCGTGGAACCCGTCGAGCAGCACCGCCGCGTCGGCCTGGCGCCGCCAGGCGCGCACGGCGCCCTCAGGGCCCTCGTCCGGCCTGCTGTCGGCGCCGCTGTCCGTGCTCGTCCCGCTCATGGCAGGAAGCCTACGTGCGCGCCGTGGGCGTCTGCGCCGCGACCGGTTCGACGTCCTGCGCCGAGCGCGGACCGGGCACCTCCGCCTCGCGCGAACCCGCGAGGACGCGGCCACGCGCGCGTGCCGCCCAGCCACCGAGGCGCCGCAGGAACGACGTCGGCAGGAACACCGCGTCGGCGGCGATCATCGCGAGCGAGAAGAACGGCAGTCCCAGCACGACGGCGATGACCGCGTGCTCGAGGATCATGAACATCAACAGGACGTTCTTCATGCGCCGGTTGAAGACCGTGAACGGGAAGGCGACCTGTACGGCGACCGTCACGTACGTCACGAGCATCACCATCGGCCCGAACGCGGTCAGCAGATCGCCCAGGAAGGGCCACGGCGAGAAGTAGTCCAGGTGCAGCGGGTAGTAGACCGCGGTGCCGTCCTGCCAGCGGCTGCCCTGGATCTTGTACCAGCCCGCGGTCGCGTAGATCAGGCACGCCTCGATCATGATCACCAGCAGGGCGGCGTTGTGCACGACGTTGCCGACGATGTCGCACAGCAGCCGCGAATCACCCGGCTCGGCACGGCGGTCGACGTACCACCACACTCCCTGGGCGGCCCACAGCCCCCAGAAGAGGAGCAGCCATCCGCCGCTCGCGTCGCCGGTGAACGTGACCGCCGAGAGCGCGAGGCCCACGACCCACCACAGGACGATCCCGCCCCGGTCCTCGGGCGCCGGCCCCTGCGAGGAGTTCTGCCGGGCACGCGCGCGTGCCCGGCGTCGCGCGTCCAGCGACCACACCTGTCCGCAGCGGGTGAAGATCAGGTAGATCGACATCAGGTGGAGGACGTTGTCGCCGCCGTCGCCCACAAAAATGCTGCGGTTCTGCAGCGACAGCACGCCGATCATGAAGAGCACCGACGTGGCGCGGGTGTGCCAGCCCAGCATCAGCAGGACGGACGCCAGCACGGCCACCGCGTAGACGAGCTCGAACCATGCCTGGCCGTCGGACCACATCAGCGCGCTGAAGGCGTGGTTGTCCGCGATGAGCTCCTGCGCCATGCCCCAGCTCCAGGGCCCGTCCGGCCCGTAGAGCTCCTGCCGGTGCGGGAACTCGCGCAGCAGAAACAGCAGCCACGTCAGGGAGAACCCGATGCGGATGACGGCGCTCTGGTAGCGGCCGAGCGCGGACGCGGTGATCCGCTGGAGGCCGGCGCCGACCTTCTTCTCGAAGCGGTCCGGCTGTTCCTCGATCCGGCTCATCGGGCACCGCCCGTCGCGGACTGCACCCGTACGTGCGCGTCACTGCCGAGCGACACGTCCCGTGACGTCACCGTCCACCAGGGCACCTGCCGGTAGACCGGCTTCTGGCTCACCTTCTCGGCACTCCATTTCGGGGACGCGATCGCGGTCGACTGCGAGCGGACCTGGACGCGCTCGACGACGTCCCCCTTGCCGGCCACGTCGAGCCGGTCGAGGCGCAGGACGAGGACGCGGCGCAGGTACCGCTCGGACAGCGTCCCGCGCAGACCGTTCGGCCGGTTCCGGGCGTCGTGCGTGGACACGTAGATGTCCCAGGCGCGGCGCAGTTCGTTCTGCTGGGTGTGGCTGGGCACCGGGTTCCCGTCGATGGCGGCGCCGTCCTGCGCGGACAGGTCGTACCAGCGGCTGGTGCGCAGCTCGCCGCCGGACGTGCGGATCTCGGCCCGGGCCTGGACCGCGATGTTCTGCTGGAGCGGGTTCGGGGCGAACAGTTTCCAGTTCTGCTCGAACTCCGGGTAGACCCAGGCGTTGATGACGGTGCTGTGCTGCTTGGACACCGTGTTCGGCGGCGCGACGTGCAGGAACACCATGAGGACGTGCACGCAGGCGACGACGGCGACGCCCGCGAGGGCCAGCCCGGCGGCCACCTGGTAGCGGGGGGAGAGCGCCGCGATGCCCTGGGGTCCGGGTCCGGCCGGGGCGGACGGCGGCTCGGCCGAGTCGGACGGCGGGGCGTCCGACGGGTCCGGCGGTGCGGGAGTCGCCTCCTGCGGCGCGCGCCGGGCGCCCTCGTCCGCGGCGCCTGCTTCCGTCTCCATCGGTGCTCCCCGTTCCCCGTTCCTGTCGTTCCCCTGGCCCGTCCCGTCCGGCCGCCCGGCGGCGAACCGATTCCGCGGCGTGCCGCCCGGCGGATGCGACGCACCGGAACCGTACTGGGGAGCGGCCGCTCAGCACAGCTGCCCGAGGTTATCCACAGGCTCGGCGGCTCAGGGTTGACACCCTACGGCGCCACGTCCCACCATTGAATCCGACGAACCGAACGATCGGTCGGGAGATGTGAAAGGCCCGGCCGGGATCGGGCACCCAAGGTCGAGGGGGACCGGGAATGGCGACAGCAGCCCCGCACCACCAGGCAGCCGGGACGGACGCGGACCGCACCGCCGCCTTCCAGGCCGCGTTCGACGCCGCCGTGGCGGCGGACGAGCGCATCGAGCCCCGCGACTGGATGCCCGACGCCTATCGGGCGACGCTGGTGCGCCAGATCGCCCAGCACGCCCACTCCGAGATCATCGGCATGCAGCCGGAGGCCAACTGGATCACGCGCGCGCCCTCCCTGCGCCGCAAGGCGATCCTGATGGCGAAGGTGCAGGACGAGGCGGGGCACGGGCTGTACCTGTACAGCGCGGCGGAGACCCTCGGCGCGGGCCGCGACGAGCTGCTCGACAAGCTGCACAGCGGCCGCCAGAAGTACTCCTCGATCTTCAACTACCCGACGCTGACCTGGGCCGACGTGGGAGCGATCGGCTGGCTGGTGGACGGCGCGGCGATCACGAACCAGGTGCCGCTGTGCCGCTGCTCGTACGGCCCCTACGCCCGCGCGATGGTCCGTGTCTGCAAGGAGGAGTCCTTCCACCAGCGCCAGGGGTACGAGCTGCTGCTCGCGCTCAGCCGGGGCACCGAGGCCCAGCACGCGATGGCGCAGGACGCGGTGGACCGCTGGTGGTGGCCGTCCCTGATGATGTTCGGCCCGCCGGACGACGAGTCGGCGCACTCGGCGCAGTCCATGGAATGGAAGATCAAGCGCCACTCGAACGACGAACTGCGCCAGCGCTTCGTCGACATCTGCGTCCCCCAGGCCGCCTCCCTCGGCCTGACGCTCCCCGACCCGGAGCTGACGTGGAACGAGGAGCGGGGACAGCACGACTTCGGCCCGATCGACTGGGCGGAGTTCCGCGAGGTCCTCAAGGGCAACGGCCCGTGCAACGAACAGCGCATCACCCAGCGCAGGCGCGCCCACGACGAGGGCGCCTGGGTGCGCGAGGCCGCCGCGGCCCACGCGGCCAAGCACGCCACGGCAGCGACCCCGGAAGGCAGGGCGGCATGAGCGAGACCCCGACCCCGAAGACGCCCGGCGGCGTCCCGGACTGGCCCCTGTGGGAGGTCTTCGTGCGCTCCCGCCGCGGCCTGTCCCACACGCACGCCGGCAGCCTGCACGCCCCGGACGCGGAGCTGGCCCTGCGCAACGCACGGGATCTGTACACCCGCCGCGGTGAAGGCGTCTCCCTGTGGGTCGTCCCGTCCGCGGCGATCACCGCCTCGTCCCCGGACGAGAAGGACCCGTTCTTCGAGCCGGCCGCCGACAAGCCGTACCGGCACCCGACGTTCTACGAGATCCCGGAAGGAGTGAAGCACCTGTGACGCAGTCCCTGAACCGGCCGGACGAGGCGCCCCGCACCTCCCCCGACACCGCGGCCGCGGCCCTCGCCCTCGGCGACGACGCCCTGGTGCTCTCGCACCGCCTGGGGGAGTGGGCGGGGCACGCCCCGGTCCTGGAGGAAGAGGTCGCCCTGGCGAACATCGCCCTCGACCTCCTCGGCCAGGCCCGCGTCCTGCTGGGCACGGTCGGCGACGAGGACGAGCTGGCGTATCTGCGCGAGGAGCGCGCCTTCCGCAATCTCCAGCTGGTCGAGCAGCCGAACGGCGACTTCGCCCACACCATCGTCCGCCAGCTCTACTTCTCCGCCTACCAGCACCTCCTCTACGCACAACTGGCCGACGGCGAGACCGAGTTCGCACCCCTCGCCGCCAAGGCCGTCAAAGAGGTCGCCTACCACCAGGACCACGCCCTGCAGTGGACGCTGCGCCTCGGTGACGGCACCGAGGAGAGCCACACCCGCATGCAGCGCGCGGTCGACGCGCTGTGGCGCTTCACCGGCGAGATGTTCCAGCCCGTCCCCGGCCTGGACCTCGACCAGGAGGAACTGCAGGCCGGCTGGACGGCGACGGTGACCACCACCCTGCGACAGGCCACGCTGACCGTCCCCGACGGCCCGCAGACCGGAGCCTGGCGCGCCGGGGCCGGGCGCCAGGGCCTGCACACCGAGCCGTTCGGCCGGATGCTCGCCGAGATGCAGCACCTGCACCGCAGCCACCCGGGGGCGTCATGGTGACCCTCGCCCACGACCGGGAGACGCCCCTCGAGGCCGAGCTGCGCAGGCTGGCCGGCTCCGTGCCCGACCCCGAGCTGCCCGTGCTGAGCCTGGAGGAGCTGGGCGTACTGCGCGCCGTGCACACGCGGGGCCCCGGCCGGGTCGAGGTCGAGCTGAGTCCCACGTACACCGGATGCCCCGCGATCGAGGCCATGGCGAGCGACATCGAGCGCGTCCTGCACGAGCAGGGCATCCCCGAGGTCACCGTCCGCACCGTGCTCGCGCCCGCCTGGTCGACGGACGACATCACCCCCGAAGGCCGCCGCAAGCTGCGGGAGTTCGGCATAGCGCCCCCCAGGAGCACGCGCGCGCCCGCCGGTCCGGTCACCGTCGCCCTCGGCCCGACCCGGCACACCGCCGGCCCGTCCCGGGCGGCCACGGACGCGCTGACCTGCCCGCACTGCGGTTCGCCCGACACCGAACTGCTCAGCCGCTTCTCCTCCACCGCCTGCAAGGCACTGCGCCGCTGCCTGTCCTGCCGTGAACCCTTCGACCACTTCAAGGAGTTGTGATGGCTCGGGAAGAGGCCACGGGGACGGCACGCGGGATCGCCCCCGCGACGGCGAGAGCCCGCTTCCACCGGCTGCGCGTCACGGCCGTCGACCGGCTCACCGACGACTCCGTGGCCCTCACCTTCGCGGTGCCCGCGCCGCTGCGCGAGGCGTACCGTCACGCGCCGGGCCAGCACCTCGCCCTGCGCCGCACCGCGGACGGCACGGAGATCCGCCGCACGTACTCGATCTGCTCCGCGGCCCCGGCCGACGAGGCTCCGCGCACGCTGCGGGTCGGGGTGCGCCTCGTCGACGGCGGCGCCTTCTCGACGTACGCGCACAAGGAGATCGCCGTCGGCGACGAGCTGGAGGTGATGACCCCGGCCGGGCGCTTCACCCTCGACCCGGCGCCCGGGCACTACGCCGCGGTGGTCGGCGGCAGCGGCATCACCCCGGTCCTGTCCATCGTCACGTCCTTGCTGGAGCGCACGCCCGAGGCCCGGTTCTGCCTGATCCGCAGCGACCGCACCACGGCCTCGACGATGTTCCTGGAGGAGGTCGCCGACCTGAAGGACCGCTACGCCGACCGGTTCCAGCTGGTCACCGTCCTCTCCCGGGAGGAACAGCAGGCGGGTCTCGCCTCGGGCCGGCTCGACCAGGAGCGGCTCGCGGCGCTGCTGCCCGCACTGCTGCCGGTGGACGCGGTCGCGGGGTGGTTCCTGTGCGGGCCGTACGGGCTGGTGCAGGGCGCCGAGCGGGCCCTGCGCGGTCTGGGCGTCCGGCGCGAGCGCATCCACGAGGAGATCTTCCACGTGGATGACGGACCGGCTCCGGACCGCACCGCGGCTGCGGCGGCTCCCACGCACAGCACGGTCACCGCGCAGCTCGACGGCCGCTCGGGCACCTGGCCGGTCGGGGACGGCGAGTCCCTCCTGGAGACGGTGCTGCGCAACCGGCCGGACGCGCCCTACGCCTGCAAGGGCGGCGTGTGCGGTACCTGCCGTGCGTTCCTCGTCTCGGGCTCCGTACGGATGGACCGGAACTTCGCGCTGGAGCCGGAGGAGACCGAGGCCGGGTACGTCCTGGCCTGTCAGTCCCATCCGTCCACGGAGAAGGTGGAGTTGGACTTCGACCGCTGAGAGCACCGACCGGCCGCGCGCCCGGCGTCGGCACCGGGCCTGTTCCCTTCTCGTAGAACCTGTTCTATCTTGACGGCCCGTCAGATCCCGGTGCCGTGCCCGGACCCCCGACAAGGGCCCGGAGCCGTCCGGAACAGGCTCAGAAGGAACGGGAGGACAGCCCGGTGGACTTCACCTTCTCCGAGGAGCAGCAGGCGGCCGTCGAGGCGGCACGGGCGGTGTTCGCACCGGTCGCCCCCGACGGTGTGCCCAGCCCGGCGCTCACCTCCGGAGCCGTGGCCGACGACTTCGACCGCGCCCTGTGGGCCAAGGCCGCCGACGCCGATCTGCTGAGCCTGCTGATCGCGCCGGAGCACGGCGGCGCGGGCCTGGACGCCATCGCGCTGTGCCTCGTGCTGCGCGAGTCGGCGAAAGTCCTGGCCCGGGTTCCCCTGCTCGAGCACAGCGCGGCCGTCGCGACCGTACAGGCCTGTGGCAGCGAGGAGTTGAGGCAGGAGATCCTGCCCCGCGCGGGGCGCGGCGAGCTCGTCCTGACCGCCGCCTCGGCCGGCCGCACCGGACACGACCCCGCCGACCTCGCGGTCAGCGCGCGGCGCGAGCCCGACGCGGCCGGCGGTGGCTGGGTCCTGGACGGCGTCCAGACAGCGATCCCCTGGGCGCTGAACGCGGACCGGGTCCTCGTGCCCGCCCACACCCCCGAGGGCACCACCGTGCTCGCGCTGTTGCCGGGACCGGACACGGAGCTGACGGGCCGCACCTTCGCCGAGCAGATCTCGACGACCGGCGAGCGCCTGGCCGAGATCCGCCTGGACGGCGTCCGCCTCGCACCGCGCGACCTCGTCGAGGACCCCACGGCCTGGCCCCTGCTGCACGATCTGCTCGCCACCGGCACCTGCGCACTCGCGCTGGGCCTCGGCGAGGGCGTCCTGAAGATGACCGGTGACTACGCGAGCAAGCGCGAGCAGTTCGGGTATCCGATCGCCACGTTCCAGGCGGTCGCCGTGCAGGCCGCCGACCGCTACATCGACCTGCGCGCGATGGAGGCCACCCTCTGGCAGGCCGCCTGGCGGCTGAGCAGCGGCGCGACCGGCGGGCTACCGGTCGCCGGTGACGTGGCGGTCGCCAAGACCTGGGCATCCGACGGCGTCCGGCGCATCGTGCAGACCGCCCAGCACCTGCACGGCGGGTTCGGCGCGGACACGGACTATCCGCTGCACCGCTATCACGCCTGGGCCAAGCACCTGGAGCTCTCGCTCGGCCCGGCCGCCGCCCACGAGGAGATACTCGGCGACCTCCTGGCGGCCCACCCGCTGGCCTGACCGCAAGAACGGCCCTAACGGCCCGGACGGCCCGGCCGAATCGGACGTCACAGATGGATCGGACGTCACAGACGGTTCAGGCGGACCAGACGGGCCAGGCGCATCGGACGGGCCAGGCGCATCGGACGGCCGGACGGGCCGGACGGTTCAGGAGGCGGTAGGCGGATCAGAGCACGGCGCCCGGCTGCCCGTTGTCGTCCACGACGGGACGGCCGGCCGCTTCCCACGCCTGCATACCGCCGTCGACGTTGACCGCGTCGACGCCCTGCTGGACGAGGTACTGCGTCACCTGTGCGGAGCGCCCGCCGACCCGGCAGAGCACGTTGACCCGGCCGTCCTGCGGCGCCGCCTCGGTCAACTCGCCGTAGCGGGCGACGAATTCGCTCATCGGGATGTGCAGCGCACCCGCGGCGTGACCCGCCTGCCACTCGTCGTCCTCACGGACGTCGAGGAGGAAGTCGTCCGCCTTGAGCTCGTCGACACCGACCGTGGGCACACCAGAACCGAAAACCATGCCCCCGACGCTACCCGACCGCACGCCGCACCCCGGCGGCCCGTCGACGACCGGCCCGCGGTCAGGCACGGTCAGCACGCGAAAAGGGCTCGCCCGGGCCCGGTCAGGACGCGGGTCACGACGCGGTCAGGCGCTCCAGTTCGGCCTCCCGCTCGGCGACCTGCGCGAGCAGCTGCTCGGCGATCTCGTCGAGCAGGCCGTCCGGGTCCTCCGGCGCCATCCGCAGCATCGAGCCGATCGCGCTCTCCTCCAGCTCCTGCGCCACCGCCGTCAGCAGTTCCTTGCGCTGCGCGAGCCACTCCAGACGCGCGTACAGCTCGTCGCTCGCCGTCGGCTGCCGCTCGGGCGGCACAGGACCCGCCGCCCACTCCTCGGCCAGCTCACGCAGCAGGGCCTCGTCGCCGCGCCCGTACGCCGCGTTCACCCGCGCGATGAACTCGTCACGGCGGCCCCGCTCCCCCTCGTCCTGGGCCAGATCCGGGTGGGCCTTGCGGACCAGCTCGCGGTAGAGCTTGCGGGCCTCGTCGCTGGGCCGCACCCGCTGCGGCGGCCGCACCGACTGCTCGGTCAGCATCGCGGCGGCCTCCGGGAACAGCCCGTCCCCGTCCATCCAGCCGTGGAACAGCTCCTCGACGCCCGGCATCGGCATCACCCGCGCCCGTGCCTCGTCGGCCTTGCGCCGGTCCTCCGGATCACCGGTCCGCGACGCCGTCGCCTCCGCGATCAGCGCCTCCAGCTCGTCGAGCCGCGTGTACATCGGCCCGAGCTTCTGGTGGTGGAGCCGCGAGAAGTTCTCCACCTCGACCCGGAACGTCTCCACCGCGATCTCGAACTCGATCAGCGCCTGCTCGGCAGCGCGCACGGCCCGCTCGAGGCGCTCCTCGGGCCGCTCCCGAGGCTGCTCCTCCGGCTGGTCTGCCACATCGGTCTCCGGGGTCGTCACCCGTCCAGCCTAGGGCACGCGCTCCGCCCCCACCGGCGGCCCCGAGCGCCGGCTCACACGCCCGCCTCGGCCGCGACCCTGCCCTCCCGCACAGCCCGCACCAGCTCCCCGTGATCCGCCTCGGTCCGGTCCGCGTACGCCACCGCGAAGGACGCCACGGCCTCGTCCAGCTCCTCGTTCTTGCCGCAGTACCCGGCGATCACCCGCGGGTCGGCGCTGTGCGCGTGGGCGCGGGCGAGCAGCGCGCCCGTCATCCGCGCGTAGTCGTCGACCTGGTCGGCGGCGAGCGCGGCCGGGTCGACGCTGCCCTTGCGATTCCTGAACTGCCGCACCTGGAAGGGCCGTCCGTCGACCGTGGTCCAGCCGAGCAGGATGTCGCTGACCACCTGCATCCGCTTCTGCCCGAGCACCACGCGCCGCCCCTCGTGCTCGACGGCGGGCGGCTCGAACCCGGCGGCGGACAGATGCGGCAGGAGCACGGACGGCCGCGCCTCCTTCACCTGCAGCACGAGCGGCTCGCCCCGGTGGTCGAGCAGCAGCACCACGTACGACCGCGTGCCCACGCTGCCGGTGCCGACGACGCGGAACGCCACGTCGTGGATCGCGTACCGCCCGAGCAGCGGCAGCCGGTCCGGCGACAAGGTCTCCAGATAGGCGCCCAGCGACGCGGCGACGGCAGCGGCCTCCCCGTCGGGTACCCCGCGCAGCACCGGCGGCGCGTCCACGAACCGCCGCCCGCCGTCCGCCACGGCCTCCGTGGACCTGGCGGCGAACCGCCCGCTGGTGTTGTGCCGCGCCTTCTCGGAGACCCGCTCCAGGGTGCCGAGCAGGTCGTGGGCGTCGGTGTGCGAGACGAGCTCCTCGTCCGCTATCGCGTTCCACGCGTCGAGCGCGGGCAGCTTGGCCAGCAGCCGCATGGTGCGCCGATAGGCCCCGGCCGCGTCGTGCGCCGCCTCCCGGCAGGTGTCCTCGTCGGCCCCAGCCTCCCGCCCGGCGAGCACGAGCGAGGCGGCGAGCCGCTTCACGTCCCACTCCCAGGGCCCGTGCACGGTCTCGTCGAAGTCGTTCAGGTCGATGACGAGGCCGCCGCGGGCGTCGCCGTACAGCCCGAAGTTGGCGGCGTGGGCGTCGCCGCAGATCTGGGCGCCGATACCGGTCAGCGGTGTGCTGACCAGGTCGTGCGCCATCAGGCCCGCGGATCCGCGCAGGAAGGCGAAGGGGGTCGCGGCCATGCGCCCGACACGTATCGCGGTCAGTTCGGGAAGCCGGCCGGTGTTGGACTCCTCGACGGCCCGTACCGCGTCCGGCCGGTCCGTCCCAGGGCGGATGTCGGCGTGCGAGGCCCTCGGCACCCGCTGCCGCAGCGCCTTGCCGGCCGCCTTCGGCGACATCCGCGCGCCGTCGGCCCCGGAACCGGCCCGTCCGGCGAACCCGGCCACCCCCGGCAACCGCCGCGCCGCCCGGACCCCGCCCTGCCGCGGCACCGTCACCACCGCATCGTCGAAACCGTCCATGCCGACCGCCTCCCCCGTCCCGTACGGGACCGCGTACGCCCACATCTCCGTGATCGGTCACGACCGTACCGCCGCGCGGAAAACCCCGTCAGAGCCTGTGGAAAACCCGCCGCCTGTGCACAACCCCCACACCCACAGGCCCCGGCGCAAGGCACCCGGCGACCAGCGGGACCGCCCTGTCCCCGCTCACGTCCGGAACTCCTCCGGACACGTCCCGCCCTCGGCCCCCAGGTACTTCTCGGCCCAGGTCCCGAGCTCCGCCAGCGAGGGCTGCAACGCCGCACCCGCCGTCGTGAGCCGGTACGAGACACGCAGCGGCGGCCCTTCGTCGACCTGGCGCACGACGAGCCCGGCCGCGCCCAGCTCGGTGAGCCGGTCGGAGAGCATGCGTTCGCTGATCCCGGGGATGGCCCGGCGCAGGTCCGCGAAGTGCACCGGCCCCGGCATCAGGACGGCCACGATCAGCCCGGTCCAGCGCTTGCCCAGCAGCCCGAAGACGCGCGTCATCCCGATGTCGACCCTGGTGCACGCCTGAGGGTCGTGGGTGACATCGGCGCCCGCGCCCGTCCCGTTCGTGTCTTCCCCGTTGCCCGCCATGGCTCCAGAGTACTGCGTTCTCGTACGGGGGTGAAGAAAAGTAAGTCCCTGTGCTATTACTAGTTGCGTACTCAATTACACCCGGACCCCCCTCGGGAGAACCACCATGGCCACGCTGCTGCACCTCGACTCCTCCGTCTTCTCCGGCCCCGCCTCCTCCTCGCGCACCGTCACGGACGCGTTCCGCAAGGCCTGGCAGGAGCAGCACCCCGAGGGCACGGTCGTCTACCGCGATCTCAGCGCGGAGCCGGTGCCCCACATCACCGCCGACACCCACCTCGCCGGCTTCACCGATCCGGCCACGCACGCGCCCGAGCAGGCCGCCGCCTTCGCCACGCGCGTGCAGCTCATCGAGGAGCTGGAGCAGGCGGACGCCGTCCTGATAGGCGCCCCCATGTACAACTTCGCGATCCCGTCGACGCTGAAGGCCTGGCTGGACAACGTGATCCTGTTCGGCCGCACCGCCGGCGTGGAGGCCCCGTCCGCCCAGGGCACCCCGGTCACGGTCGTCGCGAGCCGCGGCGGCTCCTACGCGCCGGGCACCCCGCGCGAGGGCATGGAGTACGTGCAGAACTACCTGGAGGCCGTCCTGCGCGACACCCTCGGCCTGGACCTCGACTTCATCGTCCCGGAGCTGACCATGGCCCCGACCAACCCGGCCATGTCCGAGCTGGTCCCGCTCTACGAGGCCTCCCACGCGAAGGCTCTGGAGTCCGCCCAGACGAAGGGCAAGGAGGTCGCCGCGCGCTTCACCGCGTGAAGGTGACATAACCCACAGGGCGTCGCGGACCATCCGGCCGCGGCGCCCTGCTCGTGGTCCGGCCGCCCGCCCACGACGGGTCGGCAGGGTCCGGGCAACGCAAAAGCCCCGCAGGTCCGAAGACCTACGGGCTTTCAGCTGTGCGCGAGGGGGGAGTTGAACCCCCACGCCCTTGCGGGCACTGGAACCTGAATCCAGCGCGTCTGCCTATTCCGCCACCCGCGCATTGGGTGTGTCCTCCGGCTCCTTCGCCCTTTCGGGCCGGGCGCCTTCCGACATCCAGAAGATTAGCACGCTGCGGAGGGTGGATTCACATCCGTTTCCACGAGGCCCTGGCGGGCACCTGACACGGCGGACCTCGGCGGACCCCGGCCACTTCCGCCCGGCTCGGCCGGACCCCGACCACTCCACAGCCGCGTACGGGACACTGTCCTGAGGCCACCTCTACGATCCCTCATAAGAGGGGCTGTGAGCGTCGACACTCATCGACCGGGCGGACAGGGGGAACCAGCCGATTTCCCGACGCGTGGATACGATCAGTAAGCAGTACCAAGAAGGCAGCACGAGCGAGCACGGCTACAACGGCAAGCAGGGCGGCTACGAAGGAGGAGGTGCCCCATGGGAGTCCTGAAGAAGTTCGAGCAACGGCTCGAGGGTCTGGTCAACGGCACCTTCGCCAAGGTCTTCAAGTCCGAGGTGCAGCCCGTCGAGATCGCGGGCGCGCTGCAGCGCGAGTGCGACAACAACGCGACGATCTGGAACCGCGAGCGGACCGTCGTCCCCAATGACTTCATCGTGGAGCTGAGCGCGCCGGACCACGAGCGCCTGAGCCCCTACTCGGGCCAGCTCGGCGACGAGCTGTCCGGCATGGTGCGCGACTACGCGAAGCAGCAGCGCTACACCTTCATGGGCCCCATCAAGGTCCACCTGGAGAAGGCGGAGGACCTGGACACGGGTCTGTACCGCGTACGCAGCCGCACCCTCGCGTCGTCCTCCAGCCAGGCCCAGCCCGAGCGGCCCACTTCGGCCCGGCCGAACCAGGCGCCGGGTGGCTACGGCTACCCGCAGCAGCCCGCGGCAGCCCCGCCGATGCCGTCCGCGCCGCCCGGCCGCCCGGCTCCGGCGCAGGGCCCGGCGGCGTCGGCGCAGCGTCCCGGCGCAGGGCCGATGCCCGGCGCCCGCGTCCGTCACTGGATCGAGATCAACGGCACCCGCCACCAGATCTCCCGGCCGACCCTCGTGCTGGGCCGGTCGACCGAGGCGGACGTACGGATTGACGACCCCGGCGTCTCGCGCCGGCACTGCGAGATCCGGACCGGAACGCCCTCGACGATCCAGGATCTCGGATCCACCAACGGCATCGTGGTGGACGGGCAGCACACCACCCGCGCTACGCTCCGCGACGGCTCGCGGATCGTCGTGGGCCAAACCACCATCGTTTATCGGCAAGCCGAAGGGTGAAGCGGGGGCAATGTCAGAGCTGACCCTGACGGTCATGCGGCTGGGTTTCCTGGCCGTTCTGTGGCTGTTCGTGATCGTGGCCGTCCAGGTCATCCGTAGCGACCTGTTCGGAACGCGCGTCACGCAGCGCGGCGCGCGCCGCGAGAACGCGCGCCCGCAGCAGACCGCACGGCAGGCGGCGGCCGCCACGCCGCCGCCCCAGCGCCAGCAGCAGGGCGGCGGCCGGCAGCGCCGTGGCGCCCCCTCCAAGCTGGTCGTCTCCGAGGGGACCCTCACAGGCACCACCGTGGCGCTGCAGGGGCAGACGATCACGCTCGGCCGCGCGCACGACAGCACGATCGTGCTGGACGACGACTACGCGTCCAGCCGGCACGCCAGGATCTATCCGGACCGGGACGGTCAGTGGATCGTCGAGGATCTCGGGTCGACCAACGGCACGTACCTCGACCGGACCCGCCTCACGACCCCGACGCCGGTCCCGCTGGGGGCACCGATCCGCATCGGCAAGACCGTCATCGAGCTGCGGAAGTAGTACGACAATGAGCGAGCGGAGCGAGCGAGCCGACGCGGCAGTCCACCACCAGGACACCGGCGCGCTCCCGACCGGAGGGTGGGCACCGTGCGGATGTACCCGGAGCCGACGGGCGAGGTGCGCATGAGTCTGTCACTGCGTTTCGCCGCCGGATCGCACAAAGGCATGATCCGCGAGGGCAACGAGGACTCCGGCTACGCCGGTCCCCGGCTGCTCGCGATCGCCGACGGCATGGGGGGCCAGGCCGCGGGTGAGGTGGCCTCGTCCGAGGTGATCTCCACCATCGTCGCGCTCGACGACGACGTGCCGGGCTCGGACATCCTGACCTCCCTGGGCACCGCCGTGCAGCGGGCCAACGACCAGCTCCGCATGATGGTCGAGGAGGACCCCCAGCTCGAAGGCATGGGGACCACCCTCACCGCCCTCCTGTGGACCGGTCAGCGCCTCGGCCTCGTGCACGTCGGCGACTCCCGCGCGTACCTGCTGCGCGACGGGGTGCTGACGCAGATCACGCAGGACCACACCTGGGTGCAGCGCCTCGTCGACGAGGGCCGCATCACCGAGGAAGAGGCCACCACGCACCCGCAGCGCTCGCTCCTGATGCGCGCGCTCGGCAGCGGTGACCACGTCGAGCCCGACCTCTCCATCCGTGAGGTCCGGGCCGGCGACCGGTACCTGATCTGCTCCGACGGTCTGTCCGGCGTCGTCTCGCACCAGACGATGGAGGAGACCCTCGCCAGCTACCAGGGCCCGCAGGAGACGGTCCAGGACCTGATCCAGCTGGCGCTGCGCGGCGGCGGCCCCGACAACGTGACGGTGATCGTCGCGGACGTCCTGGACATCGACAGCGGGGACACCCTCGCCGGTCAGATCTCCGACGCCCCGGTCATCGTCGGCGCGGTCGCCGAGAACCAGCACCAGCTGCACGACGGCGGCGCCATGGAGACCCCCGCGGGCCGCGCCTCCAGCCTCGGCCGGCCGGTGCCGGGACAGGGCAACGGCGGTGGCGGCGGCGGCGAGTTCGGCCCGCCCGGCAGCGGCGACACCGAGAGCTACGCACCCGAGGGGAGCTTCGGCGCGTACTCGGACGAGGACTTCGTCAAGCCGCGCCGCGGCCGCAAGTGGTTCAAGAGATCGGTCTACATCGTGCTGGCGCTCGCCGTCATCGGCGGCGGTCTGTACGGCGGCTACCGCTGGACGCAGACCCAGTACTTCGTCGGCACGAACAACGAGAACGTGGCGCTCTACCGTGGCATCAACCAGGATCTCGCCTGGGTGAGCCTGTCCAAGGTCGAGAAGGACCACCCGGAGATCGAGCTCAAGTACCTGCCTCCGTACCAGCAGAAGCAGGTCGAGGCGACCATCGCCGAAGGTGATCTGGCGGCCGCCCAGGACAAGATCGACGAGCTGTCCGCGCAGGCCTCCGCATGCGAGAAGCAGGCCGAGCGGCAGAAGGCCGAGAACGAGAAGAACGCGAAGACCGGCGAGGGCGAAGCCGGCGGCACGACCACCGGCGGCACCGCGACGAAGACGTCGTACCGCGCGGAGACGCCCACACCGAACCCGTCGAACTCGCCGTCCGGCAAGGCGAAGTCACCGTCACCCACGCCCACTCCTGGCCCCACTCTCTCCGAGGAAGAGCAGCAGCTGGCCAAGGCGTGCGCACAGCAGTAGAAGCCGTTGGGGGCCTCAGCACGCCATGAGTAGTAGTTCCACGACCCATACGTCGACCATCGGCGCCATCGGCGCGCCCAGCAGGCGCAACACCGAGCTGGCGCTGCTCGCGTTCGCCGTGGTCATCCCCGTGTTCGCCTACGCCAATGTGGGCCTGGCCATCGACGGCGAGCTGCCGGCCGGAATCCTCGGCTACGGCCTCGGCCTCGGCCTGCTGGCCGGCGTCGCCCACATCGTCGTACGGAAGTTCGCGGCGTACGCGGACCCGCTGCTGCTGCCGCTGGCCACGCTGCTCAACGGGCTGGGCCTGGTCGTCATCTGGCGGCTCGACCAGTCGAAGCTGCTGCAGTCGATCGGCCAGGCGGGCAGTGCCGCGCCCAAGCAGCTGATGTACACGGCGATCGGCATCGCGCTGTTCATCGCCGTCCTGATCTTCCTCAAGGACCACCGCGTCCTGCAGCGCTACACGTACATCTCGATGCTCGGCGCGATCGTCCTGCTGCTGCTGCCGCTGGTGCCGGGCCTCGGCGTGAACCTCTACGGCGCCAAGATCTGGATCCACGTCGGTTCCTTCTCCATCCAGCCCGGTGAGTTCGCGAAGATCGTCCTCGCGGTCTTCTTCGCCGGCTACCTGATGGTCAAGCGTGACGCGCTCGCCCTGGCCAGCCGCCGCTTCATGGGCCTGTACCTGCCGCGCGGCCGCGACCTCGGGCCGATCCTCGTCGTCTGGGCGATCTCGATCCTCATCCTGGTCTTCGAGACCGACCTCGGTACGTCGCTGCTGTTCTTCGGAATGTTCGTCATCATGCTGTACGTCGCCACCGAGCGGACCAGCTGGATCGTCTTCGGTCTGCTGATGTCCGCGGTCGGCGCCGTCGGTGTGGCGAGCTTCGAGCCGCACATCCAGCAGCGCGTCGACGCCTGGCTCGACCCGATGAAGGAGTACCTGCTCAGCCGGCAGGGCGTCGCGGGCCACTCCGAGCAGGCCATGCAGGCGCTGTGGGCGTTCGGTTCCGGCGGCACGCTCGGCACCGGTCTCGGCCAGGGCCACTCCGACCTGATCCGGTTCGCCGCCAACTCCGACTTCATCCTCGCCACGTTCGGCGAGGAGCTGGGCCTGGCCGGTCTGATGGCGCTGCTGCTGATCTACGCGCTGATCGTGGAGCGCGGTGTGCGCACCGCCCTCGCCGCCCGCGACCCGTTCGGCAAGCTGCTCGCCGTCGGCCTGTCCGGCGCCTTCGCGCTGCAGGTCTTCGTCGTCTCGGGCGGTGTCATGGGGCTCATCCCGCTGACCGGTATGACCATGCCGTTCCTCGCGTACGGCGGTTCCTCCGTCATCGCCAACTGGGCGCTGATCGGCATCCTGATCCGGATCAGCGACACCGCGCGCCGGCCCGCGCCCAGCCCCACGCCCAGCCCCGACGCCGAGATGACCCAGGTGGTCCGCCCGTGAACAAGCCCCTGCGCCGAATCGCGATCTTCTGCGGGCTGCTGATCCTGACCCTGCTGATCCGTGACAACTGGCTCCAGTACGTCAAGGCCGACCAGCTCTCCTCCGACGACGAGAACCGCCGCGTCGCCATCGCCCGCTACTCCACGCCGCGCGGCGACATCATCGTCGACGGCAAGTCGATCACCGGGTCCAAGGCGACCACCGGCACCGACCTGAAGTACAAGAGGACCTGGAAGGACGGGCCCATGTGGTCGCCCGTCACCGGCTACGCCTCGCAGGTCGTCGGCGCGAGCCAGATCGAGAACATCGAGGACGGCATCCTCACCGGCAACGACGACCGGCTCTTCTTCCGCAACACGCTCGACATGATCACGGGCAAGAAGAAGGAGGGCGGCAACGTCGTCACCACCCTCAACGCCGCAGCCCAGAAGGCCGCCTACGACGGCCTGAAGAACCGCGGCAAGGGTGCCGTCGCCGCCATCGAGCCGTCCACCGGCAAGATCCTCGCGCTCGCGTCCACGCCCTCGTACGACCCTTCGTCGTTCGCAGGGAACACCAACAAGGACGGCGAGACGTTCAGCAAGCTGGACAAGGACAAGGACAAGCCGCTCCTGAACCGGGCGCTGCGCGAGACCTATCCGCCGGGCTCCACCTTCAAGCTGGTCACGGCCGCCGCGGCGCTGGAGAGCGGCAAGGTCACCGACGTCGACGCGAAGACCGACTCCCCGGTCCCGTTCATCATGAAGGGCACCCGGACGGAGCTGAAGAACGAGGGCGCCATCCAGTGCGAGAACGTGCCCCTGCGTGAGGCGCTGCGCGTCTCCTGCAACTCGGTGTTCGGCAAGCTCGGCCAGGACATGGGCAACGAGGAGATGCTCAAGGAGTCCGAGAAGTTCGGCTTCAACGAGCAGCAGTTCGTCCCGGTCCGCTCGAACGCGTCGCGGTTCGAGGACGGCATGAACGACTCGCAGGTGGCCCTGTCCTCCATCGGCCAGTACGACACCGCCGCGACCCCGCTGCAGATGGCCATGGTCGCCTCCGCGATCGCCAACGACGGCAAGCTCATGGAGCCGTACATGGTCGACGAGCTGAAGGCCCCGAACCTCGACACGATCGAGAAGACGGAGCCGAAGGAGATGAGCCAGCCGCTCTCCTCGGACAACGCGCAGAAGCTCCAGTCGATGATGGAGACGGTCGTCAACACCGGCACCGGAACCCAGGCGAAGATCCCGAACGTCACGGTCGGCGGCAAGACCGGTACGGCCCAGAACGGTGTGAACAACGAGGGCACCCCGTACGCCTGGTTCGTCTCCTACGCGAAGACGGGCTCGGGAACCCCGGTCGCCGTGGCCGTCGTCGTGGAGGACAGCGACGCCGACCGCGGGGACATCTCCGGTGGTGGTCTCGCCGCCCCGATCGCGAAGAGCGTGATGGAAGCGGTCATCAACAGCAAGTAGGAGACCGGGCTCACAAGGAGGTTCACCGCTCCTTGTGAGCCCGGTCACCCATTCTTCACATAGACGCACGTGGCGATACCGGTCCTGTCACGGCTCCCGGTGGCGGCCAGGTCACGTCGGGCAGGCCGGGTACGGTATGCCCGGACAGCACACCGCCCGACCCCGCACGGGACGGTCGGGACCGACGGAGAGGGCTGGTAGGTAACCATGGAAGAGCCGCGTCGCCTCGGCGGCCGGTACGAGCTGGGCCAGGTGCTCGGCCGTGGTGGCATGGCGGAGGTCTACCTCGCGCATGACACCCGGCTCGGCCGCACCGTGGCGGTGAAGACGCTGCGGGCGGACCTCGCGCGCGACCCGTCGTTCCAGGCCCGGTTCCGCCGGGAGGCCCAGTCGGCCGCCTCGCTCAACCATCCCGCGATCGTGGCGGTCTACGACACGGGTGAGGACTACGTCGACCAGGTCTCCATCCCGTACATCGTGATGGAGTACGTCGACGGCTCGACGCTGCGCGAGCTGCTGCACTCCGGGCGCAAGCTGCTGCCCGAGCGCGCCATGGAGATGACCATCGGCATCCTCCAGGCGCTGGAGTACTCGCACCGGGCGGGCATCGTCCACCGCGACATCAAGCCGGCCAACGTCATGCTGACCCGCACCGGCCAGGTGAAGGTCATGGACTTCGGCATCGCCCGCGCGATGGGCGACTCCGGCATGACGATGACGCAGACCGCGGCGGTCATCGGCACCGCGCAGTACCTGTCCCCCGAGCAGGCCAAGGGCGAGCAGGTCGACGCCCGCTCCGACCTGTACTCGACGGGCTGCCTGCTCTACGAGCTCCTCACCGTCCGGCCGCCGTTCGTCGGCGACTCCCCGGTCGCGGTCGCGTACCAGCACGTACGCGAGGAGGCACAGCCGCCGAGCGTCTTCGACGGCGAGATCACGCCCGAGATGGACGCGATCGTCCTCAAGGCCCTCACCAAGGACCCGGACTACCGCTACCAGTCGGCCGACGAGATGCGCGCCGACATCGAGGCCTGCCTCGACGGTCAGCCCGTCGCCGCCACCGCCGCCATGGGCGCGGTCGGCTACGGCGGCCACCCGGACGACCAGCAGACGGCGATGCTGCGCCCGCAGAACGGCGGCGCGGCGCCCACGTCGATGATGCCCCCGGTCAATCCGGACGACGGCGGCTACGGCTACGACGACCGCCCCGACCGCCGCAAGCAGGGCAAGAACCGCACCTCGACGATCCTGCTGGTGGTCGCGGGCATCCTGGTCCTGGTCGGGGCGATCCTGATCGGGAAGTGGATCTCCAGCGGCAGCGCCGGCAGCGAGGGACCCGACGTGCCGAACCTGGTGGGCGAGACGTTCGCGGACGCCCAGCAGAAGGCGGAGAACGTCGACCTCAAGGTCGTCCGCGGCGAGCCCATGGCGTGCGAGGACCAGCCCGCCAAGCGCGTCTGCGAGCAGGACCCGAAGAGCGGCAGGAAGATCGACAAGAACGGCACGATCACCGTCCGTATGTCGACGGGGGCGCCGAAGGTGTCGGTACCGAGCGTCACCGGACTGACCTACGACGAGGCCGTCTCCGAACTGGGCAGCAAGGGCTTCAGCAACATCAGCAAGGAGTCCGCGGAGTCCGACCGCAAGGCCGGCACGGTCATCAAGCAGAACCCGGAGGACGGCAAGAAGGTCGAAAAGGGTACTCAGATCACCCTGACCGTCGCCAGGGAGAAGGCGACCACCAAGGTCCCCGACGTCTCCAGCGGCAAGAACCTCACCTGTGAGCAGGCGACGCAGCAGCTCGAGGCGAGCGATCTGAAGGCCAGCTGCACCGAGGAGGAGAACGGCGACGCCGAAGCCGGCAAGGTCTTCTTCCAGAACCTCACCGCGGGCACCACGGCCGACCCGGGCTCCACGGTCCAGCTGAAGGTCGCCAAGGCCCCGGCGCAGAAGGCCGTTCCGGGCGTCCTGGGCCAGACCCTGAAGGATGCCAAGAAGGCCCTGCAGGACGCGGGCTTCACCAACATCCAGGTCAGCGGTCCTCAGGACGACAACGCCCGGGTCATGCAGCAGGACCCGGCAGCCAACACCCCCTCCGACCCGGCATCCACCACGGTCACCCTGACCACGGTCGGCGGCGGGAACAACGGCGGCGGCGACAACGGCGGCTTCATCGGAGGCATCGGCGACAACGGCTGATCCGTCGGTCACCGGCACACCAGCACATGAATGAGCCCCGTCCCCTTCACAGGGGGCGGGGCTCATTCATGCCGTGAGCGCCGAGCTCGGGGCTACCGCAGTTCCTTCGGCGGCGTCCGGTCGCTGTCCACCTTCTCGACCCGCTCCAGCTCGCCCCACACCACGTACCGGTAGCGCGACGTGTAGACCGGCGTGCACGTCGTCAGCGTGATGTAGTGGCCGGCCTTCTTCTTGCCCGACTCCTTGGGGATCCGGTCCAGGACGTCCACGTTGTACTTCGAGGTCTCCGGAAGGACGGCGTAGACCTTGTAGACGTACCACTTGTCCTTGGTCTCGTAGACGACCGGATCGCCCTTCTTGATCTTGTCGATGTTGTGGAACTTGGCGCCGTGCCCGTCCCGGTGGGCGGCCAGCGAGAAGTTGCCCTCCTTGCCGGTGGTGGGCAGCGCCGACTTCACGGGATCCGTGTAGTAGCCGGCCACACCGTCGTTGAGGACCTTGGACGAGGTGCCCTTCTCGACCAGGACCTCGCCCTTGCTCATCGCCGGCACGTGCAGGAACCCGATGCCGTCCTTGGTGTCCAGCGCCCCCGGCCCGGTGTCCTGGGCCCAGTGGTCGCGGACCTTGTCGCCCTGCTTGTGCGCGGCGCGGTCGGCGACCACGTTCGTCCACCACAGCGAGTAGACGACGAAGAGGCCGAGCAGCAGGCCGCCGGTGATGAGCAGTTCACCGAAGACGCTGACGGCCGTCGCGATCCGGCCGCGACGGGGCGGGGGCGAGGGGGCCTTCGTGTCGGCCTCTTCCTCGTGGTCGGTCGTCGCTGCCACTGCCTGTGTGCCCCGTCCTTGTGCTGATGTGCCCGATGCCGCTGCCCGGCTAGCCGACGAGCGCGTCCGGCTTGCCCTTGCTGCGCGGCCGCTCCTCGACCATCTTGCCCCAGACGATCATTCGATACGTACTGGTGAATTCCGGAGTGCAGGTCGTCAGAGTGATGTAGCGGCCCGCCTTGGTGAACCCCGAGCCCGCGGGGACCGGATTGATCACCGCCGTGTTCGACGGGGGCGTCTGCGGCAGGATGCTCGACATCTTGTACACGTAGTACTTGTCCTGCGTCTCGACCACGATCGGGTCGCCGGGCTGGAGCCGGTTGATGTAGCGGAACGGCTCGCCGTGGGTGTTGCGGTGCCCCGCGAGCGCGAAGTTCCCCGTCTTCGCGTCGGGCATCGCGGTCGGAATGCTGTCCTTGTCGTAGTGCCCGACCATGCCCTTGTCGAGCACCTTCGTCTTGCTGATGCCCTCGGCGATCGGCACGACGACGTCCAGCTTCGGAATGTAGAGGATCGCGAAGCCCTGTCCGGGCTCGAACGAGTCCGGCTTGCCCTTGCCGTTCGCCCAGTCGTCCTCGAGGTGGTGACGGGCGCTGCCCGCGAGGTTGTGGGCCCGGACGTTCGACCACCACAGCTGGTAGGTCACGAACAGCAGCATCAGGACGCCGATGCTGATGAAGACCTCGCCGATCGCGCGGCTCGCGATCACCCCGGCGGTCGGCTTGGCCGCCCGCGCCGCCCGACGGGCCTCGACGCGTGAGAGGGGCTTGCCGTCGTCGTCCTGCGCGGACCGTGCGGCTGTCTCCTGCGGGTCTGACGCCCGCCGTCTGCCACCGCCGCCCTTCTTGGCGGCCTTCCTGCGCGCGGCCCGGCCACCGGTCACGACGGGCGTCTCGGACGCCGGCTCCGACTCGGGCCCGGGCTCCGGCTCCGGCTCCGGCTCGGCTATTCGCCGGGTGTCTGCGGTGCGCAGCGCCACGGTCTCGTCGTCCCGCGCCGGCTGCTGCGGCGCGGCAGGAGCCCCGCCGTACCAGTCCTGCGCGTACCCCTCGGGGTCGTACCACTCGGGCTCCGGCTGCGGCCGCTCGGGCTCCGGCTCCGCCTCCTGCTGCGCGCCCTCCGCCCGGAACCACGGCGACGGATGCTGCCCCGGCAATGGGTCGTTCAGCGGGTCGTCGAGGCGCCTGACGGCCTCCTCGAACCCGCCGGCGCCGCCCTGCTCGGGACGCAGCGCGGTCACGCCGAGGCCCTGCCCACGACCGGCGCGAGCCCGGCCGACCGGCCGACCGCCTCCTTGTCCCCGCACTCGGCGAGCCAGTTCGCCAGCATCAGGTGCCCGTGCTCCGTGAGGACGGACTCCGGATGGAACTGGACCCCCTCGACCGGCAGTTCACGGTGGCGCAGCCCCATGACGATGCCGTCCTCGGTCCGCGCGGTGACCTCCAGCACGTCCGGTACGGTGCCGGGCTCGGCGGCCAGCGAGTGGTACCGGGTCGCGGTGAACGGATTCGGCAGCCCGGCGAAGACGCCCTTGCCCTCGTGCAGGACCAGCGAGGTCTTGCCGTGCAGCAGCTCCGGAGCCCGGTCCACCACACCGCCGTACGCGACCTGCATGGACTGCATGCCGAGACAGACACCGAACACGGGCACACCGGTCGCCGCGCAGTGCCGCACCATCTCGATGCACACACCGGCCTGTTCGGGGGCGCCCGGGCCCGGGCTGAGCAGCACGCCGTCGAAACCGTCCTGCGCGTGCGCCGTGCTCACCTCGTCGTTGCGGAGCACCTCGCACTCGGCACCCAGCTGGTACAGGTACTGCACGAGGTTGAAGACGAAGCTGTCGTAGTTGTCGACGACGAGAATGCGGGTCCTGCGGGTCTCACGCGTGCTCACTGGCCGTCCACCGTCACATCGTTGAAGGGCAGCAACGGCTCGGCCCACGGGAAGACGTACTGGAAGAGGACGTAGACCACGGCGAGGATCAGCACGATCGAGATCGCCGCCCTCAGCCACGCGTTCCCCGGCAAGTGCCGCCAGATCCAGCCGTACATGCCGGACTCCCCTTCTCTGCTCCCTCAACACCATCGCCGCACGGCCATCAGCCGTCGCCGTACGGCACCAGACTAACGGCGCAACGCCTCCGGTTTCCCGGCCTCCACAGGCTGAGTGGCATCGAGATGTCCCCAGACGATCAGCCGGTGGCTGTGGCCCCACTCCGGCTCGCACGTGGTGAGGGTCAGATAGCGGCCCGGCTCCGTGTATCCGGACTTGCGCGGCACGGGGTCGATGACCGCGACATCGCTGGGCAGCGTCTTGTAGGGCTTCGTATCGATCCGGTACGTGAACCAGGTCGTCCCGTCGGTCAGCACCACCGCGTCGCCCGGCCGCAGCTTCGGGAAGTCCTTGAACGGGTCGCCGTACGTGCGCCGGTGCCCGGCGACCGCGAAGTTCCCCTTCTGCCCGAGCTGGGCGGTGCCCGTGTAGTGGCCGAGTCCCTTCTTCAGGGTGCCGACCTCGGTGTCCTCGAGCACGGGCTTGTTCCACGTGAAACCGAGCCGGGGGATGTACATCAGGGCGAACGGCTTGCCGTCCTTGTACGCGGCCGGCTTCGGCGGCGAGGAGTCCGTCGCGCCGGACGCGGAGGGATCGGGCGACGCGGTGGCGACGGGCCGCTTGGCCCACTGGTCCTGGAGGTCGTGGATCTGACGGTCCATCGCGCTGTCGGCCTTCACGCCGGTCCAGAACAGCACATATGCGACGAACAGCACGATCACGGCGCCGACGGTGATGCACAGCTCGCTCAACGTCCTGACGACGACTCGCACCGACACCGACGGCCTCCCCCGGCTCGGGTGTTACTGCACCGGCTTCGCGTAGTGGAGATCCACTGTGCCCGAGTAGCCGGGAAGAGTCACCGCTCCGTCGTCCTCGACTTTCCAGCCGAGCCCGTACGCGTTCACGTAGAGCATGTAGTTCTGGATCTCCGGGGAGGCCGCGACGGCCTGCTTGAGCTGCTCCGGGTCGCCGACCGCGGTGATCTTGTACGGGGGCGAGTAGACGCGGCCCTGGAGGATCAGGGTGTTGCCGACGCAGCGCACGGCCGAGGTGGAGATGAGGCGCTGGTCCATGACCTTGATGCCCTTGGCGCCGCCGTGCCACAGGGCGTTCACCACGGCCTGGAGGTCCTGCTGGTGGATGACCAGGTCGTTCGGCTGGGGCTCGGGGTAGCCGGGGAGCTTGGCCGTGGCGTTCGGCGGGGCGTCGTCGAGCGTGACGGAAACCGCCTCGCCTTTGAGCTTCTTCGTCCCCGAGGCCTTCTCCAGGCCGTCCAGCTTCTCGTCCTCGGCCTTGGTGGACCCGTCGTCGCGCTCGGCCAGCGCCTCGACGTCGCCGCGGACCCCGCTGTTGGTCTCTTCCAGTTCCTTGTTCTTGTGGCTGCGCTCCTGAATGAGGTCGGAGAGCTTCAAAAGGGACGCATCCGTACGGATATTGGTGCCCTTGGCCGTATTGAAACTGGTGAAGAAGATGAGTCCGGCGAGGGCGAAAACGCCCACAGTGAGCAGCCGCACGGGCCGGAAGCGGCCACGGGCGGAACCATTGCCGGGATCGGCAGAATTGCTCAACGTACCCTTATCTCCTTCGACGCCGCGGAAGCACTACGCTAACGGACGCCCGGGGGAGCGCTCGGATTCCTCTGAACTTCCCCTTGTACGCTGCTCGGAGCCAGCCCACGTCCCCTGCGCGGCCACGCAGCGCATCGACAGGAGAGACCCTCGTGCCGAAGTCACGTATCCGCAAGAAGGCCGACTACACGCCCCCGCCGGCGTCGAAGCAGGCAGCCAATATCAAGCTGACCAACCGCGGCTGGGTGGCCCCGGTGATGCTGGCGATGTTCCTCATCGGGCTCGCCTGGATCGTGGTCTTCTACGTGAGCGACGGCTCCCTGCCGATCGACTCCCTCGGAAACTGGAACATCGTCGTGGGCTTCGGCTTCATCGCCGCCGGCTTCGGTGTCTCCACCCAGTGGAAGTAGCCCACGACCGGGCCGTTCCACCAGCTCTGCCCCGAGCTATCCACTGAGTTATCCACAGGACTTTCCACAGTGGGGAAAAGGTCAGACGATCTGTGGATAACCCACCGGATGTTGACGCCGGTGTGACTGGCCCGGTGACGCTCGACCATCTGTTCGCCCCTTGTCCTTCCTGGGAAAACCCAGGTCAGCGACAAGGGGCACAGTTGTTCCCCACGGCATGCACAAGATCCGCCACGCGCTGTGGACAACCTCGGTCACCATCGGTGGACAGGTGGGCTCAAGTGAGCTGAGCGGTCCTGACCACGACGGTCACGATCACGGCGAGGAGCACCACCGCGCAGGTCCCGTACTGCACCAGCGCGCGACGCTCGCGCGGAGCGTGGATCATCGCGTACCCGACGACCAGCCCGGCCGCCAGGCCGCCGATGTGGGCCTGCCACGCGATGTTGAAGGCCGGGTTGAACGTGAAGATCAGGTTGATCACGAGCAGCGCGATGACCGGCCGCAGATCGTAGTTGAGGCGGCGCATCAGGACGGCAGTCGCGCCGAAGAGCCCGAAGATGGCGCCGGAGGCTCCGAGCGACGGCTGGTTGGGCGCGGCGAGCAGGTAACTGAGGGCGCTGCCCGCAAGGCCGGAGACGACGTAGAGCGTCAGGTAGCGGACGCGGCCGAGCGCCGCCTCCAGCGGTCCGCCGATCCACCACAGGCTGAGCAGGTTGAAAGCGATGTGGATGTAGCTGCCGTGCAGGAACATCGCGGTCAGCAGCCGGTACCACTGGCCCTCGGCGACCCCTTGCGGTCCGCCCAGCGCAGGCACCCAGGCCAGGCCGAGCATGTCGAACCGGTCGGTGAACCGGTCCCCGGCCGTCCCCGCCATCTGCACCAGGAACGCCGCCAGACAGATCCCGACCAGCACCTTCGTGACCAGCCGCGGATCGGCGGAGACGGTGCCCCCGGCGACGGTCCGCGGCTGATTGGCCGTGGGCGCGTGCCCCGTGCCCGAACCGCTGCGCACACACTCCGGGCACTGGAACCCGACCGACGCACTGACCATGCACTCCGGGCAGATCGGCCGCTCGCAGCGCGTGCAACGGATTCCGGTGGGCCGGTCGGGGTGCCGATAGCAGCCGGGCAGGCCCTGGGCATCCTGCGGTTCCTGCGGGCTGCCGGGCGCCTGGTCCATGACGGTCGTCCCCTCGGATGGAGCGGTCTCGTACGCGTATACGGGCGCCGCGCGGGCAACGCGGCGCCCCGCCATCCTTACGGACGAGCGGGGCGAATTGGTTCCCTGCGGCCGGCGGGCCGCGTCAGGCGGGGCGCGTCAGCGGGTCTCGACGACGACCGACTCGATGACCACGTCGTTGACCGGGCGGTCGGTGCGCGGGTTCGTCTGGGCGGCCGCGATGGCGTCGACGACCTTCTGGCCCGCCTCGTCGACGACCTCGCCGAAGATCGTGTGCTTGCGGGTCAGCCAGGCGGTCGGCGAGACGGTGATGAAGAACTGCGACCCGTTCGTCCCCGGGCCCGCATTGGCCATGGCCAGCAGGTACGGCTTGGTGAAGGCCAGGTCGGGGTGGAACTCGTCCTCGAACTGGTAGCCGGGGCCGCCCGTGCCGTTGCCCAGCGGGTCGCCGCCCTGGATCATGAAGCCGCTGATCACCCGGTGGAAGATCGTGCCGTCGTAGAGCGGGGCCGTGGACTTCTCACCGGTCTCCGGGTTGGTCCACTCACGCTCGCCCTTGGCGAGCTCCACGAAGTTCTTGACCGTCTTGGGCGCGTGGTTCGGCAGGAGCCTGACCTCGATGTCGCCCTGGTTGGTCTTGAGAGTGGCGTACAGCTGCTCGGCCACGATCTGCCTTCCGTTGACTTCTGTGCCCTCCCGATCCTCGCACGGCTCAGATGCGGGCCGGAGGTTTGAGCGACCCAAAACCGGTCTACTCGACACCTAGGAGGCGCCCCGCGCCACGATCCGTGGCATTGTCGTCGCCAAGCCCCTTACCGCTCCTTATTGAGTCCAATCAAGCCTTACCACCGCATTGACGCTTCCGGCAGGCATGATCCGCAAAAGGGTGGAAAGGTGAAACACCTGTACGCCACCGAGGAGGAGGATCCCGTGACCCGCATCGACAGCGTGCGCGCCGCGAGCGGCTCGGCGAAGGACAGCGTGCTGCACGCCGCGGAAGTGGTGGCGCCCTACGCCGAGACGGCCAAGGACCGTGCGACGCAGTATGCGCACGAAGCGCGCGTCGTCCTCGGCCCCAAGGTCGCGCAGGCCGCCCAGCAGGCCCGCGCCCAGTACGGCGCTCACCTCGCTCCGCGACTTGAGCAGGCCCGCACCCACGTTCCGCCGAAGGTCGACCACGCCGCCCATGAGGCAGCGGTCCGTACCCGCCATGCCGCCCGGCAGGCCGCCGAGTACTCGAAGCCGCGCATCGAGCAGGCCGTGGCGGCGGCCCAGCCGGTCCGCGAGGAGGCGACGGCCCGCAGCGTCGCCGCACTCGCCGCACTCCGCGGGCAGGTCTCCCCGAAGGAGATCCAGAAGCTCGCCCGCAAGCACGAGCGCCGCGCCCGCGCCGGCCGTCTCGCCAAGGGTCTTGCCGTGCTCGGCATTGTGGCGGGTGGCGCGTACGTCGCATGGAAGTGGTGGGACAAGCAGGCCAACCCGGACTGGCTGGTCGAACCCCCTGCCGCGACCGAGGTGCCCGACACCACCCCGCTGACCTCCGTCGACGGCACCGGCCAGGCCGTCCTCGACCCGGAGGTCCAGGCCAAGCAGGCCGAGGCGGAGGCAGACCCGGAGGACCACCGCTGACCTCTGCGCACCACCGTGCAGCGCATATCGACGCACGACAAAGCCCCTCCGGCCAGGACAGAACCTGGCGGGAGGGGCTTCGGGCTGTGGAGCCTAGGGGAGTCGAACCCCTGACATCTGCCATGCAAAGACAGCGCTCTACCAACTGAGCTAAGGCCCCGAAAACGATGCGTCCCACCGCAGGATTCACACCCTGGGCGAGCACCGCAGACCAGAGTACCGGGTCACCCCCCGGATCCTGCAAAAGGATTGGGGGTCCCGGCAGGCGACCACTCTCCGTAAGATGCCCCACGTGCTTAGCGGCAGCGAAGCACCGTACTTGGGGAAGCGATGGGGAGACGCAATGGACGCCGCACAGCAGGAAGCTACCGCAAGAGCCCGGGAGCTCCAGCGGAGCTGGTACGGAGAGCCGCTGGGGGCGCTCTTCCGTAGGCTGATCGAGGATCTCGGCCTCAACCAGGCCCGTCTGGCGGGCGTCCTCGGACTGTCCGCGCCCATGCTGTCCCAGCTGATGAGCGGTCAGCGAGCCAAGATCGGAAATCCCGCCGTGGTGCAGCGCGTGCAGCTTCTGCAGGACCTGGCGGGTCAGGTCGCCGACGGCAGCGTCAGCGCCGCCGAGGCCACCGAGCGCATGGACGAGATCAAGAAGTCGCAGGGCGGCTCGGTGCTCACCAACACCACCGGACAGACGGCGTCCGGTTCGGGCGCACCGACCGTGAAGCGCGTGGTGCGTGAGATCCAGTCGCTGCTGCGGTCCGTCTCGGCGGCCGGCGACATCATCGAGGCTGCCGACTCCCTCGCCCCCACCCACCCGGAACTGGCAGAGTTCCTCCGGGTGTACGGCGCCGGGCGCACCTCCGACGCGGTCGCCCACTACCAGGCGCACCAGAGCTGATCCCGACCGGGCGCAGCGCTGGATCCAGCTCCGTGACCACCGTCGGCGGCGGTCACGGGGCGGACCGGAGGTCCTTGCGGGACGGCCGAGGGGGCTTTCCGCATCGCGGACCCGGGAGGGGAGCGACGCACGACCATGGGTGAGGTCTTCGCCGGCCGGTACGAACTGGCCGATCCGATCGGCCGCGGGGGAGTGGGCGCGGTATGGCGGGCCTGGGACCACCGGCGCCGCCGCTATGTGGCGGCCAAGGTCCTGCAGCAGAGCGACGCCCACACACTGCTGCGGTTCGTGCGCGAGCAGGCGCTGCGCATCGATCATCCGCACGTCCTGGCCCCCGCGAGCTGGGCCGCGGACGACGACAAGGTCCTGTTCACCATGGACCTGGTCGCGGGCGGCTCGCTGGCGCATCTGATCGGCGACTACGGCCCCCTGCCACCGCAGTTCGTCTGCGTTCTCCTCGACCAGCTCCTTTCCGGGCTCGCCGCCGTGCACGCCGAGGGTGTGGTGCACCGCGACATCAAGCCCGCCAACATCCTGCTCGAGGCCACGGGCACCGGTCTGCCGCATCTGCGCGTCTCCGACTTCGGCATCGCGATGCGCAAGGGCGAGCCACGCCTCACGGAAGCCAACTACGTGGTGGGAACGCCCGGTTACTTCGCGCCCGAGCAGGCGATGGGCGCCGACCCGGACTTTCCCGCGGACCTCTTCGCCGCCGGTCTCGTCGCGCTCTATCTCCTCGAAGGCGCCAAGCCGGACGCCCAGGCCCTGATCGAGCACTTCGCCGAGCACGGCACGCCCGGGGCCCCGGTGGGCGTCCCCGGTCCGCTGTGGGGCGTCCTCGCCGGATTGCTGCAGCCGGACCCCGATGCCCGCTTCCGTACCGCCACCGGGGCGCGCAAGGCCCTTCTCTCCGCCGCCGAGCTGCTGCAGGACCCGAGCCCCGACGACGAGCTGATCGAGGTATTCGACCAACTCGGGCCGCTCCCACCGGGGTTCGGCCCGAACGGTCCCGCCGTCCGGGGCCGCAGAGGCCGCCCTCTGCAAGCGACCACGACAACTCCGGTCCTGCCCTCGCCCACCGATTCCACGCCGTCCGACTCTGCGCCTGAGGACGGGTCTGGGGCCGGGGCGGGGACTGGGGCCAAGGCCGGGGCCGGGGCCGAGCTCGACCCCAGCCCTGACCTGGAATCCGGCCACGGTTACAGCCGCGGGCTCGGCCTCGGCCCGGAACCCGAATCGGAGCCCTTCTCGGGGCAAGGACCGAAGCAGGCACCAGAACCAGCACCAGCACCAGCACCAGAGCCGGCCTCGGACCAGATACCGGATCCGACGCCGGAACCGTCCGTCCCCTCCATGTCCGAGACGGGCAGCTTCCATCTCCCGCCCCCGGCCCCTCTCGACGAGCAGAGCCCGTCCCCATCGCCGACGCCCCTCGACGAGCAGATCCCGCCCCCACCATCGGTGCCGCCGATGCCGTCGGCCCGTCCCGCCGCGCCAGCCCCGCTTCCCGAGCCGCCCCGGCACCAGCCGACACCCGCGATGCCAACGGCTGCGGAGCCAACCGCCGTACCGCCCTCTGCCGTACCTCCCTCCGCCGTACCTCTCTCCGCCATGACACCGTCCGCCGCGGAGTCCGCCGCTGTTGAGCCCACACCTGCGGAGCCAACGCCTGCCGACCCAACGCCCGCGGGGCCAGCACCTGCTGAACCCGTGCAACCGACGCAACCGGTGCAACCGGTGCAACCGGTGCACGTACCGCGGCGCCTGCCCCACACCCCTCACATCCCGACCGCCCATTCCCTCTCCCCGTCCCCTCACCCGGCTCACGCGGTGACCACCGTCGTCCCGTATCAACAAGACCGTCACTCTCTGTACACCGCTCGCAGCCGAGAGGTTCCAGGTCGGAGCCGGGCAGTCTCCGAACACCAGCCGGGACCACCCCGCAAAGTGACGATCCCGGTCCTGTTCATCGCCGCGCTCTGCTTCGCCGTGGGCATCTGGGCCCTGACCCAGACCTGACGAAGAAGACGGAGAGAAAGCCTGCGGAAAGCTTTCGTCAGGCCTGACGAAGACGTGAGGAAGACCTGAGGAAGGTTGTGAGAGGGCCGGGAGAGGGCCGGGAGAGGGCCGGGCGAAGGCCGAAGGGAAAACCTGGGCAAGACCGGGGCAAGACCTGGGGAAGGCCGACCAGGCTCACAGCTCAGTCCGCACGCCCACCCAACTCTGGCCGCTCCCTCAGTCCGGCACGCTCGCTCAGCCCCCCACGCGCTCAGCCCGCATCCGTCCCCTGACCCGCCGCACAGCCACCACTCGCCACACCCCGAGCCACAGCACCAACGCGGTCCCCGTGCCGACCCCGCTCACCCCCAGCAGCATCATCCCGCCGCTCTCCGCCGAGGAGGACGAGGAGGCGGAAGCGGGAGAGGCAGAAGACGAACCCGGAGCAGCAGCCCCGCCGCCCGGGGAAGCCCCTCCAGACCCCGCGCTGCCGGACTCGTCACCGCGCCCTCCCCCGGCATCACCGCCGGCCGAACCCGAGTCCCCCCAGACGGCACCGCCCTCTCCCCGCTCCGCGGCCTCCCGGTCCGCGGCCGTCACCTGGAACTCGGCGGGATCCCTCACATAGTCGGGCGCCTGCCGTGCCTCACCGTCGACGGTCACCCGCAGCGTCAGCCCCGACTCCTTCTCCCCGAACTTCCCCGCCATCGCCGGATTGAGGGTGACCTTGAGGTAGTACCAGCCGGCCAGACGCATCGCCGCCTGATCACCGCGCATCAGATAGCGGTTCTCGTACGCCACGGGCGGCAACGGATCGAACGTGGCCGAGGTCGGATCGCCCGCGTACGACGTCTCCTTCGCCGCCACCGACGCTCGCGCCGGGTTGTACAGCTCCATGTCGAGCGCGCCCGTCACGAAGCCCCGGCGTGAGGTGTCCCCCGCCGAACTGCCCAGCTCGGCGTCGACGAAGAGCTGCTGCCCCCAGTCCACCGGAATCCGGTAGAAGTGACTCTCGCCGGGCCGGATGCCGTCCTTCCACACCCCGGTAGGCAGCGCCTCCGCATCGTTGAAGCCGGTCCCGCCCGTGCGCCGCGCGGCCTTCCCCGACGGCGGCCGCACCGAGGCCGACGGCCAGGCCTTCGGCCCCTCCGTGGGCGTCGCGGAGACCAGCCCCGGCTCGGTGGCCACTTTCAGTTCGAGCCCCCAGGCCTCCTGCGTCGACTCGGCGTCCGCCTTCCGCTCCACGACCACGTAGTACGTCCCTGCCGCCTGGCACCGCAGCCCTCCCGGCCGTACAAGGCGCGCGGCGGCGGCCGCGACGGGACGCGGATAGGCACCGGAGCGGAACGTCGCGCGCTCGGAGTCGCAGCGGTTGCCCTTGCGATCCTGAAGCGTCACGGTGAAGCCGTCCGAGTACGCCACCTTCACCCCGGTCCCGAGCGGCGGCACGGCAACCGCCGAGACGTACGCGTTGGCGGCGCCGTCCAGCTCGACGCCGTAGTACGCGGCACCGTCCGACCCGGCCCCGAGCGAACTCCGGTACGGCTCGCCCGTCCTGAGCAGCGGCGCATCAGTGCTGTTCGGCGCCCCGCTCACCTTCTGGGCGTCCTCGGCATAGACGTACGGATCGGAGTCTTCGGCCGCCACCGCCGCCCCGGACAACGCGAGCACCGCGCACAGCCCGGCCCCGGCAGCCACCGCCCACAGCCCTCGGCCGCGCCATCCCTCCACCTGCCGCCTCATGAGTCTCCCCATGAAGGGTCATCCTGCCGCTCCGGCCCGCTCACTGTCCGCCGTGCGCCGGAATCCCGCCACTCATTGGCTGCCGCGAGAAGTGACGTCGCATACGTGAATACCGCCTCCCCGCGCAGTCCGCGAGGCGAGACAACCGGAGCCCGGCAGCACAAAGCCCCGGCCGCTGATGCGACCGGGGCCTGCGAAGAGACTGTTGTCGATACTCACGAACCCGTGGGCACGGAGTCAGTCGCCTCCGTCCACAGATCCTGCTCGGCGCGATCCGCCTGGATCTGGCGGTACACGAGGAGCCCGCCGATGGCGGCCAGTGCGACCAGGAGAAGCTTCTTCACCGCGCGACCTCGTCTTTCGTTGACGTAGGGGACCTCTGGCGCCCGACTATACACACCGACCGAGACCGATCGGTGACCTGCATCCAACCCAACTCCCGCCCGGAGCACAGCAGTAGAACCGGACGATCTCAGTCCACAGATCACGCCCACTTCTCCTCAGAGTATGAAATTCGCCTCTATCGATGAGATATCGGGCCTCTTGCGCCCATCCGAGTGGTGTTCATCTGAAGATCGACGCGCCACGAGCGTCGGTCCAACACTCCAAGCGCCGCATACACATCATGAGGAAAGTACGCAAATCGCCCAACCTGAAAGTGAGGGGCCATGACCAAGAACCGGGTCATGACGCTGTGGACCATCGTCATCTCTGCCTTCATCGCACTCTTCTCGGCGCTCGGACTCGTCGCCCCGGCCACCGCGGCCACTCCCGTACAGCAGACGGAGGAGGCCCGCAGCACGGCGGTGAGCGCCCCCGCCGCCACGTCGGCCGTTCCCTTCTGGACCTTCAAGAGGTCCCTGCCACCGACGATGAAGCAGCGCATCCGTGCCGAGGCCCATGGTTCCTCCCCCAGCTGCCGCCACCGTCCGCCGGCCGACACCGAGCAGTCGGACAGCGACACGGAACTGGCGAGCGAAGCACTCACCGCGGAGCCGTAGTCGAAGCAGGACCCTCCGTCCGTCCGGCTCGACGAGCAGGACACCACGCTGGAACAGCAGCAACACAGCAGCACAACAGCAAGAACGCAGCAGGAAAAGCAGGACCCCAGTAAGGCCGTGGACAGTAAGCGCGGCAAGCGCAGTGAGCCATAGCTAGCGCAGTAAGCCGTAGCCAGTCAGTAGTGCGCACAAGGAACAACACGGCGCACGAGGACCTACGGACCGCGACGGGCCGACGCGGCAGACGCGGCAGACGCCAGGGCGTACGAGCCTCAGCGTGGCCACGGACCGGACCACGTCCAGCGAGACAGCGTCTCGTACGCGGCACAACAGATACCCAGCACGACAGGTACTCAGCACGACAGGTATCTGGCACAACAGATACGCGGCACAAGTACGCGGCCAAACACAGGGCAGCGCCCTCATAAGCCGCCTCCATGGACCGCAGGCCCCACAAGGCAGCAAGACGCAGGACAGCAGGACAGCGCGGTCAACCGCAGAACAAGCGCAGAACAAGCGCGGAGAAACCGCAGAGCGACAGACCAGGCCCCAGCCATCACTTTCGGCTGAGAGGGCCCTTTCGGCATGCCCGGGTTCGGGGACGTACATGACGCGCACGCATGACGCGCACGCATGACGCGCACGTCATGGCACAGCAGAAGACCCCCAAGTGTTTCCACTTGAGGGTCCTCATGATGTGGGGCTAACAGGATTTGAACCTGTGGCCTCATCCTTATCAGGTCGATCGAGGTGGTCTCTCGACCGTGAGGAACGCTCGCTGAACCCTGGTTCGGTTGCCGCTGAGGTTCGGCGTTGATCGGCGCCGTACGCCCTTGTTGGTGTCAGCCGGTGATGTCAGACGAGGCAGGCGCTCTTGACAGACACGATGGTGGGGTGGCTTAGAGGATGGTTGCGGCGTGGCGCTGCTTGTTGGCGGCGGACTGATGCACCTCGGCCATGCCGAGGAACACGACGCTCATGCGTGAATGGAAGTCGAAGTTGCCGATTTCTGCGGCGGCTAGGTGATCGGCGGACTGGGCCTTGCAGTAGTTCGCGTGCTGATCGGCGACAGTGGCTCGTTGCATCGCTGTGAGCCTCTTGTCTGCTCGCCCTTGAAGGGTCATACGTCGACGCTACTCCTCCCACCTCAACTCACCACCCTTCCCTGCTCCCATCCCGTCCGCCGTCGACCCACACGTCTGTGGAGCGGGCGTGGTTCATGGCGTCCAGGTGGAGCGCGCCACTGTACGAACGACCTGGACGCCATGGGCCGCGTCTGCTCGGCTCTGCCTGGGTCGATGGTGGACGGGATGGGAGCCCCCCACGCTCACCACGCACGGGCCTGCGGCCGGGAACGGAGCCCCCTCCCACCCGGTGCCGGCCGATCCCCCGCCGGAGGCATCGTCTGTGACCGTGGGCCGTAAACGTGTCGGGTGCTCGACTCATGACCTCCGGGCCTATCCACTGTGGGCGGGCGTCGGCGCAGCGGGGCGGAGCGGGCCGAAGGCAGGAGCGGCAGCCCCAGCGGAGCCGGAAAGCCCGCCCGGCGGAGCGGAGCGCAGCCGGGTGCTTGATGAGGTAGAGAAACCTGTAACGGTCTAGCGTCGCTCAGGGTCGGGAGAGACGTAGCAAACAGCGTTGATGGACTGCCCGTCGCCGTATTGATGGACGGCTTCGCCGATCCTGCGCCAGCCCAAGCGTTCGTAGAGGCGCATGGCAGCGACATCCTTCGTCATGACATCGAGCACTAGACGCCGCTCCTGGCGCTGTCCGTAGTCCATAGCGGCTCGCATCAAGCGCTCGCCAGCGGCCTTCCTCCGAGCCTCTCGTACGACGAACAACCGCGCCAACACCGCGATGCCTTCTTGAGGATCACCACTCTGTTCCTGCCAGAGAACTACGGCGTCTTCCCCATGCGGCTGCATGACGGAGATGTGCCCTACCACCCTCCCCTCGTCGACCGCGACCCATGCCGCCAACACGTCGTCAGAGGTAAGCCACGCTTTCGGGTCTTCAACCCCTTCAACGGGATAGCCGTCAGTGGCGTGTACCTCGACGAGTGCCGCTGAGGCCCCGGCGATATCGCCGTCCTCGAAGGGGCGAACAACGAGATCGGTCACTGCGGACTCCTACTCATCCCACGGGCAGTTCATAGAGCAAGCCGGTCTGGTCAGCGCGGTGCACGTACCTGGAGACCTCGAACGGCACGCCCTGCTGATCCAAGCTGGTGTGCAGAACTTCGAGCACAGGCACCCCGGGGAGGAGATCGAGGGTCGCAGCCTCTTCAGGAGTCGGCATACGAGCGCTGATCTCATCGCGCACGCGAGTCATCACGTGCCCCAGTTCCTCAAGGCGCCCGTAGATCCCGTCCTTGCCGGTCTTGGCTTGCAGCAGGAGCGTTCCCTGGGCCTCGTCCCAACGGAGGTAGGTCGAGACGATCTGCACGGGCTCGTCGTCAGCGAAGTAGTGGTTTTCTCGATGAACGACGCTCGGCTCGTCGGCCGGCACATTCAGACGCTCCGCCACATCGCGTGGTGGAACCTCACGCTCGATGCTCGGAACCTCGATCCGGGCCACCTTCCCTTGCCGCTTCGCTTCCAGACGGAAGGGGGTAAGGCCGGTCTCGCGATTCTTGAGTGAGTAGCGATCGCTGCCGAACCTGAACAGCCGCTGTGGTTCTCGCACAAAGACGCCACGTCCGTGGCGGGCTGTCACGAGCCCCTGTTCGGCAAGAATCCGGACCGCTTCACGGGCGGTGTTGCGCGCGGCCCCGTGAAGTTCGGCAAGGGCTCGCTCGGAGGGCAGCTTGTCCCCGGGTGCCAGCTCTCCTCGTTCGATCGCGGTTCGTAGAGCCTCCGCAATGCGCCTACTGGCTGGCTGCTGCGGGGCTCCGGACGTCGTCATGCACCCGAGCATAGCAACTGGCTTAAGCCAGAGTCTTGACGCGTGCAGCAACTCGTGCATTACTGGCTTAAGCCAGCAACTGGCTCAAGCCAGTTGATCGCACCGGGGCGGCGCTCCTACCGCCAAGCAGATTCGCCGCCCCGGCTTCCCAACTGAGGGAGCCTCCATGATGCCTGCGACGTCGACCACTACGCACGACGAGATCGTCTTCAAGGCCAGCGCTTTTCGTGGCTGTCCTGCGTGTGCGGAGATGCGCTGCACCGACCCGGCCGAGTGCGTGTACTTCCTGACCAAGAGCGTGTGGGCGGACTGCGACACCTGCGCGGGCACGGGCTGGGCTGAGGACACGTCGGCCTCCCCGTTCTGCGGTGTCTGCACGGGCTCCGGTCTGATCGAGTACGACGAGGCGCCCGGCCCCGTCAGCCCGGTCGCCCAGTCCCGGCACGCCTTCCAGCTAAACCGCGTGCGGGCCCTGCTCGCCTCGACGTGCCCCTCCGTGGCGGTGAGCGCGTGACGGACTTCCCCGTTGCCGCCGAGGCCGTGGCCGGTGCTGCGGCCTCCCTGGGCACCGATCCCATCACCCTCGCCGACCTGCTTCGGGTGGCCAACGCGCCCGGCTTCGACCGCTGGCAGGAACAGGTGCGCCGTACCGGCGGCTGCTCCCACCCGATCCGCCTGACCGGCCAGACCGTGACCCGTGATGCCAAGACCCACGATGTCCTGTACTCGTACAGCACGGAGAACGAGCCGGGCGGGATGCTCCGGGTCGCCTGCGGCAACCGGCGGGCCTCCCGCTGCCCCTCCTGTGCCTGGACGTACGCGGGCGACGTGTACCACCTGATCCGTGCCGGGATCACGGGCGACTCGCGTATGGGCATCTCCGGCGAGATCCGCCAGCACCCGGGCGTCTTCGCCACCCTCACCGCCCCGTCGTTCGGGCCGGTCCACAACCGCCCCTCCAAGGGCTGCTGCCGCTGCGGGAGCTCCCACGCGGAGGACGATCCCGCACTCGGCACAGCCCTCGACCCGAGCCGGTACGACTACGCCGGGGCCGTGCTGTGGAACAACCACGCCGGGGACCTGTGGCGCCGCTTCACCATCTACCTCCGTCGCGAGGTCGCCGCCCGCGCGGGCCTGACCCAAACCGCCTTGAAAGAGGTGTGCCGGGTCTCCTTCGGCAAGGTCGCCGAATTCCAGAAGCGCGGCGCCGTACACTTCCACGCGGTCGTCCGCCTCGACGGTCCCGACGGCCCCGACGCCCCTCCGCCGGCATGGGCCACGGTCGCCCTCCTCGACGACTCCATCAAGGCAGCCGCCGCCCGCGTCGCCGTCCCGCTCCCCGCATCCGGCAACGTCCCCGCCCGAGTGCTGCGGTGGGGCTCGCAGATCGACGTCCAGGCCATCGGCGGCATGGAAGGGGTCGAGCTGACCGACCAGGCGGTCGCCTCCTACGTCGCCAAGTACGCCACCAAGGCCGCTGAGGCCACCGAGACCGTCAACCGCCGGATCGGGGAACTGGCCGAACTCGACAAGCTGTCGCTGCCCGCGCACACCCGCAGCCTGATCGAAGCCTGCCGCGACCTGGACGACGCCTACCCGGACCGGAAGCTGTGGCGCTGGGCCCACATGCTCGGCTTCCGCGGGCACTTCATGACGAAGTCGCGGGCGTACTCCACCACCCTCGGCGAACGCCGCCAGGTCCGCGCCGACTTCCGCGCCCGCCAGGAACGCCGTGAACGCGGGCTCCCCGAAGACCTCGACGACTCGGAGGGTTCCACGCTGGTCCTCGCCCACTGGACCTACGCCGGACAGGGCCACACTCCCGGCGAATCCTGGCTCGCCGCGTCGATCGCCCGCGAGATCCGCGACAACCGCGAGCTGGCCCGCGAGGCCCGCGCCGACCTGGACGAGGGGGAAGGCTGGGATGACTGACGAACTTCTGACGGTCCCCGAGGTCATGGCCCGACTCAAGGTCGGCCGCACGACGGTCTACGACCTGATCCGTACGCATCGTCTGCCCTCGCTCACGATCGGCCGGAGTCGTCGCATCCCGGCTGATGGCCTGCGCGCGTACCTGGCTTCACGACTTGAGTACGAGGAGGCAGCCTGATGGCCAAGCGCCGCCCCAACGGTGGGGGAACGATCACCAAGCGGAAGGACGGCCGGTATCACGGGGCCGCCTACGTGACGAACACCGATGGCCACCGGGTCCGAAAGTTCGTCTATGGCGCCACCTATGACGAGGCGTCCGAGAAGCTGGCCAAGCTCCAGGAGCAAGAGCGGAACGGCGTACCCGTGCCTGCCAAGACCTGGAACCTCGGGAAGTGGCTGGCCTACTGGCTTGAGCACATCGTGAAGCCGGAGCGCGAGCACAACACGTACGCGAAGTACGAGTCCAAGATCCGGCTCTACCTAGTGCCGCATCTGGGCAAGAAGCCGCTGACCAAGCTGACCCCGGCGCAGATCCGTACGTTCATGGCCCAGCTCACCCGAGATGAGGTCGGCGCAGCTACCCGCTTCGAGGTGCTGCGGACGCTGCGGAACGCGCTCAACCGCGCCGTCCGTGAGGAGCTGCTGACGCGCAACGTCGCGCTGCTCGTCGACATGCCCAAGGTCAGCAAGGACAAGGGTCGGGCCTGGAGCGCTCGGGAGGCGATCTCGTTCCTGCGGACGGCTCGATCGCATCGGCTGTACGCAGCCTGCGTCCTGGTGCTCGTCCTGGGCCTGCGTCGCAGTGAGGTGCTGGGGCTGCGCTGGCAGGACATCGACTTCGAGGCCCGCCAGTTCGAGCCGGTGAAGCAGGTCCAGCGCGAGAAGGGCAAGGGCCTGGTCCTCAAAGACCTCAAGACCGAGTCCTCACAGGCTGTGCTCCCCTTGCCCGAGTTCTGCGCTCGCGCTCTGGAGGAACGCCGGGAGCTTCAGGAGCTGGAACGGAAGATCGCGGGTGAGCACTGGGAGCAGCCAGAAGGCCAAGACCTGATCTTCTCGGCTGAGCACGGCGGGATGATCGACCCCGTGGGCTTCTCGCGGAGCTTCGACCGCCTGGTGAGCCGCGCCGGTGTCCGCCGCATCACGGTCCGACTGGCCCGGCACACCTGCGGGACCCTGCTCGCCTTCCTGAAGGTCCATCCCAAGGTGGCGCAAGCGATCCTGCGGCACAGCCAGATCAGCATGACCATGGACGTCTATACGCACGTGGTGGGCTCGGACGAGCGGGAAGCGGTCGCCCTGCTGGCTGAGCTTCTGGAAGATCCGCTGATCGGCTGATGTCAGCCGTAGATGTCAAAGACCCCCAGCCGATATCGACTGGGGGTCTTTTCGCATGTGGGGCTAACAGGATTTGAACCTGTGGCCTCATCCTTATCAGGGATGCGCTCTAACCAACTGAGCTATAGCCCCGCCGCGCTCTGCGGTGTGTGTCCCGCGCGCTGACCTCTGAAGATTAGCGCACCAGGCGGCCAGTCCCAAAATCGATAGTCCCGGCCCGCCCGGTGACGGCCCTCAGGCCACCCGCAGGCGCCCTGAGAAGCCGCTGACCGCCGCTCTACTCGTCCTCGGCGAGCGTGAGCTCGATACCGCCGACGAAGCCCGCGGAGAGGTTGTAGATGAACGCGCCGAGCGTCGCGAGCGCCGTCGCCAGGACGACGTCGATGACCGCGATGACCGTCGTGAACATCAGCACGCGCGGCAGCGAGAGGAACGACTGAAGGTCGAAGCCGTTGGACTCGTTCGAGCCCGTGGCCTCGGAGATCGTGCCGCCGACCGTGGAGAAGACGCCCATGGCGTCCATGACCATCCACAGCACCGCGGACGCGATGATCGTGCAGATGCCGAGCGCGATGGACAGCAGGAAGCTGACCTTCATCACCGACCACGGGTCCGCCTTGGCCACCCGCAGGCGGGCCTTACGGGTGCGCGGAGTGGTGCGTGCCCCGGTGCGGGGCCTGCGCACCGCTCCGGCCGGTGCGCTCTGGTACGCCTGCGGCGGGTGGTACGGCTGAGCCGACTGCTGCGGCTGTTGCCTCTCCCCGGGCAGGGCACCGCCACCGTCCGCGTACTGCTGGGTCTGCGGACCTCGGGTGTCCGTCACAGTTCCCCCCTGGGATCCATGAGACTCGTGCGATTCCTTCGAGTCACGAGCGGAGCCACGGCCGCCCTCTGTTTCGGTACCGGGGGATGTCCCGGTCGAGCCTGCGCCCGTGGCTCCGCTCACGATGACTCACTCCTCGCGCTACTCGGCCGAGGACTGCTCGCCCTCGTCCGTTACGACGGCCGTCTCGTCCTGGGCCGTTTCGTCGGTCACGGCGCCGTCCGCGTCCGCGGCGTCACCGTCGACCTCCTCGGCCTCACGACCGGCCTCGGCGTTACGAGCGATGCCGACCACGGCATCGCGCTTGCCCAGGTTGATCAGTTGGACGCCCATGGTGTCACGGCCCGTCTCCCTGACCTCGTTGACTCGCGTACGAATCACACCACCGGACAACGTGATGGCGAGGATCTCGTCGGTCTCCTCGACCACCAGCGCCCCCACGAGCGAACCACGGTCCTCCACGATCTTGGCGGCCTTGATACCGAGGCCACCGCGACCCTGGACGCGGTATTCGTCGACGTTGGTCCGCTTTGCGTACCCACCGTCGGTGGCGGTGAACACGAAAGTACCCGGCCGGACGACATTCATCGAGAGCAGTTCGTCGCCCTCACGGAAACTCATGCCCTTGACGCCCGAAGTGGCGCGGCCCATCGGTCGCAGCGCGTCGTCCGTGGCGGTGAACCGGATCGACTGGGCCTTCTTGCTGATGAGCAGCAGGTCGTCCTCGGCCGAGACCAGCTCGGCGCCGATCAGCTCGTCGTCCGAACCGTCCGCCGCTTCGCGGAGATTGATGGCGATGACACCACCGGAACGCGGCGAGTCGTAGTCCTTGAGCGGAGTCTTCTTGACGAGGCCCGCCTTGGTGGCGAGCACCAGGTAAGGCGCCGCATCGTAGTCGCGGATGGCGAGGATCTCGGCGATCGCCTCGTCCGGCTGGAAGGCGAGCAGGTTCGCCACGTGCTGCCCACGTGCGTCGCGGCCGGCGTCCGGAAGCTCGTACGCCTTGGCGCGGTACACGCGGCCCTTGTTGGTGAAGAACAGCAGCCAGTGGTGCGTCGTCGACACGAAGAAGTGGTCGACGATGTCGTCTTCCTTGAGCTTCGTGCCGCGAACGCCCTTGCCGCCGCGCTTCTGCGACCGGTAGTCGTGCGTCTTGGTGCGCTTGACGTACCCGCCGCGCGTGATGGTGACGACGATGTCCTCTTCGGCGATCAGGTCCTCCATGGACATGTCGCCGTCGAAGGGCACCAGCTTGGAGCGCCGGTCCTCGCCGAACTTGTCGACGATCGCCTGGAGTTCCTCGCTGATGATCTGGCGCTGCCGCTCGGGCGAGGCCAGGATCGCGTTGTACTCGTCGATCTTCTGCTGCAGTTCGTCGTGCTCGGCGACGATCTTCTGGCGCTCCAGGGCGGCGAGCCGGCGCAGCTGCATCTCGAGGATGGCGTTGGCCTGGATCTCGTCGATCTGGAGAAGGCCCATGAGGCCCTCACGCGCGATCTCCACGGTCTCGCTGCGTCGGATGAGGGCGATGACCTCGTCGATGGCGTCCAGGGCCTTCAGGAGGCCGCGCAGGATGTGGGCGCGCTCCTCGGCCTTGCGCAGCCGGAACTTCGTGCGGCGGACGATGACCTCGATCTGGTGCGTCACCCAGTGCCGGATGAACGCGTCGAGCGACAGCGTGCGCGGCACGCCGTCCACCAGCGCCAGCATGTTGGCGCCGAAGTTCGTCTGCAGGTCGGTGTGCTTGTACAGGTTGTTCAGCACGACCTTGGCGACGGCGTCGCGCTTGAGGACGATGACCAGACGCTGCCCGGTACGGGAGGACGTCTCGTCGCGGACGTCCGCGATGCCACCGATCTTGCCGTCCTTCACGAGGTCGGCGATCTTCTGCGCGAGGTTGTCCGGGTTGACCTGGTAGGGCAGCTCGGTGACCACCAGGCACTGGCGGTTCTGGATCTCCTCGACCTCGACGACCGCGCGCATCGTGATGGAGCCACGGCCCGTGCGGTACGCCTCTTCGATGCCCTTACGGCCCACCACAAGGGCGCCGGTCGGGAAGTCGGGGCCCTTGATGCGCTCGATGAGCGCGTCCAGGAGCTCCTCGTGGGAGGCCTCCGGGTTCTCCAGGTACCACTGGGCACCGGAGGCGACCTCGCGCAGGTTGTGCGGCGGGATGTTGGTCGCCATGCCGACGGCGATACCGGCCGATCCGTTGATCAGCAGGTTCGGGAAACGGGCCGGCAGGACGGTCGGCTCCTGCGAGCGGCCGTCGTAGTTGTCCGTGAAGTCGACGGTCTCCTCGTCGATGTCCCGGACCATCTCCATGGACAGCGGCGCCATCTTGCACTCGGTGTAGCGCATGGCGGCCGCGGGGTCGTTGCCCGGAGAGCCGAAGTTTCCGTTGGAGTCCACCAGCGGCATGCGCATCGACCACGGCTGCGCCAGGCGGACCAGGGCGTCGTAGATCGAGGAGTCGCCGTGCGGGTGGTAGTTACCCATGACGTCACCGACGACGCGGGCGCACTTGTAGAAGCCCTTCTCGGGCCGGTAGCCGCCGTCGTACATGGCGTACAGGACGCGGCGGTGGACGGGCTTGAGTCCGTCGCGTACGTCGGGCAGCGCGCGGGACACGATGACGGACATCGCGTAGTCGAGGTACGAGCGCTGCATCTCCGTCTCGAGCCCGACGGGCTCGATCCGCATCGCGATGTCGCTGCCCTCTTCAGGGGTGCTCGGAGTGTTCTCGTCGGCCATTGCTGGTGAAGATCCTTTCTGCGGCGGTCAGCTGAGACCGACTCAGATGTCGAGGAAGCGGACGTCCTTGGCGTTGCGCTGGATGAACGAGCGGCGTGCCTCGACGTCCTCGCCCATGAGGACCGAGAACAGGTCGTCGGCCTGGGCGGCGTCGTCCAGGGTGACCTGGCCGAGCACGCGGTGCTCCTGGTCCATCGTGGTGATGCGCAGCTCCTCGGCGTTCATCTCACCGAGACCCTTGAATCGCTGGACCGAGTCGTCCTTGATGCGCTTGCCGGCCTGCCGGCCCAGCTCGATGAGGGCGTCGCGCTCGCGGTCCGAGTACGCGTACTCGAAGTCCTCGCGACCCCACTTGATCTTGTAGAGGGGCGGCCGGGACAGGAACACGTGGCCGGCCTCGACGAGGGGCCGCATGAAGCGGAACAAGAAGGTCAGCAGCAGGGTGTTGATGTGCTGACCGTCGACGTCGGCGTCCGCCATCAGAATGATCTTGTGATAGCGGAGCTTCTCGATGTCGAAGTCCTCGTGGACCCCGGTACCGAAAGCGGAGATCAGCGCCTGGATCTCCTGGTTCTGCAGGATCTTGTCGATCCGCGCCTTCTCGACGTTGAGGATCTTGCCTCGGATCGGGAGGATCGCCTGGTACTGCGGGTTACGGCCGGACTTGGCCGAGCCACCGGCGGAGTCACCCTCGACGATGAAGATCTCGCACTTGGTGGGGTCGTTCGACTGGCAGTCGGAGAGCTTGCCCGGCAGGGACGCGGACTCGAGCAGGCCCTTGCGACGGGTCAGGTCGCGCGCCTTGCGGGCGGCCACGCGCGCGGTGGCGGCCTGGATGGACTTGCGGATGATGTCCGTGGCCTCGACCGGGTTCCGGTCGAGCCAGTCCGTGAGGTGCTCGTGCACGACCTTCTGGACGAAGGTCTTCGCCTCCGTGTTGCCCAGCTTGGTCTTCGTCTGGCCCTCGAACTGCGGCTCGCCCAGCTTGATCGAGAGGATCGCGGTCAGACCCTCGCGGATGTCGTCACCCGTGAGGTTGTCGTCCTTCTCGCGCAGCAGCTTCTTGTCGCGCGCGTACCGGTTGATGAGACCGGTCAGCGCGGCACGGAAGCCCTCCTCGTGCGTACCGCCCTCGTGCGTGTGGATGGTGTTCGCGAAGGAGTAGACGCCCTCGCTGTAACTGGTGTTCCACTGCATCGCGACCTCGACGGAAAGGAGCTTCTCCTTGTCCTCGGCCTCGATGTCGATCACGGAGGGGTGGACGACCTCGCCCTTACGGGAGTTGAGGTACTTCACGAAGTCGACGATGCCGCCTTCGTAGTGGTACGTCACCGAGCGCGCTTCGTTGTCGTCCGAAGCGTCGGCGGTGTCGGCACCCACGACGGCCTTGGCCGAGTCACGCTCGTCGGTGAGCTTGATCGTCAGGCCCTTGTTGAGGAAGGCCATCTCCTGGAAGCGCCGCGACAGCGTCTCGAAGGAGTACTCGGTGGTCTCGAAGATGTCGCCGTCGGACCAGAAGGTGACCGAGGTGCCGGTCTCCTCGGTGGCCTCGTGCTGCGCGAGCGGCGCGGTGGGCACGCCCGCCTTGTAGTCCTGCGTCCAGCGGTAGCCGTCGGTCTTGATCTCGACGGAGACCTTGGTGGACAGCGCGTTCACCACGGAGACGCCCACGCCGTGCAGACCACCGGAGACGGCGTAGCCGCCGCCACCGAACTTGCCGCCCGCGTGCAGGACGGTCAGCACGACCTCCACGGCGGGCTTGCCCTCGGACGGGATGATGCCCACGGGGATGCCACGGCCGTTGTCGACGACGCGGACGCCACCGTCGGGAAGGATCGTGACGTCGATCGTGTCCGCGTGGCCTGCGAGCGCCTCGTCGACGGAGTTGTCCACGACCTCCTGCACCATGTGGTGCAGACCACGCTCACCGGTCGAGCCGATGTACATGCCAGGTCGCTTGCGGACCGCGTCCAGCCCTTCGAGGACGGTGATCGCGCTCGCGTCGTACGAGGCGTCTGTGGCCCCTACGTGCGCGTGCGCGTCTGCGTCGGTGGACGGGATGTTCTCGTTGGGGTTGCCGGAATCGGCCACGAAGCGCCCTTTCTGGCACAGCACAAGCCAAGCTCCCGGTTGGTGGCCGGTGCGGCTGCGGCGTGTTGGTTCGGTAAGCCCTAGTCAGCGTTGCTCAGTGCGTCCCACAAGTGGGGCGGGATTAGCTTCCAGTGTACCGGTAGCGCCGACAGTGATGGGGGTTTGCCGGTACCTGAGTCCGCACGTGCCGCCCTGAACCGGTCTCGGCCGACTCCCCCTATTCGGAGCGGGGCTCCAAGAGGCTCACAGCGGCACTCAGCGCTTCGGGGTGTCAACCCCCCGCTACCGTGGGCGCGCTCTCACCCGTAGGTGTCGTCGTGACCTGTGCTTCCCGGGGCGCGCAAGGGGCCGTAGCGGCGGGGGCCACCGCCGGGATTCTTGATGTCGATACGGCGCACCGTGCCGTGCCCGAGGTCCTCGTTCAGGCGCTTGACCAGCTGCGGGGCCAGCATGCGTACCTGTGTCGCCCACGCCGTCGAATCGCACTGCACCACCAGGACGCGCTCGTCCTCGTCGTACTTCTGCGGGACGCAGTGCTTGGCGAGGTCCTCACCCACGATCTGCGGCCAGCGGCCCATGACGCCGCCGACCGCGGCCGGCGTCTCCCAGCCGCGCTCGGTGATCAGCCGGTTGATGGCGGGGCCGAGCCCCATCGGGTCGCGCCCGTCGGCCCGCGCCCCGGACCTCAGTCCGCCGCCGCGCCTGGCCTGCTTCTTCTGCTGCGCCGCGGCACCACGCGCGCGTGCCGCCTCTTTCGCCGCACGGAGGGCGACGCGGGCCAGGTCGACACCAGAAGGCTCGGGCACCGACTTCGGTTCCTGCGGCTGCCCGGTTCCTTGGTTCTCCCCGGTCCCTCCAGGGGACGCGCCGTCGCTCACAGCCGCTCCACCGCTCCCTCGGAGACCGCGTAGCGCGTACCGGTGAGCACCTCCGGTACGTCGTCGTCGACCGCGGCCGTCACCAGGACCTGCTCGCCGGGCGCCACGAGCTCCGCGAGACGCTCCCTGCGCCGCGCGTCCAGCTCGGCGAAGACGTCGTCGAGGACGAGCACCGGCTCGTTCCCCTCGGCCCGCAGAAGGTCGTACGAGGCCAGCCGCAGCGCCAGCGCGTACGACCAGGACTCGCCGTGGCTCGCGTACCCCTTGGCGGGCAGCTGGCCCAGCTTCAGGATCAGCTCGTCGCGGTGCGGGCCGGCCAGGGTGACGCCGCGCTCGATCTCGCTCTTGCGGGCGCTCTCCAGCGCGGCGAGAAGCTGCTCGTAGAGCTCCTCGCGCGCGTGGCCGACGATTTCCGGCGAGGACGGCTTGTAGTCGAGGGCCACCGGTCCGCCGCCGGGAGCCAGCTGCTCGTACGCCTTGTCGGCCAGCGGCTGCAGTGTCGCGATCAGATCGAGCCGCTGGGCGAGCAGCTCCGCGCCCGCGCGCGCGAGGTGCTGATCCCAAACGTCGAGCGTGGACAGGTCCATGGAGCGGCCACCGTGGCGCCGGGCCAGCGCCGCGGACTTCAGGAGCGTGTTGCGCTGCTTCAGGACGCGGTCGTAGTCGGAGCGCACACCGGCCATGCGCGGCGAGCGAGCGGTGATCAGCTCGTCGAGGAACCGCCGGCGCTCCCCGGGGTCGCCCTTGATCAGCGCGAGGTCCTCGGGGGCGAACAGCACGGTCCGTACGATGCCCAGCACGTCACGCGGCCTGACCTGCGAGGACCTGTTGATACGGGCGCGGTTGGCCTTGCCCGGATTCAGTTCGAGCTCGATGAGCTGCTGGCGGTCGCCCTGGCGCACCTGCGCCCGGACGACGGCACGCTCGGCGCCCATCCTGACGAGCGGGGCGTCCGAGGAGACACGGTGGCTGCCCAGGGTGGCGAGATAGCCGACGGCCTCGACGAGGTTCGTCTTGCCCTGCCCGTTCGGGCCCACGAACGCGGTGACGCCCGGGTCGAGAGGAACCTCGGCCCGGGCGTACGAGCGGAAGTCGGCCAGCGACAGATGCGTGACGTGCATGGTCGTGGGCCGACCTCCCCCAACGTTCTCTACAGCTGTGGATTACTTCTTCTCGACGGCGTGGCCGCCGAACTGGTTGCGCAGCGCCGCGATCATCTTCATCTGCGGCGAGTCCTCCTGCCGCGAGGCGAAGCGGGCGAAGAGCGACGCGGTGATCGCCGGCAGCGGAACGGCGTTGTCGATGGCGGCTTCCACAGTCCAGCGGCCTTCACCGGAGTCCTGTGCGAAACCGCGCAGCTTGTCGAGGTGCTCGTCCTCGTCGAGGGCGTTGACCGCCAGGTCGAGCAGCCAGGAGCGGATGACCGTGCCCTCCTGCCAGGAGCGGAAGACCTCGCGCACGTCGGTCACCGAGTCCACGGCCTCCAGGAGCTCCCAGCCCTCGGCGTAGGCCTGCATCATCGCGTACTCGATGCCGTTGTGGACCATCTTCGCGAAGTGGCCCGCGCCGACCTTGCCCGCGTGCACGGAGCCGAAGTCACCCTCCGGCTTCAGGGCGTCGAAGATCGGCTGGACCTTCGCGACGTCCTCGGCGGAGCCGCCGTACATCAGCGCGTAGCCGTTCTCCAGGCCCCAGACGCCGCCGGAGACGCCGCAGTCGACGAAGCCGATGTTCTTGATGCCGAGCTCGACCGCGTGCTTCTCGTCGTCCGTCCAGCGCGAGTTGCCGCCGTCGACGACGACGTCGCCGGGCTCGAGCAGCTCGGCCAGCTCGTCGATGGTGGACTGGGTCGCGGCACCGGCGGGGACCATCACCCACACCACGCGCGGGCCCTTGAGACTGCCCACAAGCTCTTGAAGGCTGTGGACATCGGCGACGTCCGGGTTGCGGTCGTAGCCGATGACGGTGTGGCCTGCGCGGCGGATGCGCTCGCGCATGTTGCCGCCCATCTTGCCGAGGCCGACGAGACCGAGCTCCATCAGTGGTTCCTTACGTTGCGACGGGGCGTGAGGGAGTGCGTGACGGCACGTAGCTGTGCGTTCGTACCTGTGTCTGAGCCTAAACCCGGACGGTCATGCACACCTGTGGGCATAGCCGCTCAGGCGAACGCCCGAGCGGCCTGCCCGTCACGGACTCAGCCCGACAGCCGCACCGGCATGATCAGGTACTTGTACGCCTCGTCCGCCTCGGCGTCCACGGCCGGCTTGCCGCTGAGCAGCGCGGGCTTGGTGGACGTCGTGAACGACAGCTGGGCGACCGGGGAGTCGATCGCGCTCAGGCCGTCCAGCAGGAACGTCGGGTTGAAGGCGATCGAGATGTCGTCGCCCTCCAGCTGAGCGTCGACCCTCTCCACAGCCTGTGCGTCGTCGCTGGAGCCGGCCTCCAGGATGAGCACACCCTGCTCGAAGCTGAGCCGCACCGGAGTGTTGCGCTCGGCGACCAGGGCCACGCGCTTGACGGCCTCCACGAAGGGGGCGGTCTCGATGACGGCCACGGAGTTGAACTCCGTCGGGAACAGCGTGCGGTACTTCGGCAGGTCGCCCTCGAGAAGGCGGGTGGTGGTGCGGCGGCCCGCGCCCTCGAAGCCGATGAGGCCCTCGCCCGCGCCCGAGCCGGACAGGGCCAGGGTGACCGTGTCGCCGCTGGTGAGCGCCTTGGCGGTGTCCAGGAGCGTCTTGGCGGGCACCAGGGCGACCGCGGAGGCCTCCGGGTCCTCCGGCTTCCACAGGAACTCGCGGACCGCGAAGCGGTAGCGGTCGGTGGACGCCAGCGTCACCGTGTCGCCCTCGATCTCGATGCGCACACCGGTGAGGACGGGCAGCGTGTCGTCACGGCCGGCGGCGATGGCCACCTGCTGGGCGGCAGAAGCGAAGACCTCGCCGGGGACGGTGCCCGTCGCGGTCGGCATCTGCGGCAGCGCCGGGTACTCCTCCACAGGGAGGGTGTGGAGTGTGAACCGCGAGGAGCCGCAGACCACCGTCGCTCGTACACCGTCTGTGGAGATCTCCACCGGACGGTTGGGCAGAGCGCGGCAGATGTCGGCGAGAAGGCGGCCGGAGACGAGCACCGTGCCCTCTTCGTCGACCTCCGCGTCCACAGAGACGCGTGCCGAGACCTCGTAGTCGAAGCTCGACAGGCTGAGTGCGCCCTCCTCGGCCTTCAGGAGAAGGCCCGCGAGGACAGGCGCAGGCGGTCGTGCCGGGAGGCTGCGCGCCGCCCAGGCCACTGCCTCCGCGAGTACGTCGCGTTCCACCCGGATCTTCACCGTAAGCCGCCTCCTGCGTGTTGCTGGCTGCTCTCGCCCTGCGTTGGTCATCGGTCTTCGTCGTCAGACGTGGTGTCGCTCGGCCCACCGATGGGGAGAACACCGGGGACCAGTCTGACGCACGGCACTGACAGTCGTTGCCCGCCTCGGTCAAGTCGTGCCGAGGCGCGGTCGAGGTGCCGAGAGCGAGTTGTGCACAGCCCCGTCTTCGAAACGAATTCCCAGCTCTCTCTAGTTGGGAGTAGTAGTAGGGGCTGTGGAAACCGTGGATAACCCTTAGTTCGCAGGTCAGAGGCGGTTTTTTGTCCACTGCGGCTGTGGGCCGAGGCCGTGGACAACCGGCGCTTTCTGTGGACGGCGAAAAGTTCTGCACACCCGATGCACAGCCTCGGGGCACTTCTCCCCAGCGCCGTCCCCAGCTTTACCCACGTTCCCCACAGCCCAACCGACCCCCTTGGTGTGACGCCTTTCACTCGCCACGGTGACGGGGCGCGTCGCGTTGCCGAACAGTGGACAGCCGTGTGGAGAAGCTCCCGATCACTGTGCACAAGAGCTGTCATCCTGTGGGTCGGCGGTGGACAACGACATGCACACCCTGTGGAAGAAAAATCTGTCCACAGGCTGTGGAGATCTTCTGTCCACCAATCCACAGCCGTCTGACCTGGCCTGATGGCTTGTCACCAGCCCCCGCTGTGGACACCGTCTGGACAACTTCCCGCTCCCCAGGGTGTGGACCGAAGAAATCCGGCACATCTGTGGAGAACACCCGTAACGCGCCGAGAAATCGAACACCGGCTCAGCGCGCGTGCGTACACAGCAGCGAGCGCGAGCGTCCGCGCATACGAAGAAGGGCGCTCCGAGAGGTGTCTCGGAGCGCCCTACAGGTACGTAACCGGGCCGCTGTCAGCCGTTCTTGATGCGGTTCGTGAGCTCGGTGACCTGGTTGTAGATCGAGCGTCGCTCGGCCATCAGGGCACGGATCTTGCGGTCCGCGTGCATCACGGTCGTGTGGTCGCGGCCGCCGAACTGGGCGCCGATCTTCGGCAAGGAGAGGTCGGTCAGTTCGCGGCACAGGTACATCGCGATCTGGCGGGCCGTCACCAGGACGCGGCTGCGGGAGGATCCGCAGAGGTCCTCCACCGTCAGACCGAAGTAGTCGGCCGTGGCGGCCATGATGGCCGACGCCGTGATCTCCGGGGACGCGTCCTCGCCACCGGGGATCAGGTCCTTGAGGACGATCTCCGTGAGGCCCAGGTCCACAGGCTGCCGATTGAGCGAGGCGAACGCCGTGACCCGGATCAACGCCCCTTCCAGCTCACGGATGTTGCGCGAGATGCGGGACGCGATGAACTCGAGCACCTCCGGAGGCGCGTTGAGCTGCTCCTGCACCGCCTTCTTACGAAGGATCGCGATACGGGTCTCCAGCTCGGGCGGCTGGACGTCCGTGATCAGGCCCCACTCGAACCGGTTGCGCAGCCGGTCCTCCAGCGTCACCAGCTGCTTGGGCGGCCGGTCACTGGACAGCACGATCTGCTTGTTGGCGTTGTGGAGCGTATTGAAGGTGTGGAAGAACTCCTCCTGCGTCGACTCCTTGTCCGCGAGGAACTGGATGTCGTCGACAAGCAGGATGTCCATCTCGCGGTAGCGCTTGCGGAAGCTGTCGCCCTTGCCGTCGCGGATCGAGTTGATGAACTCGTTGGTGAACTCCTCGGAGCTCACGTACCGCACGCGCGTGCCCGGGTAGAGACTACGGGCGTAGTGCCCGATCGCGTGCAAGAGGTGCGTCTTGCCGAGGCCCGACTCCCCATAGATGAAGAGGGGGTTGTACGCCTTCGCCGGTGCTTCGGCGACGGCGACCGCCGCCGCGTGCGCGAACCGGTTCGAGGCGCCGATGACGAAGGTGTCGAAGAGGTACTTGGGGTTCAGGCGGGCGGTCGGCTCACCGGGACCCGTCGCCGGCGCGGGCTGCGCGGCCAGCGGACCGGGAGCGCCACTGGGCACGCCGCGACCGCCGGGGCCGCCAGGACCGGGACCGGGCCCCGCGGGACCGCTGTCACGGCTGTGACGCCCGCCCATCGACGGCTCACCCGGGTCACGTCGTTGCTGGCGCTCGTGCGACGAGTCGTAGGAACCGCGCTCTTCATAAGAAGGACGCTCGTCATAGGAGGGCCGCTCTTCATAAGAGGAGCGCTCCGTCGACTTCTGCTCGTACGGAGAGCGCTCCGGCTGCTGGTCGTAGCGGCCGCGCTCGGACTCGTACTGCTGCTCGTAGGGCGACCGCTCCTGCTGCCGGTAGTCGTGCTGCGGCTGGCGCGGGGGCGTCGCGTACGGGTCGCGCTCCGGGAAACCGAGCCGCGGCTGCTGCCAGCCGTACTCGTCCTGCTGCGGCCGCGGCCAGGCGCCCGGCTCGGGCCGCTGGTAGTCCGGGTAGGCGGGACGCGCGGTCGGGAGCTGGTCGCCGCGCGGAGCCTGCTGCTGCTCGCCGCGCGGGCCCTGGCCGTGCTCCTCGGGACCACGGCGCTCGTAGCCGTCGTACGTGTCGCGGCTCTCGTACGCGTCACGGGACTGGCCGGCGGAAGAGGCCTGCTCGCTGTCCTCGTAGCGGTGCTGCTGGACCGGAGGGGCGGGCGGCGCGGGCGACTCGCCCACGGAGTCGTCGACCGTGATGGCGATGCGGATGGGGCGCCCGCATTCCCGGCTCAGCGTCTCGCTCACGACGGGGGCGAGACGGCCCTCGAGTACGCCCTTCGCGAATTCGTTGGGCACCGCCAGGAGCGCCGTGTCGGCGACCAGTGCCAGTGGCTGGCAGCGTCGGATCCAGTGCTCGTCCTTCGTCTCGACGCCCTGCCCGCGGTCTTCCCCAAGGAGTTTCTCCAGAACTCGTGGCCACACTGCGGCAAGATCGGCAGGTACGTCAGCCACAGGGCACGCTCTCTCGCTGGTCCCACGAACGTGTGGTTCTGGGACGGATCGGGAAGAAAATCGGGTGGGGCGGTGAGAAGGGAACGAATCGGAGTTCAGCCACGGTAGTCAGCGCGACCGCTGCGGTTCAAGTTGTTGTCCCCAGCCTGTGGACAGTGTCTCGCGCGTGACGCTGGTTTGACCGGATGGCGTAGCCGCGCGTACCGTAACCAGGTCGAGTTGTCGATGGCTGCTGCCGCCTGCCTCCGATGGGCAAGGTCACGGTCCCCGCTTTTTGAGGGTCGTGTAGCGGTGCACTCGGGCGTATTGCGAGCTACTCGTGGGCGCACGGTGACAGCCAGGCGATGTCCCGCCACCACACGATTTTTTCTGGAGCCCCCGAGTGAGCAAGCGCACCTTCCAGCCGAACAACCGTCGTCGCGCCAAGACCCACGGTTTCCGCCTTCGCATGCGGACCCGCGCCGGTCGTGCGATTCTCGCCAACCGTCGTGGCAAGGGTCGCGCCAGCCTGTCCGCCTGATCTCGTAATCAGGTCATGACGTGCTGCCTACCGAGCATCGGCTGAGGCGGCGAGAAGACTTCGCGACCGCGGTACGCCGAGGACGTCGGGCCGGACGCCCGCTCCTCGTCGTCCATCTACGCAGCGGTTCAACGGACCCGCACGCGCTTGGGGAGAGCGTTTCCCCACCGCGTGCGGGTTTCGTCGTGAGCAAGGCCGTGGGTGGAGCCGTCGTACGCAACGCGGTGAAGCGGAGACTTCGGCACCTCATGCGCGACAGGGTGGCCTTGTTGCCCCCAGGTAGCCTGGTAGTCGTACGCGCGTTGCCCGGATCGGGCGACGCCACCCACGCACAGCTGGCCCGAGACCTGGATGCCGCTCTTCAGCGGTTGCTGGGAGGGGGCGCGCGATGAAGTACCCACTGCTCGCTTTGATCAAGATCTACCAGTGGACCATCAGTCCACTGCTCGGTCCGGTGTGCAAGTACTACCCGTCGTGTTCCCACTACGGCTTCACAGCCATCGACCGGCACGGTGCGATCAAGGGAACAGCCCTCACCGCCTGGCGCATTCTCCGGTGCAACCCATGGTCGCCCGGCGGTGTCGACCACGTTCCACCACGCAAGCGTCCGCGCTGGCACGAGATGCTCCGCGACGCCTTGCGCGGGGACAAGAAAGCGGCCCCCGTCGTTGAGGGCGACAGCCCCTCTGCCCAGGACAGCCCGTCCGCAGCGACTTCGCCCAATGCCCAAGGAGCCTGATCAGGGACATGATTTCCGATATCGTCAACGCGATTTCCGGTGTCTTCGCGTTTCTCACGACCCCGGTGTCCTGGGTCATCGTCCAGTTCCACAAGGTCTTCGGGGCCGTCTTCGGCCCTGACACCGGATGGGCCTGGGGTCTGTCGATCGTGTCCCTGGTGGTGCTGATCCGCATCTGCCTGATCCCGCTCTTCGTGAAGCAGATCAAGGCGACGCGGAACATGCAGCTGCTCCAGCCTCAGATGAAGGCGATCCAGGAGCGCTACAAGAACGACAAGCAGCGTCAGTCCGAAGAGATGATGAAGCTGTACAAGGAGACGGGTACCAACCCGCTCTCCTCGTGCCTTCCCATCCTGGTGCAGTCGCCGTTCTTCTTCGCGCTCTATCACACGCTCGCCGGTATCGCCGACAACAAGAAGATCGGCGTCATCGACCAGTCGCTCCTGGACAGCGCGCAGAAGGCCCACATCTTCGGTGCCCCGCTGGCCGCCAAGTTCACGGACAGCGCCAGCGAGATCGCCAAGATGGGCGCCTCCCTGACCGACGTCCGCGTGGTCACCGCGATCATGATCGTCCTGATGTCGGCGTCGCAGTTCTACACGCAGCGCCAGCTGATGACCAAGAACGTCGACCTCACGGTGAAGACGCCGTTCATGCAGCAGCAGAAGATGCTGATGTACGTCTTCCCCCTGATCTTCCTGTTCATGGGCATCAACTTCCCCGTCGGTGTTCTCGTCTACTGGCTGACCACCAACGTGTGGACCATGGGCCAGCAGATGTACGTGATCAGCCGGAACCCCACGCCGGGCAGCAAGGCCCAGGCCAACATGCTCGAGGGCCTGCAGAAGCACGTCGTCACCCACAGCGCCACGCGGAGCAAGCGTGAGCAGAACATCGTCAAGGCGATCGTCGCCAAGGGCCGTGACCGCAACGAGCACGAGCGCAAGTTCATCAACGGCCTGAGCAAGGCCGGACTCGCGGCGCAGGCCGACGGCACCGTGGTGAAGAGCTCCGCGGCCACGGAGGTCCTGGACGAGGACGGTCTGCCCGCCGGCACCGCTAAGCGGCAGCAGCCCAAGCGGCAGTCCAAGTCGCAGCGTCAGTCGGGTGCTGGTGCCACGCCGGGTGCCAAGACCGATTCCTCCTCGCCGGCGAAGCCCTCGCTGGAGAAGAAGGACGAGCCGGAGGACGCCGCTCCTCAGGCCAAGGAGGCCGGTGCCAAGCCCGCCGGCGGTTCGAACGGCCGGAGCAAGGCCAAGTCCGGCCAGCGCAAGGGCCAGCAGCGATCCAAGTCCTCGTCCAAGAAGTAACTCTCGACGTAAGAAGGAGTCCATCCCGTGACGGAAGGCACCACCTCCGCCGCTCCTGAGGGTGGCGACACCCTGACCCGCCTCGAGCAGGAGGGTGAGATCGCTGCGGACTACCTCGAGGGTCTGCTGGACATCGCCGACCTCGACGGTGACATCGACATGGACGTCGAGGCCGACCGCGCTGCGGTGTCCATCGTGAGCGACGCGAGCGCTCGCGATCTGCAGAAGCTGGTCGGTCGCGACGGCGAGGTCCTCGAGGCACTTCAGGAGCTGACCCGGCTCGCGGTGCACCGTGAAACGGGCGATCGCAGCCGTCTGATGCTGGACATCGCCGGGTACCGCGCCAAGAAGCGCGCCGAGCTCACCGAGCAGGGCGCCAAGGCCGCGGCCGAGGTGAAGAACACCGGTGAGCCGGTCAAGATGAAGCCGATGACCCCCTTCGAGCGCAAGGTCGTGCACGATGCGGTCAAGGCCGCCGGCCTGCGCAGCGAGTCCGAGGGCGAGGAGCCGCAGCGCTTCGTCGTCGTGCTTCCTGCCTGATCGGCACGTCGCTTTCCGGCCCCGTCTGTTCGCAGGCGGGGCCGATCTTTGTCAGCCTGTTAGTCAGCCACCCAGTGCGGTAATGCGGTACGGAAGGACGGTCCCCGTGACGGAGGCAGCAGAACTCCCCCCGGCTCCGGAGCAGGCCCGGGCGGTATTCGGCGAGCGCTTCCCGGATGCCGTCCGGTACGCGGAGCTGCTCGCTGACGCGGGGGTGCAGCGTGGTCTCATCGGACCGCGCGAGGTGCCGCGTCTGTGGGAGCGGCACATTCTCAACTGCGCCGTGCTCTCCGAGGTCGTCCCGGAGGGTGTCACCGTGTGCGACGTCGGTTCGGGTGCCGGGCTGCCGGGCATCCCGCTGGCCCTGGTCCGCCCGGACCTCAAGATCACGCTTCTTGAGCCGCTGCTGCGCCGTACGACGTTCCTGACCGAGGTTGTCGAACTGCTCGGGCTCGACCATGTGACGGTGGTGCGCGGTCGCGCCGAGGAGGTTCTGGGCAAGCTGACGCCTGTCCATGTCGTCACGGCGCGGGCCGTGGCCCCGCTGGACCGGCTCGCCGCGTGGGGGGTTCCGCTGCTGCGGCCGTACGGGGAGATGCTGGCCCTCAAGGGGGACACGGCGGAGGAAGAGGTCAAGAGCGCAGGCGCCGCGCTGAGCAAGCTCGGCGCGGTGGAGACCTCGGTGCTGCACGTCGGTGAGGGCGTGGTCGACCCGCTGTCCACGGTCGTGCGTGTAGAGGTCGGCGAGAGCCCGGGCGGTGTGCGGTTCGCCGCCAAGCGTGCCAAGGCCGCGCGCACGGGGCGCACCCGGCGTCGGCGCTGATCACCGAGGCGCTGTGATCGTGAGTACCGCTGATCCGTCCTGACGACCAGCGGTACTCCACAAAAGCTGCCAAACGTATACATCCCGGGGTGTCGCGCGAGAGTGCACCGGGCTGCGGTGCATCGTGTTTCACGTGAAACGTCGCTCACTGCTGCATGGCATCATCAGTCGCGGCCGCGCAGCGGCCGCTCCCCGCGACCGTAGACCTCTCGGATCCCTCGAATCGGACACGGAGTTGTCCACAGAAGGGGATTCGTCCACAGAAGACAGGGCCTCGCTGGTTCTCGACCCCGAAGGCATGGGAGGCTCTGTTCATTGCGAGCCTGAAGTCGAGGAGAGTGAATCCTTGCGGTCCGACGCCAACATCGCGGGACCGATGACCGATCCGGTCCCCGGTCCCCGCACCGAGTCGGCGGGGGAGGATGTTTCACGTGAAACACCGACCCCGATGGACGACACACCCATCGGTCGCGCTGCCCAGCTGGCAGTGGAAGCTCTCGGTCGCGCGGGCGAGGGCCTGCCACGCCCGGAGCAGACCCGCATCATGGTGGTGGCCAACCAGAAGGGCGGGGTCGGCAAGACCACGACGACGGTCAACCTTGCCGCCTCGCTCGCGTTGCACGGCGCACGCGTCCTGGTGATCGACCTCGACCCGCAGGGCAACGCCTCCACGGCTCTGGGTATCGACCATCACGCCGAAGTGCCCTCCATCTACGACGTGCTGGTCGACAGCAGGCCGCTCTCGGAAGTGGTCCAGCCCGTCGCCGATGTCGAAGGCCTCTTCTGCGCGCCGGCCACCATCGATCTCGCCGGCGCGGAGATCGAGCTGGTCTCTCTGGTCGCACGTGAGAGCCGGCTGCAGCGCGCCATCCAGGCGTACGAGCAACCGCTGGACTACATCCTCATCGACTGCCCGCCGTCGCTCGGTCTTCTGACGGTCAACGCTCTTGTCGCGGGGGCAGAGGTACTGATCCCGATCCAGTGCGAGTACTACGCGCTGGAAGGGCTCGGTCAGCTCCTGCGCAACGTGGATCTCGTGCGGGGGCATCTCAACCCGAGCCTGCACGTCTCGACGATCCTCCTGACGATGTACGACGGACGCACGCGGCTGGCCTCTCAGGTCGCCGACGAGGTCCGCAGTCATTTCGGTGAGGAGGTGCTGCGGACGAGCATTCCCCGCTCGGTCCGTATCTCGGAGGCGCCGAGTTATGGGCAGACGGTGCTGACCTACGATCCGGGGTCGAGCGGTGCACTCTCCTACCTCGAAGCGGCGAGGGAGATGGCGCTGCGCGGAGTCGGAATCCACTACGACGCCCAGCATGCCCACACGGGCACTCAACTTGACCAGCAGAGCACGCCGGAGGGTATTCAGTGAGCGAGCGACGGAGGGGACTGGGCCGTGGTCTCGGCGCGCTGATCCCCGCTGCCCCCACACCGGAGAAGACGGCACCGGCGGCCGCGGCAGGAGGAGCTTCGTCTTCTCCCACCGCCGTGCCGGTGCTGACAGCGGAGCGTGGAGTGGCGGCGGCGAAGGTGGCGTCGCTTCCGCAGGCGAATGTTTCACGGGAAACCGAGGAGCCGGCGGGCGGCGCGGTGGACGGCTTCGAGCGTCCTGCGGGCGCGTACTTCGCGGAGCTTCCGCTCGATGCCATCACGCCCAACCCGCGCCAGCCGCGTGATGTGTTCGACGAGGACGCCCTTGCCGAACTCATCACGTCCATCAAGGAAGTCGGGCTGCTGCAGCCTGTCGTCGTACGGCAGGTGGGGCCCGGGCGCTACGAGCTCATCATGGGCGAGCGTCGCTGGAGGGCCTGCCGTGAGGCGGGGCTCGAGCGGATCCCCGCGATCGTGCGGGCGACGGAGGACGAGAAGCTTCTCCTGGACGCGCTCCTGGAGAACCTGCACCGTGCGCAGCTGAACCCGCTGGAAGAGGCGGCCGCCTACGACCAGCTGCTCAAGGACTTCAACTGCACGCACGACCAGCTGGCGGACCGCATCGGCCGGTCCCGTCCGCAGGTGTCCAACACCTTGCGTCTGCTGAAGCTGTCGCCGGCAGTGCAGCGTCGCGTCGCGGCGGGCGTGCTGTCCGCGGGCCACGCGCGTGCGCTTCTCTCGGTCGAGGACTCGGAGGAGCAGGACCGGCTGGCTCACCGCATCGTGGCCGAAGGGCTCTCGGTGCGGGCCGTCGAGGAGATCGTGACCCTCATGGGATCGCGGCCCACGAACACGGCGCGGGCGAAGGGACCACGGGCCGGCACGCGGGTGTCCCCGGCGCTCAGTGACCTTGCCACGCGGCTCTCGGACCGGTTCGAGACGCGGGTGAAGGTCGACCTGGGCCAGAAGAAGGGCAAGATCGTCGTCGAGTTCGCTTCGATGGATGATCTGGAGCGCATTCTCAGCTCGCTCGCCCCGGGCGAAGGACCGGTTCTTCAGAACGGTCTCGCCGAGGAGAGCGAGCACGACGAGCAGGACTGACCGTCCACTCATGTGACCCAAAAAGCGGGCTGTGTCCGGTGTGTACCGGAACACGGCCCGCTCTTTGCTTTCTTACGGTATCGATGGAATCGCATCGTGGTTACGATGCGACCGGGAAGAGCGCATCCACCCGGCAGCACCTCACAGGGGAGGCAGGGGTCATGCCATCGGTGAGTCGCACCGGACTGATGACCGCGGGTCTCGGACTGGGCGCGGTCGGCGGATTCGTCGGCAGCCTGCTCAGGGAACGGAACGCTCTGACAGCGGCCCGCGTCGCAGCGGGCGAAGGAAGCGAGGAACTGCCTTCATGGGGCGTCGGCTCGTACCGCTCACGCTGGACAACCTTCCGGACCTTCCCCAGCGTTGCCGGTCGTGCGTCTTCTGGGAGCTGGACCCGGTCAGCGGTGAGGCCGCGGTAAGAGCGGGCACACCGGAGCTGGAGAAGGAAGCGTGGATCTCCGGAGTCCTGTTGGAATGGGGTTCCTGCGGCCGTGTCGTCTACGTCGATGACGTCCCCGTCGGATTCGTGCTCTACGCGCCGCCTGCCTACGTTCCTCGGGCCACGGCGTTCCCCACGAGCCCGGTGTCCCCCGATGCCGTCCAGTTGATGACGGCCTCGATCCTGCCGGGCTATCAGGGTCAGGGCCTCGGGCGCGTCATCGTGCAGACCGTCGCCAAGGACTTGTTGCGCCGGGGGTTCAAAGCGATCGAGGCCTTCGGTGATGCCCAGTGGAAAGAGCCAGCCTGCCTGCTTCCGGCCGACCACCTGCTGGCCGTCGGCTTCAAGACCGTACGGCCCCACCCCTCGTACCCGAGGCTGCGACTGGATCTGCGGACGACGCTCTCCTGGAAGGAGGACGTCGAGATGGCGCTGGACCGATTGCTGGGTGCGGTGCAGAAGGAGCCGGCTCTGAGGCCGCTGTGAAAGATCCCCTCACGCCAACGGGCCAACCCGCTGGGGTTGGCCCGTTCCTGTTTCACGTGAAACAGCGTCCGCCGTCCGTGAAACGACGTCGTCGAATTACTCGGCGATGAAGTCCTCGAGGTCGCGCACGATGGCGGCCTTGGGCTTGGCGCCGACGATGGTCTTGGCGACCTCGCCACCCTGGTAGACGTTCAGGGTCGGGATGGACATGACGCCGTACTTGGCGGCGATGGCCGGGTTCTCGTCGATGTTGAGCTTGACGACCTCGATCTTGTCGCCGTACTCGGCGGCGATGGCCTCGAGCGAGGGCGCGATCTGGCGGCACGGACCGCACCAGGCGGCCCAGAAGTCGACCAGGACGGGCTTGTCGCTCTTCAGGACGTCCTCGTCGAAGGAGGCGTCCGTCACGTTCTTCAGGTTGCCGGCCACAGCGGGCTCCTCATTTCTTGGGGGGTTGCGGGAGGGGAAGTTCGGTGTCAGACGCCGGCGGCCGGCGTCTTCTCGGGCTCGGCGGCCTCGCCGTCGGCGAGCGCGGCGAGGAAACGCTCAGCGTCGAGAGCGGCGGAGCAGCCGGTGCCGGCCGCCGTGATCGCCTGGCGGTAGGTGTGGTCCACGACGTCACCGGCGCCGAAGACTCCGGTCAGGTTGGTGCGCGTCGACGGCGCCGCCACCTTCAGGTAGCCCTCGTCGTCCAGGTCGAGCTGCCCCTTGAAGAGCTCCGTCCGCGGGTCGTGGCCGATCGCGATGAACAGGCCCGTCACCGGCAGCTCCGAGGTCTCGCCCGTCTTGAGGTTGCGCAGCGTCAGACCGGCGAGCTTCGGGTCGCCCTTGATCTCGGCGACCTCACTGTCCCAGACGAACTTGATCTTCGGGTCGGCGAACGCGCGCTCCTGCATCGCCTTGGAGGCGCGCAGGGTGTCACGGCGGTGCACGATCGTCACGGACTTGGCGAAGCGCGAGAGGAAGGTGGCCTCCTCCATCGCGGTGTCGCCACCACCGATCACGGCGATGTCCTGGTCCTTGAAGAAGAACCCGTCGCAGGTCGCGCACCAGGAGACACCGCGGCCGGACAGGGCGTCCTCGTTCGGCAGGCCGAGCTTGCGGTGCTGGGAGCCGGTGGTGACGATGACGGCCTTCGCGCGGTGCACGGTGCCGGCGGTGTCCGTCACGGTCTTGATCTCGCCGCTCAGGTCGACGGCGACGACGTCGTCAGGCACCAGCTCGGCGCCGAAGCGCTCCGCCTGGCCGCGCATGTTGTCCATGAGCTCGGGGCCCATGATGCCGTCCTGGAAGCCCGGGAAGTTCTCCACCTCGGTCGTGTTCATCAGCGCGCCACCGGCGGTGACGGCGCCCTCGAACACCAGCGGCTTCAGCGACGCGCGCGCGGTGTAGAGCGCCGCCGTGTAGCCGGCGGGCCCGGAGCCGATGATGATCACGTTACGGACGTCGCTCACGGCTTGATTCCTCGTCTCTGCGGGACTGCTGCGTACTGCCGGGGGAGCCTCTTCTCAGGACTCTCACCCCACCCAACGGATCCTACGGGGCATGCATTCCCGACGTGTCCGAGTGCACGTCGGGAGTGCGTTCGGGCGCCCTCAGGCGCGGTCGTAGTCGTGGGTGTATAGCAGCTTGCCCGCGGAGGAGGCCTGCTTCACACAGGCGGCGTCCACGATGAAGGCCGTCACGCGATGAGCCGGATCGGTCTTGTGGGGCAGCACGACGAGATAGACGCTCTTGCCTTCGTACGTGCCCTGCTCCGCCGCGAGGGGATCCTCGTTGCGGTGGGTTCCGAGCTGGATGCAGGCCGGCACGGTGGCGGCTCGCTTCGGCAGCACCGGGACCGTCTGCGGGGTCTTGGGACCGCTGTCCTGTGTGCCGAAGGACGGCTTCTCCGATGAGGGGGGAGCCGAGGGGTCCCCGTCGGCGCCGAGCATCTCCGACACCTTCGTGTCCAGCGAAGCCTCGGCGAAGGTGTCCGCGGAGCCGCTCTCCTTCGCGGTGGGAGTGCCGCCCCCGTTCTGCAGGAGCAGCGCGCCGACGCCGAGCGCGGCCACGGTCAGAACGGCTCCGAGGGCCGCGCCCGTGCGGCGACGCGTTGCTCGGGTCTTGCGCCCGGGGCCGGAGGCGGCGCGAGGGTGCCCCGACGGCCGGTCCACGGAGCGTGGAGCAGGCTCCGGAGCGTCGACAGCCGATGTTTCACGTGAAACGGGATCGGCTGTTTCACGTGAAACTTCTTCTTCCGCCGCGCTGGGAGCCAGGCTGTCCAGAAGTGCTTCGGCGGCCAGTGCCGCATCGATGCGGCCGACGATGTCCTCGGGCATGCGCGGCGGTCCCGGAACAGTGCCGAGCAGGCCGCGGATCTCCTCCATCGAAGCGTAGACATCGGCGCACAGGACACAGCCGTCGAGATGGCGCCGGATGTCGGACGTACGGGACGCAGGGAGCAGACCTTCGGCGAGGTCGGAGATCTCGGTGACCTCCGGGTGCCCTGCCGTGTCGGTCGTGGAAGTCACGCTCGCCCACCTCCGCCCTTCACCGCAGCCGAATCATTTGGTCCTGCCTCGTCCCGAGGACCCGCTGCGGGTGGGACGGATGTCCCCTGCGTCCGGTTCCTTCCAGGGGATGGGTTCTCGCCACTTTCCTTGTCACCGTTCTCCGTGCGCAGGTGTGTCAGGAGAGGGAGGAGCCTGGCCCTGCCGCGGGCACAGCGACTCTTGACGGTGCCGGTGGGCACGTCGAGCATCCGGGCGGCTTCCGCCACCGGGTAGCCCTGCATGTCGACGAGGACGAGAGCGGCCCGCTGATCGGCCGGCAAGGATCCCAGTGCTTCCAGGAGCTCCCGATGGAGGTCGTTGCGTTCCGCGGGGGCGGCCGCGGACTCGTGGGGCTCCAGGAGCTGCTCCAGGCGCTCCGTGTCGTCCACGGGCGAGGTCTTCCGGGAGGCCACCTTGCGGGCCCGGTCCAGGCAGGCGTTCACGGTGATGCGATGCAGCCAGGTCGTCACGGCGGACTGCCCGCGAAAGGTGTGCGCGGCGCGATAGGCGGAGACCAGAGCGTCCTGCACCGCGTCGGCGGCCTCCTCCCGGTCGCCCAGCGTCCTCAGCGCGACGGCCCAGAGCCGGTCCCGATGCCGACGGACGATCTCACCGAAGGCGTCCGGGTCACCCTCAGTGTGTCGGTGCATCAGCTCTAGGTCGTCGACGTGCCGGAGCGGCAGATCATCCTGCACCTGTGTGCCCCCTCCCCCTCTCTCGTGAACTCTACGGACCGGGTGTGGGAAGCGCGACACCACTAAAGGGAAAGGCCTCCGTTGTTGCGGCCGGGATCGCCGTGATCTCGGTGTCAGGAATCGCGCAGGCAGCAGCCACCTCGTACACGGGGGGCGTCCCGCAGCGGTGCGTCGCCAGGATCCAGAACCATGAGATTTCCAAGAATCAGAAATCTCTGGCCCGTCTGACGAAAGCCCACGAAAGATCGATCGTAGAGGCCGAGAGAGTTCTCGGCCGACGGGATGCTGAAACCACGGGAAACTGACGGACGGAGAGCCGTCAGCTCTCCTTGCCGTACACCTTGACCTCGGACACTCCGCCTCGGAACAGGCTGGGAGAGCCGTCCTGAGGGAGTTCCGTGATGTGGACGAGGATGTATCGCGTACGGATCGGCTTGTCGAGATCCACCGAGACGGTCTTGCCGACCTTGTCCAGCTTCTTGAACTTCTGAGAGAAGCTGGAGATCGATGAGCTTCCGGCGGCGTTCTCGTCAGTGCCCAGAATCTCTACGGTCTGACCGCTCCGGTACATGTCCACATCGATCGAGGACACGTCCTTGACGCTGCCGAGGTCAAAGACGAGACCGCTGCCCTGCTTGCGGTTCGGCAGGTTCCCGAAGTTCGCGTAGCCCTTGTACTGCGGGGTGACCCAGGCCGTTCCGGGGTCACCGTCCATGGCCAGCGGGACCTGATCCTGCTTTATGCCGGAGCCACTGGGCATGAACTCGGTCGCCTGCTGGATCTTGATGGGGCGTTTGACGGACTCCCCGCTCTTCTCACTGACGTCCGACGGCTGTGTCTCTTGCTGGCCATTGGAGTTGTCGCGATCCATCAACGCGTCGGCCAGCTGCCAGCTGCCGAGGCCGAGCGCGGCGATGAGCAGCGCCGAGACGGCCCACTTGAGGACCGTGCCGGTGCGGCTCTGCAGCGGCGCCGGCGGGGTGGGGATGGCCTGGCCGGCGCCGGGCCCGGCAGGACGGCCGTACGTGCCCTGCTGATAGGTGGTCCGCTGGTACTCCGGCGGTGCGGTGAACGCGGGCTCCGGCGGACGGATCCTGGGCATCTCACCGATGGCCTTCACCAGGTCCTCCGGCGTGGTGCACGGGGGTTCCTGGCGGGACGCCGTCGCTCCGTCGTTGGCCAGCGCGCGCATGGCGAGCTCCGCGAGGCCGCGGTGGACGCCGGCCCGCACCTGGTCGGGGGCGATGAGGCCCACTCCCTTGGGCAGCCCGGACAGGCCGTACGCGTCGTTCTCGTACGGCCAGCGCTGGGTCAGCGCGGCGTACAGGAGAGCGCCGATGGCTTCCGTGTCGGTGCGCTGCGGGGTGTCGGAGGTGATGCCGCGCAGCGCGGCGTTCACGGCGAGGCCGCGGATGCGCCACTGCCCGGTGGAGGTGCGCAGCACGGCGCTGGGCGTGAGCCGCAGATGGGCGAGGCCCTCGCGGTGTGCGGCCGCCATGGCATGGGAGATCTGGCTGACCATCTGGTAGGCGTCGTGCGCCTCGAGAGAACTCGCCGCGAGCAGCGCCGTCAGCTCGGTGGCGTCGGGCAGCCACTCGTGGACGACGTAGACGAGATCGTTCTCCTCGACCGCGTCCAGGACCTGGACGAACCGCGGGTCGCCGAGCAGTGCCGACGAGCGGGCCGCCGCGAGTACCGAACGGGCCCGCGGATGGTCGGCGGGCAGCAGATGGACGCCGACGGCACGGCGGAGTTTCTCGTCGACCGCACGCCAGCTGCTGAAACCGTCCAGACGGGTGACACATTCTTCGAGCCGGTAGCGTCGCGCCAGCTTGTGGCCGCTGTGCAGCTCGGGCGGTGAGGACGTGCCGGGGCTCATGTGCGTCCCCGTCTCCGCGGTGTCCACGGCCTCCTCACGCGCCCTGGTGTCCCGTTCCCCGCTCTTGGCCACCCCGTCGGCCGTGGCCTGCTCCGCCTTGTCCGCCTTGGCGGTCAGCGGTTCGTCACCGCCGTTGTCGGCCACGTCGACGGCAGCCGTGCTCCGTTCCGCCACCGTCGTTCCTGCCTCCCCATCCGTTGCACTTACTCCGACGCCAAAGCCAATTGTGCCCACAGTCCGGCGCTATGCACGACACGCAGAGGTCGCCGATGGTTGTGCGCGATTCCGGTCGAGTCAGCGGCCGAGTCGACCGCGGACCATTCCGACCATCGAATTCAGCTCCTCGATCCGCATCTTCCGGGCTGCCACGTAGAAGACGCCCAGCAGCGCCGCACCACCGACGACCAGCGCCGCGATCGAGCCGACCGCGCCGTGACCGAGTGTCTTGGTGAGCGCGTACCCGATTCCGCCGCCGATGATCGTGGCAGGAACAGAAGCGAGGCAGAGCCGGGCGTACGTACGCACGACGTTCGTCCCGTCCAGGTCGCCGCCGAGCCGCTTGCGCAGCCGGCGCCACGCGATACCGACGCCGATCGCGTACGCGAGACCGTACGAGAAGGCCATGCCGACGACCGCCCACTTAGCGGGCAGGATCATGTAGCACAGGGCCGAGGCGGCGGCGTTGACCGCGGCGACGATGACCGTGTTGTAGAAGGGCGTCCGGGTGTCCTCGTACGCGTAGAAGCCGCGCAGCACCACGTACTGCACGGAGTACGGGATCAGGCCGAGGCCGAACGCCATGAGGATGTAGCCCATGGACTGCGCTGCCTCGGTGCCGCTGGAGCCGAAGAGCAGGGTGCACATCGGGATACCCAGCCCCACGAACATGAACGCCACCGGGACGATCGCGACCGCCGAGGTGCGCAGGCCCGAGGAGATGTCGTCGCGGACCGCGCCCGGGTCGCCGTCGTGGGCGGCTCGCGAGATGCGCGGCAGCAGCGCCGCCATGACCGAGACGGTGATGATGGCCTGCGGCATGCCCCAGATCAGCTGGGCGTTGGAGTAGCCCAGGATGCCGGTGCCGTCGACGGACGACGCCTCTCCGGCGGCCGTGGCGAGCTGAGTGACGACCACGACGCCCGCCTGGTTGGCGAGAACGAACAGGACGGTCCACTTGGCGAGCTTGATGGCCTTGCCGAGTCCGTGGCCCTTCCAGTCGAACCGCAGCCGGAAGCGGAAGCCGGTCTCGCGCAGGTACGGGATCATCGCCAGCGCCTGCACGGTCAGGCCGAGCAGGGTGCCGATACCGAGGAGACGGACACCGTCCGCGGGAATGGTGGTCACGCCCATGTTGGACTCGGCCGCGGTCCCGTAGACCCAGATGAACATGCCGAAGGTGAAGATCATGACGATGTTGTTGAGGACCGGGGTCCACATCATCGCGCCGAACTTCCCGCGGGCGTTCAGGATCTGGCCCATCACCACGTGCACACCCATGAAGAAGATCGTGGGCAGGCAGTAGCGGGCGAACGTGACGCCGACGCTGTTGGCGGCCTGGTTGCCGGCGATCGTCGGCGACATCGCGTGGACCAGCAGCGGTGCCGCGAGGACGACGAGCGCGACGATCACCGCGAGCGCCACCATGACGAGGGTGAGCAACCGGTTGGCAAAGGCTTCGCCGCCGTCGTCGTCCTCCTTCATAGCGCGCACGAGCTGCGGCACGAAGACCGAGTTCAGACCACCGCCGACGGTCAGGATGTAGATCATCGTCGGCAGCGTGTACGCGACGGTCCAGGTGTCACCGAGGAGCCCCGCGCCCAGCGCCGCGGTGATCACCACGGTGCGGACGAAGCCGGTGAGGCGGGAGACGAGCGTGCCCGCCGCCATCACCGCGCTCGACTTCATGAGGCTCGCGGCGCGGCCGCCCTTCCTCGGGGCGGGGGCCGGAGCCGCGGCCGGCGGGGGCACCGGCGGCGCTACCTGGCCGAGCACCCGGGTCGGGTCGTCGACCGGCGGCTCGGCCGGGGCACGGCCCCCGCTGTAGCCCGGCTGCTGGTCACGGAAGAGGTGCGCGAAGGCGTCCGGCTCATGACGCTCCTCACCGGCCTGCGTCACCAGGTCGTCGACGCCCACGAACTGGGTCGTGCGCGCGTCGTCGCCGTACGGCAGGTACTGGGTGGGGCCGTCCGGCTCCGGCGCGGGCGTCTGCGCCCAGACGCGCGGGTCGGGCTGGTACTGGTTCGTGGGCGGCTGCCCGTACAGGGGCTGTGCCTGATACGTGCCCGGGGGCGGCGGCGGGTGCGCGGCCCGGTCGTACAGCGCCTCGGTCACCGGATCCTGGGCGGCGAGGTCGTTCGCCCGGTACGGATCCTGGTCGTAGGCGTCCTGGAGGTACGCGTCCTGCGGATACGCGTCGGGGGCGGGCTGGGGCGGCGGGACCTGCCCGCCGGCCCCGTGGGAGCCGGCGTACGGGTGGCCATCGCCCGAGGCAGAGCCACCCGAGCCCTGGCCACGGTCACCGTCGTACGGCGCGTTCATGGTTACCCCACCTCATCGTCCCCGGCCCACCGGCCACGACATCGCTCAACGGTCCACTCTCTCACCCGTGTCCGACGGGGCCGCGCTTTCCGAAGCGGTGTCAGCCATCGGGTCACTCGGCTGCTGCGGAACGTCGGCCCGTGCGGTGGGAGCCGATTCACCCTCCGGGGTGTCCTGCGCCGCCGCGGCGTCGTCCTGCGGGCCGTCCTCCTGCTGCTGGGCGGCCGTGGTGCGCTTGCGATGGGTGTACATCCGGAACCCGGCCAGGACCAGCAGCAGGACGCCGCCACCGATGACGAGCATCACGGTCGGCGTGATCTCGGTGGCGTCCACCTTGAAGGCGATTTCCTTGCCGTACGGCTGGTTGTCCTCGGTGTACAGCTGGGCGTACACGGTGACCGGGCCCGTGGCCTTGGCCGTGGTGGTGAACTTCACGGACTGGCTGTGCCCGCTGGCGATCTTCACCGTCTTGTCCTCGAAGGTACCGCCGCCGATCTTGAGGCGGGTGCCGTTGTCCGACCTGAGGCGCAGGACCAGGTGGTCGACGTCCTGCCACAGGTTGTTCTGCACGGACACCGGGATGGTCGCGCTGCGCCCTGAGAGCCGCACTCCGGACTTCTCGATCAGGGCGACCTGATTGGTGAGGTCGGAGAGATACGACGCGACGCCGTCGCGGAACGTCTCGGAGGTCCCGCTCCTGGTCCGCCACGAGGTGGACATCTCCCGGTCCATCGCGCGGCCGAACGGTGTCACCACTCGGGACCGGTCGGTGAGGACGACCTTGAAGTTCTCCAGGTCGCTCTGGGTGTCCTGGATCTGCTCGAACGCGTCACCCGACAGTTCCTGCTTGCGCAGGGACGACGGGTAGGCCCGGGAGGACGGGACACGCGTGGTCGCGTCCGGATCGGGCTTCGCCTTGGCTGCCGCCGACAGGCTCTGGGACTGCGACCAGGTACCGCTCTGCAGGATGCCCAGTGCCGTCGCCATGGCCTGGGCCTGGTTCGTGGTGGGCATCCGCTGCGGGGCCATGACGACGCTGCGCTGCCTGTCCGTCTGCTGGTTGAGCATCAGGCTCTGGGCGAGGAACTCCTGGACGGCGAGCGTGGAGTTCTCCGCGTGCGCCAGATCGCCCTGGAACGCGGTCGACAGCCGGGCGTCGGCGACCACGGCCGTGGCACCGCCGCCGATCGGACGCGCGGCGGACGGCGTGTACGCCAGGGCGTTGCCCTCCCGGAAGCTGTCGCTGCGCGCGATGATCTTGTCGGCTCCCGCGGACGTGGCGACCTTGACGATGTCCGGGTCGACGGCGCCCTCGGCGGGCCACGCGTAGGACGTGTCCGCCTTCACATGGAGGATCGTGTCCACGGTCGACACGGCGGCGTCCGTGGCGTCCTTGAGGTGGCCGAGCGACCCGGCGACCTTGGTGCCGCTGTGCGCGAGGGACGCCAGATCCGGATCGGCGAACGGCAGCGTGACCACCTTCTGGCCCTGCACGGCCGTCTGCAGCTCGCTCAGCCACTCCTTGGCGATCGCCTGGTCCTTGCCGGACGTGAACTTCCCGTCGGCACCCTTGATCTTGTAGGCCTCCGTCATCGCGTCGACCGAGGCCAGCAGGTCGGGATCGATCACCCAGGTGACGTCGAGGTCCCTGCCGAGCGTCAGCATCTGCTGGAGGCGGCCGCCGGGGCGGATCTGCTGGGCCAGGCTGTCGTCGTTGAAGACCGGGGTCTGCTGCTCGTCCGTGCCCGTCTCGGCGGTGAGATGCGTGTCGGAGATCAACGGCCACAGAGCCGTCGTCCTCGTCTTGGTGTCCGCTGCGCCGGGCTGCCAGGGCAGGAAGGTCCGCTGGATGCCGAGCGTCTGCCCGTACGGCTGGGCGGCGGTCTGGCCCATGAGGGCGACGCTGATCTGGTAGACGCCGTCCGCGCCGAGGTGCAGTGCCTTCGCCGGAACGGACAGGGTGAAGTCCTGCGTCGCGCCGGGCGCCAGCTTCGCGATCTTCTCGGCGTACTTGCCCGCGACCTCCGTGCCGTCCGGGGAGCCGCCGGTGCCCCTCTTCGCGGCGTCGTCGATCGCCGAGCGTCCGGTGTAGGAGGTGCCGACCCGCAGCCCTACGTGGGCGTCGGTGACCGCCTGCCGGCCGTCGTTGGTGACCTTGCCGCGGACCGTGATCGTGTCCCGTTCCGTCGGCGCACCGGGCGAGAGACTGTTCACGGCCACGTCGACCGTCTTCGTACCGGTCGCGGCGGAAGCCTTCGCAGGAGTGGCCGCCGACGCGGGGACGGCGCCGGGCAGCAGGGGCAGCGCGGCCAGGAGCGGCGTCGCGGCGAGCAGAGCGCCGGTGCGCCGCAGCAGGCGACGGGCAGGTGAGGGACTCATCCCTGGGAAGTCTGCCGCCTCGGCCACGCGCTCGTCCGTTCCTCGTCGTCGTCAGTGGTCGCAGATGTGTCCACGCATGGTAACGAGGAGCGCTGTGGCTGAGTGCCACGGTCCGCTCCACAAGATCGTGGAGCCAGGGTAGGGGGCCGCTTTCCCGCTCGTGCGGCGGCCCCGGCAAACGGTTCGGTCCGGGTGCCCGGGGCCACGTACCCTGTCCTGTTGTGCCGAACGCCAATGAAGACAACGCCAGTGCCCTGAGCGAGGTGCAGCGCCGCGCGGTCAGCGAGCTGCTGCGGGTCTCGCCTGTCGCAGACGACCTCGCCCGCCGCTTCCAGGAGGCCGGGTTCTCCCTCGCCCTGGTCGGAGGGTCGGTCCGGGACGCACTGCTCGGTCGGCTCGGCAACGACCTGGACTTCACCACCGACGCCCGCCCCGAGGACGTTCTGAAGATCGTCCGTCCGTGGGCCGACGCGGTGTGGGAGGTCGGGATCGCGTTCGGCACGGTCGGCTGTCAGAAGGACGCCCGCGTCGACGGCGTGGACCAGAGCTTCCAGGTCGAGGTCACGACGTACCGCTCGGAGGCGTACGACCGCACGTCGCGCAAGCCCGAGGTGTCGTACGGCAGCTCCATCGGCGAGGACCTCGTCCGCCGCGACTTCACGGTGAACGCGATGGCCGTGGCGCTCCCTGAGAAGGAGTTCATCGATCCGCACGGTGGCCTGGAGGATCTGGCCGCGCGCGTCCTGCGGACGCCGGGCACGCCCGAGGACTCCTTCTCGGACGACCCGCTGCGGATGATGCGGGCCGCCCGGTTCGCCGCTCAGCTCGACTTCGAGGTGGCACCCGAGGTCGTCGCCGCGATGAAGGCCATGGCCGGCCGCATCGAGATCGTCTCCGCCGAGCGCGTCCGGGACGAGCTGAACAAGCTGATCCTCTCGGCACACCCGCGCAAGGGCCTCACCCTGCTCGTCGACACGGGCCTGGCCGACCATGTCCTGCCCGAGCTGCCCGCGCTGCGTCTGGAGCGGGACGAGCACCACCGGCACAAGGACGTCTACGACCACACGCTGATCGTCCTCGAGCAGGCGATGGCGCTGGAGACCGACGGCCCGGACCTGACGCTGCGCCTCGCGGCGCTGCTGCACGACATCGGCAAGCCGCGCACCCGCCGCTTCGAGGATGACGGCCGTGTCTCCTTCCACCACCATGAAGTGGTCGGCGCGAAGATGACGAAGAAGCGCATGACCGCTCTCAAGTACTCCAACGAGCTGGTGAAGGACGTCTCGCGCCTCGTCGAGCTGCACCTGCGCTTCCACGGGTACGGCACCGGGGAGTGGACGGACTCGGCCGTACGTCGCTACGTGCGGGACGCGGGCCCGCTCCTGGAGCGGCTGCACAAGCTGACCCGCTCCGACTGCACGACGCGCAACAAGCGCAAGGCGAACTCCCTGTCGCGCGCCTACGACGGCCTCGAGGAGCGCATCGCACGGCTTCAGGAGCAGGAAGAGCTGGACTCGATCCGGCCGTCCCTCGACGGTAACCAGATCATGGAGATCCTGGGTGTGGGGCCGGGCCCGGTGATCGGCCAGGCGTACAAGTTCCTGCTGGAGCTGCGTCTGGAGAACGGGCCGATGGAGCATGACGCGGCGGTGGCCGCCCTCAAGGAATGGTGGGCCGGGCGCTCTCAGGACTGAGACGTCGGCAACGCCGCGGGGCTCTGTTTCACGTGAAACAGAGCCCCGCGACATGTCCGGGACGGTGCGTTGTTTCACGTGAAACAACGCAGCCGTGATGAGTGTCCGGGTCAGGCCATGCCCTTCACCCGCGTACGGAAGCGGGTGATGACGAGCGCGACCGCGCCGTAGAGCACCGCGACAAGCACCACCAGGGGGATGGAACGGCCGTCGGGCGGCAGCATCAGAGCCGCAACTCCGGCCGCGCCGACGAACGACATGTTGAACAGCACGTCGTAGACGGAGAAGATCCGGCCGCGGAATCCGTCGTCCACCGAGGACTGCACGATCGTGTCCGTGGCGATCTTCGCGCCCTGCGTGGTGAGCCCCAGGACGAAGGCGGCGACCATCGTGGGGCCGGGTTCGAAGGGGAGCCCCAGGGCGAGTTCCAGGACGGCAGCCGCACCGGCGCAGACCGCGATCCAGCCGCCTGCTCCGAAGCGGCCCGCGGCGGCCGGCGTGATGACGGCCGCGACGAAGAACCCCGCCCCCGAGACGCCCATCGCGAGCCCCAGCAGGGCCAGGCCGTCGGACTCCGTGGACGACCATGCGTACCGGCACAGCATGAGCACCATGACGAGCAGGGCGCCGTAGCAGAACCGCATCACCGTGATGGCGGCCAGAGCGCGTGCTGCGCGGCGTCGGGACGTGAGGTGGCGTACTCCGGCCAGGAGATCCCGAGCGGTGCCGGCCAGGGCGGCTCCGAGTCGCGGTGGCACCAACTCCTTGTCCGGCCCGAGAAGTCGTACGTCCATGCGGAGAGAGGCCAGCGCGGCGCAGAGATAGAGAAGCGCCGCGAGCAGGACGACGGCCGCGTCCGTATGTGAGGCGACCAGCCGCACGGCGAAGGCGAGACCGCCGCCCAGGGTGGCGGCGAGTGTTCCGGCCGTCGGTGAGAGCGCGTTGGCCATCACGAGGCGGTCGGCGTCGACGACGCGCGGGAGCGCGGCCGAGAGCCCGGCGAGGACGAAGCGGTTCACCGCGGTGACGCAGAGGGCGGATGCGTAGAAGAGCCAGTCCGGTGCTCGGCTCAGCATGAGAGCGGCGGTGGCGGAGGCCAGCAACACCCGCAGGAGGTTGCCGTAGAGGAAGACCTGGCGTCGGCTCCAGCGGTCCAGCAGCACGCCCGCGAACGGGCCCACCAGGGAGTACGGCAGCAGCAGAACGGCCATCGCCGAGGCGATCGCGGCGGGCGATGTCTGCTTCTCGGGGGAGAAGACGACGTACGTGGCGAGCGCGACCTGGTACACGCCGTCCGCGCCCTGGGAGAGGAGGCGGAGCGCGAGCAGGCGCCGGAAGTCGCGAAGGCGCAGCAGGACGCGCAGGTCACGGACGACAGCCATGGGGCACACCTTCACATATGCGGGAGGCCCCCGGTCGCACGGCCTGTGCGATCCGGGGGCCTCAGCAGCCCACAGGAGGGGGGTGTTTCACGTGAAACACACCCTCATGGGGAAGGTCAGCGCTCGACCTCGCCCTTGATGAACTTCTCGACGTTCTCGTAGGCCTCGTCGTCGAAGTACTGCACCGGCGGGGACTTCATGAAGTACGAGGAGGCGGAGAGGATCGGGCCGCCGATGCCGCGGTCCTTGGCGATCTTCGCGGCGCGCAGGGCGTCGATGATGACACCCGCGGAGTTCGGGGAGTCCCAGACCTCGAGCTTGTACTCGAGGTTCAGCGGAACCTCACCGAAGGCGCGGCCCTCGAGGCGGACGTACGCCCACTTGCGGTCGTCGAGCCACGCGACGTAGTCGGACGGGCCGATGTGGACGTTCTTCTCGCCCAGCTCACGGTCGCGGATCTGCGAGGTGACGGCCTGCGTCTTCGAGATCTTCTTCGACTCGAGGCGGTCGCGCTCCAGCATGTTCTTGAAGTCCATGTTGCCGCCGACGTTGAGCTGCATGGTGCGCTCAAGACGGACACCGCGGTCCTCGAACAGCTTCGCCATCACGCGGTGCGTGATGGTCGCGCCGACCTGCGACTTGATGTCGTCGCCGACGATCGGGACGCCCGCCTCGGTGAACTTGTCCGCCCACTCCTTGGTGCCGGCGATGAAGACCGGAAGGGCGTTGACGAAGGCGACCTTGGCGTCGATGGCGCACTGGGCGTAGAACTTCGCCGCGTCCTCGGAACCGACGGGCAGGTAGCAGACGAGGACGTCGACCTGCTTGTCCTTGAGGATCTGGACGACGTCGACCGGGGCCTCGTCGGACTCCTCGATCGTCTCGCGGTAGTACTTGCCCAGACCGTCGAGCGTGTGGCCACGCTGGACCTGGACGCCCGAGTTCGGGACGTCGCAGATCTTGATGGTGTTGTTCTCCGAGGCGCCGATGGCGTCCGCGAGGTCGAGGCCGACCTTCTTCGCGTCGACGTCGAACGCCGCGACGAACTCGACGTCGCCGACGTGGTAGTCGCCGAACTGGACGTGCATGAGGCCGGGGACCTTGGTCTCCGGGTCAGCGTCCTTGTAGAACTCGACGCCCTGCACCAGCGAGGCGGCGCAGTTGCCCACGCCGACGATGGCTACGCGAACCGAACCCATTCCGGTTGCTCCCTGTGTGTACTGGTGAAGTCCTGAGCGGACTTCACGTGGCGGTGTCGTCGGACGGATCCGGCCGGGTGCTGTCCCGGTGCCGGGGCAGGCCGCCCGTCTCTCCAGATGTGTCCTGCTGAGCTGCGTCCCCCGGGCCGGACCGTCGCTGGTCGCGGCCCGCGCGCTCGCTCTCGATGAGCTCGTTCAACCAGCGCACTTCGCGCTCCACGGACTCCATGCCGTGTCGCTGCAGCTCGAGCGTGTAGTCGTCCAGGCGCTCCCGGGTGCGGGCGAAGGAGAGGCGCATCTTTTCGAGTCGCTCCTCCAGCCGGCTGCGACGCCCTTCGAGGACGCGCATGCGCACGTCGCGCGACGTCTGCCCGAAAAAGGCGAAACGCGCGGCGAAGTGCTCGTCCTCGTAGGCATCGGGGCCGGTCTGCGAGAGCAGATCCTCGAAGTGCTCCTTACCTTCCGCCGTCAACCGATAGACGATCTTGGCGCGACGCCCTGCGAGTGGAGCAGAGGCATCGGCGGAACCAGCACCCGATTCCTCGATCAACCAGCCGCTCGCGACCAGCGTCTTGAGGCAGGGGTACAGCGTTCCGTAGCTGAAGGCGCGGAAGACCCCCAGCGACGTATTGAGTCGTTTGCGCAGCTCATAGCCGTGCATCGGGGACTCGCGGAGCAGTCCGAGTACGGCGAACTCGAGGATGCCGGAGCGCCGGCTCATCGTCGCCTCCTCACTGTCGCGGGCCCATGTATCGACTCTTTATGTCGTGCTGATGTATCGACTCGATACATCAGCACGATAGAACGACCCTGCGACTGCGACAAGAGGGATCACGGTGAACGGCGTCACATCACCGATTCGTAGGAAGCAACTTGCCTGATTTGGGGTGAACTTCGGCCCTCGGTGGGTTTTGACGGTGCGTAGTCTGTCCGCCATGCAGACCACCGGGAACCAAGTGACGCCTGGGGGCGTCGTCGTCCCGGGTGCAGTACGGGTGAGTCCCGTCAGGGGCGTGTCCGTACTTCGGGGGGACCGGAAAACCGACGCCGTTTCCAGGCGCGCGAGGCCGCGCCTGCCCGAGGAGTAGTCGTTCGATGAGCGAGCACCGTCGCAAACCGCCGCAGCCGCAGGGCGGCGGGCGCGCCGCGGCCCGTCGCGGAGCGTCAGGAGCACCGTCGGGCCGCCGTGCGGCACCGCGCGGCAGCACCGGGTCGCCCTCCGGTTCCTACGACCCCCCGAGTTCCTCGGGCTCGTACGGCGGGCAGGAAGAGGACCGTCCCTGGGGCGGCCGGGCGGAAGCCCGCCGCGCGGCCCAGCGCGGCAGCGGAGGAAGGCGCAGAGCGCCCGACGGCGGTGGCGCCGGACGCGGCGGCGCCGGCGGAGGCGGCCGCCGCGGTGGCGGCGGGCCGGGCGGGCCGAACGGGCCCGGACGCGGCAGGGGCCGCGGCCCGGAGAAGAAGCGGGCGATCGACTACCCGCGCGCCAACAAGTACGGCTGGCGCCGCTGGGTGCCCTCCTGGCGGCTCGTGACCGGCGCGGGCGTCGGGCTCATCGGCAGCATGATGCTGGCGGCGGGCATCGCCTACGCGATGGTGGGCGTGCCCAAGACGGCCGACACGGCCACGGCACAGAACAACGTCTACTACTGGTCCAACGGCAAGCAGATGATCGCCACCGGTGGCGAGACCAACCGGCAGATCATCAAGTACGCGGACATCCCGAAGTCCATGCGCTACGCCGTCATGTCGGCGGAGAACAAGACGTTCGAGACCGACAAGGGCGTCGACCCGATGGGCATCGCCCGTGCCGTGTTCAACATGGCGAAGGGCGGCCAGACCCAGGGCGGCTCGACGATCACTCAGCAGTACGTGAAGAACGCGATGCTGGACGACCAGTCGCAGACGGTCTCCCGAAAGTTCAAGGAACTCCTCGTCTCCATAAAGGTCGGCCGCACGGTCAACAAGGACGACGTCATGGCCGGGTACCTGAACTCGGCGTACTACGGACGAGGCGCCTACGGCATCCAGGCCGCCGCCCGTGCCTACTTCGGCAAGGACGCCTCGGAGCTCGAACCGAACCAGACCGCTGTCCTCGCGGCCGTGCTGAAGGGCGCCACGTACTACGACCCGGCCGGCTCCCCCGAGATCGACCCGGTGAACGCCACCAAGGAGAAGAACACCGAGCGGGCCACGGCGCGCTGGAACTGGATCCTGGACGAAGAGGTCAAGGACGGCCGTCTGCCCGCCGCGGAGCGGAAGGGGTACACCGAGTTCCCGAAGCTGCAGAACCCGCGCTCCAACGCCCAGCTCGGTGGCCAGATCGGCTATCTCGTCGACCTCGCCAAGGCGTACGTGATCAACAACAGCGACGGGAAGATCACCGCCAACGACCTGCAGCGGGGCGGCTACGAGATCCACACCACCTTCGACCAGAAGAAGGTGAACCAGCTCGAAGCCGCGGTCAAGAAGGTCCGCAAGGAGAACCTCAACGAGAAGCGCAAGGTCAACGGGAAGTACGTCGACAAGTACGTCCAGTTCGGCGGTGCTTCCGTGAGCCCCAAGGACGGCGCCATCGAGGCCATCTACGGCGGTGAGGACGCGACCAAGCACTTCACCAACAACGCCGACGTGACCGGTGCCCAGGTCGGCTCCACCTTCAAGCCCTTCGTCCTGGCCGCGGCCTTCCAGTGGGGCGTCAAGGACCCCGACGGGCCGGAGGAGCAGGACGATTCCCAGCGCACCATCGTCTCGCCGAAGAGCCTCTACAGCGGCAAGAACGGGCTCAAGATCAAGCAGTACAACGGCGACATCTGGATGAACGAGAAGGGCAAGCAGTGGAACCAGACGAACGACGGTAAGCAGTCGTACAACCCGCCCAGCTACCAGATCGACCTGCGCGAGGCGATGCGCGAATCCGTGAACTCGGCTTATGTGCAGCTGGGCATGGACGTGGGCCTGAACAAGGTGAAGGAAGCCGCGCAGAAGGCCGGCATCCTGGACACCAGCTTCGCCAGCGCCAACTACCCGTCGTTCTCCCTCGGTACCTCCTCCCCCAGCGCGATCCGCATGGCCGGCGCCTACGGGACCTTCGCGAGCAGCGGTCAGCAGAACGACCCGTACTCGGTGAAGTCCGTCGAGCACGAGGGCACGAACGCCTGGACGCACAAGACAAAGCCCACGCGGGCCTTCGACTCCGAGGTGGCCGACAACGTCACCGACGTCCTCAAGACCGTCGTCGACAAGGGCACCGGTACGGCGGCCAAGCTGCCGGGCCGCGACGTGGCCGGCAAGACCGGTACCACCGACGGCAACAAGTCCGCCTGGTTCGTGGGCTACACCAAGCAGCTGTCCACGGCGATCACCATGTACCGGATGGACGACGACGAGAAGGCCAAGGACCGCAAGTTCCTGGAGATGTACGGAACGGGTGGCCAGGAGAAGATCCACGGCGCCTCGTTCCCGTCGGAGATCTGGCACGACTACATGTCCAAGGCCATGGCGGGTCAGCCGAACGAGCCGTTCCCGACCCCCGAGCCCATCGGCAAGGTCGTCGGCGCGACGCCGAGCCCCACGCCGACGCCGTCGATCTCGACGCCTCCGTCCTCGTCCGCTCCGGCCAGCCCGTCGCCGAGCGAGTCCTCGCCCGATCCGTCGCCGTCGACCAGCGAGACCTGCAACAAGTGGGAGGACTGGACGTGCGGCACCGACGGTGGCACGACTGACGGCGGAACGACCGATGGTGGTACCGCTGACGGCGGTACGACGGACGGCGGGACAACCGATGGCGGAGCGTCGTCGGATCCGTCGGAGGGGACCACCAGAGGCAATCAGAACGGCGGGTTCCTGGGAGGCGGTGGCTGACAGACGCCACAGCCACGCAGCGTGTTTCACGTGAAACACTGCGTGTTCCACGGCCGACGAGGGCCGCCGCACCGATCGGGTGCGGCGGCCCTCGCCCCGTTCTCAGCCGGGTACGGCAGGATGTGCGGCATGCCCAGTGCAGAGACGACGCATGTGAGCCGACCGGAGCCGGAGCCGGTACCGCCGACCAGGGAGGACGAGGTCGCGGCAGCAGGCAGCGAGCTCATCGGCGGCCCCCTCGGGCGACGGGCGCTGCTCGGCCGCTCCTGGTGGACCCCGGTCCGTGTCATCGCGCTCGTGATGATCGGTATGTTCGCGCTCGGCATGGTGCAGAAGTTCCCCTGCTACGACGGCGCGTGGTTCTACGGAGCGAGCTCCCAGTACACGCACGCGTGCTACTCGGACATTCCGCACCTGTACCAGGGGCGTGGTTTCGCCGACGGCCTCGTGCCGTACTTCGACAAGCTCCCCGGCGACATGGACTACCTCGAATACCCGGTCCTCACCGGTGTGTTCATGGAGGTCGCCGCGTGGCTGACGCCGGGCAGCGGCACCATCCAGCACCAGGAGCAGGTGTACTGGATGGTCAACGCCGGGATGCTGATGATCTGCGCGGTGGTCATCGCCGCCTGCGTCACCCGCACTCACCGCAGGCGGCCCTGGGACGGCCTCCTGGTGGCTCTGGCGCCCGCGTTCGCGCTGACGGCCACCATCAACTGGGATCTCTTCGCAGTGGCCCTCACAGCGGCCGCGATGCTGATGTGGTCCCGCGGCCGCGCTCTCGCCTTCGGCGTGCTGCTCGGGCTCGCGACCGCCGCCAAGCTCTATCCCGTGCTGCTGCTCGGCCCGTTGTTCGTGCTGTGCTGGCGGGCCGGGAAGTGGCGGGACTTCGGTGTCGCCGCGCTCGGCGCGGCCGGCTCGTGGCTCGTCGTGAACCTGCCGGTGATGATCCTGGCGCCCGAGGGCTGGTCGAAGTTCTACACGTTCAGCCAGGAACGCGGCGTCGACTTCGGCTCCTTCTGGCTGATCATCTCCCAGCACATGGACACGCCGCTCAACACCGACGTCGTCAACACCCTGGCCACGGCCCTGATGGTGCTGGCCTGCCTCGGTGTCGCGGCCCTCACGATGACCGCACCGCGGCGGCCGCGCTTCGCGCAGCTGGCCTTCCTGGTGGTCGCCGCCTTCATCCTCACCAACAAGGTCTACTCGCCGCAGTACGTCCTGTGGCTCATCCCGCTCGCCGCTCTGGCGCGGCCGAAGTGGCGGGACTTCCTGATCTGGCAGGCGTGCGAGGTCGCGTACTTCCTGGGGATCTGGCTGTACCTCGCGTACACGACCAGCGGTGACAAGCATCAGGGGCTGCCGACCGACGGCTATCAACTGGCCATCGGGGCCCACCTCGTGGGCACGCTGTACCTGTGTGCCGTCATCCTGCGCGACATCTGGATGCCCGAGCGGGACGTGGTGCGCCGCTCCGGTGAGGACGACCCGTCAGGCGGCGTGCTGGACGGCGCGGAGGACGTCTTCGTGCTCGGTTACGCGGCCCATCCCCCGCGGCACGCGGTCCACCCCGGCGAACAGCCGCCCCCGGTGAACTGGGGCAAGGATCAGGGAAGTTCACTCTGAGCGAACGGAGTGAAGGGAACAAGAACGAGGCCGGGCACCTTGACGGTGCCCGGCCTCGTCTTCGTACGACGTCGACAGATGCCGGCTAGCGGTCCACGAGCCGGTCGAACTGCGTGGTGGTGTGCCGCAGGTGGGCCACCAGTTCCTCGCCGACCTTCGGCTCGGCGGCGTCCGAGGGCACGAAGAGGATCGACACCTGCATGTGCGGCGGCTCGGCGAACCAGCGCTGCTTGCCCGACCAGACGTAGGGCGCGAGGTTCCGGTTCACCGTCGCGAGGCCGGCGCGGGCGACGCCCTTGGCGCGCGGCATGACGCCGTGCAGCGCCTTCGGGGCCTCCAGGCCCACGCCGTGCGACGTACCGCCCGCCACGACCACCAGCCAGCCGTCCGAGGCCGCCTTCTGCTGGCGGTAGCCGAAGCGGTCGCCCTTCGCGACGCGCGTGACGTCCAGGACGGAACCGCGGTACTCGGTGGCCTCGTGGTCGCCCAGCCACAGGCGCGTGCCGATGCGCGCGCGGAAGCGGGTCTGCGGGAACTGCTGCTGCAGGCGCGCCAGTTCCTCGGCCTTGAGGTGGCTCACGAACATGGTGTGCAGCGGCAGCCGGGCCGCGCGCAGCCGGTCCATCCAGCCGATGACCTCCTCGACGGCGTCCGAGCCGTCGGTGCGGTCGAGCGGCAGGTGGATCGCGAAGCCCTCCAGACGGACGTCCTGGATGGCGTGCGAGAGCTGGGGCAGGTCCTGCTCGGTCACCCCGTGCCGCTTCATCGAGGACATGACCTCGATGACGACGCGGGCGCCGACGAGGCCGTGCACGCCGTCGACGGAGGAGACGGAGCGGATCACACGGTCGGGCAGCGGAACCGGTTCTTCGCCGCGCCGGAACGGGGTCAGGACCAGCAGATCACCGCTGAACCAGTCCTTGATCCGGGCGGCTTCGTACGTGGTCCCGACGGCGAGGATGTCGGAGCCGAGGCGGGTGGCCTCCTCCGCGAGCCGTTCGTGACCGAAGCCGTAACCGTTGCCCTTGCAGACGGGGACGAGCCCCGGAAACTGCTCGAGCACGTGCTTGTGGTGTGCCCGCCAGCGCGCGGTGTCGACGTAGAGCGTGAGCGCCATGGCCGGTCCCGGAACCTTTCTCGTGGCTGCGGTGTATCAGAGGTATGGAGAAACTTTGGAGCTACGTGAATTGTGCCGGGTCCGCGGAGAAAGCGGAGCAGGGTGTGCCGGGACGGGCCCCTGGGGGCTCCGTGCCCGGTTCCCGGTCAGCGCCTGGACATGTAGATGTCGAGCGCCTTGTGGAGCAGCTTGTTGAGCGGGAAGTCCCACTCGCCGAGGTACTCGGCGGCCTCGCCACCCGTGCCGACCTTGAACTGGATCAGGCCGAAGAGGTGGTCGGTCTCGTCCAGCGAGTCGCTGATGCCGCGCAGGTCGTAGACGGTGGCGCCGAGCGCGTAGGAGTCACGCAGCATCCGCCACTGCATCGCGTTCGAGGGCCGGACCTCGCGGCCGATGTTGTCGGAGGCGCCGTAGGAGTACCAGACGTGCCCGCCGACGACGAGCATCGTCGCCGCCGAGAGGTTCACACCGTTGTGGCGGGCGAAGTACAGCCGCATGCGGTTGGGGTCCTCGGAGTTGAGGGCCGTCCACATGCGCTGGAAGTACGAGAGCGGGCGCGGGCGGAAGTGGTCGCGCACGGCCGTGATCTCGTACAGGCGCTGCCACTCGGCGAGATCCTGGTAGCCGCCCTGGACGACCTCGACGCCGGCCTTCTCAGCCTTCTTGATGTTGCGGCGCCACAGCTGGTTGAAGTTCTTGTGGACCTCTTCCAGGGAGCGGTTCGCGAGCGGCACCTGGAAGACGTAGCGCGGCTGTACGTCGCCGAAGCCGGCGCCGCCGTCCTCGCCCTGCTGCCAGCCCATGCGGCGCAGCTTGTCGGCCACCTCGAAGGCGCGCGGCTCGATGAAGTCCGCCTCGATGTCGCGCAGGCGCTTCACGTCCGGGTCCTGGATGCCCTTCTTGATCGAAGCGGCTTCCCAGCGCCGGATGATGACCGGCGGGCCCATCTTCACGGAGAAGGCGCCCTGCTGCTTCAGGTGCGCGAGCATCGGACGCAGCCAGTCGTCGAGGTTGGGCGCGTACCAGTTGATGACCGGGCCCTCGGGGAGGTACGCGAGATACCGCTTGATCTTGGGCAGCTGGCGGTACAGCACGAGGCCCGCGCCGACCATCTCGCCGGTGCGGTCGTCGAACCAGCCCATGTTCTCGGAGCGCCACTCCGCCTTCACATCAGCCCAGGCCGGGACCTGCATGTGGCTCGCCGAGGGCAGGCTCTGGATGTATGCCAGATGCTGCTCTCGGCTGATGGTCCTCAGGGTCAGGCTCATTCGGGGCGCTCCTCGGGCTGGTGTGTCCCCATGGGTACAGGGGCTCCGGCTCTCGCGCGAAGCCTACTGCGCCCTGTGAGCGCCCCGACTGGCCGTACCGGAGTCGGCCGCCGCGGAGGTGCTGACCTCAGCCGATGACGCCGCCGAAGAGACCTCCGTGGGCCATGCCGATGAAGAAGCCGACGGCCGAGGCTCCCAGGCCGAGGATCAGGCCGAAGCGCTCGCGGGTCGTCTCCGAGACGAACTGGCCGTAGGCCCCGGTCAGGATGCCGACGAGGCCTGTCCACGAGCTGAGGAGATGAAGGCCCGTCCAGAGGGAGGAGATGATCGCGATCGCGCCCAGTACCGCGGTCACCGCGAGCAGGGTGTCGGGAAGGGGATGGGACTTTCCGTCCGAGGCCAAGAGAGAGCCGGCCGTCGTGCTGTTCGGTCGCATTGCTTGTGCCATGAGGCACCTCCTGCGGAAGACGGCGCATCGTAGCGCCATACACACCCGATGTGTACAGATTGCGGTGGTCCGCTGTCGGATTTCAACCGGAAGCCGGGGTGCGGGTAGTCTGTACCGTCTGCATTGGTGTCTGCCCATGTCCCGACGAGGGACTGGTACCCGCTGATCCACCCGGCGCTCCTTCGTGGGGCCCGATTGTCAGTGGCGGCCGATACCGTTGCTCACGCATAACAACCCTCCTGCCACGGAACGACCGTGGCCGCTGAGTCCAAAGGAGGTGGGTTCCACATGCGTCACTACGAGGTGATGGTCATCCTCGACCCCGATCTCGAGGAGCGTGCTGTCTCCCCGCTGATCGAGAACTTCCTCTCCGTCGTCCGTGAGGGCAACGGAAAGGTCGAGAAGGTCGACACCTGGGGCCGTCGTCGTCTCTCGTACGAGATCAAGAAGAAGCCTGAGGGCATCTACTCGGTCATCGACCTGCAGGCCGAGCCTGCGGTCGTCAAGGAGCTCGACCGCCAGATGAACCTGAACGAGTCGGTCCTCCGGACCAAGGTCCTCCGTCCCGAGACCCACTGAACTTCCTAGTTCAGCAGTCATCGGGATTCGAGTAGCAGCAAGCAGTCCGCAGCAAACCCGCCGAGAGGTACCCCATGGCAGGCGAGACCGTCATCACGGTCGTCGGCAATCTTGTCGACGACCCCGAGCTGCGCTTCACCCCCTCCGGTGCGGCGGTCGCGAAGTTCCGTGTCGCGTCCACTCCCCGCACCTTCGACCGGCAGACCAATGAGTGGAAGGACGGCGAGAGCCTGTTCCTGACCTGCTCGGTCTGGCGTCAGGCGGCGGAGAACGTCGCGGAGTCGCTCCAGCGAGGCATGCGCGTCATCGTGCAGGGCCGGCTGAAGCAGCGGTCCTACGAGGACCGTGAGGGCGTCAAGCGCACGGTCTACGAGCTGGACGTCGAGGAAGTCGGCGCCAGCCTGCGCAGTGCCACGGCCAAGGTCACCAAGACCAGCGGTCGCGGTGGCCAGGGCGGTGGCTTCGGTGGCGGCGGTGGCGGCCAGCAGGGCGGCGGCTGGGGCGGTGGCTCCGGCGGCGGTCAGCAGCAGGGTGGCGGCGGTGCTCCCGCCGACGACCCCTGGGCGACCGGTGCGCCGGCCGGCGGCGGCCAGCAGCAGGGCGGTGGCGGTGGCGGCTGGGGCGGAAGCTCCGGCGGCTCCGGCGGCGGCTACTCGGACGAGCCCCCCTTCTAAGCCCTCGGGCCGAAGGTGGGCCGTACCCCCACTTCTTGATCACACAGGAGATACACCATGGCGAAGCCGCCTGTGCGCAAGCCGAAGAAGAAGGTCTGCGCTTTCTGCAAGGACAAGGTCACGTACGTGGACTACAAGGACACGAACATGCTGCGGAAGTTCATTTCCGACCGCGGCAAGATCCGTGCCCGCCGCGTGACCGGCAACTGCACGCAGCACCAGCGTGACGTCGCCACGGCCGTGAAGAACAGCCGTGAGATGGCGCTGCTGCCCTACACGTCCACCGCGCGATAAGGGAAGGGTGACCGAACAATGAAGATCATCCTGACCCACGAGGTCTCTGGCCTCGGCACCGCCGGCGACGTCGTCGACGTCAAGGACGGGTACGCCCGCAACTACCTGGTCCCGCGTGGTTTCGCGATCCGCTGGACCAAGGGTGGCGAGCAGGACGTGGCGCAGATCCGCCGCGCCCGCAAGATCCACGAGATCGCCACGATCGAGCAGGCCAACGAGATCAAGGCCAAGCTCGAGGCCGTGAAGGTCCGTCTGGCCGTCCGCTCCGGCGACGCCGGTCGTCTCTTCGGTTCCGTCACCCCGGCCGACGTCGCTTCGGCGATCGAGGCTGCCGGTGGTCCGAAGATCGACAAGCGCCGCGTCGAGCTGGGCTCGCCGATCAAGACGCTGGGCGCCCACGAGACGTCCGTGCGTCTGCACCCCGAGGTTGCCGCCAAGGTCAACGTCGAGGTCGTCGCTGCCTGAGCACTGCCCTTGAGCAGAGCTTGAAGCACATGTGGGGCCGCACCCTTCGGGGTGCGGCCCCACACGCTTGTGGTCGTGTTCCACGGCTGCGCCGTGTCACGGTTTCACGTGAAACGGCGCTCCTCGGTCAGCGCGTCGCGCCGGTGACGGCCCAGCGGCCGGAGCGATAGCGGACCCAGAGTGTTGCCATGCGTACCGCCATCATCAGCGTCATCGCTCCCCACAGAGCGGTGAGCCCGCCGCCGAGGGCCGGTACCAACAGCGCCGCCGGGGTGAAGATCGCCAGGGTGATCAGCATGGCCCAGGCCAGGTAGGGCCCGTCGCCCGCGCCCATGAGGACGCCGTCGAGCACGTACACGATGCCGCAGATGGGCTGGGCCAGCGCCACGACGATCAGCGCGGGCAGGGCCGCGTCCTGGACGACGGAGTCGCTCGTGAACAGGGGGACGAACAGCGGGCGCGCGGCGACGACCAGGACACCGAGAACCACTCCCGCGGCGATACCCCACTGCACCATGCGCCGGCAGACGTCGCGCGCGCCCTCGGCGTCGTCGGCGCCGAGGTAACGGCCGATGATGGCCTGCCCGGCGATGGCGATGGCGTCGAGCGCGAAGGCCAGCAGGCTCCACAGCGACAGGATGATCTGGTGCGCGGCCACGTCCGCGTCGCCGAGCCTGGCCGCGACCGCCGTGGCGATCATCAGGACCGCGCGCAGCGAGAGCGTACGGACGAGCAGGGGCACGCCGGCCTGGGCGCAGGCCCGGATACCTGCGGCGTCCGGACGCAGGGACGCACCGTGGCGTCGGGCTCCCCGGACGACCACGATCAGATAGACGGCGGCCATGCCCAGCTGGGCGATGACGGTGCCCCAGGCGGAACCGGCGATGCCGAGGTCGGCGCCGTAGACGAGTCCGAGGTTGAGCGCGGCGTTGGCGACGAAGCCGGCGATGGCCACGTACAGCGGGGTCTTCGTGTTCTGGAGGCCGCGCAGCACGCCGGTGGCGGCCAGCACCACGAGCATGGCGGGGATGCCGAGTGCGGAGATGCGCAGATACGTGACCGCGTACGGTGCGGCTGTGTCCGAGGCTCCGAAGAGTCCGACCAGGGCCGGGGCCGTGGGCAGGACGATCGCGATGACGGCGGCGCCCAGGAGGACGGCGAGCCAGATGCCGTCCATGCCCTGCTGGATCGCGGCCCGCAGATCGCCCGAGCCGACGCGGCGGGCGACGGCGGCCGTGGTCGCGTAGGCGAGGAAGACGAAGATGCTGACCGCGGTCGTGAGGAGGGCCGAGGCGACGGCGAGTCCGGCGAGTTGGGACGTGCCGAGATGGCCGACGATGGCGCTGTCGGCCATGAGGAAGAGAGGCTCTGCGACGAGCGCGCCGAAGGCGGGGACGGCGAGGGCGACGATCTCTCGGTCGTGCCGACGCCGGGCGGTTCTGGACGTCGCGGGAGCCTGTGTCATGAGCACCAATCTAATCTTCCACAGGTAAGAGATGCAATTGCTTTGTGACCCTTACTTGCGGAGGGCTTCCGCGTGTCGTCGGGCGGGGCTCGTGGAGATCTTGGGCCGACCGGGAAAGTTTTTCTTCTGCACAGCCGGTGGACGGGGTATGCGCAGGTCAGGGCGTATCCGGGGAAGTGTCTGAGGGCTTGTTCACAGGCCTGTCCACCGGGTCGTGCACAGGTTTTCCCCGGTTCTCCACAGCGAGAGGGCCGTCGTCCACAGCGCCTGTGGATAACCAGATTGGCTGACGGTGCCCGCAGGCCTAACGTGGTGCGGCGCCCACCGTGTCCTCCGGCCTCGGAAACCTTGTGAAACCGACGCGTCAGAACCGGAATCGGGCCGCTGATTTGTCAGTGTCGTGTCGTAGGAATGAGAGGCACGGCGAGGTCCGCTCGGCGGACGGGAGGAGGTGGCCCGGTGAGTATCTCCGAGCCCTTGGACGACCCCTGGGCCGACAGCGGTCCCAGTGACCGTCTGCCCCCTTCCCGGCAGAACCGCAACGGCGGCCGCGGCAAGGGCGATCAGCACGAGCGCGGCCGGGACGACGGGGGCTGGGACGACGGTCCGGCCACCTTCGAGCGCGTACCGCCGCAGGATCTGGACGCCGAGCAGTCGGTTCTCGGCGGCATGCTGCTGTCGAAGGACGCGATCGCCGACGTCGTCGAGGTCCTCAAGGGCGCCGACTTCTACAAGCCCGCTCACGAAACGATCTTCCAGGCGATCCTCGACGTCTACGCCAAGGGCGAGCCGGCCGACCCGATCACCATCGCCGCCGAGCTGACCAAGCGTGGCGAGATCAACAAGGTCGGTGGCGCATCGTATCTGCACACCCTCGTCCAGACGGTCCCGACCGCGGCGAACGCGGAGTACTACGCGGAGATCGTCCACGAGCGGGCGGTGCTGCGGCGCCTCGTCGAGGCGGGCACGCGCATCACGCAGATGGGATACGCGGCAGACGACGACGTCGACGAGATCGTCAACAGAGCGCAGGCCGAGATCTACGCCGTCACCGAGCAGCGCACCAGTGAGGACTACCTCCCGCTCGGCGACATCATGGAGGGCGCGCTCGACGAGATCGAGGCGATCGGCTCGCGCAGCGGCGAGATGACCGGTGTGCCGACCGGCTTCACCGACTTCGACTCGCTGACCAACGGTCTGCACCCGGGCCAGATGATCGTCATCGCGGCCCGTCCCGCCATGGGTAAGTCCACGCTGGCGCTGGACTTCGCGCGGGCGGCGTCGATCAAGAACAACCTGCCCAGCGTGATCTTCTCCCTCGAAATGGGGCGCAACGAGATCGCGATGCGTCTGCTGTCGGCCGAGGCGCGGGTGGCTCTGCACCACATGCGGTCCGGAACGATGACGGACGAGGACTGGACGCGGCTCGCGCGCCGGATGCCCGAGGTCTCGGCCGCGCCGCTCTACATCGACGACTCCCCGAACCTGTCGATGATGGAGATCCGCGCGAAGTGCCGCCGGCTCAAGCAGCGCAACGACATCAAGCTCGTCATCATCGACTACCTGCAGCTGATGCAGGCCGGTGGGTCGAAGCGTTCTGAGAGCCGCCAGCAGGAGGTCTCGGACATGTCCCGAAACCTCAAGCTGCTGGCCAAGGAGCTGGAGGTCCCGGTGATCGCGCTCTCGCAGCTGAACCGTGGCCCCGAGCAGCGCACGGACAAGAAGCCGATGGTGTCCGACCTGCGTGAGTCCGGCTCCATCGAGCAGGACGCCGACATGGTCATCCTGCTCCACCGCGAGGACGCCTACGAGAAGGAGTCACCGCGCGCGGGCGAGGCCGACATCATCGTCGGCAAGCACCGTAACGGTCCGACGGCCACGATCACGGTCGCCTTCCAGGGCCACTACTCGCGCTTCGTGGACATGGCGCAGACCTGATCGGGGGCTCGCCTCGAGGACGGCGAGCGGCCCGGTGATCAGCCTCCGGTGAAATCGGCTCGACGCTGACCGGTGCCCGGGGTGGACTGGGCGCATGACGACACCTCCAGAGCTGTTGCCCACCACACGTCGCGCCCTCCTGCACCGCATCGCCGTCGCGCAGAGCGAGGGGCGCGCACCGTCCCTCGTTGCCGCGGTCGCCCGCGACGGGGAGCTCGTGTGGACCGGTTCGCGCACCTCGGTGGACGGGCACGGGCCGGACGAGAACGTGCAGTACCGGATCGGTTCGATCACGAAGACCTTCACCGCCGTGCTCGTACTGCGGTTGCGTGACGAGGGGCTGATCGACCTGGGTGATCCGCTGGAGAAGCACCTCCCCGGGACCGGAGCGGGAGAGGTCACGATCGCCGAACTCCTCGCGCACACCGCCGGGTTGGCGGCCGAGACGCCCGGCGCATGGTGGGAGCGCTCGCCCGCCACGCTCCGCCCGACTCTTGCGGACGTCCTCGGTGAGCAGCCGTTCCGGCATCCGGTCGGCCGCCGCCACCACTACTCCAACCCGGGCTATACGCTTCTGGGCTCGCTGGTCGAGGCGGTGCGCGGCGTCACCTGGGAGGAGGCCCTGCGCGGCGAGATCCTCGAGCCGTTGGGCCTGAGCCGCACCAGCGTCGAGCCCCAGGCGCCGCACGCCGGGGGCTGGGCCGTGCACCCGTACGCCGATGTGATGCTGCCCGAACCCAGCGAGGATCTCGGCCTGATGGCGGCCGCGGGTCAACTGTGGTCCACCACGCGGGACTTGACTGCCTTCGCGGCCTTCCTCGCCGGGGGTGACGACCGCGTGCTGAGCGCGGATTCGGTACGGGAGATGCGGACGCCGGCGGCGCCGGTCCTGCCCGGCGACTGGGAGGCCTCGTACGGGCTCGGCCTGCAGGTGCTGCGCCGGGACGGGCGGACGCTGGCGGGGCACGGCGGGTCGCTGCCCGGGTTCGTGGCGGGGCTGTGGCTGAGCGAGGAGGACGGGCTGGCTGCCGTCGCTCTGGCCAACTGCACGTCGGGGGTGCCCGTCTCCGCGGTGGCCGCCGACCTGCTGAAGATCGTTGGTGAGGCGGAGCCGCGGATCCCCGCGCCGTGGCGGCCGCTCACCGAAGTCGACTCTGCCGTCCTGGAGTTGGCAGGGCCCTGGTACTGGGGAACGCAGGTCGTGGCGCTGCGTCTGACGGCCGATGGCGGGGTGGACCTCGGGCCGGCGACCGGTGGCGGTCGGCGCTCCCGGTTCCGGGCGAACGGCGACGGCACCTGGACCGGCCTCGACGGCTACTATGCGGGGGAGTTGCTCCAGGCGGTGCGGCGGGCCGACGGCACGGTGAGCCACCTGGACCTCGGGTCGTTCGTCTTCACGCGGGAGCCCTACGCCTCGGACGCGCCGGTGCCGGGCGGGGTGGACCCGGAGGGGTGGCGGGGGATTCCGCAGTAGGCGAGGGCATCTCGTGAGGGGCCGTTTCACGTGAAACGGCCCCTCGCCTGTTTCACGTGAAACAGGCGAGGAACCTTGTCTTGTCACTGAAGCGGGGCGAGGGCCCTGTCTTGTCACTGAAGCGGGCGAGGGGCCCTGCCTTGTCACTGAAGCGGGCCGTCACAGCTGGAGTTTGAAGCCCACGTGTGATGCCACGAAGCCGAGCCGCTCGTAGAAGCGGTGGGCGTCGGTGCGGGTCGCGTCGGAGGTCAGCTGCACCAACTGGCAGTCCTGGCGCCGCGATTCCTCGACGGCCCACGTGATGAGGTGCGTCCCCAGACCGCTGCCGCGTTCATCGGCGTGAATGCGTACGCCCTCGATGATCGAGCGAGTGGACCCCTTCCGGGAGAGGCCGGGGACGACCGTGAGCTGGAGGGTGCCGACGACGCGGCCCTCGCGTACGGCGACGACGAGATGCTGGTTCGGATCGGCGGACAGCCGTGCCTGGGCGGCGAGGTACGGCGTGAGGTCCTCCGGCGACTCGCGCCGGGCTCCCAGCGGATCGTCGGCCAGCATCGCGACGATCGCGGGGACGTCCTCGGCCACGGCCGGTCTGATCTCAAGATCTCCCATGGCCGCAGCCTAGGCGGGACGTCCCCGACGGCTGTCCCGGGGCGTGGATCACCCCGGGCGGGACCGACCGGCCCGGGTCACACAGGGACGCGCAGCCCCTCGACGGCCCGCACGAGCGGGGCGAGCTCGGGATTCTCCGCCGCGGTGTCCAAGGCCTCGCGCAGGGCCGTCTCGTTCGTGGGGCGGGCTTCCTCGAGGAGCTTGAGGCCGGCCTCGGAGACGTTCGTGTAGATGCCGCGCCGGTCGGTGGGGCACAGGTAGCGCAGGAGCAGGCCGCGGTCCTCGAGGCGGGTCACCAGACGGGTGGTGGCGCTCTGGCTGAGCACGACGGCGTCGGCGACCTGCTTCATCTGCAGATGGCCGCCCTCCCCGTCGTGCTGTCGGCTGAGGACGTCGAGCAGGGAGTACTCGCGCACGCTGAGATCGTGCTCGGCCTGCAGGGCGCGCTCGATGTGCGCCTCGATCCTCCCGTGGAGCAGGGAGAGCGCGCACCAGCCCTGGGAAAGGGCGGTGAGTGCGGGGTCTGTCGCTGTCATGGCTCGTGGATCCTCCGTCCCGGAGCGGCTGCACACCAGGGTAGTCGATGCGCGAAATTGCCCGCGTTTGCTATTAGCCAGCGTCTGCAATTATTGTGAGATCTCGTAAAGCGCACCCGCAACAGTCTGGAAGGTGAACCCCATGCCTCTGGCGCTTCTCGCCCTCGCGATCGGGGCCTTCGGGATCGGAACCACCGAATTCGTGATCATGGGACTGCTCCCAGAGGTCGCGGGTGACTTCGGAGTCTCCATCCCCACGGCCGGATTCCTGGTGACCGGCTACGCCCTCGGCGTCATGCTCGGCGCCCCGCTCATGACCGCCCTGGGCACCCGCGTCTCCCGCAAGCGCATGCTGATGCTGCTGATGGGCCTCTTCATCGTCGGCAACCTGCTCTCCGCCGTCGCTCCCGTCTTCGCCGTGATGCTGATCGGCCGTGTGGTCGCCTCGCTCGCCCACGGTGCCTTCTTCGGCATCGGCTCGGTCGTCGCGGCCGAACTGGTGGCCCCGGAGAAGAAGGCCGGCGCGATCGCCATGATGTTCACCGGCCTGACCGTGGCCAACGTCGTCGGCGTCCCGCTCGGTACCCTCGTCGGCCAGTCGGCCGGCTGGCGTGTCACGTTCACGATCGTCGCCGCGCTCGGTGTCGTCGGCCTCGCCGGCATCGCCAAGCTCGTCCCGGACCTGCCCAAGCCCGAGGGCGTGCACCTGCGCCACGAACTGGCCGCGTTCAAGAACGTGCAGGTCCTGCTCGCCATGGCGATGACCGTGCTCGGCTTCGGCGGTGTCTTCGCGGCCATCACCTACATCGCGCCGATGATGACGCACGTCGCCGGCTTCGCCGACGGCTCCGTGACCTGGCTGCTCGTCCTCTTCGGACTCGGCATGGTCGGCGGCAACCTCGTCGGCGGCAAGTTCGCCGACCGCGCCCTGATGCCCATGCTGTACGTCTCCCTGGGCGCTCTGGCCGTCGTGCTCGGCCTGTTCACGGTGACCGCGCACAACAAGATCCTGGCCGCGATCACCATCGCCCTGATCGGCGCCCTCGGCTTCGCGACCGTGCCGCCGCTGCAGAAGCGGGTCCTCGACCAGGCCTCCGGCGCGCCCACGCTCGCCTCGGCCGTCAACATCGGCGCCTTCAACCTCGGCAACGCCCTGTCCGCCTGGCTCGGCGGCATGGTGATCTCCGCGGGCCTCGGCTACACCGCCCCGAACTGGGTCGGCGCCGTGCTCGCCGCGAGCGCCCTCGTCCTGGCCGTCGTGTCGGCCGCCCTGGAGCGCCGTGAACCCGCGCCCGGCCTGGTCGTCGCCGGCGCAGGCGCCGAGCAGCGGCACGCCGAGCCGGTCCACCACTGAGCCGGACCTCTTCCCTCGGTCCCTCGGGCCTCTGCCCCAAGAACCCCTCGCCAAGAGCACCACGCACCACCCCGCAAGGAGCACCCCATGAGCACCACCACCGCCGTCGCCCCGCTGACCACGCAGGACGCCGATGCTCTCGTCGCCGCAGCCGGTCGCGCCGCCGAGGCCGCCGGAGTCACCGTCAGCGTCACCGTTCTCGACGCCGGGGGTCATCTCCTCGCCTTCCGCCGCGACGACCGCGCCGTCCTGATCTCCGGTGAGACCAGCACCCGCAAGGCGTACACCGCGCTGCAGCTGAACGCGCCGACCGCCGACCTCGTCGACCTGGTCAAGCCCGACGGTCCCTTCCACAGCCTGCCCACCGCCCTCGACCGGCCGCTGCTGTTCATCGCCGGTGGTCTGCCGGTCCACCGCGACGGCCGTCTCATCGGCGCCATCGGGGTCGGCGGCGGTGCCCCCGAGCAGGACCACGGTTTCGCCACGACGGCCGTGGAGTCGCTCGCCTAGCAGCGCCCCGCACCGACACGGGCCCGCCCCCGAGCAGCCGCATCACCGCGGCACTAGGGGGCGGGCCCGTCGCGTTCGTCAGCCGGCCGCGACCGTCAGCGGGGCGAAGCGGCGCGTCCAGTCGCCGGGCAGGTCCGGGGCGCCGAGGTTCATCACCGCGTTCATGCTGATGCCCTCCAGCCCGCGCTCCTTGAGCCAGGCGCGCAGCTCCTCGTGACGTACGTCGATGTCCGTCCGCAGCGGCCGGTCCGTGCCCGCCGCCAGCGAGGCGACCAGGGCCTTCGCGGTCTCGGTGTCACGGGCGATCAGCGGGCCGACGACGTGGGTGTCCATATTGGGCCAGGCCGCGGCGTAGCCGATGAGCTCGCCGCCGTCCTCGGCGACGCGCAGCTGGTCCGCGAAGGCCGGAAGGCGCGTGATGATGTGCGTGCGGTCGGGGCCGAACACCTCGGCGTCCAGGCGCAGGATCGCCGACAGGTCCTCGGCGGTGGCCGGACGCGTGGCGACTGCGGGCGCCGTGCCGTCGGCGACGAAGCGGCCGCGCACCATCTCGGCCTGCCCGGTGACCTTGAAGCCCAGCTCCTCGTAGAGCGGTCGCCCGTACGGCGTCGCGTGCAGCGTCAGCGGTGTCGTCCCCGCCTGCTCGACGACGTACCGCATCAGGCGTCGGCCGACCCCCTGGCGCGCGTACCGCTCGGCGACCAGGACCATGCCGATCGCGCCGAGTTCGGGCCGGTCGCCGGGCCCGTACGCGGTCACGACGCAGGCGGTGAGGAGCCCGCCGTCAGGAGCGTCGATGCCGTAGCCGGTACCGGCGGCGAGCAGCAGGCCCCACTTGTGTTCCTCGCGGGGCCAGCCCCGGTTCTCGGAGAGGTCGGCGCACGCGCGCACGTCACCCCGGGTGAGGCGGCGGATGGGCAGGTCGGAGAGGGAAGGTGTCGACACGCAGGTCAGGCTGTCGGACGGAGCCCGGTGGCGTCCACCGCTTTGGGTGCAGTGACCCGGTGCTTTCGGCCACGTCGGGTCGGTCCCCAGGGCTTGAGCACCGAGATCGCCGTCATGAAGACGTACGCGACCAGTGAGACGACCGGGCCGGCCAGCAGATCGATCGGGCGGGTCGACGACCCGCCGGCCGACAGCGTCCTCACCGCCTCGTCGACGCCCGGCCGCAGGGCGAGAACCGAGGCGGCGGTCGTGGCGAGGGTCAGCCAGAACTTGACGTAGATCCACCGGTGCCTGGCCAGGCCCCACGGGGTACCGAGCGAGAGTGCCAGACCGCTCAGCAGGGTCAGCAGGGCGAGCGGGATCACCAGCCAGTCCGCGAAGAGCTTCATGGCACGGGCCGAGGCCTCCACGGCCGGACCGGCACCGGTGGACGTCGCCGTGACCGCGAGTGCCACCAGCCCGAGCGTGACACCGAGCCAGCAGGCGGAGGCGGCGACGTGGACGACGAGGAGTGCCCGTCGAGGGCGGCGTTGAAGTTTCACGTGAAACACCGTCCCGGCATCGGCTCCCCAGGGCGTCTGACGGCGGGAGTAATCCCGCGTACTGGCCTCGGCGTACACGGCGGGCCGGGGCGGCATCGCAGCGACCTGGACGCGGCGCTGCCGGTCCGGTCGCACGTGGAACTCTTCGGGACCGGGACGGTATCGATCGCGGTCAATGCGGACCGGTACGGTGCAGGACTCGCACCGCGTCCCTATGCGGGTCGTGATCTGCTGGAGGGGGACGAATTGGTGCCGCGCGACCGGTAATTGAGGAATTAGCAGGGATCCTGAGGATCGCTTAATCGGCGGTTAAGGCGAGAAGGGCTTGTACCACTGGCGGCTGCCGGTATGGTCGACTCCGGTTCACGCACGGAACCTTGAGGAGGCTGGGGGGACTGGGGCGGCGCGCACGCAGGCCGACGCAGCCTAACCGGACGAAGAGATCGAAGACCCGCACTTTCCGCTTTGCGTTCTGCGCAATGACACGTGGTGGCACGCTGTGGTGAGAGGACTGCGGACAATGTCACATTCTTGCCTTACTTGTCCGTAGCGGGCAGGAATGCAGGGTTCAATGTGGGCCGCATTGGCTGTCGAGGCAAACGGGGGAAAGCGCACAGCTTCCGCGCAGCGGAAGACCGTGGCAGAGCACGGAAGTACGTAGACCGACCGAAAGATGTTCGAGGCGAGGCACAGCATGGACGCTCCGACCACTACGTCGGCCGATTCCGGTTCGGGCGGCGGGGGCGGCTGGTTCACGCCGCGCACCACCCCGGCACCGCATCCGACCCCCTCCGGACCCGACCGGGAGTCCGGCGACGACCGCCGGGTGACCCCGATCCGTCCCGTCGGCCGGCCCGCGGCGGCACCGGCCGAGGACGAGCCGGACGAGGGCCGAATACCCCAGCCGCGCACGCGCCGTGAGCCGGAGCCCGACCCGCGGCAGTCCCCTGGCGCCCCGCCCGCCCAGCAGCCCACCGCCCCGGCGGGCCCCGTCGCAGAGCCCCGTCGGATTCACCCCGTCCGGGCGAACGCCTCCCCCGACGCGATCCTCGTCCGCCGCACCATGGAGGAAGTCGGCCCCGTCGCCGACAAGGTCACCTCGTACTTCTACGCGCTGCTCTTCGTCCGCCACCCCGAGCTGCGCCCGCTGTTCCCCGCCGCGATGGACACCCAGCGCGACCGGCTGCTCAAGGCGCTGCTGACCGCCGCGGAGCACGTCGACAACAAGCTCGTCCTGGTCCCGTACCTGAAGAACCTGGGCCGGGGGCACCGCAAGTACGGCACGCAGGCCGACCACTACCCGGCCGTCGGCGAGTGCCTCATCGCGGCGCTCACCAGATACGCCACGACCACTTGGGACGCGGAGACCGAGGCCGCCTGGGTGCGTACGTACACGACCATCTCCCAGGTCATGATCGACGCGGCGGCCGAGGACGAGCTCAAGTCCCCGGCCTGGTGGCTCGCGGAGGTCGTCGCGCACGATCTGCGCACGCCCGACATCGCTGTCGTGACGGTCCGGCCCGACCAGCCGTACCCGTTCCTGGCCGGCCAGTACACGACGCTGGAGACACCGTGGTGGCCGCGGATCTGGCGGCACTACTCCTTCGCGGGGGCGCCCCGCTCCGACGGGCTGCTCTCGTTCCACGTGAAGGCGGTCCCGGCCGGCTGGGTCTCCAACGCCCTGGTGCACCGCGCCCGCCCCGGCGACGTGCTGCGGCTCGGCCCGCCCGCCGGCTCCATGACCGTCGACCACAGCACCGACAGCGGCCTGCTCTGTCTGGGCGGCGGCACCGGCATCGCGCCCATCAAGGCGCTCGTCGAGGACGTCGCCGAGCACGGGGAGCGGCGGCCGGTCGAGGTGTTCTACGGCGCCCGCACCGATCACGACCTGTACGACATCGACACGATGCTGCGCCTCCAGCAGAGCCACCCGTGGCTCTCGGTGCGGCCGATCGTGGACCAGCTGGCTCATCTGCAGCTGCCGGACGCCGTGCGCGAGTACGGCCCCTGGAACGAGTACGACGCCTATCTCTCGGGACCGCCCGGCATGATCCGCAGCGGTGTCGACGCCCTGCGCTCCATCGGCATCCCGGGCGACCGCATCCGCCACGACTCCGTGGAGGAACTGGTCGGGGCCGGGGACTGAGCCGCGCGGGCCGGACGTGCCGCAGGGGCGAGGATCAGCCCAGGTCCGGCGCGTGCATCGCCCGTACGCCCTCGATGTTGCCGTCCAGGTAATGGCGCAGGGACAGCGGCACCAGGTGGACCGAGGCGATGCCGACACGCGTGAAGGGCACGCGCACCACCTCGTACTCGCCGCACGGCTCCTCGATCTCGGGGCCGTGCCGCTGGTCGAGGTCCATCGACTCCAGTCGGCAGACGAAGAAGTGCTGGACTTTGACGCCGGTCGCGCCGCCGTCCTCGCCGATGTGCTCGACGGTGTCCACGAAACAGGGCACCACATCGACGATCTTGGCGCCGAGTTCCTCGTGCACTTCGCGATGGAGGGCGTCCACGACGGTCGTGTCCTCCGGCTCGACTCCGCCACCGGGAGTCAGCCAGTACGGATCGACGCCGGGCTTGGTCCGCTTGATCAGGATCAGGTCGTCGCCATCGAGCAGAACGGCGCGTGCGGTGCGCTTGACCACGGGTCGGACGGTCATGGGAGAAATGTGGCCCGGCCGGTTCCACGTGAAACATTCCGCATCGCGCAGACCCCCGCTCACGACCAGTCGACAGCAGCGCGCAGCAGCCACTCGTGCGCCCGCGCGATGTGCGGCAGAGCGAGTGTGCCGGTGCGGACCACCAGGAAATACGTACGCAGTGGCGGCACGGGCGGGTCGAGCAGGGCCACGACCTCGCCGCGCTCCAGGGCGGGTGCGCATAGGTAGCGCGGCAGGACGGCGAGGCCCGCGCCCGTGATCACGCACGCCAGCACCGCGCGGAGGTCGGGTACGACGACCGTGCCGGAGACGGCAGGGCGGTGATCGAAGACCGAGGCCCAGTAGCGGGAGACCAGCGGCAGCGATTCATGGACCTCGACCACCGGGAACTTCTCCAGGGAGGGCGCCGCGTCCCGGTGCAGCTTGCCGGAGCCGATCCGGGCGGCCCAGCGGGGGGCGGAGACGAGGACGTGCTCCTCGTCGCAGAGCGGAGTCGCCGTGAGCAGGGAGCCGCGTGGACGGGCCGTCGTGATGGCCAGATCCTGATGTCCGGCGGCCAGCCCTTCCAGGGACTCCTCGGCCGTGCCGAAGGAGGCGCGTAAGGCAACGCTCCAGCCGTCGTCCCTGGTCAGCGCCGTGAGAGCGGGCAGGGCCCGTTCCGCGGTGAACTCCGGGGGCCCCGTGAGATGCAGGGTGCGGACGGCCGACTCCTCGTCGAGCCCGGCCTCGGTGATCTCCACGAGGGCGTCGAGATGCGGGGCCGCTTTGTGCGCCAGCTCGTCACCGGTGGTCGTGGGAGTCACGCCGCGCGCCTGGCGCAGGAACAACGGTCTGCCCAACTGCCGTTCCAGTGTGCGGATCTGGGAGGTCACCGCGGGCTGCGAGAGTCCGAGCAGCGTGGCGGCGCGCGTGAAGGACCCGGCGCGATGGACCGTCACAAAGGTGCGCAGCAGGGCGAGATCCATGGCCACGTCCCTCCCGTCCGGCATCCGCGTCGCGCCCAACTATAAATATGTCGATAGGTTCCTGTCGCTACCGTGATTGGACACTGACACAGAGTCAACTAGCCTTGTTTGCGCGGTTCTTCGCGCGCAGAACCGTGACGGTCCGAGCCACGAGGGGGGAGGCTCGGGCCGTCTGTTGTGCGTAGCCCGGTACTAGGTGGTCGGTGAAATCACCGCGGGGCGGCCCCGTCGGCCGTATCATCCAGCGCCCGCAGTACGTCCGCCACCAGATCCTCGGTGTTCTCGGCGCCGGCCGAGAAGCGGATGAAGCCGTCCGGGACGGCGTCTCCGCCCCAGCGTCCCCGCCGCTCGGCAGTGGACCGTACGCCGCCGAAGCTCGTCGCGTCGTCCACCAGCGTCAGGGCGTCGAGGAAGCGCTCGGCCCGCTCGCGCGAGGGCAGTTCGAAGGAGACGACACAGCCGAAGCGGCGCATCTGGCGCGCGGCGACGGCGTGGGACGGGTCGTCGGGCAGCCCTGGATGACGCACCCCGCCGACCCGTTCCCGCAGCACCTGCGCCACGGCCAGCGCGTTGGCGTTCTGCCGCTCGGCCCGCAGCTCCAGCGTCGCCAGTGAGCGATGGGCCAGCCAGGCCTCCATGGGGCCGGGAACGGCCCCGACGATCTTGCGCCAGCGCCGCACCGAAGCCGCCGGCTCGGCGGCGGCGCAGGTCACGTAGCCGAGCAGGAGATCGCCGTGCCCGGTGAGCTGCTTGGTGGCGCTGGCCACGGAGAAGTCCGCGCCGAGCTCCAGCGGGCGCTGTCCGAGCGGCGTCGCGAGGGTGTTGTCGACCGCGACCAGCGCCCCGCGCGCGTGGGCGGCGTCGGCGAGGCGCCGGATGTCGCACACGTCGAGCCCGGGATTGGACGGCGTCTCCAGCCACAGCAGCCGGGCCCCGTCGAGGAGTTCGAGCTGCGCGTCACCGCCGGTCGGCGCCGTGCGCACCTCGATGCCGTACGCCGTCAGCTGCTCGCGCACGAGAGGGAGGGCCTGGTAGCCGTCGGACGGCAGGACGACCGCGTCCCCCGCGCGCAGCTGCGAGAACAGGACGGCCGAGACCGCCGCCATGCCGGAGGCGAAGACCAGCGTCTCGACGTCCTCGCGGCCAGGGGCCTCCAACGCGCTGACGGCCCGCTCCAGATGGGTCCAGGTCGGGTTCTCGTCACGGCCGTACCTGTAGGGCCCCGACACCTCTCCGGGGAGATGGAAGTGGGCGGCGAACACCGGCCCGGGCAGGGTCGGTTCGTTCTTGACCGGCTCGGGAAGCCCCGCTCGCACGGCCCGTGTGCCGTCGCCGACCCCGCCCGCTCCGGTCATGCCGCCCGCCCCTCCACCGCGTCGCGCACGGCGTCGAGCAGACCGTCGCTCGCCGCCTCGACCATCCTCAGGCACTCCTCGAAGCCGTCCAGGTCGCCGTAGTACGGGTCGGGGACGTCCAGCGCCGAGGTGTCGGCCGCGGGGTCGTAGGAACGCAGGAGACGGATCTTCTCGGCGTCCTGCGGCGTCGGTGCCAGGCGGCGCAGCGTCCGCAGATGGCCCGCGTCGAGGGCGACGACCAGGTCGAGACGGTCGAACCAGTCCCGGTGGAACCGGCGGGCCGTGTGCGCGCTGGAGTAGCCGCCCTCTCGGAGGACGTGGACGGTGCGCGGATCGGCGCCGTCGCCCTCGTGCCAGCCGTCGGTGCCGGCGCTGTCGACCTCGACGGCGCCGGACAGGCCGGCCTCCTCGACGCGGGCGCGGAACACGTGCTCGGCCATGGGCGAGCGGCAGATGTTGCCGGTGCAGACGAAACAGACGCGGAACGGGGTGGCAGTCATGGCGGCGGCTCAGTCGTTGTCGGGCAGGACGACGTTCAGCGCCCAGGAGACGATCGAGATGATCAGGCCGCCGACGATGGCGGTCCAGAACCCGTCGACGTGGAAACTCAGGTCCAGCTTGTCGGCCAGCCAGGAGGTCAGCAACAGCATCAGGGCGTTCACGATCAGCGTGATCAGGCCCAGCGTGAGGATGAACAGCGGGAAGGTGAGGACCTTCACGACCGGCTTCACCAAGAAGTTGACCAGGCCGAAGATCAGCGCCACCAGGATCAGGGTGCCGACCTTCTTGCCGGTGCTGTCCCCGGTCAGCGTGATCTTGTCGAGCACCCAGACCGCGACGGCCAGGGCCCCCGCGTTGGCGAGCGTCTTGACTACGAAATTCTTCATGTGTCTGATCGTGGCAGACGAGACCGGTGACATGGCCGGTGACAAGTGCGGACGGCGAGGACGACGAGGGCGATGAAGGCATTCCGGCTGGACGAACTGGAGGCGGAGCGCGTCGCCAACGACGGCGCGTACCTGCAGTTCCTGCGTGAGCGGAACATGTCGGTCGGGCTGTACGCGCTGGACGCGGGGGAGCACGACCCGCAGCAGCCGCACCACCAGGACGAGGTCTACCTCGTGGTCAGCGGCCGCGCCTCGATCACCGTCGGCATGGAGACCACCCAGGTCGGCCGCGGCAGCGTGGTGTACGTGCCGGCCGGTGTCGCCCACAAGTTCCACCACATCAGCGAGGACCTGCGGGTCCTGGTCGTCTTCTCTCCCCCGGAGAGCTGACCCGGACCCCGGGGTTCCCTAAGGGTCGGGTCAGGGGAGGACAAGGGATCGCGGGGCCCCGCACGGCTCCCCGACGTGTCAGCATCGATGCAGGAAGTCAGTGGGGTCCGGCAAGGGCTCCGGAAGCGAAGGGAGCGATGGCAGTGCGAGAGATATTCGCGGGCATGCCGTGGTGGGTGAAGTGGGTCGCGGTGCCGGTCATCGCCCTGGTCGTGTTCGGCGGGCTGATCCTCAGCGTCGTCGGCTTCGTGATCGACCTGCTCTTCAAGGTACTGGTGTTCGCCGCGCTCGTCGGTGGACTCATCTACGTCGTACGGAAGTTCATGGCGGGATCGTCCTCGCGCAGCGACTGGTGAGCCGCGGCACGGACGCGGCGGAGGGCTCCGGTCGTTGCGCGGTGCGACCGTTCGCACGACCGGGGGAAGTTTCCGTTCCGGGCCCGCACCAAGCGGTGGCCAAGGGTTAAAGTCCGGAATCCGACGGCTTCACCCCCCGTGAGTCCCGGGGACGCGGGGGACCCACGCGCATCGGGAGTGAACTTGGCCACGGCTGACCCCGCACCCGCAGCCCCGCAGACGCTCATCGGCTCCGTCCAGCGGGCCATGCGGCTGCTGGAGGCGGTCGCTGCGCACGACGAAGGGGCTCCCGCCAAGCAACTCGCCAGAGAGGCCGGAGTCGCCCTTCCCACGGCCTACCACCTGCTGCGCACGCTCGCCCACGAGGGCTATCTCCGCAAGGACAAGGGCGTCTTCATGTTCGGGGCCGCGGCCGAGCGGCTGAGCAGCAGCGGGGCGCAGCAGAACCGTCGCGGTATGACCACCGACGCGCTGCGCCACTGGCGGGACACCCTGGGCGTTCCCGTCTACTTCGCGATCTACCGCGAGGGTGAGATCGAGATCGTCGCCGTCGCCGACACTCCGGCCGCCCCGGCCGTCGAGGAATGGGCGGACTTCCGCGAGACCGGCCACGCCCACGCGATCGGCCAGTGCCTGCTCTCCCAGCTCGACGAGGAGGCCAGGCGGGACCACCTCGACCGCTATCCGGCCCGCTCCATCACGCCGTACTCGGTACGCGACAACCGGTCACTGCTGCGCAAGTTGAGGTCCGTGGGGCGGATGGAACCCGTCATCGAGCGTCAGGAGTACGCGCTCGGCACGGCCTGCGCCGCGTTCCCGATCACCATCGGCTCGACGGCGGCGGCTCTGGCCATTTCTCTCCCTTCCCATCAGGCCGGGAAACTGCTGCCCGCGGTCCGGCAGTTGCAGGACGAGATCGGAAAGCTCGTAGGGACACTCGCCTTCTCTATCAGCATCTGAAAACTCACTCCTTGTAATCTCCTGTGTACTTTAAGCAAGATGCCAGCAGTGTCAGAGAGGTCATTCCTGGCCAATCGACGGCAAGTTGACGGGGTAGGCGATGCGCGAGTCGGTACAAGCAGTTCAGGCAGAGGTCATGATGAGCTTCCTCGTCTCCGAGGAGCTCTCGTTCCGCATCCCGGTGGAGCTCCGGTACGAGGCCGGGGATCCGTACGCGGTGCGGCTGACCTTCCATCTCCCCGGGGACGCGCCCGTGACCTGGGCGTTCGGCCGGGAGCTCCTCGTCGACGGGGTCAACGGGGCCACGGGTGACGGCGATGTGCGGATCTCCCCCGTGGAATGCGCGGGTGGCGGCGGGACCGGCGAGCTGCCGGGCGAGGTGCACATCCGGCTCCAAGTCGGCAGCGATCAGGCGCTGTTCCGGGCCGGGGTCGCGCCCCTCATCGCGTTCCTCGACCGCACGGACAAGCTCGTCCCGCTCGGTCAGGAGCAGGCGCTGGCCGACTTCGGCGCCGACCTCGACGAGGTCCTCGACCGGATCCTCGCCGAGGAGCAGAGCGCGGGCTGATCTTTTTACCAGCCCGGTGCATCCATTGACGTAACGCTTCAGCAGCCGCGGTGCGCCCGAGCAGTTCCGCGTCGCTCAGCGCTTACGTCGCCGGCCCCTGCCACCGCGCACCGGAGCGGCCTCCTCGGGCCCGTGGGATCCCGGGCGGTCGGCGGAGACCACCAGGGCGGCCAGCGCGGTGGTCACCGGCACGGAGGCCACCAGGCCGATCGAGCCGACCAGCGTGCGCACGATCTCCTCGGCCACCAGTTCGCTGTTGGCCACGTCGACCACGCTGCTCTGCGCGATCGAGAAGAGCAGCAGCAGCGGCAGCGCCGCGCCCGCGTACGCGAGCACCAGCGTGTTGACGACGGACGCGATGTGGTCGCGGCCGATCCGGATCCCCGCCCGGTACAGGCCGCGCCAGCCCATCGTCGGATTGGCCTCGTGCAGCTCCCACACCGCCGAGGTCTGCGTCACCGTCACGTCGTCCAGGACGCCGAGCGAACCGATGATGACGCCGGCGAGCAGCAGACCGCTCATGTCGATGTGCGGGTACAGGCCGTGGATCAGGCCGGTGTTGTCGTCGGTGTTGCCCGTCAGCGCCGCCCAGCCGATGAACAGCGAGCCCAACAGGCCGATCAGCAGCAGCGATACGAGCGTGCCGAGCACGGCGACCGAGGTCCGGGCCGACAGGCCGTGGCACATGTAGAGCGCGATCAGCATGATCGCGCTCGCCCCGACGACCGCCACCACCAGGGGATTCGAGCCCTGCAGGATCGCCGGGAGGATGAAGAAGGTCAGCACCATGAAGCTGACCGCGAGCGCGACCAGCGCCATCACACCCCGCAGGCGGCCCACCACGACCACGGCCACGGCGAAGATCCCGGCCAGCAGGGCCATGGGGATCTTGCGGTTCACGTCGGTGACCGAGTACTGCAGATTGTCCGGAGCGTCGGGCGCGTAGGCGACGATCACCTTCTGGCCCTCGTGCAACTGCCGTGGTGAGTCCGGCTGGACGACCTCGGTGAACGTACGGCCCGTGTCCTTGCCGGTGTCGATCCGGATCGTGGCGTTCCCGCAGATGCCCGTGGCCTGTTGCTGGGCGGCGGAGCCCTCGGCCGTGGAGGTGTCGCCGGTGGGGGTGTCGCCCGAGGCGTTCACGGACTTGCAGTCGACCTTCTCGACCTTGGTGACCGTGGCCTGTTGCGTCTGCCGGTCGAAGCCGACGCCGGTGCGCTCGTGCGCCGGTGCGCCGCCCGGCCACAGCACCGCCAGACCCACGACGACCGCGACGGAGAACGGCACCAGGATCGCCGCGATCACCTTGCGCAGGTGCTTCGAGACGGGTGCGGCGGGGCCGTGGCTGTGCGAGTGGCCGTGGCCACCGGGGCCGTGTCCTGCCCCGGACGGGCCCGATCCGTGCGGCGGTCGGGGCGGCGGAGGCGGGGACTGCTGCGTGGTGGTCACCGCCCGATCATCGCAAGAACGGCAGGGGCCCTCTGTTCAACGCGTCCGACATGACGCTAGCGTGGAGGCACCTTTGCACACGCGGGAGCTCGGAGCACCGGGCTGAGAGGGCGCTGACCTCCGTACCGAAGCGTGTTTCACGTGAAACGGCGTGGAACACCGTGGGACGGACATCGCTGCGTCGACCGCCGAACCTGTTACCGGGTAATGCCGGCGTAGGGAGTAGGTCTCATGACCACAACGGACGCACGCACGCCTGCCTCCAGCCAGGGCGAGAACCTGAACGAGGCCGGGAAGTCCATCGGCTGGCACAAGGGGTACATCGAGGGCTCGCGCCCCGACCTCCACGTGCCGGTCCGCCAGGTGCACCTCACCAACGGGCAGTCGGTCACCCTGTACGACACCTCAGGCCCGTACACCGATCCGACCGTCGACACCGATGTCCGCCGGGGCCTCGCGCCCCTCCGTGAGAACTGGATCATCGCCCGCGGCGACACCGAGGAGTACGCGGGACGCCCCGTCCGACCCGAGGACGACGGCATCAAGCACACCTCGCCGCGCGGTGGACTGCGCAACCTCGACGCGGTCTTCCCGGGCCGCCCGCGCCAGCCGCGCCGCGGCAGGGACGGGCAGGCCGTGACCCAACTCGCGTACGCCAGGCGGGGCGAGATCACCCCGGAGATGGAGTACGTGGCCATCCGGGAGAACGTGGCGCCCGAGGTCGTCCGCGACGAGATCGCGGCCGGCCGGGCGGTCCTGCCGGCCAACGTGAACCACCCGGAGATCGAGCCGATGATCATCGGCAAGCGGTTCCTGGTGAAGGTCAACGCCAACATCGGCAATTCCGCCGTCACGTCCTCCATCGAGGAGGAGGTGGAGAAGATGACATGGGCGACCCGCTGGGGCGCCGACACCGTCATGGACCTCTCCACCGGCCGCAACATCCACACCACGCGCGAGTGGGTGCTGCGCAACTCCCCCGTCCCGATCGGCACGGTGCCGCTCTACCAGGCCCTCGAAAAGGTCGACGGCAAGGCGGAGGAACTGACCTGGGAGATCTACAAGGACACGGTCGTCGAGCAGGCCGAGCAGGGCGTGGACTACATGACGGTCCACGCCGGCGTCCGCCTCCCGTACGTCCCGCTGACCGCCAACCGCAAGACCGGCATCGTCTCGCGCGGCGGCTCGATCATGGCCGCCTGGTGCCTCGCGCACCACAAGGAGAGCTTCCTCTACGAGCACTTCGAGGAGCTGTGCGAGATCCTCGCGGCGTACGACGTCACGTACTCGCTCGGCGACGGCCTGCGCCCCGGCTCGATCGCGGACGCCAACGACGAGGCCCAGTTCGCGGAGCTGCGCACCCTCGGTGAGCTGAACACGATCGCCAAGCGGCACAACGTGCAGACGATGATCGAGGGTCCCGGGCACGTCCCGATGCACAAGATCAAGGAGAACATCGACCTCCAGCAGGAGATCTGCGAGGAGGCGCCGTTCTACACGCTCGGCCCGCTGACCACCGACGTCGCCCCGGCGTACGACCACATCACGTCCGGGATCGGCGCCGCGATGATCGCCTGGTGGGGCACGGCGATGCTCTGCTACGTCACGCCCAAGGAGCACCTGGGCCTGCCGAACAGGGACGACGTGAAGACCGGCGTCATCACGTACAAGATCGCGGCGCACGCGGCGGACCTCGCCAAGGGGCACCCCGGCGCGCAGGAGTGGGACGACGCGCTGTCCGACGCCCGCTTCGAGTTCCGCTGGGAGGACCAGTTCAACCTGGCCCTCGACCCGGACACGGCACGGGAGTTCCACGACGAGACGCTGCCCGCGGAGCCGGCGAAGACCGCGCACTTCTGCTCGATGTGCGGTCCGAAGTTCTGCTCGATGAAGATCTCCCAGGACATCCGCCGCGAGCACGGCTCGACCAAGGCGGAGGTCGAGGCGGGCATGGAGCAGAAGTCGAAGGAGTTCGCGCAGGCGGGCAACCGGGTGTACCTGCCGCTGGCGGACTGACGCCGGCAGCCGGTCACGACCGCCACAGCCCGGTGGGGCCGCGCGCCCGGTCCCGCCGGGCGCGCGCCTGACCGCGGGCTCGGGGTGCGCGCAGTCCGCCCCGAGCCGAGGTCATGGCCCCGTGGTCCGACCGAGGGTCAGTCGGGCTGGTGCTCGGGACCGCCGAAGTCCGGGCTCGAGAAGTCCGGGCTGGAGAAGCCGGCGCGCTGTCCCGTGGCGGTGCCGCCGCCATCGGGGCTGCTGAACCCCGGCCTGTTGTAGCCGAGCTGGGGCATCCGGCTCGCCGAGCCGCCGCGGCCCCCGAGCGGCGCGCTGCCGCCCGTCGGGGGGTCCGTCAGGGCGTCCCGCAGGAACGGCAGGATGCCGCGCTCGAGGAGCGCCTTGCCCCAGGCTTCCCTGGCTCGTGCCACCTCCTCGTTGGCCTCGCCGTGGGCGCTCGCCTGGAGCGAGGTCGACCCGTTGCGCAGAGCCGTCAGGAGCAGGCACACGGCCGCGACGAGGATGCCCGCCGCGGTGAGCGCGCCGAAGACCCAGCCGACCGACAGCAAGGTGTCGGCGAAGTCCGGCGGCGGGTTGAGCATTTTCAGGATGTAGCCGACCAGCAGGAAGATCGCTGCGGCGGTCCCGGCGAGGACCGGTGCGAGCACGACGGCGACCGCGGCGACACCGGGTCCCGTGGTCTCCGCGACCTCGCCCACGGTGGCGGCGAAGCCCATCGAGCTGCCGCCGCCGGACTCGGCCGTGCTGGAGGTGCCTCCTTCACGTAGCGGACGGACGGGCCGCGGGGCCGTACGCAGTTCCTCGCGGACCTTGACGTAATGCTGGTACTCGGCGACGGCCGCCGTGCTGATCAATGCGGCGGCGTTGAGCGCCATGGTGCGCAGCTGTTCGGGGTTGAGCCGCTGGCCCACTGCGGCGAGATCAGGCCGATTCGGTGCGGTACGCAGCGCCTCATCGAGGATCCGCTCGAACTCGGGGCGGTCCTCGTTCAGCAAATGCGGAGCGCTGTTCATGTGCATCCCCCGATGCTCCGTAGGGCTTGGTGGCCCGCATGGTTACGAGCCGTCGGGCAGAAACGGAGGGGAGCCTGCTACGGATAAGCCGATGGTAGAGCGGTCACGGCACGCGGTGACAGGGGGTTTCCGGAAATTGCCCCTCTGTCAGCCGAAGCCTCCGTTTACCGCGTCTGCCCGATCAACCCTCAGATATCCATGGGGAGTTGCTGGACCAGCAGCTTTCCGGCCATGGTCACGCCGCCGTCCATGGCGATGGCCAGACCGCCCGCGTACACATGCGGCCCCTCGACGACGGGCCCGCTGTCCTCGCCGTCGGCGTCCTCGGTGCCGACCTCGCCCAGGAGGTACGGGATCGGGCTGTGGCCGTGCACGACGCGCGAGCCGCCGTAGGTGCCGAGGAGTTCGCGGACGGCACCGGGACCCGATTCGTCGTCCCGGAACGCGAAGCGCTTGGTGAACTTGCGGAACAGGTCCCAGCACTCGTCCGCGTCGTTGCGGGTGAGCGTCTCGCGGACCGTGTCGTTGACCGCCTCGATGGAGTCGCCGTAGTCGAGGTAGGCGGTGGTGTCGGAGTGCATGAGGAGGTGGTCGTCCTCGATCTCGATCGCGTCGAGCCGGGACATCCACTGCAGATGTACGTCCTGGAGGCGGTCCATGTCGGACTTCTGGCCGCCGTTGAGCAACCAGGCCGCCTGGAAGGTGGCGGTGCCGGCGCCGGAGTTGACCGGGGTGTCGCCGAAGCGCTTCGCGCCGAGCAGCAGCAGCTCGTGGTTGCCCATGAGCGCCTTGCAGTAGCCGCCCGCCGCGGCCGCCTCGGCGCTGAGGCGCATCACGAGGTCGATGACGCCGATGCCGTCGGGCCCGCGGTCGGTGAAGTCGCCGAGGAACCAGAGGCGCGCGTTGCCCGCCGCCCAGTTGCCCGCCGCGTCGACCAGGCCCTTCTCGCGGAGCGCCGCGAGCAGCTCGTCGATGTAGCCGTGCACGTCGCCGACGACGTACAGCGGGCCCATCTCGTCGCTCGCCCGGGGCGCGGCCTGCGGGACCTCGACCTGCACGGTGTCCCCTCGGTTGATGACCGGCAGGTCGCGCTCCGTCGGGGTGTAGCCGTCGGGGAACGGGGCTGGGTCGGGGGAGCCCGGGACCGGGTCGGCCGGTACCACGTTCGCCGGTACGTCATGGACGTACGCGGGAACGCGGAAATCACGCAGCGTCTCCGTGCGCGCTGCGGGTCCCTGACCGGCCCCCTGAGTCATCGACCCCTCCACCATTGCGCCGCCTGTGCACCGGATCGGACTGCCTGGTCGCAGCGGCCCGCGGTGTCGTGCGCCCATCATAGGAATGCGGCTCGCGCTGTGTGATGCACCAGGGGTGGTGAATCGGTGACGGGCGGCTGTTCCCCACGCTTTTCTCCCGAATTGGTGCGTACTTTTCCTCTCGTCTGCGGGGCTGCTGTGGGTGGCGAGGGCCGGTCAGCCCTGCCCCGGGGAACGGGGCGGGCTGACCGTGGTGCGCTGCGGGCGGCGCTGCGAGGAGGTCCGCACGATCAGTTCGGTCGGTATCACCTGCTCGACCGGCTGATCCGAATCGACCCCTTCGATGGCATCGATGAGGAGCTGGACGACGGCCGTGCCGATGCGGCGCGGTTTGAGCGAGAGGGTCGTGATGGGCGGCTCGGTGTTGGCGTAGACGTTCGACTCGCTGCAGCACACGAGCAGCAGGTCGTCCGGGACGCGTAGGCCGTAGCGACGGGCTGCGGCGAGCAGGTCCGTGCCATTGGGGTCGAACAGCCCGTAGACCGCGTCGGGGCGGTCGGGCCGGGCGAGCAGGCGGTCGGCGGCGACGGCCCCCGCGCACGGGTCGTGCGCGGGATAGGACTCGTAGACCGGCTCCTGCCCGATCCGCTCGCACCAGCGCAGATAGGCGGAGGTGGAGAGGTGGGTGTAGGTGTCCGTGGTGGTGCCGGTGAGGAGGCCGATGCGACGCGCGCCGGCTTCCGCGAGGTGGTCGAGGATGCCGAGGACGGCGGCCTCGTGGTCGTTGTCGACCCAGGCGGTCACGGGCAGGGTGCCCGCGGGACGTCCGTCCGAGACGACGGGCAGGCCCTGGCGGACCAGCTCGCTGACGACCGGGTCGTGGTCGGAGGGGTCGATGACGACGGTGCCGTCGAGGGCGACGTTCGACCACACGTCGTGGCGTGAGGTGGCGGGCAGGATGACGAGGGCGTAGCCGCGGGCGAGCGCCGCGGACGTCGCGGCTCTCGCCATCTCCGCGAAGTACGCGAATTCTGTGAAGGTGAAAGGTTCATCCCCGTAGGTCGTCACTGTCAGGCCGATCAGGCCCGACTTGCCGGTACGGAGCGTGCGGGCGGCCGCGGAAGGGCGATAGCCCAACCGATCGGCGACCTCGCGGACATGGCGTCGGGTGGCGTCCGGGAGCCGGCCCTTGCCGTTGAGCGCATCGGAGACAGTCGTGATCGAGACCCCGGCGGCGGCGGCAACGTCTCTGATGCCTGCCCGGCCCGGCCGGGTGCCCCTGCGGGTCGTCTCCGCCCGGCTCACCTGGTGCTTCCCTGCTGCTGTCATGGCGAGCCGATAGTAGGGCTCATGCGGTTGCATGGCGGGGGCGCATATGCCGGGGTTGACAGGCACGTTTCTGCAAGGCGAAAGGCGCTCAACGACCTTGGAAAACAAGGGAGTTGCGGGTGTCGACAGGGATGCGTCACTTGTCGGCGCGCATGGGCCTGCCAAGTCGGCGATGTTGCGAGTAGGTCTCAACTCACCTTCACGGGTGATGCGCGCCACGGCGCGAGCCACCGGCGCGCGCCAGGCTGCAGAGCGCTCCCCCCTCCCTGTACGCCTTCGGATGCCCTCGTGCGGGACGGAAGGGACCGGCCCATTGGGGCGGGCGGCGAATCCTCTTAAGGTGAGCAGTATTGGAACGGTGGCCACAAGGAGGACTGCGGTGAGCGAGACGAACCCCAAGCTGCGCGCGGAGCTGGCGGGGATCCCCACCTACAAGCCGGGCAGGCCGGCGGCTGCCGGGGGCCCGGTGGCGTACAAGCTGTCCTCCAACGAGAACCCCTATCCCCCGCTGCCCGGCGTCATGGAGCAGGCGATCGCCGCGGCCGGGACCTTCAACCGCTACCCGGACATGGCGTGCACGGGCCTGATGGCCGAGCTGGCCGACCGCTTCGGGGTGCCGGTCGAGCACCTGGCCACCGGCACGGGCTCGGTCGGCGTCGCGCAGCAGCTGCTCCAGGCGACCAGCGGTCCGGGGGACGAGGTCATCTACGCGTGGCGGTCCTTCGAGGCGTACCCGATCATCACGCAGATCAGCGGCGCGACGTCCGTGAAGGTGCCGCTCACGCCGAGCGAGGACCACGACCTCGACGCCATGGCCGACGCGATCACCGAGCGCACGCGCCTCATCTTCGTGTGCAACCCCAACAACCCCACGGGCAACGCCATCCGCCGGGCCGAGCTGGAACGGTTCCTCGACCGGGTGCCCTCCGACGTGCTGGTGGTGCTCGACGAGGCGTACCGGGAGTTCATCCGTGACGCCGAGGTGCCGGACGGCGTGGAGATCTACCGGGACCGGCCGAACGTGGCGGTGCTGCGGACCTTCTCGAAGGCCTACGGGCTCGCGGGGCTGCGGGTCGGCTTCGCCATCGCCCACGAGCCGGTGGCGGCGGCGCTGCGCAAGACGGCGGTGCCGTTCGGCGTCAGTCAGCTCGCGCAGGACGCGGCGGTCGCCTCGCTGCGCGCGGAGGACGAACTGCTGGGCCGTGTCGGCTCGCTGGTCTCCGAGCGCACCCGGGTCGTCGGGACGCTGCGGGCGCAGGGCTGGACGGTGCCCGAGACGCAGGCCAACTTCGTGTGGCTGCGTCTGGGGGACCGGACCGTCGACTTCGCGGCCGCGTGCGAGCGGGCCGGGGTCGTCGTGCGGCCGTTCGCCGGTGAGGGCGTGCGGGTCACGGTCGGCGAGACCGAGGCGAACGACATCTTCCTGCAGGCCGCGGAGGCGTTCCGCAAGGAGCTGTGACGCCTTCTGCGCCGATCGGGCTCGACCGGCTCTGACGGAGGCTGATCAGACCTGCTCGACGCGGATCGGGTCGCCGCCGCGCACCGTGGCCAGCGTCCGCGGATCCCCGTCGAGCCGGCCGAGCAGATTGCACGGGCTCGCGAGGCGGCACTCGTCGCCGCGCGAGATCGGCGTGGGGCCGTAGGGGAGGGCGAGGGCGTCGCCGTCCGTCCAGAAAGCGACCGTGCCCGGCTCCACGACCTGTCGGGCGTCGGCCTCGCGCGGGACGCTGACGCCCGTGTCGAAGTACACCTCCTCGCCCCAGGTGTTCGCCGTGGCGGCGAGCGGAAGTGCCGTGAGCAGGGCCTGTGTTGTCGGGGTGTCCTCGACCGTCGCCGTGATGTGTCCGGCCGGCCAGGAGATGCGGATGCGGGTCCGAGGCTGTTCGGGCGTGGGCTGCATGCCGCGAATTCAACAATATGTTGAAGAACTTCGGAACCCCTCGCCGCCCACCCCTGTGGCGTTGCTCGCAGTAAGGGGACCCCCCTTCGGATCCCGACAGCCGGTACGACATAATGCTTGTGAATGTGAACGCGTTCACAAGCGTGTCCCGGTTCCTCCCGGGATTTGTGGGATTAAAGGGGCAAACTGCCGCTGTGACCACAGCGATGTAAGGAGAGACGCAGTGGACCTGGCTCTGGCGCCGGAGACCCTGGCGCGATGGCAGTTCGGCATCACGACCGTCTACCACTTCCTGTTCGTCCCCCTGACGATCTCGCTCGCGGCACTGACCGCCGGGCTGCAGACCGCCTGGGTGCGGACGGAGAACGAGAAGTACCTCAGGGCCACGAAGTTCTGGGGGAAGCTCTTCCTGATCAATATCGCGATGGGTGTCGTCACCGGCATCGTGCAGGAGTTCCAGTTCGGCATGAACTGGTCGGACTACTCCCGCTTCGTCGGTGACATCTTCGGTGCGCCGCTGGCCTTCGAAGCGCTGATCGCCTTCTTCTTCGAGTCCACGTTCATCGGTCTGTGGATCTTCGGCTGGGACAAGCTGCCGAAGAAGATCCATCTGGCCTGCATCTGGATGGTGTCGATCGGCACGATCCTCTCCGCCTACTTCATCCTGGCGGCCAACTCGTGGATGCAGCACCCGGTCGGCTACAAGTACAACAAGGCGAACGGGCGGGCCGAGCTCACCGACTTCTGGGCCGTGCTGACGCAGAACACGGCGCTCACCCAGGCGTTCCACACGCTGACCGCCTCGTTCCTGACCGGCGGCGCGTTCATGGTCGGCATCGCGGCGTTCCACCTGGCGCGCAAGAAGCACATCGCCACGATGAAGACCTCGCTGCGGCTCGGCCTGGTCACGGTCGTCATCGCCGGTCTGCTCACCGCGGTCAGCGGTGACCTGCTCGGCAAGGTCATGTTCAAGCAGCAGCCCATGAAGATGGCGGCGGCCGAGGCGCTGTGGGACGGGCAGGACTCGGCGCCGTTCTCGATCTTCGCCTACGGAGACGTGAGCAAGGGCCACAACACCGTCGAGCTCTCCATCCCCGGGATACTGTCGTTCCTCGCCGACGACGACTTCAACTCGTACGTCCCCGGCATCAACGACACCAACAAGGCCGAGCAGGAGAAGTACGGGCCCGGCGACTACCGCCCGATCATCCCCGTCACCTTCTGGGCCTTCCGCTGGATGATCGGCTTCGGGATGGCGTCCTTCGCCGTCGGCCTGGTCGGACTCTGGCTCACCCGCAAGAAGTTCATGCTGCCGCAGGCCATGAGGGTGGGTGAGGACGAAGTGCCGAACCTCGTCCTCTTCAAGAACAAGGCCCTCAGTCCGAAGTTCACCAAGCTCTACTGGATCGTGGCCCTGTGGACCCTCGGGTTCCCGCTGATCGCCAACTCCTGGGGCTGGATCTTCACCGAGATGGGCCGTCAGCCGTGGGTCGTCTACGGCGTCCTGCAGACCCGCAACGCGGTCTCCCCCGGTGTCTCGCAGGGCGAGGTCCTCACCTCGATGATCGTCTTCACCCTGCTGTACGCCGTCCTCGCCGTCATCGAGGTCAAGCTCCTCGTGAAGTACATCAAGGCCGGCCCGCCGGAGCTGACCGAGGACGACCTCAACCCGCCCACCAAGATCGGCGGAGACCGTGACGCCGACAAGCCGATGGCCTTCTCCTACTGAGGCCCAGGGAGCTGACGAGTCATGGAACTTCACGACGTCTGGTTCGTACTCATCGCGGTCCTCTGGATCGGCTACTTCTTCCTGGAGGGATTCGACTTCGGGGTCGGCATCCTCACCAAGCTGCTGGCCCGTGACCGCACCGAGAAGCGGGTCCTGATCAACACGATCGGGCCCGTCTGGGACGGCAACGAGGTGTGGCTGCTGACCGCCGGCGGCGCGACCTTCGCGGCCTTCCCCGAGTGGTACGCGACGCTGTTCTCCGGCTTCTACCTGCCGCTGCTGATCATCCTGGTCTGCCTCATCGTCCGCGGTGTGGCCTTCGAGTACCGGGCGAAGCGGCCCGAGGAGAAGTGGCAGACCAACTGGGAGCACGCGATCTTCTGGACCTCGCTGATCCCGGCGCTGCTGTGGGGTGTGGCCTTCGGCAACATCGTGCGCGGCGTGAAGATCGACAAGGACTTCGAGTACGTCGGCAACTTCTGGGACCTGCTCAACCCGTACGCGATCCTGGGCGGCCTGGTCACTCTGACGCTGTTCACCTTCCACGGTGCGGTGTTCACCGCACTGAAGACGGAGGGCGACATCCGGGGACGGGCACGGACGCTGGCGCGCACGCTCGGGCTGATCACCGCGGTGCTGGCACTCGTCTTCCTGATCTGGACCCAGGTCGACAAGGGCGACGGCAGCTCGCTCGTCGCGATGATCGTGGCCGTGGTCGCGCTGGTCGGTGCCCTCGGCGCCAACCAGATCGGCCGTGAGGGCTGGTCGTTCGCGCTGTCCGGCGTCACGATCGCGGCGGCCGTCGCGATGCTCTTCCTGACGCTGTTCCCGAACGTCATGCCGTCGTCGCTCAACTCCGACTGGAACCTCACGGTCACCAATGCCTCGTCGAGCCCCTACACCCTGAAGATCATGACGTGGTGTGCCGGGATCGCGACGCCGATCGTGCTGCTCTACCAGTCGTGGACCTACTGGGTGTTCCGCAAGCGGATCGGCACCAAGCACATCGCCGACGCCGCGCACTGACCCCGAACCCACCTACACGAGGGTGTGTTTCACGTGAAACCGATCGACCAGCGTCTGCTCCGGTACGCCCGGGCCACCCGTCTCTTCCTGATCGCGGTGGTCGTCCTCGGCGCCGCCGGGGCGGGCCTGGTCATCGCTCAGGCGATGCTCATCGCCGAGGTGGTGGTGGGCGCCTTCCAGCACGGATTCGGGGTCTCCTCACTGCGGACGCCGCTGCTGCTGCTGGCGGCGGTCGCGGCCGGGCGCGCTCTGGTGTCCTGGCTGACCGAACTGGCCGCGCACCGGGCGAGCGCGGCGGTCAAGTCGGAGCTGCGCGGGCGGCTTCTGGAGCGGGCCTCGCAGCTCGGTCCGGGCTGGCTGAGCGGGCAGCGCACCGGTTCGCTGGTGGCGCTCGCGACGCGGGGCGTGGACGCGCTGGACGACTACTTCTCGCGCTATCTGCCGCAGTTGGGGCTCGCGGTGGTGGTCCCGGTGGCGGTGCTCGCCCGCGTCGTCACCGAGGACTGGGTGTCGGCGGCGATCATCGTCGGCACGCTGCCCCTCATCCCGATCTTCATGATCCTCATCGGCTGGGCCACCCAGTCCCGGATGGACCGTCAGTGGCGGCTGCTGTCGCGGCTGTCGGGGCACTTCCTGGACGTGGTCGCGGGCCTGCCGACCCTGAAGGTGTTCGGCCGCGCCAAGGCGCAGGCCGACTCCATCCGCAAGATCACCGGCGAGTACCGCAGGGCGACGATGCGCACCCTGCGGATCGCCTTCCTGTCGTCGTTCGCGCTGGAGCTGCTCGCGACCCTGTCGGTCGCGCTGGTCGCCGTGACCATCGGCATGCGGCTCGTGCACGGGGACATGGACCTGTACGTGGGTCTGGTGATCCTCGTGCTCGCGCCCGAGGCGTATCTGCCGCTGCGGCAGGTCGGGGCGCAGTTCCACGCGGCGGCCGAGGGACTCGCCGCCGCGGAGGAGATCTTCGACGTCCTGGAGACGCCGCTGCCCCCGTCCGGCACGGGGACGGTCCCTTCCGACGGCGGTATCAGGTTCGACGGCGTGTGTGTCCGCTACGAAGAGCGCGTCGACAACGCGGTCTCCGATGTCTCCTTCGAAGTCGCCGAAGGGGAGACCGTGGCCCTCGTGGGGCCGAGCGGCGCGGGTAAGTCGACGCTGCTCAGTGCCCTGTTGGGTTTCGTACGTCCCTGTAGTGGCCGGGTTCTGGTCGGTGGCGTCGATCTCGCCGAGATGTCGCGGGAGGCCTGGCACGCGCGCGTGGCGTGGGTTCCGCAGCGGCCGCAGCTGTACGCCGGGTCGATCGCGGACAACGTACGGCTCGCCCGGCCGGACGCCGACGACGCGGCGGTGCTGGCCGCGCTGCGCGAGGCCGGGGCCCTGGAGTTCGTCGAGGCGCTGCCCGGCGGCGTGCGCACCGCGCTGGGCGAGGACGGGGCCGGGCTCTCGGCCGGGCAGCGGCAGCGCCTCGCGCTGGCGCGGGCGTTCCTCGCGGACCGGCCCGTCGTGCTGCTCGACGAACCGACGGCCGCGCTCGACGGTGAGACCGAGGCGGGCATCGTCGAAGCGGTGCGCAGGCTCGCCGTGGGCCGGACCGTGCTGCTGGTCGTGCACCGCCCGGCGCTGTTGGCCCTGGCCGACCGGGTGGTGCGGATCGACGTGCCGCGGGCGGGACAGCCGGGGCGGGCACGTGCCGCCGCGTCCCTCCCCGTCCCGGCGCAGGCCGGAGCCGCCTCGGCCGAGCCGGCCCGGGCTGCTCAGGCGGCCCCCGAGGACCGGCGCCACGTGCTGACCCGGCTGCGCGCGGCCGCCCGTCCGCGCCGCTCGCGGCTCGCGCTCGCGCTGCTGCTCGGGGCGCTCGCGCTCGGCAGCTCCGTCGGCCTGATGGCGACCAGCGGCTGGCTGATCTCGCGGGCCTCGCAGCAGCCGCCGGTGCTGTACCTGATGGTCGCGGTGACGGCCACGCGCGCGTTCGGCATCGGCCGGGCCTGCTTCCGCTACGCGGAGCGGCTCGTCTCGCACGACGCCGTGCTGCGGATGCTGGCCGACACCCGGGTCGCCGTCTACCGGCGCCTGGAGCGGCTGGCGCCCGCCGGGCTGCGCACGACAAGGCGCGGCGACCTCCTCTCCCGGCTCGTCGCCGACGTGGACGCCCTCCAGGACTACTGGCTGCGCTGGCTGCTGCCCGCGTCCGTCGCGGGCCTCGTGGGCGCGGGTTCGGTGGCGTTCACCGCGTGGATGTTGCCCGCGGCCGGCGCCGTGCTCGCCGTCGGCCTGCTGCTCGCCGGGGTCGGGGTGCCGCTGCTGTCCGGGGCCGTGGCCCGCCGAGCGGAACGGAAACTGGCTCCCGCGCGCGGGGTGCTCGCGACCCGGGTGGCCGAGCTGCTCACCGGGACCGCGGAACTGACCGTCGCCGGCGCGCTTCCCCGGCGCACGAAGGAGGCGAAGGACGCCGACTCCGTGCTGACCCGGATCGCGTCGCGCGCCGCCACCGCGACCGCGCTCGGCGACGGGCTCAGCGCGCTGATCACCGGCCTGACCGTGGCCGCCGCCGCGCTCGTCGGCGTGCAGGGCGTACGCGCCGGGCAGCTCGACGGGGTCGCGCTCGCGGTGGTCGTGCTGACGCCGCTCGCCGCGTTCGAGGCGGTGCTCGGTCTGCCGCTCGCCGTTCAGTACCGGCAGCGGGTCCACAAGAGCGCCGAGCGCGTGTACGAGGTCCTGGACGCCCCCGAACCCGTACGGGAGCCCGAGCGGCCCGCGCAGGCGCCGCAGACCCCCTTCCCGCTCGTCGTCCGGGGCCTCACCGCCCGGTACGAGGGCCAGGCGCGGGACGCGCTCGCCGGCGTCGGCCTGACCCTGGAGCGCGGCCGCAGGATCGCCGTCGTCGGCCCCTCGGGGTCGGGCAAGACCACGCTCGCCCAGGTGCTGCTGCGCTTCCTCGACGCGGACGCGGGGACGTACACGCTCGGCGGGACCGACGCGTGTGCCCTCGACGGCGACGCCGTACGGCGCATGGTCGGGCTGTGCGCCCAGGACGCGCACCTCTTCGACAGCACCGTCCGGGAGAACCTGCTGCTCGCGAAGAAGGACGCCACCGAGGACGAACTGCGGGCCGCGCTCGGCCGCGTACGTCTCCTGGAGTGGGCGGACGCGCTGCCCGGCGGGCTCGACACCCTGGTGGGCGAGCACGCCGCGCGGCTGTCCGGCGGTCAGAGGCAGCGGCTCGCGCTGGCCCGCGCGCTGCTCGCCGACTTCCCCGTCCTGGTCCTGGACGAGCCCGCCGAGCACCTCGACCTGGAGACGGCCGACGCGCTCACCGCGGATCTGCTGGACGCGACCCAGGGGCGGACGACGGTGCTGATCACGCACCGGCTCGCCGGTCTGGACGCCGTCGACGAGGTGATCGTGCTCGACGGCGGGCGGGTCGCGCAGCGCGGCTCGTATGCCGAGCTGACCGCTGTCGACGGGCCGCTGCGGGAACTGCGGGACCGGGAGGGCGCTGCGGAGCTGCTGATCGGATCGGGGGCGCCCCGGTGATCTCCGGCGCCCGGCAGCGAGAACCCCGACTTTCCTCGCTAAATAGGACTAACTAGTCTCAAGGGCATGGCAGCACCCACGGATCCCGCCGCTTCCTCCCCGGCCGAGCCCACCCAGAACGCCGTGGAGGCGGCGACCCAGGCCACCCGCAGCCTCCAGGGGCTGTCGACCGAGCTGACCGCGCGGGTGCCGCAGCTCCTGGAAGCGATGCGCTCCGTGGGCACCGGCCTGGAGCTGCACTCCACGCTCGACCGGATCTGCGAGACCGCCGCCGAGCTCGCCGACGCCAAGTACGCGGCGATCGGGGTGATCACCGAGGACGGCGAGGGGCTCTCGGACTTCGTCTACTACGGCGTCGACGAGGAGACCGCGCGGCGTATCGGACGGCTGCCCGACGGGCACAAGGGGCTGCTCGGCGCGCTCATCCAGGACCCCGTGCCGGTGCGCCTGGCGGACCTCGCGGCCGACCCGCGCTCGTGCGGCTTTCCCGCGCACCATCCCCCGATGCGGACGTTTCTCGGCGTTCCCATCCGCGTACAGGGAGAGATCTTCGGAAACCTCTATCTCACGGAGAAGCACGACGGTGGGGACTTCAACGACTACGACCTGAACATGGTCCGGGTGCTCGCCACGGAGGCCGGCATCGCGATCGGCAACGCGCGCCTCTACGAAGCGGCCAAACAGCGGGAGCGGTGGATCGACGGGTCCGTGGCCGTGACCACCGCGCTGCTCTCGGGCGGCGACGCCGAGGACGCGCTCCAAGTGGTCGCCGAACAGGCCCGCCAGCTCTCGGAATCGGCGGCCGGCATAGTGCTGCTGCCGGCCCAGGAGGGCGGTATGGAGATCGTCGCCGTCGCCTCGGAGGAGCCCTCCGCCGCACTCGGCGTGATCATTCCGCCGGAGAGCGAGATCATCTCCGATCTCCTGGGCGGCGAGGTCGTGTTCGTGGAGGACGCGGCCACCGACCCGCGCGTGATGACCGACCTCGCGCGCGGCTACGGCCCGGCCATGATGCTGCCCCTCCAGAGCGACGGACGCGTCCTGGGGACGCTCGTGACGCCCCGCGCGCGTGGGGGGCGTCCTTTCACCGAGGTGGAGCGGACCCTCGCCACGCAGTTCGCGTCGCAGGCCGCGCTCGCGCTGATGATGGCCGAGGCGCAGCGCGACCGGGAGCGGCTGGCCGTCTTCGAGGACCGCGACCGCATCGCGCGCGACCTGCACGACCTCGTCATCCAGCGGCTCTTCGCCACCGGGATGATGCTGGAGACCGCCCAGCGCCGCTCCGTGGTGCCCGAGGTGCAGGCGGGCATCGGCAAGTCCGTCGACGAGCTGGACGTCACCATCCAGGAGATCCGCACCGCCATCTTCGCGCTCCAGCAGGGGCCCACGGAGGCACCGTCGGGCCTGCGCACACGCGTGCTGCGGGAGATCAACATGGCCGCCGTGCCGCTCGGCTTCAAGCCCTCGCACCGCTTCCTGGGGCCGGTCGACACGGTCGTCGGCGAACTCACCGGCAAGAACCTCATCGCGGCCCTGCGGGAGGCCCTCTCGAACGCGTTCCGGCACGCGCACGCCGCGAGGATCGATGTCGTCGTGGACGCGACCGTGATCCTGCCCGACGGGCAGCAGGGCGTCCGTCTGACGGTCGCCGACGACGGCGTGGGCATCCCGGAGGGCGGGCGGCGCAGCGGCCTGAAGAACCTCAAGAGGCGGGCCGAGTCGCTCGGCGGCGACAGCTGGTACGGCCCCGGCCTCGGGGACGACGAGGGCGGCACGACGGTGGTCTGGCAGGCGCCGTACTGACCGGCGACGCCCGGCGTACCTGATTCGGCGGTACGTTTCTGCGCCGTACGGGGCAAGCGTTCCCCCGGCCGTACGAGTCCCGCAGGAGGGCGGCCGCGCAGCGGGCAACGATCCGAGACATGCGCCAACGACCTCGCCGTTCCCTCGTCGTCCCGGCGCTGCTGTGCGCACTTGTCGCACTCGGCGGCCCGCCCACGCTGTCCCAGGGGGCGGACGGCCCGGAAGCAAGCACCGAAGTGGCGCGCCTCTTTGAGGAGGCGTCAGCGGCGACGCAGCACTACGAAGCGGGGCGCAGAGCCGCCGCCGTACAGAAGAGCAAGGCGCAGAAGATGGAGCGGCTGCTCGTGCGGGAGCGGCGTGAGATCGCCGTGCTGCACGACGATCTCGGCCGCATCGCCCGCGCCCAGTACCGCAGCGGCGGCGACATCCCGATCACGGCCCAGATGCTGCTCTCCGCCAATCCCGAAGAGCTGATGCACGGTCAACGGGCGGTATGGCAGGCCGACCTGGCCCTGAACAACGCCGTGGACAAGAGCCGCCGCGCCGAGAAGAAGCTCGCGGAGGGGCAGCGCGAGGCGGCCGCCCAATGGCACTCCCTACAGGCGCGCAACGTCCGCCTCGCACAACTGAAGAAGAGCATCGCGGGCAAGCTGGAACAGGCGCAGTGGGCGCTGCAGGGCGAGGCCGACCGGTCGGTGACAGCGGGGCAGTGCCGTGGCGCCGTCCGCCTCGCACAGCCGGAATTCCGCACCACGCGCGCGTGGATGCCTCCCGTGGAGACGTACACGCTGTCCGCGGGCTTCGACAGCGCGGGCGAGCGCTGGGCGCACCGGCACACCGGACAGGACTTCGCCGTCGACATCGGCACGCCCGTGCGGGCGGCCGGCGCCGGGCGGGTGGTCAGCGTGTCCTGCGGCGGCGGCTTCGGCATCGAGGTCGTCGTGCGGCACCCGGGCGGCTACTACACGCAGTACGCGCATCTCGCGGCCGTCACCGTCGACCAGGGCGAGAAGGTGCGCGCGGGACAGTGGCTCGGGCAGTCGGGGACCACCGGCAACTCGACGGGGCCGCACCTGCACTTCGAGGTGCGGCTCACGCCGTATCTGGGGTCCGGGGTGGACCCGGTGAAGTGGTTCGCCGAGCGGGGCGTGCGGCTGTAGGGCTCAGCGGGCGGCCAGGATGTCCTCGATGACGCGGGCCACACCGTCCTCGTTGTTGGTCGCCGTCCGGCCGGTCGCCGCGGTCAGCAGGTCCGGGTGCGCGTTGCCCATCGCGTAGGAAGTGCCCGCCCAGGCGAGCATCTCCATGTCGTTGGGCATGTCCCCGAAGGCGACGACCTCGGCGGGGGAGATGCCGCGCTCGGCGCAGCACAGTTCGAGCGTGCTGGCCTTGGAGACGTCCCGTCCGCTGATCTCCAGGAGGGCGCTCGGGCTGGAGCGGGTGATGGCCGCGAGGTCGCCGACCGCGGTCCGGGCCAGGGCCAGGAACGCGTCGGGGCCGAGTTCCGGGTGGTAGGCGAGGAGCTTCAGGACCGGCTGGTCCGCGACGACGGACCCCTCGAAGTCCGCGGTGAGCAGCTTCTCGGCGGCCGCCACGCTCTCGCCGGGTTCGAGGTGCAGCGGCGGGTACGTCGGCTCGTGGTGCAGGCCGCCGGTCCGCTCGACCGCGAACGACGTGCCGGGGGCGGCCGCGCGCAGGACGGCGACGACGTCGAGCGCGGCCGGGACGGCCAGCTCCCGGATCTTCACGAAGCGGTGGTTGCCGGGGCCGCCGTGCAGGTCCACGACGGCGGCGCCGTTGCCGCAGATCGCCAGGCCGTGACCGTGCAGATGGTCGCTGACGACGTCCATCCAGCGGGCCGGGCGGCCCGTCACGAAGAAGACCTCGATGCCGGCCTCCTCGGCCGCGGCCAGCGCGGCGACCGTCCGCGGGGAAACGGTCTTGTCGTCGTGCAGCAGCGTGCCGTCGAGGTCCGTGGCGATCAGCCGGGGCGCGGGGGCGGAGGGGGCCGGGGTCCAGGGCCCAGGGGTCGGTGAGGTCACCGCCCTATGGTCGCGCATATGCGCGCACGGGCGTGCGGCGGGGCGCGCAGATGAGTACGGTCCTGGCGCATGCGCCCCGCCTGGCGCCCGCTGTCACACCACGTGTTTCAGCCGAGTTGGGCGAGGGCCTCCGTGGCGATGGCCTCGAAGGCCTTCTGGTCGGCCGCGAAGCCGGTGTCGGGGATCGGCCAGTGCACCACGATCTCGGTGAAGCCCAGCTCCCGGTGCCTGCCCGCGAAGTCCACGAAGGCGTCGACGGACTCCAGGGGACGGCCGCGGTCCGGGGTGAATCCGGAGAGCAGGATCTTGTCGAGTTCGGCCACGTCGCGGCCGATGGCGGCGCATGCGGCGGTCAGCTTCTCGACCTGACCGCGAATGGCTTGAATCGACTCCTCCGGGGTGCCCGTCTCGTACAGCTTCGGGTCGCCGGTGGTGACCCACGCCTGACCGTGGCGCGCGGCGAGCTTGAGGCCGCGCGGCCCGGTCGCGGCCACCGCGAAGGGCAGCCGGGGGCGCTGCACACAGCCCGGGATGTTCTGCGCGCCGCCCGCCGAGTAGAAGGTGCCGTCGTACGAGACCGTGTCCTCGGTGAGCAGCCGGTCGAGCAGGGGGACGAACTCGGCGAACCGGTCGGCCCGTTCCCGGGGCGTCCACGGCTCCTGGTCGCCGCGGCCGAGGGCACTCGCGTCGAAGCCGGTGCCGCCGGCGCCGATGCCGAGCGTGACCCGGCCGCCCGAGATGTCGTCGAGCGAGATCAGTTCCTTGGCGAGGGTGACCGGGTGCCGGAAGTTCGGTGAGGTCACCAGGGTGCCCAGCCGCATCCGCTCGGTGACGCCCGCCGCGGCGGTGAGCGTCGGGATCGCGCCGAACCACGGCCCGTCGCGGAACGGCACGCGCCAGGACAGGTGGTCGTACGTGTACGCGGTGTGGAAGCCCAGCTCCTCGGCGCGCAGCCACGCCTCGCGGGCGCCCTCGTGCCAGCGGCGGTAGGGCAGGATCACGGTGCTCAGGCGGAGCGGGGGCTGGGGCGTGCGGGCCTTGTCGGTCATGTCAGTGAGCGTATGCGGGCGGCTCCGCCGGTGCTCGGGGCGGTCGGCACGTGCGGTGTCGCCACCGGGCCCGTGGGCCGTGGCGGCGCTGTCCTGCCCGGTCGGCCGGTCTCAGCCGGGAAAGCGCAGGTAGCCCGGGGGAACGGCGGTGGTGAGCCAGACGCCGTTGGCACTCACCCGGAACGTGTGGCCGTCGCGGTGCATCGCGCCCGCGTCCACCGACAGCACGATCGGACGGCCACGGCGGGCGCCCACCCGGGTGGCGGTCTCGCGGTCCGCGGACAGGTGCACGTCGTGCCGGCTCATGGGGCGCAGGCCCTCGGCGCGGATCGCGTCGAGGAAGCGGGCGACGGTGCCGTGGTACAGGTACGCCGGTGGCCGCTCCGGCGCCAGCCCCAGGTCGACGTCGATCGTGTGGCCCTGGTTGGCGCGGATGCGGGTGCCGTCGACGGTGAAGCGCCGCTTGTCGTTCTCCGCGACCGCCTGGTCCAGTTCGGCCCGGCTGACCCGGAAGCCGTGCGCGGCGGCCGCGGCGAGCAGCGTGTCGATCTCCACCCAGCCTGCCTCGTCGAGCGTCAGCCCGATGCGGTCCGGTTGATGTCGCAGATGCTTCGAGAGGTACTTCGAGACCTTCACGGTCCGCTGTTCATCCATGCGTTCCTTCATGGCGTCAGGGTGCCCGGGGGCCTGTCCGCCGTGCACGCGGATTTCTTCCACGAGTTTCCGCTCGCATGTTTGATCCACAGCCAAGTCTTGTTATCCACAGGGGAATTGGCGATTCTGTGGACAACTCCCGCGCGAAAGGAGGCTTTTGATCAACAAAGTTCTACTTGCGGTGTTTTGACGTCAGTGCGTCCAATGTCCTTGCTTGTACCTCTCGTTCAGCCGCCGCGGCGATGAAGGCGGACACGCCCTCAGCCCCAACAAGCCCGCGTACGGCGCGCATTGTCCCGGCGGGCAGGGAGACGGATTGCGGTTCGTCCGCCGGTGATGCGACCGGACCCTCCGCGAGGTGCCGGTGGAGGTGCTTGGTGGCGAACAGACGCATGGCGCGCGCCAGTTCGGCATCGACCGACTGCTGGGCGAGCGGGCGCAGACGGCGCACGAGCGAGGCGGCTTCGGCGGCTTCCGCGTCGGTCGGCGGATAAGGGCCGAGGTAGCGCGCGAAGACGTGCTCGGTGGTGAACTCCAGGAAACGAGCCGCAATATGTTCGATCTGTCCCCTCAACTCCCGCAGATGTCCCGAGATCGCGGACAGCGGCACGCCCGCCGCGTACAACTCCACGGCCACAGCGAGCTCTTGGGGGCTGGGTACGAGGAACTCGTCGTCCCGTCCCGGAACCCGCTCCAGCACACCGAGCTCGATCGCGTCCTGCACGGCGGCCTCGTCGGGACGGCCACCGAACCGCTCGTCCAGCTCCGCCCGCGTGATACGGCCCGCCCGCTCGTCCGTCCACGGTCCGTCCACCTCGGCGACCAGGCCGAGCACCCCGCCGAGGCCCCGGCCCGCGTCCCAGGCCTCCAGGAGCTCCTTGATGGAGGCCAGGGTGTAGCCGCGGTCGAGCAGGTCGGCGATCTGGCGCAGCCGGGACAGGTGCGCGGCCGTGTACACATTGGCCCGGCCGCGGCGCTCGGGCCGGGGCAGCAGCCCACGGTCCTGGTAGGCACGGATCGTGCGGACCGTGGCTCCGCTGTGGTGGGCCAGGTCCTCGATCCGGTACTCGGCGACCGACTGCTCCGTCACACCCCACGCCCTTCGGTCGTACGTCCCTGCGGACGGGCCGGTCCGGTCGTGCGCCGGCCGGTCACGCCATGGCCGAGCGGCCGATCGCACCGGCCGCGGCCCGGGCCGCGGGCGAGGCCGCCAGATACTCGACGGCCTTGCGCAGCGAACCCTCCTGCGAGGGATGGTACGACCGGCGCAGATAACGGGGTACGGCCGCACCCAGCTCCCGCCAGCTCGGCAGCAGCCCCTTGCGCACGGCCTTGTTGTGCTCGGCCAGTGAGTAGCGCAGCCGCCCGGCGAGCTGCGGGTCGTGCCGGACGAGATAGGCCGCGCCCCACGCCCACAGGTACAGCATCACGGGCGCGGTGACCGCCATACCCGCTGTCCGGCGGGCGTAGCGGCGCAGCCCCCGGCCGCCGCAGTGCTGGTACATGTCGAAGGCGACCGCGCGGTGCTCGACCTCCTCCGCACCGTGCCAGCGCAGCAGGTCGAGCATGACCGCGTCGCAGTCCGCCCGGTCGAGGGCGTCGGCAGACAGCACCCAGTCGCCGAGCACCGCCGTGAACTGCTCGATCGCCGCGATCACCGACAGGCGGAGGCGCAGCCACTCCTGCGCCGGTATCGGCATCCCCGGAGGAGGTGTCCCACCGAGCAGCTTCTCGAAGAGGAAGTCGACGTACTTCGTGTAGTCGGCGGTCTGCAGCCGCTGGACGGCCAGGTGGTCGAGGACGTACGCGTGCTGCACGCTGTGCGTGGCCTCCTGACCCATGAACCCCTTCACGTCCTTGAGGAGTTCGGGATCGTCGACCAGCGGCAGCGCCTCCTTGAACACCTTCACGAACCACCGCTCCCCCGCGGGCAGCAGCAGATGCAGCACGTTGATGACGTGGGTGGCGGTCGGCTCGTCCGGTATCCAGTGCAGCGGCGTCGACTCCCAGTCGAAGGAGACGCGGCGCGCAGCGATCGTGTGCTGCCCCGAAGACTCCTCGGGGCCGTACGTACGGTCCGCGGTGCTCACAACGGCGGCTCCATCCGTGCGATCGCGCGCAGCGCCCTGGGCGTGAAGCGGGACATGAGATGGGCGCCGCGGGCCTCCGGGGTGACCGGGACCACCGCCTTGTTGTCGACCACGGCGCGCAGGATCGCCTCGGCGACCTTCTCCGGCGGGTAGTTGCGCAGGCCGTACAGGCGCGAGGACTTCTTCTGGCGGCGCTTCTCCTCGTCCGCGTCGACCCCGGCGAAGCGGGCCGTCGACGTGATGTTCGTGTTGACCAGGCCGGGGCAGATCGCGGAGACCCCGATGCCCTGCCCGGCCAGCTCGGCGCGCAGGCACTCGCTGAGCATGAGGACGGCGGCCTTGGAGGTGGAGTAGGCGGGCAGCGCCTTCGAGGGCTGATACGCCGCCGCGGACGCGGTGTTGACGATGTGGCCGCCCTGTCCGCGCTCGGCCATCTGCCTGCCGAACAGCCGGCAGCCGTGGATGACGCCCCACAGGTTCACGTCGAGGACCTTCTTCCAGTCCTCCGGGGTCGTGTCGAAGAAGGACCCCGACAGACCGATCCCCGCGTTGTTCACCAGGACGTCGACGGTGCCGTACTCGGCGGCGACCTTCTCGGCGAGCTTCTCCATGGCCTGCTCGTCGGAGACGTCGACGGTCTCCGCCCATGCCTCGGGGGCGCCTATGAGCTGGGCCATCTCGGCGGTACGGGCCGCGCTCTCGGCGTCGCGGTCCACGGCGACCACGCGCGCGCCGGCCTCGGCGAACGCGAACGCGGTGGCCCGCCCGATGCCGCTGCCCGCGCCGGTGACGAGGACGAGCTGGCCGCCGAACCGGTCCGCGTGCTTGCCGTCGGCCGTCCTGCGCTGTGCGGGCACGCCCGCCTCCCGCTGCTCGTTCGCGGTGACGAACTCGCCGATCCACGCCGTGAGCTGGTCCGGCCGGGTGCGCGGCACCCAGTGCTTGGCGGGCAGCGTGCGGCGGGTCAACTGGGGCGCCCACTGCTCCAGTTGGTCGTAGAGCTTCGGCGACAGGAAGGCGTCCCCGAGGGGCGTGATGAGCTGCACGGGCGTGTGCGCGTACGCGTCCTCGCGCGGGCGGCGCAGTCTCGCCCGTACGTTGTCCCGGTACAGCCAGGCGCCGTGCGCCGCGTCCGAGGGGAGCGACGCCGTCGGGTAGTCGCCCGCCGGGACCCGCTCCACGCGCTCCAGGATGCCCGGCCAGCGCTTGCCGAGCGGCCCGCGCCAGGCCAGCTCCGGAAGGACGGGCGTGTGCAGCATGTACACGTACCAGGACTTGGCGCCCTGCCCCAGCAGCTGCCCCACCTTGCGGGGCGTGGGCCGCTTCATGCGCTGCTTGATCCAGTGCCCGAAGTGGTCGAGCGACGGACCCGACATCGAGGTGAAGGACGCGATGCGGCCCTCGGTGCGCTCGACCGTGGCGAACTCCCACGACTGCACCGAACCCCAGTCGTGCCCCACCAGGTGGACGGGCCGGTCCGGGCTCACCGCGTCGATGACGGCCACGAAGTCGTCGGTCAGCTTCTCCAGGGTGAAGCCGCCGCGCAGCGGGGCCGGCGCCGTGGAACGGCCGTGTCCGCGCACGTCGTAGAGGACCACGTGGAAGCGGTCCGCGAGGCGGGTGGCGACCTCCGACCAGACCTCCTTGGAGTCGGGGTAGCCGTGCACGAGGACGACGGTCGGCCGCGCCGCGTCGCCCAGCTCGACCACGCACAGCTCGATGCCGCCCGTGTGCACCCAGCGCTCGCGCGCGCCGTGGATCTTCGTCAGGTCCGTCATCAGATGCCCTCCGCCCAGCGCCGCACGTGCGGCAGATCGTCGTCCAGCCAAAAGGCGCTCTCCTCGGGGTCCTTGGAGTCGGTGACCACGAGGAGCTCCTCGAACTTGGCGCCCGTGCCGCGGAATCCGAGGTGCGGCTCCACCGCCCACAGCCCCGGCTGCGGCGGATGGTCCGAGAATCTGTACGGCGACCACAGCGGTGACCAGCCGTCCCGGTGTCCGTGCAGCGCGTCGCTCGCCAGGCCCTTGAGCGACTGCGTGCCGAAGCCGAAGAGGGTGGGGTTGAAGCGGCGCTCCTTGGCCCGGTCGACCTTGTGCGCGATGACGCCGAAGGGATACGCGCGATGCCGGTTCGCATAGCCCTGGCGCACCATCAGCCGGTCGACGTCCTCGTAGATCTCGCGCAGCGGCCGGCGCTCGCGCACCTCGCGCAGGAGCAGCTCCCGGTGCGCCTCGAGGTCCGCGAGGAGCTTGTCGTGCACCGGGTTGAGCCCGAGACAGCCGGAGTACCCGATGTCGGCCGTACAGCCGTTGAGGACGGGAGCCATGTCGAGGATGAAGGGCATCCCCGGCTCCAGCTTCCGGTTCGTGGGGAAGAACTGCAGCGGTACACGGAAGTTCACGAACGCCGTGCGGTCCCCGAACCAGGCGAAGGGCAGATGGAACCAGTCCCGCACCCCGCGCTCGCGCAGCCAGTCCCGCTGCATCCGCGCCGCCTCGCGCTCCGTCACACCGGGCTTCAGCTGCGCCGCGACCGCTTCCGCGCACTCGTACGCGAGCGTCTGAACCTCCCGGAACCCCCTCAGTTCCGCGGAGAGTTCCCGTACCACTGCTGGGGTCATGCCACCGTCCGTCCGTGTCCCGGCCGCCCGGGTCCCGTGACCGGGCCGTCGCCGTACGCGCTCGTAACTTGACACTGATGAATGTGACAATGCCTGGCGGCGACGTCAAGAGGCCTGCGGCAGACTGTGGAAAACGTCCGCGATGTGCACAGAGTCGGCACCGTGACGAGTGACGACCCGGGGCGCGAGGGGCTACTCAGGGAGGACCCCTAGGGACCCGTAATACTCAGGTCTCATACGAGGTCGAGCCTGTGGTCTGACGAATCGCTGTGGTCTGCGCCACTACCGTCGAACCGTGACTGTGATCGCGACCGAAAGCCTGAGCAAGCGGTTCCCCCGGGTGACCGCGCTTGACCGGCTGACCATGGACATCGGGCCCGGGGTGACCGGACTCGTCGGAGCCAATGGAGCCGGCAAGTCCACCATGATCAAGATCCTGCTGGGTCTGTCCCCCGCCTCGGAGGGCCGTGCCGAAGTGCTCGGGCTCGACGTCGCGACCAAGGGCGCTGAGATCCGTGAGCGCGTGGGGTACATGCCCGAGCACGACTGCCTGCCGCCCGACGTCTCGGCCACCGAGTTCGTCGTCCACATGGCGCGCATGTCCGGCCTGCCGCCCACCGCCGCCCGCGAGCGCACCGCCGACACACTGCGCCACGTCGGCCTGTACGAGGAGCGCTACCGCCCCATCGGCGGCTACTCGACGGGCATGAAGCAGCGCGTGAAGCTGGCCCAGGCCCTCGTCCACGACCCGCAGCTGGTGTTCCTGGACGAGCCGACGAACGGTCTGGACCCGGTCGGCCGCGACGACATGCTCGACCTCATCCGCCGCGTCCACCAGGACTTCGGCATCTCGGTCCTGGTCACCTCGCACCTGCTCGGCGAGCTGGAGCGCACCTGTGACCACGTCGTTGTCATCGACGGCGGCAAGCTGCTGCGCTCCAGCTCCACCACGGACTTCACGCAGAACACGGCGACGCTCGCGATCGAGGTCACCGACAGCGACGAACACCCCGACGGCACCGGCGCGTTGCGCGAGGCCTTCGCCCAGCGCGGGATCGAGACGACCACCGGCGGCGAACTGCCCGGCGCGGGCCACACCGTCCTCATCACCGCGCAGGGCGAGGAGACGTACGACATCGTGCGCGACGTCGTCGCGGACCTCGGCCTCGGCCTGGTCCGGATGGAACAGCGCAGGCACCACATCGCCGAGGTCTTCCGCCCCCAGGACGAGCCGCGGCAGGAGCAGGCCTCCGAGCGGGCCGCCGCCTGGGCGGCCACCGCCGCCACACAGCAGACGGGAGGCTCGCGCGATGACCACTGAGCCCATGCCCACGGACCGCGCGTCCACCCAGATCCACAACATCGGCTACCGCCACTACGACGGCCCGCGTCTGGGCCGCGCGTACGCCCGCCGCTCGCTGTTCTCGCAGAGCCTGCGCGGAGCGTACGGACTCGGCCGCTCGGCCAAGTCCAAGGTGCTGCCGATGCTGCTCTTCGTCGTGATGTGCGTCCCCGCGCTGATCATGGTCGCGGTCGCCGTCGCCACCAAGGCGAAGGACCTGCCCGTCGACTACACGCGCTACGCGGTCCTCCTCCAAGCGGTGGTCGGCCTCTACGTGGCGTCGCAGGCACCCCAGGCCGTCTCCCGCGACCTGCGCTTCAAGTCGGTGCCGCTGTACTTCTCGCGCCCCATCGAGCGCGTCGACTACGTGGTCGCGAAGTACGCGGCCATGGCGTCGGCCCTGTTCATCCTCACCGCCGCACCGCTGCTCGTCCTCTACGTAGGCTCTCTGCTCGCCAAGCTGGACTTCACCGAGCAGACCAAGGGATTCGCCCAGGGACTGGTCTCCGTGGCGCTGCTGTCACTGCTCTTCGCCGGCATCGGTCTTGTCGTCTCCGCCGTCACACCGCGCCGGGGCTTCGGCATCGCCGCCGTCATCGCCGTGCTGACCATCTCCTACGGGGCGGTCTCCACGGTCCAGGCGATCGCCTACGCGCAGGACAACGGCAGCGCGGTGTCCTGGCTCGGCCTGTTCTCGCCGATCACGCTCATCGACGGCGTACAGACCGCCTTCCTGGGCGCCTCGTCCGCCTTCCCCGGCGCCGACGGCCCCTCGGCGGGCCAGGGCGTGGTCTATCTGCTCGTCGTCCTCGGGCTCATCGCCGGCTCCTACGGGCTGCTGATGCGCCGCTACCGGAAGGTCGGACTGTGACCGCCATCAACATCGACCACGTATCACGCTGGTTCGGCAACGTCGTCGCAGTCAACGACGTCACGATGAACATCGGCCCGGGCGTCACCGGCCTGCTCGGTCCGAACGGCGCGGGAAAGTCCACCCTCATCAACATGATGGGCGGCTTCCTGGCCCCGTCGAACGGGACGGTGACGCTCGACGGACAGCCGATCTGGCGCAACGAACAGATCTACCGCCACATCGGCATCGTCCCCGAGCGCGAGGCCATGTACGACTTCCTCACCGGACAGGAATTCGTCGTCGCCAACGCGGAGTTGCACGGCCTCGGCAAGAAGGAGGCCCAGAAGGCGCTCGCCACGGTCGAGATGGAGTACGCGCAGGACCGCAAGATCTCGACGTACTCCAAGGGCATGCGCCAGCGCGTGAAGATGGCGTCCGCGCTGGTCCACGAGCCGTCCGTGCTGCTCCTGGACGAGCCGTTCAACGGCATGGACCCGCGCCAGCGCATGCAGCTCATGGACCTGCTGCGCCGCATGGGGGACGAGGGCCGCACCGTGCTCTTCTCCTCGCACATCCTCGAAGAGGTCGAGCAGCTCGCCTCCCACATCGAGGTGATCGTCGCCGGACGGCACGCGGCCAGCGGCGACTTCCGCAAGATCCGCCGGCTGATGACCGACCGCCCGCACCGCTACCTCATCCGCTCCAGCGACGACCGGGCCCTGGCCGCCGCGCTGATCGCGGACCCGTCGACCGCGGGCATCGAAGTCGACCTCAAGGAGGGCGCGCTGCGCATCCAGGCCGTCGACTTCGGCCGGTTCACCACGCTGCTGCCGAAGGTCGCCCGGGCACACGGCATCCGCCTGCTCACGGTCTCGCCGTCCGACGAGTCCCTCGAGTCCGTCTTCTCTTACCTGGTTGCGGCCTAGTCACGGCGTAGGAGGCCCTGATGTACGACCCCACTGTCGCCCGGCTCACCTACCGGGCCCTGCTCGGCCGCCGCCGGGCCCTCATCCTCTTCGCGCTGCCCGTGCTGCTCGTCGTGATCTCCGCGCTGGTGCGCGGCCTCACGGGAGCCGACGACCAGACCGCGTCCGACCTCCTCGGCGGTTTCGCGCTCGCCACGATGGTGCCGCTCATCGGTGTCATCGCGGGCACGGGTGCCATCGGCCCCGAGATCGACGACGGCTCCGTGGTCTATCTCCTGTCCAAGCCGGTCAAGCGCCCCACGATCATCTTCACCAAGCTCATCGTGGCGATCGCCGTGACCATGGTGTTCTCCGCCGTCCCGACCCTGATCGCGGGCCTGATCCTGAACGGGAACGGGCAGCAGATCGCCGTCGCCTACACGATCGCCGCCCTGGTGGCCTCCATCGCGTACGCCGCGATCTTCCTGCTGCTCGGCACGGTGACCCGGCACGCGGTCGTCTTCGGCCTGGTCTACGCCCTCGTGTGGGAGGCGCTCTTCGGCTCCCTGGTCGCCGGGGCCCGCACGCTCAGCGTGCAGCAGTGGTCCCTCGCGGTCGCCCACAAGGTGGCCGGCGGCGACCTCGTCACCTCGGACGTGGGGCTGCCGCTCGCGACGGTACTGCTCGTCGCCGTGACCGTGCTGGCGACCTGGTACGCGGGCCAGCGGCTGCGGTCCCTGAAGCTGGCCGGAGAGGAGTAGGAGCCGGTCCGGGCACCGCCCGCACTGGTCTTGACGCCGCTTTCACCCTCCCACCTGGACACTGGTGGGAGGGTGCGCTGTCCGCTACGCCGCCCGAGGAGGTCCCACGATGGCAGCCGAGCCGATCCGTGAGGGGGATACGCCCGAGCAGGGCGACGCCTGGGACGACGTGGTCCTGGACGCCGACTTCATCCGTTCCGCGGAGACGACCGAGCCGTCGGCACGGGCCCGGATGCTCACCGCGCGCTGGCGCGACGGGGGCCCGGACCCGCAGCCGTGGCGGTCGGACGAGCCGCCCGCCGGATGGTTCTTCAGCAAGGCACGCCGCCGCAAGCGGCGCCGCCGCCGATAAGCACCCGCGATTAATTCAGTGGCGCCGAACTCGGTGCCGCGGCACAGTAGTTGTCGTACCACCGCGCCGGTCCACCACCGGCGTCCATCGACCGGGAGAGGAGCGCGACGATGTCCGTCAGTAGTCCGTCGAGCTCCCGGCAGGGCAGCCCGAGGCAGGCTCCGGAGTAGTCACTGCACTCCGTTGAGCCCCGCCCAGGGGTGCTGCCCGGGGCGGCCGCTTCGAGCGCGTGCCATCTGTGGCACGCGGGCCGCCCACCCGGAGGATTGGCCGAGTGGTAAGGCAGCGGCTTGCTAGGCCGTCGTCGGGGCTGGAACCCCCGCGCGCGTTCGATCCGCGCATCCTCCACGTTTTTTGCTGCGCTTGGCTTCAGCGGTGTCCGGGCCGGCCTGCGGCCAGGCGACGGCGTCTAGCCGTTGGTGCCGCAGGTCGGTTGCCGGATGCGAGGTGTGGTGGGTCGCTCGCGCAGTTCCCCGCGCCCCCAGAGGGGCGCGCTCAGCCCAGCAGGCGTTCCAGGACGACCGCGATGCCGTCGTCCTCGTTCGACGCCGTCACCTCGTCCGCGACCGCCTTCAGGTCCTCGTGGGCGTTGGCCATCGCCACGCCGTGGGACGCCCAGCCGAACATCGCGATGTCGTTGGGCATGTCCCCGAAGGCGATGGTGTCGGACGACTTCGCGCCCAGGCGGCGGGCCGCCAGGGAGAGCCCCGTGGCCTTGGAGAGACCGAGCGGGAGCAGCTCCACGATGCCCTCGCCCGCCATCGTGACGCCCACCAGGTCACCGGCCACGGTGCGCGCGACCTCCGCCAGCTGGTCGTCGGTCAGGCCCGGGTGCTGGACGTACACCTTGTTGAGGGGGGCCGCCCACAGCTCCGCGACATCCGTGAACGGGATGACCGGGAGCGGTCCCTCCTGCACTCGGTAGCCGGGGCCGACGATGACCTCGCCCTCGATGCCGTCACGGCTCGCGGCCAGGGCCATCGGCCCGATCTCGGCCTCGATCTTGGACAGCGCGAGCCCGGCGAGCTGCCGGTCGAGGGTCACCGACGTGAGGAGGCGGTGCTCCCCCGCGTGGTAGACCTGCGCGCCCTGGCCGCACACCGCGAGACCGTCGTAACCGAGGTCGTCGAGGATGTGGCGGGTCCAAGGCACGGCCCTGCCGGTCACGACGATGTGCGCGGCGCCCGCCGCGGTGGCCGCGGTGAGCGCCTCGCGCGTCCGCTCGGAGACCGTGTCGTCGGAACGCAGTAGCGTTCCGTCGAGGTCGGTCGCGACGAGCTTGTACGGGAAGGCGGGGGCGGTGGGAGCGGGATGGCTCACTTGGTGATCGGCTCCAGGCTGCGATTACTTGGGGTCAAGAGTGGTTCGTCCCCCGAGGTACGGCCGCAGCATCTCGGGCACCCGCACGGAGCCGTCGGCCTGCTGGTGATTCTCCAGGATGGCGACGATCGTGCGGGGGACGGCGCACAGCGTGCCGTTCAGCGTCGAGAGCGGCTGGACCTTCTTGCCCTCGCGCATGCGGATGGACAGGCGGCGCGCCTGGAAGCCGTTGCAGTTCGACGCCGAGGTGAGCTCGCGGTACTTGCCCTGCGTCGGGATCCACGCCTCGCAGTCGAACTTGCGCGAGGCCGAGGAGCCGAGGTCACCGGTGGCGACGTCGATCACCTGGAAGGGCAGTTCGAGGCCGGTCAGCCACTGCTTCTCCCACTCCAGGAGGCGCTGGTGCTCGTTCTCCGCGTCGTCGGGGTGGACGTACGAGAACATCTCGACCTTGTCGAACTGGTGCACCCGGAAGATGCCGCGGGTGTCCTTGCCGTACGTGCCGGCCTCGCGCCGGAAGCACGGCGAGAAGCCCGCGTAGCGCAGCGGCAGCTGGTCCGCTTCGACGATCTCGTCCATGTGGTACGCGGCGAGCGGGACCTCGGAGGTGCCGACCAGGTAGTAGTCGTCCTTCTCCAGGTGGTACACGTTCTCGGCCGCCTGGCCGAGGAAGCCGGTGCCCTCCATGGCGCGCGGGCGCACCAGGGCCGGCGTCAGCATCGGCGTGAAGCCGGCCTCAGTGGCCTGCGCGATCGCCGCGTTGACCAGCGCCAGCTCCAGCAGGGCGCCGACACCGGTGAGGTAGTAGAAGCGCGAGCCGGAGACCTTCGCGCCGCGCTCGACGTCGATGGCGCCGAGCGCCTCGCCGAGCTCCAGGTGGTCCTTGGGCTCGAAGCCCTCGGCACCGAAGTCGCGGATCGTGCCGTGCGTCTCCAGGACGACGAAGTCCTCCTCGCCGCCGCGCGGGACGTCGGGGTGCACGACGTTGCCCAGCTGGAGGGCGAGACGCTGGGTCTCCTCCTCGGCGTCCCGCTGGTCGGCCTCGGCGGCCTTCACCGCGGCCGAGAGCTCGCCCGTCTTCTTCAGCAGCTCCTGGCGCTCCTCGGGGGAGGCCTTGGGGATCAGCTTGCCGAGGGCCTTCTGCTCGGAGCGGAGTTCGTCGAAGCGGAGCCCGGACGACCTGCGCCGCTCGTCGGCGGACAGGACGGAGTCGACGAGCGCGACGTCCTCTCCACGGGCGCGCTGGGAGGCGCGAACACGGTCGGGGTCCTCACGGAGCAGGCGAAGGTCAATCACCCCTCCAGGCTACCGGTGCGCGGTTCCGGCTCTCGACCCGATATCCGGTGCGTGGCTTTATGCCCTATTTGCCGGAATGTGAATTAAGGGCGGAGTGCGGCCGGAAAAGATCAACTAGGGACCCTGTGGGGGCACGTCAATAAGAGCGCCCCCTTTCCCCGAAAGGGCCATGATCGCCCCGGCCTCTTGACCTGACTCCCTTGCTGGAGGCGGGACTTGGGCACCCGTTGTCCACAGGAGTGTGCATCTTCGGCCAGTTATCCACAGGCTGTGAGAAAGAACTGTGGACACCGGAAGGGGTCGTTCCGAAAGCCGCATGTACGACGAAGGATTCCCGATCCAAACCCGCTTCATGCTCACTTTCGGGTGGAAATGCTTCACTCCAAAGAGTTGATCAAAGGAAAAGGATGGACGAGGGGTGACGTGGGGGGCTGTGGACGGACTTGTGGGCTGTAGGGCGATTTGTCGACCATGTCATGCCTTCCTGTCGACTTGTCCCCAGGTCGAGAAGGTCACCTGTGGATAACTTTTGTGGATGAAGAAAATCCGCTGGTCGGACCGGGTGTGACGGCAACAAGAAGCCGGATCCGGCGGTGGAGAACCGGATCCGGCAGGGGTCGGACAGGGGACGACGGCCCCTGAGGCCCGCCCCTAGAACCGGCCGTCCTGGCAGCGCGCCAGCCAGTCGGACGCCGCCACGAACTCGCCGTCCGACGTCCCCGTCCGCAGCGGCCGCACGTCCTCGACGGCGACGCCCGCGCGTGGGTACGAACCGAGGTAGCGCACCTGCGGGCAGGCCCGCTTCAGCCCCATCAGCGCCTCCGCCACCCGGCGGTCCGAGATGTGCCCCTCCGCGTCGATCGCGAAGCAGTAGTCGCCGATGCCCGTGCCGGTGGGCCGGGACTGCAACAGCACCAGGTTGACGCCGCGGATCGAGAACTCCTGGAGCAGTTCCATCAGCCCGCCGGGGTGGTCGTCGGCCTGCCAGATGACCACCGACGTCTTGTCCGCGCCGGTCGGCGCCGCGGGCCGCGCGGGCCTGCCCACCAGCACGAACCGGGTCTGCGCGTTCTCCGCGTCGTGGATCTCGGTGACCAGCGGCACCAGGCCGTAGCGCTCGGCCGCGAACTCCCCGGCGAAGGCGGCGTCGTAGCGCCCCTCCTGCACGAGCCGCGCCCCGTCCGCGTTCGACGCCGCGGACTCCCAGGTCACGTCCTCGCCCAGATGGGCCTTCATCCAGTTGCGGACCTGCGGCTGGGCGGCCGGGTGCGCGGTGACCGTCTTGATCTCGCCCAGCGTCGTGCCGGGGCGCACGAGCAGCGCGAAGGTGATGTCGAGCAGCACCTCGCGGTAGATCATCAGCGGCTCGCCCGCGACCAGCTCGTCGAGGGTCGTGGTGATGCCGCCCTCGACGGAGTTCTCGATCGGGACGAACGCGGCCTCGGCCTCGCCGTTGCGGACGGCGTCGAGCGCCGCCGGCACGGACACCATGGGGACGAGCTCCCGGGTGGCCGTCTCCGGAAGCGTGCGCAGGGCGACCTCGGTGAAGGTTCCCTCGGGGCCGAGATAGGCGTAGCTGGCTGGCATGGGGTCACCCTAATGGGCCCGGTACCGCCCGGCTCCTGGATGCGCCACCGGCCACCCCGACCGGCGACGGCAGCACCCGGAGGCGCTCACCCCTCCAGCAACGCCTGCCCGACGTAGCCGCCCTCGGCCGCGCCGCCGGGCACCGCGAACAGGCCGCTCGCCTCGTGCCGGATGAACCGGGAGAGGGCGTCGCCGCGGTCGAGCTTGCGCTGCACGGGCACGAAGCCGCGCAGCGGATCCGCCTGCCAGCAGACGAACAGCAGCCCGGCGTCCGGGGCGCCGTCCGCGGCGAACCCGTCGTGGAAGGAGAACGGCCGGCGCAGCATCGCGGCGCCCCCGTTCTGGTCGGGGCGGCTGATGCGGGCGTGCGCGTTGATCGGGATGACCAGGTTGCCGTTCGCGTCCGTCTTCTCCAGGTCCGGCTCGGTCGTCTCCTTGCCGCCGGTCAGCGGCGCACCGGTCGACTTCCGGCGCCCGATCACGCCCTCCTGCGCCGCCGACGACTGCTTCTCCCAGTCGTCGAGGAGCATCCGGATGCGGCGTACGACGACGTACGAGCCGTTCGCCATCCATGCCGGGGAGCCCGAACCCGGCACGAAGATCCGCTTGTCGAAGTCGGACTCGGACGGCTTGGGGTTGTTGGTGCCGTCGATCTGGCCCATCAGATTGCGGGCCGTCATGGGCTGGGCGGTGGCGCCGGGTGAGCGGTTGAAACCGTTCATCTGCCAGCGCACCTTCGCCGCGCCGCCCGCGTCCTTCTGGAGGGCGCGCAGCGCGTGGAAGGCGACGAGGGAGTCGTTGGCGCCGATCTGCACCCACAGGTCGCCGTTGCTGCGGGCCTTGTCGAGATGGTCGGAGAAGAAGTCCGGCAGCGGGTCCAGCGCGGCGGGACGCTGCTTCTCCAGGCCCGTACGCGAGAAGAAGCTGTGGCCGAACCCGAAGGTGACCGTGAGCGAGGACGGGCCCGCGTCCCGGGCGACGTCGGTGTCGTCGGACGCCGACGCCCTGCCCGCCATCAGCCGCTCGGCGGTCGCCGACCAGCGACGCAGCAGGGCGGCCGCCTCCTTGCGGCCCGCTCCCGCGGCCAGGTCGAAGGCGACGAGATGGCCGCGGGCCTGCATCGGGGTGGTGATGCCGGGCTGATGTTTCCCGTGAAACATCACCTCGTCCGCGCCCAGCGAGGTCAGCGCGGCCTGCTGGTCAGGGGAGTCCGAGGAGGCCACGGCGTATCCCGCGCCCGCGCCGACGGCACCGAGGGCGATGCCGGTGGCGCCCGCCGTCCCGATCAGACGGCGCCGGGAGATGCCGGTCGGGACGGTGTCCGGGGACGCCGTACGGCTTTCGGTGTCAGCCATGGTGGTTCAGCCGATCTTCGCGTTCTTGATGACGGTCACTTGGTCGATGTCGGACGTGCGCACGGTGACCGCGATCTTCCAGTCGCCCGCCCCGGGGATCTGTACGCCGCTCGCGGTCCAGTGCCCTGTGGCGATGCGGTCGGGCACGACGGACAGCGGGCCGATCTTCTTCGCCTCCAGAGTGAAGGCGACCTTCACCTCGGGGACGTCGAAGGCCTTCCCGCCCGGCCGCTCCACGTAGAGGTGCATCTCGTTGTCGCCGGTGCGGCCGGGGTCCAGGTCGAGCAGGACCGTGCCCTTGCCGTCCTCGCCGCCGGTGTCGAACGGCAGCTTGAGCGAGAGCGGTCCGGACCGGGGCTGCGCCGCCGAGGACGCGGACGTCGCCTCTTCCTCCGTGCGGCCCGGTTCGGTCGAGGTCAGCACCGTGGTGACGGCGAGCAGCACGACCGCGACACCCGCCTCGGCGAGCACCGAGCGGCGCAGGCCGAAGCGGTGCGGGTCGGCGTCGCGGACGCGCTTCTCGCGGGCGCTGGCCACCGCGGCGCGCTGACGGGCCAGCTGGGCGGCCCGCTCGGGGTCGTCCCCCTTGGCGGCGCCGACCGTGACCGGCTTCTTCTTCTCGGACGAACGCTGCTCCACCACGGTCGCGGCGGTGGCCTCGGGGGCCGGCTTCTCGGAGAGCCGGCTCGTCCACCTGCGGGAGATCCAGGCGATGCCGACGAGCACGGCGACGAGCCCGACCTTGAGCAGCAGCAACTGCCCGTAGCGCGTCCCGGTCAGCGCGGACCAGGAGCCGACCTGCCGCCACGACTGGTAGAGCCCCGTCGCGGTGAGCGCCACGACGCTGCAGAACGCCACCCGCGAGAAGCGGCGCACCGCCGACGCCTCGATGGAGGGCGCCCGGTACAGCGCGACGAGCAGCGTCGTCAGACCGCCGAGCCACGCGGCCACGGCCAGCAGGTGCAGGACGTCGACGGGCATGGCGAGTCCGGCCTGGATACCGGTCGAGGCGTGCTCGGCCATGGCCCAGGTCGCGCCGAGCCCGGCCGCGACGACGGCACCGCCGATGGCGAGCCCGAAGGTGAGGTCCTTGACCTCCTTCTTGTCGCCGTCTTCGGCCCGCTTCACATAAGCGCCGAAAAGCACCGCAATGAAGAGGGCGGCCGCGGCGAGCAACAGAAGACGGGACGTGAGCGCCGCGCCCGTCTTGGTCTGCAGCACCTGGCCGAGCAGCGACATGTCGAAGATGTCGCCGACCTTGCCGGAGCCGGTGTACGAGCCGCGCATCAGCAGCAGGGCCAGCGTGGCCGCGGTGAGCGCGGTCCAGCCGCTGACGACGACCCGCTGGACCGGCTTGATGCCGGCCCCGCGCGGCCAGCAGCCGAGGACGAACGCGGCGCCGCCCACGAGCAGGATGAAGCCCGCGTACGAGACGTAGCGCGCGACGCCGTAGAGGGCGCCGACGACGCCCCCGCCGGCGTTCTGGTCGGTCAGGACCGCCGAGGTCTTGGAGGGGGCGCCGATGGAGAAGGTGAAGGCGCCGGAGACGGGATGGCTGTCGGCCGAGACGACCTGGTAGGCGACGGTGAACGTGCCGTCCGGCAGGCCCGAGTGGAGCCCCACGGTGTACGTCGTGCCGCCGGTGTGGCCGATCTTCCCGCTGTCGACGCGCTTGCCCGCGGGGTCGAGCACGCGCACGGCGCCGCTGGAGATGGCGACGTCCTCGGAGAAGGTCAGCGACACCTGCTTCGGCGCCGCTTCGACCACCGCTCCCTGTTCCGGGTCGCTCCCGGTCAGCGCGGCGTGCGCGGACGCGGGGGCGGCGCCGGACAGCAGCGCGCCGGTGACGGCGAGGAACAGCAGCACCAGGTGCCGGAAACGGGGCGCGATGGTCTTCACGTACGGGTCAGCCCCTTCAGTGAGCAGCGTGCGCGGTGTGCGACGTCGGGTTGTAGGTGGCGGCCTTCACAGGGAAGGAGACGGTGCGGGTTCCGGCTTTGGTGAAGTGGAGCTTCACCGACACCTTGTCGCCTTCCTTCGGCTTCCGCTTGAGGTTTTCGAACATGAGGTGGTTGCCGCCCCGTTCGAAGTCCAGCTCGCCGTTCGCGGGCACGGCGAAGGACTTCTGTTCCTTCATCACGCCGCCCTTGGTGCTGTGCAGGGTGACCTGCCCGGCGATGTCGCTGCTGACGGAGTCGAGGGTGTCGGCGCCGCCGCTGTTGTGCACGAGGAAGAACCCGGCAGCCATGTCACCGGACGCGGGCTCGGGGATGAACGCGCCCGAGACCTTCATTTCCGGTGTGTCATCGGAACTGTCGGAGCCGCAGGCGGTGAGCGCGAGCCCGGAGGCCAGCACTATGGCGCCCAGCGCGACGGGCGTGCGCCTCACGGCTTCGCCCCCTTGATGATCTTGGGCAGGTCCTTGGTGTAGTCGTCGACGGTGGCGTCCTCGCCGTACAGGACATAGCCGCCGTTCGTCTTCGGCGAGAACGCGATGACCTGCGTGCCGTGCATCGACACGAGCTTGCCGTTCTTGTCCTTCTGCGTCGGCTCGATGGAGATGCCGAGCGTGCGGGCGCTGCCCTGGATGGTGGCGAAGTCGCCGGTCAGGCCGATGAAATCGGGGTCCTGCGCCTTGAGCCACTTGCCGAGCACGGCCGGGGTGTCCCGGTCGGGGTCGGTGGTGACGAAGACGACCTGGAGCTTGTCCTGCTCGGACTTGGGCAGGGCCTTCTTGGCGACGGCGATGTTGCTCATCGTCAGCGGGCAGACGTCGGGGCAGTGCGTGTAGCCGAAGTAGATCAGCGTCGGCTTGTCCTTGGTCTGCTCGCGCAGGTCGAACTTCTTGCCGTGGGTGTCGGTGAGGACCAGGTCCGGCTTCTCGAAGGGCTTGTCGAGGACCGTCGCGGCCTTCTGTGAACCGGTCTCGGTGGACACGTCGGCGACGGACTTGTCGCTGTCGTCGCCGCTGCCGCAGGCCGACAGGGCGAGGGCGGCCGCCGTGACCAGTCCGGCGGCGGCGAGCAGGGTCTTCTTGCTCATCTTCGTGGTCTTGCGCATAGAGAAATGTCCCAGATGTGAGGGGTCCGGCCGGTGCCGGGGTCGCCCACCGCGACCCCGGCACCCGCCATGGGTGGCTCAGCTGTTGGTACGCCGACGGCCGGCCAGAACGCCGAACGCCACACCGGCGACGCCGACGACAATGCCGACGATGCCGAGGACGCGGGCGGTGGTGTCGCTGTCGGAGCTGTCGGACGACGTGCTGGAGGCCGCGGTGGCCTCCTTCTTGTCGTCGTCGGAGGAGGCGCCGGACGCGCCGTGCTCGTCGTCGGTGGCCGCCGTCAGCGCCAGGGTGGGTGCCGGGTTCTCCGGCTCCTCCTGGCCCTTCTGCTGCGGCTCGATCCAGCGCACGACCTCCTTGTTGTCGTACGTCTGGATCGCCTTGAAGACGAGCTCGTCGGTGTCGGTCGGCAGTGCGCCGATGGAGACCGGGAACTTCTGGAAGTAACCGGGCTGGACGCCCTTGTCGTCGCCGGAGCCGGTCGCCGTCCAGGTGACCTTGGAGACGGCCTCGGTGATCTTCTCGCCGTGCATCTCCATCGGCTTGTCGAGCTTCGACTTGGTGACCTCGGCCTTCCAGCCCGGGATCGGCTGCGGCATGACCGAGGCGAGCGGGTGGTCGGTCGGGAAGGTGACCTCGAGCTTGGTGGTCGCGGCGTCGTCGCGCTCGTTCGGCACCTTGAAGTCGACCACGGCGTAGCCGCCCTTGGCGGCGGGGCCCTCCGGCTGCACGCTCACGTGCGCGAAGGCCGGAGCGGACACGAGGACGACGGAGGAGACGGCGGCGGCACCGACGAGAGCGGCGCGGGACATCTTCTTCATGGCAGTGAGAACTCCACGTTCAGCGGGATCCAACGAAGGGTGAGAGGGCGCGCCCGCGAAACACCGCACTACAGAGCGGCGAAGAAACCGCAGTATGAGCGGCGGACAGCGGGTACGCGCGCGTGCCGCACAGCACGCCTCACCTCACGCGGGACCACGCGGGTCGCGGCGGAGTACGGATGCTGTGTCAGGCAGCGAGAAGGAACGCTTCGGCGGCGGGTGGCCCGCGCCGGATCACCGAGTGCTGAAGCACCGCGGCCCGCGGGGCGGGTGGAGCGGTGAACCCTGCGCGGGGCGCGCACGGGAGGACCTCGTGCGCGCCGGGAAGGCCCGCCTTCAGAGCGCGTACGAGAGCGAGAGCCGCGCGCAGGGAACGGACGAGTGCCCCTTCCGCGACTCCCTGCGCCGACAGCTTCGAGAGCCGCACGATCCGGCCCAGGGCGAGATCGCCGTGGCGCAGCAGCCAGCCGGCGCCGACCGCGGCGAGCAGGTGTCCGATGAGCATCGGCAGGGACGGCAGCAGCGGCATCGAGGAGCCGGCCATGGCCGCCATGTCGGTGTGCGTGCCACCTGCGGCGCCCGACGGGACCCGGGCCTGGTCGAGGATCCGCTGCGCCTGCACCGGGCTGAGCGCCGAGGCACCCGCCCCGCACATCAGCCGCGCGGCCCGCTCCACGACGGAGGGCTCCCCGGCGCTCATGGTCATCGAGCCGCCGTGCTGCCCGAGCGCGAAGAGGCTGTGCAGGCCGATCTGCCCGATCCCCAGCGTGACGGCGATGCCCGGCAGCGACCGCTCGCGGCCGGCCAGTGGCGCGGTCACGCAGAAGGCGGTGAGGAAGCCGAGCGACAGCGTCCACCACGGAACCGTGGCGGTCGAACCGAGGACGTGCCCCGCCGCGGACAGCACGACGCAGACCGCGGCGAACATCGCGGCCCTCAGCAGCCGGAGATCGGCCGCGCTGTGCGCCTTGCGCGTGTGGGGGGCAGACATGGCGGGCTCATCATCCCACTGGCCTTACCGGTCCCATACGGCAGGTCCACAAGGTCCGGAATCTCCTTTACAGGCAGGGACGCCCCTCTCGCATCGGCCGTATGGGCGGTATCACCTCAACTCCGCGATTGCACGCGGCCCGTGGCGGCAATACGTATCGGTATGTCGAGCCGCGGCCTGGAGGCTGGAACATGAGCATCTGGTGGTCCCTCCATCTGCGGCGCGATGCTGCGAGCGTTCCGCTCGCCCGGCGTCTCCTCATGGGCACCATGGAGACCGCTGGTGTCGACCCCGACATCTCCTACGACCTGGCGGTCGCTCTCAGCGAGGCGTGTGCGAACGCCGTCGAGCACGGCGGGAACACGATCGCCAGCGAGTCTTCGGGCGCATACAGGGTCACCGCTTACCTGGACGGCGAGAAGTGCCGCATTGAAGTCGCCGATTCCGGCCCGGGCTTCCCTTCCAGAAGCCGCGCGGCGCTCCGACCGGCACCCGACGAGGCCGAGAACGGCCGCGGACTCTGTCTCATCCACGAACTCGCCGACCACGTACATGTCGCCAACAAGCCCGGCAGGGGCGGTGCCGTGGTCAGCTTCGACAAGATCCTCAAGTGGAAGAAGGACACCCCGCTGATGGCGGTGTGATCCGGCGCCCTCAAGAAGCGTCGGCGAAACGCACGACGGCCGTCATGGTGGGCCGCAGGTTCCGCAGCGCCGGCACCTTCCCCAGCAGGGGTGCGAGCGTCCTGTAGTAGGCGCCCCGGCCGCGCGGCAGCGGCAGTTCCCGGACCTCGCGGATCGCCGGATGCGCCGTGCGTACCCTGTCCAGCTCCCCCGCGTTCAGGCCCCAGGGCATCGGCGGAGTCTCGTACCCCTGCTTCGTACGCATCTCCCCGCGCATCGTGCGCTCGCTGAACCAGCGCGGCACCGCGTCGAACACCAGCGCCCCGCCGCCGAACCGCTCGGCGCAGCCCGCGATCAGCTGCCGGACCTCCGGCGGCCGCAGATACATCAGCAGGCCCTGTGCCGTGATCAGCACCCCGCGCGAGGGGTCGACCTCGTCGCGCCAGGACAGGTCGAGGGCCGACCGGGCGAGGATGCGCTGCCGCTCCCCGCCCGGCAGCAGCGCGCGCCGCACCCCGGCGGTCTCCGGCAGCTCCACGCACAGCCACCGCGCCCGCCCGTTGTCCACGCGCCAGAACTGCGTCTCCAGGCCCTCGGCGAGCGTGACGACCGTGCCGTCCGGATGGTCGGCCAGGAAGTCCCGTACGGCGTCGTCGAAGGTGCGTACGCGCAGCGCCTGCCCCTGCGCGAGCAGCGGGCTGGGCGCGCCGAACGTCTCCTCGAAGGGGTAGTCGACGCGCTCGACGAGCTCGACGGCCTTCGGGTCCTCGAGGACCGGATCGGGCTGCCGCGCCTCGAAGGCACGGTGGTAGAGGTTCCACAGCAGCGTCTCCGGTACGCCGCTCAGCTCGACTGACGTCATACATGTCTCCTGTGGGGGCGATCCACGCGCCGGGGGCCGTGCACGACGCGGTCGTGCACGGCCCCCGGCCACACCTGCTTCTGTTTGCCGAGGATCAGCCCTTCAAACGGGCCATCCAGGCCTCGACCTCGTCGGCCTTGCGCGGCAGCCCGGCCGACATGTTCCGGTTGCCGTCCTCGGTGACGAGGATGTCGTCCTCGATGCGGACGCCGATACCGCGGTACTCCTCGGGCACGGTCAGGTCGTCGGCCTGGAAGTACAGACCCGGCTCGACGGTGAGCACCATGCCGGGCTCCAGCGTGCCGTCCACGTACGTCTCGGTCCGCGCGACGGCGCAGTCGTGGACGTCCATGCCGAGCATGTGGCCGGTGCCGTGCAGGGTCCAGCGGCGCTGCAGCCCCAGCTCCAGGACGCGCTCGACCGGACCCTCGACCAGACCCCACTCGACGAGCTTCTCGGCGAGCACACGCTGCGAGGCGTCGTGGAAGTCGCGGTACTTGCCGCCCGGCTGCACGGCCGCGATACCGGCCTCCTGGGCCTCGTACACGGCGTCGTAGATCTTCCGCTGGATGTCGCTGTACGTGCCGTTGATCGGCAGCGTGCGCGTGACGTCGGCGGTGTAGTACGTGTGCGTCTCGACACCGGCGTCGAGCAGCAGCAGGTCGCCGGAGCGGACCGGGCCGTCGTTGCGGACCCAGTGCAGGGTGCAGGCGTGCGGGCCGGCGGCGCAGATGGAGCCGTAGCCGATGTCGTTGCCCTCGACGCGGGCGCGCAGGAAGAACGTGCCCTCGATGTAGCGCTCGCTGGTCGCCTCGGCCTTGTCCAGGACCTTCACGACGTCCTCGAAGCCGCGCACCGTCGAGTCGACGGCCTTCTGCAGCTCGCCGATCTCGAACGCGTCCTTCACGATCCGCGCCTCGGAGAGGAAGACCCGCAGCTCCTCGTCACGCTCGGCGGTGACCTTGTCGGTCAGCGCGGCCTCGATGCCGGCGTCGTAGCCGCGCACGACGCGCACCGGGCCGGTGGCCTCGCGCAGCGCCTCGGCGAGCTCGCGCACGTCGGAGGCGGGGATGCCGTGGAGCTTCTCGGCCTCGGCCAGGGAGTGCCTGCGGCCCACCCACAGCTCGCCGTCGCCGCCCAGCCAGAACTCGCCGTTCTCCCGGTTCGAGCGCGGCAGGAGGTAGATCGTCTCCTTGTGCCCGCCGGCCGTCGGCTCCAGCACGAGGACGCCGTCCTCGGTCTGGTTGCCGGTGAGGTACGCGTACTCGACGGAGGCGCGGAAGGCGTACTCCGTGTCGTTCGAGCGGGTCTTCAGGTTGCCCGCGGGGACGACGAGGCGCTCGCCCGGGAAGCGGGCGGACAGGGCCTTGCGGCGCGCGGCCGTCTCGGCGGCCTGGGCGATCGGCTGCAGGTCGTGGAGCTCGGTGTCGGCCCAGCCGGCCTTCATGTTCTCGGCGAGCTCGTCGGACACGCCCGGGTAGAGGCCGTTCTTGCGCTGCTTGATGGGCTCGTCGCCCTCAGGGGCTTCCGGGATCTCCGGGGTGAGCTCCTCCGACACGGTTCCTCCTCGACGCGGGCCTGGTGAAAGGCCCGGGTATGACCTGGGTATGGCCTGAAATGGCAGTGGACCCCCTCCATCGTACGAGCGTACGGAAGGGGGTCCAGGGGCGGAGGGCCTGTTACCAGCAGCGTTCGCGGGGTCACTCGAAGCGGGCCGCGAGCAGCACCACGTCCTCGTCGCTGTCCACCGCGTCGAGTCCGTCCGGGAGCACCGCGCGCAGCACGTGGTCGGCGATCGCGCCGGGGTCGTCGCGGATCGCCCTGGGGACGCTCGCCGCGGCCGCGTGCAGCCGGGCGAAGGCGCGGTCCATGGGATCGCCGGTGCGACGCAGCAGGCCGTCCGTGTACAGCAGCACCGTCTCGCCCGGGTCCGGCGAGATCTCCACGCTCGGCGCCTCCCAGCAGGCGAGCATGCCGAGCGGCGCGGACAGGGTCGTCTCCGCGAACTCCGTGCGCCGCTCCCCGATCACCAGGGGCGGGCAGTGCCCGGCGCCCGCGAGGACGATCTTGCGCGGGCCGGGCTCGCAGTACGCGAACAGGGCGGTCGCGCTGCGGGCCGGCTCGGTCAGCCGCAGGAGCAGCTCCAGGTCGGACAGGACCGCGACGGGGTCCTCGCCCTCCATCACCGCGTACGCCCGCAGGGAGGCGCGCAGCCGGCCCATCGCGGCGACGGCGCTCGCGCCGGATCCGGTGACCGAGCCGACCGCGAGGCCGAGCGCCGCTTCGGGCAGCGGCAGCGCGTCGTACCAGTCGCCGCCGCCGCGCGGCCCGGTGCGGTGGCGGACGGCGAGCTGCACACCGGAGACGCGCGGCAGCCGTGCGGGCAGCAGTTCGTCGGTCATCGTGCGCGACCACGCGCGCGTGCGCTCCAGTTCGAGCAGGCGGGCCAGGTGCTCGGAGGCGTGCCGGGCGTACAGGCCGATGAGGTGGCGCTGGCGCTCGACGGGCTCGGCGGGCTCGTCGTAGAGCCAGACGGCGGCGCCGAGCCGGCCCGCGTCGTCGGTGGCGAGCGGCAGGGCGTAACTCGCCGCGTAGCCGAGGCGCGCGGCGACCTCGCGGTGGCGCGGGTCGAGGCCGTCCTCGGAGAGCAGGTCGGCGCGCGCCTCGTCCTCGGTGCTGAATCCGTCGAGGATCCGCCCGTACGACGTCGCGCCGCGGGGCACCGTCTCGATGTGGCCGAGGTCGGGCCGGGACAGGCCGAGGCCGACGGTGGTGTCGGGGCCGAGCCCGTCGGCCGGTTCCAGCACGACAAGACCGCGCCGGGCGCCCACCAGGGCGGCTCCGGCGCGCAGGAGTTCGTGCAGTGCCTCGTCGAGTGCTGCCGTGCGGGCCAGCCGTTCCGTGAGTTCGTGCAGGGTCGTGAGGTCGGAGACCCAGCCGGCGAGTCTGTCCTGGATCACGGCTCCGGGGGCGGCCGGTGCGGGAGCGACCGGTGGGGCCGCAGGCGCGGGCGCGACGGTGTGGGCGGGAGAGGGAACCTGTCCAGGAGGGGAATCGATTCCAGCCACTTTCGGCAGGCGTGGGGCTGTCATGGCTTCCGGCTTTCCGGCTGGTGCATATTGCTCAATAGCATCGCAAACCCCCATGTCAGCCTTATTAGCTCTGCGCCGCTAGCAATGTCTCCACATCTACACGCACTGGAGAGGGGATGTCCAGCATTGTCCTGCTGGGATTCCTGGTGTCCATGGTGCTCAAGTGGCTTCTGCGGTAATGCGATCTCTGTTCTCCCTCGTGATCACGTACCGATCGTGATCGTTCCAAGTTGGCCAAAAAGCGACTCAGGGAACAGCATATTGAGGTCGACTGGCATTGTTCGACGGAGCGTCATAGCGGCCGCGGTGGGTACGTACTCGGAGAAGACCAGGGGTAGTTGGGATCCACCCGGAACCTGGTGACGGACCCGGGCGTCATAACCATCGACGACCGTGCCCCATCCTCCCGTGGGGGAGGCGGCGAGAAATACGCGGGACGGCAAACGCCAGGCACCGCCACCCCACGCCAGGCTTTTAAAGGACACAGCAGGCGCTCGGACTATAGGGGTCACCGCTGCCTCAGGCCGACGATCCAGGCTGAGGTCAGGTGCTCCAGCACGTACGCACAGTGACTGATCGACACATGGTGTGATGTGGCCCTCGGCGTTCAACGGAAAGGAACGAGCGCTCATGCGCGAGATCCTCGGAAGGCGACGCAGGCTCCTGTCCAGGCGTGACAGCGGGAAGTCTGACCTGATCAGCGCGGCCCTCACGTTCGCGACAGCGTGGCAGTGGCCGGTCCTGCCGGGCATAGGGCTCGCGGCGGCGGGACGCCGCGACGGCGTTCGCTGCGCCTGCCCCGACCCGGAGTGCACGGTGCCCGGTGCCCACCCCTTCGACCCGGGACTCCTCACCGCGACGACCGACGAGCGCATGGTCCGCTGGTGGTGGACCAACCGCCCCGGAGCCCCGATCGTGCTCGCTACAGGTGCCTCGTCCGGAGCCTCCGGGGGGCGCGCACCCTGCGCCGTGAGCCTCCCGGCCGTCGCGGGCGCCCGTGCGCTCGCCGCACTCGAGCGTGCCGACGTACGGCTCGGCCCGGTCATCGCGACCCCGGAGCGCCTGTTCATCCTCGTGGCGCCGTACTCCATGGAGCAGCTGGGTGAGCTCCTGTATGCGCAGGACTTCGTCCCCGGCTCGCTCCGCTTCCACGGGGAGGGCGGCTATATCGCGCTGCCTCCGTCCACCACGGGCGCGGGGCAGGTCCGCTGGGAGCGTGCGCCGCTGCCCGGTTCGGCGGCGCCCTGGACGCCCGATGTGGAGGCCGTGGTCGACGCGGTCGTGGATGCCCTCACTCGTACGGGTGTGAGCGCGCCCGAGTTGTAGCGGAATCGGGCGCGCGGCGAGCGGCCGGCAGGGGTGTGCGCCGATATGTTCGGCGCATGCCTGCCGCGCCACCCTTCTCCACGCTCTCGAACGGGCCCGAGCAGGGGAGACCCCATTCGCGCCTCCGTCTGTTCGGACTTCTCGCCGTGGTGGTGCTCACCGCCGTACTGCCGTTGGCGGGCGCGTCCGCCGGTCCGGTGGGCGAGGGGTCCGGGCGACCGGCCGCCGAGAAGGCGGAATCGGCGTCGGAGGGCACGGCCGACAAGGTCGACGACAAGACCGACGGCACGGCGGATCGTACGAAGGACGGTGCGACGGGCGGCGCCGCGGACCAGAAGCCCGATGCGGCGCCGGACCGTCCCCGGTCCTCCCTCCTGACCGGACTGGGCCTGACGGTCGCCGCCCACTGCGGTCCCCAACTCGCCTCCCCCGAGGGCATCGAGGCGCAGACCTGTGTGCTCAGCAAGGGGCAGGACACCTGGGCGCGCACCTACTACCGCAACACGACGGGCGCGGAGCTGACCGCCGTGCTGACCCTGATGGCGCCCGGCGGGCGCACGGTGCAGATCCATTGCGCGGTGGCCGCGGAGGACGAGCCCGGCATGTGCGAGACCCCGCGGGAACGGACCCGGGCGGACCTCGCCCGCTACGCCGCGGTCGTGGAGTACGCGGCCGGTGCCGATGAGCCGCTGCTGCTGAGGTCGGGCAGCAACTCGGCGCCCGCGTACGGGGGTTGAGGCGCGCCGACCGTTCGCAGGCATGAAAGCGCCCGGTTGCTGGCGACGGGGGATGCACCAGCAACCGGGCTACTTGAACGGTAACAAGAGATCGGCAGTTAGCAAATTCGATCTCTTCTATTCGGACATGGATTTACCTGCAACTACCGGGAGTTGTGACCGGAGTCACCCATTCCGAGCAGGCTTCCGGCGGTCCGAGCGGCTGACCGGTCGGTCAGTCCAGGTGGATGCTGTGGATCAGCTGAGAGTCACCTGTCGGTTGGTGAGGCCGCCCCGCGCGCGACGCTCGTCCGCGGTCAGCGGCGCGTCCGTGGCGAGCGCGGCGGCGAGCCGCTCGGCGAACTCGGCGGCCGGCTTCTCGACGTCCTCCGCCTTCACCGGGCTGGGCAGGTCCCACACCGGAACGGTGAGGCCGTGCGCCCGGAACGAGCCGACGAGGCGCGTGCCCTCGCCGAGCGAGGACGTGCCCGCCGCGTGCAGCCGCGCGAGCGCGTCGAGGAGCTTCTCCTCCGGGTGCGGCATCACCCAGCGCAGGTGATTCTTCTCCGGGGTCTCGCACCAGTAGGCGCTGTCCACGCCGGAGAGCTTCACGGTCGGGATGGCCGCGGCGTTGGCCCGCTCCAGGGAGGCGGCGACCTCACCCGACGCGTTCTCCGAGTCCGGCACCCAGAACTCGAAGCCCGTGTGCACGACCGGCTCGAAAGTGCCGTCCGGGTCGAGGAGGTCCTGCAGGCGCGGGCCGTCGGCCGGCGCGCGGCGGGCCTGCACCGGGCTGCCCGGCTCGGCGGTCAGGGCGCGCTGCAGGGTGTCGGCCAGGTCGCGGCTGATGTCGCCGGACGACGTGTCGTTCTGCAGGCCGAGCAGGACCGAGCCGTCGTCGCGGCGCAGCGCGGGCCACGCCATCGGCAGCACGGTCGCGAGGGTGACCGAGGGGACGCCCTCGGGCAGCTCGCCCTTCAGGGGCAGCTCGACCGTCGCCGCGGGCACCAGCTCGCGCAGCGCGACCCAGTCGCCCTCGCCCGGCAGGCCCTCGAAGGGACGCTGCACCAGCTCGGTCACCGCGTGCGCCGCGTCCCGGCCGTGACAGGCCTTGTAGCGGCGGCCGCTGCCGCAGGGGCAGGGCTCGCGGGCACCGACGACCGGGATCTCTCCACTGGTGACTTGCGGCTTGCCCTTGGTCTGGGGGCGCTTCTTGGCCATCTTGGATGTCTCCCGGATACGGCACTCGTACGTACGGGCGCGAGCCTAGCCGCTCGTACTGACAAGGGTGGGATCCGCTCCAAGTGCCCTGCGCGGAGCGGCCTTCAGCCCAGGTCGTCGAAGGCGTCCGCGAAGTCGAGACCCGCCAGGTCCCCGACGGGTGGAGAGGCGATCCGGGTCGCGAAGCCGTCGCGGCGGCACGCCGCCGCCTGCGCGTGCACGTCCTTGTGCACGATCACCCAGACGGTGACCTCGCCCCGGGCGTCGTCCCGCACGCCCCAGTCGTCGGCCAGCGCCGTGATGATGTTGAGCCCGCGGCCGCCGTGCGCGGTCACGGAAGGGGTGGCCGGAACCGGGCGGGTCGGGCCGCCGCCGTCCGTCACCTCGACCGTGAGGCAACCCCGGTCGTCCACGCGCCACGCTGCCCGTACGTCCCCGTCGCCGGCCATGTCGTCGCCGAGCGGCCTGCCGTGCCGGCACGCATTGCTGAGCAGCTCGGAAAGGATCAGAACCGCGTCGTCGACGACCGAGTCCGACACCCCGCTGCTGCGCAGCTGATCACGCATCCGGTGTCGTGCCTCGCCCACGCCCGCAGGGCCATGGGGAACGGCCATGCTCGACGACGCCGGCACCTCCTGTGCCACCACCAACGCCACCCCCGAGACCTCCTTTGCCCCACGCCACGGAGTGAATGCCCCAATGGACTGGACCGGAAACCGGCCAATCCATGTCCGGTGACGCACTCGTAACGATCGAATACGGACCGAACGCGCCGGAGCACTCCCCGTGACAACCAGGGGTGAAGGTGGCCGGAACTAGCTCCTGCCGAGACGGTGCAGCACCGCCGCGGGCCGGTTGGTGATGATCGCGTCGGCGCCGAGCCGCACGCAGAGGTCGATGTCCTCCGGCTCGTTCACCGTCCAGACGTGAACCTGGTGGCCCGCGCGCGTGAGCTTCTCGACGTAACCGGGGTGGCTGCGCAGGATACGGATGCCGAGGCCCGCGATGTGCACGCCCTGAGGAAGGCGTCCTTCGCGATGACGAGGCGAGACGAACTGCATCAAATAGACGGTCGGCAGCGTCGGCGACGCCTCCTGGACGCGCAACAAGGAACGGGCCGAAAAACTCATCACGCGGACCGGCGACGGCTCATCCGGAGGGGGCGCGTCCAGGCCAAACCGCTTGAGGAGAAGCAGGAGCCTCTCCTCCACCTGACCCGCCCACCGTGTGGGGTGCTTGGTCTCGATGGCCAGCTCGACCCGCCGGCCGGCGTCGGCGACGAGTTCGAGGAGGCGCTCCAGGGTCAGTACGGAGGTGTCGGCCGAGCCCACCGTCCAGTCGGGGCCCTCCTCGCGGTCCTTCCAGGAGCCGAAGTCGAGGGTGGCGAGATCCGCGAGTTCCAGTGCCGAGACCGCTCCGCGGCCGTTCGACGTACGGTTGACGCGACGGTCGTGCACGCAGACGAGATGGCCGTCCGCCGTGAGCCGCACATCGCATTCGAGGGCATCGGCACCGTCCTCGATCGCCTTCTTGTATGCGGCCAGTGTGTGCTCGGGGGCGTCCTCCGAGGCACCGCGGTGGGCGACGACCTGGATGCGCTGCTGTCGTGCGTGGGTCACCGCGTCATGGTGCCACCGCGGGGCCGGCCGACGAGAAAGTTCGGCCTAGCGGATGCGTCCGTTTCGCCCGGCATAAAGGATGGCCTCGGACGCACAGGAACGCCTTATGGTGCCCTGACGCCCCATGGGAAAGGCTGACGGCGTACAACAGCACAACTGGACCGTGACAGGACCATGCCGGAACGATGGGTGACAGTGGTCGTTCAAGCGCCGCTGTAGAGACTGAAAAAGATCGAACTGTGCTTGAGGATGATCGAGCACTGCCCCAGGCCGGACCGGCGACAACAAGCCGTGGATCGAGGAGAGAAAGCTGTGAGCACCGAGAACGAGGGCACTGCGGTCCCCCCGGCCCCGTCCGCACCTCCCGTGCCGGTGGACGCTCCCGCTGCTCCCGCACAGGCCCCGGCCGGACCCGCGCCATCGGCCCCCGAAGGCGCAGGCCACGACACGGTGGGCCAGGGCGCGGTGGCCGTCGACCACGGGGCGCCCGCCGGACCGGCCGGCCCCGCGCCCGCCGGTGACTGGCCGCCCCCGCCGCCGGCGATCCCGTCGTACGCGGGCGGTGGCGGCGGGTCGTCGTGGGGCGCCTCCTACCAGCAGCCGCAGCCCAAGCCGGGCGGCCGGCGCGGTGGGCTGCTCGCCGGTGTCATCGCGGCCGCCCTGATCGCGGGCGTCGTCGGCGGCGGTGTCGGCTACTGGGCAGCCCAGCGGAACGACGACGGGGGCACCGGCTCGACGACCGTCTCCGCCTCCAACCCCGCCGACCTCAAGCGCGACCCGGGCACCGTCGCGGGCGTGGCCGCCAAGGCGCTGCCCAGCACGGTCACCATCGAGGCCGAGGGCAACAACGGCGAGGGCGGCACCGGCACGGGCTTCGTGTACGACAAGGAAGGCCACATCCTCACCAACAACCACGTGGTGGCGGAGGCCGTGGACGGCGGCAAGCTGTCGGCGACGTTCTCGAACGGCAAGAAGTACGACGCCGAGGTGATCGGCCACGCGCAGGGCTACGACGTCGCGGTCATCAAGCTGAAGAACGCGCCGAGCAATCTGAAGCCCCTCGTGCTCGGCAACTCCGACAAGGTCGCCGTGGGCGACTCGACCATCGCGATCGGCGCCCCCTTCGGCCTGTCGAACACGGTGACCACGGGCATCATCTCGGCGAAGGACCGCCCGGTGGCCTCCAGCGACGGCACCGGCAGCAGCAAGGCCTCCTACATGAGCGCCCTGCAGACCGACGCGTCGATCAACCCGGGCAACTCCGGCGGCCCGCTGCTCGACGGCAACGGCAACGTGATCGGCATCAACTCGGCCATCCAGTCCGCCTCCAGCGGCGGCCTCGGCGGCTCGGGGCAGTCCGGCTCGATCGGCCTCGGCTTCGCCATCCCGATCAACCAGGCCAAGATGGTCGCCCAGCAGCTCATCAAGACCGGCCAGCCGGTCTACCCGGTGATCGGCGCCTCGGTCTCCCTGGAGGAGGGCACGGGCGGCGCGAAGATCACCGAGCAGGGCGCGAGCGGCTCCGCCGCCGTGACGCCGAACGGTCCGGCGGCCAAGGCGGGCCTGAAGCCCGGCGACGTCATCACGAAGCTGGACGACACGGTGGTCGACTCCGGACCGACCCTGATCGGCCAGATCTGGACGCACAAGCCGGGCGACACGGTGAAGCTGACCTACACGCGGGACGGCAAGGAGCGCACGACCGACGTGACCCTCGGGGAGCGCAAGGGCGACAGCTGACGGACCCCGTCGCCGAACCCGCTACCCTGGTCCCCGCGCCACCGGATCACAGCCGCACGGCTTTCGGGGCGCGGGGTGGGTTGCCCGAGCGGCCTAAGGGAACGGTCTTGAAAACCGTCGTGGCGAGAGTCACCGTGGGTTCAAATCCCACACCCACCGCGTAGGTGAACGGCCCCGACCGGGCTTCCGGTCGGGGCCGTTCACGTCTCCGTAGGCGGGCAGGCGCACCTGTAGGCGGGCAGGCCCGCCTGTATGCGCGGCGGCGCACCTGTAGGCGGTGGCATTCCCTACGGTCCCGTCGTCAGCCGTGCCGCCGAGGCGATCGTCGAGCGGGCTTCGCGGGCTGTCAGGCCCGTGCGGACCGCGGCAGTCGTCAGGGCGTCGGCGAGGGTGTCGCCGAGGCCGCTCTCGTAGGCGCGGCAGGCTGCCCAGAAGAGGCGGGTGTTGCGCTGCCCCTCGTGGGCGCCGAGGACGAACTGGACGAGGCCCGCGCCGTGTTGGCCGGTGCGGGTGTCGGGTTCGGGGTGGTGCGCGCGGGGCGGGGGCGTGAGCAGCCGCAGGAGCGCCGGTGGGCAGGGTGCGGGCGCGAGATGGGCCGTGCCGGGCACCGTGCTGTAGACCCCGTGCTCGGTGCGGGAGCCGGGGCCCACCAGGTAGCCGCCGGCGCCGCGGATGTCGATGCCGGGGGCGAGGCGGCCGGCGGAGTTGGGCACCACGACGTCCGGCGGGCCGGACAGCCACAGGTGCCGACCGCCGCTGGGGGTGGCCACGACCACGGTGTCGGGGATCGTGAACAGATGCCGTAAGGCCAGCTCACGCAGCGAAGCGGAGGAATCCGTACCGGACTTGGTGTCCAGGTCGACGCCGATGAGGTGGTGCGGTGGAAGGCCGCACGCGATCCCGTACCCGGTCGCTCTGGGCGCGGCGGCGAACAGCGCGCGGACCCGGCGCGGGTCGGTCGTCGCGTCGTACACGCCATGGCCCGGCAGCCCGCATTCGCCATGGCAGCGCGGGGCTGACGGGGGGTCGTCGCGATGCGGTGAGGGCAGCGCCGGGAGCTTGGTGCGGGAGAGCGGGATGACGGCGAGCCCGCGCGCGGCGGCGGACAGGGCGTGCGCGAGGGCCAGGGTCGCCAGGGGCGCGGACGGGGCGGAGCGCGAGGGGTGCCGGTCGGTGGTGGCCATACCTTCATGTTCGTACGAATGTTCGAAATGGGGAAGAGGTGTGGGCCGTACGAGGCCCCTATTTACCAAAAATGTGCCGAAACGCTTCATCGCGTGGGAGCGCTGGGCTGTGATCACCCCAAGGTGGTGCATTCAGTGCTGAGCTGGGGTTTTGTGGGCGTGAAGCATGTTTATCGACATGTCCTCACGCTTGCGAGCGAATAGCCGCTTCCGGGGTGGTTCGCGGGGGATTCGGTGGGCAACTCTGGTCTCGCGACGTCGTGAACATCGCCGAGGCGGTCGGCCAACTGCCTTGGAGCAACCCGTACTTCCCCGGGTGCCGGACCCCCGTCCGAGCCCCCGGTGCGTACTTCCTTCTGGAGGAAAAGACATGGCTTCCATCCGTACTGCCCGCGCCATCGCCGCTGTCGCCGCCCTGCCCCTCGCCGCCGCCCTGTTCTCCGGGGTGGCGATGGCCGACAACGGTGCCTTCGCGGACAACGGATCGAACGCGGGTGTGTCGACGATCAGCGGCAGCGGCGTGGGCGGCAACAACCACGGCAACTCGTCCACCACGCAGCAGCAGGCCGTCGGCAGTGGCGCCTCGAACCAGAACAACACCGCTCAGGTGAACGGATCCGCCTTCACGGCGATCGACCAGTCCAACGAGAACATCGCGGTGAACTTCACCGAGCTCTGGTGACCTCATGGCTCCTGTTCGGCAGGGGTCTTCCATGGGGTGCGTGACAGTCTGCGCGGCGGTGCCTCGGCACCGCCGCGCAGGCGTTTTCGCGTCCATCGGCGGCTCGGCGGATCTCTTGACACCCAACGACATCTGACGGACAGTCAGAAACCCTTGTTCGTACGAGGTCCGGGAGGGCCGCCGCCGTGCACCTCGCCCCCACCGAGCGCCAGCGCGAGCTGCGCGTTCACCTGCGCGCACGCTTCCGTACGTTGATGCCGGAGGGGCCGCCCGCGGCCGACGACCTCGCCGGGCAGCGCCGGGTGCTGCGCCGGATGGGGGCCGAGGGGCTGTTGGGGCTCGGCTGGCCCGTCGAGTGCGGCGGCCAGGGGCGGGGCGCCGACGAGCAGTTCGTGTTCTTCGACGAGGCCTATCGCGCGGGCGCGCCGGTCTCCATGGTCACGCTGAACACGGTCGGTCCCACGTTGATGAAGTACGGGACCGAGGAGCAGAAGGCCTACTTCCTCCCCCGGATCCTCAGTGGCGACCTGGTCTTCGCGATCGGCTACAGCGAGCCGTCGGCCGGGACCGACCTCGCGTCGCTGCGGACGCGGGCCGTGCGGGACGGCGCCGGCGGCGACTGGCTGATCGACGGGCAGAAGGTCTTCACGTCGAACGCGCAGAACGCCGACTGGATCTGGCTCGCCTGCCGTACCGACCCCGAGGCCCCCAAGCACCAGGGCATCTCGATCGTTCTCGTGCCCACCGACGCGCCCGGCTTCTCGTGGACCCCGATCGAGACGGTCGGCGGCCTGACCACGACGGCCACGTACTACGACGGGATCCGCGTCCCCGGCTCGAACCTGGTCGGCGAGGAGAACGGCGGCTGGGGGCTGATCACCAACCAGCTCAATCACGAGCGGGTCGCGCTCGCCGCGATCGGGATGCAGGCCGAGGACTTCTACGCCCGGGTGCTCGACGCCGCTCGTACACCCGATCCAGTGACGGGCGAGTGCCGGGTTGACGCTCCGTGGGTCCGGTCCCAGCTGGCCGAGGCACATGCCCGGCTGGCGGCGACGCGCCTGCTCAACTGGCGTTTGGTGGGCGATGTGGGAGCGGGCCGGCTGGCCCCCGGCGATGCCAGCGGCGTGAAGTTCGCGGGAACCGAATCGGCGGTCGAGGTGTACCAAATGTGTCAGCAGATCGCGGGCGAGACCGGGTGGGTGCGGAGGGGATCGCCCGGGGCGTTCGCGGCGGGGAGCGGTGATCCCGCGGTGGGGGACGGGGAGTTGGAGCGGATGAACCGGGCGGCACAGATCAACACGTTCGGCGGCGGGGTGAGCGAGGTGCAGCGGGAGATCGTGGCCTCGATGCGGCTGGGGATGAAGCGGGGGAGGCGGTGAGCGCGATGACAGGCCATGAGGCGTTGGCGTACGAGGGGTTGAAGGCGTTCGAAGGGCTCGTCGCGGCCACGGCGAGCGAGGGCAGGGACCCGGTCAACGCGCCGATGATCCGGCACTGGTGCGAGGCCATGGGCGACACCAACCCGGCGTACGAGGGCGCGGACGCCATAGCGCCGCCGACGATGCTGCAGGCCTGGACGATGGCGGGCCTGCCCGGGTACGCGGGACGCGCGGGGGCCTACGACGACCTGCTCGCGCTGCTGGACGGCGCCGGGTACACCTCGGTCGTCGCCACCGACTGCGAGCAGGAGTACCTGCGACCGTTGCGACCGGGGGACACGATCACCTTCGACGCGGTGATCGAGTCGGTGTCGCCGCTGAAGACGACGAAGCTGGGGACGGGCCACTTCGTCACGACGCGCATGGACGTACGGGCGGGCGGAGAGCTCGCGGGCACGCACCGGTTCCGGATCCTGAAGTACGCCCCCGCACAGCGCAGTTCGGGCGCCGCCAAGGTCCCGAAGTCATCGGGTGCGTCGAAGGGGCAGCGCCCGCGCCCCGTCGTGAACAGGGACAACGCGGGTTTCTGGGAAGGCGTCAGCGACCACCGGCTGCTCATCCAGCGGTGCCGCGGCTGCGAGACGCTGCGCTTCCCCTGGCTGCCGGGCTGCAACGCGTGCGGCGGGCAGGAGTGGGACACGGTCCAGGCGAGCGGCGAGGGCACCGTCTTCAGTTACGTCGTCATGCACCACCCGCCCTTCCCGGCCTTCGATCCGCCGTACGCGGTGGGACTGATCGAGCTGGCGGAAGGGGTGCGCATCGTCAGCAATGTGATCGGGGTGCCCTACGACAAGGTGCGCATCGGGATGCCGGTCCGGGTCGAGTTCCTGCGCGTGGACGAGGAGTTGGAGCTGCCGGTGTTCCGGGCTCTTGAGGGCGGTGAGGCGTGACATGGACTTCACCCCCACTCCGGAGCAGGAAGCGGCCCGGGAACTGGCCGCGCGGATCTTCGGTGACCTCTCCACGCCGGAGCGGCTGGCGGGCCTCGGCGCCGGCACGGACAGCGAGCTGTGGAAGGCGCTGGCCGATGCCGGACTGACCGGCGCCGTGGAGGAGACCGGGCTGCTCGGTCTCGTGCTGATGCTGGAGGAGCAGGGCAGGACGACGGCCCAGGTCCCGTTCGCGGCGAGCTGTGTCTACGGACTGCTGGCGGTGGGCGCGCACGGCGGCGCCGAGCAGCGGGAGCGGTTGTTGCCGGGCCTGCGGGACGGATCGGCCGTGGCGACCGGGGCCTTTCCGGGGCGCGGTGGGATCGTGGTGGCCGCGGGCGAAGGACTGGGCCGGGCGCGGCTGACCGGGGTCGTGCCGTGGGTGCCCTGGTTGCGGGAGGCGACGCACGTCCTGGTGGCGGTGCGTGACCGGGCCGAGGCGGGGCGCCGGGGCGAGGCCGTGCACGTTGCCCACAGCCTGTGGATGGTGCGGACGTCCGACGTCGTCTGTGAGCCGGTCGAGCTCACGGCGCCCTGGTCCGCCGGCAGACTCGTGCTCGACGAGGCGCCGGCGGAGCGGATCGGCGGTCCGGGGGCGTACGAGGACGTGCGGGCGTCGGCACGGACCGCGTTCGCCGGGCTGCAGGCAGGGGTGTGTGCGGGTTCCCTGGCCAGAGCAGTGGAGTACACGAACCAGCGGGAGCAGTTCGGCCGCCCCCTCGCCGCCAAGCAGGGCGTGCAACTCCGCGCGGCCGAAGCGCATATGGACGTCGACGCCATCCGGGTCACCGCCTATGAAGCGGCCTGGCGGCGCGACGAGGGGCTCCCGTATCGGAGCCATGCGCTGACCACGGCCTGGTGGGCGTCCGAAGGGGGCCGACGCGTCGTGCACACCGGGCAGCATCTGCACGGCGGAATGGGCGCCGATCTCGATCATCCGGTGCACCGGCACTTCCTGTGGGGCCGGCAGCTCGACGGCTATCTCGGCGGAGGCCGTGAAGTGCTGGATGAGTTGGGCGAGTTGATCGCCTTCACCGCAGCAGGGGAGGCGGAGACGGGCGCCTGCCCGGACACAGCCGCGCCCCCAGGTGCGGACACGGAAGCAGCCGCACGCACAGCCGCAGTCGTCGAGCGACCGGAAGGAGAACCCGTATGAGCGGGGGTGAGGTACTGCTGAAGGCGGGTGCGGAGCTGCCGCCGCTGGAGATCCCGATCACCCGGACCCTGATCGTCGCCGGGGCGATCGCGTCCCGTGACTACCAGGACGTGCACCACGACGCGGAGCTGGCCAGGGAGAAGGGCTCCCCCGACATTTTCATGAACATCCTCACGACGAATGGGCTGGTGGGCCGCTACATCACCGACCACTTCGGCCCGACGGCGGTGCTGCGGAAGGTCGCGATACGTCTGGGTGCTCCCAACTACCCGGGAGACACGATGGTGTTGACGGCGACGGTGACCGAGGTCGCCGGTGCGGACGACGGTGACACCGCCGAGGTGGCGGTGGTCGGGCGCAACGGTATCGGGAGTCATGTCACCGGCACCGTGACCGTCACCGTGCCCCGGCTCAAGGGGAGCCCGTCATGAGCGTGCATTCCAGGGACCGGCTCGGCGGCAAGGCGGCGATCGTCGGTATCGGTGCCACCGAGTTCTCCAAGGACTCCGGGCGCAGTGAGCTGAAGCTCGCGGTGGAGGCGGTGCACGCGGCGCTCGACGACGCGGGCCTGGCCCCCGCCGACGTCGACGGCATGGTCACCTTCACCATGGACACGAACCCGGAGATCACCGTGGCGCAGGCCGCGGGAATGGGGGAGCTCTCCTTTTTCTCCCGGGTGCACTACGGAGGCGGCGCGGCCTGCGGCACCGTGCAGCAGGCGGCCCTCGCGGTGGCGAGCGGCGTGGCCGAAGTGGTCGTCTGCTACCGGGCGTTCAACGAGCGGTCGGGCCGACGGTTCGGCTCGGGGGTGCAGCACCGGGAAGCCTCGGCGGAGGGCGCGGCGCTCGGCTGGAACCTCCCGTTCGGGCTGCTCACCCCGGCGTCCTGGGTGGCGATGGCGGCGCAGCGGTATCTGCACACGTACGGGCTGACCCCCGAGGCGTTCGGCCATGTCGCGGTCATGGACCGCAAGTACGCGGCGACGAACCCGGCCGCGTACTTCCACGGCAAGCCGATCACCCTCGCCGATCATGCCGCGTCGCGCTGGATCGTCGAACCGCTGCGGCTGCTCGACTGCTGCCAGGAGACGGACGGCGGGCAGGCGATCGTCGTCACCAGCGTCGAGCGTGCCCGCGATCTGCGGCATCCGCCCGCGGTGATCACTGCCGCTGCCCAGGGCGCGGGCCGCGCGCAGGAGCAGATGACCAGCTTCTACCGGGACGATCTGAGCGGGCTTCCCGAAATGAGCCTGGTGGCACAGCAGTTGTGGCGGACGGCCGGGATCGGGCCCGACGACATAGACGTCGGGATCCTGTACGACCACTTCTCGCCCTTCGTGCTCATGCAGTTGGAGGAGTTCGGGTTCTGCGCGCCCGGCGAGGCGGCCGGGTTCGTCGCCGAGGAGCGGCTGCCGCTCAACACTCATGGCGGACAGCTCGGGGAGGCGTATCTGCACGGGATGAACGGCATAGCGGAGGGAGTGCGGCAGCTGCGGGGCACCGCCGTGAACCAGATATCCGGCGCGGCCACGGTGTTGGTCACCGCGGGGACCGGCGTCCCCACATCGGGTCTGATTCTGGGGGCGGACGGCTGAACCGGGCGCGTGTCCCCGGCCCGCGCGTGAGGGCGGATCCTTCACTCGATCCATGGACCGCCCAAAGATGATCATTGGACTTGTACTGCTTGTGCTTCTCGTGCCGGGGACCGCCGACCTGCCGTCGGCCGCGGCGGGCCGGACTGTCGCGGACAGATCCACACCGGACGGGTCCGCATCGGAGGGTTCCGTATCGGCGGGCTCCGTACCGGACGGATCCGCACCGGAGGGCTCCGCGGGTTCCGCGCCGTGGGGATCCAGGGTGCGTACCTTCCACGGGCGGGCGTTCGACGTCTGCTCGGCGCCGTCCCGGGACACGATGCGGCGCTGGCGGACCTCCGACTACCGCGCGGTGGGCGTCTATTACGCGGGCCGAGGCCGGGCCTGCCGGCACCAGCCCGCGCTGAACCGCGGCTGGATGAGGGCGGTCACCGGCATGGGATGGCGGGTGTTGCCGGTGTACGTGGGATCGCAGGCGCCCTGCGTCAGCGCGCGGCACAAGAGGGGGGTGCGGATCGGGCGGCACCCGTGGCGGCAGGGGGTGCGGGAGGCGAGGGACGCGGTGCGCCGGGCCGGGGCGCTCGGCATCCAGCGGCACAGCCCCCTCTATCTCGACATGGAGGCCTACAACTATCGGAAGCGGGGATGCGCCCGTACGACGCTGTCGTTCGTGCGGGCGTGGGACAGGGAGGTGGAGCGACGCGGGTACGTCCCCGGGTTCTACAGCAGCGCCGGATCGGGGGTGCGGCACATGGAGGCGGCGCGAAGGGCGGGGGTGCGGGATCTTCCCGCGGTGATGTGGTTCGCGCGCTGGCACACCAAGCCCCATCTGTACCGGGAGCCCGTGCTCAGGCGGAATGCCTGGCACCCGCAGCGCAGGATCCACCAGTACGCGGGGAACGTGAAGGAGCGCCATGGCGGGCGTACCTTGGTGATCGACCGGAACCTGGTGCGTGCCCCGGTGGCCCGGATCGGCTGAGCGGGCCCCGCGGGCCCGCGGGGCCCGCCCCGCCCGCGGCCCGGGGCCGAACCCGCAGCGCCGGTTCCGCACACTCTCAGGGCCGAACCCTCAGGGATCCTCACCCGCTCCTCCACCTTCAGGAGGTGGGGACAGCACCCCTCGTACAACCTGAGGCGGACGCCGCTTCGGGACCTCCGGCCGATCCGCAGAAGCAGGGGTCGCTCATAGCGTGGAGCCATGACCGCAACCCTGGCGTCTGTCTGCACCGGCGCATCGGAGCCGGCGACGCGTACCCCGGCGGGGACGCACCCGGCGCACGCAGCGCACTCGGCGTACCCGTCGTTCGCGTCGTACGTCCGAGCGCGTCAGCCCGTGCTGTTGCGCACCGCCCGGTCGCTGACCGCGAACCCGTGCGATGCCGAGGATCTCCTGCAGACCGCGCTCGCGAAGACGTATGTCGCGTGGGACCGGATCGAGGACCACCGGGCGCTCGACGGCTATGTGCGCCGGGCCCTGCTGAACACGCGGACCTCGCAGTGGCGCAAGCGCAAGGTCGACGAGTTCGTCTGCGACGAGCTGCCGGAGCCGGCCACACCGCCCGCCGGGGACCCGGCCGAGCAGCAGGCGCTGCACGACGCGATGTGGCGCGCCATCATGAAGCTGCCGGCGCGGCAGCGGGCGATGGTCGTCCTGCGGTACTACGAGGATCTGAGCGAGGCGCAGACGGCGCAGGTGCTCGGAGTCTCCATAGGCACGGTGAAGAGCGCGGTCTCGCGGGCGCTCGGCAAGCTCCGCGAGGACCCCGAACTGGTGCCCGCGCGCAGCTGAGTGGGGCGTCCGGTTGGGTCACTCGGTGATCGATCATTCCCGGGAGTAGTGACATACCACGCGGTATGCGGTGAGAATCGGCGGAACCCTACTGCTCCGTAGCGCCCACCGGGAGGACGCCCGTGCTGAGCACGATGCAGGACGTACCGCTGACTGTCACCCGCATCCTGAATCACGGGGTGCGCGTGCACGGCACCTCGCAGATCACCACGTGGACGGGTGAGGGCGAGCCACACCGCCGTACGTTCGCCGAGGCGGGGGCCCGTGTGGCGCAGCTCGCGCACGCCCTCCGCGACGACCTGGGCGTCCGCGACGACGACCGGGTCGCAACCCTCATGTGGAACAACGCGGAGCATGTCGAGGCGTACTTCGCCGCGCCCGCCATGGGCGCCGTCCTGCACACCCTCAACCTTCGCCTCCCGGCGGGGCAGCTGACGTGGATCGTGAACCACGCGGCCGACCGCGTGATCATCGTCAACGGTTCGCTGCTGCCGCTGCTCGCGCCCCTGCTGCCCGGCCTGACGACGGTCGAGCACATCGTCGTCTCCGGCCCCGGCGACCGCTCCGTGCTCGACGGCGCCCACGCCCGGGTCCACGAGTACGAGGACCTCATCGCCGGGAAGCCGACCATGTACGACTGGCCGGAGCTGGACGAGCGCCAGGCCGCCGCCATGTGCTACACCTCCGGCACCACCGGCGATCCCAAGGGTGTCGTCTACTCGCACCGTTCCATCTACCTGCACTCCATGCAGGTCAACATGACGCAGTCCATGGGGCTGACCGACTCCGACACCTCGCTCGTCGTCGTCCCGCAGTTCCATGTGAACGCCTGGGGGCTGCCGCACGCCACGTTCATGACGGGCGTGAACATGCTGATGCCGGACCGCTTCCTGCAGCCCGCGCCGCTCGCCGAGATGATCGAGGCCGAGCGCCCCACGCACGCCGCCGCCGTTCCCACGATCTGGCAGGGCCTGCTCGCCGAGCTCACGGCGAAGCCGCGCGATGTCTCCACGCTCGTCCAGGTCACCATCGGCGGCTCGGCCTGCCCGCCCTCGCTCATGAAGGCGTTCGACGACCTGGGCATGCGGGTCTGTCACGCCTGGGGCATGACCGAGACCTCGCCGCTCGGCACGGTCTCGCGGCCGCCGGCCGGCGTCGAGCCGGGCAGCGACGAGGAGTTCGCGTACCGGCTCACGCAGGGCCGTTTCCCCGCGGGCGTCGAGGCGCGCCTGAGCGGCCCCGGCGGCGAGCACCTGCCCTGGGACGGGAAGTCCGCGGGCGAGTTGGAGGTACGCGGCAACTGGATCGCGGGCGCGTACTTCGCGGGCGCCGACTCGGGCGGTGAACCGCTGCGCCCCGCCGACAAGTTCAGTGAGGACGGCTGGCTGAAGACCGGTGATGTCGGCACCATCAGCCCCGACGGCTTCCTCACCCTCACCGACCGGGCCAAGGACGTCATCAAGTCCGGCGGCGAGTGGATCTCCAGTGTCGACCTCGAGAACGCGCTGATGTCGCACCCGGCTGTGGCCGAGGCCGCCGTGGTGGCCGTGCCCGACGACAAGTGGGGCGAACGGCCGCTCGCCACCGTCGTGCTGAAGGAGGGTGCCGACGCCGACTTCGAGACCCTGCGCGCCTTCCTCGCCGAGAAGGTCGCCAAGTGGCAGCTGCCCGAGCGCTGGACGATCATCCCCGCGGTCCCGAAGACCAGCGTCGGCAAGTTCGACAAGAAGGTGCTGCGCAAGCAGTACGCGGACGGGGAACTGGACGTCACCCAGCTCTGAGCGAGCGCACCGTCGACAGCACGACAGCACGACAGCACGACAGCACGACAGCACAAGTGCACTCGTGCACGACGTTTCACGTGAAACGAGGGCGGCCCTCAACGGGCCGCCCTCATGTGTCAGTTGGTGCCGATCTTCGCCAGCAGATCCACGATCCGGCCCTGCACCTCGGCGCTCGTCGAGCGCTCCGCCAGGAACAGCACCGTCTCCCCCGCCGCGAGCCGCGGCAGGTCGGCGGGCTCGACGGCCGCCGTGTAGACGACGAGGGGCGTGCGGTTCAGCTGCCCGTTCGCCCGCAGCCAGTCGATGATGCCCGCGCGGCGACGGCGTACCTGGAGCAGATCCATGACCACCAGGTTCGGCCGCATCTGCGCCGCCAGCGTCACCGCGTCCGCGTCGCTCGCGGCCCGTGCGACCTGCATCCCGCGCCGCTCCAGCGTGGCGGTCAGCGCGAGCGCGATCTCCTCGTGCTCCTCGATCAGCAGCACTCGGGGCGGATGCTGCTCACTGTCCCGCGGGGCGAGAGCCTTCAGCAGCACCGCTGGGTCGGCGCCGTACGCCGCCTCACGCGTCGCCTGCCCGAGGCCCGCGGTGACCAGCACCGGCACCTCGGCCGCGACGGCGGCCTGCCGCAGCGACTGCAGCGCGGTCCGGGTGATCGGCCCGGTCAGCGGGTCCACGAACAGCGCGGCCGGGAACGCCGCGATCTGCGCGTCGACCTCCTCGCGCGAGTGCACGGTGACCGGACGGTAGCCGCGGTCGCTCAGCGCCTGCTGCGTCGTCACGTCCGGCGCGGGCCACACAAGGAGGCGGCGCGGGTTGTCGAGGGGCTCCGGGGGCAGCTCGTCGTCCATCGGCTGCGGCTGCGGCCGGTTGGCGATCTCGACCGCTCCGCCCGGACCGTCCAGCGGCTCGGGCCCCTCGTCGGCGTCCTGGTCGGGGGCACCGATCGCGTAGGAACGGCCGAGGCCCTCCGAGGAGTTCGGCGACAGCAGGGACGGCTGGGGATGCGGCCGGGCCGCCGTCCCCCGCGCCGGGGTCTGCGCCGTGCCGCGCGCCGGGGCCTGCGTCGTACCCCGTGCGGGGGTCTGCGATGTTCCCTGCGGCGGGGTCTGCGTCGTGCCCTGAGCCGGGGTCTGCGGGTCGGTCGCCTCGGGCTGCTCCTGGCGGGTGGACAGCTTGCGCCGCCGGCCCGAACCGTTCGACGTCTGCCCCTCGGGTGCCTGCGGCACGCCCTGCGGCGGCGTGGCCCCGGGACGGGCGGGTGCCTTCGGCGCCCCCTGCGGCCGCTGCTGCTCGGCGACCTGCCGCCCGAACGGGACACCCTGGCCCAGCGTGCGCACGCTGAAGGCGCGGCCCTGCGTCGAGGTCGTGTCCCCGGCCGGGTGCTGCGGCGCCTCGGCGGGCAGCGGCTGGGCGGCACGCGCCGCGTTCTCCGGCGGCAGCGCGGCCGGCGCGGGCGTGCCCTGCGCCGGCGTGCTCTGCGCCGGGTGCGGCTGCGGCGGCGTGTGGTCCTCCGCCGGGTGGCCCGCGGCGGCGTCGTGCTGCTGGGCCTCGTCCGGCAGCGGCAGGGGCTGCCCGGCGCCACCGTGCGCCGCACCGTCCCCGGCCGTGTCCTGCTGCGGGGCGCCTCGTACGTCGTCCGGTACGTCTTCTCGTACGTCGGCGGGCGCGGTCGCCGGGGCCGCCTCGGGGGCCACGGGTTCGGCTGTGCGGTCGGCCTGGGCGGGCGGCAGAGCGAACATCTCGCGCGGCGCCGCCGCCTCGTCCGCGGCCTGGCCTGCCTGAGCCGTACCGAGCGCACGGCGCGCCCGGCGGCCCGTCGGCTGCCCGGCCCCGGCACCCGCCAACTCCAGCCCGCCGTGACCCGAGTCGCCCTCCTGAGCGGAACCCGACGGCAGCGCGGGCAGCGCCGCCTGTTCCGAGTCGTGTGCGCGCCTGGCCCGTCGCCCGGTGGGCGCGGGCACGCCCTGCGGCGGCACCGTCTCGCCCAGTGCTGCGGAACCCGCCGCGTGTTCGGCCGCCGTCAGCACGGCACCCTCGGCCGCACCGGTCTCCGCGGGCCGCGCCCGGCGCCGTCCGGTACCGCCTGCCGGGCTCTCGGCAGCGGGTTCCGCCGCCGGTGCCTCCGGCTGTGCGCCGCCGTCCGCGGGGGCCGACGGTTCCTCGGGGGCCCGCCGTCCGCGCCGCCGGCCCGTACCGCCGGAGGCCTCGCCGCCCGGCAGCCCGCTCTCCAGGAACGAGTCCACCGAGGGGCCGGAGCTCCGCCGCGCCCGACGCCGGCCGCCACCGGTCGCGGCGGTCGCCTGCTCGGGAAGGTGCGGGGTGGCGGCGCCGGCCTGCTCGGGCAGGTTCGGGGTGGGCTCGGCGGCCGGCTCCGCGAGCGGCTCGGCGGGGGCCGTGACGACCCCGGCGCCGCTCCCGATCGGCACTTCGAGCACGTACGCGCTGCCGCTCATCCCGGGCATCTCGTGCGTCTGCAGCACACCACCGTGCGCCCGCACGATGCCCTGGACGATCGGCCCGTGCACCGGGTCACCGCCCGCGTAGGGGCCGCGCACCTCGATGCGTACGCTCTCGCCGCGCTGCGCGGCCGCCACGACGACGGTCGAGTCGACGTACCCGGCGCCGGCCGGAACCCGCGCGTTCCCGGTGGCGTCGATCCCGGCCACGTCGGCGATCAGATGCGCGAGCGCGGTGGCGAGCCGCCCCGCGTCCACCTCGGCCTCGATCGGCGGCGCGTGCACGGCGAACTGGACGCGACCGGGACCGATCAGCTCCACGGCCCCGTCGACACCGGCGGCGACGACGGCGTCCAGCATCACCGGCGTACGGGCGAGCTGTTCGCCGCCCGCGTCGAGGAGCTGGTACGCGAGCACGTTGTCGACGAGCGTCGTGATCCGCGAGTAGCCCGCGGACAGATGGTGCAGAACCTGGTTGGCCTCGGGCCACAGCTGTCCGGCGTCGTCCGCGGCCAGCTGGCCCAGCTCGCGCCGCAGCTCGTCGAGCGGCCCGCGCAGCGACTGGCCCAGCACGGCGAGCAGCTGCGAGTGCCGGGCGGCCAGTTCCTCGTACCGGTCCTTCTCCCGCTCGGCGAACGCGGCGCCCCGCTCCCGCTCGGCGGACAGCTCCTCGGCGTGCTCCTCGCGCGTCGCGGCGAGTTCGGCGGTCAGCTCCTCGCGGACCCGCTCCAGCTCGGCGGTGCGCTTCTCGCGCTCCTGCTCCGCCGTCTCCTCGCGTCGGGCGATCTCCTCGGCGTGCTCGGTGACGAGCTTGTCGTAGGGGCGCCGGTCGGTGAACGTCATGACGGCGCCGACCAGTTGATCACCGTCGCGCACCGGTGCCGTCGTCATGTCGACGGGCACCTTTTCGCCCTTCTTGTTCCACAGGACCTGCCCGCGCACCCGGTGCTTGCGCCCGGAGCGCAGGGTGTCGGCGAGCGGCGACTCCTCGTACGGGAACGGCTCGCCGTCGGGCCGTGAGTGCAGGACGAGCGGATGCAGCTCCTGACCGCCGAGATCGCTGGCACGGAAGCCGAGGATCTGCGCGGCGGCCGGGTTCACGAGGACGATGTGCCCGTCGGTGTCGGTGCCGACGACGCCCTCGGCCGCGGCCCGCAGAATCATCTCGGTCTGCCGCTGCGAACGGGCCAGCTCGGCCTCGGTGTCGAGGGTCCCCGACAGATCGCGGACGACGAGCATCAGCAGCTCGGAGCCGCTGTACGAACCGGAACCGCCGCTCGAGCCGTACGGATCCACGGCGTCGCGCGCGCCGTCGGCGAGGTTCGCGCTGGTCACCTCGACCAGGAACTCGCTGCCGTCGGTGCGCCGCGCGACCATCCGCGTCGGCTTCGTCCGCCCGCGCTCGTCGGTCACCGTGTCGGGCCTGCGCATCGATCCGGGGATCAGCCGGGAGTCGAACTGGGGCAGCAGATCGAGCAGTCCGCGCCCCACCAGGGCGGTGCCCGGCGCCTCGAAGGCCTCGAGCGCGATGGAGTTGGCGTTGACGACGGTCCCGTTGGTGTTGACCAGCACCAACGCATCGGGGAGCGCGTCAAGTATGGCTGCGAGGCGAGCAGCGCCTCGGGATGGCCTGCTGCTCACGACGACGCTTCCTCCCTGATTACCGCGACTTGCCGACCGTGCGGGCCATCTTGCCTCGCGGCCCGCAGCGTGTCACGGGAGGGAGTCTACGGGCAGTGGTTGCGCTCGCGGCGCCGGATGAGAGGGAGCACACGTAGAGGATGTGCGGACCCGGTGCACGCCGGGTCATGGCGATGTGACCGTTGGACCCACGGTCACGGCGCGGTCGCAGGCAGCACGGGCACCAGCCGGTTCCAGCGGGAGATCTCGCAGCCGTCCGTCAGCTTGTAAGTGGCGTCGACGGCCCGCCCGTGCCAGGTCCCGGTGACGTGCGCGGTGGCGGCCCCGCCGTACTGCATCGTGCAGAGCGATCCCTTGGGCACCGGCGCGAACGGGTCCTGGCCGTCGCCCGCGAGCTCGTCGAGCCGGTCGCAGGCCGCGCCCGGGTCGGAGTGGGTGCCGCCGGCGGGCCCGCACTCCAGCTCGCGGGTGCCGTCGCTGCCGTTGCCCGAGTCGGCGACGGTGACGGTCAGGTGGTCGCCGCCGGGGCCGTCCGGCGCGCCGAACGGGGGCGGCGGCATCCGCGTCGGGCCGGTGTCGGCGTGCGCGGAGACGGGCACGGCGGCGAGGGCCGCGGCCGAGGCGGCGGTGAGCAGCAGGCGGGACGACAGACGACGCAGCAACATGCCGTGCCTAACGCGCGTGCCCGCCACGACGTTGCGCCCCGGCCAGGGCTTTGCCCTCTGGCCTGCCCTCCTAGTACCGTGGGAGGCGATTGGTGACACGGCGCTCAACTGTGTCATCATCTGCACGCACCGCATCGCGCTCGCGCGGACGGTTGTGCTGGAGGCGTCGCCTAGTCCGGTCTATGGCGCCGCACTGCTAATGCGGTTTGGGACTTAAATCCCATCGAGGGTTCAAATCCCTCCGCCTCCGCCCCAAGATCCGAAGCCCCGGTCCACACGGACCGGGGCTTCGGCGTTTCCTCCCGGCCGTGGGCGCGTTTTCGCAGGTCACAACGGGTGCGGCAAACGGATTTCACATGGCGGCGGCAGTCATGTAATGTTCTTCCTGTCGCCGCGAGCGGGCCGAAAGGCCGGGGAGCGGAGACGAAAACTAAAGACAAGCACTCGTAGCTTAACGGATAGAGCATCTGACTACGGATCAGAAGGTTGCAGGTTCGAATCCTGCCGAGTGCACACAGATAAGAAGCCCCCGGAGATCCTCCGGGGGCTTCTTCGTGTATCCGGCGTTGTCAGTGGGCTGCGTCATGCTGGCCGTATGACGTGGTGGTGCACCGGGATGCGATGGCGTGGGGGCGGGCCGGTGTTCGGATGGACGGGGGACGGGGGTGAGCGGGAGAGCGGGGTGAGGTTCGGGGAGCCGGTCGCGTTCCGGGTCGGTGGGGTGCGGCGGTGTCCGGGGGTGTGGCGCGGGGGACGGCGGACGCCGTGTCCGGGGCGGGAGGCCGCGCCGGTGCGGGGGACGCGGGCGCAGTGCGGGGAGTGCGCGGGGATCGACCGGGCGCGGTCCGTGGCCGCGGACACCCTCGCCGATGATCCGCGGCCGTACCACGTGTATCTGGCGTGGTTCGGGGACGGACTGGTGAAGGTGGGGATCACCGGTGTGGGGAGGGGGAGCGCGCGGCTGCTGGAGCAGGGGGCGGTGGCCTTCACCTGGCTGGGGCGGGGGCCGTTGATGGCGGCCCGGCGGGCCGAGGAGCTGCTGCGGGTGGCGCTCGGGGTGCCCGACCGGATTCCGTACGAGCGCAAGCGTGCCGTTCGGGCGGGGCTGGCCGGGGTCGAGGGGCGGGGCGCCGAGCTGGTGCGGGCGCATGCCGTCGCCGCGGGGATCGGGGACGGGTGGCCCGAGTCGTTGGAGCGGCTGCCGTGCCGGGTCGTCGATCACGGGGAGGCGTTCGGGCTCGCGGCGATCGACCGGGTGGACGCCGTGGTGAGCGGGCTCGTCGAGGGGGCCGTGGTGGCGGGGACCGTGGTCGCGGCCGCCGGGCCCGATCTGCATCTCGTCGAGCCGGCCGGGCGGCGGCTCGTGGTGGACACGCGGGTGCTGGCCGGTTGGCCGTTGGAGCGGGCGCCGGCCGGTGCGAGCGGGGCGGGGGTCGTGGTGCGGGAGGTGCCCGGGGTGCAGGGCGGGTTGTTCTAGGTCCTGTCCGCCGGACGTGGCCAGCCCCCCTGGAACGACCGGCTGACCGGCCGGCCGGTTGTCGACCGGAGGGTCAAGTCTCGGCTCCCGTACGGCAAGGAGCGGAGCGGGAGGGTGGACAGCGGGGAGGGGACCGGTGACCGTGGGGGACATGAGTGATCACAGCGATGCGCCTGTCCGGCCGTTGCCGGCCTTCGAACTGCCTTACTACGTCGTGGTGTTCAGTTCCGTGCGCACGGAGGGGGACCACGGGTACGGGGAGACGGCCGGGCGGTTGGACGAGCTGGTGCGGGAGATCCCCGGCTACTTGGGGCACGAGTCGGCGCGCAAGCCCGGCGGGCTCGGGATCACCGTGTCGTACTTCCGGGACGTCGCGGCCATCGAGCGGTGGCGGTCGGTCGGCGATCATCGGGACGCGCAGCGGCAGGGGCGGGCCGAGTGGTACGAGGCGTACACCGTGCATGTCGCCGAGGTCGTGCGCGGCCACGGGTTCGCGCGTGAGCGGAGTGAGCGAAGTGAGTGAAGTGGGCGGAGTGGGCGGGGTGAGTGAGACGCACAGGGGGAGCGGCGGCAGCGACGGGAGTGATGGGAGCGACGGGAGTGGTGAGGCGCGGCAGATCGCCGCGTTTCGCGCGCGGCACGGGTTGCCGGGCCTCGTCGACGTGCACACCCACTTCATGCCCGACCGGGTACTGCGCAAGGTGTGGGCGTACTTCGACGCGGCCGGGCCGCTGGTGGGGGCCGAGTGGCCGATCGCGTACCGGGAGGAGGAGGGGGTTCGGCTCGCGCGGCTCCGGGAGTTCGGGGTCGTGGCCTTCACCTCCATGCTGTATCCGCACAAGGCGGGGATGGCGCAGTGGCTGAACGGATGGGCCGCCGATTTCGCCGCGCGGACGCCGGACTGCCTGCACACCGCCACCTTCTATCCCGAGCCGGGCGTCGAGGCGTATGTGCGGCGGGCGGTCGAGGCGGGGGCGCGGGTCTTCAAGGCGCATGTGCAGGTGGGGGCGTACGACCCGAACGATCCGCTGCTCGATCCCGTCTGGGGCCTGCTCGCCGAGGCCGGTGTGCCCGTCGTGACGCACTGCGGGTCGGGGCCCGCGCCCGGCAAACACACCGGGCCCGAGCCGATGGCGCGGGTGCTCGCCCGGCATCCGCGGCTGCCGCTCGTCGTCGCCCACCTGGGGATGCCGGAGTACGCCGAGTTCCTGGATCTGGCCGAGCGGTACCGGGAGGTGCGGCTCGACACGACGATGGCGTTCACCGGGTTCAGCGAGCGGCAGGCGCCGTTTCCGAAGGGTGAGCTGGGGCGGCTCGCCGATCTGGGGGACCGGGTGTTGCTGGGCAGCGACTTCCCGAACATTCCCTATCCGTATGTGCATCAGCTGCACGTGATCGAGGAGTTGGGTCTTGGGGCGGACTGGGTGCGGTCCGTCTGTTACGGGAACGGGGCGGCGCTCTTCCTCAAGTAGGGCGGGTGTGACGGGAGGTGAGCTGGGTAGGTTCGGGCGCGGACGCTTGGTCCAGACCAACTTCCCGGAGGTGCTGGTGTGTTGAGGCGATGTGCGGTGTGGGTGCTGGCCGCCGCTGTCGGGTTGCTCGGTGCCGTCGTCGTACCGGGATCGGCGACCGCCGCGCCGGGCACGTCCGGCCCGGCCGGCAGGGGGCGCTTCGTCGTCAGCGAGGCGCAGTTCGAGCGGATGTTCCCGCAGCGGGACTCCTTCTTCACGTACGAGGGTCTGGTGAAGGCCACCGAGGCGTACCCGCGCTTCGCGCACACCGGCGGCCGGGCGCTGCGGAAGCGGGAGGCCGCCGCCTTCCTCGCCAACGTCAGCCATGAGACGGGAGGGCTGTACTACGTCGTCGCGCAGAACAAGGAGACGTATCCGGTCTTCTGCGACGAGACGCAGCCCTACGGCTGTCCCGCCGGGCACGACGCCTACTACGGGCGCGGCGCGATCATGCTCAGCTGGAACTTCAACTACAAGGCCGCGGGGGACGCCCTCGGTCTCGACCTGCTGAACAACCCGTGGCTGGTCGAGCAGGATCCGGCCGTGGCCTGGATGACCGCCCTCTGGTACTGGAACACGCAGACCGGTCCCGGAACGATGACCGGGCACGACGCGATGGTGTCGCGGGCCGGGTTCGGGGAGACCATCCGCAGTCTGAACGGGACCGCCGAGTGCGACGGCGGGAACACCGCGCAGATGCGGCACCGCGTCGACCTGTACGTCTCCTTCACCCGGCTCCTGCACGTCGCGCCGGGGCGCGGGCTGACCTGCTGACCGCAGGCCGCGTGCAAGGGCGTGCCTGAGAGACACCTGTGCGTTTCTCAGGGAATTCACAGGTTCGGAAAAGGGTGCTCTCAGAGGAGCGTCGCAAGGTTGCAACATGACCGCGACCTCGCCCCAGGGGCGTACCGAACTGCTGAGGCCGGACGGAAGCCCCGTCCGGGTGCTTGTCGTGGACGACGAGCAGTCGATCACCGAGCTGTTGTCCATGGCCCTGCGCTACGAGGGCTGGCAGATCCGGGCCGCAGGTGACGGGACCGGAGCCGTGCAGACCGCGCGCGAGTTCCGGCCCGACGCCGTCGTGCTCGACATGATGCTGCCGGACATGGACGGGCTGAGCGTGCTCGGGCGGCTGCGCCGTGAGCTGCCCGAGGTCCCCGTTCTGTTCCTCACGGCGAAGGACGCCGTGGAGGACCGGATCGCCGGGCTCACCGCGGGCGGCGACGACTACGTCACCAAGCCGTTCAGCCTGGAGGAGGTCGTCGCGCGGCTGCGCGGGCTGATCCGGCGCACCGGGGCGGCCGACCGGCGCAGCGAGTCCGTGCTCGTCGTCGGTGACCTGATGCTCGACGAGGACAGCCACGAGGTGTCGCGGGGCGGGGCCCACATCCACCTGACCGCGACCGAGTTCGAGCTGCTGCGGTTCCTGATGCGCAATCCGCGGCGCGTGCTCAGCAAGGCGCAGATCCTGGACCGGGTGTGGTCCTACGACTTCGGCGGCCAGGCCAATGTCGTCGAGCTGTACATCTCGTACCTGCGGCGGAAGATCGACGCGGGGCGGGAGCCGATGATCCATACGCGGCGCGGGGCGGGCTATCTGATCAAGCCTGCCGCTACGACGGTGTCGTGAAGCGGGCCCGCACCCTGCGGATCCGGCTCATCGTCACGGCCGTCGGGCTCATCGCCCTGGTCAGCGTGGTCATCGGCACGGTGACGACCCTGGCGCTGCATTCGTATCTGTACGGGCAGCTGGACGACAAGGTCGGGCAGGTCGTCCGCATGGCCGGGGGCGGCGGTGGCCCCGAGGGCCGGGAACCCGGGGGGCAGGCGCGCGCACACGACCTGTCGTTCCTGGGCCTGCCGGGTCCCGGCGGCCAGTACACGGTGGGCGCGCTGGTCGACGACGGCTCGCTCACGCAGGCGGCGATCTCCGACCGCGATTCCCTGACGGGCACCACCGATCTGACCGCGTCCCAGAAGGACGCCCTCGCCTCCGTCCCCCGTGATGGCCGGCCGCACAGCGTCAGCCTGCCCGGCCTCGGGAACTACCGCGTCCAGTCGTCCGACGACGGCACGTTGGTCGTCGGCCTGCCCTCCGGCGACGTCGACTCCACCCTCAACACCCTCATCGTCATAGAACTGTCCGTCACCGGCGCCGGCCTGCTGGCCGCGGGCGTGACCGGCGCCGTGATGGTCGGCGTCGCCCTGCGCCCCCTGCGCCGCGTCGCCGCGACAGCGACCCGCGTCTCCGAACTCCCCCTCCACAGCGGCGAAGTCACCCTCTACGAACGGGTCCCGGACGCCGAGGCCGATCCCAGGACCGAGGTCGGGCAGGTCGGGGCCGCGCTCAACCGGATGCTCGACCATGTGCACGGCGCCCTGGAGGCGCGGCAGCAGAGCGAGACGCGGGTGCGGCAGTTCGTCGCGGACGCCAGTCATGAGCTGCGCACCCCGCTCGCCTCCATCCGCGGGTACGCCGAACTGACCCGGCGCGGCCGCGAGGAGACCGGCCCCGACACCCGGCACGCCCTCGGCCGCATCGAGTCCGAGGCGCACCGGATGACCGGCCTGGTCGAGGATCTGCTGCTGCTCGCCCGGCTCGACGCGGGCAGACCGCTGTCGTACGAGCCGACGGACCTGTCGCCCCTCGTCGTGGACGCGCTCAGCGACGCCCGCGCCGCCGACCGGGACCACGCCTGGCGGCTCGAACTGCCCGACGAACCGGCCACCGTGCTCGCCGACTCCGCGCGGCTGCACCAGGTCCTGGTCAACCTGCTCGCCAATGCCCGTACGCACACGCCCCCGGGCACCACCGTCACCGCCCGCGTGCACCGGCACGGCCCCTGGGTCCGTCTCGACGTGCAGGACGACGGGCCCGGCATCCCCGCAGAGCTGCAGCCGCACGTTTTCGAGCGGTTCGCGCGCGGGGACTCCTCGCGGTCCCGCAAGGCCGGCTCCACCGGTCTCGGGCTCGCCATCGTGCAGGCCGTCGCGGCCGCGCACGGGGGTGCCGTGACCGTCGACAGCGTGCCCGGCAGGACGGTGTTCACCGTGCATCTGCCGGCCCATCAGGAGCCCGTCATGTACTCACAGGCAGGGCATAGCGTCACCACACAGCGCTAACAGGGCAGTTGGCGAATGTCGATGGCATGCGAACCGACTCTTCTCCGGGCATCGACCCCACCGCCGCGAGGTTCGGGGCGCTGCCGGCGCGGGAGCACCTCCCCGTGGGCAGCGGCGATGTGCCGGTCCTGGACGTTGTCATCCCCGTCTACAACGAGGAGAAGGACCTCGGCGCCTGCGTGCGCAGACTCCACGCCCACCTCGTGCGCACCTTCCCCTACCGTTTCCGCATCACGGTCGCGGACAACGCCTCCACCGACAGCACACCCCAGGTCGCCCACGGGCTGACCGCCGAGCTGCCGGGCGTCACGTACTCCCGGCTGGAGCAGAAGGGGCGCGGGCGCGCCCTGCGCACCGTCTGGTCGGCGTCCGACGCCCCCGTCCTCGCGTACATGGACGTCGACCTGTCCACCGACCTGAACGCCCTGCTGCCGCTCGTGGCCCCCCTCATCTCCGGGCACTCGGATCTCGCGATCGGGTCCCGGCTGGCCCGGTCCTCCCGGGTCGTGCGTGGCCCGAAGCGCGAGTTCATCTCCCGCGCCTACAACCTCATCCTGCGCGGCTCGCTGCAGGCCCGCTTCTCCGACGCCCAGTGCGGCTTCAAGGCGATCCGGCGCGATGTGGCGCAGGTGCTGCTGCCGCTGGTGGAGGACACCGGCTGGTTCTTCGACACCGAGATGCTGGTCCTCGCCGAGCGGGCCGGGCTCCGTATCCACGAAGTGCCCGTCGACTGGGTCGACGACCCGAACTCGACGGTCCACATCGTCAAGACGGCCACCGAGGACCTCAAGGGCGTGTGGCGCGTCGGCCGGGCGCTCGCCACCGGCTCGCTCTCCCTCGACCGGCTGGCCCGCCCCTTCGGCGACGACCCGCGCGACCGACAGCTCCCGGGCGTGCCCAAGGGGCTGGCCCGCCAGCTGGTCGGCTTCTGCGTCGTCGGCGGTCTGTCGACGCTGCTCTACCTGCTGCTCTACTCCGGCTTCCGTACGTTCTCGGGGGCCCAGGTCGCCAACGCGCTCGCCCTGCTCGTCTCCGCGGTCGCCAACACCGCCGCCAACCGGCGGCTGACCTTCGGGGTGCGCGGCCGTGACCGGGCCGTCCGCCACCAGGCCCAGGGCCTCGTCGTCTTCGGCATCGGGCTCGCCCTGACCAGCGGTTCCCTCGCCGCCCTCAACGCGGCGTCCGGCAGCCCGGCGCACTCCACCGAGCTGGCCGTGCTCATCGCGGCCAACCTCGCGGCGACCGTGCTGCGCTTCCTGCTCTTCCGGGCGTGGGTGTTCCCCGAGCGCACCGCCCCGGCGCCCGCCGCCCCGGCTCCCGTGCACCATCCTCAGGTTCCGCAGGCCTGGGACGACGCGACGGCGCAGCTGAACGCCGTACGCGCCCACGACCACGATCTCGATCCCAGGACACCGCGATGACCACAGACCTCCATCCGTACGACGCCGCTCCGGCGGCGCCCGAGGCATCACCTCCTCCCGGCGGCGGACACGGCCGTCCCAAGGACTCCCTCCCGCGGCGCGTGTGGCGCGGCCGGCCCGAGGACGCGCGCTGGGTGCGCCCGGCCTTCCTCGGCCTGCTCCTCGTCATCGGCCTCGCCTACCTGTGGAACCTCTCCGCGTCCGGCTACGCCAACTCCTTCTACTCGGCGGCCGTCCAGGCGGGCAGCGAGAGCTGGAAGGCGTTCTTCTTCGGCTCGTCCGACGCGGCGAACGCCATCACCGTCGACAAGCCTCCGGCCGCGCTGTGGCCCATGGCGCTGTCCGTGCGGATCTTCGGCCTGAACTCCTGGGCGATCCTCGTCCCCGAGGTCCTGATGGGCCTGGCCACCGCCGGTGTCCTGTACGCGGCCGTGCGCCGCCGCTTCAGCGCCGCCGCGGGCCTGATCACCATGGCGGTGTTCGCGACGACCCCGGTCGCCGCGCTGATGTTCCGCTTCAACAACCCGGACGCGCTGCTCGCGCTGCTGATGACCGTCACGGTCCACTGCGTGCTGCGCGCCGTGGAGCGCGGCCGCACCAAGTGGCTGGTCTGGGCGGGCGTCGCCGTCGGCTTCGCCTTCCTCACCAAGACGCTGCAGGCCTTCCTGATCCTGCCGCCGCTCGCCGTGCTCTACGCGGTCCTCGCGCCGACGCGGCTGCGCAAGCGGCTGGGCCAGCTCGCCCTCGCCGGGCTCGCGATGATCGTCGCGGGGGGCTGGTGGGTGGCCGTCGTGGAGCTGTGGCCCGCGTCCTCGCGCCCGTACATCGGCGGCTCCCAGAACAACTCGTTCCTTGAACTGACCTTCGGCTACAACGGCCTCGGCCGGATCAGCGGCGACGAGACCGGCTCCGTCGGCGGCGGTGGCGGCGGCACGGGCGGCACCGGCCAGTGGGGCGAGACCGGCATCGGCCGGATGTTCAACTCCGAGATCGGCAGCCAGATCTCGTGGCTGATCCCGGCCGCGCTGATCCTGTTCGTCGCGGGTGTCGTCCTGACGTGGAAGGCGAAGCGGACGGACACGGCACGCGCCGCGTTCCTCGCGTGGGGCGGCTCGCTGCTGATGACCGGCCTGGTCTTCAGCTTCATGGCCGGCATCTTCCACCAGTACTACACGGTGGCCCTGGCCCCCTACGTCGCGGCGCTGATCGGCATGGGCGCGACGGTCCTGTGGGAGGAACGGGCGCGGATCACGGCGTCGGCGACCCTCGGCGTCTCGGTCGCGGTCACGGCCGTGTGGGGTCACGTACTGCTCGGGCGGACGGCGGACTATCTGCCGTGGCTGCGGTGGGCCGTGCTCATCGGCGGGCTCGTGGCGGGACTCGGACTCGCGTTCGCGGGTCGCCTCAACCGTCAACTGGCGCTCGGCGCGGCCGGGCTGGGCCTCGTGGCGTCCCTCGCGGCGCCGACCGCGTACACCATCAGCACGCTGAACACCGGGCACACCGGGTCGATCGTCACGGCGGGTCCCTCGGGGGCGAGCATGATGGGCGGCGGCGGGCCCGGTGGGGGCGGTGGCGGTGGCCGGGGCGGATTCCCCGGCGGCGGCCAAGGCGGCCAAGCCGGTCAGGGCGGTCAGGGCGGCCAAGCCGGCCAGGGCGGTCAGGGTGGCCAGATGGGCCAGCCGCCCACCGGCACCGGCACCGGCAACCAGCAGGGCGGCGGCTTCCCCGGCGGCGGCATGCCCGGCCAGAACCAGCAGGGCAACCAGAACCAGCAGGGCAACCAGGGCACCGGCAAGACCCAGCGGCAGGGCGGCATGGGCGAGGGCGGGCCCGGCGGTGGCGGCGGCATGGGCGGACTGCTCAACGGCGCCCAGGTCAGCACCAAGGCCAAGAAGCTGCTGGAGAAGAACGCCGACGACTACACCTGGGTGGCGGCCACGGTCGGTTCCCAGAACCAGGCGAGCTACCAGCTGGCCACCGGCGACCCGGTGATGGCGATCGGCGGCTTCAACGGCACGGATCCGTCGCCGACGCTGGCCCAGTTCAAGCAGTACGTCGAGGACGGAAAGATCCACTACTTCATCGGGAGCGGTTCCGGTGGCGGCATGGGTGGATCGAGCTCCGGCTCATCGTCCAAGATCACGTCGTGGGTGGAGTCCCACTTCAAGAAGGTGACGGTCGGGAGCGCCACGTTCTACGACCTGACGCAGCCGAAGAGCTGATTCCTTCTCCCTGCTCTCGCCCCTTCCCGAAGCGGGAAGGGGCGAGAGCACGTCCGATCAAGCCCCTGCGGCGATTGAGCAGCGGGGCCCGGGGCGGAGCCCCGTGTCGTTCGCCGTCGCGCGGCCGGTGGGGGGCTGGTCGCGCAGTTCCCCGCGCCCCTCAGCGGGGCATGGACAGATCGGCCACCACCGGCCTGTGGTCCGACGCGGCCGCCTCGCCCGGCACCGACACCGACCGCACCCGTATCCCCTCCCCCACCGCCACGTAATCGATCCGGTTCACGGGCGCGTCCGCCGGATACGTGCCGCCGTTCGCCGGCCCCGCATCCCGCAACTCCTGCCACAAGGGTCCGAGTTCCGGCGCCGACGGAGCCGCGTTGAAGTCGCCGAGCAACACCTGCCGCGCCCCCGGGACGGAACCCCGTTCGGCTGCCATGATCCGCCGCGTGTCCGCGACCTGCGCCACCCGCACCGCCGGGTCCGCGCGGTAGTCGAGGTGTGTCACGAACACCTGCACCGGCACCCCGCGCACCTTCAGCGTGACCTCGCCGAAGCCGGGGGCCGGCGCCGGTACGGGGTTCGGGTCCTGCGTGGACAGCCGGGTGATCTCGTGGTTCGCGGCGGCCCGGATCGGATACCGGGACAGCACCGCCACTCCGAACTCGCGCCGCGGTCCCCCGGCCGGGTCCGGATCGAGGCTGTAGATCGGCGCGAACGACACCTGCATCCCGAGCCGCTCCGCCAACTCCCGCGCCACGTCGCGTCCTTGGCTGCGGGTGCCCCAGTGCACGTCCACTTCCTGGAGCCCGATCACGTCCGCGTGCAGCGAGCGCAGCGCTGCCGCCTGCCGGTCGAGGTCGAAGACGTTGTCCATGCCGGCCCCGGCGTGGATGTTGTAGGTGGCGATCCGGAGGGGGACCGCGCCGTGGGGTCCGGCCGCGGCCGAGGCGGGCGGCACCGCCAGGACCAGGCTCAACAGGGCTGCGGACAGGGTCAGTTGAGGCAGTGCGCGGGTGCGTATCGGCATGCCGGAACCGTATGCGGAAAACCTTGTTGTACGCCGTACGTCTTATCCCTTACGGTGTACGGCGACGCTCAGTCGTACGCCGTATAAGAAGAGGGGGGCCCATGACAGCGACGACCGCAGAGAACGCCGAGAACGCTGAGAACGCCGAGGAAACCGGCCGGCCGGGCCCGGCCGGAGGCCACCCGCAGCGCTGGCTGATCCTCGGTGTCATCTGCCTCGCGCAGCTGACCGTGCTGCTCGACAACACGGTCCTGAACGTCGCGATCCCCTCCCTCACCGAGGAGCTGCACGCGTCGACCTCGGACATCCAGTGGGTCATCAGCGCCTACTCGCTCGTGCAGTCGGGCCTGCTGCTCACCGCCGGCAGCGCCGCGGACCGCTACGGGCGCAAGAAGATGCTCGCGGCGGGCCTGGTGCTGTTCGGCGTGGGCTCGCTCGTCGCCGGACTGGCCGGGTCCACCGGGCAGTTGATCGCCGCCCGGGCGGGCATGGGGATCGGCGGCGCGCTGCTGATGACCACCACCCTGGCCGTCGTCGTGCAGATCTTCGACGAGGCCGAGCGCGTGAAGGCGATCGGCCTGTGGGCGACGGTCAACTCGCTCGGCTTCGCCGTCGGCCCGCTGCTCGGCGGCGTGATGCTCGACCACTTCTGGTGGGGCGCGATCTTCCTCATCAACATCCCGGTCGCGGTCATCGGCCTCGTCGCCGTCCTGGCGCTCGTACCGGAGTCGAAGAACCCGCGGGGCGACCGGCCCGACCTGCTCGGCGCGCTGCTCTCCACGATCGGCATGACCGGTGTCGTCTACGCGATCATCTCCGGCCCCGACAAGGGATGGACCTCCGCGCCGACCCTCGCCTCGGCCGCGGTCGGCATCCTCGTGATGGCCGCGTTCGTGCTGTGGGAGCTGCGCATCCCGTACCCGATGCTGGACATGCACTTCTTCCGGAACCAGAAGTTCACGGGCGCGGTGGCGGGCGCCGTGCTCGTCGCCTTCGGCATGGGCGGCTCCCTCTTCCTGCTGACCCAGCACCTCCAGTTCGTCCTCGGGTACGGGCCGTTGGAGGCGGGCCTGCGCACGGCGCCGCTCGCGCTGACCATCGTCGCGCTGAACCTCAGCGGCGTCGGCGCCCGGCTGCTCGCCAAGGTGGGCACCCCGGTCACCATCGCCTCCGGCATGAGCTGTCTGGCGGCGGGGCTCGCGGCGATCGCCCTGCTCGGCTCGGACAGTTACGGCGGGATGCTGGCGGGCCTGGTCGTCATGGGCGTGGGCATCGCCTTCGCCATGCCGGCCATGGCCAACGCCATCATGAGCGCGATCCCGCCGGAGAAGGCGGGCGTGGGCGCGGGGGTCAACGGCACGCTCGCCGAGTTCGGCAACGGACTCGGGGTGGCCGTGCTCGGCGCCGTCCTCAACGCCCGCTTCGCGGCGCTGGTGTCGGTCTCCGCGGCCTCGCTCCCGGCGGCGCTGGCGGCGGCCGGGTCGGCGCAGGAGAGGGCCCGGATCGCCGACTCGTTCTCCTCGGGCCTCGGGACCAGCCAGCTGGTCGGGGCCGTCGCCGTGCTCGTCGGCGGACTGCTGGCCGCGGCGTTGCTGCGCAGGGCGGAGCGGGCAGACTCAGCCGTGGTGGCTTCCGCATAGCATCGGTGCGGGCGGACCGCCGGGTTCCGCAAGAACCCAGGGTCCGCCCGCGTACGACAACTCCCGGGAAGGTGCGCCATGGTGAAGGCAGCGCGGATGAGTGTCTGGCTCGAGGACTCAGGGGCCAAGGCGCCGCGCAGTCGGCGCAGTGAGCAGCCCAGCGGCCTGGACCGGGAACGGATCACCGAGGCCACCGTGAAGCTGCTCGACGAGGAAGGGCTCGCCAAGTTCTCGATGCGGCGCCTCGCGGGCGAGCTCGGGGTCACCGCGATGTCCGTGTACTGGTACGTCGACACCAAGGACGACCTGCTGGAGCTCGCGCTCGACCGGGTCTTCGGCGAGCCCCGGTTCCTCGCCCTGGACGAGGGGCCGGACGTGGACTGGCGCGATCAGCTCCGGGAGCTGGCGGCCGAGTACCGGTCGCTCATCGTCCGCCACCCCTGGACCTCGACACTGACCGGCAACTTCCTCAACATCGGCCCGAACTCGCTGCGGTTCTCGCGCGCGGTGCAACTGGTCATCTCCCGCACCGGCCTCTCCCTGCCCCGGCAGCGCGGGGCCATCGCGTCCGTCTTCCAGTTCGTCTACGGGTACGGCACCATCGAGGGCCACTTCGTGCAGCGGTGCGGCGAGGCGGGCATGACGCAGGACGAGTACTTCCGCGAGGCGATGTACGCGTTCAGTGTGCCGCCGGAGATGGCGGAGAACTTCAAGCACGCCGAGCGGTTGATGGAGACCATGGAGGAGGGCGACACCGTGGAGGAGATGCGCGACCTGGACTTCCAGGTCGCGCTCGAACTGCAGATCGCGGGCATCGAAGCCCTGGTGGCCCGGGAGCGGGCCGATTCCTAGCCCTCGGTGAGCCTGGCCGGGAATCCGCCGGTGGCGATGGGGCCCCACTTCTGCGGGGTGACCCGGATGAGGGACTTGCCCTGCTTGATCATCGCCTCGCGGTACTCGTCCCAGTCCGGGTGCTCGCCCGAGATGTTGCGGAAGTACTCGACCAGGGGCTCGACCGAGTCGGGGGAGTCGAGGACCTCGGCGGTGCCGTCGACCTGGACCCACGGGCCGTTCCAGTCGTCGCTGAGGACGAGCACGCTCACGCGCGGGTTCCGCTTGGCGTTACGGGTCTTGGCGCGCTCCGGGTAGGTGGAGACGACGATCCGCCCGGAGTCGTCGACCCCGCAGGTCAGCGGTGAGGCCTGCGGGGTGCCGTCGGCGCGGGCGGTGATCAGGAGGGCGCGGTGGCGGGGGCGTACGAAGTCGAGCAACTCGTCCAGCGATACGCGGGTGTTGGTCGCGATGTTCGGAGCCATGCCCCGCACCTTACGACTTCGACCCCGCTCGAGCCCGCCGCGCGATCCCGTTCAGGCCTGCGGCAGCGTGTCGCCCTGCACCGCCTGGATGTCCAGCTCCACCTTCAGTGTCGCGCCGATCGCCGCGATACCGGCCTGCACGACCTGGTTGTAGTTCATGGCGAAGTCCTCGCGCTTCAGCTCGGCCGTCGCCTTGAACGCCGCGCGGGTGCCGCCCCACGGGTCGGCGCCGGTGCCCAGGTAGCTCAGGTCGAGGTCGACCTGGCGGGCGACGCCGTGCATGGTGAGCTCACCGTGCACCGTCCAGCGGTCCGGGCCCGCCGGGCTCAGCCCGGTCGACCGGTAGGTGATCTCCGGGTACGTCTCCACGTCCAGGAAGTCCGGCGACTTCAGGTGGCCGTCGCGCATGCCGTTGCCGGTGTCGATCGACGCCGACCGGATCACGGCCTCGACGCGGGACTTCTCGACGTCCTGCGCGATGTCGACGCGGGCGGCGAAGTCGGTGAACCGCCCGTGCACGGACGTGATCCCCAGGTGCTGCGCGGTCGCGGCGATCGTGGAGTGCGCCGGGTCGACCGTCCACGGCCCGGGCGGCGGCAGCTCGGCGCCGCCCTGCCGGGCCAGCACGACCGTGCCGACCTCGGCGCGGCCGGTCGCCGTGACCAGCGCGGTGGAGGCCGCGGGGGCGTACCCGACGGCGGTCACGATCACGGTGTAGGGGCCGGGCGTGAGGGCGGACGCGTCGTGCACGGCGCCCTCGTCGTCGGCCTCGGCCCGCAGCACCTGCGCGCCCGTCATGTCGGTCACCGTGACGACGGCGTGCGGCAGAGCCCACCCGTCCCGCGTACGGATCCGCGCACTGAGTCCCATCGTTCACATCTCCTAGCTCAAGTTCTCACATACGTGGGGGAGTTGGTCGCACCCCCGACGCGAACGGGCCCCGGCCCGTGACGTCTCCGGCCGTCCCCTGCCGTTAACGACGCCACCGGGTCCGGGGCCCATTTCCCACAACCGGCCCGGGAGGTCCGCGTCTCCGCTCGAAGCGCGGGCCGCCCGGTCCGGGGTCCTGAAGGAACCGCTCGGACTACTCGCCGGGGTGCGAGAGTTCGATGTCGTGTCCGTCGACGCCACTGCCCTGCACGCTGAGGTGCGTGGCCACCGGCGGGTAGCCGGTCGCGATGACCGTGTACTCGCCGCCGTCCAGGTCGGTGAAGGCGTACGCGCCGTCCTCACCGGTCGTCGACGTCGCGACGACGTTGCCCGCGGCGTCGATGAGCGTGACCCGCGCGTCGTTCAGCGACCGGCCCGCGGCCCGTACGGTGCCCTGCACCTGGGAGCCGGAGCTCAGGTCGATCTCGACGCGGGTGACACCCGTGCCGCCGACCTCGACGGGCAGCGCCATCGGACGGTGTCCGGCGGCGTTCACCGCGACGGTCACCGGTCCGGGCACCAGCTCGGCGAAGGTGAACTCGCCCTCCTGGCCGGACATCCCGGTGGCGAGCACGTCACCGCGCACGTCCGTCACGATGACCATGGCGCCGGTGACCGGGGCCTTGGACTCGGCGGCCCGGACGACACCGCTCAGCCCGCTGGTGCCGCTGAGCAGGATGTCGTACGCGACCGGCTCCTCGCCGACGACGACCGTGGAGGCCTGCGGCTGGTAGCCGTCCGCCGAGGCGATCAGCACGTACGAGCCGGCGCCGGGGGCGTCGACCCCGTAGGAGCCGTCGCCCTGGGCCACCGCGCGGCCCAGCTGCCGTCCGCCGAGCGAGATCAGCGTGACCGCGGCCCGCGGGACCGGGGCGGACTCGGCGCCGCGGACGTAGCCACGGACCGGGGTGCCGCCGCCGGTGCTCTGCGTCGGGACGTCACCGGCGACGGACGCGATGGCGGCGAGACGCTGGGTCTGGGTGTCGGCGGCGGGCTCACCCGCACCGACCAGGCTGGGCACCCGCTCGTTCTCGCCCTGGGCCGGGGCCTGGGCGGGGGTGGCGGTGATGCCGGCGGGGGCGCCGGAAGCGGCCGCCTCGGTCTCCTTGGCCTGGTCCAGGCCGCCCGACGTACGCAGCGGAACCTCCTTGATGAACAGCGTGGCGATGAGGGCGAGCAGCGCGATCGGCGCGGCGATCAGGAAGACGTCGGCGATGCCGTGCCCGTAGGAGCTCTCCATGATCGTGCGCAGCGGCGCGGGGAGCTTGTCCAGGTCCGGGATGGCGCCGCCGCCGGTACCGCCGTGGCCGAGGGCCGCGCCCTTGGGACCGAGGTCGGCGAGGCCGTCCTTCACGTAGTGCGTGATGCGGGTGGACATGATCGAACCGAGCGCCGAGACACCCATCGCACCACCGAGGGAGCGGAAGAAGGTGACCGTGGAGCTGGCCGAGCCGATGTCCTGCGGGGCGACCTGGTTCTGGGTGCAGAGCACGAGGTTCTGCATCATCATGCCGACGCCGAGACCCATCAGGGCCATGAAGACCGCGACGCGCCAGTACGGGGTGTCGTAGCGGATCGTGCCGAGCAGGCCTAGGCCCGCCGTGATGAGGACGCCGCCGGAGACCAGCCACGCCTTCCACTTGCCGGTCTTGGTGATGACCTGGCCCGCGACGGTCGACGAGATGAACAGGCCGCCGATCATCGGGATCGTCATGACACCGGACATCGTCGGCGACTTGCCGCGCGCCAGCTGGAAGTACTGCGAGAAGAACACGGTGCCCGCGAACATCGCGACACCCACGAAGAGCGAGGCGATCGAGGCGAGCGTGATGGTGCGGTTGCGGAAGAGCCGCAGCGGGATGATCGGCTCGGCGGCCTTGGTCTCCACGAGGATGAAGATCAGGGCGAGCACGACCGCGCCGCCCACCATCGCGCCGGTCTGCCACGACAGCCAGTCGTACTTGTCGTCGGCGAAGGTGACCCACAGGAGCAGGGTGCAGACCGCGGCGGTGATGAAGAAGGCACCGGCCCAGTCGACCTTCACGTTGTCGCGCCGGACGACGGGGAGCTTCAGCGTCTTCTGCAGGACGATGAGCGCGATGATCGCGAACGGCACGCCGACGTAGAAGCACCAGCGCCAGCCCAGCCACGAGGTGTCGGTGATGACACCGCCGAGCAGCGGGCCGCCGACGGTGGCGACGGCGAAGGTCGCACCCAGGTAGCCGGAGTAGCGGCCCCGCTCGCGCGGGGAGATCATCGCGGCCATCACGATCTGCGCGAGGGCGGACAGACCGCCGACGCCGATGCCCTGGACCACGCGGCAGGCGATCAGCATGCTGGGGCTCTGCGAGAGCCCCGCCACGACCGAGCCGCCCACGTAGACGATCAGGGCTATCTGGACGAGCGCCTTCTTGCTGAAGATGTCGGCGAGCTTGCCCCACAGGGGCGTGGTCGCGGTCATCGCGAGCAGCGAGGCGGTGACGACCCAGGTGTAGGCGGACTGGCCGCCGCCGAGGTCACCGACGATCTCGGGCAGAGCGTTGGTGACGATCGTCGACGACAGGATCGCGACGAACATGCCGAGCAGCAGCCCGGACAACGCTTCCATGATCTGCCGGTGCGTCATCGAAGCGCCGTCGGCGGCCGCTCCTCCGTGCTTGGCGGCATGGCTGCCCCGCACACCGGACGGTGTGGATGTTGCCATGGGAATCCTTTTCTTACGTTTACGCGGGTGTACGGGTGGTCTGTGTCGAAGTCTGCGCGGCGACGGGGAACTGTCCGCGGGACGCCGTCGTCCGGCAGTCCCCGAAGCTGTCGCGCAGTCGCGTCATCAGGGCGATCAGCTGGTTGACCTCGTCGTCGGACCAGTCGCTCAGCCGGTCGGCGAGCAGCTGTGTCGTCCGCACGTTGAGGTCGTCCATCTGCTCGTGCCCCTCGGCGGTGAGGGTGAGGATGCGCGAGCGCTTGTCGGCGGGGTCGGGACGGCGCTCGATCCAGCCGCGGTCGGCGGTGTGGGTCACGTGCCGGCTGGCCACGGACATGTCGACGGCCATCAGCTCGGCCATCCTGCTCATCCGCATGTCGCCGTAGCGCTTGAGGAGAGTGAGGACGGCAGCCGAACCTGCCGGACAGTCATGGGGCAGGATGCGCGCCATATCCCTTTTGACGGCGCCGAAGGCGCTGAGCTGTCGGGCCAACTCGTCGTAATGACGCTGTGCGGCCACAGCACCTCCTGACCGAAACCTTATTTGTTGCTTAGGGCAACCATAGAAGCAGTTGGTTGCCGCAGGCAAACTAAAAGGGACGTTCGACCCTAAAATCACGGCAAAGGCAAGGTGTGGGCAGGTAAAGTCGCAGCTCAAGTGACCTATGGGCAGGCTGTGGCGCCTGTCGCGCCGATTCGCTAGGGTCCTGCCCCATGGCACACAACCCCCAGGGCCCGGGCCCCGAAGGCAACAACGACCCCGCGGGCAGCACCCAGATGTTCCGCGCCTTCGTCGACGAGGGCGGCACCCCCACTCCGCGCGCGCAGGCGGCCCCGGTGAAGTCCGGCCCCGGCGCCGGTCTGGTCATCGGCATCGTGGTCGCGGTCGTCGTGATCGCGGCGGTGGCGTGGCTGGCGCTCAAGTAGCAGGTATGCGGCCGTAGTCGAGGCCGCGCCGCGCGCCGTGTGCGCTCCGTCGGCTACTTCCAGTCGACGGAGACGTCACGGGTCTCGACGTGCATCCCGAGCGGGACCCGCCAGGACTCGACGCACACGGTCCACGTCTTCTTCTTCTCCTCCCCGGCCCCGATGGGCACGGGGAGCTTCTCGGTGGACTCGATGGTCGCCCAGTCGACCCCGAGCGAGCCGATGATGTGCGTCTCGAACGTCACCGTGCCCGAACGCACCGCGCTGCCACCGGAGTTGCGCAGCACCAGGGTCACGTCCTGGCACCAGCGCTGGTCGGCGTCCTTGAGCTCGGGCTCGCTCACCTTGAGGGCGGCCGGCCCGGCCGGAGCCGGCGTCCCGCTGCCGCCGGACGATCCGCCGGGCGCCGAACTGCTCGGAGTGTCCGGTGAGTTGGCGGCACCGCCCTGGCCGGCGCCCTGGCCCGTGTCCTCGCCGGCGGCCCCGCCGCCGTCCGCACCGGTGTCCGCGGCGGAACCGCTGCCGGACGCTCCCTGCTCAGCGCCGCTTCCGGCCGCCGCCGAACCGTCCGTGCCCTCGGTCCTCGATCCGCCGGCGTCCGGTGAGCCGCTCGATGCCCCGGGGGCGTCCGGCTCGGCCGAGTCCAGCGGTACGAGCCGCACCTTTCCGGTGGGCGCCACGCTCGACCCGGGCGCACCGGGGGATCCTCCCGCGGCTCCCACGGCGACGTACCCGGCCGGCCCGTCGCCCCCGCCGAAGGCGGCGACGGCACCCAGACACACCACAGCGACAGAGGCGGCCCCTACAGCGGCCCCACGACGCCCTCGCACCCACGTCCGTACCATCGCGCCAGTGTGTCTGACGGTCCGTCAATTAGGAACCCCGGGTGCCCTCCTGATCGACGGAGGGCCACGGGGCGGTACGCCGCGGAGGGGTCGGCGTCAGTCCGCGATCAGGCCTTCGCGCAGCTGGGCCAGCGTCCGGGTGAGCAGCCGGGAGACGTGCATCTGCGAGATGCCGACCTCCTCGCCGATCTGCGACTGCGTCATGTTCGCGAAGAAGCGGAGCATGATGATCTGGCGCTCGCGCGGCGGAAGCTTGGCCAGCAGCGGCTTCAGCGACTCCCGGTACTCGACGCCTTCGAGCGCCGTGTCCTCGTAGCCGAGCCGGTCCGCGAGCGAGCCCTCGCCGCCGTCGTCCTCCGGGGTCGGCGAGTCCAGCGAGGACGCGGTGTACGCGTTCCCCACCGCGAGGCCGTCGACCACGTCCTCCTCCGAGACGCCCAGCACCGCGGCGAGCTCGGGGACGGTGGGCGAGCGGTCCAGCTTCTGCGCGAGCTCGTCGCTGGCCTTGGTCAGGGCGAGCCGCAGCTCCTGCAGGCGCCGCGGCACCCGCACCGACCAGGAGGTGTCCCGGAAGAACCGCTTGATCTCGCCCACCACCGTGGGCATCGCGAACGTCGGGAACTCGACGCCGCGCTCGCAGTCGAACCGGTCGATCGCCTTGATCAGCCCGATCGTGCCGACCTGGACGATGTCCTCCATCGGCTCGTTGCGGCTGCGGAAGCGTGCCGCCGCGTACCGCACCAGGGGCAGGTTCAGCTCGATGAGGGTGTCGCGGACGTAGGCCCGCTCGGGGCTGTCCTCGTCGAGTGCGGCAAGGCGCAGGAACAGGGAGCGGGACAGGGTGCGGGTGTCGATGGACCCCGACGACCCGGTGGTCTCCGGCGCTGTGGACGCTTCGGGGGTCTGCGGAGCCTGCGCCGGAACGGAGGCCGGGACAGGAGTGTCGATCAGCGCGGCGGTCGTGGACGCGTTCACGTCATCGGACGCGCCGGGCGTGAGCGTGAGCACCTTCGAGCTGCCCTGGTCTACGGACATGCCACCCCCTTGAGGTCGCGGACGGTCGCGGCGGACGCTCCCGTCAGGTAAGAGCGCAGCCTCCACCTGAATACCGGACGTGAGGCTGCGCCAAACGCGGTTCCAGCAGAATGTCACATGTCGGCAACACGCTGTAGTGACATGTCGACATGGAAGGGGCGAATCCGCGCAGGAAACAGGGGGTGCGGGCCCGGCGGACGACATTTCCCGTCGGGAAATCCCCGCAGGGTGGGTCTACCCGTTTCAGCTACGCATCGATCCTGTTTGCGGATCGAAGTCTGGCGAAGCTGCGGGCGAGGAGTCTTGACACGTGCATCTGGGAGACACCCAGTTCGGCGCTGATCTGAGACTGGGTCAAGTTGCTGTAGTAGCGCAGCAGCAGGATCCGCTGCTCGCGCTCGGGCAGCTGGACCAGCAGGTGCCGGACGAGGTCGCGGTGCTCGACGCCGTCGAGTTCGGGGTCCTCGTAGCCGAGCCGGTCGAGCAGGCCCGGCATCCCGTCGCCCTCCTGCGCGGCCTCCAGGGACGTCGCGTGGTACGAGCGTCCGGCCTCGATGCAGGCCAGCACCTCGTCCTCGCCGATGCGCAGCCGCTCGGCGATCTCGGCGGTGGTGGGGGAGCGCCCGAAGGCCGTGGTCAGGTCCTCGCTCGCGGCGTTCACCTGCACCCACAGCTCGTGCAGCCGCCGTGGCACGTGCACGGTGCGCACGTTGTCGCGGAAGTACCGCTTGATCTCGCCGACCACCGTGGGCATCGCGAAGGTCGGGAACTGCACGCCGCGGTCCGGGTCGAACCGGTCGATGGCGTTGATCAGCCCGATCGTGCCGACCTGGACGACGTCCTCCATCGGCTCGTTGCGGCTGCGGAAGCGGGCCGCCGCGTACCGCACGAGCGGGAGGTTCGCCTCGATGAGCGCGCCGCGCACCCGGGAGTGCTCGGGGCTGCCCGGCGGCAGGTCCTTGAGCTGGGCGAAGAGGACCTGGGTGAGGGCGCGGGTGTCGGCGCCGCGGGTGGTCTTCGTCGCGGGCGGCGCTTGAGGCGCAGTACTGGCCGGCACGGTCAACGCCACCTCTGTCTCCGTCAACTCATCGGTCAAAAGCGGTCATAGCATCACAAGACATGTGCACTGTGTGCAAGCACCGCATAACTACGTGTTGACGGGCAAGTTGGGGCATTCGATGGATCGGGACGCGAAAAAGCCCCCCACCGTTCCGGTGAGGGGCCGTTCAGTCGTGCGAGCGGCTCAGAACGCGTAGTCGGCGATCACCCAGGTGGCGAACTCCCGCCACAGCGCGACGCCCGCCTGGTGCGCGGGGTGTTCGAGGTACCGCTGCAGCGCGTCGGTGTCCTCGACCGCCGAGTTGATCGCGAAGTCGTACGCGATGGGGCGGTCGGTGATGTTCCAGTCGCACTCCCAGAACGTCAGCTCGGGGATCTGCTCGCCCAGCGCGCGGAAGGCGGCGACGCCCTCGACCACGCGCGGTTCGTCACGGCTCACACCGTCGTTGAGCTTGAAGAGGACCAGATGGCGGATCACGGCTGTGCTCTCCCTCGAAGGGCTCGGGACTACTTGCCGCCGTTGACGACCCAGGTCATGAAGTCGCCGATGGACTGCGCGGCGGTCGAGACGCCCTCGAACCCTATCTGCACGTAGTCGGCGGCCTTGGCGGGGTCGGTGATGATCACGTAGGCCACGAAGACGACCACGACGAACAGAGCGATTTTCTTCGGCTGCACTACGTTCGGCCTCCCCATGCCCGCGCCTGCGCCACCGCTGTTCACCGTGTGGCCCCTGTTGCCGGGCGCGAGTCTATCCCGGTCATCAGCTCACCTGACCTTTAAGGACCAACGGCCCGTGGCTACAGGTCCTTTGCCGTGACCGGGGAGTGTGGAAGTGGCGCAGGATGGGTGATGAGCCCGGAGGGTCTGGCAGGAATCCGAAGGGCAGGGACGGTCCCCGACTGCGGGGTTCGCGCCGCTCGCTTCCCCCCTGACGCGGCGCGGACTTACGGGATTCCGTCCTCATCGGGGGAAGCGGCTTGTCCCCCCGATGCCGCTTCCCCCGACCAAGCGGGACGAGAGCCCCGGCGCCACTGGTCAGGCGCCGGGGCTCTTCGTGTGCGCACCGCATCGGGCGCACAACTGAACATGCAGAACGCCCCTCTTCCTCGGTGAACCCGTGGAAGAGGGGCGTTGTCAGCGGTAGCGGAGGGATTTGAACCCTCGGTGAGTTTCCCCACACTCGCTTTCGAGGCGAGCTCCTTCGGCCGCTCGGACACGCTACCGAGAGGAACTCTAGCCCAAGGTGGGCCCTGGTCTGAAATCCGTATCCCTGAAGAAGCTCGTGAGGGGCTTCGCGCACTCCTCGGCGAGGACGCCGGAGACGACCTCGGGCCGGTGGTTGAGCCGCCGGTCGCGGATCACGTCCCACAGGGAGCCGGCCGCTCCGGCCTTGTCGTCACGGGCTCCGTAGACGACGCGGTCGAGGCGGGACTGGACGATGGCACCCGCGCACATCGTGCACGGTTCGAGGGTGACGACGAGCGTGCAGCCGGTGAGCCGCCACTCGCCCACGGCCTCGGCCCCCCGGCGGACGGCCAGGACCTCGGCGTGGGCGGTGGGGTCGCCGGTCAGCTCCCGCTCGTTGTGCGCGGTGGCCAGCACGGTCGTCCCGTCGGGCGCCAGGAGCACGGCGCCGACGGGTACGTCGCCGTCCCGCGCGGCGAGCCCGGCCTCGGCCAGGGCCTGCCGCATGGGCGGCTTCCAGGGGTCTCGTACGGGATCGGGTTCGGGCTCGGTGGGTGTCACGGCCAGGAATCTATCCCCGCCCGCTCAGCGCACGGTCTCGAGCACCTCCGCGGCGCCCAGCGCGTCCGCGATCTCGCTCAGCGCGTCCGAACCGTCCAGAGCGAGCAGCTCCTTCTCCGGGACGCCCAGGTCGGCGAGGATCTCGGTGTCCCCGATCGGCCCGGCGGGCACGGCCTCGGCGCCCGCGCCGTCGTCGCTCTCCTCGTCGTCGTCCGGTGCCTCCGATTCGCCGTCCTCCGTGCCGTCCAGGTCGAGGGAATCCAGATCGTCGTCGGCGTCCGGATCCTTGCCGAGCAGTTCGTCGGTGAGCAGGATCTCGCCGTAGCTGCTGCGAGCGGCGGCCGCGGCGTCCGAGATGTAGATGCGAGGGTCGTCCTCGCCGTCCACGCGGACGACGCCGAACCACACATCCTCTTGTTCGATGAAGACGAGGACGGTGTCGTCCTCGGCGCCGGCCTCGGCCAGCGCCTCGCGGGCCAGGTCGGACAGGTCCGACAGGGTCTCCACGTCGTCGAGCTCTGTATCGCTCGCTTCCCACCCGTCTTCGGTGCGCGCGAGCAGTGCGGCGAAGTACACCGTGACTCTCCCACTGGTCTCAGGTGCCGGTCGGGGGTCCCCCCGGCGGAGTCTTGGAGGCGGGGAGTGCAGTTCAAGCCCCGCCCACTCGGAATCGTGGCAGAAAGAACGGCTTCAAGAGAGGTCTTCCGCGCGCTGTGTTCGCGTCGCGTCTCCGGGGAGAGTGTCCGATGTGAGGCGCGTCACCTGTACGGGACCGCCGAGTCACCAGCGAAAGGTGCGCATCCGCATCTGCTGGCGCATCCGCGCGGCCCGCGCGCGGCGCGGCTGGACCCGGTCGCGCAGCTCGCGCGCCTCGGTCAGTTCGCGCAGGAACATGGCGCGGCGCCGCCTGCGTTCGGCGTCCGACTCCATGGGCTCACCGGGCTCGGGGCCCCGGTCCGGCCCTTCTCGGCGCTTCTGGTCGGTCATCCCGACACCACCACCCCAGTCCCCCCGCGGTCGACGAGTTCTTTCCACTTTCCCTCCGTGGGGGCCCTTGATGCCACTGCGCGGGGGAGCCGTGGCCGTGGGCCCCGGTTACTGTTGAGGACATGCGGATCCACGTCGTCGACCACCCTCTTGTGGCGCACAAACTCACCACACTGCGCGACCAGCGCACCGACTCCCCGACCTTCCGGCGCCTGGCCGACGAGCTGGTCACCCTGCTCGCGTACGAGGCGACCCGGGACGTGCGCACCGAGCAGGTCGACATCGACACCCCGGTGTCCCGGACGACCGGCGTGAAGCTGTCGTACCCGCGCCCGCTCGTGGTGCCGATCCTGCGCGCGGGCCTCGGCATGCTCGACGGCATGGTCCGCCTGCTGCCGACCGCCGAGGTGGGCTTCCTGGGCATGGTCCGCAACGAGGAGACGCTGCAGGCCTCCACGTACGCGACGCGCATGCCGGACGACCTCTCCGGGCGCCAGGTCTACGTCCTGGACCCGATGCTCGCCACGGGCGGCACGCTCGTCGCGGCGATCCAGGAGCTCATCAAGCGCGGCGCGGACGACGTCACGGCCGTGGTGCTGCTGGCCGCGCCGGAGGGCGTCGAGATCATGGAGCGGGAGCTGGCGGGGACGCCGGTCACCGTGGTGACCGCGTCGGTCGACGAGCGGCTGAACGAGAACGGGTACATCGTGCCGGGCCTCGGCGACGCCGGCGACCGCATGTACGGCGCCGCCGAATAGCGGCTCCGCCCGTCACACAAGAGCCGCGGTCGCGTCCGCTCACCCGGTGAGCGGACGCGACCGCGGCTCTTTGTCGTGTGCGGTTACGCGCAGCTCGGCGACGCGGAGGGCGCGGGCTTGGGGTGGGTCAGGGCCGCCAGGGCCTTGTCCGCGGCCGGCTTGGCCGTCAGCTCCTTGAAGCCGGTGCCGATGATCAGGTCGACTTCGGCCGGTTTCGTGCGGGCGTCCGTCTTCTGCTCGGCGCCGGACAGCTGCGTGCCGAGCACCGGCAGCGCCGCGTCGGTCGCCGTCTTCGCGCCCAGCAGTATCCCGGGCCCCTTGACCTTCTTGTCGTACGCCTTCGTCGCGTTGCCCACGTCCCCGATCGCGAAGCCGCGCTTCTTCAGCTCGGCGGCGGTCTCCTTGGCCAGGCCGCCGCGAGGCGTGGCGTTGAGGACGTTCACCTTGATCTGGGCGGGGGCGGGGAGCTTCTTCGCGTCCGCGGGCTTCGTGCCGGTGGGCGACGCGCTCGCCCGCTTCTCGCAGTCCGCGGCGCCCGGGCCCGCGGCGGTGGACTTGCCGCCGCCGGTGAAGACGTGGACGAGCTGGAGCGTTCCCCAGCCGATCAGGGCGACCGCGGCGACGGACGCGACGACCGCGAGCACGATCCTGCTGCGCGGGCGGCCACGACGCATACGAGGGTATTTGTCCCCCGTGATGCGGTACTTGCCGCCCATGCCGGGGGGAGTGAGCATGCTCATGGGCGCAGCGTAGTGCCGCTCGGCGGCGATGCCTATTAAATGATCACGGCCCGGTGCCCAGTCCAACCCAAAAGGGCCAATGCGGACTTGGCGGGCCGTCAGCCCAGTTCGAGTACGCGGGCGTGCAGCACCTGGCGCTGCTGGAGCGCGGCGCGGACGGCGCGGTGCAGGCCGTCCTCCAGGTACAGGTCGCCCTGCCACTTCACGACGTGCGCGAAGAGGTCGCCGTAGAACGTGGAGTCCTCGGCGAGCAGGGTCTCCAGATCGAGCTGGCCCTTGGTCGTCACCAGCTGATCGAGGCGGACCGGGCGCGGCGCGACGTCCGCCCACTGCCGGGTGCTTTCCCGGCCGTGGTCGGGGTACGGCCGGCCGTTTCCGATGCGCTTGAAGATCACACGGAAAGCCTACCGGGCGAGGCTCTCCGGGCGCAGCCATGGAGACGGAGTGCGACTCTGGGAAATAACGCCCTGAAGTGGGGTGAAATGGGAACACTCAAGCCGGGGACAGGGGCCTGAAATGAGTGAGAGCGAGCCGATGGCGGCCGGGTCGGAGAGTGCGGCGGGCTCGTCCGGGGGAGAGCCGGGCGCCGCGTTGACGGGCGCGGGCGCGCCCGCGGCGGCGGGGGCCGGCGCACGGGCACGCGGCCGGTTCGTGCCGCCCGTCGCTCCCGCGGCGACGCCCGCGCCCGACGCCCCACAGACCCCACAGGCCTCGGAGACCCTGGCAGCCCCGACGGCCCCTTCTGGGGACGCCGACGCGCACCCCGAGACCGTGACCGGCGGCGCCGCGCTGCCCGCCGAGGCCCTGGAGATCGCCGCCGGGTACGCCTTCACGGGGCCCGCGCTCGACCTGGGCGCGCTGCTCTGGGACGGCGCGTGCCACCCCGACGCCCAGATCCGCATCCCGCTGCCCATGCTGAACCGGCACGGCCTGGTGGCCGGCGCCACCGGCACCGGCAAGACCAAGACCCTGCAGCTCATCGCGGAACAGCTGGCCGCCCAGGGCGTGCCGGTCTTCCTCGCCGACGTCAAGGGCGACGTGTCGGGGATCTCCGCGCCCGGCGAGGACGGCGAGAAGGTGCGCGAGCGCGCCGGGCAGGTCGGCCAGGAGTGGACGGCGACCGGCTTCCCCTGCGAGTTCTACGCGCTGGGCGGGATCGGCTCCGGCATTCCGCTGCGGGCCACCATCACCAGCTTCGGCCCGGTGCTGCTGTCGAAGGTGCTCCAGCTCAACCAGACCCAGGAGCAGTCCCTCGGCCTGATCTTCCACTACGCGGACCAGAAGGGCCTGGAGCTCGTCGACCTCAAGGACCTGCGGGCCGTCGTCACCTTCCTGACGTCCGACGAGGGCAAGCCCGAGCTGAAGGAGATCGGCGGGCTGTCGACCGTCACCGCCGGGGTCATCCTGCGCGCGCTGACCGCCTTCGAGGCGCAGGGCATGAGCGACTTCTTCGGGGAGCCCGAGTTCGACACGAGCGAGCTGCTGCGCACGGCGCCGGACGGGCGGGGCCTCGTCTCCGTACTGGAACTGCCCGGGGTGCAGGACAAGCCGCAGCTGTTCTCGACGTTCCTGATGTGGCTGCTGGCCGATCTGTTCCAGCGGCTGCCGGAGGTCGGGGACGTCGAGAAGCCGAAGCTCGTCTTCTTCTTCGACGAGGCGCACCTGCTGTTCAACGGGGCGTCCAAGGCGTTCCTCGAGGCCATCACGCAGACCGTGCGGCTGATCCGGTCCAAGGGCGTCGGCGTCTTCTTCGTGACGCAGACGCCGAAGGACGTGCCCTCCGACGTGCTCGCCCAGCTCGGCAACCGGGTGCAGCACGCGCTGCGCGCCTTCACGCCCGACGACCAGAAAGCGCTGAAGGCGACCGTCAAGACCTTCCCCCACTCCTCGTACGACCTGGAGGAGCTGCTCACCTCGCTCGGTACCGGCGAGGCCGTGATCACCGTGCTGAGCGAGAAGGGCGCGCCGACCCCGGTGGCGGCGACCCGGCTGCGGGCGCCCGAGTCGCTGATGGGGCCGGTGGAGGCGGGGGCGCTGGACGCCGCCGTGAAGGGATCGCTGCTGTACTCGCGGTACGCCGACGCCGTGGACCGTGAGTCGGCGTACGAGCGGCTGACCGCGCAGGAGGCGGAGACCGCGGCGCGCAAGCAGGCGGAGGCGGAGGCCGCGGAGGCGGAGAAGGCCGCGAAGGCGGCCGCGCGGGGCAAGCCCGCGCACGACGCGTCCATGGTCGACCAGGTGGTCGGAAGCGGGATCTTCAAGTCGCTGGCCCGGTCCGTGGGGACGCAGCTCGGGCGCGAGATCTCCCGGTCGATCTTCGGGACGCGCAGACGCTGAGCCCCGAGGGCGACCCGCACCGGCAGGCGGCGGGCCGGCGGATCGAGAGGTCCGCCGGCCCGCCGCCTGCTGTATCCGTCAGCGGCTGTCAGCGGCTGTCCTTCTCCTGCGGGGCCGGGGACGTCCGGAGGCTGCGGTCGTCCGGGCGCCGCCGGGTCTTGTCCGCCCGGCTGTCACGGGCGGCTTCCGCGCGCAGCAGGGCGCGCAGCAGGGCGTACGGGTCCTTGGGCATGAGGGGGTGTCCTTCCGAAGTCGTGCGTCGGTACATGGCGGGGCCGGGCCGGAGCCGGGTCCGTCAGCAGCGCAGGACGACGGTGCGCAGGGCGCGGTGGGACGGGCGTGCGGGAGGGTCGGCCGGGACGGGGCCGGGGGCGGGCGCCCGGAGGAGACGCGGGCGCGGGGTCGTGGGCAGCCGCGTGGGATGGCCGGTCGGCAGGCGCAGGGCCGCCTCGGGGGCTTCCTGCTGGAGCTCGCCCGGTTCGCAGGACGACGCGGCGGCCGGGGGCGGGGCCGAGGCCTCCGTGGGCGCCGCGGCCAGCGGGGCGAGCAGCAGGGCGAGCACCAGGACGAGCGCACGGGCCCAGCTCCGGGCACGGAGGCCCGGGGCTGCGGTGGACGTGGCGGCGCTCATGCAAGGTCTTGTCCCCCGGACACGCCCGTGACCTGCTCTCCGGGCCGCCAGATCCGCTCTCTTGGGCTACGGAACGGCCGGTGTGCTGACGCGGTCTACGCCGTCTTGGCCGCTTTCGCCGCCGCCTTCATCTCCTGCTTGTACGCGCGGACCTTGGTGAGGGACTCGGGCCCGGTGATGTCGGCGACCGAGCGGTACGACTTCGCCTCGCCGTAGGGGCCCGCCGCCTCGCGCCAGCCCGTGGGCCGCACGCCGAGCTGCTTGCCGAGCAGGGCGAGGAAGATCTGGGCCTTCTGCTTGCCGAAGCCGGGCAGGTCGTTCAGGCGCTTCAGGAGCTCCTTGCCGGTGCCGACGCCCTCCCAGACGGCGCTCGCGTCGCCGTCGTAGTGCTCGACCAGGTACTGGCACAGCTGCTGGACGCGCTTCGCCATCGAACCGGGGTAGCGGTGCACGGCCGGCTTGGCGGAGAGCAGCGCCGCGAAGGCCTCGGGGTCGTGGGCGGCGATCTCGTGCGCGTCGAGGTCGTCGGAGCCGAGGCGGTCGGCGATCGTGCGCGGGCCGGCGAACGCCCACTCCATGGGCACCTGCTGGTCGAGCAGCATCCCCACGAGCGCGGCGAGCGGGCTGCGGCCGAGCAGTTCGTCGGCGGCGGGGTCCTGGGCGAGGTGGAGGGTGACGTCCATACGGCTCATACGTCGATGATCGCGCCCGGAGGTCCGGGGTGCTAGTCGGTCCATCCGTGCGAAAGATTAGGTTAGGCTCGCCTAATAAATCGTGAAGGTGGGGTGGGGGAAGCGTGCGCTTCGAGGTCTTCCGTGACATGTGGGGGATACCGCACCTGCGCGCGGGCGACGCGCTGTCGCTCGCGTACGCGCAGGGCCGGGTGACCGCCGCCGACCGCGCCTGGCAGATCGAGGTCGAGCGGCACCGGCTGCTCGGCACGTCCGCCGGGGCGCTCGGGGCGGGCGAGCTCGGCTGGGACCGGTTCGCCCGGCGGGCGCGGCTCGCGGACACCGCGCGCCGCTGCTACGAGGCCCTGGACGCGGAGACCCGGGCGTGGGTGGACGCCTACGTCGACGGGGTCAACCGGGGGCTCGCGCAGCGGGGGCGGAGCGCGCCGGAGTTCGGGCGGGCCGGGGTCGAGCCGGGGCGCTGGGAGGGATGGATACCGCTCGGGGTGTGGCTGTCGACGCATGTGCTGTTCGCCGGGTTCCCGGCGAAGCTGTGGCGGGACGAGGTCGTGCGGCGGCTCGGGGCGGACGCCGTCGGGCTGTTCGCCACCGACGGGCCCGGGACCACGGGGAGCAACGGCTGGCTGGTCGACGGGGCGCGCGCCGCCGCCGGGGGGACGCTGATCGCCGGGGACCCGCACCGGTTCATCGAGGACCCGGGCGTGTACCAGCAGATCCGTCTCTCCTGCCCGGAGTTCGACGTCGTCGGGCTCGCCGTGCCGGGCGTGCCCGGCATCGGGCACTTCGGGCACGCGGGCGGCGTCGCCTGGGCCATCACCAACGCCATGGCCGACTACCAGGACCTGTACCGGGAGCGGCTGCGCCGGACCGCGGACGGCGGCGTCGAGGCGTTCGGGCCGGACGGCTGGCGGGCGGCCCACGCGCACGTCGAGGAAGGCGTGGGCGGCAGGGACGGCTCGGACGGCTCGGACGGCTCGGACGGCTCGGACGGTGTCGAGGTCGTCGAGACCGAGCGCGGGGTCGTCGTGATCGGCGGCCCCGACGAGGGCGAGGGCATCAGTCTGCGCCAGCCCGCACGCGTCCGCGCCGACCTGGGATTCGGCGCGCTGCCCGCGCTGCTGCGGGCCCGCACCGTCGCCGATGTCGACCGGGCCTTCGACCGCTGGGCCGAGCCGGTCAACGTGGTGCTCGCCGCCGACACCGCGGGCGGGCTGCTGCACCGCGTCGCCGGCACCGTGCCCGTGCGCGACCCGGAGAACATGCTGCGCGTGGTGCCCGCCTGGGAGGAGCGGTACGCCTGGCGCGGCACGTACACGCCCCTGCCGCGCGCCGACGTCGACGGGGTCGCCGTCATGGCCAACGAGCGGTCCCTCGCCGCGCCGCTCGGCGTCGAGTTCGCGCCGCCGCACCGGGCCCGCCGCATCCGTGAACTGCTCGGGGAGCGCGCGGACTGGCGGCCCGACGACATGAGCGCCGTGCACACCGACACCGAACTCGCCTCCGCGGCGCCTCTGCTGGCGCTCGTCGAGCGGCTCGACGGGCTGACCCCGGCGGCGGCCGCGCTGCGTGAGCGGCTGCTGACCTGGGACCGGCGGATGGCCGCGGGCAGTGTGCGGGCGGCCGCGTACGCGCGGGTGCGTTCCGCAGTCGTACGGCGGCTCGCCCGGCACGAACTGTTCGCGCCGCTCACGGACCTCGCCCCCGCCTACCCGGAGGTGTTCCGGCCGTGGCTCGCGCTCGTGCCGCGGATCGCGTACGGCCTGGAGAACCTGCTGACGTCTCCTCGGATACCGGACGGGGACAGGCTCGACGCCGTCCGCGCGGCGGTCGAGGAGGCCGCGGGCGCCGCCGAGGGCACCTGGGGCGAGCGGCACCGGCTCGCGCCCTGGCAGGCGCTGCCCGACCCCGACGCCGACCGGCCCGGCCTCGACGGCGACCACGACTGCGTGCTGTCCACGTCGAGCGTGCCCGGAGTGACCGACCTCAGCGCGCGCGGCCCGGCCGCCCGCTACGTATGGGATCTCGCGCGGCGCGACGACAGCCGCTGGATCGTGCCGCTCGGTGCGTCCGGGACACCGGGATCCGCCCACCACCGGGACCAGCTGCCGCTGTGGCTGCGCGGTGAACTCGCCCCTGTCGTCACCGACTTCGACCGCCTCACCAAGGAGCCCGACGTGACCGAAGCGACCCCCGGCCTGTCCCCTGTGTACGAGCGGAGCGTCGACGGGTTCGGCACTTTCCGGCTCACGCGCCTCGACCCCGCCGGCGCCGACATCGACGTCCTGTACGCGTGGGTCAGCGAGGAGCGGGCCCGGTTCTGGGGGATGACGGGCCTCGGCCGGGACGACGTGCGCGAGATATACGCGCACCTCGACTCCCTGGACACGCACCACGCCTATCTCGTCCGGCTCGACGGCACGCCCGTCGCGCTCTTCCAGACCTACGAGCCCGAGGCCGACCGGGTCAGCGAGTGCTACGAGGTGCGGGACGGCGACATCGGCGCCCACCTGCTGGTCGGCCCGGCCGGGGCGGCGGGCGCCCGGCGCGGGTTCACCGGGGCGCTGGTGGGCGTGCTCGTCTCGTACGCGCTCGACGAGCTCGGCCGGAAGCGGATCGTCGTCGAGCCGGACGCCCGCAACGACAAGGCCGTCGCGCTGTTCGCCCGCAGCGGGTTCGAGCTCGTCGGGGAGATCGTGCTGCCGGAGATCGACCTGCCCGAGGTGCAGTTGCCGAAGAAACGCGCGCAACTCGCCGTCTACAGCCGGTAGTTCACGGGTGCGCGCGGGGCGGCGTCACGAGCGGGCGATCAGCAGGACCGACGCCGTGACGCCGACCGTGACGATGACGCCCCGCATCACGGCCGGCGGCAGCCGCCGGCCGAGCCGGGCGCCGAGCAGGCCGCCCGCGGTGGAGCCCGCCGCGATCAGTGCCGCCACCGTCCAGTCGATGTCGGCGACGGCGATGAAGACGACCGCGGCGATGCCGTTGACCAGGGACGCGAGGACGTTCTTCGCGGCGTTCAGGCGCTGCAGGTCGTCGCGGAGCACCGCGCCGAACATGCCCATGAGCAGCACGCCCTGGGCCGCGCCGAAGTAGCCGCCGTAGACACCGGTGCCGAGGACGCCGAGCCACATGGGGACGCCGCCGTCGGTGCGCGAGCCGGCGCCGGGCCGGTTCTTCATCCAGCGGTTCAGGCGGGGCTGGAGCACGACCAGTACGCACGCGGTGAGGATCAGCACCGGCACGACGGCGCGGAACGCGGCGTCCGGCAGCCGCAGCAGGAGCAGCGCGCCCGCGAGCCCGCCGAGCAGCGAGGCGGCGCCGAACCTGATCAACCGCCGCCGCTGGCCGCGCAGTTCGCGGCGGTAGCCGTACGCGGCGCTGAGCACGCCCGGCACCAGGCCCACGTTGTTGGAGACGTTCGCGAGGACCGGCGGGTAGCCGAAGGCGAGCAGCGTCGGGAACGTGATCAGGGTGCCGGAGCCGACCACCGCGTTCATCCCGCCCGCGGCGACCCCGGCGGCACCGATCGCCACCGCTTCCCCTACGTCCACAGACCGTCTCTCCCCGCGCTCAACGGGTCGGCACCCGCCGGAAGTTCGCGACCTCCACGACGGGTTGCCGCCCTGGGCCGTCCCATCGATGATCGTGCTCGGATCCCCCACCCAAGTCAATCCTCGGGTTTTCTTGCACATACCCAAGCTGTAGCTTGGCCCGCGTGACCCTCGACGACCTCCGCGTCTTCGTCGCCGTCTGCCGCGCGGGCAGCCTCAGCGCCGTCGCACGTGAGCTGTCCTGTACGCAGTCCGCGGTGAGCCAGCACGTCAAGCGTTTGGAGAAAGAGGTCGGTCTCGGCCTGCTCGAACGGCACGCGCGCGGCGTCGTGCCCACCCCCGCGGGCCGCATCCTGCGCGCCGCCGCGGCCGACGGCATCGGCGCCCTCGACCAGGCACTGCGCCGCCTCGGCGACCTGGCACGCGGCGAGAGCGGCTCGGTCCGGGTGACGACCGGCGCCACCTCGGTGCGGCACTTCATGGCGGCGGCGATCGTCGACTTCCGGCGCGCCCACCCGCAGGTCAGCCTGGAGTTCCAGACGGTCAGCTCCAGCCGCAGCTGCTTCGAGGCGCTCGCCGCGCACGACCTCGACCTGGCCTGGATCACGATGGGCGCCCCCGAGCGCGGCATCGAGCTGCGCCCGGTGGTCGAGCTGCCCTGGGTCCTGGCGGTGCGCGACGACGACCCCCTGGCCGCCGGATCCTCGGCCGGGCCCGAGGACCTGAGGGCCTCGGCCCAGCTGATCCTGCCGCCCGAGCACTCCACGTCCCGCGCCCATCTCGACGAGCGGTTCGCCGAGCTGGGCCTCACGAAGGGGCCCGCCTCCGGCACCGGCATCGCCGACTGGGACACCGCCGTGCACCTCGCCGAACTGGGCCTCGGCCACGCCGTCGTCCCCGACCTGCCGGGCCTGCGCCGCCCCGGCGGAGCTCCCTCGCCCGGCCTGACCCTGCTCCCGGTCCCCTGCCTGCCGCCCCTCCAGGTCGGCTGGGCGGTCCGCCGCTGGTCCGCGCTGTCCCCGCTGGCCAGGACCTTCGCGGACTTCGTGGGCCGCAGCTGCCCGGGCGTCAGGCCCGAGGACGCCGGGCCCGAACACCGTGAACCGATCGGCTGACGCCGCGTCGCGCCCGGCGGGCGGCCGGGCCACGCTGGGCGCATGACGACGACGTACGACCTCACCTCCCTCGCCGACGAGCACCTCTCCGCCGCCCATGACGCCGCCCACGGCCGCAGCGCCGAACTCCTCATCCGCGAGGACCCGCTGCGCCAGAGCGTCATCGCGCTGACGGAGGGCAGCGCCCTGGAGGAGCACAACGCCCCGCCGGCCGCGACCCTCCAGGTCCTGCGCGGCCGCGTCCGCCTCACCGCGGTCTCCGGCGACGTCACCCTCGCCCAGGGCGAGATCCGCGCGATCCCGCAGGAACGGCACGGGCTCACGGCACTGACGGACGCGGTGGTGCTGTTGACTGCGGTGACGGCCTGACCGGATCGTGTTCCCGTCTCTACCGAGGGGAGTACGGCCGATGGCGACGTACGACGAAGTCTTCCGCGCGAGCACCGAGGACCCCGAGGGGTTCTGGCTCGCCGCCGCCGGCGGGATCGACTGGGACGTGGCGCCCGCCCGGGCGCTCGACTCCTCGGGGGCGCCCTTCTACCGCTGGTTCCCGGACGGCGAGCTGAACGTGTGCCACAACGCGCTGGACCGGCACGTCGCCGCGGGACGCGGGGCGCAGGCCGCGCTGGTGTACGACTCGCCCGTGACCGGCACGCGCCGCACGTACACGTACGAGGAGCTGACCGGTGAGGTCGCCGCCTTCGCCGGGGTGCTCGCGGGGCTCGGGGTGGGGCGCGGGGACCGGGTCGTCGTCTATATGCCGATGGTGCCGGAGGCGGTCGTCGCGATGCTGGCCTGCGCGCGGATCGGGGCGGTGCACTCCGTGGTGTTCGGCGGGTTCGCCGCGCACGAGCTGGCCGTGCGGATCGACGACGCCGCGCCGAAGGTCGTCGTCTCGGCGTCCTGCGGCATCGAGGGCGCGCGCGTCGTGGAGTACAAGCCGCTGCTGGACCGGGCCGTCGGCCTGGCCGGGCACAAGCCCGACGCGTGCGTGATCCTGCAACGGCCCGAGGCGCCGGCCGAGTTGGGCGAGCGGGACGTGGACTGGCGGGAGGCCGTGCGCACGGCGAGCCCGGCGGCGCCCGTGCCGGTGGCCGCCACCGACCCGCTCTACATCCTGTACACGTCCGGAACGACCGGGAAACCCAAGGGAGTTGTCCGTGACTGCGGCGGCTATGCCGTCGCGCTGCGCTGGACCATGGAGGCCGTGTACGACGTCGGCCCCGGCGAGGTGATGTTCACCGCGTCCGACGTGGGCTGGGTCGTCGGCCACTCGTACATCGTGTACGGGCCGCTGCTGGCCGGTGCGACGACCGTGCTGTACGAGGGGAAGCCGGTCGGGACGCCCGACGCGGGCCAGTTCTGGCGGGTGGCCGCCGAGTACGGGGTGAAGACGCTGTTCACGGCGCCGACCGCGTTCCGCGCGATCAAGAAGGTCGATCCGGAGGGGGAGCTGGCGCGGGGCCACGACCTGAGCGGCCTGAAGTATCTCTTCCTCGCCGGGGAGCGGCTGGACCCGGAGACGTACCACTGGGCGGGCGAGCTGCTGCGGATCCCCGTCGTCGACCACTGGTGGCAGACCGAGACCGGCTGGCCGATCGTCGCGAACCCGGTGGGGATCGAGGCGGCCCCCGCCAAGCCGGGTTCTCCGACCTGGCCGCTGCCCGGCTGGGACGTGCGGGTCCTCGACGCGGCCGGGAAGGAAGTGGCCGCGGGGGAGGACGGGGCGATCGTGGTGCGACTGCCGATGCCGCCCGGGGCGCTGCCGACCCTGTGGAACGACGACGAGCGGTTCGTGGCCTCGTACCTGTCCGCGTACGACGGGTTCTATCTGACCGGCGACGGCGGGCACATCGACGAGGACGGCTACGTCTTCGTGATGGGCCGGACCGACGACGTCATCAACGTCGCGGGGCACCGGCTGTCCACCGGCAGCATGGAGGAGGTGCTCGCCGCCCACCCCGCGGTCGCCGAATGCGCCGTCATCGGGGTCGCGGACCCGCTCAAGGGCCAAGTGCCGCGCGGGCTGGTGGTGTTGAAGGCGGGCGTCGACGCGGACCCCGGCGTCGTCGAGGCCGAACTCGTCCAGCTCGTACGGGACCGGATCGGGGCCGTCGCCTCGCTCAAGGACGTCGCGGTCGTCGCCGCGCTGCCGAAGACGCGGTCCGGGAAGATCCTGCGCAGGACCATGCGCGGCATCGCCGACGGGCTCGACGAACCGGTGCCGTCGACCGTCGACGACGCGACTGTGCTGGACGCGCTGCGGCCGGTGCTCACGCGGCGCGGTTCACTTCGAGAGCAGTGAGCGGATCGCGGCGCGGTCCACGTTCGTCAGGCCGCGCACCAGCAGCGGCGTGAGGAAGACGAGGACGAACCCGATCGCGGAGACCGCGGCGATCTGGGCGGGCGACTCGATGTAGTACGCGTGGTGCGCGCCCGCGTCGGTCGTGAAGTCGTAGACGCGGTAGCCGGGCCAGTCCAGGTAGCGGTGGAACACCCAGGAGTACGCCGGGAACAGCGCGACCACCCAGCCGGTGACCAGGAACGTCACGGACAGGGTGAAGGACAGCACCCGCCACGGGAACATCACCGTGTGGAACAGCAGGGCCTTCCACCCGGCGGCGTCCGCGAGCCGCCCGCGCAGCCCCGGCGCGGGCGCGTCCGGGGCCTGCACGTCCAGGCCGAGGAGGGCGCGGGCCCGGCCGCGTTCGGCGGCACCGAGCGCACGGGCGCCGCCCAGCATGGCCGCGTACACCGGCAGCCCGATCCAGACGACGAGCGTGCCCGCGCCCAGGGCGAACATCGTCACGGCGAAAGCGAACCCGGCGACCGCCACGGGCAGCGACGTGAGCGTGTGGCCGATCTCGCGGTAGGTGGAGCGGGCGAAGGGGCCGCGCCAGAAGGCGGGGGCGGGGGCGGCGGCCGAGGCGGTGCGGTGGGTGTCCGCGTAGGGGAGCGTCGTCGTCGAGGTCATGCCTCAAGCGTCGCGCCCGGCGCCGGGCCGGGACATGGGGGAACTCGGTGTCTTGAGGGTGGGGTTACCCCTATGGAGCCCCTCCGGTGGAGCCCCCCCCGGCGATCGAGGAGCGGAGCCCCGGGACGGCACGCTCGAGCGCGGCGTCAGGATCCAGCAGGGCCCCCTCAAGGAAGAGCTCGCCGAACACAGCCGCCCCGAGCGCACCCCGCACCCGGGACACGACCCGGTCCACATCCCCCCGCTCCGCCGGAGGCAACGGCAGGTCCTGGCCGCACTGAAGAATCCGGAGACCGGTTCGACCCCGCCGGAGGCATGACGGCGCATCCGGACCCGGGAGCCGGCTGCCACCGTTGTGACGGATCCCATGCCGGACTCCACCCGCTGGACTGAATGCTTTCCCCCTGCCGAGGGGCCCGTGCGCACAGCCGGGTGATCCGCCGCATCCTGTGCCCCGGCTCGCGGGTTGATCACGGCGTGAGTCCCGAAAGCACCCCTCTCATACTGTCCACCTCCGCCTCTGCCTCCCTCGCCGTCGGCAGCGACGCCGAGAGCATGAAGGAGGCGGGCACCAGTACGCCCGGCGACATAATCATCCGTTCCTGCACCACCGCGGGGCCCGCGCTGTGGATCGAGCTCCAGGGCGAGATCGACCACCACAGCGCGAGACCGCTCCGGACGGTCCTGGCCGCGGGAGCCGTCCACGGCTACCGGCACCTCAGCCTCGACGTACGGCGGGTCACCTTCGCCGATTCCGCCCTGCTGAACGTCCTCGACCGCTGGAGCCGCCACGGGCGGAGTCTCCACCTGCGCACCAGCTCACCCGCGGTCCAGCGGCTCATGGAAGCCGCCCGCTGCGCCGGCCGGCCCACCACCGAGGGAGTACACCGGTGACGTTCACGATCCTGACCGTGACCCCCCTCGTGCTGTCCGTGCTGCTCCTGCACTGGCCCGAGCACCCACCCACAGCCAACCGCCACCGACTGCGCCGCCGCTGACCCGAACGGATACGCCCGACGTCGAAGGGCCCCGCTGTTCGCAGCGGGGCCTGCGCCTGCCTCTGGCCCCGCCGGCAGGGCGTCTACCAGGGGAGCGGGTCAGGGCGCCGGTGCCACCACCAGTCGTGGATCTGGGACGTCGCGGCGCCTGGCTTCGACGGTGGGGGTAGTTCGTTGATCCACGTGTCGTCCTGGATCGTGAGTTCCAGGAACCGCTCATCCAAGGGCTCCACTGCCAACGTCAGGAGCAGCCCCCGGGCAGGATGCGTGAGCGGCTGGTTTGGCCCTCAAGACGGCAGCGGTTGATCTGTCAGAGAACGCTCTGAGCTTGGGAAGCTCGGGTGATTCAGGGGGAGTTAGGCGTCTGACCTGCGGGGGAGCGGCTTACTCTGCCCTCGTCGCTGACGCTCCGTTGCCCGGCGTTCCCCGTGGCTCCCCGGCCAACCTGGCACGGATCTGGCACGGGCTTGAGCAGTGAGGCAGCCGAGCCTTGTCGCACCCCGGGTCCCGGCCTTTACCGTGCGGACGACCTCACCACTCAACAGGTTATGCCTTCTGATCCGTAGCTCTATGCAGAGCGGTCAGCAGCGTTCATTCCGGCCGTCGCGCGGCTCTTGTGGGCCACAGGCGAACATGATCGGTTGCTGCAGTTGCGGTACTTCGCTGCTGTACAGCTATGCGCCCTCGGCCCACTTGCGGAAGATGGCAAGTACCTCGGTGAGGTTGCCCGGTCCGCATGAGGCTGTGAAACGTAGCGCCTGGACATGGGTGAAGATCCAGTCAGTGTCGCTTCGCCTGATGCGCTCTGCCGCGTACCTCTTGCGTTCGAGCGAGGTCTCCTCAAGGTCGATCTCAATCGTCCACCCAGGATTGTCTAGCGGGCCGATCTTGACACCCCATGAGTGCTCCCAGTCTCCGTCGCACTGCTCGGTGTACCACCGCTGAAGCCAGTCGAAGGGGTGCTCTGCGCTGTCCATAGCGGGGATCCTAGGCGCGGCACTGGGTCGCGTGCACTGCGGTGCTCATCAGGCTGACTCAGCCTCCGAGCAGTCTTGAGAACCGTCGTGGCGAGAGTCACCGTGGGTTCAAATCCCACACCCACCGCAGTGGTTGAAGGCCCCTGACCAAGAACACTCGTCGGGGCCTTCGTCCTGAGTGCTGCCCGCTCGTAACCGTGGTTCCCCGTGAGTTCCCGGTCTATCGGGCACGGATGGGGCACGGAGCTAAGGCGTGATCCAATCTGCCCAGCCAAAGGTGACCGGGAGAGGACCATCGCCGGATCCGACTCGGAGGAGAAGGGATACGTCTTCGCGTCTCCTGCCGGTGGGCCGCTGAGCCCCAACACCGACTATCACCTCTGGAAGCGGCTCCTTCGGGACGCGGGCGTACGGGACGGCCGACTTCGCGACGCACGTCACACCGCTGCGACCGTGCTCCTGCTTCTCGGTGTCCCGGACGTTGTGGTCGACGCGATCATGGGTTGGGAGCCCGGGGGAGCGGCCCGGATGCGCGCTCGGTACATGCACATCACGGGGCCGATGCTGCGGAAGGTCGCGCAGCAAGTGGGAGACGCGCTTTGGGAGCCGTCCCCGGCGGCCTCAGAACTCAACTGAGACGACAACTGAGACGGAGAACGTCGAAGGGCCCCGCTGCTAGCAGCGGGGCCCTTCGACATCGTGCCCGGTGAGGCACTGGCGGAGGATACGAGATTCGAACTCGTGAGGGGTTGCCCCCAACACGCTTTCCAAGCGTGCGCCCTAGGCCTCTAGGCGAATCCTCCGCGGCAAACAATACAAGACGTTGAGGAGTGCTCGCGAACCCGTTCCCGCCGGTCGCCCCCGTCGCCCTCCCGTCGCCCCCTCCGTCGTCCGGACCCGTCGCTGCCACCCGGCCGGAGCATGTACTCTGGGCGCAGCCCCTCACGTGGCGCTATCTGACTGAACTCCCCCAGGGCCGGAAGGCAGCAAGGGTAGGTTGGCTCTGGCGGGTGCGTGGGGGGCGTCTGCGTTCCCGGGGCGGTCGGGGCCGGTTGTCAGTGGGCGCCTATAACCTCGTACATGTGTCGTCTCTCGCGCTGTACCGCCGTTATCGCCCGGAGTCGTTCGCCGAGGTCATCGGGCAGGAGCATGTAACCGACCCGTTGCAGCAGGCGCTGCGGAACAACCGGGTCAATCACGCGTACCTGTTCAGTGGTCCGCGCGGCTGCGGCAAGACGACCAGCGCGCGCATCCTCGCCCGTTGTCTGAACTGCGAGCAGGGCCCCACGCCGACGCCGTGCGGCACCTGTCAGTCCTGCCTGGACCTCGCGCGCAACGGGCCGGGTTCGATCGACGTCATCGAGATCGACGCCGCTTCGCACGGTGGTGTGGACGACGCCCGTGATCTGCGGGAGAAGGCCTTCTTCGGCCCGGCGAGCAGCCGGTACAAGATCTACATCATCGACGAGGCCCACATGGTCACGCCGGCGGGGTTCAACGCGCTGCTGAAGGTCGTCGAGGAACCGCCGGAGCACCTCAAGTTCATCTTCGCGACCACCGAGCCCGAGAAGGTCATCGGGACGATCCGGTCGCGTACGCATCACTATCCGTTCCGGCTCGTGCCGCCGGGCACCCTGCGCGACTACCTGGGCGAGGTGTGCGGCAAGGAGGAGATCCCCGTCGAGGACGGGGTGCTGCCGCTCGTCGTGCGGGCCGGCGCGGGCTCCGTGCGTGACTCCATGTCCGTCATGGACCAGCTCCTCGCGGGCGCCGCCGAGGACGGTGTGACGTACGCCATGGCGACGGGGCTGCTCGGATACACGGACGGTTCGCTGCTGGACTCCATGACCGAGGCCTTCGCCACCGGCGACGGGGCCGCCGCCTTCGAGGTCGTGGAGCGGGTCATCGAGGGGGGCAACGACCCGCGTCGGTTCGTCGCCGACCTGCTGGAGCGGCTGCGGGACCTGGTGATCCTGGCCGCGGTTCCGGACGCGGCGGAGAAGGGGCTCATCGACGCCCCCGCCGATGTCGTCGAGCGGATGCAGGCGCAGGCGAGCACGTTCGGCGCCGCCGAGCTCAGCCGCGCCGCCGACCTCGTCAACGAAGGCCTGACCGAGATGCGCGGGGCCAACGCGCCGCGGCTCCAGCTCGAGCTGATCTGCGCGCGCGTGCTGCTGCCCGCCGCGTACGACGACGCGCGTTCCGTGATGGCCCGCCTCGACCGCATCGAGCGCGGCGGCGTCTTCACCCCGGGCGGTCAGGGCCCCGGTCCCGCGATGGCCTACGTTCCCGGGCCCGATGCCCACGCGCCCATGCCGCCCGCACCGCCCGCACCGTCCGCACCCGTGGCCCCGGTCCCGCCCGGCGGCGGACCGGCGGCGGCCCGTGCGGCAGTGCGCGGCACCGCTCCCGACGCCCCGGCCCCGGCTCCCGCACCCGCGGCCCCCGCACCCGCCCCGACCCCGGAAGCCGCACCACCGGCCCCGCCCGCCCCGGTCGCACCCCCGGCCGCCGCACCCCCCGCTGCCGCACCCCCCGCCGCGGCCCCCGGCGCCTGGCCCACCGCCGCCCCCGCGGGCGGCGGAGGCGGCGGGCGCCGGCCCGGCGGCTGGCCCACCGCCGCGGCCGCCGGTTCCGGCCAGCCGCCCGCCCCGGCGGCGGCCCCCGCGCCCACCGCCCCGGCCCCGTCGCAGCCCGCTCCCGCCGCCCCGGCTCCGGCCGCGGCGCCCGCCGGCGGCCCGGACCCCCGCATGCTCTGGCCGAACATCCTGGAGGCGGTCAAGAACAAGCGCCGCTTCACCTGGATCCTGCTCAGTCAGAACGCGCAGGTGACGGGCTTCGACGGCACGACCCTCCAGCTCGGTTTCGTGAACGCGGGCGCCCGGGACAACTTCGTGAGCAGCGGCAGCGAGGACGTACTGAAGGCGGCCCTGACCGAGCAGTTCGGCGTGCAGTGGAAGGTCGACGCGGTGGTCGACGCCGGGGGCGGCCCCCCGGCACCGCCCGCGCCCGGCGGCTACGGCGGCGGCTACACCCCGCCCCCGGCCCCGGCCCCGGCTCCGGCTCCGACCCCGGCACCCGCGCCTCCCGCGGCGGCATCCGCCCCGACGCCCGCCCCCGCCCCCGCGCCGGCCCCGGCGCCCGCCCCCGCCCGTCAGCCGGTCTCCGCCGAGGACGACGTCCCGGAGGACGACGACCCGGACCTCGACGAGAACGCGCTGTCCGGACAGGACCTGTTCGTCCGCGAACTGGGCGCGACCGTGGTCGAGGAATTCATCAACGAGTAGTGGCGCACCCCGCCCTGGAGAAACCCACAAACCACGGTCCGCTCCCCGTTGGGAAGCCCGTACAAGAGCACACCGCCCGGACGGATAGGCTGACGGGCGTGAAGGTCCTCGTCATCGGCGGCGGCGCCCGCGAACACGCCCTGTGCCGCTCTCTGTCCCTCGACCCCGCCGTCTCCGCCCTGCACTGCGCTCCTGGCAACGCAGGCATCGCCGAGGTCGCCGAGCTGCACGCCGTCGACGCCCTCGACGGCACCGCGGTCACCACCCTCGCCCAGAAGCTGGAGGCCGACCTCGTCGTCGTGGGCCCCGAGGCTCCCCTGGTCGCCGGTGTCGCCGACGCCGTCCGCGGCGAGGGCATCCCCGTGTTCGGCCCGTCCGGCGAGGCCGCGCAGCTGGAGGGCTCGAAGGCGTTCGCCAAGGACGTGATGGCGGGAGCCGGGGTGCCGACCGCCCGGTCCTACGTGTGCACGACCCCGGCGGAGGTCGACGAGGCGCTCGACGCGTTCGGCGCACCGTACGTCGTCAAGGACGACGGCCTCGCCGCCGGCAAGGGCGTCGTCGTCACCGACGACATCGAGAAGGCCCGCGCCCACGCGAACGCCTGCGAGCGCGTCGTCATCGAGGAGTTCCTCGACGGCCCCGAGGTCTCGCTCTTCGCGATCACCGACGGCACGACGGTCGTCCCGCTCCAGCCCGCCCAGGACTTCAAGCGCGCGCTCGACAACGACGAGGGCCCCAACACCGGTGGCATGGGCGCCTATTCGCCGCTGCCGTGGGCCGACCCGAAGCTGGTCCAGGAAGTCCTCGACACGGTCCTGCAGCCGACCGTCGACGAGATGAAGAAGCGCGGCACCCCCTTCTCCGGCCTGCTCTACGCCGGTCTCGCGATCACCAGCCGCGGCGTCCGCGTCATCGAGTTCAACGCCCGCTTCGGCGACCCCGAGACCCAGGTCGTGCTCGCCCGGCTGCGCACCCCGCTGGCCGGTGTCCTGCTCGCCTCCGCGAACGGCACGCTCGCCGACCTGGAGCCGCTGCGCTGGAGCGACGACGCGGCCGTCACCGTCGTCATCGCCTCCCACAACTACCCGGACACCCCGCGCACCGGTGACCCGATCACCGGGCTCGACGCGGTGGCCGCACAGGATGCCCCGAACGCGTACGTCCTGCACGCCGGGACGAAGCGGGACGGCGACAACGGGCCGGTCCTCAGCGCGGGCGGCCGGGTGCTGTCCGTCACGGCGACCGGCGCCGGTCTCGCGCAGGCCCGCGAGCGCGCGTACACCGCGCTGGCCCGCATCGGCCTCGACGGATCCCAGCACCGCACGGACATCGCCGCGAAGGCCGCCGCCGAAAGCTGACCGCCACGGACGGTCGCTGATGATCTCCGACCGCCACGGACGGTCGCGGCCGCCGGGACAGGCCCGGACGCACCAGGCTCGGACAAGGGGCCGGACGGATGACACCCTCTCCCGTCCGGCCCCTGATGTCAGCCACCTTTGCCCAAAGCCATTCCATCGAGTGACCGATGGCCCATCCGGCTGACGATGCCCCGACTCCCAACTAGGGTGCGGCGCACGGAGTTCCGGCACTCGCGAAGCGGAACCACCGCCCGTCGGGACCGGAAAGAACCAGACGGACCACCGGCATTGCGATGTCGGTGGCGGGTGCCACAGTGGGGGAGTGAGCAACGCCACCAGTGTTCTGCCGCGGGTTCCGGCCCGTGGCCGGACAAGAGGCACAGGCAGCAGGGGGTGACATCGATCGTGTCCGGTATGGGTGCGGAAGCGGGTGCGCAGGCAGCGCGCTCCCGGGCCGTCGCCGTGCTGCGCATCCGCGGCAGGGCGACGGCGCTGGCGCTGCTGCCCGCGGCCGCGTCGGTGATCCTGCTCGCGGGCAGCGCCACCGGCCGGCTGACGGGCCGGGGCTGGGACATCGCGCGGGTGGCCGTGTCCGTCCTCGCGGTGCTCGTGCTGCTTGCCGCGGTGGCCGTCGCGCTGGTCGTGGCGCGGGCCAGGCCCGCCGTCAGCCCGACCGTCCCGATCGCCGAGCACACCGCCCCCGATCTGTACCGCCTGGTGCGTGACCTGGCCGACCGCCTCGAGGTCCCGGCGCCCTCGGCGATAGCCCTCACGCCGGACTGCGACAGCTGGCTCGAGGACCGTACGCATCCGGCCCACGGCCCGCCGCGTCCGCCGAAGGACGACAGCGCGAAGGCCCCGGTCGCACCGGTCCTGGTCATCGGCTCCCCGTTCCTGTGGTGGATGCGGGTCGCCGAGCTGCGGGCCGTCCTCGCCCCCGTCGTCGCCGGTACGGGCCCCTCCGCCCACCCCGACATAGCCGCGGCCCGGCGCTTCGTGCGGGGCCTGGACGCGGCCGTCGCGGTCGCCGCGGCACCCGGGCGCGGCCCGCTGGCCCGGATCGTCCTCAGCGGCGTCGGCCGGGTCGCGCGGCTGATGCTGAGCGGCTGCCGGGTGCACGCCGCCGAGATGGAGCGCGGCGTCGCCGCCGCCGGCGCCGAGCGCGCACAGGCTGTGGACTACGGCCTGCGGATCGTCGCCCAGGAGCAGGTCGGACTCGCGTACGCGGGCTGGGACCGGCTGCTCACCCGGGTCGCGCTGCCCGCCTGGCGCATGGGCCGCTGGCCGTCCCGCCTGGACGCGGGCGTGGTCGCCGCCCTCACCGAGCTGTCCCGCCGCGACCGGCTCGCGGAGGGCTTCGCCTCCCGGCTCGGCGAGCGCCCCGCCTGCGACCTCCTCGAAGAGCCCGGCACCGTGGACGAGGCCGCCTCCCTGCTCGCCGCCCGCCTCTTCCACGGCGGCCCCGCCGAACCGGGCCCCGACTGGGCGCCGGTGGACTGGCAGGAGTACCCGGACGAGGTCGTGGACCGCAAATGGCGCATCGACGCCGCCCGTCTGCACCGGGTCCTGGACACCCTGGGCGTGCACAGCACCCGCCCCGCCGTCTCCGCACCGGAGGGCCCGACCCTGGCGCGGGTCCTCGACCACCTCGCGGCGGACCCCGGGACGCTGCCGGAGGAGCCCGCGCCGGACCTCACCGAGGTCTCCCCGGAGACGTACACCGACGCCGAGCTCGACGCCCTGCTCGCGCCCACGCCGCGCCCCGAGGTCGACTCCCTCTCCGCCGGTCTCAGCACCGAGCTGGCCCGCGAGGAGAGCGCGCGCCCCGAGGCGCCCGCGCCCACCGGCCAGAGCCCGGACGGCGCGCTGTGGGACGAGGGCGCGCTGCCGCTTTTCCCGCTGCAACCGCCGCGCAGCGGACGGGAGTTGCTGGCCGATCACGTCACCGCGATGGTGTGCTGCGCCGCCGTGGACACGGCCGGTGCGACCCCGGGTCTCGACTGGCTCGACGGGCCCGCGCTGCTCGTCGACGGGGAGCGCGCCGGGGACCTCGCGCCGCGCGTGCTGAGCCTGGTCGAGGACGGTGACCCGGAGCCCCTCAAGGGCTGGCTGGCCCGTCTCGGCATCCGCCCCGAGAAGCCCGTACGCCTCGTGTGACCCGTCGGCGCGCGATGCGCGCGCACCGGAGGGAGTTGTTCCAGTCTCGTCAATTCGCGACGAACGGTGACGGAGTGCGTGCGTAATGTGATGTGCTGGGACCGGTCGCGGAGCAACTCCGCGCACGAGGGCTCGGGGGAGCGAGGGAGGGGAGCAGCCATGGGGCCGGACAGGGCGGGGCACCCGGACGAAGCGGCACGGCAGAGCGCCGCGTCGCCACCTCGCGCGCGCACCCCCCGCTGGGAGTCCGGCGCGATGGCCCACGCGGTGTCCGATCCGTTCGGGCAGGGCCCGCTGCCCTGGCTGCGCGGCAGCGAGCACTACTTCGACGACACCGGCCAGGTCGTCCCCTGGTACGTGGACCACGCCCCGCAGCCCGGCGCCAGCAACATTCCGGCGCCCCGCACCAGCGGCCCGCGGACCGCCGACGACGTGCACCGCCAGATCAAGGGCTTCACCTCGACCGGCGCGGCCGCGCCCGGCGAGGCGATCGACTTCCACGTCACGGTCGACCCGCCGCAGCAGTTCACCGTGGACGTCTACCGCATCGGCCACTACGGCGGCGACGGCGCCCGCAAGATCACCACGAGCCCGCGCCTGTCCGGCATCGTGCAGCCCGCCCCGCTGACCGCCGACCGCACGGTCTCCTGCCATCACTGGTGGTTGTCATGGCGCCTGCAGATCCCGTCGCACTGGAGCACGGGCGCGTACGTGGCCGTCCTCACCACCCTCGACGGCTACCGCTCGCACGTCCCCTTCACGGTCCGCGACACCCAGCCCGCCGACCTGCTCCTGCTGCTCCCGGACATCACCTGGCAGGCGTACAACCTCTACCCGGAGGACGGCCGCACCGGCGCCAGCCTCTACCACGCCTGGGACGAGGAGGGCCGGCTGCTCGGCGAGAGCGAGGCCGCGATCACGGTGTCCTTCGACCGTCCGTACGCGGGCGCGGGCCTGCCCCTGCACGTCGGTCACGCGTACGACTTCATCCGCTGGGCCGAGCGCTACGGCTACGACATCGCGTACGCCGACACCCGTGACCTGCACGCGGGCCGCATCGACCCGACGCGTTACCGGGGCCTCGTCTTCCCGGGCCACGACGAGTACTGGTCGGCGAACATGCGCCGGACCGCCGAGGCGGCCCGCGAGCACGGCACGTCCCTCGTCTTCCTCTCCGCCAACACCATGTACTGGCAGGTGGAGTTGGGCCCGTCGCCGTCCGGTGTCCCGGACCGGCTCCTCACCTGCCGCAAGCGCAGAGGCCCTGGCCGGGCGGCCCTGTGGCGGGAGATCGACAAGCCGGAGCAGCAGCTCATGGGCATCCAGTACGCGGGCCGCGTCCCCGAGCCGCACCCGCTGGTCGTGCGGAACGCGGACCACTGGCTGTGGGAGGCGACCGGCGCGCACGAGGGCGACGAGATCGAGGGCCTGGTCGCGGGCGAGGCCGACCGCTACTTCCCGCGTACCGCGCTGCCCGAGCACCAGGACCGCATCCTGCTGGCCCATTCGCCGTACCACGACAGCGACAGGACCCGCCGCCACCAGGAGACGTCCCTGTACCGGGCACCGTCGGGCGCGCTGGTCTTCGCGTCCGGAACGTTCGCATGGTCCCCGGCCCTGGACCGGCCGGGCCACGTCGACCCCCGTATCCAGCGGGCGACGGCCAATCTCCTCGACCGCATCTGCAAACGAGACTGAGGCCACGGCCCGCCCCCGAGCCCCCGGTGGGACCCGTGGCCGGAACGCGTCCCCATGTACGGGAGAATCAGAGGCACTCGTACAGAACCACGGGGAGGAACCGTGTCCGGATTCGTCGAAAAGCCCGAGCCAGTACAGGTCCCGGGCCTGGTGCATCTCCACACCGGCAAGGTGCGGGAGCTGTACCAGAACGACGCCGGCGACCTGATCATGGTCGCCAGTGACCGCATGTCGGCGTACGACTGGGTCCTGCCCACGCCCATCACGGACAAGGGCCGGGTCCTCACCCAGCTCTCGCTGTGGTGGTTCGAGCAGCTCGCCGACCTCATGCCGAACCATGTCGTGTCCACGGACCTGCCGGCGGGCGCCCCCGCCGACTGGGCGGGCCGCACCCTCGTCTGCAAGTCCCTGGAGATGGTGCCGGTCGAGTGCGTGGCCCGCGGCTACCTCACCGGCTCCGGTCTGCTCGAGTACAACGACTCGCGGACGGTCTGCGGCCTCGCCCTGCCCGAGGGCCTGGAGGACGGCTCGGAGCTCCCCGCGCCGATCTTCACGCCCGCCACGAAGGCTGCGGTCGGCGAGCACGACGAGAACGTCAGCTACGAGGAGGTGGCCCGCCAGGTCGGCGCGGAGACGGCCACGCAGCTGCGCCAGGCGACCCTCGCCGTCTACAGCCGGGCCCGGGACATCGCGCGGGAGCGCGGCATCATCCTGGCGGACACCAAGTTCGAGTTCGGCTTCGACAAGGACGGCACGCTGGTCCTCGCCGACGAGGTGCTCACTCCGGACTCCTCGCGCTTCTGGCCGGCCGACCAGTGGCAGCCGGGCCGCGCGCAGCCCAGCTACGACAAGCAGTTCGTGCGGAACTGGCTGACCTCGCCGGCCTCCGGCTGGGACCGTGCGAGCGAGCAGCCGCCGCCGGCCCTGCCCGACGAGGTCGTCGCCGCGACGCGCGCCAAGTACATCGAGGCGTACGAGCTGCTGACCGGCCAGAGCTGGTCATGAGAGAAGGCCCCCGGTCACTGACCGGGGGCCTTCTTCACCGAGCGAACGACGAGGTTCGAACTCGCGACCTCAACCTTGGCAAGGTTGCGCTCTACCAACTGAGCTACGTTCGCAAAGCATCACCTGAGTGGTGCTCCGTGCGCCGAAGCGCGACGCCTACTATACCCAACCTCGCTCGCGTGCGATCCGCACCGCGGCGTGACGGTTCTCGGCACCGAGCTTCGAGACGGCCGACGACAGGTAGTTCCGCACGGTCCCCTGGGAGAGCGCGGCCCGCTCGGCGATCTCCGTGACGGGCGCCCCGTCGGCGGCGAGTTCGAGCACCTCGGCCTCGCGCGCGGTCAGCGGCGAGTCCCCCGAGGAGATCGCGTCGGCCGCCAACTCCGGGTCCACATAACGGTTTCCGGCATGGACGGTCCGGATGATCTCGGCGAGCCGCTGCGCGCTCACGGTCTTCGGCACGAAGCCGCGCACCCCGGCGGCGAGGGCCCGCTTCAGATGTCCCGGGCGGCCGTGGCTGGTCACGATCATGGTCCGGCAGCCGGGCAGTTCCGCGCGCAGCGTTGTGGCCACGCTCACACCGTCGGCGCCCGGCATCTGCAGATCGAGCACGGCGACGTCGGGGCGGTGCGCCCGCGCCATGGCGAGCGCCTCGGGCCCGCTCGCGGCCTCGGCGACGACGACCAGGTCGTCCTCCAGCGCGAGCAGGGCGGCGAGGGCGCCGCGGATGAGGTGCTCGTCGTCGGCGAGCAGGACGCGCAGGGTCATCGGACGGCCTCCGCGGCCGGGGCGGCTTTCCCTGACGCCGTGGCGTTCAGCGGCACGGCCGCCACGACGCGGAACCGGCTGCCTTCCGCCGCCGCCTCCAGGGTCCCGCCCACCGCGTCCAGCCGCTCCCGCAGCCCGGCGAGCCCCGAGCCGCGCCCGCTCACCGGTCCCGCGCCGGCCGCGACCCCGTCGTTCTCCACCGTCAGCACCACGCCCTCCGCATCCTGGACCAGCCGTACCGAACACGCCTCGGCGTTCCCGTGCCGCAGCACGTTCGTCGTGGCCTCACGCACCACCCAGCCGAGCGCCGACTGCACCTCGGCCGGCAGCCCGGCCGCCGAACCGGTCACCGTGCAGTCGATCCCGGCGGCGCTCAACACGCCGCGTGCACCCGCGAGTTCGGCGCCCAGGTCGGCCTCGCGGTATCCGCGTACGACCTCCCGGACCTCCTTCTGCGACTGCTGCGCGATGCGCTGCACCTCGATCATCTGCGTCACGGCGTCCTCGGTGCGGCCGCGCCGGGCCAGCTGCACCGCCAGCTCGCTCTTGAGGGCGACGACGGACAGATTGCGGCCCATGACGTCGTGCAGGTCCCGTCCGAACCGCAGCCGCTCCTCGGCGACGGCGAGCCGGGACTCGACCTCGCGGGCCCGCTCGGACTCCCACATGACGGAGAGGTTCCAGCCGCTGCACCGGTAGGACCCCAGGCTGATCGCGGCGGCCAGGACCAGCAGCAGGCCGACCGCCACGAGCACGGCGCTCGTGGGCCGGACGGCCGCCGCGACGGCGATGCCCGCCACGACACCGACGGCCGCGCGCCGCACGAACGTCCGCACCGGCACCATCAGCGTGTACGCACCGGCGAACGGCATCGGCGCGAACAACAGCGGCATGGCGACGAGGCCGTCCTTCACGCTGTCGGTGACCGCCAGGGCGGCGATGAGGCCGAGGGCGGCGACGGCCAGCGCACCGGCCGTGACCGTCATCCACCGGGGCACCGTCCCCCGCCCCAGGTACTGGTCGAGGGCGGCGCGCATGTGCCGGTCGGCGACCAGGCACTGCGCCACGTTCACGACGACGAGCGCGAGGCCGAGGAGGTACGCGGTCCGGTCGCCGCGCAGGCTCCCCGCGAGCCCCGTGCCCGACCAGGCCACGAAGAACAGCCAGTTGACCGCGCGCAGCGAGAACACGGTCTGCCACTCGACCCGCTCGATCTTGCTGCGATCCCGCCACCGCACCCGGCCCACCGGAAGCCCTCCTGTCAGCGCCGCGGTTCCCACCGGAACCATCGCCGTACAGCAAACACCGCGACCGCGATCCAGGCCACCGCGATGACCAGCGCCTGCACCGTGTCCCCGGCGGACAGACTCCCGTCCCAGCCGCCGCGGACCAGGGTGAGCGTCGACGTCAGCGGCAGCGCCTTGCACACGGTGGCCAGCGCGTCCGGCATGGACTGCAGCGGGACGACGGCGCCCGAGCCGAGCATCGAGACGATCAGCATCGGCATCGCGGCGACCTGCGCGCTCTCCACGCTGCGGCTGAAGACCGTGGTGACCGCGGCCAGCGCCACGCACAGCGGGATGCCGAGGAGGACGCCGAGCACGGCCAGCTGGGGCGCCTGCGGGGCCCCGGTGTCCAGCACGAACGTGACCGCGACGGCCAGTACGACGCACTGCAGCAGCCCGATCGCGACGGACGGCAGCGCGGCGCCCGCGAGGATCTCGCCGTCGCGCAGCTCGCCGGTGCGCAGCCGCTTGAGGACCAGTTCCTCGCGCCGCGACGCGTAGACGCTGACCAGGGCGCTGTACACGGCGAACAGCAGCGAGAAGCAGATCGCCGACGACAGCACGACGGGGCCGAGGCTCAGCCCCTGCTCCTTCAGGTCGACCTGCTTCATGGACGCGCTGAGGCTGAACGGCAGCACGAGCGGCACGAACAGGGCCGTGAACAGCACGCCCTTGCTGCGCCCGAGCAGCGTCAGCTCGGCCCGGGCGAGCGACGTCAGCCGCCCGGCGGGGGTGGTCGTCATCGTCACGGTGCTCATACCGCCATCTCCTTCTCCCGCTGGTCGGCCGTGCCCTTGGCGTCCCGTGCGATGCGCAGGAACGCCTCCTCCAGGGAGGCCCCTCGTACGTCGAGCCGGCGCAGTTCCACGCCAGCGTCCCGCGCCCAGACCAGGAGCCCGGTCGCCGCCTGCTGGAGGGCGTCGGTGCGCAGCTTGACGGTGCGCCCGGTGACCTCGTGCCCGGTGACGCCGAGCGCGTCGAGCGGCGGCAGATCGCCCACGAAGTAGCCCTCGGGGAGTTCGAAGGAGATGTGCGAGGGCTGCGCGGCGACGACGTCGGCGACGCGGCCCTCGGCGGCGATCCGTCCCTCGTGCATGATCGCGAGCCGGTCGGCGAGCCCTTCGGCCTCTTCGAGGTAGTGCGTGGTCAGCAGCACGGTCGTGCCCTCGGCACGCAGCCGCCGCACCAACTCCCAGGTGGCCTGGCGTCCTTCGGCGTCGAGACCGGTGGTCGGCTCGTCGAGGAACAGCACCTCGGGCCGGCCGAGCAGCGCGAGCGCGAGGTCGAGCCTGCGCTTCTCGCCGCCGGACAGTTGCTTGACGCGCACCTTCCCGCGGGCGGCGAGCCCGACCATCTCCAGCGCCTCGTCCAGGGGCCGTGCGCCGCTGGTGCAGCCGGCCCACATCCGCGCGGTCTCGGCGACGGTCAGCTCCGAGGGGAAGCCGCCCTCCTGGAGCATCACGCCGATCCGCGGCCGCACCCGGTCCCGCTCGGTGTACGGGTCGTGTCCGAGCACCCGCACCTGCCCCCCGGCAGGTGCGGCGAGTCCTTCGAGGAGCTCGACGGTGGAGGTCTTTCCGGCGCCGTTGGTGCCGAGGAGTGCGAAGAGTTCGCCGCGGTCCACGGAGAAGGAGACTCCGCGCACCGCCTCGAAGGAACCCCTTGTCCCGTCCCCGTACGCGCGGCGCAGATCAGTGACGTCGATCACGCGCTCGTTGTTGGTCATGCCTCAAGCCTTCCGGCCGCGCGGCCCGGTCGGCAGTGCGCGCTGTCATCGACGTACATGACAAATGTCAGAAGGCGGCCCGACACGCGGGAAGCCCCGGATCCTGGTGGATCCGGGGCTTCCCGAACTGGAGCGAACGACGAGGTTCGAACTCGCGACCTCAACCTTGGCAAGGTTGCGCTCTACCAACTGAGCTACGTTCGCATTGCCTCCGACCAGCTCTCACTGATCGGCGCGAGCATCAGCCTACCGCACCCGTATGGGTGATCGGTACGCGATGCGGAGCGGGTGACAGGAATTGCACACTGCGCCTTCCCCCTGGAAGGGGGATGTTCTACTACTGAACTACACCCGCATGTACTCCGTGAGGTGCGGCTCTTTCGGCCTTGCCCCTCGGCGTGCTCCAGACTCTAGCCGACCGCTGGGGGTGCAACGCAAGTCGGTTCTCCCGAGGGGCTCCTGACGGAGGGTGCCGCGGACTCAGTTGGCCTCGGCGAACGCCTCGTAGACCCGCTTCGGGATCCGGCCGCGCGGCGGCACGTCGAAGTCGTTCGAGCGGGCCCAGGCGCGCACGGCCGCCGGGTCCGGGCTGAGGTCGGTGTGCTTGAAGGCCTTGCCGGTCCGGCTGGACCGCTTGCGGCCCGCCTGCAGGTACGGGGCCAGGGCCTTGCGGAGCTTTTTCGCATTGGCTGGATTGAGGTCGATCTCGTACGACCTGCCGTCGAGACCGAAGACGACCGTTTCCGCCGCTTCTCCGCCGTCGATGTCGTCGAAGAGGGTGACCACGACACGCTGCGCCACGAATATCGGTCCCTTCGTCCAGCACCCCGCTTTGACGTGCGGTGATGCCGACTGTCCAGCTGTTGTCGGGCAAAGGTCGGGCATTGTCCCGGCCCGAGTTCAGGCCGGTTGCCTGTATCTGCCAATTCCTTTTTACCCTGCCCGGCATTGTGCTGGGAAGACCAGTTAAAAACCTCCGCGTGTCCGCCGGGTCTCTTATCCGGAGTCTTTCCCTTAATTTTCCGTGCGGATCTGATGTCGTTGCCGTAACGTGATCCGGCTCTCGTAGCTTCCTACTGTCTACGCGAGTAGAAGATTTGGGCAGGTACGCTGAACGGACCTGCTCAGCACCACACACCGGGAGTGCCAGTGGCACGCGTCGTAGTCGACGTCATGCTCAAGCCGGAGATCCTCGACCCCCAGGGCCAGGCGGTGCAGCGTGCGCTGCCGCGCCTCGGTTTCGACGGCATCTCCGACGTTCGCCAGGGAAAGCGATTCGAGCTCGAAGTGGACGGGCCGGTGGATGACGCCGCCCTCGCCCGTATCCACGAGCTCGCGGAAAGCTTCCTCGCCAACACCGTGATCGAGAACTTCACCGTCAAGGTCGAAGAAGCTGCGGAGCCCGTGGTGGGGGCCGAAAAGTGACCGCTCGTATTGGCGTCGTCACCTTTCCGGGTTCCCTCGACGACCGGGACACCCAGCGCGCGATCCGTCTGGCCGGCGCCGAGCCGGTTGCCCTCTGGCACAAGGACAAGGATCTGAAGCAGGTCGACGCGGTCGTCCTGCCGGGCGGATTCAGTTACGGCGATTACCTGCGCGCGGGTGCCATCTCGCGTTTCTCGCCGGTCATGGAGACGCTGATCGACCAGGCGAAGGCGGGCCTGCCCGTCCTCGGTATCTGCAACGGATTCCAGGTGCTCACCGAGGCCCACCTGCTCCCCGGCGCGATGCTCGGCAACGACCACCTGCACTTCATCTGCCGTGACCAGAAGCTGCGCGTGGAGAACACCGGCACCGCCTGGACGTCCGACTACGAGGCGGGCCAGGAGATCCACATCCCGCTGAAGAACATGGACGGGCGGTACGTCGCCGACGAGCGCACGCTCGACATGCTGGAGGCCGAGGGCCGGGTCGTCTTCCGCTACCTCGACGTCAACCCGAACGGCTCGCTGCGCGACATCGCCGGCATCACGAACGAGGCGGGCAACGTCGTCGGTCTGATGCCGCACCCGGAGCACGCCGTGGAGCCCCTCGTCGGGTCCGGCCGCACCGACGGTCTGCCCTTCTTCACCTCGATCCTCAAGAAGCTGGTCGCCGCCTCATGAGCCTCGACACCGTCGACAACGCCGCACAGACCCCCGACGTCGAGCTGCCCTGGGCCGAACTCGGCCTGAAGAAGGACGAGTACGAGCGGGTCGTGGAGATCCTCGGCCGCCGCCCGACCGGCGCCGAGCTCGCCATGTACTCGGTCATGTGGTCCGAGCACTGCTCCTACAAGTCGTCCAAGGTGCACCTGCGCCAGTTCGGCGAGAAGGCCCCGCAGTCGGACGCCATGCTCGTCGGCATCGGTGAGAACGCCGGTGTCGTGGACGTCGGCCAGGGTTATGCCGTCACCTTCAAGGTGGAGTCGCACAACCACCCCTCTTATGTAGAGCCCTATCAGGGTGCGGCTACAGGAGTGGGCGGCATCGTGCGCGACATCATCGCCATGGGCGCCCGCCCGGTGGCCGTGGTCGACCCGCTGCGGATGGGCGCGGCCGACCACCCCGACACCAAGCGCGTGCTGCCCGGCGTCGTCGCCGGCATCGGCGGCTACGGCAACTGCCTGGGCCTGCCGAACATCGGCGGCGAGGTCGTCTTCGACGCCTGCTACCAGGGCAACCCGCTGGTCAACGCCGGCGCCATCGGCGTCATGCGGCACGAGGACATCCACCTCGCGAAGGCGTCCGGCGCGGGCAACAAGGTCATCATGTACGGCGCCCGGACGGGCGGCGACGGCATCGGTGGCGCCTCGATCCTGGCCTCCGAGACCTTCGACGACGCCAAGCCGTCGAAGCGCCCCGCCGTCCAGGTCGGCGACCCCTTCCAGGAGAAGCTCCTCATCGAGTGCACCCTGGAAGCCTTCGCCGAGAAGCTCGTCGTCGGCATCCAGGACCTCGGCGCCGCCGGCATCTCCTGCGCCACCAGCGAGCTGGCGTCGAACGGCTCGGGCGGTATGCGCGTCGAGCTGGACGACGTACCGCTGCGCGACTCCACGCTCTCTCCTGAGGAGATCCTCATGAGCGAGTCGCAGGAGCGCATGTGCGCCGTCGTGGAGCCCGAGAAGGTCGCCCGCTTCCTGGAGATCTGCGAGAAGTGGGACGTCATCGCCACCGTCATCGGTGAGGTGACCGACGGCGACCGGCTGGAGATCTTCTGGCACGGCGAGAAGATCGTCGACGTCGACCCGCGCACGGTCGCGCACGACGGCCCGGTCTACGAGCGCCCCTACGCCCGCCCGGAGTGGCAGGACGCGCTGCAGGCCGACGACGCGGGCAAGCTGCCGCGGCCCGCTTCGGGCGACGAGCTGAAGGCGCAGGTCCTCCAGCTGGTCTCCTCGCCGAACCAGGCGTCGAAGAAGTGGATCACCCAGCAGTACGACCACTTCGTGCAGGGCAACACCGTCCTCGCGCAGCCCGAGGACTCGGGCATGATCCGCATCGACGAGGAGTCCGGCCTCGGCGTCGCCATCGCGACCGACGGCAACGGCCGGTACGCGAAGCTCGACCCGTACACGGGCGCGCAGCTCGCCCTCGCGGAGGCGTACCGGAACGTGGCGACGACCGGTGCCAAGCCGCTCGCCGTCTCCGACTGCCTGAACTTCGGCTCGCCCGAGGACCCGGCCGTCATGTGGCAGTTCGCGGAGGCCATCCGCGGTCTGGCCGACGGCTGTCTGCAGCTGGGCACCCCGGTGACCGGCGGCAACGTCTCGCTCTACAACCAGACGGGCGAGGCGGCGATCCACCCGACGCCGGTCGTCGCGGTCCTCGGCGTCATCGACGACGTGGCGCGGCGCACCCCGGTCGCCTTCCAGGAAGAGGGCCAGCTCCTCTACCTGCTGGGCGACACCCGCGAGGAGTTCGGCGGTTCGGCCTGGTCGCAGGTCGTCCACGACCACCTCGGCGGGCTGCCGCCGAAGGTCGACCTGGAGCGCGAGCGGCTGCTCGGCGAGATCCTGATCTCCGCGTCGCGCGACGGCATGATCGACGCCGCGCACGACCTGTCCGACGGCGGTCTGATCCAGGCCGTGGTCGAGTCGGCGCTGCTCGGGCAGAAGGGCGCGCGCCTGGTCGTCCCGGACGGTCTCGACGCGTTCACCTTCCTCTTCTCCGAGTCGGCGGGCCGTGCGGTCGTGGCCGTGCCGCGGAGCGAGGAGCTGCGGTTCAACGACATGTGCGGTGCGCGGGGTCTGCCCGTCACCCGCATCGGTGTCGTGGACGGTTCCGGCGAGGACGCCACGGTCGACGTGCAGGGCGAGTTCGCACTGCCGCTGGCCGAGCTGCGCGAGGCGCACGAGAACACGATTCCGGCGCTGCTGGCCTGAGTCCGGCCGCGAAGCCCCCCGCCCGAGCAGGGCGGGGGGCTTCGTCGTGTCCGGGGCGGGCACCACTCGAACGAGGGGTTGTCGAGCTTTACGTAATTACGTAATCTCGATGCATGACGGATCTTGAGCGGCGGGTCGCCGAGCTGGAGCGGCGTCTCGACGCGCTGGAGTCGGGTGCCGCGGCGCCGACGGTCGCCGGAGGCACGTTCTGGGCCCTCGACGGACTGAAGGAACAGCTGGCCGACGTCGCGAGCGGCGGTGTGCTGTTCACCGGCGCGGTGCGCCTGCCGGGAGACAAGGAGTACGAGTGGCAGTACGCGGCGGTCACCGATGAGTTGCTCGCGTCCGACTGGACGGACGTGGCCGACGCCTTCGCGGCGTTGGGGAACGGATTGCGGCTGAGGCTGCTGAGAGAGGTCCTCGGCGGGCGCGCGTCGGCCACGGAGCTGGCCGAGCTCGACGACGTGGGGACGAGCGGTCAGATCTACCACCACCTGCGGCAGTTGACCGCTGCCGGGTGGCTGCGGTCGGCGGGCCGGGGACGTTACGAGGTGCCCGCGGGCCGGGTCGTGCCACTCCTGGTGGCGCTGACGGCGGCCCGCCCCGCCTGACCCGGGCGAGAGCAGAGCGACAGGACGACGACAGAGCGATGGGGGATCGATCGTGTTCGTGCGCAAGACGGCGATGGTGCTGTACCGAGTGTTTCAACTGGCCTTTCTGGTCATGGTCATCGGCGGCCTCTTCGACGGCTGGCCGTTTCCCACGTGGTGGGCGTTCATACCGGCCGGGCTGTCCGTGGTCATCGTGCTGGCCAGGAGCCGGGCCGGGCGGCGGGACCGCGCGCCACGCGAGCCGGTCGAGGTGGACCCACCGGTGCGCGGGCACTGGTCCGCGCTCAACAGCCCCGCGGACAAGGTGCCCAGCCACGGGACGCACGCGTACGGGCAGACGTACGCGATCGACATAGTGGCGGAGGGCGCCGAGCACCGGCCCCGCCCGAAGTTCGCCGCGGTGTGGCCCGTGGTGCGCCGGCCCCGGGCCTTCCCCGCCTTCGGCGAGCCGCTCCACGCCGTCGCCGACGCCGAGGTCGTCCACGCCACCGACTGGCGCCGCGACCATCTCAGCCGCAACTCCACGCCCGCACTGGCCTACTTGATGCTGCTGGAGGGTGCGATACGGGAGATGTTCGGGGCGGGCTGGATCGTCGGCAACCACATCGTCCTCGACCTGGGCGACGGCGTGTACGCGATGTACGCGCACCTGCAGCGCGGCTCTCTCTCCGTGCGCCCCGGCGACCGGGTGCGGGCGGGCCAGCGGCTAGCCCGCTGCGGGAACTCGGGGAACTCGACCGAGCCGCACGTCCACTTCCAGCTGATGGACGGCCCCGACCTCGACTCGGCGTCGGGCCTACCGTTCCGGTGGCGCGGGGTCGGGATACCCGCGGGCGGTGAGACGTTCACGGTCGATCGAGAGCAGGCCGATCCGGCGCCGGGCGGCCGGGCGCCGGCTCGGCGCTAGCCCGGGGGTGCCGTCGCGGGAGTCGCGTGGCCGGCAGCGTGCCGAGCAGCATCGCCGAGGAGCCCGGGGACGCCCTGCTCACCGCCGGGGGCTGTCGCCCTGGTCGAAAGGGGCCTGAGCGACGTCGTGGTGCGGGCGTAGGGTCACGGACATGGTCTCGCCCAAGACATCCAGGAAGCGTCCGCGTTCCTACGATTCCGAGAAGCTCCGGACTGCCGTCCTGGCCCAGTTCGCTGCCGTACGCGAGGCCGTCGAGGGCCTCACGCCCGAGCAGCTCGCCGCGCCGACCCGGCTCGGCGACTGGACGGTGCGGGAGCTCGCCGCGCACTTCACCATGGCCGTCGGCATGCTGCCGCGGGGCCTCGCCCAGCCCGCGCCGCCCCAGGCCGACCTGGCGCTCCTGGACTACCCGGCGCTGACCGCGCCCGCCGCCCCCGCCGTTGCCGTCGGCGTGCAGGAGCTGGCGCGGAGCGCACCGCTGAGCGAGCTGTACGCGCAGGTCGCCGCCGGGCTCGACACGTATCTGACCGCGGGGATCGACGGCGAGCGGCCCGTCGCGCACCGGGTCGGGACGATGCCCCTCACCGGCGTCCTCGTCACCCGCGCTGTCGAGCTCGCCGTGCACACCGACGACTTGAACGATGCGCTGCCCGGGCTCGGACTGCCCGTCGAGCGGCAGCTGCTGGCCGCGGCGACGCGCTTCCTCGCCGACGCGCTCGCCGTGAAGGCGCCGGGCGCCTCGACCGAGGTGCGGATCCCGCCGTTCGCCGTCGTCCAGTGCGTCGAGGGTCCCCGGCACACCCGCGGCACTCCGCCGAACGTCGTGGAGACCGACCCGCTCACCTGGATCCGCCTCGCCACGGGGCGTACGGAGTGGGCGGCCGCGATCGACGAAGCACGCGTCAGCGCAAGTGGTGAACGGGCCGACCTGTCGGCTCTGTTGCCGATCATGGCGTGAAGCTTTCGGCGGGACGGAACCGATCGAGGGGGCCGTCCCGTCCCATCGGCATGTTCACGCAACGCAGCACCCGCACCCTGTTCGCCGCCGCGCTGCCCCTGGTCGCCCTCACCACGGTCGCGGCCTGCGGGAACGAGAAGGCGCCCGGCACGGTGAAGGTCGCCGGTGCCCCCGTCGCCGGCGTCACCTGGACCGTGCAGAGCATGACGGTGGACGGGGCGACGACGAAGGCACCGAGCGGCGCGTACCTGCAGTTCGTCTCCGACGATCGAGTGCGCGGCAACTACGGCTGCCACACCTTCGACGCCGACGCCCGGGTCACCGACGACAGCGTCGACCTGGGACAGGCCGACGTGACCACCGAGGCCTGCCTCGACAAGAAGCAGAGCGCCTTCGACGACCGTCTCGCCCGCGCCCTGGCCGACAAGAACACCGTCAAGGCCCACGGCTCCGACCGCCTCACCCTCACCCGCGCCAACGGCGACACCGTCTCCCTCGCCAAGCAGCGCGACGCGAAGCTCGTCGGCACCCGGTGGATGGTCGACACCCTCTACAGCGGCGAGACGGCCCAGTCCCTGCCGAAGGCGGCCAAGGACCGGGCCCGGCTCGTCTTCGAGAAGGACGGCCAGGTCAGCGTGCGCCTCGGCTGCAACAGCGGCAGCGCCAAGGCCACCGTCAAGGACGGCCACATCAGCTTCGGCCCGCTGATCAGCACGAAGATGGGCTGTGTCGGCGAGGCGGCGAGCCTCGAGAAGGCGATGCGCGGCGTCCTGGAGGGCAAGGCGCGGTACGAGATCCGGGGCGACGGCCTCACCCTGACGGGGCCCGACGGGCAGGGCATCGGCCTGCGGGCCACCGCCAAGTGACGCGCCGCCGCGCGACGGCGGTCCGTCAGGACGGGTACGGGAGAAGCTCCTTGTCCTTCTTCTCCCACACCGCCTTCAGCTCGGCCAGCAGCTTCGGCTGGTCCGCGGCCCGGTCGGCCTGCTCACGCCGGTCGGCGGAGAGGTCGAACAGCTGGTCCGTGCCGCCCTTGCCGCGGTAGTACTTCCAGTCGCCGCGGCGCACGGCCCGCTCCCCGCGCACCCGCCAGAACAGGTCGCGCTCCTGGAGCCGTTCACCGCGCAGGAGGTATCCGGCGAGGCTGGTGCCGTCCAGTGGGAACGCCTTGTCGGGCCGCGCCCCGCCGATTTCGAGCAGCGTCGCCGTCCAGTCGGGCGTGAAGACGGGCTCGTGGCTGACCTGTCCGCCATCGAGCCGGGCCGGCCAGCGCACGATCGTCGGCACCCGGATGCCGCCCTCCTGGAGGGACGCCTTGTTCCCGGACAGCGGCCAGTTGTAGGAGAAGCGTTCGCCGCCGTTGTCCGAGGCGAAGAAGACGAGGGTGTCCTTCTCCTGCCCGGTCTCCTTGAGCGCCGTCAGCACCTGCCCGATGGACCGGTCCAGGTCCTCGACCATCTCCGTGTACTTCTCCACGGACCCGCCGTCGGTGTGGAACAGGGCCCGCGCGTCCCCGGCCTTGATCTTCCGTACGACCTCGGCGCTCTCCGCCTCGTCCCCGTCGGCGATCCACGGCCAGTGCGGGGTGGTGAAGTTCAGGTTGAGCAGCCACGGCTTGCCGCCGTGGTCGCGCCGCACGTACTCGCCGGCCCGCTCGGTCAGGATCCGCGTGTAGTACCGCAGGTCCTTGTACTCGGTGTCGCCCTCCCGCACGTCGCCCTCGTACAGGTCGTACTCACCGCCGAGCCCGAGCTTCGAGTAGTACTCCAGGGCCCCGCCGAAGTTCCCGAAGAACTCGTCCCAGCCCGACTTGGTCGGCGAGTAGTCCGGCAGATAGCCGCAGTGCCACTTGCCGATCAGCGCGGTCGAGTAGCCCGCGCCGCGCAGCAGCGAGGCGAGCGTGGGGTGGTTCGGGTCGAGTCCGACGGACCGGTCGGCGATCGGCTCGGCGAGCCCGCCCTTCGTACGTCCCGGATAGCGGCCCGTGTAGAGGCTGAAGCGGGTCGGCGAGCAGGTCGCGGAGCCGCTGTACGCGTCGGTGAAGCGGACGCCCTGCCGGGCCAGCTTGTCCAGGTTCGGGGTCTTGATGTGCGGCGCCCCGTAGGAGGAGAGGTCGGCCCAGCCCAGGTCGTCGCCCAGGATGAAGAGGATGTTGGGCCGCTTGGCGTGTCGGCCGGCGGCGGCGCGGAACGGGCGTTCCTGGGATTCCCGGGGCTGGTGGGGCGCGGCTTCGGCGGGAGCGGCCGAAGCGCCGAGCGCGGCGGCGGTCGCCGAGGCGCTCACCACCCCGCCGAAGGCGCGCCGGGACAGCTTCGAGGGTTCTGAGGCGTGCGAGGACACGGAGAGCACTCCAGGGAGAGCGGGAGAGAAGCAGGGTCACGCTCCTCCGGCGCGAAGGAGCGGGATGGCCGCCGCCGGGCACGAGGGGTCCGGCGGGAACAGAAGCGGCGACAGAAGGATCCGAGGCCCGCGGTGCGGAGGCCCCCGAGGCCGCGGATCAGCGGATCAAGAGATGCAGTGCGTCAGGCGCAGCGACAGATGGCGCTCGCGACACGGACCAGGTCGACGTGGCGGCGCTCCACAAGGGTGACCGTGCGGTCACAACGGGGCTGCATGATCCAGGACCATGCCGACGACGACGTGTGCCTGTCAACGGCCGGTCCGCACTGCGGACGTCCGCGGGAGCGCGGTGGCGCGAGTTCCGTCACACTCGGCGCGCGGCTCCCCCGGAGCGCGGCCGACGCGGCCGCCTCCGCCCCCGGCGCAGGCACCGGCAGGCCCGCCGCGGACTCCGGTCGGCACCCTGTTGGCGGTGCGTCGTCGCAGGTCAGCGCGGTGCGGCGGGGTGGCATCCGGCCGGCCGTGCGCCCTGGTCCCGGCGTACTCACGACCCGTCCGCCCGGCCGGCGGCGCCCCGGAAGCTACGCGCGTCCGGCCGCCCCGGGCGCGTACGGACGGAGCCTGTCAACGTCAGAAGCCCGTATCCCCAATTCGGACCAGTGGTCGATCTCGCCTACACTCGGTGCCGTGCCACGTGGTGACGGTCGACTCAATCACGATCTGCTCCCCGGCGAGAAAGGCCCCCAGGACGCGTGTGGCGTCTTCGGTGTCTGGGCTCCGGGCGAAGAGGTCGCAAAGCTCACGTACTTCGGGCTCTACGCCCTCCAGCATCGGGGTCAGGAATCCGCGGGAATCGCGGTCAGCAACGGCTCCCAGATCCTCGTCTTCAAGGACATGGGACTTGTCTCCCAGGTCTTCGACGAAACCTCCCTAGGGTCCCTGCAAGGTCATATCGCGGTCGGTCACGCCCGCTACTCGACCACCGGGGCCTCCGTATGGGAGAACGCCCAGCCGACGTTCCGCGCCACCGCGCACGGCTCGATCGCGCTCGGTCACAACGGCAACCTGGTCAACACGGCGCAGCTCGCCGAGATGGTCGCCGATCTCCCCAAGGAGAACGGGCGGGCCACCCAGGTCGCCGCCACGAACGACACCGACCTCGTCACCGCGCTCCTCGCGGGCCAGGTCGACGACGACGGCAAGCCGCTGACCATCGAAGAGGCGTCCGCCAAGGTCCTGCCGCAGGTCCAGGGCGCCTTCTCCCTCGTCTTCATGGACGAGGGCACGCTGTACGCGGCCCGTGACCCGCAGGGCATCCGCCCGCTGGTCCTGGGACGCCTGGAGCGTGGCTGGGTCGTCGCCTCCGAGTCCGCCGCCCTCGACATCTGCGGCGCCGCTTACGTGCGTGAGATCGAGCCGGGCGAGTTCGTCGCCATCGACGAGAACGGCCTGCGAACGTCCCGCTTCGCCGAAGCAAAGCCCAAGGGCTGTGTCTTCGAGTACGTCTATCTGGCCCGTCCCGACACGGACATCGCGGGCCGGAACGTGTACCTCTCCCGTGTGGAGATGGGCCGCAAGCTCGCCAAGGAAGCGCCGGTCGAGGCCGACCTCGTCATAGCGACTCCGGAATCGGGCACTCCCGCCGCGATCGGCTACGCCGAGGCCAGCGGAATCCCCTTCGGTGCCGGTCTCGTGAAGAACGCCTATGTGGGCCGTACCTTCATCCAGCCCTCGCAGACGATCCGCCAGCTCGGCATCCGTCTGAAGCTGAACCCCCTCAAGGAAGTCATCAAGGGCAAGAGGCTCGTGGTCGTCGACGACTCGATCGTCCGCGGCAACACGCAGCGCGCCCTGGTCCGCATGCTCCGCGAGGCGGGCGCGGCGGAGGTCCACATCCGGATCTCCTCCCCGCCTGTGAAGTGGCCGTGCTTCTTCGGCATCGACTTCGCGACGCGCGCGGAGCTGATCGCCAACGGCATGACGGTCGAGGAGATCGGCACCTCGCTGGGCGCCGACTCGCTCTCGTACATCTCCATCGACGGCATGATCGAGGCGACCACCATCGCCAAGCCGAACCTCTGCCGCGCCTGCTTCGACGGCGAGTACCCGATGGATCTTCCCGACCCCGAGCTGCTCGGCAAGCAGCTCCTGGAGACGGAACTGGCCGCAGGTCCGGCGTCCACGGCCGCGAGCGACGCGATCCGTCGTCCGTAGGTCCGCAGACCCCCGTAGTAACGACACGAAAGCTCTCAATTCACCATGACTGAGACCACCGGTGCCAGCTACGCCTCCGCGGGCGTGGACATCGAAGCGGGCGACCGCGCCGTAGAACTCATGAAGGAATGGGTCAAGAAGACGCGGCGGCCCGAGGTCCTCGGCGGCCTCGGCGGCTTCGCCGGCCTCTTCGACGCCTCCGCCCTCAAGAAGTACGAGCGGCCCCTGCTGGCCTCCGCCACCGACGGCGTCGGCACGAAGGTCGACATCGCCCGCCAGCTGGGCGTGTACGACACGATCGGCCACGACCTCGTCGCGATGGTCATGGACGACATCGTCGTCTGCGGTGCCGAGCCCCTCTTCATGACCGACTACATCTGCGTCGGCAAGGTCCACCCCGAGCGCGTCGCCGCCATCGTGAAGGGCATCGCCGAGGGCTGTGTCCTCGCCGGCTGCGCCCTCGTCGGCGGCGAGACGGCGGAGCACCCGGGCCTGCTCGGCCCGGACGACTTCGACGTCGCCGGCGCCGGTACGGGCGTCGTGGAGTACGACAACCTGCTGGGCCCGGACCGTATCCGTACGGGGGACGCGGTGATCGCCATGGCGTCCTCCGGTCTTCACTCGAACGGGTACTCGCTGGTCCGGCACGTCCTCTTCGACCGGGCGGGCATGACGCTCGACCAGCAGGTCGACGAGCTCGGCCGGACGCTGGGCGAGGAGCTCCTGGAGCCGACGAAGATCTACTCCCTGGACTGCCTCTCGCTCACCAGCACGACCCAGGTCCACGCCTACAGCCACATCACCGGCGGCGGCCTCGCGGCGAACCTGGCCCGGGTCATCCCGGACGGCCTGCACGCCACCGTGGACCGCTCCACCTGGGCCCCGGGCGCGATCTTCGACCTCGTCGGCAAGGCCGGCTCTGTCGAGCGCCTGGAGCTGGAGAAGACGCTGAACATGGGCGTCGGCATGATGGCGATCGTCCCGCAGGAGTCGGTGGACGTCGCCCTCGCGACCCTCGCCGACCGCGGCGTGGACTCCTGGGTGGCCGGCGAGATCACCGACCGCGGCGACCGCACCACGGGCGCCGAGCTCACCGGGGACTACGCGCAGTAGGCCCCCGCGGGCGCTGTGCGGACAGCACAAAACCCGGTCCGGCGTGTGACCACCCCGGACCGGGTGAGTGCAGCAGTAAGCAGAAATCAGGCAGTAGAGATCAGCTACGTGCTGGAAGTGCTACGAGGTCAAGCGCCGCGGCGCTGAGACGACGGGCCGGACTCGTCGGAGTCCTCGTCCTCGTCCTCGTCGTACAGATCCGCATAGCGGGCGTACGGGTCGTCTTCCTCGTCGTCGTCCTCGAAAGGCTCACCGTTCGGCGGCTGATTCGATACTGGATTCGACGTCGATGCGCCCAGCTCATTGGCCAGACGCGACAGGTCAGTCCCGCCGCTGCTGTACTTCAGCTGGCGGGCGACCTTCGTCTGCTTGGCCTTTGCCCGGCCGCGCCCCATGGCTCGACCCCCTCGGATACGGGGCTCGGTGGCCCCAGAGTCTTGACACGCGTTCATGATCTGGAACGGACTCCCCATGAGGAGACCGGTCCGTAGGGCTTCCACGGTACCTGAGCCCACGCCCATACGGTACGTCGCCCGCAGGACGCGCCTGTGCACAGGACCAGCAAGGAGCCCTGTCCTCGCTGGTCAGCTGCGATTTTAACCTCTTCTTGGCGGACGACCCGCCGATCGGCGTGACTCTCGTTACGTAGGCCCCGCGATCAGTGCCGCGAACGCGCCTCCGCCATCCTCTGCTCGGCGATCCGGTCGGCCGCGGCGGCTGGCGGAATCCCGTCAGTCTTTGCGCGAGCGAAGATCGAAAGCGTGGTGTCGAAGATCTTCGAGGCCTTCGCTTTGCACCGGTCGAAGTCGAAACCGTGGAGTTCGTCGGCCACCTGGATGACCCCGCCCGCGTTCACGACGTAGTCCGGGGCGTAGAGGATCCCGCGGTCGGCGAGGTCCTTCTCGACGCCCGGGTGCGCGAGCTGGTTGTTGGCCGCGCCGCACACCACCTTCGCGGTGAGCACCGGGACGGTCTCGTCGTTCAGGGCGCCGCCCAGCGCGCACGGGGCGTAGATGTCGAGGTCCGGCACCCGGATCAGCTCGTCCGTGTCGGCGACGACCGCGACCTCGGGGTGCCGGTCGGTGATGCCGCGCACGGACTCCGCGCGCACATCCGTGACCACGACCCGGGCACCGTCCGCCAGCAGGTGCTCGACCAGGTGGTGGCCGACCTTCCCGACGCCAGCGATGCCGACCGTGCGGCCGCGCAGCGTCGGGTCGCCCCACAGGTGCTGGGCGCTGGCCCGCATGCCCTGGAAGACGCCGAAGGCGGTGAGCACGGAGGAGTCGCCCGCGCCGCCGTTCTCGGGGGAGCGGCCCGTGGTCCAGCGGCACTCGCGCGCGACCACGTCCATGTCGGCGACGTAGGTGCCGACGTCGCAGGCCGTCACGTACCGGCCGCCCAGCGAGGCGACGAACCGGCCGTAGGCGAGCAGCAGTTGCTCGCTCTTGACGACGTGCGGGTCGCCGATGATCACGGCCTTGCCGCCGCCGTGGTCGAGGCCGGCCATGGCGTTCTTGTACGACATGCCGCGCGCGAGGTTCAGCGCGTCGGCGACGGCCTCGGCCTCGGAGACGTAGGGGTAGAAACGGGTGCCGCCGAGGGCCGGGCCCAGGGCGGTGTTGTGGAGGGCGATGACGGCCTTGAGGCCGCTCGCGCGGTCCTGGCAGAGCACGACCTGCTCGTGTCCGCCCTGGTCCGAGTGGAAGAGGGTGTGCAGGACGTCCGGTGCGGCAGGGGTGCCGGAGGTGGTGACAGCGTCGCCGGTCACATCGGTCACTGTGGTGACTCCCAAGTACGTAGCGGCGGTGGGCGGAATCCCGTGCGGGTGGCGGGCCTTCCGTCGTTCGTGGGCAAGAGAGTAGAGCGTGTACAGGCCCGCCACGGCCGCAGTGCCGAGGATCACTCTCTCGCGTCGAGGGGTGGCGCAAGTACGGTCGAATCCCGCCGCGTCGCGCGGCATCCCGCCGTGGGACGATTTGCAGTGTTTTCCAGCCGGTGGGCGGGGGAGGGAGCAGCCGTGCCCAAGGTGTCGTCGGTGACCGTCCCGTACGCGTCGTATCTGCGTGTGTACGAACCCCTCGCGGCCTTTCCGGAGCCGGAGCGGGGCCACTGGGAGCGCTACGCGAAGCGCGAGCGCCACCCCTCCTACCAGGACGAACTGCGTCGCTCCCTGGCCGACTTGCTGCCCACCCCGCCCGTTCCGGTGCCGGTGCACGAGAGCGACGACGCGTTCGTGATCGAGATCGAGGGCGTGCTGTGCGTGTGCCCGTGGCGCACCCGGCTGCGCGGCTGGCAGGCGCTGGACGAGCTGCCGGGGCAGCTGCCGGCCCCGGTCCTGGACGCGGTGCTCCCGGCGGTGGTGCGCCGGCAGGCGTCCGACGACTACGAGCGCTGGCTGGAGCACAATCCGGACGCGCGGCCCTGGATCCGTACGTCGACGTGGCAGGTGCCGCTCAACTGGTTCGTGCTCGTGTCCGACGAGGAGCGAGAGTACGAGCCGGAGACGGCCGGGGACGGCAGCGGCCCGCTGCTGCGCTACCGCACCCCGATGGTGCAGGCCCGGCGACGGGTCGCGCGCGGTCTGAAGGCGCTGAAGGACGCGATCGACGAGGGGCCCCTGATCGAGGGCCTGGTAGATGTGGGGCGCTGGCTCGAGGAGTTCCACCCCCGCTCGTACGTCGAACTCGACTACGGCGGTCTCGTGCACACCCTGCCGCCGGACCTCCTGGACGAGGACCACTCGGCGGCGGATGTCGCCGAGGGCATCGAGGCGCTGCGCTCCGGTGACGGGGCCGGCGCGGGCGAGGCGTACGCGCGGCTCGTGGCACGCTGGCGAGCGGTGCGGGACCGGCAGAACGCCAACTGACGGCACTCACCGGCTTCTTCGGGACCTACGTCCCGATCCGGGCTTTTGTGTCAAGCGTGACGGACTGCACTAACTTCGCCCTTGCGTCCATCGCCCCTCCTCGTGCCAAAATAGGACAAGGAGTCCGGGGAGGGCTCCATCCGTCCAACTAAGTCCAACCATGGACGGATTACTCAGCATTGCACTGTCGCTGGGGGGTCTGACGACTCCTGATCGCTCTGTGACTGATCGTCACTGTGGCGTGACTGTCCGCTATGGCATGGTCCATCGGCTTCCGTCGCTGATGAACACCTGGGAGGGCAATTCCATCGGTTTGGCCGACGAGGCTGGACGGATGGTGTAGTTGTAGTGCCGAGGACAAGCCGTTCGTCCTATAACCGACTCGACCCGTGTCCGCCATTTCGGGCAACGCGGGTCAAGGTGCAGAATTTAAAGGAAAGAACCGAGAAGGTTCGGTTCTCCCGAGGAGGCCGCTCATGACCGCTCGCACCCCTGATGCCGAGCCGCTGCTGACCCCCGCCGAGGTCGCCACGATGTTCCGCGTGGACCCGAAGACGGTCACGCGCTGGGCGAAGGCTGGCAAGCTCACGTCGATCCGCACGCTCGGCGGGCACCGGCGTTACCGCGAGGCCGAGGTCCGCGCACTGCTTGCGGGTATCCCGCAGCAGCGCAGCGAGGCCTGAGGCACCGCATAACGCAGCAATACCGGGTGTTCCGGGTCCCCCAACCCGTATCGCACCCACCCCTTAGCTCCACACGACGCGGGTCCTGCCCCAACGGGACCCACACCTACTGAAGCGTCATCTCAACTGCATCACGGGTACGTCGTCGATCGCGCTGGACTCCGCCGGGTCCAGCGCGATCTTTTTTGTGCGCCGGAAGCGGCTGGAAGCGGTGGTCGACGGGGGTCTGTGCGCGCCCTTGTCGGACCTTGGTCGGTCTCTGGCCGGCGCCTCGCGGGCGCCTGTGAGGGTGGTGCAATTGCACATATTAAATTGAGCAGTTGTAGGGAGGGTGTAAGAAACGGTGTTTCCAAAACTATTTCGGTGACACCCGTCACACAGCGCGGAGCTTGTTGCTGGTGACACCCGTGCGCTAGAGGGGATCCGCGCGTCTGGGCGTCCTCGACCAGACTCCGACTGTCTCCAGGCTCCCATCGGTCGAGGGCCCTGTGGGTCGGCTTTCGTCACCCGTTCGGGGGACTTTCGTCCTCGCCGCCCTCCCAGGCGCTCTCGTGGTCCTCCTGGGCCTCTGTGGCGGGGTCCATGGCGAGCCGCAGGAGTCGGTGGCAGATCGGGCAGTGACGGGTCACGTGGCCGTATCCGGAGGCGGCGGAGAGATGGGCGCGCAGGAGAGCGCGGGTCTCGCGTCGTCGTATCGGTGTCGCCATGCGCTCGCCTCCCGCCAGGGCCCTGGTTCTGGCGTACCGAGGGGACGTCCAGGAGTCAAGGGCGGCTGCCGGGGCACACGAAGAAGCCCGCACCGGAACGGTGCGGGCTTCTCATCTACTGCGGTCCTGACGGGATTTGAACCCGCGGCCTCCACCTTGACAGGGTGGCGAGCACTCCAAACTGCTCCACAGGACCAGGTTTCGCGGCGCTTGTTTCTTCGTTGCGCTGCGAGACAGGACTGTACAGCAGTGCAGGCCCGCCGGTCGAACTCACTTAACGTGCCTGCTCCGTCACGGCGCCGCGGCGTCGATCGCCTTCACGATCCGCTTGTCCGAGACGGGGTACGCGGTGCCCAGCGCGTGCGCGAAATAGCTGACCCGCAGCTCCTCGATCATCCAGCGGATGTCCAGGACCTCCTGCGGCACGGGCCGCCCCTGCGGCAGCTGCTCCAGCAGCCAGGCGTACTCGTCCTGCATCTCGTGGACCTTCTCCATGCGGGTGGTGTCCCGCTGGACGTTGGTCGGCATCTGCTGGAGCCGGCGGTCGGCCGCGACCAGGTAGCGCATCAGGTCGCCGAGGCGGCGCAGGCCGGTGGCGGTCACGAAGCCGGGCTTCACCAGGGCGTTCAACTGGGTGCGCACGTCCTGGAGGTTGGCGAGCAGCACCGGGCTGTTCGTGGACTTCAGACGGCGCTCACAGGCCTGCCAGGCCGCGAGGACCTGCTGTGCCTGGCCGACGGTGTGCACCGTCGCGTCGACGATCTCGGCGCGCACCTTCTCGTAGAGCTTGCGGTACGACTCCTCGTCCCAGGCGGGGCCGCCGAAGTCCGCGACGAGCTTGTCCGCGGCCGCCATCGCGCAGTCGTCGAAGAGGGCCTGGACGGAGCCGTGCGGGTTCGCCGACAGGGCGAGCTTCTGGGCGTTGCTCAGCTTGTCCGAGGCGAACTTGCCGGGGTTGACCGGGATGTTGCGCAGGATGAGCCGGCGCGTGCCCTTCCACATGGCCTGCGCCTGCTCGGCCTCGGTGTCGAAGAGGCGTACGGACACGGTGTCGCCGTCGTCGACGAGCGCCGGGTACGCCTTGACCGGCTGGCCCGCGCGCCGGGTCTCGAAGACGCGGGACAGGGTGCCGATCGTCCAGTCGGTCAGGCCCTTGCGCTCCACGGACTCGCCGCCGGAGCGCTCGGCCGTCGCCGCGGCCGCCTTGGAGATCGCCTGGCGGGCCTTGGGCTTCAGCCTGAGCTTCAGCGCCTCCAGGTCCTTGTCCTCGGCGAGATTGCGGCGCCGCTCGTCGACGATCCGGAAAGTGATCTTCAGGTGGTCCGGGACGCGCGTGAGATCGAAGTCGTCCGCGCTCACCGGGACACCGACCATCCGCTGGAGCTCGCGCGCCAGCGTGGTGGGCAGCGGCTCCTGCAGGGGCACGGCCCGCTCCAGGAAGGCCTTCGCGAAGTTCGGAGCGGGCACGTAGTTCCGGCGGATCGGCTTCGGCAGCGACCGGATCAGCTCGATGACGACGTCCTCGCGCAGGCCCGGGATCTGCCAGTCGAAGCCCTCGTCGGTGACCTGGTTGAGCACCTGGAGCGGGATGTGGACGGTCACGCCGTCCGCGTCCGCGCCCGGCTCGAACTGGTACGTCACCCGGAACTTCAGGTTCCGCTGGTGCCAGGCGTCCGGGTAGTCGGCCTTGGTGACCGCCTCCGCGGACTCGCGGATCAGCATCGAGCGCTCGAAGTCGAGGAGCTCGGGCTCCTCCTTGTGCTTGCGCTTCCACCAGGAGTCGAAATGGGCGCCCGAGACGACATGCTCGGGGACCCGCTGGTCGTAGAAGTCGTAGAGGGTGTCGTCGTCCACGACGATGTCGCGGCGCCGGGCCCGGTGCTCCAGCTCCTCGACCTCGGTCAGGAGCCTGCGGTTGTCGGCGAAGAACTTGTGGTGGGTGCGCCAGTCGCCCTCCACCAGCGCGTTCCGGATGAACAGCTCGCGGCTGACCTCGGGGTCGATCCGGCCGTAGTTGATCTTCCGCTGGGCGACGAGCGGGACGCCGTACAGCGTGACCTTCTCGTACGCCATCACGGCCGCCTGGTCCTTCTCCCAGTGCGGCTCGCTGTACGTGCGCTTGAGCAGGTGCTCGGCGAGCGGCTCGACCCACTCGGGCTCGATCTTCGCGTTCACCCGCGCCCACAGGCGCGACGTCTCCACCAGCTCCGCCGACATCACGAAGCGCGGCGGCTTCTTGAAGAGGGCCGAGCCGGGGAAGATCGCGAACTTGGCGTTGCGCGCGCCGATGTACTCGTTGCGACCGCGATCGCGGCCGGCCTGCTTGGGGTCCTTCTGCGTGGACTCCTTGGACTCCTTCACGTCCTTCATGCCGATGTGCGAGAGCAGACCGGACAGCAGGGACACGTGGATGGAGTCGCCGGGGGCGTCGTCCTCGTTCAGATGGATGCCCATCTGCTTGGCGACCGTGCGCAGCTGTGTGTAGATGTCCTGCCATTCGCGGATGCGCAGGAAGTTCAGGAACTCGCGCTTGCACATCCGGCGGAACGCGGAGGAGCCCAGCTCCTTCTGCTGTTCACGGACGTAGCGCCACAGGTTGAGGAAGGCCAGGAAGTCGCTGGTCTCGTCCTTGAAGCGGGCGTGCTGCTGGTCGGCCTGCGCCTGCTTGTCGGAGGGACGCTCGCGGGGGTCCTGGATGGAGAGCGCGGCGGCGATCACCATGACCTCGCGCACACAGCCGTTCTTGTCGGCCTCCAGGACCATGCGGGCCAGGCGCGGGTCGACCGGCAGCTGGGCGAGTTTGCGGCCCTGCTGCGTGAGGCGCTTGCGTACGTCCTTCTCGCTGGGGTCCAACGCGCCCAGTTCCTGGAGGAGTTGGACGCCGTCGCGGATGTTGCGGTGGTCCGGCGGGTCGATGAAGGGGAACTTCTCGATGTCGCCGAGGCCGGCCGCGGTCATCTGGAGGATGACGGAGGCGAGGTTCGTCCGGAGGATCTCCGCGTCCGTGAACTCGGGCCGCGCGAGGAAGTCGTCCTCGCTGTAGAGGCGGATGCAGATGCCGTCCGAGGTACGGCCGCAGCGGCCCTTGCGCTGGTTGGCGCTGGCCTGGCTGATCGCCTCGATGGGCAGCCGCTGCACCTTCGTGCGGTGGCTGTAGCGGGAGATGCGGGCGGTGCCCGGGTCGATGACGTACTTGATGCCCGGGACGGTCAGCGACGTCTCCGCCACGTTCGTCGCGAGGACGATCCGTCTGCCCGTGTGCTGCTGGAAGACGCGGTGCTGCTCGGCGTGCGAGAGCCGCGCGTACAAGGGGAGTACTTCCGTGAACCGGTACTTCTTCTTCTCCAGGGCGTCCGCGGTGTCGCGGATCTCGCGCTCTCCGGAGAGGAAGACCAGGATGTCGCCCTGGCCCTCGCGCTGGAGCTCCTCGACGGCGTCCGTGATCGCGGTGATCTGGTCGCGGTCGGAGTCGTCCGACTCCTCCTCCAGGAGAGGCCGGTAGCGCACCTCCACCGGGTAGGTCCGGCCGCTGACCTCGACGATCGGGGCGTCGCCGAAGTGCCGCGCGAACCGCTCCGGGTCGATCGTCGCGGAGGTGATGACGACCTTGAGGTCGGGGCGCCTGGGCAGCAGCTGGGCCAGGTAGCCCAGCAGGAAGTCGATGTTGAGGGACCGCTCGTGGGCCTCGTCGATGATGATCGTGTCGTACGCGCGCAGCTCGCGGTCCGTCTGGATCTCGGCGAGCAGGATGCCGTCCGTCATCAGCTTGACGAACGTGCCGTCCTGGTCGACCTGGTCGGTGAAGCGCACCTTCCAGCCGACCGCCTCGCCGAGCGGCGTGTGCAGCTCGTCGGCGACGCGCTCGGCGACCGTGCGGGCCGCGATCCGGCGGGGCTGCGTGTGGCCGATCATGCCGCGCACGCCCCGGCCGAGGTCGAGACAGATCTTCGGGATCTGCGTCGTCTTGCCGGAGCCGGTCTCGCCCGCCACGATCACGACCTGGTGGTCGCGGATCGCGTCGGCGATCTCGTCCTTCTTCTGGCTGACGGGGAGCTGCTCGGGATACGTGACGTCGAGCGCGGCGCGGCGCTCACGCCGGGTGGCCGAACGGACCTCGGCCTTCTCGGCCTCCGCGTCGATCTCGGCGACCACGGCGGCACGGGCCTCCGGCTTGCGGATCTTCCGCGCCCCTTCGAGCCTGCGGCCCAGGCGGTGCGCGTCACGGAGGGACAGCTCGGACAGGCGCCGCGCTACGGCGGCGATCCGGTCGGCGGCGGGGGCAGGCTGCGTAGACATACGTCCTCCAGGATCTCACCTCGGGGAAATTCGTGGCGAATGGTTTTGCCACGGCGGCCGGACAGGTGGCCCTTCTCGGGATGTATGCGGCTTATGCGTGTTTTAGCGTGCAGGTATGTCGCCCTTGCCCGATGAGGAACAGCCACGTCCGCACCCGCCGCACGGCGAGCACGGGCGGCCGCCGACGCGGGCCGACCGCTGGAGCAACTTCAAGAAGTCGCCGTTCCTGCCGGCGACCGTGCTCCTGTTCATCCTGGCCGCCGCGGCGGCGCTGTTCGCGGCCTCGTACACGTACTCCATGGCGAACCCGACGCCGCACCACATCCCGACGGGCGTCACCGGAGAGTACGAGCAGGCGCGCGGCAAGGAGTTCCTCGGCGCGATGGAGAAGGCGCTCGACGCGCAGCTGGACCTGAAGCCGTACGACTCGCGGGAGGCGGCCCGGCAGGCCATCGACCGGCAGCGGATCTACGCCGTCCTCGATGTGCGCGACGGCGGTGCGCGGGTCGACCTGGACGTGTCCGGCGCCTCCGGCGTCACGGTCGCCCAGGTCTTCACGGAGGCGGCGCCCCCGGTCAGCAAGGCGACGGGCGTACCCGTGACGGTGAAGGACCTGCACCCGCTGCAGAGCGGTGACCCGCGCGGCCTGACGATCTTCTACATCACGCTCGCGGCGGTCATCATCGGCTTCGTCGGCGCGATCCAGCTGAGCGTGCACGCGCGGGGCCTGAACCCGGCCGAGCGGATCGCGTTCACGGTCGCCTACGCGCTGCTCGGCGGCTTCGCGGTGGCGGCGGTCGCGGACTGGGGGCTCGGGGCGGTCGATCTGCCCTTCGTCCAGTCCTGGCTGATCCTCGCGCTGACGATGTTCACGTGCGGCATGGTCTTCACGATGTTCAACACGTTCTTCCACCGCTGGGCGATGATCCCGACCTGGGGCCTGCTGGTGTTGCTCGGCAACCCGGCCTCGGGCGGTGCCGTGGCGCCGCCGCTGCTGCCGACGGTGATCGGCCGCATCGGCCAGTGGCTGCCGCCGGGCGCCTCGTACAACGCGCAGCACACGGCGGTGTACTTCCAGGGCAACCAGCACCTGTTCCCGTTCCTGGTGCTGGCCGGCTGGGCGCTGGTGTCGAGCGGGCTGTTCTGGTTCTGGCGGCACCGGCATCCGGGCGGGCGCGGGACACAGCCGCTGCACGCGGCCGCGGTCTGAGGGGCCGCAGCTTGAGGGATGGGGTCTGAGGGGCCGCGGTTCGAGGGGCGGGGTCCGGAAACGCCACAGGCCCCGTCCGGAGACGGGGCCTGCTGTCTGTGGCTGGGGCCGGGATCGAACCGGCGACCTATCGCTTTTCAGGCGATCGCTCGTACCAACTGAGCTACCCAGCCACGAAGTTCACGAGGAACTTCAGCGGTCCTGACGGGATTTGAACCCGCGGCCTCCACCTTGACAGGGTGGCGAGCACTCCAAACTGCTCCACAGGACCAAGCTTTGCGTGCAACAGTGTCGCACACGGACTTGCGTGCCCCCAACGGGATTCGAACCCGAAATCGTTACCTCGCTGACCTGTGACGATGCGCGGGAGCCCAGCAACTACACCCTTTTGGGTTCTCCTGAGTCCAGTTTGGTCCTCCTCGATCCTGCCCCTGTGCTGACACGTCAGCACAGGGGCAGGAAGTTTGCAGGTGCGATCGTGTCGAACGTTTTGGCGCGATATCAGATGCAGCCGCTGCGAAAGGCAACCCGCCCGCAAGCTAGCGAGGACCTTGGGCCGTTGTCTGCGGGAGATCTGCAAGGTCTTTATCTGATGCCTGGATGACAGCGTTGAACAGCCATAGCAGGCGATAGGATCGAGCGACGCCGAGGATCAGAGCGCCTTCCACGGCCCAGTGCACATCGCCCGGATCGCTTTTGGTGTCGAGGACGGTTGCAAGCAGACATGTGCCGGAGATGAGCAGAGTGGCTGATAGGACACTCACCCAGTTCCGCCGGAATTGTGAAGCCAGGTGAGGCGCGGTACGCAGAACTCGCATCCGGCGACCGCTCGCCGAAGCGTACTGAGCGATGGCGGCAGTTACGAAGCTTCCGACCAGTGCGACGACGGTGGCGCCGGTCGTATAGATCGTCAAGCGCTGTTCGCGCTCAGGCGCACCGAGGATGTCACCGCGTCCGGTTAGGGCAACCAGCAAACCGTGCCCGCCGAGGACAGCTGCCGTCAGTAGCCAGTCCGTCGCCGGACGGGATCGCCAACCGTTAAGAACTCGGCGAACCGCTTCCACAAGGCTCGGCATTGCCGCATCTCCCCCCGCGCGCCCCGACCAGGGCTTTCACCCCAGTTACCCTCCAGGCTAGATGTCGGCACTGACAGCGGCCCGTAGCACCCTTTCGTTCTCCAGGGAGACTCCCTCCAGCTTGTTGAGGGCCACCTGCAGGTCGATGGCGTGGCCATCGCCAGAGGAGAAGGGGACGACGCATTTTGCAGTGATGCGCTCGCTCACGAAGTCGATCTTCTCGTCATCAGCCTCGCTGTGCCATGCCTCCATACGGGCCTGCGCGGCAGCCGTGTCAACGACGTCAGAGTTGTCCAGCCAGTCCTCAATGTCACTCGCGAAAACCCTTGTCGAGCCGAGGAGTTGGTTGTGACCACGGGCCCGGCGGCGCGTCGACAGGATGCCCGACTTCTTTGGGACCTCCAGGGTCAGAGTGATGACCATGTCCGGGTTATCCGTGTGCATGCGGCTGATGGCTGTGCCGAGGTCGGAACTGGCGCGCAGGGTGGAGGGACTGTCAGCGGGCTCGGGAGCGATCTTCACCGTGAGTTTCTCGATGGCGACGGCATGCTGGAGTTTTTCCCGGGATCGGGCGTTGACCACCGGCCGCAGCACGAGGTTGCGGACGTCCGGAGCTGCGACGCGCATGCCCTCCAGCCAGCGCTTGAGCGCCTGCGCGCGGGGGGCCGAGATGCCGCCGGCCATGGTCGCAACAACGTTGCCGAAGGGTAGGAAGTACACGGTTGTAACGTCAACCAATTCCTTGTCGGCGGCAAGCTGGAGCCGACTGAGGGTGCCGTCGACGTGATTAATGAGCTGCGGTACGTCCTGGCGAGACTTGGCGAGGAGCAAATGCGGAGCCGTCTGATGGGGGTCGACGGCACCGATCAAGATGTCCTCCCCCGCAGGAACGATGCGCCGGGCCAGTGGCTGGGCGCACAGACGACGGATGTGCTCTGCCCAGTCCCGGTGGGGTAGACGGGCACCGTCGGGAGCGTCGGCGTCTGCGATCTCATAGAAATGGACGATTCTGTCCCGGTTGCGTGCGGCCATGCCTGCGGTCCCCCGTAGTGTTCTGGACGAAGTCGGTCTACCAGGATCTGACAACCTATCGAGTGCGTCGACAGCCGAAACGATCAGGCCTGGTTCCAGTGAGGATCACCAGGCTCGCGGCCCGACCCTATTCCTCCTCGAACTGGGCTTGCAGTTTCAGGGTGTTGGCGTTTTCCGTGAGGGTGCGAACCTTGTCCGCGGGGAAACCGCCGGGCGCGGTCGCTTGGATCTCGACCGTGACCTCGACGTCCGCCCCGATGGCTTCGAGGTGCTGGAGGATTTCGAAGGCGTACTTTGTGGCGTGCTTGCTGTATTGCTCGGTGTCCAGGCGGGCGTGGGCATAGAACCGGGTCGGGACGCGCGGCAACGGAGTCGGCGCCGGGACCGGGGCGCCGGGCGTAGGGCGTAGTGACGCCGACGAACCACCCGAGCTCTGCTCGGCCGCGCTGCCTGTGCCGTCGTCGGCATCATGGATCTGATTGGCTTGCTTCTGGTGCTGGGCGGCGGCCGCCAGATCCGCGGTCTCCTGAGCGATGGCAAGGTCGGCTCGTACCAGCAGCGTGCTGTCGGTGATCTGACCGAAGGACACATTGCGGCAGGGCAGGACGAGCCCCAGATAGCGGCCGGCCTCGGGATCGTGGCTGGTGGCCAGGGCGAAGCCATCCGTCTCCCAGGTGACATGGGAAAGGACGTCCTCGATACCTTGGTCGAGGACTGAGCGGTCACGCAGACGATTCATGTACGGGTACTTGGTGTGCAGTTCCCACAGGCGACCGACGGAGATGTGGCCGTCCCGGTTCCACTCCTGGCTCAGGGCGTCGTTGATCCGCTGGTGCAGGACGGCAGGAGCCTGCAGGACGTAAAGCATGCCCTGACGCTTCAGACGATCACCGACCTGGATGGCCGCGTCATCAATGGCTTGCAGGTCGACCTTGAAGTTGACCCACTCGATCTTGGCGCCGGGGATCTGCTCGGGGACAAGGACCCACCGGTAGGCCTTGCCGAGGCGAAGGCTGACTGTCTCGTCAGCCTTCTCCATCCGAGTCCTCGCCTGTGTCCTCTGGTTCTCCGTCAGATCGAGCTGGACGTGTTGTGTGAGGACCTGCTTCCAGCCCAGGTACTCGCGGACAGCCTCGGCGACCTCCTCCATCTCCTTGCGGTCGGGGGCGAGGAAGACGAGGGCGTTGCGGTGTTGCCGGGTGCTGGAGCGGTATTGGTCAAGAGCCTCCTGGGCGAAGCTCAGGGCCTCAGTGTCGGGCACGTCACGGGCGCTACGGTGCGTGAAGCGGGGGTGCAGCAGCACCAGGCGCGCGTTGTCGTTATCCGGAATGTCGCTCGCGGGCAGCGGCGCCGCGTGGACGGCGCTGAACTGGCCGCGTACCCCCTGGACCACACTCAGTCGGCGCACCACGTCCGCCCATACCCTGTCGGGGTCCTCGATGAGTTTGTTCGCCTCGTCCTTGGCCGTACGCGTGATGTTGGCGTGGGTGTCGTACCAGTGGCGTTCGCCGTCGCCGTAGAGGTACGTGGAGCGGTCGGCGAGGGCGTTGAGCGCTGTGCGGAAGTTACCCAGCGGCTCACCGGGGATAGCCATGCCAAGGCGGATGTGCGGCTCGGATAGGCCCTTACGAGCGGCGTGCACGCGGGGCGCGGAGCCCATGAAGACGGTCCTGGCCACGCGGCGGCTCATGCCACGTTGCCCGAGCACGGGCTTCTCGGCATCGACGGAGGCCGGCGTGGAGTCCGGTCCGTCGACGTCGGCGTCGATGATCGGCTTCCAGCGGTCCTCTAGGTAGTACGTCAGCTCCTGGTTGACGCGGGTGTCGTGTATCGGCACGTCACCGGGCATGATCATGGGGCTCTGGTTCTGGTCCCGCCACAGCGCGTGAATGACCGTGCTCATCAGCCGCAGCACACCTCGGGTGCGCTGGAACCTGGGCAGCGTGGACCAGTCTTCGTACAGCCGGGCGAACAGCTCCGGGTGGATCGGGTAGGTCGACTTGATTCGCCGCTCGTAGTCCATTGTGTCGCAGCCGGCCGGGAACTCGCGCTTCTCGGTGCCGTAGAACTGCGTGTACAGCCGCGCCACCTTGTTGATCTCGGCTTGGACCTCACTGGTGGGGGTCTGGAAGAGACGACGGCGCACGATCTCGAAGGACTCGTCGGAGCTGGCGGGGCGCCAAGCGTCGGCCTTGCGGTGGACGACGTTCTGGAGACGCTCCAGCGCGGTGCGGTTGTTCTCGCCGCCGATGTCGTACTGGTCGGCGGCGCTGATCTCGCCGGTCGCGGATGCCGGGATGGAGACCAACAACTGAGCCCCGTCGACGGAGGCGACGGCCTCGGTGAGGGACTGAGCGAAGGAGAAGTGTGTCTCGAAGGACCCGGCAGGCAGGTTGTCGTTGCCGAGCAACGGTCCGGCGTACTGAACCCACTCGTCGATGAGGATTACGCAGGGCGCGTAGGCGGCGATCAGGTCCTGGAGCAGGGCGGTGCCGGGGCTGGTGCTGGTGCGATCGGCCTCGGCGATGATGTCGTATGCCTGCCTCTTGCCGAGCCCCCAGGCGAGTTGGCCCCACATGGTATTGACGACGGTGCCATCGGGCTTGACGTCGGCCTGCCCGATACCCAGCTCGTTGCCGACCAGCACGGCCCGGTGCACCGTCCCGCCAGGCAGCCCACCGCCGGGCGCGACGGCGATCAACTCCTGAAGGTCCTGCGGCAGCCGGTTCACCTTCAGGTCCGGCGCGTACAGGTGGTACAGCGCCATCATGGAGTGTGTCTTGCCGCCGCCGAAGTTGGTCTGGAGGTTGATGACGGGGGCGGCGTTCGGGTCACCGCTGATCCGGCGCAGTGACTTGGAAAGCAGTTCTTCGAGGCCCTCGGTGAGGTATGTCCGCTGGAAGAACTCCTCGGGTTCGGTGTACTCCGCGGCGCCCTCGCCGCGTGCCACCCGCCATAGGTCTGCGGCGAACTCGGAGGCGTTGAAGTCACCGCGCGCCACGTCCTCGTGCGGGGTGAGCACGTCACGCCAGGGCCGCAGCCCCTCGGCGGCCACGCTCGGCACGGCACGCGCGCGGCGAGCCGCCTTCTTCGTCTCTTCCTCTGTTACCTGCCGGTGCAGCGTCTGCCGGGACTCGCGGACCTCCTCGACCAGGACGGGATCCGCGTGCACGGCCCGCAGCAGTCGCTCCGCCGTGTCCAGCGCGCGCAGGGTGTCGTCCGCGGTGAACTTCTCGTTGTGTGCCCACTGGTTGCGCACGGCGTTCAGCTCACTGGCGAATCCGCGGGCACTCGCCGGGAGAAGGTGCCGGAAGTAGGTGCTCCAGTATCGCTGGAGGAGGTTCAGCAGGAATTGCGGATCGGTCCTGCCGATCTGCTTCCCTTGCCCTCGAGCCTCGCTCTCCGCGTCCTCGAACCAGCTGTCGCCCTGTCGCTTAATCATTTCCCTCTCCAGGAAGGGCAGCAGCCCCTCCCCGAGGATGTCGATCATGCGGTAGACACGGTCTCGGTTGTTCACCGCCATGGTGCGGGTGTCCTGCCTTTCCGGGTGCCTGTGAGTGGGACGGGCGTTCAGAAGAGGGGCTGGTGCTGAGGCTTGCGCGGGCCGCGCTTCTCGGCGTTACGGGCCTCGGTCTGGAGGTCGGACCAGGCACTGGCGAGGTTGTTGAATCGCTGGCCACTCTCAGACCAGCGCCGTCGGTCGCAGATGCTGTAGAGCAGGTGGGCGAGGTCACGGATGGCATCCTCGTCGAATTCCCCGCGCGCCCGGATCCCGGCGAGCAGCTCACCGGCCGGCCCTACGCCGGACTGTGCGCCCTTTCCGTCCAGCACCCGGGACAGGTGCATGGCGGCTTCCCACACGGAGATACGGCTGTCCGTCTCTGGGTCGTACGACTCCGGCAGGTCGGCCGGGGCCATGAGCCATACCTTGCTGTCGCCGGAGGCAGTGATGTGGGCGTCCTGGAGCCCCTTCACGGACACGTTGTACGCCTTTGCAAGCGTCTCGGCGTCCCCGAAGGTGCCCTTACTCCACTGGAACTGCTCGAACCAGCGGATCGCCCACCGGGTGTCCTGGTCGAACTCGCCCTCTTGTTCGTTCAGCACGTCGGCGAGGACGTCGTTGATGAGTCCGAGTGCAGTGCGTACGCGCATGGGAGTGCCGTCGGGCTCGGTGACCTTCGAGTATCGCGAGAACACCGCGATACCGGGGCCGATCGCGGACTGAGGGAGGTCGACGGGGGCGAGATTGCCCTCCTGCAGCTTCCGCAGCTTGTCTGGGAGTTCACTGCGCAGGGCACGGAGGAAGCCACGACGGTCGGTGGAGCCGGCGGTGACGTGGCGGGGGCGGCAGGCCAGGACTACAGAGGAGGCGAGGGCATTGGTACCGATGCCGACGGAACGACCGGCGCGCTCCGTACGGACGGGCCAAGTACCGGTTACAGACCAGCCGGCCTGGATGAGGCCGTTCAGCATGGTCTCCCAGCCAGTGGAGGCGATGCCGTTCTCGTTGTCGGTCTCGGACTGCTTGAAGGCGTAGTAGACGACGAGAGGGAAGTCAGGGTGGTGGCCTGCGCGCATGTGCGTGAAGGTCTCTACGAAGCCCTGCTCGAAGTATCGGTCTGCCGCCTCCCGGCTTCCGTTGTGGCGGAAGGGGGTGGCGATGAGTTCCGGCTCCTTCGGAGTGAGGATCGTGCTCATCACCTCGGGGTAGACGGTGCCGAGGGAGCGACGGAGCCAGACGTAGAAGAAGTCAGAGAGGTCGGCATAGCCGATGTTGTCGTAGTAGGGAGGGTCTGTGTTGATGACGGGACTGGCTGAGAGGTCGGCAGTTCGGGCGTCGGCTTGCTGCGCCAGCCCTGAACCGGTCGCGGGCAGGGCGTCGATGGTCCGCCCGATCGACACAGCAGCGGTTCCCAAGTCACCGGCCGCACCGGCGAAGGGGTTTGATTCGGCGAAGTCCCAAACCATGGGAAGCGCTTGTCGAGCAAATGTAGATCGGGTTGCGCCCGTGCCATGCGAGGAACGCCAAGAACAGATGGTGGACATGTCGTCGGCGACTGCGCTTACAAGGAACCCAAGATACAGCGCCACGGATTTCCCATACTTGGCTGCCTCAGCCTCATCCATGCCAGTGTCCCGCGCATCCTGCTCAACCCGCTCCCGGGCCTCGTCCACCAAGTCGCTAAACGTGGTAAGCCCAAGTAGCTGCCGGTTCGTGAACAGGTCAGCGTGCTTCGTCATCCCATAGGCCTGCACTCGGAAGCTCAACGCCTTCTCGGGCAAATCGGACTCTGGAACAGTGGTGGGCCGCCCCACGTTTGCGGCCCCTGCATGCTCCTCCGTGGGTGCCAAATAAATCCGCTGCCGCTTCCCCTCTGCGACCACAGCCATCAGCATCGCCCCCATCCGCCCAGCCGCTCCCTCGGCCCGAACGTACTTCAGCGTGGCTCGGTTGCCGCACACCAGGCACTCGGCGCCCTTGCCGTCCACAGTCCCCTCACGAGGCTCGCCCTCCGGGCCGCCGATCGTGAATGTAACCCGCCCGTCCACCTGCTCGGGGAGGACGTAACGCGCCCGGCCTTTTTTCTTGCTCAGCCAGAACGATCGCACCAAGGGCATCTCCGCTCCGCAAGCCGGGTCAGGACACATTGCCGTCCGCGCCCAAAGCCAAGCAATGACCGGTGCCTCGCTCCCGTCCTCCAGCTTGGCCTTCGGATAATGGGAGCCGATCTTCGCGAACGCCTTCTCCCGCATCCACTTTCCGTATTGCCGCACATCTTCCGCGAGTCCGCTCGCCCCTCGCCAGCTCCCCTCGTGCCGCAGTTCCGCACTCGGAGACACAGGTTTGCGTCCGGCCCACTTCGGCGGGATCTCGATCAGCGCCTTGTTGATGATGACTGGCACCGGATTCAGGTCACTGGCATGAGCCTCAAGCCCCAGCCGGTGCGCCTCCAGCGGAATCGTCCCACCGCCGGCGAAGGGGTCAAGGACAGGCGGGAGCGGACCGTCACCATGCGACTCGGCGATCTTCTCCCGAACCTTGCGCATGATCCGCTCATCGCGCGTGGCCTCCCAAGGCACCATCTCCTCGATGAGGTCGAACAATCGCTGCCGCTCGGCCTTCTGCTCCTCCAGCCCCGGATACAGGTCAGGCCGCGAAGCCGGGTCGTCCACGAGCTGAGCGAAGAGCATCGCCCGCGCAGCCGCCAACGGCCGGCGTGCCCACCACAGGTGGAGCGTGGCGGGGTGCCCGTGTCGGATGGACTTTTCCCGGGCCGACTCCCTGTTGATCGCCTCCAGAGGGAGAGACACCTCGATGAGCTTGGTGTGGCGCTCCGGAGCAGAGGCCGTGTCTTCGGTTGCACCGCTCACTGCGGGGTTCCTCCCTTGTTCCAGGCGTCCTGCCAGGACAGCAGCACACCCTCGGTCTGCAGGTCGCCAAAGTCGGTGTCAGCGAAGGCGTCGGTCAAATAGCGGATCTCGTCGTGCTCCGCCCCGCGCGGGCTGACGGAGACCAGGGCGAGACGATGCTGCGCGCCGCGATTCTTGGCGACGAGGACCTCGTTTCGGCTGACGTAGAAGTGCTCCGCGCCCTCTCGGCGACCCTTCACCTCGATGTGCACGAGGTGACCGTTAAGACTAAGCGATCGGATGTCGTAGCCGGGATTGTTGTGGGCCATCTCCTCAGGGACGCGCCCAAGGCCACGCTCGGCGCCGAGTACCGCAGCCACAGCCCGCCGGTCGGTCTCGTAGCCGTCGGCCGCATACATAGCGGCGAGTACAGCCTTCTCCACCGGGGTCGCGGCAGGGCCAAGGTGTCTGGCCAGCCAGCCCACCGGCACGACGAGCGCGCACCCCGCCACTACCGGCGGGCGGGCCTGAAGAGCCTGGTCTTTGTCGAGCACGGCCAAACGTTGCTCACGGCGGCGCTCAAGGTCCTCAGCCCAAGCACGCGCGGTTTCCGGACGGTGACGGACTTTCTTGCCCTCGGCAACGTCCAGTTCGAGTTTTCCGGCCTGCGCATGCCAGAAGCTGATCTCCTGCCGCAGCCGCTGCTCGACCTGGGCACGAGTACGCTCGATGACGGGCAGCAGTCGTTCCCGGGTGCGGTTCAGGTGCTGCGGGACGGCCTCCCGCACGGCCCAGTCCATGGCACGGGCGGGCCCACCATCTCGGAGCCACTCATCCGTGAGTATCTCCCCTACCGCCTCGGCCTCACGGGGCGTGGGCGGGCGATAGTCCAGATAGGGAGCAGGGCCCGCATCGTGGGCCGTTCCGTCGGGATTCAGCTCCACGAACGCAAAGGAACGGTCCACTGACCGTCCGTGCCCATCGACGACCTCTTGGACCAGCGCGGTCAACAGCCGGGGGGTGGTCCCTGCATCGGAGGCGTCGATCAGAACCGCGCCTCGCGTGAGTAGGTCCCCGTGCCGGTGAACCGTCTCTTCCAGAACCGCGTCGAAGAGCGGGTGCCCAGGGGCGATGAGGTCGGCACGGGCGGCGCCAGACACATTGACGCGCTCGCGGTCGAAGCACACCCGTTCATAGCGGCGCTGCACTACTCCGCCCAGGCCGAGCCCAAAGCGGCCTGTATCGCGCAGGACGGCCGGAACATAAGTGATCTCGAAACGGCCGTTTTCTCGCGCCCTGAGGTGACCACCGAGACGGTCAAAGGCGTCACGAAAGAAGGCTCGTACGTAGTGCGGATGCAACCGCTTGGCTTGAGCCTCCTCCATACGCAGCCGTACCGCCTCGACGTCCTCCAACCCCATGACATGGGTGTCGAGTGCGAGCCCCTTGATCAGCTCCACTGCCCGCTCACCTACCCGGGCGTCGATGACCTGATCCAGGCGGCTCTTGACCTCGGGTCGGTCGCCGTAGCGGATTGCCTCCAAGAGCAAGCCTCGCAACGGCTCGCCCTCGAAGAGCTCACCCAGGACGTTGTAGACCTTGCCGTCGTATGCCCTCGACTGCTGCTCGATCTTGTCGAGGAGTCGTTGGAAGACCTGTCCCTCTCGGGTGTCGGCGGCAATCAGATTCCATAGGTGGCAAACCTCGGTCTGGCCGATGCGGTGGATGCGGCCGAAGCGCTGCTCGATGCGGTTGGGGTTCCATGGCAGGTCGTAGTTGACCATGAGGTGAGCGCGCTGGAGGTTGAGGCCCTCGCCGGCGGCGTCGGTAGCGACAAGAACGCGAACTTCGGGGTCCTGGTTGAAGGCATCGCGGATGTCTCGGCGCTGTGGGCGTGGGGTGCCGCCATGGATGGCGACGACTGCCTCGGGGCGTCCGATCAGATTCCTGATTCGGCGGGACAGGTAATCAAGAGTGTCGCGATGCTCGGTGAAAATGATCAGCTTGCGCGGCAGCCCCCTCTCATCTCGCAGCAGCGGGTCGTCCTGGAGCAGCCCCGACAGCTCCCGCCACTTGCGGTCGTCGCCGGAGGCCAGTACCCGTGCGGCGAGCCGCTCCAGCTCGCTCAGCGCGGCGATCTCCAGCTCCAGCTCTTGGAGGGTGCGGGCTGCGGTCGCCGCATCGACGACCTGCTCCTCGAGATCCTCCAGCTCGCCACCGGTCAAGTCGTCCAACTCGTCCTCGACGGGGATGGACGGTGCGGATGCGAGGACCAAGTTCGCCACGGTCTGATCCGACAACATCTCCTGACGTCGGGCCTCCAGTCGCATTCGCCTGCGCTCGAGGGACCGGTGGATCGCCGCCGGGCTGGAGGCCAGGCGACGCTGGAGGACGGTAAGTGCGAAACCGACCTGATTGCCTCGTCGGCCGTCCAACCGCTCCGCCCGGTTCATCTCCTGACGGACGTACTCCGTGACCTGCTCGTACAGGTCATACTCAGCGGGCGACAGTTCGTACGGCACGGTGTAAGCGCGGCGCTCTGGGAACAGTTGCTTGCCATCGAAGGTGAGCAGGTCCTCCTTGATCATGCGTCGTACCAAGCCGGAGACATCGTGCCGGTGGATACCCGCCCGATAGCGGCCGCTGAACCGGTCGCTGTCCAGCAGCGTCATGAACAGTTGAAAGTCCTCCTCCTTGCCTGCGTGTGGGGTGGCGGTCATCAGGAGCAGGTGACGGGTGAGGCGACCGAGGAGGCGACCAAGCTCGTAGCGCTTCGTGGTTTTCAGCTCCGTGCCGAAGTAACTAGCGCTCATCCGGTGTGCCTCGTCTACGACGACCAGGTCCCACCCACTCTCTCCGAGCAGCCGTTGCATGTCCTCGGAGCGCGCCAACGCGTCCATGCGAGCGATGAGCCGGGGATGACGATCGAAGACGTTGCCCTCGATCGTCGCGTCGGTCAGCTGCCGGGTGAGGAGGGTGAAGTCGAGGCCGAACTTCTCCAGCAGCTCGTCCTGCCACTGTTCGACGAGCCCTCCCGGCACGACGATGAGACAGCGCTCCAGATCGCCGCGGAGCGCCAGCTCCTTGATGTAAAGCCCGGCCATGATGGTCTTTCCTGCACCGGGGTCGTCAGCGAGGAGGAAACGCAGCGGGGTCCGCGGTAGCAGCTCGTTGTAGACAGCCTGGATCTGGTGGGGCAGCGGATCGAGGAGACTGGTGGACACCGCCAGCATTGCGTCGCCGCGCGCAGCCATCCGGATCCGCAACGCTTCGGCCGCCAGCCGGAACAAGCCAGGATCCGCGTCGAAACCGCTGCCTACCGAGCCGCAGGCCACCTCAGCGAGTCGCGCAGCATCCTCCTCGTAGAGGATTCGCTCCTCCACAGTGCCGTCGGGGCGCCGATACGTCACCTGCGCCGCCGCCGGCCCGAACATCTGTACAGCGACCAATGTGACGTCACCGTCGGTGACAATGCCCGACACGGCACGCCCTGCAGTCAGATCACCGAGGCTGAGCCGGGCCCGCTCATACATCTTTGGCTCCCCACTCCTGGCATTGGCCTACCTGCGCGTGCACTGTAACTCTGCTGTTTGCTGCATGGGGCAGCATGTGGCGCGGCTCTGGAGGAGCACGGGTCCTGCGCGGGAGCGGGAGGGGTGCGAGAGCCCGAAACGATGCCATTCCGGTGCTGACATGTCAGCACCGTGTCAGCATCGGTAAGGCTCTGGAGCCGATTGCTGTCAGACCAGATTCTTTGCTGGGGCACACAACAGCAGAGTCCCGGACGCCATGGCGTCCGGGACTCTGTTTCTGGTGGCTGGGGCCGGGATCGAACCGGCGACCTATCGCTTTTCAGGCGATCGCTCGTACCAACTGAGCTACCCAGCCACGCAGTTCACCGAAGTGATCTGCAAGCGGTCCTGACGGGATTTGAACCCGCGGCCTCCACCTTGACAGGGTGGCGAGCACTCCAAACTGCTCCACAGGACCATATTTGCTTGTGCGAACGAATTCGCATGCGCAAGGTTGTGCGTGCCCCCAACGGGATTCGAACCCGTGCTACCGCCTTGAAAGGGCGGCGTCCTAGGCCGCTAGACGATGAGGGCTATCGGCCCGCCTGGGCGCTTCGCAGCGCGTCGGGGACGTGAGAAGCATATGGGATGCGGGGACCTATCGCCAAAACGGTTTACGGGGCACCGCTCGGGGTGCGCGGCGACGGGGTCGCACCTGGTTGGTTCTCCTTCGGCAGATGGCGGCTGACCTCGGCCTTCGTCAGGCCCAGACCCCCGAGCCTGATCTCGTCCCAGGCCTGCAGACGCTTGGTCGTGCTGTCCAGATAGAGCACGGAGGCCTCGACGGGATCGGGGTACTTGTCGTCGACCGCGCGCAGGCCGCTGCCGCCGGTCGAGCCCTCGATGCGCAGCCGGGTGCCGAGGGGGAGCAGCTCCGTCTGCTGCCGGTGGATGTGCCCGGCCAGGACCAGCGGCACCGCGCCGTCCGTCTCGCGGGCCGCGGCCGGCTCATGGGCGAGGGCGATGTCGACCGGGGTGCCGGCCGCCTTCTGGTCGCGCAGCGCCGAGGCGAGCCGAATGCCCGCCATCCTCTCGGCCGGGTCGCCCTGGGCCTCGGTGGAGCGGTCCGGGGTGTACTGCGGGTCGCCGGTGCCGGCGAAGCGCAGGCCCGCGACCGTGACGGCCTTCCCGTCGTCGAGGACGTGGACGTTCCTGAACCGCTTCCGGTCGGAGAGGTACCGCTGTGTCGCCGTCTTCGAGTCGTGGTTGCCGCGGATCCAGACGTAGGGGGCGCCGAGGTCCTTGATCGGGTCCAGGAAGGCGTTCTCGGCGGCCGAGCCGTGGTCCATCGTGTCGCCGGTGTCGACGATCACCGAGATCCGGTACTGGTCCACGAGCGACGCGATGATCTTCCAGGCGGCCGGGTTGAGGTGGATGTCGGAGACGTGCAGGACGCGGATGGTGGAGGGGTCGGGGCGGTACGTGGGAAGCGTGGACGTCACGTCGTAGAGCTTGGTGACGTTGGTGACCAGGCGGGCCAACTCCTCCTGGTAGACATCGAATTCGGTGACGATCGAGCGGGCGTTGCCGACCACGGAGGGGGCCGAGGAGAGCAGCCCGGAGAACTTGGGCTCCAGGACCGACTTCGGGTTCCAGGTCGCGTACGCGGTGCCGCCCGACGCCGCGAGGAGCGCGAGGGCCAGTCCGCCGGCCGCCAGCGCGCGGCGCGGGCGCCGGTAGACCGCGAGGCCGAGCGCCGTCGCGCCGGAGACCACGGCCACGCAGGAGCGGACGGCCAGGTCGAGCGTGCCGTGCTCGACGTCGCGGGCCACCTCGTCCTGGAGCCCCGAGATGCGTTCCGGGTGGTCGACGAGGGCCCGGGAGCGGACGGGGTCCAGGCGGTCCACGTCGACGTCGAGGCGGATGGGCGCGGTGTGGGACTTCAGCTCCAGGGCGCCGAGCGGGGACACATTGATCTTCGTGCCGCCGGAGAGGGACGGGCGCAGGGTCATCCGGGTGTCCATCGGGCCCACCGGGGCGCGGATGCTGCCGACGACGAGGAGCCCGAGCCAGGCGCCCAGCAGGACGACCGCGACCAGGCCGACCGCTCGCCTGTAGGGGTGGGGTTGGTGGACCGGTTCCAGGACCTGGACCGGGGGCCGGGGTTTTTCCCTGGTTCTGAAGCGGCGCAGGAGAGCCGACGGGGCGGTGCGTGCGCCCCGTGTACGGCGCAGGGCTCGGCGTATGGCGGCAGCGGGGGAGCGGGCCATTGCTCCCGTATGCCCAAGTGGACGGGTGGATATGCGGGGTCGTACCGGACAATGGGCCGTGTGCTGGAGATGACGCGCGAGGAGTTCGAGGAACTGGTGGCCGAGGCGCTCGACCGGATTCCGCCCGAGTTGACGCGGCTGATGGACAACGTCGCGGTGTTCGTCGAGGACGAGCCGCCCGCCGACGATCCCGAGCTGCTCGGGCTCTACGAAGGGACCCCGCTGACCGACCGCGGCGAGTGGTACGCGGGCGTGCTGCCGGACCGGATCACCGTCTACCGCGGGCCGACGCTGCGGATGTGCGAGTCCAGGGAGGACGTCGTCGCGGAGACCGAGATCACCGTGGTGCACGAGATCGCGCACCACTTCGGGATCGACGACGCGCGGCTGCACGCTCTCGGGTACGGCTGAGGGGCTCGGCCGGGCGCCGTTTGTGCGGGCTTTGTGCCGTGCCGTCGTGGCGCGTGTCCTCTTGTGGGGCGCGGGAGTTGGGAACGGTGACCCCGTCACGTGCCCGGAGGTGCGTCCCGTGCGCCAGCTGTCCGTATCGCTTAGTGCCCTTCGACTGGGCCGTCTGGCCGCGACCACCGTGGCCGTCGCCGCGGCCGCCGGGTGCATGAGCGTGGCCGACGACGGGCGGCCGCCGGCGCCCTCGCACTCCACGGCGCACCGCGGCGGCGACGCCGCGCCCGACGGCGGCACGGTGGTCTCCGGCGGCGGGGGCCGGGTCGGCGCGCGGGCGGCCGGCGAGGAGTCGGCGGGCCCGGACGCCTCCGCCTCGGCCTCGGGGTCCGCGTCGCCCGCCGTGTCCGCGTCGCGCAGCGCCGCGCCCTCGAAGCCGGCGTCGCCCTCGCGAAGCACTCCGTCGACCCGGCCGAGCACCCCGCGCGCCACGCCGACGCCGCCGGAGCCGCCGAAGGAGACGCCGACGCCCACGCCGCCGCCGTCCCCGTCGACCGCGGAGCCGTCGTCGTCCGCGCACGAGCAGCAGACCGCTCCGCAGATGGTGGGAGAGCCCGCGCCCCGGGCCGGGGAACCGGCGTAGACCCCGTGCCTCGGCCTCCGGTGTGAGCGGGGTCTCAAGGGTGCGGTTTGCCTTCGGGGGTGGGGGGTGCGTATGGTGGTAGATCGTTTGATCCCATTTGCCCGGCGCCGCACAGGAGCGCCGCGTGGCGCGTACTCTCCCTTGCCGTGGCTGGACCGCATTGAGGCGGTCGATTTGCGAATTTGCGAATACACGGAGTTGACGGGCGCGTGCCGAGACTCCGGAAGGTTTCGCATTTCGCATGTCCATTTCTGCTGACCAGACCCCCGTCGAGAACATCGACGCCGCCGTCGAGAACACCGAGATCGTCGAGAACGACGTGATCGAGAACGACGAGCCCACCATCACCTTCGCCGACCTCGGCCTGCCCGAGGGCGTCGTGCGCAAGCTCGCGCAGAACGGTGTGACCACCCCGTTCCCGATCCAGGCCGCGACCATCCCGGACGCCCTGGCCGGCAAGGACATCCTCGGCCGTGGCCGCACCGGCTCCGGCAAGACCCTCTCGTTCGGCCTCCCGACGCTGGCCCGCCTGTCCGGCGGCCGCACCGAGAAGCACAAGCCGCGCGCCGTCATCCTCACCCCGACCCGTGAGCTCGCGATGCAGGTCGCGGACGCGCTGCAGCCCTACGGCGACCAGGTCGGCCTCAAGATGAAGGTCGTCTGCGGCGGTACGTCCATGGGCAACCAGATCTACGCCCTGGAGCGCGGCGTCGACATCCTCGTCGCCACCCCGGGCCGACTGCGCGACATCATCAACCGCGGCGCCTGCTCCCTGGAGAACGTCGAGGTCGCCGTCCTCGACGAGGCCGACCAGATGTCCGACCTGGGCTTCCTGCCCGAGGTCACCGAGCTGCTCGACCAGGTCCCGGCCGGCGGCCAGCGCATGCTGTTCTCCGCCACGATGGAGAACGAGATCCAGACCCTGGTCTCGCGCTACCTGAACAACCCGGTCAGCCACGAGGTCGACGCCGCCCAGGGCGCCGTCACGACCATGTCGCACCACATCCTCATCGTGAAGCCCAAGGACAAGGCGCCGGTCACCGCGGCCATCGCCTCCCGCAAGGGCCGCACGATCATCTTCGTCCGCACCCAGCTGGGCGCCGACCGCATCGCCGAGCAGCTGCGCGAGGCCGGTGTGAAGGCCGACGCGCTGCACGGCGGCATGACGCAGGGCGCGCGTACCCGCACCCTCGCCGACTTCAAGGACGGCTACGTCAACGCGCTCGTCGCGACCGACGTCGCCGCCCGCGGCATCCACGTCGACGGCATCGACCTGGTCCTGAACGTGGACCCGGCCGGCGACCACAAGGACTACCTGCACCGCGCGGGCCGTACGGCGCGCGCCGGCCGCACGGGCACGGTCGTCTCCCTGTCCCTGCCGCACCAGCGCCGCCAGATCTTCCGCCTGATGGAGGACGCGGGCGTCGACGCCGGGCGTCACATCATCCAGGGCGGCGCCGCCTTCGACCCGGAGGTCGCCGAGATCACCGGCGCCCGGTCCATGACCGAGGTGCAGGCCGAGTCCGCGGGCAACGCGGCGCAGCAGGCCGAGCGTGAGGTCACCGACCTGACCAAGCAGCTCGAGCGCGCCACCCGTCGCGCCGGCGAGCTGCGCGAGGAGGCCGACCGCCTCACCGCCCGCGCCGCCCGTGAGCGCGGCGAGGACGAGGAGGGCGTGGCCGCGGCCGTCGCCGCCGCCGCGGAGGCCGCCGCCGAGCAGGTCGCCGCGGCCGTCGCCGCCGAGGTGCCGCAGCAGCCGGAGCGCTCCGAGCGCTCGTCCTCGTACGAGCCGCGTCAGCGCCGCGACGAGCGGGGCAACTACGAGCGTCGTGACCGCCGTGACGACCGTGGTGGCCGTGGCTTCGAGCGTCGTGACAACGACCGTGGCGGCTTCCGCCGTGACGACCGTCGCGACAACGACCGCGGTGGCCGTTCCTTCGAGCGCCGTGACGACCGCGGTGGCCGTGGCTTCGAGCGTCGTGACAACGACCGTGGCGGCTTCCGCCGTGACGACCGTCGCGACAACGACCGCGGTGGCCGTTCCTTCGAGCGCCGTGACGACCGTGGCGGCTTCCGCCGTGACGACCGTCGCGACAACGACCGTGGCGGCTTCAACCGCGACAACCGCGAGCGGGGCGGCTTCGACCGCGACCGTGGCGGCCGTGGCTTCGAGCGTCGTGACAACGACCGTGGCGGCTTCCGCCGTGACGACCGTCCGTCCGGCGGCCACCGCGGCAGCGACCGTCCGTTCAACCGTGACCGCCGTGACGACCGCCCCTCCACCGGCGGCCACCGTCCCTACGGCCGTCGTGACGACCGCGCCGGCTCCGGCTCGGGTTCGTCGTTCGGCCGCCGTGACGACAAGCCGCGCTGGAAGCGCAACGGCTGATCTTGGTCAGCACTGATCGCTGAAGCGGGCCCACCCCTCTACGGGTGGGCCCGCTTTGTCGTCCGGGAGCCCGTGCAACGCGCCATCACTTCTGTGTCCACCGGGGCGCCGGGCACACGGTCAAGGAGCTTCAGGCGACCGGGCGTTGGCTGTACGGATCTGCGGGCCCACCGGACTTCGTTGTGCGGGACACCTCCGGGAACCTGTACCGCAACGACGGCAAGGGGAACGGCTCGTCCACGTCGCGGACGAGGATCGCGACGGGCTGGAACGTCTACGAGGGCGATTTCCAGTTCGAGCTTCCTGGGGGTGGTTCGGGCCCGGACACCCCGGGATGCCGATACCCGATCGGCGTCGCGGCGCCGTCGGGCTATGCTCGGGGGTGCGTCGGCGCGAGCCGGTGCGTGGACCCTTAGCTCAATTGGCAGAGCAGTGGACTTTTAATCCATTGGTTGTGGGTTCGAGTCCCACAGGGTCTACGAGTGAGGGAGAGGGGTTCGCCCCTCTGAATCGCCGAGCAGCGCTCGGGCCGACCGAGGTCGGCCCGAGCGCTGTTTCGTTCGCGTGGAGCCCGGAACCTAGCCGTTCACGCAGGCGTTGCCGAACGCCGGGTTGAGCAGGCCGATCACGTTGAGCGAGTTGCCGCACGCGTTGACCGGGACATCGACCGGGATCTGGACGACGTTCCCGGACAGCACGCCGGGGCTGTGCTCGGCGACCGCGGCGGCGCTGGCCCCGTCGGGGCCGTCCAGCGCGGAGGCTACGGCCGCGGAACCCAGAACGGAGGTCCCGGCCAGCACCGTGGCGGCGGCGAATACGCGAAGACGCATCGAATCTCCCTGATAGATGCGGGAATATGACTTTCCCATCACACCGCCGCTCGCCGCCCGGCCCGGCGAATTGAGCCGTCGGCGGGCGTGTCCCGAAAGGCGGGGGATCGGTCGAATTCCCGTACGCGGGCGGCCGTATCGGCGGTCAGAACCGCGGCTTCGTCGCCGCGTCGACCCGCACCCAGCCACGGGCCGGCCGCGCCGGCCGGGGCCGCCCCGGCACCGTCCTCCCATGGGCCTGCCACAGGCGCACCACGGTTTCGTAGATCGGAGTGTCCGATGGAGGACTCGACATGTCTGTCGGATCGATTCTCTTCTGCTCCATGGTGTGCTCAACGAAGTGCACCGGCCGGAGGGACGGGACGTTATCCCGACGCAATCTCCGCGCATCCTTGTCGGGGCACCTGATGGCGGGTCACTTGTTCTGATTCTGAAAGATGCGCGCGACCCGGTGACCGAGCCAGCGCTTCAGTGACCGCAGCGCCTGCGTCCGGTCGACCGCCCGGTCCACCCGGTAGTACAGCTGGGGCGGCACGTAGGGCAGCAACGGGGAGTGGCGCTGCCCGAGCAGGGCGAACATCTGATGCGGTTCCAGATGGATGTACCGGGTCAGGTTCTCGTACCAGCCGGCGCTGTGCCGTGCCGCGCTCTGCAGGGGCAGCAACTCGCGCCTGCGGACCTGCTCGTAGTGCCCGAGGGCCGATGCGAGCGGTGCGGAGCCCTCCAGGGCCCGGGCCAGCGCCATGGCGTCCTGCATTGCCAGGGTGGTGCCCGCGCCGATGGAGTAGTGGGTGGTGTGGGCGGCGTCGCCGAGCAGGACCAGATTGCCGTGCGACCAGACGCGGTTGGTGACGGTGCGGAACTGCTGCCACTGCGACGGTCCGTCGACGTCTGTACGGCCGATGAGCTCGTGCCCCTGCAGCGGTTCGGCCAGGAGCTTCTCCAGCAGCCGCAGGGCGGCGTCCCGGTCCATGGTGTCGAGGCCCAGACCCGTCCAGGTGCCCGGCGAGCACTCGACGATGCAGGTGCTGTGCTCGCCGTCGAAGCCGTACGCGTAGCACCAGAGCCAGCCGTGGCCGGTCTCCACGAAGGCGAACGTGAAGGAGCGGAAGACCTTCGTCGTCCCGAGCCAGATGAACCGGTTGCGCCCCGACACGACCCGGGTGCCGAAGTGTTCCGCGTGCTGGTCACGCAGCACGCTCCGCGCCCCGTCCCCGGCCACGACCAGATCGCCGTCCAGGGCCGGGTCGCCGGGCGCGACCGGATGACCGAAGCGCACCTCGACCCCCAGGGAGGACGCCCGCTCGGCGAGGATCCTCAGCAACTGGTGGCGGCCGATCGCGAAACCCTCGTCACCGTGGTGGACCGTGGTGCGCCCGCCGACGTGCGCCACGCCGTCGCTCCACCGCACCGAATGCTCCTCGATGGCGCGCGCGGAGACCTGATCGTGCGCCCTGAGGGTGTCGAGCATGTCCGGCCAGTACGTGACACCCCACCCGTACGTCGATCCCTCGGGATTGCGCTCGTGGACCGTGATGTCCCGGTCGCGGTCCTGCAGTTTCAGAAGAATGGCCAGGTACAGGGACGCGGGCCCCCCGCCGGCGCAGACCACCTTCATATGAGCTCCTCCGCTTCAGGTGATGGCGCTGCTCGAAAAATGCGGCCGGACCCGCGCGGCACGACACGCGCGAGCCCGGAAAGTACCGATTGGGTACTACTCAGGAAACGACAGGGCGGCCCGGTGGTTCTTGAGCTGTTCTCTTCTCCCGGCAGCGGGACGCCCCGTTCAGTCCTCTCCGACTGCGCAGGGCCGCGGACGAGATCAGTCTGGAATTGCCCGGCCGCTCCGGTGGGGGGCGGTGACGGAAAGGCGTACCCAAGAATGTTCTTCACGCGATGTGCGTTCCTGCTCGGTGCCGTGGCGCTCGCCTGGCTTCCCTCGTCCCCGGCGACGGCCGACACCCAGGACCCCCCTGTGCTGTTGACCGCGCGGGAGTGCCGGGCGCAAGGGGGCGCTCCCGTGTTCCGGGTCTACGGCGGCGGTGACGCCTATCGGTGCGTCAAGAAGGTGAAGGGCGCCGGTCCCGCCGCGGAGGGATCCGACCCGGGGTTCGCCTTCGTGCGCCGGCCGCATTTCGACCTGGACTATCTGTCGCCCGCCGAGTGCCAGGTCGGCGGTGGCGTCATTCGCTGGGAAGAGGGAGGCGACGCCGGCGGCGGATCTCAGGTGTGCCGGGGAGGCGTCTACGCGGGGAAGACAGTGGTCCCCGTCTTCTGACCGGGATGACGGGAACGACGGGAACGACGGGAACAACGGGAACAACGGGAACGACGGGATGACGGTCGATCACGCGGGCCGGATTCCTGTCTTTTTCAGGATGTATCCCGCTATCAGCCGTTACTGCCTGTGGGCCCTGCCCGTTGAACAGGCGACGGCTGCGACCACGCGGCCGCACCTGCCAAGCAAAAGGAGAACGTGATGTCTCGCATCGCGAAGGCAGCCGCTGTCGCTTTCGGCACGGGTGCTGTGGTGCTCAGCGGCGCCGGTCTGGCCATGGCCGACGCGGGCGCCCAGGGCGAAGCCACCAACTCGCCGGGTGTCCTGTCGGGCAACCTGCTCCAGGCCCCCGTCCACGTCCCGGTCAACGCCTGCGGCAACACCGTCGACGTCATCGGCCTGCTGAACCCGGCGTTCGGCAACACGTGCGTCAACAGCGACGGTGGCGACGCCGGCTACGGCGGCTGACTCTCCAGGGAGTACGGGTGAACTCCGGCTGACACGACCGGTGGTTCCCCGCGCAGCGCCCTGATGACGGCCCCCGGCACCGACGGTGCCGGGGGCCGTCACGTGTGTACGGGCGGTCATTCGTACCGGTACAGCGACGTGTGGTCGAGCATGTCGCGCAGGGGCGTGTTCCACGGCGGCATGGTGTCGCCGGCGACCAGGACGCGGCCGTGCTGCGCGTCGCCGAGCCCGGGCTGCTCCACCGGAAGATAGGGAGCCGCCTTCGGATGGCGCTGCCGCCACCGCGACCAGCACAGGTCGACGAAGGCGTGGTGCAGCCAGAAGACCGGGTCGTTGACCGAGGCGGCCCCCAGCATGTGGCCGCTCACCCACCGGTGCACCCGGTTGTGGTTGAACCAGGTGCGATCGCCGCGGCGGGTGGGCCAGCCCTCCAGCCGGTTGCGGAACCCGCTGGGCGCGAGCGAGTTCCACGGCTTCGCGTCGTACTCGGACTCGCTCATCGCCCAGGCGAGCTCGTCCTTGCTCGGCAGATCGACCGGGGCCTGCGGCCGACCGAAGTCCCGCATGAGGAAGTCGCCGTCCGTCACGGCCTCCGTGACGGTCCAGTGGCCGAGCCGGCGCGCGAACGGCCCGGTCGTCACCTGCCGGTCGGAGCCGCGGCCGTTGCCCCCGAGGAAGTCCTCACCCCACAGAGAGGCGGCCGGAGTACGGTCCACGGTCCAGTCCCAGTACGGAACCGTGACGCCCGCGTCCACCTTCTGCAAGGCCCTCTCGAACTCCAGCAGGAATTTCCGGTGCCAGGGAAAGAACGACGGGGTCATATGGGCCACCCGTAAACCGCCGTCACCGTCGCCCATATAGAAATCGATGTGCGTCCGCACGAACTCGTCGTAGCGGCCTTTGCGTTTGAGGGTGAGCACGGCGTCCACGAAACGCCTCTTCTGCGCCTTGGTGAGCGTGCTCTGGTTCTGCCGAACGTGGGCCACCGGTCCTCACACCTCTCGCTCGGGAGTCCGCAGTGCCTGGTCGCCGAGCTCCGCCACGGCCCCGCGCGCCGCGGCCAGCGGGGTCGCGTACGACTCGTAGTGGTCGACCATGCTCAGGTAGGAACCGTCGGCCCGGCGCATCAGGTGCAGCGGGCGCCCGTCGACGGCGACCTGCCACTCGGGGGCCGCGCCCGCCCCCGAGCCGGGCACCCGGACGCCGGTGATCCGCCGCCCGCGATACGTCTCGTCGAACGTCTCGGGCGTGGCGGCCGGCTCCGGCGAGCGGAACGGACGGACCTGGACCACGGCGGTCGCGGTGGCGGCCACGCCCAGCAGGATCAGGCCCGCGCTGCGCCGGGTCAGGAGCGGTTGCGCGCCCGGTGTCCGGCCGGTGTCCGCCGGCACCGTGACGCTCTTCGCCGCCCGCGCGCCGGTCAGCGACACATGGGGATTCACGACCATCTCCTCCTGCAGGTGTGGGGGCCCGCCTGTGGTCACGAGCGCGGGCCGGCGGGTGGGCCGGGCCCACCTCGGGATGTCAGCCCAGCGCCAGGTCCGCCCCGGGCTGCGCCTGCACGTCAGGGGTACCGAGAGCGGCCTGCGGAGCCGAGACCTCCGGCAGCCCGAACCGGTGCGGCCGGGGGCCGGTCAGCGGCGGATTCACGGAAGCACCCGGCGTCAGGGTCCGCACGGGGGACGCCTCGGTGTCCAGGCCCAGCCGGTCGGTGTGCTCGGCGTCCTCCGGGCCCAGCAGCCGAGGCAGCGGCACCTCGGCCTCGGTGGCGGGCAGTTCGCTGCTGAGGGGCAGCCGCGGCACCGTGCCCTGCGGCAGTACGTGGTCCTTCTCGTACCGGGGGCCTTCGGGAGTACCGGGGATCGGGATGGGCGCCGCGGTGCTCAGCCGGGGAACGTCCATGTGCAGCGCTCTCTCCACGCCGCCGAGCGGTACCTCGACGGGCACCTGCCCCGACGCGACGGCAGGGGTGGCGCCCGCGGCGGCGGCGATACAGCCGGCCAGTACCGCGATCGTTCCTCTTACTTTGATGCTCATTTCGGGTTTGATCCCCTTCATCTCAGGATGATGACGCATCAGGGGTAACGATCCTTCCTGCGACATCAGTGCAGAATTCCCTCGGCGGGACTAATTCGTGGACAGTGGGCCTTCTGTGCTGCCGATGTGCAGGACAATCCCTCTGTCGGCGCAGCCGAGATCGCGCGCTGCTTTCTGTTGCGCCCACGACCGAGGCGGCCGGAGGAAGGTCGAGGTCTCCCCGCGTGAAGATTCTGCTGATCGATGAATGCGCCTGGGGTGTCCGGGCGTTGGAGGCCGCGCTCACCCCGCTGAGCGTCCCGATCGTCGACGCCTCCTCCAACGACGAAGCCCTCAAGGCCCTGATACGGGGTGGCGTGGGGCTGGTCGTGCTGTCGGTGGGGCCGCCCGCCGCGGACCGGCTCGAGGTCGTCCGGTACATGCGCAGGCTCGCGCCCATGCGCTGCATTCCCGTCATCACGCTGTCCGATCGTCGGCACCTGCCCGGATTCGTGGTCGAGGCGGCCCAGTTGGAGGTCGCGGATGTCCTGACCACGCCATTGGATCCGCAGGCGCTCCGCTTCAAGGCCCGCTATCTGCTCACGATCTACGGGCGGTTCGCGGCCGGGTGCGCGTCGGACCCGAACTGCTGACGCGAAGTCAGCTGGTCCAGAAGTCCCACCAGCGCGTCAGGACCAGCATGCCGACGGCGCCGATGTGCAGCGTGGGCAGCACCCAGGAGAACTCGGCGAAGAAGACGCGCGCCCCGGAAGGCGCCGGCAGGTGACCGGTGCGGACGTTGAACGAAGTCACGTACCAGAACAGGACGATGGTGGCTGCCCAGGCCAGACAGCACCACAGGCACAGCGAGTTGATCCGGTAGAGGGACTGGATCTGCAGCCAGGTCACGAAGCCGACGCCGAAGAGGCAGCCGGTATTGAAGCCCAGCCAGTACCAGCGGGGCAGGCGCGCGCCGGCGAGCAGGCTCGCCCCCACGCAGATCACCATGCCGTACGCGACGAGCCCGAGCATCGGGTTGGGGAACCCGAACACGGACGCCTGCGCGCTCTTCATGATGTTCCCGCAGGAGACCACCGGGTTCAGGCTGCACCCGGGGGTGAAGTTCGGGTCCTCGAGCAGCTTGAACTTGTCGAGGGTGATGACCCAGGAGGCGAGCAGTCCGGCCACCCCGGTCAGGACGATGAGCAGCGCCGCACCCCTGGCCCGCTCGGCGTGGGGCGCCGCGTCCTCGGCCCGCGTGTACTGGCGGCCGACCTGAGGCCGGGCGGGCGCTGCGGCCCTCTGCTGGTCCGTGCTCACCGCATCCTCCAACTGGCTACGAACAGGCATGATTACGGAGAGTCCTCAGTGGTGACGCTCGGCGCGACAAGCGCGGACGGCGGCATTAGCGTCATTCGTGTCCCCAACACAGACAGAGAGGACTTCTCTCGTGAAGCAGATCGCCCGGCGGACCTCTGTGGCCGCCCTGCTCGCCGTCGCCGTCTTCCTGCCGCTGGCCGGTACGGCCCAGGCGGCCACGCCCCAGACGCCCGTCCGCTCCACGGCAGCCCACCCGTGCGGCGACGACTGGGAGTGCTGGCACCACTGGCACCACCACGGCCTCGACCTCGGTCTGGGCCTGGGCGTCGGCCTCGGCTGAGCAGGCCCACCAGGAGTCATCCGCCGTGGTGCAGAGGTGTCGGTCGGCAGCCCGCCGATCCGCCGCTGCACCACGGACGCATGTGGGGGCGGTTATGAGCGGATACGGCGGATGGGCAGGATGCAGTGCGCGGCCGCGGTCAGGGTCTCCTCGGCGCCCGCGAACTTCTCCAGCTCGCCCTCGGGTACCGGCCGGCCGGGGGCCGCGGTGGGCCAGGGCCGGGTGGTGAAGATGAAGTACGCGCTCCCGCGTGCCTCCGCGGCCGCGAGCCACTCGGGCGGCACCGGGCACTGGGCGTTCAACAGCGGCATGGAGACGACGGCCTGGCCCGCCTCGACCAGCAGCGAGACGGGGAAGCTCGGATGCCGCGCACCGTCGTGGACGGTCGTGCCCACGGTCAGCCCGTTGTTGTGCAGGTGGGCCGCCACGGCTGCTTCCGCGGCCTCGGGACCCGCCGGGGAATCACCCAGGGAGTAGGCGAGGAGGAAAGGCATATCGCTTTCCTCTTCGACGTGTTCCCCACTCCAGGCGATGACGGCGAGAGTTCCGAGATCGGCGGCTCGAAACGTGGTGTCAATGCTCGGCGTTGAAGTCACCGAGGAAGCCTAGCGAGACAGCTTCTGTCCGCCGCCGCGCTGTCACTCGATCGGCGGAACGAAGCACACTCGATCGAGGAATTCACGCACAGCGGTTTGACTTTCGCTCGCGATGAATTGAGGGCGGTAACGCCGAAGGCTGGTTCGGGAACCCCGGAGGTTCCGAACCAGCCTTCGATGCGTGGCCCAGCGTGCGAATGAACGCTGCGCTGTGTCAGTCGTTGACGGCGGTGTTGCCGAAGGCCGGGTTGAGGCCGGCGATGCCGTTGACCGTGTTGCCGGAGACGTTCACCGGAACGTGCACCGGGACCTGGCCGAGGTTGCCGGAGAGGACACCCGGGGACTGCACCGCGGCACCCTCGGCGTGAGCGCCACCGTCGGCGAAAGCGGCGCCCGAAGCGGCACCCGCGGCGAGGCCGGCGGTGGCGAGGACGAGGGCGGCCTTCTTGGCAGTGTTCATTTCACGAGCCTTCCTACAGGGGGTTTCCTGGATCGTATTAGGGCCGTCTGCGCGGGCTGCCGCAAAGACACACCCTCATAAACCCTTCGCCCATTCGGATCAATGGGCGAAGAAGGGTTACTGGCCGACGGGGAGACCACCGAGCAGGCTGCCGGGGGCGGCGGCGCCACCCGGGTTCAGGCCGTCCGCGGCACCCGAGACGGTGCCGACGAGACCGTCGTCGTTCTTCGGGTCGAGAAGGTTGCTGTCCACCGGCGCGACATCGAGCGTCGGCTGGCTGGTGACCGTGTCCAGGGCACCGTTCAGGCTCGTCGGAGTGAGGTCGGAGGCAAAGGCGGGGGCAGCGGCACCGGCAATCACCATGGAACCGGCGACAACAGCAGCGGCCTTCATAGCCTTCATTGTTTATCCTTTCCTCGATGACAATTCGTCATCGGCATGGAATATTCACTGTCCGAGGCATTCTGAATGCCCGATGTCTCGCTTCTCTTTACCCAACGACCGACTTCGCCGACGGAAACCCCGGGGCGCCCATGATTATTGATTCCCCACTCGAAAGAACGGTTCTGCGGGCGTAAATATGAAGTTTCGTGGCATGCCGAGAGCCCGCCGGGGCGGGCCGACTCGGCCGCCCCGACGGGCTCAGGCGCCTGCTTCGCCACAGGCGCGTTCCGGCTGGCGCCGGCTGGATCCGGCTAGGAGGAGAGCGGCGTCTGCGGGAGAGCCGGGGCCTGCGGCAGGGCCGGGGTCTGCGGCAGGGCCGGCGTCTCGGGGAGCGCCGGGGTGGACGGCAGCTCGGCGGCCGGCAGCTTGGGCAGCTCCGGGAGGCCGGGCAGGTTCGGGGCGGGCAGCCCGCCGCTCAGCAGCGTGGCCGCGACGAAGTTGACCAGCCCGGTCACGACGACCGGCGCCTGCGTGGCGATGGCAGTGACGTCGCCCGCCGTCGCCGCCTTCACGAGAGCGTCCACCGCGGACTGCAGTGCGGTCAGGGCGTCGCCCTTGACGTCGAGCGGCGCCTTCGCGTCGTCGGGCACCGTCCCCTCGGGAGCCTTCGGCACCGGGGCGGACGCGGCCTGCTCCTTGGCCGTGTCGATGGCGGTCTTGACCGCGTCGGCGTGCTTCTGGGCCTCGTCGGCCGGCAGCTTGCCGTCCTTCGTCTTGAGGATGGCGTCGAGCAGGTCGGTGACCGGAGTGAGGACCCCACCGGTGTCGTGCAGGCTCTTGGTCTGACTCAGCAGGGCATCGGCTCCGGGCACCGGGGCGGATGACACAACCGTGCGGCTGACGCGCTCACTGGCGGAGTCCGCGGCGAAGACCGGAGCGGCCGCGCCGATCAGGAGGGACGCGCAGAGAGCGGAGGTCGCAAGGCGCCGTACGGGCAAAGCGGGCATGTTTTTCCCCTTCGAGGGTGTGTTGGTGCTTGAGATCACCGTGGAATGACCCACTACGACCTGCAACCGAACCGCCGCTCTCCGTGTTCGTCCCGTGCTCGCGTCCCTGTCGTTCTTCCTGGTGAGAGGCCCTGCGGCCGACTGTCGGGCACCCACCTCCATACGGGGCACGGGGGTGGGCGAAAAGAAACAGCCGCCCCTTGGGAAGAGGGGCGGCTGTGGAAGAGCCGGGCTGCGCGCGTCAGCTGTTGACGCAGCTGTTGCCGAAGGCCGGGTTCAGCAGACCGATGACGTTGACGGTGTTCCCGCAGACGTTGACCGGCACGTGCACGGGGACCTGCACGACGTTGCCCGAGATCACGCCGGGGGAGCCGGTGGCCGCACCCTGCGCGCCGCTGTCGGCGGCGGCGATGCCGGCGGTGCCGGCCATGGCGGCGGCGGCCACGGCGGAGAAAACGACTGCCTTCGCGGTACGCGACATGAACATGCTCCTTGAGGTCATTCTGTTCGGCCGGGACAGGTGCCCGGCTCGTGGTGCAACGGGGAGCCCCCGTACGGAGTTGCGGCCCCGAACGGGTGAATGTCCGTTGGGTCATTGAAGTGCGTCGCAGGGTGTCGACATGACCGGAGCGGCAATTTCACAACTCCAACACACATCGTGTATCAAGTGAAACTCACTTTCTTGCCGCTACTGTTGGCGGCTCCCCGTTCGGGCGGTATGCGCTGCAAGGGGTCAACAGATAAGTGTGATTTTCCTATTCACCTGTCTGGTGCTGCAGAACGTCTGTTCATTCCTGGAAGGGAAGCCGGCCGTGCGTAATTCGAAAGGCTGTTTCCTGCGCCGCGTGACGGTGGGTCTGCTGTCCCTGGCGGCGGTGTCCCTGCCCTGTCAGGCGACGGCGACGCCGACGGAGCCGGTCGCCGAGAAGCCCCGTATCCCGTTCACCGAGCGGTACGACGCCGTGCTGCACGGCGGGATCGTCCGCGCCGCCAACGCGGCCATCACCTGCCGGGGCGCCGCCTCGACCGAGAAGGTCGGGTGCGCCGAGGCGCGAGCGGGCGCGACGGCGGGCAACGGCGATTTCGACATGTTCTACACGGACATCGACCGCGACCCGAACACGTACAACTCGTCCGCCGCGGAGGTCCGTGTACCGGCCGGATCGCGCGTGACCTACGCACGTCTGTACTGGGGCGGGAACCTCCGGGTCGGAGAGCAGAAGCCGCCGCGTGACAACGGGCGCGTGCTGGTCGCGGAGCCCGGCGGCGAGTACAAGCAGGTGCTCGCCGACACCGTGGTCGGACACCGGGTCGCGGGCGGAGCGGACGCCTACCAGGCCTCCGCGGACGTCACCGACCTGGTGCGGTCCAGCGGGTCCGGCATGTACACCGTCGCGCAGCTGAACGTCGCCATGGGGCGCACCGCCGCGGGCGCCTGGGGCGGATGGACGCTCGTGGCCGCGTACGAGAACGAGTCCGAGCCGCTGCGGCATCTGTTCGTGCGGGACGGGTTCGACACCTTCGCCGGGCAGCACGCCGGCAAGTCCTTCCACGTGAAGGCGCCGCTCGCCGAAGGGGCGGGCGGCTACGCGGGGCTGGTCGCCTACAACGGTGACCGCGGCCGGACCGGCGACTCGTTGACGGTCTCGACCGGCCGGGGCGCGCCGGTGGCGCTGTCCGACCGGGCCAACCCCGCGGGCGATGTCCTCAACTCGACCATCAGCCAGCCGGGCGAGCGGCCGCTGCAGCGGACTCCCGCTCATGACAACACCCTCGGCTACGACTCCGACGTGTTCTCCCTCGACAAGGCCGTCGGCCGGGGCGGCAGGGCGTTGGACTTCCGGCTGGTCTCCACCAGGGACACGGCGTGGGTCGGGGTGCTCTTCGGCGCCGTCGACGCCCGGGCCTAGCCGCGTTCCTCAGTTCAGCCATGGAAAAGGCGATACCTGTGACGTCTGCACCCTTGCCGCCGCGCGTGCTTCACGTGACGCAACCGGTCGATGGCGGAGTGGCGCGCGTGGTGGCCGACCTCGTGCGCGGGCAGCTCGCCGCCGGGATGAAGGTCTCGGTGGCCTGCCCGCCCTCCGGCGGGCTCCCCGACGACGTGGCCGCCCTCGGCTGCGAGGTCCTGGAATGGCCGGCCGTGCGGTCGCCGCACCGGGGCGTGGTGCGGGAGGCGCGCCGGCTGGCCGACGTGGTGGCCCGGACCCGCCCCGACGTGATCCACGCCCACAGCGCCAAGGCGGGCCTGATCACCCGGCTCGTCGTCCGGGGCCGCGTGCCCACCGTCTTCCAGCCGCACGCCTGGTCCTTCGAAGCGGTCGGCGGGCTCGGCGCGCGCATGGCCCTGACCTGGGAACGGCGCGGAGCGCGCTGGGCGTCCCGGGTGGTCTGCGTCAGCCGGGCCGAGCGGGAGACGGGCGAGAGCCACGGGATCGACGCGCAGTGGCGGCTCGTCCCGAACGGGGTGGACCTGGAGCGCTTCCATCCGGAGGGGCCCGCCGAGCCGGGGCCGGCCGACGGATCCCCGGGCCCGCTCGTCGTGTGCGTGGGACGCCTGTGCCGCCAGAAGGGCCAGGACGTCCTCGTCGAGGCGTGGGACGGCGTCCTGCGCGAGGTGCCACAGGCCCGCCTGGCCTTGGTGGGCGACGGCCCCGACCTGGCGCGGCTGCGGGCCTCGGCACCCCCCTCGGTCCACTTCGCCGGGGCGGTCGACGACCCGGCCCCCTGGTACCGGGCGGCGGATCTGGTCGTCCTGCCCTCGCGGTGGGAGGGCATAGCTCTCGCCCCGCTGGAGGCCATGGCCTGCGGGAGCCCGGTGCTCGTCACGGATGTGGACGGGGCCCGCGAGAGTCTGCCGCCCCACCCGGCACCTTCGTGCCTGGTCCCGCCGGACGACCCCGCCGCTGTGACCCGGGCCCTCGTCGATCTGCTGCGCGACGCCGAAGGCCTTCGCGCACGGGGCCGGGACGCCTGCCGCCATGTGCACGCGCACCACGACGTCCGGCGCACCGCCGCGGCGGTCGCGGATGTGTACGGCGAACTTCTGGGTCTGGAGACCATCGAGTGCAGAGAGCCGATCACCACGTGACCCCGGAACGAACCGCCTCCGCCGTCGCCCGGCAGCCCGCCGAAGAGGCCGGCGCCCCCGCCACGGTCATCGCGCAGAGAGCCGCCGCCGGCAGCCGGATCACCCTGGTCGGCAGCCCCGTCCAGGACCACTCCTCCCGCGCGCTGCTGCTCGCGACGGACAGTACGGCGGCCCTGCTCGGCACGGTCGCCCTCACCCCGCTCCAGCGCCATCCGCTGCTGCTGGCGGGGTTCGTCCTCCTCGTCCTCGCACTGCTCCGGAACGCCGGTCTGTACCGCCGCGTCGACGAGCGGCTGATGCTCGACGACTGCCCCGCCGTCGCCGGACGCGTCGCGATCGCCTGGTGCGTGCTGGCGGCCGTCTCGGCGGGTCTGCCGCCGCTGCACGAGATCGGCTCCCGGGCGCTGCTCACCGGCGGCGCCGCCCATGCCGTGCTCACTCTCGCGGGGCGGGCGCTCGTCTACTGGCGGCGCCGGGCGGCCCTGGTCCGGCGGCCCTGCACCACCCTCCTGGTGGGCCCGGAGCCGACGGCCGCGCGCGTCGCCGCCGCCCTGCAGCGCCACCCGCGCAGCGGGGTCCGCCTCGTGGGCATCGTCAGCGACGGTGCGGCGGAGCAGCGCGCGAGCGACGCGGCACCGGCGCTGCCGGTGCTGACGACCGCGGGCGACATGCGCCGCGCGGTGATCCAGAACGGGGTCCGGCGGGCGATCCTGCTGGGCAGCTCCAGCGCCCCGGAGTACCGGAACTGGCTGCGCAGCCTGTCCGAACTGCACTGCGAGATCTGGGAGCTGGAGCCGGACACCTCGGCGTACGTCCCGGCGGACCGGACGGCCGGACGGTATCTCGCGGGGTTCCGCTGCCGGCCGGTCGTGGGGCCGGTCCTCCCGCTGCACCCCGGCAAGCGCGCCCTGGACCTGGCGGTCTCCTCCGTGCTGCTGGTGCTGGCCTCCCCGGTGCTCCTGACCTGCGCCGTCTGGCTGCGCCTCAGCGAGGGGCCCGGTGTGGTGTTCCGGCAGGAGCGCATCGGGAAGGACGGCCGGCCGTTCACCCTGCTGAAGTTCCGCACCCACCGGCCCGCCGACCCGATCGAGTCCGCGACGCGCTGGAGTGTCGCCAACGAGCACCAGATGCCCTGGTTCTGCCGGTTCCTGCGCCGCACCTCGCTGGACGAACTCCTCCAGCTGTGGAACGTCTTCCGCGGCGACATGAGCCTGGTCGGCCCGCGGCCCGAACGCCCGTACTTCGTCGTGCAGTTCAGCGAGACGCATCCCGGCTACAGCGAACGGCACCGGATGCCGACGGGGATCACCGGGCTCGCCCAGATCAACGGGCTGCGCGGCGACACGTCCATCGAGGACCGCTGCCGGTTCGACAACGCCTACATCGACAACTGGTCGCTCTGGCGGGACATCAGCATCCTGGTGCGCACGGCGACCGAATTCTTCCGCCCGACGGGAAGTTGACGAAGTGACAGTCCTCCCCGCCGTCGGCGGGCTCCACCCCGGTCCCGCCGCCGTGGTCCGGCGGGCCGTGCGCCGGGCCGGGCCCGTGCTCCCGGTCCTGCTGCTGATCAGCATGCTGGCTCTGCCCCTGGGGGAGGGGAGCCACGACGCGGGCAGCGGGGGCACGCCCGCCGACGCCGTCTCCGGGCTCGTCGTGATCTTCTGTGTCGGCCGTGCCGTGCGGCACGGGCTGCGCCCCCTGACGCGCACCGCGTACGTCGTGCTCGGGCTGCCCGTCATCGCCGTCGCGGTGGCCGCCCTCGGCGCCGACTCGCTGCCGAACGCCCTTCAGGGACTGGTGCGTTACTACCAGATCCTCGTGCTCGTCCCCGCCGCCGTGCTGCTCCTCGTACGGGACCGGCGCGACTTCCGGCTCGTCGGCTGGGCGCTGGTGGCGCTGGGACTGTGGCAGGGCTCGATCGGCGTCTACCAGTACCTGACCGGTACGGGCGCCTCGTACGCGGGCGAGGACATCCGGGCCGTCGGCACGTTCGGCGCCACCGATGTGATGGGCATGTCCACCGTGGTCGCGTACGGGCTGATCTGCGCGGTGGCCCTGGCCCTCGGGGGCGGGACGCCGCGCACGCGGCTCGTCGCGCTGGGCTGCGCGCTGGGGCTCGTGGTGCCGCTGGCGCTCTCCTTCAGCCGCGGTGCCTGGATCGCCACGGCCGTGGTCTGCGTGCTCCAGATCGCCCTCACCGGACTGCGCCGCGCCGCCCGCCTGTTCACCGTGGGCGTCGCCGTGGCGGTCGTCCTGGTCGGCGGGTTCGGCGTGGGCACGTCGATGCTCCAGGAGCGGCTGAGCAGCATCACGCAGGTCACGGCCGCGCCGGACCAGTCCGTGACGGACCGGTACACCATGTGGGCGGCGGCGATCGACATGTGGGAGGAGCACCCCGCCACCGGCGTGGGGCTCAAGAACTTCCCCGCCTACCGCGACAGCCACGCGTCGATCGCGCTGTCCGCGGGCAGCGACGTGGCCGGCGCGGGATCGGACTTCCGCCGCCAGCCGCTGCTGTCGCCGCACAACATGTACCTGCTGGTGCTCAGCGAGCAGGGTCTGCTGAGCCTGTGCGCCATCGTGGGGGCCTGGGCCGCGATGCTGGTGTGCGGCGCGCGGCGGCTGGCCGGGGCGCACCGCCGGGGAAGCGGCCTCGACTGCGGGCTCATCGCGTGCGGGCTGCTCGTCTGGCAGATGATCGACTTCGCGTACGCGGACATCGGCGGGCCCTCGACGGTGCTCACCGCCGTCGTGTTCGGCCTGGTCGCCTGGTGGGCGCTGGCCCCGGCGGCGGTCTCCGAGGCGGCAGCCGAGCGATGAAACCCACGCTTCCCCCCGACGGCGACGAGGCACTGCGCTCCCCCGCGGTGCCGCCGCAGCAGCCGGCCCCGCCCGTCGTCGACAAGGGCCGCGACGCCCACGGCGCCTCGAACACCTTCCTGGCCCGGGCCGCGCTGCTGACGGCCGTGCTCTCCGCCGCCGGGTCGCTGCTCGGCCTCGTACGGGACCAGGCGCTGGCGCACCTCTTCGGAGCCGGCAGCGAGACGGACGCCTTCCTGGTGGCGTGGACCGTGCCCGAGGTCGCCTCGACGCTGCTCATCGAGGACGGGCTCGCGTTCATGCTCGTGCCCGCCTTCAGTGCCGCGATCGCCGCGCGCGCCGCGGCGCCGAAGGGCCAGGACCCGGTGCGGGCCCTGGTGGCCACCTCGCTGCCCCGGCTCACGCTGGCCTTCGTGGCCTCCGCCGTGCTCCTGATGATCGGCGCGCCCCAGCTCGTCGAGCTGCTCGCGCCGGGCCTTCCCGACCCCCAACTGGCCGTGGACTGCACGCGGTTGACCGCGACCTGCGTACTGACCTTCGGGCTCACCGGGTACTGCAGCGCCGCGCTGCGCGCCCACAGCGACTATCTCGCCCCGGCCGCCATCTACGTCGCGTACAACGTCGGCATCATCGTCACGCTGCTGGTGCTGGCCGACCGCTGGGGCGTGCGCGCCGCCGCCGCGGGTGTGGCGGTGGGCGGCTGTCTGATGGTGCTGGTCCAGGCGCCGTCACTGCGCCGCAGGCTGAAGAGCGCCGCGTACCGGGCCGCCGCGGACGGCAAGGAGGCGGCGAAGAAGCAGTCGATGAACATGGCGCTGATCGCGACCGTGCTGCTCTTCGCGCTGTGCCGCCAGTCGCAGGTCTTCATCGAGCGCTTCCTCGCCTCCTCCCTGCCGTCAGGGGCCATCTCGCACCTCAACTACGCGCAGAAGGTGGCGCAGTTGCCGATGGTGCTCTCGCTGATGCTGTGCACGGTCACCTTCCCCGTGGTGGCGAAGGCGCTGGCCCGCGGGGACACCGAGCGGGCGCGGGACCGGGTCGAGCGCGATGTGGCGCTCGCCGCCTGCATCGTCCTGAGCGGCGCGGCCGTGGTGTTCGCCTGCGCCCCGCAGATCATCCAGCTGCTGTTCCAGCGCGGCGCGTTCACGGACGCCGACACCGCGGCCACCGCGTCCATCATGCGCGTCTACTCGCTGGGCCTGCTGGGGCACTGCCTCGTCGGCGCGCTGGTCCGCTCCTACTTCTCCGCCGGCCGGCCCACCTGGTACCCGGTGGCCTCGATGGCCGCGGGCATGACGCTCACGGCCGGCACGGGAACCTGGGCCGTCGCGATCTGGGGGGTCGGCGGCATCGCCGCGGCCAACGCCCTGGGCATCACGTTCACCGCTGTGCTGCTGCTGACGGCGATGGACAAGCGCAGCGTCCCCGTGCGGCTGCCCGTGGTGCTGCTCGAACTCGCCAAGACGCTGCTCGCGGCCGTGGCCGCCACGGCCGCCGGGCTGCTGTGCACGGCCCGGATCGAGCAGCCGCTGGGTGCACTCGCCGTCGGTTGCCTGGCCATCGGGGCCGTCTTCGGCTTCCTTCTGTGGGCCCTGAACGTCCAGGCGTTTCTGCCCGCCGTCCGCATCGCGACCAGAAAGCTCCGCAATGCCCGTTGAAACAGTGCTCCAGGAACCACCCGGCCCCAGGACCAGGGAACGTCTGCCCGGGCGTTCTCCGTGGGTGGCGATGTACCACTCCGTGGACGACTGCACCGACGACCCGTACAACGTCACCGTCACCCCCGACCGTCTGCGGCAACAGCTGGGCTGGCTGCGCTCGCGCGGGCTGCGCGGCGTCAGCATGGCGGAACTCCTCGACGCCCGGACCCGCGGCGCGGGCCGCGGCCTGGTCGGCCTCACCTTCGACGACGGGTACGGGGACTTCGTCGAGAACGCCCTGCCGCTGCTCAAGCACTACCAGTGCTCCGCCACGGTCTTCGTCCTGCCGGGCCGGCTCGGCGGGGAGAACGGCTGGGACGCCGAGGGCCCGCGCAAGCCGCTGCTGACCGCGCAGGGCATCCGGGCGGCCGCGGCGGCCGGCATGGAGATCGGTTCGCACGGGCTGACGCATGTCGACCTCACCCGCGCGGACGAGGAGCAGCGCCGGGCCGAGATCCAGCGGAGCAAGGCGCAGATCGAAGAGCTCACCGGCGGCGAGGTGCACGGCTTCTGCTACCCGTACGGATACGTCGACACCCCGACGGTGGACGCCGTCCGCCGGGCCGGCTACCGCTACGGCTGCGCCATCTCCCCGGGCTCCCTGACCAGCGTGCACGCGCTGCCCCGGGTGTACGTCGGGCAGCGGGACAGCCCCTGGCGGCTCGAAGTCAAGCGCCGTATCCACCGGGTACGAAGACGCGCCTGGCACGTCGGGGAGGGCGCGCGGTGAAGGTCCTCCACGTCATCACCGGCCTGGGCGCCGGCGGCGCGGAACAGCAACTGCGGCTCCTCCTGCGCCACATGCCGGACTCGCACGACGTCGTGACCCTGACCAACCCGGGCCAGGTCGCCGAGGGCCTGCGCCGGGACGGCGTCCGCGTCGCCCATCTCGACATGGCCGGGAACCGGGACCAGCGCGCCCTGCCCCGCCTCGTCCGGCTCATCCGCGCCGGCCGCTACGACATCGTCCACACGCACCTCTACCGCGCCTGCCTGTACGGCCGGATCGCGGCCCGCGTGGCCGGGGTGCGGGCGGTCGTCGCCACGGAACACTCCCTGGGCGACGGCCAGATCGAGGGGCGCCCGCTGACCCGCGGCGTACGGGCCCTCTATCTGGCGGGCGAGAAGCTGGGCCGCACGACCATCGCCGTGTCCCCGGCCGTGGCCGAGCGGCTGCACCTGTGGGGAGTCGCCCCGCAGCGCGTGCGCGTCGTCCCGAACGGTGTCGACGTCGCGCGCTTCGCCTACGACCCCGCCGCCCGGGCCAGGACCCGGGCCGCCCTCGGCCTGCCGCCCGACGCCTTCGTCATCGGCGGGGTGGGGCGGCTGGTGCCGGGCAAGCGGTTCGACGTCCTGATCGCCGCGCTGCGCGAACTCCCCGACGACGTGCGGCTCCTGCTGGTCGGCACGGGACCGGAGCAGGAGCTCCTCGGGCAGGCGGCGCTGCGCGCCGGAGTGCTCGACCGGGTCGTCTTCGCGGGGGAGCGCCCGCACACGGCCCCGGACCTCCCCGGCGCCGCCGTCGACCTGCCCGCGCTGATGTCCGCGACGGACGTGCTCGCCTCGCCGTCCGTCGACGAGGCGTTCGGCCTGGCCGTGGTGGAGGCGCTGGCCGCGGGGCTGCCCGTCCTCTACGTGACCTGCCCCGCGGTCGACGACCTGCCGCCGGGAACGGCCGCCCGAGCCGTCCGTGTCCCGTGCGACCCCGCCTCGTTCGTCCGTGAAATCCGAAGAATCCGCACCGAGCCGGCCGGCGCCAGGCCGCCGTCGGAGGCCGCCCTCCACTACAGCATCGCCCGCAGTGCCGCACTGCACCACGAGGTGTACGCGACGGCCGTGGGCGCACCGACCTCAGGAGTGAGTACGTGATGACCGAAGCCGCTCAGGACAGGGACATCTCCCGCACGCTGCGCGCCCGGACCGGGGCGCGCACGAGGAAACTGCCGCGATGGTGGCCGCTGCCGCTGGGCATCGTGGTCGGCGCCCTCGCCGGCGGCACGTACGCGGTGGCCAGTACGCCGCAGTACACGGCGACGAGTTACGTGATCGCCGTGCCGACGGAGAAGTCCGACCCCATGTCCGCGCTCGGCTTCGCGCAGGCGTACAGCCGCGTGGCCACGGAGGTCGCGGTGCTGAGCGACGCGCAGGTCGCGGCGGGCGTGCCGGTCCGGACGCTGCAGTCGGACGTCCGCGCGCAGACGTCGCCGGACGCGCCCATGGTCGCGATCTCGGCGTCGTCGGAGAAGCCCGCCCAGGCCATGGCGATGGCCAACGCCGTCGCCCGCGCGCTCACCACGAACGCCAGCCACACCAAGGACGACACCCACGTCGAACTGCTGCGCTTCACGCGGGCGGTGAAGCCGACCGAGCCCTCGTCGGCCTCCGGCGGCCTGACGACCCTCGTCGGCGCCTGCGCCGGCGGACTGCTCGGCGGGCTGGCGCTGCTGCTGCGTCCGCGCCGGACGACCGAACCGGCCACGCCCACCGTCCCGGCCCCCGCCGCCGCGGCCGGCGTGCGGGGCGGCGCCTGATGCCGGAAGGCGCGTCCGGGCCCGTGGTCACGGTGTGCGGCGATGCGGCCGAGTTCGGGGCGCTGCGCGAGGAGTGGAACCGGCTGCACCGGGCCTGCGGCACCGCGACACCGTTCCAGAGCCACGCCTGGCTGCATTCCTGGTGGCTGTCCTACGGCGGCGGCAGCCGGCTGTGCGTCGTGCTCGTACGCCAGGGCGGCCGGCTCGTGGCCGCCGCCCCGCTGATGCGGCGGCCGCGCCCCTTCCCGACGCTGACGCCGCTCGGGACGGACATCTCCGACTTCAGCGATGTCCTCGTCGAGGCGGATCCGGCCGGTTCGGCCGACCGTGCCCTCGACGCCCTGGGCGCCGGACTGTGGCGGCTGGCCAGGGGCGCCGTGATCGACTTCCGCGAGGTGCGGCCGGGCAGCGCGGTCGAGGCCCTGCACGACAGGTGGCCGGGACCGCGCCGCCGGCTCGACGACTCGGCGTGCCTGGAACTGCCCGCCCTGCCGATGGACGACCTGGTGCAGCGGCTGCCCCGGCCCAGGGCCCAGCGCGCCCGGGCCAAGATGCGCAAGCTGGACGCGATGGGGATCGAGCGCCGTGTCGTCCCCCCGGCCGAGGCCGGTTCGTCGGTACGCCGTCTCCTGGACCTCCACCGGCTGCAGTGGCAGGAGCGGAAGGTGACGACGGAGCACGTCAAGCCGCGCTTCGCCGAGCACCTGAGCCGCTCGGTCGCCCTGATGGCCGAGACGGGGGACGCCGTCGTCACGGAGTTCTCCCTGGACGGCGCCGTGGTGGCCGCCGATCTGACCTTCGTGTCCCCCCGGCTCGCGGGCGGCTACCTCTACGGCGCGCACCCGGAGCTGAGGGAACGCAAGATCGACGTCGCCACGATGCTGCTGCGCTCCTGCGCCCAGCATCTGCAGGACGGTTCCCCGGCCGGGGTGCTGAGCCTGCTGCGGGGCACCGAGCCCTACAAGCTGCACTGGCGCCCCGAGCAGGTGGTCAACCAGCGGTTCCTCCTGGCCCGCCGCGGCTCCGCCCCCCAGCTGGCCGCACTCCTCGCCGACCGCCGCGCGCGGTCCCTGGCCAAGCAGGCGCGACGGGCCTGGAAGGAGCGCGGTGGCGGCCGGGCCTAGAGCCCGGGCCGCCACCGCGTCCTGTGGTCACGCCGGTTCAGGAATTGCGCTCCCACCAGTCGAACCGCAGGCACAGCTTGCCGCCGAGCCAGTGCTCGACCCAGTCACCCAGATCGATCGGCGAACACTTCGGGGGCTCGGTCGGGTCGGTCGGCTGCGTGGGCTCGGTCGGCTTGTCGCGTCCGGTCAACGCGTTCCGGTAGACCTCCGAGGCCTTCGGGTTGTCGTCGCACTGCCACACACCGTGCGGGCAGTAGTCCGTGAGCGTGTTGTAGAGCGGCTTGTGCTCGTCCATCCAGGCGAGCATCCGGCTCATGTACTCGGAGTTGTCGCCGTTACGGAAGAGCCCCCACTCCGGGTAGGAGATCGGCTTGCCGTGCTGCGCCGCGAAGTCGACCTGCTGCTGCAGCCCGTACGGCTCGGACACCTGCTCGTCGAAGGACTTGCCCTCCGGCTGGTCGTACGAGTCCATGCCGACGATGTCCACCACGTCGTCGCCGGGGTAGCACTCGGTCCACGGCACGGCGTCCCGGCCCCGGCTGGGCGTGAAGTCGAAGCGGAACTTCTGCCCCGGCACGGACCGCATCACCGTCACGATCCGGGTCCAGTACTTCTTCCACGCCGCCGGGTCGGGACCACAGCGGTGCGTGTACGTGGTGCCGTTCATCTCCCAGCCGAGCACCACGACGGTGTCCGGCACGTCCAGGTCGACCAGGCGCTCGGCCAGGGCCCGGAAGTGCTCGTCGAAGTCGCCCGCCGCGCCCTGCCGGAGCAGGCCGCGTACCTCGGTGTCCGACACGCCTTCCTCGTTGCGCTCCAGCATGGGCACGTTGAGGACGAACAGCCGGTCGTCACGCTCCCGGCGCCACTTCGCCCAGCTGTCGAGGAACGAGGGGGTGCCCTCGATGTTGGTCCACCGGTCGCCGGGCAGATAGGTGTGCCCCACGCGCAGGTCGGCGCCGCCGAGCCATTTCGACAGCTTGGTCATCCGCGTCACGCCGCGCGGCCCGAAGTCCAGATAGGCCCCGAACGCCGGGAACTTGTCTGGCTTCGTGGACGGGTCGGCACTCGGCTCCGTACTCGGCTCGGCGCTCGCCCCGGTGCTCGGTTCCGGGCTCGGGGACGTCTCCGCGGACGGCGGGACGGCCGTCGTCGGATCGGGGCTCGGGACGGTGCTCGGCTCCGGAGCGGGCGGGGTGCTCGCCGCGGCCGGGACGGGTGTGCCGGGCGTCTCCGTCGGCCACCACGGGACGGCCGACGAGGTGCCGGGTGGAGTCGGCTCGCCGCGCGGGCTCGCGTCCGCGCGCTCGATGGACACGGATCCTGACGCGACCACCAGGGGGATCAGGACCCCTGCCGCGATCAGCGGGAGTCGCCTGCGCTTCATCCCTCGGCGTTTTCCGTCCATGCCTGCTCCTCGTGCCGTACTCGCTCCATTCCTGACACTCAGTCATATGAATGCTTATGGCGCCAATCGTGGAACAGCCGATGGCCGCCCTTCGTCACCCTCACGGGTTAATTCCTGGAAAGGAATCGACACATGCTCGACCCCTGTGTCCCGGTCGTGCTGCTGCGGATCGATCCCAACCCCTTCCACCACGGAACGCTGGGCGCCGTCAGATCCCTGGGACGCTGCGGTGCGGAGGTGCACGTGGCGGCCGAGGCCGGGGGAAGCCCGGTGGCCCGCTCCCGTTTCGTCAGCCAGATGCATACCCCGCCGGCCCCGGGCGCGACGCCCGGCGAGGTGGGCAGGGTCCTGTGGCGGACCGCGGCGCGGGTCGCCCGACCGGCGGTGTTGATCCCGATGGATGACGCCGGGGCCATCGCGGTGAGCGAACTGCGCGAGGAGCTGACCGGGACGTTCCTGCTGCCGGAGCAGCCCCGGCACCTCGCCGAGCGGGTCGCCGACAAGGCACGGCTGCCCGAACTGTGCCGGGCCGCCGGCATCGGACACCCCGTCACGGTGCAGCCGCGCGACGAGCACGAGGCGTACCGCGCGGTCGCGGAGCTGGGCCTGCCCGCCGTCGCGAAGTGGAGCCGCCCGTGGCTGCTCCCGCAGGGCTCCGGCCTGCGCAGCACCTGCCTGATCGGCTCCGCGGAGGAGGCGCGCGACCTCTACCGGCGCGGCCTCGGCACCGGCGGCGAGCTCCTGCTCCAGAAGTACCTGGCGGCGGGGCGGGACAGCGACTGGTTCTTCCACGGCTACGTCGACCGGGCCGGGCGCCTGCACGCAGGGGGAGCCGGCAGCAAGCGTCAGGCGTGGCCCCGTGGCGCCGGGCTGACCGCCGTCGGCCGCTGGGCCCCTCTCCCGGAACTGCAGGCCATGGTCGAGCGCCTGGTCGAGGGGCTGGAGTACCGGGGCATCTTCGACATCGACTTCCGGGTCGACGCGGAGACGGGCCGGTACTGCCTGCTGGACTTCAACCCCCGGCCCGGAGCGCAGTTCAGGCTGTTCGCGGACGGCAACGGCCTGGACGTCGTACGGGCCCAGTACCTCGACCTGACCCATCAGCCGCTCCCCGCCGGGCGCGCGCTGCCGGGCCGCACCTTCGTCGTGGAGAACTACGCGCCGCTGACCGCGCTCAAGTCCCTGGTGACCTCCGCCCTCCCCGCCCAACGAGGCTCCGAAGCACGGGAGTTCGCCTGGCACGCCCGGGACGACCCCTCGCCCGCGTGGGGCATGGCCACCGAGTGGCCGCAGCACGCGGCACGCCGACTGCTGCGCCGGGCCAGGCCGACGGCCGCCGACGCCCGCCCCGACGCCACGCACCCCCCTGCCGCCGTCCGGACCACCGCAGCCGAAAGAAAGGCGAACTGCTGATGTACGACCTGCTGATCGTGGGGGCCGGCCCTTACGGCTTGTCCATCGCCGCGCACGCCGAAGCCCGCGGACTCGGTACGCGGGTCTTCGGGAGGCCGATGGAGTCGTGGCGGGACCACATGCCCCGCGGCATGTTCCTCAAGTCGGAACCGTGGGCCTCCGACCTCTCCGCGCCCCGGCCCGGATACCGCCTCCAGCAGTACTGCGCCGACCGCGGCGTGGACGCACGGCACGGGCACCCCATCCCCGTGGACACGTTCGCGTCGTACGGGCAGTGGTTCGCCCGCCACGCGGTGACGCCCCCGGACGAGCGGATGATCGTCCGCGTCGACGCGGCACCCCACGGATTCACGGCCGAGACCGAGGACGGTCAGATCCTGCGCAGCAGGGCCGTCGCGCTGGCCACCGGGGTGCTGCCGTACCTGCACATCCCGCAGGCCCTGCGGGGGCTGACGGAGGATCACGTGACGCACAGCAGCATGCACAGCGACCTCGGCCGGTTCCGTGGGGCGGACGTCACGGTCGTCGGCGCGGGCCAGGCGGCACTGGAGACCGCGGCGCTCCTCGCCGAACAGGGGACTCGGGTACGCATCGTGGCCCGCGCCCCCGGGCTGGCCTGGAACAGTGTCCCGCCGCCCTGGGTGCGGCCCTGGTGGAAGAGTCTGCGCGCACCCCACAGCGGCCTGGGCTGCGGCTGGCGCAACTGGTTCTACGCGGAGCGGCCGGGAGCCTTCCGGCGGCTGCCCGAGCGCACCCGCGCCGAGGTCACCGCGACGGCGCTGGGGCCCGCGGGCGCCTGGTGGGTGCGGGACCGGGTGACGGAGGGGGCCGTCGACCTCCGGATGGGGCGCACGGTGGTGGACGCGAACCTGTCGTCGGGGCGGATCCACCTCCGCACGGCCGGTCCGGCGGCGGGCGCGGAGGACTTCGAGACCGATCACGTCATCGCGGCCACGGGCTTCCGGGCGAGCCGCGCGCGGATGACCGTGCTGGCGCCCCGGGTACGGAACCTGCTCGCCCGGGACCCCGAATCCGCACCGGGCGTGGGGCGCGGCTTCGCGTCCGCCTACCCGGGGCTCTTTCTCGCGGGGCTGGTCACCGCGGCGGACTTCGGGCCGGCCATGCGGTTCGTCCACGGGGCGTCGTACACGGCGCCGGCCCTGGTCGACGGGGTCGTACGCCATCTGGCGCGGCAGCCCTGGCGGGGCGGCCCGGTGGTCCCGCCGGGCCGCAGGCAGCTGCCGGACCCCGTCACCGTCGCGTCCGACGGCTGAGAGTCGCGGGCCCTCAGGACCCGTTGGGGTGAGTTCGCGGGCGAATGGGTGAACCGGTTCTTCTGGGCGGGCGGGCCGGTGGTCCACTGGCACGCGTCATGAGAACGGCCGCGCTGCCTTCCTCCCAGCCGTCGGCTCCACGCCGTGTGGAGGCAGCCTGTATCCGCGGCGTCTCCGTGGCCTCCGTGGGTCGGGAAGAGCGTGTGGGTAGCTCTTCCCGACCCGGCGCTCATCGCCCTGCGGCACGCGCCCTGCGGTACAGGACCCCGCCCCCGACCAGCAGCCCGGCGCTGGCGGCCGCGGCCGCCAGAAGGTTCTGATCGGCTCCGGTGTCGGCGAGTTGCTCCCGCGCGACGGACGCCTGACGCACGACGGGCACCTGCGCCGCGGACAGCGCCTCCTGCCGCACGACCGGCCGGGCCGCACGGACCGGGCCCGGCGCCGGAACGGCCCGGTCGGTGGCGGGCGTCGCGGGGGTGCCGGGGCCCGCGGGAGGAAGCTCGGCCTCGGCGGGCGGCGGAGTCGCCGACGCGTCGCCGGAGTTCGCGCACGCGTTGCCCGTCACCGGGTTGAGGGCGCCCACCACGTCGACGGTGTTGCCGCAGAGATCCAGGCCGATGTCCACGGGTGCCTGCACCGAGTTCCCGGACAGGACACCCCCGGACTGCGCGGACTGCGCCGTGCTGCTCGCCTGGGACGTCTGCGCCTCGTCGGCGTGGCTCCCGGCCGCTTCGTCGCCGTACCCGTCCGCATCGTGCTCAGCGGCGGCGGTGGCGTCGGACCGGCCGGCGCAGTGGTTGCCCGAGGCGGGGTTCGCCGCGGCCACTCCGTCGACGCTGTTGCCGCAGAGGTTCACGGGAACCGACAACGGAGCCGCGACCGAATTGCCCGACAGCACGCCGGGCGAACCGCCCGACTGCTCCTGGTCGCCGGTCATGGCGGACGCGCTGGTGCCGGGCATGGACAGAATGCCGGTCGCCGCCGCGGCCGCCATGATGCCCATTCTCAGTGCCTGCCTCAATGCGTTTCCCTTCCTGCTCGAAAAGTGGAAGCCGACCCTGGTTCCCGAGGGCATCCAGGGTCGGCCGGGAGGCGTGACCGCAGTCGCTGCGTCAGCTGTTGGCGCAGGTGTTGCCGAACGTGGGGTTCAGCAGCGCGATGACGTCGATGCTGTTGCCGCAGAAGTTGACCGGCACGTGGACCGGGACCTGCAGGACGTTGCCGGACAGGACGCCCGGGGAGCCCACGGCCGCGGCCTCGGCGCCGGAGTCGGCGAACGCGGGGGCCGCCATGCCGAGGGCCATGACCGCACCGGCCACGATGACAGCGCTCTTCTTCAGAGACATGTTTCTCTCCATTTGCTCAGAAAAATGACCGAGATGCCTGACCGCCGGAATGGGATTACTTATTCCGGGCGGCCGGCCCCTCTGAAATGCGAACGAGTCAGCGTCCGAGTTGGAAACTGCATTGCCTCGCGCGGCGGCCAGATTCACCCCGACGAAGTTCCATGCGTGATGGATGGAATTTGATCCGGCAAGAAGAAAACGCGATGAAAAAAGCCCGGGCCACCCGCTCCGGAAGGAGCGGGCGGCCCGGGCTGTCCGTGCGGCGGCTGGATCAGCCGTTCTGCACGCCGTTGCCGGCCAGGACCGGGATGTCGTTCAGGATGTGCGACAGCGGCTCGTCGCCCTTGGCCTGGGTCGAGTTCTCGACGCACTGCTGGTTCTGCGGGGCGGACAGGACGGGGATGTCCTGGACCGACACCGGCACGACACCGACGAGCGAGCCGGCGTTGGCCTTGGCCGGCAGGCCGATGCAGGGCTTGTTCAGCGAACCCTGGACCAGGCCGAGCTGCGGGCTCATGTCGCCCTCGGTCACGGAGTTGCCGAAGGCCTGCTCGGCACCGTTGCCGCTGGCCGACGTGGTACCCGTGTCGTCGCCGATGGCGAGCGCCTGCGGGGCGGCCGCGGCCGAGACACCGACGACGGAAACGGCGACTGCAGCTGCAGCCATAGCCTTCTTGAGCATTGATCTGTTCCTTTTCTGACAGGCACCGGTTACTGCGAATGAAACAACTCCGGGAACGGGTGAATAGTTCTGCGGATTCACTCGATTGGCCAGGTCCCGGGCACTTGGTGTGACGGGCATGTTTGTCATACGGATCGGATTATCCGCACGGGTCCGTGGGGTGTGCGGCAAGGGGCCCAACGGATAGCGGCGGCGATCCCCGTCCGGGTGAACCTGGGCAACCGATCCAGTGTTTCGGAGTTGATCCGGGTGCTCCCAAAAGGCAAATGAAGGGGAACCTCCCATGATGAAGAAGGCTGTGGCTGCCGCGGCTGTCACCGCGTCCCTCGTCGGCATTGCGGCGGCGGCGGCTCCGCAGGCCCTGGCGGTCGGCAACGACGGCGGCACGACCTCCGAGAGCGGCAACAACGCTCAGCAGGCGTACGGCAACTCCGCCACGTACGGCAACATGAGCCCGCAGATGGCGCTCATCCAGGGCTCGCTGAACAAGCCCTGTGTCGGTCTGCCGGCCAAGGCCAACCTCGGTTCGCTCGTCGGCGTCGTGCCGGTGTCGGTCCAGGACATCCCCGTCCTGTCCGCCCCGCAGAACCAGCAGTGCGTCGAGAACTCGACCCAGGCCAAGGGCGACGAGCCGCTGTCGCACGTCCTGGACGACATCCCGGTGCTCTCCGGCAACGGTGCCGGAAACCACTGACGGAGCACGCAGTGCACGTTGGGCCGCCATTTATGGCGGCCCAACTTTTTTTGTTCAGGGGTTGTTCCAGAAGTCGCGGGAAACGATGTCGCTCCACTCCGCGTCGAACTGGTCCGGAAGCGTTTTCCCCAGGGCGCGCCATTCGTCCACCAAGGACGCGTAGGTGGGGGTCGAGCTCGGGGTGTCGGGTGACGTCCTGCTGGTTGGAATCAGCGCCTGTCGGTGCCAGCGCTCGTGAGGTACTCCCATGTCATCACCTCTTGCTGTCCAGCGGTTCGATGGGTCTCCCATACCTCTGGAGCGCACGGCGCCAATCGCCTTGTGAGGCGAAAGGGTTACTTTCGCCGAGCGCGACGCGGGCTCCCCTGGAAAAAAAGAAGATCTGCCTATCCTCCTCGTGCACCTACCCCTTCCCAGTGGAGTGTCACGATGCGGAAAAGTGTTCTTCGAGGTGGCCGTAGAGGGATTGCGCTCGGAGCCCTCGCTCTCGGTTTCCTGGCATTTTCGAGCGCCGTGGCCGGGCAGGTGGCCGGCGCCCTGCCGGCCCAGGTGGACGTCTTCGGCGGGCTGCGGGACCAGGACCGCCCGGAGAACGGAAAAGGGACCAACATCCTCCTGATGGGCACGGACGGCCGTGACACCATCACCCGCGCGGAGAAGGAGAAGTTCCACGCCGGCGGGGTCGCCTGCAACTGCAGCGACGCGATGATGCTCATCCATCTGTCGCAGAAGCACGACCGGGTCAGCGTGGTGAGCCTGCCGCGGGACTCCTACGCGGAGATCCCGGAGCACACGGACGCCGACGGCACCGTGCGGGAGAAGCACCCGGCCAAGATCAATGCCGCGTACGCGGAAGGCGGACCGGCGCTCGCGGTGCAGACGGTCGAGTCGATGACGGGTGTGCGCGTCGACCACTTCCTGCAGATCGACTTCCGCCGGTTCATCGACAGCGTCGACGCCGTGAACGGGGTGAAGGTCTGCACGCCCCGCCGGCTGTCGGACTCGGCCACCAAGCTGAACCTCGCCCCCGGCGGCCACCGCCTCGCCGGAGGCCCCTCCCTGCAGTACGTGCGCTCCCGCCACCTGGACGCGAGCGCCGACCTCGGACGCGTACAGCGCCAGCAGCGCTTCCTGGTCAACGCGATGCGGGGCGACCGGCTGGGGAAGATCCTCGCCGACCCGGCCAAGGCCTCGGGGCTGGCGAGGACGGTCCTCGGATCCGCCTCGGTCGACCAGGGATTCAGCGTGGGCGACCTGGTGTCCCTGGCGCGGGACCTCCGCAAGATCCCGCTGGCGAAGACGGAGTTCGGGACGGTGCCCATCGACGGGTTCAACCCGCTGATCGAGAACGTGGGGTCCACGCTGCGCTGGGACCAGGAGCGCGCCGGGCGTCTCTTCGCGAGCCTCCAGGAGGACCGCCCCGCGGCCCCGCCCGGCTCCCGGACCGAACCCCTGGACCCGCCGCGCCTGACCGTCCAGACCGTCGTGCACGGGGACAAGCTGGCCTGCAAGTGAGGCGGACGGCACTGGGCCGAACGGGTCGCGCTCCGCAACCGTCCGAATGCTGACCAGTTGATCAAACGTAACTCCCCAATCGGAGTTCGTTCAGTGAAGGGAAAACTCATGAAGAAGCTGTGGGCAACCGCAACGATCGCCGCATCCGTCGCGGGCCTGTCGGCGGTGGCCGCTCCCCAGGCCCTGGCCATCGGTGACGACGGCGGCACGACGTCCGCCAGCGGCAACGGTGCGATGCAGGCGTACGGCAACTCCGCGACCCACGGCGACATGAGCCCGCAGCTCGGTCTCGTCCAGGGTTCGCTGAACAAGCCGTGTGTCGGTCTGCCGGCCAAGGTCAACGCCGGCTCCCTCGTCGGTGTCGTCCCGGTCGCCGTCCAGGACATCCCGATCCTGTCGGCTCCGCAGAACCAGCAGTGCGTCGAGAACTCGACCCAGGCCAAGGGCGACGAGCCGCTGTCGCACATCCTGGACGACATCCCGGTCCTCTCCGGCAACGGCGCCGAGAACCACTGAAGTAACTGAAGTACCCGAGGGGCAGTCGCCCGGTGCGGCTGCCCCTCCGCCGTGCTCCGGCCCCGTCGCCGGGCCCGGACACGACGATGGCGGCGGATCGCGTGCGATCCGCCGCCATCGTCGCGTCGTGGACCTACTGGACCGAGGGCACCACGTTGGTGACCGGGGCCACCAGGTCGGTGAGCTGGTGCAGTTCGTTCAGCCGGTCGAGACCGGAGAGCTGGCCGGCCGTGCTGGGCAGCTCGGCGCGGTGCTCGGCCGGGATCGCCATGGTCGACACCGAGTCGAGCGTCGCGGTCGGGGAGATGGCTTCGCCGCTCCCACCGCCCAGCGGAAGCGGAGCGGCTCCCGCCGTCGGGACGGCGATCGCGGTGGCTCCGACCGCGAGCAGGACAGCGGTGATGGCTCGTCGAGTTGAGGTCATGTCCCACCAACGGCGGGGAAGTCCGGGCGGACACGGGGGAGGGAGGGCACCCACCCGTCAGGTCTAAGACGGCGGGAAGCTCTGTTCGGGCCGGGTCTGAAGGCCGTACTGCGGGTGCTTTGACCAATCTTGACGAAGCGTGCGCTCCCGACCGGCGCAACAGATCCTGCGCCGCTCGCCCGCACGGGTCAGGCTGCCAGTGACCGAACCGGAGGTACCGGAGGCATGGCGAGGTATGGCATGGCAGCGGGCACGCGGGCGCGAGGCGTTCTTCTGGGGCTCCTCGTCCCAGTCCTGATGGGCGCCGTCACGGCGTGCGGCACGTCCGCGGGGACCACCGCGGACGTCGCGGCGCACCCCGACACCCGCCCCGCGGGGCAGGCCTTCGCGCACCCCGGTGTGCTGGTCGGCAAGGCGCAGCTGACGGCCGTTCACGACCACGTGGCGCGCAAGGAGGAGCCCTGGCTGTCGGCGTACAAGGAGATGAGCGGGAGCAAGTACGCCGCCCTCGACTACAAGGCCAAGCCGTACGCCACCGTGGAGTGTCCGCCCGACACGCGCCCCGGCCAGGGCTGTGTCGAGGAGCGCGAGGACGCCATCGCCGCGTACACGCAGGCGCTGCTGTGGAACATCACCGGTGACAAGGCCCACGCCGAGAAGGCCGTGCAGATCATGGACGCCTGGTCCGCCGAGGTGAAGGAGCACACCGAGGGCAACGCCGGGCTGCAGACCGCCTGGGCCGCCACGTCCTGGGCGAAGGCCGCCGAGCTGATGCAGTACACGTACGACGGCTGGCCGGACGGGCAGGAGCTGAAGTTCCAGCGGATGCTGCGCGACGCGTACCTGCCCGTGGTGCAGACCGGCTCCGCCGACTTCAACGGCAACTGGGACCTGGTCATGGCCGACGCCACCATGAGCATGGCGGTGTACCTGAACGACCGGGCCGCCTTCGACAAGGCCGTGGCGCACTTCCGGACCCGCGTCCCCGCGTACTTCTACCTCTCCTCCGACGGGCCGCTGCCGGTGAAGCCCGCGGGCAGCGACATCGACACCCCGGCCAAGCTGCAGACGTACTGGTTCGGGCAGAAGACCTTCAAGGACGGGCTCGCCCAGGAGACCTGCCGCAACTTCAAGCACGCCAGCTACTCCCTCGCCGCGACCTCCCACATCGCCGAGACCGCCTGGCACCAGGGCCTCGACCTGTACGGAGAGGTGAAGGACCGGCTCGCGGCCGCGCTGGAGTTCCACTCCAAGTACCAGCTCGGCGCCACCGCCCCGTCCTGGCTGTGCGGCGGCAAGGTGCAGCGCGACATGGGGCCCGACACGGAAGTGGGGCTCAGCCACCTCCAGGGCCGGCTGAAGATGCACCTCCCCGAGACGGAGAAGCTCACCCGGCAGCAGCGGCCCGAGGGCACGGACGATCTGTTCGTGGCCTGGGAGACGCTCACCCACGCGCAGTCGGTCTGAGAGCGGCGCGGAGGGCCCCCGCAGAACCGATTCGCGTTCGTCGCTCCTGATGGCGTACTGTTGGTTTCACCGACGCGGGGTGGAGCAGCTCGGTAGCTCGCTGGGCTCATAACCCAGAGGTCGCAGGTTCAAATCCTGTCCCCGCTACTGAAGACCGAGGCCGGAATCCTTCGAGATTCCGGCCTCGGTTCTTTTTTGATCGCGGACGGCTACGCGTCGTAGTCTCAGCCGCACGATGAGTGACGTACGGCAGGGGTCGAGTCGGTCGACGCGGCGGGCAGCGGCCCTCGCGCTGCTGCTCGCGCTGTGCGCGCTGTTCCTCTCCGGCAGCTGCCCCGACGGGTACGACACCGCGGCCGCCGCCCGTCACGACCATCACCGCTGCACCCCCGCCGAACCGCACCTCGCTGCCCAGCCGGCCGACCGCGCGCACCCGGACGGGCCGGGCGGCGGCCCGGTGACCCGGCGTCCGGCCGCGCCCCGGGTCCCGGCCCCGTGTGCCGGGGCCGCCCACCCCGGGGAGGTCCCGCCGGTCGCGGGGCACCGGCTCCTCATCGCCCTCGGGGTCGACCGGAACTGAGGCGGGTCCGCCTCCGCGTCCGGATCCGACCACTCGAAGGACACCTGCTCACCCCATGATCGGCAAGCTTCAGCCCCCGGCCGCCCCGGCCGCCGTGGGCAACACCCCCGTGCTGTGGATCGACGGCTACTGGGCCAAACTCGAAGGCTTCAATTTCGGCGGCATCAAGGACCGGGCCGCCCTGTACATGGTCGAACGGGCCCGGGAGCGCGGCGAGCTGCGGCCCGGCGGCGCCATCGTCGAGTCGACGTCCGGCACGCTCGGCCTCGGGCTCGCGCTCGCCGGGGTGCACTACGGACACCCCGTGCACGTCGTCACCGACCCCGGTCTCGAACCCATCGTGGCGCGGATGCTCGCCGCGCACGGCGCCCGGGTGCACCGGGTGCACGAGCCGAGCCCGGTCGGCGGCTGGCAGCAGGCCCGGGTGGACCGGGTCGCCGCGCTGCTGGCCGAACTGCCGGGCGCCTGGTGCCCGAACCAGTACCACAACCCCGACAACCCGGCCGCGTACGCCCCACTGGCCGCCGAACTCGCCGAGCAGGTCGGTGAGTTCGACGTGCTGGTGTGCGCGGTGGGGACCGGTGGTCATTCGGCGGGGCTCGCCCGGGCGCTGCGCGGGCGGCACCGGATGCCCGCGCTCGAACTCGTCGGCGTCGACTCCGTCGCCTCCACCGTGTTCGGTCTGCCGGCCGGGCCGCGGCTGATGCGCGGGCTCGGCTCGTCCATCCACCCGGGCAACGTCGACCGGGCCGCGTTCGACGAGATCCACTGGATCGCCCCGGCGGAGGCGGTGCGCAGCGCGCGGCGGCTCGCCGAGCGGCAGTTCGCGACCGGCGGGTGGAGCGTGGGGGCGGTGGCGCTCGTGGCCGGGTGGCTGGCGCGGACCCGGCCCGCCGGGACGCGGATCGTCGCCGTCTTCCCCGACGGGCCGCACCGGTACTTCGACACGGTCTTCAGCGACGAGTTCTGCGCCGCGCACGGGCTGCTGGCGGGCGCGGTGGCCGAGGCCCCGCGGGCGGTGGCCGGGCCGGGCCCCGGCATCGAGAGCTGGTCGTACGTGCCGGGCCCCGCGGCCCGTGGCGCCCGCTGCGCGACGGAGGGGGCCCGCTGATGCCCGCGCCTCAACTCCTGGTCCGTACCCGCCGGTTCGAGCCCGCTGTCCAGCTCCTGTACGTCAACCAGTTCACCATCAACCTCGGCTTCTACATGCTGATGCCGTACCTGGCCGCGCATCTGTCGGGGGAACTGTCGCTCGCCGCCTGGGCGGTCGGGCTCGTGCTCGGGGTGCGGAACCTGTCGCAGCAGGGCATGTTCCTGGCCGGGGGCGCGCTCGCGGACCGGCTCGGCTTCAAGCCGATGATCATCGCCGGGTGCGCGCTGCGGACGGTCGGCTTCGGCGCGCTCGCCTTCGCGGACACCCTGCCGGTCCTGATCGCGGCGTCGGTCGCGACCGGACTCGCCGGCGCGCTGTTCAATCCGGCGGTGCGGGCGTACGTCGCCGCCGAGGCCGGTGAGGAGCGCCGCGTGGAGGCGTTCGCGCTGTTCAACGTCTACTACCAGGCGGGCATCCTGCTCGGGCCGCTCGTCGGGCTCGCCCTGACCGGCGTCGACTTCCGGCTGACGTGCGCGGTGTCGGCGGTGCTGTTCGCGGTGCTCTCGGTCGTGCAGGCGCTGCGGCTGCCCGTGCGGCGGCGGGCGGCGGCGGGCTCCGGTGACGAGGGGGGCCAGTGGCGGACGGTGCTCGGCAACCGTTCCTTCTGGCTGTTCTCGCTCGCGATGACCGGGTCGTACGTGCTGTCGTTCCAGGTCTATCTGGCCCTGCCGCTCGCCGTGGAGCGGCTGCTCGGCGGGGGCCGGGCCGGGCAGGTCGCGACCGGCGCCCTGTTCGTGGTGTCGGGGCTCGTGGCGCTGGCCGGGCAGCTGCGGATCACCGACTGGTGCCGGCGCACGTGGAGCCGTGAGCAGTGCCTGGTCGCCGGGCTCGGGCTGATGGGCGCCTCGTTCCTGGTGCCCGCGGCGGGCGGCGCGGGCCTGACCGGGGTGGCCGGGCTGCTGCTGTGCGCGGCGGGGCTCGCGGCGGCGACGGCCGTGCTCTACCCCTTCGAGATGGACACGGTGGTGTCGCTGGCGCGGGGGCGCTGGGTCGCCACGCACTACGGGCTCTACAACACGGTGTGCGGGATCGGGATCACCGTGGGGAACCTCGGCACCGGGGCGCTGATCGCGCGCTCCCCGGCCGGGGTGTGGTGGGCGCTGGCCGCTGTCGGGGCGGTCGGGGCCGTGGCGCTGCACCGGCTCGGGCGGGGTGGGCGGCTGGCGGAGGTGAAGGCGGGGGCCCTCGCGCCGTAGGGGCCCCGTGAGCCGAGATCGGGTGCGGGGCTCTCGCGGCGCCGCACCCCGCGGGCTCCCGGGACGCCTCACCCGGACGGACCCGTACTGGTCGCCCCGCGCCCCCTCCCCGGGAACCCTTGGTGAGACGCCGGAAACCGGGGCGCGGACGCGGCAGGAGACAACTGGTGGGGCAGCGCGGAGGGCGGCACAGACAGGTGGCGGACGCCAGCGTCACCCACGTCTTCCTGCGGCTGCTGCCGGCGCTGCTGATCATCGGCGGCGCGGTCTACGAGTACTGCACCCCGTCCGGGTTCTCCGGGGCTCCTTTGTTCAGCGCGGCGCCTCTGGTCGCCGCCCCGTTCTTCTCGCTGTCCGGGACGATCCTGGCCGGGGTCGGCTCGATCGGCGCCATAGCCGCCGTGCACGTCAGATACACGCGGGAGTTCGGCTCCCCGATCGTCACCGAGATGGTGACCGTGGCCACCGTGTGCCTGCTGGCCTGCTTCATCAACCGGATCGTGCGCCGCAGCGACGAACAGCTGGCCTCGGCGCGGCAGATCGCCGAGGCGGCCCAGTTCGCGGTGCTGCCGGAACCGGCCGGGCGGATCGGCGGCCTGGCCATCGCGGCGCGGTACGAGGCGGCGCAGGCCGGCGCGTTCATCGGCGGCGACCTGTACGCGGTGCAGGACACACCGCACGGGGTGCGGCTCGTCGTCGGGGACGTGCGGGGCAAGGGCATGGGCGCGGTCGCCGCGGTGGCCGTCGTCATCGGCGCCTTCCGGGAGGCCGCCGAGCAGGAGGGCAGCCTGGAGGCGGTCGCCCAGCGCCTGGAGCGGGCGCTGGCCCGGGAGGGCACCCGGCGTCGCGGCATCGACGACTTCGAGGGCTTCACCACCGCCGTGCTCGCCGAGATCCCGCACGGCGGCGACCTCCTGCGCGTCCTCAACCGCGGTCACCCCGAGCCGATCGTGCTGCTCGGCGACGGCACGGTCCGGGTGGTCAGGCCCGAGGAGGCGGCGCTGCCGCTGGGCCTCGGCGAGCTCGGTGCCTGGCCGGACCGGGCCACCGAGGCGGAGTTCCCGGCCGCGGCGACGCTGCTGCTGTACACCGACGGGCTCTCCGAGGCGCGGGACACGAAGGGCGCCTTCTACGACCCCGCGGACCGGCTCTCCGGGCGCATCTTCCCCGGCCCCGAGGAACTCCTCGCGGCACTGGCCGAAGAAGTACGCCGGCACACCGGAGGCGGCACCAAGGACGACATGGCGCTGCTCGCCGTGCACCGCCCTTGATCATTGTCACGAGCGGTGATCGAGCGACCCCCCTGCGCATAACAATTGACGCACCGTCAGGAAAAGGCATGTTTCCCGTGCGTCAAAATCGTCGGTCAACTCGCCCGATTCCGCCCGGTCGTGCCCCGTTAAGTCCAGGCCAAAGACGTGAACGATCAGTGGGAACGGCTTGGAAATACTGTCGGCTGTCTATTAACGTTCGATAACGCAGCGCGGTCGTCCCAGCCGTCACAAGCGACGGCTCCGTGCGCACACGCTTAATCCCGCAAGGGAGCCGGGGAACCACCAACTTGGGGTGAATCAGGCATCGTTCCGTCGCTTTTCGGGCGTCGGGCCGTGCTCGTAGGAGACCTTCCTGCTCCGAACCCGTCAGCTAACCCGGTAGGCGAGAAGGAAGGAAAGGAGAGCGCCCCCGTGGCGTCGAACCGGCCTGCCCCCGAGTTCTCCGGATTCTCCGCCGACTCCGCCCCCGGCGAGTTCGGCGTCGAGCAGGAGACCTGGGAGGAGTGGAATCCCACCGAGGAATCCGTCCGTCCCGTCCGCGGCAGGCACCGCGTGGCCCGTCAGCGCGGCGGACTCGCGCGCAGCTCCACCGTCCTCGGTGTCGGCGTGATCGCCGCCGTCGGCGCGGGCGGCATCGCCACCGCGCAGGGCGGCAAGCCCGCCGTCCAGATCTCCATGCCCGACCTGTCGGCGGTCAAGGACTCGCTGCCCGCGGCCAAGTCGCTGCCCGGAGTGGGCGCGCTCATATCCGACGACTCCGACTCCTCGTCCGGTGCCGCCTCGGCCGCCCCGCTCACCACGGTGGGCAACGGGCAGTCGGACGCGGGCGAGGCACTGCGGGCCCGCATCATGCAGCAGGCCGAGACGCAGCAGAACGCGGCCGACACCGCGGCGCAGGCCGCGGCCGAGGAGGCCGCTGCCAAGCAGGCCGCCCAGGAGGCCGCCGAGAAGCAGGCCGCGGCCGAGAAGAAGGAAGCCGCCGAGAAGAAGAAGGCGGAGGCGGAGGCCAAGGCGAAGGCCGAGGCCGAGCGCCTCGCCAAGCTGGCCAAGAGCTACAAGCTCCCGGTCGCCTCGTACACCCTCACCGGCACCTTCGGGCAGCCCGGATCCATGTGGTCCTCCGGCTACCACACGGGCCTCGACTTCGCGGCCTCCACCGGTACGCCGATCTACGCCATCCACGGCGGCACCGTCACCGAGGCCGGCTGGGCGGGCGCGTACGGCTACCGCACGGTCCTCACCCTCGACGACGGCACCGAGCTGTGGTTCTGCCACCAGTCGTCGATGAACGTCAGCGTCGGCCAGAAGGTCAGCACCGGCGACGTCATCGGCCGCGTGGGCGCCACCGGCAATGTCACCGGTGCCCACCTCCACCTGGAGGTCCACCCCGGCGGGGACGCCACCGGCGTCGACCCGGCGGCGTGGCTGCGCGACAAGGGCCTCACTCCCTGAGCCGCGTCCCCTCCCTCTGAGCCCCGTCTCTTCTCCGAGGCGGGCCTCTCCCTGAGTCATGCCTCCCTCCGAGGCGTGTCTCCTCCGAGTTCCGGCGGTCCTGGCGGCAACCCCCCGACGTCAGGGCTGCCGGTTTCGCATGCCCATGGAATACCGTCTTCCGCAAAGGCGTTGAAGCAGGGCATGACTTCTTCCCCTGCTCTGCGCAAGCTCGGCTCCTCCGACCTCGAGGTCTTCCCGCTCTCCCTCGGGGGGAACGTGTTCGGCTGGACAGCCGACGAGGCCACCTCCTTCGCGGTCCTCGACGCCTACACCGCCGGGGGCGGCAACTTCATCGACACCGCGGACTCGTACTCGTCCTGGGCCGAGGGGAACCACGGCGGCGAGTCCGAGACGATCATCGGCAAGTGGGTCAAGGCCCGCGGCAACCGCGACGACGTCGTCATCGCCACCAAGGTCGCCCGCCACCCCGACTTCAAGGGCCTGCGCGGCGACAACATCAAGGCCGCCGCCGACGCCTCGCTGAAGCGCCTGGGCACCGATCACATCGACCTGTACTACACGCACTTCGACGACGACGAGACCATCCCGGTCGAGGAGATCATCGGCGCGCTCGACGAGCTGGTGAAGGCGGGCAAGGTGCGCAACATCGCCGCCTCGAACATCTCGCCCGCCCGCCTGCAGGAGTCCCTCGACCTCTCCGACCGCGAGGGACTGGCCCGCTACGTCGCCCTCCAGCCGCACTACAACCTGGTCTCGCGCGACACGTACGAGGGCGAGCGGCAGGACATCGCCTCCCGTGCCGGGCTCGGCGTCGTCCCGTACTGGGGGCTCGCCGCCGGCTTCCTGACCGGCAAGTACCGCCCGGGGGTCACCGTCGACAGCGCGCGGGCCGCGGGCGCGGGCAAGCACCTGGAGAGCGAGCGCGGCCGCAAGGTGCTGACCGTCCTCGACGAGATCGCGCAGGCCCACGAAGCCGAGATCGCCACGGTCGCCCTGGCCTGGCTCGCCGCGCAGCCCACCGTGACGGCGCCGATCGCGTCCGCCCGCACGGTCGAGCAGCTCCCGGCGCTGCTCGCGGTCGCGGACCTGGAACTGACGGACGCGGACCTCACCCGCCTCACGAACGCGTCCGCCTGACGGCCCCGGCCCGTCAGGAGCGGTACGAGTGGTACGGGGGGTACGCGCTGTACGGGTGGTACGCGGGGCCCGGCGCCATCGGCGGGCCCGCGTACACCGGCGGCCGCCACATCGGGGCCGCGATCCGGGAGCCGTACGCGAGCGCGGCCCGCGCGTAGCCGCGCCGCTCCCACAGCGCGTCGAGCAGCTCCCGCTCCCGTACGACGAAATCGGCGCCGGCCCGGCCCTTGCGGCCGCGGTGCCGGAGCAGGGCGAGCGTCGTCGCGTACTCCTCGTACGCGGCGACCGCCGCGGCCGCGTCCCTGCCGCCGTAGTGCGCGGCGTACTCCCGGGCCAGGCGGCGGGCCTTGAGCGAGCCGAGGGCGAACGGCTCGGGCGGGGCGAGCCAGCCCGCGGCGACATACGCGGGCAACTCGTTCCTGACGGTGCGCAGTTCGCGGTGGCGCAGATGGACCACGAGCCAGGTGATCAGGCCGAACACCGGCACCATGAACACCGCGTACACCGCGAAGAACCCGTACTCGCCGAAGGACGACGAGCCGTTCCAGAACGCGTGCATGCCCATCGCGGCGAGCAGCCCGGCGAGCGGCAGCAACGCACGGCGGGTGCGGGCCCGGTCGGGCGCCATGACCGCGGCGAGCCCGAAACCGATGCCGGTGAGCACCGTGAACAGCGGATGCGCGAACGGTGACATCACGATGCGCACGAAGAACGTCGCGGCCGTCACCGAGGTGAGGCCGGGGCCGGTGCCGGTCAGCTGGTCGGTGCCGAAGGCGTTCCCGAGGTAGAGGATGTTCTCGGTGAACGCGAAGCCGGTCGCCGTGACACCGGCGATGACGACCCCGTCGACGACGCCGGTGAAGTCCCGTCTGCGGAACAGGAAGACCAGCAGCACGGCCGCGGCCTTCGCGGACTCCTCCACCACGGGCGCTATGACGGTGGCGCCGAGGGTATCGGCGCCGGTCGGGTCGGCGGTGGCCGTCTCGATCCACCGGGTCGCGAAACTGTTCGCGACGATCGCTATCAGGGCGGCCGCGCAGGCGCCCCAGGCGAAGGAGAAGACCATGTTCCGCCAGGGCCCGGGCTGCACCCGGTCCAGCCAGCGGAACGCGGATATCAGCAGCGGTACGGGCAGCACGGCCAGGCCGAGCCCGACCAGGAATCCCTCGGTGCCGGTCTGCTCCCGCACCAGCGCGGCGATCACCGCGCCGGACAGCGCGAGCAGCGTGGCCAGCGCCGTGGCCCGCACGCCCTTCCGCTGCCACCAGCGCGGATGCGGGACCGCGCCGTCCGGCCGGGCGCCGGGGGCGGGGTCCTGGTGGGGCGGGCAGCCGGGGTACGAAGCCACGCATTGACCCTAACGAGGGATGCGGAGCGCCGCGACGGGGCCTCGGGCCAAGGTGCCGGGACGGCCGGTGCGGGCGTTACCGGTTCTACCTGCGCCGGAACAGCAGGTCGTGCACCACGTGCCCCTTGTCCAGGCCCTGGCCCTCGAAGCGGGTCAGCGGTCGGAACGCGGGGCGTGGCGCGTAGCCGCCGTCCGCCTGGGTGTTCACGTAGTCGGGGTGGGCCGTGAGCTCCTCGAGCATCTGCTCCGCGTACTCCTCCCAGTCCGTGGCGCAGTGCACCAGGGCCCCGGGCCTGAGCGGGCCGGCCACCAGGGACAGGAACTCCGGCTGGATCAGGCGGCGCTTGTGATGCCGCTTCTTCGGCCAGGGGTCGGGGAAGTAGACGCGCAGACCGTCGAGGCTGTCGTCGGGGAGCATCGCGCGCAGCAGGATGATCGCGTCGCCGTTGGCCACCCGTACGTTCGTCATGCCGCCGCGCTCGGCCAGGTTCAGCAGATTGCCCTGGCCCGGGGTGTGGACGTCCACCGCGAGGATCCCGGTCGACGGATCGTCGGCCGCCATCTGCGCCGTGGCCTCGCCCATGCCGAAGCCGATCTCCAGGACGACCCGGTCCAGGCCCGGGAACAGCTCGGCGAGATCGAGGACGCGCTGCCCGTCGATGTCCAGGCCCCACTGCGGCCACAGCCGCTGCAACGCCTCGGCCTGCGAGGTGGTGACCCGGCTGCGGCGCGGCTGGAAGCTGCGGATGCGCCGCTCGAAGTGCGATCCGGCGGGATCGGGCCGGGGCCCGTCCGGGAAGCGCGGCTCGTTCGGGCGCTCGGGCGGGGCGGGGTGCTTGGGCGATTCGGACTCAGACACAGTGGGGCGATTTTACGGGCTCCGGGGCGGCCGTCGCTCGCCAGGGACGGCCGGCGCCGGTCCCGGGCCTACGCCGAGCCGAGCACATCGAGGGCGCGTCGGGCCACCTCCCGGCCGATGGGCAGGGACGCCGTCGCGGCGGGCGACGGCGCGTTCAGCACATGGACCGTGCGGGCGCCCTCCCGTATCAGGAAGTCGTCGACCAGCGTCCCGTCGCGCAGCACGGCCTGCGCCCGCACCCCGGCCGGCGAAGGCACCAGGTCCTGCGGGTCGACCGCGGGCACCAGCCGGCGCACCGCGTCGGTGAACGCGCGCTTCGACGCGGAGCGCCGCAACTCGCCCGCCCCGTACCGCCAGTGGCGCCGGGCGATCCGCCACGACCCGGGCCAGGCCAGCGTCCCGGCCAGCTCACGGGGCCGGACGACCCCCCAGTCGTAGCCCTCGCGGGCCAGCGCGGGCACCGCGTTGGGACCCACGTGGACACTGCCTTCGATGCCGCGCGTCAGGTGCACCCCGAGGAACGGGAACGCCGGGTCCGGCACCGGGTACACGAGCCCGCGCACCAGCTCGGGCCGGGCCAGGTCGAAGTACTCGCCGCGGAACGGCACGATGCGCATCCCCGGATCGTCCCCGGCGAGCCGGGCGATGCGGTCGCACTGCAGCCCCGCGCAGTTGACCAGGACCTTGCCGCGCACGATGTCCCCGGCGGCGGTCCGCACGGCGACGCCCAGGCCGGCCCGCCGGTCGATCCGGACGACGTCCGCCCCGTACCGGATGTCGGCGCCGGAGAGCTCGGCGAGGTGCCCGGCGACCGCGCGGTAGTCGGCGATGCCGGTGCTCGCGACGTGGATGGCGGCCAGGCCGCGCACCTCGGGCTCGTACTCCTGGATCTGGGCGGGGCCGAGCTCGCGCACCGCGATCCCGTTCTCCCTGCCGCGCTGGGCGAGGGCGTGCAGCCGGGGCAGCTCGTCCCGCTCCGTGGCGACGATCAGCTTTCCGGTGACCGCGTGCGCGATCCCGTACTCCGCGCAGAACTTGACCATCTCGGCGGCGCCGCGCACCGCGAACCGGGCCTTGAGCGAGTCCGGGCGGTAGTAGATCCCGCTGTGGATCACTCCGCTGTTGCGTCCCGTCTGGTGCCGGGCCGGGCCGGCCTCCTTCTCCAGGACGACGACGCGCGTGCCCGGTGCGGCACGCGAGACGGCATACGCGGTGGCGAGACCGACGATCCCGCCGCCGATCACCAGTACGTCCCCGTCATACGCAGCCGTCCCCACCGGCCTCACCTCCATGCCCTGCATCTTGCCCGACACCACTGACAATCCATGCGGGACAGGGGGCACGACTATGCCGGGGCCATCAGAAGAGGCCTGGCCCGCTCGCGCAGCTCGACCACGCGCGGCTCGTCGCCGTAGGGCTCCAGGCGGTGCAGCAGGTCCTTCACGTACTCCGTGGTCCGCGCGGACGAGATCCGTCCCGCGACCTCCAGGGCGCGGGTCCCCTGCTCGCACGCGGCGTCCAGGTTCCCCGACTCCAGCTCGGCCACCGCCGACACCACGAGGCGTAAGCCGTGCGAGCGCACGAACTCCTCGGTGGGCTTGGACAGCGCCTGCTCGGTGAACCTGCGCACCTGCCGCGGCGCCTTCAGGTCGCGGTAGCACTCGGCGGCGTCCGCGGCGAACCGGTCGTAGGAGTAGAAGCCGAGCCAGGAGGGGTCGCTGTCGCCGTCCCTGGACCTCTCCAGCCATCCCTCGGCGGCCCGCAGCGCGGCCCCCGCCGCCTGCGCGTCACCGGCGCGTGCGTGCGCGCGTGCCTCGACGAGGCGGAAGAAGCTCATGGTGCGGGCGGTCGCGAGTCCTCTGTTGCGCTCCAGAGCGGCCTGCGCGAGGTCGACGCCCTCGTCCCCGAACCCGCGGTAGGTGGCCTGGAGCGACATGGTGGCGAGCACATAGCCGCCCAGGGGGACGTCCGCGGCCGCCCGCGCGAGCCGCAGGGCCTGGATGTAGTACCGCTGCGCGGCCTCCTGCTGCCCGGTGTCGAACGCCATCCACCCGGCCAGCCTGGTCAGTTCGGCCGAGGCGCCGAACAAGGAGCGGCCCACGTCGTCGGAGTACGAGCCGAGCAGCAGCGGCGCCGCCTCGACCCGCAGGCACTCGGGCACCATCGACGAACGCCAGTCGCCGCCGCCGTACTTGGAGTCCCAGCGCCGCGCGTCCTCCGCGGCCTCGCGCAGCTTCACCACGTCGCTGTGGCCGACCTTCTGGGGCGCCCCCTCGTCCGTCGTGTGCGCTTCTCTCGCGACAGACGAGTCGGCCGGGGTTATCAGCCACCGTGAGGCGGGCGTCGCGTACGCGCTCACCGCGAACGAACCGGCCAGGGACTGCCAGATGCCGCCACTGCCCGCCCGGCGCCCGGCGAGGTCGAGCCGGTACAGCTCCGTGGCCGACTTCACCGCCGCCCGGACGTCGCGTGGGAAGGCGAGGCCCACTTCGGGCGCGGGATCCGCGTCGGCCAGGCCGATCTCGTGCAGCGGCACGGGCCGGCCGAGCTTCTGGCCGATCGCGGCGGCGATGAGGTGCGGCGCGGCGCCCTGCGGCACCATGCCCTTCGACACCCACCGCGCCACCGACGTCTTGTCGTAGCGAAGTGTCAACCCGCGTTGTGCGCCAAGGTCGTTGACGCGGCGCGCCAGGCCCGCGTTACTGATTCCCGCGAGGGCGAGAACGGCGCCGAGCTTCTCGTTCGGTCCGCGTAGCTCCCTGGACATGCGCCACCCCTCGACACAGACGGCTGCCGCGCCGGCACTCCACAGACCGTCTTTTGGCCTGGCATAACCGCGCGGCATTCGTACACCCAGCGTAGTTCGCCGGATCCCAAGCGTTAAGTGGCGTAGTTCCGGATGGCGAGATTGTTGTCCGTACGGAAGTACGGCGCAGGCCACGCGCCGTCACTGTGTGCTCCGGGTGTGGTGCCGTGCGCCCGTGCGTGCGCTCTTACTCCGAGGCGGGGTCGCGGCTTCCATGGAACCTGCGTGGGTCGGCCCGCTGTACTGGATCCAGTGGGCTGGGGGACACCGCCGCCTACATCCCCGCGGGCGGCGGACCGGTCCGGGAGGCGATGTGCGCCTCCCGGACTGTGCGTTGCGCGCTGTGGCCGAAGCGGGGTGTTCAGCTCCGGCCAACGGAAGCCGATTTGGCCGAAAGTCGCCCCCGTCGTCCTACCTCGCCGTGGTGGTGCCACGGTTCAACTACGGCTCAAAAGGGGCGCATTAAGGGGAGCGCACGCCGTGTCCCGCTCCCTACTTGGCCCCTCTCGGGCGCCTCCTTCGTGGCAGCATGGGGACCCCTTGGTTGTCCACAGGTTGTGGAGGCGGCAATGCGGTGGTTGGTGGGATGGAGCAGCACCGCCGCTGGACCTGTCGCCTTCGAGTCCGCAGGAGCCACGGGATCGGACGGCGAAACGGTACACCCGGTCGGTTCCCAACTCCTGTGGGGCGACCCGGATCCGCTGTGGGCGGTCGGTGACTGGCGCCCCGACGAGGTGCGCATCGTGCGGGTCGACGACCAGACGCGGATCGCGGTCCTCGGCGTGTGCGGCGCCACCGACGAACAACTGCGCGTCGGGCTCTTCGCCGCGCGCGGCGGCGCCCTGCGCCACCTCACCAACTGGCCGGGCAGCTACACCGCCGTGGTCCAGGTGGGCCGCCGCGTCATGGTGCTCGGCGACCTGGCGGGCGCGCGCCCGGTGTTCTACACCCCCTGGGCGGGCGGCACGGCCTACGCCACCGCGGCCCTGCCCCTCGCGGACCTCATCGAGGCGAACCTCGACGTCGGCCACCTCGCCGCGCTGCTCGCCACCCCCGACGTCCCGGAGGCGCTGCACGACTCGACGCCGTACCAGGGCGTGCGCCGCATCCCGCCCGGGCACGCGCTGATCCTGCGCGCCGGGGCCCGCGAGATCGCCGGCTACGAGGCGGTGGCGTCCCTCGCGGTGGGTGCCGCGCCCGTCGACCCCGGCAGCGCCGTGGACGCCGTACGGGACGCCCTGGTGGACGCCGTACGGGCCCGGCTCACCGCGCCCCGGCACGTGCCCGGCACCGACCTCGACCCCGGACCCGTGCCCGGCATGGGGCCCGCCGAGCGGCGCGCCGCCCGCGGCATGCCCGTGCCCGGTATCGGCGCGGACCTCTCGGGCGGGCCCGCCTCCGGGACCCTCGCCCTCCTCGCGGCGGGCCTGCCCGGACTGCCCGGCACGGTTCTGGGGCACGGCACGGGCGCCGGCGAACGCCTGCTCGCGGTCACGTTCAACGACATCTCCAGCACGACGACCAACCACGAGGCGGAACTTGAACGTGCGGGGGCGCTGGCCGCGAACCCGCGCCTGCACCACGTCGTCGTGGCCGCGGGCGAAGAGGCCCTGCCCTACGCCGACCTGGACGGCCCGCTCACCGACGAGCCCAGCGCCAGCCTCGTCGCGGCGGCCCGGCACCGTGCGCGCCTCGCCTCCGGAAGCGCGGACCACTTCACCGGCTACGGCGCACGCCAGGTCCTGGACGCCCATCCGGCGCGTCTCACGGACCTCCTCATGGACAGACGCCGCCGCAGCATGGTGCGCCCGGTCGCGGCGCTCACCAAGGCGGACGGTTCTTTCACGGTGCCCGCGCGCGTGTACGGCGCGGCCCGCAAGCTGGCCCGTACGCCCTACAAGGCGGGCCTGGAGCATCTCTCGGACCGCCTGCTGCACCGCAGTTTCGACGAGCCGGGCGGCGCCGTCGGTGCGTCCCTGGCCGCGCTCACCTGGGCCAGACCGGGGCCCGCCGCGCGCTGGCTGACCGGTGAGGCTCTCGCTGAAGTATCGGTTCGCCTGCATCAGGGGACGACGCGTCCCGGACCCGGTCCCGGCCAGCGCCCCGGCGACTTCCGGGCCCGCGCGGCCCTGGCTCGCCACGCGGCGGACCTGCGCATCCTCGAACAGGCGGCGGAGATCCGCTTCCAGCGCCTGCACGCCCCGTTCCTCGACAACCAGGTGGTCCGCGCCTGCCGCGCGCTTCCCGAGTCCCTGCGCGTCCAGCCGGGGGCCCGCGCGACGATCCTGCGCACGGTCCTGGAGGGCGCGGGCGTCGCCGACCTGCCCCCGGGCTGGGGGGCGCCCTCGCACGCGTCCTCCGCAGCGGCGGCCCGCACGGGGCTGCGGGTGGCCGCGGACCAGTTGATCGCCCTCTTCGACACCCCGCTGCTGGCGCAGACGGGCCTGGTCGAGGCTCGTGTGGTCCGCAAGGCGCTGCGCGCGGCGGCCGACGGCGAACCCCTGCCTCTCGACGGCCTCGCCGACCTCGTCGCCCTGGAACTGTGGCTGCGCCGTCTGCTGGCCCGAAGAGGCACGTGCTGGACGGGCACCCCCGCACGCGCGCGTGCCGTCCCGACGGGCAGCGTCGTCCCCGAACGCGCCCTAGGAGCGGGTCCGCTCCGCTAGCAGCGCGCTCTCCCCCGCCCCAGCTCTCACGGCCGCCCGGCGCTGGGCTTCCTTTGCGCGCGGGCCTGCTCTCACGGTCGCCCGCCGCGGGGTGCTTTCCTCGCCCTCGGGCCCGCTCGAACAGTCACCCGGCGCGGGGGCGCCGCCTTGCCCACCCTGCCGCCCCAGGCGGCAGACTGCCCAAGGCGGTGGCGTCGGAAGCCCCACCGGGGGTCAGCCGCGTACGAGCGGTGCGGGCATGAGTCATCGGCGTCGGAAGCCCCACCGGGGGGAGGCCGCAAGCCGGCGGGAGGGGACGTGTCGGGGTGCCCCCGCAGGACACCGCGGGAACTCAGCGCCGGATGACGCGCCTACGGCGTACGGAGGCGACGAGACCCATCCGGCCGAGGAGGTACGCCGGCGCGGCCCCGCCCCACCCCACAACGGACGGCGCACCCAGCCCCGCCCAGTCACAACCGCATCAACCCAGCCCTGCCCAGCCCGGGCCTGCCTCAGTCCATCGCCCCCCGGAAGCCACCCGCCCCGCCGCAGCCGCAGCCGTATCCGCCCAGCGGAAATATCCACCCCCGCCTCGCACCGAACCGGCGACAATGCCTAGGTGCAGTACACAATTCTGGGCACGACACAGGCCTACGACGACAAGGGCACCGCCGTCCCCGTGGGCGGCCCCCGTCTCCGCGCCCTCCTCGCGTCCCTGGCCCTGCACACCCCCCACACCGCTCCCACCGACGCCCTCATCGACGACGTCTGGGCGGACACCCCGCCCGCCGACGCCCCCGCCGCACTCCAGGCCCTGGTGGGCCGCCTGCGCAGAGCGCTCGGCAAGGAAGCGATCAGCTCGGAGGCCGGCGGCTACCGGCTCGCGGCGACCCGCGCGGACATCGACCTGTACGTCTTCGAGCGCCTGGTCCGCGAGGGCATCGCGGCGCTGACCGCGGACGACCCGGCGACCGCGGCCCGCATCCTGCGCGAGGCCCTCGCCCTGTGGCACGGCCCGGCCCTCGCCGACCTGCCCGACCACACGGCGGCCACCCGCCCCGAGGCCCAGCGCCTGGAGGCGACCCGCGCACGCGTGGCGGCGGATCTGCGGCTGGGCCGCGCCCCGGAGCTCGTACCGGAACTACGGGAACTCACCACGGCGCACCCGTACGACGAGCCCCTGCGCGCCCTCCTGATCCGCGCCCTGCGCGCGACCGGCCGGGGCGCGGACGCACTGGCCGCGTACGAGGAGGCCCGCCGCACCCTCGCGGACGGACTCGGCACGGACCCGGGCCCGGAACTGGCGACCCTGCACCGGGAGTTGCTGACGGAACCAACCGCACCTCAGCCCACGCAGTCCACGCAAGCCACACCGACCCAAGCCACACCGACCCAAGCCACACCGACCCGAGCCACATTCACCCAGCCCGCACCCACCCCCCGCCCCCCGACCCGCACAGGCAACCTCCGCCCCCGCCTGAATTCGTTCGTCGGCCGGGAACCCGAACTCGCCGCCGTCCGTTCCGGTCTACGAGGAGCACGCCTGGTCACGCTCACGGGCCCGGGCGGCTCCGGCAAGACCCGCCTGGCAGAAGAGACCGCCGCCCCGGTCCCCCAGGCCTGGCTGGTCGAGCTGGCGCCGCTCGACGATCCACGGGCGGTCCCGGGCGCGGTCGTCAGCGCACTCGGGCTGCGCGAGACGGTCCTGATGACGCACGAGTTGTCGGGCCCGCACGACAACCCGACCACGCTCCTCATCGAGTACTGCGCCCAGCGCAGCCTGCTCCTGATCCTTGACAACTGCGAGCACGTCATCGACGCGGCGGCGGAGCTCGCCGAGACCCTCCTCACCCACTGCCCGGGCCTCACGATCCTCGCCACCAGCCGCGAACCCCTCGGCGTCCCGGGGGAGTCGGTGCGCCCGGTCGAGCCGCTGCCCCCGGACCCCGCGCACCGGCTGTTCACCGAGCGGGCGCAGGCCGTGAGCCCCGGATTCGACCCGGCCCGCGATCCGGCGGCCGTCACCGAGATCTGCCGCCGGCTCGACGGACTGCCGCTCGCCATCGAGCTGGCCGCGGCCCGCCTCAGACTGCTCACGCCCCGCCAGATCGCGGACCGCCTGGACGACCGCTTCCGCCTCCTGACCAGCGGGAGCCGCACGGTCCTGCCCCGCCAGCAGACCCTGCGCGCGGTGGTCGACTGGTCCTGGGACCTGCTCGACGACCGGGAGCGCGCCGCCCTGCGCGAGCTGTCGGTGTTCGCCGGCGGCTGGGACCTGGCGGCGGCCGAGGCGGTGTGCGCCGGCGACGCCGTGACCGTCGCCGACACCATCGGCTCCCTCGTGGACAAGTCCCTGCTGATCGCCACACCCCACCAGGGCTCGGACGTCCCGGAGAGCACCGGTATGCGCTACCGGATGCTGGAGACCATCCACGAGTACGCGACGGAGCGCGCCGAGGAGACCCCGGGGCTGCGTCTGGCCGCGCAGCGCCGCCACATCGCGTACGTGCGCGCGCTGGTCGAGGAGGCCGACCCCAAGATCCGCTCGGCGGAGCAACTTCCGTGGATCCAGCGCCTGGAGACGGAGCTCGACAACATCCGCGCGGCGCTGAGCCGTGTCACGAGCGCGCCCGGACTGGTCGACGAGGAGACGGCGATCGCCCTGGCGCTGCACATGGGCTGGTTCTGGTGGCTGCGCAACTACCGGCCGGAGGGCTCGGGTTGGATCGACGGGATCGAGCGGCTCCTGCCGGACCGCACGGTCGCGGACGACCCGGCGGACCCGCTGTACTGGCCGCGGATGAACCTGCGGCTGCTGTCCCTCTTCCTGGCCGCCGAGTCCCGGCCCCATGAAGCCGTCGCCGACGAGCAGGGCCGGGCGCATGTGGAGCGGGTGCTCGCGGCTTTCGAGCCGCCCGGTCCGCAGGGCGCCCGCTTCCCCGGCATCGTCTGGCCGTTCTCGCTGTTCATCGTCGACAGCACCCGCGACGTCCGCGCCGCCCTCGACCAGGCTGTCATCAACTGCCGCCGGTTCGGCGGCGATTGGGATCTCGGCGTCACGCTGATGTTCCGTACGCACACGGCCGTCGACACGCAGGGCAACATGCAGGGCGTGGACGAGGACCTCGTCGAGCTGCGGGACATCGGCCGCCGGGTGGGCGATCGCTGGATGCGGGCCCAGGTGGCGAGTGCCGCGGGCGAGGCCGCCATGGGACGCGGTCGCTTCGGTGAGGCGAAGGAGCACTACGAGGAGGCGCTGCGTCTCGCCCATGAGGTGGGGGCGTTCGCGGAGACGCCGTTCCTGATGGCCCGCCTCGCCGAGATCGCCTACCGGGAGGGGGACCGCGAGACCGCGGAGAAGACCCTGGACGTGGCGAGCGCGGAGGCGGAGCAGCACGGCACCGTGGACACCACGGCCTTCGTGGCGCTGCTGCGGGCCCATCTCGCGCTGGACGACGGTGAGGTGGCCCGCGCGCGCGAGCTGTGCGACCTGTCCCGCTCGGTGGCCGCGACGGGTACGCCGCCGCCGCAGTTCGTGGCGGCGCTCGGCATCGTCGACGTCCGGATCAGGGCCGCCGAGGAGGGTCCCGCGGCCGGCCTCGCGCTCCTCGGCGGCGTGCTGGGCGAGGCGGTGCGGGGCCGGTGCTCCGAGACGGTCATCGCCGGCCTGGTCGACATCGGTGCCGAACTGCTGGCCCGCCGCGACGATCTGGTGCGCGCGGCGCGCCTGTTCGGGGCCGCCGACGGGCTGCGCGGCGGCCGGCCCCGGCCGATGCCGGAGCAGGCCGAGCAGGCGGCGGTGGAGTCCCGGGCCCGGGCCGAGCTGGGCGCCGCCCGGTACGCGGCGGAGCAGACGGCGGGCCGGGGCCTCACGCCCGGGGAGATCCTGGCCGAGCTGGGCACGGGCGCCGACGCGCGCTGACCGGCGGCCCGTTCACCGGCTCAGCTGCAGGTGAAGCGGGACTCGGCCCAGTCCGCGAGCGCCACCGCGCCGAACGGCGTGTGCGGATCGACCACGAGCCGGATCGTCTTGTGCCCGGTCAGATCGACATGGACCGGCACGGCCGGGTCGTTGCCGCGCATCACCGGGGACCGCCAGGCCCGGGCGCCGTCGACGTAGACGGAGAACCGGACGGCGCCGAGCCCCAGCGTCATGTCGTCGACACCGGCGGACGCGTCGTAGGCGGTGCACGTGCGGTTCAGGTCGATGGTGACGGACGACGGGGCGTGCACCGAGACGCCGTTGGCGTACTGCTTGCCGCCGGTCGACATGCCGTAGCGCTGCCACACCCAGCTGCTCGCGCCGAGCCGGATCTCGGGCTTGGAGCCGTCGCCGACGACGCCGTAGTCGAGCCGGTTCAGCTGGTAGACGGCCGGGGCCGGCGGGGGAGTCGGCTTCGGGGGCGTCGGCTTGGGCGTGGGCTTCGGCTTCGGCTTCGGAGGTGTCGGCTCGGGGGTGGGCGTGGGCGTCGGCTTCTCAGGCGTCGGCTTCGGCTTCGGCGTGGGGGTCGGTGTGGGCTTCGGAGGCGTCGGGTCGGGCTTCGGCGCCGGGTGTTCGGGCGCGGGCGTCGGTGGTTCGGGGGACGGCTCCGGCGGGACCGGCTGGGACACCGGCGGCTTCTCCGACTTCGCCTCGGGCTGCGGCTTCGGGTCACCGGCGAGCGCCATGGCCACCGCGACGGCGACCCCGGCCGCCACCACACCGGCCGCGATACCGGCCTTCGCGGGCGCCCCGAGCCCCTCGGACGCGGCCCCGCCGGCCGCACCGCCGCCGGACGAGCCGCCCGACGCCGCGGCCGCACCGGCCCCGGCGCCCGCCGCACCCGCGGCGCCGCCGCCGATGAGCGCGGCCACCTTCGCGTACCCGGCGGCACCGAACCAGCCGATGACCGCGATCGGCACGACACCCGGGATGCCGCTGGCGACCTCCTTGATCTGGCCCGCGGCCAGCCGGCACTTGGCGCACTCCTCCAGGTGCTTGCGCAGACCGCGCTCGGCCCGCGTACGGAGGCTGCCGCGCGCGTAGGCGCCGAGCCGGTCCGCGTAGCGGGAGCACTCCTCGGACTCGGTGAGCGTGGTGGAGACGTGCGCCTGGAGGTAGGCCTCCTTCAGGCCCTCGCGGGCCCGCTTGGCGAGCACGCGCGTGCCGTTGGCGTCGAGCCCGAAGAGCGTGGCCACGTCGCTCGGCGACTCGTCCTCGACCTCGGTGTGCCAGAGCACGGCCTGCCAGCGCTCGGGCAGGGAGCGGAAGGCCTGCATGGCCATCGACTGCTCGGCCTCGTGCATGGCGCGGACATCGGCACCGAGTTCGAGGGTGTCGTCGTCGGAGACCTCGTTGGAGCGGCCGGCCTGCGCGGCGAACACGGCGAAGTCATCGACTAGTTGTTCTCTTTTGGCCGACTTCGTCCAGTTCGCGGCGACGCGGCGCACCGTGGTCAGCAGATAGGCGCGCACCGCGTGCTCGGGCCCGCTGCCGCCGCGGACGGCGCCCAGCATGCGGGCGAACACCTCGGCCGTCAGATCGTCCGCGGTGTGCGCGTCGCGGCAGCAGGTGCGGGCGTAGCGGCGTACGGCGGCGGCGTGCCGGCGGTACAGCTCCTCGTACGCGCTGTCGTCCCCGCCGCGCATCCGCCCGATCAAGTCGGCGTCGGACGGCGGCAGTCCGGCACTGGACGCGCCCGATGCACCGGACGGTCCCGACGCACCGGCGAGGCCCTCCCGCTGGGCCGGTACGGACACATCCGGGTCCGGCGCCGCGCTCGGCGGCTCGGCGGAGGTCCGCCCGGGCCCGCCCTGGCTCGGCACCTGCTGCGGGGGAAGATCCTCGCCGCCCGTCACCCCACCGTCGGGCTGCTGCTCGTCCCGCCCGTCAACGCTCATCGCGGAAGCCCCCGACCGCACACTCTGACCCGACCACCGGGAAAGAGTGTCACACCCGCCCCCCACCGGGCCGGTTCGTGCACGGCAACCACTCATCCGTGGAGATTTCCCGCACCTGAGCACTACGGTTCACTCATCCGGGGAAGGCTCAACGGGCGTACCCCGGACAGCAGTTGACCGCGAACGGCACATATCGGCCGCCCGCGGTCATCGCACCGCACCGCTCACTCAACCGGTCACTGAAGGGCCTGTCGCCACCCTAGGGCCGCGAGCGCAGCCCCTCCAGAAGGATGTCGAGCAGTCGGGCCGACGCGGCCGCCTGCTGGGCGGCGTCCGGCAGCGAGGGCGCCGCCGTCGCGATGACCAGCAGGACGTCGGACACGGTCACGTCGGCACGGAGCTCACCGGCTTCCCGGGCCCGGTCCACGAGCCGCCCCACGACCTCGAGCAGCTCCGTCGCACCCGTGTCGTCCGCGGGCACGCCCTCGTCGAGCGGAGCGTGGCGCTGCTCCACGAGCCGCAGCTCGGGCGCCGCACTGCGCTGCTCCGGGACACGCGCCTCGTCCCGGCCGCCGTCCGACCGCTCGTCGGCCACGCCCACCCGCAGCACCTGCGGAGGAAGCAGCCGGCCCGCGCCCGAGGCCACCGACGTCCGCAGGAAGCGCGAGAGCGCCGACCACGGTTCGTCCTCCTGGCCGAGCGCGGTGCGCGCCTGGTCGGTCAGCCGGGCCGTCTCCTCTTCGGCTATCCGTCGCACCAGTACGTCCTTGCTGGGGAAGCGCCGGTACACCGTGCCCACACCGACGCGGGCGCGGCGCGCCACGTCCTCCATGGGCGCCCCGTACCCCAGCTCACCGAAGACCTCCCGGGCCGCGCGCAGCACGTGCTCCAGATTGCGCTGGGCGTCCACCCGCAGCGGCGTCGAGCGCGAACTGTCGCCCGCACCCCGCCCGTTGGCGCCCCCCGAGACGCCCGTGGGCGCGACGGAAGACGCTGAGGTCCATTGAGATTCCTGAATGCGCATATGTGTTCCCCCGGTAATGACGTCTCCCCCCGGAGACACTCCCCGTCATTGTCAGCCGGAGCGTGAGGAACAGACAGCGATTTCCGGACCCGCTCTGCGGCCCCGCCAGTGCGTCCCCCGACACCCCGACAGCACACGAACATAGTTGAGCCGGAGTCAATTCAGAAGGGGCAGGTTCCGCACGGAGCGCCCCCCGAACGGAGTACGCGGCGATTCCGCCCCGATTGCCCCCCTGTCACGTACCCCCGCTCTACCCGCTGACCTGCGCACCTGTCCCGTGCCACAGCCGTCCGCCCGACCGGTACGAGCGCCTCCGCTCCGTCACACAAATTGCCGGGGCTGTGGACAAACGCAAGGGTCCGATGCGTCATGGGAGGGTGAGGGAACCTGCGCGCATTCTCGTTGTCGGCGGCGGCTACGTCGGGATGTACACCGCCCTGCGCCTCCAGAAGAAGCTCAAAACCGAGCTTCGGAGCGGCGCTGTGGAGATCGTCGTCGTCACCCCCGACCCGTACATGACGTACCAGCCGTTCCTGCCGGAGGCCGCCGCGGGCTCCATCTCCCCGCGCCATGTCGTCGTCTCGCTGCGCGGCGTCCTGGAGCACTGCACCGTCATCGTCGGCGAGGTGGTCTCCGTCGACCACGCCAAGCGCACGGCCACGTACACGACGCTCGCCAGCGCGGAGGAGGGCACGGGCCCGACCCCGCTCACCTACGACGAACTGGTCCTGGCCCCCGGCTCGATCTCCCGTACGCTCCCGGTCCCCGGCCTCGCCGAGTACGGCATCGGGTTCAAGACGGTCGAGGAGGCCGTCGGCCTGCGCAACCACGTCATCGAGCAGTTGGACATCGCCTCCTCCACGCGCGACCCGGCGATCCGCGACGCGGCCCTCACCTTCGTCTTCGTGGGCGGCGGCTACGCGGGCGTCGAGGCGCTCGGCGAACTGGAGGACATGGCCCGGTACGCGGCGAAGTACTACCACAACGTCACACCCGAGGACCTGAAGTGGATCCTCGTGGAGGCGAGTGACCGGATCCTGCCCGAAGTCGGCCCGGAAATGGGCCAGTACACGATCCGTGAACTGCGCGGCCGCAACATCGACGTACGACTCGAAACACGCCTCGAGTCCTGCGAGAACCGGGTCGCGGTGCTCAGCGACGGCTCCCGCTTCCCCACCCGTACGGTCGTGTGGACGGCCGGCGTCAAACCGAGCCCCCTGCTCGCCGCCACCGACCTGCCGCTGACCGACCGCGGCCGGCTCAGGTGCACCGCCGCCCTCGCGGTCGACGGCGCCCCGCACGCCTGGGGCGCGGGCGACGCGGCCGCCGTCCCCGACGTCACGGCCGAGGAGCCCGGCAAGGAGTGCGCGCCCAACGCCCAGCACGCGGTGCGCCAGGCCAGGACACTCGCCGACAACATCGCGGCGTCCCTGCGCGATCAGCCGCTCACCGACTACGAGCACGCGTACGTGGGTTCCGTGGCCTCCCTCGGTCTGCACAAAGGCGTCGCACACGTCTACGGACGCAAGCTGAAGGGCTACCCTGCCTGGTTCATGCACCGCGTCTACCACCTCAGCAGGGTGCCCACCGTCAACCGGAAGGCCCGCGTCCTGACCGAATGGACCCTCTCCGGCCTGTTCAAGAGGGAGATCGTCTCGCTGGGGTCCCTGGAACAGCCGCGCGCCGAGTTCGAACTCGCGGCCGGAACCGTCCCTCCTGAGGACCCTTCTCCACCGCCGTCCGGCAGCCCGAAGGGGTCGCCCTGACCGTCTCCCCGCCACTCCGGTGACGACCTGACGACCGGAGTTCCGGCCGCCGTCCGACCGGAGCGCGGAACTCCCGCTCCCGGACCGGCGTCTGACGTTTGTCAGTACGGTCGGCCAGACTGGTCCACGACCCTGGGCGGGCCCTGCGCCCGCCCTCGACCACACGAGGCTTGTCCCACAGTGAACTTCACGCGCTGGAGCGCCCGGCTCCCCGGAACGCAGCGCCGCGCCGCAGCGCGGGCCGACCACGGCGTACCCCAGCGAGGCGAGAGCGCCGTGCCCGCGGCCCGCGCCGAGCACCTGCCCGACGAATCCGAGCCGGGCGGCGGCATCGGCGTCGACGAACTGCCCGTCCGCGAGGTCCTCGACCGCATCCCCGCTCTCGTCGCCCTGGTGCACGGGCCCGAGCACCGCATCGCGTACGTCAACGACGCGTACGTCGCGGCGTTCGGCGACCGCCCCGTCGGCGAACCGGCCGCCACGGCCCTGCCCGAGCTCGACGAGCTCAGCCTGCTCCCCCTCCTCGACCAGGTGCTGCGCAGCGCGAAGCCCCGCACGGTCAAGTCCCGCAGGACCGCGGGCGGCCGCTCGTACACGGTCACCTGCACCCCGCTGGAGACGGCCGAGGGCCCCGGCGTACTGATCTTCGCGGCGGACGTCACGGACCACGCGGAGGCGGCGGAGCGGCTGCGCACCAGCGAGCGCCGCCAGCGCGAGACGGCGGTCACCCTCCAGAGATCCCTGCTGCCCCAGGAGCTGGAGGAGCCCGACGACCTGCGCATCGCGGCCACGTACCAGCCCGGCGGCACCGAGGCCGCGGTCGGCGGCGACTGGTACGACGTCATCACCCTCGGCGGCGGCCGCACCGCCCTGGTCATCGGCGACGTGATGGGCCGGGGCGTGCGCGCCGCGGCCGTGATGGGCCAGCTCCGCACCGCCGTACGCGCCTACGCGAGACTCGACCTGCCGCCGCACGAGGTGCTGCAGCTCCTCGACGGGCTGGCCATCGAGATCGACCCGCAGCAGATCGCCACCTGCGTCTACGCGGTCCACGACCCGAACGAGGGCCGCCTCGTGTACGCCTCGGCGGGCCACCTCCCCATCCTCGTACGCGACGAGAACGGCACGATCCACCGCGCCGAGGAGCCCACGGGCCCGCCGCTCGGCACGGGCGGCTGGCTGCACACGTCGGGTTCCGTCCCGCTCGGCCCCGGTTCCACGGCGGTCATGTACACCGACGGCCTGGTGGAGCGCAGGGACGAGGACATCGACGAGGGAGTGGCGGCGCTCGAACACGCGCTGGCGGGCGCGACCGGCACCCCGCAGGTGATCTGCGACCGCCTGATCCGCGCGGCCGGGGTCACGGCCGACCACGACGACGACGTGGCGGTCCTGGTCCTCCAGCACCCGGCGCGCAAGGGCCCCGACGGCGAGCGCTTCCGCAATGCGGCGCTGGAACTGCTCGGCGGCGTCGAGGCGGCGCCCCGGGCCCGCGCCTTCGCCTCCGGCGTCCTGACCAGCTGGCGGTTCGCCCCCGAGCTGCACGACCTGGGCGTCCTGGCCGCGAGCGAGCTCGTCGCCAACTCCCTGCAGCACGGCACCCCGCCGATGCGCCTGCGACTGCGGCGCACGGACCGCCGCCTGATCATCGAGGTCACCGACGGGGACGACCACCTCCCGCGCCGCCGCCGCGCGGAACCCGGCGACGAGACGGGCCGCGGCATCTCCATCGTCGCCACGATCGCCTCGAACTGGGGCTCGCGGCGCACGCCGGGCGGCGGCAAGGCGGTGTGGTGCGAGTTCGTCCTGCCGGACGGGACGGGGTGAGCCGGGCGCGCTGACGCGGGGCGGCCCGCGCCCCCTGGGCGAGCGCGCCCAGCGGTGCTATCAGCTCCCTATGACTCCCTCGGCAGACCTCTCGGGCCCCTCGGGCTTCCACCTCACCGGCGGCGCCCCCGACCGCTACGAGCAGTACGTCGCGCCGGTCATGGCGCCCTTCGTCGACGCCCTCGTGGACAGCGCCGGCCTGGAGCCCGGTGACACCGTCCTCGACCTCGCGTGCGGCACCGGGTTCGCCGCCCGGATCGCCGCGGCCCGCGTCGGCCCCACCGGCCGGGTGCACGGCGCCGACCCGAACGAGGAGATGCTCCGGCTCGCGACCGCTCTGCGCCCCCACCTGTACCCCGACATCGAGTTCACCGCGGCCCCCGCCGACCGGCTGCCCCACGACGACGCCCTGTTCGACGTGGTCCTGTGCCAGCAGGGCGCCCAGTTCTTCCCGGACCTCGTCGCCGCGCTCACGGAGACCGCCCGCGTCACCCGCCCCGGAGGGCGCTTCGCGGCGACGACCTGGACGCACCTGGACCGCTCGCCCTACCTCGCCGCCCAGCACGAGACGCTCCGACAGCACGCGGGACCCGCGACCGGCGCCGACTACCTCGAGGCGTTCGCCTGCACCGGCGACGTGCTCTCCGCGGCGCTGCGCAAGGCCGGCTTCCACGACGCGACGGCCCGCGAGCTCACCCTCGACGTGACCCTGCCCCCGCTCGCCGCGTTCGCCGCGGGCCATCTGTCGGCGCTGCCCTGGGGCCGGCAACTCGTGGCGGCACACGGGCAGCAGGCGCTGCGCGAGGCCGGCCGCACCCTCGCGGAACGCTTCGCCGACCGCGCCGCCCCCGACGGCACGGTGACGCTGCCCTTCACGGCGACCCTGACCACGGCGATCCGCTGACCAGGAGGGCCGTACGCACGACAAGGGCGGCCGGCACCCGAAGGCACCGACCGCCCTTGCGCACGTCACCCGCTCACGCCTCCGCGGTGGCGGGCTCCGGCGAGCTCTGCATCACCACACGGCTCCCGGCCAGCGACGGCTGGTCCTGCAGCGGCGTGAGCCGCTTGCCGAGCCGCAGCCCCAGGACCGTGATGCCCAGCGAGAACAGCAGGAACGTCACGATGTACGGCCCGTGCAGCGCGGCCCCCATCGGCCCGCCCACGGCGGGCCCGACCGCGAGGGCGAGCTGCTTCACCAGCGCGAAGGCCGAGTTGTACGAACCGACCATGCCGGCCGGCGCCAGATCGGCGACCAGCGGCGCCACGGTCGGCGACAGCATCGCCTCGCCGAGCCCGAAGAGCGCGTACGTGGAGATGAACGCGGCGGTGGCCATGGCCTGGCTGCCGTGCCCGAGCCCCGCGTACCCCGCGGCGATCCACGCGACGGCCCAGATGAGCCCCACCGCGGCGATGACCCGCGACCGCTTGCGCCGCTCGACAAACTTCAGCACGGCGAACTGCGCGACGACGATCATCGCGGTGTTGGCGGCCAGCGCGATCCCGAGCGTCGACGGCGAGATGCCGGCGGCCTCGACACCGTAGGCGCTCAGACCCGACTCGAACTGCCCGTAGCAGGCGAAGAACAGCACGAAGCCCAGCACGCACAGCTGCACCATGGCCCGGTGCCCGAGCAGTGCCCGCAGCCCGCCACCGGTGTCGCCCTTGGGCCGGACCTCGCCGAGGGAGGGGGCGTGCGGCATCCGCACGCTCAGCACGATCGCGCCGAGCACCAGGAACATCACGGCCTCGATGCCGAAGAGCAGCAGGAAGCTGTCCGGCCGGTTCTCGTCGACGATCTGGCCACCGATGAGGCCGCCTATGCCGAGCCCCAGGTTCTGCAGGAAGAACTGCATGGCGAAGGAACGGGTCCGCGTCTCGGGCGACGAGCACCACACGATCATGGTCGCGAGGGCGGGCTGCAGCACCGCGGTGCCCGCACCCAGGACGGCGGCGGCAGCGATGGCGGCCGGCTCACTGCTCGCGAGCCCGAGGCTGATCGCGCCCACGGAGGCCACGACCGACGCCACCAGCAGCACGGGCAGCGGCCCCCGCCGGTCGATGGCGCGACCGGTGAAGGGAAGGACGACCAGAGCGGCCATGGCGAACGCGGCCAGCACGATGCCGGCCGCACCGGCACCAAGATCTCGGACCTCCGCCACGTACACGTAGAGGAACGGAACCGTGAAGCCGATGCCGAACGCGCTCAGCGCGCTGCCCATCTGAATCCGGCGCATCGCCGCGCCCATCGCCCTGGTCACTTTCACCTGCCCTTTCGCAGTCGCGGCCCCCAGCTGGGGGCCGATGGATGCCGTCAACGAGCCGTCAAGCGGTTAACCCTGAAGACTTCGAAGCTAAAGTTAGAAGCTAAACAATACACAGAGAAGGACTTCAACGCCAACCACTTGCGTGCCATACTGCGCGGCATGGCGGACACCACCGGCGGGCCGACAGCCGAGCCGACCCTCGATGAGCAGATCGCCGCGTACCAGCGCGAGTTCCAGGGCCTCGACCCTCAGGTCGAGCAGATCGTCTCGGCGCTCGGCAGGCTCAACCGCCGGATGAACGTGGCGTACGGGCGCCAGACCTCGGAGATCGGGATCAGCAACGCCGAGTGGGAGGTCCTCAAGGCCCTCGTCCTCTCCGGCTCGCCGTACCGGATGGGCCCCGGGGACCTCGCCAAGCGCCTCGGTCTGACGCCGGCCGCGATGACCCACCGCATCGACCGCATGGTCCAGGAGGGCCTGGTCACCCGGGACCGCGACGAGAACAACCGGGTCCGCGTGATCGTGGAGTTGACTCCGCAGGGCCGCGAGAAGTGGCTGGAGGCCATGCGCCTCGCCTCCGTCTTCGAGGAGGACCTCCTCCAGGACCTCACCTCGGTCGAGCGCGGCGTCCTGGGCGAGGTCCTCACCCGTCTCCTGCGCCGCGTCGAGGACGCCCAGCCGGACGCCGGCGGACGCCTCACCGACCTCGACTGAAGTCCTTCCAGGCGGGGGTTGACACTGCCCTGCCCGATCCGTAAAGTTCTTCGGGTTGCCACGGGGCCGTAACGGTTCTGCGACAGCACCTCCGCCGCTGAAGCGGCACCCAAACCACCAGCACGATCTCCCCCTGGGATTGATTTCGGCTTGCCCGAATTCAATTCGATTTCGGGGCG